>NZ_JBUYUZ010000001.1:0-4872102 GCF_055232035.1 Nocardia sp. Tas62D01
TCAATGTTCGAACTCCTCTGCACTGTTGTCCTGGGGTTCGGTTCTGTTTGCAGTGGACTTCGGACATCGGCGTGTCGCGAACTCGTCTGCACTACCGTGCTTTTCGTTCGAACTCGTGTGCACGAGAGAGCTGCGGTATGTCCGAGAATACGGCCACGGCTGTGGATCGCGGTGTGGTCACCGCGGATGAGTCGCGTTGGCAGTCTGCAGTGCGCCGGGCGGAGGTGATCGGTCGTCTCGCGCGCCACGATCGGGTGAGCGCAGCGGCTGCCGGTGAAGCCGGTGCGGAGCTGGGGTTGAAACGCCGGCAGGTGTATGCGCTGGTGAAGCGGTGGCGGGCGGGGGACGGTCTAGCCTCGGATCTGCTGCCCGGTAGGTCGAGTGGTGGTCGTGGTGGTGAGCGGCTGGGCGATGAGGTGGAAGCGATAGTGCGGAAGGTGCTGCGGGCGAGGTATCTGACGCGGCAGCGTCGTTCGGTGGCGGTTATCTGCCGCGAGATCACCCATGAATGCCGGGCCAAGGGCCTGCGGCCGCCGTCGCGGTCGGCGGTGGTGCGGCGGATCGGCCGGTTGGACCAGGTGAAGGCGATCACCGTGCGGGAGGGCTCCGACGCGGCCCGCTCACGCCGCGCGGCGGGTGGTTCCACGCCGCCGGTGGAGGGTCTGTTGGAGCGTGTGCAGATCGATCACACTCCGGCGGATGTGATCGTGGTCGATGAGCTGCACCGGTTGCCGATCGGCCGGCCGTATGTGACCGCGGCGATCGACGAGGCGTCGAAATGCGTTCCTGGGCTGGTGATCACCCTCGAAGCGCCGTCAGCGGCGTCGGTCGGGCTGTGCCTGGCGCATATGGCGATCGACAAACGGGCCTGGCTCGAACGCCTGGGGCTGGATGCGGTGTGGCCGATGAGCGGCAAACCGGCCAAGTTGTATGTCGACAACGCCAGCGAGTTCAAGAGCGAAGCCCTGCGCCGCGGCTGTGAGCAGCACGGCATCGACATCGACTACCGGCCGCCGGGCGCACCGCACTACGGCGGCATCATCGAACGCCTGGTCGGCACCATGATGCGGCTGACCCATGAGCTGCCGGGCACCACGTTCTCCAACCCAGGGGAGCGCGGCGGCTACGACAGTGACGCGAAAGCCGTGCTCACCCTGACCGAACTGCAGCGGTGGATGGCCCTGGCGGTGGCCTGCTATCACGGTGAACCGCACGACGGGCTGGGCGGTCGGCCCCCGGGCGGGGTGTGGACGGACAAGGCAGCTGAGCAGGGAACCCCGAAGACCGTGACCAACGCGACCGCGTTCTTGGTCGATTTCCTACCGGTGATCCGGAGATCTCTGACCCGCAGCGGATTTCGGCTCGACCACGTCCAATACTATTGCGACGCGCTGAAACCGCTGATCGCGCGCCGGGAACCACTGGGCAAGTTCGTCTTACGCCGCGATCCGCGCGACATCTCCCGCATCTGGGCCCTGCATCCCGACACCGGCGAATATCTGGAGGTGCCGTATCGGACGTGGTCACGGCCTGCGATCAGTGTGTGGGAGCAGACCGCGGCGGTGGCGCGGCTGCGGGAGCAGGGCCGCGGCGAGATCGACGAGAACGCGCTGTTCGCGATGGTCGAGCAGATGCGGCACATCACCGACGCCGCGACCTCGGCCAGCCGCAAGGCCCGCCGCGACGGGCAGCGCCGCCGCAACAACACCCCGCCGCGCCAGGGACCGTCTCTGGTTGCGCCGCAACCACCCGCCGACACAGCGCCCGGACCCGTGAAGCCGTTCGAGGTGATCGAGCAATGGTGAACGGTGAACCGGACCTGTCGCATCTGCACCCGTCGGCGCAGCCGATCGCTATGCTGCCGGGCGAGGAGCGGTTGCGGTATGTGCGTGGGGACCGGTGGATCGGCTACACCCGCGCCACCGAAGCCCTGACCAGGTTAGAAACGCTGCTGGACACGCCCAGTAAGCAGCGGATGCCGAATCTGCTGATCGTCGGCCTGACGAACAACGGCAAGTCGATGATCATCGAGAAGTTTTGCCGGACTCATCCGCCGGTGTCACATTCGGATCGTGAACAGATCCCGGTGCTGACGGTGCAGATGCCCTCCGAGCCGTCGGTGACCCGGTTCTACACCGCGCTACTGGCCGCCCTGGGCGCGCCGATGCGGGCCCGCGCGCCACGGTTGGCCGACCTCGAGCAGCTGGTGCTGAGCCTGCTGCGGGCTACCGGTGTCCGTGTGCTGGTGATCGATGAGCTGCACAACATCCTCGGCGGCCGCAACAGCGCGGTCCGGCGGGAGTTTCTGAACCTGTTGCGGTTCCTCGGCAACGAGCTGCGGATTCCGCTGGTCGGGGTCGGCACCAACGACGCCTATCTGGCGATCCGGTCGGACCCGCAACTGGAGAACCGGTTCGCCCCGTTCCTGCTTCCTCGGTGGCAGCCCGACGCTCAGGGGTGTGCGTTGCTGGCCAGCTTCGCCGCCGCGTTCCCGCTGCGCCGGCCCTCGGCGATCGGGACCGCGGAAATGGCCACCTATCTGCTGACTCGCAGCGAGGGCACCATCGGCGAGCTGACCGCGCTGCTGACCGATGCCGCGATCGCGGCCATCGAGTCCGGCCAGGAGGCGATCAACCAGAGCACGCTGGTGATGGCGTCCTATGCAGGGCCGACCGAACGCCGTCGGATGTTCGAACGCGAACTGGCGTGACCGCGCCATCCACGCGATGGCCGCTGCATCCGCAACCGGACCCCCTGGAGTCGCTGTCATCCTGGCTGGGGCGACTGGCCGGGATCTACCGAATGCCGGTCAAACGACTGCTCGCCGCCCTCGTGCCCGAACTATCCCCGCACCTCATCGAGGACGACCGGTGGGAGGTCCCCGAACCGTTGGCGAAAGCGCTGGTCGAGCGGACCGGAGTCGATCCCGGACACCTGAAGACAATGACGTTGGGCGGGTGGACGCCGTGGTTGCTCGACAAAGCCGGCGTGCGCGATTTCGAAGCGCAGGAAGTGTTCGACACCTACGTGCGGCAGAACTCGGTGCTGCTGCGCCCCGGCGAGGCCGGCCGCAACCATGTGACCGAGCGGCGCTGGCGCGGGCCCTGGATGCCGGGTCCCGCATACCGGCAGCGGCACTGCCCAGTCTGCGCCACCGACCCCGCGCGGCCCCAGGCGCTGGCGTGGAAACTGCCGCTGGTGACCGGGTGTGCCGAGCACGGATGCCGCCTCATCGACAACCGCGATAGGTGGAAGCTTCTTCTTCCCGAACACGAACGCCTACAACCGATCCCGGTTCCCGAACCGCTGGCAAGGCTGGACCGTCTCACCTACGAGGGCCTGGCCACCGGCCAGGTTCGCCTGCCCGGCCGCCCGATCCACGTGGCCGTGTGGCTGCGGTTGTTGCGGAGCTTGCTGGACGAGGTCAGCCTGCTCGGTCGCCGCCAGCGTACGAAGGCGCGCCTCGAACTGATCTGGCAGAGCACCGGCCGCGGGCCGCGCGGCGGGCTGAGCGCCTGGAAACCCTACGAACTGATGGACCCGCCGACGCAGGAAGCGATGCGCCACGCGGCGGCGGTCGCGCTCGACCTCGTCGCGGCGCGGCGGATCACCGCCGACGGCGAGTTCGCCTCGGCGCTGGTGACCCCGCCGCACACCCCGGTGTACGAGGGCGACAGACCGACACCGCTGGTGACCGCCTGGAGGACCGCGATCACCGAGGTGACCGCGGCGATCGACCGCGCCCGCGTAGATCCGGCGACCGCGCAGCAGTTGCTCGCGCTGGCGACCCTGTCGGTCCGGACACTGGAGCACTTCGAGCGCGAACGCGACTTTCTCGTCATCCTCGGCATCTCCACCGACTTCCTGCCCACGACGACCGAGTACGCCACACGGCTGTGCCCGATGTGCGACGACGACGTCTTCGCGGTGATCCGCAAGATGGGCATGCGCCTGGACGACCTCCCCCAGTGGATCGGCGACCGACATGGCCTGTCGGTCCAGGCTCGCGAGCGCGCACCCGACCGCCGAAACGGATCCGTTGATGTCGTCAAATGACCCTTTGAAGACATGTAGTCAGTGCGGCTTCCGCGCCGTCCGGATCATGCGGAAACGGCGCAATCGATCCAATGCGGTCCGTTCCCGATTGACGACAGGGTTTGACGACAGATAGAACGGTGAATGGAAGCTAATCGGGTCGAGGTGAAAGGGCGCTGCGATGGCCGAACTCGTCTACACACGGGTGTCCACCGACGAGCAAAGCACCGCACGCCAGACCCACCTGATCGGCGAGGCCGGTCTCGTCGACGGCGCAGACGGTGTGCAATTGTTCGCCGACCCGGCCACCTCATCGAAGATCCCCGCACTCGAACGCGACGGGTTCCGTCGGCTGGCCGGATATGCGCGCCCCGGTGACCAGCTCACCGTGTCCGAGCTGTACCGGCTGTGCCGCGACCTCGCCGACATCCTCACCGTGCGCGACTGGTGCCGGCTGCACGGGGTGAAGCTGCGGGTCCTGTCCGGGGCGCTATCGGGCATCACCGATCTTGCCGCGGCCGACGCGACCACCACCATGCTGGTCAACGTGCTGATCTCGGTCGGCCAATTCCAGCGCGACCTGCAAAACGAACTCACCCGCGAGGGCCTGGCCGCCGCCTGGGCACAAGGCGCCCGATCCGGACGCCGCCCACAGGTCGCCACGAACGGGGCGTTGGACCAGGTACGCCAGGAATTCCGCGAAGGGGCGACAATCGCTGCTCTGGCCCGCCGGCACCAGGTGAGCCGAGTTGCGATCCGCACCGCCCTCGCCGACCTTCTGCCCGGCCGCCCCGAACAACCCGCACCCGCCCGCATGGACGAACCGGGCCCGATCCGGATCGAGATCCCGGGCAAGATCGCCCGCCACCTGACCGGCCATACCGCCGACCTCGGCGAAACCGAGCGCCGCGCTCTGCAACAGAGCCGGGAGATACGACGCGGACAGGGCTACAGCCTGCACGTCACCGCGCCGCCGCACGTCCACCGGACGCTACTGGCTGCTGCCGAAACAGTCGGTGAGAGCGCGTCGGCCGCCGACCGCAAGGCATACCGGATCTACCGGGATCGACTGCACAACGCGACTACATGATGATCATGAGCGGGTGTTCGGATGTGCCCCAACATCACACGCCCGCCTGCGCCGGGACGGGCTCATGGATGCGCCTCGCCCCTGTCGGGGTGCCACAACCAACCACCACTGGGGAGGCGATCGACGCGATCGGTTGAATGTGACTCGTACGATATCTATCTCATATTTTCTAGCTTTTGTCCGCACCAGCGGGCACAGAACGAATGTGGAGTAGATGCGCACACTCACCCAGGCAGTCAGGCTGGCCTTCGCCGCGTCGGCGGTCGTCGCTGGCTCAATAGCTGTGGCCGGCCCGGCGAATGCGGTAGCGACCCCGGCCGAGGCATGCGGCAGCAACTACCACGAAATCGATCACCACGACATCCCCGGCGCACGTATCCACCTGCTCTACAACGGCACCACCGACTGCGTAGTCACGACGAAGAACAACCCCGGAACCAAAACCATGATGTTGGCTTCCATCGCGAAAGACGTAGACGGAATTTACAGCAACATCAATGACGAGGGCGAATACACTAACTACGCTGGCCCGGTGAAGGTGACCGCTCCGGGTGTCTGCATCATCTGGGGAGGCGCCTCTGATCCGGGGTGGAACGTCTGGTATTCGGAGCCTTCGCACTGCCGCTGATCGCCGCCAAGCACATTTACGGCAGGATGCCCGCAATCCCAGGGACTGGTCGCGGGCATCCCTGGCTTCCTGCAGCTACTGCAGTCTGCCCTCTTTGTAACGCATCTCTGAACTTCGCCTTGCATCCCCGAACAGGCAAGTCGGAACTGACATCCGGTGACGAATTCTACTGACATCTCACTCTGGACTGCCTGCACCAGATCCCGGCCACACCGAACCAGCCGGTTTTCACCGGTGGAACATGATGATCCGCTCTATCTCATCGACCGAGCAGGCGACGGTCGTCGCGATCTCGGCTGGGGTCTGCCTCTGCTGGTACAACGTCAGAACGCGCACGTGCAGGGCCCGGGTCGCAGCCACGGGCCGGGACTGGCAGAGCCTTCCACACCCGTGCGGATCGAACATCTGCCGGCCGCGCGCAGACCTCGCCGCGGTGTTGTGGACGGTGTGGAATCAGCCGGGCCACGCGATCCAGGCGACATCGGTTTTGTCCCGGGACGCCGCTCATATCGAACGCCATCACCGACGGCCGCCAGTCATACGTCGGATCATCGTCATCGGGTTCGGACAGATAGTCCGCAATCGGGTAGTCGTCGGCGACGTCGAGATCGACATCGAGCGCGGCGGCCAGCGCCCACCGGACGTCGCTGCACTCCATCGACAGGGCCATACCCGCAGCGTATCCACATCGACCGACATCACGAACGACCACAAACCAAGCCGAGAAAAACGTCCGGCGCTGCCGACTCGATGGCCCGCCGGGCTGCACGCACCGCAACTGCCCGAATTGACTAGTTTAACCCGCGTTTAACCCTTCTGATGGCGTGCCCGCGTTCTCGAATCACCTCGCCCACTCGGTTCTGCCGCCCACTGTCGCTGTTCGGCAGGCCCCTGAATGCGCAGTGCAGAGCACTCCGAACATCAGTGCAGACAACTTCGAACATCGACAAGCACCATGCCGGTGCGCTGGCACAATCCAGCCAGCAGATGCGTCAGGTTCCCGGCGGCGTCGCGGGCTCCGCGCACGGTTTTGCCGTCGAACGCGATGACCCGCCGCCCACCGATCATGCTCGTACGCAGCCACATCCACGCGCCGATCACTTCGTCGAACCCATCGGCGGACAGCTCGCGTACTGGGGAGCTGATGACCTTCCGTTCCCAGCCGCGTGCTCATAGACGGCGTGCCAGTGGGTTCCCGGCGACTTCGGCGCTGGAACTGCTGCGTATCACGGGAACTCAGCAGCTTACCGAGCGGCGTTAGGCTACACCGAGAACTCGTCGGCGAGGGTGTTCCAGAACATGAGCTCGTAATTCTGGAACAGCCTCGCGTATAAATGCGCCTCGCCCGGCTTCAGCCGCCCGGTGTCGAGTCCGGCTTGTATGGCGGCGAGGGCCCGCTGCTCGATCTCGGAGACCTCGGCAGCGAAGAAGTCGAAGAACGCGCACGCGGGGTCGTCGAAGTCGTAGTGGGTGCGCATCGCCTCGGCTACGGCCTTGCAGTAGCGGCTCCATGCGGTGAAATTCGAGTAGATACCCGCTGCGGCGGCGGAGGGTTCGGCGTGCATCGCCAACCAGGCGACGTAGGCCGGATACGCCTGGCAGCCGGCCCTCGGCAGCTCCATGCCCTGGTCGGGTCCCACCGCCGCCACCAGCGCGTCCAGCATGCCGTTCGCCTGCTGCTCGCCCGGTGGGAGCCCGCTGAAGAAGACACTGGTGTGCGGTTCGTCCGCCCGCGCCGCCATGGCGTGGAAGCTGCGCCAGTCGCTGCTGGTGATGAGCTGCTCCTCCGCCGCGATCGCCGCGAAGACCGCCAGCGGCGCCTTACCCGCCGTGATCAGCGGGATCAAGCGGTTGTCGTCGTCGTGCGGGCCCAGCTCCGCCTGGATACCGTCGAGCAGTGCACGGGCGGAAACAGTCATCGGAACCTCCCTATCGGACGGGTATCTCTGTCTATTCAACCGCCCCGCGACAACTATCGCGGTCATTCGGTTCCGTCGACGCCGTGTTCGACATCCCAGCATTGCCGGGCCGAGGCGATGACGTCCTTGTGATCTCGCGACCAGTCGGCGAGCGCGCCGATCGCCGCGGCCAGACTGTGTCCGGTCTCGGTGAGCCGATACTCCACCTGCGGCGGGATCGTCGAAGGTCGGCGGGCAGTGCGGTGTAGCCGACGGCTGCACACCAGATTGCGAAGTCGCGCCGTGCACTGCGACAGCGAGTCGGTAGCCGGGCAGGACGATGATCATGAAAGCCTAGGTCGCGGGGTTACCGCGTGTGGTCCGGTGCGCGGTGCCAGTAGTTGTGATGACATCAAGTTACGACGCGCGTGGCGCTGCAGGAGGGGCGAGGCCATGCGCGATTCAGCGATCATCCGCGTCGGTACGGGGTGTGCCGAGGATCTCGTCGGCACGGTCGCGGCGGATGTCTTTCGCTGCCGGCGGTGGTTCCCCAGAACCCGATGACGACCGGATCGCGTTCCGACGGAGCGATTCCGCCCACTGAGTTATCCCTCCATGCCATCAGGACACCAGCGTCAGTGCAGTGAACCGAGGGCACCGTGCTCGCCCAAACCCACGACCCGCGCACCATAAACATCGACGGACCTTTTGTTCGACTCCTCAGCCACCCAGTATCTGTGACCAGGAATGATTTCACGTACGGGGCCGGATGAACAACAGATCAATTTCGCGCGAGAACACACGTCATTGGTACCGCAACCTGCCGCCGGGGCAGCGGGCCGCGGCGCGCACTCGAAGTCCCCGCCCGGCCCGCGCAGGTGCTCTACGCTGGCGGGGTCAACGCCCGGCAAATTCAGCACGTAGACGTCAATTCACCACAGTGACAATGTGTTTCAAGCGAGAGGGAAAAATGATGTATGAGGGTGGCTGTCTGTGACTTCTCCGCTTCCGCGCCGAAGCGGAGGCCGACTGGCCGCACCTGTAGTTGTCCACATTGCCAGCGACTTTCGGGTGCGCCGGTGATGGCGTGGGTTTCTTTCCCGCTGGAAGGATTCGAGTGGAACGGACCTGGCGGCGAGCCTGTCTGGTACTACACGTTCCCGACGACTCGGCGAGGCTCCTGTGGCACGTGTGGCAGTACGGTGGCGACTCTCGATGAGGGCGACTCGATGGTCGGAGTCACGATGATGGCCTCGACGATCACGGCGGCCTGATACCCGAGCGACTAAGCTTCCGCCCCAACGCCGTCCCGTGGCTTCCGATCGTCGGCGCACAGGACTGAGCCAGTTCAGGCTGGCCCGTAGGCCAGTCTGGCCGGTGCCGCAGGTCCCGGTCACGCGCCTCCCAAAGCGCTGTTCGCGGTGGCGTGGCTACTGGAGCGCAATGCCCTGCCGCCCGGGCATCACGACCCTGGAGCGGCTGGTCAGCGACCCCCTTCCACTGCGCGTTCGGTGGTCCTCCGGTAGGCGAACCAGGGCAGGAAGAATTGGGCGACGGGGCCAACCAGCAGCGCGTACAGCACCGTGCCGACACCCACGGTCCCGCCGAGGACCCAGCCCACCGCGAGCACGGCGAGCTCGATCAAGGTGCGGATGAGCCGGATGGAACGCCCGGTCGTGGCGGACGTGCCGGTCATCAGCCCGTCGCGGGGGCCGGGGCCGAAGCGCGCGCCGACATAGACGGCGATGGACAAGCCGTTGAGCACGACACACCCGATGGCCAGGACAACCCGGGCTGCGAGCCCGAGGTGTTGGGGGATGAGCGAGAGACCCAGGTCGGAGGAGAACCCCACGACGATGATGTTGGCGAAGGTACCCAATGTCGGCTTCTGCTTGAGGGGGATCCACAGCAGGAGCACGAGAACGCCCAGCAGGGCACTGATCATGCCGAAACTCAGGGGTGTGTGGTGTTGCAGCCCCTCGTACAGGACGCTCCAGGGATTGACGCCCAGATAGGTGCGGACCATGACCGAGAGGCTGAACCCGTAAAGGGCGAGACCGACCAGTAATTGGGGAAACCGTATGAGCGGTCGCTCACCGAGGGGGACGTAGGTGAGAGGCGGCAGGGACGGTCGTGTACGGGACGGACCCCTGTCGCGTTCCTCCTCGCTGAGTCCTTGCTTATTGTCGTTCGTGATCTTCTGCTCCACGTCAGTCGGCTTCTTTGTGTCTGCCTGCCTGCGTCGATAGACGTCAGGACTCAAGATGACTCAGTGCACGCCTGATCCGCCTGCCGGCTTCGCTCAGGAGCGCACCTGTCCGGCCGCAGTTGATCCGCACGAAATGGTCCAGGGGCTCACCCTCCGCGAAGTGCACTGTAGTCACGTCGCCACCGTCTGGTTCCTCCTCTTATTCCCATCTTTGGGAATCGATTCGTAACCCGGTACGGCGGAACGCTTGGGACCGAGGTCGGGATGGAAGCTGCACAGCAGCTCAGTACCGACGCCGCGAAGCTCCACATCACTCGCGCAGTCAAATTCACTGGTCGCACGCAACGCCAAACTCCGCCGCGCCAACCGGGAACTCCGCGAGCAGATGGGCATGGCCACCGCCGGCCTCGCACGGCTTACGCTGGACAACCATCTCCTCAAGGAACAGCTCGAGCAAGCTCTTCAGATAACCCGCATCACGGGCCGATAAGAAGCGGGCGTCCCCACACAACTCGGCACAACCGATGGTCAATGGTCACAGCCCTAAACCCCATCCATAAGGGTCTCGACGACCACAGTGCCCTGACCCGTGTCCACCAGTCCTTCAAGGACAATGCCGTGTCGTGGCTGCCCGTGATCGAGACCGTGTCTCAATGAGCGCCGCCACCGCGCCGAGGGCACCGCACCCGGCGCGGCGATGCCTGCTCACACGACCGTGGCCCGATAGAGCAGCCGCGTGCAGCAGCCGCGCGTAGGCAGGCTGCCGATGCTCGTCGACCCGTTGCGGGCGCAGCGTGCTGTCGACGTGGACGACACCCGGTCGATCACGGTGGTCTCAGGGTTCATGGGGTCACCAGGTTCTCGAGGTAGCGCAGCACCGGGTGGGTACCGGTCAGATCGAGCGGAGGCCCAGCGGCAGAGGGAACTTGGTTGCGGTGTGCCCGAATTCGGCGCCGGTGACGACGGGGAAGCTGCCACCGACGCAGCGCAGGATCAGCTCGTCGTAAGCATCTCGTCGGGGGCGTCCTCGCGGGCACTGTCGACCGGGACGACGACCAGCAAGCCCGCGATCCGGTCGAACACCCCAGCCAAACGCAGGTGGGTCAGGGCCACGTCGACCTGGACCCAGGGCACGAACACCTCTTCCAGGATCAGCAGCGCCCCAGTCGTGTCCGGCATCCAGCCGGTGCCGACCAGGGCGCGAATAGTGCCCAAGTGCCCTCGATCACCGGGCCGTCGAACGACACACCGGACCCCCGGGCGACCCGCCAGCCGGTGCCGGACACCTCGACGTCTTTGATTCTATCGCCAGTTAGATCTGTTGTGGCTCAACCTGATTGGGCTCGAATCCTTGCAGGTCAGATCATGCCGGATCTGTGGCGAGTTCGCAACAGTCTCTGATCATGCCCGGAGGCCGTTGCGGGGGTGGAAAGCGGGTCGGCCGGACCGATTTCGTGGCACGGCGGGTTCGGTTGCGGGCGGAAGCAAGTCGGGGCGGAGAGGCGACTGGCGGAACTAACTTCGCCCGCTGGAACCGGCGGTAGCCGGGGTCCGTCGAACTGGGGAAGGACGGTCACGAATTTGGACAAGCGAGATGAGCGACAGGAACTTCTCGAAGCCGGGCTGGAATGAAATCGTGAGCACGGTGCGTCCGGTGAAGGAACTCCGGCAGCGATACGCCGATCTGCTCGGCCAACTGGTCTTGCTGACGATGCGCGATGCATTTGCCGTCCAGCCCGCGTCGCTGGTCAACGAGGTCGCCATCAATGGTCTGGTGGCCGGGAGGAACAAGGCGACCGGTCAGCCGGAGGACCAGTGCCTGATCAGCGTCTCCGCCACGAGGGAGCAGTTCGGTGAGCTGGTGCTCACGGAGCTGGATCCGGTTGAGTGCCTTCGGCATTTGCATGCGATCGTTTCACCGCATCCTTGGGACCTCGAGCCTGTACGGCCGATCTTCGATCCAGACCTGTCGCGCTACAAGCTCGGCCCTTCGGTGGACGTCGCTAGCAGCCTCGATTCGCGGCCCGTGCTGTTGGACATGACGCCGTACGAGTTCGAGCGGCTGGTGCGGCAACTTTTCGAGGCGATGGCATGCAGTCGTGGAACACCCAAGAGTCCAAAGACGACGGCATTGACGCCGTAGCGATCAATACCGACCCGGTCATGGGTGGCGAGTGCGTCATTCAGGCCAAGCGGTATTGCGGCGTCGTCGGGATCGACGCGGTTCGAGCGCTGGCTGGCGTCATGGAAGACATGCATGCCAGCCGCGGCGTACTGGTGACGACATCATGGTTCGGCAAGGCCAGCACGGATTTCGCTGAACGACACCGTCGCATGCAACTCATAGATGGACCGGAGCTGAAATACCTGATCATGGAACATCTCGGCAAAGACATCATCCCCGGCACGATGAAACCTTCTCGCCGGCGGAGGCCGACAGCTGGGCCATGACAGCTGGACGGGGACTGTCGGATGGTCAGGCACTACCAGGTTCCGACGCAGCCGAAGTGTTGGGCCGCGACCAGCGGACGGCCGTGGTAGCAGGGACTACGTTCGCTGTCAGTAGGTCGCGCTACAGTCCGGGCTGTAGGACTTGGGGACGTAACCAGATCTGTCGTGCTCGCCGCGATGGGTGAATTGATGAGCTGGGGCGGGATAGTTTTCTGTCCAAGTATGGGTTCGGGCGAGCGCGAACATAGTTCGTCAGCGTCGAGGGGCGATTGTATGACTCAAAAGCCATCGCTGGTGTTGCTCATGGACATCTGCGAGGCCTGAGTCCGCTGCGGCCAAAGGATTTCGGCGGCGGCGAAGACACCGTTGCGAGTCACCTGCGTTCGCTCGGGTTCGAGGTGTCAGGCCGAAGTCGAACGGGCCTGCTTCGGCCGGCCACTGCTGTGAACGGGATCGATCTGGTCGATCTGGTTGGCCAGCTACGTACCGCCGGTGCGCGCGATCGGCCAATGCGCCATCAGGCACTTGTTTTGCTGTGGGCGATTGGCCGGGCACGGCGAGGTCTTCCTCGGCTGGTTCGGTGGTCGGATGCTCGTGATGAACTGCGAAACCTGTTGGGTGATTTCGGTCTTCCTGAGAATAGCGCAGCGACACCACAGTACCCATTTGTGGCGCTCGCACATACCGATTGGTGGGAGCTCCCCGATGTCGACGACGTGCCGAGAGCTCACGGCGGCGTTCTGCAGTGGCTCAATGAGGTTAATCCCCGTGGTGGGCTGGCGATTGAGGTCTACGAGGGCCTCGCCGCGAGCGCAGAAACCCGGGAAACGACCGTGCAGGCCATAGTCGCACGTTTCTTCAGCGGCGAGCAGGCAGGCGACTTGCTCGACGCCGTGCAGCTGGATGTTCCCGATGGCGGCAGCTCCGGGACGGGTTCCGGTGTGGCGACTGCGATTCAACTAACCAGGGAGCGTCCTCCGGACTGGACTTGGCGCGAACTAATTCTTGCATGTGATCTGACTGCAAGCAACGACTGGCATGAGTTGGACGTCAACGACGTTCGGGTGATCGAGTTTGTCTGCTCTGTTGCGCCAGTTGCCGATTCATCCAGAAGCTGCTCGGGGCTCGGACTTCCGGAGCCCAGGGTCGGTCCGCGGAAAGATGGCCAATCTTGAACACTGTCACCCGGATTCGACGCGCAAAGCCAGCAGCCACAGCACGCTCGACAGCGAGGTCGTGGTCGCGTTCCTTGATCGCATCCCGGGCGGCCTTGTGCGCCACCCCGTATGCGGCGAAGTCGATCCGATTCCCCACGGGCGCCTCCGGCCCACCAGCAGTATGGTGTGTGCACGACGTGTCGGTGGTGACGGCCTATTCGGCACGCGTTTTCATATGAAAGTGGGTCCGACATGCGTCGGTTTTTTCCAGTCGTTGCTTGCTTGCTGCTTGGGACAGTAGCCGCCTGCAGCAATTCCAACCCGTCCGTTCCGAGCGTTCCGGCACCCAACGTGCAGTTCAAGCAGATGATCCCGCTGCCGAATCTCCCGGCGGGCGGCAAGTTTTCCGACGACATCGGCATTGTCGACCCGGCAGCGCACCGGTACTATCTCGCTGACCGCACGAACTCGGCGCTCGACATCATCGACACGACCTCGTTTGCACTGCACGAAGTTCCCGGCTTCACCGGCGCGAAGGCGACGAACGACGTTTCCGGGCCGGACGGTGTCGTGTCCACCCCGGGCGTCGTCTACGTCGGCGACGTCAACGCGGTGAAGGTGGTCGACCCGGTCGCGGGAACGACCTCCGCGACGATCGCGACGGGGAGCGCCGGGTTTCGCACCGACGAGGGCTGCTACGACCCGGCCGACAAGCTGATGATGTTCGCGAACCCGGCAGACTCACCGCCGTACACGACCTGGATCTCGACGACGACCAACACCGTCAAAGCGACGCATGCCTTCGCTGGCTCGAAAGGTCTCGAACAGTGCGTGTACGACCCCGGGACGAAGAACTTCTTCATCAACAACGACGGCACGCCGGCGAACCCGGAGGGTGAGCTCGACGTGATCTCGGCGGCCAGCGTCGTCGCTGGGACGCCGACCGTGAGCGCGACCTACGCCGAGGGGGCCTGCGGGCCTACGGGCCTGGCACTCGGGCCCAAAGAGAACCTGGTCGTGGGCTGCGACGCGCCGGAGGGGAGTCCGCAGATCACCCAGATCGTGAGCGCGACCAACGGTTCGATCGTCAAGACGATTACCTCGGTCGGCGGCTCGGATGAGGTTGCCTACGACTCCAAGCTCAACCGGTACTACACCGCATCGCGCAATTGGACGGCGAACGGGACGTCGCAGACCGGCGTGAAGGGCGCAACGTTCACGCCGGTTCTCGGCATCATCGACGCCGGGTCGAATACCTGGATCGCCAACCTTCCCACTGTCAGCGACGCCCACTCCGTCGCGGTCGACTCGAACACCGGAAACGTGTTCGTGCCAGTGGCTCCGACGGCGACCGCCGCCGGCGGCGTCATGCGGTTCGGACTGTAGCCGCAGCGCTGCACTCCAAGCGGACACCCGGTGCAGGAGCGCTCCATAACGGACTGCTCCTGCACCGGCGGCTCCGAACGCGGCGTTTCGAAGACGTGCAGCGTTTGCTGGAAGCGCTTTTGGTGCACGTCCTGCCCTTCGCGCTCGCGATGGGGTCCTGACCGAACTGCTGTCGGCCGACTTCACTTGGGTACAACAACTCACGGCACAGAAACCGTTCGCTCAGGACTACTCCCCGCCGCACCTGGATCGCCGGTGCGGCGGGGCTGGCAGGAGCGCGCCCGAGAGCCGAGCTGATCGATCAGTTCCGGATCATGCCAGCGGCAGCAGGGCGGTGGGGGCGTCGGCCGCGGTCTCGGCGAGGTCCTCGAATTCGGTGATGTTGTCGATGTCGGCAGCACCCATCGCGATGTTGGTGACCTTTTCGAGGATGATCTCGACCACCACCGGCACCCTCAACTCCTTGGCCAGCTGCTGAGCCCGCTGCAGCGCGGCTCCGATCTCGTTCGGGTCCTCGACGCGAATCGCCTTGCAGCCCAGGCCCTCGGCGACCTGCACGTGGTCGACGCCGTAGCCTTTGGCCTGGCCCATTGAGTCGTCGGCGTTGATGTTGTCGAAGCCGAGTTGGACGTAGTAGTCCATGTCGAAGGCCCGCTGCGCCTGCCGGATCAGGCCCAGATAGGAGTTGTTCACCAGCACGTGCACGTACGGCAGGTTGAATTGGGCACCGACCGCGAGCTCCTCGATCATGAACTGGAAGTCGTAATCACCCGACAGTGCAACGACATTCGCCTCCGGGTCGGCGCCGACCACGCCGAGCGCGGCCGGCACCGTCCACCCGAGCGGACCCGCCTGGCCGCAGTTGATCCAGTTGCGCGCCTTGTACACGTGCAGCATCTGGGCGCCGGCGATCTGCGAGAGGCCGATCGTGGACACGTAGCGGGTGTCGCGGCCGAACGCCCGGTTCATCTCCTCGTACACCCGCTGCGGCTTGACCGGGATGTTGCCGAAGTGCGTCTTGCGGTGCATGGTCTGCTTGCGCTGCACGCAGTCGGCCACCCACGCCGAATAGTCGGGCAGCGTGCCGGCCTGCTTGCGCTCCTTGGCGACCGCGATCATCTGCTCCAGCGCCGCCTTGGCGTCGGAGGCGATCCCGTAGTCGGGGGCGAACACCCGCCCGATCTGCGTCGGCTCGATGTCCACATGCACGAAAGTGCGGCCCTTACAGTAGGTTTCCAGCCCACCGGTGTGGCGGTTGGCCCACCGGTTGCCGATGCCCATAACGAAGTCCGACGCGAGCAGCGTGGCGTTGCCGTAGCGGGTCGAGGTTTGCAGGCCGGCTATGCCCGCGGCCAGCTCGTGGTCGTCGGGGAGGATGCCCCAGCCCATCAGGGTGGGCACCACCGGCACGTTCAGCAGCTCGGCGAGCTCGACCATCAGGTCCTCGGCGCCGGCGTTGATGATGATGCCGCCGCCGGCGAGGATCAGCGGCCGCTGGTCCGCGGTCAGCATATCCAGCGCCTTGGCGGCTTGCGCGCAGGTCGCCGCCGGCTTGTACACCGGCAGCGGCTGATAGGTGTCGGGGTCGAATTCGATCTCGGCGAGCTGCACGTCGATTGGCAGGTCGATGAGCACCGGACCCGGGCGGCCGGAGCGCATCAGGTGGAACGCCTGCTGGGACGCACCGGGACCTGTGCCGGCTCCAGCACGGTGACCGCCATCTTGGTGACCGGCGCGGCGATCGAGGCGATGTCAACGGCCTGGAAGTCCTCCTTGTGCAGTCGGGAGGTCGGCGCTTGCCCGGTGATGCACAGGATCGGAATCGAGTCGGCGATAGCCGAATACAGGCCGGTGATCATGTCGGTGCCGGCGGGGCCAGAGGTGCCGATGCACACGCCGATGTTGCCGTGGGCCGTCCGGGTGTTGCCCTCGGCCATATGGGAGGCGCCCTCGACGTGGCGGGCGAGCACGTGCTTGATGCCGCCGTGCGCGCGCAGCGCCGAGTAGAAGGGGTTGATGGCGGCGCCGGGCAGACCGAACGCCTGTGTGGCGCCTTCCAGCTCCAGGATCTTGACGGCCGCGTCGACGGCCCGCATGCGTGGCCTTACATATTCTCCAATTATCCAGTGTCAGTTGGTATCTCAGTCCGGCTACCGGCCGGCGCGGTGCACGGCGCCGTCACCCTTCGCATGCCGAGCGGTAGGCGCGCCAATCGCCGATGTCGGAGATGTCGATCAGATCGGGGGAGCCGAGTTGGTTCTCGCGCAGGACGATGGCCAGGCAGGCCGTGCCGTCGTCGAGTTCGACGAGGCCGAGCTCGAGCCCGGGGTTCGGCTGGGATCAGGTTGTCGCGCAAGACTTCCATCGGCACCTCGTACACCTCGCCGGTGACCGGACGCCCGTTTACGTCGGTGGCGATCATGGCGGGAAATCGGTCGGCGACCGAGTAGTAGCGGTACTTCGGGGCGCTGCGTGCCTTTGCGCAGCAGCGGTGCGCCTTTCAGTTGCTCGTGCAGGCGGCCGCCGCGCATGCCGTCGCCGTTGAGGAACATCAGGACCATCGGGGTCTCCGTTCGGGTCGATCGCCGTCGGTGGTGGCGGTGAAGCGGTCGTGCAGGTGTTGCCGGCCGGCGGGGTGATGCGGCCGTTGAACGCGGCATCGGTCCGGCGGAAGTCGGAACCCGTTTGACGGCGGGATAGGTTCCGACCTCCGCGAGAGCGATGCTGCGGTGGGCACACCGACTGAAGGTGCCCGTTGGTCTGTCCGGCGCGATGAAGGTGGCCTTCTGTCGGACGGCTCCCGCCGTGCGGGCGGAAGCCGGAAACGGCGGCTGGGTTTCCGGCTTCCACCCGGACGACGGGGCGAGCTTCACGACGCCTTCGGTGCGACACCGGTTCGGCGAGTTGATCGCGGGCGATCCGCTCTCCTTGGCGCTGCAGTAATGCCGCGGCCTCGTCCTGACAGCGCTGCAGATCCGGTTCCAGATCGGTGAGCGCGTAGGCGGCCTCGAACCCGGCGGACCGCAACTGCCCCTCATCGAGCAGTCGCCGGCCCGCCACCGCAATCGTCGGCACCCCGGCCTTCGCGGCCCGTGCCGCGACCCCGGCGGGCGCCTTGCCGTGCAGGGTCCGCTGGTCGAGCGAGCCCTCCCCGGTGACAACGAGATTCGCACCCTTGAGGCTGCGCTCGAAGCCGACCAGGTCGAGCATGACGTCGATGCCGCCGGCGCGGCGGGCACCGAGCACGGCGATCGCCGCGAACCCGATGCCGCCGACCGGCGGCATCGAAGCCGGTGCGCTGGGCGACCAGCCGAGCCCAGTGGGCGAGCCCTGCCTCCAGTGCGGCCACTTCATCCGCACCGGCCCCCTTTTGCGGACCGAAAACACTAGCGGCACCGCGTGTTCCGAGCAAGGGGTTGTCGACGTCGCTGGCCAGCACCAGCTCCACCTCGTGAACACGCGGATCGAGCTTGTGCAGGTCCAGGTACGCGATGTCGGTGAGAGCACCGCCACCTGGACCCACCGGGCGCCCGTCCGCGTCCAGTAACGCCGCGCCCAGTCCTGCCAGCCGACCGGCGCCGCCGTCGGTGCCGGCACTGCCGCCCACGCCGAGAACTACTGTCCGGCAACCGGTGTCGAGCACTGCTCGCACCAGTTCGCCGACACCAAGGCTGGTCGCGGTGAGCGGGGCGAGCGAGCCTCCCGGCAGTCGAGACAGCCCGCATGCTGCGGCCGTCTCCACGACCGCGGTATCGCCGTTGTGCGCGAAGGCCGCTCGCACCGGATTCCCGGTCGGTCCGCTGACTTCGACTTCTGTACAGTCGAACCCGGCGGTGACCGCCGTGTCCACCGTCCCCTCCCCGCCGCCGGCCACCGGCACCCAGCGGATTTCGGCGTCGGGGCGCACCCGCCGGATCCCGGCGGCGACCGCCCCGGCGGTCAGCGAACCCTTGAACTTGTCCGGGGCCAGTACGATTCGCGGCGCGTTCATGGCTAGGTCTACTTCTCGCCGTGGCCGTTGAGGTTCTCGATCACCTTGAGCAGTGCCGAGTGATCCAGTGAGCCGTAGCCCTGGGCGCGACCCGCCGCGATGAGCGAGGCGACCAGCGCGGAGGCCGGCAGCGACACATCGGCCTGGCGCGCGGCGTCGGCGACGATGCCCATGTCCTTGTGGTGCAGGTCGATCCGGAATCCGGGGGCGAACTCGCGCGCCACCATCGACTTGCGCTTGAGTTCGAGGATGCGGCTGCCGGCCAGGCCGCCGGCCAGCACGTCGAGGCCCTTGCCTGCGTCGACGCCCAGCGCCTCCATCAACATGATCGCCTCGGCAACCAGCGCATAGGTGCCGCCGACGACCAGCTGGTTGGCCGCCTTGACGACCTGCCCGGCACCGTGCGGGCCTACGTGGATGTAGGTCTTGCCGACCACCTCGAAAATCGCTGTGGCAGCGTTGAAGTCGAGCTCGGTGCCGCCGACCATAATGGACAGCACACCCTGTTCGGCGCCGGCCTGGCCACCGGATACCGGCGCGTCCAGCACCCGGAACCCGGCCTTGGCGCCGGCCTCGGCGATGGCGATCGAGCTCTCGGGGCGGATGGTGGAGAAGTCGATCAGCAGCGCACCCGCGGGCGCATGGACGAAGACGCCGTCCGCACCGAGCACCACGTCTTCGACCTGCGGATGGTTGGGCAGCATGGTGATGACGATCTCGGCGTCGGCCACCGCCTCGGCGATGCTGCCGGCCGCCTTGCCGCCGTCGGCCTCGAGCCGCTCGAACGCCTCGGTGTTGAGGGTGTAGCCGACGACCTCGTGCCCGGCCTTCACCAAATGGCTCGCCATGGGCGAACCCATGATGCCCAGGCCGATGAATCCGATCTTGCTCATTCAGTTTCTCCTTGTCATTGTGGCAGCCAGACGAAGCTGGCGGCGCTGGCACCGCTCGGGACGTATTCGGCGGCGACGTAGCCGCTGTAGCCGGCCGCGCCGAGCTTGTCGACGTAGCCGAAGATGTCGAGCTCGCCGGTGCCGGGCTGGTGCCGGCCGGGAGCGTCGGCGATCTGGACGTGGGCGATGCGGTCGCTGTACTGCTCGATCACCTTGTCCAGATCGTCACCGTTAGTGGCCAGGTGGTAGAGGTCTGCGAGCAGGCCTCCGGTTGCCGTACAAGGCATTGAACGCCCGGCACCCCAGCCGGCCGCCTTGGCCGCGGCGGGACGCTCCAGTAGTGGCAGCTCGGTGAACAGGATGGACAAGTTCACCGCCTAAGGGAGTGGTTCTCGAGTCATTCGGTCTCTTCTTGTGCCTGGACCTGTCGTGCCCGTGCGGACCGGGTGCCAGGGTGTGCCGTCGTCCCGCTGAGGCAGGAATCGGGTCGGTTGGGCCGTCGTCCTGGCGGAGACCGGGTGGACGCCGATGCCAACTAGCTTCCGCAATGTGGAATCTTTATTCCGTTAATTGAATTGACGATAGCTGGTCGGGGTGTGGCGGTCAACACTTTGCGGAAAATCTGGACGGACCTGTGCCGACCCGTTGGCAGCGACTCGGGACTCGACCTACTCCACAAATGGAATTTCGATTCCGCATAGTAGAACTATGGCCATCCCGTCTTCCGGACGGAGGTGTATCCCGTGAGGGAACCGCTCACGATTTCCTGGATCAACGAACTGGCCGCCGACGCTTGGCGCGCATCCCTGAATGACGTTGTGGACCTGGCGGATTGGTCCGACAAGGTAAGCGCTGCTCGCCCTTACGCGGGTCGTGACGCGCTGCTGGAACTGACCGAGGCGCGGTGCTCGCGCTGACGGAGGTGCAGGTCCGTGAGGCGCTTGCGGACCATCCGCGCATCGGCGCGGCCACCGCCGCGGACTCACCGGCCGCGCGCGAACAGTCCGGCGTCGACAGCGCCGACACCGAACTGGCCGCGCGGCTGCGCGAGGGAAACGTAGCCTACGAGACCAGGTTCGGGCACATCTATCTAGTGTGCGCATCCGGCCGCAGCGGTCACGAAATGCTCGCAGATCTCACCGCGCGGCTGACCAACGATCCGGACACCGAAATCGGCGTCACCCGAACAGAACTCGCCGCGATCGCGCGAAAGCGGCTGGAACGGATTGTTATCCCGTGACCCGCAGCGCCATCACCACGCATGTGCTCGACACCGCGCCGCCGGCCACCCGGCCCGAGGCGTCGCGGTGCGGCTGGAGGCCCGCGCCGAGGACGGCTGGCGGGAGATGGGCTCCGCCAGCACCGACGACGACGGGCGCGTCACCGTCATCGGCCCCGAGCGGGTGGCTGCCGACGACTATCGCCTGATCTTCGACGCCCGCAAGCTATTTCGGCGATCGCGACCGCTTCTTTCCCGGTGCCTTCCCGCACGGACATCACACGGCGACAGGGAGGATGCGCCGGTGACGGTGATCATCGGAATGGACCTGCACAAACGCTCGGCCACGACGCTACTTCGAGCTGGGCAGACCCCTCTTCAGCCATTCCCGGCACGGCACCCGGTGAAAGGCAAGCCATGTGAGAGCCACACCAATGACGACGGGGCAGCCGCATACCGAGTCTCCCACCGGGCACCTGGACCAGATCCTGGCCGGGATCAGGCCCTACCACCAGTCTTAAGTAGCCGCATACCGCGCGTCGAGCGGCCAGATGTGCTGCGGCTCAAAGCATCCTGTGTTGGCGGTGTGCACATGTGTGGGGACTGGATGGGTGTTGATGGTGCGCCGCACCTGCGTGCCGGCCTCCGACGATTTCCACCGATCCCAAAACCCGGTCGCGGCGGTGAGCACAGACACCGCGGCCCCTCCAACCAGGATCAGCGACGCGGCCTGATAGAACTCTTCGGCCCAGCCGGTGTCGCGCCCGAGGAAGGCGATCAGGTCCAGAGCGGCGACCAATCGTCCATCATCCGGCCGGTCATTTTCGGGAACCAGAAGTAGATACCGGCGAAGGTGGCGAACACGATGGTGCCGAACAGGACGTAATGGAAGTGGGCCACCACGAAGTAGGTGTCGGTGACATGGAAATTGATCGGCGGGCTGGCCAACATCACCCCGGTCAGGCCACCGAAGAGGAACGTGACGATGAATCCGACGGCGAATAGCATCGGCGTCTCGAACGTCAGCTGCCCCATCCACATTGTGCCGATCCAGTTGAAGAATTTCACCCCGGTCGGCACGGCGATCAGGTAGCTGGTCAACGAGAAGAACGGCAGCAGTACCGCCCCGGTGGCGAACATGTGGTGTGCCCAGACCACCGCCGAGAGTGCGGCGATACTGATCGAGGCGTATACCAGCCCGGTATACGGCCAAGGTCATCACGCTGCGTGTCGGCGCGGCGCTGTTCAGGGGATCGGGCGGCCCGGATCTGTGGCAGCGCCCGGGTGTGGCGGGTGCACCCCGCGTGAGCGGTCTGCACGTGCAATTCGGCGCCTATGCCCCGACCGAGGTCGTCGTATCCTGGCACACCACCGCCGCCGTCGACAATCCCCGGGTGTTGTTCGGTTCGCCGACCGGCGGTTTCGGGGACAGCGTCCGGGCTAGGACCACCACCTACCGGGACGCGAAATCGCAGACCGGAGTTCCGGTGAACCACGCACGGCTGACCGGGCTCATACCCTACACCGACTACACCTATGCCGCGGTGCACGACGGCATGACACCGGAACTCGGCACCATCCGCACGGCCCAGAAGGGCCGGGCCCTGTTTCGCTTCACAAGCTTCGGTGATCAGTCCACGCCGACGCTGGGCAAGCAGGCCAACGGCGCCTATGTCAGCGACAACCTCGGCACGCCGGTGGCGGGCGACATCACCGCCGGCGTCGAATGGCTCGCACCGCTGTTCAATCTCGTCAACGGCTGCTACGCCAACATCGCCACCGACCGCATCCGCACCTGGTCGGACTGGTTCGACAACAACTCTCGATCGGCGCGGTACCGGCCGTAGATGCCAGCAGCGGGCAACCATGAGAACGAACTCGGCAACGGCCCCACCGGCTTCGGCGCCTACCAAACGTATTTCGCGGTCCCCGATTCCGGATCCGACGCCGAGACGCGGGGGCTCTGGTATTCGTTCATGGCGGGCTCGGTGCGGGTGATCAGTCTCGGCAACGACGACATCTGCCTGCAGGACGGCGGCAACTCCTACGTGCACGGCTACTCCGGCGGCGCCCAGAAGCGTTGGCTGGAAACCGAATTGGCGGCCGCACGCGCCGATCACGGCATCGACTGGATCGTGGTCTGCATGCACCAGACCGCGATCTCTACCTCCCGCACCGGGAACGGCGCCGATCTCGGCATCCGCCAGGAATGGCTGCCTCTGTTCGACAAGTACAACGTCGATCTGGTCGTCTGCGGGCACGAACATCATTGCGAGCGCTCGCACGCGGTGCGCGGTGTGCTCGGCACCGACACACTGACGCCGACACCGTCGGTCACCAACGAAGACGTCATCGACACCAGCAAGGGCACGGTACACCTGGTCATCGGCGGGAGCGGCACCTCCTCACCATCGAACCTGACCCTGTTCGACACCCCGCGTTGCCGGGTCCTCACCAGCGTCGGCGATTACGATCCGGCGATCCGCCGCAAGGCACAGAACTACGTCGAAGAGGACGCACCCTGGTCGGCCTTCCGCGACCGCGAACATCCCTACGGCTTCGTGGCGTTCGATGTGGACCCGGGCCAGCGCGGCGGGTCCACGTCGATCAAGGCCACCTACTACGCGATCAACGGCCCCTTCGGTGAACTCACGCTCGTCGACCGCTTCACCCTCACCCGCCCGCGCACAGCCTGACCAGGATAGTTGGTAGGTGGGGCGGTGTGGCATCAGTGCGTAATGGATATTGTGTTCTAACTTTCGAGTTATGTTCGATCCCTATGGGTTCCAGCCCGGCGGCATGCTCGGGATCCCGACCGACGAATTCGGCAAACCCATCGATGGGCCGATCGAGCATCCCCGTGCATCGAGTGCACTGATCGTGGGCATGCTCGGTCTGGCCTGCTGTGGAATCTGCGCACCGATTGCTTGGGCCATGAGCCGCCAAGCCCTCATCGACATCAACCGATCCGGCGGCTGCCTCAGCGGCCGCTCACAAGCCACCGTCGGACTCATCCTCGGCATCGTCGGCACCGTATTGATGATCGCCGAGGCATTGTTGTTCACCCTGATGCTCATCGGTGGCCGCGCCTGACAAGACGAGCACCTGCGCCGAAGTCGGTTTCTATGCTGCTCTACACGCGCCATCCGGGGCGTTGTGGTAGGCGAAACGACCGCCACTACGGGTCCGCCGCCATCGCGGCCGTTGACCGTGCTCCGGCATCACTGCCTTGGTATTTGAGATCGGCACGCGTGACCGATCCGGTCTCCAGCCACCATCAGTCGGTGCCATCGAGGGCGTCGTGGGAGTCGCGATTGGTGCCGTTGCGTAGGCGCGGGATGGATGCCATTCCCGTGGTGAGTTAACCCAGCATTTCAGTGGTCCTCGCGCGGATACTTGGTGATGTGATTGCTGCTCCTGATCGGACCGGACTCCCTGCTGGCGGCGTGAGCGGTAGTCCTGGGCGTGCACGGCGGGCGGAGTTGCTGCTGTTGGTGCTCGCGTTGGTGATCACGGCAGTGGCGTGGTGTCTGATGGCGATCGGCACGGGTTCGGGCATCGAAGGGTACGTGCCGCGAGACTTGGCGTTATTCGCGGTTGTGACGGTGGCGGCGCACCTGGTGGTACGCCGATGGGCCGATGGCGCGGATCCGTTGATCCTGCCGTGCGTGGCACTGCTCAATGGGCTGGGGTTGGTGCTGATCGATCGGCTCGATCACGCCGAGGCGGCACGCGCGGTCGCAGACGGCGAGCCGGTCCCGACGCCGGACGTTGCTCATCAGTTGATCTGGACGATCGTGAGTGTCGCGCTGTTCGCGGCCGTTCTGGTGTCGATCCGGGACCATCGCGTGCTGTCGCGCTACGGCTACACCTTCGGCCTGGCCGGGGTGGTGCTGCTCATGATCCCGGCGGTACTGCCGAGCAGTATCAGCGAGGTCAACGGTGGCAAGAGCTGGATTCGGTTGCACGGCTTCTCGGTTCAGCCCGGTGAGTTCGCGAAGGTGGCGTTGCTGATCTTCGTCGCCGCGTTCCTGGTGGCCAACCGTGAACTGTTCGCCGCCGCGGGCACCCGCGTGTGGGGCATGACGATCCCGAAGGCACGCCACCTGGCGCCGCTGCTGGTCGTGACCGGTATCGCGGTGCTCGTGCTGGTGGTGGAGAAGAACCTCGGGTTCTCGCTGCTGGTGTTCGGCACCGTGCTGGCCATGATCTATATCGCGACGAACCGGGTTTCCTGGCTGCTCATCGGGATAGTCATGTTCACGATCGGATGCGCGATCGCCTATCACCTGTTCGCACATGTCCGGGTGCGCGTGCAAGTCTGGCAGGACCCGTTCGCCAGCTACTTCGGCAATGGCTATCAGATCTCGCAAGCATTGTTCGGGATGGCCACCGGCGGGCTGGGCGGCGACGGCCTGGGGACCGGTCGCCCGCAGGACGTACCGTTCGCCAAGACCGATTTCATGATCTCCACCATCGGCGAGGAACTCGGCCTCATCGGGCTGACCGCCGTCATCATGGTATTCCTGATACTCACCATGCGCGGCTTCAAAGCGGCACTGACCGTTCGTGATTTGTTCGGAACACTGCTCGCGGGCGGCCTGGCGTTCGCGATCGGCTGGCAGCTGTTCGTGGTCGTGGGCGGAGTCACCAAACTGATCCCGCTGACCGGCATCACCACACCGTTCATGTCCTACGGTGGCTCCTCACTGCTGGCCAACTACATCAGCATCGCCCTACTGGTCCGGATCTCGCACCGGGCGCGCAGCGAACTCGCGAACACCGCGCCACCGGCGGTTGCCCCCATCGCCGAGGCCACCACGGCACTCATCGGCCGCAACCCGCAACAGCTGCGGTATTCACGTGGATACGATCGATGGTGACCAGTACGCGACGACATCGTCGTGGCACGAAGACCGGGCACCTGCGGAGGGCCACGATCGGTGGCGCGAATCTCGTTGTCGACCAGTTGATTTCGCAGGAGTACGTGGCGTTGACGAACTGGATCGGCACGGCCGACACTGCCGCAGTTGTCGGTGCTGCTGTCTCGAGTCCGAGCCCCGGCCAGCCCGCCTGTGGCGTCTGCAGGGACCGCGCTGTGGTCGCTGTTCGGGCGATGCAGGTCAGCGATTGTGCGGCTATGAGCGCGGTCGCCACACGGCAAGGCGACAATTGGCGGGAGCAGCCCGCGAGAGTTAGACGGTTGGGCAAGCCATCCCGCTGTTGTCCGGATCCAGGGCCGGGGAGTAGCCGGGTTCCCCGCGGAACAGCGGCGCGCGGCCTGCCGCACGAGCGGCGTCGCAGTTGGCGAACGCGCCGCCCACCGAACCGGTTTGGTTCAGACCCGCGGATCCGACCGCGGCCGAACCCGAGTCGATCCCAGAAGAACCGGTCCCGGAGGAACCCGACGGCATCGGCAGTGGGTCGGACAGCGCGATGGGTGTGGCAAGCAGAGTCAATCCTACGAGGGCAGCGCTGACGGTCAACGGCGAACGTTCATGTGTTCCTCTATGTTTGCTGCGGTGAATGCGTCGTCAGGTCTCTCGACGCGGCACCCACTGTTGTGGTGACCGGCCGCGTTGTCAACCGCACGATTCGGGCACATGATGCGGGCACGGCAAGCGCGGGCGCGGCAGCCGGAATAGTGATTCATGCTGGCGCGCAAGGTATCCGGCCAGTCCGGCATCGTACTGCGAGAGTTCATCGTGGATATCGTGCGGGTAATTCGGCTCTCGGCGATGATGTCGGCATGTGATGGCGAGACCGAGCGGTCAGTGGAGGTAATCGGTGGACAAGATGGATCGATCCGGCTCGGCAGAGCCGGGCGGGTTGACGGCGCGTCAGGCGCTGCGGCAGTTGCAGGAACAGCTGCGCAAAACCGAGCGGCTGCTCGATATCGCCGAGGAGCAGCAACCCTCACCAGCGTTGACCCGGATCGTGCAGTCACGATGGCCGGTCGCCGCGGCGGTCGTCGTCGCGGTCGCGCTACAGGTGTGCCTGCCGAACAGTTTCACGCCGGGGCATCGCTTGGTGCCCGGCCTCGAGCTCGTCCTGCTCGCCGGCCTGGTGGTCGCCGATCCGCGTAACCGCGCTCGTCCGACACGGTGGTTGCGGCGGATGATGGTCCTGCTCACCGCGATGATCACCGTGACCAACGGGTGGTCGGCGATCCGGCTGGTCACCCAGATCGTTCAAGGCCAGCAGGACGACGCGTTCGTTCTGCTGATCTCCGGCGCCGCGATCTGGGCGACCAATGTGATCGTGTTCGGGCTGTGGTATTGGCAGCTCGACCGTGGGGGGCCGCTCGGGTCCCGGGGTGCGATCTGTCATCGCGATTTCGTGTTCCCGCAGCAGCAGGACCCCGATCCCGCATTGGTGGGCTGGATGCCCAGCTTCCCCGACTACCTCTATCTTGCCTATACCAACGCGACCGCGTTCAGTCCCACCGACGTCATGCCGTATACGATCCGCGCCAAGATGATCATGATGCTGCAGTCGGCGGTGTCGCTGATAACGATCGCACTGGTGATCGCCCGCGCGATCGGCCTGTTCAAATAGGCCCCCGCCGAGGGAATGGCGACAGGCGATCCGCCCCGGTCCCGGACAATTCCCAGACGACCACTACTTACGCCGCATCGGCAAATGCCGTCGCTCGCACGGTCGGCACCCGACCGAATAACTACGGGGACAGATCGACGGTGAGAGTGGTCAATGCGAGGGCCGCGGAGCAGGGGTCGGGCTGTGGGGAGTGGGAATTGTTTCGTACTCGCCAGGTGATCGCACCATTGGCTTGGGCCGATACCGAGCAGTCGCCGAGGTCGCCGGGGTTGCGAGCGTAGAACCCGGTGGCGGTGACCTTCGTTCCGAGGACATCGCGGACGACGGTCAAGTGTTCAGTGCTGAAGCCGTCTTCGTTGGCGCGTTCCCAGAGTTGCTGCAGCGAATCATGTTCGGAGAAGGCGAAGGTGACGTCGAGTTCGCCGTCGGTGTTTTTCCCGTGCCACAGGCAGGTCGGGGGTGTGAGATGGCCGGTGAGGGTGTCGGCGTGGACGGCCCCGCTGATCTTCGATGAGCGGTTGGCAATGGGCCAGCGGGTTCGGCCCGACCGCCGAAGCGGCGTCCGGTGTCGAGGTTCGTGGCGCACGCGGACAGGAGGCCGACCATCGCGACGGCGGTCAGTGCGGCGCCGCGAGCTGAGAAGGCGGTCACGGCCGCTCCCTCTTGCCCAGATCATCGAGATCGGGTTCGGATACTCCGGCCAAGGCTACCGGGGACCGGCACCCGGTCGCATCGGCGGCGGTGGGTGAGCCTGCCGCCGATGCGCCAGTTGATGTATCGGTCAGCCGGTGATGGCTTGACGACCTTGACTCCGACCAGCACGACGGCGACGAGGAGGTAACCGCGCAGGGCGAGCATGCCTGCCATGCGCAGCGGCGAGAACGCTGGTCGCTCGAGGGTGTCCAGTGCCGGGGTGCGCCAGGCATCACGGTCGTGTTCGAGGATCGCTGTGCGTTCGGCACGCGAGAGTTCGGTGGCGTCGAGTTCCTCGACCTGGTCGGGGTCCAGACCGCCGAGTTCGCGCGCGGTCTGCTCGGTCTGCTCGGTCTGCTCGCGCAGGCTGCGGTGGCGGGCGTACGCGATGCCGACACCGCCGAGCACACCGACGAATATGCGTGCGCCGAAACCGATTTCGAGGCACACGCCCATCACGAGCGATACGGATCGGGACCTGCCACACCACCGTGCCATCACGACGCACACGCGGACGAGGAGTCGGCATCTAAGGACCTCCAGGTAGACGGATATTTCCGTCTATGAATCCAGGCCCTCTCGAACGAGTCAAGCGAGTATGGAAGCTGTAAATCCTTGCAGCACAATATATTTGAGAGATATAGTTTGATCGCTTCCGAATCGCGAACGGAAACATGGACCCGCCGCCGACCGGCGGCGGTGTGGGGCCAGGGTTGAGAGCCTGCCAGCGGTAGGTGCGCCGAGTTCGAGTCCCGGATCCCACACCATCGAGGCCTTCGCAGATGTTTCCGTGCCGAATGCCAGCGGTATGCCACACAATTGGATGCGGATGAAGGTTCGGCCCGAGGTGAGTCATGAATATTCGTAAGACGCTGCTGGTTCCAGTGCTGGCACCGTTGTTGGTTGTTGGTTGCGCACATGAGGGCTCGAAAACCGTCGCGCATGCGGTGATTCAACCCCCTGCCGCGAGACAGACCTTGCAGGTGCCGGTCGGTCCCGGTCCCTCCGGCACGTACACGGTACAGGTGCAACCGGCTCCGGGCAGCTGCCACTACCGCAAGTCCGGCGACGGGCAGCCACTGCCCGATCCCGCGTGCACCCCGGGAGCGGTCAATCCGAAGGTTGCCGCGGACAACCTCGGCGACACCATCTGCAAGGGCGGATACACTTCCTCGATCCGCCCACCGGCCAACATCACCGACCGGGAGAAGGACGCCGACGCGAAGTCCTACGACTACACCGGCCCATTGCATGACGCCGAGTACGACCACCTGGTGTCACTGGAGCTCGGCGGCGACCCGAACGATCCGCGCAACCTGTGGGTGGAGCCACCGTCGCCCGGTCACAAGCCGGGCGCGGGGCCGAACAATCCGAAAGACGCCGTCGAGAACAAGTTGCACGCGCTGGTGTGTTCGGGCAAGGTCGCCTTGACCGACGCCCAAAACGCCATAGCCGCCGACTGGACCACGGCCCTGGTCGACCTCGGCCACCCCGACGGCAAGTAGACCACCCGCCGTATCGGTAGCGGTGTGACGGGGTTTCCGGTTTCGGCTGCTGGTCGAGTGGAAACGATTGTGCTGGCCTTGCCGACGGAATCTGCATGAGAGCTCGGGGTCGGCCGCCGACGTCCTCGCCCATGCCGCACACCATGGACACGATCCGGCAGCAATGCACTCGAGCCGACCGACGAGGGGTGTATTCATGACCACGGATGCGGGCAGCCGGTCGGGGTGCTCAAACCGCGGTCGGCTGGCTGTCGTGGTTGTTCTCGTGCTGCTCGGCGGGAGTCTGTGGTGGGTGTCCGCCCGTCACGGTGGGGCCTGCACCAGCACCCTCTCGGCACGCCGCCACAGCTGATGCCCGTCCCGCCCAACCGGATCAGCCTGCAGGGCTGGAAGCTGACCATCCCGGAAAAGGACAAGAACGGCCACGCCGCTGTTATCGAGCCTGCCGCCGTCGAGCCGCCGTGGCTCACCGAAGGCCTGGACGGCAGTCTCACTTTCTGGGCGCCGGTTCGAGGCGCTACCACGCCGCATTCACAGCACGCCCGTACCGAGCTGGACAGCCTGAGCAACTTCTCCGCCGCGACCAGCGGCCCCGCACACGCTCAAGGCCGCATCGGCGGTCCTCCATCGTGGCGGGCCTGTTCAAGGGCCTGCGGCACGCAGGACGCTGCCCGCTTCGCCTTCCTGCTGGCCACCCCGGTCATCCTCGCCGCCGGTATGCTCAAGACACCCGAACTGTTCAAGCCCGAGAACCACGACATTCTCGGTCCAGCGCCGGCGGGCTCGGTGGTCGCGGGCGTGCTGTCCTATGTCTCGGTCACGTTCCTCACCTCGTACTTCGAGACCAAGAAGCTGACCCCGTTCGCCGTCTGCCGTGCCCAGTTCTATAGGTGCTTGCGCTGCGGCAAGTCAACGATCAACTCACCCAACAGGATTCGCCGACAGTTCCCAGCGCCACAGCGTCGGTCACCCGGCGGTCACCCACCGTCCCAGTTGCGGAACTGCCTCCCCGGGATGTTTGGCCTGGAATCCGTCGCCGATGGCCTCTAGCTTCCAGTCACCGCCGACGCGGTATACCTTCGCCATCGCCAACGCTGTGAACGCCATCCCCCCGGTCAGCGAGTAGCGGGCCAGCTCGGCGTCGTTGGTGGCATCGACCAAGCGGCAGAACGCGTTGCTGATCTGCTCGAAGGTGTGGCCCTGATACGAGGTCACAAAGAACAACAGGGTGGATACGTGCGCCGGTACCCAGGTCAGGTCGACCAGAATCACCTCGTCGTCCCCCTCACCCTCACCGGTCAGATTGTCGCCCTGATGCCGGATCGACCCGTCCTTGGAGGTGAGCTGACCGTAGTAGGCGACATCGACCAAGTTCCGTTCGGCGAACAACGCCACCGACGCGTCCAGGTCGATATTGATGGTGCGGCCGCCGAACAGCCCGCCCTTCTTCACCGGATCCCAGCCCAACCCCATCCTGACGTAGGTCAACGCGACACCACCCTCTTTCCGTAAGGTGACCCGCTGCCCCTTGGCCAGACTGACCGGGCGCCCCTTCGCCAAGCTCACCTCCTCAGCCAGAGGCGGCGTCGGCCGTGGCACCGCGGGCGGGTAGCCCTGCCCAGCCGATCCTGTCGGGTAGCCGGGAGCCGGCATCGGCGGATACCCAGGGGCGGCGGGTAGGTACCCCGGTCCGGGCGGAGACGGATAGGACGCGGCCGGGGAATACTGCGGTGGCGGCTGCGCCGGATAGACGGGGGAATTGGGCGGCGGATAGGTCGGGACCGGTGAGGTCGCGCCCGCGGGCGTGACCGTCGGCGGAGGCGTGGTGGGTGCCGAAGCCAGGTGTGGTGCGTCCTCGACGCTCACCCCATGATCGGTGACCAGCGCGGCGAATCCCCCGGCATACCCTTGGCCGACCGCGCGGATCTTCCAGCTGTTCTGGCGGCGATACAGCTCCACCGCGATGACGATTGATTCGGTGCTCAGCCCCTCGATCCGATACTCACACAGTGTGTTTCCACCGGCATCGGCCACCACCGCCACCGGCGCCGGGATGCGCCCGAACGTGGTGGCCGGGTCATCGAGGGTGATCACTGCCCGGATCTGGTCGATATCGGCGGGCACCGCACCCAGCGACACCGCCAATGCCGAGGGTTGCCCCGCCGGGCCGGGCCGCAGGTTCACCCCCGGACCCCGGGGCTGGTTGAAGAAGATGAAATCGGCATCCGAGCGGACCTTGCCGTGTGCGGTGACCAGCAACGCCGACAGATCCGCGGACGCGGCGACCCGCACGGTAATCACCACATCGGCCGCGGCTAGCGGGCGGTTCTGACCCTTCGCCAGTGTTGCGGACAACCCTCGGCCTTTCCCACGTCGGCGTATTCGATTGCCACTCTACGACGACCGCGCATGTTGGCATCCGGGTTGTCTGCCCGGTAGGGCGGGCCCGCCCACGGAGTCAGCTCCAAGAAGGCGATGAGCTCGGCGTAGAACACCAGCGCATCATTGGGGATGCCGTCGACCTGTTCCCGGGCCTCGGGAACCATCTCGTAGGAATACATCGGCCTACGAGCCGAGTTTGGCGTTGATCTCTGCTCGGTGCGCGGCCGCCCCGATGGTGGTGACATTCCGGCCCAGCTGGAGGTCCGCGACCCGGGCGAGCATCCGGGTGTGAGCGTCGGCACCGTGGCGTTGGGTGATCTCGGCGACCTTGCGGAAAGTTTCCAACACCGCCAGCACGCCCGTCAGATCCAGGGACTGGGCTGCGGTCGCCATCTCCTCGGCGTAGTGGCGCTCGAACTCCACGCGTTCGGAACCAACCAGGGCATCACGAATTGCGCGCGGTGTGGCGCCAATAGCGCGGGAAGCGCCGACGACCTGGACGACTCTGGTGACGCCATGCCAACATCATAGCCTTGCCATACGACCGCATCGGGGTCGTTCCCCACACCATCCAGATGAGTCGAAGCTGGGGGCTACCTGCCTCCCCCTGCCGGGGTGCGCTTCCGCTGGGCCCCGTGGCAGCCGGGGGTTTTTCGTCGGCTACCTGTGGTGTGGCGTCTTGGTCTTCGGTGGGTGAGATCGGATCTGGTGTGCGGGTGAGCAACTGGTCGTACTTGGTGATGTCAGGGATAGGCCGGTCTTCTCCAGCGGTCAGGGATGAGGCGATGGTGGCGCTCGGGATCCGCAGGTAGCTGTACACGGTCTCGCGGCTGACGCCGAATGCCTTGGCCAGTGCGGCTTTCGATTCACCGGCGGCCGCGCGGGCGCGCAGCGCTGTGCTTATCACTGCTCTCGCGCACCAACGTTAGGACCGCGACCGGCCGGTGTCGTCATCCCCGAGACCGACGTCGCGTTGTTCCACAGGACGACACCCATGCCATCCCTCGGTTCCCGGTACCGTCTGAAAGATGAGCAACATCGAGGTCGCCATTGTCGGATACGGCCTGGCGGGATCGGTGTTCCATGCGCCGCTGATCGCCGCCGAACCGCGCATGCGGGTGGCGGTGGTGGTCACCGGGTCGGACGAGCGGGCCGCGCAGGCCCGGCGCGAGCATCCCGGCGTGCGCGTGGTCGCGAGCGCCGACGAGTTGTTCACCGACACTTCCGGCCTCGATCTCGTCGTCGTCGCGACACCTAACCGGACCCATGCGCCGCTGGCACGCCGAGCCCTCGACACGAACCTACCGGTGGTCGTGGACAAGCCGTTCGCGGTCACCGTCGCCGAGGCCGAGGACCTGGTCACCCGGGCCGAACGGAGCGGCCTTGCCTTGTCGGTCTTCCAGAATCGGCGCTGGGACGGCGACTTCCTGACCGTGCGGCAGTTGGCCGCCGACGGCCGTCTCGGCGAGGTGCGGCGTTTCGAGTCCCGGTTCGAGCGGTGGCGGCCGGTGCCGAAGGGCGGCTGGCGCGAGGTCGGCGCGCCCGCCGACGGCGCCGGTCTGCTGTATGACCTCGGCAGTCACCTCATCGACCAGGCGCTGACGCTGTTCGGGCCGGTGCGCTCGGTGTATTGCGAGCTGGACCGGCGGCGGGCCGGGATCCAGACCGACGACGATGCGTTCCTTGCGCTCACCCATGAGTCGGGCGTCCGCTCCCAGCTGTGGATGAGCGCGGTGGCCCCGCAGCTCGGTCCGCGTTTCCGAATGCTCGGTTCCGAGGCCGGTTATGTCACTTACGGTTTGGATCCGCAGGAGGAGGCGTTGCGCGCCGGCCGACGGCCCGACGACGGCGAAGGTCCTTGGGGCGCAGTCGAACCCGAACGGTACGGAGTGCTCGGCGCCGAGCCCGACACCGCGCCGGTCCCGACCCTCGCCGGCGACTACCCCGCGTTCTACGCCGCCATGGCCGCCGCGCTACTCGACGGAGCCGCCGTTCCCGTCGACCCGCGCGACGCGGTGAACACGCTGCGGATCATCGATGCCGCGCGCCGATCGGCCGACACCGGTACGACCATGACCGGATGAGCCATCGGGACCCCGTTGCAGGTGTGCTCGGCCTGCGGGCCGACGCACCGACGGGCGCGAGTGGCTTTCGGCGGATAGGGTGCGGCGGTGGATACAGCCGAATTTGTCGAGCGCGGTTCCTCCATTGCGGACCGGCTGACAACGACGCAGGCGCCGCCGCCGTGGTGGTTGGTAGTGGCGACCGGAGTGGTGGCCCTGTTCTTGGTCGGGTACTGGCCCGTCTGGCGATTGACCCGCAATGTGGTCACGATCGCGCACGAGGGCGGTCACGCGTTACTGGCGCTGCTGACCGGGCGCAGGCTCAACAGCATCACATTGCATTCGGACACGTCGGGTTTGACGGTGTCGAGCGGAAAGCCCTACGGGCTGGGCATGATTCTCACCGCGATGGCGGGCTATCCGGCGCCGCCGCTGCTCGGCCTCGGCTTCGCGGCACTGCTCGGCGCCGACCGGATCACGCTGATGCTTTGGACCTCGATCGTCCTGCTCGCCGCCGTGCTGATCAAGGTGCGCAATATCTATGGCCTGATCACCGTATTCGGGCTGGGCGCCATCGTCTTTGCGGTGTCCTGGTTCGGTACCGACACGCTCCAAGCAGGTTTCGCCTACCTGGGTGCGTGGTTCCTGCTGCTGGCCGGGGCCAGGCCCGTGATCGAACTGCAGCGGGGCCGTTCGCGGCACACGCGCAACCCCGGCGGCGCCGATTCCGACGCCGATCAGCTCGCCCGGCTCACGCACCTGCCCGGTCTGCTCTGGGTGCTGCTGTTCGGTGCGGTTGCGGTGGCCGCGTTGATCGTCGGGGGTGGGCTGCTGCTCGCCGACGCGTCCGGCATCTGTATTCCCAATCTGTCCAACGGGTCTTGTCCCACGCCGTCGGCGCCCGTCAACTAAGCCGGGTCGCCCTGTGCCAGCGCGGCCGTCGCTTCCCGAACCAGCTCGGCGGGATCGCGGGTTGCGTTCAGGACGATGCCGCGCTCATCGGCGGACAACGGTTCCAGCGCCACCAACTGGGAATCGAGCAAACTCGTCGGCATGAAATGACCGGGGCGCGACGCCATACGGTGGGCGAGTTCGGCCCGCGACGCGTGCAGATGGACGAAGAAAACCCTCGGCGCCGCCGCGCGCAACCGGTCGCGGTAGCTGTGCTCGAGCGCGGAGCAGCTGACCACACCGCCCCGTTCGCACCGTTCGGCCAGCCAGGCCGCGATGATGTCGAGCCAGGGCCAGCGGTCGTCGTCCGTCAGCGGCAACCCGGCCGCCATTTTCGCGATGTTCGTCGCGGGGTGGAAGTCGTCGCCCTCCGCGTACTCCACGTGCAACGCCTCGGCGAGCAATCGACCGACCGTCGACTTCCCGCAGCCGGAGACACCCATCACGACGATCAGCGGTGGCACGGGTCGTTCGGTCATTCCGCTCCTCGGCTGCCATCGTTCATTCGTCGTGGCCTCGGCATCAGACACTAGCCAATCTGACGCCATCACCCGATTGCTGGGGACGTAGCTACTGCTGCGGCTTCGCCGTGTAGGCGTCGACGGGGTTCGACGCGACGAACTGCGCCCAGGTCTGCGTGCCATCGTGGTGTTCGGGGCAGGTATTCGCACCAGCACGGAATGCGCGCCCGATGCGGCCCGGCACCGGGATGCGCACAACCCGGCGCGGCCGGGCACGGGCCGCCCGCCACACCTCGGCCATCCGCGCGAGCGTCAGCACTTCCGGCCCGCCGAAATCGGGGGCACGGTGCGTCGGCGTACCGTCGATCAGTTCGGCAACCCGCACAGCCACATCCGCGGCGGCAACCGACTGGAAGCGGAAGTCCAGCGGCAGCGGCGCCAGTGGCAGCCGCTCGGCGCCGTGCAGCGCGGACGCGATCAGCTCATGGAACTGTGTCGCCCGCAGAATCGTATGCGGCACACCACTTTCCATGATCCGCTGCTCGCATGCGAGCTTGTTCCGGTAGTAGGTGAACGGGATCCGGTCGATTCCGACGATGGACACGTACAGCAGGTGCCGCGCACTCCCCGCCGCCGCGAGCAGATGCTCGGTTTGCATAATGTCGGGCCGGCCGACCCGACGAAAGTCCGACGCCGCGTGCACGATCAACTCCGCCCCCGCCGCAGCCTCCGCAACCCCGACACCCGTCCGAAGATCCCCCACGTGCGTTCCAGCCCCCACACGCCGCGACAACACCCGCACGTCATGCCCCCGCTCGCGCAATCGCTCGACCACGAGCCTGCCCAGCGCGCCAGTGCCACCGGTGACGAGTGCCGTACTCATAGCTCAGTACTACCGTCGCGGCCCCAGGGGCACAAGACCTCGTCGGCTTGCCGACACCCACAACTAGAGTGCGTCACGTCATCGACCGTGGTTTCCCGTCGCATCGCCGGGCCGCATGGCGATCCACCCCGCCGCGACAAGCGCGGGCTGCTCGGGCACCATGATCGATATGGATTTACGCATTTTCACAGAACCGCAGCAGGGTGCCAGCTACGACACACTGTTGACCGTCGCCAAGACCGCCGAGGATCTGGAGTACGACGCGTTCTTCCGCTCCGACCACTATCTGCACATGGGCTTCTCCGACGGCCTGCCCGGCCCGACCGACGCCTGGATCACCCTCGCGGGGCTGGCCAGGGAGACCAATCGGATCCGGCTGGGCACTCTGGTGACCGCCGCCACCTTCCGGCTGCCCGGCCCGCTGGCCATCCAGGTCGCCCAGGTGGACCAGATGTCCGGCGGCCGGGTCGAGCTCGGGCTCGGTAGCGGCTGGTTCGCCGAGGAGCACGCCGCCTACGGCATCCCCTTCCCTGCGGACAAGTTCGCGCGGCTCGAGGAACAGCTCGCGATCATCACCGGATTGTGGTCGACGAAGATCGGCGACAAATTCAACTTCGATGGCGAGCACTACCAGCTGACCGACTCCCCCGCGCTGCCCAAGCCGGTCCAGGACCCGGTACCGGTGGTGATCGGCGGCCACGGCGCCGCCCGCACACCGCGGCTGGCCGCCGAGTACGCGACCGAGTTCAACATGCCGTTCTCCGCGATCGAGGACAGCGCCCGCCAATTCGATCGCATCCGCGCCGCCGCCGAGGCCCGCGGCCGCCGAGCCGACGACCTGGTGTACTCCAACGCCCTGGTGGCCTGTGTCGGCCGCACCGACGCCGAGGTCGCCCGGCGGGCCGAGGCGATCGGCCGCGACGTGGACGAACTGAAGGTGAACGGGTTGGCCGGATCTCCGGCCGAGGTGGTCGACAAGATCGGCCGCTACGCCGAAATCGGCGCCTCCCGAATTTATCTCCAGATCCTCGACCTGAGCGACCTCGCTCACCTCGAACTGATTGCCGCGCAGGTGAAATCGCAGCTCCAGTGATCAGCCGACGGCACGATTCGTCGGCAGGTTCACGAAGCTCGGTGCCGCCGGATCCAGCCGCAGGTACTGCGGTTTGAGTTCGGTGTTGTTGAGCATGGGCCGGAAAGCCAGTGCCTTGGGCGAGTTTCCGGCGAAGACGTCGACGCGGAGGCGGTGGCCGGGCGCAATGACGGCCTGGGTGGGGATGACAGCGATGTCGAGAGCCGTCGGCCGCCCCGGCTCCACCGGGAGCATGCTGGCGACGGTGATCGGGTTGAACGGTGCGGTGAAGTCGCCGTTGGGTGAGCGGGTGCTCTTCGACTCGTCGACCGCCCGCAACGACGCGATGAGCTGGCCGGTGGTCAGGACGGTCGAGGTGCCGTCGGGCGCGACGTCGTTGACGGTGACGCTCCAGTAACCATCGGCGGCGTCGTGAATCGTGTTGAGGTGCACGTTGATCGGGCCGGAGATCTCGGTCGGCTCGGTGACCGCCGCGCTGGTGAAGGTGAGCCCGTTCCGTTCGGCGATGCGCGAGTCCTTGGCGCAGAGGTCGAGTGCCGCGGGGATTCCGGCGGCGCCCTGCGTAGCATCACGTGAGCATGCCGTGGTCAGTCCGGGCGCGACCTTCAGCGTTGTCACTTGGGACGGCGGCGTCATCGACAGCGATCCGTCGTGCAGGCTCTCGTCGGTGGTGCCGCTTGCCGCGTCGGACAGGTAGACCCGGCGGTGGTTGACATCCTGCTGCGGGAACTGACCGAGTTTGATCCACCCGCCGCCCTGCTCCCAGACGTTGATCGGTCCGAAGTCGCTGATGCCGCGGTCGATTCCCTTGAGCCACTTGTCGAACCACACCCGCTGCAGCACATCCAGTCGCGGCGGGGCTTTGGCCGTGCCGGTGCCCGCACCCGGGTTGGCGTGATAGGTGTCGCCGACAATGAGTTGCTTCTTGCCCGCGGGCAACGGGATGGCGTTGTAGAGCTTGGTCGCACTGTTGGCGAAGATGTCGTGCCAGCCGCCGTATACGAAGGTGGGCACCGTGATTCGTTCCGGATGCCCTTCAATGCCCTGCCGGAAGGGGCTGTCGGCGTCCAGCGCCCCCGCCAGCGCTGGGGGAAGATTGTCGAGTGAGGGCGTGAGCAGGGCCTGGGCCAGCAGATCCACGTTTGTGGTCGGGTCGGCCACGCGGTCGTTGAACCACTTCCAATCGAAGGTGCCGTTGAGCATCGACTGAACGTCCGGGATCAGTTTCAGCTGGTTCACATTGCTGAGCCACAGCGGCAAGAAGGTGGTGCCGACACCGCCGCCCGGCGCGACGACATCACGCATGAGATCGCTGCCCGGCTCCACCGGGAAAATGGCTTTCAGTGCGGGCGGGGCGTTTTCGGCCGCGCGCAGCTGGTTGATGCCCGCGTAGGAGCCGCCGCTCATGGCGATGTCACCGTTGGACCACGGTTGCGCCGCCGCCCAGTCGATCACCTCGCGGGTGTCCAATTGCTCGCGCGCGCCCAGGGTGTTCCAGGTGCCCTCGGAGAAGCCGGTGCCGCGCACATCGACCACCACCAGCGTGTATCCGCTGCGGATCAGGTTGCGGTCGATGCCGAGGACGGTCCGGACGGTGCCGCCGTCGAGTGCGTGCAGGAGGTCTCCGAATCCGCTGATCGGCGTGCTGGAAAGGTTGATTCGACGGACCAGGTCCATGGTCATCGGTTGCAATCTCGGGATGGCCAGCGCGGTATCGACCAGGTTCGTCACGAGCTTTGTGTACGGGGTGAGGTTCACAATCGTCGGCAGCGGCTGGTCGACGACCGCCCTGGACGGGTCCATCGGCCGATACACGTTCGCCTTCAGCACCACCCCGTCGCTCATCCGGATCGGGACATCCCAGTCGATGTGCACGTCCGGGTACTGCTGCCGGCCGTCGTGCAGTTGGGTCCACTGCTCGCTGCGCGTACTGCCGGTCGATTGCTGTGCGGCCGCCGATCCGACCGTGGTGGCGATCAATAGCGGTACCACGACGACCACTGCCGCTAGTCGAAGCGTGCGGACAAACATGTGTGCCACTTCACGCCCCGACAACATGACCCTCCTCGACTGATACTCCGCACCCTGACAAGCCACCCCGATAACGAGACCGACCCTAGCAATCGGGTGGCGAATAGTGCGTTAAGTACGCTCCGGTCGGTTCGTCGCGTCGCGCACCGGATTCGCCTGCCGCAGAATACGACCGACCAGTCTCTGCCAGCTCTTCGAAGCAGATTTGACCGACCAGTGACCCATCCGAAAACCGCCCGCTCCGTTGCGACTGCGCCGAACGGCTCGCGTCCGGCTCCGTCAGTCGATAACGTCGACACCCGACCGAGTCCCCGATGAGGAGATCCGAATGGGTTCAACGATTTTCGCGGTGTTCCTGCCACTTGCCCTCGCTCTGGTGATGTTCGGCCTCGGGTTGACGCTGACTGTCGATGATTTCGCCCGCGTGCTCCGATATCCCAGGGCCGCCGTGGTGGCGCTGGTGTGCCAGATGGTGCTGCTGCCCGCGATCTGCCTCGGCTTGATCTACCTGTTTCGGCTCGAGGGGGCGCTGGCCGTCGGCATGATGTTGCTCGTCGCTGCGCCGGGCGGGCCGTCGGCCAATCTGTTCAGCCATATCGCCGGCGGCAATGTGGCCCTGAATATCACCCTCACCGCGATCAATTCGATCCTCGCGGTGTTCACCATGCCGCTGGTCGTCGCGCTGGCCTACACGCTGTTCATGGACGAGGACGCGTCCATCGGGCTGCGGCCGGACAAGTTCGTCCAGGTGTTCGCGATCGTGCTCGTTCCGGCCGCGATCGGCATGTGGGTGCATCGGCGGTTCACCGCGTGGGCGGACCGGATGCGCAAGAACGTCAAGATCGTGTCGGCCGTCGTGCTACTGCTGGTCGTCGTCGCAGCAGTGGGACGCGAATTCGACACCCTCACCGAAAACATCGGCAAGCTGGCCACCATCAGCCTGTTGCTGTCCGCGCTGAGCTTCGCGATCGGTTATGCGGCGCCGCGACTGGTCGAGGTGGACACCGACCAGGCGATCGCCTCGGCCATGGAGATCGGCATCCACAACGGCGCATTGGCCATCGCCGTCGCGTCGACCGTGCTGCACAACGACACGATGGCGGTCCCGCCCGCCGTCTACGGGGTGCTCATGAACATCCCCGCCGCGATCGCCGCCTATCTGCTGGCCCGGCAGGTGCGAAGCACCCGCCCGACGGAGCTCGCGTCGACGTAATCGGACACCCGCTCGGCGGATGCGCACGGTGACGGTCGCGCCGGACGGCGCACTGTGGGTCACCTCGTCCAACCGGGACGGACGCGGTGATATCCGCGACGGCGACGACCGCATCATCCGGTTCCCGGCCCGCTGAACATCTACTCCACCCTCTCCAAAACCACTGGCGGACCGAGTAACTCGATATCGGACGAGGCCAGGGCCGGGTCGATATCGTAGGCGCCATCGCGGGCGAGCAGATCGGCGTAGCGACCGTCGGAATCGACGAGTTCCCGGTGCGTGCCGCGTTCGACGATCCGCCCCTGGTCCAGGACCACGATCTGATCCGCGTCACGGATGGTGGACAGCCGGTGCGCAATGGTGATCGTGGTTCGACCGGCCGACAGCGCGTCGATGGCGGCCTGCACTTCGCGCTCCGTGCGGGTGTCCAGCGCGCTGGTCGCCTCGTCCAGCACCAGGATCGGCGGGTTGCGCAGGATGACCCTGGCGACCGCGAGGCGCTGCTTCTCACCACCGGAGAACCGGTAGCCGCGCTCGCCGACCATGGTGTCGTAGCCGCCGGGCAGGCCGGCGATGTGGTCGTGGATCTGTGCGGCGCGGGCCGCCTCGTACAGTTCCGCATCGGAGGCATCGGGTTTCGCGAAGCGCAGATTGTCGGCCACGGACGCGTGGAACAGGTATGTCTCCTGTGAGACCACGCCGACGGCGGCGGACAGATCGGCGAACGACAGGTCACGCACATCGGTTCCGTCGATGGTGACCCGTCCCGAGTTCGCGTCGTACAACCGCGCGACGAGATAACCGAGCGTGGTCTTGCCGGAACCGGTCTCCCCCACCACGGCCAGGCTGGTCCCGGCGGGCACGGTGATGTCGATGCCGCTCAACACATCTCGGGTTCCGGACCCGTAGGAGAAGCCGACGCGGTCGAACCGGACCTCGCCCTCGGCGTTCGACAGTGGCAGCGGCCACAGCGGCTCCTCGATGTCCGGCTTCAGATCCAGGTATTCGAAGATTCGTCCGAACAATGCCATCGAGCTCTGCAGCTCGACCCCCGTGGACAGCAACTGCACCATGGGCCGCAGCAGACCGTTCTGCAGGGTGGTGAAGGCGACCAGCGTGCCGATCGACACCAGCGGATGCCCGGTGGCGACGGTCAGTCCGGCGGCCCAATAGACGACAGCGGGCATCGCCGACATGATGATCTGGATGGTCGACTGCCGCCACCGACCGGCCATACCGGAGCGAATCTCCAGCTCGACCAGTCCGCGTGACTCCTGCGCGAAGTTATCGACGAGTGCAGATGACCGGCCCATCGTGCGCCCGAGCAGGATGCCGCTCACCGAGAGCGACTCCTCGACGATCGCCGACATGCCCGCGAGCTTCTGCTGGCGCTGCGCGGTGATCTTGCGGCGCTCGTTGCCGACGCGACGACTCACCCAGACGAAGAAAGGGAGCATGATCAGTGAGACCGCGGTGAGCCGCCAGTCCAGGGCGATCATGGCGACGACCGAGGCGACGACCGTGGTGAAATTGGAGACCAGCGACGTCGCAGTCGAGGTGACCGTCGACTGCATGCCGCCGATGTCGTTGGCGATCCTGGATTGCACCTCGCCGGTGCGGGTTGCGGTGAAGAAGGACAACGGCATGCGCTGCAGTTGCGCGTAGACCGCGGAGCGAAGGTCGTGCATGACCTCCTGGCCGACCGCGGTGGAGATATAGGTCTGGAGCACGCCGAAGACGTTGGTCGACGCCGAGACGGCGATCATGCCGACGGCGAGGAGGGTCAGGAGGCCAGTGCGGCCGTTCGGGAGTGCGTTGTCGAGCACGCCGCGCAGCATGAACGGCGAGGCGAGCGCGACGATCGAGGACAGGCCGACCAGCGCGGCAACGAGAGCGAGGCGGGCCCGATAGGGCCGGAAGAGCCGGACGATCCGGCCGAGCTGAGACTGTGGGGGCGGCAAAGGCGCCTCCTTTCGCGGAAACTACCCGTAGAACTGAGTATGGCTCACAATTATTCCACGGAACAATGAGCTATGCTCAGCTTTGTGGATACCGCTGCCGAAACGGACCTGCCCGAGCTCTTCCTGCGCGCCGCCAAACGAATCCGCCGCAACCAGGCGACCCGCCTGGCACCGCTCGGCCTCACCCCTGGCCAGGCCCGCGCGCTGCGCATCATCGCCCGTCAGAGCGAGCCCCTGCACATGGCCGCGCTCGCCGAACGCCTCGACATCGTCCCGCGCTCGGCCACCACCGTCGTCGACGCGCTCGAGTCCGCGGGCCTCGTGGCTCGCACCCCCGATCCGTCCAACCGCCGCTCCACGCTGGTCACCCTCACCGAGGCGGGCCGCGCCGCCCTGACCCAGATGTCGGCCGCGCGCCGGAAGGCCGCCGAGGAACTCTTCGCCGTGCTCTCCCCCGACCAGCGCGAAACCCTCCGCCACCTGCTGGCTACCCTCGACGCGAGCGCGCCGACCGGCTAGTCGAGTGCGGTCCGCGCCCAGTTCGCTTCGGCGCGGTCGTACTCCGCTTGCGCGGCGCGGATCGCGGCCCGGTGCCGATCGGCCCACGAGACCGGCTCCGCCGCACCGACGCCGGCTCGCGGATCACCTCTCGCACCTTGCGCTCCACCTGGACGCAGGGCAACGCCGCCATCGTCCAGCCCTGACCGACAGCGCCTCGACCTACTCGCAGAGGCGCCGCACCGACGCCTGCCCCGCCGCCGCACGCGATCGCCCGAAGACGTATCGGCGGATCGCATTCGGTCCTAGGCTGGGGGCCATGACGCCGCTCCAGCGCTACATCGTCGAAGAAATCGCTGCCGACCACGCCGACGGGCTACTGTCCCGCCGTGAGGCGCTGCGCCGCCTCGGGCTGCTCGGGCTCGGCGCCCCGGCGGCGGTCGCGCTTCTGGCAGCCTGTTCCAGCGGCAACAAGACCGTGAGCCCGGCACCATCGTCGACCGGTTCCGCGACGTCCACGCCGCCGGGGATGAGCACCGCGGTACCCACCACGCCGATCACCTTCCCCGGTCCCGAAGGTCGGGTGTTGCAGGGCGCGTGGGCAGCGGCAGCACAGCCGCGCGGCGGAGTGCTCGTCATCCACGAGAACACGGGCCTCACCGACCACATGCGTTCTGTGACAGGGCGATTCGCGGGTGCCGGGTATTCCGCACTCGCCGTCGACCTGCTCTCCGAGGCGGGCGGAACCGCCGCCTTCACCGATCCGGCCGCCGCGACCGCCGAACTCGGCAAGATCGCACCGGAGCAGTTCGTCGCCGACCTGCAGGCCGGGACCGACGAACTCGAACGGCGGGTGCCGGGTAAGAAGCTGGGTGCCACCGGATTCTGCTTCGGTGGCGGGCTGTTGTGGTTGCTGCTGACGTCCGGTGCACCGAAGCTGGCGGCGGCCACGCCGTTCTACGGTCCCTTCCCGGACAACGGTGACCTCTCGGGATCGAAGGCCGCGGTGTTGGCGATCTACGGGGCGCTGGACACCCGGGTCGACGCGTCACGACCGGCCGCCGAAGCGGCATTGCAGCGCGCGGGCCTACCGTATGAGGTGTTCGTGGCGCCGAACGCCGACCACGCCTTCTTCAACGACACCGGGCCCCGGTACAACGCGGCCGCGGCCAGCGAGGCGTGGCGGCGCGTGCTGGATTGGTACGGCACCCGGCTCGGCTGAACCCCGAAAGCCGCACTCTGCCCGCGCGGAGCGCATACTGGTAACAGGGAGCACAGATCGTCCTCGACGAGTCGCGTCGGACGGTCTACCAAGCTCATCTCGCCGCTGTCGCCGGCAACGACCCCGACGATCACCTTGTGTCGTATGCCGACGCGAATGCGCGTCGGGAGGAGCAGTAGTGAACGTAGTCGTTGTAATCGTCATTCTGGCAGTGGTGGCGTTGATCGCGCTGGCACTGTCGATTCGAGTGGTGACCCAGTATGAAAAGGGCGTGTTGTTCCGGCTCGGACGGGTCATCGAGGTACGGGAACCGGGCCTGAATTTCATCATTCCGGTCATCGATCGGCTGCGGAAGGTGACGATGCGCATCATCACCATGCCGATCCAGTCGCAGGGGATCATCACCCGCGACAACGTCAGCGTCGATATCTCCGCGGTCGCCTACTTCCGGGTCGTCGACGCCGAGCGGTCGGTCGTCGCGATCGAGGACGTGTACTCGGCGATAGATCAGATCGCGCAGACCACGCTGCGCAAGGTGGTCGGACAGCACACCCTCGACGAGGCGCTCGCCGAGACGGATGTCATCAACGCGGGTATCAGGGAGATCCTCGATACCACCACCCTGGAATGGGGCGTCGAGGTCACCCTGGTCGAGTTGAAGGACATCCAACTGCCCGACAGCATGAAGCGGGCGATGGCGCGACAGGCCGAGGCGGAGCGCGAGAAGCGAGCGAAAATCATTGCCGCCGAGGGTGAGTCGCTGGCTGCCGCGGCGCTTGGGGATGCCTCCGACACGATGATGGCGCACCCGTTGGCGTTGCAGCTGCGCAACCTGCAGACCCTGATCGAACTCGGTGTCGACAAGAACACCACCATCGTGTTCCCCGCGCAGCTGATGAGCGCGATCGGCGACATCGGCGCCTTCTTCGCCCGCGAAACCACCGCCGCGGGCCTGCATTCGGCCCAAAACCCGCAACAGATCCAACCGGTGTCGATACCGGGACCCAACGGAAGCACCGACCCGGTGACACCTACAGCCGCGTCCGACTGACGCGGGCGTTCGGCGAGCGGCTCTCAGGAATGCGGTCACCTGAGGGTGTCGGGACCGGTCGTAGCGCTGCTCGTCGATCACGACGACAGTGCCCGTCCGCGAGCCGATACCTGCGATCACGGCTGAGTCAAGGCTCGAATCTCGTCTCGCAGTACCGTTTCCGGGTGTTCCAGCCGCCGGTGCCGGTGGTCGGAGACCACGGGCTTGCCCGCAATCAGCACCTCTCGGATATCGCTGGCAGTGGCGGCGTAGAGCGCGGCGGCCGGGTCGGCGCCCGCGGTGCGGACCGAGTCGAGGTCGACGGTCACCAGGTCGGCTGCCGCGCCGGCGTGGATGCGGCCGACCTCGGGCCAGCCGATCGATGCGTGATCCGTTGCCGCGCTGAACAACTGCGTCAGGTCGAACCGGCCGCGCTCGCGGCTGGCCAGTCGCTCGTTCAGTTCCAGTGCCCGCCATTCCTCGAAAGCGTCCACTATCGCGTGACTGTCGCTACCCAGCGACAGTCGCACTCCCGCGTCGGCCAGCGCCCGGCCGGGGCCGATGCCGTCGCCGAGGTCGCGTTCGGTGGTCGGGCAGAAGCACACATTCGCCCGCATTCCGGCGAGCAGCCGAATATCGGCGCCGGTCACATGCGTGGCGTGCACGGCGACCGTGTCAGGACCGAGCATGCCCGTCTCGGCAAGCAGCGCGGTCGGGGTGCGGCCGTGCGCGGCAAGGCAATCTCGGTTCTCGGCAGGCTGTTCGGACAGGTGGACATGTATCGGCCGACCAGCGGCCTGTTCGGCGACCACCCGCAGTGCGCCCGGCGGCACGGCACGCACCGAGTGCGCGGCAACCCCGGTGCGCACAAAGTCCGGCTTCGGCGTGAACGCGGCCGCGCGTTCGGCCCAGGCACCCACATCGCCGTCACTGAATCGCTCCTGATGTTCTTCGAGCTTCCAGCCGAATCCTCCTGCTAGATAACAGGTGTCGAGAAGAGTGAGCCGAATGCCGGCATCGTCGGCCGCGGCGGCCAATGCCTTGCTCATCGCGTTCGGATCGTCGTAGGGCACGCCGCCCGGCCCGTGATGCAGGTAGTGGAACTCGCCGACGCTGGTGTATCCCGCCAGCACCATTTCCGTGTATACCCCACGCGCGAGTCGGTAATACGAATCGGGATCCAGCTGCGCCGCAACGGCATACATCCGTTGCCGCCAGGTCCAGAACGTGCCGCGATCACGGTGCGTGCGCCCCCGCAACGCCCGGTGAAATGCGTGCGAGTGCGCATTGGCAAACCCGGGAACGGTCAACCCGCGCAACACCTTCCCCGTCCGCTCAGCGCCAACCATCACCGATCGGATCACGGCCCCGTCGACATCGATGCCGACCGACTCCGCGAGACCATAGGGCAGCCAGGCATATTCGGCCCAGAATGCGCTCATATGACCAGCACCTCCTGTGGCCGAGGCCGCCTGCCGCCGCTCACTTGGCCTCCTGCATCGGGATCCGTACACCACGCTCGGACGCGACCTCGCCGGCACGTTCGTACCCGGCGTCCACGTGTCGAATGACGCCCGTGCCGGGGTCGTTGGTCAGTACTCGCTCGATCTTCTGCGCGGCCAGCTCGGTGCCGTCGGCGACGCACACCTGCCCGGCATGAATGGAGCGGCCCATGCCGACGCCGCCGCCGTGATGGATCGACACCCAGCTGGCGCCGGACGCGGTGTTGACCAGGGCGTTCAGCAGCGGCCAGTCGGCGATGGCGTCGGAACCGTCGGCCATCGACTCGGTCTCGCGATACGGGGAGGCGACGCTGCCGGAGTCCAGGTGGTCGCGTCCGATCACCAGGGGCGCCCGCACCTCGCCGCTGGCCACCATCTCATTGAAGCGCAGGCCGGCCAGGTGTCGCTCGCCGTAGCCGAGCCAGCAGATGCGGGCCGGAAGTCCCTGGAAAGCAATGCGTTCCCCGGCAAGGCTGATCCAGCGTCGCAGGGATTGGTTGCCGGGGAACAGATCCAGGATCGCGCGGTCGGTTGCCGCGATGTCGCGTGGGTCGCCGGACAACGCGGCCCAGCGGAACGGGCCTCTGCCCTCGCAGAACAAGGGACGGATATAGGCCGGTACGAACCCGGGGAAGTCGAACGCCCGCTCGCAGCCGCCGAGTTTCGCCTCGCCGCGCAGCGAGTTGCCGTAGTCGAAAACCTCGGCCCCGCGATCGAGGAACCCGAGCATCGCGTCGACATGGTCGGCCATGGATTCCCGTGCCCGATCGGTGAATTCGTCCGGTTTCTTCGCCGCGTAGTCCGACCAGTCGTCGAGGGCGACACCGCGCGGCAGATAGGCAAGCGGGTCGTGCGCGGAGGTCTGGTCGGTGACGATATCGACCTCCACACCGGCGGCGAGCAGCTCCGGCAGCACCTCTGCGGCATTGCCGATCAGCCCGACCGACAACGCCTTTCGCGCCTTGCGCGCTGCGGCGACCCGGCGCACCGCGTCATCGAAATCGTCGGCGATCTCGTCGAGGTAGCGGTCGTGCCTGCGCCGCTCGGCACGGGCAGGATTGCACTCGACCACCAGTGCCACACCACCATTCATGGTGATCGCCAACGGTTGCGCGCCGCCCATCCCACCGAGCCCGGCCGTCAGTGTGAGCGTGCCCGCCAGGGTGCCGCCGAATCGCTTGTCCGCCACGGCGGCAAAGGTTTCATAGGTGCCCTGCAGGATGCCCTGGGTGCCGATGTAGATCCACGACCCCGCGGTCATCTGCCCGTACATGGTCAGACCGAGCGCCTCCAGCCTCCGGAATTCCGGCCAATTCGCCCAATCCCCAACAAGATTCGAGTTGGCGATCAATACGCGCGGCGCCCACTCGTGCGTCCGGAAAACCCCGACCGGCTTCCCCGACTGCACCAGCAAGGTCTCATCGCCTTCGAGCGTGGTCAAACACCGGCTGATCGCATCGAAACTGGCCCAGTTCCGGGCTGCCTTCCCGGTGCCCCCGTACACCACCAGATCCTGCGGCCGCTCCGCCACCTCCGGATCCAAATTATTGTGCAGCATTCGCAGCGCCGCCTCGGCCTGCCAATTCTTCGCCGTCAACTGCGACCCCCGCGCCGCCCGAACCGTCCGCGCCATCACAATCCCTCCATCCCAAGGAAATCCGACACAACCGCCACCGGGACGTCCGCGCCACCCGCGAGTCGCACATGGCTGCGACATCGGGAACAGCGACTGCCTCGCGCGAGTGGCACATGGTGGCGGCAAACAGCGAGACCCACTCCCAACGGTGTTCCACTCGGCAGCGCGACTCGATCGGCAACCGGGCAGGCCGCGTATGGCGTGGGGCCGTGATGGTTGACCCAAGGCTCGGTGAGAATCGCTGGTGCCATGGATGCCTCCCTCCGCAGGGAACCGGGTTAGACCTTCAGGTGGGGTGTGACCGCGTTCAGCAATGCGCCGGAGTCGATGAGCTCTCTGGCTGCAGCGATTTCGGGGGCGAGGTGCCGGTCCGGTCCCGGTCCGTCAACCTTGGTGCGCAACAGAGCAAGCGCCGCGGCGGTGGCCGGGGCGGGACGCAGGGGGGCGCGGAAGTCGAGGGCGCGGGCAGCGGTCAGGTACTCCACCGCAAGGACGGAGGCCAGGCCGTCCACCGCCCTGCGCAGCTTGCGTGCCGCCGACCAGCCCATCGATACATGGTCCTCCTGCATCGCGCTGCTCGGGATCGAGTCGACCGACGCGGGCGCGGCAAGGCGTTTGAGTTCGCTGACGATGCCCGCCTGGGTGTACTGGGCGATCATGTGACCGGAATCGACACCGGGGTCGGCGGCCAGGAACGCCGGAAGGCCATGGGAGCGTGCGACATCCAGCATCCGGTCGGTCCGTCGTTCGGCCATGCCTGCCACGTCTGCGACCGGGATGGCCAGGAAGTCGAGTACGTAGGCCACCGGCGCACCGTGGAAGTTGCCGTTGGATTCCAGCCGTCCGTCGGCCAGCACCACCGGATTGTCGATGGCGGCGGCCAACTCTCGCTCGGCGACCGTTTCGGCGTGTGTGACGGTGTCGCGGGCCGCGCCGTGCACCTGCGGCGCGCAGCGCAACGAGTACGCGTCCTGCACCCGATTGCAGTCCGGGCCGCGGTGGCTGGCCACGATCTCCGACCCCGCGAGCGCGGCCCTGATCCGCTGCGCCGAGCGCGCCTGGCCGGGGTGTGGCCGCAATGCCTGCAGGTCCGCGGCGAACACCCGATCGGTGCCCAGGAGTGCCTCCACGCTCATCGCGGCGGTCAGGTCGGCGATATCGAGCAGTCGGTGCAGGTCGTCGAGCGCCAGGACCAGCATGCCGAGCATGCCGTCGGTGCCGTTGGTCAGCGCCAACCCCTCTTTCTCGACGAGGGTCACCGGCTCGATGCCGTTGGCGCGCAACGCCGTTCCGGCCGCGACAACGGCGCCCGAGGAATCGATGACCTCCCCTTCCCCCATCAACGCCAGCGCCACCGCGGCCAACGGCGCGAGATCACCAGAGCAGCCGAGCGAACCGTATTCGTGCACGATCGGCGTGACACCCGCATTGATCATCGCGGCCAAGGTGGCCGCGGTCTCCGGCCGCACACCGGTATGCCCGGTGGCCAGGGTGCGCAGCCGCAGCAGCATCATGGCCCGCACCACCTCGGGCTCGACCGCCGGACCCGTGCCCGCGGCATGCGAGCGGATCAGCGAGCGCTGCAGCGCCGCGCGGCTCTCCGGCGGAATGTGGCGGGTCGCGAGTGCGCCGAAGCCGGTGGATACACCGTAGGCCGCAACGGTCCCGGCGGCCAGCGCGTCGACGTGCTGGCGCGCGGCGGTCAGACGTTTCTCGGCGGCCTCGCTGAATCGCACCTTCGCCGCGAGGCGCGCGACGGCGACAACCCGCGCCAAGGACAACGGACCGTCCAGCTCGACTGTCGGTAACTGCGTGGTATCCGGCATGTACACCATTCCACAGGGCCGAACGCTGGTGGAGAATGAGGCGCGGCCAGCTTGTGTCTGGTATCCGAGACATCCGAGGAAGTGGCCATGGGTCCGAGCAGCGATATACCGGCATTACGGCGCGGACTGGCGGTTCTACAGCTGATGGCCGGGCGGGCCGGACCGGTCTCGGCCTCCACCATCGCCCGCGAGCTCGACCTGCCCCGCTCCACCACCTACCACCTGCTCGCGGAACTCGAGCAGACCAGATTCGTCACCCGCCTGCCCGCCGAACGGCGCTACGGACTGGGCATCGCGGCGTTCGAGCTCGGCTCGGCCTACCTGCGCCACGACCCCCTGGAACGGCTGGCCCGACCGCTGCTGCGCGAACTGGTCGAACGGGTCGGTCACAACGCGCACCTGGGCGTGCTGCACGGCAGCGAACTGCTGTATCTGATCAAGGAACGCCCGGCCCGACCGGAAACGTTGGTCACCGATGTCGGGGTCCGGTTACCCGCCCAGCTGACCGCCTCCGGGCGCGCGATCCTCGCGCACCTGCCCGCCGCGCAAGTTCGCGCCCTGTTTCCCACCGCGTCGGCATTCGTGCGCCGCACCGAACGCGGACCCGCCACCCTCGCGCAGCTGCGCAGCACCCTCGCCGCGGAGCGCCGCCATGGCTGGGCCTGCGAAGACGGGCACGTGACCCCCGGTTTCGCCTCGGTCGCCTACCCCATATTCGACCACGACCACCGCCCGATCGCGGCAATCAGCGTGACCCTGCGCCACCACTGCGCACAACAACCCTGCGACACCGACTGGTCCGGCCTAGCCCATCAAGTCCGTGGCACCGCAGACGATCTCACCCGCCGCATCGGCGGCCGACCCACCTGAGCGCCGCTCTTCGGTAGCGTCGTCGCCATGGTCGCGTCCCCGACTATCAGCCGCCGACCTGGCCGAACGGCGCCATCCCAAGCACATTCACCTCGACCTCGTCGTCGAGGATCTCGATGTCGGGGAGGCCGAGGCGGAGGCGCTGAAACTCGTCGCGCGGACAAGCAACCGGGACCGGATCGGTGGCGAGTCCTGTTGGACCCGGCCGTCACCCCTTCTGTCTGACGACCCATGTGCCGTTGTTGCCCTTGGGTTCCCAGTCAGCCGCGCCGAGACTTCTCTCAGCCCCACTGATACTTCAGGAACTTCCCGTCCAGCGTGACGACGACGCGCTCGCCGCCCGGATCGTCGCGGCGATCGACGTCGATCTTGAAGTTGATGGCGCTCATGATGCCGTCGCCGAACTTCTCGTGGATCAGCTCCTTGATCGCGGGCCCGTACACCTGCAGGACCTCATAGAAACGATAAATCGTCGGGTCCGTAGGCACCGCGTCGTCCAATGCGCCGCGGGTGGGTTGGGCCACGAACGCGGCGATTTCCTCGGCGCCGAGTTCCAGGATCCGGGCCGCGGTCTCGGCCTGCTCGGCCGTGAGCGGGTGTTGGCCCAGCAGAGCGGCCACGATCCACGCCTCAGGCGCGTCGAGCATTTCGGCGAGCTGCGCCCAGGTCAGCCCGAGCCGAGCCTTGGCGGCCAGCACCGCGGCGCCCGCCTGCTTCTTGGTCGTCATACGGGCACGGTAAAGGACGCGCGCAACGGTGTCGAGGCGACATGAGGCGCCCTCGACCAGGTCACAAGCACCGATGGTCACTGCCACAGAGCCGCCACCTGCGCGGAAATAGCTTTGGCCTGGCGAAACCGGCTCGGCCCGAGCCTGCGCGGGTTGCCGGGTCCAGCTGATTGCGGCCGAAGGCGTTGCCGGAGTCCGCATCCGGTGTGATCACCTCGACTCGGCTGCCGGCGGCACGCAGGGCGTCGACGTGAGTGGCGAGGCAATTGGGTCTACGACGTCGACACCGCCCACGGCGTCATCATCCTGATCACCGGCTGGCAGTTGCTCGGCTTCGCGGTGCGCCACCAACTGCACACCCAGCTACTTCTCCAACTTCTGCAACTGCGCGCTGAGACTGGGCTGAGTCAGATGCAACCGCTGCGCCGCCCGCCCGAAATGCAACTCTTCCCACACGGCCACCCGCACCATGGCAGATCAGTGAACACATTGCGGCGTCGAATCCGACGCAACACCGCGTTTGCCCTGCTGGCAGCGGGTATTCTGCGGCTATGGACTCACACTCGGCGACCTTCGGTGTCGAGGAGGAGTTTCTCCTTGCGGATCCGCGGACCGGTGCGCCCGTCCCGAAGAACGTCGAGGTCGCACGCACGGCGGCCGAACTCGGCATCAGCCTGCAATTGGAGCTGACCCGGTGTCAGGTGGAGACCAGCACCACCGTGCACACCAGCGCGACGGAACTGCTCGATGAACTGCACGAGCTACGTCGAGGCAGTGCGGTCTGTGCCGAGAAGAACGATGCCCTGCTGCTGGCAGTGGCGATTCCGCCGACCGTGCCGCACACGTTTCCGATCACCGATACTCCGCGCTATCGCCGTATGTCCGCGGACTTCGGCATGCTCGCCCACGAACAGGGTCTGTGCGGATGCCATGTTCATGTCGCGGTGCCGAATCGCGAAGCCGCGCTTCAGGTCAGCAACTATTTGCGACCGTGGCTGCCGCTATTCCTCGCGCTGACCGCGAACTCCGCGATCTACCGTGGCACCGAAACCGGTTATGCCAGTTGGCGAAGCATCCTGTGGCGGCGCTGGCCGAGCGCGGGTCCGCCGCCGTACTTCGCGTCCGAGGGCGAGTACGACACGATGGTCGCCATGATGCTTTCCAGCGGCAGCATTTTCGACGAGAAGATGGTCTATTGGGATGTCCGACCGTCGGTCTCCTTTCCCACCGTCGAGGTCCGTGTCAGCGATGTGCCCGCGACGGCCGAGGAGTCCGCGCTGCTCGCGACCCTGGTGCGGGCCACTGTCCTGATGGCGCGAAAGTCGTTGGCGCAAGGGAGAACTGCTCCCACGGTCGCCGCCGAGGTACTACGCGCGGCGTATTGGAAGGCCGCGCGCAGCGGCATCGACGGCGACTGTGTCGATCCGGTGGACGGGCGCGTCCGCCCGGCTCGCGACCAGTTGGCCCGGCTCGTCGAGTACGTCGAACCCGCACTGGAGGTGTTGGGTGAGCGGACTTTCGTCGCCGAGACCGTGACGACCGTGCTGGCTCGCGGCAACGGTGCGATGCGCCAGCGCAACGCTTTTCGTGGACGTTGCGATGTCGGCGATGTCGTCGCCGCGTTGAGCGAGGCAACCCTGGAGGGGTGCTACTGACGACTCCCTACCGCATCAAATGGGCGCGAACCCGGCACCGATATCCCCTCGCGCGTTGATGTCGTCCATGATCGCGCTCATATTGGTCCCCACCGTCGGACCGAAGCAGCCGATGGCCAGATAGGCGTTCACCATGCCGACGAGCGTCGAGCCGACGACGACCGGCGCGCCGGAATCGCCTTCCAGGACACACATATTTGGGTCCAGGTCTCGCTGTTGGTCCGCAGAACGTCGCCCCAGGCGACACCGCACGTACTGCCGGTGGTGCGGCCCTTCTTGCAGACCACCATCGGGAACTGCGCCGGTCCGCCGACGCCGGTGATGGTGACGTTCCCGATCTGATTGACGGGTGTCATCCGGTCCGGATCGAACTGGATGATGCCACGGTCACCGTCTCGACGCTTTCGCGCAGGTTCGCCGAGTGTTTCCGGTCGTAGCCGAACAGCGCGTCCAGGCGTGGATCGTGCAGTTCGGCGTGGGCGCCTACGACATCGAGGATCTCGCCGAGCAGTACCGCGGTGCGGGATTCGGCCAGCGGGGTCACCCGGCCCTTCGGGAAGGAGGCGACGGTGCTGTCGAGGACCCGGTCGACCTCGGTGCGAGCGGCGGCGACACCGGCGAGTTCGGCGACCGGGATGGCGCGCAATACCAGCGAACGCTTCGATTCGAACTGCTCGACCAGTTGCCGCGTCCATGCGGTCACCACCCGCTCGGATTGATAGCTGGGCATACACGCGGTCATCGAGGGCGGTGACCACCGCGTCGCGCCGAAAAGACCTGGCGTGCAAGCGAAGCATGCTCACCAGGGCGGGACGCTCGGTCGGTCGACGAGTTCTCGGCCGGTGAGCGCGAATCCGACGACCGCGGCGGGCCCGGTCACCGGAATGTTCAGCGCGCTCGCCACCGCCGGGACGTCCACCCCGCTACCTCGGGCGCCGAACAGGCGCTGAATCAGGAGCGTCTCGGTGGGGGGCGCCTCCAGGCTGCGGGAGATGATGCGAGCGGCGATGGCCGAGGTCCTCGCCCGCGCGAAGGCCACCGCCGGCCTGACGATCGCGGCAGGCGGTCACGCCGACGACAGCGTCGGATACTTCGTCGACCCGACCGTGCTGCCCGGCGGCGACCCCACCGACGAGTCGTTCCACACCGAATACTTCGGCCCGATCCTCGCCGTCCACGTGTACGACGATGCCGCCCCCGGTGGGTTCGAGTCCGCGCTCGGAATCGTCGATCAGGGCTCTCCATCGCGCTTTCGGCGCTGGTGGCGTTGCTCGACCGCCCCGACCGAGGGCAAACGGCGGGTCAGTGAGCTGGAGCGCCTCCGTAAGGGCGTGTTCCGGCCGTCGTCGAAGAGCATGGTGGCGGCTCTGAACCGGACGGTCGACCTGCTCGCGGTGGGTGGTGGGCCATTGGATGTCTCGGGGGTTCCACCCCGGCGGGTGACGGGGCTGGCGACCTACGGATTGTCGAGCAAAACGCCGCTGCTGCGCCGCTACTTTTGCACTTCCTGACTGCTTCAGGATTCGGGGCTCTCCCGTGGGTTCATCGCGACTGAAGCGATTTCAACGGGAACCCACGGCTTTTCGGCGCTCGCAGATCTGGAATGCGGTGGGTTCGTGGCCGGATTCTAGCCGTTCCGGACTGTTCTATCGGCCAGGTGGCTGTTCGATTTCGTCGCTGAGTAGGTGCTCGGCGACGGTCGAGTAGCGCAGGGCGGTCTCGTGGTGGATGTTGAAGACAAGGGACAGGTGCAGTGGGTCCGGTCCGGCGGTGAGGGCTTCGTGCAGGATGCGGTCGGCGCGGATTCGGTCGATGCTGAATCCGTTGTGCCCCAGGGAGAAACGCGCGAATTCGTGGCTGACCGGTCCTGTGCCGTGGACGGTGCGGGGGCTGACGAGCAGGTGTGAGTTGGGGCTGTGCGGCCAGGTGGTGCGGCGGTGGTTGAGCCAAGCTCGCATCGCCCGGTAGGTGAGGTCGCCGACCCTCTGGTTGTGGCCGGCCAGAGTGATGCGGCGGTTGGGCAGATCAACGTCGTCGAGCATCAGGTTTCTGATCGTGTTCGTCCGGGCCGCGTGTTCGGCGGCCAAGGCAAGGGCGAGACGGTCGGATGGCCGGACGGCCAACTGCTCGATGATGCGGATCTCGTCGTCGGTCATCGGCACCATCGCGGGGTCGATGTGTGGTGCTTTGACGCCGATGGTCGGGTTGTCGAAGGTGAGGCCACGTTTCTTGGTGGTTCGGAACAACGAGCGCAGCGCCTGAACTGCGTTGTTGCGCTGGTAGCCGTGCAGCGGCTCGAGGGCGGCGTAGATGTCGGATTTGGTGACTTCCCGCAGGTGACCGTAGTGGGTCGCCCATTGGCGCAGGATCGGCCGAACGTCGCCGAAATAGGCATATAAGGTGGCGGGCGAGCGGGGTCTGGCGCGGGCGTCGCCGTCGAGCAGAACCAGCAGCCAGGATCGGACCGGACTGGCGAATCCGGGCGCGAGATCGCTTGTCGCGCGGTCGATCCAGGAACGAACCGGCGGTGTCGAATCGTCGTGAAGGAGATCCAGATCGGCAAGCACCTCGATCAGCCGTGTCCTGGACACGTGGCGGTGAGGTCGCTGACGGATCTCGCTCACCGGCACCTTGTCACCGGCGGTCCGCCCGTCGAGCACGGTGACCAACCCATCGAGCACGCAGTGCAAGGTCGACGGGCTCCAGCCCCTCGTCGCGGCGAGCTGCTGCGCGTGCTGCGCCGCCGCCCGCAGGGCGGGATCGCTGACGGTCAGCGCTTGGTGCTGCCAGCGTGACGGGAGCGGCTCACCGTTTCTTCGCCGGTAGTAGGAGGCAAGTGCCGAACAGGTTCGGCTGCAATAGATTTTGTCTCGCCGCCGTTTCTCCGGCAGCGGAGTGCCGCAGTGCAGGCAGTTCATCGAGGCGGCAGCGACCTCCCGGTCCGGGCGCGTGGGACGACCGGCCGAACCTCGCCGACCGCCGCAGGCGTGTCCTCGGCCGCCGGAACCGGTGCGGTGACGGTCTCGGGTTCGGGGATGAGCAGTTCCTCGACGCCGCAGCCGAGGACAGCGCAGATGACGTCCAGGTCGCGGAGTTTGACGACATTCGGGTTGCCCGACCACAGCCCGGACATCTTCCCGGCGCTGATAACCAGCTCGCGGTCGGCGAGCATGCGTTGCAGTTCGCTGGCCTTCCAGATGCCGCGGTTGGCCGCGGCCAGGCGCAGGTTCCATTTCATCGGGTGAGTCCTTTCCATCGGTCGGCGACCCGGCGCTGCCCGGTCACCCACGCGTCTTCGACATGGGTGGCGTGGACGTGGATATACCGGGCAGTTGTGGCCGTCCAGGAGTGACCACATAATTCCTGGATCGCGAACAGGTTCATCCCAGCGAGATAAAGCTGGGAAGCGCAAAAATGGCGCAGGACATGCGGTGTCAGTTTCCCGGACCAGGTCAGCAGATGCCGGTCGGCGGCATCGGCGAGGGCACGGCGGAACACGTCGGCGGTCGCGCGCATGGCGGTGCCGTCGGTGTTCTTACGCTCGGACGGAAACAGCGGCGTCCCGTGGCGCGAGGGGTCGATGTCGAACAGACCGAGGACGTCCTCGATGAACCAGCGCAGACTCCGGTCGGCGCCGTTGATCAGCGGCACCAGTCGAGGTTTCGGGCCCTTGCGGCGAGATCCCTTGCCATGGCGGACATTCAGCTTTCCGAACCGGCCCAGCTCCCACCGCACGTCGTCGAGATCGAGCATGCGGGCCTCGTTGATCCGCAAGCCGACATCGGCGGCCAGGCGGGCGACGGCGTAGTTGCGGGCGATCGGGGCGAACTTGCGGCAGGTCGCCAGCTCTGCGCGCCACCCGGCGAACAACTGCTCGATCTCCTCGGCCGTCGGCGGGATGCGTAGCTGCGGATCCACCGACGCCCGCGGCCGGTTGATCTCGTCGAGTGGGCATTCCACGACCCGGCCGGTGAGATTGTGCAGCTCGACCTTGTGTCGCAGCTCCAGGAAGTGGAAGAACACCGTCAGCGCGGCCGCGCGGCCGGTCCGCGTGGATGGCTTCGCCTCCCGCAGCACCTTCCCAAAATAGGTGTCGGCGTCGGAAGGCTCCATCTCCCACAATGGCCGACCGAACCAATCCCGAACCAGCTCAAGGTGATTGACGTCGTTACGGATCGTGGAGTCCACCAGCCCCGCGGAGGCCCGCGCCAGAACAAACCCAGATAGCACGTCGGTCTCGAACGCGGCGAGTTCGTCCTCGGTCGCCGGAGCCCGCAGCTCCCGCAGATCCCGCACCGCCGCGAGCGCCAACCCACGCCTCCTTGATTTCACTCCCAGTGAAGAACTATCGCTACAGCCGTGATCTGATCGGCCGCAGCGAGGCTACTTCAGTCGAGTGATATGGCGCAGGGGAACGAGGAAACCGCCAGGCCCAGGCACGAAACGGCAGGGGGGAGAAGACAGGACGGCTCAGGAACTCGTCGACTGTTGGTTAGCCTATGCGCAGAAGCTGCGCGGTCAACGCCTTTCCGCAGCCCGCCGAATGCCTCGTACGTGGCGACGCAGGCGTATTCGACGAGCTGGGCTGCGGCGGCCGCGTCCAGAGCTTCCGCAATCCGCCGATCGGCCTCGGAGATATTCGAGGTCACGGTGACCCCAAGCGATTACGCTGCCGAGCACACCAGTTGGCTACATCGGCCTGGGTGGATGTTCGTATCGGCGAATTTTTACGACGTGGTCTTGCTTGCGGTGGAAGGCTTCTCGTCTCCACGGCGCCACACGGGAAGAGCCGCCGTTGCCTCGTCAGTCGAAGGTGAGTCGGGGTTGATCACGCCGGATGTTTCGAACCACCGGGCCAATGCGATGTCAGCGATATTCGGCACGACGCCGATCCATCCATATGTAGCCGGTAATGAGCGCGGCGATGACGACGCATTGGAAGCCGGTGTTCGCGCGGTGTCCGTCCACGGCAACAAGGAGCAGCCCGAATAGCGCGCTCGCCATGCTGGCACCGAAACAGAGGGCGAGCTGGTGTCGTAGTGCCCACGCTCGCCGGGTCCAACGCTGCACCACCAGCGCTGCTGCGGCGGCGAACGACAGAGCCCCGGCGGTCCACCACACGAACGAGACTGGCCCGCCGATGAAGGCGGCCAGAAACAACACAAACCAGCCCACGCCGACCACCAACCCGAACAACCCCACGACCATGCGACCCGGGGCGCGCCCCGCAAGCGCGACACTTCCGTGGTCCGTGCACTTCGCGCTCGCCCAGACCAGGCCCGCCGCCACGACGATCGTGGCGGCGGCTTGCCCCCAGGACAGCCGGAAGTCGGATCGCAGATGCGAGATCACCAGGAATATGGCGGTGCCGGAGGCGAACAGAAAGGTGAGCACACCGGCGGTGCGCCGGGATAGCCACGGCGAGCGGCGGCTGCGCGGAAAGACGAGATGGACTACCGCGATGGGTATCAGCACGCTCCACACGACGTGGTAGCCGGACACGACGACCGCCCAGAACCAATTGACCCCGAACGCGTTTCCGTGCACCGCCTCGCCGTCCATGCCGACGGGGTTGAAGATGGTCTGCAGGGCAAGACCCTCCTCGATGAGAGCGAAGGCGCAGCCTAGCAACACAAGTCCCCAGCCGGTCAGATGTAGCCGTTGCGCGATCTCGCGGATCAGCACCACGCCGGCACCGTAGAAGAACACGATGCCCACCACACGCAGCGGCTGAGCAAAGTAGCTCAACCTCAATGAAGCGACGACGACCTCCCCCATCACGGGGGTGAGGATGAAGAGTGTAAGCACGGCTTGCCGTTTTTCCCGTGCATGACTGGTGGTGACGCTCGATCGCGACGACGGATGCATGCCGCGATATTATCAGAGTGGCTACTCCATTAACTATGATGAAGCGGTGCCCCGTCCAATCGACCCGCAGCGACACCGCGCCCGACGGCTCCAGATCATCGACGCCGGCCTGACCGCCTTCGCCGAGCACGGCTACGCCGGGGCCACCACCGCTGTCATCTGCCGCACCGCCGGTATCGGATCGGGCACGTTCTTCCACTACTTCCCAACGAAGGACGCGCTGCTGGTGGCGATCCTCGAACATAGCGCCGCCGAGACCCGCGAGTTCTTCGAGCAGCGAGCCGATGCGGTCGATCCCCGTCGTGTGGTGTTCGACTATGTCGAGCACGCCGTGTCCGGCCTGCGAGACCCCCGGGCCGCCGGATTCATCTCCGTGGTCGGCGGGCTCACTCACCGGCCGGAAATCGCCCGCGCGCTGAGTGCCGACGACGAAGCCGCCCGTGCTGCACTGCAATCCACTGTGCGGGCCGCCCAGCAGGATCAGAGCGTCCGCGCCGACGTGGACGCCGAACGGCTCGCCGAGTGGATCCTGCTGCTGCTCGACGGTTTCGCAGGCAGAGTCGCCGCCAGCGACAACTTCGTCGCCGAACAAGAAGCGGAAACGCTGAACGAACAGGTCACATTCCTGCTCGGCGATCGGCCGCGGCCAGAGCCGGACACGCCCACCGCCACGACACTCCCGGCACAGTGACGCCAAAATCCACAGTAGTGGGCTACAAAAAGGGCGATGACGTCACCGGAGAGCGCATCGGGAAGAGCAGCGGACTCGGCCACAACGATGCCATCTCCAAGAAAGACCGAACGGACACGTTCGAGAAGCGGGGCGGCCACACGAGCAGCACCGAGGTGAGCAAGCTGCCAAAACTTCCTGGCGGTCAGGCTCCTGGCAGCAAGCCGAAGGAGCCGACCGGCGCCGTCGTCAGGCAGCAGCCCTTCGGTGGAGCGCGCGCGTCCGGCACCAACGACAAGACGGGCTCGGCGCAGAATCTGCTGCGCTGGACCTCCGCGCGCACCATCAAGGAGACCTTCGTCCCGCCGACCGATCACCGATACCCGCACCAGGCAACGGAATTGGAGGCGCGGTAATGGCAAACTCTGGTCTGCTGCGGCCCGCCATGCTGGCGGCCTCCCGCTCGCCCCGCATCGAGCGCACCATCACCCGGATGCCCGCGACCAAGAAACTCGTCGACCGGTTCGTCGCGGGCCGATCCGAGGATCAGGCGATCGCCGCGTCCGCGGCCCTGCTCGGCTCCAGCCGATACATCACCATCGACTACCTCGGCGAGGACACCACCGAGATTGAGCAGGCGCGCAACACCGTGGCCCACTACCTGCAGTTGCTCGTGGCGCTGACGCGACTGCACGGCGCGATCGACGACCCCGGCCCCGTCGGTCCGCTCGAAGTGTCGCTCGAGCTCTCGGCGCTCGGCCAGTCCCTCTCGCACGACGGGCACGCAATCGCCCGCGAGCACGCGCACTAAATCTGCAGTGCCGCACACGAAGCCGCGGTCTTGGTCACCATAAACGCCGAGGACCACACCACCACTGATGAACGGCTACGGCTACCCGATGGTCGCCACCCACGACCCGGCGATCATCGAGGCCGCACAGCGCTACGCCGACGACGTGGAGCGCAAGGCCGACGAGTTCGAGTTCCAAATGCTCTATGGCATCAGGGATGTCGAGCAACGACGGCTGGTCGAAGAGCAGCGGCACCTGCGCGTCTACCTGCCCTATGGCGACCAGTGGTACGGCTATTTCGTGCGCAGGCTGGCCGAGCGTCCGGCCAATCTCGCCTTCTTCCTGCGCTCGTTGATGCCCGTAATCAGCGCTGAGGTTCGCGACCTCTGTGCAATCGGACAAAAGCACCTGAAAGTTGTTTATCCAACTCGCCGATCACACTGCCGCTGTGGTCGTATTAGCTATCTCCAGATGAAAGTGTGATCTGGGTTACTGCGTTGCCGCAGTGGCGCAGAGGAGGAAAGGATGCCTATGTCCATCGCGGAGTTGCGCAGCCAAATGTTGCGCCGCAAACCCATTGGCCAAGTCGACGACGACGCTCCCGCCGATGAGCAACTGTCGCGATCGCTCGGGCTGTGGCAGCTCACCGCGATCGGCGTCGGCGGCATCATCGGCGCGGGTATTTTCACTCTCGCCGGTTCGGTCGCGCACTCGGTCACCGGCCCCTCGGTGCTCATTTCGTTCCTCATCGCCGGTGTCGCCAGCGCCGCTGCGGCGCTGTGCTATGCCGAGTTCGCCGGGATGGTCCCGAAGGCCGGGTCCGCCTACACCTACGGCTATGTCTCCCTCGGTGAGATCGCGGGCTGGTTCATCGGCTGGGATCTGTTGTTGGAGTACATCGCGGTGGCCGCCGTCGTCGCCATCGGCGTATCCGGATACTTCCGATTCCTGCTCGGACAGGTCGACATCACGCTGCCCGACTGGATGATGGGCGCCCACGGCACCGGAAGCGGCCACGTGGTCGATGTGTTCGCGATGCTGTTCTGTCTCGGCACGGCATGGTTGCTTTCGCGTGGCATTCGCAGCGTCGGCCGCTTCGAAACGGTCGCGGTCGGTATCAAGGTCGCCCTGGTCGTGCTCATCATCGTGCTCGGCGTCTTCCACATCGACAGCTCCAACTACACCCCGTACTTCCCCTTCGGTACCGGCGCGGTGTGGACCGGCGCCGCCACCGTGTTCTTCGCGGTGTTCGGCTACGACGCGATGAGCACCGCCGCGGAGGAATCCACGGACGGCAAGAAGCACCTCCCGAAGGCCATCATCTACTCGCTGGCCATCGCGATGGTGCTGTACGTGCTGGCCACACTGGTGCTTACCGGCATGCAGAAGTACACCGAGATCAGCCCGACCAGCGGATTCTCCACCGCCTTCGAATCCGTCGGCATGCCGAGCGTCGCGAACATCATCGCCGTCGGCGCCATCGTCGGCATCATCACCGTGGTGCTCACCTTCATGCTCGGCGTGACCCGCGTGTGGTTTGCCATGAGTCGCGACGGACTGCTGCCCGAGTGGTTCGCCAAGACGCACCCGGTCCGGAAGGTACCGACCCGGGTGACCTGGATCGTCGGTATCGGTGCCGCGGTGATGGCCGGTCTGCTCGACATCACGGTGGTCGCCGAACTGACCAATATCGGAATTCTGATGGCCTTCATCGTGGTGTCCGTCGCGGTGATCGTGCTGCGGCGCACCCGGCCCGACCAGCCGCGGGAGTTCAGGCTGCCGTTCATGCCTGTCATCCCCCTCATCGGCATCGGCTTCTCGGTCTACCTCATCTGGTCGCTGCCGTGGCAGACCTGGGTGCGGTTCGCGGTCTGGTTGGTTGTCGGGCTGTGCGTGTATTTCGGCTACTCCCGCACTCACTCCAAGCTCAACGCCGCCGCGCCCGCCGCGGCGACACCTTCCGAGCAGTAGGTCGGTCCGGAGCAACCGAGCACGAAGGGCCCAGGTCGAGCAGCCGCCCGACCTGGGCCTGCTTATTCACCGCTACGCCGGGTAACCGGCCGCCAGCGACCGAAGGCGGTGCATCCTTGCGAACGGCGGGTGCAGGTCAGACGGGCGCTACCTGCGATTCGGCACAGTCGTGAACTTCCGTCGTCGAATTCCGGGGGATGTGGATTCGAAACAGGCGCACGATACGGCCCGGACTGCCTGCGGGGTCAGCCGGGGATGCTGGTCAAGAATTCAGCAGGTGCGCCCGGTCAGGCGCACGGCGGCGGAGTGACAACATGCCAGTACGTGTTCACCGGTCGATCGTATACCGACGTCGACAGCGAAAGCCGCCGAATATTGTTTACCGACAAGACCTTCCCGCGAACGATGTTCTGTACGGTCGAGGCTGTGCAGAAGAACGAACCACCCGCGGTCGCGGCCATACCGAACAAGCCGAACCAGGTCGTGCCGATCGATGACATCGACCGGGTCCTGCTCGATCAACTCGCGCGCGACGGGCGCATGACGAACAACGCCCTCGCCGCCATCGCGGGCATCGCGCCGTCCACCTGCCTTGGGCGGGTGCGGTCGCTGGTCGAGCGCGGCGTCATCCGCGGGTTCCACGCCGATATCGACCCGGCCGCGCTCGGCCGGAACCTGCAGGCCATGATCGCGGTCCGGGTGCACGGCACCGCGCGAGCGCACCTCGCCGAGTTCGGAGAGCAACTGTCCGAACTCGACGAGGTGCTGAATGTGTACTTCATCGCCGGCGCCGACGACTACCTGATCCACGTCGCCACGGCGAACACCGACGAGTTGCGGGTATTCGTGCTCAACCACCTGAGCGCGCACCCCGCAGTCGCCTCGACCGAGACGATCCTCATCTTCGAGCACGTACGACCCAGGAATCACCCGCTCGCTTAGGCGGCCGGCTGCGCGTGGTAATCGTGTGCGGCCGCGACGGATTCGGACAGCAGCATGCCCTTGTGGGTGCTGAGGCCGTTCGCCAGACCGGGATCCGCGGCGGTCGCCTCGCGCCATCCGCGCTCGGCAAGCGAAACCACGTACGGCAGTGTGGCATTGGTGAGTGCGACGGTCGAGGTGTAGGGCACCGCGCCGGGCATATTGGCCACGCAGTAGAAGACGGACTCGTGCACCCGGTAGGTCGGATCGGCATGGGTGGTCGGCCGCGAATCCTCGAAGCAGCCACCCTGATCGATGGCGATATCGACCAGCACCGCGCCCGGCTTCATCTGTGCGACAAGGTCATTGGACACCAGCTTCGGCGCCTTCGAACCCGGCACCAGCACGGCGCCGATCACCATATCGGCCTCGCGGACCGCGGTTTCCACCTCGAGGCCGTTGGAAATGATGGTGCGAATCCGGCCGTTGTAGAGGGCATCGAGGTCGCGCAGGCGGGAGATGTCCAGGTCGAGGACGGTCACATCCGCGTGCATGCCGACGGCCACGGCGACCGCGTTGCTGCCCGCGACTCCCGCGCCGATCACGACCACCTTGGCCGGACGCGCGCCAGGCACGCCACCCATCAGTACGCCGCGGCCGCCGCCGCTGCGCATCAGATGGTAGGCCCCGGCCTGCGGCGCCAACCGGCCCGCGACCTCGCTCATCGGCGCAAGCAGCGGCAGCGACCCGTCGCGGCCGGTGACGGTCTCGTAGGCGATCGAGGTGATGCCGGACCGCAGCAGCGCGTCGGTGCATTCCTTGGACGCCGCCAGGTGCAGATAGGTGAACAGCACCTGGTCTTCGCGCATCCGCGAATACTCCTCGGCCACCGGCTCTTTGACCTTGAGCACCAGATCCGCGAAGCCCCAGAGCTCGTCGGCAGTCGCCAGCACGCGTGCCCCGACAACCCGGTACGCCTCGTCCTCGAATGCTGAGCCCCGACCGGCCCCGGACTCGATGTATACCTCGTGCCCGCGGGAAACCAGCTCATGCACCCCGGCCGGCGTACACGCGACCCGATACTCGTGGTTCTTGACCTCGCGAGGAATTCCGATCTTCACCACCACTCCTGAACGTCGATTCGGATAGACGGCCGGTGACCCCGAAGAGGTGGGATCGCCACAGGGACTAAGTATGAATATTATGCAATGAAAAGGCTATAAGTCTGAAGATAATTTTATAATGACTCATCTGTCAATCAGAGATTCATCACATAGTGCCAGGTGGGCGTGCGACCCGAAGCATCTTCGGGCCACCGAGGTCTCTCTACTCGCCAGGCTTGGGGATCTGCTCGAGCGCCCACTGTGCCCATTCCTGATTCATGGCGTAGAACCGCGCGCCCCACTCCATCGCCATGCGGCCGTAGTGGGACAAGTCGTTGTCTTCCCAGTCGATGGACGCGTTCAGCGCGGCCAGGTCGGCCTGCGCCTTGGCGGAACCGGTTTCGATGTCGGTCAGGTAGTCGCGCGCGTTCGCAGGCGGAATGACACCGAGAAAGAAGACCCGTAGCAGCATCTCGTTGCGCGCCAGGCGTTTCGGCTTGGTGTCGGTCAGCCAATGGATGAGCTCGGCCCGGCCCGCGTCGGTCAGCGTGTACTCCTTGCGACCGCGCGGCCCTTCATCGGTGACTGCGATCAGGCCGGCATCGGCCAACTTGGTGAGTTCGGTATAGATCTGGCTCTGCGTGGCGGCCCAGACATTGGACAGTGAGCCGTTGAACCGTTGCAGCAGGTCGTAGCCGCTAGCGGGGCGATCAGCCAACAGTCCGAGCATGGCATATCGGAGGCTCATGCCTTCACTTTACATTCCAGTATTGACATGTCGAACATCGACACTCTAGTTTGGACATGTCATAACTGGAATATCGAGGCCGAGGAGCTTCTCGAAATGTCGTACTTGCGCACCTTCGCCCCCTGGATCGTCTACGCCGTGATCCCGACCGCGCATTGGGAGTGGGCCGCATTGATCGCCCTCGTCATCTCCGTCGCCACCATCGCGCAGCAGACCAGATCCGGCCTGCCGATGGACGCTCAGATCATCGACATCGGTTCCGGGGTCTTTTTCGCCGCACTGACGGTGCTCGCCTTCGCCGACCCGAACACCGCCCTGCACCCGTATTCGCCGGCGCTCTCCTCGGGCGTGCTCGCGCTCATCGCGGGCACCTCGCTGGCGCTGCGCATGCCGTTCACGCTGGGTATCGCCAAGCAGAACACCCCGCGCGAGATGTGGGACCACCCCGGTTTCATTCGAACCAGCTACGTCATCACGTCGGTCTGGACCGCGAGTTTCGCCATCGGCAGCGTGGTACTGGCCGCTCTCGCCCATTCCTCCTCGACCCTCCGCACCGTCGCGCAGGTCTTGGCCTTCGCGATTCCGGTGGTTTTCACCATCCGCTACGTCGCCCACATCCAGGGCAAGGCGAAGGCGCTCGGCGAGCCCACTTCCTAACTCCCACAAAGAGATCGGTGCCGATCATGACCACTTCACTCCCCCACCTCGCCGGGAACTACGCCCCCGTCACCGAGGAACTCACCGCCTACGATCTCCCGGTCACCGGGCGAATTCCCACCGAGCTGAGCGGCTGGTACCTGCGTAACGGCCCCAATCCGCACGCCGCCGCGTCGGCGCACTGGTTCCTCGGCGACGGCATGGTGCACGGCGTCCGGATCGACAACGGACGCGCGGTGTCCTACCGCAATCGCTGGGTCCGCACCTCCACCTTCACCGACGGCGCCCGCGGTTACGACAGCAACGGCAACCGGGATCTCGCGGCCGGAGTCGCCAACACCCACGTCGTCCGGCATGCCGGGCGCACGCTGGCGCTGGTCGAATCGTCCTACCCGTACGAATTGACCCGCGAGTTGGATACCGTGGGCCCCTACGACTTCGACGGCAAACTGCACACCGCGATGACCGCGCATCCGAAGACCTGCCCGATCACCGGTGAGCTGCACTTCTTCGGCTACGACGTCGTCGCGCCGCCCTACCTGACCTACCATCGAGCCGACGCCGCGGGCACGCTGCTACTCAGCCGCCCCATCGACGTACCCGCCGCGACCATGCACCACGACTTCAACTTGACCGCCGAACATGTTGTATTCATGGACCTGCCAGTGCTTTTCGACGTCGAGACTGCGAAATCCGGTGCGGGAATGGCCTTTCGGTGGCGCAATGACTACCAGGCCCAGCTCGGGGTGCTGCGCCGCGACGATCCGCACGGCGAGATCCGGTGGTTCCCCATCGATCCCTGCTATGTCTTCCACGCGCTCAACGCGCACGACGAACCGGGGCGGATCGTGTTGCACGTGATGCGTTATCCGGAGCTGTGGCGCACCGAATCGCACGCCTTCGACGAAGCCAGCCTGTGGCGCTGGACCATCGACCTGACCACCGGCGCCGTGACCGAGGAGCAACTCGACGATCGTGCCGCAGAGTTTCCCCGAATCGACGACCGGCTGGCCGGATCGAACGCACGCTTCGGCCATGTCACCGTGTCTGGCGAGTCGGGCGCCCTGATCCGCTACGACCTGGAGACTGGCATTCACACCGCACACGAATTCGGCGACGGACACCTGCCGGGTGAAGCGGCATTCGCACCCACCGACCAACGACCCGGCGGTGACGGCTATCTGATGACCTACGTCTACAACGCCGATACCGACCGCAGCGACCTGGCCATCCTCGACACCACCAACCTGACCGCACCACCGGTGGCCACCATCCACCTGCCCAGCCGCGTCCCGTACGGCTTCCACGGCAACTGGCTCCCCGACCAGTGATCGCGAAATACCCAGGCGGCGAACAAATCTGACGCTCAGAACAGGACGGCAGAACAAGTAAACCGCGTCGGTGGCCTCGGCGGGTCCCGGCGGGATCATCTGTTCTATCGCCCCGAGCAGATCCGGGTTGACACCGACCTCGATCTCCTTGCCCTGCACGCCGATGGTGCTGGCACCCGCGGGCGGTTTGGTGGGCCCGCGCAAGCAGATTCGCGCGGGCTAGGAGCTCTCTTCGGATGGGCGGAACAGGGTGAGCCTATCGGGCGTCGGCAGCCGTGCCGCGTGGACGCTCGGCCGAGCCCAACGCTGACGGCTACTTCGGCGGAGCGCCGATCATCTGGACTTGCTTTCCGTCCCAATGGAATTAGACGTGGGTATAGGTCCGATCGGGGCTGGCGTTGCAGCTGCCGGGGGTCTTGTAGGTCAGGCCAACGGTGTCGTCGGAGGTGTGGTCGGGATCCAGTGCGGTGAACCCGTAGTTTTCCCGGGTCGCGGTGCCGACGTAGCTGCCCTGGTGAAACAGCAGCGCCTGATTCGGCGAGCTGCCGGTAGCGCCCTGGATGGTGATGATGACCGTCGACAGCGTGGTGCACGAGTTGAAGTTGCCCGCGAAGCCGCGCGGGTCGGTGGACCATGGTGTCCGCGTGCCCTGCTCCATCGGCAGCGTCGCGATGGCGGACTGGATCACCGGCGAGCCGAGATCGACCCCGCATACCCGCGCGGGTACCTCGGTCGAGGTCGTCGACGCGGATGGTGCGGGCGACAAGATGGTCGCGGGCGGTGACACCGTGATAGCGGGTGCGGCGTTATCGCCACTGGACCCGCAGGCAGCGCTCGCGAGCGCGAGGCCCGCGAGGATGGCCAGGAACGCCGGTTGATTGGTCTGCATCGGATCAAAGCCCTCCACTTCGATTGCGTTCCACTTGAAATCATGCCCCACATCCGCGGCCGCAGGGCTCCTCCGCGATCGCCGACGAACTGGTGTCGGCCGGTTAAGCCGCGCGATGGGTAGCTCGTCGCCAGGATTTCTACTCGAATAGGGCGTGTCCGCTGGTAGTTCGCCAGAATTGCGGATTGCCACACATACGCTGTTGCTGGTTTGTTGTCAGGTTCGTCCCGCAGCCAGGAGGTTCAGTGACTGCCGTAGAGCCCCAGCCTGTGCCGCAGTTGGAAGCGACTCGGCCGTATCCGGCGCGCACCGGGCCGAAGGGTTCGTTCCTCTACAAGGCGGTCACGACCACAGACCCCAAGGTTCTCGGTGTCATGTACCTGGTGACCTCGATGAGCTTCTTCCTCATCGGCGGTCTGATGGCGCTGCTGATGCGCGGCGAGCTGGCCAGGCCGGGCCTGCAGTTCCTGTCGCCGGAACAATTCAACCAGCTGTTCACCATGCACGGCACGATCATGCTGCTGTTCTACGCGACCCCGATCGTGTTCGGCTTCGCCAATGTCGTGCTGCCGCTGCAGATCGGCGCACCCGACGTCGCCTTCCCGCGATTGAACGCCCTCAGCTACTGGCTGTACCTGTTCGGCGCCACCTTGGCGACCGCGGGCTTCATCACCCCAGGCGGTGCCGCGGACTTCGGCTGGACGGCATACGCGCCGCTCAACGACATCATGCACACGCCGGGTGTGGGCGGGGATCTGTGGATTATGGGCATGGCGGTTTCCGGTCTCGGCACCATTCTCGGCGGCGTCAACATGATCACCACGGTGATCTGCCTGCGCTGTCCGGGCATGACCATGTTCCGGATGCCGATCTTCACCTGGAACATCGTGGTAACCAGCATTATGATCCTGATCGCGTTCCCGGTGCTGACGGCGGCACTGTTGGCGCTGTTCTACGACCGGCACCTCGGCGGGCACATCTACGATCCGGCCACCGGCGGCATTCTGCTCTACCAGCACCTGTTCTGGTACTTCGGGCATCCCGAGGTGTACATCATCGCGCTGCCGTTCTTCGGCATCGTCTCCGAGATCTTCCCGGTGTTCTCACGTAAGCCGATCTTCGGTTACACCGCACTAGTGTTTGCCACCCTGGGTATCGGGATGTTGTCGATGGTGGTGTGGGCGCACCATATGTTCGCCACCGGCGCGGTGCTGCTGCCGTTTTTCTCGTTCACGAGCTTCCTGATCGCGGTGCCGACCGGAATCAAGTTCTTCAACTGGATTGGCACCATGTGGCGCGGTCAGCTGACCTTCGAATCGCCGATGCTGTTCTCTGTCGGCTTCCTGGTGACGTTCCTGTTCGGTGGTCTGTCCGGTGTCATCCTCGCCAGCCCGCCGCTGGACTTCCACGTCACCGACTCCTACTTCGTCGTGGCACACTTCCACTACGTACTGTTCGGCACCATCGTGTTCGCCACCTATGCGGGCATCTACTTCTGGTTCCCCAAGATCACCGGCCGAATGATGGACGAACGCCTGGCCAAGTGGCACTTCTGGACCACGCTGATCGGCTTCCACACCACCTTCCTGGTCCAGCACTGGCTCGGCGCCGAAGGCATGCCGCGCCGCTACGCCGACTACCTGCCCAGCGACGGCTTCACCACGCTGAACACCATCTCCACCATCGGCGCGTTCATCCTCGGCGCCTCGCTACTGCCGTTCCTGTGGAACGTCTTCAAGAGCTACCGCTACGGCGAGGTCGTCACCGTGGATGACCCGTGGGGTTACGGCAACTCGCTGGAATGGGCCACCAGCTGCCCGCCGCCGCGGCACAACTTCTACGAACTCCCCCGAATCCGTTCGGAGCGTCCGGCTTTCGAGCTGCACTACCCGCATATGATCGACCGGATGCGGGCCGAGGCGCATGTCGGCTGGGGCGCGGGCAAGGACACGAGCCACGAAGTGCGCGAGATTCACGCGGAGCCGTAACACCATCCGCTGCCGGTCGACTTCGGTGAGACTGTGTCCGGCGGCGATCCAGCGGCGTCAGCCGCCGAAGACTACACAGGTCGAAGAGGCGGTCGCGGGCTACATCGAGAGCGCGGGATACCGCACCGGCGAGCACGCCTCATGGTTGCGCGACGTTGGGCAGGCCAATGGGTAGAGACCGGTTGAGGGCGGCGCTGGCCGGATTCCGACCCGAGGCGTCAGCGGGATGGTGTGGGCGTCAGGCCGTCGATGACCAAGCCGACAAGTTTCTCCAACCGCTCGTGCGATCCGGCGAATGCCTGCTCGGCACCCCACGCAGCGCCGTGGACGAGCGCGAGGAACTCCGACGGGTCGACGTCGGACCGTACCCGGTCCGCCTTCTGCTCGCGGCGTAGCAGCTCCCCTGCCGCGGTGCGCATCCCCTCGCAGGAGGCGTGTAGGTCGGAGGTTTCGTCCCGGAGTGTGGCCAACAGGGCGGCGGTGAGGCCCCGGTAGGCGGTGCTCAGCCGCACGAACGACAGGGACCAGTCGAACAGGACGGGATGTCCTGGCGGTTCCTCGAGCAGGGCGCGCGCCCGCGCGGCAAGCGTGTCGAATCGGTCCCGCAGCAGTGCCTCCAGCAGGGCGTCACGGGTCGGGAAGTGGCGGTAGAGCGTGCCGATGCCGACTCCCGCGCGGCGGGCTATCTCTTCCAGCGATGCCTCGATGCTGTCTTCAGCGAACATCGTGCGCGCCTCGCTCAGGAGTCGCTCGTAGTTGCGCCGGGCGTCCGCGCGCATCGGGCGCGGCGTCGAAGTGTTGTTCACGATCCTCCCGGTTGCGAAACGGAGCCTGCCTCCCATAATCTAGCAACCAGTAATCCGGAGGCATCCTCCGGATGGAAGAGGAGTATGTGATGTCCCTGACGGAACTGCGGCGGCAACTCGGCGCATTCGGTGTCTGGCTGCCACCGCAGCTCTTGCTTGCTACGCCAATTGCCGTGCAGCGCAAGGAATTCGCTCGCATCGAAGACCTGGGATACGGGTCTCTCTGGAGCGGCGATGTGCCGCCGGGATACCCCGGCGGACGTGAGGCGTTCGTCCAGCACGGACTGATGCTCGCGGCGACCGAACGCATCGTCGTCGGCACCGGCATCGCCAACATCCAGGCCCGTGACCCGGCCGCGATGCACACCGGTGCGGCCACCTTCGCGGAGGCGTACCCGGGCCGCTTCATCCTCGGACTCGGCGGTGCGGGCGGCGACCGGCCGATCACCCGGCTTACCGAATACCTGGACGCCATGGATACCGCGGCCGAAACGCTACTGCCCGAGGTGACCTACCCGCGGGTCCTGGCCGCGCTCGGCCCGCGAGCCAACCGGCTCGCCGCGAACCGAGCTCAGGGCGCCCACCCCTTCCTACAGCCGGTCGCACACACCGAAGTCGCGCGCGGCCTGCTCGGCTCCGAGCCGCTACTCATACCGCAGCAGATGCTCGTGCTCGACACCGATCCGGACTCGGCCCGGGCAGCGCTGCGCGGCCTGTTTCCACCACGCAGCGTCGGAAACAGCCCCTACGATTGGAACTTTCGCAGACTCGGCTACACCGACGCCGACCTCGCGGACGGACGCAGCGACCGACTGGTCGACGCCGTCCTCGCGTGGGGCGACGAGGCCGCGGTCGCCGAGCGGCTACACGCGCAGCGCGCCGCGGGCGCGGACCATGTGCTGCTGACACCGCGCGGGACGGACCTGCCGTCCGTGGTCGACCAACTCGAACGCCTGGCGCCGCTGCTGACAGCCTGAATCGCCCCGCACCGGTATCGAAACTCACCTGCGGCATGTCACCCCTGCTTGGTAATATCCGGCTGGACAAGGCGTTTCACACGTACTGATAGCGACAGCGTGCGCCGGAACTCCGGCGCCGCTACCGAGCGAGGTGTGCGAGATTGTCCGATCATGCGACGGCACGTCCGGTTGGCCGATGGCTCACCGCGGTACTGGGTTTCGTCTTTCTGATGAGCGCGTGCACAACCAGCAGCGACACGAGGCCGTCCGCCGACGCGGGTGCGTGGCCGCCGGCCGGTGGGCGCGGGGAATGCGCGGTCGACAAGCAGACCGATGTTCCCGCGACCATGCGCGATGGCACGGTGCTGCGGGCCGATGTGTATCGGCCGCAGACCGCCGATCCGGCGCCGGTGGTGCTGATGCGGACCCAGTACGGCAAGGCGGCCGCGCAGATCCAGCCATCGCGCTATCAGACACCCGATTGGTTCGCGTCGCACTGCTACCTGGTGGTGGTTCAGGACATCCGTGGTCTGGGAAAGTCCGATGGCACGTTCGTCGAGTTCGCGAACGATATGCAAGACGGCTACGACACCGTGGAATGGGCTGCGGGGCTGCCCGGTTCGAACGGCAAGGTCGGGATGTACGGGTCGTCCTACGTCGGCGCGACCCAGTGGCTTGCCGCCGTCTCCACCCCACCGCACCTGACGACCATCGTGCCCGCCAACACCTCATCGGACTACTACGACGGCTGGACCTACGAGGGCGGCGCCTTCCGGATCGGTTTCGTCGAACCATGGGCCATGGGCACCATCGGTCTCGAGGCCGCCCAGCATCGCAACGACACCGCCACTGCGGCCGAACTTATCGCGGCCACCAAGAACTACACGCTGTGGCTGAACCACCTGCCCTACAAGGACTTTCCGCCCATGCACCCGGAAAGCCCCACCGTCGCACCATGGTTCTTCGATTGGATCAGCAACTCGACGCGCGACGACTATTGGAAACAGTGGAGCATCCGCGAGCGGTATCAGAACGTGCATGTCCCGGTCCTGGACATCGAAGGCTGGTATGACGCGTTTCTCGCGGGCGGTGTAGAGAATTTCACCGGCATGATCGCGCAGGGCGGGACACCGGACGCGCGTCAGCAGCAGCGATTGGTGATCGGCCCGTGGGATCACGTCGGCTGGGGTCGACCGACTTCGTCGTTCGCGCCTCGGCTGAACCAGATCGGCGCCGTGGGCGACAGCCCGGTCAACGAGCTTATGCTCGCCTGGTTCGACCACTTCCTCAAGGGCGAAGGCAACGGCGTCTCCAGCGGGCCGCGTATCGACTACTTCCTCATGGGCGCGAACCGGTGGAAGACCGCGCCGAGTTGGCCACTGCCGCAAACACAATGGAAGGATTACTACTTCACCGGCAGCGGCGCGAACGGGATCAGCGGTCGCGCGGGCAAGCTCACCACGCAGGCTCCCGCCGGTCCGGCGGAGGCCGACCGGTATGTGTACGACCCCACCAACCCGGCGCCGAGCAGCGGCGGACACTCGTGCTGTGGTGCGTCATCGGGACCGCAGGGCCCCTTCGAACAGACCGCGGTGGAACAACGTTCGGACGTTCTCACCTACGACACCGACCCGCTCGGCGCCGATACCGAAGTGACCGGGCCGATCACGGTGAAGCTGTGGGCCTCGTCCACAACTCCCGACACCGACTTCGTCGCGCGACTGGAAGTGGTCTCCCCGGACGGTATGGCGGTCAATCTGAACAATGGCATTATTCGAGCCACGTTCCGGGATTCGCTCAGCGATCCAACGCCGCTGGTACCCGGCCAGCCCTACCAGTTCACCATCAAAATCTGGCCTACTAGTTATCAATTCAAGGCCGGAGACCGGATCCGCATCGCGGTGACCAGCAGCGACTACCCACAGTATGCGCCGAACCCGAACACCGGCGACCGATTCGGCGACAACGCCCGCACCGCACCGGCGACGCAGACCATCTATAAGGACGCGGCGCATCCATCCTCGGTATCGCTGCCTTTCATCCCGTCCGGGGATAATGGTTCCACCACGTTCGACATCAAGCCTGGAAAGTAAACGCGCCAGAGGGTCGTGTCCGGGCGGTCTGATCGAAATGCACTGGTGCGGAAGAGCTTTACCGCGACAGGTTCTTCCGCACCAGCGGGCTTCGAGTATTGGGCCTATCCGGTGGCGATCCACTCCTGATGCTTGGTCCAGACTTGCTTCCAGAGCTGTTCACGGCCTTCTTCGGAAACCCCGGGCAGGCGGAGGCCGAAGATGTCGTCGAGGGCTGCGAACCATTCGGCGGGATCGGTGATTTCGCGTTCGGTGCTGGTGGCGCCGTTCTTGCGCTTCAGTTGGCAGCCACGCATCGCATCGATGCCGGTAGCATCGCGCCGATAGACATCGAACTTCTTGACGAAGTTCGATTCCGGGTCGGTCTCCATCCATTCGTGGCGGGCCAGAAAGTCCGGGAGGCCGGCGATGCGATCCTCTGCCAGCTGACACTACGGGCCAACCGGTTGCGCGGCATGAGAACCTTCGCTCGGGTTCCGACGCGTCCCAGCCCTCTTGACCTAGTCTTCCCCCATGGCAGACGTAGACGTCCAAGGCTACCTCCACCACCTGGGCTTGAACCACCCCGGAGAACCCACGATCGAGGGCCTCCCGCCCACAGGACTTGTTCGCATTGGCACGCGCGCATGTGGAGCGCGTGGCCTATACATCACTCCAGGTCCATCTCGGACAATGGACCAACCGCAGTCGGGCACCTCGGTCGATCCGGCATTGCTGAAAACACCAGGTAGCGAACACAACACGGTGCTCGGCATACAGGCCACCGCCAACACCCCCGGCATCGTTTCCGTAGGCGACTCGGTCCGGCTCGGGGAAGATCATGCCGGTGAAGGAGTCCGCGATCGGGTCGTGGGTGAAGCTCCAGCCGGATCCGCCGGAATCGAACGTCGTCCGTTCGAGGCGGTAGGTGTAGGGGCCCTGCGGGTGTAGGTGCCGGTCTCGAGGGGAATCGGTTCGTGGATGGCGTCACCGAGACCCGCGTCGACGAAGAACTCCTGGTCTTCGACTTCGACGCTTCAGCGGAAGATGGTTCGGCTCAGCGAGAATCGGGCCGAAGCCGGTACCGAGCGGTGGCGGACTCCAGACCCGCCCACGGTGCCACGCGACGTCGTAGCCGAGGACTTCCAGCAGGACCGAGAACGCTCCATTGAGGTGGTAGCAGTAGCCGCTTTCTCCGGCGATGATGCGTGCCGCGGATTCATAGGGGTCGGGGCTGGTGCGTGCAGGATCACCACACACTCGAAGGGCTCTTCGCCGGGGACAGCCACGCGAAACAGCGTGTTCGCCGGGATGACCAGTGCGTCTCCCGCGCAGAAGTCGCGGGTTTCGCCGTCGAAGGTGGCAACCGCCCGACCGGCGATCGCGATGAAGATCTCCTCGCGCGACACCGAGTGCTCATCCCCGGCATTGCCTGGATGCAAGGTGAACCGCCAGACGCTGTTTTCCTTGGAGCCACGGCTCGGTGCTGCCAATCCGGTGGCGGTCATGAGAGGGGCTTCGAAGATCGGTGCGGTCGCGGCTTTGATGAGTGGCATGTGATGCTCCTCCATGTATTCAACTAAGGTGTTCAACTCAAGTTGAATATATCGAAGGGACAGTCAAGGTGGATTTCGGCATCCTGCTCGGCCAGGCCTACCAAGCCTTCGTTCAGTCGTTGCATGCCCAGCTGGCCGATCGGGGCTTCACGGTGCTCGGCGCGTCCTACGGTTACGTCCTGCGCGCCCTCGCTGAAGATTCGCTCACCGCAAGCCAATTGGGGGAACAGCTGGGCATCACTGCCCAGGGCGCGGCGAAGGTCGTCGACGAGATGGTCGGTCACGGCTTGGTCGAACGTCGCCAGGATCCGACCGACAAGCGGGCCAAGCGGCTACACCTGTCGGCGTCGGGCCGGGAGATGATTCGCTCGGTCCGTGAGTTCCATGCCGACTTCGAACAGCAGCTCATCGAGCGAGTGGGGGCCGATAGCGTCGCGACCGTGAGGTCGGTGCTCGACGGAATCATCGACGCAGCGCATCTTCCCGATCACGCAAAATCCTTTCGGCCACTGTGACCCGGCCGCGGGTTCGGCGCGGGCACGCCGCGCCGATTTCTTGGCGAATCCGTGTTTGGCCACGAAGTCACCGGGTAGTTGCCACCTTGTAGCTGATCGGCCCGTTCCAGCCGGGACGGGGATATTCACTACGAGGCAGGAGCACTTCGATGCTTGATGTTGCCTATCACAAGTCCAAGTTCGACCAGGACACCCAGCGGCTGGACATCGGCCGCATTCTGGGGCCGATTCGCGACGACGACACGGTGCGGGACGCACGGCAAAGGCAGCGCCTCGTCCAGGATCGCGATCGGTCCGAAGACATCGACAACTGAATTGTTTCCGATCCACACGCGGTGAATGGACCGCGCTCCATTGGTCTGGGCACCGCACCGCACACCAGAAACCGAGGAGGAGATCATGCCCGAACTATTGGACGATCTTATCGGCAGCTCTGTGTACGACCACGACGGAGACAAGATCGGCAAGGTCAAGCAGATCTACATTCAGGACAACACCGGGGCGCCCACCTGGGTGGCCGTATCCACCGGATTCTTCAGCGAAGATACGCTGGTTCCGCTGGCAGGCGCCCGGCACCGGCCGGAGTCGCACACCCTGCAGGTGCAGGTCGTGAAGGAGGCCGTCAAGTCGGCGCCGCATCTCGACCACAACGGGCGAATCAGCGCCAAGGACGAACAAGAGCTGTTCCACCACTACCACATCGACCCGAATCGAGCCGGCTGGGACACCTACGGGCGACAGGTTGTCGGACAGCGCGACAGCGCCGACCGGCGACCCGATGACGACAGCATGGTGCGGTCGCAGGAACGCCTCTACATCGGCACCGAGCAGCACGAGGCCGACACCGCGGGGCTGCACAAATATGGGGTAACCAAGGACGAGGTCAAGGACAGCTGGACGGTCTCCGATACCGTGCGCAAGGAGCGGAACGATGCCGAAGACGTCGACACCGAAATCCCAAAGGAACGTCGCTGATCGCTGACAGCGCCGGGGCGATGGCGTCGATCCATTGCCCCGGCATTCCACTGCTCGCGGTATCACCAGGAGTCATCGTTCATGTGACAGTTCGAGGACGGCCATCGCCGCGTTGTGGCCGGGGATCCCGCTGACACCGCCGCCACGGACAGCCCCTGCGCCGCACAGGAATACGGTTCGATGACCGGTCGCCACGCCCCAACGGCTGGCGGGATCGGTGTCCTCGTCGTCGGCTCGGTAGGGAAAGGCCAGGTCTCGGTGGAAGATATGACCGCCGGGTAGGCCGACTTCGTGTTCCAAGTCGAGCGGGGATTTCGCCTCGATGCACGGGCTGCCGTTCTCGTCGACGGCGAGACAATCGGTGATCGGCTCGGCGAGCACGGCATCCAGTTGCGCGAGAGTGGCTTTCACGAGCGCCGCTTTCGCGGCGTCCGGATCGGCGGCGAAAAGCCTTGCCGGCGTGTGCAACCCGAACAGGGTCAGCGTGTTCATGCCGGACGCGCCGGGAGCCAGAATAGACGGATCGGTCAGTGTGTGGCAGTAGATCTCCGACGGCGGGGCGGACGGGAGCTTTCCGTTCGCCGCCTCGCGATAGGCATGGTCGAGTTGCGAATACGATTCGGCGATATGGAATGTCCCGGCGAAGGCTTCGCGCGGGTCGGTCGCAGCGTCGCGTAACCGGGGTAGACGCGCCAGCACCATGTTCACTTTGAGTTGGGAGCCTTCGGGTTTCGGCTGTTCTGGTTCGCCGAGCAAGTGCCGTAGTTCGTGCGGCGCGGCGTTGACCAGCACGTGGCGTGCTCCTACCGTGCCGCCTCGATACTCCACTTCGGTTGTGGCGCCATCTGTTTCGATGGCGGTTACCTCACAACCGGTGACCAGCTCCGCTCCGGCAGAGCGGGCGGCCTCGGCCAGGGCGTCGGTCAGCGCGCCCATGCCGCCGATCGGCACATCCCAGTCGCCGGTGCCGCCGCCGATCACGTGATAGAGGAAGCAGCGGTTCTGTCGGAGTTCGGGATCGTGTGCGTGGGTGAAGGTTCCGATCAGTGCGTCGGTCAGTACGACGCCGCGCACGGTGTCGTCGGTGAACTCCGCTTCGACCGTCTCCCCCAGCGGCCGCTCGAACAGCGCCTCCCAGATGGCGGATTCGTCGACGATGCGCTGCAATTCCACTCGCGTCGGGAGCGGCTCGGTCATAGTCGGGAAGACACGTTGCGCGAGTCGGCCCGTCCTGCCGTAGAACCGCTGCCACGCGTCGAAATCGCGGTCGGACCCGGTGAGCCGGACGAAACTCTCCCGAGTGCGGTCCGCCGAGGCGGTGTCTATCAGCAGACCACCGGCACCCATTGGCGTGAACGACGAGATCCGCCTGCGCTGCGTCGCGAAACGCAACCCCAGCTCCCGAACGATCTGCCGCGGCAACAGGCTCACCAGGTACGAATACCGCGACACCCGGACATCGACGCCGGCGAACACCCGCGCCGACACCGCCGCACCACCGGTATGCGGCTGCCGCTCGAGCACCAGCACCGATCGCCCGGCCCGCGCCAGGTACGCGGCGGCCACCAGTCCATTGTGGCCACCGCCGACCACCACCACGTCGTAGGAGGAACTCATCGGCTTCATCCGTCCTCGATACCACGGATTACCCGGCCGCGGACCAGCATGATCGTGTACGGCGGCCTGTTCCGGGTATGGCCGAGGTAACCACCGGCGGCGATCCGGTGATGCCGAAGAGAGGGACGCCCAATATGACCACGAGCCAAGACGGGGTTGAATACTCCAGCACCCGCGTCGCCATCGGATGCGCAGCCGCCACACTGCTCGCAAGCTCCCTACTTCTCCCATGGCGACAAATAGCCTCGCCGAAGCCGGGCGGGCCGTCGGCGACGACGACGAACGTGCGTACCGCCTCGAGGTCCACGGGCCGAACCACAACGCGGTCGGACCTCCTTTGGGCGGCGCCGCGATCGGTTTGCTCGGCCCGGTGACGACCGTCGTGGTGGACGCCGCGAGCTATCTGCTGTCGGCGCTTGGCATCCGCGCGATCCGGAGCACAGAGCCGTTGCCTGCGGCGAGGGCGACACGGCGCGTCGCGGCCGATGAGATCTTCGAAGGGTGGCGATTCATCCTTCGTCACCGACAACTGCGGCCGCTGTTCATCAACACGAGCCTGGTCAACGGTCTGATCACGGCCACCCCTCCGTTGCTTGCCGCGCTGCTCCTGCGCGACCTGGCAGTACGGGCTGGCGTTCGGCGCTCCGTGCGTCGGCGGACTGATCGGTTCACGACTGACCCGGCCGCTGGTCACTCGTTTCGGGCAACATCGGGTGTTGACGGTCAGCGGGATCGCCCGTACCTGCTGGTCGACTATCGATCGAGGCGCTGGAGTGCATCCTTAGCGGCGTCGAGCCATTGTGGCGCTTCGGCCTTCGCCGCTATCTCGAGCGCTTGCCAGTAGTGGCGTTCGGCGTCGTCGGGGCTGCCGAGGTAGGTAGCGAGTTCGCCGAGGTAGCAGGCGACCGGGCCGAGGGTGAGTACGCCGCTGCCCGCCCCGGCCAACTCGGCGGCGGCGGGCAGCAGGGCTCGGTAGATCCGCTCGGCCGCCCCTCGGTCGTCGACGGCGAGCGCGGTCCGGGCGGCGAGGCAGAGGCGAGCTTCGTAGAGCAGGTCGCGGGGCGCATCCGGGATGGCTTCGGCGGCCGCCTCGGCGTCTGTGCGGCGGCCCGCGGCCAGCAGGAGCAGTGGTTCGGTCCAGCGGCGGTACGGACCCCAGCCCATTGGCTCGTCGGGATCGAGACGACTGCCCTGTTGGATGCGTAGGCACAGCAGGGACAGCGCGCGCAGACCGTGTTCCAGGCCGGGCATCTCGGCGGCGCCGACGGCGATAGTGGCTGTGCCGATGGCGGCTTCGGCTTCGGCCAAGCGCCCGCCGACGACCGCTCGGAGGGCGGCGTACCACCGGGTGAAGATGCCGACGAGCGGGATCTCGAACTGTTCGGCGAGCCGGTCGACGGCGTCGGCGTGCACGTCGGCGGCATCGAAATCAACTAGTGCGCAATGGGATTGCAGCAGAATGAGGTGTCCGAGGACTTCGAAGGCGACCAGGCGGTGGCGGGCGGCCAGCTCGACCAGTTCGGTGCCGATGCGTGCGCGTTGCGCCGCCATCCCGGCGTGCTCGAATTCCTGCATGAATCGGGCGTTGAGCGCGTAGGCGAGCAACGACGGGTCGCCGAGCTCGCGGGCAATGGCCTCGGCCTCGCGGGCGGCGGCACGGCCGCGATCACTGACGGTGCCGCGCAGTTCCAGCGCGATCGTGCTGAGCAGTCGGCAGCGCAATTCAGCCAGCTCTTCCGGCAAGGCGGCGAGCGTCTGCTCGGCGATCGCCACGACATGCGCTGCGAGGGCCGGGTCGTCGCTGGTCGTCCAGATCGCAGGGACGTCGTAGGCGCCGATGAGTCGCGCCGTGAGTTCGGGGTCATCCAGCCCGCGGGCGGCTGTGATCGCCGCCAGCATGTGGCGACGAGTGCTCTTCAGCTGACCGGTGACAGCCAGAGTCCGCGCCAATCCGACCACCAACTCCAGGCGTGCTCGCGGATCGTCGATGCCGGTGCGGTCCTGCGCCGTGATCGCTTCCTGCCACAGTCGCGCTGCCACGTGCGGGGCGAAACGCTGCTCGGCTTGCTCGGCGGCAGACCGCGAGTAACCGGCGGCTCGGGCCGCTGTCGACCGGCTCTCGGCCCGGAGAAAGTGATGGGCCAATGCCTCGATATCGTTGGGCCGCAAGCCTTCCAACGTCTCGGCCACGCGGGCGTGCCAGCGCGCTCGACGCGGGCGTGCCACATCCTGGTAGAGGGTTTCACGCACCAGGTCGTGCTCGAACCCCAATCGGTCGGCCCCGTTCTCCACCACGAAACCCATGAGCAGCGCCGATTCCATGGCGGTCAACACCAGTTCCTCATCGCTGGAAAGCGGCATCAGCAGGTCCAATTCGATATCGCGCCCGATGACCGCGGCCTGGTGCAGGACTGTCCGCTGCGCGTCCGGCAGTGCGGCCAGCCGGTGCCGGATGATCTCGCGCACGCCCGCCGGAACCGACGACAGCGCCGTTTCCCCCTCGGTGTCGAGTGCGCGGGCGAGCTCGCGCACGAAGAACGGGTTGCCACCGCTGCGCTGATAAAGCAGGCGCGTTGTCGCGCTGGGAACTTCGTAACCGGTAGTGGCACAGACCAATTCGTGAACGGCCTGTTCGGACAGCCCATCCAGGTAGATCCGGACGGGTTCGGCGCGCGCCCAGCGGCCGAGCGCGTCGGCCAGGGCCGGGGAGATCTCATTGATGCGGTAGGTGCCAGCAATCAGTACCGGTCCGGGCGCGGGCTCGGTGACCATGTAGGTCAGCAGGGCAAGCGTATCGGCGTCGGCCCAATGCAAATCGTCGAGGACCAGCAGCAGCGGCGCTTGCTCGGCAGTGGTCGCCAAGTAGGTGGCGACGGCGCGGTGCATATGGAACCGCGCCGCAGGGTTTATGGGCGGACCGGGTGCCGCGGCGGGTACCGGGTTTATCCAGCCGCGGCGCTGGTCTGCGAGGGAATTCAGAATCTCCGTCCACGGCCACAGTGCCGGTGCGCCTTCGTCATCAGGGCTGCGGCCACGCGCCAGCGTCCAGCCCGCCAGCCGTTCGGCCAGCGCGGCGACGAGCGCGGTCTTGCCCGCACCGGCCGCACCGGAAACCAGCACCAATCCGAGCTCGCGTCGCACCGCAATGGCGTCGGCGACCGTCTCGAGCTGTGCCAACTCCGCCATGCGCCCCACTAGCCGCCTGGTCTCCCCTGCGCTGTCCAGCACCGGCTGCCTAGTCGAGCGCCCCACATGGACGCCAGTGTTGGGCTGGTTCTGCTCGTTCAGGGCGGTGAGATGTGGTGCCTGGGCGAGGATGTCGGTCTCGAGCTCACGCAAGGCGGGGCCGAGGTCTATGCCGAGCTCGGAGATCAGGGCGGCGCGGGCGCGGCGTAGTAGGGCGAGGGCGTCGGCTTGTCTGCCGGTTCGGTAGAGGGCGAGGGCGAGTAGGCGCCAGGCGTCCTCGCGCCAAGGATGTTCCAGCACATGGGTTTCCAGGTCGGGAACGACATCTCCGGCCCGGCCGAGCATCAGATTCGCCGCGGCTCGCGACTCCACGGCGAGTAGTCGCAGTTCGCTCAGGCGGGAGATTTCGCCCCGCGCCCAGGGTTCGTCGGCGAACTCAGCGTAGGCGGGGCCACGCCCTAGGGCGAGAGCCTCGTTCAGTTCGGCGCGGGCGGCGTACGCTTGTCCGGCGGCCAGCAGGTCGCGGGCGACAGCGACCGTGGTGTCGAAGCGCCAGGCGTCTACGGCGTCGGCAGTCGCGCGCAGTGCGTAGCCGGGGGCTTCGGTTACCAGTACTCGGGCGCGGCTGCGCGGTGGCCGGTCGGGTTCGATGGCGCGGCGCAGCGCGGCAACGAAGGTTTGCACGGCGCCGACGGCGGCCTCGGGCGGGTCGTCCCACAGGTCGTCGACCAGCCGTTGGACCGGGACGATCGCGCCCCTGGCGACCAGCAGCCGCGCCAACACCGCCCGATGCCGGGGCCCTTTGAGACATCCCAGGGCTTAGCTTGTCAAGCTGCGGCTTGTTGATCTTGGGTGTGGTGTGTCCAGGCGGTGGTCTCGTTGTAGAGGGTTCCGGATTTGAGGCAGCCGTGGAGGATGCCCACGAGCCGGTTGGCGACCTGACGCAGGGCGGCACGGTGGGCTAGGCCGCGGGCGCGTTGCTTGTCGTAGTAGGCGCGGGCTCCCGGCGATACGTTGAGCGCACTGAATGCTTGGGCCATCAGCGCGTCGACGAGCCGGTCTTGGTGCACGAACCGGGCCGCGACGACCTTCATTTTCCCCGAGGCGCGGGTGATGGGGCTGGTCGCGGCATAGTTCTTGCGGGCCTTGGCGCTGGCGTAGCGGGTGGGGTCGTCCCCGAACTCGGCGAGCACCCGGGCGCCGAGGATCTTGCCCAGTCCTGGCTGGGACAAGATGATCTCAGCGGCCGGGTGCCGGCCAAAATGGGCCTCGACCTCCCCTTGCAGGACTTTCACCTGCTCGTCGAGGGTGGCCAGGACCGCGACCGCGGCGCGGGTCCCTGCCGCGTAGGCCGCCGCGATGACCTGGTTGCGGCCCAGCTGCTCGCTGCGCAGGATTGCCTGGATACGGGCGGCTCTAGCGTCGAGGTCGCCGCGGCGGCCGGCCCGCTTCAGCGCGGCCCGGATCTGGTTGAGCGACAACCGCGCCGCGGCGGCCGGGTCGGGTGCCTTGCCGAGCAGCTCCAGGGCGTCGGGAGCGTCGAGGTCGTCGAACGCTTCCAAAGCGGCGGGGAAGTACTCCCGCAACGCGTACCGTAACCGCTGCGTGTGGCGGGTGCGTTCCCAGATCAACGTTTTATGTGCTCGCGCAACAACTTTCACCGCTTCTGCGGCGGGACTGTCCCCGGCGACCGGACGCAACTGGTGCGCGTCGGTACGGACCATGTCGGCAAGGGTATGCGCGTCGGCGGCATCGCTCTTCGCACCCGAAACGCTGCGGCGTTCCCGGAACCGGGCCGCCTGCAACGGGTTCACCGCGTACACCGTGTAGCCGGCCGCGATCAACGCCGCGACCCACGGGCCACGATCGGTTTCGATCCCGATCCGTACCTGCGCGGCATCGGCGTCGTCGCCGAGGTGTTCACCGATCATGGCGTGCAGCCGGGTGATCCCGGCGATCCCTTCCGGTAATCGAGCCTTGGCCAGCCGTTTCCCGGCCTCATCCATCAGCTCGACATCGTGGTGGTCCTCGGCCCAGTCATCACCGACCAGCAGCACAGCTGTTCCCTCTTCATCGTTGTCGGACACCAAATCCGGCAGCGTGCGGGAGAACGTCGGCGACCTAATGAATCGGTGCTCACGCCGTCATGCGGCAGGCACGACATCCCATCAGCGATCCATTTCTCCCGGCCGACCGGCAGGGGCACGATCTCAAAGCAGGACTCGAAGTCCGGGGCCAATCAGTGCTCACCTACCAGCCGCTACCAGTAGCGAGTCTGCCCGATCGACCGACCCGCTACATCTCATTAGGTCGACCGAGCCGTGCTCGTCCACCGCAACAAGCGGACCGAGCACACCGAACGTCACCACGGCGCCATCACAACATCCCAATCTAAGGCGTGTTTCTCCGATCGTCGTGAACCGTGCTCTCAACAACGACACGCACAGAACACTCCCGACCGCCCTCACCACCACTCGATCGGCACTACCCGCCAACACCCGGTCGGCACCACGCGTCCCCGGCTCGACACTCCCCGCCACCCGGTCGACACCGCGCGTCCCCGTGGTCCGCACCGCACGCCCCTCGTCAGCACCGCACCCCATCGTCGCCAGCACGCCCGGTCGTCGCCACACGACGCCCGGTCGTCGCCACACGACGCCCGGTCGTCGGGACCGCACGCCAACCGGTCGGAACTGCACGCCCGCGGTCGGCACTGCCGCGCTCCAAGGTCGATGCCGGCCCGGCTGCTCAGTCGGTGCTGATCCAACGCTGACCGCCACCTCGCACGCTGGTCCGGACAGCCGAAACAGAGCGAAAGGACCGAACATGGCATCGAAGATCGTCGGATTCGAACAGCAGCGGATCGAGGCCGGTGGGGGTGTGTCGCTGAACGTCGCTGTCGGCGGCTCCGGCAGCCCGATCGTGCTGCTGCACGGCTTCCCACAGACGCACCTGATGTGGCGGCACGTCGCCGCCGACCTGGCCGCCGATCACACCGTGATCTGCCCGGATCTGCGCGGCTACGGCGACAGCGACAAGCCGGTCGACACCGGCGAGACGTACTCGAAGCGCACCATGGCCGCCGACATCGTCGCGGTGGCGCGAGCACTCGGCCACGACAGGTTCGCGCTGGTCGGTCACGATCGCGGCGCCCTGGTCGCGATCCGTGCCGCGCTCGATCACCCGGACACGATCACCCACTTGGCGTCGCTGGACGTCCTGCCCACCCTCGACACCTGGGACGTGATGCACGGAACGAGCGCGGCGGTCGGCTTCCACCTGTACCTGATGGCGCAGCCTCCATGCCTCCCCGAGCAGATGATCGCCGCGAGCGCCGACGCGTTCTTCGGCCACTTCCTCGATATCTGGACGCAGGATCCGGAGGCGATTCCCGCCGACGTGCGCGCCGACTACCTGCGATCCTCCCGGGAAGCCGTCGTTTCGATCGTCGCCGACTACCGCGCATCGGCCGGAATCGATATCGAACACGACACGGCCGACCGCGAGGCGGGCAACCTGCTGCGCATGCCGGTGACTGTGCTGCAACAGGATTGGGGCGCAGCGCTCGGCTTCGACGGTGCCGCCCGGTGGCGGGCCTTGGCGCCGGAGCTGGAGCACACCACGGTCGCCTACGGGCATTTCATGGCCGAAGAAGCACCCGCCGATGTCGTCAAAGCGGTACGCGCCCTCCTGGGTCGGTAGCGCCGAGTAACGGGCGCGGGTCGATCGCGAATCCGCCGGGTTTCGATGTTTTCCTGCGATTGACCCGCGTTCACTTCACACTTATCTTCTGGCAAACGCCGTATGAGGGCAGCGTTTTCACCCGGGAGCAAAAATGACCCAAGCCCACACACCATCCGATGACGAACGCAGGCTCGCCGAACTCGGCTACAAGCAAGAACTATCCAGATCCTGGTCGGGGTTCTCGAACTTCGCCATCAGCTTCACCATCGTCTCCATCCTGACCGGCGGACTGGCCAGTTACGGAATCGGTTTGGCCAATGGCGGGCCCATCACCATGGCCTGGGGTTGGCCGCTGGTCTCGGTGATGGTGTTGTTCGTCGGCCTGGCGATGGCCGAATTGGCCTCCGCCTACCCGACGTCCGGCGGCCTCTATTGGTGGGCGTCCGAGTTGGGCGGTCCGGTGTGGGGTTGGTTCACCGGGTGGTTCAACCTGATCGGCCAGATCGCGGTGACCGCGGCGATCGACTACGGCGCCGCTATCTTCACCACCGCGGTGCTGAACGTGATCGGTATCGACATCGGAACCGACCGCACCGCAATCTTTGTGGTCTACATCGTCATCCTGGTCCTGCACGCCGTGCTGAACGCGATCGGTCCGCACCTGTCGGCGGTGATCAACAACGTCTCGGCCTGGTGGCACGTCGGCGGCGTGGCGATCTTCGTGATCGTGCTCGGGTTCGGGGCGAGCAACCATCAGAGCGTCGGGTTCGTGTTCACCCAAACCGTCGACAACAGCGCGGTCGGGTTCGGCGGGGTGGCGTTCAGTTTCCTGCTCGGATTGCTGCACGCCCAATATACTTTCACCGGATACGACGCGTCCGCCCATATGTCGGAGGAAACGCACGATGCGGCGCGGACGGCGGCGAAGGGCATCATCAACACGATCATCGTGTCGGCCGTCGCAGGTTATCTGCTCATCATGGCGGTGACCTTCGCCATCCCGAATCTCGACGATGCCCTGGATCCGGCGAAGAACAGCGGCTATCCGGTCATCTACATTCTGCAGAACTCGCTGAATTCGTTCTGGTCGGGCCTGCTGCTGCTCATCGCCGCCATCGCGCAGTTGTTCTGTGGATACGCCTCGGTCACCTCCGCCTCCCGCATGCTGTTCGCGTTCTCGCGCGACGGCGCGGTGCCGGGATCGGCGCTCTGGTCGAAACTTTCGGCGCGCAAGGTGCCGGTGAACGCGGTGCTGTTCATTTCGTTCTTCGCGTTCGTCCTGCTGATTCCATCGATGCTGGTTCCCGCCGAGAACGCACCGACCGCCTATGCCGCGGCCACCTCGGTCGCCACCATCGGCCTCTATATCGCCTACGGCATCCCGATCCTGTTGCGCCAGCTGCGCGGCAGCCGATTCCACACCGGTCCTTGGCAACTCGGCTCCTGGTATCGACCGATCGGCATCATCGCGCTGGTCTGGATCGTGTTCATCAGCCTGCTGTTCATCCTGCCGACCGACGACCGCGGCTATCCGTGGAATAACGAATTCACCTGGAACACCGTGAATTACGCGCCGATAACCCTCGTCGTCGTAGTCGGCGCGATCGGGCTCTGGTGGCTGGTGTCTGCCAAGCGCTGGTTCACCGGACCCAAGCGCACGTTCGCGGAACCGGACGCGGGCGCGTCCGAAGATGAGGCGCCCGTCAGCGCCTGACACGGTCAAGGCCTGCCGCCGGTGGCCAGCTCAGCGGCGGCGGGCCCAATCCTGTCGACCGCGTAGGACTCGGGAGCTGTGTGGCGCGTGATCGTCAGGCGATCGAGCCGCGTGACCGTGGGCTTGTTCCAGTGCACCGGCGGCGAGGAAGTGGACCGCCTCACCTCCGCCGATCCCGCTCTGCCGCGGTTATCGGGGATCGGGACAGCAGCGAGGACTGAGATCCGGCCGATGTTGACACGTGCGCCGCAGCGGCGTGTACTCAGCAGCTGAGCATTCGTCCAGTGAGCCGCGCCGGCGCGTCTTTCGTCGCATTCCGTCGCCGGGACCGAGAGGAACGCGATGAGCGAGGATACGAGTAAGCGTGGCGAGAAGCTCGCCTACACCGGGGTGGCGGCGCAGGCCGAGGCAGTCCGGTCCGGCAAGGTGACGGCCGTCGAGCTGACCGAGCAGACGCTGGCTCGGATCGAGCGGTTACAGCCACGGTTGAACGCGTTCACTCGGGTGCTCACCGATCAGGCGCTGGCCCAGGCTCGCGAGCTCGATGATCAGCAGGCGCGCGGGGTGCAACTCGGGCCGCTGCACGGGGTGCCGATCGCGATCAAGGACGAGGTCGATGTCGCGGGGGTGCCGACCACGTTCGGCGGCGCGGGCAATACCGCGCCCGCCCCGGCCGATGCCGAGCTTGTGCGACGGCTACGGGCGGCCGGGGCGATCATCGTCGGTAAAACCACGTTGCCGGAGTTCGGCACTTGGCCGTTCACCGAATCGGCGGCGCACGGTTACACCCGCAACCCGTGGGACCCTACCCGGACGACCGGCGGCTCGAGCGGTGGCTCCGCTGCGGCCATCGCGGCGGGCATCGTCGCGGCCGCCACCGGTGGCGATGGTGGCGGCTCGATCCGGATACCGGCGGCGTGCTGCGGCCTGTTCGGTCTCAAACCGCAGCGGGGCCGCGTCAGCACCGCACCACATTGCGACCTGTGGCGGGCGCTCGGCACGCTGGGCGTGCTCACTCGGACCGTGGCCGACAGCGCCCTGCTCTACGGAATCATCAGCGGCAGCAACGCGGTGGACCGCTGGCAGGCGCCCGAAACCAGCTTCACCGCAACCGAACCCCCCGGCCCGCTGCGGATCGCGGTATCCCTCCGGTCTGCCGTGCCCGGAATCCGGCCCGATGCGGAATGCGTTGGGGCCGTTCGCGCGACTGCGGACGCACTCGCCGGGCTCGGCTATCACGTCGATGACTTCGATCCGCGCTACCCCGATGTGACATCGGCCTTCGTCCCCCAATTCCTCGGCGGGATCAGGGAAGAGGCCGACCGGGTTGATCGCCCGGACCTGCTCGAGGGCCGGACCCGCAGGATCGCCGCCGCCGCCCGCGTCGTCGCGCCGCAACCCGTACTGCGCTGGGCCGAACGTCGCGGCGAGCAGGTCGCCGCGACCGTCAACCGCGTCTTCGACAGCTACGATCTGCTGCTGACTCCGACACTGCCACATCTCCCCGGGCCGGTCGGCCGACTCGACGGCGTCGGGGTGCTGCGCGCCCTGCTGCGTAGCGTGCCCATGACCAGCTACACCGCACTCTGGAACGTCTGCGGCAACCCCGCCGCCGCGATTCCCGCAGGTTGGTCGACGACAGGGCTGCCCCTCAGCGTCCAACTGGTCAGCCGGCCCAATGACGAACTCGGAATCCTGCGCGTCGCAACGCAACTCGAACAAGTACGCCCCTGGGCCGACCGCTGGCCCACTCTCGATCCGGCTTGACTAAATCGCGGCCACCCGCGCTACCAGTTCGACAACCTGTTCGGTGAATTCGAGCGGGTTGCGGTCGGGCATCAGGTCCAGTTCCATCCGTCTCCTCCATGTGCCGACGCGCGCCGACAACCTGATTCCCCGAGAGCGCGGTGACGAAGCCCGTCCGACCGACCTCAGAGGGGCTGCTATTTCACGAAGCGGCTACTGCGCCGCCTCCAGATACACCGGCACCTGCCCGTGCCCGTTCGAAATGAAGCTCGCCACGGTCCCCAACTCCGACGGATCCGCGGCCAAACGCATGTTCGGGAAGCGCTTGAAGATGGCCGGAAGCGAGACGGTGGCCTCGAGCCGGGCCAACGGTGCGCCCAGGCAGTGATGGACGCCGTAACCGAAGGCCAAATGCTCCTTCGAGGCCCGCTTCGCCGCCACCCACAGGAACAGCGGCCAGTCCTGCGGCACTTCACCATTGATGAACGCGGGCCAGGCTGGCTGGCGTCCTTCGACACCCGGGCGTCGATGAGCAGTTACTTCAGCAGTTCGGCATCGGTCACCGACCACACCCGCACGCCACCGGGCAACTCGACCAGTGTGACCGGTCCACGCTCACGAATACGCGCGGACTCACCCTGGATGTCAGTGCCCGTGGGGTCCAGGGCAATTGGTTGTAGGTCCATCGGGATCTCCTTAACACCTAAAACACTGGCAACGGTGGGGATTCGGGGAAGACGACAGGCAAGGAGACCAGTGCTCGGTGGAAGGGACCCGGCCGCCAGCTGAGGTCTTCGGCAGCCACGGCAAGTTGCATTTCGGGCAGTGCATCGAGCAGTTGATCGATGGCATCCTGCGCGATCAGGTACGCGATCGATCGGGCAGGGCAGGCGTGCGGCCCGACACCCCATGCCAGATGCGAGCGATTGTCGGTGTAGCCCCCGGAGCCGATGGCGGGGTCGTTGTTGCACCCGGCCATGCTGATGACGACCGGCTGGTGCGCGGGTAGCCAGATACCGTCGATCAGGATCGGCTGCTTCGGATAGGAGACGCAATAGTTGGCCATCGGCGGGTCGGTGAACAGCACCTCGTCGAGGGCGTCGCGGGTGGACAGGCTGCCGCCGAGGTATGCTCCGGCGAACCGATCGTCGGTCATCATCAGCAGCAGCGTGTTGACGATCAGATTCTGTTGCGGCTCGATGCCCGCGCCGTACAGGGTGACCAACTGGTGGATCATCTCCACGTCGTCGAGCCCGGTCGGGTGCCCGAGCAGCCGCGAGGTGATGTCGTCGTCGGGTGCGTCCCGCTTCATGGTGACCAGTTCCAGCAGCGCGTCGGTGAGCATCGCGTTGCCCTTGTCGGCGTTCACGCCCTCGAAGATCGCCGCCATCCCCATCGCCACCTGATGCCCGATCTCCGGCGTGCAACCGAGCATGGTGTTGAGCACCTCGAAGCTGAGCGGGAAGGCGTACTGGCTGATCAGGTCGGCCGCACCGTCGGCGCAGAAGGTGTTGACCAGTGGGATCGCGATCTTCTCCACGATGTCGTGCAGTGCGTGCCGATCGACCTCGTTGATACTGGCGGTATTCGCCTGCCGGTACCTGGCGTGCTCCAGACCGGCGCTGCGCAGCGCGTTCGGCCGCCACTCCAGCATGGGCAGGACGGGGCACTCACCTGGCACGTTCTGCTGCCAGGCGCGCGGATCGGCAGGGAAGTGGTCGGGATCGTTGAGAATCCCTATGGCTACGTGGTATCCGATCACCAGGGTGGCCGGCACGCCGGGCGACAGCTCCACCGGTACCAGCGAGCCGTGCTGGCGGCGCATATCGCGATAGGCGCGGTGTGGGTCTTGCGCGAATTCTTCGGAGTAGAGCGAAACTCGGGGGCCGTCGGTATCGATTGGCGATCCGTGCGGCATGGGGCTGCCGGATCGCATGTGCTGCCGGGTCAACGACGTGACTCCAGACGCTGAAACAGGAATTCTACGAGCGTGATCAAGGACCGCAGGCACGTACCCCTATTACGTGCGTCGAGGGATGTCAGTGGGGTGCCGGCCGCCAGGTCGAGCGCGTCCCGGATCTCTTCGAGCGGATACGGCTTGGCGCCTTGGAACTGGTTGACCGCCACCGAATACGGAACGCCGCGCTCCTCGAGTACCGACAGCACCTCGTCGGCCTTCTCGATGCGCCGGGTGTCCACAAGCACCAATGCGCCGAGTGCACCGCGCGCCAACTCCTCCCACAGCGGCACGAACCGCTTCTGGCCCGGGGTACCGAAAAGGTACAGCGCGAGTTCGGGATTCAGCGTGATGCGGCCGAAATCCATGGCGACGGTGGTCTGCGATTTGCCCGGTAGGCCCGCCATATCGTCGACGCCGACGCTCGCCTCGGTGATCGTCTCCTCGGTGCGCAGCGGCTTGATCTCCGAGATGCTGTTCACAAAGGTGGTTTTGCCGACACCGAAATTGCCTGCCACCAAGAGCTTTACCGACCTGGTCACAGTGTCGGGCACATAGTCGACGGCGCGCTCAGGCCGGGAGAGCACGGAGCCCATTGAGTACCTCCTCCAGCAAAGAGATTTCCGGCAGGACAGCCGCCGGGGTGGGTATGACCAGGTGCTCGGTATCGAGCAGATCGGAAATGACGATCTTCACCACCGAGGGCGGCAGATCGAGATAGGCCGCGACCTCGGCGATCGAGAGCGCGCTGCGGCGACTGCAGAGATTCAGCACCTGGCGCGCGTCCGGACTGGCGCCAGGTGGTGGGTCCTTTGCGGCGAGAACCAAAGTGACCAGATCCAATTCGCGACTGGCACGCGTCCGCCCGCCGGTCCGCACATATGCGCGGACCAGATCGGGATCACGCCGCGAGCCGCTCACGGAAGGCCGCCGCTATCAGCCCTCCCCCGCGGCTGGCTACCGAGCTCGTGCCCCACTCGGGCGGCGAGCTCGTTCATGCGGTGCGCGATCAGGCCGACATCGGTCTCCGCCGTGGTGGAGACGCCGAGCAGTGCGCCCTCGCCAGCGGCGGTGATGAGGATCATGCCCTCGTCGTATTCGGTCATGTTCTGCCGCACACCGTTATTCGAGCCGCCGCAGAACTCGCCGAGCGCCTTGCCGAGCGACCGCAGACCCGATGCGGCGGCGGCGAAACGTTCGGCGTCATCCTTAGACACACCGCCGGAGTGCGCGATGCGCAGGCCGTCATCTGACAGTAAGACCGCGAATCTGACACCCGGAGCGTTGAGATCCTCGAGTAGCCAACCCAGTTTGTTGGCGCTGTCGGCCCCCGCCGTAATCGGTGTGCCCATCAGGATGTCATCCCTTCGGTGTGGTCGGATGGGGTGGAGTTGCGAATAACCGGTATACCTTCGCCAGCGGTATCAGTGCTCTCGCCGGCCGCGGCCCGACCGCTTTTGGAGCCGGTCTGCCAGGCGGCCGCGATATCGGGCCGAGCCAGTACGACCTCGGGTTCGGTCGAGGTGATGCGCGGAGCTGTCGGCGCCGGCATCGACGCGGCCGCCCGACGCCGCCGCTTGGGCAGACCTCCGCTGGTGATCTCGTGCATGGTGAAAGGCTCGTCGGCGAGCGGCTGCTCCCGTATCCCAGCGGACACGGGTACCGGTGCCTCCTCGCGCGGCGTCTCGGCGACTGGCGCGGCCGTCGCGGCGGGCTGGGACGTGGCGGCGCTCTCGTCGGCCGCGGTCTGTGCGACGAGCAGGGCCTCGGGGATGTAGACCATCGCGCGCATACCGCCGTAGATGTTGGGGCCATCGATGTAGACGGTGAACCCGTAGCGGCGGGCCAGCGCCGCGATACCGGGGAAACCGACCCTTGGCGACGGGCCGAGTTGGTGGATGTCGACCGGGCGTTCGTGCGCGAGCACCTGCCTGGCTTCCTCCATCTGCTCGGAGTTCATCCGCACGCCCGCATCGTCGATGATGACGGTGACGCCGTGGTGGCCCTCCTGAAAACTAATGTCCACGAAAGACGTTGGCGGGGAGTAGCGCAACGCATTGTCGAGCAGGGTCGCCATGGTGTGCACCAGGGGTTCCACCGCCCGGCTGATGATGACGCGGTCGAGTTGGCTGGGCCGCACCCGCAGGTAGTCGCGGACACGGCCGGTGGCGCCTCCGACCACATCGGTGAGCGACTGCGCAGGCCAGCGTCGACCGGGCAGACCGCCACACACGATCACATACGACTGCGCCTGCCGCAGCATCTGCTGCACGGTGTGGTCGATGCGGGTCAGGGTGGCGTAGACCTCGTCGTCGCGATGCTCGCGCAGCGCGGCGCTGACCACTTGGCTGACATCCGCGCCGAGGCTGACCACCGACGTGCCGAAGGAGCGCACCGCCGCACTGGTGGCCGCGCGCGAGGAGTTCTCGACCTCGGCGCGCGCGGACTCCTGGGCGGTCTTGACCGCCGCCCTGGCGTTCTCCTCGGACTCATGTGCCTTGTCCTCGGCCTCGCGCAGGATCGTCTCCCGCGTCTCGGCGTGCACGAGTCTCAGGTCATCGGCATAACGCTCGGCAATCCACCGCAGGCACTGCGCGAACAGCGAATGCTCCATACCCACCGGCACGTCGACCGCGGGCATCGGAACGTCGGCGTGGCGGACCGACTCCGCCACCGATGGCAATGTGTTGGCCGCCAGATGCTCGACGGCTCCCTCGAGCGCTCGATTCTGCTGCATCAGCGCGTCGGCGCGGGCCCGCTGCGTTCTGGCGAACTGCAGTGCCCACAACGCCGCCGCCACAGCCAGCACGAGCGCGGCGGCGAGGATCCATGAAAGCACCACGGCGATATCTTGATTCATCAGCTCTCTCGTCGTTGGCGGTCGGACGCGACGACTGATTCCGCGTGATGCCACAGCCTGCTGCCACAGCGCTTCGTCTCACCTTCCTCGCGGCGCCGACCATGAGTAACCCTCGTCGAATGAGGTTGCGTCGGAGGACCAGAGCTCCAGCGAGGCTCCGGAGGTCTACGCATTCGACCTCGCAATGCCTGTCGGACAGGCGATTCCAAGCTCAATCGCAGACCGAACAGAGCGAGTCCAACCAGCACCCAGGACCCGACGACTCGCCCACCCTAGCAGCATTGCCACGAAGTCTCTCTGCATACGACTGCGAGCTTGTGCATGAGCTTCGGTGTGGCGGAGTCGATCTCGGGGAACGCCCAGCTTGCGGCTGCGGCCGGGCTAGCGGGACGCCGCACCCGCTTGCTCGGGATCCAGGTCCGCGGGCGGCTGGGTAATACAGGGTCGAGACCGCGCAATCGCCACGCCCGCAAGACACAGCACGCCACCGACGATGGTCAGCGCGCCGGGTACCTCATCGAGCGCGAGCCACGACATCAGCACGACGAGCGCTGGAACCGCGTAGGTCGTCACGCCCGTCTTTCCGGCCGTCGTACGGGCCAACACGTAGGCCCAGGTGGTGAATGCCAACGCCGTGGGGAAAACGCCCAGGTACATCAGACTCAGCGTCGACGACGACGGCGCGGCGGCCACCTGGGTGACCAGCTGACCCGCGAACGGCAGGCACGCGATCGTCCCGATGACACTGCCGAAAGTGGTCGCCTGCAGTGCGGAGGCATGGGTGAGCGCGGGCTTCTGCGCGATCGTCGCTGCGGCCCAGACGATCGCGGCGACCAGACACAGGACGACGCCGAGTAGCGCGGTGGCGCCACCATCGGATGTCGAGAACCCGACGATGATCGCACCGGCGAACGACACCGCCAGCCCCGCCATCAGCCGCGCCGGAAACCCCTCCCGCAGTAGCCAACCGCCCAGTACGGCGATCAGCACCGGACCGATGTTGACGACCATCGCGGCGGTGCCCGCGTCGAGGTGTTGCTCACCCCAGTTCAGCGCGACCATATACACGCCGAACCACAGCACGCCCGAGACGATGATGCCCGGCCACGCGCCGCGGGCGGGTAGCCCCTCGCCCTTCACCACCAGAATCGCCACCAGCGTGACCGACGCGGTCGACAGTCGACCGAGCGCCAGCGCACCCGGCGAAAAGTCCTGCCCTGCGGCGCGAATGAACACGAATGCCGATGCCCACAGCACCACCGTGCCCGCGGCCGCGCCGAGGGCTCGCCGATCATTGGACCGTTCGTCATGCACCATCAATCGAACGCTAAGTCAGCGGCGGCACATTTTCTAGCGAGTTTCGGCCATCGGCCTCGACCGTGCGGCGTCGCGCTAGCTCAGCCAGATCGGACAGAAGGTATGCCCGACCGGATCGGAGTAGACGCGGAACCGGTCGATCTCCTTGGCCTGCACTGGTTTCGCGCCGACTGCGAGTGCCTTCGGCTCGGCAACCTCGATGTCGTCGGCCAGGATGTCGAGGTGGATCTGCTGGGATGCCTCGGGATCCGGGAAGTGCGGCGGCTTGTACTGCGGCGTCGCCTGGAAGGCCGGCCGCGGATAGCCGGGCGTCAGCGTGGGAAACACCGACGCCCGGCCGCACCGTGCGAGGTTCGCGGTCAGTGCACCACGGCCGCCGGTGCGTCGGCGACCACCAGCGTCTTCTGCTTCGTCCGCGGCAGGAAGAATGCCGGGATCAAGGTGGCGATGATGAGCACCAGCGCCACGATGTAGGTGTGGCTGAACGCGGTCGCGGCCTGATTGAGACCCTCTTGGATCGCGCCGGGCGGAACCTTCTGCGCGATGGTCGGATCGAAATTCGACGCGATCGCGGGCCTGGCGAGCGGCTGGTTGTTCAGCAGGTTCGTCAGGACCACCGACATGGTCGCGGTGCCGATCGATCCGGCGGTCTGGTTGATGATGTTCATCAGCGTCGAGCCGCGGGCAACCTGCTGGTGGCTCAGGGTCTGAATCGCCGCGGTCATGATCGGCATCATCGTGCAGCCCATACCGAGACCGGACACGAACAACGCCGCGCACATGGCCACGTACGAGGTGTCCGCTCCGAGCTGGATGAAGAAGGACATGCCGATCGCCAGCAGCGCTATGCCGGCAATCACGATCTTGCCAGGACCGATCTTGTCGACGAAGCGACCGGCGATCGGCATCGTGAGCATCGCTCCCAAGCCCTGCGGCGCGATCAGCAGACCGGCCTGCAATGCCGATTCACCGCGCACCTGCTGCAGGTACGTCGGCAGCAGCAGACCCGCGCCGAAGAACGCGCACGCGAACAGCACCATGGTGAGCACCGAGAAGGTCAACGCCCTGTTGCGGAACAGGTGCAGGTCGATCAGCGGATGCTCGGTGCGCAACGCATGGAAGACGAACGCGACCATCAGCAAGAGCCCGAGAGCCGCGGAGATCAACACCTTCGGTGAGGCGACTGTCCCCTCGCCGGGAATCGACGACACACCGAACAGGAACAGCGCGAGACCGGGCGAAGCCAGCAGCATGCCGAGGAAGTCGAAGGATTCCGAGGGTTCCGGCTTGTCCGACGGGAACACGATGAAGGCCAGGATCAGCGCGACGATGCCGATCGGCAGGTTGATCATGAAGATCCAGTGCCAGCTGAAGCTGCCGATCAGCCAGCCACCCAGAATCGGGCCGCCGATCGGGCCGAGCAGCATCGGCACGCCGAGCACCGCCATGACGCGACCGACGCGCTGCGGACCGGCCGCGTGCGTCATGATCGTCATGCCGAGCGGCATCAGCATGCCGCCGCCGATGCCCTGGATCACGCGGAAGGCAATGAGCGACTCGATGTTCCAAGCCGTGCTACACAGGATCGAGCCGAGCACGAAGAACGTCAGCGCCATCATGTAGAGCCGCTTCGTGCCGAACCGGTCGGCTGCCCAACCGGTCATCGGAATGACGGTGGCGAGCGCCAGGGTGTAGCCGGTCATCGTCCACGCGGCGATCGCGTAGCTGGTGTCGAATTCGCGTTGGAAGGTGGGGATCGCGACGCTGACGACCGTGATGTCCAAGATCGACATGATCGCGCCGAGCACGACCACGCCTGCCACCTTGAACACGGCCGCATCTAGCTTGTCGTTTGTCGGGTCTGGCCCCGACTGCGTATCCGGAGGATAGGTCACCGGTTAAGGGTGTCATCCCTTCGCTCAAAGAACCAGCGTATTCGGGTTCTTTCGATTGGCGTGGCGAAAACGTTCGATCCGGTCCGAGTCGGCGTGGTGCAGTTGGCCGTCGGCGATGTCCTCGCAGATGATCGACTACGGCTTCAAGGCCGTACGCGATTCGCTCACTGCCGCCAACCAGACGGTCTCCGACGGCCGGATCGGTCGGACCATCGGACGCACGATGTTCCGAGTAGCCGAGGCCGTCCCGTCGCTCGAGCGAAAGATGTTCGCGGGCTTCGGCTCCGAGTAGTTCACGATTGCGGTCCGGCGATAAGCCTGTCCGCCGACCGGCCACCGCGACCTGCTGATCGCCATCGGCAGCTGGACGATCATCGCGATGGGCGGGCTGCAGTACTCGGCGCCGATACCGAATTGCCTTGGAGGACGAGGGGAAGCAGCTCGGCGACGCGGTCTCGGACACCACCGTGCCGCTCTTGCTCGGCGCCGCCCTGCTGGTGGGGTTGGCCTGGCGGCTACGGCGCAACGGCAGTCGCGACGCGGCTGTCGAGAACGATCAGTAGGTCGATAATTCGCCTTCGGCGGCAGGATCGAACTGAAGGATGCTGGGCCGGTGAGAACGAGAGTGCATGAAGTCTCGAAGAATTGAGCTTCGTCGAACCGCCCCGCCGGACGACCTCCCGTGCTTCAATGAACGCCTAGAACGTGTTTCAATTGGAGGTGGCCATGGCCACACCGTCGATACCGGCGGGGTTCGATTTCACCGATCCAGATCTGTGGGCAACGCGCCGACCGATCGAGGAGTTCGCCGAGCTGCGCCGATCCGCGCCGGTCTGGTGGAACGCACAACCGAACGGCGTCAGCGGATTCGACGACGGTGGCTACTGGGTGGTCACCAAACTCGAAGACGTCAAGGAGATTTCCCGGCATCCGGAGATCTTCTCGTCGACCGAAAATACCGCGATCATCCGCTACCAGCCCGAGATCACCCGCGAACAAATCGACGTGCAACGGGTGATCCTGCTGAATATGGACCCGCCCGCGCACACCAAGAGTCGCCGCATCGTGACGAAGGGATTCACACCGCGCGCGGTGGAGAGCCTGCGGGGCGCGCTCACCGAACGGGCGGCGGCCATCGTGCACGAGGCGAAGAAGAACGGCAGCGGAGATTTCGTCGAGCTGGTCGCCTCCGAACTGCCGCTACAGGCGATCGCCGAACTACTCGGGGTGCCGCAGCAGGACCGCAAGAAGCTGTTCACCTGGTCGAATCAGCTGATCGGCTCCGACGATCCCGAGTTCAAGGGCGGCTCACAGACCGCGCAGCTCGAACTGACCGGCTATGCCTGGAATATGGCCGAGGATCGACGTAAGTGCCCCGCCGACGATATCGTCACCAAGCTGGTCAATGCCGATATCGATGGCGAACATCTCGGCTCGGACGAGTTCGCGTTCTTCGTCATCCTGCTGTCGGTGGCGGGCAACGAAACCACTCGCAATTCGATCACGCACGGCATGAAGGCATTCGTGGACAACCCCGCTCAATGGGAGCTCTTCCGCGAACAACGCCCGCGCACCGCGCCCGATGAGATCGTGCGCTGGGCGACCCCGGTGACCGCCTTTCAGCGCACCGCGACCCGCGATGTCGAACTCGGTGGCCAACTGATCAAAAAGGGCCAGCGCGTCGGAATGTTCTACAGCTCGGCCAATTTCGACGAGGACGCCTTCGACGAACCGTTCACCTTCGATATATTGCGCGATCCCAACCCGCACGTCGGCTTCGGCGGCGCCGGAACGCACTATTGCCTCGGAGCGAACCTGGCACGCCTGGAGATCGACCTGATGTTCAACGCCATCGCCGACGCCATGCCCGATATCAGCCAGGTCGCCGAGCCCGAGCACCTGCGGTCCGGCTGGCTCAATGGCATCAAGCGCTGGGAAGTCCGGTTCGATTGACATCCTCCCCGCCCTGAAGTGAAGGGCGGGGATTCCGGTCTGCATGGCTTACGCCGCGCTCCCGGCGGGTTCCTGCTTCACAGCCGGTCGCTCGACCGAAGTCGAGACTGACACCAGCTCCACAGGCGTTGACCTGTCCGCACGTCCTGCGGCCAGAATGTTCTTCGCGGCGTTCACATCCCGGTCGTGGGCGGTGCCGCACGTGCACGTCCACTCCCGGACATGCAGGGGCTTCTTGCCGCCGACAGCCCCGCACACGGAGCACATCTGCGTCGACGGAAAGAATCGGCTTACTTTGCCGAAGGTCCGCCCATACCGGGCGGCTTTCTCCTCCAACATGCGGGCGAACATGCCCCAACCCGCATCGTGAACAGACTTCGCCAACCTCGTTCGAGCCAAACCCTTGACACACAAATCCTCGACGTACACCGCTTGGTTATCACGGATAATCCTCGTGGAATGCTTGTGCGCCCAATCCTTGCGTGTATCGGCTACTTTGGCATGCGCCTTGGCGACTTCGACCCGAGCCTTGTCACGGTTTTTGCTGCCCTTTTCCTTGCGGGACAATGCCTTCTGACGCTTCCGCAACCTGCGTTCGGCGTGCCGCAGGAACTTCGCAGACTCGATGACCTTGCCGTCGGACAGGACCGCGAACGTCGTCAACCCCAGGTCGATACCGACCTCGGAATCGACCATCGGCAACGGCTGTTCCCCGGTTTCCACCACGAACGACGCGAAGTACCTGCCAGCCGCATCCTTGATCACCGTCACCGACGACGGCCGAAGGTAACTCCCGTGACCAGCGCCCCTGCACGTCGCCGATCTTCGGCAAGCTCAGCTTCCGGCCGGGCGTGATACTGAACCGGGCGTTGCGGGTGAACCTGATCGACTGACGATTGTCCTTGCGGGAACGAAAACGCGGCGCAGCGACCTTCGCGCCCCTGCGTTTCCCTGTGATCGAGCCGAAGAAATTCCGGTACGCCGTGTTCAGATCCGCCGACGCCTGCTGCAACACCACCGAAGAAACGTCCGCCAGCCACACCCGTTCCGGGTTTTCTTCATCTGCGTCAACCGTTTGGACAGTTCACCATCCGACAGGTACGGCAGCCCATCGGCCCGCGCGTCCTGACGTGCCCGCAACGCATCGTTGAACACCACCCTTGCGCAGCCGAACGCCTTCGCCAACGACGCCTGCTGGCCCGCGGTCGGGTAGAGGCGGAAGTTGTATCGAAGCTGCACCCCGATATTCTATCATTGGTTTATGACCGAAGACATACACATCCGCACTGGTAGAAACTGTGTTTTCGTGCTGCACGCACACTTGGTTTTCGTCACCAAATACCGGCATCGCGTGTTCACCGACACTCACCTCCAGCGCATGGAACAGATCATGCGCGACGTATGCGCCGACTTCGAGGCCGAACTGGTCGAGTTCAACGGCGAAGCCAATCATGTTCACCTGCTGGTGAACTTCCCCCCAAGGTCGCCCTGTCCAAACTGGTCAACTCCCTCAAGGGAGTGTCGTCGCGTCGGCTGCGCCAAGAGTTCCCCGAACTGGTCCGCCACTACTGGCGTGCCCAGCGTCTCTGGTCCGGCTCCTATTTCGCCGGTTCCGTCGGTGGCGCTCCGATCTCGGTGCTGCGTCAGTACATTGAGCAACAGGACCACCCCGTCTAGGGCACGCTCGCCCGCTACGCGGACTCCCGCGTCCGCCTTCATCACCGCCCTGAAGGACGGCGCACTAGCAGACATTTGGTAGCGGCCGCCTCATCCGATGCCCTGCGAGCATCAGTTGATGTCCAAATGGTGTTGGACACGCATCAGTCCAGCGTCCTAGCCTTCTGTCACGTCGAGCGGCGAGTGATCCAGACCACACTCACCGCCGGACCCAGGAGGACAACGATGTGTGAAAGCGGCAGGCCCCCGGCCGTCGAGCGGATCCGAATCGGTGCCGTATGAGTGATCATCGAATTCTGATCACCGGCGCCGCGGGCGGTATCGGCTTGAAGATGCGCTCCCGGCTGCAACGTCCCGACCGCGTGCTGCGGTTGCTGGACCTGGAAGCGGTGGATCCGCCCGCACCCGGCGAACGCGTGGAGATCATCCCCGGTTCGCTCACCGATGCCGCGACGATGGCGGCGGCCTGCCGGGATGTGGACGCGATCATCCATCTCGGTGGGATCAGCAGGGAGGACAGCTGGGACCGGGTGCTGGCCGTGAATGTGGACGGCACGCATACAGTGCTGGAAGCCGCCCGCCAGGCCGGTGTGTCCAGGATCGTGCTCGCGTCCAGCAATCACGCCGTCGGGTTCCGGGTGTTCGGCGAGTCCGGTCCCGACGGCATCCCGGGAGACGCCGCTGCGCTGCCGGACACCTATTACGGCGTCAGCAAGGTCGCCGTCGAGGCGCTGGGCGGCCTCTATCACTCCCGCTTCGGCATGGACGTGATCTGCGTGCGGATCGGTTCCTGCTTCGATCGCCCCAATGATGTTCGGGGACTGTCGATGTGGCTGTCTCCGGACGATTGTGCGCGACTGTTCGAGGCCTGCCTGTCGGCGGAAAAGCCCGGCTATCGGGTGATCTGGGGCGTATCGGCCAATACCCGCGCGGCCGTATCCCTCAGCGAGGCAATGGAACTCGGCTACCGCAGCGCCGACGACGCCGAGCAGTTCGCCGCGAAAATCCTTGGCCGAGACCCCGGACACGCCACCGGCCCGATATACGTCGGCGGCCCTTTCGTCGAAACTCCGCTCGGCAAGCCGAACCCGTTGTAACGCCCGCATCTTTGCGTTCCGAAAACGCATGGCGCGATACCAAAATCGAATCGGGATTTCTCAAACCCCGCTCTATCGGCATGTGACGCCGATAGCACTTGCTCCATCGCGAAAGAAGAGCACCCCATGCAGTACAAATCACTGGTACCCACAAAGTCGGGCACCGGAATCAATGTTCGTTTCCTATACTTCTTCGGTGCTCTCGGGGGCATCCTGTTCGGCTACGACCTCGGGGTGATCTCCGGCGTCCTGTTGTTCATCAAGAAGTCCTGGCATCTCACGTCACTGACGCAGGGCGTCATCGGTGGTTGCCTCGCCGCAGGCGCGATAATCGGTGCGGCCCTTGCCGGTCGGGTCACCGATCGGCTCGGGCGCAAGCGCAGCATTATGCTCGCCGCGGTGATCTTCGCGATCGGAGCCATCGGCTGCGCCGTCGCTCCCAATGTGATCGCGCTGATCGGCGCCCGGTTCATCACCGGAATCGCGGTCGGCTGTTCGTCGGCGACCGTGCCCACCTATTTGTCCGAGCTGGCTCCGACCCGAGCGCGCGGCGCATTGTCGACGTTGAACCAGTTGATGATCGTGTCCGGCATCCTGATCGCCTACATCGTGGACTGGGCCTTCTCCGGGTCCGGGAACTGGCGGGCGATGTTCGCGGTCGCGGCGGTCCCGGCGATACTGCTGCTGGTAGGCATGTCCTTCCTGCCGGAAACGCCGCGCTGGCTGCTGAAGGCCGGTCGCGAAGACGAAGCGCGCGCAGTATTGGCCAGCACCCATCGCGCCGACGAAATCGATGCCGAGATCAGCGGCATTCAAGCGGTCGCCCAATTGGATGCGCAGCACAAGGGACGGTTGCGAGATCTGCTGATGCCGTGGGCGCGACCGGCATTGGTCGTCGCGCTGATTCTGGCCGTCGGTCAGCAATTCTCCGGCGTGAACGCGGTAAATCTTTATGCGCCAACGATGTTCACCGACTTGGGTTTCGGTAATTCGACCTCGCTCCTGGCATCCATTGTGCTCGGCGCCGTGAAAGTGGCGTTCACCGCATGGGTGATCTTCATGGTGGACCGCTGGGGTCGCAAGCCGCTGCTGTTGCTCGGCAATGTCTGTATGGCCGTCTCGTTGTTCGCGCTCGGCCTCGTGGTGCTCACCGTGCACAATTCCACTGTTACCGGCCTCACCACGCTGATCCTGCTCAACGTCTACCTAGCCGGTTATGAACTCGGCTGGGGCGCGGTGGTCTGGGTCATGATGGCGGAAATCTTCCCGCTGCGGGTGCGTGGTGTCGGCATGGGTGTGGGCAGCGTGGTGCTGTGGTCGTCGACCTTCACCATCACCTTCGTGTTCCCGGTGATGAACGACCACCTCGGGCTCGGCTACTCGGCCTGGATCTTCGCCGGGGTCAGTGTGGTGTTGTTCGCACTGGTGACCAAGTTCGTGCCGGAGACCAACGGCCGCAGTCTGGAACAGATCGAATTGGATCTGCGGGCCCGGGTCGGCGGCGGCCGTGCCACCAAGGCGGCGTGAGCGGATGCCGATGACCGATCGCGTGACCACGGTATACGTCTCGAACGCCGACAGTCGTGAGATCTCGATGCTGCACCTGGATTCCACCGGCGCCTTGGCGCCGGTGGAGCGGGTGCCGGTCGCCGGCACCGTGATGCCGCTGGCGGTGAGTCCGGATCGCCGGTATCTGTATGCGTCGCTGCGTTCGGCGCCGTTCACGGTCGCGGCGTTCGCGATCGACCAGGCGACCGGGCGGCTGACCGCGCTCGCGAACACCGCACTGCCCGACAATATGTGCTACCTCGCCACCGATCGGACCGGACGGTTCCTGCTGGCCGCGTCCTATACCGGCGACAAGATCACGGTCAGTCCGATCGGCGCCGATGGCGCGGTGGCGGCGCAGCCGGTCGAGGTCATTGCCACTGCGCGGCATGCCCATTCGATCGTGACCGGTCCGTCGAATCACCAGGTGTTCGCGGCGGTGCTCGGCGGCGACGAGATCCTGCAGTATCGGTTCGATCCCGCCTCCGGCGCGCTGACACCGAACCAGCCGCCGTTCGTCGCGACCAAATCTGGCTCTGGCCCAAGACATCTCGTGTTCCATCCGAGCGGGTGTGTCGTCTATGCCTCGAACGAACTCGACGGCACGGTGAACAGCTACCGGTTCGATACCGACGCGGGCACGCTCGCGCGGGTCGCCTCGGCATCGGTGCTGCCCGCGGATTTCGACGGCACGGATCCCGCGACCTCGGATCTGCGGGTCACCCCCGGCGGTGACTTCCTCTATGTGGCCGAGCGGACGTCGAGCACCCTCGCCGGGTTCCGCGTCGACGGCGCGACCGGCACGCTCGACCCACTCGGGCACACACCGACCGAAACCCAGCCGCGCGGCTTCGCCATCGATCCGCACGGCCGGTTCCTGGTGGCGGCGGGACAGCAGTCCGACAGCCTGACCAGTTACGCGATCGACCCCGACAGCGGCGCACTGACCCCGCTGCACCGCTGTCCGGTCGGCCGCAATCCCAACTGGGTCGACATCGTCGAGCTCCCCGCATCGTGAGTTGGCGCGGCGAACCACGGCCGCGCATATGCGGCACGAGTATCAGTCAATGCCGAAATGGGCTTGGACGAGTATCACTGCAAGGCCATAGCCTGCGAACAGATCGATGCACGGGTGTCGCACCCGACCCCGCTGCGGCTCAGGAGGAAATGATGTCGGATAGTGACGCGGTACAGGCCGATACCGGTCGGGTCACGTCCATGCTGTCGCTGGAACAGCTCCGCGGGTTCGTGACGGTGGCCGAGGAGGGCAGCTTCCGCCGCGCCGCGGAGCGCCTTCGGATGACCCAGCCGCCGCTGAGCAGGCAGATCCAGAAGCTCGAGCGCGATATCGGTGTCGAACTCTTCGACCGCACCCAGCGGCAGGTCGAGCTCACCCCGGCCGGGGTGGTCTTCCTGACCGAGGCACGCAGACTGCTTGCACTGGCCGAGGCGGCCCCCGGTACCGCCCGGTTGGTTGCGGCGGGCCGAGCGGGCACGGTGCGGATCGGCTTCACCGCGGCGTCCGGGTTCGGCTTCCTCGGCCGGTTTCTCAACCACATCGAAAAGGGACTCTCCGATGTCGAGGTGGTGCTGCGGGAGATGGTGAGCTCCGAGCAGTTCGAGAATCTGCGCAGCGGCAAACTGGATCTCGCCCTGGCCCGGCCGCCGTTCGATCCGGCCGAATTCGATTCTCGGCTGGTGCATTCCGAGCATTTGGTACTTGCCGTGCCGGAGCGGCATCGGCTAGCCACCGACGGTCCCGTCGAGGTCGAGGAGCTGGGTGGCGAGGCGCTGCTGGTGTACGCGCCGGGTCCGGCACGCTATTTCGCCGACCTGGTCACCCGCATCCTGGCCGCGGTGCCCTACACCTCGACGCACGAGCTGACCCAGGTGCACACCATGCTCGCGCTGGTGGCCGCGGGCCGCGGCTTGGCGCTGGTGCCGGAGTCCGCCACCCACCTGCACCCCGACGGCGTGCGGTTCCGGCCGCTCGACGGCATCGACGACCCGGCCGTCCTGCACGCGGTGTGGCGTCGCGAGTGCGCGAATCCGGCCCTGCATCGGGTGGTCGGCTTGCTCGAGTCGCTGCCGCCTGCCCGATGACGCTCACCCTGACGGACGCATGCTTCCCACGATCATCTCGAGGAGAATTACCGTGTCACACCTATCCGCCGAAGAACTCGGCCCCGCACTAGGGCAGGGGCTCTTGTCGTTCCCCGTCACGCATTTCGATGCCGACCTCGCCTTCGACGAGGCCGCCTACCGCAAACACATCGCCTGGCTCGCCCAGTACGAGGTCGCCGGGCTGTTCGCCGCAGGCGGCACCGGCGAGGGATTCTCGCTGACGCCGGCCGAGATCGACCAGGTGGTGCGCGCGGCGGTCGCCGAGACCGCGGGCCGGATACCGGTGATCGCACCGGCCACCGCGGGCACCGCCTCGGCCATCGAACAGGCCAAGGCCGCCGAAACCGCAGGCGCCGAAGGCATTCTGCTGCTGCCACCGTATCTCACCGAGGCGGGTCCGGAGGGTCTGGTCGAACACGTCGCTTCCGTCTGCGCGGCGACATCACTCGGCGTGATCTTCTACAGTCGCGCGAACGCCACCTGCAATGACGTGACCTTGGCGCGGATGGCCGAGCGCTGCCCGAACCTCGTCGGGTTCAAGGACGGTGTCGGCAATATCGAGATGATGACCCGGATCTACGCCCGGCTGGGCGATCGGCTCACCTATATCGGCGGCCTGCCGACCGCGGAGACCTTCGCCCTGCCGTACACCGAAATGGGCGTCACGACCTACTCGTCCGCGATCTTCAACTTCCTGCCGGAGTTCGCCCTCGCGTTCTACCGGGCGGTGCGGGCCCGCGACCGCGACACCGTTTACCGGTATCTGCGCGAGTTCGTCATCCCCTATCTGGACATTCGCGACCGCCGACCCGGCTATGCGGTGTCGATCATCAAGGCTGGACTCGCCGCCATCGGCCGCCCCGCCGGACCCGTGCGCCCGCCGCTGACCAACCTCACCGACGCGGAACTCACCGAACTCACCGCACTGGTCTCGACGTTCGCCGCAGCGGAGGCACCGTGATCACTGCACCGGGCGCGGCTACGCTGGATCGGATCATCGAGGTCAAGATTTCCTCGGTCGCGCTGCCGCTGCCCACCGGAATCAGTGACGCGAAGGTGCTCACCGGCAGGCAGCAGCCGATGACCGAGATCGCCGTGCTGTTCGCGGAGATCAGCACCGCGACCGGCCTGGAAGGTATCGGCATCAGCTACGCAAAACGCGCGGGCGGGCCCGGCCAGTTCGCGCACGCCCGCGAGCTCGCGCCGGTGCTGCTCGGCGAAGACCCCAGCGATATCGCGAAGATCTGGGACAAGCTGATGTGGGCGGGCGCGTCGGTCGGCCGCAGCGGACTGTCGGTACAGGCGATCGCCGCGTTCGATATCGCGCTGTGGGATCTGAAGGCCAAACGCGCGGGGCTGCCGCTGGCGAAACTCCTTGGCTCCTACCGTGATTCCGTGCGCTGCTACAACACCTCCGGCGGCTTTCTACATGCCTCGATCGAGGAAGTGCTCGACCGGGCGGGCGAGTCGCTGGAGCGCGGTATCGGCGGTATCAAGCTCAAGGTCGGTCATCCCGGCAGCAGCGTCGACCTTGCGCGGCTCACTGCGGTGCGGGAGAAGCTCGGCGATGAGGTGGCCTTGATGGTCGATGCCAACCAGCAGTGGGACCGGGCCACCGCGCGGCGCATGTGCCGGGCAATGGAGCGGTTCGGACTGGTGTGGATCGAAGAACCATTGGACGCCTATGACTTCGAGGGCCACGCGCAGCTCTCGTCGACCTTCGACACCTCGATCGCGACCGGCGAAATGCTGACCAGCGTCGCCGAGCACGCCGAACTCATTCGCGCGCGCGGCGCCGATATCGTGCAACCCGATGCGCCGCGCATCGGCGGCGTTACCCAGTTTCTGCGGGTGCTGGCGCTGGCCGAACGCGAAAATCTTCAGCTGGCACCGCATTTCGTGATGGAGGTGCACGTTCATCTCGCGGCGGCCTATGCCCGCGAACCGTGGGTCGAGCATTTCGAGTGGTTCGACCCGCTTTTCAACGAGCGCCTCGAGATCGCCGACGGCCGGATGCATTTGTCGGCACGCCCCGGCCTCGGGGTGACCCTCAGCGAGCATGCCCGCGCCTGGACCGAGGCCGAAAACACGATCCGGGCCTGACTTTTCAGGAGAATCATGGACACCGCACCGAACGAACTCCAGCGCATCATCACTGCCGCGACCGATGCCGCAGCCCGTATCGCGGACAGCACACCGGCCGAGCGCGGACGATGGCTCACGCACCTCGCGGACGCGCTCGATGCCGCGGCCGACGAACTCGTACCGCTCGCCGCCGCGGAAACCCACCTGCCCGAAACACCGCGGTTGCGTGGCGAATCGGCGCGCACCACGTTCCAGCTGCGGCTGTTCGCCGAGGTGCTTGCCGACGGCGAATTCCTCGCTGCGACAGTCGATCACGCCGATCCCAGCTGGCCGATGGGGCCGCGACCCGACATCCGGCGCACCGTTGTTCCGATCGGACCGACGCTGGTCTTCGCCGCGAGCAACTTCCCGTTCGCGTTCAGCGTCGCTGGCGGTGACACCGCCGCCGCGCTGGCCGCAGGCTGTCCCGTCGTGCTGAAAGCCCATCCAGGGCACCCGCACTTGTCCGACCGCACCGGCAGAATCGTGCGGGACGCGTTGGCGGCCGCCGGTGCCCCGGACGGCACGTTCGAGGTCATCCACGGTGTCGACGCGGGCACCGCCGCACTGCGTCATCCCGACATCGCCGCTGCGGCCTTCACCGGTTCGGTTGCGGGTGGGCGGGCATTGTTCGACATCGCGACATCGCGGCCACGGCCGATCCCGTTCTACGGCGAACTGGGCAGCGTCAATCCGGTGGTGGTGACGCCGGGCGCGGTGCGCGCCCGCGGCAGGCAGATCGCCGAGGGCTATGTGGGATCGTTCACTCTCGGCGCGGGACAGTTCTGCACCAAGCCCGGGCTGCTGTTGTTGCCCACCGGGCACGGCCTCGCCGACACGCTGCGTTCGGCCGTCGCAACGGTGCCCGGACAGCAGCTGCTCAACAGTCACATTGCCGACGGCTACCGCGCCCGCGTCACTCAGGTTCGCGGGTACCCCGCTGTGACAACCATTTCCGCGCCCACCGCCGACAGCGCACCGACCGAGCCGACCCTGCTCGGCGTGCGTGCCGCCGACTTCCTGGCGGCTGGGGAGGTGTTGCGGACGGAATGCTTCGGGCCTGCCTCGATCGTGGTCGAGTACGACGGTTCCGACGAACTGGCACAGTTGCTCGAACAGCTCGAGCCCGGACTAACTGCCACCGTGTTCGCGCAGGACGACGAGGTCGACGATGTCCGTGCGCTGCTGCCCGCACTGACCGCGCTGGCCGGTCGACTCATCTGGAACGACTGGCCCACCGGCCTCACGGTCAGCTGGGCACAGCAGCACGGTGGCCCATACCCGGCGACCACCGCACCGACAACGACATCGGTCGGCGCCGCGGCGATCACGCGGTTTCTGCGCCCCGTCGCCTGGCAGGGCTTTCCCGACAGCCTGCTCCCGCCCGCCCTGCGCGAGGCCAACCCCTGGCGGCTGCCGCGCCGCATCGACGGCAAGCACAGCTGACCCACTCCGAAAGGCGACCATGTCACCGGTCATTACAGATGTTCGACTCACTCCGATCCTCATCGCCGACGCGCCCCTGCTGAATGTCGGTGGCGTACACCAGCCCTACACGCCACGGCTGATCGTGGAGATCGAAACAGACAGTGGCGCAGTCGGTCTCGGTGAAACCTATGGCGATCGCGTATACCTCGACCTGGCGACCGAACTCGCTCCCCCGCTCGCCGGAATGCCGGTCGCGGCGATCAACTCGATCCGCCTGCTCGGCACGGAACACTCCGATGGCCGAGTGCTGGAAGACAATCCGGTCGCCGGTGGTCTGCGCGGCACGCTCACCACCGACAAGATCCGACTCAGCGTGATCTCCGCTTTCGAGACCGCCGCACTCGACGCGCACGCTCGGGAACTCGGGATGCCGGTGCACGCCCTGCTCGGCGGCAAGGTCCGTGACCGCGTCGACTACTCCGGCTACCTGTTCTACAAGTGGGCCGAACATCCGGTCCCCGGCGCGCCTACCGACGATTGGGGCGAAGTGGTCGACCCCGAGGGTGTGGTTCAACTTGCCCGAAAATTCGCTGCCTACGGCGGATTTCGTTCGTTCAAGCTCAAGGGTGGCGCGTTCCCTCCCGAGGAAGAGGTCGCCGCGATCCAACTGCTGGCCAAGGAGTTTCCCGACCACCCACTTCGGCTGGACCCCAACGGCGGCTGGTCGCTTACCACGGCAACGACTGTCGCCGAACAACTTTCCGGTGTCGTGGAATACCTCGAGGATCCCACCGCACGCCTCGACGATATGGCCGAACTCCACCGCCGCACCGGCACGATCCTCGCCACCAACATGGTCGTCACCGCCGTCGACGAAATCCGTCCCGCCTTCGACGCCAACGCGGTGCAGGTGGTGCTGTCCGACCACCACTTCTGGGGCGGCCTGCTGGCCACCCGCGACCTCGCCGCCGTCTGCCGCGCCTACGGCAAAGGCATTTCGATGCACTCCAACACCCATCTTGGCATCAGCCTCGCCGCAATGACCCAGGTCGCCGCCACCATCGCCGATCTCGACTACGCATGCGACACCCACTACCCCTGGCAGAGCGACGACGTCATCACCGCGCCGCTCACCTTCACCGACGGCGCCGTCGAAGTCACCGACACCCCCGGCCTCGGCGTCGAACTCGACCGCGACGCTCTGGCTCGGTTACACGATCGCTGGCTGTCCATGCCCGACATGCACGACCGAAACGACGTCACTGCCATGCGCGTCGCCGATCCCGCCTACCAACCACCGAGCTCGCCCAAATACTGAGAACCGGTTGCCGCTCCGGACCTTTCGTGCCTCGCCGGGATGGCTATCCATGACGCGCTGCCAGCACTGTCGGGCCGCGAGCTATCGTCGAATCATGCAGTACGCGATCTCGCTTCCGCAGCTTGTCCCCGACCAGGCGTTCCAGCCTGAGCAACTGCGGGCCTACCTGACCAGGGCCGAGGAACTCGGCTTCGAAAGCGCGTGGACGACCGAGCAGGTTCTCGGTTCGGAGGCCCACCTGAGCCCGATCGAGTTGCTAACCTTCGCCGCCGCCTGCAACGAGCGACTGCGACTCGGATGCGCGGTGTTCGTCACTCCGCTGCACAATCCGGTCCACCTCGCCAAGCGCGTCAGCACGCTGGACCAGCTCAGCCGCGGACGCCTCGAAATCGGCGTCGGCATCGGCGGCCGACAGCGGATGTTCTCCGCGTTCGACGTCGACCCCGGCGACAATCTCGTGACTCGCTTCAACGAGGGCCTACAGGCTATGAAGGCGCTCTGGACCCTGCCGACGGTCGACATCGACGGACAGTTCTGGCAGCTGAAGGGCGCCTCCATGGAGCCGAAGCCGTTCCAGAAGCCCTACCCGCCACTGTGGTTCGGCGGCAGCACTCCCGCCGCGCTGCGCCGCGCGGTCCGGCACGGCAACGGATTCTTCGGCGCCGGATCGTCGACGACAGAGCAGTTCGCCGAGCAGGTCCGCACCGTGCGCGCCGCCCTTGCCGAAAGCGGTAGCGACACAGCGGATTTCCGCATCGCGAAACGCGTCTACATCGCCGTGGACAACGACACCGACCACGCGAAACAGCGCATGGCCGACACCCTCGTCGCCATCTACGGCGATTTCGGTAAGACCCTGCTGCCCGCCGCCGTCTGCGGCACGCCGGATGACTGCGTCCAGGGACTGCGCGACGTGGCCGCCGCCGGAGCCGAAATGACCCTGATCAACCCGCTTTTCGACGAGGCGGCGCAGATGGAGCGACTCGCGACCGAGGTATTGCCACATCTCGCCTGACCGCGGCGAGGGAACCGTCAGGTGTTGTTGGACGGGTGGCTCGCGGTGAGCTGCGGGTTGCGTTCGACGACGGGTTCGAGGATCTCATCGATGGCCTTCAGCAGGTCGGTGTCGAGTCGCTTGCCCGCGGCCGCGGCGTTCTCGGTGACCTGTTCGCGACGGGAGGCGCCGATGATCGCGGCGGAGACATTGGGATTCTGCAGCACCCAGGCCACGGCGAGCTGCGCGAGCGAGAGGCCCGCCTGCTCGGCAAGCGGTCGCAGCTGCTGGACGCGTTCGAGCACGTCGTCGCGCAGCCAGCGACCGACGAAGCTGGCCCCGCCCTTCTCGTCGGTCGCCCGCGACCCCTTCGGCGGCCGCTTGCCCGGCTGATATTTGCCGGTGAGCACGCCCTGCAGGATAGGTGACCACACGATCTGGCCGATGCCGAGTTCCTCGGAAGTGGGGACGACCTCGGCTTCGATGACGCGCCAGAGCGCGTTGTACTGGGGTTGGTTGGAGATCAGCGGTATCCGGAGTTCGCGGGCCAGCTGATGCCCGGCGCGCAGCTGGTCGGCGGTCCACTCCGAAACGCCGATGTACAGCGCCTTGCCGGAGCGGACCACATCGGCGAACGCCTCCATCGTCTCATCCAGCGGCGTGGAATGGTCATACCGGTGCGCCTGGTAGAGATCGACGTAATCGGTGCGCAGCCGACGCAGCGAACCATCTATCGATTCCAGGATGTGCTTGCGTCCCAGCCCTTTATCGTTCTGCCCGGTGCCGGTGGGGAAGTACACCTTCGTGAAGATCTCCAGCCCCGACCGACGCTCAGCCTGCAGTGCGCGTCCCATGACCTCCTCGGCCCTGGTCTCCGCATAGACATCGGCCGTATCGAACGTGGTGATCCCGATATCCAGCGCGGCGCGAATGCAAGCCCGCGCCGCGTCCTGCTTCACCTGGGATCCGTGCGTCAGCCAGTTTCCATAGGCGATTTCACTGATCATCAGGCCGCTACGGCCGAGCCTGCGGTATTCCATCGGTGCTCCTTTGGTCCGGGCCGGCCCTATCTCGGGCAACGGTTCAGGTCAGCTTCCGAGGATAGGCGCTGAACCCGTAGCCGGGGGCCGCAGCAACCGGCTGCGCGCCGCTTCGGTTCAGACCTTGCGGGCGACGCCGCCGAAGGCGCCGGACTGTTCGGGGTCGGCGGCGATGTCGTCCGGGTTGTCGGGCCGCCACAGCGGCAGGTGGACAAGGCCGGGTTCGACCAGCGACCAACCGTCGAAATAGGCGGTGATCTCGTCCTTGGATCGCAGCACGATCTCGGTCGAGGTGCGGCCGGACAGTTTCTGCGCCTCCAAGACCTCGGTGGGTTGTCCATCAGAGGTGGCGTGCGTGATCGCGAGGAAGCTGCCGGGGGCGACCGCGTCCCGCAGGCCGGCCACGCAGCCTGCCGGGTCGGCCTCGTCCGCCACGAAATGCAGCACACCGAGCAGCAGCACAGCTACCGGCTTCTCGAAGTCGATCAGCTGTGTCACCTGCGGGTCGGCCAGGATGGTTTCGGGACTGCTGATGTCGGCCTGGATCACCGCGGTGCGCGGATCGCCGTCCAGGATGGCGCGACTATGCGCGACCGCGACCGGGTCGATGTCGACATAGGCCACGCGCGCCGACGGGTCGCGGCCCTGAGCCACTTCGTGCACGTTGCCGACCGTCGGGATGCCGGATCCGATGTCGAGGAACTGGTCGATCCCGGCGTCGACGAGGAACCGCACACAGCGGCGCAACATGTCCCGGTTCGCGCGCATGGTCTCGGCGACATTCGGGGTGAATGCCTCGATCTGCCGCGCCAAATGCCGGTCGATCTCGAAATTGTGCATGCCGCCGACGAAATAGTCGTAGACCCTGGACGCGCTGGGGCGATCCAGATCAATACCTTCGGGAGCCCAACTCGGTCTGGTCATGAATCCTGAAACCCTCTCGTACCGCCCATATTTCGGCCACACCCGCACAACGACACGGAAGCGCTGCCATCGTATCCCAGCGGTAGGTGCGGCGCCGTGGTTCACGCGCCGCCGCCAGCGGAGCTAGGATCAGCACCCATGGGTTGGGATGCCGGGCCCGGATCAGATGATGACGGCCCGTACACCGACCTGACCGCCCGCTGGACGGCCGCGCTCGGTGGAGGGACTCGCGATCATGTGGTGCCGATGAGCGCGGCAGAAGCGCGCATGCTGTTGACCGGGCTGGCCCACGAACTCGAAACCGCCGCCCGCACACGGGAACCGACCGGCCGGGTTGCCGAGCTCGGCGCCGAGCTGGCCCAGGCGCATTTCGTCGGGGACGAAGTACTCGGCCGCACCATCGCGGTGCTCTGCGCACATTTCGCCGAAGCGGGCACCGCCTCGTCAGATCGGCTGGCCGAGCTACTCGGGGCCTTTACCAACGGCTACCTCCGCGCGTTCCGGGCATGGCTGCTTGCCGAGCAGGAAAGCGTCCGCGCCGCCGAAATCGCCGCCCGCGGCGCCGTCGAGGAGCAACTGCGTGCCAGCGAGGCACGGCTGCGTGCAGTGTTCACCCAGGCCGGGATCGGCACCGGGCTTTCGGATATGACCGGCCGGATCATCGAGGTCAACACCGCGTTCGCCAGCATGCTCGGCTACCAGCCCGCCGAAATGTACGAGCTCGAGGTCACCGATCTGGTGCACCCCGACGACGATCCCGGCATGTGGGACCTCTACCTGGCGTTTCTGCGCGGTGACCACGACAACGTGCAACTCGAGAAGGCCTACCGGCATCGCGACGGCCACACCGTGTGGACCAACCTCAACGTCTCACTCATCAGGGATGAGCGCGGCCAACCGCAATACACGCTGGTGCTGGTGGAGGACATCTCCGAGCGGCGCGCACTACGGGAACGACTGCACTACCGCGCCCACCACGATCAACTGACCGGTCTACCGAACCGGTCCCGTTTCATCGACGCGCTCACCGCCGCATTCGGCGACGCCAACTCCACATTCGGGCTCTGCTACGTCGATCTCGACCATTTCAAGATGGTCAACGACACCTTCGGACATGCGGTCGGCGACGAACTGCTCATGCAGGCCGCCGCCCGCCTCAGCGACTGCGCCACCCGGCCCGGCCAGCTGGTGGCCCGCATGGGCGGCGACGAATTCGTCATCCTGGTCCCACAATTCAGCGGTTCCGACACGGTCGCCGAGCTCGCCCAGACCGTGCTCGACGCCTTCGCCCGGCCATTCGATATTCGTGGCCACCACCTGACCGTCACCGCCAGCATCGGCGTGATGGACGGGCGCAGTGAGCACACCACCGCCGACGAGTTGCTCCAGGCGGCCGACACCACCATGTACTGGGCCAAGGCCGCGGGCCGTGGGCGCTACGCGGTATTCGACGCCGACCGTGGCCGACAGGAGCACACCCGTTCCGAATTGTCGGCGGCCATGCCCGCCGCATTGATACGCGGCGAGTTATTCCTCGACTATCAGCCGATCGTCGCCCTGACCGATCAGCGGATGACGGCCGTCGAAGCGCTGGTGCGCTGGCGACATCCCGAACTCGGGGTCCTCACCCCGGCCCAGTTCGTCGACCTCGCCGAAGACAACGGCCACATCGGGGCGCTGGGCGCGCTGGTCCTCGAACGCGCCTGTCGCGACAGCCGCGACTGGCAGGACCGGTATCCCGATCACATGCCGATCGTCAGCGTGAATGTGTCCGCCGCCGAGGTCGCCGACCCCACCTGGCTGGATCGGGTACAACAGGTCATCGTCGAGACCGGCATCCCGCCGGACCGGCTTCAACTCGAACTGACCGAGCGCGCGTTCATGCACACCTCCGGGCGGCCGCTGCAGGCGTTGCGCACCCTGGCGGAATCCGGTGTCCACATCGCCATCGACGACTTCGGCACCGGCTACTCCAATCTGGCCTATCTCGGCCAACTCCCGCTCGACGTGGTGAAACTCGCGGGTCCCTTCATCCGGTGCATCCGAGCACCCGACACGCCCAGCGCCACCGACCTGCTGGTCCTGGAATCAATCATCGAACTCACCCACGCACTCGGATTCACCGTCACCGCCGAATGCGTCGAGACGCCGCACCAAGCCAGCCGCCTGCGCGACCTCGGCTGCGACACCGCCCAGGGCTGGCTGTTCCACCGCCCCATGCCTGCCCACCAGGTAACCGACCTGCTCGCGGGTCGAGCACCGACTCCGCCGCACAGCGCGGCGCACTCCTGAGGTGAGTGCGCGGCGCAGCCGTCGGGTGGCGGACCGAATCAGGAAGCCGATCGGCACGGTGAAGATGTAGACCAGTCGGGTATAGGGCCAGATGCCGATCACCGTGAGCACCACCAGGGCGCGGGTCTGGTAGATGAGCGGCGCGTGCGCCATCAGATCGGGCTCCGGGTCGGCGGTGAACAGGCTGTGGAACCAGACGAACAACGCTGTGCGCGACTGATAGTTGTCGGGTTCGAACAGGATTGCCATGCCGGTCAGCAGTCCCACGGCCAGCACCGGAAGCACCACCCTGTCGCTCCACCCGGTGACGGCCGTCGTGGTCGGCGCGATCCAGGTCAACAGGATCGCCGCACCCACGAATGCGGCCATCGCCGCGACGACCTCGATGCTCACCAATGAGAGGTGGTAGACGGTTTCGGGCATCATGGCCGACTGGGTGCGATCCCCCGGGACCAGCAACTCCGCCAGATGAGCCATGATTTCGGCCAGCATGCCGCCACGGAACAGTCCGCGGCCCAACCGCTGCACACGGTCCTCATCACGCGCCGGAGTCGCGAATCGGTCGTGCCGAAAACGCCAGACGTGGCCGAGAACGAACGAGACGAAGGCCAGGTACGGCAATACCAGCCACGGTAGTTGATCCACCGGTACCTCCTCTTACAGTGCGTCGAAACCGCCCCGCGAGCACTCGCGAACCGGCAATCGAGGCCTAACGCGCACCGCCGAAGCCGCCCAATCGCCGAGAGGTCGAACTACCCGGATGGTCGAACTACTCTGCGGCGTCCGACAATACGCCGATCACGACGAATTCCGGATGTCGATGAGCAGGCGAATCGCATCCAGTTGCCGGTGACACAGTCCAGCATGTAGTCGGCGTCGGTGGGGCTGCTCGCATATATTCATTGTCAAGTATATACGTGATAAGGTATGTTCAAAAAGTGATGGACGCTCGTTGGACCGCACTTGCCGAACCGCATCGTCGAGCGATGCTCGAGGTGCTGCGGGTTCGTCCTCGTCCGGTGGCCGAGCTGGTGGAAACGCTGGGTTTCAGCCAGCCAATGGTGTCCAAGCATCTGAAGGTGCTGCGGGAAGCGGGCTTGGTACAGGTTCGCAAGCACGCGCAGCAGCGCATCTACGCGATCGACCCCGACGGATTGGCCGAGTTGGACACCTGGCTGCAGCCGTATCGGCGGCTGTGGAACGACAGCCTCGACGCTTTGGGTCGCCATCTCGACAGTCGAACCGGCACAGACCGAGGAAAGGATTCACCGTGACCGACTACGGAACCTTCACAGAGTACGACGGCCGCCCGGCGGTGCGCTTCCAGCCCAGCTACCCGCACCCGATTCAACGGGTGTGGTCCGCGATCACCGAAACGGAGGAACTCCGACACTGGTTCCCCGCCACCGTGACCATGCAGCAGCAAGCGGGCGGTGTCGTCGAATTCTCCGACGATCCCAATATCGACCCGAGCATCGGGAAAGTCCTGGTGTTCGAGCCACCACGACGGCTGGCCTACAGCTGGGGTGGCGACGAACTGCACTTCGAGCTGGAGCCCGTCAACGGACAGCACACCACGCTCACCATGATCAACGTGCTCGACGCGAAGAACACCGCCGCGCGCAACGCGGCCGGATGGACGGTGTGCCTCGCGGAACTCGACAAACACCTCGCCGGCCAACCCACCGCAGGACCACACAGCGACACCGCCGAGCCCTGGCAACCGCACTACGACGCCTACGTCGCCGCCGGGATGCCCTCGGGCGCGGAAATTCCCGGCGCCCGCGTCGACTGACCACCGGCGTCAGATCGTTTGTGCCGAATCGGCATTGACCAAGGCGAGCAGAAACGCCTCCGGCACGTCGGGCCAGTCGTGGTGCCACCGGCCCGCGATCTGGTCCGCGTGCAGCGCCGCCAGCGTCGACACCACGTGCGGTCCGCCGTCGAGTAGATAGCGGACCGACCCGAGTTCGGCGCACTGCGCGGTAACCGCGGCCAGCAACGCCTTCGCCGCATCGAGTCGGTCGGCCGCGGCCAGACAGGCGACCAGCATGCGGCGTGCCTTCAGCAGTTCCCTTGGACGATCCATTGTTTCGAGCCGATGCACCCACTCCTGCGCCCAAGCGCAGGCAAGTTCGGTGGTGTCCGGCAACTCTTCGGCAAGCAGCAGCCGGATCGCGGTGAATTCCTCGTACAGCACGGTGAATTCGTCTATCGGGTCGACAGGCGTGCGGCGGTTGCGGTAGTCGACCACCGGCAGCGGACCGAACTCGGGATGCGGTGGCAACCCTAGCCGCAGCCGCTCGTTCTCCACCTCGGCACGCAAGCGCGGCAACGACATCGACCGTGCGACGCGGGCACCCTCATTCAGCCTGCGAATGGCGGCCGCGCGGTCCCCACGCAGCAATTTGATGCGGGCACCGACCACATAGCGGGCCAGTTTGAAGTCGACGACACCCGCCTCGGGTCCCAGCTTGTACCCCTCGTCCAGTAGCCGTTCGGCCTCCACGATCTCGCCCCGCTCGTAGAGCAGTTCGCCGAGCAGCGATCCGGCCAGCCGCGCGCCGTAGGAGTGGCTGCCGCCGGACTGCTTTGCCACCTTCATCGCCCTACGGAAATACTGCTCCGCCCTAGCGATGTCGAGTTGCAGGCTGGCGCCTAGTCCGAGGAAGCACAATCCGATGACCTTGTTGTAATAGCCCTTGTTTCGCCGCATGTACGATGCGGACCACTCCTGAATGCGCAGCGCCTCGTCGAAGTCGTAGCGATAGCCCGCGGCGAAGCTCGCGACATTCGCGCCGATGGCCACCACATACGGTGACAGTTCGTCGGCCCGGGCGAAACACGGCGCCAGCATGTCCTCGATACCCGCCAGCACGTCCGCACGCACGGTCACCACCGCGTGCACCACACCCGCTTCGGCGCGCAGCCGCGCCGTCACGGCTTCGTCGAGACCGTCCCGATCCAACGTCGACTCCGCAAGCCGCAGTGCGCGTTCCGCGGGACCGGCGCGATGCAGCAGGATGTTCGCCCACGCCAGATCCAGCTGCAGCCGCGGATGCGTCTCGATGATCGTGGCGGGCAGTTTGCCCACCAAACCGATGAGGCTGGCCATCTGCCCGTATTCCAGCAGCGACATGCCGTCCTGTTCGACGATCTCGACGGCGCGCTGCTCGTCACCGGCCAGCAGCGCGTGATCGACCGCTTCGCTGACGTTTCGATGCTCGGCGAACCACTGCGAGGCCCTCCGGTGCAACTCGGTAATCCGCTCGGGCCGATCACGTTCGAGCCGCTGCTGCAGAAATTCCTGGAACAGGTGGTGATAGCGGAACCACTGCCCGTCATCGAGCCTGCGCAGGAACAGGTCCTGCTGCTCGATCTGCTCGAGCAGCCCCTGCCCGTCGGCCACGCCGGTGAGCGCCGACGCTAGTTCGCCGCAGGTGCGCTCGGTGATCGAGGTGGCGACCATGAAGTCGAGCGTCCCGGGTTCCAGCGTGTCGAGGACGTTTTCGGCCAGGAATTCACTGATGGCGTGGTGGCGGCCGGTCAGGTAACCGATCAGCGCGCCGGGATCGTCGCTGCCGCGCAGCGACAGCGACGCGAGTTGCAGGGCCGCGACCCAGCCGCCGGTCGATTCGGTGAGATCCTCGACATCGCTGCGATCCAGATCCAGTCCACCCAGCTCGACCAGGAAGGTCTGGGCCTCGTCGACATCGAAACGCAGTGCGGCGGTACCGATTTCGACCAGCTCGTCCCTTGCCCGCATGGAGCTCATCGGCAGCCCGGTTTGCTGACGGCTTGTCACCACGGTTTGCAGTGCGGGACTGCAACATTCGATCAGAAAGCGCAACCCGCTGGTGGTCGCTGGATCGGACACCCGGTGCCAGTCATCGATCACGACGATCAACTGCTCACCACGCCGATCGATATCGTTGATCAACGAGGTCAATACGAACCGCTCGGCCTCATCGCCGTGCTCCTCCAGCAGCTCGCCGAGTTCCTGTGCCAGCGAGGGACGCACCGCGCGAATGGCCTCGATCAGGTGCGACAGGAACCAGACGACATTGTTGTCGTCGTGATCGACGGTCAGCCACGCCACCGCGGCCCCGTCGGCGGTCAGGACCTCGCACCACTGCGCGGCAAGCGTGCTCTTGCCGAACCCGGTGGGGCCGTGGATGACCGCCAGCCGACGGCCGCGCCCCTGCCGCAGCAATTCGAGCAACCGCGCCCGCTCGACCAATGCCCGGGTTGGCGCCGGCGGCCGCAACCGCGTCGCGGGAACCGGTGGCGACGTCGATCGCGTGGCACGCAGGCCCGAGGTGCGACGACGAGCTGACGCGGTCGGTGTCGCCGACGGGCGGTGTCCGACCGGTTCGGAGGCCGTCAACGGAATCGGCATCTCGTCGGGTGAAAGCCCGTACCGGTCTTGGATCTCACGCAGCATCTCACCGAATTCAGCTGCGGTGGTGGGCCTTTCGCCCCGATCGCGGGACATCGCACGCTCGATCGCCGCCGTCACGTCGCCGGGCAGCCCCGCATCGCTCAGATCCGGTATCGGCTGCTTGGTGATGCGGAGGAACTGCGCGACCAGGTGCTCGCCGCTGCGCCGCTCGAACACGGCATGACCGGTGCCCGCGCAGAACAGCGTGGAGGCGAGGCTGTAGATATCGGCCGTCACGTCCGGGGTGTGGCCCTGCAGGACCTCCGGTGCGGTGAAGGCGGGCGAACCGGTGACGGTGCCCGCGGTCGTCTCGAAACCACCCACCAGTCGCGCGATCCCGAAGTCGGCGAGCTGCGGCTCACCGTATTCGGTCAGCAAGATGTTGCCGGGTTTCACGTCACGGTGCAGCATGCCGCGCCGATGCGCGGTCTCCAGCGCACCCGCGATCTTCACGCCGATATGCAGCACGTCCTGCCAGCCGATCGGGCCGTGGTCCTGGATCCGGCCGTCCAGCGATCCATGTGGGTGATACGGCATGACGATGTAGGGCCGACCGGTCCCGGTGGATCCCACTTCGAACACGCTGACGATGTTCGGATGACCGGACAGTTTGCCCATGGCAAGCTGCTCACGAACAAATCGTTCGAGGTTCTCCGATTCGAGGTCGGCGGTGAGCACCTTGATCGCTACCGTGCGATCGAGCGCGGGCTGAAAACACCGGTACACCACCCCGAATCCGCCCCGACCGATCTCCGTGGCTTCGGTGAACCCGGCAGCATCGAGCTCCGCCGCGAACCCTGTGGTCAGGTCGCGGTGCGTGGAAAGCGGATCGAACTGCGCCACGACGCCCCCGATACAACTACCAGCCAGTTACCACGAGCATATTCCCGTGGCCGGGTTTGTGCGTCCACTGCGCGAGATGCGGTGGCAGCCGACCGGTCTCGGGCACCGGCGTCGGATCCGAACCAGGTCGTCATCGTCATGTGATGGCGGTGGCATTGGCCGATGAGCCGACGCCACCGATGAGATCGAGCGGTTTGACGGTCAGCAGGCATTCGTAGCGGTGGTCGGCGGCGCAGTCGCGCGCGAGTTCGTCGGCCGGAGAGTGCGCAGGATCGGGCCCTTGTTCCGTCCGCCCTGCTGGGTCTGTTCACAGCCGACCGGACACTGGACCCCACCGCACGCAGGGTACGGCTCAGTGATCCATCTCCAGGTCGTGCAGCAACCGAGGCCTGATCTCGCTCTTGAGTACCTTGCCGAGCTTGGACCGAGGCAGATCGGCCCAAACCTCCACCTGCTTGGGCGCTTTCACGCTGCCGACCAGTTCTCGCACGAAGACGCGGACCTCGTCTTCGGTGACATGCTGCCCGCCGTGCAGTTCGAGGACCGCGGTCACCCGCTCCCCCCATTTCTCGTCCGGCAGGCCGATCACCGCGCAGTCCCGGATCGCCGGATGCGTCATCAACGCCTGCTCGACCTCGGCGGAGTACACATTGAAACCACCGGTGATGATCATGTCCTTGGCGCGGTCGACGATGAACAGGTAGTTGGCGTCGTCGAGGTAGCCGATGTCCCCGGTGTGATGCCAGCCGTGCCGTGCGGCCTCGGCGGATGCCGCCGGATCTTTGTAATAGCCGGCCATGACCAGCGGGCTCCGGATGACGATCTCGCCGCGCTCCCCCGCACCCAGTAGGTTGCCCGCGCCGTCCATGATCGCCACGTGCACCAGCGGAGTCGGCCGCCCCGCCGAGGACAGCCGTTCACGCGCGAGGCTGCCGTCGGCGTGGAAATGATCCTTCGGCGCCATGGTCGAGATCATCATCGGCGCTTCGGTCTGTCCGAACAGTTGGCCGAGCACGGGCCCGATCCGCTCGATGGCCTGTTCGAGCCGCGCCGCGGACATCGGGGCCGCGCCGTACCAAAGGCATTGCAGGGACGTCAGATCCGTCGACGCGAGGCGGGGATGATCCAGCAGCATGTAGATCAAGGTCGGCGGCAGAAAGGTATGGGTGACCTGATGTCGTTCGAGCAGCCCGAGAAACTCCGAGAGCTCGGGCGCCCGCATGACGATGATCTCGCCGCCGAGCGCGAGCACCGGGAAACACAGCACGCCCGCGGCATGGGTCAGCGGCGCGAGTGCGAGGTATCTCGGTCGTTCCTCGAAGGGGTAGCTCATCAGGGTGAGCGCGGTCATCGTTTCGATGTTGTGGCCGGTCAGCATCACGCCTTTCGGGCGTCCGGTGGTGCCGCCGGTCCCGACGATCATGATCACGTCGTCGACCGGGTCCGCCTGCCGGGGTGCTGCGGGTACACCGTCGAGCCACTGTTGGAACGGCGTCGCCCCGGAGATCTCGCCATCGAGACAGATCAGTGTGGTGAGCTGCGGCAGCTCCGGCAGGATCTTGGTGACCAGCCCGGCAAACGCCTCCTGGACGATGAGGCAGGAGCAGTCGAAAAGGTCCAGCAGGTCCCGGTTTTCGCCCGCCTCGTTGCGCGGATTGATCGGACACCACACTGCACCAGCCCGGGCGATGCCGAAGACGCAGGAGAACGCGATCGGGTCGTTGCCGGACAGGATCGCCACTTTGTCCCCCGGCTGGACCCCGGACCGCGCCAGCGCCCCGGCCACCTGCCAGGACAACCGTTGCACCTCTAGATAGCTCAGTGAGACGCCGTCGGTGGTGAGGCAGGGCGAGAGCGGGCCGAGCGAGGCACCCTTGTCGAGATATTCGGTCAGCCGCACAGCGCCATCCTTACGTCGAGTGCCAATCCTGTTGCGGGCGAAGGGCTCCCGGTGGTGTACCGGGAGCCCTTCGTTGTCAGCTGTAGACGGTGTGAATCGGGTCGAGCACCAGCCCGAAAGTCTTGAGGACGCCGAGCAATTCGCGATGGCCGAAGGCCTGGCAGGCGGAGGCGAATCCGACCCGCTTGGGGGCCTGCTGCAGTAGCGAATATGCCGCGTACGCCTGCAGCAGTCCGGTCTGCTTGTAGTTGGAATTCCCGTGGATCACGCAGTGCGCGCGCCCGAGTGGACCCGAGGCGTGCACCGAGTCCAGCGACGTGTTGATCCGCGGGTTCTCCCTCGGCGGCATCTCGCTGCGTACCGCGGCGGCCTGCTCATGCAGCGCCTTGTACTTCTCCGCGTCCGACAGCCCTTCCAGCTGTTGGACAACGGCCTGCACGATCAGTGGAACGCCCTGCATGAGTTGCCGATCGAACACGCCACCGAGCGCCTTCACATTGGCCACCCGCGGATCGCGCCGGAACCACACCGGATGTGAGGTGCCGCCCCATGGTAGGGCGAGCCCGGTTTCGTGCTGGCCCGGCACGGTGACGTCGTACAGCCCGCCATCGGCAGGCCACTCGACATACCGATTCTGTTCCAGGTAATGGGCTTTCGACAGCGCGGCATTGACCAGGATGGTCCTGGTCGAGGCGACGGTCGGAAAGCCCTTCCAGAACACCAGGATGTCGAGGGTGTCCAGTCCTGGCGTCTCCAGGCAGATGTTCGCCGCGATCTCGCCGGTGGTGTACATCTGCGCGACGCCAGGCGAGAGCAGCAGCCCACGCTCCGCCATTCGGGCGCCGTAGGTTTCGTCGCAGTCGATCAACCAGTCCTGCTCGCCGGTGGTGTCGAGATAGTGCGTGCCCGCACGCACGCATGCCTCGACGACTTCGTGTCCGTACTGGGAGAACGGCCCGACGGTGTTGCAGACAACCTTTGCGCCGCTGAACAATTCGGTCAGCGACTCGACCTCGTGCGACACCTCGACCACGTCGTGCTCGACGGTTTCGATGCCGGGAATCTTGTCGAGCGCCTCCTGGGTGCGGCGCTTGTCCCGTCCGGCCGCGATGAAGGGGACATTGAATTCGCGGAGGTATTCGCAGATCAGCCGACCGGTATAGCCGGAGACCCCATATACGACAACAGGTTTCGTGGTGCTCATCTGAATCACATCCCCATTCCGCCGTCGACGGGAAGCCCGGCGCCGGTAATGAATCGAGCGGCATCGGAGGCCAGGAACACAACGGCGTCGGCGATCTCGGCGCCGACGCCGAGCCTGCCGAGCGGGGTCAAGCCGACGACCGCCCCGACGGCCTCCTCGGGGCCGGGGAATAGGCCGAGTGCCACAACGTCATTGGCGAGTCCGATGCCCATCTTGTTGGCCACGAGGCCGGGATATACGCAGTTGACCCGGACGCCGTAACCGAGCTTGCCGGATTCCATGGCCGCCACCCTGGTCAATCGATCGACGCCGGCTTTGGTCGCGGAATAACCCGCGATGCCGGGGAATGCGATGGTGGCGGCGACCGAGGAGATGTTGACGATCGCGCCACCGGCGCCAGCGGGACCGCCGGGCCGCATCGCCCGGAACGCGTGTTTGATGCCGAGCGCGGGACCGAGGAGGTTGACGTCGAGCATCGAGCGGACCCGATGCTCGTCGAGATCGGCCAGCAGTTCGGTGATTTCGATCCCGGCGTTGTTGACGAGGATGTCAAGGCCGCCCAGTTCGGCGATCGTGGCCGCGACGGCCGATTCCCAGCTCGCGTCGTCAGTCACATCGAGTGAAACGAACACCGCCCGCGCGCCCGACTGCTTCAGTGCGTCGGCGGTCGCGCGCCCGGCGTCTTCGTCGATATCGCCGATGACGACGCCCGCGCCCGCGCGGGCCAGCGCTTCGGCCATCTCCGCGCCTAGCCCCTGTGCACCGCCGGTCACCAGCGCGTTTCGTCCAGTCAGGTCATACACACCCATAGGGGATCTCCTCATTGAGATGAGCGACGGCGACCAAGTCGCCGATGGCGTCGAATGACGCATCGTTGTGATGCATGTCATAGACTACCGATTTCTTGACAGTCGTCAAGACTTTTTTGGACAGACGTCAAGACATTCGGTGCGTTCGTGGCGGGGCGGGATAGACTCGGTGGGAACTCGCACGATGCGAGGAAGTGTCAGCCGACAGGAAGATTCACCGTGACCGAGGTAACGGAGCGCAACCGTGACCGGATTTCGCGCCGACAGGTGGACAAGTTCGCCGAAAGGCGGGCTCAGCTGGCCGCGTCCACGCTGCAGACCCTGGCCGAACTCGGTTACGCCCGAACGAGTTTGCGGGAAATCGCGCAGAACTCCGAGTTCTCGCACGGCGTGCTGCACTACTACTTCAGCGACAAGGTCGACCTGCTCACGCAATCCGTGCGGCAGTACGAGGCTGCCTGCGTCACCCGCTACGACGAGGTGGTCACGACCGCGAACTCGGCCGCGGACCTGCAGCAGGGCTTCGCGGCTGCGATGACCACCACGCTGCGCACGGACGCGCTGATGCACCGGCTGTGGTACGACCTGCGCAATCAGAGCCTGTTCGAGGAATCGTTCCGCGCCGACGTATTGGAGATCGACCAGCGACGCGAAGAGATGATCTGGCGCATCGTCGCGAAGTACGCCGAGTTGACCGGGCTACCGCTCGCCGTCACGCCGCCGGTGGCCTACGCGACGTTCGACGGCCTGTTCCAGCAGGCACTGCTGCACTATCTGGCGGGCCGCGACGAGGCCGTCGGCGAGCTCGATCTCAACGCGCGAGAGGCGTTGGCGCGCTCGGTGATCCACGGTTCCGTCGCGGGCTGACCGCCGTCGACTCAGGACCGACACCCGCGGGGATTACCCGGCCAACAGTTTCTTCTGAACCTTGCCCATCGCGTTGCGTGGCAGTGCTTCGACGACATGGATCTGGCGGGGGCGTTTGTGGAACGACAGCAGATTCTCCAGAAAGGTGGCGATCGACGTGGTGTCGGTGATGTCGCCGACGATATACGCGACCACCCGCTGGCCCAGATCGGCGTCGGGCGCGCCGATTACGGCCGCTTCGCGGATGCCGGGATGGGCCAGCAGGGCCTGCTCGATCTCTCCGGCGCCGATTCGGTAGCCGCCGGATTTGATCAGGTCGACCGATTCTCGCCCGACCATGCGATGGAATCCTTGGTCGTCGATGACGGCGATGTCGCCGGTGCGGAACCAACCGTCGTCGGTCATCGATTCCGCGGTCTTGTCGGGTTGCGCGAGGTATCCGTCGAACAGTGTGGCTCCGGTGACCTGCAGCTGGCCCAGGCTCTGACCGTCGTGCGCGACCGGGTTGCCGTGCTCGTCACGCACTCGGGTACCGACGCCGGGCAGCGGCAACCCGACCCATCCCGGCCGACGCTCACCTCGATACCGGGTGCTCACAGTGATGATCGTTTCGCTCATGCCATAGCGTTCGATCGGCGCGGCTCCGCTCAAGGTGCTGAGACGGTCGAAGATCGGAACCGGGAGCGGCGCGCTGCCGGAGACCAGGAGCCGAGCTGAGCTGAGTTCCCTTGCGGCCGAGGGCTGTTCACAGATCCGCGACCAAATGGTTGGCACGCCGAAATACAACGAGCCCGACGCCGCGGCATATGCCTCGGGTTTCGGTCGCACGGTGTGGATCAGCGGGGAGCCCACCCGCAGGGCGCCGAGGACACCGAGGACAAGTCCGTGCACATGAAACAGCGGAAGTCCGTGCACGAGAGTGTCTTCGGAGTTCCATTCCCATATGCTGCTCAGCGCGTCGAGGCAGTTGGCGATCGCGGTTCGGGACAGGAGCACCCCTTTCGGGGCGCCGGTCGTCCCCGAGGTGTACATGATCAGCGCGATGTCGGAGGCCGAAGGCTCGGGGTGGGTCGAGGCCGCGCGAGCGTGGCGGTCGATCGGTACGACGGGCAGCGTGACGTCGTCGAGTCGCGCACCTACCCAGAGCTGGGCCGCGGAGTCGGCGAGGATGTGGTGCCGCTCGGCGGGACCGGCATCGGAGGGGACCGGGACTACCGCGGCGCCGGCCATCAGGCATCCGACGACGCCGATGATGGTTTCGACGGTGGGCGTCGCGTTGATCGCGACACGTTCGGCTCCGGCGATATTGTCGGCGACGGCCGCTGCGGCGGCGTGGAGATCGGCGCGCGAGAGGCTGTCCGCGCCGATCGTGACGGCGGCCGGGTGGTCGGCGGCGGCCGGGTCGGCCAGCGAGGTGAGCAGGGCGGAGTGGTGGAAAGTCATGGCGATGTGACCCTTTCAGTCCGGCAGGACTCGGTTGCGGGTTTCGGGTACCAACAGCAGGAGCAACAGGCCGAGGACGAAGGCGATCGATGTCGCCGCCGGCCGGCGCGCCGAAAGACCCCAGAAATGCATTGCGTTGGGTCCGGGTCATCAATGTTCGCGCGGCGGTCGGACTGTCGTGCCCGTCGGCTTCGACGGGGATCGCTGAGTGCTGTCACGGTTACGGCCCTTCATCAATCGGTCCACATAATGGACCGCTGGGCTACAATGTGGTCCGTAGACCATATGAGGCGGCTCACAGTCCGTCAAGAAGGGGAAAGATGAACAGTGTCCTGACCGCGTTGCGGGTGTTCGAGGAGGTTGCCGCGCAGCAACCCGCGGGCCTGAGCGAACTTGCGCGTCGACTCGACGTGCCCAAGAGCACCGTGCAGCGCTGTTTGAAGACCCTCGCCGAGGCGGGCTGGGTGCGTAACGCTCCCGGCAACCCCAGTCAATGGGTGATCACCGGCAGAGCGTTCAGCATCGGCAGCGTTCTCGCCTCGGGGCCGCGCCTGCGTGAGGTCGCCCTCCCGATCCTCAACGAGCTACAGGCCGAGACCCAGGAGACGATCCACCTGGCCGTACCCGACGGCAATGAGCTCGTGCTGATCGAGCGCTTGGACAGCCCTCATCAGTTGCGAGCATTTCTCCCGCTGGGAACCCGGCTACCGCTGCACGCCGCCTCCAACGGCAAGGCGTACCTCGCCTCGCTGGATGACGCCGTCATCGAAACGCTTCTGCGCGACGGCCTTTCGCAGGTCACCGATCACACCCTTACCGACCCCGATGCCCTTCGCCGCGAGATCGCCACCATCCGAGAGCGCGGCTATGCCGTGACCGACCAGGAACTGCACGACGGCATCACGGCCATCGCCGTCGCGCTGCATCTCCGCGGCGGCCACGCCGTCGCCAGCTTCAGCATCTCCGGCCCGAGCTCGCGACTCACCCCGGATCTCTACGAGGACTACGGCGGGAAAGCGCTCGCGGCGAAATCGCGGATCGAGCGCTTCCTCTCCGAATAGACCAGCATCAGTTCCGTTCTATCCGCGATGAGCGGTCATAGTCGGCGTGCCCGGGCGATACCTTGGATAGCGTGCAGCCTGCCGTCGGAGAGGGCGATGGTGAGGTTCTTCATCTTCTCGGTGAAGTTGGTGTTGAAGACGTGCAGCCCGAGAGGGTTGGGCGGCATGGCCAGTATCGCCTGCATCGCGGTGGATGCCTGTTCGGTGAGATCGTTCCACTGTTCGATCTCGAATCCCGATGCTTCGACGATGCCGCGCAACTGGTCCGAATCGACCAGATGACTCAGTCGGGGATCGTCGGCCCAGGGCAGTGGATAGTCGGGTTCGGCGAGCTCGCCGGCGGTGATATCCCAGATGGCGAGCAGGCCTCCGTCGACCAATACGCGGCGGGCCTCCCGGTAGAGGCGCTGCTTGTCTGTGATGTTCATTTGTACGTGCTGGCTGAACACGACCTGGTACGCAGTATCGGCAAAGGGCAGTTCGGTGACGTCGCCCTGGTGAACGGCGATTCGGTCGTCGAGCCCGACCAGGCGATTGAGCCATCGGGCCGTGCCGCAGTAGTCCTCGGTGAGATCTACGGCGGTCACTCGACACCCAAACCGGTCGGCGATATAGCGGGCCGTGCCGCCGATACCGCTGCCGGCGTCGAGTACCTCGGTGTCGGGGCCGAGGCCGGCGATATCGACCAATCGGCTCGTGGCGAAGCGACCCATGGTGTGAAAGTCTTCGAGCAGTGCCAGGTCCGCCAGCTGAAGGTCGTACAGGCTCTTGCCTGCGGCGACGAGGGCGTCCTCGATATTGCGGCGGGAGTCGCCGGCCGAATACTGGGAATGAATCAGCGTGTCGCTCATGTGCCTCTCCTTGGTAGTTCTACGACGATGGGTGGTCGGTGTCGAACGCCGCGACGGTCTCGCGATCGGCGGACGCGGGGTGCTCGCCGCGCCAGAATGCCGACTCACCGGAAAGCCGAGGATGCGCGGGCCGAGGATGCTGCTGCATGCGGTCGAACCGGTCCAGCCGATGCATCGGCACGAATGCCATCAGCAGGGACCCGGCGAGCGCGTGAACGAAGTTACCGACGGTGCGCCGGGCGGCGGGGTCGGCGGCGTATCGGCGGGCGATGGTGAGGAAGTCTTCGGGCTCGACACCGGCGACATCACGGACGTGCGTCGTGGGACCGCCGACCTCCCAGGTTCCCAAGGCGTGCTCGGGAAGATAGTGGCGCAGACTGGATTCGAAGAACATGTCGGCTTTCAAGCGCTTGGCGTCCATCCGTACGGCGCGCATGAACATCGACCGCGGAACCTCGACGTGCCGCACCCGTCGGCCGACGGCCTCGCCGATCGCGTCGGCGATCTCGGCCGCCGACAACAGCGTCGGTCCGGTCGGCCGGTATGCCTTGCCGTCGTGCCGGTGGGGGTCGAGCAACCCACCGACCACGACACGGGCAATGTCCTCGTTGGAGGGCGGCGCGTTGCGGCCCACCCCAGCCGGCATCGGGAATACCCCGAGCAATGCGGCAGTCGGGACGAGTTTCAGGTAGCTGTCGGCGAAGAACCCCGGATCGACCGCGACATGGGCGGTATCCGGGAGTAACTCAAACACTTTGTCGGTCAGCCAATGCTGCCTTGTCATCAGCGACGGATGCTCGGGGCTCGCCAACCACTGCCCCAACGCGACCACCGCCTCCACGCCCGAACGTCGCGCGGCCACCGCGAATGCAACAGCGCTGTCCAGCGCGTGAGGGTGGTACGGGGGATTGAAGAACACCCGGTCGACCCCGGCCATCGCCGTCTCGACCTGCCGGTAGTCGAACTTGTCGGCCACGACGACCTCCGCGCCCGAGGCCCGCAGCCGGGCGCTGCGTTCATCGTCTCGATACACCAATGCCCTAGTCGGCACGCCCTTTTCCACCAGTTGAGCGGCGACCGCGCCGCCGATTTTGCCTGTCGCCCCAGTAACCAGCACGCAAGCCTGTGCCATCGGATTTCCTTCCACATCAGGTAGCAATCTGCGAACCAGCGAAGTAACCACTGGTCACATTCAGAGTGTGCCCACCAATGTGACCACTGTCAACACTGTGGGGTTGTATGCGATCCTTGACCCCATGAGCTCAGCCGAGGTTTCTCCGGATCGCCGAAGGTCCTATCACCACGGCTCGCTGCGCTCGGCCCTGATCGACGCGGGCATTGCGCTGGCGCGCGAGGGGGGACCCGACAGTGTGATCCTGCGAGAGGCCGCCCGGGCCGCTGGGGTCTCGCACTCGGCCGCCTATCGCCACTTCGCGGACCGCGAGGCACTGCTCGCGGAGGTGTCGCGCCACGCGCGGAGCGAACTGGCCGCACAGATGCGCCGAGGCGTCGATCGCGCCGCCGATCCCATCAGCCGGCTTGGCGCCGTCGGGACCGCATACGTCGACTTCGCGCTGACCCAGCCCGGGCTGTTCCGCACCGCCTTCGGTTCGCACCCCATGGCCGGCGGCGACGACAAGCGCGATCCACCGACTACACGCAAGGTCGAAGCCCAGACCGACAGTGCGGAGCCTTACGAGATCCTCAGTCAAGTTCTCGATCAGGCGCAGTCCGCCGGCCTGCTGGACCCGAACCGCAGGCCCGGGGCCGCGATTGCCGCTTGGTCGGCCGTCCACGGACTCGCCAGTCTGCTGGTTGACGGCCCCTTGCCCGCCACCCCGGCCGACATCGATTTCGCGCTCGGACAGGTGCTCGACCTCGTGGCACGCGGCTTGCTGAAACAACCGCCGGCACCGTCGGACAACGCATCCGACGGGCAGGAGGAACGACACTGAACTTCGGATTCGCCGATGCAACCGTTCAAGCCCGACTGGGCGCGTCTCTCGAATCTGTCATGATCATGATTCGGAGCTGCGCCTCGGATGGTGCAGTTAACAGTTTCCGCTCGGGTTAGTTGTGATCGGGATTGTCTGTGTGGCGGTCATGGTCATCGCGCCGTCTTTTGCTCGGTGAGCTGGGCTTCGAGGTCTGCGGTGCGACGATCGTGGAAGCGCAGGTTCGACCGTGCGGCTTGGAGTCGCTCATCGAGGGCGCGGTTGTCGTTGGTGAGTTGTCGGACGCGTTGTTTGAGGGTGGTGTTCTCGGTCGTGATCCGTTGGATCGATTCTTCGGTCCATTCAGCTTCGAGGTCGCGGATGCGGCCGAGGAGTTCACCGATGCGCTCGCGTTGGGTGAGGATTTCGGTGTTGGCGGCTTTCAACGCGGATTCGGCGTTGTGTGCGCGTTCGCGCCAGGTCGCTTCTTTCGGGTGTTGGTGTTGGTGGAGTGGGGTTGTGTGGCTTCGGTTTTCGCCGATTCGAGTGCGGTTCGGGCGTCTGGGTTGGTGTAGAGGTAGGTGCGGGACACGCGTGCGTGGCGGACGATGGCGGCGGCGCTGACTGGTGTTCGTTGCCGACGCAGCTGCGCGATGGCGGTGTGGACGCGGTCGAGCGCTGCTTGGCTGTCGCGGCGGCGGGCGGCTAGCGCCGCGGCGGTGCGGATGGTCGCGGTGGCAGTGCTCACAGGTCTGTTCCGTCCTCGAGTTCGTGGTTGTCGGTGTCGGCAAGGTCGGCGGGTCGGAAGCCGATCGACCAGACGCGGTGGAAGTAGTCCTGGGGTTTGCGCAGATCCAGCTCCAGGGCCTGGTCGGGCCGAGCCCGGCCAGTGCTTTCTCGAGGCCGTCGATCGCGCGGGCGGTGGGCTCGAAGTACTGGTGCAGGTAGTCGGCGGTGGCGTCGTCGGGCGCGCCTTCGGCGAGCTGGCGCCATTGCTCGCGTTTGCGCTGCCAGTAGGGCAGGTCGGCCCCGGACAGGACCAACTTGTCGCAGCTGTGGCAGTTCAGGTTCCAGGGGCAGTTTCCGCCGTTGACGACCGGTTGGAAGGTGCAGAACCCGCCCTCGGCGGCAGAGCTGCGCCGCGACAGGTCGATCGCCAGCGTTTGGGCCTGCTCCGCGGTCATCGATTCGGCGCTGCTGGTGAGAAGTTCGCCGGGGTTGGTGGTTCCAGGGCCGGCGACCCAGACGTGGGCGAGGATATCTTCGAGGTCCGAATTCGACAGGTGCACATAGTGTTCGGCCATGCGATCGCTAACGTGGCCGAGGTAGGTGCGGATGTGGGCCAGCGATGCTCCGGCGCGGAGCAGGCTGGTGGCCAGGGAATGACATGCTTGTGGGGCTCCCACTGTCCGACGTCGAGAGATTCGACCCAAGGGTTGAAGTGATTGCGGAACCATGTGGTCGACAACGCCCTGCTGCCGTCATGGTTGCGATTGGGAGTGGGGAACAATGCCAGGCGAGCTCGTTCGTCGATGGTGGGTCGGCGGCCGTGGCTGATGGTGAATTTGTCGAGGGTTTTGTGCTGGCGTTCGCTCAGCCGCTGGTAGACGCGCTCGGGGATGCGGATCGCGGCGTCGTAGTTGCCGACCTTGGTCTGGTCGTGCCAGAGCATCGGCAGGGTTCCGTAGCGGCCCAGACAGTCCAGGCGCAGGTTGGTGACCTCGCTGATACGGCGACCCGTGGCGATGATGGTCTCCGGTAGTGGCGGCGGTGTCGGGCGCACAAACCCAACGGTGATTCGGCCGCTTGGGGGCAGACCGACACCAGGCAGCCACTGTACGTCGGCAACGGTGTCTGCTGGCTGACCCACGCTGCGAAATCAGCCTTCACGCCGATGGCGTCGCGGTGCAGATCCCAACGGCTCGCGTGTGTGCGACACAGCTCGAGACTGGTGCGTTCGGCGGGCCGGTGCTGACATATGCAGCACAGCAGTTCCCGAAGACGGGCCATCCGCGCCAATGGTGTTGCTGTGGAGATGAATTCGACCTTGCTGATACCGCTAGCCCGCGCATGCCGCCACTGTTCGGCGTGGCCGGTGCAGACATCAGCACCTCCATCGGAAGACCATTCGCAGCCCGCGACAACGCATCGCCAGCGGAAGACCTGGTCATCGCGGTCAGGATCTCCAGCCGGTCGCGCCCGACGCGGTCGGGCCGGGCGCATCGGACGTGATGCAATCCGGCACCCGACTCGATCACTGCTGCCCCGAGACCTGACGCAGGGCGGCATCGAAGGCCGGATCGTGCACGTCCACGTACCCATAGACCTCGTCGACCATCGCCGCCGACGCCCACCCGCCCGCATCGCGGGCGATCATGGCATCGCGCGCCGAATTCACCACCGCCATCAGCGCCTCTCGCGCTCCGTCGGGCAGCATCTTCGGGTGCCGTCGCCGCGGCCCAACCGGCGCCAACGGGTTCGCGGGCAACGACGTTGTCGTGTGCCCCAGGAAGGAGCGCCGCCGGTCCGCCCGCGTCGGTTACCGCTTCTTGTCCAGGCTCGCACCCAACTCCGGATTCACTCCCAGCACAGCCTGATGCAGATAGAAGCCCTTCAAACACGACGCCGTCGCGCTGAGCGCGGCATCCCCGTATGGACTTGGATACGCCAGAGTATTGCTGGAAGTCACGCGGGCGGGCTTCTTCGTACACATACTTGCCATAGTTAGCAACTTGCTAGCGACATCACGCCTCCAGAGCCACGTCGCCGGATTCGGACCAGTCCCCGGCGAGGAACTCGTCGAATGTTCGGGCCTCGCGTCCGGTCAACTCACGGACCGTGTCCGTTGTCGCCGCCAGCGCGCCGCTCGCCACATAGGCGAACAGTTCGGCGACGTCGGCGGCGAAATCCGCAGGCAGTCCCTGCGCGGTAAGCCGGGGCACGAATTCGGCGGACGGCAGGTCGAGGTAGCGAATGGTCCGGCCGAGCGCGGCCGACAGTTTGGCTGCGATCTCGGCGTGGCTCAGCGCCTCCGGGCCGGTGAGCACAAAACTCTCGGTTGCCCTCTTCGGTGAACGCGCCTGCGCCAGTGCGGAAGTTCTGCATAAAGCCGCTCGGTTGCAGCAGCACCCAGTCCAAACCGGACGACCGCAGGTGCTGCTCGATCTCCCAGTGCGCACCCTCGGCGAGCTTGCCGCCCCGCCTGGCCCCCTGAACGCGGCTACGTGGCCGCGCGAGCACGCCTCTCCCCTACAGTCCGACCGCCTGGTCGCATTCACGATGGACGGCCTGCTCATCGCCCGACCGGAGCAATCGGCACCGTAGTGAGCACGGTCAGCCCTTGATTGGTTATGTACGAACGATCAGGACAGCGCCCGCGACAACCAGGGCGAGCACGACGGCGGCGATGCCGTAGGTCAGTCGGTGGGTGCGCAGGGCCGGGATGAACTTGTCGACGGCGTAGCGGCCAGGACCGGTGAGGGCGAGCGACGTGGCGCCGAGGGCGAGAATCAGTTCGTATTCGATGCCCTTGGCAGCGAAGAAGCCACTGCCCCATTTCACGGCGATCGCATTGAGCAGGGTGCCGACCAGCGCTGCCGCGGCGAGCGGGGTGAGCAGGCCGACAGCCAGACCAAGCCCGCCAAGGGTTTCGCTGAGTCCGGCGACTACGGCCATGCCCTTGCCCGCGGGGTAGCCGCTCATCGCGAAGAACTTGCCGGTGCCGTCGAGGCCCCCGCCGTTGAACCAGCCGAACAGTTTCTGGGCGCCGTGTGCGGCCATGGTGAGGCCGACGGCCACGCGCAGCACCAACAGACCGATGTCGTAGGTCAGGGTGGGTGACGTGGCGTCGACGCGCGGTGCGGGAGCGGTGACGGTCGCGGTCAGGTGGGGCCTTTCGGTCGTGGGTCGAGGTGGATCAGCCGAGCTGGATGGATCGCCGGGACATGCCGAGCCAGTAGCCGTCGATCACGGTGCGCTGGTTGGCCAGATCGTCCGCACCGGCACCGAGTACGACGAAAAGTGGTGCGAAATGGTCGGTGCGCGGGTGCGCGAGATGCGCTGCGGGAGCCTTGTTTTCGAAGTCGAGTAGCGCGTCCAGGTCGTGCGCGGCCAGGGTTTCGCGACCCCAGTCGTCGAACTCGGCGGTGAAGCCGTAGACGTGCTCGTCGTCGGCGGTCAGGGCACGCAGGTTGTGCGTGAAGAAGCCGCTGCCGATGATCAGCACACCCTCCTCCCGCAGCGGGGCGAGTCGCCGGCCGACGTCCATCAGCCGCTGCGGGTCCAGCGTGGGCATCGACAGCTCCAGCACCGGGACATCGGCATCCGGGTACATCTCCTTCAACGGCACATAGGCGCCGTGGTCCAGCCCCCGGTCCGGGACGTCGACAACGGTGGCGCCGGGGCCGCCGAGCAGCTTGCGCACCTTCGCCGCCAGCTCCGGCGCGCCGGGTGCGGCGTATCGGACCTGGTAGTAGTGCTCCGCGAAACCCCCGAAGTCGTAGACCAGTGGCACCGTGGTGGTGGCGCCGAGCGCGATGGGCGCGGCCTCCCAGTGCGCGGAAATCATCAGAATCGCTGTCGGCCGGGGCAACTCACGCGACCACTCGGCCAGCTCGCCCGGCCACCGCGGATGGTCGGCCAAGGGCGGAGCGCCGTGCGATACGTAGAGCACCGGCATGGATCCTGTCATGCTGTTCTCCATCCAAGTAGTTCAAATTTGAACTCAACTCGGACTATAGCTCGTTGTTCAAATTTGAACAACCCGGATAGGCTACGGTACGTGGCTGATGCGAGATGGCTCAACGAGCGGGAGATGCGAACCTGGCAGGGATTCCTGGCGGCCGGGGCGCTCGTGGGCCGAGAGGTCGAGCAGCAGCTCAAACAGGAAGGGCTATCGCACACCCAATACGAAGTCCTGGTCCGCCTCGCCGCAGCGGCGGACAGCCGCTTGCGAATGACCGAACTCGCGGATGCGCTCTACACATCCAAAAGTGGTCTGAGCTACCAGGTTAAGCAACTCGAGAAGACCGGCCTGGTCCGCCGCGAGGCATGCGACACCGACGTACGCGGCGTCATCGCCATCCTCACCGAAGATGGCCGCCACCGCCTGGAACAGATCGCCCCCGGCCACGTCGAGACCGTCCGCCGCGTCCTCATCGATGTACTCACCCCCGACCAGCAGACCGCCATCGCCGACGGCCTCGGCGCAGTCGCCCAACGACTGATCTAGCGGCGAACTCGCACGACATGGCATCGCTCGTGTGGTAGCTCGACTAGTGGACACAGCGGCACCACAGAAATCGCCCCTTGCTGCTGTGAGCAGATCTGCTCACAGCAGCGAGGCCACGGACGCCCGGAACGCGGTCTTTTCTGGCTCTTCTCGCCGCTGCCCGGCGAGTCTTATACTTTGCCTACCTCCATCGATCTAGATGTAGGAGATCGTGGGTCGGGAGATCGGCGAGATTTCTATTCAACAGGGCAACTAGCGGCGAGAGTCCGGTACGCAGATCAGATCGTCGGCTTTTCACCGAATTCCGAATCGCGAGAAGCGATGTCGGCCGAATTGCCAAGCAGCATTCGTCAATACTTCCGCGGCATGCGCCGCACAGTGGAAGGAAGACCGATGAGCACGACTTTGGAAGAACTACGCGCGCAGGTGCGCACGCCTGTCGTTACCGCGGGCGCACCGGGGTACGACGAAGCACGGACGATCCACAACGGCATGTTCGATCGACATCCGCTGGTCATCGTTCGGGCCGAGCAGGTCGCCGACGTCATCGCTGCGGTGAACTTCGCTCGCGACGCGGACCACGATCTCTCGATCAAGGGTGGCGGGCACAGCGCACCCGGGTTCGGCACCAACGACGACGGAGTCGTCATCGACTCGTCGCTGATGCGCTACGTTCACGTCGATCCGATATCTCGCACGGCACGGGCCGGGGCCGGGGCAACCTGGGGAGACTTCAATTACGCGACACACGCGTACGGGCTGGCGACGACCGGCGGGATCGTCTCGACCACCGGCGTTGCCGGACTCACCCTCGGCGGAGGAATCGGATACCTGTCGCGCGCATACGGATTGACGATCGACAATCTGCTCTCGGCCGAGGTGGTAACCGCAGACGGGCAGGTCCAGACCGCGAGCCCGAAGGAGAACGAAGACCTCTTCTGGGCGCTGCGCGGTGGCGGTGGAAACTTCGGCGTTGTCACCTCGTTCGAGTTCCAGCTGCACCCGGTCGACGAGGTCTATGTCGGCCTGTTCTTCTTCGAACTCGAGCACGCCGGTGCGCTGCTGCGATTCTTCCGTGACTTCATCCCCGATGCGCCCGAAGCCTATGGCGCGTTCCCCGCATTTCAGATTGCCCCGCCGCTGGAGTTCATCCCCGCCGACCGGCACGGCGATACCTTCTGCGCCGCGGTCGTGCACTGGGCCGGACCGCTCGACAAGGGCGAAGAAGCAATGGCGCCGTTCCGCGAGTTGGCACCCAGAGTCGCCGAAATGGTCGGGCCGATGCCCTATCCAGCGCTGAACACCGCATTCGATCCACTCTTCCCCAAGGGAATCCGCAGCTATTGGAAGGGCAGCTTCGTCACCGAATTGACAGACGCCGCGATTGAACAGCACCTGGTCTACGGGCCGAAGGTGCCCGAGGTGAGCGCAATGATGCACATGTATCCGATCAACGGGGCATGCCACCGAGTCGCGGCCGAGGACACCGCGTTTGCCTATCGCGACGCAACGTTCGCGACGGTAATCCTGGCCGCCTGGCAAGATCCTGCCGTCGACGCGGAGCGCATTCAGTGGGTACGCGACTACTACAACGCGACATCGCCGCATTCCGAGCCGGGCGGATACATCAACTTCATGGACGACGACGATCGGTCCCGGGTGCACGACAATTACCGCGGGAATTTCCAACGTCTGGCCGACGTCAAACGAGCCTACGACCCGGACAACCTGTTCCACTTCAATCAGAACATCAGTCCGAGCGAATGACCGATCTCGTCTCACGCGCGCAGGCAGTCCGTTTCGACTAGCTCGCCCTGGCGACGCGCAATCACGGCATGCAGTTGGAAGGCATGTGGTACGACATCACGCCCATCGGCATGCACTACCTGCTGATTCATTTCGATATCCCGGACATCGACGCATCTCGCCGGGTTCCAGCAGGCGGCGGCGTATCGCTATCAACAGGACGACGACGATCCAGAGACCCGAATGCGATAACGGACCACCCGGTGAGTTCACCCAGCATCGCCGATGTCGAACTGTTCGAACCGCTCGGCGATACCGGTGATACGCCGCTGCAACTCGATCAGTTCGACAAGATCCCGGTTGACCGATATCCCGACTTCCTCGGCTGCCGCCACGGCGCGAACCGCGTCGGCGTGCGCGGCCGACACCGCCGCGCGCAGTCGAGCCGACACCGAATCCGGGAGCTGCCGCGACCGAGGCCCGCCCGCGCCGATCGTCATCACTGCCACCAACCGCGGCAATCAACGCCGCGATCCGCGGCTCGCCGAGGTGCCAACACCCAGTGGCCCGTGTACGTACTCCAATCCGGCATGCTCATGGCGCCGGTTCCAGACTGGCCTGCACCGCGGGCAGTGTGAGGATCATCGTGAGGCCGCCACCCGGTGTGTCGTCGGGTGTCAGTGAGCCGCCCATCGCCTCGACGAGACCGCGTGCCAGAGCAAGCCCCAGGCCGATACCGGTGGTGTTGTCCCGGTCGTCGAGGCGTTGGAAGGGCTGGAAGATGCGCTCCTGGTTGGACAGTGGGACACCTGGCCCATGGTCGATCACCCGCAGTTCGATCGTCGCGCCGAAGGCACTGGCGGTGACCAGTACCCCGCTGCCGTCCGGCGCGTAGCGCAGGGCGTTGCGGATGATGTTGTCCAGTGCTCGATCGAGCAACACCGGGTCCACCAACGCGTCCGGCAGATTCGGTGCGATACCCACATGCACCGAATCCGCCGTCTCCCCGAGCGCCCCGATAGTCCCCTCGAGCAGCGCGGAGACGCCGATCTTATGCGTGGCGATCCCGAGCGCGCCGGCCCGTAATCGGCTCAGATCGAGCAGGTTCTCGACCAGGTGATGCAGTTTGCGAAGGGATTCGGCGGCGATGTCGACCAGCACATCCCGCTGCTCCTCGTTCCAGCGCATTTCGTCGCTTTGCAGACTGTCCACGGCAGCCGTGGCCGCCGCGAGCGGTGTGCGAAAGTCGTGACCGACCGCGTTCAGCAGTGCGGTACGCAACCGGTCGGCCTCTTGCAAGGGGCGAATCTCCTCGGCGGTTTGCCGTAACCGCTGCCGCTGCAGGGCCGCCACTGCCTGAGCGGCGAATGCCTCCAGAATCCGTCGGTCCGAGGAGCCCAGGACATGGCCCCGCAAAACCAGCACCAGATCGTCGTCGATCCGGATGGCGGTGTCGCCGTCGTCCGGGCTCGTGCTGGCGCCCGCGCCCGCAGCGACCCGCCACCGCTGTGGCTCGCGTTGTCGCGCAGGTGTTATCGGCATACCGGGCAGCCGTTCCAGCAGCGTCACCGCCTGCAGGGTGTAGGTGTGCCGCAGCCGGTCCAGGATCGCGTCGGCGGAGTCCGCGCCACGCACCACGCTGCCGGACAACGTCGCGAGCACGGTCGCGTCGGCGCTGGCTTGCGCTGCCTGTTCGGTCCGTCTGGCGGCGACATCGACCACCACACTGACCGCCACCCCCACGACGAGATACACGATGAGGGCGAGCACATTCTGCGGATCCGCGACAGCGAACGAGTGCAGCGGTGGCGCGAAATAGTATTCGAGCAGCAGAAATCCCGCCACGGCCGACACCAGTGCCGGATACAGCCCGCCAACCAGGGCCACACCGACCACCGCGACCAAGAACAGCAGGATCTCGCTTGTCAGCGACAGCTCGGTCCGCAGATTCGCCAGCAACGCGGTGATCAGCGGCAGGCCAACGGCCGCGAGACCGAATCCGGCCGACCGGCGGTGTCTGGTCAGCGCGGTGGTCTTGCCGTTGCGGCGGCCATGTCTGGTGCGTTCGTGATTGACCGTATGGATGTCGATCGCCCCGGACCGTACCGTGGTCTCACTGCCGACGCCGGGGGCGAGCAGCTGCGCAAGCCGCCCGCGGCGCGAAGTGCCGAGAACGAGTTGGGTGGCGTTGACGGCCCGCGCGAATTCGAGCAGCGCGGCGGGGACATCGTCACCCACCACCTGGTGATAGGTGCCGCCGAGACTCTCGACCAGCCCCCGCTGACGTTCGAGATGAACCGGTGCCATCCGGACGAGCCCGTCGATGCGGGTGACGTGCACCGCGAGCAGCTCCGCGTGCGAACGCGCGGCGATCCGGGCGGCCCGGCGGATGATGGTGTCGCCCTCCGAACCTCCGGACAGGGCCACCACGACACATTCGCGGGCCTCCCAGGTCGCGGCGATATTGTGCTCTGCGCGGTAGCGCGACAGCTGCTCGTCGACCTTGTCGGCGACCCACAGCAGTGCGAGTTCCCTTAGCGCGGTGAGGTTTCCGACTCGGAAGTAATTGCTGAGGGCCGCGTCGATGCGCTCGGGCCGGTAGATGTTGCCGTGCGCCATCCGGCGACGCAACGCCTCCGGCGCCATGTCGACGAGCTCGACCTGGTCGGCACGGCGCACCACCTCGTCGGGCACGGTTTCCCGTTGCGCGGTACCGGTGATGTGTTCGACGACGTCGTGGACCGATTCCAGATGCTGGATATTGACCGTGGAGATGACGTCGATACCGGCGTCGAGCAGCTGCTCGATGTCCTGCCAACGCTTCTCGTTCGCCGAGCCGGGGGTGTTCGTATGCGCCAGCTCGTCCACCAGCACGACCTGCGGGGCCCGACGGATCACGGCGTCGGTATCCATTTCGGCGAAAATGGCGCCGCGGTATCCGACTTCGCCGCGAGCGACAACCTCCAGCCCTTCCATCACCGCGTCGGTGTGGATGCGACCGTGAGTTTCGACCAAGCCGATAACGACGTCGGTGCCGCGCAACGCGCGCCGGCGACCTTCGTCGAGCATCGCGTACGTCTTGCCGACTCCTGGAGCGGCGCCGAGGTAGACGCGGAATTTGCCTCTCACAAGCTCTTCTCGTGTGTCACCGATGTGGGTTCGCGGCACACGCGGAACATGCTGGCCCGGTGCGTCACGGCAACAGCATCCAGCCGTGCCAAAACCATCCTGACCGGCATCAACGCCATACTCACCCAGTCGGCCGAAATCCTGACATTCCGTTTACACCTACGGAATGACGCGGCGTCAGTATTCGGTGGTTTCAGTGTGGGAATCTCGCATCAATCCGCACTCGATCCCCACCCGCGCGGAAGACCATGGCAGTCACGAGGATGACGAGGCCACGATGATCGTCGGACGGTGCCGGATCCGCGCGGGCAGGACAGTGGCTGGCCAGCGATCTCGCCCCGGTGTGATTCTGCTGGTGGCCAACGACCGCGGCGATGGTGTAGGCCAACAGCCCCGCCCGTGACCGGCTGGGCCGCACGGCGAGCCGACTCGGCCACCTGCCCGATGGGATCACCCCGCGCCACATCCTGGGTCCGGGCCCGGTCTGCGGCCTCGGTCTCACCGTCGCGTTGTTCGTCACCGAACTCGCCTACTACGAGCCGGCGCTCATCGAACACGCCGAACTCGGAGTCCTGGCCGGTGGCGCGCTCTGCAGCGGCGGCGCCGTCGTCGTGCTGACCGCCCGAAGACCACCCGACTGTGGATGCGTGCCGCCGTCGGACTACCAGCCGTAGATCGAGAAGGGTGCGCTGTGGCCGATGTGTTGAATTGCTGTACGGCAGTAGCCAATCATGTGGTCCGGCAAGGCATCTGGTGTGAACTACTATTCTCTGGGGTTCGCCAGCGTTGCGCCCGCGGTCCTTGCTCGTAGCGAGGGTATTCCTGAACCGCTTGTTGTGCAACAGGTGTCGTGAAATGCGTCGGACCGCTTGTCGGCTGCAGCTTGGCCCCTGGGGGTCATCCACTCCAGCGTGCTGTCGTGGGCCAGCGGCCGGCCTGGACCTGTGCCTGCACATGATCCGCCGCGACTACGGCTCGGCCGTCGCCGCCCACGCCGCCCGACTGTCGGTCATGCCCCTGGAACGCGAAGGCGGACAAGCACAATTCATCGTTCACGACTACGCGCCCACCCCCCAGGGCTCTGTCCTCGAACCAGTGCTCGCCTGGCTGCAGAACAACCTGGGATCCGAACTCACCCTTGCCGACATCGCCGCCCACGCCGGAACCAGCACCCGAACCCTGATACGCCGATTCCGCGAACAAACCGGTACGACCCCGCTCCAGTGGCTCCATCGCGCCCGCATCCGCCAGGCCCAACATCTACTCGAAACCACACACCACTCGGTCGAACGCATCGGCGCTCAAGTCGGCTTCGGCTCATCCACCGCCTTCCGCGACCGCTTCAAGAAGACGACCGGCGTCAGTCCCCACACCTACCGCCGCACCTTCAGCTGACACCCGGCTCAGCGCGCCGGACTCGACTTCGACACCATCCGGCCGATCCGAGAGATCAGATCGAGCAACGAGTCCGCGCCCTGCTCGGCGAACTCGGCATCACCGGTTGACCCGGGCCGCACGTCCGCGGCTACGACCGGCCATTGACGCTGAACACTGTGCGGCCCAGAGCAGCAGCCGGATAGGGTAAAGAAGAACGCCATCCGACCGCCCGACGACGAGTTGTGCATGATGTGGCTGAACAGCACATCGGCAGGCACGATCGTCACCCCGATTTCCTCGGCCGCCTCGCGGATCAGCGCGTCGATGACAGATTCGCCGGCCTCCAGGTGGCCGGAGGGCAGGTGCCATGCACCATCCTCGAAGCCGGTGTTGTGGCGCCGACCGAGCAGCACCTGGGTCCCGTGGCGCAGCAGCAGATGGACGTCACCGATTACCTGGTGCCGCAGCGGCCGAGGCGCCGGGGTGTGGTCGGTTGTCGTCGCGCTCACCGATAGTCTCCGTTCGATTCGGTTGGTGAACGGGCCTTGTGCCGGGTAGCGGGCGAAGCGAACCGAGCCCAATCTCGACGAGCGGCAAGAGTGACGGAAAGGGCTCGACGATCGAGCTTTCCACGCGGTGTGCGCGGCAGGCTCTCGACTGTCAGAATCTGGACCGGCATACTCGGGCTCGGCAGCGTCGCGCGTAGGTGGCGCCAGATTTCGTCGGCGCTCGGGGCGTCGCCGTTCACCACGATCGCGGCAGCGGGCGCCTCGCCCATTCGCGCGTCGGGCACTGCGATGCAGGCTGCTTCCGCGATGCCAGGTATCGCGGTGAGCGCCGCCTCGACGGCGGCGGGTTCCACGTTGAGCCCCGCCCGGATCAGCATGTCACTGTCGCGGCCGAACAGCTGTAAATGGTTGCCGCACACCTGGCCTCGGTCGCCCACCGACATCCACCCGTCGACGGGTCCGTCCACCACACCCTCCTCGGTGAGGTAGCCGTCGAACAGCATGTCGCTGCGCACGAACACCAGCCCGTCGCGGATCTCCGCCTCCACGCCGTCGAACAGTTCACCCGCCGAATTCTCGTCATCGGGACCGAGTCCGCGATCGAACGACACGAAACTCAATTCGGACGCACCGTAGAAATGCACGAGCGACGCGTTCGGCAAGATCTCCTGCAAAGCTTCACGTCCCGTGCGCGGCCACCGGGCCGCCGAGGACAGCACCTCGCGGACGCTCTCGACCGGACCGATCCCGGACCGCACCACGTCCCAGGCAATCGTGGGAACCGAATACAGGTGCGTCACACCATCTTTCAGAGACTGCGCGACCGGCCGCAGATCCACTGTCGCGCCTCGTGTGAGGGCATGCAACGCGCCGTACAGGAAATGCGTGTGATCGAGGACGCCGGGCACCGAGACGCGATCCCGACCGCCGATGTCGAACGTGGCGTCGGATCGATCGAGAGTCGTTGCCCACGATCTTTGGTTGCGCACGAACAGCTTTGGTTCACCGGTGGTGCCGGAGGTGATGCCGACCAGCAGTTCGGTGTCGGGGTGCGTGCGGCCGACCGGACCGTCGGACTCCAGCGCGGCAGCGGTCTGAACCTCTCCGTCGAGCCCCAGTCTCCGCAACCGCCGGTGCTGGTGCGGCGCCGCGACGACGGCACCGGGCTTCGCGAGCTCGAGCGCCCTGGCCAGCTGATTCGGCAGCAGGTGGCGGTGCAGCAGCACGACGCTGACACCGGCGTGCACCGCCGCCGCCACGACGACCAGCGATTCGATATCCGATGTGGGCAGCACGGCAACCCGGTTCATGCCGTCGAACCCCGCGGCTGTGCGGCTGACCCGCGACCAGAACTCGCGATAGTCGACGCTCTCGCGACCGGAAACGACGGCTGTCGACTCCGGGTGCTCGGCGGCCCGTCGGGCGATGCGCTCGGCCAGCAGCTCAGTCATCGTCCACTCCCCTCGCGGCGAGGGCGTCACCCATCGCGTCCGCGATGCGCAGCGCCCGTACCAGCACGGGCGTGACCAGCGCCGTCATCGACCATTGCAACCCGCGGGCCCGCCGGGCCTCGGCGACGTCGTGCACGATCCCGGCCAGCAGCGGGACACACCGGATGGCCAGCGCCAGCATCAACCCGATCCGCTCGGGATCGACCCCGACCCGCCGCAGCGGTCCGAGCCCGCGCGTCACGGCGTCTAGCATGTCGGTGACGCGGGTGGTGAGCGTGACCAGCGCCGCGAGCGCCACCGAGATCAGCAGCACGCCGCACACGACGACTGCCCGCGCGGGCGAGGTGATCAACACCTGGAACGCGGCGATGATCAGTAGCATCCATACCATCGGACGCAGTTGGGCCAGAACGACTTTCAACGGAATACGAGCCACGGCGAACAATCCCGCCACCACCACACCGACGATCAAAACCTCGAGCGGGCCACGCACGAACACTGTGGCGGTCACAATCGACACGATCAACAGCAGCAGTTTCAGCCCGGCGGGCATCCGGTGCAGCAGCGAGTCGCCCGGACGATACACGCCGATCATTCGACCGATGCCCGGTACGCGGGGACGGCGTCGGCGGGGGTTCCGTCGAACGCGACGAGACCGTCATCGATGACGATGACACGTTCGAAGCTGTCCAGCAGCGACAGTTGATGCGTAACGACGATCACCTGCTGGTCCACCGAGTCGAGTGCATCGGCGACCACGCGGGCGTTGCGCAGATCCAGCAGGGTGGTCGGCTCGTCGGCGACGATCACCTCTGGCCTGCGGATGAGGACCGCGCCGATGGCGAGCAACTGCTTCTGACCGCCCGACAACAGGTGCGAGGGATGCTCGGCATGCTCATCGAGCCCGAACCGAACCAGCATCTCCTCGACGCGCGCCGCGATCTCCTGCTTGCTCAGACCCGTTCGCCGCAGCGAGAACGCGAGATCTTCTGAGACCGTTGGCATCACGATCTGGGTGTCGGGGTCGGTGAATACGAACCCGACCTTGCGCCGCACCTGCGCGCCCTTCCTGGCCGCGTCGGCGCCGTCGACCGTGACGGTGCCGGAGGTCGGCGCCAGCAACCCGTTGATCATGCGCGCCAGGGTCGATTTGCCGGAACCATTGGATCCGATGATGCCGACGCGGCGCTCGCTGATGCGAAGGTCGATGTCGCGCAGTACTTTTCGTTCCCCGAAGCTGTGGCTTATCGAGTCGAAGACGATCTCACTCACGACACACGCTCCACGAGCATGGCGATGCCCTGCCCGCCGCCGATGGCACACGCTGCGAGCCCGAGTGCGGGTCCGCTCTCGCGCAGCATCTGACTTGCCAACCGCACCAACAAGATTGCGCCGGACGCTCCCCACGGATGCCCCATCGCGATGGCGCCGCCCTGGGGGCAGATCTTGGATTCGTCCAGACCCAATTCGTCCGACACCGCCAACACCACCGACGCGAATGCCTCGGTGATCTCGATGACACCCAGGTCCGTCGAGTCGAATCCGGTGCGCCGCAGTAGTTTACGTATCGCGGGCACCGGCCCGAGACCAGGGAACGCAGGGTCGGATCCGGCCACCGCGGACCCGAGGATTCGCAGTGCGGGCAGCCCCGCGGCCAGCGACTCACTGGTGACCGCCACCGCCGCGGCGCCATCGGAGATGCCACACGAGTTACCCGCCGTCGCGGTTCCGTCGACGCCGAAACTGGGGCGCAGCCGTGCGAGCCGGGCCTCGGTCATGCCCGCACGAATGCGTTCGTCGCGGTACACAGCGCCGATCGGCACGATCTCCGACGAGAAGTCGGCCGCCGCGGCGAGGGTATGCGAGCGCGCCGCATACGCATCCTGCCGCTCCCGGCCGATGCCACGGACTCGCGCGAGATCGTCGGCGGCCACACCCATATCGGGATCCGGAAAGCCTTGCGGCGCAAAGGGAGCGCGAGTGTATCGCACGGGTTCCGCGCCCGAGACCGGCGGCCAGAACCGCCACGGTGCCGTGCTCGCCGATTCGACTCCCCCGGCCAGAATGAGCTCGTCCGCGCCGCTGCGCACCCGCAACGCCGCCTGCATGACCGCGTCGAGGCCGGACCCGCACTGCCGATCGACGGTGACGCCGGGAACGTGCACGCCCATGCCAGCCTCTAATGCCGCGATCCGGGCGGGATCGCCGCCCGGCCCGAGGCAGTTGCCGAGGATCACATCGTCCACCTCGGCGTCGATGCCCGCGCCACGGAGCGACGCCAGCACGTCACGCAGGACCGGGGCGACCAGATCGGTCATTGTCAGATCGGCGAATCCGTGCCCGGCGTTGCCGATCGGCGTCCGACGCGGCGCCACCAGAACGGGGACATGGTTCATGTCAGCAAGTCTTTCAGCCGACCCCGCGCCACCTTGCCGTTGGCCGTCCGCGGCAGAGCAGCGAGCGGCACCCAGCGACGGGGCATGGCCTCCTTCGACAGCACCCGGCGTGCTCGCGACCTGACCTCGTCGATCCCGGCGATGCCATCGAGTTGCACTGCGGCCGTGATGGTCTCGCCGAATACAGCGTGCGGCGATCCGACGACGGCCGCGGCGATGACGCCATCCAGGGTCTGGAGAATCCGCTCGACATCCTCGGCGATCACGGTGGTGCCGCCGACATTGATCGCGAATTCGCCCCTGCCACGGACCGTCAGCTCGCGATTCTCACCCAGCTCCGCGAGGTCGCCGACGCCGAACCACTCGGGCGCTCCGATCACGCTGTAGGGGGAACGGACATAAAGCAACCCGCCGCGGACCTCGGCATCGACGCCGTCCAACAATCGAAGCGGCTCGGGAACCCGCCGCGACGCGACGAGTGAGACTTCCGCGGACCCGTAGTACTCGATGATCTCGATGCCGTCCGCCGCTGCTCGAGCGCCGTCGTCCAGGGCGATGCCCGCGACGATCACCGTATGCAGCTTCGGAGCGGTACGCACCACGTCACGCAGCACGGCGGGGACAGCATGGACCACCGTGGCCTGCGCCGGGTCGTCGGTGACGCACGCACCACGCCACAGCGCATGCAGCGCACCGAACAGATGCATGGTCGCGTGCAACGGGCCCGTGATCAGCACGTTGTCCGTTGCCTCGACGCCGGTGATCGTGGTGAACGCGGGGAAACTGTCGAACCAGGACGCCGCCGTCCGGGCGAGCGGCCGCGGGCGGCCGGTGGAGCCCGACGTCGTCACCAGCAGAAACGCCGACGGCGGAAAGCTCGGGCGGAGAGGACGCGCCTCGGGGTTCTCGACGATCACCGGCGCGCCCTGCCGCGCCGCGGCGCAGACGCAGATCAGTGCGTCCGGAACAGCAAGCGTCGATGCGTCGTAGACGAGCGCGTTCGGCCCGTGTCGATCGATCCACTGCTCGACCGCATCGTCGAGTTGCCCGTAGGTGTAGGTGCGGCCGTCGAAGTCGATAGCAGGCTGATCGCCCGCGCCGCCGAGTTCGGGACTAGGCACGGATCAGACCGGGGTATGCACGGTGCACTCCTTTGGCGACGACACTCGCGACGACAACTTTCGCCAGGTCGCCCGGAATGAACGCGAAGTTGGTGGTGATAGCGTGCCTGACCCCCAGATCGGTGCGGAGCAGCAGCCCGATGGTGCCGAAGAGGTAGATGATCAGGATTCCGCCGACCGCGTTGATCAGCAGACCGAGCACGATCGGGTATTTCGGCAGGATCCTGGCGGTCAGCAGGCCGATGAACAGGGCCGCGGGAATCCAGCCGATGAGGTAACCGGCACTGGGCCCCGCCAGCGCCGTCAATCCCGTGCGACCACCGGAGAGCAGCGGTAAACCGATCATCGTCAGTGCGAGGAAGACCACCACCGCGGCCGTGCCCTTGCGTCCACCGAGCACCGCTCCGGCGAGGATGACGCCGAGCGTCTGCACGGTGATCGGCACGCCGCTGAATCCGATCGTGATGGCGCCCGGCAGCCCCAACGCCGCGATCAGCGCCGCGAACACGGCGACCTGCGCCATGTCCCGCGCGGAAAAACCGACCCTCGACTCCCGAGAGTTCTCGACATCCGCCACGATGACATCCTTCTGACAAACTTGAACGACGTTCAAGATAGCAGGCCGAGCGTGGTGCCGAGTCGGCCGGTTCCCTCAGCCGTGGGCGTGGATTCGCGCCTGCACTTCGGGACGCCGCAATGGTGGAACGGACTTCGGCGCAACCTTGCGTTCCGGTAGTTGGGCCAGCAGTCTGCTCGTGGCCGCCGCGATCTCGGCGACGGCGGCGTCGACCGCCGGGCGGGTGGTAGCGGACACGCTGGACAATCCGCCCACTTTCCGGACGTATTGCAGCGCTGCGGCCTCGACTTCCTCGGGTGTCGCCGCCGGGTCCAGCCCGCGCAGGGCGGTGATGTTTCGGCACATGATTCGAGGCTAACGTGTATGCACGTCGCCCGCCCGGAGTCATATGCCTCCGTGCCCGTGTTCTCGGCGATGGCCTCGGCAATCTCCTCGAGGCTCACGGGTTTCGCGGTGGCGGCGTTGAAGATGTGGTGCGGCCAAAGAGCCACGACGGCAACGGTTTCGGAGGTCGTCATTCTCGTTGCAGGATCAGCCAGCGTTGTGCGTGGATCGGCTATTCACTGGCACGGGCCGACAGGTCGGTGCGAAGCAACCGCACCGTAGTGAGGGCTGATCCCGCTAGCGGGGCCGAACTCGATGTCACGGCCCGTCCTGATCGGGACCGGCGGACCACACCCCTAGGTGGTTGGTGTTAAACGAGGCCTTGTGAATCAGAGCCGGTAAATCCGTGGCGTGGGCGATGCCATGGAATGGTCCCTGGATGTGTGGGGACGGTGTCGGGATCATCTGGTCGCTCGGCGGATTGGTGGTTTCATGGGGGCGGGCGGCTGATGGGTCTTGACAGCTGCGGATATAGCTCTTGGCGGGGCCTGTCAGGCGGTCGCGGTTGTCCAGGTTCGGTCGGGGCCGCCGGCGATGCCGAGGACCGTGAGCCTGGCGAGGTTGATCGCGGCGGCGAGCAGGGAGAAATCGGCTGCGACTTTGTCGCGGCCGAGGACACGGGCGCGGCGACCACCGTGCTTGCGTCGCATCAGATGCCCGATCTTGCGTTCGACTTTCGGGCGGGTCGCCCGGTACTCGGCACGCCACGCGGGATCGGCCTGGGCGGTGCGGGCACGGACGAGTTGCGCCTCATACGGGGTGATGGTCACATTGCGCCCCTTGCTGGAGCTGGTGCACTGGGTCGCCAAAGGGCAACCGGCGCATGCCTTTCCGAACGAGGCAACCCTGTTCCCGGAATCCGCGGTGGCTGGGCGGATCGCCGCGGTGATCCCGTTGGGGCAGGTGACCGTGTCATGTTCCAGGTCGACGACGAAACGATCCTTGGCGAACCGACCGTCCCTCGACGCGGGGGGCTGAACCTTCGTCATGATCTCCGCGTCAGCGTCCTCCAACTCCTCGAGCAGCTTCCCCGCTCCATAAGCAGCGTCGCCATACACCGACAACCGTTGCACGGCAACGCCATCCGTATGACACTCGTCGCCGTCGGCGCGGGGTGCCCCACCGTCGCTGTCACCGCACATCTCGTCGATCTCGTCGATCTCGTCGATCTCGTCGATCTCGTCGATCTCGTCGGCGTCGTCGATCTCGTCGGCGTCGTCGACCTCTGTGTCGGCGCGGTGGGGCAGGTCCTCGGCGAGCAGGTCGGTGGCCGCGTCGACATCACCGGTGTTGCCCGGAGTGAGGCGTGGTGGCGGTGACGATCTCCGAATCCGGATCGACCGCGACGTGCCCCTTGTAGCCGTCGAAACCCCGCGCGGCGGTCTTGTGTCCATGCCGTGCCTGCGGATCCACGATCGAGATCACCCGATCCTTCGCCACCCGACGCGCGATACCGAACACCCCATCGACGTCCTCGTCGAGATCCTGACCGATCACCGTCGCCAACAACTTCGCGGCCTGGTCGATCCCCGCCGACAACTCACGCCCGTCCACCACCGCCAACAACGCCCGCGCGTCGGTGGCCAACGCGTCGACCAGCGCTTCCCGCGCCTCGGGGTCGTCGTAATCACAGACCGGTTTGCCCGCCGCCACATAGTCGTCGTCGCGACGCAACACCGACCGAAGCTCCGCCTCCAACGCCAGGTCCGCGACCCGCAACAACGACCGGATCGCCGAACGAATCAACGTGACCGTGTCCATCGTGGCCACCGCGTCATACAACGGCGTCGAGTCCAACACCCGCTTGCGGCCCACCAACCCCGCCGCCTTCGCCACCTCCAACACGGCTTCGAAGATCCGGTTCGGCCGATCCGAGGACGCCAACCTGGCCCGCATATCCACCAACACCGTGTGCACGAACCCCGGATAATCGAAATCCAAACCCCCCGCCGCGTACTTCCACCGCGCGTCGAACGCAAACCGGTCGGCCGCCTCCCGATCCGACAAACCCTCCAACCGCTGCAACACCATCACCACCGCCACGATCATCGGCGGCACCGACCGACGCCCCACCACGGTGAACAGATCAGCGAACATCTCATCCGGGAACAACCGGACACACTCCCGATGCAACACACCATAAATCGAGCCCGCCGCCACCCGACCCTCGCAGAAATGCACAGTCGACCGAAAAAGATCAGCCTGCCCCGGTGTCCGTCCCAACGTCACCCAGTCATTCAACTCGAGCCCCACCCAGCCGGTCAACGCCAGACGAAAAACACCAGCCACCTAGCGCGCGGCCGACACTCCTCGATCTGCGACGTTGCCAACGGGTTCTGGATCCATAGTTGGTCGCCGAGCAGGAATTCGACACCGTCGCAACGAAATTCCGCATGCGGGTGAGACGGGGCGGCCCTGCCGGCGTGCGGTCTGTCAGCGGTGCCCGATTGAGCGGTCCGTTCGCCGCTACCTCCGTGGTACTGCAGGGTTGGTCAAGTGTCGGAGACTATGGCGTGTAGGCGATCTCGTGTCTGCTTCCACAGCGACTCGAGGTGCGTAATGGTTTCCCCCTGGTGAGGATCGGTGGTTTCGCGGTGGATGTGGAGTTCGCGGGTGACGATTGTGGCGAGGTTGATAATGCGTATTCAACTGTCGCGGGATCTGTCTCGTTTCCACCCGTCGTGTCCTACTTCATCTTCGGAGGTCGCCCGTCGCGTGGAAGATGGACCGCCGCGATTCCGACGCACACAATGTGGCTTTCGAGCTGGTACTCGGGTACAGGCCAGGCACTCCCAGTGTTCGATTCGCGGACGAACCCCTCCATCGGTTGCAGCGCGCTCATACGTTTTTCGACGGCCGCCCCGTAGTCCTCGCGAGGAACCAACAGCAGCAGGACGGCAGCGCCCCGACCGGCGCGGATACTCGCTCGGCGCGATTGTGTCGGCACCGGAGCCTATGCTCGGTCCGCACGCGGATATCGGCCCGCGCACGAGCCTCCGCCGAGATCGAGCTCCCGGCAATCGCTTTGGCGGCTACCCGTCCGGTGTCCGAGCCGTCCTTGCGATGGCCACGTACGACCGTGTGCCGCTGGGGAATTCGTCTCCGGTGCCCGTGGGTGATGAGGAGGATCCGTGCGGCCGGTGTCGGATGAGGCGTCCGTGTTCGCGTTTCGCATGTGGCGTCGCGCGTGGGAGTCCGCGCAGTGGGTGCCCGCGGCGCGGTTGCTGGTGCACGTGAGCGACGGCGATCGCGTGGTGCCCGCACAGCTGTCCTGGGTCACGCAGGACGGCGCCCGGTCCGCGCTCGGCTTCGCGCCGGATATGGCGAGCTGTTACGGGCATCGCCACGCCAGCGGCGGCGAGGTGCAGGAGCTGCGGGGCGAACTCGACGACCGGCCCGCGCAGGACGCGGCCGGTATGCGCGGGTACGAGTTCGACACCGAGACAGCGGATGCCGACGGCTGGAGCCCGGCGGGGCGGTTGCGGATGCTGATCGACGACGGCGGCGAGGCCCACATACGATCGGCGGCCTGGTCCGGCCGATCGGGCGACGTCTGCTCGATCGTGCTGCGCTCGGCGCGCCCCTCCGGCGCCGAGGACGTCGGAGACCTCGTGCGCGGCGTGTGGGCCAGTGCCGAGCATCGCGACGCGGGCGAGGTGGCCCGGAATCTGGTGCGCGCGTCGACCGACAAGTGGTTCGCCTGGCAGAACCGGGCGACCCTCGAGTTCCAGCTGACCGAGCCGATCGCGGTGGATCGGTACGTTCTCACCTCCGCCAACGACGCACCCGATCGCGATCCGGCGGCATGGACGCTGCATGGTTCGGCGGATGGGCGCCTGTGGCGAACCCTCGATATCCGCTCGGGTCAGTCGTTCGCCGGGCGGCACCGGTCCAGGACGTACTGGATCGCGGAGCCGGGATCCTATGAGCACTATCGCCTGGACATCACCGGCAACCACGGCTCACCGCACCTGCAGCTCGAGACCGTACGGTTCCTGGCCGACGGCGGTGGCGGTTTCGCCGGCTACCGCCAGCGCGCCGGGCACGCCCCGGCCCCTTACCGGGGCATCGGTGTGGTGCGGGCGGCGCCGGAGATACCGGCGGAACCGCTGCCCGGGGATGCGGCGGCACCGCTCTCACCGCGAGTGCCGCAGAAACATACCCCTATGCGAGCCCGCGAGTTCCGGCCGGTCGTGCCGGGCTCATCCGCGTCGACGCCGGATCATGTATACGAGGCCCGTGGGAGCCGCCCGGCCGAGTGGACGGGATGGCAGCCGGGAGGGTCGTGGCTGCCGTTGGGGGGCACCCTGTCGATGCAGTCCCTGACCTCGTCGTCGGGGCGATTCACGCTGCTGCACTCGCCGTACGAGCCGTGGTTGGCGGTGCGGGACAACCTCACCCGCGACCGGGTGTGGACCAGCGATTCGCCGTCCTCGAGCCTGGTGTGCCTGGGCCCCGACGGCGACCTGGTGGCCTGGGACCACCGCGGCAACCGGGTGTGGGGCACCGGCACGGCGTGGCTGGGTGTGCGGCGGCTGGAGCTGCGCGACAGCGGTGAGCTGGCCCTGACCGGCGCGGACGGCAAGGTGGTGTGGAGTTCGGGGATCCCCGGCGTGCCTACGGGGGACGCACCTCGCCCGGTGTCCCGGGGATCGGCGTTGCGCCGCGGCGAGAGCCTGTACGGGCAGTCGCTGACCAGCGTCGACGGGTCGACCGTGCTGTTTCACAACGGTCGCGTGGTGCGGATCATCGTGCGGGGACGCACCTCGCACTGGGATGTGTTCCCCGATACGGAAAACGTCCTGGTGCTCGACGACGACGGGTTCCTGCGCCTGCGGGACCTGGACGGCGCGGTGCTGGAACAGATCGCCGGGCCGGGCGCCGAGCTCGTGGTCGAGCGCGGCGCGGCCGAGCTGCGCGACGACGCGGGGGCCGTCGTGTGGGCCTCGTCTCATCGCTCGCAGCGACCGGCCCCGGTCCGTGAGCCGGGGCTGGCGCAGAACGACGACCTGGCCGCCTGGTTCGTTGCCCTGACCGGGCGCGGTCACTGCGTAGCGGTGGTGCGGGACAGCACCCCGCGGGAGGTCCTCGGGCGGACCGGTGTCACGCCGGTGGCGGGCACCTGGCATGAGTTCCAACGCCACAGGGACGCAACGCATCCGGACGGCGGGACCGTGGTGGCGGCCGTCGCCGTGGGGCCGGACGTTCTGCTGGTCGCCGACGATCCCGGCCTGCCGGTGGCGGCGCTGGCGAAGTCGGTGGCGGCCGTGCATCAACCGGACGGAGAGTTCGGCTTCGCGGCGTTCAGAGTCCATCGGGACCGTCGGCTCGTGACCGAACTGCGGGAGTTCCCGCACCGCCGCAAGGGAACCAAGGTGCCGGAGGTCGCCGCCGCACTGGAGGAAATCGTGCACCCGCTGCACTCTTACGCCCTGCTGTTCCGCACGGCCGGGGTCGTTCCCAGCGCCGCCGGACTGGGCGGCGAGCTGCTCGGCGGTGTCCTGGCGCATGAGCCGGAGCCCGAGCCAGCGGCCCCGGCCGGGCCGCTCCTGGTGGTGGAGGGGTGGGAGAGCATGACCCCGCTGGTGGTCCGCACCGACTTCACCGACGAGGATGCCTGGGATCGGGTGATTCAGGAGATGCGCTCGCCGTGGGTGGACAACTGTCCGGTGGACCCCTACCTGATCTCCGATCCCCGATTGGCCGGTGCCCGGGCCGAGCAGGTGCTGCGCGAGGTGTGCGCGGCGCTGCCCCAGCCTGGCACGCCGGGGGCGGTGTTCATCGCCGACGGCATCACGATGCGCGAGCCGGGTCATCCGCTGCTGGCCGTGACGACCGAGTGGGACGGTCAACCCTTCGAGGACGACGAGGAGGAGTTCGTCACGCAGTTCCGTCTGCTGCCCGACGCCGCGGTGGAGATCAGCACGAATCTGGACCTCGGCAATATGGACTTCGACGACTTCGCCGGCGACGGGGTGTACGAGCGTATGGCGTGAGCGCCGGGTGCGTGACACCGTCACGGGCCGAACGGGACTCGGCGTCCGCTCAGGGGCGGCCGGCGCGCGGGACGGCGACCTCGACGGTGTGCACGCGCCCGGTGCGGGTGGCGAACAGCTCGCCCATACACTCGACGCCGAGCCAGTCCGCGACCATCAGGTGCAGGGTTCCGCCCTCGGGGCCGCCGAGCTGTAAGAGCGCATCTGAGAACTCATGTGTTGGGGTCGGTGGTGCGGGCGAGCCGGCGGGTCAGGGTATGGATGGCGGCGATGTAGACCATGGCTTCGTGGTGGTCGGTGCGGGTTTCGTAGTCGCGGACGCAGCGTCGGTGCTTGACCAGCCAGCCGAACGTGCGCTCTACCACCCAGCGGCGGGGCAGTACCTTGAACCCGGTGGCGGTGTCGCAGCGTTTGACTATCTGAACTGTCAGTGCGAGAACGGATTTCGCCCATTCGACGAGCCGTCCGGCGTAGCCGCCGTCGGCCCACACGAGCGTGATCGTGGCGAATCGGGCACGCATTGCGGTCAGCAGCCGGTGGGCGCCGTCACGGTCCTGGATACTGGCGGCGGTGACCACCACCGCCAGCAGCAGCCCGGCCCCTGTTCTGAGTGCAGGGCACGGACGTCGCGCGGCTCGTCAGTGACGTAGCCGGGCGGCTGCGGCCAGAATCGGGGTACTCACGGCGGTGGCTGCGGCGCCGAGTGTGGTGTCGGTGGCCAGGATCCACCGGACGGTCTTCATGGCCAGGGTGAGGACTTCGCTGCCACGCTGGCGCATGCCGGCCTCGAAATGGTCCACGGCGTCGGTAAGGGTGGTGGTGCCGTCGACGGCGGCGTCACTCACGTGCTGGAGCAGGCTGGCGGCGTCGCGGATGGCAGCGCCAGCTCCCATTCCGGCGGTGGGTGGTGTGGCGTGGACAGCGTCGCCGAGCGCGGTGATGCGGCCCGCAGGCCAGGGCGCGAGATCGTCCGCGCGGGTGGAGGCGGCGTTGAAGCGGAACCCGGCCACGCTGTGCGGGTCGGCCTGGGCGATGACCTCGAGCGTGTGCTCGGCCCAGCCCCGCTTGCGAAACCGGCCCAGCAGCGCGGCCTGCAGCTCGCCGCCACGCAGGTCACGCAGTGAATCGGTGCCGGCGGATTCGGGGAATGGCGCCCCAGATGTAGGTGGGTCCGGTGGTGACCGACATCCGCAGTTCGGGAGCGTCGAACGCGGCGTTGCCGACCGGGTCAAGGAAGCCGACATACAGCGCTGCTCCGCGCGGGCCGATCGCCAGCCCCGACCGTGGCCTCAGCCGTTGCTGCTCACCGGGGCTGAGGTCTCGCAGGAGAGTGCGGCCGGAGAACCCGAAGATGCCCGCCGGGCTGTTGGTCGGGCCTCCCGCAAGGTGGCAGGCGACCACCGAGTGGGTGCCATCCGCGCCCACCACCAGATCCGCCGAGACCGGCGCCCGGTCGGTGAACAGCACCTGGGGCGCGCCGTGGTCATCATGGCCAACGCCGGACACGCTACATCCCAGGTGCAGGCCATCTCCGACCGCTTCGGCCAGCAGCATCCGCAGGGTGATCCGATCGACGTCGACACTGCCGCTGCCGCTGAGGTCCGGCCCGTGGCCGAGCAGCCGGCCGCGGCGGTCCCAGAACGCGTCGCGCTCGCGCAGCCGTAGCGCCGAACCCGATGCCAGCAACCGCTGCATGATCTTCGGTTCCACCAGCTCGTTCAGCGCCGACTTGCGCCCGCTCGTCCAACGTGATGTGGTAGCCGCCCGTCGCACCTACATCGGTGTCGCGGTCGAATACCGCTACCTCGAACCCCCGGCGACGCAGCCCCGCCCCCAGTGCGAGCCCGCCGATCCCGCCGCCGACCACGATTACCCGCATACCTGACCGTCCTTTCCGCCGCTGCTTGCTGAACAGAGCCAACCCTGGCACCGGTGGTGGACACCGAGTGGCCACTACCGGTCATGATGGGACGATGGCGAACACCTCACACCGGGCGTTGCGACTGCTGTCTCTGCTCGGATCAGGACGTCAGTGGCCGCTGGGCGAGCTGGCCACCCGGCTCGGGGCCAGCGAACGCACCGTCCGCCGCGACATCGAAACGCTGCGCCAGCTCGACTACCCGATCACCACCATCCACGGCCCCGACGGCGGCTATCGGCTCGGCGCCGGGCGCACCCTGCCGCCGCTGCTGTTCGACCACGACCAGGCTCTCGCGGTCGCGGTGGCCCTGCAGACCGCGCCCAGCACGATGTTCGGCCTCGGGGACGACGCGGCGCGGGCACTGGCCACTCTGCACCATGCCATGCCCCCTGCGCTGCGGGCATCCATGGAATCCCTGCGCCTGACCCGGCTGCAGAACTACTGGGAGTTCCCCGCGCCTCCCATCGACCCGGCCGCTCTCACCGCCGTCGGAACCGCGGTGCGCCACCGCCACCTACTCGTCAGCGAGACACTGCGTCCCGACGGCACCCGCCCCGAACCCGGGGATCCCGACTTCTCGCCCGCACACCGCATCGAGCCGCATCACCTGGTCGTCTGGGCCGCCCGGTGGTACCTGGTCGCCTACGACCTCACTGACCACCAATGGCGAGTGCACCGCGTCGATCGACTGCACCCCCGCCCCACTACGCAGCACTTCTCCGCCCGCGCGCTTCCCGACGACGACCTCGCCCACTTCGTGATGAGCACCCACGACCGCGGCGACACCCCGGCCGCCTGGCAATGCACCGGCAGCGCCCGGCTCAACCTGCCCGCTCACATCGTGGCCCGCTGGGCGCCAGGCGGCTCCGTCGTGGAACACCTCGACACCGAGCACTGCCGGCTCACTCTCGGCGCCTGGTCCTGGGCTGGCGTCGCCGGCATCCTCGCCACCTTCGACACCGAACTCACCGACCTTCATCCACCCCAACTCGTCCACGCATGCCGCCGACTCACACACCGATGGGCCACTATTACCGACACCTGAGAGAAACTCGACTTTTTCTCATAAATGACTCGTTTGTGAGAATCCCGGGCGGCGGGCTGTTCGTCACCGCTTCCGGCACGAGCTGGCTGAGAGTCGGCATTTCACTGATCCGAAAATAAACCCATGGTGAGTGGCTGTGGGCGGGTGAGCGGGCACGTGACAGTTCCCGGCGATGCGTAGCGAGCCGGGATGGGTCGTCACGTTTGGTGTGGTTGCAGGTCTTATTGATTAGGCGGCTTGGATGGGGTCGAAACGGACGGTGAATCCCAGGGCGTTGGCTTGGCGCACGATGCGTCGCATGGCGCGTTCGGGATCCAGGCGCGCGAAGTAGTCGCCGCCGAGATCCTGGTAGTCGACGTCGTCGGTGAGCATGTGCCAGACCGCTGCCAGGGTCGAGTGTTGCAGGGCGACAAGGGCTTTCTGCTTGCCTATTCGTGGCGCGAGCCGACGGTATTTCGCGCCGAGATAGGTGCCGTCGCGGGTGCGGGCGGCGGCCAGTGCCGCGGTGCCCAACGCACCGGTCAGCCACCGGTCGCCGTGGCGGGTTTTGCCCGATCGGCGTTTGCCGGCGGATTCGTGGTGTCCGGGGCATACCCCAGCCCATGAGGCGAGGTGTCCGGCGGTGGGGAATCGGCTCATGTCGGCGCCGGTCTCGGCGATGATGACCTCGGCCACCCTCCGACCGACTCCGGGGATGGTCACCAACTGGTCAATCGTGCGGGAGAAAGGGCGCATCTGCTCCTCGATCCGTGTCGAGAGTTCCTCGATCGTCGCAGACAACTGATCGATTCGTTCCAGATGCAGCCGGCACAGGAAGGCGTGGTGTTCACCGAAGTTGCCGGTCAACGCCTCGACCAGTTGTGGGATCTTCGGGCGCATCCGCGCTTTGGCCATGTCGGCCAGCACCTGTGCGTCCTGCTCGCCGGCGATCAACGCGGCCAGCATCTGGCGGCCGGAGCGGCCCAGGATGTCGGTGGCCACGCTGGACAGTTTGATCCCGGCGTCCTCCAACTCCTTCTCCAGCCGCTGCGCCTCCCGGGTGCGTTCGGCCGTCAGCGTGGTCCGGTAGCGGGTCAGATCCCTCAGGTGCCGGATCGGTTCGGGTGGCACGAACGAGGCCCGCAACAGGCCACACTCACCCATCTGACACAGCCACGCCGCATCGGAGACGTCGGTTTTGCGGCCGGGCAGACCCTTGGCGTGGGAGGCGTTGACCAGGATCACGTTCAAACAGTCCTCCAGCAAGTAGAACGCCGCCCGCCAGTAATCCCCGGTCGCTTCCATCACCACCAGGGTCACCTCCTGCTCGACCAGCCAGTCCCGCAACTCCAGCAGGGCGTTGGTGGTCGTGGCGAACATGCGGATCTCCTGGTTGCGCGAGCGCTTACGTTTGCTCACGCTCGGTGTCCGCACGCACGCCTTGAGATCCTTCTTGCCGATGTCCAACGCGGCGCACCGCTCATGCAACAACTCCACGAACATTCCTCCGGAAACCGTGTCCTGCCAGGGGCGTCCGCCCGGAGGAGCCACAGGGATCTGAAGACTCTGATCCGCGTGCTCATGGCAACAATCGACAACTCCTGTCGGTGGCTCCCGAACCGCCATGCTGACCGACGAACTCGAGGCATCAAGGAAAATTACGGGGTTCCGGGACGAACGCGCACCCATTTTCCCGCCTCCACGGCGGGCCAGCGAAGCGGCCCGGGATGCTGATCCGAAAATAAACCCATGGTGAGTGGCTGTGGGCGGGTGAGCGGGCACGTGACAGTTCCCGGCGATGCGTAGCGAGCCGGGATGGGTCGTCACGTTTGGTGTGGTTGCAGGTCTTATTGATTAGGCGGCTTGGATGGGGTCGAAACGGACGGTGAATCCCAGGGCGTTGGCTTGGCGCACGATGCGTCGCATGGCGCGTTCGGGATCCAGGCGCGCGAAGTAGTCGCCGCCGAGATCCTGGTAGTCGACGTCGTCGGTGAGCATGTGCCAGACCGCTGCCAGGGTCGAGTGTTGCAGGGCGACAAGGGCTTTCTGCTTGCCTATTCGTGGCGCGAGCCGACGGTATTTCGCGCCGAGATAGGTGCCGTCGCGGGTGCGGGCGGCGGCCAGTGCCGCGGTGCCCAACGCACCGGTCAGCCACCGGTCGCCGTGGCGGGTTTTGCCCGATCGGCGTTTGCCGGCGGATTCGTGGTGTCCGGGGCATACCCCAGCCCATGAGGCGAGGTGTCCGGCGGTGGGGAATCGGCTCATGTCGGCGCCGGTCTCGGCGATGATGACCTCGGCCACCCTCCGACCGACTCCGGGGATGGTCACCAACTGGTCAATCGTGCGGGAGAAAGGGCGCATCTGCTCCTCGATCCGTGTCGAGAGTTCCTCGATCGTCGCAGACAACTGATCGATTCGTTCCAGATGCAGCCGGCACAGGAAGGCGTGGTGTTCACCGAAGTTGCCGGTCAACGCCTCGACCAGTTGTGGGATCTTCGGGCGCATCCGCGCTTTGGCCATGTCGGCCAGCACCTGTGCGTCCTGCTCGCCGGCGATCAACGCGGCCAGCATCTGGCGGCCGGAGCGGCCCAGGATGTCGGTGGCCACGCTGGACAGTTTGATCCCGGCGTCCTCCAACTCCTTCTCCAGCCGCTGCGCCTCCCGGGTGCGTTCGGCCGTCAGCGTGGTCCGGTAGCGGGTCAGATCCCTCAGGTGCCGGATCGGTTCGGGTGGCACGAACGAGGCCCGCAACAGGCCACACTCACCCATCTGACACAGCCACGCCGCATCGGAGACGTCGGTTTTGCGGCCGGGCAGACCCTTGGCGTGGGAGGCGTTGACCAGGATCACGTTCAAACAGTCCTCCAGCAAGTAGAACGCCGCCCGCCAGTAATCCCCGGTCGCTTCCATCACCACCAGGGTCACCTCCTGCTCGACCAGCCAGTCCCGCAACTCCAGCAGGGCGTTGGTGGTCGTGGCGAACATGCGGATCTCCTGGTTGCGCGAGCGCTTACGTTTGCTCACGCTCGGTGTCCGCACGCACGCCTTGAGATCCTTCTTGCCGATGTCCAACGCGGCGCACCGCTCATGCAACAACTCCACGAACATTCCTCCGGAAACCGTGTCCTGCCAGGGGCGTCCGCCCGGAGGAGCCACAGGGATCTGAAGACTCTGATCCGCGTGCTCATGGCAACAATCGACAACTCCTGTCGGTGGCTCCCGAACCGCCATGCTGACCGACGAACTCGAGGCATCAAGGAAAATTACGGGGTTCCGGGACGAACGCGCACCCATTTTCCCGCCTCCACGGCGGGCCAGCGAAGCGGCCCGGGATGCTGACCGGGCAATTCGTCGCCGGGCGTCGGTAGATTTCGTCACAGGCTGTCGGCGGGGCGTGAGCTGTCGTACGAGTGTCCCGCCCGTCGCTCGATTGCCAGGAGGCCGTGTCAGCGATGTCGACGTAACTGCCTTCTCGCATCAGTCACCATGTTGCCGGGCGTACGCGCCCGGGAGTGACCACCCTGGCAAGGGTGTTGCGCAGCTCGGTCACCGCCGCGTCGCCGAGTGTGCCCGCCCAGCGCCCGACGAGCGCCGCTGCTGCCGCATCGGCGGCCCTGGTACAGGCCCAGCCGCGCTCGGTCAGCGTGATCAGTCGGGCGCGGGCATCGGTCGGATGCGAGCCGCGAGCCGCATAGCCTTTGCGGACCATTTCCTCGACCAGCTGGCTGGCGGCCTGCTTGGTCACTCCCAGGTGATCGGCGATCTCGCCGACCGTCGCTCCGGATGGTGCCATCCGTGCGAAGGCGAATCCGTGGGTTGGGCGCAGATCGGCGAAGCCGGCCGCGACAACTCCCGCATGAATGCCGTCGGTTACTTCGGCAGCGGCTACCAACAGCCAGTAGGTGAGATCGGGTGGATGGTTGGGCATGGATACATCTTGACATGAAGGGCAAGTTACTTGACTATATAGACAAGCTACCTGTCTATGTGAAGGAAGAAATCATGCCTGTCATCCGCGCTGCCGACGCCGTCGCTCACGATCTGCACAATGCCCGCTTCACCTCGTACGCCCGCCCTGGCACCGGTAGTGCCGAACTGTGCCTGTGGCGCGTCGAGCTCCAGGCTGAATCGACGGGTGCCGGCCACCGTATTCATGCCGAGGAGGTGTTCGTCATCGTCGAAGGTGCTGTCGAGTTGGCGATCGATGGCGAGGTCCACTCGCTGCAGGTCGGCGACGTGGCTGTCGTTCCGGCAGGGGCGAGCATCGGTGTCGATAACGCTGCGACCGTCCCGGCTGTCATGTGGGTCAGTACCCGCGTCGGTTTCTCGGCCGAAATGGCTGATGGCACTCCGGTGACTCCGCCGTGGGTCGGTTGACGCCGAAGTCGCCTGCCACGCAACTGATGCTCGGCAGGTCTGTCGCGCGCCTTAGTGGTCGAGTTTCGACGTCCTTCGGGGGTTGATCAGGTTGTCAGGGCGGCGGAGGATTCTTCTTGTCGGTCGGCGGATGTGTGTCGGTCGAACCGGGTCAGTAGATCGTCCAGGTCGGAGGTGGTGAACTTCCACTGGAACGGCTGTGCTGTGGCGTTGTAGCGGTCTTCGAAGGCTCGGAGCCGATCCCGGACCTCGCTGAGGTCGGTGAAGTCGTTGGGCGACACGACCTTGCGCTGGACGATGGAGAAGAAGATCTCGATCTGGTTCGTCCAGGAGGCGTGAACGGGGGTGTGGACCATGACCGCGTTCGGGAATGCGCTGGCCAGGCGGTCGATGGCTCTCTTGCCGCGGTGGGAGGAGCCGTTGTCGACGATCCAGAAGACGCGTTTGGCGCTGGCGTAGGGCTCGGTGGTCATGACTTGGGCGACCAGGGTCATGAAGGGCACGATGCCGGTGGTCGGCTCGCAGCGTCCGAATACCTGGGCGCGGTGGACGTCGTAGGCGGCCAGCTAGGCCAGGGCTCCACCGCGGCCGTACTCGTGGTTGACGCGCATCGCCCGGGCCTGGCCCGGGGCGAGGGTCGGATGGCAGCGGCAGCGGGCCTGGATCGAGGTCTTCTCGTCGCTGGACAGGACATACTCGTCCCCCCGAAGCGGGACGCCCTCGAAGGTGCGGGCGTAAAGGTCCAGGACCCGCTGGGCCTTGACGCGGAAGTTCGGGTCTCGGATGAAGATCCAGGACCGGTACTGCCAGGGCTTGATCGCGTCCTGACGTAACCAGCGGCGCACCGTGGACGCGGAGACGGTGTCGGTGATCCCGCGCGCGGTCAGCTCGGCGGCCAGTTCCGGGCACGACCAGCGCGACAGGGGCGTACCGGTCTCGGCCGGCAACTGGCAGGCCAGCGCCTTGGCCTCGGCGACCTGCACGGGGGTGAAGCCGGCGGGACGCCCGATGCGCTTGCGGTCGGTCAGGGCCGGCAGCCCGCCGTGGGCGAACCGGTCAGGCCAGGCGCGGACCGTGTCCAGGTGCAGGCCCGTCTCGCGGGCGATGCGCGCGTTGGAGCGCCCCCGTGCTGCGTGCAGGACGATCTCCGCCCGCCGCCGTAACCGGTACGGGGTCTTATGGCCGTAGGCCATCTTCTTCAACTGCTTGCGCTCGGCGGCGGTCGCGACTATCGGGCAGGCCGGGGCAACGGGCATGACAGACGGGCCGATCGGGGGAAGTGGATCACGACGGGTGGCAAGCTGCCGCGTCCGGCGCCTCAACGATCCGGCAAGATGGCCACCGTGCCCACGACGCCGGAGTGCACCCGGCTGTCACTCGCCCAGCGGCTGTCCGAACACGCCCGCATTGCCTGACCGCAACTGACGGACCGCCATGTCGCTGACCTGGCGGGCGATGTCGGTCCACAGGGCGGCGGGGAGGTCGTGGCCGACGCCCGGGTAGGTCACCAGGCGGGCGCCGTCGATGGCCCGGGCGGTGGCGCGGCCCGCGCTGACACGCAGGATCGGGTCCTGCTCGCCGTGCAGGACCAGGGTGGGTCGGCGCAGGTCCTTGAGCCTGGATCCGCGCCATTGGGCGCCGATCTGGCGGCTCTGCGCCTTGTTGTCGCGCGGGCCGCTGTCCACGTCGGCCTCGACCCAGGCGCGGGCCGCGGCCTCGTCGAAGGGGTAGCCGGGAGAGGCGATACCGCGCCAGACGGTGAGGGCGGCCTCGATGTCGCCCTCGCGGCCCTCGGGGAACTTGGTCCGGGCGAGCTTGGCGAGCAGGCCGAACCGCAGATAGCGCAGGACCCCCAGGCCGGAGACGTCGCTGGGCAGGGCCGCCGAGGAGGTGACGCTGAGCACTCGGTCGGGGTGTCGCAGCGCGATCCGCTGGGCGATCGCGCCGCCCAGGGAATGGCCGAAGACATGGGCTCGCTCCCAGCCGAGTTCGTCCATCACAGCGATGGCGTCGTCGGTCATGTCCTCGGAGGTGTAGGCGTCCCCGCGCTTGGCGAACAGGGCCTTGAAGGGGTTGGTGGTGGCGGTGTCCGGCATCCGGGTCGACTGGCCGGCGTCACGCTGGTCGTAGCGGGCCACGGCGAACCCGGCGTCGGCGAAGGCCTGGCCCAGCCCGGCTGGCCACCAGAACCGGGTGGTGGCCAAGCCCATGATGAGCAGGAGCGGTTCGCCCTCGGAGCCCTTCAGTTGGTCGAAGGCCACCTGCACGTCGCCGTTGCGCGCGTACTGGGTCGGCGTCCACTCCTGCTGCGGCTGCATCTGGGGCACGTCGGCTCTCTTTCATCTACTGCGATCCATGTTCGCAGTTCATATGGCCTAAGGTACTGCATACGCCGTTCGCAGAACAGGAGGGGCCATGACCGAGCCGTCCGCCCACAGCATCTGGCTCCGCCCCGAACGCGCCGGACGCGGCCCGACGCCCACGTTCGACCGCGACCGCATCGCCGCCGCCGGGATCGCCCTGGCCGACGCGGACGGCCTGCCCGCCGTCACCATGCGGGCCGTGGCGGTCGCCCTCGGGGCCGGACCGGCATCCCTCTACCGCTATGTGGCCACCCGCGACGAACTGCTGGAACTGATGATCGACCAGGTCAACGGCGAGATCTCCTACGCCGAGCTCGGCTCCGGACAGTGGCTCGACGACCTGCTCGCCCTGGCCTGGCAGAGCAGGAGCGTCTACCTCGCGCACCCATGGCTGCTCGACGCGACCGCGACGAGGACCCCGGTGGGGCCGCACGCGGTCACCTACCTGGAGCACGCCTTGGCCACGTCGGCCGACCTCGACGTCAGTCCCCGGACCAAGCTGGAGGCCATCGCGATCCTCAATGCCGTCGTCTCCACTTTGACCCGCGCCGAGGTGACCCAGCGTCTCGCCGGGCAGACCACCCCGCAGTGGCAGCAGGCCCAGGCGGAATATCTCACCCAGGTCGCCATGGCGGGCCACCACCCGCACCTCGCCACCGCCCTGACCGGGCAGCCGCCCGAGGCCGAGGATTCGTCGGAATCGCTCTTCGACCGCATCCTCACCCGCGTGCTCACCGGGCTCCTTCAGCCCGACAACACCGGAGCGACCTCCGTGCGCGGTCGCGCGGAGGCAGAGCTACCCGCGGCCAGTCCGGTGTCGACCGCAACCTCCTGATGCCTCATCGGGAGAGTCATGCCCGAACTCTCACCTCCCGCGACGCTCCGCCCCCTCACAAATGACCATCTGTGAGAGTGGCGACAGGAAGTTTCGGCGGCACCCCGGAAGATACCCAGACTGCGCCTGCGGCCTCTACCTGGCCGTCCCCGAGATCTGACCGGACTTCACACACAACAACAGCGGGAGTCAACCCCCGAGGGACTTCGAGCGTCGACCACTTAGCAGCCGCGCGGCCTGGGCGAGCGTGGCCGACGACACCGAGACGGTGCCGACCCCGCTGCCGCACGGCGACCTGCCCACTGCTGTCGCGGCCATCATGTGTGCCCCCTCGAGCCGAGTCGGCTTGGGTCACTCTCTATTTGGTCTCCCGTCCGGGGTGTGATCCGCTGGTCGGTTGGGCAGCATGAACGATCCCGATATCGAGTTCGGTGCCCTGGCCGGGGCCGACAGCGAGGAATGCACTGTCATCGCCCGTGAGATCGATAAGAGCCATCTGTGGGTTCTGCGTGTCTACCCGTGCTGTGCGGAGTCATTCCGGCTTCGTCCGCTCTCAACCACAGTCGCGATGTCCGTCGAACTCGGATCACCCGAGCACGACGCACTCCACAGATTCGTCACCTACGGCGTAGCCCCCTGACATCCCTCTGCCTGCCCGCATCATCCGCGCCGAAGGCCCACCAGGTGCAACGCCGCCACTGGGTGAGGCCCTGATCCGGATAGGATCCGCAGCCACCTCACAGGACCTGGGCCTAGACCTGGAGCTGAGGATTGAGCCGTCGGGTCGAGCCAGGCGATGTATCCGTCGGGCCGGACCAGGGTGGCCCCGTCTCAGGAACTGAGCGTGCAATGCCTCAGAATCGTGCAAGCGTCCCTGGTCTACGTCAACACCCTGATGATCCAAGATTTCATCGACGACCCCGACACCGGCGACATCCTCGTCACCGCCGCCGACAAGCGCGGGGTGACCCCGCTGTTCTGGGAACACGTCCTGCCCTACGGAGAGGTCAAGCTCAACATGAGCAGCCGCCTCACCCTCGGCGAAGGGGTGTAGACCAGGCCGCCGAGGGTGAGTGACTCATCGGAGCAGGCGCAGCTTGCTTTCGGGTTCTGTTGTGCTGCTGTTGTGTTCGTGTCAACGGAATTCTGTGCGTAGGCCTTGGGATCGGACTTGACTGGCGGGTGGGGAGGTGGTGATGGTGGCTGCTGTGCGCAGGTGGTGATCGAACCAGTCGACGGCTATGGCCATGGCTTGGCCGAGGCCGGGTTCGATGGTGAGGCCGCGCTCGTCGTAGGGCAGTGTCTCAAGCTGTTTGGGTTCGTGGGCAGCGGCGAAGGCGGTGAGGACTTCGTCGATATCGTGGGTGAGGTCTGCACTTCCGGTGACCATCAGCAGCGGCCGTGGCGCCACTCGGGTCAGGAATACCTCCGGCATCCAGGCGAGGATGTGGGTCAGGGATTCCACCTGCACCTCGTCGTCGAAACTGGGAAATGCTTCTTTGGCCAGGGTCAGGTAGTCGACGATGTGGGGATCGCCGGCACCGAGCAGCGGGATGCGCATTCCGGTGCCGGTTGCGAACCGTTGTTGCTGGTCGCGGTCGATCGTGTCGAGCAGGGCTTGCACACCGGCGCGGCCGCGGGCCTTCTCCAAGGCTCGCCAGCCGTTGAACATGCTCGGGTTCTGGCAGGCGAGGCAGGCAATCCTGCGGTCGATCGCAGCTGCCTGGATGGCCACGGTCGCGCCGAGACTGTGGCCCCACACAGCGATCCGCCGCGGGTCGATTTCACGACGTGTTTCCAGATAGGACACAGCGTTGCGGATGTCGTCGACGTAACGGTCGGGAAAGACCTGCCCCCGGGGTGTGCCTTCGCTGGATCCGATGGTGCGGTAGTCGATGGCCAGCACGGCATATCCGGCCCGGACCAGATAGTCCGCATGCGGCGCCAGTGCCTCCTTGACCATGTGCACACTGTGACCCATAACGACCGCGGGAAAGGGGGATGGATCGTCGGCCTCGTCCGGCAGATAGAGGTCGCCGGCGCATCGGACCTGGTCACTGCGGAACATCACGTGCTCGACAGTCATGTCATTCGCCTTCACCGTGGTGGGGTGTGCGCTGATGGCGGGTGGTCCAGTCCCACAGGTGGGCGGACTTGCGGGCGCCGATACCGCTGCCGGCGAGGCGGGTCAGCCCGGTCATGAGGCTGTAGGTGAACGGGTTGGTGGACAGGCTGATTCGCGGGTCCTGGCGGGCCATGCGCTCCACCCGTTGGCTGCGGGGCCGGCGCAGCCGGTCGTAGCCCGCCAGGGCAGTGGGGATTTCGGTGTCGCGTGACAGTTGCGCGGCGAGCACGCACGCGTCTTCGAACGCCTGACAAGCACCTTGAGCCAGGAACGGAGTCATCGCGTGCGCGGCGTCGCCGAGGAGCACGACCCGGCGATCGGTGTACGACTCGAGCGGCTCGAGGTCGTAAATATCGTGGCGCAGCAGCGATTCCGGCGGTGTCGCGGCCAGCATGGCGGGGATCGGGTCGTGCCAGTCGCCGACGCGGCGGCCGATCTCGGCGAGATCGTCGTCGTGTCGAGTGCCGGGCTGGTCGCAGCGGATGGCGAGGAACCAGAACACGCGTTGTCCGGCCAGCGGGTGTGCCCCGAATCGTGCGCCGCGGCCCCAGGTCTGGAATCCGTCGACCGGCCACACCGCGCCGGGCGTGGTGACCCCGCGCCAGCACAGAATCCGCTGAAACACCGGTTCGGGCGCATTCGGGAACACGGACCGCCGGATCGTGCTGCGGATACCGTCGGCTCCCACGACCACATCGGCGGTGGCTCGCCGCGATCCTTTCGCAGTGCGGTAGGTGACAGTGGCCTCGATGTCGGATTGCTCGACGCCGATGACTTCCGCAGCAGGGACTACGCATTCGGCCGGAAGATTCGCATGCAGCACACCGTGCAGATCGGCGCGATGGTTGGCCAGCAGTGCCGTATCACGGCCTGGACGGAATCGCATGAGATAGCGGCCGTCCGGGGTGCGCAGCGTCGCACCGGCCTGCGTCGGAACCGACACGGCACGGAAGTCCTCGCCCACCCCCAGCGCATCCATAGCGCGGACGGCATTGGGCGCGAACGACCAGCCCGCCCCGACCTCGCCGATATCGGCACGTCGCTCCAGTACCGTGATCGACCATCCGGCTCGCCGCAGCCCGATCGCCGCGGCGAGCCCGCCGATCCCGCCACCGACTACTATCGCGGTCCGGGCACGCTCTACAGATTCGGTCATCGTGTGCTGTCCTTTCCGAAGGGCAGAGGTTCGTCGGTGAGTCGCTTGGCCATCCAGTCGTAAACGTCGTGCGCGGCCCTTAGCCGCCGGGCCCGGGCCGATCCTGTTCCCGACAGGTCGATTCCCGTGGCGATGACATCACGGAACGCGGCCAGGGAGGCCACGCGGCGGCGCACCACGGTTTCCCACGCGTCGTCGTCCATCCGGTAATAGTTCGTGCGCTCACCCGGCTTCGTGCGGCGCCGTATGAAACCCGCATCGGTCAGCACTCGCATGTTGGTCGCCAGCGACGCCCGGCTCGCACCGATCGCCGCCGCGATCTGCTCGGCGGACTGCTCCGCCGGATCGCAGATCATCAACCAGCCCAGGATCCGGCCCGCGATCGGCGGCACCCCGTACTCCGCCGTGCAGAACATCGCCACCTGCTCGACCCACTCCAGTAGCCGTTCATGTTCGGCACCCGGTTCGCTCATCGCCACCAACCCTCTAATGTGTCTAGTAGTTTCAGTTTGTACTGAAACTACTAGGATAGTACAGGCTGTCTGTTCGAAAGCGTCAGGTCTTCTCGATCGAGGAATAGCCGGTCAACTCGAACAATCGTCTACCACACCCGGCTGCGGTGATCGCGCGTCGACGGTGCGCGGAACAGCTTGCGCCGCAATCTCGCCCAGGACTTTCGGTCAGCTCAGCCACCGTTCCACTTCCTTGGAAGCGGAACGACCGACGCCAGGCCGATCAAGTCGCCGCTGGTGATCGGCGACCAGGGCGAACTGCGACGGCATTCGTTCCGGAAGTCGTTCCACCAGAAATGTTCCGGAAAGCCCGTACGCTGACGAATTCCGGTACATTTCGGGAATGGCGAGCACACCAGCACACCCGGCCGGCGGACTCGAACTCGGCTACGCCCGAGTCTCGACCACCAAGCAGAGCCTCGAACGCCAGCTCGACGCCCTCGCCAACACCGGACTGCCCGACGAACGGATCTACATCGACAAGAAGACCGGAGCGACCGTCGACCGGCCCGGACTGGCCAAAATGCTCGAATACGCGCGCCCCGGCGACACCATCGTGGCCTACACCCTCGACCGGCTCGGCCGAAACCTGCGCGAAGTGCTGAACCTCGTCCACGACCTCAGCGAGAAGGGAATCGGCGTGCGCACACTGGCCGACCCCATCCCGATCAACACCGCCGACGAAGGCATGGCCCGCATCGCGTTCCTGCTGCTCGCGCTGTTCGCGGAGATGGAACGCACCTTCACCGCCGAACGCGCCGCCCACGCCCGCGCCGTCGCCGAAGCCAAAGGACGCCACATCGGCCGACCCACCGCCTGGCCCAACGACAAGATCGACTACGCCCGACTGCTCCGTGAACAGGGAAACAGCCTCGGCGAAATCACGAGCAAGACCGGCATTCCGAAGACATCACTGCACCGCTACCTCACGCCGGCGACCGAACAGGAGTGACGGCTACCTGGCCGAACAGGGCTTCATGTACCAGGTGACACGACCGTTAACGGCACCCCTACATGGAGCGTCGTCCGACGCGGTTCGAGCACCAGGGCGAGATCCAGCAGGCACACGGGTTGAAGCCGTTCTCCGACGTTGAGTCGGAGCTGACGGCATGGATCGCGGATCAGGCGTGGATCACCGGCGACGGCAAACCGGTGCTCGCCGCCCTGGACAACCTGGCCGACATGATGTCCCCGCAGCGCACTCGCGGTCCACAAGGGCGAGATCACCCGCGCCGATCGCAATGCGGCCGAACTCGGATGCTCCCGAGGCGGACCGACCAGCAAAATCCATCTGCCCGCTGATCGGGCTTGCCGGCCGCTGTCGTTCCTGCGCACGCCTGGACAGAGCACTGATGGCCCACGATAGGTGAAGTAGACCGCCGGCGAGGTGCCCGTGGTTCGGGTCCTTTTCCGGCGGTCCCTTCCCGAACCGGACGGGCCCGATTTCCAGGCATCCGGCTCTCCAGTGCTCTACTTCCGGGTGGTGACTGTGGCGCGTCCGTCCCGGGAGTCGGCGAATGATTCACGCGGTTCATGGCGGTTAGCGGAAGTCGGCTGCGTGGTCGCGGGCCCACGCGGCGAACGTTATCGCGGGGCGGCCCAGGATCTCGGGTACCGCGTCGGTGGCCAGCTCTGCCGGCAGTTGGGGCATGTTCCCGCGGGCCTGGAGGAGGCGTTCGACGCTCGGCCCGGACATCTGCGTGAGCAAATGGGTGCGGTATGTGTCAACGTCCGTCTCCTCCAGCCGTACCGGTTCGCCGAGTGCCTCGGCGATCGCGGCGACCTGCTCGCGCGCGGTCGCCGGGCCCGCTCCCAGTACGGGGTAGGCGGCGCCGCGGTGCGTGTCGTCCAGCAGTGCCCGCACCGCCACCTGGGCGATGTCGCGTTCGTGTACTGGGGAGGTGATCGCTTCGGGGAACGCGGTGCGCAGCACGCGCCCAGTGCGGATCAGCTGCCAGCGCAGCGTGTTCGTGGCGTAGTAGTCCGGCCGTACGAAGGTCCGGTCCAGCCCGGCCTTGTCCAACGCGCGCTCCGCTGTGATGTGCCGCAGTGCGATCGGGTCGGCTTCGGAGTCCGGGTACAGCACCGTGCTGGAGGACAGCAGCACCACGTGTTCCACGCCCGTCTTGCGCGCCGCCGCCGCGAACTGCGCCACGCCTTCGGGATGCACATAGAGGAACACCTTGCGCACGCCGGCCAGGGCAGCAGGCCAGGACGCCGGGTCGGTCAGGTCAACGCGCGCCACCTCGATACCGGCGGGGAACTCGCCGGGCCGTGGGGCGCGGCTCGACGCGCGCACCGGTTCCCCGGCCGCCACCAGCCCCGCCAGCACGGCCGCGCCGACGTCCCCCCGGGCACCGGTCACCAGAACGGTCATGACACATCCTCCTGAGTTTCAGGTCTCATCGTTTGAGATCCGACCGCATTGGCTGACAGCCCGCCCGGTTCTGTACGGCGTTGCGGCGGTTCCGCACTGTCACTGCGCTGGCGGGACTGGGCGGATCTCGAATACCGCGACGTGCCCGGCGGCTGTGGCGAAGGCGTCGGGGTCGAGGCTGCCGGCGATGCCGGCCCGGACGAACATCGGGGCGCCTCTCGGGACTTCGCGCGGATACGCGCGCATGACCTGCTCTTTCAGCGTGCTGTCGGTGACCTCGATAAGCGTGACGGGCTCGCGTCGGCGCCCCGGATGTTGCGGGCCCAGTCGGAATCCGGCAGCGCGGCCACCACGTACCGGCCGCCGCCGACCGTCAGCGGCGAGATCGGAGTGGAGCGCGGCTTGCCGGTGCGCCGTCCCGGCACTGTGAGCACGCACACAGGCCCCATCCTGAGCCCGATGCGCGACATGGCGCGCACCGCGTAGTTGCCGACCCGGAGCCATCGAGGCACGGACTTCATGTCTGACATGGCACATCCTTTCGATCAGCGCAGCACGCACGCATCGCGACGCCGGCGGGACAGACGCCCCGTCGGGGCTCCACGCGGCTGCTCGGGGTCAGGGGTTGACGGTCAGTGGTTGTCCGGGGTCGATGACCTTGACCGGGACGTCGGGGACGAGACGATTGACCGCCTCGACGAACAGGCCGGGGTCCTTGTCGCTCTTTAGGAAGAGCATGTCGCCTACCGTGCCGCCGGTAAAGGCGTAGTGCTGCGGGATCGCGAGCTTCGGGCGCAGGGTGGCGGTGAGTTCGGCGGCCTCTTCGGCGTTCATGACGACCTGTTTGTTGCGCGCCATCCGGATGTGCAAGCCGTTGACAGGGAGCAGTACCACGTCCAGCGGGCCGTAGCGGTCGGTCAGGGTGTGCAGTTCTGGGATGAGCAGCGTGTCCCCGGCGAAGTAGACGCTGCGGTCGCCGCCGCTGATGACGTAGGTGACCTCGTAGACGCCGTGCTTGCCGGGGGCGGCGGCGATGGTCAGGTCGCCGACCTGGGCGGACTGCCACGGTTCGAGCGCGCGGACGTTGGTGAAGCCGGCCTTGCGGGCCTTGTCGACGACCGGCCCGGCGACCAGCAGGGGTACGTCCTTGTCGCGGTAGCGGCGGAAGGCGTCCAGGTCGCAGTGGTCGTAGTGCTCGTGGCTGATCACGACGGCGTCGAGGTGCGGCAGCTGTTCCGGTTGGAAGGCGATCAGCTCGCCCGGGTGGTACATGGCGCGCTGGGAGAACCAGGGGTCGGTGAGCACGGTCTGGCCGCCGATCTGGATCAGGTGGCAGCTGTGGGTGACCCGGGTGATGACGAGCGATTCGGTCATGACTTTTCCCTCACTTCGCAGATAGTGGCCGTTGAGAAGGGCGAGCTCACCGGTCGCCCGCGTCGGCGAGGTGGGCTCCGCCCAAAGGCGTGTGCTGCGGGGAGATGACCCGGCGGCTGATACGCCAGCCCCCGTCGTGACGCCGCAGGGAGTCGTGGTGATTCACGCTGGCGAGCGTCCCGTCCGCCCTGAGCACGATGCCCTTGGACAGCGCGGTCACCGTGCCGTCGCTCTCGCCGCTGATGACGACGTTCGTCACGTGATGAGCGACGGGGTTACCCGGGCCAAGGCGCAGAGCCGCGCTCCTGATCGCCTCGATCCCTTCAAAGATTCCTGCTCCCAAGGCGCTCATGTCGTAGATGGCGTCGGGGGTGAAGATCTCCCCGAGCCGGCTCAGGTGGCCTCCGTCGAATAGGTGCCCGTGCAAAGACAAGACCTCGCCGATCGCCAGGCGGTCTTCCGCGTGCAGCTCGTGCGCCATTGCGTCCTCCGTTCGTTTTGGTACTCAGTACCGTAGCATACCACGTACCCCTTGGAACGGTAAACCGATGTTGGTATGCTTACCCTCATGACCCCGTCCCTCCCGCTCGTGGAGCGCAAGCAACGCCAGGCCCGCCAGCGCATCATCGAGGCCGCCCGAGAGCTGTTCCTCGAGCGGGGCTTCGACGGGGTTTCGGTCGGCGACATCGCCGAGCGCGCCGAAGTCGGCCGCACCACCTTCTTCCGCCACTTCGGCGACAAGCAGGAAGTCGTCTTCGCCAAGGAGCAGGAACTGCTCGACACGATCACCACAGCCGGCCCCGCCGACGCCGACGTCGCCCCCGCCCCGCGCGACGCGGCCGAGGCCCTCGAACAACTCCGCCCCGTCCTGCTCGCCCTGTGCACCCAGGCGACCGCCGACCCCGACGCCTACACCCGCCACTTCCAGCTCATCGAGCAGCACCCGGAGCTGCGTGCGCGCGACGCGGTGAAGATGCAGCAGATCGCCGACAAGCTGAGCGAACTCCTCATCCACCGCGGATCCGACGAAGCCACCGCCCGGTTCGCCGCTCAAATCGCCCTCGCCTGCTACCAGACCGCCAAACGCCTCGGCAACAACCCCCACACCCTGGCCAACGACACCCAAGCCGCCCTCAACCGAGCACTCACGCTCCGGACCGGCACCGCCGAGACCCAGGCGCAACCACCTGGTTCAGGATGACCTTAGGTAGGCCCGCGCGCCTGCGGCCAACACATCGTGCAGGTCGCGACCGTTGTGATCTCGGATCTTCATCGGCGCCAACAGTTCCTGCGCCAGGAAACCTGTCCCGTAGATAATCGCGTCGACGTCGTGCTCAACACCGTCAGCAGTCCGGATTCCTCGGGGGGTGATCTCGGTGATGGCCTCGGTCACCACGTGCACATTGGTTTCGGTGAGCGCGGCATAGAAGTTGTTGCCGAATAGCACACACTTGCACCCGATCGGATAGTCCGGCGTCAGCGCCGCCCGCAGTTTCTCGTCCGGAATTTGTATGCGCAGATTCCATTTCGCGATCCAGCCGACAAAGCGTGCGATGCTTCGATTCCCCACAAGGCCCAAGGCGGCAAGTTCCCCGCCCGACCAGCACCGCCGGCCCCGGTGGCCCGAGTTGTTCGACTACATCGCCAAGGTCGCGCCGGAGGTACGGTTGATGGATCGTCGCGAAAGCGATTAGTACTCCAGCCGCACTGAGTTATGCTGTGCGGTAGCCTCTTTCGTTGTTTCGATCGATGAGGATCTGGCTGCGTGCGTGGCTGGGGCCGGATGATCTGTTTGGGCGGGTTGCGGGCCGGTTCTATCGTGCGGAGCCGCGGTTGCGGACGCGGGGCGTATGTGCGGGGGGCTGTTGGCGGACCGGCCAGCCCGGCCATGCCCTCGGCCTTGAACCGCCGCCGCCTGCTGATCCATGCATCCGCCCGTTCTTCACCGACAGCACCGGGCAGAACAAGATCACGAGCGACGCCGAAACGTCAAGTGTCTCTTGAGAACAAACGGTCAAGGATGTCCTGAGTCCTTACATTGACACGCGCGGGATGCGGCTATGAGCGAGCATTGCCGAGCGTCCGTACGGCAGCCAGGCCGCTGCCTTCCGAGGCGCGCGGCGCCGGCGGTTCGGACGGCGAGGGGCCACAATTGGCTTGTGGCCGACGATCTCGACGATGCGCTGCCTTCGCGCCATACCGACAACGAACTGCGCCGAAGATATACGGCTGCCCGTGACCTGCAACTGAGTCCGAGTGAGCGCCTTGATGCGGCGGTGGAGGCCACCCGGGCACGTGCGGCCCAGGAGTGGGAAGAACTGCATCCCAGGCCTGCGTTGCCGCGTCTGCGGGGGCTGGGGCGCCGACGGCGGCGGGCATGGAACGAACACATCCGTCTTCGACTCGAATACGAAGCGTCTACGGAACGGCTCGAATACATCAGCGCAGCCGCAACCGAAGCGCGCAGAAAGTTGCGGTCGTTCTACCACGACGATCGTGCGATGTCCATACAACGGCAGTCGAGAGACCCGGAAGCCACGCGCCTGGCGATGTCCGCAGTGGTACGGCTGCTGTATGTACGCCATCGCGACGTCGAATGGATCGCCGAATTTCTCGGCGCTTCGCGTACAGAGATCATGAAGGACCTCGGCCTGCACCGCCCTGCCCGGCGAGGCTCCAGCAACAAGCGGAGCTACAGCCGAGGAGGTGGAGGTGGAGGAAGCGGAGGAGGTGGAGGAGGCGATGGCTGGAGCGCGGGCATCCTCGGTAGCGGTTTCGACGGCGGTAGCGGCGGTGGTTGCAGTGGCGGCTGCGGTGGAGGTGGCGGCTGCGGTGGAGGTGGAGGTGGCGGCATTTGACGACCCATCAACCCCATACCTGGCACTACAACTCGTCTCAGTTCATGATCGTTGATCATCTGGTGCGCGCCGACCGCCGTCGGGCAAAACCAGCATTAGCTCCGCTGACTCGTGAAAGTTGCCTGTGGCAGAGGTTTCCCGACCGTCGAAGACGACCACGACAACTCGTACGCGGAGTGCGTTCTCATCGGAATGCAGTCCGGGCCGAGACGCACTCGCCCGACCGCACCGCTCGATAATCGGCTGGATAGGTTGCGGTGCCTTGATACGGTGACAACGGATTGGTTGGTGCCGGGACGAGGGTTCCCTGTCGACACGACGGATTCGTTGTCAGCCATGGAATCAGGGAGGACCCATGAGATTTCGTTTCGGTCGCAAACGGGCCGAGGACCAGCCGCCGATAGTGTCGGTCGGTATGACCGAACAGGAGGTCGTCGCTTTGCTCGGTCCACCCGACCGGCAAACCGATACCGCCGAGGTCATGTCCCACTTCGCGCAAGTCAGCGGCGGAAGTCTGCCGCAGGAGCGTTGCTGGCTGTATCTCGACCGGCCCAGCGGATTCGACACCGGGATCACGCTGTCAGATGGCCGAGTCCCCGCAGTGCGCACGATGCGGGGATCGTGATCCGCGTGCGACCGGTTCCGGTCGGCGCCGACGCGCTGGCCTGCCTGCGGCGCGTCGTTCCCGGTACGGCAGTAACCTTCACCATTCCGACCCAGCAACCGTGACCGGCCCGAAAATTCGGCGACCTACCCCACATCTTCTATCCCGGTAACGGGGGGCGGCCGGAACCCTGTGCAGGGCGGGCGTGCGCGAGCCGAGCCCTCACCCAGATAGCCCTCAGGCCGTTGTCGCCGTGAACTCGGCGACTACCTCGCATAGGTGGGGAACCATCGTGACGTAGTTCGGCATGGCAGCGAGCCGCTGCTGGAAGACAGGATCGTCGCCTCCGAAACGCCAGGCGTCCACGCTGTCCCAGTGCGCGACATTGACCGCCTGGAACCGGGCTGTCGGGCCGATCGCCCGGTGCAACCGGTTGTCGCGGAATCCTGGTGTAGCACTGATCATTTCGGCAAGATCGCACCAGTGCGGGAGGAACTCGTCCACCCGGTCGGCAGGTAGCTCGAAAGCGTTGACGAAGGTGATCCCCGGCCCGACCGACATCACGTCCGAACGATAGCCGGCCGCGAACTCGTATTCGCCGCCCGCAACCCCGCCGTAGCCGTCCGCAGACCCGGCCGAAGTCTGAAAGGCCGGATTCGCCAGTGCCGCATCGCGGTCCGCGGCCCTGTCCCAGTTCGCGACCATCACCAGCGGATGCGGCGCATCGGATGCGAGTGCGCGATGCAGCCGAGCATCGCGAAATCCCGCCGCTCTGCTGAAGATTCCGGCGCACGCACGCCAATGCTCTATGAATTCGTCGACTCGGTCGCGCGGCAACCGCGTCATATCGATCACGGTCAGTGAATTGTCAGCCATACCACCATCCTCAAACCTCGATCGCGCTCGAGGTCAAGGGGATTCGCGGCGATCCGTCTCAGCTCACGCCCGACAGCTGATCCAGCAGCGTGCTACACGATACTGTCGAGCCCGAGCCCTCAAGCCACGGGGCCCGGGCTCGACTGCACCACGGTGTCAAATAGCAGTCCGAGAATCTTCCGTGCGAGGCGGCGAGGCGGCTGCCAGTCCGCCCTCCGATCGCACCGGGTTGACATCCTGTAATCGGCAATACCGGACGTTCTGAGCCGCTACAGCCCGTACCGCCGGTGAGAGTTTCATGTCCGATTCGATCAGGACCGTAGGTGGCTGCGACCAGCAGGGCGACGACCCCACGGCCGGCGAGCGGGGACTGATCGGTGACCCACAGTCCACGGTGACGATCGAGGACCTGATCGCCCGCCTCACCCCCACCAACCCAAACCAGATCGCACCCATCATCCGCGCGGCCTTCGTCGGTAGGACCTCCACCGACGACAACCAAGACCCCACCCTGTCGATCCCCCGACAGGTCACCACCTGCCAAGCCAAACTCGCAGGGTTGCCGATCCAAGTCGTGATCGTCGCCTACTACTGGGACATCGAAACCGGACGCCTCGACCTCGACCAACGCGGACACGGCACCAGCCACGAAAAGTTCAACATCCCCGTGCCGCGTGACGGCGGCATCACCGACCTCCTCACCGCAGCCGCGTCCCCGGATCGTGTGTTCGAAATCGTTTATCGCCGAACAAATCTCGCGCACCGCCCGCGACACCCGAGCCAGCGTGGAGTTCGAGCACCGGCTCAAACAACACGACATCCAACTGTGGTGCGCCAACGAACCCATCGACATCACCACCGGCGACCCCGCCGCCACCACCACCCTCGTACGCGGCATGAACCGCGCCATCGTGGCTCGGCGTAGCGCCGGAATCACCTCCATCGAAAGCCTCGCGGGGCGATCCATCGGCACCCCGTTGGGGACGAGCGCGGCCTACTTCGTCGCGAAGGCGCTGTCGGACAACAGGATCAAGGCCGACCTCGTCCAGGTAGCGCCACAAGCAACGGTCACCGCCGCCACCCAACGCAACGTGGATGCCATCTCGATCTTCCAGCCATACCAAGCCCAGGTCGTTGCCGCCCTGGGAGAGGACGCGATCGAACTCCCCGGCGGGACCTATAACCAACACAGCCTGTACCTGGCAACCGACAGCGCGGTAGCACAGAAACCCGCAGCGCTGTCCGCGTTCTTCACCGCCCTGAACGACGCCGGAACACAACTCACCGCGCGATCGCAGAACGCGATCTCCGCCGTCGCCGAGGCCACCCAGCTCCCTGCGGATCTCCTCGAGAAGGTCCTGCCCGAATTCGACTTCACACTGCAGCTACAGCCCGATCTCGCAGCCAACTTGACCACCCTCGCCGACTGGGCCAAGAGCCAAGGGCGAATCGACGCATCAACGAACCTGCCGAACTATGGAGGCGTTCTCGACAACGCCTTCCTGCCACACAACAACTAACCAGCGCACAGCTACGAAAGCAACAGCCCAATGAGTTCGACTCCCACCGAGCCAGACATCAGATTCTCACTCGCAGACGAGCGCACCCCTCTCGCCTGGCCCGCACATCGCTGGGGTTGACAGGGGCCGCAGCAGCAGTCGTACACCTAGTGTCCTGCGTCAGGAATTCGTTGAAGATATGAGGCGAGTCGTTCGAGGATCTCGTCGGCGGTCTTGGTCCAGACGAAGGGCTTCGGGTTTTCGTTCCAGTCCGCGATCCAGTCTCGGATGTCTTTCTCCAGTGCCGCAACGCTTTTGTGGACTCCGCGGCGGATCTTCTGGTCGGTGATCAGGCCGAACAATCGCTCGTCGGGTAGCGGGGACGCGTTGCCGCGCCCCCGCCCCCTAAGAACCGGCCGTGCCCGTTTCACCGCTATGCCGAATTCGGCATAGCCGGGAATATGCCGAGGGGTGGATTATGCCGAGTCGGTGAGCGTTACCGCTGGTCAGGGTGGCGGTCTTGTGTGGTTGTTCGGCATAGTCAGAGGGCTTCGAGGAACGCCAGCAGGGTGTCGCTTGGGTGGTAGCGCCCGGGCGGTGTTGACGGCGGAGCGATTCGGGCGAGTGCTTTCTCTTTCTGAGCGAGGTCGGAAATGGCACCGTCGGATATTGGAACTGTCCGAATACCTGCCGTAGGCCGGTGTATTTGGATCGGGATGTCCTGTGGCGAGGACCGTGACTACTGGGCGTGTGCGGCAGCAAGCTGTTCGCGCAGGATGTCGCTGTGGCCCGCGTGGCGAGCGAACTCCTCGATCATGAGCAGGTAGATCCACCTGATACTGACCGTGCCGGCGCGCGGGTGTTGTTTCGTATCATTCAGGTCGTATTGCGCGGCGATCACTCGGGATCGTTCGCTGGCACGCTCGAACTCCGCAATGACCTCAGCGAGGGTCTCGTTCTCCCCGACCGCGAAGCTGGCGACCTCGCCCGGACGGGGTGTGTCGCCGCCGGATTCGAGGAAGCGTTGGAACCAGGTCCGTTCGGCGGCGGCGGCGTGTTTGATCAACGCGATCGGCGTGGTCAGCGACGGCACTAGGCGACGGCGGGCCTCTTCGTCCGACAACCCGTGCACGGTGTCGATGAGCCCAGCCCGGTTGCGGTCGAGCATGTTCTCGAGCAGGACGCGCTCGGGACCGTCGGTAACTCTCTGCGGTAAAGACATATTCGTGTGTCCTCTCGTATTTCTGTTGTGTCGGAATTGGTTTCGCGGTTTGCGGACGTGTCAGGTCCGTCGTTCGGATCTCGGGGGGATCGCTGGATGTCGTGCCGCCGCGTGACCCGGTTGAGCGGGGCGGCATTGGGCACGCGTGCGCGGCTATCGACCGTGTGACGGGTGGGCGCGCCGATGGGCGGCTCGGATGCCGAATTTGGTTGGCGCTGCCTGATCGGTTGGCGAGACGCAAACAACCACGGTGTCGATCACCGGTGGCGACATGTGATCGCGTCGGCTACTGACAGCGGGTTGCGAGCTGTGCTGAGGGCGGACGCTGAGCCGACGGGTGTGGACAGATTCGCACCATGCTGTCGCTGTTGTCAACGTCGGTCGGTGGACTCAGTTCGTTGCTGAGGTGATCGGCTGCTGACGTCGGCGGCGTAGCCCGTCCAGTCTCCGGCGGAGATCTGTTGCCAGCGGACCGCGGAGTTGACGCTGATTCCGAGTGTTCGGGCGAGGATTGCGGCGGGGATCTCGGTGGCGAGTTGGAACAGTGCTGTGCTGCGGGCCTGGTTGGGGCGGATGCCGAGCCGGTTGAGCCTCTGTTTGAGTCGTTGGGTGCTGATCGGGCGGCCGGGCTGGCCTCCGGGGAACAGCCAGCGCGATGGTCCGGTAACGCCGATGGTGGCGTGGCCTTTGCGTGTGGTGACGACGGTGCGGGCCAGGTCATCGACGGGGTGGGGCAGACGAATGGGTGTGTGGCCGAAGCTGATTCGGACGTCGTCGTCGGTGATCGAGATCTGGTCGGTGGTCAGCAGACCGATGGCGGATGGGCCCTGGGCGTAGAGGAGCAGGAGCAGGCCGGCCAGGCGATCTTCGGTGTCGATCGTGGTGTCGTGCAGCAGTTGGCGCGCGATCACCCATCGTTGATCGTCGTCGAGCGGATTGACCGGGCCGCGCCAGCGGCGGGTGCCGTGGCCATGTACCCCCCTCGACCCGTTTCACTTGCTTGCCCAGTTTGGAAGTCGTCGGCGTTCGGCTGGTGCCACTCGGACTGCAAGTCAGCCGCACGTTGATGATCGCGAGGTGCCGTTCCCGCTCGCTGGTCAGCCCCGTCCCGACGGCGGTCAACCGGGGAGCGTCCACGCTGGACCACAGCAACGGCCACATCACCGAGCTCCCCGCATCAGCTCAGCCAATCGTGGACGGTGCCGTACTGACCAGACAGCGCTTTCTGCGACCGATGATGACTCCCAGCACGAGGTCCAAGCTGGTGGCAGGGCAAGGAGAGACCGCGTACATCGAACACCTCGACACACCAGAGTTCGGGAGACTCGGAGTGCTCAATCTGATGGAGGACCTTACCGACGCAACCGGCAGGTTCCTCGATTCGATGCGTGCCGCAGGGTGCTGACCGCGGCATCACCGGCCGTTGGCCGGATGTGACCGATCAATTCTCACCATCTTTCGACAACCGGGAGGGAGTCGGGTGGCGTGCTGCGGGTGTTGAGAATTGATCGTTTTATCGACACCGGGCCGCCGAGACCGGAATTGTGAATGTTCGAAGTCGCGCTCACACACCGCTGACCTGCGGATTCCGGTGTGAGTGAACAGGACTTCGAATAGTGGTGGGTATCGAGGTCCTGTTCACTACGGCGCTGTTCGACTCGGGGGTGGGGAACATCCGCCAGAAATCCGGCGGTAGTGGCATGGAGCGCCGTCCACCTGGCAGTTCGTACCGCTTCGGATGCGATCCGATTGCGTTGTACGGCAGATAGCTTCCCGAGTCACCTCGGCTGACGGCTACGCGGAAACATTCTGCCGTGCAAGGTGTCTCGCGAACCTTCGTTGCCGAGACAGAATCGCTGTGCCCGTGGCAGTGAGGCGGCCTGTGCACTTTCAGGGTTTACGGCGTTGAATCTTCACCGGTGGTTGGCCGTACCTTCTGGGTGATAGTGCGGCATGACGATCTTGACTACCGTCCGCATCCAATCGACAGTGGTGTGATGCGTTTGCGGGCAGAGGAACTCGACACGGCTCCGTCCGGCGGATTCGATCCGGTGGGGCGGTCGAGATGAAGTTGAGCCACATCGGTGCAGGGGACATTCACGGCTCGATCGACGAGATCGCCCGCGCCGCTACCGATCTCGGTGGCGGGTACTTCTACGTCACCAACTCTATGGGTCCCCGGATCACCGCTGTAGTCTATCGTCGCAGTCCCGGGCCTCGGCGTTGGTTCTACAGGCGGGGCTGAGACTCTGCGGCACACTGGGAGCTCGGCCGGCCCGTGATGGGGGTTGCCGTAGTACTCGGGAATTATCGGGCGGATATGGCTGAGTAGGCTCCTGAGCTGGTGATCTTCGGTCTCGTCGGGAGGTGCTTGGTTGGTCGCTCCGGTGTTCACCGATGAGGAGTTGGAGTCCCTGCGGCGGTTGGGGTCCCGGTAGTAACGGCAGAATTTTCAACGGATTGCCTGGTCACAGCCCTGCCAGGGCGGCGGCTGTGGGTACGGGGCCCGAGATAGTCATTGACCTGCATATTCGCCGGTTTTTCGGCGGTTCCGGAACCCCGTTTAGGCTAGGTCAGCGCCGTGTCAAGGAATCGTCGTGCGTCCTCAAACGACCGGTGGTCGGCGGATTCGTTGTAGGCGACGCCGGGTGTCGCGCCGGGTGTTGCGTGCTGGTGGGTAAACCCGTGTGCTGCGCCGCCGTAGATGTTGAATTGCCAGTCGGCCTCGGCGCGATCCATTTCGTCGGCGAATATGGTCAGGTCGGCGAGCGGCACGTGTGGGTCGGTCGCGCCGTGGCAGACCAGGATTTTCGCCTGGATCGCCCCTGGTTCGGCGGGGTTCTGGGTCTTGAGGCTTCCGTGGATGCTGACCGCGGCCTGGACTGCGCTGCCGGATCGCGCTAACTGAAGTGCCGTCATGCCGCCGAAGCAGTACCCGACGACGGCGATCCGCTCATGGCCGGTGATGTCTGTCAGGACGGCCAGTGCGGTTTCGGCGCGCTGGGTGAGCATCGCGGCGTCGTTGCTCAAGGTCGTAACGGTTTTCATGACGCGGTCTCTGTCACCCGCGATGCCATCGCCGTACATATCGCAAGCGAACACGGTGTATCCGAGCGTCGCCCAGCGCTGTGCCTGCTCTCGCGCGTGGTCGTCGAGGCCGGCGCCACCATGGATCAGGAGAATCCCGGGAGTGGTGGAGGCAGATGCGAAGTCACGGTGGAGAAGGCCAGTAAGTTTGGTTTCTCCGTCGCGGTAGGTGCGAATGTCATAGGTGATACCCATGACGACAACCCTAGACAAACGCCGCGGGCAGCAAATAATTTTTCGCAAGCTCAATGTCGGCCTATGCGACTAATGCGGCAGCTGTTTCAGACCGCTTCGTACTCGTATGATCTTGCCGAGTTCACGCTGGTGCTGGCGCCGATGGTAGGCGGATGAGGCTGACCCCGAACGCGATTTCGATAATGCTGCTCTACCAGGAGTTCTTCGTGTTCCCGGCGCCGCCACACCGGACCGAACCTCATCCACCGGCAACAACATTCGACGAACCCGGCACCACCGACCCGCAAGGCCACCTGACCGAAGCGGTCGGCGCCGAGCCGGGCACGGGGCGGGCTTGGCGCAGGCGCTGTTGGGACAGTAGTCCGCCGATAACGCCTGCATTGCAGTGTTTTTCGGCGGTCAGACCGGAGCGTGCGTCGTTGTGGAATCTCGACTTTCTGATTCGTCGTTCACGCGGTGGCGGCGGTGTCGTCGATGTCTGTGACCAGGCGTAGGACGGGGCGTTCGTCCGGATGGCCGAGGAGCAGTCGCAGTCCTGGGAGGCGCCAGCGTAGTTCGCGGGCGAGGCTGGTCATGGTGAGCGTGCCGTGGTTTTCAGCGAGTTCGAAGGCTTTGCCGAGCAGGGTGGGCATTTCGCCGGGGTATTTGGTGACGGGGTCGGGATGAGGCTGAGTTCATAGAGGTGGTTGAGGCGTTGGTAGGCGCGGCGGGCGCTGGCGTCGGAGATGGCGCCGAGTTCACGGGATCGATAGATCAGGGATTTGAACGAGACGCCCCATTCGTGGCTGATCTGTTCGAGGGCTTTGAAGTCGACCCGGCGGGGGAGCCGGTCACCGATCTCGGCAGCGGGGGTGAGGAATTCGGCGGCGAAGGCGTCGGCTTCGCGTTCTTGTTCGGGGTCGCCGGGGGCGGCGTCGCGATGCAGGACGAGTGGCCGAGTTCGTGGGCGGCGGTGAATCGGTGCCAGTACACACGTCGTCGCCGCGGTCCGGTGTGAGCACGACCAGCGGGCGTGGCATGCGGGAGGTGGAGAAAGCATTGATGGTGGGGGTGTCGTCCCCGGCGAAGGGCACCATCGTGGTGATGATCCCGTGCATTTCCAGACAGCTGAGCTCGGTTATCGGCCGCCGGGAGATCATTTCTCCCGGCGGGTGCGGGCCAGGCCGCGCTGCAGCACCACGACCACGAGTAGGAAGCCGCCGCTGACCACGGATTGGTAGTTGCTGTCGAGGTTGCCGACCAGGTTGATGATGTTCTGAATCACGTTGCGCAGCAACACCCCGAAGATCGTGCCGAGCACGGTGCCGGCCCCACCGGTCAACAGGGTGCCGCCGATGACGACGGCCGCGATCGCATCGAGTTCGGTGCCCACGCCGAGCACCGTGACGCCGGATTCCAGGTACGCGGCCGTCATCGCCCCGGAGAACCCGGCCAGCACTCCGCTGAGGGTGTAGACGATGATCTTGGTACGGACTACGGGCAGGCCCATCAGCACGGCCGAGTTCTCGGCCCCGCCGGTGGCGAACAGGGTCTGGCCGAATCTGGTGCGCCGCAGCAGGAATCCTCCGGCCGCGAACAGAATCAGGGTGACATAGACCGGGTAGCCGAGGCCGAGGAAGGTGCCCCGGCCCAGCTGCAGGAACGCCTGCCCGGCGGAGATCTTGTACGTGGTGGAGCCCTCGTGCGTGATCGCCAGCAGCAACCCGCGGGCGAACAGCAGGCTCGCCAGCGTGACGATGAACGGCGCCATCCGGGTGCGTGCCACCAGCAGCCCATTGACCAGGCCGATCGCCCCGCAGACCGCCAACGGCAGCAGCAGCGCCACGAAGAAGCCCCAGCGCGAGCCGTGGGCGGCCAGCACACCGCCGAGCGCATACACCGACCCGACCGACAGGTCGATGCCGCCTGAGATGATCACGAATGTCATGCCCAGTGCGATGACCGCGAGAAACGAGCTCTGCAGGGCGAGATCGCGCAGATTCCCCGCAGTCCCGAACTGCGGGAAGGTGAGCCAGGCGATGGCCGACACCACGACGAAAACGATGGCGGCGCCCTGTTTTTGCAGCAGGCCGGTCAGTATCAGCACGGACCGCCCGACCGCGGGCCGGGCGACGCCGGCCATATCGTGTTGCGTATCAGGGGATTCGGTGGTGGCGCTCAACGACTGCTCCGCTCGCGTGCGGCGTACACGGCGACCACGATGATCGCTGCCTGGATCATCTGCGCGGAGGAATCCGGCAGATCGTGTTTGATCAGGGTGGCCCGCACCAGCTGCATGAGCAGCGCGCCGGCCACCGTGCCCAGCACCCGGACCTTGCCGCCGGTCAACGGTGTCCCGCCGACCACAACCGCCGTGATGGCCGAAAGCTCCATCAGCAGGCCAACATTGGCCGGGTCACTCGCGCCCAGCCGCGCGGTGGCCAGCACCCCGGCGAGCCCGGCGAACAACCCGCACAGCGCATAGACGGCGACCAGCACCCGCCGCACCGGCAACCCGGACAGGGCGCTGGCCGTGCGATTTCCGCCGATCGCTACCAGCTGCCGCCCGAAGGTGGTGCGCTGCACCAGCGCTCCGGTCACCACGGCCAAAACCGCCGCGACCACCACGCTGATCGGAATCCCCAGCCACGACTGCGAGCCCAGCGTGAGCAATTGCCTGTTCTGGATATCGACCAGCTGACCGTGGGTGATCACCAGGGCCAGCCCGCGCCCGCCGACCAGCAGCGCGAGGGTGGCCACGATCGGCTGAATTCCGATGCGCGCCACCAGAATACCGTTCATGAATCCGGCCGCCAGCCCGACCAGCAACGCCACGACCAGCGCTGGTACCAACCCGTAGCCGAGATACAGCGGCAGCACCGCGGCCGAGAGGGCCATGACCGCGCCGACCGAGAGGTCGATGCCCTCGGTGCCGATCACCAGCGCCATTCCCAGCGCCACGATCGCGATCGGGGCGGCCTGGAGCAGCTGGGTGCGAAAGTTAGCCGGTGACAGGAAATTCGCGGTGAAGGCGACATTGAACAGCAGCAGGATGGCGATCGCCGCATAGACGCCGTACTCCTGCAGCCAGGCCGTCGCGCGGGTGCGGCCGAGCTCCCATCGGCGCGCGCTCACCGTCTCAACCATCAGCGGTCCCTTCGGTATCTGCGAGCGCCGCGAGCACGGCGTCCACATCGACCTGATCGCCGACGAGTTCGCCCACGACGCTGCCGTCACGCAGCACGACCAGCCGGTCCGAACCGTCGACGAGTTCCTCCATCTCCGAGGAGATGAGCACCACGGCCAGGCCCTCGTCGGCGAGCTCGTCGATCAGTGCCTGCACCTCGGCCTTGGCACCCACATCGATGCCGCGGGTCGGCTCGTCCAGCAGCAACACGCGCGGCCGCAGGCACAGCCAGCGGGCCAGCAGCACCTTCTGCTGGTTTCCGCCCGACAGTTCGGACACCTTCTGCTCCGGGCTGGACACCTTGATCCGCAGCCGGGTGATGAAGGTGTTCACGATCCGATCCTGCCGGGCCCGGCTGACCAGCCCGTACGGTGACAGCCGGGGCAGCGCGGCAAGCACGATGTTCTCCCGCACGGACAGCTCCGGGATGATCCCGTCGGTCTTGCGATCCTCGGCCAGCATCGCGATGCCGGCATCGATCGCCGCCCCCGTGCTGCCGGATCGAACGGGCTTGCCGCCCGCGGTGATCCGGCCTCCATCCACCGGTAGCGCACCGAAGATCGCCCGTGCCGTCTCGCTGCGGCCCGAGCCCAGCAGACCGGCGAGGCCGACCACTTCGCCCGCCCGCGCCGTCACCGACACCCCGGACAACCGGGGCCGGCTCACCAGATCCTCGGCACGTAGGAGCATTTCGGCGGTGGCGTGACCGTCGTCGGCGAAATTCGTGGCACCGTGCGCGCGCACGTCGGCGACGTCGCGCCCCAGCATCATCGAAACCAGAGCCAGCCGGTCGAGTTCGGCCAGCGGTCCGGTGTGCACACGCCGGCCGTCGCGTAACACGGTGACCTGATCGCAGATTCGATACAGCTCGTCGAGCCGGTGACTGACTAAGACGACCGCGATATCGCGCTCGTGCAGCCGCCGGATCACCCGGAACAGCGTCTCGACCTCGCGCGGTTCCAGCGATGAGGTCGGCTCGTCCATAATGACCACCCGGGCCTCGATCGACACCGCCCGCGCCAGCGCGACCATCTGCTGCGCGCCGACACCGATGCTGCCCAGCGGTTTCCGCACATCGTCGGCGATTCCGTACTCGGCCAGCAGCTCGGCGGCCCGTGCAACCATACGGCGCTGATCGATGAATCCCAACCGATTTCGCGGTTCCCGGCCCAGAAACACGTTGTGTGCCAGGCTCATCAGCGGGATGAGATTGACCTCCTGATAGATCGTGGAGATCCCGGACTGCTGTGCCTGGATCGGGCTGGTGAAAACCACCGGCTCACCGCGATAGCGCACCTGGCCCCGGTCCGGTCGGTAGACGCCGGTGAGCACCTTGATCAGGGTCGATTTGCCAGCCCCGTTCTCACCGACCAGCGCATGTATCTCGCCGGGCCGCAGCGTGAACGACACCGTGTCCAGCGCGCGCACGCCACCGAATACCTTGGTCACCTCGACGACCTCGAGCACCGGTTCGTTCATCGGATTTCCTAGCAGGCGGCCGCGATTCCGGCGGGGCCGGAATCGCGGGCGGGAGTGATCAATACGAGTTGCCGACCTTCGCCGAGGCGTTGGTCTCGTCGTACTGATCGTCGGAGATGATCAGCGTCGCCGGAATCGGCTTGCCGTCCTCGAACTGCTGCAGGGTCTGGAATGCCAACGGCCCAAATCGCGGATTGGACTCGATCACCGCGTTGTAGCTGCCGTCGACGATCAGCTTGACCGCGTTGTGCGTCCCGTCCACCGAGACGACCTTGATGTCCTTGCCGGGCTGCTTACCCGCGCCCTTGATGGCATTGACCGCGCCCACGCCCATTTCGTCGTTCTCGGCGTAGACCGCCGTGATTTCGGGATGGCTCTGCAGCAACTGCTCCATCACCGCCTGGCCCTTGGAACGGTCGAAATCACCGGTCTGCTCGGCCACGATCGACAGCCCTGCTGCGCTGCCCAGCTTGTCCTTGAAACCCTTTGTGCGGTCGGTGGTGACGTTGTTGCCCGAGGAGCCGAGCAGGATCGCGATCTTGCCCTGCCCGCCGGTCACCCGGATCATCTCGTCGGCCGCCCGCTGCCCCTGCTTGACGAAATCCGAGCCGATGAAGGTCAGATAGTCCGTGCACGGCTGCGAGGTGACCAGCCGGTCGACCGTCACCACCGGCACCTTCTTCGCCTTGGCCGCATCGAAAGCGGGTTGCAGCCCATCGGAATTCAGCGGCGCTACGATCAGCGCCTGGATGCCCTGGTCGAGCAGTGACTTGATGTCGCTGATCTGCTTGTTCAGATCGCTCTGGGCATCGGTCGTGAGCAGATTTCCGGCCGGGATGCCGAGCCGGGCCGCCTCCTGCTTCATCGAGGCCGTCTCGGTGATCCGGAACGGGTTGTCCTCCTTCTCCGACTGGGAGAACCCGATTTTGGCGGTCTTCAGGTCCAGCTTCGGATAGCCGGTCTGGGCGAGGGTGCAGGTCGACTGGCTGCTGGGCTGCACCGCCGCGGCGGTGGCGGCAGGGCCCGCGCTCTGGCTCGGTGCGGTGGAGTTCTCCGACTTCGAACATGCGGAGACGGTGAGGGTGAGTGCAGCGGCGAGGACGACGCTGCCCGTCAAGGATTTGGTCACAGGCATGGGTACTCCTTCGGGCGCCCCCTTCGAGGCGTTAGAGAAGTTTTACAACGTTGAAGCAACGTTGTAAGTAGATTGGGAAAATCGCTCGGTTACGTTCACCGCGCCCGTGATCTCGAGGAGGAGCAGCACCTTTGGCCGCCACACTCAAAGACGTCGCCAACCTGGCCGGCGTCTCCATCAAGACTGTGTCGAACGTGGTCAACGGGTATGAATTCGTCAAGCCGGAGAACCGCCGCAAGGTGCTGGCCGCGTTGGAGGCGACCGGATATCGGCCCAACCGCGGCGCCCGCAACCTGCGTCGCGGCCGCACCGGGTTCATCGCATTGGTGTTGCCAGAGTTGAACATTCCATACTTCGCCGAGCTGACCAGCCTTGTCATCACCGCCGCCCAGCAACACGAGTGGAGCGTGCTGATCGAGCAGACGCAGGGCACCCGGGAACGCGAGCGCACGGCGCTGAGCTCGATGGGTCCGCATCTGGTGGACGGGGCGATCCTGGGTCCGCAGGCATTGGACGCCGAGGATTTCGCCGAACTGGCCCCGGGGGTGCCGCTGGTGTTGCTCGGCGAGCATGCCGTGGACGTGTCCATCGACCACGTGGCGATCGACAACGTGCTGGCCGCTCGCACCGCGGTCGACCACCTGACCAGCCTGGGCCGCAGGCGAATCGCCGCGATCGGGCACAATCCACGCCGCGGGACCGCCGCGTTGCGCCTGACCGGGTATCGACAGGCGATGGCGGCGGCGGGAATTCCGGAATCGGGTGAGCTGATCGTGACGGCGCTGGAATACCACCGGCAGGAGGGCGCGCAGGCGATGCGGCGCCTGCTGGACCTGCCGCGGCCGCCCGACGCGATCTTCTGCTTCAACGACCTGTTGGCCATCGGCGCGATGCGGGCGGCCGCCGAGCGCGGGGTGCGGGTGCCCGAGGATATTGCGGTGGTGGGTTTCGACAACACCGAGGAGAGCGCGTTCAGCGTTCCCGCCCTGACCACGATCGCTCCGGACAAGTCCGAAATCGCCCGCACCGCAGTCGATCTGCTGCATCAACGGAGTCTGGGCAATCACGCCGACGGCGACGGCTGGGCGGTGCGGGACGTGCAGGTTCCCTTCGCCCTACAGATCCGCGAGAGCACAGTCGGCCGCGGAGCCTTCCCACCCTGAGCCGCCGACGTACCGAGATCACCTCCGGCACGTCACTCGCACCTGACCGAATTGGTCGAGGCTGCAGACGAATTGGCTCGGCAGCGGCCACTGCCGTGGTGGACAGTGGGGTCTATCCGCCCAGCATCGACCGCCACTGTGCGAACAGCCGGTCGATGCTGGGCGATATGAGATCGTAGGTTTCCCACGAATCCGGCACGGCGTAGCTCGAATGGTAGGCCGCGTCCGACGGAAGCGACTCGTACGCCTCGCCATAGGTGTCATAGGCCGCTTTGGTGAACGCATCACCGGTTTCGTTCAACATCGCCGAGTTGATCTCGCCGCAGCAGGCCTCGAACAGGTATTCACCGGGCGTTATCGATCTATCGAACAACCCACGCACACTGACCCGCTGCTCCTCCGTCACCAGACCGTGCAACACCAGCCAGACCATGAACATGCCGATGTGTGTACGCGCCGCGGACTCCGGCAAGTCGAGCTCCGCGACGGAATCCCTATGCCACCCCGCATCGTCGTACGTCATCCGAGCCTCCCTCCCAATCATGAAACCGCTCGAGACGGGTTGAACCTATCGGTATGACGTTGACCACGCGCTCGAATTAATCTCGGCCACAGTCCAATCGATCCATCGACGGAAGCGCGCTCACGCGTCCGTGCGGCAGAGTCGGCACCGTACCCGCGCGGCAAGGGTCCTCGCCGTATCGTCGGCACTGGGCCACATGCTCAACGCCTTTTTCGGGCTGCCGTCGCACGGATCCAGGTGCATGCGCGTGCACGTGGACCTGTCGAGAGCCCAGTGGTTCAAGAGCAGCCGCAGCTCGATGGGCAAGGAGTGTGTCGAGGTCGCATTCCTCGACGGGGGAACCGTCGGCGTCCGCGACTCCAAGAACCCCACCGGCCCCGCACTTGACTTCACCTCCTCCGAGTGGGACGCATTCGTAGCGTCGGCAGCAAACGACAACAGCTAGTGCTACGTTCCCCAATGATCATGTATCTTGTTGTCGGTCTTGTTGGTTCGGGTGTCATGGGGCTGCCGAAGGTGCTGGTCGCGCGTCCTGCACGGGATGTGTTGGAGGAGAGGAAGATTCGTAAGCTCGCTGGAGCTCGGCATGCTCCAGGTGATTGGATTCGCCGGGCGCGGATGATCACGGCGAGCTGGGACGGGAAGTCCACTGCGATGATCGCAGATGAGTTGGGATGTCATCCGCAGACGGTGCGTGAACGCCTGCGGCGGTTCAACACTCACGGTGTGGAGGGGCTGGGTGATCGCCCGGGGTCGGGCCGTAAACCTCGGCTGACCGAGACAGAACGCAGTCGTATCGTGGCCTTGGTCGCCACCACGCCGCCGGGGCGTTTGACACGGCGATCCGATGGCGCTCTGGAAGCCGAGCGGGACGCAGCCCCGTCGTGCTGGACGCTGGATTCGCTGACCGAGACCCTACGCGCCGAAGGCATCGTTGTGGGTCGCAGTCAAGTGCGCAGAATTCTTGTGGCAGAAGGGTGATGGCGTAGGCCGCGGTCGTGGACGACGAGCAAGGATCCGGACTTCGTCCCAAAAGAACCCACATCGTCGGTCTCTACACGCAGCCACCGGCCGGGGCCACGGTAGTCTGCGCCGACGAGTTGGGCCCGGTCTCGCCCCGCACTTTCGGACCCGCGCCGGGCTGGTCGGTCGATGGGCACCGAATCAAGGCGCCCCTGCAATATTCGCGAGGTCCGGACAAGATCTGGGTCTACGGATCGATCCGCGTCCGCGACGGCCAGGCGATCACGCTCACCGCCGGTTCACGCAACAGCGTGAACTATCAGCGTTTCCTCGAGCTGATCGAACAGGCCAACCCAGTCGGTGACATCTATGTGATCACCGACAACCTCTCCAGTCACAACAGCAAATCCACCCGCGAATGGCTCGAGGATCACCCTCGGATCAAACATGCCTTCATCCCGGTCGGGGCGTGCTGGCTCAACCTGCAAGAGCCGTGGTGGCGGATCTTCCGGCGAGAAGCACTCGCCGGCCAGACCTTCGCCGACCACACAGAGATCGACCAGGCCACCCGCCAGGCCACCGCCGCCCTCAACGCCCGCGCACGACCATGGGTCTGGGGCCGACCAGCCCCGAAACCGAGGCCCCTGCCCCCGAGCGCTTCAGCCAGGAGATCCGCACCGCGTACGACGCGACGCCGCGGTAGCAGGCACGGCGGTGCACTCACGATCGTCGCCCTTGCCCTGGAGGCTGATGTCCCCAGAAATGCTCTGACACAACGGCATACGGACTTGAATAACGAGTTCTACGCGCGGGTGGCCGAGCGCGGGGCACCATCGGAGGTTGAGACTCGACTTCGGGCCACCATCGCTGCACTGAAGAAGACGATCGCGAACAAGTACGCCGAACTCGTCCAACTTCGGGCCGACGTCCCCTCCCTTGTCCGGGCGGTGAATCAACTCACGCTGGAGAACCAGGCGCTGCGGGAGGCGCTGGCGAACCCCAGCGCTGAGGTCATACCGATTCGGCGAGGATTGCCACCCCACACAGAAGAATGATCGCGCCGGCTGCCCCCGAGCCCGGCTCGGCCTATACCGCGCAAACGGGAATTTCTGCGCGGCAATTAGATTCGGCCCCGGGGGCGATCCTGTGGGCTCAGTGAGCCTTTCCGAGTAGTGGTATGTCGTTCTCGTCAGACGGTGCGGTGATGTTCGATGCGCAGTAGGACCAGGGCTGCGGCGACGATGGCACCGATTCGCCAGGGGCACAGGGTCACTCGCCGGAGTGCTTTGAATGTGGTTTTGAGCAGGGAGTTTCCGCGTTCACCGATGGCTCGTTTGCTGTTGTGCGCTTTGTTGGCGGTCTTCTGATCGTCGGTGAGCGCGCCGTTCTTGGGTTTCTTGACTGCCACGGTGATCGTGGTGGCTTCGCCCTCGTAGCCGAGGTCGCCGAGTACCGGTCGCTGATCGTTGGTCCATGCGGTGAACGCGGGCAGCATCTGCGGATGGGTACGCAGCGCGGTGGTGTCGTGCTCGCGGCCGGGCCGCACATCGGAGGTCCAGATCGGCCACCCGTCCGGCACGGTGACGACCTGGACGTTGCCACCGTGATGGCGATGTTTCCCGGACCACCACAGGTCCACCGGCCGATGTTTCCCAGTGTTGCCCTTGGTTTTTCGTGTCGACGGGCCGGGCTCGCCGACACAGTCGGTGCCGATCAGGGTGCCGTCGACGCTGACGTGCTCATATCCGGCGGCTTTCGCCGCCAGCAGCGCGTTGTGCAGGCCGGGCGCTTGGGCGGCGAGCACGTCGATCGCCTCGTGCAGGTAGCTGTAGCAGGTCGTCTTGCCGATCTCGTTGTCGATCATCAGCTGCGCGATCCGGGTGCCGTCGAGGAACCAGCGCAACGCCAACACCGCCTGCGCCATGCAGGTCAGAGCCCGCCAGCGAGTCCCGCGGTCGCGTCGCGAGGCCTCGAGCAGCGTGGCCACGTACTCGACGGTGGCCTCTTCGACCGGCAGGACGGCTGTGTATGTCACACTCATGACGCGCAGAACCTCAGTGAAGTTGATCTTTGGTAGGACCACCTTCATACCCGGGATTCTGCGCTTCTACGTTGTACCCCAACAACTTCCGGCGTGTCGCCAGGTCACGCCAGGGCCGAGCGCACTACTCGGAAAGGCTGAGTGAGCCGAGCCGGTCCCCGGTTTCAGGGGCGGCAGACTGTAGACCGTCGCTGACTCGTAGTCCGCATCGACCGCTGTGCCTCCGTTGCAACTCGGAAACATGGTCCTGTTCTCGTGCGGGCTTACGAGCTCATGGTTCTCGACCACTCCCTTCGGTTTATGGGTGTCGGGATCGATGCAGAATGCGTTGTAATTGACCTCGTAGGTGTCGTTGGTGTTGTTGTTGCAATGCAATCTCTCGCAGTCGAGACCCGATGGGAGATTGTCGGCCCGATCGGCAGCGGCTTGGGGAATGAACAGTCCCATGGTCACTATGCTGAGGGCGGCGACACCCAGGGCTTTGGTCAGTCGCTTATGCATTACTTGTCAACTCCGATCTGAACGAACGATATGAATTCCGCACCGCGTGAGACTGCGACGACGGTTTTGTACAGCAGGCCCCGTGTGTGTACGAAGCCGCTGGGTCAGTGGGGTTTCCGACTGCTCGGGGGGCATGTTGCGCCGGTCTGCTGGGACTGGGCGAGGATGCATTGCAGGGGCTTCGCCGCGGTGCCGGACAGTAGCCGACCGACACCTCCCTCGGCGATCTGCAACGGCCCGTTGCCGCAGAGGGTTCAGTGTGGGCCCTCGACCTTGGCGACGGTCGAGGCGATCGTTGTCGATCCCTTCCGGAGGTTGATGCCCACGGTGCCCAAGGCGTCCGAGGGCACGGTCGCCATGATGGCGACCACACTGCCGGACCAGAAATGCGGGCGGCCGTCGCAAGCTCTCGAGGTCCCCTGGGTGGGACCCAGGTCGGAATTGCCTTTGCTCGACGTCAGCGAGCCGTCAAGCTCGATATCGGCCTTTCCGCCTCCGTTGCAGGTGGCGGAACCTTCGAGCGAATATATGCCGCCTGTCCAGTCCGGATTGCCCTGGACGTCGATCGAGTCGCCCAGCTGAGCGGACGCGGTTGCGGTTGCGATTGCGATTGCGCAGCAGCCGATCGCTGCGGCGAGAACGGCCAGACGGGCTCGGAGCCGGTTGTCGAGCATGGTGGTACCCCTGATTTCGGTGGTTATCGCCGGTCGGGCTGCGGTGCGCCGGCGCGGTCGAGGATCGCCTGCAATGCCTCGGCATGCGTTGCCAGGCAACGTAATCCGTGGTCGGTGGCGCGCACGGTGGTCTTGGGTATCCGGCCGGAATAGGTGCGCTGCTGCTCGATGTAACCGTCCTTGCGCAGGGTGGCCAACTGTTTGGACAGCGCCGAGTCCGACAGTGCGACCGCATCGCGCAGGAACGCGAATTCGCACCACTGGGCCGCGGACAGCACCGACATGAGCGCCAGTCGTGTCGGGTCCGAAAGCAGCCGGTCCAGCCCCGGGCCGCTCATCGGTCCGAGCGCTGCCCGCCGACGGTGACCAGTCGCTGGCTCAGGGCGAACAGTCCGGTGGCCAGGGCCCCGTAGAGCACCCCGGTGACGGTGTGCGGGTATCCGGGGACACCGAGCGCCGAGGCGATGGTGTGGCCGAGACCTTCGCCGTACCGCGCGATCAGCCACCCGATCACCACCACGGCAAACAGCAGCGCGATCCTTTCCCGCGGCGCGAACGAACCCCTGGGGGCCACCCCGCGCACCAGGCTCAGCGGAGCCGCCCCGCCCACGAACCTGACCACCAGCGTGGCCACCAGCAAGACAAAGATCACCGCCGCGATCACCTTGGTACCGGTGAGATCGAGGAAATCGTTCGCTGCGGTCGCCCCGACGGAGAAAACGAACATCGCCACGTAGAACCAGCCCGGCACAAGTGCCGACCGCCTGGTCCGCTCCTGATGCGTCCGCATCAACGCGAGCGCTTCCTGTGCCTGCCGCTGGTCTTCGTACTCGTCCATCGCACTCTCCTATCAACTGCTTGCCTGATTGGAAACTACACACTTCTTTCCAATCAGGCAAACAGTGACGTCGCAGTCCGGTCGACCGTGCCGGGGCGTTGACGACGAAGGCCCGATCCTGGTGGACCGGGCCTTCTCAATGGACATGGCGGGAACTTACTCGAACCGAACCGATCTACCGCAAGAATTCACTGAGCTGCGGAAACACGTCGAAAAAAGCGGACCGCGCAGGTCGAAGCCTCCGCAGTCGAGAAAGTCAGGCAGGCAGAAGAAGCAGCTGACGACCGAGGGGACAGCTCAAGAAGTTCGACACGTTGACTTGACAGACACCATCGCCCCGAACACCTGGGCATCCGGTCTCAGCAGCGGGACACCTGCCGAGATCACCCGATGAGCCGCGCCGGCCACCTCGAACTTCCGCGTACCTGCCACCAATCACCCCAACATCTGCCGAAGGATTCGTTCATCAGATGATAGATAGACCGGGATGCACCTGGTCGCAGCGCCACGCCGAAGCATTCTCGCTGCATCGCCGCACGTCCCCGACCGGCAAATACGTGCACGTCAGCACGCGGATTGCCAACACGCAGAAATCATTCATCTGATGAAATACGCGACCTTTCGCAGATAAGAGCCCCTTATCTGCGGTAGCAACGCTGCTGCACCGGGTGAACGGCACCCTGCTGGGCAGGTGACTCCGCGAATTATCTGCGGTAGAGCAAGGCCCGGCCGCCGGCGGCGGCACCCGGATACGATCTCGCGCGTGCTGCATCGCCTTGTCCGCAGGCCAGCGAGCGAGGAATTCGATACCTTTACCCGAGGTCCGTCCTTGCGAACGCACCCACCGGTGGTGGAACCCGAGGAAATCCAGGCCTTCACCGTCCACTCGCAGGTGCACGATCCTGGTCTTGGCTCTCTTCGGCTCCAAACCGAGTTCGGCCAGCAGGACCGTCAACCGCGTCAGCGCGGCTTCGGCCTGCTGCCACGTCCGGCAACACATCACCACAGCATCGTCGGCGAAACGCACCAGCACCCCGTGCTCGCGCACCTCCCACACCCGATCGATCCGATGCAGGTAGACGTTCGCCATCAGCGGCGAAATCGGACCGCCTTGCGGGGTATGACCGCACTCGTGGCCGTCGCCGCCGCCCGCCAGACCAGCCCGCCGCTGATCTGTCGCGGTATCTGCTCGACCGCGAAGTCGACCATTGGGCGACCATGTTCGACAACCATCGCATCACCACCACCCCCCAGCACATGGCCCGCGTGGTGGCCGTGGCGGCGCTCACCGGCGCCGTCGCCTACGACCAGGCCGCCGAGATCCTTACCCGCGCCGGGGTCACCACCCCCGATACCGCGCAGTTCGTCGACGATCACCGGTTGTGTTACCCCCCGCTGCAACCCGGGACCGCGCTGCAACCGGTGCTGCCGGACCGGTTGGCCGAAGACTTCCTCGCCCGCACCATCCCCGACCCCGCCGACCCGGTCCAGACCGAGCTGAGTCCGGGAAGTTGCCGGGCATCGGGCGTCTCACCCACGCGGTCGTGCCATGCGGTCGGCGCCGGGCACACCCCGTCACGAGTTCAGGCACCGTCTTCTGCGCACTCGGCTGCGACGGGGTGCGTCCGGGGTGAAATCTATTGCGAGGACAGGCTGCTCAGCAGAGGTTGGACCAGCTGGACCAAGGGGCCGAGCTGGTTGAGCAGGGGGCTCAACTGGCCGAGGGGGCCGGACTGGGCGCCGTTCTGGCCGACGGTGACGGCGACCTGGGCCGGGGTGTCGGTCTCGCCGGGTGTGTAACAGCCGGTGGCGCCGATGGTGTGGCTGCCGGTGCTCTGCGGGGTCCATTGGATGGCCGCGGAGCCGTTGACCGGGGTGGCCGTGCCGATGGGCTGACCGTTGTCGGTAAAGGTTACCTGGGACTGGCCGTCGCAGCTGCCGCTCACGGTATAGGCGGTGCCCACGCCGTACGTGCCGCCGTTGTTGCCACTCACTGTCAGGTTCGTGACGTTGGCTTGCGCAGTGGTGGCGAACAGCGTTGCGGCAACGGCGAAACCACCTACCAACACGGCGCCTTTACCTGCTCGGCGAACGTATGAATTTGTCACTCTGACGTCTCCTGTATTGCAGAAAAATTCAGTGAACTGCCCCGTGGGACACCCGCACGGTAGCACGTAAAGCCAACCGGCTAGTGGTTGCTTCGGATTCGGTGCCGGGTATGTCGGGAACTTGCCGGAATTCAGCGGCCGGGGGAACACAGCACCAGAACTGTGATCTCGCTGACGCGAAAAGCCGCAGTGGTGGTCCCGGGTTCGACGATGAGCAGCGACAGCGGATCTCAGCGGCGCATCGTCGGCGCGATCCTGCGCAACAACCGGAACGAGCCGATCGTGCCTGCTCCTCGAACCTCCCATAATGCCGATTTGCGCGCATTTCGTCTGGCCGAGCTGTCGCCAGGTTCCGGTGGGGAGTGACGAGGTCGAACGTGCATTGCTAAGGGCTGTCAAGTCCTAGCGGGAGTTTCCACCCTTGGTCGCGACTAGCCGTCGTCCGTGCAGGTCAGCAGTGCTTTTTGCAGGCTGCCGGTGTATTATCCATCTTTGCATTGGCACAGGTCGACGTGTCGACGTTTGCTACTGCCGTTCGCCCAGGTGAGGCGACAAGAAATGGTATCTGTTCCACCGGGATTGATGTCAACCTCTGGCAGCATATGGGTAATACGCCAAAACTGTGATGAAGCGCCACAACGGATTTAGTGCCGCTCAACTACGAAGGGTGGAAACTCCCGCTAGGAGCAGAGCTCCCAGTACGCGGGGCCGGCGGGCGTGTAGCCGGGGTTCCACAGTTGATGGCGGTTCTGGGTAGCAGGTTCGACCGTCGGCGCTGTTCAGGGTGTTGCGGTCTGGTGGAAGATCCGAAATCTGCTAGTGACACGAATTAGTGATGAAGTGATCTTTGTCATGCGTATATGACATTCTTCCCTGGTAGGCGCTAGGGTGCGGTCGTGTTCGTGAAGGCCTCGACCCGTAGAAACAAGGACGGCCGGGTGGTCCGGTATCTGCAGCTTGCCCACAACGAGTGGGACTCGGTGGCGGGGACGTCGCGGACGAAGGTGCTGTACTCGTTCGGGCGTGAGGATCAGCTGGATCGGGCCGGGATCGAGCGGCTGATCGGGTCGTTGTCGCGGCTGCTGGACCCGTCGGCGGCCGTGTCGGCCGCCGACCGGGGAGGGCTGGCGTTCACCGAGGCTCGCCCGTTGGGCGGCACGCATGTGCTTGACGGGTTGTGGCGGCAGTTGGGCATCGATGCCGCGATGCGGCAAGCCCTTCAAGGGCGTCGGATCGATCCGCGGGTGGAGCGGGTGCTGTTCGCTCTGACCGCCAACCGCGCCCTGGCCGCCTCCAGCAAGCTCGCCGCGACCGAATGGGTCGCCGCCGACGTGCACATCGACGGGCTCACCGAGGTGATCGACGAGACCTGCTATCGGGCGATGGATTGGCTGCTGGAAATCGAGCCCGTGCTGGCCGAGTCGATCTACTTCCGGGTCGCCGATCTGCTCAACCTTGAAGTGGATTTGCTTTTCTTCGACACCACCTCAACGTATTTCGAGACCGAGGACGCCGACATGCCGGACCCGCGCGACGCGCGCGGCGAGGTCACCGACGAGCAGAACGCGGTGCGTCACAGCGGGTTCCGTGCCTACGGCAAGTCCAAAGACTCCCGCGACGACCTGCCGCAGGTGGTGGTCGGGCTGGCGGTCACCCGCGACGGTATCCCGGTGCGGGTATGGTCGTGGCCGGGCAACACCACCGACACCACCCTGATCACCCAGGTCCGCAACGACATCCGGTCCTGGACGCTGTCGCGGGTGGTGTGGGTGTGCGACCGCGGATTCACCTCGACCGGCAATCGGCGCGAGTTGATGCGCGGCGGCGGGGGCTACATCATCGGTGAGAAGCTGCGCTCGGGCTCGGCCGAGGTGCAAGCCGCCCTGTCGCGGCAGGGACGCTACAAGACGGTGCGAGACAACCTGCAGGTCAAGGAAGTCCGCATCGGCAGCGACGACCGGTTCGTGCTGTGCTACAACCCCGATCAAGCCGACCGTGATGCCGCGATCCGCACCCGCCTGATCACCCAGCTGGAACAGATCATCGCCGACACCGACGAACTCCCGGCCACCGAACGCGCCAAGCTCGAAGGCCAACTGTCGGCCAAGCCCGGTCTCAAACGATTCCTGCGCGTTACCGGCAGCGGGCTGCTGCGCGTGAACAAGACCAAGATCGCCGAGGAGGAAAACCTCGACGGCAAGTACCTGCTGCGCTGCAGCGACCCACACCTGTCGGCCGAGGACATCGCACTGGGCTACAAGCAACTCCTCGAGGTCGAACGCGGCTGGCGAGACATGAAACAGGTCATCGACCTGCGTCCGGTCTACCACCGCCGCGAGGACCGAATCCGCGCACACGTGCTGCTGTGTTGGCTGGCGCTGTTACTCATCCGCGTCGCCGAGAACCGCACCCGACACACCTGGAACCGCATCCGCACCGAACTACAACGCGTCCAAGCCGTCACCTTCACCGGCCCCGCCGGCACCTTCCGGCAGACCACCGAACTGTCCAAGCCCCAACGCGACCTGTTCACCGCCCTCGCCGTCGACCAACCCAAGAAGATCCTCGATCTGACACCACCAGCCTGACCAGCCACGATCCGAGCGCCTAGTGACACACCCGTCACCAGGCCCATCACCATACCCGCAGGTCAAACCACCAAAACACCGACTAGACCATCAACTCAACTGTGGAACCCCGGTGTAGTGGTTCCATTTGTCGCGCGTGAAGGAGCCGTGAGCCCACACGCACACCCACCCCGACGGCGAACTGTTCCGGTCCTTTCCCCGTGCCGGCACGATCAACGCCGCGCAGATCCTGGCCGAATGGGGCGACGCCCGCGAGATATTCGACCACCCCGACCAGGTCGCCGCGCTGGCCGGAATCACCCCGGTCACCGAAGCATCGAGCAAACAACACGGAGTGTCGTTCCGCTGGGCCTGCAACAAACGCCTGCGCGTCGCGATCACCACCTTCGCCGCGAACAGCGGCTTCTCCAGCCCCTGGACCGCCGACATCTACGACCGATCCCGCCCTCGGGCAAGGATCATCCCCACGCCACCCGCATCCTGGCCCGAGCCTGGATCCGGGTCATGTGGCGCTGCTGGCAGAACGGCACTACCTACGATCCGGCTCTGCACGGCGGTGCCCGCGAGGGCACCGAACAGCAGGCCGCAGCCTGACCTTGGTCTCGAGGTTGACACAAAAGGGTGTCATGGCTGGTCCCCTCGGTGGACCGGGCCGGGTCGGCCGGCTCTAGTTGGCGGCGGTGGCCTTCGCCACCGTGGCGGTGCCGGGCTGCGATGCCCATAGACGGCATGGACATGGGCTTGGGCATCGTCATGGAACAGCCGATCGCCGCCAGTGGCATCGCGGCTCAGGACTACGGCTTGATGCCAGCGACCAGTGACCTTGCTGTGCATCACGTCGAGCACACTGCGCCGCACGCTGACCTCCGTGTGCATGAGGCCGTCGTTGCGTCGGTCGATGCGATGGCCGATGGGTCGACACCGGTGCCCGCCAGAATCGTGATGGCGTCTGGCGGTCTTCCTCGCGCTGCTCGCGGCGCTGGTAGCGCCGCGACGCGGTGGCGCATCATTCCTGGTGCGGTTGAGTCGTGCGGGCCGGGCGGTCAGTCCGCGATCGGCCTCGGCGCGCGCACCCAGCCTCGCCGAACTCTGCGTGCTGCGGACATAGAGAGAGCAACTGCCCGACGGTTTGTCGCCACGGTGACGACCCCGGGCAGCCGGTGGCGTACCCAGACGCCGCCGGTCCATTCCCGCAGGAGTCCTTTTCGTGAACGACGGAGTCGGCGGCTCGGCGACGACCTCGCACCGGTCGGTGGCTTCCTCGCAGGAAAACTGGTCTCGCACACGTTGGCCGGCGCCGCGCTCGGCGGTGCAGTCCAGCTGTCGGTCGGCGCGCGCACCTGGCTGCAGATCGGGGCCGGTCTGTTGATCGTCGTGTTCGGTCTCGACACGTCGTGAAACGGCAGTTGAGCGGCGGGGATACACCAACGTCAGCTCACTGACCTGGCCTTTCAGGGCGAGACTGCCGGGGGTTCGATTCCCCCGGGCCACTCGACCGCGGACCTCTATGACGATCTGGCCGTCGGCTGCCGCGCGCAGCATCTCATGATCAAACATGGACAGCGCACCTGCAGCGAATACGCTGGGGCCGAATCACTCCCGGCAACCAGCCACAAATCCACACCTATCGGCCACCTTCGACATCATCCACATCGCAGGTGAGCAAGGACGACGCCTGAACATCCTGCAAGCACAAGCCATCCGGGAGGCACTGCAATGGTCGACCCAACAAACCCCATCCAACCCCACCGCGATACCGCCCGACCCGACACCCAGCCCACGCAGGACGACAACCCCGCCGCCGGTGAGCGGGAACTGATCGGTGACCCACAGTCCACGGTGACCATCGAAGACCTGATCGCCCGACTCACCCCCACCAACCCAAACCAGATCGCACCCATCATCCGCGCCGCCTTCGTCGGCAGGACCTCCACCGACGACAACCAAGACCCCACCCTCTCCATCCCCCGCCAAGTCACCACCTGCCAAGCCAAACTCGCAGGGTTGCCGATCCAAGTGGTGATCGTCGCCTACTACTGGGACATCGAAACCGGCCGCCTCGACCTCGACCAACGCGGACACGGCACCAGCCACGAAAAGTTCAACGTCCCCGTCCCGCGTGACGGCGGCATCACCGACCTCCTCACCGCCGCGGCCGCCGCACAGCCCGCCTTCGATGTCGTTATCGCCGAACAAATCTCACGCACCGCCCGCGACACCCGAGCATCCATCGAATTCGAACACCGGCTCAAACAGTGCGACATCCAACTCTGGTGCGCCAACGAACCCATCGACATCACTACCGGCGACCCCGCCGCCACCACCACCCTCGTACGCGGCATGAACCGCGCCATCGCCGACTGGTACGTCCGCAACCTCCTCGAACAATCCCGCGGCGGCACCGAACAACACATCAAAGCCGGCTACAACATCGGCAAAATCCCCCACGGCTACCAACCCCACCACATCCCACACCCAGTACCCGCCAAACGATCCCGAGGACTCCACAAAACCATCCTCATGATCGATGAGGACACCGCACCCACCATCCGCCAGATCTACACCTGGCGCATCACCGAACGACTCGGCTACACCCGCATCTGCGACCGACTCAACCAAGACATGGACCGCTACCCATCGCCTAACGGCGGACCCTGGTCCACCAGCACCATCTCCCACATCCTGCACAACCCCAAATACACCGGCTACCAGGTCTACAACCGCACCCGCAACAAAACCACACTCCACAAAAGCAAAACCAAACCCGCCAACCAATGGATCTGGTCACCCCAACCCGCACACCCCCCCATCATCACCATCGACCAATTCCACGCCGCCCAACACATCGCACCCGGCCGCGAACGCTCCCGCAGCGACCGAACACCCGGCGACCCCAACCCCCACCGCCAAACCAAACACGTCTACCCCCGGCTGCGCTCCTACATCACCTGTGTCCACTGCAAACACCGCATGTGCGGCAAAGCCGACGGCGGCGCCCGCACCTACTACTTCTGCCAACCCCGCACCAAAGCCTCACGACCCCCCGGACACCCCACCGGGATCTACCTCCCCGAACCCGAAATCCTCGCCGCCATCACCGAATTCTTCAACACCCACGTCCTCGGACCCCACCGACGCGAACTACTCCTGACCTCACTCCAGACCACCGACACCGCACAAGCCGAAGAACACCAAACCCAAATCGACACCACCCAACGAACCCTCACCCGCATCGACAACACCCGGACACGACTCATCCGCAACCTCGGCATCTTCGACTACGACACCGACCGACACGTCATCGAAGACATCCGACAACAACTCCGCGACCTCGAAATCCAACACCACACCAAGGTGGCCGACCTCACCGAACTCACCAAAACCCAACCACCACAACCCCAACCAGCACTCGACCTCATCAACCAACTCCCCCAAACACAACTCGACCTCACCGAACTCCCCACACCACTCCTACGACAACTCCTCGACGCCTACGCCTTCACCACCACCTACAACCACCAAACCCACCACGCACACTTCACCATCCACATCACCGCACCAACCCTCGACCACATCAACCACCTCACCAACCAAGCAACACCCAACCCCAAAACCCCTACCACCACACCAAACCCGCATTCCGCCAACTTGAGTTCTGTGCCGAATCCCGGACGGTATTCGCAACAGTACTTCCGGAATCCAACAAAAGCGCTGGTAGAAGCCGGACAAAAACCTGTAGTCAGGCCACTTTGTACGCCGACCCGCATGGTTTCCGTGCCGCGCGGATCAGATCGCCGTGACCGGGGTAGTCGCGCTGGCCGTCAACCAAGTCGTCCTGACTGGCGAAATCGGTATCAGCACCGGCTCGGCGCTCGGCCTGACCGCCGCAGTTGCAGCCGCGCCCGCCGGTGATGGAGGTACCTCCGACGACCACGGCGGCGACGACCGGTACGCCGTCGACGAGGAGCTGACCCGAATCCGGGCGCTGGACGCCGTCGATGATCTTCATCAACGTGCTTCAGGCGTGTCACGTAAGTTCGGGCCGCGAAGCGCTGCCGCCGAGTTCGGGGCGCAGAGACCACACCCGAACCAGTGCCGACGTGCGGCGCTGATGCTCCTATGGATGTCAAGCGGTGGCTTGCGCGGGTTCGGCGGTGATGAGCTGGTAGAGCTCGCGGGCGAGGTAGCGTTTGAGGCAGCGGATGATTTCTTTCTTGGACATGCCCTCTTTGGTGCGTCGTTCGACGTAGGCGCGGGTGCGGGGGTCCCAGCGCAGTCGGCAGAGCACGACGCGGTAGAGCGCGGCGTTGGCGTGGCGGTCACCGCCTCGGTTGAGGCGGTGCCGGCTGGTTTTGCCGGAGGATGCGGGTATCGGTGCGACGCCGCAGAGCATGGCGAACGCGGCCTCCGAACGCAGCCGCTCATGGTTTTCCCCGGCGGTGACCAGCAGTTGGGTGTCGGTGTCGGTGCCGACGCCGTTGGCGGCGACCAGCTTCGGGTTGATCGCGGCCAGGAGCGGTTCGAGCAGCTCGTCCAGATCGGTGATCTCGACGGTGAGCTGCTGGTGACGGCGTGCCAGCGAGCGCAACGCGATCTTCGCCGCGGTGACCGGGAACGCGGCGTCGGCGCGGTCGGGACGCAGTGACGCGCAGGTGGTGATGAGCTCGGTGCTCGACAGGCCACGCAGCCGCTCGCGCAGTTCGTCGGGTGCGGTGACGATCAATGCCTTGATCCGGCGTTGCGCGTCGGCGCGCTGGTCGACCGCCGAGCGACGGGCCACGCGCAGGTTGCGGAGAGCTTCGATGCGACCGTCGCGTTGTTTCGGTGTGCCAGTGCGGTTTTCGGCCAGTGCGGTCTTGGCGGCAGCGATCGCGTCGATCGGATCGGACTTGCCCTGGAACCGGCGGGTCTTGCGGTCGGGCCGGTCCACCTCGACCACGTCGAGGCCATTATCACGCAGGACACGAGCGAGTCCGGCGCCGTAGACACCGGTGCCTTCGACACCGATCCGGACCAGGCGCCCGAACCCTTGCATCCACGCCAGCAGCGCGGCGTAACCGGCCGCGTCAGCCGGGAACACGGCGGTTCCCAGCACCCGGCCGATCAAGTCGATCACGGCCGCGGTGTGCGTGTCGGAGTGGGTGTCGACGCCACCGGCGACCTCGATAGTGGCGGCGGGTTCGTGTGTAATGGAAGGCATCGTCGTCCTGTTGCGCGTGAGAGTGGGCAGGGCGGCACGCACCAGCCGGGCAACGCGGACAAGACAGAGATGGGGCCTCTGGCCAGGCTCCTATGAAGTCACAGCGCCAACACCTGGTGGGTGCACACGAGTACCTCCCGCCCAGGCCGACAGATCCCGTTGAAGACCCAGAGTCAGTCAGGTGGTGGGTCAGACCCCGGCGGGAGGTACTCACCTACATCCTCTCTGTCAGTTGGGGGTGGGACACGCGTTGTCGGGACAGTTAGGCCCTTGATCGGTTCCGTTGACCGCACTTAGCCGAAACCAAGGCCGTTATGTCCCGGCTGAGCCACCGGTTCTTCCGATATCCCCGGGGTCCGACTGGCCTTATATACCGTTGGGCCCCAGCTGTTCTTCCTCGGCCTGGTGGTCCCCACGGTCTTGCTGGCCCGGCGAGACCAGCTCCCGAGGTGGAGCCCACCACTGCTGGTGGCGGGCATCCTCCTCTCCGCGGTCAGCCTCGACTTCCTCCCTCTGACCGGCGTCGCCATCCTCGTGGCGCTGCCAGTGGTCGAGCCGCATGCGGTGGGACGCGCGGGATTACGCGCCGTCAGCTGAGCCGAACCATTGCGACAGCGCTTCGCGCAGCGTGGGTGCGGCGGTGTCGGCCGGTTCGCCGATCGTCGCGGCCCAGGCGATGTGGCCGTCCGGGCGGATCAGCAGGGCGTCGGCCGGTTGATCATCGGTCTTGGCCGCGCGAATGTCGATGCGGTGCGCCCATTCCCGGCCGATCTCGCGGAGCTCCGGACGTTCGGCCAGGTCGAGGAAGACGGGCCGTCCAGCGTGCATGAGTTCCGCGACGCTCGTCGTGCCCTGGTCGGTGTGCAAGGCGAGATCGGCTGCGAAGACGCCGGTCAGGGCGTGCTCGCCGGGCATCGGGTAGCGGATGTCGGTGCCGCCGACCAGCGCTCCTATGCGGCGCAGAGCCGGTTCGTCGCTGAGTAATTCCTGGAAGACCTCGCGCAGCGAGTCGGCGGCCTCGTCGTGTCCGCGCCGCAGCGCCACCTGCGCCCGGGTCTGCAACCGTGCGCGCGCACCGGCGAAGTGGCGTTCGTCGTGATAGGTATCCAGCAGCCCGGCCGGAGCCCAGCCCTGGACGTCGGCGGCCAGCTTCCAAGCCAGGTTGACTGAATCGAGCATGCCGACATTGAGCGCGGTGCCGGTGGCGGGCAGCAGGTGCGCCGCATCGCCGGCCAGCAGGATCCGCCCGTCCCGGTACCGTTCGGCCTGCCGATCCTTGAAGGTGAAGCGCGACAGGCGCTTCGGATCCGACATGGGGAGATCCGCGCCGAGCACGCGGCGCACGCTGTCCGCGAGCTCGGTCAGGGTCAGCGGATCGTCATCGTCGTAGTCGGCGGTCTCGTCCTCGACGGTTTGCAGGAACAGACCCCCGCGGTTGGGCGCGAACGCGAACATACCGCGGTCGGTTCGGTTGAACCCGAAGGGAAGCCGGCCCAGCCCGGGGACATCGATGTCGCCATTGCCGTGCACGGTGACCGAATCGCCCACCGAGACCTGAGCGACCCGGTTGACCTCCTGATAGGTGGTGCCGGGGAACCCGATACCCGCCAGGTCGCGGATCCGGCTGCGGCCACCGTCGCAGCCCACCAGGTAGTGGGCGGTCAGCTGGTGCGGTCCGACCGGCCCGCGCACCTCCGCGGTCACCGTGGCCTCGTCCTGGCTCACCCCGACCACCTCGTGGCCGCGGCGGATCTCGGCACCGAGTTCGCGGGCGCGTTCGCCGAGTAGTCCTTCGATCTCCATCTGCGGAAGCGGCACCGCCCGCATCGGCGGATCCGCCAGCTGCGTGAAGTCCACATGCGTTCCGCCGAACGGGAATCGGGCGGCCACGTGCGGGTCGTTGCTGGCCGCTTCGAAGCGATCCAGAATGCCGCGGTAGTGCAGCACGTCCAGGATCCGACCGCCGATACCGCTGGCCTTCGGGACGTCTCGGGGCTCCAGGTGCTTCTCCAGCACCAGCGGCCGCACACCGGCCAGGCTCAATTCGGCGGCCAGCGTCAGCCCGGCCGGGCCGGCGCCCACGATGATCACGTCGATGTCGGTCACGCGTTACTCCCAATGTCCGCAGATTCTGGCTTAGGTCGGCAATTCTGCGGCACACCCCGGGTCTTGCCGCAAGGCCCCCGGTGGGCTATATGTTGAGAAGGGAAAGGATTGAGTACTCTCCGTTTTCCCGAAAAATCCCCCAAACGGTACGCGAACTCAAGCTTCCGTCGTGCCGGGGATCCCGATTTTCACGATGTAGCTTGCGCGCGTGTGCATGGGCGTGTTGTATGTCGACGGGCACCGCCGTGGGACAAGAAGCCGGCCAAGAAACGTTCGTCGCGGTCGCGGTCGGGTCGTAAGCCGGGTAAGCAGCCGGGGTCGTCGTCGGTATCGCAGCGGCTTTTTCGATGACCCGGACCGCACGATCGTCATACTCGAACCCCCACGCTGCCAGGGTTGTTCGGGTTCGCTGCGGGATGCGGCGGAGGTGGGGCGGCAACGTCGCCAGGTGGTCGACATCCCCTCGGCACCGGCACCGGAAGTCACCGAGTATCAGTGTGTTTCGCGTGCGTGCGGGTGTTGCGGGGCGGTGACGGCCGGGGGATTGGGCCGACGCGGGCGAGCATTCGGGGGTTGTGCGGCATCGACGTCTCGACTGGGTTCCTCGCCGGGGTGCGTGGCCGCGCGGCCCGACGGTTGGAGAAGACGTTCACCGCCCACATGCGCGCCTTGTTGGTGTCCGCGCCGGTGCTGCATGCCGACGAGACCACCGGCCGCGCCGCCGGCGCGTTGTGCACAGCAATGGCGACGCTTCAAGCGAACTCAACGCGTCCGGGATACCGACCACGCCGGTCGCGCGCGCATATGTCACCTCGGCGTAGCGGCGTAGCCGCCGTCTGCTGTCGTGCCGGGTTGCGGCTGATTCTCGCAATTCACAAAATCACCACGCTGGCACCAGTCTCATTCGCCACAATGACCGCCGAGGAAGCCCAGACCGACCCGCTCGCCGACTTGCCACGATGTGACATCGTCCCCGACCGCGTCGATCACGCCGACAACCTCGTGGCCCGGCGTTGGCTGGATCAGAACAAGGTGTCGCGGACCCGCAGCGGCCGATAGCCGGTCGGCCCGAGCTGGGCGAGTTCGGCGTCGATGTCGACCTCGATAGATGCGGTGTTGCCAGTCGATGAAGGCTGGCCGGCAAGCCAGCAGGTTCAGGTTGCTGCTCAGGACTGTTCACTCCTGGCGCGGATCTCGGCGAGTACCAAGCGGAAGCGCTCCACGATGGGGCTTCGGTCTTTGGCGCGCCAGACCAGATGCAGGGTCGTGCGGGTGCCGGCCAGCGCGCGTGCGGTAACACCCACGCGCCTGAGGGCGCGGTGTGAGTCGGACATGACGGCGGCGCCGAAGCCAGCGGCGACGAGGGCTAGGACGGTCTGCACGCTGCGGCCTTCGGCACCGATCCGGGGGACCACTGCCGCCTTCTCGCAGAGCGCAATGATTTCATCGTAGGACTGCGGCGACACCTCCCGCGGCCACAGCACCAGCGGGATCTGCCCGAGCGCCGCAAGCGGTGCGGGCTCCCTGCCGTACGCGAGCGGGTGACCATCGGGCAGAAACAGCGCCATCGGCTCGTGCCACCAGACCTGGGTGGCAAGGCGGGGGTCGCGCATCGGCAGCCGCTGCACGGCGATATCGAAGCGACCGTCCAGCACACCGGCCGACATCTCGGTGTCGCTGAAGCTTTCCTCCAGCCGCAACGCCACCCGGGGAAGTTCCCGGCTCACTCTGCCGAGCACCGCGCCGAGTGGGCCGTTGATGCCCGATCCGGCGAAGGCCACGGTGAGCCGCCCGCTGCGACCCTCCGCGGCCAGCCGGACGTCCTCGAGCGCGGCCTCGGCCTCGGCTAGCACGATGGTGGCCCGCCGGGCCAACGCGTCCCCCGCCGCCGTCGGCACCAGCCCGCGCCCCTCCCGCTCGAACAGCGGCGTGCCCACCCGCCGTTCCAGCTCCTTGAGCTGACGGCTCAGCGTCGGCTGGGTCAAGCTCAGCCGCCGCGCCGCCCCGCTGATACTGCCCTCCTCGGCAATCGCCACCACATAACCGAGTAGCCGTAATTCCATCCATACCTCCCAAGCATGGAAACTATATCTAGTCATGCCTGATGAGCAGATTTCGGGTGCGTCCGGGCCAGCATTGAGCCATCGGTACGAGATCGAAAGGACCCGAGATGACCACGAAGCAGGACCGCTACGGACACGGCATGACAGTGCTGGAGCAGGTCGACGGCGAGGCCGGGCAGCGCATCGTCGACGCATTGGCCGACACCTCGCCCGAACTGGGCCACCAGGTGGTCGCCTGGGCCTTCTGCGACATGTACTCCCGGCCCGAGCTGCCGCCCCGCGACCGCCAGCTGGTCACCCTGGGCGTCCTCACGGCGCTGGGCGGCTGCGAGATCGAGCTGGAGGTGCACTTCAACGCCGCCCTGAACGTCGGGCTGCCCCCGGTGGAGATCTCCGAGGCGCTGCTGCACGCCAGCGTCTACTGCGGCATACCACGCGCCATCAACGCTACCCTGGTCGCCAAGAAAGTCTTCGGCGAGCGCAACCTGCTACCCATCACCAACGTCGCATGAGAGCAGCGGGGTCACGGGATCGTCGCAACACGCGAATCAGCTTCGGCGACCCACGCGTCTGGACGGACCTCATCATCGCCTACGGTCCGCTGCTATCCGACGACGGCGAATTCCCTCGTGGTCGCGGCAAGGTCCCGGATAATGCCGTGGAGTACGTGGCGCGTTAGGTCGGCGTCTCACGGACCGAGATCGCCTTCTACGAGGATCGCTCAGCACCTTTCCCGCGCCGTAAGCGGCGTCCCCGTATACCGATAATCGTTGCTCCGCAACGGAATAATCATGCAGCAATCGGCGGGCTGCCAGTTCGACGCGGACGGCGCGCTGTTCAAACTCGCCGCTGAGGCGCTGCGGATCCGGACGCCGGCGACATCGCGGCGGCTCTCGAATCCACACAGCGGCCTGTAACCACCAAGTCAGGGCCCACCGCCGCAACACCGAGCTCCTCCGATTCGACGCGCCCGCGCCGACGCAAGGAAACTCGCAGGCGTCGCCAGATACCTCCTCAGCGCAATCGCCCGTAGCGGCGCCGCATAGTCGACGCTGTCAGATGACCACGACATGTTCCGCTACGGTCTCCTCGGGCAATCCCGGGAGGATGTTGACTTATCACCAGTCCTCGCGGCGCATCCACGGCGGCGAAGGCAACGTGTACGAACCTGACTTGTTCTTCTCCCGTTCTCGCCGAGTCCGGTCACGCTCGCGCCGGACCTCGTCGGCGAGTGCGTAAATCGTGTCGAGATCCTCGTCCGTGCCGCCCATCACCTCAATTCCGACCTCGCCCATCTCGACATCGCAGTCCCAATAGACGATTTCCTCGGCGGCGTGCCGGGGACATCCCGGGACAGTGATGATCGTTTCGTCGTCGAAGACCTGTACTCGCACCCGCACCTCTCCGCCGCCACAAGCTGAGTGTCCCCGGCCTCGCCGGGACCGGTTGTCTCCGGCGCCGAGGAGGCATCCGCGGCTGTGGACGGCCTCGGTGATCATGAAGAGGAGCTCGGAAGCTTCGACAGCCGATTCGACCCTGTCACGCAGTGGTCCGTCGGTGATCCGAAGCAGCCCGCTCAGCCCCACCTCGACCTGGTAGCGGGCGACGGCCACGGTCTGCCACTCGACACAGGCGATGTCGGCGTCCTCGCGCACCCGAAGCAAATGGTCGAGTACCTTCCGCACCGTCTCACGGAACTCCTCACGCTGCTCGCATTGCACCACCCGGCGCCGCTGTCCGTCTGGGCCGGCCGCAGAGCTCGGCCGCAGCCTGACCGACTGCAAGGCTCGCACCTGTGGCAACAGCACATCCGCCGCAGCCACCACATCCTCACCGACCGGATCTGCCAAACCGTCCTGACCGAGCTGCTCGGCGTCGCTGCGCCGGTAATACCGTTTGACCCCGTCGATCTCGATTTTCGGTGGACATAACACCGACTCGGTCCGGGCTTGTTCGGCGAGTTCGTCGCCGCGGTGCAGAGCCTCGGTGTATTTCACGCCTTCCTCGGCCTCGATCCGACGAGCCCGGCGTCGGCGGCGCGCGCTGCTGTTCTTGGGCATGTCCTCGTCCAGTTCCGGCACGGGCACCCACACCACCCCTGCCTATGACGAAAGACCATGCGATACAGGGGAAATCGAGCTATCGCGGGCCCCGGGAAGGACCTCGGCCATCGACGTCACCGAACCGGCGTGGGCGGGGTGACTCAGGCGAGAAGGGAGCGCGTGCGCGTCCTGACACTCCGCGATCAGGATACCGCCCCGCGCCCGCGGAACGACCCAACCAAATTCGGCGAGTTCGTCACGGCCACCCTATTCGACATCCAGAAACACAGTCCTGGCGACGGCAAGCCGGAGATCACGTTGTCCCCGGCCGTAGAGCAACTCAAGATCCGAACCCATCAGCGTGCCAGGCACCCGGACACCTTATCCACCGCCTGGCAAGGCTGATCACTTTCGTCGGCGATCCTCGCGGGCCGAATGAACCTCGGCGACGAACCAGCCTGGCAACAGACGGAAGACGTTCAGTGAGTTGACCCGATCGCGTGGACCGATCCGGGCGTGTCCGACGTTCCGTCGCGGGCCTCGTCCGGCCTCGGCGCGACAGACCGAAGGACCGCAGCCGGTATCGCCAGTGGGTCCGCGGCAAGGCGGTAGGGCTTGGGGCCGAATCGTCGGCTGAGGAGCGTCCATATCAGCAACTGGCGCTCGTGACCGACGGTAACGAGTTCGTCGCGTCGCCAGCCTTTCGCCGACAGCTGCACCATCAACGATCGCGTGCGGGTCTCGTTGATCAGGTCCAGCGCTCCGGCGCGCATGATAAGGGCCTGAATCGACACGCCCCAAGCTGCCTTGATCCCGAGTGGCCAGCTGGCCGCATCGCAAGTGGGGACGGATGTTCGACGCCCCGCATCAGGATTCGGGAATCGACTCGGGGAGAAAGCGTTCTGTGCGCCGGACGCTCGTCGCGTGCGTGTCGCCTGGAACCTCTTGTGGGAGAACGGAACTCATCGACGCTTGCGCCACCCTCCGTTCGATCGCGGCGAGGTGTCGAGTACATTGTCGTTGTCAATCTCGAACATGAATATCGTTACTGATACGAGAGGAGTGTGGCGGTGAAGATCGCCTTCGTCGGTAAGGGTGGCAGCGGCAAGACAACCCTGTCCTCGTTGTTCATCCGTCATCTGGTCGAGCAGGGTTCGCCCACCTTGGCGATCGACGCCGATATCAACCAGCACCTGGCCACGGCATTGGGGGCCAGCGAAGAAGAATCACTGATCCTGCCGACCCTGGGCGAGCACCTGCCGTTGATCAAGGACTATCTGCGCGGGGACAACCCGCGGATTTCCTCGGCAGCGGCGATGATCAAAACGACCCCGCCTGGAGCGGGTTCCCGGCTGATAGGCGTCACCGAGGACAATCCGGTCTACTCCGCCTGCGTGCGGGACGTCGGTGGTGCCCGGCTGATGGTGACCGGCCCTTTCACCGATGAGGATCTCGGGGTGGCCTGCTATCACTCCAAGGTCGGAGCGGCCGAGTTGCTGCTCAACCACACGGTCGACGGTGCCGGTGAGTACGTGGTGGTCGATATGACCGCCGGAGCCGACTCGTTCGCATCAGGGTTGTTCACCCGCTTCGACCTGACCGCCCTGGTGTGCGAGCCGACCCTGCGCAGCGTCGGGGTCTATCGCCAATATCTCAACTACTCCAAGGATTTCGGCATCCGCATCGCCATCATCGGCAACAAGATCTGCGACGCCGACGATCTGGCCTTCCTGCGCGAACACGTCGGTGAGAACCTGCTGTGCTCAATAGGCCGCTCCGCACACGTACGCGCGGCCGAGCGCGGCGACATCCGGCCGATCACCGACCTCGAACCCGACAACCGCCAAGCTCTGGCGACGATCCAGTCCGCCCTCGACGCAGTCACCCGCGACTGGGTCGCCTACCAGCGCCAAGCCATCGAGTTCCACGTGCGCAACGCCAAGGCATGGGCCGGTGAGGATCTGGTCGCACAGATCGATCCCGACTTCGTCCCCCGACCCGATACCGAGTCCGGACAGCCGGTGGAGTTGGCCTCTCGTTCCTGAGCGGATCGCCGACCGGTCGCGGACTACCCGGCAGGATTCGCCGGGTAGTCCGCCCCTTCGAGATCAGCCGGTCCCGACGCCGCTACTCCCGCCCGGTCGGCGATCTCTGCCACGGTCACTTCATCTGCCGGGCGGTCAGAACTGGGCCGCGATCAATCGGGCGTATGCGCCGTCGGGTTCCGCGACCAGTTCCTTGTCCGGGCCGACTTGGACGACCGATCCGCCGTCCAGTACGACGATGCGGTCGGCACTGCGGATCGTCGAAAGCCGGTGTGCGATAATGGTCGTCGTGCGGCCTGCACGTGCCGCTTTCAGCGCGGTGTGGATCGCCCGTTCGTTTCGCTGTCGAGATTCGAGGTGGCCTCGTTCATGACGAGCTCATCCGCGCCACCCCGCAGTTGTTTCGCCGTACCGCCGGGATGAACCAGTAGCAGGATCCGGTCGCCGCGGTAACCGTCTGCAGGCGGTGGGCGATGACGAGCAGGGTGCGGTCGGCCGCGAGGGCGCGCAGCACATCGCCGACAGCGGCCTCATTGCCGGGATCAAGGGCGGTTGCCTCGTCCAACAGCACCACCCGGGCCAGTTCGAGCAGCGCGCGGCGATCGAAACACGTTGGTGCTCACCGCCGGACAGCATGGTGCCGCAACCGATCACATGCCCTACACATCCACACGAAGCCTGTCGTTACGTCGCTGCGCGTGTCGACCGTGAGAGCAACTGTCGTCGCTATCGCCCGCGTTCGTATGGACGGTCGGGAGCCGGGATCCGCTGGTAGTCGATGACAGCGAGGGTCGGGGTCTGATCGGGATCGTGCTGGGCGCTATCGGTTTGCACGACACCGCGAACCTCCAGCCAGGCGTCGTCCTCGATCGGTTCCGGCAGACCGGCTAGATGTACGAGCACGTAGCGGGCATCGGCAACGCAGCAGGTGATGACCACGCGAGCCAGATCGGCCTCGGTGGTAGCGGGCTGTTGTTGTTCGAGATCCTTTGGGCGGATGACGAATCCGCTGATCGTCACCTCGCGGCCGTCCAGGGAATGATTGGAATCCAGCAGCGCCCGGTTGACCAGGTCCACGACCGTCAAGTTCGGCGCGGCATCGGAGGGCAGCGGCGGGAACGGCCGCTGCTTCGGTGCCGACGCAGCCGAATCGCGCGGCACGACCTGGACCGGAGAGCTGGTCACGGCGGCGCCCGCACCGAGTGCGGGCGGGGCGATGAGCAGCAGTGCGGCGGCGGGGATCAGCAGCAGCCAATGGGAGCGGCCGGTGCCGTGCTCATGGTCATCGTCACCTGGGGTGGCCGTGCCGCGGCGGATATCGCGCACGATCGCGACCAGCCCGAGCAGGATGAATCCGACGCCGCTGATCAGCAGAAACGGATACAGGCTCGGTTTCACATAGCGCAGGTAAGCACCGTCGAGCGCGATCCACAACACCGCGGCGCCGATCAGCACCAACACCAGATTCTGTGTCTCCCGTTTCATCGGGCACCTCCCAGGAAGACGAGTCCGGCGATCGTGCCGCATGTCACGGCCACCACAAATGTCAACGGCGCGAACCGCGTTGCGAACGACCGCCCGAACGTTCCGGCCTGCATGGCGAAGAGTTTCACATCGACCGCTGGGCCGACCACCAGGAACACCAGGCGCGGCAGCAGCGGCAGCGCCGACATGCTCGCGGCGACGAACGCGTCGGCCTCCGAACACAGTGCCAGCACGATCGCCAGCACCGCCATCACCAAGACGGCCATCGCCATCTGGCCCGCCAGATGCTCGTACCAGGACGGCGGAACCAGCACATGCAGGGCGGCAGCGGCCGCGGCGCCGAGTACGAGAAATGCGCTGGCTTGCAGGAGATCATGGCGTGCGGCCTCGGTGAAGACCTCCCAGCGGGTCCGCCCGACCACACAGTGGTCGTGGCCGCGACCGCGCGGAAGCATCCACGCCGGACGCCCGATCCGCGACCAGATCAGGCCCATCACCACCGCGGTGGCGAGTGAGCCGGTGAACCGCGCTGCCACCATCCCTGGCTCGCCGGGGAACGCCACCGCCGTCGCGATCAAGACCACGGGGTTGATCGCGGGCGCGGACAGCATGAACGCCAGGGCGACCGAACCCGGCGCGCCCTGATCGGTCAGCCGACGTGCCACCGGTACGACGCCGCACTCACAGCCCGGCAGTGCCATACCCGCCAGCCCGGCCACACCGATTGCCGCGGATTCATTACGCGGCAATACTTTTCGCAGCACCGCAGGTGAAACTAAGGCCGCGATCGCGCCGCTGACCAGTACGCCGAGCACAAGAAACGGCACCGCCTGGACGAAAACACCTGCGAAGATCGTCACCGCGGTCTGCAACCGCGCCGATGCCCCTACGGCGCGCGCCAGCGGAGCCTGCACGACCAGCCCGGCGACGACGAGAGCCGCAAGCACATACGTCGAGGACAGCTTCGTCCGTACCGAGTTCAGCGTGTTCTGGGCGAGCACTGATCCCCCATCCTGTCAGCGGCAGCCGTCGAATCGGTTCGTCAACCAACCCCTGATTGATAATGGACCGACTGTGCTCCCGTGTTATCGGCGATACGGTGTTCGCGACGCGAGGCGCTCACCGACACGCGTCCGCGCCGTATTCACCCGGCACTGCGGGCCATTCTATGGTCATGCGGCGCACCGGGGACAGATGCCGTAGAGGTCGAGGCGGTGGCTGACGTCGCGGTACCGATGTTGCCGGGCGATATGATCGGCGTACTGTTCGACTTCGTCGAGGGTGAATCGTTCGGCGCGGCCGCAGATTCGGCACATCAGGTAGTGGTGGTGGCCGACGCCGTCGCGGATTCGATACAAGAGTTCGCCATCCTCGGCACGCTGGGTTTCCCGAGCTGCAGGTCGGCGAGTCGATGCAGAATGCGGTAGACGCTGGTCAGCCCGATTCCGATGGTAGAGCTCAGGCGGAGATCGGCATGCAGCTGCTGGGCGCTTCGGAAGCGGTCGTCGCGGCGCAGCGCGTCGAGCACGACACGTTGCCGCACGGTCACACGAGGGCGCCGCGCCACTGTGCGCTCAGCTGAGCGACGGTCCGGTTGCGACATAGCCACGCGAACGGTATCGGCGAATTCGGTCGAAGAGTACGGCGGCCGGATAGCCGACGGCGGCCACGGCGATGATGGTGAAGTTGGCCGGCGCGGCCGGGATCGCATAGGACAGTGTGATGCCCACCCAGACCGCAAGGGTGGCCAGTCCCGCAGACAGCCAGAACGCGCGCCAAGGCTGCCCGGTGAGCCGCGCGGCTGCGGCGGGCGGGGCGGCGAGCAGCCCGAGAACGACTATGGCACCGACGATTTGGGTAGCCTCGGCGACAGTGGCGCCAACGATCGCGAGAAACAGCGCACCCAGGATTCGGACGGGCACTCCCGCCGCCCCGGCGACCGCCGGATCCACCGTGGCGAACAGCAGCGGGCGCGATATCGCAAGCAGCACCATACCGACACCGACGGCGATGAGGACCGCGGTCGTCGCGGCGCTGGCGCTGATACCGAAGATGCTGCCGAATAAGACGGTGACGTTCGCGGTGCTGTTCCCGGTGCTTCGGTGGGTGGTGTAGTAGGTCAGAAACAGCACACCCAGCCCCAGCATCCAGGCGAAGAACGAACCGATCGCGACATCATCACCACCACGGCCGCCGCCCGCTCCGAGCGCGAGTCCGGCGATGAGAGTCGCGGCGAAAAGTCCTATCCGCGGATCTATTCCGGCTGCGAGGGCGGCCATGGCTCCGGTGTAGGCGACGTGGCCGAGGGCATCACCGGCGAAGACTTCACCGCGTTGGACGACGAAGTAGCCGACGAGTCCGCACAGGATCGCGACGGCCGTGCCCGCGGTGAGTGCGTGGATGATGAATGGATGCGACAGCATCGCCGTCAAATCGCTCATACGACGGCCCGTTCTAGCGCGCTGGGCGGCTGCGGTACCGGCGCATGGCGTCCTCGCCAACGCTGCAGCGTGGCTCGGTACCCCGCGCACAGCAGATAGCAGGCGAAGGCGAAACTGCTGACCCAGAATCCGATCGGATACGGCGAGTAGAACGCGAAACCCATACCGGCCCAGGTGACGACGAGGGCGATCACGATCGAGACCGCGATGCCGATACCGGGATGGGAGGTGAGCTGGTGCGCGGCCGCCGCGGGCGCGACGAGTAGCGCGAAGACCAGCAGACTCCCGGTGACCTGGCTGGTGCCGGCCGCGGCGACGCCGAGCAGCAGCAGGAATGCCGCGCCCACGAATCGCACCGGAACTCCGTGGGCTGCCGCGGTTTCCGGGTCCAGTGACGCCCACAGCAGAGGCCTGCCCAGCAGCAGGAGCAGACACGGGATTCCGGCAGCGAGTAGCAGGGTGACCTGGTCGTCGGTGACACCGGCGATGGTGCCGAACAGCAGGTTCGTCAACCCGGAGAGGAATCCTTTGTAGAGGCTGACGAACAGCATGCCGGTGGCCAGTGCGAAGGCTTGCACGGTGCCGATGATCGCGGGCTGCTCGCCGGCCCCGCGAGATCGGGCCGCCGACGGAAGCGCGGCTATCACCAGCGCCGCCCCCGCACAGGCGGCGAAATAGCCGAATCCGGTGGACAATCCGAGCCAGGTGGCGGCCGCGGCACCGGGAAACCCGACCACGGCCAGGGTGTGCCCGGCGAAGCTTTCGCGCCGCAGCACCATCACCCAGCCCACCGCGCCCGCCACAATGGCCACAATGGTGCCCGCGCGCACGGCATTGACCATGAACGGATACGCCATCATCTGCCGCAGATCATGCGCCAGATTCCAGGTCGCGACCGGGTTCATCGCTCCTGCCCCGCAACAGGATCCGCGATAGCGTGCACGGCGGGCACGTCGGGTTGTCCGACGATCACCATCCGGCCGGTGCTGTCGCGCAGCACTTCGATCGGAATACCGTAGAGGGGGTCAGTTTCGCGCTGGTGATCACTTCCTCGGGCGTACCGCTCACTGCTGTTGCGCGCGCGACATAAACGAGGCGGTCCAGATACGGCAGGATCGGATTCACGTCGTGAGCGACCAGGACGACCGCGACCTGCTGCTGTCGGCAGATATCGCGCACCAGTGCGCTGATACCGGCTTGGCTCGGCACGTCGAGGCTGTCGAGGGCTCGTCGAGCAGCAGTAGCCGAGGTCGTCGGATCAGGGCCTGCGCGATCAGCAGCCGTTGCTGTTCACCACCGGAGCACTGCCCGATCGGCCGGTGCGCGTACGCGCTGGCGCCCACCAGTTCGATAACCTCGCGCAGTCGATGCTCTCGATCCCGGAACCGTTGGGGTGTCAGCAGTCTGGACAACCACGGGATCGGTGTCCCCCATCGTGCGCCGTCGAGTCCGAGTCGCACGATGTCGACGCCGCGGATGCGCACGCTCGCATCGAAGGCCCGCCGCTGCGGCAGATAGCCGATGCGGGTATTGCCTCGACCGGCGCGACTGCCCAGCACCTCGACCGTACCCGCGACCGGCGGGGTGAGGCCGAGCACGACCTTCAGCAGCGTGGACTTTCCGGCCCCGTTCGGCCCCAACACGGCGACGAACTCGCCAGGCTGCACGTCCAAGGAAGCATCCGACCAGATTCGTTTCCCACCCACGACCGCGGCCACCCCCCGCAACCGGATCGCGGCTGCGGGGAGTGCATCGGCAGGGGCCGGTGGGTTCGGCGGGGCCGCGACATCGTCCTTCGCGGCCCCTGTCTGCGTGCTGGTCACCTACTTGCCGGTCGCGGTGTGCAACGCGTCGCGCAGCTGCGTCAACTGGCTCGATTGCCAATCCTGGAACGACGCGTTCTCCGGGGCAAGGGTTTCGGTCACCGTCGCCACCGCGATGCCCTGCTTCTTGGCCGCGTCGACTTGGCCCTGCACATCCGGGGTGCTGTTCTGGCTGTTGTAGACATACACCTTGATCGCCTTGGTCGCGATCTGCTGATCGATCGCGGCCTTGTCCGCAGGCGCCGGGTCGGTGCCCTCACTGATCGCCTTCAAGAACTCCGGCGGCGTGATCAGGTTGAGGCCCAACGCATCCGACAGCGGAGAGAAGATCGACTCACTCGCGCCGACGGGAGTGCCTGCGTATTTCGTCTTGATCTCGGAGATCAGACCGTGATACTTCGACAGACCCTCGTCGAGGAACTTCTGGCGCTGCTGATCGAAGTACGCGGCGTCGGCCGGATCGGCCTTCTTGTAGTCCGCGGTGATCGTGTCCACGACCTTGGCGACGACGTCGGGCGAGTACCACTGGTGTGGGTTGCCGTCGTCGGCGACACCGACCAGCTTGCCGACATCCAATACGGTGCGGTCCGAACTCGGATTCGCCGCCAGCAGCTTGTCGATCCAGGCGTCGTAGCCGATCCCGTTGGCTATCACGACCTTGGCACCAGCGATCGCGCGCGCGTCCGCGGGCGAGGCTTCGTAGTCGTGCGGATCGGTGTCGGGGTTGGAGATAATGCTCGTCTCGTGCACCTTGTCACCGCCGAGCTGGGCGGCGATGCTGCCCCACGCGTTGATCGTCGCCACCACCTCGAGCTTGCCGCCCGACCCCGACGAATCCGACGACGAACTGCACGCCGTCCCCATCGCGACAATCGCGGCCGCGCAAACCGCCGCCCCTACCAGACGTGTGCTGAACCCGGACGAGCCATTCTGCATCCCTCATCAGATCTTGAAACTGAAAACCATTGTCGCAAATCTAACAGGTATCCCCTTTGATGCACGACCCGAGTTCGCGAAGTTGCCCTTGGACACGCCGCAGGTAGGGCGATACCTCAGCAATTCATCAGCACACACATGAACATGCGCATATAATGATGTGACAAGTAGATGTTCACCTCAGTGCCGCAAAGAAAAGAGGAACACGATGACAGCAGCGGTTCACGCGGAGCATGCACGCCACGAACACACCCACGGCCCTAGTTGCGGCCACGTCGCCATCCCCCACGGCGACCACGTCGACTATGTGCACGACGGCCATGTGCATCGCGCCCACGACAACCACTACGACGAATGCGAACCCCCGACACACATCGCCCACGACAGCCACGACCATATCCACGGCGAGGAATGTGGACACGTCGCCATTCCGCACGGCGACCACGTCGATTACGTGCACGACGGCCATCGCCACGCCGCGCACGACGGCCACTACGACGAACACTGACTTCGACGACCCGCCCAGCGCGACATCGGCCGTGGCCCCGCACAGAGAACGCTCGCGACGGCTACGCCGATGCCGCGATAGTGGCACGGCAGATTTCGCGGTAGCGGCCTTGACGACCCGGAATGCCCGATTCGGTTCAGGTCAGGCTCGTGAATCCGGTAGGGGCACACAACGGCGAACGAAGTACGCTCCTCAGCGACTGGCCGTGACGAGTTGGAATGCCGCGCCGAGCCGCGCAACGTTGGGCTCGGTGAACCCCGCATCCTGGAACAGTGCGCGTAGGTCGTCGTCGGTGTACAGGCGCATGCGTCGGGCCACCGGCGGCGGCACGACCGATGCGGGCGGGTTCGGCGCGACGGTGTGCACCACGATCCGCGCGCCCGGTGCGAGTACCCTCCGCAGTTCGGTGAGCGCGCGTGGGGCGTCGAGGAAAAAGAAGACGTTTGCCATTGCCGCGCAGGTGAATTGCTCATCGGGCATAGGTAGCGCCTCGGCTGTTGCCTCGACCACCTCGAGGCGACCGTCGTGTACCGCGGCAGCATTGTTGCGGGTGGTCAGCGCGACCATATCAGTGCTATGGTCGACGGCGGTCGCACGACAGCCGGACTCGAGCGCCCACTGTACGAAGGTGCCTCCGCCGCAGCCGATTTCGAGTAGGTTGTCGGCCGGTTGGAGCTCCAGTGCTTGCAAGGTGTCGCGAAATATTTCATGGTGGGCCTTCATGTCCCGCCACCACAGGCGGGCGATAGGCCCCCTGGGACGTGACAGCATTCGGTCCGTCAGTACGTCGGCGATGTTCGGCATCGGCGAGCACCCATCCTTCCTGTTCTCGGCGTAGTCGCCAGAATTCGTTGAGCGGGTATCTATTTGCGGCTCATGTCTGCGTGTAGGCCCGGATGCGCAGATCACCGAATACGGTGTTGCGTGCCAGCGGCCGAGCGAGGAAATCGTGGGGGAAACCGAGTTCCACCGCGGCGGCCTGGTGCAACCGATTCAGGTGGTGGTCATCGAAGGCAACGCTCAATGCGCCGAGGTTGTCGTCGAGTTGGCGTATGGTGCGGGCTCCTACGATGGGAGCCGCGACGGCGGGGTTGCGCAGCGTCCACGCCAGTGCGACCTGTGCGGGTGTGCGCCCGAGTTCGTCGGCGACCTGACCGACGGCATCGGCGATCGCCAGTCCGCGCTCGGTCAGCGAGTCGTTGGCCACCGCGATGCTCTTGCGTGATCCCCCGGTCGCGGTGGTGTCGGTAAGATCGGCGCGGGTGTATTTGCCGGTCAGTACGCCGCTCGCCAAGGGTGACCAGGGAATTACACCGAGGCCGAGTTCGCGCGCCATCGGAATCAGCTCGCGTTCACCGGTCCGCTCGATGAGGTTGTATTCGATCTGCAACGCGATCAGCGGCGACCAGCCGCGCAGCTCCGCTAACGTCTGCATGCGCGCGATCCGCCACGCAGGGGTATCCGAGATGCCGAGGTAGAGCACCTTGCCCGCACGGACGAGATCATCCATAGCGCGCACGATTTCGTCCATCGGTGTCAGCCCGTCCCACAGGTGCAGATACAACACGTCGAGGTAGTCGGTGCGCAGTCGGCGCAGACTTGCCTCGACCGAGGCCACCATGCTCTTACGGTGATTGCCACCGGAATTCGGATCGGTGAGCCGTCGGATCGCGCTGTACTTGGTTGCCAGCACCAGACTTTCGCGATCGGTGGCGGCGAACTCGCCCAGCCATTCCTCGGCGGTGCCGTTGGTGTACTGGTTCGCGGTATCGATGAAGTTGCCGCCGCGCGCGACGTAGGCGTCGAAGATCCGGCGCGCCTCATCCTTGTCCGCACCCCAGCCCCAATCGGTGCCGAAGGTCATCGTGCCGAGCGCCAGCGGCGACACACGTAGCCCGGAACGGCCGAGCAGCCGATAGCTGTCCAGCTCCAGCACCCGCGCCGCCGATCCGGTCGCATTCCACGATGCATTGTGCGCCAACATCTTCCGCCCATCCAGGAGTTGCCGACAGCATCCGCCGCGCCGCAGATACGCAGTACGGCCGACGGCGACAGCTATTCATCAGTCACCATATTGATAACGACAATCGTTGCCGTTAATGTAGCTGTGTCGGGTTTGTCGAGCAAGGGCTGGGGAGATTGTGGCAGCAGCAGACGAAGTCCGACGGTGTGTCGGCACGGTACTCAAAGTGCAACCGCGGGAATTGGTTTCGACTCGACGGTTGCAGGAACTGGGGATGGACTCGTTCCTGGCGGTCCGACTACACCTGCGGCTCGCGGAACGGATCGGGGTGCGGGTTCCGCTGGAGTTGTTCGTCGGCGCCACCCTCGAATCGTTGACCGCAGAGGTCGAACAGCGAAGTGTTACAGCGGCGGACACCGGGCCGGCGGCCGAATTATCGGGCGGCACAGCTGAAGTCGCCCCATTCCCGAACCGGGCAGATGAGGAGGAGCTGACACCGATCCAGGCCTCGTACTGGGTCGGTCGGGAAGCCGATATGCCGTTGGGCGGGGTGGCCACCTTCTACTACTTCGAATTCGACCGCGACGCGACGCGATTCGTCGCCGCGGATCCGCTCGCGGAGGTGCAGGCACTCGAAGTCGCGTGGAATCGACTGGTCGATCACCATGAGATGCTGCGCGCGACCATCACCGACGACGGCACCCAACGCGTCGAACCACCGGGTCCGAGGTATCGCATCGAGGTGACCGATCTGTGCACGCGCCCCGAGGATGTCGAGTCGACGCTGGGTGAGTTGCGCCGGGAGCGGTCGCATCAGGTTCGGGACACCACGGTGTGGCCGCTGTTCGATATCCATGCCGTCGTGCTCCCCGAGGGGAACCTGCGACTGCTGGTCGGGTTCGACATCATCGTGCTGGATATGGCGAGTTGGAATCTGCTGATGCGTCAGTGGGGCGAGCTCGTTGCGGACCCCACCGCCACGCTCGCCCCGGCGGCTTCGTTTCTGCAGTTGCTGCGCGAGCGCAAGCGGGCCGATGCCCAACGCCGCGAACAGGACCGCGAATACTGGCAGACGCGGACGGCGACGCTTCCGCCCGGCCCCCAGCTGCCGTATGTCGTGGCCCCGGAGCAGATCCGCAAACCCAGATTCCAACGCCACGGTGCCGAACTCGATGCGCGGCAATGGTCGGCGCTGACGGCGCGGGCGGCGGCGCGCGGGCTGAGCCCGACGGCCGTGCTGCTCGCGGCGTTCGGTTTGACGCTGTCCCGTTGGGGCGCGACGGATCCGTTCTGTCTCAACGCCACGCTCTTCGATCGCCCCGATGCCGCCGACCAGCTGGATGTGGTCGGCGACTTCACGACCACCGCCCTGGTCGAACTGCCCGCGGCCGAGCTGGGCTCCTGGCCGGGCTTCGCCGATTTCGCCGCACGGGTCAACACCCAGTTCTGGGCCGATCTGGAGCATCGCTCCTATAGCGGCGTGGAAGTGCAGCGCACCCAGGCCGGTGACCTCACGCCGCGCTATCCGGTCGTGTTCACCAGCGGTGTCGGACTCGGCGGGGCGCGCGGCGCGGCGGCGGGCTGGCTGGGGGCCGAGATGTTCGGCGTCTCGCAGACCCCGCAAGTGGTGCTCGACCACATCGTTTGGGACGAGGCCGGTGAGTTGCGTATCGCCTGGGATGCGGTGACGGAGGTGTTCCCGAGCGAGCTCGTCGGGCAGATGTTAGCGGCGTACGTGCGCTTGCTGCGCAGGCTGGCCGATGACGACAGTGCTTGGGACAGCGTGGATCTCGGGTGGAATCCCTACTTCGAGACGATGGAGACCGGGCCCGAGCCGACCGTGGAGCCGCTGCTCATGGACCCCCAACAGGGGGCCACGCTGACCCGACCGGACGCACCGGCGATCTTGAGTCCGAAGGGTGCCACGACCCATGCCGAACTGCTGGCGAAATCCCAGGGCCTAGCCGCCCGCTTGGCTACCGCTGGTGTCGGTTCCGGCGATCGGGTGGCGGTGGTGCTGCCGAAGTCGGCCGGACAGATCGTCGCTGTGTACGCGGCACTCTGGGCCGGTGCGACCTTCGTACCGATCGAGCCGGAGTGGCCCCAGGCACGCATCGCATCGGTGTGCGCGCGCGCCGAAATCACCCACGCGCTGGTCACGCCGGATACCCGGAACAAATTGCCGCACAATGTCATCGGACATCTCATCGACGGATCCGACTGTACCGAGGCCGCCGAACCGGACCGCGCCGAACCGGACGAGCTGGCCTACATCATCTTCACCTCGGGTTCGACCGGTACGCCGAAAGGCGTTGCGGTCGAGCACCGCGCCGCGCGAGTAACCATCGACGACATCAATAACCGATTCCACATCGGGCCGGACGATCGAGTGCTCGCATTGTCGGCCTTGAGTTTCGACCTCTCGATCTACGACATGTTCGGCGTGCTCGGCGTCGGTGGCGCACTCGTCGTGCCCGAGGCGGGCCGACAGCGCGATCCCGGGCACTGGTGCGATCTGATCGCCGAACATCGAGTGACGGTGTGGAATACCGCGCCCGCCGTGGCCGAGATGCTCGTCGAGTACGCCGAGGCCGATCCCGCCGCGGCCGCCCAGCTGAAGTCGCTGCGGCTGATGCTGCTCTCCGGTGACTGGATACCGATCTCCTTGCCGGACCGCCTGCGCGCGCTCGTCCCCGATCTGCGGGTGATCAGCCTCGGCGGCGCGACCGAGGCCGCGATCTGGTCGATCCACCACCCGATCGAGCGAGTGGCGCCGGAGTGGACGAGCATTCCGTATGGTCGCGCGCTGCGCGATCAGTTCTTCCTGATCCTGGATGACGACGGTCGGCCGTGTCCGGTCGGCGTGCCCGGTGAGCTGCATATCGGCGGCGCGGGTCTGGCCCGCGGCTATGTCGGCGACGAGGAACAGACCGCGCGCAGATTTGTGCGTAATCAGCATCTCGGCGAACGCCTTTACCGCACTGGCGATCTGGGCCGCTGGCGTCCCGATGGTGCGATCGAATTCCTCGGCCGCGTGGACCGCCAGGTCAAGATTCGCGGCCACCGGATCGAGCTCGGCGAGATCGAATCGGTGGTCACTCGGCATCCCGGCGTGCGCCGCTGCGTCGCCGCGGTGCTGCCCGGCGCAGACGACCGACCGCGGTTGGTGGCCTATCTCGTTGCCGGGGCTGCACTTCCGGACCCCAGCGAATTGGCAGCTTACGCTGCCCGGCAACTGCCGCAGTACATGGTGCCGTCGCGGTGGATATCGGTCGACTCGATCCCGCTGACGCCGAACGGCAAGGTCGATTCGTCGCGCCTGCCGAACCCGTTCCGCCGCAACGGTATCGCGTCCCTCGAAGCCGACGGGACCGGCGCGGATGATCTGCCGCGCGCAGTGGATGCCGGATGGCTGGTCGAGGCAGCCGAACAAGCACGCGGCCTCGGATTGACGCTCACGATGCGGCTGGAACCGAATGAACTCGACGGGATGGCACACCCCGCGGCCACCGAGTGGACGCGTCAGCTGCGTGCGGGGGCCGCCACCCACGGTCTACTGGTCACCGAAATACCCAGTGCCACAGACATCGTTGTCGAATTCACACTGGTCTTCGACGATTCGCCAGCCCGCGAGGCCGTGGTGCCCGCCGATATCGAACAGGCGGTCACCGCGGTCTTCACCGAACTCCTCGGCACCGAAGTCTCGGCGACAACACCCTTCTACGACCTGGGCGCGACCTCCTTGACCCTGGTCCGGGCGCACCGCCGGTTGCGGCGGTTGGCACCGGAGCTGACCGTGCCGGATCTGTTCCGGCACGGTTCGGTCCGACGCCTCGCCGCTTGGATCGTCGCGCAGACCAACGGATCGGACGCCAGCCACCGAGACGAATCGCTCCGGGCCACACCGAATCTCACCGACGCCGCCGAACGCGGCCGACGACGGCGGGCCCATCGATCGAAAGCGAGGCGGGCATCGCATGCCGCTCACTGATGTCGTACAACAGCTCCACACCGCCCTGCGTCGCCGGACGGACCGCAGGCAGCGCTTCACCGCGCACACCGAGCACCGACCGGGCACGGCCACCGAGGTGAGCGTCCGGATCAACGGGCATGCGCTGGTAGTCGACGAGCCGGTCGCGGCGGGCGGCGGCAATGCTGGTCCGGACCCGATCGGGCTGGCGCTCGCGGCCCTCGGCACCTGCCAGATCGTCACCTACCGCTTCCACGCAGCCCGCCTCGGCATCGACATCGACTCACTCGCCGTCGATATCAGCGCCCAGCTGGATATGGGACCGGTATTCGGCATCGATACGGCACCGCAGGTCGGCGCGATCCAGATGCGGGCGCGAGTCAGCGGCCCGAGCGCGCCGCAACGCTACCGGGAACTGCAGCACCTCGTCGATCAATCCTGCCCAGTCCTGGCGATCGCGCGCGGACAGACCCCGGTGCATTCGGAATTGGAGATCTCCTGATGACCAGCAATGACCTCGATGCCATCGCGATCGTCGGCATGGCCTGCCGATTCCCGGGCGCTCCCGACCTCGCGGCCTTCTGGGATCTGCTCGCGTCGGGCCGGGAGGGTTTGAGCCGGTTCAGCGATGGCGAACTGGCCGCGCGCGGCGTGTCGGCCGAACTGCGTGCGCACCGCAACTATGTGCCGGTCGGCGGCGTCATCGATGAGCAGGATCGCTTCGACCCGGACCACTTCGGTTTCACCGCCGGTGAGGCCGAACTGCTCGACCCCCAGCTGCGCCTGCTGCTGGAATGCTCGTGGGACGCCCTCGGCGATGCCGGCCATGGCGGTGGCGCGGGACTCGGCGCGGTCGGCGTCTTCACCGGTGCCTCGCACAGCGATTACCTCGCGGAGAACCTCGCTCACTATCGACGCGCCGCCGACCGTGACCCGCTGGGGTATCTGCAGGCGACGATGGGCTCGATCACCGACTACTTCCCGCAGCAGATCGCCTACCGGCTGGATCTGACCGGACCGGCGATGGCGGTGCAGGCCACCTGCGCCACCTCGCTGGTCGCCGTGCATACCGCCGCCCAGTCGCTGGCCAGCGGTGAATGCGACGGCGCACTCGCGGGCGGTGTTTCGCTCATCGTGCCGCAGGGCCGCGGCTACCTGCACGTACCGGACGCCATTTTCGCCGCCGACGGGCATACCCGCACCTTCGGGGCCGAGGCGTCGGGCATGGTGCACAGTCAAGGCGTCGGCATCGTGCTGTTGCGGCGGCTGGAAGACGCGGTGGCCGACGGTGATCCGATCTACGCGGTGCTGCGCGGCAGCGCGGTGAACCACGACGGTGCGGGGAAGGCGGGATTCACCGCGCCCTCGGCGACCGGACAGGCTCGGGTCGTCGCGGAGGCGCTGGCCGCCGCCGATGTCCAACCCGACGAGGTCGATCTCATCGAGGCGCATGGCACCGCGACAGCTTTGGGTGATCAGATCGAATTGGCCGCGCTGGCCGCGGTATTCGGTGACCGTACCGCGCCGGAGCCGATCGCGATCGGTTCGGTGAAAAGCAATATCGGGCACACCAATACGGCTGCGGGAATCGCCGCGCTGATCAAGACCACACTGGCGCTGCACCACAGCCGGATACCGGCGACGCTGCACGCCGACCCGGCCCATCCCGAACTCGCCCGCCACCGTGGCCTTTTCGAGGTGGCCAACCGCACCACGGACTGGCCGCAGCGCCACGGCACCAGAATCGCCGGAGTCAGTTCCTTCGGGATCGGCGGCACGAACTGTCACATCGTGCTGGAGCAGGCCCCCGCCGACAGACCGCACTCGGAGCAGGACGAGCGGACCCAGCTGCTGCTGGTCTCCGGGCACAGTGAACAGAGCTGCCGTGCCCAACTCGACCTCGCCGCAGCGCATATCGAGGCGGACAGTCGCGCCGACTACGCCTACACCCTGCTGCACGGCCGCCACACCGGCGGCGGATGGCGATCGGCGGCGGTTCTGTCGGAGCACGGTCCGGTGCCGCAGCAGGTCGCCTCGCGACGGCCAGCGGCGCAGCGGCCGTATATCGTCTTTGCGTTTCCTGGTGCGGGGGCGCAGTTTTCGGGCATGGGTTCGGGGCTCTACCGCGACGAACCGGTATTCGCCGACACGATCGACACATGCGCGCAGGCGCTGCTCCCGCTGCTCGACTTCGATATCCGTGACATCGTCAGCGGGCGGGCACCCCAGAGTGCCGTAGATGACGTGCGTTATGGCCAGCCCGCGTTGTTCGCAGTATCACTGGCGACCGCGATGACGTTGCGCGAGTTCGGCATCGCGCCGGACGGCGTGCTCGGGCACAGCCTCGGCGAATACGCGGCCGCGGTCGTGGCCGGGATGATGGATCTCGCCGATGCGGCCCGGCTGGTCGCGGTGCGTTCCCTCGCGCTGGCCGGGGCCGCGCCGGGCGGGATGCTCGCGGTGGAGCTCAGCGAAACGGAGCTCACCGACCTGCTCGCCGATCATCCGGACCTCACCATTGCCGCGATCAACGCGCCCGACGCATGTGTGGTCTCCGGTCCCGCTGCCGCCCTGGGCGATCTCACCACCGTGCTCGACCGCAGTGGGATCCGGTCCGCCCAGCTCCGGATCGATGCCGCACTGCACTCCCCCGCCGTGGCGGGGGCGGTCGCGGCGGTACGCGAGGCGGCGGCGACGGTGCCGACGGTGCCTGCCGCGATGCCGCTTTACAGCACGCTCACCGGGCAGGCGACGCGCACCGTCGACGTGGAGCACTGGGCGCGGCACCTGCGTGAACCGGTGCGTTTCGCTGCGGCCGTCCGGGCTGCCGCTGGTGCGCAACCGACCGTGATCGTCCAGGTCGGTCCCGGCGGTGCGTTGGCGTCGTTGGCGCGGCGCAATGCTGCGGCCGGATTGGTCGCAGCATTGAGCACGCTGCCCGGTGCCGACGAAGCGACCGAGACGACATCACCTGACCGGGCCGCGCTCTTGGCCGCGGTCGGCCAATTGTGGTGCGCCGGAGCTGATCTGCGCCCCGAGGCGCTGCACGGCCGTCGGCGGCGTGTGCGTCTGCCCGGATTCCCGTTCCAGCGACGCAGAGTGTGGATCGACCCGCCCGAACAGTCCGGTGCGGTAGCGAGTTTTGCCACAGGCCACGGACATTCCGCTGCCCTGACTCAAAGCACCGACATACCGGCCGAGGGTCCGGGCCTAATTCCTAGACACCACAACAGCAACCCCGGCAGAGTTCGGGTTCCCGTGGCAGACAATGGCATTCACCTCGGTGATGAGGCACGATCTGGTGCGCCTCGGCTCCATCGAGATGCCCCGGCAGATTTCTCCACGGTCGACGAGCAGCTTGTCGCGGCATTGTGGGGCGAACTTCTCGGTACCCCGGTGCCCGCCGCCGACGCCGACTTCTTCGCCCTCGGCGGGACCTCGATGCTGGCGACCCGCATGCTCGAACAGCTCAACGACCAAGAGCAGGCCGACATCCGACTGCGCGAACTACTGGCGCAGCCGACCGTGGCCACCTTCGCGAAACTCCTATCGTCGCGACGGGCCCCCCTGACGGAACCGGTGGCACCCAACCCGCCCGCCGCTGCAGACACTGCCGTCGAACCGTTTCCGCTCACTCGGGTCCAGCATGCCTACTGGGTCGGCCGGTCGGGCGCCTTCGGCCTCAGCGACGTGTCCTGTCACATCTATCTCGAATACGACTGCACCGACCTCGATCTCGACCGCTACCAGCAGGCCTGGCATCGGCTGATCGCCCGCCACGACATGTTGCGCGCGGTCATCACCGAAGACGGTCGCAACCGGGTGCTCGACACGGTCCCCGACTACCGGATCCGCCGCCACGACCTCACCGACCTGCCCGCTGCCGAACGCGAGGACACCCTCGCTGACCTGCGCAGGCAGCTATCGCACCGGGTGCACCGCCCGGATCGCTGGCCGCTGTTCGACGTGCGCGCAGCCACCGTCGACGACACCACGACCCGGGTGTTCCTGGGAATCGATGCCCTGATCTGCGATGCGGGCAGCTTCCTGGTCCTGGATCGCGATCTGCGGCACTTCTACGACGACCCCGCAACCCCCCTGCCGCCGGTGCGGACCCGATTCGCCGATTACGTCGCCCACACCGCGACCCGCCTCGACACACCCGCGCACCGCCGCGCGGTGGATTACTGGCAGCAGCGCATGGACCTGATCCCGGGACCGCCCGCACTCCCGACCCGCACCCGCACCCAGACCCGACCCTGGTTCGCCCGCCGCGCCGGACAACTCGACGCCACCGAATGGACCTCGCTGCGCCGGATTTCCGCCGAGCACGGCGTGACACCGTCGGCGGTTCTGCTCACCGCCTACGCCGATGTGCTCGCTGCCTGGTCCGGCGACGAGCGGTTCGCGGTCATGCTGACGCTGATCGACCGGCCGTTCGCGCTGCCCGGAATCGGGGACGCGATCGGTGATTTCACCACGCTGCTCGCGCACGAGGTCGATCGCACCGGTGCCGAATCGTTCGCCGACCGGGTGAGACGCACCCAGCAGCAGCTGTTCGACGATATCGATCACCGTGACTATTCCGCGCTCGAACTGCTCGCCGAACTGTCCACCCGATCCGGTGAGCGGCAACTGCTTCCGGTGGTCTTCACCAGCGCTCTCGATGTCGCCGAGTTGGTGGGCGCGGATCCGGATCTGGAATGGGCCGGGCGGATGGTGCACGGCGTCAGCCAGACGCCGCAGGTCTGGCTCGATCACCAGGTGTTCGTGCACGCGGGTGCACTGCAATTGCAGTGGGACGTCCTGGAGACCGTGCTCGATCCGGACGCCGCCGATACCGCTTTCGCCGCCTATCTGGCCTGGCTGCGTCTGCTCGTCGCGGATCCGAGCACCTGGACCGCCGCCACAGGCGGGCCACGGCTGACGAGTCCGGGCGCGGATGTGGCGGCCGCCATCGAGGTGATCTGGACCCAGGTGCTCGGCCTCGAAACCGACACTGTCCGTGCGGATTCCACCTTCGTCGGACTCGGCGGCGATTCGGTGCTCGCGGTGCGGATGGCCACCATGGTGCGCGGGCGGCTCGGCGTCGCGGTCCCGGTGGTCGATCTCGTCGGCGATCTGACCTTCCACCAGTTGGTGGCCTTCATCACCGAACGCCGAGCCGATACCCCGGCCTCGGCGAGCGTCGAATTGGTGTACCAGTCCGACCCCACCGCCCCGTTCCCGCTGACACCATTGCAGCAGGCATATTGGGTTGGGCAGCAGCATGGTTGGGCGCTCAGCTACGATTCGGCCCACAACTATGTCGACTTCCGGCTGTCGGGCATCGACCCGGCCGAGGTCGAATCCGCGGTCCGCAGCCAGATCCGCCGACAGCCGATGCTGCGCGCGATATTCCTGCCCGAGGGCACCCAGCAGGTGCTCGACGAAGTGGATCCGCGCCTGGCCGTCCTGCCGATCACCGCGCTGGATCGGCGCGGCACAGATGTCGGCGAAATCGACGCGCTGCTCGCCGAGACCCGCGCCGAAATGCAGCGCAGTGGACCAGCGATGGATCCGTGGCCGTTCCGGATCACCGCGATCCGGCTGCCCGGCGATGAGCTCAGCCTGCATATCGTGTGCAGCCTGCTGGTCGCCGACGGCTGGTCGGTGCAGCTGATGTTCACCGAACTGTTCACCTATCTGGACGAGCCGAATACGGTGCTGCCGCCGCTGACCGCGCACTTCGGCGATTACGTCGAAACCATCAATCGGCAACGGCAAGAACCGGAATGGCAGGCCCAACGCGATTGGTGGTGGGACCGGCTCGACGAATTGCCAACCGCGCCGGCCCTTCCCCTGGCGGCACCGTTCGATCAGGTCCGTCCGGACACGTTGGTCCGGCGCGAGCTGCGGGTGTCGGGCACGCAGATGGCGACCCTGCGTACCCGCTGCACCGAGTACGGCATCACACCCACCAGCGCCTTCGCCACCTGCTACACGATCGCATTGGCCCGGCTGGCCGGGCACCGTCGATTCCTGCTCAACGTGCTCTACCTCAACCGCCTGCACCTGCCAGCGGATCTCGATCACGCCATCGGCCCGTACGCTGGGACGGTCCTGCTCGATGTCGACCTGCCCGCATCGGCGCCGTTCATCGACGCGGCCCGGCGCATGCAGGACGCCACCGCGCGGATGCTCGACCACGGACAGGTCAGCGGTGTGGAGATCGTGCGCGAGCTGGGCCGCCGCCGCCGCGATACCGCACCGCAGGCACCGGTCGTCTTCCACAGCACCCTCGGACTGCATCCGCCCGGCGGCACACCGGAGACCGTACGGGTCAGGGAGTTCTACCAACGCGTACGCACCCCTCAGGTGGCCTTGGATATGCAAGTCTTCCAATGGGATTGGGACGACTCGGTCGTGGTGAACCTGGACGCCGTCGCCGAATTGTTCTCCCCCGGCGTGCTCGACGCATTGTTCGCCGATATTCGCACCCAGGTCGACGCGCTCATCGAACAGCCCGAAACCTGGACCGCCACCGTCGAATTGCCCACCGCCGAACGCAGCGCCACCGCCGTCGCGACGACCGGACGGGCCGCCGCCAGCGGTCCGCTCGGCACCGACGCCGAACGCGCTGTCGCGGCGCTGTGGGCACGCATGCTCGAGATCGAGCCCGACGACGCCCGATTCGATCGGGCCACGGACTTCTTTGCCATCGGCGGCGATTCGGTGCTGGCCATCCGGATGCTGAACCGGCTGCGCAGTGAACTCGGACTGGTCGTCACACCCCGAGCCTTCCTGGCCGATCCCACGCTCACGGCGACCGCCGGAGCGACCGAGGTGCAGCAGGCCGCCGCAAGGTATGACGATTGCGCGGTCACGCTGCGCGACGGCACCGGGAAACCGCTGTTCCTGCTACATCCCACCGGCGGTGATGTGCTGTGCTACGCCGAATTGGCGCGCAAGCTCAGCACCGATCGGCCCGTCATCGGCATCCAGGATCCGGCGCTGGCCGGTGCGCCGGGACCCGATAGCGTCGCGGAGCTGGCCCGGATCTACGAAGGCGTGCTGCGCGCCCAGCAACCCACTGGGCCCTACCACCTCGGCGGCTGGTCGATGGGCGGGATCGTCGCGCACGAAGTCGCACGGCGCCTGCGGGAGTCCGGCGAGACCGTCGCCGTGCTGGCCTTGATCGACGCCAATATCGCCGACCGCATCCGGCACACCAACGGCGGCGAATTCTGGTCGCGGTATCTCGGGTCGCTAGAGGCGTTCCTGGACATCGACCTCGAATCGGCCTCGCTCGATACAGAATTGCCCGAGCAGGAACAGCGCGAGGCGATCGCACGGCGCTTGGACGCGGCCGGTCTCGTGGGACGCGATCCCTCGACCCAGCAATTGCGCGAGACGACCTTCGAGCGGCACCTGCGCGCGCTCGGCGCGCACAGCACCGGATTCCTCGACGACGGCGGACTCGAAACGCTCATCGTGCGGGCGGATCTGCCCGCGCCACGCAATTCCGGAGTCGGGATGGGCGTCGACGATTGCCGGGATCTGCCGGACCTGGGCTGGCGGGCCTATACCGACGGCACGATCACCACGCATATGGTTGCGGCGCACCACTATTCGCTGCTGCACGAACCCGCCGTCGACACCGTCGCGCGGCTGGTATCCGAGGCATTGGAACGCGCAGGGGCGAAGGTTGGGGAGCGTCATGACTGACCCGGGTCACGACTCCTACGCGGCGGCCGCGGAGTTCTACGATCTGATGGCGACACCCTATGTAGCACAAGTCGAACCGGTGCTCACCGCACTACTGGACGATGTCGACACCGTGCTCGGGCCGATCGTCGATATCGGCGCGGGCACCGGACTGTCCACCGTCATGATCGCCGACGCACTGCCCGAGGCGAAACTCGTCGCAGTCGAACCGGCATCCGCGATGCGTGCGGTGCTGATGTCGCGGCTGGCCGCACGCAAGGACCTGCGCGAGCGGATCACGGTGCTGCCGCAGGGTCTTCTCGACACCGGACTGCCGAACAAATGCGCGGCCATCATCGCCCTCGGCGTGATCGGGCATTTCGACGCCACCGCGCGACCGAAGGTGTGGTCGACGATCGCCGCCGCCCTCGCACCCGGGGCCAGCGCGGTGGTGGAGGTGCAGCGGCCCGGGCGCGTGGCCGAGGTGTCCGAGCGCCGCTACACCCGCACCCACGCCGGTGAGCTGCGCTACGAGGGCTGGAGTGCGGCGCAGGTCGTCGACGCCGAATCCCTGCTCTGGCGCATGACCTACCGCGTCTACCGCGACCAGCTCCTGCTGCAGGAGACCGTCGCCGAACACCTCGTCTGGCCCGCCGACCCGGATCGGCTCGCCAAGGAAGCCGACGTCGCAGGCCTTCGACTCACCTGCGCCGACAGCGAGACCGGACTGCTGCGATTCGTCAAGGAAAGGCAGGAACGATGACTGTGCACAATGGCATCCACAGCCTGGGTGCCGAGGCGGTGCTCGCCGCCATCGAAGACCTGGCGCCCGCGCTGCGCGAACGCGCCGCGGCGACCGAGGACGCCCGCCGTATTCCCGCGACATCCATTGTGGGGCTACAGGAATCGGGCTTCTTCACACTGCTGCAACCGAGGCGCTACGGCGGCCACGAAACCGATCCGGTCACCTTCTACACCGCGGTGGCACGGCTCGCCAGCGCCTGCGGCTCCACCGGCTGGGTAGCGTCCGTTCTCGGCGTACCGCCGTGGAATGTGGCACTTTTCGATGTCCGCGCGCAGGACGAGGTGTGGGGTGAAAGTACCGCCACTCGCATCTGTTCGTCGTATGCCCTGACATGCACGGCAGTTCCGGTCGAAGGCGGTTATCGGCTCAGTGGCCGTTGGGGTTTCGCCTCGGGCTGCGATCACGCGACGTGGGCACTGCTGGGCGCGCGCATCGTCGAGGACGGTACGGCGGTCGATACCTGCACGGTCCTGGTGCCGCTCGGTGATTACGTGATCGAGGATGTCTGGGACGCTATCGGTCTGCGCGGCACCGGAAGCAATGACCTCATTGTCGAGGACGCGTTCGTGCCCGCGCACCGCGTCTTGAGTTCGAGTGCGGTGGCCACCTGTGTGGCTCCCGGCCATGCCGTCAATGACAGTCCGCTGTACCGGATTCCGTTCGGCTCGATCCACACCAGCGCGATCACCGCACCGATCATCGGGATGGCGCGCGGGGCATACGCGGCGCACATCGAACACCAGCGCGGCCGGGTGCGGGTGGCGCTGCCCGGTGATGCGACCAAGGACAGCGGCTTCACCGGAACGCCCTTCCAGGACGATCCGGCCACGCTGGTGCGCATCGCCGAGGCCGCCAGCGAGATCGACGCCGCATGGCTGCAATTGACCCACAACATCGCCACCCTCTACGACCGCGCCGCAACCGGCGAGCCGATCACCGCGATCGACCGGCTGCGGGTGCGCCGCGACCAGGTCCGCGGCACCGAAAGGGCGATCTTCGCCGTGGACCGGCTCTTCGAGAATTCCGGCGGCCGCGCACTGCGAGCCGGCACCGCCATCCAGAGATTCTGGCGCGATGCACACGCCGGACGCGCACATGCCGCCAATGACCCCGAACGCGCCTACCGCATGTTCGGAGCAGCCGAATTGACGACGCCGACATCGGGGTCGACCCCTTCGGATACTCGGGAGCAGAAATCGTGACCGAGCGCAGCGAGCGGGCCACAGGCACAGCACCGGCCGGTCGCAGCGCAGCTGTGACCGAGCAGGCGGTGTCGATCCTGGTCGGCCACCCGTGGGTCGACGCGGCCTGGTGGGACGAAGGCAGAAGCGCGATCCTGGTGAGCCCGGCCGCCTCCGCGGTGGCCGTCCGACCGGGTCCCGGACCATTGCTCACCGAACATCTGGAGCACTGGCGGCACGTATACGAGTATGTGTACTCCACCGCCGAGGGACGGCACGGCGACGATCTCGACCTGTCCGGCTGGCGCGCCTCCGATACCGGTAAGCCCTTTCCGCTCGACCACATGATCGAGTGGGTGGCGCACGCGGTCGGACTCATCCTGCGCGCCAAACCACGCGTGGTACTCGAATTGGGTTGCGGCAGCGGTCTCCTCGCCCACCGCGTACACCGCAGCACCCGCGCCTACCTCGGCATCGATGTCGCCGAACCCGCCGTGCAGCGGCTACGCGCCCAAGCATTACCAGGTGTGCGGGTGCTGCAAGGGGCCGCGCACGAACTCACCTCGGCATCGGTCACCGCGGCGCTACGCGAGGCGACCGGTGACGATACGGCGGCACCGGATTGTGTGGTGCTCAACAGCGTCACCCAGTGCTTCCCCAACCAACAGTATTTGACGGCAGTGCTCGACGACGCCCTCGATCTCGTCGCCGCGGGCGGGACGGTGGTCGTCGGCGATATCCGCAATCTCGCCAACGCCCCGAGTTTCGCGCGCTGGCTCGAAATGGCACGCAACCCCGAGTTGGCCGATCCGCAACTGTCCGCGCGTATCGCCGGTCGGCTTTCCGCAGATGAGGAATTGCTCTGCGATCCGCGGCTATTCGCCCGCATCGCCGATCACCATCACCGCGATATCCGAACCACCTGCTACGCCAAGCCGTTCCACGCTGACACCGAACTCACCCGATACCGCTACGACATCGTCTACACCGTCGACGCCCCCGCACCGGAACCAGTTCGCACCGTCGAATGGTCCGCGCTACCCGCCGACCGGCTCCGCGCCGCCGACCTGACGAGCAAACCCACACTCGTCACCGGTATTCCGAACGCACTGCTGGATCCGCACGCCCCCGACGCCATCCGCCCCGCCGAACTCGCCGCAGCCATCCCGCCCACGTGGGCGGTGCTGCTCGACTCCGCCGACGGCCGACTGCTCGCCGCCGGTCCGCCGCAGCACTATCACGATCGAGATGCCTTGCACCACAACGACTCAACTGTCGGTTGCAACGATCCCAACACCACATTCGTGCAGCGGCGACTGCCGGAGATCCTCACCGATTATCTAGAGAGCGAACTCCCTACAGCGGCCGCACTCGATATCGCGGTAGCACAGGAGCCAACCGTCCGATGACGACAACACCATTCCTCGACCAACTCGACGACCTGCGCAGCGCCTGTCACGGTGCGGTGCTGCTCCCGACCGACACTGGCTACGACTCGTCCCGCCACACCTGGAACACCGCCGTCGACCACCGCCCCGCGGTGATCGTGCGCTGCGCCGACACCGCGGATATCCGTGCGGCCGTGGACTTCGCGCGCCGCCGCGGCCTGCCCGTATCGATGCGCGCGGGCGGACACGATGTCGCCGACCACGCCGAGGTCGAGCGCTCGATAATGCTCGACCTGTCACCGCTGAAGACCGTCACCATCGATCCGATCAACCGTCGCGGCACCGTCGCGCCCGGGGTGACCTGGACCGAATTCGATCGCGCCGCTCAGGCGCACGAGTTGGCGGTCACCGGCGCGGACGTCTCGACGGTCGGGGTGATCGGCACCGCAATGTCGGGGGGAACCGGTTGGCTGCAAAGGGCATTGGGCTTCACCTGCGACAATGTCCTTGCGGCGGATATCGTGCTTGCCGATGGCCGACAGGTGCGCGCGGACGCCGACCACCATCCGGACCTGCTGTGGGCTTTGCGTGGCGGTGGCGGTAACTTCGGCATCGTCACCAGCCTGGAACTTCAACTCCATCCGATCAGTACCGTCTACGCGGGGACCCTGCTGTACCGATACGACAAGGCGCGCGCGGTGCTCACCGCCTTCCGCGAATTGTGCGCCACCGCACCGGCCGAGCTGTCGCTGCGGGCCACCCTGATCAACTGGCCGCCCACCTCACCCAAGGGACCACCGATGGCGGCGATCACCGCCTCCTACCTCGGCTCGGCCGCCGACGCCCGCGCGGCGCTGCGGCCATTGCGGCGGATCGGCGAACCGGAGCTCGATCTGATGCGGCCGCTGAGTTATCCAGAGCTGCAGAGCAATACCGAGCAAGCCTTCACCGAAGGACACGGCACAGCGACCGGAACCGAATGGCTGCGCGCACTCGACGACCCCACCATCGACTCGGTCATCGACCTCGGCGCCCGGATGCCCACACCGCACACCCTCATCTCGATTCACCAGCTAGGCGGGGCGATCCGCCGGACATCCAACGAGACAACGGCATTCAGCTTCCACGACGCGAACTATCACCTCGTCGTCTTCTCCGGAGCACCGGGCGGTCGGCAGCTGGCGGCATCACAACGCTGGATCGCCGACATCATCGAAACCGTCCAAAGCTGTTCAGCCGGCGGCCCGTACCTCGGCATCCTCGACGGAACCAGTTCACCCGCGCGGGTCCGCAGTTCCTTCCACCCCCACGCCTACCAACGGCTACAGCGCGTCAAAGCCGAATACGATCCGAACAACGTCTTCCGCTGCAACCACAACATCCCACCCGCCGGCGCCCGACCCGACGGCGAGCCACGATGATCACCGAACTCGCCGATAACGCCCGCCGTGCCGCCGACGCCGCAACTCCCCTATCGAGCAGCACATCCGACCCACAGCACTACATTTCGGCCGTCGACGACCTCGACACCTTCGGACTGCGCGCCATGACTCGCGTGCTGGGAGAAGCACTGCCCGACAATGCGGTGCGCGACGAAGACGAGATCGCCGCCCACCTGCGGGTCGCGCCGCGGCATCGCTGGCTGCTGCGCCGATGGCTCGCCGAACTGACCGCGCGCCGATGGCTGTCCCGGCAACCGGCAGGCGGCTACGGAGCACCGCGGGAGCAGCACATCCCGGCTCGCGCCGAGCTGCGCGAAGTCTGCGCCGACCTCGGCTTCGCACCCGAACTCGCGCAATTCTTCGAACGCGCCAACCAAGCGCTACCCGAGCTACTGCGCGATCGCGTACTCGCGCAGGAACTCCTGTTTCCCGACGGCGACTTCCGCACCGCCGAAGCAGCCTACCGGACCAACCCGATCAACCACTACTTGAACGCCGCGACCCGCGAGATCATCACCTGGGCCGTGCGCGCACTCGAAACCGACCGCGCACCGGTCCGAATCCTGGAACTTGGTGCGGGAGTCGGCGGAACCACCTCCGATATTGTCGCGGCGCTCAGCGATTCGCGGGTCGACTACCACTTCACCGACCTGTCGAAATTCTTCCTCGACACCGCACGCACACAATTCGCCGCCTACCCCTGGATGCGCTACGGCATCGTCGATCTCAATGCCGACCTGCCACGCCAGCCCACGTGTGACATCGTGCTGGCCGCGAACGTCCTACACAACGCCAAACACTGCGGCCGGACGCTGCACGAACTGCGCGAACTCCTGGCACCGGACGGTTTCCTGATCTTCGTCGAATCCTGCCGCGAGCACGGCCAATTACTCACCTCGATGCATTTCCTGATGTCGCCGAAACCAGGCGGCACCCCGCCCGGCAGCACCGATATCCGCGCCGGAACCGATCGAATCTTCCTGCGCGAGCATCAATGGCTCGACCAGCTCACCCTCGCCGGTCTGCAACCGCACCTGGTGCTGCCCGACGCGGACCATCCACTTGCCGCGCTCGGCCAGCGCGTCTTCCTCGCCCGCAAACGCCCCTGACCCCAAGGACATCGTGGAGCAATACCACTGCGACGACCACTACGAGGTCGGCCGCGAAAAGATCCGGGAATTCGCCCGCGCCGTCCAAGACGTCCACCCGGCACACTGGGACGACGCGGCGGCCGCGGCGCTCGGCCATCCAACCCTGCTGGCACCCTTGACCTTCGCTTCGTCGGTCGCGACCTTCGCACAGCGGGCGATGTTCCGCGAAGCGACGGGAGGCTATGAGCCGAGCCGCCTGCTCCACGTCGAACAGGAACTGCTGTTCCACCGGCCGATCCGCGCGAACGACCGATTGACCTGGGAACTCGCAGTCGACAGCCACCGCGCGGTCGACGGAGGCGACCTCATCGTCGTCACCACCGTCATCAGCGATCGAGATACCGGCCCGGTGCAGACCGTGCACACCACGCTCAGCGGCCGCGGCGGCAACGATGTCACCGACATCATCGAAGCCGCACAACGGGTTTCGATACAGGAGATCGCCCCGCCGATCCAGAGTGCGCGGAAGGTTCCAGGCCCGCCGGCTTCCCCGAACCAGCCGGACGCCACATCGCCACACCGTCGAGAAATCGTGGCCGGACACCGGTTTCCGCGCCGAACCTACCGATTGGGCCGCGGCGACCTCGTCAACTATGCCGGAGTCTCCGGCGACAACAACCCCATCCACTGGAGCGACACCGTCGCGCACACCGCAGGCCTGAACGACGTCGTGGCACACGGCATGCTGACCATGGGCCTCGGCGCTGGATACCTCACCAGCCGGCTCGACGATCCAGCCTGCGTCAGCGAATACACCGTACGGTTCGCCCGAACTGTCACCGTGAACTCCCGAACCCCGACCGATCTCGAGTTCAGTGGCATCGTGCGATCCATCGACCATCGCGACCGCACCGCCGTCATCGCGCTCACCGCACACACCGGCGGCCACGACATCTTCGGCCACGCGACCGCCAAAGTTCGCCTGGCATGAAGCCGTTGCCGTCGACCACTCGACCTCACTACATTTATTGAAAACGATTAGGGTCAGTGCAGGTATGAGGCGCCGTTGATGTTCAGGACGGCGCCAGAGGTCCAGGTTGCCTCGGGGGAGGCGAGATAGCGCACGGCCGAGGCGATTTCCTCGGGGGCCGCGACGCGGCCGAAGGGGCTTTGTGCGCGGACCTCATCGGTGACGCGGTGGATGACTCGGTCGGTCGCGACGAAGCCGGGGGCGACCGAGGCCACGGCGATTCCGTAGGGTGCGAGCGCGACTGCCAGCGACTGCCCGAGCGCGTGCACCGCGGCCTTGCTGGCACCGTATGCGGGGAAATCGGGCTCACCGCGGAACGCGCCGCGTGAGCCGATATTGACAATGCGCCCGGCCACCCCACGGTCGATCATGTGCCGGACGGCGCAATAGGACATGTTGGCGGTGCCGAACAGGTTGACGTCCACTGTCTGCCGCCAGACCCGCTGCCACTCATCAAAGCTGGTCTCCGGCAACGGGTGTGCGATGTTCACCGCCGCGTTATTGACCAGCACCTCAACGGTGCCGAGCGCCTCGACCGCCCCGGCCACGATTGCCTCGGCCTCCTCCGCCGACCCGATGTCACCCCTGACGAGTACATGCCCCTTACCCGGCAGCCCCCGTAATGTCTCCTCGGCGTCGGCACGGTTGGAGGAATAGTGGACCGCCACCCGATCGCCGTTCTCGGCGAACGCCGTCGCGATCGCCCGCCCGATCCCCCGAGAAGCACCAGTCACCAGCACGCCGCGACTCATCCGTTGGTCACCATCCCCAAAGCATGCCATCGCCCCGTCGGTACCGCCGGACCGCGGGGTCTGTCAAGTTGCCGGTGTAACTGGTTGATTTGTAGTTACTTTCGTTCGCCGCTGGTCAGGCGTCCGTCGAAGGTGATCTCGAAGGCGTTGAGGGCGGCTTTCCATCGAGCGCTGCCGGGCTGTGCTAGTGCGATCCAGGCTCATGATCGTCAGGTACACGCACTTCAACGCCGCCGACTAATAGGAAGTGGCCGCGGGCCTTGACCGCCCTGCCGAGCGGGACGCATCAAAACTGACCGACTAGGCCGGCTACCGGTCTGAGAAGGTCGTGTTGATTTCCGCGGATCTGGTGCGGACCGCCGTGGCATCGTCGCTGCCGTTCCTGACGCACGTGTGACAGATCTATGTTCTGGTCTTCGTGCTACTGCGGGCCAAGCACCTTCAAGAAGATCACGCAACCGTTGCCGGGCCGATCCCGCGGCGACGAGCTGATCGGCGCGGCGGGCGCCCAGATTCCGCAACAGACACCAGTGCCCCTCCAGCACATAAGGCACATAGCAGCGCAGCTCCGCGACGCGTTTGGCGATGATCGTGGCGTCTTTGAAGTCCGAGCGGACCCGGGTGAAGTCCTCTTCCTCCCGGCCGCGATGCACCAGCATCGGGTTCACGCACACCAACTCCACCCCGCGAGCACGGGCCCGGTCCAGCAGCGGCTTCCAGCGATGCCCGGCCGGCTCACACCCCAACACGACACCACCGTAGCCGGCCTTCGCCGCGATCGGCCCGGCCCAGTCCAGGATGTCGTCGATCACCCACGCATCCCCTGTGAACATGCGCCGCCCGAGCACGGCCGAGTCGTGATCAGTGACTACCGCCGCCTGCTTGGCCGACGCCAGGGTCGACCGCCACGACCGCGAAATCCCTACGCACGATCGACCGCAACCGGGCCAACCGCTCATTCCTACGACGATCACCGCGCGAAAGCGCCCTGCCGGGGGCACCTAATTGGACAAGTGAAATGGTTGCGATCAGGTTGTAATTGCTAGCACCGGGGGTTCTCCCGCTGCTGCTCGACCAAAGAGTTCGGCTGTGGCACCGTCGAGTTCACACCGCGGCGGAGGGTTCAGCGGATAAAACGATCCCGACCTCACCGATGAGCCGCAAATCCCATCGCTTGTCTACGCATCGGCCAGTGAGTACCCAGCGTCCTCGACCGCAGCACGGACGAGATCGATTGGCAGCGCGGTGTCGCTGTGTATCGTCACGGCGCCTCGATCGATGTCGATGTTTACCTGATCGACGCCGGAGAGCCCGGTCAATGCCTCGGTGACTGCCGCCGCGCAGTGTCCGCACGACATTCCTGGCACTTGGTACATCGTCTCGATCACTGTGGTGGCCTTTCCCGCTCTCGTTTCGACCGGCTCGTGGCCGATCCCGACAACAGTAGGTCGGATGGCGGGGTCTTGCGGTTCCCACTGGGATCGGAGGCGTCGTATCGGTTATCCGAGCATCGATGCGAGCATGGCGGCCATCGCCGCGGTCACGACGGCGAGGCTGATACGAACGTCGAGACCATCGTGTCCAGTCAGCCCGACAGCGGTGGGTCGCGCAGCCTGGGTCCGGTCCCACAAGCCGCATAGCCAGGCGAGGGTCGCGACACCCAGGTAGGCGACGACTATCCAGGTGATCACCCGGGGACGGCGGACGGCGAGGGCATCAGCACAGCCATATAGGTCATGGCGGCAGAATCGATGGCGGTGGCGACCCAGCGCACGCTCACCGTCCGTTCACGCTGCCGCACAACAACTATGACGATCAGCATGGCAGCGGTCACCACCGCGAACACTGCTGCCAGCCAGTGGTCCAGCAGGCTCTGGTGCATCGGATCCGCGGCGTACATGGCGGCCATGGCGAGAGCCATCGCCACGTGCGTGCCGTGCCACCATCGTCCCTGCCCGGGATGGGCCGCGGCGTGCCACACGTGCAACAGTGCCACCACCAGCAGGGCGATGGTCCACAGCACACGAACCCACCCGGGCAGCATCGATATATCGGTGGCAGAGCCCGTCATTGCAGGCATGTCGGGCGGCATAGTGTGCATGGGGCTCCTAATCGAACTTCTTCTCTATAGGAGTCGTGGTGCAGCCGTGTTCGGTTCCGAGCTGACGGGATGTTCCGGCTCGGGCCGCGAGATCGGGCCCTTACCCAGGCCGTGCGCGGCCGTCATCGGTGGATGTTGCGCCGGAAGCGATTTCGTAGACGAACCAGGGCCGTGTTGTCCTTTCGCAGCCTCGAGCTGTTCCACACGACGAGGCACGATGACACGGCCATGACGCCGGAGGCGATCAGTGGATTGAGGGTTCCCGACATGGCGACCGGTATGGCCACGACGTTGTAACCGGCTGCCCACAGCAGGTTTTCACGAATGATCGACAAGGTCTGTGCGGCCAGGTCGAATGCCCGGGAGATCGAGCGCAGGTCGTTGCCGACGAGGACGATGTCGGCGGCGTCGACCGCTACGTCCACACCCGCGCCCACCGCCACGCCCAGATCCGCCGCCGCCAGTGCCGGACCGTCGTTCACCCCGTCCCCCACCATCGCCACACGGTGCCCAAGGTCCTGTAGGCGGCGTATTTCCTCCACCTTGCCCTCGGGCAGGACCTCGGCGGTCACCTCATCGATCCCGACCTGATCGGCGACCGCGCGCGCCGCGTAGCGATTGTCACCGGTCAGCAGAATGGTCCGCAGACCACGCCGGTGCAACATGTCGATCGCCGCGGCCGACCCGTCGCGGACTCGATCCGATACCGCGAGCACCCCGGCGGCCCGGTCGTCGATCGCCACCAGGACCGTTGTCCGCCCGTCGAACTCGCTGCGACGGCAGGCCATCCGCAGCTCTTCCGGGACGGAGACTCCTTGCGAGAGCATGTATTTCAACTGCCCGATCCGCACATGCCGCCCCTCGACCGACCCGCCTGCGCCGTGCCCGCCGACTTCGGCGAATTCGGTAACCTGCGGCAGCACACCGCACTCCGTCTGCGCCGCGGCGGTAATTGCGGCGGCGAACGGGTGCGTCGAGATGTCCGCGACCGCACCGGCCCGGCGCAGAAGTTCGGTTCGTGACACGCCCGCACCGAGGGTGATCCGGTCGACGACCGGGTCCCCCTCGGTGAGAGTTCCGGTCTTGTCGAAGACGACCACATCGATGCTGTGGCTACGTTCCAGTGCCGCGTGGCCGTCGAGGAAGATTCCCTCCTGGGCTCCCCTGCCTGCCGCGACGTGCAACGCGGTCGGTGTGGCCAGGCCGAGGGCGCACGGACACGCCACGACCATCACCGCCAGCCCGACGCCGAACGAGCGGTCCACCGGCGCACCCGCGATCAGCCATGCTGCCGCGGTCAGCACCGCCAGCGACAGCACCGCGACGACGAAACGCGCCGAGATCCGGTCCGCCAGGTACTGCCACCTGCCTCTGCCGTGCTGGGCACGTTGCGCCGCCCGCAGCATCGCCGAGACACCGTTGTTCGCGGCCGCCTCGACGACGAGCCAGCCCTCGCGCACCACGGTGCCCGCCTCGACCGCCGCGCCCGGCCGCACCGGCACCGGCGTGGATCGGCCCGTCAAGGTGCTTTCGTCGAGCATCGACCCGCCCTCGACCACCAGCCCGCCGGCCGAGACCGCCTCGCCCGGCCGGACGATGAACCGCTGTCCTTCGCGCAGATCACCGGACGACACCCGCATCCGCCGGCCGGACTCGCCGACGACTGTCACCGTCTTCGAGCCTCGCTCGGCCAGTTCCGACAGTGCCGAGCCGGCGCGCATCTGTGCCGCCGCGCGCAGATATCTCCCCGCCAGCACGACGGTGGTGACGCCGGCGGCGGTGTACAGGAACACGGTGTCCGAGACGAACGACGACCATGCCGCACCGAGCCCGATCGCTGCTCGGATCACCGGCGCCACCAGCGGCCATGCCGTCGCGACACAGATGCTCGCGGACAGGAGCACATCCATTGTCGGTGCACCACCACGTATTTGGCGCACCGCGGCCACGTGCACCGGGTACGCGGCCCATGTCACGACCGGCACGACCAGAGCGATCACCAGCACAGCGATGAGGGAGCCCGAACCGACGGAGCTTGCGCCCGTGGACAACCACAACAGCACTCCGGTGAGCACAGCGGACACCGCGGGCCGAAGCCGATCCGGTTTCCGGCCCCGGACCGACGGCACTGTACCCGGATCCACGCGCACGGCACGATAACCCGACAGTTCGACGGCTCTGCACAGATCAGCGACACTCCGATCCTCCGGTGCATCGATGCTCGCGGTGCCGGTCAGGAAGTTCACCGACGCCGCAACGTCCCCGAGCCCCTTCAGCGTCCTTTCCACCCGAGCCGCACATGCGACACAGGTCATTCCCTCGACCGACAGCACCACACGACGTACCGGGACAGCGGCCCCGATCCGGCGCACTGCCACGGAGGTCATAGCGACTCCGCCACGAATCGCCGCTCGCGCAGGTACCGGCACACGCCGGCGACCCTGTTCCGCAGGAGAACCTGCTGCGGGGTGCGCACCTCGAACGGCATCGTCGGCGGGATGGAACGGCTGATCCGAGCCGACGGCGCGCGGCGGCGGGCGAGATCAGGCCGCGTCATGGCTACCCGTCGGTCGCTGATCGAACCCGGGCCACCCGACCAGCGGCACCGGCTGCGCCCCTGCGGCTTCGGCATCGTTGTTCTCCTGGTCGGCGGACCCTGTCGACGGGATCGGCCGCCCCTCGTCGGGGAGCGTACGGCGCACCAGCCACAGCAGGACGACGCCGACCACCACCGGAATATGCGACAGCAATCGGATAGCGGTGACCTCGCCGTGGACGATATCGATCACCGATGCCACAGCCAGGACAGCGACGAACACGGTGAGCATCGGCAGTTGCGCGGCGGCGGCGCGAGCGCGGAAGGCCGCCCATGCCAGCCCGATACCGATCGCCACGTTCCAGGCAGCACTCTCGTGGCTCATATGGCCCAACATGAATACCGAATTCTCATGCGCCAAGCCGACCGCGACACCGAACAATTCCGCCAGCGCCAATCCTGTCTGCACCACCGCGATAGTGGCGAGCATGAACCTGATGATCAGATGACCTCGAGGCCGACGCGGTGCGGGTAGTTGCGCCAGGATCGCCTCCGCCAGATCCGGCACGACCGGTGCGGGCCGAACGAGCATGGTGCGGCGCAGATCGGTGGCCGCCTGGTACCAGTTCCGGCAGGACGGACAATCGGCGAGGTGCTCGTCGACCGCCGCCGACGGCACCGGCTCGAACTCTCCGTCGATCCGTGCGGAGAGAGCTTCACGCGCCGTGTCGCAGTTCATGGCAGTATAGTCGCGCATCTCACGAGTCGAGTTCCCATCACCTCGGCAAATAGTACTCTGACCGTCGTGCGCGGCATCGACGAAGACGACTTGACCACACTCGCGCTGGCGGCGGGACGCGGAGACCGCCGAGCATTCGACCGATGGGTGCGTGCACTACAGGCCGATGTCTGGCAGTTCCATGCCTACCGGGCGGACCCGATCTCGGCGGACGATCTAACTCAGGAGACGTTCCTGCGCGCCTATCGCAGTCTGCCGCGTTTCGCTGGGCGCTGCACCTCACGGGCCTGGCTGTTGTCGATCGCGCGTCGCGTCGTGGTCGACTCGATCCGCGCCGCACTCGCTCGGCCGCGACTGCACACCGGCGAGTGGGAAGCGGTGATGGCGCAGAACGCATTTCCCCGCGGTGCGGGCCGGGGCTTCGAGGATCTGGTCGAGACCCGGATGCTGCTGGACGGCTTGGATCCCGAACGGCGCGAGGCGTTGGTGCTCACCCAGGTACTGGGCCTGTCCTACCAGGAGGCGGCCGAGGTGTGCGGTGTTCCGATCGGCACCGTCCGCTCCCGCATGGCACGAGCCAGAGAGGATCTCCTGGCCGCCGTGAAGGAGCGTCGCGAGGACGGCGCGAGTTGAAAGATTAAGATATACCAGGAACTTTCGCGCTGCTCTGCTCGACTGTCTCGGTGTGGATACGAAAACGGAGACAACGCTGCCACAGCGGGCATTATCGACCGGCCTGTTGGTCACCGCCATGACGATGTCGATGCTGCCGCTGTTCCTGCTGGGTGCGCTGGGGCCCCGGCTCATCGCCGAATTCCGTGTGACCCCTATGGCTCTCGGGGTTCTGGTGGCGGTGGGATTCGGCGTGGCCGCGGTCCTGTCGCCGGTGATCGGTCCCGCCGTCGCCGCGCTGGGCGCCCGCCGATGCCTCATCGCGATGTTCATGCTGTCCGCCATCGCGCTGGGAGTGTTCGCCGCTGCCCGGTCCTATCCGATACTGGTGGTGGCGACCGCGTTGTCCGGCCCGGGGCAGGCGTTGGCGAACCCGGTGACCAATCAGCTCATCGCCTCCCGGGTCGTTCCCGCCCGGCGCGGCGCGGTGGCCGGGTGGAAACAGTCGGGCGTGCAGTTCGGCGCGTTCGTGGCCGGCCTGCCCCTAGCCGCAGTGGCAGGTGCGGCGAATTGACAAGTGGCCGTGGCGATCCCGACGGCAGTATCGCTCATCTCGGCGGCCCTGAGCCTTGGCATCACCGAAGATGCCGCGCCCCCGCGGATTCCGGTCCTGAAGATCGCGAGACCTCGGGGCGACGCCGGCTGGATATGCGGCTATTCGATCCTGCTGGGCGCCGGAATCTCGGCGATCAACACCCATACCGCGGTGTACGCCGCCCAACGGCTGGGCATGACCAGTTCGACGGCGAGCACGCTGGTGGCCGTCCTGGGTATCGCCGGGATCCTCGGGCGCGTCGGCTGGTCTCGCCGCTCGGCGACGCTGAGCAGTCCGGCAGTGCTGCTGGGGCCGTTGGCCTTCGGCGCCACTGTCTCGGCGCTGGTGATCATGGCCGCCGCCCGGTCACAGTCGTGGTTGATCTGGCTCGGCGTCCTGGGCATCGGTGGCTTCGCGGTCGCGGCGAATGCCGTGTCGATGATGACCGTCATCGCCACGGCCGCGCCCGAACACATCGGCCGGAATCGGCCGTCGTCTCGGCGGGGTTCTTCGCCGGTTTCGTGATCGGCCCGACCACCTTCGGCGCGCTCATCGGTACCGGAACGCATCGTTTCACCACGTCCTGGACTCTGCGAAGGCGTGCCGCATCCCCAGGGTGTACGCGGTGACCCCCACATAGCCGCCATCGACAACACCACGCGCAAACTGATGGCCGACGGGAAACGCCCGGTTACAGCAGGCCGACCGGGTACATCTGGCGCCTCTCCAGCACCTCGTGGACGGTTCGTGCGCCGTGGCCGGTGGACAGATGAACCCGGATCAGGACCTCTCCTGTCCGATCCCGGCCCGCTGTCGATGCTGCTCGCGATCCACCGAGCCGGGCCCATCGCGGTCTCCGACCTCACGACCGCGACCGGCATCAGCGACACCGCCGTCTCGCAGGCCCTGCGGTTGATGCGCACCTCCGGCATGGTCCACGCGATCAAGTCCGGCCAGATCGTCCGCTATCACCTGCGCGATGCCGACGTCGCCGAACTGCTCGATACCCTCAGCGGCCACCCGGCGACCGACTCGGCACTCTGAACGATCTCCGACGCGACCGGACCACCGCCGGCGTGGCGGTCAGCGCGGTGCGACTCCGGCCGACCGCCACGCCACCTCGCATTGGCTGGTTCTGGAGGAATTGCGACGGCGCGGCGTCGAGCCGACCTCGAAACGCGTTGTGGTGGACGGCTGCGAGCACATTGAAGCAGGTCCAGGAGAACCGGCGCGAGAGGATCCCGCCGACGGTCGCCGCGACGACAACACCCGACACCAGCAGTGAAACCGCCGGCAGCAACGGTCTTTCCGCGACCGTCACCACCGGCGTCGCGGCCACGATCGCCGCGAGAAGACCACCGGCAACAACCAGTAGCATCGTCACGAGTCGCCGGCTCAGGAACACCTCGCCCATCACCGACCGTTCGATACCGCGCGTGACACTCTCTGCGTCACGCAGCTATTGCTCGGTCGCGTTGTCGGCACGCCGCCCCATCATCGCGCTCCCTCTTCCGGCATTCGGCTACCACAGTGAAGTCGTCGCCAAACCATCGAAAGTTCCTGCGCGAGAACGGTCGTGGCCGCCTTGGCCGCGAGACCGGCAGGATGACAGCCTATCCGCCACAACCGTTCACATGCACCGATGCGACGCGGCCCCGGCACGATTCCCCGCAGCCACCTCGGAAATCCTTCCGATCAGAATCACCCCCGTCGCTCGGGAACTTTCAAGCGTTCCCATACGACTGTTCGCTTCGAGGGCGAATGAGGTCGCCTAGAGAGTGAGGGTCCACGAGATGGTCGATCAGGTTGCGAGCGTGCCGGATACGGGCGGCACGGATCTGGACGAGCCGCTGCACGACGCGGGTGAACCGCCACGCAGGAGGCGGGAACGACCGGATCCCGGAATGTGGGCGCGATGGCGGCCGCTGCTGATGCGGCTGCATTTCTACGGCGGCATGTTCGCCGGGCCGTTCATTCTCGTCGCGGCGGCGACCGGGTTGCTGTACACGTTTACCCCGCAACTGGACGGGATCGTGTTCCGGCACGAGGTGACCGTCGACGGGTACGCCCCTCAGATGCGTAGCCTCGCGGACCAGATTGCGGCAGCGCGCACGGTCTACCCGGATGCGCCGATCACCAGTGTGAAGCCCCCGACGGTGGCCAGCGAGACGACACAGATCGCGTTCGCGGCGCCGGGTGTGCCGCAGGACTACACCCGCACCGTGTTCGTCAATCCCTATACGGCACATGTCCAGGGGACGTTGACCACCTACGGTCAGTGGCTGCCGATCCGGGCCTGGCTCGACGAGATGCATCGCACTCTGCATCTGGGTGCGGTCGGCCGCTACTACAGCGAGATCGCGGCGAGCTGGCTGTGGGTGATGGCCCTCGGCGGCCTGGCACTGTGGATCGCCCACACGCGCCGACGCGGACGAGCAGCTCTGGTGACCCCGGACCGTCGAGGTGCGCCGAACGGGTCACGAAAACGAACGGTGAGCTGGCACGGCGCGGTCGGGGTATGGATCGTGATCGGTCTGCTGGGATTGTCGGTGACCGGCCTGACGTGGTCGCGGTTCGCCGGTGACCACGTCAGCCAGTTGCGAACCCAGCTGAGCTGGACCACCCCCTCGGTACCGACAACGCTGCCGGGAACCGCCACCGGCACATCGGCCGACCCGGCGGCGGGCGCCGATCTGGTGCTGCGCAGCGCGCAGACCGCGGGCTTGCGCCCGCCGATGTGGATGAAACCACCGGACGGGCCCGGTCGAGCATGGGAGGTCGACGAGCGTAAACGCGACTTCCCGACACGGTTCGACGCGGCCTCGATCGACGGCCGGACCGGCAGGATCGTGAACGAGATCCGGTTCTCCGAATGGCCACTGCTGGCAAAGCTGACCAACTGGGCGATCGATACCCATATGGGGCTGCTGTTCGCTCTGCCGAACCAGATCGCGCTGGCCCTGCTCGCCATCTGTTTGATCACGGTGGTCGCGCGCGGTTATGTGATGTGGTGGAAGCGGCGCCCTACTCGCGGCGGGTGGCCCAACCCACCCCAACGCGGCGCCCTGTCGGGCCTGCGCCCGATCGAAGCGGCGATCGTGGTCGTCGTCCTCACGGGCATCGGCTGGTTCGCTCCACTGTTCGGAGCAACCCTGGGCTTGTTCGTCCTCGGCGATGTCCTCGCCGGTGAGTTCCAGCGCCGGCGAAAGCAGACTGCGGCATGATCACCGATCCATTCCTGAAATGGGCCGTCACGCTCGCATTCGTGGTGACGGCCGTGTTCTGGGCAGCGCGGTCCGGCGAGCGGTCCGCGGCGATCCCCGCCCGCGTCGCCGGGATCCTGCACGTGGTGATGTCGCTGGCGATGCTCACGATGGTGTGGCCTCGCCTGCCGAACGTGCCTGCGGCCGCGGGCATGATCGTGTTCGCCGCGGCGGCGGTGGTCTTCCTGATTCTGCTCGCCATCCGAGGTGAGCACCGCGTCGAGAACAGCTATCACGCGCTGATGATGGCCACGATGGTGTGGATGTATGCGGTGATGGACTCGTCGATCATCACTGGCACCCGCACCTCCTCCGGCGGCGGCTCGATGGACATGGGCGGCGGCACCACGATGTCCATGCCGGCGATGACGACGATGCGACTGCCATCCTGGGCCGGATCCCTGGACCTGGTGATCGGACTCGTCTATATCGTGGTGGCGGGCGCCTGGGTGGCCCACACGTATCGGCGCGCATCAGGCGACGACATCGCTCGCGCGCACAACCGAACCGGCGCGATGCAAGCAGTCATGGCCGGAGCCACCGCAGCAATGTTCCTGTCCTACACCGGCTGACAGCGGAACTACACCAACCGCACCCGGCCCGGCCGAAAGTGCGACAGATCCGGGTTCCGGTCCACAGCGCTCCCCCCGGGCACGGGGCTGCGCTTGTACGGGGCCGCCGCGCACGTGATGCGCGGCGGTCTCGGTGCGCGTGATGGGGCCGTCCGGATCTCGACGGACCGGCCACAGAACAGCCGAGGAGGCGCTACCCGGACGCCGGCCTGCAAGATCAACGACACAACGTAGTAGTCTCAGCGCCGTGCATGGTGAGCTCGAAGACGACTTGACCGCGCTCGCCCTGGCCGCAGGACGCGGTGACCGGCGGGCGTTCGAGCAGTGGGTGCGGGCATTGCAGGCCGATATGTGGCGTTTCCACGCCTATCGCGCCGGGCCCGGCGCGGCGGACGATCTGACCCAGGAGACGTTCGCGCGGGCCTACCGCAGTCTGCCGCGGTTCGCGGCGCGGTCGTCCTCGCGATCGTGGCTGCTATCGATCGCGCGGCGGGTGATCGTCGATTCGATCCGTTCCGCGGTGGCCCGCCCGCAGATCCAGGCGGGTGACGACTGGGAGGCGATCGCCGAACAACGCTGTGCCACACGGCATTCGGAGCGCACATTCGAAGATCTGGTCGAGACCCGGATTCTGCTCGAGGATCTGGATCCCGAGCGACGCGAGGCGCTGGTGCTGACCCAGGTTCTGGGCCTGTCGTACCAGGAAGCCGCCGACGCGTGCGGCGTGCCGGTGGGAACCATCCGGTCGCGAGTCGCACGGGCCAGGGAGGCTCTGCTGGCCGCCGCGAGCGAGGCCCGCGCTGACGAGGTTGGCTGACATCCGCGCCGCCGGGAACTTTTCCGGCCTCCGGACCGACAGTGCAGAGGTGAATGCTGATGCCGTCTCCGGGGCCTGGCAATCATGCCTGTCCCGGGGTCGCAGCGAGGCGCATTCATGTGCTCTGCGCAACTGTTGCATACTGCCTGTGTGGGTGTGCCGATCGATGGTCCGGCCCCGACGGTGACCGGGGTGCTGACGAGTTGGACGTTCTCGCCGATCGCAGACATCCTCATCGTGGTCGCCGCGATCGGGTACGGATGGCTCGTGATACGGATGCGCCGGCGCGCGCAAGCGTGGCCGGCGATCCGGATCGTGAGCTGGTACGCGGGACTGGCATGCCTGGTGCTGGCTCTCGACAGCGCGCTGGCGCGGTACGCGCATCAGTTGTTCACCGCGCACATGGCGGTCCATCTGCTGATGATCACGGTCGTCCCCGCCCTGGCGGTCTGGGGGCAGCCCATCCGGCTGCTGCACTCGACCGGCGGGCCACGCACCCGCGCGATCATCGACGCCGCCCGGTTACGCTCGCCGTGGCGGTGGCTGATATCGGCACGGTTCACGGTGCCGCTGTACGCCGCGGTTCTGGTGCTGACCCATCTCACCGGATTCCAGCAGGCGATGCTCACCCATGCCTGGATCCACGACGCCGAACTGCTCCTCTACTTGATCAGCGGTTATCTGCTGTTGCTCCCGCTCGCCGGGGACGAGTTGACAGTGGAACCGTCGTGGCCATACGGCTTACGCCTGCTGGTACTGGCGATCTGCGTCGGACCCGACACCCTCGTCGGCGTCACGCTGATGATGTCCTCGAGCGTGCTGGCGCCCGCCTACGCCGCGTCACGCACGTGGGGGCCCGGCGCGCTGGCCGACCAGAACACCGCCGGGGTGATCATGTGGCTGGGCGGGGACGGACTGATGATGCTGCTGATGGTCCTCGTCGCGGGGCAGTGGGTACATTCCGGCGACCAGGCCCGCAATTTCGGTCCGTGGCTCGACGGAATCCGCCAGCGCGCCATCCTCGGCGAATCCGCTTCCGGCAGCGACGATATCGACGCTGAGCAGGCGGCACTGGACGCCTACAACGCCCGGCTCGCACAGCTGCACGGCCGGCAACCTGTCCACCGGCACGACGACCAAGGAAGGCAATCGGATATGACCACGCGAGTACCATCCGCGGCGAGAAGTTCTCGTAACTCTCCGAAGGCTGGATTTCCGAGGGCACACGAGTGATGCCTTCGGCGACCGAGACCCCTACCCCGATCCCCACCGCGGATGCGCGGACGGTGGAGTTGCAGGTCGGTGGGATGACGTGCGCGGCGTGCGCGGCGCGAGTCGAGCGTCGGCTCAACAAGATCGACGGCGTGAGCGCCACGGTCAACTACGCCACCGAGAAGGCCACGGTGCACGCCCCCGGCGAACTCACGATCGACGATCTGATCGGGCAGGTCGAGCGGGCCGGGTATCGCGCGGTGCCGGTCGAGCAGCGGACCGACGGTGATCCGGAATCGGCGCGGGTGCGGTATCTGTGGCGGCGGCTGGCCCTCGCGATGCTGCTGGGGGTCCCGGCCGGTGATCTGGCTTTCGTCATGGTGCTGGTGCCCCGGATGCGTTTCGAGGGCTGGCAGTGGTTGCTGCTGGCGCTGTCGCTGCCGGTGGTGAGCTGGTGTGCGTGGCCGTTCCACCGCAAGGCGTTCACCGGGCTGCGGTACGGTGCGACGTCGATGGACACGCTGGTCTCGATCGGCATCATCGCCGCATCGGGCTGGTCGCTGTACACGATCTTCGCGCACGGTTCGGCCGATCTGACCGCAGGCGGATGGGGTGCGCTGTTCACTCCCGGCGGCTCGGTGTACCTCGAGGTCGCGGCCGGGGTCACCATCTTCGTCCTGGGCGGGCGGCTGTTCGAGGCCAAGGCCAAGCACACCGCCGGCGGCGCGCTGAGGGCACTGGCCGAACTCGGGGCCAAAGATGTTGCGGTACTGGACCAGGACGGTGTCGAACAGCGTGTCGATGTCCGCATGCTGCGGGTCGGGGACCGGTTCGTGGCGCGCCCCGGTGAGACCGTCGCGACCGACGGCGTCGTCGTGGAGGGCGGCTGTGCGGTGGACACCTCCGCGATGACCGGGGAGGCAACCCCGATCGAGGTCGCAGTCGGCGACGAAGTGATCGGCGGGACCGTGGTGCTGGCCGGACGACTGGTGGTACGCGCCGACCGTGTCGGCGCGGATACGCAACTGGCGCAACTGGTCCGGCTGGTCGAGCAGGCACAGCAGGACAAGGCGGGCATCCAACGCCTCGCCGACCGGATCTCCTCGGTGTTCGTCCCGGTCGTCGTGGCACTGGCGCTGGCGACCCTGATCGGGTGGCTGCTCGCGGGCGGCACGGCCGAACATGCCATCAGCGCCGGGCTCGCGGTGCTGATCATCGCCTGCCCGTGCGCCCTGGGCCTGGCTACCCCCACTGCCCTGCTGGTCGCGTCCGGGCGCGGCGCGCAGCTCGGCGTGTTCATCAAGGGGCATCAGGCACTCGAGTCGGCGCGTGCGGTCGACACCGTGGTGCTGGACAAGACCGGCACCCTCACCCTCGGCCGGATGACAGTCGTGGCGGTTCATCCCGCTCCCGGAGTCGACCGCGCGGAACTGCTCCGAACGGCCGGCGCGGTGGAGCACGCGTCGGAACACCTCGTCGGCCGGGCGATCGCGGCACTGGCCCGGGCCGAACTTGGCTCCCTGCCCTCGGTCGCCGAGTTCACCGCCCTGGCCGGTCTGGGTGCCCGCGGTACCGTCGAGGGCCGCACGGTGCTCGTGGGATCCACGCGGATGGCCACCGAGGCCGATGTCACCGTGCCCGCGGAGCTGGCAGCCGAGCGCAGCGCCGAACAGGAGCTGGGACGCACTACGGTGACCGTGGCCGTCGACGGCACCGCGATCGGTGTGCTGTCCCTCGCCGACGTCGTGAAACCCGATGCAGCCGAAGCGATCTCACAGTTGCACCGACTCGGCCTGGCCACGGTTCTACTCACCGGCGACAACGTCGTGACCGCACGGGCGGTCGCCGCCGAGATCGGCGTCGGCGAGGTCATCGCCGAGGTGCTGCCGGCGGACAAGGCCGCGACCATCGCACGGCTGCAAGCTCAGGGCCGTGTGGTGGCGATGGTCGGCGACGGCATCAACGACGCCCCGGCCCTGGCCCGCGCCGACCTCGGCCTGGCAGTGGTGACCGGCACCGACATCGCACTCGGCGCGTCGGACATCATTCTGGTCCGCGAGGAGCTCGACGTCGTGCCCACCGCAGTGCGGCTGGCGCGCGCCACCCTGTCCACCATCCGCGGCAACTTCGTCTGGGCGTTCGGCTACAACATCGCCGCCATCCCCATCGCCGCGGCAGGGCTGTTGAACCCGCTCATCGCGGCCGCGGCCATGGCTGTGTCGTCGCTGTTCGTCGTGACCAACAGCCTCCGGCTGCGCAAGCTCACGCCGCACCGATGAGCACAGACCGGCAACGGCAGGCGCGCTGGGCGGTGCCGCTCGCCGCGATCGCCGCACCGGCGATCGTCCTCGTGGTTGCGATGAGTGCCGGCGCCGCACCGTATTCCGTTTTCGGACTGAGTGATCCCGGAACGCTGGTGCGAGTGATCGCTCCGCTGCTCCGCCTGATCGCCGAGGTATGTGCGGTGATGTGCGTCGGGGCCCTGACGTTCGCGGCATTCTTCGCCCCGGCCGAATCGAGCCGGCTTTCGCCGCACGGGTACGCCGCGGTGGTGAGTGCGGGACGCTGGGCGATCGGCTGGGCGATCGCGGCCGCAGCGCTGGTTCCGGTGGAGACGGCGGACCTGTCGGGGGTGCCGCTGTCCGGACCGCAGTTGCGGGCACCTATCCAAGATCAGCTCGTCCTCTGGGCCACCCTCGAACAGCCGATGGCCTGGCTGGTCACCGCGGTGCTGGCCATCGTGGTAGCGATCACCTGCCGCTGGGTGCTGCGCTGGCAACCGACCGTGGCGGTGTGGGCGATCTCGATCGTCGCGGTACTACCGCAGGCGGTCACCGGACACGGCGCCTCCGACGCCGGGCACGATCTGGCCGAGGCCGCGCTGCTGATCCATGTGCCGGCTGCCGTGGCGTGGATCGGCGTATTGATCGCCCTGCTCCGGCCGAGCTGGCGGCGCGGCGTGCCCGCGACCGTATTGCATCGCCGCTATCGACGGTTCGCACTCGGAAGCTGGCTGGCGCTGGCCGGATCGGGACTGATCGTCGCCGCGGTACTGCTGCCGTTCGGCCGGCGCCTCACCGGAGATTACGGGTGGTGGTTCCTGGCCAAACTGGTGCTTGTTGCAGGGCTCGGTGTGATCGGAATATGGCTGCGGCGCAACCTGAATCATCGATCGGGCACCGCAAGAATGCTCGCGCTGTGCAGCGGTGAGCTGGTGATCTTGTCCGCGACCGCAGGCGTATCGGTAGGACTGACGCACCTGGCACCGCCTGCCGACACCGGGCCCGTCGCCACCCCCGATCAGACCTTCCTCGGATTCGATCTTCATCAGGCACCGAACGCCCTTCGACTGCTGTTGGACTGGCGATTCGATCCCCTTCTAGGCACCCTCGTACTCGTCCTGGCCGCCACCTACCTGGCCGCGTGCTACCGCATCCGGCACAACGGGTGGCCGGCCAGGCGGATGATCGCGTGGCTGGCTGGATGCGCAGTACTGCTCATCGCGACCTGCAGCGGTATCGCCCGGTACGCGGGCGCGATGTTCAGTTACCACATCGTCGCGCACATGCTCATCGGCATGCTCGCACCGATCCTGCTCGCTCTCGGCGCGCCGCTCGCACTCCTGCGCGCTACCGGGGCGCACGACGACTCGGGTCCCACGGCATGGATCACCACACTCGCCGACTCGCGCCTCATCCGATTCCTGACCCAGCCCCTGGTCGCCACCGCCCTTTTCGCCGCCGCGCCCTTCGTCCTCTACTTCACCGGATTGTTCGACTGGGCAGTACGTTTCCATTGGGCGCACCTGCTCATCGACGTAGTGTTCCTGAGCATCGGCTACCTGTTCGCCTGGACGGTCATCGGCCCGGACCCCAGCCCGCGTCCGATACCGATGATCGCCCGCCTGGGCATGCTGCTGGCCGCCATGCCCGCGGACATCGTGTTCGCCGCCACCCTGCTCAACACCCGCACCGTCATCGGAAACAGCCGAGCCAGCGCCAACATGTATTCGGCGCTGCGCCTGCCCTGGGTGGACAACCTGGCCACCGATCAGCACACCGCCGCCGTCGCTGCCCTGCTCATCGGCGAGACAGCACTACTGATCGCGATAGCAGCACTCGTGCTCCAGTGGCGGTCCGACAGCGAGACCACCACCGACGAGACCACCGACCCGTACCGGGCACTGGCCACCGCCCTGCGCGCCCGCCAGGAACACACCACACCGAACATCCGACCCTAGGAGCAGGGTTGGTGCCGCGGCCTGGGATACCGGCCGAATACCCCAGCGCGCCATCATGATTCGCGTGTCATGACCATGTGTCATGGGATACCACCGAGTACGCACCGGGACGAAGTGCGACAGAGCCAGAAGGCTGACAACTCTCGCGCTGCTCACCGTCGGGATGTGAGTGTGTGCCGGCACCCGCTCCCACCGAACGTCTCGGTACAGTGTTGTCGCTAGCTTTCGGAAATGAATGTCGTTTTTAGCATGAGAGTAGTGCGGCGGTGAAAATCGCCTTCGGCGGAAAGGGTGGCAGCGGTAAGACCACGCTGTCGTCGTTGTTCATCGGTCATCTCGTCGAGCAGGGCGCACCGGTCCTGGCGATCGATGCCGATATCAACCAGCACTTGGCGGCGGCTCTGGGGATGAGCGAGGAGGAGTCGGTGACGCTGCCGACGCTCGCCGGGCATCTGCCGTTGATCAAGGACTACCTGCGGGGCAGCAATCCACGGATTCCCTCGGCCGAGGCAATGATCAAGACGACCCCGCCGGGAACCGGGTCGCGGCTGCTGGGGGTGGTGGAGGACAACCCGATCTACACCGCCTGCGCGCGGGAGGCCGGTGGGGCCCGGCTGATGGTGACCGGACCGTTCGCCGATGAGGATCTCGGGGTGACGTGCTATCACTCCAAGGTCGGCGCCGCCGAGATGCTGCTCAACCACATGGCCGACGGCCCGGGCGAATACGTGGTGGTCGATATGACCGCTGGCGCCGATTCGTTCGCTTCGGGACTGTTCACCCACTTCGATGTGACCGCCCTGGTATGTGAGCCGACATTGCGCAGCGTCGGCGTCTACCGGCAATACCTCGGCTACGCCAAGGATTTCGGCATCCGGATCGCGGTGATCGGCAACAAGGTGTGCGACGAGGACGATCTCGCGTTCCTGCGCGAGCAGGTGGGCGATAATCTGCTGTGCTGGGTGGGACGGTCGGCGCATGTGCGTGCCGCCGAGCGCGGCGAGATCCGGCCGATCACCGACCTCGAACCGGACAACCGCGATGCGCTGGCCGACCTCCGGTCGGCACTCGATTCTGTCGACCGGGACTGGGAAGCCTACCAGCGTTACGCTGTCGAATTCCATGTCCGCAACGCGGAGGCATGGGCGGGGAAAGATCTTGTCGCACAGGTTGATCCGGGATTTGTCATGCGGCCGGGCGCACTGGTGACTCGTTAGCGGAGGGGCCGGGCGGCACCGCACAGGCGTGGCGGCAGCCGCCCGGCAGCCGGCTACTGTCCGGGCCGGACAGCGCTCGCGAGTTGGCGGTATCGGTGCGGACCACCTGGGCCCCGGTGAATTCGGCGCCGACGATCGTCGCGGCACCGCACCGTGACCCTCGCCGCCGGGCAGCCCGTGTTCCGCCGGGCGACCGCCACCGTAGGAATCGCCCCCGGCGTCGAACACCACTGAGCGCCAACCGGTCCTGGAGATCACGCACAGCAGTCGTCGTGATGATCGCCCGCCTCGGCGGCAGCGGGGGTACGGCAGCAGGTGTCGCCGCGCGCGGCTGCGCGGCCCTCGATCACCGCGATCACGGCGATCACGAACGCGGCGAGCGGATCTGCCCGGGACCACCCGGGCAGCAGGTCGAGCAGCAACCCGATCAACAGAATCGCCGACAGGTAGGAGCACAGCAGGGCCTGTTTCGAATCGGCGACCGCCGACACGGATCCGAGTTCGCGGCCGGCGCGCCGCTGCACACTCGACATGACCGGCATCACGACCAGGCTGACCGCGGCCAAGGCTATGCCGATCGGCGAATGCCGGACCTCGCCGACCCCCAGCAGCGACCGGAGCGAATCGGCCGCTATATGTGCCGCGAGCCCGAAGAATGACCAGGCGACGAGCCGCACCGCGATTCTTTCCCTCCGTGCCGGATCGCGTCCCGCGAACTGCCAGGCGACGGCGCCGGCCGAGACCACCTCGAGCACCGAGTCCAGGCCGAAGCCGGTCAGGGCCACTGAATGGGCGCGGGCGCCCGCCGCGAGGGCGATGGCCGCCTCGATGAGGTTGTAGGAGATCGTCATCGCCACCACCCAGCGCACGCGGCGCACGAGCAACGCCCGCCGTCGCGCCGGCGGCGGGGCTGTCCCGAACACGTGCACCATCAGCAGCAGCCGCTCGCGCTGGTGTCCGCGCAGCAGGCCGTTCGGGCCGAGGACCGCGACGAATTGTCCCGGTTCGACGTCCAGGGACACGTGCGACCAGATCTGCTTGCCGCCCACTACCGCCGCGGCCCCCCTCATAAGGACCACGGAGACAGGGGGCAAGGTCGCGATGTCGTCCGGCACGGCCCTCGCCTCCAACCTGGTCATGGCTACTTGCCGGTCGCGGTGTGCAAGGCGTCTTCCAGCGACTGCAACTGACCGGTCTGCCAATCCTGGAACGTCGCCCCGGCCGGCGCTCAGTTCACCGGACCGGACCCGTGACAGCGGGAGCGGGCGGCGCTGCGGATCGTCGGGGATCGTTCTTCGCCCTTGCGGCGTATCGTGTCGCCGACTCGTCCGCACCACTGCTGGGTGCGAGCCCCGCGGTGGTGACGGTGGCGACGCACCGCGCCGGGACTCCGCCCCTTCAGGCGTGCTCGTGCACCGCGTCCCACGCCGGGAACGGGTCGGGGTAGCTGCGCCACCCCTGCTGCCCGGCAGCGAATTCCGCGTCGGTCAGCAGGGCGGCGTCCAGATCGCGGCGCAGGCGGTCGGTGTCCAGGCGGACACCGATGAATACCAGTTCCTGACCGGGCTCCTCGGACGCGGTGGACCAGTATTCGGCCGGTTCGAAGGTGAGGTTCGGCCCGGCCTGGGACCAGATCGCCGCGATCTCGGGACGAGTCGCGATCCAGCAGAAACCCTTGCTGCGCAATACACCTCGCAGGCCGTTGAGTACCTGCTCGAGCCGGGCCGGGTGGAACGGACGGTCGGCGCGATAGGTGCAGCTGCGGATGCCGTACTCCTCGGTCTCGGGCGTATGCCCGCCCGCCAATTCCTCGGCCCAGCCGGGAGTCTCGGCCGCGAGGACCGGGTTGTAGCGGCCGGTGTCCAGGACCGCGGCCAGGTCGATACGGCCGTGGTCGACGCGGCGGATCTCGGCGGCCGGGTTGAGCCGGCGCAGCGTCGCCTCGACCGCGCCCGCGAGCTGCGGGCTCACCAGATCGGCCTTCGTGACCAGGATCATGTCGGCGAACTCCACCTGGTCGACGAGTAGATCGGCGATGCCGCGTTCGTCACCGTCGCCCGCGGCCAGGTCCCGTTCGGCCAGGGTCTGGCCGCGGCCGATCTCGCCGAGGAAGGTCGAGGCGTCGACCAGGGTCACCATGGTGTCCAGCCGGGCCGAGCGGTTCAGGGTGAAGCCGTCTTCGAACTCCCAGTCGAAGGTCGCCGCGACCGGCATCGGCTCGGAGATCCCGGTGGACTCGATAACCAGCTGATCGAAACGCCCTGCGGTGGCGAGCGTGTCGACCGCCTCGATGAGATCCTCGCGCAGCGTGCAGCAGATGCAGCCGTTGGTCAGCTCGACCAGCTTTTCCTGGGTGCGATCCAGGTGACCCTGCCCAGCGACCAGCGCCGCGTCGATATTGATCTCGCTCATGTCGTTGACGATCACGGCGACCCGGCGGCCCTCGCGGTTGGCCAGAATGTGATTCAACAGCGTGGTCTTGCCGGCGCCGAGGAAGCCGGACAACACCGTGACCGGCAGCCGGGTGCCACTCACGCCTGCGCCTGGCTGACCCTCGCCTCCGGCGTGCCCGCCGCGGGCTGTATCACCGGTTGGCTCGCTGCGCTCGCTCACCGGCGGTCTAGGTCGATCAGGCCCCGGCGCACCGCGGCCGCGAGCCGGGGCGGGATGTACCGGACCACACCGTTGACGGTGATCGGAATCAGCTGGGGTGCAGTGGCTTTCCACTGCGACCGGCGGTGGCGGGTGTTGGCGCGCGAGGTGCGGCGTTTGGGCACGGCCATGCTCAGGCCTGCTTTCCGGGCCGCACCCGGCGGCCGTAGCGCTGTTCGAACTTCTCCACCCGGCCCGCGGTGTCCAGGACGCGGTGGGCGCCGGTCCAGAACGGGTGCGAGTCCGAGGTCACGTCCAGGACGAGCAGCGGGTAGGTCTGCCCGTCGGTCCAGGTCGCGGTGCGGTCGCTGGTGGCGGTGGAGCGGGTGAGGAAACGCTTTGCGGTGCTGGAGTCCTCGATGACCACCGGGTGGTAGTCGGGATGGATGCCGGCTTTCACAACTGTTCTCCTTCGCGAGTGGGGGTTACGGAGGTGGATTCGGTGGTGGCGCACGGGTCCTCGTGCCAGTCGCCGAACGGGTCCGGCCAGTGCTGCCACGAATCCGGGTGGCGCAGTTCGTCGTCGGTGACCAGGGCCCATTGCAGAGCGCGGTCGATGTCGCTGGGGTCGGCGTGGTGCACCAGGGCGATCAGTGCGCAGTGCCGGTCGCCGTAGCGGGGATGCCAGCCCGCGGCGGCCAGGGCCAGCCGTTCGGGGTTCTCGGCCTGCTGATCCGCGGGCGACAGAGCCGCCAGCCACGGCCCGGCCGGGCCGATACGCAGTCCCGCGCCGGCGGATTCGAGCCACAGCACATCCTGGGGGCGGGTCGCCAGCCAGATCCGCCCACGCGCGGTGATCACCCCGTCGAGCAGCACATCGATGGCCTCGTGCAGCCGCTCGGGATGGAACGGGCGGTCGGCGGTGAACTCGATCAGGCAGACCCCGGCGTCCATCTCCAGCGGCGGCGCCCCGGCCAGCAGCGGTGCGTGCGGATCGAAGCCGCGCCGGGTCCGGGAGTGCTCACCCGCGCTCGCGAGCACGACCGCGGCATCGGGACTCCCGCTCACCCAGCGCCGCGGCACACCCGGGGCCAACCGGGCGAAGACGGCGTTCAACATGGCCGCATCGAGCTGGTCGAGTTGCCCGAAAAGCGTTATGGCGTCGGCGTATTCGACTTGAGCGAGCGCGACTTGGGCCACCGTGCGATCGTCGTCGCCGGTGCCGAGGCGCTCGGCGAGGGTCTCGTCCCCGGTCGCATCGGCCAGCCAGGCGGCGGCATCGACAGCGGCCAGCATCGCCGCGACCCGCACATCGTGTCCGGCCGGAGCGTCGACCCGACCGGGAATGCCGGTGACGACGACGGTCTCGATCGCCTCGCACACCTCGATCGGTTCCATCACCGGATCCAGCAGCAGCACGATGCGCGTCACCGAACTGCGCTCGGACAGAGTACGCAGCAACGGCAGCAGCGACGCGCGCAGCGTGCAGGACACGCAGCCGTGCGCCAGTTCCAGCACCGAGGTCTGCTCGCGATCGTGCATGGCGACCGTCCGGGTCACCACACCTTCGCGCAGCAGCGCGAGATCGTGCCGGACCAGCGCCGTTCCGGGGGTGAGCAGTCCGGCGCCGAGCTGTTGCACCCCGTCGGAGTAGCCCCGACCATGATGACGGGCGTCCTGGCGTCCACTCCGCTCCTTTCGACAACCATTTTCATTAACCTCGGTTCGAGGGTACAGTGTCAGCCGACGGTTGTCGAAAATGATTTTCAATAGCGAGGAGGGTGGCGTGTCCGCACACTGCCAGGTGACCGGGCGGGCGCCCGGATTCGGCAAGTCGGTGTCGCATTCGCATCGGCGTACCAACCGGCGCTGGGATCCGAACATCCAGCGCAAGACATATTTCGCGCCCAGCCTGGGGCGGCGGGTCACGCTGACCGTGTCGGCGAAGGGCATCAAGGTCATCGACCGCGACGGCATCGACGCGGTCATCGCCCGCCTGCGGGCCCGAGGGGAGCGGATCTGATGGCGTCCAAGAGCACCGATATCCGCCCCATCGTCAAGCTGCGCTCGACGGCGGGCACCGGCTACACGTACGTGACCCGCAAGAACCGACGCAACGACCCGGACCGGCTGGTACTGCGCAAGTACGACCCGGTCGTGCGGCGGCACGTCGACTTCCGAGAGGACCGCTGAGCCGTGGCGAAGAAGTCCAAGATCGTCAGGAACGAGCAGCGCAAGGTGGTGGTAGCCCGCTACTCCGAACGGCGCGCGGAACTGCGTGCGACCGTGCGGGATCCGCATGCGACACCCGAAGCCCAGGCCGCCGCGCAGCTCGCCCTGCAGCGGCTGCCGCGCGACGCCAGCCCGACCCGGCTGCGCAATCGCGATGTGGTGGACGGCCGTCCGCGCGGGCATCTGCGCAAGTTCGGGCTGTCCCGAGTCCGCCTGCGCGAGATGGCACATCGGGGCGAACTGCCTGGCGTGAGCAAATCCAGCTGGTAGGAGGAGATTCCATGACAGCGTCGCGAGCCCGCAACACACGCAAGCGAATCGAGGCACCCCGCAAGGTCCGCAAGAATCCGCTGATGGTGGCCGGTATCGACGAGATCGACTACAAGAATGTGCCGCTGCTGCGGACCTTCGTGTCCGACCGCGGCAAGATCCGCAGCCGCAGGGTCACCGGACTTACCCACAACAGCAACTTCAGGTGGCTACCGCAGTGAAGACCGCCCGCGAAATGGCCCTTCTGCCCTACACCGGGAAGTAGTGGAACCACCCCCAGCGCACATTCGGCGGCGCGGGCGGCACCGTCGTGATCGTGGATCCGGACGGCCCCATCTCGTGGGGATCTCTTGTTCGCGGAGCTTGTTCAGAACGGCGGGCCGAACACGATGGGCCGCCCGACCCGGGGCGCACCCGCGGGGGCTAGCCGAACGGATCCGCGGTGACACCGTCGAATACATCGTCGTCCGGCTCGTGCTCGAACGCCGTTCGCGGTGTAGCCGACAACGAACATCCGCCGCTCGCCCACCATGATCCAATCGAACTCCGCCCGTCCATCCACGTGTCCGGCCGGTGGCGGCGCTTCCCATTCGCCCGCCGGCGTTTGCTCTTGCCTGGTTTGCGGCCCATGTGATCGGGCGTTCTACTCGACTGTGCTCGTGGCAGTCACATCGGTCCTGCAGCCACCGAGAAGTGGAAGTTCCCCGCACCCACGGACTGCTCGAGGGTCCGTATGACAGCGGCCGGATTGTCGTAGGGCCCGTTGAGGTAGAACGGCTGACCGTCTCTACCGAACTCGATCCGGCCCGGCCCGTCCCACTCACCCAGGAACGCAGCGGCATCACCATCGAAGGCTTCCGCAGGCTCGAAACCGAGCCCGCGCGCATACAGCACCACCCCCAGAATCAGTTCACGGCCGAGTTCGATCGGAATCTCCAGCGCCGGACGGTCGAACGAGGCGTAATACACGCGGATAGCGCTGGGGATCCTGCCCACGTACATGGTTTCGGGGTCGGTGGCGTCTTCACCCCCAGACAGTGCACGTCGGCCAGTTAGCCTCGCAGCGTGGCCCGGCCACGCCGTGTCTCTCGTGCCACGAACACCTGCGCGAATCCTTCGGCCTCACCGACGGGAGCATCCAATTCCGCCCACTCCGGATGACCCTCGAGCCCCAACCCGACACTCCAACCGCAATTGACCCAGCAACCCAGCACCCTCCCCAACCCTCGGGACACCTCGGCCTCGGCAGCGATTCGTCGCACCAACGGCGCCACCACCGACGGCCGCACGCCCAGAGCACGCGCGATCACCTTCGGCGGGACACCCTGCTCCCAACGCCGCCGCACCTGCTCAGCACAACCACATGCCCGCTCGCTCACCGTCGGAAGTCACAGGACTCCCACTCCCCCGAGCGCCTATTGGGATAGGCGGTGACCTTGCCGGGTGAACAGGAACTGGGCTGGTTTGCTGGTGCGCGGATGAGGCCATCCTATGTCCAGGTAGTGCGTGTCAGTATCGAAATCCTCTGGAGCAACTCAACTTTGGCGTGGCCACAGCGATCGCGATTGAGCCCCTGGTCCACGCGCGTCGGGGATTACACCTGACCACTGAACTTCGGCGACAGTGGCGGGCCGGCCGCTGGTGGGATTAAATGGACATCGGGAGAATCAGTAGACAGGCACGAAAGAGATGCCTTATGTCCTCATCTCCTGTCAATGTGGCTGCAAAATCTAGCCACTCAAGGCGTCGAATTTGCCCCGGCGGCTCACTACCAACGGTCGAGGACGATCTTGGTCGACTCCACCGCGACGTGCGCGTTCTCATCACGGCTGCTCAGCAGGAGGCCCCGCGTTGGCGTACGACACTTCCGTCATCGGACCCGGGTCCTAGCGTCCAGATGCCGCGGCATTTCAACGGAGTCTGCAATGGATAGTGACGACTCCTGGCTCAGCACAGACGATGTTGCCGAACGGCTGAAAATACCGAAGAAGACGTTGGCGGCGTGGGCATCTGCGGGACGCGGCCCTCGGTTTGCGCGAATGGGCCGGTACCGACGCTACCGACTCAGCGATCTGCTCACCTGGGAGCAAGAACAACTGGACAAGACGTGACCCGCTGCCGTGTTACTGCGCACCAGCACAAGTCGTCGCTGATGGAGTCGTCACAAAATCCGAGCACCCCGGCAGAGCAATTTCGACTCACAGCTATTAGTTAGCAAACATTCTGACCTTGAAACCGAGTTTCTGATCTTCGAGACTCGTCGTCGCTGGACATCGCTACCCACCACGGCCGAACAGTCAGTCGCCAAAGCCATCTCACGCAGTCCACCAAGTACCGCCAGGCGCCACCAAGTCAGCGACCCGACATCACGCAGCATCCCCCAGGAACCCACACGCACCGAGCACTGAAGGGAGAAAGCACAATTGGGCGGCAGACTCCCCAAGCCCGTCGGAACCTTCGGCACACCGATGAAGCCGAAGAAGCAGAAGAACGGACGCTGGCGCACGACGGTCTACTACTACGGCGCAGCAGGACGCACGCAGCTGGAACGCATGGGTACCAGCGCCGACGAGGCACGCAATCGACTTGCCGAAGCCATGCGCGATCACCGTGAACAAATCGGATCGCAGCGCATCACCCGCACCACCAAGCTGATCGCTCTCGCCGCCGAGTTGCTCTGCGAACTCGAAGCCGACGACGCCAACACCGAAGGAAACATCGAGGACTACCGCCGCGAGATCTACGTCTCGACCGACAAGCGCGCCAACCCGAAAACGATCAAGATCGAGAACTCTGTCGGCAACCTCCAAATCTGGCAGGCCACCGCCGGGGAACTGGATCGTCACCTCAAGCATCTCGTCAGCCAGGGGCTGCGCCGCAAAGCCAAGCAGCACAAGATAATCCTGCGGGCGATGATGGCGATCGCCGTCCGGCACGGAGCGATCGCTACCAACCCGATGGACGGTGTCGAACCGATCACGCGTCGCACGAAGCAAGCCCGCGGCAAGGTCAAAGACCAGCACGCGCTGCCCGCCTTCCGCGCTCAGGTTCGAGCATGGGCTCGCGGTGAGGAAATACCTGGTACCCCCGCCTACACGACCGGACCCGCACGGGACTGGACAGTGGTGTGGGTGATCGACGTGATCACCGGAACCGGCATGCGCCCGCATGAGGTGTTCGCACTGCTCCTCGACGACATCGATCTCGATGCCCCTGACCCGTACCTGGACATCACCGGAACGTTGGTCGAGGCGAAGGGGAAGGGCACTGGCGGGTGGGTGCGTAAACCCGCCCCGAAGACCGACAGCGGATGGCGCCGGATCCTGCTACCCCCGCACACGGTCGAGTCGATCCGCGAGGCCATCGAACACCTGAAGGCCTCGGGCCAGCCGAACCCGATGAGATTGCTGTTCCCGTCACGAGTCGGCACGGTGCGCAACCCGAACAACTTCGGCAGGACATGGCGGGCCGCTCGAGGTGAGACCTTCGCATGGATCACCCCGCGGACGTTCCGCAAGGGTGCCGCTACCGCGGTCGATCGCGAGTATGAGGACCCGGAACGGGCGGCCCGGCAACTAGGTAACACCACCGCCGTGGCGAAGGGCCACTACATCGATGTCCCCGAGACCGTGCCCGATAATCGGGACGTGCTCGAGCGGTGGGCGCGGGGCGGATGAGCTCGAAAATCTGAGATTTTGATGGGATTCGGCTCAAATCTCGACCCGAACCGGACATAAGAAAACCCCTTCCGATCGAGGTCGGAAGGGGTTTCTACTGTCGGGATGACAGGATTTGAACCTGCGACCACCTGACCCCCAGTCAGGTGCGCTACCAAGCTGCGCCACATCCCGGTTGCGTCCGCGTGCGGGCGCTGGAAAAGATTACCTCAGGGAGGGGCGAGACACCGAATCGCCTGGCTGGCGGGGTGGCAGGTTGAGGTGCGAGTCACAACTGCGTGACTCGGGAGACGGCTCGGGGGTCGTCGGCTACGGCGAACCAGACGTCGAGGGCAGAGCCGTCGCGGCGGCCGATCAAGCGGACCTGCTCCCCCGCCTTCAAGGGTTTTGCGTACTCGATGACCGCACGGTGCGGACGGGACATGAGGTCGGTGTGGGTGGCGAGGATTTCCTCGAGTGCGCACAGGTAGACGGCGTTGTTGACGTGGTCGAGCCAGTCGATGTCGGCGACGCGGAGCGGGAAGGGCAGCTCGTGTACGCCGGGCTGGTCGCTTGCTGGCATCGGGTCGGTAAGTGCCGCTTTCCAACGGAGGCGGTGTTCGGTGGTGCTGGCGAGCATGGGCGCCATGAAGCGGTCGCTCATGCGGGCTGGGACGCCGGATTCGGTGCCGAAATGGATTAGGAATCCTTCGGTTTCGACGAGGCCGTCGTTGCTACCGCAGATTTGGACACGCATGTTGCACCAGCGGTTGGACAAGCCGGAGCACCAGCGGCGCAGGGTGACATGTTCGCCGAGTTCGATCGGCTTCAGGACATCGATGACGGTGCGGCGGACCACCCAGCCGCGGTGGGTGTCACCGTCTTCGACGGCGTCGAGATGTTCGAAGCCGATGTCTTGCAGGTAGCGGGCGATGGCGTCGAGGCGCAGGCGCTGATCGCCGTCGGTGTCGGCGAGGCGCACCGGCCAACCCGTCTGGAACGGTGTTCCGGTGGTAGGGCGTTCCGACAGCACGCTGGGAATGACCATGGTCGGATAATGCCAGGTCGCGTCGGTTCGCGCGCGCACCGGTCCAGCTTTACCGCTGGCAAGTCGCCAGATGGGCATTGCCTGTTTCGAGGATTTCGGCCCAGCTCCGGTCAAGCTCACTCCGGTCAGCCGGCGGGCTCGCAGGCGGCGCTGGCTCATCGGATTTCGCGCACACGCAGATGCGATTACGTAGTCGAAGCATCGATAGTGAGACCTGACACGCCGAGGCCTGCTCGGGCGCATGGGCACGATAGCGTGGCCTGAAGCGCTAACCGCCTCAGCGGCCCCCGGTTCGACAGTTGGTGTTCCGCGGTGGTGGGGGTTCACAGCGAAGGAGCGGGTGATCTTGCGACCGAAAATGGCACTCATCTGGGTTTCCCTGGTGGCGACCATCCTGACTGCCGGTTGCGGCTCGACTGACACCAACGCTAATCCGCCGGACAAACCGGGAAAATTGGTAGCGCAGCGACCGCTGACGAATGGCGGTCCGGCCCTCGCAGCGGCGGCTTCCGCGGCGACGTACCTCCGCTATGTCTCGACGGCGCCGGACAAATCCGCGATCGAGGTGTCGGGTGCGGTGTTCTTGCCGAAGGGCGCGGCGCCTCATGGAGGCTGGCAGGTGGTGGCCTTCGCCCACGGCACTTCGGGGGTCGTCAATAACTGCGCGCCGACGAATTCACCCATCCTGTTCGGCAACGACACCGTTGTCGCAGCCCTGCTCAACGACCGCAAAGCCGTGGTCATGACGAACTACCAAGGCCTCGACGGCCCCGGCAAGGCCCCGTATCTGGATACCCCGTCCTCCGGGTACGACGTGCTCAACTCGGTCCGCGCAGCACAGACGCTCGGCCTGCCGTTATCGAAGGACATCGTGCTCGTCGGGCTCTCCCAGGGCGGGCGCGCCACAGAATCGGCGGCCGAATCGGCGAAGACCTACGCCCCCGAACTGAAAGTTCTCGGCAATGTACTGCTCTCGCCCGCGTTGCGTACCGACCTGGCTCAGAGCGTCGAGACGAAGACGCTGAGCGCCGCCCAGTATCTGATCCTGCCCTACCTGGTTGAAGCCGTTCGATACCGCAACTCCGGCTACTCCTACGATAAAGTCCTGCACGGCGGGCTCCTCGCGGCGGCGCCTCGCCTGGAATCCACCTGCACCGGCCAGTTCACCGCAGAGGACGGCGCGCTAGCCCAGTCTGCGACCGCTCCAGACGCCCAGTTCGTCGACGCCGACGCTCGGCGGGCGTTCGCCGACTACGAAGCCAACGGGAACCTGCCGAAGACCGCCACCGACATCCCCACGTACATCTCGCGAGGCGACAGTGACACCCTCGTCAATACTGTATGGGGCAACCAGGCCGTCACCGATATGTGCCGAATTGGAATCCCGGTGCAGGACACTCTGCTGTCGGGCGGACACGATGCCTTCGCCGCCGGTGTCGAGCAATGGACGGCGTGGATCAACGACCGGTTCGCGGGCGCACCCGCCACGGCAACCACGTGCCGCCGATGACATCGAACCTGTCGACCAAGCGGCTGAAAACCGGTGCGGCCCTGCTTATCCTGACGATCTCCTACTACATCGTCGAACTGATCGTTGCCTCCCGCTGGCCCACGCCCCATGTCTACAGCTGGAAGCAGAACATGATCAGCGACCTCGGCGTCCCCGAATGCCTCGGAGACATGCGCCAATACGGCACACTGAGCAGCCGCTACATCTGCTCGCCGTGGCACGCGCTGATGTCCGCCGAATTCGTGCTACTCGGCATCCTCGTGCTGGCCGCCACTCTCCTGTTGTCACCGCTGCTGCCGAAAACCCCACTCGGAAAGGCGGTTCCGTACCTGGCGCTGAGCAACTGCCTCGGCATAGTCCTGGTCGGAGCCTTCCCCGGCAGCTCCGGCGAAGTATCCGGCGGCAGCCACATTCGCGCTCTTGTACACCCGACCGGCGCTTACCTCGAACTGCTATCCGGCATCGCGATCATGGCGATTGTTTCTCGCCTCTACTGGTCGCACCGCGGTTACGCCGCAACAACTCTCGCGCTCCTCGTCGCAAGCATCGTGGGCGTGGTCGCGAGCCTCACCAGCTCACACCTCGGTCCCGGCGCCGCCGAACGCCTCGCTATCGATCCCTTCGTCTGGTGGCGAACCATTACCGGCCTCACGCTGCTGATCGCACCGGTGTCGTCCGTGCACAACTACATGGCCGCTAAAGCAGTAGGGCGCCAGCGCGTTTGACGGTGCGGATGATCGGGGCGGTCTCGATCGTTCTGATCCCCAGGAGTCCGCCGATGCGGCCGGTGAGGTAGCGGCCGAGATCTTGGTGGTCGCGGCAGTTGATGGCGGCTACCAAGTTGGTGGGCCGGTGGTGAGGGCTGCGAAGGAGACTTCGGGGTGTTGGGCGAGGGATTCGCCGACGGTGCTGGTGGCGGCGGGTTCAGTGGCGATCCAAAGGCGGGCCTCGGTGTGAAACCCATTGTGGCGGGCTGGATGTCGAGTTGGTGGCGGAGGATTCCGTTGTGGCGCATGGGTGGGTGAGCGACCACATCGCCGGCTTCCGCTGATACTTCGGCGGGGACGATCTCGGACCGCCGACGGTGGCAGGATGGGATCCATGAGTGATGCCGACCTGCTCACCCGTTACCAGGAAGCGCTTACCCTGTTCGCGGAACGGGTGCACGCCATTACCCCCGAGTAGTGGGGCGCACCCACTCCCTGCTCCGAATGGTCCGTCCGCGATCTGGTGAATCACCTTGCCGTCGAACAGATGTGGGTGCCACCCCTGGTGTCCGACGGCGCATCCATCGGCGATCTCGGCAACGCACTGGAGGGTGACCGACTCGGCGACGACCCGGTAGCCACCTGGGATAACGCGATGATGCACGCTTTGGCGGCGTTCAACACGCCGGGCGCATTCGAGCGAACCGTCGAATTGTCCTATGGCCCCACCCACGCCCGCGACAATGCCCGCGTCACCGCACTAGTACCGACGCTCGATCACGGGTGTTCGCCCCCGGTACGGCGATAGCCCTGAGGGCAATCCGCGTCTCCCCCACACAGACTCCACACGCCTCACAGCGCGTATAAATGCTGTGAGGCGTGTGAAATGTCCGTGGCAACAAACTGTTTCGCCGCCATGCCGGTTACTTCTTGCGATCCCGCTTCTCACGGACGCGCACCGAGATACGCACCGGCGAACCGTCGAAGCCGAATTCCTCGCGCAGGCGGCGCTCCAGGAAGCGGCGGTAGCCCGCTTCCAGGAAGCCGGTGGTGAAGAGCACGAAGGTCGGCGGACGCGTCGTCGCCTGGGTGGCGAACATGACCCGCGGCAGGCGACCGCCGCGCATCGGCGGCGGGGTCGCGGCGACCACTTCCTTGAGCCAGGTGTTCAGGCGGCCGGTCGGAATGCGCTTGTCCCACGATTCCAGCGCGGTTTCCATCGCGGGAACGAGCTTTTGGACCGCGCGACCGGTGTGGGCGGAGATGTTCACCCGCTGCGCCCACGGGACACGGACCAGGTCGCGATCGATTTCGCGTTCGAGTTGCAAGCGGCGGTCCTCGTCGACCATGTCCCACTTGTTGAAGGCAAGCACCAGTGCGCGACCGGACTCGGCGACCATGCTGATCACCCGCAGATCCTGCTCGGTGATCGGCTGCGAGGCATCCACCAGCATGATGGCGACCTCGGATGCCTCGAGTGCCGACTTGGTACGCAGCGACGCGTAGAACTCCATGCCGCTGGCATGGGAGACCTTGCGGCGCAGGCCCGCAGTGTCGACGAATTTCCAGATCTTGCCGCCCAATTCGACCAGTGAGTCGACCGGGTCGACGGTGGTGCCCGCGACATCGTGCACGACCGAGCGTTCGTCGCCCGCCAGCTTGTTGAGCAGGCTCGACTTGCCGACATTCGGCTTACCGACCAGCGAGACGCGGCGCGGGCCGGTCCCGCCGGTGCCTTCGCGCGGGGTTTCGGGCAGCACGGCGAGGACATCGTCGAGCAGATCGCCGGTGCCGCGTCCGTGCGAGGCACTGACCATGCGCGGTTCACCGAGGCCGAGCGACCACAGCGCGGCGGCCTCGGATTCGACGCGCTCGTCATCGACCTTGTTGGCGACCAGGATGACCGGGGTCTTGGACCGACGCAGCACCTTGACCGCCGCCTCGTCCGTGGCGGTGGCGCCGACAACAGCGTCGACGACCAGCAGGATCGCGTCGGCGGTCTGCATCGCCAATTCGGCCTGCCTGGCCACCGACTGCTGCAGGCCCTTGGCGTCGGGCTCCCAGCCGCCGGTGTCCTGCACGAGGAAACGGCGTCCCGACCAGTTCGCCTCGTAGGAGACGCGGTCGCGGGTCACGCCGGGAATGTCCTCGACGACCGCCTCGCGGCGTCCGATGATCCGGTTGACCAGGGTCGACTTGCCGACGTTCGGTCGACCGACAACCGCGAGGGTAGGCATCGCGACATCGGCGTCCTCCGCGAACTCACCGTCGAGATCAATAGTCTCCCAGTCGGTTTCGTCGCTCCATACGCCGTCGCCGACCAGAACGTCCTCGGTCACTGTACCCTTCCTGTCCGGCCAGCTGAAACCTGCCGCGCCACAACGCGGTACAGCTCATCGATGACCTCATCCATGTTCATGTCGCTGGTATCCACCAGCACCGCATCCTCGGCGGGGCGCAACGGCGACACCTTGCGTGTCGAGTCGAGGTTGTCGCGACGCTGCACGTCGGCGAGCACGGCCTCGTAGTCGTCACCGCGGCCTTCGCGGATGTTCTGTTGATTGCGCCGCTCCGCACGGGCCTGCGCGGACGCGGTCAGGTAGATCTTGGCGTCCGCGTCCGGCAGCACGACGGTGCCGATGTCGCGCCCCTCGACCACGATTCGCTGTGCAGCAGAGGTGATTTCGCGCTGCATGGCGACCAGCAGGTCACGCAACTCGGGCACCGCGGACACCGCAGAGACGGCCTTGGTGACGGCGTCGCCGCGAATCTCCGAGGACACATCCGCACCATCGAGCAGGATTACTTCCCGGCTCGGGTCGCTGCCGATGGTCAGCGGCAGCTCCTTGACCGCCGCGCCGATCGCCGCGGCGTCCGTCAGCTCGATACCGGCGCGCAGCACCCGAAGCGTCGCCACGCGATACATCGCGCCGGTATCCAGGTAGCGGGCATCGAGGCACGTCGCCAGCCGCCGCGAAACGCTGGACTTGCCGGTACCCGACGGACCGTCCATCGCGACGACCAGTGGCGAAGTGCCCGATATCTGCCCGAGGGCCTCCACCGGAATCTCCACACCGTTCACAACGACACCGCCTCATACAGTTTGCCGACTTCATCGCGACCGAGCACACGCAGCGTGCCGGGCCGTTGATCGCCCAACGCGACCGGACCGATATTGGTGCGCACCAACCGGGTCACCGGGTGGCCGACGGCGTCGAGCAGCCGGCGCACGATGTGCTTGCGCCCTTCGTGCAACACCAGTTTGACCAGGGAACGTCCCTCGCCCAGTTCGAGCACCTGGAACTTGTCGACCTTCGCGGGGCCGTCCTCGAGTTCGATGCCGTCTCTGAGCCGCTTGCCGATCGACTTGTTGACCTCGCCGTTCACCGTCGCCAGGTAGGTCTTCGGCGTCTCGAACGAGGGATGCATGAGCCGGTGCGCCAGATCACCGTCGTTGGTGAGCAGCAGCAGGCCCTCGGTGTCGGCGTCGAGCCGACCGACGTGGAACAGCCGCTGCCCGGCCGCGATCCGTTCGGCGACGATGTCACCAACGCACGGGCGTCCGAGATCGTCGGACATGGTGGACTGCCAGCCCTTCGGCTTGTTCAGCGCGATGTGGACCAATTCCTCACGCACCATCACCCGCGTGCCGTCGACGCGGACCACGGCGGTCTGCGGATTGATCCGCAAGCCCTGCTCGGTGACGATTGCGCCGTCGACCTCGACGCGGCCCTGGTCGATCATTTCCTCGGCGGCGCGGCGCGAGGCGACGCCCGCCTTGGCGAGCACCTTCTGCAGCCGTTCGCCTTCGCCCGCAGGCAGTTTCACGTGTCCTTCGGCGACCGGTTCGGCGTGCTGGCGCCTGGCGGGCTTGGCATTGTTCAGCAGCGTCGGCGCGACAACCTTACGCTCCGGCTTCGGGTTCTTGGCCTTGCGAGCTGTCGTCCCGGATGACGAAGACTGGGCGGGGCGACGCGGGGCGTCACCCTGCGAGGATCCGCGATAGCCGCCGCCCTCGGAGGGACCGCGATAGCCGCCGCCTTGCAACGAACCACGCTGCGCCCCACTGCCTTGCGAGGATCCGCGATAGCCGCCCTCGCCCTGCGAACCGCCACGCTGCGACGAGCCACGCTGGCCGGATCCACCCTGCGAACCCCCACGGTAACCCCCCTCGCTCTGCGAGCTGCCACGGTAGCCGCCGCCTTGCGAGGACCCACGCTGTCCGGATCCACCCTGCGAACCCCCACGGTAACCACCCTCACTTTGCGAGCCCCCGCGGTAACCGCCCTGGGAAGACCCGCGGTAACCGCCCTCACCCTGCGAACTCCCTCGCTGGCCGCTTCCGCCGTGCGAACCCCCGCGATAGCCTCCGCCCTGCGAAGACCCACCTTCGCCTCCCCAGGAAGCCCCGCGCTGTGTGTCCCCCCGTTGTGCCGAACGGGCTCCTCGGGAGCCTGCGTCACGGCCTGCGCCGCCCCTGGTGGGCTGGTCGCTGCGTTTTCTACGATCCGGTGTGCCATCTCGGCGAGCGGGCGTACTCATGTTGTCCTGTCAGTCCTCGGTGCCGAGGTCCAAATCGGCCTCGACGGGTTTCCTCAGCCTGGTGTAACGGGGATCCGTATCCAGGCTCTCGTTAATCTCATCGATCAGGTCGACGCCCGGCAGTAGGGGCGCCAGCGGCGGTAGATCGGTCAGCGACGAGAGTCCGATCCGTTCCAGGAACAGCTCGGTCGTGCAGTACTGCGTGCCGTTCGTCTCCGAGTCGACCCCGGCCTCGGCGATCAATCCCCGAGCCAGCAGGGTTCGCATCACCCCGTCGACGTTCACGCCGCGCACCGCGCTGACCCTGGTCCGGGTCACCGGTTGACGGTATGCCACAACCGCCAGAGTTTCCAATGCCGCCCGCGTCAGTTTCGACCGGGCGCCGTCGAGCAACATCCGTTCTACATACGGCGCATACTCGCTGCGAGTATAGAAGCGCCAGCCGTCCCCGACGAAACGCAGGTCGATGCCGCTGGCCCGCGCGGACAGTTCCGCGGACAGTTCGCGCAGGGTCCGATCCACCCGCACCGAGGTGTCCGCCAAGGCATCGGCAAGCAGTTCTACCGGGGCCGGAGAGTCCACGATGAGCAACATGGCCTCCAATGCCGCCCGGAATTCATCGTCATCCAGAGTCTCGGGGGTGAACTCCGCCACTGTGTCGCTCTCGGCATCCTCGGCCGCGCTCGCAGCGCCTTCGGCCGCGTCGACGGTTGCCCCATCGGCCGCCGCGTCAACGATTCGCTCGGCGCTCTCGGCCGCGTCGGTGGCTCTCGCGCCCTCGTCCGCCACGATTCGCGCACTTCCGTCCGCCGAGTCGACCGTTCCCTCGCTCTCCTCGGCCGTGTCCATGGGTTGCTCGCTCACCCGTTGCTCGCTCACCCGTAGTCCTCCTCGATAGTCACGGTGTCGGCCGCGTGCGCGATGTCTTCCTTCGGGTCGCCGGTCCAGCTGACCGAGAGCGGGCCGAGCGGGTCGGGCTGGTCGAATTCGATCGTCTTACCGCGGTAGAGCTCGAGCAGCGCGAGGAAGCGGGCGACGATCTGGATCGGCACATCGCAGTCGGCGACGAGTTCACCGAAGGTCGTCCAGCCGCCGGGACCGCGCAGTTTCAACTGCTCGAGCACGATGGCGGCCTGTTCGGCGACCGAGATGGCGTGCCAGTGCAGGTGGTCGAGCCCGACCTTAGGTATCGGGCGGGGCCGGAAGGCGCTGGCGGCGATCGCGGCGAATTCGTGCGCGTCTACTCCCAGGGTAACCTCGGGCAGCAGGTCGGCGAACCGATCCTCCAGCCCGACCGCACGAGGATAGCGACGCAGCGCGACGGCCTCCAGCTCGCCGAGCAACTCGGCGACCTGCTTGAACGCGCGGTACTGCAGCAGCCGGGCGAACAGCAGGTCGCGTGCCTCGAGCAGTTCGAGATCCTCGGCGTCGGTCATCTCACCGGACGGCAGCAGCCTGGCCGCCTTGAGGTCGAGCAAAGTGGCGGCGACGACCAGGAATTCGGTGGTCTGGTCCAGGATCTTGTCTGCGCGCAGGGCGACCCCGGCGTCGCTCCCGGACAGTGCCGCCGTCAACGCCTTGGTGTAGGCGATGAATTCGTCGGTGACCTTGTGCAGCGCCACCTCGGTTACGTCCAGCTTGCGCGAGCTGATCAGGGTGAGCAGCAGATCGAACGGCCCCTCGAAATTGCTCAGCCTCAGATGAAATCCGGACTTTTGCGCAGGAGCTTCCTCGCCCGGGCCCACGACAGACTCCGAGCCGAGCGTTTCCGTGGTTGTCGATGGCGCCGGCTCAGGATCTCCCGTCACCGGCCGGACCGGTGGATGACTTCCCGCGCCATCGCCCGATATGCTTCGGCCCCAGCGGATTTCGATGCCCATGTGGTGATGGGTTCGCCCGCCACGCTGGCGTCCGGGAACCGGACGGTGCGCGAGATCGCCGTGTCGTAGACCAGATCGCCGAACACCTCGACGACTCGCGCCATCACCTGACGCGAATGTAGTAGCCGCGCATCGAACATGGTCACCACGATGCCGTAGAGGCTCAACCGCGGGTTGAGCCGGTCGCGCACCTTCTCCACGGTGTCATTGAGCAGCGCCAGCCCGCGTAGCGAGAAATACTCGCATTCCATCGGGATGATCACGCCGTCCGAGCAGGCCAGCGCATTCACCGTGAGCAGGCCGAGCGACGGCTGGCAGTCGATGAGAATGTAGTCGTAGCGGTCGCGCACGGGTTCCAGCGCGCGGGCCAGTGTTTGCTCCCGGCCCACCTCGTTGACCAGCTGGATCTCCGCCGCCGACAGATCGATATTGCTCGGCAGCAAGTCCAGGTTCTCGACGCGGGTCTCCGTCAGCACGTCCTCGATGGACACCTTGGACCCGATGAGCAGATTGTGCACGGTCAGATCGAGATCATGGTGGGCCACACCCAATCCCGCCGAGAGCGCACCCTGCGGATCGAGGTCGACCAGCAGCACCCGCCTGCCGAATTCGGCGAGCGCGGCACCGAGGTTGATGGTCGAAGTGGTCTTGCCCACGCCGCCCTTCTGATTGCACATGGCGACAATCAGGGCATCGCCGTGCCGCTCGACCGGGGGCGGGTCGGGAACCGCGCGCAGGGGCCGACCGGTGGGACCCAGCGCCGCGTCTTCTGGGACGGGTTCGGCGCCGATGCCCCACAGCGTTTCCGCGGCGGCCTCCGAGTACGGACCCGTCCGGGTACCCGTAAGCGGCTGCGCCCCAGCACTGATCGGCGGCTCTGCCGCACTGGCTGTCGTCACGATCCGCTGCTCCTTATGCGTTCCTGCCCGTTGCCTCGCCGAGCGTAGCGAGGCCGATCGGGCCCGACCTCGCTTTCGTACGGTCCAGCTCTCGCAAGAACGCTACCGCTTGACTGTGTCCAACTGCCGCGCCTCAGCGCGGCGTGTTCGCAGTGAAAACGTTACCTCTCACTGTGTCATCGCCACTCGGGTCCGCCGTCGAAATGGACGTCGAACCCGATCGTGTAGTTCGTCCATACTGTCCCAATCCGCCTCACCTCGGGCGACGCGACCGAATTGCCGGAAGTATTCGAATCGGACGATACCCGGTGTGAGCACCGCCAGGAACTCCGCCGGGCCGTCGACGGAGGCGCCGAACGCGTGCACAGTGCCCAGCGGGGCGACGACCAAGCCGCCCTTGGATACCGATTGATGTTCGCCGTCGACGAGGAATTCCATGGTGCCGCCGAGGATGTAGAAGATTTCTGTCGACTCAGTGTGATGGTGCGGCCTGGTGCCATCCGCACCGGCCTGCAGGACGAGCCGGTTGGCCTTGAACAAGCCATCGGAATTCTCACTGTCCTCGAGCAGCTGGAAGGAACCGCCGCCCGGCAACGATACCTCTTCGACATCGGACTCGTGGACGATGAAAGCCTTTGCCATTCAGCTCACCTCACATGCTCAGCCGACAACATGCCGAGCCGACGCACGGCGTGACTCGACATCGAAGGTAACCGGACTATGGTCCATATTCTTCCTCGGTTTGGTGGTATCGCGGCAGCAGGGCCGATTCCCGCGCATGGCCCCGTCGAATTCGGCTGGGACAAACCAACGCTCACGTGGGCACTACATTCAAGACGATGTGGTCAACGCCTTCCGCGAGTCGGGTGACGGCGTCTCAGTTCGCCAGTTCGATCCCTTGGCGAATCCAGCGCGCGTGTCGACCTAGCGTGCGCGGGGGTGCGCGGTGGCCCAGACCTCGCGCAACGTGTTGACAGTGACGAGCGTGTAGATCTGTGTGGTTGTCACCGACGCATGCCCGAGCAACTCCTGCACCACTCGCACATCGGCCCCGCCGTCGAGCAGATGCGTTGCGAATGAATGCCGCAACGTGTGCGGTGACACTGCCGCACCGATCCCGGCGCGCTCGGCCGCGGTCTGCAAAGCCTGCCAGGCGGTCTGCCGCGACAGCCTGCCGCCGCGTGCATTCAGAAACAGCGCGCCCGCACTGCCTTTCCCGCTGGCGGCAAGCACCGGCCTCCCCCGGACCAGATACGCGTCGACTGCGGCGAGGGCGGGCCTGCCGATCGGCACCATCCGTTGCTTACCGCCCTTGCCGTGCAGCACGACTGCCCGCTCGTCGGTGTCGAGGTCGTCGACGTCCAAGCCGACCATCTCGGAGATGCGCGCTCCGGTCGAGTAAAGCAGTTCGAGCAGCGCACGATCGCGCAATCCCCGTGGCCCGCCGTCCGTCGCTACCGAGGCGTCGGGATTGTCGGCATCCATCGGTCCGCCGCCCGCGGCCTCCAGCAACTTCAAGACCTGGTCGTAGGGCAGCGCTTTCGGCAATCGGCGACCAGCGGCGGGCGGCTTCACGGCATGCGCGACATCCGTCGTGGTCATGCCCTCGGCCGCCGCGAACCGGTGCAGCCCGCGCACCGCGATCAGCGCGCGGGCCACCGAACTGGCCGCCAGCGGTGGGTGGGTGATACCGCCGGCCCGCAATGCCATGGTGAACTCGGCGACGTCGGATTCGGAGGCCTTGTCGAGTCCTGTGATGCCACGCTCGGTCAGGAAATTCCGATAGCGATCCAGGTCCCGGCGATACGCGCCGAGCGTGTTGCGCGCGGCGCCGCGCTCCACCGCCAAATGGTCGAGGTAGGCGCCGATTTGCCGCGCGAGCACCGCCCGGGCCCGTCAGTCTTCGGACTGCTGCTGTGCCGCCCTGCGGCGGAGAAACGCGGTCGGCTGTCCGGGCCACGGCGCGTCGGCGCGGCGCAGTTCGGTACCGCCGGCCCGCGCGGCCGCGAGCGCGAGCACGCCCGCGACCGCCGTGGCGTTGACGATCGCACCGCCCAGCGCGGCCCGGACGGCCTCGTCGAGCGGCATCCGGACCAGCTCCAGGTCCGCCTCTTCGTTTTCCGGTTCGGGCTGGTGGGTTTCGTACAGATCCCGTGCGAAGTAGACCCGCAGCGCCTCGTCGGTGAAGCCGGGCGACAGCGCGACATCCACCAGCACCGACCATTCCCGCGCGGCCAGACCGGTCTCCTCGGCCAGTTCACGCTTCGCCGCTTCCAGCGGATCCTCGCCCGGCAGGTCGAGCAGCCCGGCGGGCAACTCGAGCAGCCGGGTGCCGATCGGGTGCCGATATTGGCGGATTAGCACCACGTTGTCGTCGTCATCGATCGCCGCGACAGCGACGGCGCCGTGATGCTCGATCACCTCACGTTCGACGATCCGACCGCCGGGCATCGCCACCTGGTCCAGCCGCAGTGCGAGGATCGCGCCGCTGTAAACCGTTCGGCTGGAGACGGTTTCGAAATCGTGGCTGCCAGGTCCACCCCCGTGCTCCGTCATTACGAAGCCTGATCCGTGTTCGCGAGCTCGTCGTCCGGGAGATCGACCGGAAGCCGCTCGGCCAGCTTGTATTTCAGCGCCGCGGAGATGAGCGCCGCGAACAGCGGATGCGGGCGGGTCGGGCGGCTCTTCAGTTCCGGATGTGCCTGGGTAGCAACGAAGAACGGGTGCTTGTCCGCGGGCAGCTCGACGAACTCGACCAGGTGCCCGTCCGGCGAAGTGCCGCTGAACTTCAGGCCGCTGGTGGCGATCTTGTCGCGGTAGGCGTTGTTCACCTCGTAGCGATGCCGGTGCCGCTCGGAGACCTGCACGGTGCCGTATGCCTGCGCGACCACCGACCCCTTCGCCAGGGTGGCCGGGTAGGCGCCCAGTCGCATGGTACCGCCGAGATCGGCCTCACCGGCTATGACGTGCTGCTGATCAGCCATGGTCGAGATCACCGGATACGGTGTGTCCGGCTCGAATTCGGCCGAATTGGCCTCGGTCAGACCGACCGAACGCGCGGCCTCGATCACCACACACTGCAAACCGAGACACAGGCCCAGCAGCGGCAGACCCCTGGTCCGGGCGTACCGGATGGCGCCGACCTTGCCCTCGATGCCGCGAATACCGAACCCGCCGGGGATCAGCACCGCGTCCACATCGCGCAGCGCCGCCTGGGCACCCGCCGGCGTCTGGCAGTGATCGGACTGCACCCAGCGGATGTTGACCTTCGCCCGCGAGGCGAACCCGCCCGCGCGCAGCGCTTCGGTTACCGACAGATAGGCGTCGGGCAGATCGACGTACTTGCCGACCAGCGCGACCTCGACGGTCTCGCGCGGCGAATGCACCCGGTCCAGCAGGTCGCCCCACACGGTCCAGTCCACGTCACGGAACGGCAGGCCGAGCTTGCGCACCACATAGGCGTCCAGGCCCTCGCGGTGCAGCACCTTCGGAATGTCGTAGATCGACGGGGCGTCCGGGGTGGAGATGCAGGCGTCCACGTCGACGTCGCACATCAGCGCGATCTTGCTCTTGAGGCCCTGCGGCACGTCCCGGTCGCAGCGCAGGATCAGCGCGTCCGGCTGGATACCGATGCTGCGCAGCGCGGCCACCGAGTGCTGGGTCGGCTTGGTCTTGAGCTCGCCCGACGGCGCGAGGTACGGCACCAACGACACGTGCAGGAAAAAGACGTTCTCCCGGCCCACGTCGTGGCGCACCTGGCGGGCCGCCTCCAAGAACGGCTGCGACTCGATATCGCCGACGGTGCCGCCGATCTCGGTGATCACCACGTCGGGGACGTGTCCCTCTGGATCAGGATCGGCCATCGCGAGGATGCGGCTCTTGATCTCGTCGGTGATGTGCGGAATGACCTGCACCGTGTCACCGAGGTACTCGCCGCGCCGCTCCTTGGCGATCACCGACGAATACACCTGGCCCGTCGTGACATTCGCGTCCCCGGACAGATCCCGGTCGAGGAACCGCTCGTAGTGACCGACATCCAGGTCGGTCTCGGCGCCGTCCTCCGTCACGAACACCTCTCCGTGTTGGAACGGATTCATGGTGCCCGGATCGACGTTCAAGTACGGGTCGAGTTTCTGCATCGTGACGCGCAGCCCGCGCGCCGTCAACAGCTGACCGAGGCTGGAGGCGGTAAGACCTTTACCCAATGAGGAGGCGACTCCACCGCTGACGAAGATGTGCTTCGTGGCCGTTCGCGCCTGAATCCGTGTTTGACCCACGGGTCTTCACGGTAACACGAATCCGCAGTCCCGATCACCCTGACTCCCGTTTGCCACTCGGTCGCTGCGATCAATCATGTGCCCGAGGCAGGTGTTCACCGCGTAGCGACCGCGTGCGCAACCCCGACCCGTCTCTTCGCCGATTCACCACGGCAATAACTGTGAGCGAGGTCGCCTCGTGACCGCCGTAGTATCGCGGACCAGCACATGACCGGACTGCCGGGAATCAACGCACCGCGCGTCGGTTCAGGCAGGCACGCCGGCGAGGGTGAGAGAGTTGGCCTTGGTACCGGTGCCGTAGCGGCCTGCGCCGCCGTTCAGTTGCTCGCTGAGGCCGAGGACGGTGGTAACGCGGCCGATTTCCCGATCGAGGTTGTCGACGGTCGTTACGGCGGTGGCGAGGGCGGCGTCCGAGCGGACGACCGCGATGGGGCCGGGATTGTCGGCCGCGCCGGAACGACCGGCCAGCACCACACCCACGCCGCGGCCGCGCAGGGCGCCTGCGAAGCGGGCGGTGTTGGAGCCCTGACCGTTCTCTCCGGCGCGCGCGCCGTTGCCGGTGACGACGACCGCGAGCTGAGCGGGATGCACCGGAGTGTCGCCGTAGGCGAGGAAGCCACCGCCGCGCAGCGTCTCGACAGCCAGACTCAGCTCTTGCGGGGTGCTGCGGGGTTGCGAGTTCGTGGGGTCGAGCAGCAGCACCAGGCCGAGCAGGTCGCCCGCCATGCTGCCCTGGTCGACCGCGCCGGTGCGCATCTGGGCACCGGCCGGGATGACGTTGGTGATCGTGGTGCGCATCCGGTCGCCCTCGGTGGCGTCGAGGAAGGCGTCGGTGAGCGCGATCTTGCCGGTCGTCGTGGCGCCGGAGGTTTCCAGCCCCTTCGTCACCGCCTCGATGTCGGCGGGATCGGCATCGGGGGTCGTGAACATCACGACACTGCGGTCGGTGAGGGTGCCGCCCAGGATGCGCCCGGCCGAGCCTGCGATGAACCGATCGGCCGCGTTCAGTTCGTCGGTCAGTCGACGATTCTGCTCGGAGACCGTGTCGACCTGTTTGCGCAGATCGGTTTTGTCCGCGCGCAGCCCGGACAGCAGATCCGCGGCCACCGTCTGCGAGCCGAGCACCACGCCGACCGCGAGCGCTAGGAAGATCGCGACAATCGAAATGGAGTGCTGGCGTAGCGAAATCATCGATACTCCCGTGTAGTTTTCCGCCCGGTCACTTGCCGACCAGGCCCTGTGCCCACAGCGCGAATCGATTCCAGGTGTCGACCGCCCAATCGAGCACCTCACCGCCCATATGCGAGGCGAACATCGCGACGATCACCGCGATGAGCGCGGCAAGCACGACCATCGCGATGGCAGTGCCGGACACCCGGTTTCGATAGAGCGTGGCCACAGCCTTCGCGTCCATCAGCTTCGTCCCGACCTTGAGCCGGGTCAGGAACGTCGCCGGGTTGCTGCCGCGGCGGCCGCGGTCGAAGAAGTCGTCGAGCGAGGCGGCGGCGCCCGCGGTCACGATCAGCGACGCACCGTGGTGGTGCGCCAGCAGCAGCGCCAGATCGGCGGCCGCGCCCGACGACGGGAAGGTCGTCGCCCCGATGCCGAGGTCCTGGATGCGTTCGAGACCCTTGGCATGGCCGTCGGTATCGGCGGGCAGGATCACCTCGGCGCCGGATTTCAAGGTGCTTGTGGTGATTTCGTCAGGATCGCCGACGATCAGATCGGGCCGATAGCCCCGCTTCATCAGGGTGTCCGCGCCACGGCCGACACCGACCATGATCGGCGCGTATTCCTTGATGAAGGGCTTGAGCCGCTTCAGGTCATCGGCGTGGTCCGAGCCGTCGGCCACCACGACCACGTGCCGATGCTTCATGGTCAGCTCGAGCTCCGGCACGCCGATGCCGTCGATGAGCAGCGCGCTTTCGGTGCGGATGAACTCGATGGTGTTGCCCGCGAACGCCTCCAGATGGTCGGCGAGGCCGTTGCGGGCCTCCACCATCCGATCGGCGACGGCGGATACGGTGAGCTCGATGCCCTCGACGAGGACCTCTGGCTCCTTCTTGGTTAACTTGTCCGCGTAGATGATGCCCTCGTTGATGCGGACCTTGATGCCGTCCTTGATCTTGGTGAACGCGTCCGAACTCACCGTGTCGAGCAGTAGAATCCCCTTGGCCACCAACACTTCCGGGCCCAGATTCGGATAGCGTCCCGAGATCGACGGCGAGGTATTCACCACCGCGACAACCCCCGCTTCGACGAGCCGATCGGCCGTGAGCCGATCCAGATCCATCTCGTCGAGGACAACTACATCACCGGGCCCGACCCGCTTCAGCAGACGCCAAGTGTTGCGATCCACCCGGGCGATGCCGGTTAGACCAGGCAGCGTTTCGGTGTTCTTCGACAACAGCGCCAGCATCTTCATGGGCCCGATAATGGCCGCCAACCCTCAACCATTGGTGGAGGCGCGCCGAAATCACCTGTCACATTCGTCACTGTGATCCTTCTAGCAACATACCGTGGGTGAAAGGCAGCCCGGCTACCGTGCCGCTACCGCAGTCGTTGTGATGCCCGTGGCACGGACGCATCGGGTCTGGAGACAGTACCCGTATGCTGCGGGTCACAGATATCTCGAAGAGGAGACATTGATGGCCAGCACCACCGTCGACGCCATCATCGCCGCCCCGCGTGACGTTGTGTACCGGCTTTTCGCCGAGCGCGAGAGCATCAGCCCCTACCTTCCGCTCCAGATCAAGCTGACCAAGCCGGGCCTGACCGAGCGCGAAGGCGTCGGCGCGCAGCACCTGATCGGCGTCGGCCCGGTCGGGGTGACCGAGGAGATCACCAAGTTGGTGCCCGGTGAGCGCATGGAGTACAAGATCGTCAAGGGTGCGCCGGTCAAGCGGCACGTCGGCATCGTCACCTTCACCGATGTGGACAACGGCACCCTGGTCTCTTACACGATGGAGTCGGAGCCGAAACTGCCTGTGCCTGCGAAGGTTCTGGAGTTCGGCCTGCGCAACTTGATCACCCAGTTCGTCCACGGCGCACAGAAGGCCGTGCGCTGAGCCGGTAGCTCGACCGCACCCTTCTCGGGATCCGCACCGGTTGCGGAGACCCAGAAGGGGTGCACTGGTTCCTGGACAGTCAGGCCAGGGCGCGTTCGGAGCGGGCGGTTTCGAGCAGTTCCTCCGCGTGCGCGCGGCCGGTCTCGGTATCGTCGAGACCCGCCAGCATGCGGGCCAGCTCGATCACTCGCTCATCCTTCGTGAGCGCGCGGACGCCACTGTTGACCTTGCCCTTGCCGTCGTCGGACTTGTCCACCACCAGGTGCGTGTCGGCGAATGCCGCGACCTGCGGCAGGTGGGTCACCACGATCACCTGATGGGTCCGTGCGAGTCGAGCGAGCCTGCGCCCGATCTCCACTGCCGCACGGCCACCGACACCGGCGTCGACCTCGTCGAACACCATGGTGGCGCCGTGATCCGAACTGGCGAGCACCACTTCGAGAGCCAACATCACCCGGGACAGCTCGCCACCCGATGCGCTCTTGCTCAACGGAAGTGACTGCGCTCCGGAGTGTGCCGACAGCCGGAACTCCACCTCGTCCACGCCATTCGACCCGGCGTGCAACTCTTTCCCATCAACGGTCAGCGGCGCGGAATCCTGCGGGCTCGCGGCCACCGGACGCACTTCGATCTCGAGTCGCGCCTTCCCCATTGCCAGCCCGGCGAGCTCGGCGCTCACCGCCGTGGCGAGTTTCCCAGCGGACTTGGTTCGTGCGGTGGTCAGCTTGCGTGCCGCCTCGCGAACGTGGTCGGCGGCGATATCCACCTCGGCGGCCAGCTTGGCCAGCGCCTCATCGGACACATCGAGCGAGTCCAACCGGCTGCGCGCGTCGTCCGCCCAGGCGATGACGCCGTCGATATCGGGCGCGTACTTGCGGGTGAGCGTTTTGAGCTCGGCCTGCCTGGTGAGCAGCGAGTCCAGTGCGCCGGGATCCGACGGCAGGTCCGACAGGTAGCCGCTGAGCTCGGTGGTCAAATCGATCACCACTTCGATGGCTTCGCCGAGCCGGGGCGCGAGTGCGGTCAGAGCCGGATCGTCGGCCGATTCGATGCGCGCGCGGGCGGTGCCGAGCAATTCCAGTGCGCCGGAACCGTCTTCGGCCGAGTCGGTGGGACCGGCCAAAGCGTCGTGCGCGGTCGCGGCGGCCTCCCGCAGCGAGTCCAGATCACTGAGTCGGCGCACCTCATCGAGGATGCGCACGTCCTCACCGGGTTCCGGTGCGATGGTGTCGATTTCGGTGAGCGAATGCTTCAGCCGGTCGGCCTCCAGCGCGAGTTCCCTACTGCGCGCGGTGCGTTCGATCAGTTCGGTGCGGGCGTCGAGCCAGGATCGGCGCTGCACCTGGTACTTGCGCAGCAACGGCCCGACCGCGTCACCGGCGAATTGGTCCAGCGCGGACAGCTGTTGGTCCGGTCGCTGCAGTCGCAGCTGGTCATTCTGCCCGTGCACGGTCAGCAGCGGAGCGGTGAAATCGGCGAGCACCGCGGCGGGCACACCGCGGCCGCCCAGGTGGGCACGCGAACGTCCATCACTGCCTACCGTCCGAATCGCGATGATGCTGCCGTCGTCATCGGCGTCCGCCGCAGCCGATTCCAGCACCTGACCGACCTCGGCACGCGCCGCGTCGTTCACGTCCTCGATGGTGAACCGGCCCTCCACCACGGCGCGCGCGGCACCCAGCCGAACCCGGCCCGCATCGGCCCGTGCGCCGCTGAGCAGGTGCAGGCTGGTGACCACCATGGTCTTGCCCGCGCCGGTCTCACCGGTAAGAACGGTCAGACCCTCGTGGAATTGCGCAGTGGCCGTGGATATGACGCCAAGGCCGTCAATCCTGATCTCTGTCAGCACGTGTGCTCTCCGTTCGCCGTCGGCCACGCCAGCCTGTCACGGGCAATTGGAACTTGCGCACCATCCGGTCTGCGAAGGGTGCGGAATCCAACCGCACCCAGCGCACCGGCTCGGCGCCACGGACGGCCTCGACCCGCCCGCCCTTCGGCAGTGCCAGGGTGCGCCTGCCATCCAGGAAAACTATCGCATCATGGCCCGTCGCAACGGATTCCACCGCGATCCGGGACTCCGGGCTGGTCACCAGCGGACGCGCGAACAAGGCGTGCGCGTTGCTGGGAATCACCAGCAGCGCTTCGAGTTCCGGCCACACCACCGGGCCGCCCGCGGAAAACGCGTAGGCGGTAGAGCCGGTTGGCGTGGAAATCAGGATGCCGTCGCAGCCGAACTGCGAGACCGGGCGGCCGTCGACCTCGAGTACCACTTCGAGCACGCCCATCCGCGAGGCATTCTCGACACTGGCTTCGTTGAGCGCCCAACCGGTTTCGACGATCTCGTCGTCCACCCGGACGGTGACGTCGATCGTCATCCGCTGCTCGATGCGATAGTCCTTGCGGGCCACGTGGGCCAGCGCCTCATCGAGGTGCTCGGCCTCGGCTTCGGTAAGAAAACCGATGCGGCCCAGGTTGATTCCGAGCACCGGCACCCGCGCAGGCCTGGCCAGTTCGGCGGCACGCAGGAAGGTCCCGTCACCACCGAGCACCAGCACCATCTCGCAGCCCACCGCGGCATCCGGGCAGTGCTCGACCACGCGGACCGGGTACCCGCCGGGCGCGGCCACCGCCGAGGCGCCCGGGCCAGCGGCCTCACAGTCGATATCGACATCGAATCGGGTGCCTTCGGCCTCATCGGCGAGCACCCGCAGCCCGATACCCGCGTCCGCGAAGATCTTCGCCACCCGATGGGCGGTTTCGATGATCTCCGCCCGACCCGGGTGCGAAACCAGCAAAATCTCCCGGCCACCGGACTCGGCCGGCGCCTGCACGTTCACTGTGGACCCTCCTCAACCGCACGCTCGACGAGGGCCGCGACCTGCTCGCCGTCGTACTCGAACCGCCCGTCTTTACGCAGCCACACAAAGTATTCGACATTGCCCGACGGGCCGGGCAGCGGGCTGGCCACAACCGCCTTGGTGCGCAGCCCCAATGCCGCGGCCGCGGCGGCGACATCGCGCACCACTTCGGCACGCAGGGCCGGATCCCGCACCACACCGCCGGAGCCTACCCGCTCTTTGCCCACCTCGAACTGGGGTTTCACCATAGGCAGCAGATCAGCGCCCGGCGCCGAGCAGGCGGCGAGCGCGGGCAGCACCAGGCCGAGGGAGATGAACGACAGATCGCCCACCACCAATTCGACGGGGCCGCCGATCGCTTCCGGGGTCACGGAGCGGACATTGGTGCGGTCGAAGACCAGCACCCGATCATCGTTCTGCAGCCGCCAGATCAGCTGGCCGTAACCGACATCGACCGCCACGACCTCACGCGCTTGCTTCGACAGCAGCACATCGGTGAACCCTCCGGTCGACGCGCCCGCGTCCAGGCAGCGCTTGCCCGCGATGGTCAACCCTTCGGATTCGAACGCTTCGAGCGCCCCGAGCAGCTTGTGCGCGCCGCGCGATGCCCACGAGACCTCGTCGGGTTGTTCGCGCACCACCAGCGGCGTGCCCGTTTCCACCGCGGTCGCCGGTTTTACCGCGACCGTTCCAGCTATCAGGACCCGACCCGCGCCGATCAACTCGACCGCGTGCTCCCGCGATCTCGCCAATCCGCGGCGAACCAGTTCGGCGTCCACTCGCGCGCGCCTGGCCACCTCAGATCTTGTCCACCGTGGCCAGGGCCTGGACGAGGACGTCATGGGCCTGCTCCAGGATGCGGGCGCGCCGAGTGACATCCGCGCCGGATTCGGAACCCTCGGTGACGCCGGTGCGGATATCGAGCTCAGAGAGCAGGCTGTCGACCTCGGCGCGAATCCGAGCCGGGTCGGCCGGTTCCGGGCGCCCCTGCGCGCCCGGCAGATGCTGGCCGGGCAGCGGAACCCCGGGGCGGGGTCCGTTCGAGCCGGGGCCGTTCATACCGGGTCCATTCGAGCGGGGCGTCGGAGTACTCATTGTGACGTCAACGCTATCGGATTTCCGAACGAGACGCGCGTACCGTCACAGCCCGTCCCGGGTTACGCCGCAACCTGTCCGCCAGGTCGGCGGTGCGATCACCGTCGGGTTCGCTGTCCACCGACGGGTGGTTCAGCGCATCCAGCGATTCCGCGACATAGGTGGGGATCCGGTCGGCGGGTGCGTCACGCAGCTCATCGAGGGTGCTGACGCCGGTCAGGACCAGCAGCGATTCGAGGCCGATGCGGTTCGCGCCCTCGATGTCGGTGTCGAGGCGGTCGCCCACCACCAACGCACTGCGGGTCTCGGCCCGCACCAAGGCGTCCTCCAGCAGCGGCGCATACGGTTTGCCCGCGACAATCGGTTCACGGTCGGAGGCGGTACGCAGCGCCGCGACCATCGCGCCGTTGCCGGGTGCGAGGCCGCGTTCGTTCGGCAAGGTCTTGTCGGTGTTGGCCGCGACCCACAGCGCGTCCGCACGCAATGCGTAGGCGGCCTCGGCGAGGTCCGGCCAGCCGGTCTTGGGTGAATGTCCTTGTACGACAGCGGCGGGCGCGGTGCCGTTGAAGCGGCGAATCGGCTTCAGCCCGACGGCGTCCACTTCCGCGGCGAGGTCATCGGTGCCGACGATCAGCACGGTCGCGCCCGGGTCGAGCCGCTCGGCCAGCAGTCGTGCGGCTGCCTGCGCACTGGTCACCACATCATCGGTGGTCGCGGGGAAACCGAGCTCGGCCAGATGCCGCGCGACCACATCTGGGCCGCGACTGGCATTATTCGTCACGTACACGAGCCGCTGCCGTGCAGCCGTACTCCCCGCGGACACCAAAGCCTCCGGAGCACCCTCGATCACCGCATCACCGCGATACAACGTGCCATCCAGATCCAGCAGCAGGGCTTCGTAACGATCTCGTAGCCGCTTCACACCACTCTCACTCCGTATCACCGGTCGGCAGCAATTGCCGAACTCCTCGCCTACACCGGTTGCCCCGGCGGTCATGCCGATGCTTCCACGGTCGGCACAGTGGCGAACGGCCCTCGGAAGCACCCCGCACATTACGCCGACCTGCCGACAGAATCCGAACCCGCCGGGTCTCCTGATACCCGGCAGCGTCCATGGGATGACGCCAGTCACTGGGTGTAGAGCAACCGCGCACTGGTGGCATCTACGCCTCGGCGTTACCTGACGCCGCCATACTGTCGACTCTGCTCGATGTCTACCGAGTTCGGCCGGACAGCTCGTTGAGTTCGGTCGATTCTATTGCGGCACAAGCTGATCGGCACGCCAGCCGCGACAGACTTGATAGCGCGTGTTCCCGACCGAAGGCTGGGTCGAGCTGAACCCGCGAACACGGCGGGACGGGGAACCAGCTCGACTACCTCCGCGGTCCTCACACGTCGGCGTCGCCGGTCAGTTCCGCGGCGCGATCCTCGGCGTCGGTTTCGCCGTCGAGGTCGGCGGAGGCGGCGTTGAGGAACCAGGTGAGGCCGTCGTCGGTGCGGCCCGCAGCGACGAGGGCATCGGCGTAGGCGTAGAAGAGGCGGGCTGCGGCGGAGCCGGTGCGGGACGGGTCAAGCTCGGAGGTCTGCAGGGTGACCACGGCCTGATCGTACTGGCCGAGGTCCATGCGGGCGCCCGCAACCACGATGCGCAGTTCGGAAGCCTCGTCGCCACTCAGGGCGCGGGCTTCGTCGCTACGGCCGAGTTCGATGGCACGCTCGGGGCGGCCGAGACCGCGTTCGCAGTCCGCCATTACCGCGAGCAGGCCGGCCCCGCCGGACATGCGGCGGGCGGTGCGCAGTTCGGCGAGGGCTTCAGCCCATTCACCCGCGTGATAGGCGGTGACGCCGGCGGTTTCCCGGACCACCGCAATGCGGCCTGCGCGCTGTCGTGCCGCACGGGCATGCGCGAGGGCGAGCCTAGGGTCGTCATCGATCAATCGGGCCGCCATCACCAGGTGGCGGGCCACCGATTCCGCATTGCCCTTGTCGAGGCTCAGCAGGTCGCGGCGGACCGCAGGCTCCAGATCGGAAGCCTCGACGTCGTCGGGCAGATCCGGCTCCTCGGGTCGCGGCGGCTTGCGGTCCAGCGACCGACCGCCCGGCGCCCCGGCACGCGCACCTTCGCCACCCCGGCGCCGATCCTGCGGACCATCGCCGCGCTGGCTCCAATCCCCACGGCTCGATTCACTGCGCGGGGCGGAGTCGTCACGCCGCTTGAAACCACCGCGCTGGCCGGAATCATCGCGCCGATCGGAGCCACCGCGCCCACCGGAATCGCCGCGAGCGTTGAAGCCACCACGTTCGCCGGAGTCACCGCGCCGATTGAAACCGCCTCCTGCACCGGAATCGCCACCACGACTGGAGTCTTCACGCCGATTGAAGCTACCGCGCTCACCGGAATCACTCCCGCGATTGAAACCGCCACGATGGCCGGAATCGCCAGCGCGACTTGCCCCGCCGCGTTCGCGGGCGTCACCGCGCCGGTTGAAACCGCCTCCTGCACCGGAATCGCCACCCCCGCTGGAATCGCCGCCTCGGTTGAAGCCGCCACGCTCACCGGAGCCGCTCCGACGGTCGAAACCGCCATGGTCCCCGGAATCGTCACGCCGCTTGAAGCCGCCTACGGAGTCACCGCGCGGGCTGGACGCGCCGCGTTCACCAGCATCATTGCGTCGCTTGAAGCCGCCGCGTTCGCCTGCGGCGTTGTCGGACCGGTTGAAACCGCCACGATCACCGGATCCGCCACGCTGGCCGGAATCCTCACGCCTGTTGAAGCCGCCGCGCTGGTCCGAGCCACGTGGTGACCCCTGACGCGGGGCGCCACCACCGTGACCACCGGAGCGATCACGGTCGGGGCGGCCCTGGGACGAGCGTCCCTCCGAGCCGCCACCGCGGGCCGGGCGATCGGCTCCCGCACCCCCCTGGCCGGAACCGGAGGCGGGGGTGTCACGCCGGAAGGACTTCCGGTTGTCGTTCTGTTCCGACACGGTGATCCCTTTCTAGGTTCCGCGAGAGTGGTCGGGGGCCCCACAAATTGAATCACGTGCCGACGGCGGTGCATGGACACGGACGCGTCACGGAGGAGGCACGGCAAGGTACCCAAACGCCGATAGGGGACCCAGATTCTGGGTCCCCTATCGTGAATGATGTTCCGGCGGTGTCCTACTCTCCCACACCCTGTCGAGTGCAGTACCATCGGCGCTGGCAGGCTTAGCTTCCGGGTTCGGAATGGGACCGGGCGTTTCCCTGCCGCTATGGCCGCCGTAACTCTATGAAACTGTACACAGAGAGCACACACTCGAACTCCGGAGAGTGTCGCTGTGGTGCATCTGTATCTGTGTGTTGTTTCAGATACCGCACAGTGGACGCGTAGCTTCTTTGTTGGTAAGTCCTCGGCCGATTAGTACCAGTCACCTACACCCGTTACCGGGCTTCCAATTCTGGCCTATCAACCCCATGGTCTGTGGGGGGCCTTAACCACTCGAAGGTGGTGAGAAACCTCATCTTGGAACAGGCTTCCCGCTTAGATGCTTTCAGCGGTTATCCCTTCCGAACGTAGCTAACCAGCAGTGCTCCTGGCGGAACAACTGGCACACCAGAGGTTCGTCCGTCCCGGTCCTCTCGTACTAGGGACAGCCTTCCTCAAGTTTCTGACGCGCGCGGCGGATAGAGACCGAACTGTCTCACGACGTTCTAAACCCAGCTCGCGTGCCGCTTTAATGGGCGAACAGCCCAACCCTTGGGACCTACTCCAGCCCCAGGATGCGACGAGCCGACATCGAGGTGCCAAACCATCCCGTCGATATGGACTCTTGGGGAAGATCAGCCTGTTATCCCCGGGGTACCTTTTATCCGTTGAGCGACACCGCTTCCACTTGCCGGTGCCGGATCACTAGTCCCGACTTTCGTCCCTGCTCGACCTGTCAGTCTCACAGTCAAGCTCCCTTGTGCACTTGCACTCGACACCTGATTGCCAACCAGGCTGAGGGAACCTTTGGGCGCCTCCGTTACATTTTAGGAGGCAACCGCCCCAGTTAAACTACCCACCAGGCACTGTCCCTGAACCAGATCATGGTCCGAGGTTAGAGGTCCAATACGATCAGAGTGGTATTTCAACGATGACTCCACAAACACTGGCGTGTCCGCTTCACAGTCTCCCACCTATCCTACACAAACCGTACCGAACACCAATACCAAGCTATAGTGAAGGTCCCGGGGTCTTTTCGTCCTGCCGCGCGTAACGAGCATCTTTACTCGTAATGCAATTTCGCCGAGTCTGTGGTTGAGACAGCTGAGAAGTCGTTACGCCATTCGTGCAGGTCGGAACTTACCCGACAAGGAATTTCGCTACCTTAGGATGGTTATAGTTACCACCGCCGTTTACCGGGGCTTAAATTCTCAGCTTCGCGCCGAAGCGCTAACCGGTCCTCTTAACCTTCCGGCACCGGGCAGGCGTCAGTCCGTATACATCGTCTTACGACTTCGCACGGACCTGTGTTTTTAGTAAACAGTCGCTTCTCACTGGTCTCTGCGACCACCACCAGCTCACGGAGTAAATCCGGTCACCAGCGTTGGTCCCCCTTCTCCCGAAGTTACGGGGGCATTTTGCCGAGTTCCTTAACCACAGTTCTCTCGATCGCCTTAGTATTCTCTACCTGACCACCTGTGTCGGTTTGGGGTACGGGCCGTGTACCAACTCACTAGAGGCTTTTCTCGGCAGCATAGGATCACTGAATTCGCCTCAATCGGCTACGCATCACCTCTCAGGCTCATGCAACACGGATTTACCTATGTCACGCCCTACAGGCTTACACCAGTACAACCACTGACTGGCCCAGCTACCTTCCTGCGTCACCCCATCGCTTGACTACTACCAGCCGGGGTCTCGTGCAGCCCCTCACCCGAGACCCGAAGGTCTTCTCGGAGGTTTTGGACAATTAGCACAACTGATTCATCATGGGCGCGGATACACGGGTACGGGAATATCAACCCGTTGTCCATCGACTACGCCTGTCGGCCTCGCCTTAGGTCCCGACTCACCCTGGGCGGATTAACCTGGCCCAGGAACCCTTGGTCATTCGGCGGACGAGTTTCTCACTCGTCTTTCGCTACTCATGCCTGCATTCTCACTCCCACAGCCTCCACCACTGGATCACTCCGTGGCTTCCCTGGCTGCAGGACGCTCCCCTACCCATCCACACCACTGCACCACCCCCCGCAGGGAATGGCGGATGTATTGTGTGAATGCCGCGGCTTCGGCGGTGTACTTGAGCCCCGCTACATTGTCGGCGCAGGATCACTTGACCAGTGAGCTATTACGCACTCTTTCAAGGGTGGCTGCTTCTAAGCCAACCTCCTGGTTGTCTTCGCGACCCCACATCCTTTTCCACTTAGTACACGCTTAGGGGCCTTAGCCGGCGATCTGGGCTGTTTCCCTCTCGACTACGAAGCTTATCCCCCGCAGTCTCACTGCCGCGCTCTCACACACCGGCATTCGGAGTTTGGCTGATTTCGGTAAGCTTGTAGGCCCCCTAGACCATCCAGTAGCTCTACCTCCGGTGTGAAACACGCGACGCTGCACCTAAATGCATTTCGGGGAGAACCAGCTATCACGGAGTTTGATTGGCCTTTCACCCCTACCCACAGCTCATCCCCTCAGTTTTCAACCTAAGTGGGTTCGGGCCTCCACGACGTCTTACCGTCGCTTCACCCTGGCCATGGGTAGATCACTCCGCTTCGGGTCTAGAACACGCGACTGGAAACGCCCTATTCGGACTCGCTTTCGCTACGGCTACCCCACACGGGTTAACCTCGCCACATGCCACTAACTCGCAGGCTCATTCTTCAAAAGGCACGCCATCACCCACAACACACCAAAGTGCTCGCAGGCCCTGACGGATTGTAAGCGCACGGTTTCAGGTACTATTTCACTCCCCTCCCGGGGTACTTTTCACCTTTCCCTCACGGTACTAGTCCGCTATCGGTCACCAGGGAGTATTCAGGCTTACCGGGTGGTCCCGGCAGATTCACAGCAGATTTCACGGGCCCGCTGCTACTCGGGCATCATCCACGAGAGCCGTTGAGTTTTCGCCTACGGGATTCTCACCCTCTACGACAGGCCGTTCCAGACCCTTCGACTAACACAACGGTTTATGACTCCCGCCCAGACCGGCAGATCTGAGAAGAATGACCCCACTACCCCGTATAGACAACCCCTGCCGGGTATCACATCTACACGGTTTAGCCTCATCCGCTTTCGCTCGCCACTACTCACGGAATCACTATTGTTTTCTCTTCCTGTGGGTACTGAGATGTTTCACTTCCCCACGTTCCCTCCACACACCCTATATATTCAGATGCGGGTAACACGACATCACTCGTGCTGGGTTTCCCCATTCGGAAATCCTCGGATCTCAGCTCGGTTGACAGCTCCCCGAGGCTTATCGCAGCCTCCTACGTCCTTCATCGGCTCCTGGTGCCAAGGCATCCACCGTACGCTCTTAAACACTTACAAACAAAGATGCTCGCGTCCACTGTGCAGTTCTCAAACAACACACAAAACTGAACCTGACGCAACACCAGCCAGAACAACTGCCCTGCGGTATGACTGCGAATCCAGCCTTGTCGTTATCTTGCCTAAGAGGAAACACTCGCGTGTTCTCTCAGGACCCAACAGTGTGTCGATATATCCACCGCGATCGAAGACTCAGCTCCGACCACCCGCGATGAAACCTGCCAGCGTTCCACCCATGAGCATCCGCCGGACAACGTATGCGCCCGAAACGGTCTCTGCCACAGACGTTTACCCTCCCACCACCGTGGGTGTCCGTGGAGAAGTACTCCTTAGAAAGGAGGTGATCCAGCCGCACCTTCCGGTACGGCTACCTTGTTACGACTTCGTCCCAATCGCCAATCCCACCTTCGACGGCTCCCTCCCACAAGGGGTTAGGCCACCGGCTTCGGGTGTTACCGACTTTCATGACGTGACGGGCGGTGTGTACAAGGCCCGGGAACGTATTCACCGCAGCGTTGCTGATCTGCGATTACTAGCGACTCCAACTTCACGGGGTCGAGTTGCAGACCCCGATCCGAACTGAGACCAGCTTTAAGGGATTCGCTCCACCTCACGGTATCGCAGCCCTCTGTACCGGCCATTGTAGCATGTGTGAAGCCCTGGACATAAGGGGCATGATGACTTGACGTCGTCCCCACCTTCCTCCGAGTTGACCCCGGCAGTCTCTCACGAGTCCCCGCCATAACGCGCTGGCAACATAAGATAAGGGTTGCGCTCGTTGCGGGACTTAACCCAACATCTCACGACACGAGCTGACGACAGCCATGCACCACCTGTACACCGACCACAAGGGGGCCTACATCTCTGCAGGTTTCCGGTGTATGTCAAACCCAGGTAAGGTTCTTCGCGTTGCATCGAATTAATCCACATGCTCCGCCGCTTGTGCGGGCCCCCGTCAATTCCTTTGAGTTTTAGCCTTGCGGCCGTACTCCCCAGGCGGGGTACTTAATGCGTTAGCTACGGCACGGATCCCGTGGAAGGAAACCCACACCTAGTACCCACCGTTTACGGCGTGGACTACCAGGGTATCTAATCCTGTTCGCTACCCACGCTTTCGCTTCTCAGCGTCAGTTACTTCCCAGAGACCCGCCTTCGCCACCGGTGTTCCTCCTGATATCTGCGCATTTCACCGCTACACCAGGAATTCCAGTCTCCCCTGAAGTACTCAAGTCTGCCCGTATCGCCTGCAAGCTCACAGTTGAGCTGTGAGTTTTCACAGACGACGCGACAAACCGCCTACAAGCTCTTTACGCCCAGTAATTCCGGACAACGCTCGCACCCTACGTATTACCGCGGCTGCTGGCACGTAGTTGGCCGGTGCTTCTTCTACTCCTACCGTCACTCACGCTTCGTCGGAGTCGAAAGAGGTTTACAACCCGAAGGCCGTCATCCCTCACGCGGCGTCGCTGCATCAGGCTTTCGCCCATTGTGCAATATTCCCCACTGCTGCCTCCCGTAGGAGTCTGGGCCGTGTCTCAGTCCCAGTGTGGCCGGTCACCCTCTCAGGTCGGCTACCCGTCGTCGCCTTGGTAGGCCATTACCCCACCAACAAGCTGATAGGCCGCGGGCCCATCTCACACCGATAAATCTTTCCACCACCAGACATGCATCCAATGGTCATATCCGGTATTAGACCCAGTTTCCCAGGCTTATCCCGAAGTGCAAGGCAGATCACCCACGTGTTACTCACCCGTTCGCCGCTCGTGTACCCCGAAAGGCCTTACCGCTCGACTTGCATGTGTTAAGCACGCCGCCAGCGTTCGTCCTGAGCCAGGATCAAACTCTCCGTTGAAGACTCTCAACCACACCCCAAAAAGGATGCAATCAGAAATACCTAAACAAGAGTCCGAAAACCCAGCAAAACAAAACGCCAACAAAAAAAATTGCTGACAAAAATCCAACCTCACCAACCGGGGGGTATGAGAGGCCGGAACCAAAAAATATTTGGCACTGACATTCATCGACACACTATTGAGTTCTCAAAGAACACACGCACACAGCTCACCCCCGGATTCTCTCGGGGGCTCTCTGGGGCAACTGTCCCAGCCTAGCCAATCGCTCGGGCAGAGTCAAGCCTACTCGTTCGATCAATCTTGCTGGCAGTCAGGCGCTCCTCGTCCTACCTCGTTTCCCAGGCCCTCCGCTCGGCGTCTCCGCTGGGCTTCTCGGCTCCGGGTCGGTGTCCGTGTCGCTCTGACTTGGACAAAGTTACGCGGCGGAGAACGTAACGTCAAATCCGCACTACACGCATGTAATTTCGCAGGTCAGGGGCATATGTACCGGCGGAAAGCCTGTTCGGATCACCCGAATGTGACCCAAACCACGCGATCTTCATGCACCTGCCCACAGCACGCCGGCGAAGTTCCGCTTGCCGCGGCGCAGCACCAACCAGCGTCCGTGCAGGTAGTCGGTATCGGCGGGGGTCCACTCGAGATCCGAGATGCGCTCGTTGTTCACCGACGCGCCCCCCTCGTTCACCGCACGACGGGCGGCGCCGCGGCTTTCCGACAGACCGGTGGCGACCAACAGGTCGACGATGGTGCTCGGCTCTTCCGACCGCACCTCGGCGACAGTGCCGTCGACGGCCGCCTCCCGCAGCGCGGCCGCCAGCGTCGCCTCATCCAGTTCACGCAGGTCCGCGCGACCGAACAAGGCTTGACTGGCGAGCTGCACGGAACGGGTGTTCCCCTCCCCGTGCACCAGCGTCGTCATCTCCTCGGCCAGCTTGCGTTGCGCCTCCCGCGCATGCGGGCGTTCGGCCGTCGCCAACTCCAGCTCGGCCAGCTCCTCACGGGACAGGAAAGTGAACCAGCGGAGGTAGCGGACGACATCGGCGTCGGCCGTATTCACGAAGTACTGGTACCAGGCGTATGGGCTGGTCATCTCCGGATCCAGCCACAGGCTGCCGCCGCCGGTCGACTTGCCGAACTTCTTGCCGTCGGCGGAGGTCACCAGCGGCACGGTCAGCGCATGTACCGAGGCACTGTCGACGCGCCGGTTCAGCTCCACGCCGGCGATGATGTTGCCCCACTGGTCCGAGCCACCCACCTGCAGCATGCAGCCGTAGTTGCGGCGCAGCTGCAGGTAGTCGTTGGCCTGCAACAGCATGTAGCTGAATTCGGTGTAGGACATGCCGTCGCCGTCGAGCCTGCGCTTGACGGTGTCGCGCGCCAGCATCACGTTCACCGAGAAGTGCTTGCCGATATCGCGCAGGAAGTCGACGGTGGACAGCGACCCGGTCCAGTCCATGTTGTTGGCGATGACCGCGCCGGTCGGCGAGTCGTCGAGGTCGACGAAACGCTCCAGCTGCGAGCGGATCCGCTCGGCCCACTCGGCCACGGTGTCGGTGGAGTTCATGGTGCGTTCACCAACATCGCGCGGATCGCCGATCAAGCCCGTCGCACCGCCGGCCAGCACGATGGGCCGATTGCCGGCACGCTGGAACCGCTTCAGCGCAAGCAGCGGCACCAGGTGACCGGCGTGCAGACTGGCCGCGGTGGGGTCGAATCCGGCATAGAGGGTCAGCGGACCGGCGGCCAGCGCCGAGCGCAGGGCGTCCAGGTCGGTGGACTGCGCGATCAGTCCGCGCCAGGTCAGTTCATCGATGATGTCGCCGCTCACGCTGTCCTATCTTTCCGCACGGTTGCTCCTGCCCGATGTGCGCCTCAGTGTCGACGAACCAGGCCACGTGGGTCGAGCGAATTTCCGAGCGTCATCGGCGACCCGAAGGAACGCGAACTCGAGCAGCTCGCCCATCGAACGTTCCAGCACGCGCTCGACCATGCCGTCCAGCAGCGCGGCCTTGCTGGGCACGTAGTTATCACGTAGTTATCACTTAGTTATAGGGGCATCCCCGCGTCGGGGTAAGTCAGCCGGGTGAACGTCGAACTGATCACCATCGCGCTGATCGATGACGCCGACACCGGTATGGGCCGACACCGGTATGGATGGAGCGCCTCACCCCGATCGAGGAACAACGTCACGAACGCATCGAGCACCTGGTGGGCGAGCCGACCCCGAACGCCGTGTACCGGGTGGTCGCGGAAGACGATCTCTCCCAACCCATTACGGAATGAGCCGGGAGCGAAAGGCCGCCGCACACAGCACGACGATCGGACCAGATCCGCCGATCGGGTGCGTTATCGAATTGTTCAGCGAGACAGCAGCTCCCGCACGGCGATGATGCTGTCACGACGCTGCCAAGCGATCCAGACGAACACCACGCCCAGCGCCAGCGGCATGAACATCAGGGCGGGTGCGCCGAGCAGGAATGCCTGGGTGAGCGACGCGCATACCATGGTGATCGTGAGACCGATGGCCGCGGGGCCGGTCAGCCGAGGAACCAGCAGGCCGATGCCGCCGAAGAGCTCTACCACACCGGTGAAGTATCGAAACCACTGTCCCCAGCCGATCGTGTCGAAGGACTCGACGGCGGCGTGCGCGCCGAGCAGCTTCGGCGCGGCAGAGGCCACGATGAAGAACAGTGCCAGCAGAATCTGCACGGTCCAGAGCGTGGCGTTCAGTTTCTTGCCGGGCCGAGCGGAAGTGGCGGTGACGGGGCCGGTGGCGGAAGCAGCGGTGGCGGTCATGGTGTCTTTCCTTCAGGTCGGTCGCGCCGGGTCGAGCGCGTTCACCTGATAGGACGATGGCCGTCGCGAAAACTCATCGCATCGCGTGAAGATAGCTATGACCTGGCACTATGCGGTTTCGATCACCGGCAGTGGCGCTCGCGGGCTGCGCCGATAGACCGAGACCGCCTGCGAGGCGGGCAGCCAGAACCGCCACGGCACGTCCGCGGCGAGGCTGACCCCGACGCGCGGTCCGCTGGCGATTTCGGCGGCGTCGGTCGCACCGTTCAGTTCCAACCGGATCGGTGAGGACGGATCGAGGAGCGCAGCTCCGTAGTCGCTCAATGTGATTCCCAGGGCGCTGCCGAGGTTGCCGGGGCCCCTGGCCAAGTCGGCATCGCTGCGTGCCGCTGGACGCCGCGCCCGCGCGGTGTCCAGCCCAGCCACCACCTCGCCGGAGCGGAGCAACGCCGCACTTGCCGTCCCGTCCGGCCCTGTTGTCACATTGATACACATGTGCATGCCGTAACTCAGATAAACGTACAACACTCCGGCAGGTCCGAACATCACGGCATTGCGCTGGGTCCGCCCACGCCCGGAGTGCGATGCCGGGTCCGGCCACGGCCCGGCCGGATCCCCACCGTATGCCTCCACCTCGACGAGCCGCACCCCGACCGGTCCCGACCACAGCGTGGCCCCGAGCAATCGGCGGGCGGCAGCGGGCGGTTCGGTCGCGAGTTCATCGACACACACAGCGGCCATTGTGCTCGAAGCCGGGGTCGGTCGGCCCAGGCCAGTCCGCGATGCCCGTTGTCAGTGGCGTACGCGCTGTGCTGCCCGGTGCGCGGGGTAATCAGGTCGTCGGTGATCACGGCAACGTAGGCGATGCCGGGGAGGGCGGCGAGTGGGCCCATGCCACCCACGCGACCCCGATCGGGATGGTCGCCGCGACCGCGACCGCGGCGGCGGCGGTCGCGATGGACGCGGCCTCGTTGCCGTGGGCGATGCTCATCTGGATCCCTGCCGCGGTCACGATGATGCCGACCAGCAGCGGATAGCGGATTTCCGCCCTCTCGAGCGGACGCCTGGGCGAGAGACATTCAGCCGAGGGCTTTGTTGCTTGCTTGCAGCGCGCCGAGTTCGGCCGGGTTGACCTGGAAGCGCAGATTCTGGATGTGGCCGTCGACGAGGTCGTGGGTGAACGCGGCGACGGGGCGCCGCCGATGCGGGCCAGGACGCCGAGTTCGCCGTTGATGGTGGCGGATTGGGTGAGAAGTGGCCGCCACCAGCGCAAACAAGTCGGTGCAGCCACGATTCCCCGGCCCGATCTCAGTTCTTGCCGAGCGCCTCCTGTCGGATCAGCTGGAAGAGACTCGGGTTGTCCGTCGTCGTGGCCACGCCGACGATCTTGCGAACGAACAATTCATCATCGGCCAGCCGCAGCAGGCTTGCCGCCAGGTCGATGCGCGCGGTGTAGCAACTGTCGACGTGCCCCTCCACCATCGTGTAATCCGTGACGTCGGGCAGCTCGTACAGCCCACCCGACCGCACGATCGTCCAATCGAGATCGCTTGCCTGAAGCAGTGCTTCCATGCGGCGCATGTCGTCGTAGAGCGTCTTGCCCATGATGCGCGCGATATAGGGCTGCAACACGCGATTGAACAGGAACCCGGCGTCGGAGTACGGCTTCGGGTCCACCGCGCTCGACGAGACGACGGCGAGGCGGCGCACGCCCTGGTGGTGCATGGCGGCGGCGATATTGCCGACTCCGTCGGAGTAGGTGGTAATCGGCTCCTTGCTGTAGGGCACACCAAGCGTGGACAGCACCGCGTCGGCGCCCGCGACGGCCGTGTCGACCGAATCCGGTTGATGGACATCGCCACCGAAGACGGTGAGCCGGTCGTGTTCGATCGGGAATTCTTCGGGTCGACGGGTAACGGCCACGACGTCGTGACCTGCGGCGAGTGCCTGGCCGGTAAGCAGCTGGCCGGTGGGGCCGTTGGCTCCGAAAACGATGATGCGCATAGCGGGGTTCCTTCGTCAGATGTGCGGTCCGGCACCCGTCCATCCGGGCGTCGTATCGTATGGAAATCATATCAACTAATTTTATAATCATACAATATGACAGACGTAACAAAGGTCCGTACGCCGCAGCCGGGCCCGACTCCACCGCCGAACTCGCCGACGAGTGACGTCACGACCGAATCCGCCCGAGGCTCAGCCGTTCTCTGCGGACGGCACGCTGATCAGCGGGTTACTGGCGCCACCGGCAAGGAACTCCCACCACGCCGGACTGTCGTGGAAGTGATTGTCGAAAAGCCCAGCGGTCGCGAGAATTTCTTGCGGACTCACCTCGCCCCGGCGGATTCGATCGAAGACCCGGAAGTACGCGGCGCGCGCGGCGCCGGGCATGTCCACCCCGGTGTGTGTACGTCAGCGCGTCCGTATCCACCGTCGGCAGTATGGACTTTGGTCCGGGACGTCGGATTCCTCGGCGATCGAACGATGGTGAACGGCACCATGACGCCCTACCGGAATGTCGGCGACGAACTCGTCCGCCTCCGACTGCTCAACGCGTCCACCGCGCGCATCTACACGTTCGGCTTCGCCGATGACCGCGGGTTCTCCCTCGTTGCCACCGATGGCGGTCTGCTCGAACGTCCGGTCACGCTCGACCGGCTGCGGTTGTCGCCCGGTGACGGGCCGAGATCGTGGTGCGGGTGCGGCCCGGCGAGCGCACGGTGCTGCGCAGCAACGACGGACCGGCCGATCCAAACACGCCGTACATGTATCACTGTCACCTGCTCTGGCACGAGGACCAGGAAATGATGGGCCAGTTTGTCGTGGTCGAGCCGGGAGGGTCGGCCGGCGCGCCACCGCACCACGGGCACTGATCCTGCCCACCGAGCAGATCGCCACTCTCGTGGGGACTACGGCGCTCACCCGTGCCACGGCTGCCCTTGACGAGCGCTCGTCAAGGGCAGAGATGGCCCGGTCTTGCGTGGGCGTCCGCACCGCGCTAAATTCATCACACAGTGAATTCAACACTCGATGAATTGAGGCGTCCTATGCCGGACCTGCACTCATCCCCCGCCATCGACGTCCGGAACCTGACGGTCCGTCGCGGCGGACGCGAAGTTCTGCACGATGTTTCGCTGACCATCCCGCGCGGTTCGATCACCGGACTGCTCGGTCCGTCCGGCTGCGGCAAGACCACCCTGATGCGCAGCATCGTCGGCACCCAGATCGTGGAATCGGGCGACATTTCCGCACTCGGGCTACCCGCGGGGTCCAAGGAGTTGCGGCATCGCATCGGCTACGTGACCCAGGCGCCGAGCATCTACTCGGATATCAGCGTCCTCGAGAACGTCGCGTACTACGCGGCGCTCTACGGTCGCGATCGCGATGCCACCGACACGGCCATCATTGCCGTCGGATTGCTCGAACACGCGCATCAGCGCGGCGACGAGCTGTCCGGGGGTCAGCAGACGCGCGCCTCGCTGGCCTGCGCGCTGGTCGCACAGCCGGACATGTTGATCCTCGACGAACCGACGGTCGGCCTGGATCCCGTGCTGCGCGTGGATCTTTGGAAACAGTTCTACGAATTGGCCGCCGCCGGAACGACTCTGCTGGTGTCCAGCCACGTGATGGACGAGGCCGAACACTGCGACCAGTTGCTACTGATGCGCGACGGCGACCTGCTCGCGCAGCTCAGCCCCGACGAACTGCGCGCCAAGACCGGCGAACAGAACCTCGAACAGGCATTCCTCTCCTTGATCACGATGGGACAGACAGCATGAGCACCGTCCTCGACCCCGTACCCGCGACGCGACGGACGACCTCCCTGCGCCCGTATATCGCAACGACCTCCCGCATCCTGCGTCAGCTGCGCAACGACCACCGCACCGTCGCGATGATTCTCGTCGTTCCCGCGCTGCTGATGACGTTGCTGTACTTCATCTATAAGGACACCCCGAAGAACCCGCTCAATCCGGCGTCACTGTTCGACCGGGTCGGCATCAGCATGCTCGGCATCCTGCCCTTCATCGTGATGTTCCTGATCACCGCCATCGCCATGCAGCGCGAACGCACCTCTGGCACCCTGGAGCGGCTGCTGACCACGCCGCTGTCGAAAATCGATCTGCTTGCCGGATACGGGTCGGCGTTCTCGCTGGCCGCGGCCGGGCAAGCGGCAGTGGCCTGTCTGGTCTCCTTCGGCCTGCTCGGTCTGAACTCGGCGGGCAGTCCCGGCTGGGTAGTGCTGATCGCGGTGGTAGACGCGGTGTGCGGCGTCGCGCTCGGGCTGCTGGCAAGTGCCTTCGCGCGCACCGAATTCCAGGCGGTGCAGTTCATGCCAGTGGTGGTCGCGCCGCAGATCTTCCTCTGCGGCTTGCTTGTTCCGCGCGGGCAGCTGCCCGGCTGGCTGGAGGCGATCAGCAATGTGATGCCGCTGAGCTACGCGGTCGATGCACTGCAACAGGTTTCGATCCACCCTCAGGCGACCGGCACGATGTGGCGCGACCTGGCCGTGGTCGCCGGATTCGCCGTCGTGGCCCTGTGCCTCGGCGCGGCCACCCTACGTCGGCGAACCCCGTAACGCCGCGCGATAGCGTGACGGGAGGCGATGGGGCGAAAGAAGGCGATGGTGTGACGGCACGCAACGGTACTACGGCAGGCAACGGCGACCGCGCGACCCATACCGGGCGCAGGCCAGGACAATCCGGCGCCCGCGAGGCGATCCTGGCCGCCGCCCGAACCCGGTTCGCCGAAGTCGGTTTCGACAAGACTTCGATCCGTGCCGTAGCCACCGACGCCGCAGTCGATCCTGCGCTCGTGCACCACTACTTCGGGACCAAGCAGCAGCTGTTCGCGGCGGTGGTCGAGCTGCCGGTGGACCCTGAGGCCACGTTGCGCATCATCGAGGCCGCGCCGCTGGATCAGCTCGGTGCGACCATCCTGCACGCGGTCGTGAGCGTGTGGGACTCTCCCGCAGGTCCCGGGGTGGTCGCTGCGGTGCGCAGCATCCTCGGCGGCGGTGATATCTCGCTGGCCAGGACGTTCGTGCTGGATGTCGTGCTCGAACGAGTCCGGCTGCGGATCGCGACCCCGGACGACGACGGCCGCGCCCGCGTCGCGCTGGTCGCCACTCAAATGATCGGCGTGCTCGTCGGGCGCAAGATCGTCGAAGTGGAGCCGGTCGCCTCGATGCCCATCCCTGAGCTGGTCGCTGCCATCGGCCCCACCCTGCAGCGCTACCTCACCGGCGAAATCGATCCCGCCGCAACATAATTCCGCAGGTCAGCGAAGCATCGACCGGAATATCGCTGGGGCAGAAGATATCGGCACCCGATGAATCCAGCGACACCCATCAGGGCGGGCCGCGGGATCAGCGCCTGATCAGGCGTCGGCGTGCTGACTGGTAAACGCAGCATGTTCGGCGTCGCTGACGTCGCGGGCCTCGTCGATGAGCAGCACCGGAATGCCGTTCTCGATCGGGTAGGCGCGGCGCAGGCGCGGGTTGTAGAGCGCCGTCGCGCCCTTGTCATCGCGGACCAACAGCAGCGGACCCTTGTCCTGCGGGCAGGCGAGCAGGCTCAACAGTGTGGCGTCCAAGGCGGTTTCCTCCGGCATGATCGATAACTTACCCGGCCCCTACAACCGCTCCGCACCGGAACCGGCCGACGGCGCCGCCGGTTCGCGCCGGAACGAGATGTAGCGATGGCCGAAAAAACTGGCAACGGCGACCAGCCCCATCACGACGACCGCCGAGGGCTTATCCGGGAAGCCGAGCACCGAGACGGCCAGTTCCAACAGCACGATATTCAGCAGCAGCCCACCGGAATTCACCGCGACGAAGCGCAGGAAATCGCGCATCACGTGGCCGCGCACCCGGAACACCAGCGTGCGGTGCAGTACGAACGCGATCACGATGCTGATGCCGTACGCGGCGACCACCGCGACCGACGGCGGCACATCCGGACCGAGTACCGAAAGCCACGCCACCGTCAGCGCCATACCCAAGGCGGTATTGAAGCCGCCGACCACGGCGAACGCGAGCTCCTGCCTGCGCACCAGGCGCAGCAGCGGTCCGGGATCCTCGGTTCCCGTCGCTCCCGCGTGGACCACGGGCTCCCCCGCGCTCACCGGATCGCGCCTGCCAGGTCGGGTTCCGGCGCAGGGCTGTCCGCCGCCGCCGGTGTGCCACCGCCTGGCTCGTCGTCACGACGTCGGCCACGCAGGTACATCCATTGCAGCGCGCCCGCCCCGAGCAATCCGAGCAGCACAGCGCCACCGCCGAGCTTCCAACCTGGCGGACGCCAGGTCAGCTCCAGATCGGCGTTCTTGGTGCCTGCCGGAATATCGACGGCAACAAAGGTTTTCGCGACCAGGTCCAATGGGATCTCGCGACCGTTCAGTGTCGCCCGGTAGCCGGGCCAGCCAAGCCGCGCGAAGACGACCCGCCCGCCCTGTTCCGAGCTTATCCGCACCCGACTGGTCGCCTCCGACTCCGAGACCGACGTCGCGGTGCCGCCCGTGACGTCAGCGACGCGCCCGTTCTGGGTGGACAGCAGCCCGCCCTCGCGCTCGAGCACGGCGATGTATTTCTCGTGCCCTGGGTAGTCGACCCACTTCCAGCCGGGCGGTGCGGGCTGGTTGCGCGCATCTGGATACAGCGCCTTCTGCAACACCACCCGATCGACCTTCATCAGGTCCACGATGGTCTTGCCGGTGGTCGGCTCGGAGGCGAAAGCCCTGCGGTAGGCGTCGGGGCAGACACTGGTGTCCCACCGCATGCAGAGCATCTCGCCGAACCAGAAGTGGCCGTTGGGCGTGTAGCCGCTGACATAGGTCAGCTCCAGATCCTTGGCGTAGTTGCCGAAGACCAGTGATCCGTAGGCACCCTGCAGGGTGCGCTCGCCCGGCTGGATCAGGCCGCGGTCCGCGAGTTGCAGTGTGGTGCCAGCGAAATCAGGGAAGGCGGCCTTCATGTCGGAGCGTTTCTCCGGCAGGTTCCAGCTCATCGGCGTCGGCTGCGCCGCATGCACCTGCAGGAACGCGATCGGAAACACCGAGACGATGATCAGCGCACAGGCCGCGGCCTTGCCGCGGTGCAGACCGAGCCACACCACAGCTGCTCCGAGGGCCGCAATGCCGAGCGCCGCGACCACATGCCACACCACCTCGCGCGGCGCCGCCGAGAACGACCGCAACCACAGCAGCCCGATCAGCACCGCCGCCGCGATCCCGCGCCTGCGCCAGTCGGCGAAGGTGGCGTAACGCCCGAGCAGCACGCACACCAGCACCAGCAGACCGAGAGCAAGCATCGGCAGCACCCGGGCGGGCCAGCGCAGCGGGCCGATGGTGCCGGGGCCCGCGGTCCACATCAGCGCCATGACCGCGACCAGTGCGATGGCGGTGAACTCGCGCCAGTTCTCGCGTGCCTTGCGCCAGTCGATGAAGGCAAGCGCCGGGATCAGGAACCAGGCGATGTAGACCACCGGCATCGGCTGCACATAACCCCACCAGGAGCTGTAGGCCGGCAGCGTGCTCGGCAGGCTGGCGTTAAGCGACTCCGACCACGGCACGGTCAGGAACTGGTCGTTATTGATCTGCGCGGTCCCGCGCCAGGTCACCTTCGCCGAGAGCGCGCTCGGCAGGTAGGTCGCCACCCCGGCCAGCGCCGCGCAACCCGCCATCGCGAGCAGCCGCACCGACGGCTGCCACTTGCGCTGGTAGACCACCTCACCGACAGCGACGGCACCGATCATCAGACCGGCCTCGACGGCAGGGAAGATGTACTGCACCGAGATCGCGAGGTACAGGAAGACGAAGGTCGGGATCGGCCCGCTGCGCCCCCGCGCGTACCGCACACCGCAGGCCCAGGCGTGCACGAGCCACGCGGTGCCGGTGAGCGCGGTGTACCAGCTGGCCTCGTCGAAGAACAGCAGCCACCCGGTGAAAGGAATCGAGATGCCCGCGACCGCGGCCCACGGCAGTTCGGCGCCGTATTCCAGGCAGATTCGGTACACGCCGAGCCCGAGGATGATCGCGAAGATCAGCTTGATCACCGTGGTGTAGAGCGCGACGTTGTCCACCGAGGGCGCGATCAGATCGATCAGCAGCTGCGGCGGATTCAGCAGGCCCGCCTCTTCGATGGTGTAGTTGCCCGCCATCCAGTGCTCGGGGACCATCGTGGGGAACCGGCCGTCGCGCAGCTGGCGACCGAGCATTACCCACAGCGGCGCATACTGCGACTCGCTGTCGTCGGTATAGAAATGCCGGACGTTGGCCAACAGGACCGCGACGTATCCCGCAATCACCCCGAGTGCGGTAATGAGACCCCACTTGTACACGTCCCGCCGGGCGGGGGCGCTACTTTCCACCACGAGTTCCAGACCCTACAGCCCGCCACGACGAAGACCGGCATGCGCACCAAAAGCCGGCCGCTTCCCGCACCGGCGCAGGCGCGCCCATCGGCGTCACCGGATACAGATCAGCGATCATGAAACAACGTCCGCCAGTTCACGTTCGGGCTCACCGTCTTCGCGGTCGCCGACCGACGCCTCGGCGTCACGGCGCCGCGACCGCACATACAACCACTGCAGCACACCGATGCCGAGCACACCGGCCGCCATCGTCGCGATGCCGATCTTCCAGCCAGGCGGGCGCCAAGTCAGTACCAGTTCGGCGTTCTTGGTGCCTGCCGGAATATCCACGGCGACGAAGCTTTTCGCGACCACCTTGATCGGGATCGACTCGCCGTTCAGGGTGCCCCGGTAGCCCGGCCAGCCGAGGCGCGCGAACACCACGCGACCGCCATCGGCCGAGGACACCCGCACCCGGCTGGTGGTGTCGGTCTCGGAGACCGATGTCGCCGTCGCGTTCTTCGCGTCAGCGACCCGGCCGTTCACCGTCGAAATCGGGCCGTCCACCCGCTCGAGCACCGAGATGTAGCGCTCGTGGCCGGGGTAGTCCACCCACTTCCAGCCCTCCGGCGCGGGCTGGTTGCGTGCATCCGGGAACAGGGCGCGCTGCAGGACCACGCGGTCCAGCTTCATCAGATCGACCAGCGGTCGCCCGGTGGTCGGCTCCGGTGCGAACATCCTGCGGTAGGCATCCGGGCAGACGCTGCTGTCCCAGCGCATGCAGAGCAGCTCGCCGAAGTAGAAATGGCCCGTCGGCGTGTAGCCGTTGACGTAGGACAGGTCCAGCGACTTGGCGTAGTTACCGAAAACCAGGGAACCGTAAGCGCCTTCGAGACTCTTGTCCTGCGGCTGCAGCAACCCGCGCTCGGCGAGCTGGATGGTGTTTCCTGGGAAGTCCGGGAACGCGGCCGCCGCCTCCGAGCGGTTGGTCGGCAGATTCCACGTCATCGGGGTCGGCTGGGCCGCCCTGACCTGGATGTAGGCGATCGGGAACATCGCGACGATGGTCAGCGCACAAGCCGCGGCCACCCCCTTGGTGCGATCCAGCCACACCACCCCGGCACCGAGCGCGGCGATCGCGACGGCCGCAACCACATGCCTGATCACTTGGTGCGGATCGGCCGAGAAGGACCGCACCCACAGCAGCCCGATCAGCACCCCCGCTGCGATACCGCGACTCTTCAGATCCCGGACCGTGCCGTAGCGCCCGAGCAGCACGCACACCAGCACCAGCAGCCCGATGGCGAGCATCGGCAGCACCCGCACCGGCCAGCGCAGTGGACCGATCGAACCCGGTCCCGCGGCCCACATCAGCATCAGGACCGAGAACACCGCCACGGCGCTGAGCTCCCGCCAGCCTTCTTTGGCCCGCCGCCAGTCGATGAACGCCAGCGCCGGAATCAGGAACCAGGCGATATAGGTGACCGGCATCGGCTGCACGTAACCCCACCAGGAGGTGAAGGCGGGCATCGCACTCGGCAGGCTGGCGTTCAGCGACTCCGACCACGGCACCGTCAGGAACTGGTCGTTGATGATCTGCGAGGTACCACGCCAGGTCACCTTCGCCGACAGCATGCTTGGCAGGAAGGTCAGCAGGCCCGCGAGACCGGCGCAGGCTCCCGCGACGGTCAGCCGAGCCACCGGCTGCCATTTGCGTTGGTGGACAAGCTCGCCCACCGCCACGGCGAACAGCATGATCGCCGCCTCCACCGCGGGGAAGATGTACTGCGTGGAGATGGTCAGGTACAGGAAGACGAACACCGGAATCGGCCCACCCGTGCCCCGCGTGTAGCGCACCGACGACGCCCACGCGTGCACCAGCCACGCGGTGCCGGTGAGCGCGGTCATCCAGCTGGCCTCGTCGAAGAAGAGGAAGAAACCGGAGAGCGGGAAGGCGATGCCCGCCGCCGCCGACCACGCGGGCCGACCGCCGTAGGCCAGGCAGATCCGATACACCCCGAGCGCGGCGATGACGGCGAAGATCAGTTTAACGACGGTCGCGTACAACGCCATGTTGTCGACTGACGGCGCGATCAGATCGATCAGCAGCTGCGGCGGGTTGAACAGCCCCGCGTCGTCCATCGTGTTGTTGCCCGACATCCACCGCTCGGGCACCAGCACCGGGAAGGTCCCGTCACGCAAAGACCGCCCGAGGCCGATCCATAATCCGGTGTACTGGGATTCGGTATCGTCGGTATAGAAGTGCCTGACGTTGGCAAGTAGGACCGCGATATACCCCGCGACCGCCCCGATCGCGGTGATGGCTCCCCATCGGTATATGTCTCGCCGCGAATCGAGTACTGCACTGTCCGTCACGAGTTCCAGACCCTACCGTGCGCTGTCACGCTTGGCATGGACGTGATGATGTTGGCGTGATGCGCAGCTCCGGAAGCCGAAACCCGCACCGTGCTAAAGTTCTGGGCGGCTCGGGCCCTGCTGTCCAGCGGGGAGTACCGGCACGCACCGTAAGCGAAAGTCGATCCAGCTGATGCCGATTCCCACTACTTCCACGCCCCGCACCGATGCCGTCGCGCCGAACGGCCGACCCGACGCGGGCCACGCACACACGGTGTCCGTCGTCGTACCGGTCTACCGGGGCGAGGACACCATCGGCGGACTGGTCGCCGAATTGCACAAGCTGACCGTCCCCACCGAGACGCCAGGCGGCGCCACCTTCGCGATCGACGAGATCATCCTGGTGCACGACCACGGACCCGACCGGTCCGATCTGGTGCTGCAGGAGCTGGAGCAGACCTACCCAGAGGTGCGCACCGTCTGGCTCAGCCGGAACTTCGGCCAGGACGCCGCGACGATCGCGGGCATGTCGGCGGCCGGCGGCCGCTGGATCGTCACCATGGACGAGGACGGCCAGCACGATCCCCGATTCATCAGCACCTTCCTGGACGCCGCCCTTGCCGAGCGCGCCGATCTGGTCTACTCCAGGCCGACCAACACCCGTCCGCACGGTTTCCTGCGCAACCTCACCTCGCGCGGCGCAAAGATCGTGCTCGCGACGGCGTTCGCGTTCCCGGATTCCACCCGGTTCGAAAGCTACCGGCTGATCCGCGGCGCCATCGGTCGCCAACTCGCCGAAGTCGCCTCCAACGGTGTCTACCTCGATGTCGCGCTGACCTGGGTCGTCGGCACGGTCGCCCAGGTGCCGGTGGAGCTGCGCGCGGAGGGCCGAGAGAAGTCCGGCTACAACTACCGGCGCCTGTTCTCGCTGTTCTGGAAGATGGTGCTGTGCAGCGGAACTCGCGGCCTGCGGCTGGTCAGCCTGCTCGGCGTCACGCTGGCGCTAGCCGGTGGCGTAATGGCCGCGTTCGTCGTCTACGAGGCCCTCACCGCCGAGAACTGGGCGCCCGAGGGCTGGGCCTCGATCATGGTGGTGCTGCTGTTGGTGTCGGGCGCGACGTTGTTCTCACTCGGCCTCATCGCCGAATACCTCGGGGTGGCCTTGCATATCCTCGTCGGTAAACCGCTCTACCTGACCGTCGATACACCGACGCCGCGCCCGGCGGATATCCGGGGAACTGTCCACGACCGCCGCCAGCAGGGGGACCGACCAGCTTGAGCACTGATCGCGTCATCTTCAGCCGCCCGTTCCGGGCACGCCGCGAATTGGCCAATCTGGAGGCCGTGCTCGCCTCCGATCACAGCCACGGCGACGGGCAGTTCACCGCCGCCGCCACCGCGAAGCTGAAGACCATCACCGCCGCGCCGCACGCGCTGCTGACCACCTCGTGCACCTCCGCGCTGGAAATGGCGGGCCTGCTGCTCGAGCTGGGCCCCGACGACGAAGTGATCGTGCCGAGCTTCGCGTTCACCTCCACCGCGACCGCGATGGCACTGCGCGGGGCCACCTGCGTCTTCGCCGACATCGACCCGGAGACCGGCAATCTGGACCCGGAGTCGGTCGCATCGGCGGTCACCGAGCGGACCAAGGCCGTTGTCGTCATCCACTACGGCGGCGTCGCCGCCGACATGGACCGCCTGCTAGCCCTGGCCAACGCCCACGGTTTCGCCATCGTGGAGGACAACGCGCACGGCCTCGGCGCCAGCTGGCGCGGGCGCCCGCTCGGCACCATCGGCGGCCTCGGCACCCTCAGCTTCCACGACACCAAGAACGTGCACTGCGGCGAGGGCGGCGCGCTGCTGCTCACCGACGAGATCCTGATGGCGCGCGCCGAGATCATCCGGGAGAAGGGCACCGACCGCGCCCGCTTCCTGCGCGGCGCCGTGGACAAGTACTCCTGGCAGGACATCGGCTCCAGCTATCTACCCAGCGAGCTGAACGCGGCGGTACTGGACGCGCAGCTGGACGAGTTCGACACCATCCAGGCCGGACGGCACCGGGTATGGGACGCCTACGCCGCCGCGCTGCCGGAGTGGGCCCGCCACAACGACGTTCGCCTGATGACCGTGCCCGACGATCGCGCACACACCGCGCACCTGTACTACCTGCGCACGCCTACCGAGGAACGCCGCGACGACCTGATCGCGCATCTCGGCGCACGCGGCATCTCGGCCCCGTTCCACTACGTGCCGCTGGATTCCAGCCCGGCCGGGCTCAAGCTCGGCCGCACCACGCAGCCGTGTGTGCGCAGCGCCGAGTTCTCCGGAACCATCGTGCGCCTGCCGCTGTGGCCCGATCTGACCGACGCGCAGGTGGCCCGCGTCGTCGATGCCGTCACGGCGTTCACGGTCTGACTCACGCCGAGAGGACGAACAGCTTCTCTCGGCCGCCCGCGATCAGCGAACGCTGCACCACCCGCGATTCATAGCCGAAGAAGAACTCGTCCAGGGTCGCCTCGGTGAATCGATGCGCCTGTGCGCCGTCGCCCGCGTCGGTGAAGCGCTTGCCGATCGCGGCGAGTACACGGTTGTCACTCGACGCCAGATTCCGGATCGGCTCCGCGATGATCACCTGCTTGCCCGCCGCGGCCAGCATTCGATCGATCAGCGGCTCTGGCTCGGGCAGGAAGTGGTAGAGGCTGGCCTGCATGACGAGATAGTCGGCTTCCGGCAGCGGGGCGTCGGAGTGCAGGTCCCGAACCTCACCGCGGCCGCCCGCCTTGACCACTCGGGCGATGAAACGCTCGTTGAGATCGAGGCCCGTGTAGCGAATAGATCTACCGCGCAGATAGCGGGAGTACAGCGTGGCAGGCCCACAACACACGTCGACCACGCTGGCGCCGTCGGGAACGATTCCGGCGATGGCACGGTACCGAGCGCCGTAGTGCCGGCCGTACAGCCCACACATTGCCAGCTCGTAGACGAATCGGTTGCGATAGATAAGGCTCGTACCCACGGTTTCCTTGCGCAGTTCCGGTTAGCTTCGGCCGCTATGTCGGATGCTACGGCGAAAACCGGCGGAGCACACGCGACCATCGCCGAAGTGCGGTGAATCCATTCTGAATCCGGTAGGACGACAACGCAATTCGGCTCCCGCCCGAGTTTCCCGAGCGGGGCCGGGTTCGTCTTCGTCAGTCGCCGAGCACCTCGGAGGCATCCGCCTCGGTGAGCACCTCGTAGGACTCCGAAACCCGGTTGTACCACCAGGTGTCGGGGCCGGGCTCGGGCCGACCGGCCGCCTGCACGGCGCGGGTGGACGGGCGGTAGGACGAGCTGCGCGGGATCTCGTCCACCACGTACACCAGGTCGGGCCGCTGGTGGTGATCGAGCACCTGCAGCGCCTCGGTCACGTCCTTCGGCTCGAGCCGGAAGCCTACGCGGACACTGACCGCCGCCACCGCGAGGCAGCGCTCCCCGACATCGAGCCCGTAGGCGACCTCCATGTCGACCGCGGTGATGTCGTTGAGCGCATCGACGATCGGCTGGGTGTACACCGGCCCGCGCGCGGTGCGGATCACCGTGTCCGTGCGGTCGGCCAGCCAGTAGTCACCGTCGCTGTCGCGGCGGAACAGGTTCTCCGTCGGCATCCAGGCGTCGCCCGCGGTGAATACGCCGCGCAGGCCGCCGTCGGAGAGATCGACGCCGTCAGAGGCCTTGCCGATCAGCAGGCCCACCTCGTTGTCCGCGCACCGGCGGGCGAAACCGGATTCGTCCACCAGGATCTGCTCGGTGATCGGGTCGTAGGCGACCAGTTCCACCTTGGCGGTGCCCGGCACCGGCCTGCCCTTGCAGCCCGCCTTCGCGCCGGTCACGTTGGCCAGCACCACATCTCCCTCGATGGAGGCGTAGAACTCCAGCACCCGGGCGGGTTCGAATTGTTCGGTGGTGCGCCGCCACAGACCTGCGGGCATGCCGGAGCCGATAAACAGGCGGATCGGGTGCCGGTGCCCGGCCGGGAACACCTCGGCGTCGAGGATGTCGCGCAGCATGGTCCAGGTGTAGGTCACCACGGTGACGCCGTAGCGGTGCACCTCCTCGGCGAACCGCGCCGGATCCAGTGATCTGGCCAGTGCGATCCGGCTGCCGCCCGCGATCGCGCCGCCGAGGCTCACCAGCAAACCGGACGAATGATGCAGCGGGGCAAGGCAGTACACCGTGTCCTTGCGGTCCAGGTCGGCCGAGGTAGCGGTGCCGAACGCGGACAGCGCCCAGCGATGATTGGTGATGTACTTCGTCTCCAGCCGGTCGCCGGTGCCGGTCACCAGGACGAAGGCCAGTTCGCGCGCCAGGCCGGGGTTCGGCCGGTACCACGCGGGCAGCCGCACCTGGCTGGGATCGATCTGTTCGAGGTCGATCACATTGTCGCTCTGCGGGATATCGAGTCCACGCGCGTCGCCGCCGCCGAGCACCAGCACCCGGGTGCCGGTGGCCGCCGCGGTCCGCAGGTTCTCCGGATCGGCCACCAAGGTCTTGATGCCGGTGAGTTCGATCGCCCGTTCCAGCTCGCTGCCAGGGGCGAGCAGCACCGCGACCGCACCGAGCCGCGAGAGCGCGGCGACGGTCGCCAGTGCGCTCGGCCGCGTCTCCATGACGACGCCGACCCGCATCGCGGGCCGGACACCGACCGAAACGAGGCCGCGCACCACGTTATCGATCCGAACGTTGACCGCCGCGTTGGTGTGTACGCGATCGTCGAACAGGAACAGGTCGCGCAGCGGCGCCCGCTGCGCCTGCTCGGCCAGCAACCCCCCCAGGGAAACTCGGGTGTGCGGCTGGATCATGCCGAGCCGGGTCAGTCGCGGCAGCGCCCGCGCCGCCTCGCCGATCAGCTCGACCGAGCCGCGCACGGTGTTGTTCGCGATCCCCTCCAGCGCCTTGCCCACGCTCGCACCGGCTTCGGCCAGTGTGCCGACGGTGTGCACCACCCGGGTGGTCGCCGAGTGCTGCCGATTGGTCGGGACATGCTCGGCCATCGGCGCGATCTCGGGGGGCAGCGGCTGATCGCCGACCATCCAATCGATCCACTGCCGCACCAGCGGCCAGGTGTGGTTGGTGGCTGTACTGCCCGCGACGAGACCGAAATGTCCTGCCACCAAACTGGCTTCGTACACCTCGGCGTTGGGCGCGGCCCGCACGATGCCACGCACCGCGGCGGGCTGGCCGATATCGTCGACTTCGCCGACGAACGCCAGAATTGGGCACTTCAGTTCGGCCAGCGAGATCGGCTGATCGCGGATCACGAAGCCGCCCAACATCATCCGGTTGTGCACCACGAACTGCTTGAGCAGGTCGGCGGCCGCAGGACCCGCGTAACCGACCCAGCCGTCGCTGTTGAGGAACCGGCGCTGACGCTCCTTGGGCAGCAATGCCTCCCGGTCGTGCAACTGACGCAGGAAGTCGATCCTCGACTTCGCGGTCTTCACCGGGTCGAGCATTTGAAAGCCGAGACGCACCATGGAATCGGTGATCGGCAGCCGGGTGACGACATGGTCGGCCACGAATTCCGCGACCTCCGACACCATGCCGTACGGGAGCCCGAAGGGCATGCCCGCGACCACGTCGACCGGGCTGCCGAAGGTGACGATGCTGGCGACACCCTTGCCGTACCGGTAGGCGGTGGTCTGGTAGGCGAACATGCCGCCCTGCGAATAGCCCATCAGATGCACGTTGCTGCCGGTCGCTTCACAGACGGTGTCGATCGCGCTGTTGACCGCGAGCACGTGATCGGCCAGATCCCGCTCCCAGCCGCCCTCTTCGCTCGCGGGTGAGCCGAAATCGACCACCCAGCAATCGACTCCGCCGCGATGCAGAATGCCGACCGCACCGTCCTCGGCGTTGACATCCCAGATGTCGGCGTTCACCATCAGCGGCGGCACCAGCACCGCGACCGGGCGGCCCGGCGTCGCATCGTCGGGGAAGTAGTGGCGCAGCCGATACATCCGTCTGCGTTCGACGACCTCGAACGGGGACGACTCGACATCGTGGGTCAGCCCGCCGAAGCGGATGACCTCGAGGCCGTTCTGGGCAGTCGCCATCAACCGCTGTACCGACCCGACCATATCCTTCGCACTGAACTTCACGATCGCTCCCAGCCCTACCAAGAAACGTGACACATATCACACACCTCGACGTGTTCAGACGCGCTTTCCACATCGTGTCTCCATTATGAGTCGCCTGAGGACTCGCCTCCTATCGAACGACCCGCCGCACGTGCGATCCCGATTCGGCTCGTCCGTCCCAGCGGCCTCGGCGCGGCGGCGCTGCTTCTTGCGCCGCCCGTAGCGGAGCCGAGCCTCCCGGCAACCGAACCACCCGATTCGACAAGAGCAGGCGCCGCGTCGGAACCGCCCGATCTGCCGACTTCCGATCTAGAACCGCTCAGACCAGCGACGGGATCGGCCCGATAAGGTGGGCAGGTGACCGACACGCTGGCCCAGCCGTTGACCGACCGCGAGGCGCTGCCCGTCGAACTCGTCGACGAGGAAGGCCACGCGGTCGGCGCGTGCCCCGTCGCGCAGGCCCATCAGGCACCAGGTCTGCTGCACCGAGCCTTCTCGGTGCTGCTGTTCGACGACACGGGCCGGGTGCTGCTGCAGCAACGGGCCGCGGTGAAGACGCGGTTCCCGATGCTGTGGGCCAACACCTGCTGCGGCCACCCCGCACCCGGCGAACCGGTGGCTGCGGCCGCGGCGGTGCGTCTCGCTGAGGAGCTAGGGCTGGCCACCACCCTCACCGAGGTCGGTATCTTCCGCTACCGGGCGCAGGACCCCGCCACCGGCCGCGTCGAACACGAATGGGACCACGTGCTCATCGGCCTCCTGGACACCGGAGCGCCACGCCCCGACCCCGCCGAGGTCGCCGACTGCGCCTGGATCCAGCCCGAAGCGCTGCGCGACGCCATCGCCGACGATCCGGCCGGCTACACCCCGTGGCTGGCCGCCGTGCTCGACATCGCCGAGGAGGCGCACTACCCCACTGGCAGGTGGTCCCGCTGACCCGTCCGACGCCAGTACGCACACCGGATCCGACACAGCCACCGATTATCTCCGGTGTATCGATAGATGCGCATATCTAAATAGACGCATGTAGACTGGAGCGACGCTCGTCACACTGCACAAAACCTTCGAGAACTCACAGGAACGGCACAGGCTATGGCCAGGGGCGCCTCGGATCCTTGGCTGAGTACGAGCAGGTGGCAATCAGTGAGGTGCACGATGGTCGAAGTCGAAGTCACGGATACGACGGTGACGGTTCATGTCCTCGGCGGGCACCGGCTCCTGGCACTGCGCGAGCAGTTCAGCTTCGATCTCTCCGATATCAAGGAGATCACCCCCGCCCCGGTCGACCTGCGCCCACCGTGGGTGCGCGCACCGGGGACGTTCTTTCCCGGCGTGATCGCAGCGGGTACCTATCGCGGCAGGCGCCGAAAGGAATTCTGGGACACCAGGTTCGACGGCCAAGCGATCCGCATCGATCTAGAGGGGCCAGGATTCACCCGAGTCGTCGTGGATGTCGCCGACCCCGGTGCCGCAATGCAGGCACTGGCCTCCGCCGCCGCGGCCTGATCACGAGCCGAACGACCGGAGCAATCCGGTGTACCGCTTGGCCGGTGGCGTCGCGAGCTCTCCCCTACCCGACTTGTGCAGGCCCATGCTGAGCAGTGACTGCACAGTCAGGGTCGCGGCGGCGACGCCATCGATGACGGGAACGCCGATCTCCGCGCGAATGTCGTTGCACAGGTCCGCCATTCCCGCACAGCCGAGCACGATCGCGTCGGAGCCGTCCGCCTCGACGGCCTCACGGCATGCCTCTGTGACGATCTTGCGTGCGTCCAGGTCCGTGTCCAGCGCGAGCACCGGAATCTCGCACGCGTGGATGCCGCGGCAGAACCGTTGCATCCCATAGCGTTCCGCCAGATCAGCAGCGCGACCGATGGTTCGACCGAGCGTGGTGACCACACTGAAGCCGCGGCCGAGGTGACTGGCGGTATGCATCGCCGCCTCCGCGATCCCGAGCACCGGTCCACGGGCCAGTTCCCTGGCCGCGTCGAGGCCGGGATCTCCGAAGCAGGCGATCACATAGCCGTCGACGCCCTCCTGTTCGCCGCGCTGGATCGCGGCGAGAATGCCTGGGACGCTGAGGGCTTCGTCGTAATGGCTTTCGATCGAGACCGGACCCATTTCGGCGGTCACCGCGTCGAGCAGTGTGCCCGGGCCCGCGACGGCCTTGGCACACTGCTCGATCGTCTCGGTCATTGCCCGCGTGGTGTTCGGGTTGACGACCCGGATGCGCGGCTGCCTCGCCTTCGCTCGGCCCGGCGCAAGGCTGTAGACGGACTCCGTCCGGCTGCGTCGCACAGGCATCAGGCAGAATCCCCCTTCACTGCCAACCTGGTTCGCGTGGCCAGCAGGTAGTAGACGGCGAAGCCGAGGCCACAGCCGATGAACCAGCTGTATTGGGCCGCGGTGTACATGCCGGTGGCATCCTTCGCGAGCACCGGAATCACCGCGACGACGGCGCCGACGGCCGTGGCGATGATCGCGGCCGGGTTGTAACCCTTGCTGTACCAGTAGGTTCCGTCCTTCGACATCGTGAACAGGTCATCGACGATGACTTTCTGCTTGCGCACCAGGTAGTAGTCGGCGATGAGCACGCCGAACAGCGGGCCGATGAAGGCGCCGAGCACCTCGAGGGTGTAGTGGATGACCTCCGGGTTGTTGTAGAGATTCCACGGCGTGATCACGATCGAGCCGACTGCGGCGATCATGCCGCCGGCACGCCAGCTGATCTTCTGCGGGCTCACGTGCGAGAAGTCGAACGCCGGGGAGATGAAGTTCGCGACGATATTGATGCCGATGGTGGCGACGGTAAAGGTCAACGCGCCCAGCACAATCGCGGAGGTGCTGTCGATGCGGGCAACGGTCGCTACCGGATCGGTGATCAGCTCGCCGTAGACCGGCACGGTCAGCGAAGCGGTGATAACCACAAGCAGCGAGAACAGCAGGAAGTTGACCGGAAGGCCGAGCAGATTGCCACGCCGCACCGCCGTGAAACTCTTGCCGTAGCGGGAGAAGTCGCCGAAGTTCAGCATCGGGCCGGAGAAGTACGACACGACCAGCGCGATAGCGCCGAGCATCACCGGGACCGATGCCCAGCCCGTGTACTTCACATCACCCAGTTTCAGGTCGATGGCGCCCCAACCGGCTTTGGCGATGAGGTAGCCGCAGAGCAGGAACATCACGGCATAGACTGCGGGACCGCAGAAGTCGATGAACTTGCGAATGGATTCCATGCCGCGCCAGAACACGCATGCCTGCACCACCCACAGCAGCAGGTAGCTGCCCCAACCGAGCAGCGAAAGGCCGAGGAAGCCATAGTCCCCGACGACCGCATACGGTGCCAGCCCCGGAAAGAGTTTCACCAGAACCACATCCAGCGCCGCGGAAGCGAGGAACGTCTGGATGCCGTACCAGGCAACGGCGATCAAGCCGCGGATGATGGCGGGAATATTCGCACCGAGCACGCCGAATGCGCTGCGGCACATCACCGGATACGGCACCCCCGTCGCCTGGCTCGGCTTGGCCACCAGGTTGCAGAAGAAGTAGACGATCGTGATGCCGATCAGCAGTGCCGCGAGCACCTGCCAGCTGGCCAGGCCGAGGGCGAACAGACTGCCCGCGGTGACATAGCCGCCGACGCTGTGCACGTCCGACATCCAGAACGCGAAGATGTTGTAGGAGCCCCAGTTCTGCTTACGCAGCGGGGCGAGGTCCTCGTTGGTCAGTCGCGGATCGTAGGCGGGAGCGGCAGGCGCCGTGGCCGCGGGCGGCGCCGCGTTCGCGGTGGTAAGCGTTCCGGTCATGGTGTTCCCCATCCGAAGGTGAAACTTGTGATCGAAACGACGGTAGAAACCGCGCATTGCCCGTGCATTGCGCAGTTATTGCCCGACTATTGCACGGCAGATATATCTTCCGGAGCCAGCAACCCGGTGTCGGTGGGCAGCGTCGCGATTACCGTCTCCAGCCTCCGGTGATGCCGTTCGGCGACCAGCAGCAGGCGATCCACGTCGCGGGCAAGGAAAGCATCGAGCATCAGGGCGTGGTCGGTGTGCAGGCGCACCCGGTCGCCACGGCCGATGTGCACCATCGACTGCACGGGCTCGGTGACATTCCACGCCGATTCCAGCATGTGCAACAACCGGAACATCCGCGACGGCCTCGTCAGCGCGACGTGGAAGAGGCGGGACTGGCGATGGTAGGCGGCCGGTTCGTCGTCCCGAATCGCTTGTTCCAGCAGGGTATTCACTGCGAGCAGATCCGCGCGATCGGCATCCGAGGCATTCAGGGCCGCCGCCGCGAGCGACGCCGTTTCCAATGTTTCCCGCACGATGTACATTTCGCGCAGCTCGTTGGCGGTGAGTTGGGCCACCATGTATCCGCCATGCGGCTGATGGGTGACCAGGCCCTCCCCCAGCAGCGTCTTGAGCGCCTCGCGCACCGGGATATGGCTGACCCCGAACAATTCGGCCACCTCACGCAGCGGAATCACCGTGCAGGGTGGCACGGCCCCGTCGAGGATCACCCGGCGTAGTTCGCCGAGGATGATCTGTGGCCTGCCGGGCTCGTCGACAACCAATCTCGCCAGCAGGGCCGAACGTCTCCGTGGAGGCATGTCGACCACCGTAGGCGAGCTGTGTTGCATTTTCGGTCCCTGATGTGACGACCAGGAAAATGCACTCTCAGACAGTTTCGGCCGTCGGATCCGGGAATTCCTCCTGTCATACGCTGTATGGATCCCCAGAACGACAAGGATCAACGATGACCACCCTGCCGACTACGCAAACCGTCGATCGACGCTTCGTGCGGCTGGTCGCCGAATTCGACCGGCTGTTTCGGCGGCCGTCCGACGGTGGCGGCGCGCTCGTCGTCTACCAGCACGGCGAACCGGTCGTCGACGTGTGGGCCGGATTCGCCCACCCCGGCGTGCCGTGGGAGCACGACACGATGGCGATGGCGTACTCCACCGGTAAGGGCGTCGCCTCGACGCTGCTGCATCGTCTTGCCGAGCGCGGGCTACTGCACTACGACGAACCCGTCGCCAGCTATTGGCCCGAATTCGCCGCTGCCGGTAAGGAACTCATCACCGTCCGCGAGCTTCTCACCCATCGGGCCGGGCTGCACCGGCTGCGTGGTCTGCTCTCGGGTCCGGTGGATCGGTTCCTCGACGACGCCGCGGTCACCGCGGCTTTAGCCGCCGCCACACCCGACCCACGACACCTCGTCACCAGCGGCTATCACGGAATCACCTTCGGCCACTTGGTCGCCGAACTGGTGCGCCGGATCAGCGGCTCGACATTCACCGACGCGCTGCGCACCGAGATCGCCGAACCGCTTGCCGCCGACGATCTTTGGTTCCGGGTACCGCAATCCGAGCGCGCCCGCATCGCCACCAACTTCCCTCGACTCACCGTCGCGGGCCTCGACTGGGACAGCGGCGCCCGGCTGATGGCCAGAACCAGATTCTCCGCCGCCGCCGACACCACCCCCGCGGGTTTCGCCAATCTGGTTTCCGATCCGCGCCTACACGATTCGGTCATGCCCGGCGTCAACGGCGTCTTCTCCGCACGCTCGCTGGCCCGCATGTACAGCGCTCTCGCCAACGGCGGGAAGCTCGATGGCTTCCGGCTACTGCGACCCGAAGCCATCGCACAGATCACCCAACGCCAAGTCTTCACCCCCGATTACGTCCTCGCCTTCCGCATCCCCTGGGCGCTCGGCTACCACGGCGTCCCCATGAAACCCTCCAAAGCCGACCCCGTCTCCGCCTATGGCCACTTCGGCCTAGGCGGCTCCGGCGCCTTCGCCGACCCCACCACCGCCATGTCCCTCGCCTTCATCACCAACCGCCTCGGCGGCAAACTCACCCCTCTGGGCGACGCCCGCTTGGCCCGCCTCGGCACCCTCGCCCACAACCTCGCCAAAAGCGCCTGATTACCCGGCTTCCTGGAGTGGATGAAACCTGCACGCTGAGCCTTAAGTGCAGCGCTTCCGCCAACCGTTCCAGCATGGGAATGGTCGGCATAGTGCTGCCCGCTTCGAACCGCGCGACCGCGGGTAGCTCGAGCCCGGCCCGCTCGCCGAGTTCGGCCTGCGTCATGCCGAGTTCCGCCCGGGGATCACTTCACCCTTCTGAGGACAGATCGCGTGGTTCGGGAGTGCGGCTGGCAGCATGGCTGTGATGGATGTGGTCGGGATGGAGCGGATCGAGGCGGCGGTGGGACTGTTGGGGGCGGTGATTCGGCGGACGCCGGTGGTGGCTTCGCGAGTGTTGTCCGAGCGGACCGGTCATGAGGTGCGGCTGAAGTGTGAGAACTTGCAGCGGACGGGGTCGTTCAAGCCGCGCGGGGCGTACAACCGGATCGCGAATCTGGCGCCGGAGGATCGGGCCAACGGCGTGGTCGCGGCGAGTGCGGGCAATCATGCGCAGGGTGTGGCGTGGGCGGCTTCGTCACTGGGGATCGAGTCGACGGTGTTCATGCCGGTGGGGGCATCACTGCCGAAGCTGGCGGCCACCAAGGCATACGGTGCGCGGGTGCGGCAGGTGGGCAAAACCATCGATGAGGCGTTGGATGCGGCCGTGGAGTTCGCGGAGCGCACCGGGGCCATCCTGATCCATCCGTTCGATCATCCGGACATCGTGGCCGGGCAGGCAACGGTGGGGCTGGAGATCCTGGAACAACTGCCCGATGTCGGGACGGTGATCGTGCCGACCGGTGGTGGCGGACTGCTGGCCGGTGTCGCCGTCGCGCTGCACCATCTGGCTCCTAATGTCCGGGTGATCGGGGTGCAGGCGGCCGACGCTGCGGCCTGGCCGGATTCGCTGGCGGCGGGCAAGCCGGTGCGAGCGGCCCGGATGTCGACGATGGCCGACGGCATCGCGGTCGGGCTGCCCGGGCAGGTGCCGTTCATGCATGTTGCCGAGCACGTGTCCACCATGCTGACCGTCGGCGAAGACGCGCTGTCCAAGGCGCTGCTGCTGTGTTTGGAACGCGCGAAGCTCATCGTCGAACCGGCAGGGGCGGCAGCGGTCGCGGCGCTGATGAGTTGCGATCCGGACGAACTCGGGCTCGAGGGCCCGGTGTGTGCGATCCTGTCCGGCGGCAATATCGACCCACTGCTGTTGACCAGGCTGATCGGCCACGGGTTGAGCGCTGCGGGCCGCTATCTCGCTGTGCGCGTGACGATCTCGGATCGACCCGGTGGATTGAGCAGTCTGCTCGGGGTGGTCGGCAAAACAGGTGCGAGCGTGGTCGATGTCGCGCATTCCCGCACCGGCACCTGGCTTGCCGTGGACGAGGTCGAAGTGGCATTGACCCTGGAGAGCCGCGGTCCGGACCATCGCGACGACGTCCTGGCCGCGCTCAATGACGCCGGTTATGTTGTCCGCGTCGAGGATTAGCGTGGTTTCGTTCGGACGTAGGCCGACCGTTCTGCACAAGGTCGGCACGTCCTATCCGACTGTCGCTCAGCACTTCCGCTTGTAGAAGTACTTCGACACCACCCGGCTGGCCCACATCACCGCCCTGGCCACGGCCACGCTCTGCCGCTGCCCACCCGATAGCGAGCCGATCGGCACGTCGGCACTCTGCAGGGTGACGCCTAGTCGCCGAAAGTCTTCGACCGCTTGGCTTCTCATGGCCGGTTTGTCCAGCATGCCGAGCCTGCCCGCAAGTCCCCGCCGGAGCAGTTCGCGGCCGAGGAACAGGTTGGCGGCCGGGTCGAGATCGGGGGCTACCGCGAGATCCTGGTACACGGTTTCCACGCCGAGTTTTCGTGCGGCCGTTGGAGTACTCAGCACCACGGGTTTGCCGTCGAGCACGATGCTGCCGGAGTCCGGTTGCTCCGCGCCCGAAAGACATTGGACGAGAGTCGATTTGCCCGCGCCATTGTCCCCGATCAGTGCGACGACCTCACCGGCCTTGGCTTGAAAGTTCGCACCCCGCAACGCCTCCACGCTGCCGTAGTGCTTGACCAGACCGGCAGCCTCCAACACCATGACGGCATCGCCGGTCTTTCCCGCTGCCTGCTTCCCCGCGGCCTTGGCATCATCGCCCGAGGTCATGGGGTACATCCGCGTGGACTCAGCTGAGCAAACGTCCAGTCCATCGGCCGATGTTACGTTCGCCGCCATGCCGCCCGGGACGTATTCGGCAAAATGCAGAGGGCGCAATGCCACTGCCCTCGACAGCCCCCACGGGGTCACCTACCGGCCGATTTCGGACGGTTCATAGTCCCCCGCAGCGAATCTCGGGCGGATCACCGCATCAGTGTTCGCCGCCGAGTTCCAGCGCCAGCACACCGAGGATCACCAGACCGATGCCACCGATCTGAACCAAGGTCAACCGCTCATCCAAGAACAGCACACCGATGATCGCGATCGCCGCGACACCGACGGCCGACCAGATGCCGTAGGCGACACCGATAGTCATCCCCCGCTTCAGCGCCTGCGACAGGAAGAAGAAGGCGGCGCTGTAGCCGATGACCACGATGATCGACGGGACAAGCTTGCTGAAGCCGTCGGAGATCTTCAACGAAACGGTCGCGGTCACCTCGGACGCAATGGCCAGAGCCAACAGCAGCAAGGTCATGGGCCGTAGTTTAACCGTGTGATACCGCCATACCCCGACGCCTGATGCAAGGGACACCGGCGAACACCTCTATACAACCGGCTTGCCGAAATCCTCGTGTCTCGACCGCGGCAGTGTGTGGTAACCAATTCTTAAGCGGACACAAAGGTGACGCCCGCAGCATGGCAAGCACGCTGCAGGGCCAATCATCAAGGGCTGCGGCGATGGTCGGCGTGGAAGGGGTGAGCAGTGGAACTGATCGTGGTCGGCTGCGTGCTGCTGGGAGTGGTGATGATCGGACTGCTGGTCGTGGTGGTGCCGCTGTCGATTCGCGCCGAGCGGGCTCGCAAAGAGGCGCTGTGGCGATGGGCGACCGCGCACGGCTGGACATTCGTGGAGTCCTCGCGGCCGCCCTGGGCATCGCGGTTGCCCAGCGGCCACCACGGCCGGGTCGGCGTGACATTGACCGGGATGCTCGGCGGCCGCTGGGTCACCGTGGCGGACTACTCGTACCAGACGACATCGACGGTTGCGGATTCGACAACGACCACAATCCACCGATTCATCGTGGTGCTGGTGCAGCTGGACCGGCCGCATACGCCGGTTGCCGTGGTCGGTCGCGGCCTGGTGTCACAGCTGGGCCGCGCGTTGTTCGGTGACCGGCCGACCGCGACCGGCAACGGGATGTTCGATTCCCAGTTCCGGATCACTGCCGCCGACCCGAAATACGCAGGCTGGCTGGTGGGTCCGCCACTGATCGCCGCGCACATCGCCGGAGCGGTCCCGCAGTGGAGCGTCGTCGGGACGGAACTGCTCACCTACAAAGCCACATCGCATCAACTCAGCGACCCGAGCTCGATCCCCTGGCTCGCCGCGCCGTTACTGCATGTGGCAGACCTATTGGGCCGCTGAGGATTTCGCGACTCACGCCAACCAGTCGCACAATCCTCCTACCGCGCTGCGGATCTCGTCGAGCTGTGCCGCGACCTGCACGCCTGCGGTACCGCCACGCGCGTTGCGGGAAGCGATGGAGCCCTGCACCGTCAGCACTTCACGCACCTGCGGGGTCAGCGCCGGGTCGACGGCGGCGAATTCCTCGTCGGTGAGTTCGTCAAGGCCGACGCCGCGGGACTCGGCGGCGCGCACGCATGCACCGGCGGCCTCATGCGCGACACGGAACGGAACGCCTTGGCGGACCAGCCACTCGGCGATATCCGTAGCGAGGGTGAAACCGGCAGGGGCGAGTTCGGCCATGCGATCGGTGTGGAAGGTCAGGGTGGAGACCAAGCCCGCTATCGCGGGCAGCAACAGTTCGAGTTGCGCGACCGAGTCGAACAGGGGTTCCTTGTCCTCCTGCAGGTCTCGGTTATAGGCCAGCGGTTGCGCTTTCAGGGTGGCCAGCAGGCCGGTGAGGTTGCCGATGAGGCGACCGGCCTTGCCGCGGGTGAGTTCGGAGACGTCCGGGTTCTTCTTCTGCGGCATGATCGACGAGCCGGTGGACCAGGCGTCCGCGAGGGTGGTATAACCGAATTCCGGTGTGCTCCAGATGATGACCTCTTCGGCCATCCTGCTCAGGTCGACGCCGATCATCGCTAGCACGAAAGCGGCCTCGGCGGCGAAGTCACGCGAGGAGGTAGCGTCGATCGAATTAGCCGCGGACGCATCGAAATCCAGTTCGGCCGCGATCGCCTCCGGATCCAGTCCGAGCGATGAGCCGGCCAGCGCGCCGGAACCATAGGGCGACACCGCCGCTCGTTTGTCGAAGTCCCGCAGCCGGTCGATATCGCGCAGCAGCGGATGCGCGTGCGCCAGCAGATGATGCGCGAGCAGCACCGGCTGCGCGGCCTGCAGATGTGTCTTGCCGGGCATCACCGCGTCGGGGTGCGCCGCTGCCTGGCCGACCAGCGCGTCGACTACCTCGAGCAGACCGGCCGCGACCCGGCGGACGGCGTCGCGCAGCCACATCCGAAACAGCGTGGCCACCTGATCATTTCGGGAGCGTCCGGCCCGCAGCCGACCGCCGAGCTCGGTGCCGACCCGTTCGATCAGCCCGCGTTCCAGCGCACCGTGCACGTCCTCGTCGGACTCCGCCGGGGTGTATGCGCCCGAATCCACTTCCGCCGCAAGCTGATCCAGGCCCGCGAGCATGGCGGCGAGGTCGGACTCCGACAGCAGCCCGGCCTTGTGCAGCACGCGCGCATGCGCCTTCGATGCGCGAATGTCGTAGGGGGCGAGCACCCAGTCGAAGTGCGTCGACTTGCTGAGCGCGGCCATTGCCGCGGCCGGACCGGACGCGAAACGTCCACCCCAGAGCGCCCCTTCGTTGGTGCTGCCGCTCTGCGTCATCGTGCGCTGTCTCCTCGGGGTCGGATTGCGGTCATCAGTGTGTGCCTGCTCATTTCGTCGGCGATCGGCCCGGGCACCGCGCGGCCGCGGGCGCGCAGCACGGTCATCGGGTCGGTCCTGCTGGCCGTCCAGCCGTGTGCGCCGAACCAGTCGACCGGATTGCTGCGACCCTCGCTCGAATACCACAGGCTCTGCACATCGACCTCGATACCGAACGCGGCCATCATCTTGGCGCGCGTGTCATCCAGCTTTTTCGACTCCGGCGTCGGGTCGCCCGCCAGGTTGGACGCGAACCGGCTGCCCGGCACGCACAGGTCGACGACGTTCTGGAAGAGCCGGTCCTGGGCGTCAGCCGGGAGGTAGCGCAGCAGCCCCTCGGCGAGCCAGGCCGTCGGGGCCGTCGCGTCGAACCCGTTGACCCGCAACGCCGCAGGCCAGTCATGGCGTAGATCTACCGCAATGGCACAACGATCCGCGACGGGCTGGTGCGCCGCCAGCGCGGTCGCCTTGAACTCCAACACCTTCGGCTGATCCAGCTCGAACACCGTGGTGCCGACCGGCCAGCCGAGCCGGTAGGCCCTGGCGTCCAAACCCGCGGCCAGGATGACGATCTGCCGGATGCCGTCGGCCGCGGCGGCCTCGAAGTAGTCGTCGAAGTAGCAAGTCCGCGCGACCATGAAACTGGTCATCGGGCTGTAGACCCGCGCGATCGTTTCATCGACATCGCGGAGATCGCCGCGCACGAGCTTGTCCCACGCGGGCAGACCGACCGCACTCACCAGCGGTTCGGCGAACGGGTCACGGAACAGTGCGTCGTCGCGACGGGTTTCGGCCGCCCGCATGGCCGCGACACCGAGCGCGGTGGCGCCCACGCTCGTCGCGATATCCCAGCTGTCGTCGTCGGTCCGCATAGCGCTCCCTTCGGGCCGGTGCGCACGCACCGACCCGTTCGAGGCTACTTCTGGTTCAGATCGCGCCGCGCCGCGACCTTGGAGGACAGGCCGTGGATCTGCACGAAGCCCTTCGCCAGGGACTGGTCGAAGGTGTCGCCCTCGTCGTAGGTGGCCAGGTTGAAGTCGTAGAGCGACTGCTCGGAGCGGCGACCGTTGACCACGACGGAACCGCCGTGCAGCACCATCCGGATGTCGCCGGAGACGTGCTCCTGGGTCTCGCCGACGAAGGCGTCGAGGGCGCGCTTGAGCGGGGAGTACCACAGGCCGTCGTAGACCAGCTCGCTCCAGCGCTGCTCGACCTGCCGCTTGTAGCGGCCGAGCTCGCGCTCGACGGTGACGGCCTCGAGCTCTTGGTGCGCGGTGATCAGCGCGATGGCGCCGGGCGCCTCGTAGATCTCGCGGCTCTTGATGCCGACGAGGCGATCCTCGACCATGTCGAGGCGACCGACGCCCTGACGTCCGGCGCGATGGTTCAACTCGACGATGGCCTCGAGCACGGTGACCAGGCGGCCGTCGATGGCGACCGGGACACCCTTGTCGAAGGTGACGATGAGCTCGTCGGGCGCCTCGAAGTTGACCGTCGGGTCGGCGGTGTAGTCGTAGACGTCTTTGGTCGGCGCGTTCCACAGGTCTTCCAGGAAGCCGGTTTCCACCGCGCGCCCGAATACGTTCTGGTCGATGGAGAACGGCGACTTCTTGGTGACGTTGATCGGCAGCGAGTTCTCCTCGGCAAAGGCGATGGCCTTCTCCCGGGTCCACGCGTAGTCACGGACCGGCGCAATCACGTTCAGGTCGGGCGCAAGCGCGCCGATGCCGACCTCGAAGCGCACCTGGTCGTTGCCCTTGCCGGTGCAGCCGTGTGCGACGGTGCTCGCGCCATGGAACTTGGCGGCCTCGACGAGGTGCTTGACGATGAGCGGGCGGCTGATTGCCGACACCAGCGGGTAACGGCCCATGTACAGCGCGTTGGCCTGGATGGTCGGCAGGCAGTAGTCGGTGGCGAACTCGTCCTGAGCATCGACCACGATCGCCTCGACGGCGCCGCAGTCGATCGCTCGCTGGCGCACCACGTTCATGTCCTCGCCGCCTTGGCCCAGGTCGATGGCGACAGCCACCACCTCGGCACCGGTCTCCTTGGCGATCCAGCTGATCGCGACGGAGGTGTCCAGCCCACCGGAATAGGCGAGTACGACGCGTTCGGACATGGTCTGTGTGCTCCTCGGGTTCGTGCTTATCTGTGGTCTTGCGCCCGCATCGGCAGGCGCGCAGTTCGGGGCCGGGCCCACGTCCCGGCAGCTGCACCGTTTCTACAAATGATTATGCACGACGATGCAAGCCCATTCATAACCGGGTATGGTTCGGCCCGGAGCAGCTACGTTCCCACGATCGAAGCTCTCTTCGCACGCTATGGGGCGGAACCTTCTATCGGACCCGCACTCAGGCCAGCTGTTCGATTTCGGCGGCTAGTTGGGCGCCGGTGAGGGGTTCGCGGGCTATGACGGCGATGGTGTCGTCGCCTGCGATGGTGCCGACTATGTAGGGGAGGGCGGCGCGGTCCAGGGCGCTGGCCAGGTAGTGGGCGGCGCCGGGTGGGGTGCGCAGAACTGCGATGTTGCCGCTGGCGTCGGTGGAGACCAGCAGGTCGCCGAGGAGTTTGGAGAGGCGGTCGGTGCCGCCGGTGACGCCGCGGACCGGGCTGCCATCTTCGGGAACCACGTAGACGCCCGCGCCGCCGTCGGCGGCCCGCAGTTTCACCGCGCCGAGTTCATCGAGGTCACGTGACAGAGTGGCCTGGGTGGTCTCGATGCCTTCGGCGGACAGGAGTGCGGCGAGTTCGGTCTGGCTGCGAACCGCATGCGCCAACAGCAGTTCGATAATGCGCGACTGCCGACCGGCGCGGGTACCGGCGATCGCCGGGCCGGGCTTGCCGGGTTCCGGGCGGGTAACGCTCATCGCGCCACCTCGCCCCTGGTTCGGTCGCTCTGCTCGCTCACGACTCCACCTCGCCGGTATTCAATTCCGCGGTACCCGAAAGCACTGTGCCCTTGGCTGGTTCGCTCACGCCGCACCCTCGTTACGTCTGGCAAGCAACCACACCAGCAGCGCCTTCTGCGCGTGCAGGCGGTTCTCGGCCTCATCCCAGACGACGCTGTGCGGGCCGTCCAGCACCTCGTCGGTGATCTCCTCGCCGCGATGCGCCGGAAGACAGTGCAGCACAACGGCATCGGACTGTGCGTGGGCGAGCAGTTCGGTGTTGAGCTGGAACGGACGGAACGGGCCGACGCGGTCCAGGCCGTCGTTCTCCTGGCCCATCGAGGTCCAAGTGTCGGTCACCAGCGCATCGGCGTCGGTCGCGGCGGCGACCGGGTCACCGGTGAGGGTGATGATGGCGCCGGTTTCGGCGGCGCGTTTGCGGGCGGCTTCCAGGATCCACGGCAGCGGCTCGAAACCCGCTGGGGCGGCGATGGTTACGTTCAGTCCGGCGGTGACGCCGCCGAGCAGCAGCGAATGCGCCATGTTGTTGGCGCCGTCACCGAAGTAGGTGAGGTTGCGGCCGACCAGGCTGCCCTTGCGCTCGGCGAGCGTCTGCAGGTCGGCAAGCAACTGGCACGGGTGGAACTCGTTGGACAGCGCGTTCACCACCGGAACCGTTGCGGTGGCTGCCATTTCGTCCAGGCGCACCTGCTCGAAGGTGCGCCAGACGATCGCGTCGACATAGCGCGACAGCACCGTACCCGTGTCGCCGAGGGTTTCCTCACGACCGAGCTGGGTGTCGCGTCCGTCGACGACCACCGCGTGCCCGCCGAGCTGGGCGATGCCCATTTCGAAGGAGAAGCGGGTGCGGGTGGAGTTCTTCTCGAAGATCACCCCGACACCGCGCGGTCCGTCCAACGGCCGGTGCGAGAACGGCGCCTTCTTCAGTTCGGCTGCGAGCGTGAGAATTTCGGCCTGTTCGACCGGAGTCACATCGTCGTCGCGTAGGAAGTGGCGCAGGCTCATCCCTTGGTTCCCTTCGCATCTTCGGCGGCGCCGTTCAGAATCTCCGGCAGGTCGGCGACGAAGTTGTCGGACTGTGTTTCGGTGAGCACCAATGGCGGCGCGAGCCGGACGACGTTCGGCTTCGGCGCATTCACCAGGTATCCGGCCTCCCGCGCCCTGGTCTCGATCTCGGCCGCAGCGTCCTCGGTCAGCACGATGCCCAGCAGTAGACCGGCGCCACGCACATGGTCGATCAGCGGATGCTCCAGCAGTTCGATGCCGTCACTGAGCCGCTTACCGACGGACTCGACGTGCGCGAGCAGATCCAGTTCCTCGATGGTGCGCAGCACCGCAAGGGCGGCGGCCGCGCAGACCGCGTTGCCGCCGAAGGTGGTGCCGTGCAGACCCGGTGTCAGCAGATCGGCGGCCGGCCCGGTGGCGAGCACGGCTCCGATCGGCAGTCCGCCGCCGAGACCCTTGGCGAGGGTGATCACATCCGGCACGACGCCGAAAGCCTGGTGCGCATAGAACTTTCCGCAGCGCCCGATACCGGTCTGCACCTCGTCGAGGACCAGCAGCGCGCCGTGCCGCGCGGTGATCTCGCGTGCCTTCACCAGGTAATCGATGGGCGGCACCACGACGCCGCTCTCCCCCATGATCGGCTCGAGGAACACCGCGGCGGTGTCCTCGTCCACCACGGCCGCCAGGGCCGCGGCGTCACCGTAGGGCACGTGTACGACGCCGGGTGGCATCGGCTCGAACGGCGACCGCTTCGACGGCTGCCCGGTGAGTGCGAGCGCGCCCATGGTTCGGCCGTGGAACGCCTCGTCGCAGGCGATGATCTTGCTCCGGCCGGTCATCCGCGCCATCTTGAATGCCGCCTCGTTGGCCTCGGTGCCGGAATTGCAGAAGAACGCCCGGCCGTGCCCGTCGCCGAATTCGCCGTCACCGAAGTGTGCGAGCAGCCGCTCGGCCAGTTCGATCACCGGCTCGTTGGCGTAGAGATTCGAGGTGTGCCCAAGAGTGCCCAACTGCTGGGTGACCGCCTCCAGGATCGCCGGGTGGGCGTGGCCGAGGCTGTTGACGGCGATGCCGCCAAGGAAGTCGACGTAGCGCTTGCCGTCCGCGTCGTAGACCACCGCCCCCGCGCCGCGCGTCAGCGCGATCTTCGGCGTGCCGTAGTTCTTCATCATCGCGGCGGACCACCGCTGCTGCAGATCTGGTGTGTTCATGATTTCGTTCCGTTCAGTGCGCTTGCCCCGTCCGGTGTGGACAGCACGGGCGTCACCATCGTTCCGATTCCTTCTCCGGTGAACAGCTCCAACAGGACCGAGTGCGGGACACGACCGTCGATGACGTGCGCGGTAGGCACTCCGCCCTGAACGGCACGCAGGCAGGCTTCCATCTTGGGCACCATGCCTGCATCCAAGCTCGGGAGCAACTTCGCAAGCTCGGCGGCGTCGATACGCGAGGTGAGTGACGAGCGGTCCGGCCAGTTGGTGTACAGGCCTTCGACGTCGGTCAGCACCACCAATTTCTCGGCGCCGATCCCCTGGGCGAGCGCGGCCGCGGCGGTGTCGGCATTGATGTTGTGCACCACGCCGTCGACATCGGGGGCGATGGTCGACACCACCGGGATGCGTCCGGCGCCGACGAGGTCGAGGATCGATTCCGGGTTCACCGCGGTGACGTCGCCGACCAGACCGACGTCGGTAGGCTCGCCGTCGACATCGACGGTGCGCCGGGTTGCGGTGAACAGTCGCGCGTCCTCACCGGAGATACCGACCGCGTACGGGCCGTGTGCGTTGATCAGCCCGACCAATTCCCGGCCGACCTGACCGAACAGCACCATCCGCACCACGTCCATTACTTCGGGCGTGGTGACCCGGAAGCCGCCGCGGAATTCGCCTTGCAGGTCGAGCTTTTTCAGCATCGCGCTGATCTGCGGTCCGCCGCCGTGCACCACCACCGGGTGCACGCCGACGGTGCGCAGGAAGGCCATGTCGGCGGCGAAGGCCCGCTCGAGGTCCGCGTCGATCATCGCGTTTCCGCCGTATTTGACGACCACGATCTTGTCCCGGAACTTCTGCAGCCACGGCAGCGCCTCGGCCAGCACGTGCGCCTTGTCCAGCGCCGAAAGATCGTGCAGCACTTGACCGCTCATGCCCGAGGGCGCTGTGCCGATGACTCGCTCGCTGCGCTCGCTCATGAGCTATAGGCCGAATTCTCTTCGACATAACCGTGTGAGAGGTCGGTGGTGCGGATCATCGCCATGCCGTCGCCGACATTCAGGTCGATGAGCACGTCGATATCGGCGCGCGCCAGGTCGACCTCGCGCGCGCCGGGTGCGCCAACGCTGTCGATACAGACCGGACTTCCGTTGAACGACACCGAGATCCGGTTCGGATCGAGGGTGATGGGCGCGATGCCGACGGCGGCGAGTACCCGGCCCCAGTTCGGGTCGGAACCGAACAGCGCGGTCTTGACCAGGCTGTCGCGGGCGACGGCGCGCGCCGCGATCAGCGCCTCGTCCTCGCTGATCGCACCGGCGACGGTGACCCGCACCCGCTTGGTGACACCCTCGGCGTCGGCCATCAACTGCGCGGCCAGGTCGTCGCAGACCGCCAGCACCGCGGCATCGAGGTCTTCCTGCGACGGCGTGACCTCGCTGGCGCCGTTGGCCAGCAGCAGCACGGTGTCGTTGGTGGAGCAGGAGCCGTCGACGTCGAGCCGGTCGAAGGTGAGTCGAGTCGCGTTGCGCAGCGCCCGATCCAGTTGTGCCGCGGGCACCGCGGCGTCGGTGGTGAGGACCACGAGCATAGTCGCCAGCGAGGGGGCGAGCATGCCCGCGCCCTTGGCCATGCCGCCGACGTTCCACTTGTCGCGGTGGTGGAAGGCCGCCTCCTTGGGCACGGTATCGGTGGTCATGATCGCGTGCGCCGCGTCGAGGCCGCCGGAGAGGCCGCCGCCCATCTCTTTCACGATCTCGGTGATCGCGGGGATCACCTTGTCCATCGGTAGCCGGTCGCCGATCAAACCGGTGGAGCAGACGGCGATTTCGCCGGCGCCGGTCTCGGTGCCCCAATTGCTCAGCGCCGCAGCCAATTCCTCGGCGGTCTGGTGGGTGTCCTGGAATCCGCCCGGCCCGGTGCAGGCGTTGGCACCACCGGAGTTGAGGATGACCGCGCGCAGTCGGCCCGAGGTCAGCACCTGCTGCGACCACAGCACGGGTGCCGCCTTCACCTGGTTGCGGGTGAATACGCCCGCGGCCGCGTACTCCGGCCCTTCGTTGAATACCAGCGCCAGATCGGGCTTCCCGCTGGCCTTGATGCCCGCGGCGATGCCTGCTGCCCGGAAGCCGAGCGGGGCGGTCACGCCCTGGGTCCGGACCAGCTTGCCACGCGCAGCGCTGGCTTCGGTTGTCGTCACGGTGCTACTCCTACGGTGGAAAGTCCTGCGGTCTCGTCGAATCCGACAGCCAGATTCATGGATTGCACCGCAGCGCCCGCGGTGCCTTTGGTCAGGTTGTCGATCGCGCCGATCACCACGAGCAGACCCGCGTCGGTGTCCACCGCGACCTGCAGGGTGACGGCATTGGAGCCGAGCACCGAACCGGTCTGCGGCAGTTGCCCTTCCGGCAGCAGATGCACGAACGGTTCGTCGGTGTAAGCCTTTTCGTAGACGGCGCGCGCCTGCGCTGCGTCGACTCGGGTCGGCGCGGTGCACGTGGCGAGAATGCCCCGTGGCATCGGCGCCAATACCGGCGTGAAGGAGACGGCGACATCGGTGCCGCCCGCGGCCTTCAGGTTCTGCGAGATCTCGGGCGTGTGCCGGTGCGCGCCGGCGATGCCGTAGGCCCGGACCGAACCCATCACCTCGGACCCGAGCAGGCCGACGTCGAGCTTGCGGCCAGCGCCCGAAGTACCGCTCACCGCAACCACATTTACTTTCGGCTCGACGATGCCCGCGGCGACCGCCGGTGCCAGCGCGAGGCTCGCCACCGTGGGATAGCAGCCGGGCACGGCGATCCGGCTCGCGCCGCGCAGCTTCTCCCGGCCGCCGGGCAGTTCCGGTAGTCCGTAGGGCCAGCTGCCCGCGTGGGCGCTGCCGTAGTACTTCTCCCAGGCCCGCGCATCGGTCAGCCGGAAGTCGGCGCCGCAGTCGATGATCACCATCGAGTCCGGCAGCGCCGTCGCGATGGCGGCGGACTGGCCGTGCGGCAGGCCGAGGAACACCACGTCGTGCCCTGCCAGCTCGTCGGCAGAGGTTGGCGCGAGCACTCGATCGGCCAGCGGCAGCAGATGCGGCTGATGCTCCGCCAACATGCTGCCCGCGTTCGACCCCGCGGTCAGCACGCCGATGACGAGGCGCCCGGCGCGGTATTCTGGATGCTCCAGCAACAGACGCAGCACCTCACCGCCCGCGTACCCGCTCGCACCGGCCACCGCGACCCGCAACACGGGTCCGTCCGCTGAATCAACCATGTGATGATTATGCACGATTATGCAAGCCCATTCATGAACGGGGTATCGCGCCGGCCGCTCAACCCTGCGACGAGCGGGAATACCAGCACCGCAGTCGCGACCTGAGTAACCGCGACGATGATCGGCAAACCTGTCGCCCGCAGACCATCGCTGCGGCGGACTCAGCCCAGCACGGCGGGATCGATGCCGAGTACGTCGTTGAGGCCGCGCTCGCCTTTCGGCGTCACGCGGATGGCGCGGCTGGCGCCGACTCGGTGGATCCAATCGAGGTCTTGCAAACGGCGGCAGAGGTGGGCGCCCGCGGCGCCACCCAGGTGGGTGCGACGTTCGGTCCAGTCGAGGCAGGGACGGGCGATGGGGCGGCGGGTGGCGCGCAGGGCGGCGGGGTCGATGCCCATCTGGTCGGCGAGCCAGGTCAGTCCGGCCGGGGTGAGGGCGAACCCGCCGTCGGTGTCGAGCAGGGCGCGAGTGGTCATCGCGTCAGCGATGGCTACGCCGAGTCGTCCGGCCAGGTGGTCGTAGCAGGTTCGGCCGCGGGCCAGCGCGGCCGCGACGGTCGCCGAGCGGAGGTTCTTCACTTCGGTGCGCGGCGGGTCGAGGTGGTCGACCATGGCCTCCAGTAGTTCGGCCACCTGGGGGCCCGCCAGTTGCACGTAGCGGTGCCTGCCCTGACGGCGTTCGACGAGTAGGCCGCCGTTGAGCAGTCGGTTGAGGTGTTCGGTGGCGGTGGACGGCGCGACGCCCGCGTGGCGCGCCAGTTCGCCCGCGGTCCAAGCGCGGCCGTCGACCAGGGCCAGGCACATGTCGGCACGGGTGCGGTCGGCGAGCAATGCGGCCAGTCCGGCCAGTTCGGCTCCTCGGGTGTGCACCCCACCATGATGGTGCGCGGTTGTTTCGGCGGCCACCGAAACAACCTCGCACTACGGTCGCGGTATGAACGGGACATGTCCAGTGATCACCGACCCCGATCGGGTGCGGGATGCGCTGCTGAATGCGCCGATGCCTGCGGTTGCGCAGGTGGGTACGCCGCCGGGGATCGCGTGGTTGCGCGCCCATGTTCCCCGCTTCTGCGACGGGCCGGTGCACGAGCGGCGGCGGGCATTGGTTGAAGCCGAATTGGCTCGGATCTCCCCGGACCTGTTGCGCCGGCGGGCCAGAGCGGTCGCCGACGAACCGTTCGCCCATGTGCGCGTTCTCGCCGAAGCCCTTGGGCTGCCTGGCATCTCACTTTCGGCGGTAGACGTGGTCGCCGCGCACTATCAGCCGCACACGCCGGACGATCCCGCCGCCGATCGTGCGGTCGCGGAGCTGGTCACCGCGTGCGGAAATGTGGCGGACGAAGGCACGGCGGCCCGGATCAGCCTGCTGGTTCAGGCTTGCGCAGCGACGGGTGGTCTGGTGGCCAATGCCCGACAGTCGGGCACGGCGGGTTCGGCCGATGAGCGCATCGCACGGACCATGACCGAAGACCCGCCGGTTCGCCAGACCAGGCGCGTTGTGGACGACGAGCTGGTAGCGCTGGATTTGACCCAGGATGGCCTGGGATTCGGTGCGGGACCGCACGAGTGCCCCGGGCGCGAGCACGCCATTGCCATTGCCACCGGAATCATCGAAGGATCCTGATGAACAAGACGAAGATCTTCCACGAGCTGCACCATGGCGATCAGCCGCTGATATTGCCGAACGCCTGGGATTTCGGTTCCGCGGCGATGCTCGCGGCCGAAGGGTTTCCGGCGATCGGGACAACCAGTCTCGGAGTTGCCATCGCGGCCGGGCTCCCCGACGGTGCGGGCGTCACTCGCGACGAAACACTCACGGTCGCAAGTCGATTGGCGCGTCTGTCGGTGCCGGTGACAGTCGACATCGAAGGCGGTTTCAGCGAAGACCCCGGGACGGTCGCCGAATTCGTCGCACAGTTGGCCGAATTGGGGATCGCCGGAGTGAATCTCGAGGACGGTCGTTCTGAAAGCGCACTCGCCGAACCGAACCACCTGGCGGCGCTGATCGCCGCGATCAAAGCCCGCGCACCGGAAATGTTCATCAACGCCCGAGTCGACACGTATTGGCTGAAGCTAGAACACAATTCGACCCACGCCCGCGTCGAGCAGTATACGAGCGCGGGCGCGGACGGAATCTTCGTTCCCGGCATGACCGACCCGGACCAGATCGGCCGGTTGGTCGCCGCGACTCCGCTGCCGGTCAACATGCTGTATGCCGCGAAAGGCACGTCGATCGCGACACTCGCTTCGTTGGGTGTACGCCGGATCAGTACAGGTTCACTGCTCTATCGCGCCGCACTCGCGGCAATCGTCGGCGTTGCCCGCACGGTGCGCGAGGACGGCCGGGTAGGCGCAGAGATTCCCAGCTACCGCGAGGTGCAGGCCATCACTGCCTCCGACTCCTGAAGTCGTGGCGGCCGCTCGGTTCTGACCACACCACCTACCAGCCCCGATTGCCACTCAACTCACACTGCGGCGCTGCCCCCGGAGCCGCCCCGGCAGCGCAGCGTGCCATACCGGCCCGATCACCGCACAACCTCACGCCGCGGCATTAAGATGATGTGTACGGATGCCACAGTGCCTCCAGACGCCCTGCGAACCGGTTCACGTTCGGGTGGAACCGTCGAGGTGCGCTGCGATATTGCGTTCAGGTCGGGCCGAGATGGCGAACATGGGCTCGTCGCTGCGTGGATTGGTGGATAATCGGAGAGAGGCCCGGAGGGAGGTGGCCGTGTTCGACAAGTTCTCCGATGAGGCGCGGCGCGTTGTTGTGCTGGCACACCAGGAGGCGCAACAGCTCGATCACGACCATATCGGCGCCGAACATCTGTTGATCGCCGTTCTTCGCCAATGCGAGTCCGACAGCGGTTGCGCTGCCGCGCAAGCCTTGGCACAGTTGGGAATCGAACCTGCTGCCGCCATAGCAACGATCAATCTGACGCCCGGACGGGCGAAACAGGCTGCGGCGGGGCACATTCCGTTCACTCCGGATGCCAAGCGGACGCTCGAGGGCGCATTGCGAGAATCGATTGGCGAGGCCTCGATAGCTCCTGAGCATATGCTGCTCGCACTGTTTTGGCTCGGCGCGCGCACCCCGGGCACCGAACTCGCCGAGGCGATCACCGTGCTGGGCGTGTCCTATGCCGATCTGCGCAAGGCCATCCGGCATCCGGGACCGCCGCCGGAACCACCCGCCCTCCCCTATGCGCCGTCTGCCACCACGGCACTCTTGCGCGCCGCGACCGAGGCTCGCGACCACGACAGCACCAGCATCGAAACCGCGCACCTCCTGCTCGGAATACTGGCCAGCGACCGCGATCTCACCGATCACGTATTCGGTGCGATCGGGATCGACCCGGCGGTGGTCTCTGCCGAGGTGCTGGACTACCTCGCACACGCAGGCGAACACTGATCGTTAGAGCACGCTCGGGCCTTGGCGGCCCTCCCGCGTGGGCCTTCACCCCCGGCCTGAAGGCCGGAGCACTGGCCCACTTCCCGGTAGCGGTACTCGGATACGCACCCAACCGGTCGCCACCTGGCAGTGCGCGCCGTATCGACTGTCGCCCGAGCCAAGTCAGTCGATCTGGCGCACGCAACCGTCAGTGCTTACGCACCACCCGCTCCCCTTGCCCCGGCTTCCAGATGGTGATGTCCAGGTGATCGTCGACGACTGTGACGGTCGACGCGCTGGTCGGATCGGCGACGAAAAAGTGGTCGAATTCTTGTCCGCGGATGTCGAAACCGCTTTCCTCGAACAGGTTTTGGGCGAAGCGGGCATGGACGTCCCGGTCCGGCAGATCGGTGACGGTGCCGAACAGTTTGGCGTCGCCATCACCGACCCGGGTGTCGACAGTGGCGGTGTGCAGGCAGAAACGCGGGTCGCGCGCCAGGTCGCTGAACTTCGTCGTGTTGGGCATGCCCGCGATCACCAGCATGTTCTCGAAGATCCTCGGCTCGACCGGACTGATTCGCGGGAAACCGTCGGAGCGGATGGTGCCGAGCATGCAGAGGTTGCCGGTGGCCTTGTGGCGGCGGGTGAACACGGCGGCGATCTGGGGCGCTTCTTCGGTGAATTGGCTCCAAGTGGTCATGACACCGACGGTACGGACTATACCTGACATCTTCTGTCAGGTTTTGGGCGACTAATCTCGAATTCATGCGAGCGAGTCGACTGGTACAGCTGCTGTTGCTGCTGCAGACGCGCGGCCGGTCGACAGCGCCGGAGCTGGCGCGGGAACTCGATGTGTCGGTGCGGACCGTCTACCGCGATATCGAAGCGCTGTCGTCGGCGGGTGTGCCGGTGTACAGCGAACCGGGGCGCGCGGGCGGCGTGCAGCTGGTCGACGGTTACCGGACCCGGCTGACCGGGCTGACGACCGAGGAAGCCGACGCGGTACTGCTCGCGGGGTTGCCCGCCGCGGCCGCTGATCTGGGACTCGGCACGGTATTGGCGACCGCGCAGCTGAAGGTGCTGGCGGCGCTTCCACCCGAATTGCGCGGCCGGGCAACACGAATCGCGGAGCGCATACACATCGACGCGCCGGGCTGGTTCCACCGCCCCGACGAAACGCCCACGCTCGCAACGGTTGCCGACGCGCTGTGGCACGACCGCAGGCTGGGGGTACGGTATGGGCGCAAGGACAAGGTGGTGCAGCGCTGCCTCGATCCGCTCGGCCTGGTACTCAAGGCGGGTACCTGGTACCTCGTCGGGCGAAATGGATCGGCGGTACGTTCCTATCGCGTCAGCCGGATCGTATCCGCCGAGCCGACCGACGAAACTTTTGACAGGCCGGATGATTTCGATCTCGCCGCGCACTGGTCCGAGGCCGCGGACGATTTCGTCCGTTCGATGTTGCGGGTGCGGGCCCGGTGCCGGATCGCCGAATCACATCTGCGCCTATTGCGATTGATGAACGACCCGACCGCGGTGGCGGAGGCGCTTGCCTCGGCAGGTCCGCCGGACTCCGAGGGGTGGGTCGAGCTCACTGTCCCCTCGGAGTCCTATGAGGTGCTCGCGCACGGCATCCTGCCGTTGGGTGAGCACGCCGAGATCCTGGATCCACCCGAGTTGCGCGCTCAGCTCGCGGCAACGGCCGCGGCGATGGCGGACCGCTACGCGCGGCCCGCCCATCGTACGGTCTAGCGCCAGCGAACTCGCCATAGCTATCGCACACCTCGCGCCGCACCGGAACCCCAGCTTCGAGCCGCAACCAAGTCTCGACCACGGAACCGACAGCGCCACAGCTGTTCCGAGCACGACGATTTATCGCGACTCAGCGCAGCGATCGGAAGAATTCGCGGATGTCGGCCGTCAACAGGTCCGGCGCCTCCATTGCCGCGAAGTGACCGCCGCGATCGTATTCCGTCCAGCGCACGATGTTGTGGGCCTGCTCGGCCAGTTTCCGGATGGAGTTGTCGCCGGGGAAGATCGCCGCGCCCGTCGGCACCCCGGAGCTCTTCAGATCCACACCCCAGGAGTTCGACTCCCGGTACAGCCGGATGGAGGACGCGAACGTCTTGGTGAACCAGTAGATGCTGACATTGGTGAGCAGCGCATCGAGGTTCACCGCATCCTCGGGCAGCTCCTTGGCCGGGTTCGTCCAGCGCTGGAACATATCGACGATCCATGACAGCAGCCCGGCCGGGGAGTCGTGCATGCCGATGGCCAGGGTCTGCGGACGACCCGCCTGAACCATGGCGTAGCCGTACCGCGTGTAGCTGTCCGGCCCGGTCATCGCCTCGAGCCGCGCCTGATCCTGCGGGCTGTACTCGGATTCCGCACTGCCCCAGGACTGTTCACCTGCGCTCTCGGCGTGCTCGCCACCCCAGGACTGCTCGTCGCCGCCGCCGAAGGACGGAATCGTGATCGGCCCGTTCACGTGGATACCGGCGAGGTGCTCGGTGGCGATGCGACCGAGTTCGGTGGACACGAAGTACCCGGCATCGCCGCCCTGGGCGCCATAGCGGTCGTAGCCCAGCCGTGCCATCAGCTCGGCGATGACCTGCGCGTACCGCTCGGTTCCCCCGTCCCTCACCTACTTGGTAGGACCGGAAAAGGCGAAGCCCGGCAACGACGGGATCACCACATGGAAGGCGTCGGCGCGGTCGCCGCCGTGTGCGCGGGGATCGGTCAGCGGGCCGATCACCTCGAGGAACTCGATGAACGACGCGGGCCAACCGTGGCTCAGCACCAGCGGCAGCGCATTCGGTTCTGGTGAGCGCACATGCAGGAAATGCAGTGTCTGGCTATCGATTTCGGTGATGAACTGTGGAATTTCATTCAGCCGCGCTTCCTGGGTCCGCCAGTCGTAGCCGGTGCGCCAGTACTCGGCGAGCTGCTTCAAATAGGAGACCGGCATGCCGTAGTCCCAGCCGACGCCGGGCAGTTCGTCGGGCCACAGGATGTTCGCCAGTCGGGCGTTCAGATCGTCGATCTGGCCCTGCGGGATGTCGATGTGGAAGGGTCGGATGTCCTGTTCGGTGGTCATGCTTACGACGCTACGAGCCACTTAGGACAGCCCTGTTCCTAAGCTTCTGGCATTGTCGAAAGCATGTTGGAAACCTCAGCGCGGCTGTTCAGACTGCTCGCGCTGCTGCAGATCCATCGGGACTGGACCGGTGCCGATCTGGCCGAACGCCTCGACGTCACCGCGCGGACGGTCCGCCGCGACGTGCAGCGGCTGCGCGAACTCGGCTATCCGGTGCACGCCACCCGAGGCACTGGCGGCTACCGACTGGGCGCGGGCGCGGCGCTGCCGCCGCTACTGCTCGATGACGACGAGGCGGTAGCCGTCGCCGTCGGCTTGCGCAGCGCTTCCGACGGCACTGTCGCGGGCATCGAGGAAGCCTCGCTGCGCGCCCTCACCAAACTGGAGCAGCTACTGCCACCGCGCCTGCGCCGTCGAGTGCGCACCGTGCGCAGCGCGACGGTCCGAGTCGGCACACCGGGCACGACGGTAGAGCCGGACACCCTGATGGCGATCGCCGAAGCCTGCCAGCGCCTGGAGCAACTGCGCTTCGACTATCGCGCGCACAGCGGCACGCCGAGCCGCCGCTCGGTGCAGCCACACAGCCTGGTGCACTTCAGCCGCCGTTGGTACCTGGTGGCGTGGGATATCGACCGCGCCGACTGGCGCACCTTCCGCGCGGACCGCATCACACCCCGAGTGCCCAGCGGCCCACGGTTCACGCCACGAGAACTCCCCGAAGGCGATGTGGCGGCCCACCTTTCGATGCAGTTGTCCGCGCGCGCTTGGCCCTATCAGGCGACCGTGCTCCTACACACGTCCGCGGCCGAAGCGACCGGCAATGTGTGGCCCGGCATGGGCGTAGTCGAAGCCGTCGACGAGCACAGCTGCCAATTGCACGTCGGCGCCGACGCTCCAGGAGCACTCGTCTGGATGATCACCTCCGTCGACATAGACTTCACCCTCCTCACCGGCCCCCCAGAACTCGCCCATGCCATCCGCGCCCAGGCAACCCGCTGCGACGAGTCCCTCCGCAACTTTCCCGCGTAGCGGAGAGACCGTTCGCGCTGCTCAGCTGACGATCGCGAACAGAATCGCGGCGACCGCAAAACCTACACCGCGGTGACGGCGGTTGCACACGAATCTCAACCACCGTCGGCTTGACATCAGTGGGTCTGCGACGGTCCAGCCGGGTTGCTAGGCCCTCCGGGGTGCGCTTCGAAGGGGGCACCACAACGCCAGCGAGACGATCACGTAATTCCCAACGCGCGGTAATGCCGAGTTCCGAGCGGACTCCTCGCACTACCGCTCGGGTGCCGGCGGTCGACTCGCCGAGGCTCGGTGCTCCAAAGCCTGGGGGCGGGCGGCGAGAATCGCAAGGGAGGCTTCACTCCGAGTTCGACAACACAGGATGGGGTGATCATGGCAACTGGTGACGGCGACTGGTCAAAGCCTGCGATGATGGCGATCCCGAAGGAGGGATACTTCGAACTCGAGAGGGGTCGATACGGCCCGATATTTCCCAGAACCCCAGCGTGCTACGGCTTTACGATCATCGCAAAGGTCATACCCGGGCGCGAGGACGCTATCCGTGAGCATGGCAAAGCCTTGGAGGCTGCGGTAACAGCCGACCCCGAGGTGCTGGCACCGCTGAAACTGCACTACCTGAGATGGCAACTCTTCGAGATCGAGGGCGCAACGTACTTTCAATATCAGGGCATCTTCGACACCGACTTCGACAAGTACACCGAGGATGCGGTGATGCTGTTCGGCCAATCGGGCATCGCGACTACCTTCGAGAACCTGGAAGGATTCCCCGCGGACTGGCGAGAGCGCCCCGAAGGGTTCGTCGAGTACGTGCGCGCCCACCACGTCCCGAGCTTCGTCGAGTACGGCGAGTATCCGTATGTGACATCGAATGAGATCAAGAAGGCGCTGCGACTCAAGGCGGCGTTCTCCGACATGCTGGATCAGATGCAGTAACCGCGACACGAGGGTGCACAACCCAAGCCTCCGACCACGGCAGTCAATGCACTGTCATGCCGCCTATCGCGCGGTCCGCGAATGTCCGCTTCTGCCGAATTGAGTGCGATGCGGCCGTCCGTATCGGGCGGCCACATCGAGCTCAAGAATGGGTGGTGAGTCCTTCCAGGATCGAACGGACGGGCGTGACGGGGCGCTGGAGGAGATTCTCGAGCTCGGGTCCGGTGGCGGAGAACTCCCCGCGGCGTGCTGCGTGGAATATGCCGAGCAGCATGTTCGCTTGATCCGCGGGTACACCGTGGCCGATCATTGCGGCCGTCCACGCGTTGTCGTCGGCGACGACGCGGCGGATGGTGCGTCCGGTGAGTTCGGTGACGATGCCGGCGATGTCTGCGAGGTCGAGCGCGGCCGGTGCGGTCAGCGGCGGGGTCGGACCAACGAACCGGCCCTCGTCGGCGAGGATGATCGCTGCCGCTTCGGCGAGGTCGGCGTGCGTAGTCCAGGACACGGGCCCATCGGCCGGTGCGAGAAGTTCGCCGGTCTCGAGCGCCCGGCCGAGCAGGTGCCGGATGGTGCTGGCGTAAAACCCGTTCCGAAGCGCCGTGAACGGCGTGCCCGTCTTCGACAGGTAGCGCTCGGTGGCGGCATGGTCGGGCATCGGCGCAAAAACCGAATCCTCGGCGGCGCCCTGGTGGCTGGTGTAGAGGATGCGCGTGGCACCGGCATCGCGAGCGGCGTCGATCGCCGCGACATGCTGGGCAACCGCTGCCTCGCCCGCCTGGTTCGTGGACACGATGAGCACCTGCGTTGCGCCCTCGAACGCATCGGCGAGGGAGTGGGGGTCGGTGAAGTCGCCGCGTCGCACGCGTACCCCACGTGCGGCCAGGTCGCCGGCGCGGTCGGTGTCGCGCACGCTGACGCCGACCCGGTCCGCCGAGACCCGATCCAGCAGCCGATCAACGATCTGGGAGCCGAGCTGGCCGGTACCGCCAGTAATGATGATCATGTTGGCCTCTCATGCTAACACTGGAACGATAGCGATGCTACCAGTGTTAGCAACAGAGATAACAAGAGTGCGTTATCATTGGAAGCATGGCGGAGACTAGACCGGATAGCGCCAGCAGGCATAAGACGCGAGCGAACATTGTGGAGTGCGCGGCGCAGCTCCTGCGTGAGCAGGGCGCGAGCGCGGTCACGACCCGTGCGGTCGCGCAGGCGGCCGGCATGCAGGCGCCGACCATCTATCGGTTCTTCGAGGACAAGGACGCGCTGCTCGACGCCGTTGCCGAACACGTCTTCGCCACCTACGTCGCCGGGAAGACACTCGTCGAGGACGGCGGCGACCCGGTTGCGGATCTTCGGGCGGGGTGGGACACGCATATTGGCTTCGGTCTCGCCAACGCAGCGCTATTCGGTCTCCTCACCGACCCCAGCCGTGGGTCTCGTTCACCGGCGGCGGCCGCTGGCCTGGAGGTTCTGCGCGCCCGGGTGCACAGCGTTGCCACAATCGGCCGGCTTCGGGTCCCAGTAAGGCGCGCCGTCGAACTCATCCACGCTGCCGGCACCGGCGTCGTACTCACCTTGCTCTCCACCCCGCCGGAGCACCGGGACCTCGACCTTGCGGACACGATGTACGAGGCGGTGATGCGATCGATCCTCACCGACGTGCCGACGCTTCCCACCGACAGCGCGACCGCGGTCGCTGTCGCAGTCCGGGCCGTCGCACCGAAGCTGACAATGCTCACCGACGCCGAGAGCGCCCTGCTATCGGAGTGGCTGGATCGAGCCGCCGACGGTCCAACCACCTGTGAAGGTGATGTGGCGGCTTAGAACTCGCCCACGCAACCCGCTGCGACGAGTCCCTCCGCAACTTTCCCGCGTAGCGGAGGGACTGTTTCGCGCTGCTCAGCTGACAATCGCGAACAGAATCGCGGCGACCGCGAAACTTACTACGGAGAGCACTGTTTCGAGTACGGACCAGGTTTGCAACGTCTGTTTCACCGTCAGGTTGAAGTACTTCGAGATGATCCAGAAGCCGCCGTCGTTGACGTGGCTGAGGATAATCGAGCCCGCCGCGATGGCCATGGCGATGAGTGCGACGGACATCTGCGAGTAGCCGTGGCCGGCGACCAGCGGTGCGACGATGCCGCCGGTGGTCACGATGGCGACGGTGGCCGAGCCCTGGGCGATGCGCAGGCCACAGCTGATGATGTAGGCCAGCACGATCACGGGAAGACCTGCGGCCGACATGGTGTCGGCGAGCGCAGTGCCGATTCCGGTGGCGGAGATGATCTTTCCGAAGAACGCGCCCGCGCCGACGACCAGCAGCAGCATGCCGACGGGCTTGAGCGATTCCGCGGTGAGCGTGCTGAGTTCCTGCACGCTGGAACCGCGCCGCACGCCGAGCACATAGAAGGCGACGAGCACCGCGATGAGCAGTGCGACGGCAGGCGTGCCGAGGAAGGTCAACACCTGCAATAGTTGCGACTTCTTGTCCAGCCACTGGGTGCCGAAGGTCGCGCCGAGGATCAGCAGCAGCGGGATGGCGATGATGCCGCCGATGACAGCGACGGACGGCGCCTTCTGCTCCGTACGAGTGATGGTCGAGCCCGGATTGCCGGTGGGGTCGGCGTCGGCCCAGGGTTCGGTTGCCATGGTCGGTGTCTGCGCCGTCTCCGGCCGAACCAGGAACTCCGCGGGCACCTCCACCTGCACGCGCTTGCCGATGTAGCTACCCCACACAATGCCGGCGGCGATGAATCCCGGTATGCCGCAGATGAATCCCATCAGGATCAGCCAGCCCAGGCTGACGCCGAGCAGACCGCCCAGCGCGACGGGCCCCGGGTGTGGCGGCAGGAATGCGTGCGTCATCGACAGACCGGCCAGCATCGGCATCGCGTACAGCACCAACGAGCGCCCACCACGCTTGGCGGCCACATACACCAGCGGCGCCAGCACGAAAATGCCGATGTCGAAGAAGACGGGGATGCCGAAGATGAGCCCGAGCAGACCCATCGCGATCGGGGCGCCCCGCTCGCCGAACACACCGAGCAGCTTGCCGGTCAAAACATCGGCGCCACCGGAGCGTTCGAGAATCGCGCCGAGCACGGTGCCGAGGCCGATGATGACCGCGATGTGCCCCAGGATGCTGCCGAATCCGGTCTCCAGCAGTGAATCTCCGGATTTGATCGCGGTTCCGACGATCGTCGACACCGGTAGTCCGGCGGCGAGCGCCAGCGCCAGTCCGGTGAGCAGCAGCGCGATGAACGGCTCGAGCTTGACCTTGATGATGGCGAACAGCAGTACGGCTATTGCGAGACCGCAGAGCACCAACAGCCCGGGGGTGGTGGTGCGCAGCCAGTCGACGGTGGCGCCCATGGGGTACCTCTCAATTCATGGATCGAACGAATGACGCCGCGCGCGAGGCGATGTCGGACCATCGGCCCGCGGCAACATCGGATGGGGCAACGACATCGGTGCCCGCGGTAACTGCCACGGCCCCGTTGGCGAGGAATTCGGCGGCATTGCCCGCATTGACGCCCCCGGAAGGGATGAGCGCCACGTCGGGGAAGGGGCCGCGCAGGTCTTTCAGGTAGCCGGGGCCCAATGCCCTGGCTGGGAAGATTTTCACCGCGGCCGCGCCGAGGTCGAGTGCGGTGAGCACCTCGGTGGGCGTGAAAGCGCCCATGACCACCGGGATGTCGTGTTGCGCGGCGACGGCCGCGACCTCGGCGCGCACACCCGGCGTGACCAGGAAACGGGCGCCGTGGTCGATCGCGGCCTCGGCCTGATCGGCGTGCAACACCGTCCCGACACCGAGCACCGCTGTTTCGGTCGCCGCGGCCGCGCTCAGATAGTCGAGCACACCCGGCGTGGTGAAGGTGAGCTCCAACGCGCGAATGCCGGACCGCGCCAAGGCATCCGCCAGCGCGGCGGGGTCCGGGATCTCCGGGGCGCGAACCACGCAGAGCACTCGATCGGCGCGGATGACCTCGAGAGCGTTGGCGTTCAATATGTCTCCTTCCTCGACGAATGCATCCGTAGGGCGCGACCGGCGAGTGCGCCTGTCGGCGCGCCGTTTTCGATGGCGAACTCACCGTTGACCAGCACGTGTTGAATGCCGCGCGCCTGCTGCTTCGGGTTGTCGAAGGTCGCGGTGTCGACGATGGTCGCCGGGTCGAACAGCACGAGATCGGCGGCGTAGCTGGTGCATACGAGCCCGCGGTCGCTGAGTCGGAGCCGGTCGGCCGGTCGGCCGGTCAGGTGGTGGACGCAGTCCTCGAGCCCGAGCACGCCGAGCTCGCGAACGTAGTGGCCGAGGTAGCGGGGAAAGGTGCCCCAGGCCCTCGGATGCGGCCGATCGCCGACGAGCAGCGCGTCGCTGCCGCCCATGTGGCCGGGGTGCACCATGGTGGCGCGCACGTTCTCTTCGTGCCCGACGTGCTGCAGGATCGTGGTGGCCAGCGCGTCGCGGCGCAGCAGGTCGAAGAACACCTCGACCGGTGCGACACCGCGGTCCGCGGCGATCTCGTCGATGGTCTTGCCGACGTAGCGGTCCAGCTCCGCGTTGGCGACGCCGCTGATCTGAATGGTCTCCCATTCGACGGTGACACCGTGGCAGCCATCGGAGCCGTTCACGTTGACATCGCGGATGATTCGCGCGCGCATCGCCGGATCGTCGATCCGCGCCAGCGCTCCATCCGGTCCTCCGGACATCGCCCAGCTGGGCAACAGCGCGGAAAGTGTTGTCGTGCCGGGCAGATACGGATAGGTGTCCAGGGTGATGTCGCAGCCTTCGGCGCGGGCGTCATCGACCAGCGCCAGGAACTCCGGTGCGCGACCACGATTGACGCCGAAGTTCATGGTGGCGTGGGTGAGGTGCAGTGCGCAGCCGGTACTGCGTGACAGTTCGATCATTTCGGCGTAGGCCTCGAGCGCGCCCGCACCGTAGGAGCGGGTGTGCGGGGCATAGAACCCGCCGAAATCCGCGACAACCTCGCACAGCGCGGCCAATTCGCCGGTGTCGGCATACATTCCGGGCGTATAGGTGAGCCCGCTGGACATGCCGACCGCACCCTCGCGCAGCCCCTGCGCGAGCAGCTCCTGCATCCGTCGAATCTCGTCCACCGTCGCCGGACGCTGTTCACTGCCGATGACGAGCAGCCGCAGCGTGCCCTGTGGCACGAGGTACGCGGCGTTGGGCGTGATGCCCTGATCCAGGCGGTCCAGGTACTCGGCGACGCTACGCCAGGAGAAGTCCAGATCGACGGGATTGCCGTTCCATCCGGCGATTTGGCGGCGCAGCACCGCGAGCGCCGCGTCGTCGATCGGGGCGTAGGACAGCCCGTCCTGCCCGAGGAGTTCGGTGGTGATGCCCTGGCTGATCTTCGGAAAGTGACCGGGCTCGGTGAGCAGATGCAGATCCGAGTGGGCGTGCATGTCGATGAAACCGGGGGTCAGCACAGTGCCCGGCGCCGCGTCGACGATCCGCGTGGCGGTGCTGAGTGTGCCCGGCGCGGCGACCTTGCTGATCCGGCCGCGATCGATGAGCACGTCACCGCGGAAGCGGGGGGCACCGGTGCCGTCGATAATGTCGATGTCGCGAAACAATAAGTCGGTCATGGTTCTCCCTCGTCAGAAGAACGTGTGCACGAGGTCGACGACGCGGGGTCGTTCGGCGTCGGCGTCATCGATGACCGGGATGAGCCGCCACTTGTCGAAGGCGGTGCAGGGATGCGACAGACCGAGCCGCACGACGCTGCCGACGGGCAGCTCATCGGCTTTACTGCCCGGCATCCGCAGGAAGGCGTGCTGGTCGTTCAGCGCCGACACCGTTGCGGCCGGGTTCAGTGAGTCCTCCTGTCCCGCACTATGCTGCGGGACCGGAAGCCCCTCATCGAAGGGAAGATCACGCTTCCCCGCGTCCAGTAGCGCGAGCTCCGGCTCGGGTCGCGACACGGTGCGCGCCCAGCCGTGCATCGCGGAGCGCAGCGGTCGCTCGCTGCGCGGTGCGGCCAGCGGCGAGATGCCCGCGTAGAAGCCATCGTCGTGGATGATGTAGGCCCCCGAGCGCAGCACGACGGTCGTCGGAATGCCTTGTGCGCCTTCCTCATCGGCGAGCGCGCCCAGACACTCCACAACCAGGTCCTGGTAGGCGCTGCCCCCCGCGGTAACGATCGCCGTGTCGTGGTAGAGCCCTGCGGCGGCGAGTTCGCGGTGCAGGCGGGCGAGTTCGTCGAGATAGTGACGCACGGCAGCGATGGCCTCCGGGGTGCGGTCGTGGGCGAGCGCGCCCTCGTAGCCACCCACACCGGCCAGCGCCAGTCGGGCGGAACCGGCCACCGCCGCGGCAATGGCGTGCGCCTGTTCGATCGTGCGGGCGCCGGTACGACCGTGTGGCCCACCGAGTTCGGCGATCACCCGGATTCGCGCCTCCCCCGCAGACGAACGCAGGTGCTCGTCCATCAGCGTAACCGTCTCGACACTGTCGGCCCAGCAGACGAACTCGAAGGACGGGTCCCGCTCCAATTCCTCAGCGACCCAACGCAAACCGACGGGATCGACAAGCGCGTTCGCGAGCACGATCCGACCGACGCCGAACGAACGCGCGACCTGGACCTGCCACACGGTGGCGAAGGTGATGCCCCAGCAGCCCGCCACCAGCTGCTGCGCCCACAGCTGCGGCGCCATGGTGGTTTTCCCGTGCGGAGCCAGCCGTACGCCCGCGGCCCGCGCCCAGTCGGCCATCACCGCGACATTGGCGGCAACCACCGCCCGATCCACCGTCAGTACCGGTGTCTCGAACTCGTCGAGATGGGGCGCACCGTCCAGGAATTCCCGGACGGTGCGGCCCCAAGCCGCGGGCGGAAGTCCCTTGTGCTCCGGCCCCAGTGTCCGCTCTTCCAGTGCGGCAACAGCTTTCTCGTCGATCGCCACGGCGTTCCTTCCCGCGGATCGCGTCCACAGTGTCGCGCCCCGAACTCATCCACTAGCATTGCACATTATGCAACGCTTGTTGCACATCGTGTTTTGTGTGGTTATTCTGCACGGGATGGCCGATGGCCGCAAGGGCAGGAAGGAGATCGGTGTGATGTGGCGTACATCGACCCGCTCGCGGGCGGTGACCCTCGGGGAGGGACTCGCCGTTCTGGTGGCCCGGCCCGGCCCGCTGGAGGACTCGGAAAACTTCGAACGCACCGCGGGCGGCGCCGAGGCGAATGTCGCCACCGTGCTCACCCAACTCGGTGTCGACGCCGCGTGGATCTCCCGGGTCGGCGCCGACGGATTCGGCCGGTATCTGGTCGGGCATCTCGCCAGACGCGGGGTGGATGTGTCCGCGGTCGTCACCGATCCGGCGCGGCCGACCGCCGTGTACGTCAAAGAACGCGGTAGCGGGTCGGGCAAGGCGACCGACCTGGCCGAGCGGACCAGCCGGATGCTGTATTACCGCACCGGCTCCGCGGCCAGCGCGCTGTCCACCGCCGATCTGACTGCCGAAACCGCGGCCGGGCTGCTCAACCGCTGCGATCTTGTGCACTTCACCGGGATCACCACCGCGCTGTCGGAATCGGCAACTGGGCTCACCGAGGCGCTCATCGCGCTGCCCCGGCACGGCAGGCTCGTCAGCTTCGATCTGAACTTCCGGCCGGCGCTCTGGGCCGGACGGCAGGAACGGGCGGCGGATGTGCTCGCCCGGCATGTGCGCGGCAGCGACGTGGTGTTTCTCGGCGCCGACGAGGCGGGCGAGGTGTTCGATGTCGACGACGCGGACCGGCTGCGCGCGCTGTTCCCCGAGCCCGAGCACCTGGTGGTCAAGAACAACGAGCATTCGGTGACCGGGTTCTCCGGTAGCGAGCGCGTGGAGGTGCCCGCTCTCGGACTCGATGTCACCGAGCGAATCGGGGCGGGCGATGCGTTCGCGGGCGGGTATCTGGCGGCGCTGCTGCACGGCCGCCGCCTGGCGCAGCGGTTGCGGTTCGGACACCTGTGCGCCGCCGCGGCGCTGACCGGCACCGGTGACGTCGCGGAACTGCCCGCGCCCGAGGTGCTCGAGCCTCTCGCGGCCCTGGACGAGCCCGCGTGGGCGCGAGTGCATTACGCCGAGGCGGTCGTGAACCAGAATGTGGCGTTATGAGCGAGCGAATCGTAGGTAGAGTGTCATGAGTCAGAGTCTGTCGCGTGCGTTGACCATTCTCATGTCACTCGGCGAGGATGCGCGGTCGTTGGATCAGCTGGCAACCGAGCTCGGCGTACACAAGTCGACGGTTTTGCGACTGCTGCAGACCATGGAGTCGCAGCGCTTCGTGACCCACGACAGTCAGCACCAATATGTGCTTGGCTCAAAGCTTTTCGAGTTGGCCAATCGCGCGCTCGAACAGCGTGATGTCCGCACCATCGCGCGTCCGCATCTGAGCGCGCTGAATTCCGTTACCGGACAGACCATTCACCTCGCCACCTATGAGTCGCGGGAGGCTATCTATATCGACAAGTTCGACGCGAACCAGAGCGTGCGCATGTATTCCCGGATCGGACGGCCCGCTCCACTGCACTGCACGGCGGTCGGCAAGGTACTCGTCGCCGCCCAACCGCGCACGGAATGGCGGGCGATCGCGGAGCACCTCGACTACCGCGACTTCACCGAGCGCACCATCCGCACCCCCGACCAGTACCTGGCGGAGCTGGAACTCGTTGCCACGCAAGGCTATGCGGAGGACCACGAGGAGCACGAGAGCTTCGTCAACTGCATCGGGGTTCCGGTGCGCAATGGCACCGGCGCGGTGGTCGCGGCGGTGTCTATGTCCGTGCCGGACATGCTGCTCGACCACGACCAGGTACTGGCCGAGCTGCCGCAGCTGCGCGCGGCGGCCGACGCCATCTCCACCGAACTCGGCTGGACTTCCGGCCGACCGACCACCGCCATGAAAGGCTGACCCATGAGTGAGAAGATCGCCGTCCGCACCACAGACGCCCCTGCCCCCGCGCACACCTTCTCTCAGGGTGTCCGCAAGGGTCCGTTCGTCCAGGTCTCCGGCCAGGGTCCGGTGGACCCGGTGACCAACGAGTACCTCTTCCCGGGAGATGTTGCCGCCCAGACCATTCGGACGCTGCAGAACGTGAAGGCGATCATCGACGCCAGCGGCGCCACCTTCGATGACGTGGTGATGCTGCGCGTCTACCTCACCACCCGCGACGACTTCGCCGCCATGAACGACGCCTACGGCGAATTTGTCACCGCCAACACCACCGGCGACGTGCTGCCTAGCCGCACCACCGTCTGCACCGGCCTGCCCCGCGCCGAGATGCTGGTCGAGATCGACGCGATCGCCGTCGTCACGGACTAGCGGGCAAGGGCCCGGCTCACACCGACGGTGCTCGAATCCGCATGGCGACCCTCGACGTCCCGGCCACTGCGTCCGGCATTCACCGGGACGCCGGGATTGCGTGGGCTAACCCGAGTTTCGCAAGGCGGTCGCGAGACCGTTCATGGTGAGCAGGATGCCGCGCTTGACGAGTTCCGAGTCGTCGCCCGCGCGCAACCGACGCAGTAGCTCGACCTGCATCTGGTTGAGCGGCTCCAGGTACGGGAAGCGGTTGTGGATGGACTCGGCCAGGCTCGGGTTGTCGGCGAGTAGGTGGTCGTTGCCGGTGATGGCGGCGTGCATGCGTATGGTGCGAGCGTGCTCGTCGCGGATCATGCCGAAGATGTGCTCGCGCAGGGTGGCATCGTCGACGAGTTCGGCGTAGCGAGCCGCGATATCGAGGTCGCTCTTGGCCATCACCTGGGCCAGGTTCGACAGGACGGTGCGGAAGAACGGCCAGCGGCGGTAGAGGTCGGAGAGGGTGGCGAGGCGATCGGGGTCGCCACCGACCCACTCCTCCAACGCGGCTCCGGTGCCGTACCAACCAGGCAGCATGACGCGGGCCTGGCTCCATGACATCACCCAGGGGATGGCACGGAGGTCGGAGACGGAGTTCGTCGGTTTGCGCGAGGCGGGCCTGCTGCCGATATTCAGGTCACCGACCTCGGCGACCGGCGTGGACTGTCGGAAATACTGGACGAATCCCGGCGTTTCGTGCACCAGACGCGAATACGCCGCTCGGGCGCGCGCGGCCAGATCGTCCATGAGTTCATAGGACGGCTCGGCGTCGGGGCCGAGACCCTCGACATCGAGCAGGGTCGATTCCAAAGTGCCGGCGATCAGCGACTCTAGATTGCGGTGTGCGGTACCGGGTTCAGCGTATTTGGCGGCAATGACCTCACCCTGCTCGGTCAGCCGCAGCGAACCCTGCACTGCGCCCGCGGGCTGCGCGAGGATGGCGTCGTAACTGCGGCCACCGCCGCGACCAACCGTGCCACCGCGACCGTGGAAGAGCCGCAACCGGATCCCGGTTTTGCGCGCTACCTCGACCAGATCCAGCTCCGCGCGATACAGCGCCCAGTTCGCGGCCAGATACCCGCCGTCCTTGTTCGAATCGGAGTAGCCGAGCATCACCTCCTGCCGCATCCCCTTGGCGGCCACCAGCCCTCGATACACCGGAACTTCCAGTACGGCGGCCAGGGTCGCCGCCCCGGCGCCCAGGTCTTCGATGGTTTCGAACAGCGGCACGATGTCCATCGGGCAGTGCGGTGGTCCGTCCGGCTCGCCAGGATCGAGCAGTCCGCCCTCTTTCAGCAGCAGCGCCGCCTCCAGCATGTCGCTGACCGAGGTGCACATGCTGATGATGTAGTTCGGCACCGCCTCCGCGCCGAAGGTGACCACGACATCCCGTGCGGCACGGACGATGTCGAGCTCCTTGGCGGCGAGCTCACTCAGCCGCGCGTGCGGGCCGAGCAGCGGGCGCCGGGTGCGCAATTCGTTGGCGAGCAGCTCGACCCGCTGCGCTTCGGCCAAGCTCGCGTAGTCCGGATGCACGCCCGCCCAGGCCAGCAGTTCGGCGACGACCTGCTCGTGCACCTCGGAGTTCTGCCGCATATCCAGGCCCTGCAGATGGAAGCCGAAGGTTTCGATCGCGTGCCGCAGCGCAGCGAGCCGCTCATCGGCCAACAGGTCGTCGCCACTGGCCCGCATGGAGGCATCGACCGCGTCCAAGTCGTCGAGCACCGCTTGCGGCGACGAATAGGGTTGCACCGCAACGCCTTGATCCACAGCTTGTTGCGACGAGGCACTCGACTGCGTCGCGCCTGGAATGCCGATCGCCCGCTGCGGCGAGTTCGACAGTGCCGCAATGCCCGCTGCGGCGACCGCCGCACCCGATCGGATGCCCGCGCCGGCTCCGCCGGGCACCATGCCGAGTGCGTGCTCAGCGGTAGCCGCCAATCGCATCCGAATCCCATGCAGCGCACGGCGGTACGGTTCATCCGCGCGCGTGGTCGGATCGGGGTAGCCGGTCGCCGCGAGCGCGGCCACCTGCGGTGTCACCGGAACGAGGCGCGCCGACTGCGACAGCGCCTTCTCCAACTCCACCAGCTCGCGCAGATACCGGCCGAAGGCGACGGCCGAGGCCTGATCCGCCGCAGTGCGCACCACCTCCGCTGTCACATAAGGATTTCCGTCACGGTCGCCGCCGATCCACGAACCCGGGCGCAGGATCGGGCGCGGCAACAGCTCGACACCCGGCCACCGTGAGCGCAGCGCCGCCCGCACCTCCGCGTTGATCGCCGGAATCACCTCGAACAGGGTGATCTCGTAGTAGCGCAGGCCGACCGCGATCTCGTCCTGAATCCGCAAGCGCTGCAACCGGATCAGCGCGGTCCGCCAGAGCGTAAGCACCTGGCGGCGGATCCGCAGCTCGAATTCGCCACGCTCGCGCTCGGTTTCGGTGTAGCGCTGCCGCAGCCGCATCAGCTCGGTTATACGCGTCTGCACATCGAAGACCGTGCGGCGCCGGGTCTCGGTCGGATGGGCAGTGATCACCGGCGACACCAGTGCGTCGGCGAGCAGATCGGCGACCTCCGCGCCGTCCAGTGCGGCCGCGTCGAGCTTGCGGTAGGTGGCCGCGAGCGAGGAATCCTGCGGCGGCTCCCCCGCCGCCTCGTGCACGACGCGGCGACGGTCGCGCTGAATGTCCTCGGCCAGATTGGCTAGCAGCACGAAATAACTGAAGGCACGGATCAGCGGGAGCGCGACGGCGATATCGACACCGTCCAGCATCTCCGCCACCGCACTGCGCTCGACCTCCTCGCGGCGCACCCGGAATGCCTCGATGCGCACGCGTTCGATGAGATCGAACACTTCCGGGCCCTCATGATCACGGATGGTGTCGCCGAGGACGCCACCGAGAAACCGGATGTCGTCGCGCAGCGGCCGGGTCGCGTCCTGTTCCGCCTCGATCTGCGGTTCACTCATGAACCCGACATTACTGCGCCAAGATCACACGTTCGCCGTGACGCTCGTCGCTTCGCCGCGCCGCCCCCAATCCAGCAGACTCCGCAGTGAATGTGACTCGCCGACAAGGCCCCCGGCGATCACCCCCAGCTCACGCTCACCGGACGGTTCGCTCACTTCGCCAGCACCCGATTGAACGGCATCAGCAAGATTCAGGGGCGGCTGCACAGCAAGCTCTACCGCCGCTTCGGCGGCACCCGATTCGGAAAGCGGTTGGGGCGTCCGGTGTTTCAGCTGACCGTCGGGGGCAGGAAGTCCGGTGTGCCGCGTTCGGTGGTGCTGATGCTCGTCCACGACGGTGACGACCTGCTGGTATGCGGGTCGTTCGGCGGCAATCACACGGCGCCGAACCGGTGGCACAATCTGGTCGCCGCGGAGGGCGGTCACGTACAGGTGGGCAGCGCGGTACTGGGTAAGACCGGCTAGCCGACCTCGCGGGCCCGCAGTTGCGGTGCCGACAGTCGGTGCAGTAGCACCTGCTCCAGCAGCGCGACCAGCACGACCTTCACCGATTCTCGTTCTCGCGCATCGCATTCCAGCACGGGGATCCAGTCGTCGAGGCCGAGCGCCTCCCGTACCTCGTCGAGATCGAAGCGGTCGACGTTTTCGAAACGGTTGACCACCACGACGAACGGGGCGTTGTGTTCCTCGAAGTAGTCCAGCACCGGATAGCAGTCCTCGACGCGGCCGGTGTCCACCACGATCACCGCGCCGAGCGCGCCGTCGACCAAGTCGTCCCAGAGGAACACGAAACGGTCCTGGCCGGGGGTGCCGAACAGGTAGAGGATCAGCGAACTGTCCAGCGTGATGCGGCCGAAGTCGAGGGCCACGGTGGTCTGCGTCTTATCCGCGCGCCGACCGGGATCGTCGATACCGAGCGCGACCTCGGTCATCGCGGCCTCGGTCACCAGCGGCTCGATCTCGGAGATGGAGCCGATGAAAGTTGTTTTGCCGACACCGAATCCGCCGCTGATCACGATCTTCACCGACGACGGCATACGTTCGACGGGTGCTGGTGCCCGATATTCAGAGTGCCCGTACAAGGTCCCTGATCCTCTCGATGGCTGCGGTGGACAGTTCTGGGGCGTCCCGCGCCGAAACGTGACCGGCGGCCGCGAGATCGCTGACGATGACTTTCGCGACGCCGACCGGCACCCGCAGCGCGGTACCGATCTCGGCGATGGAATGGGGCCGCTGACACAGCTGCACGACGGTGCGCTGTTCGAATTGCAGCGGCGCGGACAGGGCGGCGGGCGGCGCCTGCACGAGTGTCTCGATGCGCAGCCCGTCCATCAACGGTGTGGTGCGCCCTGCGGTGACGACGAAAGGCCGAACGAATCGGTCGTCGGTGTCGGCGGCCGAGTCCTCGACGAGCTCCTCCGGACGTTCCTGCGGCTGGTTCGGTGCGAACCAGCCGACGAACTGATTCACCGGAATCATCCGCGGGTCCGGCAGCCTCGGCCGGTCTGGATCTCTCATCTGCGCAACGACTCTCGCAATTCCGAGATCAGGGTCGGGTCGAGCAGCGCGCCGGCTCGCTCGGCAAGCACCGCCATCTCGTAACCGACCAGGCCGATATCGCAACCGCCGTCGGCGATCACGCCGAGGCAGCTGCCGTCACCGAGCGCCGAAACCAGCAGGAAGCCGCGCTTCATCTCGATCATGATCAGCTTCAGGCCGTCGAAAGAGTAGCTGCGCGAGGCACTTCGGGCCAGACTCGACAGGCCCGACACCATCGCGGCGAGCCGATCGGCACCCGCGCGGTCCAGGCCGTCGGACATCGCGATGAGCAATCCGTCCGAGGATACGGCGACGGTGTCGCGGACGCCGTCGGTGTCGCGCACAAAGTTGGCCAGCATCCAGTTGAAGGTATGCGGGTCGGCGCTTTGTATATGGGTGGTCACCGAATCTCCTCTGCGGTGGTCATGGCTGAAGCTGAGGGGTGCGCCAGATCCGTAGCGCGCGTGTCGGTCTCGGAAGATCCGGCAACGTAGGGGCGCGGCGGCGCGGCTGCCGCGGACTCGGGAGCGCCACGCTGATGTCCAGCACGGAACGACGACAGCATATTGCGCACCTCGGCGGGGGTGCGTTCGGCGGCCGGGGCATTCGTCGGCCTGGACGGCGCGGCCGGTGCACCACTCGCCGCGTCGGTGCCGCGAGTTCGCTTGGTGCGCTTGACGAGTCCATTGCGGGTGCGCTGGACGTCCGCCGCGGCGGCGGACGATTCGGCGGGTTGCGCGGGCGCGCTGCTAGTTTCGGGAATACGCCACATCGACTGCTCCGACGCGTGCAGGAGATTCGGGGATGTGACAGGACCGGAACCGTTGGCGGCGGGCACACCGGGCGAAGAACCGTGCACCGCGGGAATATCGGGTGTGGTCAGAAAGTGAGTGAACGGAGCGGGCGCCGGTGTCGGCGCCCCCACCCGGGCATGCGCCGGTCCACTCGATCCCGCGTCGCGGGGCGCCTCGGACGCCGAACGACCGGTCGTGGTGTGCGCGGGACCGGATCGGCCCGTGGCGTCCGCGGCATGGGCGCCGGTGGAATTGATCCCTTCGTACGTTGAGGCGGCGTGCGTGGGCACCCGCCCCGTCACTCCGGTCATCGCGGGCACGGCGGCGCCATTTCTGGGTGCGCTGGGTGACGGTGTAGCGGATTCCGCTGCGCCACTTGCCGGTGCGGCGGCAATCGCCGGTACGGCCGACGCGGCAGCGGATTCGAGCGCGGGTCGCGCCGCGGGCTCGCCGACCGTCCGTGCCGCGGGTGCCGCCGGATGCCGATCCTTCTCGCCCGCAAGGATATTCGCGGGCAGCAGCAATCTCGCCACGATCCCGCTCACAGGCGAAACATTGAGCTCGACATCGATGCCGAGCCGCTGCGCCAACCGGCCGACGACGTAGTGGCCCAGGTAGCGCGTCGGCGCGACGATGAAGTCCTGCTCGCCGCGCAGCCGGGCGTTGGCCTCGGCCAGCTGATCCACCACCATGCCGATGCCGTGGTCGACCACCGCGAGCAGATACCCGTTGGGCAGCTTGCGTCCGTAGATCTCCACCTCGAGATCCGGTGGCGAGAAGGCCAGGCCGTTCTCGATCAGCTCCGCGAGCATGTGCGCGAGTTCGCTGACCACCGCACCGGTGATGGAGATGTCATCCACCCTGCGCAGCACCACCCGGCGATAGTCGTCGACCTCCGAGAGGCCCGCCCGGATCACGTCGGTGAGCGCGATCGGCTCGGCCCAGCGCCGCGGGCTGGCCTCACCGACCAGTACCAGCAGGCTTTCGGCATTGCGGCGCATGCGGGTGGCGAGATGGTCGAGCTCGAACAGGTTCGACAGCGCTTTGGGATCGAGTTCCTCCCTTTCGAATTCGCTGATCAGCCCCAGCTGGCGGCGGACCAGGTTCTGGTTGCGCCGGGCCAGGTTGGCCATCGATTCGGTGGTGTTGCGGCGCACCAGCGCCTGCTCGGAGGCCAGGTCGAAGGCGGTGGTCTGCACCCGGTCCAGTGCCCCTGCCACCGCGGCGATCTCGACGCTCGCGCCGCGCGGGGTCCGCACCGGCGGCGGCGGATCCGGCTGGGTGTCGTCGGAGCGATGCCAGGCCGCGATGACATCGGGGAGGCGGCGGGTGGAGACGTCGTCGGCTTCGGCGGCCAGCGCGCCGAGCGGCCGCACGATGGCACGCACGCTGGTGATCACCAGCATCACCTCGGCGAGGATGGCCAACAGCGCGGCGATCAGGAAGCCGCCCAGGGTCAACGCGGCGACCTTGCGCAGTTCGGCCGCACGCTGCTGGACCGTGTCGCCGACCGCCTGCTGCACCTTGCGCTGCTCATCGATGACGCTGGTCATCTGCGCCCACCAGGTGCTCGGATCCACTGATTGCACCAGCGGCCCCCGGTTGGATGCGATCGCGATATTCTCCGATTCGGTTGCCTTGATGGCATTTTCTCTACGCAGCGCATCGTCGAGCAGCGCTTGCTGCGCGGCAGTGGCATCGCGCGCGAAGGCGGCGAGCCCCGCCACCTTGGCGGCGCGGATGTCGAGGAATTGCACGTATTCACCGGGGCCGAATTCGTCGGCGGCGAACACACCGTTGAGGAATCCGCGCTCCTTGGCCGTCTGTTCCTTGGCGTCGCCCAGCGCGTACAGCGCCTGCAAGCCGTGGCGGACCTGCGGGTCGCTGGCCTGATCGAGCCCGAGCGAGAGCCGATTCAGTGCGCTGATGCCGTCGGTGTAGAACTGGAAGGCGGCCTGCCTGGTGGTCCGCCTGCTGTCGACCTGCGTGCGGGTCGCGGCGAGCGGGGCCAATTGGCCGACCGCGGAACGCACCTGCGCCGTGCCCGGCGGGTCGCCCGCCATCGCATCGTTGAGCTGACCCAGGGCCCAGTCGGTGTGGGTCCGCTGGTCGGCGACCGGCTGCGACAGTCGCGTGTCGCCGCCGAGCAGGCCGTTGCTCAGCCCGCGTTCGCGCTGCACCTCCTGCACCAGATCCTGCACCGCGAGCGCCAATGACACCTCCTGCACGATGTCGCCACTCTGCCGGTAGGCATCGATCTCCCTGGCGACCGTCACACCCAACAGCGCCAACACCAAAGTCAGCGATACGACAAGTATCCGGGCCAATTGACCCCGAATAGTGCGCGGCCGTACTATTCGACTGCTGGACACCTGCCGTTCATTTACGGCCGCCGTCAAAGCGACTTCCGGTGTGCCGCCGGATAATTCCGGCCGTCGACGTACACGCACCACCTGCTCCTCCGATTGCAAGCCGTGACAGCTCCACGGCGAGCGCACGGAAGGTCAGGAGCAAACTCCCACAGGGCCGTCTCGATGTCAACCGTAAGATCCGGATAAATCGGACATCGGCCACATTTGTATACACGCTGGTAATTAACCGTATCCGCGGTGTCGATTCGCTCACACGACGGCGCCGGCCGATGTGACGTGTCACCGATCGGCAGCGCGGCCGAACCGACGGGTGCACGGACGCCATATCTTGCCGGTTCAGAGCTGGCCGAAATAGTCTGTAACAACACAAACCGCGCCGAACATGCCGACGCGGTTCGGTAGTGCGAGGTCAGTTGGTGGCGCCGCCGAGGATGCCGAGCACGACATCGGAGGTGTAGAACGGCTCTAGGCGTTCGCGAATCAGCTTGCCGAGCACGCCGTTGCGCTTGGCCCCCTCGATGACCGCCGGGCCGTAGCGCAGGATCTCGGTCGCGATGTCGTCACCGGACAGGCCGAGTTCCGGCAGCATCGTCGCGAGGGTGTAGTCGCCGTACTTGGTGAAGAACACCTCGACGCATTCCTCGACGAGCAGCCCGAAGTATTCCTTCTCGCGCGTGGTGATCACAATCTCATAGCAGATCAGCACCAACTCGTTGAGGTCCTTCTGGCTGAGGTATTCGCGCAGACCGCTCACCGGCTCGTCGGCGTGCAGGTCCCAGAACTCCATGGCGGCGGAGTGCACCGGTGCGTCGCGCAGCATCTCGCGGATGGCGTTGTTGGTGCGCTTGAGCGCGAACATGGCACTCTTGCCCGCCAGGTCACCGACGAAGGTGCCGTCGGCGGCCTTCTTGGCTCGATTGGCCGCGGACTGACCGAGCGACATCAGCGAGGACACCCCGGGTATCTTCTCAGCGCGTTCCCGGTTGGCCGCCATGAAGTCGTTGATCAGCTTGTCGACGAACTTCGAGGCGACGGTCGCGACCAGCGGGCTCTCGGTGAGCCGATCCAGGATGCGTTCCTGCGCCTGGTGCATGCCGAAGATTTTCTCCAGCAACGCCTCGACCGGTTCCCGGTCGACAACCTGGCCGAGGGTGTAGTCGTGGTTGGCGGCGATGTTGTCGTAGATCGCGTCGGCGAAGACGCCGACCATGTCCGCGATCACCGGGCTGCCACCGATCAGATCGATGATCGTCGCGACCGTCTGCTTGGCCTGATCGACCTCCACCACGTCCCGGAAGACCAGGGCGTCGGCGACACCGATGACCGCCTCCACATCGCGGGCGATCACCTCCGCGAAGCGGTCGCCGCTCACCTCGGCCAGCAAGAATTCCACCTGGGCATCGAGTAGCCGTTCGGCGATCTCACGCGGCTCGCTCATCGAGTTCCACCCATCACATTCGTAGTCCGGTGCGTCCGGGCAGATTACGGCTCCTGCGTTTCGACGTCGTTGCCGTGCAACGATTTCCGTATCTGGTCCAGACGCTCGCGCGCGGCTTTCTCGCGCGCCTCCCATTGCTCGTCGGCGCTGCGGCCCGCCGGGGTCTGCCGGTCGAGTTCGCCCATTCCCTGCGCGGTACCGAAGCGCTGCTCGACCTTATCGTGAACTGACTCGAAAGTAGGGACTCCACCGGGCGAATATCCGCCCACCTCCGCGGGCAGAACGATACCTGTCGGCGCTACCGGTACCGCGGGTACCGCAGAACCGCCTCCCACCTGCTCGGATGCGCCGCGCCCCGCGGGGGACACATAGTCCGGCGTCGACTCAGTGGTAGGAGTCACAACCGCATCGCTCACCGAATCATCGGTTTCGGCCGCCGCGACGAGCGCCGCATGCACCGTGGCCAGTGCCGGACGGTCGGCCGTCGTGGCGCGCAGCACGGCCACCAGCTCGTCATCCGACAACGCCGCCAACCGGTCGACAATCTCGCTGGTATCGCTCATACCGCCAGGTTACGCAGCAGACGCCGCCTTGCGCCGCTGCACAATCACCTCGTCCGAATACCTCCGCACGATCGCGATCAGCGGCGAGTCCAGCTGGTTATCGATGCGTTCGGTGATCAGATGGGTCTGCTCCATCGGCGCCAGGATGTCGGCGGCCGCGCGGAAGGTGCTGCGGGCCAGCGTTCGGCTCACTGTCCGAGCACGCCGGTCGCCCAGTCGCGGATGAGGGCGGTCCAGTCCGAACGCGCCGAAACGATCAGGTCGTTGTGGCCCGCGCCGGGGAAGACCACCAGTTGCTTCGGCTCCGGTGCTGCGGCATACAGCTTTTCGGCGTGCCGCAGCGGCAGCAGTTCGTCCTGATCGCCGTGCATGATCAGGACCGGCGCGCGCAGGGTCCGGATCCGGCGCTCGCTCGGGTAGGCGTCGGGAACCAGCGGGCGGGGCAAGAAAGGATACACCGACCTGGCGGCATCGCGAATGCCGGTGAAGGTGGACATCAGGATCAGTCCGGCGGGCGGATGCGCCGTGGACAGTTCGAGCATCACGCCACCGCCGAGTGACTTGCCCAGATATAGTACGCGTTCGGTATCGACGTCCGGCTGCTCGAGCAGCACTCGCCGTGCCGCCCGGGCATCGAGGTAGGTGCCGTGCTCGGTGGGTCGTCCGGTACTGCGTCCGAAGCCGCGGTAATCGAATGCCAGTACGTCGAGGCCGATCTCGGTGAGCAGCGCGAAGATCGCCACCCGGTCCCCGATATTGCCCGCGTTGCCGTGCGCGAACAGCACGTGCCCGATCGACCGGCGCGCCGGCACCCACCAGCCGTGCAGCGTCTCGCCGTCCTCGGTCGCGATGGACAGATCGGTATACTCCATCCCGAGAATCGCCGGGGTCCGCGCGATCGGCCGCGCGGGCAGGTAGGTCAGCGCATGCAGGATCGGGAGTGCCGGATGTCGCATAACTTGCCTGTATACGCCATCGCCGCCGACAGCGTCACGGCCGACCTGGTCATCCGGCCGGATAACGCACGAGACCGTACGGCCGTCAGGGCCGCTCGATCTCGACGTTGATGCGTATCAGCCGCGCAGGACCGCGCCGACGGACTCCGCCGCGGTAGCGACCGCGGCGTCCCGAGCGGCACTCGCTTCGTCCTCGGTGAGCGTGCGGTCGGCGGCGCGGAAGCGCAGGGCGTAGGTGAGTGACTTGCGGCCCTCACCCGCCTGGGCGCCCTCGTAGACGTCGAAAAGCGCGATGTCTTCGAGCAGTTCGCCACCGCCGGAACGCAAAGCCGATTCCACCGATGCGGCCGCGACCGTCTTCTCGACGCTCACCGACACGTCCTGCAGCACCGCGGGGAACGGGGAAACCACTGGCACGGGCCGGGATTCGCGCAGCGGCAGTGCGTCGAGGTCGAGTTCGACGGCGCAGGTGCGCGGGGGCAGGCCGGAGCGTTCCAGCACGGCTGGGTGCAATTCGCCTGCGTAGCCGACGATTTCGCCGTCGACCAGAAGTTCGGCACAGCGGCCCGGATGCCACGGGAGGTGAGCGGCGGCGCGGCGTTCGATGGTCACGCCCGCCGCATCGGCGACGGCGTCGGCGAGTGCGAAGGCGTCGGCGGCCTCCACCTGGCGGCCGGGGCCCCAGGGACCACGCGGATCACGACGGCCGGTCAGCACGGCGGCGACGTGCACCGGTTGTGCGGGCAGCGAGTCGATGAGTTCCACGATCTGGTCGTCGGTCGGGCGGCGGTCGACCGGCAGCGGTTCGATCGGCCTGACGTTCGGGCCGGGCAGCACGACCTGGGCGATGCCGTAGACCGCGAGGTCGCGGGCGCCGCGAGAAATGTTGCGAGCGGCCACTTCCAACAGACCGGGCAGCAGCGTGGTCGCCAGTTCCGGACGTTCGGCGTCGAGCGGGTTCAGCACGCGGGTGGTGTTGCGGCGCGGGTCATCGGCGTCCAGGCCCCAAGCGTCGAAGACACCGTTGGGCAGGAACACCGGCGGCGGCACCTCGACGCAACCGGCGAAGGCCAGCGCGCGGCTGACCGCGCGGCCGCGGCGCTGCGCGGCGGTGAGGCCGCGCCCGGCCGGTGCGGTCGGGATGACGGACGGGATCTGCTCGAGCCCCTCCAGCCGCAGCACCTCCTCCACCAAGTCGGCGGGCTGGGCGAGGTCGGGCCGCCAGCTCGGCGGGGTGACGACCAGTTGCCCGTGTCCGGTGGCCTCGTTGACACCCACCTCGACGGTGCAGCCGATCTGCGCGAGGCGACGGGCCGAGGTGCCGGTCGGGTAGATCAGGCCGGCGACCCGGTCGGCCAGGTCGATGTCGATGCGGATCGGCTCCACTGGCGCCACCGGCACCCGGACATCGGTGAGCGCGGATTCGATGATGCCACCGGCAATGTCGGCCAGCAGGGTGACGGCCCGGTCCAGCGCGGCAACATTGATCTCGGGATCGACGACCCGCTCGTACCGCTTACCCGCCTCCGAAACCAGCTTGTGCCGCCGTGCGGTGCGGTAGACGCGCAGCGGGTTCCAGGTGGCGGCCTCGAGCACAATATCGGTCGACTCGGCGCCGACCTCGGTGGTCGCGCCGCCCATCACTCCGGCCAGCGAGACGACGCCGGAATCGTCGGCGATCACCACGTCCTCGGCATCGAGCACCCGCTCGGTTTCGTCGAGGGTGCGCAGCGTCTCGCCCGTATCGGCGTTGCGCACCACCAGGCCACCGTTCAGCTTGGCCGCGTCGAAGGCGTGCAGTGGCTGGCCGAGCTCGAGCATGACGTAATTGGTGACGTCGACCGCGGGCGAGATCGGGCGCACACCCGACAGCAGCAGCCTGCGCTGCAACCACCAAGGGCTCACGGCCTTCGGGTCGATGCCGGTGACGCGCCGGACCGCGAAACTGGTGCACTCGGACTCCGGCTCGATCCGGACGGGCCAGGCGTCGGCGTCCGCGTCGGGCAGCGTCCGCACCGCCGGGTCGGCGTAATCGAGGTCGAAACCGCACGCCAGCTCGCGGGCCAGGCCACGGGCCGAGAAGCAGTAGCCGCGATCCGGCGTGATGTTCAGCTCGATGACGGTGTCGTCGAGGCCGAGCAGCTCATTGGCGTCGGCGCCCGGCTCGGCGGTGCCCGGCTCGAGCACCAGGATGCCCGAATGGTCCTTGCCGATACCGAGTTCGGCGACCGAGCAGATCATGCCGTTCGAGGTGTGTCCGTAGGTCTTGCGCGAGGAGATGGCGAAACCGCCCGGCAGCACGCCGCCGGGCAGTACCACGACAACCAGGTCGCCGACGGCGAAGTTGGTTGCGCCACAGACGATTTCCTGCAGCTGCGCAGTGTCCGATCCCCCGTCGCTCCGCTCGCCCCGACCGACGTCGACCTTGCAGAAGCGGATCGGCTTCTTGAACTCGGTCAGCTCGGTGATCTCGGCGACGCGGCCGACGACCAGCGGCTTCTCGATGTCACCGGTCACCCGCTCGAGCTTGTCGACCTCTTCGACCTCGAGCCCGACACGGACGAACCCGGCGTCGAGTTCCTCCGGCGTCACCGACCACTCGGGGGTGGTCCGGCGGATGATGTCCGTCAGCCAGGACTGCGCTACTCGCACTTGACGTTTCGCTCTCTCGATCGAAGGGAGTATGTGGAATCGCCCCGGCTCAGGACCGGATACCGAAGGGCAACGTGAAGCGCACGTCGCCCTCGACGATGTCCCGCATGTCCGGGATGCCGTTGCGGAACTGGAGGGTACGTTCCAGCCCCATGCCGAACGCGAACCCGCTGTACACCTCGGGATCGATCCCGCTGACGATCAGCACCTTCGGGTTCACCATGCCGCAGCCGCCCCACTCGACCCAGCCCGCGCCGCCCTTCTTATCCGGGAACCACACGTCGACCTCGGCGGAGGGTTCGGTGAAGGGGAAATAGTTGGGGCGCATGCGCGTCCGTGTCTCCGGCCCGAACAGAGCGCGTGCGAACGCGTCCAGGGTGCCGCGCAGGTGCGCCATGGTCAGGCCCTTGTCCACGGCCAGCCCCTCCACCTGAGAGAACACCGGGGTGTGGGTGGCGTCGAGTTCGTCGGTGCGGAAGGTGCGGCCGGGACACACCACATAGATGGGCACGTCGCGCTCCAGCATCGAGCGCACCTGCACCGGGGAGGTGTGCGTGCGCAGCACCTGCCGCGAGCCCTCGGGCGCGATGTGGAAGGTGTCCTGCATGGTGCGGGCCGGGTGATCCGGCAGGAAGTTCAGCGCGTCGAAGTTGAAGTGCTCGGTCTCGACCTCGGGACCCTCGGCAACCTCCCAACCCATCGCGACGAACACGTCGGCGATCTGCTCGGAGATCACCGTGATCGGGTGCCTGGCACCGACCGGCTGCCTGCGTGCCGGCAACGACACGTCGATCGCCTCGGCGACCAGCACCGCGGCATCACGCTCGGCCAGCAGCACCGCGCGGCGCGCCTCGAATGCCTCCGACACCCTGGCCCGCGCGATATTGACCCGCTTGCCCGCGTCGGCCTTCTCGGACTTGGGTAGGCCGCCCAGGGCGCGCTGAGCCAAGGCCAGCGGCGCCTTGCCGCCGAGGTGCTCGGTTTTCCCGACCGCGAGCGCATCCAGATCGGCGGCAGCCGCAAACGCCTTCTCGGCCGCGGCCGCGGCGGCGGCCAGTGCCTCCTCGGTCAATGCCGGGCTCTGCTCGACTGCGTCGTTGTCGTCGGCCACGATCGTTCGACTCTCCCCTGGGGATCGGTTCGCTGGTTCGGCTCATTGCCTACCCACATTGCTGCTGGTGGAATCGTATTCGATCGGACATATCCGATTCACTCGGATTACCGCTCCAGCGTTTGCGACGGGTGTGCTACGCCCGAATCGGGCACTTCTCCCAGTTTGCCCGACGTACGGCAGTGCGCCCTCCCCCGGGCTCGGGAAGGGCGCGACGCGTTTCGACTGCTGGTCAGTCCACGACAACGATTCGTCTGGGCAGCAACCACGACACCAGTGCGCCGACCGCCACGATGGCGGCGCCGACCCACACCGCGGGTACCAGGCCGTCGACGAAGCTCGAGGTGATCGCCGCCATCCAGGCCAGCGCGACGGCCAGCGCCGCTTGCCCAGCGGCGAGCAGCGTGCGGGCGCCGACCCGGTCGACGATCAGACCCGCGAGCACGCAACCACCATCGGCGCCATCGTCCACGGCATGGTGCGGATGCCCGATTGCAGCGGGCCGTAGCCCTGCAAACTGCGCCAGCAGGAAGATCGAGCCGAAGACGCCGACCGAGAAGGTGAACATGGTGCTCACCCGGAAGGCGCGGGACCGCAGCAGCGAGGCGAAGGCGAGTGTGTAGGCGTTGACGAACCATTGCAGGTCACTCAGCGAGGCGCCGAGCTCGGTGCGAACCGATCCCGCTCTGACCAACATGTCGCGTCGGAAGTCGAATATGGACTGTGTCCAGCGCTCGTTTCTAATTCGCTAGCCCGCCTGCTATCGGGCGCGCTAGCATCGCTTGTTCGTATTCGACCTGGTGCACAGCCTGAGGAGGTGGGGCGGGATGACCGCGCCGAAGACCGCCGTCATACACAACGCCCCGGGTCCTGTCTGATCTCTCTTCGTCCGGCGTTCGTGCCGCGAGCCATCCGGCTCGCCTGACGGTGGTGCTGTGTCCGCGACCGGGCTCAAACCATCACGAATACGGAGAATCCGAGTTGAATTCCCCCATCGATTGGCGCACGCGCGCCGAAACCGATGCCGATATCCTCTCCATCCACGCGATCAACCAAGCGGCCTTCGACAGGGCCGAGGAAGCCGATCTAGTCGACGCACTGCGCGACGATCCTGCCTGGATCGACGGACTGTCTATCGTCAGCACACTGTCGGACGGCACATTGGTCGGCTACGCGCTGCTGACCCGCTGCCACGTCGACATCACGCCGGCACTGTGTCTCGGCCCCTGCGCGGTGCTGCCCGAATACCAGAAGACCGGTGCCGGTACCGCCGCGATCCGGGCCGGGCTCGCGGCTGCGGCGCGGATGGGCGAGCCTTTCGTCATTGTGCTCGGCCATCCCATGTACTACCCGCGCTTCGGCTTCGGGAGGGCATCCGAGCACGGCATAGGCCTCAGCATCGAGGTGCCGGATGAGGCGTTGATGGCGCTGACACTCGACTCTGCTCAACCGCTACCGCGCGGCACCGTTCGCTACGCCGCGCCATTCGGTATCGACTAGCGAGAACCGCTAGCTCAGCGGCTGACAGCACCGATGGTGTGGCGACTCGAGGCTCGCCCCACCATCGGGAATCGGGCACCGGCGGCGTACTCAGCGAACCAGCCACCCGCGCTGACACCGCCGCGACAGGCGCCTGCCCATGCAGCGCCGGACAAGCCAGCAGGGCACCCCCGTCGACGCGGTCGATGTCGAGACGGTTGCCGGCCACGCCACCTATCTGCGCGAGCTCTTACCTGTCGGGCTCGGTGTCTGCAATGCGTTGTCCTTTGCGGGAGCCGCCGGTGCCCACGCTGACGCGCAGGGCACCGACCCCCGACCGCTTAACCGGGAAGAGAAGTCAGTTGAACACCCCCGCACCGGGGACCGCCTCGAGAAGCTGTTGCGTGTAGGGATCCGCCGGCGAGTTGAGCACTTGGTCGACCGGACCCTGCTCGACCACCCTGCCGCCGCGCATGACCACGACGTCATGGGCGATCGAACTGACGACGGAGAGATCGTGCGAGATGAACAGATAACTGAGCCCGAGTTCGTGTTGAAGGTTGTCGAGCAGCTTCAGAATCTGGTCCTGCACCAGTACGTCCAGCGCGGAGACTGCCTCGTCGCAGACGACCAGCCGGGGACCGAGCGCGAGCGCGCGGGCGATCGCCACCCGCTGGCGCTGGCCACCGGACAGCTCGTTCGGGTACCGCTGAGTTACGGCGGCCGGCAGCGCGACCTGTTCCAGCAGTTCCAGCACCCTGGCCCCGCGCTCGGCGCGGTTTCCGACGCCGAAGATCCGCAGCGGCTCGGTGATCAGCCGCTCGACCGTGAACGTCGGATCGAGCGACGCGTACGGATCCTGGAAAACCGGCTGCATGGCCCGGCGTACCGCGCGCAGCCGCCCACCACGGAGTCCGGCCATTTCCGAGCCGTCGAGCCGGATGGCGCCGGTGGTCGCCGGCACGAGCCCGAGCACCATCCTGGCCGTGGTGGTCTTGCCCGAGCCCGATTCGCCGACGATCGCCGTCGTACGTCCGCGTCCCACGGTGAAGGACACCTCATCGACGGCACGCAGCACGCCACCCCGCCCGGGGATGCGGTACTCCTTCGATACCCGGTCGACCTCCAGCACCGTCTCTTCGCTGTGCTCGCCGGGCACGACCGCTCGCCGGCGTGGAGTCGAGAGAGAGGGCGCGGCAGCCACCAGTCTCCTGGTGTACTCGTGTTCCGGATCCATGAGGATCTGCCGCGCGGGGCCCGCTTCCACCACCTTGCCCTTGGACATCACCACCACCTGGTCGGCGCGGTCGACCGCAAGGCCCAGATCGTGCGTGACCAGCAGCAGCGCGGTGCCCAGCTCGTCGGTCAGTTTCTCCAGGTGGTCGAGGATCTGCCGTTGCACGGTCACATCGAGCGCGGAGGTCGGCTCGTCCGCGATCAGCAGATCCGGCCGGCAGGCCAGGCCGATCGCGATCAGAACGCGCTGACGCATGCCGCCGGACAACTCATGCGGGTACTGCCGCGCCCGGCGGGCCGGCTCCGGGAGCCCGGCCTCCGCCAGCATCTCAACCGCGCGTGCAGGTGCTTCACGCCGACTGGCCATGCCGTGCACCACTAGGGTTTCCGCGACCTGCCGCCCCACCCGCGCGACCGGGTTGAGATTGGACATCGGGTCCTGCGGAACGAGCCCGATCTCGCGCCCGCGCAAACGCCGCAACCGCTTCTCGTCGGCATGCGTGATGTCCTCGCCCCGCAAGCGGATCCGGCCACCGGTGATCCGGCCCGAACCAGGCAGCAGACCCATCACGGCGTGTGCCGTGGTCGACTTACCGGAGCCGGACTCGCCGACCACGGCGACCCGCTGTCCCGGCATCAGCCGAAAACCGGCACCCTGCACGGCGGGGACCGCGCCGCCCGCGAAGGACACCTCGAGATCGCTCACTTCCAGCAGCGGCCCGGCATCGGATTTCGTCATCACTCAGCCCTCACTTTCCGGTCTTCGGATCAAGCGCGTCCCGCAGGGCGTCGCCGAACAGGTTGAACCCGAGGCAGATCAAAGCGATCGCGATGCCGGGGAAGACGGCCGGCCACGGAGTGCGGAACAGGTACTGCTGGGCGTCGGAGAGCATAATGCCCAGGCTCGGGGCCGGGGGTTGGATGCCGAGCCCCAGGAACGACAGGATGGCTTCGCCGAGCACGGCTGCCGGCATGATCACCGTGGCCTGCACGATGATCGCGGACAAGGCGTTGGGCAGGATGTGCTGCCCGAGGATCCGCCATGCTCCCGCATCCATGGCGTGCGCGGCGGTCACGAAATCGGTGTCCTTCAACCGCAGGGTCTCGGCGCGGACCACACGGATCATGGTGGGAACGTTGGCTATGCCCAACGCGATCGCCGCGTTGCCGAGTCCGGCGCCGTTGATCGCCGCGAGGCCGACCGCGAGGATGAGAAAGGGGAACGCAAGCATGAGATCGGCGAGCCTGGACACCAGAGCGTCCAACCGGCGCCAGTAGCCCGCGAGCAGTCCGAGCGGCACGCCGACGACGAGCGCGAGCAGCACCGACAGCACGCCGACCTCGAGCGAAGCGCGCGTGCCGTACAACACCCGTGACAGCACATCCCTGCCGAGGTCATCGGTGCCCAGCGCGAAACCGACGGTGTTCGGCTGCTGGAACGGTGTCGAGAAGTGCACCGCGGCCGGCGGGTAGGGCGCGAGCCAGGGCGCGAACACCCCGGCAACGATGACGATCAGCAGCAACGCGCCGCCGACCAGGCCCATAGGGTTGCCCAACAGCTTGCGCAACACCCTGCCTCGCACCCGCCCGAGATCCGCGGTGCCAAGCGCCGCCGTTTCGGTCGCTGTGCTCATTTCGGTGGCTGTGCTCATTGCGCCCTCCCAGACACTCGAATGCGTGGGTCGATGACCGTGTAAAGGAGATCGACCAGCAGATTGATCACGATGTAGGACGCGGTGACGACCAGGACGACGGCCTGGATGACCGGATAGTCCCGGCTGAGCAGCGAGTCGAGGGTGAGCTTGCCGATGCCGGGCAGCGTGAAGATACGCTCCGTGACCACCGCACCGGCGATCAGGCCACCGAGTTGCAGGCCGATGACCGTGGTCACCACGATCAGGCTGTTGCGCAAGCCGTACCGGAAGATCACGGCGCCGCGGCCCAGCCCCTTCGCTCGCGCGGTGCGCACGAAATCGGCGGTGAGGGTGCCGACCATCGCCGCCCGGGTCTGCCGCTGGACGACCGCGGCATGGGTCATCCCGAGGATCACTGCTGGCAGGATCAGGTAGTAAATCCCGCGCAGCGGATCTTGGAAGGGGGAGACGTAACCCGATGCCGGAAACAAGCCCAGTTGCACGGCGAGGTAGAGGATCGCGAGGATGCCGAGCCAGAAGGTCGGCACGGACAGCGTGAGCAGGGAGAAGCCGTTCGCCACCCACTCGGGCCACCGGCCCCGGAAGACCGCCGCGAGCACGCCCCCCGACATCCCGGCCAGTACGGCGATGACCATCGCGAATACCGCGAGCTGGATGGTCACCGGCAGCGTCGTGCCAATCATCTGGTCAACCGGCATACCGGTCCGGACCGAATTGCCGAAGTCGCCGGTCAGCGCGTGGCCGGCGAACCGGAAGTATTGCACCAGAAGTGGATCATTCAGGCCGAGGTGGGCCCGCACCGCCGCGATCGTCGCTTCGTCGGCTCCATCCCCAGCCATCGCCACCGCCGGGTCACCCGGCAGCGCGCGCACACCGACGAACACGACGATCGACGCGAGTACGAGTGTGACAACGGACTGCCACAGGCGGTTGAACAGGTAGCGCAGCAAGGTTCAGCTCTCCTGTTGTGAGACGAACGCGGCCTTGGCGAGCCGGACAATCCCATCGGAGTACACCTCGACGCCGGCGACCCGGGTGGAGTGGACGGTGATGTTGCGCATCCGGTAGAGGTACACGATGGGGTTCTCCTTCTGAATCAACTGCGCCGCCTGCCCGTACAGCTCGGCCCGCTGTGCGGTGTCGGTGATCGCCGCGGCCCGGACCAACAGGTCGTCCAGTTGCGCCGAGGAAAATCCGCCGTAGTTGGAGCTCGCGGCCGTGGCAAGGAAACTCGAGGTGTTCGCGTCCGGGTCGATGCGCCCGGACCAGCCGATTTGCATCAGCTCAAAGCCACCGCGCTTCCGCACATCGAGCGAAGTGGCGTATTCGACCGGGAGGATGCGCAGATCGAAGCCGCCCTCGGCGACGCTGGCCTGTAGCGCCTGCGCATACCGGAGTTCATCCTGGGCGTTGGCCACCGTGAGGTCCACCTTGAGCGGCACCTGGACGCCCGCTTCCTTGAGCAACTGAAGTGAGCGCTTCGGGTTGAACTCCGGGCAGGCATTGCTGGCCGCCGAGGCATACGGGGTATTGGGGGCGATGGGGGAGCACGCCGGTTCGAACCAGTTGTTGAACACGGTGTTGACCAAGGTCTCGCGGTCGACGCTGTAGCCGAAGGCCTCCCGGACTCTGGAGTCCGCGACCGGCGTGTCGACGGTCTTCGGGGGCTTCCCGGCGCCGTCCACATTGCCGGTGTTGAATGTGATTCCGCGATATCCGAGAAAACCGGACTGAAGCACCTTCAGATTCGGATCCTTGGCCAGCGCGTCGACGTCCTGCGGGGACATGGTGTCGGCCACCTGGACATCGCCGGAGCGCAGGTTCGCGGCCCTGATGTTCGCGTCCGTCATGATCCGGTAGGTGATCGTGTCGAGGTGGACTTGGGCGGCGTCGTAGTACAGCGGGTCGCGCTCGACCGTGATGGAGGTCTGCGGGACACGGTTGACGAACTTGAACGGACCGACGCACACCGGTGAGTTGCCGAAATCGTCGCCCTTCGTGGCCAGCGCGGCCGGCGACATGACCATCCCGGCCCGGTCGGCGAGTGCGGCGGTGATCGGCGCGAACGGGCGCTTGTAGTGGAGCACGAGATGGGTCGCGTCGGTCGCCTCCATGCTCACGATCGGGCCCATTTCGGTCCTGCGCTGCGAAGTCTTCATCGTGAAATGTCGCTGAAGGCTGGTGCGCACGGCCTCCGCGTTGAACGGAGTGCCATCGGCGAACACGACGCCGGTGCGGACCGGAATCGTCACGGTCAGCCCGTCGCGCGAGGTCGTGGGTAGCTCGGTCGCCAGTTGCGGGATGATCCGACCGCTCGCGTCGAGGTCGTACAGCTTCTCGCAGATCGCGCTCATCACGTTGCGCGTCAACGACGAGCTGGAACTGGTCGGGTCGAGTTGGTCCGGTTCGCCGGAGAGGCCCACAACGAGATCACCGCCCGCACGGACCTGCTGGTTTCCGACGGGGGCGCCGTAGACGTCGGTGTGATCGCCGGCGACGCCGACGTGCTGAATGGGGGCGCAAGAAGTGAGCACTGCCGCGGCCAGGCCGATCACCACAGGCCAAATCGGGGCACCGCGCACAAACTTGGAACACCGGAGGAACATGAAAACTCCCGAAATCATTTTAGGTGAAGCTTAAGGTAGTTCCTGTGTGCCCGTGGTCGATTGCGGAGAGATTAAATACTGTTACGAATTGCCCTTATGAAAGGGTGTGGAGAATAGAGAAATAGAGAATGGCGAATAGCGGCCCGAGTCCGGGCCGCTATTCGCCATTCTCTATTTCTCTATTTCTCTATTCCCCCCACCCGTCACTATCGCCCAACGGCGTAACCCTGCATGCCGCGCGGGTTCGCGCCCGCCGATAGGATGCCGGTTTCAGGGTCGCGGGCGACCGCGCAGAGTCGGCCTTCCGACCAAGGTTCGCCGACCGTGACCTCGTGCCCGCGGCGTCGGAGTTCGGCAATGGCGAAATCGCCGATTCGCGATTCCACCGTGACGCTTCCCGGCTTCATGACGCGCGGATAGAAAGAACTCGGAAAACTTTCGTTGTGCCAGTTGGGCGCGTCGATCGCGCCTTGCAGGTCGAGCCCGCCGCGTACTTTCTCCCGCAATGCGACGGCGAGGAAGAAATGTACGCTCCACTGGTCCTGCTGATCACCACCTGGAGTTCCGAACGCGATGACCGGCTCACCTTCGCGGAGTGCCATGGACGGTGTGAGCGTGGTACGCGGGCGCCGCCCGGGGGCCAGGGAATTGGGCAGCCCGGGCTCGAGCCAGGCGATCTGCAACCGGGTGCCCAGCGGGAAGCCGAGGCCGGGCACAGTGGGGTTGGATTGCAGCCAGCCGCCGCTCGGGGTGGCCGCGATCATGTTGCCCCACCGGTCGACCACGTCCACGTGACAGGTGTCCCCCCGGGTGGAACCGTTCTTCGTCACCGTCAGTTCACCGGCGCCCGCGGCCGGCGGCAGGTCCACCGGTGCCCCGCCGATCGGAGACTCTCCGGCCGGGTGCCCCCAGTGAACCTTCGCTACCGTCGGTTCACCGGCGCCCGGCGGCAGGTCCACCGCGCCGTAGTCGGTGGCGTGCCGGGCATGCCTGCTCAGCCGGGGGGCGCGGCCGCCGGGGCTGCCCGGCCGCAGTTCACATGAAGCCCGCTCTCCGATGAGGGCACGCCGGGCATCGTTGTACTCAGCGGAGAGCAGCGTCTCCAGCGCCACATCCGCGCTGTCGCCGTACCATGCCTCACGGTCGGCCATCGCAAGTTTCGTGCCCTCGATGAGGGTGTGTACGTAGTCCGGCGTGCCGTAGTCCAGCTCCGTGCCGTGCAGCAGCGCGAGCTGCTGGAGGAACACCGGGCCCTGGCTCCACAGGCCCGGCTTGGCCACCGTCCAGCCGTTCCAGTCGTAAGTGGCGGGCTCCTCGTAGGTCGCGGAGAACGCGGCGAGGTCCGCGCCGGTGAGGGTACCGGCATGCCGCTCGCCGGATGTGTCCATGGTGGGGCGTGCCGCGAACTCGGCGAGAGCCTCGGCGATGAAGCCCTCGCGCCACACCCGGCGGGCCGCGTCGATCTGGGTCTCACGGCCGGAGCCCGCCGCTTCGGCTTCCGCGATGACCCGCCGCCAGGTGCCGGCCAGCGCCGGATTCCGCAGCAGGGCGCCGGCGGCGGGTGATTTGCCGTCGCGGAGATAAAGCTCGGCCGACGTTGTCCACTCGGTTTCGAAGAGCTCCCGCACCGTGTCGACGGCCGCCCCGATCCGCTCGACGGCGGGGTGCCCTTGCTCGGCGTAACCGATGGCGTACTTCAGCACATCGGAAAGCCGCTTGGTTCCGTGATCGCGCAGCAGCATCATCCAGGCATCGAACGCGCCGGGCACGGCGGCTGCCAGCGGACCGGTGCCGGGGACAAGGTCCAGGCCGAGCGAGGTGTAGTGCTCGATGGTCGCTCCGGCGGGCGCCGGGCCCTGTCCGCAAAGGACCTGGGGGCGATGGCCGGCCGGGGCCAGGATCATTGGTACTTCGCCCCCGGGTCCGTTCAGGTGCGGTTCGACGACGTGCAGCACGAAAGCGGCGGCGACCGCCGCGTCGAAGGCGTTGCCGTCATCCTCCAGTACTGCCATGGCCGTCGAGGAGGCGAGCCAATGGGTGGAGGACACCATGCCGTGCAGGCCTTGCAGGGTCGGTCGGGTGGTGAACAACTTGGTCCTTTCCGTTCATGTTTTTCAGCACTGTCCAAGAACGCGACATAGCTTCCCGGGCGCGCGTTCCTCGACTCACCTCACGCAGGTCCCGCCAGTGCTTACGCTCTTTCAGAAAGTAAACACCCGCTGCTCGCTTTGCGTCCAAGACATCTATGACACCATTCAGATAGTCAATCGCTATCCATTGCTTTCGCTATCGATCAGTTCGTGAGGACTCCATGGAACGCCACCAGCTCGAGTACTTCGTGGCTGTCGTGGAGCAGGGCGGGTTCACCCACGCTGCACGGTCGCTGCGCGTCGCCCAGCCCTCGCTGTCGCGTGCGATCCAGAAGCTCGAACGCGACCTCGGGGTCACGCTCTTCCACCGGGTCGGCCGCAACGTCGTGCTCAGCAGCGCCGGGGAGATGCTGGCCGACAAGGCGAGGCTCGTGCTCCGCGATCTCGACGCCCTGCGTGCCGCGGCGCGGTCGATCGGCCATGGAACGGTGGGCAGGGTGGATGTCGCGGCGACGTCATCCTCGGCGCTGGAGCCCGTGACGAGCATTGTCGCCGAACTCCGCGTGCGTCATCCGGGCGTCACGGTCAGTACCTCGTCCGGCCTGTCGGCGGCCGAAGTGGTCGCCATGGTGCTCCAGGGCCGCTGCGAGGTCGGGGTCACAGGCAGTGCCGAGCGCCCCACCGGCCAGGGGCTGGTCGCACATCACCTGCGGGACGAAGAGTTCCTGCTCGTAGCGCCACCGAACGCGATGGCGGCCACCGGGCCCACGGTGACTCCCGAGGCGCTGCGCGGCATGCGGTTCGTAATGACCAAGCCGGCGACGGCGGTCCGCGCCCTGTTCGACCGGCTCGCCGCCACCGTCGGGGATATGACCATCGCGGCGGAGGTCGGTGACCGGAGCGTGGTCCTGCCCATGGTGCTCAAGGGAATCGGGGCCGGCCTGATGCCGGACGGCTGGGCTGATCTCGCCCTGCGGGCCGGTGCGGAGGTCTACCGGTTCTCGCCTGCGGAGACACTTCCGCAGTGGCTCATATACCGGGGTGGCCCCGTCACCGCCGCGACTCAGGCCTTCATCGACACCACGTTGGCCACCTGCGGCGGCCAGTGACCGTTGAGCCTCCGAGGGGTTAATAGTCAACTGCATGCACATCGCTGAGCGAAGGTTGCCCCGCCGCGGCGAGCACCCCGGCCCGGACACGCCCGTTCCTGAGCCGGTGTGAGTTAGCGTCGGCCGAGCGACACTAGCCTTCGGCAGTCAGAGTCATGTCTGTTCCAGGCGTCGAGCTCCAGGGTGCGCCTACATCGGTGGTTTCCCAGGGGCAAGAAGTCCGCGAGAATCCAAGCGAGGCGTACTGCGCGATCCTATCCCCCATGCGCCCCACCGTGCGGGTGAGCATCGCCCTGGCCGGCCAGGGGCCGATGGTTCGGGTTCCTCACCGACCAAATGATCCGCCACGGCGTCCGCAAAAGCGTTTGCGGCACTGCACCTGCCGACCATCATGACCAGATATCGGCGATCAGTGCCGCGCGAACCGGACCCGGGAGTTCGCGTATAGGCAGATGGCGGCGGCGGTGGCCAGGTTCAGGCTTTCGGCGCGGCCGCGGATGGGGATGCGGATGCGGTGGTCGGCGCGGGCGGCGACGGCGGGGGGTAGGCCGTGTGCTTCGTTGCCGAAGAGCCAGGCGACGGAGGCGGTGAAGAGGTGGTCGGCGTCGTCCAAGTCGATCTCGCCGTCGGCGGCGGTCGCGAGGATCGTAATGCCCGCTGCCGCAATGGAATCCAGTGTTTCGGTGACGTCGCGGTGGCGGGCGATGCGGACGTGGAAGAGGCTGCCCGCGCTGGCGCGCACGCATTTTCCGTTGTGTGGGTCGACGGTGTCCCCCGCCAGCACGATTCCGTCGGCGCCGACGGAATCGGCGACTCGGATCAGGGTGCCCGCGTTGCCCGGTTCGGCGATTTCGACCGGGACGGCCAGCATGCGCGGATGCGCGTCGAGGACCTCGGTGAGCGGCACATCGATCAGCTCGCACACCGCGACCAACCCTGGGGCCGTGACGGTTTCGCCGAGCTGCTTGGCGGCGCGATCACTCACCAGCGTGGTGCGCACCCCGGATGCCGCGGCGCCCGCGACGAGTTCGTGCTCACGGGCCGCGGCGTCAGCCGAATAGAACAGCTCCCGCACCCGTCCGGTATCCAGCGCCGCCGCAACCGAATTGGCGCCCTCGGCGAGGAACTGCCCGGTCTTGCGGCGATGTGCGGAACGATGCAGCTTGACAGCGGAAACGACCCGCGGATTGCGCTCGGAAAGCGCATCCACGGGTCGTTCCGAAAGATCAGTCACGTAACGCCGGCTCAGGCAGCCGGAGCGTTGACGTCCTGCGGGAGGGCGGCCTTGGCGACCGCGACCAGACCGGCGAACGCCTCGGCGTCGGAGACGGCAAGCTCCGCGAGGATCTTGCGGTCAACCTCGACACCGGCGGCCTTCAGACCCTGGATGAAGCGGTTGTAGGTGATGTCGTTGAGGCGCGCCGCGGCGTTGATGCGGGCGATCCACAGCTTGCGGAAGTCACCCTTGCGCGCCCGGCGGTCCCGGTAGGCGTAGGTGAGCGAGTGCAGCTGCTGTTCCTTGGCCTTGCGGTACAGGCGCGAGCGCTGTCCGCGGTAGCCCTTGGATGCCTCGAGGATGGAACGACGCTTCTTCTGAGCGTTGACGGCCCTTTTGACGCGTGCCATGGGTCAGTCCTTTGTCGATCTAGGGGGCGCATGCGGGCGCCCTGGGTTCGGTCGGTGGTCGGCGTCCGGAATCCGGATCGCGGGTGCTGCTTGGATCTGGAGAGACCGTGCCGGTCTCAGAGACCGAGCAGCCGCTTGACGCGAGGGACGTCAACGGACGCGACGGACTCCGTGCCATCCAGACGACGAGTCCGGCGGGAGGACTTGTGCTCGAGCAGGTGGCGACGGTTGGCCTGCTGGCGCAGCAGCTTGCCCCGACCGGTCACCTTGAACCGCTTCGACGCGCCGCTGTGGCTCTTCATCTTCGGCATGGATTCCTCTATCTGTCTCGTGCCGGCGGTCCTTGCGGACCGCCGGTGCTGTTCGTTATTACTGCGAGCCGGCCGACTCCGCCGAGGCCGCGGCGGGCGCGGGGGCAGCGGGGGCGGCCTGCGGGTCGGCGGCGGGGGCAGCGGGGCGCGGTGCGGCAGCCTGCTGCGACCGCGACGCCGATTCCTCCTGCGCCTTGACACGCGTCTTCGCACCCTTGTGAGGCGCGAGGACCATGGTCATATTGCGACCGTCCTGCTTGGCGGACGTCTCGACGAAACCCAGCTCCGCGACGTCGGAGGCCAGCCGCTGCAGCAACCGGAACCCGAGTTCGGGCCTGGACTGCTCGCGACCGCGGAACATGATCGTCACCTTGACCTTCGAACCCACCTCGAGGAAGCGAACGACGTTGCGCTTCTTGGTCTCGTAGTCGTGGTCGTCGATCTTCGGGCGGAGCTTCTGCTCCTTGATGACGGTCTGCACCTGGTTCTTCCGAGACTCACGCGCCTTCTGCGCCGTCTCGTACTTGAACTTGCCGTAGTCCATGATCTTGCAGACCGGTGGACGTGCGTCCGGAGCCACCTCGACCAGATCAAGATCGGCCTCGAGGGCGACGCGTAGTGCATCTTCAACACGCACGATCCCAACCTGTTCACCGCCGGGTCCGATGAGTCGAACCTCGGGAACACGGATGCGATCGTTGATGCGGGTCTCAGTGCTGATGGGGCCTCCTAGGTCAAGCGATGTCGTCTGACAACCGCGTGCAATAAGTGCAACCCCTTGTTCAACACAAAGGCCCCAGTGCGGTATTTCTCCGCCACGGGGCCCGAGTCGACCGGCCGCCGACATCAGGCGCCAACGGCGCTCGCGTCGACCCCGTGCTTCGAGGTTCCTCCGCGACGAATCGCTCGCCGCGCAAGTACCCTGCACAAGAAACCCGCCCCGGAAGGGCGGGGGACCGGACCGTTTGACCTGTACGATTGCTCGTCGGCAACGGTGGGAGTCGGGCTCCACTTATCAGCCCCAGGCAAGCCCGGGGCGGTCGTCAGCGAAAAGTCTAACATTCTCACTCGCTATCGCCGAATCGGCGGGTCGAACCCACCTCGGCCTTCGGCCAGCTCCGAGCCTCGCGGGCGGCCTCGCTAGCCTGATGACTATGACTGAGCAGCCCGACACCACGGTCCGCGAACTGGCCGACATCCCGGCGGTGGAGGTGATCAGCCGCGCCGCAATGATGCTGATGAGTGCGGCTGCGGAGAAGCTCGGGCTCGGCGACGAGGACCCGGACTCCAGCCCGCACCGCGATCTGGACGAGGCCCGCCGCCTGATCACCGCCCTCGCGGGGCTGATCACCTCGTCGGTCGAATACTTCGGACCGCACGCGGGCCCTTACCGCGACGGCCTGCAGTCCCTGCAGCGCGCCTTCCGCGAGTCCTCGGCGCACCCCGACGAGCCGGGCAAGGGTCCGGGCGAGAAGTACACCGGCCCGGTCTTCTGACCCGCGCCCACTCGAGCGCGAGCGCTCTGGTCACCGCTCTAGAATTTTGCCCGGCAGGAAATATTGCCCGCCGGGCACTTTTGTCGGTACGCTGATGCCGTGCCGGATGAACAGTCGTTGGGTCTTCGAGAACGCAAGAAGCTCGATACCCGCAGGGCGTTGAGCGACGCCGCGCTCGAATTGACCTTCGAGCGCGGCCTGGAAAACATCACAAGGGAAGACATCGCAGCACGCGCGGGCGTATCGGTGCGGACCTTCAACAACTACTTCACCGGCAAGTTCGAGGCGCTGGCCTACCGGCAGGTCGAACGAGTGCGACGCAGCGTAACCGTGCTGCGGAACCGACCCGAGCACGAGCCGCTCTGGACGGCGATCACCACGGCGGTACTCGAGCCGTTGCAGTCGGACGGGGCCGAGGACGCGATACCGAGCACGGCGCAACTGCTGGAAATCCGCAAACTACTCGACGCGCCCGAGATGCGAACCGCGTTGTCCAAGGACACATTCGACGACTTGGTCGAGGTGATCGCGGAACGCACCGGCACCGACCCCGTCCGCGACATTTATCCACGCTTGGTCGCGGGCGCGATCGGCGTCGTCCATCAAGCCGCCATGGAGACATACATCCGCGCGGATCCACCGATGCGCATCACCACACTGCTGCGGCGCGCTCTCGACGAGATAGCAGCAGGACTCCCCGACCCGTCGGCCGCAGGCTGAACGACTCGGCTCAGCACAAGCCTGACATGTAAGTAGAACAACCCAAAAACAACAAGAGGTGTATTTGTCATGCCCGAAATATCTGTCGACGTAGTCATTTCCGGCGCTGGGCCGAACGGGCTCATGCTCGCGTGCGAACTCGCACTGGCGGGAGTGCGCCCGATCGTGCTGGATGAGCTGCCCGGGCCGAGTGCCGAACCAAAGGCGAACGGCCTTGTCGGACAGGTGATTCGGCTGTTGGACATGCGTGGGTTGTACCACGAATTCGGCGGAGCGCCAGGCGCGCCCGCGCAGCTCCCGCATTACATGTTCAGCGGAATGCCGGTATCTTTCGCCGCGCTGCAAGACAATCCGATGAGCATGCTCTTCCTCCCGCAACCGAAACTGGTACGCCTGCTGGAGAAACACGTGCTCGGACTCGGCGTCGACCTTCGATGGGGACACCGACTGACGGAGCTGAACCAGTACGACAATGGCGTCACCGTCACAGTGGCCGGTCCCGAGGGCAACTACGACATCGCGAGCACGTATCTGATCGGCGCCGACGGCGGCAAGAGCTTTGTCCGCAAGCGCACCGGAATCGACTTTCCCGGAAGCACACTCGCGGTGACGCTGACTCGGATGGCTCATGTGAGTCTGCCCGACGAACTACGCACCGCCGACGGCGGAATCGAAGTTCCGGGCTTCGGCCGTCTGCCATTCGGGCACAACCGGCTCGAACGCGGTGGGTTCGTCTTCGCCGAACTCGAACCCGGCACGCCGATCGTCGCGACCATCGAGTTCGGCGGTGATCCGGTGCCGGAAGACCTTCCGATGACGCTCGGGGAACTGCGTGAGAGCGTCCATCGCGTGCTCGGCGTCGACCTGCCGATCGAACCGCCGCACGGCCCCGGACCGCACGCGCTGCGCCGGATCGACGGCCAGAACACCCGGCAGGCCGAGCGCTACCGCGACGGAAATGTCTTCCTCGTCGGCGATTCCGCACATGTGCACTCCGGAATGGGTGGGCCCGGCCTCAATCTGGGACTGCAGGACGCGGCCAACCTCGGCTGGAAGCTCGCCGGGCACATCAACGGCTGGGCGCCGCCCGGACTGCTCGACAGCTATCAGTCCGAGCGCTACCCGGTCGGTGAACGCGTCATGATGCAGTCGCTCACCCAAACCGCGTTGATGGCACCGGGCCCCGAGGTGACCGCGGTGCGCAAGCTCTTCGGCGAACTGCTCGAATCGCCTGCCAACGCCGCACACATTGCCCACCTCCTCGCCGGATCCGACGTTCGCTACGACACCGGCGACAGCCACGCGCTCGCCGGGCGGATGGTCCCCGAACTCACCTTCGACTTCGCAGACGGACCGCAGCGCGTCGCCGAATTGCTGCACAAGGCACGACCGGTGCTGCTGGTGTTGGCCGGTGGCACAGAATTCGCCGATATCGCGCGGGGCTGGCGCGATCGCGTCGACACCGTCACCGCGACGAGTGCCGATGCGCCCGCCGACACACTGCTGATCCGCCCGGATGGGTACGTCGCCTGGGCCGCAAGCGATACCGAGGAGTCCAACGCGGATCGGCTCGAAAACGCGCTGTCACGTTGGTTCGGTCCCGCACTGGACTCCTAGCGGCACCGGCAGCCTCGATGGCGCACAGCCACTATCGGCTGCGCGCCATCGGAGCCTTCCGCAGGCTTCGACATGCGATGCTCAGGGCATGGCACGGATAATTCTTGTTCCCGGATTCTGGCTCGGCGCGTGGGCGTGGGAAGAGGTCGCCGGCCACCTGGGCGGTTGGGGAGACGAGGTGCTGTCGCTGACCCTGCCCGGCCTCGATCCGGCCGACGACGACCGGCTCGAAGCCGCCCTCGAAAGGCAGGCGCACGCGATCCTCGACGCCGTCACGCCCAGGGAATCCGCGGTGCTGGTCTCCCACTCGGGTGGGGCCGCGCCCGCCTATCGCGCGACCGACATTGCGGCGGACCGGTTCAGCCAGGCCATCTACGTCGACAGCGCACCGCTGCCCAACGGTTTCGTCCTCAATTCCGCGCTGGACGCGGCGGTCCGCGAACTGCCGCTACCGGACTGGCCCCAGATGGAGGCCGACGGCAACAGCCTGACCGGATTGGACGAGGCGATGCTGAGCCGCTTCCGTGACCGCGCGGTCTCCGAACCCGCGGGCATCGCCGCCGCCCCGCTGCGGCTGAGCGATTCCGAGGCGCGCCTGGCCGTACCGACCACGGTGATCTGCAACAGCATCAGCGCCGACCTGGTGAAACAACTCCGCGACGCGGGCGAGGAACCGCTGTTCGCCGAACTGTCCCGCATCGACGCCGAGTACATCGACCTTCCCACCGGTCACTGGCCGATGTGGTCGAAGCACCGCGAACTCGCCGAGCTGATCCACAAGGTCGCCAACCGCTGATCGCGGCTTTCGCCGGATCGCCGACGCCTGCCGCAGACATCCACCGATCTACTCTACTGCGGCCGAACACCGGAGAACTGACCGCAAACGGCTCTCTCCCGAGACGTGCGAGGCGAGAGCGGCGCCGCATTGTGTGCGGCGCCGCCCGATCGTCACCTGAGTGCGGCGGCTTTCCTCGACGCGCGCTTGGCGGCCGCGGACGGTGCCGGGATCTTTGTTGCCGCGGTCTTGGCTGCCCCGGCATTGGCCGGTGCAGTTTTGGCCGCGGCCGTCTTGCTCGCCGCTTTCTTTGCCGTCTTCTTGGCGGGCGCACGCGGTGCCGCGGCAACCTCGGTCAGCACATGCTGCAGGAACTGTCCGGTGTAGCTGTCCGCAACGGCCGCAATGTCTTCCGGTGTGCCTTCGGCAACCAGGGTGCCGCCGCCGGAGCCGCCCTCGGGACCCATGTCGATCACCCAGTCGGAGGTCTTGATGACGTCCAGATTGTGCTCGATGACGATGACGGTGTTGCCCTTGTCGACCAGGCCGTTGATGACCAGCAGCAGTTTGCGGATGTCTTCGAAGTGCAGGCCGGTGGTCGGCTCGTCGAGAATATAGACGGTGCGACCGGTGGAACGCTTCTGCAGTTCCGCGGCCAGCTTCACGCGCTGTGCCTCACCGCCCGACAGGGTCGGCGCGCTCTGACCGAGCCGGACATAACCCAGCCCGACGTCGACCAGCGTCTTGAGGTAGCGGTGGATGGAGGTGACCGGCTGGAAGAACTCTGCGGCCTCCTCGATGGACATGTCCAGCACCTCGGCGACGGTCTTGCCCTTGTAGTGCACCTCGAGGGTTTCCCGGTTGTATCGGGCGCCGTGGCAGACCTCGCACGGCACATACACATCCGGCAGGAAGTTCATCTCGATCTTCAACGTGCCGTCGCCGGAGCATGCCTCGCAGCGACCGCCCTTGACGTTGAAGGAGAATCGCCCCGGCTGGTAGCCGCGCACCTTCGCCTCGGTGGTCGCCGCGAACAGCGTCCGGATCTTGTCGAACACACCCGTGTAGGTGGCCGGGTTCGAGCGCGGCGTGCGACCGATCGGCGATTGATCCACCTGCACCAGCTTGTCCAGGTTATCGAGACCGTTGATCCTGGTGTGTCGGCCCGGCACCTGCCGCGCACCGTTGAGCTTGTTCGCCAGGACGGTCGCCAGGATGTCGTTGACCAGCGTGGACTTGCCCGAACCGGATACGCCGGTCACCGAGGTGAGCACGCCGAGCGGGAAGCTGACGTCGATGTTGCGCAGGTTGTGCTCGTTCGCGCCGACCACGGTGAGCTGACGCTTCTTGCTGATCGGGCGGCGCACCAGCGGCACCTCGATCCGCTCGCGGCCCGAAAGGTACGCGCCGGTCAGCGAATTCGGGTCGGTGAGCAGTTCCTGATACGGACCGCTGTGCACCACCGTGCCGCCGTGCTCGCCGGCCAGCGGGCCGATGTCGACCACCCAGTCCGAGGCGCGGATGGTGTCCTCGTCGTGTTCCACCACGATCAGCGTGTTGCCGAGATTGCGCAGCCGCGTGAGGGTTTCGATGAGCCGCCGATTATCGCGCTGGTGCAGACCGATCGAGGGTTCGTCGAGCACGTAGAGCACGCCGACCAGCCCGGAACCGATCTGGGTCGCCAGTCGAATGCGCTGTGCCTCACCGCCGGACAGCGTGGCGGCGGCGCGCGACAGCGACAGGTACTGCAACCCGACATCGAGCAGGAAGCCGAGGCGCGCCTGCACTTCCTTGAGCACCTGCCCGGCGATCGCGGTCTCCCGCTCGCCAAGGGTCAGCGAATTCAGGAAGGCCGCGCAGTCGGCGATGGACAACTCGCTGACGTCCGCGATCGACTTCCGCTCACCGCCCGAGGCGATGCTGACGGCCAAGATCTCCGGGCGCAGCCTGGCGCCGTTGCAGACGGGGCACGGCACGTCGCGCATGTACCCATCGTAGTGCTCCTTCATCTGCTCGGACTCGGTGTTCTCCATGCGCCGCTGCAGGAACGGCATCACGCCCTCGAAATCGGCGTAGTACGAACGCTTCCGGCCATAGCGGTTGGTGTAGGAGACGTGCACCTGATCGGCGCTGCCTTCGAGCACCGCTTTACGTGCCTTGAGGGGCAGATCCTTCCACGGCGTGTCCATCGAGAAGCCGATGGCTTCCGCGAGACCGGACAGCAGCCTGGTGAAGTATTCGGCGGTCTGGCCGCGCGACCACGGTGCGATCGCGCCGTCGGCCAGGCTCAGCTCCGCATCGGGAACCACCAGATCCGGGTCGACCTCCTTGCGGATGCCGAGGCCGGTGCAGTCCGGGCACGCGCCGTAGGGCGAGTTGAACGAGAACGACCGCGGCTCCAAATCCTCGATGTCGAGAGGATGTCCGTTGGGGCAGGCGAGGCGTTCGGAGAAGCGGCGCTCTCGATCGTGCGCGTGCTCGTCGCGATCGACGAAGTCGAGCACCACGATGCCGTCGGCCAGCCGCAACGCGGTCTCGATCGAATCGGTGAGGCGCTGCTTCGAATTCGGTTTGACGGCAAGACGATCCACCACGACCTCGACGTCGTGCTTCTCCTGCTTCTTCAGCTTCGGCGGATCGGTCAGCGGATAGACCACGCCGTCGACCCGGACGCGGGAGTAGCCCTGGGTGTTCAGCTGGTCGAACAGGTCGACGAATTCACCCTTACGGGTACGCACCACCGGCGCGAGCACCTGGAATTTGATGCCCTCTTCCATGGCCAGCACCTGGTCGACGATCTGCTGCGGCGACTGCTTGGCGATGAGCTCGCCGCAGACCGGGCAGTGCGGAGTGCCCGCCCGGGCGTAGAGCAGGCGCAGGTAGTCGTAGACCTCGGTGATGGTGCCGACGGTGGAGCGCGGGTTGCGGTTGGTCGACTTCTGGTCGATCGACACCGCGGGCGAGAGGCCCTCGATGAAGTCGACGTCCGGCTTGTCCATCTGTCCGAGGAATTGGCGGGCGTAGGCCGACAGCGACTCCACGTACCGGCGCTGGCCCTCGGCGAAGATGGTGTCGAAGGCGAGGCTGGATTTGCCGGAGCCCGACAGTCCGGTGAACACGATCAGACTGTCGCGGGGCAGATCGAGGTCGACCCCCTTCAGGTTGTGCTCCCGAGCTCCACGCACAGTGAGGCGTTCCGCCACCAGGTGTCCCTTCTCGATCGTGTGTAGACGTGTCCAGACGTACCCCCGTCGCCATGCTAGGCCCGCCCACCGACAAGTTTCGTCCAGCGCCGTCCGAGGGCGGCGTCTACCCAGGTCAGCGCCCTGATCGATGCTGTTCGCCGGACAATCCGCGCAGCTGCCAGCCGTCCTCGTCCACGGTGACGGCCAGCACATCCGTGCCCACCCGCAGCCCGCTGACCCGCAGCGGCAGATACCGCTGCGGCACTACGGGCGCCACCGACGCCACGCCGTCGCCGCCCGGCTCCAGCCGCAACATACTCCGCAGGAACAGCAGCGGCGCCGCGGCCGCCCACGCCTGTGGCGAGCACGACGTCGGATACGGCACCGGCGCCGCGAACTCGGCGCGGTCGAAGCCACAGAACAGTTCGGGCAGTCGATGGCCGAACCGGTTCGACGCATCCAGCATTGCATCGATCACCCGGGTGGCCTGCGCGGTGTAGCCGTACCGCATCAGCCCGGCGGCGCAGATCGCGTTGTCGTGCGGCCACACCGACCCGTTGTGATAGCTGACCGGGTTGTAGGCGCCCATGGTGGTGGCCAGCGTGCGGATCCCCCAGCCGCTGAACATCTCGGGTGCGAGCAGGCGGTCCGCGACCAGGCCCGCCTTGTCCTCATCGACGATACCGGTCCACAGGCAGTGCCCGATATTGGAGGTGAGCGCGTCGATAGGCCGCTTGTCCCGGTCGAGGCCGATCGCGTACCAGCCGTGCTCCGGCAGCCAGAACGCCTCGTTGAACGCGGCCTTCAATCGAGCCGCCTTGGCGCGCAACCGATCCGCGGTGGCGTTGTCGCCGGTGTCGAGGGCGAGCGCCGCCCGCGCCAGGTATGCCGCATAGACGTACCCCTGCACCTCGGCCAGCGCGATGGGCGCCGTCGGGATGCTGCCGTCGATAAAGTTCACCCCGTCCCAGGAGTCCTTCCACCCCTGGTTGGCGAGCCCGTGTTCGGCGGCGCGCTGATATTCGACGAAGCCGTCACCGTCGGCGTCGCCGTAGTGCTCGATCCAGTCCAGCGCCCGATCGGCGTGCGGCAGCAGCTCATCGCGGGTCCTAGCGTCCAGCCCCCAGCGGTGCAACTCGCCGAGCAGCATCACGAACAGCGGTGTCGCGTCGGCGGTGCCGTAGTACACGGTGTCGCCGCCGAGCAGCAGGGTCGCCGCGCGGCCGAATCGCACCTCGTGCGGGATGCGGCCCGGCTGTTCCTCGGTGACCGTGCGAATCTCATTGCCCTGCAGATCGGCCAGGCTCTGCAACGTGCCGACCGCGAGCCTGCGGTCCAACGGCAGCAACATCCAGGAGGTGAGCAGCGAGTCCCGGCCGAACAGGGCCATGAACCAGGGCGCGCCCGCGGCGACCACCGCGCGTTCCGGGTGACCGGGATCGAAGATACGCAGCGCGCCCAGGTCGGTGACGGCGCGTTGCAGTACCGCCGCGAGGGTTTCGTCCTCGGTGTGCACGGTCGGCGAGTTCTCGTACCACTCGCGCAGACGCTGCGCGGGCTCGCTGCGCGAAACCGAACTGCCGCACAGATGCCGCGGCGTCACCGGTACCGACCCGAGCGCGGGCTGGTACTGGATGCAGGCGGTCCATTCGCCGCGGCCGGGAAGTGCCACCTCCCAGCGCAATTTGCGATCCACCGCGGTGGCGCCCGCCGCGACGATGGTGACCGCGAGCTCGAGATCGGCCCTCCAGATCTCGACGGCGCCGTCGACAGTGCTGCTGCTGGTGACCGCGCCGTGGCCGGTGCGGCCCTCCTTCACCTCGAAGAGATCCGCGAAATCGGCGTCGACCTCCAGCCCGACCACACAGCTGATCGGGTCACCGGACAGGTTGCGCAGGGTGATGTCCTCGCGCATGCCGTCGCCGACGTGGCGACCGACCATCACCAGCGCCGTGCTGTCGGCGCGGCCGGTGCGCGGCACGGTTCTGGCCAGCAGGGTCGCGCTGTACGGGTCGGCGTACTGGACGGTGAGCGGCTGCGGGGGCAGCCCGTCGACGGTCAGCCGCCAGCGCGACAGCACCCGGGTGTCGCGAACGAACAGTCCCTCCGCCCGATGCGGGCTGATGGTGCCGCCGGTTTCGCTGATGCAGAAGGTCGAACCCTCGACCAGGGTGACGCCCGCCCCGACGGCCGTCAGCTCGTCCGAGTCGCCGCCGTCCCCCCATTGCCTCGTCACTACTACACCTCGCCGCGGCTCGCCCGCGTCATCCAACCGGCGCCGGCAGCATCGCGCGGCTCATCCGCTCACCGGCGAGGATGTGGCGGTAGAACTGCTCGTGGTCATGGGCCATGCGCAGCACGCCGAAGCGTTGTTCGGCGGTAGCCCGGCAGGTGCGCCGATCGATCGAGTCGACCCGTTCCAGCGCGTCGGCCATATCCCAGATGTCGCGGCAGAGGAATCCGGTCCGACCGTGGTCGACGATCTCCGGCGCCGCGCCGTTGGGGAACGCCAATACCGGTGTGCCGCAAGCCAATGCCTCCGCCATCACCAGTCCGACCGGTTCCGGCCATTCGATGGGATTGATCAGCGCGTCGGCGTGGCGGATCAGCTCGACCCGCGATGCCAGTGGCTCTTCGCGCGGTTCGGGATCGTCGGAGCCCATCAGCAGACGCACTCGTTCATTGTAGTAGCGCAGCTGCTCCGGTTCCCGCATCTTCGTGATCAACAACAACTTCCGATGCGCCAGCCTGGCCACCTGGACTACCGATGGAGTTCGATCCGCAACCGGGACAAGCGCGCGGTGGACCGAAAATATTACCGAAATCTAGTGTCGCTGAATAAGTCATCGTCCGAGATAACAGTGTACGGGCCATTCGGCGCCGCTGCCACCAGCCCTCCTTTGAGTGACTTCGGTGCAAGCATACCCGGAACCTCGATTCGCACACCGATTTTCGCGGTCGGATCTTTCGCTCGCACCCGGGTGTAAATTCGAGTCACCTTTACCCGAAATTATCTGTTGACTATCCCGACGGTCGATCGACGCGATACCTTGGCGGGGTCGGGGTCATCGAGAGGCCCAGCGGGACACAGGAGGTCGGTGTGCTCAAGGTGTTCCTCGTCGACGACCACGAGATCGTCCGGCGCGGCCTGATCGACCTGCTGGAAAGCGACCCCGAGCTGACGGTGATCGGTGAGGCGGGCGACGTGGCTCAGGCCATGACCGGCATCCGCGAGCTGCGCCCCGATGTCGCGGTGCTCGACGTGCGACTGCCCGACGGCAACGGCATCGAGTTGTGCCGCGATCTGCTCGCCGGTATCGATGGCCTGCGCTGCCTCATCCTCACCTCCTACACCGACGAACACGCCATGCTCGACGCAATCCTGGCCGGTGCGAGCGGCTATGTGGTGAAGAACATCAAGGGCATGGAATTGGCCGCGGCCATCAAACAAGTCGGCGCCGGAAAATCGTTGCTGGATAATCGCGCCGCGGCCGCGCTCAAGGCGCGCCTGCACAACAGCACCGAGAACGACGGACCATTGGCGGGACTCACCGAACAGGAACGCAGGCTGCTCGCACTGCTGGGCGAAGGATTGACCAATCGGCAGATCGCGGTGCGAATGTTCCTTGCCGAAAAAACCGTCAAGAATTATGTATCCCGACTATTGGCCAAGCTCGGAATGGAACGTCGCACCCAGGCTGCGGTGCTGGCGTCCAAACTCCGCGACAGCTAAGCGGATCCGGCCGGTACGACTATGGTGAGGTCGCCGTCGTACCGGCGATACAGCAACCGGCCGCGACCGCCGACGGCATCGTTGAAGAACAGGAAGGGCAGGCCACTGTGACACAGCTCGGTCGCCGCCTCGTCCTCGTCCAATGTTGGCGCTGGTTCCGAATCCACCTGCAGCGGCAGCGAATTCACCGTCAGCGGCGCATCCTCGGCCACGAGCGGTGCGGACGTCGTGCGCTGCCGAGTCAGTTGCACACCGACCGATTCTGCCCAGTGCACGATGGCGTCCTCACCGGTTTCCGCGTCGGTGAACAGGTATGCGTCGTAATCCATCGCATCCAGCACCGCCGTCGCCTCGGCGGGCGTTCCGGTCAGCAGCGCGCAGTGCTTCCTGCGCACGATCGGATGCGGCTCGGTGACCCTGGCCAGCGGCGGTCGGGCCGGATCCGGCCAGGAGCGCGACTGTTTCGTCGCCAGCCGGGCGATCTGCCGATCCAGCCGTTCGACAGCGAAGGTCACCGCGAAACCACGCGGACCGGTGACCTGCACGCGGGTCGGAGTGTCGTGGACGCGGATATTCGCCTGCACCAGCGTCGGTTCGGTGGCATCCGCGGGTTGGGTGACCCGCACCCGCGCCGCCGTATCGACATGATGGCGGCGCAACACCCGCCCGATCGCCCGCACCGCCCTCGTCACGTCGGCGGGCGATACGGCGCCCCGGGTGGTCACCGCGAGTTCCGGGTCGGCCGCGGTCGCCCACAGCTCGGTCGAACGCATCAATTGGGTCGAGCCGAGTAGCTCGGACACACCCACCATCTCAGTCGAATTCATAGGACACTCCTACTTTCTATTCTCCCGGTGCGCCCACCTCATCACCGCAACCGCACCGTGAACAGGGCCGAAAGTCCTCGATCGGACAATTAGACTGGCGGCGGGCCGTTACGCGCTCGCCAGGACAGGAAGCCGACATGACCGAAGACGACGGCAGCGGCCCGTATTCGGTGCGCGACACCCTCTCGCAACCGCGGTTGCGGGAGTTGCTCTCCGAGGTCAAGGAACGCGTCGAGCTGATCATCGATTCGCGGGACCGGATAGATGGCCTGGTCGAGGCGATGCTGGCAGTGACCTCCGGCCTCGACCTCGACGAAACCCTGCGCACCATCGTGCACACCGCCACCAGCCTGGTCGACGCCCGCTACGGCGCGCTCGCGGTACGTGGCCACGACCAGCAGGTGACCCAATTCATCGATGAGGGCATGGACGACGAGGCCCGCGAACTGATCGGCCGGCTGCCGGCCGGACACGGAGTTCTCGGCGTGGTGTTCAACCAACCCAAACCGCTACGCCTGGACGAACTGTCGAATCATCCTGCGTCGGTGGGGTTTCCGGCGCACCACCCGCCGATGCATACCTTCCTCGGCGTTCCGGTGCGGATCCGCGACGAGGTCTTCGGCAGCCTGTACCTGACCGAAAAAGCAAGCGGGCAACCGTTCACCGAGGACGACGACGTGCTCGTCCAAGCGCTCGCGGCCGCGGCGGGCATCGCGGTCGACAATGCCCGGCTCTACGAATCGGCGCGCACCAGGCAGGCGTGGATCGAGGCGACCAGGGACATCGCCACCGAGTTCCTGGCGGGCACCGAACCCGATCTCGTGCTAGCACATGTAGTCGACCACGCGCGCACCCTGACGGGTTCACATCAGTCTTTCCTGGCCAGCGTCGCCGTCCCGGTCAAAGGACTCGACGAGGTCACCGAGCTGATCGTCACACAGTGGTCCGGGCCGGGTGCCGGGCACGAGGGCTGGACGGTACACACCGACGGCAGCGCGCTCGGCGAGGCATTCACCCGCCGTACGCCGCTGCGCTTCGACGACGCCGCCCAGGTCGATCTGGGTGCGCCACTGCCTAATGTCGGCCCGGCGCTGATCCTGCCGTTGTGCACCCCGGATGCCACCCTCGGCGCGCTGGTGACAGTGCGTCCGGTCGGCGCGGCGCCCTACACCGACGAGTTGGTCGAGCTGACCGCGGCGTTCACCGATCAGGCGGCGCTGGCCATGCAGCTGGCCGATACCCAGCGCCGAATGCGCGAGCTGGATATCATCGCCGACCGCGATCGCATCGCCCGCGACCTGCACGACCACGTGATCCAGCGGCTGTTCGCCATCGGACTCACCCTGCAGGGCGCGGTACCGCAGGCACGGGTTCCGGAAGTGCAGGAGCGCCTTTCGACGGTCATCAACGATCTACAGGAAGTGGTGCAGGAGATCCGCACCTCGATCTTCGACCTGCACAGCGGCAGTGCCGACGGCACCGGGGTCCAGCAGCGGATCGAGTCGGCGATCCGACAGCAGACTGCCGACGCCGAGCTGCGCGCCACCATCCAGGTGACCGGCCCCTTGTCGGTGCTCGAAGCTGAGCTCGCCGACCATGCCGAGGCGGTGGTACGCGAGGCAGTGAGCAATGCGGTGCGGCATTCCGGCGGCGATCTCGTTACGGTGGAGATCGGTGTGGCCGACGATCTGAGCATCGTGGTCACCGACAACGGTTGGGGCATACCGAATCACGTGATCCGCAGTGGATTACACAATCTGGAGCAGCGGGCCGAGAAGGCCGACGGGCAGTTCACCATCGGGCCGGGCGCACACCGCGCCGACGCGTCGGACGGCACCGTGCGTCCCGGCACCCGATTGAGCTGGTCGGTACCGCTGCCCTGAGTCCCTACCCCGGGCGGAACCCCCACCGCCGGGGGCGTCCGATGCACCGCTACGCGCGGGCCGGTCCGAGCACCACTATCGAATTGTGGCCGCCCATCCCCAGCGACAGCTTCACCGTGATGCCACCCTCGAACGGCGTCGGCCCATCCAGCAGTCGCGAATAGGCGGGTGCGACGATCGGCGCGGCGGGCACGATACCCCGCTCGTCGCCGAGTGCCGCCGCGGCCACCTCCGGCCGCAGCCCCCTGACAATGTCCGCCGGATCGCCTCCCTCGGGTATCAGCGTCACTCAGGCGTGCTCGTCCTGGCCGTGACCGTAGCCCGGCTGCAGGCAAGTCGCCGACTTGCCGCTCAGCAACCCGTGCCACAGCGTCTCTCGATCCCAGCTGTACCCGGTGACCGCGCCGATCCCGGCAATCGTCATATGATCTTGGTATTACTCTTCGGTACCGGCGTTCGAGCCTGGCATAGCATCGCTCCTTCGCCGATCCCGGGCCGACCAGCATGTTGGCTCGAGATGTTCGCGGGGAACCGGGTTTGTAATGATCATCGGATAAGGCCCGATGCAGTTCCGAACTGTGATCGAAGCAATGGCGTCGACGATGTGATGTTGTGCACGTCGATACGAGAATAATCCCACGTTCCAATGGCCATAATTGGGTGGCCATAATTGGGGTCGACGATCGGGGGTTTCGAGTGGGTGAGGACAAGGCAGACGTCGCGGTCAACGCCGATCAGCTGGCCCAGCGGTATCGGTTCCTGGTCGAACACACACCGGACGGCATCTGTGTGCACAAGCGCGGCACCATTGTCTACGTCAATGCGGCGATGGTGCGGATGCTCGCTGCCGAGAACCCAGAAGAAATCGTCGGGCAGCCGCTGACTCAATTCGTCCATCCCAAATCGGTGCTCGGCATGATCGAGCGCATCAGCACGCTGACGCATTCTGGTGACGCCTCCGATCCGGCCGAAATGTCGCTGGTGCGCGTCGACGGCGGCATCGTCCCCGTCGAGATGGTGTCGGTGCTCACCGCCTGGCAAGACCATCTCGCCTACCAGGTGGTCATGCACGATCTCACCGCGCAGCGCGCCGCCGAGGCCGCACAGCGTCGCGCCGAACAGCACTTCACCACCGTCGTCTCCCAATTGGAGGAGGGCGTGGTGGTCATCGACCGCAGCGGCTGCATCGAATCGGCCAATCCGGCGGCCCTGCGGATCTTCGGCACCGACGAGCGCACCGGCGACCTCGTCGGCGCGGCGATCGTCGAACTGCCGCTGGCGCTGCTCGATGCCAACGCGCAGCCGCTGCCCGCGACCCGCCACCCCGTCGCGCGGACGCTGGCCACCGGCGAGACCATCACCGGCTACATCTTCGGCGTCGACCGGAAGGACGGGCAGCGGCGCTGGTTGTCCGGAAGCAGCCGCCTGCTCAACCCCGGCGACCCGGACTCCCCCGCCGTCTCCTCGTTCGCCGATATCACCGAATTCCGGGCCAGCCGAAGGCAATTGGAGTACCAAGCCACCCACGACTCGCTGACGGGGCTGGCCAACCGCTCGCTGATCCTGTCCCAGCTCGCCGGTGCGTTGGCCACCAGCGAGACGCTGCCGGTCGCGACCGTGCTCTTCATAGACATGGACGGCTTCAAGGTGATCAACGACACCCTCGGCCACGCCATCGGCGACACTGTGCTGCAGATCGTCGCGCAACGGCTGCAGCGCGCGCTGCGCGGCGACGATCTGGTCGGTCGGCTCGGCGGTGACGAATTCCTGGTGTTGCTGTCCGGTCCGGCGCGACGCGTCGATATCGAGACCCTGGTGACGCGGCTGCGATCGTCGATGGCCGAGCCGATCATCGCGCGCGGGCATCGCATCGAGGTGAACGCCTCGATCGGTGTCACCGAGCTCACGCTTGGCGACCATCGGACCCCTGAGGCGGTCCTGCACGACGCCGATCTGGCGATGTACCGCGCGAAGCCCGCCGGGCACCGCGAAAGCGGCGCCGGCCTGGGCCGCCGTCCGAACAACACACACGCTTCCTGACAGGTTCTCTCGATGATTCTCGAACACGCCCTGCTTCCGGTCCGCCCCGAACGAGCCGACGATTTCGAGGCCGCCTTCGCCGAGGCCAGGCCGATCATCTCGGCGAAGCCCGGTTTTCGGTTGCTGCACCACTTCTACGACCCATTCCCGGTGGTGCAGCACTTCGTCACGGTAGTGAGCGACGCGACACCGGGTACTCCACCTGCGGTTACGGCGAGTACGCCGAACCAACAGTAGACTCGACAACTCTGTTTTCCGAGCGTTCGCGTGCCCTGCTCCCTGCGGGTATGTCTGCTCATCGCGGTGACAAGGAGTTCAGTTTGCCCGACCGTCTCACTCAGGACCGTGCCGCGCACGACGGCGCGCCCGAGCGGAACCGCGACATCGAACAGGAACAGACATATCTGTCTGTGCTGTACGAACGGCTCGACGGCATGCGCGACTACGCCACCAATCGGCTGCGCACCGTCCTGCTGGAAACCGGCGGCACCCCGCAGGCCCGCACCGAACGCGAGTCGTTCAGTCAGCTCTATACCGAGGATCTGGCCAAATACGATGCCGCCGAACACGGTTTGTGTTTCGGCCGGATCGACCTCACCGACGGGCAGGAGCGCGACACTTCGGGGAATGGCGTCGGTGATCAGGATGGTGAATATCGCTATATCGGCAGGCTCGGAATCCTCGACGAAAGAGACGATTACGAGACGCTGCTGCTCGATTGGCGTGCGCCGCTTGCCCGTCCGTTCTATTTGGCGACCACCGCGACGCCCGACGGGGTGACCCGCAGGCGGCACATCCGTTCACGCAATCGCCGGGTCACCGCGATCAACGACGAATACCTCGATCTCGATACCGCCCGCACCGCCGGGGTGACCGGCGCGGACGGCGGCGTCGGCAGCGAGAGCGCGCTGCTCGCAGCGCTCAACGCTGCCCGCACCGGCCATATGAACGACATCGTCGAGACCATCCAGCACGAGCAGGACGCCATCATCCGCTCCGAGCACAAGAGCGTGCTGGTGGTGCAGGGCGGTCCCGGCACCGGTAAGACCGCCGTCGCGCTGCACCGTGTCGCGTTCCTGCTCTACACCTACCGCCAGCAGCTGGCCAAGTCCGGCGTACTGATCATCGGCCCGAACGCCACCTTCCTGGACTACATCGGTCAGGTGCTGCCCTCGCTCGGTGAGACCGGTGTGCTGCTGTCCACCATCGGCGACCTGTATCCCGGTGTGAAGGCCACCCGTGAGGACTCGCTGCGAGCCGGTGAGATCAAGGGCTCCCTCGACATTCTCGAGGTGCTCAAGCAGGCGGTGCGCGACCGGCAGGAAATCCCCGCCGAACCGATCCGGCTGAGCTTCGACGGCTATCCGGTAATCCTGGACCGCAAGATCGCCACCCGGGCCCGCGGCCGGGCCCGTTCCTCGCGGCGCCCACACAACCTGGCCAGGCCGATCTTCGCCAGCTCGGTGCTCGACGCGCTGGCCGACCAGCTTGCCCAGACCATGGGCGCCGACCTGTCCGGTGGCCAAAGCCTGCTCAGCCGAACCGATCTCGCCGAAATCCGCGACGAGATGCGCGCCGACCCCGAGATCCAGGCGGCCATCGGCAGGCTCTGGCCGATCATGTCGCCGCAGGACGTGCTCGCCGATCTGCTCGCCGACCCGAAGGCACTCGACCGGGTGGCGAGCAGCCTCGACCCGGCCGACCGGGCCGAGCTGGTGCGACCGGACAACGGCGAATACAGCGCCGCCGACGCGCCGCTGCTGGACGAGCTGGCCGAGTTGCTGGGTGTGGACGACACCGAGGAACGCGAACGCGCCAAGCGGCGCTGGCGGGCCCAGCTGGCGGAGGCGCAGGACGCGCTGGACATCCTGACCGGTTCGGCGCCGCAGGATCTGGAGGACGAGCTCGACCCCGAGATCCTGATGGCCTACGACCTGATCGACGCCGGCCAGCTCGCCGAACGTCAGAACGTGCGGGCCAGGCAGACCACCGCCGAACGCGCCGCGGGCGACCGCACCTGGACCTACGGCCACGTGATCGTGGACGAGGCGCAGGAACTTTCGGAGATGGCGTGGCGAATGGTGATGCGCCGCATCCCGAACCGCTGGATCACGGTGGTCGGTGACGTGGCGCAGACCGGCGACCCGGCGGGCGCCTCGTCCTGGCAGTCGATGCTGGAACCCTATGTCGCCAAGCGCTGGAAGCTCACCGAGCTGACGGTGAACTACCGGACCCCGGCGGAGATCATGGACGTCGCCGCCGACGTGCTCGCCGCGATCGACCCGGAGGCGACGACGCCGCGATCGGTCCGCGAGACCGGGCTGCCGCCGCGCGCCTATGCGGTGACCGCGAGCGAATTGCACGGCGAGGTAGCACGATTAGTGGCCACCGAGGACGGCCCGGGCACCACCGCGGTGATCACGCCGCACGATCTGGTCGCGGAATTCGCCGACCTGGTGGACGAAGCGGTGCGGGTGCTCACGGTGCACGACGTGAAGGGTTTGGAGTTCGACGCGGTGTACCTGGTCGAGCCTGCGCAGATCCTCGCGGAGTCGCCGCGGGGGCTCAACGATCTGTATGTGGCGCTGACCCGCGCCACGCAGCGACTCGGTGTGGTGCACACCGGGGAGCTGCCGTCGGTGCTGCGAGCGTTGAGCTAGGCCGTATGGACAAGAAACCCCGTCGTCCCGGCGAAAAGCCGAGGCGACGGGGTTTTGGTCCGGTGTCAGACGGCTCAGCGCGTGGTGTGCACGATCAGCACATCGGAGCGCGACTTGCGGGCGACATCGGACGGCACCGAGCCGAGCAGGCGACCGGCCAGGGTGTTCAGGCCCCGGTTGCCGACCACGAGCAGGTCGGCCTCGGTCTCCTTGACCAGGCCGAGCAGCGACTCGACGGGCTCGCCGACGATGGAGCGCTCGACGATGTTCTTGGCGCCGACGGCGGTGGCCTTATCCCGCGCGGTGCGCAGGATCTCGTTGGTCGGCGCGGAACCGCGCACCTGGTATGCCTCGTCCTTGAGAACATCGGCCGCAGCCGCGAGATCGCGATCGTCGGTCGGGTAGTACGCGCAGGCCACGATCAGCGTCGCGTCCGCGGCGGCGGCCAGTGCGGCGGCCTTCTCTACGGCGACGTACGACGAATCCGAGCCATCAGTACCGACGACAATGGTCCGGTAGGCGGTCATGCTCTCCTCCAACTATGCGGTGGTCGGGTGCCTGCGTCGGGTCCTGTCCCGAGCATGTCGAGCACCGGCGCGGCGACTGCGCTCGACCCTAGCGGCAAAACACCCGGAAATATCAGAAATCGCAACACATCACACTGGTGGTGTTCGGGCATTCCGAACACCCATTACGTGGGCCAATGCCCCACGACCTTTCCGACCAGGGCGGATTCAATTCCACCTGTCGAGTTCTGTGATCCATCACAACTACCGCGAACGTTCTTGCGCCCCTGGGAGATTGATCACATTCATCGGTTGTGGACCGGTCACCGATACGAACACCGGCAATATCGGCGCGACGAGCTCAGCCGAGATGGAAAAGCGGCTTGGTGATGGTCAATCCGAGTTCGTCGACATGCGCGAAGAACGCGAACAGCATCAGTGCCGCGCCACCGAGCGCGAGATCCTTATTGAAGTGGATCATTTCACCCTGCTTGGCCTCCGCATCGGTTTCCGACCAGAACCGATGCATGAGGAATGCGGTCGGCAGCAGCACGATCACCAGCAGCAGCGCACCCAGATCCGCCCATACGCCGAGCAGCAGGCTGAGCGCACCGATGCCCATCAGCGCGCCCGCGGCCAGCACGCCCGCCTTGGGCGACGGGATGCCACGGCTCTGCGCGTACCCCGTCATCGCATCGGTCTGTGTGAAATGCCCGAATGCCGAGCTCAGGAACAACACCACGAAAAGCACCCGCCCGATCAAAACCACGACGTCCATGTCCTGCTCCCTCATTGGCAATGGGTACACGAGGTCTTATTCCATTGTCGACCCGCAGCTACATTTCGGTAGGCAGGACTTTCGAAGTGACCTCGTTGCGCGAGCGTAGCGAATTCTTGGCATATTCCAGCGGCGCCATTCCGACTTCCGCGGCAAACTCGCGCGAGAAATGCGCCTGATCGAAGTAACCGAGGTCCGCGGCGAGAGCGGCCAGATCTCCTATGTGTCCACACGCCAGCAGATCGGCGCCGTCCTGCAGGCGGTAGCGGCGCAGCACCCATTTCGGCCCGGCCCCGACGTATCTGCGGAACATCCGCTGCAGTGTGCGGGTCGGCACGTCGAACCGTTCGGTGACCTGATCGACCCTGGTCAGTTCCTGGTCGTGCTCCATTGCCTCGACAATGCGCAACACCAGCCGGTAGTTCGGGTCGTCCGCGGTCTGCCGACCGGCGAAGAAATCCTCGATGACGGTGCGGCGCTGCTGGTCCGACAGCGCGGCGAGTACCCGCTCGGTCAGCCCCTCGGCCTCGGGCAGCACCTCGGTCAACGGGACCGCCGCGTCGCGGAACGAGCTGACGTCCAGACCGGTGTAGGCGCCGAAGCCGCCCGCACGGAAGCGGACGCCGAAGGTCTCCCCCACATCGCTGAGTTCGCGGATGTATTTGGTCGTGGACACACCGTTGACGAAACCGCCGGTGCGGGTAGCGGTCCGCTCGAAAGTGACGTTCACGCACGGATACGACAACACTTCGGCGTAGTAGGGGGCGCGGCCACGTAAATCCCAGCGCACCGACCAATACCACTCGACGAACCGCCCCACCCCGGGTCCGGCAGGCAACCGGGCCAGCGACCGATGCCGGGCCTGCTCGTCGGGATGCAGGATGCCCTTCATGTCGTCGGGAGCCGGGACCCTGACGGGTTGCACCGGCACCTGGTCAGCACTCCCTGGCATGGTGTCGCTTTCTTACAAGACCCACGCCGCGCGATCGACGAGGCTTACACCCATGAGCGAAACAGTGAACCCCATCGCGGACGGCTACCACTCGATCACCTGCTTCCTCGCGGTGCCCGACGGCAACAAGGCAATCGACTTCTACACCAAGGTCTTCGGCGCCGAGGTGATCAGCCGCAATGACATGCCCGACGGCCAGCCCGCGCACGCTGAACTGAAGTTCGGCGACTCCACCCTGCAACTCGGCATGCCCATCCCCGACAACAACGTGCTCGCCCCGAACGGCGAATGGGTGCACACGTCGATCGTGCACTACTGCCCGGACGTCGACGGAGTCATCAAACGCGCCGTCGAAAACGGCGCGCGCAGTGCGGAAGCGCCACAGACCTTCGTCACCGGCGACCGCTTCGGCGTGGTGATCGACCCGTTCGGCCACCGCTGGGCGGTACTTACCAAGGTGGAGAACGTGTCTCGCGAAGAAGCCGAGCGCCGCGTCAACGAGTGGATGGCCACGCAGAGCTGAGCCTGCATGGGTCTCGCACACGCCGAAACCCGGATGTGGTATCCAGCGCGAAACTCGCTGCGGGGTACCGGCTTTCGCCGGGGCCCCGGGAGCGACAGCCGGAACGGCCGCCGGGGCGAGCCTCAACTCAACCCGGCGGCGTCCATACCGCGCAGTTCCTTTTTGAGGTCAGCGATTTCGTCGCGCAGCCGTCCGGCCAACTCGAATTGAAGTTCCCTGGCCGCGTTCATCATCTGCGCGGTCATCTCCTTCACCAGGTCCGCGAGTTCGGCGCGCGGCATCGACTTGATGTCGCGTCCCTCGTAGACTCCGGCGCTGACCGCCCGACCCGGCTCACCCTGGGCGCGGCGGCCGCGGCTGGCGTTGCGGCCGGATCCGCCGACGGCGACCTCGCTGTCGTCGGCCTCCTGATACACCTGGTCCAGGATGTCGGCGATCTTCTTGCGCAGCGGTTGCGGGTCGATGCCCATCTCTTCGTTGTAGGCGACCTGCTTGGCCCGGCGCCGCTCGGTCTCGGAGATGGCGAACTGCATCGAGTCGGTGATCTTGTCGGCGTACATGTGCACCTCGCCGGACACATTGCGCGCCGCGCGGCCGATGGTCTGGATAAGCGCGGTGGTGCTGCGCAGGAACCCTTCCTTGTCGGCGTCGAGGATCGCGACCAGCGACACCTCCGGCAGGTCGAGGCCCTCACGTAGCAGGTTGATACCGACCAGCACGTCGTACTCGCCCAGCCGCAACTGCCGCAGCAGTTCCACCCGGCGCAGGGTGTCGATCTCGGAATGCAGGTAGCGCACCCGGATGCCGAGGCCGAGCAGATAGTCGGTGAGATCCTCGGACATCTTCTTGGTGAGCGTGGTGACCAGCACGCGTTCATCGCGTTCGGTGCGCTGGCGGATCTCGTGGATCAGGTCGTCGATCTGGCCCTTGGTCGGCTTCACCAACACCTTCGGGTCTACCAGACCGGTCGGCCGGATCACCTGCTCGACGACCTCACCACCTGCCTGCCCCAGCTCGTACGGGCCCGGCGTGGCCGACAGGTATACCGTCTGCCCGATCCGGTCGGCGAATTCCTCCCAGGTGAGCGGCCGGTTGTCGACCGCGGACGGGAGGCGGAAGCCGTATTCGACCAGGTTCCGCTTGCGCGACATGTCGCCTTCGTACATGCCACCGATCTGCGGCACGGTGTTGTGCGACTCGTCGATGACGAGCAGGAAGTCCTCGGGGAAGTAGTCGATCAGCGTGGCGGGCGCCGAACCGGCTGGGCGGCCGTCGATATGCCGCGAGTAGTTCTCGATGCCGGAGCAGAAGCCGACCTGCCGGATCATCTCGAGGTCGTACTGGGTACGCATGCGCAGCCGCTGCGCCTCCAGGAGCTTGCCCTGGCGCTCGAGCTCGGCCAGCCGCTCCTCCAGTTCCTTCTCGATATCGCCGACCGCTCGCTCCATCCGCTCCGGACCCGCCACATAGTGCGTGGCCGGGAAGATCCGCACCACATCGACCTGGCGGACCACATCGCCGGTCAGCGGATGCAGGTAGTAGAGCGCCTCGATCTCGTCGCCGAAGAACTCGATGCGGACCGCGAGTTCCTCATAGGAGGGGATGATCTCGACTGTGTCGCCGCGCACCCGGAACGAGCCACGGGTGAAGGACATGTCGTTGCGCGTGTACTGGACATCGACAAGCAGCCGCAGGAACTTGTCCCGATCGAGTTCGGTGCCGACCTCCAGCTGCACCGACCGATCCAGATACGACTGCGGCGTGCCGAGACCGTAGATGCACGACACCGAGGCGACCACCACCACATCGCGGCGCGACAGCAGGCTCGAGGTGGCCGAGTGCCGCAATCGCTCGACGTCGTCGTTGATCGAGCTGTCCTTCTCGATGTAGGTATCGGTTTGCGCGATGTAAGCCTCGGGCTGGTAGTAGTCGTAGTACGAGACGAAGTACTCGACTGCGTTGTTGGGCAACATCTCTCGCAGCTCGTTGGCCAACTGCGCGGCGAGGGTCTTGTTCGGCGCCATCACCAGGGCCGGGCGCTGCAGCCGCTCGATCAGCCAGGCGGTGGTCGCCGACTTACCGGTGCCGGTGGCGCCGAGTAGCACCACGTCGCGCTCGCCGGTATTGATCCGACGCTCCAGTTCCTCGATGGCCGCAGGCTGATCGCCGGCCGGCTTGTGCTCGCTGACCACCTGGAACCGTCCGACGGCGCGCTCGATCGCACCGACCGGGCGGAACTCGGAATGCGCGAGTGGTGTCTCGCCCCCGGCGGGGATCTCCGTTGCGAAAGCCATGCTCACCAGCCTAGGCGCAGCCACCGACAGATTCTTCCCGCCCGCGCGGTGCCGCGGCCTCGCCCGAACTGACGCGGGCGAGCCGTACAAGATCGGCTCGGCCACTCGCGGACAGACCAGCCGACGCGGCGCGCTATTCGAAATTCGCCGCGCCGCTAATTACCAGCATTGCCACGCGACTCGTAGCCTGTCCGAAATGTCCGTTGCCGCAACGACATTCGCCATAATCGTAAAGAACGAACGCGACGCCCCCCGGGTGTAGCCTGATTTGGTTGTCGGTACTGATGAAGGAAGACGCCATGAGCGCTCTGATTCCATTGCTCGTCGCAGTCCCCGCGGTGACCGGGGTTGCGGGGTATGTCGCGAGAGATGTCCGCGCTCTCATGCCAGCGCAATTAGCCACCCGGCTCGTGACCGCGCCACCCGACAAGCTATCGGCGGCGACCCCACAACGACCAAGGGTCGAGTATTTCAATCTCGCCGAACTCACCAATACCGATGCCAGAGGGTTCGTCCGCTCGGTGGAGCGCTATCACGTCGAGCCATGGGGCCTATATATGGCGCGGATGGTCGACGGCCCGCAGTTCCACTACGTCGAATCGTGGCTGATGCCGGACCTGTGGGTCCGCGCGACGATCTCCCACCGCAACCCGGCACATCACCGGGAACAGGATTTTTGTCTGGATATCGGCGAATTCACCAAGGTAGAGCCGAAACGCTGGAAGGCCGTCGACCACTATCTCGACATCATGGTGCACCACGGCCACGCGTCCGAACTGCGCGGCGCCGACGACCTGCTGGCCGCCCACGCGGCCGGTTTGATCGACACCGCGCAGGCCAGGCATGCCTTCGAGCGGGCGACCGCTGTGGTCGACGGCCTAGCCGAATACGACCACGACGCCGAACGCTGGCTCGCGTCGATGGGCATCACTCTCACCTGGATGTAGCGGAGACCACCGCCGCTGGACTCGACGGGGGGCCGGCGGCGGTAGATTCTATGTGCATGACACAGGCACCATCAGTGGACGTGCATCGCCCGAAGGTGGAGTACTTCGACGTCGCGGAGCTGACCAACACGGACCCGAAGGGCTTCATCCGGCCGGTCGAGCAGTTTCGCGCCGAACCGTGGGGCCTGTATATGGCGCGCGTCTCCGATCATCCGCAGTTCCACTACATCGAGTCGTGGCTGCTGCCCGAGCTGTTCATTCGCGTGACGGTCTTCCACTACCACCCCGAACATCAACGAGATCAGGACTATTATATCGATCTCGGTGAGTTCACCCAGGTCGGTCCGACCATCTGGAAGTCGGTGGATCACTATCTCGACATCGTGGTGCGCACCGGCCGCGACACCGAACTGCTCGACGTGGACGAGCTACTCGCCGCGCACACCGTGGGCCTGATCGGCTTCACCGCGGCGCAGTCGGCGATCGAGCACGCGGCCACCACGATCGACGGCATCGCCGCCAACGGCCACTCCCTCGAACGCTGGCTCGCCACCCTCGGCATCACGCTCACCTGGCAGTAACCCCTTTTCGCGCAACCCCTTGACATCGGCGACGGTACGGCGGCGAACGAGTCGGTCGCCACGGTGACCTTCGCCGACCGGCGACAAGAACCACCATGGCCTTCCACCTGCTCGCTCCCGGACCGCTGAGCCCGGAGGACGGGGCGCGGGAAGGCTGGGGCCAGGCGCTGGACCGGCTGGCGACGCTGGTGTCGGCGTCGCGTCAGGCCTGACCGTCGCGCCAAGCCAGGGCGCGTTGGTAGGCGGCGTCGAACCAGGGCTCCTTGACGTCCAGGTAGGCGAGCATCGCCTCCTCGCCGGTCAGTCCGGCCGCCTTGGCCTCACCCGCGCGCTTCACCTCGCCGTACTCGGCGCGCGCCGCGGCGTCGGCGCGCAGCCAGTCCCGGAAGACCAGCGCGAACTGCTGGCCCGGTGAACCCGCCACGCGGACATGCACATTGGCGAGCCGACCCGGGTCGGCGCTGGCGTGCAGTCGTTTGGCCCACAGCGCAGCGTCCGTCCCGGCCGGATCCGCATCGGTCGGTTTCGGGTTGTCGTGGGTGACCCGCGCGATGTTCGGGAAACCGGCCGCGCCGAGCGCATCGCGCAAGCCATCGGCTGCCGCCAGATCAGCGACGGTGATCTGCAAGTCGATCACGTCCTTGGCGGGCAGGTCCGGTACCGAGGTCGATCCGATGTGGTCGATCCGCGACGCGGTCGGACCACACGCCACCCACAGCCGGGCGATGAGCCGCTGCGCCTGGACCGGCCAGTCCGGGTTCGGCGGCACGATGCGCACATCCGGTCGCTGCGCGGGTGCGCCGGTGCGCAGGTTGTGTTCGAACGGCACCAGGCGCTCGTCCCACAGCCAATGCACCACCGGGACGATCTCGTCGGGCGCTCCGCTGTTGTCGAGCAGCACGTCGGCGACCGCGCGGCGCTGCTCATCGGTGGCCTGTGCCGAAATACGCGCCCGCGCATCGGCTTCGGAAACACCACGTAATTCAACCAATCGCCGGATTCGAATTTCCTCGGGAACGTCCACTATCAGAACAAGGTTCATGAGTGACGCGAGACCATTTTCGACCAACAACGGAATATCCTGCACGAGAATCGCATCAGGTGGCGCGGCGCCGATCAATTCAGCGGTGCATTTTCCGACCAGTGGATGGACAATCGAATTCAAAGTCGCGCGTGCCTCATCATTACCGAATGCCTTGGCTGCGAGCGCGGGCCGATCGAGGCTGCCGTCCGCGGCGAGGATATCGGGCCCGAACGCGTCGACCAACGCGGCAATGCCCTCGGTGCCAGGCTCGACGACCTCCCTGGCGATCAGGTCGGAATCGATGATCACCGCCCCGCGGTCGGCGAGAATTCGCGCCACTGTCGACTTGCCCGCTCCCATGCCTCCGGTGAGGCCGATCCGCAACATTCGACCAGTCTTGCATCCGCGCCATCCGGATCGGTGCACCACCCGATGACCGCCGCGCCGCACACAACCCCAATCGGACTCGATTACCCAGTCCGACCGCGTATTCCACCACCCACACGGCTAATTGCCCGATCCGTGACTCCGCCGAGACCATCTCGCAACATTTTCGGCCGATTCCCATTCGGGGACGACATCTTTCCGACACGCCGAGGCAATTGCTTACGCAAAATACTCTGACTCGCCCTTTCGTTCGGCTAATCTTCGCCGTGGCGATGCAGGCCAGTACCAGCAAACAAAGGAACACTATTGGGCACCAGAAACAACCAGACGGGTCGCCACCGCCTGGGTATGGCGGGTGGAATGCATTGCATCCGGATCCCCGCCGTCGCGGCCGCGCTCACCGAGCACCGCCGCTCATGGTTCACCGCGTTGACCAACCCCGCCCGGCACAGCTTCGCCGCTATGCGAAAACGCTCTGCCATGGCCGCCGCGTATTGGGCACCTGCCACCGCCAGCTGACCTCGACTTCTCCAGTGGCCCGGCCGGATCGGGGCTGGGCCACCTCCATGTCCTCCTAGACGAGGCCGCTCGGCCTGCGCCGGCTGCCCGATTGCTGCTGCGGCATCGCATTCGGCGGCACCGGATATGGAGCGCCCGCGGTCGCCATGCCCAATGCGACATTCGGGCCACATTGCGCGATTGCGGCATCCATTTTCGGTTTCGGATCGGTGAGGATCGGTTTCGCCGAATTCGGCTTCGAGCCGAAATCGAACGTCGAAGTCATATCGCCGGTAACGCTGCGCCGCCACGGCGTCAGATTCGGCACCTCCACCCCGAACCGGGTCTCCAGCAGGCGCAACTGTGAGGTGTGGTCGAAGGTCTCCGAGGCGACAAGGCCGCCGCGGCTGTAGGGCGAAATCACCAGTCCCGGAACGCGATAGCCCAGTCCGATGGGGCCGCTGATGCCGTTCGACGACTTCACCTGAGCCAGCGGCACGGTCAGGAACTCGCCCGGTGTGCCCGGCGGCGCCGTCGGCGGGGCGACGTGATCGAAGAAGCCGCCGTTCTCGTCATAGCTGATGATCAGCGCCGTCTTCTCCCACACCATCGGGTTCGAGGTCAGGATATCCAGCAGCTTGACGATGCCGAAAGCGCCGAAGGCGGCGGGTAGCGCGGGATGTTCGCAGTTGATCAGCGACGGGATCACCCAGGACACGGCGGGAAGCGTGTCGTTGGCGACATCGGCCTGGAAGTCGTTGGGGTACACCGGGGCAAGGCCGCGGCGCGCCAACTCGGAATTCTGGTCGGAGGATTGGGTGAAGCAGCCGAGCATGCCGTCGAGGAGCACCGATGACAGCGGGCCGACATCACGATTGTTGTAGACCTTCCAGCTGACCCCGGCCTCGGAGAGGTTCTCGGGGTAGGTCCGCCAGCTGTACACGTGCTGCGGGATCAGGGTCGGTGTTTCCACCAGCGGCCCGCCCGCTCGGCCGTCCGGGTCGATGGTGGCGCTGATCCAGTACAACCGGTTCGGGTCGGTGGGACCGAGCACCGAGCAGTGATAGTTGTCGCAGAGGGTGAACGCGTCCGCCAGCTCGTGGTGGATCGGAATGTCCTCGCGCAGGTAGTAACCCATAGCCGCGGGCGCGTTGGCCGCGCCGACGCTGGCCACCGACATCGGCATCCACTGGTCGTTCTTGCCGCCGTTCCAGGCCCGGTGCATGCCGGCCCAGGTGTGGTCCGGATCGTTGACGCACTCGCCGTCCAGGGTCGCGCCGCGGGTGGTGTCGAGCCGGAACGGGTTCACGTAGCCGTCGGGGGTCGGCCCGACGCCGGGTGTCCAGCCGTACTGCTGCCAGGCCGCGGACGCCTCACTGAAGCCGCGCACGCCGGACATGGTGCCGAAATAGTGGTCGAACGAACGGTTTTCCTGCATGAGCAACACAAAGTGCTCGATATCGCCGAGGCCGCCGGTCCCCGCCGGATCGGCGGCGTAGGCGCGCTCGATGATCGGGTTGGCCCAGGAGGCCAGTGCCCCCGCGGCGCCCGCCGCCGCGGCCTTGGCCAGGAATTGCCTGCGGTTGAGACCGCTGAACGGACCCGATGCACACATTGTGGGGTTACGGCCTTTCTGCCGAGCTCGATCGAGCAGAGTGCTGACTGCCCGCGCTGACCCTACCGGTAAGTTGGTCATCCGTCCGACTGGACGCAGCGACCCGCCCCAAGGGCGCGCGAGTGGCCGCAGCGGTCTCTGCCCCGATGATCTTGCGCCGTGCGAACACCACCCCGGCCCCGAACCCCAGCGCGATGGGCGCCAGCTTCGCCACGGTGGTGGCAACACCGGTCACCGGTCGTGCCTCACACTGTCGAACACCGTCCGGCTCCTCTCACACTCCGCCCACCGAAAAGACCGGCCACCCACCCCACAGAGGCCGAAGGCCCCGGTCCATACGGACCGGGGCCTTCGTGCGTGTGTCTACCCGAATCAGGCGTTGCCGGAGAGCTTCTCCCGCAGAGCCGCGAGTTGGGCGTCGCTCGCCAGCGAACCGACGGCGGACTCGGCCGGGCTGGAGGAAGACTGCGAACCGCTCTCGGAGGAGTAGTTCGACGAGCCGCCACCGTTCGCGGCCTCGGCCGCGGCGTCGGCCGCCATCTTCTCCATCTGCGCGGTGTGCATCTTGTGGCGACGCTCCGCCTCGGCGTAGCGGCCTTCCCACTCTTCGCGCTGCTTGTCGAAGCCTTCGATCCAGTCGTTGGTTTCGGAATCGAAGCCCTCGGGGAAGATGTAGTTGCCCTGGTCGTCGTAGCTGTCGGCCATGCCGTACTTCGACGGGTCGAACTCGGCGTGGTAGTCCTCGTTGGCCTGCTTGAGGCTCAGCGAGATCCGGCGCCGCTCCAGGTCGATGTCGATGACCTTGACCATCGCGTCGTCGCCGACCGCGACAACCTGGTCCGGGACCTCCACGTGGCGCTCGGCCAACTCGGAGATGTGCACCAGGCCCTCGATGCCCTCTTCGACGCGCACGAACGCGCCGAACGGAACCAGCTTGGTGACCTTGCCCGGAACGATCTGGCCGATCGCGTGGGTGCGGGCGAACTGACGCCACGGGTCTTCCTGAGTCGCCTTGAGCGACAGCGAAACCCGCTCGCGGTCCAGGTCGACGTCGAGAACCTCGACGGTGACCTCGTTGCCGACCTCGACAACCTCGGACGGGTGGTCGATGTGCTTCCAGGACAGCTCGGAGACGTGCACCAGGCCGTCGACGCCACCCAGGTCCACGAAGGCACCGAAGTTGACGATCGAGGAGACCACACCCTTGCGGACCTGGCCCTTCTGCAGCTGGTGCAGGAACTCGCTGCGGACCTCGGACTGGGTCTGCTCGAGCCACGCGCGGCGGGACAGGACCACGTTGTTGCGGTTCTTGTCCAGCTCGATGATCTTGGCTTCGATCTCCTTGCCGACGTACGGCTGGAGGTCGCGGACGCGACGCATCTCGACGAGCGAGGCGGGGAGGAAGCCACGCAGGCCGATGTCCAGGATCAGGCCGCCCTTGACTACCTCGATGACCGTGCCCTTGACGGCCTCGTCCTTCTCCTTGAGCTCCTCGATGGTGCCCCACGCGCGCTCGTACTGAGCCCGCTTCTTCGACAGGATCAGGCGGCCTTCCTTGTCCTCCTTGGTGAGAACGAGGGCCTCGACCTCATCACCCACGGAAACGACCTCGTTCGGGTCGACATCGTGCTTGATGGAGAGCTCGCGGGAAGGGATGACGCCTTCGGTTTTGTAACCGATGTCGAGCAGGACCTCGTCGCGGTCGACCTTGACGATGGTTCCTTCGACGATGTCGCCGTCGTTGAAGTACTTGATCGTGGCGTCGATGGCGGCGAGGAAATCCTCGGCGGAGCCGATGTCGTTGACGGCTACCTGCGGCGAGGTGACGGTGGTGGGCATATGTCGGTTTGCTCCGGACGGATTGTGGTCGGTTGCGGACATTGGAACTTTCGGTACGCTGCGAACTCACCGCGATGACGCGACGTGACGGACATGATGAACGTACCGCACGGCAAAGCTTGTGAAACTCAGCGCGGGTGCTCTGTTACCGCACCGGCTACTTCAGTACCCTGTACAGGACACTTCGGCACCCCGCATTCGGACACCGGTACGGCAGTACACAAGACACTCGCGCGTTCAGCGTACGCGACCTTGGTCCGGCCGGGCAAACCAGTGCTGACGCCACGCCGGACTAGGCTGACCGAGTGTCGGAAGATCGCCATGCGCTAGCAAACACACTGCTGGGGACAGCCGGGACCGCGCGCACCCGGATCGGCTCGGCGGCGAGCCAGCAGGCCAGCAGGCGCTGGTGGGACGCCGACGCCACCCAGTATCACGAAACCCACGCCGATTTTCTCGGCGTCGACTCGCCCGACGGCGAATTCGTCTGGTGCCCGGAGGGCCTGCACGAGGGCGACATGCATTTCCTCGGCGCGGTCGCGGGCAAGCGGATCCTCGAGATCGGCTGCGGATCGGCGCCTTGTTCGCGCTGGTTGGCCGGTCAGGGCGCGCTCCCGGTCGGCTTGGACCTGTCGATGGGCATGCTCGAACGCGGCCTGGCCGCGATGGCGCGCGGCGGACCCCAGGTTCCCCTCGTCCAGGCCGGCGCCGAATCGCTGCCCTTCGCCGACGCCGCCTTCGACTTGGCCTGCTCGGCCTTCGGCGCCATCCCCTTCGTCGCCGATTCCGCCCAGGTGATGCGCGAAGTCGCCCGAGTGCTGCGCCCCGGCGGCCGCTGGGTGTTCTCGGTCAATCACCCCATGCGCTGGATCTTCCCCGACGACCCCGGCCCCGCCGGTTTGACCGCCTCGATCCCCTACTTCGACCGCACACCCTACGTCGAGGTCGACGGCGACGGCGCGGCCACCTACGTCGAACACCACCGCACCATCGGCGACCGCGTCCGCGAGATCGTCGCCGCGGGACTGATCATCGAGGACATCGTGGAACCCGATTGGCCCGAGCGGCTCGACCGCGAATGGGGCCAATGGAGTCCGCTGCGCGGCGAACTCTTCCCCGGCACCGCCATCTTCGTCACCCGCAAACCCGAGTAACCGAAAGCCTATGCGCCGCCAGGGATTCCTAGATCCGCCGGCGACACACAGGCCCCGAAGCACCTCAGAGCGGCCGTACGTTTTCCGCCTGCGCGCCCTTCTGGCCCTGCGTGACATCGAACTCGACCCGCTGGTCGTCGTTCAGGCTTCGGAAGCCGCTATCGGCGATAGCGCTGAAGTGGACGAAGACATCCGGCCCTCCGTCATCCGGAGCGATGAAGCCGAATCCTTTGTCCGCATTGAACCATTTGACAGTGCCCTGCATCATCACTCCCGCCGTTGGAATCGCTGACCGAACGTCCTGATACTGCCTCCTACACCGGCAGATACCCGGCATTTGGCGCCGCGCTGCGCGGCTGGAGTTCAGTTTGCGGCAGGCGCGGCGCTCGTCGGCCTACCGAATTCGGTCAGCAGTGCGGCGCGCGCGGCCGCGATGTGCGCGCCCAGGTCGCCGCCGGTGCTCAGCCAGATCTGGTAGCCGGAGAAGAAGCAGGCCATCCCGACTTTGGCCCACAGCAGCGGCCGCACGTCAACGCCGACCTCGACGCCCATCGGATGCGCGAGGTGCTCGGCAACGAGCGATTCGACGGCATTGCGCTTGGCGAGTTCCCTGGCCTGCAGGGCCGGATTCCCCGCGATCAGCGCTTCCCGTGCGCGGGCGTCGGCAAGCCGATCGGCGAATCGTTCGACCATCGGGCCGATCACCGCGGCCAGCGTCACCTCCGGGGCTTCGCCCGCCGGGCGCTCCCGCAGTAGTTCGGCCAGTTCTTCCCGATGGTCGTCGTCCTCGGCGAAGAGCAACTCGTCCTTGCTCGCGTAGTAGCGGTGCAGGGTGCGAGTTCCCACATCGGCTTCGGCGGCGATATCGGCCACGGTCACCGCATCGAAACCGCGCTCGACGAACAGCCGCAGCGCGGCGTCGCCGATCGCCCGCCTGGTCCGTTCCTTCTTCCTGTCCCGCAACGACATCCGGCTATTGTCACACAACGCGTCATATGGCAGACTCTGCCATATGGCAACGAGTGACAGAACCGCCGTGATTACCGGCGGGACAAGCGGACTCGGCCGCGAATGCGCGCGCACACTCGCCGCAGACCCGCGATGGACCGTCATCGTCACCGGACGCGACGCCGATCGGGCGCACGACCACGCGACCGCGATCGGCACGCGCGGGGCCGCACTCGACCTCGGCTCGCTCGCATCCGTAGCCCGTTTCGCGGCCGAATTGCGCAATGCCGGACTGCCGCCCTTGCGCGCACTGGTCTGCAATGCCGGGCTGCAGTTCACGCGGCGCAGCTACACCGCCGACGGCGTGGAAGCCACCTTCGGCGTCAATCACCTGGGGCACCTCGCGCTGGTCCTGGCGCTGCTCGACGAGCTGACCGCACCGGCACGCATCGTGTTCGTCAGTTCCGGAACCCACGATCCCGACCAATTCACGGGAATGCCGCACCCCCTGACCGCCGGTGCGCGCGAACTCGCCTACCCACCGACGGCGACCGAATCCGAACAGCGCGACGGCAGGCGTCGATACAGCACCTCGAAGCTGGCCAACCTGCAAACCACTTATGAACTGGCCAGGCAGCTCGAGCCGCGAGGGATCACGGTCAACGCATTCGATCCGGGTCTGATGCCGGGCACCGGGCTGGCCAGGGGCGCGGGTCGGGCGGCACGGCTGCTGTGGCGCACGGCCGCCCGGGCATTGTTCGCACTGCCGGGGGTGAATACGCCCCGCAAATCCGGCGCCGATCTCGCCTGGCTGGTCACCGATCCCGCGGTCGCCGATCTAACCGGCCGCTACTTCGCCGGACGTGACGAACGACGCTCATCGATCGCGTCCTACGACCTCGATGCGCAGCGAGCGCTGTACACCGACAGTGTCCGATTACTCGATGAGCTCACAACCGACGCTCCACGCCTCGACCATCCCTAACCGGTCACCTCGCTCAGGCTGGCAGCCCGCTCAGCCGCCCCGTCGAACGCCGGGAACCAGCACACACGAAAGGGTCCCGCCACCAGTCGGTTCCGGTCTTTCGCAACGACATCGGTGACGGGACCCTGTTCGGATCATTTCGGTTTTCGGCCCGCATCTTCCAGCGCGCGCCGCAGGGCGTACTCGATTTGGGCGTTGATGCTGCGCAGGTCGTCGGCCGCCCATTTGGCGATGGCGTCGTGCACTGCCGGGTCGAGGCGGAGCAGTAGCTTCTTACGTTCGGCCATCAGCGCGGCTCAGGAGTAGATGGATCCGGTATTGACCACCGGCTGGATGGCGCGGTCACCGCAGAGCACAACCAAGAGGTTGGAGACCATGGTGGCCTTTCGTTCCTCGTCGAGTTCGACCACACCCTGCTCGGCGAGCTTGCCCAGGGCGAGACCGACCATGCCGACGGCGCCCTCGACAATGCGGGTGCGAGCGGCAACCACTTGCGCGGCCTGCTGGCGAACGAGCATGGCCTGGGCGATCTCCGGCGCGTAAGCGAGGTGCGTGATCCGAGCCTCGAGCACCTCGATGCCGGCCAACTCGGTGCGTTCGCGCAGTTCGACGGTCAGCTCCTCGGCCACTTCGGCGCCGTCGCGCAGGCTGGTGCGGTCATCGTCGTGCGCGTCGTAGGGATGCGTGGTCGCCAGGTGCCGAACCGCCGCCTCGGACTGGGTTTCCACGTACTCCTCGTAGTCGTCGACGGCAAAGGCGGCCTTGAAACTGTCGATTACGCGATAGACCACCACCGCGGCGATCTCGACCGGGTTACCGTCGGCATCATTGACCTTCAGCTTCTGCGTCTCGAAGTTGCGCACCCGCAACGAGATACTGCGGCGATCCGACAGCGGCACCACCGAGAAGAAGCCCGGTTCACTCACCGAGCCGATGTAGCGACCGAAGAACTGCACCACCTTCGCCTCGTTCGGATTGACCACCGTCAATCCGGTCGCCAACAGGAGCAGCACAACCACGATGACGGTCGCGACGATCGCACCTATCAGCGCGGGCACATTGTCGCCCTTCCCTGCCGCCACGTAGCCCAAGATGGCGCCGCCGCCGAACAGGATGGTGAGCACCAGCCAGGACAACAGCACCAGAAAGCCGTTGAGATGGAATGCGGCCCGAAACTTCATGACTACCTCCGAAGTATCAAAGTGATATCACAACGATAGCAGACGACGGTGCGGGGTGATGGGGCGGCAGCTTGCCGGTGCGCGTGGTTGGGAGGCATGGGGTCGCGGCGGTTGGGCAGTCGGTGGCGGTGGAGAGGACGTTGGGGTTGGCGGGTCCGGCATTGCGGAGTACCTGTCGAGGCGACTCGCGATGCCCCTTTGAAGGGCAGGCACTGTCCGATTTCCACGACGATCCTCCACAGGTCGGCATCAGCCTGACCGAGGACACCTCCGAGCGGATGCTGGCCGCGGTGCGGCACGGCGAGCTGGATATCGCACCGATCGGATTGACGGGCGCCGATATCGACGCCGATATCGGAACCGACGTCGTGCTCGACACCCCGGTCGACGCGGCCGTCGCGCTCGACGCACCGGACCGCACCGAGATGCCCGCTCGCAGACCTGCGCGACCAGCCATTGATCTGCCTACCGCGCGGCACCGGCATTCGCGGTGTGCTCGACCGCGCTTGCGCCGCAGCGGGATTCGAGCCCGAGATCGAATTCGAAGCCGCCGCGCCGGCCCTGCTGCTGCGACTGGCCGCCCGCGGCCTCGGCATCGCGGTGGTGCCTGCGCTGACAGCGACAGAGGCCGCGGCATTCGGAGTGCGGGTGTTGCCGATCACCGAACCGGAACTGCACGGCCACCTAGCGCTCGCCTGGCGGCGCGACCGACCGGGCAGCCCTGCCGCCAAGGTCCTACTAGGCCAGCTCCGGATCGCGCTCGCCGGAACAAAGACCCCCTAGCAGCCGCCGCAGGCTCCGAGAATCATTGCGGCACTATAGCAGCCGCGACAGGAAAGCCTTGGTGCGTTCCTCCTGCGGGTTGGCCAGCACCTCGCGTGGCCTGCCTGCCTCGACCACGACGCCGGCGTCCATGAACACCAACTGGTCGGCGACCTCGCGCGCGAAACCCATCTCGTGCGTGACGACCACCATGGTCATGCCGGAGGCGGCCAGCTCTCGCATGGTCCCGAGCACCTCGCCGACCAACTCCGGGTCGAGTGCCGAGGTCGGCTCGTCGAACAGCATCAGCTTCGGATCCATCGCCAGCGCCCTGGCGATCGCGACGCGCTGCTGCTGACCGCCGGACAGCTGCGCGGGATAGGCATTCGCCTTGTCCCCCATGCCGACTCGGTCCAACAGTTCGTGCGCGCGGGCCACCGCATCGGCCTTGCGCATCTTCTTCACCTGGGTGGGCGCCTCGATGATGTTCTCCAGCGCCGTCCGGTGCGGGAACAGATTGAAGTGCTGGAACACCATGCCGATATCGCGGCGCTGCTTGGCCGCCTCACGCGGGTGCAGTTCGTAGAGCTTGTCGCCCTTCTCCCGGTAGCCGATGAGGTCGCCGTCCACATACAGCCGACCCGCGTTGACCTGCTCCAAGTGGTTGATGCAACGCAGAAAAGTCGACTTGCCCGACCCCGAAGGGCCGATCAGACACAGCACCTCGCCGCGGCCGACCTGCAGCGAGATGCCCTTGAGCACCTGCAACGCGCCGAAGTTCTTGCACACCCGATCGGCGACGATCATCGGTAGCCGAGACGTCTTTTCGGCGGCGGCAGTCGTATCGGCGGCAGTGTCGGTTTCAGCGGCCTTTTCGGTTTCGGCGCCGTCGGTCATTTCGCCTTCACAATCGTCTGGGCGTCGGCCAGTTCCTGCAATTGCTTGGTGGTCAACGTGCGCGAGGCGCCCCGCGAGTAGTAGCGCTCCAGGTAGAACTGTCCCACCATCAGCACGCTGGTGACAGCGAGGTACCAGGTCGCGGTGACCAGCAGCAGCGGAATCGGCTGGAAGTTCACACCATAGATATCGCGGGCGCGCCCGTACAGGTCGGTACTGAGCGGGATCGCGGTGACCAGTGACGTGGTCTTGAGCATGCCGATGAGCTCGTTGCCGGTCGGCGGAATGATCACCCGCATGGCCTGCGGCAGCACCGTCCTGCGCATCGTCTGTGACCAGGACATGCCGAGCGCGGTCGAGGCTTCGCGCTGTCCCTCGCCGACGGAATTGATTCCGGCACGGACGATTTCGGCCATGTACGCGGCCTCGTTGAGCCCGAGCCCGATCACCGCGAAGGTGAACGCGGCCTGCAGCCCCTGCACATCCAGCTTCACGAACTCCGGCCCGAACGGGATGCCGAGCGCGATCTGCTTGTACAGCGACGGAAACAGCCCCCAGAACACCAACTGCACAAAAATCGGTGTGCCACGGAAGATCCAGAGATATACCCATGCCGCCGAGCGCAGCACCGGGTTCGGCGACAGTCGCATGACGGCGAGCACTGTGCCGAGCGCGACGGCGATGGCCATCGCCAGCACGGTCAGTTCGAGGGTGACCAACGCCCCGGCGGCGATCCGGCTGTCGAATAGGTACTTCGCGTACGTGTTCCACGCGTACGCGGGGTTCGTCGCGGCGCCGTAAACGAACAGCCCGACCAGCGCGAGGATGAGCGCCGCGGCGATCCACCGGCCGGGTCTGCGCAGCGGTACCGCCTTGATCGGCTGCGGCTCCGATGAGGCTGCTGCCCCGCCGGGCCCGGTGTTACCACCGGGCGCCGACGTGTCCTGTGACGTCATCGATCAGCTCTCGGCGCCGTTGATGACCGACTTGGTGATCGCGCCTTCCTGTACACCCCAGTTTTTGGTGATCTCCAGGTACTTGCCGTTGTCGATCAGGTTCTGCACCGCCGCCTGCAGTGCCTTGCCCAGCGGCGAGCCCTTGGGGAGGGCCCAGCCGTAGGGCGCGGAGTCGAAGACCGTACCGGCGGCCTCGATCTTGCCGTCGCTCTTCTTGATGCCGTACGCCGTCACCGGGGAGTCCGCCGACATGGCGTCGACCTGGCCGAGCACCAGGGCGTTGGTCGCCGCGCTCTGCTCGTCGAAGGACTTCTTGTCGATCGCGGGCTTACCCTCGGCGACGCACTTGTCGCTGCGCTTCGGGATCTCGTCGGTGTCCTGGACCGTCGTGGCCTGGACGGCGACCTTTTTGCCGCAGGCGTTGTCCGGGTCGACCGGCTTGCCCTTCTGCTGGGCCCACTGGCTGCCCGCCCTGAAGTAGGTGGTGAAGTCGACGCTCTGCTCGCGTTCCTTCGAGTCGGTGATCGAGGACATACCGACGTCGTAGGTACCGGCCTGGATTGCGGGAATGATTTTCTCGAAGGAGGATTCGACGTAGTCGGCCTTGATGCCGAGGGTCGCGGCCACCGCATCCATCAGGTCGACGTCGAATCCGACGATCTTGCCGCTGGGATCCTTGTACTCGTTGGGCTGGTAGGGCACGTTCACTCCGACGACCAGCTTGCCCGACTGCTTGATCTTGTCCGGAAGCTGCGCGGCGATCGCGTCGACCTTGTTGACGCCGCTCACCTTCGCCACCGCGGGCGTGTTGTCTTCGGAATTACTACAGCCCGATAGCACCAGCACGCCGCCTGAGACAACGCACATCGCCTGCAGGGCGCGCCTGCCAAGAACCGATCGAACAGACACAGCAGCCCTCCACATTTCGGATTCGAGAAACCCGGGTGTCACCACCCGTTTGGCAATCTAAGCGACCGAGACGCTTCGTGCTGGACAGTAACGGAAGAGTGACGCGAAGTCGTTGCGAATTCACCCCTGCCCAGGTGTCTATACGCCGCCGAAACCCCTACCCTCTGCCTCTCTGATCAGCGGCTTCGAGACGAATGGGGACAGCCGAGTCTTCTGACGTACTCCGGTCGGTGATCCCGCTAGTTTTCCTGATGGTAACGGGCCCGGTCCATGCACACCGCCCACCCCGAACCAGACTCCGCCACCCTTGGCCGGAGTCAGCGAATCCCGTAAGACCACCACCTTCTACGGGGTCGGCGCCGTCGTGAGAAGATCGCCACCGCCATGACGGTGCTGCGAAGCCTCGGGGTGTCCCCCGAGGACCTCAAAGGTCTGCGCACTCGGCCCTCGGCGCCGACGTTCGCCGAATACGTGCCTCGTGTCTATGCCGCGCTGCCGGCCACCCTCACCCGCGACGCCTATGGCGCAGTCGCGCATGCGGCCGATCCGCTCGAGCCGGATCGCGGCTTGGCGGTCGGCGTGGCCGTTCTCGTCGAGCGGATAGGTGTGATCGGGATGCCACGCCACCACCTCGGGGACAGGGTCGGGATCGGGGTCGAATGTCGAAGTCGGAATTGCTCCCGATGGCGTTTGTGCGGGCATCCGCCGTGTCTACCATCGCGTCACCGCCAAGCGGTCCAACGATTGCTTGAAGCCCTAACCTAAGCGCGGTTGACCTGCGGAAACCAGCCAGTCGACGAGCCGCCGGTTCGCGTCGCTGGGCGTCAAAGCCTCGCGCGGCGGGCACCGCGGCGCCGTGGACGCAGCTGGTACAGGCGGTACCAGGCCAGCGCGAGGAAGGCGGCCCCTAGGCCGGCGACGACTCCCATGTCGACCAGCCATGTGCCGAGGGTGTGTTCCCACAGCGGGTCGGGTCCGCCCGTGTGCGGTGAGAGGGTGTCGAGGTCGAGGGTGGCGGCTCCCGCGCCGAACCCCCAACGGGATGGCGATAGGTAGGACAGTTGCTGCAGGCCGGGTGTGCCGGGGAGCCGCACCAGCCCGCCCGTGAGCACCAGTTGTGCCATCGACAGCACAATCAGCAGCGGCAGTGTCTTCTCCGAGGTGTTCACCGACACCGACACCAGCAAGCCCAATGCCAGCGATGCGATGCCGAGCATCGCCATCGCCAGAATCAGCTCCACCTCGACTGCCGTGAAAATCCCCCTGGGCGGCATATTCACGCCAATGGTGCCGATCAAGACCAACACCGCCGCCTGAAGGGTGGTGATCACGCCCAGGACCAGCAGTTTCGACATCAGATAGACCCCCGCTGACAGGCCTGCCGCGCGTTCTCTGCGGTAGATCGTCTGCTCCTTGACGATTTCGCGAATCGCGTTGCCGGTGCCGACGAAGCACGCGGCGAATGCCAAAATCATGAGCTTGGTCGGGGCATCGGTATTGGTTCCCGGCGTCCCGGTGAACCCCTCGCCCGACGGCACTGCAGCGATCAAGCCACCGAGAAGCAGGGGCATCACACCGAGGAGCGCCAAATAACTTCGGTCCGAGGCAATCACCGCCAGATATCGCCGGCACAACCTACTGAGCTGGCTGAGCTTGGACTGCGGCGCGGGCGGCGGCGCCGGTGGGTGCACTTCCGCTGGGCCGACATCGTCGGTCAATCCGACCGCCACGTACTGCTCGAAGCGTGGCGAAGTCCGGAACTCATCGGCCCAGTCGCGGTCGGCCTCGCGCTCGAATGCCTGGAACACCTCAGCCCAGGTGCGCTGTGCGAACTGCTGCAGCCCCTCCGCGGGCGGCCCGTAATAGGCCAGCCGACCGCCGGGCACCAGGACCAGCAGGCGGTCGCAGAAATCAAGATTCGCCACGCTGTGCGTAACGACGATGACGGTCCGCCCGTCGTGCGCCAGTTCGGACAGCATTTCCATGACCGTTTTGTCCAGGCCGGGGTCGAGGCCGGAGGTCGGTTCGTCGAGAAACAACAGGGACGGTTTGGTCAGCAACTCCAGTGCGACGCTCACGCGTTTGCGCTGCCCGCCCGAGAGCCTATCGATGCGGGTATCGGCGTGCCGCGCCAAGCCGAGCTCGTCGAGGACCTCATCGACCCGCTGCTCGCGCTCCTCGGTGCGCGTGTCACCGGGGAAGCGCAGTTCGGCGGCGTAGAGCAGCGCGCGCCGCGTCGGAAGCTGGCGGTGCAGGACGACCACGCCAGACAAAGGAAATCTCGGTCGAATCCGGAATCCGAACCCGATCAGGCCGACACGACCGCCGGACGAAAGATCGAGGCTGACCTCGGCTATTCATGGCATTTCCGGCACTTCGTGCCGGAAATGAGCGAATGGTTATTTCGAGCTGCGGTAATTCGGCTTGCTGAAGGTTGAAAATGGAGCCGCTGGTCGTTGATGATTGCCCGGAAGTCGTCTCGGCATCGTTCGGCTGCCGCAACCTTTTTCCGTAGACCTTCGATGAGATCGGTTTGCTGCTTGGTGTGCTGCTGCCAGTCCGTCACGGTGAGCTCACCGGAGCCTTGCGCTTCGATACTGCCTTGCGAGTGTGCGAGCGCACTTGACCCTTGGGGCGGTAGGAGTATCGCGAACGCGGCGGTGTCGTGAGCGGTACCGACATCGACCCGGCCGGTATTGGCGACCACACATAGATCCTGTACGGGATCGCCTTGCCCACACAGTGATGCGGTCGGGGCCGATATGATCGATATGCGACCTTTTCACGATGCGAATCCTTCATAGCAAACGCGATCCATCCTTGCGGGAGGTGGTCGGTGAACGGCATAGCGTTCGGCCGCTACCGGTTGCAGGAGATGATCGGTGAGGGCGGCATGGGCCAGGTATGGCGGGCCTACGACACCGTCACCGACCGCATTGTGGCGGTCAAATTGCTGCCCGAACACTGCGCCACCGATCCCAGCTTCCGGAAACGATTCCGACGCGAGGCTCACGAAACCGCCCAACTGCGCGAACCACATGTGGTCCCGATCCACGGCTACGGCGAAATCGATGGCCACCTCTACCTGGACATGCGCCTGATCGACGGCGCCGACGCGAAAACCGTGCTCAACCGCGATGGTGCTATGAAGCCACAGATGGCGGTTGCGGTGATCACCCAAGCCGCGGCGGCGCTGGATGCGGCACACGCCCAAAGTTTGGTGCACCGCGACGTCAAACCATCCAACCTGCTGGTCACCGACAGCGGCTTCGTGTATTTGATCGACTTCGGCATCGCCCGCGCGGCCGACGATACCGCGATGACCAGCGCCAGCGCGATGATCGGAACTTTGGCCTATATGGCTCCGGAGCGATTCACTACCGGCGTCGCCGACGCCCGATCCGACGTGTATGCCCTCACCTGCGTGTTGTGCGAATGCCTGACCGGAATCCCACCCTACCTGGGCAACAGCGCGGAGCAACAGATCGCGGCACACCTGACGGCCGACCCCCCTGCACCGAGCCTGCGGCGACCCGACCTGCCGGGCGGGTTCGACGACGTCGTCGCCCGGGGCATGGCGAAAAGCCCGGACGACCGCTACCCGACCGCCGGAGAACTGGCCGCCGCCGCCGACCACGCCCTCACCACCGGCGCCGCAGCTATCACCGGAAGTACCACCAGAACCACCCCCAGATCCGAATCGGTGCGGATCCGACGAGACGGCCCCGCACCGCCGCGACGTAAACGGCCCGTCATCCGTGTAGCGGTGGCCGTGGTTGCCGTGCTGATCGCCACGGCGATGGTGGCGGGACTTTGGCGGCTAACCCACAGCTCGAAGCCCGGGCCCGCCTTCGACGGCAAGTACGAGGTCACCTACACGCCCCGGACTATGAACGGGAAGCCCGTCGACCGGCCCCAGAGTACCAAGGTGTGGTCGGTTCGATCGCACTGCCCACCGCACAGCGAACGCTGCGTAGCCTCGATAACCAGCCAGAACCCGTCCGAGCCGGAGAAAGCCCCGGCCCAGTTCGTCGCAGACTATCGCGACGGCACGTGGATGATGACAAGAGAGCTATCGCCCCAGCCCGATACCGATTGCGAAAGTCCGATCACCAGCGAGCCCCAAAACGTCCCGGCATGGCAGAGAGTCCAATTCCGATTCGGCGCCCCGTCGTGGACCGGAACCTACTTCGACTTCGCCGGCGGGCCCTGCGCATACATCCAAGAGGAAGGGATGACGCTTTCCCGCCTCGGCGAGATCGACCCGAATGTCGCCGTCGTCCCGCCCGAAACCATCCCCGCTCGCGTCGATACCCTGCCCATCGCGCTGATCAGCGGCACCTACGACGTGACCATCACCTACACCGCGACACCGGATGTTCTCAATCCCCCACCGCCGGACAAGATCCGGCAACGATACGACACTATCTGCGTGCGCAGCGGCGACCGCTGTGCCGCAACGACACAGGCAGATCCTCGCGCAGATCCGCGCGCCATCTTTTCTCCGCTGCTCGTGCTCGAAGGCGGGGCATGGCGGACCGGCTACAACAAGCCTTATCCCTGCTACGTTGGATCGAACGAGCCGCACACCAACGCGACATTTCATTGGGAGTTGTTCCAGTCCGATGCGGGACCCAACCCCACCGAATTCCTTACAGGCACATGGGTCCGCGACAATGCCGACCCTTGTGCCGCGACCAGCCGCGCTACCGTCGAAATGCAGCGGGTCAGCTCGGTCGGCCACCAGCCGGGGGCGTTTGGGCCGGCGGTTTCACAAGGCTGAGGCTGACTCGGCTTCGGCACGGATGCTGTCGCGTTCCTCGGCGACGACGGCGACGCGCTATTCGGCTTCGGCGGCGATCTTGCCTGCACCGTTCGGGCCGAGAATGCCGAGCACCTCGCCAGGTGCGGCTTCGAAACCGACGCCGCGCAAAGCTTTTACGGCGCCGAACGACTTCTCGACTCCTTCGACGACGACTCCTTGTTCGGAACTCATCCTCGACCTCCCAAATGTTCGTCGAGTATGCCCGCGATGATCGGCAGCACGTGCGGTGCGGTCAGTTCGTCGTGGGTGACTTCGACGTCGTGGTTGATGATTTCACCGGTCACATAGGGCCGCCAGCCGGCCGGACCGAAGATGTCGGAGGTGTCGACGGTCGCGCTGAAATACACGATGTCGCCGTCGAATACGGGACGCTGGTATCCCGTTCTGGTCTGCATCCCTGCGTTGTACGACCGGGCCATCCGCTCGATGGTGCCTGCGTCGATCAGCGAAACACCGCCCAGCCGTGCACGGATCAGATCGGCGGCCTCCTGTGCGGACGCCTCGGCAGGCACATCGTGGATATTGAAGATCGGGCCGAAGGTATTGACGAAGGCGCCCGCGGTGAGCCGCTCGATGCTGTCAGCGTCGATGTCAGCGGTATCGGTGTCGAGCAGCGCGAGGACACCGACGGTGTCGCCTGCGTCCTTCAGCTTCGCGGCGATCGCGTGCGCGATGAGTCCGCCGAACGACCACCCGAGCAGGTGGTACGGCCCGGTGGGCTGCACGGCGCGGATCTCGCGGATGTACCGATCGGCGAACTCCTCGATCGAGCGTGCCGGTGCTTCGTGGCCGCGCAGATCCGGTGCCTGCAGTCCATAGATCGGCCTGCCCGGTGCCAGCGCATCCGCGAATCCCAGGTAGGTCCACGACATTCCGGACGACGGGTGGATGCAGAACAGCGCCGGTTCGGTGCCGCCGAGCCGGATCGGCAACACAACGTCGAGCCCGAGTCCGCCGGGTACGGCGTCGACCGCCGATTGCGCAGCGAGGGGCGCGGCCTCGTCGGCCGCAGCGGTCTGCGCGGCCGGAGTCCAGGCAAAGTGGGCCGCCGCGCCGAGCGCGTCGATCCACAGGTCGGCCAGCTCAGCCACCTCGTCCTGGCGCAGCAGCGTTTCGGGGAAGCCGAAACTCGCCCGCAACCGGTCGCCAATGAGCATGGCATTGACGTCGATCGCCGATTGCAATGGCACGTCGGCATGTTCGGCGGCGTGCAGGTCGCCGAACTCGTCGGTGGGCAGCCAACCGAGGCCTTCGAGCCCGGCCGGGATGTCGCCGGTCGAGGGCCGGCCGAGATAATTGAAGCTGATCCGGCCGGGCAGGCGTTTCGGAAGTGCCGCTGCAGTCGCGGGATTCAGGTAGCGCAACAGGCCGAACCCGATGCCCTTGTCCGGCACCGCGAGCAGTTGATGCTTCACCGCGCGGATCGCCGCGCCCATGGCCGGACCGCCGGCGAGTGCGTCATCGACATCGATGCCGCCGAGGTCGAGCCGCACCGGGTAGATGCTGGTGAACCAGCCCACGGTCCGAGACAAGGCGCCGGGGATCGCTTCCTCTTGTCTACCATGGCCTTCCAGCCGCACCAGCGTCGTGCCCTCGGCAGCATCGCGCCGGGCCCGCCAGCGCACCAGGGCCAGCGCCAGTGTGGCGAGCATGGCGTCGATGACGCCGCCCTGGAAGAGGCCGGGGAGCGTGGTGAGCAGTGCAGTAGTGACCTTCTCGGACACCTCGCGTTCGACCGTGCGCAAGGTGTGCGCCTGATCGATCGCCGGGTCCAGTTCCCGGGAACCGATCAGCAGGTCCGAGCCCGCGATGACGTTCTGCCAGTATGCGAGTTCGGAAACCCGTCGCTGCATGCGTGATTCATCGGTCAGGGCGTGCGACCATCGTCGCATCGACGTGCCCGTCTCGGCGAGGACCGGCGTGTTACCGACGGACACCTGTGCCCAGGCGGCGACCAGGTCGGGTATTACGATGCGCCATGAGACACCGTCGATCACGAGGTGGTGCGCCACCACGATCAGTCGGCCCGTCCTGGTCCCGGCGCCACCGTCGCCTACCGGGTCGAGCCAGATGAACTGCAGCACAGTGCCGTTCGCGGGATCCAGCCGATTCGTTGCGGAATCCAGCTCGGTCACGGCGTATTCGCGGAGTTCGATGGTATCGGCGGCGGTGTCGAACTCGATGCGGCGCACCAGCGCGTCCACGTCGACGGAGCTCGGTGCGTCCACCCACAGGCGCGGTTCGCCGTCCTCGGACGGGGACAGCCGCGCGCGCAGCATGTCGTGCCGGTCGATGACGGCCGCCAGCGTGGCGATGATCTGCGGTCGTCCGATGCCGATCGGAAGCTCCAGCACAACGGTTTGCGCGAAGCGGTCGAAATTGCCACCGCGCTCCAGCATGTAGCGCACGGTCGGCGGGAGGGGCAGCTCGCCGGTACCGCCACCGGGCAGCTCGTCGAGCACCACCACCGCGCCCGCGGCGTCGGCGGCCGCGGCCAGTGCGGCCACGGTGCGGTGCTCGAACACCTGCAGCGGGGTGCAGTTGATGCCCTGCTGCTTTGCCCTGGACACGAGCTGGATGGCGAGGATGCTGTCGCCGCCGAGGGCGAAGAAGGAATCGTCGGCACCGACCTCGTCGAGACCGAGCAGCTCCGCGTAGATGGCGGCGAGAGCTTCCTCGGTCGGTGTCGAGGGTGCTCGGTACTCGGTCTGCTCGGCCGTGAATACCGCTGTCGGCAACGCTGCCCGGTCGAGCTTGCCGACCGCGTTGAGCGGGATCGCATCCAGCACGACGAAGGCGGACGGGACCATGTAGGCGGGCAGGGTATCGGCCGCGACGGCGCGCACGTGTGCGACGTCGAGCTCGACGCCATCGGCGGGCAGTACATACGACACCAGCACGGTCGCCCCCGCCGGTCCGGCGCGGCCGATCGTAACCGCATATTCGACCTGTTCGTCGCGGGACAGCACCGTGTCTATCTCGCCGAGTTCGATCCGCAGGCCGCGGATCTTGACCTGGAAGTCGCTGCGGCCCAGGTACTCCAGCTCGTACGCGCCGTCGTGCCCGGTGACCCAGCGCACCATGTCGCCGGTGCGGTACATCCGCTCGCCCGGTTCGCCGTAGGGGTCGGCGACAAATCGTCCCGCGGTCATCTCGAATCGGTTGAAGTAGCCGCGTGCGAGCGCGGGACCGGCCAGGTACAGTTCACCGGCGACGCCGACCGGCACCGGGCGCAGCCAGGGGTCGAGCACCATACTTGCGGCACCGCGGATCGGCCCGCCGATGGTGATCCGCTCGCCCGCGACGAGCTCGCCCGGGCCGGTCGCCCAGATGCTGAACTCCGTCGGACCGTACAGGTTCACCATTCGCCGCCCGGTCGACCACTGCTCGATCAATTCTGGTGTCGCGGCCTCGCCCACGACAGCGAGCACCCGCAGGTGGTCGAGGCCGGTGGGCTCCATCGTGGCCAGCGCCGACGGCGTGACGGCCGCGTGGGTGACCCGTTCGGTGCGCAGCAGCCGATCCAGGTCGGCGCCACCGTAGACATCCGGCGGCGAGACCACGAGCCTGCCGCCCGCGCCGTGCGTGGTCAGCAGCTCGAAGACCGACGCGTCGAAGCTCGGTGAGGCCACATGCAGCGCGCTGGCCGTCGGATCCAGCCCGAGTGACTCCCGTTGAGCGGCGACCAGATTCGCCACGCCGCGATGGCTGAGCAGCACAGCCTTCGGCTTGCCGGTGGAGCCCGAGGTGTAGATCAGGTAGGCCGTCTGGTCGATATGGATGGGGCCGCCGCGCTCCTCGTCGGTGATCGGCGCATCGGAGACCGTCATGACCCGGCGGATCGTATCGAGGTCATCGAGCAGCAGCCAGTCGACGGTGCTCGGCAGCGTCTCGCCGGTCGCGGTCACCGTCACGCCGATCGGCGCCTTCGAGTCGGTGAGCATGTGCTCGATCCGCTCCACCGGGTAGTTCGGATCCAGGGGAGCGAACGCGGCGCCGGTCTTGGCCAGTGCCCACACCGCGACCACCGATTCCAGTGACCGAGTGAGCGCGAGCACGACGAACACCTCGCGCCCGACACCGCGGCACAGCAGGACCCGCGCGAAGCGGTTGGACCACGCGTCGAGTTCGCCGTAGGACAGGGTCAGCTCGCCCGCGCTCACCGCGATGGCGTCGCGGTCGATCTGCGCTCCGGCGCAGAGGATCTCGGGCAGGGTTAGGGGCGGCATGGACTCCGGTCCGCGAACCGGCAGCAGGGCAGCGCGTTCCGCGTCGTCGCAGTACTGCAGCTGGGACACCAGGGCGCGTGGGTTGCCGACGAGCTGCGTCAGCAGCCGGACGAAGCGATCGAGCATGGGCCGGGCTGCCGCGGGATCCAGCTGGTCGGCCAGGAACTTCAGGGTGATCCGCAGCGTGTTGTGCCCATCGCTGCCGCGGAGTGGAATAACCATGAGGTTCAACGGATATGGCGTGCCGTCGGTGCCTTCGACGTCGAGCACCCGCATGCCCGCGATGTCGAGCGGCTGCGACAACGCTTCCCGGTCGATCGGGTAGGACTCGAAAACGGTGAGCGTGTCGAACAATTCGGCGAGGCCCACGGCCTGATGGATGGCGGCGAGCCCGACATGCTGGTGGTCCATCAGCCGCGCCTGCTCGCTCTGCAGGCGGGCCAGCAGGTCGACCACCTTCTCCGTGGGATCGAGCCGCACGCGCACCGGCAGCGTATTGATGAACAGCCCGATCATTTCTTCGACACCGGCCAGTTCCGGTGGCCTGCCGGACACCGTTGCGCCGAACACCACATCGGTTCGGCCGGTGAGCATGGCCAGCAGCATCGCCCAGCCCGCCTGCACTATCGTGTTGGCCGTGGTGCCTGAATCGCGCGCGGCCGTTTCCAATCGGTCGGCCGTGTCCCGGGACAGGTCGGCGGACACCATCCCGGCCTCGATCGACCCGATCCCTGCCAGTGTCGGGACCGCCCGTGTCGGGGTGTCGATGCCGGCCAGGGATTGCGCCCATGCGGCGGTCGCCGCGGCATAGTCCTGCTCGCGCAGCCAGGACAGAAACTCGCGGTAGGAGTGCGCGGGCGGCAGCGCGGAGGCGTCGCCCGCGGTGACATACAGCGTCAGCAACTCGCGCACCAGTAACGGCGTCGACCAGCCGTCCAGCACAAGGTGATGATTGGTCAGCACAAACCGGTACCGGTCGGGGGCGGTACGCACGAGCGTGAAGCGCACCAGCGGCGGACAGGTCAGCTCGAATCGGGTACTCGCGTCCAGGGCGATCACCCGGTCGAGCTCCCGCTGCCGTTCCTCGGCATCGGCGATTCCGGTCAGGTCGATCTCCTGCCAGCGGATGTCGGCGTCGGTCAGGACGAGTTGGCGGGGCCCGTCGTCGGTTTCCACGAAGGCGACCCGCAGGTTGTCGTGCCGCGCCACGACTGCCTCAGCGGCGGTGCGTAATCGCGCGGTGTCGACGGTGCCCGCCAGGGTGAGCAGCGACTGCACCGTGTAGCCGTCGGCGGTGTCGGGATCGTACAGCGCGTGAAAGAACAGGCCGTACTGCAGTGGTGAGAGCGGCCATATGTCAGCGAGATTCGGATAGGTGCGCTCCCACGTATCGATCTGCCGCTGGGTCACCGGGACGAGGTCGAAGTCGGACGGCGTGCGCCCGCCCGCGCCCGCGGTCCTGGCGTGGTCGACCAGAGCCCGCAGCGCGTCCGCCCACAGGTCGGCGAGCTCTCCGACGTCGGCCGCATCGAGCAGCCGAGAAGCGTAGGCCCAGGTCACTTCCAAGCCGGTGTCGGTCAGCACGGCGTTGATGTCGACGACCGCGGCCAACGGCGCTCGGTCGTCCTGCGTTGCCGCGAAGCGTTGCGGCAGCCAGGCTCCGGTTTCGCCGCCGGTTGCCGCCCGGCCCAGATAGTTGAAGCTGAGCTGCGGGGTCGGCGCGTCCACGAGCGCATCGATGGTGTCGGCGTTCAGGTAGCGCAGCATGCCGAAGCCGATGCCCTTGTCCGGCACCGCCCGCAGTTGTTCCTTTGTGGTCTTGATCGCGGCGCCCGCCGCGGGGCCGCCGGCGAACGCGTCGCCGAGGTCGATGCCCGTCAGATCGATGGCCACCGGATACACGCTGGTGAACCAGCCCACCGTGCGCGCGACATCGGCGCCGGGCAGGATGGCCTCCGCGCGCCCGTGGCCCTCCAGCGTGAACAGCGATGACCTTCGGTCGCGCCAGCGGCTCACCGCCATCGCGAGCCCGGCTAGCAGCACATCGTCGGCGCTGCAATGGAATCGGTCCGGCACTGTGGTGAGTACCGTGTCTGCGACGTCCGACGCGATGGTGGTCTGCCAGGTCGCCATGGTGGCGACGACGTCGACGGCCGGATCCAGGGTGCCCGTGCCGATCGGCGGATCGGGCGTGGCCAGGATGCGTTGCCAGACCGGCAGTTCGCCACCGCGTCCGGCCGCGTGCGCGCGCTGACCGTGCGCCCAGCGCCGGAACGAGGTGCCGACCGGAGCGAGGGCGCCGCCCATGGCCGCGGTCGCCAGATCCGGCAGCAGGTTGCGCCACGAGACGCCGTCGGTCACGAGGTGGTGCAGCACGAGCCAGCATAGGGGAGCGGCGTCCGCTCGTTCGATCAGCACGAAGCGCGCGACGATTCCGGTCTCGGGGTCGAGCAGGTCGGCGGCGCGCTGCAATTCGTGTTCGCAGGTCTGGTTCACGTCGCGACATGTCGTCACGACGTCCACCAGGGTGTCTGCCTCGACCGAACCAGGTTCGGCGACAACCCATTCCCAGCCGTGTTCGGAGTTGCACAACGAGGAGCGCAGCAGGTCGTGGTGGTCGAGGAGCGCTTGCACGGCCGCGACCAGCCGGGCGCGGGCGACGCCCGCCGGGAGGCCGATCAAGACGGCCTGGCTGAACCGGCACCAGGTACCTCCCTGGTCCAGCATCGCGTGCACGATCGGCGTGAGCTCGACAGCACCGACGCCACCGCCGGGCAGCTCGTGTACCACCTGGGCACGCACCTCGGTGGCCACCGCCGCCAGCGCGGCAACGGTCTTGCGCTCGAACACATCCCGTGCGCTGAAGCCGATCCCGGCGGTCTTCGCCCTCGAGACCAGTTGGATGGACACGATGCTGTCGCCGCCGAGTGCGAAGAAGCTCTCGTCGACGCCGACCGAGTCCAGCCCGAGAGCCTCGGCGAACAACGCGGCCAGCGCCTCCTCACGCGGAGTCGAGGGCGGTCGGCTCATGAGCGCGTGGGCACCGAAATCGGGTTCGGGCAGCGCCTTACGATCCACCTTGCCCAGCGGTGTCAGCGGGATGCTGTCCAGCACCATGACCGCGGCGGGCACCATGTAGGCCGGAAGCGATTCACCGGCAGCCGCTTTCAGTGCTTCCGGATGCACCTCGGCACCCGGCTTGAGCAGCACGTAGGCCGCCAGCGCGGTGGCACCGGAATCGGTCTGGGCGCCGAGGGTGATCGCGAAGTCGATGTCCGGGTGCCGTTGCAGGGCGGCGTCGATCTCGCCGAGCTCGATGCGGAAGCCGCGCACCTTCACCTGGAAGTCGCTGCGGCCCTGGTAGTCCAGCTCCAACGTGCCGGAGCTTTTGGTCCAGCGCGCCAGGTCTCCGGTGCGGTACATCCGCTCGCCGTACGCGTACGGGTTCGCGACGAATCGGCCTGCGGTGAGGCCGTTGCGCTGATGGTAGCCGCGCGCCACGCTGGCACCGGCGAGGTACAGCTCACCGATGGTGCCCGGAGCCACGGGTCGCAACCATGGATCGAGCACGACCGCGGAGACACCGCGAACGAGGCCACCGATGGTGACCGGCGCAGCTGGTGTCAACGCGTCGCTCAACGTCGCCGTGACGGTGGTTTCGGTGGGCCCGTATCCGTTGAGAAGAACACGGCCGGACCACTTGGCCGCCAGCTCAGTTGGGCAGGCGTCGCCACCGACAATGACGGTGCGCAGGTCGGGCAGTGTCGCCGGGTCAAGAGATCCCACGACTGCCGGCGTGACATTGAGATGGGTGACGCGGTGCGCGCGTAGGACTTCCGCCATCTCCTCACCCGCGTACGCCGACGGCGGGACGACAGCAAGCGTCGCACCGGCGGCGAAGGTGACCAGGATCTCCTCGACCGAGATGTCGAAACTCGGCGAAACGGCGTGTGCCATTACGGAATCGGCACCGATGCCGAACCCGCGACCGGAACTCGCGACCAGATTTGCCAATCCCCGATGCGAGACCAGCACGCCTTTGGGCAATCCGGTCGATCCCGAGGTGTAGATGATGTACGCGACCTGATCCAGGTGCACCGCGGCACGCCGCGCGGCGTCGTCGACCGGTGCCGCGTCCTGCTCGGCGACGCTCCGGCCGGTCGCCTCCTCGTCGAGGATCAGCCAGTTCACCTGGTCCGGCAACGACTTTCGCGCGGCCGCCACGGTCACGCCGACGACGACCCCGCTGTCGCCGACCATGTGCTCGATCCGGTCGGCGGGATAGGTCGGATCGATCGGCACGAAGGCGGCGCCCGTCTTGGCCACCGCGAGCATCGCGAGCTCGGACTCGACCGAGCGCGGAATCGATATCGCCACACTGCGTTCCGGCCCGGCACCGGAGGCGATCAGGACGCGCGCGAGCCGGTTGGTGTATTCGTCGGCCCGGCGGTAGGTCAGACAGGTCGCGCCGCTGCGGACAGCGATCGCATCAGGGTCGAGTTCCGCACCGGCGGTGAGGATTTCGGGCAGCGTCCGCGGCGCGACGCCCGCCGGTCCACGTGCCGGTGCCAGCTCGGCCAGCTCGTCGTCGGACACGACGGATACCGTCGACAGCGCCGCGTCCGGTCCGGCAGCGAGGAACCGGTGCAGGAACCGCAGGAACCGGCTGTGGTGCGCGGCCAATTCGGTGTCGCTGTACAGGTTTGCGTTGCCCTGGAAATCGATGTGGGTGCTCTCACCGCCCACACCGGGATACAGATTGACGAACAGGTCCTCGATCAGCCCGGCGGTCAGCACATGCGCTCGTCCCGTGACCGCGCCGAGCTGGACCCTGGTGTCCACCATCATCAGGTTCACCGACGGACCGAACGACGCGACCTCGTCCATCGGCCAGCCGAGGTCGCGGAAGATATCCTCCTGACGGTAGCGCTGCCGCCGCAGCGCACCGGTCAGCTCGCCCTGTGCGGCCCTGATCACCTCGCCGACGGTCGTGGTCGGATCCAGGGTGAGTCGCAGCGGGACGACGTTGGCGATCATGCCGCCGGAGCGCCGCATGGTTGCCGTCGTGCGCGCAGAAACCGGCAGGCTCAATACCACCTCTGGTGCACCGGTCGTCGCGGCGAGATAGGCGCTGAACGCGGCGACCACCGTGGGCGCCACACCGGACGAGGCCGCCTTCGCGACCATCTCCAGCAACTCCACCGCGTCCTGCGCCAGCGCGCCCTCGACGCGGCTCGGGTGCGCGTCGACGTCGGCGGTGCGGCCTGCGAGGCTCACCGGGTCGGCCATCCCGTCGAGGTGCCGGAGCCAGTACTCCCGGTCGGCCGCGAAGCGGTCGGAGCTGCGGTATGCCAGATCGGCGTCGACGATCTTCCTGAGGTCCTCGGCTTGCGCGGCGGGAGGCTGCCTCCCCTCGATCGCCGCGGTGTAGAGCTCGCCGGTGCGCCGCGCCATGGTCGACACACCCATGCCGTCCAGCACGATGTGATGAATCCGCCAGTACAGGAACCAGCGGTCGTCGGCGATCCGCAGCATGACGACGCAGACCAGCCGATCGCTCATCAGATCAAGGGGTGCCGAGTATTCGTCGCGCATCCAGGCGTGCGCGGCGGCCACCGGGTCGGGCTCACGCCGGAAGTCGACGATGCGCGCACTGTCGTCCAGGGTGGTGTCGACACACTGGAATGGATGGCCATCGATTTCTATCAGGCGCAGATAGCCGGTGCCGAACTCGCGCCCGGCCTGGCGCGCTGCCGGTGCCAGCAGGTCGAGGTCGATCGGTCCGGCCAGGTCGACGTACTGGGCGATGGAGATCGGGATGTCGCCCGCGATGTGCTGGGCAAACCAGATTCCGCGCTGCGCTGCCGACAGCGGGAACGCGCCCTCGGACAGACCGATACCGGTGTCGGTCGGTGGAGCGGAAGACTGTTGCATGACGAGACCTTCATCCTCACCGCGCCGTAGCCACCCAGGGTAATTACCAACAGTTAACTACTGTGGTTGTGGTAGTGCTCAGTTTCATTCTGAACTGGCACGGCGCGCGCCGAAGCTGAATTGCCAACACTGCGCGACCCGAACATTTCGGGATTCGGGTCGCGCAGCGGGATCGAGCGGAGCGAGGATCAGGCCGACGTCGGAATCATGGAACTCTCCCAGACCGTGGGCCTGAGCCGGTTCCATCTTCGGCGGATTGTTCACCCTGTGAAAATCTGGTGGTGATGCACGCACAGGACCGGGAGCTGGCCGAGATCCAGCGCGAACACGGGCAGAGCACCTATGTGCCCATCCGCACATGTACGGCGACCAACCGTCCGAGCCGGCGCTGCATGCCGTTGATGTGTTCAGCTCAGCCGGTGCGCGTGAGGTCCTGGAGTTGGGCTCCGGGCACGGCCGCGATGCCGTGCACTTTGCGCGGCTCGGGTTCAGCGTGCAGGCCACCGACTTCAGCGATGTGGGCCTCGAACAGTTGCGGGATCGCGCCAACGACGAGGACCTGAACACCGTCAGCACGACCGTAGTCGACGTCAGGAAGCGGTTGCCGCAGACGGATGCTTCCGTGGATGCGGTGTTCGCGCACATGCTGCTGTGTATGGCGCTGTCCACCGAGGAGATCGTCGCCCTGGTCGGTGAGGTCCGCCGTGTCTTGCGCCCGGGCGGCACCTTCATCTACACGGTGCGCAACACCGGTGACGCGCACTACGGTACAGAGACCGCGCACGGTGACGACATCTTCGAGCACGGCGGTTTCGCCGTGCACTTCTTCTCCCGCCACCTTGTCGACGACCTCGCCGAAGGCCGGCAGTTGGACGAGGTCCACACGTTCGAGGAAGGCGAGCTACCGCGGCGCCTGTAACGGATCACCCAAAGCTTGCCCCGATGAGAGCACACTCGACGCCCCCGCCGGTGCCGTGTTCCGGCGGCGTTAGTCGCAGCAATCACAGTCGCGCTCACCGGCTTTGGGTCCTCCCACCGCGGCGATCGGTGTGGCGCAACAGGTGTCGCCCTTCCATGCATTGCGGCCTTCCTTCACCGCGATGACCGCGATCACCAAGGCGGCGATCGGGTCGGCCCACGACCACCCGAAGAGGGTGTTGAGCAGCAGCCCGACTAACAGAACTGCCGACAGGTAGGTGCACAGCAGCGTCTGCTTGGAATCGGCGACCGCCGTGATCGAGCCGAGTTCACGACCCGCACGTCGTTGCGCCCAAGACAGGACCGGCATGACGGCCAAACTCACTGCGGCCAAGGCAATCCCGACCAGGGAATGCTGCGCCTCACCGAGCCCGAGCAAGGAGCGCACCGCGTCGACCATCACATACAAGGCCAACGCGAAGAAGGAGAACGCGATGATCCGCAGGGTGAGCTTTTCTCGCGCCTCGGGGTCGCGACCAGCGAACTGCCACGCCACCGCGGCGGCGGAGGACACTTCGATGGCGGAGTCGAGTCCGAAGCCGATCAAGGCCGCCGAGGAGACTCGGGTGCCCTCGGTCAACGCGATCACTGCTTCGATCACGTTGTAGCTGATCGTCGCGGCCACGAACAGCCGTATCCGCTTCGACAGAACCTGTCGCCGCGCAGGGGTTGGGGCGCCGAGCACGATCGGTAGTCCGAGGTTCGCGCTCATCAGCAGCACCCATCCGCGTCGGAATCCGGGCAGCACGCGGGATCCACGGCCAGGACCAGCCCAACTAGGTCGTCGAGCGCTCGCCCGATCCGGGAGTCGGCCAGTTCGTAGCGGTTGCGTCGGCCTTCTGGGACGGCGACGACGAGCCCGCAGCCGCGTAGGCACGCCAGATGGTTGGACAGGATTTGGCGTGAGACGCCGATCCTGTCGGCGAGATCCGATGGGTAGCTCGGCGCGGTGCGCAGCGCGAGCAGGATCTGTGATCGCGTCGAATCCGACAAGGCGTATCCGAAGCGGGACAGCGCGTCGCTGTGCACCAATGTGGCCATAGACAAACGATACAGATTTGTCTGTATTCACGTCAATCTGTACAATCGAGTCGGCGAGACGGGCGCGAAATCCCATGCCTGGAACGACAATGGGGACAGATCGCTCGAAGGGTGACGCGGCATGGCGGATATCGACAGAGCCGAGATAAACCTGCTGCAACTACCTCAACTTCTTCACCGACCGGCACAGCGCCCAAGAATGGGCAGACCACGCACCCAAACATCAGCGGTGTGATCCTGGATCTCGCGGATGCTCAGCAATTCGGCACGCGTATCTTCGGATCCCAGCTACACACCTGATTACGCGGCGAGCCGCCCCAATACTGTTGTGTCGCGAGCGATTCCGGCGAGCTCGGTTCGAACAGATCGCGGGAACCGGCCTCCGTCGAATCATCGCCGATGGCTGTCAGTCAGGTCCAGACGGCCAGGGCCAGTGCGGTTCCGATGAAGGTCGCCCCGAGTCCGGCGATCACGCTGGCGATGACGTTGGTGGCGGCGTAGAACCGTGCGCTGGTCTGGGTCAGTCGCAGTGTTTCGTAGGAGAAGGTCGAGTAGGTGGTCAGGGCTCCGCAGAGTCCGGTGCCCACGAGCAGTTGGGTGTGTGAGGAGGCGGCGCCCGCGGTCACCGCACCGGTCAGCATGCCGAGGATGAGGCAGCCGGTGAGGTTGGCGGTGAAGGTGCCCCATGGGAACAGGGTGTCGTGTTTGGCTTGCACGATCCGGTCGGTCAGATACCGCAGGGGTGCGCCGACCGCAGCGCCTGCGATGACCAGAATCCAATTCATTGCTCGGCGCTCCGGCCGATGTAGCGGATGACCTCGACGTCGTCGAGTATCACCAGGCCCTCGCTGACGAGTTCATCCAACTTGGGAAGGAAGGCGCGGATCCGGTCGGCGGCGTCGATGATGACGATGGCGATCGGCATGTCCTCGCTCAGCGACAGCAGTCGTGTGGTGTGGATGTGGGAGGACGCGCCGTAGCCTTCCACTCCGCGGAACACGCTGGCACCGGCGAGACCGGCGTGGTGGGCGCGGTGCACGATCTCGGTGAACAGTGGTTTGTGGTGCCAGGTGTCGCTTTCGCCGATGAACACGGTCAGCCGCAGCGCGTTTCCGGTGAGTCTGGTCATCGTGTCCTCCTCGTGGTGATGCTGTGGGTGAGTGCGGCCGCACTCCAGGTCGCGGTGAGCGCCGAGATCAGGGTCAACGCGAGATAGGCCAGCCCGGTGCCCGCGTGGCCAGTATCGACCAGATGCACGATGTCGGCGGTGTAGGTGGAGAAGGTGGTGTAGCCGCCCAGGATGCCGGTGCCGACGAAGGGCCGCAGTAGACGGTGCGCCGACCACACCTCGGTGATCAGGACCATGAAGATCCCCATCACGGCGCAGCCGGTGACATTGACCGCCAACGTCGTCCACGGGAACGCATCGGGCGCGGTCGGCCACAGCAGCGACGCCCCGTACCGGGCACTCGCCCCGACCGCACCGCCGAGCGCCACCACGACCACTACCGGAAGGTGCTCCCGGATCGAGCCGCAGGTGCGAAGACACCGGAATCGGCGGTATCCGCCGGTGCTGTATTGGGGCGAGGTGTTTCCATACGCGTGTCTCCCACTCGTGCGTCGCCCGGGTGTGGGCGCAGACCATCACAAGCAGGGACCGTTGGCGGCTATGGTGCCGCGGTTCGGGTACGGCGGGCCCCACCGCCGCGCACAACCCCGATACACCGGGGCAGTTGCTGATTATCAGGGTAGACCATGCCCGTTTACTCGGAGTGTTGCCCGAGCTGCGCGGAAATCGGGGGCCCTGTGGGGTTGCCGGCAGCGCGCCCGATGGCCAGCACCAAAGCAGCCGCGGCACTGCAGATCAGCGCGCTGGCCAGGACACCGATCTTGGCGTGCGCGATGAGTGCGGGGTCTTGGTAGGCGAGTTCGGTGACGAACAACGAGACAGTGAACCCGAGACCACAGACCAAGCCGAGACCCAGCAGGTGGCGTGGGGTGATCCCTTCGGGCAAGCGGCCCACCCGGCTCGCGGTGACCGCTGCGATGGTGCCTACCACTCCGACCGTTTTACCCACCACCAGCGCGGCCAGTACCGCCCAGGCGACCCGCGATCCGAACGCGGCGGCGATCGAGTCGGCATCCAACCGCACCCCGGCGTTGGCCAGCGCGAACACCGGCACCGCGACGAACACACTGAACGGGGTCACCCACCGCAGCAGGTCCGCGAGCAGATCGCGGCCCGCGACCAACCCGGCCGGAGTCAGCAGGGCCAATGCCACACCCGTCAGCGTGGGGTGCACCCCCGAACGCAGCGTCGCATACCAAACCGCAACGCCCAGCGGCAGATACGGCCAGATCGCGGTGACCCCGCACCGGCGCACCACCGCGACCACCACACAGGCCACCGCAGCGGCGGCCAGCCACGGCCAGTCCAAGCCGCCGGTGTAACCGGCGGCGATGACCACCACAGCCAACACATCGTCGACTGTGGCGATGGCCAGCAGCAACAGCCGCACTCCCGAGGGCGCGCGGCGAGCGAGCAGGGCCAGCACACCGACGGCGAAGGCTGGGTCTGTGGCCATCGGGATACCCCAGCCCGATGCGGCAGGCCCGCCCCAGATGATCGCCAGGAACACGAGGGCAGGCACGACGGCACCGCCGACCGCGGCCAGCGCGGGCACTGCAGCCGCTCGCGGATGCGACAACGCACCCACCGCCAGCTCGCGTTTGACCTCCAGCCCGATGGCGAAGAAGAACACCGTCATCAGCGCGTCGTTGACCCAATGCCGGACATCGTGTGGCAGCCCCGCCGAATGCGGCAGCGCCGTCTCCCACAGCGCGGAGTACGAGTCGGCCAGTGGGCTGTTCGCCCACAGCAAGGCCACCGCGGTCGCGACGAGCAGAACCACCCCCGGAGCAAGGTCGCCTGCCAGCCATCGCCGCACCCGTGCGAGCATCCGCCACCCTCTACCAGTCACGCTGCCCTCTCCTCACCTGCCAATCCGCCGCTCCAGCACGTTAAACGAGGACTTGTTCACCGCTGACAACGCCTCCCCAGCCAAACCGACGACCCCACCACAGGCCTCGGTGAACTATTCGCGGCGCGCCCGAACAGGCCGACGCTTGACTCCGTAGCAATATCGGAAGTCTGAAAGTCGCTGCACTGGTGTGTCGGTCGTGGTGGCGGTCGGCGGTTGCTACCGATGGCGCCACACCTTGACGGCGGAGAACAGCAGCAGCGCAGCCAATCCCGGGATGAGTGCGAGACTGGGGACCACGCCCAGTAGCAGACTCCCGACCAGCGTGCCGGTGACCGATCCAGCGGCCATGGTCAGGACGAATCGGGGGGGCTGGGTCACCAGCCGATAACACGGAGCAGCGGCCGGCCGCTGCGATCAGACAGGGAACGTGACGCCGGTCAATTTCTCCGAGATCGTCCACAAGCGTTGCTGAATCGCCGTGTCATGCGATTGTGGACTCGATTCGACGATTATCGGGTAGCCACGAGTCTCCAAGAATCCACCCGGTCCGTAGTACTGACCGCCGAGCACGTCGGGGTCGGTGGCCGCGCAGAGTATCGACAAGGCACCCATCGCTGGGCTCTGCGTGGCGATGGGTGCGATAACAGGCACGAGCGCACGCAGCACAGTCGGCATGTTGCGCATCAAGTCGGTGTTCGCAGCACCGGGGTGAGCCGCGACCGCGATCGCGTTGCCGGTGCCGGACAGGCGACGTTGCAGCTCGTAGGTGAACATCAGATTCGCCAGCTTGGACTGGCCGTACGCCGCCACCCGGTTGTAGGACCGTTCCCCCTGGAGATCGTCGAAGTTGATCCGCGCCCGGATACGATGGCCGACGCTGCTGACCGTGACCACCCGCGAGCCCGGCACCGGCAGCATTCTGTCGAGCAACAGCCCGGTGAGCGCGAAGTGCGTTGAGGATGCCGATGCGGCCGTCGATGAGCGCGGTCCGCGCGTATCTGGCCCGCTCGGCGAAGGCGCGCGCCCGATACCGGCCTCGAAGGTGGCCGCGACCGCGCGCTCGATCCGCGCGGCGGCGCCGAGCATCGCCCGGTCACCGCGACGAGTTCCCAACCAGTGCAACAACATTGCCAACGACAATTGCAGCACCACCGGATTCGCGCGATTGTGCCCGGCCAACGCGCGAGCGGCGCCGTGCACCGCCTGCGCCATCGCCCGGGTCGTCGAACAGTTCAACGACGCCGACATGCGTCCGCCGCGGCCCGTGCCTCGTCGACCACAGCCCGGGCGGCCCGCATGACCTCGGGACCGATCCCGTTGCCCTCGATCAGGCCCCAGCGCACGGTCGAACCGGCGCGTTCCGTCGCATCGTTCACCTGGTCATCCTCCCGCCGCGGGTCCGCTGTGACCGAACCGACCCACGGACACGCGTGGGGCGCTACTTTCTGAAGACCATGGTGCAGTCGGTCGAATTACTGTTGGACGACGCGGCCGACGCGGAGATCCGGCGGCAGTGGCAGTTGCTCGCGGACGCGGGAATTCCGAGCCTGGCCTCGAAAACGACCGAACCCACGCGCCCACACATCACCGTCGCGGTCGCCCGGCAGATCTGGCCGCGCATCGAACAGGCCCTGGACCAGCAGAGTTTCCGGCCCATCCCGCTGAGGCTCGGCGGGCTGCTTGTCTTTGGAGCCCGCCAGCCGATCCTGGTCCGTGCCATCGTCCCGTCCGAGCAGTTGCTCGCGGTGCAACGGCGAATCTTCACCACGGTTGCGCCGTGTCCTGGTATCCCGGCGAACCTGCACCCCGACCAGTGGACCCCGCACGTGACGCTGGCTCGACGGGTTGCCCACCAGCAACTCGGCGAGGCCGTGCACGCGGTTGCGCGGGATCGTGATTTCCCGGCGACCGTGGTGGGTATACGGCGTTGGGACGGCGACCAACGGCGTGAGTGGCCGGTGGCCCGAGGAAGATAAAGAGAACGCCAGACGTTACAGCTGGCAATAAAACGACACGAGAGGACGTCATGGCGACCCAGACGCTGACCCAGCAGAACTTCGACGAGGTAGTCACCGGAAGCGACGTGGTACTCGTCGACTTCTGGGCTGAGTGGTGCGGCCCGTGCAAGAGCTTCGCGCCTACTTTCGAGACCTCCTCGACCAAGCACCCCGACGTCGTGCACGGCAAGGTCGACACCGAAGCCGAGCAGGGCCTGGCCGCCGCGGCGAACATCCGCTCGATCCCGACGATCATGGCGTTCCGCGAGGGCGTGCTCGTGTTCGCACAGCCCGGCGCGCTCCCGCCCGCCGCATTGGAGGATCTGGTCACCCAGGTAAAGGCCCTGGATATGGATGAGGTTCGCAAGCAGCTCGCCGAGCAGGCGGAGCAGACCGCTCAGTAAGACCCACACACGGATCGTTCATCGCCACCACGGAGATGAACGGTCCGTTGTGCTGTCAGGCCCCGATCAGGTTGACGCCCGCGATCATTGCGCGAATCGTCGACTCGGACCCGTCGTCGGCCATGGCCGCGCCCCAGCCGCGCCTTCCGTTGACCTCGCACTGCACGAAGGTGGCGGTGCCATCCTCAGTGCGGCGCTGGTGGAACTGCAGGATCTCGACCGGATAGCCCTCGTCGTAGAGCGCGGAGGTCAGCGCCGCCACCGGGCTGCCGGTGGTGCTGACCGTCCGCAGATGATCCGCGAACTCGAGCGTGGCGGCGTACTCCGAGCTCCCGTTACCGGCCAGCGACCAGTCGCTGATCCGGATGGGCCCGGCATGTTCGCAGTAGCGGTCGTAGAACTCCGCAGGCGTCAGGCTGCCGCATTCGGCCCGCAGGCCCTTGGGTGCGGCGGCGATGAACGTGTGTGTGTCAGTGGTCAGGATCGTCATTGCAATCAGGTCTTCCCGAAGAGAATCGGCAGAGGGGACCAGCACTAACAATCAACAGCCGCAGCGAGAAAGCTGGTCCGAATCAGACCCCGCTACGGCGGGTTACTACGAGGAGAAGTCGCCGGGGCGCCACCATCGCGGTAAGCGGAATTAGCGCGGCGCTGTCGCGGTCTGCGACATTCAGCGCTGCACTGTGGCGGTCGGCGGGATTCGGCACGCGGTACACGATAGGGACATATCGACGCAATCGCAACCTTATTCGTCCCTCCGGCGTGCCTACTCACGAGTATCGTCGCCGCAGCTCACGGGATACGCGCAAGAGCGGTGTCGGTGCCGCGGCGGCGCGCGGTAGCCCGGCGTGCCGCCGACGGGCTTCGGCACCGCCGCACAGCGCAGGCAGGCACGCTCGGCCTGGACCCGGAGTTGGCGATCCTGCGCTTTTCCAATCCCGCGCAGGCCGCCGATGCCCTGAACTCCTCGACTCATCGCGGCATACGTCGATTAGGCCAGTTACACCGGATGGTCGGCGTAACGCAGTGCGGCACATCTACTCGGTAGAGCGCAGCGGTCAGTGCGCCGCGGAGTCCCAGCTGCGGCCGGTGCCGACCGACACATCCAGCGGCACCGACAGCGCGATGGCCGAGGACATCTGTTCGCGCGCAAGCGTTTCCAGCGTCTCCCGCTCGCCCTCGGCGACCTCGAACAGCAGCTCGTCGTGGATCTGCAGCAGCATCCGCGACCGCAGCCCCGCGGCCTGAATCGCCTTGTTCACGTTGATCATCGCGACCTTGATGATGTCGGCGGCGGTGCCCTGGATTGGGGCGTTCAACGCCATCCGTTCGGCGGCCTCGCGGCGTTGCCGGTTGCTGGAGTCCAGGTCGGGCAGGTAGCGGCGGCGGCCGAACAGGGTTTCGGTGTAGCCGACCTTGCGGGCCTGTTCGACGACCTCGTACAGGTAGTCGCGGATGCCGCCGAAACGATCGAAGTAGACATCCATCTGCTCCTTCGCCTCCTGCGTGCTGATCTTCAGCTGCGCGGACAGACCGTAGGAACTCAACCCGTAGGCCAGGCCGTAGGACATCGCCTTGATGCGGCGGCGCATCTCGGGATGCACCTCCGACAGCGGGATGTCGAAGGCCTTGGACGCGACGAAGGTGTGCAGATCCTCGCCCGAGTTGAATGCCTCGATCAGTCCCTCGTCAGCGGAAAGGTGCGCCATGATCCGCATTTCGATTTGGCTGTAGTCCGCGGTCATCAACTCCGCGTAACCGGGACCGACGACGAAGGTGTCGCGGATCTGGCGGCCGGTGTCGGTGCGGATCGGGATGTTCTGCAAGTTCGGCTCGGTGGAGGAGAGCCGGCCGGTGGCGGCGATGGTCTGGTTGAAGGTGGTGTGGATGCGGCCGTCGTCGGCGACGGACTTGAGCAGGCCGTCGACGGTGACCTTGAGGCGGGTGGCGTCGCGATGCTCGAGCAGGTGTTGCAGGAACGGGTGCTCGGTCTTCTCGAACAGCGATTCCAGCGCGTCGGCGTCGGTGGTGTACCCGGTTTTGGTGCGCTTGGTCTTCGGCATGTCGAGTTCGTCGAACAGCACCACCTGCAGCTGCTTCGGTGAGCCGAGGTTGATCTGCTTGCCGATCACCTCGTAGGCCGCGTTGGCCGCCTCGTTCACCTTGTCGGCGAACTGGCGCTGCAGCGTCTCCAGCTGGTCGACGTCGACGGCGATGCCCGCGTCCTCCAGGGTGGCCAGCACGCCCAGCAGCGGCAGCTCCATCTCCGCGAGCAGTGGAACGGATTCGATCTGCTGGAGTTCGGCGTCCAGCGCTGCGGCGAGGTCGACGACCGCCCTGGCACGCAACATTTCGGTTTGCGCGACCTCGGCGTCGACGGCGTCCTCGTCGTCCAGCAGCGACAGCTGTGGGGTCTCGTCGGTTTCGGCGCGCAGTTCGCGGCGAAGGTAGCGCAGCGACAGATCGTCGAGGTTGAAGCTGCGCTGGCCGGGGCGCACGAGGTACGCGGCAAGGGCGGTGTCGCTGGTCAGGCCCGCGAGGGTCCAGCTGCGTCCGCGCAGCGCGTGCATCGCCGACTTGGCCTCGTGCAGCGCCTTGGGCACCGCCGGGTCGGCCAGCCAGGCGCCGAGCGCGGCGTCGTCCTCGGGGGTCAGCACGGTGACGTCGATGTAGCCGCTCTCGCCGTCGCCCGCCGCGATCGCGAGCGCGCGCACATCACCGCCGCCGGGCGTGCCGCTGCCGATCACGGAAACACCGTGCCGGACACCGGCTTTCGCATGCTCGGCCAGCCAGTCCGCTACCGCGCCGATGGCGAGTGCGCCACCGCTGATCTCGAAGCCCGCCTCGGCCTCCGGCTCCGGCGGAGCGAGGGTCTCGAAAAGCCGGTCGCGCAGCACTCGGAATTCCAGATCGTCGAACAGCTGGTGGATCTTGTTGCGGTCCCACGGCTGCTGGGCCAGCTGGCCGGGGGTGTAGGGCAGCGGCACGTCGCGCACCATCTCGGTGAGCTGACGGTTGAGCACGACGCTGCTCAGGTTGGCCCGCAGCGCGTCGCCGACCTTGCCTTTCACCTCGTCCACCTTGTCCACCAGGGTGGCCAGGTCGCCGTATTCGCGCACCCACTTTGCGGCGGTCTTCTCTCCCACGCCGGGGATGCCGGGCAGGTTGTCGCTCGGGTCGCCGCGCAGCGCCGCGTAATCCGGGTACTGAGCCGGGGTGAGACCGTATTTGGCCATCACTTCGTCCGGGGTGAACCGGGTGAGGTCGGAGACGCCCTTGCGCGGGTACAGCACCGTGACGTTGTCGTTGACCAGCTGGATCGCGTCGCGGTCGCCGGAGACGATCAGCACACGGAAGCCCTCGGCCGCCGCCCTGGTGGTGAGCGTGGCGATCAGGTCGTCGGCCTCGAAACCGTCGATCGCCATCACCGGGATGCCCATCGCGCCGAGCACGTCCTTGGTCAGCTCGACCTGGCCGCGAAACTCGTCCGGGGTGGCGCTGCGGTTGGCCTTGTACTCCGGATATGCCTCGGTGCGGAATGTCTTGCGCGACACGTCGAACGCTGCCGCGATATGTGTCGGCTTCTCGTCGCGCAGCAGGTTGATCAGCATCGCGGTGAACCCGTACACGGCGTTCGTGGTCTGTCCGGTGACCGTCTTGAAGTTCTCCGCGGGCAGAGCGAAGAACGCGCGATACGCGATCGAATGACCATCCAGCAACAGCAGAGTCGGCTGGGGACCGGCCGAATCGGAGTCGGCTGCAGACGCTGCACTCGTACGCTGATCAGTGGTCGCTGGGGTCACGAGGACGAGTCTAGGGAGCGGCACCGACAACTCACAGCGGCGGGACCCGCGTGCCGCCGGGGGCCAGGGGTTCCGTCCGATTCCCGCCAGACCGAGCCACGCTCACCGGACAACATTTCCCCGTGACCACAACAATGTCCGCCCTGCGGCGGTTCTCGCCGCGGAGGCCGCCTACATCACCGAAGGCGCCGACTTCGCCGGCATGGCGGTCTGCTTGAACCAATTGAGCACGTTCTGGTCGGACCGGTGACGAGCAGATCAGCGCCATCGACGACCACCTGCCGTCCAAAGCGCCACGGCACGACCTAAAGCACCACGGCACCAGCGAAAAGCAGTCAAAACCACCGAAAGCACCACGGCCGCATCGAGAGGCGCCCCGGTGCGGCCGATCGGCACATCAGAGCGTGGCAACGAGTTCACGCAGCACCGGCAGACTCACCGACCCCGCGCTCAGCACCACATCGTGAAATGCCTTGATATCGAACCGATCCCCGAGCCGATCGGCGGCCAGCCGACGCTGCCGACGGATGTGGCGCCACCATGAGCATTCCGGCGTGGATGCCGTCCATCTGATCGGACGCCAGCTCCAGCGGTCGCCACGCCAAACGATCGACCGTCGTGGCCAGTTCGGTGTGCAGCAGGCTGCGGGTGAGCCGGTCTTCCGGACTCAACCGGTCGACATCGAGATCGGTCACCTTGCCGAGCAGCTCCCGCCACTGCGCCAGCAGCCGCTGCTCCGCCTCGAGCGAAAGGTCCTCGATGCGGTCGTCGAAACGATGGTCGCCCAATACCGTGGCCTGACTGGGCGAGGCCGCCAGCATGCTGTCCCAATACTGGTCGGCCAAACCCGTCAGTTCATCATGCGCATCCATGACGATCCATCATGCCGAAGATTTGGCTAGCCGACACCGAGATAGGCCGACTTCACCGCCGGATCGGTGAGCAGTTGGCGGCCACTACCGGACTTGGTGACCTCACCGGTCTCCAGGATGTACGCCCGATCGCTGCGGGCAAGCGCCTGCTGTGCGTTCTGCTCGACCAGCAGCACCGTGGTGCCCTGCTGATTGATCTCCGAGATGATCCGGAAGATCTGCTGAATCACCATGGGCGCCAAACCCATCGACGGTTCGTCCAGCAGCAGCAGCCGCGGCCGGGCCATCAGCGCGCGGCCGATCGCCAGCATCTGCTGCTCGCCGCCCGAGAGCGTGCCGCCGACCTGCTTGCGCCGCTCGGCCAGCCGCGGGAACATGCTGAATACCCACTCCAAGGTCGTGTCGTACTCCGACTTCGGATTGAACGGCCGTGCGTAGCAACCCATGTCGAGGTTCTCCTGCACCGTCATGCCGGGGAAAACGCCGCGGCCTTCCGGTGCCTGGATCAGTCCCGACTTCACCCGCTCATGCGCCTTCATATGGGTGATGTCGCGACCCTCGAACATGATGCGGCCGCGGCTCAACGGCAGCAGCCCGGAAAGGGCACGCATGGTGGTGGTCTTGCCCGCGCCGTTCGCGCCGAGCAGTGTCACCAGTTCGCCGTGTGCCACCTGCAGCGAAATCCCGTGCAGCGCCTGGATTCTGCCGTAGTTGACGACCATGCTCTCGACCTCGAGCAGTGCACCCGAGGCTTCGGTCTGGTTGTCCGGTTGCTTGTGAGAAGCCATGTCCCTACCCGTCCGTCCCGTGTGCGCCGTCTGCTGCCCCTGCCTCGGTGCCGTCGTCGGGCACACCGAGGTAGGCGGCGATCACATCGGGGTTCTCGCGGATCTCGGCGGGCAGCCCGTCGGCGATCTTGCGGCCGAATTCGAGCACCACGATCCGGTCGGTCACCCCCATCACCAGTCGCATGTCGTGCTCGATCAGCAGCACGGTGAACCCGTCGTCACGGATCTTGCGGATCAGATCCATCAGCGCGGACTTCTCGCTGGGATTGAATCCGGCGGCGGGTTCGTCCAGACACAACAGCTTCGGCTCGGTGGCCAACGCACGGGCGATCTCCAGCCTGCGCTGATCACCGTAGGACAGGTTGCGCGCCTTCTCCACCGCCCGCGGTGCGATGCCGACGAATTCGAGCAACGCCATGCCGCGTTCGATGGCCTCGTGTTCCTCGCGCCGATGCCTGGTGGTGCGGAAGATGGCGCCGGGCACCGAAGTCTTGTGCCTGGCGTCGGTGCCGACCACGACATTTTCCAGCGCAGTCATCTCGGCGAAGAGCCGAATGTTCTGAAAGGTGCGGGCGATACCGAGCCGCGTGATGGCATTACGTTTGGTCTTCGTCAGCGGCTTGCCGTCGAAATACACCACGCCCGACGACGGCCGGTATACACCGGTGATCGCGTTGAAGCAGGTGGTCTTGCCCGCTCCGTTGGGACCGATCAGCCCGAGGATCTCGCCGCGGCGAATCTCGAAACCCACGTTGTCCAATGCGGTCAGACCCCCGAACTTCACGGTCAGTCCATCGGTGCGCAGCAGCGCCTCGCCGACCGGAGTCTCGATCTCCCGGCTCGGCGCGACCACCTCCGCGACCGCATCGGCGTCGCCGAGTACCGGAAGCACGGCGGTCACATCGACCATGCCGGCGCTGGGCGCCGCTTCCGGTTCGCTGGCATAGCCCTCCGCCGCCATGTCCTCGTTGTCGAACAGCGCGCCACCCGCGCCCGGCCCGGTCATGCCCGTTCCCCGATCGCCTCGTTGCCGAACGGTCTACGCACGGCCCGATATACCTGCCGCCCGTAGGCGAGCAACTTCTGCCGCACCGGGAACAACCCCAGCGGCTTGAAAATCATCAACACGATGAGCGTGACTCCGAAGAACAGGTACTTGAAGTCGCCGAGCGACTGTGCCCCTGCCTCATGGAATTTCAGCACATTCCCGAGGACGATCAACAACCCGATCACCACCACGATCGCGCCGACGACATAGCCGAGACGCACCGGCCGTTCCTGGTCGCGAGCCCAACGCTTCCACACCATCACCAATGCGACGACGGCGGCGATGGACAGCGCGAGCATCACGTAACCGAAGGCGGACTGTCCCACTGCCTGCACCGAGAGCAACCGGTTCGGCAGGTACACGATGATGAACGCGCCGACGATGACGCCGAGCTTGTTGCCCTGACCACCGATGACGACCGCACACAGGAACATCATCGAGTTGATGATGTTGAACCCGCTCGGATTCACGAACTGCACCTGGCCCGCATACAGCGCACCCGAGAGCCCGCCGACCGCGGCGCCGATCATGAACGCCCACAGCTTGAACTTGAAGGTGGGCACGCCCATGATCTCGGCCGCGTCCTCGTCCTCGCGGATCGCGACCCAAGCCCGGCCGACCCGGCTGCGCTCCAGATTGCCGACGATCAGCAGTACGACGATGACCAGCACCATGCCGACCCAGAACCACCACACGCCGGAGTTGGCCTTGTCGAAGATGTTGGAAGCGTTGGCATCTCCGGTATTGCCCGCGGAGAACACACCGTTGGGCCGGGTGGCCGATTCGCCGAGGCGTGGGTAGGCGATGCCGGACAGGCCGAGGCTGCCGTTGGTGATGTCGCCGAGGTTGTCGGCCAGCAGCCGGACGATCTCACCGAAGCCGAGCGTCACGATCGCCAGATAGTCACCGCGCAGCCGCAGCGTCGGTGACCCGAGGATCAGGCCGGACACCGCGGTGACCGCCGCCGCCAGCGGCAGGCAGGCCAACCAGGCCCAATTTGAACTCAGCCAGCCGCCGTCGGTCTGGTTCCACGGACTGTTGGGACTGGTGAGCAAGCCCACCGTGTAGGCGCCGACGGCGTAGAAGCCGACGTACCCCAGATCGAGCAGACCCGCCTGTCCGACAACGACATTCAGGCCGATGGCCAACAGCGCGTACATCGCGAACTGTGCCATTACGCCGCCGAAGCTGGTACCCGGGGTATCCAGGAACGGCGGCGGGTACAGCGGCAGCAGCGCGAGCAGGATGATGGCGGGCACGCCGACACACCACTGCGCGGGCCGTGACAATCCGCTCCACCAGGTGCGCACCGCATCGCCGACGCCGCGCTTGGGCGTCTCGTCCGGGCTGTACTGCGGCGGACGCAGGCTCTTTACCGTGTCGGTCATGCGCGCGCCTTTCCGAGACTCTCACCGAGGATGCCGGTCGGGCGAATCATGAGCACCAGAACCAGGACAACGAACGCGACCACGTCGCGCCATTCGGTACCGAAGAGAATCTGGCCGTAGTTCTCCGCCAGCCCGAGCATCAACCCGCCAAGCAACGCGCCACGCAGATTGCCGATACCGCCGAGCACCGCGGCGCTGAATGCCTTGATGCCCAGGATGAATCCGCCCGAATAGATGATCCCGTTCGGAATCTTGAGCGCGTACAGCAGCGCGGCCGCACCGGCGAGCACACCGCCGATGAGGAAGGTCAGCATGATGACCCGCTCCCGCGAAACACCCATCAGCGTCGCAGTATCAGGATCCTGCGCCACGGCCCGGATGCCGCGGCCAAACTTGGTCCGGTTGATCACCACCTCGGTCGCGATGGCCAGAATGACCGCCGCGACGATGATGACGATCGTCACGTTGGTGACATCGGCGCCGCCGAAGCTGAACTGTTTGGTCGGCTCGACCAGCATGATCGGCTTCTGCGCGTTGGTGCCGCCGAGCTTCGGCCAGATCTTCGGCACCACGAAGTGCATGACCTCCTGGATCACGAACGAGGCGCCGATGGCGGTGATGAGAAAGATCAGTGGTTTGGCGCCGCGCCTGCGCAGCGGCCGATAAGCCACCCGCTCCAATCCGACGGCGGCCGCACCGGATACCGCCATTCCGAAGATCATGGCGAGTGCGAGATAGGTGACGGTCAGGATGATGCCTTGGGAGTAGACATCACCGCTCGGTGAGAATCCGAGCAACATAAGCCCGACATACTGGCCGAAGAGGCCGAGCATGAATATTTCCGAATGGGCGAAATTGATCAGCCTCAATACGCCGTAGACCAGGGTGTAGCCGACAGCGACGAGCGCGTAGATCGCACCGTAGGACAATCCGTCGACAGTCAGTCGCCAGAAGTCGTCGATGACTCCTTGATAGTTGAAGTCGATCGATCCGCCGGCTAGTTGTACAGCGCCGGCCAATGCTGTTGATGTCATTCGTAATTCGCCCTCATTCATTCGCTCTCACGAAACAGCACGTATGGGGATTCGCGCGAACCCCCATACGTGCTGCGCGTCGTGCCGTGGGTTACTTGACCGTGTAGATCCAGATCAGTGCATTGGACAGTTCCCCATTGGGGTTCCACTTGTACTGACGCGCCAGACCGGCACCGTCGTAGGACCGCACGTACTCGAGCAGGTCGGGACGACTCACCTTGCCGCTGTCGATGCCCTTGGCCAGGATCGTGGCCAGGTCGTAGGCCTCGACGGAGTAGACACCCGACGGCTGGCCGTTGAGGGCCTCGTAGTCCTTGGCGAACTTGTCCGGGGCCGGACCACACGGGCAGGTCAGTGTCGCGCCCTTGGCGGCGCTACCCGCCTGCGAGAGGAACTGCGGATCGTTCACACCGTCCGGGCCGACAAAGACGGCGTTGACGCCACCGGACTTCAGCTGCTGCGCCAGTGGGGCGCCCTCGGCGTAGTAGCCGGAGTAGAAGACCGCGTCCGGTTTCGCGCTGGCGACCTTGGTGACGGTGGCGGAGAAGTCCTTGTCACCGGTCTTGATGCTGGCCGCGCAGGCCGGATCGGCCGCAGCGCCCAGGCCCTCGGTGATGCTCTTGGCCAGGCCGGTGCCGTAGTCACTGTTGTCCTGGACGACGCAGACCTTCTTGTAGCCCGCGGAGCCGGTCAGGTACTTCGCGACCGACGGACCCTGGATGTCATCGTTGGCCAGGCCGCGGAAGAAGGTGACCCAGCCGTTCTGGGTGAGCGTGGCGTTGGTGGCCGAGGCGGTCACCGAGACCAGGCCCGCATCGCTCAGGATCTTGCCGGTCGCCTTGGTCTCACCGGAGAACGCCGGGCCGACCAGGCCGATGATCGACTTGTCGTTGACGATCTGCGGGATGACCTGGGTAGCCTTCTGCGGGTCACCCTCGGTGTCGAACTGCTTGAGCTCGATCTTGCAGCCCGGATTCGCCTTGTTGTGCTGATCCAGCGCCAGCTTGACACCGTCGACGATGTTGATGCCGAGAGCGGCGTTCGGGCCCGTCAACGCGCCGGCAAAAGCGATCGTCGTGCCCGGCGCGCAGGTCGCCTTGCCATCACCCGCCGGATCGGCGGCCTTGGCCGGGTCGGTCTTCGGCACCTGCTTGCCGTCGATATCCACCTGCGCGACCGGCTGGATGGACAGACCACCCGCACCGCTCGTGCCGGAAGACCCCGAGTCATTGCTGGTCGATTTGCTGCTGCAACCCGTCAGCACGAGTGCGGCGGCGGCACCGATGACCAACACACCCAGCGTCGAACGGCGCCATGTCGAACTAAGCACGTCTCACCTCTACGTCCTGTGCTCCCCCGGCTCTCCGAGGAGGCCGACCACGTCAGCCCGGTCAGAACATAGCGTCGCCACGTTAGATCCGCATCACAATCGCGTCATGCGGATGACTTTGTTCGAATTCTTCTTCGCGATTTTGTTTCAACTTTGTAAATTTTCCGGCCGCGACCAGCCCTGTGTCACTTCAGACGCCGCCCAAGGTCACTCCGGAGCCGAGGTCACTGACAGGTCACGATCACTTCGGGGCCAGGTTCTCCAGCACCACCTCGGCTACCGCCTTCATGGTAGTACGGCGATCCATCGCGGTGCGCTGAATCCATTTGAAAGCCTGCGGCTCGGAGAGACCCTGCGTTTGCATGAGCACGCCCTTGGCCCGCTCGACGAGCTTGCGCGTCTCCAGCCGGTCGGACAGATTCGCGACCTCGCTCTCCAACGCGGTGATCTCATGGAAGCGACTGGCCGCCAGCTCGATGGCCGGCACCAGATCGGACTTCGTGAACGGCTTCACCAGATATGCCATCGCACCGGCATCACGCGCCCGCTCGACCAGGTCACGCTGACTGAACGCAGTCAGAATCACCACCGGCGCAACACGTTTCGACGCGATCTCGGCTGCCGCGTCAATACCGTCGCGGCGCGGCATCTTCACATCCATGATCACCAGGTCTGGCCGATGCTCCACCGCGAGATCGACCGCCTGCTGGCCGTCACCCGCCTCACCGACAACCCGATAACCCTCTTCGGTCAGCATCTCCACCAGATCCATGCGGATGAGCGCCTCGTCCTCGGCGACGACGACTCGCTTCGCCCCGGCGTCGCGCTTCGCGGCGCCCCCTGCTGTACTGCTCATAGGTAGACCCCTCTGGTTCCGATGCCTGTCCCGACACGCCGAAGGATGGCCGTGGCCCAACTGCCGGTCCATCGGCCAACCGTCGCGCTGTCGAGTGATGTAAACAGTACCTTTCACTTCCGCATAGAACGCATATACCCTGCGCAAAGACCCCCGGTCGCGCCGCGTGGGACAACCCATTCGCGAACCCGGCCGACGACCCGCTATAGTTCTCTCCCGGTGCGCCGATTTGGCGGAACTGGCAGACGCGACGGTCTCAAAAACCGTTGTCCGAAAGGACGTGTGGGTTCGAGTCCCACAATCGGCACCAAGCTCATGGACGGCTCATGCTCACTGAGAGCGTGAGCCGTTTCGCTTGGCGTGACTACTGGGGCCCCAGACCCCACCCGGCGGGGCTTCGCTGCGCTGGCCCCCTTCATGGGTTGCGTTGACGGCGGATGTGCGGGTCTTTTCCCAACCCTCCCAATGGGTACGTCGAGGGCATGCGCGGCTGTCTCCTGTGTCTTGTAGTTGAGTCGACGTATGGGTGCCGGTTCCTCGGGCGCTACGCGTATGTGCGGCTTCACGTCTGCCATCGAACTGATTGCTTACTCGCGGCGCCACATCGGGATTGGTGGCAGAAGTTCCTGCGCGACTCCGGCGGTACCGGGTTCTGGCATGAGGCATATCTCCTGCGGGGCGGGATCGACACGATGTACGACGATTTGCAGGCCTCGACGGGCCTCGCCCGCTTCGCGCCCGTGGTCGCGTCGCGGGGTCGGATGTTCTCCACGCGCAGCCGGGTGCATGATGAGCCCGCGAAGGTTGCGCCGGTGGTCGACGAATCCACTTACTACGGAACCGAATCCGAGTGAGACTTCCCAAACTCGGGAACATCGGGTTCCCGACATCATGATTGAATTCATTCGCATCGGGTAACAGCACGGGTAAGCCCAGACCTCGATGACGGGCCGACAATATGTCGGCAACAGTCATCGAGCGTCTCCCCCAATACCAGGGCGTATTTCGTGTACGGCACACGACGTACAGATGAATTTATGCTCGTCGCGGTGTGATTCGTGGTCGGACCGCTTCTGAAGCGTTATCTGCCGTCCTACCGTATTCCCATGCACGTCCTGTTCGTCTGCAACGGCAATGTTTGCCGTTCGGTGATCGCCGAGCGGCTTACCCGTGCCGTCGCGGTCGATCACAAGCTGACCGGCCTGACCGCCGAAAGCGCGGGAACCCGTGCGCTGGTCGGCTTTCCGGTGGAACCACTCGCAGCACAAACCATTGCGGGTCTCGGCGCGGACCCCGATAATTTCCGCGCACGGAGGCTGAAGCCGGAGATGATCGACAAAGCCGACCTCGTCCTCACAATGACCGAACAGCTCCGCGACCAGGCGGCCGAGATGGGATTCGGCGCGAGCTCACGGACGTTCACGCTGCTGGAGGCGCACCGGATCGCCAAGGTGACCGGCGCCAAGACCATCGCCGAACTGCATCGCTCACGCCACGACCTGTCGATGGTCGGCCGGGAAAACATCGCCGACCCGGTCGGGCTGTCGGAGGCCGCGTTCTGCGAAGTCGGCGATCGGATCGCCGAGGCGCTGGTTCCACTGCTGCTGGCACTCGCTCCGCACGAGCAGTCCCGGCCGGTCGAGGACGAACGGGCGGGCCTGGTGGTCGCACCGGGAGCCGCGCCCGCACCGCTGGCGGCATTCCTGGCGGCGCACCGAATCCAGTGACATCTTCAACGAATTCGCCCCTGGCTGTGTCCATCATGTGCGTCGAGGGTTAAACTCCCCGCGAACAACATCCGCAGTTGATGGTTCGACACACGACAGGAATCAGACATGCCGAAACGAATTTCGGATGTTTCGCTCCATGTTTATGTGACACCGGAAACCCTCGAGCGCGTCGTCGATACGGTGCGCGCCGTGCTGGACGACCACCTTCAGGACCGCGACGTGTTCGCGTGGCGCTTCACGCTGCCCGTCGACTCCGACGCACCGGACCACATCATGCTCGAAACACAATGGCGCGTCGACCATCCCGGTCGGCAGCCGGGTGCCCGCTGCACCTACGAGATCGCACTGAGCTTGGTCGGCGCCCCGCGCGACCTCACCGCGCCGGGCCTGGCCGCGCTGGAGCGCCGACTGATGCTGGAAACCTCCGGTGACCCAACCGATCTCGAAATCCCACGGACGATCCGCGTGCAGCGGCGCGACAGCTTCGATTTCGAGACCGAACGCGAATCGCTCTAGGCGCCAATATCTCTAGCGCCAACCGCTTCAGTTCACCTGCGGGCCGGGAAGTGCCGGATGACGCCTTCCTGCACGACGGTGGCAAGCAGTTCACCGGTGCGGGAGAAGAACCTGCCGGTGGCCAGGCCACGCGAACCCGCGGCCACCGGGGATTCGGTGGCGTACAGCGTCCATTCGTCGAACCGGAACGGCCGGTGGAACCAGATCGAGTGATTGATCGTCGCCGCCACGATCCGGTCCAGGCCCCAAGACAGCCCGTGCGTGGTGATGATCGAGTCGAGCACCGTGGCGTCGGACGAATAGCCCAGCATCGCAACGTGAATCAGCGGATCGTCGGACAGCCTGCCGTCGGTCCGCATCCACACCCGGTTGTGGTTGAGCCGCTCGCCGGTGCCCTTCATGATCCAGGCCGGGTCGTTGGTGTAGCGCATGTCGATGGGATGCGGCGCCTTGACGAACATCTCCAGCTTGTCTTCGAAGCCTTCGAAGCTCTCCTCCACCCGCGGCAGCGTTTCGGGGTCGGGCACGACCGGCTGCTGCGCGGCGTGCTCAAGTCCCTTGCCCCAGTCCTGGAACGCCGCGAGCATCACGAACAGCTCCTGGCCGGCCTGGATCGCTGTCACCGTGCGGTTGGCCAGCGAGCGCCCATCGCGGTGGCGGTCGACCCGGTATTCGATCGGCTTCTTCACATCGCCGCCACGCACGAAGTGCGCGTTCACCGCGTGCACCGGACGGTCGCCGACCGTCCGGCCCGCCGCCATGATGGCCTGCGACACGAGTTGCCCGCCGAACGTGCGGCTCCACACCTTCTCCGGATGCTGACCGACGAAGACGTCCTCGTCGACCTGCTCCAGATCCAGCAGTCCGAGCAGCACCTGCAGATCGGAACCTCCCGTCGACGTCGCACCGACGCCGACAGCACCACCTGGCGCGGCACTCAAATTAATGGTCCTCCTCACCGATACGGTGCACGTGGATGAGATTCGTCGATCCGACGGTACCGGGCGGGGAGCCCGCAACGATTACCACCAGATCACCTTTCTGATATCGCTCCATCGACAGCAGTGCTACATCGACCTGGTGAATCATCGCGTCGGTGCTCTTCACAGTCGGCACGATGAATGTTTCGGTGCCCCAGGTCAGCGACAGCTGGCTGCGCACCTCCGGCAGCGGGGTGAACGCCAGCAGCGGTAGCGGGGTGTGCAGCCGAGCGAGGCGACGCACCGTGTCACCCGACTGGGTGAACGCGACCAGCGCCTTGGCATTCAGTCGCTCGCCGATATCGCGAGCCGCGTAGGAGATGACGCCACGTTTGGTGCGCGGCACGTGGGTCAGCGGGGGCACCTGGGTGGATTCGGTCTCCACCGCGTGCACGATGCGCGCCATGGTGCGCACCGTCTCGATGGGGTAGGCGCCGACCGAAGTCTCGCCGGAGAGCATCACCGCGTCGGCACCGTCGAGCACCGCGTTCGCCACGTCGGAGGCCTCGGCCCGGGTGGGGCGCGAGTTCTCGATCATCGACTCCAGCATCTGGGTCGCGACGATGACCGGCTTCGCGTTCTCCCTCGCCATCTGGATGGCACGCTTCTGCACGATCGGGACCTGCTCGAGCGGCAACTCGACGCCGAGGTCACCGCGGGCAACCATGATGGAGTCGAAGGCGAGCACGATGGCCTCGAGGTTGTCGATGGCCTCCGGCTTCTCCAGCTTGGCCATCACCGGAACCCGCCGGCCGACGCGGTCCATCACGTCGTGCGCGAGCTCCACATCCGAGGCCGAGCGCACAAACGACATCGCGATGAAGTCCACGCCGAGCTTCAGCGCGAACTCGAGGTCCTCGATGTCCTTCTCCGACAGCGCGGGCACCGACACGTTCATGTCCGGCAGGGAGACACCCTTGTTGTTGCTGACCGGTCCGCCTTCGGTCACCCGGCAGATAACATCGTTGCCCTCGACACTGGTGACCGTCAGCCCGATCTTGCCGTCGTCCACCAGCAGCCGGTCGCCCGGCTTGGCGTCCTTGACCAGTTCCTTGTACGTGGTGGAGACGCGGTCGTGGGTGCCGAGGATGTCGTCGACGGTGATGCGGACCTCTTCACCGGTCGCCCACACCGTGCGGTCCCCGATGAACCGGCCGAGCCGGATCTTCGGGCCCTGTAAGTCGGCGAGAACGCCGACTGAGCGGCCCAGGTCGTCGGCGGCCTGTCGTACCTTCTTGTAATTCTCGGCGTGGTCGGCGTGTTCGCCGTGGCTGAAATTCAGCCGCGCCACGTCCATGCCGCTCTCGACGAGTTCTCGAATTCGCTCCTCGGTGGCAGTGGCCGGGCCGAGTGTGCACACAATCTTCGTCCGTCGTATCACGGGTAGAGCCTAGACCTGATGGGTGCACTCGACATGTGGCGGCCTCGGTGAAACCTTGGTGAAGAATATGAACGTAGTTGGTGAAACCTGTCGTCATCGCGCGACGTGCCGACTCAACCGCGTTTCCAGACGGGTCTGCCCGAATCCGAGAATCAGGCAGATTACCCAGTAGTAGATCGCCGCGACGCCGTAGAGCGCGAAGAAATCGAACGTCGGGGCCGCCGCGATCTGGGCGACCCGCAGCAGTTCGGTCACCAGAATGGTCGAGGCCAGCGATGTGTCCTTCACCAGGGCGATCAGCGTGTTGGACAGCGGCGGCACCGCGATGCGCGAGGCCTGCGGCAGGATGATCAGCCGCATCATCTTCGGATACGACATGCCGAGCGCCTGAGAAGCCTCCCACTGCCCTTTGGCCACGCTCAGGATCGCGGCGCGCACCACCTCCGCCGCGTAGCCGCCGACATTGAGGCTGAACGCGATCACCGCGGCCGGAAACGGCTGGAGCACGATGTTGAACTGCGGCAGCGCGTAGAAGACGATGAACAGCTGCACCAGCAGCGGCGTGCCCCGGATGATCGAGATATAGAACCGGGCGGCCGCCGAGACCGGCCACACCGGCGACATCCTTGCCAGTGCCACGATCAGCGCGATGACCAAGCCGATCGCGAAACTGATCGCGGTCAGCGGGATGGTCTTGGTGATCGTGGCCTGCAACATCGGCCACAGGTTGTGCCAGATGAGTTCCCGCGTAGCGGCATCCATGGCAGCGAGCTACTACTTGCTGACGTCGGTGCCGAAGTACTTTTCCGAGATCTGCGTCAGCTTGCCCTCGGTGCGCAGCTGATCCAGCGCCTTGTTCGCGTCGTCGATGAGTGTGTCACCCTTGCGTGCGGCGAAGGCCATCTTGCTGATCTCGCCCGTCTTGGCGGCGACCTTCACGCTGGTGTCACCTGTCGTCTTGCTGTACTCGTGCACCGCGAGGGTGTCGTTGACGGTGGCGTCGACACGGCCGCTCTTCAGCAGCTGGATCGCCTGTACGAAACCCTCCACCGCTTCGACCTTCGCGCCCGCACCCGAGGCGACCTTGCTCCAGTTGCTGGTGGAGGACTGGGCGCAGGTCTTGCCGTTCAGGTCGGCCAGCGAGGTGATGCTGTTGTTGTCGGCGCGGGTAACGATCACACCCTCGGAGGTGGTGTACGGCTCCGACAGCGCGTACTTGTTCTTGCGCTCGTCGTTGATCGTCACCTGGTTGGCGACCAGATCGAAGCGCTTGGATTCCAGGCCGGCGAAGATCGCGTCCCATGGCGTCTGTACGAACTCGACCTTCTTGCCGAGCTTGTCGGCGACGGCCTGAACCACTTCGATGTCGTAGCCGGTCAGCTTGCCGTCGGGTCCCTGGAAGCTGTACGGCGAGTACGTGCCCTCGGTGCCGACCTTGATTACGTTCGGGTCGCGACTGCCGCACGCGGACAACCCGGTGGCGGCGACGATGGCGAGCATGGCGACGGCGAACAACTTGCGACGCACGAAATCCCTCTCTTCGGTGCGTGGGGTGTCCACACACGACACACAGTCGGGCCATGTTACGCCCGGACTGTTTCGATGCACAGTATCGCGATCATGGTGATCTGAATGCTTGTAGCACTTACCTTTACGACGGAGGGCGCCGCACCATAGAAGTGGTGCGGCGCCCTCCGGGTTCCAGCCCGATGCGAACTCAGTCGCGCAACGGACGGTTCTCGCTGTCGGGCACGTTGCCGACCAGCATCATGATGCCGTCGATCAACGGCCAGATGCCGCCGACGCCACAGGTCAGCCAGGTGACCGCGATCTGGGCGATGGCAATGCCGGTGTGGCCGGTGTAGAACCGGCCCGCGCCGAACGCGCCGAGGAGGATCTGCAGCAGGCCCGCGATCAACTTCTGCTTGTCGGAGAAGGGCACACCGAACTGGTCACGGCCCCATGGCGCTTCCGGATCGTTCGGGTTGTAGCCCTGCGGCTGCGGGTACTGTGCGGGCGGGTAACCGCCCGGCTGGCCATAGCCGCCCGGCTGTTGCGCGTACGGATCCGCGGGCTGGCCGTACTGCGGCTGGCCGTACGGGTCAGGCTGCTGCGGATACTGCGGCTGACTCTGGTCGGCCGGCTTGTTCAGATCCGGACCCGTACCGGGCGGGCCGTACTGCGGGCCGCCGAATCCTGGGTTCTGCTGGTAAGGGTCGGTCACTCATGTCCTCCTCATTCGTGCGGGCACTTGCCCGTCTCCCCGCGTCTCTTGCCGAACGTTGGGCGACTCGCCGTGTCGTTGCCGTACCCCGCGAGTTACCCACGCCCTTACGCAATCAGTCTTCCTTTCGGGAGCCGATCACGGGACATTGTTGCCCGAATCGAATGCCTTGTCGCGCTCGATGTCTCGGGCTCAGTCACCGGCGACGCAGTGTCGCCGGTCTTCGTGGTTATCGCGAGGAGCGCCTGCGGTGTTGCCGGTCACGCCGAATTTGCTTGCGGTCCGGGAGAAGGCCGGGGTTCCGGGAGGGCGGATCCCCGCATTCTCGCAGCGGATCGGACTACGTCTTGCCCGGCTCGGCAACCTTCCCTGATTCGGCTGCCTGCTCTGACTCGACGACCTTCGAACCGGCGGACTCGGCCGATTCGACGGTCTCCTCGGGCTGAGCGGCCTGCTTGGACTCGGCTGGCTGCGCCGACTCATCGGCCTTATCCGCTCCTGCGGATTTGTCCGGCTCGACGGCTTTCTCGGCGTCGGTTTCGTCGCCTGACGCGGCGTACTCGCCTGGCTCCGTGTCCTTGCCCGGCTCCGGGTCCTTCGTCGGTGCCGCGTCTTTCTTCGCTGCCACGCACTCGTCGGGCACGGCCTCCCCGGCCGCCGACGCCGCAGTTGCCGCGCGCAGGGCGCCGGGCTGCAATTGTTCGGCAGGCTCGCGGCCCTTTGTCGCGAACACGAAATATGCGACGGCCGCGAGGAATACGAGGGCGGAGGTGAACGAATTGATACGAATGCCCGCGATCTTGGTTGCCTCGTCGTCACGCAGCAGCTCGACGAAGAAGCGGCCGAGGCAATAACCGGCGACGTAGAGGGCGAACAGCCGGCCGTGGCCGATACGGTAGCGCCTGTCGAGCTGCACCAGCAGCACCACGATGAGCAGGTTCCACAGCATCTCGTAGAGGAAGGTGGGCTGCACGACCCGGTCGACGACGCCGGTGGAGACGCCGTTCATCATGTCCAGCTGGCCGTCGGCGCCGACCCGCCGATAGATCTCCAGCCCCCAGGGCAGGTCCGTTTCGCGACCGTACAACTCCTGGTTGAAGTAGTTGCCGAAGCGGCCGATGGCCTGCGCGAGCAGGATCGGCGGCGCGATCGCATCACCCAACGCGGGCAACGGGATTCGATAGATCCGGCAGCCCAACCAGGCGCCGACACCACCGAGGAACACCGCACCCCAGATGCCGAGGCCGCCCTGGTAGATCTTCAGCGCATCGATCGGGTGCCCGTCGGCGCCGAAGTACTTCTGCCAGTCGGTGGCGACGTGATAGAGCCGGCCACCGATCAGGCCGAACGGCACCGCGAACATCGCGACGTCCAGTATCGCGCCCGGCGCACCGCCGCGCGCGCGCCACCGCCGCTCACCCCACCAGATGGCGACGACGATGCCGATGATGATGCACAGGGCATAGGCCCGCAGCGGGAACACACCGATATGCCACACGCCCTGCGCGGGACTGGGAATGTAGGCCAGCACGCCACCATTGACGATGCCGTTGGCCAGGACACTGTCTGCCAGGACTCCTAAGGTCACGTGGCCACCGTAGCGGAGCACGGCCACACAGCAAGTTTCGCGGTCGATGCACCGGCAGCAAAGCGACGAATACGACCAGACTGGACCCGGCGCCGTCCGGCGACGCGGACCATCGGCTCCACCAGCTCATGGCTGTTAATAGGACAGCGCGAGCCGCACGGTTCAGCGCGATGGCAGCGGTAGGGCTACGAGGCGACGGTCGCCGAACGAACGCCTTCCGCCAGCTCCGCCGTGAGCGCGCGCACCGCGTCCAGGCTCTCGCCCGCCGCGGTCACCAGCGCGGAGCCCACGATGACACCGTCTGCGTAGGAGGCGATTTCGGCCGCCTGGGCACCCGAGCGCACGCCGAGACCGACGCCGATCGGGATGTCGGAGTGGGCGCGGATCCGCGCGCACAGCGCGGGCGCGGCCGACGACACCGCGTCGCGGGCGCCGGTGACACCCATGGTCGAGGCCGCGTAGACGAAACCGCGGCTGGCCTGCAGTGTCGTCACCAGTCGCTCCTCGGTGGAGGACGGCGCGACCAGGAAGATGCGATCCAGATCGTGAGCGGCCGATGCGACGAACCAGTCGTCCGCCTCTTCCGGGATCAGGTTCGGGGTGATGATGCCCGACCCGCCCGCGGCGACCAGATCGCGTGCGAACTTGTCGACGCCGTATTGCAGCACCGGATTCCAGTAACTCATGACGACGCCCTTGCCACCTGCCTGGGTGATCGCCTCCACCACGGAGAACACGTCGCGCACCCGGACCCCGCCGCGCAGCGCCTGCTCCGCGGCGGCCTGGATGGTCGGCCCGTCCATCACCGGATCGGAGTAGGCGACGCCGACTTCGACGATGTCGCAACCGGATTCGACCATAGCCCGGACCACCTCGATGGAACCGGCCAGATCCGGGTAACCCGCGGGCAGGTAGCCGATCAGCGCGGCCCGGTTCTCGGCGCGGCAGGCGGCGAAGGTGTTGGCGAGGCGGGACTGCTGACTCACTGCTGGTTCTCCTTGTCGCCGGCTGGTTCGTCGAACAGCCCGAACCACTTCGCCGCCGTGTCCATGTCCTTGTCGCCGCGACCGGACAGGTTCACCAGGATGATCGCGCCCTTGCCCAGTTCCTTGCCGAGTTTCAGCGCGCCGGCTACCGCGTGCGCGGACTCGATCGCCGGGATGATGCCCTCGGAGCGGCTGAGCAACAGCAGCGCGTCCATCGCCTCGGTGTCGGTGATCGGCCGGTATTCAGCGCGGCCGATGTCTTTGAGGTAGGCGTGCTCGGGGCCGACGCCCGGGTAGTCCAAACCGGCCGAAATCGAGTGCGATTCGATGGTCTGGCCGTCCTCGTCCTGCAGCAGGTACGAGTAAGCGCCCTGGAACGCGCCGGGCGTGCCACCGCTGAAAGTGGCCGCGTGCCTTCCGGTTTCGACGCCGTCGCCGGCCGCCTCGAAGCCGACCAGCCGGACGGCGGTATCGTCGATGAACGGGTGGAAGATGCCGATCGCGTTGGAGCCGCCGCCGACGCAGGCGACGACCGCGTCGGGCAGCCGACCGGTCGAGGACTGCACCTGAGCCCTGGCCTCCAGGCCGACGATGCGCTGGAAATCGCGAACTATCAGCGGGAACGGGTGCGGGCCCGCGGCGGTGCCGAAGCAGTAGTAGGTGGCGTCGGCGTTGGTGACCCAGTCGCGCAGCGCCTCGTTGATTGCGTCCTTGAGCGTCTGCGAGCCGGTGGTCACCGAGATGACATCGGCGCCGAGCAGCCGCATGCGGGCCACGTTCAGCGCCTGGCGTTCGGTGTCGACGGCGCCCATGTAGACGACGCAGTCGAGGCCGAGCAGCGCGCACGCGGTCGCGGTGGCGACGCCGTGCTGGCCCGCTCCGGTCTCCGCGATGATCCGCGTCTTACCCATCCGCTTGGCCAACAGCGCCTGGCCGAGCACATTGTTGATCTTGTGCGAACCGGTGTGGTTCAGGTCCTCGCGCTTGAGCAGGATGCGGGCGCCGCCCGCGTGCTCGGCCAGCCGGGTGCATTCGAACACCGGTGACGGACGCCCGGTGTAGTCGCGCTGCAGCCGATCCAGTTCGTCCAGGAACGTCGGGTCCTGCCTGCACTTCTCGTACTCGGCGGTGACCTCCTCGATCACCGCCATCAGCGCCTCGGGGACGTGCCTGCCGCCGTAGACGCCGAAGTGACCGCCCGCGTCCGGTTCGTGGGCGCTGCGTTCGTGGACGCCGTCGCTGGCCTTGGGTAGCGCGGCCACCGGCCTCACCGGCCCCGCCGCGCCGGCTTCGGGCAGGACGGGTGGGTGCCCGCCGTCACCAGTTCGGACACGGATGCACGGGGATCACCACTGGTCACCAGGCCCTCACCGACCAGCACGGCGTCCGCACCCGCACCTGCGTAGGCCAGCAGGTCGGCGGTGCCGCGGATGCCGGATTCGGCGACGCGGATGACCTCGGTGGGCAGGCCGGGCGCGATGCGCGCGAACACATCCCGATCCACCTCGAGCGTCTTCAGGTTGCGGGCGTTCACGCCGATCACCGAAGCGCCCGCCTCCAGCGCACGGTCGGCCTCTTCTTCGGTGTGCACCTCGACCAGCGCGGTCATGCCGAGCGATTCGGTGCGGTCGATGAGCGAGGCCAGCACGTCCTGCTCCAGCGCCGCGACGATCAGCAGGATGACGTCGGCGCCATGCGCGCGGGCCTCGTGGATCTGATAGGGCCCGACGACGAAATCCTTGCGCAGGATTGGGATGTTCACCGTGGCGCGGACCGCGTCGAGATCGTCGAGCGAGCCGTGGAAACGGCGGCCCTCGGTCAGCACGCTGATGACTCGGGCGCCGCCATCCTCGTATGCCTTGGCCAGGCTGGCCGGGTCCGGGATGTCGGCGAGTTCACCCTTGGACGGGCTGGCCCGCTTGACCTCGGCGATGACGCCGATGCCGTCTTCGAGGAGCGCGGCGCGGGCGTCCAGCGGCGAGACCGCCGCCGCCGCGGCGGCCTTGATCGCCTGGAAGTCCAGGAGGGCTTCCCGAGCGGCCACATCCGCGCGGACCCCGTCGAGAATCGAGTCGAGTACCGTCATCTGGCTCGAATCCTTTCTGGGGAGACGCAACATGCTGCCTGAGAAATCCCCCAGGCGCTGTCTCACCGATGCTGACAAAGAATAAATGGCTGCTTGCGGCGCAGGTGCGCCGGGGCTTGCCTGGACCTGCCCGGATTCCTCAGCGGGCACGTTTGCCCTGATCATCGTCGCCCGGTTGCGCGGCGGTGCCGCGCGATCGCGCCGCCTCCTCGGTCGGGTCGGTGCCCGCGTCCAGCGCGTCCCACAGCACCCGCTCGGAGATTTGCCCGGTGGCCGAATTCGCGCCGCCCACAGCCTCTTCGGTGCGTCGCTGCGCCACCTCCTCGGTGGCGGCGGCCCGTCGGAACACCGGGTTGTCGTATTTGCCGGTCAGTCGCGCGGAGTCCTCCGGCATCCGGGCAAGCAGCACAGCCGCCGTAAACGCGGCCAGCGCGCCCGCCAACGCCAGCACAGCGGGGAAGGGCGCCGTGACCACCTCGGTCACCGTTGCGCGACCCGGTAGCTCGGCCAGGGTGGCGGCGCGCGCTGCGGTCGCGCCGGACTTGGTCAGCAGTGCGAAGGCGGGTACGGCGGTCACCGCGGCGACCAAGCCGATCAGCACCCCGAACATCCGCCGCAGCCAGCCGCGGGTCGCCAGCACCGCCGCGATGGCGGCAAGCAGCACCAGCGCCAGGGGCGTCAGCGCCCCGAACCAGACCCCGCCGTCGAGGTGGTCGGTCCGTGGCTCGGTGAGCCCGTCGGTGGACGACACCGTCGCCCAGGTCATCCGCGACGAGCCCCACAGCGCTGCCGCCGCGACAGCCAGCAGCACGATCGCGCCGACGGGGTACTTGCGGCGAGCGCCCGTACTCGCCGAAGACGCATCGTTCGACTGCTCCGACGTCGCCCCGCATCTCGCCGAGGTGCCAAGGTCGGGACCCGATCCTTCCGCTTCCGTCATTCCGCGCTGCCGTTCTCGCTTCCCGATTCCGCGCCATAGGCCCGGACCGTCCGCGCGGCCGCGATCGCCCGCAGCACCGCCATCGCCTTGTTGCGGGATTCGACGTCCTCGTAGTCCGCATCGGAATCCGCGACGACGCCCGCGCCGGCTTGGACGTAGGCGGTGCCGTCTTTGAGCAGCGCGGTGCGAATGGCGATCGCGGTGTCCGCGTCGCCGGCGAAGTCGAGGTATCCGACGACGCCACCGTAGACGCCGCGGCGGGTGGGCTCGAGTTCCTCGATGAGTTCCATCGCCCGCACCTTCGGTGCGCCGGACAGCGTGCCCGCGGGGAAGCAAGCGCGCACCGCGTCCAGCGCGATCTTTCCTGCGGCAAGTCGGCCCGACACCGTCGACACCAGATGCATCACGTGGCTGTAGCGCTCGATATGCCGGTACTCGGTGACCCGTACCGTGCCCGGCTGGCACACCCGACCCAGGTCGTTGCGGCCGAGGTCGACGAGCATGAGGTGCTCGGCGTTCTCCTTCTCGTCGGCAAGCAGCCCCTTCTCCAGCAGCAGGTCGTCCTCCTCGGTGACGCCGCGCCAGCGGGTGCCCGCGATCGGATGTGTCGTCGCCACACCCTCTTTCACGGTCACCAGGGATTCCGGGCTGGAGCCGACGATGGAGAACGCGGTGCCGCCGTCGCCGTCGGGAATGTGCATCAGATACATGTACGGGCTCGGGTTCGAGGCGCGCAGCATCCGGTACAGATCAAGCGGTGCGCCGTCGTAGTCCATCTCGAAGCGCTGCGAAAGCACCACCTGGAATGCCTCGCCCGCTTCGATCTCCTTGACCAGGCGGCGCACCCCGGCGCCGAACTCCTCGGTGGTGCGCCCGCGCGTGTACTGCGGCTCGGGCTGGTCGAAGACCGACACGGTCGACTCCGATGGCGCGGCCAACGCGCTTGTCATCCGGTCCAGCCGGGCCACCGCGTCGTCGTAGGCTTCGTCGACCCGCTCGGCGGTGCCGTTCCAGTTGACCGCGTTGGCGATGAGGGTGATCGCGCCCTCGTGGTGATCGAATGCCGCGAGATCGGTGGCCAGCAGCAGCAACATTTCCGGCAGTTGCAGATCATCCAGCGTCAGGGTGGGCAGCCGCTCGATCCGGCGCACCGCGTCATAGCCGAGGTAGCCGACCATACCGCCGGTCAGCGGGGGCAGGCCGGGCAGCCGTTCGGTCCGCAGCAGTTGCAGGGTCTCGCGCAGCGCCACCAGCGGATCACCGCCGGAGGGGGCGTCGACCGGAATGTTGCCGAGCCAGGCGGCCTCGCCGTCGACGACGGTCAGCGCCGACGGGCTGCCGGCGCCGATGAAAGACCACCGCGACCAGGACCGCCCGTTCTCCGCGGACTCGAACAGGAAGGTCCCGGCCCGATCGGCGGCCAGCTTGCGATAGGCCGACAGCGGAGTTTCGGAGTCCGCCAGCACCTTTCGGGTCACCGGGACCACCCGATGCTCCGCGGCCAGCAGATGGAACTGTTCGCGGGTCGTGGTGGTGGGAGTCGACGCGCCAGGCATTGCACCATCATCCCAGGTCGCACTGACACCGATACAGGCGACCACCACAGGGCGTGACTCTGACCACCGACGCAAGCACCACAGGGACAACTCACCACCGACGCAACCACAACACGCGAGTCCTACGAGCGCCGTCCACAGCGCCGCGCGGCAATCAGAAACAGCGCGTCCGGTTCGGACGCGGCTGATCATGCTGTGGTGGGCATCACTACAGCGACCGCATCAAGGAACTGAAGCCGTTCCTGCGCGCACACGGCATTCTCGATGTCATGGAGATCAAGAACCCCGAGGTCGCCGCGCTCATCGGCGTGTAGCCCCTCCCGTGGCTGATACCGGGCGCGGCATTCGCCCGGTACTGTCCAGTATCATGCAGACAGGCCGGCTCGCACCGCAATTCGAGCTTCCCGATCAGTCCGGCACGCCCCGCTCGCTCGACGCCTTGCTCGCAGACGGTCCGGTGGTGCTGTTCTTCTATCCCGCCGCGAACACCCCGGTCTGCACGGCGGAGGCCTGTCACTTCCGCGATCTGGCAGCCGAGTTCGCGGCGCTCGGCGCCTCCTGCGTCGGCATCAGCACGGATGCGGTCGACACTCAGGCCGGGTTCGCGTCCAAACAGAATCTCGGCTATCCCCTGCTCTCCGATAGCGATGGCACGGTCGCCGCGCAGTTCGGCGTCAAGCGCGGCCTGCTCGGCAAGCTCGCGCCGGTGAAGCGGCAGACGTTCGTCATCGATCCCGACCGCACCGTGCGCAAGGTCGTCACCGGTGAGCTGCGCGCGAACGTGCATGCCGACGAGGCGCTGAAGTTCCTGCGCGAGCACGCGAAGTAGAACCCATCCGAGACGGCCGTATCAAAACGCCGGGTCGATGATCGCGTGCCTGCCGGTCACCCGGCCTACGCTGAATCCATGACTTCGACTGTGGGTCGGCCGGACGGTCAGAAATCCACGTTGGCCACGTGGCGCACGCGGATCCTCGGCGGGGTGGCGGTCATCGCCGCCCTGGTCGTCGCCTATTTCATCCTGGCCGCGTTCATCCCCCGCTGGTGGGCGCAGCGCATCGCGGCGATGGTGCACGGCAGCTTCAGCAAGGGCATCGGCTGGGGTCTGGTCTACGGCGGATTGTGCACTGCCATACCGCTTTTCCTGCTGCTACTGGCGGCACTGGTGTGGCGGCGGCGCGCGGGCAAGGTGATCGCGGGCGGCGCCGGGGTGCTGGCGGTGCTTATCGCGATCCCGAACCTTATGACGCTGAGCATCGTGCTCGGCGGCAATAACGCCGCGCATGCGGGCCAGCGGATTCTCGATGTCGACGCGCCGGCTTTCCGTGGTGCGTCACTGGTGGGCGCCATCGCCGCGGCCATCATGTTTCTGCTCGTGGTCTTCGTCGTACTGCGGCACGGGTGGCGGCGCAAGCATCCGGCGAAGCCGATGACTCAGGCTACGCCGTCGGCAGTCGCACCGCAGTCGCCGAAGATGACGTCGGAAACGACCGCGACACGCCACGACAGTGTATGAGTGAGCTCACGACACACAGCAACTTCATGACGGTCGAGCGAAGTCGTGGCAAACTCATTGTCGCAAGTGACTGTGAACATGAATTTCAATGATCGCTAGGCTCGCTAACCAAAATCAACGTCACTTGGCTTGAAAGAAGGCAACCAGTGACGAAGTGGCTCGACCCCGTCGAACAACGAGCTTGGCGTGCGATCGTGGCGCTCATGACCCGCCTACCAGGCGCTTTGGATACCCAACTGCAGCGCGAGTCCGGCGTGACGCATTTCGAGTACTGTGTATTGACGCTGCTCTCGGAAGAACCTGGTCATCGACTGCAGATGAGTGAGCTGGCCCACAAAGCAAATGCATCGCTATCGCGTCTTTCGCATGTCGTTTCGAAGATGGAGCGCATGGGCTGGGCGCAACGCTCAGCAACTACCGGGCGGCGCGGCGTGCAGGCCGTGCTCACCGACGACGGCTACTCGAAGGTCGTCGAGGCAGCTCCCGGCTACCTGGACGCGGTGCGCCGCCTGGTCTTCGACGGCCTGGACGCCGGGCAGAAGGCGCAGCTGGCCGATCTCAGCGATGTCCTCGCCGTCCGGGTCACCGATGCCCTGACCAACTCCGACGGCCCGACGGCGGCGCAGGACCGAACCGAGGATCCGCCTCAGGCGTAGAACCCCGCGACATACCGCGAACTTACAACTGCCCGAACAGCTTTCCCCGTGGTGTGCCGACGAGCTCAGACGTTGTCGGCGAGCAGGAGATCCGAGTCGAAGCAGGTGTGGGTGCCCGTGTGGCAGGCGGCCCCCTCTTGGTCGACGACCAGGAGAATGGTGTCGCCGTCGCAGTCGAGGCGGACCTCGTGCACGTACTGGGTGTGGCCGGAGGTCTCGCCCTTGACCCAGTACTGCTGGCGCGAGCGCGAATAGTAGGTCGCCTTCCGGGTCTCCAGCGTGCGAGCCAGCGCCTCGTCGTCCATCCAGGCGACCATCAGCACATCGCCGGTGCCGCGCTCCTGCGCGACGGCGGAGACGAGTCCGGCGTCGTTGCGCTTGAGCCGGGCGGCGATAGCGGGGTCGAGAGTCATTCCACCGTTATACAGGGGGTGTGCCCGCGGCGGTCGGGCCGCGGGCTGCGGGTCAGGACGTGCGTGCGAGGTTCAGCTCGCCGACCAGCTGCCAGGTCCGCTGCCGGTCGGCGACGGTGGTCAGGTCGGTCTGGGAGAGTACGACGTCGGTGGCGCCGGCTTCGAAATATTCGGCGACACGGGCCGCGATGGTCTGCTCGTCGCCGATCACCGCCAGATCGGCGGCACTCGATACACCCGACAGCTCGATTATCCGCTGGTACGAAGGGATTTCGTCGTAGAACCCCATCTGCGCGACCGCGGCTTTCCGCGCCGCCTCGACATCCGCGGTGACCACACCGGGGACGAGGACCGTGATGCGCGGCCGGGGCCGACCGGCCCGCTCGGCCGCCTCGTTGATCGGCGCGACGATGTGGCGCGACAACGCCTGTGGGCCGACCAGAAATGGCAGGGTGCCGTCGGCGAGCTCACCGGTCACGCGCAATGCCTGTGGGCCCATGGCGGCGACCAACACCGGAACCGACGGCTTCGCTCCTGCGACGGCGCCTGGCAACGGCGTTGCGGCAGTGAGGGTTTCAGCATGGAAATCGACCGCGCCGGTGTCCAGCAGGCTGCGCAGCGCGGTGAGGAACTCGCGCAGCCGGGTGATCGGCCGATCATGGGAAACGCCGAAGGCCGCCTGCGCGTGGGCCTGCGTGCCGAGAGCGAGGCCGAGCGTGAACCGGCCGTGCGCCGCCGCCTGGGCGGTCTGCGCCTGACTGGAGATGAGCAGCGGATGCCGTCCCGTGATCGGCACCGCCGAGGTGCCCACCTCGAGTTCGGGGACCTCGCGGCCGAGGATGCCTGCCACCGCGATGCTGTCGTGGCTGAACGTTTGGCCGAACCATACCGAGCTCAGCCCGACGTCGACGGCCTCGCGGCCGTATGCGACGGCGGCGTCGACGGCATTGTCGGTGGCGTCGAGGGCGAAGGGGGACAACGCGATTCCAATGGTCATCCCTCGTGCAACGGCGGGTCATCGGCGCGCATTCCTGGATTCGCTACAGCGCCATCGATCGGGGCAGTCGAGGATGCCTGGCCAGATACACCTAACCCATGCCGCTGCGGCCGAGTACGCGCTCGATGCGGTAACCGGCGAACACCTCGCCGTCGTGCAGCACGCCCCTCCCATCGCAACACCGGTCGAGCAGCACCCTAGCTCGAGGCACCACCCGCAGCCAGGTCGCCGGACCTACCGGACGATGATCTTTTCCTCGCGCATCGCGCGCTTGACCTGCGGAATACTCAGGTCGCCGAAGTGGAACACGCTGGCGGCCAGCACCGCGTCCGCGCCCGCGTGCACGGCAGGGGCGAAGTGCTCGACCGCGCCCGCGCCGCCGCTGGCGATCACCGGCACCGTCACCGCGGCGCGCACCGCGCGGATCATCGGCAGGTCGAAGCCCGCCTTGGTGCCGTCGGCATCCATCGAGTTGAGCAGGATCTCGCCGACGCCGAGTTCGGCGCCGCGCACGGCCCATTCGACGGCGTCGATGCCGGTGCCGCGCTTGCCGCCGTGCGTGGTGACCTCCCAGCCGGACGGGGTGTCGGGTTGGCCGTGCGGCACGGTGCGGGCATCGACGGACAGCACGATGCATTGGGAACCGAACCGCTCTGACATCTCGCGCAGCACCTCCGGCCTGGCGATGGCGGCGGTGTTGACCGAGACCTTGTCCGCGCCCGCGCGCAGCAGCCGGTCGACGTCCTCGACGGTGCGCACGCCGCCGCCGACGGTGAGCGGGATGAAGATCTGCTCGGCGGTGCGGGTCACCACATCGATCATGGTGCCGCGGTCGCCGGTGGAGGCGGAGACGTCGAGGAAGGTCAGTTCGTCGGCGCCCTGGAGGTCGTAGGCGGCGGCCAGTTCGACGGGATCGCCCGCGTCGCGCAGGTTCTCGAAGTTGACGCCCTTGACCACTCGGCCCGCGTCGACGTCCAGACACGGAATCACGCGTACGGCCAACGTCATCGGCTCACCCTTCTTCGAATCCTGCTTGTCCTGCTGCTCATGCTTCTTTGGCGACCGTGCAGATCATGTCCAGGAGCTCTTCGTGCACTCCCGGCGCGGCGGCCAGCACCGAACCCGAGGTGATGGTCCACGGCGCACCCGCCAGATCGGTCACCACACCGCCCGCGGCCCGCACCAGCGCGACGCCGGCGGCGTTGTCCCACGGATGGTGTCCGAAGACGATCGCGCCGCCGAGCACGCCCGACGCGGTGTAGGCGAGGTCGATGCCGGTGGAGCCGTGCATGCGCACCCGCGAGGACAGCCTGCTCAGCGGGCCGAGCAGGTCGAAACGGAAACGGCCGGGGATACGCCCGGCGGAATCCACATTGAACGCGCCGAAGCCGATCATGGCCTCGCCCAGCTTGCTTTGCGGCAACGGCGGCAACGGCTTTCCGTCGAGCAGCACCGGGCCACCGGCCATGGCGGCATACCGCTGGCCGAGCACCGGCAGCCAGGTCAGCCCGAGCACCGGGTCACCGTCGCGCACCAGCGCGAGCAGCATGCCCGAAAGTGGGTGTCCGGACGAGTAATTGAAGGTGCCGTCGATCGGGTCGAGCACCCACGCGGTGCCGGAGGTGAGCTGCGGTCCGCCGAATTCCTCGCCGTGCACCTCGATTCCGGTCTGCTGCTCGAGCTTCGCCGAGATGGTGCGTTCCAGCTCCAGATCGAATTCGGTCGCGAAGTCGTTGCGGCCCTTGGCGACCGCGCTGGGCGCGCCGACGCCCTCGACGAATCGCGGGCTCGCGGCGTCGAGGATGTCGCTCGCGATGGCGAGCAGGGCGGCTAGGTCGGAGCTGTTGGCAGGCATCGGGTTTCAGCGCACCGCGGCCAGCGCCTCGGGCAGCGTGAAGCGGCCCGCGTACAGCGCCTTACCGACAATCGAGCCCTCGACGCCCTCGGGCACCAGTTCGGCGATCGCGATCAGGTCCTCGATGGTGGACACGCCACCAGAGGCGATGACCGGCGCGTCGGTGGCGGCGCAGACCTCGCGCAGCAGGTCGAGGTTGGGGCCGGTGAGGGTGCCGTCCTTGGTCACGTCGGTGACCACGTAGCGGGTGCAGCCGTCCCGCTCCAGGCGCTCCAGCACCTCCCACAGGTCGCCGCCGTCGCTGACCCAGCCGCGGCCGCGCAGCCGGTGCTCGCCGTCGATCATGCGCACGTCCAGGCCGACCGCGATGCGGTCGCCGTACTTGGCGAGCGCGCGGGCACACCACTGCGGGTCCTCCAGCGCGGCGGTGCCGAGGTTCACCCTGGCGCAGCCGGTGCCGAGCGCGGCCTCGAGGGACTCGTCGTCGCGGATGCCACCGGACAGCTCCACCTGTACGTCCAGCTCGCCGACGACCTCGGCGAGCAGTTCGCGGTTAGAGCCGCGGCCGAACGCCGCATCGAGGTCCACCAGATGCACCCACTCGGCGCCGGCCTGCTGCCATGCCAGTGCCGCGTCGCGGGGGGAGCCGTAGCTGGTTTCACTGCCCGCCTCCCCTTGTACCAGGCGCACGGCCTCTCCATTGGCGACATCGACAGCAGGCAGCAGCACAAGACTCACGCCAGCAGCTTAGTAGCTCGCTCCACGCGCCCCACCTCCGGCCTGCGGATATGCGGTGTCGGCCACCCGTGTTGGCGATCATCGAGGATCCGCGGCGACGTCCGCGCGAACCGAGCGTTCGGTTGCGGAGTGGAGGCCGCGCAGGTAGTCCTGTGCCCCGTGCCACCGATGGTTCGGATTCCCGGAATGGCGAGTCATGGCGACATAGGTACCGCGCGCGTTGTCGGCCGGTGGCCCTATCGTGCACGGGTTGGACAATGCCGGGCGGCGAGAAGGGAGCCTCGATCGTGGGCAAGCAAAATCGCCCGACCCGGAAGTAAGCAGACCGACCACCACGCCCGCGACGTCCGATCAACCGCGTGAGTGATCGTCGAGGATCCGGGTCAGCAGCTGGACGAACTCGCGTCGCTCGGTCGTCGAGAGCGCGGCAAGGAGCTCGTCCTGGGCGGCCTCCAGTCGACGGTCGAGCTCCTCGAGATGGCGAGTGCCCGATCTGCGCGGCGACGCCGCAGACGTCCGAGCGAACCTCATCGCCACCTTCGCCCCGGCCACCACCACCGAGACAAGGACCGCGCCGGAACCCGAGTTCACCCTCGGCGAGATCTACCATTTCGTCGCGGTCCGCACCGCCGAGGGCTGGCGGCTGTCCCGGGTCGAGACCACGCCGCTCTGGTCCACCGGCACCCGCCCGTAACTCAGTTGAACGCTGAGCCCGGAAGCTGGCGGAAATGGCGAAACTCCCACTCGGGGCGGGGGTTTCGTGCGTCAGCGATTTCGCCTACAGCGACTGCACCCAGTTGCGGAGGAGGTGGGCGCCCGCGTCGCCGGATTTTTCCGGGTGGAATTGGGTGGCGGCGAGGGGGCCGTTTTCTACCGCGGCGAGGAAGGGGACGCCGTGTTCGGCCCAGGTGAGCTTGGGGGCGGCGAGGTGTTCGCTGGGCGGGAGGTCCCAGGTTTGGGCGGCGTAGGAGTGCACGAAGTAGAAACGGGTGTCTGCGTCCATGCCTGCGAACAGGGTGCTGTCGTGCGGGGCTGACACGGTGTTCCAGCCCATGTGCGGCAGGACCGGGGCAGAAAGACGTTCGACCACGCCGGGCCATTCGGCGCAGCCGTCGGTTTCGACGCCGAATTCGACGCCGCGTTCGAACAGGATCTGCATGCCGACGCAGATGCCGAGCACGGGGCGGCCACCGGCCAGGCGCTGGCCGATGATGCGCTCGCCGCGCACTTTCCGCAGGCCCGCCATGCAGGCCGCGAAGGCGCCGACACCGGGCACCACCAGACCATCGGCGGCCAGGGCGACCTCGGGGTCGGCGGTGACCTCGACCTGCGCGCCCGCGCGCACCAGGGCACGCTCGGCGGAGTGCAGGTTGCCGGAGCCGTAGTCGAGCAGCGCGACGGATCTCGTTGTCACAGTGTCCCCTTCGTCGACGGCACGCCCTGCACTCGCGGGTCGAATTCGACGGCGGCGCGCAAAGCCCGTGCCACCGCCTTGAATTCGGCCTCGGTGATGTGGTGCTGGTCGCGGCCGTAGAGCACGCGCACATGCAGCGCGATCCGGGCGTTGAGCGCGATCGACTCGAAGACGTGCCGGTTCAGCACGGTGGAATACGGTGCGCCTGCCGCGCCGCGGCTGGAGACGGGCGAGCCGGGAATCACCGCGTGCAGCAGGTGATCCGGTTCGCCGGTGTGCACGCAGTAGGGGCGCCCGGACACATCGACCGCGGCATGCGCGAGGGTCTCGTCCATCGGGATGAACGCGTCACCGAAGCGGCGGATACCGGACTTGTCCCCGAGCGCCTGCCCCAGCGCCTGGCCTAACACGATCGCGGTGTCCTCCACTGTGTGGTGCGCCTCGATCTCGATATCGCCCTCGGCGCGCACGGTCAGGTCGAAGCTGGCGTGGGTGCCGAGCGCGGTGAGCATGTGGTCGTAGAACGGGACACCGGTGGAGATCTCGGTCTTGCCGGTTCCGTCCAGATCCAGCTCGACAACGATGCTGGATTCCTTGGTGATCCGCTCCACGCGCGCTGTCCTACTCATGCTCACTTCCATTCGCGCGACCGAACCTCACGTTCGGTTCTTTGTAGTCACCGAACGTGACGTTCGGGTCCGAGGGCTTGTTCATCGGGGGGTGAGGTCGGCGCCGGCCAACGCGGCACTGACGCGGAGGAGTTCGTCGTTCTCGGCGGCCAGGCCGATGGTGGTGCGCAGGTAGCCGGGAAGGCCGACGTCGCGGATCAGCACGCCTTGGTCCAGGTAGTGCTGCCAGGTGCGGGCAGCGTCGGTGAACCGGCCGAACAGCAGGAAGTTGGCGTCACTGGGGATCACCTCGAAACCCATGTCGCGCAACGCCGCCGCGACCCGGTCGCGCTGGGCGGCCAATTCGGCGACGCTGGCGAGGGTTTCCTCGGCGTGCCGCAGTGCCGCACGCGCGGCGGCCTGGGTGACCACCGACAGGTGATAGGGCAGTCGCACCAGCAGCATCGCGTCGATCACCGCGGGCGCGGCGACCAGGTAGCCGAGCCGGCCGCCCGCGAAGGCGAAGGCCTTGCTCATCGTCCGGGTCACCACGAGCTTGGTCGGGTACCGATCGATCAGCCCGATCGCGCTCGGTTGCGCGGAGAACTCGCCGTACGCCTCGTCCACCACCACGATGCCGGGGGCCGCCGCCAGGATTCGCGCCAGGTCGTCCTGCGGAATGCTGTGTCCGGTGGGGTTGTTCGGGCTTGTCACGAACACCACGTTCGGCGAGCGCTCGGCGATGGCGGCCAGCGCGTAGTCGATGTCGAGGGAGAAGTCCGCGTTGCGCTCGGCCTCGACCCACTCGGTGTCGATGCCCTCGGAGATGATCGGGTGCATCGAATACGAGGGCACGAAACCCAGTGCGCTGCGGCCGGGTCCGCCGAACGCCTGGAGCAGCTGTTGCAGGATCTCGTTGGAGCCGTTTGCCGCCCACACGTTGGCGGTGTCCACCGCGACGCCGGTCTGGCCGCTGAGATACGCGGCGAGATCCGAGCGCAGCGCCACCGCGTCCCGGTCCGGGTAGCGGTGCAGATCGGCTGCCGCGGCGCGAATGGATTCGGCGACATCATCGATCAGCGCCCGGCTCGGCGGGTGCGGGTTCTCGTTGGTGTTCAGCTGCACAGGCACCGTCAATTGTGGTGCGCCATACGGCTTCTTGCCGCGCAGGTTCTCGCGCAGCGGAAGGTCGTCCAGGCTCACCTGGGAACCGGGCACGGTGATTTCCGGTGTCATGACAGCGCCTCGAATCGCGCCTGCACGGCCTGACCGTGCGCGGGCAGATCCTCCGCATTGGCCAGCGCGACCACATGTCCGGCAACGTCTTTCAACGCCGCCTCGGTGTATTCGACGACGTGGATGCCGCGCAGGAAGGTCTGCACGCTCAAACCCGAGGAGTGCCTGGCGCATCCGGCGGTGGGCAGCACGTGATTGGAGCCCGCGCAGTAGTCGCCGAGGCTGACCGGCGCGTACCGGCCGACGAAAATCGCTCCGGCACTGCGCACTCGGGCCGCGACGGCGGCGGCATCGGCGGTCTGGATCTCCAGGTGTTCGGCCGCGTACGCATTCACCACGCGCAGACCCTGGTCGATATTGTCGACGAGCACGGTGCCGGACTGCTTGCCCTGCAAGGCTTCCGACACTCGGTGCGCGTGCTTGACCACGGCCATCTGCGTGGTGAGCGCGGCGTCGACCGCGGCGGCGAACTCGGCGCTGTCGGTGACGAGCACGCTGGCCGCGAGCACATCGTGTTCGGCCTGGCTGATCAGATCGGCCGCGACGTGCACCGGATCGGCGGTCGCGTCCGCGAGGATCGCGATCTCGGTGGGCCCCGCTTCGGCGTCGATCCCGACCAGGCCGCGGCACAGTCGCTTGGCGGCGGTCACATAGATATTGCCCGGGCCGGTGATCAGGTCGACCGGCTCGAGCTGGGCGCCATCGGTATCGAGGCCGCCGTAGGACAGCAGCGCCACCGCCTGCGCACCGCCGACCGCCCACACTTCCTCGACACCGAGCAGCTTCGCGGCCGCCAGGATCGTCGGGTGCGGCAGCCCGCCGAACTGCGCCTGCGGCGGCGACGCGACGACGAGGGACTCGACACCAGCCGCCTGCGCGGGCACCACATTCATGACGACGCTGGACGGGTAGACGGCATTGCCGCCGGGAACATAGAGGCCGACGCGCTCGACCGGCACCCACCGCTCGGTGACCGTACCACCGGGAACCACCTCGGTGGTGGTGTCGGTGCGGCGTTGATCCCCGTGCACCTTGCGGGTGCGTTCGATGGCGACCTCGAGCGCGGCCCGCACGGCGGGGTCGAGGTTTTCGAGCGCGGCATCGAGCTTGGCGACGGGCACCCGCACGCTCGGTGGGATCACGCCGTCGAACTTCTCGCTGAATTCCAGCGCCGCCGCGACACCGCGACACCGGATCGCCTCCACCACCGGCCGCACCTGATGCAGCACCGAGTCGACGTCGACCCCTCCGCGCGGCAGCGCGATGCGCAACTCGGCAGCGGAAGGAGTGCGACCGCGCAGATCAACGCGGGCGAGCTCGATGCGGCTTGTCATCTCGGTGTGCAGTCCTGTCTGTGCTGGTCGATCGAATGCTTTCGTTCGGCCACCAGCCTATCGGGCGACCACCACCGGTTGATCGCCGCATAGAGACCATGCTCGCCCCGATTAGGTAATCCGTCGATAGATGAGGTCGAAGTCGTGCTCCCAGCTCGCCCCGTCCACCGACTTCTCCCAGCTACCCAGTAGCGTGGCGCCATCGGGATCCAGGGTTCCGGTAAAACGCTGCGAGAAACCCGGCGCATCCCGCCAGACTCGCCAGCAACCGTCGCCGAACGCCATCCGGTAGACCCGGTGGACGCCGCGCAAGTCATGATGCAAGACGGTCAACCCCTGCTCGTTGTCGTCCGCGCCGATGATCCAGCTACCGCTGGGCGCGGGCTCGGGTACCGCGTCACGCAGCAGTACGAAGGCGCCGTCCTCGATCCATTCGAGCGTGGTGTGCCCCTTCGCCCCCGGAAACTGCGGACTCTCGGATTCCCACTCGCCGATCAAAACGTCGAGCCGCGTGAGCGCGGAATTCTGCTGCATCCTGCCAACCTCCTCGATTCCAGGGGCGCACATTCGTGCGACCCGCGTCGGATGTTCGGGCATTGTCGAACGAATCGCGGTGCGACATGCCGCAGCCGAAAGATCGATGGACCTCGAGGACAAAACCCACGGCCGGTATGTGTACCTGCACCCGGTGGTGGGCAGGCTGGATCTGGGCTTCGAGACGCTGCGACTGCCCGACGACCCGGATCAGGCGCTGATCATGCACACCACCGAGCCGAATTCGCCCAGCGCGACCGCTTTGCGGCTGCTGGCGACCTGGGCAGCGACGTCGACACATTCGACGGCGGGCTGACCCGACCGGCAGTCATGCGGGCGCACAAGGGAATTCGCACGAACGACCGCGCTCAGCCGGTTACGGCCGCAAACCGCGATGAAGGTGGCGGCGGTAGGACTGCGCGGTCACTTCTATCAGCGAGTATCGCTGTCGATGAGCAGCTTGCCGCCGCCGGTGCCAATTATCCGCAGCATCAGCTCCTTGGTCTGGCCGTTGACGGTCAGACTGCCCAGGCGCATATCGATGGACCCGTCCGCGTTGTTCTTGCCCGAGGGCGCGTCGATGCTGGAGAACGTGTCGATGGTGCGGGAACTCCAGTACTGCCGGAAAGCCTGCTCGCTGCCGTACACCTTCTGCGCCGCGGGCGTGAGCAACGACCAGGATCCACCCGGGTTGCTGTAGAAGTCCACCACCAGCTGCCCGGCCGGTCCCCAGTCGACCGTGCTGACGCTGACGGTCTGACCGAGCGTGCCCGGGTTGGCCGGAGTGCTCATGCTGCCCGCCTGCGTGCTCGCCGACGGCGGACTGGCCTGCACCGAGGGGGTGCTGCCACTCGACTGGTTCAGCACACCGATCAGCAGGGCGACCACCACCACCACAGCGCCGATCGATCCGCCGATCAGCACGGCCTTGCGCTTGCCGCCCGACTTACGCGGCACCGGCCCCGGCTGCGCCGTCGTTCGCGGATGCGCCGCGGTTCTCGGATGGGCAGCGGTGCGTGGCTGCACGGTATTTCGCGGCGGCGCCGGACGCGACTGCCGTTCGGTAGGCGCGTACTGCGGCGACGCGTTCGCCGAGTGACGCAGTGCGCGGGTCGCCAATTCGGGCTCGCCGGTGTGCCGCCTGCCGAAAGCCTCGCTGGCAGGAACGAATCCGGCGGGCACCGGCGTGGAACCGGAGTCCGCGAGCGCCGCGAGATGTTCACGCGCGGCGCGCATGGTCGGCCGGTCCTCGGGTTCGGGGCTCAGCAGCTGCAGCAGGAAATCGGTGGCCGGTCCCGCGTGTCGCGGTTCGCTTACCTGGCCGTTGGCCGCGGCGTACAGCACCGCGAGCGGGTTGGCGCTCGAACCGTAGGGCGGTTCGCCCTCCAGCGCATGGAAAAGGGTTGCGCCCAAGGCGAATACATCCGAGGCCGGGGTGGGGTCGGCACCGCGGGCGCATTCCGGCGCGAGATAGGCGGCGGTGCCGCAGATCAGGCCGGTCTCGGTGAGGGTGACATCGCCCGTGGCGCGGGAGATGCCGAAGTCGGTGATCTTCACGGTGCCGTGGTCGTCGAGCAGGATATTGCCCGGCTTGACGTCGCGGTGCACGATCCCCGCCTGGTGCGCGGCGATCAGCGCCGAGGCGACCTGCTCGCCGATGCGGGAAACCTGCGGCAAGGGCAGCATGCCCTGCGCGGAGATCACCGCGGCCAGGCTGCGGGACTTCAGGTATTCCATGACCAGACACGGATCGCCGTCGTGCTCGGTGATGTCGAACACCACGATGGCGTTCGGGTGCTGGAAACGGGCCGCATTGCGGGCCTCGCGGATCGCCCGCTGCCGCATGACATCGCGGTCCACCGCGGGCAGGCTGGGCTGGATGTGGATCTGCTTGACCGCTACCGAGCGCTGCAGCCGTTCGTCCATGGCACGCCAGACGACACCTGTGCCGCCGCTACCAATCCGCTCGACCAGGCGGTAGTGTTCCGCGATCAACTGACCGGTATCGATGGCGCCTACTCCGAACCTTCTCGAAATCGTGATATACCGCGTATTGATCACTCACGCGTTTCCGGGACGAGTGTAGCGGGCCGGAAACCCGGGCATGCGGCAGCGGGGACATATCCGTCGGCCACACCGCGACAACGGCTATCGCTGCGTTCGCAGCATACGGCCCGCAGCCTCCACCGCGGGTCCCGAACTGCCCGCGTCGCTGATGAATACGGCAAACGCCACATCCCCGTCGATACCGACGAACCAGCCGTGTGCGTGCTTGTCATCAATGTATTCCGCGGTACCGGTCTTGCCGAGCAGGCCGGGGATGTCGCGCAACGAGGTCGCGGTGCCCGCGGTAATGGTCTCGCGCATCATCGATTTCACCTGGTCAGCGATGGTCGGCGGCAGGGCTTCCTGCTTCTGGTCGGCAACTCCGGGCTGGCCCTTCACGATTGCGGGAGAGGGCACCGTGCCGTGCGCGAGCGACGCCGCGACCAACGCCATACCGAACGGCGAGGCCGTCACCTGGCCCTGTCCGATGCCGGCCTCGACGCGCTGGGCCGGGGTATCGGCGGGCGGCACCTTGCCGGTGACGGTGGTCAGGCCGGGTGTGACGTAGTCGACACCGAGGCCGAGCTGTGCGGCTGCTTTCGTCAGCGCGTCCGCCGGCAATTTCACGGCTAAGCCCGCCATGGTGGTGTTGCACGAGCGCGCGAAGGCGGTGTGCAGCGGCACCTGGCCGAGATCGAAGTTGTCATCGTTGGGGATCTTGCGGCCCTCGATGTCCGCGACGCCCGGGCACGGCAGCACGGTGTCCGGCGTGACGGTGCCCGCTTGCAGTGCGGCGGAGACCGTGACGGTCTTGAAGGTCGAACCGGGCGGGTACAGACCGGTGAGTGCGATCGGCCCCTGCCCGTCGGCGGCGGCGTTCTGGGCGACGGCAAGCACATTGCCGGTGGAGGGTTGCAGCGCGACGATGGTGGCGGGCTGGGTGATCGGGGTCAGCGCATCCTCGGCGGCACGCTGCAGGCCGATGTCCAGCGTGGTCGAGATATCGGTGGTCGGTTGCGGGTCCTGACCGGCGATGCGCTGGGTGCCATCGGATGTTTGGGCGCGTACGGCCCACCCGGCCGCCGCATCCGCTGATTTCTGCCAGAGATCCGCCAGCCCGGACAGGGTCGGGGACGCGAGTGCCTTGTCGTTGGTCAGCAGCCGGGTCTGCGGCGCGAGCGTGACATCGGGGATCGCGGCAAGTGCGGTCTGGATCGGCGCGATGTCGTTGGCGCGCAGCGTGATAGCGGTGACGAATTTGCCTTGGGCCGCCGCGAGATCCGACTGCAGCGACTGGGCGGTGATCCCTGAGGACAGTGGGCCGATCAGCCCGGCGACCGCGGTGGTGTCGGCGCCGGGGCTCAGATTCACCAGCGTCACCACCTGCTGGGTCATCAGTTCACCGCCCGACGCGTCGAGGATGCGGGCGGGATTGGGATAGACCGGCGCGTAGGTCAGTGGACCGGCGGCCAGGCCGGGAGCCACGGCGGCCGGATCCCATTTGACCTTCCAGCCGTTGCCGGTGTCGTTCGCGGTGCCGGTGGTGGTGTAGGTCCACTCGTTCTTACCGTCCGGGCCGAGCTTCCAGGAGGCGGCGAGGGTGAAGGAATTCTTGTCGGCCGAGCGGACATCGAACTTCACCGCTTTGCCCAGGCCGTCGTAGAGCCCTTTCAGCGAGTCCGACGCCTTGGTCGGGTCGTCGGTCAAGGCCGCCGCCGCGGCGATGTCGTCGTGGTTCAGTGCGTCGGCGAATTGTCCGGCGACGGTGTCGGGCTGGTCCGGGCCGGAACTGCAGCCGGTCAGCGCCAGGGCCAGCGCCGCGAACAGGACGAGGAGCATCCGGTGAGTGCGCACCCAGCCGACTGTATCGGGCTCGGGCGGCACACCCGGGTAGGCCGTGTTCGCCCTGCGACCGCGTCGGTCACCGTCTAGTCCTTGCTCTCCATGGCGCTGTCAGTCCTTGCTCCAGGGCGCTGTGACGAGCATTGCGGCGTCGGCGTCCGTCAGGTCGATGTCGAAGATTTCCGACAGGATTTCCGGCAGCTCAGCGGGTTCCAGCTCGCGGACATCGCTGGACCCGTCGGGACGTTCGGAGGTCAGGGTTGTGCCGTCCAGGACGTGGTGGACCTCAGGAAGGAACCGCTGCACGAACGGCCGCGTGGTGAACGGCGAACGCGGCGAGGTGGACACGAAGTGATTGCCCACCGCGAAATCGATCCGGTACTGCGGGTTCAGCGTGAAGGTGTACCGATCGATCCAACCCTCACCGCCGAACTGGTGCAGCACCCACAGATCGCTGTCCAGCTCGCCGCTGGTGCGCTCGAGCCGGAATCGCCATTGCCCGAGGGCGAACTCACCGCGATCCTCGATCAGCTCGTACGGCTCGAGCGGGCCGGAACCGAAACCTACGTCGCACAGCCACACTCGGTCGTCGTCACTGGTCGTCACGCGCAGCAGGGCATGCGTGGCGGGCCGCAGGCCGCCGTCCGCGCCCATGGTCACGCGGCCGCTGATGCCGGTGACACCGAAACCGAGCCGCTCCAGCGCGGCCGCGAACAACCCGACGTTCTCGTAGCAGTAGCCGCCGCGGCGCTGCCGGATCAGCTTGTCCTGCAACGACTCCAGATCCAGCGGGATGGAACGGCCGAGGATGATCTCCAGATTTTCGAAGGGGATCGTGGTGGTGTGCGCGTACACCAGCGCCCCCAGCGTCGTCGGACTCGGGCTGCGGTCGCCGTCGAAGCCGATCCTGGCCAGGTAGGCGTCCAGGTCCAGCTCTTCGCCGTTCCAGTGATAGGCGGGGTCGTTCGGCTTGGTCATCGCACCTCTCCTCATGTTCGTCTGCCCGAGGCAACCACACGCATGCCCGGACTGTTCCGGCGCAATATCGAAACGGCACGAGTCCGCCGATCCGTCCCGGCGACGGTCGAGTTCCCGCACGGCATGCTCCCCGCGCTGCGGCCGCGGTCCCGCCGAGTTCGCCGTCGGTCGCGCCGTAGCACCGGGTGACGCAAATTCAGGTGCCTGGAACAGCGCCGACCACAGCCCACTGATCCACTCGTTCGCCCGAATCGCCGCCGCACTCTACCGCCCGACTTCCGTCGACAGAGCCGGTGGCTGAAGTGCCGAGAACCTCCGCCTCGCAACTAGGCTTCGCCTATGCGTTCGATTGATGCGGCCCAGCGGCGGGCCCGGCTCGCGATCCGACATCGGCTCGCGCCGACCGCGCGCACCGACGAGGCGACCGATATCGCCCGGTCTCTCGTCGTCTTGCACGCGACCGATCCCGCCACGGTGTTCCTCTCGCTCGGCGCGCGCAGCCTTACCGCGACCCCGGCGCACGTCGAGCAGGCGCTCTACGAGGACCGCACGCTGCTGCGGATGCTGGCGATGCGGCGCACCATGTTCGTCGCGCCGGTGGAGCTGGTGCCGGTGCTGCAGGCATCGTGCGCGGACGCGCTGGCCGAGAAGCAGCGGCGCACCTACAGCAGGTTCATCGAGCTGGCGGGCGTGGTCGACGGCAATGCGCGCGACTGGCTCGCCGAGGTCGAAGACGAGACCCACAAGGCGCTGCTTACCCTCGGCGCCGCGACCGGCGCCCAGCTGAGCAAGCAGGTGCCGCGGCTGCGGACGCAGGTCAATCCCGCTCCGGACAAGTCCTATTCGAAGCCGACCAGCATCACCACCTGGGTGCTCGTCATCCTCGGCGTCGAAGGACGCATCGTGCGCGGTCGCCCGAACGGCTCCTGGTCCAGCAGCCAATACTCCTGGGCGCCAGTGGAATCCTGGCTGCCCGAGGGCGTCGCGACGATCCCCGCCGACCTCGCCCGCGCGGAGCTGGCCCGAAAGTGGTTGTCCGCCTTCGGCCCCGCCCCGGTCGCCGACCTCAAATGGTGGACCGGCTGGTCGCTGGCCGAGGTCCGCAAGACCCTCACCCAACTCGACATCGTCGAAGTCGACCTCGACGGCACCCCCGGCATCGTGCTCGCCGACGACCTCGAACCGGTCCCCACCCCCGACCCCTGGGTCGCCCTACTGCCCGCCCTGGACCCCACCCCCATGGGCTGGCAATCCCGCGACTGGTACCTGGGCCCGCACGCCCCCACCCTGTTCGACCGCAACGGCAACGTCGGCCCCACCATCTGGCACAGCGGCCGCATCGTCGGCGGTTGGGCGCAACGCAAAGACGGCGAAATCGTCTACCGCCTGCTGGAAGACGTCGGCGCCGACGCCACGGCCATGATCGAAGCCGAAGCTGCCCGCACCACCACCTGGTTCGGCGACATCCGCGCCATCCCCCGCTTCCGCACGCCCCTCGAGCGCGAACTCACGGCCTGAGCAATGAAGATCCATTGTCGGTGCGGCGCAACGATTCACGACGGCGGCGACAGTCTGCCGAACAAGGGGCACATGATCCCTGACGCGCAGCTGTTCGACCTTCTCGAACGGATCGAGGCCCTGATCGATGCGGTTGCCGCACAGGCGATGAGCCGCGAGGAAGCCTACAACCGGGCCCATCGCCTCCTCGGTGTCCGGCGCGGCATCTGGCAGTGCTACGCGGACGGCTGTACGTCGACGACCGCCACGACCGCCGGAAGCTGCACGGTTTCCGACCCGACGATGAGGAAGAAATCGTTACCGACGTGCTCGGCGCGTCACCGCACGCCACATGACGTCATCGGGGCCTGCGCCTGTCGGTTTCCGCCTGCGCCGCAATGCCGCTCAGCATGCTCGGCTCTATTCCGCCGGCCGTCCGCGCGGCCCGGTTCGAACATCATCGACCGAACCGCCGCGCGGACGGTTCTGCTACATATCCAGGCCGAGGTCGAGTGCCCGCACCGAGTGGGTGAGAGCGCCCACGGCCAGGTAGTCGACGCCGGTGCGGGCGTAGTCGGCGGCGGCGTCGAGGCTGAGGCCGCCGGAGGATTCGAGTTTGGTGTTCGGCGACTTCGTTTTGCGGCGTTGGACCGCGGCTTGGGTCTGCCAGAGTGGGAAGTTGTCCAGCAGTACGAGTTCCACGTTTTCGGCGAGGACGGCGTCGAGTTGTTCGAGGCTGTCCACCTCGACCTCGCAGGCGATATCGGGGGCCAATGCACGGACCGCGCGCAGGGCCTCGACCACCGAACCGGCGGCGACCACGTGGTTGTCCTTGATCAGGGCGGCGTCGCCCAGGCCCATGCGGTGGTTGACACCCCCGCCGACCCGGACTGCGTACTTCTGCAGGGCGCGCAGGCCGGGCAGGGTTTTACGGCTGTCGCGGATCTCGCAGTTCGTGCCGGCGACCTCGTCCACCCAGGCGGCAGTGGCGGTGGCGATGCCGGACAGATGGCAGACCAGGTTGAGCATGGTGCGTTCGGCGGTGAGCAGCCCCCGCGTCGGCGCGACCAGCCCCAGCACGGATTGCCCTGGCGTCACCCGCGTTCCGTCGACGACCCGGTCGGTGAGTTCGTAGTTCCCCGCGCCGAGTACCTCGTCGAGCACGAGCAACCCGACATCCAGTCCGGCGACGGTGCCCGGCTGTCGGGACACCATCGACGCTTTCACCACAGCGTCCGCCGGAACCGTTGCCGCAGTGGTGATGTCGGGCCCGTAGCGCAGATCCTCGTGCAGCGCGGTACGGATGAGCGCGAGTACCTCGTCACGTTCGAGTCCGGAATCGAGAGCCATCAGTGCACTCCTACTTCGCTTGCCCGCACCAACTCGCGGGCGATGTCCAAGGCACCGGAGCCCGACTCCGATGCCGCTGTCTGTCTACCGCGCCGCACGGCCCACGCCGAACCCGTGCACTCGCCCGCTGCCACCCCACCGTCGCGAGCAGCGCTCGACAGCACATCCACCCGACAACTGTTCCCGCGAGTGGCACACCACCGAGAGTGCTTCTCGGCGTTCGCCGCAGCCTTGTGCCACTCGCGCCCGATGTCTGTCGCTGCGAGCCCGGTACCAGCGGGTGGGAGGTGGGGTGGGGTCATGACGCGGTCGGTAGCGGGTCCAGGGACCATAGGTCGGCGACGGCGAATCCGTCCGGCGCGGGGACGGGTTGGCCCTCCGAGCCCAGGCGGAAGGCGACGCTGTGTCGCTGCCGCTCGGTCGGGTGTGAGTGGTCGGAACGCGTGTGACAGCCTCGGCTTTCGGTGCGGGCGGCCGCCGCGAGCAGGAGGACCCGGGCGGCCAACGTCAGTGAGGCATCCTCGAATGCGGTGATGCGCTGCGCCGCAGCACTATCCGGAGTCGACGCCGTTTCCGCAGGATCGTCACGCACTGCCGAACGGCCGAATCCACCGCCGGACCTCGGCAATCGCTGCAGCACCGCATTCTCCAGCTGGCGTGCCGCATCCGCTAGACCGTCGGCGTCCCGAACGACCGAACCGTGCGCGGTCATCAACTGCTGCACCAGCGTTCGATCGGCGCGCGGCACCGAACGCAGTGGAATCTCCGTGATCGGCACTTCCTCACCGAGTCGTTCGGCTGCCGCCACCCCGGCCCGTTCACCGACCACGAGGCCCTCGAGCAGGCTGTTCGAGGCCAACCGGTTGCCACCGTGCAGACCGGTGCGCGCCACCTCGCCCGCGGCGTACAGGCCGGGAACCGCCGTGCGTCCGTGTGTGTCGGTGACAACCCCGCCGCATTGGTAGTGCGCGGCCGGGGCAACCGGGATGAGATCGGTGCGCGGGTCGATGCCCGCCGCCAGGCAGGAGGCGGTGATCGTCGGAAACCGTTGCGGGAAGTCGTCGATGGAACGAGCGTCGAGGTATACGTGGTCGGTTCCCAGGGCGCGCATCCGGTCGCCAATGGCCCGCGACACCACATCGCGTGGCGCCAGGTCGCCGCGCGGGTGCACACCCGCGGTCACCGAATTGCCTTCGAAATCCACCAGTGTCGCGCCCTCACCGCGGACCGCCTCGCTGATCAACGGCCTGCGACCCGTGCCGCCCGGCGTGTACAGCGCCGTCGGATGGAATTGCACGAACTCGAGGTCGGTCACCGTCGCCCCGGCCCACAGGGCCAGCGCGATCCCGTCTGCGGTCGCCCCCGGCGGGTTGGTGCTGAGCGCGTAGAGCTGGCCGAGGCCGCCGGTAGCAAGCAGCACCGCGGGTGCGTGCACAACCCCGAATCCACGCTCGGACACCGCGATGACGCCCTGCACACCGCCGGGACCTGTGACGATCTCCAGTGCCGCGGTGCCGAACAACACCGGCAGTCCGGCTGCGTTCAGCGCACGCTGCACCTCGGCGCCGGTGGCGTCGCCGCCTGCATGAATAATCCGCCGCGTGCTGTGCCCGCCCTCGCGGGTGCGCGAAATCTGGCCGTCACGACCGAGATCGAATACCGCACCCAGATCGGTCAGGGCAGCGACGGCGGCTTGACCGCCTTCGACGATCGACCGCGCCGCCTCGACATCGCACAGCCCGGCCCCGGCCTCCACCGTGTCCTGAACATGTGACTCGACCGAATCCTGGTGCGGCGCAACGACAGCGATCCCACCCTGGGCGTACTGCGTCGAAGTGTCGGTCGCCCCGCCCTTGCTGAGGATGAGTACCCGCAACCCGCGCAGCGCCGCGGTCCGCGCCGCGGTCAATCCTGCGACACCGCCGCCGATCACGACCAGGTCGGCGTCTGCCTCCCAATCGATCCGCGGCGGTGCGGCGGTCATGCGCCCCTACCGCTCCGGGCGAGCATGCGTGCCTCGTCCTCGCCGATCACCGCGCTACCGCCGAATCCGGCCTGCATGGTGATCATTTCCCCACCGCCGATCCGGGCCGGGCACACCGGCCCACGTTCCAGCACAGCCGTTTTCAGCTGGCTATCTCTGGCAGACAGTGCCCGCGCGGCGCTCATTCCCCACCGCCCGGATTGCCGATCTCGATCATCCGCTGCACCGAACCACGGCCCAATGCGGCGGTTTCCGGATCGACGTGCACCTCGTCGCGACCCTCGACCAGGCAGCGCAGCAGCGCGGCCGGGGTGATCATCTTCATGTACTTGCACGACGCCCGGTCGTTGACGGCCCGGAAGTCGATGCCGGGTGCGGCCTTTCGCAGCTGATGCAGCATACCGACCTCGGTGGCCACCAATACCTGGCTGGACTTGGCGTTCTTGGCCGCATCGATCATGCCGCCGGTGGACAGGATGTGCACCCGGTCGGCCGGGAACGCGCCCTCGCCCGCGAGGTACAACGCCGAAGTGGCGCAACCGCATTCGGGGTGCACGAACAGCTCGGCGTTCGGGTGAGTGCGGGCCTGCTCCTGCAGCTCGTCACCGTTGATACCGGCGTGCACGTGGCATTCGCCCGCCCAGATGTGCATGTTCTCGCGGCCGGTGACCCGCTTGACATGCGCACCGAGGAACTGGTCCGGCAGGAACAGCACCTCGCGGTCCGGGTCGATGGAGGCGACCACGTCGACGGCGTTCGAGGAGGTGCAGCAGATGTCGGTGAGCGCCTTCACCACGGCCGTGGTGTTCACGTAGGACACGACCACTGCATTCGGGAACTCGGCCTTCCAGGCACGCAAGTCGTCGGCGGTGATGGAGTCCGCGAGCGAACAGCCTGCCCGCTGGTCCGGGATGAGCACGGTCTTCTCGGGGCTGAGGATCTTCGCCGTCTCCGCCATGAAGTGCACGCCGCAGAACACGATGGTGTCCTCGGGGGCCTCGGCCGCGATCCGGGACAGCGCCAGCGAATCCCCGACGTAATCGGCCACGTCCTGGATCTCGGGCAGCTGGTAATTGTGCGCGAGAATCGTGGCGTTGCGTTCGCGGGCGAGTCGCTTGATCTCCCGCGCCCAGTCCGGGGTGCCCTCGACTCCGGTGAATCCCGAAGGTCCGTCGGTGACCTGCTCCATCAGCGTGGCGCCAGGCGCGGTTGCGAGCTTTGCTCCCATCGTCGCCATGATGGCTCCTTCCTCCATGCGCTCGGCAATACCGCCGATTCGCATCAAACCAGGTTTTCGACTTATAATCGAAAACATGCTCCATGGTAACACCATCCACGAATCGCTCACCGCGGTGTTCCAGGTTCGGCGCTTCCCCTCCGACATCACCGCAGGTCCCGGCCCCGCAGAGCGCTCAGACGAGGTCATCCGGCGCCGCCCGCCCGATCAGCGGACCGAACTTGCGGTGCTGCTGTGGCAGCGCGCACTCGACCCGCAGAAGGGCACCTGGTCGCTGCCCGGCGGCCGCCTGCGCGACGACGAAGACCTCGACGTCTCGGTCCGGCGTCAGCTAGCCGAGAAAGTCGATGTGCGCGAGCTGACGCACCTGGAACAGCTGTCGGTGTTCAGCGACCCGGATCGTGTCCCAGACCCGCGCCGCATCGCGTCGGCCTACCTCGGGCTCGTCCCGCTGACCGCAGACCCGCAGCTACCACCCGATACCGCTTGGCACCCGGTCTCCGCACTCGGGCACATGTCCTTCGACCACGGCACCGTCGTCGGCCACGCCCGCACCCGCTTGGCCGCGAAACTCTCCTACACCAATATCGCCTTCGCGCTGGCCCCTGATCGCTTCACCATGTCGACCCTGCGCGAAATCTATTGCGCCGCCCTTGGTTACGACGTCGACACCACCAACCTGCAACGAGTCCTCAGCCGCCGCAAGGTGATCACCCCCACCGGTGCCACCGCCGCGCCCGGCCGCGCGGGCGGCCGCCCGGCCGCCGTCTACCGCTTCACCGACTCCGGCCTGCGCGTCACAGACGAATTCGCGGCGCTGCGCCCGCCGACCTGATCGGCGGGTGGACTCTTCGACCGAGACGGCCTGACAGCAGCAGTCCAGGGCACCATGCCGTGATCAACATGGCCACCGCACTCCCCATCGACGGAGATCCAACCGACGCGGACCACACTGGTGCTGATCATCCTGCAGGAGAACAGATCACCCGACGCAGAGGTCCCGCAGGACCTCGGCACCTCAAACCGGTCGCATCAGATTATAGCTTCTGTGATGAGGCGGAATCTCGGCGTAGGTCAGTCGACCGCGCTACCGGATCCGCCCCGCCTCATGAATCCTGAGCCTGATTCTTATGCTTCCGGTTCCGCCGATACTGCCGCTTACTGGGAATGGGCTGCGCAGCACTGGACCGGCGCAGCGCATTACGCCGCCGCCACGCCACCAAATCCGGCCGCTCCCCACCCTGCTCCGGGTACATCCCCGCGAGCACCAACGCCTGGTCACGTTCGTTCATTGCCAACACCTCCTTTCCCTGTCGATTCGGCTGTGCGCTTCACGGTATCCGTGGAATCGCCGGGCATTCCAGTCATTTACTGCCCGCGCGCCCGTGCCGTCAGGTGCAACGCCCGCCTACCCAGACCTATTCGCATGGCGGGTCGTGCCGGATCCCGCTGATCCCGAAAAACCCCCTGTGTTCTCGGGATCGGCGGAAGCCGCGACGGCAGGGGCTATCCTCGAAAACCCTGGCACCGTATAGGTATTCGGCACCGAAAGGGTCGTGGACACTTTCGATGTCCGGGCCGATACCCCTGAGCTGCATCGAGATTACCGGCGCACCGGGCTTCCGCCGAAGCAATCCGACGAACGTGCAGGTAGAAGAACCGAGAGAGGTTTCCAAGCCGGAACATTCGATCCGTCGGATCGAGTCGTCGTTCCGTCGACGGGCAACCTATCGCGCGGTAACAGCCGTCAGGCGGTCTTCATCTGAGGACTGGGCGGTGGCGGCGCGGGCGCGCGACGTCCCACCTGCGCGACCGCCCAGAACAGCAGTTCCACCAGCCAGAACAGGAACAGAAAAATCTGCACCACGGTCGCCGGAATGGCGAGGAAGAACACCGATGGCACCGCGATGAGGAAGAAGAGTGCAACATCGCCCGCGGTTGCGCCGCGCAGGCGACTGCCGAGGCGTACCGCGGCCCACATCATCCAGCGGCGCGGCACGGTCACGCCTTGTTCGTGCAGTGCGCGCCGGAAGATGCCGTCCGCGTCGGCGGCGTCCACCACGCCTGATCTGCGCAGGTAGTCGTGCAGGATGGCGGCCTTTGTGTAGGCACCATAGCGCGGTATCAGCCAGACGAGCGCGCGAGGCACCGAGGCGAAATCGGTGCGGAACCCTTCCGGGACAATGAAATCCTCGGTCGCACCGTGGTAAACGACCGGTGCGACCACTCGCCAGAACTGGGCGTCGAGTTCCTCGACGACCGGCCCGCTACCGACGAACGCCACGATCCGTTCCTCTCCGAACGCACAACGTGTCCCACAATTCTAGGTCATTCTGATACATCCGTACCGCCGCACACGCAACGGTTCGGCCAACGCGCCGTTGAGGTTTCGTCAGTGCGTTGGACGAGACCCAGGTACCGAACCGGAACCGGCGTCCCCGGTCGGTTCGTACCCACCGTAAGCGACCGCACCGTCGGCCGCACGTCCATCGGCGCCGTAGGGCGTGTAAACGGTTGCCGCAGTGAAGGATCGATCATCGACCGGCCGGGACTCCCCGTACGGTCCACCGAACCCGGTGCCGAGATCGTCCGACGGGTAGAGCGCGGCGAGCAACAGCACCACCAGTGCGGCAACCAACGGCTGCACGATCAGCGCCAGCCAGCTGCCCACCGCGGTCGGCAGCACCACGATCTGCCCGACGGGCGGGTTGTGCGGGCGCGGATGATGCCACTTGGCGACCTGCTCGCCGAGCCGGGACATGGCGATCGCGCCGACCACGGACCCGATCAACAACCCCGCCTGCAGGATCGGTCCACGCATCGCACGCCACCGCCACGCACCCACCGCGGACAACAGCCCCGTCACCGCGCCGATGCAGACGAAGATCGCCATCGCGTCGAACTGGTGCACGCTCTCCCCGGTCAGCGTGGCGCCACGCCCGGGTTGCGTCACCAGTAGCTGCTCGGTCGGCGCCAGCCAACCCCACACCACACCGCTGAGGACGCTGAGCAGCAGCACGGCGATGACAATGACCACCGCCGCGCGCAGCTCACGCCGAATCCCTCTTGGACGCGCCTCGCCCGCCACCACTAGCGCAGTTCCAGGTTCGCCGCGTCGATCACGCCGTGCCGCGAGCATTTCGCCCACCAGCCGTCCGGGCTGACCTGCACGATCATCCGGCGGCCGCAGTGCTCGCAAAAGCGCGGCGGTTCCAGGCCCAGCGCGGCGGCGGTCGGCACCGGGTCATCCAGACCGGGCACGATCCGCTTGCCGGTGAACGGGTTGTAGGGCTCGTCCATATCCATGACAGTACTCATGACGCCAGCCTCTTCCGTCGCAAGGTGGGCCCGATCAGAGCGTTTCGTTGAGGGCCTTGATCGGCATCTTCAGCTCGCCGAGCAGATCCAGGTCCTGCTCGGCGGGCCGACCGAGGGTGGTCAGGTAGTTGCCGACTATGACGGCGTTGATGCCGCCGAGGATGCCCTTCTTGGCGCCGAGATCGCCGAGGGTGATCTCGCGACCACCGGCGAAGCGAAGCATGGTGCGCGGCAACGCGAGCCGGAACGCGGCGACGGCGCGCAGCGCGTCGCAGGCGGGCAGCACATCGAGGTCACCGAAGGGCGTGCCGGGGCGCGGGTTGAGGAAGTTCAGCGGAACCTCGTCGGGCTCGAGTTCGGCCAGGTTGGCGGCGAATTCGGCGCGCTGCTCCAGAGTTTCGCCCATGCCGAGGATGCCGCCGCAGCAGACCTCCATGCCCGCTTCGCGGACCATGCGCAGGGTGTCCCAGCGCTCTTCCCAACTGTGCGTGGTGACCACGTTCGGGAAGTGTGAGCGCGAGGTCTCCAGGTTGTGGTTGTAGCGGTGCACGCCCATCGCGGCGAGCTGGTCGACCTGTTCCTGGGTGAGCATGCCAAGCGAACAGGCGACCTGGATGTCGACCTCGTTGCGGATGGCTTCGACACCGGCCGCGACCTGCGCCATCAGCCGCTCATCCGGTCCGCGGACCGCGGCGACGATACAGAACTCGGTGGCGCCGGACTTGGCGGTCTGCTTGGCCGCTTCGACCAGGCTGGGGATGTCGAGCCAGGCCGCGCGCACCGGCGACTGGAACAGGCCCGACTGCGAGCAGAAGTGGCAGTCCTCGGGGCAGCCGCCGGTCTTGAGGCTGATGATGCCCTCGACCTCCACCTCGGGGCCGCACCACTTCATGCGCACCTCGTGCGCCAGGGCAAGTAGGTCCTCGAGCTGGTCGTCGCCGAGCCGCAGCACCTCGAGGGTCTGCTCCTGGGCCAGGCCGACGCCACGCTCTAGCACCAGCTCACGGGCGATGGCCAAGATGTCGGTCTGTACGGGTGCCTGGGTCACGGCACGAATCCCTTCGTCCGATGCAGTACACGGCCGTGCGCTCCGGGCTTCGAACCCGAGGTGGCCGTGCAACTTGAACGGTGTTCAGGCTAGGGTAGTGGTAAGAGTGAGTCAAAAGATGACGGGGAAGGAATTCCGGTGCAGCTGCACAGGGCGGACGTGGTCGACGGCGCCATCGCCATTCTCGATCAGTACGGTCTCGCCGACCTGACCATGCGCCGATTGGCCGGTTCCCTTCAGGTTCAGCCGGGCGCCCTGTACTGGCATTTCCCCAATAAACAGGCGCTGCTCGGTGCGGTCGCCGACAGGATCCTCGGGCCCATGGACGATCCGATCGAGGCCACCGAATGGTCCGGTCAGATCACCGAATTGGCGCACCGCCTGCGCGACTGCCTACTGGCCTACCGCGACGGCGCCGAACTCGTCTCGGCCACCTACGCCTCACGCCTCACCACCAACAAGGGGCGAGAACGCCTCGTCAGCGCCGCAATTCGCGCAGGCATGCCCCGCCACGAGGCCGAACTCGCCGCATACACCCTGCTGTACTACGTCCTCGGCCAAACCGTCGACGAACAATCCAGAATGCAAATGGATTCGGTAGGCGCCCTGACCGACGACGCCTCCCCTCTCCGCGAAACCCCCGACGCCACCGCCCGTTTCGACTTCGGCCTGCAACTCTTCGTCGGCGGCGTGCGCCACCTCCTCGGCGCCCGCATCCGCTGAGTTCGCCAATGGCACCCGGCTGCGACGACACGCCGGTCCCCGCTCACTGCGTAAGCGCCGGACGACGGGCGAACTGGCTTTCGGGGCGGAGGAGGCCGAAGTGGTCGCGAAGGGTGGTGCCGGTGTATTCGGTGCGGAAGAGGCCGCGCTGCTGGAGGATTGGCACGACGGTTTGCGCAAAGACCTCGAGACCGCCCGGATAGTAGGGCGGCATTACGTTGAAGCCGTCGGCGGCGCCGTTGCGGAACCACTCTTCGATAGTATCGGCTACCTGCTCTGGGGTTCCGGCGAATACCCGGTGGCCGCGGGCGCCCGCGAGGCGGTGCAGCAGGCCGCGGACAGTGGGGCGTTCGCGTTGCACGATTCCGGCGACCACCTGCAGGCGACTCCGGGCATTGTCGGTGACATCGCCTGCGTCACTGAAGAGTTCGACTGGCACCGGCTCGTCGAGGGGCAGATAGCGCAGACTCTTACCCGCGATGCCCTCCAACTGCTTCAGGCCGTACTCCGGGACGGTGAGCTCGTTGAACTCGCGCTCGAGTTTCTTGGCGGCGGCTTCGGTGTCGGCGATGAACGGGCTGATGCCGGGCAGGATCTTGATGTGGTCGGCGTCGCGGCCGAATTCCCTGGCTTTCGCCTTGATGTCGGCATAGAACGCCTGTGCGTCTTCGAGGCGCTGGTGCGCGGTGAAGATGGCCTCGGCGTACTTTCCCGCGAACGCACGGCCGTCATTGGAGGCGCCGGCCTGCACCAGCACCGGATACCCCTGCGGAGTGCGCGGCGCGTTGAATGGGCCACGCACCCTGAGGTATTCGCCGACGAAGTCGATCGGGTGGATCCGGTCCGGGTCGGCGTAGATACCCGCCGCCTGGTCCAGCACGATCGCGTCGTCCTCCCAGCTGTCCCACAGCGCGACGACGGCGTCGACGAACTCGCGGGCTCGCGCGTAGCGCTCGGCGTGCGAGGGGTGTGCGTCGAGTCCGAAATTAGCTGCGGCGAGGTCGGTTCCGGTGGTGACGATGTTCCACCCGGCCCGGCCGCCGGAGATGTGGTCCAGCGTGGAGAACAGCCGAGCGAGGTTGTAGGGCTCGTAGTAGGTGGTCGAGGCGGTCGCGATCAGGCCGAGATGTGTTGTCGCCGTGGCGATGGCGGTCAGCAGCGTGATCGGTTCCAAGCCGGAGCCCGCGTTGTGCTTGACGTTGGTGCGCAGCGCCGGCCCGTCGGCGAAGAAGACCGCGTCGAGTTTGGCGGCCTCGGCGGTGCGGCCGATCTCCTGGTAGTAGGCGACATCGTAGATCCGGCCGGGCTGGCTTTCGGGGTGCCGCCAGGCCGCTTCGTGATGACCGGACGGGTAGATGAACGCGTTGAGACTCAGCTGACGGGGTGCACTCATGATGCTTGTTTCGCTTCCTCGCGATGGTAATTCAGTACGGGCCCGGTTGTCTCGGCGTCGACACCGAGCGCGGACAGCAGCAATTTCCGATAACGAATGAACGCCGGATCACTGTGGCGGCGTGGACGTTCCAGCTCGATGCGCTGGTCCACGACGAGCCGGCCCTCGTCGAGCACGAGGACACGCTCGGCGAGCAACACCGCCTCGTCGACATCGTGGGTCACCAGCAGCACCGCCGGAGTGTGCCGGGCGCACAGGTCCTGAAGTAGGGAGTGCATCTTGATCCGGGTGAGCGCGTCCAGCGCCCCGAACGGTTCGTCGGCCAGCAGCAGTTTCGGCTCACGAACCAGCGACCTGGCCAAGGCCACCCGCTGTTGCTCGCCACCAGAAAGCTGCTTGGGCCACGCGTTTTCCCGCCCGGCAAGGCCGACTTCCGCCAGCGCGGTACGGCCGCGTCCGGCGGCGTCGCGACCGCGCAGTCCAAGAGTCACGTTGTCCAGCAACCGAATCCACGGCAGCAGTCGCGAATCCTGAAACACCACGGCCCTTTCGGATGGCACGGTCAGCTCACCGGAGCCGGGCACGTCGTAATCCAACTCGGCCAGAGCTCGCAGCAGGGTGCTCTTGCCCGAACCACTGCGGCCGAGCAGGGCCACGAATTCGCCGCGCGCGATGTCGAGGTCGATGCCGCGCAACACCACTCGCTCACCGAACCCGCGGTACAGCCCACGAGTGCGGACTACGCCGGATCCCGAACCGCTGGATTCTCGACCGCCGAGTTCCAGACCGCCGAGTTCCAAACCGCTCAGTCCGCCAGTGTCTGCCGCCATGCCAGCGCCCTCCGTTCCACCGTGCGTACCGCGAGATCGCCGAATAACCCAAGCAACCCGTACACCACCAGCCCGACGACGATGACGTCGATCTGCCCGTAGGTACGGGCCTGTGTCATCAGATAGCCGATACCACTGGTGGCATTGACCTGTTCGACCACGACCAGCGCCAGCCAGGAAATGGTGACCGCGAGCCGCAGCCCGGTGAAGAAGCCGGGCAGCGATCCCGGCAGCGCGACCCGGCGGATGAACCCCCACCGCGAAAGCCCCACCGTCTGGGCTAGTTCCACGTATCTGGCGTCGACGCTGCGCAGGTGCGCGTGTGTGTTCAGATAGATCGGAATCGCCACGCTGGTGGTGATGACCAGCAGCTTCATCTCCTCACCTATGCCGAACCACACGATGAACAGCGGGATCAAAGCGAGCGTAGGAATGGCCCGTTTGATCTGAATCGGCCCGTCCACCAAGGCTTCTCCGACCCGGCTCAGCCCGGCGATCAGCGCGAACACCAGACCGATGCCGGTACCGAGCGTCAAACCGATTCCGGCCCGCTTGACCGAGGTGAGCAGGTTCGATTGCAGCCTTCCGTCCGCCAGCAGATCACCCGCCGTCTGGGCGACCGTCCACGGAGCGGGCAGCGTCTCGGTATCGAGTGCGCCGGAAGCGGATCCGAGCACCCACGCGGCGATCAGCAAAACCGGCCCGACGGCGATCCCGAACGGGATCGGGCGGCCCGGCCCGAGTCGAGGCCGAGCGGGCTTGCGCCGCACCAGCACCGGCGCGGATGCGCCGCGGGTCGTGCGACCGAATCGACCGAGAACTCCGGCATCAAGCGTGGCCATCAGCGTGCCTTCGGTTCGAACGCGGCGCCGCTTTCGGTGACGGCCTGGGTGATGGCAGCATCGAAGCGGAGATCGAAACTGCCTGCGGCGTGGACCTTTTTCGGCAGTTCACCGGCCTTGTCGATGACGTCGATGGTGGCCTGCTGCCGGTTGACCAGCGCCTGATCCAGGTGTGGGAAGGTGACGATGCCGAGCGAATCGACAATGCGCGTGGCATCGTCCGCGCTGACCTTCTGGTTCTCGACGTAATACCGGCGCGCCCACTTGTCCTGGTGGGTATTGGCCCACTGAACGGCCCGCACGAACGCGGCGTCCAGTGCGCGCACGGCGGCAGCCTTGGCCGGGTCCTGTACCACGGCGCGCCGCGCGTACAGGTAATTGAGCCCGGTGGAGATGCCCTCGGTTTCGGAATCCGGGATCAGCGACGCGCCCGGGGTGCGCAGCAGCCGGGTGATATTCGGCTCGTTCAGCGGGGCGATGTCGACCTGCCCGGTCCGCACCGCGTCCAGGAATTCGGCCAGTTGCAGCCGAACCAATTGCACGTCACCGGTTTTCAGCCCGGCCTTCGCCATTGCCCGCAGCACCGCCGCCTGCTGGGCGGTGCCTTCGGCATAGGCGATCTTCTTGCCCTTCAGGTCGGCCAGCGTGGTGACCGTCTTGCCCGGCGCCACCGCGAGCTTCAGTGAGCTGGTGCTGGTTTGGTAGGCCGCGACGATCGGCACGTCCTGCCCGGCAATCAGCGCGTGGATCGGCGGGACATCTCCCACCTGCGCTACATCGGCGGCGCCCGCCCGGAATGCCTCGAGGATCGCGGGCCCGCCGACGAAGTTGGCGAATTCGACCTTGAAGGGCAGCTTGTCGAGTTCACCGGAGATCCGCAGCGCCGACTGCACTCGCTCGGATTGATCGCCGATCACCAGCTTGGTCCCGGCGGGTACCTCGGTGGGCAGCGGGGCGTCGGCAGCGGTGTTACCGACCGTCTGGTCATGGTTCGCACAGCCGGTCAAGCCGAGCGTCGCAGCGCTCGCCGCGACGAGCAGCGCGGCGACGGTGCGGCCACGGAGGCCGGTGAAGAACGTGCGTGGTCGGTGCATCTTGGCATTGAAGCAGGACGAATCCGGCGTGAATACGGTTACCTTCAGGCTGATTCGAGGGGTGTCCCTGCCGGTCTCAGCGTGGTGCGGCCGAGCTGCTCGCCGCCCGGACCTGCTCCTGGAAACGCTGCACGAACGGCAGGATCTGCTGCTCGATGACCTTGTTGTACTCGTCGGGGCGCTGCATCGGATTGGCGTGGCCGGTGTTTCGCGCCATCACGACCAGCAGCGTGCCGTCGACACCACCTGCGCGCTCGATCAGCACCTGGTGCGAATATTCGACATCGACGACCCGATCGTTCGCCGGATCGCGCGGGCGAATGAAGACGATGGCCGGGCGCGGCTTGCCGACCGCGGGGCGCGACAGGGCACGCAGGTCATTGATCGCGCCACCGGCCACGATCGCCAGGAATTGCGATTCGATGAGTCCATTGCTCGCCGCATCGCGGGAGAAGATCTTCTCGCGCAACACATCCGACATCACGACGCGCAGCTTGTCGAATCGGATGCCAGGCACCTCTTCGCGATCGAGGAAACGATCCCGGCGCGCGTAGGTTTCCACCAACAACCGCAGCACCCGACTCTCTCGCGCCCCTGGCAGCCAGGACATCCAGCGCACCATGTCCTCACCGGCCCCACGACTCTCCGGACGTACCGCGTTCAGGTCCATCGGCGTGCAATCGAGTATCACCCCGACCAGCCGCCGGTCGCTGTCGGTGTGTATGTGCCTGGCGACCTCCAGCGCGACCACCCCGCCCATGCTGTGCCCGACGAGCACCACGTTCTTCAGGCCGGACATTTCGGCGGCGCGGATGATCAGGTCCGCGATCACCTTGGTGTCGATACCGCGATTGTCGTATTTGATCGCCCACACCACGCCCATCCGGTTGAGCGAGGGCAGGGCCGCCGCGGTGTTGCCGGCGTTCAGGCCACCGAGGCCGACCATGTCGACGACGACCGTGTCCCAGTTCTGGTTGTCGGCGGGAATGGAGACAGGAAGTACGGCGGGCTCGGTCCTGGCCAGCCGCGCCTGTTCCGGTGCGACATCGTGCACCCAGTATTGGGCGAACAGCACGAGCCCGGCGATCAGCAGTGCGACGACCCGCAGCAGCGTCAGTCTGGTCCGGCGCAACGACTTCCACCCGTGACCGAGGCCGGTCTCCCGCAGGCGGGTTTGGCGTCGCGCGTCGTCCCAGTCCGTGACGGTGGAGGGGTGCCGTTCCTCCAACGGCGACATCTGTTCACTGTAAGCATGTTTCGCGAAGCCCTGCAGCCGATCGCGGGCCACCCGGCGGCGCCGGAAACACGACCGACCGGTAGAGCCCGGGCCGTAATCCCAGGCGGGCGCGGGAATTCGGGGTAATTCCGGAACGGTCGCGCCACTGTGATCGCCCTCACGGCGAACGTCAGACCTTCCCCGTGCTCGGGGTGTCCTGCGGAGCGGAAGTGGGCGCAGCGGCGGTCATCGCCTCCGGGCTGTTCGCGGGCGCCGGGGTATGGGCACTGTCCGGCGATGCGCTGGCCGGGGCCTCCGGTAACGAGCGCTGCTGGCACTGGCTCACATCCTGAATCGCACCATTGTGATGACGCTGCACGATCTTTCGCCGGCCGATCGGCATTGCGATCGAATTCTGGTGCTACACAAGGGCCGTGCCCGCCCGCTCGAACCACCGGCAATCGCACTGCGTGAGTCTCACCCCGGACTCGCTGCGCAAGGACGGCGTCGCCGCCTACGCGCTCACCGAAAGCTGCCGTCGGCACGATGGTGCACGCCCGCGCGGCATCACCGAACCGTGGACCGCGCTATGCACCGACTTGATGGACCTCGGCGCCATCACCGGCCACGCCGATCGCGCCGCCGAAGTCAACGCCGACCTCGATCGCAGACTCGCGGCAGGGACCGCCGCGCCGTGACCGGAACGCAAGCCGACCATCTTCGTGTTCGATAACGCTGGCGACACCATCTTCTCCAGCGGCAAATTCGGTGCACCCCAAGCGATTCTGGAGCCACCGAAGGCACGCCCGCGCTGTTCACGCAACCTTTTCGCCAGCGAGCCGCACCCGAGGATCGAATGGACCGCGGACGTCAGGGCACGGTGCCGGGTTCGGCGAGGGCGGCGAGCTTGCCGAGAGACATGCGCCAGCCGAGCTCGTTGTCGGCCAGGGGCACGCCCGCCGGTAGTCCCTCATGCAGGGCCATGATGTCGGTGCCGCCGTCGGCGTCGGCGAGTCGATAGGTGATGGTCATCTCGCCACGCATGTCCGGGTCGTCGGTCTCGAATTCGACGATTTGCACCACCTGCTCGTCCGGCACGAGCGTCACGAAGCGGCCGCGGAAGGTGTCGGTCTGTGCGGTGGTCTTGCCGGTATCGGTCGGCTCGTCGTAGGTCAGCGAGATCCGGAATACGCCACCTTCCCGGGCATCGAACTCGTGCACCTCGCTGGTCATGCCGGTGGGCACCTGCCAGACCGACACCGCCTGCGCATCCAACAGCAGGCGGTACACGACCGAGCGAGGCGCGTTGACGTGCCAACCGATCCGAGTGCTGCCCATAGCTGAACAGTAGTGGAGAAGCGGCCGAATCGTGCACGGATCCGGGCAGCGGTGACCCTGCTCGAGCATGTTGACGAATCGATCACCACGCTGCGCGAAGGCATTGCGGGCGGCCGGATTTGCGCGATGCTGTCGGGCCGCCATCCCGACGCCGCGGCGGTCGCGCACATCCAGGCCGCCGCCACCGGTCTGCTCGGCAACCTGACCCACCTACGCCCCGATCCCGTTCTGGTGTCCGGCAGACCACTGCCCATCGAGGCACTCGGCGCGATCGGGGCACTCGAATTGACCGTGCACGCCTGGGATATCGCGGCGGTGCGCACACCATCCGCCCAGATCCCGCACGGACTCGCCGATGAGCTGCTCGCCGTGGCGCCGCAGCTCGTCCCGATCAACGGACGTCAGCCCCTGTTCGATCCACCGCTCTCTTCGTGCACCGCCGGGGCGGGCGATCAACTGCTCGCCTACCTGGGCCGTGTTCGGCCCGCACATCCAGCGCACGGCAGCTGCTCACACGACGTGCGCGCCTTGGGATCTCGTTCGCGGTCGCCGCATCGACGTTAGGCATTCGACGGGGTCGACAATTCACCCGCACCATGGGTCGGTGATCCGCCGGCCCGCGCATTCGACGGTGTGCGCGCTTCGCTCGGATTGGCGAGCGTACGGGGATGACCGCCACGCAGACCCCGTCAGTCGAGCAGCTCCCATGTGGGGGCGAACCAGCCGGGGGCCGCGGCCGTGAAGCGGTCACGATCCCACGAGCCCGCTCCGGCGGGAACCGCGCCGACCAGATCTACGCCGGTGACGTTCGGGAGGTCGGTGCGGTTGCACTCGGCGGCCAAGTCGGGTTCATCGGGCCACGAGCCGATGACCAGCCCGGCGCAGTGGACGCCCGCCGAGTGCAATGTGCGGGTGGTCAATTCGCTGTGGTTGAGCGTGCCGAGTCCGGCGGCAGCGACCACCAGGACCGGGGCGCCGAGTTTCTCGGCCAGGTCGAGCAGGGTGAAGTCGCCGAGGCGGACCAGCAGGCCACCCGAGCCCTCCACCAGGGTGAGGTCGGCGTCGCCGAGCGTGTCGATGCCGGCGGTTGTCTCGCCCAGAGTCAGCAGCGGTTTACCGCAGCGACGGGCCGCGGTGTCCGGCGCCAACGGGTCGGGATACCGGGCCAGTTCGACCGTTCTGCTCACGCCGGTGAGGCGCTCGATCTCGGCGAGATCGCCGGGTTCGCCTGGGGCGAAACCGGTTTGGCCCGGCTTGCACACGGCGACCGAACGACCGGCAGCCCGCGCTGCAGCGGCGATCGCTGCCGTCACCACTGTTTTGCCGACGTCGGTGGAGGTTCCGGTGACCAACAGGACGCTCATCCGGGCACCACGTCCAATCCCCGAGCCTCGGCCAGGACCTCGCCGAGAACCATTGCGATAGTGTCGAGTTCGGCGGGCATGAGATTGGCGCGAGCGGTGAGCCGCAGCCGCGAGGTGCCCTCCGGCACCGATGGTGGCCGGAAGCAGCCGACGTCGAGGCCGCGCGCTCGGCAGGCCTGAGCCGCATCGTAGGCGACCTGCGCGGCACCGAGCACGACCGAGACCACCGCCGAATCCGGTTCCGCCACACCGGCAATGCGGGCGATGTCGGCGGCCCGCCGCAGCACCCGCGGCGCCATCTCGGGCTCGCGGCGCAACAGTCGCAGAGCGGCCCGCGCGGCGCCGACGGCCGCCGGGGCGAGGCCGGTGTCGAAGATGAAGGTGCGGGCGGCGTCGATCAGGTGTGCGCGGACCCGCTCGCCAGTCAGGACGATACCGCCCTGTGCGGCAAAGGCTTTCGAGAGGGTCGCGGTGATCACCAGGTCCGGTTGCCCGGCCAGACCGGCCTCGTGCACGAGGCCGCGTCCCCCCGCGCCGCGCACCCCGAGCCCATGCGCCTCGTCGACGATCAGGACGGCGCCATTGGCCCGGGTGACCCGATGCAATTCGGCCAGCGGGGCCAGATCGCCGTCGGCGCTGAACACCGAATCGGTGAGCACCAGCGCACGCTCCTCGGGACGCACGGCAAGCAGCCGATCCACCGCCTCGACATCGCGATGCGCGGCGATCTCCACCCGCGCCCGCGACAACCGGCAGGCATCCACCAGCGACGCGTGACTGCCCGCGTCGGAGACGACCAGCGACCCACGCCCGGCCAGCGCCGTCACCACACCGAGATTCGCGGCGTACCCGGATGCGAACACCAAACCGGCCTCGGCGCCGACGAATTCGGCGAACTCGGCCTCGAGCCGCTCGTGCTCGGTCGTGGTACCGGTGACCAGACGGGACCCGGTCGACCCGGCGCCCCACCGCCGCACCGCATCGATCGCACCCTCGACCACTTCGGGGTGGCGAACGAGCCCGAGGTAGTCGTTGGACGCCAAATCGATCGACGGCGACAGCGGCGCGCGGGGTCGTAGCTCACGGCGCAACCCAGCCGTCACCCGCTCGGCGGCCCGTTCGTCCAACCAGCCCAATGGATCGGTAGTCACAGCTGCGGAGCATACTTGAACACCGTTCAAGATGCATCTGCGTGATAGCCATGTGCCGCTTCGCGATTGCTGAGCCGCATCGCGCCGCCCACGGTGGCAGCCCCCGATCCTCGCTCATGCCGCACCGGGACGTCCCTCTCAGCACGTCCGCCAGAGCCGCGCGAGGCCGGTACCGGTCATGCTCCCGCGGCCGCGACCATGGCTGCGCCGATGCGCTCGACGTCCTCGGTGGTGCTGATGAACGGCGGCATCGTGTAGATGAGATTGCGGAAGGGCCGCAACCAGACACCTGCCTCCACCGCGGCGTCGCCGGCTTTGCGCATGTCCACCGGGTGGTCGAGTTGCACGACGCCGATCGCGCCGAGCACCCGCACCTCCGCCACCCCGGGCAGGTCGCGGGCGGGGGCGAGGCCGGTGTGCAGTTCGGATTCGATGCGGGCGACCTCGCCGCGCCAATCCCGTTGCCGCAGTAGCTCGATCGAGGCCACCGCGACGGCGCAGGCCAGTGGGTTGCCCATGAAGGTGGGGCCGTGCATCAAGCCACCGTGTGCGGCGCTGAGGGTTTCGGCGATCCGCGAGGTGCACAGTGCCGCGGCCAGGGTCAGGTAGCCGCCGGTCAACGCCTTGCCGACGCACATGACATCCGGGCTCACCCCCACGTGGTCGGCCGCGAAAAAGGCTCCGGTACGGCCGAATCCGGTGGCGATCTCGTCGAAGATCAGCAACACACCATGCTCGTCACAGCTGCGGCGCAGGTCGGCAAGGTAGCGCGGGTCGTGCCAGCGCATGCCGCCCGCGCCCTGCACCACCGGTTCGACGATCACGGCCGCGAGCTCGTCGGCGTGGGTGGCCAGCGCCCGATCGAGTTCGGCGACATAGTCGGGTTGGTAGTCGCGGGGCGGGGCCGGCACGAAGATGTGCTCGACCAGCACGTCGGTCCACAGCGAATGCATGCCACCGTCCGGGTCGCACACGCTCATCGGGGTGAAGGTGTCGCCGTGGTAGCCGCCGCGCCAGGTGAGCAGCCGCCGCTTGCCCGGCTTGCCCATCGCCCGCCAGTATTGCAGGCACATCTTCACCGCGACCTCGACCGATACCGACCCCGAGTCGCACAGGAACACCTTGTCCAGACCCGCCGGAGTGAGCTCGACGAGCAGTTCGGACAGCCGGGCCGCGGGCTCGTGGGTGAGCCCGCCGAACATCACGTGACTCATCCGCTGCGACTGCGCGACCAACGCCGCGTTCAGTACCGGGTGCCGGTAGCCGTGAATGGCGGCCCACCAGGAGCTCATGCCGTCGATCAATTCGCGGCCGTCGGCCAAGGTCAGCCGAGTGCCGGACGCGGCGGCCACCACCAGTGGCTCGGTCGTTGCCGGGAACCCGCCGTAGGGATGCCAGACATGTTCGGCATCAATGGCGGTGATCTCGTCGGGGGTCAGTGCCACAGGGAATCCTCGCGGTCGAGCGACGGCCCCGGACTCCCCGAGGCGAGCTTGAACGCTGTTCAAGTTAGCACTGAAGCTGGGCAGGCGAATCCAATCCGCACCATAGCTTCGGCCACGACCTCACGGGCCAGGCCTGGCACCTGAAGCTGACACCGGCCGACTGAGCACCGCACAACGCCGATACCAGCGATTCCTACACCGACGAGGCATCGGACAGCGCCTCGGGCACTCGAGCCAATGTATCCCGCAACTCGGCCAACCCACTGTCGCCCAAACTCGCCGCGAGCGTGCGCTCGATGCTTCGAATCCGGTCCGCCGCCACGGCCAGTGCCGCGCGGCCCGCGTCGGTGATGACAACGCGCCGCGCTCGTCGATCCGCCGAGTCGACCTGCCGCTCGACGTACCCGTCGCGCTCCAGGTGCGTCACCAACTCCCCCATCGACTGCTGGGTCATCCCGGCCGCCTCGGCCAATGCGGTGATCCGTGAACCCGCCGGATCCAGATAGCGGAAGACGGCGTAGTGCGCGGGTCGCAGGTCGTCACTGAGGCTGGCGCGCAACTCCCGGTTCAGTTCCCGCTCGAAAGCGTGGGTATATGGGAGACACTGCGACACTCACCTTCCGCAACGGGCACCGCGTCACCAAGGTCGCGGAGGGCGTCGACGAGCGCGGCCCGTACCTGCGGCTGCGCCATGTGCTGCCCGACGCGGACCGGCTGGCGGGCCCGCACTGGCACCCCGCCCTCGCCGAATCGTGGACCGTCCGGCAGGGGCGGCTGCGCTTCAGGATCGACGGCGCCGAGACGATCGTGAACATCGGCGACTCGGTGACGGCTCCGCCGCGCGCCGTGCACGAGTTCTGGAGCGAAGTGGCCGACACCACCTTCGATCACGAAATCCGCCCGCCGCTGCGGCATTGGGAAATGTTCGAGCTGTGGCACAACCTGGATGTCGCGGGCAAGACCACCCGCCGTTCCCGGATGCCGCGCGACCCGCTCGCCCTGGCATTGCTGTGGGATTACCAGGACGGCTACCTGGCGGGCATCCCGACATGGCTGCAGCGCGGCGTACTCGGCGGCCTCGCCGGGCTGGCCCGGCTGGCCGGTTACCAAACCCGCTGGCTGAAAACAGCTCCGACCAGGGCTGACGCGCCCGGCCGCAACCACCCACACAGACCGTCGCGCGGCTGCCGCTAGTGTCGTTGACATGGCTCAGCCCGACACAGCGCCCGGTGAGGTGACACCACTCGGTGTCTGGCCCGGAACCGCCTACCCTTTGGGCGCGACCTATGACGGCGCCGGCACCAATTTCTCAGTGTTCTCCGAGGTCGCCGACGCGGTCGAACTGTGCCTGATAGCCAGGGACGGCACTGAGACCCGGATCCGACTGGACGAGGTCGATACCTACGTCTGGCACGCGTATCTGCCCACCATCGGACCGGGTCAGCGCTACGGCATGCGGGTGCACGGACCCTACGACCCGGATCACGGATTGCGTTGCGACCCCAGCAAATTGCTGCTCGATCCCTACGGCAAGGCCTTCGACGGCGAGTTCGACAACGATCCGTCGCTCTACACCTACGGCCTGGACTCGTTGGGGCACACCATGACCGGTGTGGTGATCAACCCGTTCTTCGACTGGGGCGCCGACCGCCCGCCGAACCGGCCCTACCACGAGACGGTGATCTACGAGGCGCACGTCAAGGGCATGACGATGACGCACCCCGATATCCCGGAGGAGCTGCGTGGCACCTACGCAGGCATCGCGCATCCGGCGATCGTCGAACACCTGAAGAGCCTCGGCATCACTGCCATCGAACTGATGCCGGTGCACCAATTTCTGCACGACCGCGTCCTTTTGGATCAGGGCCTGCGAAACTACTGGGGCTACAACAGCTTCGGCTACCTCGCCCCGCACAACGGCTACGCCGCCAGCCCGCGCGGTGGCGCGGCGGTCACCGAGTTCAAGGCCATGGTGCGCGCCCTGCACGCGGAGGGCATCGAGGTGATCCTCGATGTGGTCTACAACCACACCGCCGAAGGCAACCACCTCGGGCCGACGATCGCCTTCCGTGGCATCGACAACGCCGCCTACTACCGCCTCACGGACGACGATCCGTCGCACTATATGGATTACACCGGCACTGGCAACAGCCTGAACGTGCGCCACCCGCACACGCTGCAGCTGATCATGGACTCGCTGCGCTACTGGATCCTGGACATGCACGTCGACGGCTTCCGCTTCGACCTGGCCGCCACATTGGCCCGCGAACTGCACGACGTGGACCGGCTGTCCACGTTTTTCGATCTGGTGCAACAGGATCCGGTGGTCAGCCAAGTGAAGCTGATCGCCGAGCCGTGGGATGTCGGCGAGGGCGGCTACCAGGTCGGCAACTTCCCGGGGTTGTGGACCGAGTGGAACGGCAAATATCGCGACACCGTCCGCGACTACTGGCGCGGCGAACCTGCCACCCTGGGCGAGTTCGCCTCCCGGCTCACCGGCTCCTCGGACCTCTACGAGGACACCGGCCGCCGCCCGAGCGCCAGCATCAACTTCATCACCGCACACGACGGATTCACGCTGCGGGACCTGGTGTCCTACAACGAGAAACACAACGAGGACAATGGCGAGGGCAACCGCGACGGCGAGAGCTGGAACCGCTCCTGGAATTGCGGGGTAGAAGGCCCCACCGACGACCCGGAGATTCTCGCGTTACGCGCCAAGCAGAGTCGCAATCTGCTGGCCACGCTGGTGCTCAGCCAGGGCACACCGATGCTCGCGCACGGCGACGAGATAGGGCGGACGCAGCAGGGCAACAACAATGTGTACTGCCAGGACTCTCCGCTGGCCTGGATGGATTGGTCACTGATGCAGACGAATGCGGACCTGCTCGACTTCACGCGCAATGTCATCGCATTGCGCACCGAGCACCCCGTCTTCCGGCGCAGGCGCTTCCTGAAGGGCAGGCCGATCCGGTCCAAGGAACACGCCCGCGATATCGCCTGGCTGACGCCCGCGGGCGAGCAGATGACCCCCACGGACTGGGACAGTGGATTCGGTAAGTCGTTGACCGTATATCTCAACGGGCGCGGCATTCCCGAACCGGGCCCGCGCGGCGAACACATCACCGACGACTCCTTTCTGCTGTGCTTCAACGCGCACGACTCCGCCCTCGATTTCGCACTACCCGACAGCGATTACGGCGCCGATTGGTCGGTCGCGCTCGACTGCTCGGTACCCGACGGCCTGTCCGACGCCACCTACCCGGCGGCCGTCACCGTCAGCCTCCCCGCCCGATGCCTGCTCGTGCTCCGCTGCACCGCATGACCGAAACACCGATGACCAAGACGCAGACACACTTCACTGATCCCATCTCCCGCGGCCGCCCGCCGGCCCGGCAGATGACGATCCGCAGCACCTATCGGCTCCAGTTGCGACCCGACGCACTGACCTTCGCCGACGCCCGCACCGTCGCGGAATACTTACAGCAACTGGGTATCTCGCATCTCTACCTGTCGCCGATCCTCACCGCGGCGCACGGTTCGACGCACGGCTACGACGTCACCGACCCCACCACGGTGTCGGCGGCACTCGGCGGCCCGGCCGGACTCAAGGCGCTCGCGGACGAGGTCCACAGCCGCGGTATGGGTTTGATCGTCGACCTGGTGCCCAACCATGTCGGCGTCGCCGATCCGCAGCAGAACCCGTGGTGGTGGGATGTGCTGCGCAATGGCCGCGAATCGAAGTTCGCGCACTTCTTCGACATCGACTGGAGTTCGGCCAACGGGGCGGGTGGGCGGTTGGCGCTGCCGGTGCTGCAGAGTGAGAACGACCCGGCCGCACTGACCGTCGATCGGTCCGGCGCGGAACCCATGCTGGCGCTGCACGATCTGCGCTTCCCCATCGCCGCGGGCACCGACGGCGACAATGCACTGCGCATCCACGACAAGCAGCACTATCGCCTGGTCAGCTGGAAGGCCGGGCTGTGCACCTATCGCCGGTTCTTCGCGGTCAGCAGCCTGGCCTCGGTGCGCCAGGAGGACCCCGAGGTTTTCGAAATCACCCATCGCGAACTCGCCGCCTGGTGCGAGCACGATCTCATCGACGGCGTCCGGGTCGACCATCCGGACGGATTGTCCTATCCTGCGGCCTATCTGGCGAAGCTGCGCAGGCTCATCGGCCCGCAGCGGCTGCTGCTGGTGGAGAAGATCCTGGCCAATCGCGAGCCACTGGACGCGACACTGCCGATCGACGGCACCACCGGCTACGACGCGCTCGCCGATATCGGCGGCGTACTGATCGACCCGGACGGCGAGGCCACGCTCACCGAACTGTCTCGGCATATCGCCGGGCACGGCAGCGACCGCGCCTGGATCGGTGAGACCGAACACCGGATCAAACGCGCGGTGGCGGAAAGCATTCTGGCGCCGGAGATCCGGCGGCTGGTCGCCGCCATCAAATGCGACGCGCGGGCCGAGAGTTTCGACACCATGGCGCTGACCAACGCCGCCATCGAGGTGCTGGCGTTCATGCCGGTATACCGGGTCGACTACGCTCCGCTGGCCGGCATGACCGGCGCGGTGGTCGCCGAGGTGGAAAAGCGCAACACCGAACTCACCGCGCCGCTGGCGGTCCTGGTGGCCGCGCTGGCCGTCAACGGCGAAGCCACCGTGCGGTTCAGCCAGGTCTGCGGTGCGCTGACCGCCAAGTCCGTCGAGGACACCATGTTCTATCAGGCGGCGCGGCTGGTCTCGCTGCAGGACGTCGGCGGCAACCCGGCCCGATTCGGCCACTCGCTCAACGAATTCCACCTGTCCAACAGCGAACGCGCCCAGCGCTGGCCCGCCACCATGACCACGCTGTCCACCCACGACACCAAACGCGGCGAGGACGTTCGCGCCCGGATCGGGGTGCTGTCGCAGGTCGCTGAGACCTGGGCGCGCGCGGTCGAGTCCTGGCAGGAGTCCACCCCGGGTCCCGACGGCGCGACGACACTGTTCCTGCTGCAGAACATGTTCGGCGTGTGGCCCGCCGACGGCCGCCCCGCCTCGTCGGTGTCCGGGCTGCGTGAGCGGCTGCATCGGTTCGCGGAGAAGGCGATTCGCGAGGCGGGTGTGCACACCTCATGGGAGGAGCCGGACGCCGAGTTCGAGACGAAGGTGCACGGCTGGCTGGACGCGGTGATCGACGGACCGGTCGGCTCCGAAATCGGCGACCTCGTCCATGAACTGGCCCCGCACGCCTGGTCGGACTCGTTGTCGCAGAAGCTGCTGCAACTGTGCGGTCCGGGCATCCCGGACATCTACCAGGGCTGCGAGCTGTGGGAGGACTCCCTGGTCGACCCGGACAACCGGCGCCCGGTGGATTTCGCGGCCCGCGCCGGGCTGCTGCAATCGCTCACCGGCACACCGGCTTTGAACACCAACGGCGCGGCGAAGATGTGGATCGTCGCCTATGCGCTGTGGCTGCGCAGGGAGCGGCCGGACTGCTTCGTCGGCGGCACCTACCTGCCGCTGTTCGCCACCGGCGACCAGGCAGGCAGGCTGGTGAGCTACGCCCGCGGCCGGGCGGGCGAGGCCCCCGAGGTGATCGTGGCCGCCACCCGGCACAGCGTGGGACTCGCCGAATCCGGCTGGGGCGACACTGCATTGGAGCTGCCGCAGGGCAGCTGGACCGACCGGCTAACCGGCCACACCTTCCAGGGTCGCGCCCGGCCGGAGAAGCTCTTCGCCCGCCTGCCCGTCGCCCTGCTCGTCCGGTGACAGCGCGGTCCCCGCGCCGGTCTTCTCGAAGAGGAATTCCGGGAACATCCCGCCGAACTCCTCGCGCCAGCGCCGCAGGTTCGAGGGCTGATAGGCGAGCGCGTCCTGGGTGCTGGAGGCCAACCGGACACACTGGTCGATCGGCGTTTCCAGCCGCCGCCAGGAGTTCCACAGGAAGCGGGGGTTGCGCGGATGGCGCAGCGCCCGAAGCAGATTCAGGATTCGGTAGCCGAGGGTCAGCGACTTGTGCAGCTCCATGTGCTCGGCGCCGCCCGCGGTCCGACAGAGCTGCGAAAGCCGTTCCAGCCGTTGCCGATCGAAGCTGAGACCGACCGACTCGGCCTCGGCCACCATCCATTGCAGAGTGATATCCGACAGCCCGCATTCCACGTAGCCGCCGCCGATATCGCTGTGCACGCCCTCGAACCAGACCTGCTTGACCCGCTGGAAGTTGGGGCGGTACTTAACATTCGGTTCGATCGGCACCTCCCAGAGGCACGGCTCGAAGGCGCGGCGCCGCTCGTCGATCGCCAATGCCTGGCGCGCGCAATGCACATTCGCCGAGAGCTTCACATCGTGGAACCGGTGCCGCAGTGAGGTCAACCCGGGTACCCCGAGAGCGCCGACGGTATCGAACACGCCGAGGAAGTCGATCTTGGCAGGATGCCGACAGTACTCGTGGCGGAAGTCGATCCATTCCTGCGGATCCGGCGGATCCGGATTCTCCTTCGTCTTCTCCGGCGCGGGTTCCTGATGAATCCGCAAGGCGTCCGGATACTTACCGGCGATCATCGCATCGGGCGTCATGATGCCGATACGGCTGATCAGCCCGGCCAGGCTGCGGGCGGTGAACGCGCCGCGACTGAAGCCGAAGATATAAATTTCGTCGCCCGGCTCCCAGTTCAGTGCCAGATGCCAATAGGCCGACGACAGATTCGCCTCGAGTCCGAGCCCGAATGCGCCACCCATCAGGCGGTCGGCAAGGAATCCGCGAGCGCCCGGCCCGGACACGTAGCTCACCCACTGCTGGATCGTCTCGCCGGACGGTCCCTTCGCTTCGAAGCTGATCGTCTGCGCAATCTTGATGATGTTCGATACCGTGCTGCTCGACTCGGCTTTCCAGGTGCCGTCACAACAAACCACCAGGCGTTTCATGGGCAAATTCTCCCGCCACATCCCCGTTCGAAACCTGCGTACTGGACTACTCGAATCATCGACGTCCAGACCCGGGATGTTAATGAACATAGCGCATTTCAGTAGCGGAACCGCCACCAGGTTGGGGACGTCAGCAGTGGCGCGGGACGCCGAGGGGAAGGCGGCGAGACAGGGTCCGCGCCAGCACCAGAGCTATCTTCGGTACACGGCTACGACAGCGGCTGAGACCCCGCCGCACTGTGTGTCGTGCCCAGCGGTTACCGCTTATGCGCCAGCACCGCGAACATCGTCACCGACAGGTGGTAGTCACCCGAGGCGAACCCGGCGTCCAGGTCGGCGTGAAACGCGTCGTGCTCCTGTTCGGTGATCGCCCCGTTGTACATGGCCTGCTTGGTCATCTGGCCGAAAAGCGGTCGTGCCGTTTCCGGGTCCCAGATCACCGCCTGCGAGCCCATGTCATCGATCGCGAACCCAGCGCCCACCAGCAAGCCGCGCAGCCGGCGGCCGGATCCCGGATTGGGTGTGGCCCTCAGCAGCGACGCCGACATCGCCTGGACCACCGCCGGATCGCCCGGATGGGTGACCGCGGTGTGCCAGTCGCTGTCGATGAGCAGCACGCGGGCCCCGGGGCGCAGCACCCTGGCGATCTCGGCGGTGGCCGCGGCCGGATCGTCGAGATGCTGAAATACCCGCTCGCAGCGGAGCGCATCGAAATGTCCGTCCGGGAACGGCAATTGGTAGACCGAGCCGTGCACGAACCGCGCGGGCGACCCGGCTGCCTCGGCGCGACGCTGCGCGATGGTCAGCATGGCGGGATTCGGATCGATCCCGACCGCCTCACCATCGGTCCCGACCCGCTCCGCGAAAGCCATGACCTCCGAGCCGGTGCCCGACCCGATATCGAGGGCGCGCTCCCCTGCCGCGACCGCGAGCGCCTCGTGCGCCCACTGCCGCATGCGCTCAATCCCGGGTAGCGCTGCCTGCATGTCGAGAATGGCGACGAGCAGGTCGATCTGTGCGGAATCGACCTGGTCAGCGTGAAACGACGGCGCGTGAAACGACGGCGCCTGGTCGGTGGTATCTCCGTGTGCCATAGGCCCGACGATACCTGCGCCACGGCACCGCCGGTCTGATCATTGGCGAGCCGATGAAGACACCGGAACGGTCACCGCGATCAGCCTGCGGAGAGCAACCGATCCGCTCGACGCGTCGAGTCCGACCGACGCTGCGTGCCGACTCGGCCGATGATCCAGCGGGCGCCGCCCACCGTTGCGGCGACCAGCACCGCCATCTGCAGCGAGCCGGTGATCAGGGCCAGGATCAGGCAGGTCACCAGCCCGGCGGCGAGTGCCTCGAGCTTATAGGTCGGCCACGCGGTACCCGCGATGTCGACGGTGATGGGGTGAACCATTGCCATCTCGTCAGGATATACGGACAACGAAGTTCGGTCTACCGAACACTTCGGTCGGGAACACCGCCGAAGCCTGCCGCGTTACCCGGGGTATGCCACTCACAGGAGAATATGCACCCAGCACATCCGACTGGGCCCGCAAGCAAGCGGAGACCTACGAGTCCTCCGGCGGCACCGACGGTACCTCACTGCAGGGCAAGCCGATCATCCTGCTCACCACGCGGGGCGCGAAGACCGGCAAGCTGCGCAAGACCCCGTTGATGCGAATCGAGCACGACGGTGAGTACGCGGTCGTCGCCTCGCTGGGCGGCGCGCCGAAGAACCCCGTCTGGTACTACAACATCAAGGCCGATCCGCATGTCGAACTGCGCGACGGCACCGAAACCAAGGACTACATCGCGCGCGAGGTCTTCGGTGACGAGAAGGCGCCGTGGTGGGAGCGCGCGGTCGCGGCGTGGCCGGACTACGCGAACTACCAGACGAAAACCGACCGGCAAATCCCGGTCTTCGTCCTGACACCGCAGTAGACAACACCGCGGCGGCCGAGCGCTCGGTTGTCTGCCGTTTGCTCGCCGTGCGCAGGCGGGGCCATTTCCACGCAGCGGCCTACCCGCCGCGTCGCGCCGACGCAGCGGATGGCAGCATATTTCGGGTGTCCAATCCGCTTGATGTTCTCGACGAACTGTCCGCTTCTCGTCCCGTGCTGAGCGCGGACGAGATCGACGCTGCCGCCAAGCGAATTGCCGACATTATCGAGCCGACCCCGCTGCAGCTCAGTGCCCGGCTTTCGGCACTGACCGGCGCGGAGGTCTACCTCAAGCGCGAGGACCTCACCGCCGTCCGTTCCTATAAGCTGCGCGGCGCCTACAACCTGATCGTGCAGCTCACCGAGGTCGAGCGGGCCGCGGGCGTGGTCGCGGCCAGCGCGGGCAATCACGCACAGGGCGTCGCCTTCGCCTGCAAAGCCATGGGGATCACCGGCCGCATCTACGTTCCGACTACCACGCCGAACCAGAAGCGCGACCGCATCCGGGTGCACGGCGGCGAATTCGTGGAACTGATCGCGGTCGGCGAAACCTACGACGCCGCAGCTGCGGCGGCCGCGGCCGATGTCGAACGCACCGGCGCGACCATGGTGCCGCCGTTCGACGATGCGCGCACCGCCGCCGGACAGGGCACCATCGCCGCCGAAATCCTCGAACAGCTCGGCACCTCCCCGGACCTGGTGGTGGTGCCCGTCGGTGGCGGCGGCTGTCTGGCGGGGATCGGCACCTATCTGCGCGGCCGGTCACCGCGGACCGGCATCCTCGGCGTGGAACCGGCGGGCGCGGCCTCGATGACCGCGGCACTGGTTGCCGGCGGTCCGGTGACGCTGCCGGAGATCGACCCGTTCGTCGACGGCGCCGCCGTGCGGCGAATCGGTGCCGTACCCTACGCGGCGGTCGCGAGCTTCGGCGGCCGGGTGGTCTCGCATGGTTCGCTGCCGTTGCTTACCGCCACCGAATCCCCCAGCGGCGCAGGCTCTTTCCAGATCATGCAGATCGACGAGGGCGCCGTCTGCACCGCGCTGCTCGATCTCTACCAGAGTGAGGGCATCATCGCCGAGCCAGCGGGCGGGCTTGCGTTGGCGGCACTCTCGGAGATCGCGATCGAACCGGGGTCCACGGTGGTGTGCCTGGTCTCCGGCGGCAATAACGATGTGTCCCGCTACGGCGAGATCATCGAACGCTCGCTGGTGCATCGCGGCCTGAAACACTATTTTCTGGTGGACTTTCCGCAGGAGCCGGGCGCGCTGCGCCGCTTCCTCAACGACGTGCTCGGGCCCGACGACGACGTCACCCTGTTCGAATACGTCAAGCGCAACAACCGGGAAACCGGCGCGGCGCTGGTCGGTATCGAACTCGGTACGCCGGATGGGTTGGCGCCGTTGCAGGAACGCATCGCGGACTCCCCCATCCAGTGTGAGCGGCTAGAACCGGGTTCCCCGGCCTACCGCTACCTGACCTGACGCGTCCGTCCGGCCCGCTACACAGCGGACCGGACGAGGGCGTAGCGGTTACGCCGCTGCCAGCGTCTCGACAAGGGCGGCGGCGCGCCGGGTCGAGCGCAGACCGGCCAGCACCATCGGCAGCAGCCAGGCGGCCGATGATTGGTCGAAGGTCAACTGACCCGCCGAAAGTCGGTTGTGCACGAAACCGACCGACAGGCCGAGCCGTGGTTCCGCCCAGCCGAACGAGCCGCCGAGCCCGATGTGGCCGAAACCCGCCCGAGCGCCCGGCATCGGCAGGGAGTGGTAGCCGAGATGCCAGAGCATCGGCGCGTAGAACAGGGCGCGGTCGAGGCGGTAGCTCTGAATCCGCAGCAGCGCCTTGATGGTTCGCGGCGCCAGGTATTGGCGGCCGTCGATCATGCCATCGTTGGCAAGCGCGCCGTACATGCCGGCCAGGCCGGTCGCGGTGCACACCCCGTTGCCCGCGCCGAGTTCGGTGCGCAGGATCGGTGGATCCTCACCCTCCAGAATCGTTTCGAGGCCGGGCAGGAACAGGCAGCGCGTCACGGCGCCGAGCGCGCCGGGAATACCGTAACTGCGGCCCAATACCATTGCGGTGAGCGGGTTTCCGATCAGACGCAGCTGGGTTCCCGCGAGTTCGGCATAGATGGTCCGCGCGGCGCCCGGCGGACGGCCGAGGTGGATGCCATCGATGCCGAGCGGCTCGGCCACCTCACTGCGGAACAGTTCCGCCATGCCCTGGCCGGTGATCGCGCGGGCCAGCCCGGCGAGCAGCCAGCCGTAGGTGAGCGCGTGATAGGCCGGAATGCCGAGAAGACGATCGGGTTTCGCGGCGGCCAGGCGCTCCTCCATCAACCGGTGGTCGAGCACCTCGTCCAGGCCGGACGCGATCGGGCTCAGCGATGAGAGTCCCGCGCTGTGCGTCATCACCTGGCGGACGGTGATCCTGTCCTTGCCGTTGGCGCCAAACTCCGGCCAGTATTCGGCCACCGGGGCGGCGTAATCCAGCAGTCCACGGTCGGCCAGCCGGTGGATCACCGTCGCGGTGACCCCCTTTGTCGCGGAGAAGATGACCGAGCCGGTGTCCGCGGTCCACGGCGAGCCCCCCGCGCTCCCGGTCCAGATCTCGACCAACGGCTCACCATGCAGATGCACCGCGAGCCCGGCGCCCGCGCCACGGCGATGCCCGAATGTCTTCGCGAAAGCGCGCACCAAAGGTCCGAATTCAGCGGCGGCGCTGCCGCCCACCCCGACGGGGAGATCGGTGGATAGGTCGAAGTCCCCGGATGAAGCCTCGTTGCTCATTACCCAACGTTAATTGCGTCCGTCACACTCGGCAATGGCATCCGTCTCGGACAGTTGCGGCCAGCAGCTCAGCGGCGCTGGCGAAATGGGTGTGGGCCTGCGGTTTTCTGCGGATGCTCGACCAGTGGGCGGTGATCATGGTGCACAGACGGTTATCGGCCGGTTCTCGTTCTGTGACCAGGTCGGGACGTGCAGACCACGGCCGAGTGGACGGGAATGGTCATGACCGACTCAGGCGGCCGAGTCAGCATTCGTCACCCTGCTCGACCTCGAGCACGGCGAACGAGTGGCCGGGAATAGTTGTCTTGGCACTCGATTCACTCACCTCGGGCGCATCCCAGAACAGCAGGGGGATGCCGGTGGCCGGGACAGTGACCGCGTCGGCGGAGAGGTTGTACAGCACTGTCAGCGAGCCCCGGTGCACGATGATCCAGCGCGCATCCTCGTCGTACTCGACGAATACATGTGTCAGCCACGGGTCGGTGAGCTCCGCCCGCGCCCGCCGCAACGCGATCAGGTCGCGGTAGCAGGCGAGCAGCCGAGCATGGCGCGCGTCATCGACTTCGGACCAGATCAGTTTCGAGCGCAGAAACGTTTCGGAGTCCTGCGGATCCGGGACATCGTCGGAGTCCCAACCGTGTTCGGCGAACTCGGCCTTACGCCCGGTGGCGGTGGCGGCGCCGATCACCGGATCGGTGTGCGAGGTGAAGAACTGGAAGGGGGTGGTCGCACCCCATTCCTCGCCCATGAACAGCATCGGCGTGTACGGCGAAAGCAGTACCAGGGCGGCCTTGATCGCCAACTGGCCATCGGTCAGGTTGACGCTGGGACGGTCGCCGATCGCACGGTTGCCCACCTGATCGTGGGTGCAGGTGTAGGCCAGCAGCGCGCTCGCCGGGATGACCCGGGTGTCCAGCGGACGGCCGTGGGTGCGGCCACGGAAGCTGGAATACGTTCCGGCATGGAAGAACCCGTGCGTGAGGGTGTGCGCCAGGCAGCTCAGCCTGCCGAAATCGGCGTAGTAGCCCTGCCGTTCGCCGGAGACCGCGGTGTGCACGGCATGGTGCAGGTCGTCGTTCCACTGCCCGGCCAGCCCGTAACCGCCTGCGGCCCGCGGAGTGATCAGCGTCGGATCGTTGAGGTCGCTCTCCGCGATCAGGGTCAGCGGCCTGCGCACGTGGGCGGCGAGCCGTTCGGTCTCGGTGGCGAGTTCGGCGAGCAGGTGGGTGGCGGTGCGGTCCACCAGCGCGTGCACGGCGTCCAGGCGCAGTGCGTCGATGTGGAAATCGCGCAGCCAGCGCAGCGCATTGTCGATGATGAAGCGCCGCACCTCATCCGAGCCCAGCCCATCCAGATTAAGACTCTGCCCCCAGGTATTGCGGCCCTCGGTCAGGTAGGGCGCGAAGCGCGGCAGATAGTTGCCCGACGGCCCGAGGTGGTTGTAGACGACGTCGAGCGCGACTGCCAATCCCCTTGCGTGACAGGCGTTCACGAAGCGTTGCAGGCCGTCCGGACCGCCGTAGGGTTCGTGCACCACGTACCAGAGCACGCCGTCGTAGCCCCAGTTGTGGCTGCCGTCGAAGCCGTTCACCGGCATCAACTCGACCACCGTGACGCCGAGATCGACGAGGTAATCGAGGCGTTCGATGGCGGCGTCGAAGGTGCCCGTCGGAGTGAAGGTGCCGACGTGCAGTTCGTAGTAGACCGCGCCCGCCAACTGGCGTCCGGTCCAACCGGAGTCCGTCCAGTCCGCCGGGTCGAGAGCGTGCAGGGCCGAGCGCGCGTGCACGCCGTCGGGCTGGCGGGGGGAACGCGGATCGGGCAGCACCGTCGGATCGTGGTCCAGCAGGAAGCCATAGCGCGCCCCCGGCCCGGCCGCCACCTCGGCCCGCCACCAACCGTCGGCCGACCTCGTCATCGAGTACGCCGTGCCATCCACCTCGACCCGCACCCGCTCCGGACGCGGCGCCCACACCTCGAACAGAGTCACCGCGCCAGCATCGCACGGCGCACGCCGCATTACCTGTCGAGCCGTGGTGGTCGTTGGATCTGGCCGTCGCGCCCACTCCTGGCGCGACCGGGGACGCCCTGACACAGTGAAGGCGTGGGTATCTATAACGATCAGGTCGTGCCGCGGCTCGTCAACGTGGCATGCGGGGCGCGGCTCAACAATCCGCAGCGCAAGCGGACCTGTGCTGGGCTGCAGGGGCGCGTGCTGGAGATCGGCTTCGGGTCCGGGCTGAATGTGCCGTTCTATCCGGCCGCGGTGCAGACGGTCAGCGCGGTCGAACCGGCCGACCTCGGATGGAAGCTCGCCGCAAAGCGGCTGACGAACGCCAACGTGCCGATCGAACGTGCCGGGCTCGACGGCCAGGCACTCCCCTTCGCCGACAACTCCTTCGACGCGGCGCTGTCAACTTGGACCATGTGCACGATCCCGGATATCGCGACCGCGCTGGCCGAAATGCGCAGGGTGCTCGTCCCCGGCGGCACCCTGCATTTCGTCGAGCACGGCCTGGCGCCGGATCCGAAGGTGCAGGTGTGGCAGCACCGGTTGAACCCGATCCAGAAGACCTTCGCGGGCGGCTGTCACCTCGACCGCGATATTCGCGGACTGGTGCAAACCGCGGGCTTCGAGATCCGCGATATCGACGAGTTCTATGGTGACGGCCCCAGATTTGTCGCCGCGCTTTCCATGGGTGTCGCGGTCTCGCCGTAGCTCGGGCGATCGAGATCCCTTACGGCAGTATTGAAACGATCAGTTCAAACCTGGACGCCCCACCCCGACTTGCCGTGCGGCAGGCCGGGGTTCGGGTCAGGAGGGGTACGCGAACTCAGCTCGCCAGGCATCCAGGGCCGAGCAGGGCCTTCAGGTCGCCCATCAACGCCGAGGACGGCGAAACGCGCAAGCTGTCGTCCAATTTCCACAGCGAGGTCTTGTCCCTGGCACCGACGTGGCGGATGTGCACATCCGCGGTGCCGGGATGCCTGGACAGGACGCGCTTGAGTTCGCCGATCTTGTCCGGAGTGCACAGCCGGGTGGAGAGGATCACCGCGAGCGGCTTGGCCACGCCGATCGAGGAGAGGTCGGGGACGGCGAGGTCGTTGGCGATCAACGAGATTCGGTCGTCGCGGACCGAGACCCGGGCCTTCACCAGAACGACCGCGTCCTCGACGACGTCCATGCCGTAGACCGAGTACGACTGCGGGAAGAACAGCACCTCGATACCACCGGTCAGGTCTTCCAACTGCGCGGAAGCCCAGGCCAGGCCGTTCTTGTTGATGCGGCGGTTGACCGAGGCGAGGATGCCGCCGATGGTCACCTGCGCGCCATCCTTGACATCGCCTTCGAGAATGGCCGGGATCTGCGTATCCGCTTGCGCGGCAAGGACATGCTCGACGCCGTTGAGCGGATGCCCGGACACGTACAGGCCCAACATCTCGCGTTCCAGCGCGAGCTTGTGCTTGGTCTCCCACTCGTCGTCGGGCACCTTGACGTTGAACACCGAGGCCATCGACTCGTCGCCGTCGTCCATGCCGCCGAACAGATCGAACTGCCCGATCGCCTCGGCCTTCTTGGTGGACATCACCGCGTCGATGGCGTCGGAGTGCACCAGCAGCAGACCCTTGCGCGGGTGCCCGAGGGAGTCGAATCCGCCTGCCTTGATGAGGGATTCGGTGACCTTCTTGGTGCAGGCGATCGCATCGATCTTGTTCAGGTAATCCGAGAAGTCGGTGAACTTCGACTTCTCCTTGCGCGCGGCGATGATCGAGGACACCACGTTGGCGCCGACATTGCGCACCGCGCCGAGGCCGAACCGGATGTCCTTGCCGACCGAGGCGAAGTTCTGCTCGGACTCGTTGACATCCGGCGGGAGCACGGTGATGCCGAGGCGACGGCAGTCCGACAGGTAGACCGCGGCCTTGTCCTTGTCGTCGCCGACGCTGGTGAGCAGACCCGCCATGTATTCAGCCGGATAGTTGGCCTTGAGGTAGGCGGTCCAGAACGAGACCAGGCCGTAGCCGGCGGCGTGCGACTTGTTGAACGCGTAACCGGCGAACGGAAGGATGGTGTCCCACAGGGCTTTCACCGCGGCCTCAGAGAATCCGTTGTCGGTCATGCCTTCGTGGAAGCCCTTGTACTCGGCCTCCAGCACCTCGAGCTTCTTCTTTCCCATGGCCTTACGCAGCGCGTCGGCCTTACCCATGGAGTACGAGGCGACCTTCTGCGCGATGAACATGATCTGCTCTTGGTAGACGATCAGACCGTAGGTCTCCGAGAGGATGTCCTTCAGCGGTTCCTCGAGCTCCGGGTGGATCGGGGTGATCGGCTGCCGGCTGTTCTTGCGGTCGGCGTAGTCGTTGTGCGCGTTCATGCCCATCGGGCCGGGGCGATACAACGCGAGCACGGCGACGATGTCGTTGAAGCCGGTCGGCTGCATGCGGCGCAGCAGGTCACGCATCGGACCACCGTCGAGCTGGAAGACGCCGAGAGTGTCACCGCGCGAGAGCAATTCGTAGGTGGCGGGGTCGTCCAGCGGCAGGTTGTCCAGGTCGAGATCAATGCCGCGGTTGGCCTTGATGTTGTCCATCGCGTCACCGATGACGGTGAGGTTGCGCAGACCGAGGAAGTCCATCTTCAGCAGGCCGATGGCCTCACACGACGGGTAATCCCAGCCGGTGATGATGGCGCCGTCCTGCGCCCGCTTCCACACCGGGATGGCGTCGGTCAGCGGCTCCGAGGACATGATCACCGCGCAGGCGTGCACACCGGCGTTGCGGATCAGCCCCTCGAGGCCGCGTGCGGTCTCGTAGATCTTCGCGACGTCCGGGTTGTTGGTGATGAGTTCGCGGACCTCGGCGGCTTCCTTGTACCGCTCGTGGTCCGGGTCGGTGATGCCGGACACCGAGATGTCCTTGGCCATGATCGGCGGCGGCAGCGCCTTGGTGATCTGATCGGCGATGGCGAAACCGGGCTGGCCGAACAGCACTCGCGCCGAGTCCTTGATGGCGGCCTTGGTCTTGATGGTGCCGAAGGTGATGACCTGGGCGACCCGCTCGGTGCCCCACTTCTCGGTCGCGTAGCGGACCATTTCACCGCGGCGGCGATCATCGAAGTCGATATCGATATCGGGCGCGGACGGGCGCTCCGGGTTCAGGAACCGCTCGAACAGCAGGCCGTGCGGGATCGGGTCGATATTGGTGATGCCCAGTGCGTACGCGACCAGCGAACCGGCGGCCGAACCACGGCCGGGGCCGACGCGGATGCCGACCTCTTTGGCGTGCGAGACGAGGTCACCGACGACGAGGAAGTAGGCCGGAAAGCCCTTCTGCTTGATGACGTCGAGCTCGAAGTAGGCCCGTGTCCGGTATTCGTCGGGCACAGGGCCGCCCTGGAACCGACGCTCGAGGCCGCAGTCGACTTCCTTGCGCAAGAAGGAGTTCTGGTCGTCGCCGTCGGGCACCGGGAACACCGGCATCCGGTCGCGGAACTCCCACACGTCGTCATAGGACTGCACGCGCTCGCCGATGAGGACGGTGTTGTCGCAGGCGCCTGGCACTTCGGCGTCCCAGATCGCGCGCATCTCGTCGGCGGACTTCAGGTAGTAGCCGTCGCCGTCGAATTTGAAGCGCGTCGGGTCGCTGAGCGTCTTGCCGGTCTGAATACACAGCAGCGCTTCGTGATTGGTCGACTGATCCTTGGTGACGTAGTGACAGTCGTTGGTCGCGATCGGCGGAATGCCGAGCTTCTCACCGATCTCGATGAGCCCCTCGCGGACCCGTCGCTCGATGGACAGCCCGTGGTCCATGATCTCCAGGAAGAAGTTCTCTTTGCCGAAGATCTCCTGCCACTTGGCCGCGGCCTCCAGCGCCTCACGGTCGTGGCCGAGGCGCAGCCTGGTCTGCACCTCGCCCGACGGGCAGCCGGTGGTCGCGATGATGCCCTCGGCGTACTGGGCGATGATCTCCTCGTCCATACGCGCCCACTTGCCGAGCTGCCCCTCGAGGGAGGCCAGCGACGACAGCTTGAACAGGTTGCGCAGCCCGGTCGCGTTCTCCGCGACCATGGTCATGTGGGTGTAGGCGCCGGAACCGGAGACGTCATCGCCCTTCTGGCTCCGATCGCCCCACTGGATGCGCTTGGTGTCGAACCGGGAGCCGGGCGCGATGTATGCCTCGATCCCGATGATCGGCTTGATGTCGGCCTTCTTCGCCGAGTTGTAGAACTCGGAGGCGCCGTACATATTGCCGTGGTCGGTCATCCCGACGGCGTCCATTCCCAGCCGTTTCGCCTCCGCGAACAGTGGCGAAATCTTTGCCGCACCGTCGAGCATGGAGTACTCGGTGTGGTTGTGCAGGTGAACGAATGATCCGGACGAGGCGGCCAAGACGGTCCTTCCTCCCAATGTCTCGACGGGGGTTGGCTGGACCGATTCTATGGGTCCCCACCGACTGGTTCGGCCAAGCAAGAGGCGGTGTCGCAGGAGTCCGGCGTGTCGGTGGTGAAGATCACCGGCGCGTCCCGGAGGCTCGCCCGCTAGCGCGCCCGGACCAACCTAGCAGCGTCCGAATTCCGCCAGCGCCGGCGCTCGGATTTTCTTCCGCCAGACAAATTTCGACCACCTGGGCATGGGGGATAGCTGCTACCACCCGACAGCATGGTGGCCCCGGGATAATCGGGCGATGAATTGGCAGTGGCACAAGCATTCGACGGGTACGCGTTGACCACAGCGGTTGCGGCCGTTGTCGCCTCGGTGGTGCTGGTCGCCGGTGCGCTACTGGTGTGGTCACGGACCCGGCGGACCGTGACCACACCGGCCGAGCGAGCGGTGCACACCGCCCTGCACATCGCGTCGCTGGCCGCGCGTCCACTACGGCAGGGCCTGACCGACCAGTCCGCGCAAGAGGCGGCTCCGCATCTACGCGCACTCACCGGAGCCGAGGCGCTGGGTGTCGCCGATCCGGACGGCACCCTGCTCGCCTGGGACGGCCCGCACTCCGATCTCGCCCAGTATTTCGCTGATGCCGCACGGCGCGCCATGGCGACCGAAAGGCCGGTCCTGGTGTCCGGACCCGGCCGTGTCGAACATGCCGGCCGCACGCTGATCGCGCAGCCGTTGCTGACCGAGAACTCAGGAGTTGCCGGGGCATTGGGGGTGGTGACGACCGGGCAGCCGGAGCCGGGGCGGCTCGGCGCGGTGGCGGAGGTGGCGCGCTATGCCTGCGGCCAGCTCGAATTGGCGGAACTCGATGCGTCGAGGGCTCGGCTGGACCGGGCCGAGGTACGTGCGTTGCGGGCTCAGATCAGCCCGCATTTCATCTACAACGCACTCAATACCGTCGCGTCGTTCGTCCGCACCGACCCGGATCGGGCGCGCGAACTGATCCTGGAGTTCGCCGACTTCACCCGCTACTCCTTCCGTGCCGCTGGCGAATTCACCGTGCTCGCCGACGAATTGCGCAATATCGAGCGTTATCTCGCCCTGGAGCGCGCCCGCTTCGGCGACGCACTCGAGGTGCGGCTGCAGATCGCGCCGGAAGTGCTCGGCGTCGTGCTGCCGTTCCTCGCGCTGCAACCGTTGGTGGAGAACGCCGTTCGGCACGGACTGGCGGGGGCGGCACGGGGCGGCACGGTGAGCATCGTGGCGGTCGATGCCGGTATCGACTGCATGATCAGCGTCGAGGACGACGGCATCGGAATGGACCCCGACGTGCTGCGGTCGGGGGCGCTCGACGCTATCGAAACCGGTACCGGCCCAGCGGGTTCCGGCGAGGCCGCGCACGTCGGCCTGGCGAATGTCGACGACCGCCTACGCGCGGCCTTCGGTAACGACTACGGTCTCACCGTGGAGACCGCGCCCGGCGCGGGGACCAAAGTGAGCCTGCGCGTCCCCAAATTCCGCGCGGGCATCCAGGCGTGACCCGATCCGGCGCACCGCCGTACGTTTACGATGGATCGACTGTGACTCGGACCACCGACAATTCCGCCGCAGCGCTGTGTGTGCTGGCCGTGGACGACGAGAAACCGGCTCTGGACGAGCTGGTCTACCTGCTGCGTGCGCAATCCGGTGTCGGCACGATCCACAGTGCGACTGACGTGACCAGTGCGCTGCGACTGATGCGTGCCCATCCCATCGACGCGGCGTTCCTCGACATCAATATGCCGGGGCTGGACGGAATGGAGTTGGCCGGGATTCTGTCGGAGTTCGCCACTGCGCCCGCCGTGGTATTCGTGACGGCACACGACGACCGGGCGGTGGCGGCATTCGATCTCGGCGCGGTGGACTATCTGCTGAAACCGCTGCGGGAGGCGCGGTTGGCGGAGGCGGTGCGGCGCATCGTCGCGGCCCGCAGCACGCCGGCGCCCGCCGCCACGGCGCCGCGCGCCGATCCGAACGAGGTCATCCCCGTGGAGCTGGGTGGAGTTACCACGCTGGTGCACCGATCGAGCGTGAGTTGGGTGGAGGCGGACGGCGATTACGCGCGGCTGCACACGAGCGCGGGTTCGCATCTGGTGCGGATTCCGTTGTCCGCGCTCGAATCACGCTGGGAGAATGCGGGATTCCTGCGGGTACATCGGTCGTATCTGGTGGCGCTGCGACTGGTGACGGGGCTGCGCACGGCGGGCACCGGCACGGTGGTGTGCCTGCGCGCCGACGGCAATGCCGCGGCGGTCGAGCTGCCGGTCAGCCGCAGGCAGGTCAGGGAGCTGAAACAGCGTCTGGTGCACGGCCCACGACAGCAGTGGACACGCCAGTGACCGGACCGCAGCAGCGCCCGATCCGCCAGCGCGTGGTCCTGGCGCAGCGGCGCGGTGCGCGGCGGGCACGGACCCGGGTGGAGGTGGCCGAGCAGACCGAGATCGGCGAGGCGATGATCGGCGGGCTGATTCGCGCGCAGTTGGGGCTTGCGCTTCGCATGGGCCTGGTCACGGTCCTCGTATTGTGTTCGCTGCCTGTGCTTTTCCGGGTCGGATCGGTGGGTTCGTTCGTCCTCCTCGGCATCCGCCTGCCGTGGCTGCTGCTCGGCATCGCGGTGTACCCGTTGCTGTATGCGGTCGGGCGGCTCTACGTTCGGCTCGCCGAACACAACGAGCGAGACTTCCTCGAACTGGCGGAGGACTGACGTGCACCCCCGCGCCGCGGTGGAATCCACGCGGGGAAACCGAGGATCGCGATGAACACCGGTACCGCGCCGGTTCTCACGATCATCGCGCTGCTGCTCGCTGCGTTCGCGACGGTCGCGATCGGCGTTTACGGGGTGCGTATGGCGCGCACCACCTCCGACTTTCTTGTCGCCTCGCGCAGCGTCGGACCGCGCTGGAACGCGGCCGCGATCTCCGGTGAATATCTCTCGGCCGCTTCGTTTCTCGGTGTGGCTGGGCTGATCGCCAAGTACGGCGCCGACGCGCTGTGGTATCCGCTCGGGTTCACCGCGGGGTATCTGGGACTGCTGCTGTTCGTAGCCGCGCCGCTGCGACGGTCAGGGGCCTATACGGTGCCCGACTTCGCGGAGTTCCGACTGGGCTCGGTGCGGCTGCGCAGACTGGCGGCGGTCGTGGTGGTGCTGGTGTGCGGGGTGTATCTCATTCCGCAGTTTCAAGGGGCCGGGTTGACGCTGCACATTCTGTTGGATGTGCCGAGTTGGGTTGGCGCGCTGGCGGTGGGCGCCATCGTGATCGCGAATGTGGCCGGCGGCGGGATGCGGTCGATCACGCTGGTGCAGGCCTTCCAGTACTGGCTCAAATTGACCGCGGTGGCGATCCCGGCGTTGGTGCTGCTCGGGCATTTCCTGGCCGATGATCGTGAGCTCGGCGCGCCCGCTCCCCCGGCCGTCACCGAGCGCACGACGGTGGATGTCAGCACCGATGTGGTGGTACAGGTCGGTGCGCCACAACAGGTTTCGATCACGGGCACGCTGGACGACCGCGCGGTGGACGGGCCGGTGCTGCTCACCTCGGGCGAGCACGACCTCGCGGCGGGGACACGGCTGGTACTGGACGCGGGTTCCGCGGTGCCGGTGGTGGCCGGTGCGCCCGCGGACGATGCGGGATGGCTGGCGCCCGGCGGCGGATTCGGTGGATCGCATCCGACGTATCAGGTGTATTCGCTGATCATCGCGACTTTCCTGGGCACGATGGGATTGCCGCATGTACTGGTGCGCTTCTACACGAATCCGGACGGACGGGCCGCACGGACCACCGCGCTGGCAGTGATCGGACTGGTGGGGCTGTTCTATCTGTTCCCCGTACTACTCGGGGTGTTCGCGCGGCTCTATGTGCCACAGCTGCTGATCACCGGCACCTCCGATGCGGCGGTGGTTCTGCTGCCCGGCTCGGTGCTCGCCGGTCTGCCAGGACAGCTGCTTGCCGCGCTGGTCGCCGCGGGCGCGATCGCCGCGTTCCTGTCCACCTCGTCGGGCCTGCTTGTCAGCATCGCGGGCGTGCTCAGTACCGACATGCTGCGCGGGCGGATTCGTGATTTCCGGGCGGCGGCATTGTTCGCCGGTGCGGCGCCCCTCGGTCTTTCGCTCACCCTGGCCTCGCTCGACTTGTCCCGCACCGTCGGGCTCGCGTTCTCGGTCGCGGCGTCGACACTGTGTCCGCTGCTGGCGCTAGGCATCTGGTGGCGAGGACTGACCGCGATCGGCGCGGCCACCGGACTGATCGCGGGCGGCCTCGCGGCGGGCGGCGCGACAGTGGTTTCGGTGCTCGGCGGCGTCTCCGAGGAGGTGGCCGGTGGCTGGCCCTCGGCGCTCCTCGGCTATCCCGCAGCGATCAGCGTGCCGTTGGCCTTCGCGTCGATGATCCTGGTCAGCAAGGTGACGCGGGGCCAGAGCGCCCGCACGGTCGGCCGGATCTTCGTGCGCCTGCACGCGCCCGAACGCCTGGGCATGGGCGCCGATCGCGAACGCGGTCTTCGCTCGAACTGAGCCTTCCCATCGAACTGAACATGCGACCGAACCGAGCGATTTCCGCCTTTGTGGCGTGACCGTTCGTCGCACCCAGGCGACCGTTCACCGCACAATCGGGCACCTTCACAGAGTGACCTGCGCCACATCATGATTCCTCACGCAGCCCTGGCTACGGTCTGCGCAGTAGGTCACGTCACACGCTAGGACTCCTGATGAGCAGTATCGACCTCGACGGCGAGGCCACCGAGCCTCGACCCTCGGATCCCGCCGCGCCGGCAGGCACAGCGCCCCCGCACACGCCGAGCGCCGAGGAATTCGCCACGGTGCAAGCGAGTCCGCAATTCCAGGAACTGCGAAGCCGGTTGCGCCGCTTCGTCTTTCCGATGACAGCGCTGTTCCTCGTCTGGTATCTGAGCTACGTGCTGCTCGGCGCCTATGCGCACGATTTCATGGCCACCGAGATCTTCGGCAACATCAACCTCGGATTGCTGCTCGGCCTCGGGCAATTCGTCTCGACCTTCGTCATCACCGCGCTCTACGTCCGATTCGCCAACCGCGAACTGGATCCGCGCGCGACGAGCATTCGTAACTATCTCGAGGGAGGCCAGGCATGACCGCCTTCGCTGACACGCGGTATCTGGCCGCGGCTGGGACCGTGGGCAATCCGGCCGCGAACATCGCGATCTTCGGCGTGTTCGTCGCGATCACGATGGTCGTGGTGATCCGGGCCAGCCGCGACAACCGCACCGCCGCCGACTATTTCACCGGAGGCCGCGGCTTCTCCGGTCCGCAGAACGGCATCGCCATCGCGGGCGACTACCTTTCCGCGGCAAGCTTTCTCGGCATCGCGGGCGCGATCGCGGTGTACGGCTATGACGGGTTCCTGTACTCCGTCGGGTTCCTGGTCGCCTGGCTGGTCGCGCTGCTGCTCGTCGCCGAAATGCTCAGGAACACCGGCAAATTCACCATGGCGGACGTGCTGAGCTTCCGGTTGAAGGAAGGCCCCGTCCGCACCGCGGCCGCGCTGACGACCCTGGCGGTGTCGCTGTTCTACCTGCTGGCGCAGATGGCGGGCGCGGGCGGCCTGGTGGCGCTGCTGCTCGATATCTCCGACAAGACCGGGCAGTCGATCGTGATCGCCGTTGTCGGCGTGCTGATGATCGTGTACGTGCTGGTCGGCGGCATGAAGGGCACCACGTGGGTGCAAATCATCAAGGCGTGCCTGCTGATCACCGGCGCCGCGGTGATGACCGTTATGGTGTTCGCCAAGTTCGGGTTCAATTTCTCCGACATCCTCGGCTCGGCGCAGGACACGGTGTCCGGCTCGAAGACCAAGGGTGTGTCTGCGCGTGACGTCCTCGCGCCGGGCGCACAGTACGGCGGCAACGCGACCTCCAAGCTGAACTTCGTCTCCCTCGGCTTGGCGCTGGTGCTCGGCACCGCGGGTCTGCCGCACGTGCTGATGCGCTTCTACACAGTGCCCACCGCGAAGGAGGCGCGGCGCTCGGTAGTGTGGGCGATCGGCCTGATCGGCGCGTTCTACCTGTTCACCCTGGTGCTCGGCTACGGCGCGGCCGCGATCGTCGGCCCGGACCGCATCCTGGCCTCGGCCGGTGGGCAGAACTCGGCGGCCCCGCTGCTGGCTTTCGAACTGGGTGGCGTTGTGCTGCTCGGCATTATCTCCGCGGTCGCCTTCGCCACGATCCTCGCGGTCGTCGCCGGACTGACCATCACCGCGTCGACATCGTTCGCGCATGACATCTACGCAAGCGTGATCAAGAAGGGCAGGGTCGACGAGATCAAGCAGGTCCGGGTCTCCCGGATCAGCGCGGTGATCATCGGCCTGCTCGCCATCGGGCTCGGCATCCTCGCCAACGGCCAGAACATCGCGTTCCTGGTGGCGCTGGCCTTCGCGGTGGCCGCGGCGGCGAACCTGCCGACCATCGTATTCTCGCTGTTCTGGAAGCGGTTCAACACCACCGGCGCACTGTTCAGCATGTACGGCGGCCTGATCTCCACCATCGTGCTGATCGTGTTCTCCCCCGCGGTATCCGGATCGAAGACCGCGATGATCCCGGGCTCCGAGTTCGACTGGTTCCCGCTGTCGAATCCGGGCATCGTCTCCATCCCACTGGCTTTCGCCCTCGGCGTCATCGGCACCTTCGTCGGCGGGCGCCGGAAGGAAGATCCGGCCAGGGCCGCCGAGATGGAGGTCCGCTCGCTCACCGGCGTCGGCGCCGAGAAGGCCGTCGTGCACTGACCGCGAACACCCTGCCGCCCCTGCTGTTTCGATAGAAGATTGACGTTGACCAGTGCGACCACCGACCGCGACACGACCGACCTCGACGGCTCGGCGACCGCACTACCGGCGAGCTACCCGCCGGATGCCGCGTTGACCGCGACGGCCAATGCCGGTGCTCGAGGCCATCGCCCGCGGTTAGGCGGACACCGAATGCGGCGGACCCGGCCACCACGATGATGAGGGGGACCGGGTCCGCCGCCCGACTCGGCGCCGAGGCGGTCGTGTTCAGGACGGCTTCGGCGCGAAGTGCAACGCGACGATCCCGCACTCGAACGGTGTCGCGGTGACGAGGCTGAGCCGCTGGTAGGCATCGGTTTTGGCGAACACCGGCAGGCCCGCGCCGATCGCGATCGGGTTGACGAACAGGTGCAGTTCGTCGATCAGTTCCGCGGCGATCAGGCTCGATACCAACGTGCCGCCGCCGTAGACAATCAGGTCCCCACCCGGCTGCGCCTTGAGCCGATTCACCGTCTCGGCGACATCGCCGCCCGCGACAACGGTGTTCTCCCAGGGCGACTTGGTGAGGCTGTTGGAGATCACGACCTTGGGCGTGTTGTTCATGGTGTCGATGGCCGACTGCGGCTCGCTCTCCGGCTTGGATGCCCAGTGCGGAATGAATCCCTCGGCGAGCTTGCGACCCAACACAATGGTGTCGACCGGCGCGGTGAGCGCCGTGACGTAGGCGGCGATGTCATCGGTCCACGGAAACGTCATCCAATCCATCTCGCCATTCGGGCCGGACATATAGCCGTCGACGGTGGTCTGTACCTGGAGCTTGAGCTTGCGCATGAGGTTGGTTCCTTTCGAGAGGTCTGAGACGTAGCGGGCCGTTCGACCTGCTGTTTTCTTGTGTGATCAACTTGACGGAACCGGCTTACGGATTGTTTACGGTTTCTCTCCGGCACCCTGGTTCTCTCGGGAACGGTCATGACGATCTTGCCCTGCCGTGGTCCTGGAGAGGCATGGCTCGGTTCGTACGCGGCGGGAGGAGCATCCGATGAACAGCGCCGCGCGCATGCCGAGGCGTCCGCTTAGCTGGTTGCGCGTGCTCGAGATGACGGCGCGGTCCGCGGGCAGGTGTCGGCAGAGGACGCGCGCGTCGCCCTGATGGCGATCACCTCCTTCCGGGCTCTCCCTGCCGAGAACACGCCGGTCAGCGGTGTCGCGAATATCTGTTTGAACCGCCGGGGCGGCCTACCTCGTAGACATTGCGAGATAGCGGTACCGGCGCGGCGTGGGTTCGGAAATCGCTTCGGCCGAACTGTCGGCGGCCGCACAGCTAGGAGATCCTATGAAACGTCTGGGACCGTTGCGCACCCTCGGAACGGTTGCCGTGCCGGCCCCGGCCGCGCCGACCAGCACTGCGCCCGCGGCGATCACCTTCCCCGCCAAGGGCGCCTTTCGCGTGCTGTTGCTGACCCGAAAGGGCCTGCCCGGCTGGGTCATTCCCGTCGCGGGCGGACTGATGCTACCGACCTGACCGGCATCCGGCTCACCTCCGCCCTGTGGTTTTTCCAGAACAACGGCATCATCTTCTGAACGGAGACCGAACAATGACCAACGACGAACTCATCCTCCGCCGCCGCACCGTCGTGGTGGCCGGCGCCGGCGCGGTGGCCGCGGCCGCCGCACTGACCGCGTGCAGCACCTACAGCAAAAACGATTCGGCCCCCGAGTCGAAACCGGCGTCCGCCACCGCACCGGTGACGAATGCCCAAGCCGGGCAACCGAGCCCGACTGCCATCGCCAAAACCGCCGACGTCCCGGTCGGCGGCGGCGTGATCAACGGTGACGTGGTGGTGACCCAGCCGAGCGCCGGATCCTTCGTCGGCCTCTCCTCGGCCTGCACGCACGCGGGCTGCAAGTTAGCGAACGTATCCGGCGGCACCATCAACTGTGCCTGCCACGGAAGCAAGTTCGGCCTGGACGGCTCGGTCGTCAACGGCCCCGCGACCCGGCCACTGGCCGCTAAACCCGTTCGCGTCCAAGGCGACTCGATCGTGCCGCAGTAGGCCGGTCCGAACACGCCCCAATCACGACGGGGACAATGCCCGGCGCAACGCACTGAACCCGCCTCGGGGGGAAGCGGGTTCGAGTCGGTCAGGAGTTGCCAAACATCTCGGCCATGCGCCTGTCCATCTCCTCCGGCGGCACGTCCTCCACACGGCTGGCCACGGTCCAGCGGTGACCCCACGGGTCCTCGAACGCGCCGCTGCGGTCACCGTAGAACTGGGTGGTCATCGGATTGAGTTCCTTGGCGCCCCCGGCGAGCGCCGCGGCGAAGGCGGCATCCGCGTCTTCCACATAAATGTAGATATTGACCGGGGTGCCGCCGATCGTTTTCGGGTCGAGGAAATCCATATCGGGAGCCGGGTCGCTGATCATGACGACCGAATTACCGAACATCAATTCACAGTGCGCGATCTTGCCATCCGGGCTCGGCATGCGCATCCGCTCAGATGCGCCGAAAATGTGCTTGTAGAAGTCGATGGCGGCCGCGGCGCCATCGATCGCCAGTCCGGGCGAAACCACCGGAAATCCATCGGGAACAGGCTTGATATCAGACATGAGAAACCTCCGGTCGAAGGTGATTGTCGGACAAGCCGAGCCTATCCCCGGGCACGCACAAAAATGCCCGATCCGACCGATGATCTAGTTCATTCCGTCCACGACACCTGGGTATTGATCGTCTGCTGCAACATGCTGGCGCTGCGCGAATCGCGGTAGGCCTGGTGGCCGCCGACGGTGATGGATCCCGCCACCGGCAGCGGCAGCCCCAGATCGACGGTGATCGTGCCTGCGCCCCGCATGACGTAATCCTGGATGTCGAGGGTGCCCGCGTTATTGGGCAGCGACCACACCGGCGACTTCGGTGTCTGCGTCACCTCGAGCTCGATGGTCAGCCGGTCGTCCTCGCGCTTGGTCAGCGTCGCCGTGGTCACCTGGTCGAGCGCGACCCCACCGGTCACCTCCTGGCGCACCGTCCACACCGCGCCCTCACCGACCGGCTGATCGGGAAACGCGATCGAATTGTAGACCGCTTGATAGAAGGCCTGCTCCAGGGCAGCACGGGCGGAATTGGAGGTCTCCGGCGATGGCTCCAGCCGCAGCGCGGTGATCGCGCCGAGCTCGCTCATGTCGAAGCCCGCGCGCGAACCACCGGCGGCAGTGAGCGCCTTCGCCAGCGAGGGGTCCGGCGTGGTGACCGCGCCCAGGGTGAGATCGACACCCTCGGCGCCGGACCTGGCGGTCAACGGGATGGTCAGCGCGGGCGAGGAAAAGTCGCGGGCGGGCTGATCATTGATCTGCTGCTGGATGCGGTAGTCGGTGCACAGCGTTACCTGCTGCGAGGTGCCCGCCGGGTAGCTGGGGCGCAGCAGGGAGCGCGGCTCGGCGCCCTGGGAGACGATGGTGGTGATCGCGGCCGAGATCGGCACAGTCACTTCCTTGCCGATTCCGAGCGGCTCGGTGCTGTCGGACTTGTTGCGCGCGGCGGAACCGTCGCTGCAGCCGACGCCGAACGTGGACAGCCCAACTGCGAGCACCACCAGCAGCACACCCGGCCGCACGATCCGCGGCACGTGGGGGGAAGACAACACCGTCACGAGAATCAGAGTACGACCGGTTCCTGAGTGTCGTCTGGGACATGCAGGCGACCGCGTGCGTGAGCCGCACGCCGGCTCGAGAGATGATAGGCGTCGTGAGTGACGACCGGCCGCCCGAGGACAACACCGCCGACCACGCGGTGCCGCCAACCGAACCAGCGCCATCGACCCCTGTGCCGCCCGACGAGAAGGCAACGGCCGCAACCGCCGCGCCGTTACGGCTCCGGACGCTGCTGATCATCGCGGCGGTGCTGCTAGGACTGGATCTGCTCACCAAGACGATCGTCGTCGCCGAGCTGACACCGGGTGATCCGGTGTACCTCATCGGCGATTTCGCGCGGCTGACGCTGGTGCGCAATCCGGGCGCGGCGTTCTCCATGGCCACCGGCATGACCTGGCTGTTGACGCTGGTCGCGGTGGCCGTGGTGATCGGTGTGATCCGCATCGGACGCACGCTGCGCTCGCTGTGGTGGGCGATCGGCCTCGGCATGGTGCTCGGTGGCGCGCTCGGCAATCTGGTGGACCGGTTGTTCCGGGCGCCGGGACCGCTGCAGGGACATGTGGTCGACTTCGTCGCGATCGGCTGGTGGCCGGTGTTCAACGTGGCGGATTCGTCGATCGTGTGCGGCGCCATCCTGCTGGTGGCGCTGACGGTATTCGGCTTCGAACCCGACGGCAGCCGCGCCGGACGCGGCGGCGACGCCGAACCCGGCAGTGATTCCGACGACACCGCGGCGGCGGTCGAGGACCGACCGACGGACCACGGTTCCGACGGCGCCACGAAGAGCACCGGACAGGATAACGCGGCATGAGGGAAACCCGAACCATGCCCGTGCCCGACGGGCTCGACGGGATGCGGGTCGATGCGGGACTGTCACGTCTGCTCGGCCTGTCGCGCACTGCGGTGGCCGCGATGGCCGAGGAGGGGTCGGTACAACTCGACGGCGTGGCCGCGGGCAAGTCCGACCGGCTCATCAGTGGCGCCTGGCTGGAGGTCGAGTTTCCGGAGCCCAAGCGGGCACTCACCATCGAGGCCGAAGCGGTGGAGGGGATGACCATCCTTTATGCCGACGACGACATCGTCGCGGTCGACAAGCCGGTCGGCGTCGCCGCGCACCCCGGGGTCGGTTGGAGCGGGCCGACGGTGGTCGGCGGGCTGGCAGCGGCCGGCTACCGCATCTCCACCTCGGGCGCGCACGAACGCCAGGGCATCGTGCACCGGCTCGACGTCGGCACCTCCGGGGTGATGGTGGTCGCGCAGTCCGAACGCGCCTACACGGTGCTCAAGCGGGCGTTCAAGGAACGCACCATCGACAAGCGGTATCACGCACTGGTGCAAGGACATCCGGACCCCAGCAGCGGCACCATCGACGCCCCGATCGGCCGAGCCCGCGGCAACGACTGGAAGTTCGCGGTGACCGCCGACGGACGCCCCAGCATCACCCACTACGACACGGTCGAGGCGTTCCAGGCCGCCAGCCTGCTGGACATCCACCTGGAAACCGGTCGCACCCACCAGATCCGGGTGCACTTCTCGGCGATTCGGCATCCCTGCTGCGGCGACCTCACCTACGGCGCCGACCCGCGCCTGGCCGAACGCCTCGGTCTGGAACGCCAATGGCTGCACGCCCGCGCCCTCGGCTTCAACCACCCGTCCGACGGCCGGTATCTGGAAATCACCAGCGAGTACCCAGCCGACCTGAATAACGCGCTCGACGTCCTGCGCAATGCCTGAACCGGAAGCAGAGCCGGATCCGAACACAGTGCCCGACTCGAACACAGTGCCTGACCCGAACACAACGCCCGACCCGAACGCAAAGCCCGACCCGAACGCAAAGCCCGACCCGAACGGAACGCCCGACCCGAACGCAGCGCCTGAGCCGGGCGCATTACGTCGCGAAAACACTGTGCCCGAACCGAATCCGGTGCCCGACCGAGGCGGCGGCTCACCCAACCCGGACGCGCTGGCGAACCAAGATGCCGTGCCGGACCGACGATTCCGGCTGTGGCGCACTGCCGCCATCGCCGTAGCCGCGGTCGGCCTCGTCGCGCTCATGGTGGTGCTCGGCCAGCTGATTCCACCGGTACCCTCCGGTGTCTCCACAGATCGGCTCGGCCCCGAACGGGGCGAGCCGGTCGCGGAATACCTTGCGCGAGCAAAGGCCTCGCTCTCCAGCCGGGACGGCGACGAGCACTGGGCGCTTGTGTCCTTCACCGAAAACCTGACCCCCGAACAGATTCCGACGCGCAACGGCGGGCTCCGCATCGCCCAGGTGATCCACCAGGTCCCGATCCCCCGCGTACAAACCCCGATCGTCGCGGTGCAGGTGCCCGCCGGCGACGCGGTTGCCGTGGCCTCGGCGGGCAATGCGGCCTGGCAGCTGCTCGCGCAACACGCTCCCGACGAACGCACCGCCCGTATCACCGCCTTCGCGGTCGCCCGCCTCCGCGCAGGCTGCGCCTGTACTGTCGGTCTCGTTGTCCGCGGGTCGCTCCCCCGGCTCCGAGACCTGGCCGCCCAGAACGGAATCCGCGCCGTCCAAGCGCTGCCCGCCGACGCCGTCTCCGGCCGCTTCGCCGTCGTCCCACTGCTCCCGGACCAGAACGACACGGTGCTGCCCGGTCCCGACGACGGCCCCGTACCCGATCAGTGACACAGCGGCTACTCCGGAATCAGCACGACACCGTCGAGGTAGCGGCGGCAGCGGCCGACCAGTAGGACGCGGTCGGCGACGAGTTCGCAGCGCATATTGCCGCCGCGGCGGGAGAGTTGGCGGGCGGTGAGTTCGGTGCGACCCAGATCCTTGGTCCAGAGCGGAACCAGTTGGGCGTGCGCCGATCCGGTAACCGGGTCTTCGGGATCGCCGAGGGCAGGGGCGAAGAAGCGGGACACGAAGTCGACGCTGTCACCCAGCGCGGTGATGACGGCGCCGCGGGAAAGCGGCGGGAAGGCGGAGAAGTTCGGGCGGGCGTCGCGGACTTCCTGTTCGGTGCCGACGACGATGATTTCGTCCATGCCGCTGAGAGCGCGCACGGGGTGCACGCCGAGCGCCGCGACCAGCGCCGGGTCCGGTTCAACCTCGGTGCAGGTGATCACCGGCAGGTCGAGCACGTATTCGTCGTCGTCGGTGCGGTCGACGTGCAGCCAGCCGCTGCGTGTGAAGAAGCTCACCCGGTCCACGCCGGGGTGGATGTCCTCGAGCACCTGGGCGGCCGCGGCCATGGTGGCGTGCCCGCACATGTCGACCTCCGCCGTGGGGGTGAACCAGCGCAGGTGGAATGCGGGCCAGTCCCCCGGTGGCGCCTCGGCCTCCGGGGGTAAATGCGGGGTGTAGAAGGCTGTTTCAGGGAGGTTGTTCTCCTCCGCCAGATTTTGCAGCAGCTCGTCAGACAGCCACGAGGGCAACGGCATGACCGCGGCCGGGTTGCCCGAGAACGGTGCGTCGGCGAACGCGTCGATCTGGTGCAGCAGTACCTCCATATTCGGAAAAGGTACTCCAACACTGAATGATCGCCTCGCACAAGGTATCTCGTGGCGCGGCGAGTCAGATGTCCAGTTCGTCAGGCGGCCCCGCCCGGGGCGGCGGGGAGCAGTTGCCGCTTGTCCCCCTTGATCGCGGCGCTGATCCACCAGGCGGCCTCCACAAGCGCAATACCGATGGCGCCGCAGATGATTGCCGCGGTGGTGAGTCCGATGTTCGAGGGGTCGAGCTTGAAGAAGTGCCGCGTGAACGGAACGGTGAACAAGAACAGATACGCGACAACCGAAGCCGCGATCAGCACGACCTTCCACCACACGTACGGCCGCGCCACGATGGCCAGCACCCACACCGCGATCATGATGAGCGTGATCAGCGCGGTGGTGCCCGCCTGCTCCTTCTGCTGCTCGGTGGCGTTCACCCCGGAGTAGGCGATCAGGTAGGAGACGAAGGTGGTCACGCCGATCACCACACCGGACGGAATGGCCAAACGCAGGACCCGGGGTACGAATCCGGTGCGCGCCCGCTCGTTGTTGGGCGCCAGCGAGAGAATGAACGCCGGGATACCGATGGTGAACCAGGCCGCCATGGTGACGTGCCGCGGCAGGAACGGATACGGGATCGGGTCGTAGTGAAAGATCTGCGAGCCGACGCCCGCGAGACCCACCAGGAAGGCAAGCAGCGCCGCGTACACGGTCTTGGTGAGGAACAGGTTCGAGACCCGCTCGATATTGCCGATCACCCGGCGCCCCTCGCCCACGACATAGGGCAGCGTGGCGAACTTGTTATCCAGCAACACGATCTGTGCGACCGCGCGAGTGGCCGGGCTGCCCGCACCCATCGCGACGCCGATATCCGAATCCTTCAGCGCGAGCACGTCGTTCACGCCGTCACCGGTCATCGCCACGGTGTGGCCACGAGACTGCACGGCGGCCACCATGGCTCGCTTCTGGTCCGGACGCACGCGGCCGAAGGTGGTCTCGCGTTCGAGAATATCGGCGAGTTCGTCGAGGTCCTCGGGCAATTCGCGCGCGTCGACCGCGTGGTCGCCGCCGGGCAGGTCCAGCGATGCGGCCACCGCGCCCACCGACACGGCGTTGTCGCCGGAGATTACCTTGATCGAAACGTCTTGACTGGCAAAGTATTCGAGCGTCTCGCGAGCGTCGGGACGGATCTTCTGCTCGAGCACGACCAGCGCGGCGGGCTGCACGTTGCCGGGAGCATCGGAGGCGTCGACGGATCGGTCACTGCGCGCCAGCAGCAGAATCCGCAGACCCGACGAACCGAGTTCCTCTGCGACCCTGGCATCTTCGGACTTCGGGTCGAGCAGCACGTCGGGGGCACCGAGCAGCCAGTCGCCGTGCTCACCGTAGGAGTACCCGCTCCACTTCTTCGCCGAGGAGAACGGGGCGACCGCGGTGTGCTGCCAGCCGGGACCGTCGGGCAGCGCCTCGGCGATCGCCTGCACACTCGCGTTCGGGCGCGGATCGTCGTGTGCCAGGGCGGCCAGCGCCTTGCGAACCTCGGCGTCGTCGAATCTGTCGAGCACCTTGATATCCGACAGCCGCATCCCATTTTCGGTGAGCGTGCCTGTCTTGTCCGCGCACACCACATCCACCCTGGCCAGACCCTCGATCGCGGGCAGTTCCTGCACCAGGCATTGCCGCCGCCCCAGCCGCACCACACCGACCGCGAACGCCACCGAGGTCATCAGCACAAGGCCCTCCGGCACCATCGGCACCAGCGCCGCGACCATGCCGGTCACAGAGGGCCGCCAGCCCTCCTTGCTGGAGAACAGCTGGTTGTAAATGCTCAGCAGACCCGCCGGGATCAGCAGGTAGGTGATGACCTTCAGGATCGTGTCGATGCCGCTGCGCAGCTCGGACTTCACCAGCGTGAACTTGCTGGCCTCCTCGGCCAGCTTCGCCGCGTAGGCGTCGCGGCCGACCTTGGTGGCGCGGTAGGCGCCGCTGCCGGACACCACGTAGCTGCCCGACATCACCTCGGCGCCGACCGGCTTGTCCACCGGGTCGGCCTCACCGGTGAGCAGCGATTCGTCGACCTCGAGCTGCGCGGATTCTTCGACGACGCCATCCACCACGATCTGATCGCCGGGGCCGAGCTCGATGAGGTCGTCGAGCACCACCTCGCGCGGTGCCAGTTCCACCGACTTGCCGTCGCGGCGCACGGTCGGCTTGGCCTGGCTGACGATGGCCAGCTGGTCCAGGGTGCGCTTGGCGCGGATCTCCTGGATGATGCCGACCGCGCTGTTGGCCACGATCAGCAGACCGAACATGCCGTCGATGATCGAGCCCGTCACCAGGACCAATATGAACAGCACGCCGAGGATGGCGTTGATCCGGGTGAAGACATTCGCGCGGACGATGTCGCGCACCGATCGGCTGGCTCGATCCGGGACGTCGTTGCTGAGCCCGTCGCGGCGACGTTGCTCGACTTCCGCCGCGGTGAGTCCGATGGTGCCCGATGCCTGCACGGTTATCGACATGCACGCAAGGCTAACCGAACACTATGTTCGGTCGAGTGCAGCAAAGCAGGTCGGTCCCGGGGGTTGTGTTCGGTACATCCGCATTTCTGATATGGGGTTTGTTCGCCGCGTTCTTCGGTTTGCTGAAGTTCGCCAACCCCGTGGAAGTGGTTGCGCAACGGATCGTGTGGACGTTGGTTGTGGTGCTTGTCGTGCTGATCGTGACCGGTCGACTACGCGAGATGCGCGGGATCGATGCGAACACCTGGCGGCTGGCCGCGGTCGCCGCGGCGGCGCTATCGCTCAACTGGGGCGTGTACGTGTACGGCGTCACCTCGGGGCATGTGGTGGAGTGCGCCCTGGGCTACTTCATCAATCCGCTGGTGACCGTGGCGTTCGGCGTCGTGCTCTTCCGAGAGCGGCTGGCCAGGGCACAGTGGGCCGCGCTCGGACTCGGCGCGGTGGCGGTCGTGGTGCTCACCGTCGATTACGGCAGGCCGCCGATCATCGCGCTGGCGCTGGCCTGTTCGTTCGCGCTCTACGGCCTGGTGAAAAAGGTGATCGCACTGGATGCCCTGCGTGGCATCGCGGCCGAGGGCATCGTCGCGGCGCCCTTCGCGTTGGCCTTCATCATCGTGTTCGCATCGACCGGCCACAGCGCGTTCGGCACTGGCATCGCGCACACCGGCCTGATGATGTCCAGCGGCCCGGTCACCCTGATCCCGCTGCTGCTGTTCGCCATTGCCGCGCAACGTGTTCCGCTCTCGACCATGGGTCTGCTCCAGTACCTCACTCCGGCCCTCCAGATGGCCTGGGGCGTCGCCGTCCTCCACGAGCCCATGCCCGGCTCTCGCTGGGCCGGTTTTGCGCTGATCTGGACCGCCCTGGCCATCTTCACCGTCGACGCACTGCGGCGGGCCCGCCGCGGCAGGCGGACCCCGAGCACGGCCGTGGAGTCGATGGCGTCGACGGAGGAGCAGGAGTTGTTGTAGGCCATCCAGACGGTCAGGAAGCCGAGCGCACCGGTCTGAAGATGCCCGCCGCCCTCGGTGCTGAGCTGGTTGATCGCCGCGCACGGCAGGCTGGCGTCGACGGTGAGTGGCGCGTAGGAGACCAGCGGCGCTTCGATACTGCGGGCCGATCCGACCTGCGGCCAGCTCGCGGGCGAGGTTCGGGATACGAAAAATACTGCCGCGCTATCGAACAGCGCTGAACCGGCGTCGGCCGACTTCGACTAGCTCGAGTAGCCGGCCGACGCCGAGGTCACTAGCCGGTGCAGGCCACCGACTGCTGGCCGAGGTTGGTGAGCATGGTGCAGGCCCAGGTCTTCTGGACCTTCCACTTGCCGTCTTCGGCTACGAAGGGCACGTCAACGACGTTGGTCTGGCCGTTGATGGTGAAGTTCGCCTTGGCGTTGACACTGTCACCGAAGGAGGTCACGTCGGTAACGGCGACCTGGACGTTGGCGCCCTTGGCGGCCTCGGCGAGGCGGTTGGGCAGCTCCGGATCGGCCTGCGCACCCTGGACCATGTCGAGCTTCTCCGAGCTCGGGATCGAGGGATCGAGCGCCGTCTGCAGTGCCGCGTTCAGATCCGCCACGGTCGGGACCGGCGGCAGGTTCGCCGACGCGGACGCCGAGGCCTTGGCGCTGGTCGTAGTGCGGGTCGGCGTGGCGGTGTCCTTCTTGTTGTCGCTACCACAAGCGGTCATGCTCAATGTGGCAGCAATGGCCAGGCCGGCGATCGCGATGCGTCCGGTCTTACGAAGCTTCAACTGCTCGTCCTTTACGTTCGAGTAGGTACGGGTTCCCGGGCAGCCTCGAACCGAACCGGCGACGCTGCACGAGTAACTCAGGCTACCGGTCAGCGGAGACTGCCGAGTGGATCAGCCCGGGACAAACTGATGTCGTCGGCAGCGAAAGTACGCGCCGGGCCCGGCCCTGTCGAGCTGGTCTCGAACCGGACGGTGACCACACCCTGTCCGGCACCCTGCACCCAACCGTGTCCGAATTCGGGGTGCAGCACGTCCATTCCTGGATACCACAGGTTCGGCGGCCAGGACTTCGAATCGGCCTGTGCCCCCTCGGAACTGGGCTGTCCCTCCGGTTCGACCACACCGGCTTCCCATTCGGAGGTGTCCCGGTACTCTTCGATCGGCGACTGATCGAGTTCCGGGAACAGCGATTCCTGGCGGACCGTGGACAGTCCGCCGAAGCTGACGCCGACCAACCGAATCGGGCCCAGTTCCGCGGGATCGATCGCGGAGCGCTGCGCGGCGGTGCTCAGGGTGGCCAGATCGGCTGTCGCATAGGGCAGGGTGAACGACCTGGTCACGATGTTCATATCGGATTTCTTCAGTTTCAGTACCACGGTGCGAGCGGCGCGCCCGTCCTTGCCGAGCCGGTTGTGGGCGGCCACCGCCATCGCCTCGATCGCGGGCCGCAGCTGGGCGAGGGTGACGATGTCGCTCTCGTAGGTGGTTTCGGCGCTGATCTGTTTTGCTTCCGCGCGTTCGGCGACCGGACGGTCGTCGATGCCACGGGCCAACCGGTGCAGCGCCGCGCCCACGCTGCCGCCCAGGATCGAGGCTGCCTCCGACTCCGGCAGCGCGGCGAACGCGCCGACGGTCTCGATGCCGAGCGAGCGCAGCCTGCTCTCGGCCACCGGCCCGATGCCCCAGAGTTTGCGCACTGGCAGCCCGCACAGCAGCCGGTGCTGTTCGTCCGGCGAAACCACCCGGATTCCATCGGGTTTGGCCAGGCCGGAGGCGATTTTGGCCAGCTGCTTGCCGGTGCCCGCGCCCACCGAAGCCACCAGTTCGGTCCGCTCCAGGACCACTGCCCGCAGCTCTTCGCAGAATTCGTGCACCCGCTGCACGCTCGCTCCGGCCAATTCGATCGGCTCACCGAATGCCTCGTCGAACGACAGTGTTTCCAGCACCGGGATCCGGCTGCGCAGCGCGTCGAACACCTGTCCGCTCACCACGCTGTAGACCGCGCCGCGCGGTGGCACCACCACCGCGCTGACCCCCACCAACCGCCGCGCCTGATGCATCGGCATCGCCGAACGCGCGCCGAACACCCGTGCCTCATAACTCGCCCCGGCCACGACGCCGCGCCCGCCGGTGCCACCCACCAGAACGGGGCGACCGCGCAGGGTCGGGCGGGTCAGTTGCTCGACCGAAGCAAAGAAGGCGTCCATATCGATATGGAGCACCCACCGCCGGGCCGTACGGCCCGCGGCAGGAGCCGCCACGCCTGCCGCACCGTCCCTGGGGACGGTGGTGTTGTCGGTGCTCACGACCGGAAATCTACGCCGCCGCACCGACAGATCCGCGCGCCGTGTAGCTGTGCGGTCACTGTCGGGTTGCTGCCGATCATGTGTGCAGCTCACGACCGTGCGCGAGCGCCGCTTCAATCCCGTCGACCGGCCGTGACCTGGCCAGATTCTGCGTGCGGCAGACGGGTCGGCGCACACAAGAACCACCGCCGAACGCCGGGGATCGGACTTTTCGGCCATCTCGGTATGTGATGATCGGAGTATGAAGATCCGCAAGGCCGTCATCCCGGCCGCCGGAATCGGCTCCCGGCTCCTCCCGCTGACGAAGGCCATCCCGAAAGAGATGCTGCCGGTCGGCGACAAGCCGGTCATCGAGCACACCGTCCGCGAGCTGGTCGCGTCCGGAATCACCGACATCACCATCGTCGTCAGTGGCGGCAAGTCGTTGATCCAGGACCACTTCCGGCCCAATCCCGGGCTGGTCGCGCAGCTACGCGCGGACGGCAAGACCGCCTACGCCGACGCGGTGGAAGAGGTCGGCGAGCTGTCCCGGCTCGGCCATATCACCTACCTCGATCAGCACGGCCCCTACGGCAACGGCACCCCCGTCCTCAATGCGGCCCGCACCCTCGGCGACGAGCCGATGCTGGTGCTGTGGCCGGACGACGTGTTCGTCGCGGAGATCCCGCGCGCCCAGCAGCTCGTCGACGCCTACGAAACGACCGGCGCCCCCGTACTGGCACTGATGCCGATGGACCCGTCCGAATCGCAGCGCTACGGCGTCCCGGTCGTCGCCGACGACCACGGCAACGGACTACTGCGCATCACCGGCCTGCGGGAAAAGCCCAAGCCCGAAGACGCCACCTCGAACTACGCCGCGATCGGCGGCTACGTCGTCACCCCCGGCATCATCGCCGAACTGCGCCGCCAGACCGAGAGCTGGTACGAACACCGCACCGGCGAGGTCTACCTCACCGACGCCATCAACGTGCACGCCGCCGACAACACCGTCTTCGGCCAGGTCATCCGGGGCCGCTGGTACGACACCGGCAACCCCGCCGACTACCTGGTAGCCCAATTCGCCTCCGCCCTGGCCCATCCCGAGTACGGACCGCTACTACGCCAACTCGTGGACTGATCTACTCCCGCCTTGTGATCACGGTGGGCGCTGAACGGTTTTCGCGCGTGGGCCCGGCGGCGGTGCCGGGCTCAGAAGCGGCGGATGGTGAAGATGTCGAATTCGCTCAGGGGGCTCAGGCCGACCGGCACACCCCAGTCGTAGGCGTTCAGGATTTGGCCGGAACCGGCGTAGATGCCGACATGGGAAGCGTCGCGGTTCAGGATGACCACGTCGCCCGGCGAGAGTGCGCCGAACGGGACGGCCAGCCCGACCTTTGCCTGTTGCCAGGTGGTGCGGGGTAGTTCGACGCCGACCTGGCGGAATGCCCACTGGACCAGGCCCGAGCAGTCCCAGCTGAACGGGCCGGTGCCGCCCCACTCGTAGGGCTTGCCGGTTTGCGTCTCGGCTGCGGCCAGCGCGCCAAGGCCGCGCGAGCTGGGGAACGGCAGGGCCGCCGAGCCGCTGGAGCTTCCCGATCCGAAGCCCGATTCGCCGGAGCCCGAGCCGAAGCCCGATTCGCCGGAGCCCGAGCCGGAGCCCGATGCCGCGCTCCACGTCTCGGACCAGGCGGGCCCGGCCAGAACGAGGGTCACGACTGTGAATACCAGAAACCCGAAGGCTATCCGGCGCAATGGTTCTGTCGGCACGTGCTCGCCCCTTTCGTCGACCCGGCTACCGCGCGGCACCGGCCTCATCGAGGGGGTGGAGCCGCACATCACAGCACCTGCGCCCGGCGCGAATTCGCACCCGTCACAAGGTATTCAGGTAGAGAAATCCAGCACGAACATTCACTGCCGTCACAGCAGTACAATCCTGCATCAGCAGTAACATTACTGATTCTGCCGCCCTGTTCAAGATCACGACAAGAGACCAGCTAATTCTCAGCGTGTGATCTCAGTCACAGTAAACTGATTGCATTTCGCAATCAGATTCTCATACAGTCGAGGCAGAGGCCCGTGCGGGCGACGAATTCGAAACGATTGCGATGTCGAAAAACAAGGGAACGGTACGGCGGTACCTCGACGGATTCAACAAATCCGACCACGAACAGATCCTGTCGTGCCTGACCGACGACATCGAGTGGACGGTGTTCGGCTGGCGGGCAAGCAAGCCTACGACGCGGAGATCGAGAACCCCGAGTTCACCGGGAGCCCGACCATCACCATCGTGCGGATGGCCGAGGAAGACGACGTGATCATGGCCGAGCTGACCATCGAGGCCACCCGCAAGACCGGCGAGCAGGTCCGGATGGTGGCGGGCGAGGCGTTCGTCATGCGCGATGCCAAGATCTCCGAACGCCGCGCCTACCTGATCGCGCGCACCGAGAACGACTACAAATGAGCCGGGGGGCGGGACCGCCGTGGGTCCCGCCCCGCTCGTTCGACCACTCGTCTCAGACCTTGGCGAGGGAAACCCGTACGCCACCGACGATCTCGGCCGCATCCGCACCCGGATCACCGAAAGTCAGCTCGGTGGCCAGGATTTCACCGGCGATCAGGTCGCGATGGGTCTGCGCCCATGCCTGCCGGTCCGTGGGCACCTCCAGCACGACCGTGATCCGATCGGAAACCTCCAGCCCCGCGGACTTTCGCGTCTCCTGCAGGTCGCGGATCACGTCGCGTGCCCAGCCCTCGGCCTCGAGGTCCTCGGTCACCACCGAATTCAGCACCACCAGACCGGCATTGCCAGGCAGCGCGGCGGTGGATTCGGGTTCGGCGGCGACCAGGCGCTGGGTGTACTCCTCGGGCAGCAGTTGGATGCCCGCCGCCGTGACCACGCCGTCGGCGTCCTCGGACCACTCGCCCGCCTTGACCGCCTTGATCACCGTCTGCACATCCTTGCCGAGGCGCGGGCCCGCGGCGCGGGCGTTGACGACCAGCTCGAACCGGCCGTGCACGGCGACATCGGTGGTCAGATCGACCTTCTTGACGTTCACCTCGTCGGCGATGATGTCCGCATACGGACGCAACCGGTCGGCATCGGGCGCGGCGATCGTGGCCTCGGCCAGCGGCAGCCGCACCCGCAGGTTCTTCGCCTTGCGCAGGCTCAGCACCGTCGAGCAGACCACCCGCACCTCGTCCATCGCGGCGACCAGCTCCGAATCCCGTGGCAGCTCACCCTCTTTCGGCCAATCCGAAAGGTGCACCGAACGCTCACCGGTCAGCCCGCGCCAGATCACCTCGGAGATCAGCGGCAGCAGCGGCGCGGCCAGCCGGGTGACCACTTCGAGCACCGTGTGCAGCGTGTCGACGGCGTCGCGGTCCTCGCTCCAGAAGCGCGAACGCGACCGGCGCACATACCAATTGGTGAGCGCGTCGGCGAAGGAGCGCAGTTCGTCGCAGGCGCCCGCGATGTCGTAGGTCTCCAGCGCATCGGTCATCACATCCCTGGTCGCGGCCAGCTTGGCCAAGATGTAGCGATCCAGCACGTTCGGCGAGTCGGTGCGCCAGGTGCCCGGCCGGGATGCGTAGAGCTGCAAGAAGGTCCACGCGTTCCACAGCGGGCGCAGCGCGTGGCCGACACCCTCGCGGATCCCGCGTTCGGTGACGATGAGGTTGCCGCCCCGCAGGATCGGCGAACTCATCAGGAACCAGCGCATGGCGTCGGAGCCGTCCCGGTCGAACACCTGGTTCACGTCCGGGTAGTTGCCCTTGGACTTGCTCATCTTCAGCCCGTCGTCCCCGAGCACGATGCCGTGCGCGACAACGGTTTTGAAGGCCGGGCTATCGAAGAGCGCGGTGGACAGCACGTGCAGGTTGTAGAACCAGCCTCTGGTCTGTCCGTTGTATTCGACAATGAAGTCGCCGGGGAAGTGGCTGCTGAACCACTCCTTGTTCTCGAACGGATAGTGCACCTGGGCATACGGCATCGAACCCGACTCGAACCAGCAGTCGAGTACCTCCGGCACCCGGCGCATGGTCGACTTGCCGGTCGGGTCATCGGGATTCGGCCGAGTCAGCTCATCGATCATCGGCCGATGCAGGTCGGTCGGACGCACGCCGAAGTCGCGCTCCAACTCATCGAGCGAGCCGTACACGTCGACGCGCGGGTACGCCGGGTCGTCGGACACCCAGACCGGGATCGGGCTGCCCCAGTATCGGTTACGGCTGATGTTCCAGTCGCGTGCGCCCTCGAGCCACTTGCCGAACTGACCGTCCTTCATATGCTCGGGCACCCAGGTGATTTGCTGGTTCAGCTCTACCATCCGGTCGCGGAACTTGGTGACCGCGACGAACCAGGACGGCACCGCCATGTAGATCAGCGGCTGGCCCGAGCGCCAACTGTGCGGGTAGGAGTGCTCGATCGTCTCGTGCCGCAACAGCTTTCCCGTGGCCTTGAGGTCCTTGATGATCACCGGGTTGGCGTCGAAGACCATCAAGCCCTCGTACGGCGGCACCATCGAGGTGAACTTGCCACCCGGGTCCAGCGGCTGCACGATCTCGATGCCGTTGGCGGTGGCGACGTCCATGTCCTCCTCACCGAAAGCGGGTGCGAGATGGACGATTCCGGTGCCGGAGTCGGTGGTCACGTAGTCGGCGGTGAGCACGCGGTGCGCGCGCGGGTGGCCGACGAAGAAGTCGAACGGCGGCTCGTAGGACAGATCGGCCAGCGCGGCGCCGTCGTACTCCGACAACACCTCCGGCTCTTCGCCGAATTCGCGACGGTAGTGCGAAACTCGTTCGGCAGCCAGCACATACCGCTTGCCGTCGACCGCGCGAAGGTGCACGTAGCGCACGTCGGGGTGCACCGCGATCGCGAGGTTGGACGGCAGCGTCCACGGTGTGGTGGTCCAGATCAGCGCATTGGCGCCGTCGAGTTCGTGCAGCGGGTGCTCTGCGGGCACGCGCAGCACCATGTCCACAGTGACGGCCGGGTCTTGGCGCATCTTATAGGCGTCGTCGAGCCGGGTTTCCTGATTCGACAGCGGGGTCTGCTCGTACCAGCTGTAGGGCAGAACCCGGAAGCCCTGATAGATCAGGCCCTTCTCGTGCAGCGACTTGAACGCCCACATCACCGACTCCATGAAGTCGAGATCGAGTGTCTTGTAGTCGTTGTCGAAGTCGACCCAGCGCGCCTGACGCGTCACGTAATCGCGCCATTCCCCGGTGTAGCGCAGCACCGAAGATTTACACGCGGCGTTGAATTCGGCCAGCCCCATCGCATCGATCTGTGATTTGTCCGTGATACCGAGCTGCTTTTCCGCCTCGATTTCTGCGGGCAATCCGTGACAGTCCCAACCGAATCGTCGATCGACGCGTTTGCCGCGCATCGTCTGGAAACGCGGAACAAGGTCCTTCACATACCCGGTGAGCAAATGTCCGTAATGTGGCAGACCGTTGGCAAAGGGTGGTCCGTCATAGAAGACGAACTCCGCTGCACCCGAACGGTTTTCGATGCTGGCGCGGAAGGTGTCGTCGGCCGCCCAGGCCTCGAGCACGCGTTGCTCCAGCTCAGGGAAGGACGTCCCACCCCCGGCGCCGAGGTCGACGCGTGGGTATGCGCTGCTGGAAGTGTCGTCCGCCATCGCGGATGCGTCTCCTCGTGCCGCCGCGCCCGTGGCGCGTATATGTCAGCACGGGGACGATGAAGGCGCCGGTTGCGCCGATACCGCGGTACCACCCCGCTTGTCCGGGAGCTGCGCGATTCGCGCAACCGCCTGACCTCTCGTAGCGAGCTGTGACGGGCTCACCCGTTCGGTTCTACTGAGCGTGCCGAGCATTCGCTCGCCGCGCCGTTCTTCCGAAGACTCCCCGGTGATGGCCGGATCAACGCCACGTACATGTTTGATTCTAGCCAGTACGGTCAAACCACTATGTGTGGACCGTACCTCAACGTTTGGCGTGTCGACCCGGCGGCGGCGCGGAATCGCTGTCCGGGCTACGCATGGACAGGGCGCTGACCAGCAACCCGGTGGCCCCGAGGACACAGACAACGATGCAACCCCACGCCCACACCACCGATCCGGTGGTCAGCGCGGCCACTAGCAGGGCGAAACCGATAGCGGCAAGGACGAGCGTCAAGACGAGCATGATGACCCCCTAGACATGCCCGGCGGCAGGACTACAAAGGTGGCTATGTCGGCCTGAGAACGAGACTACTTGCCACCCTTGGCGAATGACGCCGGTGCGAGATTATTCGCCGTATTCGCGTCGGCGAATGCCTCACCGCCGTCGACCGGAACGGCAGAGCCACGGTTCTCGAGCTCCTCGAGCTGCGATTCCAGGTACGACTTCAGCCGCACCCGGTATTCCCGCTCGAAGGTCTTGAGCTGCTCGATCCGACTCTCCAGCACGCTGCGCTGCTGGGTGATGGTCGCCATGATCTCGGTGTGCTTGCGCTCGGCATCCGCCTGCAGGGCGTCGGCCTTTTCCTTGGCCTGACGCAGCTGGTTGTCCGAGCGGGCCTGCGCGTCCGACAGCATCGCATCCGACTTCTGGCGGGCGTCGGCAATCATGGCCTCGGAGCGAGTCCTGGCATCTCCGACCAATCGCTCGGAATTTGCGCGCGCGTTCGACAGCAGGTTCTCCGCCTCGACCTTGGCATCGCTGGTGAGCCGGTCGGCCATCTCCTGGGCGAGGCTGAGCACCTTGGCCGCCTGCAGGTTCGCATCGGCGCTCGGAGCTTCCTTCGCGACGGGCGCGGGTATCGGCATCGGGGCCGGCGGCGGGGCCTGCTGTATCGGGGGCTTGATCGGCTCCGGCGGGGCCTGCTGCACCGGCGCTTTTACGGAATTGGGGCCGCGATTCTTCTTGGCATCGGCCAGTTCCGCATCCAGCTCAGCAACCCGCTGGCGAAGGTCCGCGTTCTCCTCGATCAGCCGCGAGAGCTCCTGCTCCACGAGATCCAGGAAGGCGTCTACTTCATCCTCGTTGTAGCCGCGCTTCCCGATCGGCGGTTTGCTGAACGCGACGTTGTGCACATCGGCTGGGGTCAGCGGCATGGAAGGATCCCTTCACGCGTCTTTTGGAGATCTAGCAGATCTAGCAAGCTATCTTCTCGGTTCATTCTGTCACACCGGGGCTACCGGTTGCCCGAGCCTGCCCACGATCGACATCAGGATGAAGACGATGAAAAGCAGGACCATAATCGATAGGTCGAGTCGAATTCCTCCCAGTGACACCGGTGGTATCAACCGCCTCAGGAGTTTCACCGGCGGGTCCGTGATCGTGAAGATCAGTTCGAGGATGACGACGACGAAGCCGCTCGGGCGCCAGTCGCGAGCAAAGCTACGGATGAACTCGACGATCACCCGGCTGATCAGCAACAGCCAGAAGATGAAAAGTACGAAGTACAGCACCGCGAACAAGGCCACGACTTCACTCTGCCCGAAAATCCGCGTCGCGCAAAATGACCACACCGCCCCATGCGCAACCGGCCTGCAAGTCCCCCCGGATCACACCGCTATTTCTGGTTGTAGAAGCCGGTTTCGGCGATCCTGCGACGTTCCTCGGCCGATACGTCCACATCAGCCGGTGAGAGCAGGAACACTTTGGTCGCGACCTTGTCGAACGAGCCACGCAGCGCGAAGGCCAGCCCCGCGGCGAAGTCGACGAGCCGCTTGGCGTCGGCGTTGCTGAGGTCGACCAGATCCATGATCACCGGGTTTCCCTCGCGGAACCGCTCACCGATGATGCGGGCCTCGCTGTAGTCTCGCGGGCGCAGCGTCGTGATCTTGGACAAAGGACCTCCGTCCTCGAAGATCCCCGGTCGACGCGCGGGGGCGGGCTCGGGGCGCACGCGCTCCTCCAGCCGCCGCTCCTCGGCCTCGGGATCGACGGCGAGCGCACCCCTGGTGGCTCCCCGCATCATCGGCGCGCTGCCACCCGCGCGGAATCGGCCCGCAGTCGGCGCGGTCTCGACCCGGGTGGGGCGACGCGGCGCCTCGTAACGGTCGTCACCATAGGGCTCGTCGGCGTAGTCGTCGCGCCGCGACACGGGGTAACCGGCCTTGTACGGCGACTTGTAGGCCGGCTCCGGGTAATCGGCTTCGTCATTGAAGCGCTCGGCGCCGTACCGGTCCTCCGGATAACGAGGGGCGCCATAGCCCGCACGGTCGGAGTAGTCACGGGGCCTACGGGTGGCACGCTCGTCCACGCCCCGGGGGGCATGCTCGGCGACATAGTCGTCTTCGTAATCCTCGAGCGGAACCATGCCGAAGTACGCCTTGAACTTGTGCAGCGTGCTCATGACTGCGCCTCGCTGTCGCTCGGCTCCGTCATGACCACGATGGTGGCTGCGTCGATTACTCGCTCGCTGCGCTCGCTCATTCTGGTCGACCTTCCTTCGGCCCCGGTGGCGGCCGGGTGTTGAAGTCTTGCTCAGCCCTCTTCTGTCCCCAAGCATATGTGTCGAATGTGACTGATGAGGTTTCTTTGCTACGCCGAGGTTATCGGTCGAGCGCCCATCAAAGCGGTTCCGACACGCACACAGGTGGAACCGTGTTCTATTGCCGATTCCAAATCGCCGGACATTCCCGCGGAGAGTTCTCGCGCATCGGGGTGGTCGGCGAGTAGGCGCGTGTGCAACGCCGCGAGGCGGGCGAACGCGGCGGCCGGGTCGACATCGAGCGGCGGAATCGCCATCAGCCCAGCCAGCCGCAGCCCCGGCGCACCGGCCACCCGGTCCGCCAGCGCCGCAAGCTCTTCGGGCGCGACCCCGCCGCGGGTCGGCTCCTCGTCCAAGCTGACCTGAACCAGCACCCGCACGGGGTCGGTACGTTCCCGCGCGTCCAGCGCGGCCCGCGCGGCGACGTCAAGAGCCATTGCCAATCGTTCGCTGTCGACCGAGTGCACGGCATACGCCCAGCGCGCGACGACTCGCGCCTTGTTGCGCTGCAACCGGCCGATCATGTGCCACCGCACCTGCGGCAGTTCCAGCTCGGCGACCTTCGCGGTGGCCTCCTGCTCCCTGGACTCGCCGAATTCGCGACAGCCCAACCGATGCAGGATGGCGACATCCGATGCCGGGAAGAATTTCGTCACGGGCAGCAGGCGCACCGACTCCGGATCACGCCCGGCCCCATGGCATGCCGTGCCGATTCGTTTGTTCAGCTCGGCCAGGTTCGTCGCCAACTCGGCCGTCCGGCCGTCGATCACCTCGGCCGCAACGGTTTCGGGGTTCACAGGCCCGCCTGCATCCAGATAACACTGCCGAGTCTGCCGGTCGGCGCGCCGCGGCGATGGCTGAACAGGGTGCGATCCTCGATGGTGCAGCGCGGGTCCACGGCGACCGCAGCAACGCCGGCCTCGGTGAGCTGCCTGCGGATTCCGGCGCGCAGGTCGAGCGCGGGGGTGCGGCGCACGGTGGTGGTGGCGCTGCCGGGCAGGTGCGCCTCGACGTCGGCGCGCATGGCCGCGGGGACTTCGTATTGACGGCCCGACGCGGCCGGGCCGAGGAAGGCGCCGATGCGCTCCAGGCGCGCGCCGACGGAGACCATCGCCTCCAGCACCCGCGGCACGATGCCGATGCGGGCGCCGATACGCCCGGCGTGCACGGCCGCGACCACGCCCGCTTCGTCATCGGACAACAGAATCGGAACACAGTCGGCGGTCAACACCACCAGCGCGAGGCCGGGCACGGTCGTTACCAGAGCATCGGTGGCGGGCACCGGCTCGGCCCTTGGGCCATCGATGATTTCGACATTGCGCCCGTGGATCTGTTCCATCCACACCAGGCGATCCGGCGTCAGCCCGATCCCCTCGGCCAGCCGATCCCGATTGCGCCGCACCGTCGCCGGGTTGTCCCCCACGTGGTCCCCGAGATTGAACGAGTCATACGGCGGCGCCGAGAAACCCCCCGCTCGCGTGGTGGTCACCCGTCGAACGGTCAGCGTCGGCGCAATAGTCATGGCACCAGCCTAATAGCCGGTCCGCCCCTCCCCGAATGCGCGTATTCCCCGTCACAGCCACCCGATGAGCTGTTTACCTGCGCATGAACGAGGGCACATCGACATCGTCGTCATCGTCGCCCGCGTCGGGGGGTTCGATATGCGAACGCGAGTTGTTCGTGACCGTCGGCTCGGCCAGGGTGCGAGCGCGTTCGCTGTCCCGGTAGCTGGGCACCGACCCACGGGTCGAGGCGGGCGGGGTTGCGACAGAAGAGGTTTCGGTGCGCGACGATGCCGCGACCTCACTCGTTCGGCTCTGACCGATCTCGCCGGCCCGAGCCGAACTGAGGGCGCCTCGGCTCGCGGATTCGAAGGTGCGCCGCGCCGGCCCGCCGCCGTCGAAACCGGCCGCGATCACCGTGACGCGCACCTCGTCGCCGAGCGAATCATCGATCACGGTGCCGAAGATGATGTTGGCCTCAATGTGTGCGGCCTCCTGCACCAGCGACGCCGCCTCATTGATCTCGAACAGGCCCAGGTCCGAGCCGCCCGCGATCGAGAGCAGCACGCCGTGCGCGCCGTCCATGGACGCCTCGAGCAGCGGCGAATTGATCGCCGACTCAGCGGCTTTCACCGACCGACCCTCGCCGCGCGCCGAACCGATACCCATCAGCGCGCTGCCCGCGCCGGACATCACGCTCTTGACGTCGGCGAAGTCGACGTTGATCAGACCCGGCGTGGTGATCAGGTCGGTGATGCCCTGGACACCGTTGAGCAGCACCTCATCGGCCGAGCGGAACGCGTCCATCAGGCTCACCGCCGCGTCGCCGAGCTGCAGTAGCCGGTCGTTCGGAATGACGATCAGCGTGTCGCAGGACTCGCGCAGCAGATTGATGCCCACCTCTGCCTGGTTGCCACGCCGCTTGCCCTCGAACGAGAACGGCCGGGTGACAACGCCAATGGTCAGCGCGCCGAGCTTGCGGGCGATGCTCGCGACGACGGGCGCGCCACCGGTTCCGGTGCCACCACCCTCGCCCGCGGTGACGAAGACCATGTCGGCGCCCTTGAGCACCTCTTCGATCTCGTCCTTGTGATCCTCGGCGGCCCTGCGGCCGACCTCGGGGTCCGCACCGGCGCCGAGTCCGCGGGTGAGCTCGCGGCCGACGTCGAGCTTGACGTCGGCATCGCTCATCAGCAGAGCCTGCGCGTCAGTGTTGACCGCGATGAACTCGACTCCCTTGAGTCCCTGTTCGATCATCCGGTTGACGGCATTCACACCGCCGCCGCCGATACCGACGACCTTGATCACTGCAAGGTAGTTGTGCGGGGGCGTCATGGGCTCTCGCCTTCCTTCGATCTAAAGCCTGTCGTTTTCGGATTCTCGACACTCCGCCATGGCAACCCGGGTTCAAAACCCTAAACCTCAACCATAGGGTTGGCGTAATGTCAAGTATCCGACTGGTGCGGAACGCTATTCGCCGCCGCCACGATCCGCGTGCAGGCGCGCCGAAACGAGTGACAGAATCTTGTGTGATCCCTCTCGTCTCGCCGCGCAACACGTCGTATCGTGGACGGTTGCCCCCCGGCGCCCCGTCTCGATGACGCTAGTCCACCGAAAAATCCCTGGGCACAATGGGTATCGATCACTTTACCGTGACGAGATTCGGACTCGAAACGTCGAAGACCGTTCCGTCCCTGGTCAGCAGCGGCAGAACCACCGCCGCCTTTCGCTCGGCATCGTTCGTCCCGCCCCACACTACCGTGCGTCCGTCGCGCAGGTTCAGCGAAATATCCGAAATCGACCGTGCGACAACCTCGCCCACCTGAATGCTCAGCGCGGGCGGCAGCACCGCGAGCACCGACACCGCGGACTTCGTCACCGGATCGTTCCCGCCGGGATGATCGGTAACCAATTCGGGCACCCCGATCGGCGCTGGCGCGATCGCGAATTCGACGCTTTCCGCGTCCACCAGATGCGCGCCCTGCGGACTGTCGAAGAACAGGATCGGGGCGCGCTCCGCCACCGTCACCTTGACCGTGGACGGAAATAGCCGCTGCACCCGAACCGTGCGCACCTCCGGAATGCTCGCCACCCGCTTGGCCATGGAGGTGGTGTCGATGCGCAGTATCGAACGCCCCGAGGGAATCTCCAGCTGATTGCGCACCTGCTGTTCGGGAACCGCGACCAGCCCATCGATCTTGACGGTGCGCACCGAAAGCGCGGGCGTGAACCAGGAAAATACGCCGATGACGACGAGCAGGCACACCCCGAGCAATCCCCACAGCGGGATCCGTCGCCACGGCAGCACGCCTCACCGTCCGTACTGGGGACGCGCGCGTAATCCGTCCAGGATCTGGCTGCCGAGCATCGTCACATCACCGGCGCCCATAGTGATCACCACATCGCCGGGCAGCGCCAGCGCCGCGACCTGGCGGCCGACCCGCGACATATCCGGTTGGTAGTGGACGGGTTTGGTGACCGCTTGCGCCACCAGCGCACCGTTGATGCCCGGCAGCGGCTTCTCCCGCGCACCGTAGACATCGAGCACGACCACCTCGTCGGCCAGGCTCAGCGCGGCGCCGAAGTCTTGCGCGAAAGTAGCGGTGCGACTGTAGAGATGCGGTTGGAACACCACGATGACGCGGCCCTGCCGGGAGCGGGCGCCGTCGCGGGCCTCCTGCTGGACCAGTTCGGCGGCCGCGCCGAGCACGGCGCGCACCTCGGTCGGGTGGTGGGCGTAGTCGTCGAAGACGCGCACGCCGTTTTCCCGTCCGGCGAACTGGAATCGGCGGTGCACCCCGCCGAAACCTTCCAGCCCCTGGACGATTTCGTCCACATCGGCTCCGGCGGCACGGGCGGCAAGCAATGCGGCCAGCGCGTTGAGCGCCATATGCCTGCCCGGCACCGAGAGCCGCAGGGTGCGCGGCGCCGGCTCATCGGCCAGCTGGAACTGGGCAATCCCGCCGACATCGCGCGGCTCCCAGCTGTGCAGCCGCACCCCGACCGGCACCGGCGCATCGGGCAACTCACCCGAGCCATAGCCGAGCACTCGAATGTTCTTGTCCGCGAGCCGCGCACCGACGCGTTCGGCAAGTGCCCGCGAGCCAGGGTCGTCCAGGCACACGACCAGCAGGCCGCCCTCGGCGAGCCGGTCGGCGAAGTCGTCGAAGACCTGCACGTACGCCTCATCGGTACCGAAGAAGTCCAAGTGATCGGATTCGATATTGGTGACCACCGCGACATGCGGGTCGTATTGCAGCAGCGAGCCGTCGCTCTCGTCGGCCTCGGCGACGAAGATCTCGCCGGTGCCGTGATGGGCGTTGGTGCCCGCCTCGTTGAGTTCGCCGCCGACCGCGAAGGACGGATCGAACCCACAGTGCTGCAGGGCCACGATCAGCATCGAGGTGGTGGATGTCTTGCCGTGCGTGCCCGAAACCAGCAGTGTGCGATGTCCCTGCATGAGCGAGGCGAGCACGGCCGGTCGCAGCAGCACCGGGATACCGCGCCGATTCGCCTCGACCAGTTCGGGATTGGTCTTCGGGATCGCCGCGTAGGTGGTCACCACCGCGGTCGGGCCGCCGGGCAGCAGGTCCAGCGCGCCGGCATCATGGCCGATGCGCACCTGTGCGCCACGGGCCCGCAGCGCGAGCACGCCGCGACTCTCCCTGGCATCCGAACCCGATACCGAACCGCCGCGCGCCAGCAGGATGCGCGCGATGCCAGACATCCCCGCGCCGCCGATGCCGACCATGTGCACCCGCTCCAGTTCGGGCGACAGCGCCGACCGTGCGTCCACGGTGTCGGATTCCACCTGGTTCACGCTCGCCTCACTCATCGGCCCGACACCTGTACGACGATCCGCGCTACCTCGTCGGCCGCGTCGCGGTGCCCGGCGCCTGCGGCGGACAGGCTCATCTCGATCAGCCGTGCGGGGTCGGTCAGCAGCGGTATCACCTCGTCGATCACGTATTTCGGGGTCAATTCGGAATCGGCCACAATTCTGCCACCGCCCTTGTCGACGATCGGCCGGGCGTTGAACTCCTGCTCACCGTTGCCGTGCGGCAGCGGAACATAGAAAGCGGGCAGTCCGACGGCCGACACCTCGGCGACGGTCATCGCACCTGACCTGCAGACGACCGCGTCCGCGGCGGCGTAGGCCAGATCCATCCGGGAAAGATACGGCACGGCGACATACCGCGATCGGTCGTCACCCGAGTCGGCGACCTCCAGGGTGTTCTTGGGGCCGTGCGCGTGCAACACCGAGATGCCCGCGGCGGCCAGCTGCGGCGCGGCGGCGGAGACCGCCTCGTTCAGCGTCCGCGCGCCCTGCGAGCCGCCGAAGACCAACAGCACCGGGCCCTCGGCAGGCAGACCGAAATGCGCGCGAGCCTCGGCCCGCAGCGCGGCCCGGTCCAGCGAACTGATGGAGCCACGCACAGGAATGCCGACGACCTCGGCGTTGGCGAGCCCGGAATCCGGCGTGGCGGCGAGCACGCGGGTGGCGCGGCGGGCGCCCACCTTGTTGGCTATGCCCGCCTTCGCATTCGCCTCGTGTACCACCACCGGCACCGCGCGCCTACGCCACAGCACTCCCCTGCCCGCGGCGAGGTAGGCGGGCAATGCGACGTAGCCGCCGAAGCCGATGATCACATCGGCATCGACAGCGTCGATGATCGCCCTGGTCCTGGCCACCGAGGCACGCACTCGGCCGGGCAGGCGCAGCAGATCAGCGGTCGGCTTGCGCGGCAACGGAACCGGCGGAATCAGTTCGAGCGGGTAGCCGCGTTCGGGAACGAGGCGAGTCTCCAGTCCGCGTTCGGTGCCGAGCGCCGTGACCCGGATCGAATCATCCAGGCGCGTGAGCGCATCCGCGACGGCGAGTGCCGGTTCGATATGTCCCGCGGTACCACCACCGGCGACGATCACCGACAGTGGCCGGTTCGCGGGCCGCTGTGTTGGATTGGCGGCGCTCCCGGGGCCCTCCGTGGTCACGCTGCGCTGCCGCCTCCGTGCCCGTCGCTCGCGCCGCAGGTCACTCACCTGGATCTTCCCCGATCTCTCGCATGATTCACCGGATAGCTCGGCTCCCAAGCCCGCGTTGCCCGCAACGAACCCGTGCCCCGACTCTCGGGCGCACGACGCCGGCCCGGATCGGCGCCGAACTGCGGGCGCCGCGCGGGTGGCAGCGCCCGCCTGGCCCGCTCGTCCCGTGCCCGACCAGTGCGGGCCTTCTCGGCGGACTTGGCCGCCTTGGCTGCGGCCGAGCGTGCCCTGGCCGCATCCGCCCGTGCGGGCGAATACACCTCTGGCTTGGGCAGCCGCAGCAGTTTGCTGAACCGGCCGTCCTGTCCGGCGTACAACGCCGAAACGGCCTCCGGCTCGTGCCGGGCCGCGTTGGCGATGATGCCGAACATGAACAGCGTAATCGCCAATGACGAACCGCCCGCCGACACCAGCGGCAGCTGCAGTCCGGTCACCGGCAGCAGGCCGACGACGTAGCCGATATTGATCAGGGCCTGACCGGTGATCCAGGTGGTCGCGGTCGCGGTGAGCAGCCGCAGGAACGGATCGACCGACCGGCTGGCAATGCGCAGTCCGGTATAGACGAACAGCGCGAACAGTCCGAGCACCAGCGCACAACCGAGGAAGCCGAGTTCCTCGCCGATGATGGCGAAGATGAAGTCGTTGTGCGAGTTCGGCAGGTAGCTCCATTTGGCCCGACTCTGACCGAGGCCACGGCCCCAGATCCCGCCGTCGGCCAGCGAGTACAACGCTTGGCGCGCTTGGTAACCGATGCCCTGCGGGTCGTCACCCGGGTTGAAGAAGGCGCGCATCCGGTCGGAGCGGTAGCCCGCGGACAGCGCCAGGATTGCTGCGGCGACGACGCCGGAGACCGCGATCGTGATGAACAGTCGCACCGGCAGCCCGCCGAACCACAGCAGCGCGGCGAGCACGATGCCGAGCGCGATCGTGGTGGACAGGTTCGGCTCCAGCACGACGAGCAGACAGACGAGCAGACCCGCGGGCACCAGCGGAACCAGCAGTTCCTTGAGGTTCGCCCGCTCGACCTGACGCGAGGCCAGCAGATGCGCGCCCCACACCACCAACGTCACCTTGACGATCTCCGAGGGCTGCACCGAGAACAGGCCGAGGCTGAACCAGCGGCGCGAACCCTGCACCTCGTGGCCGATGCCCGGAATCAGTACCAGCACAAGCGCGATCACCGAGATCGCGAACAGCGGGAAAGACCACTCGCGCAGTCGGCGCAACGGAATCCGCAGCGCGAGATAGAACAGCACACAGCCGATGGCCGCGAACATGGCCTGCTGGTTGAACAGCGAATATGCCGATCCACCATCGGCATACGCCTCGACGCTCGACGCGGAGAGCACCATCACCAGGCCGAGCACGGTCAGCAGCGTGGCAATGGTGACAATCAGATGGAACGACGCGAGCGGGCGGGCCAGCCAGGCACCGAATTTCGTGCCGACCTGCCTGCCGCGCTGCGCCGTCTCGGTCATAGCCGCCGCCCGATGTCACCGTCTTCCAGAGCCTGCACCGCCGCGGCAAAACTGCGCCCGCGATGCGTGTAGTCGGCGAACATGTCCAGTGAGGCCGCGGCCGGAGCCAGCAGCACGGTATCGCCGCTGCGGGCGAACCCGGCCGCCGCGCGCACCGCCTGCGCCATCACGGCGTCGGCCCCCTCGGTTCTACCCATCCCTGCATCGTCTCCCGCGCCTACCTCGACGACCGGGACCTCGGGCGCGTGTCGTGCCAATGCGGCCGCGATCACCGGCGCGTCGGACCCGATCAGCACCGCGGCGACCAATCGGTCGACGACCTCCTCGACCAGATCCTCGACCTCGGCGCCCTTCAATTGCCCACCGGCGAGCCAGATCACCTGCGAGTGGGCCAGGATCGATGAGCGCGCGGCGTGCGGGTTGGTGGCCTTGGAGTCATCGACGAATTCGACGCCGTCGAGTTCGCGTACGAATGCGGCGCGGTGTGGTCCGACCTTGTGCTCGATCAGGCCCTCGCGCACGAATTGCGGTGCCACATCGATGGCCCTGGTCAGTGCTGAGGCGGCCAAGGCGTCGGCGACACCGGCGGGGCCCTGCGGGCTGATGTCGCCGACCTCGGCGAGGATCGCGGCCTTGGTGAAGGCGCGGTCGAGCAGCTTGCCGTCGACGACACCGAGTTCACCATCGGCGGGCACCCCGATCCGGAAGCCGACGGTGCGCCGCGCCTTGGACCGCCGTGCGAGCGAAGCGGCCACGGGGTCGTCGAGTCCGACGACACCGACCCGGCCGACCAGAGCCCTGGCCTTCGCGGCGGCATAGGCATCAAGGCCGCCGTGCCAATCCAGGTGATCCTCGGCCACATTCAGCACCACACCGGCCTCCGGCCGCACCGACGGCGCCCAGTGCAACTGGAACGACGACAGTTCGACGGCAAGCACCTGCGGACCGGGGTTGCGCCGCAACGCATCCAGGATCGGCAGCCCGATATTGCCGCACGCCACACTGGCAATGCCCGCCGCGCGCAGGATCGCGTGCACCATCGAGGTGGTGGTGGTCTTGCCGTTGGTACCGGTCACCACCAGCCACTTGCGGACCGGGCCGTAGATCCTGGCCTGATCGACCCACCAGGCGAATTCGACATCGCCCCACACCGGCGTGCCCTCGGCGACGGCCGAAGCCAGCACCGGCGAGTCCGGCCGCCAGCCCGGGCTGGTGATGACCAGCGCGAACCGGCTCCAGTCGGCGGCTTCGAGTTCGGTGCAGGTCGCGATGTCCAGCCCGAGCCCGGCGGCCTCGGCCAACGCGGACGCCCCGCCGTCAGTCACCACCGGGCGCGCGCCGATATCGCGAAGCGGTTCGACCAGCGAGCGACCCGACACACCCCACCCGGCCACCAGAACGTCACGGCCACGCAGGAATTCGAGCATGGGGCCTGGCGACCGCAGGGCCCTCGGAGAATGTTCGACCATTGCTAGTTCACCCGACCGCAGAGAGGTATTCGCTGTAGAACAGCCCGAGTCCGACCGCGGAGGCGATCGCCGCCAGCAACCAGAATCGGATGATCACCGTAGTTTCGGCCCACTTGCTCAGCTCGAAGTGATGATGGAACGGCGCCATCTTGAACAACCGGTTGCGCGTGGTGCGATACACCGCCACCTGCAACACCACCGACAGCGTCTCGGCGACGAACAGCGCGCCGATGACGATCATGAGCAGCTCGGTCCGGGTGGTGATGGACAGTCCGGCCAGCATGCCGCCCAGCGCCAGCGAACCGGTGTCGCCCATGAAGATCTTGGCGGGCGCCGCATTCCACCAGAGGAATCCAACGCACGCGGCCGCGCCGGCGGCGCACACCAACGCCAGGTCCAGCGGGTCACGCACGTTGTAGCAGCCCGCCTCGGGCAGGGTCGAGCAGGCGTTGCGGTACTGCCAGAACGTGATGATCACGTAGGCGCCGAGCACCAGGCTCATCGAACCCGCTGCCAGCCCGTCTAGACCATCGGTGAGGTTCACCGCGTTGGACCAGGACACCACGACGATGCTGACGAACGCGAGGAAGATGATCGCGCCCATCGATACCGTGGCGATGTCGCGGACGTAGGACAGGTGCCTGCTCGCGGGAGTCAGCCCGTTGGCGCCGCGGAATTGCAGCGCGAGCACGCCGAAGATGACCGCGGCGCTGATCTGGCCGATGTATTTGCCCGCGGCCGAGAGCCCGAGGTTGCGCTGCTTGCGCAGCTTGATGAAGTCGTCGAGGAAGCCGACCAGTCCGAGCGCAGTGGTCAGCCCGAGCACGAGCAGGCCCGACGCCGAGGGTCCATCGGCGTCGTAGCCGATACCGATCAGATGCGAACCCAGGTACCCCGCCCACAGGCCGACCAGGATCGCGACACCGCCCATAGTCGGGGTGCCACGCTTGGCCTGATGACTCGCCGGACCGTCGACCCTGATCTCCTGGCCGAAGCCCTGTTTGGCGAAGATCCGAATCAGCAACGGCGTCAACAGGATCGACACCGCCAGCGCGATCCCCGCCGCGAACAGAATCTGTCTCACTACTGCGCCTCGCTAACGCTCGGCGCCGTCGTTCGGCCGATAACCGCTGTGCCGATGGTTCGCTCGCTCACTGCGCTGCCTCCGTGCTACCCCTGCGTTCGCCCGCACGCTCTGTACCGGTGAGGTGTTCGGCGACCTCCCACAGGCCGACCGACTTCGATGCCTTCACCAGCACCACATCGCCCGCCTCCACCTCATCGTCGAGCAGCGCGATGGCCGCGCCGATATCGGGCACGAGAATCGACTCCTCACCCCATGAGCCTTCCATCACCGCTCCCTGATGCATCGCGTGGGAGGGCCTTCCGGTGCCGACCACGATCAGCCGCGAGACGTCCAGGCGCACCGCGAGGCGGCCGATCCGGTCGTGCTCGATCACGGATTCCTCGCCGAGCTCGCCCATTTCGCCGAGCACCGCCCAGGTGCGGCGCGGGGTGTCGGCCGCGCGGGACATGGTGACCAGCGCCTTGAGTGCAGCCCGCACCGAATCCGGATTGGCGTTGTAGGAGTCGTTGACGACGGTGATGCCGTCGGCGGTGGTCCGCACATCCATCCGGCGGGCCGATGCGGCACGCGCGCCGGAGAGTGCCGCGGCGACGGTATCGAGATCGGCACCGCTTTCCAGGGCCACCGCTGCGGCGGCGAGCGCATTGCCGACCTGGTGTTCGCCGTGCACGGCCAGCTGCACCGGGACGCTGCCGGTCGGCGTGTGCAGGGTGAAGCCGGCGCGCGCCGCGTCATCTAGCCGGATATCGGTGGCCCGGACATCGGCCCGCTCGGCCTGCCCGACCGTCACCACGCGGGCGGTCGTGCGGTCGGCCATCGCGGCCACCTGCTGATCGTCGGCATTGAGCACGGCCAGACCGTCGGACGGCAGCGCCTCCACCAGTTCGCCCTTGGTCTCGGCGATCGCCTCGCGGCTGCCGAACTCGCCGAGATGCGCGGTGCCGACATTGAGCACGACGCCGATCCGCGGCGGTGCGACCTGTGCCAGCGCGGCGATGTGACCGGGCCCGCGTGCGGACAGTTCCAGCACCAGGAAGCGGGTGTCGGCGTCGGCGCGCAGCGCGGTCCACGGGTGGCCCAGCTCGTTGTTGAACGATCCGGGCGGTGCCACCACCGGGCCGAGCGGCGCGAGCACGGCGGCGAGCAGATCCTTGGTCGAGGTCTTGCCGGAGGAGCCGGTCACTCCGACAACGGTGAGTCCGCCTGCCGCGCTGAGTCGTTCGACGCTGGCCCGCGCGAGGGCCGCCAAGGCAGCCAGCACCGCGGCGCCGGAACCGTCCGAATCATGGGTCAGCGCAACCGAACTTGCCGGGACGGTGCCCAGGCTCGGTGCGACGACGATGGCGGGCACACCTACCGGCCTGGCCGCAAGCACCGCGACCGCACCCGCGGCGACCGCCGACTTCGCGAAGTCGTGGCCGTCGAAACGCTCGCCAGGAAGGGCGAGGAACAAATCCCCGGAACCGATTCGGCGCGAATCGAATTCGACCGAACCCGTTACCCTCACCTCCGGGTCGGCCGCGTCGTGCAGCGTGCCGCCCACGACGTGGGCGATCTCTCGCAGTGTCATCTCGATCATGAAACCGTCAAGTCCTCCGCGTCCGAACTCTGCGGACTTCGTTGTGCTCGCTGTGTGGTCTGGTCGGATCGGTCGCTGCCAAGGCGCCGCTCCAGTGCCGCCGCGAGCACGTCGCGGTCGTCGAACGGATGCTTCACACCCTGGATCTCCTGCCCTGCTTCGTGGCCCTTGCCCGCGACCAGCACCGCATCACCGGGCCGCGCCCAGTCGACCGCGGCCGCAATGGCCTCGGCCCGGTCGCCGATCTCGCGGATCTCACCGCGCTCGCCCGCCGGAATGTCCTGTGCGCCTGCGCGCATGGCGGCGCGGATGGCCGCCGGGTCCTCGGTGCGGGGATTGTCGTCGGTGATGATCAGCAGGTCGGCGCCGCGTGCCGCGGCCGCGCCCATCAACGGCCGCTTACCCGCATCCCGGTCGCCGCCCGCACCGACGACCACGGCGAGCCGACCAGCGGATTCCGCCGCATCCGTCGCGAGATGTCCACGCAGCGTGGCGATTACCGATTCGATCGCAGCCGGCTTGTGCGCGTAGTCGACAATGGCGAGGAAGTCCTGGCCACGCTCAACCCGCTGCATCCGGCCCGGCACGTCGACCGCGGCGAGCGCGGGCGCGACGACCGCGGGATCGGCGTCCGCCGCCGCGCACACGGCGAGCGCGAGCAGCCCGTTGGCGATGTTGTAGCGGCCCGGAAGCCGCAGGCGCACATCGACATTCACCTCAGGCCCGGTGACGGTGAACTCCTGCTCGCCGCCGTGCGCGGACACCGCGCCCTCGACCTGCCAGTCGGCGGAACCACGGGTGGACACCGTGATCGGGCTCGCGAGTCCGGCGGCCAGCCGGTGTCCCCACTCGTCGTCGACACAGATCACCGCGGTGCGGGCGGCGACCGGCGACTCGGGCTCGAACAGCCTGCGCTTGGCGGCGAAGTAGTCCTCGAAGCCGGCGTGGAAGTCCAGGTGGTCCTGCGACAGGTTGGTGAATGCGCCCACCGCGAAGCGCACGCCGTCGACCCTGCCCAGCGCCAGCGCGTGGCTGGACACCTCCATCACGACCGCGTCGACACCCTGCTCGACCATCAGCGCGAACATCGCGTGCAGCTGCGGGGCCTCGGGCGTGGTCAGCGCGCTCGGCACCCGGCGGCCGCCGATCCTGGTCTCGATGGTGCCGATCAGCGCGGTGGACAGACCCGCGGCGGCCAGCCCTGCCTCCACCAGATACGCGGTGGTGGTCTTGCCTGAGGTGCCGGTGATACCGACGATGCGCAGTTGCTGCGACGGCTTGCCGTAGAGCACGGCCGACAGTTCGCCGAGCACCGCGCGCGGCTGCTCGCGCACCAGCACCGGCACGTTCAGCTCGCCTGCCAGTTCCGCGCCTGCCGCGTCGGTGAACACCGCGATCGCGCCGCGCGCGACGGCATCGCGCGCGAATCGGGCGCCATGTGCCTGGGCGCCGGGCAGCGCGGCGAACAGGTCACCGCGCTGCACCGCGTTCGAGCGTTGCTCGATGCCGGTGACGTGCAGATCCGCCGGAGCGGATCCCAGCACGCTCGCGCCGATCAGCTCCGGCACGGTAGACAGCGGCGTCGACCGCGGGTGGGTCGGCCGGAGCGCATGCTGGCTGAACTGCGCGGGCACAAGGCTCCTCTCGAGAATCGGCACGGACTAGTGGACTGGGACGACGAGTCAGATTACCGAGGTCGGCTCATGGCCGGACAACGCGGCTCACCGATTCAACCTCACGACGCAATTCGACAGCCACACATTCTTATGGAGCCTGCAGAACGAACCGTTTGGCCGGCTCCGGCGAGGGCGGGATGCGGTCACGTTGCAACGCCCAGGAGGCGATGTTGTGGAACAGGGGCGCGGCCGAGCCGCCGCCGCTGCCGTCGGAGCTGCGGATGGGTGCGTCGAGCATCAGGCCGATGACATAGCGCGGGTTGTCCGCGGGCACCATCCCGGCGAAGGTGATATAGAACGACGAGGTCGAATAGCAGCGGCAGCTCGGGTCGACCTTCTGCGCGGTGCCGGTCTTGCCCGCGACCTGATAGCCGTCGACCGCCGCGGGACTGCCGGTACCCATCTGGACGCCCATCGGATCCTTCTGCACCACCGCCTGGAACATGGTGCGCAGCGTTGCCGCGGTCTGCGGGCTCACCACCCGAACCCCGTCAGGCTGCGCTTCCTCGGTGCGGGTGCCGTCGGGCGCGATCTTGGCCTTGACGATCCGGGGCGGGATCCGCATGCCGTCATTGGCGATCGCCTGGTACATCGCGGTCATCTGCAGCGTGGTCATCGAGAGACCCTGGCCGATCGGCAGGTTCGCGAAGGTGCCGCCGGACCATTGGTCCCTGGCCGGCACCTGGCCCGGGCTCTCGCCGGGCAGTCCGACGCCGGTGCGCCGGCCGAGACCGAAGCGGTTCACCATGTCCGCGAACCGGTCCTCACCGACCCGCTGCGCCAGCATCAACGTGCCGACATTGGAGGACTTACCGAAAATTCCGGTGGTGGTGTAGGGCGCTACACCGTGCGGCCACGCGTCGTGCACGGTGACGCCTGCCATCCGGATCTCGCCCGGAACCTGCAGCACCTCATCAGGATTGGTCAACCCGTATTCGATGGACGCGGCCGCGGTCACGATCTTGTTGACCGAGCCGGGCTCGAACGGGTCCTGCACCGCGGGGTTGTTCAAGTCCGCGGAGTTCCAATGATCCGGCCCGAGTACCGGATTGAAGGTATTGTCGTTGGACATCGCAAGCACCTGACCGGATTTGGCGTCGAGCACCACCGCGGACGCCGAGTTGGCGCCGGACATCTCCTTGGCCTGCTGCACCTGCTGCTGCACGTAGTACTGCAGGTCCGAGTCGAGGGTCAGCTCCACCGCGTTGCCGTTCACGGCGGACTGCTTATCGCGAGAGCTGCCGGGGATGACCGCGCCGTCGGAGCCGCGGTCGTAGGTCAGCGACCCGTCGGTCCCTGCCAGCACCGAGTCCATCGATGATTCGAGCCCGATCTGGCCGTGCCCGTCCCAGCCGGTCGCGCCGATGACGTTGGCCGCCAACGAACCACCCGGATAGTCACGCACATCCTGGCGTTCGGCGCCGACCTCAGGGTATAGCGACCTGATGTCGGTGGCGATGCGCGGGTCGACGCTGCGGGCCAGGTACAGGAATGTCTGATCACTGCGCAGCTTCGTCAGCAGATCCGACTCGCTGGGTGCGTCCTTGCCGAGCTTGTCGTGGATGGTCTTCGCGATGGCCCGCAGCCGCTCGTCCGGATCGGGGGCCTTCGCACTCTTGGCTTTGGCGTCCGCGAGATCCTTCCGGACCTGAATTGGTTGGAAGGTCAGCGCTTTCGCGGTGATGGTGAAGGCCAGCGCCTTGCCGTTGCGGTCGGTGATCGAGCCACGGGTGGCCGCCTCGGGCTCACGGGTGGTGCGCTGGCTGGCCGCCTGCGCGGACAGACCGGGCGCGGCAATGCTCTGCAGCCACAGCAATTGCAGCGCGACGACCAGCAGGGCGACCAGCATCACGATCCTGCCGACGCCGAGCCGCAGCCGCAGTGGCCGGTCCGCGGACTTCTTCATAGCGGCGGCTCTGGGTCTGGACGGCTTGGATGGATTCGGCCCGCGTCGCTGTCGCGGCACGGACCTGGTCTGGGTCACTGGTCGCCTCCACCGGGCGCGGCCTGCTCCTGCGGCGTTTCCGGTTGGGGAGCTTGCTCCTGCGGTGATCGAGCCTGTGGCGCTTGGGCTTCCGGCGCGGCGGGCTGTGGCGCTTCGACCGGCGCCTCGGCGGGCAGCGGTACTGCCGAGGTCTGCGCCACCGGAGTCTGGACCGGCGGCACCGGGGCCGGGCTCGTGGCCGCCGGCGCCGCGCTGGCTGGCGTCGGAGCGGCCGTCGAGGTGTGACCTTGGGCGTCGTTGGCCTGTGCCGCGTTCTCCTGACCTGGCGCCGACGGCGGCCGCGAAATCGGCACCGGCACCACCCGCTCACCCTGTGCCAGCACATGTCCCGGCTGCGCAGCGATCGGCTCCGACGGCGCGACATTCAGCGGCGGCACCGGCGGACCCTGTGCGGGACTCGGCTTTCCGATGACCGTCACGACGCCGTCCGGAGCGACCACGATGCGTGCCGGATCCTTGGCCGGGATCATGCCGAGTTCCCGGGCCCGCGCCGCGAGTTCCGGCGCCGAATCGGCGGCCTCGACCTCACGCTGCAGTGCGGCCCGCTCCTCCGAGAGCTTGCGGTTGACCGACCTGGCGTCGCCGAGCTGATAGCTGTCCTCCGCGGCCCGGGTGGTCAGCAGGAGGGTGACCACGAGTCCGCAGCCGAGCATCGCAATGATGGTCGCCACGAAGGGAATTCGCGTCGCCATCACCGATACCCGCCGTTTCGGCAGATCCGGAGTGTCGGAGAGTTGCTCGGCGCGCAGTCGGCGGCGGGCGTAAGCCCGTTGCGCCGCACCGGACTTCACCCGCTCGGCGGCCTGAACCCGGCGGGCGACCCGGCCCGGCGCCTCGACGGTACGCGTCCGAACACTCATGAATTCCCCTCCTGGATTCTCTCTACCGCACGCATCCGCACGGGCGCCGCGCGCGGGTTTTCCTCGATCTCCCGCTCGGTCGCCTTCTCGGCGCCGCGGGTCAGCAGCTTGAATTCCGGTCCCATACCGGGCAATTCGACCGGTAGGTCGACCGGAGTTCGCGAGGTCGTGCGCGGGGCCAGTTCCTGCTTGACCACCCGATCCTCCAGCGACTGATAGGACATCACCACGATCCGCCCACCGACCCGCAGCGAATCGAGCGCCGCGGGCAGTGCGGCCTTCAGCGAATCGAGCTCGTGGTTGACCTCCACCCGCAGCGCCTGGAAGGTCCGTTTGGCCGGGTGCCCGCCAGTCCGCCTGGTCGCCGCCGGGATCGACGCGTAGAGCACCTCGACGAGCTCGGCGCTGGTGGTGAACGGCCGCTGCTGTCGCCTACGCACCACTTCGCTGGCGATCCGGCCCGCAAAGCGTTCTTCCCCGTAGGTTTTCAGCACCCGGGCCAGATCGCCGTGGCTGTAGGTGTTGAGCACGTCGGCGGCGGTGAGGCCGGTGGTCGGGTCCATCCGCATGTCCAGCGGCGCGTCGATGGAGTAGGCGAAGCCGCGCTCGGCCTCGTCGAGCTGCATCGAGGACACACCCAGATCCATCAGGATCGCGCTCACCGAACCGGTGGCTGCCAGGCCCGCTTCCTCCAGTGCGTCGGCGATGCAATCATATCGGGTGTGCACCAGGGTGATTCGGTCTTCGAACGGCCGTAGTCGCTCGGCGGCAAGGGCCAGCGCCGAGGTGTCGCGGTCGAGTCCGACCAGCCGAATCCGCGGATAGGTGCGCAGGAAGTGTTCGGCATGCCCGCCGAGTCCGAGGGTGGCATCGACATAGACCGCGCCTGGCTTGCCCAGCGCCGGTCCTAGGAGTTCGTCGGCGCGCCCGAGCAGAACCGGAACATGACGGGGACCGTGCTGTTCACGGTTCACCTCGACCTCCCGGGATTTTGCCTCGCGTTGTCGCGCACCGCACACGGGTCGCCTTGATACACAGTTGCTTTCGAAATACGAATGCCGCGTGGTCTCTGTCCGAAACACGGCACCTGGCGTCGGGGAAGTACGTCAGGGTCCGCGTCCGGGCAGAGGCCGCGTGGCACTCGTTCGCTTGGTTAGAAGATTCCGCCCAGCGACTCGTCTCTCGCGTCCGCGTAGTCCTCCTCGTGCTCGGCGAGGTAGCACTCCCACGCCTGCTTATCCCATATCTCGAGGAAGTCGACCGATCCGATCACTACGCAATCCCGCGAAAGATTCGCATAGCGACGGTGATCGGCCGACAACACGATCCGGCCCTGTGCGTCCGGATGTTGTTCATCCGTTCCGGCCGCGAGTGCCCGGACGAACGCGCGAGCCTGCGGATTACTTCGAGATGCCGCCGCGGCCCGACGAGCGAGCGCGGTGAACTCATCCTTGGGGTACACGGCAAGGCTGTGGTCCTGCCCCTTCGTGACCATCAACCCTCCCGCCAGATCGTCTCGAAATTTCGCAGGCAACGTGAGTCGCCCCTTGTCGTCCAACCGAGGTGTGTAGGTACCGAGAAACAACCCGATACCTCCCTACTGGACCACCTTGGTTGACGGCTTCAATCCTGTAGCGCGCTCCACATTACCCCACTTTCCCCCACTTTCAATCGAAACTCGAGGTGATCTGGCTCCCCGCTTCCGCGATTCCGCAGATCATCCCAGCTATCACCATGGTGGGGAACTATTTGCGTGTTCGCCCGACACGCGCCGACCGGCTGGACCAGCACCCGACAACAACCAGCAAACGCCCTGGTGCGCCCGCATTAAGGGGGGCGAATGGGGCGGTGTGGGGATCTTTGTGGGGCGATGTGGGGTGGCGGGAAACCAGCCGAAAGATCTGACGCTTCGCCGTCTCGCACACAAGACGGCGACGCCACACCGAATCGGTGCGGCGTCGCCGTCTGATATGTAGATGTCAGGCTGAACGCGGGCTGAGGACGAGCTACTCCTGCTCGAACCTACGCCGGAATCGATCTTCCATGCGCTCGGAGAAACCACCGGACTTGCGCTGACGCCCACGTCCGCTCGATCCGCCGCTCGCGCCACCGGACTGGGCATCGCCCGACCGGCCACCCTTGGCAATGCCCTTCGAACCGCCGAGCAGTAGGAGCACGCCTGCGGCGAACATCACGATGAATCCGATCAGGCTGATGATCGGAAAGTCGCCGAGCTTTACCGGAGCAGCAATGCCGGCGACGAGTAGAAACAAGCCGAGGACGAACAGGGCTGCGGCCTGGAGTCTGCGACGACTCGAGGTCGAGCGAAGGCGTCCGCCGCGGACGGACGAGGCGAACTTCGGATCCTCAGCATAGAGAGCGCTCTCAATCTGTTCGAGCATGCGCTGCTCGTGCTCGGAGAGTGGCACGGTACCTCCCCCGGCACTAGGACTTGGCTGTCGCCTCCGGGTAGGCGACAGACAGCCGACCTTGGCGGCTATCTGTCACCAATGATACGAGTTCGATCAGTGCCGTACCACCTTGTCGCCGATAACTAAGCGGTCATGTCTCCCGTCCAGCCCGGAGCCGGGCGCAATCGAGCCCCCGCATCAATGAGATCTTCCACGTCGTGCAGGAATGCGCCCACCCGCGAATAGAACTCGTCGGCCTCCTGATTGTCGACATCACGATCCAGACCGGCCTCCAGCGCGGCCCGCGTCTCCGAGCGGGCGCTGAAGTAGTCGGCCCACATGACGAACTCGGGCGCCGCCCGCTGCAACAGCACCCAGGCATTGCGCGAACGCGCCCGCGGCGCGGCGTCAGCCCCCGTGAACGCGAGCACCGCGCCCGCGCCGCGCAAAGCCGCCAGGTACGCGGTCCGGAACCGCTCCCGCGGATCCTCCTCGCCCGCCGCTTGCATCAGCAGGCCGTCGGCCTTTTTCAGCAGTTTTCCCGCCCGACCGGGTTGTCCCACATGTTCGATCCGACCAGACATCAGCCGTCCCTCCGCAATCGCGCACCTGGCCCATCGTGTGCGCGGGAGCCGAGTTGTCAGCACCGCGCGGATCGAACAGGTATTCGAACGTTTGAATTGAGATTGAATATAGAGACACCCACCGACAAACTTCCGCGCCAGCGCGGCCCGACGAGAGCCATGACTGCCGTCAAGCCCAATCACGCCCCCGCACCCGTCGTCGTTGATCTCCCGGTCGCGGCCCTGCGCTCCCGGCTGCACGATGCGCTGGCCGTGTATGTCGCGGCGATGGACTATCCGCGCGGCACCGAACAGCACCGCGCGCCGATGTGGACCGAGCACACCACCCGTCCCGACTGGCAGGCGGTCGCCGCCGTCTTGCCCGACGATTCCGGGTGCATCGACCTCCGGTCGGCGCCGATCGTGGCAATCGCCTACGGTTACCGCGGCGCCGCCCACCAGTGGTGGCACCAGCAGGTACACAGCGGGATGCGACGGTCGGGTTGGCCGGAACATTCGGCGCGCGAACTACTCTCGGACTATTTCGAACTCACCGAGTTGCACGTGCACCCGGCCGCCCAAGGCCGAGGCATCGGCGCGACCCTGCTGACCAGGCTGCTGCAGAACCGGTCCGAACGCGCGGTTCTGCTGTCCACGCCGGAGGTCCAGCGCGAGGAAAACCGAGCCTGGCGACTGTACCGCAGCCAGGGATTCACCGACGTGGTCCGGGATTTCGTCTTCGCGGGCGACACCAGGCCGTTCGCGATTCTCGGGCGACGGCTGCCGCTGTGAATGGGTCGAGCGTCTCGGCCGAGGGCACGGTCGTGAGGGTCGCGTGACGGTTCTCGTGATCGGGTCGGGCCACAACGCCCTTGTCGCGGCCTGCTACCTGGCGCGCGCGGGTCGACAGGTCGAGGTGCTCGAGCGCGATGCGGTGCTCGGCGGAGCGGTGTCGACCGTCGAACGTTTCCCAGGGCATCTGGTCGATCGCGGATCGTCCGCGCACATCATGGTGCGCCACACCGGGATCATCGAGGAGCTCGGGCTTTCCCGGTTCGGGTTGCGCTATATCGACTGTGAACCTTGGGGTTTCACACCCGCTGAGCACCGCGGCGGCGCGCCCATCGTGTTTTACCGCGATCTCGACCGGACCTGCGCGTCGATCGGCGCGGCCTGCGGGGCGCGCGATGCCGCAGCGTACCGGCGTTTCGTCGAACTCTGGGGGCCACGCACCGCGCGGGTGATGCGCGCGTTCGGCGGTGCGCCCACTCCCGGCCGGTTGCTGCGTTCGTTCTGGGGGCTGGACGCGCGCGACGGTGGCAGCGCGCTGTCGCGGGAGTTCCTGCAGTCCGGGGACGCCCTGCTGGACAATTTCTTCGACGACGAGCGGCTCAAGGCATCGCTGGCCTGGTTCGGCGCCCAGTCCGGCCCTCCGATGTCGGAGCCGGGCACCGCGCCGATGGTGGGATTCGCTGCCCTCATGCACACCCGGCCGCCGGGTCGCGCAGTCGGCGGCAGTGGCGCGCTGTCGGCGGCGCTCGTCGCCCGGTTGCGCGCTGACGGCGGCACGGTGTCGGCGGGCGACGCGGTCACCGCGCTGCAACGGGCAGGGGACGGCTGGCGGGTGCGCACCGCCTCGGGCCGAAATCTGTACGCGGACACCGTGATCGCGGGCGCGCATGTGCTGACCACGCTGGACCTGTTGCGCGAGGGCGGATTCGATGATGCCGTTATCGACGACTGGCAGCGGCGAATTCGGGTCGGCCCGGGTATCGGCATGGTGGTGCGGCTGGCGACCAGCGCACTGCCCCGCTACCCCGGAGGCTCGACCGACGAATCCGCCCGTGGCCTGCAATTTCTCGTCTCCGATCGGCGTCAGCTGCGATTGGCACACGGCGCCGCCCTCGCCGGGGACCTACCGCCGCGGCCGGTCGTGCTCGCCATGAGCTTCAGCGCTGTGGACCCGACCATCGCTCCGCCCGGCGAGCACCAACTCTCGCTGTGGGCGCAGTGGCATCCGTACGAGTTGGCCGACGGCAGTGACTGGGCCGCGCACGCCGACCGTGAGGCCGACCGCATCATCGCCGAAGTCGACTCCTATGCACCAGGTTTCGCCGAGTCGGTGCTGCGGCGATACGTGCAGACACCCGTGGATCTCGAACGCGAAATGGGCCTGCGCGGCGGCAATGTCATGCATGTCGAGATGTCCCTGGACCAGATGATGCTGTGGCGACCACTGCCGGAATTGTCGGGGCAGCGTGTGCCCGGCGCGCCGGGGCTGTATCTGACCGGGGCATCGACCCATCCAGGCGGCGGGGTGTCCGGCGCCAGCGGACGCAGCGCGGCACAACTCGTCCTGCGCGACCAGCGCCGGAGTCGGTTCCCGTTGCTGCGCAAGCGATGACGGACCACATCGAACCGCAGGCGGTCGGACAAGCCGGGCCGAATATGGAACTGAGCCCGCCGACCGCTGGGCACCGCGGGCCTGAGACGGTAGAGCCCTCCGCGCCGGAATTGGTTCTCGCTGATCAGCAGGCGCCAACAAGCACCACCCCGCGCCCAGACCGAGCCCGCCATGAGCACATGCCTGTGGGCCAGGCCCGACGACGGCCCGCACGCAAACAGGACCGGCAGGCAGCAGCGCCCATTCGACGGCTCGCGATAACAGGATCCGGTGGTGCCCCGACTGGCCGGCGGCCAGCGCGAGGACTGATACCCGTCGTGTTCGCGGTCCTACTGGTCGTCGTGCAGATCTGCTATCCGCTGACCTCGGGGGTCGCCCGTGATCAGGTGACCGTCGTGGTCGTGTTGCTCTCGGCGGCTACGGCGCTGGTCCATGCCGCGGTGACGCGAGGGCCGCGATATGCCGCAGGGTTCCTGGTGACTGTGTCCGGGCTGGGGCTGCTTGCCGAGGTCATCGGTACCGCAACGGGATTCCCGTTCGGTTGTTATGACTACGCGGATGGCAGGCTGGGTCCCGCGCTGGCCGGGGTGCCGTTGGTGGTCGCATCGGCCTGGACCGGAGGGGTGTATCCGGTGTGGGTGGTGGCCGGGCTGCTGTCGCGGCGGGCTGTCTGGCGGATCGGACTCACGGCGGTGGGTGCGGTGGGGTGGGATCTGTCTTTGGATCCGCAGATGGTCGCCGACGGGCAGTGGAGTTGGTGCGACACCGATTCGGGGCTGCCCTGGCTGGCGCAGATTCCCTATACCAACTATCTAGGGTGGTTCGGGGTGGCGTTGGTGATGGCGTTGCTGCTGACGGTGTGGGATCGCGTCACGCACGAAGTGGGGTCGTCGGGTTCGACTGCCGAGTCGGTCGCGGTGCCGGTCGCGGTCTTTCTGTGGACCTGGCTCGGGTCGGCGCTGGCGCATGCGGTGTTCCTGGGCTTGCCCGCTTCGGCCTGCTACGGCGGGATCGGGCTGGGAATTCTCGGGGTACCGCTGGTAGTGCGGCTGGTGCGGTCCCGGAGGGAACACAACGGGGGCGGTTCCGCCCGTCGCGTGGCAATCTGAACCAGTGGCCTGGCACGATGTGAGCCGTGCAGCCGAGTCCTCTCACCACGATACCCGACGCTCCGGTTCTACCGTCGCCGCGCTCGCCCCGCCCAGGGATCCGGATAGCGGCGGCAGTCCTGCTGGCGGCATTGCTGGTTCCCATGCTCGCCGGCTGCCTGCGCGTGCAGGTATCGATGGGTGTGTCCTCCAATGACCGGGTGTCCGGCCGGATCGTGGCCGCGGTCGTCCCGGCGGACCCCAATGACAAGGGCCCGCAGCTGAAGGCGCCCGACTCGCTGGCGGCGAAGGTGCGGGTGGAGCCCTACAGCCAGGACGGGTACGTGGGCAGCAAGGTGTTCTTCGACGACCTCTCATTCGGAGAGGTTTCGCAGCTCGGCGGACTGTCCGAACAGACGCAGGGCATGTTCAACCTGCAGTTCGTGCGCACCGGCGACCTGGTCAGCCTCAATGGCAGGGTGGATCTGAAATCCGTTCCGCCGCACGGCTCGGACGTGCAGTTCTCGGTGGCGTTCCCGGCCCGGGTCGCCAAGACCAACGGCAACCGCGAAGACGATTCGACGGTGTCATGGAAGCTGCCGCCCGGCGATGTGTCCACGCTGCGCGCCGAGGTCAGCTACGCCGACCCGAACACCCGCTCCTTCGCGGGCTGGGCGGGCATCGTCGGCGGCATCACCCTCGCGGTCGCCGCCATCGTCGCCGCGGTGGCGTACATGAACCGCAACCCCGCGCCCCCTGGCGCCCCGGAAGGTTTCTCCTTCAGCAGCCTGTGGCGACCGCGGCAGAATCGCTGAGTTCATGACACGACACCAGCGCGGTCATGCCGGCTGGTGTCGACATGATGCCGAAGCCGTGAATCTCCACACAGCCGCAACGACACTCACCCGTGCGGGCGCCGGTATCGCGCTGCTCGGTGCGGCGATCGCGCTGTACAACTGGACGACGATGCGTCGATTGCCCGATACGGCGGCGACGGCGATCGAGCCGATCACGGTCTGCGTTCCCGCGCGCAACGAAGCCACGCGACTGCCCGCGCTGATCGCGGATCTGCGGGCTCAGGTCGGCGTGCCACGGCTGCGGGTGCTGATCCTCGATGACGCTTCCACCGACGACACTGCCGCCGCCGCTACCGCCGCGATCGCGGGCGACGAACGGTGCACGGTGATCCGCAGCGATACCGAGCCGGATCCGGGGTGGACCGGCAAGGCCGCGGCCTGCGCCCGGTTGGCCGCGCTCGCGGATACACAGACGCTGGTATTCCTCGATGCCGATATCCGGTTGGCGCCCAATGCGGTCGCGGCGGCGGTGGCGCAATTGCACCGGCAGGGTGTCGCACTGCTGTCGCCCTGGCCTCGCCAACGGGCCGGTTCGGCGGCGGAAGCCGTGGTGCAACCGCTGCTGTGCTGGTCGTGGGCGTCCACACTGCCCATCTCGGTGGCCAACCGCAGCACCCGGCCTTCGACAGCGGTGGCATGCGGACAGTTTCTCGTCTTCGATGCCGAGGCATACCGCGCCATCGGCGGTCACGGTGCGGTGGCCGCCAGCGCCACCGAAGACCTGGATATCGCTCGCGCACTGCGCCGTTCCGGTTTCCGTACCGCACTGGTCGCCGCGGGCGGGCTGGCGGACACCCGAATGTACTGCGGCGCCGCGGAACTCGACGCGGGCTATACCCGTTGGCTGTGGTCCGCCTACGGTGGTTCCGCGGTCGGCGGCGCGGCAGTTGGAGCCGTTGCGGCACTGGGCTATTGTGCTCCGCCGCTGGCCGCAATTGTGGGCAGGGGCGCGGTCCGACGGGCCGGGCTGGTGGGCTACTGTGCCGCGGTAGCGGGGCGGATGTTGGCGCGCTCTATCGAGAGCGGCGGTACGGTCGCAGGGGCGGATGTCCTTGCGGCACTGGCTCATCCGGTGTCCATTGGGGCGTATCACCGGCTGCGGGTGCGATCCCGTCGGGCCCATCGGCGTGGTGAGTTGCGCTGGAAGGGTCGGGCGCTGTCTACGTGGTAAGCGCGGCGTGGACGCACAGCGGCGGGTGTCTCCGGTTGGACCAGGCCTGCACGGACACTTTCGCACCGCAATGGCGAATCTCGTCGATTTCCATCGAAAAGTGTCCGTGCAGGCCGCATCTCACCTAACCGACACAATGCCCACCGTCGGTAAAAAGAAACAGGAGCGCCCCCCGTTGTCGACAGTGCCGAAGACCGCTGCCAGCACGGTCCCCGAGCCCGTATCGACGGGGATCGCGCGGACACCGCCGACAGGAAGGGCGGCGGCGAAGAATTCTTGGACGGCGCGTTCGGCCAAGGGCCGGATCTCCGGGGGCATCTCCGGAGGCACCATGGCGCGGAAGACGTCCGACAGCGGGCCCATTGCGGTGGAGCCGCTGCGTCCGTTGCTCAGGTTCAACCACGCGACCCGCATGCCCGACACGGTCGAGGTGTCCGGCGCCACGCCGTAGGGCACGAACGTGAACAGGGTCTGGCCGGCCTTGACGGCGGACAGATCGAGGCCGGGGATCGGCACATTGGTCTTGGGCCACGGGCCGGGCACAGCGCCCGCGACCGCGGGAACCAGGCCGAGGGTGGTGGCGTTGGAGCAGAAGGCGGCGGCGGTCGGATAAAGGAACGGGTCCATGCCGAAGGCGCGTAGGGCGTCTATGGCCGATTGATACGCGCCGAATAGGTCATTGGGAGCCGCGGTTTGCGCCTGACCTAGGCGATCGCCCGCCGCGGCGGGGGCAGGGGCCACCGGGGCGGGGGCAGCCGGTGCACCGAAAGCGGCGGCCGGGACCGCGAACGCTAGTGCGGCCGAGCTGGTCGCGATGGCGGTAAACGTGGTCAGACGGCGCAAAACGGTCACAGAGACCTCCTCATCGTCGGCACGATCGAGGTCAGGGTACTCGGCAAATCCACGTATCAGGGCTTTTTTCGACTAGCAAATTCTCGGCGCGTCGCACGCGTCCAGCCGTGATTGCGGCGAGCCCCAACTCTGCCGATGAGACCGCTGGCCTCGAGAACCCGAACATGCTGAACAACAGCGGTCAGCGACGTCGACAGTCGCGTCGTCGTCTCTATCGGTGATGTAGTCGCGTCGGCCCTGCCGATGACGCAGTCGCATCGTCGCGGATAGTCCTCGGCGTGCGCTGGAGTATTCGACGGGAGGACGGCCATGGGACGGCGCGTGTGGGGTGGTGATTCGGGCGCAGACCGATGATATCGCGGCGGTTCCGCATGACGACCGTGGCAATGATCGCGGGGCGGGGGGTGTGGGGCAAGGGCTGAGCTCAGAGTGATTCCTAACCTTGTCCTGGGGTTGCCTTGATTTGCATGATGTTTCGGCCAGACCCTTATATCGGCCCGCGTTCGGCGCGGGCCGCACCAAGCGACCGAGAGACCTGGCTCGTCGACGTCGCAGCAACCCCCCGCCTCGTCGGGTGCGGGTGCTTCCGCCGGGAACGATGGAGGAACCGAAGTGATCATCGAACAGCGCATCAACCGTTGGGCCCGGCGGCATGTCAACCAGTGCCGGGTCACCTCCGCGAGTTGTCGGAGCTGACCTCGCTGCCAGATTGTGCACCTGTCGCTGGAACGCGGCAGTTTCCGCACCGAGTACATCGGCAGCACCCTGCGCGAACATCTCGGCCTGCCCCATCCCCACCAGAACCACCGCAGCACCGCACACGAAGGAGCCCGAGCGTCATGACCACCAGCACCACCACACTTTTCGAGACCGAGTGGGCTTCCTGGCAGCTCGCCAGAGAGGATCAGCTGCGCGACCCGCTCGGCTTCCTGAGCTTGACCGGAATCCATTGGCTCACCGACCAACCCGAGCGCCTGCCGGAAGTGCCCGGCACCTGGTGGGTCACCGACAACAAGGTGTTCATCACCGCCCAGCCCGCCGACCGGCTGGAGTATGACGGCGTCGGCATCGCGGGCGTGCAGATCATCGCCCCCGCCGAGGGCGCGCCGGGACTCAGTGTGCTGCACGAGAATCGGGTGCTCGAGGTGATCCGCCGCACCGGGCGCTACGCGGTGCGGGTGCACGATCCGGCCGCCGCGACACTGCTGAGCTTCGAGGGGATCCCGGCCTACGCGCCCGACCCGCGCTGGGTGATCGATGGCCGTTTCGAACCGTTCGACGCACCGTGCACCGTCACCACCGGCGCGGTCGTCGACGGCCTCGAACATCACCACACCGCCGCGGGCGCTATCGAATTCACCCTCGGCACCGTCACCGAACAGGTCATCGCCTTCGGTGAGCCGGACAGTCTGCGGATCCTGTTCACCGACGCCACCAGCGGCGTCACCACCTACCCGGCGGCCCGCTCGCTCGCGATGAGCGCACCGGATTCCGACGGTACGGTACGGCTCGACTTCAACCGCGCGTCCAATCTGCCCTGCGCCTTCACCGATTTCGCGACCTGCCCGCTGGCGCCCGCGGAGAACCGGTTGCGCGTGGCCATCGAAGCGGGAGAACAGCATCCACGGTTGGGACGGTCGGCGTGATCGCTCCACTATCGATCCTGGACCTGGCTCCGATCAGCGCCGGATCCACCGCACAACAGGCGCTGCGCAACACCATCGCGCGCAGCACGCCGAACAGTGGGGCTACCACCGGTATTAGCTGGCCGAACACCATTTCGTGTCAGTGGCCAGTTCCTCATCGATCACCCTCATCGGTCTGGTCGCGGCGGCCACCTCACGCATCCGGGTCGGGTCGGGTGCGGTGCAGGTGAGTCATCACACGTCCGCGTCGATCGTCGAGGCCTTCGGCACCATCGACGCCCTGTACCCGGGCCGACTCGATCTGGGGCTCGGCCGCTCCGGCCACCGCCGCGCCCAGTTCGGCGCACAACCCGAGCACCCGAAGAAGAGCCACCCGGTGATAGACACGGTGACCGGGCGCACCGAGATCCGCGAGTGCGTGGTCGTCCCGCCACCGTTCGATCCCGGCCGGATCGCCGATCGGTCGAAGTTCGTCGCCTCACTCGGCGCACTGCAGCAGGCGGGCGCCCGAGCACTGGACTTCGCCGATCAGGTTGACGAGGTGCGCGCACTGCTCAACGGCACCTATCGGAGTGCCGATGGTATTGCGCTGCACGCGGTTCCGGGCGAGGGCGCCCAGATCGAACTGTGGCTCTTCGGCAGCTCGGCCAGCGAAAGCGCCGAACTCGCCGGACAACTCGGCCTGCCCTTCGCCGCCGCCTACCACGTCGCGCCGGGCACCGCCCTGGACGCGGTCGAGGCCTACCGGGCGGCCTTCCGCCCGTCACCCCAACTGGCCGACCCCTATGTGGTGATCTCTGCGGACGTGGTCGTCGCCCAAGACGACGCGACCGCGCAACAACGGGCCTCGACCTACGGACAATGGGTACACAGCATCCGCAGCGGGGCAGGCGCCGCCGACTACCTCGACCCCGCCACCGCCACGCCACTGACGCCGGAGCAACAACGCCTGGTCGACGACCGCTTGGCCACCCAATTCGTCGGCGCCCCAACAACAGTCGCCGAACGTCTCGCCGCACTACAACGCGTGGCAGGCGCCGACGAACTCCTGATCACCAGCATCGCCCACAACCACACCGACAGTTTGGAATCCCACCGCCTCCTCGCCGAGGAATGGGGCTGTGTTTAATTTGCAGCGCCTGCGGCGCTGCGGGTTCGCGGCCCCGAAGGCCCGCGTCCGAGCGGCCGAGACTCGCGACTGCGTCGCATGCGCTTCGGCCACTCGGACGCGAGCCGGCCGCGAACGGCGCTCGTAAGACTCGCGCGTGGTGGGTGTTTGTGTAGGTAACCGTAGGCCCGAAGTACGCCACTGCGCGGTGCATCTGTCAGGAGCATGCAGGCCCACCAATCGTAGTGGCGACGGCCTGACGACTCGGTTGGCCGCGCTCTGGCGTCTCGGGCGTCTCGCTGTTGGGTCAGGCGCTGATCGGGGCTGCCGTCACTCCATAGCCGAGGTTGGTGAGGACCTCGCTGGTGGCCTTGGCGAAGTTGAGGGTGATGAAGTGCAGGCAGGGGGCGCCCTCATTGATCAGGCGGTTGCCCATTTCGGTGGCGATCTCGATGCCGACCGCACGGACGGCCGCCTGATTGCCGCCGGGATCGTCGCCGGCGGCCTTGTGCAGCCGGTCCATGACGGAGCTCGGCAGCGCCCGGCCGCAGAGTTCCTCGGCGCGGGCGACGGTGCGCAGCGAGGTGATCGGCATCAGCTCGGGGATGATCGGCTTGGCCGCCTCGATCGGGTCGAACGCGGCGACGCGGTCGCGCAGTCGCAGATAGTGCTCGACGTCGAAGAACATCTGGGTGATCGAATACTCAGCGCCCGCACGCAGTTTCGCGGCCAGGTACCGGGTATCGGTGTCCAGATCGGGCGAGCGGTGGTGGCCCTGCGGGAAGGACGCGACGCCCACGTGGAAGTCGCCGAGATCGCGCACGATGCGCACCAGTTCCTCGGCATAGGCGACGCCCTCGGGATGTTGGGTCCATGCGCCGAGCGGATCGCCCGGCGGGTCGCCGCGCAGCACCAGGATGTTCTTGATGCCGGAGTCGGCGTACGCGCCGACCAGTGAGCGCAGCTCGGCCACGCTGTGCTCGACGGCGGTCAGGTGCGCCACCGGCAGCAGCGTCGTCTCCTGGGCCAGCGCGCCGGTCACCCGCACGGTGCGATCGCGGGTGGAGCCGCCCGCACCGTAGGTCATCGAGACGAAGGCCGGATGCATCCGCTCGAACTGCCGCACCGCACGCCACAGCCGAGCCTCGGCGGCGGCGTCGCGCGGCGGGTTGAACTCGACCGAAAACGGCACCGCGCTGCCCGAATGGGTCCGCAAACTCTCCACAACCGACGGTGTTCCAGAGACGATCGGTGGTGCCGGAGACGGCCGGCCAGCGGTCGAGCGTCCCCGCACGTTATCGAAAGTCACCGGTCCAGTGTAGTGGTGGCCGGTCGCGACGCTGTCGGGTCGCTCACGCAGGTGTTGTCCGGGCAGTCGCCGGCGACGTTATGTCGAGCGACCCGCAAGCAGTCGCCAGCGACCGCGTATTCTGCGACGAGGCGGCACATCCGCCACCGCCGAGCGACACACAGAACTCGCTCGGCACCGAAACACTTGTAGCGTCCAGGGCGACCCGGCGCCGACCACCACCCGCACGACCTTGGAGGCTCCCCTGTCCGCCGGATCCGGTATCCAGACGCCTCGTGTCACGTCCTCCGACGCGGCCACATCGTCGGCCGCGTCCACCGGATCAGTTCCGGGTGACACGGCCGGTTACGACACTGCTCCGGAGACCGATTACGCAACGCTGAAGGCAGGGACGCCCGCGTTCGTCGACGCCGTCGAAGCGGCGCTCACCACCTTCTTCCGCACCCGGCGACCCATCGTGGAACCGCTGGGTTCGGTATTCGTACAAGCCGCGGATGCGCTCGAGCTGTTCGTACTGCGCGGCGGCAAACGAACCAGGCCCGCCTTCGCCTGGACCGGCTGGCTCGGCGCGGGCGGCGACCCGACGGGTCCCGACGCGGCCGCGGTCCTGAATGCCTGTGCCGCACTGGAATTGGTGCAGGCGTGCGCCCTGATCCACGATGACATCATCGATTCTTCGCGCACCCGGCGCCGCTTCCCCACCGTGCACGTCGATTTCGAGCAGCGCCACCGCGATCGCTGCTGGGCTGGCGACTCCGCACAGTTCGGCACCAGTGTCGCCATCCTCGTCGGTGACCTGGCGCTGGCCTGGGCCGATGACATGGTGCACGCCTCGGGCCTCGATCCCTCGGCCATCGCCCGGTTCGCGTCGGTCTGGGCGCTGATGCGCACCGAGGTGCTCGGGGGCCAGCTGCTCGACATCAACGGCGAGGCGGGCGGCGACGAATCCGTGGCCGCCGCGTTGCGGATCAACCGCTACAAAACCGCCGCCTACACCGTCGAACGCCCGCTGCATCTCGGCGCGGCCATCGCCGACGCCGACCCCGAGCTCGTCGAGGGCTACCGCACCTTCGGCACCGATATCGGCATCGCCTTCCAGCTCCGCGACGACCTGCTCGGCGTCTTCGGCGACCCGGCGGTCACCGGCAAACCCTCCGGCGACGACCTGCGCGAGGGCAAGCGCACCGTGCTGGTCGCCGAGGCCTTGCGGCGCGCCGACGCCACCGACCCGGCCGCCGCCGCCCTGCTGCGCACCAGCATCGGCACCAACCTCACAGCGGACCAAGTGGAACACCTGCGCGCCACCCTCACCGAACTCGGCGCCGCCGACAAAGTGGAACGCCGCATCGCCGACCTCACCGAACAGGCCCTGGCCGCCATCGAATCCAGTTCCGCCACCCCAGCGGCGAAAGAGCAGCTGCGTACCATCGCACTAGCCGCGACCAAGCGGGCGGCGTGAGATGAAAACCGTTGCGGGACCGACCGATCGCGTCGTGGTCGTAGGCGCGGGCCTCTCCGGTCTTGCCGCCGCGCTGTATCTCACCGGCGCCGGACGGACCGTGACGCTGCTGGAACGGGCCGACCATCCCGGCGGCCGGGTCGGGCACTATCGCGGGCCGGACTACGAGATCGATTCCGGCGCGACAGTATTGACGCTGCCGGAGCTGATCACCGACGCTCTCGCCGCGGTCGGACAGACCCCGGAATCCTGCACGCCGCCACTGCGTATCCATCAACTCGCGCCGAGCTACCACGCCAGGTTCGCCGATGGAGCCACCATCAGGGTGTTCGCCGACGCCGAGACGATGGCCGAAGAGGTGAGCGGGGTCTGCGGTCCCGAGGAGGCGCGTGGATACCGCCGGCTGCGGGCCTGGCTGACACGGATCTACCAGGCGGAGTTCGGCGAGTTCATGGACACGAACTTCGATTCGCCGCTGGATATGGTGCGCAAACCCGAGAAGCGGCGCGCGCTCGCGGACCTGGTGCGGCTCGGCGGGTTCGGCAGGCTCGGCCCGCGGGTCGGCCGGTTCCTGCACGATCCCAGGCTCGCCCGGCTGTTCACCTTTCAGGCGCTCTACGCGGGCATGCCGCCCGCCGAGGCGCTGGCCGTGTACGGCGCGATACCGCACATGGACACCTCGCTGGGCGTGTACTTCCCCGAGGGCGGCATGCGTGCCATCGCCGTCGCCTTGGCCGACGCGTTCACCGCGGCGGGCGGCACTTTGGCGCTGAGCACCGAGGTCACCGCGATCGACTATGCGGGCAGGCGAGCGCGGCGGGTTCGAACCGCCGATGGCCGGACCTTCGACTGCGACGCCTTGGTGCTCAGTACCGACCTCGGCTCGATCGAACGTTTCGGCGTGCGCCCGCGCAGGCTGCGAGCAGCGCCCTCGGCCGTCGTCGCGCACGGCACGGTGCCCGCCGAGATCGCCGCCACCTGGCCGGTGCAGTCGCACCACACCATCGACTTCGGGCACGCGTGGAACCAGACGTTCGCCGAGATCACCGCCCGGCGCGGCAGGGGCAAGCTGATGGGCGATCCGTCGCTGCTGCTGACCAGGCCCGCGCTCACCGACCCGACCCTCTACATCGATCGACTAGATCGACGGCACGAACCGTTCTCGCTGCTGGCCCCCTGCCCGAACCTCGATTCCGCGCCCCTGGACTGGAATCGACTCGGCCCGTCCTACCTCCGCGAACTGCTCGACGTGTTGGAATCACGCGGCTATCACGGCATTGCCGAACACTTCACGGTCGATCGCTTGGACACCCCGTACACCTGGCGCGACCAAGGCATGTTGGCCGGAACACCGTTCTCCGCGGCGCACCTGTTCCGGCAAACCGGACCATTCCGTCCACGCAATTTTCCACGCTCCAGCGACAACGTAGTTATCGCGGGTTGCGGCACCACTCCGGGTGTGGGAGTGCCCACCACCTTGCTGTCCGGAAAACTGGCGGCAAACCGGATCACCGGTGCTGGGGATGAAACCCCACGCTCCACCGGGATAGTGTTCCCTGCAAACCTCTAAACTCAACGCCGACCTATTCGCTCGCGGCTGCGACCGCCGATCTCTCCGGGGGGACCGACACCACATGCCACCCCCCGAAACCAGCGCCGCAACCGCCACCGAGGACCTGATCATCGAGACCCACGCGAGCCTCGCGGACCGCACATCGAGCGCGCCGGAGCACCAGCGCGACGCGACCGAGCCCACCGTCCCCGTCGCGGCGCCCGTGCACGGATTCCGGTGGGGGATGCGGACCTCCGCCGATTTCCTACGCAGCCCCGAGGGGCACTCCGCGCTGCTCGGGTTCTTCGGCGCGGTGATGATCACCTTCGGCGGGTTCGGCGCGGGCAGCGTTCGCAAACGCGATCCGCTGCTCGAGGCGATGCATCTGTCCTGGCTGCGATTCGGCCACGGCTACGCGCTGTCGACCATGGTCATCTGGGTCGGCGTGCTGCTGATGATCACCGCGTGGGTCCGGCTCGGCCGGACCACGATTGGCTTCGGCGATCGGTCGGACGCGGGCGTCACGCTCAACGAGCTACGCGCGATCGTCGGCATCTGGATCTTTCCGCTGCTGTTCGCCGCGCCGATGTTCAGCCGCGATGCCTACTCCTACCTGGCCCAGGGCGCGCTGCTACGCGACGGATTCGACCCGTATCAGGTCGGCCCGGTCGCGAATCCCGGTGTGCTGCTTGACAACGTGAGCCCCGTGTGGACCACTACGACGGCGCCATACGGTCCGGTCTTCCTGCTACTCGGCCGCGCGATCACCACCATCACCGGCGACAACGTGGTGGCCGGGACGATCGCGCTGCGGCTGGTCATGCTGCCCGGCCTGGTGCTGATGATGTGGGCGGTGCCGTATCTGACCAAGCATCTCGGCGGCAAGCCGACGGTCGCGCTGTGGCTGGCCGTGCTCAATCCTCTCGTGCTGATCCACCTCATCGGTGGCGTGCACAACGAGATGCTGATGGTCGGCCTGATGTGCGCGGGCATCGCGCTGGTGTTGGAACGCCATCATGTGTCGGGCATCGTGGTCGTCGCGATCGGTGTGGCCATCAAGGCGACCGCAGGCATCGCGCTGCCGTTCCTGGTGTGGATCTGGATGTTGCACGAGAAGGAACGCCGGGCACTGCAGCGCGCCGCGGAGTCACCTGGCGCCACCCAAGCGCTCGAGGGCGAGCCCGATGCCGCGCGGCCCAGCGAGGAAATGCCGCATCCCGCAGTGATGTTCGCCAAGATCGCCGGGCTCGGGCTGAGCGTGTTCGCAGTGGTCTTCGTGGCCGCCTCAGCCGCCGCGGGAGTGGGCATCGGCTGGCTGACCGCGCTGTCGGGCTCGAAGAAGATCATCAACTGGCTGTCGCTGCCGACGATCATGGCGCACGCGACCACCTGGGTGACCCCGTGGCGCATGGATCCGGTGCTCGGCGTGACCAGGACGATCTGCGCGGTGGCGCTGGTCGCGGTGCTGGTGTGGACCTGGTGGCGGTTCCGGCACAGCGAGCGCGAGGCGGTGCTCGGCATCCTCATCGCGTTCGTCGCGATCGTCATCCTGTCTCCAGCCGCGCTGCCCTGGTACTACTCCTGGCCGCTGGCGCTGGCCGCCGGATTCGCGCTGTCCACCACCACGCTGATGGTGCTGGTCGGTCTGTGTACCTGGCTGATGCTGGTGTTCCAGCCGGACGGTTCGATCGGGCTCTACAACTTCTGGCACGTGGCCGCCGCGACCTTCGCCGCCGTGGTGGCGGCGATGTCGCTGCGGAAGGTGGACCCGCTGCGCTTGCGGGCCACCCCGACGGATCCGGCGCCGTCACCACGGCGATGACGGGCACCGAGCCGACCGACGCCGAACTATCCGGCGCCTTCCGCGCATGCAAGCAGATCGCCGCGACGCACGGGCGGACCTACTTCCTGGCGACCCGCCTGCTATCGGCCGAGCGAAGACCAGCGGTGCACGCGCTGTACGCGTTCGCCAGGATGGTCGACGACATCGTCGATCACGCCGAGGGGCTCGACCTCGCGGACACCCCCGATCCGGTGGCCGTCGCCTATCGCGTCCAGGACTGCGCCGAACTGCTGGACCGGATCGAGAAGCAGCTACGCAGCCAACTGGACGGTAATCCGCTCCCGGAGCGAATCGGCGACCAACGCCGCCGGGTGCTGGTCGCGCTCACCGCCACCATCGACCGCTATGCCATTGCGCCCCAGCACTTCTGGACGTTCATGGACGCGATGCGAATGGACATCCTCGGCACCCCGCAATACCGCAACCGCTACGCCACGATGGCCGAACTGCGCGACTACATGCGCGGCTCGGCGGCGGCGATCGGATTGCAGCTACTGCCGGTCCTCGGCGCCGTCGTACCCGTGGCCGAGGCCGAAACCGCGGCCGGCGCCCTCGGCGAGGCGTTCCAGCTCACCAATTTCCTGCGCGATGTCGCCGAGGATCTCGATCGCGGACGCGTGTACCTCCCCGCCGACGAACTCGCCGCCTTCGGCGTCGACCACGATCTGCTCGCGCACTGCCACCGCACCGGCCACACCGATCAGCGGGTCCGCCGCGCGCTGGCCCACCTCATCGCGATCAACCGCGACATCTATCGCACCGCCAACCCCGGCATCGACCTACTCGAACCGCGCGTCCGCCCGGCCATCCGCACCGCGAGCACCCTCTACGCGGGCATCCTCGACCAGATCGAACAATCCGGCTACGCGGTCTTCCGGCATCGAGCAGTAGTCCCGGCACGCCGACGCCTCCGCGTGGCCGCCACCGAGTTCGCCAGTACTTTCCGACGCGTTTGACGGACCAAGCCCGGCGTGCACGGCGACGCGTTTGACGGACAAGCCCGGCGTGCACGGCAAGCCCCGATCAAAGCGGCGACCCGCAAACCCAACCGCCACGCGCTGTCTTACGAGCGCCGTTCGCGGCCCGGCTCGCGTCCGAGTGGCCGAAGCGCATGCGACGAAGTCGCGAGTCTCGGCCGCTCGGACGCGAGCCCAAGGGGGCCGCGAACACGCCGCGCCCGCGCGGCCAATAACTCAGAGCGGCCAATAACTCAGACAGGATCGGCCGCTGCGCGGCGGATGACCTCGCGCGCCAGCGGACCGTGCAGGGCATCGACGGGCCTGCCCGGCAGGGTGTCATCCTCGGTGAAGATCCATTCGAGGATCTCTTCGTCGGTGTATTTGGCGTCCTTCATCACGGTGATCAGGCCGGGCAGCGGCTTGACCACCGCGCCGGTATCGTCGAAGAACCGTTCGGGGACGCCTGCTACGCCGTCGCGGCGCACGGCGAGCAGTTGATGGTCACGCAACATCTGATGCACCCGGGTCACCACGAGCCCGAGCTTGTCGGCCACCTCAGGCAGTGGCAGCACGGCCGCGGACTCCGGAAGGACATCATCGCTGCAGGGAAATGCGCTCACCCGGAATACGGTAGACGGTCCGCCGCCGCACGTCGTGAGACACCCGGGCGGCATTCGCCGATTACCATCGAGGGGGCCGCACGGGGCGGTCGGTCGCTTGTCGCACTACCAGCGAGGGGTGAGAACTTTGTGAAAGCCGGAGGACATCACTTGATCGGGCAAATACTGGAAGGGCGCTACCGCATCGATGCGCCGATTGCTCGCGGTGGGATGTCGATGGTCTTCCGGGGCGTGGACACTCGCCTGGACCGCCCGGTCGCCATCAAGGTGATGGATCCCAAGTTCGCCGCCGATCCCCAGTTCCTGTCGCGATTCGAATTCGAGGCGCGCGCGGTCGCCAAGCTCAAGCATCCGTCACTGGTCGCGGTGTACGACCAGGGCGTCGACGGCGAATATCCGTTCCTCATCATGGAGCTGGTCGAGGGTGGCACGCTGCGCGAACTGCTGCGCGAACGCGGCCCGATGCCGCCGCACGCGGCGCGCGCGGTCGCCGAACCGGTGCTCGCCGCGATCGGCGTCGCGCATTTGGCGGGGCTGGTCCATCGCGATATCAAGCCGGAAAACGTGCTGATCTCGGATGCGGGTGAGGTGAAGATCGCCGATTTCGGCTTGGTGCGTGCCGTGGCGGCGGCCAACACCACCTCGGCGAGCGTGCTTCTCGGCACCGCCGCTTACCTGGCGCCCGAACAGGTCACCAGCGGCACCGCTGATTCGCGCAGCGATGTCTACGCGTTCGGTGTATTGATCTTCGAATTGCTCACCGGCCAAGTCCCGTTCACCGGTGACACCTCGTTGTCGGTGGCGTATCAGCGGATCGAGAAGGACGTCCCGAGCCCGAGTCAGTTCATCGCCGGGGTACCGCAGGAGTTCGACGACCTGATCGCCCGGGCGACCGCCCGTGAGCCTTCGCACCGTTTCGCCGACGCGAACGAAATGGTGGCGGCGCTGCACCAGATCGCGGTCGCGCTGAATCTGCCGCCGTACCGGGTGCCCGCGCCGAAGGAATCGGCCGAGCACCTGAGCGCAAGCTACCGGATCGCCACGCCGGACCACGCCCCGGCTCAGCAAGCCGCGGCGCACGCGGAACCGTATGCCCCGCAGCCGCTGCAGCACACCAGGGTCGTCACGGCCTCACGGCCGCGCTACGGCGACTACGGTCCGCAGGACGACTACAGCCCGCCCGAGAACTACGGGCCGCAGACCTCACACCTGCCGCAGAACTCCCCGTATCCGGAGTACGGCACCGAGCGCAACCGCGCGCGCCGCACGATGCTGCTGTGGGTGGCCGTGGTGGCGATTCTGACACTGTTGGTCGGAGTCGGCGGCTGGTGGCTCGGTATCGGACGCTTCTCCGCGGTCCCGCCGATCGCCGGACTGGACAAGGACCGCGCGGTCGCGGCCTTGTCCGATGCGGGCTTCAGCACCGATGTTAGACAGAAGGCCTCGGACACGATCCCGGTGGGCGCCGTGGTTGGCAGCGACCCGCCCGCCGGGGCCAAGGTCACCAAGGGATCGACCGTGGCCATGCTGGTATCCAGCGGTAAGCCCAAGGTGCCGGATGTGAAGCCCGGCGATGACCTCGCGAGGGTCAACCAGCTCATCCGCGACGCCGGACTACAACCGGTGGACTCCGGCGAAGTCGGTAGCTCCGCCCCGAAGGGCAGCCTCGCGAAGATCGATCCGGCGTCCGGCACCGTGCTGCCGATGAGCGCGCAGGTGAAGGTGTACCGCAGCAATGGGTCCAAGCCGGTCCGGCTGCCCGATGTGCGCGGACGCACTACCGCGGACGCCACCAAGTTGCTTACCGACGCCGGAATCATGGTGCACGACACCAGGATGCAGTTCGATCGCAGTATCGAGGCCGACAAGGTGATCGGCACCGAGCCAGCCGCGGGCACCACCGTCCAGTCGGGCGACGGTGTGACGTTGATCGTGTCCAATGCCATCCGGATGCCCAACGTGATCGGCCAGAGCGTCGGCGATGCTCGCGCCAAGCTGCAAGCCCTGGGCCTGCAGGTACAGGTACGTCAGCTGACCCCGTCCGACGGTTCGGTAGTGATCTCGCAGAGCGTCGGCCCCCAGGGCAATGTCGAATCCGGCACCACGATCACCATCGTCGCCCTCCCCTGAGCACCAGGAAACCCGGGTAGATCCGCACCGACCAGCCACGTGCGCAGCAGCCGGCCCGTGCCTGGTCCACAGACGTTCGACTGCTATTGCGGCGATCGAGATCAGCCGGGACTCGGCCCGGCTTGCTCGAACTCGGCTCAGCGCAGCATTTCGGCGACCAGGAACGCCAGTTCCAGCGACTGCTGGGTGTTCAGGCGCGGGTCGCAGGCGGTTTCGTAGCGGCCCGACAGGTCCAGGTCGGAGATGTCCTGCGCGCCGCCGAGGCATTCGGTGACGTCCTCACCGGTGAGTTCGATGTGCAGGCCGCCGGGATGGGTGCCCAGCGCGTGGTGCACCTCGAAGAAGCCCTGCACCTCATCGATGATCCGGTCGAAGTGGCGGGTCTTATAACCGGTGGACGCCTCGTGAGTGTTGCCATGCATGGGATCGCACTGCCAGATCACCTGGTGGCCGGTCGCCTGCACCTTCTCGATGATGGGCGGCAGCACGTCGCGGACCTTGCTGTTGCCCATCCGCGAGACGATGGTCAGTCGGCCCGGCTGATTGTTCGGGTCGAGCCGCTCGACGTATTCCACCGCCTGATCCGGCGTCGTGGTCGGGCCGATCTTCAGGCCGATCGGGTTGGCCAGTAGTTCCGCGAAGGCGATGTGCGCGCCGTCGAGCTGACGGGTGCGCTCGCCGATCCACAGGAAGTGCGCGGACAGGTCGTAGAGCACCGGCTCGCCCGCCGGGTTCTCGCCGAGGCGCAGCATGGCGCGTTCGTAGTCGAGCACCAGGGCCTCATGGCTGGCGTAGATGCGAGCCGACTGCAGGCTCGGGTCTTTCACCCGGCACGCGGTCATGAACGCGAGACCGCGGTCGATCTCCTCGGCCAGCGCCTCGTAGCGCGCGCCCGCGGGCGACTGGGCCACGAAGTCACGGTTCCAGTCGTGCACCTTGTGCAGATCCGCCATGCCCGCACCGGTCAGCGCGCGCACCAGGTTCATCGCGGCGCTGGCGTTGGCGTAGGCGCGCACCAGGCGCGACGGATCGTGCTCGCGCACCGCCGCCTCGGGTGCCAGCGAGTTCACCATGTCGCCGCGATAGGACTTGAGGCCGAGCGAATCCGTATCGGAGGAGCGCGGTTTGGCGTACTGCCCCGCGATGCGCGCCACCTTGACCACCGGGAGGCTGGCGCCGTAGGTGAGCACCACGGCCATCTGCAGCAGCGTCCGGATATTGCCACGGATGTGTGGCTCGGTGTTGTCGGCGAAGGTTTCCGCGCAGTCACCGCCCTGCATCAGGAACGCCTCACCGCGCGCGACCTCGGCGAGCTGCACCCGCAGGTCCTCCACCTCAGCGGGCATGCAGATCGGCGGCACGCTCTCCAGCACCGTACGCATATTCGCCGCCTGCACCGGATCCCACGACGGCTGCTGCAGCGCCGGGCGGGCAAGCGCGTCATCCAGCCGTCTGCGCAACTCCGCGGGCAGCGGCGGCAGTTCCGGCAGGCGATCGATGGGTACGTCGACGGTCCAGTTCACCAGTTCAGAATACGGACCGACCGGGTGGTGTAGATACCCGGTGGTAGGGCTTGAATCCGCACACCTAGGGTTGAATGTTCGAGCACACCGAGGGCGCGGCGGTCCAGCCGCCGACGCCGTACCGAACCGCCGAGGAGAGTCCGATCTCGTTGAGATATTTCTATGACTGCGAATTCATCGAGGATGGCGTCGTCATCGATCTGGTGTCCATCGGCGTCGTCTGCGAGGACGGCCGCGAATACTACGCGGTCTCAACGGAATTCGATCCCGATCGGGCGGGCCCCTGGGTACGCAAGAACGTGCTGCCGAAACTGCCGTCGCCGTCGTCGCGGGTGTGGCGCAGCCGCGAACAGATCCGCAAGGACCTCTACGACTTCCTGGTTCCGCGCCCGAGCGTGACGCCGGAGCTGTGGGCATGGGTCGGCGCTTACGACCACGTGGCACTGTGCCAGCTGTGGGGGTCGATGGTCGATCTGCCCAACACGCTGCCCCGCTACACCAACGAACTGCGCCAGCACTGGGACGCGCACGGCCGCCCCGAGCTGCCCCCGATCCCCCAGGACGCGCACGACGCGTTGGCCGACGCCCGGCACAACCTGGCGAAGTTCGAAGCCATCGAGGCGGCCCGGCGGCGCTGACCGATATGGCACGGCAAACGCGAAGACCCCGAGTCGGATTCGACTCGGGGTCTTCGTTTGTGGCTACAAGTCAGTGGTTTTGCTTGCCGTTCTGATCCTTCTCCTGAGCCTTCTGCAGCACGGCGAGTTGCTTGTGCTCCTCCGCGTGCTCGATCTCGAAGGCCTGCTCGCTTTCCTGCCACGGGTCCGGCCGCAGGAAGCTGCCGGTGCCGGGCTTGCCCGCCCAACCCAGCTTGCTCATCTTTTTGGGCACCGGGGCGCCCTGGTATTCCAGCGGGATCGGGTGGCCGTGGTCGTCGACCGGGCCGAGCGGCTGGTGCACCTCGATGTACTCACCGTGCGGCAGGCGCTTGATCACGCCGGTCTCGATGCCGTGCTCGAGCACCGCCCGGTCGCCGCGCTGCAGGCCGACGCAGAACCGGTAGGCGACGAAGTACGCGATCGGCGGCGCGATCAGCAGGCCGATGCGGCCCATCCAGGTCGTGGCGTTCAACGAGATGTCGAACTTGTAGGCGACGATGTCGTTGACGCACGACAGCGTCAGCACCATGTAGAACGCGATGGACATCGCACCGATCGCGGTGCGCACCGGCACGTCACGCGGACGCTGCAGCAGGTTGTGCATCGCGGTGTCCTTGGTGAGGCGCTTCTCGATCCACGGATAGAGGATCAGCACCGTGAAGACCAAGCCCATGATCAACGCGACCCAGAACACGGCCGGGACGGTGTAGCGACCCAGGTAGAGCTCCCACGGCGGCATGAGTCGGGCCAGGCCGTCGGTCCACATCATGTAGAAGTCCGGCTGCGACCCGGCGGAAACCTGGGAGGGGTTGTAGGGCCCCAGGTTCCAGATCGGGTTGATCTGCAGCACGCCACCCATGATGCCGACGATGCCGAGGGTGAAGGCGAAGAACGCACCCTGGTCGGCGGCGAACACCGGCACGATGCGGGCGCCGACCACATTATTCTCGGTGCGGCCGAGGCCGGGGAACTGGGTGTGCTTCTGATACCAGACCAGCGCCACGTGGGCGGCGATCAGCGCGAGGATGATGCCGGGGAACAGCAACACGTGCGCGATGTAGAGGCGCGGGATGATGAGGTCGCCGGGGAAGTCCCCACCGAAGATCAGCCAGTGCATCCAGGTGCCGACGATCGGGATACTCATCGTGATACCGCCGAACGCGGCCCGCAGGCCGGTACCGGACAGCAGGTCATCGGGCAGCGAGTAACCGAAGAAGCCCTCGAACATCGCCAGGATCAACAGCAGGCAGCCGATCACCCAGTTCGCCTCACGCGGCTTGCGGAACGCGCCGGTGAAGAAGATGCGGAATAGGTGCGCGATGATCGACGCCGCGAAAAGCAGGGCCGCCCAGTGATGGACCTGGCGAACGAACAGACCGCCGCGCACCTCGAAGGAGATGTCCAGCGCCGTCTCATAGGCCCGCGACATGGTCACGCCGCGCAGCGGCTGGTAGGCGCCGTTGTAGACGACCTCGGTCATCGACGGATCGAAGAACAACGTCAGATACACACCCGACAGCAGCAGGATGATGAAGCTGTAGAGCGCGATCTCACCGAGCAGGAACGACCAGTGGGTCGGGAAGACCTTGTTGATCGACCGCTTCGCGAATGCCGCGGCGCGATACCGCTCGTCCGCCGCATTGGCTTGGGCGGTCGCCTTGTCTGCAAAGCTCATGAACGACGCTCCCAGTAGGCCGGGCCGAGGGGCTCGATGAAGTCGCCATTGGCGACCAGGTAGCCCTCGGAGTTGACGGTGATCGGCAGTTGCGGCAGTGCGCGGGCGGCGGGACCGAAGACCGGCCTACCCCATTCGGTCGCGGAGAACTGCGACTGGTGGCAGGGGCACAGGATCTTGTTGGTCTGCTGCTCGAACAGCGAGGTGGGGCAGCCGAGGTGGGTGCAGATCTTCGAGTAGGCGAAGTAGTCGCCGAAGTTGAAGCTCTCCTGGCCCTTGCGCTTGATGGCCTTCTGCGCGTCTTCGGTGCGCAGACGAATCATCATGACGGCGTTGCGGATACCGCGCAGCGACTGCAGCGTCGCGTGCTCGTCACCGCGCCACTTTTCCTTCCACGGGAAGACGGTCTCCATCGCGCCCGCGTCCAGATCCTCGGGACGCACCAGCACGATGTCCTCCGGGCGACCGGTGTCGCGACGGATGTAGACGGTCTCGCCCGGGTAATCCGGGGTCCAGCCCGAGACCCACAGCGGCGACTTGTCGCCCTTGGCCCACGGGTTCTTGATCATGCCGCCGACGAAGACCAGCAGCGCGCCGATACCGAGCACACCGACACCGGCGCCGGCCGTGCGGGTGATCATCTTGCGGCGACCGAGCGTGGAGGTCTCCAGCGCGTCGCTGAGCTCGGCGACCAGGGTACGGCGCTCGACCTCGGGCGACTTGCCGTCGTGGCGGTCCTGGATGGACAGCTCGGCGGGGATGAACTTCTTGCGGATCAACACCACCGCGACTCCGATGACCAGCACCGCGATACCGAAGCTCAGACCGACCAGCGGGGTGAACAGCGAGTACAGACCGGCGCCGTCCTCGTTCTTGCCCTTGTACTGCCAGGGCCAGAACAGGTACACACCGACCAGCACCGCGGCCGCCAGGCCGGAGACCGCGAACCAGAACGACACCTGTCGCTCGGCCCGCTTCTCGGCACGGGTACCCGGGACCGGGAAGCGCTCGCGCCGGTAGGCGACAACGACGCCGTCACGCGCGGTGCCGAGCTTGACCAGCTCGTCCCGCGACATCGCGTCGAGCTCTTCCTCGGTCGGATCCAAGGTGCTGAGATCGGACCCTGCCCCGGCATGCTCGGACCCTGCCCCGGCATGCTCGGACCCTGCCCCGGCATGCTCGGACCCTGCTCCGGCTTGTTCGGACACGGCGGGACTCACCTCGTCCTTCGACAGCTCGGTGATGCCGTCGCCCTCATCGGGCCGACCCATGTCGTTTGGCTCCTTATCGCTCATGACCTTGATCCGATCCACATCGCGGCACCGACGACGAGCGTGATGCCGACCACCCAGATGGCCAGACCCTCGGTCGCGGGACCGAGGCCGCCGAGGCCGTACCCGCCCGGGTCGCGTTCCTCGGTGGCGTTCTTGACATAGGCGATGATGTCGCGCTTCTCTTCCGGGGTCAGCTGCCGGTCGGAGAACTTCGGCATGCTCTGCGGGCCGGTGACCATCGCGTCGTAGATCTGCTGCTCACTGGCGGGCTCCAGCGGCGGCGCGAACTTACCGGAGGACAGCGCGCCGCCCTTGCCGGTGAAGTTGTGACAGGACGCACAGTTCAGGCGGAACAGCTCGCTACCGCGGGCGATGTCCGGGCCACGCAGCGATTCCTGCGCGATCTGACCGTTCGAGTCGCGCACGACGCTCGGGCCGCCACCGTTGGCCGCCACATACGCCATCAGCGCGTCGATCTGGTGCTCGTCGAACTTCGGTGGCTTGCGCTGCGCCTGGGCCTCGTTGCGGGCCATCGGCATACGGCCGGAGGACACCTGGAAGTAGACGGCGGCCTCGCCGACACCGATCAGGCTGGGGCCGCGGTCGAGCACGCCCTGCAGGTTCGCGCCGTGGCAGGTGATGCACGAGGTCTCGTACAGCTGCTTGCCGTCGCGGATCAACGCGGACTGGTCCTCACTCGCGGTCGCGATCTGCGGATCCGGCGTGAAAGCCGCGGCAAGGAAGCCGGCTGCGACCAGTCCCACCAGCAGCGCGAGCCCACCCGCGATACGACGGCGAATGCGGCGCTGCTTACGCGTCTTGCTGGCCTTGCCGCTGTCGGGGCTGGCAGGCTCTGGCGTTGATGGGGGAGATGAACTCATCTGTGTCCCTTTGGAGTAGACGGAACCGACTTGTGCAAAAGATTTGGGGGTAGCTGACGCGTCGCGTCGGGCTCAGCGGACGAAGTAGATCGTGGCGAACAGCCCGATCCAGACGATGTCGACGAAGTGCCAGTAGTACGAAACGACGATCGCCGCGGTGGCCTGTGCGGGAGTGAACTTACTGACCTTGGTACGGATCAGCAGGAACACGAAGGCGATCAGACCGCCGATGACGTGCAGACCGTGGAAACCGGTGGTGATGTAGAACACCGAGCCGTAGGCGCTGCTCGAGATCGAGGTGCCCTCCTTGACAAGGGAGTGGTACTCGGTGCCCTGGCCCGCGACGAACAGCGCGCCCATGATCAGGGTGATCGCATACCAGCGACGCAACCCGAACACGTCGCCCTTCTCCGCGGCGAACACACCCATCTGGCAGGTGAACGACGAGGCGACGAGCACGGTCGTGACCGGCACGGCAAGCGTCAGATTCAGGTGGGTCGGCTCCGGCGGCCAGTTACCGTGCGCCTGGGCGCGCGCGACGAAATACATCGCGAAGAGCCCGGCGAAGAACATCAGCTCGCTCGACAGCCAGATAATGGTACCGACGCTCACCATGTTGGGCCGGTTCAGCGAATGCACACGCTGAGTAATGGCCGATCCTGGGGTCCCTACTGCGGTCGTCACGGGGGTAAGTATGACTCGTCGTAGTACGACACAAGTACCCGGGTGCGAAACTTGTGGCTCGGTCTCGGAAAACGCACGGACAGACAGGTTCTCGTGTCCAATTTGCAGCGCCTGCGGCGCTGCGTGTTCGGGCTCGATCTCGCTTCGCTCGAAAGTTGGTGTTGTGGCGAGGTGTTGCGCCAGGTCCAGCATCGCAGGCGACGGTGAGTGAACGCTGAGTAAGTGAACGCTGAGTAAGTGAACGCTGAGTAAGTGAACGCTGAGTAAGTGAACGCTGAGACGAGGCACGCGCGACCGGGTGGCAGGCCGACGCACCCGCGGTATTGCGGCACTATCTGCGCATCCCCGCCGCACAGCTCGAGCTGTAATAAACGTCTGGCCCACTAGGCTGCATCGCGACAAACTGGTGCGCGAACCAGTGTGACGGGAGAAGTGGACATGAGCGTGCGCAGCTGGCCCCAGGTGCTCGGGACACTCGCCGATGGTGGCGATCTGGCCGCGGACGACACCGCATGGGTGATCAACGAGATCTTCTCGGACAACGCGACGCAGGCGCAGATCGCCGCATTCGGGGTTGCCATGAAGATCAAGGGCCCCACCTCGGCGGAGCTGACCGGTATGGCTTCCGGCATGCTCGCGCACGCCCGCCTGGTTCACGTCGACGGCGATGCGGTCGACATCGTCGGGACCGGCGGCGACCGCTCCGGCTCGGTGAATATCTCCACCATGTCCGCGATCGTGGTCGCGTCCGCGGGCGTGCCGGTGGTCAAGCACGGCAATCGGGCGGCCTCGTCGAAGAGCGGTGGCGCCGACGTGCTCGAGGCGCTCGGTGTGCGGCTCGCGCTCGGCCCGCACGCGGTGGCACAATGCGTGCGTGAGGTCGGGATCGGCTTCTGTTTCGCACCGCTGTTCCATCCGGCGCTGCGCTTCGCCGGACCGGCCCGTAAAGAAATAGGCATCCCGACCGTCTTCAATGTGCTCGGCCCGCTGACGAATCCGGCGCAACCGCGCGCCGGACTGGTCGGCTGCGCCTTCTCCGACCTGCTGCCGGTGATCGCCGGCGTGTTCGCCGAACGCGGCGCAAGCGCCCTGATCGTGCGTGGCAACGACGGCCTGGATGAGATCACCACCTCCGACACCACCGACGTCTGGATCGTCTCCGGCGGGCGGCGGCGCGAGACCACCATCGACCCGGCTCGGCTGGGCATCCCGCGGGTGAACCTGGATGCGCTGCGTGGCGGCGATGCCGAGACCAATGCCGCCGTGGCCCGCGATGTTTTCGCGGGCTCCCCCGGCGCCGTCCGCGACGCCGTCCTGGTGAACTCCGCGGCGGCCATCGTCGCCTATGACCTGTCGCAGGGCATCGGTGATCCCGACACCGATGTCCACGAAGTGCTGGCCGCCGGTGTCGAACGGGCCGCCACCGCCATCGACACAGGCAAATCCGCCGCCCTGCTCGACCGCTGGGTCGTATTGACCAACACGCTCGGCGACAGCTGAGCCGGGCGAGTCCCACACCTCCAACGGGTCGTCGGTCCAGGTCGGCTGAGTCTCCGCGGCGCTTACTCCCCCAGCGAGAACCCGGCCTCCACATCCGCGCTGGAATAGGACTTGAACGCGATGTGTGTGATGGTGCGGGCGACGCCGGGCGTCTTATCGATCCGGTCGGTCACCACCTCGGCGATCTGCTCGTGGTCGCGCACCCGCACGATCGCGATCAGGTCGATATCGCCCGCGCAGGAATAGACCTCGGCCACGCCCTCGGTGTCGGCGAGCGCCTGCGCGGTCTCCGGGATGCGGGCGTTCTCGGCGTTGATCATGACGATCGCGGTAATCATGGCTGTCAGCCTAAGCGGTCGGCGTACTCCTGCTCCGGGAGTTTCGCTCGCGCCGCCGCATCGGCCAGTTCCACCCAGCCCATCCAGCGCCCGGCTCCGTAGGCGGGCTCGCGGTAGCCCTCGGTGGTACGCACGATCCGAACCCCCGGCCTCGCCAGCCAGCGCGCGACCAGCGCCACCTCCTCCGGCGACGCGCCGCGCAACGGGGGCACATTCGGCGCGGCACCCCCCAGCGCTGCCGCACCCACACCGGCGACCACCAGCGTTGCTTCGGGACCGCCGGGCAGGGATTGAACCGCTGTGCCGTCGATCGGGAGCATCATCTCGGAGCCGGGATCGACCGCCGCCGGTGTCGCGTCCAATAGTTCGGCATCGGCGGACCGGAGCGCACCGGCGCCGGCGTCGGCACCGATCGGGATGACGGTTTCCGCCGCGGCGACAATGCGTTCGACGACCGGCATGGGCGATACACCCTTTGCCGCATTACCCGCGCCCGCGAGGCGGCCGTAGCGGATCACCGCGAACTCCCATCCGCCCACACCGTCCGGGTGCGCGGCGATCAATTCGGCGATACCGGCGATGGCCGCAAGACGCTGGGTGCGGTGCAGCGCGCGGATCACCCTGACGACGCGGTCGCGCTGCCGGGCCGCCGCCTCGAAATGCTCTGCCCGCGAATGTGTTTCGATGCGTTCGAGCATGGCGCACAGCAGCGCGTCGGAGTGGCCCGCGAACAGCGCGCGGACCGCCGCCGGTGCGGACGCGTATTCCTCTCTATTAATAGGGATCCCGGTGACCGCCGCGGCGGGGCAGCCGCCGACCACCGCGGGCGGACATTCGTGCCGACCCGCACGCGGCAGACGCGTGGTGCAGGTGCGCAGGCCGCTGTATTCCGCGATGGTAACTGCCACCTCGGTGGCATCCATTCGAGAAGAGAAGGGACCCAACGCATCCCGGTTCGGTGTCCGGACGATCGCGAAGCGCGGAAAGGGTTCCTCGGTCAGCGTGATCCACCAGGCGCGCCTGGGAAATTTCGAGCGCCGGTTGTAGGGCGGGGTATGCGCGACGAGCAGCCGCAGCTCCCGCACCCCTGCCTCCAGCGCGTGCGCGCACACCACGTGGTCGACCCGAGTAGCAAGGGACACCATCTCTTTCATCCGGCCCCGGGTCTCGGAACCGGTGAAGTAGTTGCGGACCCTGCGGCGGAGGTTTACCGCCGTGCCGATGTAGAGCACTTCGTCGGAGGGTCCGCGGAACAGGTAGACGCCCGGACTTCCCGGCAGGTCGGTGGCGAGGACGCGTTTGGCCCGCTGCCGGGGGGTGACCCCAGGCAGATAGTCGAGCAGTTCGGAGAGACTGTGCACGCCCTGGTTGCCGACGCGAGCGATCAACGCGTGCAGGACGTCGACCGTCGCGCGGGCGTCGTCGAGGGCGCGGTGGGTCGGCTGAGTGGTCGCACCGAGCAGCGGGGCGAGTACGCCGAGCCGAACCGAGGGCGCCTCGTCTCGGGTCAGCACCCGACGGGCCAGCTTCACAGTGCATAGCACCGGCCCGGTGGGCCAGGCGGTGTGGCTACGAGCCGCCGCGGCGCGCAGGAACGCCATATCGAACCGTGCGTTGTGCGCGACCAGGACCGCGCCCGCCGCGAACTCGAGGAAGCCGGGCAGTACCGCCTCGATCCGCGGCGCCGCGTACACCATGGTGGTGGTGATCCCGGTGATCTGCACGATCCCCAGCGGAATCTCCTGTCCCGGGTTGACCAGAGTGGCGAACTCACCGAGCACCTCCCCGCCGCGCACCTTGACCGCGCCGATCTCGGTGATCGCGTCGCCGGCCGGGCTGGTACCGGTGGTCTCCAGGTCGACGACCACGAAGGTGGTGTCATAGAGCGGCGTGTCGAGTTCATCGAAGGCCAGCTGCTTGGCGGCGGCCGGGCGCGGCACAGGGTCGGACACGGCGTGCAGCGTAAGGGCTGGGTCCGACAGGAACGGCGCGCGCGACATCGCACACGAAATGTCCGTATTTATCCGCGAGCTTTTCGTTTTCTTACCCGCGAAATGATCTTCAATTCACAAAAGAGACCCAGATCACATACATACCGAAACTGCATCAATGAGTCCGGGGCACGATCGCAGCGCGGTGGCATCTTGGGCCCGGCACTGCGTGTCGCGGCGACACCGATCGCACGTTCGGTGTCAAGTCGCTATCAGTACCTCGATGGCTGTTTCGACCTGGGGAAATGGCCGAGAAACGGAGCCGGAAACTGGCCCGGATAGGGTCCTGGACGCGCCGCGTGGCGGCTCGGACATTCCTCGATAACGACCAGTTGTTATCGTTTCGTGATTGTTGTGATTTATCTCGCATTTCATGTTTCGCATTTTTGTTGAGCACCGACATTTCGGATGTGGCCTTCTTTACAAACCACCGTGATTGTTTCGTAACCTTTTCGAGACCTCACGGAGTCTCACCGAGCCGCAGGACTGGTGGAACGAAGTCCGCCGCACCACCGGGTACGGCGTCGTGGGGCAGATTCAGATTCGGAGTACCGCATCATGGCGAACACCACCGTAAAGCGACAGGTGCAGCGTGCCGTTGCCGCCGGAGCAGTCGGCGCTGCGACCATCGGCGCGTTTCTTCTTCCGGCCGCTCCCGCATCGGCCCAGCCGGTGACCATTACCGGCATCGGAACCTTCGATGTGCCCAACGAGATCCCGATCCCCCCGAACATCCCCGACATCCAGCTCGGCAACCCACCCGCGCCACTGCCGTTCATGGCACCCCAGAAGACCCATGGCGAGGTCGCGCTCGACTCCGCGATGACCAAGCTGGGTTCGCCGTACGTCTACGGCGCCGCGGGCCCGAACGCCTTCGACTGCTCGGGTCTGGTCAAGTGGGCCTACCAGCAGGCCGGTATGGAGCTGCCGCGCACCAGCTACGCCCAACTGGCTGCGGGCACCCCGGTCTCGCTGGACGACCTGCAGCTGGGCGACGTGGTGTCGTTCTATGGCGGCGGCCACTCCGGCCTGTACGCCGGCGACGGCAACGTGATCCACGCGTCGACCTCTGGCACCCCGGTGAAGATCGCCCCGATCTCGTCGATGCCGGTCGCCGGAGCGCGCCGCTTCTGATCCACCGGCCTGCCTTCGATACGGCGGGGCAGCGGGATGGCGTACGTGATCATTTCGTACCCTACTGGACACAGACCTACGCCATTCCGTAACCTAAACGAGACCTTACGGCGCTGCCGGTGATCGAACTACCGTTCTCGCAGCTCACGAGGGTGACAACACCTCATTTGAGGACTGCGTCCTCGCTTTACCAGAGAACGGGGCACGCCAGCTGTGGCACATCACCGGAGACAAAGCACGAAACGTCTGGTGGGCGGGGCACTGGCGACCGGAGTCCTGGCCGCGACGCTCTACGGCGGCAGCCCAGCGGGTGCCGATCCGGCTACGCCGCCGACCACGCCCAGCGAGGCCGTGCAGCGGATGATCGACCTGTCGCGCGAGTCCGAGCAGCTCAACCAGCAGGCGCTGGGCGTGCAGGCCGATCTCGACGCCAAGCTCGCCATCCAGCGCGATCTCGACGACAAGCTAGCCGTGAGCACCGACGCCGCCAACGCCGCGCGCGACGAAGTCCGCAAGTTCCAGCCGATCGTCGACCGCACCGCGATCGCCGCCTATCAGGGCGCGCGCTCCAACCGACTGTTCGCCGTGCTGGCCAGCAACTCGCCACAGCAATTGCTCGATCAGATGTCCACGCTGGATGTGCTGTCGGCCAAGACTTCCGATCAGCTGAACCGCTACCGGTCGGCCACCAGCGCCGCGGCCGACGCGGAAGCGATCGCCAAGGCCGCCGACGACAAGGCCCGCGCCGCCGCCACCAGAGCCGACCAGGTGCGTGCCGAGCTGGAACACAAGCGGGCAGATCTGTCCGGCGCGATCGCTCAGGTGGTCTCGGCGTGGGGCACGCTGTCGGCCAAGGACAAGACTGCCCTGACCGGATCGCCCTTCCCGCCCGGCTTCAACCGTGACACCCTGCTGCAGGGTCTCGTGCCCGGTAGCGGGACCAGCGCGCTGGCGGCCGGACTGACCCGTATTGGCGACCCATACGTGTGGGGCGCGACCGGCCCGAACCAATTCGACTGCTCCGGTCTGGTGCAGTGGGCGTTCAAGCAGGTCGGCATCGACGTGCCTCGGACCAGTTCCCAACAGGCCACCTTCGGCACCCCGGTGGACCGGAAGAATCTGCAACCCGGCGATGTCGTGTTCTTCTACTCCGACATCTCCCATGTCGGCATCTACGCGGGCAACGGACTCATGTTGCACGCCTCCACTTTTGGTGTCCCGGTCGCCGTGGCGCCGATGGGCTCGACGCCGTATCACTCCGCTCGGCGATTCTAGAGAGCGATGAGCAACATCCGGCGGGTTCGCGACTGGTTCTCGGCGCGGCGGCGATTCCAGTTCGCCCTCACCGTCGCGATGGTGATGTTGCTGACCGGCACCTGCGTCGCGCTGCTCATGGTGCCCAATCCGATACTGCCGAAACTGCGTGCCACTCAACAGGCCGGGGCCGACAGTGTCAGGCAGGTCGCGGCCGCCGATAACGATCCGCGACTTGCGGACATCCGCCGCACCGTCGAACCCTTCGGTCAGCTGGTCACCCGAGTGGTGCCCACCGGCTCGGGACACGAGTCCCTGGTCGTCGGGCATCCGGCCCAGCGGATCGAAATCGATATCCTCGCGCGTGAACTTGCCGCCGCCACGACCGCCGTCACCGAATTGTGGGGACCGAACTGGGCCCAGTCGGCGCTGGTTGTCGTGTCCTCGGCGCCCGCCGAGTTCGCCGCGCTGCTGCGTTCGGCGGACATGCCGCCCGATGTCGCCGCCGCCTCGATCGCCGACCCGTTCGCCCCCGGCACCCAGCCGAAAAGCCAGCGGGTGGTTTTCAGCGCGGACGCGGGCCGTCGGCTCACCCCCGACGGATTGCGCACCCTGCTGCGTCACGAACTCACGCACGTGGCCACCCGCGCCGAGACCGTCGACGGCGCGCCGCTGTGGATGGTCGAGGGCTTCGCCGAGTACGCCGCCCACCGTGGCGAGGGGCACCGATTCACCGATATCGCACCGACGGTCACCACCCAGGCCCGAGCGAACGAACTCCCCAACGATCTGCCCGCCGCCGCCACCTTCGCCGGTAAGTCGGCCGTACTCGCCTACGAGCAGGCGTGGTCGGTCTGCGCCTTCGTCGCCGACAAATACGACGAGACGCGTCTGGTGGATCTCTACCGCCGCATCGCCGCGGGCAAGCAGGACCCCACCAGCGAGGATCAAATCCTGCGTGACGTGCTGCAAACCAACCGAACGGATTTCGTCGCCGACTGGCGCGCCTGGCTCGGCGTCCACGCGGCCTGACCGGGACAAGACGAACGCACGGCGCGCAACGACTCCGGGTGGGTCGCCGGGACGGCCGTTGGCCGCGGCCACGTCCCGACACCGACCAACCGAACGGCACTCACCACGGAGCGAGTCTTACGAGCGACGTTCGCGGCCGGCTCGCGTCCGAGTGGCCGAAGCGCATGCGACGCAGTCGCGAGTCTCGGCCACTCGGACGTGAGCCTTCGGGGCCGCGAACACGCAGCGCCGCAGGCGCTGCAAATCAAACACAGTAGGTTGTTGCGCATGGCTCGAACTCTGCTGGTTACCAATGATTTCCCGCCTCGGCCGGGCGGTATCCAGTCGTATCTGCAAGCGTTGGCCGGTGAACTGCCGCCGGATGATCTGGTTGTCTACGCACCGCGGTGGCGCGGGGACAGCCATCTGAAGTTCGATGCCAAACAGAAGTTTCAGGTGGTCCGTCACCCCACCACGCTGATGTTGCCGACGCCGCTGGTCATGCGGCGGACGGCGCGGCTGTTGCGCAGCGAGAACTGCGACACCGTCTGGTTCGGCGCGGCGGCGCCGTTGGCGTTGATGTCGCCGATGCTGCGCCGCGCGGGCGCGCAACGCATTCTGGCCAGCACGCACGGGCACGAGGTCGGCTGGTCCATGCTGCCCGGCGCCCGGCAGGCGTTGCGCGCGATCGGCGAGCACACCGACGTCATCACCCATGTCAGTCGGTACACGCGTGGACGTTTCGCGTCCGCGTTCGGGGCGAACGCCGCCCTCGAGTACCTGCCACCCGGTGTCGACACCGACGTGTTCCGGCCCGATCCGGCGGCGCGGGCGAAACTGCGCGAACGCTACGGGCTCGACGATCGCCCGACCATCCTGTGCCTGTCGCGGCTCGTGCCGCGCAAGGGGCAGGACGCGCTGATCGTGGCCATGCGCGAGATTCGCGAACGCATCCCGGGCGCGGTGCTGGTGGTCGCGGGCGGCGGACCCTACGAACAGAAACTGCACGGACTAGCGGCGGCCCTGGAGGTCACCGACGACGTGGTGTTCACCGGCCGCGTCCCCGCCGACGAACTCGCCGCGCACCACACCCTGGCGGACGTGTTCGCCATGCCGTGCCGCACCCGCGGCGCCGGACTCGACGTGGAGGGTCTCGGCATCGTGTACCTGGAGGCGTCCGCGGCCGGAGTACCGGTGGTGGCGGGTCGCTCTGGCGGCGCGCCCGAGACGGTGTTGGAAGGCAAGACCGGTCGCGTGGTGGACGGACGCAAGACCTCTGAGATCGTCGAGGCCATCGTCGATATTCTGTCCGACCGCGATGCCGCCGCTCGGATGGGCGCCGAGGGCCGGGCCTGGGTCGAGCAGCAGTGGCGCTGGGACAGCCTCGGCGCCCGGCTGCGGCAACTGCTGAGGTGAACGCGGCGCGCTCGGCGCGAGTGTGATCCATTACGCTCAGCCAGGTGAGCAGTATCCAGGTCGCAGATGAGACCTTCGTCGCCGCCCAGGGGGCCGCGGTCGCCGACATACTGTCGGGACCGAACAACTGGCGCCGCTGGTGGCCCGACCTCACCCTGGACGTGCGAGAAGACCGGGGCGACAAGGGAATCCGCTGGTCGGTTGCGGGCGCGCTGGCCGGAACCATGGAGGTATGGCTGCAGCCCTCGCTGGACGGGGTGATCCTGCACTACTTCCTGCACGCAGAACCGCAGCCCGCGGGCCGGATGTCGGCGCGCGAGCTACTCGCGGCCAATCGGGCGCGTCGGGTGGCGGGCAAGAACATGTCGTTCGAGGTGAAGGCGCGGCTGGAGGCAGGCCGCCCGGCCGGCGTCGCGCCCGCGCACAGCGCGTCGTGACGCGCACCTCGCTGGTGTCGTTCGATCAACCACAGCGCTAGATCCAACACAGCACTGTCGCTATTCGCTAGATCAAACACAGCACTGTCGCTAATACAGCACCGTCGCCGGAAAGGAACCGTTGTCCGCCATGGCCGACAGGACCCAGAGATCGATCATCATCGAGGCACCGTCGCAGCGGGTGATGTCCGTCATCGCCGATCTGGAGTCCTACCCGGAATGGGTCTCGGCGGCGAAGTCCGTCGATGTGCTGGAGAGGGAATCCGACGGCCGGGTGCGCACCGCGCGTTTCGTGCTGGACGCCGGAGTCGTCAAGGACACCTACGTGCTGTCCTATAGCTGGCGACCAGACAACAAGGCGGTCAGCTGGACCCTGGTCAGCGGTGAGTTGCAGAAGGCGCAGGACGGCACCTACGAACTCACCGACCAGCCCGACGGCAGCACCCAGGTGACCTACGAACTGACAGTCGACCTGAACATCCCGATGATCGGCATGTTCAAGCGCAAGGCGGAGAAGGTGATCACCGATACCGCACTGAAAGAACTGAAGAAACGGGTCGAAGGCTGATCGCGAATCAGACCGGGACCGGCCATAAGACCCGGGTCGAACTGTTTATCGGCAAGGGCGGGGTCGGCAAGACGACGTTGGCGTGCGCAATGGCGATGTCGTACGCGCGTGCGGGTTCCCGTGTGCTGGTGGCCTCGCTGGACCAGGCGCATTCGCTGGGAGACGCGCTCGGGTTCCGGTTTCCGCACGACCCAGGCACCGTGACCGGCATCGCGAACGTGCTGCCCGGCCTCGACGTGATCGAGGTGGATTCCCTTGCGCTGCTGGAGGATCGGTTCCGCGAGGTGATGCGGATGCTGGGGACGGACACTGGACACGGTCATGGCATCGATCTCGCGGCGCTGGATCCGGCCGAGCTGACCGGGCTGCCCGGTGTGCAGGAACTGTTGATGCTGGTGGAGATCAGCCAGTTCGCCGACGAGGACGACTGGGATGTGATCGTCGTCGACTGCCCGCCCTCGGCGGACATGCTGCGCATCGTCACCGCACCGGACACCCTGCTCGGCTATGTGGAACGCGTCTGGCCGCCGCACGCACGGGCGATGAGCACCGTCGGCGCCGATCTGCGGCGCGCGGTATTGGCCGCGACGGTCGAGCGGATCGTCACGGCGGTGACCGAGGTGCGTGATCTGCTCGCCGATCATCAGCGCACCGGCGCCCGATTGATCACCGCCGCCGAACAGGTCGCGGTCGCCGAATCCGAGCGGGTGCGCTCGGCCGCCGCGCTGCTCGGCCTGCGTTTGGACGCGGTGGTGGTGAACAAGGTGCTGCCACCCACGGATCCGGCGGAGTCGGATCATCCGGCGGTGCACTGGTATCTGAATCGGCGTGGCGAACAACTCGACGTGATCGCGCGATTACGGCGCGATTTGCCGGGCATTCCCCTACTGATCGCACAGCACAGTGGTCCGGAGCCCGTCGGGCTGACTTCGCTGGCCGCCCTGTCCTATGCGGTCGACACCGACCCCGTACTGCGCGACAATCCGGCGGAGGTTCGCGCAAGTTCCGGGGATCCGGTGGTTCGATTGGAGTCGGGCACCGGACTGCATTCGTTGTACACGTTGCGGATGCACCTGCCCGTCGTCGATCCGGCGACGCTGCGACTGGGACGAGTGGAGGACGATTTGATCGTGGGAGCGGACGGGATCCGGCGTCGCGTGCGCCTGGGACCGGTGTTGCGGCGGTGCACGGTCGACGGAGCCGAACTCGACAGCGGATCCCTGGTCGTACGTTTTCGCCCCGACCCGGAAGCGTGGCCGACATGAACGACGGCAGCGGGAAAGGACGCTGGCCGGGCGGCAACGACGGTCCGGAAAGTGCTGGCGCTCAGGATGATTCGGCCCAGAACGCGGCCGATGCACGGCTGGACGATCCGGGTGCCGACACCGCACAACCAGACGGAGCGGACGAGAGCGGCCGCGACCACGGCGATCCGATCGCGGACGGACCACAGCAAAGCGGCCGCGGCTTCGGCGATTTCGAACTCGGCGACGAACTCGGTGAATTCGCGGCCGAGTTGAAATTGCTGGCCGAGGCCGTGCTGGAGCGAGTCGAGCCGGTGCTGCGGCGCACTGCGGTCGAGGGCCAGACCGAATGGTCGAACTGCAGTTGGTGCCCGGTGTGTGCGGCGGCGGCACTGATGTGCGGGGAACATCACGATGTGCTCGCGACAGTGGCCGATCACGGGACCGCGATCATCACGGTGCTGCGTGAGGCGCTGGCCGGGGTGCCGGTCGAGCCGGTGCTGCCACCCGACGATGATGTGCGGACGGGCACGTCGGACGATAACTCTGTGTCCCACCATCACACACCGCGAGATGATTCGATGCCGCACGACGCCAGCGCCCCCGAAAGCGCGCGCGACGCCCGCAGCTCGCCGCGCCCGACCTCGGTCGACCGCACGCGTTCCCAATACGTCGGCATTCCCGTGACGATCAAGGCATGACGCGCCAAATGGCAGGGGCACGACCGCTGACCGTTGGTATCGACGTCGGCGGCACCAACATTCGTGCCTCGGTAGTCGACGGTGACGGCGAGATGCTCGACACCGTCCAGGCGCCGACACCGCATTCGGCGCGCGCTTTGGAGGACGCGCTGGATCGCGTGGTCCGCGAACTGTGCCGTCGGCATCCGATCGGCGCGGTGGGCCTGGCCGTGGCCGGATTCATCACCGCCGACCGCTCGACCGTCCGGTTCGCCCCGCACCTGCCGTGGAAGGACACCCCGGTCGCGCGGCGGCTCGGCGAGCGCCTCGACCTGCCGGTGATCCTCGAGCACGACGCCAATGCCGCCGCATGGGCCGAATACCGGTTCGGCGCGGCGGCGGGCGGGCACAACGTGGTGCTCGTCGCGATCGGCACCGGCATCGGCGCGGCGCTGCTGATGGATGGCGAGTTGTATCGGGGCACCCATGGCGTCGCACCGGAGCTGGGCCACCTACAGGTGGTCCCGGATGGACGGGCGTGCCCGTGCGGGAAACGCGGTTGCTGGGAAAGGTATTGCAGCGGAACGGCGCTCGCCGACACCGCGATCGAGATGCTGGCCACCGACCCGGTGCACTCGACGGTGTTGGCCAGGGACATCTTCCGCGACCCCGGCTCACTGACCGGTCGTCGGGTGGCCGGGGCCGCGCAGGACGGCGACCCGCTGGCCGTGTTGGTCATGGCCGACTTCGCGCGCTGGCTCGGCCTGGGCCTCGCCTTCGTCAGCGACATCTTCGACCCGGACCTGGTCGTCATCGCGGGCGGCGTGAGCAGTTCGGCGCCGCTATTCCTGGACGAGGCGCGCGAGGAGTACGCCCGCGCGATCACCGGTGCCGGCCACCGCCCCCTGGCTCGGATCCGCACCACCCAACTCGGTGAGGCGGCGGGCATGATCGGCGCCGCGGAGCTCGCGAGGGCGACCCTCGCCGAGTCCGGTCGTGGCCGTCCTCGAATCGCGCGTACCAGCCATTGAGACATACCAGTCAGCCACTGAGAACATGTGGTGAGTTACGCCGCTCGGCTTGGATGTGCTCTGTAACCAACGGTAAAGTCGGCAACTGAAGAAGGTGCCCGCGAACCCGGTCCCTGCGAAAGGACGTCATGTTCTACTGGCTGCTGAAGTACGTGCTGCTGGGACCATTCATGTATCTCTATAACAGGCCAACGGTCGAAGGTGTAGAGAACATTCCCGCGGATGGCCCCGCGATCATGGCGGGTAATCATCTCTCCATTGCGGATTGGTTGTTCGCGCCGCTGTTGAGCACGCGGCGGATCAACTATCTGGCCAAGGCCGAGTACTTCACCACCCCGGGCATCAAGGGCCGGTTGCAGAAGTTCTTCTTCACCGCCTCGGGTCAGTACCCCATCGACCGCAGCGGTGCCGACGCGGCCGAGGACGCGCTCAGCGCCGCCCGCACGCTGCTCGACGAGGGTCGCCTGGTCGGCCTGTACCCCGAGGGAACCCGCTCCCCCGACGGCCGCCTGTACAAGGGCAAGACCGGCCTGGCCCGCCTTGCCCTGGAAACCGGAGTTCCGGTGATCCCGGTCGCCGTCATCGGCACCGACGATGTCAGCCCGCCCGGCCCCTTCCGCTGGCGCCGCCGCAAGGTCACCGTCAAATTCGGTACCCCCATCGACTTCTCGCGCTACGAAGGCATGGGCGGCAACCGCTTCGTCGAACGCGCCGTCACCGACGAGGTCATGTACGAACTCATGCAACTCGGCGGCCAGGAATACGTGGACGTGTACGCGGCCAGCCTCAAAAAGAACGTCCCCAGTGGGTCCCGGCCGGAGGCTACGCGGATCCCGGAATCGGCAGCCAGCTAGTTCGCACGGTCTGCGCGGACATTTTCCGCGGAGAGTGACGGACTTCCGCGCGGCGATGCGCCAAGTGTCCGCGCAGACCGGAAGCCGGGCGTGACCGACGACCTCTGTCGGGCAGCATGAGGAGGAACCCATGCAACTCGCCGTGCTACCGAGGTATCAGGACCGGATCTCCGGCGACGACGAAAGGCACCCGCAATGATGCAGCGGCTCAACCGTTCGGCAGCGCCCGACACCGAGGACTACGGCTTGCTCGTCGCGGCGGCCACCGTCTCCGGTGCGATTACCGCCCGTGTCGTCCGAGAACTGCTGCGCACCAACGGTATCCGCTCCACGGTGGGACCAGCCGCCACGAGCCGGTCGGGCGCCCCGACCCGCCTGCACATCCTCGTCTTCCCCGAGGACGCACTGCGCGCCTACGAAACGCTCTGCGACAACACTCTTTGACCGACCAGCATCATCACTGCCCGAGCAGCAGCGCGACGCCCCGGCTTCCTCGTTCGGGGCGTCGCGCCGGCACCGCTGGCACCGAGCAACTGCCCTGCGCCGCGTAAGAGGTTACGCCGCAACCACTTAGACGTCAGAGATTCCCCCACCTGAACTCGGCGCGTGTCGCTTTTCGGCCGCTGGGTGAGCCCCGCTGTCAGGCAGCACGCACTTTCCGTGACGGCGCGCTCGCCGCCGTCCAGGTAGCCTTGCCGGTCTATTTCCCGCGTGTGAACATTGGCGAAACGAGCGCGACCAGCAGCGCTGGCTCCCCGGTGTTCGACCTAACCAGTCAACAACCGTTCACCCGCCGTTGAGCTCGTTGCGCAAGGGTTGCTCCCATGATCCCCGGTGGTTCGGACTTCGCCGTCTCCCGACGCACCCTGCTGCCCGCCTCTGCCCTCGGTCTCGTGGCGGACCCGGCCTTGGCCCCGGAGCGCGCGGCATTCACCGACTTCGACGAGTTCTGGGAATTCGTCTCCGGGCCGCTCAACGCGGACGCGTTCGGCCCGAACGACCTCGACGGCACCTTCGGTCCGCAGGCGGTATTCGTACATGCCCCGCCCACTCAGAACGCCTCACCGCCCGATGCCTTCCAACATTTCGGTGAGGTTCTAATCGACGGCAAGTCAAGGGAACTGACGGTCAATCTGTGCGACGCGACCGGATCGGTGCTGTTCAGCCAGCGGCTTTTGCCGCCGGTCCGTTGAGTCCCCGACTTCGGGTGAGCAGAGGAGGCCGCGCTGTGGTTAGCTTTCGGTCCATGAGCACGCCGCAGTCTGTCGCCGCCGAAGAATATCTACCCCGTGACACCGCGGATGTCGTTCGCACTGTGCGCGATTCACGTACGCGCGCGGACCGCCTGACGGTACGCGGCGGTGAGCCGTTCGACGACGGTCTTTCGCTGCCCGACCAACGCGCGGTGGTGTCGCTGCGGCGGATGAACGCGGTGCTCGACATCAACCTCGGCCGGCGCACCGTGCGGGTGCAGGCGGGCGCCAAGCTATCGGATATCGACCGTCGACTCGGCGCGCACGGCCTCGGCCTGCCGATTGTCGGTGACCACCGCGATATCACCGCGGGTGGTTTCGCGTCGGTAGGCGGCGTCAGCACCGCCTCGCACAAGTACGGCTTGTTCATCGACCAGATCGTGGATCTGGAATATGTCGACCCGGACGGGCGCATCGGCACCTGCGGACGCACCCACCACACCGAGCGATTCCACCAGATCCTCGGCGCGGGCGGGCGCGCGGGCATCATCACCGCGCTGACGCTGGACGCGGTCGATATCGACAAAGACCACACCTGGCTGACCACCAATGCCGACCGGTTCCTGGATTTCGACTCCTTCGTCGAGCACGCCTACGCCGAGATCGTCTGGCCGGGCAATACGGCGCTGCAAGTGGGTCGCTGGGTCGACACCGCACCGCTGAAGGTGTCACGACCGGTCGGCACCGGCCACGTGCAGCTGGGTACCGTGCGCTTCGGTCAGTGGTCGAGCCTCTACCCCACCACCCCGACCAGATCGCTGCGCGCGCGCCGCGAGGTCGGCACCAGAACCAGAAAGTCGTTGGGCGCCATCGCCTCCGCCGCGGGTGGCCGCGCGGGCACCCCGGTGCGTAATGCCGCGGCGGGCGCGCTGATGTTCGCTCCGAAGGTGCTGACGCTGCGCGATGCGGAATACCTCGCCGACACCGTGATCAGCTCGTCGGAACGCGGACCCGCCTATCGGGTAGCCATTTTCGCGCCGCTGTCGAGCTACACCTCGGTCTTCAACCGCCTGCACGATCTGTTTGCCGGACACCGGGAGCGGACCGGCTGCTTCACCGTCATCTCGGCGATGACCTACGGCGTGCGCTCGAAATACCTGCGGTCGGAGGCCGCCGCGCACGGACTGCCCGCCGAAGACCACGGCCTGATCACCTTTACCTGCCGTTTGCGGCCCTCGGCGCTGCCCTCGGAACTGTTGCGCGACATCGTCTCCGGGATCGATGAGATCTGTCACTCCGAACAGGCCCTGCGATACGACTCCACGGACTAGACTCCTGTTGCGGCGCGCATAGTCGCTGGCCGGTAGCTTGACGCTGCCAGCTCAGCGGCAGCGGTCGACTTCGACACTGTCGGCGGGGTGTCGATGCGTTTGTTCAGCTCATCTCCTGTGAAGGGTGCTGTTCCGATGCTCGAATTCCGTTTCGCCCTTGCCCGATTCAACGACCGCAAGCGGCAACGGCTCGCCGAGTCGATCGAAGGCCGACGCGTCCTGGTGACCGACGCCTGCTCCGAGATCGGCCGCGCCACCGCGACGCGACTCGCAGAACAGGGCGCTGCGCTGCTGCTGGTCTCCCGGCATGGCGACCAATTGGTCACCGCATGCGGGGAGATCGTGGACGGCGGCGGCCACGCGAGCTGGTGTCGCTGTGACATCTCCGCGCTCGGCGATGTGGACCAGCTCGTCGATTGGGTACTGGCCGAATTGGCGCTGTCGATGTCTTGATCAACAATGCGGGCCGCCCGCTGCGCAGGCCCGTCACTCAATCGCTCGACCGCTTTCGCGACTACCAGCGCATGATGGCGGCCAACTACTTCGGCCCGCTGCGGCTGACCCTCGGCCTGCTGCCCGCCATGCTGGAGTCCGGCTCCGGGCACGTGATCAATGTGGGCCCGTGGAGCCTGAATACCGGCGCCGCACCGAATTTCGCGTCCTACGCCAGTTCCCAGGCTGCGTGGACCACCTTCGGACGGTGCGCCGACGCCGAACTGTCTTCACGCGGCATCCAGATGACCTCCGTGCACTACCCGGTCGTCCGCGCGGACACCGACGTGATGATCGCACACTTCAGCGAGGACCGGGCCCGCGAGCCCGCCGAGGCCGCCCGCTGGATCCGAAACCGCCATCCGCACCCGCCCGGCGCGCCTGGAGCCTCGCTTCGCCCGCACCCTGCGCGGCCTCGCAGGGGTGGCTCCTCGCTCCACCAACCGCCTGATGCACGCCTTCGGCATCTGAAAGAAAACCCTCGCCGCCCCGGACCGGCATCCCAGCGGTCTGCCCGGCATGAGGGACGGGCAGACAAAAGCGAAGCGCCCCATCGGATTGGCGATGGGGCGTTTCGTTGTGCTGGGGGTCGGCTCAGTGCTTTTCCGGGCCCAGGTGGTACTCGAACACCAGACCCGCGGCGGAGCCGAGGATGCACACCACGCCGATGCCGATCAGCCAGAACTGGAAGAACGCCAGGCCGAGCGCGGTCAGCGCACCGGAGCCCGCGAGGGTGATGGGCCAGAAGCTGCCGGGCGAGAAGAAGCCGAGATCGCCGGTGCCGTCCACGATTTCGGCGTCCTCGTAGTCCTCGGGACGCAGGTCGAGGCGACGCGCAACGAAGCGGAAGTAGGTGCCGATGATCAGCGACAGGCCGGCGGTCAGCACGGTGGCCGTGGTGCCCGCCCACTCGACGCCGGTGCGCGACTGCCCGGTGAAATAGCCGTACACGATCGCCACGATGACGAAGAAAGCCGTGAGCAGCTCGAAAATCCGCGCTTCGATCTTCATGTCAGATCAGTCCTCACTTGCTGTCGGCCGCGGCCGCGCTCTTGGTCGTGCGGTCGGTGTTGAACGGCTTCGTCGAGGTGGCAACCGGGGACTCACCGATCGACTGGAGCGCCTCGGCGTTGGTCTTGCCCGCCTTACGCGCATCGACGTATCTGGTGAACTTCTCCGGCGTCACCGCGCGGACCTCGAAGTTCATCATCGAGTGGAAGGTGCCGCACATCTCGGCGCAGCGGCCGACGAACGCGCCTTCCTTGTCGATCTTGGAGATCTGGAAGACGTTGTCCGAGTGGTTTTCCTTCGGGTTCGGCATGACGTCCCGCTTGAACAGGAACTCCGGCACCCAGAAGGAGTGGACCACGTCGGCGGCGGCCAGCTGGAACTCGATGACCTTGCCGGTCGGCAGCACCAGCACCGGAACCTCGGTGCTGGAGCCGACCGTCTCGATCTTGTCGTAGTGCAGGTAGGACAGGATCTCGTGCGCGGGCTTGCCGTGCACCGGGCCCGGCTGAGGATGGCCGTCCTTTGTCAGCTCCTTGTACTCCTGGAGCTGCTGCTGGTTGGCACCCTCACGCGCGGTGTCGATGCCGTCGAACTTGAAGCCGTCCTTGAAGTCCACGTTGCGGTAGCCGAACTTCCAGTTCCACTGGAAGGCGGTCACATCGACGGTGACGTCGGGATCGCTCACCTTCGTTTGCACGTAGTCCTGTACCACGACGGTGAAGTAGAACAGCACCGCGATGATGACGAACGGGATCGCGGTGTAGGTCAGCTCCAGCGGCACGTTGTAACCGGTCTGGCGCGGGAACTCCGGGGAGCCCTTCTGCTTGCGGTGGAAGGTGACCGTCCAGAAGGTCAGACCCCACACCAGCACGCCCATCAGCAATGCGGCAATGACGGACCAGGTCCACAGCTCACGCATCCGGGTGGCCTGCGGTGTGACGCCCGAAGGCCAGCCGAACCGGAGCCAAACATTGTCGATCGAGCAGCCCGAGACGAGCATCGCGGTGATGCCCAACGACACCGCCAGCCCGGCCCGCCGAAGGATACGGCTGTGGGGACGGTTGGCCGGCGGAGCCGGCGGGGCGGGTAAGCACTGCCGACCCCTGACGGGTCGTGCCCCGATCTCTTCGCTCGCCTTGTGCGCCACGCTCACGCCTTCCTGGTCGCCACACATTCCGACATTGCACCGCCGGGGTTGCGATCGCCCCGGCGCTACGTTCTAAGCACGTTTCAGGCCGTCCCGACGCGGGCGCCGCTGTCGCGCACGCACCACCTGAGCATGGCCTGAGTACTACGCAGCGTAGACCAAACCTGCATCCCGTTTGTCGTCGGGTCGGATTCGACACTCCGCCGATCGCGGCCGGTGTGCGCTCACCTGCCCGTCGGCCACTACCCGGTGCGTCAAAATGCCCTGGACACGGTGCGCAAGACGCATCGATTCGGCCTGTGCGGCATACTCGGACACTAGATTTCGATCGCTGCGTCCTGCCCCCTGGGCGCAGTCCCGCCATGATTCAGGGCGATCGCCCCGACTGCAGGAAATGAGGTTGCCGACGCCGTGTGTGGACTGCTCGGATTTCTGACATCTGACGTCGCAGCACCGGGCACCGTGGAGCAGGTGTACAACGCTCTGCATTGCGTCCGCCACCGCGGTCCGGACGAGCGTGGCACCTGGCACGACGACCACCTGATCTTCGGCTTCAACCGACTGTCGATCATCGACATCGAGCACTCGCACCAGCCGCTACGCTGGGGCCCGCCGGAGAATCGGGAGCGCTACGCCCTCACCTTCAACGGGGAGGTCTACAACTACCTGGAGCTGCGCGCAGAGCTGCGGGCCGAGCATGGCGCCGAATTCGGCGATGCGCCGATGTTCGCCACCGAGGGTGACGGCGAGGCTATTGTCGCGGCCTTCCACTACTGGGGCGCCGAGGGTGTGCCGCGACTGCGGGGCATGTTCGCCTTCGCGATCTGGGACACCGAGACCCAGGAACTGTTCCTGGCTCGCGACCCGTTCGGCATCAAGCCACTGTTCCTGGCCACCGGTCCCGGCGGCACCGCGTTCGGCAGCGAGAAGAAGAGCCTCCTCGAATTGCTGCCCGCGCTCGCGCTGAGCGACGCGCTGGATCCGCGCGCGCTGGAGCACTACACGGTGCTGCAGTACGTGCCGGAGCCGGAAACGCTGCACACCGACATCCGGAGGCTCGAATCCGGCAGCTACGCCGTCGTGCGGCAGGGCGAAGCGCCGAAGACCACCCGCTACTTCACCCCGAAGTTCCAGGTGCGGCCCTTCGCGCCGGGCTCGGCGGCGGCCCGCTACCGGGAGATCGCCGAGGCCATGGAGGACTCGGTCGCCAAGCACATGCGCGCCGATGTCACCGTCGGCTCGTTCCTGTCCGGCGGCATCGACTCCACCGCGGTCGCCGCGCTGGCCATGCGGCACAACCCGAAGTTGATCACCTTCACCAGCTGCTTCGAGCGCGAGGGCTACTCCGAGGCAGACGTGGCCGCGGAGACCGCCGAGGCAATCGGCGCCCGGCACGTCATCAAGACGGTCTCTCCCGCCGAATTCGCCGCCGCCATCCCCGAAATCGTCTGGTACCTGGACGATCCGGTGGCCGACCCGGCGCTGGTGCCGCTGTACTTCGTGGCGAAGGAGGCGCGCAAGCACGTCAAGGTGGTGCTGTCCGGTGAGGGCGCCGACGAGCTGTTCGGCGGCTACACGATCTACCGGGAGCCGTTGTCGCTCGAGCCTTTCGAGCGCCTGCCCGGCGGGCTGCGGAAGCTGGCAGGCAAGCTGTCGGATCGGATTCCCGATGGCACCCGTGGCAAGAGCCTGCTGCACCGCGGGTCGCTCACCCTTGAAGAGCGCTACTACGGCAATGCGCGCAGCTTCAGCGACGCGCAACTGCGGTCGGTGCTGCGCGAGTTCCGGCCGGAATGGACCCACCAGGACGTCACCGCCCCGATCTACGCGCAGTCGCGCGGCGGGGACCCGGTGGCGCGCATGCAGCACCTGGACCTGTTCACCTGGCTGCGCGGCGACATCCTGGTCAAGGCCGACAAGATGACCATGGCCAACTCGCTGGAGTTGCGGGTGCCGTTCCTGGACACCGAGGTGCTGAAGGTCGCCGAAGGGCTGCCCTACGAGCAGAAGATCACCAAGGAAACCACCAAATACGCGCTGCGCCAGGCGCTGGAGGGCATCGTGCCCGCGCACGTGCTGCACCGCGCGAAGCTCGGTTTTCCTGTGCCGCTGCGGCATTGGCTGCGCGGCGAGGAGCTCTACGACTGGGCCCAGCAGACCATCGCCGAATCCCAGACCGACCACCTGCTGGACAAGGGCGCCATCAAGGGCATGCTCGACGATCACCGCCGTGGCCGCGGCGACCACAGCCGCCGCCTGTGGACCCTGCTGGTGTTCATGATCTGGCACGGCATCTTCGTCGAGAACCGCATCACTCCCGACATCCGGGAGCCGGAGTACCCGGTCTCGCCGTAGGGCTGTGGTCCCGGCGAAAGTCGGGACCCGGCAACACAATTGAGCGTCGGCAAAAGAACCGGCCCACTCGCCTGCAATGGCGGTGGGCCGATGTCGATGAGCGGGGCCGACTACAGCAGCGTCTTGATGTCCGAGGCAGCCTCGGCGCCATAGGCCTTGGTGAGGCGCTCCAGCGCGTCGTCCTTGTTCAGTGCCCATTCCTGGGTGCCCATGGTTTCCAGGACCAGCACGGCGATCAGGGAGCCCAGCTGGGCGGAGCGCTCCAGACTCAGGCCCGCGGTGTGACCGGTGAGGAAGCCCGCGCGGAAGGCGTCGCCGACGCCGGTGGGCTCGACCTTGTCGACCTCTGGGACCACGCCGACGAGCACCTCGGTGCCGTCACGGTCGACGATCTGCACGCCGTTCGCACCGAGTGTGGTGACGCGGATGCCGACACGACGCGCGATCTCTTGCTCGCTGAGACCGGTCTTCTGCAGCAGCAGGGCCCACTCGTACTTATTGGTGAAAAGGTAAGCGGCGCCGTCGATCAGCTGGATGGCCTGATCGCCGTCGAGGCGGGCCAGCTGCTGAGACGGGTCGGCCGCGAACGGCATGCCGAGCTCGCGGCATTGCTGGGTGTGTAGCAGCATCGCGTCGGGATCGTTGGCGCCGATGAGCACCAACTCCAACTCGCGGCCCTCGGCCAGTTCGCCGATCGTGATGTCGCGGGCCTCGCTCATCGCACCCGGGTAGAACGAGGCGATCTGCGCCATATCGTCATCGGTGGTGCAGACGAAGCGCGCGGTGTGCGCGCGGTCCGAGATCTTCACACCGGAGCAATCGACCCCGTGCGACTCCAGCCAGGCGCGGTACTCGGCGAAATCGGCGCCGACAGCCCCCACGAGCAGCGGCGTGCGGTTCAGCAGGCCCATGGCGTAGGCGATATTGCCTGCGACTCCACCGCGCCGGATCTGCAGATCATCGACCAGGAAGCTCAGCGACACATGGTCGAGCTGATCGGCCAACAGCGCGTCGGCAAACCTTCCTGGGAAGCGCATCAGATGGTCGGTGGCAATCGATGCCGATACTGCGATAGTCACGAGGCTCGCGGTCCTTAGCTGTCGACAGGAAAACATCGCCGTAGTGGAACACCCGGCGATGTCTTCACCGTACCGTCCCGCCTCCCCGAAATATTCAGCGGACAAGCGGGTGCCGCGCGGTTCACGTTACGGGCCGGCGGCCATGTGTGTCGCCGCGTTTTGGATGTACCCGGCGAGTTACCCATGTACTCCCGAAATCAGTTGAAGGAGTCTCCGCAGGCGCAGGAGCCCGTGGCGTTCGGGTTATCGATCGTGAAGCCCTGCTTCTCGATGGTGTCGACGAAATCGATCGAGGCGCCCTGGACGTACGGCGCGCTCATCCGGTCGACCGCCAGCATGACGCCGCCGAAGTCGGCGATGAGGTCACCGTCGAGCGAGCGGTCGTCGAAGAAGAGCTGGTAGCGCAGGCCGGCGCAACCGCCCGGCTGCACGGCGATCCGCAGCGCCAGGTCGTCGCGGCCTTCCTGGTCCAGCAGCGCCTTTGCCTTGGCTGCAGCGGCCTCGGTCAGCGTCGCACCGTGGGTTTCGGTCTCATTCTGCACAGTCATGGACTCTCCTAGGGACACCTGTGTTAAACCCGTGAACAGCACACGGCTCCTGGCTGTCAACACCATTCCGCAGGCTGCTATTCCCTATCTTGCCATCATCGGGGTGGGACGAGCACACGACCACCTCAGACCCACCGTACCCTCGCCGAACAGACCGCATTTCCCGCTGCGCGCGGCATCGAATAGCCTGGTCGCTGTGAAATTGTTCCGTCGCGGCGAGTCCAGCACTACCGACGAGAGCGCCGATCAGACGGCGATCTCGGACGGCGGCTCGGCCGCGGGCTCCACCCGGACGGCCGCCCCTGCCACCGAAGGCAAGGGCCGCCCCACCCCGAAACGCCGTGACGCACAAGGCAAGCGCCGTGGTCCGGTCGCTCCAGCACCACTCACCGCGAAGGAGGCCAGGGCCCGGCGCAAGGCCACTCGCGGCAGCAGGGCAGATCGCAAACTGGCCTCTTCCGAGCGACGTCTGGCCGTCAAGGATCGGCGCGCCAGGATGCTCGCGGGCGAGGACAAGTACCTATTGCCGCGCGACCAGGGCCCGGTGCGGGCCTACGTGCGTGACATCGTCGACGGTCGGCGCAACCTGGTCGGCCTGTTCATGCCGATGGCGCTGGTGTTGATCCTGTCGATGTTCGTCGCGCCCGCGCTGCAGACCATTGTGACCCTGGCGATGCTGGTGATGATGGCGTTCATGATGGCGGAGGGGTTCCTGCTCAGCCGGATCGTGAACAACCGGGTCAGTGAGCGCTTTCCCGACAGCACCGACACCGGATACCGTCTCGGCTGGTACGCCTTCGTCCGCGCCTCGCAGATCCGCAAGATGCGCGCCCCCAAGCCGCGGGTCAGCCCCGGCGACGCTATTTAGATCCATGACTCGCGTCCGCCACGGACGCGTTCCGCGACTCCGGCCCGGCGCTACCTGCTCCGGGCCGGTCGCTTTTCTCGGCCTGTCGTGCCCGCGCGAGCCTCGGCGAATGGCGCTGGTGCGACTCGCGCGTGCTGGTTGGGTGTGTGTCAGATCTCATCGGTGGTGCGACAGCCGACCGAACATCGCGGTCAGCTCGGCCTGCTGACGCTGGGCGTCGCGATCGACGATGTTCGTCGATCCGTAGTGGCCGCAGCCATACGCGATGCCGACCGCGATGCCGATGATGAGTGCCAGGGCAACTACAAAAGTAATCATGGCAGTAATTTTGCGCTCGTACATTTTCGGCCGAAAGTGGCTGTTCGGACATTGTCCGCAAAGATTCAGCCAGTTACACTGAATCCATGTTCTCCAAGGTCGCCGTCGTCATTACCGACCCCCTCGCCATGTTCGAATTCGGAGTCGTCTGTGAGGTTTTCGGCCTGGACCGGACCTCCGACGGGCTGCCCGCGTTCGATTACAAGGTGTGCGGAGCCGTACCGGGGAAGCCGCTGCGCTCCACCACCCCCGGCGTCACCATCACGCCGGAGTACGGCCTGGAGGAACTGCCGAAGGCCCACCTGGTGGCGATTCCCGCCTTCGCCGCCTCCGCGCTGGGCGCCGGGCTCGATCCGCGCATCGTCGGCGCGGTTCGAGCGGCAGCCGACGCGGGGGCGATCATTCTCACCGTCTGCTCCGGCGCGTTCCTCGCCGGCGCGGCCGGACTTCTCGACGGTCGCAAATGCACCACGCACTGGCGTTATGTAGACCAACTTGCCGAAATGTTCCCCGAGGCCACCGTCGACCCGGACGTGCTGTTCGTCGACGAAGGCAACCTGATCACCAGCGCGGGCACCGCCGCGGGAATCGACGCCTGCCTGCACCTGGTGCGCCGGGAAATCGGCAGCGCTGCCGCCAACGGGATCGCCAGGCGCATGGTGGTGGCGCCGCAGCGCGACGGCGGACAACGCCAGTTCATCGAGCGCCCGGTCGCCGCGTGCACCTCCGACAGCCTCAGTGCCACCCTGGCGTGGATGACCGAGAACCTCGAACACCCGCACACCATCGACGATCTCGCCGCCCGCTCGACGATGTCGACGCGGACCTTCGCCCGCCGCTTCGCCGCCGAAACCGGAACCACCCCGGTGAAATGGCTGACCAACCAGCGCGTCCTCTACGCCAAGCAACTGCTGGAAGACACCGACAACGGCCTCGAGCAAATCGCCGCCCAAGCGGGCTTCGGCTCCGGCGCCCTACTGCGCCACCACTTTCAGCGTGTCGTCGGCATCGCACCCACCGAATATCGCCGCCGCTTCGGCTGCAGCCCAGCGACCGACGCCGACAGAGCGTAAACCCCCGTCGACTCCGTCCAGGCAGCTGACGGCGTGGTCGGGTTGATACGGTTCTGCACGTGTCGGACACCTCACCCACCATCAGGCGCGCGCGCCGAACACGCCGGACGCTTGTCCTCGGTGGGGGCGGGTCCGGAAAGTCCGCCTACGCCGAAGGCTTGGCGGCCGACGCGGGGCCGGTGCGCTACCTGGCGACCGCGATCCCCGATCCCGCCGATCTGGACTTCGCCGAACGCATCGGCAGACACCGCGACCGCAGGCCCGCCGACTGGTCGGTCATCGAAAGTGCCGATCCAGCAGCGATTCTCGCCGATCAACAGGCACCAGGCGCCGCGACGGGCGCGACCCTGATCGACGACATCGGCACCTGGCTCACCGCCCGCATCGACGCCCGCGACGCCTGGGAAGCCCCGCGCGGCACCATCGCCCCCGACACCGACGCGCTCATCTCCGCCGTCGCCGACTACCAGCACCGCTTGGTGGTCGTCAGTCCCGAGGTAGGCATGGGCGTCATCCCCGCCACCAGATCCGGCCGCCTGTTCCGCGACGAAATCGGCGCCCTCAACCAGCGCCTCGCGCAACTCTGCGACGAGGTTGTTCTCATCGTCGCCGGGCTTGTGTTGCCCCTCAAGTAACCCGCTACCCGGCGTATACGGGAACGGCGGGGTTGCGCCGAGTACCCGAGGAGTCGGGGTGGTGGTGTGCGCAGTGGCCGCGACGGGCAAGATTGGTCGCAGTTGACGACTGTGCGGCGATGAACTGCCACGACCGGAGAGGCTCGACAGTGACAGAGGGATTCCGACCGGTTGTGCCGCCGGACGCGCAGATTCGCACGGCCGCGGAGCAGCGACAGGCGCAGCTGACCAAACCCGGTGGGGCGTTGGGGCGGCTGGAGGATCTCGGCAACTGGGTTGCCGCATGCCAGGGCGTGTGCCCACCGAAGCAGTTCGAGCGCGCGCGAGTGGTGGTGTTCGCCGGGGATCACGGCATCGCCCGGCATGGTGTGTCGGCGTATCCGAGCGAGGTGACCGCGCAGATGGTCGCCAACTTCGTCGGCGGCGGCGCCGCGGTGAACGCGCTGGCCGCCGTGGCCGGGGCGACCGTACGGGTGGTCGATATCTCCGTCGACGCCGATACCGATCCGCTGGTCGGCAAGCACAAGGTGCGTCGCTCCAGCGGGGCGATCGACCGCGAGGACGCGCTCAGCGCCGACGAGGTCCGAGCGGCACTCGCCGCGGGCATCGCGATCGCCGACGAGGAGATCGACGCGGGCGCCGACCTGCTCATCGCGGGCGACATGGGGATCGGCAACACCACACCCGCCACCACGCTGATCGCGACCCTCACCGACACTGAGCCAGTCGTCGCGGTCGGGCGCGGCACGGGCGTCGACGATGCTGGTTGGGCGCGCAAGGTGGCCGCGATCCGCGACGCGATGCGCCGGGCCCGTCCGGTCGTCAAGGACCCGGTCGAACTGTTGCGCGTCGCCGCGGGCGCCGATTTCGCCGCGATGGCGGGTTTCCTGGCCCAGGCCGCCGCCCGCCGCACCCCGGTCATCCTCGACGGAGTGGTCGTCACCGCCGCCGCCCTCGTCGCCGAAGATCTGGCCGCCGGTGCCAGCGCATGGTGGCTCGCCGGGCACCGCTCCACCGAACCCGCGCACACCCTGGCCCTGAAACAACTGCGCATCCAACCGCTGCTCGACCTGAACATGCGGCTCGGCGAAGGCTCTGGCGCCCTCACCGCCCTGCCCATCCTGCGCGCCGCCGTCGCCGCCCTCGCCGACATGTCCACCTTCGCCGAGGCAGGCGTCAGTACCGCCGACCCCGAAGAAAGCCCGGAACTCACGACCGAATCGGCAGACCCGTCTCCGGCAGCGCCGAACCTGCAGAAATGAGCGGACGACGGTCACCCCTGGCGCCGCTGACCGTCGCGCTCACTGCTCGACCCGACGCCGCGAGCCACGCGGCCACCCGACCAGCGCAGTGGGTGGCACTCGCGTGGCGGCCCGAATTCACGAACTACGTTGCCGTACAACAGATCAGCCGGACAATCCGCGTCGAGTTGCTCAGCTCCACGTATGAGGCGGTGACGCAACGGGTCAGGCGGTCGGGCACGGGCTGGTCGCGGCTGGGTCCGTGCGCATGAACGGGCTGCGTCTTACGATCTCTTGGCTGACGGTGCTGCCGGTGCGCGGGCCCGACAGCGTGGACCGTGCGGCAGCGGGGCGGGCAATTGCGTTGGCGCCGTTGGTCGGTGGGGTGATCGGTGCCGTGGCGGCGGGGCTGATGTGGGTGCTGATGTGGGCGGGGACGACGGCACCGCTCGCCGGGCTGCTGATGGTTGCCGCGCTGACGCTGATCACCCGCGGCATGCATATCGACGGACTCGCCGACACCGTGGATGGGCTCGGGAGTTACGGCCCGCCCGAACGGGCCAGGCAGATCATGAAGAGCGGTGGCGCGGGCCCGTTCGGCGTCGCGGCCATCGTGTTTTCGATTGGCATCCAAGCGTTTTCGTTCGCCGCCCTGGCGCAGACCGAGCGGTGGTTCGCGGCGGCGCTCGCGGTGGCGGTCGGTCGAGTCGCCGTGGTGCTCGCCTGCCGACGCGGCATCGACGCGGCGCCCGACACCGGATTCGGAGCACTCGTCGCCGGAACCCAAAGCCGCCGCACCATCGCGGCCTGGACCGCCGCCGCTCTGCTCGCCGCGATATGGGCCGTTCCGGAACATCGCTGGCTCGGCTCCCTCGTCGTGCTGCTCGCCGTGGGCCTCTCGGCCGTATTGGTCCGCCACTGTGTCCGACGCTTCGGCGGCCTGTCGGGCGACATCCTCGGTGCTGCGTTGGAGTTGTCGGTCGCCCTCACCGCAATGGGCCTGTCGCTCGGCGCCTGACCTGCCGGGCTACGACTCTGGTGGCGGCGCACCGCTGCCGAACGCTTTGCGGCGGCTGGCGACCTTCCGGGTCCGCAGCCTCGAGCAGCGCGAGCTCGCAGGCGTCGGCGTGCCCCCAGACGGCATGCGGGATCGCAGTGGGTCGATGTGAGCGGTCGGGCAATAAGGTGTGCGGTATGTCTTCCGAGCGCCTGTATTTTCGCCAGCTATTGTCCGGGCGAGACTTCGCCGTAGGTGATCCGATCGCGACGCAGATGCGGAACTTCGCGTATCTGATCGGTGACCACGAGACCGGGGAATGTGTGGTGGTGGATCCGGCGTACGCGGCGGGCGATCTGGTCGATATCGCCGAAGGCGACGGACTGCGGCTCACGGGCGTGCTCGCCACCCATCATCACCCCGACCACGTGGGCGGCACGATGCTCGGGTTCACCCTGCGCGGTGTGCGCGAACTGCTCGAAAAGACAAGTGTCCCAGTGCATGTGAATGCCGAGGAGCTGTCCTGGGTCGCGAACGTCACCGGAATCGCGCCCAGCGAGCTCACCGGCCACCAGCACGGTGACAAGGTCGACGTCGGCGCCTTCGAGATCGAACTGCTACACACCCCCGGCCACACCCCGGGCAGCCAATGCTTCCTCTTCGACAACCGACTCATCGCCGGCGACACGCTGTTCGTCGACGGCTGCGGGCGCACCGACTTCCCCGGCGGCGACTCGGACGAGATGTTCCGCAGCCTCCGCTACCTAGCCGACCTCTCCGGCGACCCCGTCGTCTACCCCGGCCACTGGTACTCCCAAGAGCCCAGCGCCAACCTCTCCTCCGTCAAGGAATCCAACTACGTCATGCGCCCCACAACCCTCGACGAATGGCACATGTTCATGCCCAGCTGAGCCAAGGCCACCCGCGGTCGGCCGTGAGTGGCACATGGTTGTGGCGATATGCGCCTGCTGCGGTGTTCTCGTCAGACCGCGGCGGCGATGCGGTCGCCGACCTCGATGGTAGAGGCGGTGGCGGTGCGTGCGGCCAGGTCCTTGGCTACCGCGGCTTCGATGCGGGCGGCGGCGTCGGAGTGGCCGAGGTGGTTGAGCAGCAACGAGACCGAGAGGATCGCGGCGGTCGGGTCGGCCTTGGACTGGCCCGCGATGTCGGGGGCGCTGCCGTGGACCGGCTCGAACATGCTCGGGTTGGTGCCGGAGGCGTCGATATTCCCGCTGGCGGCCAGACCGATGCCGCCGCTGACCGCGGCCGCGAGATCGGTGATGATATCGCCGAACAGGTTGTCGGTGACGATCACGTCGAAGCGGCCCGGGTCGTTGACCATGTGGATGGTCGCGGCATCGATGTGCTGGTAGGCGACCTCGATATCGGGGAACTCGGCGCCGACCTCGTTCACGGTCCGCTGCCACAGCGAACCCGCGAAGGCCAGCACGTTGGTCTTGTGCACCAGGGTGAGGTGCTTGCGACGGGCCTGCGCCTTGACGAAGGCGTAGCGGACCACGCGCTCGATGCCGAAGCGGGTGTTGGTGCTCACCTCGGTGGCGACCTCGTGCGGAGTCTCCACTCGGATCGCGCCGCCGGTTCCGGTGTAGGGGCCCTCGGTGCCCTCACGCACGACCACGAAGTCGATATCGGGGTTGCCCGACAGCGGGCTGGTGACACCCGGGTACAGCTTCGACGGCCGCAGGTTCACGTGGTGGTCCAGCGCGAAACGAGTGCGAAGCAGCAGACCACGCTCCAGCACGCCGCTCGGCACCGACGGATCACCGATCGCACCGAGCAGGATTGCGTCGTGCTGCTTCAGTTCCGGCAGCACCGATTCCGGGAGGATCTCACCGGTCGCGTGGTAGCGCTTGGCACCCAGGTCGTATTCGGTCTTCTCGACCCCGGGCACCACCACGTCGAGCACCTTGAGTGCCTCGGTGATGACCTCGGGACCGATTCCGTCACCGGGGATGACAGCAAGCTTCATGACAACAATGCTCCGTTCGGTGTTGTTGGCGGCTTCCGCAAGGCACCGCGGACCTGGGCCGACCACCTGCGTCCGCCCGGCGCCACGCCGTCCGAACCGCAGCATCGCCACGGTACTGGGTGTCACGCCGGCGGACGCCATCGGGCGGGCCTGCCGATGCCGACACGGCAACCCGCCGCTGCGTCCCGATCGCCACATTGTGTGAAATTCCCTGCGCACGAGGCGAATTCGCGCGTGGTGCGCGGCGCCGTGACGCCACCCCGCCGAACAAGGGCCTTGTCATCGACGCCACGTCGGCCATTCGACCAAGGACCTGCAAGTGGCAGCCGGTTCGGGGCGCGCCTTATTCCAGACGCGCCCCGACCAACCGGATCAGAACAGGTCGACGACCACGACCTTGGCGGCGCCGACGGCCTCGGCGATGGCGGCCTGCACGTCGGCGGCCACCTCGCGGTTGACCCGGAGCACGACGGTCGCGCCCTCCTTGTCGAGGTCCTGGCTCAGCTGGGCGGCCAGGATATCGATCCCGGCGTCACCGAGCCTGGTGCCGATCTTGCCCAGGGCGCCCGGCTTGTCCTCGTAGTTCAGGACGGCCAGGTTCAGGCCCTCGGCGCGCATGTCGTAGTTGCGCCCGTTGATGTTGACGATCTTCTGGACCAGCTGCGGCTCGGTCAGCGTGCCTGCCACGTTCAGCGTGCTGCCGTCGCCGAACACCGCGCGCAGATCGACCACGCTGCGGTGGCTCGGGCTCTCCGACACGGTGGTCACCTGGGCGGTGATGCCGCGATCCTTGGCCAGCGCGGGCGCGTTCACGAAGGTGACCTGGTCTTCGACCAGCGCCGAGAAGACGCCGCGCAGCGCGGAAAGCTCGAGCACCGCAACGTCTTCCGAGGCCAGCTCGCCACGCACCTGCACCTCGAGGCTAACCGGCAGCTCGTTGGCCAGCGCACCGAGCAGCGTGCCCTGCTTGCGCACGATGTCCAGCCACGGCGCAACCGACTCGCCCACGGATCCTCCGGTGACGTTCACGGCGCCCGGCACGAATTCACCGGCTAGCGCCAGCAGCACGGACTTGGCGACATCGGTGCCCGCGCGGTCTTGCGCCTCGGAGGTGGAGGCGCCGAGGTGGGGGGTCACCACGACCTGCGGCAGCTCGAACAACGGGCTGTCGGTGCAGGGCTCGGTCTCGAAAACGTCCAGACCCGCGGCGCGCACGTGGCCGGACCGGATGGCATCGGCGAGCGCCTGCTCGTCGACCAGCCCACCGCGCGCGGCATTGACGATGATCACGCCCGGCTTGGTCTTGGCGATGGCTTCCTTGCCGATGATGCCCTTGGTCTCCGGGGTCTTCGGCAGGTGCACCGAGATCAGGTCGGCGCGCCCGAGCAGCTCGTCCAGGCTCAGCAGCTCGATGCCCAGCTGGGCGGCGCGGGCCGGCGACACGTAGGGGTCGTAGGCGACGACCTTGGTCTCGAAGGCAGCCAGGCGCGCGGCGAACAACTGGCCGATGCGGCCGAGGCCGACGACGCCGACCGTCTTGTCGAAGATCTCGACACCATTGAACTTGCTGCGCTGCCAGGTGCGTTCACGCAGGGTGGTGTCGGCGGCCGGAATCTGGCGCGCGGCGGCGAGCAGCAACGTGACCGCGTGCTCGGCGGCGGTGTGGATGTTCGAGGTCGGCGCGTTGACGACCATGACGCCACGCTCGGTGGCCGCGGGCACCTCGACGTTGTCGAGGCCGACGCCGGCGCGGGCGACGATCTTCAGATTCTTGCCCGCCTCCAGCACCTCGGCGTCGACCGTGGTCGCCGAGCGCACGAGTAACGCGTCGGCCTCGGGGACCGCGGCGAGTAGCGCGGGACGATCGGGGCCGTCGACCCAGCGGACCTCGACACCGTCACCAAGCGCGTCGACGGTCGACTGGGCGAGCTTGTCGGCGATCAGAACAACAGGACGGCCTGCATGGCTCACGGTGGAGTACTCCTGGGGAGAAAGGGGGTCGGCAACTACCGCCGCCCAGCTTAGTGGGCGAGGATTCGCCGCACCCTACCCCCCGGTAGGCGGGTGACGTCAGTGCGGACAAAAAGCAGCCGGCCCCGGCGCCGTAGGGCGTCTGGGGCCGGCTGGAAGTCGAATCAATCGACCGTCATGCTTACTCAGCGGCCGAACGAACCGGTCCCCAGGGTGTGGAGGATGCCGTGCAGGGCGGCACCCACGGTGCTGAAGAGACCGTGCACGGCGGCGCTACCGGTGTGGATGATAACGGGGATCATGATTACCTCTCGTCGAAAAAATCCAGCTGGGCTGGCTGGCATATGGCCTATCGAGGCAGGAACAAATCCGGTTACGGAATTCGACACGAATGTGAGGCAGACTACATTTGTCAATAATTGCAAGCTGGACAATCGTCCATATTGTTCCCTACCTGCAAAGATACCGAATCCCTGGTCAGGTCCAATTTTTCTACATTCTTAATTACTCCCGCAAAGGATCGACATTGCGAGTTCCTGAGAGGAACATGGCATGAGTCTGAGAATTGCCAACAGGAAAGTCTCGAACAAACTCGGACATACGTGACACTTTTCGCGTCTCTCCGACACGAAATATTCACGGACGCCGCTGCGGCCAGACGTGGCAGAGGTCAGCGCGCGCGAACCTTCATCGGCGAATCAGCGGTCGCGCCGAGCGAGACCACCGGAGAGCGCGGCCAGATACGGCCGCGCATGCATCAGCGCGAGGGGGCAGCATTGCGGTGCCGACGTAGACCGGCACCAGGTGGATGAACGCGGTGTGGTGGATGAAGAACTGCGCCGGCGAAAATGGGCTGCACTTCAGGGCCGCCGACACATAGCATCGCCGAATGTCCCTGCGCGCGATCCCCAGCTCCATGGACCCGACGGTGGTCGGGTCAATCGACGCCGAGTTGGATCGGGTCGAGCGCGAGCCTCGCGTGTCGGTGCGGCTGGCGATCGAGAGTGGTAGCCGCGCTTGGGGATTCCCCTCACCCGACTCGGATTACGACTGCCGCTTCGTCTATGTGGCGAACCTGGACACCTACCTGTCGCCGTGGCGGACCCGCGACGTGATCGAGACCCCGCTCGTGGATCTGCTCGATGTGAACGGCTGGGATCTGGCCAAGGCGCTGCGGCTGCTTGTCAAGGGCAACGCTGTCCTGATCGAGTGGCTGATGTCGCCGATCGTGTACCGGGGCGATGCTCGCTTCCGCGATGAACTGCGCACGCTGGCAACCGAAGTCGCCGACCGCAACCAGGTTGCCCGCCACTACCTGCATCTGGGCAGCAGACAGCGGGCACTGTCAGACCAGCACCGGTCGCTGAAGAAAGTGTTCTATTCGCTGCGTCCGGCCATGGCGCTGCGGTGGTTGCGCGAGCATCCGGATGCCGTGGTGGCGCCGATGCACCTGCCGACGCTGCTCGAGCAGTGCGAGCTGCCCGCGGATCTGGTTGCGGCCGTTGCCGAGCTGACCGAGCTCAAGTCGCGCACCCGCGAAATGGGCAGCGGCACCGTGCCTTTGCCGATCGACACGTTCATCGCCGCCGAATTCGACCGCGCCGCAGATGCTTTCCCGAAGACGCCGGATCGCGATCTGGAGCGCGCTCGCGCGATGACCGCGGATTTCTTCCGCAAAGAGGCGCTGGCCATCGGACGCTAGGGCAACTCACTGCTGGCTACTGCGACTCGGCCATCCATAGCCTCGGCGTAGGCGTGCGCCAGCCGTTCGGTGGCACTCGGCCCACCATGATCGGGACGCGGGATCCCGAGGTGCGACTCCCGCAGCTCGTCCATGAACTCAGCCCACAGCTCCGGTCCACCGGCTTCGAGGAGTTCGGCACGCACCCGGAGTTGTTTCGTGGTGGGCCGGTGCCGCAACCCCCAGGCGGCGAGCTGCGCCATGATCGGCACCAACTGGATGGCGGGTTCGGTCAGCCGATACTCGGCCTTCTGCCCCGGCCGCGTGTCCTCGCGGCTGAGCAGACCGGCCGCGACCAGTCGTTTCAGCCGATCGGACAGGATGTTCGAGGCGATTCCCTCGTCGGAGGCGGCCAACAGTTCACGGAAGTGGCGCCGATTGCCGAACATCACGTCACGCAGCACCAATAGCGTCCACCGATCGCCGATCACCTCGATCGTCGCGTTGATCGGGCAGCCCGAGCGTCCCTCGTCGCGCATGCGGTGCTCCTCTTCGCGGAATCGATATCGAACTTCTGATTGCAATATACAATCAGTTGTGACTCGCGGGTTTGGTGGACGAGGCGCATCTGGCCGTCGTGCCGATCCTGCTCGGCGCGGGCGAACGACTCTACGACGAACTCGGGACGCTGCCCCGATACGAGTGCACCTCGGTGGTGAGCTCGCCCGCGGTCACCCACGTGCAGTTCGCCAAGATCTCCTGAGCTGCCGAATCTCCCCCAGCTATGACAAGAAGCTCGCACCCGTTGCCGGGTGCGAGCTTCTCAGAAGTCACGCTTGATCAGATAGCGCGGACGTCCTGGGCCTGAGGACCCTTCTGGCCCTGGCCGATCTCGAACTCCACACGCTGGCCCTCTTCGAGGGACCGGAAACCCGAGCCGCTAACGGCCGAGTAATGCACGAAGACGTCAGGGCCGCCCCCGTCTTGAGCGATAAAGCCGAAGCCCTTTTCGCTGTTGAACCACTTCACACTGCCTTGAGCCATGTTCTTTACTTCTTACTTCCTGTAGGCGAGCCGAGCAGATCACTTTGATAAGCCCGATCTCGCCATCAACAATGCCATCATCCGACGAATTCCTCCACATCCGACTCCCCAGACTGTGAGGAAACCGACGTTCCTGAGGGCCTGCGCCCTCCGATTCCGCCCCGGCGCGCGGACCCCGGAATCGGCCCTGACGGCGGCCTGAGCTCGCAAAAGCGGCCGGTTCGAGACCGCGCCGAGATCGCAATGTTGCGGTCGCACAACGATCGTGGCGCGCGACCGTGCGAGATGTCCCGACTTCCGCGCGAGACCGTGCAAGGTGTCGGCGACTACCGCGCGCGGCGGCTCACGACGCACCATCTCCGGCCGACGCGGCGTCCCGGATCGCGGCGGCGACGCCGTCGAGGATGAGCTCGAGGCCGAAGGTGAAGTCGGGGTCATCGGTTCCGTCGTCCGGGGGCGGCGATTCGAAGATGTTCGCGGAAAACAGTTGGGCCGCATCCGGATAACGGGCGGAGTCGACGAGCCGGGCCAAGTCGCGGCCATAGTTCTGCTCGACCTGCGCCTGCGCCAGGCCCGCCGCCCGACTGCCCTGTTCGAGTTGGCTTGCCAATACATGGCCCTGCCGGACATACCCGCTGACGACGGTGATGACGCCGACCTTGGCGGCCCAGTCCAGCTCCGTGTCACGTAGAGCGCGCAGGCCCGCATCCATCCAGTCGATCGCGTTGGGGCCGCGGGGCGGCCCGCTGACCGGCAGCTGGGCCAACCAGGGATGGCGGCGGTAGACAGCGAGTTGCGCCAGTGCCCAGTGCCGCAGGTCCGTGCGCCACTCGCCGTTCGATGCGGCGAGTTCGGTGGCCGGGCCGGTGCCCAAGTCGGCCATCAAGACGATCAGCTCGTCCTTGGAGCCGATATGCCGGTAGAGCGACATGGGCGTAACACCCAGCGCCGCAGCAATCTTCGGCAGCGTCGCGCCCGCGAGTCCGTCCCGATCGGCCAGTGTCACCGCCGTGTCGACGACCCGATTCACGTCGAGTTCCGCCGGACGGCCGAGTCGCGGTCCGATCGGCAGCCGCCACAACCGCACGAGCTGGTCCGGCAACTTGTCTTCGGACATGGTCGGGACTGCCTCCGTTCTCGCTGGTCACAGCGTCGCGGCACTTTAACATGCGCCTTATAGTATAAGTCGTATACTATCGAGCGATGCCCGCGCCGTCACGCACGTCGGCGATAGATCCACCTCGGCACCCCTCGGAAAGCGAGAGCACATGGACGCCAATGCAATACGTCGCGCTACCGGAATCGGCGGCCTCGTCGCCGCCATTCTGATACTGATCGAACTGCCCCTGTACTTCGTCTACGACGGGCCGCCACCCGACTCGAATGTGTTGACCCGCAGCGTGTTCGGCCTCACCGGATTGACACTGCTCATCGTCTTCATGTCGGGCCTGGGGTACTTGCTGAAGCAAACCGCCTACGAATGGGTGGGCTCCGTCGCCGCCATCGCGGGGCTGATGTGGCTGACGGCCGCGTTCGTCTCGATGGCGCTGGAGGTCGGTGCGGTAATCGAAGCGCCCGAACCGATCGACCCGACCATCACGGTCAGCGGCACCTACATCCTGTACGGAACGATCTCCCGCCTGCTGGAGGGATTGTTCTTCGCCGCAATCGGATTCGCGGTACTGCGTACCGCGCTGCTGCCGCGCTGGGTCGCCTGGTCGGCCTGGGTGCTGGCGCTGATCAACGTCGCATTCGTCCCCTCGCTGTACTTCGGAAACACACCGGCCAACTTCTATGCGGCCAACGGGTGGGGTACGACAGCCACCGTCGGCGGCCTCACCATGCTGTGGATCCTGACGGTGAGTGCGACGCTGGCGATGACGCGACAGCCCGCCCCGATGACACGATCGACATCGGCAGCTTGATCGGATTCGAGCTCGAGCCATGGCCTTGAGCAGGGCGTTCTATGCCGAATCCAGCCACAACCCGAGCCCCCTACGCCCGCGTATAGCGAACCTGCCGCGCCTTCGCCGCGTCATACTCCGCCCGCCCCGACAGGTGCTCGGGCACCCCGACCTCCCACCACGCCCCGGCCTCGGTCCACGACGACGGTTGAGTGCGCACCACCAGCACCGCCGGACGGGACTCGCTGCGCGCCGCGTCGCGGGCCTGCACGTAGGCGTCGCGGAACTCGCCCAGATCAGTCGCGGTGAATGCCGCACAACCCAGCGAACGTGCGTGGCCTGCGAAGTCCACCCGTGGCGGCTCGGCGTGGCTGGTGCGGCAGTTGGCGTAGAAATTGTTGAACGGTTCGCCGCCCTGGCCTTCCTGCAGCCGGGCGATCACCGCGTAGCCGTCGTTGTCGCACACGACGGCGACCAGCGGGTGCCCGGCGAATGCGGCCGAGAACAACTCGGAGTTCAGCATCAGATAGGAGCCGTCGCCGAGCATCGTGGTCACCAGTCCGTCGGTGTGCGCCATCGCCGCACCCCACGCACCGGCGAGTTCGTAACCCATACAGGAGAATCCGTACTCCACGTCCATGGTGGGCGCGCCGCCGGTGGCCCGCCAGCCGCCGACGAGTTCACCGGGCATGCCGCCGGAGGCGGTCATGACGTAATCGTCCGGCCCACTCAGGTCGTTGACCACGCCCACCACCTGGGCATACGTGGGCGTGCCCGCCGTCGGTGCACGCAATGTGCCGATGTGCGCGTCCCACTCGGCGCGCCTCGCGGCCGCGGTGGCGGGCCAGGCGGTGTCGACTCGCCACCTCGACGAGTGAGTGTCGGCGCCGCCGGAAGCGTCTTGCCGAATGTTCGCCTGCCCGAGGGTGTCTCCGGCCAGATACTCCGCCAAATCCTGAAGCGTCACATCGGCGTCGCCGACGACCGCCAGCGCGCCATGCTTCACGGCATCGAAGCGGGCCGCATTGATGGTGATCAACGCGGCGTCGGGTGCGAAGACCGTCCACGACGCGGTGGTGAAGTCCTGCAACCGGGTACCGATCGCAAGCACCAGGTCGGCTTCTGCTGCCATGGTGTTGGCGGACGCGGCTCCGGTGACGCCGAGCGGTCCGGCATACAGCGGGTGCCAGTGTGGGACGAGAGTGCGGCCAGCGGTTGTCTCGACGACCGGAATACCATGTCGCTCAGCGAATTCCAGCGCTCGACCGCCCGCACCGGAGTAACGCACTCCGCCACCTAGCACGAGCAACGGCCGGGAAGAGGCGCGTAGCGCAGCAGCGGCATCGGCGAGGGACCGGCGGTCGGCGCGCGGTCGGAGGATGCGGTGCACGACCGGCTCGAAGAGCGACTCCGGGAACTCGTAGATCTCGGCCTGGACATCTTGCGGCAGTGCGAGAGTCACCGGCCCGGCGTCGGCCGCATCGGTGAGTACGCGCGCCACTTGGGGCAGTGTCGCGATCAACTGTTCGGGGCGGGTAATCCGGTCGAAGTAACGGCTCACCGCGCGGAACGCGTCATTCACCGTGCGGGTGGGGTCGTTGAAGTGCTCCACCTGCTGCAGCACCGGATCCGGCGCGCGAGTGGTGAACGTGTCGCCCGGAAGCAGCAGCAGCGGAAGCCGATTCGCGTGCGCCACACCGGCGGCGGTCACCATGTTCAACGCACCGGGGCCGATCGAGGAGGTCGCGACGCCGACCTGACGTCGATCGGTGGCCTTGGCCAGGCCGACCGCCGCGAGCGCCATGCCCTCCTCGGTATGCCCGCGCCAGACCGGTATCTCGTGGCGGCGCTCTTGCAGCGCGGTACCCAGACCCAGGACGTTGCCGTGCCCGAAAATAGCGAAAACAGCTGGAAACAACGGTACTTCGCGTCCGTCGAGCGTCTCCGAGCGCTGGGCGACCAGCCAGCTCACCAGTGCCTGCGCAGTCGTCAACTTCATGCGGATCGTCCTGGCTGGTCGGTGGACGAGCGCCGCGGGCCGCCTGCACAGGCGCGCAGGCGAGCGGCGAACGTCGGCGATGATCGGCGAATCAGCCCGTCCTCCGAGACCTCTGCTGTGTCGAGCGTCATGCGCGCCGTCCTTCGTGGTCGGTGACCGGGCAGCGTGGGTCGGTCGGTTGTTCCGCCCAACTGTCGCGCACCCAGCTGTGGGCGGGGTCGTCGCAGAAGGCCATCGAGCGTTCCGGGGCCGGGCCCGCAAGCACGTTGAGGTAGTACATCGGGTAGCCAGGGGCGGCAATGCACGGGCCGTGGTAGCCGTGCGGCACCAGGAAGACGTCACCGTCGCGGACGGCCACGTTCTCGTCCAGTGCGCCGTCGGCGGTGTATGTCCGGTGCATGCCGAAACCCTCGGTCGAGGTGGTGATCCCGTCGCGCCCGGCGATACGGAAGTAGTAGATCTCCTCGTTGACCACTTCGCATTCGCTCGCCTCGTCGTGCTTGTGCGGCGGGTACGAGGACCAGTTGCCCTCCGGCGTGATCAGTTCACACGCGTTGAGTTTGTCGGCGTGGTCCCATATTCCGGGTGCGCCGAAGCTGGTGACCTGCCGAGTCGCCCGCCCCGCGCCACGCACCTCGACCGGAACCTGCTCGGCCGGACCGTATCTCGGTTCCAGGCGATTCGCGCAGCGCGCCATCGGCAGCGCGACCTCCAGCTCGCCGACCGTCGACAGCTCGACCTCGGCATCGCGCGGCACATAGGCGAAGTCGGTGACGCGGGTGAAAACCGAATCCCGCCCGGCCAATTCGAACGCCAGGCCGTCCACGCGGACGGTGCACGACCCGGCCAATGGCAGCACGAACGCCTCGTACTCGCCGGTGTGCACGGTCCGCGTCTCCCCCGCGCCCAGGTGCAGCACCCGCAGTCCGGTGTAGCTCCACCCCGCACCTTCCGAGGTGAGGAGTACGGGATCCGGCCCATCGGTCAAACTCCCGGCCGGTCGATGCAGCTTCATCGAGCCTCCCAATTCCGAAGGGCGGCTCGGCCGAGCGGGTCCTGATGGACGACCGGCGCGGTCATCGGGCGTCCCTGGAGCACTTGTGCGGCCGCGTCCACCGCGGACGCGACATCCCCGTCGGGCGGGTAGAGGAGGGTACGGCCGACCACCAGGCCGCGCACGACCTCATGACTCAGTGCGCCACCCCAAGAGGCGAGATCCGCGGCCGGGTCGCCGGATGGCGCGCCGCCGAGCACGACCACCGGCAGTGTCGTCGCGTCGAGGACGAAAGAGTCTTGCGGCGCCGGAATTTTCAGCCAGGTGTAAGCGGAGGTGACACCGAGGCCGGACGCCACCGTGATCGCCCGCGCCAATGCCGGTGCGTCCCTGCTCATCACCAGGGCTCCGCTGTGGTCGCGGCGGTACGGCAGCGGCTCCACCATGGCCATCAGGCCGTGCGCGGCCAATTCGGAGACGGCCTGTGCGCAGGCATGCAGCGTCGGGATCGTGCCCGCATCCGAATCCACTAGGCGCAGCAGCATTTTGCCGCCATCCAGCCGGAATCGCACCAGTGCGTCGGCGTCGTATCCCGTGAAACGGTCGTCGATCTCCCACTCGGCACCCGCCAGACCGCCACGGTTCATCGAACCGATCACGATCTTGTCGTCCAGCGCGTCCAGCAGCAGCAGTTCCTCCACCACATCCGGAGAACCGAGCACACCGTCGACGGCCGGGTGCGCCAGCGCGACGAGCAGACGTTCCAGCAGGGTGCGACGGTCCGCCATCGCGGTCAGATCCGAGCCGACGCCGAGCGCGCCGCGCGCCGGATGGTCGGCGGCGACGAGGAACAGGGTTTCCTTGTCCGGCAACAGACTCGGGCGCCGGAGCCGTTTCGCATATGCCCGTTCGATCGCCGCAGGGTCGGTCGCGCGCACGTGCAGTAATTCGCGCCAGCGCTGATCGGTCAGATACACAGCACCTCCTCGATTTCGGCGTTCGTCGGCATCGCGTCGGCGCATGCCAGCCGCGAGGCCACCAACGCACCGGCGGCGTTGGCGTAGGTGGCGATCCGCTGCGGATCCCAGTCCGACAGCAGACCGTGGATCAACGCACCACCGAACCCATCGCCGGCGCCCAGCCCGCACACCACCTCGACACGGCACGGCGGCACCGACCAGCGTTCGTATTCGGTGGCGACGAGCACACCGTCGGCGCCGCGCTTGATCACCGCCAGGCGCACACCGCGGGCCAGCAGCCGGTCGGCCGCCGCGTCCGGATCGGCGGTGCCGACCGCCACCTGCACTTCGGTCCTGTTGCCCACCACCACATTGACGTGGTCGAGCATCCAGCTGATCTCGGCGCGCGCGGTGGCCTCGTCCGGCCAGAACATCGGCCGGTAGTCGAGGTCGAGCACGGTATGCCCACTGCGGGCCCGACGTTCCAGGATCGTCCGCTGGGTGGACCGGGCGGGTTCCGCGCTGACACCGGTGCCGGTGACCCACAGCAGTGGAACCGAATCCACGGCTTCCCAAGGGACTTCGTCCTCGGTGATGGTGAGATCCGGGGCGATGGGCGCTCGATAGAACAGCAGGGGCGGGTCGGCGGGCGGCGCGAGTTCGCAAAAGACCACCGGGGTATGCAGATTCGGCGCGGTCGTCACGTAGCTCGACGACACACCGAATCCCTCCAGCGCGGCCCGCACATAGTCACCGAAGCCATCGGGCCCGACCTTCGTGAGCACCGCGCTGCGCCTGCCCAGCCTTGCGGCGGCGACCGCGACATTGGTCGCGGTGCCGCCCAGGAACTTCGCGAACGTCTCGACCTCGGCCAGGCCCACACCGCTCTGTTGCGGATAGAGGTCGACACCGACGCGTCCGATCGTCAGGACCTCGAGGCCGGTCACCGTGCCACCGCCCTCATGTCCTCGCCGTCCGGCCAACGGTGCTCCGAGATTCCGGTGTCCTCATTCCGCCACCACCCGTAGTAACTCGCGTCGCACGACCCTCGTCTCGGCCTCGGCCGTCGCGACGAGGCTTTGGCTGTGGGTATGGCGCCGGGCGGTACCTCACGGCGTCACCACCCGCTCCAATTCGTGCTGCAAGGCGTCCAACTCGGCGCCGCCTGCCATCTGACTCGTCAGTTCCTGCACATCGATCTCCGACTTCTCGTAAGAACCGAGCATCGCGCCGCGCTTCAGCAGCAGGAACCGGTCACCGACCGGGTAGGCGTGGTGCGGATTGTGGGTGATCAGGATGACGCCGAGGCCGCTGTCGCGCGCTTGGACGACATACTTCAGCACGACACCGGCCTGTTTCACGCCGAGCGCCGCGGTCGGTTCGTCGAGAATCAGCACCTTGGCTCCGTGGTACACAGCACGGGCGATGGCGATGCACTGTCGTTGACCACCGGAGAGTGTGCCGACCGGCTGCTCCATGTCCCGGATTTCGATTCCCATGTCCTCCAACGCCTGTCGCGCGATCTCGCGACCCTTGCGGCGATCGAGCAGTCGCAGCGGACCGTATCCGAGGGTCGGCTCGGACCCGAGGACGAAGTTTCGCCAGACGCTCATCAGCGGCACCACGGCGAGGTCCTGGTACACCGTCGCGATGCCACGGTCCAAAGCCTCTCGGGGCGAGGACAATCGGATCGTTTCACCGTCCATCCGCAGTTCGCCGCGGTCGTGCTGGTGGACTCCCGCGAGAATCTTGATGAGGGTCGATTTGCCCGCGCCGTTGTCGCCGAGGATGCAGGTGACCTCGCCCGCGTTCACCACGGTGCTGACATCCTGCAGCGCCACAACGCCGCCGTAACTCTTGCCGATATCGATCGCTTCGATCAGTGGAGTAGTCATCGGCGTACCCTCTCGGCTCGCTTCTGGAATCTGTTATTGACCAGCACCGCGGCCAGCAGGAGCACGCCGAGGAACAGCATGAACCAGTCGCTGTCCCAACGGGCGAACACAATGCCCTGCCGCGCCATGCCGAAGATCAGCGCACCGATCGCGGCGCCGATCGCCGATCCGAAACCACCGGTCAGCAGGCAGCCGCCGACCACGGCCGCGATGATGTAGTGCAGTTCGAGCCCGACCCCCTGATTCGCCTGCACGCTGGAGAACCGAAGGATGTTGCAGGAGCCGACCACCCATCCGGCGAATGCCGTGCCCATGAACAGCAGGATCTTCGTCCGTATCGCAGGCACCCCGATGGCGCGCGCGCTCGGCAACGAACCGCCCACCGCGAAGATCCAGTTGCCGAACCTGGTGCGCACCAACACGAGTGAGGCGACCGCGGTCACCACGACCCACCAGAGGACCGAGGCCTGAATGGTGAGGCCGCCGATGTTCATGGTCGAGGCGAACACCGAGCCCGCCGACTGATAGCCTGCCGCGCCACGCACACCCGACACCTGAACCGTGTTCGTCACCAGCCGTGTCACACCGAGATTCAAGCCCTGCAACGCGAGAAACGTACCGAGCGTGACAATGAAGCTCGGCAAACCGGTGCGCATCACCACCCAGCCGTTGAATGCTCCTACGACCAAGGCGAATACGAGCGACGCCAGCAGCGCCAACCAGATGTTCCAACCCGCGTGCACCGAGAGCAGCGCGGTGACCAGCGCGGTGGACGCGGTCATCACGCCTGCGGACAGGTCGAATTCGCCGCCGATCATCAACAACGCCACCGCGACTGCCATGATGCCCAGCGTGGACGAATCGTCCAGCCAGGTCCCGACACCCAGGGGGCTGAGGAAACGGTCGGTGATAACCGAGAAGAACACGAACACCAACAGCGCGCCGAGCAAGGCCCCGATCTCGGGCCGCACGACCATCCGCTGCCACAGCGTCGGACCGTCCGGCCGCTGCGTCGGTGTGGTGTCGGGTGTTTGCGTGGCAACAGTCATATCAACTCACCGATTGCCCCGCGCCACCAGCGCGGCGACGGCCTCGACGTTGCTCTTGTCGACAAAGGCAGGACCGGTCTGCACCGGTGCGCCGCCGCCGACGCTGTTCATGTTCGACCGGTACAGCTTCAGCATCACGACGGGCAGATAACCCTGCTCGTACTGCTGTTGGTCGACCGCGAAGAGCAGCTTGCCCGCTCGAATCGCCTCGACCACATCGTTGTTGAGGTCGAAGGTGGCAACCGTTGCGGCAGAGCCCGATTCCTTCACCGCATCCACCGCGCGCGCCGCCACCTGCGAATTCAGCGTTAGTACCGCGTCGATCGACTTGTCCGCCTCCAGCGCGCCCTTGATCCGGGACTGCGCGTCGGTCGGGTTGTTGATGTCGACCTGCAGCGTGGTCGCATTGCCGAATCCCTTTGCGGCGCCGTCGCAGCGCTGGTTGGCGCCGATATTGCCTGCCTCGTGGATCACGCACAGCAGCTTGGTCTTGTGCGCATCAGCGAGACGTTTGCCCGCGTTCTGGCCGGCGAGCGTCTCGCTTTGTCCCACATGGCCGATCGCGCCGAACGTGGCGCTGTCGTTCTCGCCCGAATTGATGGTGACCACCGGAATGCCAGCGGCGACAGCCTTTTCGATCGACGATCGCAGCGCCTCCGGGTTGGCCATCGAGACGACCAGACCGTCGACGTGTTGCGCCACCGCGTTATCGATGAGCTTCGCCTGTTGGCCCGGGTCACCGGAAGACTGGTAGTCGACGCGGACGCCGAGGTCCTTGCCCGCCGCCTGGGCCCCGTTCTTGACGACATTCCAGAAGGCATCACCGGCGCTGCCGTGGGTCACCACGGCAACGGAGCCCAATTTGCCTTCGGCAGTAGGGGCTTGGGTGGTCGAGGGATTGCTGTCGGAGCCTGGGCCGCTGCACGCGGCGAGCACGGCAACCGTCGCCATACACGGCAGCAGCGCGCGCGACCGCCGCCACCCGGTGGCCGCCCGACGCGATCGAATTGACATCATTGTCATCACTTCCCAACTAGATTCGTACGACTTGCCAGTGTGGAGCCAAGGCTCGCGAGGTAATTCAAGCTGAGTTCGGCATCCCGACTCGGCAGCTTTGCCGAATCGGTGGGGCTCAGTGCGGCGTCCTGCTCTATGACGTACCAACCCTGGTAGCCGGCCTCGTGGACGGCGCGCACCAGGGCGTCGATATCGACGTCGCCTGCGCCGAGCGGGACATACAGTCCGCGACGCACAGCCTCGCTGTATTCCACTGCGCCACTGCGGACCTCGTCGGCGATCGCGCTGCGAACGTCCTTGAGATGAATGTGGCCGACGCGGTCGGGGTACCGCTGGGCCAGTCGCACCGGGTCGGTGCCACCGATGAGTAGATGCCCGGTGTCGAGGCAGAGGTCGAGATCGGAATCGGCGAGGAAGCGGTCGACTTCGGCTTCGGTCTCGACATAGGTGCCGACGTGCGGGTGCAGCGTGGTGCGCAGACCGTGTTCCGCGGCGACATCCCCGATCGCGGCGGCGGATTCGACGAGGGTCCGCCACTCGTCGTCGGAAAGCGTTGGGCGCGTGTCGTATCCGTCGAGTCCGGTCGCGGCAGCCAGGACGAGCACCTCGGCACCCGTCGCGGCGAACAGGGCGGCGGTTTCCCGTGCGGTTTCGATCGCGCGCTGTGGGTCCTTATGCAGTGCGAGAGCGAGGAAGCCACCGACCGAGCTGACGCCGAACCCGTCGAGCAGCGCACGCAATTCGACTGGATCCTGGGGTAGGTACCCGGGTGGGCCGAGTTCCATCGCGGAGATCCCGAGGGCGACCATCTCGGTCAGCACGGTGCGCGCGTCGAGCACGTGGCCCCAGCCGGGGACTTCGCAGACTCCCCATGAGATTGGCGCGGCCGCGATACGCAGCGGGTAGAGCGGTTCGGTCATCGGGACTTCTCCGACCTTCGGTGTCTATCGACGTGTACGCTCCAAACTGTTGGAGCGCTCCAACTATGTAACGTAGGTCATAGCGTGTCAAGTACTGCTTCGGCAGCCTATATAACGCTATTACCTGCGAATATAACGTCCACCTGTGCTGATGAAGAGGCGGTGACGCGTGAAAATGTCCAATTAGAGCGCTCTATTGCTTCGCACGCGCCAACCTTGTAACGTCCGACACCGCAGGCATCACCGAACGCGGAACGGAGGCGACATGACGCGACCGACCATGGACGACGTCGCGGCCCGCGCCGGCGTCTCCCGCGCGCTGGTCTCTCTCGTCATGCGCGACTCCCCCAAAGTGAGCGAGCACCGCCGCCGCGCCGTGCTCGAGGCCGCGAAAGACCTCGGCTACCAACCGCACATCATGGCGAGATCCCTGGCCAGCCGGACCTCGAACATCGTCGGCGTCATGGTCTCCGACCTGCGCAACGCCTTCTTCGCCGACGTCGTCGAGGGCATGGACGCGGCCGCGCAGGACGCCGGGCTGGAGCTGATCCTCAATACCGGCCGACGCAGCACCGCCCGCGAACGCACCGCGCTGGAAAGCCTGTTGTCCTTCCGCCCCGGCGGCATCATCCTGCTGTCACCGGTGCTGCCCGTCGCCGCGATCCGCGATGCGGCACAACAGGGTCCGGTCGTCCTCGTCTCCCGCAGCTCCACCATCCCCGACGTGGACACCGTCAACGACGACGGCGAAGTCGGCGCTGCGCTGGCCGTCGATCACCTTGCTGCCCTGGGCCATCGCCGCATCGTGCACCTCGACGGCGGCGCGGCCTTCACCTCCGCCGCGCGCCGCCGCGGCTACCGCGACGCCATGGCGCGAAACAGCCTGGAGCCGATGATCATCCCGAGCGAACACACCGACTCAGCAGGCATCGCCGCCGTGCAGAAACTCCTGAACCTCTTTTCCCACAACAACTTCCCCACCGCGCTGGTGTGCAGCAACGACTTCAACGCCGTCGGCGCCATGTCCGCACTGGAAGAGGCGGGATTGCGGGTGCCGCACGACGTTTCCATCGTCGGCTACGACAACACGTCACTGGCGGCGCTGCGGCATGTCTCTCTGACCACCATCGATCAGCCACGCACCGAAATGGGCCGCTTGGCCATCGAAGCGCTGACCGAACGCCTCCGCGACGGCCGCACCGATCCGGTCCGTCGTCGCCTACAGCCCTCGCTGGTCGTCCGCGCGACGACGGCCATACTCCGCAGCTGAATCAGGCCCTATGGGCCACCCCGAGTTCGAACTCACATCCGATGGCGAATTCCCCACCACACGATGAGTTTCACCAGGAGGAGCGACGATGACATCCGCAACAACCGTCACCTTGGGCCTGGCAGGCACCGGACGAATCGGCACCTCACACGCCGAAACCTTGAAACATCTCCCCGGCGTCGAGACCGTCATCGTCGCCGACGCCGACCAGGAACGCGCCCGCACCACCGCCGCCAAACTCGGCGTCGAATTCGCCCCCGACATCGATACCCTTTTCGCCTCCGACATCGACGGCCTCGTCATCGCCACCGCCACCGATTCCCACCCCGAACTGATCACCCGCGCCGTCGACGCGGGCATCCCCGTTTTCTGCGAGAAGCCGGTAGCCGCCGACATCCAGGGCACGTTGGACGTCATCGACCACATCCAAAACTCCACCGTTCCAGTCCAAATCGGCTTCCAACGCCGCTTCGACGCCGGCTACCAGGCCGCCCGCGAAGCCATCAGGTCCGGCACCCTCGGGTGGCTGCACACGTTACGCGCCACCACCCTCGACCCGGCACCACCGCCCGCCGAATACATTCAGCGATCGGGTGGGTTGTTCCGGGACTGCGGTGTGCATGATTTCGACATCATCCGGTGGGTGACCGGACGTGAAGTCACAGAGGTCTACGCGGTCGGCGCCAACCGCGGGGAATCCTTTTTCGCCGACGCGGGCGACGTCGACACCGCCGCCGTCCTGCTGCGTCTCGACGACGGCGCCCTCGCCACCGTCTCCCTCACCCGATACAACGGGGCGGGGTACGACGTCCGACTGGAAGCGTTGGGCTCCAAGGGAAACGCCGTCGTCGGCCTGGACGACCGCTCACCCTTGACTTCGGTCGAACCCGACTACACCCCTTCCCCCTACCCCGCCTACCCCGGCTTCATGGACCGCTTCCGCCGCGCCTACACCGAAGAACTGGCCGCCTTCGTCTCCGTCGTGACCGGCGAACTCGACAACCCTTGCAGCCCCAACGACGCCCTCGAGGCGTTCTATATCGCCGAGGCTTGCGAACTTTCCCGCCGGGAATCACGGCCGGTCACGGTAGCCGAACTCCGCCGTTGATTCCGGTTCACCGGTAGACGGCCCGCCTACCGGTGACAATCAACGTCGCTCGGATCAAGAATCGCGCAGACACCACCGCTGACAGCCCTGGGCCTGATCATGAAGTCCTGGAATCGTTTGCCGTCATAGCCAAGCCAATCAGGTAGCTGGCTGGAAGCGCACCGCTACAAACCTCGAGGTCGGCACGCGCGCATGCGTAGAAATCATCGCGCCTCAGTGCCAGCTCCCTGTGGTAACGGTCGTAGGCGTTTCAGACGACACCAATACGAGACATCAACGTTTCACATCAGACTGAATTAGCCAGGGAGTACTTACGTGCTGGAACTCGATCAGTTCAGCGCAGGGTGGGTAGCCCCCGCCCTGGCCTACACCATGTCGGTCGTCGGATCGATCGTCGGTCTGAGATGTACAGTCCATGCCCGAGCGTCTCGCTGGCGCGACGGCTGGCTCGTCGCCGCGGCCGTCGCTCTCGGCGGTACCGGCATCTGGGTCATGCACTTCACCGCGATGCTCGGCTTCGCCATCCGCGGGGAGAGAATCCGCTACGACGTGCCGATGACCATGCTCAGCGCGGCGGTAGCGATCGTGGTGGCGTGGCTCGGATTGTCGATCGTCGTTTACGGTCGACGGGAGAGCCTGACACTGCCGCTCGGCGGCGCCATCACCGGTTTCGGTGTAGCCGCCATGCACTACATCGGCATGCACGCGATGAAAACCAACGCGAGGATCGAATACAACCGCTCGCTCGTCGCGCTATCGGTCGTGATCGCAGTGGTCGCCGCGACGGCGGCGCTATGGTTTGTACTGCACGTGCGCGGCTTTGGCGCGACTACCGGGGCGGCGCTGATCATGGGCCTCGCGGTATCCGGCATGCACTACACCGGAATGGCGTCGATGAGCGCCCACCACGGCGACCACATCGGCACACCCAACGGCGCCGAACCCTTCCAGCTGTTCAGCCCGCTGATCCTCATCGTTACCCTGGTCACGATGATATTGATCATCCTGGTCGGCGCGGCCGAAATCGAGGAGCGCAGCACACCCGACCCGCTCCCAGGTCCTGCAGGATCGACAGCCAACCCCGCCGTCACCACCAGCGATCGCCGATGGCGGCGGCGCGTCGATAACTGACCGGTTTCACGCGCGGCATGCCCGGCTTGGGGCGGTGCTCACAAGGCCTCCCACCGCCAAGGCCGCGGCACCGATCCGCGCAAGCATGCGATCCGATGCCGCGCCTGCGTAGCAGCGGCGTCACTGGAATGCGCTTGCCCGAGAGCGAAACCCACCCAACGCAATTCCTGGATATCGGCAAGCAGCCGAAAGCCCGGCCAGGTGGTGACGTCGTAGCCGCCATACGCCTCGACGAACGACCGATACTCCGGCTCGGCTATACGGCTGAAATCCTCGTAGTCGACGGCGGGGAGCTGGCCCATATGCGCCACAACTTCTTCGCCGCAGGTGAGCCGTACCACGGGCTGAGGCGAAACTTCGTGCACAAAGTGCGTCCGACCCGGACACCGCCGCATCTGCTCGACTGACTGCGCCGCACCCGCCCGAATCGACAACCGCTCGGTCCACCCCTCAGCGCCTGGGGACATCGTCGGCCCTGCCTTAAACGACGACGGCGAGGTCGGCGCCGGTCTCGCCGTCGATCACCTGGTGTCCCTCGGGCATCGGCGCATCGTGCACCTCGACGGCGGCGCCGCCTTCACCTCCGCACCGCGCCGCAAGGGCTACCGTGCCGCCATGCAGCGCCACGGCCTGGAGCCGATGGTCGTCCGCCGTGCGCAAACTGCTGAATCTGTTCTCCCACAATAACTTTCCCATCGCACTGGTCTCCCTCAGTGCCCATCTCGACTCTCACAGTCGATCGACCGGGTAGGCGGGTTCGCGCCCTGCGAGGACATCAATCACCGCTTGTGCGGCCGACATACCTGCCCGGATGCGCGCTTCTGTCGTCTGACCAGCCAGGTGCGAGCTGACGAGCACGTTGTCGAAGCCGCGCAGTGGACTCGAGACAGACAGCGGTTCGTATGTGACGACGTCGAGTGCCGCGCCGGCGATCTCGCCTGCGGCCAGGGCCTCGACGAGCGCGTCCTCGTCCACCAGGCTGCCTCGCGCGGTATTGACCAGGATCGCTGTGCTTTTCATCGACTGCAGGCGTTTGCGGTCGATCAAGTGGCGGGTCGACTCATCGGCGCGGACGTGCAGCGATAAGTAGTCCGCAGTCGAGGTGACAGTATCGAGGTCGACGAATTCGATACCCGGTTCGTCGGCGTCCGGGTGTGCGGAACTCACCGCCACGGCCATGCCGAAGGCTCGGGCCAGTCGTGCGACAGCTCGACCACTGGGTCCGTATCCGATAATTCCGAGTGTGGATTCGCGAAGCTCGCGGCCGGCATCGCGGGGCCACTGCCCGTTTCGGACACCATCGAGGACCGCGGGAAGTTTCCGCGCGACCATAAGGATCAGAGCCATCGTCATTTCCGCGACCGCGTGGTGGTTGACGCCGGGGGTGTTGCACACACGTACGCCGCGGCGGGCGGCCGCGGCGACGTCGACCGATTCGTAGCCGACGCCGCTGCGAGCGATGACTTTCAGCGAGGATGCGTGCTCGAGCATATCCGCGGTGACCGGTTCGCTTGCGATGATGGCGCCGTCTATTCCGTCGAACAGGGCCAACGCCTCATCGCGGCTACGGGCAGCGAGGGCAGGAGAGTAGGTCACCTCATGGCCGTGCCGGCGGAGAATGTCGTCGATCTCGTCACCGGGACAGAGGTAGTCGGTGGTGACCAGTACACGTGACATGCGCGAATCCTCTCGAAACGTGTTGCACCGTTGGTGCGGCTTTCAGCGGTCAACTCAGGCATACCGGATGGGCCGGCCAGTCGCGGGGCCACTCATCGCGACGGCGCGTCAGGTCGCGAGTCCGAGCCGGTGGGCCGGGAGGCTGCGTCGAAGCAGCGGGCGGTGAACACGCAGATACCCCCAGCGACGATCAGGATCACGCAGGTCATCGTCACCTCGTGCCAGCCCCCAGCCTGCCATTGGTAGGTCACCACGGCGCCGAAGACCGAGCTGCCCACATAGAACGCGAGCAGGTACAGCCCGGACGCCTGCCCGACACCCAGACCGGACCGATGCGCCCGGCCTGCCACCCAGCCGCTGGCGAGCGAGTGGGTGCCCAAGAACGCGAAGGTAACCATGCCGATGCCGATGAAGATTACGACGAGCGACGTCGCCACGGTCAACACCGCACCGGCCAGGACCAGGGTGACGAATATCAAGGCCGTGGAACCGCGCCCGAGCCGCGCTGCAGTCCGGCTCGCGGCGTTCGGCGCGAGAAGGCCCAGAGGGTAGGCCAGGAACACCAGCACGGCGGCGTCACCCAGCCGGTACGGGGCGGCTTCCAGACGGAACGCCATGGCGTTGAACAGGCCGACGAAGGCACCCATGAGTGCTGCCCCGGCCAGGCAAAGCGCGGCGAGGCCGGGGTCCCGCAGGGTCAGCCAGGTGTTGCGTAGCAAGCTGGCCGGCCGAGCGCTGGAGCCGGTGAATCGCCGCGACCCCGGGACGAGGACCCACAGGCCGACGGCGGCGAGCAGGGTGACGCAGCCGGCGGCCAAGGCGGCCCCCTGCCACCCCCACACCGCGTTGAACGGCCCAGGAAGCAGCCGCCCGGCCGCGCCTCCGGATGCGGTTCCGGTGATGTACGCGGCGTTCGCGCGAAGATGCGCCCCGGGGTGGATCTCCTCACGCAGATAGGCGAGTGCCGCCGCGGGCAGACCGGCCAGGGCCACGCCCTCGATCGCCCTGACGAGCAACAGGCCGTGCCAGCTGGGCACGAACGCGCACGAGATGCCCGCGACCGCCGATCCGGCGAGCGAGATCCGCATGATCGCCACGCGCCCGATCACGTCCGAAAGCGGCCCGACGAACAGGAGGGCGACGGCCATCGTGATCGTGGGCAGCGACAGTACGGCCGCCGACGCCGAGGCCGAGACGTGAAATACGTCCGCGATGCCGGGAAGCAACGGCTGGACGTAGTAGAGGGCCATGAAGTTCGCGAACCCGCCGAGCGCGAGACCGAACACAACCCGCCTGTATGTGTGATCACCCGGCCGGTATCCGGCGTCAGTGCCGGCCCTCGGGCCCATTCGGTCGCCGTGGCTCCGTCGGCCGGCCCGGCCGAACGGCCCGGCCGCCGGCCCGGCCGTACGGCCCGTCATCGGTGACGGGCCTCGGCGAGGTCGGTGAGCGCGGCGACGTCCTCGGCCGCGACCTCGACCCCGTCCCGGGACTGCCGGTGATAGGCGGCCATCTCGGCCTCTCCGGGCAGGCGTACCGGACGGGCGGGATCAGCGGGCGGTGTGTCGTGGATGATGTCCGCGAAGTCCCGAATCCGGCCGGCCAGTTCGTCCTGGGAACCGAGGTGGCCGGTGTCGATCAGGATGAACGTGTGGCCGAGGTTCTGGGGCCGGTCCGGTGTCTTGTTCCAGGACTCGACATGGGTCAGGTACGCGGCCCCGGACAGCAGGCCGGCGAACAGGTCGAGCATGATGGACAGGCCGTAGCCCTTGTGTCCGCCGATGGGCTGGAGGAAGCCGTCGAGGGCGGCGTTCGGGTCGGTCGTCGGTAGCCCGGCTGCGTCGGTGGCCCACGTGTCCGGAATCGGCTCCCCGTTCTTGGCCGCAGCGCGGATCTTGGCGCGGGCCGCGACGCTCATGGCGATGTCGAGCATGACCGGGTCCCCGCCGGGAGCCGGTACGCCCAGTCCCAGCGGGTTGTTTCCCAAGCGGGCCTCGCGTCCACCCCACGGTGCGATGGTCGTGGTGGCGTTGCTCGCGATGATCACGGCGAAGCCTTCGCCGCATGCCCTGAACAGGTACGGCATGATCGGACCGAAATGGTTGCTGCCGCGGGCGAAGGCGACGCCGACGCCGGTCCGGCGTGCCGCGGCCATCGCGGCCTCGAGCGCGCGTGCGCCGACCAGCGGGCCGAGGCCGTTCGCGCCGTCGACCAGCGCGATCGCGGGAGCCACGACCTCAGCGACGACCTGCGCATGCAGATCGAGCCCGCCGGCGTCCGCCCGGCCCAGGTACTGGGGGATGCGCTGGACGCCGTGGGTGTGAATGCCGAAAAGATCGGCGAGCACGAGCACTTGGGCGACCTGGGCGGCGTCGCTCGCGGAGATGCCCGCGTTGCACAATGCGGCGGAGGCGAGTTCCTCCAGCCGCTCGCGCGCGATGATGGTGGTCACGAGGTTCCCTTCACTGTGGTGAGGTCAAAGCCCGTTGTGGTCTGCAGGTCGTCGCCGAACCAGGCGTCGATGTGGGCGCGACGCCGGCCGATGCGCCGTGGCCGGTCATCGGCGTCCAGTGCGAGCGGCAGATCATGGCCGGGAATCAGCACTGTGCCGGGACGCTGCCGCCATACCTCGTTGATGTGGCGGAGCGAGGCGCTGCTGACCTGATGGTCGCCCGACATGTCGGCCACACAGGACAGCAGTTCCGCATTGTTCTTGGCCGCGTCGCCGGTGAACAGCACGGGGTGTTCCGCCCCTGCGACGCGGTAGATCAGAGACCCGGGCGTGTGACCGGGCGCCGCGATCGCCTCGATGCCGGGCAGGATCTCTCCGTCCCGTTCCACGTGCCGGGCACGCGGATTGGTGCGCAGGTCGGCGGCGTAGAGCTCGGCCAGCGGGGTGAACGAGGGCGGCTCGTGCTCCGCCCACTCCAGTTCCCCCGCGCTGATCCACACGGACGCGCGGGGGAACAGCGGATAGCTCGCGAGGTGGTCGTAGTGCGCGTGCGTGAGCAGGACGTCGGTGACGTCGCCGGGGTCGACTTCGCGTTCGGCGAGCCGCCTGGCGAGCATCGGCCGCATTCCGAAGCCGCCGGTGTCGACCAGCACGAGGCGGCCATTCCCGGCCACGATCGTGACGCTGCTCCAGCCGAGTCCGCCGTGCTCGGTGCTCTTGCCCGGATACCCCTGTACCAGCGGGAACACCCGGTAACCGTCGCTGCTGACGTCGGCGCGCCGGACCGGTCCGGTGGGCCAGGACGGCGTGCTCATCGAACCTCCAGTACACGAGCCGCCGGGGCGGCGGTGTCAGTGTCGCTGTGGTCCGAGCGCTCGAAGATGGCGCGGGCGACGTACGCGGCGATCACTGTGATCACGCAGAGGGCCGCCAGATAGATGGCGAAGCCGTACGGGCCGCCGGTGCTGTGGTTCAACCACACGCCGATCATCGGCCCCGTCCCGCCGAACAACGCCTGCGAGATGTTGTAGGCGAGCGCGCCGGCGGTCACGCGGGTCGCACCCGGGAAGATCTGGCTCATCGCCACAAGCACCGGGACGGCCAGCAAGCCTTTGCACAGGCCGATCACCATGCTTCCCACCGTTCCCCCGGCGAGCCCGTGCGCAGCGAGGGTCAGCGCGGGAATCGCGAGGACGGCGACGACCGCGGCGGAGCCCATCAGGGACTTGCGCAGGCCGAACCTGTCAAAGACGGGGCCCATGGCGACGGTCGCGACGATCAGGATGACGTTGCTGGCGATCGTGACGTTGTAGGCCTGTGCTTTGGTCATGTGGTTCACGTCCGTCAGGAACGTGGTGAGATAGGCCGTAATGGTGGTGCTGATCAGCGCCCAGCTGGCGGTGGCCACGCCGAAGACGACCATCGTGCGCCACTGCGAGCGCACCGCGTCCCGCAGCGGCGTCGCATTGCGCTTGGCCTTCTCCCGGGCGGCGGCGATCTGGCGGAACTCCGGTGTCTCCTCCACGTTGGAACGCAGGTAGAGGCCGATGGCGACCATGGGGATGGCCAGGAGGAAGAGGATGCGCCAGCCGTAGGTCGCGAACGCCTGCGCGCTCATCAACGCTGAGCAGAGCCGGGCGAGGATGGATCCGACGGAGATGCCGACGAACGTGGTCGCCACCAGGATCGCGACGTTACGGCCTCGGCGCGCCGATGGGCTGTGCTCGTAGACGAAGCTGATGGCGCTGGAGTACTCGCCTCCGGTCCCCATGGACTGCGCGAGCCTGCATATCAACAGCAGGACCGGCGCCAGCAGGCCCGCCTGGTGGTAGGTGGGCAGGACACCGATCAGAGCGGTACCCCCACAGGTGAGAGTGACGGTGAGCGAGAGCGCCCGTTTGCGACCGAGCTTGTCGGCGATCAAACCGAACACGACTCCGCCGAAGGGCCTGGAAAGGTAGCCCAGGGCGAAGAGCGCATAGGTGTTCAGCAGACCGACGACCGGGTTGCCAGGGGGAAAGAACTTCGCGGCGATGACGGTGGCCACGACACCGTAGACACCCCAGTCGTACCACTCGACGAAGTTGCCGGCCGATGCCGCTGCAATCACCCGTCGGCGTTGCCGACCTGCGAATTCGTACGTCGCAGAGCTCATGCCGACCTCAGTTCTCTGTCTCGGGCGCTCTCACGATCGCGCAAAGGATGGAATAGGGCAAGGAAGTAGCCGATCGATTTGATGCCGATCCGGCCGGCCTTGCGCAGGTTATCCACCGATGGCCTCGAGCGTTCACATTCGGTATGGCTCGGTGGCATGGTTGTAGTACTAATCGCGAGTGCTCCTTTGCACTTCGGGCTGGGCAGCGGTCCCCGCGGCCGGAACCGGGGGTGGTAGGGGTCAGTGGTGGAGGTCGCGGAGCACCTTGTAGAACGCGGCCTTGCCTTCGAAACCGATGCCGGGGATCTCGGTGAGTCCCACGCGGCTGTCGCGCACGATGGCGTCGTCAGCGAAGCCGCCGGTCGGCTGGAACTCGCCGGGGTAGGACTCGTTACCGCCGAGCTTCAGAGCAGCGGCGATGTGCAGGGAGAACTGGTGACCACCATGGGGGACGCAGTTCCGCGACGACCAGCCGTGATCACGCAGCATCTGCTGAACGCGCAGGTATTCGGTGAGTCCGTAGCTCAGGGCGGGATCGACTTGAATGACGTCGCGGTCCGGGCGCAGGCCCGCGTAACGGATCAGGTTCCTGGCATCCTGCAGCGAGAAAAGGTTTTCTCCGGTCGCGATCCGGCCGCGGTACTGTTCGGCCAGGATCGCGTTCAGGCGGTAGTCGAGCGGGTCGCCGACCTCCTCGTACCAGAACAGGTTGTACGGCTCGATGGCCCGGCCGTATTCGAGGGCAGTGTTCAGGTCGAAGCGGCCGTTGACGTCGACAGCGAGGCGAGAGCCGTCGCCATCGAGAACCTCGAGGACTGCCTCGATACGCGTGAGATCCTCGGCCAGGTCCGCGCCGCCGATCTTCATCTTGACCACGCTGTAGCCCAGGTCGAGGAAGCCGCGCATTTCGTCCTGTAGGTCACGCAGCGTTTTGCCGGGTGCGTAGTAGCCACCGGCGGCATAGACAAAGACCGAGTCGTCGGGCTTACCGTCACCGTACTTGTCGGAGAGGTAGCGGTAGAGCGGTTGGCCCGCGATCTTCGACGCGAGGTCGAACAACGCCATGTCCATGACGCCGATCGCGACGGACCGCTCGCCGTGTCCGCCCGGCTTCTCGTTCTTCATCATGATGTCCCAGGCCGGCGCCGGGTCCAGGTCACCGTTCTCGTCGAGCAAGCTTTCGGGCTCGGCGTCGAGCAGACGGGGGATGGCGCGGCGGCGCAGGATCTCGCCGGCGCTGTAGCGGCCGTTGGAGTTGAAGCCGTATCCGACGATCGGCTCACCATCACGCACGACGTCGCTGACCACCGCCACGATCGAGCAGTCCATGGCACTGAAGTCGATCCAGGCGTTGCGGATGGACGAGCTGATCGGGACGACGCCTTCGTGCACCGAGATGATCTTCATGTGGGTCCTCTCACTATTTATATCTTATAAGATGTATCCATTATAAGATGTAGGGACGATGCTAAGGTGAAAGCGGCCCCGGACACAAGGGGCAATTTATGGCCGAGGGCACAAACCGTGAATCTGGGTGAGAGAGGGCACATGCCGTCGACGAACGTCTTTTCCAGCAAGGGCGACGTTGCTTACAACGAACTACGGCGGCTAATCTTGAGCGGCGAACTCGCTCCTGGGTCGCGCCTGGCGCAGAACGAACTCGCCGATAACCTCGAGATGAGTATCACGCCACTGAGGGAGGCAGTCCGCCGCCTCAGCAGTGAGGGGCTGGTGGAGGTCGACGCCCACCGCGACGTGCGGATTGCCCAAATGAACGCAGAGGAGGCCCGCCAGCTCTTCGAAGTCCGGCTCTCCCTGGATCCCACCGCCACCGAGTTGGCCGCCGAACGCCGCACTGAGCAGGACATCCTGATCATGCGAGCGGCGCTGAACCGCCTGCTGCCGATTACGCGCCAGTGGGGCGAAGAGGGGCTCCTCGCGCACCGCGACTTCCACCGCTCGCTCTACGTCGCCTCACACAACGACGTTCTCATTCGGCTGCTCGACGACGTCTGGGACAAATCCGACCGCTACCGGCGCGTCGGCCTCGAACTTCCGCCCGGAGACGAACCCCGGACCAGGGACTTCAACGAGCACCAGCAACTCTACGAGCTGGTAGTCGCCGGCGACAGTGCCGGCGCGGGTGATCTGATGCGCCGCCACATCACCGAGAGCCTGACTGCCAGCGCCATTCGCGCTCTGGAAGATCGTGAGCAGACACCGGCCGAACGGAGTGCCGGGTAGAGACACCGCTGCCCGAAAAACGAACAAGCTGGGGTCCGGCCGAGTGCAGCGAATTGCGCTGCGCGCCAGGCTCCCTGAATCCTGCGATGCCGATGGTGCCGGTGCATGCGGGGCCGAGATCGGAGAGGATGTCGCCGAAGAGGTTGCTGGCGACGACGACGTCGAACCAGTCCGGGTGGAGTACGAAGTTCGCGGTCAGGATGTCGATGTGGAACTTGTCGACCTCGACGTCGGAGAATCGTTTCGCGATCTCCTCGACTCGTTCGTCCCAGTACGGCATCGTGATCGAGATTCCGTTGCTCTTCGTCGCCGACGTCACATGCTTCTTGGGTCGGCTCTGGGCGAGGTTGAACGCGTACTCGAGGATCCGGTCCACCCCGATCCGCGTCATCACCGTTTCCTGGACGACGGTTTCGCGATCGGTGCCTTCGAAGATCTTGCCGCCGATGCTCGAGTACTCGCCTTCGGTGTTCTCTCGGACAACGTAGAAGTCGACGTCACCAGGTGCGCGGCCGGCGAGCGGGCTCGCGATGCCGGGAAGGAGTTTGACCGGCCGGAGGCTCACCTACTGGTCGAAGTGGCGGCGGAACTGCAGCAGGCTTCCCACAGCGAGATGTGGTCGGGCACGACTTCGGGCCATCCGACCGCACCGAAGAAGATGGCGTCGAAGCGGTTCAACTCGTCGAACCAGCCGGCGGGCAGCATCGCACCGGTCTTGGTGTAATAGTCGGCGCTCGCGTAGTCGAACTGTTCGTAGTCGAGGGTGAAGTCGAATGCCGACGCCGCGGTTTCGAGTACCCGCAGCCCCTCGGGGACGACCTCTGTGCCGATCCCGTCGCCGGGGATGACTGCGATCCGATGCGTTGCACCCATGGTGTGTTACGCCGGTTGCTGGGCGAGGTCACGAACAACGGCGTCACGGTCGTGACTGTCCCAGGATTGGAAGGTTCGAGCGGCCGGGGCACACCGCCCTGGCTTCGTCATTTCTGGGGCTGTGTGCGCCGCTTGTCGAGCGCTGCCCTGATCAGCTTCCGCGTGGCCTCACCAGTGACAGACTGCCCGGCAAGGGTTTTGAACGCTCGTCCGTAGGTCGCTATCTCTCTCGGCTGGGTGATAGTCAGCTCCGCGGCTGTTCCTTCCACCATGACAAGCCGATTATCGAACATGGCGAAGTTGGTTGATACCACCAGCGCCTCAGCCATAGCCGGAACGATGCCGAGCGTGACACGTGGCATTCCGAGGATCGAGGCAAGCCGGTCAAGCTGGCCGATCATGACGGCGTCGGTGCCAACTGTTGTGTAGAGCGCCTGCTCAGCGATGAGGAAGTGAAACCGATGGTCGCGCTGGTAGAGGATGCGTTGCCGCTCCATGCGCTTCGATACGGCTTCGTCCACGTCGTCAGGTACCTGGTGGAACTCGATACCCCGCCGCAGCTTGGCTTCGGCGTACTCGGCCGTCTGCAACAGGCCGGGAATGATCTGGGGCTGGTAGTCACGGATGAACGTTGCTTCAGCTTCGAGTTTCAAGGACTTCTGTTGCCGACGCTTGAGCCCTGTACCGAGCACCCTCCGCCATTCGAGGTATGCGGCGTCGATGTTGTGCAGCGTGGCCAGTAGGTCAGGGAGTTGATCGCTGGCGTTGGCGTGCAGGCAGTACGCCCGGATGTCGTCATCGGACGGATTGATCCGTCCGTATTCGATCTTCGAGACCTTCGACTCGTGCCAGCCGGACAACTGGGCGAGTTTCCGATTGGTGAGCCCAGCTGTGCGGCGAAGCTCCCGAAGGCGTGCCCCGAGAGCTTCCCGCGCGTCGTGAACGCTGCTCGTCACTGGTTGACGTACTCCGCGTACGGGGTCGCCAGCGACCACAGCCGCTGTTTTACACTCCGGGCGTAGTCGACGATCCCCGGATCGGTGGTCACAGCCAGTCCCGCTGGCTTCTCGTTCTCGCCAACCAGGTTGTAGACAACCCGCTCGTTGTCGATGAGCCACCAATCATCGGGTGGCACTTCTCCGGCGAGATGCCGGGGCACGTACCGAATGTCTTCACCCGCTGCTGTGTTGGTATCGGTCACCGACAACAGCCAGCGGTGGTAGTCGGTGTGCGGGACCGTCACAACGCGGACCCTGCTCACGGTCACACCCCGCCCGGTCGTTTCCCGGACAAGATCGTTCCAACGGTTCTTGTGCTCGTCCGGCAAGGCGGGCTCACCAGCGAGGAACCGCCGAAACCGGTCCGACTCGGTCGGCACGGCGTAGGCGTCCCGGACTTCGAGGTGGAACGCTTCGGCCTTGCAATCACAGAACAAGGCCACCCAATCGGGCGGCTCATGCTGAAGGTAGAGCACCGTAGAACGCCCTCCTGATCTTCGGAACTTCAATCGCTGTCTCGTTGGGTGCTAGGTCGAGCTGAGCCAGCGTCTCAGGCTCGGCGATCGGTCGGCCGGACAGGGTGAAGGTACCCCGGCCGGTGTCCGTCATCGTTGCCCCGATGAACGTATCGGCTTCAGCGAATCCCGTTAACAGGTGCGGGATTTCGATGGATTTCAGCGTGCCTGTCTGCCACCCCTGGACGAGATACGAGCCGTGGTCTGTGGCATACAGCGTCGGGCATCCGCCAACGTCCGATCCACCCTTGCCGAGGAACTGTAGGCGCATGTTCTTGCCCCCTGTCTAGGACTGAGCACGAGTTTTCCCGTGCCAAGTACATTATCCCCGGTAAATCCGATTTAATTGGCTGATGGCCGATTTCGAGCACAGTTGTGCACACTCCTGGCGCTTGTGCTCAGCGGCTCCCTACCGTCCTTGTTCAGGCACGCGACGCCGGGTGAGCCGCCCCCGGCGTCGGGTGCTTGCCAACCACGACGGATGGGGTGCACGAATGAGGCCACGGCCAACAGCGATCGGCTACCTGCGCCGAGACGTATCCGGCGTCTCTCAGACCTGGGACGAGATCCAGATACGCAGTGTCGCAAAGAGGCTCGGGTACGAGCTTGCGAAAACGGTTGTGTTCGGACCTGAGACCGACAGCCCTCTAAGCCGTCTGATGAACGTTGTTCGCCGCGTGGACGTAGACGCCGTGATCGTTCCCAGTGTCCGGCACTTCGGTGGGGAAGTGTCCTCGGAGTTGGTGAAGGTAGTTGACGTGATCACCGTAAGCCCTGAGAACACGTACGCCCGATGGGCACCGGGTTGTAGCAACGGACGGACATTCAGCCCGGCCGAACATGATGTGTGGATCAGGAATCCGTGATCAGTCGTCACGTGACGTTCGCGCCTCTTCCGCGGATGGACTTGCCGCCTGCCTCACCGCCGCGTTGGTGTTCATGCAGGACTGGCAAACCCATCACGGACCCGCCGCCGTGGCCGTTGTCCCAAACCATCGTTTGCGAGAAGAGGATCGGATGAACAGCGGCACAGGGCATCTCGACCCGGCACCACCGCCCGCCGAATACATTCAGCGATCGGGTGGGTTGTTCCGGGACTGCGGGGTGCATGAGTCGACGGCGAGCTGGACCAGATCCCATTCCGGTCGGCCGAGCGACACCTTGTCCAGATCGAGCACGGTCAGTACGCCATCAGACCCAACCACCACATTGCCTTGCCAAGCATCACCGTGAATTACACACAACGAGAACGGTTCTGGTAGCTCGTCGTACCGCGCCCGCAGCTCCCGCAAGTGCTGGATCAACCATGCCCGATCGCCTTCACCGACAGTGACTGCGGCAGAAAGTCGTTCCGACAGCCCGGCAAACGGATCGTAGGGCACGAGCATCAACTCTGCCGGAATCGGCAGAGCGTGCAACGCCCTGAGCACAGTGCCCAACTCCTCCGTCGTCGACGACCGCAGCTCGGGTATCAGATGCCACCATGTGACCGGGCGATCGTCGACGACGATCGGCTGAGCCACCGTCGACATGGGCTGAACTGTCGGAATACCGGAATCGTTGAGCCACCGTGAGATCCGCAGCTCGCGACGCGCGACTTCAGCGCTGCCCGGCTTGCCGATCCTCGCGACAATGCCACCAGGCAGTCGGTAGACAGCATGGGACCCATCACGGATCACCTCGCATCCCCGTGCGTCGAGGCCACCGATCTGGGCCGCCTTGGCCAACACCTCGTGCGACGACATTGGGGCACTGGCAGGACTCACGGCGCTGCACCAGGTGCTGAAGAGCTGATGAGGGCTCGCCTCAGTTCGATGACTTCAGTCATCCAACGATGCGGCGCAGCAGCTTCGGCAAGAGTCCGTAGTTGATCCCGAATAGGGACAGCCGAGAGTCGCCCGATAGTTGCCCGTAGATGCGTCATGCCTCGGTGCTCAAACCAACGGCCGGGCCATCTCGTCCATCACCGGCGAGTCGGCGAAGGGTTGGTCTTGGCCGATCACACGCCAGCCCCACGACTCATACGCTGCTCTGGCAGGGTTGCCGACACGCACCAGCAGGTAAGCCAGTGGTTCCGGACGCTGGGACAGCAAGGCGTCGTGGATGATTCGCGCGAACCCCCGGCCCTGCTGGTCGGGGTGTACGGCGAACTCGCGGAAGATGTAGACCGGTGCGCCCGTCGACGCGGGGCGTAGTTCGGGGTAGATCGCTGTGATGCGCGCCGTCGATCCGGCAGATGATGTCGAATACCTTTCCGGGATTGACAGTTTCGCTGACCGCATCCCGAGCTTGCGTCATCGCTTCCAGAGCTTGGGTTGTCGCATACGACGTGACAAACCCTTCCGCCGAGGTCCGGAACCCGCCCCGATGAGCATGCAACGGAGTCGTCTCCTGCAGCTCGAGCAGTTCGGTCAATGACTTGCGCACAGCAGGATCGAATATCGAACCGCTGTCGGCAGCGACCACGGCGCCCACCGAGAGGTGCAGGCTCAAGTGGCGCCACGTATCAGAGACATCGCCGCGACGAAACGGTTCCTCTTCGACTCGATCCTCATCCCGCCCGAGCCCCTGCAGCAATCGCTTGACCGCGAACTCGGCCGCACGCCGACTCCGCTTGCCGCCGACCGATACGAGTTCCGGTCGGGCCAGCACAGAAGCGATATGCGCAGCCGCGTACATCGGCTGTGCCCGAACATCCTCGGACAACATCGACATCGCCAGAAAAGTCACCCCGCGCAGTACAATCCGCGCTACCCGTTCGTCTTCCGGAGCTACCCCACCCAACGCATGTATCACAGCTGCGGTGGCAGTGATCGACGCCGGGCCGACCCGCCCCGACATTCGCCACCCACCCGACTCGGCGTCCTGCTCGGCAACCAGCAACTCGATACAGGCAACAACATCGGGATCGCCGACCTCGGCACCAAGACACCGCATGGCACGCAGTCGCCACGCGACATCAACCGGAGCCTCAAAAGCCCACGAACCCCCACCCTGCCGATCCACCACCGACCGACGGATCAACACCGATACCTCTGCTGCCCTGGGTATTTCGCGACGAGCTGCTTTGAGCGCGCACACCACCTCCGCGGTGTTCTGCGGGTTCGGCGGAACATCCGCCACCCAGCCCCACCCCGCACCACCAGCACCGTCGGACACCTGACTGCGCCCTAACCAATCGACTGCTAGGTCCATTCGGTCGTCCAGGTTGGACATGATCCCCTCCCGGGCCAACTTCGCTCAAATCAAATACATTCTTACACAATGATTCTCGTCCAGGAGGCGATCCGAGAGGGCTGGAAACGGCAGCACCAGCGGCGATCGACGGATGACTCGGCCTTCCTAGGGATCCCCACCTCGGGCAGGCTGGCAGCCACGGTCACCGTTTTCGTCTTCTTCCGGATCTTTCGCAGGAACCCGAAGTTATCGGACGGTGACCGCCTCACCGCCAGCGACACGCCCGCAGCATCGGCGAAATACTGTCAGGCACAGCACCTTTCACCACAGAAACAACCTCGGCGACCGGCATAACCGGTCGCCGAGGTTGAACAACAAGCTCAGATCTGGCAAGTCGGGCTGGGGTGAAGCAGCCAGCAGAGGATCGATCCGGGGCCGGCGGACCCGGTCCCGGCCGAGCCGGTGCCATCGGACCCAATCGGCGATGCCGCGGCGGGCGTCGATGCGGGGTCGAGGGGCAACGGATCCGCCGAGGCGGTAGCGCCGCCAGCGACGAGGGCCGCGCCGACCGCGATAGTGCCGAGGGCGGCGCGAATCGACTTGCGCGACAAGCGATATGCCATGTCTGGGATTCCTCACTGTAATCAATGGGCTGGGAGCCGGCGTCCCAATCGGACGACCAAAGTTACTGTCGAAAAGCAACTTTAGGTCGTTACACACACCTCGAGCTGGCTAGTGAACTCGAACAGCCCGGCATCCGATCCACCTACCTCGCTGGCCAACTACCGTTGAGAACCTTGGCCAACTAGCCATGAGCGAACGCCGCTGACCCGCGCATTCCAAAGATCGGAGTGGCCGACTATCGCTGCGAGTCAGTGCGGCAAGCTGGTCGGCCAGCGTCATCAACGACGCTCGGATCGACTTTGCCGCCTGCCTCACCGCCGCGTTGATGTTCGTGCAGGACTGGCAAACCCATCACGGACCCGCCGCCGTGGCCGTCGTCCCTGGCAACACCGCAGGACTACCGCGGCTGCCGAACGAGCGCCTTTATCTGGAACCCTGAACATGAGCACCGAAACCATCAATCAAACCATCGTTTGCGAGAAGAGGATCGGATGAACAGCGGTACAGAGCATTTCGACCAATCGGGTATCGAGGTGGTCGTCGTGCGTGACCCGGACGGTCCGATCGATGTCCGTGTGTTCGTTGACGGTGTCGAGAAGGTAGTCACCGAGTTCAGGATCGATGCAGGTGCTGGCTGGACCTGGGACGATTGGAAAGACTCTCGAGACGAAAACCTATCGGCCGCTTCTTCTTCAGCAAGGGGAGCCATGCTGACCGTTTACGCCGACCCTCCTGGCGGAAACTACGTCGAGGGTCGTGACGGTGCATACTGGCTCGACGGCGTCTCGCCCGAGGACTTTGACGGACGTTGACCTACGGGTTTAGCCGTCCCACGCCGACGCGCCTCTGAATGCACTCGATATCACTCCTGTCACCCCGGCCGCGTCGCTCGCAACGGGAACGTGCTGCGACTCGGAGCACAAGCTCTGGCAGACATATCACGACCGAAGACGAGTGAGCTCGCAGCTCTGCACCCGCCGCTGCCGCTGCTGCTCGAAAGATCAGCGCAGATCGAGTGACCATGGCACACTTCACTTGTGGAGAGCGGGGCGGAGCTAGAACTGCGCCAGATGATCTTCGATCACCTGGCGCGCAAGGTCAAAGAGAAGGGGTCGCTGACCCGAGACGAGCTGACCGACTTCGAAGTCGGTGCCGAGACCTATCGGCTGATCGATCGCAACAAAGGGATTTGGAACCCCGCTCGATTCGCGGCGACCCTGTCGATCCTGTCGAAGCCCGACAGCCCTTACGACGACGAGGAAGTCGGCGATTCTCTCTACGCCTATGCGTACCGGGACGGCAACGTCCGAGGCGACAACACGAAGCTGCGGCGCGCCTATGAATTACAGCTGCCCATCATCCTGCTTCGGTGGATCAGCATCGGTGCTGCCATTCGGTACGTCCCGGTATTTCCGGTCTACGTGATTGCGGACGACAAGGAACGCCAACGATTCATCCTCGCGCTGGACGACAGCCTCCGAGACGTTGCTGATCCACTGAACCTGATGCCGATCGAGCGGGCATACGCTCAGCGCCTCACCAAGCAACGACTACACCAGCCAGAGTTCAGGGGCCGGGTTCTCCTTGCGTACGACCATCGCTGTGCGATGTGCAATGTGGGCCACGCGCAGTTGCTCGACGCCGCTCACATCATCGCGGACGGCAAGGAGCATGGTGCGGCCGACGTCGGCAACGGTCTGAGCCTCTGCAAGATCCACCATGCCGCTTATGACACGAACCTGATCGGCATCTCTCCCGAATACGAGATCCACGTCGGCGAAAAGCTGATGCAAGATCCGCACGAAGGGCCGATGCTGCGGCATGGACTGCAGGAGATGAACGGTAAGCACCTCGCCTTGCCGCAACGGCGGCAGGACCGTCCCTCACCCGAACGGCTCGAGGAACGATTCGCCGAATTCGAGGCAGCCGGCTGATATTCCGGCTATCGGGCTACTCCAGCTCGTTCTCGGTCTCTTCCACATCGATGATCGCCGAATCGTTGGAAGAATCAATCGTCGTGAACCGGATGACCCTACCATCGCCACCAGTTGCAGAGGCAGGCGCGACAAATCCGAACGCGATGACCAGCTTTGCGGGATCGATGTACCCATCCGGCATGACCTCGTGACCGTACTTCGGCTCGACGACCGGGTGCAGCATGATGGCGCCACGATGATCGCCCACAAGCCGCTCGGTGTTCGGGTCCCCCGAATCGGTCAGTCCCCGCGCGATACGCATGGCGATATCGCGATGGCGACTGGTACTGATCGCGCCGAACAACGGATCACGTCGGCGGACACGCTCCCACCGCGTGTAACGCCGTCGACCGATCAGAACCTCCTTGTCGCGGTTCAGCCGCTGGGGTGCAAGAACCACCCAGTCATCGACGTTATTCGCAGACCCCTTGGTGATCGCACGTAGATACTCGAGATGTGGGGCGAACTGCCCTGGCGCGCGCCACTTCACGGCTTCGACGATGTCCAGGAACTCTGCCCCGGTGAGCCTGCCGGTGAGCGCCGTGAGTCGGTGCACAATCCCTTTCTCCGGGAAGTGGTACGCGAAGTCGGTAGTGGCGTTGGACAGGCCGTCGAATACCGGCGTCCACAGCGCGGTATTGTGCCGCAGGTCTGCTGGAAGAGACGGGTAGGCAAACGGCTCACGCCATCTACCTGGTGAGCGAACCTCGACCAGCTTTGCGTTGTACATCTTGTTCGGGCTAGCGGGCCGGAGCAACGGCAGATGCTGGGAAACGAGGGGCGGGACCTGAGCCGGCGTCACCTGCGGAACACCATTCACCCATTCCGAATACTGTGTCAGCTCTCCCCGGAAACTCTCCTCATCCAGGCATACTGCTTCGAAAGCCTTGTACAAGTCGATTCCTTTCCGACCTGCTCCGACTTCCTCGCGCCCGATAAACAGCCGCACCAGATCCTGGTATCCGTCACGAAACCCGAACCAGCGACCCATCTGCATCAGCGCAGAGGCGTTGGTCGCACGGCGCCGAAAGTACGAGACGGTGAGTCCTTCGACCGTGAAGCCACGGGATAGCTTCTGACCGCCGATCAGGATCTTCCAGATCGGGCGTTTGTCGAAGTCAGCTTCGCCGGTTTCCAGGTCCTTGTCGCCGTTGACGACGATGATCGGCTTCTCGTCGCCGCTAATGCGTACTGCGGCCGGGCCTACATATGGCATCACTTCGTCGTACGAAGCAGGAACCGCGAGCCCCTCGGCGCGGACGGCGGAGACCGGGGCAACGTCGTTGTCGAACAATGCCCGCAGCCGCTGGTGCCCTGTCGCACCCGTATAGCCCGAGTTCCACCACAATTTGGTGACTCGCCCCAGGAGTTCCCGGTGTACGTCGAGCCAGCTGGACTCGTGGATGAGCATGGTGTGATGTTGGAAGTAGCGGTCACCGAGGCCGCCTTCATCTTCGCGGTAGAGCTTCATCGCCCCAGTGAGGACGAACATATCGACTGCCTGTTGCAGACATGAGGTGTCGTCGTCGGCATCGACGATGACATCACGGACGTGGGCCTTCTCGTTCGAACTCGCAATGGTGCGTTCGGTTTCCGGGATGTCGGTGTCGAGATCGTGGAAATCGCTCGCGCCCATGTAGCCGTCCGGCCGTGGAAGCGACACTATGAAGTCTTTGGGGAAGATGTCGGCGGTGTCGCTCGGATCGATGAAGACGTTGGCGTACGGCGTTGCGGTGTAGCCGACGTACTGGGCACGCGGCAGCATGGTCAGCAACTCGGAGATCTTCTTGTTGATCGCGGTACGGTCGGCGTCCGGCTTCGGTCGAGACGTGTTGACCGAGGCCTCATCCGATTCGTCATCGATGATCAGGACGGGGATCTCGGAGAGCGGTGTCTTGATTTTATTGAGGTCTTTGACCAGCTTGGTGAGAACTGTCTTGTTCTTCTTGACGACCATCAGCCGGGCCGAGGCGCGGTGCAAGTTGCGGGCGTCGTAGAGCGGGAGGGCCGGTTCCTGCTTCTCGAATTCGAGGGCGACGATGCCTTGCAGGAGGCTCTTGTAGTCGTCGTGGCGGGTGGTCATCCGGACGATGTCGAAAGCCGCTAGGGCTGAGGGCAATCCGCCGAACTCCACGAACTTGCCACGGATCCAATCCGGATCGTCGGCGTAGTCGGATTCGTACTCGCTCGCGCCGCGCAGAATGTTCTCCCTGCCGACGAGTTCCATGTCGAGGCGACGCTGTGTTTGGCCGCGCAGCAGATTTAGCGTCCCGCCAAGGACGATGACCAGTCTGTAGCCGGCGTCGACTGCTTTGGCGATCACACCGGTGAAGTTGGCGGTCTTACCCGACTGAACATAGCCGACGACAAGTCCTTTCGACTGATACGCGTCGGAACGTGTGGGGTCGGCCAGTCGCTCGATGACGCTGTCGGTCGCGATATCGAGTGCCGAGATCGACTCGGCGGACCAGCCCTTCCTCGCGAGCAGACCCTGATAGGACGGCCAGTACCAGGGCCTGCCCTGTTGCGCTGCGGGCATGTACCAGGGTGTGAACTTGTCGCTGATCACCACTGGCGGCACAGCTTTCGACACCGGGATCAATGCCTCGAGCAGTTTGCAGATTCCCCGCTCCAGATCCAGCAGTCGGTAGATATCGGCGCGGCGTTCATCCGTCCGCGCGGCCGACGAGGACCACAGGGGAGCCTCCGCGAAGTCCCAATGGGTCAACTGCTTTCGCCACATGTCAACCAGTTGGTCGCTGACTGCGGCGTGTAGCAGCGCCTCCCGGAAGTCGTCCTCGTGGGCATGGGCTTCCACTTCGGGCGGCATGTCCTCCGCTTGGTAGGCCATCGCCTTCGCCAGCCTCTTCGGCCGGCTGCCACCCATATCGGCCAGCACCGCGCTGTGCAATGCGATGCGATGCGCCGCGGCGGTCATGCGGATTCTCCAGACTCGTCGTCGAGTTGGTTGAGCTCGGCCCGGGCTGCCGAGACAAGGACGGCCTGCCACAACTGGAGGTTGTCCCTAATCCGGGGGCCGCTGAACTCCTTCTCGAATACCTCGTGCAGGAGAAAGAACATGAGCGACTTGACCAGCGGTGCGTCGTTGAGGGTTCCACGGCGCCCGCCCAAAATGGCGGTCCGGTAGCGGCGGTTGAGCGCGATCGTTCGGATGTCGCGATCGATGTCGAAGAAGACGTCGTCGGCCAGCTTCCGCCACTGGATGGCGATCGGCTGCTCGCCGGGCAGAAGCGGCAGCTCCTCCTCAATGGATTCCTTTACCGCAGGGGCAAATCCGGAGCCCGGCGCGATCACCGGCTTGCGGTGGGTGCCGGAACGCTTGCGCGCCTCGCGGTAGGTCGTCTGGGCGTCCGCGATGAACTCGGTGAACGGGCGGCCGCTCGAGTCCTGCGCGTTCTCAACTGCGGACGCGAACTCCGGTGTGGCCTTGACCCCTTCCTTCTTCACGCTCAGCCGCAACACGTCACCCGCGTCGGACGGCAGGTCGACGTCGATACGGGCCAACGAGAGATGTTGTTCGGGCTGGCGGAAGTTGTTCCATCCACCGGCCTGGACGATGCGGTCGTTGCGATAGAAGTAGAAACCTTGACGATCCAGCACCGAACCAACAGATTTGTACTCGTCCAACGAGGATTTCGGCGGCCAGATATGGGCGGTCAGCTGCAGCCGACCGATCGATGGGACCTCGGCCATGAAGCTGCGTGGATAATCGGGATGACCGGAAACCGGGTAGCCGAACGGGTTGAGTGGCACGACGCCGAAGTTCATGTACACGTCGCCGCTTCGGATGTCCTCGACGGCAATCGTGATGTTGAAGTCGTCGCGCAACAGGAATCGGTGCAGCTGCAGGCCGAGGTGCAGACCCAACCTATTGATGGTGCGGTGCAGGTAGCGGTCGGTCTGTCCACCGCCCCCGTGTTGTGGGAAGTCCTTCACACCGTCCCACCGGATCACCGTGCCCTGCCACGTGATCGGGCACCCGCTGTAACGGTCGATCAAGGACTGCGCATACCGAGGTTCGACGATGTCGCATTGAAAGCCATTACGGGCTCGCTCCATCACCCACCGCCGACCAGCGGGTCTGGTCTTGCGTGTCCTGCTGGTAACGGTTACCGCAGATGCCTGGCTGAGCGATGCCGACTTCAACCCGGTGCCGAACATACCCAGTGCATTCGGGGAGTAGTCGCGGCGGCCACCGACTGTCATCGCCACGTCGAGATCCGCGTCGGTCATACCGTGACCGTCATCGATGATCAGCAGACTGACCAGGGTGTCGCCGTCACGGAGGAAGTGGACGACGACATCGTGCGCTTCCGCGTCGATCGAGTTGTCGATCAGGTCGGCGATGGCTGCTTCGAAGCCGTAACCCTGGCTGGTCAGCGCGTCCATGTACCGCGAGTCGGGCGGAAGGTATTTGGTTCCCGCCGTTGGTACGTCGAAGTGCCAATCTGCCGTCATCGCCACTCCGAGGTCGCCCGCACCTCTGAATTCAGAGGAAATCTCTAGTGAGAGATCCTAGGACCATAGGCAGTCGTTACACAGCTGGTCGGTTGCCTGACGCGAGCGCAGTCATCACGTGGGCAGTAGGCGGGCGATAACCTCAGCCACCTGCCGGACATTGCGGTATTCGTGCATGTTGACGCGCTCGGCGTAGACCTGCGCGGCGGAGTCACCCGTGGACCAGGAGGCACGCACGGTGGCGCCCGATGGAAGTGAGCGCCTCCGGGCGGTCTTCTCCGACGGCGGCATCGCGCCGGCGCTCGTCAGATCGTCGGCGGCGTGTTGTCGACTATGCCCGCCGCATTGCCGTTGCCTGGAAAATCGAGATTCCGGCTAGCAGCATCCGAAAAGTAGTACTGGCAGTGACGACGTCGCCCGGTAAGCGCGACCATACTGCGCATGGTCGATCAGCTCTCCGCCGCCCTGAGTCGCTTGCAGGAGACGATCGGAGATGACAGCCACGCTCGCCCTCCGTGTCCGGCTACCACTGGCACGAATTCGATCCGAATGATCCCAGCCGAAGTACCAGCCCACTCAATACAGCCAGCGGTCTCAGCCAGAGTCCCGAGACCAGATTCAGCAGGAAGGATCAGTCATGCCTGAGTCAGGCATACAGAAGCCGGTATTGCAGGTGGTCATAGCCAGCACCCGTCCCGGAAGGACGGGCGGCCCCGTGGCGGAGTGGTTTTACTCGTGCGCGGTCGAGCACGGCGGGTTCACCGTCGAGGTGGTCGACCTAGCCGAAGTAAACCTCCCGATGATGGACGAACCGAACCATCCACGCTTTCGCCAGTACGTCCATCAGCACACGAAGGATTGGAGTGCGACCGTCGACCGCGCCAATGCATTCGTGTTTGTAACCCCCGAGTACAACCACGGGTTCAACGCGCCACTGAAGAACGCACTCGACTACCTGCACGCCGAGTGGAATTACAAACCCGTCGGATTCGTCAGCTACGGCGGCGTTTCCGCCGGTACCAGGGCAGTACACATGATCAAGGAGGTAGTCGCAACCTTGAAGATGGTGCCGATTCCCGAGGCGGTAAACATTCCGTTTGTCCCGAATTTCCTCAACGCGGACGGAGTCATCGAGCCCAACGAGATCATGGAAAGGGCGGCAAAGACAATGCTGGACGAACTCGCGCTCTTGGCTGATGCGCTCGGCCCACTACGAGCCCGCTGACCGAGTGTCCTCAAAGCCAGATGAGCATGGTGGCCAGGTCGAGCATGCCTCGATAGGAGACGGGTGCGGCTCTTCTGGGGTGAGTACTGTTGTGGCTCAGTCGTTTTGACGTGAAGGGGGCTCCTTCTCGTAGGTTGTTTGTTGCGACACAAGACAACAGACAAAGAGGAGTGTGTCAGAGTACGCGGTCGGTGCTGTGGTGATGTCAGCGGTTGATTCCGCACCAGGCGGCGAATCCGCGCAACGTCTCCGTGCTGCGGGCATCATCGCGTGCCAGGACACGGAGGGTTTCGTGGACCATCGGGTGATATCGGGCCATGGTCGGCGCCAGTTCCTTTGCCTTTCGCAGCGCCCCGAATGACCGGTCCCGATCGCCGTGCAACAAGTACCCGCGCCCCAAATCGATCCAGTAGTGTGCGGCGCGTTCACGTTTGGTGTCCGATGGCAGATGGACATCTTGTGACCGGGCGACCGCGGTAGTGCCGTCCATCATTTCGACGGCCAGCCCGACCGACCAGATCGCCACATTGGTCGGACCGAAGCACAGGCGGTAGTCGTCGCGGTCGACACCGATGCGGTCCGCGGTCTCCTGCGCTTCGGCGAGGTGGTCGTCTGCGAGGGCCTCGTTTCCGGCGCGTGCGGCAGCCAACCCGCCCTTCAAGTGCAGGCTCCCCCACATCGAAAGCGTCGCCGGGTCGTCGAAGCCGATGTCGGGCTCGATCATCCGCAGGGACTGTTCCAAATACCGTAGAGCCCCACTCCAGTCCGCCGCGCAGATCAGCTCGCCGGCGCGCTGGTAGTCCCCGGCAAGAACGGCCAGCGGATCGCCGGACTTCGCGGCAGCCCACTCGTACCGCTCCACACACAGGCTCGACAGGTCGATGTAGCCGAGCTTGTACGCCACTTGGCTGCAGGCCGCGTACGCTTCGGCCGCGAGTCCGTAGACCTGTTCGAGTTCCGGGCCGGTGAAGGTGTTCCAGGCAGTCCGCAGTTCCGACAGCAGACCGGGCATCATCGCACCGAGCCGGGTGAGGTTCACGCTGTGCCGCAGCTTCGAGGCCCGGTGCACGTCGGCCGACAGTTCGACGAGCGGACGCGCTTCGGTGGTTCCGTCAGGTGGTGTCCGGTAGGCGGCGAGCTCGCGACGGATGCCGGCTATCCCCTCGTGAACACGTTGCTCGGCGGCGGTGTTGCGCGCATAGGGCTGTTCGGTCAGGTCGACGATCCCGATGCCCAGCGCGCGGCTCACAGCGGCAAGGAACGCTGGAGAGGCCGGCACTCGCTCCTGTTCGACCTGTGACACCAGGCTGGTGGACACCTTCGCCTCGCTGCTCAGGCGTGCCTGAGTCCAGCCCTTCAGGTGGCGTGCGTCGGCGAGACGTTTTCCGACGCCGACACCAGAGTCTTTGGTCATCACCATCACGGTTCCTATTCTGCGCTTGCCCGTCCTTCGAAACTATCAAAATCCTTGTTAGTTCAGGTCTTACGAATCCGTGACGCTATTTATCAGGCCCCGGCGTCGGGTGAAGCCCCCACTCATCAGGGCATATTACCGGCGACCAAGGGTTCCGCCGGATGGTAGCGAGAGCCCCCGGCGCCGGGCTGCCAACTATCAACGGACGAACAACCAGGGGTGTTCGGGTGACCATCGCGGTGGGCTACATACGACTGGACCAATCAGGGATCGATTGCGGGCGTGAAAAGCAGGCGATCCACGACATAGCACTGCGGCAAGCCTATGAACTTGCGGAGATACTCGTCGTCGACCGCGACGTGTACATGCCGACGTTGTTGCTGATGCAAACGATTCGACGCTGTTCCGCGAGCCTGGTGATCACTCCGACGCGGGAACACGTGTGGACGGCGCGGCGTGGGCTCACCGAAGTCTGTCACCTCATGGTCCTTGCGCCTGAACAGATTTGGCGGCGCGGCCACAGATGGGCGACCTACGGCGCGGTGGAGGTGAGTTGAAATGTCCACTGACTGGACCATATTCGTCGCCACCCTGGCGTGCGTGATCTTCGTGGGCCTTGCGATCACCATGGTGGTGTTCGCCCGCCGTTCCCGCAAGGAGAGCGAGTTGACAGCGATCATGAAACGGATCGACCGCGAAGGGCACTGCGAGGTGGGATGGGAACCGCCCCGCTGGAAACGCCCCAGCGACGCCGCGCTGATCGGCAACGACGACGCCTCCTATCTGTTGCAGGCGCACTACGAATGCGATGCCGACGTGTGCGAATGGAAGGGTGCCGCGTTCCGTTCGAAGGTGGCGGCGCGAAAGATCAAGCCCAGCAGCAGATCTGAGCGGCACGTGCGATGAGACCAACTATCGGCGCCGAATCTGATCGGGGCTCGACATGCTGAACCTTCATGGCATGGTTCGTGCTGAATGTTGCATTGTCCTGTGACAGTTGATCTTCCTTTTTGCCAGTGAATCTTGCTCGTTCCCTGTACCTCTGCCAGTACAGTTTGCTAGATCGGTTCTTTCGTGGGGGGTGACGTGCCCTCGGCCGTGACCCTTCATCGGCATGAACGAGGTGCGCCGCGTTGGTCATTTCCATTACGTAGCTGGGACGGATCGGACGAACGTCTGTCGGAGTTCAGGCGTCATCGTGGAGATAGATCTTGGACGATGACGCGACGATCGGAGGGGTATTCACTTGTCCGAGCCTGGCATCGAGACGCAATGGCTGTTGGATGACAGCGATCGTACCGAGCGGAATCTGCGGTTACTGGAGACATTGGAACGCTCTACACCCGAAGAGGCCAAGCGCGCACTGAAGGATCTGTACACCCGGACACGCGGCGGCACGCCGAACGAGATACACCTCTATGCAGTGGGTTTGGCGCTGGCGGGCTACATGGAGCGAGCGGTTCCGGCATTCCGGGATGCGAACACCCGTGCGCCGCGTCGCCTTGAGTTTCGCCTGAATCTCGCGAACGCCTATGTCCACCTCGGTCAGGTCGACATCGCCGTGGCCACGCTGGACAGCGCCATCACCGAGATCGCGTCCGGCCGGACGCGAGACGACGACCCGTCGCAGAGCCTGGTGGTGTTGCGAGGCCGTCGCGACCAGATAGCTCGCTGGATCGCGTGGCGGGACAAAGAGATTCAACTGTTCCAACGACGTGCCGCGATGCTTCGAGAACTGGCGGCGGCCGACGAGGCCGGTGTCGACGACCTGATCCAGTTGGCGAACGATCTCATGGCACTGCACAGATTCGCCGACACGAAGGAGCTGTTGAGCGAGGCCACACTGGTACTGGAGTCGGCACGCGCACTCGAACCGGACAATGTCGCGGTGTTGGAGCGGCTGGTCTCTGCCTACGGCACGGGAGGTGACGAGCGCGTCGACGATGTGGCCCGGGAACTGGAAACCCTGGCGCCGCACTCCGCGGTGCTCCGGGCACTCGTGGTCACAGACGACGATATGAACAGGCACGCGGTGGACATGCGGGCCAGGCTCACGTCGTTGTTCGAGATCGCCCTCACCCGCGGGCCGGAGTCGGCAGCCGCGCTCACCGAGCTGCGGCGGGTTGTCCAGTTCTTCCCCGGTAATCGGGAGTACCGAGGTTATCTGATGTTCGCCGAGCACATCAACAGCAACTCCGACGCGGCGTTGCTGTTGGCCGAACGGCAGGCCGCGGAGCCGGATCTGACGCACGCCGAGTATTTCAATCTCGCCCAGGTGTTCTGGCGACCGGACCGAGCACGTGCGCGACAGTATCTGGCGCGGGCCTACGAGCAGGCATCGACCGACGACGAACGACGCGATGTCGATGAGCTTGTGGCCATTCTGAATCGGCAGGACCAGCCGTGACCGCAGACGAAACGGCGCTGCTACCCGCGCTGCTGTCGGTGCAGAGGCTCGATGAAATCGATGTCGTGGCGCGCGCCGCGATACCCTTCAATGGGCGCGCGGTTCTGCTTGAGCTGTCCGACCGCGAAGAGCGGGCCGCTCGGGCCGGACGCACCGCCCAAGCCGAATTCCTGGCGTTCATGCGACCGGTGATCGAAAAGGCGGTGCGCCGGTACGGTTTCATGCCTGCGGCCGCCGACGCCGGGATCGACTCGATCGCCTTCTGGATCGACCACGCCGTGGGACTGCCGTCACTTCTGTCCATGGTTGCCCTGGCCCGCCGTCAACGACACGTGTTCGGTGACAACGGATTCGCGCAGGTGCGACACCTGGTGCTCGGCAGCGGAGGGCAGCCGCGCAGCGACCAGCACGTGGCGGCCCTGGTGGCCGTCGGCGTCGTGGCCGGTTCGCGGGATGATCGTTTCGCCCGCACCGACACCGCCCGGACCGAACCCGACGAACTGCTGGCGACGGAAGCCGACGCACTGACCGCGGCCCGCCGCGCGCTGCGGGCCGCGGCTACCGACGAGGACCTCGAGCCGGAGCTGACGACGCTGCTCGCCGAGCCGTTACGCAACGAACAATTGGGCATCGAGTCCGCCGTGACGGCCAGTTCACTGCTGGCACTGCTGATTACCTGGCTACAGATCACGTCGGATATTGGAGCTGTCCGAATGCCTCATGTTGCCGCTAGGCGGTGCGCCGTGAGCGAGGGGGTCGCCGCCTGTTCGGGGCCCGTCGAGCATCGGGTTCGTTGACTTTGCTCAGAACCCTGACTGTCCAGGTGGGTTTAGAGTGAGGGTGCCGCTGTCGGTGTCGAGTTCGGCAGCGGCGCCGAGGGGAACAGCGTGCGGGTCTGGCCCGTGGCCGAGTTCGAGGCCGCCCAGTATGGGGATGCCGAGCGGGGTGAGCCGGTCGCGAAGGACGTCGATGAGATTCCAGCCGCGGTCGGTGTAGTCCTCGAAACCTGGGAATCGACCCAATGCGATCCCGCGGATGCTGTCGAGTGCGCCGGAACGAATCAGTTGCGTGAGTTGCCGGTCGACTTGTCCGAGCCCGATCTTGCGTTCGGCTTCGATCAGCAGGATGGCCCCGCCGAGGTCGGGCAGTCCGGCGCCGACCATGCCGGCCAGCGCTGTCAGCGCTGTCAGCGAGCCTCCCATCAAGAAACCATGAGCGTGACCTGTTACCTCGGCAGCGACCGACATCAGTTGTGAGTTTCGGTGCCGCACTGCGAGTTCGGTGCTAGTCAGCAGATTATGGGTGGTTCTGATCGCATGGTGACCGACCAGACAGCCGTGGATGCCGGGGACTCGGCAATGTTGCCAGATGGCCAGGTGCAGGTAGGTGATGTCGCTGAATCCGACCAGTGGTTTCGGGTCGGCGCGGATCGCGTCGTAATCGAGTCCGTCGAGGATGCGATAGGCGCCGGCACCGCCCCGGGTTGTGATGAGGGCGCGAACGCGGGGGTCGGTGTAGGCGGCGTTGAGGTCGGCGAGCCGGTCCTCGTCACGCCCGGCCATGTAACCTCGCCTGTCCAGGGCGTGTTTGCCGATCTCGACTTCCAGGCCCCAACTGCTCAGGACGTGGATCAAGTCGTCGATCGAGCCGGGATCTTCGGGGAAGCTGGCCGGAGAGACGAGCCGGACGCGGTCACCGGCCTGTAGCCGCGGCCATGACAGCGCTTTCGGCTGGTTCGGTTGGGTCATGTGTGAGCCCACCCCGGTGTTTGCGACGTTGCGCGAAGATTCGATCGAGCGACTGTAACGCTTGATCAGTGGGCGGGTGCGGTAGCGGCAACATTCAGCACTTCGAATCTCTACTGGCCCAACCGATCCAGACTGGATGCCTCACTCCGGTGGAGTTGGGCGTCGGCTGAGTTCTGCAGCGTAATTGGTCCAGTCGCCTGCGGAGAGTCGCTGGCATGCGACGGCGACATCGGTGTGGATGCCGAGGGTGCGGGCCAGGATTGCTGCGGGGATCTCGGTGGCGAGCTGGAACAGTGCGGTGCTGCGGGCCGCGCCTGGGCGGATGTCGAGTCGTCTCAATCGCTGGTGCTGATGGGCCGACCGGGTTGACCGCCGGGAAACAGCCAAATTGATGGCGTCAGCGCGCCGATTGTCGCGTGGCCCTTGCGATTTGCCGCAACCGTTCGGGCGAGGTCGGCGAGGTAATGGACTTTCCCGGGGTATCCGGTTGATTCGTCGCAATATATCTGGTGGATTGGTCGGGGCTGTGCTGGTGGATTGGTCGCAACTTATGTGGTTGATTCGTCGCTACTGATCTCGATGGATTGGTCGCCGTGCCAGTCGAGATCATCCAGCCCCCAGCACGGTGGCAGCGTGCCCCACCGCCTGCGTGTGGACATAACCGTGCGGACCGCGATTTCAGACCCTGGGGCCCAGCCCCCACACCCCAGCCGGGGCAAGCCCCGGGGGACCCACCGGGAGGTACACCGCCGGGAAAGCAGGGCGGCAATCGGTGACGTTCGATAACCCAGCGAGGGACAAGGGACAATGGAATTCGATATGTCGATACTGACGCCCAGGGAGCGAGACTTCGTGGACGCGGCACTGGCCAGCTGGACCGGAGTGTCGACCGATGCGCCGATCCCTGTACGTGCACCGGGATTTCCCGATCGTGACCGGTTCGACGACGAGGTCAGCAGGCTGCGACGCGCAGTCAGCGACCGTGCGACGTTGACCGAGGTGCGTACCGCCAGAGTGCTATTTCTGAGCGAGCTGGCTTTCGGCAACGAAAGCTCTACACACGCTCCGGAGCCAAAGCACTGTTCGAGCCCGAGTTGTACGCACCCAGGCCAGGCTTGGGCTGATAGTCCGGGGCCACTGAGCGGAGCAACGTCCCGAGGCTCCGCATGACCGCGCACGGGCCGGTGCCATGACACCTGAATCCGAACCTCACTCGTTGTGATCGCTCAGCGCGGTGCCGTGAATGGAGCACGGCGCGCGCCACTCGGTCGTCGACGCGTCGAGAAACGGTCCCTGGCTCAATACGCCGGCGCAATGGTGGGGCGACCAACCGAATGGTCGCCTCGATGGGCCGGGTCTGTCACAACGGCCGCAGACGCACGATCGCAGTGCCATTCGCGAAGGCCCGGTGCAGGTCCGCGCGGTTCACGGTGCCATCCGGTTCGAGGCCGATACCGGCGAACCGGCCGTGCACCGGGTTGTCGGTGAGGATCACCGGGTACAGCTCGGCAGCGCGCTCTTCGTCGGTGATGACCTCGACTTCGGCGCGAATGTCCTTGCCGCGCAGTCGGACACGCACCGGCTGACCCTGCTGCAGGTTGCGCCGCCACTTGGCGGCCGTACCGATGAGCAGATGTCCTTCGTGTTCGGCGTAGGCGACGGGGTTCGTGTACTCCCGGCCGGTCTTACGGCCGACCACGGTGATGAGCAGCAACTTGCCGCTGACCATGCGATGCAGTGGGGATCGCAGCAAGAAGCGGACGAACGCGTCACCGGTGCGCTGTATGCGGGACTGGGTCGGCTTGTTTCGGGTGGGAGTGGACATGGTGAGCACCTCCGGAGGTCACCTAATTACTGAGTTATAACTCAGAAAATACGGCTGCATCGGGCATACTGCAAGGGTCTGAGGAGAAGTGGGAGGTGAGCGTTGTGCCGGCATCCGAGCGCGAGCAGGGGCGAACACGCGGGCGGCCGTCGACGGGTGTGCGGGAATCGGTCATCACTGCGGCGCAACAGATCCTGACCGAGGCGGGCGTGGCGCGGTTGTCGACCAAGGAGGTCGCCAAACGCGCCGGGGTGGCCGAATCCAGCATCTTCTATCACTTCGGTGATCGAATCGGGTTGCTGCAGGCGGTGATTCAGCAGCATCTGCGTCCGTTCAAGGACGTGCTCGATACGGTCGACGGCGGTGGCGACCTGCGCACCGATCTCGTCGCGCTCGTCGAGGCGCTGGAGAATTTCTTTGTCGGCGCGATACCGGTCGCCGCCGCCATCCAGTCCGATGCCGAACTCCGCGCGAAGTATCAGGAACGCAGCCAGGAGGTCGATCTTGGCCCGCACCGCGCCGTCGACGCCGTCCAGGCCCGCCTCGCCACCGCTCGAGCGGACGCACCCGCCGCGGTGGACCTGCGCGCCGCAGCACTGTTGCTGGTCGGTGCGGCGCACCAACGCGCATTACAACGTCACCTCAGTCCACCTGGCGCGGTCGCGTCGCTCCCCTCCCCCGCGACTGTCGTCGACACCTTGCTGCCGATCTTCGACGCACGCTGACCGCGCCGACGGCTCTGGTGTCGGTGAGGTGCGGTGCGGTGCCAGAGAAGGCAGTTCGGCGGGCCTACCGCAAGAACGCCCCCGCAGCGCCGCCCGCGGGTGTTCGCGCGCAACGGGATTGGCCAGCCGGTCGCGGCGCAGCAGCATCCCGGTCGGCAAGTCGACCACGCAGGCCGCCCTCTGCGACCGCGGTGGAGTTCGTCCGGACCGCGGCACACGGGCCCATCGGTGCGATCCGCTCGACGGCGACATGATGCGCCGTCACTTCGGCGAACCCTTCCCGTTCACAGCGTCCGGGCCCGCCAGGCCCAGCACCCTGAGTCCTGATACCCCACGGGCTAGGGGACTCCTCATACCAAAGGATGAAACTTCCCTGTAATGGTGTCAGCCCCATTGCCTTTCGGCCGAAGTCCGGCAGAGTGTAGAACGTGCGGCCGGTGCCACCACCGGGATTTCCTCAGCAGCCTGCTGTCAGCGGCCGCACCTCGATCCCGATCTGCCCGGAAGGCATTGCGCCCCACGAGAGCAGACCGTGACCGAGGGATGGTGGACGCACGGTTCACCGCAAGAGAGAAAGGATCCATGGTGTTCTCGACGACAAAGTCGACTACTCCACGCCGGAGGCTGGCTCGCATCGCAGTCGCCGGCGCGTTTGTCGCAGTTCCGTTGACCGCCCTGGCGGTTCCGGCCATGGCTGATCCGTCGGCCGATGGTCCGGCGATTACCCAAGTTCGACACGACTCGCGGGACGACCGCGGGGATTGTGACCGGCCCGACTTCCGGGACGACCGGAATCACAGCCCCGGCCGTCGGGACGATTGCGACCGCGATCGTCGAGACGATCGGGGTCGTTCCGACGACCGCGGTCGTGGAGACGACCCGTGGCGGTTCCCCCGCCACCTGCTGCCGCACGGCCTGTTCGGCAGCAGCTAGTTCCTCGAGCGGGCGGGACATCAGTGGTGCGGCGCCGGTATCGGCGCCTACCGCTGTCGGGGGTTCCGCCCGTACATGGACTTCACCCTGACCCCAGTTGAGCTGATTGACGAAGACCGGTTCAGGCGGAGGCTTTCGCCGCACGCGGCACAACCCGCGCTGCGCAGCCGAAGGGACCGATCGTCCATACTGCAGAAATCCAGCAGCGCGGAACGCGCGACTGTCCGCCGAGTCTGTAAGCACCGGGTGGCGCACCTCATGACCACTGCGCTCCCCTCCGGTGGATCCGCACGTAATCGCCGGCCACTTTCGCGATGCCGCGCGACTGAGCTTGTCAGGGCGCGAACAACGTTGAGCCCCAATAGTCTTGCGGCCCCAGCCCCGGCGGGACCGCGAAGACCGCGGACCCGACGTGTTTGATGTACTCGTTGAGAGCGTCGTTGCGGGAGAGATTCTGCTGCATCGGTACGAACTGGGTGAGCGGGTTTCGACAGTAGGCGATGAAGAACAGACCCGCGTCGAGGTGCCCGAAGCCATCAGACCCGTCGGTGAAGTTGTAACCGCGGCGCAGGATTTGGATGCCGCCGAGCTCTTCGGCCGAGGCGAGCCGGACGTGCGCGTCGGTATCGATCAGCGGCCCCGACGGGCCCGCGGACTGCAGGTCCAACTCGTCGAACTCGTGCTCGCCGCCGAGTGGCGCGCCGGTGCCTTTAGCGCGGCCGATCACCCGCTCCTGCTCGTGCAGGCTGGTGCGGTCCCACGGCTCGATCAGCATTCGGATCCTGCGGGTCACCAGATAGGAACCGGCGGCCATCCATGACTGATCGTCGCGTGCGTCGACCCAGACGAATTTCGAGACAGTGTCGTGGTCCTCGGCCTTGATATTGCGGGTTCCGTCCTTGAACCCCAGGAGATTTCGAGGTGTCTCCTGGCTGGTCGAGGTCGAGGACGTGCGGCCGAATCCGAGCTGCGACCATCGCACCGACACCGCCCCGAAGCCGGCGCGCGCGAGGTTGCGGATGGCGTGCACCGCGACCTGCGGGTCATCCGCGCATGCCTGGATGGCGATATCGCCGCCTGAGCGCGCCGGGTCGAGCGCATCTGCGGTGAACTTCGGCAACTCGATCAGCGCGGCCGGTCTGCGGGCCGCGAGACCGAACCTATCGGCCCCGGTGGCCGTAGCGAACAGTGACGGCCCGAATCCGATCGTGAGCGTACGCCGCGCGGGAGCCAGACCAAGCGCCTCCCCCGTGTCGGTGGGCGGCATGTAGGCCCCCGCGCCGATGGCGCCATCGGGCGTCGCCTCATGCCCCGCAGTCATTCGCTCCGCCATAACCGTCCAGGTCTTCAGCAAATCGACCAGCTCGGCACGAGATTCGGTGTGTACGTCGAACGCCGCGAAATGCAGTCGATCCTGCGCGGGCGTCACAATGCCCGCTTGATTGGCCGCACGAAACGGAACAACACCGGAGGCAGACGCCGTCGAGGCCGGACCGGACAGCCGGCCCGCCAGCACACCGGCCCCGGCCGCGACCACTCCGACACCGGCCGAACCGATCAGGCCACGGCGCGACACCCCGCGGCTACCGCGATCATCTCGCTCACGATCCCGCGACAACGCCCTGCACCTGACTGACGACCGCGGATAACGCATCGATCTGACGTGCCAGCGCGCTACGCTGCGGCTCGGTGACGGTGGCGTAGTCGACATGACCGTCGCCGACGCGATATTTGGCCAGTTCGCTGTCGAGTTCGGCGAATCGTCGGTCGATCTGCGTGCCGAGATCGCGGTTTCGTTCGTCCAGGATAGGTCGAACGCTGGCGATCGCGGCCTGGGAGCCGTCGATGTTCGCTTGGAAGTCCCAAAGATCGGTGTGCGAGAAGGTGTCTTCTTCACCGGTGATCTTGGTGCGCGCAATCTCGTCCAACAGGCTCTGCGCGCCGCCGGCGACTTGAATGGGATCGACGGCGAAGTTCGCAGCGCTCACGCCCGCAACGAGTTCGGCGACGTCGGCGGCGAGTTGGTCGGCCATCTGGTTGGTGTCGGGTTGTACTCCCTGGGTCCAGAGATCTTTCTCCAGCCGGTGGAATCCGGTCCACTTCTCGCCAGTGGCGACGTCGGCTTCACGCAGGTCCAGGCGTGGATCGAGATCGTGGGGGAAGCTTTCAGCCACCGGCTCGATGCGTTCGTAGTAGGTGCGGGTCACCGGATACTGCTTCTTGGCCGATTCGATGTCACCGGATTTGATCGCGGCGACAAAGGATTTCGTGGTGTCCTGCAACGCCGTCACCTGGCTCACCAGGTAACGCCGGTATCCCGCCGCCGCGTCGGCGAGCTTGCCGGTCACGTCCCGGGACTGGGTTTGCCCCGTGACGGTGAAATCGTGGCGGATTCCATCGCCGACCATGCCCGGTTTGCAGGCCGTCGCATACTTCCCGGGATCGGGCAGCGGCACGATCAATTGCCGAGTAAGCCCGGGGCCGATGTTCTCGACCTCGCCCACTACGCGGTCGCCGGCGCCGTAGACATAGAACTCAGTGACCTTGGAGCCGTTATTGGTGATCTGGAACGTCACGTTGCCGGTGTCGGCCGAATCACGCGCGACATCACACGCGGAATCACCGGCGGTGACGCCGATATCACCGCCGGACGCCGGATCGGACTTGCTCGTACACGACATCAGCAGCACCGGCAGCGTCACGGCAGCAGTGATCGAACCAACGGTAAAGCGCATGGAAGAGCAGACCTTTCACGATTGCGGCGCGGCCGCGGAATCAGTAGACGAGGGCATTTCGGTGCCACCCGGGGCCGATCGCGAGACCGGGCGCAGAAACAGCGGCAGCACCACGACCACATACCCAACCCACGCGAGCACCTGCAGCACAGTGGGATCGGCGCGGAAGTTGAAGATCCCCTGTGCGACAGTGCCGTACCAACTCGACATCGTGAACCACGACGATATATCGAACGCGAACTCGGACAAGCCCGGCAGCCAGTCCGCGGTCTGCAACGCCTGAAGCCCATAGGCAAGGATTCCGGCTGCGACCACGATCAGCAGCACTCCGGTGTACTTGAAGAACATCGCGAAGTTGATACGCACCGCACCGAAATACAGCAACACCGTCAGCAAAGCGGCTATCCCGATCCCCACCACCAGTCCCAGCAACGGCCATGCACTACCCGCGGTGTTCTCCGCGTAGCCGACCATCAGCAGCGCCGTCTCCACGCCCTCGCGACCGACCGCCAGGAACGCCAGAATCATGACCGCTACCGGGCCCACAGACACGGCCTTGGACATCCCGGCCTTCAGGTCACTGGAGATCGAGCGGGCAGCAGTGCGCATCCACAGCACCATCCAGGTGACGATGGCGACCGCGGCCAGCGAGGCGATCCCGGAGATCAACTCCGCCGCCAGTCCGGTCACCGTGGAAGTCCCGTAGTGGATGCCGACGAAGATCGCCACAACCATCGCGATCGCCGCCCCGACTCCGCAGGCAACCCACTTCAACGATCCGCGGTGATCGGACTTCACCAGGAACGCAACGAGAATCATGACCACGATCCCGGTCTCGAGACCCTCGCGGACACCGATCAATCCGCTGCCGAACAACTGAGCCGCAACCGACGGTGCATCAGACGCGGAAGCCAAGTCAGTCACATTCACACCCATCGAACCAAAGCCAGCCTCACCATAGTTTGGCAAGGCAAACCTATTCTGACACATGCCGGGCGATGGAAGGGACTCGAAACTGAGAAACGCTGAAACGCCCGGCGGCAGCCGACGACTTTGAATGGCCACGACGACGTCCTGACCTCGGCCGCAGTCCTCGCGACCGTGGTGGCACTTGTGGTTGTTGGTGCGGAGTCTGCCGCCGATCGCGGTAGAGGGTGACCAACTGGTGGATCAACTCCTCGTCGTCGAGCTGGGCCGGGTGGGCCAGTGGCCGGGAGGTGATGTCGTCACCGGGCTCGGCCCGCTTGAGGGAGACCAGGTCGCGCAATGCGTCGGCGAGCATCGCGCTGCCGTTGGCGGCGTTCACGCCTTCGAACATCGCGGCCATCCCGACCGCGACTCGCTGACCGATATCCGGCGGGCAGCCGAGCATGCGTTGAGCGCGGCGAAGGTGAGCGGGAACGCGTACTGGCTTCCTCGTCGACTTCGATTGCGGCCGCGCCGATCTCATCGCGCCAGCGCAGGCATTCCACGATGTAGTCGATTTGGTGCTGGCGGTGTCTTGGGGTGCGCGGGTCAGCTCTGGCTGTGCTCGCGCGGGCCGTGGTGCGGCAACCAGATCTCCTCGGCGCGGATGCTGGCCTGCGGAGTGAAGTAGTCGCCGGTCTCGAGGTCCTCCAGCAACGTTGCGTGCTTCGGCGCCCAGCCCAGGAGCGCCCGGGTGTGCTCGCTGGAGACGGGCACGTCGAGGGAGAAGAATCTGGCCAGGAACGGGTTTCCGAGATGCTCGCAGGCCCGCTCTAGGGTCAGCGAGGAGGTGGGGATGTCGAGCATCTGCGCGACCTGCTCCGCGATGCTCTTGATCGTGACGGCGCTTTCGCCGACGCCGTGCAGCACGCTGCCTGCGGGAGCTGTCTCCAACGCCAACCGGAAGAGGCTGGCGGCATCGAAGCGGTGGACTGCCGGCCAACGATTGTCGCCGTCACCGATGTAGGCCGAGACGCCCGCCCTGCGCGCGGCCGCGATGAGAGCCGGAATGAACCCATAATCGCCCGGGCCGTGCACGGTCGGTGCGAGTCGCACGACGCTGGATCGGACCCCCAGATCGGCGAAGCCCAGACAGGCCTGCTCGCCCGGGATACGAAAGGCAGCGACCGAATCGGGATCCGGCGCGTCCTGCTCGGTGCTGACCCGGCCGGCCCTCGTCACCAACGTGCCCGACGTGCTGACGAACGGCTTGCCGGACCCGACCAGCGCCTGACCGAGTGCCTCAATCGCGGCGCAGTCACGGCGGATGAGGCTGTCCGGATCGGCGTAGTCGCCGCCGTACGCCATGTGCAGGACGCCGTCGGCGGCTTGGGCGCCGCTGCGTAGGCTGTCGAGGTCGTCCAGAGAGCCGCGGTGTGGTGTGGCACCCATCGACTCCAGCCGAGCGGCGGCGGTATCCGAGCGCGCCAGACCGGTGACGGTGTGTCCGGCCGCGACGAGCTCGGCGACGACGGTGGGGCCGGTTTGGCCGGAACCCCCGGTGACGAAGACATGCATGAAACACTCTCCTTTTAACGCCAGTTACTGGCGCTAAGTAGCGCCAGTCGCCGACTCTGCACGTAGCGCCAGTCACTGGCGCAATGTGGCGCCAGTTACTGACACATTGCGGTAGCCTCGGAGGGTGCCACGGAGCGGAATAGAAGCGCGCCGCCGCCTTCAGCAGGCGGCCCTGGAGCTGTACCGGGAACGCGGGTTCGACCAGACCACCACCGCTGAGATCGCCGCCCGCGCCGGCCTCAACGAGCGCACGTTCTTCCGGCACTTCCCAGACAAGCGCGAGGTGCTCTTCGACGGCGAAGCCGCCCTGCGCGCCGAGCTGATGCAGGCGGTGACCGAAGCGCCCGATGGTCTTCAGCCGCTCGAGGTACTGCTCTGCGCCTTCCGGAAAGCCGGACGGATCCTCGAGGACAATCGCCCGTTCTCCGAACCGCGATTGGGAATTATCGCCGTGACACCAGCGCTCCGCGAACGCGAGCTGGCCAAGGCCGCGTCGATGACCGAAGCCGCGGCGGAGGCGCTGCGGCAGCGCGGTGTCGCCGACCGGCTGGCCGGCCTGGCTGCCCAGACCGGCTGGGCCACCTTTCACCACGCGGCCCAAGCCTGGATCGACGACCCCTCACAGAGCTTGGACGCGCATCTCCTCGAAGCCTTCGACGACCTGCGCGCCCTCTCCGCGACCGTCCTGTCGGCACAGGCACGGCCTGAAAGCTGACACCGCCCCGCCCACGGCCACCGATGTCTGCGGGACAAACGTGCCGACACGCTGCGGCTGACCCGGATAACCAGGCAGGTTGAGCATGGGATGCCCATTATCGGGACAGTCAGGAGGAGCGGTTGACGCTCTGTCGCAGCCGGGTCCTGAGTGCAGGCCGGAGCTTCACGCTGGCGCGGGCGCCCGTCCCGCGTGGCCCGGCAACGCTTGGTGTCAACGGCAGGCGTCCTGGAGTCGGTGAGCGAGGGCTTGTAGGTGGTCTCGTAGCTCGTCGGGATTCTCGACGACTAGCGGCCGGTCGAGGGAGGCCAGCACGGCGGGCAGCCAGTCGAGGCGTTCGACGCGCATCCGGACTCGTACCCACCCGTCGTCGAGGGACTCCTCGACGACGGCGAGCCCGGCTGGCAGTCGGGCACGGACCTCTGCGGAGTCTCCCTTGACTCGAACTGACACCTCGTGGCGCCAGGGCTGCTCGGCGAGCGCGGTGAGCACGCGTTCGGTCGGGTCGAAGCTTTCGGGGACCTCGAAGGTGCCCATGGTGAGCGCAGCTCGCTCGACACGGTCGAGCCGGAAGGTGCGGACGTCGTTGCTGGCGGAGTCCGCGCCGCTGAGGTACCAGCGCCCGGAATGGGCGACGAGCCCGTAGGGGCGCACGATGCGTTCACTGCGACGTCCGTCGCGCCCGACGTAGCGGATCGCGACTGGCCGGCGGTCGTGGGCCGCCTCGGCGAGGGTGAGCAGCACTGTGCTGTCCGGGCTGACGGCGTCGCGGGTGGGGCTGGTGAAATCGGTGCTCGCAAGCAACGTCTCGAGCCGGCGTGCGAGGGGCTGGGGAAGGACTCGACGGATTTTCGCCGTCGCGCTCTCGCCTGACGCGGGTACCCAGCCGGCGCGCTGCCCGACGACGAGGCCGACGAGAACAGCAACGGCCTCGTCGTCGGTGAGCATCAGTGGAGGCATCCGGAATCCGGAGGCGATGCGGTAACCGCCGTAGCGGCCGCGCACCGAGCGAACCGGGATGTCGAGCTCGACGAGGTGCTCGACATAGCGGCGGACGGTCCGCTCGTCCACGTCGAGCCGGTCGGCGAGCTCAGTGACGGTGCGGGTGCCCCCGGATTGGAGGATCTCCAGGAGGGCCAGCACGCGGACGGTGGGTCGGGGCACATTCGTCATTGTGCACCTTAATCCGGGCAGGTATTGCCCGGATTTAAGGTGCGGCGCCGTGGCCATGACGTCCTTCGCACGGCTTGACACCACTATGACCAGTGGGATCGGTCTTGCCAGCGGCTTGCACCGTGGCGCCGACGGCGCGCACGTTCTGTCCATAGCCGTGACGGGGTGCACCACACCGGTGGTCTGCGCGATCCGGCAAACCGATGGTCACGCAGAGTTCGTGACCGCCGACTGAGCGGGGGGGTGACCCGAACTCAGCTGACAAGCGGTCGTCCCTGGGCCCATTTGGCGATGGCCTGATCGGTGACCGGGGTGAAGATATTGACGAGGGTGCCGTCAGGGTCGCGGAGCAGGAGCGATCGGTTGCCCCAGGGCATCTGCGTAGGCTCATTGACGAACTGGATGGCAGGTAGGTCGTCGCGGTGTTGCCGGAGTCGCGCGTACTCGGCGTCCACGTCGTCGACGAGGAAATCGATGATCAAGCTGTGGTTGTCGGCCGGCCGTGCTGTTCCAGGTCCGAAGATGTCGACGGTGCGCGTGCTGCCCACGGCGAGGGTGAACGCGGGCGTGGTGATCTCCGCGAAGTCAGGTGTCGCCCAAGTGGCGGCCAGGCCAGTGATGTGTTCGTAAAATTGGATGAGCCGAGCGACGTCATCGGTGATGACGCGAAGTGATGCGATTCTCATGGGAGGTAATCCTTTCCGGGGATTGGCTGGGGTTCGTCAGACCGCGCTGCGGCCACCGTCGACAGTGAGCACGGCGCCTTGCACGAAACTTGCGCCGGGTCCGACGAGATAGCTGATGCTGGCGGCGATCTCATCGGGGGTGGCGACGCGCCCTGCGGGCGCCTGCGCGGCGATCTGTTCGATAAATTCGGACAGTTGCGAGGTACCGGGTGTGTGGGTGGGGCCGGGACTGACCGCGTTGACGCGTACTCCGTGGGGGCCGAACTCGGCGGCCCACGAGCGGGTGAGCAATCCGAGTGCGGCCTTGCTCGCGCCGTAGAGCCCGAGGCCTGCCACACCGAGTCGCGCGACTGTGCTGAGCACATTGACGATCACGCCGTGGCCACGTGCGGCCATCGCGGGAGCGAGCCCGGCGACCAGCAGGAACGGCGCGCGGACGTTGACCGCGAACGCGGCATCAATGTCCGCGACCGGTGTCTGCGTGGTCAGTCCGCCGATCGGGAACAGGCTGGCGTTGTTGACGAGGATGTCGAGGTGTCCGCCGCCGAGATCGAGGGCACGTTGGGCCAGCGCGGATACGTCCTTCGGCATGGTTAGCTCACCGAGCAGCGCCTCGGCGTCGCCGCCATCGGCGCGGATCGCGGCCACGACCTCGTCGCTGCGGCTCGTACTCCGGCCGTGGACCAGCACGCGGGCACCCCGCGCAGCCAATGCGATTGCGGTGGCTCGACCGATGCCGCTGGTGGCGCCGGTCACGAGTGCGACGGTTCCGGCCAGCTCATCGGCGGTGGGAAATACGTTCGTTGTTGTCATAGCGACCACGCTAGGACCTATACCAGACAAGATCCGCCCGGTATAGGAAAAGATATCTGGACCATGCCTGCGTCCCATAGCCCGCGTGCTCGCAACCCGACCTCGACCGCATCACCCAATACCTCGACCACGGCGGTACCAGCGACGACTTCGACAGCTTCGAGCGCCGGAACACCCAACTCCAAGCATCGACGTCGGCCTGGCGGCAGGTGGCCAGCCGCCAGGCCGGGAGCTTGCGGTGCTGCCGCCACGACTCGGCCAGCCGCGCAACGCCATCACCGACAACACGGCAAATTTCCGGGGAACGCATGCATCAGATGTCCGAGCCTCCGTATTCACCTACGCGCACGCGACCGGCTGGCCGAGATCGCCGCGAACCTGCGCGACCGCATCGAAGAGGCCCGAGCCAACGGCTGGACCGGCGAAGCCGAAGGACTGCGAGTCAGCCTCCACGCCGCCGCGGCTAAACTGGCCGGCCTCGACTGAATGCGCGAACGCTCAACTAGCACAACCACACTCACCGAGATCGGCATGCCCGTCATCAAGGAAGGACCAGCATCGTGAGCGAAATCCGGCTACCGACCGCCGACACAAATGGCCATTGACAGGGTTTGCCGGACTGACCTCGATCGGGTGCTCGACGCCGGCCTTGCGCAGACCCTCGAGCTCCTTCTTGCCGCCCTCCCACATTCCGACCGGGACGACTCAGCTCGGCATAAGTGCACGGAAGTGGCTGGGTTCGGCATCGGCGGGCATATCGCTCGCCGAGGTGAACGGCTCGACCTGGGAACGCAGCTCGATGAGGTGGCGGGCATGGGCCTCGAGCGATCGGTCTTCGTCGGAAACCGGCGCCCATTGCCGGACGGGCCGCGCTTTTCCGCTGTCGTCGACCGCGACGACGACGGCGAGGCCATGAGCGGCGAGCGCGGGTTTGTCGGAGTGGGTGTCCGTGGACGTTACGTGCACACTGAGGTGCATGCTGCGCGACCGGGTGTGGATCAGCCGAGCGGTGACCTCGACGATGTGGCCGATGACGATCGGCTGGTAGAAGCGGATCCCGCCGAAGTAGGACGTAATGACGTGCTGCCCGACCCAATCAGCTCCGCAGACGTAGGCCGCCTCGTCGATCCACCCCATCGTGCGGCCACCGTGCACCTTGCCACCCCAGTTGATGTCCGACGGAGCCGCCAGGAATCGCAGCGTTGCGCTCGGCGCGGTGCCCTCGGCCGTGTAGTGCGCAGCGGCCATGGCCTCCTCGATCCTTTTCCGCACCGAAATCCTGGCCCGCGCCTGCCGATGCCGCTGCAGCTCGAGAATTGTTGTCGGATTCCACTGCGGAACCGCCACGGTCTGCTTGTTGTCGTCGACCGCGACGAAGATCGTCACACACTGCGCCGTCTGCACCGGCTTCTTCCGGGTCGGGTCGGTCGAATAGACGCTGACGAGAATATGCATGCTCGTGCGGCCGGTGTGGACGAGATTCGCATGCAACTCGACCAGCTCACCGACCGCGATCGGCCGGTCGAGGTGGATGTTGCCGACGTAGGCGGTCACGCAGTAGTGGCCGCTCCACTGGGCCGCCGCAGCATAGGCGACTTTGTCGATCCACTCGAGAAGCTTGCCGCCGTCGACCGATCCCGTGATGCCGGCGTCGACGGGTTTGACGAGAAAACGGTGGATCGCCTCGGAGCGTAGGCCGGCCGATGCCGGGCTCGGGACGGAGCCGGAGCCAAGGGTGGTGGATGGGGTGGTCACAGCTCACCGATCTATTGAGGTATGCGGATGCACGGTTCCGACTCCGTTGTCCCCGAGGACAATAGGCACCCGCGACGCTACGGGCGAGTAGCGAGCCCGCCGGTACACAAGTGGCCCACCCGACGAATCGGGATGGGCCACTGTGGTGTTCGTGCGTGTTACGCGGTTTCGGTGATCGGCCGGTCGACCCAGCTCATCAGGCCGCGCAGCTTGGCGCCGGTGACCTCGATCGGGTGCTCGGCGTTCTCCTTGCGCAGCGCCTCGAGCTCCTTGTTGCCGCCCTCGACATTGGCGACGAGACGCTTGACGAAGCTGCCGTCCTGGATGTCCTTCAGGATGTCCTGCATGCGCTTCTTGGTGTCGGCGTCGATGACCCGTGGGCCCGACACGTAGCCACCGAACTCGGCAGTGTCGGAGACCGAGTAGTTCATCCGCGCGATGCCGCCCTCGTACATGAGGTCGACGATCAGCTTCAGCTCGTGCAGCACCTCGAAGTACGCCATCTCGGGCGCGTAGCCTGCCTCGACCATGACCTCGAAGCCGGTCTTGACCAGTTCCTCGGTGCCACCGCAGAGCACGGCCTGCTCACCGAAGAGGTCGGTCTCGGTCTCTTCCTTGAAGCTGGTCTTGATGACGCCGGCGCGGGTTCCGCCGATGCCCTTGGCGTAGGACAGCGCCAGGTCCTGTCCCTCGCCCTTCGGGTCCTGATCGACGGCGATCAGGGCGGGCACGCCCTTGCCGTCGACGAACTGACGACGCACCAGGTGGCCGGGGCCCTTCGGGGCGACCATCGCGACGGTGATGTTGGCCGGAGCCTTGATCAGACCGAAGTGGATGTTGAGGCCGTGGCCGAAGAACAGCGCGTCGCCGTCCTTCAGGTTGGGCTCGATGTCGTTGGTGAAGATCGACGCCTGCGCGGTGTCGGGGGCCAGCACCATGATCACGTCGGCCCACTCCGAAACCTCGGCCGGAGTGCCGACGGTCAGGCCCGCCTCTTCGGCCTTCGGGCGCGACTTCGAACCCTCGGCAAGGCCGACGCGGACTTCCACGCCGGAGTCGCGCAGGCTCAGCGAGTGCGCGTGGCCCTGGCTGCCGTAGCCGATGACAGCGACCTTGCGGCCCTGGATGATCGACAGATCGGCATCGTCGTCGTAGAACATCTCGACTGCCACTGTGATTGGTTCCCTTCTGGAGGATCATCCCCGCCTGGGCGGGGAACACCATGCTTACGCCGGTGATGGTTTGTAATTTTCAGATCAAAATCAGATGCCCCGCGTGTGCGGGGAAGCGCAGTGCGGCCGACCGGCGATCGCAGCAAGATTAACCGCTCGCTGTGATCGACGGCTCGCGCCCTAGCGAGTCGCGGTGATCGACTTCGGTCCACGACCCACCGCGACGACGCCGGACTGCACGATCTCGCGGATTCCGTACGGTTCGAGCATGCGCAGCAGCGCGTCGAGCTTGGACCGGGTTCCGGTCGCCTCGACGGTGAGCGCGTCCGGGGACACGTCGATGACCTTCGCCCGGAAGAGCGTAGTGGCCTCGATCACCTGGGTCCGCACGCTAGCGTCCGCACGCACCTTTACCAGGATCAGTTCCCTGGCCACTGAGGCGTCGGAGTCCTGCTCGACGATCTTGATGACGTTGACCAGCTTGTTGAGCTGCTTGGTGACCTGCTCGAGCGGCAGGGCGTCGACGGTGACGACGATGGTCATGCGCGAGATCTCGGCGATCTCGGTGCCGCCGACCGCCAGTGACTCGATATTGAAGCCACGGCGGGAGAACAGCGCGGCGACTCGCGCCAGCACGCCCGGCTTGTCCTCCACGAGCACGCTGAGGGTGTGGGTGGTGCTCATCCTTCGTTCACCTTGTTCTTCTCGTGCAACAGCGCTTCATGGATGACGGCGGGCTCGGCGGGCTGCTCGTCCTCGTCGAAGAGCGGGCGGATGCCGCGCGCGGCCATGATTTCGTCGTTGCCGGTGCCCGCGGCGACCATCGGCCACACCTGGGCGTCCTTGCCGACGATGAAGTCGATCACCACGGGACGGTCGTTGATGGATTGCGCCTCGCGGATCGCGGCCTCCACGTCCTCCTCGCGCTCGACCCGGATGCCGTGGCAGCCAAGGGCTTCGGCGAGCTTGACGAAGTCTGGGATGCGCAGACCGTGCGTGCCCAGGTCGGTGTTGGAGTAGCGCTGTTCGTAGAACAGGGTCTGCCACTGGCGGACCATGCCCAGGTTGCCGTTGTTGATCAGCGCGACCTTGATCGGGATGCCCTCCACCGCGCAGGTGGCCAGCTCCTGGTTGGTCATCTGGAAGCAGCCGTCACCGTCGACCGCCCACACCTCTTTGTCCGGAGCACCCATCTTGGCGCCCATGGCGGCCGGAACGGCGTAGCCCATGGTGCCGAGACCGCCGGAGTTCAACCAGGTACGCGGCTTCTCATACTTGATGAACTGGGCGGCCCACATCTGGTGCTGACCGACGCCCGCGCAGTAGATCGCGTCGGGTCCGGCCAGGCGGCCGAGCGCCTCGATGACGAATTCGGGCGAGAGCGAACCATCGCTCGGGGTGGTCCAGCCGAGCGGGTAGCTCTCGCGGACGCCGTTCAGGTACTTCCACCACTCGGTGAGGTCGAGCAGCGGAGCCGCGGTGGCGGTCGAGTCGGCCTTCAGTGTCTCGATCAGTTCGGCGATCACCTCGCGGCAGTCACCAACGATCGGGACGTCGGCGTGCCGGTTCTTGCCGATCTCGGCCGGGTCGATATCGGCGTGGATCACCTTGGCACCGGGCGCGAAGGACTCCAGCTGACCGGTGACGCGGTCGTCGAAACGGGCGCCGAGGGTGATCAGCAGATCGGAGCGCTGCAGTGCCGCAACCGCGCCGACGGTGCCGTGCATACCCGGCATGCCCATGTTCAGGGTGTGGCTGTCGGGGAACGCGCCACGCGCCATCAGGGTGGTGACCACCGGGATGCCGGTCAGCTCGGCCAGCTCGAGCAGCTCGGGCGACGCGTCGGCCTTGATCACACCGCCGCCGACGTAGAGCACCGGGTGCTTGGCTTCCATGATCATCCGGGCGGCCTCGCGCACCTGCTTGCCGTGCGGCTTGGTGACCGGACGGTAGCCGGGCAGCCGCATTTCCGGCGGCCAGCTGAAGGTGGTGTTCGCCTGCAGCACGTCCTTCGGGATGTCGACGAGCACCGCGCCGGGACGGCCGCTCGAGGCCAGGTAGAACGCCTCGGCCATGATGCGCGGGATGTCGATGCCCTCGGTGATGAGGAAGTTGTGCTTGGTGATCGGCATGGTGATGCCGGAGATGTCGGCTTCCTGAAAGGCGTCCGTGCCGATCAGGCTGCGGCCGACCTGGCCGGTGATCGCGACGATCGGGACCGAGTCCATCTGAGCGTCGGCGATCGGGGTGACCAGGTTTGTCGCGCCGGGGCCGGAGGTGGCCATGCACACACCAACCCTGCCGGTGGCCTGGGCGTAGCCGGTCGCGGCGTGACCCGCGCCCTGCTCATGGCGCACCAGCACGTGTCGCACCCTGGTGGAGTCGAACAGGGGGTCGTATACCGGGAGAATCGCACCGCCGGGAATGCCGAATACCGTGTCGACACCGAGTTCTTCGAGCGAACGGACGACCGACTGCGCGCCGGTGACCCGCTCGGGCGGGACCTGGCGGCGGTCTGCCGCGTTCGTCGGGATGCCAGCGGGCGATGCCAGCTGATTCGCCAAAGGCGCAGGCCTGCGGGCCGAGGGCCCTGGCCGGGCGGTTGGTGCGCTCACCGTCTTGGTTTCCTCACTGCTTGTCGTTACCCCGGACAACACTTGCTGTGCACGCGGGTGCACGCGTCGCGCCGTGGTCGGAGAACACGATCTATAGTCCGAACACAAAAAAGCCCCCGACAGCATGGCTGTTCGAGGGTGGCGCGTCGCGCGCGAGCTGACGTATTCGACTCAGGTAGTCAGGCTCAACGCTGGACGCGCCGGCCGATTACGAGCAACTCGTTTCGATTCACGCACATGACGGTATGTGTGCGCGAGCCGATCAGTCAAACCAGTCCCATTATGTGGGACAGAGCGGGTACTCGAGTCCGTTCACCATGATGCGAGGATGGTGGTGTGTCATCACCGCATCAGTCCGTGCCACCGGATAAATCGTCCCACACGCCTGCCGCGGGATCGGATACGGGTAGCTCGTCGGACCCGTCCCGGCCGCAGGCGACAGCGCAGGTCATCCGCATTCCGCAGCTGGCGTACCTGGGCGCACTGGTGCTGTTCTTCTGCGTCTTCTTCCCCTTCGTCGGCTGGCCCATCGCGCTGTGGTGGCTGCTGCTGATCCCGGTGGCGTTGGTCATATGGATAGCCCGCACAAGGACTTCCGTCTCCGCGGACGGGCTGAATCTACGAACCGTTTTCGGTTCGCGGCACCTCGACTGGTCACAAGTCGCCGGGGTGAGCATCCCGAAGCGTGGGTTTGTGCGCGCCCACCTCACCGATGACACCGATGTGAAACTTCCCGCGGTCGGCTACGACCGGCTGCGCGATTTGATCCGCGCCTCGGGTGGGCGGATCCCGGATCTGTTCGCCGCTGCCGCCGAGGCCGAGGAGCGGGAGTACGAGGCAAAGCGTGCCGAGGCCCAGGCGCAGCAGGCCGAGGCCCAGGCGCCTGATGTCGAAGCCCCGGCAGGCGACGTCGAGTCCGACTCCAAGTCCTAGTCGCGCCTCGGAAGCACGCGGAGCCGAAGTCCGGGCACGGCCCACAGGGCCTGCTCCACCCGGGAGTAACGTGGGGAGGCCGCCGAGCAGCAAACTCTGTGTGCAGTCGCTCAGAGCGCCAGGACGGACGAATGTCCGGCCACCGCACATCAGCCCCCGCGACCTCCCGAGGATCCATAAATGCCACCGCTTCGTTCACGCACCACCACCATCGGCCGCAATGCCGCAGGCGCTCGCGCACTGTGGCGCGCCACCGGTATGACCGACTCAGACTTCGGCAAGCCGATCGTCGCCATCGCGAACTCCTACACCCAGTTCGTGCCTGGCCACGTGCACCTGAAGAACGTCGGCGAGATCGTGGCCGAGGCAGTTCGCGCCGCGGGCGGCGTGGCGCGTGAGTTCCACACCATCGCAGTCGACGACGGCATCGCCATGGGTCATGGCGGCATGCTCTACTCGCTGCCCTCGCGCGAGATCATCGCCGACTCCGTCGAGTACATGGCGAACGCGCACACCGCCGACGCACTGGTGTGTATCTCCAACTGCGACAAGATCACTCCCGGCATGCTCAACGCCGCGATGCGCCTCAACATCCCGACCGTGTTCGTCTCCGGCGGTCCGATGGAGGCCGGTAAGGCCGTGGTCGTCGGCGGTGTCGCGCAGGCGCCGACCGATCTGATCACCGCGATCTCGGCCAGCGCGAACATGAACGTCAGCGAGGACGGGCTTGCCGAGGTCGAGCGCAGCGCGTGTCCGACCTGCGGCTCCTGCTCCGGCATGTTCACCGCGAACTCGATGAACTGCCTGACCGAGGCGCTGGGTCTGGCGCTGCCGGGCAACGGCTCCACGCTGGCCACGCACGCCGCGCGCCGCGCGCTGTTCGAGCGGGCGGGCACTGTGGTCGTCGATATCGCCAACCGCTGGTACCGCGAGGACGACGCGTCGGTGCTGCCACGAAACGTGGCCAACGCCAAGGCATTCCGCAACGCGATGACCCTGGACGTGGCGATGGGCGGTTCCACCAACACGGTGCTGCACACCCTGGCCGCCGCCCAAGAGGGCGAGATCGACTTCGATCTGCACACCATCGAAGAGATCAGCCGCCAGGTGCCCACGCTGTCGAAGGTCTCCCCCAACTCCGATTACCACATGGAAGACGTGCACCGCGCCGGTGGCATCCCCGCCATCCTCGGCGAACTGCGGCGCGCCGGGCTGTTGGAGACCGACGTCTCCACCGTGCACACCAAGAGCTTCGACGAGTGGCTCGACACCTGGGATATCCGCTCCGGCAAGGCTTCCGAGGAAGCCATCGAGCTGTTCCACGCCGCGCCAGGCGGGGTGCGCACCACCGAGCCGTTCTCCACCGATAACCGCTGGTCGTCGCTGGACACCGACGCCGAGGGCGGCTGCATCCGCGACCTCGAGCACGCCTACACCAAGGAGGGTGGCCTGGTCGTGCTGCGCGGCAATATCGCGGTCGACGGCGCCGTCCTCAAGACCGCGGGCATCGACGAGGAGCTGTTCTCGTTCCAGGGTCCCGCGGTCGTCGTTGAATCCCAGGAAGAGGCCGTGTCGGCGATCCTCGGCAAGAAGATCAAGCCGGGCGATGTGATCGTGGTGCGCTACGAGGGCCCGAAGGGCGGCCCCGGCATGCAGGAGATGTTGCACCCCACCGCATTCCTGAAGGGCGCGGGCCTCGGCAAGGAATGCGCGCTGATCACCGACGGCCGCTTCTCCGGCGGCACCTCGGGCCTGTCGATCGGCCACATGTCCCCCGAGGCCGCCGGCGGCGGCACTATCGGCCTGATCGAGAACGGCGACCAGATCCGCATCGACGTCACCACCCGGACCCTCGAGGTGCTTGTCGATGACGCGGTGCTGGCCGAGCGGCGCGCGAAAATGGAAGCGTCCGAACGCCCCTGGCAGCCGGCCAACCGCATCCGCCCCGTCACCACCGCATTGCGCGCCTACGCCGCCCTGGCCACCTCGGCCGACAAGGGCGCCGTCCGCTACGTTCCGTAAACACCCCGGCCAACAACCGGCGTCCCCCGTATTCGATACGGGGGACGCCGTTTTCGTCGCCGGACCACCTCTTGACGAGTGGCACATGCGGAGGGGGCCACTCGGTGTTTGCCGCCGCCATATACCACTCGCGAACAAAGGAATGGCGCCCCCGTGGGTACGAGGGCGCCGTTGACTTGTGCGGCAGGCTAGTTGAAGGGGCCGATTCCGGTTAGGGGGTTGCCGCCGTGCAGCCAGTACCAGGTGCCGATGGCGGCGGCTATGGCGAGGAGGAGGACGAAGAAGGAGCCGAACGCGGGGCGGGTGGCCCAGCCGCGGTTGCGGTCGAAGGCCCAGCGGCCGGGGCCGGTCAGGATGATGACGGTGGCGGCGCCCGCGAGGACGCTCTCCAACTCCACGCCGGACTGGCCTGCCTTGTACTGGAAGCCGGAAACCATGCTCTGCTTCCACATCCACGCGTCGAGGATCGTCGCGAGCACGGCGCCCGCGGCCAGCGGGGTGGCCAGGCCGAGCACCAGCAGTGCACCGCCGCCGAGTTCGCCGGCGATGACCAGGACGGTGGACATCGTCGCGTGGTCCCAGCCGCCGTTGGACATCATGTCGCGGGTGCCGTCGAGGCCGGGGCCGTGGAACCAGCCGGTGAGCTTCTGCAGACCGTGGTAGATGAAGGTGCCACCGACGACCAAGCGCAATACGAACAGACCGAAATCGAGGGTGCCGCGGCGGCCGTCGCCGTTGCGGCGCCGCAGCGACCGGTTGGTCTCGCCAGGGGGGTTCGCGGCGGGCGGAATGCTGGCGTAGGCGTAGGTCGGCGCTTCGGCCGCAGCGGCCTGCTCGCCGACCGCGGGGACCTCGGGTTCCAGGCCCAACTCGTCATCGGTCCGCGGCACGTCCTTGGGCAGCTCCGGGCCCTTGGACAACGACGGAAACTGCTCGGTGGGTGCATCGAATGGACTGGTCACCCCTCGACCGGTGGACGTCACAGCCGACTGCTCGGCAGTGGACGGCGCTGAACTCGCGCCCTCTGAGTCTTTCGGCTTCTCGCTCACGGCTTAACACAATATGCCGCTACGCCCGTGGACGGGGAGTCTGGTAGCAACGGCGTGTCAGTCCGCGGGGTTTCGGGCCCCGACACCCCACCCGGGAGCGGCGCGGCGGCCGCTGTTTCCGTAACGTCTGAACCATGAGTTTGGTTGTCGCGGGTCGCGTCGCCCTGAGCTTGGCGCTCGGCTGCATCCTGCTGGTCGGATGTGCCAGGTTCGACGATTCCGCATCGAGCCCGTTCACACCCGAGCCGACCTTGAATCCCGCCGACCCCAAACCTCCGTCGCAGGCACCGACACCGGGCGCCCGCCCGACCGGTCCGTGCATCGATCCGGACCCGAACGTGGTGACCACCTGCCTGGACTCCACCGGCGGCCTGGTCGCAGTCGGCGACGCCGCGCTGGTGGCAGAGCGGCGCACCGGAATCATCTACAAATCGGTGCCGGTCGATCCGAGCGAGCCGCAGGCGCCCCCGGTGGAGGTCGCCCGGGTGAACGTGGACGGCTCCGGCGACGGCGGACTCACCGACATCGCGCTCTCGCCCACCTACGGCGAGGACGGGCTGATCTACGCCTACATCACCACCGCGACCGACAATCGCGTGGTCCGCATCGCCGAGGGCGGGCCGCCCAAGGACATCCTGACCGGAATTCCGAAGGGATCCAGCGGAAATCACGGCGCGCTGGAGTTCGTCGCACCCGACCAACTGCTGGTGCTGACCGGCGACGCGGGCAACCCCGGCGCGGCCTCGGCGCCGTCCTCGCTGGCGGGCAAGGTGCTTCGGGTGAACTCACCGGCGCCGGGGGCCACGGCGGAGGTCGTGGTGTCCGGCATCGGCATAGCGGGCGATATCTGCGCAGACGGCAAGGACAGCATCTGGATCACCGACCGCACCGCCACCGAGGACCGGTTGCAGCGCCTCGCCAAGGACGGTTCGGTCACCACGGCATGGACCTGGCCCGATCGGCCCGGCGTCGCCGGATGCGCGGCCGGACCCGACGGCGTGGCGGTTGCGCTGACCGGCGGCAAGGCGCTGGCGATCGTGACAGCCGATCAGAACACGCACGCGGTGACCTCGGCGCCCACCCTCTTCGCGCAGGACAAGTACGGACAGCTCGGTGGGGCCGCCGCGGCAAGCGACGGCACCGTCTGGGTGGCGACGGTCAACAAGACCGACGGTCAGCCGGGGCCCTTCGATGATCGCGTGGTCAAGATTCCGCCGCCGAAGGGTGGCGGCGGGTCGGATTAACCGGCTCAGGAGCAGGCGGCGAGAACCAGTTCGCGGACGCGGGCGGCGTCGGCCTGGCCGCGGGTGGCCTTCATGACGTCGCCGACGATCTTGCCCGCGGCCTGCACCTTGCCCGAGCGGATGCGCTCGGCGATGTCCGGGTTCGTGGCGAGCGCCTTCTCGACCTCGGCCTGCAGCGCGCTGTCGTCGCTGACCATGCCGAGGCCCTTGGTCTCGACGATCTCGGCCGGATCGCCCTCGCCAGCCAGCACGAAGTCGACGACCTGCTTGGCGACCTTGTTGTTCACCGTCTTCGCCTCGACGAGCTTGATCACCTCGGCCACCTGAGTCGGCGTGATCGGCAGGTCCTCCAGCGAAACCTCGCGCTCCTTGGCCTTTTCGGTGAGGTAGGCGACCCACCAGGAGCGGGCCTCGTTCGGCGGGGCGCCCGCGTCGACGGTGGCAATGATGAGATCGAGCGCGCCCGCGTTGACCAGGTCGCGCATCACTTCGTCCGACAGCTCCCAGTCGGCCTGGATCCTGGCGCGGCGCAGCCACGGGTACTCGGGAATGGTGGAGCGCAGCTGCTCAACCCGATCTGCCTCGGGCGCAACGGGTTCCAGGTCCGGTTCGGGGAAGTAGCGGTAGTCCTCGGCGGTTTCCTTGACCCGGCCCGGCGAGGTGGAGCCGTCGGCCTCGTGGAAGTGCCTGGTCTCCTGAACGATGCTGCCGCCGGCGGCCAACAGCGCGGCCTGACGGCGCATCTCGTAGCGGACCGCGACCTCGACGCTCTTGAGCGAGTTCACGTTCTTGGTTTCGGTGCGGGTGCCGAATTCCGTTGCGCCGATGGGCATCAGCGAGACGTTGGCGTCGCAGCGCAGCGAACCCTGCTCCATCTTCACGTCGGAGACATTCAGCGACTCGAGCACCTGACGCAGCGCCGTCACGTAGGCGCGCGCCACCTCCGGCGCCCGCTCCCCCGAGCCGGTGATCGGCTTGGTGACGATCTCGATGAGCGGCACGCCCGCCCGGTTGTAGTCCAGCAGTGAGTGGCTCGCGCCGTGGATGCGACCGGTCGCGCCACCGACGTGCAGCGACTTACCGGTGTCCTCCTCCATGTGCGCGCGCTCGATCTCGACGCGGAAGGTACTGCCGTCGTCGAGCACCACGTCGAGGTGACCGTTGGTGGCGATCGGCTCGTCGTACTGGCTGATCTGGTAGTTCTTCGGCTGGTCGGGGTAGAAGTAGTTCTTGCGCGCGAACCGGCCCCACGGGGTGATCGAACAGTTCAGCGCGAGCCCGATCCGGATCGCCGACTCCACGGCCTTCTCGTTCACCACTGGCAGCGAACCCGGCAGACCGAGGCACACCGGGCACACCTGAGTGTTCGGTTCCGAGCCGAACTCGGTGGGGCAACCGCAGAACATCTTGGTCGCCGTATTCAGCTCGACGTGGACCTCCATGCCGAGCACCGGCTCGTACCGCGAAAGGACATCGGCATAATCCATCAGCTCGACTGTGGGTGCGCTCATGGCGATAAGTCTATTCACCCGCTTGCAGCCGGCTTCCCAGGGTTACGACGGCGGTGACTTACTTCGGCGGAACGTGCTGAGTCAGCCAGCCGGTGACGTAGGTGAGCACCTCGGGCGAGATCGTGGTTTCGATGGTGGTGTATTCGCTGGGCTTGCCGGTTTCGGTGGGCTGCATGAGGTGGTTGACGCCGGGGAAGGTGTGGACGGTGGCATCGGGGTCGGCGGCCAGGTTGTCGCGCATCGGCTGTTCGTTCTGGGCGGCGGCGACCTGGAGGTCCTTGCCGCCGTAGAAGGCGAGGACCGGGACGCGGAGGGCCTGCAGTGCGGGTGCCGGGTCGTAGGCGACCAGCGCCGTGAAGTTGGGGCTGATCTGGGCGTCGATATCGGAGTCCTTGGCGCGCTTGTCCTCCGGGAGCGCGGCGTTCTGGCGGTGGGCCAGTTCCTTGGCGCCCGCGATATCGCCCGCGCGCAGCAGGGCGACCAAGGCGGCGGTGTCGCGAACCTGGGCGTCCAGTTCGTCGGGCGGGGTCCCCTCTGCCGCGCCGATCAGCCTGGTCTGCTCGTTCACCACGTCGGCGCCGGCCACCGACGGACCAGCCATCGCGATGACGAACGCGACGCCGCTGTCGGGCCGCGCGGCCACCAGCGGAGCGAGGTACCCGCCCTCGCTGTGGCCGAACAGCCCCACCTGGGCCGGGTCGATATCGGGGCGGCCACGCAGGAAGCCCACACCGGCCGCGACATCATCCGCCAGATCGGTGTAGTTCGCTTCGTTGAGGTTGCCGCTGGTGCCGCCGACACCACGGTCATCGGTGCGCAGCACCGCGTAGCCGGCGCGGGTGAGGGTGTCCGCGATGAGCAGGAAAGGCTTGTGGCCCATGAGCGCTTCGTCACGGTCCTGGGGTCCGCTGCCGGTGATCATCAGCACCGCGGGGAAGCGCCCGTCGCCCTGCGGCTTGGTCAACGTGCCCGCGATGGTGATGTCGCCGCTGTGGTAGGTGGCATCCTCCGAGCGGTACGGGAACGGCGGCTTGGGCTCCTGCGGGCGGACCACCGGGGCGACCTTGCCGCGCTGCAGCGCCAGCGGGAAACTCTGCCCGGACTGAACGAAGTCGCCGGTGACCTTGTCGGAGCCGGAGTCGTACTTGCCGGTGAACTTCGGGTCGCCCGGGACGTCCGCGATGGCGAACTCCACCGCGGTGCGGTCGCTCTTCACATCCTTCAGCGCCGCCGCCCGCACACCCTGGATCGGGATGTCGATGGTTGCGGTGCCGTTGTCGGCGAAGGTCACGCCGACATCGACCGGCTGCCCCGGAGCCTCGATGGACCCGTGCCAGTCACCGCGCACCGGTTCGGACGACGGATTCGCGTCCGATCCCGACGAGCATCCGGCCACCACCGCGGCAACGACGAAGAGAATGAACGCGGCCACCCGCCCTGTGCGCATACGGTCACAGTACCAATGCGCGGACCGCGATCATCCGAATTATCCGGGCGCAGTGCAGATGTCACACTGCCACGACGGTCAATGCACCTTCGAGTCCTACGAAATCTTTGGCATTACGTGTGTACAGCGGCAACTGGTGCACCGATGCCACGGCCGCGATCATAAGATCGAGTTTGCGCGGTTTCGGGCTGCGCTTCGCAGCGATGACCAGCCCAGCCAACAGCGTAAATCGGCGCGCGGCCGCTGAATCGAACTGTAGGGCTTTGAACGAGCTCTCGACCTCCTGCAGCTGCTCCATGCGCCGAAGCCGTTGCGCATCTGTCGATGCGACGGCTACGCCGAGCCCCAGTTCGGCAAGCGTCACCGTGCTGATCCTCGCGAAAACAGGCAGAGAGTCGTCCGGAAGTTGCGCAAGGTCGATCAGTACACAGGTGTCGAGAACCCCTACGGCATGCCGGGTTTCAGTCATCGAGCCGGTCTTCACCGAAGACGGCATCGACCTCAGCGCGTATCGCAGCTCCGCTCTGCGAGCTCGGGAACCGGGACATGCGCCGCTTGAGCTCGGCCGTCGTGACCTCCGGTTCGGGCCTGATCGGCTTCAGCTCCCCGACAGGCCTGCCGTTGCGGGTGATGATGAACTCCTCACCCGCCTCGAGCGCATCCATCACTGCCGCACTGCCATTACGAAGCTCGGCTTGGCTGATCGTCCTGGTCATACGTCAACGATAGCGACGGATGCTATCGGGCGCTATCGGGATTTAGCCGAAGAATGCCTCGGCTTCGCGGTAGCGGTCCTCAGGGACGCGTTTGAGTTGCTTGGTGGCTTCCGATAGTGGAACCAGATCGATAGCGGTGCCGCGTAGGGAAACCATCTGGCCGAAGCGGCCCGCGTGCACGGCTTCGGCGGCGTGCAGGCCGAAGCGGGTGGCGAGGACGCGGTCGTAGGGTGTGGGGCTGCCGCCACGCTGGACGTGGCCGAGGACGGTGGTGCGAACTTCCTTGCCGATGCGGCGTTCGATTTCGACGCCGAGCTGCTGGGCGACGCCGGTGAAGCGCTCGTGCCCGAACTCGTCGATTCCGCCCTCGAGCAAGGCGAATCCGGAATCGGGTGCGGGATGGGCGCCCTCCGCGACGACGCAGATGAAGTGCTTGTCGCCGCGCTGGAATCGGCGCTTGATCAAGGTGCAGACCTCGCCCACGTCGAACGGCACCTCGGGTACCAGGGTCAGATGCGCGCCCGCGGCCATGCCCGCGTGGATGGCGATCCAGCCCGCGTGGCGGCCCATCACCTCGACGAGCATGACGCGCTGATGCGATTCCGCGGTGGTGTGCAGTCGGTCGATCGCCTCGGTGGCGATGGACAGGGCGGTGTCGTGGCCGAAAGTGACGTCGGTGCAGTCGATGTCGTTATCGATGGTCTTCGGGACCCCGACCACGGGGACCCCCTCGTCGGACAGCCAGCTCGCGGCGGTCAGCGTGCCTTCGCCACCGATCGGGATGAGCGCTTCGATGCCGTTGTCGTCGAGGGTCTGCCTGATCTGCCCGAGCCCGGCGTGCAGCACGTCCGGGTTGGTGCGTGCGGTGCCGAGCATGGTGCCGCCCTTGGTGAGCAGCCGGTCGGTGCGATCGTCATTGAGAATCGGGATCTTGCGGTCTTCCAATAGACCGCGCCAGCCGTCCTGGAAGCCGACGATCGCGTCGCCGTACCGTCCGTTCGCGGTGCGAACAACGGCGCGGATCACCGCGTTCAGTCCTGGACAGTCTCCGCCTCCGGTCAAGACTCCGATGCGCATGGCCGATATCTTGCCCGGCAGCCCGGCGCCGTGGAGCCTCGCCCCCGTGAACCCTGGGTAACGGGACAGGTCAGTAGACATACACAATCGCATTCTCGCCGCCGGTGCAGGTGACGAACTCGCCACCGGCCGTGCAATCCATCGTGTAGTCCCGTTCTTCGGCGGGACTGCAGGCAACCACCGAGCGCGCGCCCTCGGCCGCGGTCGCGCCCCCAGCGTATGCCTTGCGGACCTCTTCGGCGAAGGCGCAACTGGTGACTTTATTGCCGACCACGATTGCCGGGGGTGGTCGTTACCCGGTCAAGGGGCGCAGGCGCCACCGGACAATTCGCCGAGATGCTGCGAGATCAGCGTCGCTATCTGGTCCAGAGTCGTCATGCCGTCCGAGAACGCCCCCGAATCAGGTTGTGCCGCAAGGGCGACCGCGATCTGGCCGCCTGGGGTAGGCACCAGCCCGAACTGCCGCACCAGGTACGCGCCGGCGGGGTCCGGTCCCCAGCCGCCCTTGAATTCGGCGCCGGTGAACGCGCCGAGACCCCAGCGCTGACTTGGGGTGATCTGCTTCATCAGCGGGATGACATTTCCCGTCTGCGGCAGGCACGGCAGCCGGGATGCGAACTGAACCTGTTCGGCCAGCGCCCAGTCCGCCTGACCGAACGCCGAATACTCCGGCCGAGCCCGAGTCGCGGGCACCGTGGTCTTGGTGTCACCGCCTTCGCCCAGCACCGCTTCCACCGCCTTGGCGGCGTCCTCAGCACTGCCGAGTGACTGCCACAGGGTGTCGGCAGCAGCGTTGTCCGAGGCAGTGATCGCAGCGGATGCGGCGTAGCTGGTGTTGGCCGAGCTATGGCGCAGCGCGGCGACTGTCAACGGAATCTTCATGGTCGACCACGCGGGGCCGGTGGTCCAATCACCGAAGGTGACCATCTTGTCGCCGCCGACCGGCATAATCGCCATGCCGACGTGGCCTTTCAGGCCGGCCTGCAGTTCCGCGAATCCGGCCGCGAGCGTGCCGGGAACCGTCATCGACAGGTGCTGCGTGTCGGTCTGCACCGCGGCCTCGGTGATACTCGAGGGCGGCGACGCCGCGTTCGAGCCCGTACCACAGGCGGCGATCGGGAGCAGTGCGGTCAACGCGGCGGCGCCGATAGCATTCCGGAATCGCCGGGATCGATCAGTAGAAACGTGTCGACACATCAGCGTTGCGGACTCCCCCCACTCTCGGCGTCGGTACAGCATCTGGAAACCGTAATTGCTCGGGGCGCGGTCCGCCTCTTCCGTGGTTCGACACGACACTGAGCGTAACGCCCGCTACGGCGGACCGCCGCTGCGCACCAAAGGCGCTGGTCCGGACCACAATGGACGGTGCGCGACTCGCTGGCGACGCGGAGACCCCCAGGTCAATAGGAATATCCTGAATAGCGCTGCACGAACTGGCTGAATCAGGTATTCGTCCCTGAGATCGACCGCAAAGTCGAAGCCTTTGTCGCGGCGTGCGATATCACCCATACCGAGGTTTCGAATCAGGAACCTGGGCCGCTGCGCTTGGCCGCCGTGGAGGCGGGAAAATGAGGGCGCGTTCGTCCGGGACGCCGCAGGAAGGACCGGCATTCGGCCCAGTGCTGGCTCGTTCGTCGGGACCGATGGTCGGTGGCAGCTAGACCGGGCAGCAGCTTGATACCAAAGTGAGCGGTGCGCCGAAATGGTGTGTCTATTTGGGGTGCAGCCCAACACCACTGACAGCCCATCGCCGCTCGACGTTCAGCCGCTATCGCCGGATCGGGCGGATCGACCCCCGATGCCGGTCACGGTTGACATGCAACCGATCGGCTGCATAATTTGTGATAGGCAACAGAACGGCTGCCTATCACAGAGGAGAATCACCCATGGCTGATATCCGGCACCGTGTGGGCGTCTACGCCCCACAGCAGATGGTTTACGACACCGTGAGCACGCCCGAGGGGGTGTCGAAGTGGTGGATGCCCACGAGCGGCGACGCCGAGAAGGAACTCGAGTTCGGCGGCGGGGACGAGCCCGTCCTCACTGTGCGGGTGGCCGAGCTCGTCCCAGGTAAGCAGGTGGCGTGGGAATGCGTCGACGGCCCGGCCGAGTGGGTCGGCACTACGATCACGTTCGATATCTACCCTGGACCCGCGGCGGAGGAGACGGTCGTGAAGTTCACCCACGCGAACTGGCGTGAGCCGGTGGAGTTCATGCACCACTGCTCCACCCGGTGGGGGCAGTTCCTGTTCAGCCTGAAGAACGGGCTGGAGAACGGTGGCTGGCAGCCTGTCGCCGAGATGCCCCGCGCCAGCAGCTGGAGCTGACCGCACGCGTGGACGAGGTCTTCCGGGCCCTGGCCGATCCGAGCCGGCGCCAACTCCTGGACAGTCTCAACGCCCGCAACGGCCAGACGCTCCGGGAACTGTGCGCCGGCCTGGACATGGCCCGGCAGTCCGTCAGCAAGCACCTGGCGGTTCTCGAACAGGCCAACCTTGTCACCGCGGTGTGGCGGGGCCGGGAGAAGTTCCACTACCTCAACGCCGCGCCGATCAACGAGATCGCACAGCGATGGATCAACCAGTACGACCGGGCCCGCGTCGAAGCCCTCGCGGATCTGAAACAAGCCTTGGAAGGGACCCCCTTGGACACGACCGGCAACCCCGAATTCGTCTACACCACCTATATCCGCACCACACCGGAACGGTTATGGCAGGCGCTGACGGAGCCCGCCTTCACCCGGCGGTACTGGGCCGGATACACCTTCGAGTCGGACTGGCGGCCCGGCTCGACCATCGTCGTGACGACCGGCGACGGCCGCATCGCCGATGACCCCGAACAGGTTGTCCTGGAATCCGATCCGTATCGCCGCCTCGCCTACACCTGGCACAACAAGACGACGTGCGACGGGGGGACACCGGAGCCGCGCTCCAAGGTGGCCTTCCACCTCGAAGACACCGGCGGCCTGGTGAAACTCACCGTCGTCCACGACGGCTTCGCACCGGGCAGCAAGGTACTGGAGAACATCAGCCTTGGCTGGCCGCGCGTCCTCGCCGACCTCAAGACCCTGCTGGAAACAGGCGAGCTGACCGACCGGGTTCGGTGACGCGGTCGAACATGCGGCGGATGCGCTCGCGGCTGCAGTACACGCAGATCGGCCACAGTGCGGCACCGAAGGCGTGCATCGGCACGTCGAGACCATCGCCGCCGAGCCGACCGTTACCAACCCCGCGAAATCGCGCTGGATGAAAAGGCCTTCGATCTGCTCGCCGCCCGAGCTGTAGTCGGCGAGCAGGCACGCGCGCTGATCACGGCCGCGCTCGAACACGATGATCCACACCCGCTGAGCCCATTTCACCGGGAGGAATTCCGACCACTTGAATACGGGTGCCTACCAATATCAACCCCCGAAATCAACCCGGGATGACAGCTGGTCGCCGATCGTGGCTGCAGGGGTGAGGAATTCGGTGGCGAAGGCGTCGGCTTCGTGCTCCTGTTCGGGGTCGCCAGGGGCGCCGACTTGACCGAGGTGTCTGAGAACCGATCGTTTTAGAGACTCTAGCTTTGAACCCGTCAGGGGGCGTCGAGGTCGAAGGCGTTGTGGATCGCGCGGGTGAGATCGGACTCCTGGTTGGGGAACAGAAATCCGATCTGTCTACCCAGTGCGGTAGCAGGAATGGTGGTGATGTTGTCGCAGCTGACAACACAGTCCTTGTCGAGGCCGTTGGCGCGGCCCACAGCCACCTCGGTAGACAGGCCGCGGATCGTGCCGGTGATCGGGGCCACGGTGATGTTGTTGCGATGTGGTCGTACCACTTCGCGCGTAAGGACGACCACCGGGCGGGACCTGTCGAGTTGCGCCACGTGGATGGGTCGCATCAGTCGATATCGCCGAACGTGGTGGCGGCGTAGTTAGCCAGCGCGTCCATGTCGTCGACATCGTTGGAGGCCGCGAGAATCTGAGCATCCCGCATAGCGGCGATGCGGCGGCGCTCTCTTTCCAGCGCACGCAGCACGAGCGTGGCGCGGCTGGGTTCGCCGTGGTTACGCACTTCCTCGTCCAGGAAGGCCACGGCATCGTCGGGCAGGCGGACCGTGATCTGGGTGCTCATGCCTGAAGCATACCAGTTTGGGATTACTTACGGGATTCACTTTGGGATGCGCGGCGGCGTTCCGGGACGTTCGGTCGGGACACACGCGGGACAGCGCCTCGAATTAGGTCAGCCCGGACCATCACAGTCCGGGCTGACCTATGTAGCGAGTTCAGGCCGCGAAGGTGTTGCTCATCAGAGGTTCTCGATTCGGATCGTCGCCTCGGCGAAGTAGCGGATCGCGCCGGAGGCGGTGGTACGTGGCCGCCAGTCGCAGGTGCGGGTGTAGCCGTGAGCGGTGAGTGTGGCGTCAACGTCGTCGATGTCGACGGCCTGGCCCTCGTCGCCAATGGGCAATGACTCCCACCAAGGACCACGGTCGAATCCGTCAAAGTGGCGCGAGATGCTCGACCGGGAGGGCCTGCATCCCGCCGAGAAGGCGGTGCTGCTCGCGGTCGTCGAGGACATCGACGCCGGTCGCGTCGACGACCGCACCCTGCCCGAGTTGCTGCTGGTCGACGAACGCACCAAGCGTGAGGTCGACCTGCTGCGCCACGGTCACGCCGCGCACGAGATCGGTTATCGCGCAGTAGCTTCGGTGAAGGCCATTCTCGGCCCGGACGTCGATATGTCACATCGCTCCAAGACCGGACCGGCCTTGGACATCGTGCGCAACGACGTGGAGAGGCTCGCTCGCGGCGGGCACACCCCCGCTGAGCTCCGCCGGGAATACGCCTGCTCAGTAGACGTACACCACGGCGTTGTCGCCGCCGCTGCACGTCACCAACTGGCCGTCCGCGGTGCACTCCATCGTGTAGGTCCGGCCGGTGACCGGACTGGTCGCCACCACCGAACGTGGTGCCCGCGAGACATTTGCGGTGGCGGACTCGGCGTAGGCCTGGCGCACCTCCTCCGCGAAGGCGCAACTGGTCACCTCGCTGCCCGCGGCGGCCTGTGCGAAGGTCCCCGGCCTCGATTGCCCGGTCGAGCACGCCTTGGCGCCGACGGGCAGCGTCACCGGAGTGGACGACGCCTGCGCGGACGACGTCGCGGGCCTCGTAGCCGACGTGCCCGGTGTCGTGCTGTTGGGAGCCGTCGATGTGACGGCCGACCCTGCCTCGTTGGGCGCTGCGGATGTCCCGGAACCGCGGGAGCCCAGCATCTGCCAGCCGATCACCCCACCGACCACGAGGACGAGGACAACCACCACACCGATCAGCATGGGCATCACGATCGAGCGGCGATTTGGTGGCGGTAAGTATGGGTCCGCAGCGGAATCCGTGCCGTAGTAGTCGTCGGCCTCGTAGTCGCCGGAGTCCGCATAGTCGTCGCGGGCGGCGTAGTCGTCGCGAGCCACATAGTCGCGAGCCACATAGCCGGGCGCCCGGAAGTCGCGGGCGTGCTGCGGCTGATACTGCGGCTGGAAAGGCGAATCCGACGAGGCACCGGAGAACTGCTGTGGATCCGGCCGAGCATCCGAAAACGGCTGCGCGTCGGGGTAGAACGATGCGTCCGAACTCTGGTGGGCCGAATACCGTTGCGTCTCCGCGTGCTGGTGCGGGTCCGAATACTGTTGCGGCGGCGCGGTGTATTGCTCCGTGTCCGAGTATTGCTCGACCCCTGGGTGCTCCGGCGCGTCCGAATATTGCTGCGCATCAGTGTACGGCGGCATATCCGAGTACTGCTCCGCGCCAGGATGCTGCGGCTCCGTGTACGGCGGTGTATCCGAATACCGCTGCGCACCAAGATGCTGTGACTGTGTGGGTGTATCCGAATACCGCTCCGCACCAGGATGCTGCCGTTCCGTGTACTGTGGCCCGCCCGAATACTCTTGCGCGTCTGGGTACTGCGGCTCCTCGTACGACCGCCCGCCCGAATACTGCTGATCCTCTCGATATAGGTGCGCATCCGGAAACGGCCGGACCAGAGGTACCTGCGGCGTCGGCTGAAAGGGTGCGGGCGGCCCGAATGGTGTGGCCGCGGGCTTTCGCGGCGGCAGCGGCGTGAACTGCAAGTCGGTGGCGGTCACCATGGTCGGATCCGTGGGACGGATCACCAGCTCGCCTGTGCTCTCCGCCGGGATGAACGCCGATGACCGTTGCACCACGGTCGGATCCGACTTACCGAAGGTCGCCGGGTCCGGCGCGCGCACTACGAACGTGCGCGTGTTCGCTGCCGGTGCGGCCCCCAGCGCGACCCGGGCGACACGCGACAGCTCTGTCGCGGTCGAATAACGGTCGGCCGGGTCCTTCGCCATGCCGCGCGCGATCACCTCGTCCAGCGCGGGCGGAAGTCCCGGTCGCTGCACGCTCGGTCGCGGCGGCGGTGCGGAAAGATGCGACCTGATCAGCACACTCATGCTCGACACCGGGAACGGTGTCGTTCCAGTGAGGCATTCGTGCAGCACGCAGGCCAGCGAATAGATGTCCGCGCGGCCGGTCACCGGACCGACGTCGAACCGCTCCGGCGCCATGTAGGTGTAGGAACCGATGGCCATACCGACCTGGGTCATCGTGCTGTCGCCCTCGGTGTGGGCGATACCGAAGTCGACCAGGTAGGCGAAATCCGCGTCGGTGACCAGAATGTTGGCCGGTTTGACGTCGCGGTGCACCAGGCCGTCGGCGTGCGCGGCGTCCAGACCCGCGCCGATCTGCTCGATGATCCTGATCGCGCGTTCGGCGTTCATCGGCCCTTGATTGCGCAGCAATGAGCCCAGATCCACGCCGGGCACCAGGCGCATGTCGATGAACAGCACACTATCGATCACGCCCCAGTCGTGAATGGGGATGATGTGCGGCTCGGCCAGCCGGGCGGCGGCCTGCGACTCGCGCCGGAAGCGCACCTGGTAGCCCGGGTCCTGCGCGAGTTCTTCCGACAGCAGCTTGACCGCGACGACCCGGTCTTTCACCGTGTCGTAGGCCTCGTAGACCTCGCCCATGCCTCCCTTGCCGAGCAGCGAGCGCAGCTCGTACGGCCCGAATCGACTGCCAACCCTCCAACCAGGTCCGTCCACCCCGTCATTCCTCCACTTCCCGGGCCGAGATCACGCACCGCCAATCACGTTGGTTCGCGACCGGAGCCTGCCCGTCAGACAGTGGATTCTCCTGGTGAGACCACCCCGTGGTCAAACGCAAAGACAATCGCGGTGGCCCGATCGCGCAGCTCGAGCTTGCCGAATATGTGTCCTACATGGGTTTTCACGAGGATGAACGGAGCGAAATCCGCCGGCACCGGCTGGAGCAGGAACAACGCAGTCGCGGCCATCCCGAAGTAACCGACGAGCGCCCACCGGCGAGATCATGACGGGGGTCACATCCATCTTGTAAGGTAGTAAGGCTGACCGCCGAATCCGGCCTGGTACATCGTACTGTGAGCGGTCCGGCTGTCCTACCACGGTAGGAGTTCAATTCGCGTCCCGGCACGAAGACACCGCATTCAGCGGCCGTAGCGTGAGTCGCATCCTCTCCGCGCAGCGTCACCCGCGGCCAGAGACGAACACATCACGGAAGGCAAAAGCCATGTCCTGGGAAGATCAGCACACTCGAACCGACATCGTGCACACCGTGCTCACCCGTGCGGCGGTCGATCCGGACAGTCCCGACCTGTTCACGGGGATCCCCGAGCTGGAACGGCTGTTCGGCGGGCCGGAGGGATTGCTGCTCGCGCTGCACTACCGGTGGAACATCCACCTCGACGTGAAGATGGAACAGGCCCTGGTCGAGGGGCAGTCCGCCGTCGATGCCTATCTCGAACTCGTCGCCGAACAGCCCGCGCTGCGCGCGGTGCTCGATGCCCACTATCGCCGCCGCCACCTGGCCTCCGAAGCGTTCGCACGATAAGTCCTGCGGTCGGCGATCCGTTTACTGGCGAAGAGGGCGGGGGACCGTCATGCTGGATCACGCCATGTTGGAACTGTCGGACATCACCAAGGAATACCGGGTCGGCGAGCAGACCGTACGCGCACTCGACGGCATCAGTCTGCGCATCGAGTCGGGCGAATTCACCTCGATCATCGGGCCGTCCGGCTCGGGCAAGAGCACCCTGCTGCACCTGCTCGGCGCGCTCGACAGCCCGGATTCGGGGTCGATCCGCTTTCAGGGTGAGGAGATCGGCGCGCTGGACGAGGAGCGCCAGTCCGAATTCCGACGCCACCGTGTCGGTTTCATCTTCCAATTCTTCAATCTGCTTCCGACGCTGACCGCCTGGGAGAACGTCGCGATCCCGAAGCTGTTGGACGGCACCGGATTACGCAAGGCCAAGCCGCGCGCCCTGGAGCTGCTGGAGCGGGTCGGCCTCGGCGATCGTGCCGCACACCGGCCCGCCGAGCTGTCCGGCGGGCAGATGCAGCGGGTCGCGGTGGCGCGCGCGCTGATCATGGACCCGCCGCTGATCCTGGCCGACGAGCCCACCGGCAACCTCGATTCGAAGACCGGTGCGGCCATCTTGAAGCTGCTCGGCGATTTCGCGGGCAACGGCAACTCCGTGGTGATGGTGACCCACGATATGGGCGCCATCCAGTACTGCGATCGGATAATCACGTTGCGCGACGGGCAGATCGGCTCCAACGACAAGGTCGATGCGGCAAAGCGCACGGTGCGCGAATGATCATGGCCGCGTGGGATCGGCTGCGGTTGTTCAATATCGGTGAACTGCTCGCCCATCGCGGCCGCACCCTCATGTCGCTGACCGTGATGGGCGTTTCGGCGGCCCTGCTGGTCGCGGTGTTCAGCATCTCCGGTTCGGTCACCGGATCGGTGGATCGGCTCACCCGTAGTCTCGGCGGCAAAGCAGCGCTGGAGATCTCCGGTGTCACCGACGCCGGGTTCGAGCAGCAACTGCAGCAACGGATCGCGACCACACCGGGAGTCGACAAGGCGGTGCCGATGTTGCGCGCCCAGATCGGCACCGGCGCCGACCGGGCACTGCTGATCGGCGCCGATACGAGCATCGGCGCGCTGGGCAGCGAGTTGGCCGGGCCGATGGGCGCACAGGCAAGCAAGCTGCTGACCGTCCCCAATGGTGTCCTCGTCGGCGCCGCGATGGGCCACGCCGAGGGCGAACAGTTCCCCCTCGGGTCCGGAACCGTCACCGTCGCAGGGGTTCTCGACGACAAGACGTCCGAGCAACTCAACGGCGGCCACATCGTCGCCGCCACGCTGGGGGTAGCACAGAAGATCACCGGACGGACCGGGCGGCTGGACTCCATTCAGATCGTCGCCGCACCGGGTACCGATCTCGCGGCGCTGCGGAACGCGCTGACCAAGGTGGTCGACGGCCGCGCCGTTGTCGCCGAACCGAGCCTGCGCACAGCCCAGGCGGGCGGCGCGATTCAGCTCGTCCGGTATTCGACGCTGATGGCCTCGGCCGCGGCCCTGATCGTCTCGGGGTTCCTGATCTACAACGCGATGAACATGGCTGTCGCACAACGCAGGCCGGTGTTGTCACTGCTGCGCGCCATCGGCGGCAAACGCGCGCCGATGGTGCGCGACCTGCTGGCCGAGGCGGCGCTGCTCGGCATCTTCGGTGGCGTAATCGGCGCGGTGATCGGTGTCTTCATGGGCCGCAACGCGATTGACCGGCTACCGGCCGCGATCGTGCAGTCGGTGGAAGCACGCACGGAATACATGGTGCCGGGATACGCGATTCCTGTCGCGATCGCTGCCTGCGTGCTGGCCAGTGTCGCTGCCGCGGGCATCGCGGCCAGGCAGGTATACAAGGTCGAGCCGATCGAGGCGCTGGTTCCGGTCGGGGTGGCCCGCACCGATGCGGTGAACCCGAGGCTGCGATGGGTTGCCATCGCGGTCGGACTCGGGCTGACCGTTACCGCGATCGGCATCGCCGAGACCGACCTCGGCCGCTACTCGCTGGCCTCGATCTCCCTGTCCTTCACCGCGGCCGTGACGCTGTGCTTCGCGGCAACCGGGCCGATCGTGCGCGTAGCCGCGGCGGTGGCCCGGATATTCGGCGCACCGGGTGCACTGGGCGCCATCACCTTGGAACGCGCACCTCGGCGCGTGTGGGCGACCGCGATGACGGTGATGATCGGCGTGGCCGCCACCGTGGCCATGGGCGGCGCCACGCGCAATATGGTCGACTCGGCCACCGCCACGTTCGAGGGCTTGGGCAGCACCGATCTGTATGTGAGTCCCAGTGCGATGGAACAGTTTCCGACCGGGCCACTGCTGCCGGTAGACCTGCGGGACAAGATCGCGGCGGTGCCGGGCGTCGCCGATGTCAGCCCGGCGCAGATGGCCTTCGCCACCCTCGGTACCGGGCGGGTGATGCTGCAGGGCTATCCCGCCGATGCGGGCCGTAGGACCGGAGCGGTGGATCACGACGCGGTCACCCGCATGGCCGCGGGTGAGGGCGTGGTGATCTCGCGTGACGTCGCGCGATCGTTGGGAGTCCACGAGGGCGCCGAGGTCACGCTGCCCACCCCGACCGGCGACCACACCGTCGAAGTGCTGCAGGTGATTCCGTACTTCTCCGCGATCGCGGGCGTCGTCATAATGGATCTCGGCCGGCTGCGCCAGTGGTACGAACGACCGGGCGAGACGATTCTGGCGGTGACGATGCAACCGGGTGCGGACCACCGCGCGGTGCAGGCCGCGGTCCAGCAGGTGGTGCCCGCGGACATCCATGTCGACACGGGCAAGGCCGCGGTGACCGCGATCTCCTCGAGCGTGCGGCAGGGTGCGGCGATGAGCAACGCCATCCTGTGGATCGTGGTGCTGGTGGCCACGGTGGCACTGCTGAACACGCTCATGCTCTCGGTGCTCGAACGCCGCCGCGAACTGGGTGTGCTGCGCGCCATGGGCACCAGCCGCAAGTTTCTGTTGCGCTCGGTCCTTGCCGAGGCGGCCGGGATCGGATTGGTCGGCGCGGCAATAGGTCTCGTCGTCGGCGCGGCGGTGCAATTCCTGGCTACGGTCGCCATGGGCCACGCGATCACCATCAATATCGTCTACGCCGCGAGCCCGATCCTGTTGGTCTACGGGACCGCCGCCCTCGGCCTCGCCCTGCTCGGCTCGATCCCGCCCGCCATGCGCGCGGCGCGTATGCCGATCGTCGAGGCACTCGCCGTCGACTGAATCCGGAAACCGCGACACCCCCGGCGTCGGCGTGTCGATATCGGCGCGAGGAGGCAGCCCTCTGGATTCCACCGTCCGGCAACAATTCCCAGGGTCCTTACAACGGCGCAGCGGCCCACCATGCGGTAACCGCGTCTTGCACCGACGGCGGCGCGGTCTGCGAGGCGCCGGAAGTGCCGTGATCGCTCACATACAGCAGATAATTCGAGCGGGCGGGATCGGATTCGAAGCTGACCACCAGCTTTGCCGTGTGGTAGAACGGCGCGAGCGGGCCCGGCGGGTCGGGCTCGGTCCACAGGTGCGCGGTCTGGGCTGCGGCGCTCTTGCGCCCGGGAGTCGCGGTATTCGGGGGTAGCGCGGCGACGACCGCCTGCGCGGCCGCCGGGGAATCGTAGGCGAGAATCGTGTAGTTCATGTGGTTGGTGTCGGAGACGTCGCGGCTGCACTCCCACGCTGTCACCCACCGACTGGATTGCAGCGGTTCATCTTTGAGCCGCAGGCCGTCGGCGGCTTTGCGAGACATGCAACTCGCGTCCTGGTAGGCGGCGTTACCGAATGGGTTGGCGCCCTGCGGCAGCAGGTTGGGGAAAGCGCGGCGGCTCGGCGCCAGCGGATCCGGCGGCGCGGGCGATGTGGCAGGCGCCGAGGACGGCCCGGACGATGTCGCGGAATCCTCCTCCGACCCCGAGCCGAAGGCCATCACCCCGATGACGGCGACCACCGCGACAACAGCGACCACGACGCCGAGCACGGCCCAGCCGACGGTACCGGAGGATCTGCGCGGCGGCACCTGCTGCGGGCCACCGTAACTCGGCCCCGGCGGCCCCGGCGGCGCAGGCGGGTACGCCGACGGCACTTGCGACGGCATAGGCGGCATAGGCTGTCCGACAACTGGATTCACCGCGCGCGGGTCGGGATAAACCGAATGCTGCTGGGGCGCAGCGCTATACCCATGCGGTGTGGATGACAAGATATAGCTCGGTCCGCCCGCCGGCTGCGCGGAACCGGCCTGAGGAGCGGCCCGCATCGGCTGTAGGGCACCGGGATTCACCGCAGATGGCCCGGGATAGGCCGCAGGCTGTGGCGGCGCACCACCGTACCCGGGTCCGGCAGGAGCCACAGCCTGCGGCGGCACACCGACCGGCTGCGGAAATGCCGCGTGATCGGCGGCGGGCGGCACCGCCATGGTGGGATTCGCGGGCGGCACACTCAGCGTCGCTCCTGGTCCCGAATACACCGGCAGCGGAGCGGAAAAGGACGGATTCATCTGGACGGTGGCCACCGGTGGCATCGGTTGCGCGGGCGCGGTGAGTGCGTGGCGGCCGGCCGCGGCGAACTCCGCGCAGGAGGCGTAGCGCTGATCGGGACGTTTGGCCATGGCCCGCGCCAGCACGCCGTCGAGCGCCGGGTTCAGGCCCTGCCGTTTCGCGGCCAACGGCGGTGCGGCGAATTGCAGGTGGCCGCGGATGATGTCGTTCGGATCGGGCGCGTCGAACGGGGCCATCCCGGTGAACAGCCAGTACAGCGCGCAGGCCAGCGAATACTGATCGGAGCGATGGTCGAGATGCGCGCCGGTCATCTGCTCCGGCGACGCGTAGGCCAGGGTCGCGGTGAACATACCGACCTGGGTCAGGTGCGTGGAATCCTCACGCAGCCGGGCGATCCCGAAGTCGGCGAGGAACACCCGTTCCCCTTGCCCGCCGACCGACCGCGCCAGCATGATGTTGGCGGGCTTCACATCGCGGTGCAGCACGCCCATGCCGTGTGCGTAATCCAGTGCGCCCGCGACACCCTCGATGATCTGCACCGCCCGCTCCGGCGGCAGCGTCATCGGGTTCACCGTCGCCGCGTCGACGCCGTCGACGTACTGCAGGGAGATCCATAGCTGCTCGTCCTCGGAGCCACGGTCGTAGACGGCGACGATATTCGGGTGGTCCAGATGCGCGGCCAGATCGGCCTCGCGCTCGAAGCGGGCCCGCACCTCGGCGTCGGTGAACAGTTCGCGGTTGAGCAGTTTGAGCGCGGTCTGTCTGGGCAATCGAGGATGGCGGGCTAGGTACACCGATCCCATGCCACCCTGCCCGAGCAGACGCTCGATGGTGAACCCGGCAAACACCTCACCGCTTTTCAGCAACGCGACCCCCTTCGAGGTGAATACAGGTCAGTCAGCCTACCGGGTAGCCCCGTGGCCACGACGTTTCGAATTCTTCGCGAAAATCGGCAAAACTATCCACTAGGCATCATCATCGAGTCACTGTCCGACGACGCGATGATGATGCCGACGTTCGGTCACCGGCCGAATGGGCTCTCGGGTGTGACGGGTAAGTTTTGCACCGCCGACGAACAACGGTCACATGTTGTGGTGGTGGGGAGAACGCGGTGATGAGGTTTTGAGAACAATTTCTGCCTGGCGCGCGGTGTTGCACTGCGCTGCGGTGGCCACGCTGCTCATGGTGACCTCCTGCGGTCTGCTACCGAACAAGCACGAGCCATCGACCGCGCTGACGATCACAGTCGACACCGCTGGGTCGTGGCGTCCCAGGGGGTCGATCAACCTGCCGGACTCGCTGGCCGCCGATTTCACCCAGCTGCAGCCCAACCTGCCCGGTCAGGTCGGGATGGCGATCATGCCGGTCGGTGGTGGCCGGATGACCATCTTCGGCGACTGGACCAGTGGCATCGCCTGGTCGACCATCAAAGTGCCGCTGGCGATCGCCGCGTTGCGGCACGATCCCGAAGGCGCGGCGAGCGACGCCGAGGCCGCGATCACGGTCTCCGATAACGGTGCGGCCGAGGCACTCTGGGAGTCGCTCGGCGACGGCCTGGAAGCCGCGAAGGCCGTGCAGGAAGTATTGGATGAGGCCGGAGATGCGGTGACCGGCGTGGCCGGGCCACGAACCCGGCTGGACTACACCGCCTTCGGGCAGACCGAATGGACGCTGGCCAACCAGGCCCGGTTCGCCTCGCGGCTGCCGTGTTTGGCGCAGTCCGCCCCTGTGACCGAGTTGATGCAGCAGATCACGCCGGAACAGCGCTGGGGCCTCGGTTCGATCACCGGCGCCGAGTTCAAGGGCGGCTGGGGACCGGACGACAACACCGGCGTCTACCTGGTCCGGCAGTTCGGCGTGGTGCCGACGAAATCCGGCGACGTCGCCATCGCCCTTGCGGCACAGGCCGATACGGGCCAGTTCGAGGACGCCACCGCGCTGCTCGACCGGCTGGCGCTGCTGATCGCGCGGCACCTCGACGAACTACGCGGCGGCAAATGCCCGCACTGATCCGGCTGCTACGGATCGGCCCGTCGCGTGCCGATCAGCCCGGGGTGACCAGGCCCGATTCGTAGGCCAGGACGACAGCTTGCGCGCGATCGCGCAGGTCGAGTTTCGAGAACACCTTGGAGACATGGGTTTTCACGGTCTGCTCGGCGACGAAAAGAGTTTCGGCGATCTCAGTGTTGGACATGCCTTTCGCGATCAGCTCCAGCACCTCGCGCTCGCGCGGGGTCAGTAAACCCAAAGCGGGAGTGGGCTTGGCGCGAGTCGCGGTGCGGCGGCGCGTGACATCGGCGATCAGCCTGCGAGTGACGGTCGGCGCCAGCAGTGCCTGACCGTCGGCGACCACGCGGACCGCGCGCACCAGTTCTTCGGCCGGAGCATCCTTGAGCAGAAACCCGCTCGCACCGAGACTGAGCGCTTCGTAGACATAGTCGTCGATATCGAACGTGGTCAGCATCAGCACCCGCACCGGCGGATCGAAACCGGCGGCAAGGATGGCGCGCGCGGCATCGAGGCCGTTCATCTCCGGCATCCGGACATCCATCAGCACCACATCCGGTCGCAGCCGCTTGGCCTCGGCCACCGCGACATTCCCATCCGGCGCGTCACCGACGACGCTGATGTCGGGTTGGGCGGCCAGCAACGCCCCGAAGCCCTGACGCACCATCGCCTGATCGTCGGCGATCAAAACCGTTATTGCCACTCGCTCACCCTAATTGGCTCCTCCGCTCTGGGGCGGTGGAGACCCGCAGCACGACGAACGTCACCCGCTGGAGCCGAGCCCGACGGTGCTCGCCGCCGCGATCACCGCGACCGGTACACCCGGCGACGAAACCGAGCGACGCTGCGCAGCCAAAACCCTTGTCCGGGAAAACCGTTCGGCGATAAGCCGCGGTCGCCAAGCGCGCCGTCCCCGACCGCCAACACCCGCGCGGTCACCCTCGATCTCCAGCACCTTGAACACCGAGACGCCAGCAGCACCGATCCGGACTAGGTCACTACGCAATCCGGCTGTTCGCGTGGTGGTGGCGACGACGGTGCAGGGCTAATATCATAAGCGTCGTTGAATGTCAATGAACTCGACAATCGGCGAGTTAGGTCCGTGCGACGAACTCGCCGGAAGAAGGTAATGATGACCAACAAGACGCACCGAACCACCACGTGCCAGTTGCTCACGAAGGTCGCGCTCGTTGGAGCCGCGATAGCCATTCCGATGACGACGGCGGCGGTTCCTGCTGTGGCCGCGCCGACGCCCGTACCCGTAGTGGTACAGGTTGATCGCCCTTGGGGCGGCGGCGGTGGGGGCGGCGGCGGTGGGGGCGGCCACGGCTGGGGTGGGGGCGGCCACGGCTGGGGCGGCGGCGGTGGGGGCGGCCACGGCTGGGGCGGCGGCGGTGGGGGCGGCCGCGGCTGGGGCGACGGCTGGGGCAACCGCGGCTGGGGCGACGGCTGGGGCAACCGCGGCTGGGGCGGCGGCGGCTCGTTCGGCAGCAGCTGACCGAACGGATCTGCGCGGGATAGGGATCGGCCCGCTCGGCGATGTCGACCAGAGCGGTCACGTCGCACGGTAGTGCACGCACCTGCAGTCGCGCCGGGCTCGGCCCGAGCTTGACCAGCGGGGTTTACGACGACGCGCTGAGATACGGCGCCTGCGCAACGAACTTGCGACATAGCTACCCGACCCAATCGCCACAACCATCAGTGCGAAAAACCGTCTCTGACCAGCATTTCCGTGTTTTTGTGCGAGAACTACCGGGACCCCAACCGGAAGCGGTGCCGGTAGTTGGTGTGTTCCGGCCGTTCGTCCAGGCAGGTCAGGGGCCGAGGATTGCCCGAATCTGGTCGGCGGCCCGCCGCGCGACTTCCTCGTTGAGCACCGCGATGGGCTCCTCAACGCCGGTCCACCAGCCCGGGCCGACCGTGAAGGGGGCACCGGTCAGCGCGACGCCGACAGGCCCGAGATCGCAGAGGATCGCGTCGCCGGTCAACGGCTCGGCGACGACCTCGACGATGATGTACTGGCGCCTGATGCGGTTGAAATCGTCGCTGGAGACGATCAGGCACAGCATTCCGCCGGGCAGCACTGAGCCCGACGGGGCGTTCCAGACCTCGCCGAATCGGGGCGTTGCCATCAATCGGCCGCGCGGCGCTGCGCAATAAGGGCCGCGGTGACCGCGGTTGCGCGGTCAGGGGTGTGCCCAGCCGCGTTCAAGGTGGCGCTGTCGGCTGTGATCCTGCGCCGTAGATCGTCGCGGAGCACCAACTGCGCCAGATATGCCGATCGATCTACGCCTTCTTCTTCGGCGCGGCGTGCGAGGATCTTTAGCGTCTCGTCGTCGAACGACACCGACGTCTTTCGTCCAGCCATACCGCCGAGCGTACCGCCGATAGCGGTATGCGCGCGACCTCACCAGTCCACGCGAAAACGCGTCAGACCGCCGTCCAAGGCCGGAGCTTCTCGGGGTTGCGTACTGCCCAGATGTGCTTGATCTGGTCGCCTGCGATGTCGAACGCCAGCACCGCCACGGTGACGCCGTCTTGCTGAGCCACCAGGCCGGGCTGACCGTTGACCGTATGCTCCAGGATCGTCAGATCGGTTGCCCTGTTGGTGAATTCGACGACATAGCGTGCGATCTGCTCGCCGCCTTCGACCGGGCGGACTCCAGCGCTGACGAGGCCGCCGCCGTCGCCGATTGCGATGGCGTCGGGGTCGAGGAGGCCGATCAGGGCGGCGAGGTCCTTGGCTTCCCATGCCTGTTTGAAGTCCCTGACGATGTCGGCGCGCCGAACTGTGGGAGTCGTGGGCCCCCGAGACGCGCGAATACGACGGCGGGCCGAGGAGGCCAGCTGGCGACATGCCGCCGGTGTCCGGCCGACGATCTCGGCCACTTCGGCGAAGGAGTAGCGGAACACATCGTGAAGGATGAACGCGACGCGCTCGGCCGGAGTCATCAATTCGAGCACGACGAGGAAGGCCATGCTGATCGACTCGTCGAGGGTGACTCGGTCGGCCGGATCGACGGTGGCGCCGCCCGCCCGTCCGTTGATCCATTCCGTGCGATCGGGCAGCGGCTCCGGGATCCATTCGCCCACATAGCTTTCCCGCCTGGCTCGTGCCGAGCCGAGCAGGTCGAGGCGGATGCGGCTGGCGACCTTCATCAGCCAGCCGCCGGGGGATTCGATGGCTTGCTGCTGCTGTGGGGACATGGCGTACCAGCGGGCGTAGGTCTCTTGTACGACATCCTCGGCATCGGCCAGGGAGCCGAGGAGTCGGTAGGCGAGATTGATCAGCTGACGCCGCTCGCTCATGATCGCGCTCAGGCTCGGATCGAGCCGGTCGTCTCCTGGCTCGGATCGGGTGCTCATAGTGTCGCCGACTCCCTTGGTCGCATCTGTCGTCACTATTTCGACGAAACAGCGCATCGAACTGTGAGGTTCGCGCGGCACCTCACATTCTCAGGGGTTGTGTCGTCGTACTGGTGAGACGCGCACCAACGACACCGGAGAGACCCTCGATGACCGTGTTCTTGTGGATCGTGCAGGCGATCCTGGCCGCCATGTTCGCCATGTCCGGCCTGGTGAAAGTCCTCCAGCCGAACCATCCTGCTCGTGCTCGCCGCGCTCGTCGCCTGGGGTCGATTCGGCCCCCTACGGCTGGTGACCGCCTCAGCAGCGCAATACCGCACAGTTCGAGGCCGACAAGGCCGACAAGAGAGGAAACCGATGAGCGACATTCAGGCGATCGCCGACCGCTTCGAGATCGAGGCTCTGCGCGGGGAGTTCACCGACGCGAGGATGATGGGGGACTACAACCGCCTCATTTCACTGTTCACACCGGACGGCCAATTGCGGATCCCCCTCGCCAATGTCGAGTACGTCAGCCGCGAGGAAATCCGAACCGGGATCGAGCGGCTGAAGGATCTCTGGGACTACTTCGTACAAAACACGCACCCGGGCACGATCCAGCTCAACGGCGAAACCGCGATCGGCCGAGCCTACCTCTCGGAGTTCGGGCGCCTGCGCGACGGCAGCTCGCATCTGAACTACTCCGTCTACCACGACCGCTACCAGCGGACCTCGGAGGGCTGGAAGTTCACCGAACGCGTCTATGAGGTCATATACGTCGACTCCACTCCGCTGGCGGGTTCGGTGCCCGACGCAGCGCCAGGCACCCGGTAGCTGAAATGCCCAGGGATCATGTGCGAGTGAGCTCGGCAATCCATAAATAGGTAAAGGCCGCCCGGTGGAGTGGAGCTGTCCAGGAACTCCACCACGAGTACAGCGTCGAACTATTCCGCTTCATGGACAGCACCACACAGCGATCCTCTGACCAGCCACCGGACTAGCCCACCAACACACATCACGACACCACGCAGACTGCACTCCACCTTCCATCGAGGCACGGGGGTCGGGCGTGCTTATGAACCCCCTTCACCCCACACCCAGTCCCCCCTCACCCCTCGATCCGACCACACCGGTAGCGCTCACCAAAACCATTGCCATACAGGGGAAACCATGCACGCAAACCGAAAGGGGAGCCATCCTTCGGGCGGACACCGACACTGCCGTCAACACCAAGACACGTCAACACACGTCCGGGGAAGATGGGTGCGGTCGAACAAGGAGGTCGCCGCCGAGCTGGGGATTTGGCCGCAGACGGTGACCAAGTGGCGGAAACGGTTCCTGGACAAGCGAATCGAGGGTTTAGGTGATGAGCCGCGGCCCGGGGCGCCGCGTACGATCACCGACGAGCGGGTCGAGGCGGTGCTCGTGGCGACGTTGGAACGGCAGCCGGCCGATGCCACGCACTGGTCGCTGGTCGCGGGCATCGATGGCCGCCGAGAGCGGACTGTCGAAGTCGACGGTGGGCCGGATCTGGAAGGCGTTCGGGCTGCATACAGCTCGCACGATTGTCCCCGGCCAACCACAGGCCGACCGGGGACAACACGCGAATAATTCGGCAGTTCTCCTGAAGGTTAAACCGCGACACCGAACACGCCGGTGGCGACGGTGGCGACCAAGGTGGGGCTACCGCCGCCGATGGGCGCCGACACCACCCTCAGGTTGCCGCTGTCGGTGATGAAGAGGGTGCTACCGGAAACGGCGACATCGACAGGGCCCGACAGACCGGTCGTCACCAGGGGGGTTACCGGGCCGCCAGTTGCCGGCACCGACACCACCCTGTTGGCCCCGAATTCGGCGATATAGAGGGTGTTACCGACGCGGGCGAGACCCATAGGCGCATTCAGGCCGGTCACCACGGGGGTTGCTATGCCACCGGTTGCCGGCATCGAATACACCGTGCCGGGGTTGACGCCATCGCTGGCATAGACGAGGCCGGGGCCATAGATGTAGGGCAGCGGGCTGCTCGTGCCGTCCAGATTTGCAGTGACGGTGACGTTCACCGTGCCCGTCCCAGGCGGGGCGATGGCCGTGATCTGGGTATTGGAGTCGATGGTGAATGTGGTTGCCGTCGTGCCGAACCGCACGGTCAACGGACCGACACCGCTGAAACCGGAGCCGGTGATCACCACAGAGTTGAAACCCGCGACGGGCCCCGAACTGGGTGTAAGGGTAGTGATAACAGGTGGCATGGATCTGCTCCAATCGATGATGAGGTGAAAAGTGTTCTCCTGCAGCGGTGCCGACCTCGCTCTATCCAGTAACCTCCAGCGGCGACACTTTGACAATGGATCCTCCGATCCGTTTTTTGTCCGTTTTCGACTGAAGCCCATGTCCGGACCGCTATCTCCATCACCGTCATGGAACCGACGCCCTACTTATGACTGAATTGAACAATGCGCCGCCGACGTGGATACCTGTATACGACTTGATGATTGAGCCGGGTAGCGGCATGTCGCGGGTACGGGGTGCGGCCGTGCTCGATGTGCAGCAGCACCAGCACGGCGACGCCGATGGCACCGATCCGCCATGGGCACAAGCTGACTCGCCGCAGCGCCTCGACGGTAGTCTTCGAGCAGCGAGTTCCCGAGCTCGCCGACGGCGCGTTCGCGGGGGTCGAGGGACAACATCGCCGCGCAGTGCCGGGCGCATGATTACGACGACCCGGGAAAACCAGCGATCGCCGGGGACGATTAAGCCGCCCGCGATACGCTAATGTCGGCGTTGGTGGGTGATGCCCACACAATCGTGGATGCATTGGCGGGCAACGATTCGACGACGACTCGGCGTAGAAACGATGGGCTGGCTGGATTCCGTCGTCCGCCATGATATTTCGCTTCCGGCGGGTGTGCTGACTCGCCGATGAACCCGCTGCCGCGTCAGCGCATGGAACACGTATAAGGCACGAGCCGACGATATACCCGGATGATTCGAGTTCCTTTCTGCCTCGGCCGCTTCGAGGAATCCGAGACGCCCGCCGGCAGGCCGTTTTGTCGCGGTCGGCCGGTCGTGCCGAGGCCATCAGCAGCTCGCTTTAGATGCAGCCGGCCTCGTGGTATCGCCCTCAGGTCACCTTGTCGGCGACGGAGCCGAGTGCGGCGGCCGGATCGAGTGACAGTTCGACCGTCGGGCTCAGTGGCAGCCGGGCCAGCACCTCGAAACCGCCGTCGGCACGTGGTGCCGCGCTCACCTCGCCGCCCGCCGCCAGCGCCCTGGCACGCATTCCGGCGACGCCGTGGCCACCGTTGTCGCCCTGCCCGGCCGCGACCGCGCCGGGGTCGTTGCCGACCCGCAGTTGCAGCTCGACGCCGCACCTGATCTCCACCTGAACCGGTGCGCCGGGTGCGTGCCTGGACGTGTTCGACAACGACTCCTGCACGATTCGGTACAGCGCGAGGCCGGTGGTCTCGGGGACCGCGTCCAGCGGGCCGTCGATCGTCCAGTCGATCCGCACACCCGCCCGGCGCGCGCCCTCGAACAGACTCAGCACGTCCGCGGCCTTCGGTTGCGGCGCGTGTTCTGGCAGCTGACCGTCGCTGCGCAGCACGCCGAGCATGCCGCGGATCTCGTTCAACGCCTCGCGCGCGGTGGCGCCGATGGATTCGAATTCCGCCCTCGCGGCCGGCGTCACACCCTCGACCCGGTACGGCGCGGTCTGCGCCTGCACCACCACCAGCGACATGTGGTGGGCCACCACATCGTGCAGGTCGCGGGCGATGCGGGCCTTCTCCTCCAGGATGGCGCGACGGGCCCGCTCCAGCTCGTTCTCCTCCTCCTTGCGCAGCAACTGCTGGCGCGACTGCACCAACCAGCGCACCAGCAACGCGAGCAGCACCACGGCGGCAAGCGCGATCGGCCAACCCCAGGCCGAGCTCGCGAGATCGCCCCCGTCGCCGGACATGGTGGTGGCCAGCAGCAGCGAAGTCGCGCCCCATGCGACGGCGATGATCGGCACCGCCGCGCGCACCGCCACGGCGAACAACAACGCGAAAAGGCACAGGATGTGCACGACCTGGATGGGGATCTCGCTGTGCGGCTGATGCGGTATCGCCAGCGCGATGATCAGCGCGGACCCCGCCGAGATCGCCCAGCCGAGCGCCGGATTGATCCGGATCAGCAGGATCGGGAAAGCGGCGAGCGCGGCGATGAAGGGCTGCACCGCCACTGGCACCGCGTGCGTGATGTGCAGGGTCGGCCACGCCACCGCGTAGAAGACGAGCGCGACGAGCACCGTGAACACGTCGAACCACATCCGAGCGTTCATCAGGCTGCTCGCGGCAGCGCGTTTCTGCTTCATGACTACGACAGTAGGAACCCGACCCTGCCGCGGTCCTCATACCCACGGGTGAATTCGCACCAGTACCCGAGGGGTAGCCGTCGGCGCCGCTCACCCGGCGGCACCGCCAGGGAACCGCACCCCGGCAGGAGGCGCCGCGGCGCGGCCAATTCATAGCGTCATCGATCATGAGCACACCGACCACCGAACGGCAGGCCGGCGCCAAGTCAGCGGCCGCCACCGACGACCTACGCCCCCTATCATCCACGCGCTCCACGGGCTTGCGGCGGTCCGCGGCATTGACGGCGGCGGCGCTGACCACCATGGCAGCCACCGTCGTCCCGGCACCGGCGACGCACGCCGCCACGGCGAATCGAACCCCGGTGGAAAACATCTCCGCGGGCGCCGCGGTGGCGGACCTGGCCGCGGGCGGTCCCGGCTCGGCCGCCGCCATCCCCGATGACTTCGCCGCCACATTCGGCTACCAACCCGACATCGTCGACCGCCTGCTGGCCAACCCGATGGGCGATTGCTCGTCGCCGGTCACCCTGCCCGTCGAATTCGAGACCGCCTGCAAGGCCCACGACCTCGGATACGATCTCCTGCGCTACGCGGGCCAGCACGGCGAACCCCTCGGTCCGTGGGCCCGTCAGGCCCTCGACACCACCCTCGGCCAGCACATGCACGAATCCTGCGTCGCCCGCGAGGACACCCTCTCCCGCGCCCGCTGCAACACGATGGCCACCATCGCAGCGACCTTCGTCGATATCAACTCCCGGCGACAGGACTACGGCGTGCCGGTGACCGAATCACTCTTGGGCGCAGCAGATTCCGATGCCGAGCGCGGCTTCAGCGGTTGGCTGTCGCTGATCGTCGGCGGCGGCATCCTCGGCCTCGCCGCCGGTTTCGCCGCGTTCGCGGGCGCCTTCCCCACCCTCGGCCGCAGCGACGCCCGGACCGCCGGTGGTGCGCACCGCACGTTCGGCGACGGTGCACCCGCGACAACGACTCGCCGCACATCGCTCAAACAGACTGACGCACTGGGTGTTCAACGATGACCAACCTCACCACGCGCGACCCAGCGTCCGCGCCAACTCGCTCGGCACCCGAGACCACGGACGCCACGTTCGCGCAGAACATGAACGACGCGTCGGCGATCGCAGCGACTAACATCGGCGCGCTACGTGCCGCTCCCAGCACACACAGACCGTCACCGGAGACCGCAATCAGCGTGCCGATCCACTCGACAGTCGAATCTCGGGTCAACGGTTCCGCGACGGATGACGTGATCGACTGTGAATCGCGGGCACCGATGCCGCAGAACCAGGTCGATTACTGGAAACTGTTCACTACCAATACCTTTCACCGGATGCTACAGCCCCGGATAGGCACGACGCTCGGCATCGGGATCGGCACGCTCATGTCGTTGGCTCCCGGGTTGCTTCCGCGCACGCCGACAACCCAGGCGGTACTGACCGGGCTACTCGTCGCGATGACATCGGGCATCGCGGCCGTGGTTCGATTCCTGTTGGGGCGCTGGGACTTCGATCTCGATCGGCGGCTGGCACGCTGGCGGCTGCCATTGCTGGGCCTGACCGGAGTCTCGATCGTCGGCGCAGCCGCGCAGGCGGGTCACTGGCAGAACGGGCTGCGTGCAGCGATGGGTAGGCCGCCTACCGGAGCAGACTACTGGTTGCGCTGCGCGATCGGTGTCGTGCTGGTTGTCGGGGTGTTCGCCGGGATCGCTCGCGGCGTGGGTTGGGTGGTGCGCTCGCTGGGGTCGTCGCGCAGCATCGCGGTCGCGACGGTCGCGGCGGCTGCGCTGTATCTCGTCGGCGTTCCCGCGGTGGTCGATTGGCGCCGCGACGCCTACGCCACGGCCAATGCGACGATCGATCCCAGTCTGGTGCGACCGGTTTCGTTCCTCCGGTCCGGCAGCGCCGAATCCGCGGTCAGCTGGCCGTCTCTGGGAGCGGAGGGTCGCAAGTTCGTCAGCGGTTCGCCCGCCGGTCCGGTGCGGGTCTACGTCGGCCTGGATTCCGCGCCCGACCTCGACTCCCGGGTGGCGCTCGCGATTCGGGAGTTGGAGCGTTCGGGCGGATTCGACCGTTCCAATATCGTGGTCGCGATTCCGACCGGGTCGGGCTGGATCGACGCCAATGCAGTCACCGGTTTCTACCAACGCTTCGGCGGCGATGTCACCCTCGTCGGCATGCAGTACTCCTACGCCCCCAGCTGGGCCACGTTCCTGTTCGGCCGCGACGACGCGGTGGCCTACGCGCGGGCACTGTTCACCGCCGTCGAGAACCGCATCCGCGGCTTGGACCACAGGCCCAAGCTATACATCTATGGCCAGAGCCTCGGCGCCCTCGGCGGCAGCTCGGTTTTCACCGACAACGCCGATCAGGACCGCCGCACCTGCGCCGCCCTCTGGGCGGGCCCACCGGCGGGCCAGGTCCACCGCGCCGGCGCGACCGTACTGGCCAACAGCTCCGACCCGGTGGTCCACTGGTCACCGTCACTGCTGTGGCACGGCCCCGACCTCACCGGCGTTCGAGTGGACGCCCCTGTCCCCCAATGGCTTCCGGTGGTCAGCTTCCTGCAGGCCAGTACCGATCTGCTGGGCGCACTGAATGCCCCGCCGGGTCACGGTCACCGGTACGGCACCGACCAGGGCACCGCCCTCGGCACCTGCTGACGGCCCCGCTCCTTGCCCGGCGCTGAAACATGTTCTAGTTTGCTCCCATGACCTTCGTCATCGACGCCACCGTCGACATCGACGCCCCCGTCGAGCTGGTATGGCAGGTGATCACCGATTTCCCCCGCTACGGCGAGTGGAATCCCTTCTGCGTCGAATGCCGCAGCTCGCTCGTCCCGGGCGAGCCGATCGACATGCTCGTCAAACTGGTGGGCTCCACCCCCCGACGCCAACGCGAGTGGGTCCGCACCCACACCCCGGGCCACGAACTCAGCTACGCCATGAAGCCGGTCCCCCTCGGCGCTCTGCACAGCCAGCGCTCGCATACGGTCACCGCGCTCGGCCCCGATCGCACCCGTTATGAATCCCACTTCGAACTCGCAGGCCGGCTCCAGCCCGTAGTAACGGCCCTGCTCGGCAAAGCCCTCGAGCGCGGCTTCGCCGGCATGACCGCAGGCATCCGCCGGCAATCCGAATCCCTCCGCACCCACTGACTCGCGCCGACGCGACGGCCGCCGTCTACTCGGCCACCGCCGCGGCCAAGCGTGACGCGGTCAACCAGTGGATCCGGACCTCCGGCGAATACGACGCGGTGGTCGACTTCGACGTTGCATTCGCTGACCTCGCCGGTTTCGACACCGACTGGGCGAAGTCAAGCATGCGGTTGGGCACCGCGCTGCCCACCTACGACGAACTCCGCACGGCCATCCTCGGTATGCCGGACTATCCGGATCCCACCGCAACGCCGCCGGAGACCGACGCGGACTCCGAGTGGGCGCAGGCCGCACCGGAAGACGCAGCGCCCGTCAACTCTTCCGACCATTCAGGTCAGGCGATCGGTCCGCGCGCCGCCTCGTATGCCGCACCCACGCGGTACAGCCGATCGTCGGCCAGCGCGGGCGCCATGATCTGGAGGCCGACCGGCATGCCGTCGTCCTTGCTCAACCCGGACGGCACCGACATGGCCGGGTGTCCGGCGAGGTTGGTGGGCAGGGTGCACAGGTCCGACAGGTACATGGCCAGCGGATCGTCCACCTTCTCACCCAGCTTCCACGGGGTGAACGGGCTGGTCGGCGAGACGAGCACGTCGACCTTCTCGTAGGCGTTGTCGAAGTCGCGCGCGATCAGCGTACGCACCTTCAGAGCCTGGCCGTAGTAGGCGTCGTAGTAACCCGCCGACAGCGCGTAGGTGCCGATCATGATGCGGCGCTTGACTTCCGGACCGAATCCGGCGGCCCTGGTCGCGGCCATCACCTGCTCGGCGCTGTGCTGACCGTCGTCACCGACGCGCAGGCCGTAGCGCATGGCGTCGAAGCGGGCCAGGTTCGACGACACCTCACTGGGCATCACCAGGTAATACGCCGACAGCGCGTACTCGAAGTGCGGGCACGACACCTCGACGACCTCCGCGCCCAACTCTTTGAGCACGGTGACCGCGGTATCGAACGAGGCGAGCACGCCCGGCTGGTAGCTGTCGGAGTGAAGTTCCTTCACCACACCGACTTTCAGCCCGCGCAGATCGCCCTTCGCGCCTTCGCGAGCCGCGGCGACCACCGGCGGCACCGGCACCTTCCGCGAGGTGGAGTCGCGCGGGTCGTATCCGGCGATCACCTCATGCAGCAGTGCGGTATCCAGCACCGTGCGCCCACACGGGCCACCCTGATCCAGCGACGACGCACACGCGACCAGGCCGTAGCGCGACACCGTGCCGTAGGTCGGCTTGGTGCCGACGGTGGCCGTCACCGCGGCGGGCTGACGGATGGAACCGCCGGTGTCGGTACCGATGGCGAGCGGCGCCTGGTTCGACGCGAGTGCAGCCGCCGAACCACCGCCGGAGCCACCGGGAATCCGACTGGTATCCCACGGGTTTCGGGTCGGGCCGTAGGCTGAGTTCTCGGTGGAGGAACCCATCGCGAACTCGTCCATATTGGTCTTGCCGAGGATCGGGATGCCCGCGTCGCGCAGCCGCGTGGTCACCGTCGCGTCGTACGGCGACACCCAGCCCTCGAGTATTTTCGAGCCACAGGTGGTCGGCATATCCGTGGTGGTGAAAACGTCCTTGAGCGCCAACGGAACTCCGGCCAGCGGCGACGCGGCCGCACCGCCAGCGGCCAGCGCGGCATCCACTCCGGCCGCGGTGGCCAGTGCCTGCTCCCCCGCGACGTGCAGGAACGCGTTGATCTCACCGTCCGCCGTCGCGATCCGGTCCAGATGGGCCTGGGTGACCTCCACCGAGGACACCTCGCGACCGTGGATCTTGTCGGCCAGCTCGGCGGCCGACAGGGTGGTCAGGTCGCTCATGCCGACACCTCGCTAACGCTCGGCGCCGTCACGAGCGACCGCTCGGCTGTGTCTATTGTTCGCTCGCTGCGCTCGCTCATGCCGACACCTCGCTAACGCTCGGCGCCGTCACGAGCGACCGCTCGGCTGTGTCTATCGTTCGCTCGCTGCGCTCGCTCATTCGCCCTCTCCCAGAATCTGCGGCACCAGGAACCGCTGCTCTTCGACCGCGGGCGCGCCGGACAGCGCCTGCTCCGGGGTCAAGCAGGGCACGACCTCGTCTGGCCGCGTGACATTCGTCGCCGGGTTCGGCGAGGAGGTGGGGGGAACATCGGCTGCGGCAACCTCGGAGATGGTCCGCACGTGGCTCAGGATCGAATCCAACTGACCGGCGAACTGATCGAGTTCGGACTCGGACAGGGCGAGCCTGGACAGCCGGGCAAGGTGTGCGACCTCGTCGCGGGAGATGGCGGGCACCGCGGAACCCCTTTCGGCATGGTTGAGCATGGTGAATCGGCCACGCACAGCCTAGCGACTCGCCGGGAGCTCACTTTCACAGGAGCCGGGCGCGCGACGACACACCCCGAGTAATAGCGTGACACGCTGTGTTCGCGTGAAATTACCGAGTGACATCCATCACTGGCGCTACTTCGAGTCGATAACCGGGACTCGGGGGTGTAAGTATTGCGAGAACCGGGTATGCGTGTACATAGCCTCGGCCGCCAAGGAAAGGAACGCGCGTGTCGTACCTGCTCCGCGTGCAACTTCCGGATCGACCGGGAAGCCTCGGTGCGCTCGCGCTCGCGCTGGGTTCCGTCGGCGCCGATATTCTCTCGCTGGATGTGGTGGAACGCGGCGCGGGCTTCGCGGTCGACGACCTCGTCGTGGAGGTACCGCAGGGCGCGCTACCCGACACGTTGATCACCGCGGCCGAATCGATCGGCGACGTGCGCGTGGATTCCATCCGCCCGTACTCCGGCGTGCTGGACACCCACCGCGAACTCGAACTCATCGACCAGGTCGCCAGCGCCCGCGACGACCGGCTGCAGGTGCTCGTCGACGGCGTGCCCCGGGTGCTGCGGGTCGGCTGGAGCACCATCATCGACATGGGCCCGCAGGGCGCCTACCGGGTGGTCGGCAGCCCGAGTGCGCCGGAGACACAAGCGGCTTCGGCGCCGTGGATGCCACTGGAGAAGCCCGCGGTCCTGGATCCCGAGGCCGAGTGGGTACCGCAGATCTGGAACGACATGGACACCAAGCTGGCTGCGGCACCGCTGGGCAATACCGGCAAGGTGCTGCTGCTCGGCCGACCCGGCGGCCCCGACTTCCGCCCGTCGGAGGTAGCACGACTCGGCTACCTCGCCGGAATCGTCGCAACGGTTTTGGGCTAGTCCGTCTCTCCGCGTCTCAGGCCATGCAGGTCGAGTGCCGCGCGAGTTGCACGAAGGTCCTGCGTCGAGTGCCTGGCCGGGTTCGGGCCGTTGTTGCGTCCCCCGGCTGGGCATCGTGCTGGGTCAGGCAAGTCGAAGGCTGAGGACGGTTAGCAACTCGCCTGCCTCTGTGCGCCAATCCCGTTCCGGCACTGGTACAAAGCCGAAGCGGTCGTAGATCCGCCGGGCGTCGACCATGGCGGGCATGGTCGTAAGGACCACCGCGGCAAGGGATTCCGCGGTCGCCATCTCGATCACGGTGCGCACCAACGCCGTTCCCGCGCCGAGTCCGCGCGCCGTCTTCGCAACCGCGAGCATCCGGAACTCCAGCTCACCCGGTCGGGCGATCCCCGCGTACGGCGTGCCGGGCCGGGCCACCGTCAGCGACCCCACCACCCGGTCACCGTGCACCGCCACCAACACCTGCGCCTCGGCCGCACGATGCGTGATGTCGGCAAGCTCCGCCTTGTACGGACTCGCAGGATCCACATACCCCTCGCCGACATAGACCTCGACGGTCAGCTCGCCCACCGCGTCGTACTCGTCCGGCCGAGCATCCCGGACAACGACCCCAGAGTCCTTCACACCCATACCCGGCATCCTGCCATCCACCCCGAAGAGCCCCACGTCACAGCCGACCGGCGCGAGCGGGACATGGCCGAGGGCCTACTCGACGTTTGCCACGGCCATGTTCCGCTCGGCGGGTTCAGCCCGCACTGGGAACGGTGACCTGGAAGCGCTCCGGTTTGCCGGGTGGGTAGATGACGGTGATGTAGTCGCCGATGGCGGGCCAGGCGTTCACGTCCCAGGCGAAACGGCCGTACACCACGATGCCCGGCACCGAGGGCCCCGTGAGGTTGCCGGTGATGGTAACGAACTGCTCGCCCTCGGCATCGGGGCGCGGGCTCACCCCAGTGAGGTAGAGCGAGCCCGTTTCCGGCTGCGCCGGTTGGAACCCTCGGCGCCCACGCACGTAGACCATGATCAACCCCACCAGCGCGGCGACCATGATCAGAAGCATCCCGAACTGCAGCATGTCCACCATGCTATTGGTTCCGGCGCGAGGAACGATCACGCCACGGCCGCGCCGACCTCGGCGTTCGCCACGTGCGACCAGAACGTGAGCTTGCTGCTCCCTGCCCACCGCTGCCGCTTCCGTTGCGGTCGGCGTTCCATGGCCACCGCTGCTGCTTCGTGCGGTCAGCGATCCACGACCACCGCTGCTGCATCGTTCGGCGATAATTGGCAACCGATGAGGCAGCGCGGCGGTCCATCCGGCGTATGGAGCTACAGCGCCGCTAGCTCGCTGGCGCCGTTGTCGGTGCGGCGGACCTGCCAGACGGCGGTGCGGGTGCGTTGCGAGCGGCCGTTGCCTCGGTCGATCAGGGCGCGGTTGTTCGTGGTGAAGATCAGTTGTGCGCCACGGGAATTGGTTTCGGGGTTCTGGAAGAGCTGGATGAGGCGGTCGGTCTCCTCGGTGGGGAGATTGGCGTCGATGTCGTCGATCGCGAGCACGCGGCCGGAGTCGAGTGCGTCGAGCATGGTCGGCAACAGGCGCAACAGCGACAGCGTGGCGGTGGATTCGTCCGCGATATCGAAGGGGGCGTCGATGCCCGTGTGCACCAGGCTCAGGCCGACGCCGCGGCGGGCCACCATGCGGGTGTACAGGGCGTCGCGTGCGGCCTTCAGGTTGCTCAGCTCGCGATCGAGCACGATCGCGGTAATGCCGTTCTCCCGCAACAGGTTGTCGGCGTGCGCGGGTGAGGACGCGCACAGCTCGACCTGCTTGGCGGTCGCCGCGATATCGCGGTCGAGTTCCCGGAGGTAGTCGGCGTACAGCGGATCGTTTTCGGCGATCAGCAGATCGGTGATGCCCAGCTCGGCGGTACGCAACAGCATGAGCAGCCGCGCCGCATTATCCGGTGAGGCCGACACGTGGCTGCCGAGCCGATGCGCGACCGCGGTTGCCTCCGTCCGACCGTGCTGCACCTCGAGCATCGACGAGAACCACCGGTAGGCGGGCACCAGCGACTCGGCATACATCTGCCCGGCGAGGCTGAGCAGCAACGCGTTGGGGCGCACCAGCGGAATCAGCGCCGCGATCCCATACCGCGCGGCCTCGAACATCGGACCGATCTTGATCTGTTCTCCGTTGCGCTCGAACACGATTCGCTTCCGCGACCGCGGATGCGCATGCAACCATTCCGCCGTGACATCGGCATTGTCCAACTGGAAGCCATACGTATACGGCACACCCTCGGCGACGAAACCCGTCACGAATTCCGAAGGCCGATCCGGAAACCCGAGATGCGGCGACCGCACCGGCCCCGCATAGGGGTCCCACCCGGTCACCGAATTCAACACCGCATCCCGCATCTGCCCCAGCGCGTCGATCAGGCTCGTCTTACCCGCGGCGGTCGCACCGTGCACCGCCGTCACCGGCACCGCCACCGGCCCGCTCCCCCGGCTCAACCGCAACTCCTGCCGATCCGCCAGCGATCTATGGTTCGTCACCTGAAAACTCCGCAGCATCCCGCCATCCTGTCGTCTCCCCCACCACCCCGCGACACCGCCACCACCCAACCCCGCACCCACCGAATCGCCGACCGGCACACCGACGCTTGACCAAGCGCCTGTGGACAACACCCTACTCGCACCATCTACCAGCGGAAATGTCGACGATCGGATAGCTCACCGCCCCGACCTCGGCACAAAGGCCAAGCTTTACGTTCGCGCTGGATACGCGGTGTACTGGGTGGTCACGAAAGACGTGGTTTTCGAGCACACCGAGCCGACACCGACCGGCTACCGGACGCGGACGGAATACCTTCCGGGCGACCGCATTCCGGTGCGCTATGCGGAAACGACCCTGCCCGTCGACGATCTCCTGTTTCCGGCGGGGCCCGCGGCGACCCGTGAACCGGCGCTGAACTGGGTATGGGGCGAATTCGTTGTGCGGGGGTTTGCGTGGCACGTTAACATGCTGACGCCACGGTTGCTCATGTGGCGCTACAGCTGTGAAGCCCTTGAACGGATGGTAACAATGGAACTGACGGTTCAGCGCCTTGTAGTCCGAAGCTCCATTGTGGCCGCCATCGCCATGGGGTCGATGGTTGTCGTCGGTCCTCAGGCCAGCGCCGAAGCGCCCTGCCCGGATGGTACGGCGCGGATCTTCTTCAATAACGAGACGAACACCTGCCAGGGTGGCGGCACGGCGAGTTTCAATGGCTCGCCCGCGATCTCGAAGGTGTGCTCGGTGGGACCGGTCAACGTGATCGTCGATGCCACCATCAAGACCTCCAAGACCAAGACCGCGACGCGCCACCTCAACCTGAGTAACGGCCAGTGCGGGCGGGTCGAAATCGACGGCCAGCTCGACGCCACCGTCACCGTCAGACCTTCCTAGCGCCGAAAAGCAGGGCGCTGTCGCCGAATTCGTGCCAGAGGTAGCCGGTGTCGAGGGCGGTGGCATATGCCGCGTCGACGGTGGGTTTGCCTGCTACCGCGACGAGTAGGTCCAGGTGCGAGGCGCCGGGGGCGTGCCAACCGGTGATAATCGCCTCCACCGTTCGAGCGGGGCGATCGGGGCCGAGGACCAGATTGGTCCAACCTTGGGCGGGGTGCACCCTTCCGGTGTGATCGGCGGTGGTTTCCAGCGCTCTCGTCACCGTGGTGCCGACCGCGATGATGCGGCCGCCCGCCGCTCTGGTGTCGTTCACCAGGCGAGCCGTCGCCGCCGTCACCAGCTCCCCTTGGAGATCGCACGACGATGCGGCCGATATGCACAGATCGAACCCCCGTACCTCGAATCCCTCGCCGCGCATCCGGCGGTCAGGTCGCCATGGACCCCCGTACCGGTTCGCCCGGCCCTCCCCCGATCGTCACCGCGCGCGACCGACCGACGTGTCCTACTCGTCCTCCGCCGCCCTGTCCTCCTCGACCGCCTCTGGCGTCACCGCCGCCGGTCCCGCCTCCAGCAGCAACCGGAACCCGTCCTCGTCCAGAATCGGCACACCCAACTCCTCCGCCTTGGCGGCCTTCGTCCCCGGCGAATCGCCGATGACCACGAAGGCGGTCTTCTTCGAGACCGAGCCGGACGCCTTGCCGCCGCGCGCCAGGATGGCCTCCTTGGCGCCGTCGCGCGAAAAGCCTTGCAGCGAACCGGTCACCACGATCGACAAACCCTCCAGCGTGCGCTTGATGGAGTCGTCGCGTTCGTCTTCCATCCGTACGCCCGCGGCACGCCATTTGTCGACGATCGCGCGATGCCAGTCGACAGTGAACCATTCCGCCGCCGCCGTGGCGATCGTCGGGCCGACGCCGTCGGCAGCGCCGAGCTCCTCCGCCGACGCCTCCTGGATCCGCTCCATGCTGCCGAATTCCGAGGCCAGCGCGCGCGCCGCAGTGGGCCCGACGTGCCGGATCGACAGGCCGACCAGCCCGCGCCACAGTGGGCGGTCCTTGGCGGCGGCCAGGTTCTCCAGCAGTCGCTTGCCGTTGGCGGAAAGGCTGCGGTCCTTGTTGGCGAACAAAGTCGTGGTGAGCAGCCGTTCCTCGGTGAGGTCGAACAGGTCGCCCTCATCGGTGATCGCACCGGATTTGAGCAGGTCGATCGCGGCCTCGTAGCCGAGCGACTCGATGTCGAACGCACCGCGTCCGGCGACGTGGAACACCCGCTCCCGCAGCTGCGCCGGGCAGAACCGCTGATTCGGGCAGCGGATATCGGCGTCGCCCTCCTTCGCCGGCGCCAGTTCGGTCCCGCACTCCGGGCAGTGCGTCGGCATCACGAACTCGCGTTCGTCGCCGGTCCGCGCGTCCACCACCGGGCCGAGCACCTCGGGGATCACGTCACCCGCCTTGCGGATGGTGACGGTATCGCCGATCAGCACACCCTTGCGCTTGACCTCCGAGGCATTGTGCAGCGTCGCCATCGCGACCGTGGAACCCGCGATGAACACCGGCTCCATCACCGCGAACGGGGTGACGCGGCCGGTGCGGCCGACATTCACCTCGATGTTCAGCAGCTTGGTCGTGGCCTCTTCGGGCGGGTACTTGTAGGCGATCGCCCAGCGCGGCGCCCGCGAGGTGGAACCCAGGCGGCGTTGCAACGCCCTCTCGTCGACCTTGATCACCTGTCCGTCGATCTCGTGCTCGATATCGTGGCGATGCTCGCCCCAGTAGGCGACGCGCTCGATCACGGCGTCGATGCCCTGCACCCGCCTGGTGTGCTCGGACACCGGCAGCCCCCATGCGGCGAGCGCGCGGTACGCCTCGTACTGCGCGGTCGGGGTGTATCCCTCGATGCGCCCGAAGCCGTGACAGATCATCCGCAGCCTGCGCCGCGCGGTCACCGAGGGATCTTTCTGCCGCAGCGAGCCCGCCGCGGTGTTGCGCGGATTCGCGTACGGCGGTTTGCCTTCCGCGACAATGGTGGCATTGAGCGTCTCGAAGTCCTCGAGCCGGAAGTACACCTCGCCGCGGACCTCCAGCAGGTCCGGGATCGGGAACTCGTCGCTGGGCTTCAGCTCGCCCGGAATGTCCTCGATGGTGCGGGCATTGAGGGTGACGTCCTCGCCGGTGCGCCCATCGCCGCGGGTCGCGCCGCGCACCAGGCGCCCTTTCTCGTAGACGAGGTTCAGCGCGACACCGTCGATCTTCACTTCGCACAGGTAGTGCAGGTTCGGCCCGGTCTCGGCCTCCACCCGGCTCGCCCAGGTGCGCAGCTCGTCGAAATCGAACACATTGTCCAGCGACAGCATCCGCTCGAGGTGGTCGACGGCGGTGAAATCCGTGGCGAACCCGCCACCCACCAGCTGGGTCGGCGAATCCGGAGTCCGCAGATCCGGATGCTCCTCCTCCATGGCCTGCAACTGCCGCAACAACGTGTCGAACTCGCCGTCGGTAATGATCGGCGCATCGCGCACGTAGTAGCGGAACTGATGCTCACGAACCTCGTCCGCGAGCCGCTGCCACTCCACCCGCTGCTCTGCCGTCGCCGGAACCGCCGCACTGTCGCTGTCACTCACCCAACGCACATTAGCCGAGCCCACCGACATCTCGACGGCACGTTCCCGCACGTCGCCGCCCGGTTCGGTCCGTGTGGGCGTTGCCGACCGGTGTGTCCGGGAGCTAGCCGAGCCGGCAGCGTGGGCGCACGGCCGGGCCATGTACGGCCGGCACCCCTCGGCCTCACGATCTGCGCGCGATGGTGCAGAACGGAGGATGAATGCGGCGATACTTGGCGCTGCTCGCGGGCAGACGTCCGGGCTGCGGGGTCAGCCGAAGGTGAGCGAATCCGGCTCTTCGGCATAGGCGCGAGCCACTTCGGCGGACAAGCGGAGTGCTTGGCGGGCCCACTCCAGCGCAGCGCCTCCCAATCCACATGCAGGGCTGACCACGACCTGATCGGCGAGCGCGGTTCGGGGAAAGCCGAGGCGATCGATCAGGCGGACACCGGGTTCGGCGAAGTCGCGCCACGTGACCGGTTTCGCGGGCGGCGTGGTCGGCACCAGGCCGAGCACCAATTGCTTACCCGCATCGAGTATTTCGCCGATGCTGTCAAGGTCGGGCGTGCCGATCGTCGCCACGTCGAAACCTATCGCGGCCGCCGCGCTGCCACGCAGCAACGCCAGCGCGGGCGATTCGGCGCAACTGTGCAGCAGCACAGGTGCGGGCTGGCCGGTGATCACCCCGTCCAATACCGCGAGCGCCTCAGGTTCCGGCATGGCGCGCACGGTGTTGAGCACACTCGCCCCGCGCAGCGAACCGTTCAGCACATCGGTCAACGACGGTTCGTCCAGTTGCAGAATCACTTCCGCGCCGAGCCGCTTGCGCACCTCGGCCACGTGCTGGGCCAAGCCTTCGGCCAGGGATTCCGAAAGATCGCGCACCGCACCGGAATCTGTGAGGATGCGATGCCCGCCGGGCAGTTCGACCTGCGCGGCGAGGGTGAGTGGGCCGGTGGCCTGCACCTTGACAATGCGGCCGGTGCCCGCCGAACCCGATGTCTCCCAGGCTTCTTCGAGCGCGTCCAGATCCGAACGCAGCAGATCATTGGCGCGCCGGGACGCGGCGCCCGGTCGCGGCGCCAGTCGGTAACCCCGCGTGGTGGTATCGAATCGCATATCGACCAGCAGCGCCGACACCCGGCCGATCATGTCCGAACCCACGCCGCGCCCGGGCAATTCCACGAGATGCGCCAGGTCCGGCAGCTCACCGATAATGGTGGCCGCTGCCTCGCGCGGGTCGGTACCCGGCCATGAGCCGACGGCCGTCGCGATACCGCCCCGGATCCGCAGCGGTTCTTTCGCGTCGGGTCCTTTCGCGTCGACTACGCCCGATTCCCTGGCGATCTCGCTCACCATGCCACCTCTGTACGAGGCTCGCGCCTCATCGTGTGCCGCATCCCCGCAGACGCCGGGATGACGAAAAGATGCGGCGCGTTCCCGCAGTGGACTGTGTCGCTCCTGCGCCGCTCATCGCATCGTGCAGGAACCGATTTCGCTCACCGTACCGCGAAACACGCGCGGCACTCACAGCGCTGCACCCGAATCGATGCGGCGCACCACGGCGGCGGACATCAGCGGTGCTCGCCTCTCGTGCCGTGCACCGACGGCGGTCACTGCGTCGCGCCCGCACCACTGACCGCGTTGGACTCATCGCGAGCCGCGCCCGATTCGTCGCGCGCCGTGCCGGTAATGGTGCCACTGCCGATGACCTGGTCGCCCGCGGCGTCCGGGCGGTAGAGCACGATGGCCTGACCGCGGGCGACGCCGGTCAGCGGCTCACGCAGCCGCACCGTCAGTCCCGCGCCGACCTCTTCGGCGACCGCGGGTGCCATGCCGCCGTGGGCGCGCACCTGCACGACGCATTCGATCGGCCCGTCCGGCGCCTCGCCGGAGGTCCAGATGGCGCGATCGGCCTGCACGCCCCAGACCTGCAGATCCTCGGCCGAGCCGACCCGCACGGTGCCGGAGTCGGGATCAATATCGGTGACATAGCGCGGCTTGCCGTCGGCCGCGGGCCCGGGCAACCCCAGACCCTTGCGCTGGCCGATCGTGAAGCCGTGCACGCCTTCGTGATTCGCGAGCACCTGGCCGTCACCGTCGACGACCGCACCGGGGCGGATGCCGATCTTCGCGCCGAGGAACGCACGGGTATCGCCGGACGGGATGAAGCAGATGTCGTGGCTGTCCGGCTTGTTTGCCACCGCGAGGCCACGCTCGGCGGCCTCGGCGCGAATTTGCGGCTTGGGGGTGTCGCCCACCGGGAACATGGCGCGCGAAAGCTGTTGTGCGGTCAGCACGGCCAGCACGTAGGACTGGTCCTTGTCGGCATCGACCGCGCGCCGCAGTACCCCGTCCTCCAGTCGTGCGTAGTGCCCGGTGACCACGGCGTCGAAGCCGAGCGCCACCGCACGATCGGCGAGCGCGGAGAACTTGATCTTCTCGTTGCACCGCAGGCACGGGTTCGGCGTCTCGCCCGCCGCATAGGCGGCGACGAAATCGTCGATCACGTCTTCCTTGAAGCGATCGGCGAAATCCCAGACGTAGAACGGGATTCCGAGTACATCGGCGGCCCGCCGGGCATCACCGGCGTCCTCCTTCGAGCAGCAGCCACGGGAACCGGTGCGCAGCGTGCCCGGCGTCGCCGACAGCGCGAGATGCACGCCGACCACTTCGTGACCAGCGTCGAGGGCACGTGCCGCCGCTACCGCCGAATCCACACCACCACTCATCGCGGCGAGTACTCGCATATCAGACACCTCCCTTCGCGCCGGCCAGGCCCGCGGCCCTGGCCCGCTCCACTACCTGGGGCAACACCTTCAGTAACGCGTCCACGTCGGCGCGAGTCGAGGTGTGTCCCAATGAAAATCGCAGCGAACCGCGCGCCTGCCACGGCTCGACGCCCATGGCGATCAGCACATGGCTCGGCGTGGCAACGCCCGCAGTGCAGGCCGACCCGGTCGAGCACTCGATCCCCGCCGCGTCCAGCAGCATCAGCAACGAATCGCCTTCGCAGCCGGGGAAGGTGAAGTGCACATTGCCGGGCAACCGGTGCTCGCCCTCGGGACCGTTGAGCACCGCGTCCGGGACGGTGTCGCGGATCCGCTCGATCAGATCGTCGCGCAGACCGGTCAATTCCATGGTGCGCGTGGGCAACTCGGCCACGGTCTCGCGCAGCGCGGTGGCCAGCCCAACCGCCGCCGCGGTATCCGACGTGCCGGAGCGCAGATCCCGCTCGTGCCCGCCGCCGTGCAGCAGCGGCACGCACGACACCTGCCTGCCCAGCAGCAGCACTCCGACACCGTGCGGTCCACCGACCTTGTGCCCGGCGAAACTGGCCGCCGAAAGACCGCTGGCGCCGAAATCGATCGACAGCTGCGCGGCGGCCTGGATGGCGTCGCTGTGCATGGGCACGCCGAATTCCTGTGCCACTGCGGCCAATTCACGGATCGGCGCGATGGTGCCGACCTCGTTGTTGGCCCACATGACGGAGACCAGCGCGACCTCGTCGACGTATTCGGCGAGCGCGGCACGCAGCGAGCGCGGCGACACCACACCGTCGGCGTCCACCGGCAACCAGGTCACCTGCGCGCCCTCGTGCTGTTCCAGCCATTCGACGGTGTCGATGACCGCGTGATGCTCGGTCGAGCTCGCGATGATCCGGGTCCGCCGCGGATCGTCGTCGCGGCGTGCCCAGTAAATGCCCTTGATCGCCAGATTGTCGCTCTCGGTTCCACCCGAGGTGAAGATCACCTCGGAGGGTCGGGCGCCCAGATTCGCGGCAATCGACTCGCGCGCTTCCTCCAGCAGTCGCCGGGCCGCGCGACCGGAACCGTGCAGCGATGACGCGTTGCCCGCCAGTCCGAGGGCAGTCGTCATCGCCTCGATCGCGGCAGGCAGCATTGGTGTGGTCGCCGCATGATCGAGGTAGACCGTCTGGGGCGCACCGTTGAACGGACCCGTAAAAACCGACATCATGACCGATAGAGCCTATCCCAGCGTTGACCTGCACATCTTGGGGGTGTCGCCCTGCTGTCTACGATTCACCTACGATCCGCAACCCGCTGACCGTCTTCCGGTATTCCCGAAGCCCGCGCCGCAGAGCGTCCCCGATGGTCAGCGCCGCATCCTGCTGTCCGTCCACCAGTTCGCGTAGACATCGAGGGTGGTGGTGTAGTTCTTATGCCTCATGCGCCGCGTCACATCCGCCGGTCTGCAGGCCCCATCCGCCAGCAACGAGCCGTACAGATGACGCAGCGAATGGAAGCCCATCTGTTGGCGCATCTTCCCGTCCGGCCCTCAAGGGACGAGCTTGGCCGGTTCCCCACCCATGGCCGAGCCTGCCTCATAGACGCGGTTGCGTAGCGCCTTCTGAGACATGCGCACCCGAACGACTGGCCGCGAACCTCGCGAACTTGCCGGCAGCGCGGCCGTCCACCAGGCTCACGAGCCATTCGACCACCCAAGGATCTACCGGGATCTGCGTTCCCGATGTCTCGGTCTTCAATGGCCCGTCGTGGCTGCCGACCTTTCTGTCCCGCCGCGCGGGCTTGTACTGGGTCCCGGGCTTGGGGAACATCGGTACAGCGGTCAACGCTAAGCCGTTGATCTTGGCTGGGGGGTTCGGTTCCTTCGGTGAAGTTGCCCCCTGGCCTGCGGTTTCCGCGTACGGTCGGCGGCCATGCCAGTGAAGTTCTCGACCGATGAGTAGGCCGCGTCGTACGGGAAGGCGCCGACCCGGCCGGAGCTGGAGCGGTTCTTCTATCTCGATGACGAGGACGGCAAGCTGATAGCGAAGCGGCGAGGGTTCTTGTGGTTACCTGTCCGTGTTATCGCGGGATCCTTCCTGACGCCGTCGCCTTTGCGGTCAGGGTCAGCAGTTCGCGCAGCACCTCCGCTGCGATGTCGGCGAGAGATCGCTGTTCGTCCTCGCGGATCCATTGTGTGAAGGCGATCCCGAACACGGTGGTGCCTGACTCTGCCGCCAGGGTGGCGGCAAGTTCGTCGACGCCTCGTGCGCGGAGGGCGCCGGCGACTGTCGTGGCGAGGCTGGCGAGCTTGTTCCGCTCGCGTTCCTGCAGCGCCGGGTTCTGGTCGATGACGGATTGTCGCGTGCGGGAGTGGGGCCGGCGCTCGTTAGGGAAGAAGGACGTCGCGGACTGTAGGGCGGAGGCGACGATCTCGAGCGGGGATGCGTCTGGTGGTGCGGTGTCCACGCCAGTAAGGAACGCCTGGACGAGCAGGTGCTGCCCGTAGAAGAGGACCTCGCGCTTGTCGCTGAAATGGCGGAAGAAGGTCCGCTCCGTCAGGCCGACGGACTCGGCGATCTCCGTGGCGGTCGTCTGCTCGAACCCGCGGGTGGCGAACAGATCGAGCGCGGCCTTCTGCAGCCGCTCGGCAGCCCCCGGTTCCCAACGCACCATGCGGTCGAGTGTAGTGATGACAGCGACTGACTTGGAGGCGTATGGTCATGTCTGTGGCTGACGTCAGTCACAGACATCAATCACCGAATCAATCGCTCCGCCCGGTGGCGGGCGTCAAAGGAGATCACGTCATGCGCGTTTTCGTCACGGGAGCCTCTGGATGGATCGGCTCCGCCGTGGTCGACGAACTGCTCGCTGCGGGCCACGAGGTCACCGGACTGGCCAGGTCCGACGCGTCCGCCACGACCCTGGAGGCGAAGGGGGCCCACGTCCGCCGCGGCGACCTGGACGACCTCGACAGCATCCGGGCCGGAGCCAAGGACACCGAGGCCGTCATCCATCTCGCGAACAAGCACGACTGGTCCAACCCGGCCGCCTCGAACGCGGCCGAGCGAACCGCAGTCCAGACCATCGGCGACACACTCGTTGGTACTGACCGTCCATTCCTGCTCGCCTCAGGTGTCGCCGCCCTCACCCAAGGCAGGCCCGCCACCGAGACCGACGCGTCCCCGTTCCACGGCCCGGACTCGCCACGTGGCGGAAGCGAGAACCTCGCGCTCGAGTTCGTCGACCGCGGCGTGCATACCGTGAGCCTGCGCTTTGCGCCGACCGTCCACGGCACCGGCGACCACGGGTTCATCGCGTCCATCGCCGCGGTCGCCCGCCAGAAGGGCGTCTCCGGCTACCCCGGTAACGGGACCAACCGTTGGGCCGCCGTGCACCGAGGCGACGCCGGCCGCCTGGTCACCCTCGGCCTCGAGAAGGCACCCGCAGGCGCCCGCCTGCACGCCGTCGCAGAAGAAGGCGTCCCCACCCGCGAGATCGCGGAGGCGATCGGCCGCGCATTCGACCTCCCAGTCACCGCTATAGCCTCCGACGACGTCCAGGACCACTTCGGCTGGATCGGTACCTTCTTCGCCATGGACCTCTCAGCGACCAGCACCGCGACGCGGGAACTCCTCGGCTGGGCACCCACTGGACCGACCCTCATCGAAGACCTCGACGCAGGCGCGTACTCGGCAAGGTGACAGGCCACGGACAACGGAGGGCAACGATGAACGCTGACACGAGAGTCGATCAGGCTCGTCAGGCATTGGGGCCGGTCGGCGCCATGCTTCCGGTCACCTTCGGCAACGCCGTGCCCGTCGACATCCAGCGCGCGGCGGTGCAGGGTCTAGAACGCACCGGTTACCGGGCGACGTGGACCAACGAGGTGCTCGGCGGCAAGGATGCCCTGGTGCAGGTGGCCGTGCTGCTGGCCGCGACCGAGCGGATGACATTCGGCACCGGCATCGCCAACATCTGGGCGCGGCAGCCCGAGACAATGCACGCTGCGGCGGCGCAGCTGGCGCAGGCGTATCCAGGCCGTTTCGTGCTGGGCGTCGGAGTTGGCTACCCCGAACAGGCAGCTGCGGCCGGTCGCGAGTTCGGCCGGCCCCTCGCGACAATGCGCGACTACCGGCAGCGAATGGACCGGCCCACTCAGCCACCCGCCCCGGCGGCGGCATTCGCGCGGATCCTCGCCGCCAACGGTCCGAAGATGCTCGAACTGGCCGCAGAGATCGCCGACGGAGCCATCCCCGTCATGCAGTCACCCGAGTTCATCGCCCGCGCCAGAAAGGTGCTCGGCCCCCAGAAGCTGCTGGTCGCCGGGCTGCGCGTGCCGGCGGACGCCGCCGGGAACCCGGCGCACGCCGTCGCCCAGGTCCGGGAACACTTGTCGGCCGGCGCGGATCACGTTGTGCTCATGGCGCAGCCCGACAGGGACTTCGCCATCGGCGTGGACCTGCTCGAGCGGCTCGCGCCCGCGCTGACCAACCTTCCCGGCTTCGCCATCTAGCGGACCCGCCTCGACCCTCGCCGACGTGCGACACCAACGCGGCAGAGTACGTCGGCACACTCAAGCAACCCTGGACGCCCTCCAGGCACTGCCCGAGATCGGCAGCGAAGCGCCGATCGGCTACGGGGGCATGACGTTGGGCGTCGCGATCGGGCTGCTGTTGAGGGCGATCGAACCCCGGATCACCGCCGCGGCCTTCGGTCCGGTCTTCGTGTACGAGGCCCTGACCGAGGCGGCCAGACAGATCACCATCCCGGTCGAGTTCGTGCTCGCGTGGGACGACGAGGAAATCGACCGCCAACCCGGCCTGGCGTTGTTCGACGCCTGCGCCTCGAAGGAAAAGGCGTTGCACGCCTACCCGGGCAGGCATAACCGGATGCCCGGAGTCCAAGTCGACACCGGGGCCCGGTTCTTCCTCCGGCATCTCGGCCGGGCCGGCACGTCACCGGCCTGACGTGACGGGGTATCGGCGACCGGCGCACCGGCCGGTCGCCGATACCGCTGCCATCGACGCGCCTGGACACGGCGACCGGCCGCGAAACGCGGAGGACGAACAGTGGGTATGAACAGCACATCAACACCCTCGCCGCCGTTACCGGAGATCCTTCAGTTCACTCACAACGGATGCCACCGAGACGGGCCGTTCCGTAGATGCCGTCGCGCGACGATCGGCTACCGTAAAGCCGGATCGGCGGTACAGGAGAACAGGCGACATGTGGCAATCGAAAGACATCCCGTGGCGCCGTTGAATGCCGAGGCTCGACAGTGGACGACTCTCCCCGCGACGCACGCCGTGCTGCTGATCGCCCACAACATCACCACGTTCAGCAGATTGCTCGATATCATTCCGGCCTTCGACAACGACCTACGCATTCAACTCTTCTTCACCGCAACCGAATCCGACCCATTTCGCCACGAACTTGCCGCGCGGATCACCGAAACCGGAATCATTGCCCTCGCCTGGCAAGAAGCCAAGAACATTCCCTTCGACCTGGCGATATCCGCGAGTCACCACGACGATGTCACGGAAATCGTTGCCCCACTTGTGATTCTGTCGCACGGAATCGGATATACTAAATACTCACCAGGAACCAGGAACCAGGAACCAGGAACCAGGAACCAGGAACCAGGAACCAGGAACCAGGAACCAGGAACCAGGAACCAGGAACCAGGAACCAGGAACCAGGAACCAGGAACCAGGAACCAGGAACCAGGAACCAGGAACCAGGAACCAGGAACCAGGAACGTATTCGGTTTGTCTCCGGAATGGGTTCTGCGCGAAGGCAAACCGTTTGCTCGGGCTTTGGTGCTGTCCCATACCGATCAACTCGTCCAGCTCGCTCATGCAACGCCGGCGGCTGTACCGTCGGCCGTCGTAGCGGGCGACCCATGCTTCGACCGGATCGAAGCGAGCCTGCCGTTCCGCGCGCGATATCGGGACGCGCTGCGCATCGGTGATCGCACCCTGGTCTACGTCTCCTCCACCTGGTCGCGGAGTTCGGCGCTGGGCATGCGATTCGATCTGCTCCGCGCGCTGCTGGCGGAATTGCCTCGCGACTCGTACGCGGTCGCGACCGCGCTGCATCCGAACATCTCCCACCGGCACGGCCCGGGACAGCTCGGCGTGTGGTTCGCCGACTGCCTGCGTGCCGGACTCATCGTCCTGTCCGAAATCGACGATTGGCGCAGCGGTTTGATCGCTGCCGACATCGTCGTCGGGGACAACGGCTCGGTCACCGGATATGGCGCAGCGATCGGACGTCCCACCCTGCTGGCTGCATTCCCCGACGTACCGGCGGGTACCTCGATCTCCGCGCTCGGCAATACCGCGGCCCGCCTGCCCGCACACGGTCCGTACCGTCATCACCTCGACGCGGCCATCGCCGCCCACACCGACCGACACTTCGCCGAAGTAGCCGCGCTGGTCACCACGGAACCAGGCCGGGCACTCGCCAGCTTGCGGACGCTGTTCTTCCAGGTGCTCGACCTCACGCCCCCACCGTCCGAAGTACCGTCGCCTATTTTGCCGACCCCGGCAGGTCCGGTCCCACCCACCTCGGTGGCCGACCAGGTCGCCGCGACCATCGACAGCAGCCGACGCCTGATCCGACTGACCCGCCGTCCCGCCGAGGCCCGCCGCAGCACCCTCGAACGCGATCCCTCGGACTTCTCCGGGCACCTGTCCTGCTCGATCGACTACCCCATGCGGTCCCTGCGCGAACGCGCCGACGTGCTCGTCGGGAAACCCGCCGACGCCGCGGGCGACCCCACCGGATGGCTACGGGAAGTCCTGCGCCACAACCCTTTCTGCATGGTCGCCGCCATCGCCCACGCATCGTCATGCCTCGCGCTGACCCGCACGGGCGAACTCATCACACTCACCGCACCCGGCGCCCCGATCGACGCCCTGCCATCGGCGGTGTGCGCATGGATCGACGCGGCCCACACCGCGACAACCCTGGCGCCCTCCGCGACCATGGTGCTCGGCGACGTTCACTACGAACTGGTCATCGTGCTCAGCTAGACAGCAACCGCCTACCCCTCGGGACGCAGGCGCCGCGCCTGCTCGCGATGCATCTGTGCCTCATCGCCATCACCATCGCGTTCGGCAAGGTCGGCGAGCTTGTCGTGCGTCTTCGCGGCCTCGGCCCGCAGGCCGTAACGGGTGAATTCCGCGACCGCTTCCGCCCACCATGTCCGGGCCTCGTTCCCGGCTCCGCGCTGTGCGGCGATATCGCCGAGCAGCGCACGGCATCGCGCGGCATTCTGCACATCAGTCGGCCGAGAATCGAAGTAGGCCAGGGCAGCCACGACGTCTGGCTCGGCCTCGGCGTCGCGGCCGAGCGCGAGCAGGAAACGACCGCGGTGCATGCGCAGCAGAACATAGGAACGCTGTTGCTGGGCGGGGTCCGCCAACAGGGGAACCGCCGCCCATGCCTGCTGCAGCAGAACCAATCCCTCCTCGGGCCGCCCTTGGTCCCCGAGGACGATCGCCTGCCATTCAAGCGAACTTATGCGGATCGACGACGCAGACATCGGGCGGATCGCGGCACAGCTCGGCCCTGAGCGCCGACGCCGTTGTCGCCCAGGCGATTCGGCGCCGATGCCACAGTCGGCCCCGCTCAACCCACGCAGCAGGACCACATCCGGCCGGGACCCGCACGTCGTGCTCGCGCGCGGGCAGAACGATCTGCGCCCTAACGGCCTCGATCGCGGTCCCGTACGCTGACCCCGCGAGCACCCGCACCGGCATCCCCCGCGCGGTCAACTCGGCGACCACCGACAGCATCGGCGCCACATGTCCCCAAGCGGAGTACGGCACGAACAGCATCCCCATGGCGGTCATCATCTCCCGTCCAACACATTCCGTGCGAACTCCTGTTGAAATGACCGCATGACGCCATCGAAACGCCGACTCGTCGTCGCCGCTGTCATCGTGACGCTCTTCGCACTCGCCTGGCTCACCTACCAGGGCCCGCTCTGGCTCACCGGCGACGCAAAGAACGCCGAGAGCTTCCGCGGTCAACTCATCCAACTGATCGGGATCGGGGTGACCGCCGCCGTCGCGGTCTACGGCATCAAAAAGCACTACCTCGACAAAGACAAGCAGTACACCGACAGTTTCAGCGCCGCGATAGCGCACCTCGGTACCGCCGACCCGATCGTCCGCGCGGGCGGGATCCGGGAATTGGAGCGCATCATGCACTTCACTCCCATCGATCGCGTCCGCGTCCTGGAAACCTGCGCCGACTTCCTCCGCCAGCGAGCGGGCACGGCGTCCCAGCCAGACCCCGCCGATCAGCCGTCGGCCGATATCGCCGCAGTCGTGGCCGTCATCTGCCGACGCAAACACTCCCCCGACGAGCCTGCGTTGAACCTGGCCAGAATTCGGATCCCCCGCGCGGACCTGCGAGGCGCGAACCTCACCAACGCGCAACTCACCCACGCCGAACTCGGCGACGCCGACCTCCGCAGCGCAATACTCACCGGCGCCGACCTCACCGGCACCGACCTGGCCAGAGCCGACCTGACCGCCGCGGATCTCACCGGATCCAGGTTGACCGGCGCGCGATTGGTCGGCGCAGTCCTCACCGGCGCGACCCTGACGACAGCGGATCTCACCAGTGCCGCGCTCACCGAAGCCGACCTGCGCGGCGCGGACTTGCGCAGCGCCATCGGTCTCACCACCGACCAGCTCGCACAAGCCCACACCGATGCCTACACCAGACTGGGCTGATCACGTCTCGTGCGGCTTGCGCGCAATGACCAGCGAATCCGTCCATGCTTGGTTATTCCCGGCCGATCAGCGGGCTCGACGTAGCGACGGCCCGCCCGGTGAGACCGACGTGCTCGTCGGCGTGTTCGGTGCCGCTCCTACCGTTTCGGGCGCACCGGCTGCGGGAGCGGCCGGGTCGACCCGGCGCGGCGAGCTACGCCGAAACGGGCGCAGGCGCCGCGTCGGGCGCCGCACCACCTCCGGCAGCTCCATCGCAATCTCCGGATCCTGCACGCGCGTGGCGCCCGCCTCGATCCACTCCTGCGTATTGAGCGAACCGTGCCTCGACTGCTCGGTGCCGCGCACCGCGAGCTCGCAGCGGCGCGCCAGGTCGCGCCGATCGAGGCCTGGATACTCCAGCGGCTCCAGAACCACCTCGGCCACCATGCCCCGGGAACGCAGTACCCGCCGCGCGGAGCTGGCGAAGGTGTCGGCGCCGACGAATCCGGGCACCGAGCATTGCGCGCCGTGCCGATCCGCGTAGCGCAGTCGCACCGGCTGCACCGACGTGCCGGTATCCACCGCGGCCTGGAACAGCGCGGGCCGCATGGTGCCGTAGGCGCGGCCACACCAGGTGGTGCCCTCGGGGAACACCGCGACTCGATCACCGGCGGCCAGCCGCGCACCGAGCTGAGCCACCACGCCCGGCAGCTCGCGCAGGCGTTCGCGTTCGATGGGGATGACCCGCATCAGCTTTGCCAGGCCGCCGAGCAGCGGCCAGTCCACCATGTCCGCGCGCGCCACGAATCCGAGCGGCTGCACCGCGGCCAGCACCACCACATCGGTCCAGCCGATATGACCGGCGACGATCAGCACCCCTTCGCCGGGATCGGCGAAACGCGCGTCGGACGACGTGTCAGGGGATGTCACCCGGTTGTCCACGACGCGCAATTGCATTCCGAGACAGCCCAATAGCATTCGCGCGTAGCGCCGCTGCAGGTATTCGCGCCTGCCACGCGGCGTGGCGACGTTCACCACCGGAAAGCTGACCAGCAGCCCGGCCACGCCGAGCAGGCGGGCAACGACCCGTCCGGTCCCGACCTCATCGATCTGCTCGATGCAGCCGGGCCCGCACGGGCTCGACGGCATCCACGCGTGTACGGCCTGTGCTGGCGGCGCGTCGAACACCACTGACCTCACCGTCCCCCGTCGAGTGCGTTCGCGGCATCTTGTAGTCGGTTCAGGTAGCGGGTGTTGATGGTGTCCAGACCGAGCAGCGCGACGAAGTCGGCGACCGCGAAATCGGGATCGTGGGCCGGTTCGCCGCAGATCTCCGCGCCCAGGCGCAGGTAACCGCGCAGCAGCGGCGGCAGCTTGGGGCGCGACGGCGGCGTCATCTCGTCCAGCGTCAGCCCGTCGACCACCACCGGGCGGTGTGGGTGCACCCGCCGCTCGGGATCGGAGCCGTGCCTGCCGAGCACCATGTCCCGGACGCCGCGCACGTTCACCCCGACGGGATCGGCGGGCGAGTCCTGCATCGGCACCGACACGCAGCCCATCACCCACTTGTATCCGGTGAGCTGGATATAGTGCAGGATGCCAGCCCACATGAGGGTGAGCACCGAGCCGTTGCGGTGATCGGGCACCACGCAGGCGCGACCCATTTCCACGATCCGGTTGCCGGCTGGATCGAGCCGGGTGAGATCGAATTCGGTCGCCGTGTAGTACCCGCCCGCCGCCATCACCTTGTCCGGCGGCAGCATTCGGTAGCAGCCGACGAACTGCTCGGTCACATCGTCACGGACAAGCAGGTGATCGCAGTGGTCGTCGAACCGGTCGGCATCCAGGCCGGTGCCGTTGTCGGGGATGTGGAAGCCCGGCTCACTGGCGAAGACGCCGTAGCGCAGCCGCTGCGCCGCCGTGCGGTGCTCGGAATCGGACGAGACAACCAGCGAATACCGAGACCGTTCCACCCCGGAGTCCGTCGGTCGAGCCGGGGCTGTCAACACGGACGAAATAGTCATATCCGTGATGAAGCCAGCCCGAAACTGCATCGGAGCAACCTCGAAGTGTCGCGTCGATGCCGGTTCGGTGAACGAGACGATCATCACACCGCGCGTTCACCGGACCGTCGGTTTCCGTTACCGCCCTCGCACCCATATCGCGCCTTTTGCCTGCTCGACGGCCTGGATTCGGCTCCGCCGGGCCCAGTCAGGCCGCGGTGCGTTCCGGAATCTTCACCGGTTCCGGCGCGTGGGCCACCTCGTCGAAGCCGGGCCGGCCCGTGCCGATAAACGCGACCAGCCATGAAGCCACGGCCGCGAACCGGTTACGGAAGCCGACCAGGTACAGCAGGTGCACCGCCAACCACATGAACCAGGCGATCACGCCGCGGAAGGTGATGTTGTCGTTCAGCTTCACCACGGCGCTGAACCGGCTGATCACCGCCATGCTGCCCTTGTCCCAGTACTTGAACGGAGTGCCGGGCAGCTTCTTGCGGCGAATGAGGTCGGCGGCGTGCCTGCCCTCCTGCATGGCGACCGGCGACTGTCCCGGATAGCCGTTCAGCGAGGTCATATCGCCGATGGCGTAGATATCGGCGTGGCCGCCCACGGTCAGGTCCGGATTGATCAAAAGCCTTCCGGCCCGGTCGGTCTCGACGCCGGTGGCCTCGGCCAGGATCGTCGCGAACCCGTCGGCCTGCACACCCGCCGACCAGACCACGGTCTCCGCCGCGATCCGACGCTCGACGCCCTCCTGGTCCTTGACCGTCACTTTGCCCAGCTCGATATCGGTAACGAAAGTGCCGAGCATCACCTCGACGCCGCTCTTGGTCAACGACTTCTTCGCGTACTCCGACAGTCCGCCGCCGAAGGGCGGCAGCACCTCGCCGGCGCCCTCCACCAGCGTCACCGAAACCTCTTGGTGGTAATGCCTTTTCGCGAGCTCCTTCAGCTGGCCCGCGACCTCGACACCCGTCGCGCCCGCGCCGACCACCACGAAGCTCAGCAGCCGTTCCCTGGTCTCCTCATACGCGCCCGCGGCCTCGACGAAGACGCGTTCGATCTGCGCGCGAAGCAGTTTCGCGTCATCGATGGTCTTGAGCGAGAAAGTCAGGTCGGCGAAGTCGTCGCGGCCGAAGTACGACTGCGAGGCGCCGGTGGCGGCGATCAGCGACCCGTAGCGGATCTGCTGACGCACCCCCTCGTGCTCGTAGGTGAGCACCGCAGTGGCAGGCTCGATGCCGACCACCTTGCCGAGGCGGACGTCGGCTTCCCGGTGTCGCCGAAGCACCGAAGCGATCGGCGGCGCGATCTCGTCGGAGGCCAGCACACCCGTCGCGACCTGATAGAGCAGTGGCTGGAACAGATGTTCCGGCGTGCTCGAGATGAGCACATAGTTGATACCCGATTTGGCCAATTGTTTAGCGGCGGCAAGCCCCCCGAATCCCGATCCAACGATAACTACATCTGCGTGTTCCATGACAGCCTCCTTCTCTCATTACTAACCGTCATTCGAAGCGCAGATATTTCACGTGTTCAGGCGCATAATGCATATGACTCTTATCTTGATCGCTCATGAATTGGAGATGACGTGGAGCTTCGCCAGCTCACCTACTTCGTAGCCGTCTGCGAGGAACTGAGTTTCAGCAGGGCGGCCGCTCGCTGTTACATCTCCCAATCGGCGATCAGCCATCAGATCGCCCGGCTGGAGCGCGACCTTGGCGTGCTGCTGTTCGAACGCTCGACCCGAGCCGTCGTGCCCACCGACGCGACTATGCGGCTACTTCCCCTGGCTAAACAGATGCTCAGCCTCGAGTCGGCGATCCGCGCCACCGTGCGCACCTCCGGGCACCGCATCCGGCTGGCCGCCAACATGTCCTTCGCCACCCGATCCCTGTCCGCCATCGCCGGTGCCCGCGCCACGCACCCCGACGCCGAAATCGAGTTCGTGATCAAGCCGTTCCGACAACGGATCACCGCGGTGGCCGACGGCGACTGCGACCTCGCGCTCATCCGCGGCAGCGTCGAGGAGCCCGGCCTTGCCGTCGAAAAGCTCTGGGTCGAGGATCTGGTCATCGCAACCTCGCCCGCCCATCCCTTGGCGACGCACGAGGAGGTGACGCTGGCGGATCTCAGTCCCTACCCGCTGCTGCTCCCGCCGGAGCAGGAACAGGTGTTGCTGCACAACGTCATTCGTGCGGCGTTCGCCGACCTCGCCGCGGGCCCCACCTACGGCCCGCCGATTCCGCCCGACCACACCGCCACCATGCAGCTGATCAACCGCCCCGAGGCGTGGACGGTGCTCTACGCCGACAGCCCGACCGAGGGCCTGGTGGTGCTGCGGCCGGCCGAGCATCGACTACGCATCCCCGTGTCCGCCGTATTGCGCAGCGACACACGCCGTTCCCCGATCCTCACCACCCTGCTGTCCGGACTGCATCGCCACTGAGCAACGTCGAATCCCACCGAATCGATTGCACAACAACCTATTCGGTGGGATAGGTGGGATAGATCGAATGTCTTGCCAGTCAAGCATTCTCGCGGGCGAAGCTGCGTGCGCCGATCACCATCAACAGCACCGCGACGAGCAGCGTGAGCCCGGTGCCGAGATAGACCTCCGACGCCCCGAAGTCGCCGCGCAGCAGCGCCCACGCCGCATCGACGGTATGCGAGAACGGGTTTACCTTCGCGATGTTCTGCAACCAGGTCGGGCCGAGGCTCATCGGCAACAGGATGCCCGACAGCAGCATCAGCGGAACCGTCCCCGCCGCCATCACCGCGATCAACAGTCGCAAGATCACTTGGCGGGCGGGCTCGAATCGTCGGGCAAGACCCGAAACGCGCGGTACCTGCTCAGCGGCCGCAACACCCTGAAATCCCGCCGGTCGAGGGTCAGGATCGCATCAGTGTCGAACTCGTCCGCCAACGTGACACACACTGCGTCAACGATATCCAAGTTCAAACCGTCATAGCTCGCGCGGACCCGAACGGCTGTCCGCAACTGCTCCGCATCCACATTCGCGACGACGACTCGCGTGGACGTGATGCGATCGGCGAGCAACGCGAGGATGCCGTCCGCGACCTTACGACCGGCCCGCACACTCGCGACATGATGCACTTCGGTCAAGGCGAGCGGGCTGACCACCAATGCGCTCGCTTCGTCGGCCGCGCGTCGTACAGCGAAATGTTCGGGATCCGAGCGGTTGAAGAGCGCGAGAATCCCCGAGGTGTCCGCGATGACGATCATGCGTGCCGGTTCATCGCACTGCGAATATCGTCCTTACCAATCGGCCCGCCGAGATCGAAGGTCTCCTCGTCGGTAAGCAGCGGAGTCTCCCATCGACGATGCCGCATCAGATAGGCCCGGACGGCGTCTCGGGTGATCTCGTTCTTGGATCGCCCTTCCGCGTCGGCTTGCGCATTCAACGCCGCCTCTTCGTCATCGGGGAGCCGCATCGTCCACGCCATGGAGAAAATGATACCACTTGTGATACCAGACGGTGAAAGTCGCTCACCCTGGGTCGCAACAATAGAGGGAGGACACCAGGGCTTGTCGCATCGTTTGCGGGCCCGTCCGAGCCCAGAATCGCATATCCAATTGCGTCGTGAGCGTGACGACGTTGTCTTCGCCTACGACGAGTCCTATCGCGTCAATCCGGTCCTGCCACCCGTTGCTTTCACGTTGCCGAAACAGCGGGGGATATTTCGGTCGACCGGAGGATCGGTTCCCGCCTTCTTCGCAGGCCTTCTACCCGAAGGCCTGCGGCTGACCGCGATCACCACAGCCGCTCGGACCAGCGAGGACGACCACTTCAGTTACGCAACACTATTCACCTTCGCCCGCGCCGAATAGCGCAGAGAGCGCACTAACGTGACCGCACCGAGGTCGAAGGGCGGGTGATGACTCCGGCGATGCGGTTCAGCGGCCCTTGCCCGGCTTCCGCCTAAGGTAGGCAAGTGATTCGGTGATCGCGCGCGCGTCGAAGTCCGCTGGGTCGAAGTCCGCGGCCAAGTCGAGGCCCAGCCATTCGAGCTGGTCTTCGTGCTCGTCGTGATCGGGGTCGGCGAGTACGTCGAGAAGCTCCTGGTAACCCCAGATACCTCCGCAGTCCTCGGGCGGAGCGGCCCGACGTCCGCCGGTGCAACGCGGGTAGTCGGCGGACGGTTCTGGCGGCAGTGATTTCTCGATGACGATGGAGTGTTCCCAGTCGTCGCCGAAATCATAGGTGTAGGTGAGTTTCGAGCCGGGCGAAGCGGCGATCTGCTCGAGGGTGACGGATTTGTCGGAGCGTTGCCCGAGTGCGGGGTCGGGTTGGCCGAAGGCGCCGTAGTCGGTCTCGAAGGTGTACAGGTGGCTGTCGTTCCAGTCGAAGGCCACCTGTAGAACGTGGTGGAGTGTGGCCAGCGGGATATCGCCGGGAACCTCGAGGCGGCGCCAGATCGGCGGCTTGGCGCCGCGCAGATCGACCCGTAGCCGCAGGATCGGCGCGGCGCCGTCCTTTGTCTTTCGCTTGGGCGGCAGCTTCGGGGGTTTCGATCCCCGTGCTCTCCAGCCCGCGCCGGACCGGCCGTTGAACGGCTCGGAGGCGGCGGTCAGCTGTCGGATCGCGGCCATCAGATCGGCCGGGTTCAGCTCGTTGCCGTGCGGCGGCTTGGGCTTGGTCGACACCGGCAGGCTACGCAGCCGGGCCCGCAGCAGCGGCGCGAGGATGCGGTATCCCGGCCTGTCCTCGTCGACGTCCAATTCGGCGGCGAGATCCTCGAGCCCGGTCCCGTCCACGTCGTGATCGTCGCGCACATCCATCGCGGCCTCGGCGTGCCACCGGAATTCGGCGGGATCGATGGTCGTGTAGGTCAGCGACGTCCCCTCGCTGCGGGCGAAGTGGCGCATGTTGCTGAGGACCTCGGACAGCTCGTCGGCTGCCAGCAGCAGGACGTCGCGGGCTTCGCCGCAATGTTCCGGAACGAGCGCGAGGACAACGGCGTGCGCCGAGGCGGCTCGCTCGAACCGGGCCGCCAGCAAAACCGCATCGCCATCGGGATCGCTCAACAGGACGCACTCGCGAGCGGTCACCGGCGCGGACAATTCTTCCACCCAGGCCGGGGTGGTGACACCGCGTGCGCGCAGACGCTGCAGGCCATCCATCGCCACACGGCCGATCCGCGGCCCACCGAGCACACCGAACACCGCCAACATCCCCGCGGCGGCCGAGTCTGCGACAGCTTCGAAAGCGGGCAGGAAGTGTTCGACCATCGCGTCTTCGAAGTCGCCGAGCAACTCGGCGCTCGCCAGGAACATCGATCCAACAACTTCCGCGTCCAGCGGATCGCTGATACTCACGAAGTCCGCGATTACAGCGGTTGCCGCCGCGCCGGGATCGAATCCGGCGGCGGCACGGCCATCATCATGTAGTAGCCCCGATTCCCACTCTTGGGGAACAAGTTTCAGGCCCAGCGTGGGCTGATTGGATGAACGCCGCCTGCTCACCCGGACACTCTCTCACAGACCCGCGCACCGATGGGCCAGAGCCCCCACTGACGGATACGCAGGAGCTGTCGGGCTAATGGCTGTGCGCTCGAATGTAGGTGCACCCGACGCCGGGGGCTTTCACCCAAGGCCGTGAAGTCAGGGCTTGTCGAGAATCCGTAACATCGCGGATTTTCGAATGATGTGTGTGGTACAGGTTATTTAGAGGTAGCCGAGAGGCAGCTGGCACCAGCTCGACAGGTGACACCCATCGCCCTCGATACCCGACAGCGACCGCGATGCCGATTCGTCCACGACCGCAGCGTTCAGGGTTCGTCGGCCGCTGCGCTAGCCAGCAACCGCACCGCACCGCGGCGAGCACCAGCATCCGAGTCGTAGGAACCCATATTCGCAGGTTCTCGTTCGCACCGGGCAGCGGACACCGACACACCAACGAGCGTGCAACGCGGACAAGACTTTTCAGACGGCCCTCCGCCGGTACGCCGCGTAGAAACGCGAGCAACCCCGGCTGAGTTCAGCCGGGGTTGCTCGGATGTGGTCAGCGCAGGGAATTACCCCTTGTGTGCCTTGACCGCTTCGGTCAGCTGCGGGGCGACCTTGAACAGGTCGCCGACGATGCCGTAGTCCGCGATCTCGAAGATCGGGGCCTCTTCGTCCTTGTTGACCGCGACGATGGTCTTCGAGGTCTGCATGCCCGCGCGGTGCTGGATCGCGCCGGAGATGCCGAGGGCGATGTACAGCTGCGGCGAGACCGTCTTACCGGTCTGGCCGACCTGGAACTGGCCCGGGTAGTAGCCCGAGTCGACGGCGGCACGCGAGGCGCCGACGGCGGCGCCCAGCGAGTCGGCCAGCGCCTCGACGACAGAGAAGTTGTCGGCGGAACCGACGCCGCGGCCACCGGAGACGACGATGTTCGCCTCGGTGAGCTCCGGACGGTCGCCGCCGACGATCGGCGCGCGGGAGACGATGCGCACGACCCCCTCTTCCTGCGCCGGGACCTCGACAGTCACCTTTTCACCTGCGCCGGCCTGCGCGGACGCCTCGATGGCGCCCGGGCGCACCGAGATCACCGGCACGTCGCCGGTGGCCTTGGCCTCGACGGTGAACGCGCCACCGAAGATGGAGTGCACGGCGGAGCCGTCGGCCTTGACGTCGATGACGTCGACCAGCAGGCCGGAGCCGATGCGGGCAGCCAGGCGACCCGACACCTCCTTGCCCTCCGCGGTGGCGGCGACGATGACGGCGGCAGGCGAGGCCGACTCCGACAGCGCGGCCAGCACGTCGACCTTCGGGGTCACCAGGAATTTCTCGACATCGTCGGACTCGGCGATGTAGATCTTCTCGGCGCCGGCCGCGGCGAGCGCGTCGGCCAGCTTCTCGCCGGTGCCAACCGGGCTGAGCACGACGGCGGCCGGCTCACCCAGGGTGCGAGCGGCGGTGAGCAGTTCGGTGCTGACCTTCTTGATCGCACCGTCGGCGTGCTCGACGAGCACAAGTACTTCTGCCATTTGTGTTCTCTCCTAAGCAGTCTCGGGCGGGATCAGATGATCTTCTGACCAACGAGGTACTGGGCGATCTTGGTGCCGCCGTCGCCCTCGTCCGCGATCTTCTCGCCCGCCGTGCGTGGCGGCTTCGGAGTGGCCGCGGTAACGGCGGTGCCCGCGTTCCCGACACCGACGGTCGCCGGGTCGACACCGAGGTCGGCCAGCGTGAGGGTCTGCACTTCCTTCTTCTTCGCGGCCATGATGCCTTTGAAGGACGGGAAGCGCGGCTCGTTGATCTTCTCGGTGACGCTGACGATGGCCGGGAGGGTGGCCTCCAGCTTGAAGACGCCCTCGTCGGTCTCGCGCTCGCCGGTGATCTTGTCGCCGTCGACGACCAACTTGCGCAGGTGTGTCAACTGCGGGATGCCGATGTACTCCGCGATGATCGCGGGCACGGCTCCGGCGCGACCGTCGGTGGCCTCGTTACCGGCGATGACCAGCTCGACACCCTCGACCTGGCCGAGCGCGGCGGCGAGCACGTAGGCGGTCTGCACGGCGTCGGAGCCGTGGATGGCCGGATCGTTGACGTGGATGGCCTTGTCGGCGCCCATGGACAGCGCCTTGCGGATAGCCTCGGTAGCACGGTCCGGACCGGCGGCCAGCACGGTGACCTCGCCACCCTGGGCCTCCTTGATAAGCAGCGCTTCTTCGATGGCGCGCTCGTTGATCTCGTCGAGGACGGCGTCGGCGGCCTCGCGGTCGAGCGTGAAATCGCCATCGGTCAGCTTGCGCTCGGACCAGGTGTCGGGAACCTGCTTGATGAGTACGACGATGTTCGGCATTGGTCTTCGTCGACCTCCTGTTCTGGGGGCACGGTGTGGTGGTCGCACGAGCGGGCCGTACGTCCATTGAGTAGCTCAGGGCGTGACACTACCCTACGTTAAGTTACCCATTGGTAACTTACCCGCTTCTCTCTCACAACCCCGGTCCGGGCGATATCGTGCGCCGGTCTTACCAGTAACGTCGGACGAATGAGCGAGGCTGTGATCCCTGCCGCAGTGGGCACCCCACCTGGCATTACTCCCGAGTCGAACCCCGGCGCCCTCGAGCCGCTGCCGCTGACCGGTGAGCGCACGGTACCCGGCATCGCCGAGGAGAATTACTGGTTCCGCAGGCACGAGATCGTCTACGCGCGTCTGCTCGCGCGCTGCGCGGGAAAGACCGTACTGGAGGCCGGGTCCGGGGAGGGCTACGGCGCGAACATGATCGCCGATGTGGCCGCCAAGGTCATCGGCCTGGACTACGACACCGGCGCGGTCGCGCACGTACGCGCCCGCTACCCGCGCGTGGAGATGATCCTCGGCAACCTCGCCGCGCTGCCGCTCGACCACGCCTCGGTCGACGTCGTGGTGAATTTCCAAGTCATCGAACATCTTTGGGACCAGAGCCAGTTCATCAGGGAATGCCTGCGGGTGCTGCGACCCGGCGGTGAGCTGCTGATCAGCACGCCCAACCGGATCACCTTCTCGCCCGGTCGCGATACCCCGCTCAACCCGTTCCACACCAGGGAACTGAATGCAGCCGAACTCACCGAACTGCTGGTGGACGCCGGATTCGACGTCACGCTGATGACCGGCGTGCACCATGGCCCGAGCCTGAAGGCGTTGGACGCCAGGCACGGTGGCTCGTTCATCGACGCCCAGATCGAACGCGCCCTGGCCGGTGCGCCGTGGCCCGCCGAGCTGACCGCCGACGTCGCCGCCGTGACCATCGACGACTTCGCGCTGATCACAGACGACATCGATGCGAGCCTCGACCTGGTCGCCGTCGCGGTGAAGCCTTGAGTAAATCGGAGGTTCCTGGCCAGTTCACCCTGGTCCTACATTCCCACCTACCCTGGCTGGCCCACCACGGCCGCTGGCCGGTCGGCGAGGAATGGCTGTACCAATCCTGGGCCGCCTCTTATCTTCCCGTCGCCCAGGTCCTGAGAACCCTTGCCGCCGAAGGACGTTCGCATCTACTGAGCCTCGGCATCACACCAGTGCTCGCGGCCCAGCTCGACGACCCACACTGCCTGGCCGGGATGCACCACTGGCTGGGCAACTGGCAGCTGCGCGCCGACGAGGCCGCGATGGCGGGCAATATCGGGCTCGGCAGGCACGAACACCGGCTGGCCACCGCGGCGCTCGCGGATTTCGAGCAGCGCTGGCGGCACGGCGCCGCCCCGGTCTGGCGCTCGCTCATCGACGCGGACGCGATCGAACTGCTCGGCGGCCCGCTGGCCCACCCGTTCCAGCCACTGCTCGACCCCCGACTGCGGGCCTTCCAGCTCAGTGAGGGCCTGGCCGACGCGCGCCAGCGCTGGGGCCACACCCCAGCCGGAATCTGGGCGCCGGAGTGCGGTTACACGCCCGGCATGGAGACTGGATACGCCGCCGCGGGTATGACGCATTTCATGGTCGACGGTCCCGCCCTGCGTGGGGACACCTCCCTCGGACGGCCCGTTCGCGAATCGGACGTGGTGGCCTTCGGACGCGATCTGCAAGTGAGCTACCGGGTTTGGTCGCCCAAGTCCGGCTACCCGGGCCACAGCGCCTACCGTGACTTTCATCATTATGACCACGCCACGGGTCTCAAGCCCTCTCGCGTCACCGGCAAGACGGTGGCCGGTCCCGACAAAGCGCCCTACGACCCGGAGCCGGCAGCCGCGGCCGTCGCCCGCGATGTCGATGACTTTGTGCAGACCGTGCGCGACCGGCTGATCGCCGAATCCGAGCGCATCGGCCGTCCGGCCCTGGTCGTCGCGGCTTTCGACACCGAACTGTTCGGCCACTGGTGGCACGAGGGCCCGCAGTGGCTCGAGCAGGTGTTGCGCGCGCTGCCCGAGGCGGGCGTGCAGGTCGGCACGCTGGCCGATGCTCGCGAGCGCGGGTTCGTCGGTCAACCGGTGCCGCTGGCCGATTCGTCATGGGGCTCCGGCAAGGACTGGCGGGTCTGGGCCGGTGACCAGGTCCGTGACCTAGTGGAACTGAACGACGACATCGTGCGTCTCACCCTCGACACCGTCGACAAGATGCGGGCCGCCAACGGCGCGGTCGCGGTGCGCGATCAGGTCGCAGATCAGCTGCTGCGCGAGGCCATCCTCACGGTGTCCAGCGACTGGGCGTTCATGGTCAGCAAGGACTCGGCGGAGGGTTACGCGCGCGACCGCGCGTACCGGCATGCGCACGCGGTACGGGAGATCGCGGCGGCGGTCGGTGCGGGCCAAGTCGCCAAAGCACGGCAGTTGGCGGCAGGATGGGGTGCGGCTGACGGACTCTTCCCCGGTTTGGACGCACGACGGCTTGCCGACACAGGGTCCGATCATCACTCCGGCGACGCAGCACAGCACTCTGGCGACGCAGCACAGCACGCGGACCAAGGCTCCTCAGAAGGACATGCATGAAGATTTTGATGGTGTCGTGGGAGTACCCGCCGGTTGTGGTCGGCGGGTTGGGCAGGCATGTGCATCACCTGGCGATCGAGCTGGCAACCGCAGGCCATGAGGTCGTCGTGCTGGCCCGCCGTCCCACCGGCACCGACTCCTCGACCCACCCCACCCATTCCTTCATCGCCGAGGGCGTGCTGGTGGTCGCGGTCGCGGAGGACCCGCCGTGTTTCGACTTCGGCGAAGACATGCTGGCCTGGACCCTGGCCATGGGGCACGCGATGGTGCGGGCCGGTATCGCACTCGGCAAGCCCGGCATCGGTGACGGCTGGGTGCCCGACGTCGTGCACGCGCACGACTGGCTGGTCGCGCACCCGGCGATCGCGCTGGCCGAGTACTACGACGTGCCGCTGGTATCGACGCTGCACGCGACCGAGGCGGGCAGGCACAGCGGCTGGGTGTCCGGCCGGATCAACAAGCAGGTGCACTCGGTCGAGTGGTGGCTTGCCAACGAATCGGACGCGCTCATCACCTGCTCGGCTTCGATGCAGGACGAGGTGGAACGGCTGTACGGGCCCGAGCGGATTCCGCTGCGGGTGATCCGCAACGGCATCGATGTGGGCGCCTGGACGTTCCGTCCGCGCGCCCCACGCACCGGCCCGCCTCGGCTGCTGTACGTGGGTCGGCTGGAGTACGAGAAGGGCGTGCAGGACGCGATCGCGGCGCTGCCCCGGATTCGGCGCGCCCACCCCGGCACCACGCTGACCGTCGCCGGTATCGGCACCCAGTTCGAGTGGTTGCGCGAGCGGGCCCGCGTGCACCGGGTCGCCCGCGCGGTCACCTTCGCCGGACAGCTCGGCCATGAGGAACTACTCGGCTGGCTGCACGGCGCCGACGCGATCGTGCTGCCCAGCCGCTACGAACCATTCGGCATCGTTGCCCTCGAAGCGGCCGCGGCGGGCATACCGCTTGTCACCTCCAGCGCGGGCGGTCTCGGTGAACTGGTCGTCGACGGCGTCACCGGCGCGTCCTTCGAACCCGCCGACGTCGACGGCTTGGTCGATGCGGTGCGCGCCGTTCTCGACGATCCCGCCGCCGCCCAGGATCGCGCCTATGCTGCGCGGGAACGCCTCACCGCGGACTTCGCGTGGGATGTCGTGGCCGCCGAAACGATCGGCGTCTACCACTCCGCGAAGCGCCGCGTGCGCAACGCGATGAGCCGCCCGACCATCGTGGAACGCCCACTCCCCGAACGGGATCCGAATCAGCCGGTCTGAACAGGCGACGGTTGAGCCTCCAACTTCTTCACGATCTTCTGGACGGTCAGCCACGTCCGGGTGGTGATGTCCTTGCTGTATGCCTTTTCCATCCAGCCCATGAAGTTCGGGGTGCCCGACACACTGTTGTCGATGACCGCCAGCGCCGCGCGAGCAGGCTTGTCATAGCAGACGAAGCGCACGGCCGGATCCGACTCCCCTGGCGGCGGGACAATCGCCTCCTGCGGTGTCTTCTTCAGAAAGGTCACCGTGAGATAGGTGCCGCGTCCATGCGTCAGGCCGGGGAACGGGTCCGTATCGAGCAGTGCCTTCAGCTCTTCGTAACTGCGGATGATCGTGCCGCCTGCGATCCCGAGCTCGCGGTTGAGCGCCTCCTGGATGCGCGACTCGAGCTCGGGGATATCACTCTCGATGCTGCGGAAGACGATATTGCCGCTGGACAGAATGGAGGCGACCGATTCGAACCCGAGCCCCCCGAAGACCCCGCGCAACTTCTCGTTGCGCATGTTCGGGTTACTCGGCATGATCCCGCGCAACAGCGCCGCGTACCTGTTCATGTCGCAGACCGTACCCAGTGCGACCGACAATTCGCGCCACGGCTATGCCGACTGTGTCGCGCCGTTCTTCTTGCGCTCGATGTCTTCCAGGGCCGCAATGTATTTCGCGCGCTCCTCGGCGCCGGCCTCCCAGGTGGCCTTGCGGTTCTTGACGACCTTGGCGGGGGCGCCGACGGCGATGCTGTAGTCCGGGATCTCGCCCTTGACCACCGCGTGCGCGCCGAGCACGCAGCCACGGCCGACGCGAGTCTCGCGCAGCACGGTCACCTTGGCGGCGATCCAGGTGTCGGGGCCGATACGGACCGGGCCCTTCACGATGCCCTGATCCTTGATCGGCATGTTGATGTCGTCCATACGGTGGTCGAAGTCGCAGATGTAGCACCAGTCCGCGACCAGGGTCGACTCGCCGATCTCGATATCGAGGTAAGTGTTGACGACGTTGTCCTTGCCGAAGACCACCTTGTCGCCGATGCGCAGCGAGCCCTCGTGGCAGCGGATGGCATTGCCGTCGCCGATGTGCACCCAGCGGCCGATCTCCATCCGGGCCAGCTCCGGTGTCGCATGGATTTCCACCCCGCGGCCGAGGAACACCATGCCGCGCAACACGATGTGCGGGTTCGCCATCCGGAACTTGAACAGCCGGTAGTAGCGCACCAGGTACCAAGGCGTGTACGCCCGGTTGGCAAGCACCCAGCGCAGCGACGCCGGGGTCAGAAATCGCGCCTGATGCGGATCCCGGCGACGCGATCCACGCCACCGCGAGCGCAACGGTGCGCCCCACATGCTCGTCACGAACGGTCTCCTTCGTGGTCCTTCGGGTCGCGCCCGCCCCGGCCGCGACGTATACAGCCTATCTGCCTGCGCGATCGGAAGACGCGGTGAGTCCCGGGACCCGCACACCTGTCGACGGCCCTCCCGTACAGTGACTCCGAACCCGCACGCGGACACTCGGCTCGGGTGCTGAGCGAGCCGAGGTTCGACACGCTTTTAGTCTCGTGCGAGCGGCCAAAGACGGAGGAGAGCAGCAGGTGCGAAGCGGCGGCGTACTGGCTACATCCAGGTGGCGACCCGTCCGGCGACGGACAGTGCTGGCACTGGCCGCGGTCGGCGCGCTGACGCTGGCGGGGTGTGGCACCGATGTCGACGACATCACCGTCGGTCCGGGTACGGGCTGGCCCGCCGCGTACCACGATGGCCGCAACGACGGAACGAGCCCGGTCACCGGGTCGCGGAAGCTGGCGCTGAGCTGGTCGCGCCCGATCGGCGGCCCGATCGAGAAGGCGGTGACGGTCGCCGCCGAGGGGCAACTATTCCTCACCAGCCGGACCTCGTCGGGGTGCGCCATCTTCTCCTTCCAGATGCTCAGCGGCCGTAAGCGCTTCTGCAATCCGCTCGGCCCGAGCGCCATCTCGGCGCCGTCGGTGGTCGACGGCGGCACCAACGTGTACGTCGGCGACGACGGCGGGGTGAACTCGTTCAACTATCTCGGGCAGCCGCGCTGGCGCACTCCGGTTGCCGGGGTTCCGGTTTCGGTGCAGTTCACCGGCGACGGGAATCTGCTGACGGTCACCCAATCCGGTCAGGTGGACGTGCTGTCGCGCCAGACCGGTGCGCGCGTGGTCCCGACCATGCAACTGCTCGGTGAGCCCGACTTCCTCAATTACCCGGACCTCACCCGCCCGGCCTCCGGCGAGGGCCTCGACGACTGCACCACCGGCGGACCGCAGTGCCCGGTCGCGAACATCTCCGCCATGGACGAGGCGAGCGGCCGTTTCTTCGTCACGGTTTGGAAGCCGGGTTCGCCGACCGCCGCCCTCGTCGCCCTGCGCTACCGGGACAACAAGATCGAGCAGCAGTGGCGCGCGGACATCCTGACCGGGGGCAGCGCCACCAGCCCGAGCCTGTCCGCCGACGGCAACACCGTCTACGTGGGCGACAACAGCCGCAGGCTCATCGCCCTCGACACCAGCGATGGGCATACGAAATGGGTGCACGCGCTGGAATGGGCGCCGCGCGGCGGGATCTCGGTCTCCGGCGACGGCCTGATCATCCCCTCCGGCGACGACGGCTACCTGCTCGCGCTGCGCGATACCGGCACCACCGCCGAATCCGTCTGGGAGCGCAAGGATCTCGTGCTGCGCGGCGCCCCGGTGCAGACCGCGGGCGGCACCGGCTACACCGCCGCCGCCATCGGTGACGGCCTGAACCTCATCACCTTCGACACCAAGACCGGCGCGACCGTCGACTCCGATGTCCTCCCCGACGCCAAGGGCACCACCACCGGTACCTCCATCGGCGCCAAGGGCGAGATCGTGCTCGCCACCCGCATCGGCGAACTGTTCGTATTCAAGCCGGAGCAGTAGAAGTTCCGCAGTAGCAACGCAGCCGGGGCCCCATCATCTAGGTGCACCGCACCCGGCGAGCGCCGTGTGCGGTGCACAGGAATGCCGCCGCGGTACGGCCGATCCGCGTGATGACCAACGAATAGGGCTGCGAGCCAGTCTGTTTCAGGCGACGGCGCAGTTGGTCGGGGTCGACGTCGACGCCACGCACCAGGATCTCCAGCGACCCGCAATCGTTCTTGCGCAGTGCCGCGCGCAGCGTCTTCTCTCGGTATTCGAGCCGATCGAGGATCCGGAAGCCACGCACCCCGTCGGGCAGCTGGTTGCCGGTCAGATAGGCGATGCGGGGGTCCAGTTGCCACAGACCGTGTTTCGCGGCGTAATGGCGCACCAGCCCGGCCCGCACGACCGCGCCATCCGGGTCGATGATCCACTCCCCCGGATCCTGCTCGGGGATCTCGTCGGGATCAGCGTCGGTGAGGACCCAGGATTCGCCGGTGGTGCTCAGGACCGTCGCGCGCCGGGTGACATCTCCGGCCAGTCCCGCGGACCACAGACATGCCTCGCGCACGGCGCTGTCCAGCGACACCACCTCGATCTCGCCGGACCAGTCGAGCCGGTCGAAATCCAGTCCGGGAGCGCACTTTACGGCGAGGTCACGGCCGGGATAGGCGGCCAGCAAATCGGGCAGCGGCGGTTGCAATTTCGCCGGATCATAAGTGCGGCGGCCATCCGCCCGTCGTGCGGGATCGGCGATCACGACCGTGCCGACACTGCATGAGACCAGCGCATCCGCCTTGGCCAGCAGGACATTTCGCGCTCCGGCCACATTGTGCGCGGCCATCGACAGTCGCAGGTCATCCAGATCACTGCCGATCACCGACGGGCACACCCGAGCCAGCTCGGCGAGTTCGGCGCCGACCGAACAGGTCACGTCGTGCACCGCCCGACCGGCCAAGCGGGCGGCACGATGCCGCGCAACCATGGTGGGGGTGGCCTGCTGCAACGCGTCGTCGGTGAACAGCCACTGCCCGGCATCGGTGAGCTTGGCGCTCGCCCGACGCCGCAGGCGCACCGTCTCGACCAGTGCCGCCGCCCGGTCACCGTGCTCGCGACGCACCCGCTCCAGATCGCGCAGGTGCGTCGCCGGGGTCAGCTCCAGCCGGTCCACCTCGGCCAGCGCGGCGCGACCCGCCGCGCTCCCGAGGAAGGCGACATCTTCTCGACCGAAGCTGTATGCCACTACTTGGCGGAGGCGCCCGGCTTCACGCCGGTGATCATGGCGTTGTAGAAGAACTGACGCGGCACCACGCGGCGCATGACGTTCTCGTCCACCCAGCTCAGCCGCAGCCACGCCTTGTACATCGCCATCCGGTAGCCCATCGTGAGCTTCTCCTCGGGCACTGCGGCCTCGAAGGTGCGCACCGGCCAGCCCCACAGCGCGGCCGCGAATTCCTCTGTGGTGGCCCGCACGTCGGCGGCGCCCGCCGAGGTGGCCATGGCCTCCAGCTCGCGCGGATCGAAGGTGTGCAGATCGACGACCGCTTCCAGCGCGGCGGCACGGGACGACTCGTCCAGCTCTGTCTGCGGCCGCCGCCAGCCTGCCAGCGCGGGCAGCTTGGTCACCGTGGTGGTGGCCTTCCAGGTGATCCGGCCGAGCCAGCGCGCATAGAAGTTACCCGCGGTGGTCGGCTCGCCCGCGAAGACGAAACGCCCGCCCGGCTTGAGCACCCGCAGGCATTCCTTCAGCGCCAGCTCCACGTCGGGGATGTGGTGCAGCACCGCGTGCCCACAGACCAGGTCGAAGGTATCGTCGTCGTACGGGATGGTCTCGGCGTCGGCGACACGGCCGTCCACGTCGAGCCCGAGGTTCTGTGCGTTGCGCAGCGCGACCTTCACCATGCCGGGTGAGAGGTCGGTGACCGAGCCTGTCTTCGCGACGCCGCCCTGCATCAGATTCAGCAGGAAGAAGCCGGTGCCACAGCCGAGTTCCAGTGCGCGCTCGTACGGCAGCGGGGCCGGGCCGACGGCGGAGTCGAAGCGTCCGCGGGCATATTCGATACAGCGCTCGTCATAGGAAATGGACCATTTGTCGTCGTAGGTCTCGGCTTCCCAGTCGTGGTAGAGGACCTGGGCGAGCTTCGTATCCTCGAGCGCGGCTTCGACCTCGGCCTCGGTAGCATGCGGGTTCGGCGCGGGGTCGTCTGGACGTGCGGTCATGGTGGGCTAGCCTACAGAAATACGGCTGCCTCGCCTGCGCTCGGCCCGGCGCAAGGCTCCTGACCGACTGCGTCCGGTTGCGCCCGATATCCCAGATAGCGCCCGCTATCGGCCCACGAATTCGGCCGACCCTGGACCGTTGGCCAGATAAGAACCTGTTCCTATCAGGCGATCTTCTGTGGTGAACAGATCAGACCATTCGGTCCGTGCACGATCGAGGCCGTGCGGACCCGCTTCGAAGACCGCCTTGGCGGCCGCGAGCGCGCGCGCCGGGCCGTCAGTGAATTGACCAGCCCATCGTATCGCGGCGGTGTACACATCATCGGGTGCGACCACCTCGTCGACCAGTCCGAGCCCGAGCGCCTCGTCCGGCTCGACGAAGCGGCCGGTGTAGACGAGGTCCTTCGCCGGTCCGGGGCCGATCAACAGCGACAGCCTGCGAATGCCCGCGAGCGGGATGAGCCCGGCCCGGATCTGCGGCAGGCCGAGCTTCACGTTGTCGCCGATGATGCGGCGGTCCGCGCCGAGCGCTAGTTCCAGCCCGCCACCCAGGCAGTAGCCGCTGATCGCGGCGACCGTCGGCTGCGGCACCTTGGCCAGACAGCCCAGCGCCGCCTGCAGATCGCCCGCCATGGCCCGCGCCTGGTCCGCATCGAGCGCGGACAGCTCGGCGAGATCGTCGCCCGCCGAGAACACCCGTTCGTCGCCGTAGACGACGAGCGCCGCGACGCTCGCATGCTCGGCGACCGCTTCGGTCGCCGCAGCCACTTCCCGCACCAGCTGGACATTGAGCTGATTCATCGGCGGGCGGGCGATCCGGAGGACGGCCACGCCACGCGCGGCATCACCCTCGGGCAGATCCAAGGTCACGAATTCGGCCATGGGACGCCACGCTACCGGGTAGACGCCGGTTTCCTCACTCGCGCACGGATCCCTTGGGTCGACGCTGATCCGGGACATCGGCGAAGTAGCGATGGTTGTCCGGGAAGTTCAGCACCTGGCGTCCATCGATGGCCGTGAGCACCGGCATGATCGGGTCGATGACCACCTCGGCGGCGAGAATGTCCGTGGTGGAGGCGAATTCGCTCAGCGCTACCAGCTGTGCCCAGGTCGGCGGCAGCAGGACGTCGGCGCCCGCGCGCCAGCGATCCAGCGCCTCGGCGGGCGTGCGCCACTGCACCTCGTCGGCCTCGGAGGTCGCGCCATCGGCCAGCTGACCCTCGGGCAGCATGGCGACGAAGAACCGGGTGTCGTAGCGGCGCGCCTCGATCACCGGGGTAATCCAATTCGCCCACGGCCGAAGCAGATCCGCGCGCAGCACCAGCTTCTCCTCGGCGAGGAAGGCCGCCAGCGAGACGTCGCGCCGCTCCAGCCTGCCCCTGGCCTCGTGGTATCCGGCGGTGTCGGACACCACGCTGTCGCCGGTCGGACCGGCAAGCAGCACGCCGCATTCCTCGAACGTCTCCCGCACCGCGCCAGCCACCAGCGCCTTGGCCCGCGCCTCGGTGGTCCCGAATTTCTCGGCCCACCACGCGGGTTCGGGTCCGGCCCACTCGATGTCGGCCATGCCGTCCGAGGGGTCTACCCCACCGCCTGGGAAGACCGTCATCCCGGCGGCAAACGCCATGGCGCCCGCCCGGCGCTGCAGGAACACCTCGGGACCGGCGGCGCCGTCGCGCACCACCATGACCGTCGACGCGTCCTTGGGCGACACCTCCTGCGGCTGAGAGTCAGCCAGCGCGTTTATCTCACTCACCCTTGCACCCTAACGCGAGCGGTGCCTGCCCAATCGACGAGACCGACGGGCGAAGTAGCGGCCGTCGACGCGGTCCAGTGCGATGGATTGGCTGAATGCCGCACTCAGGTTGTCGGAGGTCAGCACATCCGGCAGCAGACCCTGCGCGACCACCGCGCCCTCGTTGAGCAGCAAGCCGTGGGTGAAGCCGGGCGGAATCTCCTCGACGTGGTGGGTGACCAGCACCATGGCGGGTGCGTCCGGGTCGGCGGCGAGATCGCCGAGGCGCTCCACCAATTCTTCGCGACCACCCAGATCTAGACCCGCGGCGGGCTCGTCGAGCAACAGCAGTTCCGGGTCGGTCATCAACGCGCGGGCGATGAGGACGCGCTTGCGTTCACCCTCGGAGAGGGTGCCGTAGGTGCGATCGGAAAGATGTTCGGCGCCGAGGCTTTCCAGCATATCGATGGCGCGGTCGATATCGACGTCGTCGTAGCGCTCGCGCCAACGGCCGAGTACGGCGTAGCCCGCGGACACCACCAGGTCGTTGACCTTCTCGTCGCGCGGAATCCGGCTGGCGACCGCCGCGGAGGACAGGCCGATGCGCGGACGCAGTTCGCTGACATTGGTTTTGCCGATCACCTCACCCAGTATGTGGGCGATGCCCGAGGTCGGATGCACCTCGGCGGCGGCCATTCGTAGCAGCGAGGTCTTGCCCGCGCCGTTGGGTCCGAGTACGACCCAGCGTTCGTCGAGCTCGACCTGCCAGGTGACCGGACCGACGAGGGTGTGACCCGAACGTCGGATGGTCACGTCGGTGAAATCAATGAGCAGATCGGGATCCGGTTGCGGCACGGGCTCCATCTTGGCCCAAATGCGCCGCGCTCGTACGACCGGCCCATCCCGGATTCGCCGATCTGGCGATCTTGCGACGGCGGCGCACCGCGGAGAGTTCATCCTGCGGCCGGACGGCCGTCGATCGATCGTTCGGCGCGGTGTCCGATGATCGGAACAGCCGCGCGACGACCAGGGCCAACGGAATCGAGCAGACGATCCATACGGCGAGAATCACCAACAACGTTGTCATCTGGTCCTCCGGCGAGTTGCGTGCGGGCGGTCCTGTTCCGTCTCATTTACCCATTTCGGCGGCGCGTGAACCTCCTATGCCGAACTGTCGATCGGCGGCGCGCCGAAATCGGTTGCGCCCCATGCGGCGGGCGAACCGAGTACCGGCGTTCGCCGGGATGCCGACCAATCCCACTGTCGTCCGGGGTCGGATCGACGTCAACACAGTCGCCCATACATACCTTCCGGGCCCGGAGACGGTTCAGTGCGGTCCGGCACCGCGATGACGGTCATCGAGCCCGGCGCGACCTCGGTGAAACCCGCGTCGCGCACCGCGACCGCGGCACCGCGCGTCATCTCATCGACCAGCGACTTCCACCGGTCCGCATCCGCTTCCCGTACCGCGCAACGGAACTCACACCGCGACCACCGATAGACATGCTCCTCCGGCAGCGCGCCCGCCAGCAGCATGCTGGCATGTCCGACCTGCGCGGCGGCCTTGCCCAGTGTCATGCCGAGCTTCGAATTCACCCACAGCACAGGCAGATCGGGGTCGATCGGGCCGGGATCATCGTGTTCGAGATCGGTGCCGCCGATCTGAAGGCGCTTGATCCGCGGATCGATCGCACCTACCGGCCCGGGAACAAAGGCGCGCGCCTGCGCGCCGTCCACCTCGACAGTCAGCCCGTCCACCTCGTTCGCGGCCAGCCACTGCGCGCCGCGCGCCCGGCGAGCAACCTTGCGGATCCGTGACCGCTTCCACGCCAGGAACCGCTCCTCCCATTCGCCGCCGGGCCCGACCCGCCCGTCCAGGCAGAGCGCCACCGTGGCCGCCGCCGCGGCCGCCAACAGCGCGCTGCGGCGTGGCGGGTCGACCTTCGGGATGTGCAGCACCATCTGCATCGCCTGCACCATGGCGGGATCCTCGGGATCACCCAATCCACCGTAGCCACGGGCCAGTTCCGCGTGCCGGACGCGGAATCCTGCGACACCCGTATCTGTTTCACTGCCGTCCCGGACTCCGGCACCGCATTCCGGGGTACCTGTCATCACTCCACCTCGATCGTCAACGCTCACCTGCCGACGAGCGGCACCCGACGCACCCCGCCGTCGCGGGCGTCGGCGGCCTCCACCTCGTCGCGGGTGACGCCGAGGATGAACAGCACCGCGTCCAGGTAGGGGTGCGACAGCGCCGCGTCGGCGACCTCGCGCAGCGCGGGCTTGGCGTTGAAGGCAACGCCGAGCCCGGCCGCATTGAGCATGTCGATGTCGTTGGCGCCGTCGCCGACGGCTACCGTCTGCTCCATCGGCACCCCGGCCTCCGCGGCGAACTTGCGCAACGCCGTCGCCTTGAAGGCTCGGTCGACGATCTCGCCGACCACTCGGCCGGTCAGCTTGCCGTCCTTTATTTCGAGGGTGTTGGCCTGCACGAAGTCGAGTTCCAGTTCGTGCGCGAGCGGTTCGATCACCTGACGGAACCCGCCCGACACCACGCCACAGCGGAACCCGATCCGGCGCAGCGTGCGGATGGTGGTACGCGCGCCCGGCGTCAGCTCGATCCGGTCGGCGACCTCTTCGATCACCGATTCGTCCAGACCCTCGAGTGTCGCCACCCGCTGCCGCAGCGATTCGGCGAAGTCGATCTCGCCACACATCGCGGCCTCGGTGACCTTGCGGACCTCTTCCTCGACTCCGGCGTGCGCGGCGAGCATCTCGATCACCTCGCCCTGGATCAGGGTGGAGTCGACGTCGAACACGATGAGCCGCTTGGCCCGTCGCGCCAGCCCGGCCCGCTCGACCGCGACGTCGACCTGTTCGGCCACTGCGACCTCCGCCAGCGCGGTGCGCAGGCGCGAGTCGGTGTCGGTGCCGGTATCGGGCGCAGTAACCAGCAGTTCCATACCGGTCACCGGATAGTCGGCGATGCCGCGGATGGTGTCGATATTGGCGCCGATCGAGGCGAGCTGCCGCGACACCGAGCTGAACGCGTGCGCGGTCACCGGGCTACCCAGGATCACCACCGCGTGCGTCGACATCGGCTGCCTGCCGATCACGACGTCGACCTCCACGTCGACGTGCATACCGACGGTGGTCATCGCCTCTTCGAGCTCGTCCTGCAGCGCCTCGGGATCATGCGGGCAGGCGACCAGCACTCCGAGGGTCAGCCGGCCGCGAATGACCACCTGTTCCACATCGAGCAGGCTCACCTGGTGCCGCGACATCGTCGCGAGCAGCACAGACGTGACACCGGGGCGGTCGGGTCCGGTGACGGTGACGAGGACTGTGGTGTCGGCCAACTGATGCGCTCCAGTTCGATGTTTGCCGTCGCTGTGCTGGACCTCGTTGTCGCTGCGCTGACTGCATTGTCGCGTTGCTCCACAAACGAGTGTGCACCCGCTGGTCACCAGCAGGTGCACACTCGTCGCAGTGAAAGGCTACTTCTTTGCCAGGGCGCCTTCGTGCACCTCGGTGGCGTGCTTGCCCGCGCCCCAGCCGACGTGCGCCTCGGCCCGCATCCGATCCACCATGTGCGGGTAGTGCAGTTCGAACGCGGGACGCTCCGACCTGATCCGCGGCAGCTCGTAGAAGTTGTGCCGCGGCGGTGGGCAGCTGGTGGCCCATTCCAGGGAGTTGCCGTATCCCCACGGGTCGTCCACGGTGACGACCTCGCCGTATCGGAAGCTTTTGAAGACGTTCCAGACGAACGGCAGCATCGAGGCGCCGAGGATGAACGCGCCGATGGTGGAGATGGTGTTCAGCGTGGTGAAGCCGTCGCTGGGCAGGTAGTCGGCGTAGCGGCGCGGCATGCCCTCGGCACCCAGCCAGTGCTGCACCAGGAAGGTGGTGTGGAACCCGACGAACGTGGTCCAGAAGTGCCACTTGCCCAGGCGTTCGTCCATCATCCGGCCGGTGATCTTGGGGAACCAGAAGTAGATACCCGCGAAGGTGGCGAACACGATGGTGCCGAAGAGCACGTAGTGGAAGTGCGCGACGACGAAGTACGAGTCGGTGACGTGGAAGTCCAGCGGCGGGCTGGCGAGGATGACACCGGACAGACCACCGAAGAGGAAGGTCACCAGGAAGCCGATCGACCACAGCATCGGTGTTTCGAAGGTCAGCTGACCGCGCCACATGGTGCCGATCCAGTTGAAGAACTTCACCCCGGTCGGTACCGCGATCAGGAACGTCATGAACGAGAAGTACGGCAGCAACACGGCGCCGGTCGCGTACATGTGGTGCGCCCACACCGCGATGGACAGCGCGGCGATACCCAGCGTCGCGTAGACCAGCGTGGTGTAACCGAAGATCGGCTTACGTGAGAACACCGGGAAGATCTCGGACACGATGCCGAAGAACGGCAGCGCGATGATGTACACCTCGGGATGCCCGAAGAACCAGAACAGGTGCTGGTAGAGCAGAATGCCGCCGGTGGCCGGATCGTAGATGTGCCCGCCGAGGTGCCGGTCGTAGGCCAGGCCGAACAGCGCGGCGGTCAGCAGCGGGAAGGCAAGCAGCACAAGGACGCTGGTGACGGCGATGTTCCAGGTGAAGATCGGCATCCGGAACATGGTCATACCGGGGGCGCGCAGGCAGACGACAGTGGTCAGCATGTTGACGCCACCGAGGATGGTGCCCAGACCGGAGACGGCCAGGCCGAGGATCCACAGGTCGGCGCCGACACCCGGCGAGTGCAGGATGTCGGTCAGCGGCACGTATGCCGTCCAGCCGAAGTCCGCGGCACCGCCCGGGGTGATGAAGCCCGCGGTCGCCATGGTGCCGCCGAACAGGTACAGCCAGTAGCTGAACGCGTTCAAACGCGGGAAGGCGACGTCGGGTGCGCCGATCTGCAGCGGCAGCACGACATTGGCGAAGCCGAACACGATCGCGGTCGCGTAGAACAGCAGCATGATCGTGCCATGCATGGTGAACAGCTGGTTGAATTGTTCCGGCGACAGGAACTGTAGGCCCGGCCTGGCCAGCTCGCCGCGCATCAGCAGCGCCATCAGACCGCCGATGAGGAAGAAGCTCATCGCGGTCACCAGGTACATGACACCGAGGACCTTGGGGTCTGTGGTCGTGACCGCCTTGTAGAGGAACGAGCCCTTCGGCCCGGTGCGCGCCGGATACGGCCGAGTCGCTTCCAACTGAGGGACTGGCTTTGGCTCTACGGCAGTCACTGATCCTCCTGAAAGGTGCCTTTAGGTCGCTCCGCAGGCTCCGCTTCATGCATCGATCTCGGTGCTGAGACACACGACGGTTCGCTTGCGCTCTTGGAATCGTAAACCGTGCTGCCATAGCAGTCCGCACGGGTCCTACTCTCTGTCGTATTTCGTTGGTTCGCCGACACTGCCCTGCCCTGGTAATAAGGTCCGGCGGGCACCCCGGCGCGACCGATGAATTTTCCGTGCGGCGGACGTCTGAATCGGTGACAGGTGTTCCACCCCACGCCAGGAGATCACTCATGACAGACGACGCCACAACCAAGCCGGGCGACCCATGTTGGGTCGACCTGTATACCGCCGACCCCGACGGCGCCATCGCCTTCTACGGCGAGCTTTTCGGGTGGACAGCCGAGCGGGCCGACGACGAGTTCGGCGGCTACATCACCTTCCGCAAGGACGGCAAGGCCGTCGCGGGCGGAATGGGCAAGGTGGAGGGCGGTGTCGAGGGCCCCGACCAGTGGACGGTCTACCTCGCCTCCGACGACGCCAAGGCGACCGCCGACGCGGCGGTGGCGCACGGCGGCGTCGTCGTCATACCGCCCATGGACGTGGGCGACCTCGGCACGATGGCGGTCCTCGGCGATGTCGGCGGCGCGGGCATCGGCATCTGGCAGAGCGGCACCTTCGGCGGCTTCGAGACCCTCGGCCTCGTCACCGGCGGCAAGTGGAGCGAACACGCGGGCGCCCCCTCGTGGTTCGAGCTGCACACCCGCGAGTACGAGGCCTCGCTCGACTTCTACCGCGACGTATTCGGCTGGCAGGACCCGTTCACCATCTCGGACACACCAGAATTCCGCTACACGACCATCCATTCGACCAGCCCGATGCTCGGCGGCGTCATGGACGCGACGGTGCACCTGCCCGAGGGGACACCGGCGGGCTGGACCGTGTACTTCGGCGCCGAGGACGTCGACGCGACGGCCGCGAAGGTCGTCGAACTCGGCGGCACGGTACTGGTCCCCGCGATGGACTCGCCGTATGGACGCATGGCGGCGGTGGCCGATCCGACAGGCGCGCGGTTCAGTATCGGCGGTGACAACGCCTGAGTCACGCCGCAGCCCGAGCACTGCCGCGCGGAATTCACTCCGAGGGGTTTCCGCGCGGCAGTGTGTCGTGATGGCCTCGCACCGAGCGCTCGGCGACGCATGTACCCTCACCCGCATGCCGGTGAGCGCCCTTGTTCGCACCCGAAACCACATGGACTCCACCCGATACGGCAGGCTGGGCCGTATCGGCGCGGCGGTTGCCGCGCTGTGCGCCGCCGTTCTCGTCGCGGGCTGCAGCAGCCAGACCGACAACGCGAGCTCGATCGTGCGCACCACGACGAATATCGCGGGCGCGGGTGTGGTCGGGCTCGAACGCGACACCACGACAGCCTGCCCACTGCCCAGCACACCCGATTCGGCGAGCGGCACTCATACCGTCACCCACGCGGCAGGCGTCTCCGAGGTGCCCGCCGACCCGCAGCGCATCGTCGTGCTGACCACCTCGGCGCTGGACGCGGCCTGCGCGCTCGGTCTCTGGGAGCGTGTCGTCGGCGCGACCACCGACGAAGGACCGGCGCCGCACCCGGCCTACCTCGGCTACGGCGTCAACAAGATCCCCGCCATCGGCTCGGCCACCCAACCCGACCTCGCCAAGATCACCGAACTGCACCCCGACGTGATCATCGGTGACCTGCCTGCGGGCACAGCGAGTTTCGACGCGCTGCGCGCGATCGCGCCCACCGTCCTGGTCGGCACCACCAGCGGCTGGCAGGCCGAATTCGCCGGGCTCGCAGCGGGTCTCGGACGCGGCAATGCCGCCGCCACCGCACTGGAGAACTACCGCACCGAGGCCCGCGACGCCGGTAACACGGTCGCCGCCAACCAAACTCAGGCCTCGGTCGTCCGGTTTACCGCCGATCAAAAGCAGGTCCAGGGCAGCAACAGCTTCGCGGGCGCGGTACTCGCCGACGCCGGCGTGCAACGCCCCGCCGTCCAGCGCGGCCCGTCCTATGACATCGGCTCGGGCGATCTCGGCAAGGCCGAGGGCGACCTGATCTACGTGATCTTCGCGGGCGAAGCAGGAAAGAAGCAGGGCGAAACCACGCTGCGCAGCGACCAGTGGAAGGAACTCGGCGCCGCCACCGACCACCGCGTGTTCGCCGTCGAGGACAGCATCTGGCACGGCGACGGCCTGACCGCCGCCCGCGCCCTGCTCACCGACATCCGCACCACCCTCAACGGCTACGTCACCGACTGAGACAGCGCCGCGGTCCGGTTCAGACCCGGTCGCCGAACACCCGCCGCGTCGCATGAACGAGCAGAGCGCGCAGCAACGCATCGACAGGATCTGTGGGCGTCGATTCGTTACCGGGCACATAATGCGGCATCGGCTCCGTCATATTTGCAATCCCCCTCGGTGGCCACGATTGCCTCACTCCCCGATGGACAGCCAAGGTCAGCCCGCCCCAGGTAGAAACAACTCGGCCCCCGAACCCGTACTCGACGGGCTCAGGGGCCGATGTTGTGAAATATATTGGTGCTCGGGATTATTCGGAGCCGAGCTGGCGGGCCAGTGCCCAGATCACCAGGACGTCGATGGCGATGATCACCAGCGCCCAGAACGGGTAGATCGATGCGAACAGGAAGTTGTCCAGAATGCTGATCGACGCCATCACGATGCCTGCCAGGTAACCCCAGCTCCTGCCGGTGACGACGCCGATGCCCGCGATCACCATGAGCACCGCGATCACCAGGTGTAACCATCCCAAGGTGGAAACGTTGACCAGGAACACCTGCTCCTCGGTCACCACGAAGATATCGCGTCCCGCGATGGCGGCGATGGCCGTCAGCAGGTGCAACAGGCCGGTGAGCAGGATAAGGACACCCGCGAAGATCGTCATATCATTGAGCGCCGGACGTGTCGGGATCGAGCCGGGACTGGTCATAACTCACACACTCCTTCCGAAACGCGTGGTACTGAACGGCCACAAGGTAACCCGTTGGGTGCCCGAATCGAGGGAGCGCGGCGGCGGGTCGCGCTGAGCGCAAACCGTCGCGCCGACCCGGGACCTCGACAGCGGTCCCGAACCCGGATCGGAGGCCGCCAGCGGGCAAACCATCGGCGACCGAGTGGAGTGCATCGGGACCGCTGCGCCGGCCCCGTGACGCGTGACGGAGAATAGGTCCCGCACGCGGTGGTCATCGGCGTATCTGCGCCATAGCGACAGCCCCCGCTGCGACACAAGGTGTTGTGCTGCATGGACTTGTCACCCACTAGGAGTAGTGTTCAGTGCGTAGCAATTCCGTGACGGCAGCGTGCTCGGGAAGGGTGTGGAGGCAGGATGAAACTGATCGATCGGGTGTCGGCGATCAACTGGAATCGGGTGCCCGACGAGAAGGATGCCGAGGTCTGGGACCGATTGACCGGCAACTTCTGGCTGCCCGAGAAGGTGCCGGTGTCCAACGACATTCCCTCGTGGAACACCCTCACCGCCGACGAGAAGCAATTGACCATGCGGGTCTTCACCGGCCTGACGCTGCTGGACACCATCCAGGGCACCGTCGGCGCGGTGAGCCTCATCCCGGACGCGCTGACCCCGCACGAAGAGGCGGTGTACACCAACATCGCGTTCATGGAGTCGGTGCACGCCAAGAGCTACAGCTCGATCTTCTCCACGCTGTGCTCCACCCGCGAGATCGATGACGCGTTCCGCTGGTCGGAGGAGAACCGAAACCTGCAGCGCAAGGCCGAGATCGTGCTGGGGTACTACAACGGCGAAGATCCGCTCAAGCGCAAGGTGGCGTCCACCCTGCTGGAGAGCTTCCTGTTCTACTCCGGCTTCTACCTGCCGATGCACTGGTCGTCGCGAGCCAAGCTCACCAACACCGCCGACATGATCCGCCTGATCATCCGGGACGAGGCCGTGCACGGCTACTACATCGGCTACAAGTACCAGAAGGGCCTGGAACTGGTCTCCCCGGCCGAGCGCGAGGAGCTGAAAAACTACACCTTCGAGCTGCTGTTCGAGCTCTACGACAACGAGGTCGAATACACCCAGGACCTCTACGACGAGGTCGGCCTCACCGAGGACGTCAAGAAGTTCCTGCGCTACAACGGCAACAAGGCGCTGATGAACCTCGGCTACGAAGGCCTGTTCGCCAAGGACGAGACCGACGTGAACCCCGCCATCCTGTCGGCCCTTTCCCCCAACGCCGACGAAAACCACGACTTCTTCTCCGGCTCCGGCTCCAGCTACGTGATCGGCAAGGCCGTCAACACCGAAGACGAAGACTGGGACTTCTGAGCTACACCGACAAGTGCGGCGGCGGCGGATTTATCCGCCGCCGTTTTGCGTTGTGCCGACTGTGGTACCCACGCGCAACGCTTGCCTTGACACCGGCGACAACGTTTAGCGTTGCGGTGACGGTCGCTCGGAGGAGGTCGGATGCTGATCGGTGAACTGGCGGAGCTGGTCGGAACGAGCACCCGCACATTGCGGTACTACGAGCAGCACGGGCTGGTACAGGCGCGGCGCTCCACGAATGGATACCGGGTCTACGACGAGGCAGAACTACAGGTCGTTCGTAAGATTCGGGCACTGCTCGAGACCGGGTTCGATCTCGCCGATATCCGTCCCTTCGTCACCTGCCTGCGGAATGGAAACGATTCCGGCGACGTGTGCCCGGACTCGGTCGCCGTGCTGCGGCGCAAGCTCAGCGAAGTGGATGACGCTCTCGCGCGTTTGAGCGCCGTACGGGATCAACTCCACGACCAGCTCACCGACGCGATGACCACGCGACGTCCGCCCGCCTGCGAATTCACATAATCACCTGCCCACCAATTGGTCTCGCATAGACCGGCGGCCGGCCACCGAGGCCCGCTTCACGCGAGGAGCGCCCATGAAGTTTGCGATCAGTTACAGCACGCCTTATTACGGTGCCGATCCCGACCGGATCATCACCTTTGCCAGGCATGCCGAGGATTGTGGTTTCGAGGCCATATATGTGCCGGAGCACATCGCGGTGTATCCCGGTGCGAAGGTGGGGGACCACGAAATCCCCTCCGAGTTGCCGTATCCGGACCCGCTCGACTGCTTGACCTTCGTCGCCGCGGCCACACAGCGGATCCTGCTGGGTACCGGTGTACTGCTGCTGCCGTATCGCCACCCGGTCATCCTTGCCAAACGTCTCGCGACCATCGATGTGTTGTCGCGCGGACGGATGCGCCTATTGACCGTCGGGCTCGGCACTTTGCCGGGTGAGGCCGAGGCGATGGGAGTGGACTACAGAACCCGAGGACGTCGTGCCGACGAAGCGATCGACGCAATGCGCTTGCTGTGGTCTGGTGGTGCAGACGGTGTCAGCTACAAGGGCGAGTTCTTCGCCTTCGATAATCTGGTCAGCTTCCCGAAACCCTATGGCGTGACTGATTTGCCGATCCATGTCGGCGGATCCAGCCGCGCCGCCGCGCGCCGGGCCGGCCTACGCGGCGACGGCTACTTCCCCGGCGGCGTCATGGGCCCCGACGAGCGTGCAAAGCAGATGGATATCGCGAGGGCGGCAGCCGTCGAGGCGGGTCGTGACCCGTCAGCGCTGGAGTGCACGCGCTGGGGATCGATCGACATGCCCCCCGAACGTGTCGAGGGTCTGGCCGCGCAAGGTGTGACACGAATCGTCGTCGGCGCCGATCCCGACCGGGCGCTCGACCAAATGTCCCAATTCGCTGAGCGATTCGGCCTTCATACCGGTATCGGCAATTCGAACGACCGCGGCTGAGCCGTAATCGTTTGCGGCGCATCCTCATCACGGAACCCCCGTCACAACCGAGGCCCCGGCAGCGTAGCCGCCGGGGCTTCGGCCTTGCATCCGCCGACCGGTCGAGCGGTGAACACCCCGCCATAACCGAGTTCTAGCTACCGAGGGGGATTCCTGCATGTACCGACAATGCCGCGCGCCCTCAGATCTGGAGGATGAGCTTGGCTGTGGTGAAGTAGATGATCAGGCCGGTGGCGTCCACCAGGGTGGTGACCATCGGCGCGGAGACGACCGCGGGATCGATCCGCAGCTTCTTCGCCAGCAGCGGCATGGTGCCGCCGATGGTGGCGGCCCAGCCACAGATCAGGACCAGCGTGATGCCGACGACCAGGGCGATGCGCGGACCGACGAACATCGCGCCGATCACCAGACCTGCGGCGGCCAGCAGCGATCCGAGCACCAGCCCGACCAGGCATTCCCGCCAGATCACCTTGAACAGGTCCGCCACTCTGACCTCGCCGACAGCCAGCGCACGCACACACGCGGTGGCGGCCTGCGCGCCCGCGTTGCCGCCCGCCCCGATCAGCAGCGGGATGAATAGCGCGAGGTGCGCGGCCTGCTCCAGAGTGCCCTCGAAGAAGTCGGTCACGCTCACCGTGAGGGTCGCCGCAAAACAGCAACAGCAGCAGCCACATCGCCCGATAGCGGGCCAGCTGGAACACCCCGGCGGCCATGTAGTGGCCCTCCCACGGCGCGGAACCCGCTTGACGTGCGACGTCCTCGCTGTCGGCGGCCTCGATCACCTCGACCGCGTCGTCGATGGTGAGCAGCCCGACCAGCCGGTCCTCGCTGTCCACCACCGGCAAGTTGATGTCGTTGGTCTCGCGCATCAACCGGGCGGCCTTCTCCGCGGAATCGGTGGCGCGCGCGAAGGCGGGCTCGGTGACCACCAGGTCCGATACCATCGTCTCCGGCTTGCTGAGCACCAGCTCGCGCAATTCGACGATCCCGGTCAGGCGCCTGCCCGCGTCGACGACGGGCAACGTGTACACCGTCTCGGCGTTGCCGCCCTTCGCCCGCACCATGCCCAGCGCCTCGGCGACGGTCAGGTCGCGCGGCAGCGCCACCACCTCGGGCGTCATGTACTCCGACACCGGCCGCCAGGGCCGCCCCCTGGATGACTCGGCCGAAATCGACGCCGAGTCGAGGTTGTCTATCACTATTCATACGGGTTTCAACATGGCACGCAGCGCCTGTCACGTCCAGCGAGTTCCCTTCCGGTGCGTCGTCGTGTGACCCAGCCGTCGAAGTCCATCGCCGGGGGACGTCCACCGGGCCGGCCTTGCGCTTTCGCTACATGCACCGATCGGAGAAGACCAGTAGGTTTGTTGTGGCTGGTTCGTTTTACATACGAAGGAGATATCTGTGCGCTTCGGCATCTTCATTCCGCAGGGTTGGCGGCTCGATCTGGTCGGCATCGACCCCGCGGCGCAGTGGGAGGTGATGCGTGATCTCGCCCAGCGCGCCGACGCGGGCGACGCGTGGGAGTCGCTGTGGGTCTACGACCATTTCCACACCGTCCCCGCCCCCACCGAGGAGGCGACGCACGAGGCATGGACGCTGATGTCGGCCTTCGCGGCGACCACCTCGCGCATCCGCTTGGGCCAGATGTGTACCGCGATCAGCTACCGCAACCCGGCCTATCTGGCGAAGGTCGCGGCCACCGTCGACCTGATCTCGGGCGGCCGGGTGGAGATGGGTATCGGCGGCGGCTGGTACGAGCACGAGTGGCGCGCCTACGGCTACGGCTTCCCGTCGGCCGGCGAACGGCTCGGCCGCCTCGACGAGGGCGTGCAGATCTTCCGGCAGGCGTGGACCACCGGCACGGCCAGCCTCAACGGCAAGCACTACCAGGTCGACGGCGCCATCGTGCGTCCACTCCCGGTGCAGGAGGGCGGGATTCCGCTTTGGATAGCGGGAGGCGGAGAGAAGAAGACGCTGCGCATCGCGGCGAAATACGCGCAATACACCAACTTCAGCGGTAATCCGGACGACTTCACCCACAAGTCCGAGGTGCTGCGCGCGCACTGCGCCGACGTCGGCACCGACTTCGACGCGATCGTGCGCACCTCGAACTTCAACGTCGCCATCGGTGCGACCGAAGCCGAAGTCGAAGAGCGCCTCTCGACCCTGACCGCGCGCCTGACCCCCTTCATCGGCGCCGACCAGGCCAAGACCCACGTCGACGACGTGTACCGCGGCACCGCCGCCGTCGGCACCCCCGAGCAGATCATCGAAAACCTCGGCAAGGTTCGCGATCTCGGCCTCGGCTACGCCATCCTCAACTTCCCCGAAGCCGCCTACGACACCTCCAGCATCGAACTCTTCGAACGCGAGGTGGTCCCGGCCCTGCTCTGAAACGCGGAAGGGGCGACCTCCGTGTGGACGTCGCCCCTCGCGACGGTTTGTCATAACTGGACGGATCATCGCTCCCGGCCGAGGTCGCGTCCTCGCTCGTCCCGTCCCTCGAACGACCTGTGGCGCTTCCGACAGCGACTTGAGATCTGTTCGCAATTCCGATGCGTTGGGGACCTGCGCCGCCAAGCTATGGCTCATGATCGGGTGCCTCATGCACGAAGGAGTACCCAGTGGGGGCACCTGTCCCACGGGTCCCTGCAATGCTCGAGTTCGCGACACGGCCCGCGAGTGATGCACGGAACCATTCTGCTCGCGTCGGGGTCACCCGCCGCGGGCGGACTTCCCGCACGATCTGCCCGTTCCGGCTTTGTGGTGAAGTTACACGGGTCGTGATGACTCTTGTTCGAATCAGGTCTGTGGTGGGACCGGCTGTGGGTTTGCCGGCGTGGTCTGGCTCGTGCGGATCGAGGCGACGTGGGCGATGAGGTCCGCGAGCGGTTGGAGGGCTTCGGCACCGGTGCCGGCGATCGAGTACAGTCGCTGCTTGCCGCTGCGCCGCACGTCGAGCAGACCGGCATGCTTGAGGATCTTCAGATGGTGCGAGACCGCGGGCTGTGACAGCCGAACATGCGCGCCGATCTGGTTGACGCTCATCGGAGCGGGCGCGTCAAGCAGCATCGCCACGATTGTCTGGCGGGTCTCCTCACCGAGCGCGCTCAGCAGCGCCTGGCTGCGCCGGAACAACACGCCGATTTCGGCGCACGTGTCGCTCATGCCGGCAGCGCGGGCAGGCTTGCCCGCAGCGCCCGCAGGTGTGTGGTGGGCAGGTCGCGCACGGCGCCTTCGGTGATGAGATCGTCGAGCATCAGGCGTGTCTGCTGCCCCGTCTTGGTGAAGTGGATGCGCAGATACCGCTCGACGTCGAATGGGGCGAGCATCATGAATGCGCGCATGATGACGCGCATGCCCAGCACCGAGCGTGCCGGCGGCGCGGGGGCCTTGGCCCCATGGGCGGCGGCGACAACGGTGACCGCCTCGGTGGCCGCCGCGCTTGCCCCCCGGAAGTTTCGGCGGGCCGTATGCAGGGACCATCCGTCGGACTCGATCTGGGCGATGTAAGGCATGGTGAGCGCGGCGATCATCTCGCCGCCACCACTGGTTTTGGCGAGATTGGTCTTCAGCCCGCCGGCATTGAGCGCGTCGGCGATGGCGCGGGCGCGATCGTGGGTGCCGCTTGCCGCCCACGCCGAACCCGGTGGTATCCAGTAGCTGGTCGTCTGCGGTGCGGCCGATCCGTCCTGCGATGGCGGCGAGAACGCAAATATCGAGGGGGTCACCAAGACGATCTGCTCGGCGGGCCAGTGATCCTCCAGGACCGCACGGTCACGGGCGTCCTGCGTGATGGATGCCACCATCGCCGAACCGGTCCAGGCGCGCAACTGCTCGATCCAGTCGCCGCGGAGCGCGGTGGACGGCACGCAAAGCCACACAACGTCCCATCCTCCGGGTCGTATCTGCGTGACGTCGTCGAAGACCTCGTCGGGGCCGAAGCGCTGGCGCAGGGGGGCGCGCAGACGCCGAAGCCGTTGCAGACGGTAGCCCACACGCGCTTGTTCGGCCTGACGTGGCCGCACGAGAACGCCGACGCAGGCGCCGCCCCTGGACAGGTAGAACCCGAGAGCCTGCCCGACCGAGCCGGCTCCGATGATGAGGTGATTCATGGAGGCATGATAGATCCAAATACTTAGATATGTAAAATTTTGGCGCTCCTGTTCCGCTCGAGGGATTGTTACGCCGTGGCGACAACAGTCTCGGGACAATCGGCCGGGTGGAGCGGTGTGGCGGGTCGGGGCCAGAGCTGGCGAGGTGATTCGAGCCGGGAGCGCCGCACGTCTTGGAGTTGGCGAAGGCCCGCAGGGGTCGTGGTCAGGCCGCGCCAGCCGCGGGAGGCGCGGTCCAGCACGGTCCCACACCAGACCAAGGCAGCTGGTCTCGCCGGGGAAGCGGCCGATAACCTTTGCGCGGTGGATTCGCCGGACCCGGAGGCCAGTCCGACGAACCCGGGCTCGCCGGCGGTGGTGACGCCCCAAGCGGCCAGGACCGGTTCGGCCGGCGAGCCGGGATGCATCCGGAAGAAGGAGGCATCCAGGAACAGATAGTCCAGCACGACGCCGTCCAGGCGACGCCGCGCCCACATGTCGTACTCGGTCTTGATCGCCTGACACACTTGCGAGACAGTCGATTTCGAGATCGCGGCCTGATCGCCGAGCGCGTCGGCGAGGGTGGCCTCGACATCACGCACCGACAGCCCGTCACCCTGACTTGCGCTGCCTCCACCTCGCACGGCACATTACCGCCGAGATGCTTCAGCTACAGCATGCAGGACACGCAGCCTTCGACTTCGGTTCCCTCCAATGCCATTTGGCGCAGGCGGATGTAATAGAGGGTCTTGATGCCCTTGCGCCAGGCGTAGATTTGGGCGCGGTTGAGGTCGCGGGTGGTGGCGGTGTCTTTGAAGAAGAGGGTCAACGACAAGCCCTGGTCCACGTGTTGGGTGGCGGCGGCGTAGGTGTCGATGATCTTCTCGTAGCCGATTTCGTAGGCGTCGTCGTAGTACTCGAGGTTGTCGTTGTCGAGGTAGGGCGCCGGGTAGTAGACGCGGCCGATCTTGCCTTCCTTGCGGATCTCGATCTTCGACGCCACCGGGTGGATGGAGCTGGTGGAGTGGTTGATGTAGGAGATCGAGCCGGTCGGCGGCACCGCCTGCAGGTTCTGGTTGTAGATGCCGTGCTCCATGACCGAGGACTTCAGCTCACGCCAGTCGTCCTGGGTCGGGATGTGTACTCCGGCGTCGGCGAAAAGCTGCGCCACCCGTTCGGTCTTCGGCTCCCACACCTGCTCGGTGTACTTGTCGAAGTACTCCCCCGACGCGTACTTCGATTCAGGGAACCCGCCGAAGTAGCTGCCGCGCTCCTTCGCGATCAGGTTCGAAGCCCGAATCGCGTGGTACACAACGGTATAGAAGTAGATGTTGGTGAAGTCGATGCCCTCGTCGGAGCCGTAGTGCACCCGCTCACGCGCGAGGTATCCGTGCAGGTTCATCTGCCCGAGGCCGATGGCGTGCGAGGAGTTGTTGCCCTGCTCGATCGACGGCACCGAGTAGATGTGCGTCTGATCCGACACTGCGGTCAGCGCTCGGATCGAGGTCTCGATGGTCTGCGCGAAGTCGGGTGAATCCATCGTCTTGGCGATGTTCAGCGAACCGAGGTTGCACGAAATGTCCTTGCCCACCTCGGCGTAGGACAGATCGTCGTTGAACAGCGACGGCGTGGAGACCTGCAGGATCTCCGAGCACAGGTTCGAGTGGGTGATCTTGCCTGCGATCGGGTTGGCCCGGTTCACCGTGTCCTCGAACATGATGTACGGGTAACCGGATTCGAACTGCAGCTCGGCGATGGTCTGGAAGAACTCGCGCGCCTTGATCTTCGACTTGCGGATGCGCTTGTCGTCGACCATCTCGTAGTACTTCTCGGTGACATCGATATCGGCGAAAGGCTTGCCGTAGATGCGTTCCACGTCATACGGCGAGAACAGGTACATGTCCTCGTTCTTCTTCGCCAGCTCGAAGGTGATGTCCGGGATCACCACACCCAGCGAGAGCGTCTTGATGCGGATCTTCTCGTCCGCGTTTTCCCGCTTGGTGTCCAGGAACCGGTAGATGTCCGGGTGGTGGGCGTGCAGGTACACCGCGCCGGCGCCCTGCCTGGCACCGAGCTGGTTGGCGTAGGAGAACGAGTCCTCCAGCAGCTTCATGATCGGGATGACGCCTGAGCTCTGGTTCTCGATCTTCTTGATCGGCGCGCCGTGCTCGCGAATGTTGCTCAGCAGCAATGCGACACCGCCGCCGCGCTTGGACAGCTGCAGCGCGGAGTTGATCGAGCGCCCGATGGACTCCATATTGTCCTCGATGCGCAGCAGGAAGCATGACACCGGCTCGCCGCGCTGCTTCTTGCCCGAGTTGAGGAAGGTCGGGGTGGCGGGCTGGAAACGGCCGTCGATGATCTCGTCGACCAGCTTGCTCGCCAACGTCTCGTCACCGGCGGCGAGGGTGAGCGCCACCATGACGACGCGATCCTCGAACCGCTCCAGGTAGCGCTTGCCGTCGAAGGTCTTCAACGTGTACGAGGTGTAGTACTTGAACGCGCCGAGGAAGGTGGGGAACCGGAACTTCTTGGCGTACGCCTGCTTAAACAGCTGCTTGATGAACCCGCGGCTGTACTGCTCCAGAACCTCTGCCTCGTAATAGTTTTCGTCGACCAGGTAGTCCAGCTTCTCGTCCAGGTTGTGGAAGAAGACAGTGTTCTGGTTGACGTGCTGCAGGAAGTATTGCCTCGCGGCGGTGCGATCGGCGTAGAACTGGATCTCGCCGTTCGGGCCGTACAAGTTCAGCATCGCGTTGAGGGCGTGGTAGTCCATGACCTCGCCGGCCTCCGCACCGCGGACCGGAGGCTGCTCTAAGCGGGCATTTTTGCCGGTCGGTGCTGTCGTTGTTGTTGCCAAAACAATCCCAATCCTTCTCGGACGCGCTCGACGTCCTCAGCGGTTCCCATGAGTTCGAAGCGATACAGGTACGGCACCCCGCACTTGCGCGAGATCACTTCTCCCGCATAGCAGTACGTATCGCCGAAGTTCGTGTTGCCCGCCGCGACGACACCGCGCAGCAGCGCGCGGTTGTGCGGATCGTTGAGGAACTTGGCGACTTGCCGAGGCACGAAATCCTTGTCGGATCTATTCCCCCCCAACACGTGCCGACCGCCCCCGTAGGTGGGGACGATCAGCACGTAGGGTTCGTCTACGCGCAGCGAATCGGCGGTGTGCAGTGGTATGCGAGTCGCCGGGAGGCCCAGCTTCTCGACGAAACGATGTGTGTTCTCCGAGGCGCTGGAGAAGTAGACGAGCGCTGCCCCTTCGGACATGGCCGGCTCCCTTCTTCCATCATTCGGATGAACGGAAAACGATTGGCGGCGATCAGGCCGCGACGGTGGCGAGCGACTTGATGCGGTCCGGGCGGAAGCCGGACCAGTGATCCTCACCGGCAACGACGACCGGCGCCTGCAGGTAGCCGAGGGCCATGACATAGTCACGAGCCTCGTCGTCCTCGGAGATGTCGATGACCTCGTAGTCGACCCCGACCCTGTCGAGGGCCTTGTAGGTCGCGTTGCACTGGACGCAAGCGGGCTTGGTGTACACGGTGATGGTCATTGGTGTCCCTCTCTCCTATGCCTGATCCACAGCCTGTGATCCGTATGCAGATTGTTTCGAGCGACCTGCAAGCAGTCGCTAGCGATGCATGATCCGACGTACGCTGCGCAAACTCCTGGATCCGATCTCGAAAGCCCTGCTCAGCCGGTTCGCACCGATGCTGATCGCGTCGGCCTCGTGCCGTCTTCCAGTACCGAAGACACTACACCTAGTGGCCGACAGATTCATACAGCACGACATGTTGCGAACCACATTGATGAAATTCGAAGGCGGTAAGTACCTGGACACTCGATTCGCAACCCGACGCGACAGTGGCGCAGATCACAATTTCATACCGCAGCTTCCTTTCAGCAAACTTTCCGGGTCAAACAACGAAGAGGGCCACCTCCGAGTGGAGGTGGCCCTCTCCGAAGACCTCGTCAGGGACATTCAGCTCAGGCGGACACCAGTTCGCCGCGCGCCGCACGGACGAGCTCGGCGACCGTGGCGGCCAGCTGGGTCAGGGCCTCGGCATCCTCACGCGGGTGCGCCTCGCCGAACCGCTGACCGAAGGTGCCGAAGTGCAGATGCGCGGACTCGACGACCTTCGCGCCCGCGACACCCACCGCCTTGACCGTGTCGCCGTGCGCCCACTGCGCCGCGTTCGGGCTGACCGAACCGCTCACCACGGCGGCCGGACGATCCTTCAGCGCCCCGATGCCGTACGGGCGGGAGGCCCAGTCGATGGCGTTTTTGAGCACGGCCGACAGCGTGCCGTTGTATTCCGGCGTCACCAGCAGCAGGCCGTCCGACGCGGCGACCGCGGCGCGCAGCGCCTGGGCGGCGGCTGGCACCGAACCGGGGACATCGAGGTCTTCGTTGTAGAACGGAATATCGCCGAGGCCTTCGTAGATGGCGATATCGACACCCTCGGGCGCGGTCTGCACCGCGGCCTCTGCGAGCTGCCGATTGATGGACGCGGCGCGAAGGCTACCGACGAGAGCGAGGATGCGGGTCTGGCTCATAACGACTCCTGGTGTACTGAATGTTTGTCCCGAACTTTCATGACACACTAACCGGACTGCAGTCCGATTACATTCCCACGAGACGGTGAGAGTCCTGTGAGCTACGACACGCGCCCGCCAAGCGGATCGACGCCCGCGCGTCCAATGCTCGGCATCGGCGTGCCCCTACCCGGGACCGTCGAACCGACCGAACGCGCCGATGCCGCGCGCAACCGCCAACTCCTGCTCGACGCCGCGCAGCGGCTGGTACGCGAGCAAGGGGTCGACAGCCTGACCATGGACGCGCTCGCCAAGCGGGCCGGCGTCGGGAAAGGCACGGTGTTTCGCCGGTTCGGCAACCGGGTCGGGCTCATGATGGCGCTGCTCGACCATTCGGAGCAGAAGTATCAGCATGGGTTCATGTTCGGGCCCCCGCCGCTGGGTCCCGGCGCACCACCGGTGCAGCGGCTCGTCGCCTTCGGACGCGCACGGTTGCTCGATATCGAGGTGGAGGGGGAACTGTATCGCGCCGCGGAGACTGGGGACCGCTACTCCGGACCACCCTACATGTTGCACAAGGCCCACGTGTCGATGCTGCTGCAGCAGGCGGGCGTCACCGGCGACATTCCGCTTGTCGCCGACGGGCTGCTGAGCATCCTCGGCGCCGGGTTGGTGATGTACCAGATGAACGCACTCGGCTTCACCCGCGAACAGATCGGCGACAACTGGGACTCCTTCGTTCGACGTGTAGTAGCGCCGCCATCGCCAGTACAGTGAGTTGCCATGCGGTCCTTGCGTGCACAGATCATCACCGAATTAGGCGTTCAACCCAGCATCGAACCGAAGCTCGAAGTGCGCCGCCGTATCGACTTCCTCAAGGACTACCTGCGTGCCACGCCCGCAACAGGTTTTGTGCTCGGGGTCAGCGGTGGGCAGGACAGCGCGCTGGCCGGACGACTGTGCCAACTGGCCGCCGAGGAACTGCGCGCCGCAGACACCGACGCCACCTTCGTCGCGGTGCGCCTGCCTTATGGCGTGCAGGCCGACGAGGTCGACGCCAGGGCCGCGATGAAGTTCATCCAGCCCGACCGCTCGGTGGCGGTCAATGTCCGTCCCGGCGCCAACGCGGTTGCCGCCGAGACGGCGCGCAGCCTCGGTGTGGCCGATCTGCGCGACTTCGTGCGCGGGAACATCAAGGCGCGCGAACGCATGGTGATCCAGTACGCCATCGCCGGTCAGGAGAACCTGCTCGTTGTCGGCACCGACCACGCCGCCGAGGCGGTCACCGGCTTCTTCACCAAATACGGTGACGGCGGCGTCGATCTCACCCCGCTCACCGGTCTCACCAAGCGCCAGGGCGCGGCCCTGCTGCAGGAACTGGGCGCCCCGTCCAGCATCTGGTCCAAGGTGCCCACCGCCGACCTCGAGGACGACCGCCCCGCACTGCCCGACGAGGAAGCACTCGGCCTGCGCTACAGCGAGATCGACGACTATCTCGAAGGCAAGGACGTCACCGTCGAGGTCGCCACGAAGCTGGAGACGATCTTCCACAACACCCGCCACAAGCGCACCGTGCCGGTCACCCCGCTCGACACCTGGTGGCGCTGACCGCCGCTACTTGCGGTTGGAGTGGTTCGTCACCTCAGCCGCCAGCGAAGGGCGGCAGCACGTCGACGCGAACGGTCAGCGCGACCGAGGGGTCGCGGGTGAGTTCGTCGCCGACCAAATAGGCACAGACGGCCAGCATCTTGTCCAGATCGGGCCCGTAGGACTCCGCCAGCGTGGTGCGCAGATCACCGATCGTGGCGTCGGCCGGGAGGTCGAGGGATTCGCGGTCCTTGCCGACCGCGTCGGCGATGGCGGCGAAGTAGCGGATCTCAACCACCGATTGCTCCCATCGTGCGTTCCGGGGGGATGAAGCCCTCGGCGTCGATCCCGTGGCCTGCCCATTTGTTCCACATGGCGCCGCGCCAGATGGTGGCGATCTCGTCGTCGTCGGCACCCGAGCGCAGCACCTGACGCAGATCGAATTCCTGATCGCTGAACAAGCATGAGCGCAGCATGCCGTCAGCGGTGAGGCGGGTGCGATCGCAGGTGTCGCAGAACTTGCGGGTGACGGTGGCGATGATGCCGACTGTCGCGGGGCCACCGTCGACCAACCAGGTTTCGGCGGGCGCCGACGGGTCGGACCGGCCCGCCTCGGTGAGCTCGAAACGCGTGCCGAGCACGTCGAGCAGTTCGGCGGCGGTGACCATATTCGCGCGCGCCCATTCATGGTCGGCGTCGAGCGGCATCTCCTCGATGAAGCGCAGCTCGCAGTCCTCGTCGAGACACCAACGCAGCAAATCGGGTGCGCCGGGCAGGGTTTCGCGCATCAGGACGGCGTTCACCTTCATCGGCGCCAAACCGGCGTCGCGTGCGGCGCGAATGCCCGCGAAGACCGAGTCGAGCCGGTCGCGGCGGGTCAGGCGGGCGAAGCCGAGCCGATCGACGGTGTCCAGTGAGACGTTCACCCGACTCAGCCCGGCCGCTGCCAGGCCACGCGCCCGATGCGCCAGACCGACGCCATTGGTCGTCATGGCCAGTGGGGTTTCGGGCACGCGTTCGTGGCAGCCCGCGATGATCCGTTCGAGGTCGCGACGCATCAACGGTTCGCCACCGGTAAACCGGACCTCCCGCACCCCGAGTTCCTGCACGGCGAGCACGACCAGTCGCACGATCTCCTCGACGGTCAGCAACTCCTCGTGCGGAATCGCGGGCAGGCCCTCCTCGGGCATGCAATACGTGCAGCGCAGCGAGCATTTCTCGGTTATCGACACCCGCAGATCGCGCGCCGTGCGCCCGAATCGGTCCACCAGGAACGGCGTATCGGGGCGTCCGACGAGCGAGGGCCGTCCGGACCGCACGGCGGGAATCCCCATCTGCACCAACGTCACCTCTCCATTATGACCGGTTTGTATGACTGGTTTGCCACCGGATGACCGATCGTCGGCACAGACAACAACACACGGCCATCGGCAGCGGCGGCCCGTAGCTTCGTCCGAACGAGCCACTTAGTCGCTGCGATTAGGCTGACCACATGACCTCTCGGCCCACCACCTCTCCGGCCCGGTCCGTCGACGACTATCGGGACGCAATCGAACAGCTACTGCGACCGTTGGCGGCGCGCCCGACCGAATCCGTCGCGGTGCCCGCCGCGCTGGGCAGGCAGTTGGCCGAGGATGTCCGCTCACCGGTCGACCTGCCGGTCTTTCGCAACTCCGCCATGGACGGATACGCGGTACTCGCCGAATCCGTCGTGGTGGCGCCGGTGACGCTGCCGCTGGCCGGTGTGGTCGCGGCGGGCAATCCGGGCGCGACGCCGCTGCCCGCGGGCACCGCGATGAAGGTGATGACGGGCGCGCCGATCCCGCCCGGCGCCGACTGTGTGGTGCCGGTGGAGGACGTGCACGCCGACGGCCCGGCGGTGACCATCGAACGTGGCCGCAGCGCAGGCGAATTCGTGCGCGAACCGGGTACCGACGTGCGCACCGGGGAGCTGCTCGTACCCGCGGGCACGATGCTCGCGCCCCGGCACATCGCGGCGCTCGCGGCGGTCGGTCTCCCCGCTGTCCCGGTGTTGCGGCAGGTTCGCGCCGCCGTCCTCACCACCGGCGATGAACTCGTCCCCGCGGGCTCGACGCTGCAACCCGGGCAGATCTACAACTCGAACGGCATCGCCCTCGCCGCCGCCCTCACCGCGAACGGCGTCCTGGTCACCGGCGTCGAGCACAGTACCGACGATCCCGCGGTGTTTCGCCGACTGCTTTCCGCCGCAACCGAATCCGCCGATATCGTGTTCACCTCCGGTGGCGTGTCCAAGGGCGATTTCGAGGTGGTCAAGGACGTGCTGCAGCCGCTCGGCGGGCAGTTCGGTTCGGTCGCGGTGCAACCGGGCGGCCCGCAAGGCCTGACCGTCGTCGACGGCGTCCCGGTCCTCAGCTTTCCCGGCAACCCGGTCAGCACCATGGTGTCGTTCGAGGTGTTCGCCCGGCCGATCCTGCGCCACCTCGCCGGGCTGTCGGAGGTCGACATTCGGCAGGTGCCGCTGCTGGAGCCGGTGAAATCACCGGCCGGACGGCGTCAGTTCCTGCGCGGCCGGGTGACCGACGCGGGCGTGGAAGCGGTCTCCGGGCCTGGATCGCACCTGGTCGCGGGGATGGCGTGGGCGGATGCCCTCATCGATATCCCGGCGGAGAGCACCGCGATTCCCGCCGGAGCAACCGTGCAAGTCCGGTTGTTATGAGCGCTGCTCGCCTACCGCGGGGGACTGTGCAAGTGTGGACAGCATGAGTGAGTTGTCCCATGTCGACCGCGAGGGTCGGGCCCGCATGGTCGATGTGAGCGCGAAGGCCGATACCACCCGGATCGCACTGGCGGCCGGTGAGCTGCAGACCACAGCCGAGGTGGTGGCGCTGGTTCAGGCCGACGGCATGCCGAAGGCCGACGTGCTGTCCACGGCCAGGATCGCGGGCATCGCGGGCGCGAAGAAGACCTCGGAACTCATTCCGCTCTGCCATCAGCTGGCACTGTCCTCGGTGAAGGTCGAGTTCGGCTTCACCGAGAGCACCATCATGATCGAGGCCACCGCGAAGACCAAGGGCCCCACCGGCGTCGAGATGGAAGCGCTCACCGCGGTCGCCGTCGCCGGACTCACCCTGCACGACATGGTGAAGGCCGTCGATCCGGCGGCGACTCTGAACGGCGTGCGCCTGCTCACCAAAGAAGGTGGGAAACACGGGCATTGGGTGCGTCCCGACACGGATGATCAAGCCGCGGAGTCCCTCCCGGATGAGGTCAGTTCGATTCCGTTGGCCGAAAGCGACGTCCAGCAGATGTCCGGCACGGCACCCGAACCCGAAGTGCACAGCGCTGTTTCGGACGAGGCTCTTTCGGACGAAGCCCTGTCGGATGAGGAAACACGATCCGCGGTCGTGGTGGTCGCGTCGACCGGCGTTGCGGCGGGCACCCGGATCGACACCACCGGACCAGTCCTCACGCAATGGCTTGCCGGACTTGGCTTTTCGGTGCGTGGGCCACTTGTGTACGCCGACGCCGAGATCGCCGTCGGCCTCGCGGACGCATTGCGCCTCGCGCCGTCGCTGGTGATCACCACCGGCGGCACCGGCGCCTCCCCCACCGATGCGACCCCGGAGGCGACGCTGGCCGTCCTCGATCGCGAACTACCCGGTGTCGCCGAGGCGATTCGGCAGCGCGGCACGGCGAAGTTCCCACTCGCCGCGCTCAGCCGCGGCGTTGCCGGACTGGCGGGTCGATCGGTGATCGTGAACCTGCCCGGCTCCCCCGGCGGGGTGAAAGACGGTGTGGCGGTGCTCGAACCGCTACTGGATCATCTGCTCGCGCAAGTAGCCGGAGGCGGCAACCATGACAACCAGTGAATATGCGGGCGTGCGCCTGGCAAGCATCAGCGACCAGCCGCTGAATCCGGCCGAGGTCGAGGCCGCGGTGACCGGACCCGAACACGGCGCGGTGGTGGTGTTCACCGGCACGGTGCGCAATCACGATGGCGGACAGGCCGTTTCCGCGCTGGAATATTCCGCGCATCCCGAAGCCGAACGGTTTCTGCGCAAGTGCTGTGCCGAGGCGGCCGCGGCCTCCGGACTACCCGTCGCCGCCGTGCATCGCATCGGCCCGCTGACCGTCGGCGATCTCGCGATCGTTGTCGCGGTCGCCGCCCCGCATCGCGCCGAAGCCTTCGGTACGTGTGCGGAATTGGTGGACCGGATCAAGCACGAGGTCCCGATCTGGAAACGCCAACTATTCGCCGACGGCCTTTCCGAATGGGTGAACGCCTGCGGCTGAACCGCCCCGGTTTACCGCATCGTCATGCAATTCCAAGACGAATCAACAGCCTCGCGATAGCGTGCTGGCGCACAGTATTCGTCCGATGCGCGGCGGGAGGACGCGATGGGCACCGACCAGATATTGCTGCACAGGTTTGTGATTTCCCAGCTCACTATCTGTTCTCGACTGCGCCGACACTCGGCTCCGGCCTCGCGACCTGCGGACCGTCCGTCAGTGCGGTCACCACCAACCATCGCTTCGATCTGATCATCGAGAACGAACAAGAAGTCTCGCAGCGGAAGTGCCGAACGCGCCAGGATCGAGCCGAACGCGTCAACTTCGGACTCAGTGCGGTGTGTAGCGCCAGACGCCGAGCATGGCCTGCGGATTCAGCGGTTCGGTGTCGGTGTGCACCGTCTCGTGCAGCCGTCGCAGCGCCGTGTCGGTGGGCAGACCGGCACCGATGAGCACCAGTTGGCTGGTGTGCGGTTCGCCGCGACGCCAGGTGTCCGGTTCGAACACGATGTGGTGGCCGACCATGTGCAGCAGGAACTTCCGGCGTTCCTCGGCGACGCCGAACGCGGCGAAACCCTTCGCGCGGAACAGGCCGGCCGGCGGGTCTTCCAGGAAACCGATCAGGCGGCGCGGGTCCAATTCACGTTCACTGGTGAAGCTGACGCTCGTGTAGTCGTCGTGCAGGTGCCGGTGATCGGCGTGGTCGTGGTGCTCATGGTCGTGGTCGTGGAGCAGCTCGTCGAAGCTCAATTGCTCGGCGACGCACGGCGTTTCGCGCAGCGGCTCGTCGAAAAGCAGACCAGGATCGATGCGACCGTGCGTGGTCGCGTACACCGGCACCTGCCCGATCAGCTCCGCGATCTCCTGCCGCAACCGCGCCAGGTCAGGCGCCGGCACCCGATCGGCCTTGTTGACCACCACCAGATCCGCCAGCCGCAGATGGGTGGCCAGTTCTGGATGCCGCTCGCGACTGGCCGGGAACTGTTCGGCGTCGACCACCTCGACCAATCCGCCGTAGCGGATGCGCGGGTTGTCGCTGCCCACCACCATCCGAATGAGATTGCGCGGTTCGGCAAGGCCGCTGGCCTCCACCACGATCACGTCGATCCTGGCGCGCGGCTCGGCCAGCCGGGTGAACAGCTCGTCCAGCTCGCTAACGTCCACCGCGCAACAGACACATCCGTTGCCCAGCGACACCATCGCGTCGACCTGTCCGGCCACCAGCATCGAATCGATATTGATGGCCCCGAAGTCGTTGACCACCACACCGATCCGCGTCCCTCGGTTGTTGCGCAGCAGGTGGTTGAGCAATGTCGTCTTCCCGGACCCCAGAAACCCGGCAACGATCAAAACAGGAATCCGATCCACGGTGACATTGTGCAGCGCCTGCGGCTATGCGTGTTCGCGGCCCCTGATGGCTTGCGGGCCGCGAACGGCGCTCGTAAGATTCGCGCGTGCCGATGACGGTGACGACGTCAGGCGCGACGTCGTCGTCGGCACTCCCGGGTGGGAATCGCTACTTGAACGAACCGAGGAACATGCTGGCCAGGGTGTAGGCCAGGTTGATCATTTCCGAGGTGATCATCGTGTTGTCCATGCCGAGCGACTTCGCCAGCGGCATCAGCATCTGCATCACCGTGCCGACCAGGCCGCTCAGTGCGCCATTGGTGTCGGGTGTGGACTGGCTCGGAGACTGCGGTGAGGCCGGAGACTGCGCGTAAGGCAGAGCCTGCGGTGTTGTGGTCTGCGACTGTGGTGCGGTCTGCGACTGCGGCGAATTGGGCCACGCGGGCGAACTCTGCGACTGCGGTGAACTCTGCGACTGCGGAGCGGCCTGAGCGTTCGGAGCGTTCGGGGCGAGCGTGGTCTGCGCCTGTGCCGGAGCCGACGGCGCGGTCTGCGTCTGCGGCCTCGCCTGGACTGGTGGTGAGGTCTCCGCCGGGACCGCGGCGGGACGATCGGCGGCGGGACCGGTATGTCCCACCGGCGACGGCGCACCGAGCAGGAAGCCGACCAGACCGGTGGTGATGGTGATGGCGTGCTCGAGCTGTCCGTCCGCACTCTCCAGCAATGCGGCGTCTTCCACATTGGCGCCATTGCCCATCTCGACGAACACATCGGGCACGGCGGTCAGCGCCGGGCCCGCGATGTCCGCGCGGGTCTGCAAACCGTCCTGCACGTCCGCGTAGGTGGCCGACGGGAAGCCATCCTTCAGATAGGCGTCACGCACCGACTCCGAGGCCGTCAGGCCCGGACCGGACTGGACCTGATCGACCTTGGTATCGGGAATCGGCAGTTGCGGCACGATCACGTGGAAGCCACGGAACTGGGCCGGAGCGCTGTCGGCGTGGATGCTCACCGCGACGTCGGCGCCGGACCTGTTCGCGGCCTGGGCCCGCTCATCGACGCAGCCGCCCCAGCCGGAGTCGTCCTGACGGCTGAGCACCACTTTCGCGCCGAGGCTCTCCAGCGCTGTCTTGACGTTCTGGGCCACGTTCCAGTTGATGGTGTGCTCGGGCACGCCGTTCACCGAGGTCATGCCGGTGGTCTGGCAGTCCTTGGTGCCGCCGCGTCCGTTGTTCACCTGGCGCGCCAGGTTTTCCGAATGGTTCGGCCCTTGATGGCCGGGGTCGAGGAATACCGTCTTGCCTGCGAGCTTCGTGGCCATCTCCGGCGTCGCCGGATCGGCGAACGCGGTGGCCGGGGCCAGCCCGGAAACTGTCACCATTGCCGCGGCCGTGACGGCGGAGCACAAACCGGCCCTGATGATGCTTGGCTTCACGCAAAATGCCTGGTAGATAGACAAAGCAGCTCCCTAGTCCCGTGATGGTCCCGTGAGCGCTTCCAGCCAATCGACCTAGGCGGTAGCGCTCCTGGTGTTACTGCTGGTGCTGTTGTTACGGGAGAGCATAGCGTCTACCGCCTCGCGAGTTCTAGACTCATGGCCCTCGAAAAGATGCACGTACACCTCCCACGTGATACAGGCGGTGGCGTGACCTAGGCGTTTCTGCACGGACTTCGCATCGGTGCCCTGGTAGATCAACGCGGACGCGTACCAGTGCCGCAAGTCGTGCCAGGTGAACGATGCGGGCCACCGAGCGGAACCACTGCCCCATCCTGTTTGCCGAGCAGCACAGCCCGGTGCGACTGCGGAACAGAACGTCGTCGGTCGCGGGGTTCTTGCCTTCCAGGTACGTCGAGAGGGCCTTGTGCGCATCCGACGGTAGAGGAAACCGTCCGCTTGCTAGTAGGCGTCTTCAGGGCAGGTGACTGGTGGCGGACACGGTCGTCTTGTGGCCGCGGATCGTCCTGGTGCGCACCGGGATCCGCAGCCTGCCGATTCGGCGCTAACCGATCGGCAGCACGCTCAGGATCGGGTCGTAGGCCCAGTTCAACATGCGCTCGGCGTCGTCCTTTGCGGCGACCGCGCTGTCGGGTGAGCTGTGCAGGACCACACCGATCAGCGGTATTCCTGCCCTGACCGTCTCGAACAGCAGGCAGGTTCCCGCAGCGTCGGTGGATCCGGTTTTGATGCCGATAGTGCCGGGATAGTCGTGCAGCAGCAAGTTCGTGGTCTGCCAGAGGTGAGCGCGGTTGCCCGGGCCGGCGGGCAGGTGATAGCTCTGCGACCTGGCGATGTCGCGGAACACTGGCAGGCTCATCGCACGCAGACCGAGGGCCACCAGGTCCGCCGGTGTGGAGTAGGTGGAGTGGTCGGTGGGGGCGGGCAGCCCGCTGGGATCGGTGAAATGTGTTCCCGCCAGGCCCATTTGATGCGCGGTGTCGTTCATTTTGGCGATGAAGCCGTCTTGGCCGGGCCCGTAGGCCTCGGCAAGGGTATAGGCGGCGTCGCAGCCGGACGGCAGCATCATCGCGTATAGGAGCTGTCGCGCGGTGAGCACCTCGCCGGGGACCAGGCCTGCGTTGCTTCCGTCGTACTTGGTGCCGTAGGCGATGATTTCTTGCGGCACGGTAATGGTCCGGTCGAGGTCGCCGGCGTTGATCACGACCAGCGCCGTCATCACCTTCGCGATGCTGGCTATCGGGACCGGGGTGTTCGGCTGTCGCGACCACAGCACCGTGCCAGTGATTCCGTCTGCCAGCGCGGCTCCCGACGCCTGCACTGCGCCCGGCTCAGGAGTCAGCCAGGGCAACTGAATATGGGTGTCGCTGGCCGCGACGCCATGACCGGCTACCACGACCAGCGCCCCGGCGACGGCAGTCTGCAACAATCGGGCAAATGTCCGCATGGCCACATTCTGCCGTGCAACCCCGCCAACCAGTGGGATTCACCGACCGAATTACCGCGCCGCTCCGGCGACCAGCATGCAATCAGCTAATCCAGGATGCTCTGAGCCCGACGCTTCTCGCGTGCGACCGCTCGCTTAGCGGCATGGCCGTGCCGCTCTGCAGACAAGATCGGCGCTACCTCGCCATTGGCCGGCAACGAGGATCTCACCCGTCTCTTGCCGTCAGGTGCCTGCGCCCGAGTTCGACAAGACCCAACATCGTGGGTCGCGATGCCCCGTAATCGGCAATAGCGTGCGCTGCGTCGGCCGCTCGTGGCCGGTCCGATCAGCACGCCAGCGGCATTATCGTGCGTTGGTCGTGCCGATGTCTCCCCGTCCTCTGTCACAGCACCGAATACGAGGACTCATCGGTCAGCCGAGTCCGGCGGCCTGCTTCGCGGCGCCCTCCAGCTTGGCCCGATAGCGCTGCCACCAGTTCGGGTCGCTGGTGGGCAGGGACCGCTGATCGTTGCTGGTGACGAATTCGATCTTCCAGCGATGGCGCGACAGGAGAACCCGAGTCGCGGAGTCGATGAACAGGTCGGCTTCGAGGGCCAGGACGCGATGGCTGTCCACTGGTCAATGGGCACCGACTGCCACACCGTCTACGTTATCGAAATGTTACCATCGCGGCGGGCGATCATGCCTGATCAGGCGGCCAGGGCCGGGCCACCGAGCACCACGACGAACGCGTGCCGCGGCCGCTCAGGCACCGATCGGCAACCGGCGCAGCGAGCGCAGAGCGTAGTGCACCCGGGTCTTCACCGTGCCCACCGGAACGCCGATATCGTCGGCGACATCCTGATACGCCCGGTCGCGCAGGATCACCTCCACCACCGCCTGGCGCTGCGAAACGGACAGCCGAGACAGCAGGTCCGCCACCAACAGCCCGTCGATCAGGCCGTCGGCGAAGTCCGGTTTCGCATAACGGACGTCGCTGAGTTCGGCGACCTCGTCCCATCCGATATCACCGGGCCGGGCGGCACGGGCCCGCGCGATATCGATCGTGACGTTGCGCTGGATCGTCAGCAGCCAGGTGCGGATGGTGCCCTTGCGTTCGTCGAACAGCGCACACGAACGCCAGGCCCGCAGCAGCGTCTCCTGCACCGCCTGGTCGGCCAGTCCCGAATCGCCCAGCCCGCGCATCGCACGCCAGTGCAGCAGCGCACGGTCGGCGGCCAGCACGGCGGCGATGCCGTCGTTCGTACACAGCCGCGCACAGTGGGCACCACACGCAGGCTGCGGTCCGGCTATGCCGGAGATCGGCCGAATACCTCTCATACAACAGATATCGTCGCGACCGTGTCAATTGACATCACGGTCAGCCCACTGAATCCAAATGCCGACAATGTGTCATCCGTTGTCTATGTGACAGAAATCTCCGAATCGCCGGAAATCCGTAGCCGACTCTGGTAGATCTTGGCCCCGGAGATTCGGGGATCTCCGCAGGTCAGCTGCCCACGGGCGGCGGGAGCACGATTCGAGGAGAAATCGCCATGCGTGCAGGCACGCTCATGATCGCGGGGGCCATCGCGTCCGCGGTGACCCTGCTTGGCGCCGGAACCGCGGCCGCCGAACCCGGCACCACCATGCCGGGAGACGGTCTCTACCTGGTGGGCGTCGATATTCTGCCCGGCATCTGGGAGGCCCCCGGCACCCCCGATCAGGCCAATGGCTGCGACTGGCGACGTCTGCGCAAGGTCGAGGACGACAACACCGACCAGCACTACATCATCAACAACGACTTCACCCGGCTCACACCGGTGCGCGCCGAGATCAAAGCAACCGACGTCGCCTTCAAGACCGTGAACTGCGGCCCGTGGCACATGCTGCCCCCGCCGCCGCGCACCGGCTCGTTCGGCGGCTGAGTCACCCGCGCCGACCGCCGTCGGCGCCACGGCGACGCTCGGGCGAATAAGGTTCGCACCCATGACGAGGAGCAAGATTCTGATCACCGGCGCCAGCGCCGGGCTCGGCGCGGCGATGGCGCGCGACTTCGCGGCCAAGGGGCGCGATCTGGCGTTGTGCGCGCGGCGGCTGGACGCGCTCACGGCACTGCGCGAAGAACTCGTCGCGGCGCATCCGGGGATCACAGTCGCCGTCCGAGCGTTGGATGTCGACAACCATGCGGCGGTGCTGCGGGTCTTCGGCGAGCTCCGCGACGAGCTCGGCGGCCTCGATCGAGTCATCGTCAATGCCGGTATCGGCAAGGGCGCGGTGATCGGCAGCGGGCGGGCCGATGCGAATCTCGCTACCGCGACAACGAATTTCGTCAGCGCACTGGCGCAGGCCGAGGCGGCGCTCGAAATTTTTCGCGCGCAGAACGCCGGGCATTTGGTGCTGGTGTCGTCGATGAGCGCGGTGCGCGGGCTGCCGGGCAAGAAGGCCGCGTACTCGGCGAGCAAGGCCGGGCTGGCGACACTGGGTGAGGCGCTGGCGGTGGAATTGACGAAGTCACCGATCAGCGTCACGACCTTGCTGCCCGGGTTCATTGCCACCGAGATGTCGGCGAAGGCGGGCGACGCGCGGATGGTGGCGCCGCTGGACAAGGGCGTTGCCGCGATGGTGGGTGCGATCGAGCGGGAACGGACCCGCGCCTGCGTACCGGCGTGGCCGTGGCGGCTGATCGATCTCATGTTGCCGCACCTGCCTGGCGCCATCATCACTCGAATGAGTTGAGACCGGCGCTGCCCGCATTGGGTTGAGCAATCGCGGCGGTGACCCAGGGAGACGATACTTCCGGGGCCGCGGTGTGCTGTGCCACATTAACGGATGCTTAGAATTAGCTAAATGTCCGAATTGATGTTTCCTTAACATGTTTCACTTCAAATTGACGCTTCTCCTACGGATTCCGTTACCTATCTGAAACAAACCAGGACGTAACATTTCAAAAGGCTCGTATTTATGAGCCGCGCCGGCCCGAGCCCCCAGGGCCGAAGGTGCTCCTGCTGAGGAAAGCGTTAGAAGTACATGAAGATGAAGAAGCTCGCTGCCGCATCGGTACTGGTTATCGCGGCTGTCGGAATCACGAGTGGTACCGCCTACGCCGATCCGACCCCCGCCCCGGCCGCCGGGACAGGCGTTCAGACCGACATTCTGCCGGGCATACACTACACCGCCAATGTGGTCGACAACTCCGTCGTACTCAAGACCGACTTCGGATCGCTCACAACGAAGGGCACGCAATTCCAGGTGCTGGATGGCGGGGGACGCCTGGTTGCTGGAATGCCGCTTACATATCTGAAAGACGGCATGGAATGGCCGATCGCCGCCCAAATCGACGGCAAAACCGCAACTTTCACACCTAGCACCAACCCGGCCGACGCGCGGCCGGCGTCCATGCTGCAGCCGGTGAGCGCCAAGGACATCGGCGGTGTCGACTTCAACACCGCGCTGAGCACCGCCGCGACCCAGTTCGGTCTGGCCACCGCCGTCGGCACCCTGCTCGGCACCATCGTCGGCGCCGGGCTGGGCTGTGTCGCGGGCGCCATCATCGGTGCGCCGCTTGTTGTTCCGACCTTCTTCGTGGGCCCGATCGGCCTGTGCCTCGCGGGCGCCGGTGTCGGCATAGCCCTCGGCGCGGCCGCGGGCATGATCGTGTTCGGCGTTCCGGTCGGCATCGCCAGCGCGATCCAGTTCTACAACTCGGTCTACGCCCCGTAGCACCGAATACCTCCGATGCCCGGCAGGTGACGACCAGCTTCCCCGTCACCGGCCGGGCATCTGTGCGACCTGCCCCGCTTCTGCGCGTCTTGCACGCCGTACTGCAGGAATTACGGTGATGTCGTAATCCCGCCGGTACTCCAGCTCTGGGATCGCTGAACTTGATCACGTGTCTACCGTCCTCGATTCCTCCCCCACCCCTCGCTTCCCGAACACCGTTGATCCGCTGGCTCGCAGTCGTCGCGGTCATGCTCGGCATCTTCTCCATCGTCACGACGGAGATCCTGCCGATCGGCCTGCTGACCGCCATCGGGGCCGACTTCACGGTGTCGGATGGCATGGCCGGGCTGATGATGACCCTGCCCGGACTTGGCGCCGCGACCGCGGGTAATCGACGCACGCCGAACCCATCGGGCAGGCTGAGATCCATGATCGATGAGACGGGTACCAAGCTTTTCCACCAGTCCATGCCGTTCACCGAACGGCTCGGGGTCGAGGTGCTCGAGCACGGACCGACGTTGGTGCGCAGTCGGATTGCGTGGGACGAGTCGCTGTGCACGCTGGGCGGGGTGCTGCACGGCGGTGTGCTGATGTCGCTCGCCGACGCGACCGCGGCGGTCTGCGCGTTTCTCAATCTGCCCGAGGGCAAGCAGGGCACGACGACGGTCGAGTCGAAGACGAACTTCCTGCGGGCCGTGCGATCGGGACATGCGGTCGCCACTGCGCGACCGCTGCACGCCGGACGGGTCGTTCATCGTGGTGGAGATCGAAATCCATGACGCCGCAGCCAAACTCGTCGCCAAGGTGACGCAGACCCAAGCGGTACTGTGAGGTTGTTCGGCGGGCGTCGGTGATTCGACGCCCGCCTACTTCACCAGCGTGAACTGCATGACGTCGATGTGCCCACCGCGGAAGTGCACCGCACACCCGGTGAGGTACTTCAGGTACCGCTCGTAGACCTCCTCCGACGCGATCCGCACCGCGTCGTCGTGCCTGGCCTCTAGCGCCTGGGCCCACAGGTCGAGGGTGCGCGCGTAGTGCAGGCGCAACTGATCGATCCGTTCGGTGCCCAAGCCCGCCTGTCCGGCCAGCCGGGTGACCTCGGCCGGTTGCGGCAACTGCCCGCCCGGGAAGATGTGCCGCTTGATAAAGATGTGGAACAGCGCGTTCTCCCTGGTCACCGGGATATTCATGCGGCGAAGATCAGCGAGGGTGTACCCGATGATGGTGTGCAGCAGCATCCGCCCGTCGTGCGGCAGCATGCAATAGCAGCGTTCGAAGAATGCCTCGTACCGCTCGCGCCGGAAGTGTTCGAACGCGCCGATGCTGACGATCCGGTCGGCGCCGCCGTCGAACTCCTCCCAACCCTGCAGCCGAATCTCCACACCCGCGATCCGCTGCCGATCGATCTCCGACCGGACGTGCTCGTACTGATTTCGGCTCAGCGTGAGCCCGACGACCTTCACGCCATAGTGCTGCGCTGCACGAAACATCGTTGCGCCCCAACCACATCCGACGTCGAGCAGCGTCATGCCGGGCTCCAGACCGAGCTTGCCGAGCGCAAGGTCGATCTTGGCGAGCTGGGCCTGCTCCAGCGTCATATCGTCGCGCTGGAAGTAGGCGCAGCTATAGGTCATCGAGGGGTCGAGAAACAGCCGGTAGAACTCGTCGGACACGTCGTAGTGCGCTTGGACTTGCTGGTAGAACGGTTCGAGGTCGGTCATCGCGCATCTCCTGCCATAGCCGGTTGTGAGCTAAAACGCGACACGCCGGGAGATTCGTTTACCGGTGCCGCCGACCGATATGAAACTGTGCCCGAGTCGGGCCGCTCGAGACTGCGCTGTGACCGATCCCGTTGCGCACAACCGTTCGAGCATGTACCTTGGCCCTTGTCTCCCTTGTGGATGTAGGAGTACCTCCCACGAGAGATTCTGAGATTCCCTTTCCGGCCCGGCCGAGTCGGCCGCCCCGAAACCATTTCCCGCAGGAAAACAAAGCCACCGCAGGAAAACAAGGGTTCTACCTCCGCAGCGCGCTGTTTGCCGCTGTCTGTCACGGCGGTTCGCCGTATCCACACTGAACATTCAAAGGAAACACCATGAACGACAACACTTTTCCCACCCAACAACCCGACAGCGCCGCTGCGGCCGATCGACAGGACTCCGGACGATCCGCCACCGGCATCCTGGACATCGCCGACAACCGCGCCGCCACTCTGCGCGTCGACGGTTATCTCCCCGGCCCGCACGACGCCCACGTTCCGCCGCGACTGATCCGCGAATACGGCTTGCGCCGTGGCGATTTCATCATCGGCACCGCTCAACCCGCCACCCGCGGCGACAAGCTCCACCCGATGGTCCGGATCGAAAGCGTCAACGGGCAAGACCCCAAGCGCGCCAAAAACCGCCCGGACTTCGCCGATCTCGTCCCGATCTATCCCAACCAGCGACTGCGGCTGGAAACCGAACCACACGCCATGACCACACGGGTCACCGACCTGGTCGTGCCCATCGGCAAGGGCCAGCGCGCACTCGTCGTCGCACCGCCGAAGGCGGGCAAAACCTCTGTGCTGCAAGCGATCGCGCACGGCATCGCGAAGAACCATCCGGAATGCGAGCTGATGCTGGTGCTGGTCGGCGAGCGTCCCGAGGAGGTCACCGACCTGGCCAGGTCCGTGCCCGCCGAGGTCGCCGCAGCCACGTTCGACCACTCGCCCCGCGACCACATCGCGCTGGCCGAACTCGCCATCGAACGGGCCAAGCGCCTGGTCGAAATGGGCCGCGACGTCGTGGTCCTGTTGGACTCGTTGACCAGACTGGCCCGCGCCTACAACAACGCCGCCCCGTCATCCGGCCGCGTGCTCTCCGGTGGCGTCGACGCCGCCGCCCTCGCCCCGCCGAAGCGATTCCTCGGCGCGGCGCGCAATATCGAAAACGGCGGCTCGCTGACCATCATCGCCACCGCACTGGTGGAAACCGGATCGCTGGCCGACACCGTGATCTTCGAGGAATACAAGGGCACCGGCAACGCCGAGTTGAAGCTCGACCGTGCCACCGCGAGTCGACGCGTCTTCCCCGCCATCGACATCGCCCAGTCCAGCACCCGCAAGGACGAATTGCTGCTCGCCCCAGACGAATTGGCGGCCACCCACCTGCTGCGCCGGACCCTCACCGCTGTAGACGGCCAGCAGGCCATCGATCTGCTTTTGGAAGGCCTGCGCAAGGCCCCGACCAACGCCGAATTCCTCGCCCAGCTCAACGTCCCTCGCCGCTGACGGCCTGCCATTAAGGCTCTTTTAAGAGCATGTCAAGCCCCCCAAGGCATTGTTTGTCTCAGCCCGGTCGGGCCTGCCTTCGGAGGGGGAGGCAGGCCCGACCGGGCACTTGCGTTATGAGCCGAGTTCCGCGGCGAACAGGTCCACCGTTCGCCGCCACGAATCCTCCGCGGCGGCCTTGTCGTAGGGCTCCCGACCTGGGAAGAAGAACGCATGCTTGGCACCCGGGTACACGACCAACTCATGCCGCACCCCGGCCGCGGTGAGCGCCGTACCGATCCGCTCGCGCTGCTCGGCATCGATCACGTGATCGAGTTCCGCTAGGAACATCAGCATCCGCACGTCCCGCTCGGCGATGTCCCCGGTCGCGTCCAACAGCGGCTCCGGCCGACTCAGCGCGGTGCCTGCGCTGGGCAACCAGCCCGGGTAGAAGATCGCGGCCGCGGCCAGGTCGAGCCTGCCGGCAGCGAAATAAGCGATATGGCCGCCGAGGCTGAACCCGAGCACGCCGGTCTTCGCACCGGCTCCGACATGTTCGCGTACATAGCCGAGCGCGGCCCGCAGATCGGCCTCGACATCATCGCTTGTCAGCTGACCGAGCAGCTCGAAGGCCTGCTCCCGATTGGCCGCACTCTCCACCAAACCGGCCGCCGTGTCCGGTCCGGACCGGTGATAAAGGTTCGCCACGATCGCGACGTAGCCGAGCGCCGCAACCTGATCGACGATGGCACGCACGTCCTCGGTCAATCCCCACAGTTCGGCGCCGACGAGCACCGCTGGGTAGCTCTCGGACCCGACCGGGCGAGCCAGATAGACGGTCATCGGCGTCGAGCCGTCGACCTCGATATCGACCTGTTGCGAAACGATCTCGAATGTCAAGGGTGCCTCCAGATTCTCGATCGCTAGCCTGCCAGTTCGGTATCCAGCGGCCGCGATCGGGGTGGCGACCACTCAGCCGGTCACGCACGGGTCTTGGTCCAGGCGCGAGCCGAGTGGAGCAGGTGTCGAAGTCGAAATCCCGGGCGACCAGCGGTGATTGCCGCGACGCACCCGAAAGAGCAGGTGGGAGCCCAGTTCAATCCAGTTCGACTGGGCCGCATATTGTTCCGCATCCGATAACCAACGGAACCAGCCGTCAACCAGTAGCGTCTGATGGACATGGACATCCACGCCTACCCCACCAAAGCCGCGACTCCGGTGAACCTCGCGGAGGCCCAGCGTATCGCCGACACCTATCTGTCCGCGGCGGATGACGCCGAGTGGGGCATCACGAAGCTGCTCACCGAATTCGACTCCTGCTTCACGGTTGTCGCGATCTTCCCGCCACCCCCGGGTACCGATCCGCATAAGCCTCCGCTACCGCCCGCCATCGGCGGCTCGGTCTGCGTGATCGACAAAGCCACCGGCGCGGTCTCCTACTGGCCCAGCTACCCGACGAGTCTCGTCGCCGAGCAGTACGCGGACATCTTGCGGACCGGCCGCCTGATCATCGAACCCGATTGGCCCACCGAAGACGACATCGACTGGCCCGAGGACGAAGCGGACACCGTGCATCCGAAGTGACGACCCGATGGGCTTACCACCACCAACGGGAAACCGTGACAGGCGAACGATCGGCGCAGCAGGTCGAGCAGGCGAATCCAGGCCCGCCTGTTCGGCAGCGCGATACAGCGGCAAGGCTGGCCGAGCGGGACACGGCAGAGGCAACGGCCGAGAGACCACCACCACCATGTCCCGCTCGTCGGTAGCGGCTGATTACACACCCGCGACAGGCTGGGCGGCTCTCAGATTGTGGGCAGCGTCGAGCACCGGGACCGCCCCGGTGCCGCGTGGCTCATGGGGCCGGAGCGGTGATAACGGGGATGGGTTCGCTGTCCGCGTCGGGAACTTCGGTGCCGCGCAACGAAGTTCCGGCGGTTTCACGCAGGAACGACCAGGCGACCAGGCCGATCAAAGTGGCGCCGATCATGTATACCGCAGGGAACAGTGACCAGCCGGTTGCCTCGATCGCGGCCTCGTTGACCAGGGGGGCCGTGCCGCCGAAGATCGCCGTAGAAACGTTGTAGCCCAACGCGAATCCCGCGTAGCGGACGTGGGTGGGGAAGATCGCCGGGAAGGTCGAGCTGATGGTCGACAGCTGCGGCACATACAGCAGGCCGAGAACGATGAATCCCGTGATGGCCCAACCGGTTCCCTGACCCATCAGCCAATACATCGGGAGCGCGAACACCGCAAGGCCGACCAGCGAGAACAACCACATCGGACGGCGACCGACGGTGTCGGACAGCCTGCCGAAGAACGGCAGCACGACCATCATCACCAGCTGGCCGATCAACATCATGGCGGTGGTGGTCGACTCCCCCATACCGACGGTCTTCTGCAGGTAGGTCGGCTGGTAGGTGAGCAGCGTGTAGTTCACCACGTTGAGGGCGACGACGAGCCCCGCCAGCGTCAGCGTTTCGCGCCGATAGGTGGTCACCACCTCGAGCAACCCGCCCTTCCGGTGGTGCGGCTGGTCGGCGACCTCGGTGAAGACCGGGGATTCGTCGAGGTGCGAGCGCAGATACCAGCCGATGAGGCCGAGCGGCACCGCGAGCAGGAACGGAATCCGCCAACCCCATTCGTGCATCGCGTCCGAGCCGAACACCAGCTGGCAGGCCAGCACGACCGTCGAACCGCCGACGAATCCGCCGAGGGTGCCGAATTCCAGGAAGCTGCCGAAGAATCCACGCTTCTTGTCGGTGCAAGTTTCGGCGAGATATGTTGCCGCGCCGCCATATTCGCCACCGGTGGAGAAGCCCTGCACGACGCGCAGCAGGATGAGCAGCACCGGAGCCAGCCAGCCGACCTGCGCGTGCGTCGGCAGCACGCCGATTGCGCCGGTCGCGGCCGCCATCAGCAGAATTGTGGTTGCCAGCACCACTTTTCGGCCGAGTCGGTCACCGAGTGGGCCCCAGACCATGCCGCCGAGTGGGCGCAGCACGAAGGAGATGGCGAAGCCGAGCATGGTGCCGAGCGTGCCGAGGTTGCCGGGGAAGAACGCGTCGGTGAGGTAGGTGGCCGTCGCGGCATAGACGCCATAGTCGAACCACTCCGTCGCATTACCCATCGCAGAGGCGGCGACCGAGCGCCGTAAAGGCACGTCCCCCGAGTTGTGATTCGACACGCGCGTCTCCTCTCCAGCCCGGCTTTCGGACCTCGATCCGTTCCGCCCCTTTCGGATTCCCGAAGACAGGGGCACGAAATCAACCGTTACCCACGTTGCAAACGGGGCAAACAACCGCCCCACGCCACGCCCGACCCACGGGTACGCCGCTACCTGCACCGTCTACCCCAATTGTGATCGTCGTCACATTTAGCCTCGGAGCGGCCGAATACCGTTCGTCGGGAGGGTAGATCTAGCGCCGCTAGCGCCCGCTGCCGAGGTTTTCGGCCGCCACACCGATCCGGCGCAGGCAAGGACGAACAGCGCGACGGTCAGCCAACCGAACCAATCGCCGAATCGGACGTGGTCTCCCGCGCGCCCCCGCCACCGCCTCACTCTTCAGTGTGATCCGGCCTTCGCCACCACGACCTTTTCAGCGTTGGGTGAACATGGCGGCAAGGCCTGCGGTGACCTCGCGGGCCAGTGCGGCGCCGACCGGCGCATGATGGCTCAACAGCCGATACCACATTGCGCCGAAGGCGAAATCGATGACGAGATCCAGCGGCACCGTGGCGACCAGTTCCCCCGAATCCACACCGCGCTGCAGCAGTGCCCGGAGGGCGGCTCGTCGCGGGCCGATCACGGTCTCCTGCAAGCGATTCGACAGGACCGGGTCGCGTTGCGCGTCGGCCATCAGACCGACCAGCGCCTGACCGGTCACGTCCTTCGCAAGTTCGTAGGTGGTCGCTAGCAGCCGTTCGACGTCGGTCAACACATGCACCGACGCACGCGGCACCTGGAGGTCCTTGTAGTCCTGGGCCAATTCGACCAGCGCCTCGAGCAGGACCGATGCCTTGTCCGGCCACCATCGGTAGACGGTCTGCCTACCGACACCGGCCACGTCGGCGATCGCCTTGATGGTCAGGTCCTGATAGCCGTCGCGCTCGCAGAGCTCGAGCGCGGCGTGCAGGATCGCGCGCCTCGAGTCCTCGCTGCGGGGGCGTCCTCGAGTTCCGGTCATGTCACCACTTTACAAGACACTGTGCCTCGAATATATTAACGAGGCACGGTGATTCGAATATCACCGTGGTTCGAATATCAGGAGGATGTTGTGAGCAACAGAGTCGTCATCGTGGGCGGAACTTCGGGCATCGGACTGGCGACTGCACGCCGACTCTTGAAGGACGGCATGGCGGTGATCGTGGCCGGGCGCAACAAGGACCGGCTCGACGCCGCGCTCGCGGAGCTGGGAACCGGCGCCACCGGACAGACCGTGGACGCACGCGACGAGGCCAGCCTGGCCCGCCTCTTCGACGAGATCGGCCCGATCGACCATGTGGTGGTGACGGTGACCGGCCCGTCGGGCACCACGCCGTTCCGGGAGATCGACCGGGATCAGTTGCAGGCGCACTACACCGGAAAGCTGATCGCGCACACCGCGACCATGCAGGCCGCGCTGCCGCACCTGAACGCGGGCGGATCGATCACCCTGGTGTCCGCCGCGTCAGCGGGCGGGGCGATGCCGACCACCGCAGCGCTGGCCGCCATCAACGCGGGCGTGGAGGCGATGGTCCCGGTGCTGGCGGTAGAACTGGCGCCGGTGCGGGTGAACGCGGTCTCGCCGGGCGTGATCGACACCGACTGGTGGAACTTCCTGCCCGACGGCGCCCGCGTGGAGGTCTTCGACTCCCTGGCGGCCACCACTCCGGTCGGGCGGGTCGGCACCGCGGACGATGTCGCCGACGCGATCGAATTCCTCGTCGGCAACACCTTCACCACCGGAATCGTGATCCGCGTCGACGGCGGCGCCCGCCTCGGTTCGCCGCAGTAAACACCCGCGAACGCCGAGAAGAACTCACCTCGGCGTGCCACTCGCGGGCCGGGCGGGTAGTAATGGACTGATGAGTGCTGAAGATACCGATGCCGAACAAGTGATCGAGCTGGCCACCAAGGTGTTCGACCTGGCCAGACAGGGCGACGCCGCGGCGCTGGCCGGGTATGTGGATGCTGGTGTTCCGGTGAATCTCACCAACGACCGGGGCGACACGCTACTCATGCTGGCCGCGTATCACGGCCATCAGGACGCCGTCGCGGCCTTACTCGCGCGCGGGGCCGAGCCGGATCGGGCCAACGACAAGGGGCAAACCCCGTTGGCCGGCGCGGTATTCAAGGGTGAAATCGAGATCGTGCGGGCCTTGGTCGCGGCGGGCGCGAATGCGGATGCGGGCACGCCTTCCGCCAGGGACGCCGCGGCCATGTTCGGCAAGACCGAACTGTTGGAGCTGTTCGGCGCGTCCTGAGCGCGCCGAACAGCGCAACGAGCGTTACTTCACGTCATCCATGGGCAGATACGCACCCGGCCCCGATCCGTCGGAGCGGCTGAAGACCGGGCGGAAATCCGCGCCGTCGACCTCAGCGACGGGAGCGGCTTCCGCCTGGACCGCGTCGTGACTGAACAGTCCGGGCGCTTGCCCTTCTTCCTGACTCATTCCCCGAGCCTCCTCCCATCGGCGGCAAATAGCGAATTATGCCGTCACGAACAAAGATCGAACAGTACTTCCAGGTCGAGGGTAGCCCTGCGGGCAGGGCTACCCTCGCTTACTACAGCGGAGTCACGTACGCGCCGGAGATGCCGCCGTCCACCAGGAACTGCGAGGCGGTGATGAACGAGGCGTCGTCGCTGGCGAGAAACGCTACGGCGGCGGCGATTTCCTCCGGTTCGGCGAATCGGCCGGTGGGAATGTGGACCAGGCGGCGGGCGGCGCGCTCGGGGTCCGTGGCGAACAACTCCTGCAGCAGCGGGGTGTTGACCGGGCCCGGGCACAGCGCGTTGACCCGAATTCCGTTGCGGGCGAACTGAACACCGAGTTCCCGACTCATCGCGAGGACGCCGCCCTTGGAGGCGGTGTAGGAGATCTGCGAGGTCGCCGCGCCCATGACCGCGACAAACGAGGCGGTGTTGATCACCGACCCCTTGCCGCGCTCCAGCATGTGCCCGATCGCGTACTTGCTGCACAGATACACCGAGGTCAGGTTCACCTCCTGCACCCGCCGCCACGCGTCGATGCCGGTGGTGAGGATCGAATCATCCTCCGGCGGTGAGATTCCCGCGTTGTTGAAGGCGATGTCCAGTCCGCCGTAGGTATCGACCGCGGTCTGGAACAACGCCTCGACCTGGGCCTCGTCGGTCACGTCGACCTTCACATACAGCCCGCCGACCGCCGCGGCCGCGGCCTCCCCCGAGGCGGCGTCGATATCGGCGACCACGACCTTGGCGCCCTCCGCGGCGAAGCGGCGCACGGTCGCGAGGCCGATACCACTACCACCGCCGGTGACAACGGCGACCCGATCCTGTAAGCGCTGCAACGTATCTCCTTCTCATGTGGTTGCGATGAAGACGTTCTTGGTTTCGGTGAATGCGAGCGCGGCGTCGGGGCCGAGTTCGCGACCGAGGCCGGATTGTTTGAAACCGCCGAACGGGGTCCAGTAGCGCACCGACGAATGCGAATTCACCGACAGGTTCCCGGCCTCGACGCCGCGCGACACCCGCAGCGCGCGGCCGACGTCGTTGGTCCAGATCGAACCGGACAGACCGTATTCGGTGTCGTTGGCGATGCGCAGGGCATCGGCCTCGTCCTCGAACGGCAGCACCGCGACCACCGGGCCGAACACCTCTTCGGTGAGCACCCGATCAGTAGGCGTGTCCGGCAGCACCACCGTTGGCGGATACCAGAATCCGGGTCCATCGGGCCGATCCCCGATGAACGCGACCTTGGTCGACGGCTCGACGAACGCGGCGACGCGCTCACGATGCGCGGCCGAGATCAGCGGGCCCATCTCGGTGGCCTCCTCGGACGGGTCGCCGACGCGCACGCCGCGCACGGCAGGCTCCAACAGCTCGAGAAATCGGTCGAAAATGTTGCGCTGCACCAAGATCCGGGAGCGGGCACAACAGTCCTGACCGGCATTGTCGAAGACACCGTAGGGTGCGGTCGCGGCGGCCCGCTCCAGATCGGCGTCGGCGAACACGATATTCGCGCTCTTGCCGCCCAATTCGAGGGTCACCCGCTTCACCTGCCGCGCGCAGCCCGCCATGATCTGTTTGCCCACCTCGGTGGAGCCGGTGAACACCACCTTGCGCACCGCGGGATGGTCGACGAACCGTTGTCCGACCACCGACCCCTCACCTGGCAGCACCTGGAAAACGCCCTCCGGTAACCCCGCTTCGAGCGCGAGTTCACCGAGTCGGATCGCCGTCAGCGGGGTCAGTTCGGCGGGCTTGAGCACTACCGTGTTCCCGGCCGCGAGCGCGGGCCCGAAACCCCACGCCGCGATCGGCATCGGGAAGTTCCACGGCACGATCACCCCGACCACGCCGAGCGGTTCGTGGAAGGTGATATCCACGCCGCCGGCCACCGGAATCTGGCTGCCCAGCAAGCGTTCCGGCACTCCGGCGGAGTAATGCAGCACATCGCGGACATTGCCCGCCTCCCAGCGCGCATTACCAATGGTGTGCCCGGCGTTGGCGACCTCCAACCGCGCCAACTGCTCCAGGTCCGCGTCGACGGCCTCGGCGAATCGGCGCAGCAACCGGGCCCGGTCGCCGGGCGCGACCTCGCGCCACTGCGCGGCCGCCCGGTGCGCGCGCTCGATCGCCGCGTCGGTTTCGGCCGCGCCGAACAATTCGACGGCTGCCACGACCTGCTCGGTCGCGGGATTGACCACCTGGGCGGTCGTCATCGAATCAACTCCCTTCGGTGTTCTGCTGTCCCCGCTGGGACGACGTCCGTTCGGCCGTCACGAGGTTCGCTCCCGCCGGTCCACCGCCGCGACGACCAGTGCGCGCATCAAGCGGCGATCGGCCGCGTTGGCCTCCGGATGCCACTGCACCCCGACCAGGAACGGGCCCGTCGATGTCTCGGTTGCCTCTATCGTGCCGTCCGTGGCGTGCGCGGACGCGACCAGGTCGGCGGCCAGCACGTCGATGGCCTGATGGTGGTGGCAATGCGCCTTCAGCTCCGCTCCGGCGATCGCGGCTACTTGGCTGCCCGCGACGGTCGACATCTGGGTGATGCCAAAAACGCCCGGCGTACGCGCGTGGTCGTCATGGCCGAGGACGTCGGGCAGGTGCTGGATCAGTGTGCCGCCGAGTGCGATGTTCACCAACTGCAGTCCGCGGCAGACCGCCAGGATCGGCAGTCCGGCGGCCCGCGCCAACGCGAACAGCCCGAACTCGAATTCGTCGCGTTCCGGACGGGTTTCGCGGGTGCGCGGATCCCGGGCCGCGCCGTAGCGGGCCGGGTCGATGTCGGCGCCACCGGTCAGCACCAGCCCGTCCAGCGGGGCCACGATTTCCGGGCGCGCCACCCCGGCGGGCGGCAACAGCACCGGAATCCCGCCCGCGCGTGCCACCATGTCGACGTAACTGCGCGGCAATATCGCGCTTTCGACATCCCACGGGCCGTAGCGGGCCTGCTCGCTATAGGTCGACACCCCGATTATCGGGTGGGGCTCGTCGGCCCCGGAGAAATCCTCATAGTCGTTCGAAACCACGGACTCGCTCCCAATCGGTGACCGCGGCGTCGAAGGCGTCCAATTCGACCTGTGCCGCATTCCGATAATGGTCTACCACGTCATCACCGAATGCTTTGCGGGCGACCTTGCTGTCGCCGAACAACTGCGCCGCCTCGCGCAACGTGCGTGGCACCCGCGGGCGCTGGGACCGATAGGCGTTGCCGTGGAATTCCGGTTCCAGCGGGAGCCTGCGTTCGATGCCGTGCAGACCCGCCGCAATCGACGCGGCCACCGCGAGATAGGGATTCACGTCCCCGCCGGGAACCCGGTTCTCCATGCGCAGCGACGGCCCGTCACCGACCAGCCGCAGCGCACAGGTTCGGTTGTCGCGTCCCCACGCGAGCGCGGTCGGCGCGAAACTGCCCGGCACAAATCGCTTGTAGGAGTTGATATTCGGTGCAAAGAAGTAAGTGAACTCGCGCAGGCAATCCAGTTGCCCCGCGACGAAATGCCGCATCAGCGACGATGTTCCATCCGGATCGTCACCGGCGAACACCGGCTCGCCCGACTCGCCGCGCAGGCTGATATGAATGTGGCACGAGTTGCCCTCGCGCTCATTGTATTTCGCCATGAACGAGAGGCTGCGCCCCTCCTGTGCCGCGATCTCCTTGGCGCCGGTCTTGTATATGCTGTGGTTGTCACAGGTCACCAGCGCCTCGTCGTAGCGGAAGGCGATCTCGTGCTGGCCGGGATTGCACTCGCCCTTCGCCGATTCGACATACATACCGGCGGCGTCCATCTCATTGCGGATGCGCCGCAGCAACGGCTCGATCCGCGCGGTGCCGAGCATCGAATAGTCGACGTTGTACTGATTGGCGGGCGTGAGACCCCGATATCCGGCATTCCAGGCGGATTCATAGCTGTCGTCGAACACCAGGAACTCGAGCTCGGTCCCCACGTAGGCCCGCAGTCCGTGCTCGGCCAGCTGATCCAGCTGTGCCCGCAGCACCTGCCGCGGCGAAGCCACCACGGGCGCGCCTTTCGGCTGCACGCGCTCCACATCGCAGATCACCAACGCAGTTCCCGGCCACCACGGCACCAGCCGCAAGGTATCCATATCCGGGCGCAACACGACATCGCCGTAACCGGTCTCCCATGACGACATCGCATACCCGTCGACGGTGTTCATCTCGACGTCCACCGCGAGCAGGTAGTCGCATGCCTCGGTCGCGTGCCCGATCACCTCTTCGACGAAATACCGTGCCGCACAACGCTTTCCCTGCAATCGCCCCTGCATATCGGTCATCGCGACCAGCACCGTGTCGATCACCCCGGACTCGACCTGTTCCCGCAACTGCTCCAGCCCCAGCATCCCCGTACGCATCCACGACCCCTCTCGACCTCAACCGTGCCCACGCTAGAGCAAAAAGAGACCATTTGTGATAGGACACACCAAACCAGCGGCAGTGTCCACTTGGCTCGATGCGAGCGCGCCGGCACCGGGCCGATCGGCCTGGGAATTCGGGACCTTCGGACCGATGGCGAGCGGCCAGGACGCGGTGACACTGGGGTCGGTGGGTCGGACGGACGACGGACCGAGCAGCAACACCCGCACCCACCCAGCTTGCCGCACGCCGGTGCCACGGCGAATGCAAGGTCACCGCGGTCGCGCGGTCAGTTGATCAGCCCGATATCGAGATCCACCACCACGCCGAAATGATCGCTCGCCCAGGGGCGAGCCGGATACCGACCGCCAACCCGGGCACATCACAGTCACTCCTCGATCTCGCGGGCGGAGATGCGCTCGCCGCGCCGGACGGACCGACCCTGGACTTTCGGATCGCCCGGTGGTCCCGCTCAATACGGCCGGTCAGGTCATCCGCATCGACGCTCCGAGCCAGTACTGCGTGCTCGGCAGCCCATCAGACCGCCCGCGACCAGGTGATCCAGGCCGCGAACGTGATCGCCGGTACCGTCATCGATCTGGTCGGCACGATCGGCCGGCACGTCTTGGCCCACCTCATGCCCGCCCGACGGCTACGGGTGTCCCCGCATCGTCAAACGCGCCATCTCCAAGTACCAGGCCCGCGGACCGAACATCGACCGGACCAGCTATAAGGCCACCGTAAGCATCGAGATCCTCACACCGGCAGGCCCTTGACGATCACCACAACCGCTTAACTACACGGCCTTGCGGCTAGTTCTGCACGAGATCGAACTTCAATAGCTCGAACCCCGCTGGCACCTTGCCGCTCAACGAGATACGGTCGCCCGCCCACGATCCGACGAGCGTGGCATCACCGTCGGTTCGTCCCTCGCCGAACTCACCGCCGCACCTGGTGTCCACGGCGGTGAGCACCGGCAGCGGGTGGATACGGTAGCGGTGGCCGTTCTCCAGCACGGTGGCCTTGTCGACATAGGCGCGCCGGTCGTGATTGAGGATGTACTGACCGATGAACCCACGCTGTGGGGCGTGCAGCTGTGCGACGGATTCCGCTGCATTGTAAAGGGTTTCGTCAGTTACCGCCGAGTTCGGGTACCGCCCCGCCCACACCACGCGGGTCGGCACGGTGAGCAGTCGCTCCACCCCTTGGACGAAGTCGTCGCCGATCCAGGTGCGTTCCTTGGGTTTCGGGCAGGGTTCCAGATAGCCGATCAGCTTGTGGTCAGCGTCGAGTAGCACGGCTCTGCAGAACGGACCCACGTGGGCGATTTCCTTTCGGAGATAAGGTATTTCGCCCAATGTTCACACACGGGCGTCAATCGCGCCCGGTTGTCGGTTACAGCGGGGTTACCGCTGTGTTCAAAGCCTCCGTCAGCTCCCCACCGCACTACGATCCGGCGCCGCGGACGGCGCGGCCGCATCGTCGGTGGCACCTCTGGTGCGCACCGCGAGGACCGCGATGAGAGCGACGATGGCGACGGTCGTACCCAGGCTCACCCAGCCGGTGCCGAGGCCGAGTCCGTCGGCCCGCGACGAGGCCAGCCAGTCGGTGGTCGACGCGCCGAGCGGCCGGGTGACGACATAGGCGGCCCAGAACGCGGTGACCGCCCCCAATCCGGCCCATCGGTGCGCGACCGCGGGCACGGCGATCGCCACCACGAACAGCACGGCCGACGCAAGGTAGCCCAGGTGTAGCGATACGGCGGTGAGGTCACCAGCGACCGTGCCGAGCGCGAAGGTCGCCATCACCGCCGCCCAGTAGAAACCTTCCCGTCGCCTGGTGGTGATGCTGTGCACCGACAGAGTCTTCTCGGTGGCGTACCAGAGACCGAAGATCCCCGCGAGAATCACCGCGAACACCGCCGTCGACACCAGCAAGGGAATGCCGACGATGAAGTCCACGATGTCGGCGACCATGGTCCCGAAGATGCTCACCATCACCACCGCCGACCAGTAGATCCAGACCACATACCGGCTGCTGCGGAACTGGGCGACCATGCTGACGACCAGCGCGAGTGCGGAAAGCCCCACCGCGATCTCCGGAACGAAGTTCTTCACGAGAAAGTCCGAGAACGTCTCCCCCATCCCGGTGGTCAGGATCTTGATCACCCAGAACAACACGGTGATCTCGGGAACTTTGGCGGGCAATGAGCGCATAGCGGCAACTATGTCTGCCGCCCGCTGAAAGCCAGCTGAGAACCACTGACTGCGTTGCGTCAGGACACTTCCTGAGCTCTCATGCGGTGATGATCACATTACCGGCGTGTGGACCGACAAACGGACTTCCTACCTCGCGGTCACCGCTTTTTCCTGTGGTCGCCGAACCAGAAACTGAAACTACCGGTGACCTGCGGTCTGCCCGTCCCGATCACCAGTTCGATCGCGCCCGTCGTGCGAGGGGCGAGCTCCCCTATCTCCGTCAGTGCGTAGGTATGCGCGCTACCTGCGCTTTTCACCTCGGAGCCGGGCTGCCGTCCCACCCGTTGGCCGGCGCCGGTTTGGTAACTCGCCAGGCGGGAAGCCGGGCTCTGAGGAGAAGGGACCGAAACAATGGTGATCGCCAAGGGAATGCGGTTGATACGCGTCGGCGAAGCCGGCCACAACGAAAGAATTCAGGTGAAGGCCATCCGGCACAGCCCGGTGCCCTACGCGGAAGTCGAGCCGATCAGCGGAGGGCAGCGTACCGCGGTGCTGCTGACGAGTCTGGAACGCGATTTCCGGCTCGAATCCGACGTGGTCGCCGCCGAACAGACCGCTGCCGACATGTTCAACTCGGGTCGATGAGCGGGCGCCGGAGTGGCGCCGACGATCCCGAGTACGCCGGTGATGCTTCAACGGGACAGCCATCGAAGCAGACGGAGCTCGACGGTGAGCGAACCCGAGTAGCCGATCACCGCTGCCTGCTCGTGCGAGCCCGCCGCCTTTCGGCCTGGAGTTCGGCGAGTTCCTGCTCGAGGATTTCGGCGACGCGGAACTGGCCCGTGTCGTAGATCTCGGGAGTACTGTCGGTTTCCTTGCCCGCCTTGGCGTCGGTCGATGCGCTGGTGGGTTCGGTGTCGGCGGCGGTCGATCGACCGATCGCGGGCGTCGGTACGGCGACAGTGTCGACATCGACTGGTGCTACGGCCTTTTCGGTCTTCGCCGCTGCGGTTTGTCGGGCGCCTGCCTTGACCGGCGCGGACAGATCCGGGGTGCTCACCGATGTGACGAGCTTGCTTTCCGCTTTGGTTGGTGTGCCGTTCTTTTTGCTGGAATTGGCCGGCGCGCGCCGCTTCTCGACCTTCACTGCGGCTACCGGCGTCGAGAAGCGATCGTCGCGACGAAACACGGCATCGGTATCTTCGACCTTCAAGGCCGAGGTGGGTATCGCTTCGTAGTCGACAGGCGGGATTACGTCGTCGTCCGGTGTCACGTCCGCTTCGGCGCCGGTCTCGATCGGATGCGCTTCGGCACCACGCCCCTGCTCCAGCGCCGCGGGGGGCGCGCCCGGTTTCACCATCTCCGGGCGACCGATCGTACGAAAGCTGGCGACCGTCGGGAAACTGCGTCGGATCAAATCGGCCGGATCGGGCAGCTCGCGAACTTGTTCGGTGGCCTGCAAGATGGCGTGCCCGTAGCGCGCGCTCGCGGCGTCGTGGATGAGCAGCGCGACGCCGATCATCACCGGCGCGACGGCGTGCACGGCGGCGTCGTACCAGTGGCCATCGCGGACGTACGGGTAGGTATTGAGGCTGATCGTCAATGACAGCAGGGCGATTTCAGCGCTCACGACCTGGCGGCGGCTGTCGAGGATGCCCCACTCGGCCACCTTGTTCGTGCCGACCATGATGATGATCAGACACACGCTGATCATCGACTCGATCAGGTAGCTGAACCAATACAGCGGGTCGCCCGGCCCGCCGGGGGCGATGTTGTGCTGGACATTGACCGCGGACCACAGCATGCCGGCCGCAACGACGCCGGCCAGCGCGCGCAGCGACCACGACCGGTGCCGATACAGTGATGCCAGCTTGGCATGCGGGCTGGATTCACGCCGCTGTGCCGCAATTGCCTTGCGGGCTACCAATAGATCTCTGATGTCGGCCTTCTCGATCGCCTCGGTGGTGTGCCGTGCGCGGTCGGATGCGGACGCTGCGGCCTGAACGTGCTTCCAGCGCTGATCACGCTCCTGCCCGCGAATCCTTTCGGCGAGTTCGCGTTCGGCCTGCAGCTCGTCCTCGGACAGCGCTTCGGTCAGTGCAGGATCGAACTGGTACGCAAGCCGTCCGCGGGCCTTCTCGACCCGTCGTGCCAGCTGCGTGACCTCGTCCTCCATGGGATGCTCGATGGTCAATTCGACTCCTGGCGGAGGGGATTCGATGGCGGGCAGGCGATCACGCGTGGGAACAGCACATAGCATTCATAGTCGATACACCGGCGGGAGCGAAACTCTAGATTTGCCGTGAGCCCGGTCAACACGGCGTGCCGCGAGCGACACACGGTTCACCGGATAACAATCACATCCCGAACGCGGCGGTGAGCGCCGACCGGCGACCGCTTCAGATCGTCGCGGTGCTCGATAATTCCTCACAACGATCGGGCGAGTCGGAACCCGAGGTCATCGATGCGCAAAGTCGGGTGACTCTTGCGGCGGACCGACGCTCGGCACCCCCGGGGCTGGTCCTGCCAACCGCCGCCACGGAACACTCGGTACGGGCCGTAGACCCTGGGATCATAGACATCCCAGCACCATTCCCACACGTTGCCGATCATGTCGTAGAAGCCCCACGCGTTCGGCGCCTTCGTCGCGACATCGTGCACCGCCCCGCCGGAGTTCTCGCGGTACCAGGCGATCTCGTCCAGCTCCCCGTAGCGGATGCCGGAGGTCCCGGCCCGGCACGCGTACTCCCATTCCGCCTCGGACGGCAGACGATAGCCGTCGGACTTCCAGTCACACACCACGTCCTGCCCGTCGCGGTCGTCGCCGATCGAGTAGCAGGGGTCGAGCCCAGTCGCTTGCGAGAGCAGGTTGCAGAAGCGAACGGCGTCCATCCAGGAGATCTCGGTAACCGGTGTCAGTGGCCCCGCCGAACTCGTAGGCAGGTCGCCGTGCACGGCGCGATACAACTCGCGGGTGACGGGGTGCGCTGCCAGTCCGAAAGCATCGATCTCGATCGTCCAGTTCGTCTGGGTGCCCTCGTCCCGCAGCACGATCTCCCCTGCCGACAGCTCGATCATGCGCTCGGTAATCGCTTGGCGCAGCGTCGGTTCAGGGCTCGTCACAGGTCCTTCCTACCTGATCGGTACCCATCGACCCCCGCGGCGCTACCCCGAGTCCGTACCGGAGCGGTCCCCGATGATTCGAAATCGCGCGCGCCGAAGCGTGATTCGGCTGCACGCCTTACGTCGCCCTGCACCCCGAGCTGTCGACGACAACCCGTCGGGATTCTGCGGCGCGCCGGTCGAACACGTGCTCACTGGCTGTCGAGCGGGATCGTGACGTCCAGCGACGTCCCGCTTCCGGCTGGGCTCATCATCAGCATCCGGCCGCCGAGGGCCTCGATCCGGTCTTTGAGCCCGATCAGTCCCGACCCTTTGCCCAAGTCGGCGCCCCCGATTCCGTCGTCGCGAATCGACAGATAGAGGTTATCGTCCTTGGATTGTGCGCACACGGTCACCTGGGAGGCTCGGGCATGCTTGGCGGTGTTGGTCAGCGCCTCGGCCACGATGTAATAGGCGCCGACTTCGACTGAGTCAGGCATGCGTCGGTCAAGAGCCAGGTCGAGGGTGACGGGGATGGTGCAGCGGCGGGCCACTGCCTTGAGCGCGGGACCGAGCCCGCCCTTGGACAGGATCGCGGGATGAATTCCGCGTGAGGTCTCTCGCAGATCTGCTGAGACGCCCGTCAAGCCCGAAACGACGCCGGACAGCTGGCTTTTGAGGCTATCCAGTTGGGGCGGCACTGACGCCTCTGCCAGCCGCGCTTGCAGCCCGAGCGAGACCAGCCGTTGTTGGACGCCGTCGTGCAGGTCGCGTTCCAGACGGCGGCGGGCGTCGTCGGCGGCCGCGACGATGCGGGCGCGTGAGGCGATGAGTTCGGCGCGTGTGGCGGCGTTGGCGATTGCGGTCGCGAGAAGGTCGGCGAAGTCGCAGATGCGCGCTTCGGTGTCCGGCGGCAGGGGCTCGGGTGCCGACGAGCCGACGACGGCCGCGCCCCACAGTCGCCCGTCGACGATGATCGGCGCCCCCACCGACGAACGGACGCCGAGCTTACGGATGCGTGCGGCGACCGTACCCGCGGCGTCGTCGTGGCTGTCGATCCGGGCGGCGTCGCCGGTGCGTAATACCCTGGCCACGACGTTGTCGCCCTCCAACGGGAAGCGGTGTCCCTCGTGCAGCCTCCGCGGCATGCGCTCGTCGCATATGGCGAGCAAGGTGACGGTGTTGCCGGCGTCGTAGCGGGATATCGTCGCGTGTGCCACATGCAGGCACCGGGTCAGTTCGTAGGCGACGGCTGCGAACAGCTCCGACGGGCTGACCCCGCGCGCTACCAGCGTCGCGACTCGTCGCAAGGCGGCCTGCTGCTCGGCTAGCACCCGCAGCTGGTCGCTTCTCGTATGCAACTCATCGCGGGTCGCGGCGTTTGCGATCGCGGTCGCGACGAGATCGGCGAAGTCGCCGATGCGCGCCTCGGTGTCCGGCGGCATGGGCTCGGGGCCTCGCGAGCCGAGGATAGCCGCGCCCCATACGCGGCCGTCGACGACGATCGGGACTCCCACGATAGAGCCGATGCCCTCGGCACGGATGCGTTCGGCTTCCGGCCCGGTGGCGTTTTCGTGGTTATCGATCCTGGCGGCGCGGCCGGTGCGTAACACGATCGATCCGACGTCGTCGCCCCCCAACGGAATGTGCTCGCCGGTGACGGGCATCCTCGTTATTCCTGGTTCGTACTGTACGGCGACCACGTACCCGGTGCCGTCGGCCTCATAGCGGAGCAGCCCCGCGTTGACCTCATCCAGACATCGGGCCAGTTCGTCGGCCACCGCTGCGAACACCTCCGAGGTACTCACCCCACGTGCCACCAGGGTTGCCACCCGCCGCAACGCGGCCTGCAGCTCGGCGAGCACACCGAGCCTGTCGCGGCTTGCCTCGACCATGCGCTGCGCCTGGCGCAACTCGTCCTGCTCATGCCTGCGCTCGGTCACATCGCGACCAACTGCGTAGAGCAGGCCCTGACGCGGCACGATGTTCCAGTCGATCCAACGCCACGAGCCGTCGCTGCAGATGACTCGATTCTCGAAACGCACCGTCTCATCGCTGCCGGAAAGTTCCCACAGCACCTTGCGCGTGCGATCCCGATCCTCGGGAGCGACCAGATCGAGATACGGTTGCGACTGCAGCTCCTTGATCGAATACCCCAGTGTGTGCTCGAAGGCGGGATTGACCCGGATCACGTACTCCGGGCCCGTGATGCACAACAGGTCGGATGACAGATTGAAGAACCGCTCTCCCACCCGCGCCAGCCCGGCAACGGCACTGGCCAACAACGCGACAACCAGGAACACGGCGGTGTCCAGCCCGATCTGGAGGTCGAACGACTGAGAATGAATAGCTGGCCAGTTACGAAAGTAGGCGAAGGCAATAGCGCTGGCTACCGACATCATCGCCGACAACCTGAACCCCCACACCGTCGAGACCACCAAGACGCCGAGCAGGTAGATCATCCCGAAGCCGGTCGCGCCGGTAACCTCGTTGAGCAAACACTCGACAACGGTCTCGACCACAACGACGGACGCCACAACCGCGATTCCCAGCACTAGGGACGGCGCCGCAGGGCGAATCAACAGCCCCAGTAAACGTGCCCGCATCGATTGCGGACCCAATCCTGTATCGGAGGTGCGGCCCGCGAAAACACCGCCCGGCATCCACGCCGAGCCAGGTTGCCGTAACCGCTTCTGCATCACCAGGAAACTCACATCGATTTTCGACGGACTTCAACGAGACACGCAAGCCAAGCATAGTCGCCTGGGACGGGCATCAACTGTTCGCAGCGCTCAGGCGCATTCGGCCTCGCCCTGAAGAACTGGACGAGCTCGCCCTGATCGTCGCCCCAAACAACCACTCGCCCCATAGTCGAAGCGATCCCAGCGTCATATCGCGCCCGCGAGAACGGCCGCCCGCATCGTCCGATGGGGGTTTGTCATCGGCTTCGCTATATAGATATTCGACGAGCAAGTAAGATCAGTTCAATTCGATTTTGCACCCGTTGTGTCGAGGGTGCGGCCAGCAATGCGCCGCACGACGGCCTTGCGCAGAACTTCAACACGAGGGGCGATTATCATGACTGATGTCGACTATTGTGTAGTCGGTGGGGGATTCGCAGGATTGACGGCCGCCCTGCGGCTGAAACAGGCGGGTCGATCGGTGGCGCTGCTGGAAGCTCGTGACCGGCTCGGCGGCCGCACACTCACCGAAGTGCGCGAGGACGGGTCCTGGATCGATCGCGGCGGCGCCTGGATAGGGCCGGGGCAGGACCGGATCTATGCATTGATGAACGAGTTCGGGGTACCGAGTTACAAGCAGTACACCGACGGTGAGGCCATGATGATGATGGCCGATGGCAAGCAGCACCGTTACACAGGCACGATCCCGTGGACGATGAGCCCCTGGGCGGCGATGAACCTCGGTGCGGTGTTTCTCGAGCTGGGACATATGTGCAAGTCGATACCCCTCGAAGCTCCGTGGGAAGCGAAAAATGCCGACAAGTGGGATCAGATCAGCCTGGCGCAGTGGCTGGATACCAACGTCGCGTCCAAGCCAGCCCATGATCTCCTCGAGACCGCCATCGCCGGCTGTTACACCTCGGCCGCCTCGGAGGTGTCGTTACTCTTTGTGCTGTACCAGATGGCGTCGGGGGGTGGGCCGAGCTTTGTCCTGGGAGTCAAGGACGCGGCGGAGGATGCTCGACCAGTCGGGGGCATGGGTGCTATCTACCGTCCGATGGCGGCCCAGATCGGCGACTCGATCCACCTGTCGCAGCCTGTTCGGCGCATCGATCAGGACACCGACGGAGTGACGGTGCGCTCCGACGAGTTGACCGTGCGCGCACGCCGGGTGATCGTGGCGGTTCCCCTGGCGATCGCCGGCCAGATTCTGTACGAGCCCATGCTGCCGGTCGATCGATCGTTCCTGCATCAGCGGATGCCGAGTGGCTCGATCTTCAAGATTGCCGCCGTGTATGACGAGCCGTTCTGGCGTGACGACGGGCTGTCGGGACAGTCGGCCGCACCAGGTTCGCCGGCAACCGTCACCATCGATGCCTGCACGGACACCGGGCGACCCGGGGTCATGTGCGTCATCACCGAGGGTCCCATCGCGCGGCAAATCGGACAACTCGATGAGGCCGAGCGGAGGAAAACGATAATCGGTGAACTCGTCAAACGGTTCGGCGACAAGGCCGGCTCTCCCGTCGACTACATCGAGCAGAACTGGAGTGTCGAGCGTTACTCCGGTGGCGGAATGCTCAGTCACGCACCAACCGGTGTGCTTACACAGTTCGGCCATGCCCTGCGCGAACCTTGCGGCCGCGTCCACTGGGCCGGAACCGAGAGCTCTGCCGTCATGTGCGGTTGGGTCGATGGAGCCATTCGCTCGGGTGAGCGGGCGGCGAGCGAAGTGATGGAACACGAAACCATGACCGTGGCCTGAGGCTGCTGATCCGCGGGATCGGGCTCGGGAGTACATGCGGGGCCGCCCCGGGGAAGGGACGGCGATCGTCATCGAGCTTCCGCTGCAGCCCGACAGGTAGACCCGCCCTGCAATGCCAGGGACGATGCCGCAAGCCGGGCGGACCACGCACCGCCGAACAACTGGTCGACGCGCATACGGGCGGGTATCTCGCGACTGCGTCGAACCCTCGCGAGGACCACAGTGCCGCCGCCGTTTTCGGGCGGGCGGCCGAGCGATTGGCCATGAAGGTGAGCGATAAGTTGGCGCCGACGCTGACCGAGATATACAGAGCCAGTCGACGAGGAGGGACTTCTATTCGCGTTCATGGACCGCGGTTCCCGTGGGATCATTTCCGCAGACATTCCGGGAACTGGTTTGCATCAATTCAATATTGAACATGTTCCTGGTCCCGAGCTGCGTTTGGTCGACGGACAGCCGAACTCGGTTGCCTTGGACGGACCCGACCTCACGGAATTCCTTCCGGGGCGTCGGGTGTTTGTACGAGTTTGTCGGACATGGTGGTGGCGATGAACCCGGGGATGGTGGGGGCGAAGATTTTGAGGTAGGTGTCGATCCATTCGTGGCGAGTGTTGAGGAACGGGAAGTCGGTGGGGGCCATGTGACGTACGGCGAGGATGGGCAGGGGCGCGTCGAGTGCCGCGAATGCCGGGTTGTGCAGTCCAGGGACGGTGCAACCTGGATAGAATTGGCCGAGCATCAGGCCTTTGTCGACGAACCGGGTTTTCTGGGCATGTTGAACAGTGTCGATGTCGGCGTATTCGGTGAGGTCGGGGAAGACCGCAAGGACGGCTTTGAGTTTAGATTCGGGTTCGTCCTGGGGTTGCAGGGCAGGAAACAGATCGTATAGGTCGTCGACAATTGCGGTTATGCACTGGGTGTCGATGTAGCGACCATCGAAAAATGCGGCCCAGAGGTATTGGCGTGCGATGGCGCGGCCGGTGTAGGGGCAGACGGGGCCGGGTCGGCCGAGGTCGGGGTGGGGGTGGCAGAGGTGTTCGCGAGTCCATTGGCGTAGTTCGGCAGCGCGAGGGTGCTCGGCGGTACGAGTTGCCGGGTCGGGAGCGAATAGGTTGGCTGGCTCGACGCCGGAGCGTGTCCCGACGATTCGGTCAGTCTTCATCATCGGCGTGTCCTTACTGGGGTGGGCGGCTCCGGCGAGGTGGTAAGGGTGGAGCGGAAGTGCTCGGTGAGGCCGAGTCCGATTGCACGGAGCGCATCGGGGTCGATCATCCGTTCGTGCCGGGCGGGAATGCGGTGTTCGGTGACACGGCCGGTGATGTGGTCGTTCCACGCGAGCGCCGGATAGGGGTCGTCGTCCGTATGGTCGGCGGCGTTGAAGTAGATCAGGTCACCATCGAAGAGTGCTGGCCGGTGGTTCCAGGTGAGGTCGATGAGCCGGGTGTAATCGCTGTGCAGGATCACGAGATGCTCAGGGGTCAGGGCGGTGAAGAGTCCGCCTTGCCGGTGCAGCAACTCGGTCGCGGCCTCAACGGTGAGGTCGGTGGGGGCCTGGGGAACGGCGAGGCCGCCGTACTCGGCAAGCATCTCCCCGATGGTGGGTGTGGGAGCGCGGATGCTGCGGGCGGTGACGACCCGGGTGTCCATCATGGCCAGGGTGGCGACGGGGTCGCCGTCGCGGCGGAGTTGAACGGCGATCGCGTGGGCGATGGTGCCGCCGAGCGAGTAGCCGAGCAAATGGTAGGGGCCGTGCGGCTGGACGGACCGGATTTCCTGCACGTAGCGGGCGGCGAGTTGGTCGAGTGTGTCGTACCGCGCGGTGGGTTCGGTGAACGCCGGGGATTGCAGGCCGTAGACGGGACGGTCGGGGTCGAGGTGCTGCACGAGTCCGCTGAAACCCCAGGCTAATCCGATGGCTGGGTGGACGCAGAACAGTGGCGGGCCGGTGCCGTCGGCGCGCAGGGGGAGCAGGACGGAGAGTGCGTCGCCGGGGTCTTGTTCGTCGATGCCGTGGAGGCGGGTGTCGATGCGGTGGGCCAGTAATTGTGGTGTCGGGTCGGTGAAGATCCATTGGACCGGCACGTTGGCACCGGTCGACTCCTCCAGCCGCGCCACGAGTTGGGCGGCGGCCAGCGAGTTGCCGCCGAGGGTGAAGAAGCCGTCGTCCATGCCGGCTCGTTCGATGTCGAGGGTCTGGGTGAAGGCATCGCAGACAGTGGCCTCGAGTGGGGTGGACGGCGACCGGAACCGGACGTGTCGCTGGCCGGGCGCGGGTAGTGCTCTGTAGTCGAGTTTGCCGGTGGCGGTGAGAGGGATTCGGTCGAGGGCGATGATGGTGGTGGGGATCATGTGGGTGGGTAGTCGGGTTGCGAGGTGGGTGGTCAGTGCAGTGGTGTCGGGCGTGGTGTCGGGGGTGGGTACGACGTAGCCGATGAGTTGGTTGGCGCCGTTGGGTTGGGTGTGGACTGTGACGGCGGCGTGGGTGATGTCGGGCCGGCTGCGTAGCGCGGTTTCTATTTCGCCGGGTTCGATGCGGTTGCCGGCGATCTCGATTTGCAGGTCGTTGCGGCCTTTGTATTGCAGTGTCCGGTTGGTGGTCCAGGTGACCAGGTCGCCGGTGCGATACATCTGCGTCCCGGTCGGCCCGTAGGGGTCGGGGACGAATCGGGCTGCGGTGGTTGTGGGTTGCTTGTGGTAGCCGCGGGCGAGGCCTGGTCCGGACAGGTACAGTTCGCCGACCACCCCGGGTGGGACGGGGCGCAGTCTGCGGTCGAGTACGACGGCGGTGAATCCGCGTACCGGGCTGCCGATTGCCATCGGGCTGTCCGTGGTTGTGGTCAGGGGAGTGTCGGCGCAGCTCATGATTGTGGTTTCGGTAGCCCCGTAGGTGCTGATCACCGTGTGGCCCGGCGTCCATTGTGTTGCCAGGTCTGGTGGGCAGGTCTCGCCGCCGAGGATCAGGGTGTCGAGGGCGTCGAGTTCGGCGGGGTGCATCGATGCGAGCACGGTTGGGGTGAGGGCGGCATGGGTGACGCGTTCAGTGTTGATCAATCCGGCCAGTTCGGTGCCGGCGACTACTGGTGCGGGGGCGAGGATCAGTGTGGCTCCGGCGGCGGTGGCGCTGAGCCATTCGAGGATCGAGACGTCGAAGCTTGGGGAGGCGGCGGCCAGCATTCGGGAGGTCGGGGTGAGGCCGAACCGTTCCCGTGTTTCGGTGGCCAGGTTCGCGATCCCGGTGTGGGTGACTACGACTCCTTTGGGGGTCCCGGTGGAGCCGGAGGTGTAGATCAGGTACGCCGGGTGCTGTGGTCGTAGCGTGGTTGTTCGTTCGGGGTCGGTGACCGCGGTGGGGGACGCCGACGCTGTCGCCGCGGCGAAGGAGGGGTTGTCGAGGGCGAGCCATCTGGTGGTGTCCGGTAGCTGGTCTCGGTGGGCCCCGAGGGTCAGCCCGACGGCGGCACCGGAATCGGTGAGAATGCTTGTGATCCGGTCGTGGGGATGGGTGGGGTCGATCTGAACGAACGCGCCGCCGGTTTTCGCTACTGCCCATACGGCGATGACGGCGTCGATGGAGCGTGGTAACGCTACGGCCACGAACGATTCCGGTCCTATTCCTGCATCGATCAGTACCCGTGCCCACCGGTTCGAGGTTTCGTCGAGTTCGCGGTAGGACAGCCTTTCGCCGTTGCAGACCACTGCTTCCGTGTCCGGCGTCATCGCGGACGTCAACACCTGCGGCAACACCGACATCACCGCACCGGGCCGACCGTGAACGGGTACCAGCGTGGCTCGCTCGACCGGCGATAGCAGCTGTAGCCGGGTGAGGGGCAGGTCGATGTGTTCGGTGATGGTGTCGAGCACGCGCAGCACTCGGTCGGCGATGGCCTCGATCTGGGGTTGTGTGAACAGGTCGGGCAGGTATTTGAAGGTCAGGCGCAGTTGGGTGTCGTGCTCGATGACCACGCCGAGCGGATAGTGCGCGGCGTCGCGTCCGTGCACGTCGAGGACATGCATTCCGGCGATGTCGGTGTCTGTGGTCAGCCCGGTCGAGTCGATCGGGTAGGACTCGAAGACGGTCGCGGTGTCGAATATCGCGGCCGGACCGGCCATCTGTTGGATGCGGGCGAGTCCGAGGTGGTGATGGTCGAGCAGCGCGGCTTGTTCGGTTTGGATTCGCCGTAACAGTTGGGCGAGGTTCTCGCTGTGGTCGAGCCGGACTCGCACAGGCACGGTGTTGATGAACAGTCCGATCATCGATTCGATGCCGGGGATCTGTGGGGGCCGCCCGGAGACGGTGGTGCCGAAGACCACGTCCTCGCGGGCGGTCGCGCCCGCGAGCACGATCGCCCAAGCAGCCTGCACGACGGTGTTGAGGGTGGTCTCTTGCTGGTGGGCCACGGTGACCAGGCCCGCGGTGCGGTGTTCGCTCAGCCGCACCTGGACCTCACGCGCGGCAGCGGACTGCTGGCGGCCGCGGACTTCGGGCGCCAGCAGAGTCGGCTCGGATATGCCCTCGAGTGTCCGCGCCCATGCGGTTTCCGCCGCGTCCTGATCCTGGTCGTTCAGCCACATCAGGTAGTCGCGGTAGGGACGCACTGGAGCCAGTGCGGCGGGGTCGCTGTCGCTGGCGTAGAGGGTCAGTAGTTCCCGGACAAGCAGTGGCATGGACCAGCCGTCGATCAGGATGTGATGCATGCTCAGCAGCAGCCGGTACCGCTGGGGTGCGGTGCCGATCAGCGTCAGTCGTAGCAGCGGCGCCGCGGTCATGTCGAAGTGGCGGTCGCTGTCCATGAGGTGTTCGAGCGCGGCCTCGGTGTCGTCGCGCTCGGCCAAGTCGATCTGGGTGAACGGCACCTCGACATGACGGTGCACCACCTGAACCGGATCGCTGGCGCCGTCGCGCACGAAGGCAGTCCGCAGGTTCGGGTGCCGTCCGACGAGCGTCTGCGCGGCGCGGCGTAACCGGTCCGCGTCCACATGTCCGCCGAGCTCCACACAGAGTTGCACGATGTAGGCATCGAGGCTGCCCTCGGCAAGCTGGGCATGGAACAGCAGCCCCGTCTGCAGCGGCGTGAGCGGCCAGATATCGTCCAGTTCCGGATGCCGGGTCTCGAGCCGGTCGATCGCGTCCTGGTCGAGGTCGACAAGGCCGACGTCGGAGGGCGTCAGCCCGCCGGCACCGGGCTTGGACGCGTGGGCGACGAGAGCGGTCACCGCGTCGCGCCACAGTTCCGCGAGGTCGGTGACCTCGGCGGAGGTGAGCAGGCCGGTCGGGTAGTCCCAGGCGGCGGTGAGGGCCGGCCCGTCCTGTGTGTCCATGGTGACCGCGTTGATGCCCAGCAGGGCTGCTAGGGACGCGTCGGGGTTCTGCACGCTGCCGCCGCCGTCGGTGTTGCCGCCGGCGGGCATCCACCCGCCCTCGCGCAACGCTTCCGGAATGGTGTCGAACCGGCCGAGATAGTTGAAGCTCACCTGCGGGTCGGGCAACGCACCCAGAATGCGGGCAGTATCGGCGTTGAGGTAGCGCAGCAGTCCATAGCCGATCCCGTGGTCGGGGACCTGTCGGAGTTGTTCCTTGACCGATTTGATGACCGCCCCTGCGGCAGCCCCGGCGGCGAACGCGTCGTCGATGTCGATATCGGACAGGTCGAGCCGCACCGGGTAGGTGGTGGTGAACCATCCGACGGTTCGGGTGAGGTCGGCACCGGGGAGCACCGTGTCGTGGCGGCCGTGGCTTTCGAGGGTGAGCAGCGTCTCGGTGACGGCGTTGCCGTGGCGGCCGTGCCATCGAGCCAGCGCCAGCGCGAGCCCGGCGATGAGGGCGTCGTCCACCTTGCCGCGGAAGGCCTGGGGCAGGGTCGTGAGTACGGCGCGGGTCACCGCGGCAGGTAACGTCACCTTGACAGTGGCGACGGTAGCCTGCACATCCACGACCGGGTCGATAGGGCGGGCACCGATCGGCGGATCGGCAGCGCTGAGCGTGGACTGCCACCAGTCGAGTTCATCGAGGCTCCCGGCGGCGGTGTCCAGGCCGTGCGCCCAGCGTCGCATCGAGGTACCGACAGGCGCGAGCTGCGGCTGTTGCCCGGCGCTCACCTGGGCCCATGCGGCGACGAGGTCGGGCACGAGGATCCGCCACGACACGCCGTCGGTGACCAGGTGGTGTGCGACGACGAGCAGTCGTCCCGGCTGTCCGGCGCAGTCGAACCAGACCAGTTGCAGCATGATTCCCGCGGCGGGGTCGAGGCGCTCGGCAGCCGCGTTCGCCTCCGCGTCGGCGATTGCGGCGAAGGCACTGCTGTCGGGTGCCGAATCCACCGGCACGTGCCGGATCAGTCCGGCGGCGGATACCCCGGTGGGCTGCGCCTGCAATGCCCAGCCCGATGGGTGTGCGGGGTCGGGGTGCAGCTGGGCCCGCAGCATGTCGTGGTGATCGATCACCGCTTGCATGGTCGCAGCGATTCCGGTCGTGTCGATGCCGGTCGGCAGAGTGAGCATCACCCACTGGCAGAGACGGTCGAATCCGCCGCGCTCGAACATCCAGCACATGATCGGCGTCACCGGCATCGGCCCTACACCCCCGCCGGGCAGTTCCGCCGGAAGAGAGACCGCCGCGGCACTGTCGCGGACGGCGATCGCGGCCAGTCCGGCGACCGTTTTACGCTCGAACACCTCGCGCACGGAGAACACCACACCTACCGCCCTGGCGCGGGTCACCAACTGGATCGACATGATGCTGTCGCCGCCGAGGGCGAAGAACGAATCATCGAGACCCACCGAGTCGATACCCAGTACCTCGGCGAACAGTCCTGCCAGCGTTGTCTCCACATCGGTGACCGGTGCCCGGAACTCGGCTCGGCCGGTGGTGAAGTCGGGCTCGGGTAGCGCGGTGCGGTCGAGTTTGCCGTTCTCCGTCAGCGGCAGCGCGTCGAGCATCACCACGGTCGCGGGCACCATGTGCGGGGCCAACCGCTCCCCGGCGCCGGCGAGGACCGCAGCCGGGTCGAGGCCGGCGCCGGGCTCAGGCACCACGTACCCGACCAACCGGCCGCCGGTAGCGGAGCCCCGGTGCACAGTCGCCACCGCGTGAGCCACACCCGTGCAGGCCAGCAGACCCGATTCGACCTCGCCGAGCTCGATACGGAAACCACGAATCTTGACCTGGAGATCCGCGCGGCCCACATAGTCGAGAGTCAGGCCCCCTTCGGGCAGCCGCAGCCAGCGCACCAGGTCCCCGGTCCGATACATGCGCTGTCCCGGGGCTGCGTACGGATCGGCGACGAACCGCGACGCCGTCAGATCCATCCGGTTGTGGTAACCGCGAGCCAGACCCGGACCCGTGAGATACAACTCCCCCACGACCCCGACCGGCACCGGCCGCAACCATGCATCGAGCACGACCTGCCCGACCCCACGGATCGGGCCGCCGATCGTCACCGCCGTCGATGGGGCCAGCGCCGCGCTGATATTCGTCATGATGGTGGTCTCGGTCGGACCATATCCGTTGTGGAACGCTCGGCCCGGCGCCCACCGTAGGACCAATCCCGGCGGGCAGGCTTCGCCGCCGGCGACGAGCACCCGCAGGCCATCCAGGCCGGTCGGGTCGACCGACGCCAGCGCCGACGGGGTGATGAAGGCGTGCGACACCCACTGATCGATCAGCAAGCGCCGCAGCTCTTCTCCGCCGTATACGGTTGGCGGCGCGATCACCAGTGCCGCCGTGGCCTCGATCGCCATCAACTGTTCGAGCATGGCCGCGTCGAAGCTCGGTGACGCGAAGTGCAGGATCCGCGCCGACGGCGTCACCGCGTACCGGTCACGTTGCTCGGCAGCGAAGTTCGCCAGTCCGGTATGGGTGACGATCACGCCCTTGGGGCGCCCGGTGGAGCCGGAGGTGTACATGACGTACACCGGGTGGGCCACGTGCAGCGGTACTTTCCGTTCAGCCGGCGTGATGGCGGCCACGGAGGTGGTGGTGAGATCGGCTCGTAGCTCGAGGGCGTCGAGTACGAGCCAGTCGATCGTGCCGGGCAGCTCTGCCGCTACCGTCGATACCGTGATACCGACCCGCGCACCGGAATCGGTCAGCATGAACGTGATCCGGTCGGCGGGGTAAGTGGGGTCGATCGGTACGAACGCTGCCCCCGACTTGGCCACCGCCCATACCGCCAGCACCGACTCGACCGACCGCGGCAACCCCACCGCAACGGTCGCTTCCGGCCCTACGCCCCGACCGATCAACAGTCGTGCCAACCGATTCGACTCCGCATCCAGCTCGCCGTAGGTCCACCGGCGATCCCCGCACACCACCGCGACCGCCCCCGGATCCCTCTCTACCGCCGCCGCCAACAACTCCGGCAACACTCGCCCCGGCACAGCCGGATCACCCGACACCGGCGTCAACTCCCGGTATTCGGCCGGGGAGAGCAGATCCAGCCGGGCCAGCGGCAGATCCGGGTCGGTGGCAACGACGCCGATGACGCGCAGGACCCGCTGCAGGGTCGCCTCCATCGTGTCGTGGTCGAAGAGGTCGGGCAGGTACTTGATCTCGAGGTGCAGTCGCGTGTCGACATGCGCAACCACTCCCAGCGGATAGTGCACGGCGTCGGTGCCGGACACGTCGAGCAGCCGCATGCCGGCGATGTCGGTGTCCGCGGTCAGCCCACCGCGATCGACCGGATAGGACTCGAACACCGTCATCGTGTCGAACACGGCCCCCGGCCCGGCCACCCGCTGGATGTCGGTCAGACCCACGCAGTGGTGATCGAGCAGCGCGGCCTGCTCCGCCTGGATCCGGTCGAGCAGCTGTCCCAGGCTCTCGGTGGTGTCGAGACGGACGCGCACCGGCAGCGTGTTGATGAACAGCCCGATCATCGATTCGATGCCCGCGATCTGCGGGGTCCGTCCGGAGACCGTGGCACCGAACGTGACATCCACTCGGGACGTCAACTCGCCCAACACGATCGCCCATGCCATCTGGATCACGGTGTTGAGGGTGATTCCACGGGCCCGCGCGAGGCTTGTCAGCGCCGTGGTCTGTTCCTCGGTCAGTTCGCCGAGCACATCACGTGATTGGGTGTATCGGCGGCCGGGATCGGCCGGAGCCACCAGGGTCGGCTCGTCGGCGCCGTCGAACACGCGAGCCCAGGTGTCGAGCGACGCATCCGTGTCCTGCCCGGCGATCCACGCCAGTAAGTCCCGATAGGGACGGACACGAGGCAGCATCGAGGTGTCGCTGTCGGTGGCATAGAGCACCAGCAACTCTTTCAGCAGCAGTGGCGTCGACCAGCCATCGAGCAGCAGGTGATGATTGGTCAGCACCAGCCGGTAGTGCTCCGGCCCCGTGGTAACCAGCATCCAGCGCAGCAGCGGGGCGCGAGCCGGGTCGAACCGGGCCGCCCGGTCCGCGGCCATCAGTAGATCCCACTCACGATTGCGTGCACCGTCATCCAACCCGGACAGGTCGACCTCCGACCATGGAGCCTCGACGTCTTCATCGACCACCTGCACCGGTCCGGCGTCGGTGTCGGAGACGAATGCGGTGCGCAGATTCGCATGCCGGTCGAGCAGCACCTGCGCGGCTCGGCGCAGCCGCTCCGGATCGACCTGCCCACGCAGCTCGAGGACCAGCTGCACCAGATAGGCGTCCACCGACTCCTCGGACACCAGCGCATGGAACAGCAACCCCTCCTGCAACGGTGACAATGGCCAGACGTCGCTCAACGCCGGATACCTGTCCTCGAGTCGCTCGATCTCGGACTGCCCGACCCTGACCAGATCCAGATCCGACGGCGTACGTCCTCCGGCCCCGGAACGGTGGATATGTGTCGTCAACGCGGTCAATACCCGACACCACGACTCCGCCGCCTCGCGCACCTCGTCGGCGGTGAGTACCCCGGCGGGATACGACCAGATAGCCCGCAATCGCGGTCCGTTCCCATCGTCGAGGGTGAGGGCATTGATGTCGAGAACCGCCGGCACCGGCATATCCGGATTACGTGCACCGGCGAGCTCGGCACCCAGGAGGTCGCCGCCCTCGCCTACCGGCATCCATCCGAGGTCCGATGTTCCTTCGGGAAGCCCGGTGGAGACCCGGCCGAGGTAGTTGAACCCGATCTGCGGCGTCGGCAGAGTTCGAAGTATCGGTCCGGTGTCCTCGTTGAGATACCGCAACAAGCCGTAGCCGATCCCGTGGTCCGGGACAGCGAGAAGCTGTTCCTTGACGGACTTGACCGCTGCCCCCACAGCAGGCCCACCCGCGCACGCGTCGTCGAGATCGATGCCCGACAGATCCAGGCGCACCGGAAAACCTGTGGAGAACCAGCCGACCGTCCTGGTCAGATCCGAGCCCGGGACGGCGCTCTCCTCACGACCGTGCCCTTCGAGACCGATCACCACGTCCGCGAGAGGTCCGCCGGAGGCCTCCGTCTCATGCTCGCCCCGCCACTTCGTCACCGCCACCGCCAGCGCGGCCAGCAGCCCGTCGCCCACACTGCCGTGGAACAACTCGGGAACTGTCGTCAGCAGCGCCTCGGTCACCTCGGGGGACACTTCGACCTCGACGGTGCGGGCGGTGGCAGCCACGTCGATCGCGGGGTCCAGGGGCCGGGACCCGATCATCGGATCGTCCCCGACGGCCATCGCTTGCCACAATTCGAGCTCGGCGACCCGCTCCGGGCGATGCGCGGCATCGACCAGCCCGTGTGCCCACCTGCGCATCGACGTCCCGGGCGGGGCCAGATCGAGTGGCTCGCCCGACTCGATCCGAGACCACGCGACCGCGAGGTCCGGCACCAGCACCCGCCAGGACACCCCATCGATCACCGAATGATGCACTAGCAACAGCACCCGGCCCGGCTCCGCCGTACCCACCGGATCGAACCACACCACCTGCACCACGATCCCAGCGCTCGGATCGAGCCGGTCCGCGGCAGCATCCAACTCTGCCGCCGCCGACGCACGGAACTCGACGCTTCCCGGCCTCCCCTCCATCGCCACCCGATGGATGACCTCGTCGGCCCGAATCATTCCGACCGGCAGCACCTCCCACGTCCAGCCCCCCTCGTCGCCCGGGCGCAGCCGCGCGCGCAACATGTCGTGCCGATCGAGCACCGCCTGCACCGTGCCCGCCAGCCTCTCCCGGTCGACCCCCGCCGGCAGACCCAGCACCACTGCCTGCGAGAAGCGGCCGAACCCCGACTCGCCACGTTCGAGCAACCACCGCATGATCGGCGTCAACGGAACCGCACCGACACCGCCCCCGGCCAGCTCCTCCAACGCAGCCGCGTCCGGCCCACCACCGAGAACCGCGACCTGGGCCAGCCCGGCGACCGTTTTACGCTCGAACACCTCGCGCGCGGAAAACACCACACCCGCAGCCCTGGCCCGAGTCACCAACTGGATCGACATGATGCTGTCACCGCCGAGCGCGAAGAACGAATCATCGAGACCGACCGTGTCGATACCCAATACATCGGCGAACGATCTGGCGATCATGTGTTCGATCGGTGTCTCGGGTGCCCGGAACGGCTTGTTGTCGGTGAATACCGGATCCGGTAGCGCCTTGCGGTCCAGTTTGCCCACCGGTGTCAACGGAACACGGTCCAACACCATCATCGAGGACGGGACCATATAGGACGGCAACCGGTCGGTGAGGTGTTCGGTCAAGGTCATGGTATCGATCGAACGGCCAGGTGCGGCAACGACATACGAAACCAGCGACTCGGCCCCGGAACCGTTGCGGTGGCCGATGGTGGCGGCGAAACCGACGGTCTCGTGGGCAGCGAGCGTCGCATCGATCTCGCCGAGTTCGATGCGAAGACCACGAATCTTCACCTGGAAGTCCGACCGGCCGAGATGCTGGATCACTCCATCCGGTGTCCACCGGACCACGTCCCCGGTGCGGTACATACGTTCGCCGGGCATCCAAGGGCACGCTACAAAACGCTCGGCTGTCGTGCCTGGCCGGCAATGGTATCCACGGGCCAGCAGAGCGCCCGCGATATACAACTCACCCGCCACACCAACCGGCACGGGTTGCAGCCGCTGATCCAACACCCACTCCGAGACACCACGGATCGGGCCACCGATCGTCACCAACTCACCCGCCACCAACGCAGTGCTCTGGTTCGTCATGATCGTGGCCTCGGTCGGACCATAATCGTTGAATATGTTGCGGTCGCCGCCCCAGCGCTCAACCAGCTCGGTGCCGTAGTCTTCGCCACCGACTACCAGGTGTCTCAAATCCGGTAGCGGCCAACGGGTGTGGTCGATGGTGGACAACGCGGAAGGTGTGATGAGGACGTGGCTGACATGCTCGCGGTCGAGCAATTCACCGAGTTCGTCGCCGCCGTAGACGTCGCTGGGTGCGATGACCATAGTCGCGCCCGCGCACAGCGCCAACAACAATTCCAGTACCGACACATCGAAGCTTGGCGAAGCTAAATGCAAAGTACGAGAATCGGATTCGATGCTCATGGCATCCCGGTGCTCGGTTGCGCAGTTGTAGAGTCCGCGGTGGGTGACCGCGACGCCTTTGGGTAGCCCGGTCGATCCGGAGGTGTAGATGACGTAGGCGATATCGTCGAGGCGCAGCGGGCGTACCCGGTCATTGTCGGTGACGGGGCGGTCCTCGGCCTCGTCGAGGTTGTCGGGTGTCAGCCAGTCGATGTCATCGGGTAATTGTGTGCGCACCGATGGCACGGTCAGACCGATGGCTGCTTTCGAATCGGTCATCATGTGGGTGATGCGTTCGGTGGGGTAGGTAGGGTCGATCGGCAGGAACGCGGCTCCCGATTTGGTGACTGCCCACACTGCGAGTACGGACTCGGGGGAGCGTGGAATGCCTATCGCGACAACGTCTTCCGGGCCGATACCTCGTTGGATGAGTAGTCGGGCCAATCGGTTCGAACGCTCGTCCAGCTCCCGGTAGCTCAGCTGCTGCCCGTCGAACACGATCGCTGTGGCGTCGGGATCCCGCGCGGCCGCTGCGGTCAGCAGGTCGGCCAGTGTGGTAGGCGCCACGGTGGGTGCACCGGAACGTGTCAGCAGATCAGCTCGTTCGGCGGGCTCGAGTACCTCGATCGTCCCGACCGGAACCGTCGGATCGGCGGCTACCGACTCGAGTATCCGGATCCACCGGTGTGCGAGAGAGTCGATCGTCGCGGCGTCGAACAGATCCGTGGCGTAGGTGACCGCTACTGCCATCTCGCCGCTGTCATGGTTGTCCGACAGCACGAACTGCAGGTCGAAGCGAGACACTTCGTTGGGGAGGTCGACCACCGACACGCTGAGGCCGGGCAGTTCGAGCTTCACCTGTTCCAGGTTCTGGAATGCCAGCATCACCTGGAACAGCGGGTGCCGGGCTTGGGACCGCTGCGGAGCGAGTTGCTCCACCAGTTGCTCGAACGGAACGTCAGCGTGCCCGAAGGCGTCCAGGTCGAGTTGCCTGACCCGGCCGAGCAAATCGGTGAACGGCTCATCGAGATCGATTTCGGTCCGCAACACCAGGGTATTGACGAACATGCCGATCATGTCGTCGAGCGCGGCTGCACCACGCCCGGCGATCGGTGTGCCGATCGGAATATCGGTGGTACCGCTCAACCGGGCAAGCAAGACTGCCAGCGTCCCGTGGATCACCATGAACAATGACGAACTATGCTGCCGCGCAAACCTTTCCAACGCCCGAACCAACTCGGCATTCAACGTGTAATTAGTAGTGACACCCCGATTCGACGTCACCACCGGCCGCGGCCTGTCAATCGGCAAACGAAGTTCCTCGGCAACTCCGTCCAGAGTTTCGGTCCAATATCGGATCTGCTGGGCGCACAGCGATTCCGGATCGTCGGGCGAGCCGAGGGCAGCTTGTTGCCACAGTGCGTAGTCCGCGTACTGGACAGGCAGCGGCGTCCACGAAGGGACTTCTCCGCGGATCCGTGTGGCGTACGCAGTCGTCACGTCGCGGGCCAGCGGTGTCATAGAGAAGCCGTCCGCGGCGATGTGGTGCACCACGACGGCCAACACGTATTCGGGTTCCTCACAGTCGGCGGCGCGGAACAATCGGGCACGCACCGGCGCCCGGGTGCTCACATCGAACCCTTCGGTGACGAATTCGGTTACCGTCGTGATCAACTGGCTCGACGGAACCGGTACCGGGGTCAGGTCGTGGTCTACGTCGTCGGCGGATTCGATCAGCTGGATCAGCATTCCGTCGTGGTCCGGGTACCGCGTTCGCAACGACTCGTGTCTGCGCAGCACGTCGACCATGGCCAATCGCACGGCGTCGATGTTCAGCTCGCCACGCAGCCGGATGGCGATCGGAATGTTGTATGCCCCGGAACTGGTGTCGTATTGGTTGAAGAACCACATCCGTTGTTGGGCTGGTGCCAACGGCACCAGATCGGGACGCGGCCCGGCGATCAGTGGTGGGCGTCGTCGCCCCGTACCGGCATGCCGCTCTATGCGGGTCGCGAGCGCTGCCACCGTGGACGCCTCGAACAACAGTTGCACCGGAATCTCGGTATCCAGCGCGGCGCCGAGTCGCGCTGCAACCCGGGTCGCGACCAAGCTGTCACCGCCGAGCGCGAAGAACGAATCATCGAGACCGACCGTGTCGATACCCAATACATCGGCGAACGATCTGGCGATCATGTGTTCGATCGGTGTCTCGGGTGCCCGGAACGGCTTGTTGTCGGTGAATACCGGATCCGGTAGCGCCTTGCGGTCCAGTTTGCCCACCGGTGTCAACGGAACACGGTCCAACACCATCATCGAGGACGGGACCATATAGGACGGCAACCGGTCGGTGAGGTGTTCGGTCAAGGTCATGGTATCGATCGAACGGCCAGGTGCGGCAACGACATACGAAACCAGCGACTCGGCCCCGGAACCGTTGCGGTGGCCGATGGTGGCGGCGAAACCGACGGTCTCGTGGGCAGCGAGCGTCGCATCGATCTCGCCGAGTTCGATGCGAAGACCACGAATCTTCACCTGGAAGTCCGACCGGCCGAGATGCTGGATCACTCCATCCGGTGTCCACCGGACCACGTCCCCGGTGCGGTACATACGTTCGCCGGGCATCCAAGGGCACGCTACAAAACGCTCGGCTGTCGTGCCTGGCCGGCAATGGTATCCACGGGCCAGCAGAGCGCCCGCGATATACAACTCACCCGCCACACCAACCGGCACGGGTTGCAGCCGCTGATCCAACACCCACTCCGAGACACCACGGATCGGGCCACCGATCGTCACCAACTCACCCGCCACCAACGCAGTGCTCTGGTTCGTCATGATCGTGGCCTCGGTCGGACCATAAGCATTGAAGAACTCACGACCGTCGGCCACCCAGCGCCGCACCAGCTCCGGCAGGCAAGCATCACCGGCGGCAACGACGACTCGCAAATTGTCGAGCCCGACCGGATCCATCGAAGTCAACGCCGCCGGCGTAACCACTGCGTGGGTCACCCGCTCGCGGCGCAGCAGCTCAGCCAGCTCCGCGCCACCGTAGGTGCCGGGCGCGACGATCACCATCGTGGCGCCGGCACCGGCCGCAAGCAGCAGCTCCCAGACCGAGGCATCGAAGCTCGGCGACGCGAAATGCAGGGCCCGCGAAGCCGCAGTCACCGCATAGCGTTCCCGCTGTTCGGAACTGAGCGCGGCCAACCCGGCATGCGTCACGGTCACGCCCTTCGGCACACCCGTGGAGCCCGAGGTATAGATCAGATAGGCCGGGTGCTGCGGCCGTAGCACGGTTGTGCGTTCGGGATCGGAGATCGGCTGGGCACTGAGGGCCTCGAGGTAGTCGGGTGTCAGCCAGTCGATGTCATCGGGTAATTGTGTGCGCACCGATGGCACGGTCAGACCGATGGCTGCTTTCGAATCGGTCATCATGTGGGTGATGCGTTCGGTGGGGTAGGTAGGGTCGATCGGCAGGAACGCGGCTCCCGATTTGGTGACTGCCCACACTGCGAGTACGGACTCGGGGGAGCGTGGAATGCCTATCGCGACAACGTCTTCCGGGCCGATACCTCGTTGGATGAGTAGTCGGGCCAATCGGTTCGAACGCTCGTCCAGCTCCCGGTAGCTCAGCTGCTGCCCGTCGAACACGATCGCTGTGGCGTCGGGATCCCGCGCGGCCGCTGCGGTCAGCAGGTCGGCCAGTGTGGTAGGCGCCACGGTGGGTGCACCGGAACGTGTCAGCAGATCAGCTCGTTCGGCGGGCTCGAGTACCTCGATCGTCCCGACCGGAACCGTCGGATCGGCGGCTACCGACTCGAGTATCCGGATCCACCGGTGTGCGAGAGAGTCGATCGTCGCGGCGTCGAACAGATCCGTGGCGTAGGTGACCGCTACTGCCATCTCGCCGCTGTCATGGTTGTCCGACAGCACGAACTGCAGGTCGAAGCGAGACACTTCGTTGGGGAGGTCGACCACCGACACGCTGAGGCCGGGCAGTTCGAGCTTCACCTGTTCCAGGTTCTGGAATGCCAGCATCACCTGGAACAGCGGGTGCCGGGCTTGGGACCGCTGCGGAGCGAGTTGCTCCACCAGTTGCTCGAACGGAACGTCAGCGTGCCCGAAGGCGTCCAGGTCGAGTTGCCTGACCCGGCCGAGCAAATCGGTGAACGGCTCATCGAGATCGATTTCGGTCCGCAACACCAGGGTATTGACGAACATGCCGATCATGTCGTCGAGCGCGGCTGCACCACGCCCGGCGATCGGTGTGCCGATCGGAATATCGGTGGTACCGCTCAACCGGGCAAGCAAGACTGCCAGCGTCCCGTGGATCACCATGAACAATGACGAACTATGCTGCCGCGCAAACCTTTCCAACGCCCGAACCAACTCGGCATTCAACGTGTAATTAGTAGTGACACCCCGATTCGACGTCACCACCGGCCGCGGCCTGTCAATCGGCAAACGAAGTTCCTCAGGAAGGTCCGCGAGCGTGGCCTGCCAGAACGCCAGGTTCTCTCGGCGGCGCCGGATCCGGGCGCCGTCGCGGGCGCTGTCGGGGTGGATCTGCCCGAGATCAGTGCCCGGTGCGGCGGCGGCGAACGCGTCGAGGAACTCCACGAATCTGGTGAAATGCGTCGACAGTTCGGGGTCGGTGTAGAGGTTGGGATTGGCCATAAAGTGGAGGATCGTCCGCGGCGGGTCTCCGGTCTGATACAGGTCGACCAGCAAATCCTCGACCGGCCCGGAGCTGAGGATATGGAACTCCCCGGTCATCGACCCGAACCGGATCTCCTGGGAGAAGAACATGACATTCACCATCGGGCCTGCGAAACGCCGCTGCCCGCTTCTGTATCCGGCGGCGGCGCGAATGTCGGTGAGGTCGCACCGCTGATGCCGCAACGCGCCCACCAGATCGGACTGCACCTGCCGCGCCAGCGTCACGACCGTGTCCTCCGTACCGATCACGATCGGAAGCGGAGCGACGTTGACGAACACCCCCCCGGACCGCCGCAGCACGGCGGTGGTGCGACCCGACATCGGAATATTGACCAGGACCTCGTCCCGGCCGGTCATCCGGGCCAGATAGCATCCGAATGCGGCGATCACCACCGCGGCCGGGGACGCGTCCAACACTTTCGCGGAATGATCGATCCGGCCTACCGTCACCGTCGACAGTTCGGCGATTGCGACCACACTGTCCGCACGCGGGGGCGCGTACCCGGGGGCCAGGCTGGACTCTTCCTCGACGTCGGCGAGTCTGTCCACCCAATATGCCTGGTCGTTGGTGAACCGCTTCGACTCCCGGTAGCTGCGGTCGGCCTCGTAAAGGGTGCGCAGGTCCGCCGCCCGGCTCGGCTCTGCTGTACGGCCCTGCACCGCAGCCGTGTACAGTGCCGCGATCCGGTTCACTATCGTCATCCCGGCGTAGCCATCCAATGCGACGTGATGGATCCTGCTGTACAACAGGAAATGTTGATCCCCGACCTGCACAATCGCCGATGCAACCAACCGGTCCCGGGTGATATCCAAAGGCGCGGTGTACTCCCGGTGCATCCACTGCAAGCCCGCCGCGACGGGATCTGGTTCACCACGCATATCGATCACCGGCCCCGCCGAATCCAGCGATGGGTCGAACAACTGATGCGGCTCACCGTCGACCGCTACCAGCCGCAGATACCCCGACTGGAACTCGCGGCCTGCTTGAATCGTCTTCTCGCGCAGCAGATCGACATCCAGATCCCCATGCAACTCGACGTACTGCGCCTCACATATCGGCACGTCCGGGCTCAATTGCTGTGCCAGCCACAGCCCCCGCTGCCCCGCAGACAACGGCACTGGCTGCGCTGACACGTCCGGCTCAACATCCCCGGCTAATCCCCCGTTGGGATGGAACTGCGGTCGCGGAACGGTCATCACTTTCCTCCAGACCCGACCACGTTCAGTGTAAGCCGACTGGTCCGTTTGCGTACACCCCCAAGCCCACGATCGGACCGCGAAACAATCTCCAAATTTACGAAAGTGATTAGGCGGTGCGTTCTCGGCAGAGATCGTTGAGGCACATCAAACGACCAAATAGCGACCCAGCCACTAAAGTGACCTGAAATGCCTGTTCAGAGCTGGTACAATTCGGCGGGGCAAACAGTGGAGCAGCGACTTTTCGGAAACATGAGGATTCGAGTCCCCTTAGCTCCACGTATCAGTTGGACATAAGGTTTTCTGCGGGTATCGGCGTTGGCTCGTTCGGGGTGCTGACCTCGCTTTTCTTTGTTGCTGTCAGTACCGGTTGCGCGTTGCGGATTCCGCTTGGCCCTTCCTCAACCGTCTCAGATGCGTTCTGGACAGGGCTCTTTCGATTTCTGGTCGAAGGTTCTCTGCGTCCGCTTGGTCCAATAAGCCGCCGTGATAGCCAAGTTCATCGGCTGGGTAAACGACGAGTGCCGCTGTCGCGGCCGCCGCGACGGCGTACTGCCGGACCCCACCGATCATTGACCGCCCTCCCGGTTCCGAAGAACTTTGGCCTGTTCATTCGGCTGCGACCACACGGGCTCGTGGCCGCGTCGATTCAGCGTGGCCACGTCCATACTCGAATGCTTCAGAGCTCCGCCGGATCCTACGAATCCGGGTTTCCCGGCGAATCCGCCTTCGAGGCTGCGCTCGAGCACCGCAACGTGGGTCCCGGACTGCGACAGGCGCAGCGCGGTGATCGACGCCCCGAACCCCGATCCGATAACGATCGCAGGCACATGATCGGCCGGATCCGGCAGTGGCGCGAAGATCTCCGGCACCAGCCTGCGGTACATCGACGTTTTCGGGCTCGGGCTGTAGTCGTCGGCCCATGCCGCAGACGTGGCAGGGCTTCCACCCGCAAGACCCAGCATCGTCGCGGCTAAGCCGGCGCCCTTAACGAAACCACGCCTGTCCATGGTGCCCCTCACCTGATCTGAACGTCGCTCCATCACCTCCAGCGGCCACTAGGCCCAGATCACCAGCATCCGGCCCTCTTCCATAGCGACTGTCTACCATAGGGAAGAGGTCGGGAGTGAGGGTGACAATGTTGACTCGCGCGTGGATCCGGTGGCTGCTCACTCATGGCCAGCTACGGTCTTATCTCCAATGGTCGTCGCGTCGGGGCGATCCTCTCGGGCAGCTCGCCGTCGGTCCGGATCGCTTGCTCGGCTCGTCGCCCTACATCGAGGAGATCCGGCGGCGGGGCCGGATGCCCCGGATGTCGGGGGTGCACGTGACCGCAGACCACGAATTGTGCCGACTCATCCTGCGAGACCGTCGCTTCGGCGTGGTCACACCCAACCATCCAGCCATGCCGAAGCCGATCCGCTGGGCGCTGGCCAAGACGGATCTGGGACTTCCCAACCTCGGGGAACCGCCCTCGATGCTGGTGACCGATCCGCCGGATCACACCAGATACCGACGCCTGGTCGGGCAGGCATTCAGCCCGAAGGCGATCGCCACACTGGAGCAGCGAATCGTCGAAGTGACCGACGACCTACTCGAACGCCTGAAATCGAAGCCGCGACCGGATCTGATCGACGACTTCTGCGCGCAGCTGCCCGTCGCGATCATCGCCGAGATCCTCGGGCTGCCGACCGACATGCATTCGACCCTGCTGAAGTGGGGAGACACCGGTGCGCCGCTGCTGGACCGAGGCCTGACTTGGACCACATACCGCCACGCCATCGAAGACCTGGCCGAGGTCAAGCGGTACTTCGACCAGCACCTCGACGGGCTCACCGCCGAACCGAACGACGACGTGCTCAGCATGCTGGTGACCGGTGGCGAGCTCACCCGCCGCGAACAGATGGCCAACGCAGCCCTGCTGCTGGACGCCGGATTCTTGACGACGGTGAACATGCTCGGCAACGGAATCGCCCTACTGACAAGCCATCGCGACCAGCTGGAACTGCTGACCGCGCAGCCGGAGCTGTGGCCGGGCGCCGTCGAGGAAATCCTGCGCTACGACGGTCCAGTACGGATGACAGGCCGGATCGCGAGCTGTCACGTCGACATCGCCGATGAGCAGGTCAAATCCGGTTCCCTGGTGCTGCTGTCGTTGGCAGGCGCCAACTACGACCCCGCCGTCTTCCCCGATCCCCAACAATTCGATGTGACCAGGGCCAACGCCGCTGATCATCTCTCGTTCAGCAGCGGGATACACGCCTGCCTGGGAGCCAGACTCGCCCAAATGGAAGGCACCATCGCGCTACGAGCCCTCTTCGAACGGTACCCGGACCTACACCTGGACGGCCCGCCGATCCCACATCCCCTGCAAAACCTGCACGCCTACCGCTCCATGCCCGCCAAACTATCTGCCGACTAGCTACCGAGTTCTCGGATGCGATCTCAGTGTTGCTTACCTGCCCGTGTTCGTCGTGCCCGGCTCACGGCGAGTCGCCCGCCGCGCCGTCGGCGTGCCCGTTCTACCCGTCATCGTCGCTGACCGACACCGAGTGGGTGCTGCTCGAGCCGCTGCTGCCGCCTCCCGGCAACCACGGCAGGCGGGGTGGCCGCCCGCAGAAGTGGCCCCGGCGGCTGGTGTGCGCCACAATCTTCTACCTGGTCCGCGGCGGGATCGCCTGGGCCCAGCTACCGCACGACTTCCCATCGGCGGAAACCGTCTACGACATCTACCAGCGGTGGACGAAAGCCGGTGTGTGGCAACGCATCCACGACACTCTGCGAGACCGTGCCCGGCTGCGTGCCGGACGTCACCCGCAGCCCACGGCCGCTGCCACGGCCGGTTACAACGCGGGCAAGAAGATAAAGGCCGCAAACGCCACATCGCCACCGACACCGGTGGGCTACTGCTGGCGGTCGTGGTGACCGCGGCCTGCATCCAGGACCGCGACGCCGCCCACTAATTGCTGGCCGTGTTGCGTGCCCGGATAGATCGGCCGATGCGCGATCCGATGTGTCGGTTCATCGACGAGTCGTGGTGGGGTTGATTGTTACTTCGAGCTTGCGTACGAGGTTGTCTTCGATGGTGAGTACGAGCAGCGCAAAGAAGCGGTGGTCGATGAAGGCAAGCACGGCCGGGTGGTCGAGGACCGGGTGGGAAACGAGGACTGCTCGGTTGGCGTAGTAGGTCAGTAGATTCTGGCTGACCTCGGTTCGGCCGTGGGTGATCTGGGGACCGATTGGGCCGCTGAGGAATGCGGCGACACCCCACACTTCGGGGTGCAGGACCGTGACCAATGTGGTGATGTCGCCGCTCGTGCAGGCATCGATGAATTTCGCTGTGACCGTGTGGTATTCGGGCACGGGTACAGCGGCGTCGGGTCGGGTGCCCGCGAGTTTGTGTCGCGCTCGACGCGCCAGTTGACGGCAGGTGCCGATCGGTTGTCCGAGCGTCTCGGCGATGGTGTCGAACGGCATCGCGAAGACATCGTGCAGGATGAATGCGACTCGCTCGGCCGGACGCAACTGCTGCAGCACCACCAGCAGTGCCAGCTGCACGTCCTCGTCGAGGGTGATCCGATCGGCCGGATCGGCTCCGTACGGCAAGTCGAGTGCCTCCATACGCATCGGGTGGCCGGGCCATTCGTGACGCATGCGCGCGGACCGCAGCAGATCCAGGCATATCCTGCTGGTGACGACGGTCAGCCCGCCGCGCACATCCTCGAGCAGGCCGATATCGGTGTGGCCGAGCCGCGTGAAGGCTTCCTGCACAACGTCTTCCGCGTCGCCGATATTGCCCAGCATCCGGAACGCCATATCGACCAAGTAAGCCCGATTGGCTTGCCATGCCCGGCCGAATGCAGTGTCACGGTCCTGCGGTGTCATTTCCATACCTCGAGGACGAGATGACCTCGCCATAAGTTACGCGCGGGCGCTCTGCGGCTGCTGTAACTTTCCCGATCGCCGTCTCGTCCTATTGGTCGCACGTACGGATTCCCGTCCGAGGATCCGATTCGGGATCAGGAGAGGCAATGACACTCATGAACACACACCGTCCACGCACCTTTGCTCGGCTACTGGCCGGTGCGGCAGCAGCGATCGGTGCGGTATTCGTCCTGTCCCCCGGGGCAGCCATCGCGGACCACCAGGATGTCGATCAGTATCTCGGTACCTGGAACTACGACCAGCCCGATTTCACCAGCGGAACCAACATAGCGGTGATGCAACTGCCGGGCTCGGAGTACAAGATCCCCCAGATCGGCACCTCGTTTTCGAACGCGAGCCCGGCGGCGTCGTCGGTCATACCGATCAGGGCTGCACCTGGCATTTCGCGCTGGGACCCGACGGTCTCGACCTGACCTCCAAGGACCAATACTGCTTCAACAAGGTGATCGGCTCCGGCTATGACGTCGACACCTGGCACGTCACCGTCCGCGGCCACCGGGAACAGGAAATCGTCCATGCGACAAGCAATTTCAACGGCGGCCAGTACCCGTTCGTGCTCGACAAGGCAAGCCGCACCAAAGCCGGGATCGAGAAGCCCCGGGAAACACTCGAACATTTCACCGGGACGTGGACATTCGACTCGGCCGATCCGGCAACTGGGATCAACCTCCTGAACCCTCAGCGAGTCCCGAAAACAGGATCGGTGAGCTTCACCGCCGGCGGCCGAGGCGAGGTGCAGGCTCGAACGGACGACGGATGTGTGTGGACGTTGACGACCGATGGCAACACCGCGGAACTCGCCCCGGCCCCACAGCAGTGCGGCTCTTCGACAGTCAATTTCTGGTCGGTCGCCAGCGACGGCCATCATGAATTCGCCATCGTCAATGATATTGACGCACAAGGAAGCGCCTACCTACTGAGCATCGGATCGCTCACCAAAACGTCTTGAGGCCAACCACCCACGCGTCTGGCGGCTCAACCGGTTCAACGCCGGGCGCGCCTAGTTACTCCAGCAGTAGATCGTTACCGGCGGTAACCTTCGGGTTGGTGTCAGGGTCGAGCCCGGGTGGCCGGGCTGCCCGCCCGGCTTACGGCCGGACTTGCGGCGCAACGACTTCGGACCGGGTTTGACGAACGGCGAGTCCGACGACGGTGGTTTCGAGCCACGGTCGAGGCGCTTGCCGCACTGCCGAAGGCATGCGTGCAGCGAATTGGCCATCCCGGCACGGGTTTTCGTCGTTGATTGGTAGCATGCGAACGGCTGCCGGGCCACTACGTCGGCGGCAGGCAAGGGGCGATGATGGAAGTGAAGGACGTCCACCACTCCTACGGCAGGCGGTCGGTGCTGCGTGGCATCGACATCGTCCTGCCTGCGGGGGCGCTGGTGGGCATCGTCGGTGAGAACGGCGTGGGCAAGTCGACGCTGTTGAAGGTCCTCTCCGGAGGGCTGCGACCAGACCGGGGGATGGTCCGGCACAGTGGGCGGTTCGGTTACTGCCCGCAGCAGGTGATCCTGAACGACGCGTTCACGGTTCGCCAGCACCTGGACTTCTTCGCCGCGGCCTATGCGGTCCCGGACCTGCGGCGGGCCGAGGCGACCATGGAGATCCTGCGTTTCACCGACTATGCCGGTGAGCGGGTCGCGACGCTGAGCGGCGGCACGCGGCAGAAGCTCAACCTGACGCTGGCAGTGATGCATGATCCGCAGGTTCTGCTGCTCGACGAGCCGTACCAGGGCTTCGACTGGGAGACGTATCTGCGTTTCTGGGATCTGGTCGCAGAGTTCCGTGACACCGGCCGGTCGGTGCTGATCGTCTCACATCTGGCCCACGACACCGACAAGCTGGATCAGGTGTGGCGGTTGCACGATGGTGTCCTACAAGGCAGAGACGGCGTCCTGCAAGGCAGACAGGAGATGGCCGGATGAGCGACGACATGGTCGCTCGGCGAGCCTCGCTCCGTGGTGTGCGGCTGTTCGTGATCGCCACGCGCTATGGCCTCATCGAGCATGCTCGTAACCGGTTCGCCATGCTATTGGCGGCTGTCTTCGTCCCCATATTGATCACTCTGGTGCGCGTGGCCGTCACCGACATCCAGCTACCGTTCCGGCTTCGAGACACCGGTCTGGTTCTGCACGCCAACGGCAATGAGCTCGCCCAGATCAGCGTCGCCCTGATGGCGGTCTCACTGATCGTCGGTTTCATGATGTTCGCGGCGACTTTCAACAGCGGAGCATTCGACCGGCGACTGTCGATGGCCGGGTATCCCCGGGTTGCGCTGGGTCTGGCGAAGATTGCCTGCCTGGTGGTGAGTTCGGTGGCGGTTAGCGCGTACGCCACCGCGATCATCTGCTGCTACTGGTCGCCTCGGCAGCCTGTCCTGCTCGCTGCGGCGCTTTTCTGCGCCGCGATGACCTACGGGGCGCTAGGTGTCGCCCTCGGCGCGCTGCTGCGCCGCGACGTGGAGGGCATGTTCGCCCTCGCGATGATCAGCGCCATCGACATGGCCGTGCAGAACCCCATCGCCAGCGCTGGGGCGGACAGCGATTTCGTGCGCTGGCTGCCCTCCTACGGGGCAATGCAGGCTTCGACCGCGGCCGGTTTCTCCGACACCACACTATTCGCGGGTTTCGCCGTGCAACTGGCCTGGTTCACCGCGAGCGCCCTCCTCGGGCTGGTGGCTTTCCATCTGCGCACCCGCTCGTCTCTTCGACCCACGATGTGGATCCGCATCCCCGGACCTCGCATCCCCGGACCGACGAGGTCCGCACAGCCAGCGAAGCACTGACCGGGGCGTCCCGCGCGACCACCACGGTGGATCGCGCGGGACACACCCTGCTTCGCCGGCTGCGGGGGCTTACGGCGCGGTAGGAGTCAGGTCGTCGGCCGGGAGGTAGACCTCACGGCGCAAGCGTTCCAAATCCGGCGCTGCAGAGGCGGAGGGTTGCTCGTACCGACCGCTCTCACGCCCCCAGAGCCCCACGTTCGCCATGTTCACGTATATCTCCGCGTAGTCCTTCCCCCGGCCCGACAGGCCGGGAAGCACGCGGAAGAGCGCGGGGACGTAGCGGATCAGCGCCTCGAGCTGGGCGCGCTGCTCGGCCACTTGGCGCTGCACCTGCTCGACGGCTTCACCGCGGGTGCAGCCGGTCTCGTGACGGATTGCCCGCACCAGGTTGTAGGGGACGTGGTCGGCCTCGTCCTGATCCAACCCCACCAGGTCGTTCTCCACGAAGGTCACCCAGAAGCCGAGTTCCTCGAGACGGCGGGTCACGGGGTGGTTGCGCAGCTTCGGGGGCAGTTCCCGGTCCTGGTATACCTCCACAGTGGCGAGGGCGGTTTCGATCCCACTGACCGACTTCCGCAGCGGCAGGTAGTCGGCCGTGGACGGGATGTAGCCATTGATGCGATGGTGCGCTTCGCGTTCGGCCGCTTCGAACCACTCCTCGATGCCGTCGAGGAACCGCTCCTGCCAGCGGGGGGTGCGGCCCTCGCGCAGGCGCGGCCACAAACTCGCCCACGCCGTCGGGATCGCGCCGGGCCGCCACGGTTTCTCCGGGTCCTGGCGCAGCATTGCCACCATGCCACGCCTCAGCGCGGTCACGGCTTCCGGGTCCTTCAGCTGCGGATCCTCGAAGAGGTCGTCCCACATAAGGACCAGCACGGCCATGGCGTAGGCGGTCTGTTCACGGGCCGCGTCCGCTGCTGGGACCAAGGTTTGTACCGGGCTCCAGAGCGCTCCTATCCACCGGTGGTAGTCGGCCTCGGCAGGGGTGACGGCAAGGCCGGTGTCCACCATCCAACTCCTCAACCATTGCGCGACCCCCGGCGGGAGCCCATCACTGTGAGCCCCGGGGGCCTGCGTCGACTGCCGGGGGACCGCGGGACCAGGAGTTCGCCGGTCGAGTATGGAATGGGCGTAGGCGGTCATTGCGTGGCGGGCGTTCGGGTCAACGGGCAGGGCGGCGAGCTGGCCGGCGGCCTGGTCGATGAATTCATCGGCCCTCGCTTGTGCTTCGTCCACGGCGCCGGAGGCGATGACGAGCTCGCGGGCGCGGGCGGCTTGGTCCCGCGTCATTCGTTGGCTCAGCAGGCGGGCAAGGCCTTGGTCGCGGGCAGCAGCGCGGATCACGGGAAGTGTGTAGATGCCCTCGGGCAGGTCCGCGTTGACGGGCTTGCCCATTTCTTCGGCGGTCGAGGTCAGATCGAGGATGTCGTCATAGAGCTGGTAGGCCACCCCGAAGTGTCGGCCGAACAGCGCCAACGCCTCTTCCTCGTCCTCGGAGCGGCCGGCCTGCATCGCGCCTACCCGGCATGCCAGCGACAGCAGCGCCGCCGTTTTGCCGTCGACCGTGTCCAGGTAGGACTGCTCGCTACGAGAGGCCACATACTGGTCGGCGGCCTCGATCACCATGCCCGCGCACATCTGCTCACCCGCGATCGTCGCCGCGAGAACTTCACGCCCGCCGAGCTCGGCCAGCATGCGCATGCCCGAGAACGTCACCGAGTCCCCACCCAGCACCGCCATATGTGAACCCCACACCACGTTGGCACTGGGACGGCCTCGACGCTCGTAGGCATGATCGACGACGTCGTCGTGGTAGAGCGAGCCCAGATGCAGCAACTCGACAGCGGCGGCGGCGCGCACCACCCGGTCGTCGGCCGGGGTCGCGGGATCGGTGAGCAGGTAGTACGACAGCAACGTCAAGGTGGGACGCACCAGGCGACGAGAGGTGTCCGGTCCTTCGTCTGTGAGTGCGGTCAGTTCGGGCCTGCCCCGCAACTGCACGGGGCCGAGAACCTCACGGACGCGGTCCAGGTCCGCATCCAGATGCGGGAAGACAGCCGAATCGATTTCACGTGGCACGCGGGCACTCCTGACTGGTTACATCGATCATCTACAACACCGTTGTTCAGTGAAATTTGACACCACCCTGGCGCGGAAGACGTTGGTATCGCCCAATTTTGATGTCTCCGTAACTTGGGTGATGTCGGTTGGTGAGTGCCGTTGGGGGCGAGTACCTCCCCGATCGACGTTGCCGGGGACAAGCCGATCAGCCATAGCGGCTTTGTCTCACTTACACTTTCGGCTCTGTTCACATTCGGTGGCGGCCAGGCGCGCGCCGGTGACGGCACGATGCGTCGGTGCATGAGGTGAACACGGCTGCTCGTCCAGGATCTTCACCGCTTCCATGGCCTCCACCGTGAACGGCCCGGCTCGGCCTCTCCCTCAATATCTAACGAGGCGGCACGCTTCGCTCCCGCTACGGACCGCTCAGTCGCTTCCCCCACTGGGGCTTTCGGCACTGGGCTTCGACCCGACCCGTTTCCAGACCGGACCGCCAGCCTGCTACCGGGCCTCCTGACAGCTACCCGGATCGGGATCACACCGGCAGGCGACGACGAGCTTCCGACCAAGCCATGACCGCGTCACCATCACCTCCTGATCTCTGGGCGCACCCGTTGCAGTATTAACCGCGGCCCTGTTCCCAATGCCGGGGCTTCGCGCCTCGAGCGTGATAGCGCTACGGTGACCGAACAGCCGCCGGTTCGGGACATTGGTCGCGAACCGTCGGTTGCTTGCTCTTGCGTGGATGATCGTTGGGATCGGCTATGACCAGATACATGCATTTTGTCGGCAGTCTGCCGCCCGAGCTGATGACCAGCGATGGCGACATGATGGAGTGGTTCGTCGAGCGGAATAAGGGGCACCCGTTGACGGGAGTTCCGTGTGATATCGACGCGACCTGGATCGTCCAGTATCTACGGGACAGGGAGAAGCATCTCGACGCGTTCGAGATGGTCAGGAAGGGCGGCTTCGCCGACTACACCGACATGCCTGTCTACGCGGTCAGGCGCGGGCACAAGCTCGAGCCTCGCGACGTGTCGATGGATCGCATCGGCCGAATCCGCGAGGCAGTCACGACGTTCCGCAAATTACAGGATCGGCACCCCGAACTGGCAGGCACGAAAGTACAGATCAGCCAGCCCAACCCGCTGGATATGGCGCTGTATGTGTTTGCAGGCGCTGCGGTTGCCGACGGCCTTCCCCTCGGGCTGGCCCTGCGCAATGTCGATGTCGTGGCCGCCTCATTGCGCCACCTGCCCGTGTTCGTCCAGGCCGTGGTCGACGAGATCTCCGCTCTGGTCGCCGAACACGGCGACATCCTCAAGTGGCAGGTGGAGACTCCGATCGCACAGCTGGGGATGGTCAAGGCGGCACAGCTGAGGGCGGAGGCCCCCGTTGGGCGGCTGCTGGCTCGCCAGCTGGCAGGTTTCCTGGCGCGGGTGCACGGCCTCGGCGCAGAGACCGTGCTTCATCTCTGCTACGGAAACTACCGGAGGAAGCAGTTGCTCTCCCCACGCAACATCGCCCCGACTGTGCAGCTGCTCAATCCGACTGCACGACTGCTGCGCAAGAGTGGCGTGCCGCTGCCGCCGGTGCACATACCCTGCGCGTACGGCGCCAGCCCGGCACCACTGGACCCAGCCTTCTATCAGCCGCTGCATCAACTGGATTCGGATTGGCAGGTCATTGCCGGGGTCGTGTCGGGGACCAGTGCCGACAACAGCATCCAGAGCTTGAAACTGTTTGAGGAAGCGGCCGAGCGAACCGTGTACGGAGTGGCAACGACCTGCGGATTGGGACGATGCACTGTCGACGACGCCGAACAGGCCGCTGCGGCGACGGCGACAACCGCAGCCGTAGGCGCCGAATCATGCCGATGATCGACACCTCGGTTCTCGGGTAGCGGCCGCCGCGTAGCTACGGCGTGCCTGCCGCGCGCAGCCGGTTCAGGGTATCGGGGGTAGGCGTGCCGTCGCGTGGGTAATCAGCTGGCCTCATCAGTTGGGGCGGTCAGTGAGTCGAGCATGGTCCACTCGTCGGCCGCCAGGTCGACTGTCGCTACCGACCGACGAACAGGAACCCGAGCATGGCCGCGACCTGGCGCACACAGGTTTCCTCGGAATCTCAGTGGCCGACTACCACCTGCACTTCCTTGACGACAACCGCAGCCATGGCGGTCACGCTCTGGACTTCCAGATGATTCGCGGCAAAGCGCGCATATGCATCCTCTCCGGCTGCACCTGAGCCTGCCACGCACGCCCGACTTCCTCGCCGCCGAATTAGCCACAGCCGACGCGGCCGAACAGATCCGCCAAACGGAGGGTGGCCACTAGCAGATCGCCACGGTTGGTTGGAGTTGTACCTGCCCCACCTCCACCGACAAAAAAACACCGCTGCGCAATGACACGGCACCGCCACCAACGGCCGTTATCAGCACCGGCTGCGTTGTCGAACTGTGGCTCGACCCAGCACAGCCCCCTCGGTCAGTCGCCGCCTCCTCCACGCGTGTCACCCCGCGACGGCTGCCGCCTCGTCGGGCCCGCACCGCGCGAGTCACAGCATCGTACGGATTATGCTGGGCGCCAATATTATACGCGGCGGGCGGGCTCGCCTCGGCGTCGCCGGGCGCGGTCAGTGAGGGCGGTGAATCGGCGTAGCGCGTCGTCGCTGCCAGCCACCTGGACCTGTGTGTCGGGGTCGAGTTCGTCGGGCCGTTGGCGGCCGGCCAGCAGTGCGATGGTGGTGTCGGGGGCCGTGGTCAGGACGACGTCGGCGGCCAGCCGGATTTGGGCGACGGTGGCGGTGACTCCGGTCGCGTCGGCGGTGACGAGGGCGGGGGTGCCGCCGGTGTCGATGAGTATCGTGACGGGTTCGAGGCCGGTGAGGTCGATGCCGGTGTAGACGGCGACGGTGCCGAGTGCCGCCCACTGGGATTGGAAAGCGTCGTCGCCCTGCCCGGTGGCCATCAGCGGGGCGCCCCAGCGGCCGATCGCGACCAGGATCGGCCACAGCTGTGCGCCCCAGTCGGTGAGCGTGTATAGGGTGGTCGCGACCGGCGGCGGCGCCTGCTCGGCGGTGACGACCCCGGCGTCGGCGAGTTCTCGCAGCCGGGCGGCGAGCAGATCGGTGCCGATCCCGGGCAATCCCGTCTTCAGGTCGGTGTAACGGCACGGGCGCAGCGCGAGTTCGCGCACGATCAGCAGGGTCCACCGGTCCCCGATCAGATCGAGTGACCGGGCCAACGAACAGTACTGCCGGTAACTCCTCATGAACCACAATCTACCACTTGTCAATACAGTCGTGTTACTTGTATTTTCTGTCTATCATATTGTGAATCACGTCGCTGTAAGGTCCCATTACCACGCCGCGCCCACCGGCCGTGACAGCATCACACCTTCCGATGTGACGAATGAAAGCCGTTGCACCACAACACAAGTAGGAAAGAGATAGCAATCATGACGACAGCACCGACTAGCCCCGCCGAGGTCGCCGCCACATTCACCACCGCCTGGGCCCGCCACGACCTCGACACCGCAGCCACCTACCTCGCCGAGGACGTCACGTTCATCGGCCCCGCCGGTCGCACCGAGGGCCGCGTAGCCTACCTGCAAGGTCTGTCCCGGTTCGCCGGCCAGGTCACCGACGGCCCCACCATCCACGCCGTCTTCGGCGATGCCGACCGGGCGCTGATCATGTACGACGTCACCACCGCAGCCGGCGTCGTCACCGGCGCCGAACTCCTCGACGTCCGCGACGGCAAGATCACCGCCGACCGGCTCACCTTCAGCGCCGCCGCCAGGTGACCACCATGGCCCTCTCCGTCGGCACCAACGCCCACATCTACGTCCACCCCGACCAGCGCACTGCACTGGCCGAATGCTTCCGAACTGTGCTCGGCTGCGACAGCCGCGAACTCGAACTGCCCGGCCTCGCCCAGCCCGTGATGGCGTTCCGCTTCCCCGGCGGCGGATCGGTCAGCGTCGAATTCACCGACGACGCCCTGCACCCCGACCAACTCCACCGAGGCGCCTGGCTCGAACTCCGCACCGACGAACCCACCCCTCTCATCGCACGCATCCGGCAAGCGGGACTGCCGGAAATCACCCACCCCGGCCACCCGTTCTACTTCAGCATCCCCGGCGGGCAGGTCTTCACTGTCGCCGAAATCACGACATGAATCGGGCACTGTCCGGCCGGGTCCAGCACATGGCGAAGCCCGACTCGCTCATCGAGAACCCGTTCCAAACCGGGTCCCCACAGAGGATTGCGCGGAACTCCGACACCATCCCACGACCAGGCGACGCCACGTAGCGCGGCTACTCCGGCAACACGTACCCGCAGAACACACCGAAGCCCGGCACAGTCGGCTCAAACCGACCGCGCCGGGCTCCTGGACGGACAGCCCTATGGGCGCGCGAACTCGCCATCGGCCACCCCAGAGGCGAAGGCATCCCACTCGCCAGGAGTGAAGACCAGCGCCGGGCAGGTCGGGTTCTTCGAATCGCGGACCCCCACGTAATCGCCATCCAGGAATGCGACTTCCACGCACTCCGAATTTCCGGCGCTGTGGGTGCTCTCGCCCGCACGAACCTCGTCGCTGCTCATCGGCCCACCATCCCCCCGACGTCGGCGCGGTCAACCGGCCGCTGGTTCAGCCGGCGGCGATGGCGGTGACCAAGGTTCGCATGGCGGTGGTCCGGGTGGTGATGATCTGGGTGAATGTTTGCAGTTGCTGTCCGGGCGACTGCTGGGTGAGCCGGACTTCCCAGTGCGATTGGCCGTCGCCGACACCGGTGGCGGTGCGGGTGATCAGCACGCAGTAGAGGGTGCCGACGGGCACCTGGTCGATGCCGCGCTGAATCTGGTCAGCGGGTGGGACGGTCGCATCGTCGGCGACCACGGCGCGGGCCGCGAAGCCGGAACGCTGCACATAGTAAGCGCGTTCGAAGGCGAGGATCGCGGACGGTCCGTCCGTCGTGCCGCCGGGGTCGGTACCTGACACGACATCCGAGGTGCGCCGCTGTTCGCAGCCCGGGGTCGCGACGGCCGACGACTGGTCGCCGGGCGCGGGGGTCGTCGAGGTCGGCGCGACCGGAGCCGGCGCCGGAGCCGTCGCGGCGACCGGGGGCGCGTTGCGTTTACCGGAACTGTTGAGGGCGAACGTGATCACCGAGGCGATCGCGATCACGATGCCGAGCACGATCAGCACTGCCACCAGTCGGTTGCCGCGCGATTGGTCCTGACGTCGCGGCGCGTGCCGCAGCCTGGGGCCGGGACTGCCTCCGGATCGGTCGACGAGCATGGGCGCCCGGAGGTCGAAATCACCGTACGGATCGGATTCGGTTTCCTCGTCGTGAGCCGGATACCCGCTCTGGTCGACCTCCGGATCCGGCAACTCCGCGGCGGGGCGCGGTGCGTCGAGCCATTGCATCCAGTCACCGGACCGATCCGACGGCGTCATCGGCTCGCCCGAATACGGCTGTGGCTCAGCGGCATACGGCTGTGACTCAGGAGCAGCGGCCTCCGGAGACCGCTGCTGGCCCGACGCGCGGGCCGACAGCCGCCGCTTCGGTGTCGGCTTGGCCGGCATGCGGAGCATGGGCAGGCCGGTGTCGAACGGGTTGCCCTGGTCCTGGTTCGGGTGGTCGGGATCAGAGCGTGTCATCGCCGAAGTCGCCGATAACGGCGGCCGGGACGTTCTCCGTCGAGGTCGGGACCGTCACGCCGAGCTGGCCTTCACGAGGTTTGTGCTCCTGATCGCCCGAGGCAGGCGGCGGCAACGCCATGCCGCCGGTGACGCCCGGCTGGCCGGTCGGCTCCGGCGCGGCTGGTTTCGGCGCCGGAGAGTCCGAGTTGGCCGGTGGCGCTGCCGGAGTTGGTATCACCGGAGCCGGTTTGGCATCGGGTTTGCCCGCGGTGGCGGCTCCGTTCTGTGCGGGTGGGATCACCACGCCCGGCCCGGTCCCCGGCGCCGGAGTCGTTGGCTTTCCCGTTCCGCCGCCGAAGTCGAACATGCCCCCTGGCGTGCTCGGGTTAGTGCCGCCGCCGGTCGAATTACCGCCGCCTGTGGTGGAACCCGGGTGGATGAGCTCGGGGATCGCCTTGTCGAGCGCCTTGTCCGTGGACGCGGCAACGGTGTCCATGGCGTGGGTGCCGACCTCGGCGATCTTGTCGATGAGGTGGGCGCCGATGTCGACGCCGGCGTTGATGGCGGCGGTGCCCAGGTTAACCCCCGCGGAGATCAGCTGCTGCTGCAACTGGAGCTGGGCCGCCTGCGCCGGATCCATCGGCTGCGCGGGCACACCCGCGGTGGCGACGCCGGGCGGGTACTGGCCGGGAATGCCTGTCCATGACTGGTTGTACGCGGTGACGCCCGCCGGTGTGGTGACCGTGAGCGGTCCCATCGTGTCCAGCGTCCGGGTGTGGCCGTCCATTTCCGTCTGCGCGGCCGTGACCGTGGTGACGGCATCCCGCAGCGCCTGCGTCGCCCGCGCGATCACGGCGTCGGTGTCCGGGGCCGAGCTCGCGGTGCCCATGATCTGCTTGGCGTCGCGGCGGAAGTCCTCGATGATCTGGTCGACTCGTTGTGCGGCACGCGAACTGGTGGCGTGTGCGTCACCCAGCACCGACAGATACGCCGGTCCGCGATCGGAGATGTCGCCGATCTGGGTTTGGGTGGTGCGCACCGCGGGCACCGCGGCATCGGCGCCGGTGGAGGTCCACGACGACTCCAGCGCGTGCAGGCCATCCCGGTGCGGGCCCTCGGCGTCGGCCACCTGCGTAGATGCGGCGGACAACGCGTTGGTGATGGCCTTGTCCGGGGTGGCGACCCCGGTGCCGAGCGAAGACCGCAGCGCCAACATCGGCTGAATCAGCGCAGTCACGATCGGCGGATCGACGTTCGGGTCGATGGTCGTGGGTGCGACGTTGTCGGTGGTGGCCGGAGTGGTCGCCGCTCGCCTGCGTAGGCCCGTCAGCGTCCGCAAGGACCTCATGTCAGTGCCTCCCCTGCTCGGGTGATGGCACCCGCGGCATCGGTGTCGACGCCGCGGGCCGCTTCGCTGTATTCGCGTAGCACCTGCCCGTAGGCGGCGACCAACTGACCCGCGGTCGAGAGTGCCTGCGTGTGCTCCGCGACCGCAGCGGTGAACCGCGCCGCGAACCCGGCGCCGATCAGTCCGAGATCGGTGGTGAGCTGGTCAGGATTCATCGCACCGGCCGCGACCGCTGACGCCGAGGCAAGCTGCTGCGACACCGTGTCTGCGATCGTGGTGTAGGCGGCCATCGCCGCTGGATCGAGCTTCAGCGCGTCCACTGTTCCCCCTCACGGAAACCAATCTTTCGCTGTCGCGTCACAATTCGACACTCCGAGCCTACTTCGCGGCCGGACAAAGCGCGCCCGATCCGCGACACGAGGTGTGTTCAGGTGCGGTTTTGCGCGAACGCGAGCGTCTGACCTGCGTTCTATAGAACTGGCGCAGCTTAACCGACAAGAGAGTTCGGACCCAACCACGCGGATCCGCGCCACCGGACGGCGTTCGGCGAACGACGGTGCCATCAGCGGTTATTCATCCGGTGATGACACCGGACTGATGAACCGGACGACGCACCAGGACTCCAGGTACGGCTACCGATGGATACTCGAGGAGGTGCGCCAACCACATGGCTCGATATCGCCGTTGCGGAGACCGCCGCGGCGAGCCGCGCGGCACTACGCCTCATGAGCGAGTGACGCATCGCGGAGTGCTCGCCCAGATCGGCGGCGGCCGTGCGCGGGCGGTCGCGTCATGCAGCGGCTGTGGTTCACTGCGACGGCCGAAGGCGTTGCGATGCACCCCCCGACGGCCCTGCCCCTAACTCTTCGCCCGCTGCGAGCATGGCGCGGGCCATGGTCTCGGCGTGCTCGCTGCACCAGGTACTGGAATTCGCCCGAATTGAACTTTTCTGTCGCCATTCTCCGATGTCGCAACTCGGCAATTCGTGGAATGCTAATGAAAACACCCGCACCGAGCCGTAGCACGGTCCACAATGATCACAAAGCACCTCCAAGTTTTCCCAATGCTTGTGTCGACAAGATTGTCTCCTCACCCGGCGGGCGAGACGCAGGGTGGCGGGCACGGGTAGAGAGGTCAGGGAGTCAATGAGCACCAAGCGTTTATCCAGCTGGACCGCCCGATTAGGAGTCTTCGCCGGTATCGCTGCGGCCGGACTGATCATGACAGCGCCCGCGCAGGCCGAACCACTATGGCCGGGCGGACCGGACATTCCGGGTATGCCCGCACTGATTCCACCGATTCCACCGGCTCCGGTCGTAGCGCCGTGTTCCACCGAGGCACGAGCCTGCCTGCGGCTTTCGACAAACGAAGGCTGGCTGATGGATAACGGCAAAGTGACCTATGGCCCGACTCCGATTTCACACGGGCGGCCGGGTTACGAGACACCGCCCGGCGTCTTCCACGTGGCGTTCAAGCGTGCAGACTTCTGGAGCACGATGCATAACGCCCCGATGAAATGGGCCGTGTTCTTCAACGGCGACATTGCCACCCATATCGGACCGATCGAAGAACAGTCACACGGCTGCATTCGGATGACTCCCGAAGGCGCCGAGACGTTCTACAACTATCTGTCACCCGGCGACGTATTCGAAGTAGTGCCCTGACGTCGATGCCGTCCTCGGAGTAATTCACCCTAATGGTGTTGCTGCGACCATTGATCGAGATCAACCAAAGCCTTGGAACGCGGCAGGAATTCGAGGCGTCGATCGCGAATATCCTGCGGCGCGGCGACATTCAGCGAGAACACCACGCCGTCCACGTGGACGGCGCGGTCGGCGGCCCTGGTCCGGTCAGCGGACGGTGACCGTGGTGGGCAGCGCGGCAAAGCCTCGGGCGTTGGACGAGTGGACTCGGCGCATGTGCTCGGTGTCGATGTCGTAGTCGGCGATCGCCGCGACGATCTCCTCGAGCGCGACACGCAGTTCCAGCTGGGCCAGGTTCGCGCCGAGGTAACGGTGGCGGCCGCTGCCGAAGACAAGCGCCGTGGAGGTGCCCGCGCAGCCGGGTGTGCTTGGGAGATCCATGGCGACGCACGAGAAGAACCGTTCGGCCTGGGGTCCCCAGAACGCCGGCTCCATCCGCAGACCGTTGGCGCTGAAGAACCGTCCGAGTCCCGCAGTGCGGCGAGGAAATGTCCGCGTGCCGCGAGAGCGCCCATAAATCGTCGGTGTGGTTCCGGAAGACCGGAGCCTCGTCCCGCAGACTGACATAGTGCGGGTACGGATCGCTGTGGACATCGAAATCGTATGGGCTGTAAAGCAATTGCATGATGAAGCCTTCCGGGGCGGTGCGACATCACCATCGCTACCGGTGCGCAACTCGAGCTGACATGATGACGGTAGAAATAGAAACGCCAACCTCGTGTTAGTTCTCGGGCATCTTCAGCCTGGTGCTGTGTCAGATCGTTCTCGGCCTGATCGCATGGCGGCTGGGTCGGAACGCGCTTCGGGAGATCGCTGGATCCAGCGGCGCCATCGGCGGCAGCCACAACGTCGAAGCGGGCTATGTCTGCGGGATCATCGGCACGTTCGTCGGAATCGTAGGCACTGCCGTGGTCGGCTACCTCTTCCTACTCATCAAATTCAGGAGCGAAGACCTCCACACGAATCCCAACAAATAGCGCCAGGTCGTCAGTGACACGCCAGCTGGGAGCAGCAAACCGACCGCACTGCTGCTTCAAGTCGATAGGCTTGCGTTGGATACACATTGGCGCTGACGACGACACCCGCAGGTCCCGAAGAAAAGGTCGATCGACAGGAGTTACCGATGAGTGCAGAGCGTGCTGTCACCACAACGAGCTCAGCCCTTGCAGGCGATCTGTCCGGCATCGTCGGCAAGCACCTGATCTGCGCCTACGAAAACGGCTGGAAATACGACCTCTACGTGCGCAATTCGCAAACGGTCGAGTTCCGGTGCCTGATGGGGCCCCTGTTCGGGCAGTGGACCACCGATCAAACGGCGAAAATAGTCCAGCTGAGTGGCGATCTCTACAAAATTGCGTGGGTAGAGCCGACGGGCACCACCACGGTCGCTATCGTGTGGCTCGGCGAGCGACGCGTGCACACCACGATCAGCTATCCGCAATGGTTGCTCGACTACCCGATCAGCGCTGTCGGCCGTTATGAGGACAACATCGACGAAATACTCACCGATCGCGACAACGGCCCGGTGTACCCGCTGACCCTCATCGCATCCACGGGGCGGATCACCTACCTGGAGTCCAGGAGTCCCGACGATGACACCGTCATCGACCGTCCGCCGAGCAAACTCCCGCTGAGGTACGCCGAACGCACCAACTGAGTCCACCGAGCAGCCATCTTCGTGGTCGCCGCAAGTGATGCGGGCTCGACGGACCATCCAGGTCCATGTCGCCATTGCAGACCTGCGGCCGAGTACTTCGCCGTGATGTCGATTGCTCCGGACCGGCCTGCGGATCGACCCGAAGCGCATACGCTAAGGTCCGTGGATCTGCTTGTTGGTATTGATATGGGGACAGGGAGCAGTAAGGGCGTACTGGTGCGGCCCGATGGGACGGTGGTCGCCGAGCATCAGGTCGGCCATGAGATGTCGTTGCCGCGGCCAGGTTGGGCCGAGGTCGACGCGGTCGGCATGTGGTGGGCCGAGGTGTGCACGATCAGCCGCGCACTGATGGACGCCGTACCGCCTGGGTCCCGGATCGCCGGGATGTGCGTGAGCGGCGTCGGCCCGTGCCTGGTGTTGTGCGACGAGCATCTCGAGCCGGTGCGTCCGGCCATCCTGTACGGCATTGATACTCGGGCATCGGTCGAGATCGCCGAATTCACCGAATTGTTCGGCGCGGAGAAGATCCTCACGCGAGCGGGTAAATCGCTGTCGAGCCAGGCGGTCGGCCCGAAGATCGAATGGGTGCGCAAGAACGAACCGGAGGTGTTCGCCCGTGCGCGCCGCTGGTACGGCTCGAATTCCTTCGTCGTGGCGAAGCTGACCGGCGAATACATCCAGGACCACCACACGGCGAGTCAATGCGACCCGCTGTACTCGATTCGCGACTTCGACTGGAATGCCGAGTGGGCCGGGCGAATTCTGGGCTCGCTGCCGCTGCCCCGGTTGGTGTGGCCCTCGGAGGTGGTTGGTGCGGTGACCGCCGCGGCGGCCGCGCAGACCGGGATCCCGGCCGGTACGCCGGTGGTGGCGGGCACCGTGGACGCTTATGCCGAGGCATTCAGCGTCGGTGTGCGGCATCCCGGTGATCTCATGCTGATGTACGGCTCGACGATGTTCCTGGTGCAGGTGCTGGAGAAGTTTCACACGAACCAGGCACTGTGGACGACGACCGGCGTCCAGGAGGGCACCTTCGCGCTCGCCGCGGGCACCTCGACCGCGGGCAGCCTGACCAATTGGCTGCAAAAGGTCACCGGCGGAGCGCCTTTCGACGAACTGATGGCCGAGGCGTCGGCGGTGCCACCGGGCTCGGAAGGGTTGTTGGTGCTGCCGTACCTGGCCGGCGAACGCACCCCGGTGTTCGATCCGGATGCGCGCGGCGTCGTGGCCGGGCTGACCCTGCGGCATGGGCGCGGTCATCTGTTCCGCGCGGCATACGAGGGGATTTCGTTCGGCATCCGCCAGATTCTCGAGATGTTCGACGATGCCGATTCGCCCGTCATGCGGGCGGTCGGGGTCGGCGGCGGACTGCGCAGCCCCGTGTGGGCGCAGACGCTCAGCGATATCACCGGGTTGACCCAGCTGCTGCCGGAGCAGGCCATCGGCGCGAGCTACGGCGACGGTCTGCTGGCCGCGATCGGCGTGGGAATGGTTGCGCCCGAAACAGATTGGGCGCGCATCACGCGGGAGGTCCCGCCGAATCCGGTGCACCGCGAGCGATACGACGAGCTGTACCAGACATGGCGACAGCTGTATCCTGCGACCCGCGATCAGGTGCATCGGCTGGCCCGGCTCAGCTGACCGTGTAACCTCCGTCGGCTACTGTGATCGGCGACACATAATGGAGGGCAGTAGTGATGACGGAGAAGATGCTGGCGGTGATCTGCCACGGTCCCGAGGACTACCGGCTGGAAGAGGTTCTCGTTCCGGTCCCCGGGCCGGGCGAGGCGCTGGTTCGCGTCGAGGCAGTGGGGATCTGCGCGAGCGACCTGAAGTGCTATCACGGTGCGGCCAAGTTCTGGGGCGACGAGAACCGCCCGGCCTGGGCGGAGACGGGCGTGATTCCGGGCCACGAATTCGTCGGCGAGATCGTGCAGATCGACGCCGAAGGCACCGCCCGCTGGGGTGTCGAGGTCGGCGACCGCGTGGTCTCCGAGCAGATCGTGCCGTGCTGGAAATGCCGCTACTGCCTGCGCGGGCAGTACCACATGTGTAAGCCGCACGACATCTACGGCTTCAAGCGCCGCACGCCGGGTGCGATGGCGAAGTACATGGTCTATCCGGTCGAGGCACTGGTCTACAAGGTGTCCAAGGACCTCCCGCCCGCGCACGCCGCGTTCACCGAACCACTGTCATGCTCACTGCACGCTGTCGAGCGCGCCGGCATCACCTTCGACGATGTCGTGGTTGTCGCAGGCTGCGGTCCGATCGGTCTCGGCATGGTCGCCGGCGCGCGGGCGAAGAACCCCGCGCACGTGATCGCGCTCGACATGGCGCCGGAGAAGTTGGCGTTGGCCAGCGAGTGCGGCGCCGACATCACGATCGACATCCGCAACCAGGATGCCAACGCGATTGTCATGGAACTCACCGACGGCTACGGCGCCGATGTCTACCTGGAGGGCACCGGGCATCCCTCCGCGGTGCCGCAGGGCCTGAATCTGTTGCGCAAGTTGGGAACCTACGTCGAGTACGGCGTCTTCGGCAGTGATGTGACCGTGGACTGGAGCATCATCAGCGACGACAAGGAACTCGACGTGCGCGGCGCGCACCTCGGTCCGCACTGCTGGCCCGCGGCGATCCGGATGCTCGAATCGGGCGTGCTGCCGATGGACAAGATCTGCACACACCAGTTGCCGCTCAGCGACTTTCAGAAGGGCCTGGATTTGGTGGCCAGCGGAACCGAATCGGTCAAGGTTTCGCTGATCCCGTCCTGACCGGCCGAGAAGAAGGTCAATGAGGAACAGACGTATGAGCGGACACCAGTTTTTGCGCCGGGAGATGTTGCGCGCCATGGGTATTGGCGGCGCCGCGGCAGCCGCGCTGCCGGTGATGGCAAAACCGGCTCCGAAGTAGTCCCTTCCCCTGGCAGCCGACACGACCTCCGCGGTCACGGCAAACGCCACCTCGTCCCGTGAACGAATCCGCGCAGCCGGGCGCACGTCGATCAACCACCACCCAGACACCGTGCAGACCAGGAAATCCGGAACATGCTCCGCCCGACCCTCATCCGAGAGACGTATCGCAGCCGCAACGGCTTGGCGGCACGGACAGCGGCATCGGTCGGGGTTGCAGTATCTGGTGAGCACGGGCCGTCACCATGGGTATGAGTCGCTGGCAGAAGCCCGGCTGCTGCTAATGCTGGATTTCGCTGGCGCGGTGACGGATGTGTTATCGCAAGGAAAATCCGCGGACCGGCTCCCGGCCCGCCATCGGCAACGAACCCAGAACCCGTACCGGCGCCGACACCTCACGCCCCACCTAAGAACGTACAAGATCGGCGACGCTCGACGCGGGCATCTGATGCGGCATCGGCTGTTCGACCGAACGGGCTACGGGTTTCCGAGGCGATCTTGACCTTCCGCTGAACTATACGGTCCACTACGCTCGAACTGGGCTTTTGTCGACGATGACAAAACTGGAGGCGGCCGATGCGGAGACGTTGGCGGGTAGTTCCCGGCCTCGCGGTGGTGATCACCGCGGGGCTCGTCGCCGGGTGCGGCTCCGGACCGTCGTCGACGCCGCGATCGACCGAGTCCCTGGCGGGCAGTGCTGCGCCGATGCCGAATCAGGTGGCCGGGGTCTCGATCCCGGACGGACAGATCGATCGGGCCGTGGCCGAACTCGACGATCGCGCGCGGCGACTGTTGTCGTCCTCGGGTGTTCCTGGCATGGCGGTTGCGGTCGTCCATGGCGGAAAGGTGCTGTACAGCAAGGGATTCGGGGTCCGCAATGTCGACACACAGGCGCCGGTGGGGCCTGATACGGTCTTCCAGCTTGCGTCGGTGTCGAAATCCGTCGGCGCGACGGTGGTCGCCCACCAGGTCGGCGCGGGCGTGGTCGCCTGGGACACTCCGGTGCGGCAGCTGTCGCCGTCCTTCGCGCTCAGCGATCCCTATGTCACCGATCATGTGACGGTCGGCGACCTCTATTCGCACCGTTCGGGGCTGCCCGATCACGCGGGCGACCTGCTCGAGGACCTCGGATACGACCGTCAGCAGGTACTCGAGCGGCTGCGAATGCTCCCGCTCGGCCCGTTTCGGGATTCCTACGAATACACCAACTTCGGATTGACCTCGGCGGCGACCGCCGTGGCCGATGCCAGCGGCACCGACTGGGCGGCACTGTCCCAACAGACGATCTACGGTCCGCTCGACATGACTGCGACGAGTTCACGTTTCGCCGACTTCCGCGCCCGCACCGACCGGGCCGACGGTCACGTGCCTGCCGACGGCAAGTACCGGGTCAGCGACCCGCCTCGCCAACCCGACGCACAGTCACCGGCCGGCGGCGTCAGCTCGTCGGTCGACGACATGGCCAAGTGGATGATCATGGTGCTCGGCGACGGGGCCGCCCGCGGTTCGGTGATCGTGCCGCCCGACAGTCTGCTGCCCGCGATCTCCCCGCAGGCGGTGTCCTCGCCGCCACAGGGCCCCGACGCCCGGGCCGGGTTCTACGGGTTCGGCTTCAACGTGAGCGAATCCGCGGCGGGCACGGTCGTCCTCAGCCACTCCGGCGCCTTCAGCCTCGGCGCGGGCACCGCGTTCACTCTCATCCCATCCGCAGACGTCGGCATCGTGACGCTGACCAACGCGGCCCCCATCGGCGTCCCGGAAACGCTGAACGCCGAGTTCGCCGATCTGGTGCAGTTCGGATCGGTCCGCCAGGACTGGGCCGGGTTGTACCGCAAGGCATTCGAGCCCCTCGACGCCCCACAGGGCACCCTCGTCGGCAAGCAGCCGCCCGCCGATCCCGTTCCCGCACAACCGTTACCGACCTATTCCGGCACCTACGACAATCCCTATTACGGCCCAGCGACCGTCGCCGCCGCACTCGACGGCCTGACCTTGACTCTGGGCCCGAACAACACGACCTTCCCGCTGAAACACTGGAACGCCAACACTTTCGTCTTCACCCCACCCGGCGAGAACTCGAACCCCGGCACGATCTCCCAGGCCATCTTCGACGGAAACAACCTCACCCTCGAGTACTACGACAAGGAACACCTTGGCACATTCGGCCGATCGTGAAACATCAACGGCCGCAGCCCATCCGATCCCTATCGCCCGAATCAGTTCCGACAGTGCGCCCCGCCACGCATCACAACAGCCGATCCGTCAGCATCCGCTCATGCCGTTACAGGATGTGTGCTCGTTCAGCGCCCAGCCGTGATCCGACCGATGTTCGACCCTGTTGACGAGGTGGTGTTGAGCAACCGGAGTTCCCTTTACCGACCCGCTTCGACACCTCTGACGCATTGATGGTCTTGACGCTGCCGGCACTGAAGTCTTCGACCCATCGCGCACTAGGCCCAAAGGCGGCTATCTTCTCCTTCGGCATGATCAGCTTGCCACCGCCGCCGAACAGGTAAGCGACGGCAAGTAGTCCGGCAACGATCCACAGGGCGAGGTTCATGAGGTTGCTCCTTGCAGGGTTTGTAGGCGACTGCGGTCTTGAAGATGCTGCCGTCGCGATCCTTGTGACACCCCCACCTACATGACGTACGCCACAAAATGGCTAGCATCAGCCCGATTCCGCACCGGCCACGGAAGCGGCTGGCCGACCGCACTGACCTGCCGATTTTCGTGCATCAGATGCGGTCCATAATCGGCCACCCGGATGGTGGTTATTGCTTGTCCAGCCAGGCCGCCAGTTCCAACCCCGCGTCCGGGGCCGCCGTAGCCGCCTGGGCATGTGCGGGCCCGGCCCGGATCGGATGATCCTGGGCCGAGCCGGGATTCGTCTGCCGATCAGCTCGACATGCTGGCGAACATGCCGGGCTCGTAGGAACCTCCCTGTTGGTGCAGGATCACGCCGAGCCGGTTGGCGGCGTTGATCATGGCGACCAGGGAGACCAGCGCGGCGATCTGGTTGTCGTCGTAGTGTTTGCGCACCTCGGCCCAGGTCTCGTCGGAGACGCCGTGGTGGGCGTCGGCGAGCCGGGTCCCCTCCTCGGTGAGCGCCAGCGCGGCCCGCTCGGCCTCGGTGAACACGGTGGCCTCGCGCCAGGCGGCGACCAGATGGAGCCGGACAGGGGTTTCGCCGGCGGCCGCGGCCTCCTTGGTGTGCATATCGATGCACCACCCGCAGCCGTTGATTTGGCTGGCGCGCAGATTCACCAGTTCTTGGGTGGACTTCGGCAGCGTCGACTGTGCGATCACCAGGCTGAGGTTGGCAAACCGCTTGCTGATCTTGGTGCCGATCTCGTTGGTCAACAGGTTGATACGGGGTTCCATGACTTCGTCCTCACTCGTGGTGTTGCAGTGAACGAACATGAGATGCCGAAGACCCGATCCGTGTGACAGGCGCGGTTACGTGACGTGCGCCACAAGCAGGTGGCTAAGATCGGTGCTATCTGACGGACCGCTGCTCACGACGCTGCCTCGGCGTCACGTGGTTTGGCAGCGGACAACAAGGATTGGCTACCGTCTCGGTGTCACAAAACCGCGGGGCGCGGTGTCTGGTGGGTGACACAGCCGAGAGCGAAGAGACAGGAGCCCCCCATGGCCCGCACGTCGAAGACCGCGCCCGACGATCGCGGCCCGAACAGGAGCCAGGACGACCGCCCGGACCCCGCCACCGCCGCGTTCGTCGCACACCGCAACCTGCTGTTCACCGTCGCCTACGAGATGCTCGGCTCGGCCGCCGACGCCGAAGACGTCCTGCAGGAGACCTGGTTGCGGTGGGCGGGCGTTGATCTCGGCATGGTGCGGGATCAGCGTGCCTACCTGGTCCGGATCACCACCCGCCAGGCGCTCATCCGGCTGCGCACCCTCGGTCGGCGCAAGGAGTCCTACGTCGGGCCCTGGCTGCCCGAGCCGCTGCTGACCGCGCCCGACGTTGCCGAGGACCTCGAGATGGCCGACAGCGTGTCGATGGCGATGCTGCTGGTGCTGGAGACGCTCGCACCGACCGAGCGGGCGGTGTTCGTGCTGCGCGAGGTGTTCGACCTGGCCTACGACGAGATCGCCGAAGCCGTCGACAAGAGCCCGGCCGCGGTCCGCCAGATCATCCACCGGGCACGGGCACACGTCGCCGCCCGCCGACCGCGCGGGGTCGTTTCCCCGGCCGAGACCCGAGACGCGCTCAATGCCTTCCAACGGGCGGTCGAAACGGGCGATATGCAAAACCTGCTCGACATCCTCGCGCCGGACGTCGTCTTCTTGGGCGACGGTGGCGGAATCAAGCAGGCGGTGCCGCGGCCCGTCATGGGGGCCGACAGGGTGGCTCGCTTGCTGGCCGTCGGCTTGGACAGGATCCGCGCCGAGATGTCGGTCGAGCCGGTGCAGGTCAATGGGTCCCCGGCTCTGCTCCTCCGACTCGACGGCGAGGTCGACAGCGTCGTGGCGGTGCGCATCGACGACGGTCTCATCACCGGGCTCTACGCCGTACGCAATCCCGAGAAGCTGTCGCACATGCAGCGCGAGACCGCTCTGCGCCACTAAGCCCAGGGCCTCGGAAACGAACAACACAACCGGCATCTCCATCTGCACGTCGCTGCTCGCGACGGCGTAGCAGGTTCATCTCACAGTGCTGATCCGACTCAGTCAGACAATCCGGAGTGGATAGCCAGGGATTACCGAACCTGCAGCAGCAAACTGGTTTCCGGGTCGTACCAGCGGCAGGCTTCCGGTGGCACGCGCAGGCTCAGCGCGCCGCCCGGCGCGGCCCGGAAGGCCGGCGGCGCTTGAACTTTCACCGTCTGCCCGCTGACGTCGGTGGTCAGCAGGGTCGACGAGCCGAGCGGTTCCAGCACCTGCAGCTCGCCGCGTATCGAGTCGTCTCCTGGACCGTGTCCTTCGCCTGCCTCGATGGCCTCGGGGCGGATGCCGAGCTTGAGCTTCCTGCCGTCGAACGACGACAGTGCCTGGGGCACGGCGAGCGACTGCCCACCGAGGTCGATGCGCGGCCCCGCGTCGCCCACTTCGACCGTGCCGGTGAGGAAGTTCATCGGCGGGCTGCCGAGGAAGCCGCCGACGAATTCCGTTGCGGGGCCGTCGTATACCTCTGTCGGCGGGCCACATTGGACGATCTCTCCGTCGCGCATCACGGCGACACGGTCCCCCAGCGAGAGCGCCTCGACCTGGTCGTGGGTGACGTAGATCGTGGTGGTGCCGAGTTCGCCGACGAGCTTCTTCAGCTCGGCGCGGAACGACAGCCGCAGCAGCGCGTCCAGGTTGGACAGTGGCTCGTCCATGAGCAGCACGTCGGCGTCCATCACGATCGCGCGCGCGACGGCGACCCGCTGTCGTTGCCCGCCGGACAGCTTCGCCGGGTATCGGTCGAGGTACGGCGTCAGCTGTAGCAGCTGCGCGGCCCACTCGACCTTGCGGCGGATCTCGTCGGTGGGCACGCCGTGCACGCGAAGGCCGAAGCCGATGTTGTCGGCGACCTTCTTGTTGGGGAACACGGCATAGGACTGGAACACCATCGAAAGGTTGCGCCGCCGTGGCTCGAGGTAGGTGACGTCCTTGCCGCCGATCACGATCTGTCCGGAGTCCGGCAGCTCCAGCCCGGCGATCATGCGCAGCAGGGTTGTCTTGCCGCAGCCGGACGGTCCGAGCAGCACCATGAACTCGCCGTCCGCGATCTCGAGCGAGACCTCGTCCGTCGCGCGCGTCGTGCCGCCCGGGTACGTCTTCGCCAGGTCCCGGAGAACCACCTCAGCCATCATTAGCCCCTGTCATCTGAGCGTCGTCCCCCACATATTCACGAGGTAGCGCCGCATCACGAAGATGAACACCAGCGCCGGGATGATCAGTGCGAAGCCGCCCGCGAAGCGGTACGCGGTCGACGCCTCGCCGAGGGTGGTGAGCACCTGCGCCGGAAGGGTGCGGTGCCCGAGTGTCACGATCGTCGCGCCGAGGATCTCGTTCCACGACAGGACGAAGGTGAAGATCGACGACGCAGCCAGTCCCGGAAGCGCAAGCGGCACAACGATTCTGCGGGCGGCCTGCCAGCGCGTGCAGCCGAAGACCTGCGCGGCCTCCTCAAGGTCGGTCGGCACCGCGACGAAGATGCTCGCCGTGATGAGCACCGTCGTCGGCAACGCGAGGGTGGTGTGCACGAGGGTGACGGCGAACACCGTGTCGTAGACGCCGAACCGCAGGAACATCGTCGCCAGCGGGACCGAGAGCACCACGATCGGCAAGGCGCGCACGAGAAGAATGAACACCTGGTAGGTGTCCTTACCGCGAAACGCGGTGCGCGCCAAGGCATATCCAGCGGGCGCGCCGACGACGAGGGACCAGAACACCGTATAGATGCCGACGAGCACCGAGTTGCCGAGCGCAGGGATGGTGCCGGTGGCCCGGAAGAACGAGAGCAGCGTCTCGGCGGAGAACTCGCTGGGAATCAACGACTTCGGGAACTCGTTCAGCGCGTCGCGCGACGACACCGCGGCGAGTCCGATGAGGACGATCGGCAGCGCCATGAACAGCGTCACCGCGATGCACGCCACCTGGACCCACACGGCCCGCCGGCGGCGCCTGCGCAGCGGGGCGCGGTCCACGGGTGGCAGCGCGGTCTTCGATGGCGCCGCGCCGGCGCTCGCCTCTGTCATCGCGACCCCTCCGGCTGCCGGACCGTCCGCAGGTAGAACATCGCGGTGCCGAGTGAGATCAACAGCACGACCAGCGAGACCGCGCTGGCGACCGCGGGGTTCTGCAGGTTCGAGTACCACTCGTAGGTCTCGCCGACGAGCAGCGGGAAATCACGCCCGGTGAGCGCCTGCGCGACGGCGAACGCCTGCAGCGCGAGGATCGTGCGCAGGATCAGCGCCACCTGCAGGCTCGGCCCGAGCAGCGGCAGCGTCACGTGCCGCAGCCGCTGCCAGAAATTCGCGCCGAAAACCTGCGCGGCCTCGTCGAAGTCACGCGGGATCATCTGCACGCCCGCGACCACGATCACGAACACCAGCGATGTCGCGCGCCAGATCTCGGCGATCACCACGACGAGCAGCATCGTGCCGGGGTTCCGGTAGTCGAGCCACTGCACGCCGTCTTCCGAAAGGCCCAGCCAGACCAGCAGCGAGTTCAAATAGCCGCGGTTGTTGAAAATCGACAGCCACACCAGACCCGCGGCCAACTCGGAGATCGCGAGCGGCAGGCACCACAGATAGAAGTGGCCGCTGGCGAACCGGGGCCGCGCCTGCATCAGTAGCGCCATGCCGACGGCGAGCACCAACTGGATCGGCACCACGATGACGATCAGCACGAGAGTATTGCGCAGCGCGGTAAAGAAATAGGGATCGTCGAACAGTCGCTGCCAGTTGGCGAGCGTGAAGCCATTGCCGCCACCGAAGGCATCGAGCACGGCCCGCATGAGCGGCCAGCCGAACAGCGCCGCCATCAGTACGATCGAGGGGAGCAAAAGGATCCACGGGGAATTCGTTCGCGAACGCATGACTACCCCACTTTGCAGACGGCGGCGGCGGAATCGGGCGCCCAGCACGGCACCTTCAGGTCCTCGAGGATGGCCTGCAGCACGCCCGCCTGCTGGTCCAATGTGGATCGAATATCGGCTCCGTCGAGCACGATCGAGCGGAAGCTGTCCTTGAACACCTTGCTCACCTCGCCCTCGCGCTGGCCGAGCCCAACCGGCGGCAACGAAAGGATGGCGCCCGGTGCTTGCTGCTGTCGGTGCACGGCGTCGGACTCGAGTTTGACGGCTGGCGGCAGGTTATTCCGGATGGGTGTGTCGACGGAGGGGAAAAAGCCGTTGGAGCGCAGCAGTTCGATCTGGGTTTCCGGTTTGGTGAGCGCGTTGATCGTCCGCTGTGCGAGTTCGGGATCGGTGCTGCCCTTGGGGACCGCGAGGCCCGCGACCACGGCCATGTAGCCGAGGCCGTGCTTGCCGCGCGGCGCGGGCAGCATGCGCCAGTTCTGCGGGTCACGCTCGGGCGCGTGGACCAGGCGTGCGACGTGATCCCACGCCATGCGCACCTCGCCGCTCGCGAGCGGCTCCTGCATGAAGTCGTAGTTCGTACTCGACGACACGCAATTGGCCCACAGCTCGCGGAAGTATTGCCACGCCGTCACGGCCTCGTCCGAACGAAACCTGGTGATCTGGCCGCCGGTGAACGACGGCAGCAGATAGCCCTGTGTGAAGCGATGCAGCAGGCCTTTCGGGCCCGCCGGCAGGCCGAGCATGGGGCGGTTGCCGTTGGCGCGGCGCGCAGCGATGGCCCAGTCGAGGAACTGGTCGTAGGTGAGCGACGTGGCATCGACGCCGGAGGGCAGGTGCTCGAGCGCATCGGCATGCGCGGCGAGAACGTAGCTCGCGGTCGCCCACGGGATGTACCACGTCCGGCCGGTGCCGACCTTCGCGAGTTGGAGGTATGCGGCGGGCCAGCCGCGGTTGCCGAGGTCGCCGAGGAGCCCGGTGAGGTCTTGGAGGTAGCCGTCGGCGAGCGGTGCGATATCACCGTGCAAACCGCCGAGCAGGCCGATCTGCGTCGAGCCCGCCCCGACCTGGCTGCGCACCTGGCTCGAGAACGGGCTGTCCTCGATGGTCACATAGCTGACGCCGGAGGCCGTCTTGGCGAGCAGTCCACGGAAGCGCTCGGCCTCGTCGGCGGGCCGGAACTGCGTGGACAAGAAAATCATGCCGCCGTTTCCGCTGGTGGCGAAGCCGGTGCAGGCCGCGGCGGAGAGCGCGGCCGCGCCGATGCCCGCCGCACGCAGGACCGCTCTACGCGTCATACCGGACGGCGGCATCCATTGCCCCTAGTCGAAAGAACACTGACGTAACTTTTGCGAGATTGGTTAACGTAAGTGGCCCGAAGGAGGGTTGTCAACGTGTCCGCGACCGAATCGACGCAGTCGAGTCCCACCTCGCCGGGGCATGTGCTCGCCATGCTGCGCGCGGCGGGCCCCATGACGCGGTTCGAGTTGCAGGAACGGGTCGGGCTGTCCAGAGTCACCCTGATGGAGCGGCTGGAGGTGCTGCGCAGCCTCGGCCTCGTACGGCAGGCCGGGTACCGGGAGTCGAGTGGCGGCAGGCGGGCCGAGGTGCTCGAGGTCGACGACACCGGTCGGACGGCGCTGGTTGCCGATCTCGGGCAGAGCCACGCGACGCTGGCTGTGGTCGACCTGCGGGGGTCGGTCTTCGCGCGCGAGGACCGCAGGCTGCCCGTAGGGCACCGCCCGCAGGAGATCGTGCCGGTGCTGCGCGACGCGGGACGGAAACTGCTGTGCGGCACCGGACGTGCGGGCACGCTGTGCGCGATGGCGCTTTCGGTGCCGGGGCAGATCGACGACGAGCACGGGTTCACGGTGGCGCCGCCGACCATGCCGGACTGGAACCGCACGCCGCTGCGCGCGCCGCTCGCGGACGAGTTCGGCGTGCCCGTGCTGCTGGAGAACGACGCGAACGCGTTGGCGCTGGGCGACTTCTATGCGCTCGGCCGTCCGGACGCGGCGCTGGTCGGGGTCAAGGTGGGGACCGGTATCGGTGCGGGCGTGGTGATTTCGGGACGCGTCCACCGCGGCGAGAGCGGTTCCGCGGGCGAGATCGGGCATATGCGGATCGAGGGCAGCCAGCAGCGCTGCAGCTGTGGCCGACGCGGGTGTGTCGCGGCGAGCGCGAGCGGGCAGGCGCTGATACGCGACCTGCGCACCGTCGGCGTGCACACGATGGAAGACGTTGTCCGACTGGTCGACGAGGGCAGCGCGGACGTGGTGCGGGCGACGGAGCGGGCCGGGCGGCTCGTCGGGACCGTGCTGGCGGCGATGGTGACGATCGTGAATCCGAGGTACGTGCGTGTGGGCGGAGCGGTGGGGGTGCTGCCGCCGTTCCTCGAGGGACTGCGGCGCACCGTCGAGGCGAACGCGCACCCGAGCGCACTGCGCAACCTCGACATCGGACCGTCACAGTTGGGCGAGAACAGTGCATTCGTTGGGTTGGCCGGGCTGGTTGCCGACGAGATGCTGGCCCCGGCCATGGTGGACGCGATGGCCGCCGCGAGGTAGCCCCGCGGAGGATACCGGTGTCGGTACGCAACGCCAACGTCGGACTGTCCCGCCATCGCCCGAGCCGCGCCCCGTTCATCGGCCATACCGACCGAGAAGTCGAGCACCTCGTTTTCGGGGCCGATCTGATGGGAAGCCTCGACGTCGATACCGAATCCCAGGCGCCGCACACACCCTACGAAGTGTTCACCACGGCGACCGTGCCGGTCCGGCGGTGAGGTCGGGCTCCTCGACCGGCAGCGGCGTGACGAGCACGTCCATTTCGTCACGACGCAGCCCGCCGAACGGGTCAACGAAGGGACGGGGCCGGACACATGCTGCTGACCGCGGGTCTGGTGCTGCTGTTCATCACCATCGGTAAACAGCTTGCCGCCCAACAGGATTCGGCGATCGGACGCGCCGAACATCCTGCGGACGGTCGCGGCGAGCCGGTAAGCATCTGACTCGATTCAGCCGAGTCGCGACCGAAACTCGAACGACGGCGGCTCGCCGGCATCCCGGTGGATGAACTCCTGCTCCCACATCCCGCAAGTGCGCGCAGCAAAGATACGACGGTGCGATTGTGGGATATCCGCAGACCGACCCTGCTCACTGCAGGGTGAGCACCTTCGCCTGGCCGGATACGACGTTGTCGTTCTGATCGACCAGTGCGACCCGCACCTGCACATTCGCACCCGACTGCAACGGCGCCTCGCCGGTGGCTCCCGTCAAGGGGACGGTGGCGAGGTGTTGGGCGCCGTCACAGGTGACGGTGTTCTGGGCGCCGAGGGCGGCGGGATGGTCCGCGTTGGGGTCCCCCGCCATCGCCTGAATGCCTGTCACCCCGGCGGAGGCATCGCAGTTGTAGTTGACTCCGACGCCGCCAGGGGCCGCGCCGGCGATGTCGACAGCGTTGGCGGCGAGAGCGGGACCAGCGGCCAGCACCAAGGCCGCGCCCATCGCTACGAAGACAGTCGCGGTGCGGGCACAGCGCTGACAATTCCGAGTAGTCACCATGGATCTTCGTTCCTCCTGTGTGGCGGAAATGGATCGCTGAACACAACCGGAAGAGAACGCGGCCCTCATCTCACCGCACGTATCCATGGTCCATCTCGCGAGCCGCCCGCGTGGGAGAACCGCCCAGTTTGGCACGTCGCGGCGGTCGAAAAGCGCAGGACGCGGCCGAGGTTGAGGTCGGTTAGCTCACAATCTGCGATATTCGATAGGGGAAACCGCCAGTCCATGACATGGTTGACCAGTGAAATCAAGCTTATCGATGTGATCTGCTTGGCTCATCTACAGAAAAGAATGAAGTACGCAATGACTCAAGGCAGTGTGAAGTGGTTCAACAGCGAAAAAGGCTTCGGCTTTATCGCGCAAGACGGTGGCGGCCCTGACGTCTTCGTTCATTACTCCTCCGTGTCCGGCTCGGGATTCAAGTCCCTCGAAGAGGGGCAGCGCGTGGAGTTCGAGGTCGGCCAGGGACAGAAGGGCCCGCAGGCTCAGGACGTCCGCGCTATCTGATCGACGCAGCTTGGTAAGGCCCCGCGCTCTCTGGGCGCGGGGCCTTCCGCGTTTTCGGGGCAGCTACCGTGCGGAGGCTTGCTTGCCCGCCCACCACTGCGGCGCCAGCACCGACCAGACTTCTATGTCGTGCCGTTCGCCCCGGTGCGGGTAGTACTCCCGCAGTACGCCGTCCTTGGTCATCCCCAACCGCCGGGCCACCGCTATGCTGGCCCGATTACCCGCCGAGACCAGCCACTCCACACGGTGGATGCGACGCTCCTCGATTGCCCAGTCGATGATCACGCGCGCGGCCCTGGTCGCCAGGCCGCGGCCCGCGGCCGCCGGCTCCAGCCAGCAGCCCGCCTCGGCGTTGCCGTGCTCGACGTCCATCGTTCGGAACAGCACGCCGCCGACCAGCTTGCCGTTCACCCAGGTCCCATAGATCCGCCCGGTGTCGGCCGCGGCCTTCTCGGCGTACTGCTGGAGGAACGAGCGGCTCGACTCCAGATCCGTGACGGCATCCGGCAACGCGATATATCGCCCGATGGACTCCCGCCCTCGGTCCATGTGGGCGAGGAACTCCCCGGCCTGCCACGGTTCGAGCGGCCGCAGTTCCGCGCCGTCGTCACCCAGGGAAATCGAGAACATCTGACCTCCGTGGTCGAAGACAGCGCGAACACGATAAGAATCCCCGCACCAGCCGCAGCGAGGCAAGCTATTTCGGATGGCCGAACCGGGCGACGCCGGGCAGGTCGGTATGTCGGCGCAGAGCCTCGAGCACGACGTTGACAGCGGCACGCGGGCGGGCGCCGTGCCGGACGACCGCGGTGATCGTGCGCGTGACCGGTCCGGCGAGCTCCCTGGTCTCGACGCGGTAGCGCGGATCGACGGCCAGGCCGGGCAGCAATGCGATCGAGAGCCCGGCTTCGACGTGCTGCAGCGTCATCAGGTAGTTGCTGAACCGGCAGACGACCCGCGGCTCGAAACCCGACTCGCGGCAGAGCCGGGTCGCCAGGTTGGCCATATAGGACTGCGGCATGTCGAAGGCCCACGGCTCGTCGGCGTACGCGCCGAGGTCGGCGGGCCCGCGGGCCGCTCGATCGGGTGGCAGCACCAGCACGACCGGGTCGGTCGCCAGCGGCACGATATCGACGTCCGGGCCCAGCGGGTGTTCGACGAAGTCGGTGGTCGTGATGATGATGTCCGCGTCGCCGACCCGCAGCGCGGGCATGCTCTCGTGCGGTTCCAGTTCCAGTAGCTCGACATCCAGGTGCGGGTGCGTGCGAGCGAGCCAGGTCACCGCGGGAACCGCAAGCGCGTGGATGGCGCTCTGGAACGCGCCGAGGCGGACCAGCCCGACCGGTTCGTCGCCGAGGCTGCGCAACTCCGCCTCGACGGTATCCATGTGGTCGAGGATCGCCCGGGCGCGACGGGCCAGGATCAGCCCGGCCGGGGTGAGCCGGACCCGGCGGCCGGTGCGTTCCAGCAACTGGGTGCGGGTTTCGGCCTCGAGCACCGTGAGCTGCTGGGACACGCTGGACGCACTCAGATTGGCCGCCTGGGCGACCGCGCGGACGGTGCCGAGGGAGTCGAGCTGGCTGAGCAGACGCAGTCGCCACGGGTTCAGCATCCGCCCAGTGTTGTACGGCTCAGCCGAACAGTACAGCCGGAATTGTGAGATGGACGTATCGCTCGGGCCGCCTTTACCGTCGCGGATATGGCTTCCTCAACCTCCGAAACGCCATCGCCTCAGCCCTTTTCGACCAAAACCTTTTGGGCCGACGCCGACCGGCACCTCGTGCGCTACGCCGGTACCGGCGACTTCACCCGCGAGATCATCACCCGAGCCGCGGGCAGCTTCCTCTACACCGAAGACGGCCGGGAGATCCTGGACTTCACCTCCGGACAGATGAGCGCGATCCTCGGACACTCACACCCGGAGATCGTCGCCACCGTCCGACGCCAGGTCGGCGAGCTCGACCACCTGTTCAGCGGCATGCTCAGCCGCCCGGTCGTCGACCTCGCCCGCCGCTTGGCCGACACGCTCCCCGCGCCACTGGAGAAGGCGCTCTTGCTGACCACCGGCGCCGAGGCGAACGAGGCCGCGATCCGGATGGCCAAGCTCGTCACCGGCGGACACGAGATCGTCTCGTTCGCCCGCTCCTGGCACGGCATGACCCAGGCCGCCGCGAGCGCCACCTACAGCGCGGGCCGCAAAGGCTACGGCCCCGCCGCACCCGGGAATTTCGCCATCCCCGTACCCCATGCCTACCGACCCGACTTCACCACCGCGGCAGGCGAACTCGACTGGCGCCGCCAGCTCGACTTCGGCTTCGACCTGATCGACGCCCAATCGACCGGCAGCCTCGCAGCCTGCATCGTCGAGCCGATCCTCAGCTCCGGCGGAGTCATCGAACCCCCGCCCGGATACTTCGCCGCACTTCAGCACAAGTGCCACGAACGCGGCATGCTCCTGATCCTCGACGAGGCCCAAACCGGCCTGTGCCGCACCGGATCCTGGTACGCCTTCGAACGCGACGCCGTCGTGCCGGACATCCTCGTCCTGTCCAAGACCCTCGGCGCCGGACTGCCACTAGCCGCCGTCCTCACCAGCGCCGATATCGAACAACAGGCACACGACCGCGGCTTCCTGTTCTTCACCACCCACGTCGCCGACCCACTGGTAGCCGCGGTCGGTAACACCGTCCTGGACGTCCTCACCCGCGACCACCTCGACGAGCGAGCCACCGAACTCGGCACGTTCCTGCGCCGTGGCCTCGAGCGAATCGGCGAGCGGCACAACGTCGTCGGAGACATCCGCGGCCGCGGCCTACTCGCCGGCCTCGAACTGGTCGTCGACCGCGAAACCAAGCAGGGCTCCGACGAACTCGGTGCGCTGGTCACCCAGCGCTGCCTGGAACTGGGACTGCACATGAACATCGTGCAACTCCCCGGCATGGGCGGCATCTTCCGCATCGCCCCACCCCTCACCGCCACCGAAGACGAACTCTCCCTCGGCCTGTCCATCCTCGACAAGGCCATCGGCGACGCCGTCACCTCGATATGACCTCACGCAGCCAGCCAGACCCTCTTCGCATGGCAATCGCACGACGCCGATCACCTCGTCCAATCCGATTTCCACACTGGTGGAAACGACTTCGCCGTATCGCGCGTTTCCTTCCGCGAGAGGTGATTTCGGCATCGACCAGATCGCCATCGTGGATTGGGATGTCCACCATGGCAACGGAACCCAGGACATCTGGTACACCGACCCCACTGTCCTGACGATTTCGATCCACCAGCATCTGGCGCTGCGCGCCTTCGAGCCCCAGTTCGTCATCGTCGCGTCCGGCTTCGACGCGAGCATCCTTGACCCGTTGGCACGACAGATGGTCACCAGCGGAGGCTTCCAGAAGCTCACCCGTCGCATGCTGGAGACGGCCGCCGACGTGCGCGAGGGCCGGATCGCGTTCGTCCAAGAAGGCGGATACAGCCCGCACTATGTCCCCTTCTGCGGGGTGGCGGTACTGCGCGAACTGCTCGGCGAAGAATTCGTCGACGACCCCTACACGCCGATCGTCACGACGCAGGGCGGCGACGTTCTGCTCGCACACGAGGCCGCCGCGATCGAGGAGGCGATTCCACTGATGGCGGAGCTGTAACCGCCGAATCCGAAGAAAACCGCTATTGAATGGGACGTTAAATAACGGTACATTGCTTCGCGACATGATTTCGATCATCGGAAGGCCTGGTCATGATCGCAATCCGGCGACCTGTGGGGCAATCGGCGCTCCCGGGCGCACTGCACGCCGAGGACGTCGGTTATCGCAAATCGCTGCGCACGCGCCAGCTGCAGATGATCGCGATCGGCGGAGTCATCGGTACCGGTCTGTTTCTCGGCGCAGGCGGGCGCCTGGCCGGCGCCGGTCCCGGATTGTTCCTGGTGTACGCGGTGTGCGGATTGTTCGTGTTCTTCATCCTGCGCGCGCTCGGCGAGTTGGTGCTGCATCGCCCCTCCTCCGGATCGTTCGTCTCCCACGCCCGCGAGTTCTACGGGGAAAAACTCGCCTTCGCCGTCGGGTGGACGTACTTCTTCCACTGGTGCATGACCGGCATCGTCGATGTCACCGCCATCGCCGCCTATGTCCACTACTGGGGAGCGTTCGCGATTGTCCCGCAGTGGGTGATCGCGCTCATCGCCCTGATCGTGGTCGTGAGTACCAACCTGATCTCGGTGCGCTGGTTCGGGGAACTGGAGTTCTGGGTCGCACTGATCAAGGTCGTCGCGCTGGCCGGCTTCCTAGTTGTCGGCACGGCGTTCCTCGCCTCCCGCTTCACGATTCGGGGTGAACCCACCGGCGTCGGTGTGATCACACATCACGGCGGATTGTTGCCGACCGGTCTGCTGCCGCTGGTCACAGTCACCACCGGCGTCGTATTCGCCTATGCCGCAGTCGAACTGGTCGGCATCGCGGCCGGCGAGACAGAGAACCCGGAGAAGATCCTGCCGCGGGCAATCAACTCCGTGATCGCCCGCATCGCGCTGTTCTATGTAGGCTCGCTGGTGCTGCTCGGGCTGCTGCTGCCCTACACGGCCTTCCGAGCCGGTGAGAGTCCATTCGTCACGTTCTTCGCGAAAATCGGTGTGCCGGCCGCCGGATCGGTCATGAATCTAGTCGTGCTCACTGCGGCCTTCTCCAGCCTCAACGCCGGCCTGTACTCGACCGGCCGGATTCTGCGCTCGATGTCTATGAACGGCAGCGCGCCCGCCGCAGCCTCGCGGATGTCGAGCACCGGGGTGCCCTACGTCGGTATCCTCGCTACCGGTGCGATCGCCTTGGTCGGGGTCGGTCTCGACGCAGTGGTGCCGGACAAGGCATTCGAGATCGTGTTGAACGTGTCGGCACTCGGCACCATCGTGTCGTGGACCACGGTTCTGCTCTGCCAGCTGCAGCTCTGGCGCCAGTGCCGCAGTGGGCGGGCGCGGCGTCCGGATTTCCGGTTGCCCGGCGCGCCCTATACGAGTGTGGCGACGCTGCTTTTCCTCGCGGGTGTGGTTGTCCTGATGGCCTGCAGCGACGACGCCGTGCAGCGCGCCGCGGTGATCGTCATGGTTGTGGTCCTGGCCCCGGCCTTGGTCGGTGGATGGTTTCTTGCCCGCCGAAAAGTATTACGAATAGCGGAGATTCGCCGAGATCACACCGGACAGTTCCCCGTTGTGGCCGAGCGGCCGCGGCCGGGGCGCTCGGCCGATCCGGTCGTGATCGTCGACGAGCCCGAAGACCGATTCCCACGCATGGGGAGCTCCTAGGCTGACCACGAACTCGCATCCAGCACAACGCCGCGACCGGCTGCACGGCACTGCAGCACCTCCACCACGCTGGCTACGTACGGCACGTCGCGACTCAAACGGGCCGGCGCTGCCGTGCGAGCGCTGGCCCGCCGCCGCGAAGACGATCGAATGCACCCGAAAACACCCCTAGCGGAACGCCGCTTCGCATCCGCCATGCCCGAATGAACAACCACACGATCCCGGCGACGAGCTGGATGGCGAACAGCCAGCAGAACACTACGTAGGCCGTTTCAGGTGCGACTCGATCTACTTGCCGTGCAGTGATTGCTCGACCTTCTCGGCGCGCTGCAGCTCCTTGCCGTACAGCAGGCCGTAGGTGAAGCCGTTGTCGCCGGCCAGGTGCGCCTGGATGCCGAGCGCTCGCAGCTCGCCCCGTGCGACGACGGCATCTTGGTGGACGCCGAGCGACTTCTGCAGTTTCTTCATCCGGCGGGCCAGCTTCCTGTCACCGGTCGCCTCCGCCGCGTACCGACTCCGTTTCGCCGCCTTGCGCACCTCGTGCAGCCCGCCGTCCGTGCCGCGACTGTCGATGTTCTCGAACGCACGCTTGACGCGGCGGCGCGTCTTGCGCAGCGCCTTCGCCTCCTGCTGACGCTTCATTGGCGGCGCGCGAAGTGCCTCCAGCTGGTTCAGTAGCGCGAAATACCGCTTGCTGTTCAAGGCTTCGAGCACGTTGGCGCGGGCCACCAGCTCACGGGGGGCGAAGGCCTCGGTCAGCCGTCGGTGCACGTCGCCGAGCACCAGCTCGTCCGGCAACGCCTTGACCTGCTCGACGAGGTGGCCGTGCAGGACTTCGAGGTCGCGCGCCTCGCCAAGCACGCCGGCCAGCCACTTCAACTCGTCCCGTAGGGGTCGGGAACCGTTGAACGCCTGCAGCACGCTGCGCAGTCGCCGGCTGGCCACCCGCATCTGGTGCACCGAGTCGGCGCCGTCCTGGCGGATCCGCGCGTCCTGCCTGGTGATCTCGTCCACCTGCGTACGCAAATAGGCAGACACCGCCCGCTTCGCCGGCCGCCTGGGCGTGATCCGGTCGCCGAGCAGGCGCAGCAGCTTCGGCGGGGCGTCCGACGGCTTACCCAGCCTGGTCTCGACGGCGTCGAACACGGCCTGGTCACCGCCGACCAGTTCGACCTCGATCTCCTGCCAGGAATCGATCGTCGAAGACTCGCCGAGCGTCTGCGCCGACACGTCGTCCGCGACGACCTCGGCCGCCACCTCGCCCTGTTCGTCCAGCAGCCGCCACTGCCGGCGCTTCGTCCGGATGTGCGCGACTGGCGCCAGTGGTTCGCCTCTGGTGATCCCCATGACGAGTTCGGTCAGCTCCTGCGGCACCGGTGTGGTCGCGCGGCCCAGCGGCACCCGGATCTCCTGCCGGCTGTCGCCACCCAGCGGCAGCTTCAGGTGCCAGCCCGCGTCGTCGCCACCCGTTCTGCGGCGGAGCGTGACTCCCTTGTTCGCCAACCTCAGGTCGGCCGTGTCGTGGTAAACGGCGTCCAGCATCTGCTTCTCCGGCCGCGGGTCGACCGTGATGCCCGGGACGTCGTCGAGCCGCACGCGGCCCTTGGTCGGCAGCTCGTACTTGCGTTCCGTCTCGATCGCTCGCGTGGCCATACCGGTCGGCTACCACGAATGCCGTCGGCTAATCCTTGGCCAGCGGCTCGGCGACGTAGACCAGCGTCCACGACCACTCCGGACGTGTCTGCATCCAAGATAACGGGCCGCGTGTGCTAGTGCCCTGCCTGCCCGCATTCTGTCCGATCCGCCCACCGCTCTTGGCGCGTCAGCGCTCATTGCGTCGCCTCCGGTGAGCCGACGCCTGTCCCGATCAATGTCGTCCACGTCATCGGTGAATCTTGTAGTGAGCAACACTTGATAATTCCAGAGGCAAAGAAAGCCTTTCAGAAAAAAGAAAGAAAAAGGGGAAGGAAACTCTTTGCCGAATTACATCTGCAGGATCAAGAGCGGCGCGACAAGCGCGCCGCGCCCCAAGAAGCGCACAGATCGGGTTCCGACAAGGTTCGAGATGATCCGTCTCTCGGCCTCGAGCCTAGCTCAATGTTTGCGTCGAACCCATCGATCTGCGGGTCCATCCCGTCCTGTGTCACTTCCTGCCGCAAGGCGTATCGCATCCCAGCGGCGAAAATTCACGGTCTAGTGGATCCTTCGATGTCGTTTCGTCGAAATCCCCACTGCCGCCGAAGGTTTGAATGTCACGCCGATGCCCTCGAAGATCACGCTCCGAGGGCACCGCCATCGGCGGTAACCCGGACAAGCATCGGAAAACCCGGTGTCGTACTTGTCCTGTGCGCCGACGTCGAACTTCGCATGGACTACGAGGGGGGCAGGCCCTGATAGATGAAGGCGTCGACCCGGACGATCTGCGTGTGCCGGTCTGCCACGCGTGGGTTCGCTTGTTCTGCGAGACCACGGGATCCGGCACGGCCACCGGCCTCGGCGACAAGCCGCGGTGATCCCGGTTCTCGTTATCGTCCGGGAGGGACACGCAGGGCTCCGGCGTTGTCGGTCTGCAAGCCGGTGAGCTGCGGTAATTAGCTGTGCGACACGCCGTTTCGGATGCGAGGCGGACACGGGTGGCTCGAGGAGGATGAAGGTTCCTTAGGCCAGAATCTTCCCCGGAGTCGCCCGTGTCCGTCTGTTCAGTATCCCTTGTCGAGCCCGTTGTGGAGGTGTTGGATCGACGGCGCGTCGAACCGGAAACCCACACGGTCGCACCGTGTTTGCTGGAGGTGCTGAAGACGGTTCCCGACCCGCGTGATCCCCGTGGAATCCGGTACCCGTTGGTGGGGTTGCTGGCGATCATGATCCTGGCCACGGCGGCGGGGATGCAGTCGGTGGCCGGGTTCGCCACCTGGGTGCGTACCGCGCCACCGGAAGTGTTGGCAGAACTGGGCATCCGAGTGCGTCGCCCGAGCGAGAAGACGTTGCGAACCCTCATCGCCAGACTCGACGCCGCGGATCTGGATCGCCGGTTGGGTGACTATTTCGCCGCCGTGGCCGCTGCCGCGGACTCCGGCGGACTGATGGCGGTGGCCCTGGATGGCAAAACCGTGCGCGGGGCGCGCCTGGGCGGGGGCCGCGCACCGCACCTGGTGTCGATCTTCGCCCACCACGCGCGATTGGTCCTCGGCCAGCTGGCAGTCGCCGCGAAGTCCAACGAAATCCCCACGGTGCGAAAGCTTCTGAAGGCAATGAACCGGACCGGGCTCATCGCCACGATCGATGCGATGCACACGCAGGTCGCCACGGCGAAACTGATCTGCGGGCAGCTCAAGTCGCACTATTTGATGACGGTGAAGGCGAATCAGCCCAAGCTGTTGGCTCGCATTATCGCCCAGCCGTGGGCCGAGGTCCCCATCGCCCACCGTGACGCCGACGCCAAGCCATCGCACGGCAGGATCGAGACCCGCACCATGAAGGTGCTGAGCGTGCCGCGCGGGATCGGGTTTCCCTACGCCCGCCAGATCATGCAGATCACCCGCGAACGCGTCCAGGTCACCACCGGGAAACTGACGGTCGAGACCGTATACGCCATCTGCAGTGTCACCTTCGAGCAAGCCAAACCCCGACAGTTAGCCGAATGGTTGCGAAACCATTGGGGAATTGAGAATGCGATCCACTGGGTCCGTGATGTGACCTACGACGAAGACCGCAGCACCCTGCGGACCGGCACCGCTCCGCAAGTCGCCGCGACGCTCCGAAACACGGCGATAAGCCTTCACCGCATCGATGGTGCCGCCAACATCGCCGAGGCCTGCCGGACGACAGCCTTCTCACCGAACAGAGGCCTCCACCTGCTGACGAACACCCAAAACCCTTGGTCGCAGGCTAGTTAGGCGACAACGCCGGAGCCCTGGAGGGACACGGCAGTCTGCTGGCACTGCCGCACCGTGAGTCGGCCGTGAGCCGCCGCCTCGAGCGCGAAGGCTGTGCTGTCCAGGAGCTGTCCAGGTGCGCTCGAGGCGCCGAGGAAGACTCCGCCGAAGGCGGGTAGCCATTACCCGCCACGGACAACGCTGTTGAGAGCCTGAAACGACTCCGAACTAATCAGTGAATTCAGGACAGCCCGCTTCTTGCGGGCTTCTCAGCTGGTGGTCTCAGATACAGAAGACAACACTGCCGAGGGGCACGCACAACGCGACTGAACCCCCGACAGGAGTGGCTGAGTTCGACGGGGACGGAGTCGTGTCGGCCGAAGCTACGGGAGCTGCGATGGCACCCAAGGACAAAGCCATGGCGGTCGCGGCTACGATCTTGGCGATTTTGATAGACATTTTGAATCCTTCTGTTGAATGAACCACTGATCTGAATGACACGCAACTCTCAGTGTCCACCTACATGACGACGAATGGCAGACACGGAACCGTTAAGTTCCGGGGAATGCGTAATGGGGGGTCACTAATGATATGCTTTGGGTTGGCAGTGCTCAAAAAGAATACCGCTCGCCTTTTATGTCCCCACAAACCGGTAGCAGCCAACCGTGACGTCCGCGCAGGTCACCGTTGCCGGGATGCGGCCGGATAGTCAGGACTCACCGACGGTGGCGAGTATGGCTGCGGTTGCATCGCGTGCTTCGTGGACCGATGCCAGCGCATAGACGTGGAATGCCCCCTCGACCTCGGTGAGATGTGTGGGGACCACCGTGAGCTGGGCCAGTTCTCGTAGTCGGCGGACATCGGGATCGTAGATATCCATGGCGGGAAGGCCGGTCAAGGGCCCGTTGATCGGGCTCATGCCCGTCCGGCTTCGATCCAGCCGGCCGGTTTGCGTGCTGGTCACCTTCACCGACCGGCCCCACCGGCTTCGGCATTGCTACCGCGATTTGTACGCGTGTGCGAGCACCATCCGGACCTCCAAAGAACGCATCCCCTGCAAATTTGCAAGGATGCATGTAAAATTGCGTCCGGAGGTATTGGTACAACCGGATCACCTTGGTTTGGTTGTCAGTGAATTTTGTCCTTATTGATCGGTGAAATCCAGCGTCGGAGGCGGAGGGTTAGGCCAGCCGGGGCGGTGAGAATTGACGTCACCCGATCGGCGTTTTCACGGCGTTAGTTAGATCGTGTCTGATGATGTGCCCACTGCGGTATTTCTCGCTTGTGGGGCGATAGACATGCGGAGGTACTGCCTCGTTGTGGTCGAGGGCTACAGCCGCGGTCATCATCCCCACCGTCAGCCCATCTCCTAACCGAGAAAGCCACGATCACCGCACTCTGCGACCTGGTCACCCTCGACCCGAACAAACCCGACCCCGCAACCCCGACCAACCCCGACCCAATCACCCGGTCTGCACACCCCTTTCTCGTAGCCGCACACCCCATTGGTTGTGCGGCCCTACCGATTTCGGGCGGCTCAGCGACTCTGGTCAGCATCGTCTCCGCCAGGCCATCGATACCCTCGCCCAGTTCGCCGAGATGCCAGCACACCGACGTCACCGGACGGGTGACCTTGGCGCCCGCGGCTCACGTGGTGCCAGCACCGGCGCCGATGCTGGCCGTCGCAGGGCGGCCACCGGATCATGCTGGCCGGGACATCGAGATGAAGTGGGACGGTGTGCGTGCCACTGTGCTGTGCGACGCCGGGGAATGCCGCCTGTACAGCAGGAATCGCCGTCAGATGACCGGCTCCTACCCCGAGTAGGCGGCCGAGCTGACGAGACTGTCGGGTGGCTGTGAGCTGATTCTCGACGGCGAACTGATCGCGCAGAGCGCTTATATCACACTTATCTGGAGTTGTCAAGCGTCGTGCCTGGTAGGTGCCAATGGCCCGTGCGAGGCATGTGAGGTGTGTTCGCGCCCTGATTCGTTGAAGCGATCTGGTTTCTGTTCTCGTGGAGCCCTTCCGAGCTGCGGTGGGTGGGCGTCGCGACAGTGAGGCGAGGTGACCGTGTGTGAGTCATCGAGGCCTCCAAAATCGGTGGCGACCAAGCTCACCGGACCGGAGGACCTCGGCTCGTCCGAGCCAAGGCGCGTCTTGCCGCGCGCCGCCGTCACGACCCATGCGGGTGAGAGTGGCCTATAGGTCTCTCTCACCCGCACGACCCGCGTCTCCGCGTTGCGTCGCTGCCCAGTCACGGATCGCGGCGACGAACTCCTCGGGCGCGTCGGACTCCACGTAGGTTCCGGCTCCCTCGACGATCACGGTCTTGTGGTCAGTGAACGTCGCTTCCAGGCGCTCGCGCTCCTGGGGACGGAAGGCGATGTCGGCGTCACCCCACACGATCAGCGTCGGCAGGTGGGCGAGGTCCGCAAGCCCGGCCTCGACCTCGGCGAAAAAGGCCCGGCTGGCGAGGACCCGGCCGGGGAGTACGGCGGAGGCCTGGCGCCGCTCGGGGGTGTCCAGCGCCCGGCGGTAGTGGGTCATCTCGGCTGCGGTCGGCTTCCGCCTTCGATGGCCTGTGGGGATGAACGCGTTGACGAGGAGGTTGAGCCGCCGAACCAGGAAGCGGATCGGGAGTCCGCCGATGATGCGGGAGAAGGCCTCGAAGTGCAGGACGCCGTTGACCGGCCAGGCCCAGGTGTTGGCGAGCACCAGCCGATCGAAGACGCCCGGCCGCCGCTGCGCTGCCGCCAGGCCGATCAGGCCGCCCCAGTCCTGCCCGACCAGAGTGATCCCATTGAGGCCGAACGCGTCGACAAACCCGGTGACCACGTCTGCGTGCTCCTCGGGCAGGTAACGGTAGCCGGTCCTCGGCGCCGACAGCCCGAAGCCCGGGTAGTCGAGGGCGATGCAGCGGAAGTCGTCGCGCAGCGCGCGGATCACGTCGCGCCAGAGGAACGACCAGGTCGGGTTGCCGTGCAGCAGTAGCAGCGTGGGACCCGACCCCTCGTCGACGTAATGCACGGTGTGCCCGTCGATATCGACGAAGCGGCTCTCGAACGGGAACAGGTCGTCGTCGACCCAGGCGGGCCGCGCGCTCTCGGTGGTATCGGCCATGGCTGGCACCCTCTCGGCTCGGTCCTGCGGTAGACTTGAGATTGTCACGTGCACTTGAAAAGGTCAAGCAGAGGGAAACTATGCGTAGCTACGGCCAGTACTGCGGGCTCGCCCGGTCCCTCGAAGTCGTCGGCGACCGGTGGAACCTCCTCATCGTCCGACAGCTCCTCATCGCCCCCGCCCGCTACCGTGACCTGATCGACGGCCTCCCCGGCATCGCGACCAACCTGCTCGCCGATCGGCTGCGCGACCTCGAGGGCTCGGGCGTGGTCGAGCGGCGACTGGCCGGTCAGGGCAGCATCGTCGAATACGCCCTCACGCCGTGGGGTGCCGCGCTGCGCCAGCCGATCGAGAGCCTGATCCGCTGGTCCACCCCGCTGATGGTCCGCGGCCCCGACGGCGATTCCTTCCGCCCCGAGTGGCTCGCCCTCGCCGTCCCCGCCCTGCTCGACACCCGGGTGAAGGTTCGCCCCTCGGCGACGGTCGGCCTCGATATCGGCGACCCGCCCTTTCAGCTCCGCGCAACGCGCTCCGGCTTCGAGGTCGGTCCGCATGACGGCCGCGACCTCGACGCCACTGTCCGCGCCGACCCTGCCTACGTCCTCGGCCTCGCCGCCGGCGCCCTCACCCTCAGCGACGCCCGCGCCCTCGGACTGGTCGAGATCGATGGCGACGAGTCCGTCGTCCGCGCCGTCTTCGCCGCCTGACGGGGCCCGCTCCGTAGGCACGCGGCGGCATCCTGTGGAGATACCGCTGGCGGTTGGCACTGCGAGCGGCGGTGATCGTGTCTGGCGGCAATACGAAGGCATCGCGCACTTTCCGAGCGGTCTGATCGTTGTGGCTGATCGGTGCGTCCATTAGGGCGTGTTGGTGGGCTAACCTGCCAACACGCTGGTCAATTCCGGTTGCGCATCATCCGGCGCAGGCTCTCGCGCGCGGCAAGGAGATCGTCTTCTGTGTCGTCGAGTTTGCCGGCCATGGCGCGATGTTCGCTTCGCAGTTGTTCGAGCTCGGCGCGCAGGGAGTGGTTTTCGGCGCCGAGTTCTTTGGTCCTTCGCAGCAGTTCGGCAGGGTCGGGGGCTTCGAGATGCTGGCCGAGCTGGCGGCGGATTGTTTTCTTGGCAGTGTCCAGTTCGGTGCGTAGCCGCGAGATTTCGTTTCGTGCCAGCTCTAGGTCTGTGCGCAGCCCTGCGGTGGTGACGCTGTCGCGACTGGCAGCTGAGCGGGTCGGTCGTTGAGATTGGAGGCGGCGGGCAGCATCGACGTGCTCGCGGACTCCTGGCACGTAGACGAGCCAGGTCGACACTTTCGCTGCGTCGGCAACCGCAGCGAAGGTAATCGTGTCGCCCTGTATCACCATCTGCTCGATCGTGGCCAGCGCGCGGGGTCCCGTTCGACCGGCTCCGGTAACGGCTCCGTGGGCTTTCGGGTAGGACCGAAACCTGCAGGGTCCGGCGCGCCAGAGTCGGCTGCCCCTGTTGACCGCGGATCTCGACCTGGCCGAGCAGGCCATCGCAAGGCCATCTGGCCGAAGGACAAGCTCATCGCCAAGGGACAGACGGGCGTCTCGCCGTTCCCGCCCGCCCTCATCCGTTTGACGGCAGCAGCCGAGTTGCTGGCTGCCGTCGGACTCATCGGACCTCAGGCCACCGGTATCGCTCCAGTGCTCACACCACTGGCCGCCGCCGGGCTGGTCGTGGTGATGCTCGGCGCCATGGCAAGCCACGCAAGCCTGTTACGCGCGGATCTGGCAGCGGGGCGCGGCGCACACGAAGCGCGAAATCTGGCGACCAACCTCACCTAGTACTCGGGAATTATCGGGCGGATATGCCTGAGTAGGGGGTCGAGGCGGCTCAGCGTGGACAGGTCGATTCTGGCGCGGCCTGCCACGTCCTCGAGCGTCAAGCCCTGGCGCATGCGCAGCTCGCGCAGCCACCTGCGAACCCGGAGGTCACCGAATCGTCGTCGGTCTTTGCCAGAATGGCAAGTCAGCTTGGCAGGATCGCCGCACGACCGCAAAGCTCGGGTCATGGAGACAGTATGGGATTGCATCGTGGTGGGCGGCGGTGCCGCCGGATTGAGCGCTGCCCTGGTGCTGGGCCGGGCCCGGCGGCGGACGCTAGTGGTGGACGCGGGCGAGCAGAGCAATCTGGCGGCCCATGGCATCGGCGGCCTGCTCGGTCATGATGGCAGGCCACCGGCGGAGCTGTATGCGGCTGGACGGCAGGAGCTTTCGGTGTATCCGACGGTGCAGGTGCGCCGCGGTGAGGTGATCGACGGCGGCCGTGACGGTGACACGTTCACCTTGGAGTGCGGCGACGGCACTCGCGAGCGGACCCGGCGGGTGCTGCTGGCGACGGGGATGGAGTACCGGTTGCCGGCGCTGCCCGGTCTTGCCGGATTGTTGGGTGGTTCGGTGTTCCACTGCCCGTTCTGTCACGGCTGGGAGATGCGGGATCGGCCGTTGGCAGTCCTGGCACGCAGCGAACGCGGCGTGCATGGGGCCCTGTTGTTGCGCGGCTGGACCGATGACGTCGTCCTGCTCACCGACGGTCCGGCGGACCTCGACGCCGATGGCCGCGCCCGGCTGACCGCCGCTGGGGTGTCGGTCGACGAGCGACCGGTGGCCGAGCTCGTCAGCGTTGACGGCGAACTGACGTCGGTCGTGTTCGCCGACGGGAAGCGCATGGCGCGCGGGGGAATGCTCGTCGCGACGACACTGCATCAGCGGTCGCGGCTGGCCGAGCGGCTGGGGGCGACGGCCGCACCTGCGGGACCCGTCGCGGTCGATGCGCTGAGCGTCGATCCACTGTGCCGCACCACCGCGCCCGGGGTGTTCGCGGCCGGCGACGTGAGCGCCCAGATGCCGCAGGTAGCCGCCGCGGTGGCCGCAGGCTCGCTCGCCGGGGCAGCGGTGGTGCAGAGCCTGCTGGCCGACGACGTCGGCCTGCCAGTACCCGGGGCGCCTGTTTCGCCGGCTGAAGGTGAGCGGCGTGTCGGCATCCGCTGAGACACAACAGTTCTAGGGGTTCCCGTAGAACTCGCCGAATTTAGGGCGGATATGACGCGGCCTCATCGGATGTCAATCTGTCTCAGGGCCCGCTGGACAGGCGTCAGGCAATACCTCGTGGGCGGCCTATTCTGACGCACTTCGAATGCCCACAGGATGTGGCGCTGAGGTAGACCCAAGCGCCACACCTATCAGAGCGCATCTGAGAACTCATGTGTTGGGGTCGGTGGTGCGGGCGAGCCGGCGGGTCAGGGTATGGATGGCGGCGATGTAGACCATGGCTTCGTGGTGGTCGGTGCGGGTTTCGTAGTCGCGGACGCAGCGTCGGTGCTTGACCAGCCAGCCGAACGTGCGCTCTACCACCCAGCGGCGGGGCAGTACCTTGAACCCGGTGGCGGTGTCGCAGCGTTTGACTATCTGAACTGTCAGTGCGAGAACGGATTTCGCCCATTCGACGAGCCGTCCGGCGTAGCCGCCGTCGGCCCACACGAGCGTGATCGTGGCGAATCGGGCACGCATTGCGGTCAGCAGCCGGTGGGCGCCGTCACGGTCCTGGATACTGGCGGCGGTGACCACCACCGCCAGCAGCAGCCCGGCCGAGTCGGTTGCGATGTGGCGTTTGCGGCCTTTGGTCTTTTTACCCGCGTCGTAACCGGCCGTGGCGGCGGCCACGGTGTCGGCGCAGCGCACGGTCTGGGAGTCGATGATCGCCGCCGTCGGGTGCGGGTCACGCCCGGCGTGCACCCGCGCCCGGTCTCGAAGTGCGTCGTGGATGCGTTGCCACACACCAGCTTTCGTCCACCTCCGGTAGATGTCGTAGATGGTCTTCGCTGGCGGGAAATCGTGTGGCAGCTGCGCCCACGCGATGCCGCCGCGGACCAGGTAGAAGATCGCGTCGCAGACCAGCCGCCGCGGCCACTTCTCCGCGCGTCCGCCCTTGCCGCCGCGGTTGCCCGGGGGTGGCAGCAGCGGCTCGAGCAGCGCCCACTCGGGGTCGGTCAGCGACGAGGATGGGTAGAACGGGCATTCCGGCGAGGTGATCGGGGACTCGCCGTGGGCCGGGCACAACGAACACGAGCAGGTAAGCGACACTGGCACAGGGACTCTCGGTGACGACGTTTTGGTATGGAAACCTCAGTCGTACCGGGAGTCCCTCTACATATCTGGCATCACACGCCGAACAGCTACCAAGTTCTCAGATGCGCTCTCAGTGCTTCGAGGAGCATCGACCAGAAATCCGGCGCTAAGGAGTTACCGCGCATAGCAACGCACTATGCTGGTCGACTCTGGAAACTATGCGCGGTACCGGCCACGCCGTGGCCGTCTGACAGCAAACGCCCAGTTCAATTCGCGCTACCGCTGGATTCCGCGTGGATGCTCCTCGCCTCCCCGCCTGGGCTGCTCGACGTGCACAGCCTGCACCGAGACCTGCTACTGCGGCGGTGCTGAAGACGACGACCCGCCCATCTATCTCCTCGAGATCGCCAGTTGACCGCGCCTTAATTTTCGGCCGAATAATATTCCCGCCCGAGTTAAGGTCCCCTCACGCCGGGGGGCACCTCGCACTGTTCCCGATCAGGTCGATCGCGTCGTCGGGTGCTCGCAGTCTTTGGTGATCGGTGGCGTATAGACGACGTGACCACACGCGGTACAGACGTGGAGGCGGTGGTGCCCGCCGGCCTGCTGGCAGCCTAGCGAGCCGACCAGCATCGCCTTGGGACCGAACTGCCGTCCGCACGCAGGGCACGCCGCAGGTGCGGGTTCGGCCCAGAGCCCGCCGCGCACCCGGTAGAGGCGACCCGGCGCGACCACCCGGCCATCCCGCAGCCGATACACCACGCGATCGAACACGCTTTCGATACTCTCACGTACCGATCGGGGCAGAGTCGGTTCGCTCATCTGCGACGACCTTTCACCGGTCGATGAAAGGGGACACCACCCACATGCGGGCGGTAGCCCCTTTCGTCGATACGTCGTTCAGTGACGGAACATCGGCGGCTAGCGTGACTGCTTCTCGAGTGCCTGCTGGCGAAGCTGATGCAACTGCATTTCCCACTGCCCGGACCGGTCCTGGCTACGGGTGGCCTGATCCTCGGACTGCTGGGCCAGCTGGCTGGCCTGGTCGGCCTGGTCCTGCGCCGATTGAGCCCGTTGGTTGGACTGGTTGGCCTCGCTTTGTGCCTGCTGGGCCTGGTTTTGTGCCCGGTCGGCCTCGCTCTGGGCTTGCTGGGCCTGGTTCTGCGCCTGGATGGCTTGTTGGCGGGCCTGCTGGGCCTGCTGGTTGGCCTGGCTGGCGTCGTTCTGCGCCACCTGCGACTGGTGGTGAACCTGACGCGCCTGCTGTTGCACCTGCCGGGCAAGGTTCTGCGCCTGATGGGCGTACTGACGAGCGCTTTGGGCTTCCTGCCGCGCCTCATCGACACCGAGCCGCAGCGTCTCGATGTCCCGAATGTTCTGGATGTCCTGGGCGTCGCCACGCTTCGCCTCGGCCGTCGTTTCTTGTGCCATGTGAGCTTCCCTCCAAAAGTTGGTTGAGTGGACAGACTCGTTGGACCGGACTCATTCTTACCGGAACAACAGCGGTTGGCAACTATTCCGCAACTATCTAGAAATGACGGCGAGGCACACCGAACCCGGCCCGTTACCCCTGTGCCTCATCGTCGTGTTCCGATCACGTCACCTAGATGGGACAGATATGAGGGGCCCTGTCGGGTCGATACCTGGACCGTCCCCGGTACTCCGGACGACCCGCATCGCCGTTCGGCGTAGACCCGGGCCCGCCCGACTTCACGTTCGCCGGTCCCGGCCGGACGGGCCTTCCCGTGTGCATGCAGCCGCGCCACCCCGCCGTGGCCACCACCCGACACACCACGAAGCTACCGTACGGCTACCGCGTGGTGGGCAGGAACCGCGATAGCGTGCGATGGTCGTGCTGTTCGTTCACCCCCAGACGGCTGCTCAGTGAAGACAAGACCCGCCGGGTGCTCGCAGGCCTCACACCTACCGCCCGCCCGGCGGGTCTTGGCACGTACCGGATGCCGCTCGAGTGGGTGGACACCCTTCACCCGGTGACCGGCGGGCACCACGGAGAGAGGGGGTGGGCGGGTGACGGAGTTCGCGGACCGGGTAAACCGGCTGGTACGACCGCTGCGCCGTCGCCGCAGCCACGAACGCCCTGCTGAACGCCGACCTGGAGCAGGCCGAGCACGCCATCGACATCTGCCGTGAGATCGACACCATGCGCGAGGCTGCGAGCACGCCGCCCTCACCCTGCTGGCCTACCTTCCGGCCGAGGCATCCGCCCAGGTCGGCACCGGGGTTTCTACCGGAGATAAACGGCATTTGTCTGCGGAAACTCCCTTAGCGCCGGATTTCGCAGTTTTGGGCTTGCCGACAGCAAGGCGCCTGGTCAGAAGCGGTTCCATCCCGTTAGCGCCAGATTTGGGCCGTTTGGACCGCTACCCCCGGATCATGTCCACATCGTCGATGCTGTCCGCGCGGTTAAGAGAGACGCTCGTTTAACACGCTCAACTACCCACTGAAACTAGGGAAGAGCCACCGCATCGAGCTGGCCGAACCCAGCCCCATCATGGCGATCACGCTGCGACCTGGCACCCGCCTGGAACGCCGCTGAATGACGAGCCCCTCGAACGACACGCAGCCACATCGGCCCGTCACCATCTGCGCGGCCCGCGTCGGCGTGCGCACTGCGTAGCATCCAAAGGGACATACCTCTAGCGTCACCGTCGCGAGGGAGAAGAGTGTGGACGACCACACACAGCCCGACCCCGCACCATCAGCCGAGCGTCAGGACCTGCGGCGACGTGGGCTGCCCCGGCGCGGCGCGCTGGTGGGTATGGCCGCGGTGGGCGGAATCTCCGCGGTCAACGTCGGCGCGTTCCTGTGGGCGGGCGGCTGGTTGACGCCGGAGAGCCTGAGCCCGTCGAGGTTCGTAAACCGGTTCGAGCGGGTCTACGGCCGCCATGACGGTTTCCGACGCAACCATGCCAAGGGCCTGAGTGCTTTGGGCACGTTCACCAGCAACGGGGCAGGCGTCGCGCTGTCGAGCGCCTCGGTGTTCCGGCCGGGGGTCACGCCGGTGACGGCGCGGTTCTCGCTGTCCGGCGGTATGCCAGTGGTCTCTGACGCGAACGCGACCGTGCGCGGGCTCGCGGTGCTGTTCCACCTGGCCAACCGCGAGCAGTGGCGCACCGCCATGGTGAACATCCCGGTCTTCCTCGACCGCGTGCCGCAGGGGTTCTACGACCGGCTGCTCGCCACGAAACCGGTGGACGCGACCGGCCGACCGGACCCGGCGAAGCTTGCCGCGTTCCTCGCCGAATACCCGGAGACGGCGCGCGCGATGGCTGTCGTCAACCGGACGCCGCCGTCGAGCGGATTTTTCAACAGCCCGTTCCACGGGCTCAACGCGTTCCGGTTCACCAACGCGGCGGGCACGACGGTGCCGGTGCGGTGGAGCCTGTGTGCCGAGGACCCGTTCGTCGCGGGTACGCAGGGGGCGGGCCGGGACTACCTATTCGACGCATTGATAGAGCGGGTCGCGCGGGAGCCGGTGCGCTGGCGGCTGGTGGTCACGGTCGCGGAGCCGGGTGACCCGACAAACGACGCGACGCAGGCCTGGCCCGCGAACCGGCGACAGGTCGAGGTCGGCACGCTCAGCATCGACTCGGTGTCGACCGAGGCGCCGGGCAACGCCCGCGACATCAACTTCGACCCGCTCGTGCTGCCGACCGGGATCGACGCGTCCGACGATCCGCTGCTCGCGGCGCGGTCATCGGTGTACGCGAAGTCCTACCAGCGGCGCACCCGCGAACCGCACACTCCCAGCGCGGTCAACGTGGCGGCGGTCGACGATGAACAGTGATGCCAGGTTCACCGCTGTCGCACGCTGCCTGCACTGGCTCATGGCCGTGCTCGTGATCGCCATGCTCTTTATCGGGGTGTTCATGGTCGGCTCGATCAGCGACTTCCACCTGCTTGTCACTATTCACGAACCGCTGGGCCTCGCGATCCTGCTATTCGCGCTGATCCGGATCGGGTGGCGGCTGCGGCACACGCCGCCGCCGTGGCCGCCCGGCATGACGCGACTGGACCGCTTGGTGGCCAAGTACTCCGAGCGATTGCTCTACGTACTGCTCGTGCTGCAGCCGTTGTTCGGGTGGGGACTCGTGTCGGCGTCGGGGCAGCCGATCGTCCTGTTCGGATCGTGGTATCTACCGGCGATCGCGCCCGCGAACATCACCGTGTTCGCCGCGCTGCTGTGTGCGCACATCGTCGCCGGCTACGTCCTGTACTTCACCTTCGCCGCGCACCTGGCCGGCGTGCTGTGGCACACGCTCGTGGTCGGGGACGGCGTGCTCTACCGGATGACGTTCGGACGGGTGCGCAACCGAATGCCCGAGCCTGTGAAACAGCCGTGAGGGTTAAGAGATAACCCGTGAGTCCAGCGATTGCTTACTGAGCACCTGTGGACCGCTCCGCCCCTGGACCTGGGGATTTTCGTTCTGTTCGGATGGGTTGGCGTGTCTTGACTGAAGTTCAGAATTAATGAAGTAGGTTCGGGCGATCCGAAGGATGATTGTCTGAGCTGAAGGTGGGGTCGCGGGTTGAGCCTGGCTGTGGTGCGGGATCTGCGCGATCTGCGGTCTCCGGCGACTCCGGAGGAACTCGCGGACTTCGAGACCGATGTGCTGGCGGGGTTCGTGCTGGCTCGTGCGTCGGCCGGGTTGGCGGACGGCACGATCAGCGGTGATGTGAACCACTTGGAGCAGGTGCGGGCGTGGTTCTGTAAACCGTTGTGGGACATGGAACCCGCTGACGCCGACGCCTACTTCGGGCAGGTGTTGCGCGGAGCGGCGAAGGGCACCCGTTTGGGGCGGGCACAGGCGTTGACGACGTTCTTCGCGTTCCTCGAACTGCGGCACAAGGTCGAAATCCACGCGATGACGGGCCGGGTTGTCGAGTGCCCCATCGATGAGATGAACAAGCCGCGCGGCCTCAAGCAGGCGGCGTTGCGGATACCGCCGACCGAGGCCGAGGTCAAGGTGCTGTTCGCTGGGTGGCGCGAGGAGTTGACGAGTTGCCGCAAGTTCGGCCCGACTGCCCGCAATTATGTTGCGGCCCAGTTGATGTCACAGGTCGGACTGCGCGTGAACGAGGCCCGGAACCTTGATCTTGCCGACATCAAATGGGAGCTGGGCAGGTTCGGCAAACTGCACGTCCGAATCGGCAAGGGCGCTCGCGGAAGCGGCCCACGGGAGCGGATGGTGCCGCTGATCAACGGCGCCGACCGGACAGTGCGTTGGTTCGTCGAGGACGTGTGGGGCCATTTCGACGACGACCACCAGCGGCCCGGTGCGCCGTTGTTCCCTTCGGAGCGCAAGAACACCGACGGAACCTGCCGCAGGGTGGGTGACGACGCCCTTCGTGCGGGCCTCGCCGGGGCAGCCGGCACGCACCTGCCGGGATGGGCTGACACCCTCACTCCGCACGTGTTGCGGCATTTCGCGGCGAGCCAGCTGTATTTGTCGGGTGTGGATCTGATCGCGATCCAGGAGCTGTTAGGGCATTCCTGGATCTCTTCGACTCTGAATTATGTTCACGTTCACCGGACCCGGATCGAGGACGCCTGGGTCGCGGGCCAACAACGCGCGGCGCATCGCTTGGAAGGACTGCTGTCATGAAATGGAACCTGCGCCTGGCCGCCGCCAACCGCGGCATCTGGAAGGCCAGTGAACTTCAGCACCTGCTCGCCGCGCACGGCCTGGTGATCAGCGCCGGGAAGATGTCGGGCTTGTGGTCGGGCAACCCCGCGAGCATCAAGCTCGACGATCTCGACATCATCTGCGTGGTGCTGGGCTGCCCCATCGGGGAAATTCTTGTCCCCGAACCGGAGAAAGTCCAAAAACCTGGCACTGCAACGATTTCCAAAGCTGTTGCCGCCGGAAACAATGGCCCTGTCGTGACCCCGAAACGCCGCGACGGCCGCTCACTGCCACCGGAGTGACCGGCCGCGGACCCGCAGCGCGGACCTGCGCAGGCTGCTTGGCCTGGGGCAAATTCGGCCGAGGTCTGTGCGCGGCGTGCTACATGTTCACTCGCGACCACGCCGTCACAGAATGCGCCGGCTGCGCACGCATCGTCGCTTTGAAGAACAAGCACTGTCGATTGTGCTGGAATCAGGCCCGCAAACTCGCCCGAGAAGCCGACGGTCTGGTGCCGACCACCGCCGTCGACCACCTGCACGAGGTTCGTTACCACCAACTGTTCTTCGCCGATATGGGCTCGACCCGCGGCGCGACAACCGACCCGCCACGCCGCTACGCCCGGCGCGGCAGGCCCCTCAAACCGTCACCGTCACCAGCTCATCGGCCAGATACCAGCTGCATGCAGATGTTTCTGTTCGACAGTCCCGTGCGGGATTACCTCCGCTTCGATGAGCACGCCGACACCGACACCGACACCGACAACCGATGGCTGCGCTGGGCTCGCTACCTCGCCCACCAGACCGCCGAGCGGCGCGGTTGGTCACGCGGGGTCCGAGACGATGTCCAACGGTCGCTGATCATTCTGCTGTCGCGTCACATCGACGGCGATGTGGTGCATTACTCGGCGATGTTCGCGGCCCTGCGGGCACTCGACCTCACTGTCGATCATGTCGGCTACGTGCTGGGCGAGATGGGCATCCTGGTCGATGACCGGCAACCGTCGTTCGAGGATTGGCTGGAAGGCAAACTCGACGGCATCGCGGCGGGTATCGCCCAAGAGACCGAGACATGGCTACGGACCCTGCGGGACGGCGGCCCACGTGCTCGGCCCCGCAAGATCGGCACCGTCTGGACCTATGCGAACACGATTCGTCCCCTCCTGCTCGACTGGTCCGCCCACCGCGACCACCTGCGCGAGGTCACCCGCGACGATGTGATCGCCGCACTCGAGTCGTTGCACGGCTCGGCGCGACAGGGCACCCTGGTCGTGCTGCGGTCACTGTTCAAGCACTGCAAGAAAACCCGCGTCGTCTTCATCAACCCAACCAGCCGAATCCGGGTCGGCGACCGGGGCGCGAAGCTTATCCAGCCCCTCGACCCCGACCAGATACAGCGAACCGTCAACGGTGCCGCGCGCCCCGCCGATCGGCTGATAGTTGCACTGGCCGCCGTCCACGCCGCCCGCTCAGCAACGATCCGGGCTCTGCAACTCGACGACGCCGACCTCGGCAACCGGCGCCTGACCATCGCGGCCCATGTCCGGCCACTCGACGAACTCACCTACCAGCTGCTGCTGGAATGGCTCAACTACCGTCGAACCCGCTGGCCCTACACCGCCAACCCGCACCTGATCATCAACAATCAGACCGCCCACAAGCTCACGCCGGCCAGCGCGCACTGGATCGGTGACGGATTCCGTGGACAGCACGCCACACTCGAACGCTTACGTGTCGACCGCCAACTCGAGGAAGCCCTCACCCAAGGTCCTGATCCTCTACACCTGGCCGTCGTCTTCGGCTTGGACGAGAAGACCGCCATCCGCTACGCGGCCGCAGCGCGGCAGCTTCTGGAAGCCGAGATCGAGCGACATGCTCCGAGTTGAGACGAACCCACGGGTCGAAACAACTCGCAGACTGAACGAACCCTTGGGTTCCCGGTGAAGAACCCTCAGTTCGCTTGAACCCGCGGGAGCCAAGGGGGTCGAGGAGCAGCCGCGCGGAATCCGGCGGTAGCGCGAATCGAACTGGGCGTTTGCTGTCGGGCCGCCCCCCAGCGTGGCCGGTACCGCGCATAGTTTCCAGAGTCGACCAGTCCCGGCCAAGCCAAAGTGCCAGCGCTGAGGTCCAGTCAGCTGGCGAGTCACGGTAAGCGTCATCCTCGAGCTCCACAGGCCCAGGTACCGGCTTTTGAGCTATCGCAGATAAATCGCGGGGTCAGCACCCTCCAGCTATGGCATCCGCCCAGGTCGCTCATCAACAGCATCCGATCGGCCGCTCGCTGATAGACCAAACCCAGACCCGCCCGATCGGGGGACCGAGATGAAGATAGTCCGTGACGACCATTGGGGTTCAATGACGAGGAGACTCGTGTCGTTCGCCGCCGCTGCCGTGGTAGCGGCCATACCCGCGGGCGTGATGGCCGCGCCCGCATTGGCGACGACGATCAACTGTGTGTACACGGGGCCGTTCGTCGGCCATCCTGGCATGCAGTACGTATGTTATGCAATTCATGACGACGGTTCGAGGGAGACCTTCTATGCGCCAGGACCGGCAGCCAACCCCTGAGCCGGGACTGCATGTCACGCAGCGGCCCGAGTTCGTGCCGCAGGCTGACGGATCGTTGCGCGCCTACTACCCGGGCGAAGACTGGTACGTCGTCGGCGCAGACCGTCATGACGCAATAGCGAAGCTGACGGTGGAGGTTGATCGGCGTATGCAGGATCCGGCGTATGTCGCCCAGCACTTTGAGATGTCATGTCAGCATCTGGGCAGCGAGGTGACGCCGGGGTTCGAGGTGCAGGAGGTGACGGCTGCGGAGTACGAGCGACGGACAACAGCGCTCGGTGAGAAACTCCGAAGTAGTCAGACGATCCTGGAGCCGGGCACCGACTGAATTCCGTTGGTGGACTTGGCGGGTTCCACCAAGTCCACCAACGGTCTAACAACCGGAGCAACTCCGCACTGGTCACCCGTGCCGCACATCGGCTGGCCGATCAATTTCCCGACGGCCGTTTCTTCGTGGACCTCCACGCCCACACCCCAGGTCAGACCCTGGCAGAGCCCATCGATGTGCTTGCCGGGCTGCTCACCAATCTCGGTGTCGATCCCCGTGCCATCCCTGACAGTCTGCAAGACCGCCGCAGTATGTGGCGAGATCGCTTGGCAGGCAAACGTGTTCTGCTCGTCCTCGACGACGCCAAGGACAGCGCGCACATCGAGCCGCTGTTGCCAACCGGACGCCAGTGGTCGGGTGGCCCACCGCGCGGCGCAGGGCACACCTCAGTGCGGTCGCTCGCCAAGTACACCAAAGTGTCGGCCGAGGCACTCGGGCGGTGGCAGGCCGGAACCGATCCCGCCGCCCGGCGCCGCCGATGAAAAGAAGGCGCAGCCGCGATGCCCACTGGATCGTAGAGGTATCGCCCGCGGGTTTACCGTGCGTTGTTTCGGCCCGCGAGGGCCAGTGACGAGAAAGTCACGTTTTCGACCGTCCTCGTCTCCTGTCTCCACTTGGCCATCGACATGCGTTGTGGGACTTGTGTGTTTGTCTGTTGGGTGTGATGTCGAAGTTGGTTCGGGTCGGTGTCGGCATGCTCGCGTGGACTGCGACACTGGCGGGAGCCGCTGGGGTCGCGTTGCACTTCAGTCGGTCGGGGTCTCGAGTGTTGGTCTTGGCGGCTTCGGGTGCGCCGTATCTGATGGGTGCCGCGCTCGTTGGGATTGTGGCGTTTGTAGCCATGCGACGCTGGGTCAGTGCGGGTGTGGCGGTCGTTGTCGTGGCCGCCGCGGTGTGGACTCAAGCTCCGCTGTACGTCCATCGCTCGGGTGGCGTCGAAGGACCTGCCGTGATGGTGATGCAGGCCAATCTTCTGTTCGACGGAGCGGATCCCGGGGCGCTGGTCGACCAGGTACGCGCGCGGAACATCGGTGTGCTCACCGTCAACGAACTCACCCCGGCGGCGGTCGAGGGTCTCGGCCGTGCAGGGCTCGACCAGGTGTTGCCGTACCGGCATCTCTCCCCGGGAAGGACTGCGGCCGGGACGGGAATCTGGAGCAGCTACCCGCTGTCGGAGACCGTTGAGTATGACGGGTTCGTGCTGAACCAGCTCTCGGCGACCGCAGACATTCCGGGCGCTGGACCGGTCACGGTGTACGCCTTCCATCCGGTGCCCCCGGTGTTCGGCACCCAGGTGTGGGCCGACGAGTTGTCCCGTCTGCGCGCAATTCTCGAGCAGTCGCCATTGGATCGGCCGGTGATCGTCGGTGGCGACTTCAACGCGACCTACGATCATTGGCAGTACCGCGCGATGTTGTCAGGACGTTTCGGCGACGCCGCCGAACAGGCGGGCGCCGGACACCTGGTCACCTATCCCACCGACAAACGATGGCCGCCCCTGGTCGGTATCGACCATATCCTCGTCGCCGAGGGGCGCACGGTCGCGGTGGAGACAGTGGACCTACCAGGCGCAGACCACCGCGCCCTGGCAGCGCAGATCCGCCTGGACCGTGGAAGGCAGTAGGGGCCGGGTGTCACAAGCAGGTAGCCATTACCGGGCGTCGCGATGAGATATTGTCAAGACCTGTGGATCAGCAAGTTTCAGGCGACTTCCTCCGCCTCGGCTGATGACGGGCTGGTCGGTGTGTTCGGGGTGATGTCGGCGGGCCGTTCCAGGAGTTTGCCCTTGTGGAATACGGCCCCGGCCCGGACGAGTGCGACTAGGTGTGGGGCGTTGACGGCCCGCCAGCGCGTTTGAGCGGCCTCGATCAGCTTGAAGGCCATGGCGAGCCCGGCCGCGCGGGAACCCGGCCCCTTGGTGACCTTCGTCCTCAAACGCACTGTGGCGAAAGTACTTTCGATCGGGTTTGTGGTGCGTAGGTGGATCCAGTGTTCGGCCGGGTATTTGTAGAACTCGAGCAGCACGTCGGCGTCATCGACGATCTTGGCGACCGCTTTCGGGTATTTCGCGCCGTAGTCGATCTCGAAGGCCTTGATCGCGACTTGTGCCTTGTCAATGTCCTCGGCCATGTAGATTTCCTTCATCGCCGCCAACGCGCCAGGATGCGCCGACTTCGGCAGCGCTGCAAGGACATTCGCGGATTTGTGGAACCAGCAACGCTGCTCTCGGGTCAGGGGGAATACCTCACGCAGCGCCTTCCAGAATCCGAGCGCGCCGTCACCGACGGCGAGCACCGGCGCGGTCATGCCGCGGCGGCGGCAGTCACGCAGCAGATCGGCCCACGACTCGGTCGACTCGCGATAGCCGTCGGTCAATGCGACGAGCTCCTTGCGGCCGTCGGCGCGAACCCCGATCATCACCAGCAGGCATAGTTTCTGCTGGTCGAGCCGGATTTTGAGGTGGATGCCGTCGACCCACAGGTACACGTAGTCGGTGCCTGAGAGGTCGCGGGCGGCGAAGGTGCGGGCTTCGTCCTGCCACTGCGTCGTGAGCCGGGTGATCGAGGCCGCCGACAGGCCCGCGCCCGTGCCGAGGAACTGCTCCAACGCCGGCCCGAAATCGCCGCTGGACAGCCCATGCAGGTACAACAACGGCAGAACCTCCGTCATCTGCGGCGATTTTCGTGCCCACGCGGGCAGGATCGCCGAGGAAAACCGCTGCCGCTCACCGGATTCGGGGTCGACACGCTTGTCGTTGACACGCGGTGCCTTCACCGTCACCGCACCCGCGGCGGTCAGGACCTCCCGCTCGACGTGGTAGCCGTTGCGGACCACCAGCCGCCGGCCTTCGTCGTCGACCTGGTCGGCGAACCGCTCGATATAGGCCGCGACCTCGGCCTGCAACGCTGCGGCGAGCATCTTGCGGGCACCGTCGCGAACAATCTCATCGAGCAACGACCGGGCGCAGGACACACCGGGATCGTTGGACTCCGCCGCATCGTGAACTACCTTGAGCACCGGCGTACCTTCCCGCCAGCGTTGGCGCGCTGGACTTGATCAAATACCTATGGCTTCGTAGATCATCCGGGAAGGTACGCTTCCCGGCCATCCACAGGTCCTGATCATTTCTCGTCGCGATGGCAGACGAGCTTTGCGGTCGGTCAGGAATCCGTTGCACGATGGGTAACCGAGGGCACTCCTGAACGGGTCGATCCGGGGCGCGGCCGAGCGGCGCTACGTGCGAGCGTCGCAGTGACGATGCCCTGGCTAACCGGCATCCCTTCGATGGCTATCGAAGGGTGCGGGGCCCTAAGGCCTCCGGGATGTCAGTGCTGAGCCATAGCATCAGGCGAACCTTACGAAGGACGCGGTAATGCCAATCCATGGACGCAATGCGTATCCCGAAGTCGTACTCGAGCGGATGCAGCGAATCCGCGCGGCCCACGTCGCGCCGATCAATGCCTTGGCCGACCACCCGTCGGCCCGTGATCGCCCCCATCGAGCAACTCGATTGCAGCCGTTGACCTTTCGTTTAGGTCGGTGAGCGCTCAGTCGGCGTCGTGGGCGGCCTTGTATTCGGCCTCGAACGTCCGCTCGCGGCGCCGTTCGCGCACCTTCCACACGATCAGCGCCACAATCACGATCGCCGCCACCGCGATCGCCATATCCCGCCCGACGGTCTTCGCCACCGCCTCATATGACTGCCCGGCGACGAACCCGAGCACCACAAACGTCGTGCCCCATACGACGCCACCGACCGCATTGAAGGTCAGGAACCGGCGATAGGGCATCTGCGAGGTCCCCGCCAGCGCAGGCATCATCGCGCGGAAGAATGCGGTGAAGCGGCCCAGTAACACCGCCCACCCGCCGCGGCGGGCTAGGTAGTCCTGCGCGCGGTCCAGACGTCCGCGGTGCCGATCCAGCACGGAGGCTTGCAACAGGCGCGGCCCCACGTGCTTGCCGACCTCGTAGCCCACGCTGTCGCCCACGATCGCCGCGGCCACCACCAGCACGATCATCGCCCACAGTTGCACGTGGCCCTGGCTGGCCGCCACCCCGCCGAGCACCGCCGCCGTCTCGCCGGGCACCACGAATCCGACGAATAAGGCGTCCTCGACGAACACCAGGAGGGTAACGAAGACGTAGACCCACACCGGGGCGATATCCAGTATCCGGTGCAGCAGCGAGTTCATGAACGCCACGGTACCCAGTGTGTGCGGCAAGTCGGAGACTGAATGTCCGAGTGCCCAACCACCGAGATCAACCGCATCAGGTTGCGCTGAACGACGATCCGCTCGTCGCCGACCCGCACCGAACGAGCCCGCCTGGGCCGCGATGGTCGGGGTGATCGTCGCCCTGCATGTGATCGGCTTGGTCACCCTGGTGGCATCCATTGCCCCACAACACTTCAGACTCGGCGATAAGACGCTCGGCATAAGGTTGAGTCCCGCAAGATGCTGTACGAACTCAACGCCCGGCCGGCGCAGGGTGTGGCCGGGTAGGTCCGCCGCATTGCTGCGGCGGACCCCCTAGAAGCGGGTGGCGTGGAAGCCGTGCACCTGGGAGAGCGGGATGACCTTGACGTGGTCGCCGGTGTGCGGCGCCTCGACCACTTGGCCGTTGCCCACGTAGATCATCACGTGACCGGGGTTGCCGCCGTTGAACTCCGCGTTGGGAAAAATCAAATCCCCCGGCTGCAGGCTGCTCGGGTTGACCGGGTGCGACATTGTCGCGTGGTATTGCGCATCCGCGGTGCGCGGCATATTCGTGATCCCGGCCTGTTTGGCGGAATACTGCACCAGGCCTGAGCAGTCGAAGGCGTTCGGACCCTCCGCGCCCCAGACATACGGGTCGCCCACCTGCGCCAGTGCCGTTTCGAGGAACTTCTTCTTCTTTGCGTCGGTCACATTGGTGACCATGCTTTGCACCTGGGAACTCGACAACGGCGTGCCGTAGTTCACCGGCGCGAGGCCGGGGCTGTTTTGGGTCACCGAGCCGCCGGTGGGGACAACGGGAGGGTTCGTGTTGGCTATCTGCTTGGCGTGCTGCTGGATCTTGGTGCTGGCGCCCTGCAGGTCGGTGTGGACGTTGTCCATCGCGGTGAGGCAGGCGTTGATCATCGTTCCCTCGAACGCAAAGTTATGGGGCGGAGGGGCTGGCAGTTTCGGGTAGTCGAGGGCGTTCTGCAGGGTGGTGATCTCGCCCTCGATCCGCTTGCACGTGCTTTCGGCGATGCCGGCGACGTCGGAGATCCGGCCACCCACCTCGCCGTCCTGGTCGGCCAACTGCTTGCTGACCTTTTTGACATGGTCGACATTCTGGTTGTAGGCGGTGGTCAGCTTGGATTTGTCGCTCGTGTCGGTCAGCGACTTGTAGTCCTTGCCATCGTCTTTCTTAGTGATCAGGTCCGAGAAGTCGGGAGCCGCGGCCGGGTCACCGGAACCGAGCCGATCCACGCACAAGATAATGTAGTTCCGCACAACCACGACAAGCCGCTTGAGGCCCTCCGTCGCATTCTGCTGGGCCTCGAGTTTCTTGGCCGCGGATTTGGCTCCGTCAACGCGCGTGGTAGTCATGGCTACTGAGACCTGCCTCCCATTCGGTCCTACTAGGATTACTCTGCGGTATTCCCACTGGCGGAGACGTTGGGTGGTGTGCAACTCGCCTGCAGCACCGGTTTCCGAATCGTAGCTATTCAGCTGTCCCCCTTGGGGTTTGATGGCGTGTCGGTTGGATTGTGATGGCCTGTCGGGCATAGTGGCGGGGTGTCTGGAGCGTCGTCGGTTGAGCAGCTCGTTGAGCGGGTGGCCGAGTTGACGGCGCAGGTGAGGGTGGTGCTGGCCGAGAACGCGGAGTTGCGGGCCGCGAATGCGGAGTTGCGGGCCGCGAATGTGGAGTTGGGTTCGGAGAACACAGAGTTGAAGGCGCTGGTGGGGTCGCAGTCCGAACAGGCTGCGGCGCAGGCGGATCGGATCGCAGTGCTGGAGCGGCGGTTGGCTGCGGATTCGTCGAACTCGGGGTGGTCGTCGGGGTCGGACTCGCCCTATGACAAGAAACCGGCCAAGAAGCGGTCGTCGCGGACCCGGTCGGGGCGGTCGGCGGGTAAGCAGAAAGGCTCGGCAGGCACGTCGCGGCCACTGCACGATGACCCGAACCACACGATCCGGTTGGAACCGCCCCGCTGCCAGGGGTGTTCGTGTTCGCTCGACGGTGCCGCCGAGGTCGCCTGCGAACGCCGCCAGGTCGTGGACACGGCACCGGCGGCGGCGCCGGTGATCACCGAGTATCGGCGTATCGCCCGCGAATGCGGGTGCGGGACAGTGACTGCCGGTGACTGGGCCGATGCGGCACCCGAGCATGTCGCGGTGATCGCGGCGGCGGGGTCGCCGGTGCGGATCGGGCCGGTGGCTCTGGCCCGGGCGGCGTTGCTGACCTGCGGGCATTACCTACCGATCGGGCGGAGCCGGGATCTGTTCGTCGCACTGTGCGGCCTCGATATTTCGACCGGCTGGCTGGCAGGGGTGCGTGGCCGCGCCGCGCGGCTGCTGGAACGACAGTTCTCCGTCCACATGCGAACTCTGCTGGCCACCGCGCCGGTGTTGCATGCCGACGAAACCACCGGCCGCGCCGCCGCGGAGTTGAAGTACGTGCACGTCGCCTGCACCGACTATCTGACGTTGATGCACGTCGGTGGCCGCTCCGCCGACGATATTGATGCCGGTGGTGTGCTCGGCGAGTTCACCGGGGTACTGGTCCGCGACGGCTACGCCGGGTACGCGCACCTCAAAGCGGCCCACGCGTGGTGCGGTGCGCACCTGCTGCGCGACTTGCGGTCGATCCACGATGCCGATCCAGCCGGGCAGGTATGGGCGAAAGCGATGATCGACTGCCTGCTCGACGCCCACACCGCCGCTGGCCGGGCCCGCGCCGCTGAGGCATCGGCTCTCGACGCCGACACCCTCACCGGGATCCGCCGCGCCTACGCCGGTGCGATCGGGCTGGGCCGCGACGACAACCGTGACCGGAAAACTACCTTGGCCGCCGACGCCCGCAAGCTGGTGGCCCGGTTCACCCGCTACGAAGACATGATCTTGCGGTTCGCGACCGACCTGACCGTCCCGTTTTCGAACAACGAAGCCGAAAGAACGCTCCGACCAGTCAAAATACAGCAACGAACCAGTGGTGGAGCATGGCGAACCCTGCAGGGAATCACCGACTTCGCGATCGTCACTTCCTACCTCGACACCGCCCATAAATGGGGCCTCGACAAACTCGACGCCCTCACCCAACTGTTCACCACCGGTCCGTGGCTACCGCCTGCCCTCACACCCGCAGCCGCCCCATAACCACGCACGCATACCACACCGACCACCGAAAACCTCACCACCCCAGGTGAATAGCTACTCCGAATCGGGTTGGTCAGGTCCAGCAATCGGCTCGGTTGGCGACGCCTTCGATAATGCATTGGCAGAGACCACAATTGGGCTCTGCAAGACCGAAGCGATCGGAGACAACTCACCGTTCCGGCGCGGCCCACTCACCCGGCTCGCCGACGTCGAAACCCTCACTGCGGACTGGGTCCACTGGTACAACACCAGCCGACTCATGCACCGACTCCGCCGCATACCGCCGGTCGAATACGACGCCGACTACTATGCACACCGCGCCGAACGACCGGCCGGTGCCAGATAACCCGGTGGGTACCAAACCCGGGACGGTTCATAATGCGTCAGAAGCGTGTACATGCCGATCCGGTCCAACATCTCGTAAACGCGTACCGTCCCCGGTGCGATGGTGGTCAGGAATTGACCGCGGCGGTCGCCGGGTCTCATGACGGACGAAGCTTGCCGCTGCGCAGAATGCCTGCCAAGCCCTCTACCGCCTCGCCACCGCGCTGGAACGCCACTCCGATATCGCGGGCAACCCGCACCAGCAGCCGCCCTATCGGCGTGCTCACGGTGCCTGCCCCGGCGGTCGCCATCTGCTCATCGGCCGGTGAAGGCAGGCGGTCTGCGGTCCAGCACGGCCGCGACGGCCTCCTGGTGATCTTCGGTGTGATGGGCGGCAGCCTGCATCGCCGCGGCCAGCTCCAGATGGCTTTCCAGGCTCTGGTGCCGGCCCTCGCGCAGTAGTCGCTTGGTCATCCGCAGCACGTGCGGCGGGTTGGCGCATACCCGGGCGGCGAGCCGGTGGGCCGCATCGAGGAGTGCGTCGGGTTCGACGACCTGGGAGACCAGGCCCCAATCGAGGGCGGTGTCCGCATCGATCGGTTCGCCGGTGAAGGCCATCTCACACGCCCGGGCCATGCCGATCGCTCTCGGCAGCAGCCAGGAGCCGCCGTCGCCGGGAATGAGGCCGACCCGGACGAAGCTCTCGGCGAATACCGCGGTGCCGGCGGCGATCCGCAGATCGCACAGCAGCGCCAGATCGCAGCCGGCGCCGATGGCGGGACCGTTGACGGCGGCGATTGTGGGGATCTCGCAGTGGTACAACGCTTTCGGGATGCGCTGGATGCCGTGCCGGTAGCCCTGACGCAGCTCCGCCGGTGTGCCGCCGAACATTCCGGCCCGATCGCGCATGTGTTTGACGTTGCCGCCGGAAGAGAACGCCGACCCCGCGCCGGTGAGAATTGCCACCCGCAGGCTGTGGTCTCGATTGGCCGCCGTCACCGCGTCCTCCAGGGCGGTGATGGTGTCGGCTTCGGATATCGGGTTGCGCGCCGCCGGGTTGTTCAGCGTCCAGACGACAACGTCGCCAATGCGTTCGATCAGGATCGGTTCACTCATTACCGTCTCCGGATGCCGTGTCTGACAATATGATTCGGACATCGACCGGGACTGTATCGGAACCTGAGGCGATGACCGGATTGAGATCGAGTTCGGATATCTCCGGGTGCGCGGCAACGAAATCGCCGATGCGGACCAGGAATCGGGCCAGCTGGTGCCGGTCGACCGCCGGGAGATTGCGGTAGCCGTCGAGCACGCGGGAGGCGATCGTATCGTCGATCATTTCGCGGGCCTCGAGCTCGGTGAACGGGGCGGCCCGGAATGCGACATCCCGCATCGCCTCGACCATCACCCCACCGCTGCCGAAGGCCACCACCGGTCCGAAGATCGGATCGCGGGTGGCGCCGACGAGCAGTTCGACCCCGGCATCGGCCATGGGGGTGACGATCACACCGTCGATGCGGGCGTCGGGCACGTGGGCGTGGACCGAGTCGATGATCGCCTGGGCGTGCAGGGCCGCATCGGAGGCCACGGTCCCGAGCCAGACCCCGCCGACCTCGGATTTGTGGATCACCTGCGGAGAAACGACCTTGAGCGCACACGGTCGCTGAAAACCGGCGACAGCCGCGACCACTTCCTCGACAGTACGAGCGAAGATCCAGGCGCCGACGTCGACTCCGGCAGCCGCGACCACCCGCCGTGCAGTCGGCTCGTCGAGAAGTCCCGAGCCTTGAATGGCCGGGGCCTGGGGCGGCAGTACGAGCGAGGAGCGTTGCGCGGTATCGGCCAGCCTCCGGCCACGCCGCTCCAGGGCCGCCACTACCCGCGCGGCGTGATCGATGGAGCTGAGCACCGGTACACCACCGGCCCGAAGGCGGTCGTGGTTGGTTACCTCGGAACCGGCGTAGCAGCTCTGGACCAGCAGGGGGACACCGTGTTCGGCGACGAGCGCGAGCAAGCGGTCAGCGGCGGCGTCCTCGATCGCGCGCAGCCCGGAGTCGAATCGGAGGTGGTAACCGCCGTAGAGGCCGATGATCATCACGAGGCCGACCTCGGGATCGCGCATGAGGATATCGGCAGCCTCGGCGAACACCATCGGGTCGGCGTCGGTTGCGCCGGCCACGTCGACCGGATCGGACACCGCGGCGGCGCTGCCGAGCAGTTGCCGCAGCTGCTGCTGGGTCTGCTCGCCGAGCCGGGCCAGTTCGATGCCACTGGCAGCCAGGGCATCGGCGGCCAGCGTGGCGTGGCCACCGCCATCGCTGAGGATCGCAACCTTGCGGCCCTGGGCAATCGGGGCGCAGGTGGCAAGGGCGCCGGCGACGACGGCGAGCTCGTCGGAGCGGTCTACCAACTCGACCCCGACCTGCCGCAGCACTGCCGACGACACGGCGTCCGATCCGGCGATCGAGCCGGTGTGCGATCGCGCGGCGCGGCGGCCCACTTCCGATCGCCCGCCCCGCAGCACGGCAACCGGCTTGTCCGCCACGGCACGAGCGGCGGCGACCAGGAACGCCCGTCCGTCGACGAATCCCTCGGAATGGATCGCCACGGCGCCGGTGCCCGGATGGCGGGCTAATTCGGTGAGGCACTCGTCGTAGCGGACATCGGCCTGGTTGCCCAGCAGCCCACGGTCATGGAAGAAGGCATCGTGCCCACCTCAGGGAATCTGAAGCACAGCATCAACACTCGTCAGCTGACGATGATCGGTATCGGCGGAGTCATCGGCGCCGGATTGTTCGTCGGCAGCGGTAAGGCGATCTCCGCGGCCGGGCCGGGCATCGTCTTCGTCTACCTACTCACCGGCCTCCTAATCATCCTGGTGATGCGCATGCTCGCCGAACTGGCCACGGCCAGCCCCGAGACGGGATCGTTTTCGAGCTACGCCTCCCGAGAACTGGGTTCCTGGGCCGGGCTGTCGGTCGGCTGGGTCTACGCCTACCACTGGTGTGTCACAGTCGCTTTCGAAGCCATCGCCGGTGCGGCGATCGCCAACCAACTCCTCCCGTCGGTGCCGACCTGGCTGTACTCCCTGATCTTTATGAGCACCCTGACCGGCGTGAACCTGGCAGCAGTGACCTCCTTCGCGCGTTTCGAGTTCTGGTTCGCCATGATCAAAGTGATTGCGATCGTGGCCTTCATCGGAATCGGTATCGCGGCGGTCTGCGGCCTGTTCCCGCACTACCACGCGCCAGGAACGGCGAACCTGCTCCGGCACGGCGGCCTGCTCCCGAATGGATTCACGCCATTGCTCGTGGCTTCGTTGACGGTGTTCTTCTCCTACTTCGGCACCGAACTGGTGACGATCGCCGCAGGCGAGGCGAAAGATCCGGTCAGCGCGGTGCGCGCGAGCATGCGCAGCGTCGCCGGACGCATCCTGATCTTCTACGTCGGCTCCATACTCGTTGTCGTCACGCTATTGCCTTGGAACGCAACGCAAGTCACCGAGAGCCCCTACACCGCGGTGCTGAACCTGCTGGGAGTTCCCGGTGCGCATACCATCATGAATCTGGTCGTGCTCACCGCGGTGTTGTCGTGTCTGAACTCGGGTCTCTACTCGTCCTCACGGATGCTGTTCTCACTGTCGCAACGCGGCGAAGGCCCCCGCCTGCTTGGCAGGACCGCCCGCTCCGGGGTGCCCGACGCCGGCGTTCTCGCCGCCTCGAGTGCCGGATTCCTTGCGGTGGTGGCGAACTACTTCCTGCCCACCGGGGCAGTTTTCACCTTCCTGCTCAGCTCCTCTGGCGCGATCGCGGTCATGGTCTACCTGTGTATCTGCGTCACCCAGATCGTCGGACGTCGCAACAAGAGCACGGTGCAGATTGCCGCCCTGCCGGTAAAAATGTGGGGCGCCTCATACCTGTCCTATGCGGTCGGAGTCATCCTGCTGGCAATCGTCGGCGGGATGGCGCTGACCTCGGCCACCCGGACTCCGCTCGCGCTGACCCTGATGGTCACCGCCGCGGCCGTCGCCGCAGGCCTGATTCATCAGCACCGGACGGTCGCGGCCCAGCTGGCGACGGCCGCGGCGGAGTAGGCGGGCGCGCCTGCGTTATCGGCCCGGCGGTATCGGTGGCGTAGACGCCGAACTCGCCCAGCAGTTTTTCCTCCTCGAGCAGTGTCGAGCGCACCTGATGCCCCAGGATGTGTGCGACCGCACCCGTCATCGCCTGGGCGAGGGAGGTAAATGCCGTCATCGATCGGAGCACGCTGGCGCTGGACGCCTCGATGTAGAACGTGTCGTGCGCCGACACCGCCAGCGGTGAGACGGCGGTATCGGTCAGCGCGATGACGTGGGCACCGCGCTGCCGAGCCCATTGCGCGGCACGCACGGTGTCGAGGCTGTAGCGGTGGATCGACATCGCCACGAAGCAATCGCCCGCACGCACCCGGCGCAGTTCATCGGTCAAGGATCCGGCGCTGGCATCGACCGCCGTCACGTCCTCGCGCAGCATCCCCAGCAGGTAGCTCAGCAGATACGCCGGTGCGTGACACTTGCGCAGCCCCATCACGTGCACCCGGGGTGCATGGGCCAGCCGATCGACGACCGACTCCCACATCGCGTCGTCGATGCGCGCGAACGTCCGGGCGATGTTGGCCTGGTCCAGCGCCACGGTCTGTTCGCGCAGCCCCGCCCCCTCGGCTATGAGGTGCTCGAGATTGTCGAAGCGGCGCAACAATTGCGCCTGCTCCTGCAGCCGTTCGCGACACAATCGCGTCAGCCCGGGGTACCCCTTCAAACCCAGACCATTCGCGAAGCGCACGACAGTGGCCTCGTTGACCCCGACCGCGCTCGCGAGCTCGGATACGGTCATGAACGCCACAGCTTCGGGATCGGACAGCACACGCTGAGCCAGCTTCTTGTGCGAGGCGGACAGCGAATCCATCCGGCCGCGGATTTCTACTACCAGCTCGTCGAAGGTCGCAGGACCCGCCGCCACCTCGGCCTTCGCGTCCACCGAGCCTCCTCCCGTCCACCCCTCACCATCTACCTTGCAAAGGCAGTACTCTCCCAATTTAGCCGACCCCGCCGGTAACACAGCCACCCGAACTGGTCGGCGCGCGACTGCTGCGCAGCGATCGCAAGTCGCTGTCGGAGATATCGGCCGGGCCTCATCGACTGCCATCGCGGGCGAAGACGCCGCTCGTATATGGTGCGAGTGAGGTCCAGGCAGGTACTGATGTCGAGCCGGAACCGCCAAGCTGCCGCATGTAGGTTCGCGGAACGAACCCCGTCAGGGTGCGTCGAGGTCGAAGGCGTTGTGGACCGCGCCGGTGAGATCGGACTCCTGGTTGGGGAACAGAAATCCGATCTGTCTACCCAGTGCGGTAGCAGGAATGGTGATGATGCTGTCGCAGCTGACAACACAGTCCTTGTCGAGGCCGTTGGCGCGGCCCACGGCCACCTCGGTGGACAGGCCGCGGATCGTGCCGGTGATCGGGGCCACGGTGATGTTGTTGCGATGTGGTCGGACCACTTCGCGCGTGAGGACGACCACCGGGCGGGACTTGTCGAGTTGCGCCACGTGGATGGGTCGCATCAGTCGATATCGCCGAACGTGGTGGCGGCGTAGTTCGCCAGCGCGTCCATGTCGTCGACATCGTTGGAGGCCGCGAGAGTCTGAGCATCCCGCATAGCGGCGATACGGCGGCGCTCTCTTTCCAGCGCACGCAGCACGAGCGTGGCGCGGCTGGGTTCGCCGTGGTTACGCACTTCCTCGTCCATCTCGCCGAACGAGCGGTAGTGTCCGCCGGGCCGACGGCTATCGGTTACGAGAGATAGCGCGAGACGACATGGCCGTTCTCCAGGGTGATCACGCGGGTTCCCGGCTGTGTGGCGGGTCTGCCGAGTTCACGCAACAACTCTTGAAGAACGGCGGCGCCCGTGGCTAGGCCAACTTGCTTGTAGTGGAAGGTCTTCTGGTTGTCGGGGTATCCGATGATGATGTAGCCGCCGCCGGCGTCCCGTTGGATGCAGGTCACCGTATCGGCGTTCACGAACCCGATGTTCTCGTCACCGAGGTCGATGTAGGTCGGCATCGGGTCCCCCTCATAAGGATGTCGTTGTCGCGTGATCAAGGCTGGGTCCTGAAGCGACGATGTCACGTCGGGAACCGATCAGTTCTCAGCACCATGATCTCACCCACCCCAGGCATCTCGGCCGCTGTCGGCTGCCAGGTGGAAGGGTTCTGGCGCAGACATCGTGATTCTGCTAGTCGGCGTGTTGCCGTCGGATCCGGTTGATGATGGGCGATGGTAGCGGGCGTGCTTTGGTGATCTGGTTCGAAAGTTCTTGCCGCACTTCACAGATCTGGTGATCGGCGACGTTCGCAGTGAAGGCAACACCGTGGTCGTGGACGCTGCTGTTGCCACCGCGATGGCCCGGTGCCCGAGGTATGGACCGGCTGCAATCAGCCGCCTACGAACTCGTCGTCGAGGGCGAGTCCTACCGGCAACGGCAGAAGCCGCGCCGCGGCAAACCAACCGAACCGACCGACCCGGATTGACCAACAGCCCGGTCATCAGTCACCATCAGCACACGGCCCGCGACCGGACTCAACCCGGTCCCATTCTCATGGCAAACCAGTGGTCCCATCATCACCCTGGCAGGCGACAATGTGGTTCGGAAGCGCAGATAGGTGTCAGCGGTGACGACATCGGGTGGGCGGTGGTCGATTCTGGAGGTCCACAGCCCATTGCAGGAGGCGGGACCGGATCAAATCCCTAGATGCCCCCGATGACCAGGACATACCTATCGGCCGAGACTTGACAGGAAATGGTGGCGGGAACAACTCGCTGACCGGCGGGCGATACGCCAATCGAAGGGAAAGCGCACTCATGGGGTTGTGGTCGGCGACCGACACCGGGATCAGCTTCCCGCCGCGCCGCCTTGGAATTGCCGACGTCGTCCGCGAGTACGGCGAGGACACAGTCCGCGCCCGGATCACCGAGTTGCGGGAGGCCGGGCTACATTTCGCTGCTACCGCCATCGAGTCCGAGCTGAACATCGGCTCCACTTGTCCTGCCGCATAAGTGATGATGCCGCTGCCGAACCACGACCCGACGCCAGGAGGTGTCCGATGATCACCACCCAGGCGTGGGAACAGCGGCTGCGCGCGGATTTCGCCCTGAATTTCGACATCACTCATAGGCCGTTGAGGGCCAGCTAAAAGAATCGGCTCGAACGTCGAGAGCGCCGCCATCCTCATGGAGTTCATCGCCGCGCCGCACGAGCGCTGGGCGGAGCTCGCCAAACGCATACACGACACCGAGCACGCCGGCGACGACACCACTAAAGGCGGTCGGCGGTCGCTAGCTAGGGGCTGGGGGTGATCGTCCTGATTCGGGCGAACCGCGAGCGGTGTTGCGCCGCTGCTGGTTTCATGTCTGCCTGTGCGTGATGAGGATGCGGCGGAGTACGGCCGGTTGCAAGGTCGAGGGCGAGCTGGCGGCAGCCCTTCGCCTATACGGCCCGGACCGTAGTGTCGAAAACCTCTCCGTGCCCGACGTCGAGGTATCTCGGCAGGTGTGCGCGCGTAGCGCTCCCCTGGTGGCCGCTTCCACCACAGCGCCACGATTTCCTTGTGGCGCATGGCCTCTCGCGCTTGGTCCAGTAGCTGGCGAGGTTGCGCCGCCCGGCGGGGAGTAGCTCCGATACCGGTCAGGTCCGTTATTCAGCGGTGTACCGGCTGGCCGGCGAGGGCTTCGGTGACGGTGAGGCTGTCTTCGTAGACGGCGTACCGGGTGATCAGGCCGTCTTCGACGGTGAGGTGGAGCGCGCACAGGGCCGTGTACGGCTTACCTGTGGCTTTTACTGTCTGCCGGATGCCGCCGAGCACGATCGCGTCCGTGCTGTCGACGAGGCGCGGGATGCCGTTCCGGCCGACTCCTCAGGGAGATGGAAGGCGGCTATTTCCCGGAAATGGTCGGCGACGTCGGCGCGGGTCGAGCGGGGACGGATCCACGGCACCGCCGGGTGGCCGCTGTCCGGCCAGTTCAACTGCCAGTCGACGTGTTCGGCAAACAGTTCGGCGATCCGGTCCGGGTCACCCTCGCTCAGCCGACGAAGGAAGTCCTCCGCCGTGGCACGAGTACTTGCCTTCATCTCGGCCGCCATGTCCACGGTGAACTGGTATTCGTGCCGGATGAGTCCGCTCTCGCCGAGGGTGAGAACGGTGCGGCCGGTCCAGGCGATGCCCCCTCCGGCTAAGGGGACCATGTGGGTGGTGAAGGTGATCGTGTCGTGATGACCGGTCGCGTCGCCCGCGCACCGGAAGACGAATCCTGTGTCTCGCACCAGATCGTTGTGCGTCTCGGTGATCCGGGCTTCGAGGGCGTCGTGACCGTGGTACCGCGCGGATTCGGTGGTCTCGACACCGTCCGCGTCCCACAGCTCAGCGATAGCGCGTCGGCGCGCCACCGAGTCGGGCTCATTCCACACCGCGACGTACCGCTCGACAAACTCGTCGATATCAATGTCGATGTCCATGGGCGAGACGCTATTTCAGCTCCACTGACACCTTGTGTCAGTGGACTGAGGCAAACTTCAGCGCATGCGCGCGAGCCGACTGGTATCCATCCTGCTGCTCCTGCAGAACCGGGGACGGATGACAGCACAGGAGCTGGCCGACACGCTGGAGGTGTCTGTGCGCACCGTCTACCGTGACATGGAGTCCCTCAGCGCGGCAGGTGTGCCGCTGTACGGCGAACCCGGTCACGACGGCGGTTACCGGCTGCTCGGCGGTTTCCGCACCCAGCTAACGGGGCTGACCACGGATGAGGCCGATTCGCTGTTTCTGACCGGCCTGCCGACGGCTGCCGCCGATCTTGGCATGGGCGCAGTCGTGACCGCTGTGCAGCTCAAGCTGATGGCCTCGCTGCCCGCCGAGCTGCGCGACCGCGCCGGCCGGATCGCTGAGCGTTTCTACCTCGACGCCCCGGCGTGGTACCGAGAAAGCGACCGCGCGCCGCACCTGAGCGCGGTCGCGGAGGCGGTGTGGAACAACCGAACCGTGCGGATGCGCTATCTGCGCTGGGCCGAACCCCGCGAGATCACCCGGACCGTAGAACCGTACGGGCTTGTACTCAAGGCAGGTCACTGGTACCTCGTGGCTGGCGGCACCGAACAGCTCCGCACCTACCGCATCTCGCGGATAGTGGACCTTCACGTCCTCGATGAGCGGTTCGAACGGCCCGACGGGTTCGACCTGGCCGACCACTGGCAGAACTACCTGCAGTTCTTCGACTCGCGCCGCCACCAGGACGAGGCGACCCTCCGCCTGTCTCCAAGCGCCTTCTACCGGTTGCCCCACTTGTGGGACTCAGCCATGGCCGATGCCGCACACCGGACCGCCACGCCCACGGATGCCGATGGCTGGACCCGGGTGACGATCCCGATCGAGTCCGTTGAACAGGCACTTCCCGAACTTCTCAAACTCGGCGCCGACGCCGAGATCCTCGCCCCGGCCGGACTACGCGAACACATCACCCAGACACTCGACGCCCTGACCCGCATCTACCGATGACCGGCCTGACATTTGCGGCGACGGGCGACACCGCTGGCGGTGAAGGTGTAGCGCCGTGCACGTTGAGATGCTTGTCGACCAGCGGGGACCGGCGGGCGGCGTGGTCGTCGAGCACGTCGTGGCCTGCAAGCGCACCTCGTCACGGCGGCGTCGTAGCGCTGGTTCGCCGGGCTGTACCCGGCTGACGGGCGGCCAGATCCGCGCCCCGACTCAGCAAGTGACTGCCGCTGTAATTTCGGCCCGCAGGTAGTTGTAGACGGTTTCGCGGCTGATGCCGAATTCCTTGGCGAGTGCGGATTTCCGCTCCGGCAGGATGGCCGCCATGCCCACGACGCCGGAGCACACCCGGCTGTCACTTGCCCAGCGGCTGACCGAACACGCCCGCACCACCTGGCCGCAACTGACGAACCTGCACATCCGCCACCGCGGGGCATTCGCCTACGTGGAAGGCGAACTGGCCGACGGCGAGGCCGTCAAGCTGATGCGCCTGCGCCGGGGGTACCGCGAGCCGATGGGGCTTCGCTCTCTACTACGCCAGCAGTGACCGCCGACTGACGCGGGTCTCGGTCACCCGGCGATTGTGGCCGCCACCGAGTGGGCGACGTCGCGATGAGCCTCATGCTCGGCGAGCCGGCCGGTGAGGGCAGCGCGGACGTCTTCGTAGGTATCGGGGCCGAGCGGGAGGCGGAGAGGAGTCGCGCCGGAGTCAACGAGGTCAATCATCGCCTCCGCGATCTTCTCCGCGCTGTTGGGCACCGGGAAGTGCCCGCCCAGGAACGCCTGCCGGGTCTCGGCCGCGGGGTCGCGGGACGTCTATTTCGCATCGCGGTCGGAATGGGCCCGGCCACAGCCACCGTGCTGCTCGCAGCAGCGGCTCCGATCGGGCAGGCTCACCGCGTCAGTCGCCCCAGCAGCGAAGAGGCACAGGCGATCCCAGCGATTGCGGCCAGCGCCATCACTCCCATATCCAGCCACAGGTGGTAGGCGCCACCGACCAACAGGCCACGTAGAGCATCTACCTCGTAACTGAGCGGATTCACGTGGCTGACGACGCGCAGCCACCCGGGCATCAGATTCAGCGGGTACAGCGCGTTCGAGGCGAAGAACAGCGGCATCGTGATCGCCTGCCCGATCCCCATCAACCGGTCACTCTTCACCACCAGACCTGCGATGGTCATCGACAGACAGGCGAAGAACGCCGCACCCAGAACCACGACCACTATTGCACCGAACAGCCTGGCTGGGTTCATCGTCAGGTGCACACCCATGACGAACGCCAGCACCACGATGATCAGCACCTGCGCCACCGCACGCACTCCGGCCGCGAAGCACTTCCCGGTAATCAGTGCCGCTCGCGGCGTCGGGGTGACCATCAGCTTATTGAGAATGCCGGCGTCGCGGTCCCAGATCAGCAGGATGCCGTAGAAGATCGAGATGAACAGCGCCGATTGAGCGATGATCCCCGGCGCCAGGAAGTCCAGGTACGACATGTCCCCGGTGGGGATGGTGCGCAGCCGCGCGAAAGTCGTGCCGAAGATCAGCATCCAGAGCACCGGCTGCACCGCGCGAGTCACCAGCTCAGTGCGATCGTGGCGCAGCTTCTGCAACTCGACCAGCACGAATGTCGCGATCTGCGAGCCGAGTGCGACAAGCCGACCGGCACCGCGCGGCGCCAGCCGCACGGGCGGGTGATCAGCTCGCGCGCTGAGCGGTTCGACGTGTGCTTCGGACACTGCGCAGCCCTCCCTCCGTCGTCGGGTCCTCATCGAGTCCCGCGTTGGCGTGGTGGCGGAACACGTCCTCGAGCGTGGCATCGGCCCGGAGCGCGGCCTTCAGTTCCGCCGGCGTCCCGACTGCTTGCAACCTCCCCTTGTGCAGCAGCGCTATCCGATCGCACAGGTTGTCGGCTTCGGCCATGTAATGGGTGGTCAGCAGCACCGTGGTGCCGTATCGGTGTCGCAGATCTCGCACTCGGGCCCAGACGCTGTCGCGTGCGATCGGATCCAGACCGACCGTCGGCTCATCGAGAATCAGTAGGGCGGGCCGATTGACCAGCGCCTGCGCCAGCTCCAGTCGGCGGATCATTCCGCCCGAATAGCCGCCGGCCAGCCGGTCGGCCACGTCGAGCAGGTCCATCGCGGCCAATACCTCGTCCACCCGCTGGGCCCGCTCGCGACGCGGCACATCGAACAGCCGCGCGAACCAGGCCACGTTCTGCCGCCCGGTCAGCGCCGCCTCGATCGACAGCTGTTGCGGCACATAGCCGAGGTTGTAGCGGATATCGGTGTCGCGGCGGCCGACCTCGAAACCGAGCACCCGGATCGTCCCGTCCTGCACTGGCATCAGCGTGTTCAGCAGCCGGATCGTCGTGGTCTTCCCGGCGCCGTTGGGGCCGAGTAGGCCGAATACCTCGCCCCGCTCGATCCGCAGATCCAGGTGATCGACCACGATGTGCTCGCCGTAGCGGTGCGTCAGGCCCGCGCATTCGACGGCTGGGCAATTCATCGGTGGATCAACGGATTTCGATGTCATCGTCGCTTTCCTTGTTCGTACTCGTGCAGGATGTCGGTCAACTTGTCGACGACCGCCAGCCCACGGACCAACTGATCGCGCTCATCCGTAGTCAGCTCGTCGAGGGCCGCCGCGACCAGTCCGTGACGGCGCCTGCGGGTCTCGTCGACCACGTGCTGCACCCGGGCGGGCAGACTCAGCCTCATCACCCGCCGATCTGCTGGATCCGACTCGCGCACCAGCAGATCCACCTTCGCCAGCGCCGTGACGAAGGTCGACACACTGTTGGGTGCCAAGCCCAGCTCCGTGGCAGCCGCCTTCACGGAGATGGCAGGGTTGCGGGCGACCAGGCGCAGAAACTCCGCTTGCGAGGCGCTTACCTCTGGCTCCTGATCGAACGATCGGCCCGCCACTCGCGAGACCTGCCGGCGAAAACGCCCGAACGCACTCATCAGTCGCCCGACCAGCTCCGTGTGGGCTGCGATCTCAGGTGCCATCTCCATGTCACATAGAATACCTCTTACTCAGAGCTAAATGAGTGTCGGTTCTCCGCAGCCCAGCCCGATCGCCGTAAGCATCTACGCCTGGCTCCCTGAAGGCCGCACTCGCGGTGCCGCCAGCCTCTCGCTGTTGAGGAGTCAGTCGGCAAGGAGATCCGGCAACGCGAACACCAGCACCGCAGGACTCCCAGCGACGGTCTCTGATGTCGATCGCCGCCGACGTCGTGTTGGTGGCGAATGGTGTGATTCTGCATGTCCCTGCTCGACGTCAGCGTGGTGAAAATCTCACTGCCGGCGATACAGGAGACCCTCCTGCAACAACGGCTCGTCGGTTGCTGACCGCCCCGACCGTGCGTGTTGGGGCGCTACTTGGCGAATAGTTGCGAGATGTCACGAAACGCCTTGAACTCCAGCGCATTGCCAGCGGGGTCTCGAAAAAACATGGTCCACTGCTCCCCCGGCTGCCCTTCGAACCGCAGATACGGCTCGATCACGAACTCGGTGTTGGCCGCCTTGAGACGGTCCGCCAGGGCATGGAACTGCTCGAAGGTCAGAACCACCCCGAAGTGCGGGACGGGAACCTCGTGCCCATCCACCGAACTGTGTCCCACCTCGCCGCCAGCACCCTTGCTGACGTGTGTCACGAACTGGTGCCCGTAGAGGTTCCAGTCGACCCAATTCTGCGCGGACCGTCCCTCCTCTAGTCCGAGCACACCGCCGTAGAACTCCCTCGCTGCGTCCAGGTCGTCGACTGGCATCGCGAGATGGAATGGGGGACGATTTGGAGCCGAATTGGTCATATTTCTCTCCTCCTATATGGCCTGGGCCGCACCACGGTCGGCACGGCGCCGCGTCACTGTCTGGTCTTGCTCAGCGAGGCGGGGGCCGGGTACATGGCCTGCGACGGCTGAGCAGAGCTTATCGGGCGGCGATGGAACGCTCGCAAACCTGGTTCTCAGGAACACCTCGGCGGGTCGCGCGCTCAATTGGCACTCGACATTGAATTTGAGACGACGAGGCGGAACATCCCGCCGATCGACAAGCTTTGCAAGTGGCTGTTGGACGAGCTAGGAGGCGCGCACGGCGCTCCGATCGTCTACAACGACGACCGGCAGGTGAAGATGCTCTTCGCTCGCCACCTCCGGGATGCGGACATACCGATGATCTCTGCGCCATCAGGCCACGAACCTTGCGTGCGGATGTTCGACCGCGGCCGTGCAAACCTGATCCAGCACAGTCCGCGCCCGTCTGTCAGTAGGCCACTTCCAGACGAATCTCGACACCGCTTCTCGTCTGAAGATGTTGGTACAGAAGAATTTTGGGATCACCATAACGAGGCCGTGACGGTTGCGGAGCAACGTTCTGTGTGCTTGGCCCAAACAGACCGACCGGCCTCCGACCGACTTGCTCAGACCGGGGCGACCTCCCACGCGAACCCGTCCGGGTCGGCAAAGGGCCCAATATCGCCGCCGATGACGATCCGGTGCGACCCGGTGCCCTCCGGTGGGACGCCGGCGTCCTTGGCGGCGGCACGGCGCCCGTAGAGCGCGAGCTTGACCGACGATGGTGGGGTGTCGAACTCGACGTACTTGCTGCCGAAGCTCTTCGCCACGGCCAGGCCGCGGTCGACGTAGAACTGCTTGGTCGCCTTGACGTCGTCGACCCCGAGCAGCACCACGAAATCGTCGACCTCCCGGGTGGCCGGGCCGGTGTCCTTCTTCGACGACGTCGCGACCTTCCAGATCGCCCCGTCCGGAGCCTGGACGACGCCGCCGTAGCCCCAGAAGCCCTTCTTGGCCTGCTTCAGCGTCGTCGCGCCTGCGTCGAGAGCGGTGCCGATGAGGCTGTCGACGGTGCTCGGCTGAGACACCACGAGCGACAGCATGAAGCCACGAAAGCCGGTCGTCGGCGCCTCCGAGGCGCGGACGCGCACCTTGTCGCCAAGGCCGAACGCTGCGGCGTAGAAGGCCGCGGCGGCCGCGGGGTCGGGCACCTCGAGGATGACGGACTCGATAGAGGTCTGATCAGTGGTGATGTTCATGGCAGTAACGCTAAGTGCTGCTCAGTGACCGGCGCTTCTCGATTCCTGATCGGTCTGCTCACCTGCTTCGCCACGCATGGCGGCATCCCCGCCGTCGCGCGCCGCCGGTAGGTGGTAGGTGCTGGGCGGCATACCGGCCAGTTCGGTGAAGTGACTGCTGAAGGTGCCCAGCGATACCCCGTCACGTCAGGCCGGTGACATGCCGGCCCGGCCGAGATGCCGGGCGAAGAACCGGGCCGAGTTGTCGACCTCGAAGCTGGGCACCTGGTTATGCCTGTCCGGGTAGGCGTGCAACGCCTTTTCCTTCGAGGCGCAGGCGTCGAACAACGCGAGACCGGATTGGCGGTCGATTTCCTCGTCGTCCCACGCGAGCACGAACTCGATCGGGATGGTGATCCGTCTCGCCGCCTCGGTCAGGGCCTCGAACACCAAGACCCCACCGAAGGCCGCGGCGGTGATCCGGGGTTTGATCGCCGTCAACAGCAGCCCGATCGCGACGCCCAACGTCATGCCCCCGTAGCCGATCGGCGCTTCGGTGCCGATCTCGGGCAGTGCCTGGAGGGCGTCCAGGGTTGCCTGCCATTCCGGCACGGCACGCTCCGCCAGCGAGGTGTTGTAGTCGACGATGATCGGGCCGATCGGCTCGCCTGCCGCCCGAGCCTGCAGAGCGGCGACCCACTGTTCGTCCTGCGCGTTTCGCGGCCGGTCGCCGTGTCCAGGCGCGTCGATGGCGGCCACGGTGAACCCGCAGCTGGTCACGTAGTGGTGTGCACGGGCCAGGATTCCCGGTGCTTTCTTGTGCAGGCCGCCACTGTGACCCATCAGGACCAGGGGCGCACCATCGGAGCCGGATGCGGGCGACCAGAGCACGCCGGTGACCTCATCCAGAGTGAAGTTGCGTTCGATGACACCGTTCGACGATGTCTCCGCGGTGAAATGCATAGTGTGTTGCCTTTCGGGCTTGCCTTGTGGAGGCGCTCCCGGCGACACCTATGTCAATCGCCCGACCGTGAAGAAGATGGGGAGCACCCAATCGTTACAGCGTTCATGGGTCTCACCTCCTCGCGTGTGTCACGGAATCCCGGACACTATCAGCCCGAACGTCGTCCCGCCCAACCATTTTCCGCCGACCAACTGGCGGCCCGAAGATGGGGCGTGGCGCGCCGACACGAATTACACGTCTTGTCACCGCACAGCACTTTACCGATCGAGCGTACTGTGCTAGCGCTGTACCGTGACGCGCCGCCGGAGCAGGATGCTCCTGCGCTGATCCCCTGGGACATTGGCGGCCCACAGCCGGTGGTGCAGCAGTTGGTGGCCTACGGCGCTGTGCGGGGTGAGGTGCTCGACCCCGGAACCGGCCCGGGACATCACGCGATCTACTACGCGTCCAAGGGCTACTCGGCCACCGGGATCGACGCGTCGCCAGCGGCGATCGAGCGGGCCAAGCGCAACGCGGAGCGCGCCGGGGTGAAGGTGGACTTCCAGGTGGCCGATGCCACCAAACTCGACGGCCTGGAGGATCGGTTCGACACCGTCGTCGACAGCGCGTTCTACCACGTGTTCCTCGACGACGAACAAACCCAGACCCAGTACGCGCAGGCCCTGCACCGGGCCACTAAACCGGGGGCGCGACTGTTTATGTTCGAAGTCGGACGCCACAACGTCAACGGCCTTCAGCCCGAAGGTTTGCCGGCGGAGAATTTCGACCGGGTGCTTTCCGCGGCCGGGTGGCGCATCGACTACCTGGGAACCACCACTTACCGAGCCACCTTCAGCCCGGAGACGGTCGCCTATCTCTCCAAGGAGATGAGCGGCGACTCGGGATGGGCTGAGCGAATGAAGCCGATGCAAGAACAACTCCAGATCCTTGCGCCGTTGCTGAAAAACAACCAGGTGCGCCTGCCGGTGTGGGCCGTGACCGCCACCCGCCTCGACTAGAGCGTGCCCAGTGCGCGCGCACCACGGCGAGCCCGCCCGGCGCACCACCGAACGGAGAACAGCGGTGACGATGATCGCGTCGTCCGCGTAACCGAGCACCGGAATGAAATCGGGGATCAGATCGATGGGCATCGCCAGGTAGACCAGCAGCAACGCCAACCCGATACGAACTCCCCGGGGCAGGGTCTTGTCGGCGGCGAGGCGGCGCACCAACCGCAGCACGTCGGGCAGCAGTCGCAATGCTTCGCGCAGCAAGAGCCATGAACAGTTCTCGGCGCCTGCCTGCAGCGCGAGTTCTCCGCCCACGAGTCCTATGGCGGCGAGGGCCGCATCCGCTCCACTCGCTTCCATATCGAAAGTCGTTGGAAAAGTTCGACTTCGGCAACGCCCGCCGCCTCGAGCGGGACATGATCGCCCAGCCGGGCCACGCTCGACTTCGTCACCGCGAAAGAGAACGTCGTGTTCCTGGACTGGAGTCGGCAAAACGCATGTGGCGCAAGGGATCGGGCACCTGGCGATCCGTAGCCGGCAGCCGCGCGGAACATCTCGCCCACGCCGTTGACGGACCACGGTTGCCGACCGATCACGCCGTCAGCCCCGCCCGGATGGTGTCCACCATCTCCTCGGCCAGCTCCGGAGTAGCGGCGATGATGCCGGACCAGCGGCCAGTGAGGTCGGGGCCGATGTCGAAGGGGCGGGAGTGGAGGTCTAGGACGGCGCCACCCGAGGCAGGGACCAGGAGCAGGGCAGCGGCCAGGTCGACGATGCGGTGAGTGTCCGAGCCGGCGTCGGCGAAGGCGTCGGTAGACCCCTCAGCGACCAGGGCGGCCTCCAGGCAGGTGGTGGACAGGATGCGGACCCGGGCGGCGCGGGCGGTCACCGCTTGCCAGGCAGGCACCGTGTGCGGGTGGGGGCGCAGCAGGCTGACCGCGGCGCCGTCGAGGCTGCGGCGACCCGTGGTGCGGTAGCTGGTGGGCCTCCCTGCCACCGCATGCCAGCAGCGGCCGGTATCGAACCAGCAGGTCAGGGATTCGGTGATCACGCCATCGCGTACCACCGCGCCCGCGAAGGCCGACAGCGGCACCCCGGCGGCGGCGTTGGCGGTACCGTCCACCGGGTCGACGACCAGGGTAATCGCGGACCCGTTGTCGATAACGCCGATCTCCTCGCTGAGCAGATTCACCCGGTGCGCCTGCACCACTTCGGCGACCGCGGAATCGACCAGCAGGTCCAACCGCATGGTCGGCGTGCCGTCCGCGCCCATGCCCACCTTCTGCGACAGCTCCGCCCGGCCGTACCGGGCCCGCGCGTCGGCGAACGCCCGCGCCGCCGCCCGAACCGTTTCGGCCAGTATGGGATCCACGCCCGGCGGCAACTCGGGCTCTGGGACCGGCCAGCCGATCAATGCTGAGTTCACTGTGGCACAACACCTTTCAATGGTAGGGATGTTCAGCAGCGGCAGCCATCGATCGATCGCGCGGTCGAGTACTGCCGAACAGCGCCACTGTGACGGCTGTGGTCATCTGCCGATGCCGGTGATCCCGGACCGCGGACCGGGGCCCGGCCGCTGGGCCCGGTACGCCCAGAGATGATCCGCAAACTTCAGTGCGGCACTGTGGATTTCACAGTGGCACTGCGGATTTCACAGTGCTGCGAACCTGGGGCCAGCGACCGCTGCCCTCGACGAGCACCAGATCGGCCAGCTGCCCAGGGAGCAGGCTGCCGCGGTCGGTCAGGCCTGCCGCGCTCGCCGCTCCCCCGGTGACCAGCCGGATCGCGCCCGCCAGGTCGGTGAGGCCGTCGGCGGCCACCGCGAACGCCGCCGCCAGCAGGCCCGACGGCAGGTAGTCGGAAGCGATGGCGGTGACCAGGCCGCGGCCGATCAGGTCCCGGCCGGAGGCGTTGCCGTTGTGGGAGGACCCGCGCAGCACGTTCGGTGCGCCCATCACCACCGGCAGGCTGTGCTCGCGGGCGGTGGCGGCCGCCTTCAGGGTGGTCGGGAACTCCGCGACTGTACCGCCGCGGGCCACCAGGTCGGTGACGTCGTCGACCGTCTCCAGGTCGTGGCCGATCAACCGGATGTCGCCGGAGCGGGCATGGTCGCCCAGCCAGGCCATCGCCTCCTCCAGCACGCCCAGCCGCCCAGCGCGCTCTTCGATCAGTTCGTCGACGTGGATGCGGGCCTCCTCAGCGGTGAGTTCGCGGTTGCCCATCACGTAGCGCTCGTAGTAGGCGCGGTCGGCATACTGGCCGATTCCCGGCGTGTGATCCTCATGCGACACCAGCGCACCCGGTGCCGCGGACGCGATCCGATTCCGCAGTGCGGCGAGGCCGTCCGGGCAGCGCACGTCCAGCCGGTACAGGACGCGATGGTCGACGATCGCCGCGTCCTGCGTGGCCACCAGGTCGCAGATCTCCTCCGCGGCGTCCACGGTCCGGTTCAGGCCGCGGCGCCTGCTGTGTTCGAAGGCGGCGCCGTGGAAGACGGTGGTGACACCGGCCGCGTGCAGTTTGCCCTCGAACGAGATCAGCGCGAAGTCCAGCGGCAGCACCGCGCCGGGCCGCGGCAGCCGCTCCTTTTCCAGGCCGTCGCTGTGCACATCCACCAGGCCCGGAAGGCACAGCAGCCCACTGCCGTCCACATCCGCGGCCACCCCGGCCGGGTGCGGTGCGACCTCGGCGATCAGCCCGTCGCGCACCGCGATCAGCGCATCGTCGAGCACCCGATCCGGCAGCACCGCCCGCACGTGGCCGAGCACGTAGTCGGTGGGGGCCGCGCACAGCGGCCACGCCCCGACCGGCGGCCGCCCGACCGTGAGATCCATCGTTTCCGTCTTGCTCATGCCATCTCCTGCCACAGTTTTCGAACTCGATCCGGGCCGGCACCCGGCGCACACCTGGTCCCGCACACTGGTCCGCGCGCACGAACCCGTGCGCTCATGCCGTGTCCATCGGGCATGAGCTCTGGGCCCTGCGTGGTAACGCACGCTGCCTCCTCCGGACCCCGACCGCTCACGCCGGGTCCATCGGGCATGAGCTCTGGGCCCTGCGTGGTAACGCACGCTGCCTCCTCCGGACCCCGACCGCTCACGCCGGGTCCATCGGGCATGAGCCCTGGGCCCTGCGTGGTAACGCACGCTGCCTCCTCCGGACCCCGACCGCTCACGCCGGGTCCATCGGGCATGAGCCCTGGGCCCTGCGTGGTAACGCACGCTGCCTCCTCCGGACCCCGACCGCTCACGCCGGGTCCGCCAGGATTTCTTCCGGCGTGCCGGCGCGGACGATGCGGCCATCGCCCATCAGCACGACGCGCGAGGCCAGTTGCCGCATTGCCGGGAGGTCGTGAAACACGGCCAGCACCGCCACCCCCTGCCGGGCGAGGTCGCCGATCAGATCGAGCGCCACCTCGCGATTCGCCGGGTCCAGGGCCGACACCGGCTCGTCGAGCAGCAGCAGTCGCGGCGGGGATACGATGCCGGCGGCGAGATTGACTCGCTGACGTTCACCGCCGGACAGCACACCGCAGTCGACGTCCCACAGCGCCTCGTCGACGTTGAGCCGGTGCAGAATATCGGCTGCGGCGTCCGCGGCGGCATCGGTGTCCAGGCCGCGGCGCAGCGCCGCCGACACCACCACCCGGAACGGGCCGGTGCGCGGTGGAGAATTCAGAAACTGTGAGACGTAACCGAATTCGCGGCCACGCAAGCGCGCCATGGCACGATCGCCTAGCGTGGTCAGATCCACCGGGGCCCCGGCACCGGTGTCCGGCAGATGCAGCCGGATCGTGCCGGCATCCGGCAGGTAGGTGCGGTTCACGCAGCGCAGCAGCGAGGATTTCCCGGCGCCGCTGGGCCCGGCCAGGGCGACGTGCTCCCCGGCGCGCACGTCCAGGTCGACGCCGCGCAGCGACACGACCTGCCGCCCGTCAATGGTGTGCAGGGTGAAACTCTTGTGTAGCGACCGGATGCCGAGCACCGGCACCTCGAGCATGGTAAGGGTCACGACTACCTCCGGGCCGCGGCGACGAGCCGCTGGGTGTATGGGTGGTGCGGGTCGTGGAACAGTTGATCGGTGAGTCCCTGTTCGACCACCCGGCCCAACTGCATCACCAAGGAACGATCGGTGAGAGCGTCGATCACTGCGAAGTCGTGACTGACCACCACAGCCGCGATGTCACTTTCGGCGAGCAGGCCACGCAACAGATCCACCACGCCCGCGGCGACCGACGCGTCCAGGCCGGTGGTGGGCTCGTCGAGCAGCAGCACCGCCGGCTCGGTGGCCAGCGCCTTCGCGATCTGCACCCGCTGCCGCATGCCGCCGGAGTAGGTGTGCACCGGATCGTCCATCCGCGCCAGCGGCACCTCGACTCGATCCAGCAGTTCCGCTGCGCGCCGGCGGATGTCGTGATAGCTGCGCCAGCCGGCCGCGGTGAGCTGCTCGGCGATGTTGCCGCCGGCGGTGACCCGTAGATCCAGCCCGGCCGCCGGATCTTGGTACACCACAGCCATATCCGCGACGCGCAGCCGCCGCCGCTGAGCGGCCGGCAACCCGAACAGGTCGGTCGCCCCGTCTCCGACTCCCGCCAGCAGCACCCGCCCTGCGGTTGCCGCGATATCGCCTGCGACACAGGCCAATACAGTGGACTTGCCGGAGCCCGACTCGCCGATCACCCCGAGCGCCTCGCCGGGCGCCACGTCGAACGAAACATCCCACGCCGCCACCAACGCGCCGGTGGCGGGGCTGATCGCGGTGCCGGACTCGGGCCCGGTGCCGGGCACCGCATCGGCCCCGCCGGACCCGTACACTTTGCCGACGCCTTCCACTTTCAGCGCCCATTCCCGTTGCGGGTCAGAGGGTCTCGGCGGGCGATCGCCGAGCCGGGCATCCCCACGCACCATGGCCGAACCCCGGGACTGCCCCTCGGTGATCGTGGATCCGTGCAGCGGGTCGGTGACGACGGCGCGGACGCGCCGGGTGGGATCCGGAAGGTAGTGCAGCGGAGCGACTTCCCGGTGTGCGGCCGCATCGCTGTCGCCGTCGAGGGTGCGGCCGCACCATTCGGTGTCGCTGCACAGGTAGCCCCCGGAGGGCCCGGCGTCGACGAGGAAGACATCATCGCTGCCGCAGCGCAAGCACCGCGCGCCCGGGGTGTATTCGACCTCGAACGGCACGTCGTCGAAGGTCAGCGGTGCGACGTCGGTATAGGGCGGAACGGCGTAGATCTTCTTCTCCCGGCCCGCGCCGAACAGGTGCAACTGGGGGCTGTCGTGCAGCCGCGGCACATCCCAGCGCGGGATCGGGGTGGTGGCGATCACGTAACGGCCGGCGACCAGGGCCGGGTAGCCGGTGGTGCGGCTGATCACGCCGTTGCGCACCAGATCCTCGTACAGGCTTACCCAGATCTTGGCGTAGTCGCCCTCGGCATGCATGCGCGCGCATTCGATCACCGACTTCTCCACGCCCCGAAGCGGTTCCGGCACCGGCACCTGCAGCGAGACGATGTGGTCGCGGGTCATCGGCTGCTCCGGCAGGCGGTGGCGAGTCTGCACGACTGTCGCCTCCCGGGTGTCGGCGGTCTCCGCGCTGCCGGTGGCGGCGGTGATCATGCGGCGCAGGTTGGTGGCGTTGACACCCGCGTCGTCACCCTGATCGATCACCTTGACGATGTCGGTGGCGTCGGCCACCGCGAGAGTGATCTGCAGGCCCCCGGACCCCCAGCCGCGGGCCACCGGCATCTCGCGGGAGCCGAACGGCACCTGGTAGCCGGGCACGCACACCGCGGCCAGCACGGCACGGCGGATCTCTCGTTTGCCGCTCTCGTCGAGAATTCCGATGCTCTGCTCGGCACCGTCCAGCAGCGCGGCCAGTTTCGAATTGGATTGCTGGGCGGTTGTTTCCATGGTCGTAGTCATCGACAGTCCGCTCCGGTCGGTTCGGTGACGCGGACGGGCTCTCCGGCGTCGGCCGCAGCACGCATGGCCAGCTTGCGGTCCATCATGGATCGGAAGGTCACGTAGTGCGGCAGCTTCAGATGCTCCAGGAAGCCGCTGGAGTCCAGGCCGTCGGTGGTGAGCAGCAATACCTGCTCCAGCGGCCCGGATCGGCCGAAACGCCGGTTGGCGATGTCCAGATTGGCCATGGCGATGGCCTTGCGCTCGTTGTGCCCGAAGCAGCAGCCGTACCCGACGTCGAAGCGGGCGCGGTCCTCGTCTGCCCCGTCGAGGTCCTCGATCGCCTCCGCTTCGGTGAGCCGGAATTCGCCGATCGTCACCGGATTCCCGGTGTGCGGGTGACGGATTCGCAGCGGCAGCCGACCGTGCCGGACCTCACCCAGAGTGACCTCGTTGATGTTGCCGTCCGGCCCCAAGATCGAGCGATACCAGGTGCCGAGCAGCGTGCCGGTCTCGGCCCGCGCCATCGCGGCCAGCACCGCCGAACGCGGCGCCGGAGGCCGCACCGCGGTACGGGTGATGTCCTCCGGCTCGGCGTCGCCGTTCTCCCAGCGGTGTTCGACGGCCAAGTCGAGCTTGCGCAACAGATCCAGAAACCTTTGCGGACTACGGTTTTCGGGCTGTGCCCCGACGCCAGACCCGTCCTCGGCGCCGACGGCCCGTCGCTCGGGGACATCCGGGGCGTCGGCTCGACCGTGGTCCGCGGCAGCCGTCGGCGGTGCGTCCGCGGCGGCAGCACGAGCCGCGGGGGTGGTTTCGGTATCCGGTGGACCGTCCGGGCGTTCCAGCAGGCGACCGATGTAGTCGCCGGTGCGGCCGAGCAATTGCGGGCCGTCCGGGCTGCGGAAAGCGGGAACGATGCGGCGCAGGATCACCATCTCGTCCGGATCCACCGGTTCGCTGATCGCCAGGCGCGGCAGCCGGGAGCGGTGGGTGCGCAGCAGGTGCGCCGCCTCCAGAGTGTCGCCCTCGGCCTGACGGAAGGCGGCGGCAGCAGCGGACTCGTCGTACAGCCCGGCCTCGCCCATGATCCGGTCCACCGCGAGCCGGAAGCGCGCGATGATCTGTGCGGTGTCGGCCCACGCCGCGGGGGCGTGATCGCGGCTGTGCCGCACCAGTTTCTCAGCGGCCAGAATCGCGTTGAGGCCGCCGCGGGCACCCGAATATCCCATTGATGTGCTTACCTTTCCTCGATCACGGTGGTGCGGGGCAGCCCGAGGGCCCACCCGTCGCCGTCCACCAGCAGCACGTCGACACCTGCGGGGTAATCGGCCACCGTCTCCGCGCGTGCGGCCACGAAGTCCGCCGGAATCCCTTGCGGGGCAATGGTTTCCGAACCGTCCACACCGGGACCGGTAAGCCGCCAAGTGCGGGTGCCGCCAGCGAGGGCGGGCACCCCCAGCATCACCAGCGCACCCGCCTCCGGCCGGGGTGCACTGCCACGGCACATCCCCCGCAACTCGTGGCCGGTAATATTCCGCAGCGCTGCGACGAATTTCGCCTTCTCCGCACCCACCGCGGGCGCATCGGTGGCGATGCGAGCGGCCTCTGGCCACCGGGGGTCCGCATCCAGTACGCAGATCCCGGTTCCGAGGTCGGCCAATGCCAGCAATGGCAGCAACACCGGTGGTACCTCGGTCTCCGGCAATCGGACAACCGTCCCCGGCCGCGCCAGAGCATCCAGTACCGCCCGGAAAGTTCGGTGCGCGTGGGCCGGCAGCCGGGCCGCCGCAGCCGCGATCACGGCCTGCGCCCCGGACCCGTCGACGACCATGCTGGCAGGCTCGACAGCAGCCCCGCTCATGCCAGTACCTCGAATTCCACCACAGTGGGCGCCAATTCGGCCCACTCCTGCTGTTCGCGTACCACCTGGGCCGCAGCGACCCGATCGCACAGGGCGTGCACGTCGGCGGCATGCGGGCGGGTGGCCTGCACCTCGGCGTCGAGAATTGCGGCGGCCAGCACCGCGGCGCGGTCGTCGCCGAGCCGCATCGCCCAGCCACGCACCCCGGTCAGCTCGACCTCGGCACGGCAGGCAAGCACGTCCCCGAGCAGAAAGCGATCCTGGGCGACCGGTTCGCGAACCTGCACCGTCACGCAACCGGTTTCGGCCCCGACCAGCACCCGCACCGCGGGATCATCCGCAAGGCAGACGTCGGCCAGCGCGATCAGCTCGGCCGACTCGGCAGCGGCCAGCAGTGCACATCGTTGCTCGCGGGTGCGAGGTGCCGGAATCTTTTCCGGCCGTGGGGAAGTCACTGTTCCTCCTGGTTGTCGGGACGGACGTCGGTGAGATGCGGGCCGATCGGTGATGAGGCGGAGATGTGCTGTTTGTCGCCCAGTTCGACCACCACACGCACCCCGTCGGAACGGGTCCAGGCCTCGCTGAACAGCAGCACCCGGTCGTCGGTGGCGTCGCGGCTGACACTTTCGACGTGCCACACCGGAATTCCGGCATCAATGCCCAGTTCGGCCGGGACCGCAGGCGGCGGCACGTCCATGCTGACCCGGCACCATGAGCGCACCGGCTCCACCCGGCCCAGCTCCCGCAGCGCCAGCTCCAGCGACTCCACGGTGCGCAGGGCACAGTCCAGGTCGGCGGCCACCTGCACGGGAATCCATTCCTGAATCCAGCTGGTTGGCAGGTCATCGATGTAGCAGAGCCGGGTCACGTGGTGCATCGGCGTGCCTGCGGGCAATTCCAGCAGTGGCGTCAGCTCCGGCGGCAGCGGTGCCCGCTCGGTCACCCGGACCAGGGCGCGGGGTGTGGCGCCGGCGGCTCGCACCGTGGCGCTCCACGACGGACGCCGATGATGCGAGATCACGTAATCGATGCGGCGATTGACGAAGGTGCCCGCACCCTGCACTCGCCGCACGACCAGTCGCCGTTCCAACTCCTGCAGCGCCGACCGGGACGCCGCCCGGCCGACCCCGAACCGGGCGGCGATGTCGTGTTCGCTGGCCACCCGGTTGCCAGGCCCGGACCCGGCCAGTTCGGCCGCCAATTGGTCTGCGATCTGTAGATACCGTGTGGATTTCACATACAACACGATGTCCTGACGGCTTGTCCGGACAACTGCCCTGCGGCGAATCCGGCCGTTCACTGAGGTGAACATTCGAGACAGTTGTATCGAATTCGCCCCGGCACGACGGTCACGCCAGCAGGCGCCGCAGCCAGGCCGCGAGTCCCTCGATCGCGAGTACCACCGCGAACACCAGCAGCAGCACGGTCGTCACCACGCCGAATTCCAGGACGCGAGCGGCGTTCTGCAGCTCGTAGCCGATGCCGCCCGCACCAACGATGCCGAGCAGGGTCGCCGCCCGGACGTTCACATCCAGCTGATACAGCACCTGCCCGATCAGCGCGGGCGCCGCCTGCGGCACCGTGGCCGACCAGAACACCTGCCAGCGCCCGGCGCCGGTGGCCCGCAGCGCCTGCTCCGGCCCGCGATCCACCTCTTCGAGCGAGTCGGCGACCAGTTTGCCGAGCAATCCGATCACGCCTACCGCGAGCGCGAGCGCCCCGGCCTGCGCGCCGAGCCCGGTGATCACCACGAACACGATGGCCAGCACCAATTCCGGGACCCCGCGCACGGCCACGATCGCGCCACGCGCCGCCCGTCTCGCCCACGGTGTAGGCGCCACATTCGCCGCGGCCAGCGCACCGAGCGGCAGCGCCGCGATCGCGCCGATGAGGGTGCCGGCCAGCGCGATCTGCACCGTCGTCCACAGGTCGCCGAACAAGGCGGGCAGCATGCCGCCGGGCGCGGCGGGCGGCCAGAACAGCTTCAACGTCTGCGGAATGCGACCCACACCGGCGATGATCTGCCCGAGCGACAGGCCCGCGCCGCGGACGGCGGCGACGATCAGGGCGAGCGTCACCGCGCCGTAGCACCAGCGGCGGATGCGCTGCCACGGCCATTCCGGCGCGAACCGGCCGCCCGCGCGCGACGGTGTCCCCGGCTGTAGCAGCGCCCGGCGGATAGTGCCGGACACGATCTCCACCACGACACACAGCGTCAGCACCACCAACGCCAATGCCATGCCCTGCCGATAGTCCAGTTGGCGGATATTCGCGGCGATCGCGTAACCGAGCCCGTCGACGCCGACGAAACCCAGCACCACCGACACCCGCAAGTTGATGTCGAACCGATGCAGCGCGACCGCGACGAACGCGGGAAGCACCTGCGGCAGCACGCCGGAGATCAGCTCCTGCACCGGGCCGCTGCCAGAGGCCAGCACCGCATGCCGCGGCCCCTCGTCGATCTGCTCGATGGCATCTGCATACAGCTTGGCCACCATGCCGACCGAATGCAGCCCCATCGCGAGCACTCCGGTGAGCGCGCCGAGCCCGAAAATGCGGAAGAACACGATCGCCAGCACCACGTCCGGAACGGCCCGCGCGGCCACGATCAACCCGCGCGCCCCGGTCCGCCCAGCCCACGACCGGTCGACATTGCGGGCCGCCAGCACCGCCACCGGCAGGCTGAGTACCACCGACAGCAGCGTGGCGAGGGCGACCATGGCCAGCGTCCGCCCGGTCAGGCGCGCGATCTCCCCGATCGGCGGGAACTCCAGCGGCAGCATGCGGTGTACGAAATCGACTGCGTTGCCGACACTTCCGGACATGGACTGTGGATCGATCCCGAGGCTCCCGAGTGCGAGCGCCCCCGCCACCACCAGGACGAGCACGACGGCTGCGGCGACAATGCTGGTACTGCTCGGCCGCACGAGCGTCCGGCCGGCGCCGGATGCCGGTTGCGCGGCCGTCGTCGCCCGGGATGCGTCGACCGTGCTCATCGCGCCCTCCGGGACACCTACGGGACCGTCGGCTGCCGTGGCCGGGCCGAGGCGCGCTCGCGTGCCGGGACCCGGCGACGCCATCCGCTGGGATCGTCGGCTCACCGCACCGCCGCGTAGGTCGGCATAGTCGCCGCGGCCACCACGGATGCCGCGGTGGAACCGGCCTGGCCGGCATAGAGCGCGAGCACCGCGGAGTGATCCAGCTCCGCGGCCGGCCTGTCGAGCACGACCTGGCCGGAACGTAGACCGATCACCCGATCGGCCCAGGACAGCGCCAGGTCCACATTGTGCAAGCTGCACAGGACGGTGAGGCCGCGTTCGGCGGCGATCTCCCGGATCAGCGCCATCACCTGGGATGCCGACTCCGGGTCCAGGGAAGCGACCGGTTCGTCGGCGAGCAGCACGTCCGGATGCTGCATCAGCGCCCGCGCCACCGCGACCCGCTGCTGCTGGCCGCCGGACAACGTGTCCGCGCGGTGAAAAGCCTTGTCCGCCAAGCCGACCCGATCCAAATGCCGCAGTGCCTCACGCCGCACAGCGCGCGGATAGGAGATCAGGCCCAGCCGAGGCCCGTGCAGCCGACCGAGCGCGCCGGTGCACACGTTCTCCAGCACGCTCAGCCTGCCGACCAGATGAAACTGCTGGAATACGAAACCGATGCGCCGTCGCAAGTGCCGCAGACGCCGTCCGCGCGCGGCCGCGAGCTCGGTGCCCAGCACCCGCACCACGCCCGAGCCCGCCGGCTGCAGGCCGTCCACGTGCCGCAGCAGCGTGGACTTCCCGGAACCGGACGAACCCAACAGCACGGTGATCTCGCCCGCCGACATTTCGAACGAAACATCGTTCAGCGCAATAACATCCCCGAACCGGGTGGTGACCCGGTCGAAGGTTACGACGGCAGACACTGCTTGTCCTTTGTCGCGTCGCACACGGCGCGGATGCCGTTGTAGAACGAATCGTCCACCGGCGCATAGCCCCACACCGTCGAGTCGCCGATGGTGCACTTGTCGGCGCAGAATCCGTTGGCCTTCAGATAGTCCACGTTGGCTTTGTCCTGGAACGCCTTCGTGATGGCGGTGCGCAGCGCAGGATCCAGATCATCGGACACCGCCACCGGGTTGCCGGCGATGGTATCCGACTTCGACACCACGGTCAGCTGGCCCGGGGCCAGCTGACCCTTGTCGATGAGGGTGTGGTCGACCATGGAGTCCGAGGCGAACCCGGCGTCGCACTGACCGTGCGCCACCGACAGGGCGGAGGCATCATGCCCGCCGGCCATCACTGGGGTGATGTCACGATCGGGGTTGATTCCGGCCTTGATCAATGCGGCCTTGGGGTATAGGTAGCCGGAGGTGGAAGCGGGGTCGACGAAGCACACCTTCTTGCCCTTGAACCCGGCCAGATCCTTGATCGGCGACCCAGTCGGCACGATGCCGTAGGAGTAGTAGCCAGGGATGGCGCCTTTGGCGGTGACCTGCGCGGCAACGGGGCTGGTCTTCACACCCGAGGTGCGGGCTAGCACATAGGAGAACGGCCCGTACTGGGCGATGTCGACCTTGCCGGCGCGCTGCGCCTCGATAATGGCGGCGTAGTCGGTGGCCTTTTGGAACTTGATCTTCTTACCGGTCTCTTTCGCCAGCAGATCCGTGATGGGCTTGTAGCTCTGCTCCAGCGCGCTGGACTCCTCGGCCGGTACCGCGGCGAACACCAGGGTGTCCGGATTGCGGGTGCCGCCGTTCGCGCTGGTCGACGAGCTGCTGCTGCAGCCGACAACGGAGAGGGTGGCCGACGCGGTCACGGCCAGCGCGATCAGCACGCGCTTGGTGAAGGGGGACATGGGATCGGTTGCTCCTCGAGTCGGGGCGCCGCGGCATATTCAGCAGCCGGCACTTGGACGAGCCTGAAACTCCTAGATTCAGCCGAGGCAACGTGTTGGTTACCGGAAGACCAACACCACCGGTCGGTTAGCCTCACACGACCGGACAACGCGGCTCGCTGGTCGCATCCGGTCGGACCGACCGTTTCTGTTCCGCACCCAGGAACCGCTCGACTACCACCTCCGAGACACCGCCCGGCAAAAAGAGATGCTCCGCGAGGCATTCGCCGAGCTTGCACCGCAGGTGGACCGCTGGCTGACAAACTGGACCGCACCCCGGTCTTCTACTTCGACTCGATCACCCAACTGCGCACCGACAGCTGGTGCCGCGGTCGCGTCACGCTGGTCGGTGAGCAACAGACATTTGGGGTTCGATTCGGGGTTGCAACCGATACCGGGGTACAGGCCTACCGTGGCTTTATGACGGTGAACAGTATTGATGGTGATTGGGTACAAGCGGCCTGCAGGCGGTGTCAGGATAAATAACGCACACCTCGCTGATCGCACTGGCCGGTAACTCTGTCAGGAAGGTGCCGTCATCGCCTCCATGGTCGTGGGATTGTCCGCCGAACTCGCCACTGGACTGGCGGCGAGCTCTTCGCAGACCCCTGATGTACCGGCATATAGCCAGACCGGCGTATGGATCGGGACGGGACTGTTCATCGTCATACTTCTGGCGGTAACGGTTTGGGTTGTGGTCAGCAGTCGGCGTGGGAGTGCTGGTCGCGGTCGGTCCAATCCAAGGTGGTCTGAGCGCCTCCGTCGTCGGCGGAAACGATAGGGTCCGGCAGGTTGGTCGCGCGATACGGGCTCTTGTCAGCCGGCTGGCGTGCGAGCTTTCATCGGTCAGCCGCGGCCGAGTTGGATGGCTTTGACCAGCAGCAGGATGGCGCCGACGATGAGGTAGCCGCGCAGGGCAAGCATCCCGAGTTTTGTTCCGGCCGACCAGGTTACGGGTTCGAGCAGGGTCAGCGGCGGCATCCGCCAGCGGTCCTTCTCGGTGGCGTCGATGACGGGCGCGAGCTGTATCGGTGGTGTAGGGGCACGGCGTTGTAGCCATTTCAGGGCCGCGGTCGTGAGGATCGCGAGGACGACCATCGCGAGTGCGACTGCCGCAGGCTGCGGCCCCCAAGGCCAGGTTGGCCACCGGCTTGCGGCCCGACCGTTGACGCAGCGACTTCGGCGACGGCTTGCACAGCCCTCGCTACCCAGCGGCTTCGACGAATTCTTCGAGTTCATACTCAGCCGGCGTTCCAGCTCCGCGATACCGGTGTTCTGCTCAACGATCCGGGCCTTCAACGCGGCTATCTCCGCAACCTGTGCAACCACCAACTCGGCAAGTCGCTCATAGGTCGGCTGCGGCATGAACACACTGTGCCACAACGCAATACGCCAGACACGACGCCACGCCGGCCAGACCGTGACCAATTACAATTTTCCTTTCCCTTGCCCGGCGGTATACGGGATTCGAGATACACATTCGTCTCATCTTGTCGTTCAAGTGCACTACGAGCTATAATAGTATTTGTGGATATGTTAGGAAAAGAAAGGAAAGGATCATGACGAAGATTTCGGAAAAGGTGCAAGAACTTAAAGACCATGCAGCGCACGCGGAGAAGGAGATAGCGGCGGCTCAGAAAGAAACTGAGAAGAAAATGGATGCCGCTATCGACTCCGCCAAAGCGGAGGCAAAAGTCAGGCAGGATAAATTCAAGACGAATGTCGCAGCGAGGAAGGCTGCCGCGGCTTCCGACTGGGAAACACTCCAGACGGAGCATAACAAGCGGGTCGAGAAAATCAAGAACACTATTGCGACCAAGAAAGACACTCACGACCTGAATGTCGCAAATCGCCGAGCCGATGACGCGGAGGGCTATGCCTCGGCTTCGATCGACTACGCCTTGATGGCAATTGACGACGCTGAGATCGCCACCCTGGAAGCCCTTGACGCTCGGTCTTATGCAGAATCGTTGACCTAGCCTCGTCTAATGTTGGTCGTCCCGGCAGTCCGCCCAATCGCGAAAAGGCACTCAGATCCAGGAGGCCGGGCGCAACGATGACCGCGAGAACCGTGAAGGTCTCGTATGCCAACAAACCCCAGAAGCTGATCGCTACGACAACCAAGGCGGTGTAGATCAATGCACCCGTCGTGGCCGGCGTGATTTCAATCCCGCCTATCCGCGCGACGACGTGGCCAGTCGAGTTCTTCGCGAAGCTTGTCATCGCTGCCGGCGTGAGCGTTGCCGCGCCCATGATGTGCTGGACATCGACGCCACGCACGAGCAGCGCGTCAGCAACGAGGCAACGGTGGCACCGCCAGAAAACGGCCTCAGCGCACATGATGACGGTCGCGGTCCGCGGCCAGCGCGATGAGCTCCTCGATCGCCTCCTCGAACGAGGGCGTCTGCATGTAGTCGGCGTACCCGCGGAAGGACGTGTTGCGCCATCCGGTGTTGATCGAATCTTTTGCCGGCTTACGTAGTCCGCCGAGCCCCGGCAGCGGCCGGTAGTCGATACCGGCCGCGGCCAGCGACCGCGCGAGCCGGTCGATGTGGAACTGTGGGTTGTGCCGGGACTTGGGCACCGTTCGTATGTCTGCCACCAGACCGATGTCGAAATGCTTCAGCAGCCCAATGAACTCCTCGACGGAGTGGGTGGAGTGGCCGGTGGTGTAAACGGTCGACATGGCACTCCCGGCGGTTGCTCATACTGTCGGTTTCGGGCGATCGGCGCGCGGACCCGACTGGTCACAGTCCGGCAAGGTCTCGGGCCGACCTCAGCACGTCGTCGAGCATCGGCACCGTCAGTCCTCCGGTGAGGTGTGCTGCCGGCTCGGGTGGGTAGCACCCGACAAGGGTCAACTGTCGCGCACTCGACAGCTGCGCACCCGGAACCTGTAGCTCGACCCGGGCGCCGGGAATGTGGACCTCATGGTAGGTGGCCTGCCGGATGCCCGCGAACGTGTCGTGGTCGTGTGTTCTTCTGTCATGAGCCGCACCGTCGAATCCGATGTGGGTGGTCGTCAGCCGCTGGCTCGGCGGGGATGTGCATGCCGACGGTGAGCAGCACGGTGGCATCCACCAGCGCTTCGAGGGTGTGGCAGGAGTCGGGCACGATCAGCAGATCGCCGACCATGCCGTCCCACGAGTTGTGGCCGACGATCAACCGGACACGCCCGTTGAGCACGTAGACGGTCGCGTCCCTTGGGCTATCGCGCTCCTCGAGTGCCTGACCGGCGACGATGGAGATCAGGGTCTGGCGCAGCACATGCTCGTGCCCGCCGTACACGGTCTGGGCACGGCGGCCACTCGACGCAGTACGTGCCACCTGAAGTTGCTCGCGCGCCAAGGCCGTCAACGACATCTTCTCCATTCCGCGCCTCCCTTTTCGGTTCGCTGTCTATATGGTCCGGCGGTAGCTTCGTGGTCCTCGTTGTAGCCGCCGCCGAGCGGGGAGAATCCGCCACGAACTCGTGCCTTCGGACGCGCTGATGCTGCCGCCGGGTAATGAACGAGCCGCCAGCGGCCGTCACCGAAACCGTTCGTCGATGACCTCCCGCGGAAGCTGTTCGGGAGACGGGTAGGCGACCAGCACGCGAATTTCGTCCGGGTCGGCGCCAGCGACGAAACTGATCCCGTTCAGCGTGTCCGAGTACGTACTGGGGTAGTGGGCCCGCAGCCGCTGTTCGATCCGCTGCAGTTCTTCATCGCTGCTGACGGACCAAATGATCTGCTCGACGCCGATATAGCCGATGCAGCGCTTTTTGATCGCCTCATGCGAGCGTAAGTACATCTGGAAGCCATCGGGCGTCAAGAGAAGCGCCGCGCCCGGTTCGTGAATCGATACACGGCATCCGAACACATCACAGTAGAAATTCACGTCGGAGACTCGCATCAAACACGACGCGACCGTTGCTTTGGTACCCATCGGTTCCCTTTCGCAAGCCAGACGAGAATCCTTACGTTACTGTTGCGCAGCGTCTCCAGTGTGAGTACGTCACGCGCGAGGCTACACAACCGACAGCCCGCGATCGATCGGCCGTCGACGCCACCGCGATGCGCACGGGGAGAAACCTTCACCAATGCTGCGAACTCATCGATGATCAAGGATGACCTTACCCGCCACAAGCGGGGTAGGTTGACGGTGCCACAATAAGTTCGACCTATCCGCCATGCCGGACATGGTGGCAGCGGGCACCGAACTGGTGTGGTGACGCCCGACTCGCTCGAATACCGCGATTTGCACGTGCTTGATCCGGCTGCTCTTCAGCTCGCACCGCAGCAATTGACACCGTCGACATCACCGCTCCACGAATTCGACACGTAGGCAGAAGAATTCGCCAGAGTTGCGTGTATGGATCGCTCGGCCGCGGCGGCACGGTCTATTTCGCCGCCAAGAGCGACCTGTCGACCCTGTTGGAGGACCTGGCGCTGGTGCGCCCGACCGACTTGACCTTCGTGCCGAGAATGGCGAACACCCGCATGTCCGATGCGGGCGCCGGCTGACCGCATGCTGTACCCAGAGCCAGCATGACGGTGGCCGGCCGGTACCGGCGACACCAGATCTCGCCTTGCATCGCCGTGACAAGACCGGTCTCCCGGCCGCACAACGAACATCGTGCCCCGACGGTGCCCAGCACATGACGGACAACTCCGCATGCACCGCTTACCCCGGACGACTGAAGGAGAGCGCTATGCCAGCGCGACGCCACACCGACCTGGTCCGGCTCGATCCATTCATCCTCGGCGACACCGCGACTCCGCCAGGGATTCGGGGGAAATTCTTCGACCGGCTGGAAACCACCGACGCCGAAGTCGTCCAGCTCTGCGGCGCCGACCGCGTCGTCATCTCCTCCTCACACAAGAGGGAGCCGACCAGATCAGAGGCCTCGAGTACGTCCTGGACGCCGAGCCATATACGCCTAGCTAGACCTCCCAGGCCGCGGTGCCGGATCGGCGGAGACGAGCGTGGCGACGGGAACGCTGTACCGGTATCGAAGCCTGAGAAACCCAACAGGCAGACGTCAGAAAGCCCTCTACGGGTTCCAACCTGACGCAGCTTGCCACTGCGGAGCACGCGGCGTTGAGGTTGACCCCAACATGACGCCGCAGGGCTCGAATTCATCGACTTCTGACAGACACATTCCGCCACCTGTTTGCTGGTGGGATGCTGTAGACGCGGCAAGGTAGTCGACCGCTCGTGCCCACGGCCGCGGGAATGGGCGGGATCGACTTCGGGCCGCCGCAGTGAACACGACTTCGGACATCAGTGCAATCGACCTCTATGAACCCCCGGCATGCCCGGGTGACACGCCGTGAAGGGTGAGAACCATGAAGCTCATAGTCATCGGCGGTACCGGACGGATCGGCTCCCAGGTGGTGCAGAAGCTGACCGCGGTCCGACATGAGGCCGTCCCCGCGGCACTGCCCACAGGTGTCGCCCTGATCTCGCGGAAAGGCCTGGACCAGGCGTTGGAGGGCGCCAGCCTCGCGCAGGTCGCAGGCCACCCTGCCACAACACTCCAGCCGCCCGCCCGGCGCCTTCCTGAGCTGCGCACCATTCCCCGGTCGCGGGCAGGCACGATTCGCAAGGAGGCCGACGAACATGACGAAGAACGATGACCGCCCTTCCTGATCACCGGCGCAACGGGGAACACGGGGAAAACCACCGTGCGATCAGCTGGTGGTGGGGCCGCCAGGGAGACGAGGGCGTGCTCCGCCTGCCGTTCGGAAACGGCCGTCACGCTCCCGTCGCCGGGATTGATCAGGCATACGTGATCGCCGCCATCCTCGAGAAGCCGGAGCCGCACGATCGCCAGGCATATCCTCTGCACGGCCCGGTTGAGATGGACCACTACGGGATCGCCAAGGCGGTTTCGCGAGCACTCAGGATCCCCGTCACGTACGAACCCATCAGCGTCGAGGAGTTCGCGGACGGGTTGGCTTCCCTGGGGGTGTCGTCCCACCTGATCCAGCACCTGAGCAATGTCGCCATCGACTACCAGAACGGCATCTTCCAGGGCACGAATAACCTCATCGAGGTCATCGGCAATCGCTCCCCCATGACCGTAGAGCAGTTCGTCATCGACAGGAGGCACGACTTCGATCGCGACGGTGCGAACTTCGTGCCTCCGAAGTCGGCATCGAAAAGTTCATCACGACATATCACAACATGCGACTGAAAACCACTTTGACGACAACTCCTCTCGAATCGCGCTCCCAATGACGCAGAACGGAGACATCATCATGGACCAGCTCATCAACAAGACCGCACTCGTCACCGGGGGGACCTCTGGTATCGGACTCGCGACCGCGCAGCGGATGGCAGCCGAGGGCGCACACGTCTTCATCACGGGCCGCAACCAGCAGACAGTTGATGAGGCCGCCGCGTCAATAGGGGTCGCGGCCGCAGGCATTCGGAGCGACGTCACCAACCCGACCGATCTGGACAACATCGTCGACGTGGTCACGGCCTACGGACACGGGCTGGACATCGTGTTCGCGAACGCTGGCGGCGGCGAAGTCGCCACGCTGCCCGACACTACAACCGAGCACTTCCTCGCCACGTTCAACCGCAACGTTGGCGGCACGGTGTTCACTGTGCAAAAGGTCTTGCCGATCCTTAAACCAGGTGCCTCGATCATCCTGTCGGGGTCCACCAACGCCTACAGCGGCATGCCTGCCTTCGGCGCATATTCCGCATCGAAGGCGGCGATCCGGTCGTTCGGTCGGACCTGGGCGGCCGAACTCGTCGACAAACAGATCAGGGTGAACACAGTCGTGCCCGGGCCAGTGGAAACACCCGGACTCAAGGGCGCAGCGCCAGCTGGCCACGAACAAGAGTTTCTCGATGGCCTGGCCGCACCGGTGCCGATGCGGCGAGTCGGACGACCGGAGGAAATTGCCGCGGCGGTGCTGTTCCTCGCGTCGGACGAAAGCAGTTTCATGACAGGAGCAGAACTCTTCGTCGACGGAGGTCTAAAGCAGGTCTGACCGTCTCATGCCGGTTCTACGGGGACCCGTTGGCACCCTGATTGTGGTCGGCGGCGGTGTTGGCTCCGGCGTTACCGGGCCGCAGCATCATTGCGGCTGGTTCGCCGGTGCCGTCGGCGCCGTGGTCGACGAACGCTAACAGCGGGTGGAAACCGAAGCCGCGGGCTTGCGCCACGGCGCCAGTGCCGCCGACAACCACCGCTCCAACCCGGTTTCGGCGACCGTGCGCAGCAACGCCACCGTCCCCGCCTGCGACATACCCCGAACACCCCCGAACCATCTCCGTCAACTGCCAGCGACGGATACCACGACGTAGACTTGCTCACCGAAAAGGTGCTCCTGCAACTGCGACATTCAATTTTAAACAAGTCGAATTATCGCAGCTCAGAGCACCTTTTCCTGATTCCGACATACAGTGTCTGAACCACACTGAATGGCCGAGGCTAGGCGCCTCGGCGCCCTGCCGATTCTCGACTGCGCTTTTCGATCTCGACGGAACGCTCACCGATTCTGCCCCGGGTATTCTGGCCGGCTTTCGACACGCATTGGCCACCGTTGAGCACCCGGCGCCCGGACAAAGCAAAGGGCAAGCGCTACACAACACCAAAAGCATGACGCCATGAAAATCCAATTAGGTCTGATCAAGAGCCGGCGCCAGCGATGTGCTGGCCTCCCCCGACAACCCTGAGCAGTTCGGTGCGCGGATCCGGGAGCTGACCGGAGGTACCGGGGTGGCGGCGGTGTATGACGGGATCGGCGCGACGACGTTCGACGCCAGCCTGGCCCGACGCTGGTGTTTGGTGCGGCCGGGCCGGGCCGATTGCCCGCCGGTCGACCCGCAGCGACTGAACTGGGCCGGATCGGTGTACCTGACGCGGCCTACACTGAGCAATGACAACACACGTCCGATCCGGGAAAAGGTGTTCGTCATGATCGAACCCGGCAGTACTGCAATGGTGACAGGGGCCAGCAGCGGCATCGGGGAGCAGTTCGCCCGTCAATTAGCGGCGCGCCGCGTGAACGTTGTGCTGGTGGCCCGAAACGAGGTTCGGCTGCAGTCCTTGGCCGATCAACTGAAAACGGCACATCCGGGTGTGGGAAGCACCGTTATTCCAGCGGATCTCTCGGTTTCACCGGCCGTGGCCGGGCTAGCCGAAAAGCTGGTCGCGGCGGGGGTGACGGTGGATATGTTGGTGAACAACGCCGGATTCGGGTCGCATGATCTGTTCGTCGATGAAGATCCGGACAATGTTGCGCGCGAGATTCAACTCAACTGCGGTTCACTGGTCGCGTTGACCGCACGGCTGCTGCCGGGCATGCTTGCCCGCGGCCACGGCGGAGTGCTGAACGTGGCCTCAACGGCCGCGTTTCAGCCGGTGCCGACGATGGCCGTCTACGCGGCGTCGAAGGCGTTCGTGCTCTCGTTCACCGAAGCACTCTGGGACGAGACAAGGGGATCCGGAGTACGGGTCTTGGCGCTGTGTCCCGGAGCCACCGAGACGCGCTTCTTTGAAGCTGCGGGCAGGGAGTTTATGACCCACGGACGCCAAACCCCCGAACACGTGGCGGCAGTCGGGTTGCGCGCCTTCGATTCCGGCCGCGGTCCTTCGGTCGTCTCCGGCCTGGCAAACCGGATGCTCGCCAGTGGCTACCGGATCATGCCACGCGCCGCGATGGTGCGGCTGGCACGAACGAATGTGCGCCCTGCGCACACATCGCCAGCATGAATCGATTGGAGTCGCTGCATGCCCGGATCCGCGCACATGCGCGGCCCGAACCGGCCCGGCGGATTCCTCGCAACAGAACCTTTCATCGAAACGCCATCACCCAGGGTTCGGCATGTTCGATCCCGGGGCCTTCAGTTCTACGCGAGCCTCTCGGTCAACCAAGTCGCAAGGACGCGCGATCCGGGTAGCGAAGCTCCCGATGAGCGCCGTTATCCGGGCCATCGAGACCGGGGAGACGCGCGGCTTCATGAAGGCCGTCATCGACGCGGACAGCGGGCAGATCCTGGGCTGCGCGGTCCTCGGCAGTGAAGGCGGCGAGATCATGACCATGATCCAAGTCGCCATGCTGGGCAAGCTCACTTACACCGCCATGGCGGACGCGATCTTCACGCACTCGCTCCTGCGAAGGCCTCAACACCCTCTTCGCGATGTTCGACGCCTAAGGCCGTTGTCGTGACGTTGGACACTTGGGTGACCAGATGGCGCCCCCGCGACCTCAACACCGCCAACTTCCCACCATGGCAGCCGCCAGGCCAACGGAGGGCTGGCCACCCTCGACGCCTTGCCGGCCGTGGTCGAGGCCGCCGACGGAATGCCGGAGCTGTACCGCTCCGGCCGCGAAGCTGCACACCTTCGTACTGCCCGGCAGCGGACATTCGGTGAATCTCGCACCGAATACCGCTGCGTATCAGCGGGCTGTTGTCGACTGGGTGAACACGACCGTCAAGTGATGGTCGACTTGAGTCAGGTTGTCACGCAGCGATCTTCGCGCGATATGGTCGCGGCGTCGCGATCATGGGGAGTACGGCGATCGATTGTTTGCGCAGTCCCATCGCCGCGGCGGCCAGCGCGGCGCCGAAGGCGGAGATGGCACTGAGCGTCGCGCCGAGGTCGAGCCCGGCACTGGCGATTCGGTGCTCACCCGGCCCGAGGTTCGAGGTCAGGTCATTGCCGAAGATCCAGCTGAAGAGTCCGGCATGAGCGGCGGATTCGGTAAGTCCGCGTAGCTCCGGCGCCTTGCTGTTGAGATACAGCAAGGTGATGAGCACGAAGAGAGCCGCAGCGCCGCTGGTGCCCATGACCAGGCGGGACAGCGTCTGGCTGCGCACCCGGAAATACAGCACGACCGAGAAGACGGTGCCGGCGACTGCCATGGTGGTGAGGACGGCCCATGCACTGCTGATGCTCACCGCGTCCTGCCCGCCCGATTGCCAACTGCTGCTGGTGAAGCCGTCGATTCGGCCGAAGGCATTGGCGCTGACCGTGCCGTTCGGTCCCGTTGCCGAAACCCAGGGCTGGAACAGCAATAGGAACGTCAGCAGGCTCAGGCCCGCGGCGCACAGGTAACCCCAGTCGGATCGTAGATCGAAACGTTGCGCGGTCAGTTCGCGAATGCGATAGCCACTGTTCTCGGACCGGCCGAGCTGAACTTCATTGACTTGCCAAGGCGTTGCGTATGCCATTTCTAACCACACCTGCTGCGCCGCTGCCTGATCAGAGGAAGCGGGCACTGCGGGGCATGTCCTCCTGCGGGACCGAATGAAAGGAATTGGTCAGGACGACATCGTCCTACCCCGGATCGTCGTCGCCCCACCGTTCTCGGCGCCGCCCTGCTCGGCCTCGACCACCTCGAGGCAAGCCCGGGTGCCCAGCAGCGCCTGCGGGCGGCCTACCCGACCGCGATGACAGTGGACGAGGGCCGACCGGAATTGAGCAATTGCCGTGCGGCCGGTCGCGGTCAATGATCCGAATCTACTACCGAGCCCGCCTCGGCCAGCCGGTGTGCATGTGACCGGGTGGTCTCGTTCTCGGGGAAGAAGCACTCGATGCGCAGTTCTTGCAGTGTCACGTCCTGCGGCGTGCCGAGCGTGGTGACGGTGGAGAAGTAGTCGAACTGCTGCCCTCCGCGGGCGTATCGGATCGGCACGATCGGCAGCAGCGGGGCGGTCGGGTCCAGCGACCGCAGCGATGCCGGCACTCCCGGGTAGCCGAGAACCTCGTCGAGGATCCGCTGCGCCCGTTCGTCGGCAATGCCACCGATCGCCTCCCGTCGCGCCCGCCGAACCAGGGCTGCCGCAACGTCCGGCCAGTTCGTCACATAGCGGCGCACACCGTCGGGATGGAACAGCCGCCGAAGTACGTTGGCCGGACCCGGCGGCTCTGCGGTATGCCCGGCCCCGAGGAAACCGAAGAAACGGCCTGCTGCCGCATTCGTGTGGCGGATGTTCCACTCGCGATCCATCACCACGGCGGGGAAAGGCTCCTGTTGCGCCAGGATCGCGTCGAGTGCGCCGCGCACCGCGGCAAGCTCCGGTGCGTCCAGTGCCGACTCCCGATACACCGGCGCGAAACCGGCGGCCAGCAGCAGCGTATTGCGTTCCCGCAGGGGGACTTCGAGCACCTCGGCGAGCTTGAGCACCATTGCGCGGCTCGGACTCGCCCGGCCGGTCTCGATGAAGCACAGGTGCCGGATGGACACCGCGGCCTCGGAGGCAAGGGCCAGCTGACTCAGCCGCCGAGCACTCCGCCAGTGTCTGAGCTGCGAGCCGATATCCGACATCGCATCAGTGTGCGCCATCCCATGCCTGGGACTCGAACGGCGCCTCCAGCGGCGGGTTCGCGACGTTGCCGGCGTAGTTCGTCATCGTCGAGATCGCTACCGCGGCAATCGCTTCCAGCAGTTGGCTGGCGGTGAAACCGGCCGAGGTGAACGCCTTCAGATCGGTCTCGTCGAGGTGGCCTCGCTGGTCGATGAGCCTCGCGCTGACCGTGGCCAGTGCCGCCATGCGCGGGTCGGCCGGTAGTTCACGCCGCCGCAGTGCGTCGACCACCTCGGCGGCGGCGCCGTCTTCCAGCGCCTCCACCGAGTGGAACGCCACCGCCCAGGCGCAGTTGTTGTTGATCGCGTTGGACAGCAACAGCACCTGCCGTTCGGCTGGGCTGAAGGTACCGGTGTCACCCCGGAAATGACCGAATGCCGAGAAAAACGAGTTCAGCAGCGCCGGAGAGTTCGCCATCACCCCCGCGACGTTCGGGATCAGGCCGAATGCCCTGTGTAGGCCGGTCAGCGCGGGCTTTGCGACATCGGGCGCGGTGTCGATTGTCATGATCGGGTATGTGGTCATGGCAAGGACTCTGCGCCCGCCGCCGATCCGAACCAATTCCCTCACAGGTAAATGTGGCCACACCCGAGGCGCCGCCGACCAAGCAGCTCACCTCGGATCGAGACACGTCGACCTACAGTGGCGGTACCCGTTTGTGGTGGTGGATGGTTGTCGGCAGCGGTGGCTGTTACGTGCGGTTCTGCGTGAAAGCTATTGCCGGGGAAGCTCATTCGAACTGAAGAGTGGGCGAGGATGCCGAAATATCAAGGTTGTGAGCAATGACATCGACACCCTCGCCACCGCACTCTATGTCACGATCGACGACCTTTTGAAGGCCCGACCCGACCTGGCCCCACGACGTCCGATAATCGGGTTCGCCCCGCGGCTGACCGACGCCGAACTGGTGACCCTGGCAGTGATGCAGGCGTTGCTCGGGTACACCTCCGAGGCCCGCTGGCCGCGGCATGCCCGCAAGCATCTGCGGCATCTGTTCGGGTACCTGCCCCAACAGCCCGGCTACAACAAGCGGCTGCGCAACGCTGCCGGCCTGATCACGGCGGTGATCAGGGCGCTTGCCACCGACACCAGCTTGTGGACCGACGACGTGTGGGTGGCCGATTCCACCCCGGTCGAATGCGGCCGTTCCCGCGAGACCGTCAAACGCTCCGAGTTAGCGGGATGGGCCGAATACGGGTACTGCGCTTCGCATTCGCGCTACTTCTGGGGTCTGCGCCTGCACCTGGTCGCCACCCTCGGTGGCTTGCCGATCGGGTTCGCGCTGACCGGCGCGAAAGCCGATGAGCGAGAAACGCTGATGGGCGTCTTGGCGGCCGACCCCGCTCTGGCGGCCCAGCGGCCGGGACAAACCCTGATCTGCGACAAGAACTACTTCGGCGCCGGGTTCGAAACCGAACTGGCCGAGACCGGGCTGCGGCTGCTGCGTCCTGCCCGCAAGAGCGAGGCCGAACGGCCCGGCAGCGCCCTGTTCAAACCGCTGCGCCAAGTCATCGAGTCGATCAACCAGACCTTCAAAGCCCAGCTCGACCTCGAACGCCACGGCGGGCGCACCATCGCCGGAGTCACCGTCCGTGTCCTGCAACGCCTCCTCGCGCTCAGGTCACCGCGTTCATGCTCGCCCCGTTGTCAGGGTCGTAACCGCGGGTCGGCGAAGGCGATGGTGACGGCGTTGCGGGCGTTGTTGCGGTTCCTGCACGTGGCCGGGCATGTCCCGGTCGGGTTGGCGGGCGCGGTGCCCGCGGTGGCGGGATGGCGGCTGGCGTCGCTGCCGCGTGGTCTCGACGCCACGGTGGTGGCGCGACTGTTGGCCGGCTGTGACCGCGACACGGTGACCGGCCGCCGTGATTACGCGATCCTGTTGCTGTTGGCGCGGTTGGGGTTACGTGGAGCTGAGGTCGCCGACCTGGAACTGGGCGACATCGACTGGCGCGCGGGCGAGGTCACCGTGCACGGCAAGGGCAACCGGATCGACCGGCTCCCGTTGCCGGCGCAGGTCGGTGAAGCGATGGCCGCCTATGTCACCGACGGCCGGCCACGTTGCGACGCCCGGACGGTGTTCTGCACCGTCCGCGCGCCCTACCGACGTCTTTCGGCGGCAGCGGTGCGCGGAATCATGGGTCAAGCCTGCAAACGCGCAGGCCTCGACCGGCTAGGAGCGCATCGGCTGCGCCATACCCAGGCCACCGAGATGCTGCGCGCCGGGGCGTCGTTGCCCGAGGTGGGGCAGGTGTTGCGGCATCGCAGCCAGCTCGCCACCAGCATCTACGCCAAGGTCGACGACAACGCTCTGCGGGTCCTGGCCCGCCCGTGGCCGGTGGGTGGTCGGTCATGAGCACGCTGCGTGAGGCCGCCGAGGCTTATCTGGTGATGCGGCGGACGTTGGGATTCACCCGTTTCCAGGTGAAGCCGCCAGTCTGCTACCGGGCCACCTTGGCTGCTACCCGGACCGGACTTCCACCGGCAAGCGACGACGAGCTAATGAACCATCAATCACCTACCAGAGGCGACCTCCTGTTCGCTGGACGCACGGAATCAATCAATTAGCCAGAGCGTTCTATGCCGATGTCAGTTCGTGAAGCGATGTGAGCAGATCACGTTCGCGGTTGAAACCACGTTCGGTAATCAAGCGGACAGCTTCTTCAGCTTGCCCGATATCGTCTGAGGTTGCCGCCTCGAGCAGGCCATGGAGGTCCGCGAGATCCTGGGGACGAGAAACATCGTCACGGGCCAGTAGTTTGAGCGCGATGAGATGGCCGGTGGTCGCCACCGGCAAGGTCAGCCCGGGCACAATCTCCAAGTTCTCGGCAGCCGCCACGATCTCGGCCTCAATTCCAGAACTCGCGAACAGAATGTCGACCAAGACCGACACGCCATCGATGGCTCGTTTGAGCCGAACCGTGGCCAGTCTGCCGTTGTCATGCTCGACCGAGGCGTAGAAGCCGTACCCCTCAGCGATGAGCAGACGCACCAACTCTTCGGCCCCGCGGTCGTCCGCTACTGCCACCGCGACGTCTATGTCATGGGTGAACCGCGGCGCCGAGCGCGCAGATACCGCGAATCCCCCGACCAGCGCCCAGCCATAGCCATGCCGACTCAGATCTGCGGCCGCGCGACGGAGTGCGGCTTCAAGCTGATTCATACGAACCGGGACGACGGATGCCCCACCGCATCACCAAGCGGTGCACCAGGCCGGGACAGAAGCCACTCTTGAACGGCTTCCTCCACCTCGGCCTCGGTAGCCTCCGGTCGTGTCCGGCGGATGCGAGCACGCTGCATACGCACACCGAACTCGTACATCTCCAACGCAAGACGCAGACGCTGACCTGGCGATTCCTCCGGCACGACGCCCAGCCTACCGCCTTGAACGGCCTGCGCCCGGCATCGCCGAAACGCCCGCTCGACCTATCCTCTCCATCAACCAGAAGCCCCTGATCCGCAGCGGAGCAAAGTTCCGTCCCAACAAGGATCCAAGAATCGCAGGCACCAACTGGCCCAGACACAATCAACAGGCCAACCCTAGGCCCTTCGATCGCATATCCCCAGCTCACACGCCCCAACACCGCTTGACGGACAGCGGACCCGCCTGCGGATATTAGGCCCCATGAACACCTGCCTTGCGCAGGTTTGCAACGTTTTCGTGTTCAAGCCCCCTCTCGCGGACAGCGCTCATCGCCGCGGTCTGACCACGCCCACCCCGGCTGGCGCGCCAACGCATGGGGCACCTAAGGATTTTGGACTGACATCGACTACACCCCGGGAGTGTTGGTCGTCGGAACCCGTGCGCCAGATAGCGACTGGAGCAACGACCGACGATCGCAGCGCGAGTGCCTACGCCTCCGCCACCCGCTGGCAGGACGTCCCCAGCCCAGCCCCGCCTTCACACCGACCAAATCAGCACCAGCACACCCCACCTCACGCCAACCGGCCTGAACCCGCCGGTCGACTCCGTCAACCCCCCCTACCGCCGTACTGGCGATCTGCGCTCGACCGGAACGCCATAACCAGCGGCGTCGGATACGAATATGACTACAGGACGAAGAAGAACCTCGACTTCGGAATCACTCGCGAACCGTTCTCCGAGGAGGAATCCCGGGAGCTCGCCCTGGCGTTGGCGTCCGCTGACGACGCCCGAGTCGTCGCATTACTAGAGCAGCACGCAACCCTGAACTGGTCGGATACCGACCCATTCGAGAGCTACGGCGACAACATGGGCTTCAAATTCGACGACGTCGAATCACTCGAAGTCGAATGGGAGGGATTCGGAGACGCCACTGAACCGCAGTGACGGGCTTGGTCAGCGCTACCGACTGCCGATGCCGTTCGGCACTGTTCAGTTTCGACGACCGCACATATTCGTAAGAGCCGAGGACCTCGGATCATGTGATCTACCACGCCGATCTCGTGCTTGCCGTAGGGAGATCGCTGCCCAGCCATGCCGAGCTGGATCCAGAGTCGGCGCGGCTGGCGCGCGTTCGCGTACACGCGCGTTGATAGGCTCGCGGGATGCGGTGGGGATCTGAATTGCCTGTATTGGTCTCGTTGCTCGTTCTGGCTGTGCTGACGGGATGCGGTCAGCAGATCCCGGGCCATGCTCGCGAGAGCAACCCGGCCCTGGACTACCGCAGAACCCAATCCGTGACCGTCCAAGACCACCTCGCAGCGATGGACCGAATCAGACAGCTCGACCCCTGCGGTTTCATCAACCCCGAGGCCATTGCCACCCTTGGCACGCCCGCCTACTTCGGGCAGCCGCAGGACTTCGACCAGTGCTCGGTGCGGTACCACCCGTCCGTCGGTCCCGACGGCATCAATGAGGCCCTCGTGGATCTCAGCATGTATGACCGCTCGAAGCCCCCCGTGGATCTCGACGGCACGCCGATCCACATCACCACAACCTTCCCCGACTATTGCGCGGTCAGCGTCCCCTACCCGGTCATCGACTTCGCGTACCAGGTGGTTGGCCGTGACGGAAGCGACACCTGTGATGAGGCAATGGCTTTCACGCGCGCCGCGCTGCCGACACTGGCCACCAAACCACTGCGCAGCGCGACCACACATAGCTCACTGAACACGAAGTTAGCCAACTCCGACCCGTGCGGCGCGCTCACGATCCTCAGCAAGGACTATCCGAAGCTGTTGGTCTCAGGCAGCACCCGGCCGTACTGGTGCGAGTTCAAATTGGACGGCACCGATATCACCCTCGTCTATACCCAGAAGACGCTGGAGATGCTCCGCGACGCCCCCTCGATCAGTCACGAGGTCGTCACCATCACCGCACCCAACGGGGCCGGGACCGCTCGCGGGTACCTCAGCAGTGGGGACTGTCACCAGATAGATCTCTTCTTGGACGAACAACACCCTGACCGTCGCGCCATCTACGGCGACGGACGAGCCGAGTCGTGGGCCGATGAGGTAGAGATGTCCGGGCGAATGCCCTGCGACATGAAGAAGAAGGTTGCCGCCGCGATCGTCCAAATCTACAACGCGCACTAACCGTGGTGTCTCAGGACATTGGTTCCACGGTGGTGATCTCGAAGGCGAGTTGTTCGGGCCCGTGAATCACGCTGGCGGGAATGGCGATTCCGGTGTCGGTGAGTCAGTACATGCGTAGTGGAGCGCGGCTGCTCGGTGGCTGGTGGCCGATTCCGGCGTGTGGGCGGATGTTTTCGGCTGGCCCTCAATCGCTTTCGGTTGCCGCGAACGGCCTCCTCCGAGCGCAGTTGGCCGAAGACGAGCAGGAACTCGCCGCCGAGCGGCAAACAATGCTGACCGTCCTCGACGAACTTCAACGGTAGCCCGACGACCAGGCACCGGTCCCCTTCCGTCGACGAAACCCGTCGCCGTAGGCGGACTCGTCGGCTACCTTGGCCTCCTGCACGTCGCATGAGGGAGATTCTCGTGTGCCGCACCGCCTTGCCGCGTCACGAGGATGTAGGGCCGAGACCATTCAGTAGGTCCTCGAATTCCTTGGTCGGACAAATGCTGATGCCGTTGTCGGTTCGTGCTGTGCTGGCAGCCAAGCCGAGGCGTCCTCGATGCCATCGATAGACGAAAGGGCTGACAGGCCAGGGTTTCTCAGCGTGCCCGTGGACCGCCATCTGGGCAAGGACCGCCATCGCGCGCAGCGCCTCGAGGTCAGCGATCGGATACGAGTACAGGTACAACTGCGACGGGATGATGAGCAACGCTCCGGCTGGCCCGGTAACCGGGTACTCGCCTAGCCAGCGGGCGTGGGCGGAGGCGTACTCGGACCCGTACAGCATCGTGATCGGCAGACCCGCGGCGATCGGTACATCGAACTCGGTCGTCAGCAGTTCCAGCGGACCGTCGTTGTGGACGTTGCGTTCAGCGATATCGAACAGCTCGGTCTCATCGATCGGCCAGTCCCGCAACATTTCATAGGTCACCGGTGTCATGGTGTGGACGTGGTCGAGCACGACTCGTTGGATCAGCCCGGGTGCCGCTACCCGGCGCACGGTGTCTCCGGCAGGGGTGCTGGTCGAGTAGAGCCGGGTGCGTATCAGCCCACCGATGACATGGAAATCGGAGAAGTCCAGGGGCATTTCACGTGCCAGCTCCACCGCCATCACCCAGGTGCCGAGCCGGTCAGCGACCAGCATCGGCCACCGATCATGCGGTTCGTCGGCGGTCAGACGACGCAGATCGGTCAGCGATTGATAGATAGGCTCCGACTGTCCTACCAGCACAACACTATTCGGTCCGTCGGGAAAACATATATAGCCCTGTTCCCGAGCTGCTGCGATGACCGTCAACATCAGTAGATCGTGTGGCTCGAACATCCCCGACTCCCCACATCCGGCAGTGCGTTGCACGAGCTGAGCCACCAATGATGCGCTTGCGACGTCACCGGCAACCCTCGTTGATGATTGTGCAACTGGCGACCGACAAGTTCTCGGGAGTCCAGGCACGGTGGTGGGGTGTCGCAGCTGTGGTGGAAGTGATCGACCTTGACAAGACGCCTCAGCGGTTAACTATCCGGCCTTGCGGCAAACCTGTTGCGGGGGGATGGGATTCGATGTGCCTGTGCTGTTGGCGAGATACCGTTCTCTGCATGATCGAATGGAGTTCGCGATCTTCTTGTCCAAGTTGATCGCTGCCCTCGGGATTACCTCGGCGGCGTTGCTCATGGCCACCGGCACCGCCCAGGCGGCCTCGGTGACGGCAACCGTCTGCGTGCAGGGTGGTGGCGTCGTGCATCAGAACAGCAATTTTCCGCACCAGTGTGTCGGCGGCATGTATGACGGCGCTGAAGTGTGGTCCTGACAAAAGAGAAAGAAGGCAACTTCCATCATGGAAACCGTGACTGAGAACTTCCTGCGCGTCGACGGATGGGTGACTCCGCGTCTGGAACAGATCATGCGCCGTGCGGCCGAGATCGCCGGCGACCGTGGTTACCCGTATCTCGGTGTCGAGCATCTGGCCCTGGCCATCGCCGAGGATTCGGAATCGCTGCCTGCTAGGGTCTGGACCGAGCCCGTCACGATCGACAGGTGGCAGGAGGCGATCACTGCGAACCTGCCGTCGCTTCCGGCGGAGACAGTGGACCAGCATGGGCCGCTGACGGTGAGTGTGTCTCGCGACGATCCGAATTATCAGGGTTAGGATCTGGTAACCGGCCACGTCACTCCCGATGAGCCTTGGGAAGGCGCTCGCCGGTGTCCGGACGGAATATGCATCGTGTCAGTCATGGGAATTCCTCGTGATCGCATTAATGTTGTTGCGGTGCAACGGAATCAAAAGCTCATGCCGGCATCGTCGATGATGAATTCGTCGTGATGTCGTCGGCGGTTGTGCGGTTTCGGGGTGCCGGTTCGTCGCGGCTGAGCCGTCAGGCGCGGTCGATGGTGTCGTGGATGATGACGTCGACTGGGGCACTGGCGGGGGAGAAGAGGGTGCCCTCGTGCTGGACTGCCGCGGCGCCCCGTTCCAGCGCAGTCGCCAGCGCGCGCTCTCGTGAGGGTCGGCCGGCGAGGTAACCGGCCAGGATGGCATCGCCGGCACCGACGGTGCTCACGACGCACTGGACCGGTGCTTCACCGTGTAGAGCGCCGTTGTTGTCGACGAGTACCGCACCGTCGGCGCCGAGGCTTGCCAGGACCGCGCCGACCCCGCGGCCGCGGATTTCGTTGGCGGCGTCGACGATGTCGCCGAGGGTCGCCAAGTCTCGTCCGACCAGTTCGGCGAGCTCGTGGGAGTTCGGATTGATCAGGTCGGTGCGCCAATCAGGCTGGCCGCCAGCGGATCTCCGGAACTATCGACGACAACGCGGACTCCGTGCCGGTGTGCGCGGTCCGCGAGCAGGGCGTACAGGTCGTCCGGTGCGCCGGCGGGCGAGTCTGTTCCGACTTTTGATGGCGAGGCGTGCCTTGATTGTGCTGCGGTTCGCCAATTCGATCTGGAACAATCGTCCGACTCCAGGTTCTGGGTACCGACGCGTCGATATCGGTCGGCTTGCGGCTAGCCGACCGGCACGGTCACGCCGGGGGACGACGGGGCGCCGTGCAGGACCAGCTGGCTCGGGACGTCGTTCTTCTTGTAGTTTTTCTTGCCGTTCTTGTCCTTGCTGGGTAGGTCGAAGGCCAGCCGGATCGTGCGGGTACTGCCGGGATCGATCTGGTCGACGCCGTTGCGGGACGGGTTGAGTTCGGTGGTTGCGGTCGCGTCGGGGACGAGGGAGCGGCCGGCGGCGGTGATCAGGCGCTGATCGGCGATGCGGAAGACTTGCTCGCGTTGAAAGACATTGGTGACCGTCAGCGTCACGATGGTGTAGGAACCGCCTGGGTGCACTGAACCGGTGCGGCTCACGTTGGACACCACCTCGGTCACGGTGAAAGCAAAGTTCCCGTCGCGCACCGCACCAGCCGGATCCGGGGGTTGTCCGCCGGTCGAGAACGGCAGGGAATCGGTCGAGGCAGCAGCGGAGGCCGCGCGCGTCGTCGTGCTTGGAGCAGAATCAGACCCGAGGACGCCGCTCAGCAGCCACAGTGCCGCCGCAGCAGCGAGTGCTAGCCCGGCGGCGATCGGTAACCATCGGCGCGCCAGAAGCTTTCGCCGAGGATCCGGATGCGCGACCGGAGCAGGTGAGAATGTCCGGGGCTCGGGCGTTTGCGGCGCCGGCCGGGTCGCGGCCAGGGTCGGGGGCGGGCCGACGGCGGTCATGACGCGGGTAAGCGGATGAGGGCCCGATGTCGCAGGGTCCGCGACCGGCGGGGTCGGTTGCGCTGATGCGGGCCAGCCCAAGGCCACACATGCCGCGGCGGCGAATTCACCCGCGCTGGCGTAGCGTTCCCCCGGTTCCTTGGCCATACCGCGCGCGATGACAGCGTCCAGCGCTGGCGGGACACCGCGGGCAGCCCGCGAGGCACGCGGGGGTTCGGACATTAAATGCGCATGCATCTGCTGTGCCGGGTCGCCGTCACCATACGGCAGGTTCCCGGTGAGGGTTTCATACAGCACGCACGCCAGCGAATAGACATCCGAGCGGGCCTCGGCCGTGCCGGTGAACCGCTCCGGCGCCATATAGCCCATCGTGCCCACCACCAGGCCGGTGGCCGTGAGGGCAGCGCCGTCGGCGGCGCGGGCGATACCGAAGTCGATCAAATACACGAAACCGCTGGTGTTCTCGAGGATATTGCCCGGCTTCACATCCCGATGAACAAGCCCCGCCGCATGAGCGGCATCCAGCGCCTCCGCGGCCTGGGCGATGACCTCGACCGCCCGAGCCGGCACCAGCGCGCCCGACCGCAGCCGCGTGGCCAGATCGACGCCCTCGATGTAGGCCATCTCCAAAAACAGATGACCATCGACCTCGCCGAAGGCGCGAATCGGCACGATGTGGGGGTTGCGCACCTGGGCGCCCAGCCGGGCCTCCCGCTCGAAACGGCGCCGATAGCCCGAATCGGCGGAATACGCCGCAGACAACACCTTCAATGCGACGGCGCTGCCGGTGCGGTCACGCGCCAACCACACCTCACCCATACCGCCACGACCCACCAAACGTTCGAGGTGGTAGCTCCCGAACGAGCCACGGGCGCTCAGCACCGACACACCCTGACCGTATCGCCCGGGATCGACGCCACCGCGACCGGGAGACCCCCACCACAAGCGAAACCCCCACGTGTCGTGACGGAAAGGCCAGCGACGCTTCGCAGTGCAGTGCCGTCGCCGCTGCCGACCAGCCCGCGATCGACCCAGGCGAACTGGACACCAGCGTCGTCGTCGACGCGGTTACCGCGCAACTGCGTCACACCGCCGGAGCCCTGCGGGAGGTTCACGACGACGTCGACGCCGAGGACCCCTCCACCTCCGACCTGCTGCACACCATCATCGACCAACTCGAGAAGCAAGCCTGGATGTTGAGCGCGGAAAACCGCGTACGAGTCACCCGATGACATCGTCGGCGCCGGGTCGACGCGTGCAGCAGGCGCCGGCTGATACCGGCACCGGGTCGATGTCGAGATCCGGGACCACCTGCAGGCATGCCTGTCGTGCCTCACCGTATGTGTGCTGATGCTCCCGCCCGGCTACGACATTCGAATCACCCATGGCCACACAGCGCACTCCCCAACCCCTGCCGATCACAGACCGTCACGGTCGACGGCGGCCTGGATTTCCGCTGATCGCTACGCCGCGGCCTGGGCGTGCGACAGCAGCACAGCTTCCACGCATATCACCAGCACCGCCACCAAGACAAAGAAGGTCCCGAGCGGGCCGCTGCGCAACCGCTCGTCGAGCACGGTCATCCCGATGGCGGCCGCGCCCAACGGTTCGGCGACGGTGAACGCCGGAAACGACGCCGACAGCGGGCCCACCTGATAGCCGCGCTGCTGCAGATACAGGCCGATAAGTCCGGTCGCGGCCACGGCATAGAGCTCCCAGCTGCCGAGTACCGCGCCGACGCCGTACCCGAACAACTGTGTGACGTTCTGGATGAGCGCGGAGGACAGGCCGAACAGCAGACCCGCAGCCGTGCCCAGCAGCAGCGCCTGCAGCGCTGGCACCCGCACGGTGGCCGCCACCGCGACCACGACCGCGATCACCGCCAGCATCAGCCCCATCGGCAGCACCCAGCGATGCCACGGCACATCCGTGCGCCCCCCGGCGGGGTTGCCGACGACGAGGAACACCGCCAGCGCCACCGACAGCGCGAGCGTCTGCGCCCACATGATCGGCGTCACCCGCCGCCCGCTGTAGTGCGCAGCCAACGGCAGCGCAAACACCAGCGCGCTCACCAGGATCGGCTGCACGACCAGCACCGACCCGAACGCCAGCGCCGCCACCTGGAATGCGAACCCGCCCGCGTCGCCGATCAACCCCGCCCACCAGCGCGGGCTGCGGATCAACCGGGCCAGCAGCGCCTGTCCATCCGGCTCGTCCGACACCACCCGCTGCTGCGCCACCGCGGACACCGCGAACAGCACCGCAGCGACGAACGCACACACCACGGCGGCAACGGGTAGGTCGGCCACCCGCCCAGTCTGGCCTGCCGAGTTTCCGGCCGCAGCGGATCGACCGAGTAGTCTGGTCCGCGCCCATGTACGAGCGCGGACGCAACCATTGCGCTGTCGCTGATGTTCGGATGGCCCGGGCAGGGAGCCGAGCAGCAGCGCGTGAGTCAGCACCGATCCGGCGAATCGGAAATCTCGGGCGTGCTTGGACACGGCCGCGGTCTCGGACGCTCACTCAGGCTCGACACGGGCGGGCAGTCTGCCCGCCGGGACCCTCCTACGTCCTCAGAACCCGAAAACTATGTCCGAACTCCGCAACCATCCACGAAAACTAACCCCGAACACCGAAACCTATACCCGAACAGAACTGTCCGTTCCGCACAGACCTTTCGGAGCACAGGCCCGTTGACCTGCGGTCCGAAACATTGGCCGGACGACTCGGGCGATCGTGGTGTCCGGACCTACCTTGCGGATTCAGTGGGGGATGATCCGGGGCGCCTGGGGGCTGCGTCAGGGGTCGGGACTTTCACTATGGCCCGTGCCAGTCGTACACTCTCCTGGGGGTATAGCCGCGCTCTCGACGGCTAGATGTGGGTATCACCGCAGACAACACCGCGCGCGCCAGCACCGATATGTCTCAACCCCCGACCATTCACGTCCAAGTCAGCCTCGAACCTGTGCCTCCAATAGTCCGCCCCTCACACCGAAGGGAGACATCATGTCCAGCTTCGACTCAACCAATGGCTTCCGCGCCTCCACTAGGCTCGCCACACACCTGCAGCGCGTCTTGGTCAACCTCATCGCGCTCCACCTCAATGCGAAGCAAGCGCACTGGAATGTCGTCGGCCACAACTTCCGCGACCTGCACCTGCAGCTCGACGAGATCGTCGATGACGCCCGCGGAGCAAGCGACACCATCGCCGAACGCATGCGTGCACTCGACACCGTGCCGGATGGACGCCCCCGGACCGTTGCCGCTGCCGACCAGCCCGCGATCGACCCAGGCGAACTGGACACCAGCGTCATCGTCGACGCGGTTACCGCGCAACTGCGTCACACCGCCGGAGCCCTGCGGGAGGTTCACGACGACGTCGACGCCGAGGACCCCTCCACCTCCGACCTGCTGCACACCATCATCGACCAGCTCGAGAAGCAAGCCTGGATGTTGAGCGCGGAAAACCGCGTACGAGTCACCCGATGACATCGTCGGCGCCGGGTCGACGCATGTAGCAGGCGCCGGCTGATACCGGCACGGCGTCGATGTCGAGATCCGGGACCACCTGCAGGCAATGCCTGTCGTGCCCCGCCGTAGCCGGGGCGGCCGGTGTGCCTTCTCATGCGTTCCGGTTCCCGGCTCAGCCAACCGTTGAGCGTGGACAGCCGCCGTTTTCGTTCGGCGCGATTGTCGGTCTTCTTCAGTCGTGTGACAAGGCGCAGATGCGCTGTCACGGCCACGTGCTGCTCGCAGTAGCAGTGTGCCGGTTTGCTGGTTGTACCGACCCGGCTCGTGGCGCGATGGGCAATCACACGAAGGAGCGATTCCATGTCTGGATCGATGAAGGCCGTAGTCCTCAGCGAGGTCGGTGTTGCACCACACTTCACCAACTTTCCCTCTCCCGAGCCCGGTGAAGGCCAGATCGTGATCGACGTGACCGCCGCTGGTGTACACCACTTCGACCTGGCCAGAACCTCGGGCACACACCACAGCGGGAAGCCAGTGACACCGTCGGTGGTCGGTTCCGATGGTGTCGGCCGCACCCTGGACGGACGCCGAGTGTTCTTCGACGCTCCAGTCGCCCCCTACGGGTCGTGGGCCCAACAAACCCTGGTATCCGACACCGACCTGTTCGAACCGGCCGAGGGCGTCGACGATGTCACCGCAGCCGCGCTCGGTAACACCGGCATGGCGGCCTGGCTGGCCTTGAGTTGGCGAGCGCGGCTGCAGCCCGGCGAAACCGTCCTCGTGCTCGGCGCCGGCGGCGCGGTGGGGTCGGTCGCGGTGCAAGCGGCCAAGGTACAGGGCGCCGGCCGCGTCATCGCCGCCGACCGCGACCCCAACCGCCTGCAACACCTGCGGGAGCGAGGCGCCGATGCCACAGTCGTCCTCGACGACAGCACCGATCTGCCCACAGCATTCCAGCACGCAGCCGGCGAGTCCGGGGTGAACGTGATCATCGACTCGCTCTGGGGCGAACCCGCCCTCGCGGCCATGCGCGCCGCCGCACCCGATGCCCGGCACATCGAGATCGGGAACTCCGCAGCCGCCACCATCACCCTGCCGGCGCCAACGATCCGCGCCACCTCATTGAACATCCTCGGATTCGCCTTCAACCACGCCCCACAACAAGTACGACGCGAGGCATACAGGAAACTGACCGAACACGCCGCCCAGGCCGACATCACCATCGACGTACTGCCCGTGCCCTTAGCCGACGTCGCCACCGCCTGGGACCAACAACGGCACGGAGCACCAGCCAAACTCGTGCTGACCCCATAGCGGCAACGATCTCTCCTCGGTCGAAATCCAACAACGCCAACCGATCCGCTCCAGCCACGACTCGTAACCGACACGGCCACTGGTCCTGGCCGTCCACCACCGCCCGACGTGCTCGCATGGCCCCTCGTACGAGGGGAACCCGCATACCGGCAGACAGTCCTCCAACGGCACCGCCCACACACGGGTCAGCAGCACCCCCTCACCCGACTCGGCATCGACGTAGGCGATCTCGAACTCCCCACCCTCCGGCGGCGCTGACGCGCCGCTGTCCACTACGCTCAGGCCCGACACGGCAGGCAGGCAGGCAGGCAGTCTGCCCGCCAGGACCCGCCCATCACCCACGTCCCCAGAACCCGAAAACTATGTCCGAACTCCGCAACCACCCCCGAAATCCAACCCGAACACCGAAATCTATACCTGCACAGGACAATTCGTGTCCGTTCCGGTCGAACCTTGCGGGCAGCGACCGACTGGCCTGCGGCCCGAAAAGATCGCACGGACAGTTCGAACAAGGATTTGTCCGTACCTACATTGCGGATTCGGTGGATGCCCTATTGCATCGTGCCGGCTCGGATTCGTACCCGAGACCTCGGAGCGCGCTCTATCGGCTCGCCGCCAGGAGGTGCGCCGGGAGGGTCGTCTACAGTCCTGCGGGTACGCCCCACCGTGTCTGGAAACCCGCCCCGACAAACAGCACATGCGCTCCCTAGCGCAGCAGCGGACCGACTGGCGACCCCAAGCAGACGATACGGACAGTGGGTGCGGGTCAGGGTTTGAAGGCGTCGCCGAGTTTGTCGACTGTGCGCGCGGCGTTGCCGGTGGCGCGGTCGAGACGTCCGTCGTTCCGCAGGCGGGTATCTCCGGTGGCACGGCCGAGGAATTGCTTGATGGCGCCCCTGGCGACTTTGGTTTTGTGGGCGATCGTCCGTCTGATGCTCATCGTGGTGGTCCTTGTCCTCTGCGAGACGGGTGCGGCTACCGGGTTGTCCGGTTATTCGAGTCGGTCCCGCCAACTCGGGTTGGTGCGGATATGCCGTGAGCCGCCGGCATTTTCGTTGAGATCGCGGCTTATCGCGGTCTCCTCGGGACGCGATCGGCTCAGAAGACGTCGCGCTGCGCCGCCGAGGGCGGGACGCCGGCCATCGGCCGATAGACGGTTCCGTACGGCCATTGCGATGGCGCCGATGACGACGCCGGCGATCAGGATGACGAGCATCGGGAAGCTCCTGGGTAGTGCTTTGGTTTCGAATCCCCTGTGAGGTCTCGTTATGGACTGGGTTGCGGCACGTGGCAGCTGTTCACCTTGGGATTGATACCGGCGTAGTTCAGTGGCCCCGCAATCACGGTCACGAAGATGGTTCCTGCGCTGGCGCAGTTCTGTTCACGGTTGGTGAAGTATCCACGCTGACCCGCGGCGATCACACCGATGATCAACCACACAAGCACCACCAACGGCACTAGACGCCGCATCACGCACCTCCACTGGATTCCGGTCTACCGGGGGGCGTGAATTCCGGTATGCCACATAGAGTTCGCTTCTCGCGGATCGAGAATGTCTCGTTCCGGCTGTCGATGGCCGATTCCCGCATCGTGTTGTCCTTCGAATCAGGTTGTCTAGCAGGCGGATTGCGGCGCAGTCGATGTCGGCAGGCTGCGCCGGGCCGGTCAGTAGTAGTGGGCTCGGCCGCCGATGGCGTGGCCGGTGCGGCCCGCGACCATCAACACCACACCGATGATCAGCACGATGATTCCAGCGGTGACCAGCAGCGGGATGCCGAGCAGGAATCCGGCGACGAGGAGGACGGCTCCGAGAACGATCATGAGCAAATACCTGATTTCGAAAATACGTGAGATGTCACGAGGCAAAGGCGGGATGGCCGATGGGAACGCGGTTATCGACGTTGATCGCCGCGAGGGGTACCGGCCGGTGCGGGACCGGCCGGAGTGTGACCGAACAGCTGGCCCAGACCGCGTCTGCGAGTCCCGGGCCGGTCGCCGGCCCCCTGCCCGGCGTCGTTGCCGGGTGCATCGGCCGCAACGTCGGTGGTGCCGGTGTGGCTGTAGTAGGTAGAGGTGTTCTGCTGGGGGCTGATGGGCTGTTGCGGGTCGGGCAGGCGGGCAGAGTCGACCGCGGTGTTTTGACGGGAAGTTTTGAGTTCACGGCGGGCGCCGGCTAATAACATGCCCAGTCCCGCGATTCCGATGCCGCCGACCACGATGCCGTAGAGGAACAGCACGCCGGTGGAGCCGGTGACGTGGTAGCCGAATACCGCGAAGTGATCGGTCAACGCGTGGGTGCTGCCACCATTGGCGAAGACGCCCGCGACGCCGACGAACACGGCGGCGATCAGGATGACGAGCCCGATGATGACGATCATGACGATCCTCCAAGCCTTTGCTCGGATCTGGTGATCCTCCCAGTACACGCCGCCCACACCCTGATGTCAACGATGTAGGTCTACACTCATAATCTACAGTGCTTGTTACGGCGGAGGGAGCTTCCCGCGATGACCGAACCCCCGACCAACCGCAACAATTCCGGTCCCGCTGCCGACGGTCGCGGCCCTGCCGCCGATGGTCGCGGTGAGGGGCCGATCACGCGGGCGGCAGTGTTGAACGCTGCGCTCGAGATCGTCGATCGTGACACGATCGGACGTGAACCCACCATGCGTACCTATCTCGACTCTCCCGACCTGCCCTTCCGCCTGCAGTTCTCCGCCACTGAACCCGCGGCGGTGGCCACCGCTGCCCGTGACCGGTCCCCGATGACGGAACCACCCGGTTTTAGAGCCAGGTTGTTTTCGATCCGTATTCAGTTGATGCCGCAGGCCACCGGGTGGTGGCTGTGGCTGCAGCGGGCAGCGTACTCGGCCGGGGTCAGATAGCCCAGCGCCGAATGTCGATGTCGTCGGTTGTGGTCTACCTTGTAGTCGCCGATGACGACGCGGGCTTCGAGCAGGCTTGTCCAGTGGTTCCGGTCGAGGCATTCTTTGCGCAGCCGACGGTTGAACGATTCGACGAATCCGTTATTCCACGGCGTGCCCGGTGGGATGTAGATGATCCCGACCCGGTTTGCGCAAAACTGTTGCAGCGCATGGGAAATCATTTCCGGCCCGTTGTCCATCCGCAACACCGTCGGCGACCCACCATGAGTGGTGAAGACCTTCTCGAGCTCGGTGACGAGCCGCTCGGCGGTGATCGAGCGTTCAACCAGATGCAATAGTGATTCACGGGTGTGTTCATCGACCATCGACGCGATCTTCACCGCTCTGCCGTCGATGGTGGAATCGAACTGAAAATCCAACGCCCACACCACCTTCGGTGCATCCGCATCGACCGGCGGCATCGACGAAACGCCGGCCCGTTTACGCGGCTGGTGCTCACGCACCTGCAGCCCTTCCTCCCGCCAGAGCCGATGCACCTTCTTCTTGTTCACCGAGCTGCCCTCGTCGAACCGCAACCGCGCCCACGCCCGCCGGAACCCGTGACACGGGTTCTTCGTAGCATACGAGCGCAGCCAGGCCCGCAAACCGGCGTCCGGATCATCCGGGGTCTGCGCGAGGGGCAGCCGCCGATACGTCGAACGAGCAAGCCCAACGACCTTGCACGCGAACCGTTCCGACACGCCCTTCACTGCTGTGAGCATGTCGACGGCACGGCGCTTGGACGCTGGGCTCAGAATTTTCCCCGGCTGATCTCCCGCAGGGCGTCCTTTTCCAGCTCCGCCTCGGCCAGCAGCCGCTTGAGCCGGGAATTCTGCTCCCGCAGCTCCTTGAGCTCCTTCGCCGCATCGGTATCCATACCGCCGTAAGAGCGGCGCCAGTTGTACAACGTCGCCGCCGACACTTCCAGCTCTGCGGCGATCTCCTCGCCCGACTTACCGGCCGCGGCCAGCTCATCGGCACGGCGCAGCTTCCGCACGATCTCCTCCGCGGAATGCCGCTTCCGTCCTCCAGCCATGATCCCAATCGTCCCTTCTGGCCCCTACCAGGGCCAACAGGACTCTAATACCGAGCGGTCTCATTCATTGGGGACGGGCCACCCGCGCCTGGGTCTCACACGGGCAGATCTTCACCGTCGCCCTGACCAACGAGTCCGGTGCGGTCGAAAACCGGTATCTGCTGGTGAATTTCGGCGCCGTCACCTGCCTGACCGTGCACGACCAGGACAAGCTCGACGACCCCGGCCAACGGCTCATCACCTACACCGCGTCCCTGACCGAGGGCGGTGACCTCGACATCGAAACCCGATCACTGTCCGCCCACACCAGCTGAGAGCAACCGAATACCCCTTCCGTCAACGCGACCCGGTTCAGCGGCTAACCCGCAACCGCCTGCGCCGACTCGGATTCACGACGTCGATAACACGGCCCGCGAACCACATCAGCACCAACCAGGAAACCGCATCCTCGTGAACATCATCGATAACACTGCCGACCAGGCCGCACAGGGATCGACAGCACTGGACCCGCCGCACCACAGCACCGACCGATCACCAACACACGATGTCGCGCGGATGAGGGCGCGACACCTGCGACACACCATCGCCGCAATTGCGTGGACGCTGGCGTTCGCATATCTGGTCGTCGAATTCGTGACCGCGATCGCCTGGAAATCGGGGGACTACAGCTTCCGCCGCCAGTTGGGCGACCAAGACCGCTCAGTCCGATGATCTTCGGGGATTACGGTAAGTGGTGCGATAAAGGCGGATCAGGCTACGGCGGCGGAGTCGACTACGAACACATCCGCCTCCGTCCGAGTAACAGTTGCCACCTACCGGAATGGATACGCACATGCAGATTCAGATCAACACCGACAGCAACATCGACAGCGGCGAAAAGCTGATCCGGCACGTCGAGGAGGAGATCGCTTCGACGCTCGAGCACTTCAGCGACCAGATCACCAGCGTCGAAGCCCACCTCAGTGACCAGAACGCGGGCAAAGGCGGACAGGACGACAAGCGATGCGTGCTGGAGGCTCGTCCCACCGGTCAGCAGCCGGTCGCGGTGACCCACAACGCCGCGACGATCGATGACGCCTGCCGGGGCGCGGCCGAGAGCATGGCACGTCTGCTCGCCAGCCGGTTCGGCCGGCTGCACGAGACAAAGGGTGGCGACTCCATCAGGCACCCGCACACGAACCGCCCGCACACGAACTGAGTCAGAACGGCAGGCCAGCACCGGGTTGTTCGGTAATCGGGCCCGGATGTTCCCTGGCAGAGGCCAGGAGCGGTACGGAAGACACCCGCGTTCACGGTGGAGCAGTGCCGACACGCAATCGTCGCCGCGATGACCACGCGACCAGCGCATCAGCTGAGGCCGCGACGCCACACGGACATGTTCTACTGGCACACCACCGACCAGTCATAACAGCTGCGCGCCAACGAGATTCGCGCCGATCGGGTTGGAGCCACGATATGGGTCGGTCGAACAGTACGCTGCCGTCGGCGGTGCCGTCGACAACGCGCGGGGCGTAGTCGGACAGCCGAAGGTTGTGGCTGCGAGCGTAGGCCCGCGACTGCTTGAAGGCGTCGTCCATGCTCAGCCCGCCACGTTCGGAGAGCACGCCTCTGGCCTGTTCGATGATGATTCCGGTGTTCAACGGGGCCTGCAGTTGTCGATTGACCACTTCGGTGCGGGTCACCACACGCTGGTGCAGGATCCCGATCGTGGCCACGTCGGCCAATGCTTGTTTGCTACCTCGACACCCGCCGCCGCACCGAACAACAACCAGTGCAATAACATTCAGCACAGTGGTGGATGAGGGGCGATCAGTCTCGTAATGCCGGCTCGCGAGGAAGCCAGAGAAGTCTTGATCATGCCGGCGCGCCAACGCCGGTCGGGAAGGTACGTCCGTGTTTACGGTAGTTCAGAACACCCCGTCTGCCAACGACGGTGGGTCGGCTCGCTCGCTGCTCGATGCGATCGTTCGTGATGGTGCCCGGCAGATGCTGGCTGCGGCGTTGAAGGCCGAGGTCGCGGCTTATGTTGCCCAGTTCAGCGACCAGCTCGATGAGAACGGTCACCGCTTGGTGGTTCGCAACGTTTACCACGGCGGGGCCGTGTTCCACAAGGGCAAACTGCTACAACGACCGGTCGACATCGCCGTGAAAGCACCGACCAACCCGTCATCAACCGAAGCGGAGGAGGTCGCCTGAAAACTCCTCATTCACAGGTCTTGACAATATCTCCACACCGGTTGGCCGTGCCGAGATCGCTGTGCAGGACGCCGGAGCCGATGTCCGTCAGCTGTTGCCGTGCGGTGTCGAAGTTCGTCGCGAGTTCCCGGGCCCGGGCCGGATCGATCTATCCACCGTGCCCCCTTTGTTCGTTGTCGCCAGACTAACCCGGTTCAGGGCGGCGACCCAGCGTGTCACCGGGTCGAGCGCGGGTCAACCCATCCGCCGGATCGACCAGACCGATCTCACACACAGATTCATCGCCACGGCGGCGATGATCCCTACCGCGCAGACGAACTCGAGGACGAACAACGAGACGTCCCGACCGGCGAGGCCGACCGCCAGGTAGCCGAACGGGACCGCCGACAATTCCCCCAGGGACGTGAACGCATAGACACGGCCCTGCATGTCGTCGCTGATGTGCTGGCCCAGCGCGGTCGACCAGCAGATGATGCCGATGTCCGCCGCCACCGAACAGGCGACGACGATCGCAATCGGGCACTGCGCGGCGAGCGCGATTAGCGGCGCGGCCAGGGTACCGCACGCGAGGATGCTCACCACGACCAGTCGCCGTGGCCGCCACCGCAGCATGACGAACCCGCCCAGCACCATCCCCAGGCCCCACCGCGCGGATCCGCCGTCGGCCTGTGCCATGATCCCGGGCCCGGTCAGTTGGTAGCCGACCCGCCAGCACAGGACGAGTAGGGAACCGAAGATGACATTGGCCGACAGCCACGTCTTCCGGCTGATCTCGACCGCGCCGTCGAGCAGCGACCGCCACGCGCCGGTGGCGCGGCCGGTGTCGACGCGGGCGAGATCGAGCTTCAGCACCATCACCGCGGCGAGGAAGAAGGTCGCGGCATCGAAGACCAGCACCCAGCCGGGCGAGGTCACCGCCGCGACCGCCGCGCCGACCACCGGGCCCGCGATTCGAATCGTGTTGCCTCCCACCCTGTTCACGGCGTTGACGGAAGGCAGCTGCTGGACGGAGCCGACGACCTGGCGCAGAATCCCCTGCGCCGCCGGTCCGATGACGGTCACCGCCGCGCCCGAGACGAAGCCCGCCACGGCGAGACTCACCGTGTCGTCCGCGCCGGAGAGCACCAGAGCCGCTGTGCACAACTGCGCGATCCCCGCTCCGCAGCGACCGATCACCAGCAGCCTCGACCGCGAGAACCGGTCGGCCAGTACCCCGCCCAGCAGCAGGAACAACAGCGCGGGAATCGTGTTGAGGGCCAATACGACCGACAAACCGGCGAAACCCGAACCGGTGCCGAGAACAGCGAACGCCAGCGCCACCGGAGCCACCGACGACCCCAGCATGCTGATCATGTTGGCGGCCAGGACCCGCCTGACAGAGAGGATGTAGGTGAGTACCTCCCGCCGGGGGTCTGACCCACCGCCTGACTGACTCGGGGTCCTCAACGGGATCTGTCGGCCCGGGCGGGAGGTACTCATGTGCACTCACCGGGTGTGGCGTTGTGACTTCATAGGAGCCTGGCCACAGGCCCCATCTCTGTCTTGTCCACGTTGCCCGGCTGGTGCGTGCCGCCCTGCCCCCCACTGACATGAGCAACAGGACGACTATGCCTTTCATTACACACCAACCCGCCACCATGATCGAGGTCGCCGGTGGCGTCGATACCCACCAGGACACTCACACCGCGGCGGTGACCGATCTGGTCGGGCGGGTGCTGGGCACCGCCGAGTTCCCCGCTGATTCGGCCGGTTACGCCGCGTTGCTGGCCTGGATGCAAGGGTTCGGGCGCCTGGTCCGGGTCGGTGTCGAGGGCACCGGGGTCTACGGTGCCGGCCTGGCCCATGTTCTGCGCGGTCATGGCCTCGACATGGTGGAGGTGGATCGTCCCGACCGCAAGACTCGCCGGTTCCAGGGCAAGTCCGATCCGATCGACGCGATTCACGCCGCGAAGACCGCTCTGGCCGAAAACCGCACTGGCACACCGAAACAACGCGACGGCCGTATCGAAGCTCTCCGCAACCTACGTGTGGCCCGCCGCTCGGCGATCGACCAGCGCGCGGATGCACAACGCCGGATCAAGGCATTGATCGTCACCGCCCCCGACGAACTCCGCGGGCGGCTGCGCGGACTGTCGGTCACCAAGCTGATCGCCACCTGCGCCGGACTACGACCCGACCGCGCCGACGCCGCGACACCGGTCACCGCCGCGAAGATCGCGCTACACTCGCTGGCCCGCCGCCACCAGCAACTCACCATCGAGATCACCGATCTGGACGAACTGCTGGACCCGCTCGTGGCCGCCATCAACCCAAAACTGGTCGCCGCCAACGGCATCGGCACCGACACCGCCGGCCAACTACTGGTCACCGCGGGCGAGAACCACGACCGGCTACGCTCGGAGGCCGCTTTCGCCATGCTCTGCGGCGTCGCCCCGATCCCCGCCTCCTCCGGCAAAACCAACCGCCACCGCCTCAACCGCGGCGGTGACCGCCACGCCAACGCCGCTCTCTACCGCGTCGCGCTCTGCCGACTGCGCTGGGACCCACGCACCCGCGCCTACACCGAACGGCGTACCAAAGAAGGCATGTCCAAGAAGGAAATCATCCGCTGCCTCAAACGCTACATCGCCCGCGAGCTCTACCAGCTCATCACCGCCGAACCCGCCCAAATCACCACTTGACATCCATAGGAGCATCCCGAGGTTCGGCCAGTATCGTCCGGGACGTATCGGCGGCGCGCAGCGTATCGGCCCCGTCCACGATCTCCCCCCTCACCCGGTGCGCGGATTTCGCCCTAGTGGATCTCGTCCTCGGCTCCGAAGCGTTCCCGCCACCGATCGACATCGTCCTCGGTGATCTTGGCGAACAGCACGGGCGGCACCGTGAACCGCGTTCCGGCGTCCAACCAGGCCAGCACGGCCACGTCGGGCGCTTGGGGCCAGCGAATGCCGGACACGTCCTGTTCGGGCGCGAGCCAGAGTCGCCGCAGCGTCCGCGCGGTCGTGGGTATTAACGGCTCGGAGATCTGCGCGAACAGGTAGATGATATTGGCGGCGGTCCGCAATGTGAGCGCGGCGGCTTCGAGATCGGTCTTCAACTGGGTCCACGGCGCTTTGTCGTCGATGTATTCGTTGCCGAGACTCCACATCGCGCGCAGAACCGCGGTAGCCTTTCGCAGCTCGATCCGGTCGAGGTGATTCTCGTAGCGCTCGAACAGTTCCACCAGCCGCCCACCGAGCTCTCGCTCCGCGTCCCCCTGCGCCGCACCGGCGGGCAGCGCGTCGCCGAATCGCTTCGCGATGAATGTCAATACCCTGTTGACGAAATTACCCAGTACGTCCGCGAGATCCTTGTTCACCTGACCGGCGAACAACTCCCAGGTGAAACTGACATCATCGGATTCGGGAGCGTTGGCGATTATGAAATACCGCCAGTAGTCGGCGGGGAGCAGGTCCAGCGCGTCATCGGTGAACACGCCGCGATGTTGCGAGGTGGAGAACTTGCCGCCGTAGTAGTTCAGCCAGTTGAACGACTTGATGTAGTCGACCATTTTCCAGCGCTCCCGGACACCGAGTTGCATCGCCGGGAACATCACGGTGTGGAAAGGGACATTGTCCTTGCCCATGAATTCGGTGTAGCGCACGTCCTCCGCGTCGAACCACCACGACTTCCAGTCGGCGCGTCGCGGGTCGGCGTCGGACCATTCCTTGGTGGCGGCGAGGTATCCGAGTGGTGCGTCGAACCACACGTAGAACACCTTGCCCTGGGCGGCCAACTCCGGCCAGACGTCCGCGGGCACGGGCACGCCCCAGTCGAGATCGCGGTGACGGCACGGTCGTGCACACCCTCGGCGAGCCATTTCCGCGCGATGGACACCGTCAGGTGCGGCCACTCCCCGGCGACCGCGTCGATCCATGCCTGGATCTCGTTCTGCAGGGCGGACTGCCGGAAGTACAGGTGGGCGGTCTCCCGCACCTCGAGATCCGCGGTGCCGCTGATCGCCGAGCGCGGGTCCACGAGGTCGGTCGGGTCGAGCAGCCGAGTGCAGTTCTCGCATTGATCGCCGCGGGCGCGTTCGTAGGCGCAGTGCGGACACGTCCCCACCACATAGCGATCCGGCAGGAAGCGCCCGTCGGCCGCGGAGTACACCTGACGTACGGATCGCTCCTCGAGGAACCCGTGTTCATGGAGTTTTCGCGCAAAATGCTGTGTTATCTGCGCGTTCTGCGGCGACGATGTACGTCCGAAATAGTCGAACGACAACCCGAACCCGTCGTAGATCTGCTTCTGGGTGTCGTGCGCGCGGGCGCAGAACTCCGCGACGGTCGTGCCCGCCTCGGCCGCCGCCAATTCGGCCGGTGTGCCGTGTTCGTCGGTGGCACAGATAAACAACACCTCATGTCCGCGAGCGCGCATGTACCTCGCGTAGACGTCCGCCGGCAGCATCGACCCGACGAGGTTGCCCAGATGCTTGACTCCATTAATGTAGGGCAGAGCGCTCGTGACGAGGTGGCGCGCCATGACGGCACTCCCTTAGCTTGATTTTTAACCTCCGGGTCACTGCCCGCCGACCGTCCGGGTCGGTGTTGGAGCGGTTCGATCATCGAAACGTGTTGCTGCCGTGTTGATTTAGGGACGAATTTCGGCGTGTCGCCGTGACATGGAGCGGCCACCGCATCATCATCGTCGGGTTCCCGCTAAAGAGCCTGATGAGAAGTTGTGGTGGCCGTGCCTGTCAGTGTGCCCGAAGTATTTCGTCCGGTCGAGTCGGCGCGCCCGTCGGGACCGGAATCGCTTGCGGCGTTCCGCAATTCGTTCTATGAAAGCCTGACCGCGCGCGCCGACGCGCTGTTCGAACTCACCGACGCGGTGCTGTGCGACGACGGACCGGTCACCACGCTGGTCGGACTGTGTCTGACCGGGGAATATCGACGCGGCCACGGCGCCCTCTACGACGGTCTGAACGCCGGAAGTATCGACATCGCCCGGCTCCGGCGCGCGATCACCGCCACGACCACGGTCGGGCGAGACGACGAAGGTGCGATCATGCTGGCCGTCGATGCCAGTCCGTGGCTGCGTCCCGACGCGGCGACCAGCCCCGATCGATCGTTCTGCCATGTCTATGGCCGTGGCAGGGGGCAAGCGCAGATGATCCCGGGCTGGCTGTTCTCCTACGTCGCCGCGCTGGAGCCCGGCCGGACCTCTTGGACCACGATCCTCGACGCGATACGGCTGCACCCCGACGACGACGCGACCGAGGTCACCGCCGCCCAGATCCGGGAAGTCGTGCAACGCCTGCAAGCCGCCGACCTCCATGTTCCCGGCGACCCGCACATCAAGATCGTGTTCGATGCGGGCTACGACATCACATGCCTGGCATACGAGCTCGCGGATCTGCCCGTGGTCCTGATCGGGCGAATACGCTCCGACCGCGTCCTGGCCTTCCCCGCCGAACCCCGTGCGGGCAAGAGGGGCCGTCCCGCCAAGCACGGCCCCGACTTCGCGTTGTCCGACACCGGGACCCATCCCGAGCCCGCTGTCGTCACCACCACCGACACCGACCGCTACGGCGCCGTGCGTGCGACGGCATGGAACCGTCTGCACCCCAAACTCGCCCGCCGAGGATCCTGGGCCTACCACGACGGGGAACTGCCGATCATCGAGGGCGTCGTCATCGGGCTTCGGGTGGACCGGCTACCCGGCGACCGCAACCCGAAACCACTGTGGCTATGGTGTTCGCAACCCGACATCGCCGACCCCGCCATTATCGACCGAATCTGGCGAACCTTCCTGCGGCGCTTCGACATCGAGCACACCTTCCGGTTCCTGAAACAGACCCTCGGGTGGACCAAGCCGCGTATCCGCGACTCCGCCGCCGCCGACCGCTGGACCTGGCTCATCATCGCCGCACACACCCAACTCCGCCTCGCCCGAGGACTCACCGAAGACCTCCGCCACCCCTGGGAGAGAAAACCAACCAGCCCCAGCCGCCTCACCCCAGCCCGCGTCCGCAGGGGATTTCGCCACCTCCGCCCGACAACCGCTCTTCCGGCCCGCGCGCCGAAACCCTCACGGCCGGGTCCCGGACGCCCGCCCGGCGCAAAAAACATCCGACGCGCACCACACCAGGCGGTCGGTAAGACCACCACGGCTGCCAGTTAGAGGTTAAAAATCAAGCTTAGGGTAGACAGTCGTAGACAGGACAGTTGCGGACCGAAGCCGAATCATACTGACCCGACCGTGATGTCGCGCTGCCAGTATCACTCCGTCCGACCGAATTCCGGCTCCGCGCGCACGCGGTCGCTGACCTCTTCCACGGAATCCGATAGTCATCCGATCCGTGGGAATACATCGACCGGTCCCGGAAGCAATGCCGCTTAGCTCGCCCCCTGTAGAGCTGTGACCGGCGGTTTTGCGGATGGTCGTCGTTGTGTCGGCGTGATGCAGCTTTGGTTGGCCAGCCGGATGGTAGCGGGTCCGGTGTGACGGGTTCCCTTGTCTGCCTTGCGTTTTACTCGGAAGCTGTTGTGTCTGGCGCGTTTGACGACGCGGGGGTAGGAGCGGTGGCGGCGGGGGTTGAGGTGGCGTTTTGCGGTGATCTGTTCGGCGAGTTCGGTGTGGAGCTCGAGTTGGCGGTCAGGGGGAAAAACCGTCCGGGCCTGCGATGGTGTCGCGGGCGAGTCGGACGGTCTGGGTGAACTTCACGCGGTCGGGATCGATGCCGGTCTCGACCGCGGCCCGGCAGATCAGCGAGCAGATCGCGTAGTGGGCGATGAGGAATCCGTATATTTCCTGGCGGACCATGTCCGGGGTTTGCGAGCGCAGGGTTTTGGCGGGGCCGCGGAGCTGCGTCTTGATTTGCCTGTTCGCGGCTTCGTGTTCCCAGCGTTGGTGATAGGCCTCGGCCAGGATCAGCGAGGGTGCCTCGTGCGGGTCGAGGATGGTGGTGAGCAGGCAGATCAGCTCACCGCCTTCGCCACGGTCGGTGATCTCGTACTCGATGACGCGGGCGAAACGAGTCCGGTCCCAGTCCAACTCCTCCCCGGCTATGGCCGCCTCCAGCAGCTCGGCCCGCATTTTCGCCGGGGTTTTGGGCGCGAAAAGCAGTGTCACATAGGAGCCGTCACCGAGGCGGTCCACGATCGGCAGGTCCATAATGTCACCGAGACGCCACAACAGGTCGGCGTCGGTGTCGGCGCCCTGGCACCACAGTTTGAAACTGTAGAACCCCTGGTCACACACCAACATCATGCCGGGTTCGAGTAACCAGATCAGTTCGGCCGCGGCGGTGCGTTCACCGGTGCCCTTGCCCACGACCGGCCCGATCACCGCGCCCAGGCTCACATGCGAGCCGCATTCGGTCAACGTCACCACCCGTGCCTGTGGCAACACTCCCTTGCTCGGTTTACCGAATTCCGTTGCGTTGGCCTCGGTGTCGGCCACGTCGAACACCATGCCATCAATCGAGACCAGCCTGCGTCGCGCGTAGAACGCGTCCAGGGTCAGCCGCGACGCCACCGGCACCGCGATCCGCTCGAACAGTGTTTTCATCGGCTCGAACCCCAGCCGCTGCCGGGCCTGGGTGATCCCACCCGAGGTCGGCAAACTCCACTTCGGATCCCAACAACGCCAAAGCCGCAGCGGCCCAACCAGTTTCCGCATCACCCCCTCGTAGTCCACACCTGCGAACAACGCCAACGCGACCACGAAATACATCACCAAATGCGGCGGCAACGTCCCACCACGACGCTTGGGCGCCTTGCCGTGCTCGGAAATCGCCATCTCCACCGCATCACGGTCCACCACAGCGGTCAACACACCCAACGACACCTGATCGATCAACGACACCGCACCCACATCCACCACGTCGGCGACGCTAACCCCAGCACCGACACGATCCGGCACCGACACGCCCAAAAACGCTCCACACCAACCAGTCTCACAGACCAACCAGCTGGCACTACATCGCAATCATGCCGATGACCTGCGAAAACACGTCAAGCTAAGTGGCATTGGGCCCAGACCTGGCCGGGCACGCCAGCTCGGCGCCGATCAGATTGAGGAACTCATTGTCGGCTATATGGGTGGAGAGACGGTGTATCAGTTGGGTGTCCGGTTCGGTATCGAGCGGCGGACGGTCAGCGAGATTCTCCATCGTCACGATGCGCCGATGCGTCGTCGTGGTTTGTCTGCTGAGCAGGTTGATGAGGCTGTCCACCTTTATGGTTTGGGTTGGTCTCTTGCCAAAGTCGGTCGACACCTCGGTGTTGACGCGATGACCGTTTTGAACAAGTTCCGCGAGCGCGGGATACCCACGAGGGATGCGCAAGGACGACCGCGGGCGTAGACGGCTGCTGTCGCAGGTCGTGCGTCGGGTGGTACGGACAGCATGGGCACGAAAACGGGCCCACGGTGATCTGGCGATTTCGGCTGGTATCGCAGGTTACCCGGGCACGTCGACGCCGCCGGATTACAGCACCTGATAAAAGATTCGATGGGATCCGCACGGCCGGTGTGGTCGGCGCGAGCGGGTGGTTCAAAGCGGTCACGGCACCCGGTGGCGAACGCACTGTATTGCCGAATTGAGTGCGATGTGGCCGTCCGTAGCTTGGGCATGGCCCACATCCTCCACAGAGAAGGAAGCGGCCGAAAAGTCGGGACGGTTCAATGCCGGGGCGGTCTCTGATGTCGGAGCCCCCTCGCATACTGGCTCGATGACACAACACTGCACACGCTTCCGGCAGGACGGAACGCCTTGCACGAACCAGACCGACAACGCCGACGGATGGTGCCGCCAGGACGACTGCCACGGCTTCCAGCGCCGCACGCAGGCGATCGCCCCAGCCTCGTTCCGCGCGCCCCGCGGCACCGCCAAGCACATCACCTCGTCCCTCGACGTGCCGGTGGGCGACATCAGCGTCGCCGACGTGATGGACACGCGCGTAAGTACTCGCGCCACAGACAGTTTCCGGTTCCACCACGGCGGCAGCGCCGATAGGGCGCAGATTCAGCTGCGCGGGATGCTGGAGGATTTCCTGATCAAGTCGGCCCGGATCGTCTCCGATGCCGGGTATCTATGCCTGGCCCGTGAGGGCTATGAACTCGTGCTCTCACCGGATCGGACCGTCATCACCGCGTACTCCACGGTCCACCGAGAACGCACCTGGGATCAGTTCAAGCGCGGCGTGCCGTCGCGGTTCGGTAAGCGCCCCCGCACAGCGACCGAGCCCCGTCCCGAGCCCGGGCCGCCGGTGCTGCTGGCCGGTTTCGTCGCAGCCTTTGACCCCGAGACGGTGCATTTGACCGCTCGGGTCCGGTCATCGTTCGCGCGGCTGGCCGGATTGAGGACCGCCCCGGATCACGAACTCGACACCGCACTACGCGCGGCCGCGGGACTGCTCGCCGCTGGCCTCATCGCGCAGCGCGACGACGGAGTGTTCGAGGTTGAAACCGACGACCACATCTGGCTCGTCGCACCGGACTGCCGACTGCTCGTCGGGGTCAGACGTGCAAATTCCATCGACGAGACGGTCGGCAATGCCGGACAGTAACTGTCCTCGCCCATATCACCGAAAGTCCTCGCAAGTGGTTCGGGAGAAACGCCGTCGGCCGACGAGCTGGCTACGAACCCGCGGTCGAACGCTGGCACGCCACTTCAACGCTCTCACCGAAGGTGCGCAGGGTTATCCGCACCATCATGGCCAAGACCGGCCGCTGGCTGGCCGTCGAGCACCCAGAGATCACCGAATCCGGGCTGCGACGGGTGTGTTGTTGTCGCCGTATCTGCGGCATCGGACGCTGACCCGGGCTCGGGGTGGATTGTTCTCGTCGGAGTCGCGGCGCAACTACGCCGAGCCGCTCAGGGCAGTGGACCAGAACGACCTGCGCCGCCTGGGTCGCCGCGGTCGACCGGATGACCGTTGCTGTCCAGCTATTCCGGTTCTCCTCGTCGACGGTGCCACGAAACTCCGAGATGTCCGCCAGCTCGGGCTTGGCCATGGCCGCGGCGATGCTGGCCGGACCAATGCCGACGCCTGATGGTCCGGGAACACAACGCAGATCAGCCCGGCGGTATACGGGCCGGTGGCCTCTGAGGTCCCCGGTATTTCGGGTCCGTTCACTTCCGCCGAAATGAATCCCAACGGCGGCGCAGTGGCGGTATCACGCACGATCCAGCGTTGGGCTGGCCGCACGACCCGCGTGCCGTCGCCGTTCGGGGATCCGGTCGGCCGAGCCTGGCCGCGCCACCAGTCGAACCATTTCGCGACAGAGGCGTGATCGAACCAGGCATTGAGCAGCGCCTGGTCTTCCTCCGTGAATTCGGACAGCGTGATGTCGATTAGCACGCTGGAATTCTCACCCACGCAGCCGACACCATGGACGCCGCCGAGGCACACCGTGCGATCGAGAATCGGGAAACGACCCGGCAAGCCTCTCCTGGCACCGTCGCCGGTAGTGCGCACAACGCACTCTTCTGCCGCATACCGCGCTGATCGAACCGGTCGGAGCGGGGCAGGCGACCTGCAGGTGGCTGTATCGATTCGAGGCCGACCGAACGCACCGCGCCATGACGATGACCGCGCAGCGGCCCTTGCTCGGAGACCGACTCGGCTACTCTGCGGATTTTTAGGTGCTCGATTGTGTAATGAGCTATCACCCAGGCGTTTCGAGGTCGTCGGCAGTCGTCTCGTCGAGAGAACCACGTCCGGGATCCCGGTCGCCGGCTGGCCCGGACCTGTGGGTTCGGGCTGAAACCTGGGATCGGTAGGTGGCGCGCGCGGCATCTACTTGCCCCATGACATCTTCTCAACCTCCCACGAACCAACCGCAGTCCGCCGGTTTGGACAAAAAGACCAGCGCGATCCTGTCGTACGCACTGGGGTGGCTCACCGGAATCATCTTCCTGTTCGTGGGAAAGAAAGATCCCGATGTGAAATTCCATGCCGCGCAATCGATCGTCTTCTTCGGGGCGGTCTCGGTGGTCAATATTGTTCTGAGCATCGTCGGCTCGCTCCTCGGAGTCCTGGGGATCATCTTCAGCCTCGCCGGACTCGCAGTCGCGGTCTTCGCGGTCGTCGTCTGGATCATGGCCATGGTCCAGGCGAACAACACCGGCGGTGTCCGCGCGGAGCTTCCCATCGTCGGAAAATTCACTGCCCCATATGCCGATCAGTTGGCCAACTCGGTCAAGTAGCGGCATATTCGAAGTCCCCAGCTGGATTTCGTCATCGAGGATGCTGTCGGCACCCCTGCCTGCGGGCCAGATGCGACAGTCCGAAGATCAACGGCCCGAGGCTATCTCGGGCCGTTGGAGTCCGCGTGGAACGTCCGAGAATGCCGATTATCGAGTGGTGGGCCCTGATCGGACGCCGGTATCGTGGGCAAGCGCTCGGCGGTAGGTGTCCATGGGAGGAGGGCGCGTATGCCCACGGTGCGGCGGTTCTGGATCGAATTCGATCTGGGGAACGAACCATTTTCCTGGCCGGAGCTGCGTCAGGGCGTCGGTGTGACTGGATTCGACGAACGGGATTGCTTGTCGATGGTGGCGGATCTGCTCGACCCCGACACGGAGTTACCCCCTGTACGCCGCATCACGATCGATATCTCACTGGCCGAGAAACTCCCGGTGGACCCTCCCACTCTCGGAGTCCCGGTGGCGAGGCGTCTGGTATCCGCCGAGGAACCTTCGGACCGGGCCGACGTGGCGCCTCCGGGGTGTCGACCGAACGGTCGAACGCTCCGGCTACCCGATACCTGGAGCGTTATTCATAAGCCTCCGCGAAAAAGTGCAGTGCGACTATCGTTTTCAGGGCAGAGGGGAATTTGTGGACTGGCGCGCGGTAGCGGCCGCCTTCCTCGCTGAGCATGCGCCAGGTCTTCAGGTGAGCGACGGCTCGCTCCACCGCGGCCCGGATTCCGGAGAGTGCGGTATTGAACGCGGCCTGGCTCTCGTGCAGTTCGCGGCCCGGAGGTTTCTTGTAGGGCACCAGATCGATTCCGTCGACACCGACGTAACCGGAATCGGCGACAGTGTCGATCTCGGCGAGAAGGTCGGCGAGTCCGGAGGCGGCGTATGCGTGCGCGTCGTGTCGGGCGCCGTGCACGATCGTCATGCCGACCGCGACGAGCCTGCCGTCGAGGTCGGCGGCGATCTGGATGTTGAACCCCGGATACTGGGTTTTTCCGGAGAACAGGTCCGGGATCGCCGACCAGTCCCAGGTCGGGCAGATTGTGCCGTCCACCAGCACGGACCCGACTCCGATGACGTCGCGGGGGTTGGGAACGAACTCTTCGAGTACGTCAGCGATCACCGGTCGCAGCAGATCCCAGCGGCGGCTCACCGTGGACTGACTGATCCCGAAGAACGCGCCCGCGACATCCTGGACGAGGTTTCTGCGCATCAACGACACCACCAAAGCGACAGACCTGAACAAGCTCAACGCGTAAGGGCGACCGGCCGACTCGAACCCGCCGACGGTCTCGTGTACCCGGGCAGTCAGTTCCGTCAGTTGCCCATCGGTCAGCCCCGTAATAGCCTTGTACCGCAACGGCCCTCGTTCTCGCTCGTAGACTTCGTAACTCCACGAACTGAGATACATGAGGGCCGTTGCCAATTCGGCTGCGACGCGCCGACGTATCAAGCAGTGCGATCACCGTCTCACCGGCCACACAGGCCACGAGAGTTGCTATGCCACAGCCGATTGCGGGACAGGCTTATGAATAAGCCTCCTGTCACAGGTACGTCCCCTACGTGGTGGGACGAAATCCCGCATATCAAAAGTCTATTGGTGTCGCTGGTATACATGCACAATCCCAAGTTCGGTGATCGGAAGTGGGAGCACATGGTCTCGATGGAGCGCGCGATCTTGGCCAACGACCCGACCTATGCGGCCATGATGCGCGAAGCCCTCGACTATGTGATCGCGCGTCGCCCGACCCCGAGCGAATGGTACGACCCAACCGATGCCTGGTTCGATGATCAACGGGAACTGGACGAGTATCTGCGGGCCTTCCGTGACTACTTGTTCGGAAATCGCTCGGAGCCGATCCACCCTCCCGGCAACAATCGGCTTCCACCCGGTGCAGGACCCGGGGGCGGAGCATGAGACTCCGGGGGCAGAACGTCCTGTAAGTAGCCGCATACAGGGCGGTTTGCGACACGAAATACACTGCGGTGCAGCATCGATCGCAGATCGAGGCACGAACATGGGTATGGCCGCCCGTCCAGGTCGTCGACCGGGATCCGGCCGCGCCCACCCGCTTCCGGGTCCGTCACACGGGCTGAACGAGCACAGATGCCTGGCCGCCCAGCAGGCGGCGGATCTCCTCGTCCGGATACGGGGTGCTCCGGCTCGCCTGCTGGAACGCACGCATGAACGCGGACATCGCCGCGGCGATCGGCGCGTGCCGGGTGAGGACCGTGGCGGCCTCCTTAGGGATGCCCTCCGGCGGCTTGCCCTCGGCGAAGGCGCGCACCATCGTGGCGCGCGCCTCCCGGTCCTCCCGCCGGAGCCCGTACAGGGCGGTGACCAGCCAGTTCACCAGGTAGGTGGCGGTGTAGCCGCGGTCGTAGCTCTGGTTCTGGTCGAAGAACGCGGCCTCCTCCGGCGAGAGGTCGAACCAGGAGGAGAGCGCGAGGCCGTAGTCGCCGAAGTAGAGGCGTTGACCGTCGGTCAGGATGTTCTCGAAGTGCGCGTCGAAGTGCAGCAGCCCACGGCTGTTCATGAACGCGGTGCCGGCGGCCAGTTCCCGCTCCACCGTGGCGCAGGCCCGGTCGGCGGCCTCGTCGCCCGCCTCGATCTGGGCGTTCAGCCACCCGTGCAGGTTCTGCGGGATGTACTCCAGGAACAGCGCGATGCTCGCCGAAGAGTCCTGGAGGGCCTCGATCCGGTGGCGTACCTGCGGTCGGCCGTCCCAGTAGGCGACGGCGCGATCGATGTCGGCGAGCTCCTCCGGGAGCGGCGTCGTGTCCGGCAACACCCGCCAGTGGTACATCAGCGGGAAGCCCTCGTGTTCGGCGGCGAGCACCCAGTTCGTCGTCGTGGTGTGCACAGCGAGCTCGCGCCAGGCCCCGAAGCCCGGCCCGCCGATGAGGCCGACGCCGTACTGGCAGAAGAGCGGCACGTCGAACAGGTTCGCCGTGGACCGGACGTGCTCCGGCTGCCGTTCCAGGTCGGTGAGGGGCACTCGCTTCACAAAGACCGGGGTTCCGGCGACCTCCAGCAGCGCCGACTTCCCGCCGATACCGGCGCCGATCGGCGCGGCCGCATCCACGAGCTCGCGCAACGCGTGATCGCTGTGCAGCGCCAGGGCCATGGAGACGGCGCTGTGGGCGTGCAGGCGCGCCGGGCGCGACATGTCGCGGGTCGTCGCCGCGTCGCGGGATATCGCCGCGCCAGGTGAACAGGACGTCACTGCGTTCGCTGCGGCCTCCACGTGGGCGCCGACCTCGATTCAGCCATGGCCACGCGGTCGTGCCGGCGGCCTCCGGAGCGGGCAGGAGGTCGGTCCGGGGCCGCACCCGACGGCGGTCCCGGCTTGTCCCCCGGAACCGCACTCTACGTTACGACCTCCACGCGACGACTCCACGTAGTGAGAGACGAGGCGTCAGGCGTCGGCCTGAGGCTACGGGGCCGCTGGCTTTCGGCATGTCGCCGACCCGCAGAACGCGAAACCGCCGCAACAGGCGACACATTGATGTTCGAACAGCCACCGTTCTCGATGGCGTCAAAGGCGGCAACGAACGATACCGCACCGCTTTGACTGTGGCGGCGTGAGATAAGCTGCTGTACAGCACTTTTCGGGCTGCCGAACAACCGATATGCGGCATTTGCGGGTACTTGATCGAACCATAGCCAGTTGGAGCGAATATGGCTTATCGGTAACCGTGAACCCGTTCGTAAAGACTGGTTATGCCAGGCTGGTGACCGTATCCGTGGTCAGCCGCAAGGCGACCTGCGACGGTACGACCCATACCGGAAGCTTGACGCGAACTTGCCTTCAGGTAGGGAGTGGACGCATGACAACTCCGATCAACACCGTTACCCGGTGGGGCGAACTTGCGGTTCGTGGCGTCCGTCATGATCCGCCCGATGCCGGCAAGATCGCGAAGGTGCTCGTCGAACTGGCGCGAGAACAGATGGCCGACAAGCCACGTCGTCGTGACGACCGCACCGCGATCGGTGGCGGGAGTTCACCTTTGCCGCCCCGCCGGTCCACGCCGAGGCGGGCACGACAACTCGATCAGGACCACGTCCAGATGCTGATACACGACTATGTCGCTGGCGCAACGACCTGCGAACTGAGCAACCGATTCGGTGTCGACCGCCGCACCATCAGCGCCATCCTGTAGCGGCACGACGTGCCGATGCGCCGACGCGGCCTGTCCCCCGACCAGACCGACGAGGCGATCCGCCTCTACCGTCTCGGTTGGTCCCTGGCACGAGTCGGGAAACACTTTGCCGTCGATCCGGCCACCGTGTTGAATCGTCTGCGCGAGCGTGGCGTCCGCACCCGCGACACACACGGGCGGGCTCGGTCCTGACATCAATCCATGATGACCAGGTGAGACCGCACTTGCGACGAGCATGGCTCGTGGTCGCGGTAATGAAAGAGTGCCTTCCGACTTAATCAACACCGAGCGGGAACGAAAACACACCTTGGGGGCCAACTAGAACAAGAAAACAGGCGCTGACCAGGAGATATGTGACACCCGACCGAAGCTGGTCTCATGGCTGAAAGACAGCAAAACCCCTGATCAATAGCACTATTCGTGTCAATTTGTGGAGCTAAGGGGACTCGAACCTCCTGGTCCCCGACCGTCGAAACTGCTGGTCACAACCGTAAAACGCCGCTCTACCAGCGGTTCTGAACTACATCTAACGACGTTTGAGTACGTTTCGATACGCAAACATACACGTTTCTGGTGACACCGTCACCAGGGATATCACCGGTTCACGGGTCGCACGCTGGTGACGGCGTCACCAGCCATTCCCGTTCGAAATTCGTGGGCCGCGATGCCTACAGACGCAAACCATGGCACAGGTGAAACAGGACTACAGCCCTCACTACTACGCGGTGAGAGCGGCTACGCGGACGAACCGGCCGCGCTGCTACCTCTGAGGTGGTTGGAATCCTCATCTGGCCAGATGGTCGTCTCGTCGTGCCGTACGCCAACTAGTTTGGCGGCGGTCAGGTCCGCGCTGGTGAGGTCCACACGAGTGAGGTTGGCACCAGTCAGGTCCGCGCCGGTCAGATCCGCACCGGTCAAGTCCGCGTCAGTCAGGTTGGCGCCGGATAGGTAGGTTTGGTCGGCATCAGCTGATCCAAGAGACGCTTTCTCAAGAGTCACGCCGACGAAGACAGCCTCGGTCAGGTCCGCACTTATGAACGCCGCTTGGTCCAGGTCCACTCCGACGAACATGCCGCGTGTCAGGTCAGCGCCAACGAGAATCAGGCGCAGAAGATCACCGTGAAAGCGGTACAGACCTGCGAGGCACGTCCCCGCGAGGCTCAGAATCGTTACGGTATTCGAGGCGGCTGGCCCAGCCAACACCGCGACGGCGGCGTCGATGTCGTCTGCCACGGCGCTGCCAGCAGCTTAAGGGTTGTCCCGTAAATGACCTTCGGGGCTGGTCGGATGCGGTCGGCCGCTGCGGCCGGGTCCGCTTATCCGGCGAGGTTGAGGTTGTGGAGGCGGGCAACGCATGGCGTGGTGGACGCCGTTGCCCTTCAGGCGGCAGTCGCGGAGGATCTTCCAAGTCTTCATTCGGGCGAAGGCATGTTCCACACTGGCACGTACCGGCCATTTCAAGATCATCTCAATGTGGGGATCCAAGCTGACAAGTCACCTATGCGTCGGCTTCAAGCGCCCCTTGCGCCAGCGCAGCGCGGCAGCGAGCCGCCTTGGTGGCCGTCACCATAGCGACGCCCCACTCGCGCATGATCGCCCTGGTGCGGTTTTCCTTGTCGGCGGGATCGCGATACCGGCGGTGCTGGTCCTGGGTGCGGCGGTGGCGCGGAGCCGGTCGGCGATATGGATGCGTTCGTCCTCGGTCAGATACCGCGACTTGGACGTAGCGGAGGCCGCCCGCTCGGCACGAGCGGGCGGCCTCCGGCGTTTCGGATCGTCCCGGCCGTTACGCCACTCGCGCCCGGTGCGCTCGTTGACGCCGACCATCTTCGATGCCGCTTTGTTGCTGTAACCGAGTTCCACAAGACGGAGATACTCCGCCCGCTCGGCCCGCAGCTTCTTACGCCCCTGTGGCTTCCGATCAGCCCGTGTCTTGAAGTCCATCGCAATCTCCCCTTAACTGGGGTGTTGCGACGATCCCTAGAACCAAAGATCACCTGGTAGGGGGTTGTTTTCTTGCTCCCCCATCTGGACTCGAACCAGAAACCTGCCGTTTCTGAGTAGACGGTTTTTCTGAGTTCTCAAGAGTTCCCGAAAGCGCCCGTGAGCTGCACGGATGCCGGAAATTTGGATCCCAACGAATCCCGTTGAATCCGAACAATCGCTGAAAGCGTGACGTTTGCGTGTCGTTGGTCGAGTGGCCCGAGAAGAGTCGGCAGTTCGCGTTGCCCCGAATCCAGGGCGGACCAGTTCCGATCGGGCCACTTCGATGGGCGCCACATCACCATCTTCTCGCCACCCGACCGCCGCGCCCGCCCTGGAGCGGAACCGCGACGGTCGATCAGCGACCACGCCAACCGGCCGACAGCCTTCCCTATCCGACCCGTCAGGAAGCGGTCACATGCAGCCGATCGGCAATACCGCCAACGTCTCACCTCGTCCACGAACCCTCGAACCTGCGTGCTCCCCACCACCTCCCGCAACGGGCGACGGACAGCCGAGAGCACATACCTTCTTCTGATGCGTCCTCATCACCGCCGCGACGGTGAGCGTCACAGGCAACGCCACCCATGCGGTCCTGCACGCGCCCGCCCTGCCGGCGATCGCAGCTGCGGTGCCCATCGTGCCGCCGGTCGCCCTGCTCGCCGCGGTGCACGGCGTCGCCGTCCTTGTCCACGCGCACTTCACCGCGAGCCTCACCCGCGCAATCGCCACCGTCATGACCCTGCTGATCGCGGCCGCCGCCTTCCGGCTGTCGTTCACTGCCCTGCGCGCACTGGCTCTGCTCGCTGGAGTCCCCGACAGCGAAGCATGGCTGTGGCCACTGATCATCGAAGGCTCGATGACCCAAGCCACCGTGGCGTTGCTCGCGCTCGCCCACTCGCAGGGCCGTGCACAAAAGCCCGCACAGCCCGGTTCCGACGAGTGCATCGACGCCGCCGACACGGACGCCGCACCGACCGATGAACGTCTCGACAGTGCGCACATCGTCGAAGACAAACCCGCCGTACACACGCGCAGATCGCTCGAATCGTGCGACGGTCAGTGGGCGAAGGTGGCGCAGATGATCTGCGACCGAGACCGATCCCGGCGCCGGGATCCAGACGTAGTCGCCGCCATCCTCACGCACCACTACGAGGACGGACGAACGCCCACCCAGATCGCCCGCGAAGTCGACCGGAGTCGATCGGCGGTCGGCGAGGTCGATGAACCGACCAGGCATGGCTCGTCGTCCAGGCGATGCCCGGAATGCGGCAAGGACCCCGCCCGCATCGTCGCCTACGAGCCGATAGGACTCGTTGCCGAACGGCCGGAGAAGGAGATCCCGCCCAGGCCGTCACCACCAAAGCCATAGAGCCGCAAACAACTCGAAGCTCGTGTCGCCGAACTTCGAGGCGGAACTCGAAGTCGAGCGCCGTCGCGGCTCTTCGAAGAAGAAGTCTTTGGCGTGTCGGGAAACGACACGCCGAAGACTTCAACACTTCAGCAATGCACCAGCAAACTTCATGGAGGTCCCCGCGGTGGCGCGGACAACAGCACGCCCGTTCCGACCGCACCGCGGCATCGACACCCTCCCCCACCCAGATCCAATCCTCGATCGCTCCGGCCACTCAGATAAGGCTTGAGCGCCGTCCGGTCGGGCTCAGGAACTGTCGGCATTCGCACCGGTGCCCGGAATGGGTCGAGCCTTACTCGGTATGACATTGCCCAGGCCAGCCACTGCTGCGCCTGCGCTGCTTCGTGGTCCGGCAGTAGTAATCCATGTCACAGTTCCGGGCACAGCCACTCGCACCCATGGCACCGATCTCTATTCGGGCGTGGGACTAGCTTCCACCGGCTTGGTGCCTGTTTTCGGCACTGCGACAGTCGAGCGCACACACACCACCGAACTCGCGCGGAGCGCGCGAACCCGCACGCGGTCGCGACGACCCGGCCTGACAGACCGCTGCGGCGAGGAAGGCTGCGGACAGCGTTCATTCGGCGCGACTCGAGCGACGCGTTGTCGAGATTGAGCTGATGCTCAGCGGACGCGGCGGGTGGTAGCGGGGCCACGGTCGAGCGGGCAGCGACGACCGGCGGCGGTGTGTTCCCTCATGAAGGAACCGTCGCCCGGCGGTGGCGCGCAGGGTGCCGGGAGCGAGGACCAGACCGGCGTCCTCACCGACAGTGCGGACGATGTCGTCGACGGTGCGCACCGCCAGACGCCGGTGCGGAGCACGCATGGTGACGAACAAGGCCCGCACCACGGTGCTGCCACGGAGGAGTTGACGGCGGTGGGCAAGCCACGCGACCAGCGCGGCCGGCGGTGAAGCCTGGTGCCTCGGCTCGCTGAGGATCGGCCGACTTGCCGACCCCGTCGGGTTCGACAAGTTTTCGTTCCAGCCGTCGTCCATGTACCTGCGCGGATACGGTGATGCGCTCCGGCAGGCCTTCAACGCTGTCCTTCGTCATCAGAGCGAGGCCGCCGAGGTGCTGACTGACTCATCGGAGCTGATCACCGAGACACCCGATGCGTCGTGACCGGAGCGCGTAAGGGGACCCGCTGGGACGGATCCCCTTATGTGAACTCTCGTCCGGTCCAGGGTGACCGCGCCGTGGCCGGGTTTCCAAACACGATCGGCTAGCCCGGCAGGGTGATCTCGGTGAGTTCCTTGTCGCTGCGCAGGCCCCGCCAGCTCGGGTGTCGCAGCCCTTCACCGGTGTATTCGCGGTATTCGATGTCGCCGATCAGCTCCGGCCGTACCCAGTGCACCGCTGCGGGGCGGGCACGACCACCGAGAGGCGTGTCGAACGGACTTTCCGATGTGGCGAGTTCGTCGAGTCGTGCCCTCAGGCTGCGGCGGGCCGCCATCGTGAACCCGGTGCCGACGTTGCCGATGTAGACGAGGCGACCGGCGGAGTCGTAGGCGCCCAACGCCAGCGACCCGAAGGTGCGCGACATCATCCCGGTCCCGGGCGTCCACCCGGTCACGATCGCCTCGGTAGTTCGGCGGATCGGGGTCTTGATCCACACCGGCGACCGGCGACCCGGATGGTAGGCCGATTCGATCTCCTTGGACACGATGCCCTCGAGGTGGTGCTCGCGGGCCACTTCGAGCATCCGATCGGCGTCGACCTCCAACCAGTGCGGCGGGACGCTCACCAACGGTGCCGACAAATCGAGGCCGTCCAGGCGGGCACGCCGAGTCAGATAGGGAAGCCCCGTGACATCCTCGCCGTCCGCGGTCAATACGTCGAACCCGTACAGCTGCACCGGCACCGACCGGATCAGCTGCTGAGTGGGCCGCACGACATGCATACGACGTTGCAGCAAACCGAACGATGGTGCGCCAGACGGCTTCTGCGCGATCACTTCGCCGTCGAGAATCAACTCCCGACCCCGCGCAGACTCCGCGATCGCTGCGGCGAGCTCCGGATAGGAACTGGTGACGTCTCGACGGTTTCTGCTGTACAGGCGGCAGCTGTCGCTGTCGCAGACGACGATTGCGCGCACGCCGTCCCACTTCATTTCGATCGCCCAGGCAGCAGTATCCGGCGGCCTCCCTGCGACGGCCAGCATCGGTTCCGGCACCGCAACCACACCATCAGCGTACTTTCAGCTATCGATCCTGATTCGCTATCGACGCAGCGCTGCCAGGCATGTCATTATACGAACATATGTTCGACAGAAGCGGCCTTCAGGAAGATGGCGAGCGGCCCGACAGGCCGCTGGCCGGGCTGCCGCGCGCCGCACAACTGGACGCGCTGCGCGCCCGAATGGCGGCGATCCCGGGCAAAGTCGGCGCCGCTACCGTCCCACCAGTGCCCGTGGCGGATGTCCTCGAGATCCCAGGAGGACTCGGTGAGGCGCTACCCGATGGCGGACTGCCGCGCGGCTGTGTGGTCGGCTGCACGGGCGGCGGCTCGGTGCTGCTCGGATTATTGGCCGCCGTCACCGCCGCTGGCGAAACGGCAGCGGTCCTGGGCAACCCGAGAATAGGCCTACTCGCATTCCACGAGATGGGTGGCGACCTCGGACGACTCGCGCACGTGCCGAACCCCGGAGACGACCCGATGGCGATCGCCGTGGTCCTGCTCGAAGGCGTCCCCGTCGTGGTGCTCGACGTCGCCGGATCCGCACCGCCGTCACGGTCCCGCGCGGTCGTCGCGCGCACGCAGCCACGGCGCCGTATTCATCGTCACCTCCCCCGGCTGGGCCCGGCCGGATCTACAACTGGAGTGCCGGCCCGCCGCCTACACCGGTCTCGGCCAAGGCAGGGGTCGCCTGCAGGCGGTGCATCTCGATGTCCGCGTATCCGGGCGTGGCGCTCGCCCGCGCATCTCGCGACTGACCCTCGCCGGAGCCGGGCCAGGCCGGACATGCTGGACTCGGCAGACCGCGGTCGCGGCGATCGCCGGCCCGCTCACGCAAACCGGATGAGCGCCACTATGGACGACGACAGGTACGCGGCGTTGCGCCGACTTCAACCGCCTCGCCCCGTTCTGGTGAACCCACGCAAGGTATGGATGCTCCCCGACCGAACGCCGAATCGCGACGGACCCGCAGCCCTCGGTGTCGCCGCCTTCAGCCTCGACCCGCAGATCACGACACCGATCCGCAAGCCGCCGTGGATCGACCGCCATCGACCTCCGGGGCGTTCACCGTCATCCAGAGTGCGTACCGCTCGGGGCTGTTCTCTCAGTCATGTGGCGACTTTGACGCTCCAGCTCTCGCCACACTCTGGCACCATCGCGGACATCATGGCCTGGAACCGCTTTCCGTGGGTTGGATAGCGAAGGTGCAGCAGTTCATGAACGATGACGTAATCCTGGAAGGCATCATCAGCACCGGACAGTTCCTCAGCGAACTTCACGACGCCGTCGCTTGAGCAGGAACCCCACTTCCGCGGCATGTCGACGATTTCGACCCGCTTTGGGTTGACACGCAGCTTCAGCGCCCAGGCCATGACGCGCCGCTTCAATTGCTGGTCAGGGTACAATTTCGCCATTCGCATCATGCTCCCGTCGTCTCTTCGAGAACTTGCATGATCAGTTCCACTGCCTGTGCCCGCCTGTCCGCCGGCATTCCGATTCCGATCAGAGGGCGGTACAGAGTCTGGCGCAGCCGCCGATACTCGTCGGAGCTTTCAGCCCAGTTCGGCATCGTGATGCTGGTCGATGAGTTCGAAAAGATCCTCGACACTAGCCTGCTCGACTTCGGTCCGGATGGCCGGTTCCACCCGCGCCTGTGTCAGGAGTTCCCGCAGCCCTTCGGTGAGGCGATCCCGTTCGGCGTTCGAAGGGGGGCTCGCCAGCAGTTCACGCAGCGCGGCCAAGTGCTGGTCGACCACCGAATTCACCGGAGCGGCCGGGACCTGCGAGAGCAGGAACCCTGCCACGGCGGCCGCCGTCGGATAGTCGAAGACCAGTGTCGCGGGCAATCGCATATCCGTGGCCGCGGCCAGACTGTTCCGGAGTTCGATGGCACTGAGCGAATCGAGGCCGAGCTCGTTGAACGCGATGTCCGGATCGACGTCGTGCGCCGAGGAAAGCCCCAGGACCGCCGCTAGATGTTCCCGGGTAACCTCCAGTGCCAGCGACTCCCGCTTGTCCTCGGGCGCGGCGGCGAGTCTGTTCAGCAGATCGCCACCGGTCGTGGTGGTCTGTGTGCTCACCCGCCGGGTCCGGGCCGGGACCAGGGAGGTGAGCAGCTCGGGGAGCACCCCGGCAGCGGCCTGGCCGGCCAGCGTCGCGGTCTCGAACTCGGCTCCGATGACCACGGACTCGTCCATGCCGAGGGCGGCGTCGAACAGCGCCAGCCCGGCGGGGTCGCCGAGTACCCGCATACCCATCCGCTCCATGCGGCTGATTGCGACGTGGTCCAGACTGCCGGTTAACCCGGTGTTCTGGTTCCACGGGCCCCAGGCGAGAGACAGCGCCGCAAGCCCCTGCGCCCGGCGGTTCCGGGCGAGAGCATCCATGAAGGAGTTCGCCGCCGAATAGTTGCCCTGTCCGGGCGAACCGATGGTCGCCGCGAGGGAGGAGAACAGGATGAACGCCGAGAGACCATGGTCCCCGGTGAGGTCATGCAGGTTCTGGGCGCCCGCCACCTTGGGCGCCAGGACGCGGTCGATACGGTCCGGACTCAGGGATTCGATCGTGGCGTCGTCGATCACGGCCGCAGAGTGAATCACCGCGGTGAGCGGGTGATCATCTGCTATCGCGCCGAGCATGGCGGTCACCGCCCCCCGGTCCGCGACATCGCAGGCGACGATGCGAGGCCGGGCGCCCAGTGCGACCAATTCGGCTACCAGCTCCTGGGCCCCGTCGGTGGCCGCCCCACGCCGAGAGGCGAGGAGAAGGTGCCGGACCTGGTGGACACTGGCCAGATGCCGGGCAATGAGCGCGCCGATGCCGGTGGTTCCGCCGGTGATCAGGACGGTGCCGTCCCCGAAGGGCCCGGTTGGTGCGTGAGTCCTCTGAGCCGTGTTCCCTGGGACCAATCGCGGCACGAATACGCGGGAATCGCGAACCATAGCCTGCGGCTGATTCGAAGCGAGCAGGCCGCGCACAAGATCGGCGGAGAGTTCCCCGTCATGGTCGACCAGGATGATCCGATCCGGGAATTCCGCGTGGGCGCTGCGAGCCAGGCCCATGACCGCCGCGGCGGCCGTATCCACCGGTTCAGCGAGTCGACCGGCCGCCCGCAGGGTGGCTATCACCAATCGGGTGTCGGCCGAACGCTCCGCCGCCAGCCACAATCGGAGCGTGTCCCACGCGGCGTGGACCGCATCCCGGGCCGAGGTGGTCTCCGCGCCGGCGGACCACACGATCACATCGGGCATCGTCTCGGCGGCGGTGAGTTCACCGACAGTGGAGTAATGCAGGTCGACGCCGGGAATCCGAACCGTTCCCAGAGACGCCAATGCCACTGCCGCAGAGGCGGATTCGGCAGATTCATCGGGCTGCCAGCGGATGACCAGCGGCGTATGGCCAGCGCTCCCACCGGCCGCGCGCAGCGACGCCGGGTCCATGCCCCTGACCGTGACCGTATCGATGGTCAGAACAGGCCCGCCCGTGGAGTCCACAAGTTCGATACCCACCCGGCCACTACCATGTCGCCGCACTCGAGTGCGGACCGCCGACGCGCCCCGCCGCCGGAGACGGACCCCCGCGAAGGAGAACGGCAGCGGCACCTGCCCTCGCGCCAGCCCTTCGGAGAGGACATCGGCACCGGCGTGCAGGCAGGCATCCAGGAGAGCCGGATGAATGCCGAACTCCGATGCGCCACCGGCGGTCTCGTCGAGAGAGACCTCGGCGAACGCTTGCCCACCCCGGGTCCAGAGCGTGGTTACGCCCTGGAAGGCCGGACCGTAGCCGAACCCCTCGGCCGACAAGCGGTCGTAAAGGGACCCGGCATCCATGGGCCGTGCGCCGCTGGGCGGCCAGACCGGTTCATCCCAGGCCGCCTCGGGTGTCGTGGCGGCCGTGAAGGTGCCGGTGGCGTGCGTCGCCCACTGGATCTGCGCATCCGGGTCCGCATCGCCCATCGGCCGGGAATGGATCGTGAAACCGCGGCGGCCCGAGTCGTCGGGTGCGGCGACGCTGAGCTGAAGATCCACCTGGGATCTCGCGGGGAGAACGAGTGGGGTCTCGAGCACCAATTCCTCGATGACTTCGGTCCCGAGCCGATCCCCGGCGGCGAGGGCCAGTTCGGCGAACCCGGTGCCGGGAAACAGGATCGAACCGGCGACCGAATGATCGGCCAGCCACGGATGTGTGCGCAGCGAGATACGGCCGGTGAACAGCCACTCCCGCGTACCGGCGAGCGGCACCGAGGCTGTCAGCCATGGATGACCGAACGAGTCGCTCACGCCGGGAGCCACCGGCCGCGACCAATAACGCTTGTGCTGGAAAGCATACGTGGGCAATGAAATTCGTTCCAGGTGGCGGCGTGCGAACAGCGAGTCCCAGCGTACCGGCAGGCCCGCTGCGTAGGCCTGCCCCAGCGCCGAGACGAATGAGCTCACCTCATCCGCTGAACGCGGGGTGGACGAGGCCACCACCAGCGCTGCCCGTTCGATCTCCGGCCGCTCGGCCAGGCAGCCGCGGATCATGGTCGCCAATACCTCGTCGGGACCCACTTCGATGAATCGGCGCGCGCCGGAATCGATCGCGATCGCCACCCCGGGCGCGAATCGCACCGCCTGCCGCACCTCGCGCACCCAATACTCGGGATCGGTCAATTCGTCCCCGGCCCATCCACCGGTCACAGTGGAGACTATCGGCAGCGACGGCTGATGGTATGTCAATGTCCTTGCCACCACACGGAATTCGTCCAGCATCGGGTCCACGAGCGCCGAGTGGGACGCGTGGCTGATGCGCAGGCGAGTGGTCTTCACTCCGGCGTCGCGGAGTTGATGTTCGATCGCGTCGATACTGCCGGCCTCCCCGGACAGAACCGTCGACGAGGGACCGTTCAACGCCGCGACCGATATCCGGTCACCGAAGACGCTGATCAGCTCGATCGCCCGCGGCTCCCCAATCGCCACCGCCAGCATCGCCCCGCCGGCGGGCAATGCGCCCATCAGCCAAGCACGGGCCGCTACCAGCGCGCACGCGTCGGTCAGCGACCACACCCCGGCCGCATAGGCCGCGGTGAGTTCCCCGATCGAATGCCCGATCAGCAGGTCCGGGGTGACCCCCAGCGATTCCCACAACCGCAACAGCGCCACCTCGAAGGTGAACAAGGCGGGATGAGACCATTCGATACGGTTCAGCGAATCCGCCGAATCCGCCGCGAACATCACCTCTTTGAGGGGCGGCGCGGCATCCGGCGAGCCTCGATGGCTGGTGATCAGCGGGTCCAACTCCGCACTGATCTTGTCCACTTCCGCCGCGAAAACGGGGAACGTCTCATACAGATCCCGGCCCATCCCCGGACGCTGCGCCCCCCCGCCGGTGAACAGGAACGCCGTTTTCCCGGGAACCGGTTCGACCGAGACCGCACCCGGCGCTGGCGATCCCGATCCCAACGCTGTCAAACCGGCGATCACCTCGTCGTGATCGCGGCCGGTCACCACGCCCGATCGGTCGAACCGGGCCCGCGAATCCAGCAGGCTTCGCGACACCGCCCAGAGGTCGGAGTCCGGATGCTCGATCAGCCACTCCCGGAGCCGGTCGGCCTGATCACGCAGCGCCTGGGCCGACTTCGCGGACACCACCACCGGAACCACCCCGGGCTCGGCAGCCGGCTCGGCCGATGTGACGCCGTCACCTACCGGCCGTGACGACGCCGGCATCACGGGAGCTTCCTCGATGATCACATGCGCGTTGGTCCCGCTGACCCCGAACGCCGACACCCCGGCCCGGCGGGCCCTGCGGCCGGTGGCCGGCCAGGGCTGAGCCTCGGTCAGCACCCGCACCGTGCCCGCCGACCAATCCACATGCGGGCTCAGCTCGTCGGCGTGCAGTGTCTTGGGCAGAATCTCATGACGAAGCGCCTGAACCATCTTGATCACGCCACCGACACCGGCCGCGGCGATCGTATGACCGATATTGGATTTCACCGATCCGATCCGCAACGGTTCGCCGTCCCGGTCGCACCCATAGGCGGCGATCAGCGCGTTCGCCTCGATGGGATCCCCCAGGGGGGTGCCGGTGCCGTGGGCCTCCACCGCGTCCACATCGTCCGGCGTCACACCGGCGTTGGCCAGAGCGGCGGCGATGACCCGCTCCTGCGCGCGGCCGTTGGGCGCGGCCAGGCCGTTACTCGCGCCGTCCTGGTTGATCGCGCTGCCCCGGACCACGGCCAGCACCTCATGACCGAGGCGCCGGGCGTCGGAAAGTCGTTCCAGCACAAGCACACCGACGCCCTCCGAGAAACCGGCCCCGTCGGCTCCGGCGGAGAACGGCTTGCAGCGGCCATCGGCCGCCAGACCGCGTTGACGGGCGAAATCGATATACATATAGGGGTTCGCTGTGACGGTGACCCCACCGGTCAATGCCAGTGAGATCTCCCCGCTACGCAGCGCCTGGCGGGCCTGGTGCAGGGCGACCAGCGAGGATGAGCAGGCGGTGTCCACCGTCACCGCGGGCCCCTGCAAACCGAAGGCATAGGCGACTCGGCCGGAGACCACACTCGACGAGGTACCGGTGAGCCGGAAACCCTCGAGCTCGCCACCGGCCACCTGATCGAAATAGCCCGAATAGCAGGCGCCGGCAAATACACCGGTTTCACTGCCATGCAACACATGTGGATTGATACCGGCGTTCTCCAGCGCTTCCCAGGAGGCTTCCAGGAACAGGCGTTGCTGCGGATCCATCGCCGTGGCTTCCATCGGGCCGATACCGAAGAAGGCCGCGTCGAAATCGCCGGCGGTGCTGAGGAATCCGCCGCGCTGGGTATAGACCGTGCCCAGGGTGTCGGGGTCGGGATCGAACAGCCGCTCCAAGTCCCACCCGCGATCCGCCGGGAAATCACCGGTCGTATCGGAGCCCTCGGCGAGAATCCGCCACAGATCGTCCGGCGACTCGATACCACCGGGGAATCGGCAGCTCATACCCACGATGACGATCGGGTCGTCGGTTAGCGCGAGCGACGGGCGAGCGGCGGGTTCCCGCGCTGCGGAGGGCTCGATCAGCGACAGCAGATGGCCCGCCAGGCCCGTCACCGTCGGATGGTCGAAGACCACTGTCGTGGGCAGGGACAGGCCGGTGGCCTTGACCAGACGGTTGCGGAACTCCATGACACCGAGCGAATTGAGCCCGATCTCCTTGAAAGGCTTGTCGACGGAGAGGGATTCGGCGTCGTCGTGGCCCAGGACCGCCGCGGCGTGCACGCGAACCAGCGCGAACACGGCCTCTTCGCGTTCGGCGGGTGTGCGGCCCCGCAGCCGCGCCGCCAGATCCGAGGATCCGCTCGCCGCGACACCGGCCCGCCGCCGCGCCGGACGGACCAGACCACGCATGATCGGGAGCAGGTCCGCCGGATCCGCCGCATCGAGTCCGGCGCGATCGATCCGGACCGTGACCGGGGCCGGAACACCGGCGGCGAAGGCCGCGTCGAACAACTCCATCCCGTCCGATTCCCCGACCGGCACGAAGCCCAAGCGCCGCACCCGGGCCAGATCGGCCGCTTCCAGATCGCCGGTCATCCCGGTGCTCTGCTGCCACAGTCCCCACGCCATCGAGGTCGCGGGCAGCCCGGCGAGAGTGCGCTGCCGGGCCACCGCGTCGAGGAAGGCATTGGCCGCGGCGTAATTGGCCTGGCCGGGACCACCGACCACCGCGGCGAGCGAGGAGTAGAGCACGAAGAAGGACAGGTCCAGGCCCGCGGTGGCCTCGTGCAGGTTCCATGCGGCATCGACCTTGGGGCGCAACACGGTGGCGAGCCGGTCCGGACTCATCTCGGTGAACAGGCCGTCGGCCAGCAGACCGGCCGCGTGCACCACACCGGTGAGCGGATGCTCGGCCGGAATCGCCGCGAGCACCCGGTCGAGGGCGGCGCGGTCGGCCGCGTCGCACGCCACGATCTCGACCCGAGCACCGAGTGCGGCGAGTTCGTCGCGTAGTTCCGCCGTACCCGGAGCGGCCGGGCCACGACGTCCGGCCAGCACAAGACGGCGCACACCGTATTCGGTGACGAGATGGCGGGACAGGATCGCGGCCAGACCACCCGTTCCACCGGTGATCAGTACCGTCCCCGCCGGATTCGGCGGCGCCGGAACGGTGAGAACGTTCTTGCCGATGTGGCGGGCCTGACCGAAGTGCCGGAACAGCTCCGGCGCCCGGCGCACGTCCTGGGCGGTGACCGGAACGGGGGGCAGCGCCCCGGTCTCGAAGAGTCCGGCGAGGGTGGCCAGGATTTCGCCCAGCCGCTGCGGACGCACATCGAGTAGGACGAAGGTGTGGTACTCGACGCCCGGATGCCGAGCGGCCACCTCGACGGGGTCGCGTTCGTCGGTGTGCCCCAACTCGACGAAGCGGCCGCCACGCGGCAGCAGCCGGAGTGAGGCGTCCACGAACTCGCCGGTCAGCGAGTTCAGGACGATGTCCGCGCCCTCGCCCCCGGTCGCCGCCGCGAATCGGCTCTCGAAACCCGGAGCACGAGAGTCGGCGATGACATCGTCGTCGAATCCCAAGTCCCGCAAGATATTCCATTTGCCCTTGCTGGCGGTCAGCAACAGCCGCAACCCCAGATGCCTGGCCAGCTGGATGGTCGCCATGCCGACCCCGCCGGTCGCGGCGTGCAGCAGCACGGTCTCGCCGGCGCGCGCCGCGGCCAGATCCACGAGGCTGTAGTACGCCGTGCCGAAGACGGCCGGGACCGATGCCGCCTCGGCGAAGGTCCACCCGTCCGGCATCCGGGCGAGCAGCCGCCGATCGGCCACCACCGCCGAGCCGACCCCGGAGGTGAACCCGAAAACCCGGTCACCCGGCGCGAATTCGGTCACGTCGGGTGCGACGTCCAGCACCACACCGGCGCTTTCCGAACCGATACCGGCCGTACCGGCCCGGCCGTCGGAGAACTGATTCAGGGTGATGAGGACATCGCGGAAATTGAGCCCGACCGCCCGCACGCTCACCCGGACCTGCCCCGGTTCCAGTGGCGCCGCCGCGGCCGGATTCTCGGTGAAGACGAAATTGTCCTCGGCCGAGGTTCCGGCGCCGCGCGTGGTCAGTTCCCAGGCCGCGCCGGTGTGCACCCGTTCGCTGCCGAGCACCGGATCGGCGCCGTGCGCCAGCCGCGGCGCGTACGAGACGGGGCCTCGCACCGCCAACTGCGGTTCGTTGTCGGTCGTCAGCGCCGCCGCGACATCCTGCTCGAGGGTGGACCACTCCTCGATGTCGACCGCGAGTATCCGGTCGGGGTGTTCGCTCTGGGCGCTGCGCAGCATCCCCCACGCCGCCGCCGCGGACGGGTCCACCACCTCACCGGGGCCCACCGCCACCGCACGCCGGGTGACCACGACGATCGTGGGATCCTCGCCGAGCAGTCGTTGCAGCCGGGTCATGAGGGTGGTGACCACCTCCCGCGTCGCGGTCGGCAGATCCCGATCCGGTGTCCGCTCGTCGAGGCGTACCACGGCCACCGTCCGGTCGGCGAGGGTGACGGTTTCCGCGCCGTCCACCCGCTCCCACCTTCCGGTATCGGCGACCTGCGGTGTGGGCGAGGGGACCCAGTCCACCACCCGGTACCCCGCGCCGCCCGCGCGCCGCATCGACCCGGCCAGCGCCGAGCGCTCCAACGCGTGCAGACGCACCGCGGCCACCTCGGCGACCGGCGCACCCGACGGATCGGCCAGGGTCACCGCGACCGATCCGTCGGCCGCACCGTGCAGGTGAACGCGCACGCTGGTCGCGCCGGTCGCGGACAGGACGACGTTCTCCCACGAGAAGGGCACCGCGATCTGCCCGTCCTCGACGGCCGGGGCCGCGCCGCCCAGGGCGATGGCGTGCAGGGCGGCATCCAGCAGTGCGGGATGAATACCGAACTGCCCGGCTCGCGCGCGCACCGATTCCGGGAGTGTGACCTCGGCGAAAATGTCGTCGTCGCGCCGCCACAGCGCGACTAGTCCCTGGAAGGCCGACCCGTACTCGTAGCCCGCCGCCGCCAGGTCGGCATAGGCGCCCGTCAGGTCCACCGCGGTGGCATCGGCCGGTGGCCAGATCACCAGATCCTGGTCCGCCGTGGCGATTTCGTCGTCGGTGACCACGGTGGCGACCGAATGACGAATCCAGCTCCGCTCGCCGTCGACGGCCCGCTCGGCGGCATGATCCTGCGCGGGACGCGAATGGACCGATACCACTCGGGCGCCGCCCGCATCCGGCCCCGCGGCCACCACCCGCAGCTCGGTCGCCCCCACGGGGGGCACGATCAACGGCGCCTCGCTCACCAGCTCACCCAGCCGGGGGCAATCCAGGATCGCTCCCGCGTGCAGGGACAGCTCCACCAGCGCCGCACCGGGCAGCAGCACGGTTCCCGCGACCGCGTGATCGGCCAGCCAGGGCTGGTCAGCCAGGGATATCCGGCCGGTGAACACGACGTCCGCCGAATCGGGCAGCCGGACCAGCGCGCCCAGCAGCGGGTGCCCGCCCTCGTCCAGACCGGACCGTCGCACATCGGCGACCGCTGTCGGCTCCAGCCACAGGTGCTTGTGCTGAAATGCGTAGGTGGGCAACCCCACTCGGTTCGCGACCGGCGCCAGCGCCGCCGGGTCGACCTCGACGCCGCCGCACCGCGCCTGTGCCAGCGCCGCGGTCATCCGCCGGACGCCGCCGTCCTCGCGCCGCAGGGTGCCCTGCACGACCACCCGATCGGTCATGCCGATCGATCCGGCGGTCGACTCCATCCCGAGGGTCAGCACCGGATGCGGGCTCACTTCGATGAAGGCGTCGATCCCCTCGCGCTGGGCCGCCTCCACCGCCTCGGCGAACCGCACTCGCTCGCGCAGGCTCCGGTACCAGTACGCGGGGTTCAAGGTCTCGGTGCCGACGTCCTGCGCGGAGACCGTCGAGAGGAACCGCACCGAACCCGGCGTGGGCGCTACCGGCGCCAGCTCGTCCAGCACCCGGTCCCGAATCGATTCCACCGCAACGGAATGCGAGGCGTAATCCACCGGAATCGTACGCGCCCAAATGTTTTCGGCCTCACAACCGGCCACGAAATCGACGATCGCCTCCGCGTGCCCCGACACCACGACCTGTCCCGGGCCGTTGACCGCCGCGATGGACAGCCGATCACCGAAACCGGTCAGCCGCCGCGCCACCGCCTCGGCCGCCAGATTCACCGAGGCCATACCTCCGGTCCCGGCGAGTTCGGCGGCCACGATCCGCGACCGCAGGGCGACCACGCGCGCCCCATCCGACAGGGACAGACCACCGGCGACCACCGCCGCCGCGATCTCACCCTGCGAATGCCCGATCACCACCTCCGGCTCGACCCCGGCGGCCCGCCACACCCGCGCCAGCGCCACCATCATGGCGAACAGCGCCGGTTGCACCACCTCGACCCGGTCCAGCGACGCCGCACCCGGATCGCCCCGCAGCACGGCCGTCAGCGACCAGTCCGCGAACGGCGCCAACGCCTGCTCGCACTCGGCGATCGCCTCCGCGAAAACTCCACCGGCCGCGAGCAATTCGGCGCCCATGCCGATCCACTGACTGCCCTGCCCCGGGAAGACGAACGCCACCCGGCGCGCGGTGGATCGAGCGGACACCACCTCGAACCCGCCGGTGCCGGGCAGCGCCGCGGGATCGGCCAGTGCCTGCGATCCCGCGAGCAGATCCGCCCGATCGCGCCCCACGATCGCACCCCGCCACTCCAGCCCCGCGCGATGCCGCAACAGCGTGTGCGCGATATCCGCCGGATCACCGTCCGGGTGCGATCGCACCCAATCGCCGAGCCGGGCGGCCTGCTCGCACAGCGCCTCCGCGGTGGACGCCGACACGATCCAGGACAGGACGCCGCGATCACCGAACACCGGATTCGCCGGATCGCCGTCGCTGTCACCGTCCACAGAGGGCTCCGCGCTCGGCGCCTCCTCGATAATGAGATGCGCGTTGGTGCCGCTGACGCCGAAGGAGGACACTCCCGCGCGGCGCACTCGCTCACCGGACGGCCACAGCTGCGGCTCGGCCAGCAACCGCACCCCCGCGGTGGACCAATCCACATGCGGCGTAGGTTCTTCCACGTACAACGTCTTCGGCAGGATCCCGTGCCGCAACGCCTGCACCATCTTGATCACACCGCCCACCCCGGCGGCGGTGGAGGTATGCCCGATGTTCGATTTGAGCGAGCCCAGCGCCAGCGGATCGGCCGCGCGCCGACGGCCGTAGACGTTGATCAGCGCCTGCGCCTCGATCGGGTCGCCCAGCTTCGTCCCCGTGCCGTGGGCCTCCACGGCGTCGACGTCGCGCGGGTCGAGACCGGCCCGGGCCAGGGCCGCACGGATGACCCGTTCCTGCGAGGGCCCGTTCGGGGCGCTCAAACCATTGGACGCTCCGTCCTGGTTGACCGCGCTGCCCCGCACCACGGCCAGCACCTCGTGTCCGAGCCGCTGGGCATCGGAAAGGCGTTCCAGCACAACGACTCCGAGCCCCTCGGAGAACCCCGTGCCGTTCGCGTCGGCGGCGAAGGCCCGGCACCGGCCGTCCGGCGACAGGGCCCGCTGCCGGGCGAACGCGATCAGCAGTGCGGGGTCGGACATCACGGTCACCCCGCCCGCGAGCGCCAGCGCGGTATCGCCCCGATAGAGCGCCTGGCAGGCCAGGTGGATGGCCACCAGCGACGACGAGCACGCGGTATCGATCGAGATCGCCGGACCCTCGAAACCGAAGGTGTAGGCGACGCGGCCCGACACCACGCTGTTCAAGCCGCCCAGATACGCCGCCCCTTCGATCTCGGCCGCCACTCCGGGCGACCCGATCCGGGGACCGTAGTATTGCTGACCGACACCGGTGAACACGCCGGTGTCACTGCCGCGCAGGGATATCGGATCGATCCCGGCGTCCTCCAACGCTTCCCAGGATGCCTCCAGTAGCAGGCGCTGCTGCGGGTCCATCGCCAGCGCCTCGCGGGGACCGATCCCGAAGAACCCGGCGTCGAATTCCCCTGCGGTATGGAGGAATCCGCCCTCCTTCGCGTAGACCGTGCCCGGCGCCGCGGGATCCGGGTTGTACAGCCGCCCGATATCCCAGCCCCGATCGGCCGGATAGTCGCCGATGACGTCGGCGCCCTCGACGACGACCCGCCACAGATCCGCCGCGCTGCTCACCCCGCCGGGATAACGGCAGGCCATTCCCACGATCGCGATCGGCTCCCGGGCCCGATCGGTGACCTCGTGCAGTTTCTGCTTGGTCTCGAACAGCTCTACAGCGGTTTTCTTGAGGTATCGGCGAAGCTCGTCGATATCGGCCATCGGTGGAACTCCTGATCGAAATAAGCTCAGCTGAGTTTGTCTATGAAGTCGAAAAGTTCGTGATCGTCCGCGCCCGCGAGGTGCTCGAGGGAATCACCAGGTCCGGTGTCCGTCGTCTCGGGCCCGGCGATCCGGCGCAGCAGCCCGGTGATCTTGTCCGTGATCTCGGCGCGCTGGGTGTCCGAGAGCTCGGCCGCGGCGCACACCGCGGCCAGGGCATCCAGATCGGCGCAGATCTCGGCGGCCGGATCGGTGTCGGGCGCCTCGGTCTGCGCGAGCAGGTAGCCCACCACCGCCGCCGGGGTCGGGTAATCGAAAACCACGGTCGCGGGAAGCGGAACATCCGTCGCGGTCTTGATCCGATTGCGGAATTCCATCGCCGTGAGCGAGTCGAAACCGATATCGGTGAACGGTTTGTCCGGTCTGATCGCGCTCGCGTCCCCGTTGCCGAGGACGGCCGCGGCCTGCGCGGTGACGATCTGCTGAAGAATCCGCCGCCGCTCGGCCTCGGGACGCCCCGCCAGCCGGTCCGCGACGCCGGTCGAATCGTCCCGGGTGCCGACCACCCGCCGCCGGACTGGTCCGGCCAGGCCCCGGAACACGACGGGGAGCCGGTCCGGTTCCGCGTCGGCGAGGGCGGTCGTATCGATCTCGGCGGCCACGGTGTGCGCATGCCCGCCCGCCAGCGCACTGTCGAACAGCGCCATCCCGGTGTCGTCTCCGAGCGGGATCAGCCCTTCCCGGCGCAACCGGGCCAGATCGGTGTCGCGCAACTCGCCGGTCATCCCACCGCCACCACGCCACGGCCCCCACGACAACGATGTCGCGGGCAGACCGGCGCGTCGGCGATGGTGCGCCACGGCGTCGAGGAAGGCATTGGCCGCGGCGTAGTTCGCCTGTCCCGGATTGCCGACCACCCCGGCGATCGAGGAGTAGAGCACGAAGAAGGACAGATCCAGGTGCTCGGTCGCCTCGTGCAGGTTCCACGCCGCGTCGACCTTCGGCCGCAGCACCCTGGCGATCTGTTCGGCGGTCATGCCGGACAGCAGCCCGTCGGCGAGGACTCCCGCCGCGTGCACGACACCGGTCAGCCGATGCTCGGGCGGTACGGACGCGACGAGCGCGTCCAGGGCCGCGCGATCGGCCACGTCACAGGCGACCACCTCGACGTGGGCCCCCGATTCCCGCAACTGCTCGCACAATTGCCGCGCAGCCGGCGCGGCTGGGCCGCTGCGGCTGACGAGCAGGAGTCTGCGCGCACGGTGGCGGGTGACGAGATGCCGGGCGATCACCGCACCGAGATCGCCGGTGCCACCGGTGATCATGATGGTGCCCTCGGAGTCGGCCGGGACGGGAACGGTAAGCACATTCTTGCCGATATGGCGGGCCTGACTCAGGAACCGGAAAGCCTCCGGGGCCCGCCGGACATCCCATGCGGTGACGGGCGACACCGGCACGGCCGCGGTCTCGAAGAGCCCGGTCAGGGCGGTGAGAATCCGCTGGAGCCGGTCCGGGCCCAGGTCGAGCAGCATGAAGTTGTGGTAGGACACTCCGGGATGGAGTTCGGCCACCTTGGCGGGATCACGTCGATCGAGCATGCCGGTCTCGATGAACTGTCCGCCGCGCGGCAGCAGGCGCAGGGACGCGTCGACGAATTCGCCCGCCAGGGAGTCCACCACGATGTCCACCCCGCCGCCGCCGGTCGCGGCGAGGAATTTCGGCTCGAATTCCAGTGTCCGCGAATCGCCGATCTCGGAGTCGTCGAATCCCATGTCGCGCAACACATCCCATTTGGGTCTGCTCGCGGTGACCAGTACCCGCAAGCCCAGCTGCCGCGCCAGCGCGACGGTGGCCATGCCCAGCCCGCCGGTGGCGGCATGCACCAGGACGGTCTGTCCCGCACGTGCCCCGGCCAGATCGACCAGCGCGTGGTAGGCGGTCGCGTAGACCGTCGGAACGCTCGCGGCGCGGGCGAAGGACCATCCGCGCGGGACGTGCGCGAGCACGCGATGATCGGTCACCGACTCCGACCCCATGGCCGCGGTGAATCCGAAAACCCGGTCACCGGAACGGAATTCGGTCACGTCGGGGGCGACCTCGGTGACCACCCCGGCGCCCTCCGCGCCGATTCCCGCTTCCGGATCGGGGTAGGTGCCCACGGCCACCAGGACATCCCGGAAATTCAGGCCGACCGCGCGCAGGCTCACCCTGACGTGGCCGGGCGGCAGCGGGCGCACGGGCTCGGCGTCGATGACGAAATTGTCCTCGGCCACCGTGCCCCGACCGCGCAGTGTCAGCGCCCACGCCCGTGTGTCGGGTGTCCGAAGGGCATCGGCACCGGTCTGCCGCAACCGCGGCACGTATCCGGCACTCCGCCGAACCGCCAGCTGGGGTTCGTTGCCGACGGCCAAGGCCAGCTCCACGGCATCGTGGAGATCCGTGCTCCCGTCGATGTCCACGCAGTGGATGCGGTCCGGATTCTCGCGTTGCGCGACCCTCAGCAACCCCCAGGCCGCTGCCGAGGCGAGATCCACCGGCTCGCCGGGGTGCACCGCGACCGCGCGCCGGGTCACGACGACGACGAGTCGATCGTGCGCGAGCAGCCGCCGCAGCCGCTCGGCCAGCGACGTCACCACATCGCGTACCCGAGAAGGGATTTCGCGATCGTCGGCATCGAGATCGGGATCGAGCGCGAGCACGGCGGCCGTTCGTCCGGCGCGCGTGACGACCTCACCGTCCCGGTCCCGGGTCCACTCGGCGACAACGGCGGGTTCCGAGGACACCGGTGCGGGCTCGATCCACTCCAGCAGATAACCGGACCTCGCGCCCGCCTCCAGCGTGCCCAGCGGCAAGGGACGTAGTGCTACCGCGCCGATCTCGGCGACCGATATACCGGCCGAATCCGCGAGCGACACGGTCACCGACGCCCCCGTCGCACTCCGCGCCGAGGACGATCGCGCGCCTGCCCCGGCCAGTCGCACTCGGAGCACCCGCGCGCCGGTGGCGTGGAGGGCCACATCCTCCCACGCGAAGGGAACCCCGATCTCGCCCGGACCGGCCGCCGGTCCGAATCCGCCCAGGACGACCGCATGCAGGACCGCGTCGAGCAGGGCGGGATGTATTCCGAACCCGGCGCCCGCACCCTTCTCTGTCCCGGGCAGCTCCACCTCGGCGAAGACTTCGTCGCCGCGCCTCCACATCGATGTCAGTCCACGGAACGCCGGTCCGTACCCGTAGCCCGATTCGGCCAGCCGGTCGTAGCAATCGTCGACATCGATGCTCGTCGCGCCCGCCGGCGGCCACACCACGAGATCCGGCTGTCCCACCGAATCCACCGCACTCATCGTCGCGGAGACATGCCGGGTCCAAGCCGAGCCGCCGGAACCTCGATCGGCCGCGGCTCGCGAATGGATCGAGAGCTCACGCCCACCGGCGGATCCGGCCTCGTGCACCACGACACGCAGATCGATCGACCCGGTCGCGGGAACCTGCAGCGGGGCCTCGATCACCAATTCCGCCAGCCGGGGATGCTCGACCAGGTGTCCCGCGAACAGCGCCATGTCGACGAATGCCGTGCCCGGGACCAACGCCACCCCTCCGATGACATGATCGGCCAGCCAGGGCTGATCAGCCGGAGACATCCGGCCGGTGAGTACCACGTTCCCCGAATCGGGAACCCACAGCGCCGCACTCAGCAGCGGATGGTCCACTCGTTCGAGCCCGGCGGCCTCCACATCTCGGCCGGATACCGTGCTCAGCCAATACCGTGTCCGCTGGAAAGCGTAGGTAGGCAAGGGAACTCGCGTCACCTCGCGGCCGGCGAACAGCGGAGACCAGTCGACCGGCAGTCCCGCGATCCGAGCATTCGCCAGCGCCGTCATCAGGGTCCGCACCTCGTCGGCCGCCCGGCGGGATCCCGCGATCACCGCACAGCCGGTCTCGGTGCCGGAAACCAGGCATTCCCGAGTCATCGCCGCCAAGGTGGCATCCGGCCCCACTTCGATGAATCGCCGCACACCCATCCCGGTCAACGCCGCCACCCCCGGTGCGAAGCGCACCGTCGCACGCACCTGACGCACCCAGTACTCCGGGTCGGTGACCAGATCACCGGCCAGTTCGCCGGTGACATTCGAGACCACCGGAAACAACGGCTGCCGATAAGTCGAACTCATTGCCACCGTGCGGAATTCGCCGAGGATCGGATCCATCAGCGCGGAGTGGAAGGCATGGCCGACCCGCAGCCGATTCGTCTTCACACCGCTGGTGGCGAATTCGCGTGCGATCTCGTCGATCGCCTCGACCGCACCGGACAGGACCACCGCCGTGGGACTGTTGACCGCCGCGATCGACATCCGGTCGCCATAACTGGCGATCGCAGTGGCGGCCGCATCCTCGGTGATCGCGACCGCGAGCATCGCGCCGCCCTCCGGCAGCGATCCCATCAGCCGCCCCCGCGCCGCCACCAGCGCGCACACATCCGGAAGTGAGAATACCCCCGCCACATAGGCCGCGGCCAGTTCACCGATCGAGTGCCCGGCCACCACATCCGGTGTCACCCCGAATGATTCGAGCAATCCGAACAGGGCGACCTCGAATGCGAACAACGCGGGCTGGGTGAACTCGGTGCGATTCAGGAATTCGGCCGAGTCCTCGGTGAAGATGAGTTCTTTCATAGTCAGGCCGTCGGGCAATGCGACGACCTGGTCGAACTCCGCGCAGACCTCGCCGAAGACCGCGGCGAACACCGGGAACGCCGCAGACAACGCCTTACCCATGCCCGGACGCTGAGCTCCCTGTCCGGTGAACAGCATGGCGGTGCGCCCCTCGATCGCCGCGCCCGCGGCTACCGAACCACCCGAGCCCTCGGCGAGCTCGGCCAGACCGGCCAGCAGCTCGGCCCGATCCCGGCCGATGACCACACACCGCCGGTCGAGCAGCGACCTGGTGGTCACCAGCGCGTGGGCGATGTCCAGCGGCTCGGCAGTACCGTCCGCGATCATCCACTGCCGCAACCGATCCGCTTGCGCCCGCAACGCGTCGTCGGAAGCGCCCGACAGTACGAGCGGGACGAGTCCGGCCGCGATCGGCATCCCGGCGGGACCCGGCAGATCAGGCCGCTCGGGGGCCGATTCGGTGGGCGCTTCCTCGATGACGACGTGGGCGTTCGTCCCGCTGATCCCGAACGAGGACACTGCGGCCCGGCGCACACCCGCCGCCGGGTTCGCCCATTCCCGGGGCTCGCCGAGCACCCGCAGCCGACCGGAAGACCAATCCACATGTGGTGAAAGTTCCTCGGCGTGCAGGGTCTTCGGCAACCTCCGGTGTCGCAGCGCCTGCACCATCTTGATCACGCCACCCACGCCGGAGGCGGCCTGGGTATGTCCGATATTCGACTTCAACGACCCCAGCCACAGGGGACCGGGCCGATGACGGCCGTAGGTCGCCAGCAACGCCCCTGCCTCGATCGGATCGCCCAGCGCGGTTCCGGTGCCGTGCGCCTCCACGGCATCGACATCGGCGAAATCCAGTCCGGCATCCGCGAGCGCGGCCCGGATCACCCGCTCCTGCGAGGGGCCGTTCGGCGCGGTCAAGCCGTTGGACGCACCGTCCTGATTCACCGCGGACCCGCGGACCACCGCGAGAACATCATGTCCCAGGCGGCGGGCGTCGGACAGGCGCTCCAGGACGAGGACACCGACGCCTTCACCCCAGTTGGTGCCGTCGGCGGCCGCGGAGAACGCCTTGCATCGGCCGTCGGCCGCCAGACCCCGCTGGCGGGCGAAATCGACGAACATCCGCGGGGTGGACATCACCGTCGCCCCGCCGACCAGAGCCAGCGTGCCCTGGCCGACGCGCAACGCCTGAACCGCCAGATGGATCGCTACCAGCGAGGACGAGCATGCGGTATCCACCGTCAGGGCCGTGCCCTCCAGACCCAGCGCATAGGCCACCCGGCCGGAGACCACACTGCTCAGCGAACCGGTCAGCGCGTATCCCTCGGACTCGGGGCCGGCGTTACGGACGATCGCCTCGTAATCCTGATAGGCGACGCCGGTGTACACCCCGGTATCGGTCCCGCGCAGCGATCCCGGCTCGATTCCGGCGTGTTCGAGCGCCTCCCAGGTCACCTCCAGCAGCAGGCGCTGCTGCGGGTCCATCGCCGCCGCCTCCCGGGGGCTGATCCCGAAGAATCCGGCGTCGAAATCACCGGCGTCCGGCAAGAACCCGCCCACATTCACATATGTGGTGCCGGGCTCACTCGGATCCGGATTGATCAGGCGCTCGAAGTCCCAGCCGCGGTCGGCAGGGAAATCACCGATGGCATCGATTCCGGAATCGACCAGATGCCACAGGTCATCGGCGGATCGCACCTGTCCCGGATAGCGGCAGGCCATTCCGACGATCGCAATGGGTTCGTCGGTGGTGGTCCGGCGAGCGGGCGAGTGCCGCGCCTCCGGTTCGTCGATCGCCGGAGCGACCCTGGAGAGGATGAAATCGGTGACCGCGGTGGGTGTCGGGTAGTCGAACAGCGCGGTCGGCGGAAGGCTGATGTCCGCCGCGGACTTCATCCGATTACGGAATTCCATCACCCCGAGTGAATCGAATCCGATCTCGCTGAACGGCTTTCGAACCGGAACCGAAGCCGGGTCCGCGATACCCAGCACCGCCGCCGCCTGTTCCTGGACCAGAGCCAGGACCGTGTGCCGGCGCTCGGCGATGGGCTGTGCGGCCAATCGTGCCGCCAGCCCGGCAGACTCCGGCGCCGCGGCCGCCTGCCGCAATCGCGGCCGGCCGATCAGATCGCGCAGGATCGACCGGGACCGCGCCGGATCGATGCGTCCCAGGGCGGCTCGGTCCACCGCCATGGCGACAGGGTTCGCGTGCCCGGATCGCACGGCGGCGTCGAAGAACGCCATCCCCGCCTCCGCGCTCAGCGGCGTGATCCCCTCTCGACGCCACCGCGCGATATCGGTGTCGCCGAGCGAAGCGCTCATCCCCGCCGCACGGTCCCAGAGCCCCCACGCCACCGATGTGGCCGCCAGGCCCAGCCGTTGCCGGTGCCCCGCCAGGGCGTCGAGGAAGACATTGGCGGCCGCGTAGTTGGCCTGCCCCGCCGTACCCCATATCCCGGCGATCGAGGAATACAGCACGAAAAAGGCCAGATCGCGATCTGCGGTCGCCTCGTGCAGATACCAGGCCGCGTCGGCCTTGGGCCGCGCGACCCGAGTGATCTGCTCCGATGTCATCGATGCGAACAATCCGTCCGCCACCACTCCCGCGGTGTGCACGACGCCGGTGAGCCGATGCGCCGGATCGATACCGGTCACCAACGCGTCGATCGCGTCGCGATCGGCCACATCCGCGGCGACGACTCGGACGTCCGCGCCCAGAGCGGTGAGCTCCTCGACCAATTCGGCGGCGCCGGCAGCGGCGAGACCGCGTCGGCTGGCCAGCACGAGATGCCGGATACCGTATTCGGTGACGAGATGACGAGCGGCGCGCGCGCCGAGACCACCGGTACCACCGGTGATCAGCACCGTGCCCGCCCGGTCCACGGGCGCCGGCCAGGTGAGAACGTTCTTGCCGATGTGCCGGCCCTGGCTCATCAGCCGGAAGACTTCCGGGGATTGCCGGATGTCCCAGGCGGTGATCGCTCCCGGTGTCAATGCACCGGACTCGAAGAGTTCGACCAGGGCGGTCAGAATGCCGGCCAGTCGCTCGGGGCCGAGATCGAACAGAACGAAGTTGTGGTACTCGACGCCGGGGTGCTGGACCGCCACCGTCTCGGGATCTCGCCGGTCGAGCAGGCCGAGTTCGATGAATCGGCCGCCTCGGGGCAGCAGGCGAAGGGAGGCGTCCACGAATTCGCCGGCCAGCGAGTCCACGACGATATCGACACCTCGGCCACCGGTGGCGTCCAGGAACTGCTGCTCGAAATCCAGGGACCGGGAATCACCGATTCGCTCCTGGGCGAATCCCACCTCGCGCAGGATCCGCCACTTCGGCTTACTGGCCGTCGCGAACACCTCGAGCCCCAGATGCCGGGCCACTTGGATGGCGGCCGAACCCACTCCCCCGGTGGCCGCGTGCAGCAACACGCTCTGCCCGGCCCGGGCCCCGGCACGATCGACGAGTGCGTGATAGGCAGTGCCGTACACCACGGGGACCGCCGCGGCCTCGGCGAAAGACCATCCGTGCGGCATCACCGCGACCAGCCGGCGATCCACCGCCACGAGCGAGTCGATCCCGGGCAGGAATCCGAAGACGCGATCCCCCGGCCGCACATCGGTGACGTCGGGCGCGACCTCCACGACGATTCCCGCGCCCTCGCCGCTGAATCGAGGCTCCGGCAGCGGATAGGTTCCCAGGGCGATCAACACGTCTCGGAAATTGAGCCCCACCGCACGCACCTTCATCCGGATCTGGCCCGGCGCCAAGGGTTCCGGTGGCTCGGTGCGCGCGGTGAAGGCGAAGTTCTCCTCGGCGAGCGTGCCCTTTCCCAGCTCGTGGAAGGACCACGCCCCCGCACCCACCGCCGCCGCTCCCGCGATCCCCGGCGAGGTGGGGCGCAGCCGCGGCAGGTGGACGTGGTGGTCACGCACCGCGAGTTGGGGCTCGTCCGGAATCGCCGCGGCCAGTGCGACGGCCGTGCGACAGGACTCCCATTCGTCGACATCGACGATGCCGACCCGATCCGGGTTCTCGGTCTGCGCGCCGCGGGCCAGACCCCAGATGCCCGCGAGCGCCGGATCACCGTGTTCACCGTGATGAATCGCGACCGCTCGCCGGGTGACCACGACGACCCGCCCGGCCATGTCGAGTGCGGCCCGAATCCGCTCCGACGCGGTGATCGACGAGTCGCGGACCGCCGCCGGAAGATCGTCCGAGCCCGGCAGATCGTCGAAGCGGACGACGATCGTTCGTTCCTGGGCGACCGTGAGGATTTCCAGGCCGTCCTCGACGGCCCATGTTCCGGTCTCGTCCACTTCCGGCTCGGGCGCCGCGACCCACTCCATGCGGTAGCCACGCGGTTCGTCCCGGACATCGGCGTTCAGGGTCGCGGCGGACAGCGGTCGCAGGGTGAGAGCGCCGATCTCGGCCACCGGCGAACCCGCCGGATCACGCAGACTCATCGCGATCGCTGCGCCCGCCCGGCGAGCCCGCACCCGCACCGTGGTCGCCCCGGTCGCGTGCAGTTCGACCTGCTCCCAGGAGAACGGGACGGCGATCTGCCCGTCCGGGGTGCTCGGCGCCGCCCCACCGAGCAGCAGAGCGTGCAGCGCCGCGTCCAGCAGGGCCGGATGCAGGCCGAATCCCGGGGCACGTACGGTTTCCGGCAAGGTGACCTCGGCGAAGATCTCCTCTCCCCGTCGCCACAGCGCGGTCAATCCCCGGAAGGCCGGACCGTATTCGTAGCCGGACGCGGCCAGGTCCGGGTACGCGGAACCGATATCCAGAACGGTCGCGTCCCGGGGTGGCCACTCGCCGCCCACCGCGTCGCTCGGCGAGGAGGTGGGCGCGTCGGCGAGCGTCGCGGTGCAGTGGCGAACCCAGTGCGCCTCGGCCGTAGCGGTCCGCGTACCGGCGGTCCGGGAATACACCGAGACCGGCCGGGTGTTCTCGGACTCCGCCGCTCCCACCACGATCCGCAGATCGGTCGCGGCACTCGGCCGGATGACCAGCGGTGCCTCGACGATCAGTTCCGCGACCCGCGCACCGCCGACCGCCCGCCCCACCGCGAGAACGAGCTCGACCAGCGCCGCACCGGGCAGCACCGTGGACCCCGCGATGACGTGATCGGCCAGCCAGGGCTGATCCGCCACGGACAGCCGGCTCGTGAACACCGCCTCGTCCGAGTCGGGCACCTGGACCATCGCGCCCAGCAGCGGATGGTCCACCTCGTCCAGGCCCGCACTCGCGACGTCCGCCGCGGCCGCGGCGGTCAGCCAGTACCTCCGATGACGGAAGGCGTAGCCGGGCAACGGGATCCGCTCCAGCTGCCGGCCCGCGAACAACGGCGACCAGTCCACCGGCATGCCTGCCACGTGGGCGTGTGCGAGAGCCGTGGTGAATTGCGTGACCTCGTCCACCGACCGCCGCGCGGTGGCCACCACCGAGACGGCGGACCCGAGCTCGGGCACCGCGGCCAGGCAACCGTGCGTCATCGCCGTGAGGATCGCGTCCGGCCCGATTTCGACGAATCGACGCGCCCCCGCCGCCACCAGCGCCTGCACCCCCGGAGCGAAACGCACTGCGGCCCGGACATGTTCGACCCAGTACTCCGGTTCGGTGCACACGCCCGCGGCGAGCTCACCGGTGACGTTCGACACCACCGGCAGCAGCGGTTCGCACAATGCCACCGCCGAGACCACCGCGCGGAACTCGTCGAGCATGGGGTCCATGAGCGGGGAGTGGAAGGCATGGCTCACCCGCAGGCGGCCCGTCTTCACGCCCGTCACGACGAGTTCTCGTTCGATCTCATCGATGATCTCGGCCGCACCGGACACCACCACCGAGGACGGCCCGTTGATCGCCGCGATCGATACCCGATCACCGTGTGCGGCAACGACATCCGCCGCCTCCGCCGCGCTCAGGGCGAGGGACAGCATGGCCCCACCGGCGGGCAGTGCACCCATCAGGCGGCCGCGCGCGGACACCAGAGCACAGGCATCGGCCAGCGAGAACACTCCCGCCGTATAGGCCGCCGCCACTTCACCGATCGAATGACCGGCGACCAGATCCGGTGTGACACCGAAGGATTCGACCAACCGGAACAGCGCCACCTCGAACGCGAACAGCGCCGGTTGAGTCCACTCGGTCCGCTGCAGCAGCCCGGCGTGCTCGGGGTCGAACATCACCGCTTTCAACGAGATCGCGTCCTGGCCCGGGAGTTCGTCGAACTGCGCGCAGACCTCGTCGAGAGCCGCCGCGAAAACCGGGAACGCCGCGGCGAGTTCGCGTCCCATTCCAGGCCGCTGAGCGCCCTGGCCGGTGAAGAGGAAGGCGATCTTGCCCGGGACGACTTCACCGTCGACACCGGTGGTCGATCCCCGGTTCGCTGCCAGGCCGGCCAGACCCGCCAGCGCCTCCTCCCGATTCCGGCCGACGACGACCGCGCGATGCGGCAGCTGGGCGCGAGTGCCGATGAGCGACCGGGCGACCGCGAACAGATCGTCCCCGGGCCGGCCGACCAGCCACCGATGCAATCGATCGGCCTGCGCCCCGAGCGATTCGGCCGATACGGCGGATATGACCAGTGGAACCACATCACTGCCGGTCTCCGGCGCTCCGGCAGCGGTCGCCGTCGTGACGGGCGCGGGCGCCTGTTCGAGAACGAGATGACCGTTGGTGCCGCTGATCCCGAACGACGACACCCCGGCACGGCGAACCCGCTCCGAGGCGGGCCACGGCTCGGGCTCGGTCAGCAACCGCACCGCACCGGACGACCAGTCCACGTGCGGGGTGGGGGTGGTGACGTGCAGCGTGCGCGGCAGTGTCTGATGACGCAGGGCGGCGACCATCTTGATCACACCGCCGATTCCGGCCGCGGCCACCGCGTGTCCGATGTTCGACTTGAGCGACCCGATCCACAGTGGCCGATCACGATGCCGCCCATAGGCGTTGATCAGCGCCTGCGCCTCGATCGGGTCCCCGAGCGCCGTGCCCGTGCCGTGCGCTTCGACCGCATCGATGTCGGCGGGATCGAGACCGGCGGCGGCCAGGGCATCGGCGATGACCCGTTCCTGCGAGGGGCCGTTCGGCGCGGTCAAACCGTTGCTGGCGCCGTCCTGGTTGATCGCGGAACCCCGGATCACGGCCAGGATCTCGTGGCCGTGGCGCTGCGCGTCGGACAGTCGTTCCAGCGCGACCACACCGACTCCCTCCGCCCACGTCACGCCGTCAGCGTCGGCGGAGAAGGCTTTGGACCGGCCATCGCGTGCGAGGCCCTGCTGCCGGGAGAAGTCGAAGTGCAGCGTCGGGCTGGCCAGTACGGTCACCCCGCCCGCCAAGGCCAGCGAGGTCTCGCCCTGTTGCAGCGCCCGGCAGGCCAGATGCACGGCGACCAGCGACGAGGAACACGCGGTATCGACGGTGATCGCCGGCCCCTGCAACCCGAGCAGATAGGACACCCGGCCCGAAATCACACTGTGGGTATTGCCGGTGAGCCGGAAGCCCTCGTACTCACCGGTGACCCGGCTCTCGTAGCCCGAGGCCCATGCCCCCATGTAGACACCGGCATCGGTCCCCCGCAGACTCGCCGGATCGATACCGGCGTGCTCGAGGGCTTCCCAGGCGACTTCCAGGGTCAGACGTTGCTGCGGGTCCATCGCGGCCGCCTCCCGGGGGCCGATCCCGAAGAATTCCGCGTCGAAATCGCCTGCACCGGTGAGGAATCCGCCTTCGCGAACATAGGTTGTGCCGGGAGCAGCGGGGTCCGCGTCGAAGAGCCGGTCCAGATCCCATCCGCGGTCGGTGGGAAAGGGGCCGATCGCGTCCCTGCCGTCCGCCACCAGTTCCCACAGGTCCTCGGCGGAACCCACCCCGCCGGGGAATCGGCAACCGATGCCCACGATCGCCACGGGTTCGTCCGAGCGGGCGCGGCGGGCAGACCGCTGGGCGCGCGGATCCACGCCCTCCAACCGGGAACGCACGAGCCGGGCGACCGCGATCGGCGTGGGGTGGTCGAAGATCAAGGTCGCCGGGAGTGCGGCACCGGTCGCGGCGGCCAACCGGGCCAGCAGATCCTGCCCGCTCAGCGAGTCGAAACCGGCGGCGGTGAACGGCCGGTCGGGATGAACGGCATCCGCGGAGTCGTAACCGACCACCGCGGCGGCATGCTCGAGGACGACCCCGAGCACCAGCGCCTCGCGTTCGCGTTCGGAAACGGCGAACAATCGCGGCGCCAACGGACCGGTGACGACGGCGTCACTCGGTTCGGGCGCGGCGGGGACGCCGAGATCCACGGACTCCGGCGCGGACGCGGACACCTTCGCGGGCGTCCAGCACCGCCGCCGCTGGAAGGCGTAGGTGGGCAACTGCACCCGTGCGCTCGGCCGCACCATCGCCTCCAGCGACAGCTCGACACCGGCGCAGTACGCCTGCGCCACCACGGCCGCGAACCGGGCGGGGCCGCCATGGTCGCGCCGCAGCGTCTCGACTATCGCGACCCGATCGCTCGCACCCACCGAATCCGCGGTGAGCCCGATCGCAGAGGCAAGAACCGGATGCGGGCTGATCTCGATGAACGCGTTGTGGCCGGCGGCCAGCACGGACCTCACGGACTCGGCGAATCGAACAGGATGGCGCAGACCGCGATACCAGTACTCGGCCCCGAGCTCCGCGGTGTCGAGGAAGGCGGCGTCGACCGTGGAGAAGAACGGAATCGACCCGGTCCTCGGCTCGATCGAGGCCCACTGCGCGAGCAGCCGGTCCCGGATCCGTTCCACGGCCGGGGAGTGCGAAGCGTAGTCGACGGGGACCTGTTTGGCCCAAATTCCTTCCGCCGCACAGCCATTCAAGAACTCGGCCACGGCCGCCGACTCGCCGGTCACCACGGTTTGGCCGGGTGAGTTCACCACCCCCACCGACAATCTGCCCTCGAAGCCGGCCACCCGCCGGGTCACCGTGTCGGACGGCAGGGCCACCGCGGCCATCGCGCCGACACCCGTCAGTTCCGACGCGATGATCCTGGACCGCGCCGCGATCACTCGCGCGCCATCGGCCAGCGACAGCCCGCCGGCGACGACCGCCGCCGCGATCTCGCCTTGAGAATGCCCGATCACCGCCGCCGGTCGCACCCCCCTGGCCTGCCACAGCCGCGCCAAGGCCACCGACACCGCGAAGAGAACCGGCTGCGCCACGTCCTGATCGTCCAGGGATACCGCCGCGTCTCCTCGCAACACCTCGGACAGAGACCATTCCACGTGCGGATCCAGCGCCGCCTCACATTCGGCGATCGCCGCGGCGAAGTCCGGATCCGACGCGAAGAGCTCGGCTCCCATCCCCACCCACTGGCTGCCGGCCCCGGGAAAGACGAAGACCACCCGGCGGGCGGCGGCACGACCGCTCACCACCAGCGGTGCACCGTCATTCGATGACGCGGGCGGCGACAGCGGGTCGCTCAGCGTTGCCAACCCCGCCCGCAACATGCCGAGATCCGCGCCGATCACGGCGCCCCGCCATTCGAGAGCGGTCCGCGTATGGGCCAGTGACGAAGCCACGCCGGTCGCGTCCGATTCCGGATGCTCCAGCAGCCACTCGGACAATCGCCCGGCCTGATCTCGCAACGCCTCCGTGCTCGCCGCGGACAGCAGCCACGTCACCGCAGCCGCGTCGGTCCGCTGCGGCGGCGCGGCCGTGGCCGGAGCCTGCTCCATGATCAGATGCGCATTGGCGCCACCCATCCCGAACGAGGACACCCCCGCCCGCCGCACCCGCGCGGCCGGCCATGGCCCGATCGCGGTGTGCACTCGGAGTCCCAGGTCGCCGAGCGGAATCCGAGGGTTGGGCGAGCGGTAGTTCAGGCTGGCCGCCAATTCGCCGTGCCACAGGCACAGGGCGGTCTTGATCAGGCCCGCGATCCCCGCGGCGCCCTCCAGGTGACCGATATTCGTTTTCACCGAACCGACCGCCAGGGCGGCATCGGGTGAACGTCCCGCACCATAGGTTTCGCCGAGAGCACCGGCTTCCACCGGGTCACCGGCGGGCGTCGCGGTACCGTGCAACTCCACATAGTCCACCGACGCCGCATCCACTGTCGCTGCGGCGAGGGCAGCGCGAATCACCTCGGCCTGCGCCGCCGTACCGGGGGCGCCCAGGACCTGTCGCTCGTTGCCGGTTCCCACCGCGCTGCCCCGGATCACCGCGTAGATCCGGTCGCCGTCGGACACCGCCCGGGACAGCGGTTTCAGCACGACGAACCCGCCGCCCTCACCGCGAACCGTCCCGTCGGCGCGCTCATCGAAGGTGAAGCATTTCCCCGAGGGTGAATGCGCCCCGAACCGCTCGTACCGCTCACCACTCAACGGCGAGAGAATCAGACTCAACCCGCCCGCCAGCGCCACCTCGCACTCGCCGCTACGCAACGACTCGCACGCCACGTGCACCGCGACCAACGACGAGGACTGACCGCTGTCGATGACGAAACTGGGCCCGGTGAAGTCGTAATAGTTGGCGATCCGGTTGGCCGCGACGCCACGACTCACCCCGGCGAGCGAGTGCCGCCCGATGTTCTCCCTCCCTCCGGATGCGGCGATCTCCGCGAAATCGGTTCCCATCGCACCCAGGAAGACCCCGGTTCTGGTGCGGTGGCGGCGCAGAAATCCCGCGTCCTCCAACGCCTCCCAGCTCAGCTCCAAACCCAGGAGTTGCTGCGGATCGATCGCCCGGGCCTCGTTCGGCGGCACCCCGAAGAAATCGGCGTCGAATTCCGAGGCCGACTCCAGGAAACCGGCGATCTCCTCGATCCCCGGCCGATCGGCCGGGGCCGCCCCCACCGCATCCCGGCCCTCGCTCAGCAAACTCCAAAATCCCTGTATATCAGCGGCTCCCGGCAAACGGCAGGACATGCCTACGACGGCGATCGCGGCGGATTCGATCATGGGCGTATTACCTCTGATTCTCGATCTGTCGCAGTACCACGTGCGAGCGACAGCAGCCACTGGCGAAGCTGGGACGCGACCTCGGGGGCGTCCTTGTCGATGAGGGAGGAATGATCGGCGCGGACCTCGACGACGCCACCACCGTGCTGCCAGAGGGGAATGGGCTCGGCCACATCCAGCCCCGGAATCGCGGTGGTGGCGCGGAGATTCAGCGTGGGCGCGGTGATCGGGCGAACACCACGGCCCTGGTTGATCAGCGCATACCTGGTCATCGCGACGAGCCCGTAGTCATCGACGGACAGCAACGGGCCCGCGTGCTCGAGGACCACATCGAGCGCCCGAGTCAGCAGCTCACTGCGGAGACCGGGATCATCGGGGGCATAGGTGTCGAGCATGGCCACACCGGCCGGGCCGCGCCCCCGCTCTTCCAGCCGCCCGGCCAGTGCGTGCGCTATCGCTCCACCGCTCGAATAACCGACCAGTGCGAACGGCTCGGGGCCGATGCTCGCCAGAGTCGTGTCGGCGAGTTCGTCCAGGAGCGCATCCCAGGTGGCCGGTAGGTTCTCCCCCGCCCGCATACCCGGCAACCAGAGCGCGGACACGGCGAACCCACCCCCGAGCTCACGCGCGAGCCGAGCGAACTGCTGTGGCCCGTTACCAACCAGATACGAGGGCACGCAGACCACTCGAGGACCGTCGTCCGCCCGGGTCAACACTAGGGGCGGGGCAGCGGTCCGTTGCTCACCGGACCCCGCCAGCGCGTGGCTCACCGAGGCACTCGCATGCAGCAGCGGCATCGCGGAGGCCAGATCACCACGCCGATGCGCGGTCAGGACCAGATCGGTGAGCCATCCACCGGACCGCTCCTCGGGTCCGGCCGCGGCGGGTTCCGCGTCGGCGCCGTCGGTATCCCTCTCCCCCAAGCGAATTCGCACCATCTCCGCGATGTCGGCCGCGGTGGGGTGATCGAAGACCAGGGTCGAGGGCAGGGAAAGGCCGGTGGCCGCGCCGAGCTGATTGCGGAACTCCACCCCGCCCAGGGAATCGAATCCGATCTCGGTGAACAGCGCGTCCGCCGGCACCGCGTCCGGCGAGCTGTGGCCGAGTGCCGCCGCGGCCAGCGACCGGACCTCGTGCAGCGCGGCCGCGGCACGTTCGGATTCCGGAAGGGCGGCCAGACGTCGTTTCAGCCCGCCCCGGGCGTCTTTCGAGCGTGCCTTTCTCGATGCCGGTGCGATATCACGCAGTATCGCCGGAATCTCGGCACGCATCGTCGCGAAATCGAAGGACACCGGCAGGACAACGGGCTCATCGGTCAGCAGGGCCCTGTCGAACAGCCGCACCCCGGCCTCCGGGGTGATGGGCGCCAGGCCGAACCGGGCGCGGCGTTCGGCGTCCACCGCACTCTCCGTATCGGCCATTCCCAGGGCCCACAGGCCCCAGGCCAGCGATCGTGCGGGTAATCCGGCGCCCCGGCGGTGGTGGGCCAGCGCATCGAGGAAGGCATTGGCCGCCGAGTAATTGCCCTGGCCGGGACTGCCCAGTGTGTAGGCGATCGAGGAGAACAGGACGAAGGCGGAAAGGTCATCCTCACGGGTGAGCTCGTGCAGATTCCAGGCCGCGTCGACCTTCGGCCGCAGCACCCTGTCCACCTGTTGGGGGGTCAACGTCGCCAGGGTCCCGTCGTCGAGGACGCCGGCGCTGTGGATGACGGCGGTCAGCGGATAGTCGTCCGGAACGGCCCGCAACACCGCGCCCAACGCTTCTCGATCGGCGATATCGCAGGCAGCCACCTCGACATGCGCTCCCGCGGCGGACAGTTCGGCCGCGAGATCGGCCGCGCCGTCGGCCGCGAGTCCGCGCCGCGAGACCAGCAGCAGCCGCCGGACGTCGTGTGCCACGACCAGGTGCCGGGCAATGAGTGCCCCGATTCCACCGGTGCCACCGGTGACCAGCACCGTTCCATTCCCCAACGCGACCGTGCCGGTATCCGCGGCGGGCGTGCGGCGCAATCGCGGAACCCGAAGCTCACCGGCGTACGCCGCGACCCACCCCTCGTCCAGCGACACGGCCCGGTCCACCAGCTCGGCGGTCAGCTCCGTCGCGTCGTCGTGGTCGAGCCGCACGATCCGGCCGGGATTTTCCGCCTGGGCACTGGCGACCAGGCCGGACACGATCGCAGCGGCGGGATCGGCGGCCGATCCGGCGAGTCCGGTCGCGTCACGGGAGGCGATGACGAGGACGGATTCCCCGGTTCGCTCGTCGGCGAGCCATTCCCGGAGCACGGCCAGTGTACCGGCGAAGTACCGCCGGGCCGTGTCCGCGACATCGCCACTGCCCGTAACGATCTCGTCGGATCGCCAGACGACGATATCCGGAACGGCCGGAGCCTGCGAGAGCGCCCGCACGGCCGGGTAGGCGTGCGCACCGGACAGCGCCGTATCACCCAGGACCGCCACCGCACGACGCGACACCCGACTCGCCGCCGCTGTCCACCGGATCGCGTAGAGCGGATGGGAATCGCTGCGCGCCCGGCGCAGGGCCGCGGCATCGATGGGACGAGCCAGGAGACGGTCAATGGTGAGCACGGGTCTGCCGTGACCGTCCGCGGCATCGACGCGCACGGCGGTGGCGTCGATCCGATCCACACGCACCCGCAACCCGGTTGCCTCGCCGAGGTGAGCGCGCACCCCGGCGTAGGAGAAGGGCAGGGGGACTCGTCCACCGTCCTCGGCGTCGATCTGCTGACCCAGCGGTGCGTGAAAGACCGAGTCCAGCAGTGCCGGATGAATGTGGAAACGCCGGCCGTCCATCTCCTCGGGCAGGGACAACTCCGCGTACACCTCCGTGCCGCGAGCCCATACCGCCCGGACTCCCCGGAACGCCGGGCCGTAACCGAAACCGATGCCCTCCAGCCGCCCGTACAGCTGGTCACAGGCCACGGACGTGGCCCCCGCCGGCGGCCACGTCCGCGCGTCCCACTCCGGGCCCACCGCACTGTCCGGGGCCAGGGTTCCCGCGACATGCGTGGTCCACTCCGGCGCGCCATCGCGCTCGGCGATCCGGGAATACACCGCGAACCGGCGAGTGCCCTGCTCATCCGCGGGGTCGAGCACGACCTGCAGGTCGACGGCCGCCTCGTCGAGCACCAGCGGCGCTTCCACCCCCATCTCCTGGACCGAGCCCACGCCCAGCCGTTCCCCGGCGAACAGGCCCATCTCCACGAAGGCGGTACCGGGAACCAGCACCGATCCGAACACCGTATGGTCCGCGAGCCAAGGATGGGTTCGTAGCGAAATCCGCCCGGTGAACAGCCATTCGTCCCGACCGGCCACCGATACCGCGTCGGTCAGGATCGGATGGTCCGCCGAGCCCGTGTGCCGGACGGGCGCCGGGTCCAGCCAATAACGTTCGTGCTGAAAGGGATACGTCGGCAGGGCTACCCGGACCCGGGGCCGATCGGCGAAGCAGCCTCCCCAATCCACCGTCATCCCGGAGACGTGGAGGCGAGCCACACAGTTCAGCAGTTGCCCGATCTCCGGCTCCGACCGCCGCGAACCGGCAACGACCAGCGAATCCTCCTGGGATCGACCGTCTTTCGCCAGACACTGCCCGGTCATCGCGGCGAGCACCGCGTCCGGTCCGATCTCGACGAAGCGGCGGACCCCCAGCCCGCGCACCGTGTCGACCCCCGCGGTGAAGCGGACCGCCTCCCGCACCTGACGAACCCAGTACCCCGGATCCACCAGCTCATCGGTGGCGAGCGCACCCGACACCGTGGACACCATCGGGATCGTCGGCCGGCTATAGGAAACCCGGTCGGCCACCGCCTGGAACCGCGTCAGCATCGGCTCCATCAGTGCCGAGTGGAAAGCATGACTGACCCGCAGCCGGTTCGTCTTCACGCCGGTATCGGCCAGCAACTTCGCCATGCCGTCGATCGCATCCTCCGCACCCGAGAACACCACCGCCTCCGGCCCGTTGACAGCCGCCAGCCACACCTGCCCCGCCCCCTCCGCGATGGCCCGCCGCGCCTGCTGCTCCGACACAGCCGCCGCCAGCATCGCCCCGCCCGGGGGCAGCGCGCCCATCAATCTGCCCCGCGCCGCCACCAGCGCACAGGCGTGCGGCAACGACCACACCCCGGCCGCGTACGCCGCCGCGAACTCACCGATCGAATGACCCATCACCACATCCGGCTCGATCCCGAAGGAAACCAGCAACCGATACAGGGCGACCTCGAAGGCGAAGAGCGCGGGCTGCGCGAATTCGGTCCGTTCCAGGACCTCCGCGGGACCCTCGAACATCAACTCACGTAAGGACCACGCCGAATCCGATGCCCGGTCCGCCGGTCGCACGAACGGATCCAGCACTGTGCAGATCTCGTCCAGCGCGGTGGCGAATACCGGAAACACCGCGTGGAGTTCTCTGCCCATCCCGACGCGCTGTGCCCCCTGTCCGGTGAACAGGAAAGCCGTATCACCCGAAATGCGCTCACCCCGGACAACATTCGGCGACGAACGTTCCGCCGCGAGATCCGCCAGACCGGCCGACATCTCGTCCCGCCCGGCGCCGAACACCACCGCGCGTTGCGCCAACAGCGCTCGGTTCTCGACCAAAGCTCTTGCCGCCGTGGACAAGTCCACCTCGGGGTGGTCGATCAGCCACCCGCGCAACCGGTTCGCCTGCTCCGCGAGAGCCGGGGCGGCCTTCGCGGAAAGCACCATCGGCACCGGCCCGATATCGACCCCACCGGTCGGGCGATGCTCGGATGCGGGTGCGGGCGGCGCCTGTTCCACGATGACGTGCGCGTTGGTCCCGCTGATCCCGAACGACGAGATCCCGGCCCGGCGAGGCCGAGTGCCGCCCGGCCACGGCCGCGACTCCCGCAGCAACGCCACCTGCCCTGCCGTCCAGTCGACATGCGGGCTGGGTTCATCGATGTGCAGCGTCCGCGGCAGAGTTCCGTGCCGCAGGGCCTGCACCATCTTGATCACGCCCCCGACACCGGCGGCCGCCTGCGAATGCCCGATATTCGATTTGAACGACCCCAGCCACAAGGGTTCTGGCCGGTTCTGCCCGTAGGTGGCCAGCAGCGCCCGGGCCTCGATCGGGTCCCCCAGCGGGGTGCCCGTGCCGTGCGCCTCCACCACGTCCACCTCCGCGGGCCGCAGGCCCGCATCCGCCAATGCCGCCCGGATCACCCGCTCCTGCGCCGGACCACTCGGCGCGGTCAGACCGTTCGACGCACCGTCCTGGTTGATCGCGCTGCCGCGCACCACCGCCAGCACCTCGTGCCCCAGCCGGTGCGCGTCCGACAGCCGCTCCAGCACCAGCACACCGACCCCCTCGGCCCACCCGGTTCCGTTCGCACCGGACGAGAAGGCCTTGCACCGGCCGTCGGGCGACAGGCCACGCTGCCGCGAGAAATCGATGAGGAGCCGCGGTGTGGACATCACCGTCACCCCACCGGCCAGAGCCAGCGATATCTCCTTGCGCCGCAAGGCTTGCGACGCCATGTGCAAGGTGACCAGCGACGAGGAGCACGCGGTGTCCACCGTCACCGCCGGTCCCTCGAGCCCGAGGGTGTAGCACACCCGGCCCGAGACCACGCTGCCCGCCGAGCTGGCCGTCAGATGCCCCTCGGCCACCGGCCCCGCCGCGCTGGCCACGTGGTCGTAGTCCTCGTACATCACCCCCGCGTAGACACCGGTGGCGCTGCCCCGCAACGCACCCGGCGCGATTCCCGCATCCTCCAGGGCCTCCCAGGACACCTCCAGGAACAGGCGCTGCTGCGGATCCATGTTCCTGGCCTCGCGCGGCCCGATACCGAAGAAGCCCGCGTCGAAGCCGGTCGCGTCCGCGAGGAAGCCGCCCTCTCGCGTGTAGGTCGTCCCGGTATGGTCCGGATCGGGATCGAAGAGCTTGTCCGTGTCCCAGCCACGGTCGCGCGGAAACTCACCGACCGCGTCCGTGCCCGAGCGCACCAGATCCCAGAGGTCCGCAGCGGAGGACACCCCTCCCGGATATCGACATCCGATGCCCACGATCGCGATCGGCTCGTGATTCTCCCGCCGCACCCGGGCCAATTCTTCCCGGGTTCGTACGAGATCGGCGGTCGCTTTTCTCAGATAGTCGACCAGTCGGTCCGAGGAAATACCTTCAGATGTATCCATGCTTCATTCCAAACAAAGAAACCACACAAAAAGTTTCATACAGGCAAGCTTCGATCCACGGCCTTCGCCGGACCGAAGCCGCCTTCGGCAGCGTTCACAGAAGATTCTGGCCGGGACTGCGCCGTCGTTCACCAGACGAATACTCGCCGAATAGGCGGTGAGGTCCCTTCCTACGAGCGTTATTGCTTTGTATCGACATTCCGAACATCGATGCCGTCATCCGATCCGAGTGGATTCGGTCGTCTCGGAAAGCTCCGATTCCCGCAGCCGGACCGGGGGTCGCAGGGCCAGGGCCACGACACCGGCCACCACGGTGACGATCGCGGCCCCCTCCCACAGAACCTGGAACGATCCGAGCCGGTTCGCACCATGGGCGCCGAGGTAGGACACGCAGGCCGCGATCCCGAGGACCGCGCCGAGCTGGCGCAGGCCGCTGCTGAACGCCGTGGCCGTGGCGAATCGCGCACCCTCCACTCCTTGGACAGTGGCGGCGGAGAGGCTCGCGAACAGCATCCCCACCCCGAGTCCCGAGAGCGCCGCCCCCGGCAGGAAGTCGGTCAGGAAACTGGGCTGTACATGGACGAACCGCACGTACCACGCGAGCCCGAGAGCCACCAGAACCGCTCCCGCCGCAGCGATGTAACGGCCCCCGAGGCGGTCGTACAGAACGCCCGCCGGTCGCGCGACGAGTGTGGACAACAGCGGCGCGGGCGTCAGCGCCAACCCCGCCCGGACCGTCGAATAGTGCCAGACCGAGGTGAGGAACAACACATTGACCAGCAGATACCCGTAGAAGGCGGCAGCGAACACGAATGTGCTCGCGTTGGCCGCCGCGACGGTCCGGTCCGTGAGGATCTTCGCCTCGATCAGCGGCGCGGGGTGCGTACGACACCGCTGGGCGACGATCAGTACCAGGACGATTCCCGCGCACAGCGATCCGACGGTGCGCCAGTCGGCCCACCCCCAGTCGTGCCCTTTCACGATCCCGAGCGCCAGCAGACCGAAGCCGGCCACGGAGCACACGACCGAGAGAGTGTCCGGCCAGGCGGTCGCGGCCTCGTCCCTCGCCTCGGTCAGCCATACCCACGCCACGATGGCAGCCACCAGGCCGATCGGCACATTGACCGCGAAAACCACGCGCCAGTCCGAGACTTCGATCAGGAAACCACCGAGCGCGGGACCGATCCCGGCAGCGAGGCCACCGGTCGCGGCGAACAACGACACCGCGGCGCCCCGGCGGGACTCGGGGAATGCCGCCAGCAACAACGCCAGTGAGGACGGGACGATCATGGCGGCCCCCACCGCCTGAGCGCCGCGCAGCACGATCAGCAGTCCCGCACCCGGCGCCAGGGCGCACAGCAGCGATGCCACGACGAAGACGACCAACCCGGCCGTGAACATTGCTTTCCGGCCGAATCGATCCGCATATCTGCCCGCAGGCATCAACAAGGCCGCGAACATAATATTGTAGGCGTTCATCACCCACGACAACGAATCCATCGACCACGTGGGAAAGCCTGCGTGAATACTTGGAAACGCAATGTTGACAATCGTGGCATCGAGAAACGCGATAAATGTCGCCAACGAGGCGACGACAGCCACGACCACCACTCGACTGTGCCCAGCGGACGCCAATCCCCTAGGGGACGTCAATTCTTCGGCCATGCAATATTCGACCTCACTATGCGCACGCAGGCCCGGATCACGCATCACGAAACAGGTGCATTCCACACTCGACAGACTAGAAAGCCCGGGGGCATCGCGCCACCGCTACCATCCGCCGGACCGAAGATGAGACCTAGCTCACGTTGCAGAACTGGTTACTCCGAACCGCTGGAACTCGACATCGACGGCCTGAATACCGCGGGCGGGGATTTCGAGCACCTGTCGATCAAGGTCCAGTCGCTGCTGGAACATCTGGGCGATTCACTCACTTCACTCGGCGAACTCGCGTTTCGCAATCAGGCGGCGGTGTTGGCCCAGGCCAGGCGGATGGTGTGGATTTGTTCGGGAGTGGGGTCGCCGGGTAGGTCGGGACGATATTGGGCGACGATGAGTACGCGGCGGAGTTTGGTCAGCATGTCGTGGTAGCTGGGATGGGTTTTGGTCGTATACCAACGCGGCCCTGCTGCGGTGCTCGGCGACGACGGCCGGTGAGTGGCCGGCCAGCTGGTACCACAGGATCGTCAGGGTTTGAGTGAGCATGCCGAAGGGGGCGGTGCGTTCCACCGCGAGCGGGGTGCGGTTGCGGGCCTCACCGGCGCCGGTGACGTGTTTGGCTTCGAAGAACGCGACTTCAATGGACCACCTCGCGGCATACCGGGCGATGAGCTGTGCTGCCGGAGTAGCGGTGTCGGTGGTGAGCAGCGCCAGGGCGGGGCGGCGGGGTTCGCGCACGACCAGGACCCGCACCGGTTGGGAGCGGAACGCGCCGTACCACAGGCACTGGTGTTCGTGCACGGTCACAGTGGCGGTGCGGCCGTAGCGCGTCACTGTGACCGGCTTCCCGGTGGTTGCCGCAGCCAGGTCGGCACACAACCCGCTCGCCCGCCAGGCCGGCAACAGCGGCAACCAACCGCAGTTCGACGGCCCGTGCGCACCCCCCGGAGCACCGCACCACTACACCGTGACCGTGCACGCCCTCGACGTCCCATCGTTGGGACTGCCCGACGGCGTCCCCAACGCCACCGCCCGCGCCGCCATCGACGCCCACACCACCGCGACCGCGCAACTCACCGCGTACTACGCACTCTGAACAATGAGCTCGACCAGGCATGACGCCTCGTTGTCAACCAGCCGGGCGGCACTCGTCACCAGCCGTACCCGGGCCGACCATCCGTGCCGGGCGTGATCGACCCGCTGCGGGGAATACGCACGTCCGATCGAGAGGAACCACACCAATGACAGTGTCGCGCAAACCAATTCGTATAGTCCTGCACATTCAACCCGAGCACACCGACTACGACACGATCCGGCGCACCGCCAGCGAGGCCGAGGACCTCGGCGTGGATATGGTGTTCAACTACGACCACTTCCTGCCACAGCACGGTGACCCGAACGGCAACATCTTCGAATGCTGGACCATGCTCGGCGCCTGGGCCGAGTCCACCAGCAGGGTCGAGATTGGCGCGGCGGTCACCTGCAACGCCTTCCGCAACCCCGACCTGCTCGCCCACATGGCCCGCACCGTCGACCACATCAGCGGCGGGCGCCTGATTCTCGGCATCGGATCCGGCTGGAAGGAGCGGGAGTTCGACGAATACGGCTACGAGTTCGGCACCGCGGGAACCCGCCTCGACGACCTGGCTGCCGCCCTCCCCAGAATCGAGCGCCGCTTCGCTACCCTGAATCCACGGCCCACCAGGAAGATTCCGGTCATGATCGGTGGCAACGGTGAGCAGAAGACCCTCCCCATGGTCGCTCGGCACGCCGACATCTGGCATTGCCTGGGCGGCATCGACATCTTGCGGCAGAAGAGTGCCGTGCTCGACCAGCGGTGCGCGGCCATCGGCCGGGACCCGAGCGAGATCGAACGCTGCGCCTCCGTGTCCCCAGCCCTGGGTAACACGCCGCCGGAGCTGGTCGACCTGGGTTTCACCATGTTGTCCTGGTCCATGAGCGGGCCGGACTTCGACCTGGAACCGCTCCGGAAATGGATCGCCTGGCGCGACCAACTCGACGCCTAACCATATAGGGAGTAGCTCGCGCTCAGCGACTGTTGATCATGCTGTGGGCTGGTAGTCGTCGGGATGGACGCGCTGATGTTCCTGGGCGAGATGGAATTTCCAGTAGTCGTCGAAGTTGCCGTTGTCGATGAGGGCTCGCAGGGTCAGGATGGCTTCGGCGCCGGTGAGTCCCCACCGGGCTCCTCCGATATCGAGTCGATCTTGGACCAGATGTCGGCATGCGCCCTCGATCACGCCAGTGCCGATGCCATCCGGCCGCCAGCGCGGTGTTGTAGCGCAGGTGCTTGTGGTTGTTGTGCAGGTAGCGGGCGGTGGTGTCGGCTGCATCACGCTTGTCTGGGGGCAGGGCGCGATCGGCTTGGGCGGTGATGAGGTCGGCGACAGCGTCGGCGTGGCCGTTCAGGATCGCCGCAGCTCGGGTGGCGACCCAGTCTTCGACGGCGGGATCGGCCTGGTCGTGGAAACACCACGCGGCGGTCCAAAGCCGTTCCAGGACATGGACGAAATCAAGGACGATATGGATCTCGATGCCGCGGCGGGCAGCTTGGGTGGCGATCAGGTCGAGCTGGTGCCGGTCGCCGTCGACGAGCACGATCCAGGTGCGCTGGTGGGTGGGGTCGCGAGCCTCGGCCCGGTCGAACGCGTCGGTGATCACCTGCCCGGCGGTCTTGGTGACCGAACCGGTCAGCCAGGTGCTGCGTGCTCGCGGGCCCGGTCGGGGTGGTCGGTCGCCGGTGCGAGCGCCACCGACACAGATCACGTCGTGCGGGCGCCGGGGTGCGGGGTCGGCGTCGTAGACCACGGCCAGGGTCGCCATTCGTTTCCGGTGCGGTTTCTCACCCGAAGCCAGACGGGTCCGGAATACCGGTGCCGTGCGCGCAGCCTTGCGCCGCGTCGGCTCGCGCAGCGAATCCGGCCGCATGACAATGCCTTTCGCGTCCGCGGACAGTACCAGCAGCGTGGACGAGGTCACCGGCTCCGGTATCGCGCTCGCGTAGAAAGCGTCGATATCGGCCGCCGCCGCGACCACGAGCCCTTCGAGTTGGCGTTTGCCCGCGAGTGGTCCACACCGGCGGCCGATCGCGGCGTGGGTGGTGTCGTAGGAAGACCGGACCGCTTCCAGGACGGCCTGTTTGCCCACGCCGTGGCTGTGACGAACGGCTGGCAGCGACAGTGCCACGTCGGCAGGATAGATGTTGGGTTCACCGGGTGCGCGTAACGCGCAGCGGCGCACCGTCACCGTGCCCACCACCGTCGCCAGCAGGCGGGAATGCCCGCGCTCCAGGCGGGTCCGGTCACCGGGGCGTTGCCCGGCACGCAGCCGAGCGGTCAGGTCGGCCTCCTCGCGGGCAGCGCGCAGGTCGAGGTGATCCTGCAGCAGGCAGCGCAGCACTTCCCGGCCCGAGGTTTCGATCAGCTCCTCGAGCCGGTCATGGGTGAACTGCGCGGCCTGCGGCGATTCCAGGTCAGCGACAAGTGTTTCGAATGTTTTTCTCGACGCATCAAAGGGGCCAACACCGTGGCCCGCCTCGTAGGGTTCCACCGGGCTCTTCCTTCACTCGCTTCCTACGGCTTCCCCAACCGTCCGAGTCCAGAACGAAGAGCCCACCACCTCCTTCCCGATCAATCCTCGCCGGCGATGGTGAACAGTCCCGGCGTCTGCTCGTCGAGCCAACCGCGCGCGGTCAGCCGCTTCAGCTTCGCCCGCAGCGACTCCACCGTCGACCGGTCCTGCGAAATCCCCAACGCGGCAGCGATATGCCCAGCCCGCAACGCCCGGCCCGCATCACCGACCACCTCCAGAATGTCGCGATAATCCAGCGGCAACGTGCCACCATCGGTCCCCGGACCTCGCGGCGGCACCAGCATCACACCGATCGGCGACCCACCACCAGCCCCCGATTCCGGCTCACTGGTTCTCCCGCCACCGTCAGACTCACCCACGGCAGCCGACGCCCCCGAATCGGTGACCTTGCCTGGGGCACCGAGGATTTCCAGCATCGTCTCCCGCGTGATCAGCAACCTCGACAACAGCTGATCCTCGCCAGCCAACTGCTCGGACAACTCCGCGATCTGCTGCCGCAGCTCCTCGGCCCGTTCCCGGGCCGCGGCCTCTCGCCACTGCAGCTCCTCCAGCCACGACGTCATCGCCGCCTCCACCACGAGATCCCCACCCCGACGATAGAAGCCAGCCGATCACCACAACACCCCCCGCCGCATCTCAGCAGTTCAGAACCTCACCAACCGTCCCTGAAGGAGAGCCACTCCCGTCTAAGCATGTGGTTTCAGTGGTTTCTCAAAGGGATCAACGGGCTGACCGACGGTCAAGCCGTCGCCATACTGCGCGAGAGAGGACTCGTTTGTAGGTGGTGGCAGCGGGTAGGGACGATTTCACCGCCCGAGATCGCCGAAAAAATCACGCCGCAAGCTCTGCGTAACCACCTTGACAACTACGATCGGGTGAAGGACGATACGCCCTTCATATCCCTGACAGCAGGTGTGCGCATGCGAGCTGCCCGCGCGCGGAAACGGCAGGAACTATCCGGTTCATGCCCAACAAACAGCGCTTCGCTACGCGACTGACAATTTCAGCACGCCAGGGCATATATTCAGAGGCTGGGTTCCTGTTCTCCCGCAGCCATCACTTCCATTGGTAGCGTTTGCAGAGGATGTGCCCGACTTGAACTCTTACTCTCGGTTTCGTCGGTACCACCGCCAAGGAGAGGTCACAGCCAAGGTGCATGTCCCGGCCAGTCAGCTGGCCTGGGTACAGCGGTGGGAGCCTGATGGCGGCGGCAGAAGTAGCAGACAGCATGACAACCCCGGATTCATTCCTCCAGAGGGGATTGCCGCTGTAAGAGATGTCCTGTGATGGAGACTCCTAGTCAGTGGCCCGAGGTTTTGGGTGTTAGCAGAGTGGACGTCGCACGCGTCGGACGCGCGTTGGTCGAGTACGCCGATCGGCACGAGCCACCGCCAGAGGCGCTACCGAAGGGAGCCGAGCCAAACGATGAATTCAAGTTCCGCCTCCTGACGAGGGCTGAAACACTCGGCGAAGCTGGTTCGCTCCTGTGTCTGACGGACCCCGCTCAAGCGATCAAGGCCCTACAAGAAGCCGCGACCCTGTGCGAACAGGCTGGGGCAGAATCCGCATGGGTTTACGGCCTCGCCGCGGGTGGTCGTTGGCGACCGATGAACGCGAACCTACTGCCGCCACCGGATCCCGCGATAGCACCTCTCATAACAGGATTCAACGAAGTAAGCGGTGACGAACGTCCTTTATATCCCGCGACCAGACCCGAAGACGAGGTTCCATTGTTCGCCTACAGCGACACCGGGGTTCCTGGTGAACTGATGCGGCGCTTGGCCGAGGCGGCGGTGCAGAGACAGCCCGAGCAGGTTCGTCGAGCGATCGACGCCATCACTGAACGTGCGGATGAAGCCATTTCACACGCGATGTACGACACATGGCACTGGCGGAGGTTTCAGTCCGAATTACACCTCGTCGAGCCGGAGCTCCTCGCTGTCGGGGTGCTGGTGGCAGCCGCACTCCCAAAACTTGCAACGACCCTCCACATGAATGCCGCAAAGCCTGCAGCCATCGCGGTGGCAGTGGGCGCACAGCTATGTCTGCTCGGGCCCGTGAACGAGGAAGAGCATTGATCGTGACTAGCCCGACAGCCCACAGCTCGACCTGTCCACCTGCCCCGAGATTCATCACAGCTCAGCACCGAACCAACCGGCTCCTGCTCCGCCACACACCCCAGCAACTGACCCTCGCCCACGCCGACTGCGGTCAGAACCCTCCGGCCCTGGCCAGCCTCGGCAGCCGCCATTCCTCAGCACTGGCAATGCCGGCTTCTCACGCTACAGACCCGCAACCACCACCTCGGCGTCCCAACCGATCACGACAGCTACACGCACGCAGCGATCTACCCCGACGCCATCGAGTTAGCTGCAGAGATCCTCAACCCGGCCAACAAACGCAAACCAGCATGATCCAGTGGCGAAATACCTCGAATCCCAGACCATCAGCAGCCATGATCGACGGCCAGTTCGCCACTCAAAATTCCTCACCCCCAGGTCAGGCCATTCACCACCGAGGACGAATCACTGGCACAGGACAGTTGCGGCGGGACTGTCAAGTTAACGGTGTAAGTGGTTGATTGACAGTTACTTTCGTCCGGCGGACAAGCGTCCGTCGAAGGTGATGTCGAAGGCGTTGAGTGCGTCCTTCCACCGGTTGGACCAGCGTTTCTGGCCCTTGCCGGTGGGGTCGAGGCTCATGATGGCCAGGTAGACGCATTTCAGGGCGGCCTGCTCGTTGGGGAAGTGCCCGCGGGCGTTGACAGCCCGGCGGATCCGCGAGTTCAGGCTCTCGATGGCGTTCGTGGTGCAGATCAGGGTGCGGATGGCCTTATCGAACTGCAGGAATGGCACGAACTCGGCCCACGAGTTCGTCCACAGCCGGATGATCGCGGGATAGCGTTTCTCCCACTTGTCGCTGAACCCGGCGAACCGGTCCAGTGCATCCTGCTCGGACGCAGCCGAATACACCGGTTTCAGGTCCTTGGCGATCGCGGCCCAGTCCTTGCGGGAGGCGTAACGGAAACTGGCCCGCAACAGGTGGACCACGCAGGTCTGCACAATGGTCTGCGGCCACACTTGCCCGACGACCTCGGGCAGGCCCTTGAGACCGTCGCAGACGAGCATGAGCACGTCGTTCACGCCGCGGTTCTTCAGCTCGGTCAGCACCCGCAGCCAGTACTTGGCGCCCTCGCCGTCGCCGTGCTCGCCGGCCCACAATCCCAGCACCTCGCGAGTGCCGTCGCAGGTCACCGCCAACGCGACGTAGATGGGCCGGTTCGCCACGTTACCGTCGCGGATCTTGACGTTGATGACGTCCACAAACACCACCGGATACACCGTGTCCAGCGGCCGGTTCTGCCACTCGGCCATGCCCTCGACCACACGGTCGGTGATCGTGGAGATGGTCTGCTTGGAGACCTCCGCCCCGTACACCTCGGCCAAGTGCGCGGAAATCTCGCCGGTGGTCAACCCCTTGGCCGACAACGAGATCACCAGCTCGTCGACGCCGCTGAGCCGCCGCTGCCGCTTGGCCACGATCTTCGGCTCGAAACTGCCGGCACGGTCGCGGGGCACCTCGACCTCGACCGGCCCGGCCTCGGTCAGCACCGTCTTCGCGCGCCGCCCGTTGCGGGAGTTACCGTTTCCGCGGCCGGTCGGGTCGTGCTTGGCGTAGCCGAGATGGTCGTCCATCTCGCCCTCCAGCGCGGACTCCACCACCAGCTTGGTCAGCTTCGCCAGCAGGCCGCCCTCGCCGGTCAGCTGCAGCCCGTCGGCGCGGGCCTGATCGACCATCTCCCGCAGCCGCGCCTCATCGAAAACCTCACGGGCCGAACCGGCCTCGGTCTCACGCTCGATCACATCAGTCATCGTGGTGCATCTCCGTTCAGAGTTACACCGTTGTTCTTACAGTCCCGTTGCGGCCGGAGGAGCAGGTTTGCGCCGCGATGCTCGACGGTTGGCGCAACCAGCAGTTGGCGAGGAATTGTCAACGGTCACCGGGAAAACCGGGTGGGTGGACAGCTAGCGTCCGGGCTGGTGGACATTAGTTCTCCGGATCGGCGGCCATTGGTTGTCCGGGTGGGTGGCCGTCGGCGGTCCGGGGTTTCCGCGTTGTGTGAGGTGGTGCATTGTGGTGGTCGTGTCTGACATCCGCCTGGCAACTGCCGATGCCGTCGAACTCGCCGAGATGCTGATGTTTCTCGATGATTGGCTGGCGAATGCTGGTCCGGCCGTTGCGGAATCGCTGGCCGGGGTCGTCGGGTCCGATACCTACTCGATCGAGCTGTTGCGCGTCGATCTGGGCCGGTTCGCGTTCCTGTTCGGCGGCAGCCGCGGCGAGCCGATGTTCGACGGTGAGCCGTTCTAGCCGCGGGCCGCGGCGCTGGAGGTGCTGGGTCAGGCCAAGGCGACCACCCCCTTGCCGGCGAGCGCTTCGGCCAAGCGGTGGGAATCACCTGTGGTGAGCACGAGATGCGCGTGGTGGAGCAGGCGAAAGCGCGCGGGTTCGCCGATTCTCGGTGGTGGTATGCGATGAACCCGTGCGTGGTCGGGTGGTGTGTGGTCGAAGCGGGTCGGGTTCGCGGATGTGGGCGGTCGTCGGCGGGTTGTTACCGGGGTGTGGTGGAGCGGCGTTCGGGGTGGGCTGCTTGGACGTAGGTGATGGCGGTCTTGGCGGTTATGCCGAAGACGCGCATGAGGTGGACGGGGTCGGCGGTGTGTGCGGCTTCGTCGAGGATGCGGTCGCGGCGGAGTTGGGATGGGGTGAGACCGAGCCGCTCGAAGATGATGTCGATGACCCGGTGGGAGACGGGTGGGAGCGTGGCATCGGCTGCGGTCACCTGGCTGACCAGCAGGTGGGGGTTGGAGGTTCGGCTCCAGAGGCGCCGCCGCTGGTGTAGCCAGTCGAGCGCGAGGGTGTGGGTGAGTTCGTCGAGGTAGACGGTGTGGTGTCGGGTTTGTCGTCGAACCAGCAGCCGTCCGGCGGATAGGTCGAGATCGTTCAGTTGCAGGTGGGTGGTTTCTTGTTTGCCCAGGCCGTGGATGGCGATGAGGGCGACGACGAGTTTGGCCATCTGCCCTTCGGTGCGGTCGATGAGACCGTGCAGGCGGTCGGTGGGAATCGGGACGGGCAGGCGACGCATCGCGGTCAGGGTGATCCCGCGGGTGGGATCGCGGAAGATGCGTCGTTCTTGTTTGAGGGCGCGGAACAGGCTGTGCAGGGCCGAGAGCAGGTTGCGGGCTGTGACGGGTGGTTGCCGGTCGAGGGCGGATTGGATGTCGGGACCGGTGATCTCACGCAGGCTGGTGACGGACTCGGTCCAGATGGCCAGCGTCGGCCGCAGGCAGTTCAGGTAGGAGCGGATCGTGGCGAAGGGGAATTGTGGGTGTGGTCGGCGTCCTTCGCCACGCAGAACACTTATCCAGCAACCGATTTCATCGGCGAGGGCATCGGGAAGGGTGTCGATGCGCTGCTGGATGGCCCGTTCGATGGTGTCGCCTTGGCGGGCGGGGTCGGCGATGACCATGCCGTGAGCGTCGAGGAACTGCAGGACGCGTCGGATGGCGGAATTGGGGCGGTGGTCGGCGACCGCACGGATGTCGGCTTCGGGGATGGGGGCGGCTGCGCCGAGCCAGCCCAGCAGGACCCGCAAGGTCATCGCCCCGGCGTTGCGGGGCATCGGACCCCACCCGTGGTTTCGTGCGTGCTGCTGGAACTCCTCGAGCAGGGCTGTGGCTGCCGGTGTCAGCTCAGGCAGGGCATTGGGGGAACCGACGGTGAAGCGACTCCAGTCTCGACGGGCGTCGAACAGCATGATCTGCGTGGGGTCGAGCAGGTGAGGTGATATCGATGGCGCGGGAGGCCGTGGGGTCAGCCGCCGTCGTTGCTGCGGGGTCGGCACCAGGTCGGGGAAGGGTTTTCCCGTTGCGGCACTTGGGTTTTTCCACTTCGCGGGCAGAACGATCGGGGTGGCCCGAAACGAGCGCAGTTCCGGCAGGATCAGCGTGAGTTGCGTCGGGCGGCCGGGCACGGGATCGAGCAGCCATCCGGGATCGTCGACACGCAGGACTTGCAAGCACGAGCGGCAGAGTCCCTCGTCGCTGACATGGTTGCGATGCCGACATCGCAAGCACGGCTTGCATTCTGGGAAGGCGCGGCGCCATTTCCCGCAGGGGGCGCAGGTGGTGTATTGCCGTCTCTCGCCCCAGCCCAGGCAGACCGGGCACTGCCCGATCGGCCAGTTCCTCGGTGTCGCTGTCACGGGTCAGTTCGGCGGCATTGATCGTTTGGTCCCGCCGCGGCGGGCGGTCGGTCGCACGGGTTCATCCGTCCCACCGACGGCCCGATTGGTTTGCCGCTCTTGCTCATTGGCGGTCGTGAGGGGCTCGGCTTCCAGGAGATCGGCGACCGTGCACTGCAGTGCGGCGCATATCTTGTCCAGGTCATCGAGCCTGACCGTGGTGGGTTTGTTGCTCCAGAGGGCGGCGACTTTGCTCAGCGATGGCGTGAAGCCGACCTCGGCGAATACGGTCATCAGCTCGCTGGGCCGCCAGATGTCGCGTTTGGCCGCGGCCCAGCGCAGGTTCCATTTCATCGCAGGGTTCCTTTGTCCATGACGAGTCGTTGCACCGCTCTCCCGGCTGCTGCCAGGCTCGCGGTTTCCGGGTCGGCGTGTGCGGTGGCCAGGTAGGAAACAGTGGTGGTCGGGCGATCGTGTCCCAATAATTTCTGTACTTCCCAGAGCGACATTCCCCGCTCGTAGTTGTGGGTTGCGCAGGCATGTCGGAGTAGATGTGGATGCAGCTCGGTCACTGGGCCGGTGAGAAACCGGCGGCCGACGGCTTTCAGTGCCCGCCGGAACGTCGACGGGGTGACCGCGATGCCGGGGGTGGCCAGATTCAACGCGGCGACGGCCTGCGGGATCCGCTCGGACGGGAACAGTGGGGCTTCGGAATCGTCTGGGTCGTCGCAGAATTCGGCGCGGACTTCCTCGATATACCACCACAACAGCGCCCGGCCTTCCTCGAACAGATAAGCCTCGCGTTGGCGAGGCCCGGATCCGCGAGCTCCCTTGCCGTGCACCAGGAATCGGCCCCATTGACCGGACTCCCAGTGAACGTCGCCGATCCTCACCGAGCACAGCTCGGCGGCGCGAACGCCGGAGATGTAGGTGAGCTTGCCCATGACGTAGTCGCGGCGGGCGATCGCCGGCTTGCGCGACTGCGGCAGCGATTCCCGCCAGCGGCCGAAGAATTCGCGTGTCGCCCGCTGGGACGGCGGTATCCGCAGCCCGAAGTCGCCGCGATGGGTCGGCCGGTTGAACGGGTCGATCGGCGACTCCACGCCGACGCCGTAGTTGCGGGCGATCTCACCGGCATACCGCTGCTCGAGGAAGGCGAAGTAGCTGTCGATCAGGGTCATCTTGCGGCGCACCGTCGAGCGTGCCCGCTTGCCGACACCCGCGAAGTACTTGTCGACTTGGCGTGGGGTCAGTTGCCACGGCACCAAACCGTAGTACTGGCAGATCTCGATGATCGGCTTGGTCAGCCCATCCAGCGTGGCAGCAGCCAAACCCGCTGTGTCCCTGGCCCATTGATACTCAGCGACTGTATCCAGGAAGAAACTCTGCTCGTCGTCGGCAGTAACCTCGGCGGCCTTGCGCCGCTGGAGCGTGACAACATCTGCTAGCCCCGGCTCGAGGATCGGTTCCACAGACGTTTCATCGCCATCGGGCGTGGCCGCCGGAACGAGCGACAGTGGGCGTGTCCCGGAATCCGGCATGGTGTCGCAGATTACAGCAGCTGCTCCAGGATTCCTGTAATAACTCGCAGATTGCCGGATATGTCTGATCAGGCCATCGAACGGGCCGAGAGCTGCTGAGATGCGTTGACACCAGCGAAATCCGGTTGAAGGAACCCGCACCTACTCCGGTTGTCGAGGATGCTGGCGGCGGTGGTGTGTTCGGGTAGGAACCGGCCCCATTGCTCGAAGGGCCAGTGGGAGGCGATGGCGAGTGAGCGGCGTTCGTAGGCGGCCGCGACCAGTCTGAATAGCAGTTGGGTGCCGGTGTCGTCGAGCGGGGCGAACCCGATCTCGTCGAGGATCACCAGGTCCGCGCGCAGCAGGGTGTCGATGATTTTGCCGACGGTGTTGTCGGCCAGCCCGCGGTAGAGGGTGTCGATCAGGTCGGCGGCGGTGAAGTAGCGGACTTTGTGCCCGGCCTGGATCGCGGCGTAGCCGAGCCCGATCAGGGTGTGGCTTTTGCCCGTGCCCGGTGGCCCGATCAGCGCGAGATTGTGTTGCGCGCGAACCCATTCCAGACTCGACAGGTAGTCGAAGCTGGCTTGCGGGATGGACGAAGCCGATACGTCGAAGCCGTCGAGGGTTTTGGTAACGGGGAACGCGGCGGCCTTGAGCCGATTGCGGGCGTTGGAGGCGTCGCGGGCGGCCAACTCGGCTTCGATCAGGGTGCGCAGCACCTCCTCGGGAGTCCAGCGCTGGGTCTTGGCGACCTGCAGGACTTCGGGTGCGGTGCGGCGGACCGCAGCCAGTTTCAACCGGCGCAGTCCAGCGTCGAGGTCGGCGTCCAGTTCCGGAATCGGTTTGGGAGTAACGGTTTTCGATCGAGCCGTAGTCATGACACGCTCCCGTCACGGGTGACCTTGTAAGCGTCCAGGGAGCGGGTCGGCGCGGTCGGCAGGTCCAGCACCAGCGCCTCACCAGCCGGGCGGGGCTGCGGGGTGCCGGTGCCAGCGGCGAGGATGGAGCGGACGTCGGCGGAGCGGAACCGTTTGAACGCCACCGCCCGCCGCAACGCCGCCACCAGGACGTGTTCGCCGTGGGCGGCGCCGAGCGCGAGCAGGATCTCCAACTCGGCGCCGAGGCGGGTGTTGCCGATCGCGGCGGCGCCGACGAGGAACGCTTCGGCGGCGTCGCCGAGGGCGCAGAACTGTTGCTCGACAGTTGTTTTCGGCCGTGGGCCGCGGTTGGGCGCGGGCCGGGGTCCGTCGTAGTGGTCATCGAGGATCGATGTGTCACCGGGCGCGACGAGTTCGTGCTCGGCCACGATCACCCCGGTCGCCGGTTCGAGCACGAGCAGCGCCCCGCAGTCGAGGACGATCTGCACTTTCTCACCGATCAGACGGTTGGGCACCGAGTAGCGGGCCGACCCGTAACGAACACACGAGAGCCGGTCGACGGTGCGGGTGACCGTCGGTGTGCCGATCTCGAGCCGCAGCGACGGCAACGGTGCCAACAACTCCCGCTCAACGAGGAGGCGTTCGTCGGGGACCACGCAGATTTCCGAGTGCACCAGCGAGTTCACCTCCGCGCACCAGGCTTCCGCCGCCGCGTTGGCCTCCCGCAGGCTCACGCCCCGGCCGGTCATCGCGGCCTCGGTCAGCAGTGGCACCGCCAGATCCCGCTGGGCATAACCACACAGGTTCTCCACGATGCCTTTCGACTGCGGATCGCTGGCATGGCACCAATCCGGCGAAAAACCGTAATGCGCTGCGAACCGGACGTATTCAGCGGTCGGGACGACTACGTTCGCGACCACCCCGCCTTTGAGGCAACCCATCCGGTCGGCCAGCACCCGGGCGGGGACACCACCGATCGCGGCGAACGCCTCGGCGATCAACGCCAGGGTCGTCGACTGCTTCTGATCGGCAGCGAACGCGGTGAACCGCCACCGCGAAAACGCCAGCACCGCGCAAAACAACTGCAACCCCGGCGCCGCCTCGGCCCAGTCGATCACCAGATACTCCCCCGGCGACCACACCGCCGGACGACGACCACGATGATTATCCTTGCGCCACAACGCTTTCTGCTCAGCCACCAGCCGCCGGAAGTTCCGTGGCGACCCCTCGTAACCAGCCGCTCGCGCGGCCGGCAACAACCGCTTGGCCGAGATCCGGCCCTTCGATTTCACGACCCGCTCGGCGACCAGGTCCCGCACCTGCTCGTAGTTGCGGGTCCGCACCACCGACTCGGGGCGGTCGCCACCGGATTCGGCGCGCTCGACGACTCGCTTCACGGTCTTGTGCGTGGTGCCACACAACTCGGCAGCACCACGATACGTTCCGACCTCTCGATAAGCGGAAATGATGTCCATTCGCTCCCTCGCAGACTTCAATGGAACTCCCTGGGCAGTGACGGATGACAGTTGGCGCTATCACCGTCACCGCCCAGGCCACGAGTTCCGGGCTGACACGACGAGCAAAGGAAATGGGGACTTCTACCTGGCCGCCAGCGGAGACCTACAGCCGGCCACCAGTGGGGACTTTAAGTTGGCCATGGACATCAGGTGTGCCAGAAGACGTCGGATTTCACCGAACGTGAGTGAGATGAGGCCGCTGCCAACGCTTTTGGGGAGGTAGCGGCGGTGACTGCGAGGTAGGTGTGGGCGAGCATCGCGAGGGTGACGTGGCGGTACCAGGCGTCATAGTGGCGGACCTGGTATTGGTCGAGCCCGACCTCGGTCTTGGCGGTTTGGAAGCAGTCCTCCACGGCCCAACGCGCTCCGGCCACCCGGATCAGTTCGTCGTCGGTGGTGCCGGTGGCTGCGCAGCACAGGTAGTAGGCCATTTCCAGCTCGCCCTTGGTGTTCGGTGTCAGTGCGCGCCGCGCCAGCACCCAGCGGCTCCAGCCCGGCGCGGTGTCCGGGTAGGTCGCCAAGGTGGCCACGGCCCAGTCGAACAGGTGTGGCCCCTTCGCGCCGTCACCGCAGCTGCGGCGCTTCCACGCCTGTGAAGGCGCTTGTGCGACAAGGTGATCCACGCGAGAACTACCCGCAGTCATCGGAATTGTCTGACTGCACGGCACCGCCACGACATAGCCGATCCGCCGCTGTTCGAGCCAGGACCGGAACTTCGAGTCTCCGCCGTAGGCTTCGTCGGCGGTCACCCACCTGGCCGGCACCCCGGCGTCGAGCGCGCGGGCGAGCATCTGCTTGGCCAGCGTGGCTTTCGTGGCGAACTCGACCTCGTCGGGCACATTCGCCGCGCGGCAACGTTCGCGGTCGCCGGTCCACGACTTCGGCAGATACAACTCCCGATCGATAAGCGTGCGCCCCTTGCTGGTGGTGTAGGCACAGAACACCCCCAGCTGACAGTTCTCGATCCGCCCCGCTGTTCCGGAGTATTGCCGTTGCACCCCAGCGGATTTCACGCCCTTCTTCAGGAAACCGGTCTCGTCGACCACCAGCACACCATCGGGATCACCCAGATGCTCGACAGCGTAGGCACGCAGGTCGTCGCGCACCCCGTCGGCATCCCACGCCGCCTTGTTCAACAGCCGCTGCATCCCATCCGGAGTGCCGTCACCAGCAGCTTCGGCCAGCGTCCAGCCATTCTTCCCCGCTAACGGCGCCAACAACCCCCGCACATACGCCCGCGCCCGCAACCGCGGCTCAGCCCGGTAGAAACGACCAGCCACCCGCCCAAACAAATCATCCAACCCCGCAACCCACGCGGTCAGATCCTCATCAATCGACACGCCGAAAAGGCTACAGCACAACATAACTAAGTGCGGCTGGAGTACTAGTACTCCAGCCGCACTTAGTTATATAAGGAGCGTCTTCGCTGGTAGTGGGCTTGTTTGGCTCGGTACTGGTGGTGACGGCGCCAGATCGACCAGTGCCAGATCTGGTCGAGGGTCTTAGTGGTAGTGATCAGGTGTGCCAGAAGACGTCGGATTTCACCGAATGTGAGTGAGATGAGGCCGCTGCCAACGCTTTTGGGGAAATAGCGGCGGCGACGGCGAGGTAGGTGTGGGCGAGCATCGCGAGGGTGACGTGGCGGTACCAGGCGTCGTAGCGGCGGACCTGGTATTGGTCGAGCCCGACTACGGTCTTGGCGGTCTGGAAGCAGTCCTCCACGGCCCAACGTGTCCCGGCCACGCGGATCAGTTCGTCGTCGGTGGTGCCGGTGGGTGCGCAGCACAGGGTAGGCGATTTCCAGCTCGCCTTGCGGGGACCACTGCCCTCGAAGGATCTGATCCTGGAGGCGTGCACAGGCAAGGTCATCGTGACACACCCCGTGCTGTGGGCCGCCCGCGAACTCGCGCAGGCACATACGGCGGTCGGCTCCACATCCGCTGGTCAACCCGGCGAGCTCAATCTCCGCCGCGCAAGTTTGATTCGGCACATCGACCGATGGCTGGCAGCCGAACTCCCGCCCGCCCACGGCGGCGCCCACATGCACACCGAATCGGTTGGGGTGGTGGTCGACCGGCTCGCCAGATACTCCGTTCTCGCCCGTGCCGCGCTGACCGTCGACACCTCCGAACCAGAACTGCACCGCGCCTGGCACCGACTTGCCGAATTGGCACTCGGCTACACCGATATGGCCTACGAGGTCAGCGCCAGACTGCGCCGCCTGCCCGACCTGAGCGACCCGGCACTAACGGACCCGGAATGAGAATCCGGCGCACTGCGCCTCGACTACCAGGCCGGCGCCGAACAAGCCCAAAACGTGGCCGACCAACTGGCCCAACGCTTCCCGGAACTCACCGCGACCGTCGACGACAACATCCGCGACGACCTCCCGCCCTGGCCCTGCGCACAACTCCGGAACTGATACTCCCCCGCACTCCCCCAGACATTCTCGAATCCGAACGGACACAACACTCATGTCACCTGCACCGCAACCCAACCTCACCGAACAACACCACACCCGCACCCCGACCGGCGCGCACGCCCCATCCAGCACCTCGGGCAGGCCATGAGTACACACGACGCCGACCCCACATTCACCCGCTGCCTGCACTACCGACGCGTCTGCGGACTGCCATGCTTCGTGCATAACGAAACCCGACGAATCACCATGCGCACCGGCGACATCGCCGCAGTCACCGTCCCCGAATGGCTCGGCACAATGATCCACGACGACCTCGCCAAGCAATACCTACTCGGTCCCGTCATCGCACACGGCTCCCACCGCTGGACCATCCTCGCCCGACCTGACGACACCAACACGCTCGCCGCCGACTGCGACATCTTCACCGCACTACTACGCGCAACCGCAACAATCGTCCCCGACGGCGGCGAAATAGTCCTGCCCTCCCCCGGCGACGAGAACACCGGATACCGACGATGGGTCGTCGCACCACGCGACACATTCCGCCCCCACATCAGCACCGTCGTGCACTCGATCATCACATGCGCCGGAATCCGGCCGAAACTGCACAGCCACAACACAATTCACGATCACAACACTCCACGACATCACTCGTAGCCTCGGGAACTCATACAGGATCGATACACCCTGTCGATTCACCCGTCACATACTCCACACCACCATCGGCAGGCGCCGCCTCGACTGGTCCCAGGACCATCGGGGTCATGCCGGCAGTCCGGCCGTGAACCCCAAGTCCGCCAGCGCTTCCCGCGAGTCGTCTTGGTCCCCTTTTCCTCACACCACGATGCACGAAACGAGACTCGTCTCAGTATCGACGCAGGCTAGCTGAGTACCTGAACCGCGAGAAGAAGCCGAATCCGGTGGAACCAGATGACGCGTTGGTGCGTCCTACACTTCAGGGACAATTTTGACGGCCCAGATCGGGAGGCTTCGGTGGGACGACGGACGACGGCGACGGTTGCGGCGCTCGCTGGGGTGGTGCTGGCTGCCTCGGGGTGCGGATCGAGCACGGGTGGGACGGCTACGCCGAGCACGGTCACCGATACGTCGGCTGCCACGGCCGCGCTGTGGGATCCGTGCACGCAGGTTTCGGATCAGCTGCTTCAGAAGATCGGCGTGAATCCGTCGACGAAGGAGTCCGGGGTCGCCGGTGTTGAAGAGCCTGGATGGAAGCACTGCAGCTGGAGCAATGCGGACTTTGCACTCGGCGTATGGTCGACAATCTATTCTGTGGACGAATTCAGAAGAAAAGACGGAAATATCGAATTCACTGATATCTCAATCAGCGGCCGGAACGGCGTTCAGTACCGTCGGGCGAAAGACAAGTTCAACGAAGATTGCGACCTGGCTTTTCCTGCCAATCATGGCGCACTGAGTATCACGATTTACAACCAGGCATCATCAAAGAATGTGGTGGCGCCATGCGCGAGAGCCATGACGGCCGCTGAGGCTCTAGTCCCGATATTTCCCCGCTGATCAAGGAAACCGAATTATGGCGATGGAAGAGGAGGTGTCGCGGTGGCGATACCTCGCCGATGAAGCGAAGGCGGGGCGCCTATACCTCGACCGTGAGGTTGCGAAGGGGTGCTGGGACGCCTGCGATCGCCAAATTCAGCTCTACAACACACTCCGCAACAATCTGAAGGACGTCGACACGGTCACAGGTCTTGGCAAGTTCGACTGCGCAGATGAGCTGGCGAAGATGCTGAGCGCCAAGGCAATCGGTGGCGAAGGTGATGTGGACTCGGCCTTGAAAGAACACATCGAAGTACTGACCCTGATGCGTGATACGATCCAGATCTCTGTGGACCGAATCGTCGCACAAGACGAAGCCAATTCACAAAGCACGAACAATCTGTTGAACTGATCGGGGGGATGATCGTGGGTCTACCATTCTTGGTCGCGATCGGCGCCGCACTGTACGAGCAGTCGAAATCCGGCCCGCCCGATACCGGTTCGCGCGATGAAAGTCCAGACGCGGCCATCGCACGGAACCGCATCGCCGAAATCATGCGCGGTGGCACCGAATTGCAGACCCAGTCACCGAAAGTCCCGGAGAGCGCGTACAAGAATCCGGACGGCATCGACGATCTCTATCAACGCGTGCAAGCGATGTCGGTCAACGATGTCGTTGCGCTGCATCAGCGGTGGGAGTCCATTCGCAACAGGCTCGATCAGGGTTTGCGGGGTTTCGCCCCGGAAATCAACAAGGCCATGGAAGGCAAATGGGAAGGCGCGGCGGCGAAGGCCGCGGCGGACGGGATCAAGGAGTACGTCGACAAGTCCAGCGGGCTGATCGGTTCGGTGCAGATCGTCGCCGAGAAGGTGAAGATCATCCGGTCGGCAATCGAGGTCACCCGGCCTGCCGTGCAGGAGGCGCCGGGTCACACGTGGACCAGCAACGTCGCGAGTTGGGTGCCCGGCCCGACGTGGAAGTTGAACCAGCATCGCGCCGATGCCGCGCACGACACGTCGGTGAACGTCGTCAAGAACGTCTTCTATCCCGCGGTCCGGGAAGCCGATACCGGCGTTCCGCTGGTGCCCAGGCCATACAACCCCGTACAGAAGCCCGGCGATCAGCAGCCCGCACCGAACAACGGCTGGCAACCTCCCTCACCCGGCAAGGATTCTGGTGGCGAACCCAACACGGTGGAACCCGCACAGCCGCCGGGTGCCGAAGACACGCCGGGGAACACCGTCCCGACAGGCGCGAATCCGTCTGCCGAGCAACAGAACACGCCCGACCAATCGGCGACGACGCCCGCGGGCACGAACCTGTCGACCCAACCGGCGAACACCACTCCTGACACCCATCCGTCACCGATTCGTCCAGGAACACCGAGCCCCGGATCTCCCAGCACGCCGAGCCCCGGCGTGCCCGGCCTCGGAACCCCCGCACCGGGCCGCAGCGTCAAGGGCGTGCCCGCGGTTGCGAGCGGCGTTCCCGCCGCCGCGGCCGCGCGTCCCGGCGCGGGTCGCCCCGGCATGGGCGGGATGCCGGGCATGATGCCGCCGGGCGGCCGGGGCAAGGGCGATGACGACAAGGAACACCAGACAAAGGACTACCTGGTGAACCAGCACAACGGCGAGGAACTCACCGGTCTCGGTGAGGAGAACAGAGTGAAGTCGGTCCCGCCGGTGATCGGCGAATGAGCGCACGAAGCATCGACGCCGTGCTGCCGTGCACGACGCGGCTGCCGTGCACGACGAACGAACCGGCGTCATGAGCCGACGAGACTGGTCGTTCACGGCGCTCGGCTTCACCGTGCTGTGGCGGGCCGTCGACCGCGATGTACTGCCGTACCCGTTGCAGTACCGGTCTACCGCGGAAACGGTCGCCGACTACGAAGCGGAGTGGAAGTCCGAAGCCGCCGGACTGCACCAGCGCTTCGACGAATCCATGTACGGCGCGCTGCGCGTGCTGGCCGAACCCGAAGCACGCATCGAGGTCGCCGGATTCCACCAAAAAGACAAGCTGCGCGTCCACGCCGCTCTGCACTATCGGCATGCTGTACTGCTGATACAGGAACCGACCTCGTCGCCGGAACATGGTGGGGCCGTGCGCATGTCGCTGATCGACGCGGCGGAGGTGAGCCATCGAGTCGTCGACCTGCTGCCAGGCGCCCCGCGCGGGTGCGAACCCGGCATAGAGATCTCCCGCCACGACCTCGACACCGAAGACGAGCGACCGTACCGCGTCGGAGCGCCGCCCCCGCCCCGCGCGCAAGCCGCACAGTTCTTCGAACGCCCCCGCGCCACCATCGCCCACGTCGCCGTGTACGCGGGCCCCGCATGGGACAACCGCCCCGCACCCGCCCGAGGCTTCCACGTGATGGACTATCCCGACGGCCGCTATCTCGTCCGCAGCGCAGGCACCATCAAGGCGATCCCGGTAGACACCACCGAAATACGGACGCAGCTCGAGCGGGTCGTGCAGGTCACTGTCGAGGGCTTTCGCGAAGAGAACGATCCTTAACCGGAGTACGCCACGCCCGAGGCGCTCGGTCGACCTCCCGCTGGTTACCGCCGCCCGCTCAGCGGCATGTTCGCGCATGGTGAAAGGCCGACATCATCTCTGCCAGTTGATCTTCGGGGTAGTTCGAGTCACTGTCGGCGCTTGATCGGGAGCCTTGCGGCGAGGAGTGTCGTTTAGTGGAGTTCCTCGACCAGCCCGATGATGATGCCGTCGGGGCCGCGGACGTAGCAGTACCGGTAGATGTCTTCGTATTGGGCTACCGTGCCCACGAGTTCGGCGCCATGGGCGCGCAGGCGGTCGAGGACGTCGTCGACGTCGTCGACGACGAACGTCAGGCGAGGGATGCCCGGGGTGTTCACCGGCGCCTTCGGCGCAGTGCTGGTGGTCGCTGGCGAGTGGAACGTCGAGAGCTCGACCCGGCCATGGCCGTCCGGAGTCCGTACGACGGCGATGTCTGCTCGGACGCCGTCCAGTCCGAGGAGGTCGTCGGCCCATTGGCCACCGACTGTTGCTTCGCCCTCCAGTTCCAGGCCCAGCTCGACGAAGAACGCGATAGCAGCCGCGAGATCCTCGACCACAATGCCGGCGTGATCCATCCGGTGGATCGTCATGATGTTCTCCTTGGGTTCGTTACGGCCCATTCTGGCCGGGTTGATCGGTTCAGGCGCGCTGACGCTCGGCCCGCTGCTGGATCAGCTCCTCGACCGCGGTGGGGAGGGTGTTTTCGAAGTCGATGAGTTTGACCCAGGTCGGGGTGATGATTATCCGGACCATGCCGTCGTAGAGCGAGCGGACCTCGGCCTCCCACTCGACGCGCTGCTCGGGCGTCATTTCGTAGCTGCCGTTCATCTGCAGGTACTCCTCCGGGATGCCGTCGACCACGTCCAGCTCCGCCCGGCCGCGGATGAGCAGGATCTTCGGCGGATGTACCTCGGTGTCGATCGTGAGCGCGACCTCGGGGTGGTGGCGCAGGGAGGGCAGCTTCGGGGCGTTCTTCGTGGTGCAGACGACGATCTGTGAGCCGTTCCAGGTGAAGGCGATCGGGACGTTGCGGGGTGTGCCGTCCTTGGCGACGTAGGCCATGCGGAGCAGGTCGCGAGCCAGGAGCTCCTGACTGATCGGGAGGTTCAGGATCGCGGTGATCTCGTTCGGTTGCATGGTGGTCGCTCCTTCGTCGGTGTCGTCGATGCCCGTTCGGCTGCTCGTACCCCTGGGACGGAGCCGCCCGAGCATTCTCGACATCCATGGCGCATGAATTTCCGGATTTTTTTCCGGACCCGATCATCGCGGCGCGTCGGAAGTCGGGTCACCGCACACAATTCCGGTTCAGCGACTCCGAGGGCAAATGAGGACCTGAGCGACGGTAGTCCGAGCGTCCCCGCGTGTCTGCCCTGCAGCCAGACACAACTGCCAACCCGCCCCCAGCTCCTCGACAAACCGCACGTTTGGTACCGGCGTCAGCCCCATCGAGAGCGTCAGCCGTTTTCGCTGGCTGTCAGTCGGGTGATCGTTCCGCCTCCTCCGGCGAGAACTCGGGACGGGCTCTAGCTGAACGCCAACTGCCGGCGCTCATCCGGAGCATCTCTCCCGGGCCGTCGGTCGCTGACCCGGCGACCTGTCCCCGAACCGGGTTGTCGACACCCTGAAAAACGGTTCCGCGCCTACGCGTCGACCGTGCTCTCGTCCGAGTCCTCCACCGACACCGCGTGGCGGCGCTCCCGCAAGACGTGACGGGCCGCCCAGTCCAGGCAGAAACCGAGTGTGCCGATGACGATGATCACTGCCATCACCTGGTCGTAGGCCAGTTGATCACGGGCGTTGAGAATCTGGTAGCCGAGCCCTGAGCGCACTCCGAGCATCTCGGCTGGAACCAGCACCACCCAGGCGATGCCGACACCGATACGCAGTCCCGTCTGCACATGATCGCGGATCGCGGGCAGTACCACCGCGGTGAGTTGTTCGGATCGGGTGGCGCCGAAAGACTTGGCCACCATCAGATGTCCTGGGTCGATCGCGTGCACCCCGGCGGCAGTGTTGATGACGATCGGCCATATCGCGGCCGCGGCTACGAGGAAGTAAACGGGTTCGTGCCCGATTCCGAAGAGCGCGACGGCGATCGGCGCCCAGGACAGCGGTGAGATCATGCGCAGGAACTGGACGAGCGGTAGCGTTGCCCGTTCCACGGTGACGTTGAGGCCGATCAGCAGCCCCAGCGGGATTCCCAGCACCGTCGCGATCAGCAGACCGACGAGTAGACGCCACATGCTTGCGGCGATATCCGGAAGGAGAACACCACGTTGAAAGAGCTCGACGAGAGCAGGCCCAACGTATTGGGGCGCGAATTCACCGATCAGTGAGTCACTACCCACCAGAACCGTCGTGGTCAGCCACCATAAGGAGACGGCGGCGACCGCGGCAACGGCGGGTGGCCAGAACGCACGGCTGCGACTGCCCGAGGGGGGTCGGTTGGTCACGTGGGATCCACTTCCTCTGTGCGGCTGAGATTGTGCGGCAGGCCGAATGCTTGGGGCCCGCCGTGGGTCGACAAGGCGTTACGCACAAATCTGTCGTCGACGAGTTCGGAATGCACCGTGGCCGGATCGAGCCGGCTCAGGAAAGTGCGATCCCCATCGACCACCGTGTCGTGCATGGCCTCGATGAGCGCCGCGGTGAAACTTGGGAACGGGAAGGGCTGGTATCCGATGCGCTGTGGTTCCCAGTCCCGGTGCCGAAGTTGATACTGGTCCGGTGGGTAGGTCAGTGCTTTCGTGATCGCCGGCACCGGTTGAGGGAGGTACTTGCCCAGGAGTGCTGCGGCGGACTTCCTGTCGCTGTCGATGCGTAGCTGTGCGGCCACGACCGAGTCGGTCAGGCTCTGCACCGCGGTGGGGCTCTTCTCGATGAGATCCTCGTGCACGAGCAGTGCGCAGCAGGCGTGGTCACGCCACACGTCGCCTAGAAAACTGTGAATCCGTCCTATTCCGGTTACTTCTGCGGCGGCGTTGAACGGATCGGCAACGGTGTAGGCGGCGATCGATCCATTCGCCAGAGCGGGGACCATGTCCGAGGGGCTCATCACGATCAGCTCGACGGTGTTCGCGGAGCGCGAGGCCGCCTGCCGAATCACCGGTCGCAGTCCGTGCGCGCGGAACATCTGCTGGATCACGATGTTGTGAATCGACCACCAGAAGGGGATGGCAACTTGTTGCCCGGCCAGCTGACTCAGATCCGTGACGTGTGGGGCCACGGTCAACGCCGAGCCGTTGGTGTGGTTCCAGCCGAGCACCCGGGCGGCACTGCCCACCGAGTACCGAAGCTGGACAGCAAGGGGCATCAGCAGATGCACAACATCGACCTGCCGCGTGATGAACGCCTCCGCGAGCGACGCCCAGCTACGGAACAGCACCGGTTTGGCCCCAGCGACCACGCCCTTCTCGTACAGGCCCGCCCCGTGAGCGACCAGAAGCGGCGCGGCGTCGGTGATCGGCAGGTACCCGACCCGCAACTGGCCGGTGGTGTTGGACCGGTCGGTACTCGCGGTCCGGGCGAGGTCGACGACACCGGCCACTCCGCCGGCTGCCGCGAGGCCGACTGCACCGCGCAACAGTGTGCGGCGATTCAGTAGTGAATGTTGCGGGGAAACGGTCATGCCGTCACGAGCGCGGCGTCGCGGTACTCGGACAGAATCTCACTGCGCAACCCGTCGGTGTGGCCGGGAGCGTTCCATTCACGGTGGAACTTTCCGTCTCTGCCCAGCAGTGCAATTCGGCTGCCGAGCGTAATTGCTTCGTCGATGTCGTGGGTGACGAGGACGGCCGTGAAACCGAGTTCGGCGGCGAGATCGCCGAGCCACTGCTGGAGATCACCGCGAATGGCCGGGTCGAGCGCGCTGAATGGCTCGTCCAGCAGCAGCAGCCGCGGACGAATGGAGACGGCACGGATCACTGCGACACGTTGCGCCTGGCCGCCCGACAGCTGATCCGGGTAGGAGTGTGCCACCGCCGACAGACCGAACCGCTCGACTAAATCGTCTGCGTAAGAGACATCGAAACGTTGCCGGTTTGCCGCAAATCGACCACCGAAAGCGATATTCTCCCGGACGGTGAGCCATGGCATGAGGAGCGGTTGCTGAAACATGACGCCGGTATGTGGACGCTCCCCGGCCTCCGAGTCGTTCCACTCGATCGTGCCCGAGTCGAGGTGATCGAGGCCGGCGATGACACGCAGAAGCGTCGACTTGCCGCTACCGCTGGTCCCGAGCACCACCAGGAACTCGGCGGGCGCGATGGAGAGGTCCACACCGCCCAGGACAGGTGTTCGATTGCCGGAGTAGGACTTGCGTCCCTGCTCTATTCGTACTGCGCTAGTTCCCAACGCAACTGACCCTCCGACGGAGACTGAATGGGAAGGAAGGCGGCCTCGCGGAACCGCCTGCTGGTACCACTGTGTGCGGCGTATCCCGCTCCTCCCCGCAGGGTGGACTCGAGCCGCGTGGCAGCGACGGCGACGAGGGACCCGTCGAGTCGGAGCTGAATGAGATCGCGAATCGGAATGTTGTCGATATCCTGCGCAAACCGCTGAAGTCGGGACCGCAGCGATTCGTAGTCGGAAGCAAGGGAACGGTATTCACCGATGAACTGTTCACCGAGGCCTGTGAGGAGGGCTTGTGCCTCCGAGAGCGCGGTGCGGGAGATCCCACTGCAGAAGGATGACTGCAGCAACAAGAATACCGGTCGGATCCCCTTGACGAACCCGACGAGATCGGTGCTCACAATGTCTTCGGCAGGGACACGTACACGGTCCAGCGTCAAAGAGGTGGAGGCGGTCGCACCGAGAGCCATGAGATCCGGTGCGGTATTGATTTTCACCCCCGGACTGTCCGCGGACACCACGGCCACGAATGTGTCGCCGCCCTCGGTGCGTGCGGGGACAACAATCAGCGAATCACCGAAAACGTTGGAGGCCCAGCGGATCGGGCCCGAGACCTCGATCCCACCGTTGTACGGAGTGGCGATCAGTGGGGTCTCGCCGAGGCCGGCCACCTGCTGCAGTCCGGCCGCCATCGCGGTGACGCCGATCCGCTCGCCGCTTTCGAGCGCGCCACGGTATCTGTCTCGCAGCGCTTTCGGTGCTCGATCGACGTACTCGAGGGTCATTCGATGAGCCCACGTGGAGAAACCGGCCGCGAGGCTCTCCGCGGACACGTCCTCGATGACAACGACCATCTGCTCGATCCCCGAAGAATCCAGACCGAGTCCGAGCAGACCTGCATCGCCGAGCGTTGCGATGTCCTCGCGAACATCGGACTCGCCACGGTCGAGCACGGCGGCTCGACTGCGAATACATTCTGTAATGCGTTGTCGCTCTGACTTATTCGATGGTGCGATGGTCGCGGTCATGTCGGATTATCCTTCGAGTGCGTGAATGCGGTCGACGGGAGTGCTGACGGCCTCACGGGCACGGAAGACGGCGGCCTCGTCGGGAGCGTCGTAGAAGCAAAGGCACTTGCCCATGTCCTCGCGGACGTAGGTCCGCAGGAAACTCACCTCGGGGACGTTCGCATACTTGGGGGCGTTGGCCTTCTTACGTGCGAGGTACGAGTCCATGTCGAGTTCGGCGGGCAGATCCCATTCGACGAGGTAGCCGGCCTCGGGCCGGGCCGCCTTGATCTGCTCGAGATCGGCGCCCACGAGACGGACCTCGTTGGGTCCGTCGACCTCATCCACACCGAGGCTGTCTGCAGAGAGCTGCGGAGCCTTGCAGGAAGCGAACTCGGTGACGGCGAAGATGCGCTCACCACCGGTGGTGACCTGGGTTTCGATCAGTTCCCCGCCTGCGGTCGCGGTCTGGGTGTCCAGTTCCTTGATCGTCAGCGCGGCCTGGTCGCGCTTGTCGGCGGCGGGCACGAGTTCGTACAGGTACAGCGACATGAGTCACCTTCCGGAGGAGATATGAGCGGCGCACGCCGCGGACGACCTCTGATCCGTTTGTAGATCGGGTTCGCGGGTTCAGACGTGCAGGAGGTGCTGAGAACTCAGCAGCAGATGTGACGACACGCAGCACCGGCGACGCGCACGAGATCTACGTGCAGACGTCGGGTGAGGAGGCGGCGGGTCACGGCCACGACACTAACAGTAGACAGATCGGTCTGTCTATCCACGGATTCCGTTACTCTGGTCTCGTGCCCGTTTCCCAGACACAGCGGTCCCGAGCGATCGATACCAAGCCATCGGGTCCCCGTCCGAGCCCCGCCGATCGCTTGCTCGATACCGCGACCACGCTTTTTGCCGCCAACGGAATCCGCGCAGTGGGTATCGACCGCATTCTCGGTGACGCCGGGGTGGCACGGGCCAGCCTGTATTCGTCCTTCGGTTCGAAAGAAGGCCTCGTCATCGCGTACCTGGAACGACTGGACCGTCGCGACCGTGCGCGCTGGGAAAGCGCGGTCGCGAGCCTCGACGATCCCGTCGCGAAGGTACTGGCGTTCTTCGACCTCGCCATCGCGTCGGCGCCGGTGCGCAACTTCCGCGGATGCCAGTACGTGAATGCCGCTACCGAGTTTCCGGACCAGGAACTGGAGCCTGTTCGCGATCATCGCGCCTGGGTGCTCCGGACGATGACCCAGCTTCTCACTGCGGCGTCAATCGACGATCCCGAAATGCTCGCCCGGCACATCCAACTTCTCTATGACGGAGCCCTCGCCGGATCGAAGGTCGAACGCTCGGAAAACCCCATCCGGCTCGGACGCGACCTGGCTGCCGCGGCAGTGCTCCGGCAAGGTCGTGATGCGGGGCTGTTGACCTGCGAGTTCGGGTGTGTTGTTGAGCGCGGGCACAGCAACGTTCGGTGATGATCGTGGTTCGTCGAACCGGCTCTCAGCACCTTGACGACCGTGCCCTGCATCGGCGCCACCACCTCGTCACTGTCGACCCTGCTGGCTCGCAGACCAGATACCACACCGAAAAGCGCCGTAGCTCCGTGCGATCGAGCTATAAACGCTGCGGAAATGCTTGTGCCAGGATCTCCGCGCTGATCAGGAAGAATTTGCTATGTCGATGAGCGAAGAGATATCGCGCTGGCGCTACCGTGCTGATGAAGCCAAGGCTGGCCGACTCTATCTGGACCGCGCGGCCGCAGACGGCTGCCGCGATGCTTGTAATCGTCGGATCGATCTCTATGTCACCCTCCGCGAAGACCTGAAGATGGCCCGAGTAACTGGACTCGGCAAGTTCGACTGCTCCGACGAGCTTGCCAAGATGATGGGGAACAAGGCAATCGGTGGCGAAGCGCCGTGAGCAACGTGCGTATGAGGAGAAATAGTCCCACCCCCGCGATCCGAGAAGCCGACCGCGACTGTCGCCTGCCAGGATGAACGGGGACCCCGGCGTCGGCCTCTTCCGGGAAAATTGGTTCATCTACATTGCTGTTCCCAAGTCGGAGGGCAGATGTAAGTAACGAGGGCTCCCCGGCCCGCAGCAGCCGATCCAGTGATCCTGGTCAGTGCATCCGACGCGCGGCGGGTACCGGGTGCAGGGGAGGGCCGGGGATCACGGAGTTCTCGATGGAGCCGAGGCCGTCGACCATCATCGTCACGGTGTCGCCGACGACGAGAGGTGGGGGCACGCGTTCGCCGCCGTTGCGGCCCCAGAGTTCTACCAGGCAGCCGCTGGCGCAGGTTCCGGAGCCGAGGATGTCGGCGGTTCGGACTTCGGTCCCGCGGCTGGCGTAGGCGATCACCTCAGGGAAGGACCAGGCCGCGTTGGCGAGGGAGTCCTTTCCGATGGATGTGCTGTTGACCGATACCGACATGGTGAGGTCGAATCGGTCGCCCTGGCGGTAGGGCTCGAGCTCGTCCGGTGTCACGAGATACGGCCCGAGTGTGGAGGCGGTGTCTTTGCCTTTCGCCGGGCCGAGGCCGATACGCATCTCGTGCACTTGCACATCGCGTGCTGACCAGTCATTGAAGATGCTGTAGCCGGCGATGTGCCCTTCGGCTTCCTCGACTGGCAGGTTGTAGCCGTCACGGCCGATGATGGCGGCGACTTCCAGTTCGAAGTCGAAGACGGTGCAGCCGGGTGGCATCGGGACCGGGTCGTGTGGCCCGATCAGCGCGTAGGGGTTGGTGAAGTAGAACGTCGGTATCTCGTACCACTCGGGCGGGACCGCGGGCTCGCGGATGCCGTGGAAGGAGCCCTCGACGTGTTGCTCGAAGGTGATGAAGTCCCGGATGGACGTCGTACGGACGGGTGGTAGAAGGCGTTGTCCGGCAAGCGTTATCGGCACCGCGCACCTGCTGAGGACTTCCCCCTCGCTCGGTCTGGCGGCCAGTAGTTCGAACAGGTCGGTGCCGGCCGGGAGCGGGTGCAGGCGGTCCCCGCGCACGAGCGCCTGCCGGTACCGGCCATCGAGTTGCAGAGCGGCGAATTTCATCAGTTCTCCTCGGGGTCGTCGATGATGGCTACCGCGCGGGTCCAGCCCGCGGAGGCGGCGTGGATCTTGTGTGGGAAACACGAGATGCGGAATCCGTTGGCGGGCAACGCTTCCAGGTTGTGCAGTTTTTCGATGTGGCAGTAGCCGATTTCCCGCCCGGCCTTGTGGCCTTCCCAGATGATCGAGCCGTCACCGGTTTCGGCGTATCGGCGGGCCGTGTAGGTGAATGGCGCGTCCCAGCTCCACGCGTCGGTGCCGGTGACGCGGATGCCCTGGCGGAGCAGGTGCAGGGTGGCGTCTCGGCCCATGCCGCAGCCGCGGGCGAGGTAGTCGTCCTCGCCGTAGCGATCGCCCGCGCTGGTGTTGACCACGACGATCTCCAGCGGGCTGAGGGTGTGCCCGATCCGCTCGAGTTCGGCGTCGATGTCATCGGGTGTGACCACGTAACCGTCGGGCAAATTCCGTAAGTCGAGTTTCACGCCGGGCTGGAAGCACCATTCCAGCGGCACTTCATCGATGGTGATCGCGCGCTGGCCGTTGTCCATGGTGGATGCGTAGTGGTATGGCGCGTCCATATGCGTGCCGCAGTGGGTGGTCAACCGCACCCACTCGAGTGCCCAGCCCTCACCGTCCGGCAGTACCTCGGGCCCGGCGCCGGGGAACATGCCGAGCAGATCGGGCACGGTGTCCTGATGGTTGAGGTATTGGATCTCCGGGCCCGCGCCGAGCCCGGTGGCGCTGGCCAGTGCGCCGAGCGTCAGCGGTGCGAAGGCGGCCACGCCGCGGCCGACGTTGAAGCAGAATCCGGCGCCGGTCGCGCGTACCCGGGTCGGGAACAGTTCGCCGAGGTAGGCGCCGAAGATTCCGGTGAAGGCGGCGAAGAAGGCGAATAGTGGTCCCAGCCAGAGCAGTGCGGTGCGGTCGGCGGCGACCACGTAGAGCGGCAGGGTCACGGCGACGCCTGCTAGTGAAAGGAGCAGTGCGTGTTTGCGGCCGATCCAGTCGGCGATCAGTCCGAATACGTTGTAGCCGAGGAACATTCCGAGGTTCAGTACGGTCATGAACATGCTGACCGTCGCCGTCGGGATGCCGCGATCGGTGTGCAGGTAGGTCGGCAGCCAGGTCGAACCGCCCCACCATCCGAACAGCGCCAACCCGGCGACGGTTGCGCCGAGCAGAGTCTGCCGCCGCAGTTCGGGAGAGAAGATCTCCGTCACCCGCACCGGTGTGCTCTTCTGCTCGGCCCATTCGGCGGACTCGCTGAAGAACAGGCCGACGATCAGCATCGGCACCACTACGCCCACTCCGGCCAGGAAGAACAGCAGCCGCCAGTTCGGCAGCAGCGCACCGGCTAGCAATGCGGCGACCGCCCCGCCGGCGGGGAACGAACTCAGTACGAAGGCGGCCGCCCGGCCCCGCTGGGCAACGGGCCAGGTCTCGACCACGTACGTCGACACTGCACCCCAACACCGCCGAGGCCGAGCCCGGCAACGAAGCGCAGCACCAGGAACACCGCGAAGTTCGGCACCACCGCGAGCGCCATGGTGAAGATTCCGAATACCGCGAGTGAGAGCAGCAATGCCCGCTTGCCGCCGTAGTTGTCCGCGGGCCAGCCGACGGTCACGCTGCTGACGCCGATTCCGAGCAGTGTCGCCATCGCGAGCAGGCCGCCCTGTCGCGGTGAGCCCGAACTCGGCGCGGATGTCGGGTAGGGATAGTGACAGCAGCAAGATCTCCAGCGCGTCGAACATGTAGGCCACAAATGCTCCTGCGAGCACTACCCACTTGACGGAAGCTCTCATGTCAACCAGTCCCTCTGGTGAATCCAGCGTGTCACACCTGACTAACTGTACGTACGTACAGTGGAGGTGTGCAAGAGTGGATTCATCGGTGCCGACAGGAAGGATATGCACGGTGACCAGTGATGGCGGACGCCGTACGGCGATCCTGCGCGCCGCCGAAAAGGTGTTCGCGCAGGACGGATACCATGGGACAACGATGCGTCAGATCGCCCTGGAGGCGGGGGTCAACCTTTCTTTGGTGGTGTATCACTTCACGACGAAGCTGGAGCTGTACGTCGCGATCTTCGAAAACCGGCAGTACGTCAACCAGGACCGCCTCGACCGCCTCGCGGCCATTCCCGACCTGCACGCCGAGGATGCGGTGGAGCAGATCGTGCACGCCTTCACCGATCCCGTACTCGCGTTGCACGACGACCCGGATAACGTCTGGTTCGCCCGGCTGGTGCTGCGCGAGGGTGCCGACCCGTCGAGTCAGCAACGGCCGGTAATCAGTGAGTTGTTCGACCCGATGGCGCGCGAGTTCATCGCGGCGCTGCGCGAAGCGCTACCCGGCAAACTCGATGGCTTCTACCACTGGGCCTACCTGTTCTCGGTGGGCGCACTGACCGAGAGCGCCTTCGACGACCGGGTACGCGACCTGACAGACAAGCCGTTTGCCGAGCATAAGCACGAAATCCTGCGCTCCTACATCATCGCGGCGCTGCGGCACGGCTGAATCGTGCGCCCAGTCCCGGCACGTGTGACCGCCCGGTGAAAAGGCAGCACGGTAGGCAGGCCCTTCACCGTGGTCTCGGCGAGTGCCGGGAGTATTACCGCGGAGGTCAGTGGCGTCGACCTCCGCACCGGCCTCCAGCAGGGCACGCGCGGCCTCGGGCCGGTCGGTTTGGGCCGCCGCGTGCAGTGGCGTCAATCCATTGCGGTCGCGGGCGCGGATGTTCGAGCCGATCGACAGCAGGGCATTGATGAGTTCGTCCTGCAATGGGAAGTGTGCGTCGAAGACGGCGTAGTGCAACGGAATTCGCTCGGCGCTATCACCCAACGTCGTCCCGACTGTCCCGGCTAGACCGCCTTCGGTCGCTGCGTGGCGAGCTGCCCAACTCGCTGACGAGTCACACCGATGATCTCGGCAACGTCGGACTCCGGAACGTCTTCACGCCGAAGGTCATTCACAAGCGACCGCTGCGCCTGCGCGAGTTCATCCGAGACTTGCTCCATGGTGGCCTTGAGTTCGGCAATGCGCACCGCCCTGGCCTGTACGTCGTGTACGTCTCCGAAGTCGTCTACGACCAGTTCGGACTCAACGGTCGACAAGGGAACATCGAGCTTCGCGGCAATGATGGTGCGTGCCTCGTAGCCAACATCGGTGAGGTGGCGTGCCTGTCCGCACGGATCTTGCCCGTACACGCCGGGAATGGTGATTTCCCACCACTTCCCGACGCGGCTCGTGTGGATTTTGTAGGACGAAGCGGCAGCTGATCGACGGGATCCGGTGGCGCACCCGAGTCGGTTCGCCGTGGCGGGACGTTCCGCCGCAGTACGGGTCGTGGCAGGCCGTCTACGGCCTGTTCCGGCGCTGGCAGCGCGCCGGGAGCTGGGTTGTCATCCTGAAAATGCTGCAATCGTTCGCCGAGGCCGCAGACCGCATCGTCTGGCAGGTCAGCGTGGATTCCACGATCATGCGGGCTCATCAACATGCCGCAGGGGCACGCCGCAGCGGTGACCAGCAGATCGAACCACCCGGCGGAGCCGATGACGAACCTGACGATCACGCATTGGGCCGTTCGCGGGGCGGGTAGACGACCAAACTGCATCTGGCCTGCGAACAAGGACTCAAACCGCTGGCTGTGGTGCTCACCGGCGGACAGGCCGGCGACAGTCCGCAGTTCACCACGGTGCTCGAAGCCATCCGCGTCCCGCGACTCGGACGTGGCAGGCCACAACACTGTTGCCGCGACCGCCGCACCGGTAGCAGGCGGTGGCCACGATTCGACTAACGGCGGAGCGGCCGCGTTGGGGGCAAACACGATATCGCCAGCAGTGCCGCTGATGCTTCGATGCGGAGCAGGTAAGCCTCTGCGGGGTAGTTCGCGGCGCAGATGCCGGTAGACCGACTCCACGGTGAAATCGGGCAGGCCAACAGGATCGCCCTCGGTCAGCAGATCAATCAGTGCACCGGTGAATGCGGTATGCCGTTCACCTTCAGGTGCCAACGCTTGCTCGGTAGCCGACGCGGCCGCAAGCAGATACGTGCCTCCGGACGAGGCAAGTTCGAACGCAATCGCTGGTGGACTGTTGAACGACCCGCGAGCACGTCCAGCGAAACAGCAGTCGAGCACCACGAGAACCGATCGTGCGCGGCAGGTGCTGAGAACGTCGCGAATCGCTTGGTATGAAAGAGCCTTGAAGGCGAGACTGACAAAATCGTCATCGGTGGCCGCAGTTGCCAGGTAGAGCTCGTTCCCCGGGCTCACCAGTCCATGACCGATGTAGTAGAACACGAACACGTCTGTGGCCGCCTCGACGGACTCGTTGAGTGCCTGGCCGAAGACGATCGGATCGGCCGGGTCGACGAGCGTGCGCAGGTTCTCAGCAGCCAGCCCGCACCGGCCAACGAGCAACTGCCCCAAGTCCTCTACGGTATCGGCGATGGCAGCAACATCCGGAAGTCGTGAGCCATCCACATAGGAACCGGCACCGACGACAAGTACCCGAGCACCGGATGACTGCAAGGCGAGACGCCTTGTCGTTTCCGCCGGGTCAGAGGTCATTGCCAGGGGTCTCCCCGAGCTGCCGAGCGAGATCGACAGTGGTGGCATTGATCTCAGCAGCAGAGAGCTGCCGGATGTTCTCCGCGTGATACTCGAGGACCGATCCGTCGGACCTGGTGACTCGTACCGAGACGGTGCCGGTACGCCTCCGGATCTACGCTATCAGCACCGTCGACATCGCGGTCGCAGTGACAGTGATCGCTCCACCGGAACCAAGCGCCACGGTCAACGCATCGACGACAGCACCAAGCTTGCCGGGTTCCGTTGATACTGTGACCAACTCGACGCGCCCGCGCAACGTGTCCTCGGCGATCATCCACTCACGCAGCCCCCGCAATTCGTCAGCTGACGAATCAGCATCGACTCGGACCATGATGTCCACTTGGCGCCTCCCCGTCACGACTACTACAGATATTCGCACGTAGTCGAGAACCACACAGCCCAAACCGTGCCAGCACATCTCGAGCGTCCTCACATCTATCCTCTGCCTCGAATCGGCTACGTAGCACCGCAGTTCAGGTTCTTCCGACTTGTGACGTTCCCTCACTTTCTGGAGAGCTCTAACCCATGGTCCGACTGAGTCAGAAGGCTCATCTGGACGGGCAAGCCGTTGGCCAAGTGGTGGATCGTCTTCGCGCTGGCGTTGGCCGCCCCAGTGACGTGGTTTCCACGGACGACACCTGACCGTCGGCTGACCATCGTTCGTGTCGCAAACGGTCGACCGCCATGGAGGCGGACTGAGCTCATGCACCTGACCGCATCATGCGACACCACCACCGGCTTCCGATACGCCGCCAGGCCGAGCCGGTTGACGGCTGCGATGTGGTGTCGACCGGGCGTTCGAGCAGCTTGCCTGTATGGAACAGTGTCCGGCGCGGACGAGGGCGACGAGTACGGGGACGTTGACCTTGCGTTAACCTGCCTGGGCGGCTCGATCCGCTTGTAGGCCATGACGATTCCGGTCGTGCAGGAGTCGGGCACCTCGGGGATCTTGGTCCGCAAGCGCACGGACGCGAACGTTGATTTGATCGTCAGTGGTGCGTAGTGGATCCAGTGCTCTTGTCGAGACTTCATCGGGTCGAGCGCACAGTATGCCCGACCGACTGTATCCACTGTACTGTTGGCAATGAATTTCCAACTGGCACAGTTGGTCTGCGCTGGGCGGCCCGAATTGAAGGAGATACAAGGGTGACGAACGAGCTGGCAGTGTCTCGTCGACGGTTGTCTGCGGGTGGCCTTTTCCGCGCCGGCGCCGCGGTCGCCGCTACCGCGGTGGCTGCCGTTGCCGTGTCGATGTCCGGCGCCGGCGTGGCGAATGCTGCTGTTCCGGTGGACCCGTCGGGCTATCTGTCCAACGGCACGGTGTATTTCAGCTACAGCAACATGGCCAACTGCGCCATCGAGTCGAACGGCAACGTCGGCTGCGATTCGATCGGCGCGCCGATCACCTGGTTCGGCATCCCGGTCACCAACGTCTCGATCGATCTACCGTTCCTGCCCGCCCACCCGGCCCTCGGCCCGCTCGGCACGCACGGGCAGCCCGGCAGCCCCCAACTCAGCGGCACCAGCCCCGGCCCCGGCCAGGCCTACGGCCAGGACGGCAGCATCACCTACGCGGGGACCACCTGCGTCGTGGGCAGCATGCGCGCCGAGGTTTCCTGCACCGCGAAAAGCCACAGCTTCGGCTTCGGCTTCTCCAACAACTTCAACTGACGATCCCGGGCCGCACCGCGTGTACCCCGTACCGGGGCAGTATTCATCACGCCGGGAAGGCCTTTCGCCCCTCATCGGAGGTCGAATCCGGTGAGGGGCGTTTTTGGAGTTACTGTGAAGTCCTGCGTATTGGCAAGTTTCAGGCGACCTCCGTTCCGGTCGTATCAGCCGCGGTCGTTGACGATGCCGGTGTGATGTCGCGGGGTAGTTCGAGCAGATTGCCCTTGTGGAACATAGTTCCGGCGCGGACGAGCGCGACCAGCTCGGGGGCGTTGACCTTGCGCCAGCGGGCTTGGGCGGCTTCGATCAGCTTGTAGGCCATGGCAATCCCGGCCGCTCGCGAGCCCGGCCCCTTGGTAATCTTGGTCCGGAGCCGCACGGACGCGAAAGTCGACTCGATAGGATTAGTGGTCCTCAAATGGATCCAGTGCTCGGCTGGATACCGGTAGAACTCGAGGAGCACGTCGAGGTCGTCAACGATCTTGGCGACAGCTTTGGGATACTTTGCGCCGTAGTCGATTTCGAACGCCTTCACCGCCAACTGTCCCTTGTCGATGTCTTCAGTCATGTAGATGTTTTTCATGGCCGCGATAGCGCCGGGATGCGCCGATTTCGGGGCGGGTTTCGGTGAACTCGCCCTCGCTGTCCCGACATCGATGCCGAGCCGTACGGATGCGCTGGAGATGACTTCGCCGATGTCGCGCACGAATATGATCGCCGTGCGCACCGATACTTTCACCTTAGTGGTAGTTATTGGATCCATCACTGATATTATTGGTGAATGACAGATGAGCCCCTTCTCCACCTCGCCGACCTGGCTGAGGGGCAGTGGGGGCTGTTCACCAGCGGGCAAGCCGCACAGATCGAGGTGGCGCCGCTACAGCTCAAGCGCTACGCCGACCGCGGCCTGCTCGTGCGCCTCCGCCACGGCGTATACCGACTGTCCGGCTCCCCGGAATCTCCTCTCGAGGCGATTCGAGCCGAATGGCTGGCCCTGGAACCCAAACGCACCGCCGCCGACCGGCTCAGCGACCCCGTGCCCGTCGGTGTGCTCTCCCATCGCTCGGCCGCGGTACTGCAGCACCTGGGAGATCTCGACGCCGACATCCACCAGTTCACCGTCCCCCGCCGCCGCCACACCCGCAGCCCTGAGGTCACCTTCCGGGTCGCCGAACTCGACCGCGGCGACTGGCACCGCGTCGACGGACTCCCCGTCACCCGCCCACTGCGAACCGTCACCGACCTCGCTGCGGCCCACACCGACGGCGGACACCTCGCCAGCGTGGTCCGCGACGCCATCCTCACCGGCGACACCATCTCCACCGACATTGCCACAGCGCTACGCCCCTACGCGCACTACTACGGCGTCCGCGCTGGCGACGGGACCGGACTGCTCGCCAACTTCATCCACCAGGCAGGCGTGCCAGCCTCCGCCATCGATTTGGCGGCCATCGACGCGGCCACGCGCTCGGTGGCCCCCGCGCTCGATCTCACCGCCTTGTTCGGCAACATCAACGCCAGCGCGCTGCCCCCTCCTGAGGTGGGCAACGCGGCGATCCACGCCCTGGCATCCTCACCCGAGTGGGCCGCGGCCCTTGCGCGGATCCGTAACCTGTTCGCCCACAATCTCAATCCAGCGCTGGGCCGACTCAACGCAGACGCAACGACCGCCACGCAGATACTGTCCGTGGCAGCTCTCACCGCTGCACTATCGGAGCATCAGCGCAAACCGATTCGCCGATGAATACCTCAAAACTCCTGTGCGCCAGGGCGTTCGGTCACTTCGCCGATCATGCCGGATACTGGCGGAGATGGCCGCGGCAAACCCTCGACGGCCCCACCTCCCCTGCGCTGGCGGCCCGTGGCGGTAGGGATCCACACCCCAGTCCCGGAGCAGCGTAATCATCTGTTCGGCGGCACGCGATTGGGTCGCTGCGCGGCGAGCTGCCCAACTCGCTGACGAGTCACACCGATGATCTCGGCAACGTCGGACTCCGGAACGTCTTCACGCCGAAGGTCATTCACAAGCGACCGCTGCGCCTGCGCGAGTTCATCCGAGACTTGCTCCATGGTGGCCTTCAGTTCGGCAATGCGCACCGCCCTGGCCTGCACGTCGTGTACGTCTCCGAAGTCGTCTACGACCAGTTCGGACTCAACGGCGGACAAGGGAACATCGAGCTTCGCGGCAATGATGGTGCGTGCCTCGTAGCCAACATCGGTGAGGTGGCGTGCCTGTCCGCACGGATCTTGCCCGTACACGTCGGGAATGGTGATTTCCCACCACTTCCCGACGCGGCTTGTGTGGATTTTGTAGGTGATTGCCTTACTCACCGCTCCTCCTCCTGGCAATCGCAAGACGCAACGGCCTTGTTGATCGTGCCGACAACACCGGGCGAAACCGTCCGGTGGCCGTCCGGCACGCTCACGTCATGCTTGCCGGTTCGGCATCCATAGATCGCGTGGCTGCCAGCACCGTCACGCAGCTTTGACCATCCCGCGCCCTCGAGGGCCTTTGCCGATTCTGGCGCAGCCCGCGATCGCGCACGCCCAGTTCGAGTCCATCCACCCGTTCGACGACGGCAACGGCCGCATCGGCCGCGCCCTGATCAGCGCCGTCCTGCGCCGCCGCGGACTCACTCGCCGTGTAACGGTCCCGCTCGCGTCCGTGATGCTCGCCGACACCGGTCGATACTTCGCACAACTGACCGACTACCGAAACGGGCGTACGGACGAATTCGTCGAGTACGTCGCCGTGGCCGCGATCCACTCCAGCGAAGCAGCGCAGGAATCCGCCCGCGCCCTCGCCGAGTTGCCCGCGCATTGGCGTGCGATCGCGCGACCGCGTGCGAACTCGGCGGACGAGGCTCAGAGCCAATCTGCGAAAGGGCTTGGCGTGCAAGACGATCAGTGCCACGTACGCATCGTGTTCGGGCCTCACGTGCTCGACTACTGTGCAGCAAGACAAGCAGCGATTCTGTACGCGCACGACGTAGGGAATGGCTCGGCGTTCCCGTGCTGATAGACGACGAGGTCCGCGACGACATGCCGCCCCTGCCTTGCGAGTCGCTATGGTCGTGACCGTCTTCAGCATCGCCGTAGTCGCGGCGTTCGTGCTCGGCTTCATGCTAGGCCGCTATCGCTCCACACCGCGCCCCGCCGTGACGGCACAGCGTCGAGTACTTCGCGACGGCCAAGGACGAATACCCCGGGCCGCTGGGGCATCGTGGCGATGGATCTGCGGGATCGCGAGGCCATCAATCTTGTCGAGCCTCGATTCCTGGAGTTCCACTCCGACAGGACGGGTGAGTTCGGATTCATCGCCGTGCGCGGGTGGATGGATTGCCGCATCGGGACCCGCAACGGTCGTGAGTGCGTGGAGTTCAGTTGGGAAGGTGACGTCGAGGGGGATCCGGTCACTACCCGGACGGCGTCTGAGATCGTCTGTGGGCGACTGGGATACGTGCGCTCGTCAAGGCAGTGCGGACGCGCTGAGGGCTGGGTGCTACCTGAGCATCGCGCTCATGTCGCATATCGCCTCTTCGAAGATTCGCCGACTGTCCGGTGTTCGGTTGAGGCCGCGGTTACCACAGTGCGGGATCTCTCGGCCTGAGTAGGTGTACAGATCTTCGCGATTGAGGCCCGCGCGTCGCCAGCCGTCGCGGGCGTTATCACCAAGGGGAAGAACGATTTCCAGGTGCGGGAGTAGGTCGACGAGCCGTCGTGTCCATTGCGCCCCGCATGATCGTTCTGACGCCAACGAACCACCGTTCTTGGTGTTCGACGTGGGGAACGGACACACGTTCCAGTGCACAACATCCTTCCAGTTGACGCCATGGCGGGCGTACGCCTCGCGGCAATTGCGGGCCGTCCAATCGTTGTTGTCCATGCTCAGCAATCCTGAGCCAGTGCCTGCTTCAGCCATCGTGCTCGGGTTGTCCAGGAGGACCAGTGCGCGTGCGCGAATGCCGCCCTGGTCGGGGTCAACGTAAGGCACCATCCTCAGCTCGAGCCCATGCGCCTCAGCGATCTGATCGGCTAGGGCATTGATCGGCGCTACGTGTGGCTCGCGGATGCGCGTCATGCGCTCGCGAACGACCTCCCGGTCAGCGTTGCGTCCCACAACCATTGGCGGGTCTCCTTCGAAGGTGGCAACGGACTCCGTGGCAAGTTGTGACCTTCGCGCCTCACGCAGGGGGACTCGATCTGTCGGGGTGACAGTGCTGTTCAGCGATCGCAGGCGGTTCAGCGATAGCCGGGCCTGCCCATTCGATCCCATACGGCCGACCGCGCTTGCGACAGTGTAAAGCGGGCCGTTGTAGACAACTTCATGTGGCACGTCTGGGTCACGGGACAGTGCGAGAACGATCAACGCCTCGGCGGCGGTGTGGGATGTCGTTCGCAGCGCGACGGCTGTCGTGCCGTAGGTGCCTTTGATCTCAACCGCGCGACCGTCCAAAGCGATTGCATCATGACCGGCGGTGGACGGTGGCTGCAAGGTGAGATCGAAGAGGGCTTCGGCGGCTGCTTCGGCGAGGGAGCCGACCAGGTGGCCGTCAGGGGTGAACTTGCGGCCTGGGTGCAGGACCTCGAGTTCCGCAACGATCGCGTGCAGTTGCATCACCAGCTGAGCCGTGCGGGCAGTGCGATCGGTGAAGCTGTTCGGGGACGTCACCCACAGATTGTAGGAACGACGGGCGGTGTGTGTTGTGTGCGTGCACCGTGTCGACTGGGGTGCGTGTGCGATGCGTGCCGACGTCATGGTGCGAATGTTGACGCTAGGGCACGAAAAGCGATCCTCATTTGCGCAGAACCGAAACAGCATCGTGTACCCCGTTGACACGCAGGGGCGCTATTTGGCTTTCTCGCATTGAAAAGGTCGGGGGACAGGGCGTCGGACGTCCGGTTCATGCTTATCGACCTCAGCACGACGCCGATACAGCCGGATCGCGGCCAGGTTGTCGGTCTTGACTAGCTGACCTTCCCCGGATCGGATTTCAACTCCGCCAACAGATTCCGGCCACTGGCCAGCGGTACGGCGCCGACTGCGGTCAGATCGTTCAGCCGGGTGATCGACCTCTCGCTCGCTGCGGCACTGCACCAGCAGGGCCTCGCGCAGCTGCTCGTCGCGCAACTCGACCGGACACATCTCGACCGCCAGCCACGACGCCAGCTTGTCCTCATCGCTGCGAGAGAACTCCCGGAACCCGAACGCTTCTCGCACCTGCGCCCGGTGATACTCGATCGTGCGCCCCGACCAGCGGTACTCGCCCCACGGCCCAGGATCGACCTTCACCTGCTCGGCCACATACGCCAGCCGGAAACCGGGCCTCGATCTCGAAGAACTTCAGCAGCAAGCCGAAACCCGAGCCGAGTCGCACCAGTCTTGTTCTTCACCAACTGCCAGTCCCGTCCGACCAGTGTCCACGACCCGATCAGATCCTCAGTCGACCACTCCTGACGCACGAACCGAAACCGTAAGACCAGTCAACAGTTACCGGCGCGTTCTACTTTGCGGCTCGGGCCAGCTTCAGGATTCCGGGGCCGGATTGGGCCGATAGATGCCGGCGGCGCGGTCGACGAAGCGAGTGGGATTGAGCACCTGGCTCTCGATCTCGCCCGTCACGAGGCCGATGAGGAAGTCCACTGCACCGCAGTCGAACTCCTCCACTACCAGCAGATCTCCGCTGCACCGCCAGATCCCGCCGTTGGAGACTGCGACGGTCCACTCATCCGGGTCCGTGGAGTCACGAACCCACAACAGGCACTCGCGCCCCGCCCGGCCCCACGGCAGCATCCCGCCCGGCTCCGGGAACACCGGATGCGGCACATCCGCTGGGTGCTCGGCCCGCCAATCCCGTAGCTCGTCCAGCTCAACCTCGAACCGGCGCAACTGATCCGGCACACCGTCCACGTGATACGCCTGCTCGACGATGTTCCACGCGGGCGAGACATATGACCGGCCAGACCATCCGGTCAACCGCGCCAACTCGGCCACGCTGTTCATTGGGAGTCTCGAGACTGGTGTTGTTCGGAGGGAACCGACCTCCTCTGTCGGAGACGGTCTCCGTTTTTTTCGGACCCGACCTGGTGAGATTGATCGAGGGTATGGCCCTGCGCCGGCCGCGCCCGTCGTTGGCGGCGATCACTCGGCGCGCCGCCCGGGTCGCCGCAGGGCAGGGGTGGTTGCGGTGTCCTACAACACCGTTCGCTCGATCGTCACCGTGGAGCTGCTCCGCGTTTTCCCTTGAATCGAATTCTTCACTGGGTCAACTGTGGATGGGCCTGGAGACTCAGTGCGTCGTGGCGAGACATGTGGGGCACGCCGCACGATCGACAGACTGACACCACGACATGGTCAGTCGCGGTATATCGCTACGTGAGCGTTGGTGGCGGTCCCGACACTGAGGGGACCCATGCACGAGGCCGTGCCATGACCCGACGGACTGAAGGAACCGCTCCACGAGCCGTTGTAAGGACCGAAGGCCATGAACGGAAACGCATTCGGCACGCCGTGCAGGCCGAAGCAGTCGACGATCAGGGTGTACTCCCTGCCGGCGGGTGCATCGTCGTCATGGCATGTTGCCGTCGCACTGGTCAGGTCCCGCGTGATGACGCAGTCCTGTGGCGCGGCCTGAGCCGTGCCGGAGCCGATTACCGCCGCAACGCCCAGACCCAACACTGCGGCGGCCGTGACTCGTGCGGCTGCGACTATCGTCCTTCTCATTTGAAATCCCTTCTCATTTGAAATCGCTCCAAAAGCGGTCCTGTGACTTTCGGTTACGTACACCGAGTTTGTTACGACCGACGCAACGGCCCTACCAGGCGGTGTACGCGTCGGTTACCTACAGCCACGACGCCGTGCCCAACCGCTGCTGGTCGGCAGCGTAGCAATCGCGGAGACGAAGAACGAGCTCGAATCCAATGCCAGACAACGGATGTTGCAGTCGTCGAAGAACTGGTCGAAGTATTGGGCGCGGGCTTCGATGCTGCGTGCCCACAGCACCACTTCGTTGACCAGCCGTTCGGCGGCCGGTGGGCGCAGTTCGCCGATGACGGTGCCGTTGCGGTCGTAGATGGGGTGGACGTCGATGCCGTCACCTGGGCGCAGCTCGGGGGCAGGTTCGTAGACAGGACGCAGGAATCGGGCGCTGCGTTTCACGGAGAATTCCGAGAATCCCATGTCCTGGCTGAGTGTGCGGGCGTCGTCGATCTCGTGCTCGTTGTGGGCGAAGGCGATGTAGTCCCGGCAGCGACGGCGCGAGCAGCTCACCGACGCGATCCGGGTCGTGTTCGAGGCCTCCGGAAAGACCTATGGCAGCCCGCGGATCGGCCTCGAGCTGCGCGCCGGCAGCTGGCAGGTATCGGACAACACGATCGCGGCGATCATGGCCGAAAAAGGTTGGGCCGCACGCAAAGTCAAACACCGACGTGGGCTTACCCGGCCTGGGAAACGGCCCGTGGCACCGGATCTGGTGCGCCGCCGGTTCACCGCCGACGCCCCGGACGTGCGCTGCTGCGGTGATGTCACCGAAATCCCGACCGAGGAGGGGAAACTGTATCTGGCCTCGGTGGAGGACCGGTTCTCCACCCCGACTGCTCGGGTATGCGACCAGAGCCCATCATGATGCTGAATTGTCTTGTGCCGCACTGCGGATGGCGGCTACAACCCGGGGCGGCGCCGACGCCGAACCGTTCAACTCCACCCTGAAGGTCGAGTTCGTCCACCGCCACCGCTTCCACACCAGGGCCGAGGCCAGGCTGAAGATCGTCACCTGGATCACCGGGTTCTACAACCCGACCCGCCGCCACTCACTGTGCGGCGGACTGTCCAGACAGCCACGTCGTCTGATCCGGTTGCTTCGGGTGGAGTGATGTCGGTGGGCCGTTCCGGCCCCTCACCTTTGAATATCGGGGCCGAGTGGCCTCGCGAACCGTAGCGGCAAGTTGGACACGGTCACGGTAAACGGACCCGAGGACGTTGCCGCAGTTGTGAACTGGGACGTCATTGACGGGCGTCGGCACGATCCCCGGCAGCAGCCGTGAACTGGCGGAAACGGCCGTGCTCAGTGCTGCGCGACGGCGGCGTCGGCTGCGGCGCGGGCGTCAGACAGGGCCTCGGGCACCGGAATTCGGCGCAGGTACATCTCGCCGAAGATCGGGTCCATGGCCCGCAGCGCGGCCGGAAAACCTGGGCCGCCGCCGGAGGAGATGCGCGGCCCGCGCAGCACGTCGAAGAACGGGGAGACGTCGACTCCCTTCCCTGCCCAGTAGTCGCGGTAGCCCTGCTGCTGCGAGACGACCGCTGGAATGGTGGCGCCGTCGCGGGCCAGATAACCATTGCCCTCGCCGCTGCCCAGCCAGGCCAGCACCCGCCGCACCTCGTCCGGATGCCGAGTGGCGGCGTTTCCGGCGACGCCGATCGCATTGTTCGTACTCACCCGCCCCGCCGGCCCTTCCGGCAGCAGCACCACGCCCCACCCGAAGCGAGCCTGCCGGGAGATCTGCGCGAGATTGAACGTCCCCGATTGGAACAGCGCCAGCTTGCTCTGAAGGAAGGCGTTCTTCGCGAAGTCGGGGTTGGCGTTCGTGTCGGCCGGCGAGGGCGCGAGCCGGTCGGCGATCAACCGCACCAGATATTCGAACGCCGCGATTCCCTGCGGGCTGTCGAACACGAAGTGATCGCGGTTGTCCTGGAACAGCGCGCCGGCCGAGCCCAGATATGGCAGCTCGATGGACTGGAAGTCGTGGGCCGCGTTGTAGGCCCACGGCGCGACCGCGGCCAATCGGCGCAGCAGCGGGCGGAAGGTGTCGTCGCCACCAGGGCTCCAGCGCACCGCATTCAGTTCCGCGGGATCGACGTGTGCGGCCGCGAGCAGTTCGCGGTTGTAGTACACCGCCGTGCCGCCGTCGACGAATTGCGGCACGGCCCACAAGGTTCCGTTGCGTGTGTACTGCGCGACTGCCGACGGGTCCCAGGACTGTACGGCGTCGGGACCGAGCGCTGTCCCGACGTCGATCAACCGCCCCGCATCGGCGTAGTCCTCGTACAGGTTGGTCCAGAACAGGTCGTCGGCGGTGCCGCCCGCCACGTCCAAGCGCAGCTTCTGCTGATAGGACGACCACGGCACCACCGTGATTCGCACCTCGACATCCGGATTCGCGCGCTGGAACATCTCGAGCGAGGCACGGTAGGCGGGAACGAAACTCTCGTCCCAGATTCGCAGCCCCACCACAGTGTGATCGGACCCGCCACCGACGCGGCCGAGCCACAGAGCTGCCGCGACGAGCAGCGCCGCGATGAGCGCGACGGTGAGCACCACACGGGACGATGTCTTCATTTCACCCCCTCCACGCGATCGAGCGCAGCACCTGCCGCTGGAAGATCACGAATAGCACCACCAGCGGCGCGATGGCCAGCGTCGTCGCCGCCATCACCAGAGTCCACTGCGCGTTGTACTGCGTCTGCAGATTCGCCGTCGCCGCGGTCAGCACCTGCCACCTGCGGCCGCTGCTCGCGACCAACGGCCACATGAAGTTGTTCCACTGCGAAACGATCGTGATGAGCGTCAGCGTGGCCAGCACCGGTCGGCTCATCGGCACCATCACGTGCACGATGACGTCGAGTGTGTTCGCGCCGTCGAGGCGCGCCGCGCCGATCAGCTCCTGAGGAATCGCGCGAAAGTACTGGCGCAGCAGGAAGATCGCGTACGGCGAGCCGAAGACGAACGGCAGCACCAGCGCCCAAAAAGTATTGAGCCACCCCAGTTTCGCAAACATCAGATACAGCGGAATCAACGTCACCATGGGCGGCACCATCATGGTGCCCAGATAGCCCCAGAACAGCACATCTCGGCCCGGGAAGTCGGTGCGCGCGAACGCATAGGCCGCCAGCACCGACGTAATCAGCTGGCCGCAGGTGACGAACACCGTCATCAGCGCGGTCACCAGCGCCGCTCGCCCGAGCCCGTGGTCCAGCACGGTCCGGAAATTGTCCGCGGTCACCGGACGTGGCAGCGCCAGCGGCGATCCGGTGGCGAACTGGTCGGGCGTCTTGACCGCGGTCAGTGCGCTGAGCAATAACGGCGCCACAGTCAGCAAGGCCCCAGCCAGCAGCACAGCGTAGGCCGCGGCCGAGCGCAGGCGATCAGTATTCATAGGTGGTTCGATTCCGGAAGTAGCGGTGCTGCACGAGGGCGATCGCGAACGTCACCGCGAACACGACGATCGCCATGACGGCGGCCCGGCCCGGCCGCGCCGCGTCGAACGCCTCGGAAAACATCCGCATAGCAACCACATCCGTGCGATCGCCGGGTCCGCCTTTTGTCAACGCGAACACCGTGTCGAAAGTCTGGAACGCGGTCAATACGCCGGTGACGAGGACGAAGAACGTGGTGGGCCGCAGCAGCGGCAGAATCAACCAACGGATCCGGCGCCAGCCGGTGGCGCCGTCCAGCGCACCCGCGTCGAGGATCTCACGTGGTATCGCCCGGATCCCGGCCACGAAGAACAGCGCCACGTACCCGAAGTTCGCCCAGATGCTCACGGCAGCCACCGAGGGCAGCGCCAGTACCGGATCGGACAACCATTCGATCCGGCGGCCGAGCACGGCGTCGATCGCGCCCCCGGTCGGCGCGAACATCCACTGCCACACCACACCCACCGCCACCGGTGCACACATCCACGGCAGCGCGTACATCACCCGTAGGCCCGTCGCGTCGCGCCGCCGCGCCAGCACTGCTGCCACCGTGAATCCCAGCACAGTCTGCGTCGGCACCACGATCGCCGTCAACGCCAGCGTCACCAGCAGGGCATGGCCGAACGCCCGATCCCCCAGCACCACGCGCCAGTTCCGCAGTCCCACGAACTCCATGGGCCCCAACAGGTTCCAGCTGTGCACACTGAGCCAGGCCACGACCAGGATCGGCAGCACCAGGAAGCACCCGACCCCGATCATGCTCGGCAGCAATAACGCATAACTCGTCGCGGCACGACGAGCCTCACGCCGGTTCATGTCCCGCTACGCTACTCGTCACCCGGAATCTGATGCTGTGGCCCACCTTCGTCACCACCATGCGGCCCCGTCCCGAATGCACGCCCAATCCTGCCCGGTCTTCCACGGTTCGCCGATCGATTCCGACGATCAGCAGCGCGATGTCGTCGGCGACGTAGGTATGGCGCGGCTGGAGGGTGATCGGCAGGCCGAGCGCCAGAAATTCCGCTGTTGCGGACGCCAGTTCGACTCCGGTCGTGGGTGCGCCGGGTTGCGGCACGAACACGGCCCGCTCCTCATAGACCTCGGCGACCGCCGCCGGCGACCCGGAGTTGAATGCCGCCGCGAAAACCATCGGGTGTTGCCGGGCGTCGCCAGTGAGAGCCACAGTGGACGGATGGACGCAGCCGGTTTTGAAACTCATGCCACCAGCCAAGCGTGCGCGAACGTAGCTCACCAAACGGAAACCCACAGGTGGGATACCGAATTGGTGCCGACCGAATCCGGCCGGACCCAGCGCCCGGACACGGCGTGCCCGGTCGAGGTGGCGCTGTCGGCCGGCTCCGGCCGCTGGACAACCCTGGTGCTGCGGGAACTCATGCACGGCCCGAACTCGTTCGGTGAGCTGGCCGAGCGGCTGCCGGGGATCAGCCCGAAGGTGCTCACCGACCGTCTGCACAGCCTGCGCGACGGCGGGCTGGTCGGGCAGGAGCGGCTGGCCGGATTCCCGGTACGCACCCGGTACGTTCTTACGCCTGCCGGAGAAGCTTTGCGGCCCTTGCTGATCGAACTCTATCGGACCGGGGAGCGACTACTGCGTCTCCGTTGATCCAACAACACTGGCCACCGCGCGACACGCGTTGCCGTGTTGATCAAGCTGGCGCGTAGCCAGATCAGCGTGGTGGCAAGGCAGATCGCGGCGCGGTAGTTGCGGGCGAGTTTGTCGGTGCGCATGGCGATCCCGCGCCATTGCTTGAGCTTGTTGAAGCACCGCTCGACGACGTTGCGCCCGCGGTCCTTCACTCGGATCACGGCGCGGTGGCGACACCGAACCATCGCGGCAGATTGCTGAGCAGATCGCGTTGGTCTTCGCCTGCCCAGGCCACGTGGCCGTCCGGTCGCAGCAGCACGGCGGGCACGTCCAGCTCGTCGCTAACGTCGATGACGTGGTCGACCCGGTTCGCCCATCCCGCCACGGAGAGCTCACCGGTCTGGTCGAGCAGCAGCCCGCGGCCTTCGCGTGTCAGCTCGTAGAGACGACCCCGCGACAGGCGGATGTCGCGCAGCCGCTTGCCGATCAGCTCGTGGCCTTCACCGAAGTCGTAGCGGACCCCGATCCCGGTGACCTTCTCGATCAGGAACCGGCTCACGTCCTCGAAGTCCATCAGCTCGGTCAGCAGCCGGCGTATCGCCTGGGGACCGGGTTCGGGGGAGATCAGTTCCGACTGGGCGCGGGTGGTGTTCAGCACGTCGTCGGCGACCGGGTGGCGCTCGGTGTGGTAGCTGTCCAGCAACCCTTCCGGTGCCCAGCCGTTCACCTCGGCGGCGAGCTTCCAGCCGAGGTTGGACGCGTCCTGGATGCCGAGGTTGAGCCCTTGTCCCCCCAAGGGCGGGTGGACGTGCGCCGCGTCGCCGGCGAGGAACACCCGGCCGGTGCGGTATCGCTCGGCCAGCCGGGTCGCGTCGGTGAAACGGGACAGCCGGCGCGGTGAGTGGACGCCGAAGTCCGTGCCCGCGTAGGCCCGCAGCTGCGTCTGGAACTCCTCCAAGGTCGGCGGCGTGGTGCGGTCCTCGGCGACGGTCGCGGCGGGCACGACGGCACGGTGCAATCCGTTCCCGGCGGGGCCGATACCGAAACCCTTGTGAGTCTTGCGAACCTTGTCCACCACCGCAGCCAACTCGTCGGGCGGCGTCGTCACCTCCATCTCTCCGAGAAGCCATTCCGTCTGAGCGGGCTCGCCGGGAAACCCGACGCCCAGCAGCCTGCGAACCAGGCTACGGCCGCCGTCGCAGCCGACCAGCCAGTGCGAGCGCAGCCGTGCGCCGTCGGCCAGTTCGACCGTGACTCCGTCGTCGTCCTGCTCGGCGCCTATCACCTCGTGGCCGCGGCGGGTCTGAGCGCCGAGCTCGACGGCACGCTCGGCCAACAGGCGGTCGGTAACCGGCTGCGGAATGCCGAGGATGTAACCGTGCGCGGTGTCCAGGGTTGCCGACGACGGCTTGTCGATCCCGGCGAAGCGGCGGGCGCCACCATACTGCTGCCCGTGCGCGAGGAACCGGTCCAGCAGACCGCGCTGATCCATGATCTCGATGCTGCGCGGATGCAAGCCTAGCGAGCGGACCAGCTGGCTGGGCTCCGCATCCTTCTCCAGCACCAGCACGTCCACGTCGTGGAGCCGCAGCTCGCTCGCCAGCATCATCCCGGTCGGACCGCCCCCGCTGATGATCACATCGAACATGAAAACCTCCGATTCCAGAAACATGCATTCCGGCGGACGACCCCAGATCGGACGATCGCGCACAGTAGTGCCGACTTCCGGCGGGATCGGACCGCGGCTGACCAGTCTGCCGCCCATCAGGGGTCTTGCGGCAAGCCCCCAGGTGAGCTCTATTCTGAAACTGGCAAGGAGGTGAAATTCTCCTTGCCTTTCGCATGTATGGCCCGACTCAGGCTTTCCCTCCGTGTCGATCGACTCGACCATCGCGCGCGCGCACCAGCACGGCGCGACCCTCCCCAGGCACACAGGGGGCTCTGCCGAATCACAAGAATCCCAGATGTGAGAGTCCCAGCGTCGGTGGCTCGTTCGATACCCGTGGACGGCGGACGTACTCGGCCGGCGAATGGTCCATAACGCCGTCGATGACGCAGGTGCGGTAGAACCCGGTGACCACCACGGTGTGGCGGGCGCTGTTGCAGCATCCATGGGGGCCGAAAGTGCAAGTCGCGCAACTTCGGCCACATTCAATCGCTGATCGAGGAGCATCCTGACACCGTTGACGTTCGGGTGATACCGCTCGATGCTCCCGAGTGGCGGGCCGCCCGCGAACGCCGACAACTTCCGCGGCACCGTCCTCGTCGAAAGACATCCACCTGCGAGGCAAGTCCGTCGCCGAACTCGCCGACCAGGTGCTGCCGAGCCTGACCGCAGCCATGAGCCTCCTCGGCAAGCAACACGACATGTCCATCACCATCACCCTGACCGAAGAGCACCCTGCGCACCGCCGCCTACGGCGCCGTGTCGCTGATGGCCGCCGCCGGTGCGCCGCACAAGGGCATTACGCACGGCTCCGGGCGTGGATGTTCGAGCCGATCGACAGCAGGGCATTGATGAGTTCGTCCTGCAATGGGAAGTGTGCGTCGAAGACGGCGTAGTGCAACGGAATTCGCTCGGCGCTATCACCCAACGTCGTCCCGACTGTCCCGGCTAGACCGCCTTCGGTCGCTGCGTGGCGAGCTGCCCAACTCGCTGACGAGTCACACCGATGATCTCGGCAACGTCGGACTCCGGAACGTCTTCACGCCGAAGGTCATTCACAAGCGACCGCTGCGCCTGCGCGAGTTCATCCGAGACTTGCTCCATGGTGGCCTTCAGTTCGGCAATGCGCACCGCCCTGGCCTGCACGTCGTGTACGTCTCCGAAGTCGTCTACGACCAGTTCGGACTCAACGGCGGACAAGGGAACATCGAGCTTCGCGGCAATGATGGTGCGTGCCTCGTAGCCAACATCGGTGAGGTGGCGTGCCTGTCCGCACGGATCTTGCCCGTACACGTCGGGAATGGTGATTTCCCACCACTTCCCGACGCGGCTTGTGTGGATTTTGTAGGTGATTGCCTTACTCACCGCTCCTCCTCCTGGCAATCGCAAGACGCAACGGCCTTGTTGATCGTGCCGACAACACCGGGCGAAACCGTCCGGTGGCCGTCCGGCACGCTCACGTCATGCTTGCCGGTTCGGCATCCATAGATCGCGTGGCTGCCAGCACCGTCACGCAGCTTTGACCATCCCGCGCCCTCGAGGGCCTTAAGGACTTTGAGCTGCTCTGCGATCATGACAATACGCTAGTACCCTTGCGTAATTCTATGCAAGTGTACTAGCTGGTTTTGGCGGCGGTGTCGACATCCCAGTACCGGCCCCCTCCGGCCTCAGCTGCCGATACCGAGGTATCGCCCAAGCACTGACGCGCAGCAAGAGTTCTCGGTCGCCGTCAACCAGGCGTTGCTCGGTCTCGACCTTGCGGGTCTGCGGCGTCCTGATCCCGTTTGCACCGAATTCACACGCTTCGAGGGGAACCACTCGAATTGGCGTGCGCGGGCCCACCAGCATGCCGCGGGTGCGGTGAAAAGGGGGATCTGCAGATCGAGGAGCCCCGGCGGTGTCGAGGTCAAACCCGACGACCACGGACCGTGCCTACCTGCGTCGCCGCGGCATCAAGGCCACCATCCCGGTCAAGATGTCGTTTGCCAGCGTCGGTAGACCGCTTCTTTGCCAGTCGTGGGACCGTCCCGTCGGCCTGCCCTGGCAGCGTGATCACGTTCTAGTTTGGCCGTCTTGCTCCACCAATCGTCCGGAATTCGGCCGACGACTGCGGCAGTGGCTGGCAGACGGCTCACTCGTACACACCGAGACCGTCGTCGACGGGCTGGAAAACGCACCGCAGGCACTGCTCGATCTGGTGCGGGGACACTACACCGGGAAGGTAGTCGTGCAGCTCGCGCGTTGAACCATCCCGAGGAAAGGAACGACAATGCTGATCGGTGAACTCGCGACGCGCACCGGAACCACCACCCGCCCCCTGCGCTTCTACGAAGTACAGGGACTGCTCACCTGCGAGCGCACCACCTCCGGATACCGCACCTACGACGAGACAGCGGTCAAACAAGTGCGCAACATCCGCGAACTGCTCGACATCGGATTCACCATCGACGACGTTCGTGCGTTCCTGCCCTACCTCGATCGCGATCTGCCCGGCGTCTTCCGTTCGAAACGCGGTGCTGACACGGAATGGATACGAGCAGGCAATCCGAGCAAGATGATAGAAGACACGGACGAGCTGGCGGCGCGGGTCAAACGGATCAATGAGGCAACGGAGCGGGTGCGCGGACGCGCGCAATCCGCCGACGGCACCGTCTATATCGAGACCGACGCCCGCGGGGCGATCACCGATCTCCAGCTGTCTCCCTATGAGCAGGAGCATGATGCCCTGCCCGCACCGACCGGCGGTCGCTACTACTGACCCACCGGAGAAAACCTTCCGCACGCAGCAAGCACACACCAAAAGAAGGAGTTGGCCATGCAATACACACGCCTGGGAACATCGGGATTGAAGGTCAGCCGGATCGCGCTGGGCTGCATGAGCTTCGGCGACCCCGCCAAGCGCATGCCCTGGGTGCTCGACGACGACGCGGCCGAGCCGATCTTCCGGCAAGCCGTCGAGCTCGGCGTGACATTCTGGGACACCGCGAACATCTACGCCCTGGGCACCTCGGAGGAGACCGTCGGCCGGGCGATGCGCAAGTACACCCAGCGCGAGGACGTCGTCCTGGCCACCAAGCTGTTCATGCCAATGCACCAGGGCCCCGGCGGCGCGGGCCTGTCCCGTAAGGCCATCATGGAGCAGATCGATGCCTCACTGCGCCGCTTGGACACCGACTACATCGACCTCTACCAGATCCACCGCTTCGACCCGGAGACCCCGGTAGAGGAGACGATGGAGGCGCTGCACGACGTGGTCAAGGCCGGCAAGGCCCGCTACCTCGGCGCCTCCTCGATGTGGGCGTGGCGCTTCGCCAAGATGCAGCACGCCGCCGATGCGAACGGCTGGACCCGGTTCGTCTCCATGCAAGACCAGTACAGCCTGATCCACCGGGAGGAAGAGCGCGAGATGTTCGGGCTACTCGCCGACCAGGGCGTGGGATCAATCCCGTGGAGCCCGCTGGCCGGAGGCAAGGCCACCCGGCCGTGGGGCGAGGGCTCGACCCCCCGCGCCGAGGTCAACCCCGACACCGACCAGTACGGCCGCCCCCTGTTCCTGGACTCCGACCGGGCCATCGTCGACGCCGTGGCCAAGATCGCCGACACCCGCGGCGTGTCGATGGCGCAGATCGGCATGGCATGGGTGCTGAAGAACCCGGTCGTCTCCGCGCCGATCGTCGGCGCGACCAAACCTCATCACCTCGCCGACGCCGTCGCAGCCCTCGACATCGAGTTGACCGACGCGGAGATCGCTTCCCTCGAAGAACCCTACGTCCCGCGCATGCCCACCTACTTCTGACCCGTCCACAATCCGCCATGCCGAGCCCATCGCATCGGTCCGCGCGAGCGACAGGCTCGTCGGTCACCAACCCTCCGGGGACGGACCGTCGCATCCGCGCGTTCCTTCACCAGGGCGGGGGTTTGGGCGGAGCATGTGCTCGCCGTCGTTGCCGCCGAGCAGGAAGAGAAATCTGTCCAGGTCGATGCGGAGCGTATCGGCCGAGTAGGCGGGGTTGCCAATAAAGCGGGCAAACCGGGCGCGTGCGATGGGGTCGGCTGTGACCCAGTCGTAGACGTTGGCTCGCGCGCCGTCGAGCGACCGCCGCAAACTGGCGGAGCGTAGACTCGCGCGTGTTATGGCCGTACTCGACATGGCGCGGGTGAGAGGCCAGCTGGTGCGCAGGGATCTAGGAGCGCTAGTCGCCCGCTATCACCGGGCGTTCAATGATCGCGACTTCGAGGTCTGGCGCGAGGTGTTCGACGAGGACGTTGAGCTCCTCATTGATGGCACGCCGTTTCGCGGGGTAGACGCTGCTGTCGCGTATGGGGTCGGGAGCGTGAGCCAGTTCCCCGGGCTCTACATGTGACGGCCGAGAACAGCTCGTCCTGCGAGACCCCGCGCGCGACGAGCGTCGCCACCCGGCGCAGCGCCGCCTGCTCCTCGGCGGCCACGCCCACCTGGGCGCGCGCCGACGCCCGCACGGTGTCAGCGCGGTCCGCCGGCTCGGGCACGTAGTAGCGGCGGCAGGACACGATGCGCCCGTCTCGTACCCGGCAGATGCGCCCGAAAGTCGGCAGCAATGCCAGCATCCGGTTCAGCGACTCCCACAACGGGTTGTCGTCGCCAACGCCGTTCGGTGGTAAAACCAGCTCCGAAGTGGTCCCTTCCCCGGTTCTGGCGCAAACACCGTTTGCGCCAGAACCACCACCAGATCGCGGAAGACGGTTCGGCCGCCAGGCGTTCATTCCGACAGCGGCGGCTACCAAGGGCGGATGAGGAGCCGGTTGCCGGGGCCGCGTCGAGCGGCGGCGGGGCTGTCTCCGGCGATGGGGCGGTGGTTGTGGCGGTCGGTACGTACCAGATCGGCGAGGAGTTTCGCGTCTGCGGCGTCGGACTTCGCGCCGGAGACGTGGTCGCGATCGCGGTAGCGGGCGCGGCGAGCGGGTTGATCGCGAACACTTGATATCCGGCCGCGACCAGCGCGTCGACCCACAAACCTCGGTCGGTTTCGATGCCGATCACGACCTGGGCGGGTTCTTCGACGTCAAGGCCGTCCAATGGATCCTCCACGCCTGCCGCATTCCCGCCCCGACACCTACGGCCCTGGCAGACTGTCGGTGTATGCGCGCCCGCCGGTCCGTCGTCCTCATGCTGTGGGTGCCCAGCGCTGCGGTGCTCGGCCCGATCATCGGTCTGCGGCAGGGGCTCCCGCAGCTCATCGGCGGCGCTATCGCAATCTCGGTACCGTTGGTGACGGGTTGGCTCTGGGAGACACTCGCCGGTCACACGACTGCGTCGCCCACGCGCCGCGAGGGGCGGCCCAGAGGGACGGTGCACATCGGGCTCGTCGCCGGGTTCGTCGTCGGAATGGCGCTGATGTTGAGCTCGTACGGGCAAGCCGACAGGTTCTACGTTCACCTGTTCACCTACCCGCGCCAGGTGGTTGTCGTGGAGGCCGGCTGCATTCCGGCCAAGACCGGATGCGTCCACTACGACGCACTCTCTACACCAGAAGGGATCCGACTCCCGTTAGACCTCTACGACATCGCATATGGAAACAAGGTTGGGCAGACACTCTCGGTCCGATGGGACCGAGTCGGGTACGCCTCGCCGACGTCCACCACCTACCCAAATGATCCACAGCCGTACGAAGGTACGCCGCCGCTGGTACCGGCATGGGTTTTCACAGCGTTGACCGCGCTCTATGTAGTGCTGACGGCGTACTTCGCGCACCAGGGACATCGGCAGCGAGCCCAACCGTGACCCGCTTGACTCAACCATGTACCGGCTGCTATGTGCCCATGGATATTCCGGCGCCCGCCGAGACCACCGAAACTGCCGAAAACGGCCTGGATCAACGAACCCCGAAGGAGACCAGAAGCCCAGCCAGGGCTGCGGGAGCAACACCACGCATGAACGGCACGCCGAGATCCGCGCTCTATTCGATGACGACCTCCGCATCGAGGCGATCAGCGGGACCTTGGTTTAGCGGGCGCGGCGTCGATTCGCCCCTCGAGAAGGAAGAACGCCGGAGCATTCGTTGGTGCTGCCTGATAGCAGAACAATTCGAAGCCTTCGGTTTCGTAGTACACCTCGAATCCGCCACGACCAGACCAGATTACGAAGTCCGGTGACGAGTTGGACCAGCTCTGCGTCGTCCACTGTCGGTCGGTGGGCCGGTGGCAGCAGTTAGTCGAGGATGCGGTCGAAGTCGACCAGAAGATGTCGCGGGCCGCGGAAGACCTGGCTGCGACGGTAGGGCGGCGGGTCTACCACCAGCCGCGGGTTCTCGACCCGGCAGAGGAAATTCTCCACCGCCACGTTGACCTCCAGGCGAGCGAGCGGACCCCCCATGCAGATGTGGATGCCGCTGCCGAAGCCGAAGTGCTCGTTGTCTGTGCGTTCGGGGTCGAACTTGGTTGGGTTGGCGAACCTTTCTGGGTCGCGGTTCGCCGCACCGTACATCAGGTGTACCGCCGAGCCTTTCGGGATGACCGTCCCGCCGACCTCGATGTCGGCGGTGGCACTGCGGCTCGGGAAGAACTGGACGGCCGACTGGAGGCGCTGGACCTCCTCGATGGCCCTGGGGATCAACTCCGGCCGATGACGCAGCAGGTCGAGGGTTCCGGGGTTGCGCAGGAAGGTCATCACGCAGTGGGCGATGGTGTTGACCGTGGAGTCGTGACCGGCGACCAAGAGCAGGACCGCGTTCGATGTGGCTTCCTTCGGCGACATGGGTCCGTCCGGGCCGTCGTCATTTACCAGCTTCGACAGCAAACCCTCGCCGGGCTCCTCGAGGTACCCCTGAATCAGGTCGGCCAGATACTGCCTGAGTTCAGCCGTGCTGTTTTTACGCTTCGCGGCGCGGGCCTGCCCTTCTTCGGTGGCTGCCTCCGGGCCCAGGTCCAGACCGGCCATGAAATCGAAAATCCAGCGGTGAAAGGTCGGTTCGTCCTTCAGCGGAATGCCCAGGATCTGGCAGATCACCGCCACCGGCACCGGGTAGGCGTAATCATCGACCACATCGAACCGCTTCCGGCCGGAAGCCTCGATCTTGTCGAGCAGTTCGTTGCAGAGCCGTTGGATGTCGGGCTCCGTCCTTGGAATGACGTCCGGCGAATGCGGTGGGGCGAAGTGCCGCATCACCTGGCGGCGCGCCCGATCGTGATCGGGCGGGTCGGACAGGATGATGGTCTTCTCTCGGCCGTACGCCTCGAGATCTTCCGCGCCGGGCGGCGGCGCAGCCTTGGTTGCCGGTAGGGCTCGCAGGGGGCTGCTTGTGATGTCGGAGCTGATCCGGGGGTCGTGGGCCAGCGCCATAAGTTCGCGGTATCCGGTGACGACGTAGGTGTCGTCGGCTACCCGTACCACGGGTGTCTCGCGGAGCTGGTCGAAGAAAGGATACGGATCGGCGCGGTTCTCGAACTTCATCGCCTCCGCCCAGGCGGTTTCTGGTGTTGTCACGAGGGCTCCCTTCTAGCGGCTTTTCGGGCGGAACTCGGCGCCCCGTGACGTCGGGTCGTGGCCGGTCAGGACCACGTCGGGAATCCCGGTCGGGACCCGCGGATCGGGGAAGCGGGCCGGGATCGGCTGCGGGTCCTCGGTCGCGTCGTAACCCGGCGGTGGTGGCGGGAACGGCGCTGAGCGCTCGATCATCGCCCCGTAATACTCCAGCCATTTGCCGTGGTTGAAGGTGACGGCACCCACGATGCGGCCCCCGCGGCCGTAGGCGGCGGCGAAACGGCGGTCCTGGACCGAGCCTTGGGTGAAGACGATCTCATCCCCGTAGGAACACACCCCGACGCCCTTGATGTTCACCCCGAACTGGCCCGACCAGAACGACGGCAAAGGCAGATGCGGGCATCGACCGGTCTCGATATTGATCATGTTGTTCGCGGCGACCTCGGCTCCCGAAACCGCGTTGTCCCAATGCTCCAGCGACAGAAACTCGTACTCGTAGAGCACATGTGGGGCGCGGGCGATGTCGCCGGCGACGAAGATGTTGTCGGTCACCACGCCGTTGATGTCGAAGGCGCGGCAACCCGCGTCGCAGGCGAGCCCCCAGAAGCCGGTGGCGAGTTGAGCGCCCTCGAGCCATTCGATGTTGCGGATCGACCCCAGCGACGCCACCACCACATCGACATCGAGCGTGGTTCCATCGGAGAGCGTCGCGCGCCGGACATGCCCGTCGGCGTCTGCGTCGAGGGCTTCGACCGCGACACCGGTGCGCAGGTCCACCCCGGCGTCGCGTTGCATCTGCGCGGCGATCTCGCCGATGACCCCGCCCAACGCGCCGACCAGCGGCGCGTCGGCGCGCTCGGCAACGGTCACGGGCAGCCCGAGTTCGCGACAGACCGAGGCCATCTCGGAGCCGATGAACCCAGCGCCGACGATGAGCACCCGTCCCGGCCCAGCTTTGAGGGCTGCCTGCAGCCGGGCGGCGTCATCGCTGGTGCGCAGTGTGTACAGTCCTTCCAGCTCGGCCTCTTCTGGGTTGAACCATTGCCGCGCGCGAGTGCCGGTCGCGATAAGCAGCCGGTCGTAGGGGACCTTGTCGCCGTTGGCCAGCAGCACTTCCCGGTTGGCGCGGTCCAGGCCGGTGGCCGCCACACCGAGGCGCCAGTCCGCGTCGATGGCGCGCATCCGCGGGAGCTTGGTGTGATCGGCGGCCACCCATCCCTCGAGTACCTGTTTCGACAGCGGTGGGCGGTCATACGGTTCGTGCACCTCGTCGCCGATCAGGGTCAGCGGGCCGGTGAACCCCCTGTCGCGCAATGCTTCTGCGGCGCGGAGGCCGGCTAGGGACGCGCCGACAATGACGATCCGGCCCTGAGATCTGAACGTGCTCACCAGATCGGAGACCAGCGATGCGGTGCTCACTTGGCCGTCCGGTCCGCTGGGGGGTCCACCTCGACCGCGATGGCTTGCACCGGGCAGGACGCCACCGCCCGTAACACCCGCTGGCGTTGCGAGTCATCGGGGTTCGGGTCGTAAGCCAGCGTCTCCTCGCCGAGCAGTTTGAGGACATCCGGCGCCAGCGGAACGCACTGCGCATATCCCTGACACCGGTTCAGGTCCACCACAATTCGCATACATCAGCCCCTTCTCAACCCTCGTTCACGCGCTGTTCCGCGCAGCCGCCTCAGAAAGCCGCGTGCGAGCGGTCCTGCGACCCGAAAGTCCGAAGACGTGATGACGCTACCCCGAGCACCAGGGAATTCGAGGCTAGCCACGCCCCGTTTCGTCGTGACCGATACGGCAGATCGCTTGCCCTCCGCACGGGTCTCACCCACCGCCACGGCGACATCCAGCACAAGGCCAGCCTTGTGCGCTCGCACCGGGTTCTCCATCTTCATGGCCTCGACCACGGCCACGAGATCTCCTTCGGCAACGATCTGCCCGACTTCCACCAGCACCTTGACGACCGTGCCCTGCATCGGCGCCACCACCTCGTCACCGTCGACCCTGCTGGCCCGCAGACCAGATGCCACCTCGGCGGACTGTCCGCGGATGGTCTCGGCCGATCCCCCAAGGTCGCCAGCCCAGGAAGACGCACCCGGTGGGGACGGCCACCGACGAGGATCGCGACCATCTCGGCTCCCTCCCCCGGCTCGGCCGATCCGTGGTCGGGGTCTACGAGCGGGCCGGCGGACCCATCGGACCCGACCAGGAACTCGACGGTCCCGGCGCCGACGTACCCGCTCTCCACGCAGATCGCCCGAGCGGCGTTTGGAACAGGCCGTGGCCGCTATCCAGGTCGCCGAGATGGTCACGGGTACAGCCGAATTGGCCCGATAGGTGGGCCTCACCGCGCTGGAGGCAGCACACCTGGTCGTCACCGAGCCGCCGTGGGAAGTGATGTGCACGCACAGAACACTCGGCAGATTTCGACCGACCGCTCGAGGCTGACATGGACAGTGCAGCAAACCTTTCCGACGATGACGAGCGAGTCCGGCGAGAACCTCTGCCCTCGAAGGACCTACCGCTCGAAGCATGTACCGGTCACGTGGTCGCACCGCATCCGGTCCTACCGGCCGCCTGCGAAGGGGCCGCGCTGCATATCACGATGCTCGAAACAGCCGCCAACGCCATCGAACTCGAACACCACCGCACGGGAGCGATCCACCTCATCGATCGCTAGGTCGCGACCGAACTGCCACCCGCGCACGGCGGCGCGTACATGCACACCGAATCTGTCGGCACCGTCATCGACCGGCTCGCCCGGTACTCGGTTCTCGCGCGCGTCGCACTCGCGACGGGCACATCGCAACCACAACTCCACCGAGCCTGGCACCGACTCGCCGAGCTGGCACTCGGCTATTGCGACATGGCGTTCGAGGTTTCCACAGGCCTGCGGCGCCTGCCGGAACTCGGCGGAACGATGCCCAGGATCACCGAATGAGGAGCGCTTGCAACCACATATTGCGGCTGATACCGGGCTGCTTGTCGAGGTGCGGCATTCAGAGCCGCTGACTCGGCGATTGCGGGCGCTGCCGAATCACCGATACCGACCAGAGCGAACGGGGCGACACGCAGCACTGCTCGTGTCGCCAGCAGCTCGCGACCGACGCCCACTATTTCTGCAGTGCATGGCTGGACGTTCGGCACGCCACCGAGCCAAAAAAGTACAACAAGACGGCCCTTAGCTAAGGTTAGTCTATAAAAAGTAAGCTAAGGAGGGGTCTTAGCTTACTTTTGAGTCAAAGGAGGTTTCATGAGCTGGCCATCGCATCGGACTGAGACGCGCGCTTGGAAACCTCGTCACCGGCAAGGTTCACGGGCCGACCGCACCCTCGAGCACATCGATGTGTCGATCCCACCGCGCATCGCCGACCTCGATTACAGCACCACCGGCACGGTCGCCCGCGCCCACGAGGACGCGGTGATCGCGGTCGCGCACCTGGAGGCAGGCTGCGGCGACCACCTCGCACCGCTCGCCGACTTCCTGCTGCGCAGCGAGTCCGTCGCGTCATCGAAGATCGAGCACATCGACGCCGGATGGCGAGCTTTCGGCAAGGCATACGCCGGGGGCAAGGCCAGCGACGAAGCCCAGTCACAGTTGGCGGCGGTCGAAGCACTCATCGCGATGGTCGACGCGGCCGGCTCCGGCCCGATCACTCTGGACACATTGCTCGATGCGCACCGGCTACTGATGGCGCCCGACTACTACACCGCACGCGATTCGGGATCGCTGCGCGATGTGCAGAACTGGATCGGCGGGAGCGACTACACGCCGATCGACGCGCTGTTCGTACCACCGCCACCGGAACTCGTTCCCGAACTGATGGACGACCTACTGGTCTTCGCCAACCGCACCGACCTGCCGATTCTGGCGCAGGCCGCGATCGCGCACGCCCAGTTCGAGTCCATCCACCCGTTCGACGACGGCAACGGCCGCATCGGCCGCGCCCTGATCAGCGCCGTCCTGCGCCGCCGCGGACTCACTCGCCGTGTAACGGTCCCGCTCGCGTCCGTGATGCTCGCCGACACCGGTCGATACTTCGCACAACTGACCGACTACCGAAACGGGCGTACGGACGAATTCGTCGAGTACGTCGCCGTGGCCGCGATCCACTCCAGCGAAGCAGCGCAGGAATCCGCCCGCGCCCTCGCCGAGTTGCCCGCGCATTGGCGTGCGGCCGCGCGGCCGCGTGCGAACTCGGCGGACGAGACACTACTCACGGCGCTGCTCGGCACCCCGATTTTCAACGCCGACACCGCACAACGCATCACCGGCACCACCGACGCCAGCACCTACCGGGCACTTGGGCGACTGACCGACGCAGGCATCCTCGAGGTGCTGTCGGAGAGCAGCCGCAACCGCGTATGGGCCGCGACCGACATCCTGGCCGAACACGACGCACTCAGCGTCGCCATCGGCAAACGCACCACCGAACACCTGCCACCGAAACCGGGCACGTGACGAGTTGGTGGTGAGCTGGAGCGGCGCGCGATCGACGCTGCTGGGCTGAACCACCACTGCGACAGCCGATCACGCAGCTCATCCGCGTCCCATCGCGCCCGGTTCAGAAGGTGCTGACACCCATCGGGACTCACCGCACCCGCCGCCTCCGACAGCTGAAGCGGAATTCTTCCGCTCCACCGGCGCCAGCAACCCCGTCACATACGCCCACGCCCACCGCCGCGGCTCCGCCCGCCCGAACATCCCCGCGATCCGGGCGAACATATCATCCAAACTCGCACGCCATGACGAAATACACTGTGGCACAACATCATCGAGCATCGCAATTCAACCAGACTGCAGCACAACGAAATACAACTGTCGTGCTAGGCGTACGAGCGATCGAAGAACTCCAACCACGGCACGTGCGTCTACTGGACCGCCCTGCGTTCGAGTTGCGATCTCCGGATCACCGGAGGAACTCGGCGCTCTCGTCGCCGCGCCTGCGCAACTGCGCAGGTTCAAGCCGAGCCCGACTTTGTCACGGTGCAGAACAAACTGAGTATCAATTCTTCGAAAGTCAAGACAAAAGGCGACAAAGTCGGGTTGAATTCGCGTCATCCGGAAGAAAGTAGGACCTGATGCGGATCGCGGTCCGACCCGAAAATGCCCACCAAGTGCGACTATTGCGGCTGCTGCGCGATCACGGCCCGCAGTCGCGGTCGGAACTGGGCCACCCGATGGGGTTGTCCCGGTCCAAGCTCGGGGTGGAACTCGATCGCCTGGCCGAGCTCGGCCTGGTGGAGGCGGGCGGCCTGGCGGCGTCCAGCGGCGGACGCCGCTCGGCCATCGCCCGGCTGGCCTCGGACCTGCGCTTCGCCGCGGTGGACATCGGGGCCACTTCCATTGATGTCGCGGTGACCGATGGCGAGTTACGTGTTCTCGCCCATCTTTCCGAGCCGTGCGATATCCGGCAGGGCCCGGCGGCGGTGCTCGAGCGGGTGCTGGATCTGCTCGGCAAACTCCGCGACGACCATACGATGACCGGGCGACTGCACGGTGCGGGGATCGGCGTGCCCGGCCCGGTGAGCTTCCGCGACGGCATGCCGGTGACGCCGCCGATCATGCCGGGCTGGCACCGCTTCCCGGTGCGTGAGGTGGTCGCGCAGGAACTGGGTTGCCCGGTGCTGGTGGACAACGACGTGAACATCCTGGCGCTCGGCGAAATGCAGGCTGGTTCGGCGCATTCGGTCGACGACTTCCTGCTCGTCAAGGTCGGCACCGGGATCGGCTGCGGGATCGTGGTCGACGGCGGAATCTATCGCGGCGTCTCCGGCAGCGCGGGCGATATCGGCCATATCCGGATCAGCGATAACGGACCGGTCTGTGCCTGCGGCAACAGCGGTTGCCTGGAGGCGTACGCCGGCGGTGCGGCCCTGGCCCGGGAGGCGCTGGCCACGGCCCGCGCTGGGCGATCGGCGTTCCTCGCCGAACGTCTGGCGAGCGCGGGCTCGCTGACCGCAGTGGATCTGGCCGATGCCGCTGCGGTGGGAGATCCGGTGGCGGTGGCCATGATTCGCGAGGCGGGCGCCCATCTCGGCACGGTGCTCGCGGGGCTGGTCAGCTTCTTCAATCCCGGGCTCGTGGTGATCGCCGGGGGTATCGCCGGATTCGGGCATCCACTGCTCGCGGAGATCCGCAGCGTGGTTTACCGCCGGTCGCTGCCGCTGGCCACCGGCAATCTGCCGATCGTACTGTCGGAGCTCGCCGAGTTCGGCGGAGTGATCGGCGCGGCACGACTCATCAGCGATCACGTCTTCAGCGTCGCCTGATCTGCGGCGCCGGATAAGGGGGGCCTGGCCATGGACACCGTGCTGACAATGCGCGGCATCGTCAAAGAATTCCCGGGCGCGCGTGCCCTCGACCACGTCGATCTCGAGGTGCGGGCCGGGGAGGTGCACTGCCTGCTCGGTCAGAACGGCGCGGGTAAATCCACGCTGATCAAGGTCCTGTCCGGCGCGCATCAGCCCGACGACGGTGAACTGCGCTGGCTCGGCGAACCCGTGCGCCTATCCGGTCCCGCCGCCGCCACCCGGCTGGGCATCGCCACGATCTACCAGGAATTGGATCTGTGCGACGGACTGAGCATCGCCGAGAACATCTTCCTCGGCCACGAGCAGGCCCGCGCCGGATTCACCCGCCGAACTCCGGCTGCACGCGCCACGACCCGGCTGCTCGGCCGCCTCGGCCATGCCGAGCTGCGACCGGAGACGGTCGTCGGCACGTTGCCCGCCGCGGCCAAGCAGGTCGTCAGCATCGCACGGGCGCTGTCCTACGACGCACGCCTGATCGTGATGGACGAACCCTCGGCGGCGCTCGGCAATGACGAGGTGGCCAACCTGTTCCGCATCATCGAACAGCTGCGCGCGGAAGGTGTTGCGGTCGTGTACATTTCGCACCGCCTCGATGAGATCCGGACGATCGGCGACCGAATCACTGTGCTCAAGGACGGCCGCACCGTCGCGGCTGGACTGCCCGCCCGAACCACGAGCACCGAGGACGTGGTGTCTCTGATGACCGGGCGCGGCGACCTCCAGGATTCGGTCGCACGGTCCCCGCGCGGAGCAGCGGCCGCGGAGGTGCTGCGGGTGGCGGGACTCGGACTGTCCGGCCGGTTCCACGATGTGTCGTTCGCGGTGTATGCGGGGGAGATCGTTGGCCTGGCCGGCCTGGTCGGGGCGGGCCGTTCGGAAATCCTGGAAACGATCTACGGTGCGCGGCGTCCGTCGGCGGGACAGGTGCTGCTCGATGGCCGCCGGATACGGCCTGGCAACACCACCGCCGCGGTGGCCGCCGGAATAGGACTCGCGCCCGAGGAGCGCAAATCGCAGGCGCTGTTTGTGCTGGAATCGGTGGGCCGCAACATCTCGGCCGCCTCGTTGCCGCGCTACTCGCGATTCGGCTGGTTCGACCGCCGCCGGGAACGTGCCGAGACCGGCGCGTCGCTCGCCCGCGTCGGGATCCGCCCGGCCGATCCCGCGCACCCGGTGCGTGAACTGTCCGGCGGCAATCAGCAGAAGGCGATCCTGGCCCGCTGGCTACTCGACGACTGCACAGTGCTGTTGCTGGACGAACCGACTCGCGGCGTCGATGTCGGCGCGCGTGCAGACGTGTACGCACAGATCCGCCGACTGGCCGATCAGGGTGTCGCGGTGCTGCTGGTTTCGAGTGATCTGCCGGAACTACTCGGGCTGTCCGACCGGGTGCTGATACTGCGCGACGGCGCGATGATCCACGCGGCGCCTGCGGCCGACCTCACCGAACACGACATCATCACCATGATCATGGAAGGGAGCGCCTTGTGAGTGAGGTGCAGACACCGGCAGCGGCCCCGGCCGGTGATCGACCGGCGACGGGCGGCACCGCCGTGAATCACAAGGCTCGCCGCGAGATTCGCAAACACACGACACTGATCATCGCACTGCTGGCATTGCTGCTGGTCGGTGCGCTGACCAAGGGCGCCGATTTCCTCGGCACCGGCAATATCGTCACCATCCTGACGCTGGCATCGGTAATCGGCGTGGTCACGGTCGGGATGACCTTCGTGATCATCGGCGGCGGTATCGACCTGTCGGTTGGTGCGATCATCGCGCTGGCCTCGGTCTGGTGCACCACCACCGCGACCCAGTCCTACGGTGTGATCGGAATGGCGTTCAGCGCGCTGCTGGTCGGCGCCGGTTGCGGACTGTTGAACGGGGCGCTCGTCGCCTACGGCAGACTGGTGCCGTTCATCGTCACGCTGGCGATGATGGTGGCCGCGCGCGGACTGGCCGAACAGATCTCGGGGCGCCAATCCCAGCTCGTCACCACCGATCTGCTCGCCCTGGCCCAGAACCGGGTGTTGGGCATCCCGCTGCTGGTCTACCTGTTCCTGGTGGTCGTGGTAATCGGCTGGATCGTATTGGAGCGCACCACCTTCGGCCGTCGCAGCTTCGCGGTGGGCGGCAATCCAGAGGCGGCCAGGCTGGCGGGCATCGACGTCCGCCGCCACACGCTGCTGCTCTACGCCATATCCGGACTGTGCTGCGGGATAGCCGCGATAATGCTCACCGCCCAGACCACCACCGGCGCCAGCACCAACGGCCAACTCTACGAACTCGACGCCATCGCCGCGGTGGTCATCGGCGGAACGCTGCTCAGCGGCGGATTCGGCACCATCACCGGCTCGATCCTCGGGGTGCTGATCTTCACCGTCATCGAGGACCTGTTCATCCTCAACAATCTCGAACAACCCATCCAGGCGATCGGCAAGGGCGCGATCATCGTTGCGGTCCTGCTGTTCCAGCGTTTCGGCCGCACCCGGGCCGTCCCCACTCTCACCTGATCGCCCTTCACGCACAGCCCTTCACGCACAAAGGAATACGATGAGCACCACCCACTCCCTCCCCCGTCGCGGTGTCCTGCTGACCGCTCTCGCGGCCACTTCGGGCGCCCTCGTGGCGGCCTGCACGTCCAACAACACCTCCTCCAACACCCAGGTCGCGGGCAATACCGGCGATAACGCGACCGCTGGGCAGCAGGTGAAGGTCGGCTTCTCCGCACCCTCTGCCGATCACGGCTGGACCGCGGCGATCACGCGTAATGCCCGGGCCCAAGCCGAGGGGCTCAGCGATGTGACACTCAATGTCACCGAGGGCACCAACGATGTCGCCCGCCAGATCGAGCAGGTGCAGACGCTGATCAATCAGAAGGCCGATGTCCTCGTGGTGCTGCCGTTCGACGGCAACGCCCTCACCGAAATCGCGAAAACTGCTATGGCGGCCGGTATTCCGGTGATCAACCTGGATCGGATATTCGCCTCGCCGCTGGCCTACCGCACCTGGATCGGCGGCGACAACTACGGTATGGGCGTCAACGCGGGCAACTTCATCATCCGCAAGATGCGCGATGCGAAAATCGCCGATCCGGTGATCGTGGAGGTCGCCGGAATCGACAATCTGCAACTCACCCAGGAACGCAGCCGCGGCTTCCAGGATGCGCTCAGCGCCGCCGGATTCCGTATCGCCGCACGACAATCCACGGACTTCACCGCGGCGGGCGGGCAGCAGGTGGCCAGCCAGATGCTGCAGGCGGTGAAGAAGATCGACGCTATGTGGAACCACGACGACGATCAAGGCATCGGCGTGCTCGCCGCGATCCGACAGGCCAACCGAGCGGGCGAATTCGTCGTGGTCGGCGGCGGTGGTTCGGCCCAGGCCATGAAGGAGATCCAGGCCGGGAACTCACCATTGCAGGCGACGGTGCTCTACAGCCCCGCCATGGCCTCTTCGGCGGTCGCGCTGGCCCGGCTGCTCGGCCAACGCAAGTCCCTCGGCGATCTCGCCGAACACGATGTGCCCGCGAAGATTACGACTTTCTCCGCAGTGGTCACCAAGGACAACGTGGACAAGTACCTGGCCAACGGCTACTGACGCCGGACCCGAACGGAGCACGATGACCTCGACAAACCGCCCGGCACTCGGTATCGGCCTGGTCGGTCATGCCTTTATGGGCCGGGCGCACTCCCATGCTTGGCGCAGTGCGGACGCGTTCTTCCACCTGCCGTGGCAGCCGGTTCTCTCGGTGCTCGCGGGCCGCGATACCGAGCGAGCGACGGCCGCCGCCGCCCGGCTCGGCTGGGCGAACGCTGTGGGTGACTGGAAGCACCTGCTCGAGCGAGACGACGTCGACCTCATCGATATCTGCACTCCCGGTGACAGCCACGCCGAAATCGCCATTGCCGCACTGCAAGCGGGCAAACACGTGCTGTGCGAGAAGCCCCTCGCGAATACGGTGGCCGAGGCCGAAGCCATGGCCACCGCGGCCGAGCGAGCCGCCTGCCGCGGGATACGGTCGATGGTCGGCTTCACCTACCGTCGCGTGCCGGCGCTGGCGCTGGCCCGGAACCTGGTGGCGCAGGGGCGGATCGGCGCGATCAGGCATGTGCGCGCGCAGTATCTGCAGGACTGGCTCGTCGATCCGGAGACGCCGCTGAGCTGGCGGCTCGATCGGCGGCGAGCTGGGTCCGGTGCGCTCGGCGATATCGGCGCGCACATCATCGACGCCACCCGGTTCGTGACCGGGGAGGCGCTGACCGGAGTGTCGGCACTGCTGGACACCTTCGTCACCGAACGCCCCCTTCCGGACGGGCCGGGTAATGGACCCGTCACGGTCGACGACGCCGCCTTGTTCCTCGGGCGGCTCTCCGGCGGGGGGCTGGCCTCCTTCGAGGCCAGCCGGGTAGCCGCCGGACGCAAGAACGCATTGCGTCTCGAGCTCAACGGAACTCGCGGCAGCCTGGCCTTCGATCTGGAGGCTATGAACGAGCTGTGGTTCCACGACCACACCGAGGATCCGGCGACCGCCGGATTCCGGCGCATCCTGGTGACCGAACCACAGCACCCGTATGCCGGACACTGGTGGCCGCCCGGTCACGGGCTCGGCTACGACCACTCCTTCACCAATGAGGTCGCCGACCTGGTCATCGCGATCGCGGCGGGCAAGGACCCCGAACCCACCTTCGCCGACGGGCTGGCCGTGCAGCGGGTGCTGGCGGCGGTCGAGGCGAGCGCGGCCGACGCGGGCCGCTGGACCACAACTACAGGAGCACAACCATGAGACCGATCACGCTGTTCACCGGCCAGTGGGCAGACCTTCCCTTCGAGCGGGTGTGTCGACTGGCGGCCGACTGGGGCTACGACGGACTGGAAATCGCTTGTTCGGGCGATCACTTCGAGGTCGATAAGGCAATCGCCGACCCGAATTACGTGACCGCTAAACGCAAGATGCTCCAACAGCACGGACTCCAAGTGTTCGCGCTGTCCAATCACCTTGTCGGCCAGGCAGTCTGCGATCACCCGATCGACGAGCGGCATCGCGCCATCATTCCGGCCCGTATCTGGGGCGACGGCGAACCCGAAGGCGTGCGCCGCCGCGCCGCGGTGGAGATGGCCGATACCGCCCGGGCGGCAGCCGAACTCGGCGTTTCTACGGTCGTCGGATTCACCGGATCGAGTATCTGGCATACCGTCGCGATGTTCCCACCGGTGCCGCCGGAGACCATCGAACGTGGCTACCAGGATTTCGCGGATCGGTGGAATCCGATCCTCGATGTGTTCGACACCGAAGGAGTCCGCTTCGCCCACGAAGTCCATCCGAGCGAAATCGCCTACGACTACTGGACCACAACGCGCGCCCTAGCCGCAGTCGACCATCGCCCGGCATTCGGATTGAACTGGGACCCTTCCCATTTCATCTGGCAAGACCTCGACCCGGTTACCTTCATCCTGGACTTCGCCGACCGTATCTATCACGTCGACTGCAAAGACACCAAGGTCCGCTGCGGCGACGGCCGCCGCGGCCGCCTGTCCTCGCATCTGCCCTGGGCCGACCTGCGCCGCGGCTGGGACTTCGTCTCTACCGGCCGCGGTGACGTGCCGTGGGAGGACTGTTTCCGCGCCCTCAACGCCATCGGCTACGACGGACCGATCTCGGTCGAGTGGGAAGACGCCGGGATGGACCGGCTCGCGGGCGCGCCCGAAGCGCTGGCCTTCGTGCGCGGCTACAACGCCATTACGCCACCGGCCACCGCGTTCGACGCAGCATTCGGCGACCATCGGTAAGCACAAGAATCACCGGCACACCCACGAGGCAGGATGACGCCGGTCTGCAGGCGGCGGCCGGAGCAGGTCAACGCGCCCAGCGGCCCGGCGGTGGATCTTGTGCAGTGAAGCGCGACAGTTGTATTTCGTTGTGCTGCAGTCTGGTTGAATTGCTATGCTCGATGATTTTGTGCCACAGGATATTTCGTCGTGGCGTGCAAGTTTGGATGATATGTTCGCCCGGATCGCGGGGATGTTCGGGCAGGCGGAGCCGTGGCGGTGGGCGTGGGCGTATGTGACGGGGTTGCTGGCGCCGGTGGAGCGGAAGAATTCCTGGCAGCTGTCGGAGGCGGCGGGTGCGGTGAGTGACGACACCATTCCACTCGACCTCATCGATCCACCTCAACCGGGCGCAGAACCGATCCCTTGTGGGTTGATCGCCCACGGCTGTGGGTTCGTTCGGGAACCAGGGATGCGGACGGTGTCGCGTGCACCTGCGACTGCACCGAACACTGTTACAAGTTGGCGCGGAGCAGGATACGAGCAGCCATGGGGGAGCAAGATGATCGAAAACACGGACGAACTAGCGGCGCGGGTCAAGCGGATCAACGAGGCGACAGAGCGGGTGCGCGGACGACCGCAATCCCTCGACGGCACCGTCTATATCGAGACCGACGCCCGCGAGGCGATCACCGATCTCCGGCTGTCGTCCTATGCGCAGGAATATGATCCGGATCGGCTGGCCACGCTTATCGCCGATCGGCATCGTGTCGCACACGCGAATGCCGAGGCCGAAGCCGAAGCCGAGCGGGTCTTCACGGAGTTGTCATCGGAGTACCAACCGTCGACGTTCGCCCCGGCGAGCCGACACGATGAGCGCGGTCCCGGTCACGGCCGTTCGGCGACCACGGATATGTGATCTGAGATCAGGGAATGTTCAATATTGACCCAGGGCGAGTCCGGGAACTCGCCAGTCAGGTGCGCGGACATGCGGAGACGGTCGACGGCAAGGCGCCAATGGCCGTCCCCGCCCGTGACGAATCCCGTAAGGGAGCGGACGAGTCACTGGCACTTACCCGGGCACAGGAGACTTTGCAGGCACTCGACGGACTGCTGAAGTTCCATGCCGATCGGTTTACCGGCGTCGCGGACATCTTGGACAAAGCGGTGACCGATTTCGAGAACCAGGACCAGATGCGAGCCGCCCGGTTCACGCAAGAAGGTCCGCGATGAGCGAGGCGAAAGAGCTGCTGATCCCGGAGGTGCTGCAGTGGAATCTGAGTCCCGCAAGGGAGCTGGCTTCGATTCTTTCCCGGGCCGCAGGAGAAATCGAAACGGAAGTCGAGGCAGTTGCTCGTCGCGCTGATTCGCCAGTTGCGTTGTCGAAATACGGTTGCGAGTCACCGACCGTCGTCGACCTGGCGCCGCTGCAGATTTACGCCCAGCTGCTCGATGAGGGTGTCTACCTGTGTTCGGTGTCCACGATGTATCGGGTGCTGCGAGAAAACCGGCAAGTCGGCGAACGCCGACGACTGGCGCGACACCCTGCGAAGGTGTGTCCGGAGCTGGTCGCCACCGCGCCCCGGCAGGTGTATTCGTGGGACATCACCAAGCTCGCCGGCCCGATCAAAGGCCAATATTTCGATGCCTACGTGATGATCGACATCTACTCCCGCTACATCGTCGGTGTCCATGTCCATACTCACGAATCCGGTGTTCTGGCAACGGAATTGATGAAGGAGATCTTCGGTGTCCACGCCCGTCCCGCAGGTCGTGCACGCCGACCGCGGCACCTCGATGACATCCAAGACCGTCGCAGCGCTGCTCGCAGACCTCGAGGTCACCCGGTCGCATTCCCGGCCGCGGGTGTCAAACGACAACCCCTTTTCCGAGGCGCTGTTCAAAACCTTGAAATACGGGCCGGAATTCCCTGAACGCTTCGGAACACTCACCGAGGCAAGACAATTCATGGATTCATTCGCCCAGTGGTACAACCACGAACACCGCCACACCGGCATCGGCTTACACACACCCGCCGATGTCCACTACGGGCTGGCCACCGGCAAAGCAGCCGACCGGCGCACCGTGCTCGACGCGGCCCGCGCCCGACACCCGCACCGCTTCGCCACCACAACACCGCCGAAGATCCTCGACCTGCCCCACACCGTCTGGATCAACCGACCCGCCGACGACAACACCCAGGAGACCGATACCTCAGCCGCATAACACACCCAGCGGTCTCATTCGGCTTGACAAATTCCGGTCGGACGAGGACACCAACCAGATTGTCGATTTGCTGACCAAGATCCAAGCCGGTCGACGCCTGATCCCTCAGCAGACGTATCGCGAGTTCCGTTTCGCGCAGGAGGTCGAGGGCTGAACCGGCTGGCTCACAACACCTTTCTCAGACGTCAGCAGGAGGCGGCCGATCAGGGATCCGGGCGGGGGCGGCGCGGTATCGGTAAACCGATCGTTTCTCAACACCTTCGGTTGGGCCGCCAACCAGCCAACAGGCTCAGTGTTGAAAGACGTTCGAGCGGCGTACGGTCGAGTGTGTGAACAGTGGCGCCGTACCGGCGGTAGCTGTAGAGGGCTCGGACCTGTGGGCGCGGGCGTTCTCGGCCCTGTATGACCCGCTCCTGTGGGTGGGCGAGAAGGCGGGCATGGGCGTTCGTCGACGGGATTTGCTCGGCCGTGCGAGGGGACGGACGGTCGAGCTAGGCAGCGGTACTGGTCTGAACCTGCGGTACTACCCTGACGACCTCGACGAGCTGATCCTGACCGAACCCGAGGCCGCAATGCGTGCGCGGTTGGCGCGGAGGCTGCATCGCAGTCGACTTCGGGCGCGTGTGCTCGACGCATCAGCGGAACAGCTGCCATTCGCGGATGAAACCGTGGACACGGTCGTCTCAACGCTCGTGTTGTGCACCGTCGACGCAGCCGATCCGGTGTTGCGGGAGATTGGGCGCGTGCTACGCCCCCGAGGCCAGCTGCTGTTCCTCGAGCATGTCCGTTCCCAGTCGCCGCGACTTGCCTATTGGCAGGATCGCCTCGCCGGCCCGTGGCGCCGGTTCGCGGAGGGCTGCCACTGCAACCGTGCCACCCTCGAGCTGATCCGGACCTGCGGGCTGGAGCTTGGAGACGTACAGGAAGCCTCGTGGCGGGGAATGCCCCCGATTGTTCGACCGCTGATCACGGGCGTGGCCACCAAAAGCGATGGCTGACACTCTCAAGTGGCCCTGAGCTCGTATCACGCTGCAATCTCGCAGACAGGTCTCGAGATCGCTGGAGCCTTCGGTGACATCGATCAGGTCCATCCGGTCGATGACCTGATAGGCGCAGCGGATGATGTCCGCCGCGTGGGCCTCGCGGCTCTTGCTCTGCTGACGCAGCGATCGGATCAGCGTGTCCGCGGCCCGGGCGACCGCGCCGGCGTCGACACCCTCGACAGCGGCGGCGTAATCGGCCCGGCACTGCTCGACCGTCTTGGGCTTGGCCTGTTCGGCGGCCCGTAGCCACGCCCGCGTGTATTCGCGCTGGGCGTATGCGAGTACGTCGGGTGGAACCGCGATGCCTTGCTGGCGCAGCCACGCCACCAGCGCCGCGCACACCTGGTGCCAGTCCTTGAAGTGGCTGCGGGTCACCGTTGTCACCGATCGACGTGCCGTTAAGGATCGTGTCACCCGGTACATGAAGACCGATGCGATGTCACCGGTGGGCATCGGGGTCCCCCGGACGAAGCGGCAATGCCCCGGGCGACCGTGACCTCAGCGTCCGATAGCCGAACCTCCAACGGACACGCGGGAGGACCTTCGTCTGGATGTGCCGACCAGACGAGATGCCGTCTCATTTAGGGTGTCCGCTGATCTGTCCGCTGAGGGGAGGTCTACCGTACGCTTCCCGTGTGACCGCAACCCTCATCGGCTACGCTCGCTGCTCCACCGACGAGCAGGACCTTACTGCCCAGCGGCAGATCCTGTGTGGCCTCGGCGTCGCCGAAGACCGGATCTACCTCGACCACGGCCTGACCGGCACCCGCCGCGCCCGGCCAGGTCTCGACCAAGCTCTCGCGGCCGTCCGCGCCGGCGACACCTTGGTCGTCCCCAAACTCGACCGGCTCGCCCGCTCGGTGCCCGACGCCCGCGAGATCGGTGACTCCCTGGTCGCACGCGGTGTGAAGCTGTCGTTGGGCGGCACCATCTACGATCCGGCCGACCCGATGGGCAAGATGTTCTTCAACATCCTGGCCACCTTCGCCGAATTCGAGGTCGACCTGCTGCGGATGAGGACACGCGAGGGGATGGCCGTCGCGAAGGCCAAGGGCAAGCTGAAAGGCAAGCAGCCCAAGCTGTCCGTCCGCCAGCAGTCCCACTTGCTGCAGCAGCACCAGTCCGGCGAGCACACCATCGCCGACCTCGCCGAACTCTTCTCCGTCAGCCGGGCGACGGTCTACCGGGTCCTGGAACGCCAGAAGACCACTGTGTCCTCATCGACTCGGGCAGGGCAATGACGTGCTGCCCTACATCTACCAGGTCACCAAGTACGACCCCGCTGACCGCGACGAGCACGGCAGATATACCGGCGCCGAGGAATCGGTCAGCGACCACGGGCCGGTCGAAGCCGCCTACCTGCGGGCGGTGGCCGCCTTCGCCGAAAACACCGGCGTCCACCAGCTGACTATACGAGAACCGCAGGTCACCGGCCTCGTCCACTTCGGCCTGGAACCGGCGGTCGAGGGCCACGGTCTGGCCGGGCTCTTCCCGCCCGACCTCACCGGTTTCCACGACGGCGCGCAGGTGCCGGTGGCCGTCGGCCTGGAACTGGTTCGAGCAATGCTTAGCGACAACGGCGCCTGGTGCCGCCTGGAGGTGGATGACGTGTTCGCCGTGCACGTCGGGTGGGACCAGTACGTCTACGTCGGCACCAGCGAGCCCTGTGAAAGCGCGTTGTCCCGCACCCGCGCATTGGGACTGTTTCCCGAACGGCTCAAGACATCCCCCTACGATGCGGTTTTCGACGACGAGCCCGGCGAACAGCGACCCGCCGACGACATCTTCTGGGCCCGGCTGCGCTGGTGCATCGCCACACACCAAGCTGCCATCGTGGAAGAGGGCTACATTCACAACGCGTCCCGCTGGCACAGCCTCACCGTCGACACTGTCGGCGCAGTACGCGCCAAACTCACCCCTCGTGCTCTACTCACCGTCTGGCCAGACCTGTCCACCGACGTCGACGAGATCCTTGCTGCTCTCCCCGACGAAGGCCTGATCGAACTCGTCTGGGAGGACGAACACGGACAGATCACCAGCACCATTGCCGACGAGACCCAGTTCACCGAACTGGCAGCGCAGGTCACCGGCGCACGTGCCGCAACCGTGCTTTCCCTAGACGTCGACGAACGCCACCCCCTGTTCACCGCCGTGCTGCCCGACAGCGACGGCATCCTGCGGGCCCGGTGGAGGACCGAACCGACCCCGAGCGACCACGACTGGGCGTTCTTGAAGACCCTGCACCGAGGCCAGATCTGCAACGGCACCGTCAGCAAGATCGCTGGCTTCGGGGTGACGTTCGTCGACATCGGCGGCTTCACCGCGATGATCAACATTCCGGAACTGTCCTGGCGACCCGTCAACCACCCCTCCGAGATCCTCACCGTCGGCCAGGAGATCACTGCACAGATCCTCGACGTCGACATGGTGAGCGAACGTGTGACTCTGTCGCTCAAGGCGCTGCAAGAGGATCCAATGCTGCAGATCGTGCAGCAGGTCGGCCAGATCGTCCGCGGCCGCGTCACCAAGCTCATGCCGTTCGGCGCATTCGTCCGTATCGAGGACCGCCGAGACGGCTTCGAAGGGCTGGTGCACAACTCCGAACTGGCCGCAGGACACGTGGACAAGCCCGAAGACGTCGTCCAGGTCGGCAACGATCTCCACGTGAAAGTCATCGACGTCGACCCAAAACGCCGCCGGATCACCCTGTCACGCAAACAGGCCATTGCAGCCAGCTGACGAAAGCAACCTCCACTTCTGCCAGGCCAACCAATACGCCGGGACCCTCCCTCAGCCAACTGACGCGACGGGCGGATCCGCCAGGTCGGGCCGGTGCTCGATGACCCTGCCAGCAAAGGCATCGCAGGTCCTGGATCATAAGGGTGTTGATGTACACCAGCGCCGCCTGGGTGATCCGCAGGCACAGCACGCTGAGTTCCTGCTCGTCGCGGCTGTTGTTCGCGAGTTCGCCGGTCTTGCCGTAGAACAGCACGCTGCCCCGGTGTCCGTCCCAACGTCACCCGGTCATTCAACTCGAGCCCCACCCAGCCGGTCAACGCCAGACGAAAAACACCAGCCACCTAGTGTTGCAGCGGCCCAGCCGACGCCACGGCAGCCGTCACGACGACCAGCCGCCCGCTGTAGCCCACGTCAATATCAGGAGTATGAGCAGCATCGAGGCCGCCACCCACCCCGGCCTGGAGGTCCTGTCCATCGGTGTGTGGGACGACGAGCCGCTCAGCCTTGCCCCTGTCACCGGGCTGCCGCGTCTGCGGACGCTCACCGCTTACCCCGGTACGCTCGCCGACCCGCTCGAGATCGCCGAGTTGACCGGCCTGGAGTTTCTTGAGCTCGGGCCACAGGAATGGCGCGTCCTCCTCGACGCCGGAGCCGTCCCGCGCAGCCTGTCGGCTGCGGCTATCACGGTGCACGGCAACCAGGACACTTTGCCTATTGTTGCCATCGCCAATGAACTCCTAGCCCTTTGGAACCGGCCCCGGATCATCCGGACCGTCATCGAAGGCGACCTCGGCCCCGTGGCGTAACCAGCGGGCAAACGACGGGTCGTGACCAACGATCTTGCGAAAACTGGCGATAAGGCTTTCAACGAAAGGCCGACGAATATAGCCGCCCCGGTTTGTCTCGAATCCCCTGCGTGATCCCGCTCTTCCCGGGGTTCCACAGTTGAGTTGATGGTCTAGTCGGTGTTTTGGTGGTTTGACCTGCGGGTATGGTGATGGGCCTGGTGACGGGTGTGTCACTAGGCGCTCGGATCGTGGCTGGTCAGGCTGGTGGTGTCAGATCGAGGATCTTCTTGGGTTGGTCGACGGCGAGGGCGGTGAACAGGTCGCGTTGGGGCTTGGACAGTTCGGTGGTCTGCCGGAAGGTGCCGGCGGGGCCGGTGAAGGTGACGGCTTGGACGCGTTGTAGTTCGGTGCGGATGCGGTTCCAGGTGTGTCGGGTGCGGTTCTCGGCGACGCGGATGAGTAACAGCGCCAGCCAACACAGCAGCACGTGTGCGCGGATTCGGTCCTCGCGGCGGTGGTAGACCGGACGCAGGTCGATGACCTGTTTCATGTCTCGCCAGCCGCGTTCGACCTCGAGGAGTTGCTTGTAGCCCAGTGCGATGTCCTCGGCCGACAGGTGTGGGTCGCTGCAGCGCAGCAGGTACTTGCCGTCGAGGTTTTCCTCCTCGGCGATCTTGGTCTTGTTCACGCGCAGCAGCCCGCTGCCGGTAACGCGCAGGAATCGTTTGAGACCGGGCTTGGCCGACAGTTGGCCTTCGAGCTTGGCGCGTTCGGTGGCCGGGAGTTCGTCGGTGTCGGCGATGATCTGTTCCAGCTGGGTGATCAGGCGGGTGCGGATCGCGGCATCACGGTCGGCTTGATCGGGGTTGTAGCACAGCACGAACCGGTCGTCGCTGCCGATGCGGACTTCCTTGACCTGCAGGTTGTCTCGCACCGTCTTGTAGCGTCCCTGCCGCGACAGGGCGGCTTGCACCTCGGCCGAGCCCGAGCGCAGCTTCTCACCGATGATGTAGCCCCCGCCGCCGCGCATCAACTCGCGCCGATTGCCGGTCGAGGTGAATCCGCGGTCGCACACCCACACCACCCGCGACAGCGTCCAGGACCGGATGTCGTTGCGGACCTGGGTGATCAGGGTGGTGTCGGTGGTGTTGCCCGGCCACGACCATACCCGCACCGGGATACCGTCGCGGGTGACCGCCAGCCCGACCACCACCTGCGGCAGGTCGTCGCGGGAGTCTTTGGACTTGCCGTAGGCACGGAACCCGCTGTGACGCACCGCGTTCTGCTCGTCGGTGACCTCGCCGCGCGCGTCGCGCGGGTCCGGCATGTCGGCGTCCTCGGTCTCGAAATACGTTGAGGTGGTGTCGAAGAAAAGCAAATCCACTTCAAGGTTGAGCAGATCGGCGACCCGGAAGTAGATCGACTCGGCCAGCACGGGCTCGATTTCCAGCAGCCAATCCATCGCCCGATAGCAGGTCTCGTCGATCACCTCGGTGAGCCCGTCGATGTGCACGTCGGCGGCGACCCATTCGGTCGCGGCGAGCTTGCTGGAGGCGGCCAGGGCGCGGTTGGCGGTCAGAGCGAACAGCACCCGCTCCACCCGCGGATCGATCCGACGCCCTTGAAGGGCTTGCCGCATCGCGGCATCGATGCCCAACTGCCGCCACAACCCGTCAAGCACATGCGTGCCGCCCAACGGGCGAGCCTCGGTGAACGCCAGCCCTCCCCGGTCGGCGGCCGACACGGCCGCCGACGGGTCCAGCAGCCGCGACAACGACCCGATCAGCCGCTCGATCCCGGCCCGATCCAGCTGATCCTCACGCCCGAACGAGTACAGCACCTTCGTCCGCGACGTCCCCGCCACCGAGTCCCACTCGTTGTGGGCAAGCTGCAGATACCGGACCACCCGGCCGTCCTTGTTTCTACGGGTCGAGGCCTTCACGAACACGACCGCACCCTAGCGCCTACCAGGGAAGAATGTCATATACGCATGACAAAGATCACTTCATCACTAATTCGTGTCACTAGCAGATTTCTGATCTTCCACCAGACCGCAACACCCTGAACAGCGCCGACGGTCGAACCTGCTACCCAGAACCGCCATCAACTGTGGAACCCCGGTCTTCAGCCGCGAGACATCCTCAAGCTGATTCCGAGGTCAGGTGCCGGTAGATCGTGGCGCGTGAGATGCGGAGTGCCTTGGCGATCTGGGTGGGGGTTTGCCCTTTGGCGTGGCGGGCTTGTGTGGCTGCGAGTGTGTCGGCGTCCATGACGGTGGGCCGCCCGCCGAGGCGGGCCCTTGGCGCGGGCGGCTTGCAGGCCGGCCGATGATCGGCAATCCGAACCAGCAGACCCTCGCGCGGTGGAGCCGCCACTGGGGTTCAGGTTTGGAGGATGGGGGCCAACGCCTCGATAAGCCGGTCAGCGTATGCCGGGTCGATTCGTGCACCGCTGACGAGGAGCCGGTAGTAGAGGGCCCCGTAGATCAGGTCGATGATGACGTCGGTGTCGAGGTCGGCGGGGAGGTGGCCGTTGCCGATCCCGGTGGAGATGAGTCGGCTCACCTCGGCTCGTCGGCTGTCGACGAACCGTTCGCGTAGCGCGGCAGCGAGTTCGGGATCGTGCTGAGCCGCCGCGACGAGGGCGACGAACGGACGGCGGGCGTCCGGGGTGTTCATCAACTGCGCCACGCGCCGGACTTGAGTCCGCAGCCGGGTCAGGGCGTCACCGTCAGCCGGAGCCTCCATCCGGTCGGCGAAGGCGTCGGTGAAGGCATCCATCAACACCGCCGCCTTGGTCGGCCACCACCGGTAGATGGTGTTCTTGCTGACCCCGGCACGCGCAGCGATGTCGTCCACGCTCAATCCGGGCAGCCCGCGGTCGGTCAGCAGTTCCCGTGCCGCGGTGAGCACCGCTCGGCGCGATCGCTCGCTGCGCGGCCGTCCCGGCCCGCGCGCATCATTCGGCTTCGACATGGCCCAAGTCTAACCTTTTGGATACGATACGATCAGTATTAAAAATAGTAGTGCTGAGGAGACTAATGATGGACATCGGTCGGGTGTGGCTGGTAACCGGCGCTTCGTCGGGATTCGGCTATGCGGTGAGTCGAGCGGTGGCGGCTTCCGGTGGTCGGGTGGTCGCGACGGCTCGCAATCCCTCGCGATCGCAGTCCTTGCAGGAACTGGCGGCAGCACATCCCGGTCGTGTCCTCGCCACACAGCTGGATGTCACCGACGAGGAGCAGGCACGGCGGGCAGTGGCGCAGACGATGAAGACGTTCGGCCGCCTGGATGTCGTGGTGAACAACGCCGGCTACGGGATATTCGGCGCAATAGAGGAGATCCCCGACAGCACGGTGCGCGAGATCTTCGAGACGAATGTGTTCGGCTCGCTGAACGTGATTCGCGCAGCTTTGCCCGTGTTGCGCGAGCAGAAACGCGGGCACATCGTGCAGATCTCGTCGGTGGCCGGTGTCGCCGCCCCCTCACCGGGATTGGGCGTCTATGCGGCTGCCAAGTTCACAGTCGAGGGCATGAACGAAGGCCTGGCCCGGGAAGTCGCCCACCTCGGCATTGATGTCACCATCGTCGAGCCGGGCATGTTCGGCACGAGTTTCGTTGCGGCGCTGGGCATCACGCCTGTGCGAAACCCTGATTACACCGCCAGTGTCGAGGCAGCGCGCAAGCGCCTGACCCAGCTCGACCCGAGCGCATACGGCGACCCCGACCAGGCAGCACAGCAGATCATCGCCGCTGTCGAGTCCGACACACCGCCGCTGCGGCTGCCGTTGGGGCTCGACGCCGTCAATGCAATCCGCGCCAAACTGACCAGCCAACTCACCGCATTGGACGAATGGGAGACCACCGTCGCGCCCGCCGGGTGACTCTCGCGTCGATCAGGGGTCCCAGTAGTCGCGGGGAAATTTTGGATGTTCATCACCGCCCCGACAAATATCACACCGTGGCACCCGAGCCGCACGCCTCATCAGCAGGCCGAACTGGCCTAATGCTTCTTCGACTGCCAGGAATCCTGCGCTTTCTTCAGGGCGGTCTTGGCGTCCGCCTCGCCCCTGATCACCGTGGCGATCTGGTCGACCAGTGTCTGCAGGTTCTGCGGAGCATAGGCGTCGTTCGGCCACGCCATGGGCTTCTTTCCTTGCAGCCCGGCCCGGATCAGGTCGACAGCCGTGGGGGTGGCAGCGGCATAGGCCGAAGAGTTCAGCACGCTGACGCGGTTGGGGTCGATAGCGGTGTTCGGTGCGGTCGTCTGCATCAGCATCGCGTCGACGCTCGTCACCCACTTGATGTACGACAACGCCACGGACTTGTTCTTCGAGGCAGTGGAGACACCGATGCCGTAACCGGTGTCCAGGGGGGTACGGCGTACCTTCTTGTCCCCGCCTAAAGGCAAAGCCACCACTCCCCACTTGCCGGCGACCTGCGACAAAGTGGGATCAGCGGAACGCAGGGCCAAACCCGTCCAGTTCTCGATCAATGCGACCTTGCCACTGAACCACGCGGTGTTGGCCGCATCCAACCCCACCTGCAAGGGTGTGGGCAGCGCATACGGATTGATGTTCACCAAATGCTCGACCGCGGCAATCGCGGCGTCACTGGTGAGATCCGGCCTGCCGGAGTCGTCGACCAGGCTGCCCCCGTACCCGACGAGCCGGTTGATGAAGGCGCAACCAAGGACGATCGGGTCCGGCTGCCCCTGCACCACAGCCCCGTAGTATGCACCGGCACCGCCTTGGGTTATCTTCTTCGCGGCGGCGTCGTACTCATCCCAGGTCGTCGGCGGCTGGAGATTGTACTTGTTGAACAGTTCCGTGTTGTAGTACACGAGTTGCTGGTCGCCGTCATACGGCAAGCCATAGCGTCGCTTGTTGTAGAGGGTGTACGGGTCGTAGATGGACGGCAGGTAATCCTTGGTGTCCAGGTCATCCTGCGAAGCTATCCAGTCCGTCAGGTCGACCAGAGCACCGGCCTCTGCCAGCGAACCCAGCCCGAAGTAGAGGTAGTCGAAAAGGTCGTATGCGCCCGCGCCGCTCTGTACGTCGCGAATCTGAGCATTGGTCACCTCGTTGTAGGCGGCAGCTGTCACCTCCAGCGTGCCGCCGGTCATCTGCTTCCAGGCCGGAGCCAGGACAGTCTGGTACACCCGCTGATGCGGGGTGTTGACCAGCGCTTTAAGGGTGACGCCGGCCGCATTCACCTCGCCGCCCGAGCCGGCCGTCTGGGCACCGGCGCAGGCGGGCACGGCAGACCCGACAGCCGCCAACCCGGCGAGGCCTGCGGCACCTTGAAGCAGACGCCGGCGCGACCACTCGCGAGCACCGGAGATACCGTCATGAGACCCGTTGGTCATTTTCTCCTCATTCGTGTCCAGTGAGGCAGTTGCCTCGATCCCGGGGCCGGCTGTTCCGCCCACCTCGGCATCGGCTGCAGGTCCTCCTGCAGCAATCGCCCTGCACCGTAACTCGCCGCCGTGCTGGGACAGGTCACTTGCCGTCACTTGCCTTCGAGAAGTACTGCCACAGCAGGCTATTGGCGTTCTCGGGCCTAACCCATTTCTGGAGCTTTCTTACTTTCTGGGCAGCGGTGATCGAGAGGCATCCTGCTACCGCCGTGCGTGCCGACGAGCCATGACATCGTTGCTCGATAGCTTCGAGGTGCTTTGCGCGTTATGCCTCGCCATCCGGATCGTCCGGTGCCTCGACCGTTTCGGCTGCCTCGACTTCAGCGATCGGCAGTGCTTGCGCGGTGTGTGACGATGCCAGCTTGCGCAACTCGGACGGGTCGATCGCAAGGTCCAGCGGGGGTGCAAGGTCCAGCGGGGGTATCGGTGTATCTCGTACCGCCAGAAACGTATCGAGGAGGGCGAGGCCGTCGACGGTCATGCCGGACGCCATGGACGACAGCTCGTCCTGCAGGATTTCCAGCCCCGGTGCTGTCTCGATTCCGGGCGATTCGGGATCGACCTGGCGCCATTGCACGGCGACCGTCCATGATGGGTCGCCGCAGGCCCACGCCCAGATGACGTCACGGACCACGGTGTGCCGCACTGTGTATACGCGGAAATGTTCCGAAGCGGATCCGGCCCGGTGTTCTATTTCATAGACCCACTCGTGACGGCGCGTTCGGATGTATGTCTCGTCCGCGCGCGCGACAACCAGAAACGGATCATCCGGGTCAGCGGCAGCGACCACGAAGTCCTCGAGCAGCGCGGCGGTGAGATAAGGCAGGGTCCTCCCGTCACCGACGGTCACGCGGACATCGACGTGCCCGCGGGGGTCGTACAGGTGCCCGGTCTCGACGTCGAGCACGGCGAGGTCGCGGTCCTTGGTCAGCTTCAACACGGCAAGCAGGTGCTGACCCCGGTTCGGTCCCCAGGTGCGCAACACAGCTCCGCGGGAATCCGCAACGGCCGCAACGAATCCGACGGCGCCACCGTTGCGGTTGATCTCGGCCACGAGGTCGTCGACGGCGGGCGGTGTCGCGCTGTCGTCCGGATCGACGCACATCTGCCGGTACCGTTCGAGCGCGTCGAGGGCGCTGTCGACTTCGCCGGCCGGTACCACCCCGAACTCGCACGTCACCGCCAGATCGGTCAGTAGCGCCCCGAATTCCGGAGTGGGGTGTACCTCGACGTTGTCGCCATCGAGTTCGGTGGTGGCGGCCAGGCTGATTTCCCCGTCTTTCCACCAGTACACCGCCGGGCCGATGGGCCGCGGTTCGCTGCGATGGGTGTGGGCAGCCACCTTGCCGAGCAGAATCATGGCCGTCAGCGCGTTCGGCCCGACGACCGGGTGCGCGTAAACGCTGCCCTCGTGGGATGTGACGAAAAGTGCTCCGTGCGTTCCGATTACCGGATAGTGGCCGAGCCACTGTGCGTGGGTGCTGGCGAAGTCCGAGCCGCTCAAGATGGCGAAGTAGGCATCGTTGTAGCCCCGCCACTCGATATCGAGGCGACCATTTGCGCGAGTGTTCGACTCGGCCAGGTCGAAGAGTGCGGGGGCGCCTATTTCCCAGTGGACGAGCATGTCAGGAGTGACGGCCACGGCGGTGAGAAGTTGACCGATCACCACCACCTGAATGATTCCCGGCGCGATGTTGCGGCGGATGATGTCGATGCCCGGGTCGGTGTCGGCCGCCGCGAACTGCGTCCTGAGCAGCCCGCGGACCGTGGCAAACTCGTTGGTGTCGAGCGGATCCGCGTACTCCATATCGACTTCTGCGAGGAACGTTCCGACGTAGTCGGTGATGAGCGCGGGCCACTGGTCGAGTGGCCGCTGGTCCAGGATACGGCGCAGGTTATCCAGCCACAGGATGTGCGGGCCGTCGCCGCGCGGACCGATGAACTGCACCTCGCCGACGTTGGTTGCCCGGCACGAGTAACCCATATGTTCGGCCGCCACGGTTACCAGCGAAATCAGCGGGTCCGGAGGCGAAATGGGCACTGCGTCTCCTGAAGCTCGGTGTCGCACCGACCCTAGGTGAACCGATCCGCACTGTCGGCACGGCTGTTGCCGTCCATGGGAGGCCGAACAATGTCTCACGACGCGGCCGGCTTCGCTCCCGCTACGGACCCTCAGTCGCTTTTGGGTCGGTGAGGTCGAAAGCTACTGGGGCGCCGGTCTTTTCCTGGACTTCGGCGGCGGTGACGCCCGGTGCGAGTTCGCGCACGACGAGGCCGTCGTCGGTGACGTCGAGAACGGCGAGGTCGGTGATGATCCGCGCCACGACACCTTTCCCGGTGTAGGGCAGGGTGTTCTCGACGAGGATCTTGTGGTCGCCGTTGCGTGCGGTGTGCTCCATGAGTACGACGACTCTGTCGGCGCCGTGCACGAGATCCATTGCGCCGCCCATGCCTTTGACAACTTTCCCGGGGATCATCCAGTTGCTGATGTCGCCGCGGGCGGAGACCTGCATGGCGCCGAGGACCGCGGCGTCGACCTTGCCGGAGCGGATCATGGCGAAGCTGGCCGCGGAGTCGAAGAAGCTGGCCCCCGCCCGAACCGTCACGGTCTCCTTGCCCGCGTTGATGAGATCGGGGTCTTCGTCGCCCTCGAACGGGTACGGGCCGGTGCCCAGGATCCCGTTTTCCGACTGCAGCATCACGGAGATATCGGGGTCGAGGTAGTTCGGTATCAGGGTCGGTAAGCCGATGCCGAGGTTGACGTAGTCGCCGTCGCGTAGTTCCAGCGCGGCGCGGGCGGCCATCTGCGCACGGGTCAGCGCCATCACCGGCTCCCTTCTGTTGAAGTGTGCTCGGGTGCGAGGCGGACAGTGCGGCGCTCGATGCTCTTGGTTTCGGCCTGCTCGGGCGTGAGAGCCACGATGCGCTGGACGTAGATGCCGGGTAGATGGACCTCGTCGGGGTCGATATCCCCTGGCTCGACAAGGTTCTCGACCTCGGCGATGGTGATTCGTCCCGCGGTCGCGCAGACCGGGTTGAAGTTGCGGGCCGCCTTGTTGAACACCAGATTGCCGTGCCGGTCGCCCTTCCACGCGCGGACAAGCGCGAAGTCGGTGCGAATGGCCTCCTCGAGGACGAACGTGTGGGTGACGCCGTCGACGGTGAATTCCGCGGTCGGTTTGGGTGCCGAGGTGGTGGCGACCCGCCCGTCGAGGTGGTGGCGCAGCGGCAGTCCACCGTCGGAGACCATGGTGCCGACGCCGGTGCGGGTGTAGAACGCGGCGATCCCGGAGCCGCCTGCCCGCAGTTTCTCGGCCAGACTGCCCTGCGGGGTGAGCTCGATCTCGACTTCGCCCTGCAGGTATTGGCGTTCGAGTTCTTTGTTCTCGCCTACATAGGAGGCCACCAGACGTCGGATTCGTTTGCTTTCCAACAGGATCGAGGTACCGATACCTTCGGTGCCGCAGTTGTTGGACACCACCGTGAGATCGCCCGCGCTGCCCCGATGGACTGCCTCGACCAGCACCTGGGGAATTCCGCACAGACCGAATCCGCCGACGGCGATCGAGGCACCGTCAGCGATGTCGGCTACCGCGGTGCTGGCGTCGTCGAAAACCTTGTTCATAGATGCACTCCTGCCGTGGTGAGGTCCACACGCGCCAGCACGAGCTCGGGATCGGCGTCGGCGGGGATGGTCGAGTACAAGAAGTCCGCGTCCGGGGCCTCGCCGTGACCGTGCCAGTACTGCGGCGACACCACAGCGCCGACCAAGGGACTGCCGAATACCTGGATGCGGTCTCGATCCAGCAGCGCCAGCGCCCATCGATAGTGCGAGACTGCGTTCGACAGTGGCGTGTAGGCCGCGAGATCGTCTGCCGGAACGCCTGTTTCGTCGGTGCGTGCGTCGAGCAGGACCAAGCTCACCGGCAGTTCGCTGAACCGCCGCAACCAGTCGGAGATGTAGATGGAGGCCGATTCGGCGTGGTCGGAGGAGATGGCGGGTGGGTCTTGATGTCCGGCGTCGTAGTGTGCCCGCACCAACCAGTGGACCGGAGACGGCACCTGCAGAACCAATGGCTGCTTGCTGGTTTCGGCCAGCACGGCGACGGTGGCGAAGACAGCGTCGGTGGCCTTGGTGTCGGTCAGCAGAGTCTTCAACGCGTACCCGACCCGGGAACGAGTTGCCATGGCCGCACCCAGGTCGGCCCGGGTTGCGAGGTGGCGTCGGTAGATCGCGCCCACGTCGGCCAGTGTGGCGTCCGGGGAGAGCAACGCTTGGGCAGTCCGGAAGTAGCCGGCGCACCGGGTGGGATCCTCCCAGGGCACGGCCGCACCGCCGAGCAGTCGATGGGATCCGTAGGCGGAGTGGTCGATCAGCAGCGCTGTCTGTCGGCCGGAGGGCGGGCTGGAGACCAGCGCATCGAATTCGGTGGGCATCGGAGTTCTTTCCTGACGTGCGTGCGGGACGGGCGCCGCGCGTGTGTGGGGCGCGCGGAGCCCGTCGTAGGGATGGTCAGCTGCGGCGGGTCACGGTCTCGCCGTGCTTGTCCTCCAGCTCCCGGACCCGCTGCTCGAGCCGGGCGATGGCCACTTCGCGGCGGTCGGGCATCATGATGATCGGCAGCTCACCCAGGGGCGCGGTGACCCGCTTGGGACCGTCGATATCGAACACCGTGGCGGTCATCTCGTCGGTGTCGTCACCCCAGGAGCCGTAGTAGAGCAGGTCCTGCGGCGGCTCGGCGGTTACCCACTCGTCGACGAACTCCTGGAACGGGCGACCACGGCGCAGCCGGTCGGCACGGATGTCGGCGCGGCGCGCGGTGGTGGCGGCGGTGTCGAGCACGAACGTGTCCGGGTCGTAGACGACGCCGAAGATGTCCTCGGCGACCGTGCGGCTGATCCGGTTCAGCTCGGCGTCGGTGATCACTGCCTCGGGTGCGCGTTCGAGCGGGTCACCGTATCCACCCCCGGCCCCCTGGGCAATCATGTACAACTCGCCGTCCTTGGCCAGGTCGAACTGCAGGCCCATGTGCGCGGTCTTGTACTTGCCGCCGTCGAAAGGCGTCTCGTTCATGACCTTCTCGATCGACAGATCGAATTTGCCGGGCTCGGAACCGATCACGTCGTAGACGTTGACGCCCTTGACCATCGCCAGCGGGTAGGTGCCGCACCCGTATCCGCCGAACAGGCCGTACACCGAGGAGAACTTCGCCCCGGAGGTCACGGTCATGAATCCCCATTGCGGGCTGCCCTCACTGGCGACGATCATCTCGTAACCCATGCCGCCGGTGAACTTGCCGAAGCCCATGTTGTCGCGGACCAGCCGCTTGGACACCAGCTGCATGAACGGCACTTCCTCCTCCATGACCTCCTGCTCGGCCATGTCGGCCATCGCGCAGAAGAGCGGGGATACGGCGTCCTCACCGTCGCGGAAAGGCAGTGCGCCACCGGGCATTCCGTTGAGATCGGCGCACAGGTTGCCGACCACGTCGCCGTGCTGGGTGACCCCGCCCCAGAGGAAGGTGTTGATCTGGTTGAACCACGGGGCAACCACGTTCGAGTGCTTCTGCGGCACCGAGAACTGCATTTTGGCCCAGCTGGACTGCAGCGCGGAGAACCCGCGGAAGGACGCCTGCAGCGACTGCCCCATCGGCGCGTCGTAGCTGGCATCGGCCCAGGTCCCCTCGTCGGAGATGATATCGATGCAGCTCATCGCCGACGTGCACCGCGGCAGGTCGGGCCACCAATGGCCGAGGATCGCCTGCATCATCATCGACTTCACCGAGCACAACGGCGAGTTCATCGCCCGGTTGAGGATTTCCGGGCCGGTGCCACGCAGATCGATGGTCATCTTGTCGCCCTTGACCGTGATCTTGCACGACATCTTGATGAGGATGTTCTCCTTCAGTGTGCTGTCCATGAACTGGTTGAAATGCACAGTCCCGTCGGGCAGATCGGTGATGCGGCGCCTGACCTCGGCGTCGACATCTTCGACCGTGGTGCGCAGCGCGGCGACGAACGCCGCGGTGCCGACCTCGTCGATCAGCTTGTGAATGCGTTCCATGATCCGGCGCACGGAGGCGATCTTGACCTTCATATCGGCGAGCTGCAGTTTGGGGTCGCGCACCGAATGTTGCAGGAACGTCAGCAGATCGCGGCGCAGGTGTCCCTTTTCGACGATCTTGAACGGACTCATGCGAAGGCCGTCGTCGAACGGTGTCTCCGACCCCGACGGCATGCCGCCCGGTTCGCAAGCGCCGTTTTCGCCCTCGTGAATGGTGGCGGCGATCCAGGCGATGAGCTCTCCGTCGCGGAACACCGGCATGATCATCGACTGGTCGGTGTTGTGGATATTGCCGAATCGGGCGTCGTTGTGGATGAACCCGTCACCCTCGTAGATTCCGACGGTGGGTTCGTCCTTCCAGTACTTCATGATGTACCGGATCGGATGGTGCAGGATCGCGGAGAACGCGATGACACCGTGGCAAGACAGATAGGACACGTCACCGGCGGCGGTGTAGATCGCCGTGGTCAGGTCGCCCCATTTCGCACCGGGCGCGGCGCCCTGGGCTTCGCACATCTCGTAGCCCTCGTCGAGCGCGCCGGCGATGCGTTTGCGGATGCGGTCGACCATGATCCGGTCCACGCCTTGGATGATGCAGAGTTCCTCGAAATCCGAACGCTCGGATATCTGGTGCGACCGCATGATTTGTGGGTCGGGGCCGAGGAACAACGTGGTTTCGTCCATGAAGTCGTTGACCCATTGCTGTTCCTGTGGGTTCAGCGCGTGGGTGCGGTGGTCATCGAGTGCAGTCATGTCGGTTCTCGTTTTCTCCTGAGTCGGTGGTCAGTCCTGTAGGAACCAGACGGCGCCCTGCGGAGTCGGCTCCAGCCGCCATCCGGGCTCGACGAGGAACGTGGTGTTCTCCGTCGTCACGATCGCCGGACCGGGGATGACGTGCTCGCTGGTCAGTGCGTCGGTGTTGTAGATGGCGGCCGCGACGGGTTCGGCGTTGTCGACCAGATGGATGAGCCGGTGGTCGATCGGATCGGGCACCCGGCGCGGAGTGTCGCCGGAATCGAGGGAATCGAATCGGACCGTGTCACCGTCGACGTAGGAGGCGACCCGGACCGTCTGGACCCGGATGCCTGCCTCCGGGGCGGCCGAACCGCGCCCGTAGCGCTGGTCATAAATCTCGGCGAAGGTGCGGATCATGTGCAGGACATCGCCGACACGGTGCATCCGACGCAGGTCCACCACGACCGCCGTGGTGACCAACTGGTTGCCGTAGCGCATGTCCATCTCGAGCCGGTACTCGACGTCATCGGGTGAGAAGCCCTGGCGGACAAGGTCTTCGCGGCCCAGCGCTTCCAATTCCTCGACAATGGCGTTGAATTCGGCATAGTCGCTGTAGAGGGTGCGGGTGGTGGCGTTGTACAGGACGGCATGGGTGCCGCGCTCGTGGAAGTGCAGCTGGCTCATGTTGCCCGCACCGCAGGCGGAGAACACCGAGGAGAACGGCGGAGCCAGGACCCGTTTGATGCCGGATTGCGCGGCGATGCCACAGGCGTGCAGCGGCCCGTTGCCGCCGTAGGCGAGCATGGTGAAGTCCTCGGGAAGGTAGCCGCGTACCCGCAATTCCTTGCCGATACCGATGGCCATCTGTTCGTCGACGCCACGCTTGATCTCCTTGGCTACGTCCAGCAAATCCATGTCGAGTTCGTCGCAGAGGTTCTCCTCGATGGCGAACACTGAGCGCTTGGGATTGAGCTGGATGTAGCCGTTGGCGTAGTTGTCCGGGTCGAGGTAACCCAGCAGCAGGTCGGCATCGGTCACCGTGGGTTGGAGCCCGCCGCGGTCATAACAGGCGGGTCCCGGGTTGGATCCCGCGGACTCGGGCCCGATCTTGATCGCATTGTGGATGCGGTCGAAGCTGGCGATCGATCCACCGCCGGCGCCGAGGGTGTCCAGATGCACCATCGGTACCGACACCAGCCACCGATCGATGGTCGGCATGAAGTCGTAGTGCTTCACCCCGCCCTCGGGCACCAGGCCGATGTCGAACGATGTGCCGCCCATGTCGGTGGAGATGACATGCCCCAACCCGGTTTGCCGGGACAGATGCTCGGCGGCTCCGACACCGGCGATGGGCCCGGAGTGGATGGTCTGCAGCGCGTCGGTGGAGTTCATCTGCGCCATGCCGCCGGAGTTGTGGATGACCAGCATCGGCTTGTCGTACCCGGATTCGCGCAGGTTGTCCGACAGCTGACTCAGCGCATGGAACATGATCTTGTGCAGGAAGCCGTCGACAATGGTCGAGGTAGCGCGCACGTACTCGCCCTTGCGACCGGACACCTGATGTCCCAGCAACACCGGGATGGCGCCGAGCTCATGGGCCGGGAACTCTTCCAGGATGATCTCCTGGATGGCGAGCTCGTGTTCCGGGTTCTCGGTCGCATTGGTCAGGCTGACGACCAGCGCCTCGACACCGACATCGACCAGCTGACGCACGACGGTGCGGACGTCCTGCGGATCCAGCGGTGCGACGATCCGACCTGCGGAATTGACCCGTTCCTTGACCGACCGGATGTATTTGCGTGGCACCAGCGGCTCGGGCCGCTCGGCACAGGTCAGGTTCTGCTGCAAGGAGTAGTCCAAGCCTTCGCCATAGCCGCGGCCACGGGAGAGCGGGATGGTGTCCTCGAACCCATGGGTGACAATGGCGCCGATCTTGGGCCCCTTGCGCTCGATGAGCGCGTTGGTGCCGAGCGTGGTGGCGTAGCGCACCGAGTCGACTTCCGCGAGTACGCTGCCGCGGTCGAGCTGGGCCCGTTTGCACGCCAGGTCGAGCGCTTCGTTGAACCCGAGCGCCAGATTGTGGTGGGTGGTCAAGGCTTTCGCTTCCACGTACGTGTCGTCCCAGACGAAGAAGCAGTCGGTGAAGGTGCCGCCGATGTCGACGGAGATGCGTTTCATGATCGTGTCGTCCCGTTCTGATGTCAGCGAATCCGGCCTGCGGCCTTGAGCTCGGCGGTGTACTTCTCGGCGTCCGGGCCGGACCCGTAATTGGCGACCAGCTCGGGATCGACGCCACGGGCTTGCCACTGCCGACGCAGCGCATCGACGTCGAACACCATGTCGACGGTCGGCGGGTGGCCCGGCGGCACGTATTCGGTCTCGATCTGCGTCGCGCAGCCCGGGCAGTAGTACTCGAGAATGCGGCAGTAGCCGGGATCTGGCGAGAAGGTGAACTCGTAGCGTTCCGGGTCGATGATCGGCTGGTGGATTTCGCGGGGATCGCGGTCGTAGACCAGCGTGCCCGGCTTGTAGTTGCCGTGCGCGTCGCCGAGGTCGTGTTCACACACCCGGCACACCCAGCGTTCGCTGTCCAAGTCGATGACCAGATATTCGGTCACGGGGACTCGCATGATGATGCCTTTCTTCGGTCGATGGACCGGGGTCAGTTGATGTCGGTGAGCAGCAGGTCGCCGTGGGAGGTGACGTCGAAGCGCCAGCCGTGCGGCACCCGGGCGGTGAAGAACGGACCTTCGACGATCCCCGGCCCGGCGGCGCGTGCGCCCGGCTGCTGCTCGGACAGGACGAAGACGGGTACGTCGTCGACCTGATCGGCCGCGGTGCGCACCGCACGGGTCCCGTTCGGGATGGCGGTCACCGCGGGCAGGTCCGCCGCGGGGTCCAGACGTGGGTGGCGCAGGGCTGCGACCACGTCCAGGCGCAGGGAAACCTGCTTGCCCGCGGCGCCGATCCGGTCGCCGCGCCTGTACGGCGTCATCGAGGACTGCTCGCCGGTTTCGTCCTCGACGATCAGTTGCCAGGTCTGCGTGCAGTCGGCGAGGTCGTAGCCCTCCTGGAACATGTCTCGCTCGGCGCGCACCAGCACCTGGTCGTAGGTGGCCGCGGCCTGCTCGGTTCCCGCGTCATCGACGAGCACCTCATAGGTCTTGCCGATATCGGAGAACCCGATGCCGAACGCGGAGAACACCGCCGCGGTCCGCGGAATCAGCACCTCGCGCACGCCTGCCAGGCGAGCCGCGCCTGCCGCGCTCATCGGGCCGGCACCGCCGAACGCGGCGAGCGTGGTGGTCTCGTCGGCCAACGCCGCGAACGAGTCCGCGATCGCGGCGAAATACGCCTGCTCCATACGGATGAGGGCTTCCCCGAGTCCGACTCCCAGCGGGGTGGCGATCGTGTCGGTGATCACCGCCCGCGCACGGTCGGCGTCGAGGCGAAGCTGGCCGTCCAAGTAGGTGTCCGGGTCCAGGACGCCGAGCAGCAGGTTGACGTCGGTGATCGTGGCTTCCTTGCCACCCAGCCCGAAGCAGGCCGGGCCGGGGGCGGCACCCACGCTGCGCGGCCCGACGATGATCTCGCCGCCGTGGACCGCGATGACCGAACTTCCCCCGATGCCGCTGGAGTGCACGTTGCTCATGGGGAACGAGATCGGTACGCCTTCGACGGCGCCGCGGCGGCTGGTGGAGATGGCACCGTTCTCGACGATCCCGACATCGGTGGTGGTGCCGCCGACATCCATCATCAGCACCCGCGCCAGACCGTAGCTGTCGGCCAGCGCGCGCGTGCCCTCCAGGCCGCCGCGCGGGCCCGAAGAGTAGGTCTTCAACGCCACCGCCTTCGCCACTCGCGACGACGCACCGTCGTTGCGGTAGACCAGCAGCGGATTGGTGATCTTCATGTCGCGCAGTCGGTGCTGGGCCTGGTACAGGAACCCCTCCATCACCGGATGCAGGAACGAGTTGAGAATGCTCGACCAGCCCCGTCGATCCCGGCTTCGGTCGGCGACCAAGTCCCAGCTGTAGAGCAGCGGCACCGATCCGAGGAGATGGCGCGGGAGCTTGCGCAGCAGGACCCGGCGCATCTGCTGTTCGGACCGCGGTGACTCGCCGATGACCACGATGCGCTCGGCGCCGTCGGTGGTCAGCCGGTTCACCGCCTGCACCAACTCGAACGCGAAGTCGTCGTCGGGCATCGACGGATCGACCACCGCGGTGCGGTCACCGATCAGGTCGTGGAACAGCGCCCGGGAGGACTGGTCGGCGCGGAACTCCGCGACAACGCCCTCGTCCTCGACGACCAGCCCGATCTTGGGGCCCTTTCGTTCGACCAACGCGTTGGTGCCCTGCGTGGTCGAGTAGCGGATGTGGTCGGTGTTATGCAGCAGTCGGTCGAGGTCGTGGTGGCCGTACACCTGAACGGACGCCTTGCCCAGACCGTCGAACAAGCACTGCGACAGGTCGAACGGCGTGGTCAGGGTCTTTGTGAAGGAGTACCCCGCACCGTTCCAGACACAGATGTCGGTCAGCGTGCCGCCGTTGTCGATGTTGATGAGGTGATCCATGCTCACTCCTGGATGCCGCCTTCCGGTGGCGAGCCGAACTGCTCGCGCTACGGAAGAATGCGGTGTGTCCCAGGACACGAAGGTGTCCCAATTTGAGTCAGTGTGGTTGCTCACCGTTTGACAGAATGGAGATGCAGGCCACAAACGGCGCAGCTGTTCGATGACGAACCAGGACACCCGCATGAACAACGCAGCAGATCGTCGCCTGGAGATCGCTGCCGCACGAGCCGACTTTCTGAACACCGGGACCCGGACATCCACTGTCCCCGATGTCATCGCAGCAAGCTGGCAGCGCAGCGTAGCGGCCGGAGTCTCCCATGAGGACTTCGTCCTGCCCTACTACAGCGACCTCGACATCGCCTCGCGGTTGGTCCGCTGTGCCGAGCCGGTCATCCACCGTCTCACCGAGGAGACCCACGACCTACCGCTGAGCATCGCGCTCACCGATAGCAAGGCGCGCGTGCTCAGCCGAACCGACACCGCCCGCACCATCGGGATCCTGCTCGAAAAGGTCTCGCTCACCAGTGGTTTCGGATGGGATGAGGGCGCCGCGGGCACCAACGGCATCGGGACTGTGCTGGAATCCGGGTCCTCTGTCTACATCGTCGGACCCGAGCATTTCAATGACGCGGTCCAACCGTTCGCCTGCGCAGGCGCCCCCGTCCGAGACCCGATCACGGGCCGGGTTCAGGGAGTCCTCGACATTTCTTGCCTTGCCGAGCATTCCACCCCGCTATTGCACTCACTGGTGCGCTCGGCGGCCGCGGAGATAGAACGCGGACTCATGCTGGACCACAGCCAGGCGCAGCAGGGCTTGTTCGACGCCTACGTCCGCGTCGACGCGCGCTCCAACAAAGCCGTCCTCGCCGTCGGCGCGAACATGGTGATGGCCAACGCGAAGGCTCAGCAACTGCTCGACCCGACGGATCAGCTGATGCTGCAGGACCACGCCCGGTTCATCCTCACCCACCGCGATGAGTTTCGCGACCAGATCGTCCTGGCCGGTGGCGAATGCGTCCACATCCACGCCACCCGCATCACCGTCGGCACGGAGGCCGTCGGCGTCATCCTGGTCATCACCCCCGCCCAGATCGATCGGCCGGGGCGGTGGATGCCTGCTACACCCCCGGCGACGCGCCACCCCTCCCCCGGGCGCCCACAACTGGCCGATACACCCGTCTACGACAGTCTCACGCCGGCCTGGCGCGCTGCCGCCGCCGATATCGACGCCGCATTCCAACGCGGTGACCACGTCCTCATCATGGGAGAAGACGGCAGCGGCAAAGCCACCCTGGCCACCGAAGTTCACGCTTCCTTGCACGGACCAGGCCACCGGCTGATCGTCGAGGCATCCGCGGTATCCCACGAGTCGATAACAGAAATCGACCAACGGCTCGAATCCGTCACGGATCCCACCCTCTGCATCGTCCACCACGGCGACGATGTCGACGACCGGCAAGCGGCCCACCTGCGGACCGCGCTCGCGTTGATCGGGCAATCCGGGAAAGCGGTCACCGTGGTCGTGACCCTGTCACAAACCACGCTGCCGACCGACGTCCCGTTCGCCGCGGTGCTCGCCGACTTCCAGGCAACCGTCACGGTGCCGCCGCTACGGCACCGAGCCGCCGACATCCCCGCCATCGTGACCCGTATCCTGCGTGAGTTGGCCCCGCACCGCGACATCACGGTGTCCCCGCAGGGTATGCGCCTGCTCGCCCGATACACCTGGCCCGGGAACATCCGCCAACTCCGCGACGCACTGCGGGAGACGCTGGAACACAAGCCTGTCGGCACCATCACCGAACGCGATCTCCCCGGCTACTGCTCCACCACCTCGCGCCGAAGCCTCACCCAAATCGAGGAAGCCGAGCGCGACACCATCCTCGCAGCGCTACGCGACAACCAGGGAAACCGGCTCAAGGCAGCACAATCACTCGGCCTGGCACGGTCTTCGCTCTACCGCAAACTCAAGCAATACGGGCTCACCACCGTATAGAACGACACCGTCTCGACCCCCCGTCCGAGTATGACCGCGGGGGTTTCCGGCAATCGGACATTCCCCCTTCGGGTCAGTGCCGATCATGGGGACATACTGTAACTTCACGGAACCTTGGGCCATTGCCGTTGACGGATTCCACGATTCCGACGTGGTCCGGTGCCCCATCGCCCTCCCAGCCGAAGATGATCATGTCGCCGAGTTGAGCGTTCGACGCGTTCGCCGCCAATCCCATCTTCTTGGCGTCGGATCAGATGCTGGGCACATAATTCTGGTTGGTCCAGTTGACCGTGGGTGCCCTTCTGCGATGGTGTACGAATGCGCAGAGATCGCGCGGTGACCGTCGAACGTAACCAGTTCAGCGCTCAGTTCTAGTTGTGGTGCATACCATACGCCGCGATTCGCTGAGGTGGACACTTTCTGGCGTCCAAGCGGGATTAAGCTTAGGTTGCTTACGGTATTTACCAGCTCAAACCATATATTGCGATCGGTTTGCGTCGGAGGATACGGTATATGACGACTCTGAATAGTGCCCTCTAGGAGACACGTAAGGCCCAAAACGCGCCGTTCCCCGAGGGCTGGTGTCTCAGACAGCGGTATACACTACGAGCTATGTCGCCGAACCAACTTCGAGCTCTGCCTGCCCGGCCTGAGAACCTCACGTCGATGGTGTTCGAGGCCATCCGGGACAGTATCGTCAATGCGACCCTCGCGCCGGGCAGCCGGATCAGTGAGGCATCGGTGGCTGCACAACTCAATGTCAGCAAGACGCCGGTACGCGAGGCATTACTGCGTCTGCGGCACATCGGGCTGGTGGAGGCGACGCAGAGCGGGCTGCGTGTCGTTCGGCCGTCGGTCAAAGCCATCCGCGACGCGTACGAGTTTCGGGCAGGTATCGAAGGGGTCGCCGGTCGCTACGCGGCAAACCGTGCCTCGACCGAGGAACACGAGCGCATCCTGTTGTTGGCGCATGCCTCGCTCGAGCACGCCAAGGAGCGGGACGGCGAGGGATTCCGGCGGTACGACAGGGAGTTTCACCAGGCGATCGCCGCCGCGACCCGCAATGTGATCTTGTTGCAGTCGATCGAGGACTCGCTTGTGCTCACCTCCGCTTTGCGTGAGCGCGACGTTGCGCCCTCAGGGGACTCCGTGTCCTGCGCGCAGGAACACGTCGCCGTAGCGGAAGCCATCCGGGCCGGCAATCCCGATGTAGCGAGCAGAGCACTTACCGAACACATCCACCACGTCATGTCTCTCGTACTCTCCGCACGACCGGTGACTGCCGAGCCTGGAGGCGCGGAGACCGCGTCCGTCAGCGCGGAAGAGACAGCCTGAGCGCACCCGGCCCGTGGAGGTCCGCCGATGGCCGCAGTGACAGGCACGCGAGGTATGGCGGCACATGTGGAGCGGGGTCCCACTTGACATGGAGTGCACTCCAGGTCGTAGCTTCGAATATCGGTAACCATTACCGGACCTGCCGCAAGACCACCGCGTCCGGCGTGCTGAAGGAGGAGATCCCCGCATGATCCCGACCAGGAAACTCGGCGAGCTGACCGTGGGTGCACAAGGGCTCGGCTGCATGGGTATGAGCCAGTCCTACGGCGTGCGCGACAACGACGACGAGTCCATCGCGACCATCCACCGCGCGCTCGACCTGGGCGTGACGATGCTCGACACCGCCAACGTCTATGGGCCCGAAACCAACGAGCGATTGGTCGGGCGTGCTATCGCCGATCGCCGCGACCAGGTGGTGCTCGCGACCAAGTTCGGCATCGTGTGGGGCGAGGGCGGTGTCATGGAGTCTCGCGGCGACGCCGGTTACGTCAAACAGAGCTGCGACGAGTCGCTGGCCCGGCTCCGTGTCGACCATATCGACCTCTACTACCAGCATCGTGTGGATCCGAACGTTCCCATCGAGGAGACCTGGGGCGCCCTGTCCGAACTGGTTGCCGCGGGCAAGGTTCGCTACCTCGGCATCTCCGAGGCATCGGCGGCGACGATCCGCCGCGCGCACGCCGTGCACCCGGTGACCGCGTTGCAGAGCGAGTGGTCGCTGTGGACCCGGGAGATCGAGGCCGAGGTGCTGCCGACCTGTCGCGCGCTGGGTATCGGCATCGTGCCCTTCTCTCCGCTCGGTCGCGGCTTCCTGACCGGAGCGATCACATCCACCGCCGAGTTGCCTGCCGACGACATGCGCCGCCGTCTGCCGCGGTTCGCCGAGGACAACCTGGACCGCAACCTCGCCATCGTCGCCGCCCTGCGCGAGCTGGCCACCGAAAAGGGCATCACCGCCGGTCAATTGGCGCTGGCGTGGGTCCAGAGCCAGGGCGAGGACGTGGTCCCCATCCCCGGCACCAAGCGCCGGACGTACCTCGAGGAAAACGTCGCAGCCGTCGACATCACACTGACCGCCGACGATCTCGCCCGCATCGATGCCACCGCTCCCGCCGGCACTTTCGCGGGCGCGCGTTACCCGGAGCATCTCTCCCGGGCCGTGGGTCGCTGACCCGGGGACCTGTCCCCGAACCGTGACGTCGACACCGTACTAAAACGGTCCCGCGCCAATGGATCTCGAAGCGCGGGACCGCTTGCTGATCGTGACCAGGGACTGTTCGTCAAACCCGCGCCGAAGCCGTTACGCCGCAGTTCCGGCCGTAAGCCGGGCGGACAGCCCGGCCGGAATGGGCGCCATCGACCCGGACGAACTCGCCACCATCAGCGGGCGAAAACCCCAGTAGTGCTGCGGATGTTTCCCGAACTCGCCGCCCGGCATCGCCCCAAACGGACCGGCACCGCCAAACAACAGCGCGAACGCGCCCGCCGCAACGGCGACTACAAGCGGCGGGCGTGGGGCAACCCCGAACTCGTAGAGCAGGCCGAGCGCGTCGCGGGCCACGTCCCAAACATGTATCAGGTGCCCTGATATTCGTGGGTTATGACTACACCACATGATTTCGAATTCGAAGCCGTCTACCAAGGCAAAGGCGGCCCGTTCGGGCCGGGCGTCAAACCGCCGTGGAGCATCGGGGAACCCCAGCCGGAACTCGCTGCCCTGATCGAACAGGGCAAATTCCATGGCGATGTCCTCGACGTCGGATGCGGAGAGGCGGCGATCTCGCTGCATCTGGCCGAGCGGGGCTACACCACCGTGGGACTGGATCTGTCGCCGACCGCGGTCGAGCTGGCCCGCGCCGAGGCCACCCGGCGCGGCCTGGTCAACGCCTCCTTCGAGGTCGCCGACATCACCGCCTTCACCGGCTACGACGGCCGCTTCGGCACCATCGTCGACAGCACGCTGTTTCATTCGATCCCGGTCGAGTCGCGGGAGGGCTATCAGCAGTCGATTGTGCGCGCCGCCGCGCCCGGCGCGTCGTATTTCGCGCTGGTGTTCGACCGGGCCGCCCTGCCCGAAGTGCCCGAACCGGGGCCATCGCCCGTCACCGCCGACGAGCTTCGTGAGGCGGTGTCGAAGTACTGGGTGATCGATGAGATCAGGCCGGCGCGAATCCATGGCAACCTGCCTGCGGACTTGCCTGCGGACCTGGGATTTCGGTTCGAGGGCATACGCGACGAGCCCAACGGCCGCAAGTCGGTTCCGGCTTGGCTGCTGTCGGCCCATCTGGGCTGATCTCTCGATCGCGGGGTTGCATTGCCCGGGCAGGAGGCATCGTCAGACATCGAAGTGCCCGGGCTCCCCCCATTACCGTCTGCCCTGAGCTTCACCAGCTCGATCGACTCATCGCGGGAAGCGGCCTGTCAGGCCGCGTCGCTCTTCTCGAATCGGGCGACAAACCGTAACTCGAGTGCGTGAGCCAGCCTGTCGAGCATGCCGATAGTGGGCGTGCCGCCACCGGATTCGAGCCGCAAAACATCCGGCTGGCGTAGTCCGGCACGCTCGGCCAGCTGCGTCTGCGTCAGTCCGAGTTCCAAGCGACGTTCGCGTATAGCATTGGCGAACTCGATGGCTAGTCGCGCCTCTTCGCGGCCGGCGTTGTACTCGGCGGCGTTGAAATCGGAACGATCGACTCGTTCCCGCCGCAGGTCGTCCATGACTTGTGGTCAGCCATCGCTGGTTACAAGTTGAATCTGGACCTCATCGCGGAGCACTACGACGACCTGCTGCGCCTGGCTGGGTCGCTGAAGTTCGGACACGCTACCGCGTCGCTGCTGGTCGGCAAGCTGTCCGCGTCCGGCCGCCAGAACGCCCTCGCTGCGGCGCTCAAGGAGTACGGGGCGCTACGCCGCACGATCTACGCCGCGAAATACCTGTCGGATCCGGACTATCGGCGGCGCATCGCCCGCCAGCTCAACAAGGGCGAATCCCTGCACGCCCTGCGCCGAGACCTCCTGTATGCCCACGAGGGCATGATCCGCGCGAGGCACCTGGAGGGCCAGACCGAGCAGGCATGGTGCCTGACCTTCGCCGCGAACGCGGTAATCGCTTGGACCACAGAGTATTACGGGCTCGCGGTGGAGCAGATGCGCCGCACGGGGCGGCGCATCGACGACGAGGTGCTGGCGCACATCTCCCCGGCCACAGCGAGAACATCAACTTCTTCGGGGCGATCGAGGTCGACATCGACGCCGAACTCGCCCAGCTCGGCCCCACCGGCTACCGGCCGCTGCGGGTCCGCGACACGCTGTTCTAATCCGGGTCCGGGGACTATCGCTGCGAGATTGAACGCTAAGGATTCGCCCTGCTGATGAGCCCCGACGTCGCCGCGTGGACTGGATGTGCCGAGATTCCGACACCTTGTCGGGTCTGCGCTCCTCGTTTTTGCCGTTGCCGCTCTCACGCGATTCCGCTGTCGCTAGCCTTCTGGCCATGGGCGGCGATGATGCATCGAGCTTTGGCTATCCCTTGATGATCGCCATCAATGCTGCGGTGAAGGGCGCGGGGTCTAAGTCGCCGCGGATGGCCAACTGCTGGTTGTAACTGCTGCAGAGCGCTACAAACGCTTCGGCGATCTGTCCGGCATCCCGACGTCGGCGGTCGGGCACCAACTCGGCGACCGCAGCCCGCATGGCGGCGAGCTGTTGTTGGACAACGGCCGCCAGCGGCGGCGACACAGCTGCTTCGGCGTAGATCTGGGCTACCAGCCGAGCGTGGTCCGTCTCACGCGCCAGGGCGCGCACGTGTTCGAGAAAACCGTCGACGGCCTCGACGGTGAGCGCCTGCGGCAGAGCTTCGCCTGCCTGCTCGCAGACGGCGACGACGATCTCGTCCTTACTGGTGAAGTACCGGTAGATGGCTCCGTTGGAGAGCCCAGACTCGGTGACGATGTCGGCCATGGACGTGTGGGCGAAGCCGTGGCTGGCGAACCGCGCGCGGGCGGCGTCCACGATCTGCTGACGGCGGGCGTCGAGGTGCGCTTGACTGACCTTGGGCATAAAAAGAGTGACCCCTCGATTTTCTTGATACTGTCGTGGAGTCTACCTCGCAACACCAGCTTTCAGGAGCCGCCATGCGCTACCAGACCTTCGGCCGACTGACCGGACTGCGAATGTCGGAGTACGCGCTGGGGACGGCGAACTTCGCCACATCGGACGCCGGCGCCGGTCCCGAGGGCTCGCGGCAGATCTTCGAGGCCTTCGTCGGCGCCGGCGGCACCACGTTCGATACGTCCAACCTCTACCAGGACGGACAGGCCGAAACCGTGCTCGGTGGGCTACTCAGTGGCCAACGGGACGACTTCGTGGTGATCACCAAGTACAGCGGGACCAGGCAGGCCCGGCCCCGCCCCGGCACCACCGGTAACGGCCGCAAGGTCATGGTCCGTTCTCTGGAGGCGAGTCTGCGCCGTCTGGACACCGACTACGTAGACGTCTTCATGCCGCATTTTCCCGACGGGACGACCCCGATCGAGGAGATCCTGGCCGGGTTCGACGACCTGATCCGCTCCGGCAAGATCCTTCACGGCGGGCTATCCAACTTCCCAGCCTGGCGGGTCGCCGGCGCCGCGGTCCGGGCGGACCTGCGCGGTCTGGCCCCGCTGGTCGGCATTCAGACCGAATACAGCCTGGCCGAACGATCCGCCGAGCGGGAGCTGCTGCCAATGGCCCAGGCCCACGGTCTGGGCGTGGTCCTGTACTCCCCGTTGGCCGGAGGGCTGCTCACCGGCAAGTACCGACAGGGCGGGCAGGGCCGGCTCAGTGCTCGCGGCGACGCGATCGAAGGCACCGCACAGCGCACCGCCGTCGTTAACGCCGTCCTGGCGATCGCCGACGAGGTCGGCGCCAGCGCAGTCCAGGTCTCCCTGGCCTGGCTGCGTCGCCGGGCCGCACTCGCGCAGACGGCATTGATCCCGATCGTCGGCCCCCGCTCCCTGATGCACCTGGAGGAATACCTCAGGTCTCTCCACCTCGAACTCAGCGACCAGCACTACCAACGTCTGGACGAGGTCAGCGCGGTACGCCTGGGAACCCCGCACGAGGACGTCGCGGCCGCGCTGAGCCACGGCTTCGACGGCGACCGCACGCTGCTCGAACCTCCCTCTGTTCCCGCCATCTGATCACCGCTCGAATTATGGTTCGCCGTTCTCCGGACCCATCCACTGCTACGGGCGCACATTGCAAGGAACGCCAGCGAACATCTGCGTGGATGCGAGCCTGACGCCCGAGCACGTCCCCCGGTGATGAGTACCGCCCGGCCGTGCAGGGTGTTCGTCTTTTCCATGCTCGGGACGCTAAACCGTGACCCCGGGGTCAAGGTCAAGGGCGGAAGGACGATGGGCGCCGGCTCCGAACACCGTCGAATCCGAGTTCGCCGCTATCCCGTCCGCAGCGCAGGCACCATCAAGGCGATCCCGGTAGACACCACCGAAATACGGACCCAACTCGAACAGGTCATACAGGTCACCGTCGAGGGCTTTCGCGAAGAGAACGATCCGAGTTACACCTGAAGCACCTGCCTGGTCTCCTCGAGCACCACTGCCGTCGCTACAACGGTTGCGACGATTGACAGGGCGACGGCCCGACGACGAGGGTGATCTGCCCGAATCTGGCTGTCATCGCATGCGTTGTCAGGGCGCGGGTGGAATCGGTGAGCTGAACTTGTCCCGCGGCAGGTGGTAGCCGACGATTCCGGAGCTGGCCTGCAAGGCCTACAGCTCCGGCGGAAACCGTGCCTGGCTGCATTGGCGCGGTATAAAGGCCACCATCCCCCCACCAAGGCTGACCAGGAACGGTCCACCTGGCGCAAGACCGCCGAGGAGATCCTCGATTCCCTCGGCAAATATCTTCAACGAATCTCAGATGCAGGTCGCTAGTCCCGGCAAGCCCGCCCAACGCGGAGATCCGCTCGTGATCACCAGCGGAAGCAGCGGTTGTCCGGGTGGCCCGGGCCGTCGTGCTCGTCGTTGTGCCAGTTGCCGTCGCGCGTGCAGTGCGGGTCGTGCGGCGGGTCGCGCGGCGGCTGGTCGCGGACGACGTTTGTGTGCGCGTATGCGACGGTCGGCGACGTTGCTGCGCTCGCCGTTCCGGCGGCCACAGTGCCCGCGGCCGCGACTGCGAAGACGACAGCCAGGATCTTTCTCGTCATATGAACTCCTCGATTGCTGCTGCGCCAGAATCGGCGCCGGGCCCAACGATACGGGTCGATGCCGACGGAACGCGGCATGCCAGCGTTTTCACAGCAAACTATGAGAGCACTTTGAGGGCACCGTGTCTGCGACAGTGATCTGCTCCACCGCTGGACGCACGGTGTGACCGCAGCGGACAACAGTATCCGTCGCCAAGGCCGCCCAACGCGGAGCCCACGCCCGTTACCAGCTTGTCAACCACCATGTATGTTCGGTTTCGTACGCGGGTGGTGAGTGCGTAATCGCCGCGGGCCACGATCGTGTAATCGCCTGTGCCGAAGCGCATGCAGCCCTCAACCCGAGGAACGGGCGGTGGTCGGGGTCGCCGGCACGTCGGAATGACATCGAATCGCAGGATGTTTGTGCGTCAGTCGGCCGCCCTTCGCCCCACGGTAAGATAACCGGTGCGGGTCCACTCCTCGAGGAGGCTGGCGATGACCGACAGCCCACGATCGATCGCCGAAATCGACAAAGCGCTCCCATCGGGTGAGGATCAGGAGCGATTTTCCGGCTACGGGTTGATGGGGATGCCATTCGCCAGCGGCCACTACTTGGCGCTTCGGCATTTCCCTGCCAGCTCGGTCGGTGAAGGGTACGACTCGGTGTGGCATCGAGACCCGGCCGGCGAATGGGTGATCTACAGCAGTGTTTCCCCGGAGGCCAGCTGCGCCCGCTATTTCGGCTCGGCGCTCGAAGACGTACGGGTTGAACACATCTCGGTGACGTGGACGGGTCCGTCCGCGTTCACAGTGGAGGTGCAGGACAGGCTCGTGTGGGATCTCGAGCTGGGACGATCGGCGGCGACGGCGGCGATGACGGGTCTCGGTCGCATGCTGCCCGCGGCTTTGTGGCGACGCCCTGCCGTCCTGTCGCTCATGTCGCGGGTTGCTGGTCCGGCGCTGGGCGTCGGGCGGGTGCGGCTTAGCGGCACTTCCCCGAACGGTCAATGGTTCCGGGCCAATCCGCGGATGCTGTGGACCGTCGAGAAGAGTGGTGCACGGATCGATGGAATCGATATCGGTCCTCCGGGGCCGCTGGCCGAGCAGGCGAGGTTGGGTGACTTCTGGCTGCCGCAACGCGGAATGTTCATCGTGGGCGAAGCATATTTCGAGCAGTACGATGCGGCACGCCATCAGGCCGCCCGCCCCGGCTCATGATTGTCCGCCGCCGCCGCTGCAGCAGCGGGTGTGCCCTCGCGCCCTCGGCGCGCTCATGCTGCCGGTGCACGCGAGCTGAAGGGTTCCTTCGTGTGAACGAAGGAACCCTTCAGGCGATTACACGCCCAGGCCGGCCCTCAGCTTGATTTTTAACCTCTAACTGGCAGCCGTGGTGGTCTTACCGACCGCCTGGTGTGGTGCGCGTCGGATGTTTTTTGCGCCGGGCGGGCGTCCGGGACCCGGCCGTGAGGGTTTCGGCGCGCGGGCCGGAAGAGCGGTTGTCGGGCGGAGGTGGCGAAATCCCCTGCGGACGCGGGCTGGGGTGAGGCGGCTGGGGCTGGTTGGTTTTCTCTCCCAGGGGTGGCGGAGGTCTTCGGTGAGTCCTCGGGCGAGGCGGAGTTGGGTGTGTGCGGCGATGATGAGCCAGGTCCAGCGGTCGGCGGCGGCGGAGTCGCGGATACGCGGCTTGGTCCACCCGAGGGTCTGTTTCAGGAACCGGAAGGTGTGCTCGATGTCGAAGCGCCGCAGGAAGGTTCGCCAGATTCGGTCGATAATGGCGGGGTCGGCGATGTCGGGTTGCGAACACCATAGCCACAGTGGTTTCGGGTTGCGGTCGCCGGGTAGCCGGTCCACCCGAAGCCCGATGACGACGCCCTCGATGATCGGCAGTTCCCCGTCGTGGTAGGCCCAGGATCCTCGGCGGGCGAGTTTGGGGTGCAGACGGTTCCATGCCGTCGCACGCACGGCGCCGTAGCGGTCGGTGTCGGTGGTGGTGACGACAGCGGGCTCGGGATGGGTCCCGGTGTCGGACAACGCGAAGTCGGGGCCGTGCTTGGCGGGACGGCCCCTCTTGCCCGCACGGGGTTCGGCGGGGAAGGCCAGGACGCGGTCGGAGCGTATTCGCCCGATCAGGACCACGGGCAGATCCGCGAGCTCGTATGCCAGGCATGTGATGTCGTAGCCCGCATCGAACACGATCTTGATGTGCGGGTCGCCGGGAACATGGAGGTCGGCGGCTTGCAGGCGTTGCACGACTTCCCGGATCTGGGCGGCGGTGACCTCGGTCGCGTCGTCGTCGGGGTGCAGCCGTATCGCGTCGAGGATCGTGGTCCAAGAGGTCCGGCCGGGCTCCAGCGCGGCGACGTAGGAGAACAGCCAGCCCGGGATCATCTGCGCTTGCCCCCTGCCACGGCCATAGACATGGCAGAACGATCGATCGGGGCTGGTCGCCGCGTCGGGACGCAGCCACGGACTGGCATCGACGGCCAGCATGATCGCACCTTCGTCGTCTCGCCCGACCGTGGTCGTGGCGGTGATCGCGCGCCGGAGCCGGGCGATGTCGATACTTCCGGCGTTCAGACCGTCGTAGAGGGCGCCGTGGCCGCGTCGATATTCCCCGGTCAGACACAGTCCGACCAGCGTGGTGACCGGTCCGTCGTCGCACAGCACCGCGTCGGTGAGTTCGAACAGCGCGTCGGCGCGCGCGGTCAGGCTTTCATAGAACGAATTGCGGAACGCCGCAAGCGATTCCGGTCCCGACGGGCGCGCCGACTCGACCGGACGAAATACTTCGGGCACACTGACAGGCACGGCCACCACAACTTCTCATCAGGCTCTTTAGCGGGAACCCGACGATGATGATGCGGTGGCCGCTCCATGTCACGGCGACACGCCGAAATTCGTCCCTAAATCAACACGGCAGCAACACGTTTCGATGATCGAACCGCTCCAACACCGACCCGGACGGTCGGCGGGCAGTGACCCGGAGGTTAAAAATCAAGCTCAGGGTCGGCCAAGAATTCGGCAGCGCTGCCTTCCAATACGGCCACGAGTGGGTGCCGATCGGGTCCCAGTCGACGGCCGGATGCAGGCCGACCAGATCCATCGCCGCCAACACGGTGACGGTGCAGTCATGAGCGGCCTGCTCGATCAGGATCGCTTCGGTCAGGGTGACCGGGTAGGAGAAGCTGGGGTCGAAGTTGAGATCGTCGGGGCCGGCCATGCCGGTGCCGGTGTAGATGAAGACCGGCTTGCCGCGCAGCTTGTCGAGGTGTGCGCTCGGATCGTGAGCCTTCCACCCCGGGTCGCCCGAGGGTCCCCACATGTTGTCTGGATTTCCGCCGTCGGAGATGACGACCGGCCGCACCGAGAATTGCCCGAGGTTGCTGGAGTACAGGCAGCCGCTGAAGGTGGCCAGCGCCCGGTACAGGGAAGGATTGCGCACTGTCAATGTCGCGGCGGCCTGAGCGCCCATCGACACACCGCCGATGGCGTTGACGCCGTTGCCTTTCAACAGGCTGTCCACCAACGGGGGAAGCTCGGCGGTGAGGAAAGTTTCCCACTTGTTGTGCCCGAGCTTGGGGTCGTCCTTCTCCCAGTCGGTGTAGTAGCTTCCGCCGCCGCCGACCGGCATCACCACGTTGATGGGTTTGTCGGCGAAGAACCCCGCGGCGCCGCCGCGCTTGGACCAGGTGCTTTCACCCTCGGTGTCGGATGCCCCGTTTCCGTCGAGCAGGTACAGGGTGGGACGGGACACCACATGATTGACCGGCAGCAGCACGTCGAGTTGGACAATCCGCTCCATCGCGGGAGACTGGACATAAATCTCTTCCCGTTGGGCGGAGATCTGTGTGATGTGGTCGACGGTGGCCTGCGCGCTCGCAATCGGTGGTGCGGCGCACAGCGGTGTGACCACAGCCGCGACAACGGCGACAGCGTATGCCACGCGTCGACTGCTGCGAAGCGGTTTGACTACGGAAATGATGCTCACGTCACGCATCGTAGAAGTCGGCATCGTGAGCGATCGTTGCCAGCGGCGGGAAACCCGGCAGGCTTTGGCGCAGTTGTGATGATCTTGGGTGTGGCGATCCGAGCGACGCCACGTTTCGCGTCGGTGCCGAAATCCGCGACCTACCGATCCAGCGCCGCCGCGTAGGTCGCGCGGGTGTTCACCGCGCTGATCGTGGCGAGGTACACCTCCTTGACCGCATCGGCGGGACGCACACCGCTCGCCGGCGTCGGAAGCATCCGAACCCGACCCGTCCGGACCTCCACCCGCACTACCGCGCGTAGTTTCCCGAGTCGCTGCTGCGTGAAGGGTTCGTCGCCCCAACTCGGCTGAAGAATTACCGCAGATAAAGGGCTGCTATGTGCGGTAAATCCTCAGCGCCGGATTTCTCGCGAATATAGGCCCCGACCAGGGGCGTGCGGTAGGACCGGTTGTCACCAGGGACGGCAGTGGCCGTCCGGGTGGCCCCACTGGTCGTGTTCGTCGTTGTGCCACACTCCGTGCCGGTCACAGTGCCAGTCATTGCGGAAGGGATCGCGCGGGTCGTGCCACCCCGGGCGATTCCAGCCGCCCCAGTCGCCATCCTGATGGGCTGGGAACTGTGCACCCGGCACTGCGGCGGTGGCCGATCCGGCGAGCGGCCCGACGAATACGGCACCCGCGGTGGCGACTACCGCCAAGGTACTGGCGAGTTTCATTTTCACAGCAGGAGCCTTTCTGAAGACGCGATACTTGCTGTGACGGACCATTCCAGAACACCGATGCGAAGACAATGGAGTTCAGTAAATTCTCAGCACACTGCACACGCGTTCTCAGCACACGGAGCGTCCCGTGCTGACTTGGGGTTTTCCAACGGTGTCGGCGGGGGGCCTGCCTGTATCACCGGTGCTGCGGAGGAATCAGGGTGAGGGCTGAACGTGGGCAGAGTGCGACGGCGCTGCGCGCTGCGGTGATTTGTTGAGGGCTGGGGGTGGGATCGTTGGGGTGGTTGCGGGCGAGGGGGTAGCCCCAGTCGTCGCGGTCGAGGAGCTCCGGTAGCAGTTCGATGCACAGTCCGCGCCCGTCGCATCGGGTCCAGTCGATGTGCAATCGCCAAGTGCGGCTGCTGGGTTCGGTGTGGGTCATCGCGGGCTCCGGGTTCTGGCTGCTGCGAGGGCTGCCTGACAGGTACCGCGCAGATGCAGCCGCAGGTCGTCGGCGAAAACGGTGAGTGTGGAGCGTACGAGGCGGGCGGTGCCGTCGGGGTGGTGGCAGGATCCGCGGCGGTCGACGAGGTGGGCCAGCCGTGCGATCTCACCGGGATCGCCACGGTGCCCGTATGCCATGGCGGTGAGCGCGTCGGCGAGTTCAGGAAGGCCGTTGCGGCACGGGCCGCACTGGCCCGCGCTTTGCGCGGCGAGGTAGGCGGTGATGTCGGCACTCGCGCGGAGTCCGCAGTCGGTCAGTGGCAGTACTCGGACGAATCCGGCGCCTGGTGTGGCGTGCAGTGGGCGCAGCGCCGCAGTCGACAGCGCTGCCTGCCGCAGTGCTGTGCCGGGGATCCATGTGCCGTGGTATCCGCCGATCAGCACCGCCCGCACAGTGGCAGGGTCGGTGTGCCCTGCGCGGGTGATCAGATTGAACAGTGTGGTGCCGAAGGGAACTTCGACGACACCCGTGATTACGGTGCCTGCGAGGGTGACCAGCATGGTGCCGGGTTCGTCGGCGGTGCCGAGGGTGCGGAACCAGCGTGGCCCGTAGCGGGCAATCAAAGCTATGTGCGCGAGGGTCTCGACGTTATGCACCAATGTCGGGCGGCCACGTAGTCCCGCGTGCGCCATGCTCACCAGCTGGTCACTGGGTAGGGCCGGCCGCCCTGCGATGCGATTGACGACAGCGGATTTTTCGCCGGAGAGGAAGGTCTCCGGAGCAGCAGTGAGCTTGATGCGGTGCCTGTCGTATCCGGCGGCGAGACGTTCGGAGAGCGCCCGGCGGACCGACTCCAGCGCCGGCTCTGGAGCATAGAGGTGGCACTCGTGCGCGCCGATGGCGTCCGCGGCGGCAGTGAGGCCGTCGAGCACGAGGTGCGGGGCACGGGTGAGCAGTATCGCGTCCTTGCTGCTTTCGGGTTCGCCCTCGGCGCCGTTGGCGATGACGATCGGTCGGCGGCCGGCAGCGGCGGCCGTCATCTTGCGTGCGGTGGGGAATCCGGCGCCGCCGTGGCCTCGCAGGCCAGCAGCGGCCAGCATGTCGATGAGTGCCCGGGGATTCGTGAGCGTCGGCAGCGGACCATAGCAAGCGGTGTGTGCGGCCAACTCCGGGCCGGTGGCGGCAAGCAGGCGGTGCACGCCGGCGGGCGGGGCAGGCCGGGTGATGGTGGGGGCGTAGGCCGTTCGGCCGCTGTGCACGCTCATTGAAAACTCCTCTCCCGCGATTCCCCGAATTCGGCGAAGTCGCGGCTGATCCGCCATGTCACGGCGGCAGCTACGGCGAGGATGCATGCCGCGGAAAGGGCGAGCATCCACAGGTGTGTGACGTCAGTGCCCGCACCGAGCGCGTGCGTCAGCGCCACCGGCCACAGGGCGTAGGTGGCCCAGTGGGCCACGCGAAACGCGCGAGGACCGAGCCGGTGGCGCAGCAGGGCGGAGATAACGATCGCGGCGAGCAGGTCGAGGGCGACGGTGCCCAGCCCCACCCACAGCGGACGGTAACGCCCCGCGAAGGGCACCAGGGCGTCGAGCAGGCGCAGCTGGGAGTGTGGATCGGCAAGCAGGCTGGCCACATGGATGGCGACCAGCGTGGTCGCGATCAGCGCGACGCCGCGGTGCAATTCGGCGAGGCCGACGCGCGGTAACACGAACGTGCGCCCGGAGCGGGCGACGATCCCGACTACTACCGACACGGTGAGCACTGCGAGCGCCGTGATCCCGCTGCCCCGGCCGAACGCCCACAGCGCCTGGTCCAAGCCTGTCTGTCCCATCGCTTACTCTCCGTTCCGGTCGGTGGGCCAGTTGCCCAGGGTGCTGATCCGGCCGTCGCGATCGACGAGCCGGGCGGGCAGTCCGGATCGGCGAAGCCATCCGAAAGCGCCTCGGCCTCGGACGATGCTTGCGGTGCTTGCCGCGTTCGCCGCCAGGCACGACCCGGCGGCGACCGAGACGGTGCGCCACACCGTGTCCGCCGCCGTACCGGTGTGCGGATCGACGATGTGGTGCATGAGCCGGCCGCCGTGGGACCACCGCCGCCGCAGCGTGCTCGAGGTGGCGAGGGCCGCCCCGCCCGGCAGCCGGATCTGGCAGCTCGGTTCGGCAGGCCCGTCTTGGACCACGATCTGCCACCCGTTCGCGGGTGCTGGTCCGGCGGTGGCGATGTCACCGCCGAGACCGACCAGCACACCGCAACCGAGTTGGTCCGCGACCATGTGTGCGCACCGGTCGGCGGCGGCTGCCTTGGCAGTGGCGCCGAGGTCGAGCAGTACACCGTCGGGCACCGTCGCGATTCGATCCGCGAGGGTGATCATCGACCAGTCGGCGCGCCGGGTGACCGTAACCCGCACTGGCGCAAGTGTTTCGGCGATGTCGGTGCCAGCGATCAGTGTGTAGTCGCGGTCGTAGCCCAGGCCGACCAGCACGGCGCCTACGGTCGGGTCGACGTCGCCGTCGGTGGTCTTCGCGACCGCGAGCGCGGCGCGCAGGTAATCGGCGAAGAGCGCAGTGACCTCGACCGGTCGGCCGCCGTGTGCGGCCAGCTGGATGATCTCCGAGTCGCTGCGAAAGCGGCTGCAGGCACGGCCGACCGCGTCCAAGTGTTCGCAGACCAGTTCGCGGGCCGACGGCAGTGCGTCTGGATCGGTGACGACCAGCCGGGCCGTGGTGCTCCACACGGGCCAGTCGACGGCCGCGACACGTCCACGTCGACGGTGTGCGCTGTGATCGGTGCGGACCCGACGGTGAGCGAGCATTACGATCCGCTCGATCGTGCGTGCGACCGGCCCGTCCCGGACCCGATCTGAGGCACGGTGCCACCGTATGTTCCGCCGTTGGAGCCGGGTGAATCCGACGAGCCGGTGCCGGTGGTGGCCGCAGGTGCCGGCGCGGAGGAGGTATGGGTGTCGGCATAGGCCATCACCGACGCGCCGATCGTGCCCGCCACACTCAGCGCCACCATCGCCACGGTGGCGGAGTGCCCGGCCCGGCGGCTGGGTTGCGAAAACGCCATGACATACCTCTTGTTCGTCGACTGTCGGGGCGCTCCCGCCGACGCGGCGGGAGCGCTGAAACAACATGGTGCGCACGTACTCTTGGAACGCTCTGAGAATTCGCCGTTCGAATGCTCCGAGCAGGACGCGCCGGGAAATTCGGTGGCACGCTGGCAGCATGCTCGCTACCGTCACTGCCGGACCCCGGGTGTTGCTGGTCGAAGACGACCGTCAACTCGCCGAGATGGTGTCGATGCTGCTCGTCGACGAGGGATACCTGGTTGAGACCGCTCGGGACGGGCAAAGTGGGCTGCACCGGGGGTTGACCGAGGATTTCGATGTGATGATCATCGACCGGGGACTGCCGGTGCTGGAGGGACTGAAGCTGCTGCGGGCACTGCGGGAGCGTGCGGTTCTCACCCCCGCGTTGGTACTCACAGCTCGCGGGGCGGTGCTGGACCGCGTGGAGGGTCTCGACGCCGGAGCCGAGGACTACCTGGTCAAACCGTTCGAGATCCCGGAATTGCTCGCGCGGGTTCGGGCCCTGCACCGTCGGCACCTCGCCGCTGCGGCGTCGCTTCCCGTCGGTGCGCGTCTGCTGGTTCTGGCGACCCGTACGGTGATCGATCCTCGGGGCACACATGGCGAGGTGGCGTTGTCCGAGCGGGAGTGTGTACTGCTCGCGGTGTTGGCCCGGTCGCCGCGGCAGGTGTTCACTCGGCCTCAGCTGCTCGAGTTGGTCTTCGATCGGGCCGACACCGACGGGACCGTGGACACCTACGTGCACTACGTGCGCCGCAAACTCGGCCGCGAGGTCATCGACACCGTGCGCGGGCTCGGCTATCGACTCGGCGGCCGGTGAAGGCTCGCCAGCGCGGCCACCCGGCCGACATACCGACGGAACTGACCGTGCTGCGGCGCACCGCGCGTGCTGCCGCGATGCAGTCCGCGCTCGCGCTCGCGGCGGTGTTGCTCCTGGTCGGTGCGGTGCTCTACGGCGCAGATGCACACATCCAGGGCCGCCAGATCGATGATCAACTGTCGCAAGCGGCCGCAAGTGTCGACGACGCCAACGACCCGGCCCCGGGAATGGCGATCGCTATCGACGAGCAGGACGGTCGGATCTCTGTCAGTCCACATGCACCTACGCCGACCGCCACCGTGGTGACCGGCCCGACGGGCTTTCGCGATGTGCAGGCCGGCGGAGTGGACTACCGGGCGCTGGTGGTCGACCAATCCGGTAAGAAAATCGCGGTGCTATCGGACCTGACTCCCTGGGAAGAGGGCCGGGAGCAGTTGCTGCTCGCGTTGCTGGTCGCCGAGCTTGCCGGTCTGGCCGCCGCTGCCGGTGTGGCCGTGGTGCTCTCGCGCCGCGCGATCCGCCCGTTGGCAGCCGCGCTGGCGCTGGAACGCCGCTTCGTTGCCGACGCCTCACACGAACTGCGCGCGCCGTTGACCGTGCTGCACACCCGCGCCCAACTGCTCGCCCGCCGATCCGACCTCGACGAGGCGTTGAGCACCCAGTTGCGTGGCCTGGTCGCGGACACCCGCGCGCTCGCCGATATCGTCGGCGATCTGCTGCTGGCGGCGTCTGCGCAGCACGAGCCCGGCCGCAGGGAGCGCGTCGATCTGGTCCAGCTGTGCCATGAGGTACGCGAAAGCGTTGCTGCACATGCGGATTCCCGCAGTATCACCGTCGATGTCAGCGCCGAGCCGTCCGCAGGCGAGATGATCGTCGACGGTGTTCGCCCGGCGTTGCGGCGCGCGGTCTTCGCGCTCGCCGACAACGCACTGAATCACGAAACATTCGGTGGCACAGTCATTTTCAGCGTTTCTAGATCCGGAACCGAAGTACACCTCGCTGTCACCGACACCGGCGCAGGACTCGATCCCCGAGATGCCGAACGCCTGTTCCTTCGATTCGCGCACGGTGACGGCCACAGCGCCGGCATCCGAGCACACGGGATCGGTCTGGCACTGGTTCGTGAGGTCGTCGAGGCCCACCACGGGCGCATCACCGTCGACGGCGAACCCGGCCGCGGCGCGACCTTCACACTGCACCTGCCCGCCGCCGTGGGCCGCTGAGCACCGGTCCCATCCATTCCAAGAATCTTCCAAGAAACGGCCCATACTCTGCGGTCGACCAGCTACCCCGCATTGCGACCAAGGAGTTGAGCCGTCATGGGGCTGACCACGATCAATGGGCTGCCTGCCCACGTCCTTCTCGTTCATTTCGTTGTAGTGTTGGTGCCCCTGACGGCGCTGCTTGTGGTGCTGTCTGTGCTGTGGCCCGCCGCGCGGCGGCGACTTGGCATCATCACGCCGCTGACGGCGCTTGCCACGCTTGTCATGGTGCCTGTGACCACGGACGCCGGTGACTGGCTCGAGCACCACGCAGGGCGCGACCCGCTGGTGCGAATTCACGCACATCTCGGTGATCAGATGTTGTACTGGTCGCTTGGGGTGTTTCTGTTGTCCGTTGCGTGGTGGGTTACGCACGACGAGCGGGCCCGCACCCGGCTGAGGTGGCCGGCCAGGCTGTCGAATATGTCTGCTGTGAACCGGGCCGTCGCTACTGTGGTGGCAATAGTGGCAGTCGCGGTGTCGGTCGGCTCGGTAGTCGAGGACTACCGCATCGGCGACAGCGGCGCGAAAGCCGCCTGGCATGACAAAGCCGGCTCAGCCACGTCCGGGCCCGGCGGCAAGTGAACCGGCCTACCCGGTTATCCAGTCTTTTGCGCGATCCATGGACGTAAGGCAAACCCCAGTGGGAAGCTCGATGTACAACAGGTGCCGGCGAGGAAGCGGGACACATGGTGGACAAAAGCGCAACGGGGAGCACCGGGAGAGCGGCGACGGCGGATCGGCCGGGGGACATACGGAATGTCGTGTTGGTCGGGCACAGTGGGTCGGGGAAGACGACGCTCGTAGAGGCGCTGGCGCTGACTACGGGGGCGGTGAATCGGGCGGGGCGGGTCGAGGATGGGACCTCGCTGTCGGATTATGACGAGATCGAGCATCGCCAGCATCGGTCGGTGCAGTTGTCGGTGGTGCCGCTGACGTGGTCGGGGATAAAGATCAATCTGTTGGATACGCCGGGCTACGCCGATTTCGTCGGTGAGCTGCGGGCGGGTCTGCGGGCGGCGGACGCGGCATTGTTCGTCGTTTCCGCGGCCGAGGGCGCCGAGGCGGTCAGCGGTGCGACCCGCGCGCTGTGGGAGGAATGCGCCGCGGTCGGGATGCCGCGCGCGATCGTAATCACCCACCTGGATACCGCGCGCGCCGACTTCGAGGAAATGACCGAGACCTGCCGGACCATCCTCGGCAACGGCTCGGAAAACATTCTCCCGCTGCATCTTCCGGTGTATGGCCCCAAGAGCCCCGACGGCCATCGTCCGGTCACCGGCCTGGTCGAGCTACTGCCGCACTGCGTGGTCGACTACTCCACCGGTGAATGCACGCAGATCGAACCGTCCACCGACCAGGTGACGGCGTTGGGGGAGGCGCGCAACCGGCTGATCGAGGGCATCATCGCCGAGAGCGAGGACGAATCCCTCATGGAGCGCTACCTCGGCGGCGACGAGATCGACCTGGGCACGCTCGTCACGGATCTCGAACGCGCGGTGGCGCGGGGCAGCTTCCATCCGGTGCTGTTCGGCGCGCAGGCGCCCGAGGGCGCCCGGCAGGGCCTGGGCACCGTCGAACTGCTCGAGCTGATCACGGGCGGTTTCCCGACGCCGACCGAGCACGCGGTGTCCGCAATCACCACCTCCAACGGCGCCGCGCCGCGCCGGCTGCGGTGCGACCCCGACGGCGCGCTTGCGGCGGAGGTCATCCGGACTTCCTCCGATCCCTATGTCGGCCGGGTGTCGCTGGTCCGGGTCTTCTCAGGCACCCTGCGCCCCGACGAGACCGTGCATGTGTGCGGCCACGGACAGGAGGACCGCGGCCACGAGAATCACGACGTCGACGAACGCATCGGCGCGGTCACCGCACCATTCGGCAAACAGCAGCGCCCACTCGGACAGGCCATCGCCGGCGATATCGCCTACGTCACCAAACTCACCCGCGCCGAAACCGGCGACACCCTCTCCGGCACTGCCGCACCGTTGCTCATCGAACCGTGGCCGATGCCCGATCCGCTGCTGCCCATTGCCATTCAGGCCCGCAGCAAGGCCGACGACGACAAGCTCTCGCAGGGTCTGGCGCGGCTGGTGGCCGAGGACCCCGCGGTGCGGCTGGAACAGAACGGCGACACCCATCAGATCGTGCTGTGGTGTCTCGGCGAGGCGCACCGCGATGTCGCGCTGGAGCGGCTGCGCACCCGGTTCGGTGTCCAGGTCGACGTGATCGACCATCAAGTCGCGCTGCGGGAGACGTTCGCGGGCACGGCGAACGGCCGCGGCAGGCACGTCAAACAATCCGGCGGCCATGGCCAGTACGCCGTCTGCGAGATCGAGGTGGAGCCGCTGCCCGGTGGTTCCGGTATCGAGTTCGTGGACAGGGTGGTGGGCGGAGTGGTTCCGCGCCAATTCATTCCGTCGGTGGAGAAGGGTGTGCGGGCCCAGGCGTTACGCGGTGTGGCCGCGGGTTATCCGCTGGTCGATGTGCGCGTGACCCTCTGCGACGGTAAGGCCCACTCGGTCGACTCCTCCGACGCCGCCTTCCAAACCGCGGGCGCTCTCGCGCTGCGCGAGGCGGCGGCCCAGGCGGGTGTCGCCCTGCTCGAGCCCCTCGCCGATGTCTGGGTGGTGGTCTCCGACGACTACGTCGGGCCGGTACTCACTGACCTGTCGGGCAGGCGCGGCCGCGTCCTCGGCACCGAACCGCACGGCACCGGCCGCACCCGCATCCACGCCGAGGTCCCCGAACTGGAACTAAGCCGCTATGCGATAGACCTGCGTTCCCTCTCGCACGGCACCGGCGACTTCAGTCGTACCTACACCCGGCACGAGCAGATGCCCGCGGCGCTCGCCACCAGCATCCGCGGCCAGGCCACGGCCCGAACCTAGCGTCCAGCCGGTCGGCGGGGCGTCCCGTAGGGGTGGCGGCACGACGTGGCACTATTCTGTTTCCCATGGCAGTAGGCAAGGGCGGCACGCCGTCGAAGGAAGCGAAGGCCGCAGCTAAGGCGGCGCGCAAGCAGCAGTCGAAAGAACGTCGCCAGCAGTTGTGGCAGGCGTTCCAGATGCAGCGCAAGCAAGACAAGCTGCTGCTGCCATTGATGATCGGTGCGGTCGTCGGCATCACGGTCGTGGTGCTGGTGATCGGCCTGATCTTCGGCCTGCAGTGGTTCCTGCTGCCGCTCGGCCTGCTACTCGGCGCGCTGGTCGCGTTCATCATCTTCGGTCGTCGGGTGCAGAAGAACGTTTACGCCAGGGCCGAGGGTCAGGCGGGCGCCGCGGCCTGGGTGCTGGACAACCTGCAGGGCAAGTGGCGGGTCAGCAATGGCATCGCCGCGACAACCCAGCTGGACGCGGTGCACCGGGTGATCGGTCTGCCCGGCGTGATCCTGGTCGGCGAGGGCTCGGCGCAGCGGCTGAAATCGCTGCTGGCGCAGGAGAAGAAGCGCACCGCCCGGCTCATCGGCGACACCCCGATCTACGACATCATCATCGGCAATGACGAGAACCAGGTGCCGCTGAAGGAACTGCAGCGCCACCTCACCAAGCTGCCCCGCAATATCGACGTCAAGCGCATCGAGCTCATCGAGGGTCGACTGAGCGCCCTCAACGCCCGCAGTGGCCCGGCACTGCCGAAGGGCCCGATGCCCGCCGGCGCGAAGATGCGCAACGTGCAGCGCAGCATCCGGCGGCGCTGAATTCACGCTCGAAGGCCCGCGTGATGGTCACGCCTGCCCAGTGGTTTTCGGCCGCTACCGGTCCATCGAAATGATGCCGCGGCGCGGTGGCGCCGGTCACATCCAGCGGCAACACCTCGACCCCTCGGTGACCGCCTTGCCGCGCACTCGTGTCGGCCGGATCAGCGGGAGCGGGCGACGGCGGTACCGGTGGCTCGGTCGTGCATGCCACGACCGTCGGCGTCGGTGAACAGCGCGGGCACCACGAACACCAGCAACGCCTGACGGGCCAGCGCCCGCACGAAACCGACCGGCACCGGCGCATCGATACGGATCACCCGCAGCCGCAGGAAGTACTGCCCCGGCGTGTATCCGAACAGCGTCACCGCGCCGACCCCGACCACGAACCAGATCAGCAGGGTCAGCGTCGAGGCCGACCCGCTGCGCACGATCAGCAGGGAGATCCCGACCGCGATCATCCAGTCCACGAACAGTGCGGCGATGCGGCGCCCCAACCCCGGCAGCGACCCAGCGCCGGACTGCGGCAAACCCAGATGCTGGCCGGGGAACTCGGGAGTTGCCGGGTCGCCTGGATCCGGCGGAGGTCCGGAGAGCCAGGATCCGGTGCTGCGTGCCATGGCCCCCAGAATAAGCGCGTCCGACCGGCCGCCCGGCACCGCGTAAGGGGAGTTCACATTCGGGGCACGGCGGAGAAGGTGGCAGGATTACCATGCAGTTCGAGCCCGGGTGGCCAGCGCCACCCGGGCAGCCGCACGTGTAACACTGGCGAAACACAGCCTTGACTGCCTGGAAACACCGCATCCATAGCGTCTGGTCGCGACGAACCCATGCAATCGACACTGGCTGGGAACCGATCCGTAAGGAGTACTAAGTGACGTTCAGCACGGCCGACGAGGTCATCAAATACATCGCTGACGAAGAGGTCGAATACGTCGACATCCGATTCAGCGATCTTCCCGGTGTGCAGCAGCACTTCTCGATCCCCGCGAAGGCCTTCACCACCGACCTCGCAGAGGAAGGGCTCGCGTTCGACGGCTCCTCCGTCCGTGGCTTCCAGTCGATCGACGAGTCGGACATGCTCCTACTCCCCGACTTCAGCACCGCGCGACTGGACCCCTTCCGCGCCGCGAAGACTCTGAACCTCAACTTCTTCGTGCACGACCCGTTCACCCGCGAGGCATACAGCCGCGACCCGCGCAACATCGCGCGTAAGGCCGAGGAGTATCTGCGCTCGACCGGTATCGCCGACACCGCGTACTTCGGTGCCGAGGCCGAGTTCTACATCTTCGACTCGATTCGCTACGAATCGGCGATGAACGGCGCGTTCTACGAGATCGAGTCGATCTCGGGCTCCTGGAACACCGGCGCGAAGTTCAACCCGGACGGCTCCCCCAACCGCGGCTACAAGGTCCGCAACAAGGGTGGTTACTTCCCGGTCGCCCCGTACGACCACTACGTCGATTTGCGCGACAAGATCGCGACCAACCTGCAGAACGCGGGCTTCGAGCTCGAGCGCGGCCACCACGAGGTCGGCACCGCCGGTCAGGCCGAGATCAACTACAAGTTCGGCACCCTGCTCGGTGCGGCCGACGACCTGCAGCTGTTCAAGTACATCGTGAAGAACACCGCGTGGCAGGAAGGCAAGACCGTCACGTTCATGCCGAAGCCGCTCTTCGGTGACAACGGCTCGGGCATGCACGTGCACCAGTCGCTGTGGAAGGATGGCAAGCCGCTGTTCCACGACGAGGCCGGCTACGCGGGTCTGTCGGATTTGGCGCGGCACTACATCGGCGGCATCCTGCACCACGCGCCGTCGCTGCTGGCGTTCACCAACCCGACCGTGAACTCCTACCACCGCCTGGTTCCGGGCTACGAGGCGCCGATCAACCTGGTGTACTCGCAGCGCAACCGCTCCGCGGCCGTTCGCATCCCGGTCACCGGCAACAACCCGAAGGCCAAGCGCATCGAGTTCCGCGCACCGGACTCCTCGGGTAACCCGTACCTGGCCTTCGCCGCCATGATGATGGCCGGTCTCGACGGCATCAAGCGCAAGCTCGAGCCGATGTCCCCCGTCGACAAGGACCTCTACGAGCTCCCGCCGGAGGAGGCCAAGAACATCCCGCAGGCCCCCACCAGCCTCGCGTCGGTCATCGACAAGCTCGAAGGCGATCACGACTACCTCACCGAGGGCAACGTCTTCACCGAGGACCTGATCGAGACCTGGATCAGCATCAAGCGCGAGCAGGAAATCGCCCCGGTGAACCTCCGCCCGCACCCGTACGAGTTCGAGCTCTACTTCGACGTGTAAGTCGATCAGTGGGTCTGACCTGCGGCGGAGCATCTAACCGAGGTCTTCGGTCCGCAGTCCGTCCGCAGTAGTTGTCAACGAGTCCATCCGTTCCGCGATCACTTCACCGATTGCGAAGCGGGTGGACTCGTCTGCGTCGAGCCACAGATGCCCGCAGTTGTCCAAGGTGGTCTTCGCGCTACCGTGCCGAACCCTGAACGGTCGTGATGTCCGCGCCCTTGGAGATCAACAGCGAGGCGAAGTAATGCCGCAGATCATGGGCTTCGGGAACGCGTCATGCAGTGCCCAAATCTGTTGTGTCGTAGCAACATACGGCTTCTGCTTGCCCATCGGTGGCGCTGTCTTGCGCGAGCACGGATTGCGGACCAGCAGACCCTCGTATACCGCATCGATGAGGATCTGCGACAGCCGAGCGTGCACCGGATACTCGCCAGAGGCACTTTGCCGAACTCCTCGGTGATTTGAGCAATGTGCACCCCGGCTTGCCTGGCAGTCGAATCCCGGTTCATGCCATAGCCTTCGATCAAACCGACAGTGACATTCTCATCGAGTTCGCTCGCGGTGTTCACGCTGCATCGAGATTCGCATGGACGTACACCTTCAAACTTCCCGACTGAGAGGACAGGTCACTATGCCGTCAACGACACTGCCTGCCAATCTGCGCGCTGATGTTGAAATCCTCTGGGACTACAACCAGATGCACCACGAGATCCGTCCAGCCGACGTTGGAATTGGGTTGGGTAGCCATGACCTCGGAGTCGCTACCTACACCGCAGATCTCTACCACCAAGGCATTTTTCCCCTGATCGTCTTCAGCGGCGCGAACGCTCCGACCACCGTCGAGAAGTTTCCACGAGGCGAAGCTGTGCACTACCGGGAACATGCCCTCGATCTTGGCGTCCCGGACAGCGCGATCTTGGTCGAACCCAAGGCAACGAACACCTCCGACAACATCAATTTCACCCGCGCCGTGCTGAAAGAGCATGGCGTAGAACTGATTACGTCAGTCATGCTCATCTCACGCCCATATCAGCAGCGGCGGAGTTACGCGATCTGCCGCAAACGATGGCCCGAGGTAGACGTAATTTGCGCGTCGCTCCCATTGCCGCTGGACAAGTACATCGACAGCATCGGCGATGTTGATCGCGTGATCAACATGCTGGTCGGAGACACACAGCAAATCTGGGTCTACCCGGAGAACGGATGGGCCATCGAGCAGGACGTGCCCGATGCGGTTCGCGCCGCGTACACCCGACTGGTAGATGGCGGATTCACCAGCCGAGTACTTCCCGCCTAGAACAGCCTGGCCGCCGGTTAGGCGGGTCTTATCCGCGTCCACCACACCGATCTACACGAGCGGGCGAAGACAGCCGTCGACGAGATCGACTCGAACTCGAACTCGAACGCACACACGTAGTCGCGTTCCTGCGCTGGCTAGTGGAATTTCGCCATACAGAATCAAGAGCGGCGGCGCACAGCGCCGCCGCTCAGGGCGCTTCGCGTCACTGCGTGATGCCTATGGCACCCTTGGCTAGCCCTTCCTTCAGCACAGGACGGCCAGTATGGGAAGCAAGCGACGAGAAGTCGCCGGGGCGGATAGGCCCATATACGCCGGCATCTCTCAGCGGCGTGTCTACCGACGTTCCATCATCGAACTGTCGACTATCGATGCCATGCCAGAACCCCGTACCGACCGGATAGACGTGTTTGTTCCGCGTCGACTCAACGACCATGAGCGCGTCTCCTTCATCGAACGGCACGTCGAAGCTGAGCTGGCGAAAACCGGTGAGTGGCCGGAACGGCTCGATTTCGCGTCCGGGTTCGCGATGACCGGTCGGCCTGATGTCACGCGATGGAGTGTCACCTACACGACCGGACCATTCGGCCACCGACCCTATTGAGGTTCGTCCGCAGGAGTAGATCGCGATGGCCGAGGTGACCCGCGCCCGCCAGGGCCGGGGTGCCTGGCCCATGCACGCCGCCGCTGCTCGAGTTGAATGGTGTTGCGGCCGTTCACATCAGCGAACCACCATCGACGCGGATCTCGCTGCCGGTGATGTAGCGGCCGTCGTCGGAGCCGACCATGGCTACAACACCGGCAATGTCCTCGGGGTTTCCGAGCGCGCCGCCGTTCAGCCAGCCCACCAGCCGGGCGAACAGGGTCCAGTCGGCATCCTGGGGCACACCGCCAGTGAACTTAGCGGTGATGCCACTGGCGATGCTGCCGGGCACGATATTGACCGCGCGCAGACCCTGTTTCGCGTACTCCAGCGCGATGGAGTGCGTGAACGCGTTGATTCCGCCCTTCGATGCCGCATACGCGGCACTGTAGGGGCTGGCGCTGAAGGCGGCGGTGGAGGAGAAGTTCACGATCACACCGCCATGCTCGGATTCCACCAGTTTCGGCAATCCGCCCCGAGTCATCAGGAACGTGCCCGTCAGGTTGATTCCGATCACCTGATTCCATGCCTCCAAGGGCATTTCGTGGGTGTGCGCGCTGCGCATGATGCCGGCGGCGTTCACCAGCACGTCGAGACCGCCCAGGAATTCGAAGGATTCGGCGTAGGCGGAGTGCACCGAGTCCTGGTCGGCGACATCGACGTGCACGGTCTTCAAACGCGCGCGATCCTCCGGGGCTGCCGCCTCGACGGTATCCTTCAGGCCCGTCTCGTCGACGTCGGCGGCGACCAGTTGCGCACCCTCGGCGAGCAGACGCAGGGCGACGCCCTGGCCGATCCCGGAGCCCGCACCGGTCACGAGCACCTGTCGCCCGTCGTATCTCCGCATCATTGCGTCTGTACCTCTCGCTAGAACGCGGTACGGGTGGGCTTGTCCGCCACCGGATTGCCGCGATATCAAAAAATAGAACAAGTTATAGTTTCACGTCATAGCCGACGGGCCGGGGGCTTTTGGCTCACAAAGGGCTCTCATACCTCGCGGACACCGCCATGAAGGCGGCTGGCCAACAATCCGGCCAGTTGCGCACTGAATCCGTCGGCGGCGATGACGTAACCGCCATGAGCATCGGCCGGTCCGAGACTGTCGTCGTGCCCGGCTCCCCGTCGCACGCCTTGGGTAACCGGCCGCCGATGAGGCGATACCCACAGAGTCATAGCGATTGCATATGACTGCTACAGCGAATACAGTAGCCTGGGTTCGAACATGAGACATGGATCACGCTGATGGCTGGTTTCCACCGGAGCAGATCGCGTCCTCTTATCCAACAGCCCCCGAGGCACCTCCACGAGCGGCGAACGGCCGGATAACCGATGTCGTCCGACATCGGTCGGATCTCGTAGAGAACGGAGTCGATGATGACGAACATGGATATGCGTCAGAACCCGAAGATGCAGACCGCGGTCAAAGACTGTTACGACTGTCATCGAATGTGTGAGCAGACGATCAGCGAGGTCATGCGGACCGACTGGCAAACGGCCCAGCACGAGTCGATCATGGCAATGATGGATTGCGCCGACATGAGCGGCATCTGCGCCGACATGATGATGCGCGGGTCGGCGATGACCGACCAGATGGTCACCATGTGCGCGGACACGTGCGTGCGGTGCGCCGACATGTGTGATCGAGCCGGCCACACCGAGTGCGCCCAGGCGTGTCGCCAGTGCGCTGACTCCTGCCGCAAGGTGGCGGCCGAGATGGCGAAGATGAGCTGACGGTAGTACGCAGCAGCCTCGCCGAACCCAGTTCCCGGCCAACGCTGCCAACGTCAAAACCGCAGGTCGCTGCTATTGAAAACAGACCCAACGGCAGCAAACGGCCGGGGGCATAGTTCGAGCTGTAAGCCGCAGCACCGCAAGATGAGCCCTTCCTGCGTTCGCGCGGGGAGGGCTCGTCCCGTTTCGACCACTATGACTTCGCCGCTGGGTCGATCCTGTTATCCGCAGGCGGGTGAGCGGGTCTTGTCGGCGCCGAGGCTCAGGCAGGTCCACCAAGTGTGTAAGCGCCAGGTTCCGTCCTGGACGCCCAGTGGAATCAGCATGGGGGACTTGGCTTCGCCGACGGTTGCGAGAGTGGTGGCTAGCAGGTCACCGACCCAATCCGATCGGCCCGCACCAGGTACGGATCGTCGGCATCGACGGGCACGTCCTCACCGTGCACGGTCTCGATGCGATCGACGGCACACCGACGCTGGAGGTGAAACCCGTACTCGGCGCGACGGCGCAGCGCTGAGAGCCGCGGGCCGAAGCACCGCCACCCATGTTCCATGGGCTGGACAGTTGGACGGGAGCGGTCGATAGTGCTCAGGTGAATGTGGGTGCTGTGGTGTTGCGTGCACTAGCCGGGGTATCGCTGATGCTCGGTGTGGTCGCGCCAGTGACGATCGCCGATCCCGTCGGCGTGCCGTTCCAGTGGTGGCAGAGCTATGTCACCGCGCCGGACGGCACCCGCTTGCACGCGGACATCCTGCGCCCGGCCGGGGTCTCCGACGACACCCGCACGCCGGTGATCCTCACGGTGAGTCCCTATCGCGCGCATCTGGCCTATCTCAGCCTGCCGCGCCTGGAGGGCGGTCCGTCCACCGACTACCTCAACGTGGAGATGTTCCTCAACGCCGGGTACACCTACGTGGTGGTCGACCTGCGCGGGTTCGGCGGTTCGTCCGGCTGCCCGGATTACGGTGGGCCGGGCGAACGTTCGGACGTCAGCACCGCGGTGGAGTGGGCGGCGAGCCAGCCGTGGTCGACCGGCCGGGTCGGCATGGCCGGTGTGTCCTATGAGGCGTGGACCGGGATGATGGGGCTCGCCGCCAAGCCGAAGGGGCTGGCCGCGGTGGCCGCGTTCGAGCCGGTGGTCGACCCGTACTCGTATCTATACATGCAGGGCGTCTCGTGGAAGTTCTCCGGGAAACCGGTCACCGAGAACGGGATTCGCCCGGCCGACCAGGTCGGCCTGGAACATCTGCTCGTCGCCTCCACCCCCGGCCGCTGGGACGACTCCCCCGAGTACCAGTCCAACGCCACCCAGGTGTCGCCGCAGTGCTACGCGCAGTACCTGGAAAACACCGCCAACCACGACCCGAACACCCCGTTCTGGCGCGAGCGCGACATGGTGGACCAGTTGCGCGGCAACACGATTCCGCTGTTCCTCGGCCAGGGCTTCCTCGACTACAACACCCGGGCCTATCGCGTGTTCGACGTGTGGAACGCGCTCGGTCCCGGCGAGCACCGCGCCTGGTTCGGGCAGTGGGGCCACAGCGACTGCCACCTCAAGTGCGGCACACCGAATTTCGACGCCGAGCTGCTCGCCTTCTTCGACAGGCAGGTGGCAGACAAGGACGTCGAGGTGCCCGGCCCGCGCATCACCGTCGGCCAGTTCGACGGCGGCTGGCGTTCCGAAACCGCCTGGCCACCACAGGATGTGCAACGGGTGCAGATCGATTTGCGCACCGGTGTTTATACCGATCGTGGCCTGATCCCCGGACCCGACCGCGAGATCTGGTCGATCTCCGAGCCGCTGGCGCAGGACCAGCACCTGTCCGGGATCCCGGCGGCGTCGCTGCGGCTGACCGGTCCACCGTCGGCCACCTGCACCGTCGAGCTCTACGACATCGAGCCCGACGGACACGCCACCGTCATCACCCGGGGCATCGCCCCAGTTGCCGAAACCACCGACATCAGGCTGCTGGCTCAGGATTGGCCGCTGCGCGCCGGACACCGGATCGGCGTGCGCATCACCGACGTCGTCGACGACGTCTGGTCGCATGCCCCGGCCTCCGCCGCCGTCACCGTGACCGCGGCTCGCCTCGAATTGCCGCTGCTCACCACCCTCCGCCATCCCGACTTGACCGGCGGGGCCAGCGAAAACCTGGGCAAATGGCGCGCCCAGACCATCACCCTCGGCCCCGGTGTGTTGAACAATGCAACGGTGCCCATGAACCTACCGACCCCGACCGATGACCGATGACCGGCAACGCCGCCGCCGAGCGCCTTGCGCAAGCCCTGCGCTGCGCCACGGTGTCCACCGAGGAACCCGCCGAGACCCACAGCCCCGAGTTCGCCCGATTGGGGGCGCACCTGGAGCGGTCCTTCCCGCTGGTGCACGCTGAACTGGAGCTGGAGCGATTCGGCCACAGCAGGCTCTACCGATGGGCCGGAACGGAGCCGGACCACGTCTCGGCGATCCTGCTCGCACACCAGGACGTGGTGCCCGTCGACGACCCGCAACGCTGGACCCATCCGCCGTTCGCGGGCGTGGTCGACGACGAATTCATCTGGGGCCGTGGCGCGATCGACGACAAGAGCCGCCTGCTTGCCATCCTGGAAGCGGTCGAATCCGCACTCGCCGATGGCGTGCGGCCGCGCCACACCGTCTACCTGGCCTTCGGCCACGACGAAGAGGTGTTCGGCGACAAAGGCGCGGTCCAGATGGCGCAGCGGCTGCGGGACGCGGGTGTGTACGCGGACCTGCTGCTCGACGAGGGCGGCGTGATCACCGAGGGGGTCGTCGACGGCGTGGACCGTCCGGTGGCCTCGATCATGGTGGGCGAGAAGGGGTATGCCACGGTCCGGTTGTCGGTGTCGGAACTGGGCGGGCACTCGTCCATGCCGGGCCGCCAGACCGCGGTCGGCCGGATCGCCCGCGCGGTGAGCCGGCTCCAGGACCATCCGATGCCGCTGCGACTCACGCCGATCGTGGCCGACATGCTGGCCCGGTTGCGTCCGGCGCTGCCCGAGTCGCGCCGCCGCCTGCTCGGGCTGGCCGGGTTGGCCGGGCCGGTGATCACCCGGGTGATGGCGGCCCACCCGCAGACCGAGGCGCTGGTGCGCACGACCACCGCGCCGACGGTGATCCGCGGTGGCGTGAAGGCCAATGTGCTGCCGCAAAAGGCCGAGGCGCTGGTGAATTTCCGTATCCTGCCCGGCGATTCGGTGGCTTCGGTGCTCGAACATTGCCGAAAGGTGGTGCGCGACAAGGGCGTACGCATCGAGTCGGTCGGCATGTCCTCAGAGCCGTCCCGGACGGCGACGCCCGGTGCCGGATTCGAGCTGATCGCCGGGCTGGCCGAGGCAGTGGTGCCGGGCATCGCGGTGACCACCGGCATCGTCCCCGGCGCCACCGATGCCCGGCATTACGACGATCTCGCCGAAGCGCGGTGCAATTTCGCGCCCATCGTGGTGACCGAGGCCGACCTCGCCACCATCCACGGAACCGACGAGCGCATCTCCCTGGTGAACTACGCTCGGCTCATCGAGTTCAATCGGCGGCTCATCGACCAGCTCGCGCACGCGCCGAGCCGTGCGCACGTCGAACCAGCGCCGCCGCAGACGTCAGGAGCCGAGGCATGACATCCGACAGTGCTGTATCCGCGACCGGTGAATTCGAAGGCCGCGGCAGCCGGGTCGCCTGGCGCGCCTGGCTGCCGGACACCACCACCCGGGGCGTGATCGTGCTCGTGCACGGTGTGGCCGAGCACTCCGGCCGCTATGTACACGTCGGAAAGCGATTGGCGGACGCCGGTTTCGCGGTCTACGCGCTCGACCACATCGGCCACGGCAAGTCCGCGGGCGGCAACGCGAACATCGGCTCGATGGACGGCGCCGCCGACAATGTCGCCGCCATGCTCGACATCGTGAGCCTCGAGCACCCGGACGTACCCCGGTTCCTGATCGGCCATTCGATGGGCAGCCTCATCGTGCTCTACCTGGCCACCCGCGCGCCGATCGATGTCGCGGGCATTGTCGTGTCGGCCCCGCCGCTCGATATCCCCCTCGGCAATCCGCTGCAGCGCCTGTTCGCGCCATTGCTGACCAAGCTCACCCCGAATCTCGGTGTGCTGAAACTCGATTCGTCGATGATCAGCCGCGACCCCGAGGTGGTCCGCGTCTACGACAACGACCCGCTGGTGTTCCGCGGTAAGCTCCCGGCCCGCACCGCTGTCGAGATCCTGAAAGCGACGAACCTGGTCAAGGGGCGGCTCGACAAGCTGACCGTGCCCCTTCTGGTGCTGCACGGCACCGCCGACGCGGTTGCCGCGCCGTCCAGCTCCACCCTCATCGAGCAGGGTGCGGCCTCGAAGGATCTCACTGTCATCCGCTACGACGGGCTCTACCACGAGATCTTCAACGAGCCGGAAAAGGACAAGGTGCTCGGCGACGTCGTGGACTGGCTGGAGGTGCACGTTACCGAGAACTAGGCTCAGCCTATGGGAGATAGAGTCGCGTTCATTCGCGCCACCTGGCACAGCTCGATCGTGGGTAAGGCATACGAGGGGTTCACCACCGAGTACGCCGACCTCGGCTTCGACCCTGCCACCATCGATTTGTTCGAGGTGCCCGGCGCGTTCGAGATCCCGCTGCACGCCAAGCGGCTGGCCCGCAGCGGCGAATACTCGGCGGTCGTGGCGGCGGCACTGGTCGTCGACGGCGGCATCTACCGGCACGATTTCGTCGCCACCGCGGTGATCGACGGCCTGATGCGGGTGCAGCTGGACACCGACGTGCCGGTCTTCTCGGTCGTGCTCACCCCGCACCACTTCCACGAGCACAGCGAGCACGTCAACTACTTCACCGAGCACTTCGTGACGAAGGGAGCCGAGGCCGCCCGCGCGCTGGCGACCACCCTCAGCTCCCTGCGCGCGCTGCCCGCCGCGGTGAACTGACCGTTTACCTGTAGTGCGACAGGCAGGCGGCCTCGCCGTCGAGGACGCCCATCCGGAATGCCTCCAGCCGCTGGAAGCCGCCTGCCACCACCTTCCCGTTCACATCACTGGCGACGAGGCCGTCGGCCAGCAAACCGGAGACCGCCTCGTCGAGGTCGTTGGCCGACAGGTGCGGGTCGCTGTTCGGCTCGCTCAGCTTGGTGGTCACCACTCCGGTCAGGCAGGCGGTGCGCAGCCCGGCGGTATCGGCGCCGGTCAGCGTGAGCTTGCGATCCTGTTGCACGGCAAGGACATAACGCGAGACGAAAACGGCGAAGGCGTTGTAGTCGCCGTCCACCACCGCGGACAGTGGTTCGTCGTCGCCCTTCATCGGGCCGCCGCGCTTGGCCAGTTCGGGCACGTCGGTGCCGATCCTGTTCGAGCTCGGGCAGAACGACACCGGCTCGGCGGCGGTGGCATTCGCGCAGTTCTTCACCACGCCCGAATTGTCGAACTGCGGCGGCTTGGCCACCGGGTAGATCTTGCCGAGCGCCTGGCTCAGGCTGGTCAACGATTGCACATCGACCGGCAGCTGATTATTCTGCTCATCGGGCTCGAAGGTCGTCGGCAGGTTCCCGCGGCGCTCGTCGATCTCCTTCTTGTTGATCTTCTTGCAGCCCGGGGCGCCCTCGGTCCAGCCGATCTGCACCGCCGTCACCCGCTCGAACGCCGAGCCGTGCACGTTCTTCGGATTGTCCGGATCCTGGTCGCGCACCGCGACGGTCGCACCGAGTACCGCGTTGAGTCCGTCGGTGGTGTTCAGGGTGAAATGCGCCGAATTGCCTTCCGCCACATGGCGCAGGAACACTCCAGCCAGGCAGTCCGCCTGCTGCTCCTTGACCAGCGCCGGACTCAGGAACCCGGCGATCTTGGCCTGCCCCTGGATGGAGTGGCCGTACTCGTGTGCCAGCACCATCACCACGGCCATCTCGCTGTAGTTGTCCTGCAGCTTGGGCAGCAGCACCCCGCGGTCCCAGCCGATGGTGTGGTCGATGCTGCAGTAGGCGGCGTTGACCACGTGGTAGGTGCTGGACTTGCAGAACGTGATGGCCTGCTCCTTGGGAGCCTTGGCGTCCCACGAGATGTACCGGCTCACCGGCTTGAAGGTGCCGGGAAAGTTCTTGCCGTACTCGGTCTTCCAGAAATCTTCCAGGTCGGCGATGGTGTTGAGAGCGAGCTTGTCGATCTGTCCGCCGTCGCTGTTCTCCGCGGTAAGCGGCGCGTCCGGCACACCCTTGCGCGGACCGTTCGGCCCGGTGGAGGAAGCCGCCCCGGCCAGTTCCCATGGGTTTTCGGCGTTGGTGATCACGTTCTGAGCGCTGCCGCCCGCGTTGCTCCCGCACCCGGCCAACGCAGCGCCGACCGAAATCAGCACGGCGACCACCCCGAAACGCAGCCGTCTTGTCCTCATCAGGTTCCTCCCCGAATTCACCGCGGGCCCGCCTCCCGAACCCGGTCCCGTCCGGGATCGGCGCCGCACCTCGCAACCCGCCCCCGTCGAGCATTCACATGGTAATCGCAGCGGACCGATCGCGCGTATACGTCGCGCGCGCGAGACCGCAACGCGCGGTTATCTGTTCAGCCGGATCCGGGCCACCATGGCCCGGTGGTCGGATCCGGGCACGGTCAGCGTCCGCACCTCGTCGGAGGTTCCATCCGCCACCAGAATGTGGTCGATGCCGAGCACCGGACCCCACCGGCGATCGTTCGGAAACGTGGGCAGCGGCCCCGCGCCCGCGAGGTCGGCGGCCACGGCGAAGCGTCCGCGCAATAACTCGCGAAAGGCCGAATGATCCCGTGTCGCATTGAAATCCGCGCCCACGATCGCCGAACCCTGTTGCGCATCCAGCAATTCGCGAATCCTGCGTAGCTCCGAACCCCATGCCGGAAAGTCGAGCGGCGGCGGAATCGGGTGGAACGCGAACACTGCGACCGCCCCGGCCTGCGGATGATCCATCGTCGCGGACACATTGTTGAGCACGAAGCCGTCGTATTTCTTGGTGTCCCGCAACGGATATCGACTGTAGATGCCGGTGCCACCACCACCCCCGGAGGTGGGTTCCAAGTAGTGATACGGCAACGACTCCCCCAGTCCCGCCACAGCCAGTCGCTCCGCCATCGCCGCGGTCAACTCCTCCACGGTGAGCACATCGACCCGGTTATCCCGAGCCGCCCGCACCACCGCGGCGGCATCGGCCCCACCAAACAGCAGATTCGACTGCATCACTACAACTTCCGCCCCACCCGCCGCCCGCCCATCCGGCACGAAGACCGGCGCCTGCGTCCACAACACCGCACCTAGCACCACCCCGGCCGCGACCGCACTGCGCCAGCCACGCGCGACCGCGAACAGCACCAGCGCCACCACCGCCCCGATCATGAGCAGTGACGCCCCCGAGGCGAGCAAAACCACCAGCCGCCACTGCGACCCGCTGAAATGCAACCCGATCCCGGTAACTCCCACTGTCAGGGCGATCCACCCCGCACCGATCAACACCCGGCGCACCCATTCAGCCATATCTCGCACCCTAGACGTCGCCAATATGCACTCGGCAGGATGCGAGGTGTTCACGGTGCATATCGAAGAGTTCAGCGCCGCCGGCCGTCTCACCGCTGAGAGCGCCGAGGACCTTGCCGCGGTGGCAAGTCGATAATCTGCCTGCTCAGTTCGGCTAGCCGCCGAACACGCGCTCCACGACAGCCTTCGCGCGGCGGGTGACGCGCATGTAGTTGTCCAGGAACTCGCTGCCGTCGTCATTGGGCCAGCCCGCTACGCGCGCGACGGCCGATAGTAGGCGGCCCGGGCCGGGGAGTTGGTCGGCGGGCTTGCCGCGCACCAGGACAAGGGCATTGCGGGCCTTGGTCGCCGTCAGCCACGCATCACGCAGCAGCGCAACGTCTTCGGTGTCCAACAGCTTGGTCTGCTCGATGACGTTCAGCGACTCGAGCGTGGAGGTGTTGTGCAGTCCGAGCACGTCGTGGGCGTAGCGCAACTGCATCAGCTGCACCGTCCATTCGATATCCGCGAGCCCGCCGCGGCCGAGCTTGGTGTGCGTGGCCGGATTGGCGCCGCGCGGCAGCCGTTCGGAATCGACCCGCGCCTTGATCCGCCGGATCTCGCGCACCGACTCCGACGACACACCGCCCTCCGGATAGCGAACCTTGTCGATGATGTGCAGAAAACGCACGCCCAGTTCCTCATCGCCCGCCACCTGGTGCGCGCGCAGCAGCGCCTGGACCTCCCACGGCTGTGCCCACTGCTGGTAGTAGGCGGCGTAGGCGGCCAGCGTGCGCACCAGCGCACCGTTGCGGCCCTCCGGCCGCAGCCCGGCGTCCACCTGCAGCGGCGGATCGGTGCTGGGCGCACCGAGCATCCGCTGCACCCGCTCGGCGATACTGATCGCCCACTTCACGGCCTTGGTCTCGTCCTCGCCGGGGCGCGGATCGCAGACAAACAGCACGTCGGCGTCGGAGCCGTAGCCCAGCTCCATGCCGCCGAGCCTGCCCATTCCGATCACCGCGAATTCGGCGGGCGCCGGTGCGCCGAGTTCGGCCTCACTGGCCCGGATGACCGCGCGCAGTGCGGCTTCCAGCACCGCCACCCACACCGAGGACAGCGCGCGGCACACCTGCGGTACCTCGAGCATGCCGAGCAGATCCGCCGAGGCCACCCTGGCCAGCTCGTGTCGACGCAGCGAACGCGCTGCGGCCACAGCGCGTTTCGGATCGTCGTAGCGTGCCGCCGCCGTAAGGATTCCGCGCGCAACGTCTTCCGGCTGCGGGCTCAACAACAGCGGGCCGCCCGGCCCGTCGGCGTACATCCGGATCGTGTCCGGCGCATTGATCAGCAGATCGGGCAGATACCCCGACGAGCCGAGCACGATCATCAGCCGCTGCGCGATCGCGCCCTCGTCGCGGAGTTCGCGCAGGAACCAGATCTGGTCGTCCAGACCCTCCGACACCCGTCGGTAGGCGAGCAGCCCGGCGTCGGGATTCGGTGTGTCACCGAGCCATTCGAGCAGCGTCGGTAGCAGCAACGCCTGAATACGTCCCTTGCGCGAGACACCGCCGGTCAGTGCTTTCAGGTGCCCGAGCGCGTGCTCCGGCGCGGCGTAACCCAGCGCGGCCAGCTGTCGGATGGCCGCATCGGGGCTCAGCCGCAGCGCGTCGGGGTCGAGCTTGACCACCGATTCCAGCAGCGGCCGGTAGAAGAGCTTGGCGTGTAAACGCCTCACCCGCATCGCATTACGCCGAATCTCGTTGCCGAGCACACCCACCGCGTCCTGCCTGCCGTCCGGTCGGATGTGTGCGGCGCGCGCCAGCCAGCGCATCCCTTCCTCGTCGTCGGCCGCGGGCAGGGTGTGCGTTCGCTTGAGCCGCTGCAATTGCAGCCGATGTTCGAGCAGGCGCAGGAATTCGTAGGAGGCGGTGAGGTTGGCCGCGTCGTCGCGGCCGATGTAGCCGCCAGCCGCCAGCGCCGTCAACGCCTCGACCGTGCCCTGCACATGCAGCGTCTCGTCTACTCGCCCGTGCACCAATTGCAGGAGTTGCACGGCGAATTCGACGTCGCGCAGGCTGCCGTGCCCGAGCTTGAGTTCGCGCTCGCGCAGATCGGCGGGCACCAGATCCTCCACCCGACGCCGCATGGCCTGCACATCGGCGACGAAATCCGGTCGCTCCGAGGCGGTCCAGACCATCGGCATCAGCGCGGCGCGATACTGCTCCCCCAGTTCCAGATCGCCGGTCATCGGCCGCGCCTTGAGCAGCGCCTGGAACTCCCAGGTCCGCGCCCATCGCTTGTAGTACGCGAGATGCGATTCCAGCGTGCGCACCAGCGCGCCGGCCTTGCCCTCCGGCCGCAGCGCCGCGTCGACCTCGAAGAAGGCCGCGCTGCCGACGCTCATCATCTCGGCGGCCAGCCTGGTAGCGGTGGCATCGACGGGCTCGGCGACGAACACCACATCGACGTCGCTGACGTAATTGAGTTCGCGCGCACCGCTTTTGCCCATGGCGATCAACGCGAGCCGGACCGGTACGGGTTCGTCCTTGTATACCCGGGCCACCGCCACCGACAACGCCGCCGTCAGTGCGGCATCGGCCAAGTCGGTGAGATGCCGACCCACCACCTGGTAGGGCAATACCGGTTCGTTCTCGACCGTCGCCGCCAGATCGAGCGCCGCGAGCAGCATCAGCTGATCGCGATACCGCTTGCGCAGCAAGGCAACCGACTCCGGACCGGCAATGGTCGCCCGGTAGAGCACGGCCGTCGCGTTCGGGCTTTCCGCCGGCACGGCCTCGACCGCGTCCAGCATATCCGCGATCAACTCCTCGCGACTCGGCAGCTTGTCGCGCCGCAGGATCTGCCACGCGCCAGGATCGGCGACCAGATGATCGGCGAGCGCACTCGACGACCCGATCAACGCGAACAGCCTGCCGCGCAGTGAGCTGTCGGCGCGCAATGCCGAATCCAATTCCGGCCAGTCGGCACCGAGCGCCGCGCGCAGCCGGATCAGCGTCATCAACGCAAGATCGGCGTCCGGCGACCGGGACAGCGCCCACAGCAGCGGAATGCTGTCGACGTTATCCCACGCCAACTCTCGTAACGACTCGGCAGCGGTCGGCTCGAGCAATCCGAGCCGACCGACACCGGGAACAGCTGAACGAGCAGGCGGCGGCCGGACCATATGTCCAACTTAGTTGGCCGAACATCTCTTTCCGCAAGGGTGAGTGGAAAGAAGTCCAAACGTAGCCGTTATCGCCTGACTCGTTGTGCTGGATTACAAACCGAGGTATTCCTTCAGCTCGTACGGGGTCACCTGGCTGCGGTAGTCCGCCCACTCCCGGCGCTTGTTGCGCAGGAAGAAGTCGAACACGTGCTCACCGAGGGTCTCGGCGACCAATTCGGAGCGCTCCATCGCCCTCAGCGCCTCGTCCAGGGTGCCGGGCAGCTCCCGGAAGCCCATCGCACGACGCTCGGCGACGGTCAGCGACCACACGTCATCCTCGGCCTCCGGCGGCAGCGTGTAGCCCTTCTCGATGCCACGCAGACCAGCGGCAAGCAGCACCGCGAAGGTCAGGTAGGGGTTACACGCCGAATCTGGGCTGCGGATCTCGACACGGCGCGAAGACGACTTGTTCGGGGTGTACATCGGCACGCGCACCAGCGCGGAGCGGTTCGACCGGCCCCACGAAGCCGCGGTCGGCGCTTCGCCGCCGTGGATGAGCCGCTTGTAGGAGTTCACCCACTGGTTGGTGATAGCGCTGATCTCCGGGGCGTGCTCCAAGATGCCCGCGATGAAGGCCCGCGCTGTATCCGACAGGTTGATCGGGTCGTCGGGATCGTGGAAGGCGTTCGCCTCGCCCTCGAACAGGCTCATGTGCGTGTGCATCGCCGAGCCCGGGTACCGGGCGAACGGCTTAGGCATAAATGTCGCGCGCACGCCCTCGTCGATGGCCACTTCCTTGATCACGTAGCGGAAGGTCATCACGTTGTCGGCCATCGACAGCGCGTCGGCGTAGCGCAGATCGATCTCCTGCTGGCCCGGCGCGCCCTCGTGGTGGCTGAACTCGACCGAGATGCCCATCGACTCGAGCGCGTCGATGGCGTGGCGACGGAAGTTCGGCGCCGAATCGTGCACGGCCTGGTCGAAGAAGCCGCCGGTGTCGGCAGGCCGCGGCTCGGCGCCCTGCGGGCCGTTCTCCAGCAGGAAGAACTCGATCTCGGGGTGCACGTAGCAGCTGAACCCGACGTCACCGGCCTTGTTTAGCTGACGGCGCAGCACGTGGCGCGGGTCGGCCCAGGACGGCGAGCCGTCCGGCATGGTGATGTCGCAGAACATGCGCGCGGAGTGTTGATGGCCCTTGCTGGACGCCCACGGCAGCACCTGGAAGGTCGACGGATCCGGCCGCGCCACCATGTCCGCCTCCGACACTCGGGCGAAGCCTTCGATGGCCGAGCCGTCGAATCCGATGCCCTCCTCGAATGCGCCCTCGAGCTCGGCCGGCGCGATGGCGACCGACTTCAGATAACCCAACACATCAGTGAACCAGAGACGCACGAAGCGGATATCCCGCTCTTCGAGCGTCCGCAGCACGAATTCCTTCTGGCGATCCATGAACGCGAGCGTAAGCACCTGGCGTTAAATCCGTGTTACATACATGTCTAGGGATTGCAATCCGGCGATTTGGAACAGATCGCACAGCCGAACGGACCGGCCGGTGAGGTCGGCAACGGCTGGGCGATCCGCACCCGTCGCACCCCTGTTCAGCAGGTGAGTCCGGCCGCCGGGACGGTCAGGTCCGTGAGGTAGGCGATGACCGCGCCGTCGAGGCACGAGTCGCCCGCGACCAGGGCAGCGGTGTGCCGGTTGCCGCGGTAGGTGATCAGCTCGGCACCCAACTGCGAGGCGAGGTCAACACCGGCCTGGTACGGCGTCGCGGGATCGTCGGTGGTCGACACAACCACCGTCTTCGGCAGGCCGGTCACCGAGATCCGGTGCGGTTCACTGGTATTCGGCACCGGCCAGCTGACGCACAGTTCCAGCGGTGCCGCACCGGTGCCGCGACCGTCGTCCATGAACGGCGCCGCCTTGCGGTACTCGGCGTCCTGCTTGCCCGCGACCGCGGGATCGGAAATCCGCGGATCGTCGACGCAGCGGATCGCGTTGAACGCGTCCTGGGTGTTGTTGTAGGTGCCGTCGTCGCGGCGGCCGTCGTACAGGTCGGCGAGCTTGAGCAGGGTGTCGCCGCGCCCGTCGCGCAGTTCTTTCAGCCCGTGGGTCAGCGGGGGCCACAGATCGTTGGTGTAGAGCGCCTGCTGCACGCCGGTGATGGCGTCGCCGTAGGTGAGCCCGCGCGTGTCGGTGGTCGAGGCGGGCTTGTCCCGCAGCGGATTCACCAGCGCGCGGAAGCGCGCGACGGACTGTGCCGGGTCGGTGCCGAGCGGGCAGTCCGGATCCTTGGCGCAGTCGGCACTGTAGGCCTCGAACACCTTCTGGAAGCCCGCGGCCTGCTGCAACGACTCCTGCACCGGGTCCTGCGAGGAATCGACCGCGCCGTCGAGCACCATCGCCCGCACGTGCGTCGGGAACTTCTCGGCGTAGGCCGAGCCGAGCTTGGTGCCGTAGGAGTAACCGAGGTAGCTGAGCTTCGGATCGCCGAGCACGCCCCGGATCACGTCCATGTCCTGCACCACCTCGCGGGTGCCGACATGGGCGAGGAACTCCGTGCCGGTGCGATCGACGCAGTGGCCGACGTACTTGCGGTTGTCGGCCTCCGACTTGGCGATGCCCTCGGGGGTGTTGTCCATCTGCGGGTCGGCCCGCTCCTGGTCGGCCTCCTGCGGGGTGAGGCAGGCGATGGCCGGGGTCGATGAGCCGACGCCGCGCGGGTCGAAGCCCACCCGGTCGAACTGCTCGGCCAGCGGGGTCTTGCTCGCGATGCCCGAAATCGACAGGCCCGACACCCCGGGTCCGCCCGGGTTCATCAGCAGTGAGCCGACGCGTTTGCCGCTGGCTTTGATCCGCGACAGCGCTATCTGCGCTGTCGGTCCGTCCGGTTTGGCGTAGTCGACGGGCACCGTGATGCGGGTGCATTCCGCGTCCTTGGCCATCCGGTCCTCCGGATCGCCGAAGCCGTCACAGCTGCCCCACGCGGGCGTCTGCGTATAGAACTTCTCCAACCCCGCAGGCGGCGCCGACATCGCCGCCGCCGGCTCGTCCTTGGAGTTGGTGCACCCGGCCATCACCATCGCCAGCACCGCTACCACGAGCACACCGCGCCCACTGCGCATCAAAGCCATCCTGAAATCCTGCCATCACCGGCGCCGGGCACTGTCAGGCTCCCACAGCTCGCTGTGATCAATCGCACCGGCCACGTCCCTTAATTCGCCCATCACGCGGGTGGCACACTGGATTCGTCAGGCAAACCCGGGGACCCGCATGGGCCTCGAGGAGACACGACGAAAGGGACGATGATGTCCGTATCCGATTCGGAATCCCCTGCCTACGGCGCAGCGCCCGCCGGGGCCAAGCCCGCCAAGCGCAAGACGCGGGTGCACCACCTGCAGCAGATGAAGTCCGAGGGTGCGCGCTGGTCCATGCTCACCGCCTACGACTACTCCTCGGCGCGACTGTTCGAGGAGGCGGGTATCCCGGTGCTGCTGGTCGGCGACTCCGCGGCGAACGTGGTCTACGGCTATGACACCACCGTGCCGATCACCGTCGACGAGCTCATCCCACTGGTGCGGGGCGTGGTTCGCGGTGCACCGCACGCGCTGGTGGTTGCCGACCTGCCGTTCGGCACCTACGAGTCCTCGCCGCAACAGGCTCTGGCCACCGCGACCCGGTTCATGAAGGACGGCCAGGCACACGCGGTGAAGCTGGAGGGCGGCGAGCGGGTTGCCGAGCAGATCGCGCTGATCACCTCGGCGGGCATTCCGGTGATGGCGCACATCGGCTTCACCCCGCAGAGCGTCAACACCCTCGGCGGCTTCCGGGTGCAGGGCCGCGGCGACGGCGCCGAACAGCTCATCGCCGACGCCATCGCAGTCCAGGAGGCCGGAGCGTTCTCTGTCGTGATGGAGATGGTGCCCGCGGAACTGGCCGGTCAGGTCACCCGCAAGCTGACCATTCCCACCGTCGGCATCGGCGCTGGCGCGGAATGCGATGCGCAGGTGCTGGTTTGGCAGGACATGGCGGGCTACACCAGCGGCAAGACCGCCAAGTTCGTCAAGCGCTTCGGCAATGTCGGTGACGAACTGCGCACCGCCGCGGCTACCTACGCCGACGAGGTCCGTCGCGGCGCGTTCCCCGGCCCCGAACACAGCTTCTAAAGCCGGGACATCAATGATCGACCGAGCAGCGCGCATTCCCGTCGCGCTGCTCGGCCAGCCATTGGCGCCGATGCTGGACTGGGGCATTCACACGGGCCGGACGGCGCAAACAGTGGCAGACTCGATGCCGACAATATCGACACGAGAGGTACCGATGCCGCAACGTCGTTGGATTGCCCGCAGCACGCTGCTGCTGGCCGGAGCTTTCGCCGCCGCTGCCCTGACCGCCTGCGGCAGCGGGTCGAACCCGACCGGAAGCTCCGGCTCGACCACGGGATCGGCCTCCGCGACCAGCGCACCGACCGGTTCCTCGGGCGCCAAGCCGGGCAGCCCGCAGATCTCCGACGCCGCGGCCACCCAGCTATGCGACATGATTCGGCCGGAACTGTCGAACTGGCGGGTCCAGGGCCCCACGCTGGGCCGGATCGGCCTCAACGCACTGGTGCACGAGTGGGCACTGCGCAATGGGGGCATCAACGGCCAGGTGCTGGCCGATAAGCCGATCATCGACCGGATCACCACCAAGAGCTGCGCCGACGTGCACCAACAGGCGATCGAGGCGCTGGAACTGTCCAACCTTGCTTCCGGACTCGCCTTCTGATGCGGACCCTGTACCCCCCGATCGAGCCGCATGAGAAGGGCATGCTCGATGTCGGCGCGGGACAGTCCGTGTACTGGGAGGTCAGCGGCAACCCGGACGGTAAGCCGGTGGTGTTCCTGCACGGCGGGCCCGGCGGCGGCACCGCACCGTTCCACCGACAGTTCTTCGACCCGGACGCCTACCGGATCGTGCTGCTCGACCAGCGCGGGTGCGGTCGCTCCACCCCGCACATCGCCGACGGGGCAAGCCTGGAAACCAACACCACGCCGCACCTGGTCGCCGACATCGAAGCGCTGCGCGAGCACCTGGGCATCGAGCGCTGGCAGGTATTCGGCGGCTCCTGGGGTTCGACGCTGGGGCTGACCTACGCGCAAGCGCATCCGGAGCGGGTGACCGAGCTGGTGCTGCGCGGGATCTTCTTGTTGCGGCGCAAGGAAATCGACTGGTACTACAACGGCGCCGCGGGCTACGTCTACCCGGACGAGTGGGAGAAGTTCCTGGCCCAGGTGCCCGAGGCCGAGCGCGACAGCGACCTGATCGAGGTCTACCACCGGCTGCTGCACTCCCCCGACGAGGGGGTCGCGCTCGCAGCCGCCGTCGCCTGGTCCACCTGGGAGGGCGCGACGAGTTCGCTGCTTCCGCACCCGGATCGGGTCGCCGAGACCGCCGAGCCGCGCTTCGCGCTCGCCTTCGCCCGTATCGAGAACCACTACTTCGTCAACCGTGGTTTTCTGGAGGAAGGCCAACTGCTGCGCGATATCGACACCATCGAGCACATCCCCGTCGTCATCGTGCAGGGCCGCCACGACATCGTCTGCCCTGCCGTCAGCGCGTGGCAACTGCACCGCGCCTGGCCAGGTTCGGTGCTGCACATCGTCGACGACGCCGGGCACGCCGCCAACGAGCCAGGGATCACCCACCATCTCATCGAAGCAACCGATAGATTCGCGAAAGTGAGCTGAATATGGTCAGCGCCGGAAACGCTCTCGTCGCGGCACTCAGCGATGACGTCGACCGCCTGCTGGCCGCAGAACCGGAAGTCCGCGCGGACGCCGACGACTCGGTGCACCAGATGCGCGTGGCCACCCGTCGGCTACGCAGCGTGCTGCGGTCGTATCGCAAACTCTTCGAACAGGCCCCCGCCGCGGCCATGGGCGACGAACTCAAGTGGCTGGCCGAATTGCTCGGTGTCGCAAGGGACGCCGAGGTCCGGGCCGACCGGTTCGCCGCACTACTGACCGAACACGCACCCGAATCGGCCCCCGGCGGCCGCGAACCCGAGCCCACCGGAGCCGGATCCGGTACTGGGACAGACGGATTCGAAGAATCGGGCAAAACCGGGCTCGGACCCGACGACATCGAATCCCTAACGACCGAATTGGTTGGCAAGGAGCGCACGCGGTACTGGACCGCCCATGCCGAGATCCTCGCCGCGCTCGACGGCCATCGCTACCGCAAACTGCGTGCCGAACTGTCGCTCTGGCGCACCGATCCCCCACTGGATCCCGCGCGCGCCGAGAAGCCCGCGCCAGAGGCGTTCGAGCGGGTGCTGCGCCGTGACCGCAATCAGCTGCGCCGACTCGTCTTCGCCGAGCCCGCCGTCCCACCCGCCGAGCGGATCGAGTTGCTGCACGATATCCGCAAGGGCGCCAAGCGATTACGGTACTCATGCGAGGGCGCGGCCGCGACGCTGGGCCATGCGGCCGCTGAGCTGGGCGGCGACGCGAAACGCCTGCAGACCGTGCTCGGCGACCACCGCGACGCCGTCGAGTCCCGCGAGGCCATCCAGGCCTGCGCCCTGGAGTCACACGCCACGGGCGCGGTTGCGTCGATTTACGAACTCTTGGCCGACGCCGAGGACGTTGCGGCAGGTAAAGCGCTCGCCCGGTATCCGGTCGCGGCGTCCTTCGTGTCCGCCGACTGAAAAGATTCCGCCCTCGGATTCAGCCCGCGCATCGCGTCCGATGCTGACCGGTGCGCATCAGCACCGGCCTCGACGTGCCCTTTCGGGCTGGGCGATGCCGCGACTACTGTCCGACGTGGGGATCGCGGTGGTCAGATGCTCGCCCCGCTATGAGCACGCGGCACACAGACTTCCGCCTACACCGCTCGATAGCGTGGTGAAAGTCCGTGGCCTAGACCGGGAAAGCGAAGGTGATCTTGCGGTTCGCCGGGTCGGCCGAGACCAGGCGAACCCGGACGGTGGCACCTTCCGGTGGCGATCCGACGCAAGGCCCCACCACCGGCGGGTCGGCGATGAACACCTCGGCGGGACGGTTGCCGTTTGCTTCTCGCACGACCACCGCGTCGAACTCGACGCCGCTGCGCGCGGCGAGCAGGGTGGCCTCGGTCAGGTCGATGCAGGCTCGCTCCACCTTGTTCGCGACGCCGTCACTGCGCCGCATCGACTCGGCGGTGGGTGTCAGTCCATCCCGAACCCATTGCGGAACGTCGGTTCCGGCGCAGAGTGCCAAGCAGATTTCGGTGGCGAACCGGTCGGGCAGTCGGCGCAGCGGGGCGGTCACGTGCGCGTACGGCGCACCGATCGCACCGTGCTGCAGGTTGTTCGGCTGCTGGGCGTGCGGCTGCCGATTGTTCGATGAGCCCACCTTCGACTGGCCCGGATCCGGCCGTGCAGCGCTCGCCGATCTCGCGCTCGCCGTCCCTGCGCTCGCCGTCCCTGCGCTCGACGGCTCAGCGCTCGACCCCCCAACATCCGACGTCCCCGCGCTCGCACCGATGGCATTCACCCGCCCAGCACTCGACTGTCCAGCATCCGCCTGAGCGACACTTCGCCGCGCACCATTCGGCTGCGCATCCTTCGAAGTCACCGCATTTGGACGCATCGCATTCGGCTGCACAGCGTTGGTCTGGGCGGGGTCCGACCGGGACTCCTGCGCGACCGGCGCTCTCAGCACCGTGTACCCGGCCCCGCGCAACAACCCGGTGGCCTCCGACATGAGCACCAGCGCGGCGGGCGTGTTCAGGTCGAGCCCGGCCAGCATCCGGCCGACCGACTGGTCCGCGGGCCAGGCGATTCCCAGAGCCGCGGCGGTCCTGCGCATCGAATCGATCGCCGAATCGACGGGCGGCGGCATCGTCCGCAGCAGCGCGATGCGCTCCCCCGACCGCGGCGTCCCGTCGAGCATGATCCGGGCGGCGCACATTCCGGTCAGCAGCGACACCTGTTCGTTCCAGTCGTCGGCGGCGGTGCGCGGCTCCAGCACCAGTCGCCAATGTCCGTCGGATCGGTCGTCGCGGATCACGCTCTGAGCGGGCAGGCGCAGCCCGATCGCGCCGCGCGTCAGCCCCGCCTCGATGCGCCGCTTGCCGAATTCCGGCAGGGCTGCGATCGAGGGGTGCAGCCGGCCCGCGTCGGCGTCGGCCTGCACGCCCGCATAGTCGAGTCGGGCGCGGGAGCGAATCATGGCGCGCACGACCGAGAACCGCAGGGGTTCGGCGTTTTCGTCGAGTTCGATGGTCCACAGCGCGGCGGGCCTGGTCTGGTCCGGCAGCAGGCTCGCGGTGCCCTCCGACAGGACCGGCGGATGCAGCGGCACGGCGCCATCGGGCAGGTAGAAGGTTTGTCCTCGGGCGCCCGCCTCGGCGGCAAGGGCTCCGTCGGGGTTGATCACGGCGCCGACATCGGCGATCGCGTAGTGGAGGGTGAACCCGGAATCGGTGCGTTCCAGATGCAGCGCCTGGTCGAGATCCATGGCGCCGGGCGGGTCGATCGTCACGAACGGGATGTCGGTGCGATCGATGCGGTTGCCCGCGAACGCGTCGACCGCGTCGCGGGCTTCCGAGATTGCCTCGGCGGGATACGCCGAGGCCAATCCGAATTCGGAACGGATGGCGCCAAAATCGACCGGCGCCGAGACGATCCGCTGGTGAAGTTCCACGCTGCTGGTGTCGAGCTCTACTGCAGCGCCAACATGGTGCCGCTCAATTGGTTGAACGGTCCGAACACCGTGAATGCCACCCGGCCGCCCGGAACGCTCGACGACACGGTGGCCGCCGCGTCGAGCGCCTGGCCGAAGGATGGCGCCGACGGATGCGGCAGACCGGCGATCGTCTGCCCGAAGTGCGACTGGTGCACCCACGCCGTATCGGCGGGGCTGAGGTCGACCCGCACCCCGCCCGCCAGCGGAGTCACCGCGACCGCGCTGGCGGACCCGGCGCCAAGCACTGCGAAAACTGATGCAGCCCCGGCGATCAACGCGCCGGCGACCAGTGAACGAACTACCCGCATAGAGTTGAGACCTGCTTCCGCGATCGAAGAATGAACGGCCCGCCGCAGCCCAGCAACGGGCAACGGGCCTTGCCAACGGCGACCACTCTATGACCTCCCTCACGTTCAAGGCCAGTTGCGAACGAATCGCCGGGGCGGACACGCCGAGCCGCACCTCCGGGGTAGCCGACTGCTAGGGTTGCGCAGCGTAGCGGGATTCGATTTCCCGCGCATTCCGAAGTGTCCCCATACGTCGACAATTGGAGTACGCACTGATGTCATCGCTGCTTTTCGACTATTTGATGCCACTGCTCGGCCCGGAACAGGCCGCCTACTGGGCTCAGGTGTTCGCTATCGCACCGCTCTGACCGCACCGCCACACGCGGTCGTCGTCGCCTTCTGTTAACGAGACGGGAGGCGACGTTCTCCAAGTGCCGCTAATATCCCGCTCCGTGCAAAGAACTTCCGCCGCTATCGCGGCCAGCGTCACCCTCTTCACCCTGCTTCTCGCCGGCTGCAACAACGACAAGGCCAGCAGCGCCGCCCCGTCGTCAACGGCGAGTGCCGGAACGTCTTCGGCGTCCGCCGCCGACTCCCCCGCCCTCGACAATGTCAAGGCAGGCACGTTCGTCGTCAGCTACCGCAATGCCTTCCCCAAGCTCGCCGAGGGCAAGGACGACGCCGGGATTCGCGACATCCTTGTCCAAACCTGCAAGGACATCAAGGACGGCAAGGCCGAGGACCCGGTCGTGCAGAACATCATCACGCGGACCAAGACCGGGTCGGTCCAGGCCAGCAAGGAAGAGGCCCAGGCGATCTATCAAATGGCCAAAATGCTCTGCTGAACGCGCGCTCTCGAGCTATTTACGCCAGGGCAGGTAGTTCGGCAGGTACTTCAACACGTAACCCACCGTGATCATGACGATGATTGCGATCAACGGAATCAGTGGTGACATCGGCTCGGTCCTTTACGTTGTGCTACCGAGGTGGGTGGAACCCGTATCGGTACACGCCCGCCGTATTACGTCCGCGTTCCATTCTGGTCTGCCGTGGGCGTATCGTCCGAACCCGGCGCCGGTGGGCTACTGCGCTCCAAAAAGCGCAGCAGCTCCACCGGGAACGGCAGCACCAATGTCGAATTCTTTTCCGCCGCAACCTGGACCACGGTTTCCAGCAATCGCAGCTGCAACGCGGCGGGATGCTCGGACATCTGGGCGCCTGCCTGCGCCAGCATCTGCGATGCCTGCAATTCACCCTCCGCCGAGATGACCCTCGCGCGACGTTCCCGCTCCGCCTCGGCCTGCCGGGACATCGAGCGCTTCAGCGAATCCGGCAGTGCCACATCCTTGATCTCCACCCGGTCGATATGCACGCCCCAGACCAGCGCGGGGCTGTCGATCATGAGCTCGAGCCCCTTGTTCAGCTGTTCCCGATTGGACAGCAGATCGTCGAGTTCGCTCTTACCGATGATCGAACGCAGCGAGGTCTGCGCCACCTGGCCGACCGCGAAGAGATAGTTCTGCACCTGCACCACCGCTTCGATCGGATCGATAACCCGGAAATACACCACCGCGTCCACCCGCACGGTCACGTTGTCGCGGGTAATCCCATCCTGCGCGGGCACCGGCATGGTAATGATCTGCGTCGAGACCTTGCGCATCCGGTCGATGAATGGAATCAGCATCCGCAGCCCGGGATCGCGGATACCGACCACCCGCCCGAACCGGAACACCAGTCCCTTCTCGTACTGGGTGACCACCCGTGCGCTCGCCGCGGTCAGCATGGCGCCGACCACCGCAACCGCACCGAAAATAATGACAAGGACGTCCATATCTACACCACCGCGCGAAGTGCCCCTCTTCCATCATGGCACCGCACGGCCCGGCTGGACAGGGCGGACGAGTTGGCCTGTAAGCCGGATCCTGTCCCCGGTCACACCGGGTGACGACCATCCATCTGGACACACCGTTGCCGGGTGCCTCGAGCGGTCCACCCGCAGGCTCGGGCGAGCAGCCCTCGAACGCCTGCGCAGCCGCACCGCGATCGATGCGACCTTTGACCTTGCTCCGGGCGGGGTTTACCTAGCCGCCCCGGTCACCCGGGGCGCTGGTGCGCTCTTACCGCACCGTTTCACCCTCACCGACGCTGTTCTTTCGAAAAAGCACAGCGTCGGCAGTCTATTTTCTGTGGCACTTTCCCGCGGGTCGCCCCGGGTTGCCGTTAGCAACCGCCCTGCTCTGTGGAGTCCGGACTTTCCTCGACAACGGGCTGCGGCACAGTGGTGCCCGTTCCCGTCGCCGCGGTCGCCCGGCCAACTCGTCCGCGGCGTCCAGGGTACGTTGTTCGCGGGCCTGACCTCACAGCCGGTCAGCGCAAAACAGTAAAACAGTACGGTGGGGTGCCATGGAACGTGTCGAGGTCAGTTTCCCTTCGGGTAGCGAGCATTGCGCCGCCTGGCTGTACCCACCCGACGGCATCCCCAAGCCCCGCCCGCTGGTGGTCATGGGACACGGACTGGGAGCCAATCGGGAAATGGGATTGGATAGGTATGCGCGTCGGTTCGCCGCCGCCGGGATGGCCGTGCTGGTATTCGACTACCGGCATTTCGGGGCCAGCCAGGGCGCCCCGCGCCAGCTGCTGAATATCCCCCGTCAGCGCGAAGACTGGCGCGCCGCCATCGCCTACGCGCGCACCCTGCGCGGCATCGATGCGACCCGAATCGCGCTGTGGGGCACCTCATTCGGCGGTGGGCACGTGCTATCCGTCGCGCCCGACGACGACTACATCGCCGCCGTCGTCGCGCAGGTTCCGTTCACCAGCGGCTGGGCCTCGGCGTGGGCGAAGGGCCCGACCAGCCTCACCAAGGTGGCCACTATCGCTGCCACCGATCTGCTCGTCGGATCTATCCGTCGCAAGCCGGTCCGCATTCGCCTGGCGGGCCGCAAGCGTTCGGCCGCGCTGATGAGTGCTGCGGATGTGCTAGAAGGTTATGGCAGGCTTGCCGACGAAAGCGAAAGCTACGAACCGAAAGTCGCTGCCCGGGTCGCGTTGTCGACCCTGTTCGACTCCCCGGGCCGGCGCGCCAAGTCGCTGAAGATGCCGGTCATGTACGTGATCGCCGACAACGATTCGATCGCACCGGTCAAACCGACGCTGCGCGCCGCGGCACGCACCAAGCACGCCGTCGTGAAGCGTTATCCCGTCGGGCATTTCGACGTCTACTTCGACGACCACTTCGAGCTGGCGGTCTACGACCAGACCGAGTTCCTGGTTTCGGTGCTGCGGCCGTGATCCACCCCGGCGTCGAGGCAGTGCCGGCGGTCTCGACGTCGGCCATGCCGATGAACGCGACGCGAAATAGTGAGTCCGCCTGAGCAATTGATCGATGCCCGCCGGCATCGACCGAGCCGGTTCGGTGACGGGCCTGCCGCTGCGAGGCAGATCGCTGGGTGGCGCGACAGCGAGTAGCCGGCGGCAACCCCTCGCCGGGCTGTCTACTCATGCCGGAAGCGGATCACTCCCCCCCAATACCGCACGGGCTTGTGCGGGTCCTGTTGCGGCAGATAGGTGAACGGCCGCAGGTACCACGGTGCGCGGCCGAGCTTGCGGGCGCGCACCGTGATCACCTCGATCTCCACCGGCTGCCACCCGAGCTCCTCGAAGAAGGTGATGCCGTTGGGCGGATCGAACTTCACCGGGGTGTTGTCGAGGCTCGAACCGACCAGCTTTTCCATCCGCAGGCCGACATCCGACAGCCACCAGGCGATCTCGGGCCGGGCCAGCGCACGCGCGAGGTCGGCGACGGTCTCCGGATCGAGGTAGAACACCAGTCCCTCGGTGAGCACCAGCGCCTTGGTTGCGGGCGTGGTCACCGGCCCGATCGCGCCGAGCGCCTCGTCCAGGAACTTCGCCCTGGCGTCGGGATCTGAGAGGTCGACGCCTCGGCGGATCAGCAAGCAATTCGGCGTTTCGCCGGCCAGCGCGCTCTCCTTCTCCGCGACCAGCTCAGGGAGGTCGGCCTCGACCCACAGGAAGTCGGCGGGCAGTTCGAGCCGGTACGGCCGGGTGTCCAATCCGGCGGCGAGATTCAGCACTCGATCGCAGCCCTCAGCGATCGACGTCCTGATGAGGTCGTCGATGAGAACGGTCCGGGTGACCATTGGCCAGCCGTTGCGCACGGCCCGCGGTGCGGCGTCGGCGAATGCGTGACCGTGCGGCCCGGCCAGCCGATCGGCCAGTGGGTCGCGGAACAGCGCGTCGCGGCGCGCCGTCTCGCGGGCACGGCAGGCAGCCATCCACCGAGCGGTGTCGGATACGTTCGAAATCGGTACTTCCGTTAGCACGCGGCGAGTTTGGCACACAGTCGCCGCGAAGGTCGGCCAAGGTGGAAGGCGTCGGTACCGTCCTCGGCGGGTCCAGGATGTGGGCGAGGAAGAGGCGGGATGGCGTCGACCGGAGGTAGGCGCAGCACGCCGGATTGGAAGTCCTGGGAGATGGTGTCGTTGTGGATGAGGTGACGCCCAGGCCTTCTCGGGCGGCGGCTAGGACCGCGCCGTGGCTGCGAGGGTGGTGGGGATGACGAGCCTTCCTCGCCTCCCACTCCGCATCGGCCTCGGGATCCTCTACGATCCGGCCCGATACAACGGCCATAGGCGGACCTGGCCGAGACGGTGCTGCAGGGCGATCGGGATACTGAACTTGCCGTTGAATGCGTTCCGTTCCGGGGTTCCAGGAGCACGGCGGCTGCGGATGCGTCCGCCGTGCGAGAGCGGTAAGGGGATGCGGTCAGGCGGCGGCGCGTTCATTGACGGGTCGACGGCGCAGGTTCGAGCGCTGGAGTGCCGGGGGCAAGTAGGCCATGTCGAGCGTGCCGATATCGGTGCCGGGCGGGACGATCTCGTCGATCCGGTCGAGGATCTCGTCGGTGAGCGTGACGTCGACGCCGGCGAGCAGGTCGTCGAGTTGCTCCATCGTGCGCGGCCCGATGATCGCGCTGGTCACGCCAGGATGAGCGATCGCGAACGCCATCGCGAGGTGCGTCATCGGCAAGCCCGCCTCTTCGGCGAGCGGAATGATCTGTTCGACGGCATCGAGCCGACGCTCGTCACTGAGGTGCTTGAAACGAGTGGCGCGGCGGAGGTCGGTCTGCTGACCCTTCCGGATGCGCCCGGTGAGCATTCCCTGCGCGAGCGGGCTCCACACCATCGTGCCCATCCCGTAGCGTTGGGCGACGGGCAGTACCTCGGTTTCGATGCCGCGGTTGAGGATCGAGTAGGTCGGTTGTTCGGTGCGGAATCGTTCCAGTCCCCGCCGCTCGGCCACCCATTGGGCTTCGATGATGTCGGAGGCGGGCATCGTGGACGACCCGATCGCACGGACTTTACCGCTGTGGATCAGGTCCGAGAGCGCGGAAAGTGTCTCCTCGATGTCGGTGTCGGGGTCCGGTCGGTGGATTTGGTAGAGGTCGATGTGGTCGGTCTGCAAGCGACGCAGCGAGTTCTCGACCTCGGTCATGATCCAGCGCCTCGAGTTGCCTCGCTGATTGGGATCATCACCCATCGGAAGATGCAGCTTGGTCGCAAGGACGACGTTGTCGCGACGCCCCTCGAGCGCCTTTCCCACGATCTCTTCTGACTCGCCGTGGGCGTACGCGTCGGCGGTGTCAACGAAGTTGATCCCTGCATCCAGCGCTCTGTGGATGATGCGGATCGAGTCGTCGTGGTCGGGGTTGCCGATGGCCCCGAACATCATTGCGCCGAGCGCGTAGGGACTGACCTTGATGCCGGTCCGGCCGAGGGTGCGGTACTGCATACGGTTTCTCCTGAGGTTGTGGTCGAGGTGGTGAGCGCATCTTTCGATGCCGTACCCTGGACCGAAGCGGAACGTCCTTCCGGAACTATACGGAAAGGCTTTCCGGAAAAGCAAGCGAAGGAGTGTTGTGACAGAGGACACGGCGCCGACCGGAGTCGACTCGACCGGCTCTGCGAAGCCGGGCGCACTCGAACGCGCGCCGCGTCGGTTGCGCGTCGACGCGCAACGCAACATCGACTCCTTGCTCGAGGCAGCGAAGGCCGTCTTCGGCACGTCAGGCGTGGACGCGCCCGCGAAGGAGATCGCTGATCTGGCCGGCGTGGGAGTCGGAACGCTGTACCGGCACTTCCCGCAGCGCTCGGACCTGGTCAGGGCCGTGTTTCAGCGCGAGGTGGATGCCTGCGCCGACGCGGCCCCGGCGCTGACCGCAGCGCACGAGCCAGGAGCAGCACTCGCGAAGTGGCTCCACCGGTACACCGAGTTCCTCGCGACCAAACGAGGACTCGCTGCAGCCCTTCACTCGGGCGATCCGGCGTTCGACGCCTTGCCCGGCTACTTCATGCAGCGACTCGGACCTGCTCTCGGGTCACTGCTCGAAGCCGCGACAGCGAGTGGCGAGATTCGTGCCGACATCAGCCCCAAGTACCTCCTGTACGCCGTCGCCAATCTGTGCCTGCCCGTGGCGGACGAGGGAGTCGCCTACAGCCAACGCATGGTCGCGCTCCTCATCGACGGACTACGCTACGGCGCCGAAACGAGCCAGTCTCGCTCCTGAAGTCGTGCACAGATCGGTTCATTCCTTCCCGAGGTATGGCCGGTCCGCCTCGATGAACGACAACGACAATCCTGGGCCACAGTCCGCGAGTGCCGTTCCGACGACGCAGACCCGGGGTGCCGAGTGCGCCTCGCAGCACACGTCGCGGACATGGCCGCTATGCTCCTCAGCAGGTCAGAAGCGCCGCCGCGAGCATCGCGGCCGGAAAAGTCGGGCTCTGGCTGTACACGCCGATCCTGATCGATCCGGCCGGCTGCATCGATCTGCGGCTGGCTTATTTCCGCGCGGTCCGGCACATCGCACATCGCACATCGCTGCCATCCACCCCAGCCAGCACCGGCCGTCTGATTGACCATCAACAAACCCCAGCTTCACTGCATCCTGGGCCGCCACGACTTGGCCAGCCGCGCAACGCCATCACCGGCAACACGGCAAATTTCCGGGGAAATTCACGAACACGCTTGTGTGAGATGTTCGCTCCTGCGGCCGGACCCAGCCCAACGGGGCAGGCTGGAAGAGATCCGCGACAACCTCGAAGCCCCGCATCATCGAAGCCAAACGTCAAGGCTGGCTAGGCGAAGTCGAGGGCCTGCAGGTCAGCTACAGCGGTGCCAAGGACAAACTCACCCAGATCGATGCCACACTCCAGCGGAAGACGGCAGCAACTGAACTCGGCATGTCGTCATTTGAGTCCATCTCCGGAAGGTCGTCTGCCCCATGAAGATTAGTTCAGAGAACCCCGATGTCCTCGAGCGGAGCCGATGCGTAGTCGAGCAAGCGCATGAGGTTCTCGCTCGACTGCAGCTCTTCGATCGCTGGCGGGCCTTCGGAACGCCTGTCCTCGTGGGCGCGGTGGCATACGAGTTGGCTATGGAACCCGACATCGATATGGAGATCTATTGCGATGAACCGCGGATCGAGGACGGCTTCACCGTGTTGCGCGACTGCGCGATCTCCGAGAACGTGCGGAAGGCGCGGTTCGGCAACTACCTGAACGAAGCGGACCAGGGTCTGTATTGGCGGCTCGACTACCGCGCAGACGATGGCACCGACTGGAAAATCGACATGTGGTTGTTGCGTCGCGACCACCCAGGCCCGTGCGCCGCACACCTGGTCGAACCGCTTCGGGCGACATTGACACCGCAGACCCGGCGCACGATCTGGAACTGAAATCGCTGATACACACCGGTTCCATTCCACGCTACCCCTCCATCGATGTCTACCGAGCCGTCATCGACGGCGGAATTAGTTCCAGCACAAAGCTTTCGGAGTGGTTGGCATCGCACCCACGCGACGATCTCACGTTCTGGAAGCCCTGACCCCACCGCGGCACAGTGGCGCACCGCGACATCCGAGCACCACAGCCATGCATGGACGAACACGGAGCACGCACGTGGATAGTTCAGAGAAGCGTGCCTGACCTGCCCGATGTTCGTCACGACCGCCGAGTTCCTGCCGCAGCACCGCGAGCACCGCCAGCAGGTGCTGCAAATCATCACTGCCGCCGAAGCTCGTGGCCAGCAGCGCTTGGCAGAGATGAACCATCAGGTCCTCGGCAATCTCGACAAGATCATCATCACCCTCGAAAACGACACCGACACAGAGGAATCGGAGAATGCGGGCTGACAACAGCCATCACATCGTCGCTGCGGCGCGCCACCGGCACGAATTCACCCGCGCCAAAGCCATCGCCTCGCTGCACGAGTTGCATCGCGCCGGGGCGAGGATCACCTTCGAGTCGGTGGCCCGTGCGGCGGGCGTCTCGCGCTCCTGGCTCTACGCCCAAACAGACCTCGAGGACGAGATTCGGCGTTTGCGTGCCCTCAACCAGCCCGAACGCACCACCCCCGTCCCATTCCGGCAGCGGATTGCCGACGCATCGCTCATCAACAGGTTGGAAGCGTCGCACAAGCGCAACCGGGAACTCGCCGAGGAGAACAACGCTCTGCGCCGCCAACTGTCCCAGGCCCTCGGACAGCTTCACGCAGCTTCCAACCACCGCGACCCGGGCAACAGCGCGCCGATGAGGTCCTGACGACGGCGCTAGGACGAGCGCGGAACGCCCCATAATGCCGATGCGCGGATGCCCATTCGCCACATACACCGGCGCTATTCGCGCGAGCGCACCGGTGCTGCCCTGATCCGACGGAACCCGGCTGTCCGGTCAGGTCTCCGGTGATCACTTTGTTGTACCGGTAATGTGCGAGTTCGCATGTAGCGCAGTATCGTCGGGCGCGGTGCGCAATAGTGGCCGCTCGATTGCTGTCGTTTATCAGAGCAGCAAGAGGCAGTCTCCCCCTGATGAAGTAGTGGAACTCGGTTGTTCCGAGGGCCCGAAAGGTTAGGAAAACAATGTTCCGTTATGCCCTGATCAAGACGAGTCGCGTCCTTGTGGTGAGTGCCCTGCCGTTGGCTGCGGCCGTCGTATTCGCGGGCGCGTCTTCCGCCTACGCGGGTCAGGCTGCTGCGGCGGCTCCGGCGGCACCGGTTGTTGCCCAGCCGATCGCCGGGCTCCCACTGGAGGATGTCACCACCAATCCCGACGCGCAGTACCCCGATCCAGTGCTGAACGGCGCGGCTGCGGGCGCTGCGATCGGCTCCGCCACCGGTTCCTTCATCGATCCCGTGCCCACCCTTCTCGGCGCCGTGATCGGCGGGATCATCGGCTCGGTCAACCCGGGCGTCATCCCCCAGGTGCTGCCCTGATCCCCTAGGGCACAACCCTTTTCGTCGAGTCCGAGCAGCTCGCGCTGCTCGGACTCGACTCGTTCACCGACCCTGCACTCACGTTGTGGTGCGGATAGACACCGTGTTCCGCTCGCACTAACGGTGAACCGGCTGTCTTCGTGGTCACTCGATGTGGTGGAACGGTCTTGGGGAGGACTCGCGGGCCGCAACGTAATCAGCTATCCAACAGAGGTTCCAAGGCCCTGGCGTCCACATGCTGGCAATAGTCGGCAAGAGTGAGCTCTCATGCCGCGTATCGCGCGCCCAACTCATCCCAGGTGCGCAAACATTATTTGGGCTAGCGTCCCCCAGGAAATCGCTGGTCAGAGCCTGTCCCATCGGCGAGCGCCAGGATTGCGGCTGCGACGGCCGTGGGGCTGTTGACCGGTGTGAGATGGCCTGCACCGGGGATCACGGTCGGTACACCGGCGCCGATCTGTTCGGCGGTCAGGTTCGGGGCGTTGCTGCTGAAGGCGGAGTCCTCGGCGCCGAATACCACCGATTTCGGTACCGGGATCGTCGCCAGTTCGGCGAGCCGGGCCGGGGGAAGGCCGGGAACGCCGAGGTCGATCATCGCCCACAGCGCGGACTCGGCACCTGGAACCTGGAGGGGACGGCGCCATTGGTCGATGCCGGATGCATCGAGCTTCGGGCAGCCCGGACCGCATGCTCTCCGATATACGGTCTCGACGAGGGTGTCCGAGCGCACGGCCAGTCGCAGCAGTGTCGTCCGGTAGGGCTCGATGAGCAGCTGTGTCAACGGCGTCCGTGCGCCGGCGCCGGTGGCCAGACCATCGCCGTCCAGGAACATCAGGCCACCGACTGCCTGTGGTGTCCGCAGGGTAGCCGCCGCCGCGATCGCCGCTCCGCTGGAGTGCCCGATCACGATCGGGCGCTCGAGGTGCAGAGCCTGGATGAACTCCAGCAACTGGCTGGTCTGATGGTCGAGGTCGAACGGTGCGGCCCTGTGGGTGTAGCCGAAACCGTCGAGGTCCAAGGCGTAGACCCGGTGTCCTGCGGCGGCAAGCCGCGGAGCCAGATACTGCCAGGTATCTGCCGATTCGATAAAGCCGTGGACCAGCACGATCGGCGTTCCGTTATCCCCCCACTGCCGGTAGCGGGTAGAGATGTCGCCGGTCTGCACGTAGGTCGAGCCGATCGGTGGGGCCGCGCGATTCGGCGTCGCCGCGTTGTAACCGAGCGAGAACACCGTTGCGGCGACGATCAAAGCCGCGATCACCACTGCGGTCCGCCACAGCCACCGCCGGGCACGGCCGCGGGCCGTAGCGGTAGCCGCGCCTGCCGGACCGACCTCGGACTCGGTCGAGTCGGGCTGATCGAGAGTCATTCCGGGGCGTTACCTTCCTGGTGCAGAGAGTGTTCGCCTGCGACCTCCACCGGATGGGCGGAATCTGTTGCAGTCTAGGTGCACCGCCTCGTATCGCTCGGCGGTACGGGCCCGCAGTTGGGCGTACGTGCCGTCGAGGCCGGGCACCAGGGCAGCGCCGCCGGCCCGGCGTCTGCCGCTGGTGCGGGTTGTCAGGGTGCGGCGGGATCGCTTGTGGTGGTGGATGATTCGATGAGGCAGGCACAGCGCGCAGTCAGGCCGGTCACGCGCGGCTACCGCGTGTTCACCGCCGCCGCATTGCCGGCCGGCGATTCCTTTCGGTGCCTGCCGAGGTCTACCTGGTCGATAGACGTGGCACACCGAGAAAGAGAGCTGATTACCGTGAGCATTCCCGCCACCATGCGCGCCCTGCAGCAGACTTCGCTGGAGGGTCCGCAGGACATGCGTTTGATCACCGACGCGCCGGTGCCGAGCCCCGGCCGGGGCGAGGTCCTGATCCGGGTCGCCGCCGCCGGGGTCAACTTCGCCGACATCTCGAAGGCCTACGGCACGTTCTCGGGCGGCCCGCGACCACCGTACCTGGCGGGTTTAGAGGCCGCAGGCGAGGTCGTTGCGGCGGGTGCGGGGGTGACCGGCCCGCGGCCGGGGATGCTCGTCATCGGCGTGGGCGACGGCGCGTTCGCCGAGTACCTGGTCGTTCCCGCGGCCGCGGCGGTGCCGGTGCCGCCGGGCTGGACCGCACAGCAGGCACTGGGCCTGGTCGTGAACTGGCCCACCGCGCTGGCCGCACTCAAGCCGCTGGGCGGCATTGCCGCCGGGCAGACCGTGCTGATCCACGCGGCGGCGGGCGGGACCGGACAGGCGGCGGTGAGAATGGCCAAGCACTACGGCGCGACGGTCATCGCCACCGCCTCTCCGGGCAAGCACGAGACGGTGCGGGAACTCGGCGCCGACCACGTCCTGGACTCCCGCGATGGCGACCTCGCCGCCGAGGTGCTGCGGCTGACCGGTGGCAGCGGTGCCGACCTGGTGCTCGAGTCCGCGGGTGGCGCCACCTTCGCCGCGAGCCTGGCCGCGGCCAGGCCGGTCACCGGCCGGGTCGTCGTCTACGGTATGGCGGGCGGGGAAGCCGCGATCACCAACTGGGAGCTGGTGTACCGGCACCAGGTCCACCTCATCGGCCTCAATATCGGCGTGCTGATCCAGGCCACACCCCAGATCTTCGGCGAACTCATGGGCGAGCTGTTCGCCCTCATCGCCGCGGGCGTCCTCGCCCCCGGCCGGACCACCGCGTACGAACTGGCCGATGGCCCGAAAGCGCTCGCGGAACTGGAAGCCAGGGCCACCGTCGGCAAACTTGCCCTGCTGCCCTGACCGCCCGGATGCCCGCTGACCTGCGGTTCGATTCCTTCGGACCGGCATCCCGGTCGTTATGGGCGACGGTCCCGACCGACGGGACCGGCTCGGACAAGGAGCAGCGTATGGCAAGCAAGCGATCAGCCGCGGCAGTGCAGCCGGACGAGCGGCTGCGGCCTACACTCGCCGCATGACGGCGCGCCTGCGGGAGGCGGCGAACCAGGACCGGTTCACCGCCGAAACCGAGCGGTTCCGCCGGGAGCTCTTGGCGCACTGTTACCGCCTGGTCGGCTCGGCGCACGACGCCGAGGACCTGGTGCAGGAAACGTATCTGCGGGCATGGCGCTCCTACGCGGGTTTCGAGGGCCGCGCGTCGATTCGGACCTGGCTCTACAAGATCGCCACCAACGTCTGCCTGACGGCGTTGGAGCCGTGCCGGATCCGGGTGCTGCCGTCGGGCCTGACCGGTCCGTGCGACGGACCCGATCGCCCGCCGAGTCACGTTGCGCCGGGCGAGGTCTCGTGGCTGGAACCGTTGCCGGACAGATGGATCGCCCCGGCCGCCGACGATCCGGCCGTGGCGGTGATCGCGCGCGAGTCGCTGCGGATGGCTCTCATCGCGAGCCTGCAGCACCTGCCCGCCCGCCAGCGCGCGATCCTCATCCTGCGCGAGGTGCTGGCGTTCTCCGCGGCCGAAACCGCGGAGATCCTCGGCACCACCACGGCGGCGGTCAAGAGCGGTCTGCAGCGTGCCCGCGCCCGGCTGGAGGAACTGGAGCCGAAGTCCGAGGAACTGCTCGAACCGACCGACCAGCGGGCGCGTGCGCTGCTCGACGGCTACATCGCGGCCTTCGAGCGCTCCGACGCAGGCCTGCTGGAACACGTGCTGCGTGCGGACGCCACGCTGGAGTCGACGCCATTCCGCGAATGGCAAGCGGGCCGACGCAACTGCATCCAGATGCTCGACGCGTACGTGCTGGTCAGGCCGGGCGACTGGCGGATGCGCGCGACGACCGCCAACGGCCAGCCCGCCGCCGTCGTGTACCACCGGGATACGGACGGCGCGCTCCGGGCGAGCGGCATCGTGGTGCTGGCACCGACCGCCACCGGTGTCTCCCGCGTGATCGCGTTCCACGATCCGGCGTTGGTCGCGCTATTCGGCTTCCCGGACCTGCTCGCGGACTGACCGGCTCGCGGCGGAGTGTGGCGTGGGGGCGCAGGCGGGGTCGGAGCCGCGCCATGGTCGCCGTCGCGCACCCGGACCCGCGTATCTTTGTCGAGCATCGACATCAATCGCCTGGGAGCGTGAAGACCCAGCTCGCCGGTCGCCCCGCGCTCAGGTCACCTGTCGCCAACACTGTCGACGATGAGTTTCTCGAGAACTGCCGGAAGGTGTCTGTCCCGGACTGGTCGACACCGAATGGAACAACGGCATCAACCGGAACCACCCCTGAGCGATGCCGGTCGCTGACGTCGCTCGGGCCATGTGGACAGCCCACCGCCATGGTGAGCTGCTCTGCGTTCCGGGCATCGACGACCCGTCCGTCATCGACCGTTGGGTGAACGAGGAACCGAGCCTGCTGCAACACGGCAACCATGCCCAATTGGCACCGCGCTATCAGCGGCAATAGTGACTCGACCCGGCAACAACCCGGTCGCGCGGTTGCTCGGAGCAGCCCGACCCTGCGGTCCACGCCGCGTGACCGTTGCGGGTTCGGTCCCCCCGGCACCGCCACGTCGGTCAGCCAGAGTCTCGGAGTCACCGGGTTCGGCGGCGCGCCATCCAGCTCGTGAGGCGTGCCGCCATTAACTCTCGTGGGGTTGCGGCGGCGGCGATGGCCTGCATTGCCGCGATAATGATGCGCTGTCGACGCGTGTGGGCGGAATGTGGCCGTGGTGGGCGCAGAGTGCCGTTTGTCGGCTAGCCGTGCGGGCGCTTGGGCGGGTTGAGTCAAATGGGTCAGTATGGCTAGTGCTGATGTCGACGCGGAATCGGGTGGGGCGGTGCAGGTGATGGGGGTCTGGTCGCGGTGTTCGACGGACCTCAGTGTTTGTTGGGTGATGGTGAGGTCCCCGATCAGCGGGTGGTGCAGCTGGTAGTGGGCGGTCGCGCATGCCTGGACCCGGTGGCCGTTCCACAGTTCGCCGATCAACGCGGCCAGCAACGGACCGCAACCGCCCGACCGCATCCCTGGCCTTCGCCGGCCAGTCCTCGTACAGATCCCGAGTATGAGCGTCGAGGAAGACCAGTCGGGCGGTGTTCGGACGCCGGCCCGGGTCTGCCGGACTGGTCGGGTCGAGATGTCCGGCGAACAACGCGTGCCCGGTGCGGTTCCAGCCCAGCACGTCGCTGCGGCGGCCGAGCACGATGACCGGGGTGTCGCCGAAGGCGTCGATCGCGGCGCAGACCCGGCACCCGGCGACCCTCGTCGAGCATCGACAACCCGACGTCAATGGGTTGCAGCTGTGCGCGACGCGCTTGCAGGAATGCTTCCAGCTGCGGCTTTGTGTTCATGAATCCGAGTATGGGCCGGTTGCGTCGCGGCTGCCTGCCACTGTCGGTGTCAGGCAGCGCCGCGCAGAGGGTTCACAGCGGGCGGGTGGCGGTGATACCTCCGTCGACGTAGACGGTGGTGCCGTGATCATGCGTGCCTGGTCGGAGACCAGGAACGCGACGGCATGGGCGATGTCCTCGGGGCGACCGGGACACCGGCTGGGGTGGTGACGGTCATCCGCTCGATGACCGGACGGCCCTTCTGCTCAGCGCATCGGATGCCGACCATCTCCGGGATCTGCTGTCACACTTCGCGGCCAACCACGGAACCCGCGCTCGCCATGGCGAGCGGACCGGTATCCGCGTAAGGCTACCGTTCGGTCGATAACCCCCCGAGGAAGAGCGTGATCGCGTCGTCGATGAGCGCCTCGCCCTGAGGCGTCGTGATCCGTCGAGACGCGACGAGCGCTGAGATGCCCTGAACGGTCGCCGACAGCAGCAGTGTCAGTCGGCCGACGTCGCGTGCGTCATATGCGCCTGCGTCGACGCCCGCGCTCATGATGTCGGTCATGGTGGCGAACAGGCGCTCCGCAGCGCTGTGAACCGTTTCCGACGGGCCGTCCACTTTCGCCGCGAACATGAGATCGAGCAGTGCCGACTCCCGCAAGGCGAACCTCACGTACGCCGAGCTGGCCGCATGAAGGGCACGTGCATAGTTTTCGGGCGCGTGCGAAGCCGCCTCGCGAATCTCGTCGGCGAGCCGAATGAAGCCTCGCTCCGCCAACGCGTCGAGCAGCGCGCTCCGATCGATGAAATGACTACGAGGGGCTCCATGACTGACACCCGCCTCACGCGCCAGTTCCCGCAGGGATAGCGCGTCGAGCCCACGCTCACGAAGCACCGCCTCCGCCTGATCGAGCAGCACTGCACGGAGGTTGCCATGGTGGCGAGGCCGGTCGGACACGGTGCAATCGTACCTGAAAGTAGACGTTGCCTATTTACTAGGCGACGTCTAGTCTATAACTAGACAGTGTCTAGTCTGGGTGCGCGGCTCGGGTGATCCGATGACGCGGCCCAGCGATCACAGAGAGGAAAGACCCGGAGATGACAGATCAGAACATCGCACTGTGGCTGCCGAAGCGAGGCGCACGCTTCGAGGTGCGGCCCGCCCCCTACACGCCCCCGGCAACGAATGAGGTCGTCGTTCGAGTGCGGGCGATCGCCGTGAACCCCGTCGACGGCCTACCGGGCTACCTGTCTCGCCTGATCCTGCCCTGGGTGAGGTTCCCGGCCGTCGTGGGCTCGGACGTCGCAGGCGAGGTCGTCGAGGTCGGCACTGGCGTGACGCGGCTGCAACCGGGCGATCGCGTCCTCGGGCACGCGTTCGGCATCGCGAAGTCGCAGAACCGCGCAGCGGAGGGCGCTTTCCAGCACTACGTCGTACTCATGCAGCATATGGTCTCCCCCATCCCCGGCTCGCTGTCCTTCGAGCGGGCGGCTGTGCTGCCGCTGGCGCTTTCGACCGCGGCGACCGGCATGTTTCAGCAGGACCACCTCGGGCTGGCAATGCCCACCGCCGACCCGGTCGATCGGTCGGAGACGGTGCTGGTGTGGGGCGGTTCGACCAGCGTCGGGAGCAACGCGATCCAGCTCGCCCGCAACGCCGGCTACCGGGTCGTGGCGACCGCGTCACCGCGCAACTTCGACTACGTCCGATCGCTGGGCGCAGCCGAGGCGGTCGACCGCCGTAGCCGGACCGCCGTCGATCAGATCGTGGACCGGATCGGCGACAGCCCGCTCGCTGGCACGCTCGCGATCGGAACCGGGTCGCTGCCACCGGCCATCGCGATCGCATCCCGGACCACGGGCAGCAAGCGCGTCGCGGCGGCGCTGCCCGAACTGCTCACGCGCATCCGGTCCCGGCGGGCACGGCGACTCGGGGTGCAGCTGAGCGCGATCTGGGGCGGCGCCCTGAAGGACAACGAGGTCGGACCGGCGATCTACGTCGACTTCCTCCCGACCGCGCTCGCCGCCGGAGCCTACCGGGCCGCTCCGGACGCGACCATCGTCGGCGACGGACTCGACCGCATCCCCGACGCGCTGCAGCAGCTCCGCGACGGCGTCTCCGCGAACAAGCTCGTCGTCACCATCTGAGCCAGCGCAGCGACTCCGACCGCCCCACCCTGTTCGGAAGCGCCGTCGTAACCCGAGGACCGCATCACCGGCCTGTACCGGTACAGGCCACGACAGCAGCATCGGCACCGCCGGATTGCCTGCGGCGAGCGCGAGTGTCCGGCTGTCTACAGCGGTAACCCCCGGATCGCGTACAACTATGCGATCGGCGACGTCGCAGAGTCGAGATATCCGACGCTCGCTGAGCCAGTCGGCGAACACGAGCAGGTCGGCGAACCAGTAGTTGAATGTGCCGACGCTGACGCGCACCGGGGCGGTGACCGTTCGGCCCTCCCGGATATGGGTGGTCCAGCGCCGCCAGGAAGAACGTCTTGAATGTGGCGGTGAACTCCGCCGGGTAGCGGGTCCACCGCAGCGGCGTGACGTTGATGTGGGTGTCGGGGTGTGCCGGTTTGACATGCCAGACGTCGTCGCCGAACTGAGACAGGGCCGCGAGGTCGGTTCCGGCGCGCACCGTGCGGCTTGCGCGGCCTCGTTTCCGCGTGCATACCAGAGCAATTCGAGGAAGAACCAACGAATGAGCTGCTCCTCCGCGATCGGTTCGCGCTCCTGCCGACCCGGGGTTCCGGTAGTAACGGCGCAAAAAACAACGAATATGGCGTAGTCCCTGGTCGGAGCGTCTGCGGGAGTTCCCGGAGATCAGCCGTGAGGAGTTGTTTCGGTTCTTCACTTTGACCCCATGCGGCAGCACGTCCAGCAGATGCCCGCCCCGGTCGTCGCCGACGCTCTCGGCTATCACCACGTCACGACCACGAAGCTCGCCGCTGAGGCCGCAACCACCTGGAGCCGCTACGTCACCGCACCCCGGTTCCAATCACCGGTCGGTTGGAAACCATTGACAACCCGCGATACCTCTGTATCTGTCAAGCTGTGTCAGCGTGATGGCTGGATTCGGTTGGTCCGGTGCGTCGTTCGTCCCGAGTCATCGTTCGCCAGCACAGGTCGGCCAAGCGGCGTTTGAGACAGCGCTTCGCCTCTTTCGGGGTCTTGCCTTCGGCGGTCTTCTTGTCGTAGTAGGCACGGCCGGCGGTTCCGCGCATCCGGATCTGGATCATCGCGATGGTGTGCAGCGCGGAATTGAGTTCTCGGTCGCCGTAGCGGGACAGGCGGTGACGAGTCGAATCGGCACTGGCGATCTCGACCGGTGCGGTGCCGGTGTAGTTCGCGAAGGCGGCCTCAGTCGGGAATCTGCCGACTCGTCCGGTGCGTCCGATGACCCGGGCGGCGAGCACCGGTCCGACGCCGGGTATTTCGCGCAGTGTGGTGCCATGCTGATCGAGGAGGTCACTCATCGCTGCGGCGTTCTCGGCCAGCTGAGTGTCGTAACGTTTGATATCGGCGACCAGGTCCTTGGCCAACGACTTCCGGACTCGGTCGGTGCCACTAATCGGGCGCAGACCACGCAGAACGGTTGTGGCCTTGGTGGCGGTCAGGTCGGTGGGGACCCCGCCCGGCAGCAGTTCGCGGAGCAGTGCGTGCAATTGGTTGACCGACCGAGTTCTGTTCTCGGACAGGGTTTTCCGTCGCTCATCGAGTAAGGCGAGGGAGTCGGCGTGCGTTTCCGCGTGGCTAATTCACGCTTTGCGTGTGCCCCGCCTCGGGCGTTTACAAGATCATCACAGGTACGACGTGTCATTCACCAGACGCACCGACGATCCCCCGTCAGGATAGAACTCGGCGATCGACAGCGACGCCAGATCCAGATGGAGGCGATACAGCAGCGACGGGCCGACACCGAGTGCGAGCTGGAGCAGCGTCTTGATCGGGGTCACATGGCTGACCACCACCAGGTTCGCCCCCGGATACAGCGCCACCAGATCGCGCCGCGCCACCTCCACCCGTTCGCGCACCTGATCGAAGCTCTCGCCGCCCGGCGCGGGCACCGACGGGTCACCGAGCCAGCCTGCATGCAACTGCGGATCGCGTTGCGCCGCTTCCTGAAACGTCAGACCTTCCCAATCGCCGAAGTCGGTCTCGATGAGACCGTCGATAACGTGCACGGGGACACCCAGCGCGGCAGCCGCGGCCTCGGCGGTCTCACGAGCGCGACCCAGCGGGGAGGTAACCACAGCGGCGACATTGCCCTTGGCGGCAAGCATCTTCGCGACCCGCGCCGCCTGCTCCCGGCCGAGTTCGGTGAGGGGCGGGTTGCCGCGGCCCGAATAACGGCGCTGCACGGAGAGTTCGGTTTGACCGTGACGCAGCAGGAGGAAGCGGGTCGGGCGGCCGGTGGCACCGGTCCAGCCGGGGGCGGTGGATTGGGCAGGTGCTGTGGTGCGTTCCGTCGCTTGCGCCTGCCTGACCTCATCGACCCAACTCGGCAGGCCCTGTTCGATGCCGACAGCGGAACGTGGCTGATCGACTGGGTGATCCAGCGCCGGGCCTTCGGAATTCAGCTCGCCGCCGCGCGCGTTCAGCTGCTCGCCGCGCGCATTCGGCACCGCGCGCCGCGAATTCGACCCTGCACTGGGCGTATTCGGCTCCCCGCTGGGAGTATTGGGTACGCCACTTGCGTGGCTTCCGGCTGTTTCCCCGCCGCTCGGCATATTCCGGTCGGCACTCGCGGCAGCGGGCAGATGCCCGGCGTCGAGCGCGGTACGCACCTCCCCGACCAGCGGGGCGTCATCCATCGCTTCGTTGGCCAGCCGATCGGCGTAGGAGTTCTCGGCGCGCGGAATCCAGGTGAAGCTCACGCGGTCGAAACCGGCGACCAGCCTGCGCGCCCGATCTGCCAGCGGAATCATGGCCGCGTGCTTGACCTTCCAGTTCCCCGACATCTGCTCGACCACCAGCTTGGAATCCATCCGCACCGACACCACGCGCGCACCGAGTTCCGCGGCCGCCTCCAAACCGGCAATGAGCCCGCGGTATTCGGCGACATTGTTGGTGGCGACACCGATGTACTCGCGGCGTTCGGCGAGCACACGGGCATGGTCGGCATCGAAAACGACCGCGCCGTAACCCGCCGGACCCGGGTTGCCCCGGGAACCACCGTCCGCTTCGACGATCACCTCGAGCTGGGCCATCATTCCCCTTGCTGTACTCGACCTGCCACCGTCACGATCCGCACCCGCGCCGTAACGCGGCCGGAACGTTAGAGACCCGACTCCTTGGTGCGGACCAGCACCGCACCGCACTCCGGGCAGCGCACGATCGCGTCGGGCGCGGCCTTCGCGATCCGCGCGATCTCACCGCGGTCCAGCTCGATCCGACACGCACCACACCGGCGCGCCTGCAGCAGCGCCGCGCCGACGCCGTTCTGGGTGCGCTGACGGTCGTAGATGCTCAACAGCTCGGCCGGGAACGACCCGACCAGCCCCGCCCGGTCCCCGTCGCAACGCCCTTGCGCCACATCGAGATCCGCGAGCGCCTCGTCCCGCTTGCGCTGCGCATCCGCCAGATCCTGCTCGGTCTTGTCCAGCCGGGCGCCAGCGTGCTCATAGTCGGCGGCGGATGCCTCGCGGCGCTCCATCACCTCCAACAACTCGTCCTCCAGCACCGAACGACGCCGCTCCAAGCTGCCCAATTCGTGCTGCAACTCCGAAAGCTGCTTAGCGCCCACCGAACCCGCGGTCAGCATGCCCCGGTCGCGTTCCTCCCGCTTCCGGACCGCCTCGACCTCACCCTCCAGCTTGCGAATATCGCGGTCGAGGTCGTCCAGCATGATTTCCACAGCCACCGCGGCATCCTTGTGCCCGTTACGCTCCGCCTCCAGCCGCGCCACCTCCTGCTGCTCGGGCAGCACGGTGCGCCGATGCGCAATCCGCGTCAGTTCTGCGTCGACAGCGGCGAGCTGAAGCAGCTTGGCCTGGATCGGGGGTTCGACATTCAACGCGGACAAACTCCTGGACGCTATGGACGCTATGGACGCTATGGACGGATGGAGCACCCGCACGCCCTCACGGACGGCGAATACCAGTGCTCAACCGTACCCCGGTTTACCTGCCGGATCAGTTCGAGGCCACGTCAGCGGGCGCTGGAGTCCCCCGAACCGACCACCTCCCGTCATCCAGCAGGTCAACGCAGCGACCCCGCGCCCAAGGTGACGGCGGGATTTCCGACGCCCACATAAGCGGAGAAGATCTACCCAGCCTTTACACGCCGGACGACAACAAACCCAAGCCACCAGACCAGGGCATAGAGGAATGGCCCGTCAAGCCGCCCGGCGGCAAGGACCAGGACACCTCCAAGCCCGGCGACCAGCCGAAATCCGGAGACCCGAACACCCAGAACCCGAATAGCTCGGACAACAACTCGCAGAGCATGAATCCCGCGAGCACACTCACATCCACCACCCCCATGAGCACACCGACCAACCCGGCCGGCACCCCAACGGCACCGGCCTCCCGGACAAGCTCCAAGAGCTTCCTGGAGGACCCCGTCGGCCGTCCCGGCTCACCGGGCGGAATCCCAGGTGGGGCGACGCCCAGCCCCGGTAAGAGCGTCCCCGGCAATCCGGCGGGCCGGCCCGGCGGCGCGGGTGGAGCCGGTAACCGCGGCAGCAAGGCCGCCGCCGGTCGTGCGGGCATGCCCGGCATGAGCGCGCCCGGCAGCCGTGGCAAAGGCAACGAGAACGAGCACGGGTCCCCGGACTATCTGATCCAGCATCTGGCTCGACTACCCCAACGACGGCCGCTACCTCCTCTACAACCACTTCACCATCGCCCCCGGCCCGCCCGACGAACTCATGCGCCAACTCCAAGGCCGCATCGACGCAGTCAACCGCGTCCGAACCCACACCTGGTAGGCAGCAGGAGCCCCTGCGGCAGTGGGCAATTCGCCCACCCAAGGCGCACTAGTGTCCGATCGGGCGGGTTTTGATGGCGTCGCGGGAGATGAATACGTCGTACTCACCGGGTGTCGCGATCACCGCATTGCCGTAGGCGGAGCGCACGAAAGGCTGTGTCCACCAACGACCTTTGCGCATGTCGTTGAAGAAGTCCTTGTCGTCACCATTGACGAAGATCTGGTTCTGGGTGGTCGCGACACCATCGAGGCGCTGACCGTACAGCCGTGTCACCTTGTACCCGGAGTGGAAGCCGAGCGCATTCACCCACGGCTCGAGCTCGACGATATTGGCCTGCAACACCCACAGGTCCCCCTCGACCTGATACTTGTCGTGCTTCTCACCGTGGTCTTTGTCGCCGTACAGCGTGATATCCACATCGAGCCGATGCTCCTGTCCCGCAACCGGACTCACTGCGACGTGCGCCGCCTTGATCTCCCCGCTCAACCCCAGATACGTCTGAATCAGCGTCGCCACCCATAGCAACACCACCGCCACCACCAGCAACCCGAGCCCACCCGCACCCCGCCCGAGCAACACCCGCAACCCGACCCGGCGCACCCTGACCAACGCCGAAATCAACAGCGCCACTGCGAAAAGGATCAGCAGCATCAGCCCGATCTGCACGATCCCGATGTTCACCGGGTAGTTCATGTGGTGGTTATACCCGTTCCATGCCTTTCAATTCCGACGAACCGGGCGACACACCAGCCAGTCATCGCGACACGCGTCGAGCTACCGAGTCGGCCGGCGATAGGCGTACGCGCGGCGCGCCAACGAAGTTCACCGCTCAGCCACGCTGACCAAAGTGCTGCTGTACGGCTTTTCGGCCGGGATCCCGAAAATACTGGATCCCGGTGGGGATGCTGCATCGTGGGTGCGTTCAACCAATCGACGATGCTGGTACGCGGTCGGTCGACGGCCAACTCGACGCGAGTCGTCATCTACGCGCACCCGAAGTTCGCGAGCGCGGCCGAGCGGCTGCGGCGACCGACGGTAGCCGGATAGGGCCGGCCGGGTCACCCGGCGGTGGCGCTCACTGTCCACGGGTCGGTGCGCAAGGACGACACGCGAGTCTCGAGTTCCGGATGGCTGGTTCGGACGAGGGACTCCGCTTGGGCGCACCAAGGGAATTCGGTGGCCCAGTGGGCGGCGTCGACCAGTGCCGGTCCGCCTCGGCGCAGGTGTTCGTCGACCGGGTGGTGGCGCAGGTCGGAGGTGACGTAGGCGTCGACGCCGAGGCGGGCCGCCGTGTTCAGATAGGAGTCGCCTGAGCCGCCGCAGACTGCGACGGTGTGGATCATCCGGTCGGGGTCGCCTGCCGCGCGGACACCCCACGTTGTCACGGGGAGCGCCGCGGCCACCCGAGAGGTGAAGGTGCGCAATGACTCCGGCTCCGGCAACGTGCCGACCCGACCGAGGCCGAGGCCGGATGGCACTGCCGCGCGCTCGGTGATGTGGTAGGCGGGGTCCTCGTACGGATGCGTGGCGCGCAATGCCGCGAGAATGGCGGCGCGGGCGGCGGGCGGTGCGATGACCTCGATGCGGTCTTCCTCGACCTGCTGCAGTTCGCCCACCGAGCCGATCGCCGGATTCGCTCCCGTCACCGGGCGGAACTGGCCGATTCCCGGCACGCGCAGCGCGCAGTCGCGGTAGGAGTCGCTGCCACCGGCACCGGCCGCGAACAACGCCGCCAGTACCGCATCGGTGTGCGAGCGCGGCACCTGCACCACCCAGTTATCCACGGCAGGTTGTGATTTCGCATCCAGCGGTCCGGTGACCATGAGCCCCAAAGCCGCAGCAAGCGCATCGGAAACACCGGGATCTGCGGAGTCGGCATTGGTGTGCGCACTGAACAACGCGCAACCCGAACGAATCAGCCTGTGCAGCAACGCACCTTTCGGGGTATCGGCCGCCACGGTATCGACACCACGCAAGAGCAGCGGATGGTGCACCACCAAAGCCTGTGCCCGCCAATCGATCGCCTCATCGACGACAGCAGCGGTTGCGTCGACCGCGAATAGCACACGGGTGACCTCATCGGCAGGATCCCCACACACCAACCCCACCGAATCCCATGATTCAGCCAGCTTCGGCGGATAAGCCGCATCCAGCACCTCGATGAGATCCGCCAGCGTAGTCACCATCGACCTTCCTCCGCTTCGCTCATGTCACCACCACTTTCGTCCCGCGCCGCAACCGCTTCCAGCTGCCCAACTCCCGGGCTGCCGGGCTGCCGGGCTGCCGATGCCGCCGTCGACTATTGGATGGGCCAGCCGCGCGTGGCTCCGCGCCACGGGCCACCGCGCCGCTTGGTGTCGTGCGACCGCCGGGATCGCTCTGGGTCGTCGTCCCGGCGAGCCGCAATTGTCCCGGTCGCAATCCGCTACCTGCCGCGGCCGACTTCACAATCCCGCCGCACGAATTCCGGCGACCAACCGATCGACCTCAGCCGCGCCGCGCACCGCGACACGTAGATGATTCGGTCCGAGGCCAGGAAAGGTGTCGGCGCGACGGACCGCAATCCCCTTGTCCGCCAGATGCTTTCGCAGCAGCTCCCCATCCGGGACACGCAGCAACAGGAACGGACCGCTGGCAGGCGTGTGGACCTGTACACCAAGGGCAGCCAGCCGTTCGATCATCGACTCTCGCTCTGCCGCAATCACTTGCGCACGTTCCTGCGCCTCGGCGACCGCATCCGATTCCGCGGTGGCGGCGATCGCTTCCAACTGCAAGCTGCCCAACGGCCAGTGCTGACGGCCGTGATTCAGCCGGGCCAGCAGTTCAGGTGCGCCGAGGAAGTACCCGCAACGCAGACCCGCCAACGCCCACGTCTTGGTGAGGCTGCGGAGCACCAGAACATCGGGTGAAGCAAACCCGGCCAACGATTCCGGCTCTCCCGGCACCGCGTCGGCGAATGCCTCATCGACCACGATGACTCGGCCAGGTCGACGCAAGGCGAGGATCGCTTCAGCGGGATGCAGCACCGACGTCGGATTCGTCGGATTGCCGAGCACCACCAGATCGGCGGCGGCGGGGACCAACTGGTCCGCAACATCCGGCGAACCCTGGTCCGCAACATCCGACATCTCCAGGCCAACAGCAACCGGCACCAGCCGGCCCGCAGCACCGGGCAACTCCCCGCAAGCAACGTCCGGAGCCATCCGGCCAACGGCGTCCCGTGCCACCCGGCCGACGGCATCCGGGACGACCCCCTCATGGGCATCGAGCGCGATTAGGCCGACCGCGTCCGGCACGTCCCCGCCGACGACATCGGAGGCGGGTGCCGAGGTCAGTGTGTAGGGCGGACCCAGCAGCACCCGGTGCACCGGGATACCCGCCTCGCGCAGCGCCAACTCGGGTTCGGTGAACGATGGATGGATCACCGCGGCCAACCGGGGTGCGAGGCGGGGCAGCATGGCGAAACCCTCGGCCGCACCGGCCAGGAGTAGCACCGCGTCCGGGGACCGTCCGTGGCGCGCCGCGATCGCGGATCGGGCCGCGAGGTCCTCGGCGGCGCTCGGATACCGGCCGAGTGAGTCCAGGCGTGCGGCCAAGCGCAGGCGCAGCCAGTCCGGCGGCGCGCTGCCCTGCACGTTCACCGCGAAATCGAGCATTCCGGGGCATGCGTCCACGTCACCGTGGTGGCGCAGTTTCGCGTGATCGACGCTGTCCTCGGGCACGAGAACCCACCCTACGTGGCGGCTCATCGGGACCACCGGCCAGAATGGCTGTCGTGGGTGAGCTGCACGTGTCGTTCGTCTGTACCGGCAATATCTGCCGATCGCCGATGGCGGAGAAGATGTTCGCGGAGCATCTGGATCGGGCCGGACTGGCCGACCAGGTGCGGGTCAGCAGCGCGGGCACCACCGCCTGGCATGCCGGTGATGACGCCGATCCACGCACCACCTCGACACTGCGCCACCACGGATATCCGATCGGACACGTCGCCGCCATGTTCGGCGACGAGCACCGCGACGCCGACCTGCTGATCGCCCTGGACACCGGCCACGAACGCGAACTCGCCCGCATGGGCGTGCCCTCGGACCGCCGCCGACTCCTCCGCAGCTTCGATCCGACCGCCGACGGCCTAAGCGTCCCAGACCCGTACTACGGGAGCACGGCCGACTTCGAACTCGTCCGCGAGCAGATCGAAGCAGCCATCCCGGGCCTGTTGGACTGGGTACAAACCACCCTCACAGCCCGCGCCGACGAACCGGTTCCCGCGAGCGCTGAGCCCAGCGGGCTGGACACCGCATCGCTCCTCGACGCCGAACCCGTCCCCGACGGACGCCCCTGATGCGCCGGCTGACGTTCCTCCTGCGCCCCAGCTGGCTGATCCTGGCCGTGCTGGTGGCCGCCTTCGCCTACCTCTGTTTCACGGTCCTTGCGCCATGGCAACTCGGCAAGAACACTTCCACCTCGCACCGCAACCAGCTGATCGCCGACTCGGTGGACGCGGCTCCCATCGACATCACCACCGTCCTCGGCAACAAGGACACCGACTCGCACGCTGAATGGCGCCGAGTCACCGCCACAGGCACCTACCTGCCGGATTCGACGGTGCTGGTCCGACTCCGCCACCTCGACGGCAATCCCGGCTACGCGGTGCTCTCCACCTTCCGACTCGACGACGGCCGCATCCTGCTCGTCGACCGCGGTCTCGTGGCCGCCGTCGACGGAACGCGCCCGCCGCAGATCCCGGACCCGCCCGCGGGATCACAACACATCGAGGCCAGGGTTCGCATGTCCGAAGGCGTCACCCCCGGCAAAGACCCGAGCGTCCAAGACGGCTATCGCCAGGTCTATTCGATCGACACCGCCCAGGAAACCACCGTCCTGCAACAGCCACTGACTGTAATCCCCACCGGCGAACGCGGCGGCTACCTCCAACTCGACGAAAAACAACCCGGCGCCCTCACCCCCACGCCCCTCCCGCAACTCGACGCTGGCCCCTACCTCTCCTACGGCCTCCAATGGCTCGCCTTCGGCATCATGGCCCCCTTGGGCCTCGGTTATTTCGTCTACGCCGAAATCCGCGAACGCCGCAAAGAAAAAGCCCTCAGCACCCCCACCTCAACTACCCCCACCTCCAACGAACCCCCTCCCCCCACACCACCCTCCACCAACGAACAACGCCTAGCCGACCGCTACGGCGGCAACCGCTGACCCGGGCCCATCCAGCCGATCAAGCCAGCACCCTCGTCGCGGACCCGCGTTTGCCAACCTCTCCGCCGACGCGCACGGCTCCCGGTGATAGCCGCGCGCTCGACGTGCCAACCACCAAAGCCTGCCATTTGCACGTCGTGGAGGGCCAACTCACCATTCGCCGCAACTCAGCGAGGCAGGCTAGCGGTTGGGGCGGAGGATCGCCCAGAGAGCGGCGGTGAGGGCGGCACCTGTTTGGACTGCCTCTGACATGTGTACGGCGCGGCGGAGGTCAGCTACCGCGGGGGCGGGGCCGTCGCCGAGGGTGGGGCGTAGTTCGGTGCAGTTGCGGTATTGGGTGCGGCCGCCGAGGCGGACGCCGAGGGCGCCGGCCATCGATGCTTCGACGACGCCCGCGTTGGGGCTAGGGTGTTTTGCCGCGTCGCGGCGCCAGGCGCGCAAGGCGTCGGCGGGGCGACCGCCGACCAAGGGGGACAAAGCGGCGGTGAGTAGACCGGTGACGCGGGCGGGCACCAGGTTTGCCAGGTCGTCGGTGCGGGCGGCGGCCCAGCCGAAGCGTTGGTAGCGGTCGTTGCGGTAACCGACCATCGCGTCGAGGGTGTTGATCGCGCGGTAGCAGAGCAGGCCGGGCACACCGGCGACCGCGCCCCACAGCAGCGGCGCGACCGTCGCGTCGGAGGTGTTCTCGGCGATGGATTCCAGTGCCGCACGGGCTAATCCGTCCGCACCGAGCACCTCGGGATCCCGCCCGCAGAGCGAGGGCAGCAGCGCCCGCGCGGCGGCCAAGTCACCGGATTCGAGCCTGTCGGCCATTTCTCGGCCCGTGCGTGCCAGGCTCCGGCCGCCCAGCACCGTCCAGGTGGCCAGCGCGGTCGCCACCACACCACCACGCCGCGCGGCCACTCCGAGGGCAACGACCGCGCCGACCGATAGCGCCTCGTGCACCAACCCGGCGGAACGCCGATCGGCGTAGGTCACGCATTCGAGCGCGCTGGCCGCCGAACCGAATCCGGCCACCGGGTGCCACCGGCGCGGATCACCGAACGCGCGGTCGAGTGCGAAGCCCAGCAGCAGCCCGGCAGCGGTCGAGGTCCCCGTAGACACCGAGAGAGGGTAGCCGGTGCCGGGCAGGCGCAGCCACGGTTGCCCCTGCCCTCTCGCAACCGCAACGCGACCAGCGACACATGCCGGCCCGTGCGCATCGACATGTGCCGGTCCGGCACCCGCAGCACCTCCGTGCAACTCGACCGTGTCTCCGGCGTGTCGCCGTCTGTCACACTCACCTGCCCAGCATCGTCACCCTGATGACGCACTCATAAACTCGCCCCCGAGGGGCCGCACGACCGAACGGCGAGACCAGTGACTTCCGACCAGTCCTCCGTATCCGAGCCCATCGACCAGGCCGAGCTCGCCCGGCAGTTCGAGGAGCATCGGCCATACCTGCGCCGGCTCGCCTACAGCAACCTGGGCAGCCTCACCGACGCAGACGATGTCGTGCAGGAGGCGTGGCTGCGGCTGCAGCATCAGCACGAGTCCGGGAAAGCGGCCGAGATCGATAACCTGCGGGCCTGGCTGACGACGGTGACCGGGCGGCTCGCGCTCGACCATCTCGGCTCCGCGCGGGTACGCCGCGAACAGTACGTCGGCGAATGGCTTCCGGAGCCCGAGGTGACAACCTGGGACGATCCCGCCGACCGCATTACCCAGGACGAGCGCGTGACCACCGCGCTGCTGGTGGTCCTGGAATCCCTCTCCCCCGCCGAACGCACCGCGTTCGTGCTGCAGGACGTGTTCGGCATGACCGGCCCCGAGGTCGCCGAGGTGGTCGGTCGCACCCCGGCCGCGGTGCGCCAGCTTGCCTCGCGCGCCCGCAAGCGCATCGAGGATGGGACACCCCGGTTCCCCGCCTCGCCGGACGAGCAGGAGAAGGTGGTCTCGGCGTTCGCGGTGGCGTGGCGTTCCGGTGATTTGAGTGCGCTGCTGGGCGTGCTCGATTCCGCCGTCAGCCTGACCGCCGACGGCGGCGGCAAGGTGCCCGCGATCCGCCGGCCGGTGCACGGCGCAGAACTGGTCGCGAAGCTGCTGCTCGGTTGGTACCACGCACCGTCGGCGTCGGGCGCCTGGGGCCGCGCGGTCCTGGTCAACGGCCAGCCCGGCCTCGTCGTCTTCGACGGCACCCACACCGGCGTCTTCGCCTTCACCATCGACGCGGGCCGCATCGTCGCCATCGACGTGGTCCGCAACCCCGACAAGCTGCACGACCTGCCGACCTCCGGCGACCCCGACTGGTACCTCGGCGACAGCCCGGACGAGTCGAGCGAAACCAGCGCTGAATAACCGAACCCCGGCGACCACGGGCGGCTTCCTCGACCCGAAGCCGCCTGTTTCCGATAGTCATCGGGCGCATCGAAGGTGGGATCGGTGAGCCAGGTCGCGCCACAAGGCCACCGAACTGGCCAGAGCATTGGTCACCGCCCCACACCGCAGCGGTTCGCAAGCCCAAAACATCCCGACTGCGGTACCCGACGCCGCCGACGACGATCCCATCGAACGCGCTTGGCCGAATAGTGTCCGTCCAGACCGGGGCACGGGGCGCTGGGTTGGCCGCGTTTCGGCGTCGCTACGTTCTCTCCATGAGGATTCAGGTTGGCGAGTTTGCGCCGCAAATCGATGACAGTGCGTGGATCGCGCCTAATGCGACCGTGATCGGGCGGGTGCGACTCGCGGGTGAGGTGGGCGTTTGGTACGGCGCGGTGCTGCGGGGGGATCGGGAGGTGATCAGCATTGGGGCGCGGACGAACATTCAGGACGGGTGCGTGTTGCATGCCGATCCTGGTTTTCCGCTGACCGTCGGCGCGGGAGTTTCGGTGGGGCACAATGCGATCCTGCACGGGTGCACCGTCGGTGACGATGTGCTGGTCGGCATGGGTGCGACCGTGCTCAATGGCGCGGTGATCGGCGCGGGGAGCCTCATCGCGGCCAATGCGCTGATTCCCGAGGGTGCGCAAATTCCGCCGGGCTCATTGGTCGCCGGAGTACCAGGAAAGGTGCGCCGCGAACTCAGCGACGCGGAGCAGGATGGCATCCGACTCAACGGGTCGGGCTACCTGCACAACATGGCCAACCACCGCGGCGCGAAGATACTATGAGACAGCGCATACTGATCAAGTGTCCAGTAGGAATCGCTGATAACATTTCGCCGGCGTGTCCGGTGTTCCGGGGTCTCCTGCCGACACGGTCGTCTTGCGGCTCGTAGCGCAGAGGCCCCGCTTGGATAGCGGACGCAGAGCGTGCAGGCAGGAGGTATCACGGTGGCGTACGGATCGACGAGTCTGCACCGGCCGAAGGGGCGGATCAGCGTGGCCGACATCGCGGCCCAGCCTGGCGGAATCGAGGCGCTACAGCGCCGTGTCCACGAACTACGTTCCAGCGGCCTCGATTTCGCGGCCAATGCCATCGAGCAAGAAATGGCCGAGCTAGACCTCCCGCGACAGTAAAACCGGGTCACCGCTCCGTCGCAACGACACGGTGACCATCGACAAGCCTGGTGCGATGCCCTGAACACCAGTCGCCAGGACCCAAACACCTGTCCAGCACCAGTTTGTGATGCGAGCCGGTGAAACTGGTAACAAGGTCCACCAGCACGGCACCAGTCCGACAAGGACTTTCGCCTGCCCCGCGCGCCGCGCGCGCAGAATCGTCTGCGCCGCGGCCGCCGGACTGCTGCGCGCCATCCGCAGCTCGAACCGTCATCCGATGTGCGTGCCATCGGTTCGTCGGTGAAGTACCCCACGGGACAATCGTTTCCACCCGGCGACATCCACATCGGATGTCCACCATGACCAGCCAGCCGAGCCCGCCTTGCGACCGACTCACCTCGGTCACACAGCATCGTCTCGGCAGATCGGCGCGACGTTCAATCGATTGCACCGAGTCAACGGCCCACGCAGCACCATCGGTCCACCGAATGGAGGGGCAGATCAGCGCGACGCAGCACTCATCCGTCCGCAAAGATTCAGCGGACTGATCGGCACGTCGAGCCCGGAGATCGAGGGCATAGACGCCCACCGACAACTCAGCAGGTGAGATGATTCATACGCGTTCGACTCACGGGTTCGGGAATCCCTTGGCCACTCCACCGTCAACCGATGAAATAATGATCGGAAATCACCCGCACCGTCGCGGCAGCGCACACCATCGGCACCCGCGCCGAATCGACCGGAGACCTGATGCCCACCGTCCCATCCATGCTCCAGCGCATCCTCGACAACCCCGTCAAGGACGCCGAGAAGTTGCTGGAAAGCGCGCTGTCGGCATTCCTGGACTTCGGCATCAAGCGCACCAGCATGGGCGAGATCGCCCGGCGCGCCGGTATCAGCCCGGCAACCCTGTACCGCCGGTTCGAATCCAAGAACGAACTTGTCGAGGCGGTCAGCGTACGCGAGGCGCAGCGCTTCGTCAGCGAGATCGACAATCGCGTGCAACTGGTCGCGGGCAGCGACAACCAGCTGGTGGAGATCTTCGTCGCGTTCATCAGCACGATCGCGGGCAATGAACTGCTGCGCAGGCTGTTGCGCACCGAACCCGATCTCATCCTGCCGCGGCTCACCACCGAGGCCGGGCCGATCATTGCGGTCGGCCGCACCTATCTGGCCACGAAGCTGAGGGAATTACGGCCCGACGACGACGCCGACGATTTCGACGCCGACCTGGTCGCCGAGATCATGGCCCGGCTGGCCCTCTCGCTGGCGCTGACCCCCGACGGGCTCATCCCACTCGAGGATGTGGAGGCCGGACGCGACTTCGCCCGCCGGATCTTGCTGCCGATGGTCGGCATCAGCACCACCGCCTGATCGCACCCCGAACGCGGCGGCCACCCGCTCGTCCAGCACACGCATCGCCTCGGCATCGGGCAGTCGCCCGCCGTCGACGAATTCGGCTACCAGCTCGACGATTCCGGCGGACCGGGCCGGATCCGGCAATGGCAGCCGCGACACGTACTGGGTGATCCAACGCCGCCGACCCGAATAGAGTCGATTCCCGCATACCGCATCGTAAAAGCGCAGGCCGAGCGCCGAATTCGCCACACCCATCAGCAGATACGCCAGCTGTTCCGCATTGCCTCGAACCCCGATGTCCGACAGCGACATCCAATAGCAGTCCCCATTCACGACCGCACCGGACCGATCCAGCGCGAACCGTGGCCGCGTACTGATATCGGGAAACACCAACTTCGGCACCCGCCACAAATGCGGTCGCTGCGGCACCCAGATCTCGAACCACGCACGCCCACTTGCCGTCACGTATTTCCGCCCGGCCAACGTTTCCTCATGAGCTCGCAAATATGCTGCGGCACTGGGAAATTCGCGCAGATCGACCGGAACACGCCGAGACTGGGCAGTGTCGTATGGATAGAGCACCCGAGTGCCGCGATCACGACGGATCTGCCACGGTAGGACATCGTGATGAGTTATCAAGTCGAACAGCAACTCCGGCTCCGGGCACGGATCCATCTCACCCCACCGATCCGAAATGAATACCCGGTCCGCAGTCGTCTTGATCCCCACTCGAATCCGCGCGACCTCACCGAACGTCTTCCACGTCCCCGCCTTGATCCGCGCCAACCAGTAGTCGACACTGGGCTGCGACATCCGCCACGCCCGCCCCGTCGTGCCGGAAAGCGCCGCGCCGCGCGGCTCACCTACGTCGAGCGGCACACTGCCCCCGCAACCCCCGAACACCCCGGAAACAAATGACTCCCCCGACACCAACCTGCCTTCACCCCCATCGCCACCCTCGCCCGAGGCGATAGCAGCCACCTCACCCGGCGCTCCACCAGAACCGAGCGAGCGGGAACTATCGGATACCAAGCGGGCCTGTTTTTCTGACGCCGAAACATCCACCACCCCAGCAAAATTGGAAGGTCCAGCGCTGAAGTCAGCGTCGTCCTGGCCATACTCGGCACTATCCAAATCCGCGCGCTGCCCCACGCCTTCTGATGGGCCGGCGGGCACCGTCACCATCGGATCATCAGTCGCAAGTGTGCCGATTTCTATCGCGAAGGTGCGACCGTTATGGGCGATGAGGCGGCCGCTCGCTCCGGTCAATGCCTCGAATAGATCTACTGCGCTGACGGTTTCGCACTCGGCGACCTCATAGGCCGACACGTACCGGCACGTCTCGCGACAGGACGTGCGTCTCGCGATGGTGACGGCGGGCAGCACGGCCGCATCGAACAGCTTGGTGTCACCCAGGTCGTACAGCTCGACTGGGGACAGCTCCGCCAGCAGCAGCTGTCGAATGTTCGCGCCCGCCTTGGTGGTGAGAAACCGGTTGGCGCACAGCAATCCGAGCACTCCACCCGCACACAGCAGTCGCGGCGCGATAGCGACGAACGGATGGGTGAGGTCGATCCGTCCACTCAACCCGAACCGTTCACTGAGCAACTGCGCGGTCTCCCCACCCAGCTGTTGGGTCCGCACGTAGGGCGGGTTGGTGATGATGGCATCGAAGCATCCGTCGGCGATGCCCTCCGACACCGTGAGAAAATCGCCTAGGTACAAATCGACGACAACCCCCTCGGCGGACGCCCGCTCGTGAGCCACCGTCAGCGCCTCGTCGTCCAGGTCGTAACCCACCAACTTCAACCGCACCTCCGGCAGCCCGATCGCGGCTTCCCGGTACAGCGCCAGCAGCAATTCCCCATCCCCGCAGGCGGGGTCGAGCACCCGGAGCACACCCGAAACCCGCGGCACATGCTCGAGCAGCCGCCGCGCAAGGAATCGCGCCAGCGCAGGCGGCGTGTAGTGCCTGCCGTGCCGCTTACGATCCCTCGCGGCGGTGATCTCGGATCCCATTCCAGGGATTCTGCACGCTCGAGCGCCGCGATCCGTGGCAACGCGTGGGACAGCCGTGGGCTGAGCAGACACTTTTCCGCCATGCCGACAGAATTCGCGCAGTAACTGCGGAAAGTGCACGCTCAGGATCGGCGGCGATCTCTCGCCCCGGCAGCGCGGACCCCTGCGCGCTGCACCCGATTCCGACGGCATGTGAACCCCACACAATTCGGGCACACTGCGTGTATGGGATTTCGTGACGTAATGACACGGACTCGGGGGCGGACCACATCACTACCGCACCCGAAACGGCTGATCTGGCTGGCGTTGGCGGCACTAGTTGCGGTATCGACTGTCGTACTCGGCGCGGAGGGCTGGGTACGGCATGAGGCGAGCGGCTACGACTACACCACCGATAGCGTGCCGCCCAGTGAGGTCGGGTTGGTCCTCGGCGCCCAGGTATACGACAACGGCGAGCCCTCCCCCTACCTCGCCGCCCGGCTCGACCTCGGCCGCCGCCTCCTGGAAACCGGCAAGGTGAAAGCCCTGCTCCTGTCCGGGGACCACGGCCGCTGGAGCTACGACGAACCGAACGCGATGCGCCGCTACCTGATGCACCACGGCGTCCCCTCTGGCAAACTCGCCGTCGACTACGCCGGTTTCGACACCTACCAATCCTGCATCCGCGCCTACCGAATCTTCGGCGTACACCAGGCCATCGTCGTCACCCAGGACTTCAGCCTCCCCCGCACTATCGCCTTGTGCCGCTCTGTTGGCATCGACGCGACCGGTGTTGCCGATACCGCCCAACCGCACAACACCACCTACGAAAAATGTTGGCTCCGTGACCAATTGGCCGCCACCAAGGCCGTCGCCGCCATGCTCACCCACCCCGACCCCCAATTCCTCGGCGACCAGGAAACCACCGTCCGCGACGCCATCAACGCCGACCCGAGGTAGCCCCCCTCGAGGCCGACCCGGTCAGCGGACGGCCAGGCGCATCCACTGCCCGGTCGATCACGCCTATCCGAGCTACCCTCCGTGGCACAGTTCGACACGATATCCCCCCGATCCGAGGCAAAAGAATAGGCCCCGGGAAATCCCAGGGCCTAACTCATTTCCCGCCTTTACAGCGGAATGTTCTTGTGGCGACTCTTGCGGGCCGGAGCCGAGGCCAATGCGGCGGCAATGATGCTGCGCGTCTTCGACGGCTCGATGACCTGGTCGACGACACCGATCGCAATGGCGCGCTCGACGCCACCGGCGATCTGTTCGTGCTCGGCGGTGAGGCGTTCGTGCAGTGCCTCACGCTCGTCGTCCGGCGCCGCTGCCAGCGCCTTCTTGTGCAGGATACCGACCGCGGCCTTGGCGCCCATGACGGCGACCTCGGAACCGGGCCACGCGTACACCGCGGTCGCGCCCAGCGAGCGGGCGTTCATCGCGATGTAGGCGCCGCCGTAGATCTTCCGGGTCACCAGCGTGACCCGGGGCACCCGTGCCTCGGCGAACGCGTGCAGCAGCTTCGCGCCGCGGCGCACGACACCATCCCACTCCTGGCTGACGCCGGGCAGGTAGCCGGGGACGTCGGTGACGACCACCAGCGGGATGCCGAAGGCGTCGCACAGCCGCACGAAACGCGCGGCCTTCTCGGCGCTTTCGGAGTTCAGGCAGCCGCCGAGCCGGATCGGGTTGTTCGCCAGCACACCGACGGTGCGACCGGCGAGCCGACCGATGCCGGTGACGATGCTGCGGGCGTAACCACCCTGCAGCTCTTCGAACGAGGACTCACCGTCGACGTTGTCGAGCAGCTCGTGAATGATCGGCTTGACGTCGTAGGCGCGCTTGGCCGATTCCGGCATCATCGCCTTCAGGTCGACGTCACCATGTTCGGCGGCAACCAGATCGAATTCGCCCTGTTCGGCGAACATCGACACCAGTCGGCGACCCCGATGCAGCGCATCGGCCTCGTCGTTGGCGACGATATGGGTGACACCGGATTTCTTGCCGTGCGTCTCCGGACCGCCGAGGGTGGCCATATCGACCTGCTCGCCGGTCACGCTGCGAACCACGTCCGGGCCGGTCACGAAGATCCGGCCCTCGGGCGCCATGATGACGATATCGGTCAGCGCGGGGCCGTAGGCGGCGCCACCGGCCGCGAAGCCGAGTACCACCGAGATCTGCGGTACCAGGCCGGACGCCCGGACCATGGCCTCGAAGACCAGGCCGACGGCGTGCAGAGCCTCGACGCCCTCGGCGAGCCGAGCGCCGCCGGAATGCCAGATGCCGACTACCGGAACGTCGGAGTCGATGGCGGTGTCGATCGCATCGACAATGTGCTTGCAACCCTCCACGCCCATCGCGCCGCCCATGACGGTGGCGTCGGAGCAATAGGCCACGGTGCGCACTCCGTCGACCTCGCCGATCGCGGCGATCACACCGGACTTGTCCCGCGGATGTAGCGGCAGGACGGTACCCGGATCGAAGAAGCGCTGCAGCCGGCCCAGCGGGTCACGCGGATCGGTCGTTGTTTCGGGCTGAAACGCGGGCGCCATAATTGTCATCGCGTTTTCTCCTCACCTCAAGGAAGTGCGCCGCTACCGCGGCTGCGTATGTCGAACACCGGAGGAGTCGAGCCATTCAGTAGGCCGACCCCACCGGGATCGTTGTTGCAGTCGATGGGGCGGCTATGCCCGACCGAAGGCGAGCGCGACATTGTGCCCACCGAAACCGAAGGAATTGTTGATCGCGTACTCGATCTCCTGGCGGCGAGCCTCGCCGTGTACCACGTCCAGATCGATCTCCGGATCGAGGTTTTCCAGGTTCAGCGTCGGCGGGACGATCCCGTCCCGAATGCTGAGCACGGTGAGCACCGACTCGAGGGCGCCGACGGCGCCGATCGAGTGACCCAGTGCTGATTTCGGGGCGTACACCGAGGCGTGGTTGCCCACAGCCAGGTTGATCGCCCGCGCCTCGGCGGTATCGCCGATCGGGGTGGCGGTGGCGTGCGCGTTGACGTGGGTGATGTCGCTCTTGGTCAGACCCGCGGTCTGCAGCGCCCTGGTCATCGCACGGGCCGCGCCGGTGCCTGCGGGATCCGGGGCAACCAGGTGGAAGCCGTCGGAAGTGATGCCTGCGCCGAGCAGGCGAGCGTGAATGGTGGCTCCACGTGCCTTGGCGTGCTCTTCGGTCTCGACGACCATGAGCGCACCGGCCTCACCGAAGACGAACCCGTCGCGATCCTTGTCGAACGGACGAGAAGCGCCCTTGGGGTCGTCATTGCGGGTGCTCATCGCGCGCATCATGGAGAACGCCGCGATCGGCACCGAGTCGATGTAGCCCTCGACGCCGCCGGTGACGACGATGTCGGCGTCACCCATCACGATCATGCGCCATGCGTTGGCGATCGCCTCGGAGCCGGACGAGCACGCCGAGACCGGAGTGACCACTCCTGCCCTGGCCTTCAATTCGAGACCGACAACGGCCGATGGGCCGTTCGGCATGACCATCTGAACAGCCAGCGGCGAGATCTTGCGATAGCCGCCGTTCTTCAGCTTGTCGACCGAGTCGATGAGGGCGTCGCCGCCACCTAGACCCGTGCCGATGGCTACACCCAGCCGTTCCAGGTCGACCTCCGGGCTGCCCGCGTTACGCCAGACTTCGCGACCGAGGACGGTCGCGAGCTGCTCGACGTACGCCATGCGGCGGCACTCGACTCGGGTCAGCAGGGTCTCGGGCCGGACCTTCAGGTGACCGCCGATGCGGACCGGAAGGTCGTATTCCTCGACGAAGGAGTCCTCGAGAACGTCGATACCGCTCTCGCTGTTGAGGAGTCCCTTCCACGTCGCATCGACGTCACCAGCGATCGACGTGGTCGCCGCCATGCTCGTGACGACGACGTTGGGGAAGTTCCCGTTCAAGGTGGAAGGAGTGGTCACAGTATTGGCCCTACTCGGCGTTGTCGAACTTGGCCTTGAGCTCCGCGGCGGCTTCGCTGTTCTCCGCCTCGAGCTTCTGGACGTAGGCGACAACGTCGCCGACCGTCTTCAGGCTGGCCAGATCCTCGTCGGGGATCTTGACGCCGTACTTGTCCTCCATCTGAACCGCGATCTCGACCATGGACAGCGAGTCGATGTCCAGGTCATCGACGAAGGACTTCTCGATCGTCACCTCGGAGGGTTCGATACCCGTCACCTCTTCGATGATGTTGCCGAGTTCCTCGACGATTTGTTCCTGGGTCAGGCTGGCCACTGTGTAGCTCCCTTCTTGATTACTTTTGTAGGGCATTGTGTTTTTCGGATCGAGACGGGCGATGGTTACCGTCCGCTCGTTCACAACCGTGCTTTTTCTGTGCACGGCCGCGAGGAAAGCTAGCCGGAGATCGTGAGCCCGGCCAACGCAGGGAGGTCATCGGGGGTCTTCAGGGCCAGCGTCGGCGTGCCCTTCATTTCCCGTTTTGCAATGCCGACCAGGGTGCCCGCCGGCGGCAGCTCCGCCACTGCCGAAACCCCGGCTTGCCTGGTGGTTTCGGTGCACAGGTCCCAACGGACTGGCCGGGTGATCTGTGCCGCGAGCTTAGCGATCGCATCGGCTCCCGAGGCGATCGGCTTGCCGTCGAAGTTCGACAATAGGGTCCGAGTCGGCTCGTTCGGCATGATCTGGCTGATGGCTGCCGTCACCGCATCCTGGGCCGGGCCCATGAACGCGGTGTGGAAAGCCCCCGCGACGGGCAGCGCACGCACCCGAGCCTTCGCGGGTGGATTCGCGGCGAGTTCCGCCAAGGCATCCAATCGACCCGCGGCGACGATCTGACCCACCGCGTTCCGATTGGCCGGAACGAGGTCGAGCTCCGCGAGCCGAGCGAGCACGGCGGCTTCATCGCCACCGAGCACCGCGGACATCCCGGTCGGCTCCAGCGCGCACGCCTTGGCCATCTCCGCACCGCGGATGGCAGCCAGGGCGACCGCATCGTCGGGGAAGATAACTCCGGCGATCGCGGCTGCGGCAAGTTCACCGACCGAGTGTCCAGCGACGATGGTAGCGGCCGGAAGCGAAGTCGCGTCGATTTCCGCGAATGCCAACAGCGCGGCGGCGACGACGAGTGGTTGGGTAACGGCAGTATCGGTGATCTCCTCGGCCGTCGCGGTAGTACCGAGACGAACCAAATCCAGGCCGGAGGCCTTGGACCAGAGGGCGAGGCGATCTGTCGCGCCGGGGAGGTCGAGCCAAGGCGCGAGCATTCCGGGTGTCTGGGACCCCTGTCCAGGGGCGAACAACGCGATCACACCTCTAAGAAAACACTGTGAGGTAGGCCGCAGGAGATGTCGGCGCGAATGAAGCTTGCCGATCGCTTTTGTGGGGGTCCCACAAAAGGCCACGTGAGTCGTCCCGATCGACCGGTTCCTTAGATCCGTTACACGCCCTCGTGACCCATGGAAAAGCGAGTTGCCTCTGGGGTAGGTGTTGACGATTCGTTACGGGTTCGTGTCAAACGACCTACTGTGGCCGCGATTCGGAGCACGTAGGCGTCCCGCGGGCTCATCGGATCGCGCCCCGTTATTTCGGCTATCCGCTTGAGACGGTAGCGAACAGTATTTGGATGGACGTACAGCTGACGGGCACACGTCTCGACAGCGCCACCGCAATCCAGATAGGCCTCGAGCGTGTCCGCAAGCGACGATCCCGCCGCAGCCAACGGAAGCACAAGATACTCGTTCAACGCTTCGACCGCAGCACGGTCGCCCAACAAGGCGCGTTCGGGCAATAGCTCGGTCGCATGAACCGGTCGCGGGGCGCCGCGCCAGCCCACCACCGCCTCCATTCCGGCCAGCGCCTCCACCGCGCTGGTATGCGCCGCACCCAGGGTGCGGGTGGTCGGGCCGATCACCACCGGCCCGTCCGAAAACACCTCGGCAAGCAGGTCCGCCAGGAACGGTGAGATATAGGAACTGTCTCCGAGATGGCCACTGACCACCATCACCAGTCGTGAACCCTGGACCACCGCCAGCGCCGCGCGGCCGTGCCGGGCGGCGATGGTGTGCACCGAACCGACCATGCCGACACCCTGATCGCCCGGCGGCGTGCCGACCAGGACCGTCGCCGGGGCGGTCGCGTCCCAGTTCAGCGTCGCGGCCCGCGACAGCATGTCCGGGCCGGTGTCGCCGCGCACCACGGCGTCGACGACGAGCGCTTCCAAGCGGGTATCCCAGGCGCCACGGGATTCCGCCGCGCTGGCGTACACCGAGGCGGCGGCGAATCCGAGCTCACGCCCGTACCGCAACACCGCCTCGGTGAGTGCGACCAGCTGCCGATCGTTGCGCGCCAGCGCGGGCAGCCACTGTTCGAAGAACTCCATGGCCACCCGGACCATGTCCACGGTCTGGCGCAGCGTCAGCCGGCGCGCCAGATCCTGCGGAATCACCTGGAAGGCATCGAGACTGAACCTGATGTCGCTGTCGGGATCCTGCAGCCATTCCAGGAAGTTCACCACCGCGGTCTGCACCAGCATCTGGACGCCCGCGCGCTGCGCGGCGTCCAGATCGGCGAAGAACGGCAACCGATCCTGCATCGACCCCACCGCCTCGGTGGAGAGTCGACCCGAGAACTGCTTCACACGTTTGAGCAACGTGTCGGGAAGCGGGTCACGGGTTTGCCGGTTCGGGGAGAGCGCGCCGGTCGGCAGATACACCTCGTGCTCGGAAGAGCCTTCGGAGATCCGTCGCGGCCGCGGCGGTTTACGGTCCACCATCCAATCGTCCGCTACTCGCCGTCTCCGTCGCCGCTTGCCACCGACTTCGGCGCGGCGTCCACATCATCGATGCGGTATTTAGCCGTTGCCTCGGTCAGCTTGGCGGGGTCGATCTTTCCCGCCCGCACGAGCCCGGCCAGGGCCGCGACCACGATGGACTGCGCGTCGACGTTGAACACCCGGCGCGCGGCGGGCCTGGTGTCGGAGAAACCGAAACCGTCCGTGCCGAGCGTGGTGAAGTCGCCGGGCACCCACTGGCGAACCTGATCCGGCACCGCACGCATCCAGTCGGTCGCGGCGACGATCGGACCTTCGACCGCCGACAGCGCCTGCGTGACGTACGGCACGCCCACATCGGTGCCCGGGTTGCGCAGCTTCGCGATTTCCTTGCTCAGCGCCTCCTTTCGGAGTTCGCCCCATGAGGTCACCGACCAGACATCCGCCTGCACGCCCCACTCCGCGGCGAGCAGCGCCTGGGCGCGCACGCCGTCGGGCACCGTGACGCCGGAGACCAGGATCTGAGCGCGCACGTCGCCCGCTCCCCCGCGCTTGTACAGGTAGATGCCCTTGAGTAGACCGGGGATATCGAGATCGTCTGGCTCAGCCGGCTGCTGGTAGGGCTCGTTGTACAGGGTGATGTAGTAGAAAATATCTTCGCCGCCGAAGTCGCCGGTCGGTTTCCCGCCGTGCGAAACGGCCCCGGGCACCGTGCCGGGCCCGACCTCCGGGGTGCCGCCGCCGTACATCCGCCGCAAGCCGTCCCGCACGATGTGCGCGAGCTCGAAGGCGAACGCGGGATCGTAGGTGACCACCGCCGGATTGGTTGATGCGAGTAGCAGCGAGTGGCCGTCATTGTGCTGCAGACCCTCACCGGTCAGCGTGGTTCGCCCGGCGGTTGCTCCGAGCACGAAACCGCGCGCCAATTGGTCCGCGGCAGCCCACAATCCGTCTCCGGTGCGCTGGAAACCGAACATCGAGTAGAAGATGTACAGCGGGATCATCGGCTCGCCGTGCGTCGCGTACGAGGTGCCCGCCGCGGTGAACGACGCGGTCGATCCGGCCTCGTTGATGCCCTCGTGCAGGATCTGCCCGACGGAGCTCTCTTTGTAGGCAAGCATCAATTCCGCGTCGACCGATGTGTACAACTGGCCGTTGCGGTTGTAGATCTTCAACGAAGGGAACCACGAGTCCATACCAAAGGTACGGGCCTCGTCGGGGATGATCGGCACGATCCGCTTGCCGATCTCTTTGTCTCGCAGCAGCTCCTTCATCAGCCGAACCAGCGCCATGGTGGTCGCCACGTTCTGCTTACCGGAGCCCTTGCGCACCGAGCGGTAGGCATCGTCACCCGGAAGTTGCAGCGGCTTAGCTGTGGTGCGCCGCTCGGGCAGGTAGCCACCGAGCGCCTTGCGCCGATCCAGCATGTACTGGATCTCACGCGCCTCCATGCCGGGGTGGTAGTACGGCGGCAGGTACGGATCCCTCTCCAGCTCGGCGTCGCTGATCGGAATCCGCTGCAGGTCACGGAAATCCTTGAGGTCCTGCAGCGTCAGCTTCTTCATCTGGTGGGTGGCGTTGCGACCCTCGAAGTGCTTGCCGAGGGTGTAGCCCTTGATGGTCTTGGCCAGGATCACCGTCGGCTGGCCCTTGTGCGCCATCGCGGCCTCGTAAGCGGCGTAGACCTTGCGGTAGTCGTGACCGCCGCGCTTGAGGTTCCAGATCTCCTGATCGGACAGGTCCTGCACCAGCGCCTTGGTCCGCGGGTCGCGGCCGAAGAAGTGGTCGCGAACGTACGCGCCGTCATTGGCCTTGTAGGTCTGGTAGTCACCGTCGGCCGTGGTGTTCATCAGGTTCACCAGTGCGCCGTCTCGGTCGGCGCCGAGCAGCGCGTCCCACTCCCGACCCCAGATGACCTTGATGACGTTCCAGCCCGCGCCGCGGAAGAACGACTCCAGCTCCTGAATGATCTTGCCGTTACCGCGAACCGGACCGTCGAGGCGCTGCAGGTTGCAGTTGACGACGAAGGTCAGGTTGTCCAGGCCCTCCAGCGCCGCGACGTGCGCGAGGCCGCGCGACTCCGGCTCGTCCATCTCACCGTCGCCGAGGAACGCCCACACATGCTGATCGGAGGTGTCCTTGATGCCGCGGTCGTGCAGGTAGTGGTTGAATCGCGCCTGATAGATGGCGTTCATCGGGCCCAGACCCATGGACACCGTCGGGAACTCCCAGAAGTCGTTCAGCAGCCGCGGGTGCGGGTACGACGGCAGGCCGTGGCCTGGACCGCCGTGGCTGTACTCCTGCCGGAAGCCGTCCATCCGGTCGGTGCTGAGCCTGCCCTCGAGGAAGGCGCGGGCGTAGATGCCCGGCGAGGCATGACCCTGGATGAAGATCGAGTCGCCACCGCCGGAATGGTCCTTGCCGCGGAAGAAGTGGTTGAAGCCGACCTCGTAGAGCGCCGCAGAAGACGCGTAGGTCGAGATGTGGCCGCCCACACCGATTCCCGGGCGCTGTGCACGATGCACCATGATCGCCGCGTTCCAGCGGATCCAGGCACGGAAGCGTCGCTCCACCTCTTCGTCGCCGGGGAACCACGGCTCGTTCTCGGTGGGAATGGTGTTGACGTAATCGGTGGAAGTCAAAGCGGGGATGGCGACCCGACGCTCACCGGCACGCTCCAGCAGCCGCAGCATCAGGTAGCGCGCTCGGCCCGGACCTTCCCGGTCGAGCATGTCATCGAACGACTCGAGCCATTCGCTGGTTTCCTCCGGATCAATGTCCGGTAGGTAGGACGCCACTCCTTCGCGGATCACCCGGACGCGTCCGCCGGCCGGAGCGGCGGACGATCCCTGCGAATCGCGGCCTTGAGCGGGGGCGTTCTCGGTATTGGGTACAGCGGATTTCGCTGCAGCGGAAGAGTGGATCACGTCGGTCAAATCTGCTCCTCGTACAGGGGTGGACATGTGATGACGTCTGTTTCCCCGGGCGGGCACGCTTGGTTGGCGGACCACCCGTTTAACGAAACGATCGGGCGCACCTCCATCCTTGCGGATCATGTGTCCCTGGTCATCATGTCAGTCGCAAATCCAGTACGGTTCTGCAGGGAACGTGAGTCGAGGCCGCCGTAGTACGACAGGAGCGGGGAGGACGATGAAGGTGCTGGACCCACGCGGGTTCGGATTGGTGTGCGCGACCTTGGCGGTAGCCGCCGGGCTGACGGTGGCTGGATGCGCGAATCGGATAGAGGGGGTTGCCAATCCGAACGCGGCGGACCTGGCGGCCTACCAGACCGCGGCGGCCTCTTCGTCGGCTGCGGCCACCTCCTCACGCCGTGCCGCGGCGCAGACCCAAGCCATCAACGAAAACTGCGGGCAGTTCCCCAACACCACCGGCGTCGGCGTCTCGAAGTACAACGACTTCGTCAACGCACACGACTCCAACGCGGCCGACTACGCGAGCAAGCGCGAGGCGGCGTCCTCCACCCTCGACGACGCAGCCAACAAGGTCGAGACCGGAGTCAACTCCGCGAGCGAAGCGCTGCCCACCGATCTGACGGCGAAGTTCACCGAATACGTTGCCGCCGCACGGCTGCTGGCGTCGGAGACCCGCAAGATGACCTACACCGCGCCGGTCGGGCCGCTCAACGACGCGAGCAGACGGGTCAACGACGCACGTAACGCCGTTCGCGACGGGTGCCCGAAACGCTGATCGAGTGCGCCCGCCACGAACTTGTCACGCGACATTCGGTGGGTATTTCGTCCGATCAGCTTGCGCTCGAGCCAATAACCATGTTCGCTTGCAACTATCTATTGTCTGGAGTTGAGGAGGACACCACCGTGGTCGCCGCGGCGGACGCGCAGAACTACGCTCAGAAGCTTGGCATTACTCACGGCATGGTTGTCCAGGAACTGGGCTGGGACGAGGACACCAACGACAACCTGCGAGCCGACATCGAGGAAGCCATCGGCAGTGAGTTGCTCGATGAGGACTCCGATGAAGTCATGGACGTCGTGTTGCTGTGGTGGCGCGACGGCGACGGGGATCTAGTGGATGCCCTGATGGAGGTCACCAGTTTGCTTTCGGACGAAGGTTTCGTCTGGGTGCTCACTCCCAAGACCGGTAGTCCGGGGCACGTCGATCCCAGCGAAATCGCTGAATCAGCACCACCGGCCGGTTTCACACAAACCTCCGCAATCAGCCTCGGAGATTGGGCAGGCAGTCGGCTGGTACAGCCGAAGGCGCCCTCGAAGCAGCGCTGACCGGTCTTTCGCTATGGTTTCGCCGGGCGGCATCGCGCCGCCCGGCAAGCCCGACTCGATGGAGGTATCGCGATGCCGCTTGAGGTTGGCCCACTGGAGGTCGGCTCTGTCGCGCCCGATTTCACGCTGAAGGACCAGAACAACCAGGAAGTCAGTCTGTCGGATTTCCGCGGCAAGAAGAACGTGCTGATCGTGTTCTACCCGCTCGCCTTCACCGGGATCTGCCAGGGCGAGTTGTGCAAAGTCCGTGACGAGCTGCCGAAGTTCCAGAACGATGGCGCGGAAATCCTCGCCATCTCGGTCGGCCCGCCGCCCACCCACAAGATCTGGGCTGCCGAACAGGGCTACGTTTTCCCGCTGCTGTCGGACTTCTGGCCACACGGCGCCGTCGCCCAAACCTACGGCGTCTTCAACGACAAATCCGGCTACCCCAACCGCGGCACCTTCGTCATCGACAAGGGCGGAGTCATCCGCTTCGCCGAAATGAATAGCCCCGGCGAGCCCCGTGACCAGGCGGCTTGGGAGAAAGCGCTCGCCGCGCTAGATTCATAATCCGGCCGGGAACGGCACGGGCGTATAGCTCAGCGGTAGAGCACTGGTTTTACACACCAGCGGTCGGGGGTTCGATCCCCTCTGCGCCCACCGAAGATATTGCAGGTTGAGACCAGTTCCTGGTCTGGAGTACCGGCAGCACATCACGTCCGACACGACGCAATGTCCCAAGAGTGTCCCAACGGGCGGTGAGAACTAGCTTCCGGTCGCCTTCTGAACGTCACCGAACAACGCTGCGCCCGCCGCCTCCAGCGTTTCGTCGTATACGTGTCCGTACACCCGCAGCAGTACGGCCGGATCATGACCGAGCCACTTCGCCGCCGCCGACACCGACGCCCCGGAGTCCAGCAAGATAGTCGCGGCGGTATGCCGCGCATCGTGCAAGCGGATCACGGGAACGCCAGCCCCCTTAGCTTGGCGCTGGAACTCGTCGGTGTACCACTCCGGCCGGATCGCCGATCCGTCTTCGTGAACGGAGATCAGACGGTCATCTGACCACCGCTCCCCCAGCGCCTCGGCCTTCTGAGCGATCTTCAACCGATCCAGCGCGATGACGACATCGGTCGGCAAGGGCAAGCTGCGCTTGCTACGCCGCGACTTAGGATCGTCTTCTTCTACGTCCTTGCCGACTGCGACGCGCCCCCGGCGGACATTGAGGGTGTTTCCCTCGATCCGGAACCACGGTAGCCCCATGATTTCCGAGCGCCGTAATCCACACAGCGAAAGAACGAACAAGGCGCAGAGCCGGTGCTCACATATGTGATCACGGAACACCCGACTCTGCTCACGGGTCCATACCTGCATCTCTGTGTCCGCCATATCGGGCCGCTTCACCAGTCGGGCGACGTTGCGGGTAACCAACCCGTAACTGGTCAGGTTATGCGGGCATCCAGGGGCGGCCCTCGGTGAGTGTGACGAGGACTTCGAGGAATTGGTGGCCGTGTTTGGCGGCGGTGGATAGGTAGCTGCGGATGGCGCAGAATTGTTCGGCTCCGGTGTAGGTCCGCAGGCAGCCCGACACCTTCTGCCGGAGTTTGATCATCCGGATGTCGCGTTCGCTGCCGTTGTTGTCGGGCGGGATCCGGATATCGGTGGTGAACCGCAGGTAGTCGTCTTGCCGGGCGAGCAGCCGCTTGGCGAGCGCGTTGTGCTTGCCCATCAGCTTCGTGGTGCGGGCGGCGGTCTCGCTGCGGCCGATCGTGACGGCGTTGCGGTACAGGCGTACCTGCTCGGCGAGGGCCTCGGAATCGATCAGTGGTGTGGTGCCATCGATTTCGCCGCGGGCGACCGCGGCGCTGACCAGGCGCTGCACTGCAACCAGTGCGTCGGCGGCCTGCTCGGCCCAGCACCACTCGGTGTCGGCGGGAGTGTTGTCGAGGACGCCCTGCAGTTCGCGTTGTGCGTGGGCGCAACACAATTGGTGAGCGGCGTCGGTGTAAGTGGTTAGGTAGGCCCCGGACGCGGTGTCGGCGTTGCCGCCGATCCGTTTTCCGAGGCCCCCTGCCGCACCCGGCGTGCCTGTCTCGAGGCACCGGGCGCTCCACGTGTCTTGCCCGCTGGTCAACTCGCGGTTGCCGGTTTCGGTGTCCACGGGGTCGGGATTGTGCTGCCGCGGTAGCGGTAGCGGGTCACGGTGACGCTGGCTGCGCCGGTGAACACGACCCCGTTGTGAGCGAACCTCCATCCCTTGTCGCAGAAGCGGCGTCGGAGCTCCTTCATCATGAGCCGGTGTTTGCCTTTGTATTTGGCACGTATCCAGCGCATCAGGCGGAGCCATGTGAATCGGTCCACCGCGTTGAACACAGCCTTCGACACACCGTAGCGAAAATGGTTCGCCCATCCCGTCAAGGTCCTGTTCAGTAGCTATTCAGCTGTCCCCCTTGGGGTTTGATGGCGTGTCGGTTGGATTGTGATGGCCTGTCGGGCATAGTGGCGGGGTGTCTGGAGCGTCGTCGGTTGAGCAGCTCGTTGAGCGGGTGGCCGAGTTGACGGCGCAGGTGAGGGTGGTGCTGGCCGAGAACGCGGAGTTGCGGGCCGCGAATGCGGAGTTGCGGGCCGCGAATGTGGAGTTGGGTTCGGAGAACACAGAGTTGAAGGCGCTGGTGGGGTCGCAGTCCGAACAGGCTGCGGCGCAGGCGGATCGGATCGCAGTGCTGGAGCGGCGGTTGGCTGCGGATTCGTCGAACTCGGGGTGGTCGTCGGGGTCGGACTCGCCCTATGACAAGAAACCGGCCAAGAAGCGGTCGTCGCGGACCCGGTCGGGGCGGTCGGCGGGTAAGCAGAAAGGCTCGGCAGGCACGTCGCGGCCACTGCACGATGACCCGAACCACACGATCCGGTTGGAACCGCCCCGCTGCCAGGGGTGTTCGTGTTCGCTCGACGGTGCCGCCGAGGTCGCCTGCGAACGCCGCCAGGTCGTGGACACGGCACCGGCGGCGGCGCCGGTGATCACCGAGTATCGGCGTATCGCCCGCGAATGCGGGTGCGGGACAGTGACTGCCGGTGACTGGGCCGATGCGGCACCCGAGCATGTCGCGGTGATCGCGGCGGCGGGGTCGCCGGTGCGGATCGGGCCGGTGGCTCTGGCCCGGGCGGCGTTGCTGACCTGCGGGCATTACCTACCGATCGGGCGGAGCCGGGATCTGTTCGTCGCACTGTGCGGCCTCGATATTTCGACCGGCTGGCTGGCAGGGGTGCGTGGCCGCGCCGCGCGGCTGCTGGAACGACAGTTCTCCGTCCACATGCGAACTCTGCTGGCCACCGCGCCGGTGTTGCATGCCGACGAAACCACCGGCCGCGCCGCCGCGGAGTTGAAGTACGTGCACGTCGCCTGCACCGACTATCTGACGTTGATGCACGTCGGTGGCCGCTCCGCCGACGATATTGATGCCGGTGGTGTGCTCGGCGAGTTCACCGGGGTACTGGTCCGCGACGGCTACGCCGGGTACGCGCACCTCAAAGCGGCCCACGCGTGGTGCGGTGCGCACCTGCTGCGCGACTTGCGGTCGATCCACGATGCCGATCCAGCCGGGCAGGTATGGGCGAAAGCGATGATCGACTGCCTGCTCGACGCCCACACCGCCGCTGGCCGGGCCCGCGCCGCTGAGGCATCGGCTCTCGACGCCGACACCCTCACCGGGATCCGCCGCGCCTACGCCGGTGCGATCGGGCTGGGCCGCGACGACAACCGTGACCGGAAAACTACCTTGGCCGCCGACGCCCGCAAGCTGGTGGCCCGGTTCACCCGCTACGAAGACATGATCTTGCGGTTCGCGACCGACCTGACCGTCCCGTTTTCGAACAACGAAGCCGAAAGAACGCTCCGACCAGTCAAAATACAGCAACGAACCAGTGGTGGAGCATGGCGAACCCTGCAGGGAATCACCGACTTCGCGATCGTCACTTCCTACCTCGACACCGCCCATAAATGGGGCCTCGACAAACTCGACGCCCTCACCCAACTGTTCACCACCGGTCCGTCGCTACCGCCTGCCCTCACACCCGCAGCCGCCCCATAACCACGCACGCATACCACACCGACCACCGAAAACCTCACCACCCCAGGTGAATAGCTACCCTGTTCAGGCTGGTGAGCAGCTCATCCAGCCTCAGGACACGGGTGGATCTGTAGGTTTTCACCTTCACCTTGTCCTTGATCGCCTGGATCGCTTTCTTGGACGGTGTGGTGTAAACCCGATACTGATTCGTCCCCCTCTTCCGTAGGCGTCGAATCGTGAATGAGAGGAAGTCGAATCCCTCGTCGATGTGGACCACTCGGGTTTTCTCCGGCGACAGCCGCAACCCCAATGGGGCGAGCACCTCCGCCACCTCCAAGCGTAATGCTTCGGCATGTTTCTTCGTGCCGGAAACCATGACGATAAAATCGTCCGCGTAGCGGATGAAACGCCAGTTCCCCAGCCCTTGCCTTTTACGTTTGGACCGCTGCCATTTCGTGCCCATCTGTTCCTGCCATTGCTGGTCGAAGTGCTCATCCAGCCTCGACAGGGCAATATTAGCAAGCAACGGAGAGAGAATTCCTCCCTGTGGTGTCCCTCTCGGTGTGTCTTCCCGTTCCCCGGCACCGATCATGACACCGGATTTCAGGAATGCCTTCACCAGCCCGTACACACGTTTATCTCCGATCCTCACCCGCAGGCGTTCCATCAACGCCGTATGCGAGATTTCGTCGAAGCACGCCTCGATATCCGCATCCAGAATCCAGTGATAATCCATGCTACCGGAACTGGAGTGGTGTATCTCGGCAATCGCGTCCTGCGCACGCCGGTTCGGCCGGAACCCGTACGAGCACGGCAGAAAATCCGCCTCGAAAATAGGCTCGAGCACCGACTTGAGACTCGCCTGGACCACGCGGTCAGCGACGGTAGGAATCCCCAGCTTGCGGAGTTTTCCGTTCGCTTTCGGAACCATCACCCGCCGGACCTCGACCGGCCGGAACTCACTCGACTTCAGTAGGTTCCGAACATACTCCAGGAAATCCTGAACCCCGATCACCGACTCGATCCAGGCCACTGTGACCCTGTCGATTCCCGGGGTTTTCGCCCCAGCATTCCCGGACACGCGTTCCCACGCGTGCACGAGAAAAGCCGGATCGTAAACGAGGTTGTACAAATCCCCGAACCGACGGGAGGTATCTTCTCCCGCCCATCGATGCAATTTAGTCTGCATCCTCCGTACCGTGAAGTACGCCGAATCAGCATCCGGCCACTCCACAGCGCCGATATTCACCAGCGCGTCTTCGGTCATTACAGTCCTTCCTTGCTTGACACGCTGCCGCCGCTGGGTAGGCCGTCGGCGAGGTGTCCGCGTGCGCGGCTCCTTTTCCGACGGCCCCCCTCCGAACCGGGCGTGCGACTTATGACCGCACCCGGCTCTCCAGTGCCGTTTTCCTCGAATCCTGCCGGGTGGAACATCCGTTGTGGATGTCTTTGTGGCAGTCGCGACAGACGATAAGGGCTTTGCGGCGGCGTGATGCCATCTGCTTTGCCCAGTCGGGCTGCTCAGCCTCATTCTCCGAGGGGAGGTCGCTCAGTCGCCGAATGTGGTGCGCTTCGACGTCCGTGTATTTCTTGCAGAGTTCGCAGCGGCCGGTCATGAGCCGGTCGATGAGTTCTGCGGAGCGCTTCCTCCATACCGCCGGGAGTTCGTCTTTGAGGGTTACCCTCATGGTCCTGCGGGCCAACGATATTCCGCCCCACCGAGCGACCAGGGCTTTCTTTCCGTTCCCGCGTTCGACTTCGACCTGAAGTCCCCTTCGGGGACCGGCAGGCGTCTGCCAGGTGGACCGGTAACGGTTCCAGACCTTGGTGACGCTGATCTTGTTCTTATGTCCCAGCGTCTTGGTCAAAGACCGTTCCATAATCCATCTCAGCAGGCCGAGACGGTGCCGGTTGTAGGCCAGCTGGTAATACTCCGCGATGCCCCGGAACTCCGCCTGATAGCGCGCGACGATCCGGAAGTCCGAATCGTGCGCACGCGCGAGCAGAGCAGCAGGTTTACCGCGGCGCAGATAGGGTTTGCGTTTTCCCCGCACGACATCCATCGGCACTTTCAGGCCGATCTGCCCGTTGATCGAGCGGTGACCGTTCCGATCGCGCTTGGCGTCGTTGTGGTGGACCACGATTTCGTAGCCGAGAAATCGAGCGGCCTGTGTCCGCCCGTGGGTGATCAGGGTCTTCGGCTCGGACAGTTCCAGCTTCAAACGATCCCGCAGGAACCTACCGACCTGTTCCTTGATCAATTCGGCTTCCCGCCGTGTTCCGGAGAATCCCAGCAACCAATCGTCGGCATAGCGGATATAGTGCAGCCGGCGGAAACCCGGATCATTCGGGTCATGAGAGGGAAGTTGTTGCAGCTGACGACGCAACTGCCGCGCTTCCTCCCGTTGACCACGTTTCTCCAGCTTCCATGCTGCCTTGTGCACCCGCATATACGGCAGATACGGCCTGCGCCGGGCTCCCCGGTTGAAGGCGGGCAGAAGTGTTGTCTCGACGTACTTGTCCAACCGGTCCAGATAGATGTTGGAGAGCAAAGGACTCAAAATACCCCCTTGCGGTGCGCCACTCAATGTTTCGTGGTAACGCCATTCCTCTAGATATCCAGCCTGGAGCAGTCCGTCGATCAACCGCAAGAAACGGTTGTCGTGAATGTCTTCGACCAGAATGGAGTGCAGCACCCCATGGTCGAGCCGGTCGAAACACTGGGAGATATCTCCCTCGACGAACCACGTCATACTGCGCCACGACTGCGATATTTCCGTCAGAGCGGTGTGACAGCCCTTCCCCGGCCGGAAGCCGTGAGAACGTTCGGAAAACTGCGGCTCGTAATACGCTTCCAACAGGGAACGGATCACTTCCTGCAACAGCTTATCCGACCACGACGGCAGACCCAGGGGTCAATGCCACTTAGCTTGACGTGTTTTCGCAGGTCATCGGCATGATTGCGATGTAGTGCCAGCTGGTTGGTCTGTGAGACTGGTTGGTGTGGAGCGTTTTTGGGCGTGTCGGTGCCGGATCGTGTCGGTGCTGGGGTTAGCGTCGCCGACGTGGTGGATGTGGGTGCGGTGTCGTTGATCGATCAGGTGTTGTTGGGTGTGTTGACCGCTGTGGTGGACCGTGATGCGGTGGAGATGGCGATTTCCGAGCACGGCAAGGCGCCCAAGCGTCGTGGTGGGACGTTGCCGCCGCATTTGGTGATGTATTTCGTGGTCGCGTTGGCGTTGTTCGCAGGTGTGGACTACGAGGGGGTGATGCGGAAACTGGTTGGGCCGCTGCGGCTTTGGCGTTGTTGGGATCCGAAGTGGAGTTTGCCGACCTCGGGTGGGATCACCCAGGCCCGGCAGCGGCTGGGGTTCGAGCCGATGAAAACACTGTTCGAGCGGATCGCGGTGCCGGTGGCGTCGCGGCTGACCCTGGACGCGTTCTACGCGCGACGCAGGCTGGTCTCGATTGATGGCATGGTGTTCGACGTGGCCGACACCGAGGCCAACGCAACGGAATTCGGTAAACCGAGCAAGGGAGTGTTGCCACAGGCACGGGTGGTGACGTTGACCGAATGCGGCTCGCATGTGAGCCTGGGCGCGGTGATCGGGCCGGTCGTGGGCAAGGGCACCGGTGAACGCACCGCGCGGCCGAACTGATCTGGTTACTCGAACCCGGCATGATGTTGGTGTGTGACCAGGGGTTCTACAGTTTCAAACTGTGGTGCCAGGGCGCCGACACCGACGCCGACCTGTTGTGGCGTCTCGGTGACATTATGGACCTGCCGATCGTGGACCGCCTCGGTGACGGCTCCTATGTGACACTGCTTTTCGCGCCCAAAACCCCGGCGAAAATGCGGGCCGAGCTGCTGGAGGCGGCCATAGCCGGGGAGGAGTTGGACTGGGACCGGACTCGTTTCGCCCGCGTCATCGAGTACGAGATCACCGACCGTGGCGAAGGCGGTGAGCTGATCTGCCTGCTCACCACCATCCTCGACCCGCACGAGGCACCCTCGCTGATCCTGGCCGAGGCCTATCACCAACGCTGGGAACACGAAGCCGCGAACAGGCAAATCAAGACGCAGCTCCGCGGCCCCGCCAAAACCCTGCGCTCGCAAACCCCGGACATGGTCCGCCAGGAAATATACGGATTCCTCATCGCCCACTACGCGATCTGCTCGCTGATCTGCCGGGCCGCGGTCGAGACCGGCATCGATCCCGACCGCGTGAAGTTCACCCAGACCGTCCGACTCGCCCGCGACACCATCGCAGGCCCGGACGGTTTTTCCCCCTGACCGCCAACTCGAGCTCCACACCGAACTCGCCGAACAGATCACCGCAAAACGCCACCTCAACCCCCGCCGCCACCGCTCCTACCCCCGCGTCGTCAAACGCGCCAGACACAACAGCTTCCGAGTAAAACGCAAGGCAGACAAGGGAACCCGTCACACCGGACCCGCTACCATCCGGCTGGCCAACCAAAGCTGCATCACGCCGACACAACGACGACCATCCGCAAAACCGCCGGTCACAGCTCTATAGGGGGCGAGCTAAGCGGCATTGGGTCTGGGGTCGGCGTTTCTTCGGCGATCCTTTCTTGTCGATATATACACGCCTTACCGGGGACCACCGATAGCGCTCATACCGCAGCGCTTCGATGATCGCCTGAATCTTCTTCAGGCTCATGCCATCCACGGTCTCCTGATTAGAGCCGGGCGTCATGGAACCGTCGTTTCGGTAGATCTTGCCGTAGGCACGCAGATACAACTCCGGGTTGAACAAGTGCCGATACAATCTCTCCAGTGGCAATCCTCTCTTACCGCGTTCATGGATGATCTCCCTCAGGACTTCGGCTCTCTGCATTACGCATACCTCATCTATCCGGATAACCTCGACACCTGTGCCACTTGGCCCTGTGAACGGCTTTCCCGCTCTCCCTGGTGGGGCGTCACTCCCACGACTACTATTGGCACTCCGTCACCGTGGGGCTCGCGCCCGGTAGGTGATCCCGAATTCCTCTTGCGCTGGACGTATCGAGTGCGACGTAGGCGGCCCGTCCGTTCCCTTGAGTGAGTTCGTTGCCCACCGCCCACCAGCCGGAAGGGTTGGGGCGAAGCAAAGGGGATTCGCCTGATGCTGGTGGCTCCGCTCCGGGCGTTGTATGTCGGAGGATGCACATTTCCATCACCGGGAACTGGGCTTCAAACAGTCTGGTCTTCGCCATATCACACGGGTCTTGCGCGGCAGCACCATCAACGCCTTCACAATGCTCCACGCTTTCCCGCCATGCTGTTGTCCCCTCGCGCTTTCGCGTCCAGGTAAGACGGGTGACCCAAAGGGTCTGCTCCTTCCGAACCTCTACTCTCTGCGAGAGTGATCCAACGCCGAGTTAGACGGCGCAACTTCCCGATGTGCACGGCTTTCCCGCACTCGCAGTACTACGGCGGCTCCGCCCCACCCGCACCCTTCGGCTGACGTCGCACCTATCCACTCACCCCACTTCTGGCAAAGGCAGAGTATGCGGAACAGACGCGGGCGGTTCCCACGTTCACTGTCATCCGGTCGACGAGTTAGGCACCCGGCTCTACCCCTGCGGCATCGCCACGGCTACGCCGTAGACATTCACCATGGCCTCCCAGCCCAGACTACGAAGATCCGACCAGGAGTTACGACCCGGAAAGAAAGAAATATATATCCCGAATCGTATGCACCGCGTTCCAGCCCAAATCCACCGGGTTAGAGCTGGCGGGCTCTTAAGAGGCGTAACAACACCGGTTCCTTGCGTATACCTTCTCGTCTCGCTCACCACGCCCGGCCCATCCGGTAGTACTGAACCGACGTGACTTTGTCGAGGCTGCTCCCGCCCTCCCCAGCGACTCCTGGATCAGGCTGCCTCCAGCTTTAATTCCCCGCTACGACGAGGAACAAATGAAAGGTCTTTCACCTCCATCCGGAACTGACAGCGCCTCGTGGCGCACTCATACGGCGCCCACGCATCGTGTACGGCGATACCGGTGAACCCGGGCAGCACCTTGGCCGCTTTCATCGCCTCGACACCACGCTTGGCGTGCACCGTGATCAGCGTGTACTTCTCGGTGCGCGCGCAGTGCACCCACTGCAGCTTCCCCGCGACCCGCAGCCCGGTCTCGTCGAACCCGGCGACTGGCGCCGCGGCGATCGCCGCCGCCACTGCCGTGCAGAACGGTTTCAGCGCGTCGGCAGCGCGGACGGTCATCGCCGCGACCGTCGCGTCCGACATCGGCGTGCCGAACAACTCGCTCAACGCTTGCGCGGCGCGTTTCTTCGACAAGAACTGCCCCACATACGGATACAGCACGATCGCGGTCACCCGCGGCCCGTACTGCACCGGCGCCGACACTGCTGGTGGAGCTTGTCCGCAGGTCGATACCCAACACCCGCATCGGCGGGTGATCAGTTGGTGCTCGGTGACTTCCACTTCGATCGCCGGCATGTCGAACACCTGCCGCCGCGTCATCCCCACCTGCGGCGCCCCAGCCAACCCCGCTCCGCAGCCAGCGCACGCGGGTGGCTCGTGGCGCACCGTCTGTTCCTCGGGCACATTATCGACCAGCTGCAACGTCGATCCCGGATGGCCCGGGCTGCCCGCCGGGTTCACGGCCGGACTTGCGACGCAACGATTTCGGCGCAGGCTTGTCCAAACCCTCGCTCGACGGCGGCTTCGACGAATTCCGCGGATTCTGTCCCAACTGCCGCTTCAACTCCGCGATCTCGGCTTCGAAACGGGCTGTCCGCTCGGCCATCTCGGCCTCAAGTCGGCTGATCTGCGCGGCCTGAGCCATCACCAGAGCAGTGAGCTGCTCGTAGGAAGGATGACCGATCACCGTCTCGCACCGGGCACCAGGACAGGACCCAGCATGGTCGGCGGCCCGCGACGTCATCCCGGCCTGTGCACCACGACGGGTCACTCCGGCAGCTCCGCCACGACGGGCTCGAATCGTGCGACCGAGCCGACGATCTCGAGCGCGGCCCGGAGCAGTCGATCGTCGTCGTAGTCGCTCAGCGATCCTGTCATCGCGGAATCCCGGAAAAGGGACAGCGCCGCCGCGAACGCCTCCCGCATCGTCTCGACGACGACTCGGGCGCCGCCCTCGTGCGAATCCGATTCACGAATTATCGAGAATTCGCGGCCGGTGAAATCTGCATCGACCGCCCGGCATTCGGTCGTGGCGTTCAACTTCTCGAACAGCACTTGCTTGCCACTATCCGAGACCAGGATGTCGATATCGATCGCGTGCTCGGTATCCGCAGAGAAATCCGGGACATATCCGGGGGGATCGGAGTCTGCCGGATCCGATTTCAGCGCGATGTATATACTGGTATCCGCCCGTGCACCCGCGTTCGCGATGAACCGTGTCGGCGTGCGGCCGCTTCCTCCCAGATCGACGAGAATCGTGCGATTTCCGCGCAGCCGACAGAAGTAACCGAGGTAGGCGGCATTGTCCGCGGTGAACAGATCGCGCGACGAAGGGAAATAGTGTATCGCCAGTTTCCGGTCTGCAAATCCGGCGAGCCAGCGCACGAGACCCACCCAAAGGTTGCAATCGCGGCCGCACATGAGCAGCGTATCGGCGCCGGTACGCTCGGCATGCTTCAGCAGCGCAATTCCTGCCACGGTCAAAAATGGCATGTTGACCTCGAACTGCGCCAGCTGCGCCCGGCGCAGCGGCACGGTCGCGGCCGTGGTCGACAGGCGCGCCCGCCGGATGATCCGCGCGAACCCGGCCAGCCCGGCCGCCACCAGGATCGACTCGCCGCGCGACCAGTCCGACACGGTGACATGCTCCGCCTCGATACCCCACCTGCGCGCCTGGGCGATATCCGCGAATTCGTTATCCCCGTAATGCCGTTCGATCCGGTGCGTCGCGAGTATTCCGGGCCAGACCTTACCATGCTGCTTGCCATAATTTTCCACATGCATCGACACACCCGGAAGTCCGCATTTTTCGTCCACCAGCCGACGCAGAAAAGACATCGGCAGATACATGTCCGATATGATCATATCACCCAGGCGAACCAGGGCCGTCATCTCCGCGATCGGAAATATGTTATCCCATTCCTCGGCAAGTTCCAGCATTTTCAACTGGTCGATGCGCGCATTCGACCAGCCGGTCCGCGTGGCGAGGGCGGTGTAGATATCGTCGAAACTGTACTCGCGCCGCCCCCATAGCGCGCCCTCGGCCTCCCGGCGCAGTTCAGCGAAGCCCACTACCCGGCTGTGCCGTTCCACTGCGTCGAAGACGGCGGGCGGAAATACGCATTCACGTGCGATCAGCGTATCGAAGAGGTCGAACGTCCTGATGACATGCCGCTCCGCCCGCACGCCGACGGGGCGGAAATAATGTTCGTGGCCGGCCCGCCCCAGCAGAAAGGGCCCGGAGAGCTCGAGCGCACCGCGATCACTTCGGCGCAGGCGCGCGGCACAGCTGGCTTCGCCGTCATCGCGCTGGACGATCAGCCGCTCCCCTTCGATGCGCCAGCGGGATTCGTTGGGATGGGCGTAACCGCCGATGCGTCCGCCCGGATCGAACGTCACGGTGGAGCTGATCACGGTCCGGTCCGGGCCTGCCTCGAACTGGAATACGTGGCCGGTCAGCCAATCCTCGGGAATACTCGATAGGTCGGGTAGCGCCATCTCATTCTCTGTCGTCGCGGCGACGGATGCGGTCGGCGCGCATCGGATCGATACGCGTCAACTCTCCCGTGCGCACCATCTGGTCGATCATGCCATCGGAGGGGATCTGGGCCTGGAAGCACACTCGCGCCCCCTCCAGCCGCCGGTGGGCCACGGCCACCTGCAGTAGCGCCCGGGAGTGCTGGGCGAACTGCCGCGCCTGTTCACCCGCACCGGAGACCATCGCCTCCGCCCGCTCCATCCAGCTCTCGAAGGACGGATACGGATAGCGGAGAATCACCGGCGCGGTGACGGTTCCGCTCGCGCCGTCGAACCCGGTGAAACCGTGCCGGTCCGCCGGGATGACCCGCGGACCCACCCGCACCGCGCTACGTCCGGACCGCGCGTCCAGGAATGGGGACCGGCCGTTGACCCGGAACACCGTGCAGGCGTGAAAGGGGTCGTCGACCGGATGGTGTGCCGGTACGGCCTCATGACAGAGGAAGGTGACATGCCCCGCGCCGGGCAGCTGCCAGCGGCGCCGTCCGTCGTCGTAGAACAGCTCATCGGGGCCCAGCGGCAGCAGCCATGTCATACCCGCGGCCCGCGCCTGCCTTACGGCCGCACGGATATTGGCGATCTCCCGATCCCCCGCATCGCTGTCGGTCAGTTCACCGCTCGCACACGCCAGTACGGGCTGCCCCTCGGTCAGGTCCCGAACCTGTTCGCGGACACCAGGATCGTCGGCGTAGACGGCGATCAGGTCCACCTTGGCCGCGTGGTAGGCGAGCCACGTCGCCAAGCCCGGCGCGGGCCGGTCGACGGTGACGCAGACGGCGGTCGGCTCGTTCGCGGATGTTCGCCCGCTCGCACGCACGGCCCCGTACATCCGGTGCGTGAAGTCGACGAGGCCGTGCGCCGCCACATACTCGCGGAATTCCCGCATCGGGTCCGTCCCGGCGGCACGCACCGCCGCCCCGTTCGGGCCGCCCACCGGCCGGGTGTGCCGTACGGTGACCGCATCGATGACGGCCACCGAGGATCGGTCCGAAGTCATGCGGGGCCAGTGATTGTCAAGCCCCCAGCCGCTGTGGGTGCCGACGAAGGTCGGTACGCACTGAGTCAGGAAGTGGCGGCTGAAGCACGGCGCCATGATCTCGACGAAGTTCGTGTACCGCAGCTCGAACCGGCGGTCCACCAGCGTGATCTCGTGAGTGAAGTAGCTGTCCTCGGTGAGGGCGGGCTGGGCCAGCGAAAGACGGTGCCGCGCACAGTATTCGAACAGCGCGTTGATGCTCGCGGTATCGGCGGCCAGGTCGTCGTCGGGGAGCCAGACGAAGTCGTAACGGTCGATCACCTCGGCCAGGTCGACCGTGATCGCCCGGTGCAGCCCCGGCCATTTCGCGCCCTTCATGTCCAGGCGGGTCACCTCGTCGCCGCGATAGCGGTCCGGATCGTCGCCGAAATAACTGACCACCAGGTCCCAGGTTCGAGCGTGCGGCCCGGCGAGCCATTGTTCGTGCAGCGACGCGTCGCCCGCACGGACGATCACCAGGTTCCGCCGCCCCGAATTCGTCCATTCCACGCTCGGTCCTACCCGGGCAGCTGGAGTGGTAACAGGAATGCCGCACCGAAGATGTGCAGCCAGAGCCGTTCGCAGAAGTAGCCGTGTACATCCGGGCCCAGCGCCGCCTGCCGCAACCGGAGCAGCGCCCGGGTAGGCAGCTTCTCGATCAGGTGGTTGCGGACCGCGAACAGCGCTCCGTAGGCATGGCGGCCGACCAGATGCCGCGCGGCAAGTTCGGCGGCATCGGGCAGGTCGCACATGTCCAGGAAGTGGGCGCCGATATTCGCTCCCTCGGGCAGACGGTGCAGCGACCGGTATTCCTGGCCGATTCGCCCGGCGCCGGCGTCCACCCACTCCACGGGATGGAAGGTGCTGAGCGAGAACAGTTCCTCACGCACGCGCAGACCGGGAACGATCGAGCGTTCCGGGGTCAGGAGCGTGGGCGGCGGATGCGCGATCGACTCCTTCCAGCACCAGGACAGCGTCTGCACGTCGGGCCAGGTGGCGTGCCCGGCCAGCAGTCGCAGGAAGTCGGGGCTGTGCTCGAAGGGGTCGCCCTGGGTGAATACGGTGAATTCGCCTGCGCCCGGCCCGTATTCGATCATATGGGTCAGATAGCTGTCCGACTCCCGTCCGGCGTTGCGCAGCGGGACGTAGGTTTCCGCCCGATCGCGCACCTGCGAGGATACCGGGGGCCCGCCCTTGTCGTAGATGTGCACCCGGTATTCGGCCGCAACCTCCAGCACCCAGTCGAGTGATTCATTGTGCCGGGCGATCACCAGATCATGCATACCGGCGGCGGTGTTCATGCGGTGGCTACCTCCAGGAGAGAGCGGTCGGAAGCACCCAAGCACACCCCGGCGCACCTTTCGACCCGGAACCCGCCGGGAACACCGCCCCGACACCCACGATTAACCTGAGGTCGAACCGGTGCGCATGCCGGATGTGGTGCGAGCGTTCGTCGGGACCGGGCTGGGCAATCCGCCGCCGAGCATCTGGAGCAATCCCACGGCAATCGATCTGGCGTGTGCCCGGAACTGGGCCCCGTCCTGTGTGGTGGGACGTCGGGTTGCACGCCGGTGAGCATTCGACAGCGAGCGGCCCGACAACTAATGTTCCACAAAGTTGGATCGAAAGGTGTTGCGGCGATGCGGGCAGTGATCGTCGGGGGACGAGGATGATACGGCGCGAGCCCGTGCGACCCGGGGTCGATGTCACCACTCGAAGCTTTCCAGTGACCGAGTACTCATGCGTCGCCGACTGCTGATCATTCTGCTCCTGCTGGCGACGATCGCCGTGGCGGGGTTCGCCGTTCCGTTCGCCCGGGCGATCTCTACCGGCCGCACCGGGGCGTTGATCCTGGACCGCACGCGCGATGCCGACCGGTTCGCGGCCATGACGACCAGCAATAACGACAAGCTCGCCCAGGAGGCCAGGCGTTACGACCAGCTGTACGGCGAGGGCGTGGTGTTGATCGACAGCCTGGGCCGGGTGCGGTGCAATTCCGGGGTCGACCTGAACAATCCCGCGGTGCGGCAGGCATTGGTCGAGGCCAGCGCCAACGAGTTGCCCCGGCCCGCAACCGATCTGCGGCCCTGGGGCCCGGCGCACATACTCATCGCCCGGCACTGGGGCGATGCGGAGCAGATGGGCGGCGCGGTGCTCATCGTCGCCTCCACCGCCACCGCCCGCTCGGATGTCACAGCCGGCTGGACCGCCCTCGCCGCCGGAGTGCTGGTCGCGCTCGCCGCGTTCACCGTGCTGGCGCTGCGCCTGGCACAGTGGATCCTGCATCCGCTGGATGCGTTGTCGGCCGCGGTGGGCGCGCTCACTGCGGCGCTGCCCGTACCGCGCGGGAGTGATCACCCGGTGACCCGCGAGGAGAACGGCCCGCCGGAGATCCGGGCGCTGGCCCGCTCGGTGGACACCCTGGCGCTCACAGTGGCCGATTCGGTCGACGCGCAACGGCAACTGGTCGCCGATACCGCGCACGCCATGCGTAATCCGCTGGCCGCGTTGGCGGTTCGGCTCGAATCGATGGAACCCGCGGTGCGCAGTGATGCCGAAGCGAACTTTCAGGGATCGGTGCGGGAGGTGCACCGGCTCACCGGACTACTCGACGGGCTGCTGGCACTGGCTTCCGCCGAGACTCCCACCGACTCCCAGCTCGGGCGCGCCCGCAGCACCGCCGACCCCGGCTGCGAGGCGGTCATAGCCGCCGCCGATCGGGTGGATGCGTGGTACACGGCCTTCGCCCAGGCAGGGCGGACGCTTGTACTCGAGTCCGCGGTCCGCTCCGCCGAGGCGGCCTTCCCGACGAGTGCACTGATCCAAATTCTGGATGTGGCACTGAGCAATTCGTGTCGATACGCCGGTCCGAAGGCCAGTACCTCGGTGGTGGTGCAGTGCTCGCCCGGCCAGGTGGTGGTCGCGGTCACCGACGACGGGACCGGGGTGTCGCAGGCCGATATCGCGCGCCTGACCGAGCGGTTCTTCCGGGGCCGGGGCGCGGTGCCGGGCGGGTCAGGACTGGGACTCACGATCGCCGCCGCGCTCGCGCGTCGCCACGGCGGAACCCTGCTGATCGAGCCGCGCGGACCGCACGGGCTGACTCTCAGCGTCGCGATGCCCGCACCGGGAACAGCGAATCCCACACCAGGCACGGCGGATCGCACGCCACGCACGGCGGACCCGATGCCCGGCACAGCGAACCTCGCGGCGGAAACGGCGAATTCCGCGGCGGCGCAATGACCATCGCGAACGAACGTACGGCCGCACCATGGGCATCGTGAAAGCATCCCCCGCGATCGGGCGCCGAGCATTCCTCACGCTCGGCGTCGGCGTCGCGACCGCGGCGATCGGCGTGCCATTCATCGCTCGTCGGCCCGCGCCCGGTCCGTACCTGCTTCGGGTCGCCACCGGGCCCGAGGGCCCGTCCGACGTCTTCAGCAACGAATTGGTGGCCGCTGCCGCGGGCACCGCGGTGCGCATCCGGCCGGTGCACAGTCCGGGCTCGGTGCAGAATCTGCACCTGCTCACCCGACACCACGTGGACGCCGCGATAGTGCTCGCCGACGCGATCACCAGGTACGTGACCAAATACCGCGCGGTGGGCCGGCTGTTCGAGCATTACGTCCAGGTCGTCGTCCGGCCCGAAAGCCCGGTCACGCATCTGGGCCAATTACGCGGCGCCCGGGTGGTGGCGGGCGCGGACGGCGCCGGCGCGGCGCAGACCGGTGTGCGGCTCCTGCAGGCCGCGGGCCTGCGGCCCGGCACCGACGTCCAGGTCACGAGCATGCCCCTGCCGAATTCGATGGCCGCGCTGCACGACCGCACCGTCGACGCGGTGATCTGGGTCGGCGGGATCCCCACACCGGAACTCGGAATCTCCGATACCACAAGGCTTTTGGATCTGAACGAAGTGATCACACCGCTGCGCGCGAAATACCGCAAGTTCTACGACCGGGTACAGATCAGCCGCGAGATCTACCAACTCCCCGCCGAATACCACACCGTCGGCATCTCCGCGCTGATGCTGGTCGATCCCCACCTGCCGGACTTCGCCGTCGCGGACCTGACCGATATTTTGCTGCAGCACTCGCACGAGCTGGTCGGCGGCTCCGCCGGATCCCAGTTCATGGACGACGGATCGCTGATCAATACCTCGCCGGTCCCCCTGCACCCCGGTGCCATTCAGGCATATCACCGGGCACACCGCTGAGCGCCCCGAAATCTGCTCAATGCACCCATCGATAGCCGAAACCGTGAATGGTGGCGATCCGGCCGGGACGATTCAATTTCGCCCGCAGCGCACCCATGTGAACATCGAGCGAGCGGGAGACCGATTGCGTCGTCTCACCCCAGATCTCCTCCATGATCCGATCCCGGCTCACGGCGATGCCCGCCCGCTCGGCCAGCACCCGCGCCAGCTCGAATTCCTTCTGGGTCAACGAGATCACCTCGCCCGCCACATCCACCGTGCGGGCGCGTATATCCACCCGAATATCCTCGAGGACGACGACGGCGGCAGGGGGCTGCCCGCCGTTTCGCCCGCGCCGGGTGACCGCCACGAGGCGTGCGGCCAACTCGGCCACGCGGGGCGGCTTGACCACGAAATCATCCGCGCCGGCGCGCAGGCACGACACCACAGCACACTCGTCGTTATCGGCGGTGAGCACCACCACCGGAACGGAACTGACCTTGCGAAGCTGGCGCAGCACGACCTGCCCGTCGACATCGGGAAGGCCCAGGTCGAGGATCACCACGTCGTACCTGATATGCGAGGTAAGCAGGTCAAGCCCCTCGGAGAGGTGGTCCACGAGCGGAAATCCATGTGCGCGTAATCCATCGATGACGGCTCCGGCCACACCTTCATCGTCTTCCACCAACACCACACGCACCGCAACACCCTTTCGACCCTTGGCAAATCCGATGCTAAACGAATCGTCGACGACTTGTCGGCGCATCGGCGTACAAGGGGCGGCACAAGGATCGCCGCCGAGTCGGATGGGCGGCGATCGGTGCAGGCAGCGCCCGCGAGGCGAGATACCGGACCTGGGTAAATAGTGTTGTTCGCCTCAGGCGGTGTTGTTCGCCTCAGGCGGTGGCGCTCCCGCGCTGCTGGGTTGCCGGGCGCACGGACTCCAGACCGACCGGTGCAAGACCGCCGGACCGTAGCCCGGTGACCAAGCTCGGGAACCTGCAGCGCAGGCCGGTCAGATTCCGGTGTATCTCCCGCAATTCGTCCTGCAGCAGCCGGATCTCCTCGTGCAGTACCGCGGCCTCGTCCATGAGGGTCGCCTGAAACAGGCGTGCCTGCTCGAGTTGGGCGCGCTCGAGATGCGAGCGTCGCAACACCTCTTCGGCCGACTGCCTCGATGCGGATTTCTCGGCCGCGGGAACCGATCGTGCGATGCGACGGTTCCTGCGTACACGCTTGTCGGATTCTTCCACGGGACGTCCAGCCTCTCCATAGTCGTCATCCGCCGTCACAATGGGGTCGGCATCGATAAACGGGCGTACATCCGAATTATGTTCACAATTCAGGCCGGGTCAAGCCGAATGGAAATAATTATGGAAGACTTGGAGAATTTGAGGAGTCCATGGGAATCTTTAGAACTTCTTGAGAAGTCAGGAATTAATTGACAATCACACCACCAGCACCATTTCCGAGCGATCAGGATAGGAGACGTGGAAGACGCGCTCTTCACCCTTCCTCGACACCGAAGAAGACTAGGCATACCGCGCCTCCTGAGTACGACCCAGAATCCAGCGGGGACGATTGTTTGCGCGGCGTTCATGTGGGTTACCAGCCGATCCGCGGACCTCGGCCGGGCGATCACGCAGGACAAGCGCGATTTTCGCCCCGGCGAGACCCCGCCACCGCAGGCGCGGAGCGCGACGATCGAACTCGATTCAAACCGTCTGTTCACCTACCGCACCCGCGACCGTAACCTGTCCCGGGCGCACCTCGGTGCGCCGGAAACGGGCCGCCGGGCGCGATGGACGCCGTCAGCCGACGGCGGACAGTTCCCTGGCTTGGACCTCGTCGGTCGCGGCGAAGGACTGTGCGGTGTCCAACTGGCCCTGGTAGATCTGCTCGAATGTGCTTGCCATATCGGTCATGCCGGTCAGCAGGCTGTCGCGCGCGGACAGGTACCCCCGGTCACCGTCGGCGAATTTGCCGCCGAAACTGTCGTTGCCCCAGGGGGTTCCGTTGGTGTCCAGTATCTGCCGCAGGGTGGCCTGGGCCACGCTGATCGCGTTGGCGATGTTCTCGGACCAGACCGCGGCCGCCTCCAGCCCGACCGGGTCGATCTCAATCTGGTCGGACATATAATGTCTCCCTTGCTCGTTCATTGATCCGGCGAGTGATGATGGTGATGCTTCTTGTCGCGGTGGCGCCCGCCGTTGGGTGGAGTCCAGGGCACATCGGGGCTGGCGTCCTCGCCTCCCGGCAGCCAGAACGATTCCGGCGGAGCCGATCCCGCCCGGTAGCCCTCCGGAGGAGGTTCCCATTCCGGCTCACGCTTGGGCCGGGTCTTGGACTTCATATCGGTGGCCTTGCCGAGGAAGCCGAGCTCGTCGGGCAGCGGATCGGTGGGGTAGCGCTTGCCGGGCGGCGGCACGACACGGTCCGGCGGTCCGCCCTCGCCGGGCATCGAATTCCGCCCCGAGCCGCCGGGCGAGTGCGCGTCCGCGGCGGAGCCCGGCACGCCGGCATCCGACTCGTTCGCGGCGCGGGACGGGCCCGGCGCCGACCCCGCGTCTGAACCCCCGTACATGTCGATTATCGAATCGATCGAATCGCGATCCGAACCCCCGGGCCGGGACCCCGCCGAAAAGGCCGGCCCCGGACCCGAAGCCTCATACTCGCCGTCACCGGAGGACACCGAGCTCGTATCCGGTTCGTGCCCACCATGATTCGAACCGGGCGAGGGCCGGGAATCGGTCGCGGCGTGCTGTGCGGCGTCCAGCCCCTCCGGTTCGGACTGCGGCGCCGTGGCCGAGTTCCGGTTCGACGGCCCGGCGGAATCCGATGCGGCAGTGTCCGATGCGGCAGTGTCCGATGCGGCAGTGTCCGATGCGGCAGTGTCCGATGCGGCAGTGTCCGATGCGGCAGTGTCCGATGCGGCAGTGTCCGAGGTAGTGATGTCCGATGTGACAGTGTCCGAGGTAGTGATGTCCGATGTCGCGGCGGGCAGCCGCTTGCCGGGAATGTCGGTGACCGAACCGTCGGTCGGGAGGTACTTGACCTCGCCGCGGCCCTTGCCCCACAGGCCGTAGCGAATGTCACCGGTCGTGATCGGGCTCATCTTGACCGACAAACCCCGTGCGCCGCCGACCACTCCGCCGCGGGCCATGCCGCCGACCCAGCCCGCCGGATTGCTCAGGCTGGAGAAGTCGCCGGTGGCCGCGCCGACGGCGACGTTGCCGAACAGCGCGCTCACGGCGCCCGACGCGGTGCCGATGACGGCCCCGCGCGCGCCGCGGCCCAGCGCATTGGCCAGGTAGCCGCCCGCCAGCGAGTCGATCCCCGCCCCCAGGTACCGAGCGAATTCGCGGGAGGGGATGGCTCCGGCCGCCGAACCCAGCACCGACAGCCCCGCCTCCGTCCAATTGAAGTGGCGCCGTTTACCGTCCGCCATCTGACCCACCTGCACGGCGGCGTCCAGCCCGAACGATCCGACCGCGTTCTCACCCAATTTGATGCTGTAACTGGCGATCCCCTTCGCCGAAGGCAGCACTAACTCGCCCCGGGCCAGCGACTTCCAGAACAGCCGGCCCTTCCCCGTGAACGCGCCCAGGCGCCCCGCGGCCGCCTTGATGGCGTCCATCGCCGCATCCTCGACCAGCCGCACCCCCGAGCGGGCACTGGCGATGGCCGCCGCTTCGACCGCCGCGGCGGTGGGCGGGAATGCCCACGCCCACAGGATCTCCAGCGCCAGCCAGGCCAGCGAGAGGATGATGGTGAGCTTCGTATCCTGCAGTTCGGTGCCCATATCGAAGCAGGAGTTGTGGATCTGGTCCAGGTAGTCGGCCAACTGCCGCACCGAGCCGTCGCCGGCCTGCAGGCTGTCGAACAGGGTGGTCATCTGCGCCGCGCCGTCGCCGGCCGGGTATGCGGCGAGAGTGGCGTCCCGGGCGCGGTAGACGTCCTCGACCACGGCCTGCACCGCGGCGCTCGCGGTCTGCCAGGCCTGCGCGTCGGCCCACATCCTGTCCTCGTCGCCGTCCGGCCAGGTCGTCCCGGCAATCCAGGCGAGCCAGCGCCATTGCGGCGGAAGATACAGCGACACCGGCAGTTCACCACTCCTCGTCCCAGACCCCGCTCACCATCTCTTCGCGCTCCTATAAGACAAGCGTAGGAGTCTGAACCGGACGTGCCCTATATTCAAAATCGCCCTGAACATATGGTCGACACGAATGGTCGGATTCCATTCCCCCGGTAACGTCGCCGCGCGATATCGGCACGGCTCGAAGATATTTCGTAATTTTGACCGCATCCGGCAGATCGCCGCGGAAGGCTCGGCGATCGGGCGCCCGGCCAGGACCTTCGCCATCCGCATGACCGCCGAAAGAATTCGGGTCGATGATGTCGGCGGCTACGGACCCGCGCTACCTCGAACTCATGGTTCTTCCCGGAGCAACGGCCCTGTAAGCACTACATTCCGGTGTAGCACAATACGGCCGGGGCGGATATGCCATCCCTGCCACGGAATTCAACGCAGGAATTCGCGCAACGAATCGACCGTGGCGGCAAGGGAATCGATATCCGGCGCCTGCTGATGACCCACGGCGGGCGTGGTCAATTCGGCCTTGCGCCGGGCGATGTCCGCGACGGCATGCTGCGATGCCTCGGTCACCGCGGCGGCGATCTCGTCGTAGCTCAGTTCCCCGATATCGCCGGAGAACCGGATATCGATGGCGATGCCGTCGGCGTTCACGGTGACGCTCACCCGGCGCCGCGCGGCGGTCGCGGTGGCGGTGAGCCGCGCGCGCTCCTGCTGCAAGCGCGCAATCTCGGCCACCGTGGACTGGAAATCCTCGATGGCGCTGTCGATTTCGTCCCCGGCCATGGTGACTACCTCCTGTGCTCGGGTCTCAGCGATCCAGAATTCCGTGTTCGGGCTCATGGCGGGGCGCCATCCCGTCGCCGTACTCCGGACCGGAATACTGCTCGCGCTCCGACGGCGAGGTGAGCGGCGCGGGCACCGGCGCGGGCACCTGATCCCGCAGACCGGCCAGCCGTGCCATGCCCTCCTCGATCCCCGGCATGCCCGATCGCAGGGCCCGCAGCGGGGCCGTCAACTCCTCGCGCTTACGCCGTACCTCCGCCGCGGCCTGCTGCGCGGCCTGCAGGATGCCACGGGCGATCGCGCCGTAGCCCAGGTCCGAGACATCGTCGGAGAACTCGGTGCGCACGATGGAACCGGATGCGTCGACCGTCACGGTGATCCGGCCGTACTCAGCGGCCGCCGACGCGGTCATCGCCTCCCCCATGCGGCGGGCATCGGCGATCTTCCCGAGGACCTGCTGGAAATTGTCGATCATCTGGTTGGTCTGCTCGGCCAGCCGCTCGTTCTCCGGTCGTATCACGGCCCCGATGCCTCCTCGAGAAGATCGGCGAGACCGTCGGTCTCCACCTCCAGGCCCGCGTAACGGGCCAGATAATCCATCACATCCACCGGATCCCACTGCCCGTCGACATCGGGCAACAGCACCAGGAACCGCTCCGGATCCGGATCGTCCTGCCCGACCAGCGCCACCAACTGGCCCCCGCGCATGCGCAGGATCAGCAGCGGCAGATCGTCCTCGGGGATATCACCGAAACTTTCCTTCACCGCCCATTCCACCTCGTCGATGTCCATGTCCACCCAGCCGATCGGGCGGCTCGACCCCATGGTGGGCCACTGCTCCGGATCCACCGCGACCAGCGCGGGATCCGGCCACGGCCGTCGCCGGTCCAGCTCCGTCACCAGGCGCGTCAGGAAGTCCAGGATCGACTCGGCGTCGAAACCGTCTGTCAGCTCGACGATTTCGTCCGGGAGGGCGCCCGTCTCGACCGCCTCCGCCAGCACCGGGTAGAACTCGACGGCGGTAGCGGCATAGCTGATCCGATCGATCAGGTCCTGCGCGGCGGCGGCCACGATTTCGTCGCCGGACAGGTCCTCGACGTAGGCCATGGACGCGCAGAACTGGTGCAGGAGCGGGAGGTCGTCGTAGTCCGCGGGGTCGTCGTAGTCCGCGAGAGCGAAGTCGGTCACGCCATCGTCGTCGCCACCGGATGCGGTCGCCTCAAGGGCATCGCCCGATTCGCGACCGGCCTCGTCCGACTCCTGCGCGCCAGGTCCGCCGGACGGCGGCAACTCGGCAAGGTCGAGCACCAGACCATCCGCACCGCGCCGCTCGAAGATCGGATCAGCCTGCGGCGCAATATCCTTCAGGTACGAATCACCGGTATCGGGCCGAAACCGCAAATACAGCTCGGCCTCGGCGCCCAGGCCCGGCCGCTCGGCGTCCCCGGCCACCCCCTCGACGAACCCCACCTCCCACCGCAGAATCGCCTCGACATGCTCGGTCGTCAGCATCCCGTCGGGCATCGCCTCATCGGCCGCGACCACCCCCGGCTCCTCCAGCACCCGATACGCCGGTTCGACCGCCGGCGCGGTCGCCGCCACCATCCATCGCCCCCGCGCATCGAGCGCCCCGACCTCCACCACCACGCAAACCCCACCGACGCCGACGATGACCGCGCCGTCCTCGCGCCTGCCCATTATCCGCGGCATACATCCTCACTCCGACGCCGACTACCCGCCCCGGACCCTAGGAGACGAATGTGCACACGGCCACCCGACGGCAAGGCGACGAACCGTTTGTTCACCTGCCCGCCACCCGATCCGCATGCCGCCGACCGCAGTCGACGCCCGCTCCCTGGTGGTCGGGCCGGTGCGTTCACGATGTGCCGGAATTCGGCCGACGCCGACCGTCGCGGTCGACCCAGCGCAACGGTCGTCCCACGGCGCCACGCGACGGTTGTCGCTCGGCGCACCTGCCCGCGCGACGCGGCTGATCGTCCGCACAACTGGCGCCGGGGTTTCGGGCGCGGGTGGTGGCGCATCGCCGGTCCACGTCTTATCGAAGAAATTCACAGACGTCTCGTTGCGCACCTCGACCCAGAACATGTCCACCCCCGTCTCGGGTCCGGCAACCTCGATATTCCCTTCCACCCGCAATATCGAGATGCGGATCCCCCGCTCCGAGGCATACTTTCGCAGCCTCGGGAAGAACGTCTTGTAGTAACTGTCGAGCACCCTTCTCTCGACGTCCACGTAACCGTGCTCCTGCAGGATCCGCCAGCCCGTACGAGGCTCCGCGCCGAACAGCCGCCGCGGCTGGCTCAACAGCGTCGCACGCTGCTGCGAACTCAACCGATGATCATCGACCGGGTCCAGCGGAACCGGCAGCTCATCGACCCCCCCACACCAACGGAACCAACTCGACCACATGAGCTGCACTGCCGCCTTTATCCCGCACACTGGCCATGATGATCCGATGCCTCGCATCCACCGGACCCGACCCCGGGCCGATTCTATTTCTTCTATTCAGTACCGTGATATGAATGCTGTTCCTGGCGAGAAATTCGGCGATTTCCGGGTGCTTGTCGCTGGTATAACCCATGTGAAACTTCTTGGGAATGTCCTTGTACTTGTATGCGTCCAGGATCTTATACGGAGTCTGCACCCCCTCGGCGACCTTGACCTTCCAGCCGTGCCGCAATTCGCGTCTTTGTCACCGCGCTCGGCCAGGATTCTCCAGCCCGCACGGGGCTCCGCACCGAACAACCGCACCGCTGCCTCAAACGCTACCTCGCCGGCGAGCTCTACCAGCTCATCACCGCCGAACCCGCGCAAGCCACCGCTTGACATCCATAGGAGCATCACGCGTTCCGTACCACAGCCGCGGGCGGGGAGGGCACATTCCCCGGCGGATGCGAGGACGGCGCCACCACGGCCGGCGCTCCCGGGGGCGCGGACTCCAGCGGGAAGTCGAAGTCGCGCTCCACCACCGCGTTACCGTAGAGCATCATGGCGCCGGGTCCGGCGACGATGACGGCGTTGAACTGATTCAGATCGGCCAGCTCTACGTCCCTGATCCGGCCGTGCGGATCGTAGAGCCGGATTCCCACCGGGTTCCCGTCGGCATCCCGCAGCACGCCGATCACCATATGCGCGTGCCCGGGAATCAGATTGCCCGGCAACATATTTCCGGCCGGTGCGGGCCGGGTGCCGAGCATCACGAACGCGTCGGCCGCCAGGGCCTGCGCAATGCGCTCGGCCATCTGCCGGGCCGGCCGGATATCGCCGAGCGGCGTGGCCGTCTCCCAGGCCACCAGGTGGCCGGTCAAGGTGCCGATCACCTGCTCGGTCCGGGCCGGATCGGCGCCGTGCCCGGCGAGATGGTCCGGAGTCAGGTGGGTGGTCAGGAATTCCCAGAACCCCGCGGCGCGGCGCGGGTCTTGTTCGTCGGGTAGATCATTCTCCACCCACGCGGTGATGTCCGATCGCCACCGCGGGGTCAAATCCTGTATCGCCGCGGCGAATTCGTGCGCATCGGTCCCGCCGATCAGATCGGCGAGCCCCGCCGGACCGGCGTTCATCGGATGCGCGAAGACCGGATCGTCCACCACCCGGGCCTGCGAGTCGTCGCGACCGATACCGGAAAACTCCGGCGGCAGAATGCTTTCCAGCACGTCGGCGACGATCTTGCCCTGGATTCCGGCATAGCCGCGGTGCTCGCCCTCGAAGACCGCCCATGCCTTTTCCATGATCGCGGGCCAGATCGGCTGACCGGGATCGTGCACGGCGTAGGGCATGTCGCCGTTGGGATGCACATAGAACTCGCGGCTCACCCGGACCCACTGCGGCACACCGTCTTCGTCGTAGAACCGCACGGCGACCGTGTGGTCGTCCAGCTCCCAGATCATGTCGCCGAGCAGCTCGGGGTGCTGGCGGGCCAGGGCGGCCAGGGGCGCCATGAGATTGCAGTCACCCAGCCTGCCCTGCAGCACATCCTCATAGCGCGGTCCCCGCGGGCCGAACATCGGGCCACGCGCGGTGGCGACCGTCAACGGCCAGGCCAGTACCTCTTGCGGCACGGTGTATCGGGCGTTGTCGTCGCCGGGACGCCGCGGGTCCGGGGTCAGGATCTGGTGCGTATCCAGGTCGAGCCGTGCCTGCACACGGTCACTGCGTGATGCCAACAGCACCGGCGTGCCATCGTGACCGATCCGGAGGATACCGCGCGCACGAGGCGCCCAGAAACCATCCCGCACATGAACAAAACCACTCTCGAACAAATCCCGGCGCACCGTACGCCAACCACTCGAACCGAAGTCGACCCAATAGACCCCCTCGGGATGACCCCCCGAAGCCACCGAAACATAACCCTGCTCCGGCACCGAAACATACGTATCCCCGAAAGTCTGAACGAAAACTGGGCCACCGACCCCAGCCACAACAGGACCACCGAGCTCGACCAGCGCATCAGGCAACCCCGAAAGATCCAGCGAAGACGGCGGCACATCAACAATCCGCGCCGTGTCGAAAAAATTCACCGACGCCCCCTTACGCACCTCCACCCAAAACATATTCACACCTATCTTGGACCCGAAAGGCTCGATAGTGCCATCCTCCCGCAATACCGAAACCCGAATCCCCCGCGCCAAGGCATACGTGTGCAGATTCTGGAAGAACCCACTGAGGTGGCCGTCCAGTTCCCTGCCGCTTGCGTCGTACCCGTGCTCCTGCATGATCCGCCAGGCCGTACGGGGCTGCACACCGAACAGCTGCAACCAGCTCGGCATCGCCTTACGCTGTTCCGGACTCAGCCAATGATCATCCGGCGGGGTCGTCGGAGCCGGCCGCTTGTCGATACCCGGCACCAGCGGAACCAACTCGACCACACGAGCAGCGCTACCGGTTTTACCCCGTACACCGGCCACAAGGATCTGATGCTGCGCATCCACCGGACCCGACCCTTGACCGTCTCCACGTATTTTACGCAGTATCGTGATATGAATGCTGTTCCGGGCGAGAAAGTCGGAGACTTTCAGGTTACTGTCCCAGATATTACCTGTTTGAAAATCCCTGGGAATGTTCTCGAACCCGTGTTCTTTCAGGATCTGATACGGATTACTCACCCCCCCGGTAACCTTCAATCTACGCCGCCACACGGCGTTGGCCTGATACGAGTTCAGCAGCGCCCCGGCATCGGCCGATACCTGCGCACTCGACGATCTGCCCGCGGAAACCCGCTTACCACGCCCGGGCCTGCCCACGATCCGTTCACTCCGCGACACGACATCGCTGTCCGGCACCTCATCGAACACCCACCCCGCAAACGGATCCACCTGCAACTGATCGTCCGGAATGTTTCCAACCCCAGGATCGACATTCCAATCCCCTCCACCGAGAACTGCCGACTGTGTGACCGAATCATCTTCCACCGCAACGGGATTCTGCACCCCGTCCGAACCACTTTGCTCACCCATCGCCACATCGACGTCAACGACCTCCAGATTGGAGAGCGGATCCTCGTCCGAATCACCCGACGTAACAGTGAAATCCCCGAGATCACCAATCCAATCCTGCCAATCAAATGCCGACTGCACGACTGAATCATCTTCCACCGCAACGGGATTCTGCACCCCGTCCGAACCACCCTGCTCACCCATCGCCACATCGACGTCAACGACCTCCAGATTGGAGAGCGGATCCTCGTCCGAATCACCTGACGTAACAGTGAAATCCCCGGGATCACCAATCCAATCCTGCCAATCAAATGCCGACTGCACGACCGAATCATCTTCCACCGAAACAAGGTTCTGCACCCTGGCCGAACCACCCCGCTTACCCTTCGCCACATCGACGCGCCCACGGCCACGGCTATCGGCCCAACGCACCGGTCGCTGATGAATACCGGCCGCCGCGACACTGTCCGTCGGCGGTACCACCGAATTCACGATCCTGAAAACACTCGGCGGCACATCCGAATTCACGGGCCCGAAAACATTCGGTGGCACATCCCCGTCCCACACCGTATCGAAGAACCGTATGGATGTTCTACTGCGCACCTCGACCAGGAAAATGGGCGAGCCCCCCTCGGACCCGATATTATCGATAGTGCCGTCCTCCCGCAATATCGCGATGTGCAGCCCCCTCTCCGAGGCATACGTACCGGCCCGACCGTAATCACCAGCGTGGCCGAAATTATTGCTGAGTGCCATTGTGTCCACAGCGTTTTCACCGCGCTCGAGCAGGATCGTCCGGCCCGGACGAGGCTCCGCACCGAACAATCGCACCCCGCTAGGCATCTTCGGAAGCTGCCGCGATGTCAGCCAATGATCACCGACCGCGACCGGTGCCGACGGCTTATCGACCGGCTCCAACGGAACCAACTCGACCATATACAGGTGCTTGGTACCCTCCCGCGGGACGTTGGCCAAGACAATCTCATGTATCGCATCGTCGGGACCCGCCTCGCGGTCATGCTGCGCCCGCGTACCCACCAGGGTGATGTGCAGACTTTCCCTCTTGAGGAAATCGGCGATCACCGGGTTACGGTCGATGCTGCGTTCACGCAATTCGGCCGGAATGTTTTCGAATCCGTGCCGAGCCAGGATCTTCTTCGCAGTAGCGACAGCACCGGAAACCTTCCAACCCCGCCGCCACACGACGTTTGCCTGATACGGGCTCAGCAGCGCCGCGGCATCGGCCGTCGACGGCTCCGCCGAACTCGACGCCCCGGCCTGCCGCGGCTTGGGCCCGCGCAGATTTACGACATCCCCACCCCACCGTCGCTTACGCCCGCGCACACCCACGACCCGGGTGACCCGCGGCCGGACATCGTCCACGGAATCGGTGACCGCCACCTGGCCCGCGATCCCTGCACCAGCCACCGGCACCGTCGGGGAGGACATATCGGCGCGGGCGGATTTCGCCGCCGGGTCCTGATCCGCTTCAGGTTCCGTACGCCCGCGCTTAGCGCGACGGGGCCGCGGCGCCCGCGGCAATGATTCCCGCGGCGGCGGTTCGGCCGACGCCACGTGCGGGGCGGGCTGTTCGTCCATGGGCAGGTCGGCGGCGGTTTCGGCCGTACCGGCAGGGACGAGCGGGCCGAAATCAATGTGCGGCGCCGCGCCCGGCGCCTCATCGACCTGGGAGGCGGACGATTCCGTGTGCCCCGGGGCCGGGGACGGCAGCGCACCGATCCGCGGGATGTCGTTCTGCCGCAAGGTGGTCGGCGCGGTGCGCAGGCGTCCCGGAGATACCGGATCGCCCTGCGCGGAGTAGAGAATCGCGTCCGCCCCGGCCTCATCCGTCCCCGATTCCTCGTCAGGGTCGGGCACCGGGACGAAGTGGATTATCTGCAGGTCGTCGGCCGAGGGTGCGGCCTGGACCTGCGGGCCGTTCTCGCTCACCGGGCCCAGGCCGTACATGCCGCGCGTACCCGGTCCGGCCGACCCGATCACGATGAACAGGTTGAGATGGTCGAGCGGCACCCCGATCTCGGTGCCGCCGTTCGTATCGCGCACCCAGACGACCCGCGGCTCGGTGCCGTCGTAGTCGACGCGGACGACCGAATAGGCGTGCCGCGCACGGAGTCCAGCATACGGGGTGTGCTCGCCACTGGTTCCGAGGGTGACGGTGTCACCGCGATCGAGCGCGTACCCGATCCGGTGCGCCGCCCAGACCGCGACTCGAGTGTCGCTCAGCCGTTCGTTCGCCCGCCACGCCCGCAAGTGGTGGTTCAGCGCCGCCACCGAGCCCATCCAACGGTGATAGACGAACGGGAGGAATTCCTGGACCGGATCATGCTGCAGCGCAGTGCGTTCGGCCGCCCATTGCGGACCGAGCTCCAGTAGTGCGTGGGCAAGGCCGTTGCCGCCCAGCAGTTCCGCCAGTTCGGCGGGTGCCATATCCATCGGATGTGTCACATCGGGACCGGAGGACAGGTGCTGGTTCAGCCTCGAGACGGCCTGCTGCATCCGCTCCTCGATGAAGCCGCCGAAATCCGCATGCATCCCTGCCGGATCGGCCCACACCATCTCGTTGTCGAACCAGTCCTGCTCGGAATCCAGTACCGCCTCGGCGAATCCGCCGCTGCCCACGAGGTCGGCCAGCGTGTCGCGATCCAGGTGCAGCGGGTGCATGAACAGGAATTCGTCCGCGCCGCGCGTCGGCTGCATCCTGCCGGTGGCGGCGGGGACACGCGGGGGGCGCAGCTGTGCGGCGGTCGCCCCGGGCAGGCCGGCTTCGACACCCGCATAGCCGTTCTCGCCGCCGTGCAGAACCGCCCAGGCCTTCTCGATCACCGCCGGCCACAGCGGCCGGTCCGGATCCTGTACCCCGTACATCATCCAGCCGTCGGCATCGGTGTAGAAGGTGCGATCCACCCGCACCCAGACCGAGCCCTCGCCCCGGCGGAACCGGACGCTGAACGTACCGTCCCCGTGATCGTGGATCATCGCGACGATCCACCCCGGATGTTCCTGGGCCAGTCCGCTCAGGCTCGTAAACAGATAGCAGTTACCGAGATCGCCCTGGAGTCCGTCCTGCGGGCGCGGACCGTGCGGACCGAACAGCGGTCCCTGCGCATGACCGAGTTCCAGTTCACCGCCCTGTTCCCAGAACACCGGCTCCCAGACTTCGGACCCGGGGAGCTTGATCTGGGCCATGCCCTCGCCCCGATTCGCGGTCAGGGCCGCCGTATCCGCCGGTGCGGACAACCTCGGCACGCCGGATTCGTCCAGTTCGCCGTAGCCCCGGAACTTCGGGGTCACCCACATGCCGCCGCCCGCGGCATCGGTCATCGTGAACAGCGCATGCACCAGCCGCTTGTCGACGGTGCGCACCACGTTGTCGTAGAAGGTGATCGAATACGCCGCCGGATCGCGACCCGGATCCTCGATGGTCGCCGCGGAATCCCCGGGCACCCGGATCAACCGGGCGTCGGAATCGCGCAGGAACAATCCGTCACGCCCGAGCCGAACCGCGGCGGCCGGCATCTGGATCGGCAGATCCTCGGGGGGAGCCGACGCCTGCGGATCGTCCTCGACGGGGCCGGCCATGTCGTCGAACGCGGTCGGCGCCACCGGGGTTTGCGCCGATTCCTGCGACTGGAACGGAGCATCCCACACCTGTTGCTCCGGGCCGGTCAGCTCGTACGGATCGATCTCCTGCGCGACAGCGGGGGTTTCCGCGGCGTGCGAATGGTCCTGTGCGGAAACGGTTTCCCTCGCCGGTACCCGCCGGCTGCGCCGTGCGGCGGCGAAGGAAGCGTGGTCCGCGACACCGGTGAGATCCGGATGCCGGGCGCCCGAGGTGTCGACCCATTCGTCCCATTCCGCGGGCCACTCGGGATCGTGCGAATCCGGCTGTTCGTCCGATCCGGTCCAGTCCATCGCGCCGGGCGCCGGCTCCTGCGGGACCGCCGGACGATGCTGCGGCGGCGGTCCGGCGGGACCGAATTCCGGCAGGTACTCGGCAATGGTCATGCTGTCGAACCTGTTCGCATATGCGGGGTGCACCATGATCGTTCCGTCGGCGAGATATGCGATTCCGGGCCCGTTCTGCCGCGGTGCCCGGAGCCGGCGCATCGGATCCGCCAGGTGGAACCACCCCTGCTCGGTCACCCCCAGCACCGCGTATCGGGCGCCCGGCGCCAGTCCGGCCATCGGGGCGTTGATCGTGGACAACACCACCACGGATCCGTTGGCCAGTGCCGAACCGATCTCGAGGGCGAAATCGGTCGCCACCGCCCGCGGGGTCGCGGTGCTCATCCGCGCGTACCCCAGCATCCGGGTGAGGTAACGGTCCAGACGCTGGATCTGGGTCTGCCATTGCTGCTGCTGCGCGGGCGTGAAGTCGTATCTGGGCACACTCGTATCGGGCTCGAAGCGAGGCTCGAGGCCCGACAGGGCGGCGGCGAATTCGTGGTCGCCGAACAGTGCGACGAGCGTATCGATCGACAACCTGTGCGGGTCCAGCCGCGGGGATTCCTGGCGCACATCGAGTCGCAGCGTCCGCCCGTCCGCGGGATGCAGTACCGGTGGAAGCAGCGCGTTCAGGAACGAACCGTCATTCGCCCCTGTGAATTTGGCATATCCGGCCCCACCGAGCGCAATTCCCTTCTCTACCAGCGCCGGCCACAAAGGATCGCCCTGACGGTGCGCGGCGTAGAGGGTATCGCCGGACAGGGTGTACAGCTCGGCCGACATTCGCACCCATACGGGGGTGTCCTGCCCCGCGACATGCAGCTTCATCGCGACGCCGTCGCCGTTGCCGTAGTCGTACAGCATGCTGCGCAGGACGACCGGCTGCCAGTGGGCAATTCCCGCCAGCGCGGCCATCACGAGGGGGTCGCTATCACCCGCGGTCAGTACCTCGCCGAACTGCGGACCGGCCGGACCGAATATCGGCCCCTCGCGCTGCTCGAGCATTGGCAGGCCCAGCGTTTCAGCGCTTTCCACGGGTAGCGAAAAGTGCTCGCCACCGTATTCGATCGCGATGTGCGGCATACCCGGTCCGGTGACATGACGCGCGAGAATCTCCGAATCACCCGGAATATGTGTCGCCCGGCCGGAACCGGAGACGAACAGCATTCCGTGGTCCGGTCGCGACCCGACCAGCACCCGCCCCACCTCGCGGTGCACCTCGAAGACCTCACCGCCGCATTCGACCGAGACGACCGGGCCGCCGTTGTCCCGCACCACCGTTACCGGGTCCTCGCCGATGCCGAACACTCCGCCGTCCGCGGCGACCACATACAGCTGATCGTCCAGGACGTTGCAGGTCGTCATCGGCGCCGCCGACTCCGGCACCAGGTCGGCCGGGGGCGCCAAATGCGCGGTGACGTAGATGGCCGGCTGATCGCGCGGCGGCAGATCCGCGATGCCGTGGGCGTGGGCGACATCGATGAGCGGGCCGACCTTCTGCAAGGGGCCGCGATCGGCCGAATTGTCCCAGCCCCAGTCCATGTCGGCATCGCTGTCGGCCAGGCTCTGTTCGTCGAACGACTCGTCGTCGTCCACACTTTCCGCGGCGGACGGGAACGGATCCCGCAGCCCCTTGGTGAACGCTTCATCGTCGCCGTACAGCCCGCGCGCGCCGGGCCCACTGCTGCTGAATGTGACGAACTGGTTGAGACGGCTCAGCGGTATGACCACTTCCGCCCCGTGCGGGTCGCGCATCACCACCCCGGTCGGCCGCCTGTGCGCGTCACGCTCGACGGCCACCACCGCATAGGCGTGACGGTGGGCCAGCCCGGTTTCCCGATGCCGCGCATACGGGTCGTCCAGGGCCCTGGTACCCAGCACCAGGATGTCGCCTCGCCGCATCGCAAAATCCAGTCGCTCGGCAACCCACGCGACAACGCCGGTATCGGCCAACGGTTCCGGGGAGTGCCACGCCCGGATCATCGCCGTCAGCCGCCCCGTCCCCTCGAGAAGACGGCCGGACACGAAACTGTGGAACCCCGCCGGACTGGTGACGTCGGCACCCTGCCGCCGGGCCTGCTCCCAGGCGGGTTTCAGTTCGATCAGCGCGTGCGCCATACCCGGCCCCACCCGCTCGGACAGCTCCCGCTGCGGCACCGTCATCGGGTGCCGGGACTCACCGTCCGGCCACAGTTCGCTCAGCGCCGAATTGATATGGCGGACAATGACTTCCTCGGTCCCCTGCGCCCCCGCGGGATAGCTGTCCGTCAACCATCGGCGGTACTGCTCCCGGATCGTGCCCGAGTCGCTGCCATGTGCCGCACGCAGTTCGGCGAGTTTGCGCTGGGCCCGATCCCACTGTTTCGGGTTCCCCCACTTCGACAGCTCGTCGCGCCACGAGGATTCGCACTCGAGCACCAGATGCGCGAGACCGGCACTGCCCAGCACCTCGGCCAGGCTGTCCCGGTCCATCCGCATCGGATGCGCGAAATCGATATCGTCCAGGCTGCGGATCGGCTGCCTGCGGCCCCCGGACCCCGGCGCCCACGCGGGCCGCAACATCCCCGCGGTCTCACCGGCCCATCCGCCGTGAACCTTGGCGAAACCGTGGTCGCCGCCCTTGAATACCGCCCACGCCTTCTCGATCACCGCCGGCCACAACGGCTGCCCGGGCCGGTTCGCGGAGTACGCGATCCGCCCCTCGGTGTCGGTATAGAAGTTGCGGTCGACCCGCACCCACACCGGCCGGCCGTCCCGATAGAACAGCACGGACCATGTTCCGTCCTCGTGCTGATAGATCATCCGCCGGATCCGCTCCGGATCGCGCACCATCGAGATCAGATCGGCGTCCAGGTAGCAGGTGCCCATATCGCCCTGCAGCACATCATCCACGACGGGTCCGTGCGGCCCATAGAGTTCCCCGGCGACGGCGCGGATCCGAAGCCGCGGATTCCATCCCGGCGGCAGCTGATACCAGGCGGTCTCGGGGTTGGGGTCGTTCGGGTTGCGCAGCGAAGCCCGATCCTGCTGACCGCTGAGCCGGGCAGCCACCTCGAGGCCACCGGCCATCCCCATGACGCCGCCCGTGCTGGTCTGGAAGACGATCCCGCTGCCGCGCGGCCTCACATGAACATCCAGGGGTGTGCGCGGCAGTTCGAAAGCGGCGCTCAGAATGTCGTGCCGGACCCAGCGAGTCCCCGCACTCTCACCGAAATAGACGGCGTACCAGCGTGTTCCGTTGATGTCCTGGACCTGGCGAAGCCGCGGCGGTTCGCTGTCGAGCGAGTGCACGATCCCCTGGCCCCGGTCGTCGGGGAGCACCAGCAGCGTCGTCGGTATCTTCAGCCTCGTCGGCGGCATCACGACCGGGGTGGAATCGGGCGGTGGGGCGACCGAGTCCGGCGCAGCCTCGAAGTCGATCGGATCGGTGTGCCCCGGAGCGGAGTCCAGCAGGGCAGAGTCCACGGGATCGGAGTCCACCAGACCGAAGTCGAACGGGCCGAAGTCGAGAGGATCGGGGTCGAGCTGTTCGGAGTCCAGGAGATCGGCGTCCATCGAGCCTGGCGAATCGTCGTCCCGGGCACCGGTCCCCTCGCCGAACAAGCCCGGCATCTCGTCCAGGCCGAACATCCCGCGCGTGCCGGTGCCGCTGCTGGACAGCATGCCGAATTGATTGAGGTGGCGCAGCGGCACGGTCAACTGCCCGCCGTTGGGGTCGTGCAGCACCACACCCGTCGCATGCCCGGATTCGTCGCGCACCACCCGGATCACGGCGAACGCATGGGTGGATCGCAGCCCGGTATGCGGGTGCCGCGCGGCATCGTCCTCGAGCTCCCGGGTCGAGAGCACCAGAATGTCCTTGTGCCGCAACGCATAATCGATACGGTCGGCGACCCACTCGGCAATCCCGGTGTCCCCCAGCGGCTCCGGGGAACGCCAGGCCGCGACGTGGTCGGTCAGCCCCCGCACCCAGGTCTCGAATCGCTCGTCGAGGAACGAACGCAGCCCCGCCGCACTCGACACATCCACACCCTGGTCCCGCGCTTCGCGCCACTGCGACCGCAATTCCGCCAGCGCGTGGGCCATTCCCGCACCCACCCGCTCGGCCAATTCCTCCTGCGGCAACTCCATCGGATGCCGCGAATCACCGGGAACCCACAGGGCGTTCAGGGCGCGATCGATATGCCGCCACAGCACCGTCGTGGTACCGCCGACGCCTAACGGGCTGATCTCCTGCATCCATCGCGCGTGCTCGTCGTACGCCAGATTTGTATCGCCGTGCAGGGCCAGGAGCTCGTCGAACTTCTGCCACGACGGATCCCAATTGTCGGCGTCGGCCCAATCGTTCAGGTATGCGCGCCAACGTGATTCGGTGTCCAGCACCGCGTGTGCGAAACCCGCACTGCCGAGCAGGTCGGCCAGCGCGTCGCGTCCCAGCGTCATCGGGTGCGCGAAACCCACATCGTCCACGCTGCGGACCGGCTGGCGGCGCCCCCCGGAACCCGGCGCCCAGTTCGGCCGCAGCATCTGCGCGGCAGCTCCCGACCAGCCGCCGGCAATACCGGCGTAACCGTCGGCGCCGCCGTGGAATACCGCCCACGCCTTCTCGATCACCGCGGGCCACAGCGGCTGTCCCGGCCGGTACCCGCCATACACCAGCTGCCCGGTGGGAGTGGTGTAGAAGGTACGGTCCACCCGCACCCACACATCGTTGCCGTCTCGATAGAACCGTACCGACCAGGTGCCGTCCCCGTTGTCGACCACCATGTCCCGGACCGCCTGCGGGTTGCTCTCCACCAGCGAGATCAGATCCGCCCACACGTAACACGTCTCGGCCTCACCCTGCAGGATGTCCTGCACCACCGGACCGTCGGGACCGAACAGCTCTCCCGCGACGGTCCGCGCCTGCAGACCGCCCACCCACTTGGACGGCACCGAATGCCATGTGCCCTCGGCACTGTGATCCAGCAGCGACACCGATTCCGAGCCCGAATCGCTCAACCGCACCGGAACCGCACGATCGCCCCCGATATGGACGATCGCGCCCGTGATACCGAGGAATACTGCCCCGGTGCGCCGGGGAATCAGCACACTGCCCAGCTCAGCCGGCGATTCATCGAACGCCGCGTCGACCAGATCGGACCGCACGACGCGCACACTGTGCGTCTGCTCGAACACGAGTACACACCACTGCTGCCCGGCCGCGTCGACCGGCCGGGAGAGCAGCTTCGGCCAGTCACCGGGCCGCACCGGGACCGGGTTCCCGTCCCGGTCGGAGATCAGCAACTGATCGTGCGGGAAGTCGATCGTCGCGGGTGGCATCGTGACCGGCATCTCCGAGGACAACTCGGTCCCGGGTGCATCCTGCTCGATCGCCGCTGCGAAATCGAATGCACCCGAATCACTTCCGGCGGTAGCGCCGATGCGCCTGCGCCCCAGCCCAAAGAATCGCCTGCGCGGCCTGCTGCGCGGCTGAGCAGATACCGGTGGCTCGACCACGTACCGGCCCGCGCCCCGACTGGTCGTCTCATCCCGGAATCGCATCAGATCGGCGATGTGGTCGAACGGATCCTCGCCCAGCACCAGGGCCGAATCCTCGCTCGTCCCGGCCGCTTCGAACCTGACGCGTGTGCCGGGCGGCCAGTCCGAGTGATCACGCCACATGGCGGTGTCGAAGGCCTCGTGGTCGTCGAATATGTATGTCCCGGAGCCATTGCCGGTGGGGCCCTCGGATCGCTCTAGCTCTATCGCCGTTCGCGACCGCGCCGCGGATCGGGTGGGATCGGTTGGGGTACGCGGTGTCCGCGGGTCAGGCGATTGATCGGCGACCGCGATGTGGTCGTCGGCACCCTGGTGTGTTCCGGCGGTGTGCGACGCCTGCTGCGGCTCGGTGGGATAGGCCGGCGGGCCGTCGGCTTCCGAATATGGTGGCAGCTCGTCTCCGACCACGCCGACGGCCTGCGACATCTCCATCCGCTCGGGCACCGCCGCCCACCGCTGCGGCTCCAGGACCACCGCGTCGGAGAATCCCACCGAGGCGATCTGGAGCTCGAACATCTCGGCATCGAGCACATCGACCATTCCGGTATCGGGGTTGTAGACCTCGAACCGGTCACCCCGGCGCACCACACCCAGCGTCTGATTCGTTCCGTGCCCGCTCAGCCACACCCGGGTGCCATCCGCCAGATGCGCGAAATCGACATCCGCGATGGGCCGATGCTGCGCCCCGGCGCCCAGCGATACCTGCGCCCAGCGCATCCACGCCCGCTCCAGGGCGTCGGAGAGCCCGTGGTCGTCGAGGTCGGCGAGCCCCACGATCACCTCGGCCGCCTGCCGCTGCTGATCGGTGCTCAGCGCATCGAAATCGAACGGGCCGTCCTGCGGTGCAACGTGCAGCAGCCAGTGCATCGACAGCCATCCGCCCACGCGGCCGGCCACCCGCTGCGGCCCGGCTCCGACCACGGTCGACTGGATCCACAGACTCCAGCGGTCGCCCACCGACCGGAAGGCCTGCAGATAGGGATTCCGCAGCCGCTCGCCGCCCCACCGTTGGATCTGCGCCGGAATGTAGCCCCCGTTCCGCTCGAGAACCCTGATGCGCGAGGAGACGGTGTCCTCGGTCGAGGCGCCGGGTTCGCGGTGCGGCAGATCGGCGATGTACTCGCCCGCGCCGTACAAGGTGGTTGTGGTCAGGAATCGGTCGACACGCCGCCGCATCTCGGCCGGGCTCCCGCCGACATCGAGATAGGCACCCCGCCCATCGGATGCCCGAAACCACACGCGGGTTCCCGCCACCCAGGTGGAAGCCTCCAGGTGCAGGGCGGTGACATCCCCTGTGCGGAACCGGAACCGCTGACGCCGTCCGAAAGTGGCCTGCGGGAGCGGCGCGGTAGCGCGGCCCCGGGCGGGCAGGTCGACGGCATACCGGCCGGCACCACGCTGGCCGGTATCGGCGAGGAAATTCGATATCGCGACTGTGGCCAGGACCGAATCATCGTCCGCGAGCACAAGTTCGATGGTCGAACGACCACTGTCGCTGTCGAATCGGATCCGGGTACCCGCGGGCCAGTCCACCGAATCGTGCCCGATCGCGGCGTCCAGGTCGCTCGCGCTCGCGAACTGGATGTGACGATTCGGCGCTGCGGCGGTCTGCGGACGCGGCGGCAGGGCATGCAGAACAATCGCGGAGTCGATGCGATCCGATGCCCCGAAGGTCTCCATATCGAGTTCCTCGATCGTCTCTGATCGAGACTCGAATACCCGGAACATGTTGTTGCCGAGCGCAATCGCACCCGTGATGCCCCGCGGTCCCAGCACCAGGATCCGCGTACCCGGCACGAAGGCCCGGCCCGGAGCGAAGAACGATGAGGCTGTCTCGGTCTGCGCGTCGGCGCCGAGCAGAGGGGCGGAGAGCTGGACGGCGTCGGCGATCGACTCGTCGATCCACTCGCCGGAATCGGGTTCCTCGGCGAGTTCCTCGGCCACCCGCAACAGCACCTGCGGTGCCCGGTCACCAGGCCATCCGCCCTGCTCGTAGAGCCAGTCCACTGCCAGCATCGACTGCACGCCGAGGTCGGCGAATACCTCGTCCTCCTCCTCGGACTCGGTGAGGGACTCCTCGGAGCTGTACCACCCCGACCCGGCGAGCTCATCGGGACCATCGACCGTTTCCGGCGCGTGTGCCGGCGACTGCGTCTCGGAGACCTCCGCACTCGCCGGTACGGACGCCGTCTCCGCAGAGACGGTGGCACCGCCGGTCCATCCCGGCACCACATCCTCGCGATGTCCTTCGGCAGGAATATCGTTCTGCCACTGTGTGATTCGATCGAATATCTGCTGATACTCCGGCCCCGGCGGGATTATGCTGATCGGCTGGTCGTAGCGGTACGGCCATCCACCGTAGCCGGAATACGACGTGTCGTCCGCGGCCAGGATCTCCTCGTGGACCAGATCCAGCAGTTGAGCGGCGTCGTGTGCCTCGAGAATCACGACGGGCCAGATCGGATCGTCATCCGATCCGGTGAACGGCTTATCCGTATTCTCCGGCACCGCGATCCAGCGCGGACGGCCGTCCACCATGAGCAGCACCTCGATCCCGCCGTCCGGCTGCTCGCGCACCATCTCCCGGATCGCGTCCGGGTCGGCGGTCACCAGCTCGCGCAGCTGCCGGGTGGCGGATGAATCGGGCAGATGCCGCAGGTCATCAGCCGAAGGCCCGGCCTGGTTCCACAGCGGACCGCCCAGTGGACTCGGGTGGGACAGCCCCAGCTCGGCAGCGCGGGTCTCGGACACCCATGCCGACCCCGCGGCTGTGTGCAGCAGGATCGCCCCGGGCCGCCACTGCTCGCGATCCACCTGCACGCGTTCGTGTGCATACAGGCGCAGCGTTGCGCCGTTCGTCGTGGTCAGGTCCACGGTCCGCAGATACCGTGCGTGCTCGGCGTCGCGCTCGTATCCGGCATGCCGCAGTACCCGCTCGTCGACCCAGCCGGGCCCGTTCGCTCCGGTCACCCACCGGAAGGTCCGCCCGCGCACGGTGCGCACGGAGGCGGTGCTGTCGATGTGGTGCAGCAGCCCACCGGGCAGCGGTTCCATCGGGGCGCCGCTCATGGTGAACAGCAAGGGATCCGGCAACCGAATCAGGGTCGCACGCAGATCCGGCCGCAGCACCGCATCGGTGGGTCTCGCACCGCGAGGCGCGAGCGTGAGCGGCCCCGGCATTGCGGGGGCCGGTGGGGCATTGCGGGCGGCCACGAACTCCGCCCCGGTCCGATCCTCCTCCGTCCCGTCCACATCGGGTCGCAACCGGCGGAACTCGTGATGCAGCTGCAGCCCGCCCGGCTGGCCGAGTAGGTGCCGTAGGGCCGCGTCGTTGCGCTCGCCCGACGTCGGGTAATCCCCACCCCGGTCGAACATCGTCGTCAGCACACCCTGGCGCACTTCGATCTCCGCGGCCGCCGCGGACGGCCGACCCGCGAGCAAGGATGCCTGGGTGACTCGCGCCATCCCCGGTCCCACCGGGTTGGCCTGCCACGCCTCCGGGAAGGCGTAGAGATTGCCGAACCGGTCCATCGCCATGACGGCACGCCGGTTCCGCGAATCCTGGTGCCCTTGCTTGTGGTCGGGATCGAGCGAGGCAAGCGGGTCACCCGAGCCCATCTGCGAACCCCAGGTGGTGTCGAACAGGCCACCATCGGCGGCGCGATACAGCAGCCCATCCGGCCCCACCACGATCCGCAGCGATTCACGCTGCTCGTCGGTGAGTTCGAGGAACCCGCGGCCGTCCCGGCGCGCCATCCCGGCGAACTGCGGCACCGTGAGTGGCCCCGGCACGCGAACACCGGTGCGCCCCATCACAGGTCGCATATGGTTCACCGGATCCGGCGCGGCGCTGGACACACCTGCCTGGTCGGTGGGAGCGGCACCGTGCATGCTCCTGGTCGGGACCTCGTTGTCGCCGTGCATGCCACGCGCACCCGCACCGGCCGAGGACAGCAGCTCGAACTGGTTGAAATGCCGTGCGGGCACCCGGACTTCGCGCCCCCTGGGGTCGATCAGGTGAACCGCGGCGACCTCGCCGCCCGGACCGGTCTCCAGATCCGCCACCGCGTACACATGCTCGGCGGTCAGCCCGGTGTGCGGATGCACCCCGCCCGCGACGGGCCGGGTCGCCAGTGTCACGGTGTCGTGGCGGCTGCGGGCATAGCGGATCCGGTCGCCCACCCAGCGGGTCAGTGCCGAATCCTGCAGTGGTGCACCGGATTCCCAGGACCGCATATGTTGCAGCATCCGCTGCAGGGGCGCGGCGAGCTCACCGTACTTCGCACCCAGGGCGTGCTGTATGAAGGCGCCGAATCCGGCTGCTGCGCGAACATCGTTGTCCCGCAGCCATTGCTGAAACTCCTGCGGCGTCCGCCGGGGACGGGTGGCCCAGAATGCCTGCGCCTCGTCCCAGCTCGGCGGATCGGACCAGGCGAGCAGCCTGGTACGCCAGGAGTCCTCCAGGTTCAGCAGTTCGCGGGCGGCATCGCGGCTACCGAGCAAGTCGGCCAGTGCGTCCTGGCCCATCGTCATCGGGTGGGCGAAGGTGTCGTCGTCGACGGCCCGGGTCGGCTGCACGCGGCCCGTCGAGCCGAACAGCGTCGGGGGCCGCAGCGCCGCCGCGGTCACCGCCGCGCTGCCACCGTCGATCCCCGCGTACCCCTTGTCGCCGCCGCGATGAAGCGCCCACGCCTTCTCGATCACCGCCGGCCACAACGGTTGTCCCGGCACGTGCGCGCCGTAGGTCATCGTCCCGTCGTCGTACGCGTAGAACCACCGATCCACCCGGACCCTAGCCTCGCCGCCGTCGGGTTCGGTGAATCGCACCTCGAAATCGCCGTCCGGCAGCTCGCGCACCAACTCCGGGATCCAGTCCGGCTGCTTCAGTGCCAGCTCGACGATATCCGCTAGCAGATAACAGGTTCCGGCGCCGCCGCCCTGCACCACATCCTGCCGGCGCGGGCCGTGCACACCGAACAGCGGGCCTGCGGCATGCGCCAGTCGGGGCACCCGCACCCCGAAGGCGCTCGCCGCCACGTCATGCCAGATCGGCTCCGATCTCAGATCGCCCGGCTCACGAACCCAGATCCGTTCCGGCACAACGGGATACCGTCGCACCGCCACCACCGACCCACCGGCCAGCGGCACCGTCCGGCCGTTCGAGACGAATTCCACCCCGGCCGGGGGCACCCGGACCGCCGCCACCGGCTGCTTCGCCGCCACCGATTCCGGCACCGATTCCGGCACCGCCGTATTCAATTCCGGCACCGTCGTATTCATCGGCCCGGCACCGGAAAGCACCTCGTTATGGTCCGGCGCGGCGCGGTGGGCGCGGTCGGTCATTCCAGCGATCTGATTCAGATCGGACCGGTGCCGCTGCGCCTGCACCGCGGCATTCGCCTGCAGGATCATTGCGGGCCAGATCGGGTCGCGGCTCGGATCCTCCACCGGCAGATCGGAGTGGCGGTCCACGCGCACCCATCGCGGCCTGCCCGAAACCTGCAGCAGCACGTCGACGGTGGCGTCGGGATTGCCGCGGATCATCCGCGTGATGGCGCCCGGGTCGCTGGTGACCAGATCGCGGAGTTGGCGCACGGCCGGTGAATCCGGCAGATGCCGCAGATCCTGCGCCGTGGGCCCGGATCGCCGCCAGTACGGGCCCGACAGGAAGACCGGACGCCGCAGCCCGAGCGCCGCGGCCTCGGACTCCCGCACCCATACCGACGGGCCGCTGTCCCGCTCCAGCAGCACCCATCCGGGGCGCGTATCGAACGAGATGCGCACCGATTCGAGTTCCATCAGAACCACCGGGCCACCGCTCTCGCCGGTCAGCGTCACCGCACGACCGACCACCCCCAGGCGCGGACTCCACTGGTATCCAGCGGAGGTGAGCTGACGAACATCGACCCAACCGGCCGACCCCCCGGCGCCGACCAGCCACCAGTAGGTTCTGTCGCCGACGGCGCGTCGCATCTGCGGGCTGTTCTGGTGCCGCAGACTCCCGTCGGGCTGCGGCACCAGCGCCACACCGCGATCGGTGACGAGTGTGACGCTCCGGAGCCGCGGCCGGGTTCCGGCGGGCGGCAACGTCACCGGGGCGTCGTCGATACGCGCGGTGTCCGAGGCCAGGGCGATCGGCGAGCGCGGCCGATTCCGTGAGGGCGTGGTGCGAGATGGCGTCGAATCGGTCGTCTCCGGTTGTGCCACACCACTATTCGTGTCAGGTCGCGATGTCTGCTGCCCGGTCGGCGATGCGGTGTACCGCGGACTCGGTGTCACCGACCACGCGGGATCGATCGGCGGCTCGGAATCGGGCCCCGCCTGCGAGTACGCCGGCGGCGGCTCGACATCCACCACCGTGTCCGTGCCGCGCTGCTCGTACAGTGGCGGCGAATCGACCGCTGCCGCCAGGTACCGGTCAGCACCGCACCGGACCAGTGTGATCACGCGCCGGTCGCCGAAATCGTTCGGCAGGCTGCCGCGTTGCGGGAACGCCGTGCCATCGCTGTAGTCGACGATCGACCCCGAGTCATCGATCAGCCGGAATACCATGCCCGGGAATGCCCCCGAAATACTCGCGAGGTCGCGCAAGCGGCCCACATTCCCGGGCCGGTTCCAGATCGCGAATACATTCTCCTGCATATAGGCGTAGTCGCCGCGGTCGCCATCGGTCAGCGCCTGCGACACCACCGCCTCCAGCGTCAGCCCCGCACCGCCACCGAGTAGCTCGATCCCCGCGTCGGCCATGATCCGCTGCTGTGCCGACGTCAGCTGCGGTGGCCGATCGTCCCGCACCGACCCGCGATCACGCCCGAACCACGACTTCGGGTGGTGCGTATGGTCCTGCGCATAGTTCGGTCGCGCGGTGGACGGACCCTGTGGCAGTTGCCAGCCCGGCCAATCGAGGTAGGTCGCGGCACCACCGCGTACCACGCGGATATCGGTGATCGCCTCATCGCCCAGCACATCGTCCCAGCTCACCGAGACCGTACTGCCGTCGATGCCCCGCACCGTCCCGTCGTGCATCCGGATGTACCGGGCGCCGACACCGTCGCCGAGCACGGCGACATCCGAGGCGTCCACCGTGGTCTTGGCGAACTGTTTTCTGGTGTACCGCTTCGCATTCGGCCCGAGCAGATCCGCCAGGTCGTCCCAGCTGCGGGCCGAGCGACCGGGCCGCGACTCGGGCGCCCCCTGCCGGGTCGGCAGGTAGCGGTTGCCGCCCATATCGACCAGAGTCACCAGCAATTCGGGATCGACCGCACGCGGGGTCCGGCCCGGGCCGTAGGTATGAGGGTGGTGTCCGGCACGATAATCGGTGATCTGCCCGTCGCCGTGGATCACCCGGATGGTGTTGTGCGGGAACACGTTGGCCGCATCCTCGACGTCGTACTCGTGTATACTGTTTCGCACCGGCCAGCGCTGTATCAGATACTCCCGGGACAGAACCCGGCTCCGGCTGGGATGACTCAGCGCGACCGCCATCGCCTTGCTGATCTCCTTGCTGCGCCGGCCTTCGCCGATGATGTACGCTCCCGCTCGCTCCAGGACCACGCGCTGCGCCTCGGTGATCGAATCGCGCGCGGTGCCGCGGAGCATCCGCGCGAAGCCGCGCCGGACGCCACTGCCGAAGGTGTGATCGACGCTCGGCCCAGCCTGTGCCCGCGCCTGTGCGGCCTGCGGCTGCGCCGGGGCGGTCTGTGCCTGCGCCGAGTTGATCTGCCCCGACTGAGACTGTGCCGGGCGGGTGTGCTCCGGCTGAGACTGTACCGGGCGAGTGTGCTCCGGCTGAGGCTGCGCCGGGCGAGTGTGCTCCGGCTGAGACTGCGCCGAGCGAGTGTGCTCCGGCTGAGACTGCGCCGCGCGGGTGTGCGTCTGCTCGGACCGCCCTACCTCTCGCGAAACAGTCTGGCGCACATAGGCAATACCCGAGTTGTCGAGGTGACCGCGCAATTCGCGCGAGTCGATCGACTCCCGCAACTCGCCACCGGCATACACGGCGACCGGGCGGAAGAACGCATCCTCATCGTGCTCGCCCAGCACCGCGCACATCACGCGGCCGTTCGTCCCGGTAAACCATATCTGCGTACCTTCGGGCCACTCTTCGTCGAATTCGGCCCAGGCCGAATCGATCTCGCCGGACTCCACGCGATACGGCATGGCGACCGCGCTCGGCGGCACCCCGGCCGGACGAACCGTATTCGCCGCGGACGGCTCGGTCGGCGCGGCGCCATGTCTCGGTCCGGACATGCCGGCGATCTCGTTCAGGTCGACGACGTCCGGGCGTGCCACCGGCGCGGTGGCCACCGCGTGTTCGACCGGAACCAGCTTCGCCTTGATCAGCCATTTCACGAAGCGGCTGTATCGATCACCCGAGCCGGGGAGGGTGGCGCCGGGATCCTTCACCACCTCGGTGATCACGTACCGCATGCCCGGCGGAAGCAGGTACTCCCGTTCCCCCGCTTTGATACTCGAGGCACCGATCCATACACCCGGCGTGCCGGCCGGCAGTTCCAGTTCCAGCCGGTATCGATGATGTCGGAAGGCGTAGGGCGGCGTCACCGCGATACTCGTGGACATCGCCGCCGGCTCGACCTGTTCCGAGCCGACGAGATTGCTCAGATCGTCCGGGGTGGCGGAGTTCCCGTCCACCCCCTTCAGGAAATCGATCCGGCGCATCCCGCGCACCACTCGAATGGGTTCCGGAAGCGTCTGGCGATGCAGGCCGGCGACGAAGGTGTGCACATACTCGGTCAACCGCTCGAAGGTGACGTGCGCCCGACCGTCGGTCGTCGCACCCATATCCGCGGACAGTTTCAGGTAGCTGCTCGAATTCTTCCGTATCTCCGTCAATCTGGCGGTGGGATCCGGGCTGTTCAGGATGTGGTCGTACACCTCGGCCCGCGGACCGGTCGGCACCGCCTCCCGCAGCGCCCGAATCTCCTCCACCGTCGGCAGGTCGTTCAGCCTGCCGTCGCGGAACAATATCGTGTAGTCCCGCTCGTAGTCCTCGCGTAGCGTCCCGAAGAGCCGCTCGGGATCGCTGGACCGCATGAAGTGCACGACGCCGTCGTAGTTCGTGTACTTGCGGATCGATTCGAATTCCTCGGGGTGCACGTTCGCAAGCTCGTCCCGCGCCGGTCCCAGCAGTTTCTCGGCGTAGTCCTCGGCCTTCACATCGGAAGCGAACGTCTTCGCGGCCTCAGCGGCAACGCCCGGCCGCATACCCTGCCTGGCCGGGCGAATGGGGCTCTGCGACACGTCGGCGGCGCTCGTAGCCCATGGGCCCTTGCCGAAGCGGAACTGGTTGCCGCCGATCTCCTTCAGTGTCAGCCGCGAGATCGCGTTCGAGTTGTCGCCCCAGCCGATCCCGACCGTCATCGGGGTGCCGTCCTCGCCGAGTTCGCCGGTCGCGATCACGACGTGATCGGTCTCCCCGATCACCACGATGTCGCCGGCCAGCGGCAGTGGCCGCCCGGTGAATCCGTACCCGCCCGACTCGTCGACCTGGAATTGCAGTGCGGTCCAGCCGTGCGGGAGCAGACGGTCGATCAGACGCTGCTTCCACGTCTGCGGCCGATCGGTGGGGTCGTATGTCTCGGCGATCCATTCGCTCGACAGCACCCCACGGTGATATCCGGTGAGCAGCAACAGCTCCCAGCAGTTCAGCGACGTATCGGGCGTCAGCTCGGGCGCCCGGTCGGACCGGGCGCCGCCGCGGGCCCACACCGCGAAATCGGTCGTGCTGTCAGTCGGGCCCGACTGGTTCCAGTCCATGTCGAATCCGCCGCGAGCGAGGCTGTCGAGCAGAGCCACGATGGATCGGCCCGCCTCGGATACCGGGTCTTCGAGCTCGCCGGTCAGGTAGCGGGTGACCAGTTCGTCGACCGCGTCCTGATCGGACAACTCGGCCTCGGGCAGATTCGCATCTTGCAGCCGTCGGCGCACCGCCGCCAGGTCCGCGAGCCGATTCTCGCCACCCCTGCCGATGGTCGACTCCAGCCGCACATCCATCAGCGCGGCCTGCTCGGGCGACAGCTGGGTGTTCAGGGCCGCGGCCACCCGGTCCCGCACCGCGGCAACGGTTTCCGCGGGGACAGTAAGGAATCCGTTGCGAGTGTCCAGCCGCGCGCGGGCCCTGCGGTCACCGCGCTGGAACTGCTGGATCCGTTCGATATTCCGCCGGTGCAACTCGGCGATATCCGGCCGCAACGCGTCATGCACTGCGTCGTCGACAAGTCCCAGCCGATACAACCGGTCCAGCACGGTGAGCACATCCCCCGCGCGGTTATGGCCGGGCCCGGAATCCCCGAGCACCCCGCCCGAGCGGAGCAGCAGCTGCAGAGTCTGCGGATCGACGGGCGGGGCCGAGGGCCGGAGGAACCACGGCCGGCGGCCCTCCGTCGTAGGCGCATCGGGAGACGACGATTCGGATTTCAGGCCGGGTCGTGTCGTCGTAACCTGTGCAGCGGAAATGCCGAGAAGTGCCATGACGGGCACGTCCGATCCGCGGGGCACCGCCGATCGGGGCGCACGGACACCTCGGGCCGCAGACGCCAGGGCGGCCGCCGTGACCGGACGGCCACTTCGCTTGGCGGCCTTGACAAGCCCCAGCACGCGGTTGCGCTGTTCGTCGTCGACCGAAGCGTCCGAAGCCACCAGCCGGAGCACATCACGGACGAGCGGGTCGAGGTGTTCGAGCCGGAACGGCCCGGTGTGCTGGTATTCGCGGGCAACGATGTCCGCAGCGCGCCGGATGTCGGTCAAGCGGCCGATATCCGGCGCGCCGGTCCCGTCGAGGTATTGCGCGGCGCGCACGATGTCCCGTGCGCGCGCGATCTCCTCCGGCCGGACGCCGGTGAATCTGCCGCGCGCCTTGCCCGCGCGCCCCCGCGCGCGATGCACGCCGATATCCCGGGCCAGCCGCGCCAGTTCCTTGTCCGTGAGGCCGACCTTCTCAGCCGGATTGCCCTCCGGGAGATACCGCAGTACGGCCCTCGAGCGAACTACTGTCGCGTCATCGCCGGCCATCGCAAGTGCCTGCCGCACATCGCGTTTGCCGCGGCGCACGGTCACCTCGACATCGGTGGCCGCAGACGGCCGATCCAGTCCGGTCAGTTCGGTGCGGACGCGACCGAGGAAATAATCCTCGATCACCTCGGCGCGAGCAGCGGCCAGCCCCTGCTCGCCGGGCATGGACTCGATCATCAACTCCACATAGGGCGGTTGCAGGCCGTGGTCGTGCCGCCACGCCATGACCTTCGCCAGCTTTGCGGCCATCCGATCCAGAATCCGCTGCGCAGTCGTGTCCAGGGCCGCGTTCCGCGGGGCAAACTCCAACTCCTGGCGCTGGTTCCCGTGGCCGGGCAAAACCACCATGGCCATGTCGTAGCGCTGCCCGCTCCACCACTCGAAGAACGACTCGCCGGGGGCACGCCCGTACATGTGGAAGAACCACATATCGCCGCCATAGCCAAGCTCGGTGCCGAAAAGGGCGGTCAGGCTCCGTTTCGCATCACGACGCGCGGCAGCCGGGGCACCGCTGAGCACGGCATGTTCCGACTTCATCGCGTCGGAGACCGTCGCCGCGTGTGCCATGGTTCGCTCGAGCTCTGCAAGCTGCCGCTCCGCATCGCGGATCTTGCGCATGCTCCTGACGAGCTCCAGCCTGTGGTCGACCCCGCCGTTGGTGGCGGCCGCGGCCGCCACCAGCTGCTTCTCCACCTCGTCCAGCCGTTCGCGGTAGTGGGCCAGGTTCCGGTCCAGCACCTCATCGAGATTCTTGCTGCTCGAGCTGCGCAGGTTGACGTTCTCGAGGGTGATCTGATGCTGCCCGTCCAGGCTTTCCAGCACGACCGACGCGAAATGGTAGCCGTACCTGCCGGGGATAACTCGCGAGCCGTTGTCCTGTTTCAGGGCGATCGACTGGAGCAGGTACGCCTCCATCGGCCTGGCGAAAGCCTTGGCATTCAAACCCAGTGCCGACTCGGCGGCCGACAGCGCCCGTGTCCGCTCCCCGGTCGCCGACGCGCTCCTCGCGGCGCCGTACATCCGCCCCGGGGTGGGCCACGTGTCCTCGGGTTCGTCGACGGCACGGGAAACCACGGTGGCGGCCGATTCCGGTGTCGCCGAGTCGAACTGAGGATTGCTCACCGCCTTGGTCAACACGTCCGCCAGATGATGCGTGCCGCCGACCTCGCGGCCGGACTTGGTGTCGATCGGAGCGACCGCCACCGTCCCGTTGCCGCCGAGCGCTGTGGGACGGCTGTCGAACAGGACCGTATGAGTGTGCGGTCCGCCCAGAACCTGAGCCGAGAAATCGCGGCACACGTCCGATGGCGCGGTGCCGAATATCGGCGTGACCCGGAAGAGCCGCTTCTTTTTCCCCTCGTGGTCGAACTCGACGTAGGTATTCCAGTCCGGGTTCAGCCCGACGTTGCTGTTCGCCTGTTTCAGGGCCTTCGACGCCTTCTCGACCACCTCCGGGACGGCGTAGAACTCCTTCACGAACGGACCGGCCGAACTCATGGCGATCGACCCGTCACCCGCCACATTCAATGTGGGATGTTCCTTCGATATCACCGGCCGCACCGCGCGGAAATATGGAACGGACAGCGGATCGTCGCTCGCCGCCGGCACCATCGTCAACTGCCGCGCATCACGCGTTGCGAACGGCGCCTGGTTCAGGATCTCCGGCGCAGACATGTGGGCAATGGATTCCGGCGGCTGCGGCGTCACCAGCGCGTAGTCGGTCACTCGCCGGGACGGCCTCGTCTCCGGCGGAGCGGGCCTGCCCTTGACCGGCATTGTCGGCTCGGGCTCCGGCCGCATGCCCTGGGTGACGGCCCGAATGGGGCGCCGGGACGGAATCGACTGCGGACCGAACCCCGGAATCACCTCGGCGAGCGGGAGTTCGGTCCCGCCGTGCAGCGTGTACCCACCCACGCCGCCGGACGACATCCCGGCGAAGTGGTTCATATTCTCGAAGGGGATTTCGAGCACCCGAGCCGGGTCGTCGGCGTACTTGGCCGGATCGATGAACCACGCTCCGACCGTCCGGCCGGTGTTGTCGTTCAGCTTGCCGCCGAAGGTGTACTGATGCGCGGCCTGCACCTCGGTGCCCCGGTGCCGGTGCCCGTCGGGCACGCCGACGGTCGACCGGCCCCAGAACGACACCGTGTCGCCGCGCGACTTCAACCAGGCGGCCTGGTCGACGACGTGGTGAGCGAGCGGCAATTGTTCGGCCCGCAGTGCGGCGGCGGACTCGACCGCCCGGAGATCATCCTCGATGTGTTCGACCACATCCAGGATTTCGCTGCCGTGTGCGTCGAGAAATTCCGGATCCAGGTTCCAGACAACGACATTCCAGAATCCGGCGGCCACGGCGGGATCGTGTGCGACGAGCCAGTCCTGTACCTCGATCGCGGACATCGTGGTGCCATCCGGCTTGGTGTACACCTCCCGCAGCGGCTCCCATGCGGGGAGGTCGTTCTTCGGGTCGCCGTCCGTCTTTCCGAATGGATCGGCCCAGCCGATCAGGTCCTGCTGCCACGCATCACCCAGGGCCATGATCGCGCGCGCGACCTCGGTATCGCCGTATCGCGACAGGAATTCGTCCGGCCCCAGGCGCAGCGGATGGAACGAGTGCAAATTGTCGGCGCCGCGCAGTGTCATGTCCTGCCCGAAGGATCCCCCGACACTCGGCGGCAGTAGACGCTGGGTCACCACGCCCGGGTTGCCCATCTCGATGGCGCCGTAGCTGCCCGCACCGAATTTGATCGCGTACGTCTGCTCGGCCACCGCGGCCCACGACACCGTGCCGAAGTCGGCGTAGAGCGCCTTGCCGTTCACCACGGGGAATTGCCGGGAGCTCGGTACCAGCTCCCAGGCGCCGGTTGTTTCGTCGCGCCACCACATCGCGACCCGGCCCTCGTCGTCGGTCTCGAACAACGACTTCAACCATGTCGGATGGTTTTCCGCCAGGTCGATCAGCGACGTGTGGATGTAACAGGTCGCCAGGTCGCTGCCCTGCTTCACCTCTTGCGGCTTCGGAAGACCGTCGAACAGCGGTGCGGTGGCCTGCTGTAGCTGTGCACCGGGCCGCGCCAGTTGCGGCTGCCGGATCGGCAGCGACTTCAGCGGTATCGAATGGCGCGGTGGTCCGTAATTCTCGAGCTGGTTTTCATCGTCCAGCGGTGAGGAGACCACCGGGGTCACGTGGGCGCGGACGGTATGCCGCTCGGTGGGGGCGTCGTGCGACTGAGACGTGGTCACCGATTCATTCGAGGGGGCATTCTTCGCGGAGGTGGTCTCGGTATCCGCGGGGGTCTCGGTGGTCGTTCTGGGTGGGGGCGAGATCGGTTGTGTCGTACTGTCCATGAGCGGGGGTGCGTTCGCCGAATAGGTATGTGTGCGAATGGAATTCAGAATATGCTGCTCGACCGCGGCCTGCAGCTCCGGAATAGCGATATTGCGCAGATTGTCTTCGGTCGTCTTCAGGCTGTTCGCGGCCTGCTCGAGGCTGGTCTTGTTCTCTTCGGTCTGATCCTGCTTGTACGCCTCGGCTGCCTGCTCGTGGGCGGCCGATGCCGTCTGGTACTGCGTGACGAAGGTCTTGGCCTTCGCGTCCGACACGATGGTCCGGAAGTCTTCGGGCGAGAAGTAGTGGAAGACTTCACCTGGAGTACCGCCGGTCTTCCGATCTTTGGTCGGGTCGCCACTGCGCGCCACGCGGCCTTCCATCTGACGGACCACTCGCTTCGAATACCCCGGGGCGCCATTGGTTCGCATAATCCCGCCCCTTTTCGCCACCGCTTCTACAAGCTTTTGTTCGAAGCCGCGGCCCACCATCTTGTTGCCAATGACGATGGCGCCCATCTCGCCGCCTAGCTTTCCTATCTCCTCTACCTTCTCGTTCATTTCCTTCGTACTGGAATGCGAAGTAGACCAGTCGGAATCGATATGGTGAATCGCCACATTCAGGCCACGCGCATCGGCCGCCTCGCGCACAGCATCGATCACGCGCTGCACATTCGCATTATCAAAGCAACCTACAATCTGCGGCGTACCCTTCTGCTCCCATTCGCCAGTGTCAGGATTCTCAACGAATGCGGTGCCGAGGATGTCGTTCGCCATCGCCTGATGCTTCTCCTCCCGACTATCGAAAGAAATGGGATCATGCCGAATCATCTGCGAATCGAAGAATCGGTCCACTCTAGTGATCGGACCTGTACCGAACTCGTTGTGCATAGCATCCTCGACACCACGCGGGTTCCCCTTCGATTCCGTGAGCAGGGTTCCCGACAAACCGGACTTCTTGAAATGTCCGCCATTGAACAGCTGTTTCCCGGAGATTTCGATCGAATGCTCCGATTCGGCCGAGATGTCCAGGCCGTATTTCGCCTCCAGATATTTGGCAAATTCGTTCCACCGGCTGGAGCTGCCCTTCTCCTTATCGCTCTGGACCTGATCGTTGGTCCGCGAAGCGATGATCTCGATGCCATTTTCCTCCGTGGCGAGAAAGTCCGTCTTCTCCTCGGGCCCCCACTCGGCCTGCGCGGCGTGTGCGAATTCCTGCGCCTCAGCGTCATCGATCGGGCGCCCCAGCATACCTTCCAGCAGGGACCTGACCTCGGGGGTCAGCCTCGAGTTGAAGATGCCACGTGTGTTCATGTCCTTCCCGAAGTCGACGGCCTTCAGCACTCCCGCATCCTTGGCATTCTGGAAATCATTCCAGAGCTGATGCACCCGCTGTGCGGCTTCCGGATCAGCCTTCTCGGCCGCACCGGGAGAGAGCACATAGTGTAGTTGCTCGTCGATCATCTGGGCATCGGCCTCGTCGACGATCAGATCGCCACCCGGGAACGGCTCGAATCGGTCGGATACATTCCAGGCCTCGGCGGCACTGTCCAGCATCTCCTTGTACTCCCCCAGCGCCGGCGCATCCTTCAGGGATTCCTGCAGCAATTTCAGCTCGTCTTCCGACATTCCGGCATCTTCGAGCTTATCCAGCAGCGACTTCGCCTCCTTGACCGCACGGAATCCGTAATCCTGAGCGGTGCCGACGACGATCAGCTTGCGGTTGGGATCCCGGACCGGGAACGGCTTGTCGGAATCCAGGTGGTACACATCGATTCCGAGCTTGTTGTTCCCCGCCGCCAGCTTATCGACCAATTTCTCCATGCTGTCCACCAGCGGATCGCTGCTGGTCATCACGTGGGCGATGCCCGTGGAGTTTTCCAGGACCGCACGTGTCGCCCGCAGGACGGCGGTCAACTCCTTGCCCTCGCCGGTATCCATCTCGACAAGGCCGTGGTGCAATAGAAGCTCTGCGGTAATCTGCGTAGGGCGCAGCACCTTACCGTTGTCGCCCGCCTTTTCCGGATCTATGGTCCTCCGGCGAATATGCTCGATCAGGGCCGCGCGGGAATCCTTCTCCGAGCCTTCGAGGATCATCTTCTGCACCGCATCGTCGTCGAGCTTCGCCAGCGGACCGGACTCGTCCTTCCCCACCACGAGGTTGTAGTACTCCAGCAACGCATCGGCCGACGCCATCGCGGCCTTCTTCCGCTGACCTGATACCTGCGCGAAAGCAACCTCTTGACTGAGATGCCCGTCCTCGAAGGCAGTCCAGGTCTCCTCGCCGGCATGGTGAGAGACCTCCATGAGCCCGTCAACCGCCTCCCCCACCGTCCGCAGGTGCTCGGCCGCCGCCTCGTCATGCTTCGCGAGCGCATCGGTGATACCCGCGTCATCGTGTGCGGCCTGCGCCTTATCGAGCGCCTCTTTGGCAGCGGTGACGGTAGCCCGCGAGTCATCGACGATCTTCGTCATCGCCTCGATATGAGTGGCCACCGCCTCGGAGTGCTTCGCGAGCGCCTTCGCGGCACCCGTCTCATCGTGTGCGGCCTGCGCCTTATCGAGCGCCTCTTTGGCAGCGGCAACGGTAGCGTGGGAGTTGTCGAACTTCTGTTTGGTCTCGTCGTTCAGGACGTGATGGTTCTTATCCGCCGTGCCGTCTGCGGACGGAGTGAGGTCGGCGAACGTAATGTGGCGGGCTGGCCGTGGGCCCTGTTCCAAGGTCTGGGACGGGCCGTCCTTACTCTCCGATGTGCCGCCTGATTTCTTGGCCGACCTCGAATTCTTTATCGCCGACCACAAACCCTTCTCGTTCTTGCCGGTATCGCCCCCCGACGATGCACCCTTGGGCGTCTCCTCCGCCTTCGCCGAAGGCTTATCGGGTTCGAACCACTTGTCCTTGGCCTCATCGGAATACGGCTTGCCGTGCCGATCCAGATGTTCGATCGCGGCATAGCCGTCCTCACCCAGCAACTCGGTGAACACGTGCCGCAGGCGCGCGGAGTTGTAGTAGTCCACCTCCCCGTCGGGCCCCGACTTCCTGCGGGTGTGATACGTCGCGGACTTGTCCGTGATCGAGACGATCTTGCCGGCGCGAACGTTGATGTGCGCCACGGCGTAGGGCCCGGTGTTGTGGAAGGACTCGTGCGTGATCGACGTCCCCTCGGCGGGAGCGAGGTAGAACCCGCGATCCTTCTTGAAGTTCTGGTGGGCGACCATGAGCCATTCGGACTCGGCGCGGAACCAGGGCTGCTGCTTCTTGAACGGCACCGGGATCAGCGGCGAGACATCGAATCCGGTATCGACCGCCGCGCGCGCGTGGTCGACCAGCTTGCCATTCCTGAAGCGCACGAGGTGCTCCCGCGCCTCCTGGGTGGTGAAACGCCGCACCCCACGCGACAGCGGCCGGTCGCGCCCGCTGTCGTCGATGCCGTGCTTCGGATCGATCTTCAGGTCGTTGTCGATGTTGCGCCCGCGCATATGTGCCGGAAGATCGGGGCGTTTCCCCAGGTTGAGGAGATCCTTGACGCGACCCGGGGAGATCTGGCCGAAGGCGCCGAGACCGGCGCACTGCAGCAGGAAATGTCCCCAGCCAGGCCACGACGACTGGAACACGTCGTGCTCGACCGAGACCTCGATCTGGTCCAGCCGCTGCCGCCAATCGGCCGGTCGACTCGAACCTCGTTTCGACGCGGCGTCAACGGGTTTCGGGTCCTGTTTCGCATCGCCCGCGCCCTTCGCCCGTTCCGCGGTGTTCGGCTTCGAACCGGACTTGCCCCGCTTGTTCCGTTCCTCGTCGCTCCGGACGGCTTTGGTTGGGTCGGCCTTCGTGTTCCGCTCGGCCTTGTGCTGTCCGGCCTTATCCTGCTCGGCACTGCTCTGGTCGGTCTTCTGCTCCGCCGAGGACTCGGTGTCCTGCCTCGCCGCCGAGGCCGCGACGTCCGGTTCGTGTCCCGACTGCGCCTGCGCCGCTCCCTTTTCCGAGTCCGCCTGCTGCTGGACCTCCTGCTCGTCGGCATGCTGCGACTCGGGCTCGGCGGCCTTGGCCTGCTTCTGCGCGCCGACGGGATTTTCGAGCTCGGTCCCCCCTGCCTTATCCGCGAGACCCGCCCGATCCACGGGCGACGTGCCGCGGTTACCACCGGAGGTGAGCCGCTCGTTCGACGTCTGCGACTGCCGAGTGGGATCGGATGCCCGGTTACTGGAACCGTTCGCGGTATCGCGCGGCGGGACCGCCAACTGCTGCGACCCACCCTGCTGCATCTGCTCGTCGAGCGACCGGCCACCGCCCTTGCCGGCATTCGCCTGCGGCGACACATCGTGGCTCGACCCGCTGTTCTGCACAACATCGTTGTGGGACGTGCTGCCGGACAGGTCGTTTCGGGAGTTCGCCGACGAGATGTCGTGCGGTATCTGCGGGGCGGTGTCATCCGTTGCCGACGGCCCGTTCCTGTCCGATGCCTGCGAACCCACATCGGGCGATTCGTGCGGGGCGACACCCGAGGACACCTGCGAATCGGTGCCGGACGACACCTGCGAATCGGTGCCGGACGACACCTGCGAATCGGTGCCGGACGACACCTGGGCATCGGTGCCGGACGATGCCTTCGAATTGGCGGCGGCCGGTGGCTGTGTCGTGTCGGGCGGACTCTTGACGTCACCTGTCTTGACGTCACCGCCATACGAAGCGGACGCATCCTTCTCCGAATAGGTCGGCGGAGGCTCGGTGGGCGCCGTTTCGACATGGACGCCGGGATCGGGACGAGCGTGGCCGCCGCGCGCGGCGCCGCCCAGCGCACCGAGCACACCGGCGCCCATGCCGTCCGGGTTCACCTGGAACGGCCCGCCGTAGACGATCTCATTGCCCACACCGCCGCCGACCATGCCGCCCACGCCACCGGCGCCGCCCACGACCAGGTGGCGCAGCGCGTTCCCCGCCACACCGTTGGACAGATCCTTGCCGAGTTTGTCGTCGACCATCTTGCCCAGCGGCTTGTACACCCATTTGCCCGCCGCATGCCCGAAGACGCTACCCAGCGCACCACCGAATGCGCCGCCCAGGAGGCTGGCCTCGAATTCCTGCAGATCGATGCTCGCCCGGCGGTGCTCGCCCCACATCTGAGCCAGCTGAATGGCCAGATCCAGCACTCCCTGCGATACCGCGCCCTCGATGGCGTGCAGCACCGCCTCTTCCAGCAGCTTCTTGAACACCGCCAAGATCACCCGGAACAGGCCCATGAGCCCGGCCTGCACCTCGGGCGCCGTCGGCGGGAAGATCCAGGCCAGGGCGATGTCCAGCGCCAGCTGCACCAGCGCGGCGATGGTCATGATCTTGTTTTCCTGAATCGAGCAACCCACCGTATTGCACGAATCGGCAACCCCGCGCATCGACGACACGATCGACTGCAGCGAGTTCTGGTTCGACTGGTTCGTCAGATCGTTCAGGGTGGTGACCATCTCCGAATCCACCGCGGCGGCGGACGGATACGCCGCCAGGATCGCCTTCACCGCATCCTGGATGTCCTGCACCTGATTCGATAGGGCGGTCGCCGCGTTGTTCCAGTCGTCGGCGAGTGCGAACATGCCGCTCTCGCTGCCCTTCGGCCACGTCCCACCGGTGGCAGCACCCAGCCACTGCAATGGCTGTGGCAGGGTGATGTCACCTTGTGGAATCGAGGGAGGCAGGGTCATCGCTATGCACCACCGGTCGGCCAGCCCGACCGTTCCCACGGGTCGCCGGACTGCTTGCCCTCATCGTTCGATTCGATCCCCACACCCGCGGACGACGACTTGCGCCGGTCGCGTTTCTTGTCCTTCCCGTCGTCCTTGCCTCCGGATCCCGCGCCCGGCGCCCCCGGCATGCTGGGCGTCAGGTCCGAGGCCGCGGCACCGGCCCGCGCGACCAGCCCCTCGCGGCCGAGCTTGGAGGCAAGCTGCTCGCCCTGGAATGCGGACTGGCGCACCGCGTTATCCGCCGAACCCGCCGCCCCGGCGTCGGCGGTACCGCCCGCGGGACTCGAACCGGCGCTGCCCGCATAGCTATTCGGGCCGGCGGCGCCGACGGCGTAGTCGGCGATCGGGTTTGCGCCGATCGCCTGGCCGCTGACCCCGCCGTTGGACGGCGAGCCGACTGCGCCCGAGACGTCGGAACTGGTTATGCCAGGATTCGTTATGTTCTGGGTGGTGCCGGTGCTGTAGCCCGCACCGTTGGCACCGCTGCTGGTCGTCCCGCCGCCGCTGGTCGTCCCGCCGCCGCTGGTCGTCCCGCCGCCGCTGGTCGTCCCGCCGCCGCTGGTCGTCGCGCCACCGCTGGTTGTTCCGCCACCGCTGGTTGTTCCGCCACCACTGGTCGTTGCGCCACCGCTGGTTGTTCCGCCACCACTGGTCGTTGCGCCACCGCTGGTTGTTCCGCCACCACTGGTTGTTCCGCCACCACTGGTTGTTCCGCCACCACTGGTCGACCCGCCACCGGAGTTGGTGCCGCCCGAATTGCCGCCACCGCCGGAATTCGATCCGCCGGCATAGTAGTTCACGGTCGTGGCACCCGACGCGCCCGAGGAGCCCGAGTTGGTATTCGAGCTCAGCGCCCCGGTGTACTGCCCCGGGTCGCCCGACGCGTTCTCATCGACGTAGTTCTTCAGGATCCACTCCGCGTACAGGTCGTCGCCGGTGGCGAACGTCTGGCCCGCGGTCTGGATCGTTTCGCCGTAGTTGACCAGGATCTGCGCGAAGACGGGTATCGCGCCGGAGGCATTGCTACCCGTGCTCGCATTCCCGACCAGTGAATTCGCCGCCGCCAGATATCCGGCCGAGCCCTGGGCGAAATTCTTTCCGGTGTCGTCGTCGCCCCAGGGCTGGCCGAGGGCGTTGATGTTGTTGTGCAGCGAGGTGAGGGTGTCGAAGATGCCGCCCACCAGATCGGGTAGCGAGGCCAGCTTCTTGCCCGCCGCGACCAGGGCAGCAGGATCGACCTCCACCGTGTTGGAGCCGCTGCCGAAGGTGGTCATGCCGCTGCTGCTCGAGGAACTGCTGCTCGAAGAGCTGCCGCTACCGCTACCACTCGTACTCATCGGCCTCCCTTCCCATCACCGGTGCCGGATCGCCGGGGCGGCACGAGCATCGGGTGGATGCGCATCGGCCCACCCCTCCGATCCGCCATGCCGACCACGGGAATTCCGGCCTGGAAGCAGGCTCGGGCTGGCGAGAGCCGGTGGCGCGCACAGTATCGGCCCCCTGACATATGTCGCCCGCGCGCACCGCCGATCGAGTGGGGGTGGCCGGTTCTGTCGTGCGAGCGCTCGCGACGGCGGCATCATGGTGGTCGGGTAAAATCTCATCAGGCGGCGTACCATCCTTCGCCCCACAGGGTTTCCAGTCGCTCGAAGTACGCCTCGTACTGGGGGCCGACGACATCTGTGGAGAAGCGGGAGATCGCGTACTCGCGGATGCCCCGATAGTCGAGCTTGTCCACGGATTCGGCGGCATCGCAGAACTCGCGCAGATCGTGGCAACGGAAGCCTTGCACACCCTGCTGCACCGTCTCGGTGAAAACCCCCCAGTCCGTTGTGATTACGGGCGTGCCGCACAGCATCGCCTCGGCGTGCACGCCCCCGAACGGCTCCAGATACAGCGAGGGCACGAACACACCGCGGGCGCGGCTCATCAGCTCACCGCGGCGGACATGATCGACCACGCCGACGTATTCGGCATCCTCCGGCGCGGGCGGCTGCCCCGCACCCGCCACAATAAGCTTGGCGCCCAGCCGTTTACAGGTGTCGATGGCGATCTGAATACCCTTGGCCTCGACCAGGCGGCCAACGAACAGGAAGTAGTCGTCCTTCTCCGCGGAGAACGGAAAGTCCTCCACCTCATAGTAATTCGGTATCACGGTGTCATAGAAGCGGCCCCGCGTGCTCATCACCCCGGGGATTGTAGTTCGCGAACCGTACACCGAGTGCATCCAGGCGTAGCTCTCGAAGACCCGGTAGTTGGCGAATACGCCGCTGTAGCCGATGCCGTATTCGACGGTCATCATCTCCGGAAAGGTTTGCGCCAGCGGCTTTTGACACGTGCCGCCGAGCACGCAGATGAAGTCGCGATCCTTCCTGCGCTGGGCGATCTCGGTGATGGCGCGCTCATTCGAGGTCATCCAGTGCGGGGCCCGCGGATCCCAGGTCATATTGGCCAGCGCCTGGTACGGGTCGTGGTTGTCAAACCACCGCGCCTGCTCCTGTTTGGTCACGATAGTGACGAATTCGGTGCACTCCGCGTCGTTCTCCTCGCCGCCGTATAGATACACCTCGTGGCCCAGCCTGGTCATCATGGTCGCGAAGCGCCGGTTCTTCTGGGTGTAGGCGCACGGCTGGTAGTACTGGGTGGTCTCGGTGTTGGGCTGGTTGACGACGTGGAATCGCATGGGACAGGCTCGCATTCGGCTCGGGGGTCAGGGCTGCGGGGCCACCGGGGATCAGCGTTCGATAATGGGACGCACGGACAGCGGGTCCTCGCCGATGGCCTCCTCCAGATGCTCCTTACCGTCGAGATAGGGCGCGCGCTTGCGCTCCTTCTGCTGACCGGCCTGACCGCCCTGACCGGCGCCCATGCCGCCCATCGGGTAGCCGCCCATCGCCGAAGACGAATTCTCCGCCACGCCGGCCCGGGCAGGGCTTTCCTCGGACGTCGTCACCGTCGCCGGGCCCGACGCGGCGCTGTCGACCGCCCGGGGGAACAGTGTGGAATCGTCGAGAGCGCCCGCCGACGGACCGGAGACATCCGAACCGATACCGCCGCCGCCACCACCGAGACCGGCTGTGGCCGTGTCGAATCCGTACGGACCGCTGACCCCGGTCCCACCCCACGGACCGGTGGCGCCCCACGGACCGGACGCGCCCAACGGGCCGGACGCACCGAACAGCGAACCAGAGGCGAGGCCCTGCAGCATATTCTCCAGCGCCGCCAGCGATCCGGAGACGCCGCTGGCCAGAGCGCCGGTTCCGCTCGACCCCGAAGATGTTGAGTAGGGGCTGGTGTAGCTCGTCGGGCCGGTGGTTCCGGTGTTGTAGGTGCCTGCGCCGCCGGAACCGGAACCGGTGCCGGTGCTGGGGGTGCCTGCGCCGCCGGAACCGGAACCGGTGCCGGAGCTGTAGGTGCCTGCGCCGCCGCCGGAACCGGAACCGGAACCGGTGCCGGAGGTGCCTGCGCCGCCGCCGGAACCGGAACCGGAACCGGAACCGGAACCGGTGCCGGTGCTGGGGGTGCCTGCGTCGCCGCCGGAACCGGCGCCGGTGCCGGTGCCTGTGCTGGTGCCGGATCCTGTGCCTGAGCTGCCGCTGCCGCTGCTGCCCGAGCTGCCGCTGTTGTTGCCGCTGGCGCTGGTGGGGTTGTAGTTGTAGTCGCCGGACAGGTTGCCGCTGGCACCGTCGGCGCTGTTGGGGTCCAGGATGGAGGGGATCTGTTTGAGCAGGGCCTGCATGCCGTTGACGTAGCCCTGGTTGCTGGTGCTGGAATCACCACTGTCCCAGAAGGTATCGACCGTGTTCAGGGTGTACCCGCCGACATTCCAATACCAGTTCTTGTCACCCGAGGGAGCGGCGGTGATACCGGCCACGTCCATGTATTCCTTCAGGGGTTCGATTTCCCCCCACTTGGGCATGTGCTGCCAGACGAAATACAGGAACTCGTTGGTGTTGGCGATCGCGTTGAACATATCGGTCATGGACGTGGCCATGGTCTGAGCGGCACTGCCGTAACTGGTGACCGCGGACTGCGCGACCGAGGCCGCGGACCCTCCCCATCCATCGAACACGGGCCCCACACTGTTCTGGAAGGTCGTGACGCTGCGGGCCCACTGATTGGCCAGCGACTGCCACTGCCCGGCCAGGGTGCCGACCGTGCCGTTGTACTTGTCGATGATGTCGGCGATATTGGCGAAGTCGGGCAGATCGTTCCAGGACGAACTCGGCTCGGGCGCGACCTCGCTCTGGACCGCGGAGTCCATCGTGACCCCGCTGCCCGCCGCGGTCGCAAAGTGCGGGTTCGCACCCCAATACCCGCCGGTCCCCTGGACCGCACCGGACGTGTCCTGAGTCAGGTCGATATGCGATCCCGAGGACGGCGCATTGAACAAGTCCGCGTTAGCCACCTCGACCTGCTGATACGCCTTGGCCGCGGCGTTGAACGTGTCACCCATATCGGTGAGGATCTGCTGATGATTCCGCAGAGCCGTCACCAGCTCGGACGTCTTCCGATTGAAAACACCGAACAAAGCCCCCAGACTACCCACAGTGGTAGTCACATTCCACGGGACGGTTTCCTGCACCCCCTGGTAACTGGTGAACGTCACGGACCCTGTGTTGGTGATCGACAGATTCGTCGGCAACGACGTAATCCCCTGGACCGCAGTGATATACCCCAGCACATCACTCAGCAACACATGACACGCGTCAGCACCGGCCTTCAACACGCCGGGCTTCAACGTCAGATTCAGACCACCGCTATTGCCATTCGTCGCACTATCCAGCAAACCGGTCCAGTCGGTATCGTCCGTACCGCTGCCCGACATGACACTCCTACCAATCCACCAACCACTGTTCCGGGCGTTTCTGGCACGCCCTCGAGGTTTTTCTAGCATGCCCTCCGGGTGTCGGCAGGGCTCAGTGTCGCCGAAATCTGCGTTATATACCAATTGTTCACCGAGACTGATCGGCGAGATGACATCCCGGCTACTCCGGCTGACGCCGGTATCCGCGGGCCTGCCGTCCCGCCCGCTTCCCGGCGTGCGCCGAGTCGCGGCCACTTTGGTGCCGCTTCCGCGGCGGCATGCTGGCTGAATTCTATTTCATGGCAATATATTTCGCCGTTATGAGCGGGGTGCGACCGATTCCGGCGGCGGTGGTGGCCGGACCCGGTATCGGGCCGGAAAGTCCTCTGTCACACCACTACCGAGAGCAGTCGGCGCCGTCTCCGATAGTGAACTTCAGGTATCGGCGCGGACGTCTCGTGGTCCGGGAGATACCCTGCCGTGATTGAGTACTCCGCAGTGGTTGGTGGATTGGTAGGAGTGTCATGTCGGGCAGCGGTACGGACGATACCGACTGGACCGGTTTGCTGGATAGTGCGACGAATGGCAATAGCGGTGGTCTGAATCTGACGTTGAAGCCCGGCGTGTTGAAGGCCGGTGCTGACGCGTGTCATGTGTTGCTGAGTGATGTGCTGGGGTATATCACTGCGGTCCAGGGGATTACGTCGTTGCCGACGAATCTGTCGATCACCAACACAGGGTCCGTGACGTTCACCAGTTACCAGGGGGTGCAGGAAACCGTCCCGTGGAATGTGACTACCACTGTGGGTAGTCTGGGGGCTTTGTTCGGTGTTTTCAATCGGAAGACGTCCGAGCTGGTGACGGCTCTGCGGAATCATCAGCAGATCCTCACCGATATGGGTGACACGTTCAACGCCGCGGCCAAGGCGTATCAGCAGGTCGAGGTGGCTAACGCGGACTTGTTCAATGCGCCGTCCTCGGGATCGCATATCGACCTGACTCAGGACACGTCCGGTGCGGTCCAGGGGACCGGCGGGTATTGGGGTGCGAACCCGCACTTTGCGACCGCGGCGGGCAGCGGGGTCACGATGGACTCCGCGGTCCAGAGCGAGGTCGCGCCCGAGCCGAGTTCGTCCTGGAACGATCTGCCCGACTTCGCCAATATCGCCGACATCATCGACAAGTACAACGGCACGGTCGGCACCCTGGCCGGGCAGTGGCAGTCGCTGGCCAATCAGTGGGCCCGCAGCGTCACGACCTTCCAGAACAGTGTGGGGCCCGTGTTCGATGGATGGGGAGGGTCCGCGGCCTCGGTCGCGCAGTCCGCGGTCACCAGTTACGGCAGTGCCGCTCAGACCATGGCCACGTCCATGACCGATATGTTCAACGCGATCGCCAACACCAACGAGTTCCTGTATTTCGTCTGGCAGCACATGCCCAAGTGGGGGGAAATCGAACCCCTGAAGGAATACATGGACGTGGCCGGTATCACCGCCGCTCCCTCGGGTGACAAGAACTGGTATTGGAATGTCGGCGGGTACACCCTGAACACGGTCGATACCTTCTGGGACAGTGGTGATTCCAGCACCAGCAACCAGGGCTACGTCAACGGCATGCAGGCCCTGCTCAAACAGATCCCCTCCATCCTGGACCCCAACAGCGCCGACGGTGCCAGCGGCAACCTGTCCGGCGACTACAACTACAACCCCACCAGCGCCAGCGGCAACAACAGCGGCAGCTCGGGCAGCAGCGGCAGCGGCAGCTCAGGCACAGGATCCGGCACCAGCACAGGCACCGGCACCGGCGCCGGTTCCGGCGGCGACGCAGGCACCCCCAGCACCGGCACCGGTTCCGGTTCCGGTTCCGGTTCCGGTTCCGGCGGCGGCGCAGGCACCTCCGGCACCGGTTCCGGTTCCGGTTCCGGCGGCGGCGCAGGCACCTACAGCTCCGGATCCGGCACGGGATCGGGTACCGGCGCCGGCGCGGGCACCGGCGGCTCCACCAGCTCCGCGACCGGCGCCAGCGGAATGGACGCCTCGAACCTGCTCACCCTGTTCGGCGAGGCACTGCAACTGCTCGCCTCGGGCATCCCGCTGCTCGAACAGCTGGGCAGCCAGCTCGCCGGCGGGCTCGGGCCGGGCCTGCAGGCGCTGGCGACGGCCGTGCAGAACGGGGCGATGACCGTGAAGCAGGCCCTGCACGATGCCGCCGAGCACGTCCGCTCGGAGCTGACGCAGTTCGAGGACCAGTTCACCGGCCCGCACGAGCTGGATCTGACGCTGTCCCCGCGCGCCGGTGTAGCGGCCCATTGGGGACCGCAGGGCTATACGCCGGATGCCGAACCGAACCTCACGATCACCACGCGCAACGGCCCGGCCGCCGAACGCCGGATTCAGCTCGACGCCACCGGTGTGCAGGTACAGGAGGAACAGTAAGTGGAACGCACCTGGCAGCTGTCCGGTCTGGAATACCTCACGCTGCGTGAGCGACTGCTGGGCCGCCCGAACAGCTGGCCGTTCCGGACGGTCACCACGGCCGCCAACGTCTACGACCTTCAGTTCGTCAAGGCCCGCGCCTGGGGCGAGCTGCAAACGAAATGGGATCCCGACATCGCCGAGGCGGTAGTGCAATCGCTGGACCCCGATGTCAAGCTCATCGCACAGGTTTTCGGCGCTCGCAACGGCAACGCCACCCGGGATGTGCTGGTGGCCAAGCGGTTCGGCGATCGCGCGGTCGTGATCCAGGGCTTCAACCCGAAATCCGTGTACAGCCACGACGAATTCGAGATAACCCTCTGCGATGCCGCCGCCATGACCCGCGTGCTGGTGGACCGCCTGCCGCCCATGACTCCGGGCTCCCAGCCCCGGGTCGCACTGCTCAGCTACAACCAGCAGGACACAGCCGACCACTGGACCCGCGGCGGAAACAGCGGCCTCTACGACGACGGAGACACCGTCGACTCGCAGAGCAAGAATTGGCAGGCCGCGCCGAAATCGCGCGCGGGCAGCATCCAGATCACCCAGGGCCGTTCCAGGTTCGGCCCGCGCGGCAAGGTCACCAAGCACATCTTCTGGGAGGAACATCCCGGAGACGGCTGCTACCTCATCGATCTGGAGTCGCCGATGGCGGCGATCGCGGCCGACTCCGACAATCTGCGCGGCCGCATCGACAAGGAGTGCGGCGAGCTACTGCTCGTCGGTCAGGACGAGTCGCGGCGCGGCGTCGCCCGGGAGAGCGTCTACGACGAGTGGTGAACGCCCACTGTTCATCCGGATAGCGTCGCGTCGACAGGGATTGGGAGGCACTGTGATACAGCGCAGTACCCGGCTGGCCGCCGATACCGCCGAGGTCCTGGACGGCATTCACGAGGTCATCACGGGCCTGGCCGACGCCCGCGGCCGATGCCAGGCGCTGACCGTGACGGCCACCGCCGAGCGCGGGCGCATCAGCGTCGTGGCCGACGGCTCCGGAACCGTCGCGAGGATCGACTTCGCCGACGACGTCGAAGACCTCGGCTACGCCCGGATCGCCCGGTCCACCGTCCAGGCCGCCCAGGCCGCGGGGGCCGAGGTCAAGCGCCGCGCCGAGGAGATCATGGCGCCGCTGCGAGACAAACTCGCGCGGCTGCCCAAACCGGACGAAATGCTCAGCGGACTAACTCCGGTCGAAATCCCCATCCCCCCTCCGGCTCTGCTGACCCCGCCCAGCGAACGCACGTCACCGCCGGGCGAGCTGTCGGCCGTCCAGCATGTCACACCGCCCGAAATGCCAACGACGCCGCTCGGCGAGGGCGTGCCGTCGACCGGCGCGAGGATGCCCTCGCCTGGCGAGTCGACGTCGGATGCCCCCGGAACCGATGGCGCACTGACGAATCCCGAACCCGCGCCGCCAGGCGGCATGGCCGACATCGTCCGCCTGCAGAAGGCGCGCGCCCTGCTCATCGCGACCGGCACCGCCGAACGCCGCCGCGTCGCGGTCACGGTGAACGCGGACGGCATCCTCATCGACATCCGATTCTCCTCCGGCATCAGCGATCTGGACTACGACGAGATCGCCGAGGCCATCGTGGAGGCGTCCCGGCAAGCGGTGGCCGAAGTGGCTCGGCGGGCCACCGCACTGTTCACGCCCGTGTCCTATGACCGTTCCCAGTTTCCGGGCATTGCAGCGACATTGGCGGGGCTGGATAATCTTCGCAACCAGTTACGGTGAGTCGCAACATAAGTGACACGCGGTAACAAGCTCACATGGGAGAATCACGGTGGCACCAACGAATCCCAATATCTCGGACAATACGAACTGGTCGGGCCTGGCCGGTAGCGGCGACCTGATGCTCGAATCCGGCATCGCGGAGAAGTGCGCCCAGCACGTCGAGACCATGCTCAATGCCGTGTCGGGGGTGCACACCTGGATTACAGATCATTTCGCCGAAGCCGCCCCGGTCATCGCCACCACACCCGACAACTCCGGTCAGAGCCTGCAGGGGACGTATCAAGCGCAGTGGACCGGCACGTTGCTGCAGCGAATGGACCAGCACCGCAACATCCTCACCGATATGGGCAACACCTTCGTCGCGGCGGGAAAGGCGTACAACACGGCCGAGCACAACAACACGACAATGTTCGACAACATCTCGTTCGACACCTACGGCTCCGGAAGCGCGCCGACTGGATCCCCGCAGCCGCAGACGATACCCACGGGTTCGAGCACGACGAACTCGTCGTCGGGGACGTACGTGCCGTGGATCTTCGGGAGCCCCGAGAGCGGATCACAACTCAGCTGGGGCCAGCTCTGGACCGCCGGGCAGTCGATCAACGCGCAGGCCGTGGCTAACGCCGGCGGAATCTGGTATTGGCTCTCGGGCCAGCTGGACCAGGATTTCACCACCCTGCAGGACAACATCTCGGCGGCATCGGACCAGTGGACCGGGCAGGGCGCCACGGCCGCCATCACGGCCACCACGCAATACGTGGGCGCCTCCAAGGCGCTCACCAGCGGTATGAACCAGATCGGCCAGAGCCTGGTGACCGCTTCCGGCTGGCTGGGACAGACCAAGACCAGCGCGACACCGCCCACACAGGATCCGAGCAGCTACTCCACGAACGCGGATGAGGTCCAGGCCAAGCTGCTCGAACTCCAAGGCAACTTCACGACCAACTACACCACCAATTTCCTGAACACCGCCACCCAGATCGTCGCACTGCCGCAGCCCAACCAGGTCACCAGCACGGGAACCAACTCGACGAGCGGTTCGGGTACGACCGGCGCCACGACCGGCGCCAGCACCACAGACAGTCAGACCGGTACGAACGGCAACACGTCCGGCGACACCTCCAGCACCGGCACCTCGACCAGCACCGGCACCGGCACCTCCACCGGCACCGACACCAGCACCGGCGCAAGCACGAGCACCGGCACCGATACCTCGACAGGAACCGATACATCCACCGGCACAACGGGTTCCACCTCGGACCCGCTATCCTCGGTCACCGACCCAGCGCAGAATCTCGCCAAGGATCTGACCAACCCGTCGAACCCCCTGGGGGCCACGCCCCTCGTAACGCCACTGTCCTCGCTCCCCACCGGAACCGGCACCCCGGGCAGAGGTCTAGGTGGCGGCCTGGGTAGCAGCCTGGGCAAGGGATTCGGCCGCGGGCTCGCCGCGGCCGAGCGGGAGCTGGCACAGGAGTCGAAGCTGTTCCCCCGCTCCAGCATGCCGCCCGAGGAGGAGCTCCCGAAGGCCGGGCTCGCCGAGGAGGAGGGCCGCGAACCCGGCTTCCCGATGGGCGGCGGGCGCAGCAAGAAGGACGAGGAGAAGGAGCGCAAGCGCCTCGACATCCTCAATTCCACCGAACATCTCGACGGGGCGATGGGCACGATGGGCCGCATCGTGCGTCCGGTGCTCGAGCGATGAGCGTGTCCTGGACCCTCACGGATGTCGAACTGATCGTGCTGTGGGACAGGCTGTTCCGCGACCGGCTGCCACACCCGCTGTTCGCGCTGCAGCGGGGCGGGAATCTCGACGGCTGGGAGCGCCTGGCCACCGAGGCATGGGAGGGACTGCGCACCCGGGACGACGGCGCCCTGAACGATGCCCTGAGCCGGGTGGCGCAGGCCGATGTCCGGGTGCGCGCGCACCTCACCGATCCGCGCGATCAGCAGGATCCCGTCACCCGGGTGCGCGTGCTCGGCGCCCGCCAGGGCGCGTCGGCAGTGCTGATCCGCCAGCAGCCCGGCGAAACCGTCTGGCACAGTGGAGGATTTGTGATCACCATGGGCGACGCCGAACGCCTGGCCGGTGCGGTGGTCGGGGCACTGCCGCAGTGTCCGGCCGCCGAGGGCCCGGACATCCCACTGGTGACCCGGGACCGCGGCCATACCGAATACCACCACGGCAGATCCCTCGCCAGCGCCGACTATCTGGATGCCGACCGCCGCAGCGCGGCCTGGCTCGAGCATCCGGTCGCGCTCGCCGGCTCGATCGAAACGGCCCAGGGCAGTTCGATTTACGGTTCCCGCGGGATCACCACGTATCGCATCGGCCTGCGGGATCTCATCGGCGTCGGCCGCTACGCCGTCCCCGAGACGTACGACCCGATCGCGGTGCCAGTGGACCGGCATCGGCTCGCGGCCCTGATCGCCGCCGATATCGCCAAGGTCGTACAGACACTGGAGGACGAGCGCTGTGCCTGACTCATCCTGGGACGCGGACCCGGACGCCGGAGTCCCACCGGTCGGTGGCATCATTCACGACGGCGTCTACACCGGCAGCGATCCCGACGGCCCGGCCACCGAGGCCACCGCGACCGGACCCGACCAGACCACCGCCGAATTCGCGACGCATCGGGACGAACCCGAGTTCGCCACCTACTCCGTCGGCCAGGCGTCGCTGCGCGGCGGGGAGATTCAGCTGTCCGCAACCGATTCCGGTATCCCGGTCGCGCTCCGCGTCACCGCCGGCCAGCTCCGGCGCGATCCGCAGGATGTCGGCGACGACCTACTGCGCCTGTGCCGCCTCGCCGCAGCCCGCGCGGGCCTAACCCGCCGCTCCTACCTCGCCGATCTCGGCATCCCGGCCAACGCGCTGGAGCTGCTGGGCCTGCCCACCCAGGAGGAGGTGGAGACCATGGAACTGGCCGACGAGGTCGTCCACGACTACGAACCGCGCAGCCTGATGGAGCCCGACGGGAGCATCTGGTGACGGTCGATGATTTCGCCGCGCTCCAGGATTCCGCCCGCGCCCGACTGGATCGCATGCGGCAGCTCGCGGATGACCTGGCCGCCGTCAAGATCCAGCATACCGGCGCGAAGGGGGCGGTGACCGTGATCGTCGACGGCTCCGCTCGACTGCTGGATATCCTGCTTTCCGAGGATATTTCGCGTCTATCCCCCGCCGAGTTCGAGCGCGCGGTGCTCGACACGGCAGCAGCAGCCGCGCAACAGGCCCTCGCCCGGCGCGGCATGCTGATCACCGAATTCAACGAACAGGTGAACAATTGACTTTCGCACTTACGCTGGCTTGCCCAACCTCGCGCCCTCATTACCATTCATAGCAAATGTCCTGCGTAGCAGGCATATTGCTGATCACTAGGAGGGCACCATGGCTGACGGTATCAACGTGCGGCCCCAGACGTTCCGGCAGTACGGCGATATCTCCGCGGGAATGGCCACGACGGTGGCCGCCGCCGGCGCCGTGGACCAGGCTGCCAGCGTGACCGCCGCGGTGCCGATCTTCGGCCTGATCGGCCAGGAATTCCTAGCTGGTTTCGCCTACGCCCAGGCCAATCACTTTGCCGCGGTGGCGGATCTGGTCGACAACTACGCCACCACCGCGGCCGCCGCGCACGGGTCCGCTGCCCTATACGAGCAGCACGAGCAGCGCAGCGTCGACACCTTCGGTGCGACGACAACGATTGCGCAGCAGTGATTCCCGTCGCCGAGCCCCTGACGGCGCCGCTGCATCCGACCGTCCTGGACGCCCTGCGGAACACCCCCGCCGCACCGCTGGCGAACCTGCCCGCCGCCCAGGTTTTGGACGGCATGGGACTGCCCGCGCTGCCGCAGGTGCCCGCCGCCCTGCCGGTGTTCCCCGGTGCCCCCGTACTACCGCCGCTGGATCCGGCCGCACTGGTCAAGCCGATCACCGACCTGTTCGGCGGCTTCGGCAACGGACAACTGGGCGCGGCCGGCGCGCTCAACCCGCAGACCCTGCTGCAGAATGTGATGCAGGCGATCCAGACTGCGACACAGTTTGCTCAGCAGGGCATCTCGCTGCTACAGACGATGCAAAGCGCCGGAACACAGGCGGCCACCTCCTCGGCCGTGGCGACCCAGGGCACGTCGGCGGCGGTGGGCGGCCAGGCCCTGGATATGCACACCACGATGGGCGCCGCGTCCGTCACGGTCGCGACCGGATACGCCCAGATGGCCGCGGTGGCAGCCAAATTCGCGATCACCGCCGCGGCGCTGGGCCCCACCCTGGTCACCCCGCCCGGTCAGGCGGCGCTGCTTGCCACCGCGCTGGAGACCGGCGCCGAGGCGACGGCGATCACCGCCAAGACCAAGGCGGAGCTGGCCGGGCACACCGCGAAGATGGTCTCGACGGGCACCCGGGTCAAGCCCACGTGCAAACCCAAGCTCTCGTCGTTGAAGGCCGCGACGCCCTCCGGCGGCACCTCGACCACGGGCACGTCGACCACCGCCGGCTCGGGCGCGGGCACCACCGGCAGCACCTCGAGCACGCAGTCGCAACTGCCGCAACTGCTGTCGGCGCTGCAGGGGGTGGTGCAGCCGCTGCAGTCCGCCGCACAGCAGATCGGTCAGCGGCTCACCCCGGCCCCCGCCGCCACAGGGCGTTCGGTCGCCGCCCGGACGGCCCTGTCCACGCCGCTGCGCGGCACGACCGGATACAGCGGCGCGGCAACGAATGTCGCCTCCTCGACGCCGCTGAGCCAGTGGCAGCAGGAGGGCATCGCGACCACGGCCACGCAGTCGTCGGAATTCACCGCGCTACCGTTCGGCGGCAGCGTCGCCGACGCCACCCAAACCGAGGAGGCGACGATGATTCCCCCGATGGTCCCGGCGGCCGGAGTCATGGCAGGAGCGGGCCGGAGCGGCACCTCCAGTACCCCCGAATCGCTGATCAACGCCCATCACGGCGACGAGCTCGTCGGCGACGCGCCCGGCGACGTCGCCGCCCCCGTCATCGGCGCGCTCGTCACCGGCAGCGGCCCCGACACCCCGTTCAGTCTCTGACAGGAGAAACCCATGAGCCACGTAGCTTTCGATCACGGCCTGGCCAGACTCGCGGCCGGCCGCCTGGACACGCTCGCCGATTCGCTCGAGGGGCAGATGAACGACTCCGAGCACGCGCTGCACCCGGCCGCCCCGGCCCTGGACCCGGTATCGAACCGCACCTCGCAGACCCTCGGCAACGTCGGCGTCATGTTCCGCCAGTCGTATCTGAGCGGCGTGCACGAGCTACGCAAGATCGCCGCGAACCTGCGCACGCACGCCGACCTGCACGAGAGCACCGAGGGCGACTCCGCCGACTTCTTCCGCCCCCTGGCCTGATACCCGCGCCCACCCCGGCCGCCGCGCACCGCGAGAGGAGGAATGAGGACATGGTCGAACCGCAGCATCCGGGATTCACCGGCGCGGTATGGGACGCCGTCCCGCCCGAGCAACTGGCCCACGAGCTGACCATGGGACCGGGCGCGGCCCCGGTGGCCGAGACCGGCCTGGCATACAGCGGGCTGAGCGCGGGACTGGGTGGGGCCGCCGCGGAATTCCGCTCCATCCTGTCGGTGATCGGCGACGCCTGGGGCTCGAAGTCCAGCGAGGACGGCATCGCACAGATGCGCGGGCTGGCAGACTGGTTCGACGAGATAGCCACGGCGGCACGGCAGAACGCCGAGACCGCCGCCCATCAGGCGACGTCCTACGAGATCGCCCAGGTCGCCATGCCGCACGTCGCCGAGGTGACCCAGGCCGTGCGGACCGCCCAAGCCATGCTCCACGGCAGCGTGCTCGGCGCACCGCTGGCCGGACTGCTCGACACGGCCGAGCAGCAACTCGATGACATGCGTGAACAGGCCGCGCAGGTCATGCGCACCTACGAGGCGGCCAGCGAGAAAATGGCCCACGTGTGGCAGCAGCAGCACGCGCCCGACGTGTCGGACGGTGCGAATCTGCTCACCGAGCAGTCCCCGGGCCGGTCCGATGGGCAGCCCCAGGGCCCGCCCGCGAACGCCGCCTCGGTGGAACAGCCCGCGCTGCAACTCCCTATGCCGCAGGTGGATCTGTCCTCGCTGAACGTGACGCCGACCGTCCCGGTGGGCGTGGACTCGATGCTCATGCCGCCTGTCACACCGGCGATGACCACGATGGCGCCGATGACGGCCATCGCGCAACCGATGGCGGCCGTCCAACCGATGACGGCAGCCGGCCCACCGCCGCCCATGGCATCCCCGGCGCCCATGACCGCAACGGCTCCGACGACAACGGCCGCGACGAATACCGAACCGCCGACCGCTCGAGCCGCCGACGCCGGCGGTCTCGGCGACCAGATCGCGATCGATGCCGGATTCGCCACCACCCCAGCGGTATTGGGCCGGGGCGCGACTCAGCCTGAACAGCGGGTCCACCTGACGCCGGATCCGGAGGCGCAGGAGGCCGAACGCCGATGACAGCACTCACCAGCGACGGAATGCTCACCATCGCAGCATCACTCGGCGTTCAGACCTTCCCCGCCGTGCTGGCATTGCGCCCGAGCCACACCGACCACGGGCAGCTCGCCGCCGCCCGCGCGGCCACCGCGACCACGCTGCGCGAACGCGGCGTACTCGACGACGCGGGGCACGTCCTGGACGACGAGCTGACCACCGCCCTGTTCGCCCTGTCCCGCCCGGACCGTGAGCTGGTGATGCGAATCCGGCGCGACGGCGCCCTGATTCGGATCTGCCTGACCCGCAGGGGCCTGGACCATGCCTTGGTGGTCCGCATCGGCGACGATCTGGAGGTCAGCGCCGTGTGGGGCGAGGAGGACCCCGAGACGCTGGCGCGCCCGTTGCTGACCGCCCTCGGTCCGTGCCCGCCCGCAGACCTCCCGGCCCTGCGCGTCCCGACCGCCGAGTTGCAGGAACGGTTCGACGCCGACGACGCCGACTACACGGACACCGCCTACCGCCTGGGCATGTCCGAGTCCGACGCCGTCACCCTCGGACTCGCTCTGCGGCACTGCTATTCGGTAGCCGAACTGGTCCTCTACAGCCACCGCGACGGCCGCGCGGTCCGCACCGCCGCCAGCGCCGCCGTCTACGACACCCCGTCCGGGCGAATCATCGGAAGCGGCAGCGTCGCCGCCGACGGACAGGCCTGGACCACCCTCGCCCCGGGCGGCGACCGACGGCTGGCGCAGGCGATCGCCGCGCTCGTCGAGGCACTGCCGGAAGGCAGGTGGATGCCTTAACCTGTCGCTTCCCGGCCGTCCCCGAACGGCCGCACCACATAGTGAACGATCCCGGTGATCAATCATCCGGAATAACTCGAAAACAGAAGGTGGAGTCGTAATGGCATCCGTACAGAGTGATTTTACCCAAGCGGCAAGCGCGAAGACCCAGATGGCCAACGTCGTGGCCGCCCTGCAGGCCAAGATCAAGCAGGTGACCACCGCCGTCGACGGGGCCGAGGGGGGCTGGAAGGGTACCGCATTCCAGGCCTGCCAGAGCGCCGCCAGCGCCTGGGACACCAAGGCCGCGACGCTGAATAGCATTCTCGACGACATTCACACGCTCGTCGGCGACGGCAACACGAATTACAATAATCTGGAAAACGACAACCAACAGGCCTTGAGCTCCTTGGCTAATGCGGAATCCAACGCATCGTCTGCCTATACATCGCTGCGCGCCTAATAAAAGTCAACCGCGCGAACCTATACCTCGACAAAAGGGAATCATCATGTCATCCGACTTCATGAAGTATGAAGAAAGTGTGCTGACCGATCTGTCCGGCTCGCTCTCTAAATTCGCGACAGACCTCGGAAGCGAATCCAATGATTTTCACACCGCGGCAAAAAACCTTGCCACCGCATGGCAGGGCAACGCGGGTCTGACCGCATTCCAGACCGCGGTGAGCAAATGGGATAAGGCCTTCGGCCCGGATGGGGACACCAGCAAGGACACCGCGATAGGCCTGCTCAATACGCTGTCCAAGGCGGTCGACACGGCCCTCGCGAACGCGCAGGCCGCCGACCGAGGTGTACAGAACTCCTTTTCCCAGTACGAGTAAGCCGGACGATTCGCCGGTCGGTCGCCACAACCACGCGACGGGTCGGCTCGCCCCAAAGTCGTCAGGCCCGTCGCCACCCGGCGACGGGCCTGACGTCGTTTCCGATCTCCGCGGCAGTCCCGTTCCCGCCTCAAGCGGGCTGCAGCGCCTCCCGATACCGCACCGCACCCTCCAGATACCGCTGCTCCTCCGGAATCGACACCACCCGCACCTCCACATCGCCGCCCTCGGTGCGGATATGCACCCGGCCGCGCTGCTCCGCGGATTCGACCAGGACCACATCGGCATCCAGGATGGCGGCGGTCGCCTTGCCCGTCTCCCGGACGTGCACCACCGTCGCCTCCGAAACCTGTCCGGCCGAACCGATTCCGTCGTACACGATCATCGTGGCCGCCGCGGTGTGCTGCGCGCCGCCGCCGGGCTGAGTCACCGACAGCGCCTCCGGCACGCCGACCAGCGCGGCCAGCTCCAGCCACGCCTCCGCGCGCGCGCTGTGCACGATCACCCGCGCGCCTACCGCGACCGCGCGCAGGGTCATCTGCTGGATCAGGTGCAGGCTGCCCACGATCTCGACCCGCCGCACCGACGGCCCGAACAGCGGTACCGCGACACCGAATCCGTCATCGGTCGCGCCGATCACCTGCCCGCATCCCCCGGCGGGCACGGCCAGACCGGCCAGCGCTGCGGGCGGGCCGTAGGCGGCCCCGGACGGCGCGACGAATCCGCCCTCCAGCACGACCCGGCGCTGCTGGCCCGTCAACGGCCGTAATCCGAGCTCCTGCAGCATCTTTCGCTGTTCGTCCCGTGCACCCGCGACGGTGTCGTGCCGCACCAGCGCGGTCACCGCCACGTCGCCGCCGTCCCGGCCGGGCGTCCGCGTTCGGGGGGCCGGGGTCAGCCGCAGGCGCAGCAGGGTGGACATTCCGGGCACCGACCAGATCCCCGCCAGCACTTCGGAATTCAGCCGGTGCGGCCAAACGGCGTATCCGGCAAGTTCGATATCGTTGTGCTGCACCGCGTTCCATCGCTCCGACCACTCACCCACCGGTGTGCCGTACAGCATCCCGGCCTCCGCCGCGGTGAGTTCGGCCGCGGTCAGGGCCCGCACCCGCACCCCGCGCGTGGCCAACCGGCTCGCGACGCGCCGCGTGGCGACCACCATCGTGCGCAGGGTGCCCTCGTGACCGCCGCCGCGGCTCTCGATCGCCTCGGCATTGTCCACCGGATCGAAGCGCAGCACCAGGCAGACCGTGCGCGAGGTCGAGGCGGGCAGCGGGCCCAGCAGCTGCTCGTACAGCTGGATCACCTCGTGCTCGCCGCGGGTGCGCACACCGAGCGTGACGACGTCGATGGCGGCGAGGCGAATATCGAACTGGGACAGGCATCGCGCCGCCTCGGCCAGCGGCACGGCGTCGTCCGTGCGGATTTCCTCCGGGCGCAGCAAAGTGGGCGCCACATTGGCGCGCTCGACCTCCAGCATGGTGACCAGATGACGCCCATCCCAGCGCATGCCGCAGCGCTCGCCCCCGGAATCCGGCACCGGCACATCGAACGGCTCGGCCGCCGCGGCGCTATCACCGGTGCGCCGACTCCGCAACCGGAGTGCGACCCGCATTTCCAGAATTCGCCAAATATTTCGCTCGCGAATTCGGATCGCGCCGAGCACCGCAATTCCGGAGCCGACTCCGAGTGCCACTTCGAGCGGTGAATGAAAGGCGACGGCCGTCGTCCCGGCGGTCGCGCCGACCAGAGCCGCGGACAGCACCTCCGGCAACGGAAATCGCGCGAACGGCCCGCGCGGGCCCACGCCCAGCGGCGGGATCGCCGCGACCTCCGGAATATCCTGCGCGCTTTCGTCCCCGACGGCGCTTTCGTCCCCGACGGCTCTTTCCGTCACCGCGACGCTTTCCGGATCGGCGGTCTTCTTGTGCCCGGCACGCACCGGTCCGGCGGCAACGTCACTCATTCGGCATATCTCCCATCGGCACACACCCCCGCATTACGGTAGCCTCTCATATGCTCGCCGGGTTTGCGTATTCCCGGGCATTGGTGGAGGAGGTGCAGTTGCCGGCACAGTTGACTACGCGGGCACAGGTGAATGGTTATCTATTCCTGTTGCGTCGTTTCGACCACGCCCTGGTGCGGCGCGATGTGCGCATGCTACACGATCCGATGCGCATTCAATTCCGGTCGTGGATCACCGGATTCGTGCTGGCCATCCTGGCCGTCGGCGGCTGTGCGATACTTGCATTCCTGCATCCGCAGGGGCAGGTCGGCGACGCCAAGATCGTCATGGGCTCCGATACCGGCGCGCTGTACGCGGTGGTGGACAAGACCCTGCATCCGGTGATGAATCTCGCCTCGGCGCGGTTGATCGCGGGCGGCGGTGTATCCCCTGTCTCCGTCAAGGATTCCAAGCTGGCGGATAGGCCGCGCGGACCGATGCTCGGCATCCCCGGGGCCCCCGCGGCCCTGCCCGGCCCGTCCACCGCGGACTCCGACTGGACCCTGTGCGACGACGTCGGCGCCGGGCTGAAAACCACTGTCGTGGATGGTAATCCGCAACTCAGCGCGCAGCTGCGCCCGGCGGAGGCCGATGAGTCGCTGCTGGCCTCCGAGGGCGGCTCCACCTACCTGATCTACGACGGCAAGCATGCCAAGGTCGATACGGGTAACGCCGCCATCGAGTCCGCGCTGCAGCTGCGCGGGGCGCCCCAGCGGCCCATCGGAACCGGACTGCTCAACGCCACTGTGGCCGCGCCCGATCTGGCCGTTCCGGCGATCCCGGACGCGGGCGCCCCCAACGCCGTGCGATCGAGCAATGCGCCCGTCGGCTCGGTGATCCGGGTCGAGGGCGAGGCGACCGGCTCGGCCACGCTGTACGTCGTGCTGCCCGACGGCATCCAGAAGGTGTCGCCCTTCACCGCCGAGGTGCTGCGCACCGCGAATTCGATGGGGCGCAGCGAGATCACGCAGGTTCCGCCCGATGCCATCCGCGGGGTGCCGGTGGTACATACACTGCCGATCGACCAGTTCCCCACCCGGCGGCCCACGATCGTCTCGGCGGACGTCGCACCCGTGGCGTGCGCGGCGTGGTCGCGCGGGCCGCACGATCCGGCGGCGCAACTGCGGGTGCTGATCGGCAAGCAACTCCCCCTGCCGGAAAGCACGCAGCCGCTCGCCCTGGTCGGCCCCGGTGGCGCCCAGGCCGACGCCGCCTACATCCCCCCGTCCACAGGAGAATTCGTCCAGGTCACCGGGATCGAGCCGGACAGCACCCGCCGTGACGGCCTGTTCTACATCACCGACACCGGTGTGCGATTCGGCATTCCCGATGCCAACACGGCCGCCATGCTGGGCCTGTCCCGGCCGAAACCGGCGCCCTGGCAGATCGTGAACCAGCTCCCCCCGGGCCCCATGCTGGACCGCCAGTCCGCCCTCATCGCCCGCAACTCCGTCCGCACGGACGGCCCCGCTCAGTGAACTCGCGGTGAATTCAGGTTCAGCAGTGCGCAATCCCACCCCGAAACGTCGGAGGCATACGGCAATCCGGCCGAGTATCACATTCAGCCGGTGCGGCGGCGATGTCACCTTCGCCGAACGCACGCTCAGAACATATGCAGGAGCAGTCCATTGATCGAATCCCCGTCCACCGAGCCGCAGCTGTGCCGAGTATCGGTGATCGGCGGCAACACCCAGGCGGACATGGTGTTGCCCACCACGGTGCCGATCGCCGACTTCGTCCCGGATGTGGTGCAGCTCATCCACTCTCGCACTCCGAACCTGAACGAGCACGACGAGGGCGTGTTGACCGCCCAGCACTGGACCCTGGCCCGGCTGGGGCACAGCGCGATCGATCCGGCGCACACCCTCAGTGAGGCCGAGGTCTTCGACGGTGAGCTGCTGGTGTTGCGCACGGACGACGCGGTCGACGCCCCGGCACTGTTCGACGACGTCATCGATGCCGTGGCTCGCCTGACCGAAAGTTCCTTCCGCGGTTGGACTTCCGTCTCCGCAGGCCGGACGGGCATGACCGGCGCCCTGGCCGCGAGCTTCGGCGCATGCCTGCTGCTGCTGGTGGCCAAGGCACACGGCGAGGGCATCGCGGCGGGCAGCGGCGGCTTGGGCGCCGGCCTGCTGGCGCTGGTGGTCGCCACCCTCGCCGCCCGGATGTACGCCGCGCAAGGCCCGGCCACGGTGCTGTCGTTGTGCGGGCTGGTCCTGATGGGCTGCGGGGCAGCGGCATTGATACCCGCCCAGCTGGGCGCACCGCATCTGCTGCTGGGCGGCGCGGTCACGCTGCTGCTGGCGGTCCTGGCGCTGCGCGTGGTCGGCACCGGCCCGGCGATGTTCTCCGCCGTCGTCACCACCGCGACGTTCACCACGGGGGCCGCCGCCGTGATGACGATATGGCACGCCGCCCCGCCGAAGGTTGCGGTGGGCGTGGCCGCACTTGCGCTGCTTGGCATTACGTTCGCGCCGCGCATCGCGGTCTGGGCCGCGCGGCTGCCCGTTCCGCCGGTGCCGACCGCCGGCGGGGTGATCGATCCGCGCGATCACGAACCTCGTCCCACCGTCGAGGGGATCGGCGCGATCGGGGCCACCTCGATTCCGTCGGCAGCCGGGCTGGGCAGGCGCGCGACGCTGGCGAACGCCTACCAGACCGGCGTCATCTTCGGGATCGTGCTGGTCACGGTCGTCGGGGTGATCATCACGGTCGCGGGCGCGGGCGAACATCGCTGGCAGGCGGTGGCATTGGCCTGTGCGGTCGGCGTCGTGCTGACCCGGCGCGGTCGGGCGTTCGCCGATCTGGCTCAGGCCTCGGCGCTGATATTGGGCGGCTGCGCGACCCTCATCGCTCCGGCGGTGCTGCTGGGCCTGCGGATGCACGATGCGGCGCTGCCCGCGGCGGGGGCGCTGCTGGCGCTGCTGGCGCTGGCCATGCTGATCGGCGTCGTCGGGCCGCAGCTCGAGATCTCACCGCTGATGCAGCGTGCCGGCGAGTGGTTCGAATACCTGCTGATCTGCGCGATAGGCCCGCTGACCTTCTGGATCATCGACGTCTACGCCCTCGCCCGCAATGCGTAGCGCCGTTGCGATACCTGCCCTGCAACGGCATTCGGTTCGCCCCTGGTCCGCCCGGAGCGCCCTTGCGGTGCTGATGCTGCCCCTCGCGCTGGGCCTTGTCCTCGCCCCGGCTGGAGCGGCGCAGGCCGTCGCCCCGCCGATGGTGGATCCCGGTGCGCTGGTACTGAATGCGCCCGTCGCCCCGCCGGAACCCGCACAGCAGCATCTGGTCTGCTCACATCCGATCTGGTCCGGTCCCCCGCCGGTCGGCGCGCCCGCGGCGCAGCGCGCGCTCGGACTGCAGCAGGCGTGGCAATTCAGCCGCGGCGCAGGACAACTCGTGGCCGTCATCGACACCGGAGTCAACCCGCAGCCCCGGCTGAACGTCAGCCCGGGCGGCGACTACGTCTCCACCTCCAACGGCATGGTCGACTGCGACGGGCACGGCACCCTCGTCGCGGGCATCATCGCCGGACATCCGGCCCCCGACGGCGGCGACGGCTTCTCCGGTGTCGCACCGGATGCGGCGATCCTGTCGATCCGCCAGACCAGCCTGGCCTACCAGGCCGCGAACAGCTACAACCCGGATGAGCCGGGCGGGATGTCGGCCGGTGGATACGGCACGGTCACCACCCTGGCCTACGCCGTGGTGCACGCGGTCGAGATGCACGCGTCGGTGATCAACATCTCCGAGGTCTCCTGCCGCCCGGCCGGGGACAACGCGGCCGACGCGACCCTAGGCGCAGCGCTGAAATACGCCTACGACCACGACGTGGTCGTGGTCGTCGCAGCGGGCAACCTGGAGTCGCAGGGCGCCTGCAAGACCCAGAACGGCACGGCCGGTTGGGATTCGGTGAATACGGTCGCCAGCCCGGCCTGGTTCGCCCAGTACGTGCTGTCGGTAGGCTCGGTCGAGGCCGACGGCTCGCCCTCCTCGTTCACCCTCAACGGTCCGTGGGTCGGGGTTGCCGCGCCCGGCAGCGATCTGATGTCCCTGGACAGCACCCCCGGCGGCGCCGGACTGGTCAACGGCACACCGCAGGCCAACGGCCAGGTCGCGCCCGTCGACGGGACCAGCTTCTCCAGCGCGTTCGTCGCGGGCCTGGCCGCGCTGGTGCGCGCCCACTCCCCGCAGTTGTCCGCGGGGCAGGTGATCGAACGCATCGTGCGCACCGCGCACTCCCCAGGTCCCGGCCACGACGACCGCATCGGCGCGGGCATGATCGACCCGGTCGCCGCGCTGTCGGCGGTGCTGCCGCCGGTCCCCGGACCGCCCGCCGCCCAAGCCATTCCGGCCCCGCCGTCGCCCGCAGCGCAGGATCCGTGGCCCCGCCGGATCGGCATCGCGGGCGCCGTGGCCTGCCTGGCGCTGCTGGGCCTGGTGCTGGGCCTGTCGCTGCCGTTCCGCCGGGAACAGCGCAAACCACTCGCCATGCCCGGCGACGACTGAACTGGAGAAGCGTGACCACACAGGGTTTCATCCGCCTGGCCCGCATCGCGCCGCCGCGCCCGCCGGGCGGCGAGGTCGTGCTCAACGCGCCGCCGGAGATCACCTCGCCGATCCCGAATCCGTTGTGGCAGCGGCTGATGCCGGTAGTCATGGTGGTCGCGATGGTCGGCATGATGGGTTTGATGTTCACCATGAGCGGCAAGGCGATGCTGTCCAATCCGCTCACGATGATGTTCCCGATGATGATGCTGATGTCGATGGTCGGCATGTTCGCCGGGCGCGGCGGCGGTGGCGGCAAGCGGGCCGGGGAGCTCAACGAGGAACGCAAGGACTACTTCCTCTACCTCGAGCAGCTGCGCGGCGATGTGCGCAAGACCGGGACGTCCCAGCGCGAGGCGCTGGCCTGGAACCACCCGCACCCCGGGGATCTACACTCCCTCATCGGCACCCGCCGCATGTGGGAGCGTCGCCCTAACGATCCGGATTTCGCACACGTGCGCATCGGTGTCGGCAGCCATCGCATCGCCACCAAACTGGCCCGCCCCGAGACCGGACCGCTGGAGGATCTGGAACCGGTGGCCACGGTCGCGCTGCGCCGCTTCGTGCGCACCCACTCGGTGGTGCACGGACTGCCGACCGCAATCTCGCTGCGCGCGTTCCCCGCGGTCAACATCGAAGGCCCGCGCGAGCACGGCCGCACCCTGGCGCGCTCGATCCTGGTGGAGCTGGCCGCCTTTCATGGTCCCGACAACATGGTGTTCGCCATCGTCACCGCCGATCCGGACGGCGAGGCCTGGAGATGGTCGAAATGGCTTCCGCACCTGCAGCATCCACGCCAGTCGGACGACATCGGGACGACCCGCATGCTGTACGAGTCGCTGTCGGAGCTGGAGACCTCGCTGACCGAGGAACTGCTGGAGCGCGGCCGGTTCCTGCGCAACGCCACACCCACCGGCGGGCGATTGCATCTGGTGGTGGTGATCGACGACGGCTATGTCAGCGGCTCCGAGCGCATCATCAGCGACGCCGGGCTGGACTCGGTGACCGTGCTAGATCTCACCGCGCCGCAGACGGGCCTGGCCGTGCGCCGCGGCCTGCAGTTGGTGGTCGAAGACACCGTGATCGGCGCCCGCACGGGCGATTCGGTGGAGAAGTTCGCCGGGCCCGACCATGTCAGCCTCGCCGTGGCATCGGCCTTCGCGCGCGGCATGGCCCGCTTCCGTCTTGCCACCACCGCGCAGATGGTCGACCTCGACGAGCACGCCACCGGGGATCCGGGATTGATGGCACTGCTGAGGATTCCGGACGCGGCCACCATCGACGCGGATGTGGTCTGGCGGCCTCGCTCCCCGCGCGAGCGGCTACGGGTGCCGATCGGCGTCACCCCCGACGGAACGCCGGTGGAGATCGACATCAAGGAATCCGCCGAGAACGGCATGGGACCGCACGGATTATGCATCGGCGCAACGGGTTCGGGTAAATCCGAATTCCTGCGCACACTCGTGCTCTCGATGGTGACCACCCACTCCCCGGACCTGCTGAACCTGGTGCTGGTCGACTTCAAGGGCGGCGCCACATTTCTCGGGCTCGATCCGCTGCCACACGTCGCGGCGGTCATCACCAACCTCGAGGAAGAACTCACGATGGTGGACCGCATGCGCGACGCCCTGGCCGGCGAGATGAACCGCCGTCAGGAACTGCTGCGCGCGGCGGGCAACTTCGCCAACGTCACCGAATACGAGAAGGCCCGCGCCAACGGCGCACCGCTGGATCCGCTGCCCGCGTTGTTCGTCATCGTCGACGAGTTCTCCGAGTTGCTCACGCAGAAACCGGATTTCGCGGAACTGTTCGTGATGATCGGGCGCCTGGGCCGCTCGCTGCGGGTGCATCTGCTGCTGGCCTCGCAGCGGCTCGAGGAGAACCGGCTGCGCGGCCTGGACTCGCACCTGAGTTACCGCATCGGCCTGCGCACCTTCTCCGCGGGCGAATCCCGGCAGGTGCTCGGCATCACCGACGCGTACCACCTGCCCGGCACGCCCGGCGCGGGCTATCTAAAGAGCGATTCCTCGGATCCGTTGCGGTTCAACGGAACCTACGTCTCCGGCCCGTATACGCCGCCGGTGGGGCGGCGCACCGGCGGCGTCGTCGCGGGGGTCCCGGACGGCGAGGTGGGCTTCTTCACCGCCGCCGCCGTGGCCGTCGAGCAGATCCCGGCGCGGACCCGCGTGGAACTGCCGAGTCTCGAGGAACTCCTCGCCGAAGAACCCCGGCCGGAGTCGGAACAGTCGCTACTGCAGGTGGTGGTCGAGCGGCTGACCGGGCGCGGGCGCCCCGCACACGAGGTGTGGCTGCCACCACTGGACGTCTCACCCACCGTGGATATGATTCTGCCCCACCAGGATTGGCGTTCCGAGGACAACCGGCACGGCAAGCTATGGCTGCCGATCGGCATCGTCGACAAGCCGTATGAGCAGAAACGCGATGTGCTGACCATCGATCTGGCCGGCGCCCAGGGAAACGTAGCGGTTGTCGGCGGCCCGCAGTCGGGCAAGTCCACCACGCTGCGCACCATCATCATGGCCGCGGCGGGCACCCATACCCCCGAACAAGTGCAGTTCTACTGCCTCGACTTCGGCGGCGGCACTCTCGCCGGGCTCAAGGGCGTGCCGCACGTCGGCTCGGCCGCCGGGCGACTGGAGGCCGACCGGGTCCGGCGCACCATCGCGGAAATGACCACGCTACTGCGCCAGCGCGAGGCCCGCTTCCTGCAACTCGGCATCGAGAATATGCGAGATTTCCGCAAGGCCAAGTCCGCGCTCGCGGCGCTGCCTCCGGACCAGCGGTCCGAACATCCGCTGTCCGCCGACCTGTTCGGCGACGTCTTCCTCGTCATCGACGGCTGGCTGACCTTCCGCGAGGAGTTCGAAATCCTTGAGCCGCAGGTGCACGCGCTGGCCGTCCGCGGCCTGTCCTACGGCATCCACCTGATGCTGGGCGCGAATCGCTGGGGCGAAATCCGGCCCGGGATCAAGGACCAGATCGGTACCCGCGTCGAGCTGCGCCTCGGCGACCCGTCCGATTCCGAGATGGACCGCCGCGCGGCGGTCAACGTGCCAGTCAACCGGCCGGGCCGCGGCATCACCGCGTCCAAGCTGCACATGCTGATCGCACTGCCCCGGCTGGACTCCTCGACGGACCCGAATACGCTGTCCGAGGGCGTGGGCGCGGCCAGGGAGGCGATGACCGAGCTGTACGGCGAGCGGCGCGCGCCCGCGGTACGCATGCTGCCGCTGGAGCTGCCGCGCGAGCATGTGCTGACAATCGCCCGCGAACAGGGCATCGTGCTGAACCACCAGAAAGTGCTGATCGGCCTGTCCGAATCCGAATTGCAGCCGATGGTGCTGGATTTCGAGGAATCACCACATCTGATGGTCTTCGGCGACGTCGGCAACGGCAAAACCACGCTGTTGCGCAATATCGCGCAGGGCATCGTGCAGAATTCCACCCCCGATCAGGCCCGCATCGTCCTGATCGACTATCGGCGCACCATGCTCGGCGTGATCGAGGGCAAGCATTTGGCCGGGTACTCCACCAGCGCCCAGACATCCATACCGACCCTCGAGGAGGTCGCGGGTTTCGTGGCCGAGCGCATCCCCGGCTCCGACATCACCCCCGCGCAGTTGCGCGAGCGCAGCTGGTGGAGCGGGCCCGAGGTGTACGTCATCGTCGACGATTACGACATGGTGGCAAACAACAATCCGCTGCTGCCGCTGATGAGCCTGGTGCCGCAGGCCCGCGACGTCGGCCTGCATCTGATCATCGCCCGCCGGTCCGGCGGCGCGTCGCGCGCCCTGTTCGACCATGTGCTGGGCCCGCTGAAAGATATGTCGGTGGACGGCTTCCTGATGAGTGTGCCCAAGGACGAGGGTGTGCTGCTCGGCGACGTGCGCCCGGCCATGTATCCGACGGGGCGCGGCATGCTCGTCTCGCGGACCCGGGGCCGGGAACTGGTGCAGATCAGTCAGCTGCCACCGCTGTGAGCGCCGGTCGTACGGATCATCCGCCGCCCGCCCTCAGGCGGTCAGCCCGGCCATCGCCAACTGCGCGTACGCTCCGGCCAGGTCTGTCTCCTCGTCGAGATCGAACGCCGACGCGACGACCGCGCGGGTGACCAGGTCGTCCTGCGCCGCGGCGACCAGATCGGCCACCGCGTTCCGCCGGGCCGAGGCTCCCAGCACCCGGCACACCACCTCGGTCACCGTATCCGCGGTCCACAGTCCGGGTATCGCCGCCCCGATCGCGACCGGCGCCGGGGATTCCCCGGAATACCAGGCGGCGCCGTCCCACCAGTAGCAGAACGACAGCAGCCCGGCCTGCGCGCGCGGGTTCAGCACCGCCGTATCCACCCAGTCCGGCGCTCCGGCAAGGTATTCCGGCGGATCCGCATCATCGTTGTAGACCGCGTCGAGCGCCGGATCGCTCCACAGGCCGCCGGACAGCACCACCCGATCACGCGGAAGAAGGTGCAGCGTGGAGCCGCTGCCGTTGGTGGACTCGAAGGCCGCAGTGGAGCCGAGTATCCTTGGCCCCCAAGGGGTTCCGATGGCAACGGCTGCCGCGGCCACGGTGGCCCAGCGCGCCCAGATCAGCGCGGGATCGGGGAGGTCCACTGCGCGGGCGGTCCCGGTGCGCGAACCCGGCGACGGGATCCGCCCGGCGGCGGCCGCGAGGTAGGCGCCGAGCCACACCGGTATCCGCTCGCGCGGAAACTCCTCCAGATCCGCCCGGTAAGCCGCCGCAGGCAGCGCCTGACCGACCGGGAACGGCCGTTCACCGTAGTCGAATTCGACATCGAACTCGCCGGATATTGTGCGCCACAGCATGATCCGCCACCAGGCCCGATCCTGCAGCGGGATGGTGACGGTACGCAGCAGACGCACCAGTTCGATCACCGCCGACGTGACCTCGACCCGCACCGAATCACCGGCGGCCGTACTGAACTCCACCTCTGCCACTGCCGCGGCGATGGTGACCGAACAGGCCATTTCCAGACGAGCCCAGTCCGGCGGCGCATCCACCAGCAGCAGATCGGCGATATCGTGGGCCACCTCGTGCGCGTACACCCGGATGTCCGCCAGATAATCCGGCGGCGGAATATCCTGCAACGCATAGACTTCCGCCGTATCGCCGACACCCACCGCTGCATCGGCGTTCACCCTCACACCGGGGTCGACCGCCCCCACCACGATATTCGCGCCCGCGGTCATTGCGGAACCGGTCGCGGCGCCGTCGGCGCCCGCCGCGGAAACACCCGTACGGGGCCGCACCTCGGGAGGACGAGACGGCGCGGCCCTGGTCGCGGGGGCGAACTCCGCGCCCAGGGTGAAGAAGATGTCCGGGCTGTCCTCGATGCCGGGATCGCGATCCCGCGTGGCGGTCTCGGCATCCAGCCTGTCCTCGCTCATCCCAGACCTCCGTTGCGATGATGGGAGTGGTGCCGATGCTTCGGATCTCTCGACTGCAATCCGGGGCCCCAGAATCCTGCCGGTGGCACCGTCACCGCGACGAACGGATCCGGCATGCTTTCATCCAGCGGCATCTTCTTGGCCCTGGGCTTACCGCTGAAATATCCGCCGGGCAGCAGCCCGCGCTCGCGCCTGCTATTGGCCTGATGGCTGGCCAACTCCGCCCGCGCCCGGACTTCGGCGCTGCCGGACCGAATCAGCACATCCTCACGCTCGGCCCGCAACCGTTCGATCAGCGCCCGGCGCTGCGCAACCTGATCGTGGTATCCGTTCAGCTCGTCAAGGCGTTCCCGTACCTGGGCGATCCGCTGCTGATGGTCGTCGGTCCTCAGGTGCGCCGCATTCAGTTCATCAAGCTCGGCCTGCCGCCGATCGCGATACCGATCGGTGTGCACCAGCGCCTCGTCCAGCTCGCCCTGCGCCTTGCGCACCGCGGCGGCGGCCTTGGCCTGCGACGCCACCGCACCGGCCAGTCCGGTGCCGACGACCTTGGTGCGGGCATTGGACAGCTCGCGATCGGTCAATGTCATACGGGCCTCGCGGTTCTCGACCTCCCGCGCCCGGATCCGCACGTCGGCGGCCGACTGGATCTTCTCGTTCCCCAGCGCGGCCCGAGCCTGCTCATCCTCGGGTACGGGACGCTCGTTCAGCTCGTCGAGACGGCCCTTGGCGGCCGTGCTGGCGTCCTTCGCACGAGTCAGCGCCTCCTCGTCGGTCCGGCGCTGTTCCGACAGTCGATCGATGGTGAGGCGCTTCTGGTTGTACCGGTCCGTCACCCGGTCGTCGGCGCTGCGCTGCTTGTTCAGCCGATTATCTAGGGCCGCAAGCTTTTTACGCACGTCCGCACCGGCTTCCACCTCGCTGCGCGGATGGCCGTCGGGGAGTTCGCCGGCGGCGGGGCCGGGCTGCTCGTGCGCGGGGCGCGCTGGCGGCTCGTACGTATGATCCGGAACCGGCGGCGGGTCACCCTGCTCCGCCTCCGACTGCGCGTGCTGCCGATCCAGCGGAACATCATGCTGCGGCGGCATCGGCCCGACGTTGGGCTGATCTCGCAGCGGGACATCGTGCAGCGGCACGGCCGGTGGCCCGTGCACCTGCGCCGACGGTACGTCGGCCCCCTGCTCCTGCCCCGTGACCGACGAGCGTTCCGACGGCGAGGACACCTCACTCCCCAGCTCGACCGGCGACTGAACCCACTGCTCCTGCGGATCCGGCACCGGCGGCGCACCGTGCACCTGCGCCGACGGTACGTCGGCCCCCTGCTCCTGCCCCGTGACCGACGAGCGTTCCGACGGCGACGACACCTCATCTCCCAGCGCAACCGGCGATTGAGCCCGCTGTTCCTCCGGAACGTTCCGATGCTCCGGCACCGGCGGCGCACCGTTCAACCGATCCGGGTGCTGAATCGCCTGATCCTCCACCGGAACCTCGCGCCGCGCCACAGGCGGGGCCGTCGCCGACCGAGGCCCCGCCTGCACCGACGTATTCCGCCGCGCCAAGCCATGACTGCTGTTGGCACGGGCCAGGGAGGCGGCACGACGGCTGCTGTCCAGCCGGCTCTGCGCCTGCTCGACCCGTTGTTGCGCCGCCTCCTGTTCGTCCGGGTTCGCCCGCGCCGCCCGGGCGCGCGCCGACACGAGCGCCAGCTCCGCCTGTTTCCTCTGCGTTTCGGTCTGCGCCAGGTTCTGCATCTCGTCCGCCTGCTGGTTCCCGGCGGCTTCCCGGATGGCCTCGTCGGGCGAGTGCATCGCGGGGTAATGCTGAACCTGCGTGCCCCGCCACGCCTCACCGAAGGATGCGGTGTCGTCGGTCCCTAGATCGCTCGCCGTGGCCAGCGGATGCTCGTTCAGCAGATCCGGTGTCGTCGGAACCTCGACCTCGGGCGCGTGAAAATCGGGGGAGCTTCCGGGGCGGGCGCCGAGTTCGCCGATATAGCCGCGCTGCAGCCCCATCATCGAGTTGCTGGCCACCGTGCCGATGAGGGCGTCCTGCGGGCTGAACGTGCCGGTGAACGCGTCCTGTATGCCGCCGCCCACCAGGGTGCTGATCACGGTGGGCACGGTACCGGAGGCGAATCCGAGCCCCATGCCCGTGAAACCGCGCGTGGCGTCCAGACCCCAGTTCGCGAGCAGCTTGCCGCCGTACTTCTCCAGATTCTCCGCGACGAACGCGCCCGCATACCAGCCGCCGGTCGATGCCGCGACCGACATCCCCAGTTCCGTCCAATCGAATCCGTCGCGATGGCCCTTCGCAATCTGAATGACCTGGACGAAGGCGTCCCCGCCGCCCGACCAGACCGCGGTGCTGATCCCCTTCTCTATGAGGAATTTCGTCAGGTCCGCCGGAAACTTGCCGATAGACAACGCCAGCGCCTCGTCCGCGCCCATCCGCTCGGCCATCGCGGCCACCGCCGGAGCCCCCCGCCCGGCGAGCTCGGTGAATGGTTTGGCGGCCCAGGACGCGAGCTTGCCCGGATAATTCGCCCCCTCCGGAATGCTCCTGAGAATTTTCAGGAATTTGACGAGATACGGCCCTATTCCCTCGATTTCGCCGATCGCGTCCATGGCCCGTTCGGCGATCCGGTAGACCGCGGCCCGGCAGGCGCCGATCGCCGTGGCCTCCACCACCGGCGCGGTCGGCGGCCACAACCAGGCGGCGATGATCTGCGCGATCAGAATGGTGACCGAGATGATGATCATCATCTTGGTCTCTTCGATGGTGGTACCCATGTGGCGGGCCGAGGTGCCGACCTGCCGGTAGTCCTGGGCCAGCTGTTCGACCGAATTATCGCCCGAAATGAGTTTCTGCATTTCGGTTTTGATGGTGTCCGCGCCGTCGCCCGCCTCGTACGCCTGCACGGCGCTGGTCTGAGCCTGGGTCAGCAGCGGCAGGACGTTCTTTTCGAGGGAATCGGCGGCATCGAGCCAGTACTGCGCCATCTCGAACAGCCGGATCTCGTCGCCGTCCGGCCATTCGGTGCCGACGATCAGTGTGGCCCACCGGAATTCTGGAGGCCAATATAAGGATCCATCACCCATGCCACACCGTCAGAAAGACGATGCGGAATTGTCTTCGCCGGTCGACGCATTATTCGCCGCGGTGGTCATTCCGGTTCCGAATTCACCGATCGCGGTGGCCATGCTGTTTCCGCCGCTCAGCAGGTTCGTGCGGGAGGAGACATATCCCGGGTTACCGTTCGAGTCATCGGCGAAATTCCGGCCGTAGGAGTCGTTCCCCCAGGTCTCCACGCCGTACTGGTTCACGCCGTTGGACAGCGTATCGACAATGGCTTGCAGCTGGGTCTGGGCCTCGAGCACCTGCCGTCCGGCCGAGTACAGGTCGCCGGGTGTGATGATGATTTCGTCGGCCATGAACCCGCACTCTCCTGCCCTCCGGTGCGGCGCCAATGCGCCACCCACAACACCCGACTGTTGCCCGCGGTGTGCCGAGCAGCGTATACCCCTCTTGCACAGTTGATGCGACAAACGTCGAGCCGGTTCACAGAACCCTAGCCGGGCCTGCGGGCATCCGCCGGGCATCCGCCGCATAGAGCCGTTTTCGTTCAACTTCCGTTAACCCGGTGAGGGCTCATCCCCAGCTTCGAACGGTCGCGGTGGGGTAACCAGTGGCCGAACTCGCCACGAGGGGATACCGCGAGCAGCGGAACCGCTTCGCCGACGCTGTGGGCGGGAGCCAGGACCCCGTGGAGCAACTGGCGTCGTTCGCCTCCGCCTACGTCCGGTTCGCCGCCGAGGAGCAGGCACTGTTCGACATCACCTTCCACGCGGGCCTCGACAAATCCCGGTTCCCCGAGCTGGCTTCGGCCGGCGACGAGGTGACCGACCTCCTGCTGCCTATTGCCCGCCGGCTGGCCCACCCCTTCACAGTGAACTCGCCGCCCGGCAGCACAAATCCGCACGGTATCGCCCCTGAAGCGGGTGCAGGTCCGGGGAAAGGGTGCAGGTGCGGGTGAATTCTGGTCTGTGTCGGTGGGCTCGGGCACGATGGTCGGCGTGACGACGACCGACCTGCGCGAATCCGCCGAGACGCTGCTGCGGAACCTGGCCGGGCCCCGGGCCCGGCTGCGAGAGGATCAGTGGACCGCGATCGAGGCGCTGGTGCGGCACCGCCGCCGCGCCCTGGTCGTGCAGCGCACCGGCTGGGGCAAATCGGCGGTGTACTTCATCGCCGCGAAGCTGCCGCGCGCGGCCGGGCGCGGGCCGACAGCGATCGTGTCGCCGCTGCTGGCGCTGATGCGCAACCAGGTGGCGGCCGCGCGGCGGGCGGGAGTCGTCGCCGCGACGATCAACTCGGGCAACATGACCGAATGGGACGATATCCACGCCCAGGTCGCGGCTGGCACCGTCGATGTCCTGCTGGTCAGCCCGGAACGGCTGAACAATCCGGATTTCCGCGATTCCGTGCTGCCCAAACTGGCCGCCGACGCCGGGCTCGTGGTGATCGACGAGGCGCATTGCGTCTCGGACTGGGGTCACGACTTCCGGCCCGACTATCGCCGCATCCGCACCCTGATCGCCGACCTCGGCGACGACGTCCCGGTGCTCGCGACCACCGCCACGGCCAACGACCGCGTCGTCACCGATGTCGCCACCCAGATCGGCACCGGCACACTGGTTTTGCGCGGCACCCTGGACCGCGAGTCGCTGCACCTGTCGGTGGTCCGCATCGAGGACGCGGTGCTGCGCACCGCCTGGCTCAGCCGATATCTGCACGAGCTGCCCGGGTCGGGGATCATCTACACGCTCACCGTCGCCGCCGCCCACGATCTCGCCGATGTGCTGGGCTCACACGGCCATCGGGTAGGCGCGTACACCGGCCAGACCGACCCGGCCGAGCGCGAGGCGCTGGAACAGGCCCTGCTGGACAATGAGGTCAAGGCGCTGGTGGCCACGTCCGCGCTCGGTATAGGTTTCGACAAGCCCGACCTGGGTTTCGTCGTCCATGTCGGCGCGCCGTCGTCCCCTATCGCCTACTACCAGCAAGTTGGCCGTGCGGGCCGCGGCACCGCTCGCGCCGAGGTGATCCTGCTGCCCGGTCCGGAGGACAGGCGAATCTGGAGTTACTTTGCCTCCGTTGCCTTTCCGCGCGAACATATTGTCCGGTCGGCTCCATGACATCAAGCGGCGTTCGCGGGGAGCACAGCAATTACGGCACCCCGCCGATATGAGTGCCCACATCATCTCCGCGCACGGCGGACAGTCACACCGACGTGCCGCACTGCAGCTGAGCTGGAGCGGCTGGATAGCAGGTCAGAGACATGATCCAGTGTCCCAGCAGTGTCCCAAGACGGGCCGATACGTCTCGGACCTAGCCCCACTAGCCGGACGTGATCATGCCGCTGACCTGGGCTCGGTGGACACAGACGGACTAGCCGGACGAGTTGGTGCGGTTTTACACACCAGCGGTCGGGGGTTCGATCCCCTCTGCGCCCACAGATGAAGTTGCAGGTTATCGCCTGTTTTCATCCACCCCGTATCCCATATGTCACCCGCCCGGAAAGTTGATCTTGCCTAGAACTTGCCAACGGGAGGGCGAACTAGATTCCGGTCGCTTCGTTCTCGTCGTCGCCGAACAGGGCCGCGCCCGCCGCCTCCAGCGCTTCGGGGTAGACGTGTCCGTACACCCGCAGCAGCACCGCCGGATCGTGGCCGAGCCACTTCGCCACCGCCGAGACCGCAGCGCCGGAGTCCAAGAGGATGCTTGCGGCGGTGTGCCGAGCGTCGTGCAACCGGATCACGGGCACGCCCGCCGCCTTGGCCTGGCGCTGGAATTCATCGGTGTACCACTCGTGCCGGATTGCCGATCCGTCCCCGTGCACGGAGACCAAGCGATCGTCCGACCACGACAATGAGCACTCCGTCTACGCAGGTGCACGGCTATTCGCCGTGGCCGTCGGCACGGGTGGCCATTTCGCGGGCGAGGTGGCCTCGGAACTGATGATCGCGGCGTTGGTGCGTCTGGAGGAGGTCGAGCTGGGTGCCGATCTGCTCGGCGCTCTCGGTCGGGCAGATCGGTGAGGGCAACGCTGCCCAGGCGGCGCGGGAGCCGAGCTCGACGCGAGGGATACGAGCCCGCGATCTTGTTTGCGGGCGCGAGGTTGGCTCTGGCGCATGACGGATCGACAGGTGTCGCGTAGCCGTGCTGGGCGGACTGCTCCACTTCCCACGGGTGGCCGTGCCCGCGATGACGGCGAGCAGGATGATGCCGTTGGAGAAGGCAAGCCGGTCACCGCGAGTGTGCAGCAGCCGCGGCGGATCTGCCCCGATCGACCGTGTCGGCAAGCTGCTGGAACCCGCGCGACGCCCGTACCGTCCGGCCGCCATGACGGCTGGCGGTCACGGTCGGGCGCGCGCATGGTGGCCGACCAAAATGGGTTCAGACGTTGTCGAGTGTTGCACTGCCCTACCTGCACCGTTTGCGGCAGTCTTGTCGAGGTAATCGGTCGCGGACAGGCCCGCAGCAGCCCACTCGCACCGCGGTGACGAGCGGCTCGGTGCTCCCAGCGGACGGAGAGTTGGCGCGCAGGCACGCGGGTGTAAATCCAGGTTGTCAATGAAGGGTAAGGATGTCGTCGGTGAATGGTGGTCGAGCACGATGCACGTTCTGAACGTTCCGTCCTTCGCGGCTCGGATGGTGGCAGGTGCCGGACTTGGGGCGCTGCGGGCGGGCGCGAGGACCACCACAACCGCAGCTGGGACCGCGCTGGCGGTGGCAAGCCCCGTGTTCGGTGTCGGTCGCAGCGTGGCCGATGGCGTGCTGGCAACTGTGCAGCGCGACGCGAGTGTCGCGTGGTCGTCGGGGCGGCGGCTGCATCTGGATCTGGCACAGCTTGTGCCCACCGCGCACACCGTCAGTGTGGCCACAGAGGTGGTGGCAGCGGTGTCGAAGGTCCCCGGTGTCGCCGCAGTCCATGTGGAAACGACTTTGGGGCGACTTGTCGTCGAACGGGAACCTCATGTGCGGGTCGAGGATGTTCAGCAGGCTGCTCGGAAGGCTGCCGCCACCCTCGATGAGGCGGAAAGGGACTTGCCGCGGACTCACACGCCGGTTGCCGATCCGGGCGATCGATTGGCGATCATCGTGCCTGTCACGGCGGCAGCGCTGGATGTGATCGCAGTCGGGGCCGCGGTGCTGGGTGGGTTGGGCCGGTTGCCGGCGGCTCCCCGTGCTGCGCGAGCGGCAGCGGCAGTGCTCAATCATCAACCCCGGGTGGTCGCCGCATTCGAAGCGCGCCTGGGGCGGGTGGGCACCGACTTCGTTCTCAACGCGGTTACCGCCGCCACCCATGGGCTGGGCCAAGCTCCCAGCGGACCGTTGTTGGATCTGGCGCAACGCGTCGCGCAGGTGGCGGAGGCGGTCGAGCATCGGCGGATTTGGGCGGCGCGGGAACCAGATCTCGCTCGCCCGAGCCGACCGCAGGCCCCTGCAGTCACGGTGAACTCCTCAGCTCACGCAGAGCGCGACCTACCGCGGCACAGCTGGGCAGCGGCCGCGGCGGGCGAGGTTTCGCATGTGGTGGTCGACGCTGCCGTCGATGCCGCACTCGACACTGCGAAAGGGGCAGCCGCGGGTGTTGTGGAGGACTACGTCGAGCAGTCTGCCAACGGTGCGTTGGTTGCGGCGGCCGGGGCGCTCGTCGCTTCCGGGAACCTCGAGGATGTAGCCGATTCGATCCTGGCTGGGGTCCCCAAGGCCGCGCACGTGGGCCGGGAGATGTTCGCCGCCGTGCTGGGCAGAGGGCTGGCGCGCGGCGGGCAGCTGGTCCTCGACCCGGGAGCGTTGCGGCGCCTGGACCGCGTGCAGGTGATCGTCATCGATGGAGCCGCGCTGCGCGGTGACGCCCAAACGGTGCTGCGTGCCGAGGGACAAGCTATCGGATGGGACGACGATCGTGTCTTCGAAGTGGCCGATGCGCTGCTACACGGCGAGCAGGCGCCCGAACCCGATCCCGACGAACTGCCGGCCGAGCAGGCCCAGCTGCGGTGGCTGCAGAACTCCGCGAACGCGGCCACGCCGGCGCAGGGACTCGCGCATGCAGAGTTACGGGTGCGCGGTGAGGTCGTGGGTACTGTCTCGGTTGGTTGGGAGTTGGACCCGTTCGCTGCCCCGCTGATCGAGACTGCCCGACGCAGCGGAACTCGTGTAGTGCTGCGCCACGTCGCAGGCACCGAGGACCTCGCCGCGGGAGTGGCCGCTACTCATCGGCCCGGCACCTCTCTGCTGAAGGTGGTGCGCGACGCCCGCACCGATCGCGGCCCGGTGCTGCTGATCACCGCGCTTCATCCCGACTTCGCCTCGACCGACACGTTGACCGCGTTGGCGATCGCCGACGTCGGGGTGGCCCTCGATGAACCGCGGTCTGCGGCTCCGTGGACCGCCGACATCGTCACCAGCACCGACCTCGTCGCGGCCGTGCGGATTGTTTCGGCGCTACCGGCCGCGCGGCGAGCCAGTGCGGCCGCGGTCCGTATGGCCAAGGGCGGCAGCACCCTGGCGGGGTTGTTGTTGCTGACCGGGGAGACCGGAACGCGGGGACGGCTCGGACTGACGCGATTACTCAGCCCGGTGAACGCGGCCGCTGCGATCGCACTTACCTCGGGTGCGCTCGCGGCGCGGCGAGTATTGACGATGCCGGATCCGGATCCGCAACCACTGACCGCATGGCATGCCCTGGACCCGGAGATCGTCTACTCCCGTCTCACCGCGGCGGTGCAACCGCTGGCCGCGGCACCAGTGTATCCGGCGTGGCGACGCCGTCTGGGCGACCTGTCCGACAGCGCTATCGCCGCTCCACTGCGGGGACCGGCGCGGCAACTGAGCCGGTTGGCGGTCGCAACGCGAAGCGAGTTGAACGACCCACTTACTCCGGTGTTGGCGATCGGCGCGGCCGCGTCGGCAATTCTGGGCAGCAGTGTCGACGCGCTGTTGGTGGGCGGGGTGATGTTGGTCAACGCGCTGGTCGGGGGCGTTCAGCGGCTACGCGCCGACAACGCCGCGGCAGAACTGTTCGCCGAGCAGGAACAGTACGCGCGTCGCGTCGCTGTTCCTGTGGTCGGTAATGCCCGCCGCCGCCTGACGCTCGCCGCGACCACCAAACGCACGGTGCTGGTGCCCGCGGCACGACTGCGTCCCGGTGACATCATCGACTTGCGTGCCCCTGACGTGGTCCCCGCCGATGCCCGCTTGCTATGCGTCCTGGACCTCGAAGTCGACGAATCCTCGCTGACCGGTGAGTCGGTTCCGGTGGAGAAACAGGTCGATTCGGTGCCCGCGGCGGTGGGGGTCGACCGGGCCAGCATGGTCTTCGAAGGAAGCACCATCGTGGCCGGTTCGGCCCGCGCAATCGTCACAGCGACCGGCAACACCACCGCCGCGCGCCGCGCGATCTGGACCGTATCCGATATTGCCGCCGCATCCGGGATCGCTGCCCGGCTACGTGATCTCACGAGCAAGGTGCTGCCTCTGACGCTGGCCGGTGGCGGCCTCGTCACCGGGCTATCGCTCATCCGCCGACACCCACTGCGTCTAGCACTCGCCGATGGCGTCGCCATCGCGGTGGCCGCCGTCCCCGAGGGCCTTCCACTCGTGGCCACAATCGCACAACTCGCCGCAGCCCGGCGGCTGTCTCGTCTGGGCGTGCTGGTTCGCACACCTCGCACCCTCGAAGCCCTCGGCCGGGTGGACACGGTCTGTTTCGATAAGACCGGCACCTTGACCGAAAACCGGTTGAAGGTAGTCGCCGTCGCCACCGCGGAACACAACCCGCGCGATCCTTTCACCGACGCCTCCGACGCACGCGCACACCGGATGCTGCGTGCCGCACGCCACGCCAGCCCCCAACCCGAGGCCGAGCAGCCGCACGCCCACGCCACCGACGAGGCGATCCTCACCGCAGCCGCCACCGCCGGACTCCTCGACGACCCGGGTTGGGACTCCCTCGCCGATGTGCCATTCGAATCCAGCCGCGGATATGCCGCCGCCCTCGGTGTGCGCCACCGCACTTCGGGCGTCGACGCTCCCAACAAGGAACGGGTGATGGTGGTACTCAAGGGGGCACCCGAGGTGGTGCATCAGCGCTGCCGCTTCGCCGACCCCGCTGCACAGGCACACGCCGAAAGCCTGGTCCATGCCCTGGCCGAGCAAGGACTCCGAGTGATCGCCGTAGCCGAAGGTACCGCTGATTCCGACCTGCTCGATGGTGATCTCGACATCGACGCCACTGTTGTCGATTCCGCGGCACAAGACCTCGAAATTGTCGGTTACCTCGGCCTTGCCGACACGCCCCGACCCACCGCGCGGCCACTGCTCGAGCAACTCACCGCTGCTGGACGCAATGTCGTGTTGCTCACCGGCGACCACCCCGTCACAGCGCGGGCGATCGCTCGACAACTGGGACTGCCCGCCGACGTGCGGGTCGCGACCGGAGCCGAAATTGCCGACTGCGACGAAGAGGCCCGCGCCGAACTCGCCGCCACAGTCCAGGTTTTCGCGCGAGTCAGCCCGGAACAAAAGATGCAAGTGGTCACCGCCCTGCAGCAAGCCGGTCGAGTCACCGCCATGGTCGGCGACGGAGCCAACGACGCCGCCGCCATCCGCGCTGCCGATGTCGGTATCGGGGTAAGCAGCCGCGGCTCTTCCGCAGCACGCGGCGCTGCTGACCTGGTCCTCACCGGCGACGACCTCACGATCTTGCTCGACGCTCTCGTCGAGGGGAGAAATATGTGGCACAGTGTCCGCGATGCACTGGTCATCTTGCTCGGCGGCAACGCCGGAGAGGTCGCATTCACCATCGCCGGCACAGCACTGAGCGGACGCGCCCCGATCGGCACTCGCCAACTGCTGCTGGTCAACCTGCTCACCGACATGTTCCCCGCCTTGGCGGTCGCGGTCACACCCCAAAAGCCCATCCCAGTCGAAGCAGACGACTACACGGATGAGGATCCCGAATCCGCCCGGATCGCAGACCAGCACGCGGTGTTGAGCGAAACCGCCCCGTCGCTGGATCGATCACTCGTGGACGCCATCATCAGCCGCGGCACCGTCACTGCCGCTGCCGCCACCATCGCCTGGACGATCGGCCGCGCGACTCCGGGCACCCGACGCCGCTCCACCACCATGGGACTGACCGCGCTCGTCGGCACCCAAATGGCCCAGACACTACTGACCCGCGCCCACAGCCCATTGGTCGTCGCCACCGCCGTCGGAAGCTCCATCGTGCTCGCCGGAATCGTCCAAACCCCTGGGATCAGCCATTTCTTCGGCTGTACACCCCTCGGCCCGGTAGCGTGGACAGGTGTGATCGCCGCCGTCGCCGGCACCGCCGCAGTGGGTGTGTTCGCCCCCGCCTGGCTGGCCGAGCACACCCTTGCCTCTGCTTCCGCATCCAATAACCAGGCCTGACCAGACGATGAACTATCGCCAGCCCTCACCGCCCCAGACACCGCGCCATCCCTGACCGATCTCCGAGAGGACACCAAAGATGGCTACTACCACAGCACGACGAACCGCCACGAAAGAGCACCCGTCCACACCGTCGAAGGCTCGGCCACAGCACCCTCCCGAGCAGCCTCAGCGTCCCGCCACTGCTGCTATCGAAATGCCGTTCATCAGCGCATCCCTCACCCTGCCCCACCCCGGCGCGAATATCCGTGTCGGCCCCGTCAACATGACTCTGCCCACCGGCTACCTCTACTACGGCGGCCTCGGCGCCCTCGCCATCGCCGGAACCCTGGAATGGCCCCTCGCGCTCACCCTTGGCGCCGGGGGACTACTCATTGAGCGCCTCCGCAAACGCGACACCTCCCGCAACGATCAAACCAGCTCCCCCGAACACGCACCAAAAGGACAGTAAGCACCTAGCGGGAGTTTCCACCCTTCGTAGTTGAGCGGCACTAAATCCGTTGTGGTGCTTCATCATTCGACAGTTTTGGCGTATTACCCATATGCTGCCAGAGGTTGACATCAATCCCGGTGGAACAGATACCATTTCTTGTCGCCTCACCTGGGTGAACGGGGGTGAACGGCAGTAGCAAACATCGACACGCCGACCTGCGCCAATGCAAAGATGGGTAATACACCGGCAGCCTGCAAAAAGCGCTGCTGACCTACACGGACGACGGCTAGTCGCGACCAAGGGTGGAAACTCCCGCTAGAGGGCGACGCCGAGGCCGGGAGCGTTATTCATAAGTCGGTTTCATAATCAGCTGTCACGTAACGGTTCTCGCGCATCATCGACCCCATCCGAGACTGTGGTCACATTGTTGGACGTGTCGGCGCGGCGCATGCGAATGAGCAACGGCCCCACTGTATCTCGCTTCGTGGAAGTTCGAAGTCTACGAGCGAGAACGAGGACCGTTGCGGTACAAGGCTATTACTGGGTTGACCGAAGGACAACTCCGCGGAGTTGACCGCCCGGGTTCATGAGATTGTCGGCGATCTGAGCTCGGGTGGCCGCCCTGATGTGTTGGGTCTGTTCAAGTCGGTCGTCATGGTGGTGGCCTTGATGCGCAGAAACCTCGTCCAAGGCGTCGCGGGGGCGTTCTTCGGGGTCCCTCAGCCGACGGTGAGCCGTCGCTGGGACTTGCTGCGACCGGTGATCGCAGACGTGCTCGACGAGTTCGCCCCCCAACCCCGAAGACGTCATCGGCGTCGGGTCCGCGCTGGTGGACGGCATGATCTGCCCGACCTGGGACTGGTCGGCGATCGGCGGACCTGTTCTGACGGAAAAACCCAGTATCCGGGGTTCAACATCCAGATCGCCACCGACCTCGACGGCAGGCTCGCCGCGGTCGGCATGCAGATGGTGCACGGTGCCCGACACGACGCGCACGCATACGCCGCTTGGCGGACTTGCCGACCTTCTCGCCGACATCACCACTGTCGCCGATTCCGGCTACGTCGGCGTCGACGGAATCGATCTCGTGCCCTACAAGAAACCCCCGGGCCGGGAACTTCACCAGAGCCAGACCGCGTTCAACACCGCACTCTCTCCGGATTCCGGGCCGCCGTCGAGCGAGCAGTCGCTCACCTGAAGACCAGGCGCATGCCCAGCGAGGAAGGATGCCGCTACCGCGCACCGGTCCACAAATTCCCCTCCGCACTGAAAGCGATTGTCGCACTGCACTTTTTCGCAGAGGCTTATGAATAGCGCTCCAGGATCACCCAACCGTGGCGAGATCTGCGCAAGCAACTAGCGGATAACAGACCGAGGCGCTGGTGACGAAAAGCTTCGGCGGCTTCTACTGGCACGACCCCAACGACCCCGGAACCTGCGGCGTATCCGCCGCCGACGCCGGGACCGTCACTTGGTGGGTGACCAACCGCAACCACACGGCCCGACCCGACCCCTGCGCCGCAGCATTCCAACTGATCTTCGAAACCGTGAAACTCGACGGCTGACGGGCCCAGCACAGCGTCGCGCCCAGCCCGTGCCCGCAACCGCATCGGCGCACTCTCGGGCAGCTACCGGATTCACTCTCACGCAGCCTGGGTACCGGCCGCGACAGCAGCGGCCGCAACTAGGGGCCGGATCCATGCCAGCGCCCAACGCCTGGTCGAACGTAAAGTCCGAAGCGGGTACCGGAGCCGCGGTATGGATCGGGATCGTCGCGATCTTCGTGCTCGGTGCCGCAGCATTCGTCGTCACGTACCGAAAGGGTAAGCGCCGCAAGGATTACCGAGCCGCATCCGCCCCACCTGTCGTCAGTGGTGGGTGTGCCCTGCGTGTTCGTGCCCGGTGTGTTCATGTTCGGTATGGGCCGGGTAGGCGTGCACGAGGGCGGTGGAGAGTTTGGGCACGACGTGGGTGAGGGTGTGTTCCGCGTCGTGTGCGAGCTTGTGGGCAGCGGTGAGGGTGGTGTCGGGGTCGATGTCGAGTTCGGCGTCGGCGTGGAGCCGGTGCCCGATCCAGCGCATCTTCACACTCCGCACCCCTTGTACTCCGCGTTCCGCGGCGAGTGCCGCTTCGGCGGCGTCGACGAGTTCCGGGTCGACGCCATCCATCAATCGACGGAAGATGTCACGAACCGCGGTACGCAGGACGGCGAGTATCGCGATGGTGATGAGCAGTCCGACAATGGGGTCGGCCAGCGGGAAGCCGAGGGCGACACCACCGGCACCGAGCACGACGGCCAGTGAGGTGAATCCGTCGGTGCGGGCATGCAGTCCGTCGGCGATCAGGGCGGCGGAGCCGATCTGACGGCCGACGCGGATCCGATAGACGGCGACGAGCTCGTTGCCGAGGAATCCGACCAGCCCGGCGGCGGCGACCCATCCGAGGTGACCGATCGTCACGGGGTTGAACAGGCGGCGTATCGATTCGATGGCGGCGATCGCGGCGGACAGAGTGATCATCGCGATCACGAACAGCCCGGCGAGGTCTTCGGCGCGGCCGAAGCCGTAGGTGTAGCGGCGGGTGGCGGCACGGCGGCCCAGGGCGAACGCGATCCACAACGGGACCGCGGTCAAGGCGTCGGACAGGTTGTGGATGGTGTCGGCCAGCAACGCGACCGACCCCGAGATGAGCACGATCACCAACTGCGCGGCGGAGGTGACGCCGAGCGCGAGCAGGCTGATCTTCACCGCGCGGATACCGGCCGCGCTCGATTCGAGCGCACCGTCGATGCCGTCGGCCGCATCGTGGCTGTGCGGCACGAAGACCTCCCGTACCGCCGCACCGAACACCCCGCCCCACCCCGAATGCGAGTGCTCGTGGTCATCCCCGTGGCCGTCGCCGTGGCTGTGTCCGTGGGGATGGCTGTGCCCGTGGTCGTGTGAGTGGCCGGACGCGTTGGGTTCTTCGTGCCGGGTCATCCGCCTTCTCCTGCGTGTCGCGTCGGTGCCGCATCGGGGAGGGTTTCGGGGTGCAGTGTTCGCAGTTCGTTGGTGTCGCGGTGGTGACCGGGCACCCCGGGGCCGGCGTGTTCGGCATTGAACACCGCATCGGTGACGAGTTGGGCGACGTGGTCGTTTTCGAGGGTGTAGAAGATCGTCGTGCCCTCACGGCGGGTGCGGACCAGCCTCGCCATCCGCAGCTTCGCCAGATGCTGCGACACCGACGGGGCCGGTTTCCCGACATGCCCGGCGAGATCGCTCACCGACATCTCCCGCTCGACCAGCGCCCACAAGATCTGGACCCGGGTGGTATCGGCCAACATCCGGAACACCTCGACGACCAGATCCACCTGATCGTCGGGCAGCTTCCGTCGACATACACCCGAATCTGCATTCATACGCACATATTATGTGAATCTGCTCGAATTCGCTCGGGGTACCGGTCCCAGCTCGCCCGCGCAAGCGCCTCCCCCGGTGCACACGTGACACGACGCCCCGTGCGTCTATGCGCGTCCGAGTTGGATCGCTTTGACGAGGAGCAGGACGGCGCCGATGACGAGGTAGCCGCGCAGGGCGAGCATGCCGAGTTTGGTTCCCGCCGACCAGGTCACGGGTTCGAGCAGCGTCAGGGGCGGCATCCGCCACTGCGTTTTTTCGGTGGAGTCGATGACGGGTACCGGTTCGGGGGCGGGTTGTGGTCGGCGGCGTTGCCACCATGTGAACCAGGCCATCGTGGCGGCGGCGAGGACGACCATGATCACGGCGAGGTATTCGGCGGTCGCGATGACGTCGAGGTCGGGGAACAGGGTGGTGGCCATCAGAATGCCCGACAGCAGCAGCAGCACCGCGACGATGACCCCGGCAACGGCGTTGAGCCACCGCGGATTCACCCATGGGCCGAGGACTTGGCGGTCGTTGCACAACAGCAGCAGGAACACGCTCGCACTGGGCAACAGCAAACCGGCCAGGGCCTGCACGGCGGTGGTGATCAAACCCAGTGGGGCGCCGGGGATCAGCACGATCGCGGCGGCGGCGGCGACCATCGCGGTGTAGGAGAAGTAGAACTGTTTGGCGTCGCTGAAACTGCGGTGCAGCGAATGCTTGAGCCCGAACACGTCCCCGAACGCGTAACTGGTGGCCAGGGTCACCGCTGCTGCGCCGATGATGCTGGCGTCGAGTAGCAGGATCGCGAACAGCGATCCGAGGATGTTGCTGGTGGTGCCAAGCAGGTGCGCGACCTCGCCTGCGTCGGTGAAGTTTCCGGCACGGTCGGTGGCGCGGGCGGCCCAGTCCGCGGTCATCATCACCGCGGTAGCCCCGGCGATCACGACCACCGAACCCAGGACGGTGTCAGCGCGTGCGTAGCTGATGAACCGGGGGGTGATCCGTTTGTCGACGATGTTGGATTGCTGGAAGAACAGCTGCCAGGGTGCGACGGTGGTGCCGACGATCGCGATGATCAGCAAGACCGCATCCGAGCCGATCCCGCCACGCACCCCGGGGACGACGAAGTCGTGGGCGGCGCGACCCCATTGCGGGTGCGCGAGCGCCAGCATCGGGATCTGGACCAGGCTGATCGCGATGAACACGAACATCGCCCGTTCCCACCTGCGGAAGCTGCCGGTGGCCATGATCGCGATCAACGCGACCGCCGCGGTGGGCACCACGATGTATTTGGAGATGCCGATGTAGTCCGCGGCCAAGGTGACACCGATGAACTCGGCGACGATGGTCAAGAAGTTCAGCACGAACAGATCACCGACGCTGAACCAGCCCCAGCCGCGGCCGAATCGTTCGTTGATCAACCGGGCGTGCCCGACCCCGGTGACCGCGCCCAGCCGGACCACCATTTCCTGGTTCACGATCAGCACCGGGATCAGCAGCAGCAGCACCCACAACAGGCTGTAGCCGTAGTTCTGACCGGCTTGGGCATAGGTGGCGACACCGCCGGCGTCGTTGTCGCCGACCATCACGATCAGTCCGGGCCCGACGATCGCCAGCATCGTCAACAGCCGCGTCTTGAGAGTTCGGGGGTGGTCCGGGTCGCTGATGCTGATCCGGCCCAACGCGCCCTCGATGTCACCCAGATGCGCCGAATCCAATACGGCGGTCCGCTGCTGGCGAGGTGGAGCGGGCGGTGCCTGTACTGCTGGGGTCTCGGTGACGGCGGTGGGGTCCTTGTCGGTCATGGCCGGACGCCTCCAGCGCGCGCCTCGCCGGTGACGGTGCCGCCGTCGCTCACCGCGGTCACGGTGTCACGGATGGGTCGGGGCGCGGGTTCGCGGCGGCGCCAGTCCTCGGGAATGGTGGCCTCGAGGACATCGTCGACCGTCACCACGCCCAGTACCCGATCGGAGTCGTCGACGACCGGGATGGTGTAGAGGTTGTAGTCGGCCATCAGGAGCGCTATATCGGTGAGATCGGCCTCCGGGGCCACCCGCACCGGGTCGGTATCCATTAGGTCCGACACGACCGCGGTCGGGTCGGACTGCAGCAACCCGATCACCGACACGACCCCGGCCAACTGCCCGCTGCCGGTCAGGACATGCATCTTCAGCAGTGCCTCCGACTGCAATGATCGAGCCGCTCCGATGATCGAGAGCGCTTGGGCCGCAGTGGCATTCGTGGCGCAGGAGACGATGTCGACGTTCATCAGTCCGCCCGCGGAGGACGGGTTGAACCCCATCAGGGTGATCACCTTGGTGCGTTGCCCGGCCGGCATCAGGTCCAGGACGCGTCGGCGGCGGGACTGGCGCAGGTCGGTGATCGCGTCGGCGGCGTCGTCGGCCCGCATCCGGCCCAGCAACCCGGCGACCTCTTCGTCGTTCATGTCGTCGAGTAGCCGACTGGCCTTGTCGGGGTCGAGCTCCTCGAAGACGTCGGCCTCCAACTCGGGGTCTGTGTGGACGAGGTCGAGGATTTCCCCACCCTCGGTTTTGTTGGCGTCTTCGAGCAGGTCGGCGATCTGGGCGGGTTTGAGCGCTTTGACCCGCCCGCTCACGCGGCGCACGGCCATGGACTGGGTATGCCCGATCAACGGTTCGAATGCTTTCCAATCCCGCGCCGCGTGTCCTCCCGCGGATTTGATGAGGCCGAACAGTCGGGCCGGTCGGCGGGTATCGAGCCGGGCCAGGATCCAGCCGTGGCCGGTGTCCTCGAGTTCGATGTCGTAAGCGTGCACCAGCTCGGCGGCCGCGACATCGATGAGCCGGTGGTCGAGAACATCAGCGCGCAGCAGGACTTCGCGGTCGCGGCGTTCGAAGCCGCGCAGGTCGACCTTGTTCTTCGACATGGTGATCCGGTCCTGGGTGAACTCGCGGATGTCGTCGGTCGACACGAATACCCGTCGGCCTCCGACACCGACTACGACTCCGGTCACCAGTGGAAAGTTGTCGTCGCCGAGTAACCGGACGATCACGTCCTCGACCCGGCCCACGTCCTCACCGGATTTGGCCACAACCGGGGACCGCAGCAGAGCGGAGAAATGGATCACCGGCCGTGTCGCGGCGTCTTCTTGATGTGGGGTCTGCGGTTGTGTCATCGGAGCTCTCCTCGGATCGGTGAGCGCGGCAGCGCCCACAGCGGAGTGTGGACTCGATTCAGTGTGGCAGGGGTCAGGTGCCTGCCGCGTCGCGGTCGAGCGGGCAGGACTGGATCTGCCAGCCGACACTGGTGACCGATGGTTCCAGACTCAGTCGGCTGACCGCGGACTCCATCTGCCGATCGTCGCGTTGATCTCCGCCGAGTTCGGCGCGGACCTCGACCTGCCCGGCGATGTCGGTGTGGGTGCTGGTGACGGACTGTAACCGGAAGTCGGTGCGGGTCAGCGCCTCACCAGCAGCGTCCGCACGTGTGCTTCCTGATCGTCGCGGGTGACCGCCACGAACGCATACGAGGTGGGGTGTTCGTCGCCGGTGTCCGGCTGCCGGTCCACTACCCGCCCGGCGGCGCGCAGTGCGATGTTGACGATCACCACAACCACCGTCCCCACGAGCGCGACCCGATACATTCCAGCGCCGGACAGGGCGCCAACGGCTGCCGAGCACCACAGGGTGGCGGCGGTGTTGAGGCCGCGCACGTTGAGCCCGTCGCGCATGATCACCCCGGCTCCGAGGAACCCGATACCGGACACGATCTGCGCGGCCACTCGGGTGGGATCGGCGGTGCCGCCGCCGAACCCGTTCGCGGACAGCAACACGAACAGGGTGGCACCGACCGCCACCAGCGCGTTGGTACGCAGCCCGGCCATCCGCGCCCGGTACTGCCGCTCCAGCCCGATCGCGGTACCCAATCCGACACCGGTACCGATGCGCAGGATCATCTCCAGCGTGCTCACGATTGCGCAGCCTGCACCGCAGCTCGAACACCGAAGTGACGGCGCGATGAACAGTGAGTGCCGGACCCGTCAACGGCGCGCTCGGGCGGTGTGGAGCCGATGCCGTCTCGGGTGAAACAGGTCACCGGCGCCGCGCAGCGATAATCGCAGCCACCGCTACCAGCACGATGATGATCAGAATGATCACGGTGCCGATCGTGGCCGCGGTGTGGCTGTAGGTGGGCAGGTGTAACGAGTCCGCGGCCAGCCACCCTGCACTCCGGCTGCACATCACAGCCCCGCAACCCGGGGTGTTGGTGCCGGCTCGAGGAGGGTGGCTTCGGCCGGCATCCGCGACCACTCGGCGACCAGATCCGCCTGATCGCCGGGCAGCCGCCGACGATATACACGCGAATCTGCATTCATATGCACATAATAGGCAAATCGGCTCGACTTCGCTCGGATGCCGGTCCGAGCTCGCCGGTCCAGCTTGCCGGTGCGAGCTTCCTCAGCTAGGCGAGGCGACTGCACGGACAGGAGCCGCCGGACGCCGGGTCTGTGCGCTTCCCGACGCCGAAACACGGTGAACTGCAATGATTCTGCGCCAAAAGACCGAACCGACCGGCCTCGATTTGACTTTCCGGGAATATGGGTCCAGTCTTTTCCAGGTCAGCACCTCGCTAGGCGAGGCTCCTGTTCGAACACAGGCCACTGATCCGACGACGTCGAGAGACGCCCAGGGTTAGGACAGATCTCCCCGGATTAAGGGGGGATCCAAAGTGGCTTCCCGGCCCGGGATACGTCGTTCAGTGCCGAAGCTCTGACGAGAGGGGTGCCTACCTCGCCGTTTCGGCGTTGGTTTTCCCCTTTATTTCTGCGTGGTCTGGCGCGATGAGAAGTGACGCCCGCGTGCGTCCCAGCAGCAAGGAGGTGAGGGGACGATATGAAGTCCGGCGATAGTCCGTATCCGAGTCCGGATTCGACATCCGTTTCGTTCCCAGCTTGCTGCGGTCCCGTAACCACCCATCCCTGAACCAACCATCGACGAACTCGGCGATCGAAATCGCCGCGTGAGGGGTCGACGGGCAGGTTTGCGGGTGTCCAGTGGTGCCCGGGATCTGTTGTGGCAGCTGGCCTTCCGTTGAAGGAGTTCGTCATGACCTTCGTTGCATTCCCCCGTGCCCGCAACCTGTCGGTGCTGTCGGCGCTGGGTGAGTCGGCCCGGCGCGTCCGCGCCCGGCACAGCCTGACCGAGCAGGAGCGCCACAACATGCGCGTGTCGCGTAACCAGGCGGCGGTCTACACCGCTTCCCTGGGCAGCCACCTGCACTACCGGTAGCCGCCTTGCGGCGCTTGAACACCTTGTGCCGCAACCAATCCGGGCACGTCGGCGGACCGTACGCCGGCGTGCCCGCCTGGCCCGAAACCTGATGAGGAAAAAGATGATGAGGAACACCGCGCGGTCAGCCGGAGTGGTCGCGGATGTCCTGCCCGATCCTCCCGCCGGCATCGACGCCCGCTGAACCACCGCGCGGTCGCCCCGTCCCGGCGACCGAGCGCACCCGAGCTCTTTTAGTTCCACCACTGCTGTTGTGCAGCAATGAGTTTCAGGAAGCGAGGGAATGGCAGTGGCCTTCTTCTCGAACGGCGGGACCCGCCGGAGCAACACCGCCACCGCTACGGCACCCACGGGCGCCGCGCCCGCGGCACTGGATTCGGCGCATGCCGGTGACATCGTCGGCGCCCTTGGCACCATCAAGCAGCACGACACGGCCGAGGGCCGCAGCCGCTGGCAGCGGTTGCGGATGCTGCTGGCCATCATGGGGCCGGGCTTGATCGTGATGGTCGGCGACAACGACGCGGGCGGTGTGGCCACCTACTCCCAAGCCGGTCAGAACTACGGCATGAAACTGGTGTGGGTACTGGCACTGCTGATCCCGGTGCTCTACGTCAACCAAGAGATGGTGGTGCGCTTGGGCGCGGTCTCCGGTGTGGGGCACGCCCGGCTGATCTTCTCCCGATTCGGCAAGTTCTGGGGCGCCTTCAGCGTCGGTGACCTGTTCGTCGTGAACGCGCTCACACTCGTCACCGAATTCATCGGTGTCTCCATGGCATTGAGCTTTTTCGGGCTGCCCAAGCCGATCTCGGTGCCACTCGCCGCGGTGCTGTCGTTCGCGGTCGTCGCGGGTGGGTCGTTCCGGCGTTGGGAACGGTTCCTGTTCGGGCTCATCGCCGTCAACGTCGTCATGTTCCCGCTGGCGTTCATGGTGCACCCGAGCGTCTCCGACACTGCGAAGGGCATCATCCCGTCGTTCCCGGGCGGGTTGAACTCCACGTTGCTGTTGCTGATCGTCGCCATGGTCGGTACCACCGTCGCACCCTGGCAGCTGTTCTTCCAACAGTCCAACATCGTCGACAAGCGCATCACCCCGCAGTGGATCCGCTACGAGCGCTGGGACCTGCGCATCGGCATCGTCGTCGTCATGATCGGCGCGACCGCGATCATGACCGCCGCCGCGTTCGGCCTCGCCGGCACCAACGCCGTCGGCAACTTCTCCGACGCAGGCGCCGTCGCGCAGAGCCTGTCCGACAACATGGGTCACACCGTCGGCGCACTGTTCGCGATCCTGCTGCTGGATGCCTCGCTGATCGGCGCTAACGCCGTCGGCCTGGCCACCACCTACACCCTCGGTGACACCCTCGGTAGGCGGCACTCGCTGCACTGGAAGATCTCCGAGGCACCGATGTTCTACGTCGGGTATGCGGCACTGCTCGGCGTGGCCGCCGCGATCTCCTTCAGCCCCGACAATGTCCTGGGCCTGCTGACTCAGGGCGTGCAGGCACTGGCCGGTGTGCTGCTGCCCTCGGCGACGGTGTTTCTGGTGTTGCTGTGCAACGACAAGGCCGTCCTGGGGCCGTGGGTGAACACCACGCGGCAGAACATCATCGCGGGCGTCATCGTGTGGACGCTGGTGCTGCTGTCGCTGGCACTGACCGCGGCGACGTTCTTCTCCGACCTGTCCACCGCCACCCTCGGGCTCGGTTTCGGCGTCGGCGCCGCGATCGGCGTGCTCGGCGGTATCGGCATCGCCTATGCCCGCCACCGCGCCGCGCGCACGGAGACGGAGAAGACCGCGCAGGAGCTCGGCGGTCTGGACCCCGACCAGGTCGAGGAGCTCGACTCCACCAAGCTCAGCCGCGCCGAGCGCAAGGCGATCCTCGAGCACGACCGCGACGCCTGGCGTACCCCGGCGCTGGATACCCTCGAGCGCCCAGCGTTCTCGCCACTGCGCACGGCCGGAATGCTTGCACTGCGCGGCTACCTGCTGGTCGCCGTAGCACTGGTCGGCGTCAAGATCTTCCAGTCGATCACCGGCTGAACCGGCACGAAACCGGCTGCGGCGGTGAGGGTTCGATCCCTCGCCGCCGTTTCGGCATTACGGCAAGAGGGGCGCACCTTGCTTGACGGGAACGGCGCGCGACCATGCGGCTGCACACCCTGACCGGACAAGATCCTTGCCCAGCCTTCGCCTCCGCGAACGCGGCCACCCGCGGACTACGCCGGAAATACCGGCAAGCGCACTTCAGGTGCAGCGTCCGCTCGGACCGCGGAACGGAGGGAGCTTGTCATGGACATGATCAGCCGGGGTGGCATCTGGCTGGCCGCCGACTCGACGCAGCTCCCTGACTACAGCCACACCGCGACCGTCATCGGCACCGTGATCTTGCTGATCATGATCGTCGTGGTGGCTGTGGTTGTGCTGGTCGGTACACGACGCCGGTGACACTCGGCGAACTACAACCAGTTGTTGCGGCGGAACGTCACAAACAGGCCGGTGCAGATAGTCACGATAACGATGAGGACCGCTGGATAACCCCAGACCTGCCGCAGTTCGGGCATGTGATCGAAGTTCATGCCATAGATCCCCGCGATCATCGTCGGCACCGCCGCGATGGCAACAAGCGACGAGATCTTGCGCATATCGGTGTTCTGCTGCACCGCGATCTTGGCCAACGCGGCACCGATCAAAGCGCTCAACGACTCATCGAAGTCGTTGATGCGTTCGGCCACCGCGGTGTGATGGTCGGCGACATCACGCAGGTACCGCCGAACCTCTTTGGGCAGAGGCAGATCCGGCTTACCGAGTGATTGCAGCGCGACCGCGAGCGGAGTGACCGCGCGGCGCAACTCGACGATCTCGCGCTTGAGTTGATAGATCGGTTCGATGGCGATCTGGCTGCGCGGGGTGAAGACCTCTTCCTCCATCGCATCGACGTCGAGCTCGACCGACTGGGTGACCTCGACATAGGAATCCACCACGTAGTCGGCGATCGCGTGCAGCACCGCGCCAGGGCCGAGCCGCAGCCGGTCCGGATCCGCCTCCAGCGCGCTTCGCACACCCGCAAGACCGGAGTGCTCGCCGCGTCGCACCGCGACGACGAAGTCGGGCGCGGTGAACACCAGCATCGCGCCGGTCTCCACAATTTCACTGACACTGTGTAATTCGTGCTCCACGTAGGCGACGGTGCGCATCACCATCACCAGGGTGTCGTCGTAGCGTTCGAGTTTCGGTCGCGGGCGCGCCTTGATAACCTCCTCGACCGCCAGCGCGTGCAGCCCGAACGTCTGCGCGATGTCGGTCATCTGCTCCTCGTCGGGATCGTGCAACCCGACCCACACAAAAACCCGCACCCCGCTCGCGGACCTCGGCCAGCGCGGCCGCATGGGTAAATCGACCTGGCAGCCGAAACCCATCGACATAGACCGCACAATCCACGATCGCGCGTGCAGTCGGGACAGGTATTCGAGGCAACGGCGTCGCCGCCCGTGCAGGACCACGAAACGACGGCAACGGCGGAATAGATGGCACCAAATGATGCTACGGCGCGCCTCGCCCAGGAGCCTTTCCAAGCCGAACCACCGCCGATGGCCCTCGCCGGCGAGTAGGTCGGCGGCCGGTCAGAGTTGCCGTGCCGCGGACAATCCGGCCACGATCGTCCGATCCCGCGCGGTGCCGTGGCGCTCGGCCGACCAGTCGATCAGGGCGCGCAGGAAAGCAACACCGTTCGCCCCCACGCTCGCGGCGACGGCGATACGCCATGCGTCGAATCGGTGGAGCGCTACCCGTGGTGAACACTACCGATCCGGCACTGTGCTGCGCTCACGTCCGATAATCGAGCTGGTGGCCGCGGCCACCGCGGGGCCCAGAGCCAGTATCCACCACCAAGTTTGGTGCGCTTCGGCCGCAGCACGTGCCGACGCCGTCGATATGGTGACTGCGTAACAGGTCAAGACGGGCCAGTAGAGAGCTGGGTAGCTCGCGGCGCGGTGTCGCTGCGAGGTGCTCGACTCCACTACCTCAATCGTTGCAGCTGCGTTGAGTTCGGCGTGGGAACACTGTGTTGGAGCTGTCGCAGCCACACGAACAAACCGATGACGACGAGGAAACTGGCGAGCCAGCCGACGCCCGCACCGACGATCGAGAACAGCCACACGAGGATGACACCGATACCGAGCGCGACCGTCACCCTCAATCCGAGGGTGCGGTCGTCAGCTGTGTGAGTCCACGAAAATGACAGTAGCCCTACACCTCCACTCGCGAACCCATGATCACCGTCCGCTCACCCGGCAGGCCGAAATACTCGGCGGCATCGGCCGTGATGTAGGACGTGGCGATGAACAGACGCTTGCGCCACGGCGCCATCGTCGGTGCCGGACCCTTCTTCAGCTCGATCTTCGACAGGAAGTAAGAGGCTTTACCTGCCGCGGTTGCGGATCGCGCACACTTCGCGAGGCGGTCGTGAGACTGCTCGCCCTACCGCGAAGACCACACCGCGCGACGGAAGGCGCAGCACTCGCTACTACGGCGAAGTCTGCGGCCCAGTCGTCGAACTGCTTGGCGCGCAGCGCGACGCTGAACCGGTTGCGGGTGATGCTCGGCTTGTCCAGCTTCGTCCAGTCGTAGTCGATCCGGTCCACGGCCTCGGCCGCGAAGTGGTCGCAGAGGATGGAGTGCTTTTCCTTGCTGTCCAACGCCTTAAGGAACAACGTCACCAGCATCGTGGACTGCACGCCAGTGAAATCGGCCTTCTCAGTTGTCATCGATCACTCCTGTTCGCTGCCACAGCTAGTTGGTGTGTCCCGGGGTTTTCGGAGTCGGCCATCAGCAGCCACCAGACTCACCCGATCCAGTCCTGCACGGTCAGCCTGGCGATCATTCGGGGATCGAATCGATGCGCCCGCGCGATTACTGCGGGCCCACCTGTTCCTATTTCCCCGCGCCGACCGCCTTCAACCTACTCGGGGTTATGCGAAGGGATCGCCGGGTTGCGTCGCAAGGTTCCGTGCCCGCAGGCCAGCCCACGGATCATTGGTCAGGCCGTCGGTGAGCCATCGAAGTTGTGCGCATGTTCGAGCATTGTCATGGCGGCGGCAAGATTCGCATCAGTCGGGGTGTATACCCACGGTTCCAACGCATCGAAATAATCCGAGCCCCGACGATTCTCCGCCGCAGCCGATTCCAACGCCGCGTGTGCCTTTGCCCGGGCAGATATTCGAAAGATCAGCAACATCGGTCCGGTGCCGACCTAGCCCATGCTGGGATTCTCGGCCTTGGCATGGACGGCGGAGTCACCGCAGGTCTGCATTCCTTTGCGCACTCGATCCTCGTCACCGGCGGCCATGCCCGCAGACGACACCGACCGGCACGCCGGTTGGTCGTCGATCACATGCCCGAAGTTCCATACCTGCATGGGGCGTCGCGCGAAGTTGTCGGCCAGGTCCTGCTGCTTCAAGCACAGGAGGAACTGGTCGAGATAGGCAACGTGACGCCCTCCCGACAGTTCATGCCAGCGACCGATAGACGCACCACGGCGCCAGGACGCAGTAGATGCCCTCGCAGTAGGCGACGATCTCCTGATCGTCGGGCAGTTCTTCCAATCGGGCCGCGAGTTCGTCGAGTGGGATGCTGATCGCGCCGAGGATATGTCCGGCGCTGTAGTTCTTCGCGAGCAGATCGCGTGCGGCCGGAGAACCTTCTCCATCGACCACTCCTGTCGGATGCTGCGACTGCCGTCGATCCGCCAGCAGTTCGGCAATGTCAGGGGCCGACGCCGCCTCGCACAGCCACCCCGACGGCGGCGGCGTCCTGGCCGAGTAATGCCGGATCCCGATGGTGCGGCGTGGGTTGCGCCAGGGTGAACGTTGGATCAGCGCGGATCTGCCGGTCGGTCTGTCGACCTTCTCGTCATCGCCAGTGGTGGTCGCCGACCGCTGCTGCTTCCGCACCTCCGTCGGCGAATACGACCTGACCGGTAACGAAACGGTTGTCCGCGCCGGCAAGCCAGCAGATGAGCTCGGCGACCCATTCCGGCCGCCCTGGGAAACCACCGAACGGTTGCGGCGCGGCGGCCTCGACGGCGTTACGCACGGCCTCGTCGGTGAAGATCCAGGAAGCCGCGGGTGTGTCGACGACACCCGAGGCAACCACGTTGAGGGCAATGCCTGCGCCGGCCCACTCGGAGGTCGGGGCGATCGTGCGCACCCAGCGATTCAACGCACGCTTCGCAATTCCGTAGACACCGGCAGCGCCTCCCAGAGAGGTATCAGACTCGAGAAGAGCAACAGCGGCAGCCTCGTCGCCGTCCAGACATGCCTGCATGACGCGCTCGTCCGCCGGCGCCAGAGATGAGGTCGACGATACGGCCACAGCGCGGGGTGCCGGGCTGCGAGCCAGCAGCGGTCGAAGTCCCTGCAACGTTGCAACGGCACCGAAGTAGTTCGTTTCGAGCAGACCGGTTTTGCCGCCCCCGGCGACGGCGAGGACCGCGTCGATCGGCCCATACTCGGTCGCCTGGTCGATCAGCGACTGCCGACCGTCGGGCGTGGACAGATCGACTTGGATCTCGGCGTCGCTGAGGTCGCACCCAATGACTTTGGCGTCGCGCTCTCGAAGCAGCGCGGTAGTCGCGGCACCGATGCCAGATGCCGAACCGGTGACGATGTATGTTCGCCCAGCGAACCCTGTGTGCGACGACATCGCATCCACTCCTCCCAGGCGTCCGGCACCGCGTGGACTGCCACTCCCGGTCCCGGTCGCCAGACACATCAGTACCTTATGCGCACACCACCGTCGCCTGGTTCGATGAATTTCGGCCGCCCGCGCCGTCCTCATTTCAGGCACACGAGAGGAGACAACCATGCCTTCGCATGAAGTCGGGAGTCGGGACGAGTGGCGCAAGGCCTACGAGCAGGTGCGCGCCGAGGAGAAGGAGCTGACCCGCAGTGGTGACGCGGTCGCTCGCCACCGCCAGGCACTGCCCTGGGTGCCCGTCACCACGGAGTACGTCTTCGCCACCAACGCCGGACCGAAACCCTTGGCCGAGCTGTTCGACGGCCGTTCTCAGCTGATCATCCGCCATTTCATGCACGGGCCCAAGACGCCGGAAGGGTGTCCGGGGTGCACCTACGAGACCGACAACCTGGTCGGGGCGGTGCCGCATCTGGCGCACCGAGACGTGACGTTCATCTTGGCCTCGCGGTCGCCGCTGGAGGTGCTCAATGCCTACAAGCAGCGGTTCGGCTGGGACATCGCGTGGGTGTCCACCGACCTCGACGGATCCGACAACGGGTTCAACGCGGACTTCTGGCAGTTCATGCAGGTGCCGACGCCGAACCGGCCGAGTGGCGACATGCTCGCGGCGATGGAGCTGATGGCGCTGAGCTGTTTCGCGCTGGAGGACGACGTCGTCTACCACACCTACTCCACCTACGACCGGGGCACCGAAGCGCTCAACGCGACCTGGCAGCTGCTCGACCGTGCGCCGAAGGGTCGCGGTGCGGATTTCGGCTCCTGGCCGCGCAAGCGCGACGAATACGCAGGCAGTTAAGGTCTTCCCGGCCCCGCCGAATCTCGAGGACTGTCCAGTCTTCACGCGGCTGCCAGGCCAGCTGCACGTTCTGCTGGCCTCCGCGCTGGTCGCGGCGGTGCTTCTGCGGCGGCGGGACCTGTTCTACGACCCGTTTGTGCAGCATCGAGGAGGCGGAGGACCGGGATCCGGCCTGATTGCCGAGACAATGGGAGCGTCCCCTCCGCACTGGCCGCGGAGGGGACGCTGCATTATCCGGAATACCCCGGGCTTCCGGGCCGAGGACTACTCGCCGAGCCGCTCGTCCGCGTAGACCGCCATCGCGTCCCGATGATACTCGGCCAGGCCCTCGGCGATCTTCTCGTAGTTCGTCTTGAACCGCTCGTCGTCCACGTATATCTGCCCCACGCACTTGTACGCGCTCCGGTTCGGGGTCCAGAAGCGGCACATGCCCTGGTAATGCGTGTGGATCTCAGCCTGGACCGCCGGGTCGTCGACCGGCGTGCCGGCGGCCATGAACTCGGCCATACGGATCATCGCCGCGGTCACCTCACGCTGCATGCTCTCGACGTCCTCGGCGGTCATCGTCGCGGTGGAGCGCCGGGACTGTTCGAACTCCTCCGGCCAGCGCTCTCGGGCCTCGTCGTCGTATTGCGTGTGGTCGAAGCCCTCGAACAGGTTCTCCGGGCGGTTGATCTTGACTGCCATCTCCGTCTTCCCTTCGAGTTCGGCGATGGTGCGCGCCACGGTGTCAGCCATCCGCGCCAGGCGGTTACGCTCTCCGAGGAGGCGGATGTGCTGCCGTTTGAGGGCGGCGAGCGTGTCCGGCTCGGAGTCGACCGCCGCAGCGATCTCGGCGAGGCTCAGGCCGAGCTCGCGCAGGACGAGGATCTGCTGCAGGCGCAGCAGTTGCTCCTCCTCGTAGTAGCGGTAACCGTTGGTGCCCACATAGGCGGGCTCGAGCAGTCCGATGTCGTCGTAATGCCGCAAGGTGCGGGCGGTGACGCCCGACATCCTCGCCACATCCGCGATCGACCAGCTCATGGCGCTTCCCATCGTTGTGTGAGGCCGGTCCGTCCGGCCTCGTCTTCGACGGTAAAAGTTGCCATTACGTGAAGGTCAAGCGGGAAAGCGCCGGATCAGCTGAGAATTCGATCGCTGCTACCCGCCGAGGGCCAAGCGGCTGTTCAGTTTCGGTTCGACTTCGCCGTACGGGAGTACGTGCGACCATAACAGCGGGGTCAGGCCGCGTTCGTCCTCGGCGGTGAGCACGCCGTCCCAGTCCGGCGTCCAGTTTGATCACCGCCCTCAGGAACCCAGTTGATCGCGGCGATCCGTCGTGTCGGGCGGGTCGTGCCCGGCGGCGAGGAAGCGATCGCGGCGGCGTGCACCGGCCACGATTACAGTCGCGCGGGTAAACCAGTGATCGACTGGGACGAGCCCGGCGCGAAGGACGCCCTGGTGTCGGCGCTGGTCAACGACGCGAACGCGTTGTTGGCGATGTTCGGGCAGGTGGACCTGGACGAGGCCGAGGAGTCGGTGCGGGTGGCGTTGACAATGTTGGCGTTGGTGACCGGACAGGATGTGGAGCCCGCCGAGGGGTCCGACGGCACGGACGGGCGGTGGCGTATCGCGCGTCGGGTCGCTCCAGAGCGGGTGATCTCGCAGGTCGATCCCGAAGCCCGTCATACCCGCAAGTCGCCGGAGGCGCGCCGCGACGGGTATCGGGCGCATGTGGCCGCCGAACCGGAGACCGGGATCATCACCGATGAGGCGTTGACCAAGGCCGCCGGGCCGGAGAACTCCGATGCGTCGATCGCCGAGCGGTTCCTGGCCGCCGATGCCGGTGATGACACGACCGGACACGGCGACGGCGGGCGCGCGCAGGACGGTGCGCGTGAGTGGTTCGGCGATTCCGCTTACGGCACAGGCGATTTGCGTGGCGCTATCGGTGATGCCGGGCATGACGCGGTGATCAAACCGCCGCCGCTGCGATCCCCGGTCGAGGGCGGGTTCACCATCGACGATTTCACCGTCGATGAAGACGCAGGCACCGTCAGCTGCCCGGACGGCCACACTCGCCCGATCCGCGCGAACCGGACGGCGAACTTTGGCGCGCTGTGTGGCGGCTGCCCGCTGCGCGCACAGTGCACCAAGTCCAAAACCGGCCGCAAGATCGTTCTGCACGAACGGGATCGAGAACTGCGTCGAGCCCGCCGCGACTGGGCCGCCGACCCGGAACTACGCGAGAAGTACACCGCACGTTCCGGCCCAACGTGGAACGCGTCGTGTCCCAGATCGCCAGCCGGGTGGTCGCCGCCTCAAACTGCGCTACCGCGGCACCGCCAACAACCACGCGTGGCTCTCACGCCGCACCGCCGGCCTCAACCTGCGCAACCTCATCGAACGCGGGCTCACCCGCACGGCAGGAGTCTGGGCTCTGGCCCCGGTCACCGCCTGAAAAGAGCGGGCCGTGACCGGGGGGGGGGTGCCACCCAGCGTCGTCACCACCCACCCAGGGCCTCACAGGACCGCAGGCTGGCCCCTGCCCGCCCCCAGACCCGAAAATCTGCCAGACCCGGACGAAAACGGGCACCGCAGGCCGCCGCAAGCGCCATCCCGGAACTCCCTTATTCAGCGGCCTCCTAGTTGGCAACCTCTTGTGGGACAAGCTTGTGGTGGTCTTCCATCTGCTGAAAGGCCTCCCGGACCTCCTCGCGATGAGATCCTGGCGGCAGTGGGTGATCAGCCGCCGGTCGGGGCCGCCGACCTGATCGGGGCGAAGCTCGACCACTGAGCCGCCGGTCATGTCAGAGGGTCAGTGCATGTATGAGGCTCCGTTGATGTTCAGGACGGCGCCAGAGGTCCAGGTTGCCTCGGGGGAGGCGAGATAGCGCACGGCCGAGGCGATTTCCTCGGGGGCCGCGACGCGGCCGAAGGGGCTTTGTGCGCGGACCTCATCGGTGACGCGGTGGATGACTCGGTCGGTCGCGACGAAGCCGGGGGCGACCGAGGCCACGGCGATTCCGTAGGGTGCGAGCGCGACTGCCAGCGACTGCCCGAGCGCGTGCACCGCGGCCTTGCTGGCACCGTATGCGGGGAAATCGGGCTCACCGCGGAACGCGCCGCGTGAGCCGATATTGACAATGCGCCCGGCCACCCCACGGTCGATCATGTGCCGGACGGCGCAATAGGACATGTTGGCGGTGCCGAACAGGTTGACGTCCACTGTCTGCCGCCAGACCCGCTGCCACTCATCAAAGCTGGTCTCCGGCAACGGGTGTGCGATGTTCACCGCCGCGTTATTGACCAGCACCTCAACGGTGCCGAGCGCCTCGACCGCCCCGGCCACGATTGCCTCGGCCTCCTCCGCCGACCCGATGTCACCCCTGACGAGTACATGCCCCTTACCCGGCAGCCCCCGTAATGTCTCCTCGGCGTCGGCACGGTTGGAGGAATAGTGGACCGCCACCCGATCGCCGTTCTCGGCGAACGCCGTCGCGATCGCCCGCCCGATCCCCCGAGAAGCACCAGTCACCAGCACGCCGCGACTCATCCGTTGGTCACCATCCCCAAAGCATGCCATCGCCCCGTCGGTACCGCCGGACCGCGACGCCCACCTGTGCGCAGCTATCCGATCGGCTGGTTGCTGGCAGTGCGGCGAGTGCAAGTTGGGTTCGTAGGTTTTTCTCGGCGAGTTCCTTGATCCGATGGTGTGCGAGTTCGAGCCGCCGTTGCCACAATTCCTCGCTGGAGCGTCAACGCGGTGGCGTCCGAGCGGGCTGGGCCGCAGATGCGGTTTTGATGCGATCAAGCAGGTCGTGCAGGGTGGGTTATCCGTTGGCGCTGGAGGGCCTCGTCACGGGCGGTACGTGCTGCCCCGGTGTCGCTCGTCGACATCAGGACGACTGAGGTCGTGTAGTCCCTGGAAGGAGCAACGACGTCGCCGAGACCACGGACGAGAACCCGAGCGGGTCGCCGAGGTCGGGCGGCTCACCTCGGCCTACCTCCGCACCGAACTCCACCCCGGCGACAACGCCTGGCACACGGCACGTGAGGCACTGACGACCGGCCCAACCCGGTCGGACGAGTCGAATCCAAGTAAGCCATCCGCGGACACGTCCTACATCGGGCGGTCCGCGCCGTCGTCATCGTCGTCCAGCTCGACGGGCCAGGGCTGTCTCTAGATCTGTTCGCAAGCGTTCAGTCGGTGAGGTCACGGTAGTAGAAGTACATCGGTTCGGGTGCGCCGGGTTCGGTGTGGCGGAAGCCGTGGGCTTCGTAGAAGCGGCGGGCGTCGGTGTCGACGCCATCGACGTTGATCTGCAATTCCTCGGCGCCCCGGGTGCGGGCCAAGTGGCAAGCCGCTTCCAGTAGAGCGTGACCGAGGCGTCTACGGCGCAGGGCGGGCCGTACGTACAGCTCCTCCAGGAGGGCCACCGGTCCGTCGGTCCACACGGCGGGGCGGAAGGAGACGACCGCGATGCCGGCGGCCGGTTTGCCGCCCAGCAGGGCCACCAAGTCGCCGCTGGCCAGGGTGCGGCATAGGCGTGCGGTGAGCATCTCTATTCCCGGTGTGGGCGTGTCGAATTCGCGGTTGAAGGCGTCCAGCAGCGCGGCGACGGTGGCCGCGTCGGATACGGCAGCTGTGTGGATCTGCCGATCCTGCTCGTGTCCGGTCATCCAGGTAGCCTCGCCGTCGGTGGGTCCGGTCGCAACGCCTTTTTCCGATGCCGCGGTTGCAAGCGGCCGCGTCCTGGCAGGTGGTTCGACGGCAAGTTCCTCGGCAGACACAGCGCCCCATTGTCCCGGACGCCAGACCCGAACCGATGTCAGGGACTGCCGACGGTTACGGCAGGGCGACCAAGTGCCTACCACCCCGACACCTACCGGCGGCTCGCTCACCTCCATGCACTTCCTCATGTCCGCGAAGCCGGGCCAGACCCAACCCGGCCGGACCGATGTCCGCACCGGAACCGAACGGATCTTCCTGCACGAACACGAATGGCTCGACGAACTCACCGCAGCCGACCTGCATCCTTGGCCCGTGTTGCCAGCAGCGGACCACCCGCTGGCAGTGCTCGGCCAGCGACTCTTCACCGCACGGAGACTCCCTCGAGCATGGACCGACACCATCGCACCGACGACTACTACGAGGTCGGACGAGAGAAGATTCAAGAATTCGCCCACGCCGTCCAAGACCTCCACCCCGCACCTGGGACGACGCGGCAGCGCGCGCTGCTGCCAGATGGGGATTTCCAGCTGCACGGTTTGGATGGCCGCGGTTGGGTGTCGCGCGTCGCGGCGGTGCCCGGAAGATCATCCGGTTCGGTCGCTGACGATTGTCTGACCAGTTGCTTGGGCCTGCAAATCTTTCCAGGTGGAAGTTCGGAAACCGGGCTCGCGAATCGGAGGAGGGTCTGTTAGATTGCTGACAATGATTTTCAGTTTCAGAACTGATGAGGGATGCACGATGGCTGGTCTGAGTTACAACAAACGTTTGCTGGGCGCGGCGGTATGCGCTGCCGCGATTATCGCGATGGGGACGGCGTGCAGTACGTCGCCGGATTCGTCCGGTCCGAGTTCGGGCAAGCTCGAGGTGGTGGCGACCATCAACGCCTGGGGCAGCATCGCCGCCCAGCTGGGCGGTGACAAGGTGCACGCGACGAGCATCATCAGCAACCCGGACACCGACCCGCACGACTACGAGGCGTCTCCGGCGGACGCCCGCACGATCGCGGGCGCAAAAGTCGTGATAGCCAACGGGATCGGCTATGACGCCTGGATCGACAAGCTGATCACGGCGAACCCGGCCACCGATCGCACCGTGCTGAATGTCGGCAAGCAGGTCGGTGTCGCCGATGACGGTAACCCGCACCAGTGGTACTCACCCGATACGGTCGCCAAGGTCGTGGACACGATCACCGCGGACTACAAGAAGGCCGATCCTGCCGACGCGGCATACTTCGACCAGCAGCGGCAGAAGTTCCTCGACGAGGGTCTGGCGAAATACCACAGCCTGATCACCGACATCAAGACCAAGTACGCGGGCACCCCGGTCGGCGCGAGCGAATCGATCGTCACTCCGCTCTCGGAAGCGTTGGGCCTCAACCTGATCACCCCGCCCACGTTCCTGCAGGCGATCAGCGAGGGCACCGACCCCGCGCCCGCGGACAAGGCCACCATCGATCAGCAGATCGCCACCAAGGCGATCAAGGTATACGTGTACAACAGCCAGAACAGCACACCGGACGTGCAAGGCCAGGTCGACGCGGTCAAGAAGCAGGACATCGCGGTGGCGACGGTGACCGAAACCCTTGCCCCGGAAAACGTGTCGTTCCAGGATTGGCAAGTGAGCCAGTTGACGGCGCTGGAAGAGGCGTTGCACACGGCGACCGGTAAGTAAGTGATCGGCATGGAGGCGAGGGCCGCGATGGATGATGTCGCGGCAACTCCGGACACTGTGGCAGATGACGCCGCACCCCCCGCTCCCGCGATTCGGTTGCGGGGGGCCGCCGCGGTGCTGGGCGGCAAGCGGATTTGGTCGGATGTGTCCTTCGAGGTGGCTCCCGGGCAGTTCGTGGCCGTGCTCGGGCCGAACGGGGCGGGAAAGTCCACCCTGCTCAACGTCATTCTCGGTTTGACACCGACGGTCGCGGGCACCGTCGAGGTCCTCGGTGCCCGCTCGGGGCGGCGCAATGCCCGCATCGGCTACCTGCCGCAGCGCCGCACGTTCGATGCGGACGTGCGTATCCGCGGCATCGACATCGTGCGGCTCGGCCTCGACGGCGCCCGCTGGGGGACGCCGATCCCGTGGCTGTCGCGACTGTTGACACCCGAACGGTTCAGGGCACGTCAACAGCGGCTGCGTGAGGTGATCGAACTCGTCGGCGCGAGCGCGTATGCGCATCGGCCGATCGGGCAGTGCTCCGGGGGTGAGCAGCAGCGACTGTTGATCGCGCAGGCCTTGATTCGGCGTCCGCGCCTGCTGTTGCTCGATGAACCACTCGACAGCCTCGACGTGCCGAGCCAGGCTGGGATCAGTGCCCTGGTCCGCGATATCTGTCGAGCCGAACAGGTTGCGGTCATGATGGTCGCCCACGATGTGAATCCGATCCTGCCCTACCTCGATCGCCTCGTATACGTTGCGCGCGGAACAGCTTTGAGCGGCACTCCCGAGCAGGTGATCACCGGGGAGAAGCTGACCGCTCTGTACGGCATTCCGATCGAGGTGCTGCGTGACAGCACCGGCCGGTTGGTGGTCGTCGGGCAACCCGATGTGCCTGCCGAGCACGGCGTCTCGGATTCGATTGCGAGGCATGGCCTGTGAATCCGGTCGCCACGTGGAATCTGCTGCATGATCTGCGGCAGATGATGGCGTATCCGTTCATGGTCAATGCCCTGCGTGCGGGCACGATCGTCGCGGTGGTGGCCGGGGCGGTGGGTTGGGTGATGGTGTTGCGGCGCGAAAGCTTCGCCGGGCATACCCTGGCTGTGGTCGGCTTCCCGGGCGCCGCGGCCGCCACCTGGCTCGGAGTGTCGGCCGGGTACGGCTATTTCGCCGCCTGCGTCGGTGCCGCGCTGGTGATCGCCGCATTGCCATCGGCGGCTCGGTCCCGCCACAGCGGTGAGCAGCCGGCCATCATCGGCACCGTGCAAGCTTTCGCGCTTGCCACGGGCATGCTGTTCGTGAGCCTCTACAAAGGTTTCCTCTCGGGTTTGACGAACCTGCTGTTCGGCACCATCGCCGGGATCACCGACGACCAGGTCACCTTGTTGCTGCTCGCCGCTGTCCCGTGTCTGCTGTTGCTCCTGTTGCTAGGTAGGCCGCTGCTGTGGGCCTCCGTTGACACGGAAACCGCTGCTGCCCAAGGTGTTCCGGTGCGAATGGTCGGCGCGGCGTTCTTGCTGCTGCTTGGCGTCGCCGCGGCCGGGACCAGCCAGGTCACCGGGAGCCTGCTGGTTTTCGCGTTGCTCGTCGCACCCGCGGCGGCCGCGCACCAGCTCACCAGCCACCCCGGTATCGGGATCGCCGTGTCGATCGCGATCGCGCTCACCGTCACTTGGGTGGGCATGGGTTTCGCGTTCTTCTCCTCGTATCCGATCGGGTTCTGGGTCAGCAGTTTCGCTTTCGGCTGCTACCTGGTTTGCGCCGGCTACCGAGCAGCGGTCGATCGGTGGCGACGGCGACACGCCCGAACATCGCAACCCCAGCCCGAGTACGCAGCGGAAAAGGTCGCCGCATGAACACGCCGGACATCCGCAGCGCGGATCCGCTGACCGGGTTGACGACCATGCTGTCGCACCCCTTCATCACCCATGCGCTCGCCGCCGGGACCGCCGTCGCGATCCTGTGCGGGCTGGTCGGCTACTTCGTTGTCCAGCGCGGCGAGGTCTTCGCCGGTGATGCCCTCGGCCACGTCGCCTACACCGGTGCCATGGCCGCCCTCGCCGCCGGAATCGACCCGCGGATCGGCCTTTTCGCCGCCACTGTGGTCGCGGGACTCGCACTCGGCACGGGTGGTGCCCGCGGCACCGCCGACGATGTCGCGATCGGATCGTTCTTCGCCTGGATGCTGGGACTCGGGGTGCTGTTCCTGACCTACTACACCACCCACCGCAGCGGCGGCAACGGCAACGCGAACGTCAACGTCCTGTTCGGCAGCATCTTCGGGATCAGCGGCACCGCCGCGCTGACGGCGGTCCTCATCGCGGCCGGTGCCGGTGCCGTACTGCTGGCGATATCGCGGCCGCTGTTGTTCGCCACGATCGATCCCGCCGTCGCCCGGGCCACGGGTGTCCCGGTCCGTGTCCTGGGCGCGTTGTTCCTCGCCATCGTCGGTGCCACAGTCGCCGAGGCCACCCAAATCGTCGGCGCGGTAGTCGTTTTGGGCCTGCTCGCCGCCCCTGCTGCTGCCGCAGCGCGACTCACCACGCGACCGTGGCGGGCGTTCTGGTTGTCCGCGGCACTGGCCACCATCGCCGTCTGGGCCGGCATCACCCTGTCCTACGCGATCCCTGCCGCACCGGCCAGCTTCACCATCATGGCCGTCGCCGCGGGCGGCTACCTCGCCGCTGTCCTCCTCAACCGACTACGCCGATACCGAGCCCGCGCCTATGTGGCAACCGGACCGTCCACCAGCTGAGCGCCCGTCGGTGCGCGGCCGCCGCGTGACCGTGCGCCAGCGTGCCGTGCTGGATGTGCTGCGGCGCAGTGACCGCTTCCGCAGCGCCCAGCAGCTCCACGCCGAACTCCGGGGTGACGCGGCCATCGGCATCGGACTGACCAGCGTCTACCGCATTCTGCACCGGCTCACCGACCAGCAACTCGTAGAAACCCAACGCACCGAAGACGGCGAATTCCTCTACCGGGTCCGCGACCGCGCCGGCCACCACCACTACCTGCTGTGCCGCAGCTGCGGCCGTGCGGAGCGATTCACCCTCGACGACGTCGAACACCACACCGATCACATTGCGCGCCAACACCACTACACCGACGTCACCCACCAACTCGACCTCTACGGCACCTGCCCCCAGTGCGGGTCCGGAACGTCGGATTGACGGTGCCAGGCAGTTCCGGACGTTCGTTGAACGCGCGTCACGCAGCACTACAGCAGGCGGTTTCGAGTCCGGGTTCCGCAGTCGATATCAGGCTTTCGTGGCGGGTAGGCGGGCGAGCACGTTAGCGATGGTGAGGTTGATGGTGAAGTCGAATTCGGCTTCGCTGTCGAACCGGGCGAGATAGACGGCCGCTTCGCTGACGGTCGGCAGTCCCGACTGTTCGAGCACAGCGCGGCGACGGGCGATGCCCTCGGCGTCGCTGACGCCGAATGTCGGTCCGGCGTTGACCTCGCGCAAGATGGAGCCGATCAGGGTGGCGACGAAGGTGCGCAGCAGGTGCACGGCCTCCTCCGGAGAGAAATCAGCGGCGCGCAGCACGAACAGCACCGCCTCGACGGGCGCGAGTCCGGCGAACGACGACAACTGCCGGGTCAGGACGAGCGTCGCGGCCTGTGGATATTGGAGTGTGCGGGCGCGAAAGGCGTGTGCGATGGCGCGCAGGTCGTCACCGGTCGCGCCGGTCGGCTCGGGAATATCCATGCCGGCGAGTACGCGCTCGGCAACCACGTCCAGCAGGTGGTCCTTGCCATCGACATGGTTGTAGAGGCTCTTGGCGTCTACCCCCAGTTGCCGAGCCACCGACCGCATCGTGATCGACGCGACCCCGGCGGTGTCGATGACCTCGATGGCGGCGTTGAGGATCGCCTCCCTGGACAGTTGCGTCGCCCCTTTCGGTGGCCGTCCGCGCCGGGCCTGCTGCGCCTGATCGGTCGGACTGCGGCGTTCGGTCGTGCTCACGAAGCCCATGATGCCCCGCCATTGGACAAATCCACAGCGTGGATTAATGTGTCACTCATAAAACCCACGTTGTGGGTAAATTGGATCAGGAGGACCGGAACACCCGATGAGCCAGTTCGACATCCCTGCCCCCGACATCCTGCGCACCAGGCAGAAGCTCGTGCTCGACCACTTCCACGACGAGGTCGTCCAGCAGTGGGACGACGTGCTGTCCACCTTCCCGCACCCACACTACGAACTGATCCCGACGCTCACCGTGCACGACGGCGACGCCGCGGTACGTGGCTACTATCACGATTCGCGGGCGGCATTCCCCGATCAGGACCATGAGATAATCGCGCTGCGCCACAGCGCTGATGCGGTCATCGTCGAATTTTGGCTGATCGGTACCCATAAGGGCCCACTCGGCGGCATACCGCCGACCGGCCAGCGTTTCCGGGTGCGGATGACGGCCTACTTCATCTTCGACGCCGACGAGAACCTGGTCTGCGAGCGCGTCTACTTCGATAGCCTGACCATGCTCCGACAGCTCCTCGGCGGACTCAACCTCAAGAACCCCCGGTCGTGGCCCACCCTTATTCGGGCACTACGCGGCCTGGCCGCACTCTCCAGCGAACCGGACCCGCGCCTGCTCAACACCACCCCACCCGACCTGAACGCCTGACCCACGCCCCGGCCGTCACGGGTCCCAACCTGTTATCACCATCGACCCGGAACTGCTCAAACTCGACAGGCAGTCTGCCAGTGCGCGTACACCACCTCAACTGCGGCACATCGCCCCTGGCATCGTCCTGATCAACCAGCCCGGCCACACCCGCGGCCACGCCGCGATCGCGGTGGACGCCGGCCGACACTGGATACTCCACGCCGGCGACTCGTTCTACCACCACGCCCAAGTCGACGACACCAGTCACGCACCCAGAACGCTCACCGGCATGGAACGCGTCGTCGCCTACGACTGGCGCAAAGTCAAGGCCAATCACCAACGACTACAACAACTTTGGAACCACGCCGAGCCCGACCTGCTCGTGGTCAACGCCCAAAGACGCCGCTACGCATCCCGCAAGGACTTGGCCGCGATCGCTAAGGACTGAAGGTGGCGAGTTCGGCGATGCGGGGATCGTCCGGTTCCCAGGCCGCGGCTTCCAAGGCGCGCTTGTTCAAGGCGACGAACCGGAACGACCGACGGCTCAGCAAACCCCCGTGATGCCCCCACACCGCCATCGCCGCAACACCAACCGCCGAATTGCAACAGCGGCGCACCCAACTCCTTGGAATAAGTGCCTACCGCCAGTCCGGTGCGGGTTCATCATCTACACACCACCGATCACCGAGGCATGCGATCACGCGCGTGATGAGCGCGGTCGGTGCCGCGATGGCGAGCTTCCGACGGCGCCGCTGGCTGCTGACAGGAGGCAGGGACCCCAGCTGGTGGGGAAGCATGGATGGATGTCAGCGGTAATGACATGGGTTCGCTGGGGCGCAACTCTGAATGGATACAGATAGGGCCATCGAAGGAGTGCGACCATGCGAATCAGAAGCTGCACCACACGAGTGTTGGCGGCGGGGACTGCCATGGTAGCTGTCGCCGCCGCACCGACGGCCCTGGCCGATCCCGTTTCGGCTCCGCCAGCAGCGATCGCCACCGCGCCGTCAGCCGTGGCCGGCCATATTGTCCCGGCCGGATACCGCGGCGGCGGCGATCACGGCGGCGATCACGGCGGCAATCACGGCGCCTGGGGTGACGGCCGAGGCGCCGGCCGAGGTGACGGCCGAGGTGGCGGCTGGGGTGGCTGGGGTGGCTGGGGTGACGGCCGGGGTGGCGGCTGGGGTGGCGGCTGGGGTGACGGCCGGGGTGGCGGCTGGGGCTCGGGCGGAAGCCGATAGTCGTCAATAACAGTGCGGGTTCCAGACGCGCGGGCTGGCTGTGCCGGGTGTCCCTCCGGTATGGCCTGAGCGCGTCTCGACCGTGCCGGGTTCTGGGTGTCCAGGGCGCTGGACGGATTGGCGCTCGATCGAAGCAGCTGGGTCATCGCGGGCGGTGAATCCGGTATCGGCCACCGGCCCATGGATCAGCCTCGACGAACAGGGGCGCGATGTCAGCGTGGCCACTATTGAAGCCCGGAAGATATTCCTATGGCTCATCGGCCGACCCTACGCATTTCAGCCGACATCGCGGCGCAGCCAGGTGACTTCGGCGCCGGTTTCGATGCCGCCGCGGTAGCTTTCGAGGTCTTCGTCCCAGGGGGTGCCGAGGGCGCTGTCTATTTCGGTGGCGAGGTCGTAGGAGTATTTGCCTAGCTTTCGGGAAGCTTGGAGGAGGGCGCGCAGGCGCATTTCGCCCAGGGTGACATCGCCGTTGGCGCTGGTGGAACCGTGCCAGAGGCCGAGGGTTGGGACGAAGCTGTAGCGCTCACCGTCGACGCCGTCGCTGGGGTCCTCGGTGACCTCGAAACGCAGCACCGGCCAGAACCGCAAGGCCTGAGCTATCCGGGCGGCGGTGCCGACGGGGCCGATCCAATCACTGGTTGCGCGCAAATGGCCGTCGACGGGCTGCGCGGTCCAGCGCAGTTTGGCGGGTGCGGCCAGGGCCGAGGTAAGTGCCCATTCGATGTGTGGGCACAGCGCGGCAGGCGACGAGTGGATGTAGACCACACCCGCCGTCGTATCCGCGAACTGACTCGATGCGCGCACCACTAACACCTCCAGCTTCGACGAGGGACGTCTTCCCCAACGACCCGTCGAGCTGGCGTTGCCCGAGTGTACTGGAGTGCCCGGAGTTACACGTGTTACTTCGGAAGCATGTTCTATCGTGTTACTTCGGTACCCCATTCCGTGCGAGTGTCGACTCCGCGATCATCGCATCGGAGAAGACCGGCCAAGCCTCCCGCGCCCAGTCGCCGAAATTCTCGTCGGTCAGCGCGATACTCGCCACTCCTAATGTGGGATCGACCCACAGGAATGTGCCGGATTGTCCGAAATGGCCGTAGGTGCCAGGCGAATTCCTCCCGCCGGTCCAGTGCGGCGATTTGCCGTCGCGAATCTCGAAACCGAGCCCCCAGTCGTTCGGACGCTGCGAACCGTAACCAGGCAGCACACCGTTGAGCCCGGGAAATTGGACCGAGGTCGCCTCGGCGTGCGTCTGCGCGGAGATCAACCGAGGATTCAGCAATTCCGCCGCGAAACGCGTCAGATCCGTGGCGGTCGACCGACCAGCGTGCCCGGCAGCCCCAGCCAGTACCGACGCGCTCATCCCTAACGGCTCGAACACCGCGTCGTGCAGGTACTCCGGGAACCCGATCCCGGTCTGCTCGGCGACGAACGCCGCCAGCACCTCGAAGCCCGCGCTGGAGTAGAGCCGGCGGGTGCCGGGGGCGGCCAGCACATCGGTGGTGTCGAAGGCAAGTCCGGAGGTGTGCGCGAGCAGATGTCGCACGGTGGAACCGGGCGGGCCCGCGGGCTGGTCGAGTTCGATCCCGCCCTCCTCCACCGCGACCAGCACGGCGTAGGCGACCAACGGCTTGGTCACCGAGGCGAGCGGAAATACCCTATCGACGTCGCCCGCCGTTTCCGTGACCCCGTCGCGGGCGACGAAACCCGCCGACGCATGCCGAACGGGCCAATCCTTGATCTGCTCGAATGAACGCATCCAGCGAGCGTAGGAGATGGACGTCCTTACCGGAACGTGGGCCGGTGCGTCGCGCCGGAAACGCCCACCGGATGATCGGCGCAGCGCGACCGAGCAATGCCGCTCATGCCTTTTGACGCACCCCGCTCGAAACTCCTTCGCACTGTCCGTGGGCCGCCCCGGCGAAGCGGAACCCGCTCAGCCTTTTCGCGCTCAGCCTTTTCGAAGGAACCCACTCGGGCTTTCGGCGAGCAGGGATGTCAACATCGACGCACCATGAGTGAACGCCCCACAATCCACGGCGAACTCGAGTCCCGGGTTCGGACCCGTCGCCGACGCATTCCGCCGCAACTTCGACCAGCACGACGACATGCGCAGCCGCAACCTGCGCGAGGCACTGCTGCGCTGCAACGCCTGAGGATCGTTTACCAGTCGGCCTCGGTGTACTTGATGATGCCGCGAATGTTCTTGCCGTCCAACATGTCCTGGTAGCCCTGGTTGATCTCTTCCAGCGCGTAGCTGCGGGTCACCATGTCGTCCAGGTTCAGCTGGCCCGCCTTGTACAGCGACAGCAGGCGCGGGGCATCCTGGCGGGCGTTGCCACCGCCGAAGATGCAGCCCTTCACCGTCTTCTGCAGCATGGACAGCAGGAAGCTGTTCATCTTGACGTCGCCGGCGTCCATCCGGCCCATCGACGTGATCACCAGGGTGCCCGCCTTGGCAGTGAGAATCAGGCCCTCTTCGACGTAGTCGCCGTGCATTTCGCCCATGGTGAGGATGACCTTCTCGGCCATCCGCCCCTCGGTGACGTCGATCATCGGCATGATCGCGGCGGCCATGCTCTCGTAGGTGTGGGTGGCGCCGAACTTCTGCGCCTGCTCCCGCTTCCACGGATTCGGATCGATCGCAATGACTTTGGACGCACCCGACAGCACCGCGCCCTGCAGCGCGCTCATGCCGACGCCGCCGATACCCGCGATCACCACGGTATCGCCCGGCTTGACCTGGGCGACGTGGGTGGAGGAGCCGAAACCGGTAGGCACGCCGCAGCCGACCAGGCAGGCCACCTCGAACGGGATGCTCGGGTCGATCTTCACGACCGAGGTGTGGTGCACCGTCATGTACGGCGCGAAGGTGCCGAGCAGGCACATCGGAATGACGTTCTCGCCGCGCGCCTGGATCCGGTAGGTGCCGTCGCTGATCGCCTGACCCATCAGCAGTCCCATGCCCAGGTCGCACAGTGCCATGTTGCCGCTCACGCAGGCCGGACAGCGACCACACGCGGGGATGAACGACAGGATCACATGGTCGCCGACCTGTAGGTCGGCGGGCGTGTTCGGGCCGAGCTTGGTGATCACGCCCGCACCCTCGTGGCCACCCATCACCGGATAGCCGGGCATCGGAGTCGCACCGGTCACGACGTGATGGTCCGAGTGGCACATTCCGGCGGTTTCCATCCGAATCTGCACCTCGCCGGCGACCGGATCGCCGACCTCGATCTCCTCCACCGACCACGGCTGGTCGATCCCCCAGAGGATCGCGCCTTTCGTCTTCATTCCTGTCGACCTCTCGCATGCACGGGCTTCTATGTGACTGCACCCACAGTACGAGAAAACTGGAACGCGTTCTAGTGCCGGGTCGAAAATTCGTCGGTAAGGATTGCTCGTGCGACTGAACCGGTTCCAATTCAACCGGCCGCCCCCGGCCCGGCTCTGATCTTGCCCGAGGTCAGCCGCGCACGTCGTGGATATGGTGCACAAGGTCGTGCACGAAGTAGCGCGACAGCGAGTCGACGGTGAAGACGGCGCCGTCGCTGCGCTCGCCCCGGAGCCCGCGCTGCGATTTCGGAACCGACTCGAAGGCACGCGCAATGGTTTCCGCGGCCTCGGCGAGTTCGGTGGCGACCACCGCCGGATCCTGCTCGCCGTAGCGGTCGGCCTCGGCGGTCGCGTCCTGATCCCAGTTCGCGAAGCGCGGGATGCCGTCACCCGCACCCGCGAGAGTCAGGCCGAGCCGGGTATCGAAGATGCGGCACACATCGCGGACGTGCGCGCCGTACTCCAGCACCGACCAGGTCGAATCATCGGGGCGTACCCGGGCGTCGGCACGCGCGAGCGTCACCGCGAAACGGGATGCACTGTCGCGCACCAGCGTTGGCACGGCGGCGTAGTCGGTCGCGGTAGCGTCGAAACCGCAATCCGGACACTGACGCCCGAGCACCCAGGTCCAGTTCTTCACATCGGGAACGATAGGCATGGGCCCACCATAGATTGGCTGAATCTTCTCAGCCACATATATCCAGTCATCGACCGGCAAGATTCCGACAACCGCGCCACACCATGCCCCGACGAACGCCGAAACCAACACGGCAGCAAAGATTCTCCGGCTACGACGGCGAAGATCACTCCATCAGACGGTGCGCCTTCTCGAAGAGCTCCAGGGTGATCGCGTGCAGGAAGTCGCCGACCTGCTTGGGTGCCTTGCCCGCGAAAGCGCGGGCGTGCGTGCCTTCGAGCACGATGCCGAGTTTGAAGCAGGCCAGCACGGTGTACCAGGGGACCATGCTGAGATCGCGGTCGGAGAACTGGCCGTAGTGCACAACCATCTCCTCCGGTGTCGGCAGACCGCCGACCGCGCCGAGCTTGCCGACCAGCGCCACGCCGGTGGTGCCAGGCTCTGGACGGGTCGCGATCTGCCAGCCGAGGTCGAGCAGCGGGTCGCCGATGGTGGACATCTCCCAGTCCACCATTGCCGCGACCTCCGGGCCGTCGTAGGAGAACATCATGTTCGCCAGGTGACAGTCGCCGTGCAGGATGCCGGGGGTCCACTGCGCTGGACGGTTGCGGTCGAGCCACTCGCCGACCTGCTGGACGCCCGGAATCTGCGGACCCGGGTAGCCCTCGTTGGCCGAGTAGGACTCGAGTTCACCGAGCCATCGCGGCACCTGACGTTCTAGGAAGCCCGCGGGCTTGCCGTAGTCCGCGAGCCCGAGCGCCCGGTAGTCGAGCGCGCCGAGCCGCGCGATGGCTTCCACCGCGGACAGGCCCATCTGCCGCCGGATCTCCGGGTCGCCCGCATGCAGTTCGGGCAGCTCGTTTTGCGGGTTGAAGCCGACGATCGGCTCCATCAGATAGAAGACGGCGCCGAGGACCGTTTCGTCCGGACAGGCAGCGATCACCCGCGGGGCCCGCACCCCGGCGCCATCGAGCGCGCCGAGCAGCCGCGCCTCGCGGCGGATGACCTCATTACTCTTGGCCCGCAGGTGCTTCGGTCCACGCCGCAGCACGTAATCGCGACCACCCCTGGCGAAACACAGCATGATGTTCTGCGTGCCGCCACCGAGGGGGGTCACCCTCTCGAATTCACCGACAGGCAGGCCCTGCTCATCCATCCACTTCCCGACCAAGGTGAAGTCGACAACGTCACGATCCACGTCAACCGGTTGCGCAACAGACATGCCCGACATTGTGCCTCATCGATTCCCACCAACTGAAGGCAGTTGACAACAGTTTGGCCATTTCGGGCTGGGCGTAGGGTTCCAGATACCATGTACACGTTGTTGATCGACAATTACGACTCGTTCACCTACAACCTGTATCAGCTGATCAGCGAGGTGAACGGCGTCGAGCCGACGGTGGTGCGCAACGACGAGGTGGACGATCTTGCGCAGCTGGATCTCGGCCACTTCGACAACGTCGTCATCTCCCCTGGACCGGGCCGACCGGACGTCGCCCGCGATGTCGGCATATCGGCCGCGGTGATCGGCGCGACCGACCTACCGTTGCTCGGGGTATGTCTGGGACATCAGGGGATCGTCGTCGCGGCGGGTGGCATCGTCACCCTCGCGCCCGCCGCCCGGCACGGATACCTCGACCACATCGAGCACGACGGCAGCGACCTGTTCGCCGGACTCCCCCAGGGCTTCACCGCCGTGCGCTACCACTCGCTGTGCGCACAGCGCCCGCTGCCCGACAGCCTGGAGATCACGGCGGTCGCCGCCGACGGGGTGATCATGGGCGTGCGCCATCGCGACAGACCGCAGTGGGGCGTGCAGTTCCATCCCGAATCGATCGCCAGCGAGTATGGCGCGGCGATGCTGCGAAACTTCGCGAAACTTACTGCGACCCAGTCGGTTCGACCGCACGTTCACCGGTTCGCGATGAGTAGATCGGCGGCGAGTCGTCCCTCGACTGTCGGGGGGCAGTCCGGATCCGGATCCATCACCCGGACCCGCGAGCAAATGGCTTCCGGCGCCGAGGGATTCGTCCGGGCGACCGAGCGGTTCGCGCCAGCACCCAACGACCGGGCCGTTGGACACCGGTACAGCGAAACCCCGTGCACGTGGCAGCTCCAGCACAGCGTGATCGAGCGCGCCATCGATACCGAGGCCGCCTTCGTTCGACTGTATGCCAACTCCCGCACCGCGTTCTGGCTCGACAGTGAGCACGTCGAACCCGGTCTCGACCGGTTCTCCTTCCTCGGCGACGCGAGCGGGCCGCTAGCCGAGGTGGTTCGCTACCGGGTCGGCGCGGGTTCGGTCACCGTCGAATCCTCCGATGGCAATCGGCACACCGTTCCCTGCACCATCCTCGACTACCTGGCCGTCGAATTGCGGCGGCGCAAAGTCGAACTTCCTGATCTACCTTTCGATTTCGCGTGCGGATACGTTGGATATCTCGGCTACGAGGTGAAGGCCGACTGCGGCGCCGAAGCCGTCCATCGCGCGCCCACGCCCGACGCGCAGTGGATCTTCGCCGACCGGATCGTCGTGGTCGATCACGCGGGCGGACTGACCCATCTGCTCGCGCTCACCAACCCCGCGCCGGATGCCCTGCGGGCCGCCGACGACTGGTTGCGCGACACCCGCGAAATCCTGGAATCCCTGCCGACGTGGGCGAATCCGCCGACACTCGAAGCCTTTTCCGATGCCGACGCCGTCGCGCCACTGTTCACCCGGGGCCGGGAGCGCTACCTCGCCGACATCGCCGTATGCCAAGAGCGGCTGCACGCGGGTGAGTCCTACGAAATCTGCATCACCGACAATGCGACCTTTCCCGCCGCCGAGTCCGACGGTCTGGACTTCTACCGCCGCCTGCGCCGCTGCAACCCCGCCCCCTATGCGGCGTACCTGCGCTTCGACGACCTCGAAATCGCTTGCTCCTCACCGGAACGCTTCCTCAAGGTCGATCGGGCCCGCACCGTGGAGAGCAAGCCGATCAAAGGCACCGCGCCGCGCGGGACCGCCCCTGACGAGGACGAGCGGCTGCGCCGCGAACTGGCCGACAGCCCGAAGACGCGGGCCGAGAACCTGATGATCGTCGACCTGTTACGCAACGACCTCGGCCGGGTGTGCCAGATCGGCAGCGTGCACGTCCCGAAACTGATGGCGACCGAAGCGTATTCGACCATGCACCAACTGGTCTCGACCGTCCGCGGCACCTTGCGCCCGAACGTCGACGCCATCGACTGCCTACGCGCCTGCTTCCCCGGCGGGTCGATGACGGGCGCACCGAAACTGCGCACCCTCGAAATCATCGACGAACTGGAAACCGAAGCGCGCGGCATCTATTCGGGCACCATCGGCTTCCTCGGCCTGGCCGGCACCGCCGACCTCAACATCGTCATCCGCACCGCCGTCTGCCACAACGGCCACTGGCGCATCGGCGCAGGCGGCGCCATAGTCCTGGACTCAGACCCCGAAGACGAGTACCACGAAACCCTCCTCAAAGCCGCCGCCACTTACCGCGCCCGCTGACCGGGCTCACTTCGGCACCAATCGGCGGACCGTCGGTCTGCGCTCCATCAATACCGACGCCGTCGGCGCATGAGCGTGTCGTGCCAGAGGCTACGTCCACCCAACGCATGACCGCCGAGACGGCGTGGCCTCGGCGAGTTCCCCGCGACGAGTGCGGATCCCCAGAGAGAGTTCGACTGATTACTTGCGCTTGCCGCGGGAGCGCGGGGGTGGCTCGGCCTCGGTCGCGGCGTCAGCAGTTCGGCCTGTCAATCGGCCGAGGATGGAGACGCCGGGCAGGCGGGACGCGGCGCCGAAGAGGTCTTCGCCCAGTCCGATCATCGCCTCCAGTCGGGGCAGCATGCGGTCGTAGGCGGCGAAGGCGGGATCTGCGAGGGCGAGGGTGCGGTCGAGGCGGTCGATGGTGGAGTTGAGGTGGTCGATCGCGATCGTAAGGTTCTCGATGAGGTCGGGGAGTTGCGCGGCCAGTTGCGCCGAGGCCGGTGGCAGCCGGATGGCCGCGTCGAAGGCATGGCCTGCCGTCAACTGCGCGGCATCGAAGGCTTGGCCCGCCGCCGATTGCGCCGCCGCGGCCGCGGCCTGAGCGGCCGACAGAATGTCGCCGGGACTGGGCACGCGCGATCCGGGCACCTTCGGAGGCGTCACCTTGCCGCCTGGACCCTTCGGGGTGGTCATGACACCACTGTGCCGTACCAGACGGTCGAACGAAAGGAATTCGTACCGGTCAGTCTGTGTCGGTATCGGGGCGGCCGCCCCGCGACTGGCACTGTCATTCCGAGCCCACCCGCACTTCCGCAATCAACCAACGCATCAAACGAACCCGATCCCGACCACCGCGACAACAGTCGTCGCCCACAGCGTGACGCATCGTCCATCGTCAGCCCACAACACCGCACCCGGTGATGGTCACCCCGCAGCACAGCACCTGGCGATGGTCACCCCACAGCGCAGCGCCCGTCGATCGCCCCCTCGGGCATCGCACCCGGCGATCGTCAGCCGCAACGCGCAGCACCGCCTCACGATCTCCGCTCATGCGACCACATGCGTCGGCGGCCTTGCCTGCTCGTTGGCGTCGTTTCGATGTGCGCTCGACCGCGCAGCACCGAGTAATGAGCTCGGGGAATTCGGCGTGTCGGACCCGCGTGGCATAGTTCGAGCACGATGAAGCTCAGCAAAGGCGCCAACGCTCCGGTACCGACATCCCTTCTTGCCGTGGTTGTTTCATGGCGGTCGGACCATGTGGTGGATGCGCATGCGCTGTTGCTGAGCGAGTCGGGCGTGGTACGGACCGATCGCGATCTCGTGTTCTACAACGCGCCCCGGCATGTGTCGCAGGCGGTGACCCTCGATCAGGAACCCGCGCCGGGGACTGCGCGGCTGAGCGTTTCGCTGCCGCGCACGGAGGCGGACGTGCAGCGGATTGTCGTCGCGGGCTCGATCGACGGTGGAACGTTCGGCGACATCACCGATTTGACGCTCACCATCCATGCCGCCGATGGCCCGGTGACGCAGTTCGATATCACCGATACCGACTCGGTGGCGGCGATGATGTTCGGCGAGTTCTACCGCAGGGACGGCCAGTGGCGGTTCCGCGCCATCGGCCAGGGGTGGTCGAGCGGGCTGGCCGGGCTCGTCACCGAGTTCGGCGTCAGCGTCGACGATCCGGCCGAGCGGATGCGTGCGCAGGCGTCCGGCTCACGATCCGCCAACCCACACGACGAACCCCAACCATCCGCCAACACTGCGCGACCCGCCGACCCATTCGGCGAACCCCAGCCTCCCGCAAGCGCATCCCGGTCCGCCGACCCCTTCAACGGACGCCGATCACCGGCGGCGACCTCCTCTCGATCCACCGACCCGTCCGATCGCCGCCCATCACCTATGGCGACCGACTCCGAGTCGACCGATCCATCCGCCCGATACCAGGCCCCGAATATGCCCCCAGCTCCGGAGCGCTCCCCGATGCGATCGGCAGCAAGGCCGGTCGACCTCGCGCGCGCCCACCACACGGTCGAGCAGGCGCCGCCCTCGCCACCGAATCCCGAACGCGCCGACTGGCATTCGGACCCCGAGAACCCGGCGCGGATGCGTTGGTGGGATGGGAACGAATGGACCGGCTCGACGTACCTGCGGCAGCAGCCGGGTCCCCGGGACTGCGCCCGGTGCGCAAATCCGCGGCGGCGCAAGATGTTCGGTGGTCTCGCGCCGTGTCAGGTGTGCGAGATCGAGATCGAGGAGTTCCTCACCCACTGGCATACCCAGGCATGGCGGGTGCTCACCGCGTCAGGGCCGCGCGGCGACGACTGGGCCGCGTTGTGGGCGTCGTTGCGGTACCAGCGAATCGAGGAGAGTGCGGGCCGGGTCGCGCTGCATGGTGCCGCGCTCAGTTATGTTGAGCGGCTGGTCACCTTCGCCTTCGCCGACGGTGAAGTGGAGCTCGCCGAGTTCGAGGCGTTCGAGTACGCCATCACCGAACTGGCGCTGAGCGGCCCACTGATCGAGGACCTGCGTCGGCGAATGCATCGCGGCCGCACCCTGTCTCGGCTGCGTGCGGGCGATCTGCCGATGATTCGGACTCCTGGTCTGCACCTGGATCCTGAGGAGAAGGTGCACCTCGATCTGCCCGCGGTCCACGTCCGGCGGTTGGCCAGGGGCCCGAAGCTCACCGAGGGCAGGCTGATCGCCAGCAACAAGAAGCTCCGCTTCGTCGGCCCCGACACCGGCATCGAACTGCCGTGGTCCCGAGTCGTTTCCGTGCATCGCGAGCAGTACACGGTGGTCATCGCCGCCACCTCCGCCCGCGGCGGCGCCACCTTCGAGGTCACCGACCCCGACTACGTCACCGCGGCCCTCGAGGGCGCCCTGCGCGTGGCCAAACGCCTGATCCTCACCCCCGGCCAGCGCGACACCCGCAGCATCCCGCAGGAGATCAAAGCCGAAGTGTGGCAACGTGATGGTGGCAAATGCATCGAATGCGGCGACGGCCACTACCTCGAGTTCGACCACATTATCCCGCTCAGCCGGGGTGGTGCGACCAGCGCGACGAACCTTCAAATCCTTTGCCGTGCTTGTAATCGCGCCAAGGGTGCCCGGATCTGATAGCGCCGCGCGGACGAGGCCGACGCCTGCCCCTCCATCTCGCGCAGGCCCACCCAGCCTGCCCGGTCCCGAAAGCGGCACCGAACCCACCTACTCACTCACTGATCAACCCCGCCGTCCGCCCCAACTCCACCAGCATCGTGTCGAACAGGATCTCCGGATTGGACAGCTGGATCAGGTAGTTCATAGTTCGGACACAGGTGCACGATGCCACGGGATCCGGTGTCGCCCTGCTTCACTTATCGCGAAACGGTGGACGGCGCCCGCGGGCCCGGCCTGTAATAGGAGCGACAGGTTCGCTCGACTCTCCCCTTTCGGAGGCTTCACCATGACCAGTATGTACGAGCACGCCGGCGGTGATGAAGCGCTGCACCGCGTCGAGGAGGCGTTCTACGAGAAGGTGCTCGCCGACCCGGTACTGAAAACCCAGTTCACCGAACGGCGCCCGCACCACGTCGATCACCTCACCTGGTTCACCGCCGAATCCTTCGGTGGCCCAGACCGTTTCACCCGCGAAATGGGTTTCGACTACATCATCGCGGTGCATCGCAATCTAGCCATCACCGACGAACAGCGCGAGCGATTCGCGACACTGTACATGGCGGCGTTCGATGAGGCCGGCCTACTCGACAACGAGGCATTCCGCGCAGCGGTGCGTTCCCACGCCGAGTTCGGTTCGCGAGTGGCACAACAGAACTCACATGCGAAGACCGATGACGAACTGCACCCCATCCGCACGGTGCCCCGGTGGACGTGGGAGGGCGACGAGTGAACGCCCGCGACTTCGCCGGGCCGAAGCGGTTCAGCCGCAGCAGTTGGTGCGGAGAGCGCGAGCAACGCGCGCGAGGCGGATTCACCGCCATTACCGCGCACATTCGCTTGAAGAAGGTCGCGGCGTCCATGTCGACGACCTGCTTCGACGGCGGCACAGTGGGATCCCGTCGTTGGTGTCCGGCCCGCATCCCACCATCGACTACTCCCGCAAGGTTGCAGAACCCGATACCATCCGTGGGAGCGAATCCCATCCTGTCCCATATCCAGAATGAGCAGCACCACGATGATCCTGGCCGCCGTTTACGACACCTGGGCGCAGATCGGCAACCCTACGCCGGAAGCCCCACCGGTGTCCGACAAGTTCCTCCAACTGGTCCGCTACCTGACCTGGTTCGTCCTTCTGGCAGGCATCTGCGCCATCATCTACGCAGGTGGCCGCTTCGCCTGGGAGAAGTGGACCGGCGGTGGCCTCGAATCACCGAAGATGGTGGCCGGAGCCATGATCGGCGGCGTAATCGCCACCAGCGCGGGCACCATCATGAACGCCGTCATCGGCACGTGAACCCGATCTGATCGGACCCGAGGGAAAGAACGCACGCGATCAGCGCACGATGCCCGCGGCCCGAGCGGAGCGGATCCAGTCCGGGAATTCACCGAGCAGGCGCGCATACAGCCGGCCGTCGTCGACCTGGTCTATGTCGTCGACAGCGAAGAAACCAGCGTTGTCGACAGCGCGATCCGGCATCTCGTCGAGTGCGCGAAGCAGGCCGTAGTTCGCCTTGCCCAGGCCGACGAACTGCCAAAACGCAGGCAGCCGAGACGCTTCGCGCATGAGTTCGGTGATCTCGCGCTTCTTGGCGAATCCGCCATCGGTGAAGAACAGCACCAGTGTCGGCGCGTCGCCCGGCCGCAGCGAAGCGATGATGTCGCGCATGATCGGCAGCTCGTCGTTGCGACCGCCGATCCTGTTGTAGTCGATGCCCGCGTGCGTGCCCGACAGGTGCAGGAATGTCTGCGCCCACTGGTCACTGTTTTCAACGGCGATGTCAGGGAGCTTCGCGAAGGACAGCGCGTAGAGGTATGCCTCCAGCGTGCCGTCGTCGGCGAGTTGGGTCGCCACCGGAATCATCCGCTGCACCACCCGATGCACCACCTGCTTGCGGTACTGGGCCATCATGCTGCCGGTCTTATCGATGACCAGCACGACCCGTGCCCGAATCCCGAAGGCATCCTTGTTGATCAGTACCTTCGCGACTTCCCGCTTGCGCAGATCCAATTTCTCGCGCTTCTCGAACGAGAGCTTCGCCTCGCCGGGCACGGTGCGGATCTCGGGAAACTCTGATGTTGCTGACGCTGCGGGCGCATGCGACATCGCGGGCCCGTCCGACACCACAGCCTGGTGCCGCGGCGAGCGCCGCGCGGCGGGTGCGGACGATACAGTAGGTGTCCTGGATCCTGGCGCCCCTTGGTGGGCGGACGGTAGTCCGGATGCCACAGGCGCACCGGCGGGTTCGTCGTCGACGCTCACACCGTGGTCGGTGACCAGGGCCGCGAATCCACCGGCATACCCCTGACCGACCGCCCGCACCTTCCATGCCGTATTACGGCGATAGAACTCGAGCGCGATGACGACGGACTCGCTGCCGAGCCCGTCGATCACATACTCGTACAGCACGTTTCCCGCTCCGTCAGCGACGAAAGCGACCGGCGCCGCATGCTGCCCGAACGTCGTGGCCGGATTGTCGAGCGTGATGACCGCCCGGATCTGCGCGATCTCGGCGGGCAGCTGCGCGAGGGAAACCGCCAGCGACGCAGGCGTTCCCCTGCGCAACTCCACGCCGGGCGCACTCGGCTGGTTGAAGAACACGAAATCGGCGTCCGACCGCACCCGGCCCGACTCGGTCACCAGCAGCGCCGAGAGGTCCGCCGCCGCGGCCACCCGAACCGACACCACGACTGCCGCCGCGGCCAGCGGTCCGTTCTGTCCCTTGACGAGTGCTGTGCCCACGCGACTCCTGCCATTACCAACGGCCCCGAACGGCCCCAGCCTACGTCAGCGCCCTACGAATAGAGCTGATCAACAACCCATTTCGTCTTGTCGAACTCGACCGAAGACTCCGGTGTCAGCACGACCGTCGGCAGCCACTCGGTCAGTCCGATGATCTTCGCCGCGATCTCTGTGGTGGTATGGGCATCGGTCGATACGCGGTGCACCCAGTTCGGGCTACCGGCGTCCAACTCGCGGGCCATTTTCGCGCTTCGCTCGACGTGACGGTCCAGGCCGGTGCCGATCTCGCGTCGGGCAAGTCGTTGGCGAGCCGTCGCATCGCTGCACGTCAACAGTGCGGCGGTGATTGCCGGTTGATCTCCCAGCGCCGTCGCGAGTTCGGCGATGACTTTCTCCAGGACGCTGGCCGTATTCGTATAGATCACCCGCTGGTATCCGAGTGCCCGATAGTTGGTCCACATTGCCGCCAAGTTCCGTTCAGCGAGGCCGTGTTCCCATGGCGGCGGGTACGCCTGATCCAGGTTGTCGCCTTCGATCAGACAGTGCCGCACACCGGCTTCGGACAGTTGCGCGTGGATCTCGTGACCGACACTGCTCTTCCCGACCCCGGATCGCCCGCCGATGAACAGGGCCTGCGTTTTCGAGTTCACCGCAATACCTTCCCGCAGTGGGCGGTACGTCGGCGACCGGTTAACCGGCGATGAGGACCGCGGCGAGTGCGATCGCACCCGGCAGCGCCTGGGCGACCAGGATGCGGCGATTCGCCGTCGCGCCGCCGTACAACCCGGCGATCACCACGCAGACCAGGAAGAAGACCTGGACTCGGAATCCGGTGGGGTCGTCGGCAATAAGGCCCCACACCAGACCTGCCGCGAGGAAGCCGTTGTAGAGACCCTGATTAGCGGCCAACGGCGCGGTGGCCTTCGCCATCTCGGCGTCGAATCCCGACAACCCCCGACCGGGCTTGCCTTCCCAGAGGAACATCTCCAGCACCAGGATGTACCCGTGCAGCACGGCCACCAAGCCGACCAGGATGTTCGCGATCGTCGCCATGCTCGGACAGTACTCACACCGAAGTTCGAAGGCAGCGCTATCGAGCCGAAACAGGCGCTGTGTCGACTGCGTCCATGATCACCGAGGCAAGCCGAGTGCTGCAGGCCGGTCGACTCAGTAGCGTCGGCGGCGTGGAAACCAAGTCGTGCGTGACGGAACCGGCCCGCTTCGGACAGAGCGCGGACTCGAGCGCTTGATCTTCTTCAACGACGCGTCGTAGCCATCGCCATCACGCTGATCGTGCTGAGTCCGTCCTGACGGAATGCCTACGATTGTTCGGTCCCGACCACCTGTGCCGTTATTGTCGTGTGCATGGGAGATCGCGGGGGGCCTACCGGAGCTGGCCAGAATCTGTCAGTCGTGCCTGATGATGTGCAGGCGATCGGCCAGTACGTCTACAACATCGCCGACACCATGAAGCAGGCCCTTGACTCCGCTGCCCGCGAGGTCGACACCCTGCTCACCTCCGACTGGACCGGCGACGCGGCCGACGAGTTCTCCACCGGATGGACCGAAACCCGTGACGGCGGAACACAACTCATGCAAGCGTTGACTTCTCTCGCCCAGAAGCTGGGCGTCACCGCCGCCAACTACCGGTCGACCGACACCGGCAACGCGTCCGGCATCTCCAGCTTGGACCTGCCATGAGCTCAAAATTCACTGTCGACCTCGACCAACTCGACCAGATCGTCTCTCGCCTCAACGGACTCGCCGGCTTCTTGCGCGACCACTTGGACCAGCTCGACCGCAAGGTTGCCGACCTGACCGGCGGCAGCTGGGAATCCGCCGCGGCCAGCGCCTACTCCGACGCCCACACCCAGTGGGCCGCCAGCGCCCGCGAATTCGCCGACGGCGTCGCGGAGATGAGCGCCGTCGCCGACACAGCGCATCGCCGCTACACCGGTGCGCGAGACACCAATCGCCGGATGCTGCAGTCGGGGCAGGCGTGATCGTCGACTGGCAGACCTACTACGACGCCGCCAAGAAATGCCACGACCTCGCCGACGACCTCCGCAAAGCCGACAAACCGGTCCACGATGCGGTCAAGGGCGACTGTGCCGGGATGGCCGGCGACGCACCCGGTTGCAAACAATGGGGCGAGGCCTACGACAAAGCTGCCCAGCAGACCTTGCAGGCCTGCAGCAGCGTGGCCAACGCCCTCACCAACTACGGCGCCGTGCTGTATGCGAACGGCTACAACTACGGCATCGCCAACAAGAGCAACCCCGCCCCGCCCCGCATCCACGCCCAGGAAGTCGGCGAGTACAAGGTCAGCATCCCGTCCTCGGTGGCCGACAACGGGATCGGCTTCACCGACCACGGCGGCATCAAGGCCTTCTTCGACAAACTCGTCGCCAAAGTCCTCTCCACCTTCGGCAAACTCCCCAACGGTGACCACACCAAACTCGACAAAGCCCACACCACCTGGAACACCTTCGCCAGCCACGACACCATCACCGGCGCCGCAGCCCGCATCTCCGCCATCTCAGCCCTGTTCGACGGCATGGACGACGCCACCAACCGGCAACTAATCCAAGACCACTTCGTCACACTGAAAACCGGCGCCGACACCGTCAGCACCGCCGGTCAGAAAATGGCCGGACCCGTCGGCGACTACAAGGACGCGACCGTCGCCCTCGGCAACAGCAACGCCGCATCGATCAACGCGCTAGAACTGTCCATCAGCCTGATCGCCATCACCGCCGGCGTCGCGTTCCTGTTCAGCCTCGGCACCTCCGCAGTCGCCGCAGCCGCCGCCATCGATGCCGACGTTCTCCTCACCATCAACGCGATCCAATCCTCCTACCGCGCCAGCCAAATGGTCCGAGTCATCGGCCTCGCCGAACTCGCCGCCGGCGCTGTCGGCACCATCGATGCCTTCCACGCTCTGCCCACCATCGACCTCGACAAAGCCATCGCCAGCCTCGCCGCCATCATCGGCATGACGTCGACAATCGACGACGACCATTCGGGCGATTCCGCAGAACCGGACTTCCGCCACGGCAAATACACTCGAGCCGAGATAGAAGAATTCATCAACGGCCATACCGGCGACGGTGATCCGCGTATGGACAGGCCTACTCCCGCCCAAGTTCATGATGCGCTGACGAAAGGTACACCGGAACCGATGGGCGACGGACGCACAGCCGAGCAGGCCGAGCAGTTTGTATACAATGGAGTCAAGGTGGTTGTGAACTACGAAATGCCCTGGAGATCCAGTGCCTGGATACCGTGAGGAACGAATGTCAAACCTTGAGGATCGTGCACGAAACTATTTTTCCGAGGGTGAGATCACCGATATCAAGAGTCGCCCGATCAGGCTGGGAACGGGCGAGGAACGCGATGCGATCCGCTTAGCAGACTCATGGGAGGCTCATGTTGAGAAGATTGATCGAGACAGAGCTCTGCCGTGGTCAGACCGCACTGTTTGGAATGAATTCGATCTTTGTGCTGCTCTTACGATCCGGGATCGCCTGGAAAGCGCCATGAATAATCTATCTGAAATACTCGGCACCAAGATGGCGGGTTATGTCGCTGAAGCCGACGACAGATTCATGTCTATTACTGTCGAAGATTCGGGGAAGCGTATGGGGGCGGTCGCGGAACTCGATATAACCGGGCGTGGGTGGTGGTGGTTCCGGATACCCAACTCCGGTCCGATCGTCGAAGACCTGGCTCGCTGGAGCAGATTCGAGAACGAATAGCAGTCAATGTCAGGCCGCGCCGAGAACGGACAAATCACAACAGACGACTCCGCGCGGCAGGACTCCGTTGACACTAGAAGGCCGTCCAGGATGCCGGACGGGAGTTCTTCGGTATCGACTACGGCGGATCCAGAATCCTAAGCTTGTCTCAATGTTCCCAAATCAGCTCCCAAGGGGCACGTTGAGATCACCGGCATCACCAACCTGACCGGCTGGCCGCCCAACAAGCTGGCTCATCGTCCGCAACAGGACTACGGCTTCGGTGCCGCTGCATAGACGTTCGCCGCAGCGGGAGCCGCCGTGGCGCAGACTGCGGTGAAGGGTGAGCACGCCCGCAACGTCGGCGCCGTCGGCGCGAGAGCGCGGACGATCCTCGTCCTCGTTGCGAGGGTGTTGATCTCGTCCATCGGCACTTCCTGTCGCGAGTCCCTGGTCCGTCGCCGGGTCAGGCGACAGTCGGAACGCCGGTTATCATTCGACCAAGCTCGGGCCAAACGAGGAGCCCGACTCCATTCCACACATACAGTCCGCCAAGACATTTCGATATCTCACGGACATATCTACGAACTGCCATCTCGGCTGATAGGCTCGCCTGGTGCACCTGACCGAGGAGTCGTTCCACGCCATCGCGCTCAACGCCCGCCAAGGGTTCCGCGAATGCCTGAAGATGATCGAACTCCACGGTGGTGACAGTGGGCGCGCATACCTGAACCCACCCATCATGCTCACGGCTGTAGCGACCTGGGAACGGTTCGCCGTCGATCTCACGTCGGCAGCCTCTGCCCAAGGCTGGCGCATCGAAGACGCAGGCTGGGACACCAAGTATGACCGCACCGCCCCATGGCCCGGATCGCGTGCAGAACGAGCAGCGCCGAAGCCAGACGGATACGACCATGTCCTCGATGGCGTTCTCGCAGCACCAATTACCTCCACTTGGAGGCTGCACGTTGCGAATGCCTGGACCGGCGCCCACCCAGACGAATGGACATGGGTCAAATACTCCGCGTTGCCTGCTGAAGACAATCGCGATGTCCTACGGCGCGCTCTCCTCGGGGCCAAGTCGGCCCGAGACGCCGCCGCACACCGGCTGCACTACAAGAAGGCCAAACAGGCCGCAGCTCACCCTTCGCGATGGCAGCGACAACACTGCAAAATCAGGCAGAACTACAGCCGGTCCCGACGACCCGTTCCCCGGCCGACCGACGATCCAGCACGGATACGCCCGCGGGGTCGTCGCGTTCTTCATGCAACTGGCCGACGTCACGATCGAGACCATTCGAATGCATCACGACTGGTACGGCAAGAACAGCCATCTACCGTCAGGATGGTTCCAGGCCACGATCCCCACGGGACCATGCAGGGGTATGACGCTCTGGGGCGGCCGCGAACTGTTCCGACTGGATTAAAGACGATGTCCGAGCATGTACAACATCGCCGCAGCCATGCCGCCAATGCATGGGCGCAGCACTTCCTGACCGATCGCCCGGAAGCCGCCGAGCCCGATCGCTTATCGTCGCCGGTCTCCGCGGCCTTTGCTGACCGGCTGACTGAAACCCGCCAGCACAGCCGAAGCGCGGCATCCTGGGGCGTCGACGCGAATCCGAAGTATTTCTCAGTCTCTGGCTGGGGTCTGTCCGAGTAAGAAGGTGCCGTATGAGATCGGCCAGACGGTTCGGGGAGGAATCGCGGCAGGATAGGACAGCACAGTGAGGCTCCCGGTTGGGCTCGAATCTTGACCGCAAGAGCAGCGTGCTGATGCGCGTTCTCGCCAGGACCGCGGTATTGTACGAGGCTGACTTCGGTGGCTACATCGCCCCCGTACGCGTCGGTGGAGTTGCTATCCGATCCCCGGCGGCAGCAGCCGGATGATGGCGATGTTCAGCGCGGGGAAGGGCATCAGCGCGGGCACCGCGTTCCACACCTCGTCGGACAGCTGGTAGAAATTGTTGCTCGGCCGTTCGGTGCACTCCGCCCACACATGCGCCATACCCCTTTGGGGACGTTGTGCGCTGTACCGGTCACTGTGCCGCTTGCCGGAACCGGGACATACACGTGCCCGGATTCGCCTGGCACGCCCGGACTTCCGCCCTCCTTCACCAGGAACAAGTGGCATTCGTGCGGCGGCGTCACGGAGTCCGACCGCACATCCGTGAACGTTGACGGCGCTCGCCGAAGTTCCCCACCTGTGCTCGCTAGTTGCCGTGACCTCGTACCCGCTGGCCGTGATTTGGGCTCGGCCGGTTGTCGTGGCGTTCGCTGGACCTGCTCCGAGCGGCACCAGCATGAGCGGCGCAGCCAACGCGGCGCCGATCAGAAGTCGACGAATCACAGTGTCCGCCTTCCCACTTGTCTCTGGACAAGGAGTAGCTGAGCAGCGAAGGTCTAGCGGCGAATCAATCAGCCAACCCGAGTGCGTCAAGCAGTCGCTGCCGGTCCGCGACCTCACCGACCGACCCAAGACGGCGCGAGAGGACAGCAATGGGGCGCCGACGACACGGTAGGTGAGGTGCCCGACAGATCCCGGACTGCATCTGCCGGATACCGTGATCCGTCATCCGACCTTGCCGCCCAAGCCAAAGAGCGGTCTCTGCGTTCTTCGCCTTCGGATGCTTCGCACGCGCCCGCAGATACTTCCGCAGCGCCGTCCGTGTCTTGTCACCGAAGGGCGCTGTTCGCGAGCGCCCGCCCTTCCCGGTGACAAGCACGCTGTCCTCTTCAAAGTCGAGATCATCGAGGCCGAGGCCGGCGACCTCTCCCACCCGGCAACCCGTGTCGGCGAACAACCTGATCATGGCCGCGTCGCGCAGCGCATCGATCTATGGCTGTACGTGCGCTGTACTGGATCAACTCGTCTCTTCGCTCAACGATATCCGCAGCTCAGAGGAACTTTGTGGGGCGGGTGGGGCTCGAACCCACGACCAATGGATTATGAGTTCAAACACTCCGAACACTGTGCTGACCTGCATAAACAGTGCTCACGGCGGACCATAATCATAAAATACATTGGTGACGGGCCGATCACCCGATTGCCGCTGGAGCGACTTTCAGCGTCCCGATGTCCAAACTACCTGCCCAACGACGGTCGCACGGCCTGCGGCGCGTGCAGGGCCACCTCTCGAATCGCCGGAAAACTCCGCGAACCGACGACCAGGCGGGTTCGCGTAGCACCGGCGGGAGGTCGGCGACGACGGTTGTCGTCGGCGATACCGGCCGCACGACACAATGGCGATGCACCTCCGCCCCGGAGCCCGCCGCCACGCACGAGGCCGCAGCGGTGCGCAAACATGTCGCCGATGGTCACGTTCTGCGTGACGTACGGGTCCTTCAGCGTGAATCCGGGCCGCTTCGACACGATAGGAGTATCCCACGTCACTGATCCCGTGCCCACCTGGTGTGCGACGACGGACGCGGCAACGGACTTGGACAACGACGCGAGCTGGAACACAGTGTCCGCGTCGACCTTGTCGTCCTTGCCGACCTCGCGTACGCCGAACCCCTTGGCGTACACCGTCTTCCCGCCGTGCACGACGGCAACGGCCATCCCAGGTATGCCGGACGACTTCACAAGCTCATAGACGATAGCGTCCAGTTTGCGACGGCGTTGTTCACCGCATTGTCGGGGTCGTACCGAGTTTGCTGAGTGGCCGAGCGCGTTCTCAGCGTTCTCACAGCCCGCGACAGCGTCATCTCAGCAATAGGCGAGCACAGTGGGAACCGTCAGCCATAGCAGCTCAGAACACAAGGGAAAGGCACCACCGATGAACAAACGGAACAAGATCATGGCAGCCTTCGCCGCGGCGCTCGCGGCGGGCTCGATCGGCGTCGCCGTCACCACCGCCTCTGCCACTCCGCCGACGCCCATCGCGGCGGGCTCGATCGGCGTCGGCGTCACCACCGCCCCTGCCGCTCCGGCGACGCCGCCCCCGTCGGCTGATATGAGGTGGGCGCAGCTCGTGGAGCTTATCCGCCTATGAGATCTACGTGTCCGCTGACATTCGGAAGGATTGATCTCGTTGACCCGCAATGAGATCCGGCACCTGTTCACCCACGATCGTCATCGAACCGATCCGCGACACCAGCCACTGCCTACACCGCTCGATCTGGCGACGCCGCCACCAACACCGAGCCCGAAACAGTCACTACCAGCGACAACGCTCACGACCAACATGTTATGAGTACAACTCCTGAGAACGCTGCCCTGAACTGCATAGATGCAGTTCACAGCCGAGCAAAAGGACAAAATACAAAGCTGTTCAGCTGTCGTCTTACGATCTTGTTGACGGACCGGCGGTACCTGGTTCAATCCCAGTATCGCGCACCACCGTCTCACAAGATCAGACCCGGTTTTCACCGGGTCTGATCTTGTGTGTGCCCAACGCGCGCCCAACTGGCACAGCCTCTCAAAGCACCGACTGGTCACTATCTGATTCGAGGGTGAAACGCGTGTGCACGGATGCGGTTGATGTTGAGATCATGCGCGGCCAGTGTCGTCGTTACCCCACGGTGCGGCGTCCATCGCCAGGACGGCGCGCAGTTGCCGCACGGTCGCCGCCACATCCGCGCCGATCCGATCGAACCCCGGCGCGATGGTCCGAAGCCGATCCAGATCGGCCGAAAACTGCTCGACCATACCGTTCTCCCTATGCCCTGGGCATTCCATTTTCGGCGACACCGGCAGCCACACCTTCTCGCCACGGGGATACTCCCGCCTACCCAGCCCTGCCGACCCGCCGTCCCACGCGCCCAGTGCCCGTCGGCATGGCCGGCGTTCAGAGTCGTACGCGGCCTCGTACACCCCATCTGCGCTTCCGGCCAGCCCACCCCGCGCGCACTAGATTCCCTCACCGGGCCGGAGTGCAGCGGACAGTCGTTGTCCGGAAACCACAGAATGCAGCTCCAAGAATCCGAGCCGGTCATGCTCGCTACGGACCTCGCATAGGTCGCGGCTCGTGCCGCGTGGCCGGTCCGGGTGGCGACGCTCTCGCGAATGTTCACCACGACGGCGTCGCGATCAGCGATTTATCGCGGTGACGACCCTCACGACGGGAGGTCGAATTCGCTCTCAGTGGGCTCTCAGCACCGTCCGGGCACACTCGAAAATACCGATGTCAACAAGGACAAAAGCATCCTCCATAGACCGATCTCGGGCAATACCACATCGACAGCGACAGGGTGAAAAAATGAGATACGGAAATGCGCTTCGGAACGAGATAAGTAACGACAGCATCACTCCCTTGATCGGGATATTCGACATGTACTCCGCCTCGATCGCGGCGCAACACTATGACGGGATGTTCGTATCAGGATTCGGTTTCGCCGCCTCCTATTACGGGCTGCCCGATATCGGATTCATCGCCTGGCCCGACATGGTCAACTTCGTCCAACGACTGCGGTTGGCATTCCCGCGGCAGCACCTGCTGGTCGACATTGACGACGGCTACGTAGACCCCGAGGTCGCCTGCCACGTGGTGGAGCAACTCGAGCACATCGGAGCCTCCGGAGTGATCCTGGAAGACCAGAAACGGCCACGCCGATGCGGACACGTTTCGGGCAAACAGATCCTGCCGATCGGGGAGTACCTGGAGAAGCTGAACCTCGTTCTCGAGACCAGGTCCGAACTGGTCGTGGTGGCCCGCACGGATTCGACCGACGAAAACGATATCCTGGAGCGCGCCGAGATTCTGGCCGCCACCGATGCCGACGTCCTGCTCGTCGACGGCGTGCGCAGCGGGGAATGGATACGCAAGATCCGCGGCGTGATCGGCGACAAACCATTGCTGTTCAATCAGATCGCGGGCGGGTTCTCCCCGCGACTGTCGCTGACCGAACTCGAGGAGCTCGGCGTCGACGTCGCGATCTACTCCACACCGTGTCTATTCGCCGCACACACCGCGATGGCCGACGCGCTGAGCCAGTTACGCGCCAACGACGGCCGGCTCCCCGAAGTCCAAGCCGGCGACGTCGGTGTGGCAGCCTCGATCGATCTGATGGAACGCAACATCTCACGACACCACCCACGGCACCTGCCGGACAAGGTCGCGGCAACGCGTGATGGCAGTTGATGTCGCGTCTTCGACTCGACCCCTACATTCTGCTGCTGTTGGCCACCATCCTGGTGGCATCGCTGCTTCCCGCCCGCGGAACTGTCGCCGTCGACGCCGAGCACACCACTACCATCGCCATCGCAGGGTTGTTCTTCCTCTACGGAGCCCGCCTGTCCACCCGTGCCGCGCTGGACGGACTTCGGCACTGGCGCCTGCACACACTGGTCTTTACCGCGACCTTCATCGCCTTCCCCCTGCTCGGTCTGATTTGTCGCGTCCTGGTGCCGAGTGTATTGACGCCACAGTTGTACGCGGGGGTGATGTTCCTGTGCTGCCTGCCCTCGACCGTGCAGTCCTCGATCGCCTTCACCTCCAACGCCCGAGGCAACGTCGCGGCCGCCATCTGCAGCGCGTCGTTCTCCAACCTCATCGGGATCGTGGTCACACCCGCACTGATCACGGTATTCCTCGTCACCGGGACCGGCGGCGCGCTATCGCTCGCAGCGGTCGAAGGGATCGGGCTGCAGTTGTTGGCGCCATTCCTCGCCGGACAACTGCTGCGGAAATGGATCGGCGACTTCATCACCCGACGCAAAACACTGCTCAGCTACCTCGACCGCGGTTCGATCCTGCTCGTCGTCTACACCGCATTCAGCCAAGGAGTGGTGGCCGGGATATGGACCCAACTCACCGTCCCCTCGCTGGCTATGCTTTTCGCCGTCAATGCGGTCCTGCTGGCGATCGTCCTGACCGCCACCACGGCAGCCGCGCGTCGACTCCGGTTCAGCGCCGAAGACGAGATCGCAATCGTCTTCTGCGGCTCCAAAAAATCCCTGGCCAGCGGCCTACCCATGGCCAGCATCCTATTCCCCGCCGCCACTGTCGGGCTGATGGTCCTGCCGTTGATGTTGTTCCACCAAATGCAGCTCATGGTGTGCGCATGGCTCGCACGACGCTACAACACCAACCTCGCCCGCACAGCCGACCCGACATCCACCTCGCGTGTCGCAGTGGGAAACGGTGTCGAACCTAACTGACGATAATGCAGGTCAGGACCGGAATCTGTGGGGCGGGTGGGGCTCGAACCCACGACCAATGGATTATGAGTTCAAACACTCCGAACACTGTGCTGACCTGCATAAACAGTGCTCACGGCGGACCATAATCATAAAATACATTGGTGACGGGCCGATCACCCGATTGCCGCTGGAGCGACTTTCAGCGTCCCGATGTCCAAACTACCTGCCCAACGACGGTCGCACGGCCTGCGGCGCGTGCAGGGCCACCTCTCGAATCGCCGGAAAACTCCGCGAACCGACGACCAGGCGGGTTCGCGTAGCACCGGCGGGAGGTCGGCGACGACGGTTGTCGTCGGCGATACCGGCCGCACGACACAATGGCGATGCACCTCCGCCCCGGAGCCCGCCGCCACGCACGAGGCCGCAGCGGTGCGCAAACATGTCGCCGATGGTCACGTTCTGCGTGACGTACGGGTCCTTCAGCGTGAATCCGGGCCGCTTCGACACGATAGGAGTATCCCACGTCACTGATCCCGTGCCCACCTGGTGTGCGACGACGGACGCGGCAACGGACTTGGACAACGACGCGAGCTGGAACACAGTGTCCGCGTCGACCTTGTCGTCCTTGCCGACCTCGCGTACGCCGAACCCCTTGGCGTACACCGTCTTCCCGCCGTGCACGACGGCAACGGCCATCCCAGGTATGCCGGACGACTTCACAAGCTCATAGACGATAGCGTCCAGTTTGCGACGGCGTTGTTCACCGCATTGTCGGGGTCGTACCGAGTTTGCTGAGTTGGCTGGATCAGGGCCTGACCTTGACCAAGATCCATATTCTGCTCGGCCGGCGGGGTGTGATGGTGTCGTATCGGACGTTGAACCGTTACGCAACAACAGAATTGGGGTTCGGGAAGCGGCGCACCACGGTGCGGGTGGACGACTGCGAACCCGGCGCTGAGGTGCAGGTCGATTTCGGCCGGCTGGGCTTGCTGACCGAGGTCGAGGGCCGGCGGCGGGTGGTGAAGGGCCTGATTTTCACCGCGGTGTATTCGCGGCACATGTTCGTCTATCCGACCTATCGGGAGACCCTCAACGACGTCATCGCCAGGTTCGAGGCGGCGTGGGTGTTCTTCGACGGCGTGTTCGCCGTCGCGATTCCGGTCAACATGAAGGCCATCGTCGAGGGGTTCCGGTAGTAATCGCCGAGAAAACAACGGATATGCGTAATCCGTTGGTATTGGCCCAGTTTCGTGCTCGGGATGCGTGTTTCGGCTGGTAGTGCTTGGCTGGGGTGCGGTTGAGGCTGGTCGGCGTGGTGGAGGTCGGGGTTCGTGGCGACGCGGGTGTTCGCGGACGAGGAGTTGGCGCGGCTACGCGAGTTCCCGGAGATCAGTCGCGAGGAGCTGTACCGGTTCTTCAAGCTGGCCCCATCGGATTTGGCGTTCATCGCGCCGGGCCGGGGCCGGGGCCGGGGTCCGGCAGACCGGTTGGGAATAGCTGTTGCGCTGTGCACGCTGCCCTGGCTCGGGTTCGTGCCGGACAAGGTGTCGACGGCGCCGCCGGTGGCGGTGGCCCGGCTGGCTGCCGAGCTGAATGTCGAGGCGAGCGCGATCAATTCGTACGGCCGCCGCGCGCAGACGCGCACCGATCACCTGCGGTTGGTGGCGCAGTATCTGGGCTGGCGGGGGCCGGGGACGATGGAGCTGAAGGAGCTGGACGAGTTCCTGTTGGCGCGGGCGATGGAGCATGATTCGCCGACGCTGCTGTTCCGGTTGGCGTGTGAGTATCTGATCTCGGCGAAGGTGATCCGGCCGGGCCCGGTGGTCCTGGTGGAGCTCGTGGCTCACGCCCGCGAGCAGGCGCAGCGGGAAACCTATGACCAGCTGGCGCACGAACTCACCCCGCAGCGGTGTGCGCAGCTGGACGGGTTGCTGGTCACCGATGTGTCGCTGAAGATGTCGCGGTTGCGGTGGCTGTCGACCGGACCGGTGGAGGCGTCCGCGGCGGCGGTGAAGGCCGAGGTCGACAAGCTAGGGTTCCTACGCGACCTGGGTGCTGATCGCTTGGACATGTCGGTGCTGCCCGCCGAGCGCCGCCGGTTTCTGGCCACGATGGGCCGCCGGTTGACGCCGCAGGCTCTGGAGCGGCGGGAACCGCAGCGGCGTCATCCGATCCTGCTCACGGTGCTGGCGCAGTCGGCCGCCGATGTGCTCGATGAGGTGGTCGCGTTGTTCGACCAGGCGATCTCGGCGAAATTCAGTACCGCCGAAAAACGGATGAAAGACGAACTGGCCGAACGCGGAAAATCCGGTGAGGACCGGCAAGCCCTTCTCGATGAGCTGCTGGCGATCATCAACGATCCCGCAATCCCCGACGAGCAGGTCGGGGGCTTGGTGCGCGGAGAACGGATCGGCTTGGAGCGCCTGCGGGCCGCGGCCGCGCAGGCCAAGCCACGGTTGCCGCGTGATCACGGGCATCTGGCGGCCCTGAACGCCTCCTACAGCTATCTGCGGCAGTTCACCCCGGCGGTGCTGTCGAGCGTCGGGTTCGCCGGCGGCACCGCGGCGACCGAACTGCTGCTCGCGGTCGACATGCTGCGGGAGCTGAACGCCACCGGCCGCCGCAAGGTGTTCGATGAGGCTCCGACCGGGTTCGTGCCGACCAAGTGGCGCGGCTACCTCGAGGAGGCCCGCAAGTCCGGCAATCCCACCGCCTACCGGCACTATTGGGAGCTGTGCGTGCTGCTCGGCCTGCGTGACGGGCTCCGCAGAGGGGACGTGTTCGTGCCCGGTTCACGCCGGTACGCCGATCCGGCAGCGTATCTGCTCACGCCCGAGCAGTGGGAGCCCCAGCGCGCCGAGTTCTGCCGTCTGGTCGGCAAATCCGCTGATCCGGCCCGCGCCCTGGCGGATGCGGTCGATGAACTACACGAATCGGTCGCCGAGCTGGAGAAGGTCTTGGCCACCGGCGATGGCCCGGTCCGCCTCGATGACGATGGTGACTTGGTGATCTCGCCGTTGACCGCGGAGGATGTGCCGGCCGAGGCGGCCGAACTCAAAGCGGAGCTGACCGAGATGCTGCCGTTCGCGCCGATCGTGTCGCTGCTGATCGAGCTGGACAAACGCACCGGCTACCTGGACTGTTTCACCCACGCGGGCGGCAAACAGGCCCGCAGCTCGGATCTGAAACGCAATCTCATCGCGGTCCTGCTGGCCAACGCGACCAACCTCGGGCTGCGCAGCATGGCCGACGCCTGCGGCATCTCCTACGACATTCTGCGGTGGACCGAGGAATGGTATGTGCGGGAGGAGACGCTGCGCGCGGCGAACCTGGCGATCATCGACTACCACCAAAGGCTGCCGCTCACCGCGACTTTCGGTGGCAGTACCCTGTCGTCCAGTGACGGGCAACGGTTTCCGACGCGAGGCAAGTCGACCACCGCCCGCATTGTGCCGCATTTCTCCGCTGACCAGGGCTTGTCCACCTACACCCATGTCACCGATCAGCACACCACCTACAGCACGAAGGTGATCGTCACCACCCGCCGGGAGGCCCATTACGTGCTGGACGAGATCCTGGGCAACGCCGAGGATCTGCCGATCACCGAGCACGCGACCGATACGCACGGCGTGACCCTAGTCAACTTTGCCCTGTTCGATCTACTCGGGATGCAGCTCTCACCCCGCATCCGGGACCTGGGCAAGATCACACTGTACCGGCCGGGACCACGGGCCGGCATCGAATCGCGGTTCCCGCGTGCCGTCCGCTGCTGACCCGCAAACTGAATCTCGACCTGATCGCAGAGCACCATGACGATCTGCTTCGTTTGACCGGGTCGCTGAAGTTCGGGCATGCGACCGCGTCGTTGCTGGTCGGGAAGCTGTCGGCATCGAGCCGGCAGAACGCGCTGGCGGCGGCGTTGAAAGAGTATGGGGCGCTTCGCCGTACAATCTATGCCGCTCGATATTTGTCGGATCCGAACTACAGGCGCAAGATCGCACGCCAGCTGAACCGGGGCGAGTCGGTCCACGCGCTCAAACGTGACCTGCTCTACGCCCACGAGGGCATGATCCGGGCACGGCATCTCGAAGACCAGTCCGAACAAATGTGGTGCCTGACCCTCGCGACGAACGCCGTGATCGCCTGGACGACAGAGTATTTCGGGCTGGCGGTGGAACAGATGCGGCGCGAGGGCCGCCGGGTCGATGATGAGGTACTGGCTCACGTGTCCCCGGCCCACTCGGAGAACATCAACTTCTTCGGGGCGATCGAGGTCGACATCGACGCCGAGTTGGCGCAGCTCGGGCCGACCGGCTATCGGCCCCTACGAATGCGCGACACACTGTTCTGATATCCCGGACAGGGTCACGGCGCCCGCTCGACATCCAGCTGTGGCCGTTTCGAACCGCGCGCTATGCGGCTATACAGCGCGTTTCCGGTGATCAAGGAGACGTGTTGAAGAAGTGCCGGGCGCTACGCGCCCGGACTTCTTGGTGGTAGCCGCGGCAGATCAGTGAGCCGGCGTTGGAGAATCTCGAAGAGTCGGCCCACCGAACCACCGGCGCAGGGCGACCGACAGGGCGGACATATCCGGGTTCTCGTCGGCGGCCCAAGCGATGTACCCGTCGGGCCGGACGAGCAGCGCGGACCACGCCACCTGCTGCGCTGGTTTGATCGACACCACCCGTACCCGAGCTGCCCAGCCATCGACTGCATCCCGCACTGCCGCGTTGTCGGCCAGATCCACTAGCAGCGCACGTCCGTCCGCGCAATGGTCGCCAACGCGTGTGCCGTCGGCCAACTCGACGTCCGGGGCGGGCGCTCCGACCAGGTCGTGCTCCCCGGAGTCGTACCGGTGCAGTATGCCGGAAAGCTTGGTTAGCACATAGGTCGAGCCGTCGGGCGTGGAGATAAGGTCGCTGAGCACGTTGCGCAGTGCCAAGCTGCGCGCATCGGTTCGCATGGCGGCGACTTGTGCGCGTGTCCACTCCAACACCCACTCGCCGACCGGATGCCGCTCGGCGGTGTAGGTGTCGAGCAAATCCTCTGGCACCGAACCCTTCACAACGGCGGCGAGTTTCCAACCCAGGTTCACCGCGTCACCGATGCCGAGATTCTGCCCTTGCCCGCCCAATGGCGAATGCACGTGTGCCGCATCGCCGGCCAGCAGCACCCGACCCAGTCGATACGTGTTCGCCTGTCGCGTGTGGTCGGTGAAGCGAGTAGCCGAGTGGATCGCGGTGACTTTGACGTCGACACCTGCCACCTTCCGCACCGTCGCCTCCAACTCCGCCGGCGTGATGGGTGCTTCACGGTCTTCCGGTGGACCGTCGAGCTCTACGGTGACCACCCGCCCCGGGTATGGCCCATGCAGATAGACGCCGCCATCGGTGCGATTCCACCCCGCTCGCAGTTTCTCGTGACCGATCATGTCGACAACGAACTGGCGCGCCGTGACTTCCGGGTCTACACCAGGGAATTCGAACCCGGCGAGCTTGCGCACGACACTGCGCCCACCGTCGGCACCCACCAGCCATTCGCCTCGAACCGTGCGTCCGTCGCCCAATTCGACTGTGACACCGTCACCCTCGGCAGTGAACCCGGCGACTTCGGCGCCGCGCAGCACCGTGACGCCGAGGTCGGCCGCACGCTCATTCAGCAGCGCCTCGATCTCCTGCTGCGACACCAGGATCACGCCGGCCGCCGGTCCGGCATGCGTGAATATCGGACCCGTGAAATCGACCAGACCGATGTCGAGCACAATGCCCGAGAAGTGAGCTCCGACCGGACCGCCGCCGACAGCGTTCTCGATTCCCTTGGACGCCAAGAACTTCTGCGTCCGCTCCACCGCGGCGTCGTGCCGCTCCTGCAGTTGCGGCAACATGTCACGCCGGTAAAAGGCTTGAACCGTCGCTAAGTTCACATACCCGGCTTTCATCGTCTGGTCGATACTCGTGAGCCGCTCGATCACCAGCACGTCGACGCCTGCCAACCCCAGCTCGCACGCCAACATCAGGCCAACTGGGCCACCTCCGGCAATCACCACGGAGTAGTCGGCGGCCCGGCTTGATCGACTACCTACGGCCTCATGCGATGGAGCCAAAAGGATTCCTCTCAATCGTTGGTTGCGCTGGCCAGGGCTGACGCGGAGAGCGTTTCCACCCTGGCGTACTAAAGCAGTCGATGACTGCGTTAGAGGAGTATAAAAGTGTTGCCGCACAAACGCAAGCATTGACTGCGTTAAGGTGTGAGGGTGAACGAGCGACAGCCAGTCCGACGGCCCGGCGGGCGCGCCGCCCGCGTCGGCGCGGCGGTCCACCGGGCCGTCACCGACCTGATCAGCGAACGCGGCTACGGCAACTTCACCGTCGGCGAGGTCGCAGCCCGCGCGGGCGTAGCCGACAGCAGCATCTACCGCCGGTGGGGCAATCTGGAAAGCCTGCTCGCCGAGGTGGCGCTCACCCGCCTCAATGCGGTGTCGCCGATGCCTGACACCGGGAGCCTGGACGGCGACCTGCGCACTTACGCGGCCCAAGTGGCCCGCGAAATCACCGGACCCGACGGCCCGGCGGTGCTGCACCTGGCCATCGCCCTGTCGAGCAACGGTCAGCAGGGCCTGCGGGCTGCTGACAACCTCCGCGCCGAACGCATGCGGCAACTGCAGTCCATGCTCGATCGCGCCCACGACCGCGGCGAGCACGCACCCGACGCGTTCGACGTGCTGGATCACATCCTGGCCCCTATGTACATCCGCGTCTTATTCGACATGGGCCCGCTCACCGCGGACTACATCGACAGGCTCGTCGATCGATTGCTGTGATCCCGGTTCCCGCGATCACTCCTCGGACGTGGCGCCAGAGCTTGGTGAGGTGCTCGGCCGACACGCACCCGGCCAGCTCGGGCATCCAACCCTTCGCTGGCTCACGCGGCCCGGCTGAATCCATCGGTCGGCGAACCGTCGCCGCGGATCCGGGTGAGATCGATATCAGGAATGGGCCACAGGCGTCGGGTTTCGCTGTACCTGACCGAGTACTCGCCGAAACGGCGGATGTACTCGGTCAGGTACAGCGAAACCTGCGCTAGATGCCGTACCGAAGACTGACCCGAGCACCGGAGCAATCGCGACGGATTTTTCGCCCGCAGGGACTTCCCCTACACCCTCAACTCGGCAATTGAGGGCGTTTGCCGGAAGCACCCAGGGCGCGCCGGACCCACTCGCCGATGGCGTCGGACTTCACCGACGGCCGACGTCAGGAGCCAACCAGCGCCGCCGGAGCGACGACACGCATTCTCACAAACGATCAGATACGAGAGTTCTGCGACAGCCCCGGATCGACCACCAAACCCGCAGGCCACCATTCGCAAAACTCCTCTCGAAACCTGCCTCTTGTGCGAGACACTTCTGAGAGAATTCCTCTCGTGGAGCTGATTCCCGAGCAGGCCGCCGATGCGGTCGAACAGCACAGCTGCCCCAACTGCGACGCACCCGCCGGCAGCGCCTGCCGCACCCGCAGCGGCAAGACCGCCGCGAAATACCACACCCTGCGCTTCGTGCTGGTGCCCGCACTGCGCGAGGAACTCGACGTGCCGACCCCCGCCGACCGCCGTCCCGGCCGAACCTGGACCCAAGGCCCCGCACTCACCGTCGTCCCGGCACCGGCGGCCGAACGGCCGGTGCGGATCGGGTACGCCAGGACATCGACCGCTCGCCAAGAGCTGGCCAGCCAGCTCGAAGCCCTCCGAAGGGCGCAGTGCCACAAGATCTTTCACGAGCAGATCAGCACCCGCGTCAAGGTCCGGCCCGAGCTGGAGAAAGCGCTCGCTTTGGCCCACCAGTTCAAAGAGGCCGCACCCGGCACACCGGTCGTGTTCACCGTCCACGAGCTCAAGCGCCTGGCCCGCAACGCCGCCGAGCTGATGGCGCTGTCGGCCGAACTCCAGACCGGCGGCATCCAGCTCGAACTGCTCACCGGCCCGCTCACCGGCATCTACGACCCCAACGGCATGGGCGCGATGTTCTTCGCGGTCCTCGCCGTCGCCGGGCAGATCGAACGCAACTACATCCGGGAAAAGACCCTCGAGGGCCAGGCCATCGCCGCGGCCAAAGGCAACCACGGCGGCCGACCCAGAGTCATCGACGACGACTCGCTCACCTTCGCCCTCGCACTGAAGAACAAAGGCGTCCCGGTCCCGGACATCGCGAAAAAGCTCACCATCAAGGCCGGGAAGCACGCGGGCGAGCACCCGTCCGTCGCCTCTCTCTACCGGGCGCTCGCAGAAGCCGAGAACACCACCGCCGACAACGGTCTGCCACTCCGGCCCAAACCCGCTCGCATCCTCCGCCCCGACGACCCGATGACGCCGGAGGAAATCGACCTGCGCAACCGCCTCCAGACCCAGGTGCTCGGGCAGCCAGAAGACCGGTAGCGAGCTGAACTCAACCCGGCACCCATCCTGAACAAGGAATTACGCGATATCCGTTGTTTTTTCGGCGATTACTACCGGAACCCCGTCGACCGGGCGAACGCGACCGATCCCCGCTTGAACGACTCGTTCCGCGAATACGCCGAATCCCGCGGCTTCGTCGTGGATCCGGCCCACATCCGCAGCCCCCAGGACAAACCCAGGGTCGAACGCTGTGTTCCGTATGCACGCTCGAACTTCTTTGCTGGAGAACAATTCCGGGATCTCGATGACTGCCGAGAACGCGCGCAGCGGTGGTGCCGGGAGACCGCGGGCATGCGTATCCACGGCACCACAAGGCTACGCCCGGCCGAAGTGTTCGCCACCGACGAGCACCCGAAGCTGAAACCATTGCCCGACACCGCATTCGACATCCCGACCTGGTCTCATCCGAAAGTTGCGCCGGACCGGCACCTATTGACTGAACAGACCAGGGTGTTCGAGCAGTTCGGGGGACATGCGCTCGGGCGAGCACCTACGGTCGGTTGCCATGTTCGACGAAGCGGAGGCATCGCGGGATTTGGCCGGTTTGCAGGTGCCGGTTGTCGGGTGTCTGCTTGCGACGCAGTCGAAGTGGGATCCCTACCGGCTGCTCGATCCGATCGGTGATCCGGTCGACTCGGCGGCGGCGTTCTTCGGTGATCTGCTGGCTGCCGGGCGCAGCGCGGCGACGGTGCGATCGTATGGGATGGATCTGCTGCGCTGGTTCCGGTTCTTGTGGGTGGTCGAGATGTCGTGGAGTCGGGCGACCCGGATCGAGGCCCGTGATTTCTGCCGCTGGATGGCGGTGTCCGGCCGCGACGGCAAGCCGTATTCGGTGTCGGTACGTGCGCACAGCGAGACGGTGTTGCGCGGGTTCTACGACTTTCATCGGGATGTCGGCACGGGCCCGATGCTGAATCCGTTCCCGCTGGACCGGTCTCGGCGCGGCGGGCGCGCGCATGCGCACCACAATCCGATGGAGCCGTATGCAAACGAGAAGACAGGTTTGTATCGCCCGCGGGTCCCGCGGCGGCTGCCGCGGGCGATCCCGGACGAGCAGTTCAACGATATTTTCGCCGGGCTGCCGTCGAACCGGGACCGGGCGCTGGTGGCGTTCTACGTGTCCACCGGAGCCAGGGCATCGGAACTGTTGTCGGCCACACAGGGTGGTGTCGATCCGGGGCGGCAGCTGATTACGGTGGTGCGCAAGGGCACTCGTGAGACTCAGGAGTTGCCGGCGTCGTCGGATGCGTTCGTGTGGTTGCGGCTCTATCAGGTGGAGATGGGAACGCTGATCCCGCACGGGCGCAGCAAGCCGTTGTGGTGGACGCGAACCCGGCCGGTCCGCCCCTTGACCTATCACGCGGCGCATCGGATGTTCGAGCGAGTCAACGCCGCTGTCGGCTCGGAGGTGACATTGCACGCCTTGCGGCATACGGCCGCTTACCGGATGGCCGAGGACCCGGCGATGCCGTTGACGGACGTTCAGTACGTGCTGGGCCACGCACGGTTGACCACCACTCAGATCTATACGACACCGCGGCAGGAGGATGTGATCGCCCGCGTGCTGGCTCACCATGCCGAACGGACCCGCAGAGCCAGCCTGCCCGCCCCGCCGCCGGCACCCGGTTATCGCCCGGAAACGATGGCGGTGTTGTTCGGACGGATCGATCGATGACCACGACATCCTCCGAAAGAATCCACACCACACAGCGGGAAACGATTGCTGCGCAGCCAGATTGGCGTGAACGCTATCCCACACGGATCGTGGGCGGCAACTGGCCGAGAACCCGGTTGAGCCGGGCCAAGGTCGACTCGCTGGTGCTGTCGACAAGTCATCGGGCGATCGCGTCGAAACAGGTGCGCAACGCTCGCCGGTGGGGGTTGACGCACCTGCTCGATTGGCTCGAAGACCAGCCCGGTGACACCTGGCAGGATCGCTGGCTGGCCAGCGGCGCCGACGACGCGCGCGAGGACTGGGCACAGATCCCCGAGCAATGGTTACGCCGCAATGGCCGCTATTCCGACCACATGCTGAAGTTGATGACCAACTCGCTGCTGCTCGTCGTCGGCACCGACGTCGTTCGCCCGTCCCTGGAATGGCTGTTGACCGCGGGCAAGAAACGCAAGCTCGTCCGCAACATGGTCTACGCCCGTGACAGTGAAGGGTTCGCGCGGCTGCGGGGGCTCTGCGAGCAGAACCCGACGGTCCGCTCGGACGCCGGTCAGGATGTCGTGTTCCGGTCCGCGGTGATCGTCGCTGCGAAGGGCGGAGTGCTGGCCGATGTCACCGTCGGTGACGTCTTGGAGATCTTCGACGTCGAACGCGAGGTCCGCGGACGCTGCGATTCCGCGGCGGCCACGTTCCGGATGCTCAGTGAGGCAGGCGTTTTCGGCAGCGACGTGCCGTCGCTGCGGGAAATCCGCAGTTTCGGGCAACGCAGCATCGAGCAGCTCGTCGACCGCTATCCGATTGCATGCGGGCCGATGCGCGAGCTGCTGGTGGACTATCTGCGCGAGCGCCAGCCCGTGGTCGACTACTCGCGGCTACTCGGCCTGGTCAACCACCTGGTCCGCAGCTTCTGGGTCGATCTCGAGCACCATCACCCTGGCATCGACTCGCTGGCGTTGCCACGCGAGGTCGCCGGAGCCTGGAAGCGGCGGTTGCGCACCAAGACCAGCACGGTCCTGCGCGACGGTGAGCTCGTCGAGGTCGACAGTGAGCGCCTCGGCTACCTCGACACCCTCTCCACGGTTCGCGCGTTCTACCTCGACCTGGCCGAATGGGCTCTGGAAGACCCGGCTCGCTGGGGTCCGTGGGTCGCACCGTGTCCGATCAGCCAAGAAGACCTCTCCCGCGTCAAATTCGTCCGCCGCCGCAAGGCCCGCATGGACAGCCGCACCCGCGAGCGCCTGCCCGTGCTGCCGATCCTCGTCGAGACCACCAACCAATGGCGCCGCGAATCCGAAGAACTGCTCGCAGTCGGCAGACAGACCCCACCCGGGCAGTCGTTCACCGCCGCAGGCAAGGCCTTCACCAGGATTCATCGGCCCAGCGCGAAGCCGGACAACGTCTGGATTCGCAACCCCGACGGCGGCACGCTGACGCTGCTCAACCGCGACGCGAACCACGCATTCTGGGCTTGGGCGGCCATCGAAGTGTTGCGGCACACCGGAATCCGTGTCGAGGAACTGCTCGAGCTCAGCCACCACAGTCTCGTGCAGTATCGTCTGCCCAGCACCGGGGAACTGGTGCCGTTGCTGCAGATCGCGCCGTCGAAGACCGATACCGAACGCCTGCTGCTGGTCAACCCGGAACTCGCCGACGTCCTCAGCGCCATCCTCTGCCGCATCCGCCGCCCCGACGGCGCCGTCCCGATCATCAAAGCCCGCGACAGCCACGAACTGACGTGGAATCCACCGGCGCCGCTGCTGTTCCAGCACCGCATCGGAACCGAAATCCATTCGTTCACACACGGTCTCGTCTCCGACCTGCTCGACAAGGCCCTCGCTCGAACGGGACTGACCGACCCGGCCACCGGCGACCCGCTGAAGTTCACCGCCCACGATTTCCGGAGAGTCTTCATCACCGACGCCGTGCTCAACGGCCTCCCACCACACATCGCGCAGATCATCGCCGGGCACCGCGACATCAACGTCACCATGGGCTACAAGGCCGTCTACCCCGACGAAGCCATCACCGCCCACCTGGGCTTCCTGGCTCGCCGCCGCGCCTTGCGGCCGTCGGAGGAATACCGTCGCCCCACCGACGAGGAATGGCAGCAGTTCCTCGGCCACTTCGAACGCCGCAAGGTCTCCATCGGCACCTGCGGGCGCGCGTTCGGCTCGAGCTGCATCCATGAACACGCATGCGTGAGATGCTCGCTCCTCTGGCCGGACCCCGCCCAGCAGCACCGGCTGATCGAGATCCACGACAACCTCAAAGCCCGGATCGCCGAAGCCGAACGAGAGGGCTGGCTCGGCGAAGTCGAAGGACTCCAGATCAGCCTCGCCGGCACCAAAGACAAACTCACTCAGATCGAAAGACGCTCCAGCACAACCACACACCTCGGCATCCCACGGCCTGTCGCCGAGTGACAGATCAGAACTGTCGGATCGAACAAAGTTTTGGTTCAGAGAACACGTTCAGATCGCCAAAGCGCTTTACAGCATTCCTGGTGATCTCGTCGGGCAGCGGTTGACCGCCCGGGTCGACTCACAGATGCTTCTATATTTGTCAAGCCTTGCTGGGTGTTTGGTGGGCAGCGGTGAGGATGCGGAAGAGTTGCCTGGTGACGTAGCGTTTGAGGCTTCGCGTGATCTCTTTGGTTGTGCGGCCTTCGGATCGTCGGCGGGCAACGTAGGTGCGGGTTGCGGGGTCGATGCGCATACGCACGATGACGATGGTGGTCAACGCCCGGTTCAGTCGGCGATCGGCACCGCGGTTTAGCCTGTGGCGCACCGTGTTTCCCGACGATGCCGGGATCGGAGACGTTCCGGCGAGTGCAGCGAACGCTGCCTCGGACCGTACTCGTCCTGGGTGTGACCATGCGATCATGACCGACGCTGCGACGACGGAGCCGACGCCGGGCACTGCGGTCAGCTCCGGCGTGGTGGCTTGGACCAGTGCGTCGAGGCTTTTGCGATTGTCACGCAGTTCGGTGTCGAGTGCTCGGATTCTGGTTGCCATCCGCACTGCCTCGGCCCGGTACGTTCGCGCGGTGACGTCGTCGGACGGGCGTGTGCGCCATGCGGCGATGGCTTGGATCTGTCTGCCCGTCAACGGTTTCCGTGCGTCGATGTCCAGCTCGACGGTGCGGACCAGAGCGGTTAACGCGTTGACGGCTCGCGTGCGTTCACACGTCATCTGTTCGCGGGCGATCACGAGAACGCGCATGGCGACGCGGGGTCCGTCTGCTCGTGGTCGACGTAGTCGGCCGACATCGACGGACAACACCGATCTGGCGACGCGCACCGCGTCGAGCGCGTCGGTTTTGCCGGTGCCGCGCCGGTCCGCTGCCGCCATCGCGGAGGGTTCGGCTACCGGAAACCCCGCCGCGATCAGGCGCTCGGCCAGGCCGGCGCCATAGGAGCCGATGCCCTCGATGACGACGAGGGTGGCCCGTTCACCAGCCCGACGTGTGATCCATGCTCGGGCTCGATCCAGCCCGGCCGTGCTTACCGGGAAGTTTGCCTGATCGACTGCGGCGCCGGTTGCGGTGGCCACGATCGCCAGCGCGTGGTTGGCGGCGTGGGTGTCGACACCGATGACGAGTTCGTACTGATCTGCGACGATAGGCATTGCGGCGAAAGTCCTCCTGATGGGCGACGTCGTAGGTCGGCGTCGGCCCGGAAGGAACACTTCGAGGCAGGCCTGTAATGGGCCACGACCCCGCGGCAACGGGGGGTCGGGCAGGCTTCTGATCAAGCCACCGAAGCAAGACCGGGCCGGCGTCGCCACCACAACCGATGGACAGATCCCGGCAAGTGCACTCGAAGAGGCAAAGCGGTTCACGAGTCACACCAGGCTGCGGCGACGACACCGATCCTGTCAGCCAGCCCCGGGCCGGCCATCACCAACACTTACAGGCGGTTCAGAGAGGGTTTGTGGGGCGGGTGGGGCTCGAACCCACGACCAATGGATTATGAGTCCACGGCTCTGACCGACTGAGCTACCGCCCCTCTTCTGCGGCATGCACCGCAGCCGTAGGCGATGCTACCGGCTGCGGTGGGACGGGCACCACTCGGATAGCCGGTCGTGGTTAGGGTGGGGGCGTAACCACCACTGTTTGGAGGGTTGGCGATGGGCGGCGTGTTCGCGAATGTGCTGAAGGTGCATCAGTGGGTTTATGAGAACAGTCGTGGGGTGGTGGGGCATCGGGTGTTGTTCGGGAATCCGACGTTGTTGTTGCGGACGGTGGGGCGAAAGACGGGGCAGGCACGGACTTCCGCGTTGACGTATGGGCGCGATGGGGATGATTATTTGGTGACAGCGTCCAATGGGGGGTCGCCGCGGCCGCCGAAGTGGTTGGCGAACCTGAAGGCCAAGCCGGAGTGCGAGATTCAGGTGGGTCGGCGGAAGCTGAAGGCCGTGGCGCGGCCGACGCTGCCGGATGATCCGGACTACGCGCGGCGGTGGGCGATCGTCGACAAGGTGAACCGGGGGCGGTACACGGCGTATCAGAAGCTGACGAAGCGGCCGATCGCGGTAGTGGTGTTGACGCCGGTCGGCTGAGTCGGCGCTCAGTCGTCGGCCTCATCCCAGCCATCGTTGTCGTAGTCACCGTCGGAATCACCACTGTCCCAAAGCCTCTCGTCCCTCGGCGGCCTGGTGGCGAATTGCACGATGGCGACAACGGCAGCGAGCACCACGATCACGACTACGACGACGATCAGAGTTTCCACGCAGGCACATTAGCGCCGACCCGAGCAGTTCGCAGTGGGTCTGATAACCAGTTGCGTGCCCTTGCAAATCGGCTTTGCCGGTTGCACAGCGCACTGCCGGCAGTGCGCTGTGCGAACTCACAACCGGCCGGTCACCTCAGCGGGCGAGTCACGCCGCCAACGACATACGACCCCGGCCACCGTTCAGACGGTCAGTAGGGTGCGCCCTAGAGTCTCGCGGGATGCGATGGCGGCGTGTGCGCGGTCGGCCTGCTCCAGCGGGAAGGTTCGGCCGATCACCACTTCCACCTCTCCCGTCACCACGGCAGACTGGGCCCGCTCGGCCAGCGCACGCCAATCGGTGTCCGCGCCGGTGATGTCGAACAGCCCGACGACCGTGATGTCTCGGGCAGTCGCGGCTGCTCGATCGAACTCGGCGAATCCGCCTGCGGCAGCGCCATATCCGATGAATCGTCCGCTGTCCGCGACAGCTTCGAGAGCGGCCGCACCCAATGCGCCGCCCGCCCCGTCGAGCACCACGTTCGCGCCCGCTCCGCCGGTCGCGGCGAGTGCCTTGACCTGCCAGCCGGATTCGGAGTAGTCGACGACGAATTCCGCGCCGAGCCGGGTCGCCAACTCCAGCTTGGCGGCACCGCGCGCTGCGGCGACCACGTGTGCGCCTGCGGCACGGGCGAATTGGATCAGCAGGGTGCCCAGCCCGCCACCTGCCGCAGTGATCAGCACCCACTCCTCCGGCTGGATGGCTGCCTTGTCGAATACCGCGAGGGCAGTCCTGCCGTCGTGCACCAAAGCCACGGCCTCCGGCACGCTCAACTCTTCGGGCACCGCAACCAGGGTGTCTGCCTTGGCAACCGCCTTCTCGGCGTATCCACCGATCGGCTGCCCGCCGCCGATACCGCTGGCCGCGGTGGCCGTGGCAACCCGCCTGCCGAGCCAGGCCGAGTCCACATCGGCGCCCACCGCCGAGACCACACCACCGACCGCACCACCCGGCACGTACGGCGGCTCCAGCTTGAAGAACTCGGTGCCCCAACCGGTACGTAACTGTGTGTCGAGGAACATCACGTCGGCGGCCGCTACATCGACGACCACCTCACCCGGCCCGGCCACCGGTACCGGCACTTCACGCACCACGAGCACTTCCGGTCCACCGAATTCCGTTGCCTGCACAGCCCGCATGACATCCTCCATCGTTTCACTGCCTGATCGGTTCGTAGTCCAGCCTGGAACCTGAAGCACAGTTGAGGTCAACTCCGCGGACGCCGATTACGCTGAGCGCTGAATCATTCGGCGACAGCGCTTCGTCACCAGAATGACCACCACACAGGTCCACCCGTTCAGCACGTGCCCCGATCGAGCGACCGCGCTCGTCGCTACCAGCGATCCGACGAAGACCACCGGAACCGACGGCATCGCCCCTGGCAGTCGCCGCCGCGGATCTCCTGGCCGGGCGCTGCCGGAATCGGTCAGGAACCTCCACCGCAACTACTTCCGCCGCCACCACAACTACTCCCGCCACCACAACTACTGCCCCCACCGCAGCTGCTACCGCCACCGCAACTACTTCCCCCGCTGCAACTGCTCCCCGAATCGCTGCTGCTGCCGCCGGTATCGCCTGCCATCCACGCTCCGCCGCTGTTCCCGGCCCACCCAGCGCCCGGCCCGCGCTGCTGCGTCCTGCCCGCGTTCTTGACCAGCCCGATCACGAGCGCGATAACGCCCCCGACCACACTGAAGACGATTATCCCGATGAACAGCACAAGGGCGAGCGACATCATGGGGGAATCGTATCGACCGAGAGCCGCGAGATCTCGATCTCCGAGTGATTCACAGAACGTCGTACAGTGAGTCGTGGTCCTCTTGCGTCCCCGAAATCGTCCACGGCGCCGAATTGATCTGCGCGATGTCGAAAAAGTCGTGGCCGCACTCGAATTGCCCGAGGCCGTCTTCAAGACCAGTCCGTGGGAGCCGCGGGAGCTGGTGGAGACCGGTCTGCGGCAGTGGCTGCGCTGTTGCGGTGCGGCGATGCGCGACGGTCAGGTGATAGGGATGCCGTCGCATGCGGTGGACGAGGCGTGGCACGGTTTCATCCTGTGCACCGAGCGCTACGCCGCGTTCTGTTCCGCCGCCTATGGACGATTCCTGCACCATTACCCGGATGGCGCTGGGCCGCAGACGAATTCACATGGATCCATGGGCGAGCAGCTCGGCCGCACGGTGGTGGCCTGGTCCATGGTCACCGCACCCGAGGAGACCTGTGTGCTCTGGGATCTCGACACCAGGGTCGGCGTCGACCACCCGTGGGGCATCGACGCCCGGCGAGTCGCGGCTATCGAGGCCGAACTCGGCCGGACGTCAGCTGCTTCGCAATAGAACTCTGGAGCGGCGCAGGCCGTGGCGTGCAGGGCACCCGGGAGCGCCTGCCGAACCACCGCCGCACCACCGTTCGGATTCGTCATCGCTGGCCTCCTGCGGCACGGTTCACACCCGGACAGAATTAGAACGCGTTCTACATCGATGATCCCGGGGGGGCAGCGGAGGGGTGCGAGCGCGGCGCATGGGCTTGCCGGCCACAGCGGACAGTTTCCACCGCGAAGGCCAGGATTCGACCCAAGGGGGACGGGAGTGTCCGCTCAAGCCAGCGCCCGGACGATGTATTCCGCCACGCAAGCGGGCTTATCGCTCCCCTCGCACTCGATCGTCACCCGCATGACGATTTGCAGGCCGCCGGGGACCTCGTCGACGGTCACGATGCGGCCCTGGCCGCGGATGCGCGAGCCTGCGGGGACGGGCGAGGGGAAGCGGACCTTGTTCAGGCCGTAGTTGAGTCGCGCGGTAGCGTCGGTGATTTCGATCAGGTCGGCCATGATCGGCGGAATCAGGGACAGGGTGAGGTAACCGTGGGCGATGGTGGTGCCGTAAGGGCCGTTCGCGGCGCGTTCCGGGTCGACGTGGATCCACTGCCGGTCCTCGGTGGCCTCGGCGAAGGCGTCGATGCGGTCCTGGGTGATCTCGATCCAGCGGCTGACGCCGAGTTCGGTACCCGCGGCCTGCCGCAGCGATGCCATGGTGAAGGAAGTGGGCTCGCTCATACGTCCAACACTAATCGGCCGAGCCAACGGGGACATTTCTGTAACGTGTTCCAGTAGGTTGACGGGTAATCGGCAACAGGCGAGAGACGGAGGTACCGCGATGGGGCGGTTGACGGGCAAAGTGGCGTTGATCAGCGGCGGCGCGCGCGGCATGGGCGCCGCACACGCCAAGGCGCTGGTGGCCGAGGATGCGCGCGTGGTGTTGGGCGACATCCTCGACGAGGAGGGCGCCACGCTGGCCAAGGAGCTGGGCGACAGCGCCGCCTATGTCCACCTCGATGTCCGCGAACCGGAGCAGTGGCAAGCCGCGGTCGCCGAGGCGGTGGACCGATTCGGTTCGTTGAACGTGCTGGTGAACAATGCGGGCATCGTCAACGGCAACCGGCTGGTCGACTTCGAGTTGTCGGAGTGGCAGCGGATCATCGACATCAACCTCACCGGCACCTTCCTCGGCATGCGGGCCGCCACCCCGGCCATGATCGAGGCAGGCGGCGGCTCGGTCATCAATATCTCCTCGGTCGAAGGCATGCGCGGCAGCCCCGGCCTGCACGGCTACACCGCCACCAAGTTCGCCGTCCGCGGTCTCACCAAGTCCACCGCACTCGAGTTGGCGCAGCATGGAATTCGCGTGAATTCGATACACCCCGGCCTGATCCGGACCCCGATGACCGAGGGCATTCCCGCGGATTTCCTGCAGATCCCGCTGGGCCGCGCCGCGGACCCCTCGGAGGTGTCAGCACTGGTGACCTACCTCGCGAGTGACGAGTCGTCCTACTCGACGGGCGCCGAATTCATCATCGATGGCGGACTTACCGTCGGGGTTCCGCACAAGACCTTCTAACGGATCGAACACTCCGCCACATCGCGGATCGCATACCGGTCAGTTCGCCGCAACCAGCGCCGAGAGCACCGGAAGTGACGCAAGCGCAAGGCACGCAATGATATTGACCCACCTCTCTCCACGAGCACGGCAATGAACTCGCGCAGGATCGCACTCGGCAAGAAATAGGGTGCCGTGTTCGCACCAGCGCAATTGCGCCCGGCCGCTACGTCATCCGTCGCCAACGCGAACACGGACGAGCACAGAACTATCTGGTTGCCGACTAGGCCGTGTTTCAAAAGTGGTGGCGGAACTGCCACTGGTGCTGGACAACCGGGCCCGGGGATACGGCCCGGCACGACATCCTGGCGCGGGCACTCGAACAGCGAATGGCTCGGTGTCGGCAATTTCCGTGGCAGAGGCGGCCTTTCGTGCCGGAGCAAGCCCATAGAATTCGCGGCGTAACAGCAACCCTCCCGGATCCGACCTTCCCAGCAGAGCCCATTCTGGAGGGGATTCGAATGAGAAGGATCATCGGCACGGTTTTCGCGGCGATCTTGGTGACCGGTGCGGTCGCGGGATGCCAGAGCACCGCGACGCCATCGGCGACCGGACAGCCGACGCCCGGCACATCGGGCCCGGCCACCGCGTCCGCCACCGCCGCACCGCCTGGTTCGGACTCGACGCAGGACACACCGGCGCAGCGGCCGCCGGTGACGACTCGCACGCAGGCCGATGACGCCCCTGCCACCGCAGGTAAAGGCAGGTGCGTCGATCTGAACTCGGGCGTGGTCAACAGCGCGATCACATCGATCGGCCCCTCGGTGGGCGGTGCCCCGTACATCATCGACAGCGCCACCGACGCGCCGGTCGGCTCCTGCCCGCAGCTGCTCTGGGTGCTTACGGCAACGCCGCGCGGCACGGCCAGCTCGCCCTACCATGTGCTGTTCTTCAACCACGACGGGTATCTCGGCACCGCGACGCTGAAGGCGACGTCGTACACGAGCGTGGTCGGCTCCTCCGACCGCAGTGTCCAGGTGCGCTATCGCTGGCTGACCGGCAACGATGCCAACTGCTGCCCTTCGGGCGGTCCGGTGGTCATCACCTACACTCTCGGCTCGGACGGCCGCAAGGTCACCCCGAACCCGTCGATCCCGGACGAGGTCGCCAATCCCGGCGCTCACCGCTAGTGGGCCGGTGCCCTGACAGGGCGTTGCCCGATAACGCGGCGCAAAGCCCTCCTCGCGGCTATCGCGTCGGGGCGGGTGTCCACGGCCGCCGAGGCACTGAGCACCGGACCTCAGCCCTGCTGACGCTGTTCGATCACCCAGCGGGTGAGGTCCTCGGGTGTCGCGTCGTCGCCGAGGACGTTGTCGATGACAACCCGCCCGACACAGGCGGCGCGCAGCACCCGATTGGTCATGGTCTCCAGATCGCCCCACGGCAGATAGGGTTTCGCGATCAGCAGTGAGGCGATACCGTGTGCGCTCGCCCACAGCTCCAGCACCACCGGCACCGGATCACCCGGTTGGATCAATCCCGCTGCCATGCATTCACTCACCGCGGCGGCGAAATGCGTGAATGCGCCGCTGCCGAGCAGTTGATCGACCGCACCGGCGGTCTCGCCGGGTGCGGTGGCCAGCCGGTACTGCTCAGGGTGCTCGATGGCGAAGCGGACGTAGGCAAGGCCCTGCTGGCGCAGCCGATCCATCGGTGATTCCGTTGGGTCGGTGGCGGCCCGCATCACCGCTTCCAGGTCCTCGAAGACCTGCACGACCACGGCCTCGATGAGCTCGTCCTTGTCCGAGAAATGCCGGTAGATGGAGGGCGCGCTGATGCCGACCATCTTGCTGATTTCGCGGATCGACACCGCATCGACACGGCCGGTGCGCGCCAGCAATTCCTTGGTGGCGTTGAGGATTTCGGTACGCAGCTCCTCACCGGAGCCGCGTGCCGACCGTTGTCTGCGGGCAAAGGTCATCGGCGCCCGGCCAGTGCAGGTTGGTCGGCGCCGGGTGTAGTCGGCTCGTCCTGCAACCCGATCTTGGCGTGCAGCCGGGCCAGCGGGGCGGGCGCCCACCAGTTCCAGGTTCCCATCAACCGCATCAGTGCTGGCGCGAGCAGACCGCGGATCAGCGTGGCGTCCGCGAGCACCGTCAAAGTCAGCCCGAGACCCATCATCTGGATGAACGATACCTTCGAGGTGACCATCGCGGCCATCACGATTGCCATCAACAACGCGGCCGCGGTGAAGATTCGGCCGGTGCGGGCTATGCCGATCGCGACCGCATGGGTGTTGTCGGCCGCGGTGCGTCCGGAGGCCAGCCATTCCTCACGGATTCGGGACAGCAGGAATACCTCGTAGTCCATCGACATTCCGAAGGCGAGGCAGAACATGAGAATCGGCATCGTCGGTACCAGATAGCCGGTCGCAGAGCTGCCGAGCAGGCTCGACAGGTGCCCCTCCTGGAAGATCCAGACCATCGCACCGAACGCCGCGGTCAGCGAAAGCGTGTTGAGGGCAAGCGCTTTCAGTGGCAGCAGCACACTTCCGGTGAACAGGAACAGCACCACGAAGGTGGCTAGCACGATCAGCGCGCCCGCCAGCGGGAGCCGAGCACCGAGCGCGTCGAGCGCGTCGACATTGGTCGCGGCGGCGCCGCCGAACAGCGCGGGCCCCGGGCTGGGTACGGCGCGCAGCTGCTCCAACTGCGTCTTGCCCGCCGGCAAGAACGGATCGACTGTCGTTGCGACCGTGAGGAATGCGCCGGTGTCATTCGACATCGCGGGCGGGCCCGCGGAAACCTTCATACCGCCGGAGTAGATACCGACACCGGAGAGCACCCCGGCCACGCCCTCCACCTTCGACAGCGCGGCGCCGTAGTCGCCGACTGCGGTGGCACTGTCGTGGTACCCGTCCAGCACGATGCTGACGTTGGTGGCCGCATTGGCGGAGAAGTCGTTTCGCAGCGCGTCGCCGACCTCGCGACTGGTTGCGCCCGCGTTGGCGTTGAGCACCCGGTCGTCCGGGTAGCCGAATTTCACCGACAGGAACGGGGATCCGATGGCGAGCATCAGCACGATGATCACGATGGCAACCGGGGCGGCGTGGCGCATCACCCGGCTCACCGTCCGGTACCAGAACGTCTGCTCGGGTGCGAGATCGGCGCGCGGAGCCCGACCGAGCAACCGCCCCAATGGCTTTCGCAGATCGGCGGCGTTCACCCGCGGTCCGAGCAGCATCAAGACGGCAGGCAGGATCACGATCGAGGCCGCGGCGGCCGCGATGACGACCGCGACGCCCGCGTAGGCAAAGGATTTCAGGAAGTACAGGTTGAACACGCCGAGCGCCGCCACCGACAGTGCGACGGTCAGCGCCGAATAGAGCACCGTGCGCCCGGCCGTCTGCACCGCCCGCACCACCGCCGCTTCGACATCGAGGCCGTTGGCGAGCTCCTCGCGGTAGCGGCTGACGATGAACAGGCTGTAGTCGATCGCGAGTGCGAGCCCGAGTGCAGTCGTCATGTTCAGCGCGAAGATCGACACATCGGCGAACACCGTCAGCGTGCGCAGGATCGCCAGCGTGGTGAGGATCGCAAAGATGCCGACCGCCAGCGGCAGCAGCGCCGCCACCAGGCTGCCGAACACCAGGACCAGCACGATGAACGACAGTGGGATCGCGACTCCCTCGGCGACCGCGAGATCGTGGGTGATCTGTTCGTTGACATCGTGGTAGACGGAACTCAGGCCGCCCTGTTCGACGGTGACGCCATCGCTGGTGCCGGCGACCTGCTTGGCGATGTCACCGGCCACCTTCTGGGCCGCGGTCTCCTCGCCGGTGATGTAGCCGAGCACCAAGGCGCTCTTACTGTCCTTGCTGCGCAATGCGGTGGCGAGCGGCTGCGGAGCGTTCCAGTAGGACTGGATACCGATCACGTCGCCGCGGGCACGCAAGGTGTCGACCACCCGCGCACCGGCCGCCTTCGCAGCCGGACTGTCCGCGCCCGCGTCCGCGCGGACCAGCAGGATGAGGTTGGGCTCGGAGCCGCCGAAGTTGTCGGCGATCAGCCGCGATACCCGCGTCGATTCGGCGTCGTCGGAGGTGAAGCCGCCGGTCTTCATGTGTGAGGTCACCGAGGCGCCGAACGCCCCGCACAACACTGCAAGCGCCAATGCGGCGAGCAGGATGGTGCGCGGATGCCGGGTGGCCAGGTGCGCGATCCGGACGAGCATGAGCGACTCCCCTTGTTCGGCTGCCGTCGAGTTAACGCAGTTAGCGTAATGCCGTTAACTCAGTTTGACCAGGGTCGCCCGATATCGGATCGGTGATACACGTTATGCCGGGTCCGATGCTTCCCGGCGCGCCCGCGGCCGCCGATCACGCCACCCATCCGCACCGACCCGAGCCGAATCCGCGTGGCAGACTGCGGGTTATGAACGACGCTTCGGCCGGTTCAACAGTCCCCACCATTACCTGCGGCGCCCGGGTGCGGAATCAGCCGGACTCGCATCAGCGCGCCGGATGCCTCGCGGCCGCGCTGGCCGCCGCCGGCGTCACCCGTGGCGATCGCATTGCGGTCATGCTGCGCAATGCGATCGAGTTCCTCGAGGTCTCGCTGGCCATTGCCACATGCGGGGCGAATCCGGTGCCCATCAACACCCGGTGGCAGGGCCGCGAGGTCGCCCACGTGCTCGCCGACAGCGGCGTTCGCCTGATCATCGCCCACACCGCGTTCATCGACGTCATCGAAGCAGCGATCGCCCAGGCGCAGGTGGACCCGCTGATCATCGAGGTGGCGATGCCCGCCGAGTTGCTAGACGAGGCCGGAATTGATTGGGCCCCTGCGGAACTCACCCACCGCCACCCCAGCCTCGAACAGTTGATCCAGGACCATCCCGAATCGCTCGGCTATCTCGAGGGCGCCATCGCGGATTCGATGGGCCTCATCTACACCTCCGGCACCACCGGGTCACCGAAAGGCGTTCTCCGCGAACGCATGACACCGCACCAACTGCTGTCGATCGCGGGCGCCACCGCACAGCGCATGGGTCTGGCGCCCGGCGGACAGATGCTGATAGCCGGACCGCTGTATCACACCAGCCCCAACGCGGTCGCCGTGCTCGCGCTCCGAATGGGCACCAACATCACGATCATGCCCCGCTGGCATGCCGAGCGATTCCTCCAACTCGTCGACGAACGCCGCATCACGCAGGCCAAGGTCGTGCCGACCATGCTGTCCAGGCTGCTTTCGCTGCCCGCCGACGTGCGCTACCGTTACGACGTCACCAGCCTCACCCACCTCATCCATTCCGCCGCGCCGTGCCCACCAGCCGTCAAACGGGCGGCGATCGACTGGTTCGGCGACGCCCTGATCGAGTTCTACGGCTGCACCGAGGCAGGCACCATCACCTGGATCACCGCCTCCGAATGGCTGGGGCATCCCGGCAGTGTCGGCCGCGGCGTCGACGGCTCGGGCGTGGTGGTGGCCGCCGAGGACGGAACCCGGCTCCCCGCAGGCGAAATCGGGCAGGTGTTCGTCCGCGGCGCCGGCTACTGGCCCAGCTTCACCTACCTCAACCAGGGCAACGGCCCGAGCAGTCCCGTGCCAGGCTTCCTCACCGTCGGCGATACCGGTTACCTCGACGACGAGGGCTACCTCTACCTGACCGGCCGCTCCAGCGAGATCATCATCTCCGGCGGGGTCAATATCTATCCCGCCGAGATCGAGGCCGCCATCATGGCGCTCGACGACGTGGAAGACGTTGCCGTCTTCGGCATTCCGCATACCGGCGACCTCGGCGAGGCCGTCGCCGCTCATATCGTTGCCCGCCCCGGGGCCGCCATCACCGAGGACGCTGTCCGCGCGGAACTGACCCGACAGATCGCCGCCTACAAAGTCCCCGCCCGGCTGCGCATCGTCAGCACACTGCCGCGCGACGACTCCGGCAAGATCTACAAGCGGCAACTACAGGAGCTATACCGGGCTTGACCTCACGGAACCTTCACCCGTCGGGTCGCCGCACGCGTCACCCGGTGAGCACCAACCCCAAGGCCAGGCCGACCATCACGAGCGCGATCACCGAATCCAAGATCCGCCACGCGATCGGGCGGGCGAACAACGGTCCGAGCAACCGGGCGCCGTAGCCGAGTGCGGTGAACCAGACAATGCTGCCGAGCATCGCACCGACACCGAGGAACCAGCGGTCCGGACTCGCATAGGTACTGGCGAAGGAACCGAGCAGGACCACGGTGTCCAGATAGACATGCGGGTTGAGCCAGGTCAGCGCCAAGCAGGTGGCGACGGTGGCGCCGAGCGCGACCGAAGCGCCGGTGGAAGCCGCGGTCAGCGCCCCGGTCGACAGTGCCCGGCGCGCCGCGAGTACGGCGTATCCGGCCAGAAATGCCGCACCACCGTAGCGCGCGATCACCAGCACCGCGGGGACGGAGGTGACAACCATCCCGAAGCCGCCGATTCCGGCGGCGATCAGCACCACATCGGACACCGCGCACACCGCGACGACCGCGAAAACATGCTGGCCACGCAGGCCCTGTCGCAGCACAAAGGCGTTCTGCGCGCCGATCGCCACAATGAGCGAGAGTCCGAAACCCAATCCCGAAATGGCCGCCAGAGCCGCCGATGAAGCCGTCACGTCCGCCGACGTTAGGCGGGTTTCAGACACAAGACCAGCTAAAGATTCTGATGGGCCTTTACGATTTCTTAATGGATCTACAGCTTGACCAACTCCGGGCGCTCAACGCGGCGGTCACCGAGGGCACCTTCGATGCCGCCGCCCGCAGCCTGCGCGTGACCCCCTCGGCGATCAGCCAGCGGATCAAGGCGCTGGAGGATTCGGCGGGCCGCATCCTGCTGCAACGCACAAAACCCGTGCGCGCCACCGAATCCGGACTGGCAGTGCTGCGGTTGGCTCGACAGATCGAACTACTCGCCGGGGACACGGTGCGGGAGTTGGGTGATACCGCCCAGATCCGGGTGCCCATCGCGGTCAACGCCGATTCGCTGGAGAGTTGGGTGATGCCCGCGTTGTCCCGGGTGCCGCCGGGAGTGTGCTTCGAGATCCACCGCGAGGACGAGGAACACACCACCCGGCTGCTCCGCGACGGCACGGTGATGGCGGCGATCACCTCCACCGCCGCGCCGGTGCAGGGTTGCAAGGTCGACAAGCTCGGGGCCATGCGATATCGGCCGATGGCCAGCCCGCGGTTCGCACGGACCTGGTTCGGCGACGGCGCCACCGCCAAGGCTTACGCGGCCGCCCCGGTGGTGCTGTTCGATCGCAAGGACGACCTGCAAGACCGGCAGCTGCGACAGCGGAGTCGACAGCCGCTCGATCCGCCGCGGCACTATGTCCCGTCCTCGGCAGGCTTCGCCGAGGCGGTCCGGCTCGGGCTCGGTTGGGGCATGCTGCCAGATCTGCAGACCAGCGGCGATCAGGCCGCGGGTCACTTGGTGACGATCGACCGCGACGCCTTCATCGATGTCCCGCTGTACTGGCAGCAGTGGCGGCTCGACTCCCCCACACTCAGGGGCATCGCCGCAGCGATCGCCGCGGCGGCTGCCGACGCGCTGCGCTGATCTGCGCTACCCGAGAAACGCGGCGGCGCTACCCGAGAAACGCGGCGATCGCTCCGGCAATGGCGGCGGCGAATTTCGCACGCCCGTCCGGTGATTCGAGCAGCGCGGCATCGCCGGGATCGCGCATGTTCCCGCACTCCACCAGCGCCACCGGACGTTCTGAGAGGTTGAGGCCCGCCAGGTCCGCGCGGGGATTCATCCCGTTGGATCCGATGTAGCTCGACGTGGCGAAGCCGGACTGGACCATGACGTCGCGCAATGTCGTCGCCAGGCGCACCGACGGCTCACTTTGCGCGTCATTCAGCGGCGGGGACGAGTATGCGACGTGGAAACCGTGCGCGCCCGCCGCTGCGCCATCGGCATGGATCGCTACGACAGCCGCTGCGCCACTGCGGTTTCCGATGGCGGCGCGTTCATCCACACAGGGGCCGACACCGGCATCGTCGGGCCGCGTCATCACGACACGGATTCCGCGTGCGGTGAGTGCGTCACGCACCAATGTTGCTACGTCCCAGTTGAACTCGTGTTCGGTGTATCCGTCGTCGGCCGAGGTTCCGGTGGTGTTGCACGGCTTGGTTCTGCCCCGCCCATCCGGAACCGGCTGATTGATCGCCTCCGGGTGCCCGGCATTGCCACCGTTGTGCCCGGGATCCAGCACCACAACGCGTCCATCGGCAACCGGAACCACCGACGCGGACGAGGGCCCGGCCGCCGACGAGGACGCCCCGCCGGAGGTCGTCGTGCTCGACTGCGAACGCACCGGATCATGCGCACATGCACCGAGCAGAATGCCCCACGCGCAGACCATGGCAGTTATCTTCCAGTGTCGGAGTCCCACGCCGCCACACTGCCACAAGAACGAACCGAGGCAACCGGTAAGAATTCATCGTCGGCGGCCTGAATTTCGGCTTTGTCATCGGTCGGCTGTCCTGCTGCCGGTCTTCCACGACTTCGACGATTACCGAGTTCCATTCTTGGGCGGGGCCGGCCCCCGGATACATCGCATCGTTGGCCGAGGAGCGCAGGATTGCCATCCGCGAGCTGCTCCGTCGACGGCTGCCTACACAGCATGACGGCGCGATCCCGCTCAGCGCCCGCGCGTGGACTGTCCAAGGACTCCACTAGTCCCCGGACCAGCGGCCCGTGCCCTGTCACTTTTTCGCCGGTCAAAACCAGGCGGCCACGGACCCGTCTTCCCTGAAAATCGTTGCATATAACTTCTCGTTCTCCGGAATTTTTCGACCTGAAAGGTCTCATGATGCTTATTGTGGGTGGACACGCTGATGTCCGCCGATCGTAGGCTTCCCGCTCCGTGGCGGACCTGCAAGCTATCGTCTCCCGCGATTGCTCGATGATGGAGTGGGGTGCGGCGGATTCTGTCCGCTCCGCCCCGTCAACCGACCGGTGCGGATTCCTCGGCATCCGTGCCGAGCCCGATAGGGGGTACGGATATGAGCTCCAGTTCCGATACCAGTTCCAGCACCGGTAGCGGCTTCGACCAGCCGACTACCGGAATCGAACACGGCTCGGTGGCCGCCTTCGCCGCTGCGTGGAAGGCCAGCGCGGATCCGCCCGAGATTGCCGAATATCTGCCGGATGCGCGGAGCATGCGGGTGGCCGCGCTGATCGAACTGATCCGGGTGGATCTGCGGCATCGCTGGCTGCGCCGGACATCGCAGGCGTTGCCTGTGGGCAATCGGCCCGTACTGCGCAAGCGGCTGACCGAATACAGCGCCGAGTTCCCCGAACTCCACGAGCACAACATACCGGCCGGCCTGGTGTACGAGGAGTTCGTAATCCGCCGGCACGTCGGCGAGCGCGTGGATCCGCAGACCTGTCTGCACGAATGGCCCTACCAGGCGGCCGAGTTGCGCGAGTTGCTCAACGCGGACGACGAGGATCAGAGCACCCGTCGCGCGGTATTCGACGACTCCACGCGGACGCCGGCCGGACACCCCCGCCGCCTCGCGGACGTCGACGTAACCCCCGGCATGGACGAAACCCGGACCACCGCCGACCTCACCACCGGTATCGGCACCCAACTCCCCGGCAGCGCGCAGACGACCGATGAGGCGCTCGACCGGATCAAGATCGGCCAGCAGATCGACGATTTCGATCTGCTGACGAAACTGGGCAGCGGCGCGTTCGCCCGGGTCTTCCTGGCGCGCCAGCGATCCCTACAGCGCCTGGTGGCAGTGAAGATCTCCGCCGACCGCGGCACGGAACCGCAGACCCTCGCCCAGCTCGACCACGACTACATCGTGCGCGTCTTCGATCAGCGGCTGCTGGCCGACGCTACCCTGCTCGGGGGTTCGACCCGCCGGCTTCGGCTGCTGTACATGCAGTTCCTGCCCGGTGGCACCCTACTCGGCGTGCTGCGCTGGGTGCGTTCCACACCGCCGTCCGAGCGCAGCGGGCAGCTGCTGCTGGATGCGGTCGACGCCGCGATGGAGGAGAAGGGCGAGATCCGGCCGACCGATTCCAGCGTGCGCGCCGAGATCGCGGAACTCAGCTGGCCGGAAACCGTCGCATGGCTGGGCCGCCGGCTCGCCGACGCGCTCGACTACGCCGACGCGCACGGGGTACTGCACCGCGATGTGAAACCGGCGAACGTGCTGCTCACCGCCGAGGCGGTGCCGAAGCTGGCCGATTTCAACATCAGTTTCAGCCGAGATCTGGAGGACACCAGCCCCGTTGCGTATTTCGGCGGTTCGCTGTCGTACATGTCGCCGGAACAGCTGGAGGCCTGCCATCCGGGATACGACCGCGACGCCGCCGACCTGGACACGCGCGCCGACATCTACTCACTGGGCGTGGTGCTGTGGGAGTTGCTCACAGGCGCTAAGCCGTTCGACGACAGTACCGCCGGCGCGGGCAGCCACAGCGACGAGACCACGTTGGAAGCGATGTTGGCGCGCCGGCGCGGCGGGGTGGAGGCCGGGGCGCTCGAGCGGGTACCGCCGGACTGCCCGGCCGCGCTGCGCCGGGTGCTGCTGACCTGTCTGGCGTCGGAGCGCGAATCGCGCTGGGACAGCGGCGCGCTACTGGCCAAACAGCTGGAGCTGTGCCTGGACGAACGGGCGCGCGACCTGGTCGACCCGCCCGCCCACAGTTGGCGACTGCGACTGCGGCCGTGGCTGATTCCGGTGCTGATACTGGCTATCGCGCTGCCGAATGCCCTTGCCTCGCTGTACAACATCCATCATAACCAGTCGCTGATCATCAGCCGGCTCACCGACGAGGCGCAGCACACGTTCACGGTCGCCACCGCGGTGATCAATGCGGTCTTCTTTCCCCTGGGCGCAGCGGTGATCATCTATCTGGCCCGGCATGTGATCTCGGTTTCGCGGGGACTGCGGAAGGGCAGAAGTTACGATCCACAAACGCTCCAGCGAGCCCGCGTCGATGCGCTGGCGCTGAGCGAACGGATTGTGTTCGTGGTGTTCGCGCTGTGGCTGCTGTCCGGCATCACCTTCCCGATCACCCTGCAACTGGTGGCCGGCAATCTCCCGGCGAGCGCGGTCGTGCACTTCCTGGTGTCGCTGATAGCGTGCGGCGCCATCGCGGTGGCGTACCCGTTCTTCCTGGTGACGTTCTACGTGGTGCACTGCATCTATCCGGTGTTCCTCCGACACGGTGACATCAGCGCCGAGGATGCCCGACGAATGCGTCGGCTGGACCGGCGGTGCACCGGTTACCTCGCGATCGCCGCTTCCGTGCCGTTGCTTGCGGTGACCGGCGCGACTTTCGTTCCGCCGATGGATATTCCGGCGGTGATCGTCGCCGTCCGCGTGGTCTGCGTCGGCGGCATCATCGCGTTCGTGGCCGCGTACATGGTGTTCCGGGCGCTGGAGGCCGACCTGCGGGCCCTGGAGCGGGTGGTCGATCCGAGCGGTGCGCGCCGCGTTTCGCACCATCCGAGCCGGAACTCCGACCGCCGGGTAGACGCTGGAACCGCCGCCGGGGTGGCTGTTAGCTCACTCTCAATTGCTCGTCGCCGAAATCGGCGACGAGTTTGAGGACGCCGCCGAGAGCAGTCATGGTCGGGCAGGGCGAGCAGTCAATTGTCGGTGTCGAACGCGGTGCGCTCCGCTGGTTGACGGGACCGGGATCAAACGCCGGGATCGGCGCGCAGGCCAGCGGCAGTGATGCCGTGGATCGCGCATACTTCGTCGTCATCGGGCAGGTGGCCGCTCACCCCGACCGCGCCGATGAGGTGGTCGTGCTCGTCGTGGATGAGCACCCCGCCGGGGCCGGGCACGAGATTGCCGTCGGCGAGTGAGATGACGGAGTCGACGAACGCGGGGCGAGCGGACGCGAGTGCGGCCAGGCTGCGGCTGCCGACCCCCATATTCAACGCCCCGTGGGCTTTACCTCGGGCGATGCGTTCGCGCAGCAGGCTGGAGCCGTCGTCCCGGACGAAGGCCACGAGCTGGCCTGCGGTGTCCAGCACCGCGATGGTCATCGGGGGAAAGGCGTTGCCGTGTGCGTACTCCAGTGCCGCGTCAACGATGACGCGCGCGTGAGCCAGGGTGATCGACGTGACCGGTCTCACCGTCATGGCTAGCCTCCAAACAAAATAGTCGTTTTATTTGATTCCGACGTTACGTCGGCTAGCTCTATAGTTCACTCTCCTTGCAGCGCGCGTCCTCCGGGGTGGTTGTGCGCGGGGGTTCGACAGTAAGGGTGGGTGTGCCTGCGGGCGCGACGGCGGCCCCTGTCAGGCTTCGCCGTGCCGCAGGGAGACACCCTCCTCGATCACTGCTGCTCCCGGGAAGCCCAGGGTTTGAGACGTACAGGTCCTGCCGGACCGACTGTGTCAGGTAACGCAGCCACCGCACGGTCATTGAAGAGCTACCGGTGCCCCAGCCTCCACCCCAGCCCGGGTCCCAGCCCCCGCCGCCGCGACGGCCCCAGCCGCCGAAACGGACGTGGTCGAAATGGCCGGCCACGGCCGTGGGCGCGGTGGCCGACCTGGAGGCACAACGGCCTCGAATCACATTCTCCGGCAACATCGTTCGACTCGAGGGCACAGGACTCATCGGCCAGGACTGGACCAAGACCGACTCCGGCTACCGGACCATCGTTGTCCCCCAGTTCGTCGTCGACACCTCCGATGGGTCAAAGCCGAGGCAATTCGACAACGAGCTGGATCTGATCTTCCGCAACCGCGACGGCGGCCTCTGGGACCCCCATGACTTCAACCGGCTGTGGCGACGAGCCCGGGGTGACAAGCCCGCATGGGTCACCCCGAAGACCTTCCGCAAGATCGTCGCATCGCCGATCGCCGACCAGCAAGGCAAGCAGCCGCCCGACAACTGGACCACACGAACGACTCCGTCACCAAGCGGCACTACATCGAGCAGCCGACCGAGGCACCCGATTTCACGACCACGCTGGGCCGGCTCGCGGGTTGAAAGCGTGTCGTTCACGGGCATTAAACGGAAAAACCAGGGCCTGATACGTTCGCCCTGGTCACGGCTCCCTAATCTGGACTCGAGCCAGAAACCTGCCGATTGTGAGTCGGCAGTGTTTCTAACTTCTCGACAGTTCTCAAAACTGCCCATGAGCTGCACGGATGCCAGACAGTGGGATTCCAACGAATCCTGTTGAATCCGGTCAATTCCCGCTGAAAGCGTGTCGTTTCCGCGTCGTTCGTCGAGTGACCCGAGGCGATAGGAGCGTCGTCGTCGCCGCTCTTCGAAGAAGCAGCCTCCGGCATGTTTCAAAATGACACGCCGGAGCTTTCACGCATTCAGCTACGAATCAGCAAACTGCCGAATGGTCTACGCGGTAGCGCGGACCGCAGGACGCCCGTTCCGCGCCCGACGCCTGGTTGCCGAATCCGCGCCGTCGACGACACGGTCCTTTTCAAGGCACACTGGTTGGCCGTGGAACACTACCCCGGCGAATTGGAGACCCTGCGCACGGACAACACCCGGCTGCGCCGGCTACTCGACCTCACCGAACGACAAGCGCGCGCAGCCGATCCGGATCAGACTGCGGCCGGGACACCGGTCGACATGCGCTCCAGCCCGGAAGACAAGGTGCGGTTCTACCTCGAATTGTTCCGGTGTCGCCATGATATTTACGCAATCCGCTGGGAGAACCGACAGGATGGCCGCTCGGGCTGGATGCCAGCGATCCAGGGGCGATGGCGCAAAGGGATGTCCCGATCCGAGGTGCCCTACTTGCCGCTGACCAACGATGTCATCGCCACCCACTTGCGCGGGAAACACCACGTCGGCCTGTATCCACTCGCCGACGATGACACCTGCTGGTGGGTGGCAGCAGACTTCGACAAGGACACCGCGATGCTCGACGCGCTGGCCTACCTGAAAGCCGCCCGCGCCAAAGACATTCCCGCCGCCCTCGAGGTCTCCCAATCAGGCCGGGGCGCGCACGTGTGGATTTTCTTCGCCCAAGCAACTCCCGCGTTGTCAGCACGCCGCATCGCAACCGGGCTGCTTGCCGAGGCAATCCAATTGCGCGGCAATATGAACCTGTCCAGCTACGACCGGCTCTTCCCGTCCCAGGACACCCACACCGGCCGCGGGATGGGCAATCTCATCGCCGCGCCCTTGAACGGAACGCGACGCGAACACGGCACCACGCTCTTCCTGGATCCGGCCACCCTCGAACCCTTCAATGACCAATGGGCATACCTGTCCAGCATCCCGCGACTGTCGTCCAAACAGATCACCTCACTCACGGCCACAGTCCCGGCCCCGAAAGTCGGACACGAAGTCCGGCGCCTGCAACTGCCGACCGCCTCGAAAATCGTGCCGCGGCCGGCGGCCTTGGTGCGGGCAGCGTTCGGAGCCCGCATCCAGCTGACATCGGCGGACCTGGTCCCCGCCATGATCTCGGCGGTCAAACACGCCGCGTCCATCCCGAACCCGGAGTTCTACAGCCGCCAGCGCGCCCGCCGAAGCACCTGGGACACACCACGATTCCTGCACAGCTACGACGAAACCCTCGACGGCGACCTGATCCTGCCGCGCGGACTGCTGTCGCTGCTGACGACCCTCGTCGAATCCGCTGGCAGCACACTGCACATCGACGACAACCGGATCGACGGCAGCCCTCAGCAATTCACCTGTTCAACGGAGCTACGGCCCGAACAGGGCACCGCTTTACGCGACATCGAAACCGATAACGCCTGCGTGTTGGTCGCTCCGCCTGGAACCGGGAAGACCGTCATCGCCTGTGCAGCAATCGCTTTGCGCGCCACCTCGACGCTTATCCTCGTTGACCGCAAAGCCCTCGCAGACCAATGGCGGGCCCGAATTGCCGACCACCTCGGCGTCAAGTGCGGGCAGATCGGCGGCGGACGGTCCAAGACCACCGGCATCATCGACATCGCCTTGCTTCCCACCCTCGCCCGCCGAGCGAACGTCGAGGAGCTCAGCAGCGGCTATGGATTCGTCATCGTCGACGAATGCCACCACATAGCGGCCTCCGCCTTCACTGCGGTGCTCAATCAGATCCCTGCGAAATACTGGCTCGGTCTCACCGCCACCCCATACCGGCGCGACCAACTCGATGACCTGATCTACCACCAGCTCGGCTCACGAACCCACACCATCGACGCACCAGAACCGGGCAGCCTGCCGATCAACGGTGATGCGCCGGCCCCTCACCCCGTTCTGCACGTGCACCCAACCGAGTTCGCCTACGACGGCGACGCCGACCCCACCCAACCTGGCGGAATCGCCGAGATCTACCGAATGCTCATTGCAGACGAAGGCCGTCTGCAGCAGATCGTCACCGACGTACTGGCCGCGCACCGCGCTGGCGCCAACATCCTGGTCCTCACCACCTGGGTGAATCACGTCGAAACGCTCACAGACCGCCTCACCGCCGCTGGCTGCGAGGACATCATCGTGCTCCGCGGTGGCATGAAAGTCCGCGACCGCCAAGCACTCGCGGAAAAGGTTGCGACTCGCACAGCCGACCAGTCGCCTCTAATGCTGGTGGGCACAGGCTCGTTCATCGGCGAAGGCTTCGACTGCCCCGCGCTCGACACCCTGTTCCTCGCAGCTCCAGTGTCGTTCAAAGGCCGCCTCGTCCAATACGTCGGACGCATCACCCGACCCCACCCCGGCAAGACCGCCGCCACCGTCCATGACTACCACGACGTACTGACCCCGGTCATCGCATCCTCGCTGCCGAAACGCGCGCCCGGATACACCTCCCTAGGGTTTCCCGACCCACGCAAACTTCGGAACTGACATCCGCAAGGACTGCCGCCGCGCGGCCGAAATACCGAGCTGGGACTTCTGCGGACTCGCTTGCAGCGTGTCGCGGAGTCCTGCAGGGTGTTGCTGTTGCGATTCTGAACCCTGCCGAAGTCGATCGCGCTCTCGGACTCGACGCGGCTGAGAGCATTGACGCGCATTTGATCACCGGCGGGCTGCCAGGCATCTTGCGTAGTTGGCCGCATGGGCTGTCGCCGCTTCGGTTCGTGCGACGCCTTGTATCGGGTGAGCGGCGGCGCCACCCCAGCGACCGAGGTCGGCCGTATTCCGGCGCCCGCAAGTGCGCCCGGTCCCCAGCCGATGGTGTTGGAGATCGGTCCGGGTGATGATGTGCTCGTCAGGATCACCATTGGTCGGATCGAACTGTGGAACATCGCTAATCACGTTACCCTGCAGCAGCTTTCGTCTATTTGAACCCCAGTGGTCACCTATACAGGCGTGGCGTTCGGCCAGGACCGACGCGAGCTCTCCGCAGGCATGACAGGTTCTGTCGCGGATGGTTCGGTCAGCCTGTAATCGCCTCCACCACACCCGAATGTGGGGGCCGGAAGGTCGACGACGGCCGATGTGTGGCGGTCGATCTGGGCGAGTTTGTCGTTGGCGCCGGCCAGGCTGATTCGGAGTCTGTCGGCCAGGATGCCGCTCATCGAGGACAGGTCCCGGCCCTCCTCGATGAGCGGTGGCCAGCAGATGCGCAACCGCCCCGACCGGGGCGGTACCGGCCGGTCGGGGCCGGCGCGTCTCCAGATTGACGTCGGTGAAGGTCCCGCTGGTGTTGGTGTCATGATCCGTTCCAGGAGCCGACGGCTAGCGACCACTTACAGTCCCTCGTCGAACTGGTATCGGGCGTCCAGTGCGGACCGGTCGCCGACAAAATAGTTCATGACGAGGTCATCGGCGACCTGGACCAGCACGTCGCGTCCCTCGACCTCGGATGCCCAATCCATCGGCAGCCCAGACACACCATGGGCGGCGCCGATCAGGTTCCCGGCGACCGCACCCGTGGAATCAGAATCACCGGAGTGGTTCACCGACAACAGCAGCGCGCCGCGCGTATCGCCGGTCCGGGCCGCGTACAGAGCGCAGTACACCGCGATAGCCAGACACTCCTCAGCGATCCACCCCGCGCCGACCTGCTCGACCTTTTCAGCGGTCGCCACACCCTCGGACAGTTCGACAGCTCGAGTCAGTGCCGCCACTATTTCCGCACCTGCCGGGAATGCCGCGAGCTGAGTAATGGTCTGCTGCAACGCAATCGGCAGTTCGACACCGCTCACCATGCGATCGACCAGTGCCGCGAACGCACCCGCTGCGAGATATCCCGTGGGATGCCCATGGGTCAGCTGCGCACCCCGCGCGGCCGTGGTGAATGCGAGGTCAGGCCCGACACCGGCCAATCCGAACGGCGCCGACCGCATCACCGTGCCGCATCCCTTCGACCCCGGATTCACCGGACCGGCTGCGCCGAACGGCCCCGGCGCGAGATATCCCCGCGCCTGCTGACCCAGCCCGGACATGCACGCATTCCCCGGCGCACGCGCCGCATACAGAAACGGCAGACCTGCCAGCCAGCCATCGATTCGAGGGCCGGGACCGGCCTGTCGCTGAGTCTGCAACCAGCGCAGATACGCCCGCCGCAGCGCAGGCACCGGGTCAGCGCCCAGCACCGACCGCAACAACCCCTCCGCGGTAAACAGCGTCATCTGAGTGTCATCGGTAATCTGCTGCGGCGCACCCTCGTCGTACTGCGGTAGAAATCCCGTCACACCTTCGGGCCCATACCGCTCGCGAATCTGCCTCAGCTGCAGGAATTCGATAGGCCACCCGAGCGCATCACCGACCGCCCCACCCAGCAGAGAACCCCGGACCCGGTCGAAGACCATCATGTAATCCACCACGAGACACCATCATTACGCATCCGGCCTATACGGGCCCACCACCTCAGCCGCAACCACAGTCGCATCGACGGTGCAGGCACGCGCGTGCCCCCTCCCCTGGCCACGCGGGCATATGCGCACCTTGCCCCTGCAGTTCGAGCAGCCGCATACCGACAACGTCACCTCCCAAGCCTCCAGCAGCACTTTGAATGAATCTCCTGGTATGTCGAGAGACTTCATTCCTCGAGGAAGGTTGGAGTCCATGTCAGGTTCGCTGAAGAGGTATCCGCCGGAGTTGCGTGAGCGGGCGGTGCGGATGGTCGGCGAGGTCCGCGACGATTAGGAGTCGGAGTGGGCGGCGATCTCGTCGGTGGCAGGCAAGCTCGGGATCGGATCGGCTGGAGACGGTGCGAGCCTGGATCAGCAAGGGGGCAGGTCGATGCCGGGCAGCGGCCCGGCGTGACGCCTGACACCGCCGAGGAGCTGCGGCGGCTGCGCGCTGAGAACCGAGAACTTAAGCGTGCCAACGAGATTATGCAATCGGCATCGTTTTTTTCGCGGCGTCGCTCGACCGCCACAACAAGTGGTCGTCGACTTCGCCGAGCCAGCCCAAGCCGACGCCGAAAAGGCGTCCGCGGCGATGGCGCACCGCACCATCGCACCGCGATATACCTCGTAGGGGTATATCGTCAAGGGAATACCGGAGCGACGGTAACCAGCCGGATCGCGGAAAATGCCGAACGCCGCGCTCACCGGCGACGACGGTGAGCGCGGCGTCCACAGCTACCCACGCTGAATATTTGTCACCGGCGGTGGTTGTACCGGCGGTGGTCCGGTCTACAGCGAGGCTAGTCGCGGCACCAGCTCCGCGACCCGTTCGGTGTACTCGACCGGATCCCGGTCCGGCATCACATCGAACAGCGTGATCCCCAGCGCCGCATACCGTTCCGCGTCCTTCACGAACGCGTCCGGATCGTCGAGGACGGACCCGACGTAGAGGGCGGTCTTGCGGATGGCGTCGTAGTCGCGGCCCTCGGCCTCGCAGTGCGAACGCAGCACGTCGAGCTTGTGGGCCACCTCGTCGACACTGGATGCGAACAGGTTGCAGGCATCGCCGTAGCGCGCCACCAGCAGCAACGTCTTGCGCTCTCCGCTACCGCCGATGAGGATCGGCGGCCGCGGCCGGGTCAGCGGCGCGGGCATGCACAGCGTCTCGGCCAGCTGGTAGTGCCTACCCCGGTACGGGCCGTTGTCGTGGCTCCACATCTGCAGGCAGATCTGCAGCGTCTCCTCCAACCGCTCGAACCGCTCGGCCACCGGCACCACCGGCACGCCGAGACCGATCTGCTCGCGTTCGTACCAGGACGCGCCGATGCCCAGCTGTGCACGCCCGCCGGACAACACGTCAAGGGTGGTCACGATCTTGGCAAGCAGCCCCGGATGCCGGTACATCACACCGGTCACCAGCACAGCCAGCCGCATCCGCGCGGTCTGGCCCGCCACATACCCCAGGGCGGTGTACGCCTCGAGCATCGGCTCGTCGGCGGTGCCCCGGAGCTCCATCTGGAAGTAGTGGTCCATCACGCTGAATTCGACGAACCCGGCCTGTTCCGCGATCCGCGCGCACGCCCCCAGCGTGACCGCGATCCGCGCCGGATCCGCCGGAGTCGAGAAGTTCCAATAGTGCAGACTCAGCTCCATGACGCCTCTTTTCTCCGTATCGAACGGCTGACAGCGGGCGTAACCTTCGGCTCCCTACCTTATCCCTCGGGCCGGTTCCCACCGCCGGACCGGCATCAAGCACCGGGCTCCAGTCCGGGTCGAGTCCGTTTGGCAGCGGGTGAAATCGGTTGTCCGGCTAGTGGTGTCGGGATTCTGGCGCGGTGGGGGTGGCCCGGCCCCGGTGGGTCGCGCCAGCCGGTGAACGGGTGCGTCCGCGCCGGGCGCGCTGCCGGGTTCGACGGCGCCGGATACCCCGCCGGAACAAAGCTAGCCCCAATCGCGGCGCCGCATCCCGCGTTCCGGACCCTGGAAATCCTCACAACCCGTGTGCGTGGCTGAGCCCGTGCTCCGTGCCGTGCGGGGCGAGACGGTATTCCGCAGGGTTTCGACATCTGCGAATGTGTCACGCTGTTGGGCGGGGCCGGGCGCGCCGATGCGGACGGTGGAGAGGGGGTGCGCGGCGGTGTGCTCGATGGTGTGGGGGTGACCGGTTGCGGTGTAGACGGTGGCGCGGGTGAGGCGAGCACGATGGCAATGCTGCACGTAGGCCTCATCGCCGTTGACGTCGAGCTTTCGACTTCAAGCTCAGAACGTGTCTGAGTGAGCATCCGGAAACTCGGTGGATCTGATGCCGGTGGTCGGGAACCGACCGTGGCGGTCGTGTCGGGCTGCGGATGGCAAGGTTAGAAGCGGGTGTCGAATTCACTTGTAGCCAAAGTGATTTCATGTCTGGCGTGGCGCACCCTGAACATGAAGAACTCCTGGTAGTCAGCGGTTGTCGAAGACCGGAGATCGCCAGGAGTTCGTGTGCCAGTATTGCCTACCTGCCTGTGTTCGTCATGCCCGTCCCACAGCGACGAGTCGCCCACTCAGGTCCAGCCGTGCCCGGCATACCCGTCTTCCTGCAGCGATGAGCAGTGGGCACTGCTCGAGCCGTTGCTCCCGCCGGCGGGCAACACCGGCGGCAAGGGCGGACGCGCAGAGAAACATCCCCGCCGCCTCGTCCTGGACGCCATGTTCTACGTGGTGCGCGGCGGGATCGCCTGGCGGGCGCTGCCCAACGACTTACCGCCCCCAACAACGGTGTACGACGCCTTCCGTCGATGGACGAAAGCCGGTGTGTGGCAACAGATCAACGACATACTGCGCGACCGGGTTCGGATCCGCGCGGGCCGCAAATCCACACCGACGGCGGCGATCATCGACTCCCAATCGGTGCGCGGCGCCGACACCGTGCCCACCCGATCGCGTGGATGGGACAACGGCAAGAAGGTCGGCGATCGTTATCTCGAGCCATTCGCGGTCATGGACTGCTGACCGGGCCCTGTTCGTCAGGGACAATGTCGCCAACGAACAGGTGACAAGGCGGAGATGGTTGGTCAGCAGGGCTCGTCGAAGATCTCGGCCGGGTCATCGTCATCCCCGCCTGCGGCTGGCGGCCCTGCGCCGTCGCCGGGCTGGTGCCCTGGCCCGGGCTCGCCCCCGGCCTCCGGGTTCCCGCCGCCGGGCAGCGGTCCCGGGTAGGCCCCGCGGACTGCGGGCAGCGCGGCCAGCCGGACTGCCATCCTGCGCTCGCGGCGCCCTGCGACGATGCCCTGGTCCCAGCGGGCCAGCAGCTCCTCCAGCGCGCGGGGCTGGTCAGGCCAGCCGTCGCCTGCGGGCTGCGATCCTGCGGGCGTGCAGGGCAGCCTCGGCGCTGAACGGCGTGCCCTGCCCGGCTGCGTGCTGTCGTCGACTGTGGCCATCGTGGCCCCTCCCCGCACGCCACGGCGCGCACACCGCCCATGCCCGCGATGTCATGCGGTCCAGAGGAGGTCCAGAGGCTGCGCCGCGCTGCGCTATCGGGTCGTAGAGATACCGGCCGCGGCCATCCATCGGTCGATGGCCTGCATGCCCTCGGGCGCCATGGCGCAGGTCACATGCTCGCCGCAGTGTAGAACGTCGACCGTGCTGTTCACGCCTCTGGCCGCCCATTCGGCGGAGAGTTTCTCGACGCCGCTGATCGGTATGAATTCGTCCTCCGCGCCGTGCCAGAAGAAAATCGGGATGTTCGGTGTCAATTGTCCTGGCGTGGTGTCCTGGAAGATCCGGTCGGCGAGATCGGTTTTGTAGAGCGAGCCGTCGGTAAGGGCAGTCAGTTTTATGGGTACGACGCCCGCCGCCATAGCCACATATACACAAGAATTCCTGAATTGCCTGGCCAGCTCGGCGCCGATCGGGTTCAGCTGCTGTAGCCCGCCGGGGGTGGCACGCGCCAGGCCGAGCGCGCCGAACAGATAGAAGCCACTGGCGCCGAATTTTCCGTCCATCGGCGGCCGCAGCTGGTCCAGGTCGGTCGGCGCGCCGCCGGGCGCGGCGCCGATCAGATGCAGGTCCGGTGCGTAGGTCGGCGCGAGTTGCGCCGCCCACACCGTGGCGATCCCGCCGCCGCTGTAGCCCAGCAACGCAACCGGGCCCGACAGATTCGCAGCCGGCAGACGCAGTGCCGCGCGAATTCCGTCCAGGACGGCGCGCCCCTCGGTCGGGCCGTGTGCGTAGGCCATCCGCGGGCCCTCGTAATTGCTGATCACCAGGGCGTATCCACGGCTCAGCAGGGTTGGGCCGACCGGAGGAATCTCGGTGAAGTCGCCGTGGGTCATCTGATAGGACGGATTACACCTCGTGCCGAGACCGTCGATCGCGAAGTTGTTGGCGATGATCCCACCGTTCCAGCGCGCCGGCTTCAGCACGGTGACGATGGTGGCAGACGGGGAGCCGTCGCCCGCGGTGGTCTTGTACCACGCCTGCCACGCCCGGACGTCGCCGCCACCGCCACCGCCACCGGGAAGCGGGACACTGATATCGGCATTGATCGGACGAGACGAAAGAATGGTGCCGTTCGGCATCGCATTCGTCACAGGGAATTTCTGATCGAGATAGGGGTCTCCGGTCGGATCGGGCAGAAACTGTGCCTCATCGATCTCGGTATGCGCTGGACCGGCCAGGTCGTTGTCCGCGATCGCGGGGATGTTCACCGAGAAAAGTATCGCTGCCACTACGGTCGCGAGTATACCGGCTCGTGATATCGGACGCATGCTCGATTGGTACCTCCACGGTGCAGCCCGACGCGACCGGTGAGCCGTCTGCAGTCGAACCTGCCGGGCTTCGACGAGTCGTTTCAAACAATGAAAGAAATCAAAATCAGTGGAATCCATATCTATGGAAACGGTACGCCGGAACAATTGAGGGGCTATCCGACAGACAGTCGATCGGGCAACAAAACTGATCGGTACTGTCTGATTTCTCACATCATCGATCGAATTGAATAACGGTGGAATGCGGGAGGTTCTCTTCGGTCGAGGTGAGGCAAAGCACAGCGGCGCAGGGACTGATCGCACCCACATCATGCCGGGCGAGCGGTGATTGTCGATCGGGCCACATCGGACATGGTCCGCGCTCAACGGCGGTGTCGGCGGCTGGGCCCCACTCGCGAATTCTCGACTACACCAGGGTTATCCCATAGGACCCTCGAACCTGCGTGCTCCCCACCACCTCCCGCAACGGGCGACGGACAGCCGAGAGCACATACCTTCTTCTGATGCGTCCTCATCACCGCCGCGACGGTGAGCGTCACAGGCAACGCCACCCATGCGGTCCTGCACGCGCCCGCCCTGCCGGCGATCGCAGCTGCGGTGCCCATCGTGCCGCCGGTCGCCCTGCTCGCCGCGGTGCACGGCGTCGCCGTCCTTGTCCACGCGCACTTCACCGCGAGCCTCACCCGCGCAATCGCCACCGTCATGACCCTGCTGATCGCGGCCGCCGCCTTCAAGCTGTCGTTCACTGCCCTGCGCGCACTGGCTCTGCTCGCTGGAGTCCCCGACAGCGAAGCATGGCTGTGGCCACTGATCATCGAAGGCTCGATGACCCAAGCCACCGTGGCGTTGCTCGCGCTCGCCCACTCGCAGGGCCGTGCACAAAAGCCCGCACAGCCCGGTTCCGACGAGTGCATCGACGCCGCCGACACGGACGCCGCAACCATCCACCTCGGAGAGGATGAAGCCGAACTCGGCATAGCCGATCACCCCGTCGTCGGCCTGCCCTACCGCGATCTCGTCATGGCCGCCGCCCACTGATCACAACCTGAAGAGATCTTCCCGACCGCGCCATCTTGGTCGATGGCCTGGACGCGCAACCGCGCTACCTCATGCAACACAACCTGGGCTACCAGGTGCACGACGTTCATAGACCGCATCGTCCGCACCGGCACGGCCGCGCCGATATCGGCTGGCCGACTGGCTCATGTGTGCGGCATCGGGTTGGCAGCCTGCGATAAGAGAGGTTGGCCGGCGGGGTGGCATCCTGCCGCCGCTCGAACGACTCTCTCGAGGTGGTCAGCGATAGGCATACCTCTGACTGTGTTCGAACTTGTTGGGTGGGATGTGATGTGCCTCAATAGTTCATCTGGGTTGGTTGCTATTTGGTCTCTAGATAGCGAAAGGTGCGCTGTCTCAACGAGAATCGGAGTTGCTGAGACAACGATTCCGACGAGGACAGGCGCACCAATCAGATGCAGGCTACCGCAGAATGGTCCCGTAACCTCGCCGTGGAGGTCCGCGGCGACGACGTCGTGTCCCACGCCGGATGCGTGCTGACCCGCATGCTTGCCGACAACACCGGACTGACCAGTGAGTTGTCGGAAGTGTTGAATCGCGACGGCCTGGTGCACGATCGCGGGGCGATGCTGCGGGATATGTCGGTGGCCGTCGCTGACGGCGCCGAACACCTCAGCGATATCCGCGCCCTGTCCGACCAGCAACGCTTGTTCGGCCCCCTCGCGGCACCGGTCACGTACTGGCGGGCCCTCGGCGAGATCAGCGACACCGAGTTGAAGCGAATCACGGTGGTGCGTAACAAAACCCGCGCCAAAGTGTGGGACCTCATCGTCGCCCGCCACGGCGCGATCCCACCGATCCGCACCGCCTACGGCGACATCGATGGCGTGATCGGAATCCGCATCGACGCCTCGATCACCATCAGCCACTCCGATAAACAAGACGCGGCCGGCACCTTCAAACACACCTACGGCCACCACTCGCTGACCTCCTGGTGCGACAACACCGGCGACAACCTGGTCTTGAAACCCAGACCCGGGAACGCGGGCAGTAATACCGCCGCCGACCACATCGAAGTCATCGACGACTCGGTCGCCGCCATCCCTCACAAGCACCGCAAACACCTGCTGTTCACCATCGACGGCGCTGGCTTGTCCCACGAGGTCATCGACCACCTCACCGCGTTGAACCAGCGTGAAGACCTGGTCGTGGAGTACTCGGTCGGGTTCGACTTCGACGCCCGCGTCCGATCCGCGCTGGCGCTGCTGCCCGAAACGGCATGGGAGGCCGCGTTGAAACCGGGCGGCGATCCCCGCGATGACGCCCAGGTCGCCGAACTCACCGGACTGCTGCGCGAAGACCCCGGCGGTGACTGGTTGAAAGGCTGGCCGAAAGACATGCGGGTGCTGGTGCGGCGGGAGAAGATCGAATCCGGTACCCAGTTGACGCTATTCGAACAGCACAACGGCTACCGGTATCAGCCGTTCGCGACCAACACCAAAGGTGGTGTGCCCCAACGCCTCGAGGCCCGTCACAGAGTTCACGCCAGGGTGGAAGGGTTCATCCGCTGTGCCAAAGCGACCGGTTTCGCGAAATGGCCGTCGGCCTCCGCGGCGATCAACGCCGGCTGGCTGACCGCGGTCGCGATCGCGGTCGACCTGCTGGCCTGGACCCGGCTGCTACTCCTCGACGGACTACTCGCAGCAGCGGAACCGAAAACCCTGCGCTACCACCTGCCCCACACCGCCGCCCGACTCGTGCGACACGCCCGCAAAACCATCATCCGCATCCCCGAAACCTGGCCAGGGGCAACACAACTCGCTAACGCGTTCACCAGGGTGAAAGCCATCACCTGACCACCAGAACCTGACCCAGCAACCCCAGGAAGGAGCAGGAGAACACCCACCCGGAACCGTGGAAACCGGGCGTCACCGCAGGCGACACGCGGCGACCCCGGCCGTCCCCACACCCGCCGAAGCGGCCATCGCCGCCCGGCGAACACCAACCCGCACCCCCACGAAAAATCGAGGTGTGTGCTCCGGCCTCGACTGTGGTTTATCCCGTATATTCGCTTCAATGACACGTTCCGTGTCGATACCGCTTAACGTCGCGACGGCACAACAGTTGGTTTGGAAGGTGGCAGCGAGCGTGGCAGGTACCCAGGCGAAGATCGATGAACTGGTCAAGATCCTGACGATCGCTGCGGAACCGGCAGGTGAGGCCGGTGTCGCCAAGCGGGAGAAGAAGGACGTTCCGAGCGTTCGCCAGCGTGTGGACATGCTGCTCGACCGCGGGACGTTCATCGAGACCGGTGCGTTGGCTCGTCAGCCCGGCCAACCGGATGCTCTCTACGGTGACGGGCTGGTCACCGGTCGCGGGCTGATCGGGGGCCGTCCGGTGGTGGTGATCGCCCACGATCAGACCGTGTACGGCGGGTCGGTCGGTATCACGTCCGCCCGCAAGTTCATGCGGGCGCTGCAATTCGCGTTCGACAACGCGTGCCCGGTGGTGACGATCAATGATTCCGGCGGTGCGCGTATCCAGGACGCGGTGGGTTCGATCGCTTCGTTCGGTGATATTTCCCGGGTGTTGGAGAAACTGTCCGGGTATGTGCCGCAGGTGTCGATCATTCTCGGCAAGTGCGCCGCAGGTTCGGTGTACGGGCCGATCAACACCGACGTGCTCATCGGCACCAGGGATTCCTACATGTTTGTCACTGGGCCGGAGGTGATCAAAGCCGTCAACGGTGAGGACATCACCGCCGAGGAGCTCGGTGGCGCCGAGGTACAGGCCAAACGCGGCACCCTGCATCACGTGGCCGACACCGAGCAGCAAGCCTACGACTGGGCCCGCAACTACCTGAGCTACATGCCGACGAGCTGTCTCGAGCAGCCGCCGATCGTGAACCCCGGTCTGGAGCCGGAGATCACTGCTGCCGATCGGGAGCTCGATACGATCATCCCGGATTCCGATCGCGCCGGTTATGACATGCATGAGATCCTGCTACGAATCTTTGACGACGGTGAATTTCACGAGATCCGCGCCGCGTTCGCCCCGAATCTGATCACCGGGTTTGCCCGGGTCGACGGATATCCGGTCGGTGTGATCGCCAACCAGCCGTTGGTGTTGGGTGGTTCCATCGACGCCGCCTGCTCGGACAAGTCGACCTACTTCATCCGGCTATGCGACGCGTTCAATATCCCGCTGGTGTTCGTCGCCGACACCCCGGGCGTGCTGCCGGGCCTCGAGCAGGAAGCCAATGGTGTGATCATCCGCGGCGGCCGGGTCCCGCGCGCGATCATCGAGGCGACGGTCCCGATCATCAACCTGGTCGTGCGCAAGTCCTACGGTGGCGCCTACGGCATGATGGCAGCCCGGCAGGTGGGTGCCGATATCAGTTTCGCCTGGCCGACGGCCCGGATCGCGGTGATCGGCGCCGACAGCGCGGTCGACCTCATCGGCAAGCGGCAATTGGCGGCGGTGCCGGAGGAGCATCGGGCAGCGGCGCGCGAGTTCATGATCAACCAGTACAACGAGACGATCGCCACCCCGTGGATCGCCGCCGAACGCGGCTACATCGACGCGGTCATCGAACCGGCGCACACCCGTCTGGAGATCCGGCGCGCACTGCGCCTGTTGCGCGACAAGCCGCCGGTCAAGCCGGAGTTCAACCCGCGCAAACACCCGGTGTACCCGATGTGATCTTCCCGAACCGCTCATCCGTCCTGCCAGTGACAGCATGATCCATCGTGGCCATGAAGTCCGGGTCGAACGACCACCCACGCCCGGTGCGCGGCAGGAGCACCGCCCACCCCTTCCGCAACGCCTCGATCACCTTCTCCGAATACACAGGAGGAAGCGGTTTCCGTTGCGTTCAACAGGTTTCGGGCCCAGCGCCGCGCGTAACCGCGGGCGGGCGTGGTCACGGTGCCCGCCGCTAAGCATGCACAACTCGGTGGCGGGGCAGCCGGATTCCCAGGCAGGGGTTGTACGGGATCAGCGTGGAAGGGGCCGTTCAGCCACCGCCGCATTCAAACCCTAGGCCGCGGCCCAGCAACTCGGCCACGTCAACGACTCCATCACCAAACGCCACTACATCGACCAACCCACCGAAGCGACCGACTTCACTGCGGCCTTGGGAAGCCTCGCGGGCTGAAAACGTATCGTTTCCGTGTCGTTCGACCCCTGAAACGGATAAAACCAGGGTCGAACTGATGCGTTCGCCCTGGTCACAGCTCCCCCATCTGGACTCGAACCAGAAACCTGCCGACTAGCAGAACTGCGGGCTATCACAGGCGACCCAAGACAATCCAGAACTACGTCAAAGTCATTGTTGCCCAATGCGATACACGCACGACGAACTGTCTTGAGCAACCTAGGACAACTGCACGCAACCGCGACGACTGCCCACATAGTGGAGACTTCCTGGCGAGTAGTTCGATTCCGTTGAGGCACGCGGAGCCCGTCACCACACTGCCAGGCACGGGCGAGTTACCCGATCCGGGAAAACTGAGCCTTGGTCACCGCGGTGGCGATGGTGTGGTGATGCTCCATTGTCGTCAGATGTGTCGTCGGCCGTGCTCGTCAGCAGCCGAGACGGTATTGACCGCGGATGCGGAGATTCTTGTCGGTGGAGCGGTTTTGAGGTTGTCACTCTCGATGCTTGTCGTTTGCCACCGTTGTGGGACCACCTTGCTGCTAGGTGACTGGTGTTGAACGGGCATGTTCCGGTGGTGACGAGGTCTGGCCGGTGCGCGCTCTTCAGCTGGCCGGTGTGGGGGCGTGTGTCGGTGGCCGACCGAATCCGGGTGTGTCCGTCGATGTTCGGGGTGTCCTGGTCGGTCATGACGGCTTGGTGAATGGGTATCAGACGCTGGCGGTGGTCCAGCCGCCGGTGGTGTGGCTGATCCCGAGGACGGCGAGGCGGGCGAGGTTGACTGCGGCAGCGAGAAGACCGAAATCGGCGCCGATCTTGACTTGCCCGCGGATGCGGGCGCGGCGTCCGCCGTGGCGGCGGCGCATCAGGTGGCCGATCTTGCGTTCCACCTTGGGCCGGGTCGAGCGGTACTCGGCCCTCCAGACCCGGTCATGCTGACGCTCACGGCCGGTGACCAGGTATTTCTCGAAAGCGCCGACCTTGATCGTGCGGCCACCGGCCGCACTGGTGCACTGGGCCCGCAGCGGGCACTCGGTGCAGGCGACACCGAAACAGGCAGTACCGGTGGCACGCCCAGTACGGGCGCCGATCGCCGCGGTGACCCCGGCCGGGCACCTCACCGTCCGCGCGTCCAGGTCGATGATGAAGCGATCCTTGGGGAAATGGCCCTTCACCGACGGCGAGGGCTGCACCTTGATCCAGTTACCAATCCCGTTGTCGTCCAACCCGTTTCAGCAACCCACCTGCCCCGTAGGCGGCATCACCGAACACCGACCCGACCCGGCTTCGGCTTCGGCTTCGCGAGGTGGACGCCGACGGCGACGTTCATCGATCTGCAGATCGCCCCGAGTTCTACGTGCTCGCCCGGCAGCCAGCTACCCTGACAATGCAATTGGGCGATTCCCACGAAGCGACAGCCACCGGCACGCAGGGACCCAGCAGTCCACCGCCTATCACTCGCAGCGCATCCACAACGAGCTCCATCACTCGCGATGGCCGCAGCACCGCGGCGCCGGATGACCGAAGTGGCCGAACTGCGGGAAGCCATCGCCAGTACTGCCCCCGTTGCCTGCAATGAGTTCGACAGGAGCCAGTACCTCGACTGGCGAGGTACTGGCCAACGCAGCCGAGCTCAGCGGCGTCGATGCCCGAGGGGCCGAAGCAATTCGCGACGGATCGCATGCGATCTACCGTCTCGCAGAAAACATCGTCGCCAGGATCGGGCGGCCGATTCACGGCGACGTGTGACAAGGCAACCTTGTGGTGCCGCCATCGGGCGGAAGTCCGCAGCAGAAGACATCCACGACCCCATTCCACCCACGCGAGCAGTCGGCTTCATCGAAGCAGACGATGTACTCCTCACTCACCCTTGGCAATTCACGCAGTCGCCAGCGTTCGATCGCCGTTGCCGCGGCAGCCTCGTGTCCGGTAGCGTCGATCTCCATGAGTGATGGGGGGATTCCAGCCTCTGGACAGCACCTCTCGGTGGTTCCCGAGAAGGTGCGTGAAGTCGGCAAGTACGTCTACGAACTGGCCGAGACGCTACGCACCGCCTTGGATTCTGCTGCTAAGGACGTCGATACGCTGGCCAACGGAACGTGGACTGGCGACTTGGCAACCAAATTCGCCGACGGCTGGACCGACGTCCGAGACGGCGGCGGTCAGATCATCGCCGCACTTTCGGAAATGGCCGAGAAACTTGGCGTCACCGCCGATACTTACCAAGCTCGCGACGAAAACAAGGCCTCCGGGCTGAATACCTCCAGTTTGGACCTACCGTGAGTTCAGAATTTCAGGTTGATCTTGACCATCTCGACGAGATCGTGGCAAGGCTAACGGGGCTGGCCGGCTTCATCTCCGAGCACCTTGACGAGATAGACGACAAGGTAGCCACACTCACAAATACTGGCTGGGAAAGTGTTGCTGCCCAAGCTTATTCCGATGCACACCGTGAATGGGCTACGGGTGCAAGGGAATTCACCGAGGGCATCCAGGACATGAGTGACGCCGCCCGCAAAGCTCACACAAGCTACAGCCGGGCGATCGAAGTGAATCTAAAGATGCTCAAAGGGGGGTGAGCAGTGCTTGTCAACTGGGAAACCTACTACGACGCAGCCAAGAAATGCCATGACCTCGCCGCCGAGTTGCACCGCGCCGACAAGCCGGTACACGATCAGGGCTCCGGCGTTGTCGGTCTGCAAGCCGGTGAGCTGCGGTAATTAGCTGTGCGACACGCCGTTTCGGATGCGAGGCGGACACGGGTGGCTCGAGGAGGATGAAGGTTCCTTAGGCCAGAATCTTCCCCGGAGTCGCCCGTGTCCGTCTGTTCAGTATCCCTTGTCGAGCCCGTTGTGGAGGTGTTGGATCGACGGCGCGTCGAACCGGAAACCCACACGGTCGCACCGTGTTTGCTGGAGGTGCTGAAGACGGTTCCCGACCCGCGTGATCCCCGTGGAATCCGGTACCCGTTGGTGGGGTTGCTGGCGATCATGATCCTGGCCACGGCGGCGGGGATGCAGTCGGTGGCCGGGTTCGCCACCTGGGTGCGTACCGCGCCACCGGAAGTGTTGGCAGAACTGGGCATCCGAGTGCGTCGCCCGAGCGAGAAGACGTTGCGAACCCTCATCGCCAGACTCGACGCCGCGGATCTGGATCGCCGGTTGGGTGACTATTTCGCCGCCGTGGCCGCTGCCGCGGACTCCGGCGGACTGATGGCGGTGGCCCTGGATGGCAAAACCGTGCGCGGGGCGCGCCTGGGCGGGGGCCGCGCACCGCACCTGGTGTCGATCTTCGCCCACCACGCGCGATTGGTCCTCGGCCAGCTGGCAGTCGCCGCGAAGTCCAACGAAATCCCCACGGTGCGAAAGCTTCTGAAGGCAATGAACCGGACCGGGCTCATCGCCACGATCGATGCGATGCACACGCAGGTCGCCACGGCGAAACTGATCTGCGGGCAGCTCAAGTCGCACTATTTGATGACGGTGAAGGCGAATCAGCCCAAGCTGTTGGCTCGCATTATCGCCCAGCCGTGGGCCGAGGTCCCCATCGCCCACCGTGACGCCGACGCCAAGCCATCGCACGGCAGGATCGAGACCCGCACCATGAAGGTGCTGAGCGTGCCGCGCGGGATCGGGTTTCCCTACGCCCGCCAGATCATGCAGATCACCCGCGAACGCGTCCAGGTCACCACCGGGAAACTGACGGTCGAGACCGTATACGCCATCTGCAGTGTCACCTTCGAGCAAGCCAAACCCCGACAGTTAGCCGAATGGTTGCGAAACCATTGGGGAATCGAGAATGCGATCCACTGGGTCCGTGATGTGACCTACGACGAAGACCGCAGCACCCTGCGGACCGGCACCGCTCCGCAAGTCGCCGCGACGCTCCGAAACACGGCGATAAGCCTTCACCGCATCGATGGTGCCGCCAACATCGCCGAGGCCTGCCGGACGACAGCCTTCTCACCGAACAGAGGCCTCCACCTGCTGACGAACACCCAAAACCCTTGGTCGCAGGCTAGTTAGGCGACAACGCCGGAGCCCTGGGTACACGATGCTGTCAAGGGTGAGTGCGCAGGCATGGCTGGTGACGCTCCCGGATGTAAACAGTGGGGCGAAACCTACGACCGTGTCGCGCAGGAAACAATGCAAACGTGCACGCATCTGGCCGACGCGCTCACCAACTTCGGGAATGTGCTCTACGCCAGCGGCTACAACTACGGGATAGCCAACGAAAGCAACCCGGCACCGCAGGTGCCGACTATCCAGCAGGTCTTGGAGTACAAGGTCACCATCCCGACCTCGGTTCACGACAACGGCAATGGTGTCAAACACAACGGCGGTGTGGAAGAGTTCTTCAGCGAACTTGTCGCCAAGATCGTCAGCACCTTCGAAAAGCTCGCCAATGGTGATGTCGACAAGCTTTCGAAGGCCGCCGCCACGTGGAAGACCTTCGCCGACAATGAAACAATCACCGGCGCGAGCGCCAAGATCTCCGCGATCTCAGCCTTATTCGATGGCATGGACGAGGCTCAGAATCGGCAACTGATCCAAGATAGCTTCGGCACCCTCAAAGCCGGAGCCGATAGCCTTGTCGCATCCTCCCTCAATGTCGCCGCACCTGTTGCGGATTACCACAGTTCGATGAACGAGGTCGGCGACGCGATCAAATCATTTATGACGGGATTCGCGTGGGCGGTCGGACTACTTGTCGCCGGGGCCGCCCTGGGTGCCCTGTTCAGCTTCGGAGGCTCCATCGCAGTCGCCGGCGTCGGCGTCGGCGACGCCGCTACCGACACCATCACCGCGATCCGCGGTCTCTACACCACCAGGCGGCTATTCCAGATCCTCAAGATCACCCTGGCTGTCAGCGTCACCGTCGGCGTAATCGACGCCTTCGACAAAGTCCCCAGCCTGAGCGATGGCATCCAGGCCTTGGCGACCATCATCGCCATGAAGGTCTACGTCGATAGCGACGAGGCGGTCGCTGGAGGTACTGACCGGCCCACGAAGGTTCCCAAATCGGGCGGCTCCGGCAAGGAGAACGCCACCGATGCGCCGAGCTGGGCTAAAGGCAGGCCGCCCTACGTTGGCGAAAGCGGCAAAGCGTACGCGCGCCGACTGCTGGATGAGCACTACGGACCTGGGAACTGGGAAGGCACCGGACCCGGTAGTGAGTTCAGTAAGATCAAGAAATACGGCGACCGCGCCTGGCAAAATCCGAACTAGAGAATAGATGATGGAGTGCTGATGCGCGATATCTTCGTGCTGGACCATTGGTACGAATTAGACAATGGTGCCGAAATCGTCAGAACATTAGGCATGTATTCAACCGAGTCGAAAGCTGAACAGGCTGCGGAGCACATGAAGGACCTGCCGGGCTTTCGCGATCGCCCTGACAGTTTTCATATCGAACGATATACAATAGGAAAAGATCACTGGACAGAGGGATTCTTCACCTCGGGCACATGAAAACCAAGGAGATTCGATGGTTTCAGTCTTTCTACTCGAACATGTTTATCGAGCCGGCGATGACACAGACGAACGCAAGCGCGTCGGCATATACGCGTCGAAAGAAGACGCCCAGAATGCTATCGACCGACTTCGAGTTCAGCCGGGATTCTCCGACTATCCCGATAGTTTCGTCATTCAAGGCTATGAGATAGACAGGAACTATTGGACGGAAGGTTACGAAGATAGCGACGAAGTTCAGTAACCTCGCTCCAAGAGTTGACGCCGTCCCTGATAAAGGCGACCCCTGGCGGTGCAGCCAGATGGTGCCACGGACCGCACCAGTACGAGGACACCCGCATTCGTCGCCCCGCCTCAGGCGAACCAACAATCAACAATGAGGAGGCCACCACTTCCCGCATCAATGTGCAGCTGAAGCGGATTGTTCTCAACGGACACTGGGAGAAGCGCGGCGGCAGGCGGGTCATTTTGTCGGAGATGATGAGCACGGCTGTCCGCCACGGCGCCATCGACCGCAACCCGGTCCGCGAGGTCGCAGACCTCCCCCGCAGGGCTCCGGCGTTGTCGGGGTCTAGGTCATGAGCTGCGGAAACCGGTTGCGCGACACGCCGGTTCGGGATGCGAGGCGGACACGGGCTTCTCGGTGACGATGAAGGTTCCTACGCCTGAATCGATTTCCGGAGTCGCCCGTGTCTGGCCCGTCCCCAATGAATGAGACCGCTCGGTATTAGAGTCCTGTTGGCCCTGGTAGGGGCCAGAAGGGACGATTGGGATCATGGCTGGAGGACGGAAGCGGCATTCCGCGGAGGAGATCGTGCGGAAGCTGCGCCGTGCCGATGAGCTGGCCGCGGCCGGTAAGTCGGGCGAGGAGATCGCCGCAGAGCTGGAAGTGTCGGCGGCGACGTTGTACAACTGGCGCCGCTCTTACGGCGGTATGGATACCGATGCGGCGAAGGAGCTCAAGGAGCTGCGGGAGCAGAATTCCCGGCTCAAGCGGCTGCTGGCCGAGGCGGAGCTGGAAAAGGACGCCCTGCGGGAGATCAGCCGGGGAAAATTCTGAGCCCAGCGTCCAAGCGCCGTGCCGTCGACATGCTCACAGCAGTGAAGGGCGTGTCGGAACGGTTCGCGTGCAAGGTCGTTGGGCTTGCTCGTTCGACGTATCGGCGGCTGCCCCTCGCGCAGACCCCGGATGATCCGGACGCCGGTTTGCGGGCCTGGCTGCGCTCGTATGCTACGAAGAACCCGTGTCACGGGTTCCGGCGGGCGTGGGCGCGGTTGCGGTTCGACGAGGGCAGCTCGGTGAACAAGAAGAAGGTGCATCGGCTCTGGCGGGAGGAAGGGCTGCAGGTGCGTGAGCACCAGCCGCGTAAACGGGCCGGCGTTTCGTCGATGCCGCCGGTCGATGCGGATGCACCGAAGGTGGTGTGGGCGTTGGATTTTCAGTTCGATTCCACCATCGACGGCAGAGCGGTGAAGATCGCGTCGATGGTCGATGAACACACCCGTGAATCACTATTGCATCTGGTTGAACGCTCGATCACCGCCGAGCGGCTCGTCACCGAGCTCGAGAAGGTCTTCACCACTCATGGTGGGTCGCCGACGGTGTTGCGGATGGACAACGGGCCGGAAATGATTTCCCATGCGCTGCAACAGTTTTGCGCAAACCGGGTCGGGATCATCTACATCCCACCGGGCACGCCGTGGAATAACGGATTCGTCGAATCGTTCAACCGTCGGCTGCGCAAAGAATGCCTCGACCGGAACCACTGGACAAGCCTGCTCGAAGCCCGCGTCGTCATCGGCGACTACAAGGTAGACCACAACCGACGACATCGACATTCGGCGCTGGGCTATCTGACCCCGGCCGAGTACGCTGCCCGCTGCAGCCACAGCCACCACCCGGTGGCCTGCGGCATCAACTGAATACGGATCGAAAACAACCTGGCTCTAAAACCGGGTGGTTCCGTCATCGGGGACCGGTCATGTCCGCTGGTCCAGTATCGCTTGCCGAGCCCGTGGTGGAGGTGTTGACCCGTCGGCGCGTCGAACCGGCACCGTCGCCGCTACCGCAGGACCGGGTGATCGCGCCGTGTTTGCTACAGATGTTGGGGACGGTGCCCGACCCCCGCGATCCACGCGGGGTCCGCTACCCGTTGACCGCGTTGTTGGCGATCATGATCCTGGCCACCGCGGCCGGGATGCGGTCGGTGGCCGGGATCGCCAGTTGGACCCGTACCGCGCCGACGGAAGTGTTGACGCAGTTGGGCATCCGGGTCCGACGCCCGAGCGAGAAGACGTTGCGCACGATTATGGCCCGCCTCGACGCCGCCGACCTGGACCAACGGTTGGGCGACTACTTCGCCGGCATAGCCGCCACGGTCGACACCACTACGGAGCTGATGGCCGTCGCGCTGGACGGCAAGACCGTGAGAGGTGCACGGTTGGGTGGTGGCCGGGCACCGCACCTGGTGTCGATGTTCGCCCACCACACCCGCCTGGTCCTGGGCCAGTTGGCGGTCGCCTCGAAGACCAATGAGATCCCAACGGTCCGGAAATTACTGCAATTGCCGAAACCCGCACCGGCACAACCTGGCCCACTATCGGACGTGAGCTCGGCCGCCTGCACATGGGCACCTTCACCGGCCCTGCCGGCACCTTCCGCCGGACCACCGAACTCACCAAGGCGCAACGCGACCTGCTCGCCCGCCTCGACATCCCCACACCCAAGCAGATCATCGAACTCACCCCGGCCTCCTGACCAGCGCCGATACCCCCGCCTAGAGACACGGCCTCGAGGCGCGTTCACCTATGCCCACGCACGTCAGGGCACAAATCGCTACTCCAGACGACCGGAATTACGCGGAACGCGGGATTGACTATCAGGATCTCCGGCTCAGCGCCTGACGCCAAGACAGCGCGCTGAACTTGTCGGTAGTCGCCTTGGAAGCGCGCTCGGTCTCGGCGAGTCCGAACTCGACCGTCTCCTCGATCTACATCGTGCTCTTGCCCTGGAGAAGTGATATGCAGCGACTGCGGGGGAGTTTGCTATCCGCCCCTAAAGACCGCCCCAGCTTGCCCCGCGACCAGGCGATTCTGTTGCTGGTTGTGTAGGTGAGATTGGTTGCGTCGGAGGCTACTGCGGGCCGGTTGCGGGCACGCATCGTCTCCGACGGCTCAACCCAAGAATCGAATGTCGCTGAAGGTGCGCACGGGCTACGGAGGGGTAAGTCGGCCGGCCCGCTGCCTGACCTTCTCGACGCGAACGACAGGTCGGGGGCGTTTGTCTGATATTGGCGAAAGTTGGAAGCGTTGGATCTACTGCTCAGCAGTGTGTTCCGTCGATCGAGGGTGTTGGCGTTGTCTGAGCCTTTCCGAAGCTGCTGCGGACGAACCGCGGACGGGAGTGCCGCCCGGTGATCAAGGACCGCTCGCAAAGTTCATCGCTTCGGTGGTTCCAGGGTTAGCACATAATCGTTGACATGCGGATGATTATTGTGGCGCCAAGTTACCTCAATCGCAATTGAACTTGGACCTTTGTGTACATCGAAATATATAGCTTGCCATTCACTTTCGGGGGGTTTCTCTATGTAGCTGCCATCGGCTGCCGGATCCCATTTTCTACAGCCGCACAGACAGAACCTTTGGGGGTAGAAGGCGTAGTTTAGATACTGGCTTAGGCTTCTTAGATCGGTATCTTCTTTGGAAATAGACGAGGTGACGGCAATTAGCATATTTCCGATCGCGATCCCATCGCTTGTGCCTACAAGTTCAACGGGAGAATCGAAGGATCCGAAGTATTCACTGGATACTCCGGGATCGGAATCTATCGCGCGTGCGGACTCTGGAATGTACGGAGCCTCGAATATTGCACGATGAAGGGAATCCAAACGCCAGGTCGCGAGGTTTGATACACAAAGCAGGTCGAGTCTTTCCTCGGGCTGCTCAGCGCTGACCGAGTCGGACTCAACCAGGAGGCTTATTCATAAGCCTGTCCCGCAATCGGCTGTGGCATAGCAACTCTCGTGGCCTGTGTGGCCGGTGAGACGGTGATCGCACTGCTTGATACGTCGGCGCGTCGCAGCCGAATTGGCAACGGCCCTCATGTATCTCAGTTCGTGGAGTTACGAAGTCTACGAGCGAGAACGAGGGCCGTTGCGGTACAAGGCTATTACGGGGCTGACCGATGGGCAACTGACGGAACTGACTGCCCGGGTACACGAGACCGTCGGCGGGTTCGAGTCGGCCGGTCGCCCTTACGCGTTGAGCTTGTTCAGGTCTGTCGCTTTGGTGGTGTCGTTGATGCGCAGAAACCTCGTCCAGGATGTCGCGGGCGCGTTCTTCGGGATCAGTCAGTCCACGGTGAGCCGCCGCTGGGATCTGCTGCGACCGGTGATCGCTGACGTACTCGAAGAGTTCGTTCCCAACCCCCGCGACGTCATCGGAGTCGGGTCCGTGCTGGTGGACGGCACAATCTGCCCGACCTGGGACTGGTCGGCGATCCCGGACCTGTTCTCCGGAAAAACCCAGTATCCGGGGTTCAACATCCAGATCGCCGCCGACCTCGACGGCAGGCTCGTCGCGGTCGGCATGACGATCGTGCACGGCGCCCGACACGACGCGCACGCATACGCCGCCTCCGGACTCGCCGACCTTCTCGCCGAGATCGACACTGTCGCCGATTCCGGTTACGTCGGTGTCGACGGAATCGATCTGGTGCCCTACAAGAAACCTCCGGGCCGCGAACTGCACGAGAGCCAGGCCGCGTTCAATACCGCACTCTCCGGAATCCGGGCCGCGGTGGAGCGAGCCGTCGCTCACCTGAAGACCTGGCGCATGCTCAGCGAGGAAGGCGGCCGCTACCGCGCGCCAGTCCACAAATTCCCCTCTGCCCTGAAAACGATAGTCGCACTGCACTTTTTCGCGGAGGCTTATGAATAACGCTCCAGGATGTCTTGAACTCGTTTGAGTACCTTTCCTGTCTCCTCCCTCCACGAGTGCGAATGAGCAAGGAGACCGTAGGCGATTTGATTGGATCCGTGGTACTGCTTTGAGCGGCGTCGAATGTGAGCGCAGGTGTTTGCGGCCTTCTCGATGTGAACCCTCTTGAGGGTATTCTTGCATTCGAAGGCTGCTAATACCCGGCGGAAAGATACATGTGTTTGTTCAGGAGCCCCTTGGGGTAATTTTCCGAAAGTATCAGAACATCAACCTGAGGGCTGGGATCCCCCGATGGCCAGAGTATGCGCCCCTTGGTTACAACATGGAGTCCATTTGGCAGCCACTCGCGCAGAATGTGAGCCCAGTTTTCCTCCCCTTCGTCACCGGCAGTTCCTGGGTCGCCGGAAGCTCTCGCACTAATTCTTCGGTACTCGTGCGCCATGACATCGGCAGCTTGTTTGAAGTAATAGTGGATGTCGTTCTCGTGCTGCATTCCGCCCCTACCTGAGTTCCGGTCTTGCCGAACCAAGCGTATCCGAGAACACCGACAGCTTCTTCCTTTCTACAGCGACTCCCCGTTGTGCGACTTTCCAAGCCAACTGTCCGACCGGGGAAGTGCGTCCAGCGCTGCCGACGGTGGAAGATAGGTACGGACAGGTCGGGGCGGACATCAGTCCGTACCTCGCCGTCCGCCCGGGTTTTCCCCGCCGACCAGCGGTTTTCGTGGTGGTGTCTGTCCGGATAACTGTTGTGCCGTCGATGCAGGGTGCGTTGCGGTGATGAGGGTGTTTGAACGTGGAATACCGACATCTTGCGTTTGACCACGCGGGCGTTGGTGCGGGCTCGTCGTGGTGGGAGTGGTTCGTGCAGGATCTCGGCGGTGACGCGTCGGTCTGCGTCATGTCGGGTGTCAGGGGGAAAGCCGGGGTGGCTCGCGGTGGTGCGGCGAGCGGCACGGAGCGTGCGGGTGAACGACAACCGATCGGGGTCTTGACCGGAAGCCATTGCGGCCGAATACATTAGAGTTCTGTTCGCGTAGTGCACTAAGAGGTGTCCGTAGACTTCTTGGATCACCCGTCGGGGATTTTCGATCGCAGCACCACCCCGGCGGTCGCGACCAGCTCCGGACACACTTTCGCCGGGTGCCGCGCCAGCCGACGCCGTTCGCTGACTTGCCTGTTGTCCCGAAGCACCCGATACATCGTGGACACCGAACACAGGTAGGTGCCCTCATCGAGCAACTGGGCATAGACCTGCAACGGCGCGAGGTCGACGAACCGGGCACTGTTGAGCGTGTCCAGGATTCGGCGTCGTTCCAGCTCGGAGCTTGTTGACCGGATCCGGCCCCGGCGCCACCGGCACCGCCGGGGTGGTTGCTGCGGCGGCCCGGTGTCGGCGCAGCGCGGTGGAGCGCACCAGCCCCGTCAACACCGCTGCCTGCCTGGTGGACACACCACCAGCGGTCAACGACGCATACGCTGCGGTCAACGCTTCTTGCGCTGCTCGTCGGAATCCGCTCTCTCGGACAGAGTTTCCAAGAGAGCGTGTGCTTTTCCCATGATGTCCAGCGCGGTCTCGGTGGTGGCCAACCGCTTGTTCAGACGCTCGTTCTCCCGCTGCAGCCGCGCGATCTCGGCTTGCTCGGCGGTGAGTTTGCCGACCTTCTCGCCCGGCTTCTTACCGGCCAGCACACCCGCGTCGCGTTGCTTGCGCCACTCGCTGATCAACGACGAGTACAGGCCCTCCCGCCGCAGATACCCGCCACTATCACCGTGTGCGACCGCCTGTTCGTAGGCCTCCAGGTGCGCGAGCTTGTCCGAGGCGCTGAACGCGCGACGCCGCTTCGGCTCGTCACCGCGCGGACCCTGTGAACCCATCCGCCCATTGTGGCCCCCGATCCTCGAGGCCCTCGTGCTGGTCATGAAATGTCGATCCGTATCTCGCCCTGCGTCAGGCCGATTGGCTATGAGCCGGTGGACTCAACTCAGCCTGACACGCAGGGTCACCGCAATGCGCAGACCCTACTGTGGACCCAATATCGCCTAGTACTCCAGTCGTAGTTCGTGACGTACCGTCAGGTCTGTTGTGATCGTCGCTGGTAGTGGCATTGTTTGGCTCGGTGTTGGTGTCGTCGACGCCAGATTGATCGGCGTATCCGGAAGGCGAGGTCGGCGACGGCGGTGAGCGGGTTCCTCGGCAAGAGAGCTTGGATTTCGTTGCGGATCAACGCGATCAGGTCTGGCGCGGCAGGGTGGGTGGTGTTTTCGGTGATCGCGGTGATAGTCAGGAATGCCAGTGCGAGCATGGCCAGGATGGTCCAGCGCCGCCAGGAAGTCCACGAGGTGACCTGGTGCTCGTCCAGGCCGGCCAGCCCTTTTCCGGATTGGAAATCTTCCTCCACGGTCCACCTGCGACCGGCGACGGTGACGAGTTGGGGCAGAGTCACCGGTTGCGGGGCCCAGCACCGGTAGTACGCCATTTCCCCGGTCGCCCGGTTGTGTCGGACCAGCAGCCATCGGTGACCTGAGGCGTCGGGGTCGGCGTCGATGTCCATCCATGCCCAGTGGTACAGGCGGGCGCCTTTCGCGCCGTCACCGGCCGAGAGGCACTGCCGGGCGCTGCATGGTAGTGCCGCAGCGGCGGTGTCGGCGCGCAGGTCCCCGGCAGCGGTGTGCACGCGGCGGTTGGCACCGATCGCGAGAACGTAACCGACACCGCGGATTTCGAGTTCTGCCCGCAATTTCGGGTCGGCGCCGTAGACCTCGTCACCGGCGACCCAGCCCAGCGCTACGCCGGCGTCGAGGGTTCGGGTGATCATCCGCTGCGCCAGGGCGGGTTTGGTCACCAGCACCGCCTCGCCGGCGGGGATACCGGCCTCGGTGCACCGGTCCGGGGCGTCGGTCCAGGATTTCGGCAGATACAACTCGCGGTCGATGAGCGTGTGCCCTCGTGTGGTGGAGTAGGTCAAATACACTGCGACTTGGGCGTTTTCGATGCGTCCGGCAGTGCCGGTGTACTGCCGCTGCACACCGGCGGTCATGGCGCCCTTCTTCAGGTCACCGGTCTCGTCGATCACCGCGATCACCTGATCGGTACCGAGATGGTCCACAACATGATCACGCAGGTCGTCGCGGACCGCATCTTCATCCCACTTCGCCCGCGACAGCAAATGCTGCATGGCATAAGGGGTTTCGTGACCTGTGTGTTCGGACAAAGTCCAGCAGTTCTTGTTCGGAAGCTTCGCTGCCAGCCCCGCCACCATCGCTCGCGCGGTCTTGCGAGGTTCCACGCGGCGGAAACAGCCCGCGATCCGCGCCATCAACCCGTCCAAACCCTCGTCCCACCGCGCAGGGTCTATGCTGCAGGCAGCGGCCACCGCCGATTCGGTTGTATTGCACACACAGTCAACACGAACACGCGGTGGCCGCCCTCGTCCAACTCGGCCACGCGAATCCCCCTGCCCTGCAAATCATCACCCCGAAACAGACCACTCGGCACGGTAACGATCTACAACTGGAGTACTAGTACTCCAGCCGTAGATCGTGACATTCCGCTAGGTTTGCTCTGATCTGCGCTTGTAGTGGCTGATCTTGGCGCGGTATTGGTGTCGTCGTCGCCAGATGGATCGGCGTATCGAGTACCAGATGTCGCGGATGGGTTCGACAACCAGGGCGGTGAAGAGGTGCCTGATCTCGTTGCGGGTCAGCGGGACCAAGCCCGGTGCGTCTGTTTGGGTGCCGTGTTCGTTGATGGCCAGGACGGTGAGGAATGCGAGGGCGAGCATGCACAGCACCGTCCAGCGGTGCCAGGAGTTCCAGCGCCGCACCTGGTGTTCGTCGAGCCCGGCGAGGCCTTTGCCTGATTGGAAGTCTTCCTCGACACCCCAGCGTCGCCCGGCGACGGAGACCAAGACGGTCAGGGGGACCGGGTGGGTGCGGTAGCAGCGGTAGAAGGCCAGTTCGCCGCTGTCGCTGTTGCGGCGGATGAGCAGCCATCGGTGACCGGGGATGTCGTTGCCGGCGTTGATATCGATCTAGGACCAGTCGTCGAGGACCCGATTACAGCCGATGGCCAGGACGTATCCGATCCCGCGGGCCTCGAGCATCGCTCGCAGGGTTGGGTCGGCTCCGTAAACTTCGTCGCCGGTGACCCAGTTCGCGGGACACCCGCGTCGAGAGCCTCGGTGATCATCTTCGTAGCTTGGGCTGGTTTGGTCGTGAATTTCACGGTGTCGGGTATCCCGACCCCGGCGCACCGCTCGGGGTCGGTGGTCCAGGATTTCGGGAGGTACAGGGTCCGGTCGATGAGGGTGTGTCCCCGGCTGGTCGAGTACGTCAAATACACGGCGACCTGCGAGTTTTCGATCCTGCCGGCGGTGCCGGTGTATTGGCGTTGTGTGCCGACGGTGTGGGTGCCCTTCTTGACGTCGCCGGTCTCATCAACCATGAGGATCGGCTCCTCGGTGCCGAGGTGTTCCACGACGTAGTCGCGCAGGTCTTCCCGCACCGCCTCCTCGTCCCAGCTCGCTCGGGCCAGCAGGTTCTGCATCGCGTTGGGTGTTTCGTCGCCGGCGTGTTCGGACAGCGTCCAACAGCTCTTCCTCGGCAGTTCGCAGGCCAGTCCCTCCACCATCTTTCGGGCCGTGTTGCGTGTCTCGGCCCGCCCGAAACGCGCCGCGACGCGACCGACCACCTCCTCGAGGCCCGCGCTCCACCGCTGTGCCGCTACTCTGTAACCCGCGGCCACCACTAATTCTGTTGAGTTCAACACAAACCCGACATAACCACGTGCTGGCCGCTCCACATCGAGGCCGTGCCGCGTCAATAGTGTTGCACTGCTTACACTTTCATCCGCTCGGGCCGATGGCCGACCGGGCGGGCAGGCACAGCATGCGGGTCATCCCGATCGGTACGTTCATACCCGCTGGTCGGCTATAACGATCTACGGCTGGAGTACTAGTAGTACTTTGTTGCGCGACCAGGGAACGGAGGTGACCTTGTGTAGGTGACCTGTGTTCGTAAGCTCGTCGTCGCTTGCCGGTGTGAGTCCGGTCCGGGTAGCTGTCAGGAGGCCCGGTAGCAGACTGGCGGCTTCGTGGGGAAACCTGCGGGGTCGAAGCCCAGTGTCGAAAGCCCTATTGGGGGAGCAACCGAGCGGTCCGTAGCATTAAGCGAAGCCTGCGGCGTCGTTAACTACCCGTCTTCGGGTGGGCAAAGGGAGTGCCGAGCCGCCAGCATCACGGTGAAGGCCATGGAAGACGCTGAAGACCTGAATGTGCAGGCGTCGAAGAACTCCCCGGCGTATGGGGTGCGGAACGTTCGGATAGTGACGGCGGGAACTGGTGAGGCCCTCCCCGGCCCGGCGACCTGCGGAAATATGTCGCTGGAGGGTGGTGCCCTATAACCGATGACCTCGGGAAATGGGTGGCCTGTCGGGAGGGAGTCGGAGGCGGTCGTAGTACCGATCGAGCCGAACGGACAACAGAACCGTCGGTGAGGGAAGGGCCGCTGCTTCGTCGATGTGTCGTGTTCGTTGAGAGGGGCCTGGTGAGTGCCGGTCATGGCTAGTTCCGCCACGGTGGGGTCCGGGTTGGACCCGGTTCGAGATCTTCAGCATGCGCTGTACCGGGCGGCCAAGGCCGATCCCGGGCGACGGTTTCATTCGTTGCGGGACAAGGTCTTTCGCAGAGACATCCTGTGGCGGGCGTGGGTCGCGGTGCGCGCCAACAATGGTGCACCGGGTGTCGACAAAACCACTCTGGCCGAGGTCGAGCAGTACGGGATCGAGCGACTGCTCGATGAGTTGGCTGCGCAATTGCGGGATGGAACGTATCGGCCGTTGCCGACGCGTCGGGTGTGGATTCCCAAGCCTGGCTCGAAGGAACAGCGGCCGTTGTCGATTCCCGCTGTGCGGGACCGGATCGTGCAGGCGGCGTGCAAGATCGTGCTCGAGCCGATCTTCGAAGCCGATTTCCTACCGTGTTCGTTCGGGTTCCGTCCGAAACGCGGTCAGCACGACGCGCTGCAAGTCCTCGTCGATGAGGCGTGGCGCGGTCGCAGGTGGGTGGTCGAAACGGATATCGCCAACTGCTTTTCGGCGATTCCGCACGAGAAGTTGATACAAGCGGTCGAGGAACGCGTCAGTGACCATGCTGTGCTCAAGCTGCTGCGTGCGATGCTGCGTGCGGGGGTGATGAGTGGGGGTGTGGTGCGGCGTGAGGTGACCGGAACCCCACAGGGTGGTGTGATTTCACCGCTGATGTGCAACGTGTTCCTGCACCGGGTCGATCGGGTGTGGGATGTGCGCGAGCATGGGGTGCTGGTCCGTTTCGCCGACGACGCTGTTGTGATGTGTCGGACTCGTCAGCAGGCCGAAGCCGCCCTGGAGCGGCTGCGGGAGCTGTTGGCTGAACTCGGGCTGGAACCGAAGGAAGCCAAGACGAGGATCGTGCGCCTCGAGGTGGGTGGTGACGGCTTCGATTTTCTCGGGTTTCATCACCGATGGGTGCGCGCGAAAGGACGCACCGGCGGCAAGGGTGTGGAATTCCTCGCTCGTTGGCCCTCGGACAAGGCGATGCAGCACGCACGGGACCGTATCCGTGGTCTCACGGGAAGCAACCGGACGTTGCTGTCGGTGGACGTGATCGTGGGGGAGCTCAACAGCTTCCTGCGCGGGTGGGCTGGGTATTTCCGATACGGGAACTCCTCGGCCCGGTTCACCAAGATCCGGCACTACGCGCTGGAGCGGGTGGCGGGCCTGCTCGCCAAGAAGCACAGGCGTAGCCGGAGGTTCGGGATGTGGGTGGTTTCCCAGTCCTCGGACAACCAGCTCGGATTGATCAGCCTTGATGGGATCGTGGTCGCGCCCAGGCCCTTTCGGGCTTGGCGGGTGACGCCGAATGCCGGCGGTGAACGGCGTCGGTAAGCCGTGTGCGGGAGAACCGCATGCACGGATTGACGGGCGGGAGCTGGAAACGGAACCAGAACGGCCACGGCCAAGGAGAAGAACGACCCACGGGAAACCGCATCGGTCACCAGCGGCTCCGCGACCTACCGCCGATCACGGCACCGCGCCAGCTCTCGACCCTCCAGGTATGACACATAGCCTCGAGTTTTCTCGGCGGTCTCGAGAGTCTGTGTAGGTGGATGCCGCCGATCTTGCTCGCTTGGGTGAACAGCTCGACTCGTATGTGGGTGAGGTGTTCTCGTCGTTGTACCGGAAGGACCGGGTGGCGACTGCGGGGACCTATGTGCGGGGGTTGATGCTCGAGGGTCGCCGTAAGTCGATGCAGCCGATGGCCGAGCGGCTCGAGGTTGATCACCAACGTTTGCAGCAGTTCGTGACGTCCTCTCCGTGGGATGTGGTTCCTGTGCGGAAAATGTTGTCCCGCAAGGCATGTGCTGTGATCGGACCGGACGCTTGGGTCATCGACGACACCGGTTTCGCCAAGGAGGGCGACCGCTCTCCCTGCGTGACACGCCAATATTCGGGCACTTTGGGCAAGGTCGACAATTGCCAGATCGCGGTCAGTGTCCATGCCGCGTCCGACGAAGCGTCCGCTCCGTTGGATTGGCGGCTGTTCCTGCCCGAATGCTGGGACGACGACCTCGCCGAAGCCCCGGAGGACTTCGCGGTGATCACTGAGCGCCGCAAGAGAGCGGGCGTGCCCGCCGATGAACATCACCGCCCGAAATGGCAGATGGCGCACGAGATGATCGACGAACTCATCGAGTGGGGACGCACACCACCACCGGTGGTGGCCGACGCCGGCTATGGCGACACCACCGCGTTTCGTGACGGCCTGACCGAACGAGGCATCGACTATGTCGTCGCCGTGAAGGCCGCCACCAGCGCCCACCCCGCCGCCGCCGTCCCCGAAGCACTGTCCTACCAGGGGCGCGGACGACCGCCAACGCCGCGCTATCGCCAAAAGGCTTCCAGCCTCAAAGATCTCGTCCTGGCTGCCGGTCGCGCCGAAGCACGTGGAGTGACCTGGCGTGAGGGCACGAAAGCCGACGCGGACAACCCGACCGCCGCGATGTCGTCACGATTCGTCACCCTGCGCATCCGACCCGCCAACCGCGGCATCGCACGCGCCGCCGACGGCACCCTGCCCGAAGTCTGGCTGCTGTCCGAATGGCCCACAGACACCAAAGAACCCACCGACTACTGGATCTCCACCCTGCCCGCCGACACCAAACTCGAAGAGCTCGTTCGACTCGCCAAAATCCGGTGGCGCATCGAACACGACTACCGCGAACTCAAAACCGGCCTCGGCCTCGACCACTTCGAAGGCCGCTCCTGGCTCGGCTGGCACCACCACGCCACCCTGGTCACCGCCGCCCACCTGTTCATCACCACGCTGCCGATCACCGACCCAAAAGCGAATGGGCGGGACTGACCCTCTACGGCATCCTGCGCGAAATCCAACGCGCACTTGCCTTTTGGATCGGCACCTGCCCACTATGCCACCACACCTTTCCAACCTGGAGGGTCGAGAGCTGGCGCGGTGCCGTGATCGGCGGTAGGTCGCGGAGCCGCTGGTGACCGATGCGGTTTCCCGTGGGTCGTTCTTCTCCTTGGCCGTGGCCGTTCTGGTTCCGTTTCCAGCTCCCGCCCGTCAATCCGTGCATGCGGTTCTCCCGCACACGGCTTACCGACGCCGTTCACCGCCGGCATTCGGCGTCACCCGCCAAGCCCGAAAGGGCCTGGGCGCGACCACGATCCCATCAAGGCTGATCAATCCGAGCTGGTTGTCCGAGGACTGGGAAACCACCCACATCCCGAACCTCCGGCTACGCCTGTGCTTCTTGGCGAGCAGGCCCGCCACCCGCTCCAGCGCGTAGTGCCGGATCTTGGTGAACCGGGCCGAGGAGTTCCCGTATCGGAAATACCCAGCCCACCCGCGCAGGAAGCTGTTGAGCTCCCCCACGATCACGTCCACCGACAGCAACGTCCGGTTGCTTCCCGTGAGACCACGGATACGGTCCCGTGCGTGCTGCATCGCCTTGTCCGAGGGCCAACGAGCGAGGAATTCCACACCCTTGCCGCCGGTGCGTCCTTTCGCGCGCACCCATCGGTGATGAAACCCGAGAAAATCGAAGCCGTCACCACCCACCTCGAGGCGCACGATCCTCGTCTTGGCTTCCTTCGGTTCCAGCCCGAGTTCAGCCAACAGCTCCCGCAGCCGCTCCAGGGCGGCTTCGGCCTGCTGACGAGTCCGACACATCACAACAGCGTCGTCGGCGAAACGGACCAGCACCCCATGCTCGCGCACATCCCACACCCGATCGACCCGGTGCAGGAACACGTTGCACATCAGCGGTGAAATCACACCACCCTGTGGGGTTCCGGTCACCTCACGCCGCACCACACCCCCACTCATCACCCCCGCACGCAGCATCGCACGCAGCAGCTTGAGCACAGCATGGTCACTGACGCGTTCCTCGACCGCTTGTATCAACTTCTCGTGCGGAATCGCCGAAAAGCAGTTGGCGATATCCGTTTCGACCACCCACCTGCGACCGCGCCACGCCTCATCGACGAGGACTTGCAGCGCGTCGTGCTGACCGCGTTTCGGACGGAACCCGAACGAACACGGTAGGAAATCGGCTTCGAAGATCGGCTCGAGCACGATCTTGCACGCCGCCTGCACGATCCGGTCCCGCACAGCGGGAATCGACAACGGCCGCTGTTCCTTCGAGCCAGGCTTGGGAATCCACACCCGACGCGTCGGCAACGGCCGATACGTTCCATCCCGCAATTGCGCAGCCAACTCATCGAGCAGTCGCTCGATCCCGTACTGCTCGACCTCGGCCAGAGTGGTTTTGTCGACACCCGGTGCACCATTGTTGGCGCGCACCGCGACCCACGCCCGCCACAGGATGTCTCTGCGAAAGACCTTGTCCCGCAACGAATGAAACCGTCGCCCGGGATCGGCCTTGGCCGCCCGGTACAGCGCATGCTGAAGATCTCGAACCGGGTCCAACCCGGACCCCACCGTGGCGGAACTAGCCATGACCGGCACTCACCAGGCCCCTCTCAACGAACACGACACATCGACGAAGCAGCGGCCCTTCCCTCACCGACGGTTCTGTTGTCCGTTCGGCTCGATCGGTACTACGACCGCCTCCGACTCCCTCCCGACAGGCCACCCATTTCCCGAGGTCATCGGTTATAGGGCACCACCCTCCAGCGACATATTTCCGCAGGTCGCCGGGCCGGGGAGGGCCTCACCAGTTCCCGCCGTCACTATCCGAACGTTCCGCACCCCATACGCCGGGGAGTTCTTCGACGCCTGCACATTCAGGTCTTCAGCGTCTTCCATGGCCTTCACCGTGATGCTGGCGGCTCGGCACTCCCTTTGCCCACCCGAAGACGGGTAGTTAACGACGCCGCAGGCTTCGCTTAATGCTACGGACCGCTCGGTTGCTCCCCCAATAGGGCTTTCGACACTGGGCTTCGACCCCGCAGGTTTCCCCACGAAGCCGCCAGTCTGCTACCGGGCCTCCTGACAGCTACCCGGACCGGACTCACACCGGCAAGCGACGACGAGCTTACGAACACAGGTCACCTACACAAGGTCACCTCCGTTCCCTGGTCGCGCAACAAAGTACTACTAGGTGGTTGGTGTTAAACGAGGCCTTGTGAATCAGAGCCGGTAAATCCGTGGCGTGGGCGATGCCATGGAATGGTCCCTGGATGTGTGGGGACGGTGTCGGGATCATCTGGTCGCTCGGCGGATTGGTGGTTTCATGGGGGCGGGCGGCTGATGGGCCTTGACAGCTGCGGATATAGCTCTTGGCGGGGCCTGTCAGGCGGTCGCGGTTGTCCAGGTTCGGTCGGGGCCGCCGGCGATGCCGAGGACCGTGAGCCTGGCGAGGTTGATCGCGGCGGCGAGCAGGGAGAAATCGGCTGCGACTTTGTCGCGGCCGAGGACACGGGCGCGGCGACCACCGTGCTTGCGTCGCATCAGATGCCCGATCTTGCGTTCGACTTTCGGGCGGGTCGCCCGGTACTCGGCACGCCACGCGGGATCGGCCTGGGCGGTGCGGGCACGGACGAGTTGCGCCTCATACGGGGTGATGGTCACATTGCGCCCCTTGCTGGAGCTGGTGCACTGGGTCGCCAAAGGGCAACCGGCGCATGCCTTTCCGAACGAGGCAACCCTGTTCCCGGAATCCGCGGTGGCTGGGCGGATCGCCGCGGTGATCCCGTTGGGGCAGGTGACCGTGTCATGTTCCAGGTCGACGACGAAACGATCCTTGGCGAACCGACCGTCCCTCGACGCGGGGGGCTGAACCTTCGTCATGATCTCCGCGTCAGCGTCCTCCAACTCCTCGAGCAGCTTCCCCGCTCCATAAGCAGCGTCGCCATACACCGACAACCGTTGCACGGCAACGCCATCCGTATGACACTCGTCGCCGTCGGCGCGGGGTGCCCCACCGTCGCTGTCACCGCACATCTCGTCGATCTCGTCGATCTCGTCGATCTCGTCGATCTCGTCGGCGTCGTCGACCTCTGTGTCGGCGCGGTGGGGCAGGTCCTCGGCGAGCAGGTCGGTGGCCGCGTCGACATCACCGGTGTTGCCCGGAGTGAGGCGTGGTGGCGGTGACGATCTCCGAATCCGGATCGACCGCGACGTGCCCCTTGTAGCCGTCGAAACCCCGCGCGGCGGTCTTGTGTCCATGCCGTGCCTGCGGATCCACGATCGAGATCACCCGATCCTTCGCCACCCGACGCGCGATACCGAACACCCCATCGACGTCCTCGTCGAGATCCTGACCGATCACCGTCGCCAACAACTTCGCGGCCTGGTCGATCCCCGCCGACAACTCACGCCCGTCCACCACCGCCAACAACGCCCGCGCGTCGGTGGCCAACGCGTCGACCAGCGCTTCCCGCGCCTCGGGGTCGTCGTAATCACAGACCGGTTTGCCCGCCGCCACATAGTCGTCGTCGCGACGCAACACCGACCGAAGCTCCGCCTCCAACGCCAGGTCCGCGACCCGCAACAACGACCGGATCGCCGAACGAATCAACGTGACCGTGTCCATCGTGGCCACCGCGTCATACAACGGCGTCGAGTCCAACACCCGCTTGCGGCCCACCAACCCCGCCGCCTTCGCCACCTCCAACACGGCTTCGAAGATCCGGTTCGGCCGATCCGAGGACGCCAACCTGGCCCGCATATCCACCAACACCGTGTGCACGAACCCCGGATAATCGAAATCCAAACCCCCCGCCGCGTACTTCCACCGCGCGTCGAACGCAAACCGGTCGGCCGCCTCCCGATCCGACAAACCCTCCAACCGCTGCAACACCATCACCACCGCCACGATCATCGGCGGCACCGACCGACGCCCCACCACGGTGAACAGATCAGCGAACATCTCATCCGGGAACAACCGGACACACTCCCGATGCAACACACCATAAATCGAGCCCGCCGCCACCCGACCCTCGCAGAAATGCACAGTCGACCGAAAAAGATCAGCCTGCCCCGGCGTCCGTCCCAACGTCACCCAGTCATTCAACTCGAGCCCCACCCAGCCGGTCAACGCCAGACGAAAAACACCAGCCACCTAGGTGGTTGTGTGCGGGCTCACTGCAGTAGCCGATCCTTCTCGGTGGTAGCCCGAAATACTATGCCCTATCGTAGTTACCGTCGGTGTTTACCCGGTCGGGAGCATCAATCCCACCAAGGGGAGGACATGAGGCGGAGGCGTTGAAGACGTGAACTGGCGAAGATCGTTGAATGTTGCCACCTTGTTGACGGTGGCCGCCGTGGTTGCCGGCGCATGCAGCGCTACCGGCGGAAGCCCGGACAAGCCCGCGCCAACGGCGCCGGGCATTACGACCCCGGCGAGGATTGACGTGTCCGCCGCGGACCACGGGCCGGTCAATCCGTCCGCGCCGATCGTGGTGAATACCGCGGATGGCCTACTGGTGAGCGTGGCCGTGACCGACGTGGCCGGCGGCAAGTCCGTCGCTGGTAATTTCGCACCGGACCGGCGGAGTTGGACGTCGACGGATCCGCTCGGATATGGCGCGAAGTATCGCGTGACGGCGCAGGCCATCAACCTCGTGGAGATGCCGACCGATCGGACGGCGACCGTCACCACCATCGATCCCGCCAAGACGGCCTACGCGAATGTGGTGCCCGCCCCGGATCTGGTCGCTGCCACCGGAATTGGTGTCGGGCAGCCGATGGTGTTCCAGTTCACCGCGCCGGTCACCAACAAGGCCGAGGTGCAGAAACACCTGAAAGTGACGGTCACACCCTCACAGCCCGGCGCATGGTATTGGGTCGACGACAAGAACGTGGACTACCGTGGCCCCAACTACTGGCTGCCGGGCACCAAGATCCATATCGAGGCCGATGTGCTCGGCGTCGACCTGGGCAATGGCGTGTATGGCGCGGAGAACAACAGCGCCGATTACGCCGTGCACGATGCGTGGGTCGCCAAGGCCGACGGCAACACCGAACAGTTGACGATCTTCGATAACGGCCGGCAGGTCAAGCAGATGCCGATGAGCCTGGGTGCTCCGGGATTCCCCTCGCACGAGGGTCCGCATGTCATCTCCGACAAGCAGCCCTCGATCATCATGGACTCGTGCACCTATGGCACCTGTCAGGGCCAGCCGGGCTACTACCGGGAGAAGGTGGATCTCGACGAACGCATCTCCAACGACGGCGAATTCGTCCACTCCGCGCCGTGGTCGGTGGGTCAGCAGGGCAACAGCAACGTCTCCCACGGCTGCGTCAACCTCGCCCCGGACAATGCGCAGTGGTTCTTCGATCACTTCGGCATCGGTGACGTCGTGGAGATCACCAATTCCGGCGGCCCGGCACTTCCGGTGTGGGACACCTATGGCGACTGGGAAGTCCCCTGGCCCACATGGCAACCCGGCAACGCCTCTGCCTGACGGTCGTGCGGATTGCGGCCAGCCTCTTCGAGGGGCATCCGCACGAGCCTCGGGCGCTGCGACGGCCCAGATGTAGCGGTGGGCCGATTCCGGCCGGGCACGAATCGGTCCGCGGTATGCGGCGCGAGCGGGCGAGCCTTCTACTATGGTTCCTAGTAGTTGACCTCGGGTCTTGTGAGGAAGCAGGTGTGGCGTAGACGATCGCTCAATGGCCGGCGCAGCGGTGGCTTGTCGCCATGACAGCGGCGGCGGTAGCCGCCGCGGTGGTGGGGGTGCCGACCGGTGTGGTGTCGACGCCGTTCTACACGCGGATGACCCCTGTTTTGTGGTGGAACTATCCGGTGTGGCTGGTTACAGCGGTGCTCAGCGGGCTGATCATGGCCACCTACGTGCAGAGTCAGGCGCAGTCGACGGCCAGGTCTGCGGGGCTGTGGGCCAACCGGGGTTCGGCGTTCGCGGTGGGATGTCCGGTGTGCAACAAACTGGTTGTTGCTCTGATCGGTGTCAGCGGCGCTCTGACCGTTTGGGCCCCACTACAGCCGATCCTCGCCGCCGCCTCGGTGGTGCTGCTGGGATGGGCGTTGTGGCGGCGGCTCGGTGCGGAGCGCGCCTGTCCTCTGCCGGTGGCGGCAGGCGCGCCCGACCTGTGACATATTCCGCCAATTACTGACCGAATACGTCCTATCTACGTACGCAAAGAGGACTTGCGGCGAGACCATCGCGGCACGCGGGCGCCAGTCGGTAGCAGCAGCGTGGCGGCGGGTTCGAGCCTTACCCTTCATCGGGCTCGCACCCGCTGTCCCGCCAAACGATTCGACAAACGCCTCGTCTCCTTCCTCACCACAACCGAGATCGACGCACTACTCGCCGCGCCCGACCGCGACCACTGGGAAGGCCGGCGCGACCGGGCACTGCTGCTCCTCGCCGTTCAGACCGGGCTACGCTTGTCCGAGCTGACCAGCCTGAACTGCGGCGACGTCACCCTCGGCGCCGGAGCGAACGTCCAGTGCCTCGGCAAAGGCCGCAAACACCGGGCCGTCCCGTTGACCTCGACCACCCGAGCCGTGCTCCGCGTCTGGATCGCCGAACGCGCCGGACACCCTGACCAGCCACTATTCCCGACCCGCACCGGCCGACGCCTCAGCAACGACGCCGTGCAAAGGCTCGTCCGCGAACACGCGACCACCGCAGCCGAACACTGCCCATCGATCCACGCCGACCAACTCCACCCCCACGTATTACGCCACAGCTGCGCCATGTCACTGCTGCACGCTGGCGTCGATACCGCCGTCATCGCACTCTGGCTCGGCCACGCCGACATCCGCTCCACCAACATCTACCTCCACGCCGACATGGCCATCAAGCAACACGCGCTCGACCTCACCACCCCGGCCACAGCACCGCCGGGCCGATACCACCCCGACGACACCCTCTTCGCCTTCCTCGAAACCCTGTAATCATGCCGACCAGCACACCCCAACAACCAGCGAAACCCACACCCCACCAACCGCATTCACCACCCGATCGGCAGCACCTCGGCATAGTCTCCGCCTCGGCATAGGTCACCCTATGCCGACCTCGGCATAGGTCGACGAGACCGGCGACGTCAAGAAGGGCACCCACACCGTCGGCACACAACGCCAATACACCGGCACCGCCGGCAGGATCGAAAACTCGCAGGTCGCCGTGTATTTGACGTACTCGACCAGCCGGGGACACACCCTCATCGACCGGACCCTGTACCTCCCGAAATCCTGGACCACCGACCCCGAGCGGTGCGCCGGGGTCGGGATACCCGACACCGTGAAATTCACGACCAAACCAGCCCAAGCTACGAAGATGATCACCGAGGCTCTCGACGCGGGTGTCCCGCGAACTGGGTCACCGGCGACGAAGTTTACGGAGCCGACCCAACCCTGCGAGCGATGCTCGAGGCCCGCGGGATCGGATACGTCCTGGCCATCGGCTGTAATCGGGTCCTCGACCTCGACACCGGCCCGGCCCGCGCCGACGACGTCGCCGCCGACCTACCCGAGCACGCGTGGCAGCAACTGTCCGCCGGCGACGGAGCCAAAGGCCCTCGCCTCTACGACTGGTCCTAGATCGATATCAACGCCGGCAACGACATCCCCGGTCACCGATGGCTGCTCATCCGCCGCAACAGCGACAGCGGCGAACTGGCCTTCTACCGCTGCTACCGCACCCACCCGGTCCCCCTGACCGTCTTGGTCTCCGTCGCCGGGCGACGCTGGGGTGTCGAGGAAGACTTCCAATCAGGCAAAGGCCTCGCCGGGCTCGACGAACACCAGGTGCGGCGCTGGAACTCCTGGCACCGCTGGACGGTGCTGTGCATGCTCGCCCTCGCATTCCTCACCGTCCTGGCCATCAACGAACACGGCACCCAAACAGACGCACCGGGCTTGGTCCCGCTGACCCGCAACGAGATCAGGCACCTCTTCACCGCCCTGGTTGTCGAACCCATCCGCGACATCTGGTACTCGATACGCCGATCCATCTGGCGACGACGACACCAATACCGCGCCAAGATCAGCCACTACAAGCGCAGATCAGAGCAAACCTAGCGGAATGTCACGATCTACGGCTGGAGTACTAGTCACATCGAAATTCGTTGCGCCACGCGCCTGCGGCACGCCGAGAAGCCTTGAGCAGGTGCGTCTGTACCTCCCTCCTGCAAGGAGGGGATGGGCACCTCCACAGTCCTCCGGAGGCGCTCAACGGGCTACGAGCCCGCAGCTGGCACCGCTACGCCTGTGCCAACGCATCGCTTTGCGTTGCTCATGCTTTCACTTTCGTCACCGTAATCATTTGCCCGGAGAAAGCTAGAATTATTTGCTTGTATGGAAGGAGGGCAACCAGTGGGCACGCAATTGAATCGAGTTGGAGCTCAATGAACTTCGCATTCGACGAACCGTCACACCCCCGCACGTCAGCCACCGCATTGCGCCGATTCCGCGTAACGGGCTGCGACATCCGAACCCGCACCCGTTGGGGCGGTGCGCTGTGACCGATCGACCGCGCGGCCGTCCGCTGGGGCTGCCCGGAAGCGACGCGGACGGACTGGCGCATGAACCCACCTATCCGGTTTCGGTTGGCGCTCGCCTCTTGCAGAAGTCGACGCGCTGGTACATCGAACAGCTCAAGAAGGGGCGGTTACCGGGACACAAGGCGGGCCGTACCTGGTTCCTCACCGCCAGCGACATCGCCACGGCCCTCGACAGCACACGCCGCCCGTCCACAGCCCGTCCAGCCTCGCGGTCCGTGACCGCACCGGAGACTCCACCCATTCGACCGAAACGAAAGCTGAAGCGCCGCCGTCGCCCCATCCCCCCGCAAAACAGTCCCCGGGTATAACTTGGGGCCAGCTCGGATGCATCCTGCTGCCCCTGGCTCACGCGTTGGTGCCTTCCTCGACGTCGACCGCTGGACATCGGCCGACCGCCAAGCAGCCGAGGCCTCGTGAGATTGCGGCTCGGCAACGAAATTCGACGTCGACCCGCGGGCCCGTCCGTAGACCAACTGCGGCGCGCCGCATAGCCGGGCCACTCCGGCATCCATCGCCAGCGTGTCCGCCGCGGTCGCGGCAGCACGCCGCCTCGGCGTCGCGCTCACCCTCGACGCGCCACCGGAGCACGTCAACCCTGCCTGGCCCCGCGATATGGAACGCACCGATATTGATGGCTTCGTCGTCACCATCAACATCGACCTCGGCGTCGGTGGCAACCACCCACTCGTGACCGCCAGAACGATCCGCACGTGCAGCCAGTTGCCGGTCGCGGTCTCGGGTGGCTTCAGCACGGCCGACGATGCGCTCACCAACAGCGATGATTGGGACATCGCTATCGTCGGCCGGAGCGTCGCCGACGCCGTCGCCCCTGCCGACATGGCGTACCAGTTGACCAGCATCGTCCGAAAGATCCACACCGAGGAGCGCCTATGAGCGTCACGCCCCTTCAGCCCGAGCACATCAGCGAAGTTCACCAGCTCATGGAACTCGGCGAGCCCTACATCCGTGCACGAACCCTGTCCGACTACTGGCTCTACGCCAAACTGTTCTCCTCGACCTGCCCCATCACGATCGGCGAGGACAACACCATCACCGGAGCCGTGATCGCGTTCCGAAGCCAAGACGACCCCGGAGACGTGTATGTCCAGGAAGTCATGATCCATCCGCAGCACCGGCGACGCGGCGTCGCACGAGCGCTTCTGCACAGCGTGCGATCACAGGCCGAGAAGTGGGACTGCGAGCGCCTCTATCTGACCTCCGAGCCCGACAACCAGGCAGCGCACGCCAGTTGGACCGCTCTCGGCTTCGTCAACGTGCCCGGCGACCACGAGATCAATGGCATCTCGATCATCACCGACTTCAAAGGACCGGGCCGCAGCCGGGCCGTCTACGAACTACCCCTGATTTGAACGACGGCGCCACCCCGATCGAGATACGTTGAGACACTGCACCAGCTATCTCCCGCTCCGGACTCCCGAATCCGATTCGCGCTCGCATTATTCCGAAGCAACAGCGCTGTGGCGGATGGGTGCTGCTGATCGGGCGACGATGTGTCAGGACCGTATCACCGGCCGCATCCGCTCAACCATCGAGTCGACGAACCTTGGCCGGCCGCAGGGCGGCGTCGAGCTTGCACAGTGAACCGGCCGAAGTGCGGGTCGGACTCAGGCAGCCCGTACGGGTCGATGTCCCACCAGCGACCGCCATCGAATTCGGTTGGATCGAGCGCATATTCGCGCGACCGGTCTCCCCTGATCACGTACCAGAGCGAGATATCCACATGTCCGTCGTCACGGCCGACCGTGGTGGTCACAGTGAGGAACAGCGGGCGCGGTCCGGCCACGCTGAATTCCGCGTCGATCCGTAGTTCTTCCAAGGCTTCGCGCCGCGCGGTCGCCAAAGGATGTTCCCCGGGTTCGACATGGCCGCCAGTCGGGAGCCACAGGCCGGCGTTGCGATGGCGGCCCAGGTACACCGCTCGTCCGTCGGGATCGACCAGGACGACGTAGCTGACCAGGTGCGGTGACGGGGTTGCCGGTTTGATGCGCCGGAAGATGTCATCGGTCGAGTCGAGCCACGCCAGGGTCTGATCGATGTGGTCCTGTTCGAGCGCATCCGAAGGTGAGATTTCAGCGACGATCTCGGCGACAGTGATTGTGGCGGGCCCCATGAGCGACCAGAGTAGGCGCGAAGACCAACCCGCGCCGGATCGTTGTGCGGCAGAGCCAAAGTAGTCGGGGATCGGTCATCGGTGCCGCCGTAGCGACAGCGGATCAGGCGGAGGTGTATGCGGCCTCGATCAGGCGACGGCGGCGGCCCAGGTAGCATCCCGGTCCGCCGAAGTGTCGCCGCCGCTGTCAGCCGCGCTGGTCAACCTCGTCTGCCACGCCGGGCTGTGACGCCGGTTGCGCGGGCGTGCTGATACAGGAGCTCGCTGAGCTGAGCACGGTGTTCGCGAGCGGCGCGGTCGGCTATCGCGTGGGCGGCGGTGATGGCACGTGCGTATTCGAGGTCACGCGCTTCGATCTGGCGCCGGTGCCCCGCGATCTGTTCATCGAGCGTTCGGCGTAACCGAACGTTTTCCTCAGCCGCCGTCCGCGCGGCGGCCCGTTGACCCTCCGCACGGGCCTGCCCCGCCCGCGCGGCGTCGACGTAGATGCGGCTCTCGGTGAGCACGGCTTCGGCCTCGTTGTCCACCCGGTCACGGTCGGCTTCGGCCGCGCACGAGTGGCCCTCAGCCCCCTATCCGCGAGGTCGGCGGATCACCGCCGCTGAACCCGCCGGGCGACCCCGGCAGCGAAGGTGAGTGGACCGGCCATTGCCCAACGACGAAGCCCAGCTGCGGGCGGTGTTCGATCGGCTCGCGGCACACGGCCGGCTGCTGATCGTGGTCGATCAGCCGAACACGATCGGAGCTTTGCCGGTCGCAGCGGCCCGTGCCTGTGGACACGACATCGCCTACCTGCCGGGTCTGTCGATGCGCCGCATCGCCGATCTGTATCCCGGCCAGGCCAGACCGACGCCCGTGACGCGTACATCATCGCCGACGCCGCGCGGACCCTGCCGCACACGCTGCGGCGAGTCGACACCGGCGACGACACGTTGACCGAGCTGGGCGTGCTCGTCGGTTTCGACGACGACTTGGCCGGTGGGGCCACCCGCACCGGCAACCGCATCCGCGGGCTGCTCACGTCCATCCATCCGGCCCTGGAACGGGTACTGGGTCCCCGCATCGCTCATCCGGCAGTCCTGGAGATCCTGTCCCGCTGCGGCGGCCCCGCCGGTATTGGCAAGGCCGGGCGCCGCAAACTGGCCGCAATCGCCGTCAAACACGCACCGCGCATGGGTGCCCGCCTGGTCGACGACATCTTGGTTGCGCTCGACGAACAATCTGTCGTCGTGCCTGGCTCGACTGCCGCTGAAACCGTCCTTCCCAGACTGGCTGACTCGCTGAAAAGCATTGTGCAGCAACGTAATGACCTCGCCGAAGAGGTCGAGAGGATGCTCGATGCACACCCTCTTTCCCGGGTCCTGACCTCGATGCCCGGCGTCGGAGTCAGGACCGCCGCCCGCATCCTGCTCGAGATCGGCGACGGATCGGCCTTCAAAAGCTCCGCCCACCTGGCCGCCTACGCCGGCATCGCCCCGGTCACCACCCGATCGGGAACCTCCATCAACGGCGAGCACCCGGCACGGTTCGGCAACCGCAAACTCAAACGCGCCTTCTTCCTGTCCGCTTTCGCCGCTCTGCACGACCCCGCAAGCAAGGACCTACTACGACCGAAAACGCGCCGAAGGGAAGAAGCACAACGCAGCCCTCATCTGCCTCGCCCGCCGCCGCTGCGACGTGCTCTACGCCATGCTCAAGAAAAAGGAGCTCTCAGGGCATCTTTCAACACACACTGCCGCATACATATGCGCCGCAGACACCTGAGAAGGAGGGAACTCCGTTGAGGAGGACTCCCATTATCATCAACACCGCAGCGTCGGGCGCATGCCCCACTCCCTCACCCCGTCGGCTGCCATCACCCATCCGAGACACGCTCACTCGCGACGCTTGCGCACCGCCACCTCTGCGCTGTCGAATTCCTTTCTGCAGCAGACTCATCCGATCAGGCCAGATACAGGACTGCGCGACAGAATCGATGTCCTCCAGGGGCTCAGTTGAACTCCGATGACGTGTGGCTCAGCACAGAAGAATTGGCCGCACGCCTCAAGATTCCCGCGAAGACGCTCGCAGTCTGGGCCTCTGCCGGGCGGGGTCCCAGATATGCGCGCATAGGCCGATACCGACGGTATCGGTTGAGCGATCTACTCGCGTGGGAGCAGGACCAACTCGACAAGAGCGGACGGCCCGAGCCCGATGGACCGACCGATCGGGCACAAGACTCTCGACGTCGACCACCAACGAAGGAAGACCGCAGCCGCAGCCGGGACCACTGAGTACAGACAGCAGCTCGTTCAGCTAACTTGTAGCAATCGCGATGACTCTTGCCCACACTGCTGAGATCTAGCAGTTTGTGCGGTGGCTCAACCACCAAACCTGGGGCAGGCTCGATCTCGCACTCGACGCCCCAGCATGCTTCGCAAACTCCTCGCGTATGCACCGAGGGCCTTTCGCTCCGATTGAGTCAGCGCACGCCCAATGACCACTCACCCGCAGGAAGGACAAACGTTGTCCAGACAACCGCTTCCGATCGGTACCTACGGCCGGATCACCACCAAGAAACAGACGAACGGCAGCTGGCGCGCCGTCACACGCTTTCGCGACCATGACGGAATCACCCGAATGGTGAACAACTACGGATCCACCAAGGGCAAGGCCGAGGACAACCTCCGTGAAGCCCTGACGAACCGTGACGGCGGCCGCGGCGAGCTGATCACCCGGGATACGAAGCTGTCCGAACTGGCCGATCTCTGGCTGGCCGAGAAGTCGCTACAGGAAGGCGTGACCGAGCAGTCGCTGGATCTGTACCGATCGGAAATCGAGGTCTCCACCGATATTCGAGCCAGTAAAAGATACCATCAAGATCAACTCCGCCCTGGGTGGGCTCCGAGTGTGGGAGGCAACCACCTCACGCATTGATGCCCACTTGAAGCGGATCATGCTGAACGGTCACCGGGAGAAGGCTCGGCGGCAGCGGGTCATCCTCTCGGAAATGATGAGCATGGCCGTCCGTCACGACGCCATCAACCAGAACCCGGTCCGCGAGGTGGCCGACCTGCCCCGCAAACGCCAGAAGCCGCGGGCGGCCGATCTCGAGACGCTGACCGAGCTCCGAGAGCAGTTCACCTTGTGGCTGGCGGGCGAGAAGATCGACGGCACCCCTGAATACAAGAGCGGTCCCAAGCGCAACCCTCGAGTCTTGGACGTCGCCGATGTCGAGCTGGGCACCGGACCGCGTCCCGGGGAGGCATTGGCCTTGCGCTGGTCCGATGTGGAGCTGGAGTCGACTCCACCACGACTTACGTTCTCCGGCACCATTGTTCGTATCAAAGGTCAGGGCGAAGGTAAGGGGCTGATCCGTCAGGAGTGGACGAAGACCGATTCCGGATACCGGACGGTGATCCTGCCGCAGTTCGTCGTCGACACGCTCCGGCGTGTCAAAGCCGAAGCGGTGGACAACAAGTTGGATCTGGTGTTCCCAAACCGCGACGGCGGGATTTGGGATCCCCACAACTTCAACCGACTCTGGCGTCAGGCACGCGGCGAGAAGTTCGCGTGGGTGACCCCGAAGACGTTCCGCAAGACGGTCGCATCGATGCTCGCGCAGGAGCACGGCCCTCGTGCCGCGGCTCAGCAACTGGGTCATGCGAACACTGCCACCACCAAGCGGCACTACATCGACCAGCCGACCGAGGCCCCCGATTTCACGACCACGCTGGGCAAGCTCGTGAGCTGAAAGCGTGACGTTTCCGTGACGCTCACGGGCACCAACAGGAAAAACCAGGGTCAAACTGTAGCGTTTGCCCTGGTCACAGCTCCCCCATCTGGACTCGAACCAGAAACCTGCCGATTAACAGTCGGCTGCTCTGCCAATTGAGCTATAGGGGACTATCCTTGGCTCGTCCTATTGGGCGCGCCGAGGAGAAACTTTAGCGTATTGCCGCGCGGCTTCCCAAATCGTGTCACTACCAGGGACATCTGTGGGTTGGCGTGTCTGTCGGGCGACGCGTCGGCAACGGCTATCCGGATCGACAGGCGTACGGGGCGTCGGGCAGGATGGTGGGCGCGGACAGGCTATTGGGAGGAGCTCTACGAGATGCTGCGGTTGATCATCGGCGTCGCGGCCGGCTACGTGCTCGGCACGAAGGCCGGGCGGGCTCGCTACGAGCAGATCAGTGCGGCGACCCGCGCTGTGACCGAAAGCCCGGTGACTCGCAAGCTCGTGCTCGTCGGCAGGCAGAAGCTGTCGGACAAGTTGAGCACCCGGCCGCAGTTGGAGCCGATGGAGCCGCTCGATGAGCGGACCACCATTCTGGTGCCGCAGGATCAGTTGCGCCGCTGAGTAAGTCGGGCGCGAGTAAGTCGCTCAGTGCGGGGCGAAGTCGTCGTGGTTGCCCATGGCCTGCTCCAGCAGGCTCTTGCGGTACTGCTCGAGCGCGACCAGGTCGCCGAACAGCGCCATGTACGCATCCGGCTCCTCGGTCGAGGACACCCGCTGCAGTTTCGACTTCAGCTCGGCGGTCTGGCGGCCGACCCACGCCTCCTGGGTGCGGGCCAGCACGCCTGCGATGAATCGGGGTATGTCGTTGGCGGACTTCACGGGCAGCGGTTCGCCCGACAGCTCGGACACCAGCGCGCGCATGGTGAGGTCGTCGGTGCCGTCGCAGACCGCGTTCACCCATTCCGCACCCCCGAGACCGGCCGCCGTGCCGCCCGCCTTGACGATCAGCGCGCGAACCGCCGCGTAGGCGGGGTGGGTGAATGCCTCGGGTTCGAGCGAGTCGAACACGGCACCGGCCATCGCCGGATATTGCAGGGCCGCACCGAGCGTCTGGCGCTGCGGCAGAAGCGTGGGGTCGTTGGGGTTGGGGCGCGCCGCGGGATGCTCGGCAACGACAGCGCTCGGCTGCGCGGCACCGGAAGCACCGTGCCCGCCGGTTGTGTTGCCGCGCCCACCATTTCGGCTCCGCTTGGCTTCCTCGCCCACTCGCCGGACCACGGTCTGGATGTCATCCCAGCCGACCCATCCGGCCAGTTTCGTCGAGTACGCCTTGCGCAGCGCGTTGTCCTTGATCTGAGCGACCACCGGCACCGCGCGACGCAACGCCTCGACCTGCCCCTCGGCCGTGTCCAGGTTGTGCTCGGCGAGCAGACCGCGGATCACGAACTCGTACAGCGGGGTTCGCCGGGCCACCAGATCGCGCACCGCGCCGTCACCGGAGTGCTGGCGTAGCTCGCACGGATCCTGACCGTCGGGGGCGATGGCGATGTAGGTCTGTCCGGCCAGTTTCTGGTCGCCCGCAAAGGCTTTCACCGCGGCCGCCTGGCCTGCCGCATCGCCGTCGAAGGTGTAGATGATCTCACCGCGCCAGAAGTTGTCGTCCATCAGCAGCCGGCGCAGCAGCGCGAGGTGCTCGTCGCCGAACGCGGTGCCACAGGAGGCTACGGCGGTCTTCACGCCCGCGAGGTGCATGGCCATCACGTCGGTGTAGCCCTCGACCACCACGGCCTGGTGGCCCTTGGCGATATCGCGCTTGGCGAGGTCCAGGCCGAAGAGCACCTGAGACTTCTTGTACAGCAACGTTTCCGGCGTATTGACGTACTTGCCTGGCATGGTGTCGTCGTCGAAGAGTTTGCGCGCGCCGAAGCCAATGACGTCGCCGCCGAGATTGCGGATCGGCCACAGCAGCCGCCGATGGAAGCGGTCGATCGGGCCGCGCTGGCCCTGCCGCGACAGGCCCGCCGCCTCCAACTCCTTGAAGTCGAAGCCTTTGCGCAGCAGATGCTTGGTGAGGACGTCCCAGCCCGCGGGGGCATAGCCGCAGCCGAACTGCTGAGCGGCATTGCCGTCGAAGTTGCGGTCGGTGAGGTACTTGCGCGCCGTCTCGGCCTCTGGTTCGCGCAGCTTGGCCATGTAGAATTCGTACGCAGCCGCGTTGGCGGCGACCAACCGGGACCGGGTCCCGCGGTCGCGCTGGACTGAGGTGCCGCCGCCCTCGTAGTTGATCTGGTAACCGATCCGGTCGGCCATCTGCTCGACCGCTTCGACGAACCCGATGTGCTCGATCTTCTGCAGGAACGCGAACACGTCCCCACCCTCACCGCACCCGAAGCAGTGGAAAAGCCCGTGATTGGGGCGCACATGGAACGACGGCGACTTCTCGTCGTGGAACGGGCACAACCCCTTGGCCGAGTCCGCTCCCGCCCGTTTCAGCGCGACGTACTCCCCCACGACATCCTCGATCCGGACGCGTTCACGTATCGCCGCGATATCGCGATCAGGAAGTCGTCCGGCCACGCAGCGAGTCTAGGCTAGTCCGCCCCCGACTCGCCCAGTGGCTGGTCATGCCACTTTCGTTCCGGCTACGCACCGTCGGCGTATGGCTCGGTCAGCGCCATCGGGGTGCGGGCGATCTCCAGGGCCGATTCGGGAAACCGTGATCCAGCAACGTAATACCGGGCACGAGTTCGCCCGACCGATTCGAGGACACCGGCGGTGGCCAGGTCGCGCAGGTCCCGTTGCGCCTGTTGCATGCTGAGGCCCTCGGACTGTTCATATCGGGTGCGGCGAACACGTCCGGCCATGGCAACGTCGTGCAGCGCGGTCACCATGCGGTCATCCAGTTTGTGCTGCCGCGCGAATTCGGCCAGCACCTCCCAGACACGGCCGGACCGATCGAGGCGAGCGTGCACGGATTGTGCCTGCTGGTGATAAGCGGTCAGATTGAACCGGATCCAACTGGCGACATCCTGGTCCGGCCGGTACTCATTGCCCCGCAGGGCGAGTTCGCGGTAGTACTCCCAGGTGTTGCCAGGACGCCCGAGCCAAGCTTCGATCGACGAAAACTCCGGCGCGAGCACGCCCTCGCGGGCGATGATCAGCGTTTGCAGGGATCGGGACATACGGCCGTTGCCGTCCGCCCAGGGGTGGATGGACACCAGGTGCAGGTGCGCCATTGCCGCCCGAATCAGCGAATGCGAATGGTCGTCGGCATTGAGCCAGTCGACCAATTCCCCCATGAGTTCGGCCACGATACCGGCATCCGGTGCGCTATATGCAGCGATGCTCGGGTCTCGAGCATCAGTCACGTAGACGGGTCCGTGGCGCCACTGGCCTGCGGGTTTACCCGGACTGTTGCGATGTCCCTGCAGCATCCAGTGCAGTGCGTTCAACTGGCCTTTGCTGTATCCGAAGTCGTCGACGTCGTGCAGGGTCTGGATGTAGGCCATCATCCGCTGGTAAGCGAGGGTCTCCTCGCGGTTCTCATCGGACACATCGACGTCACGCTCGCCCGCCATCAGATCCTCCACGTCGACCGTGGAGACCTTGAAACCCTCGATCGAGTTGGAGGCAGCCACCGCGTCGGCCTGCAGGAACTTACGCAAACCACCGGTCCATTTCGCCGGGGTGGCCAGCAGCTGATGTCGGAGGTCGCTGCGCATCCGGTCGACTTCGGCCAGAACGCTTTCGTCACTCGGCGTCAGAGCAGGCATAGGGAATAACACGACGTGATCATAATATGACGTAATGATTACGTCAATTCGGCTACTCGCCCAGCAGCACCGCGACACGCTCGAGGCGGCTTTCGGTGTAGGAGGCGATTTGGTCGACGATGACGCGGACTCGGGCGGTGTCGTCGGCGGCGGCTTTCCACCATGGGAGGAGTAAGGGGTCCAGGTGGTGGGGGGCGGCGGCCAAGAGGCGGGTGGCGACCTCGTTGATGCGGTCGCGTTGGTCGGCTTGGCGTTGTTTGTGGTCGGGATCCGACATGACGTAGCGCAGGGCGACGGTTTTGAGCATCGCTACTTCCGCGGCGACGATGCGGGGGACTTCGAGGTCGGCGCCGTAGCGGGACAACGGGTTTCGACCCGCGACCTCGCGGGTTGCGATGATCGCGGCGGTGGCGAAACGGCCGACCAGTTCACTGGTCAGGCGTTTCAGTGCGACCGAGCTGGCGAGGGTGCCGTCGTAGCCGGTGACCGCGGCGACCACCGGCAACTCCGAAAGGCGTTGGGCGGCAGCGACGAGTTCGTCCACCGACAGCGAACGGTGTCGGCCGTGGCCGAGTTCGGCGAGTGCCTTTTGTGCGGTCGGGTCGGCAAGGGCTTGCAGTTCGATGCGGCCCGCGATCACGCCGTCTTCGACGTCATGCACCGAGTAGGCGACGTCGTCGGACCAGTCCATGATCTGGCATTCGAGACTCTTCGTGCGGTCCGGTGCGCCTTTGCGGACCCAGTCGAGGCGGTCGACGTCGATGTCGTAGGCGCCGAACTTGGTGCCGGGACCCGGTCGCCCCCATGGGTATTTGATGGCGGCGTCCAGGGCGGCGCGGGTCAGGTTGAGGCCCGCACTGGCACCATCGGCGTCGAGCACCTTGGGTTCGAGGCGGGTGAGGATGCGCAGGTTCTGTGCGTTGCCCTCGAATCCGCCATAGGCGTCGGCGAAGGTGTCGAGGGCCTTCTCGCCGTTGTGTCCGTAGGGCGGATGGCCGATATCGTGCGCCAGACCGGCCAGATCGACCAGGTCGGGGTCACAGCCGAGGCCGTCGGCGATGCTGCGGCCGATCTGCGCGACCTCGATCGAATGGGTGAGCCGGGTGCGCGGGGTGTCGCCGTCGCGCGGACCCATCACCTGGGTTTTGTCGGCGAGCCTTCGCAGCGCCGCCGAGTGCAGCACACGGGCACGGTCGCGGGCGAACTCGGTACGGTGCCCGGTCTCGAATTCGCTACGCGGCGGCCCGAGTCCTGCGGTCTTGGCTCCCTCCGCGACCAGTCGTTCCCGGTCGTGCTCGGTGTAGCTGTCGTTCATCGAATCTCACTGCGCTGCATTGAATTTCACTGCCTTGCTGAGTACTTGAAGTCCGACGAGAAATGAGTGAGCTGATACCAGAGCAACGCACCCGTCTCCCGCAGGATGCCATGGGCCTGTGACTCCCTGGTGTACACCGCCGGTCCAGTGCGGGTGGGTGCGGTCCACGCCTTCAGTCCGGCGCCGCGCGCCATCGTGCGGGTGCGCAGTGAATGCCACGGGTCGCTGACCAGCACCGCGGAGGACATGCCGCGCTCGCCCATCGCGGTCGCGACGGCTTCGATGCTGCGCAAGGTATCCGAGCCGGTCTCCACCGCGAGGATCTTGTCGCTCGGTACTCCCCTGTCCTGCAGGTAGTTCTTGCCCGAGGCAGCCTCGGTGTACAGATCGCCGTCCTGCTTGCCGCCCACGGTGATCACACGCGGCGCCACACCGGCTTTGAACAGCTTGTACGCCTGGTCCAATCGCGCCTCGAACACCGAAGACGGCGTTCCGGAGTACTGCGCGGCGCCGAGCACCACGATCGCATCGGCCTTCGTGTAGTCATCGATGCGCGCCACCTTCCACACCCGGAACGCGGTGCCACCGACCACCACCAGCCCCATCAGCAATGCACCGATAATCAGCCTTCGCGCCCAGCGCGCGCTGCCGAAGCCACGCGGCAGGCCGGGTTCCGTCGCGGTGCGCTGGGGAGCCGAATTCACTCACCCAGTTTGCCAGGTCATGGATGGCGTCGACGCCACTCTGGTAACCGCTGGATCTCGTGTCGGCAGGCGACGCCGGTTTAATACTTACCTTTTGGTGAGTACCCAACAAAATAGTAGGTACTTGCCGCTGCCGCTGCACGAAGCAACAATTGCTTTCGGCGCGCCACACCGAACGTTCTTTCGCTTGGCCGAGCCGGTGACCCGGACGGCCACAAGACTCGAAAATTGTTGAGGAGTGGACAGTATGGCGGAATCTCCGCGCACATCGGTGACCGTGCTCGGGCTCGGCGCGATGGGCCAGGCACTGGCCGCGGCCTTCCTTCACGGCGGGCACCCGACCACGGTATGGAATCGCACCTCGGGCAAGGACACCGAACTCGTTGCGGCAGGGGCGAAAAGCGCGACGACGGTCGCCGAGGCGATCGCCGGCGACCTCGTCATGGCATGCCTGTTCGACCATCAGTCCGTGCACAAGGTGCTGGACCCGGTGGCCGACCAGCTGACCGGTCGCGCCCTGCTGAACCTGACCAGCACCGAGCCGCGCGGCGCCCGCGAACTCGCCGAGTGGGCTGCGCGGCACGGCGTCGAGTATCTGGACGGCGGCATCATGGCCACTCCCCCGATGATCGGACGGCCCGGGGCCTCGATCCTCTACAGCGGCTCACAGCGGGTATTCGACGAACACCGCGAGCTGTGGGAGCTGCTCGGCTCCGCCGAATACTTCGGCACCGATGCGGGCAGTGCGTCGGTGGTCGACTTCGCGCTGCTGGCCGGGATGTACGCCATGTTCGGCGGCTTCTATCACGGTGCGGCCATGGTGCGTACCGTCGGCATCTCCGCCGGGGATTTCGGGAAGCGGGCGGCCGGATGGTTCGCGGCGATGACATCGTCGCTGCCGGTCGCGGGCGCACAGATCGACGCCGGTTATCCCACGGTGTTCCAGACACTGCACTTCACCAAGGCCGCGCTGGACGCGATCGTCTCGGCCAGCCGCGACGCGGGCGTCGACCTGGACATCGTCCGCCCGCTCGAGAACCTCGTCGATCGACAGATCGCCGACGGCCACGGCGCCGAAAGCACGGAGCGGATGTTCGAGAGCCTCAACCCACCGCCACGCGCGTAAACAGACCGGCTACCAACCCCGTTCGCGCCACTCGACCAGGTGCGGGCGTTCGGTGCCGAGGGTGGTGTCGTCGCCGTGACCCGGATAGACGAACCCGTCGTCCGGGTAGCGGTCGAAGATCTTCGCGGTGACGTCGGCGTAGAGGGATGCGAAGTCCGGCGGGCTGGTCGTGCGGCCGACACCGCCGGGGAAGAGGGAATCGCCGGTGAACAGGTGTGGACCGCCGCGGCCATCGATGAGGGCGAGCGCGACCGAGCCCGGGGTGTGTCCGCGCAGGTGGATCGCTTCGAAGGCGAGGTCGCCGATGTCGATGATGTCGCCGTCGTCGAGCAGTCGGTCGGGGCGGACCGGGAGCCCGTCGGCGTCGAGTCTGTGCGCGGCGGTAGGGGCGCCGGTGGCGGCAGCGATGTCTTTCAGCGCCAACCAGTGATCCCGGTGCAGGTGGGTGGTGACGATCAGCTGGATTTGGCCGGGGGTTTCCTGGTTGATCAGCTCCTCGATGCGCTCGGGTTCGTTGGCGGCATCGATGAGCAGCGCGGCGCCGGTGGCCGTGCACTGCACCAGATAACAGTTGTTGTCCGTGCTGCCGACGGACATCTTGAGGATTCGGGCGCCGGGAACATCACGTTGCTGGGGATTCGATCCCGGGGACACGTGGCCGGTGTACGGGAGATCGATGGTAGTCACCATTCGATGGTAGCCTCGGCGGCCTCGGCCCCGAGGAGTGGGCTCGGCGCACCGCGACACAGTCCGGTTTCGGCGACCGCGACCTGTTGTTGGCCGTCGCCACCGAAACCCGCGACTTCTGGTTCTAGGCCAGTTGCCCGGCGGCGTCACCGATTCCGAGCTCAGCTCACTGCTGACCACGCAGGTCGAACCCGCACTGCGCGCGGGCAAGTGGGCCGAGGCCGGGGTGACGACCGCCGACGGCCTGAATTCGGCGATGCGCGGCGGCGGGGTCAGCGTCCGGACGCTGCTCATCGTCGCCGTCGTGATCGTGCTCGCCGTCGGTGGGCTGGTGCTGTTCTCGCGTAAGCGCCGCGGCGACCGGAACAAGGCCGAACTAGCGGCCGCCTCGAAGCCTTCCACGGCGCCATACTGACGGCGACCTGGACCGCGCCAATTCGGTCGATCACTATCCGTGCCGTACTCTCAGCATTCTCCACGAACCTGCCGACCCGGCAGCCGGTTTCACTCGTGCAGCGCCTGCGTGAATCGAGCCAGTAGATCGCGCAGCTGGGCCCGTTCCTCGGCGCTGAACGCCGCAGCGACGCGCCGTTCGATGGCTGCCGCGTTCTTGTCCGCCGCCGCGAATGCCTTGCGGCCCGCGGCGGTCAGCCGGGTCTCCAGTACCCCACGATGCCAGGGATGCGGGGTACGGTCGATCAGTCCGCGCTCCTGCAGGTTTTTCAGCACCACAGTCATCGCCTGCGGGGTCACCAGGCAGGCCCTGGCCAGCGCGGCCGCCGAGATGCCCGGGTTGTCCGACAGTGCGTAGAGCGCCGCGTACTGCGGCACCGTGAGCGGCTTGACCGCCCCGTGTTTGACGGCCATCAGCTCCTGCTCGGCCCGTTTGACGTCCAGGCCGAGCCGCTCGTGCGCTGGCATTTCCATGAATCAAGGTTAGCTCAACCATCAATGCTTTGATACCGTTCAATACATGAATAATGCTGCCATCCCCGAGAGCCACGCCGACCTGCTCACCCGCCCCTTGTTCGCCCACCTCGCCACCCACAACGCCAACGGCACCATCCAGGTGACACCGGTCTGGCAGATCTGGGACGGCGAGCACCTGCGCTTCACGACCACCACCGACCGCCGCAAGGCCATCAACACCAAACAGAACCCGAACGTTTCGGTCAGCATCAACGACCCGGACCAGCCCTACCGCTACCTCGAGGTCCGCGGTGTCATCGACGCCATCGACCCTGATCCCAACGGCGACTTCTTCGACATCCTGGCCCGCCGCTACGACCTCGCCTACGAACCCCCCGTCGCCGACCACCCCCGCCGCGTCATCCTCGTCATGCGCCCCACGCACACGACCTTCCAATAGTCGACATCAGTCTCGCAGGACGGTCAGATCCACCTCCCGCAGTCGGATCCAATGGCCCGGTTTGCTACCGGCGGTAGCATTGGAGGCATGACTGGTAGCAAGAAGTACTCGGTCAGCCTTCCGGAAGAACTGGCTGAGACGGTTCGCGCGCACGTCGGACCCGGAGGGTTCTCGGCGTACATCGCGGAAGCCTTGGAACAGCGAGTCGCCATGGACAAGCTCGGCGAGATCGTCAAGGACTACGCCAAAGACCACGATCCGCTCTCGCGCGCGGAAGTCGAGGCAGCCCGAGCCCTTTTGCAGCATGAGGGCGGCCAGTCGCGGGAGCAGGTTCGGCCACATGAAGACGGCAACTCCGCCGGAAGCGCGGCCTGATGTCCGGGACGCTCCTGCTGGACTGCGAAGGGTTATCGAAGCTCTATCTACAGGATCGATTGGTTCTTACTTTCGTGGCGGCCGCCCAATCGGAAGGAGCCCGGGTCGGCACCACTGCCATGACACGATTGGAAGCGGAACTCGGGCCCGTCCACCGGTCCCGAATTGCCTGGACACTGTCGCGCATCGACGTGCACGAGATCACTCGTGCCGTCAGCGATGCCGCAGCCGATCTGCTGCGAGCTCACGATTTGGATGGTCACAAATACGCCATCGATGCCGCGCTGGCGGCAATCGCCCGCGCATCCAGACCGCCGGTCACCCTGCTGACTTCCGACACCGGCGACTTGACTCTGTTGTGCGGCAAGGGAATCAGGATCGTCAAGGTATAGCCACTTCCCGCGGAGCTCAGGCGTCAGGCGATTCCTCGGAGAGGGCGGTCAACTCTTTGCGGACGGCGGTCAGGAGGCAGTCGGCGGTGGGGGCGCCGCCGAGCAGGCCGACGCTCAGGCGGCCGGTGAAGGTGTAGACGAGGAAGGTGAGGGCAGCGGAGGCGCCTGCCGAAGGTCTCGGATGGGCGGAGAGGTAGACGATTTCGTAGTCGGATAGTTCGAGGTCGGCGGGGACTCGGAAGGTGGGGACCACGCCGGTGTTGGTTATTGCTACGTGACCGGCCAGCGAGTGGATTCTGTTGGGGCCGAAGAAGTCTGGGAAATGCAGTACCGACTGTTGGGCGATACCCTTGGCCAGGTCGTAGTGGAGGCGGGACGAAATTCGTTGGGCCAGTTCGATGATTCCGGCGCGGACATCGATGTCGGCGGCGAACGAGGCGAGACCGGCCATGTTGGTGCCCGCGGCGGCGGGCACCGGTGGGGTCAGGCGGGAACGCATGTCCACCGGGTACAGGCAGCCGACCAGTAGTGGATCGGTTGTGGCCGAGGCATTTTCGGAGGCGTAGGCGCGTAGTAGCGCTGCGGTGACCAATCCGTTGACGGTGACACCCTGGTGGCGGCCCAGGCCGACGATCCGTGCCGTCGTCTCCCGGTCCAACACCGTTCGGCGGGGTCGGACGAGCGCGCTGGGCGCGGGAATAGCGGGGTCGGCGGGTACGGACCGCTCCGCCGTGGACGGTGGCCGTGCGACATCCTCGAAGCCGGACACCGCCTTTCGGGTGATTCCGCGCGCCGCCGCGTACCATTCCAATGACTGCGGATAGTCGTGCGGCACAACGGTTGTCGTTCCGGATTCGACGTAATCGGTGTAATAGCCCCACAGTCGTGACAACAGCTCGACGCAGTGCCCCGCATCCGCGATGCTGTGGTGAGCGAAGAAGGTGATTCGCGCACGTCCCGCGTCCGACAGCACCACGTCCAGGTAGGCGAGTTGGCGAGCCGGATCGATCGGCTCGGCTGGAAGCCGCACGACATCGGGATCGCCGTTGCTCGCCCACATCCCCACCGCATGCCTGTTGCCTGGTCGCAGCAGATAGCCGCGCCCGGACTCCTCGACGATGCGACCGGTCACCACCGGATAGGCGCACTGCAATGCGGCGAAAGCAGTCCTGAGTGCGGTCATGTCGAGGTCGCCGACAACCGACACGGACCGACCGGTGTAGGTACCGTGCCGCACGAACCGTTCCTCCGACGGTGCCAACACCCGCACCACATCGTCCTCATCCCGCACCACATCGCAAGCGTGCGGCAACGACGAACGGGGTGCAAACCAGAACCCGGGCCCACTGCGAGAGACTGCACACATGAGTCTCGCGGCACGCTTGGAGGAACTCGGCCGTCCGCTGGTCGAGCAACAGCTGGCCCACCCCACGGTGGCCGGTATCGCCAACGGCGACTTGGCCGAGTCGATATTTCGGTCCTGGCTCGAACAGGATTATCTGTTCCTGCTCGACTATGTCCGGGTGTTCTCCCGGCTCGCCTGGCAAGCCCCCGCGGCGCACCTCGGCGACCTGGTGGATCTGGCCCACGCCACCTACCACGAGGAGCTGTCGCTGCACCGTTCGCTGGCCGCCGAATTCGGCGCCGACCTCGACGGCGCGACGAAAGGCCCGGCGTGCGAGGCATATACGACGTTCCTGCTCGAATCGGCAGCGTCCTACGGCGAGGGCTTGGCCGCCCTGTACCCGTGCATGTGGGGCTATACGACCCTCGGCAGCCTGCTGGTCGAAAACCCGCCGACCGACCCCCGCTATCGCCGCTGGGTCGACACCTACGCCGACCCTGGCTTCGCTGCCCTCACCCGCCGCTGTGCCCAGATGCTCGATGAGGCCGATCCCGAACCGGCCAGCGCCGAAGAGCACTTCCTAGCAGGCATGCGCCACGAACACGCCTTCTGGGACGTACCGCGCTGATTCCGGAAAATCGGCGCGGGACCTGGTCCAGGCCGAATCGCCGATAACACCAAACCGGTCGGTTTGCCATTGGGCGCGTCGGCATCACCGTAGAGTCGGACTGATGGCCGCACAACTGACCCAGGGACAGACAGAAGTGCTCGGCGTCAATGACATCATCGTGTCGGTTCGCCATCAGGAGGCGATCGATCTGTCCGCCTTCCTGCTCACCGCGGAGGGCAGGGTCCGCGGCGCCGACGACCTGATCTTCTACAACCAACCCAGCGGCCAAGGCGTCCGGCTGCTGCCGGACCGGCCGAACTCGGTGTCCATCGTGCTGCGCGAGATGCCGTCCGAGATCGATCATGTCCGGCTCGTCGTCTCGCTCGACGACCAGCTGGCCCGTCTCGCCGACTACCCCGCGCCCGAGGTCCGGATCGCCGACGCCACCGGAAACCCCTTGTACGAGTATGTGATCGAGGAGTTGGGCGCGGAACCGACGGTGGTGGTGCTCGATCTGGATCGGGCCGGCGAGGACTGGCAGATCCGCGCCCTCGGCCAGGGCTACCGCAGCGGCTTCGCGGCGTTGGCCACCGGCCACGGCGTCGCCATCGACAACCCGCCCGTCACCGCACCCGCGACCCCGCCCAACGGATTCACGCACCCGTCGGCCTCGACCCTTTCCGAAGTCGCCCTCGGCGGCGCCTACACCCCCGAACTCGTTGCCGGACAGGACGTCGCATTGCGCAAGCGGGGCGGCGCCGAACTGACGCTGGTGAACATGGCGCTCGGCTGGGACCCGATCAAGATTCGCGGCCCGCTCGGTTCCCGGGACGCCGATATCGACCTCGACGCTTCCGCGCTTCTGTTCTCGGGCCATGATCTGGTCGACGCCGCGTTCCACGCTCAACTGCTGTCGCAGGACGGGTCGGTGCGCCACCAGGGCGACCACCTCACCGGCGAGGGAAAGGGCGACAACGAGGTCATCGTCGTGCACCTCACCGACCTGCCACAGCGGGTAACCGCGGTCGTGTTCGTCGTCACCTCCTATGCCGGACATACCTTCCAACGGGTCCGAAACTCTTTCTGGCGTCTGGTCGACGGCACCAGCAAGGCCGAACTCGTCCGCGGCAACCTGCGGTCGGGCGGCGCCCACACCGGCATGGTGGTCGCCAAGGTGTACCGCGAGGGCGCGCTGTGGAAGCTGCGGGCCATCGGTGCACCCATTCAGGCGAGCCACCCGGTCGAGGCCGCTCCGCAGGTCACCCAATTCCTTTAGGGGTGCAGTACGATCTTGCCGCGGGTGTGCCGCTGCTCGAGTTCGCGAAACGCCTGTTGGACCTCGTCGAGCGGATACGCACCGGCGATCGGCACCTCGAACGTGCCCGCGGCCGCCTGCTCGGCCAGTCCGGCGAGCACATCGATGGTGCCCGCGGCGGCATTCCCCTCGGCCTTCACACCGTATTTGTCGACGGCGGCCCAGTTGATGATGGTGTCGATGCGGTCGACCGGGACGCCGAACTCGACGGCGAGGTCGACGTAGTCGGCGCCGTAGGTGTCGATGAAGGCGTTCAGGCCGTCGGGTGCCGCGGCGCGGATTCGATCCGCCAGCCCGTCGCCGTATGCCACCGGAATCACCCCGACCGACCGCAGCCAGTCGTGGTTGGCCTCGCTCGCGATGCCGATCACCGACGCGCCGCGCGCCCGAAGCAACTGCACCACAATCGAACCCACGCCGCCGGCCGCACCGGATACCGCGACGGTGTCGCCCGGTTCGGCGCCCACCGCGCGCAGAGCAGCGAAGGCGGTGGTGCCCGCGACGTACAGCGATCCCGCTACGTCCCAATCCAGTCCGGCCGGCTTGGGCGTCACCTGCACGGCGGGTACCACGAGATGTGTTGCGTGACTTGCCCGGTCATCGGTGAAGCCGAGTACCTCGTCGCCGACCTGGATGCCAACGTCACCGGATCCGACCTCCTCGACCCGCCCGGCAAAGTCACTGCCCTGCCCCGACGGGAAGGTCGCGGGCCATCGGTCGTGCAGCGCCCCGCGACGAACCATCGCCTCACCGGGATTGATACCGGCCGCTACCACGGCAACGACCACCTGTCCCGGCCCGGCCTTCGGCGTCGGCACCTCGACGACCGTCAGTTCCTCGATTCCACCGTAACGATCGAACTTCACTGCTTTTGCCATGTCCGGCTCCTGCCTGTTCGGTGATGAGTGACGCTTCGACCCACAACGGACGGATCCGGCCGGATATTTCCGACCGGCCCCCCAATAGTTCAGGTACCCGCGTTCAACAGAACCTCACGCGCGCAGGCGGCGTCACCCCTGCGGGACCATCCGGCGACGTTCCTCGTGCATACGGGTGCGTTCCGCCTCGCTCAGCGCCGCGAATTTCGCGTCTCACAAACTGTCTCATAATTACTCGCCCGTCGCGTGGGCCTTGTCGCGGGCCGTGAGGTGCCGATAGAGGGTCGCTCGGGATACGCCCAGCTCGGCGGCGATGCCATCCACGGTGTACGCACCGGAGGCACGCATCTGGCGCGCGGACTCCACCATTTCCCGGCTCATCGCGCCCGGTCTACCCCGCCCGGTCGACCGGGCCGAACTCGACTTCGACACGGACATGGACACCAACCGACTTGTCGAAATGTCCTGCGGCGGAGCCGAACCGAGCAGCCGTTGCACCCCGGCCAGGATCGCGGACCGCAATTCGGCCGCGGGCGCATCGGCGAAAATGACCACCGGATCGCTGAGTGCCGCGTACACCTGCGCGGCCCGCACCCGCGCGGTCAGGTCGGCATCGGCGCCCGCGATCAGCTCTTGCGCCTGCAAGGCCACATCCCGAAGCCGCCCGAAGGTCGCGACGTGCGCCGACAACGCCTGGTCTCGCATCTGCATCTGCAGCAGCTGCGCGTGTGACAGCCCCACATCCAGCAGTCCGACCACCACCGCCCACCGCATCCGCTCCGGATCAGAGTGGCCACGCGCCGTCGCGATCGCCGCGTCCATCTCCGTGAGCAACGGTTTCGCCAGCGCGGCGACAATATCGCTCTTGCTCGGAAAGTGATATAGCACAGCGGTTTTGGTGAGCCCCAGATTCTCCGCGATCTCGCGCACCGTCACAGCGTGATAGCCGCGTGCGGCGAACAGGTCGAGCGCGGCGCGCAGGATCCGGGCACGGGTGTCATCGGTCATCGCGAAATTCTAGCCCTTGACTGACCTTCGGTCAGGGACCTATGGCGATCGAGGGGCGGGCGCCGATGCCGCGGGCGGCGCAGACCTGGGGTTCGAGTTCGAGAACTTCCCGCGCGGCAAGCGCTACAGCGATGACTTCTGCCCGGCTGACCGGTCTACATTACGCAGACATATGTCATCGGAGCCTGAGGAGAATCGTGATGAGTCGCCCGACCGTGGTGTCCCGGGACGAGTGGCTGACGGCGCGCAAGCTGCTGTTGGCCGAGGAGAAGGAACTGACCCATCGGCAGGACGCGCTTGCTGCGCAGCGCCGGGAGTTGCCGATGGTGGAAATCGATAAGGAGTACGTGTTCGAGGGACCGAAGGGCAAGGTCGGCTTGGCCGAGCTGTTCGACGGACGACGACAGCTGATCGTGTATCACATGATGTGGCGCTGGGATCTGGACGCGGGTTGCCCGAGTTGTGCAGTGCTGCTCGACAATGTCGGTCACACCGCGCATCTCGAACACGCCGACACCCGGTTCGCGGCCGTATCGCGCGGACCGTGGGACACGCTGAGCCGATACCAGGAACGCATGCAGTGGCGGTTCCCGATGTATTCGTCGTTCGGCAGCGATTTCAACTACGACTTCCATGCGACACAAGACGAATCGGTCGCACCCGTCGAATACAACTACCGCGACAAGGCGGAACTGGAGGCCGCGGGCCTGTCCTGGCACGCCGAGGGAGAACAGCCCGGCACCAGCGTCTTCTGGCGCGATGACGACGACACGGTATTCCACACGTATTCGTCCTACTCGCGCGGTGGCGACATCCTCATCGGCACCCACAACTACCTCGACCTGACCCCACTCGGCAGACAGAAGCACGTCTCGGAATTCCCGCACCACGACCGGTACGAAAGCAGCGCCCCGCACTGCCACTGACGTACCGCCGCAGTCGATCACCGTCTGCGCCGGTTGACGTCGACGGTGATCGCAGCCCCGTCAGCTGTCGACGTGTACGTGCGGGCGTTCGGCGCGGTCGGGTACGACGCGACGAAGGATTTCCCTGGTCACCGGGGCTACCTCGCCTTCACCGACGAATAGGAACTTCAGCAGGTTCACCAGCGGATTGCCTTCGGTCCATTCGAAATACACGTGCGGGACCTTGCCGGTGCGATCCCGGATCGCCAGCAGGATCGCGGCGATCGAATTGGGGATCGCCGCGGCCTCGACGCTGAGAATGTGGTAGCAGTCCACCTCGACGGCGGTGACCCGCAGATCGGTGCTGAACTCCGACGCGTCCCGAACGATTACCTCCAGGAACAGGATCGGGTCTGCGGCGGGGATGTGGCTCTCGTGCCGCTGCTCGGCCTCCTTCTCCCGATACTCTTCCGGCTTGCGCTGGTCGATGTCGTGGGTGACGATCCGGATCTCCCCGTGCGCGGCGGCCGCATCGATCAGCCCGGCCGCCGCCTCGTCGAAGGTCACCTCGATGGCGCGCAGTTCGAAGGCGCGGCGGAACCGGGACACGAACGACACCACGATGATCGCGATGATGAATAGCGCCGCCAACTGCGCGCCCTCCGGCCGCGCGAAGATGTTGTCGATCGTCGTGTACACGAAAACCGCTGACACCAGCCCGAATCCGAGCACCCGGCTGCGCTGCCCCTTACGCGCCGCCGACAGTGTCACCGCCACCGCGGCCGAGGTGATCAGCACCAGTACACCGGTCGCGTACGCCGCGCCCTGGGCATCGACATCGGCGTCGAAATACCAGGTGATTCCGAACGCGACGACGGCGAACACCAGCACAAGCGGGCGCACCCGCCTGGCCCACTCCGGCGCCATACCGAACCGAGGCAGATAACGCGGCACCAGGTTCAGCAAGCCCGCCATCGCGGACGCACCCGCGAACCAGAGGATCGCGATGGTGCTGATGTCGTAGACAGTGCCGAACACGTTGCCGAGGTAGGTGTGCGCCAGATAGGCAAGCGCCCGGCCGTTCGCGGGCTGCCCCGGCTGGAATGCCTCCTCGGGGATCAGCACCGTAGTGATGAAACTGGTGACGACCAGGAAGACGCTCATGATCAGCGCCGCCGTCGTCAGCAGCTTGCGCGCGCCCGCGATCCGGGTGCGCGGATGGTCCTCGGGTTCGCCCGGCGCACCCTTGATCTGCGGCATGACCGCGACGCCCGTCTCGAATCCGGACAGGCCGAGCGCCAGTTTCGGGAACACCAGCAGCGCCACTCCGACCATCGCGAAGATGCTGCCGTGCTTGACGGTCATCAGGTGCGTCCAATCGGTCACCAGATGCCGCGCCTTGGCCACCTCGATGAGCCCGTCGACAGCGACGACCACGTTCAGCGCCAGATACACGCCGACCAGCGCCACCGCGATCCCGATCGCCTCTTTGAAGCCCTTCAGGAACACCGCCGCCAGCAGTGCCAGCAATACCAGCGTGATGATCAGCCCGTGGCCGTGCATACCAGAGGGGGTGTAGGGATTCTCGATGATGTGGGCGGCGCCGTCGGCCGCCGATAGTGTCATGGTGATGGTGAAGTCGGTCGCCGCGAAGCCGAGCAGCACCAGGATGAAGATCTTCCCCGTCCAGCGCGGCAGATGGTTCGCGAGCATCGCGATCGAACCGCCGCCGTGCGGGCTCTCCCCCGCCACTCGCCGATACACCGGCAGCGCACCGAGCAAGGTCAGCCCTACCAGTACCAGCGTCGCCAACGGCGAGAGCACGCCCGCGGCGAGCGCCGCGATGCCCGGCTGATAGCCCAGCGTCGAGAAATAGTCGACACCGGTCAGGCACATCACCTGCCACCACGAGCGCTGATGCTCGACTGCCCCGGGTTTGGCCATCGGTCCCGGATGCTGTGCATGCTCTTCGCCCGCGTCCTCCAGCAACCAGGAAACGAAGCCCGAACGCGGCCGATCTTCGGTCGTGGTCACGTAGTACTCCCGTCGAGCCCGGCCCGTGTACATATATCCGCACCGGTGTCCGGGGTCAATCTACCTATGGGCACGGCCGCGGCCGCGCGCACGGCTTGGGGCCGGGTGCTCAGCCGCCGCTATCGCACATCGTCGGGCGTGCGAACTCATGCACCCGTACAGCTCAGATATTCGGCGACCACTGGGCCGACCACCGCGAGCGCCTCCGGCGTCGTGAGCTTGTTGTATCCGAAATCGACAGGGTGGTCGTGGATTATGCCGCCGATATAGGAAGGCCAGGTCGCAGCATTGCGGTGTCAGGCGCCGATCAGGTGCTGGGCCAGGTAGCCCTCGACCTTGTCCAGTGCGATCCGCTCCTGCGACATGGAGTCGCGCTCGCGAATGGTGACCGCCTGGTCGTCGAGGGTGTCGAAGTCGACCGTGATACAGAACGGGGTGCCGATCTCGTCCTGACGACGGTAGCGGCGGCCGATCGCACCGGCGTCGTCGAATTCGACGTTCCAGTTCCGACGCAGCTGTGCGGCAAGGTCTTTCGCCTTCGGCGTCAGATCCACGTTGCGCGACAACGGAAGTACGGCGGCCTTCACCGGCGAGAGCCTGCGGTCGAGACGCAGCACGGTGCGAGTGTCCACGCCGCCCTTGGCATTGGGCGCCTCGTCCTCGGCGTAAGCGTCCACCAGGAATGCCATCAGTGAACGGGTCAGACCGGCCGCCGGCTCGATGACATACGGAATGTACCGCTCGTTGGTGGTCTGGTCGAAGAAGCTCAGCTCGGTGCCGGAGTGCTCCGAATGCGTCTTCAGGTCGTAATCGGTGCGGTTGGCGATGCCTTCCAGCTCACCCCACTCGCCGCCCTGGAAACGGAAGCGGTACTCGACGTCGGTGGTGCCCGCCGAGTAGTGCGACAGCTTTTCCTTCGGGTGCTCGAACAGCCGCAGGTTATCCGGGTCGATGCCGAGGTCGGTGTACCAGGAGAACCGGGTCTCGATCCAATACTTGTGCCACTGCGCGTCCTCGCCCGGCTTGACGAAAAACTCCATCTCCATCTGCTCGAACTCGCGGGTGCGGAAGATGAAATTGCCCGGCGTGATCTCGTTGCGGAAACTCTTGCCGATCTGCGCGATGCCGAATGGCGGCTTTTTGCGCGCGGTGGTCATCACGTTGGCGAAGTTCACGAAGATGCCCTGCGCGGTCTCCGGGCGCAGGTAGTGCAGGCCCTCTTCGTCGTCGACCGGGCCGAGGAAGGTCTTGAGCAGGCCGGAGAAATTCTTCGGCTCGGTCCAGTTGCCCGGCTCGCCGGTCTCGGGGTCGCGGATGTCGGCCAGGCCGTTCACCGGCGGGTGGCCGTGCTTCTCCTCGTACGCCTCGAGCAGGTGGTCGGCACGGTAGCGCTTGTGCGTGTGCAGCGACTCGACCAGTGGGTCGGTGAACGTCTTGACGTGGCCCGACGCCTCCCACACCTGACGCGGCAGGATCACCGAGGAGTCGAGGCCGACGACATCGTCGCGGCTGGTGACCATCGAGCGCCACCACTGCTTCTTGATGTTCTCCTTGAGCTCGACGCCGAGTGGACCGTAATCCCACGCCGATTTGGTGCCTCCGTAGATCTCACCGCACGGGTACACCAGACCCCGGCGCTTGGCGAGGTTGGCAACGGTGTCCACCTTCGACTTGGGTGCCACGCGAGAATTCTCCATCCACTGCGAATCGGATTGCGTAGTGGCTACGCAATTGCGTAGCCACTACACTGCAAGTCTCTCCAGACTATCGGCATCGGCCAACCGGATTTCCACCGCACACGCCACTCCAGGGCGAGCCTGTTTGACATGCGCAACTATGCATATAAAAATGGGATTGCTTTCCATTAAGGAGTTGGTTCGATGACCGCCAAGACCGCGACCGCGCATCCACACAACCCGTATCGGGCGCCCGCGCCCGCGCCGGTGCCCGCACGGACCGTCCTGGAAGACGCGGGTGAGCTGCTACGCGCCCTTGCGGCCCCGGTCCGCATCGCGATTGTGCTGCAGCTACGCGAGTCGCCGCGCTGCGTGCACGAGTTGGTCGACGTGCTTGGGGTCACCCAACCGCTGGTCAGCCAGCATCTGCGCATCCTCAAGTCCGCGGGCGTTGTGCACGGGGAACGATCGGGTCGCGAGGTGTTGTACGAACTCGTCGACGACCACTTGGCACACATCGTGGTCGACGCCGTCGCGCACGTCGAGGAAGGGTGATTCGTGCAAGATAAGACGGTCTTTCCGCAGAAGCCGGTCGGTATCCGCAGTACCCGCCAGCGCAGTGCGATCGCGGCGCTGCTCAGTGAGATCGAGGAGTTCCGTTCCGCGCAGGAACTGCACGACGAGTTACGTCGCCGCGGCGAGGGCATCGGGCTGACCACGGTCTACCGCACCCTGCAGTCGCTGGCCGACGCGGGCCTCGTCGATGTGCTGCGCACCGGCACCGGGGAGTCCGTCTACCGGCAGTGCTCCACCGGGCACCATCACCACCTGGTCTGCCGCCACTGCGGACGCACCGTCGAGGTGGAGGGACCGACCGTGGAGGCATGGGCCGAGTCCATCGCGGGCGAGCACGGCTTCACCGAGGTGAGCCATACGATGGAGGTCTTCGGCACCTGCCGGACCTGCATGAAAGCAGGGCGCACCGCCGTCTGAGGGCCAGTCGCTTCCATCTGGTGGCATCCCTGTTAACGGTGCTGCTCCCAGTGAAGATCTCAATGCGAATCCACGACCGCTGGGATCGCAAATCTTCTAGGAGGCAGCGTGCGATCGACCATGCATTCATCCGTTTTCTCGGCACATAGAGGTTTGCCGGAATGATGGTGGCCTTCAGGGTTTTCGGGAATGGTGTGTCAGGCGGCCGCGACCGGCTCCGCACTGCGGTCCGGTGCAGCCGCGGTGTCCGTGTGATGGCCGCGCCGCGCGCCGACACCGAGCAAGGCGAGCACAATGGCGGCCCAGGCAAGCAGGACAACAAGTGGTTTCGTCGCGCCAGCGCCGACGAAGAAGGCGACCGAGCGCAGCAACGAGGCGGCGGCGCCCGGCGGCAGCAATTGGCCGACGGCGCCCCACGGCTGCGGCAGCATTTCCGGCGCCGAGGTGGCTGCCGAGAAGGGGTTACCGGTCAGCAGCATCGTCAGCGCGGCGATGCCGATGCCTGCTTGGCCGACCATGCTGGCCAGGCCGACGACCACGCCGGATACCGAGAAGGCCACCAGGCCGCGACGGCCGCGAGTTCGAGGTAGGGGCCGGGCACCACGGACATCCAGCCCTGGATGATCGCCATGCTCAGCAGTCCGCCTGCGATACCGAAGGTCGCCAGTCCGACCAAACGGCCACCGGCCGCCGAGATCAGCAAACTGATCGCTGGTGAACACCTGCGACTCGACTATCCCGGCGAACACCCGGGCCACCGCCATACCAGCCAACACCCGCGCCAGCCGCACCGGCGAAGGCCGGTTCCAGTGGTGAGCTCGGTCCAGCTGTCACTGGCGGGAAGGGCATTCGCTGGAACGACTGCCCGGCTGATGACTGCGATGACGGGTAGGTTCAGAGCCAGCCGAGGCGCTCGGCGGCGCGGACCGCTTCGGCGCGGGTGCTGGTGCCCGTCTTGCCGATGGCGGACGAAAGATGGTTGCGGACAGTGCCTTCGGAGAGGTGCAGTCGCTCGGCGATCGCGCCTGCGGTGGCGCCGGCGGCGGCGGCGGACAGCACCTCGCGCTCCCTGGCGGTCAGTGGCGAGGTACCTGTGGTCAGGGTTTCGGTCGCCAATGCGGGATCGACGACGCGTAAACCCATGTGCACCCGGCGAACCGCGTCGGCCAGTTCCCGTGCCGGGGTGTCCTTGACCACGAATCCGCTTGCCCCGGCATCGATTGCGCGTCGGAGGTAGCCGGGCCTGCCGAAGGTGGTCACCATCAAGATCCGCACCTCGGGATGGGCGGCGTGCAGTTGAGCCGCCACAACGATGCCGTCGAGACCAGGCATTTCGACATCCAGCAGCACCACATCGGGTTTCGAGCCCGCGACCGCGGCAAGCACCTCGTCACCACGACCCACCTCACCGACCACTTCGAGATCGGTTTCCAAACCGAGCAATGCCGCGAGCGCCCCGCGCACGAGAGCCTGATCGTCGGCCAGCAGGAGACGGATCATCCCGGCACCACCGAGCCCGCCCGACGAAGCGAGGCATACCCACCATCAGTTCGCCAGCTGATCAGCACTGACCACGAAACCTGCTGTAGCTCAGGCAGTTCGGGCAGCAAATGGCATCGTTGCGAATACACGAAGTCCACCTCCCTCCGGCGAAGACAGCGTCATTGTTCCTCCAGCGGCTCGGACCCGTTCGCGCAGGCCCGACAATCCCGAACCAGATGCGGCGTCCGCCGGGAGGCCGCGACCGTCGTCGACGACCTCGACGGTGGTGTCGGTGACGGTCACCGCGCAATGCCGAGCGGCGCTGTGCCGCACCACATTCGTGACCGCCTCGCGCAGCACCCAACCGAACAACTCGGCGTGCGGGGTGTCGGGCAGTGTCGATCCGTCTGGCAGGTTCGCGTCGACGTCGGCCGCGGCCAGTGCGGTCCGCGCGTTTGCGAGTTCCCCCAGCAGCGACACCTCCCGCAGTCCGCCGACGGTGTCGCGGACCCCGGCCAGCGCCTCGCGTGCCAGCCGTTCGATATCGGCCATCTCCGCCCGCGCGCGCTCCAGGTCCACATCGATGAGCCGTTGCGCCAGTTCGGTTTTGACCGTGATCACGGTCAGCGAGTGGCCGAGGATATCGTGCACGTCGCGGGCGACGCGGTTGCGTTCTTCGACGATCGCGAGTTCGGCGCGCTGCCGCCTGCCCACTTCCTCCAACCTGCGGGCTTGCAATCCGAGTTGGCGGCCGACCCAGATCACCACCGGAATCACGGACAGGTAGAACGTTGCGCCGCCCAGTCGCAAGCTCGGCACAGTGAACGGCAGCAGCACCATTGCGGCCGCGACCGTCAGTGCGACGAAACCCGACTCGCGCACCGGCAGGATGAACACGGCGACGGCCGCGATGTACAGCGCAGTGGGCATGGCGCTGGGCCCCAACAGCCACACCATCGCAACGGTCAGCCCGGTCAGCGCCGCGAACAGTAGCCACACCCGGCGATCGGGCGGCTGCGGATTCAACAAGTTGTCCCAGTCGGGCTTGCGGAATCCGACGAAAGACCCGGCGATCAGTGCCCCGAAGGCCAGCACGCACACGGCAGCGAGGCTTGCGCGTGCCTGCTCCCCGCGCGTCCAGACGTCGTACACCGGCCCGCGCAGATACGCCAGCCAGGCGACCGCCATGATCCCGCCGAACCAGCTGCGGCGGGTCCCGTTCGCGACCAGCGTCTGTTCGCCGACGGCGCGGCCGAGGACTCCGATGGTTCCGCGACGCAGTGACGTCAGCCGGGACTGCACGCTCATGTGGTGTCCCACCGCATCGGCCGCGAGGTGCACAGCCCGCCCCGCTGCCGGTCGCGCTCGCAGTGGTCGGTCACGAGGACCGACGCTACCGAACCATGTCCGGCCTGCGCCGCCGACACCGGACCGAATAGAGCACGGCGGTCCATCTTGTTCGATGGGCGGTCCGGTACGCCTGCACCAGGCAGGCCCGCGGGCCGGGCCACCGCCGAACAGCAGCGCGGCACCGCCGACATCGGCCCGGAACCGGCACGGCGGCCTACCCGATTGGATGGACGACCGCGCAACCCGCCGCCGAGCAGCTCGGTGCACGCTGTCACGACAGCACCGCGCCCGGGCGGCCGCACCACCGGCACTAGCCCGAAACGCCGTGAAGCGCGGCCGACCATCCCATTGGATAAACGACCGCGCAACCCGACGCCGAGCGGATCAGCGGGCAGTGTCACGACGGAAGAGCATCGCGGAGCCTGCCGTGAAGATCCCCGCCCAGGCGATGACATTCACCACGGCCAGGGCGATCGTTCCGGCGCCGGCATCAGCGAACGGGAGCCGGGCCAGGGTGGCGATTCCGTTGGTGGGAAATATCTTCGCCACGTTCTCGAACCAGCCGTGCAGCGGCATGAACAGGCCGCCCGCGATGGCGAGCACGGCAAGCACCGGGCTGAGCAACTGCATCACGTTCTCCGAAGGCAATAGGTAGCCCATGAACAGGCCGAATGCGGCGAATACCAGCGAGCCGAGCCAGGCCAGCAGGAAGCAGCTGATCCAGGCCGTTGCGGACAGGTGTGCGCCGACCACGCCGCCGAGCACGAACACCACGGCCACCGAAAACAATCCGAGCACCATCGCGACCGCGATCTTGGTGGCGATGTAGGCGACCGGGCGCAACGGTGTGAGCCGCAGTTGACGGCTCCAGCCTTGCGCGCGTTCGACCGCCACCATGGCGCCGCCGCTGGTGGTGGCCAGCACCGCGCCGTACACCGCCATCGACACCATGATGTAGGCGGTCACGTTGCCCGAGCCGAAAGCCGTTGTCCTGTTGTCGGATTGCAGGCCGAAGATGGCGAAGAGCACCGGCGGCATGATCAGGGTGAAGATCAGGGTGCGGCGGTTGCGCAGCATTCGGCGCAGTTCCAGCCGGAGGAACCCGAGGCTGAAGCCGCCGAGTGAGGGCTGCGCGTGCCGCGACGCATCGAGACGTGGTGCCAGGGTGGTCATGTCAGTTGTCTCCAGCCGTGGCGGCGCTCGTGGTCAAGGCCAGGAATGCGGATTCGAGGTTGTGCGTGGTGATTTCGAGGTCGACAGCGCGGGTATCGTTCAGCAGAAACCGCGCGACGGCGTCGGAGTCCTTGGCGTGCACGATGACTCGCTCACCGCGCACCTCCACCTTGTCGACGCCCTCGATGGCGAGCAGCCGGGGCAGGTCGGCGCCGGGCAGCGTCGCGGTGACGGTGCGGCCCGCGGCGAGGTTCTTGATTTCGGCGGCGCTGCCGTCGGCGACCACCCGGCCCTCGCGCACCAGCACGATCCGATCGGCGTAGGCGTCGGCCTCGTCGAGGTAGTGGGTGGCGAACAGCACGGTGCGGCCGCGATCGGAATCCTGCCGCATCGCGTTCCAGAAGTCCCGGCGCCCTTCGACATCCATGCCTGTAGTCGGTTCGTCGAGGACGATGAGGTCGGGGTTGGGCAGCAGTGCGAGCGCGAACCGCAACCGCTGCTTCTGTCCGCCGGAGCACTTGCCGACCATGCGGCCGCCGATCTCGGCGATGCCCGCCCGGGCAAGGACCTCCTCGACCGGGCGCGGGTCGGTGTGCAGGGTGGCGATCAGCTGCACTGTTTCGGAGACGGTGAGATCGGGCAGCAGTCCGCCGGATTGCAGCACCGCCGAAATACGTCCTGTCGCAAGGGCTTCGTGGGGTGTGCCGCCGAAGACGCGGACACTGCCGGAGTCCGGTGCGGCCAGGCCGAGCAGCATGTCGATGGTGGTGGTCTTGCCCGCGCCATTGGGGCCGAGGAAGGCGATGATCTCGCCTGGCTGCACCACCAGGTCGAGTCCGTCGACGGCATGCACCGTGCCACCGCCCGGCAGGCGGAAGCTCTTATGCAGCTCGCGCAGTTCGAACGCGGGGGCCGCCCGGTGTGCCGATCCCTCGGCCGCGGCGACTGCCGCTCCGGTTGTCATTGCTGAAGTCATGACTCAACAGTCGCGGAATCGGCGCCTTGATACCCCGCACGGCTGTCACTACCCTGGCATGACAGATGTCATGGTCCGGTGTATGGATCAGGGCAGCAGACCCTGCCTGGCCCGGCCCGCGCCGGACAACACCAGCAGCAGCATGGTCGCCAGCGCCTGATCGTCCAAGCCTGCGGCCGGGAAGGTGTAGCGCAGAATCACATCGGCGAGCTGACCGTGTGCGATCACCGTGATCGAACCGAACTGCAGCGCGGCATTGCGTTCGGCAACTCGCTTGTGCAGTTGCGGTTTCAGCGGACGATCCCAGGCCAGCACGCAGGTCAGCGTCAGCACGTCCAGACCGGGCGCCAGACTGACCGCGCGCAGTGAGCACAGCGCGCCTTCGTATTCGAAACCGAGCGACCCTTCCGGGTCGACCCGCACGTCGATGTCGTAGAGCGACATGCAGGCGCCGGCCCGCGCCTGTAGCTCCTGTTCCGGGGTGACCGCTGCGTCCATATCCGTGCCGCCGTTCACTTGGGTGCCGCCGTTCACTTGGCCCCTCCGAAGCGGCGGTCACGCGAAGCGTACTGGAGGCACGCCTCCCACAGGTTCCGCCGGTCGAAATCAGGAAACAGGGTGTCCTGGTATACGAATTCGGCGTAGGCAGACTGCCAGATGAGAAAGTTCGAGCTGCGGAACTCACCCGAGGGCCGCAGGAACAGATCGACATCCGGCATATCCGGCTCATCGAGGTATTTCGCGATCGTCGCCTCGGTGACCCGCTCCGGGTCGATCTCTCCCGCCGCCACCCGCCGCGCGATTTCCCTTGCCGCATCGGCGATTTCGGCACGACCGCCGTAGTTGACGCACATGGTGAGGGTCATCACCGTGTTGTCCTTGGTCAGTTCCTGCGCGGTCTCCAGCTCGTTGATCACGCTGCGCCACAACCGCGGTCGCCGTCCCGCCCAGCGCACCCGCACACCCATTTCGTGCATCTCGTCGCGTCTGCGCCGGATCACGTCGCGGTTGAATCCCATGAGGAAGCGCACCTCCTCCGGGCTGCGCCGCCAGTTCTCGGTGGAAAAGGCATAGGCGGACAGCCACTTCACGCCGATCTCGATACAGCCCTCGACGGTGTCCATCAGCACCGCCTCGCCACGCTCGTGCCCCGCGGTACGCGGCAGCCCACGCTCCTGCGCCCACCGCCCGTTGCCGTCCATCACCAGCGCGACATGATTCGGTACCAGCTCCGGCGGCAACCCCGGCGGCCGCGCCCCCGAAGGATGCGGCGACGGCGGACGGACGGTGCGCTCGGCATCCGACCGCGTGCTGCTCGACTTGGTAGCGGAAGAGTCTCGGCGGAGGATCACGCACACCATCCTGCCTGATACCAACCACCCCCCAGAAAACCCCTCCACCATCCGCTAGTCATCCATCTGCGAGTCGTCGAGTGGCACGTGGCTGCGGCAAACATCGAGTAGCGCTCACCATGGTGTGCCACTCAGGCCCTGGATTGGGGGCTGGGCGGGGTTAGCTCGGGTGGGCGGAGGCCATGGGGAGTGGTGTTGCGGTTGAGCGCTCGATGAGGGGGAGGGTGCGTAGTTGGCGTTCCAGGTGCCATTGAAGGTGGGCGGCGATTAGGCCGCTGGCTTGTTTGCGCACGTTTTCGGGGGTTGTTTCGATGTAGTTCCATTCGCCGCGGTATAGGGCGATCAGTAGGTCGAGTACTCCTGGGGCGGGTGTGGCGGCGCCTGGTGGGCGGCAGTGCACGCATACCGCTCCGCCTGCGGCGACGTGGAACGCGCGGTGCGGGCCCGGGGTTGCGCAGCGGGCGCATTCGTCCAGTGCGGGGGCCCAGCCCGCGAAACCCATGGCGCGCAACAGGAATGCGTCCAGGATCAGTTCGTGTGGGCGTTGTTTCGCGGCGATCGCGCGCAGCGCCGCGGCCGTCAGTGCGTGCAGCCGGGGCGCGGGGGCGCGCTCCTCGCCGGCCAGTCGCTTGGCGGTCTCCAGCACGGCGCATGCCGTGGTGTAGCGCCCGTAGTCGTCGACGATGTCGGAGGCGAATGCCTCCATCGTGTGCACCTGGGTGACGGTGTCGAGATTGCGTCCGGGATACAACTGCACGTCCACGTAAGCAAACGGCTCCAACCGCGCCCCGAACCGCGACTTGGTCCGCCGCACGCCCTTGGCCACTGCCCGGACCAATCCATGCTGCCGCGTCAGCAACGTGACAATGCGATCTGCCTCGCCCAGCTTGTGCTGGCGAACCACCACCGCCTCATCCCGATACAAACGCACCCCGCCATCCTTTCACGAATAGGCGACACCCACCTCCAGGCACGGCCGAGCAGCGCTGGCTCGCGGCTATCGTGATGGATCTACCTGGGGAGGCAATGTGCTCGGAGATCGGGAGCCGTTCGATGTGGCGGGGTATCAACAGCGAGTGCGGTCGGGGCCCTGTTTCATTTGCGAGTTGGTCGCATACTTCGACTTCCCCATCCAATGACATGCCCGGCTCGACACGTCGACCATGCCAACCTCGCATCGCCAGTGACCTCCTCACACAAGGTGCAACATATGCGTGGAGACCACTGGTTATGCGACACCCTGACGTCAGGTGCGGAGAATACCAGCGATGAGCAGCATCAGGGACTGCTGCGCCTGCACCTGCGCGGTCTCCCGATCGGTGGCGTGCGCGACGATCAGACCCGCCTCGGTCACCGCGCTGAGAATCAGCTGGGCCAGCACCGGTATCGGCGCGTCGGCGATCAGACCCTCGTCCCGGGCGCGTTCGAGCTCGGCGGTGATCAACCCCAACCCATGGCGCGCCTCGAACTCGCGAAAGGCCTGCCACCCGAGTACGGCGGGCCCGTCGTAGAGGGTGATGCGGATCATCTCCGGGCGCTGACAGATCTCCAGGAAGGTATTGAGGCCGATGGCCATCGAGGTGAGGATGTCATCGGGATTCACTGCGCCGATGGCGTTTTCGATTTCCGTGGTGCCCTCGACTTCCAGTTGTTCGAGTACAGCGAGGAACAGACCGCGCTTGTCGCCGTAGTGGTGGTGCAGCGCGCCGCGGGTGACCCCGGCCTCGGTGACCAGTTCCTCGGCCGAGGTCGCCGCGAAACCGCGCTCGGCGAACAACCGGCGACCGGCTTGTTCGAGCGCGGCGCGGGTGGCGCGGGAGCGATCCTCCTGACTACGGCGTGGCATGCAGCCGAGTGAACTCCAGAATCGTTTGGGAGAGCAACTCGGGCTGGTCCTCGGGCAGGAACGTGTAGGAGTCGTCGATGAACTTCAGGGTGGCGTTCGGCAGCTCGGCGGCCAGGCGTTCGGCGAACTTCACCGGGAATAGCTTGTCCTCACGGGCCCAGGCGATCAGCACCGGAACCCGCACCGACGGGAATCGGGTGGCGGCATCGAGCGTGTAGCGACGGTGCACGCTCTTCAGGAAGCGTCGCAGATCCTTTCGGATCGCCGCCGAATTCCGGCTCGGCAGCAGATAGGAATCGGCGATCTCCGGCGGGACCGGGCGTTTGGTCACCCAGCCGAAGGCGATCGGCAGGCGATGCAGCGCACGGATGCGCATCAACTCGGTCAGCGGCCGCATCGAGCACGGAACCCGCGCCAGCACGGGTAGCGCCGCGAAGGCCGGCGGGAAAAACCCCTCGTAAGCGTCGCACGAGGTCAGCACGACGCGGCCGATTCGCTCCGGTCGCCGGGTCAGCAACACCTGGGTGATCGCGCCGCCGGTGTCATTGGCGACGATGGTGACGTCGGTGAGCTCCAGTCGCTCCAGAAACTCGGCGATCAGATCGGCAACCCCGGTCGGCGTGAGATCCGCTGCGGGGACCGGGATTTCGTGCGATCCGAGCGGCCAGTCCGGTGTGATGCAGCGGTGACCCGCCGCGGCGACGGCGGGGACGACATCGCGCCAGAGGTCGGCGTTGACGAGCAGACCGTGCACGAATACGACCGGCGCGCCCTCCCCGGTGTCGTGATACCGAATGCGGCCGCCGGCCAGATCTACCTCGTGGGTGCGGCCGAGTGAAGTACTGATTCCCATGGTTCCTCCAGGTGCTCGCAGTGTCAGTCCACTGTTACATACATACGGTATGTATGTCTACAGATTCAGCTCCTACCTCGGGTGGAGATTCCGAGGCTTTCGAGGTTGTCGAGGCTGTGCAGATCGCCGATGTCGGCGAGTTCGTGCACCGGCTGCGCGGGTTCCAGATCGCGCGGGTCGTAGTCGAGTGCGGCGACCACCACCAGCGGATCGAAAATCCCGGTCTCATTGCGGATATCGTTCATCCGGCGCAGCAGCTCGGCGCCGGGGCTACCTACCGCAATGGTGTCGAGCAGCGCCACCGGATAGGCCGTGCGCCGCCAGCTCGACGGCCGCCAGATCCGTTGCCGATACGCGTCGCGCAGATCCTCGAGGAAGGCGTGCACCAGCAGCTTGGCGACCTGATCCTCGTTCTCGTCATTGCGCAGCGCGGCGGTCAACCGCGTCGCGAAACCCAGGAAACTGTCCGATAATTCGGGTGCCATGTACCGCTGATGCATGAACCAGCGGGTCTCCTTCGACAGGCCGGGTACCCGTCCGCTGATCCACATCCACAGCCGCAGCACCGGCCACAGCGCGAGCACGGCGAAGACCACCCGGGTGATCCAGTCCCCGACCTCACCACTCATCGAATCGGAGTCGCGCGAACCCAGGCGCAGCAGCTTGGGCAGCCGCGCCCGCAGTTCCACCGCCGCCTCCGTCTCGTCACTGGTGACGCGCTGTCTGGTCAGCCAGTCCGCGGTTCGATAGCGCGGGAACGAGATCGGCCCCATCGCGGTGTCATCGGTGCAGAACCCCGCGACCAACCGCTGCAGAGTCGGCAGGCAGTGCGCGTTCACCTGCTGACCGGTCGCGTTCGGGTCGGGCCGGATGGCATCCGGTGCCAGACTGTGCAATTCGACCCGGGCGCGCGGCACCGCGCGACGGCCGCCGGACTCACCGAGCCAGCGGTAGATCTCCATCAGTAGGTCGCCGTTGGCCTCGGGTCCGACCAGGCATATCAACCGGACGCGGCAGCTTGCGTCGCCTACGCACCAGAGTTCGCAGCACCCGGGGACGCTCGTGCGGCACATACAGCGTCCGCAACAACTCCAGGAGTTTGCCGATATCGTTCGAACCCGGCATCGTGGCGTCCTCCCCCATGGTTCAGTAGTAAGACGGTACAAGACCTTTCGGTGCTAGATCGGCGCGTTTCGCCACCAGCGGTCGAGGAGATCCCGGCCGGAGTCGCCACCGAATAGTCGCAGCTGACAGAAGCTGCGGCCGCCGTCGGCGAATTCCACTTGTACCGCCCCCTCCGGTCGACCGGTCGGACCGGTGATGTCCTGCCAGATCACCCGCCCCCGACCAGATGGGCGTTCCCACTGTTCATCCCCGGCGACGGCGGCATTGGTAAAGGGCTCTATCGTGCGCGCCATTCGATTGGAATTGCACTCCACGACAAGCAGTTCCAGCGGATTGCGATCACCGTTGCATGACAGGTAGGTCGTCGCACCCACCGCCTGGTTCACATCGATCGGCCGTTTGTCCGCGTCGACCGCGACACATCGCATCCCCTGATAGCCGCTATCCGCCGGGGTCTTGGGGAGCAGCTCGGGCAGCACCCGAACCATGTAGTTATGACCGCCCCACGATGCGGCGCCAGCGGCAACCGTAGTCGTGGTGGTGCTCGGCGCGACCGCCGTACTCGAGCCTGCCGAGGCACCGGTCGAGGACACATCACTCGAATTCCCGCTCAGCGCAAGTGCACTCGCTACACCGAGCACGACGACCGCTGCCGCGATACCGACGGCCAGCGCAATGCGTCGACGAGACCGTTGCTTCGTGGGCGGCCGCAGATCGAGCGTGGCCACATCCGCCCGACGATCGAAGGCGGCCGCCGCGGCATGCGCGAGCGCACCACAGGACGGATAGCGATGTTCCGGGTTCTTCGCCATCGCCTGTGCGATCACGGTATCGATGGCCTGCGGCAGTATCGGATTCGCGGCGTTAGCACGCGGGGGCGGATCCTGGATGTGCGCCTGCATCACCGCGACGGCGGTGGTCCGGGGAAAAGGCTTCTGCCCGGTCAGCAATTCGTACAGAGTGCAGCCCAGCGCGTAGACATCGGCCCGGTGATCGACCTGGCCCGCCATCAGCTGCTCCGGTGCGGCATAGGCGAGCGTAGCCAGCACCGACCCCACCTCGGTGAGCGCCGTCGTTTCGATTGCGGCCCTTGCTATTCCGAAATCCGTGACATAGACGCGATCCGGCTGCCCCGGCCGGGGCTGCAACAAGATATTCGCCGGTTTGACGTCGCGGTGCAGCATCCCGACCCGATGCGCCTCGTCCAGACCACGGGCGGCGGCATCGATAATGTGCAGTGCCCGTTCGGGTGTCAGCTCCGCGGGCCCACGGCGGATCAGCTGCGCGGCGTCGATGCCGTCGACGAACTGCATCGCGATCCAGAGACGGCCGTCCTCGACCCCTCGGTCGTGCACGGCGACGATATTCGGATGGTCCAGCCGGGCAGCGAGTTCGGCTTCGCGAATGAACCGAGCGCGAAACTCCGTGTCCGCACTGTGCTCATCCGACAGCACTTTCAGCGCGTCGTGGCGCGGCAGCCGCGGATGTCTGGCCACATACACCGCGCCCATCCCACCGCTGCCGAGCACTCGCTCGATCACGTACCCGGCAAAAACCGTTCCCGGAACGAACTTTCCAGCCATATCCCTACTCGCTGTTCAGCAGCAGACCGAGCTGCGCCGCGACCTGCTGATGGGTGCTCTTCAGATCGCGACCGCGAATCAGTGCGACGTAGCGGCCGGACATGAGCTGGCAGGTGAATCGCAGCGGGAGCTGCGGGGGCACATCGAGTTGCTCGATACAGCGAACATCCGGCACTCCGTCCGGCGCGGGCGCGGAACGGAGTTCGGGGTCCTGCTCCCACTGGGTATCGGTGAATCTCCGGCGGGCGGCGGTCGCATCCGGATATCGCCCGAGCTCATTCCAGCCGTTGACGGCGTAGCGCTCGACCGAAGTCCGCTGTTCGCGCGGGCCGTGCAGGTACGCGGCGCGCGGGCCGAACACGATCCCGGTCACGTTGAGATTGGCGTTCCAGCCCGCATTCTGGTCATAGCTGGTCGTGGTCACTGTCGGATACGGCCACCGCCCGGGCACCTCCGCGAGCAACCTGGCGAGCATGCCGTCGTTGTCGAGGGGCAGCGTGGCAAGTTTGTCCCGTGGTGTAGCCGGAAAGTCACGCAAGCGGTTCGATTGTGCTTCGAAGACCTGGCGCGCGAGTCCGGTGAGCGCGGCGAGGTCCGGCGTCGTATGCCCGGCGAGCACGCTGATCACGAAGGATTCCTGCGCGATCGTCGCGGCCAGCGTCGGCACCGTCGGGCGCCAATGCGCGGACGCGGACGGCAGGTTCGGGATGGTGACGGATACATTCTCGGAACTCACCGCGGCGTCGGCAGCGTCCATCTCCCGAGCCGCCTGCGTTGCCGCGGCGGCATCCGGAAATCGCAGCAGCACAATGGTCAGCAACCGGGACCGGCCGATCACGGGGGCGCCGATCTGTTCCTTGTCCGCGCCGCCGACCGTGAAACCGGCCAGCATCCCGTACCGTTCGAGCACCGGACGTACCGATTTCGCCAACACCCGGGTCGCCTTGGCCGGTGTCGGCAGTGGCACCGCGCCGCCACTGGAGAGTGCGAACTTCATGGAAGCGTCGGCCTCGACGGGATCGATGATCGCCTCCCCCATCCGGACCGATTCCAGTGTCCGCCCGTAGCTTTCATTGTCGTTGCGCGGCACGGTGAGCGGTTCGATGCTGTTCAGGCCGACGTCGAGCGAGTCGGACGCCGGGTTCGCCGGTACCGGATGCCCTTGCAGCGCACAGCCCGCCGTCAGGACCAGCACCATGGCCGTGGCCGCTGCGGCGGCCACCGCACGAATCGGCCTGGCGCGGATATACATCTCAGAGGGGCGCATCGAGCCACCACCGCGCACGCAGATCCGCGCCGGACTGAGCGCCGATCACCCGTAGCCGACAGAAGTTCCGATTCGGACTCTCGAACGACACCTCCAACTCGCCCAAGACGCCTCCCAATTGATTCGTGTAATTGCCCCAATGCAGTTCGCCCGCGCCGGACGGCCGAGTCCAGCGCTCCGCTCCCTCGGACCGCTCTTGCGCGGCAGCGGGCTTCATGACTGAACGATCGGTATTGCAGGTGAGGTCGATCTGCTCCATCGGATCCTGGTCGCCGGTGCAGTTCAGCCGGTCGATCGGCACCCTCGCATCGAACGACATGGGGTCTCCCTTCTGATCGACGAACTGGCAATCGTGCAGTTCTCGATAGCCGATGCCAAGTGGTGTGGCCGGTAGCAGATCGGGAAATGCCTCGAAGACAGTGGCATGCGGACTCCATGCCGCGGCCGACGCGGCCGACGCGCGGTCGACACCGGTGGTCGGCCCGGACGCGGCGGCCGTGGCCGGCCCATCTCGGCCGATCCGGTGCACGGACGAAACCACCACCGCGACAACTGCAATGACGACCACCGCCGCACCGAGCAGCAGCCGCCGCCGATCCGGCCCGCGCGACACGGGTGCCGGTGCGACGACGGCCGGATCCGATACGGGCAGCAGCGCCGCCGTCGCCGCGGTCGCGAGCGCTCCGCAGCTCGGGTACCGATCCTCCGGCTGCTTTGCCATGGCCTTGGCGATCAGCGCGTCAAAGGCCGGTGGCACGCTGGGATTTCCGCGCGAGGGCCGGGGCGGCGGCGCATTCAGATGCGCGTGCAGCACCGCCCCCGCACTGTCCCGCGGGAACGGGACCGAGCCGGTGAGCATGTGGTACAGCGTGCAGCCGAGCGAATACACATCGGCGCGATCGTCAACGGCGGCACCGCTGATCTGCTCCGGCGCGGCATAGGCCACGGTCCCGGGCATACCGCCACCACCGGCCACCGTCGTCACATCGCCGATGGCGCGAGCGACGCCGAAATCGGCGATCAGCACCCGATCCGGCCCATCCGCCTGTCCGGCCACCAGGATGCTGCCCGGCTGTACATCCCGATGCAGCAGGCCCGCGCGATGGATCTCGTCCAGTCCGCGCGCGGCCTCGACGACGATGTGGACCGCACGCGCCACATTCAGCTCGGTCCGGCCGCGCCGGATCAGCTCCCCTACATCGATGCCGCCCACATGCTGCATCGCGATCCACAGTCGGCCGTCCTGTTCACCGCAATCGCGGACCGCGACCACATTGGGATGCTGCAGCCCTGCGGCGATTTCGGCCTCGCGCAAGAAGCGCGCGCGGAAGTCGCGCTTATCCGCATAGTTATCGGACAGGATCTTCAGCGCGTCCTGGCGTGGCAGCCGCGGATGCCGCGCCAGATATATGGCGCCCATGTCGTCGGCACCGAGGCGGCGCTCGATGCGGTACCCGGCGAATGTGGTGCCCTCGGCAACATCCACGACGTCTTTCCTCACTTACTCGGTTCAGAACGGCGCGCTACGCCACCAGCGGTCGTACAGGTCTTGTCCGGAGGTCCGGCCGTATACGAGCAGCCAACAGAAGTTCCGCTGGGGATCGTCGAACAGAATTTGGAGCAGGCCCTGAGTCCGATTGGGCCCCAGGGGGTCATTGTCCGGAGTGATCTGGTCGAACCAGACAATCCGGCCGTGCCCGGATCGGCGCTCCCATCGCTCATCACCGAGTGGGACGACATCGGGGAGCGCGTAGTAGTTGGTAGGAGTGCGATTCGAATTACAGCCCACGAGTATCGTCTGGACCGGATCCCGGTTTCCGTGGCAATCCAGATTACCGACCACGGGGGCGGTTTGGTTCACGTCGACGGGACGATCGTCCAGGTCCCGCGCGATGCACCTGATGCCCTGATAGCCGCTCTCGACCGGGGTGGCCGGAAGCAGTTCGGGAAGGGCTTGCACCATGAAGGTGTGACTGCCCCACGACAGTCGACCGTTGGTGGTCGTCCCGGTAACGGCGGGCGTGCTGGTCGCTGCGGCGGCTGTGCTCGTCGCCGACCCGATCGTCCCGGGCGTCGCGGTGGGTTCAGTCGAATTCCTGGTCACCACAAACACACTCGCGATACCGAGGACGAGGACCACTGCGGCGGTACCGATGGCGAGCCCGACGCGCCGCCGACGCATGGGACGCCGCGGCTCGGTATTCCGCAGATCGACCGTGACCGCGTCCGCGCGGCCGTCGAGCGCGGCCGCCGCCGCATCGGCCAGCGCGCCACACGACGGATAACGATCATCCGGGTTCTTCGCCAACGCCCGCGCGATCACCCGATCGATGGCCTGCGGCAGCCGTGGATTCACCGCGGTGGCACGCGGCGGCGGGTCCTGGATGTGCGCCTGCATCACCGCGACGGCCGTATTGCGTGGGAACGGCTTCGTGCTGGTGAGCAATTCATAGAGCGTGCAGCCCAGCGCATACACATCGGCCCGCTGATCGACCACGCCACCCATGAGCTGTTCGGGTGCGGCGTAGGCCAAGGTCGCCAGCACCGATCCCACCGAGGTCAGCGCGGTCGATTGTCCTGCAGCCCTGGCGATTCCGAAGTCGGAAACGAAAACTCGATCGGTCTCCCCGGGTCGCGACTCGAGCAGAATATTGGCCGGTTTGACGTCACGGTGCAGGAGTCCGGCGCGATGCGCGGTATCCAGACCGCGCGCCGCCGACACGACAATGTGCAAGGCCCGCTCCGGTGGCAGTTCGGCGGCATCGTGGCGGATGAGTTCGGCCGCATCGATGCCGTCGACGAACTGCATCGCGATCCACAGTCGACCGTCCTGCACTCCTCGGTCATGTACCGCGACGATATTGGGATGTTCGAGCCGGGCGGCGAGTTCGGCCTCCCGAATGAATCGAGCACGGAACTCGTCATCGCCGCTGTGGATCTGCGAGAGCACCTTCAGCGCATCATGGCGCGGGAGTCGCGGATGCCGCGCCAGGTAGACCGTCCCCATCCCGCCGGTGCCGAGCACCCGCTCTATCAGATACCCGGCGAATACCGTGCCCGGGGCAAGGGTCTCGGTCATGTACCCCGCTCACTGTTCACCAGCAGCCCGTACTGAGCCGCGACCCGCTGTTGGAAGTCGCGCGGATCCCGGCCGAAAAGTGTTGCGACATAACGCCCGTACAACACAGTGCAGCTGTACTTGAACGGGAACCCGGCTCTGTCGCCCGGCTCCTGGGCACAGGTGACATCCGGCACCCGGGTCGGGCCGGGTATCGATCGTCGCCCATTCTCGTCGACCCCGTCCTGCGCCTTCGCGAAGGACTTGCGCGCGGCGGCCACGTCAGGGAATCGCATCAGACCCTCTAAACCGTTGAAGGCCATGAGCTCCGGCGGATTCGGCTTCGTGGCATCCCGGAGCAATGCGGTGGCGCGTGTGCCGTACACGACGCCACTTGCCTGGGGGCCGCTATCCCAACCCGCGTTCTCCTGTTCGGTGCCGTAGGCCACGGCGGGAAACGGCCAGCGTCCCGGCGCTTTCGGCACCATGCGAGCGATCATGCCGTCGCGGTCCAGCGGCAGGGCCGCGAGCTGTTCGCGCGGTGTGACAACGAATTCGCGCAGCCTGGGAAGCTGGGCATCGAATGCCTTGCGCGCCAACGTGGTGAGGGTAACGAGGTCGGCAACGGTATGCCCGCCGAGCAGCGTGACGACGAAGGACTCCTGCGCGAGCGAGACCGCTATCGTCGGCACATTCGGACGCCAATGGCCATGTGCGGCCGGATACTCCGGTATAGCGACGGCCACATTCTCGGGACTGACCGACGCGTCGACCGCGTCGATCTCCTCGGCGGCCCGCTGCGCCGCGGTGGGGTCGGGGAATCGCAGCACCAGTACGGTCAACAGCCGGGCGGTACCGACCACCGGCGTACGCTCGATCTCCTTGTCGGTGCGGCCGACGGCGAAACCGGCCAGCATTCCCCGCTTTTCGAGGACCGAGCGGACCGGAGCCGCGAGATACGCACCCGCCTTGGCGGGCGTGGGCAGCGGCACGGCGCTGTACCCGCTCAGTGGAAGGGTCAAGGTCGAATCCGCCTCTACCGGATCGGCCATGACCTCGCCCAGTCGCATCGATTCCATGACCCGGCCGTATTGCTCATTGTCGACGGCCGGTTCGCGGAGCGGTTCGAGGCTATATCCGCCGATATCGAGCGAGCCGAGGTCAGGTCGTTGCGGAATCGGCTGCCCTTGCACAGTGCAGCCGGTGGCGAGCGTCAGCATCACCGCCGTGATCGCCAGGGCGGCAAGGATTTTGCTCACCTGATCACAGCGGCGCATCGGGCCACCATTTATCGTGCAGTTCGGTGCCGGACGCGGCACCGTGTACCCGGACGCTGCAGAAGTTCCGGCTCGAATCGTCGAAGTACACCTCCAACTGGCCGCGGATCTTGCCATCGATTTCGATATCGGAACCCCAGTTCACATGCCCGGTGCCGGACGACCGGACCCAGCGTTCATCGCCCTCTACCCGGGCGAAGAAGCGGTCGGGGAAGATCGGCGACCGGTCGGCATTGCATTTGACGGCCATGGTGCGCGCCGGGTCGTTATCACCGATGCAGAACAGCTCGCCGACCGCGGCAGGTACGTCGAAGGACATGGTGTCGCCGTGCTCGTCGAGCGGAATACAGCCCGCGACGTCCTTGTACCCGGTCGCCATGGGCGAGGGCGGCAGCAGTTCGGGAAACGCCTGCGCCATATAGGCGTAGGCACCCCACTCGGCGGTATTCACTTTCGGCGGGCCCACGGTTGCCGGGGGCGGCGCGGCGGCCGGTGGGTCGCCGCCGGACCAGAGCAACGTCGAAATCGCGCCTGCCGCAACAACGACGACCAACAGCACGGCCGCGAGCAACAGATCTCGCCGATTGGATATCGAGGCCGGCGCGACCCCGGTGAGCTGGTCCCCCGCCAGCGCCGCCGACGCCGCCGCCGCGAACGCCCCGCAACTGGTGAACCGCTCGTCCGGCTGCTTCGCCATGGCCTTGGCGATCACCGCGTCGAACGCCGTTGGCACGCTGGTGTTTCCGAGTGATGGCCGGGGCGGCGGCTCGCTCAGATGCGCGTACATCACCGCCCCCGGACTGTCGCGTGGGAACGGGACCGAGCCGGTGAGCATGTGGTACAGCGTGCAGCCCAGTGCGTAGACGTCGCCCCGATGGTCCATCGGATCACCGCTGATCTGCTCAGGGGGCGCATAGGCGAGGGTGGCGGTGGTCCCACCGGAGGCGAGAGTGGTCGAATCGTCTGCGGCACGGGCGATTCCGAAGTCGGTGACGAGCACCCGATCGGATCCGTCCGGCTGTGCGGCGACCAGGATGTTGGCCGGTTTCACATCGCGATGCAGCAGACCCACCGCGTGGATCTCATCCAGACCGCGCGCCGCCTCCACGAAAATCCGGACGGCGCGCTCGATGGCAAGCACGTTCGTCTTGATCAGCTGGGCGGCATCGACACCGTCCACATATTGCATCGCGATCCACAGTCGACCGTCCTGCTCACCGCGATCCCGCACGGCGACGAGGTTCGGATGCTGCAGCCGCGCAGCGATTTCGGCCTCGCGCAGGAATCTGGCCCGGAATTCCGGATCCTCCGCGTGTATATCGGCCAGGACCTTCAGCGCGTCCTTACGCGGCAGCCGTGGATGCTGGACAAGAAAGACGGTGCCCATGCCGCCCGCACCGAGACGGCGTTCGATCTGGTACCCAGCGAATTCCGCACCCTCGACCACGTTCACAGCTCAGCCCTCCGTATGCGTCGGGACTCTTCCAACGCACATGCGGCCGCCCGGAGTATCACGGACCGCCGCCAACGGGCCGACTATAGCAGCGGGATCGGGATATCACATCCCATGATTTCCACCATCAGAACCCAAGCTTACCAAGCTGTTTCGGGTCGCGCTGCCAATCCTTGGCGACCTTGACGTGCAGGTGCAGGTAGATGCGGACGCCGAGGATGTGTTCGATCTGCTTGCGGCCGTTGGTGCCGACCTCCTTGAGACGCGCACCGCCCTTGCCGATGATGATGGCCTTCTGCGACGGGCGTTCGACGTACAACAGGGCGTGCACGTCGAGCAGGTCCTCATTCTCTTCGCGCGGCAGCACTTCCTCGATGACCACCGCGAGCGAGTGCGGAAGTTCATCGCGCACACCCTCCAGCGCGGCCTCACGGATGAGCTCGGCCATGAGGGTTTCCTCGGGCTCGTCGGTGAGTTCGCCGTCGGGGTAGAAGGCCGGGCCCTCGGGCATTTTCGAGGCGATGACGTCCACAAGGACTTCTACCTGTTCGCCCTTGATCGCGGACACCGGCACCACGTCGGCGTCGGGCCCGAGCAGTTTGGACAGCGCCATCAACTGTTCGGCGACCTGGTCGCGGCTCACCTTGTCGATCTTGGTGACGACACCGAGCACGGTGGTCTTCGGCGCCATCTGCTTGATCTGCGCCACGATCCACTTGTCGCCGGGACCGATCTTCTCGTCGGCGGGGATGCACAGCGCGATGACGTCGACCTCGGAATAGGTATCGCGCACAAGGTCATTGAGGCGCTGGCCGAGCAGCGTGCGCGGGCGGTGCAGGCCGGGGGTGTCGACCAGGATCAGCTGGGTGTGCTCGCGGTGCACGATGCCGCGGATGGTATGCCTGGTGGTTTGCGGGCGCGAGGAGGTGATCGCGATCTTCGAGCCGACCAGCGCATTGGTCAGCGTCGATTTGCCGGTATTGGGTCGGCCGACGAAACAGACGAAGCCGGAACGGAATTCAGCCACCCTGAACCTCCACACTCGTGTCGGTATCGAAACCTTCGGCAATATCGAATACCGCACCCGCGCGGTCGGTGAACACGATCCGCGCGTCGGCGGACACTTCGCGCACCGCCATGACCCCGGCGTCGGAGAACCGCCCACCGACCACCACGGCAGCCTCGAATCCCTCTGCGCCACTGGAAATCGCGGCGGCGACGGCGGCCTGCAATGCGGTCAGCCGCAGGGCCTGCAACGGCACTTCGCCGGCCGCGTAGGTCCGGCCGTCGGTGTCGCGGATGGCGGCGCCACTGGCACCGCCGGTGCGGCCCAACGCACCTCGGGCCAGCACCAGCAGTTTGTTGTCCTCGGCGTCCAATTCAGTCATCGCTGTCTCCATCCTGGTCCCGTTCGGCCGGGGCATCCCGATCCGATCCGTTTCCTTTACGCTTACCGTTCGATTTCTCCGAGGATTTCTCGTCGTACGACTTCTGCGGCGCCCGGCGCACCACAACGGTGTGCACTCGCATCCGCCCTCGCGCGTCCGCCCCACCCTCACCGCGCAGTAACAGGCCGTGCACGGCGGCCTTGGAACCGGGCAGCGGGACTCGGCCCAGCGCGTGCGCGAGCAGTCCGCCGACGGTGTCGACGTCCTCCTCCTCGAACTCCATTCCGTACAACTCCGCGAGGTCGTCCACCGACAGCCGGGCCGACACGCGATAGTGCCCGTCCCCCAGTTCCTCGATCGGCGGGGTCTCGTCGGTGTCGTACTCGTCGGCGATCTCACCGACGATCTCCTCGAGCACGTCCTCGATCGTCACCAGTCCGGCGATACCGCCGTATTCGTCGACCAGCAGCGCCATGTGGTTGCGCCTGCGCTGCATCTCGTCGAGCAGGCTGTCGAGCGGCTTGGAGTCGGGCATGAACATGGCGGGACGCATCACCTCGCGCACCTGCACCGTTTTGGCCCGATCCGCATACGGCACAAGGTCTTTCAGGTAGACCACGCCGAGAATGTCGTCGACGTTCTCGCCGACCACCGGAATACGGGAGTGCCCACTGCGCACCGCGAGTGACATCGCCTGCGCCGCGGTCTTATCCGCCTCGATCCAGACCATCTCGGTGCGCGGTACCATCACCGCGCGGGCGGGGGTGTCGCCGAGTTCGAACACCGACTGGATCATCCGGCGTTCGTCGTCGGCCACCACGCCACGCTCGCTGGCCATCTCGACCACTTCACGCAGCTCGATCTCGGAAGCGAAGGGGCCGTTGCGAAATCCCTTACCGGGAGTGATCGCATTACCGATGAGGATCAGCAACCGACTCACCGGCCCGAGCAGCGCGCCGATGAACTGCAACGGCACGGCCGCGGCCAGCGCGATGGAGTACGCGTGCTGGCGGCCGAGCGTGCGCGGCCCGACCCCGATCACCACATAGTCCACCAGCACCATCACCACGGCGGTGAACAGCAACGCCCAATCGTCTTCCCACAGCGGGATCAACGCCGCCGCCAGCAGGACTGTCGCGCAGATTTCGCACAGAATACGAAGCAGTACAAGAAGATTCACATAGCGTGGCCGATCGGCCACAATCCGGCTCAGCCGTACCGCGCCGGACCGGTCGGCCCGCACCATATCCTCGAGGCGGGCGGGCGAAATGGTGTTCAATGCCGAATCCACGGCGGCGAACACGCCACCCACCGGAACCAGCAGGACTGCCAGCAGTATGAAGGTCAGCGAATTCACGCGGGGCCCAGCGCGTCACCCGGTGTGGTGAAACCCGCCTTCCCGAGCAGCCTGGCGTCCCGTGCGGCGAGCTCGGCGCGGCGCTGCTCCTCGCGCAGGCTCTCGTACCACTCCTCGAGCAGCCGGGCCTGCAGCGCGAACATCTCCTTCTCCTCCTCCGGCTCGGCATGGTCGTAGCCGAGCAGGTGGAGCACGCCGTGCACGGTGAGCAGCGCGAGCTCGTGGTCGAGCGAATGACCCGCCTTGCGAGCCTGGCCCGCGGCGAACTCGGGACACAGCACGATGTCGCCGAGCATGGAGGGTCCTGGTTCGGGGCTGTCGGGGCGGCCGCCCGGCTCGAGTTCATCCATCGGGAACGACATCACATCGGTCGGACCGGGTAGGTCCATCCAGCGCATGTGCAGGTCCGCCATCGTGTCGAGATCGACGAGCACCATCGACAGCTCAGCCGCCGGGTGCACGTCCATTTGGGTGATAGCGAACCGCGCGACACTGACGAGGTCTTCTTCGGGTACGTCCACACCCGATTCGTTGGCGATCTCGATACTCACCCGATAAGACTACGACCCGGCAGTCGGATAGCCGGACCTGAGCCTGCGCGCCGGTTCGAAATCACCGTCGATCGGCCCTGGCCTGCGCAGCAAAACGGCCGACGCGCACCGCTATGCGGTCGAGTCGGCCGTGCTGCTTCGGACTATCGACGGTCGCCGCGGCCCGCGGCGCGGCGCTGTGCCCGGTTGCCCGCATAGTGCGGGGGAACCTGCGGCCGGGACTCTTCCTCGAACCGACCGTAGGCATCCACGATGTCCGCGACCAGCCGGTGGCGCACCACGTCGCTGCTGGTGAGCGTGGCGAAATGGATGTCATCGATATCGGTGAGGATCTCGCTAGCCATTCGCAGCCCGGACCGCGCGCCGCCCGGCAAGTCGACCTGGGTGACATCACCGGTCACCACGATCTTCGAGCCGAAGCCGAGGCGGGTGAGGAACATCTTCATCTGCTCGGCCGTGGTGTTCTGCGCCTCGTCGAGAATGATGAACGCGTCGTTGAGGGTCCGGCCGCGCATGTACGCCAGGGGCGCGACCTCGATAACACCGGCCGCCATCAGCTTCGGAATGGCTTCCGGATCCATCATGTCGTGCAGCGCGTCATACAGCGGGCGCAGGTACGGGTCGATCTTCTCGTTGAGCGTGCCGGGCAGGAAGCCGAGCCGCTCCCCCGCTTCCACCGCGGGGCGAGTGAGGATGATCCGGTTGACCTGCTTGGTCTGCAGCGCCTGCACGGCCTTCGCCATCGCCAGATACGTCTTGCCGGTACCGGCCGGACCGATGCCGAACACGATGGTGTTGGCGTCGATCGCGTCGACGTAACGCTTCTGGTTGAGCGTCTTGGGCCGGATGGTCTTGCCGCGCCGGGACAGGATGTCCAGGCTCAGCACCTCCGCCGGAGACTCCGAGGAACCCTCGGTGAGCATCGAGAAGGTGTGCCGCACGGCCTCCGGTGTCACCACCCGATTGCGTCCGGTCAGTGCTACGAGCTGTTCGATGACCCGCTCGGCGAGGGCGACGTCGGCCGCCTTGCCGGTGAGAGTCACGGAATTGCCGCGCACATGAATGTCCGCATCCAGCAGTTTCTCGAGTTCACGCAGATTCTGGTCAGCCGAACCGAGGAACGGGAACACGGATTCCGGAGCGAGTTCGATGCTGGAACGCACGGTGCGTGCTGCGGGACCCGTACCGTTGTCACCGGCACCGATGCCTGCCGTGGGTGTGGATGGGTCGCCGATCTCGCCTTGTGTTCTCAAAAGTGGCTATAGCCTGCTTTCCGGTCTCGACTGCTTTGTTGATGAAAGTTTAACGCGCCCCACTGACAACACACAGTGAATAAGCCGCTACCGCTGGACACCCGACTACCGCCTCGGCAATGGCATTCCCTTTCGCCGCCACCGGGTGCGCCAGAGGTGCCCCGCGGAGCACCCCAGTGGGCAGTGCGGGTGAGACGGTACAGCCGTGCATCGAAGCCGATCAGCGGCTCGGTGCACCGTCCGTCGAGGCGACGACCATGGAAGCCAGGACGCGGTCCCTGACGTAATCGATGTGCTCGCTCATCAGGCGCCCGGCGCGGTCCCCGTTGCGCGACGCGATTGATGCGGCGATCTCGAGGTGGGCCTGGCCACACACCTTGGAGACCTGGTCGGTGATCACGTCACGCTGACGCAGCGCCTGGCAGAGGTCGCGCGAATTCATGACCTGGTGGGCGGCCATCTTGTTCTGCGACGCCCGGGCGACCTGCTCATGGAATTGGCGATCGAACTGCCGAAATCCGTCCATGTCTTCGCTCTCGGCCCGATCGTTGGACTCGGTCGCGGCGTTCAGCACCGAACGCAGCTCGTTTCCTTCGACTCGCTCCGCCGCAAGTCGGGCGGTGAGCGCCTCGAGTCCAGCACGAACTTCGTATGCCTCTTTGACCAGGGCCAGCGACGGGAGAACGACACGCAGGTTGCCACCCTCCGCCGTGACCAAGCCGATCACTCGGAGCTGCAGGAGCGCCTCGCGCACCGGCGTCTTGCTCACGTTGAGCATGTCGGCCAGGCCAACCTCGCTCAGTCGCGAACCGGATGCGAGCCGCTTCTCGATGATGGCGTTGCGGATCTCGTCCAGCACGATCTCGCCGATCAGACGCGGCCGCTCTACCCCGAAGTGGATGGCCGGGCCGTCAACGGTTTGCGGTTGATTGACCAAAGCCCTGCCCCTGTCTCAGCGGTGAATACACCGTCCGATATGCAGCATACGGCTCGAGTGGTGGTGGAATCGGTGGAATTGACCCAAGATCTTATATACCGTACACAGAGTTTCGGCGGGCGCGACCTGTCCCCGTCTTCACGGCCCTTCAGCGGCCGACTCTGCCCGAAGGAGCTCACATGGATCTGTCCATCGCCGGTCGTACCGCGCTGGTGCTGGGGCCGGAGGCGGCCTCGGCGGCGCTATCGCCGGCCGGCTCGCCACGGAAGGCGCTGCCGCTTCGGGCCTGAACCAGTAGGGTCGTCGTCGTCAGAGTTTCCATATCGGGGGTTTTCCTGTGCTTATCTGGGGTTGGCAGCGGCGCGTCCACACGCTCGCCATGATCACGTTGGTCTGCGTAAACTGCGGCAATCCTGCCGCGCATGCACTGCGCAAACTCGTCACCAAGTTCACGCTCTTCTTCATCCCGCTCTTCCCGCTGAGCACCAAGCACTACTTGGAGTGCACCTGGTGCGGCGTCTCCTCGAACGTCCCCGCTCAGCACGTCAACGACCTCCTCGGTCGCGCCCACGCAGAGAGCATGGCAACGGGGCAAGTGCAGCAGCCCGCTCCCCAAGTACCGAACGCACCCTGGCCCAATCAGCGCTGAACCACCGGCCGAACTCGACCGCCGCCGGGTCGGCTATTGGCGAGTCCGTCGGCTGGGCGGTCGTAACGCCCACGACACGACCTCCAGCCGGTCATCACGGCGAGAACTCCTACTTCGCCTCGGGCATAGCCTGTGGCCAGGTGCGACACGATCGCTCCGGTGTAGACGAAAACCGCGCCCGCGTAGGCCCATTCCTCGAGAAGCGCACGGCCGGGGACGAGCAGGGCGATCGCGCCCAGGATCTTCCAGGCGCCGAGCAGCGCCGAAATCGACATACTCGCCGACTCGGCCCGAGTCCGCGCCATCATCGCCCGCGGTTGAGGTTCAGGGGGTCGCGAAGGCCCCTCCCGACCTGAGCATCTCAGGATTCGTCAGGAGTGCCGCGCTACCGGGATTGCACACGCCACGCAGGTACACCAAGCGCCATGGGGCGTGGAAACCTCTGTGGTGCACCACATCTGGAGCAGGTATCCCGACTACCAGCGGGGGGTCAGTGCGCCAAGTGCACCCAAAGCGACCGCGGCCGCGGTGGAGGTGCGCAGGACCGTGGGGCCGAGTAGAACGACGTCGGCGCCCGCATCTGAGAGGGCGGACAGTTCCGCGTCATCGAGGCCGCCTTCGGGGCCGACGATCAGCACAATTGCGGGTACGTCCGCAAAAGGCAGCTCGGTGAAGCGGCTGGTGCCGGACTCGTGGAGTGCCGCGATGACGGCACCGGATTCCTTTGCGCGGCAGACCAATTCGAGCAGGTCTCGGGTGCCGTACAGGTCGGCCACGTCCGGAATGTAGGCGCGGCGGGATTGGCGAGCGGCGGTGCGGGCCGCAGTGCGCCATTTGTCGACGGCCTTGGCGGCCTTGCCTTCCCAGTTGGCGATGCAGCGGGCGGCTTGCCACGGGACGATGGCGTCGGCACCCGCTTCGGTCATCAATTCAACGGCCAGTTCCGAGCGATCGGACTTGGGCAGCGCCTGCACGACTGTGACACGCGGCGATGCCGGGGCGGCCACGGTGCGGGTGTGCACCTTCAGTTCGAGTCGATCACGTTGTGCGCCAATGACTTCCGATTCGACGAGCAAACCGTGCCCGTCCGACAGGGTGATCGGCTCGCCGACCCGGATGCGGCGCACCGTCGCGGCGTGCCGTCCTTCCTGGCCGTCGAGCACCGCGATAGAACCCGGCTCCGGGATATCGTCGAGGTAGAAGACCGTCGCGGCCAACGACTATCGCCCGCTGAAGGACGCCCGCAACCGGGCGAACAGGCCGCTGTTGTGCTCGGACTGGGCCGACATCACCTCGGCGCGTTCGCGCTCGCGAGTGCCCTTGTACTTGCGCAGCAGATCTGTCTGCTTGGCGTCGAGCTTGGTCGGCACCACGATGTCCAGGTGCGCAAGCAGGTCGCCGCGTGCGCCGGTGCGCAATCGCGGCATGCCGTGGCCGCGCAGCACCGACACCTCGCCGGGCTGGGTGCCCGCGGGGATGGTGAGCTCGGTCGGGCCGTCGAGGATGGTGTCGATGACCACGGTGGTGCCCAGCGCGGCGTCGACCATCGGCAGCCGGACGGTGCAGTGCAGGTCGTCGCCGTCACGGACGAACACATCGTGCGGCTGCTCGACGATCTCCACATATAGATCGCCCGCATGCCCGCCGCCCGGGCCGACCTCGCCCTGCGCTGCCAGCCGCACCCGCATGCCGTTGGCCACACCGGCCGGGATCGGCGCGGCGATCTCGCGGCGGGATCGCACGCGCCCGTCGCCGCCACACTTGTGGCACGGATCGGGAATGGTCTCGCCTGCGCCGCGACAGGTCGGGCACGGACGCGAGGTCAACACCTGGCCGAGGAACGAGCGCTGCACCGACTGGACTTCGCCCGCACCGCCACAGGTTTCGCAGCGCACCGGCTTGGACTTGCCGTTGGTGCCCGCACCGGCGCACACGTCGCAGAGGATCGCGGTATCCACGGTCAGGTGCTTGGTCACCCCGACGGCGCATTCGGCGAGGCTCAGCCGGGTCCGCAGTAGCGAATCGGCGCCGGGCTGCATCCGGCCGCGCGGCTTGCGCGCGGCGCCGGATCCGCTCATCCCGCCGAAGAACGCCTCGAACACGTCACCGAGTCCGCCGAAACCTGCGCCCCCGTAACTGCCGCCGCCACCGCCGGACTCGAGCGGGTCACCGCCCATATCGACGATGCGCCGCTTCTCGGGGTCCGACAGCACCTCGTAGGCCGCCGACACGTCCTTGAACTTGGCCTGCGCTACCTCGTCGGGGTTGACGTCGGGATGCAGTTCGCGCGCCAACTTGCGGTAGGCGCGTTTGATCTCCTGGTCGGTCGCGTTCTTCGCGACTCCGAGCAGTCCGTAGTAGTCCCGTGCCACTTGAATTCTCTAGTCCTTGGTCGCAACAGCATTAGTCGGATGCACTCAACTTTATCCGGCCGAAAGATCGAGGGTAGCAGTGACGTCGATGGACGCCGTCACCGTCAGCGCTCGGCGAGAACCTCACCGATATACCGAGCAACGGCCGCGACCGAGGCGATCGTTCCCGGGTAATCCATGCGTGTCGGGCCGAGCACACCCATGCCACCGAGCACCGCACCAGCGGCACCATAGCCGGTCGACACTACCGAGGTCCCGCGCATCTGCTCGACCTGGGTCTCCTCCCCGATGCGGACGGTCACCGTGCCGGGGTGCTGCGCGGCGGCCAGCAGCTTGAGCACGATCACCTGCTCTTCGAGGGCCTCCAGCACCGCGCGCAGCGAGCCGGGGAAACCGAAGTCGGCGGCGTTGCGGGTCAGGTTGGCGGTGCCGCCGAGGACGAGGCGTTCCTCGGGGTGCTCGACCAGGGTTTCGACGAGCACGGTCGATACGCGCACCAGCACGTCGCGCAGTCGCTGCGGGGCCCGCTCAGGCAGTTCGGCGACGGCCGCAGAGGCCACTGCCAGCCGCTTGCCGTCCATCGCGCCGCCGAGCATGCCGCGCAATGCGGCCAGATCGTCGTCGCCGATGAGCGCGCCCAGTTCCACCAGGCGTTGATCGACGCGGCCGGTGTCGGTGATCACCACGAGTAGCAGTCGGGCCGGATTGAGCGCGACAACCTCGATGTGCCGCACGGTGGACGCCGACACCGTCGGGTACTGCACCACCGCGACCTGCCTGGTCAGCTGGGCCAGCAGCCGCACGCCGCGGCGCAACACGTCGTCGAGATCGACGCCCGACTCCAGGAACTGTATAATCGCCCGGCGCTCGGCCCCCGACAGCGGCTTCACCTCGGCAATCCGGTCGACGAACTGCCGGTAGCCCTTGTCGGTCGGAATACGGCCCGAACTGGTGTGCGGCTGAGTGATGTAGCCCTCGGCCTCCAACACCGCCATATCGTTGCGGACCGTCGCGCTGGACACACCCAGGTTGTGCCGTTCCACCAGGCTCTTCGACCCGATCGGCTCCTTGGTCGCAACATAGTCCGCGACGATGGCGCGTAGGACCTCGAAGCGCCGATCCTCGGTGCTCGACATCGGCCCCACCTCCTCGCTCCGTCCACGGGTACGCCCCGCACTGATCGCAAAGCCGGAGTACAGATCGCACAAAGTCGATGCGGATTCCCGGTTCGCTAACTACCCAAGTCTAGTTGCCCACCCGCCAATCGCCCGGCCACGCACCCAGGCGGCCGACCGGTCGACGCACGAGCGGCAGATGTGTGCGGCAAACCGCAGCGAGGCCAACGGAGCCCGAACTCCCGACACTTGAGGAAATTGGAGGTTTCTACTACGCAGCCGACCAAGCCACCGAGACGGAGTCGCTGCGGTATCTCGCTGTGGCGGTGGCCGCCTTCACCGGCTCACCGTTGCCGATCAGGTTCGACGACTGGCGCCAGGCCATCGACACGCTGCTCGCGGAGACCGCCGATCGGGAGGTGCCGGCCGTCACCGATGAGTTCCCATACCTGGCCACCGCCAGTCCTTCGCTGCCGTCAATCATCCAGTCGGCGCTGGCGCCACGACGGGCCGGACGACTCCGGTCGCGCGCCGGATTGCTGCTGTGTGGTTCGGCGATGTCGTTCATGGGCTCGCTGCTGGCCGGTGGAGCGCCGTAGGGCTGTAGCCTGTTTCGGCCCGCTATGGCGGTGTCAGCAGGCTGCGCCCGCGGATCGCGTTGGCGGAGCGCTCTCCTTGCGCAGGCGCGCGGGACTGGAACTGATCGACCCGACTCTGGATTACCGGCTCGCTGCGGACTTCTGGGAGATCAGCGACCCGCGGCTGGCGGTTCAAATCCACGCAACGAGCAGGCCGCTGCCCTAGCAGGCCGAACTGGATCAGCGCCCGGCGGCGGTCTCCACTACTGCGGCGACATCGGCGGGGCGGGACACCAATGACGCGTGCGACGCATCGATTTCGGTGGTGTGGGCGCCCATGCGGTTCGCCATGAAGCGTTGGGTCGCAGGTGGAATGATGCGGTCGGCGCCGGAGACCAGGTACCAGCTGGGGATCGACGCCCACGACGGCGGCCCGGAGGGCTCGAAGTTCGCGCCTACGGCGATCGAATGCTGGTGGCGGAGCATATCGGCGGCGGTGGCGTCGTTGACGTCCTGGGCGAAGGCGTCGTGGAAGCTGTCGGCGGCGATGTAGGCGTCGATGTTCTTGCCTGCGATGCCCTTGGGGTCATCGACGACCTTGACCTGGAGGACCGGCGGCAACAGTCGACTGCCGGGGAAGCGAATCGGGTCCAGTGCGAGTTGGGCGAACTCCGATTGGACCGGTGCGAAGGCCGCGATGTAGACCAGCGATTCGACTTTCGGGTCGTGCACGTTGGTGATGACGAAGCCGCCATACGAATGACCAACGAGCACAACAGGTCCCGAGATGGTATCCAGGGTCCGCTGCACGGCCGCCGCATCATTGGCGGGGCTGCGCAGCGGGTTGTCCGGTGTCACCACCCGATAGCCTTGATCGCGCAACAAAGCCGCGACACCGTCCCAGCTCGTCGCATCGGCGAACGCGCCGTGCACCAGCACGATTGTTGGCAGTGGTGCGGCCGTCGCGGGCGCGGCGGCCAGGACAGGAGTGAGCGCGAGGGTCAGCGCGACCAGAGAGGCACGCAGGCTACGAATAATTTTCATTGGATCTGCCTATCCGTTCTTGACGAAGTCGAACAGGTCGGCGTTGAAGGTCTTCTCGTATCTCTCCGCACAATCCGTGCGGCGCACCCGGGTAGATCCGCAGCCTACCGTTGGGCAGCAGCTTCACCGATTACGCCCGCGCACAGCGTGCCGGTGCGACAGCTCTACAAAGTCTGCGCGAACGCCGAGTACAGCCTCGGGCAGTGAATCATCAGTCAGCGGCTGGATCGGGTGCGCGCCGAACTCGCACGACCGGACAGCAGGCACCGATCGATCGCTCGCGATGGTCGCGCGGCAGTGGGGCTTCCGCGATCCCCCCGCATTTCGCCCGCCGATTCCGCGCCGCCTACGGCATGTCACCTCGCGAGTGGCGCCGATCAGCATTGGAAGACGCCGCGACATGACGTACTCCGCCGTCGAGCGGGACATGGCTGGGCATCGGTCGAGAAGAGGTCTCGGCCAGGTCCCGCTCAGCGGCGGCCGCTTGTATGACTAGAGCTCGGGGCTGGTGCTGACCCTGGCGAGCTTGCCTGCGAGAGCGTCCAGTCCGAGCATCGCCAGCAGGGATACGCAGTCCTCGGCGTTCTCGGAGTGGCTCGCGACCGTCCTGGCCGCGATTGCGCTTTGTCGTGCGGTTTCGGCTTTTTCAGCGGCCCGCGCCTCAGCGAAATCGCTTTGTTCGTGGATAAGCGTGATGTGTCGTGCCGGGGGCATATGACTCCTTGGGTTATTCCGGAGCCTACGCGTCTTGCTCGAGCCGTGATAGGGCAACTGGCAGGCTGTGGCTATCTGAGCTGCCGACTCGAGCACTAGGGCAATTCGGGCGACCGACAAGGTCATGATGTCAGCGGGACGTTCCGAACGCTCCGGATATCACCCAGCTGAACAGGATCCAGCCTATTCCCGGGGTTAGCCGCAGCTCCGCGCCGATCGTCCCGCGCATCGCATACAGCGCCGGACTGCCGTAATACACCGGCGCGCTTTGGTCCGCCGTCACCGGAACGACGGTGTCGGCGAAACCCATGTCGGCGTTCCAGCCCCGCTTCAACCACTCGAACCACCATGGGGTTTTGCGCGTGCACGTTTCCAGGTGGTACAGGCCGGGGCGGAGTGGAATGTGTGTGCTTCCCCAAGCGGTGTCGGGTACTTCGTGGCCGTTGACGAGAATTCGCGGGCCCGGCGCCGCGTACCCCGGCGCGCCGATCCAGCGGCGGTAGTACGAGGTATGCACCGTGATGCCCGTCGAACCAGGCGCCGGGCGGTAGGCGGTCACCGGGTCGAGTGCGGTGCCGTACTTCAGCAGGAAATCTTGCGGCCCAACCGTATTCGGCGGTGGAACCACGTAATGCTGCGAAGCAGGTATCGCCCGAAACCGTCGTCGGCGTCACCGAGATAGCCCACGGCTTCGACCGCCGAAGTCATGCTGTCCACGAGCGACTTGATCCGCTCCGCGTGGCGACGCACTTCGTCCGGATCGATGGATATGGCTGTTGGATTCGTCATCGGATTGCCCCTCCCTCAACTGAGGACACCCTAGCTAGGGGCGCACGGCGATCGTTGTCCAATGCGCAGGGAGACAGCTGGATTCAGGGTGGGTGGGTCAGTCCAGCAGCGTGCGCACCACGCCGTCGGCAAGCAGACGGCCGCGGTCGGTCAGCACCAGGCGGTCGCCGGACCGGATGGCGAGGCGATCGGCGACGACGCGATCGGCCGCCGCGGTTTCCGCCGCGTTCAGTTCGGAAAGCGGCAGTCCGCTGCGCAGCCGCACGGCCAGCATGACGCGTTCGGTGTGGCGCTCGTCGTCGGTCAGCGCCTCCCAGCCCGCGGCGGGCAGCCCGCCCAGCCCGACCTGGTCGGCGTAACGCGCCGGATGCTTCACGTTCCACCACCGGATGCCGCCGACGTGACTGTGCGCGCCGGGGCCCGCGCCGAGCCAGTCGCCGCCATCCCAGTAGCCGAGGTTGTGGCGGCAACGCGCGGAATCGCCTGCTGCCCAATTGGATACCTCGTACCAGGTGAGTCCGGCCGCGCTCAGTCGGGCGTCGATACGTTCGTAGCGGGCGGCGAGCACATCGTCGTCGGGGGCGGGTAGTTCGCCGCGGCGGACCCGGCGCGCGAGCGCGGTGCCGTCCTCGACGATCAGCGAATAGGCGGAGACGTGATCGACTCCCGCGCTCAGCACTGCGTCCAGGCTGGCGTCGAGATCGCCGTCGCGCTCGCCAGGGGTGCCGTAGATCAGATCCAGATTCACGTGCTCGAACCCGGCCGCGCGCGCCTCCTTGGCCGCGGCGACCGCCCGACCCGGAGTGTGCGTGCGGTCCAACACTTTCAGCACGTGCTGTGCCGCCGACTGCATGCCAAGCGACACCCGGGTGAATCCGGCCGCGCGAATCCGCTCGAAGAACTCGGGCGAGGTCGACTCCGGATTCGACTCGGTGGTTACCTCGGCGTCGGCCGCGAGGGTGAAGTTCGCCCGGACTGCGGCGAGGACCGCGGCGAGCCCGTCTCCGCCGAGCAGCGAGGGCGTCCCGCCGCCGACGAAGATCGTCGCCACGTCTGGCGTCGCCGTCGGCAAGGCCGCGAACTGCTCGGCCGCCGTCGCCAGTTCACCACGCAGCGCCACGAGCCAGGACTCCGGCGACGCCGAGGTCCCGAGCTCACCCACCGTATAGGTGTTGAAGTCGCAGTATCCGCACCGAGTCGCACAGAACGGTACGTGCACATAGATCCCGAACGGGCCGCCCGCGAAATCACGCAGCACGAGGTCAGCGGTCTCGGCTTCGGTCGCCGCAGCAGCAGAACTCACCCCACCAGTGTGAACGCTGTCCAGTTACGATCCACCCCCGGGCAGCCACGCACACCGGATCCCGACCCGCGTCGCGACGACTTGCGGCGCCGCACGCTTCAGTACCCACATTTCATCGCCCGGACTATGACAGCAATCACAGTTGCCACCGTTGATCCAGGGAATTTCCCTCGATTCTGCGGGAAATATGGCCGCGCGGCCGGAATGGCCATCCTGACGTGGCACAATGGGCACATGCGCGGATCTGGAGTACGACTTGTGGCACGTCGCCACGTCGACTACCAGCGCGTCTGCAGCGCCTGCTGTCTGCCCGGTTCCCACCAGTAGCTCAGCGGCGCACTCCCGGGTCTCCCCGGGCGATCTCCCGATTTCGAGGAATCGGCCCGCTGACACCGCAGGCGCGAGTCAGCCCCTCGCGCCCACAGCATGGATGTTCACCCACCCCGCAGGAGCGACCCTATGACGTCGAGCACTGACGCCGGTCCGACCGATCAGCCTTCGCCGCAGTCCCGGCCCGAGCGTCCCGCGCGCCTGGACCGACCGGCTTCCGAAGGGCGCGTTCGACCGGACCGCCCACGCACCGAAGCAACCACCGCGCCGCGCGCCCGCACCGGCAAGCCTGTACGTCGTAAGGCGGAGGGCCAGTGGGCGCTGGGCTACCGCGAGCCGCTGAACCCGAACGAACAGTCCAAGAAGGACGACAACCCCCTCAACGTCCGCGCGCGGATCGAGAACATCTACTCCAAGCAGGGCTTCGACAGCATCGACAAGGGCGATCTGCGCGGCCGGTTCCGCTGGTGGGGTCTCTACACCCAGCGCGAACAGGGCTACGACGGCAGCTGGACCGGCGACGAGAACATCGACATTCTCGAGGCCGAGTACTTCATGATGCGCATCCGCTGCGACGCGGGCGCATTGAATGTCGAACAGTTGCGGACCCTCGGCCAGATCTCGACCGAGTTCGGCCGCGACACCGCCGACCTGTCCGACCGCGAGAACGTCCAGTTCCACTGGATCGAGGTGGAGAACGTCCCCGAGATCTGGAAGCGGATCGAGGCGGTCGGACTGAAGACCACCGAGGCGTGCGGCGACTGCCCGCGGGTGGTGCTCGGCTCGCCGCTGGCCGGTGAGTCGCGCAGCGAGATCATCGACCCGACACCCGCGATCGAGGAGATCGTGCGCCGCTACATCGGCAAGAAGGAGTACTCCAACCTGCCGCGCAAGTTCAAGACCGCGATCTCGGGCCAGCAGGACGTGGTGCACGAGATCAACGACATCGCGTTCGTCGGGGTGAACCATCCCGAGCACGGACCCGGCCTGGATCTGTGGGTCGGCGGCGGGCTTTCGACCAATCCGATGCTGGCGCAACGGGTCGGCGTGTGGGTGCCGCTCGAGGAGGTGCCCGACGTGTGGGAGGCCGTTGTCTGCCTGTTCCGTGACTACGGCTACCGGCGGCTGCGGACAAAGGCCCGTCTGAAGTTCCTGGTCAAGGACTGGGGCATCGAGAAGTTCCGCCAGGTGCTCGAGGAGGAGTTCCTGAAGCGCAAGCTGATCGACGGTCCCGCGCCAGTGCAGCCGACCAAGCCGATCGACCACGTCGGCGTGCAGAAGCTGCGCAACGGGCTCAACGCGGTCGGCTTCTCCCCCATCGCGGGCCGGGTGTCGGGCACCGTCCTGTCCAAGGTCGCGGACGCGGCGGCCGAGATCGGCTCCGATCGCATCCGGTTCACCCCGTACCAGAAGCTGATCGTGCTCGACGTCGCCGACGACAAGGTCGATGCGCTGATCGACGAGCTGGAACCGCTTGGCCTGCAGGCACGTCCGTCGCTGTGGCGGCGCAACCTGATGGCGTGCAGTGGGATCGAGTTCTGCAAGCTGTCCTTCGCCGAGACCCGCAAGCGATCCCAGGCGCTGGTGCCGGAACTCGAGGAGCGGCTCGCGGATCTCAATGCGCAGCTGGATGTTCCGGTGACCATCAACATCAACGGCTGCCCGAACTCGTGCGCGCGCTCGCAGATCGCGGACATCGGGTTCAAGGGTCAGCTGGTCGATGACGGCACCGGGAATCATGTCGAGGGATTCCAGGTTCACCTCGGTGGCAGCCTCGGATTCGACAGCGCGTTCGGTCGTAAGTTGCGCCAGCACAAGGTGACCAGCAACGAACTCGGTGACTACATCGAGCGGGTGGTGCGCAATTTCATCAAGCACCGCGAGGACGGCGAACGATTCGCCCAGTGGGCGGTTCGCGCCGACGAAGCCGACCTGAAATGAGCGCGGCGGGAGATCTGACATGACAACGCAATTGGTGGGCAAGCGCTCCGAGGACGAGCTACGGGCGATCGCCGAACGCGCCGCCGCGGAACTCGATGGCGCGTCGGCGGCCGAGCTGCTGCAGTGGACCGAGGACAACTTCGGCGCCGGCGCGACCGGAGCGCGCGGCGATCGCGCCGGGTACATCGTCGCCTCGAACATGCAGGACGGCGTGCTGGTTCACCTTGCCGCGCAGGTCCGTTCGGGCGTGGACGTGCTGTTCCTCGACACCGGCTACCACTTCGCCGAAACCATCGGCACCCGTGACGCGGTCGAGGCCGTGTACGGCGTGAACGTTGTCAATGTGCGGCCCGAACACACGGCGGCCGAACAGGATCAACTGCTCGGCAAGGATCTGTTCGCGCGCGAGCCGAATGAATGCTGCCGCTTGCGCAAGGTTGTGCCGCTGCAGAAGTCACTCAGCGGATACAACGCCTGGGTCACCGGCATCCGCCGGGTGGAAGCGCCGACCCGGGCCAACGCGCCGCTCATCTCGTTCGACGAGGCGTTCGGCCTGGTGAAGATCAACCCGATCGCCGCCTGGTCCGACGACGAGATGCAGGCCTACATCGAACAGCACGGCATCCTCGTCAATCCCCTGGTGGAAGAGGGATATCCGTCCATCGGCTGCGCTCCGTGCACACGAAAGCCGGAGCCGGGTTCCGATCCGCGAAGCGGCCGCTGGGCCGGCCTCGCCAAGACCGAATGCGGGTTGCATCAGTCATGACCGAGACCACCGTGAGTGAGCTTGTGAACGAATCATCCAACACCGCCGGACGTTCCCTCGGTATCACCGATTTCGACACCCTTGCAGCGCTGGAATCGGAGTCGATCCACATCTTCCGTGAGGTGGCAGGCGAATTCGAGCGGCCGGTGATCCTGTTCTCCGGCGGCAAGGACTCGACGGTGCTGCTGCACCTGGCGCTCAAGGCATTCTGGCCCGCGCGGCTGCCGTTCGCGCTGCTGCACGTCGACACCGGGCACAACCTGCCGGAGGTGCTGGAGTTCCGCGACAAGATCGTCGACCGGTACGGGCTGCGTCTGTATGTGGCCAAGGTCGAGGACTACCTCGCCGACGGTCGGCTCACCGAGCGGCCCGACGGTATCCGTAACCCGCTGCAGACCGTCCCGCTGCTGGACGCCATCAGCGAGCACCGCTTCGACGCGGTGTTCGGCGGCGGCCGTCGCGACGAGGAGCGCTCCCGCGCCAAGGAGCGAATCTTCTCGCTGCGCAACGCCTTCGGGCAGTGGGATCCCAAGCGGCAGCGGCCGGAGCTGTGGAACCTGTACAACGGCAAGCACGCACCGGGCGAGCACGTGCGAGTGTTCCCGCTGAGCAACTGGACCGAGCTCGACATCTGGCGCTACATCGCGCGCGAAAACGTCGACCTGGCGAGCATCTACTACACCCACGAGCGCCCGGTGTTCCAGCGCGACGGCATGTGGATGACGCCCGGCGTGTGGGGCGGCCCCCACGAAGGTGAAGTGCTGGAGACCCGTTCGGTGCGCTACCGCACCGTCGGCGACGGATCCAGCACCGGCGCAATTCTCTCCGACGCGGCCGACAACGAGACGATCCTCGCCGAGGTGGCCGCCTCCCGACTGACCGAACGCGGTGCGACCCGCGGCGACGACCGAGTTTCGGAAGCCGCCATGGAAGACCGCAAGCGAGAGGGTTACTTCTGATATGTCCGACCTATTGAGGCTGGCCACCGCCGGTTCTGTCGACGACGGCAAGTCCACTCTGGTCGGACGCCTGCTCTACGACACGAAATCCGTACTGGCCGACCAGATCGACGCCGTCACCCGCGCGTCGGTGGACAAAGGTCTCGCCACGCCGGATCTTTCGCTGCTGGTGGATGGGCTGCGCGCGGAGCGGGAGCAGGGCATCACCATCGATGTCGCCTACCGCTATTTCGCTACACCCCAGCGGTCTTTCGTGCTCGCGGATACTCCCGGACATGTGCAGTACACCCGCAATACGGTGTCCGGCGCGTCCACCGCGCAGCTGGTGATCCTGCTCGTGGATGCCCGCAAGGGTGTCATCGAGCAGACCCGTCGGCACGCCGCGGTGCTCGCCCTGCTCGGGGTGCCGAAGCTGGTGCTCGCTGTGAACAAGATCGACCTGGTAGAGGATGCCGCAACCGTATTCGCCGATATCTCTGCCGAATTCAACAAGCTCACCAGCACGTTGGGATGGACGAGCGAGGACGTGCAGGAGATTCCCGTCTCCGCGTTGAACGGTGACAATGTCGCTTCGCGGTCGGCGCATACCCCCTACTACGACGGGCCTTCGCTGATCGAGCACCTGGAATCCGTTCCGGTGGACGCCGATAGCTCGGGGGCGCACTCGCTCGGGCTGCGGTTCCCGGTGCAGTACGTGATCCGGCCGCGCACCGCCGAGTACCCGGATTACCGTGGTTACGCCGGACAGATCGCAGCGGGCTCGGTGGCGCCCGGCGACGAAATCGTGGTGCTGCCTTCGGGTATCCGCTCCACGGTCGAGCGGATCGACACCCCCGATGGTGAGCTCGCGGTCGCGCAGACCGGGCGCAGCGTCACGCTGATCCTCGCCGACGACGTCGACATCTCGCGCGGCGACACCATCGCTTCGGTAGCCGACGCCCCCGAGCCGATCGATACCTTCGACGCGACAGTCTGCTGGTTGGGCGATAAGCCGCTGCGCCCCGGCGCCCGGCTGCTGCTCAAGCACGGCACCCGCACCACGCAGGCCATCGCCGGCGCCCTGGTCGAACGCTTCGACGAGCAGCGGCTGACTGCGCAGCCGAACCCGGAGTCGTTGGAACTCAACGACATCGGCCGCATCTCGCTGCGCGTCGCCGAGCCCATCGCGGCCGACGATTACCGCGTCAACCGCCACACCGGCAGCTTCCTACTCATCGACCCCGCAGGCGGCAATACCCTCGCGGCAGGCCTGGTCGGCGACGTGCTGTCAATGGTCGAGGTCGGAGTCTGACATGTGGTCCGCGCCAGCACATTTCATCACGCCAGCGCGGACCACACCCCTGCCCACATCCGAGCCTTCGGGTGACACCACCCCAACGCGGATGACTCCGGCTCGCCCAGCCGCCAGGTCCGACCCCGATAGCCCGGCGCGGCAGAGTGACACACCTGCGCGTGTACCGTCCGTCGGCGTCACTCCGACGCGCTCCGCTCCGGCTCGCCCAATCGCCACAACCGGCCTTCGCGCCCCAACCCGGGCGAGTGACACACCCGCGGCTTTCCCAACCGTGGGCTTCTCGGCACTGGCGGGCAGCGCATCGACGCCGCCCGCGCTGATCGCTGTTGCACACGGAAGTCGCGATCCACGTTCGGCCGCAACGATGTCCGCGGTTGTGGAGCGGATTGCCGCCGACCGTCCGGACCTCGATGTGCGGCTGGCGTTCCTCGACCTGAGCACTCCCCCTGTTGAATATGTCGTGGATGCCGTTGCGGCACACGGACACACGCATGCGGTCGTAGTACCGCTGTTGCTGGGCAGCGCCTTCCACGCCAGGGTCGACCTGCCGGGCCTGCTCGCCACAGCGCGGGCACGGCATCCGCAGTTGCGGCTGACCCAGGCCGACGTGCTCGGCACCGACGCGCGTCTGATCACCGCGGTCCGCACCAGAACGCTGGCCGCAGGCGCCGACCTGACCGACAACCGCCTCGGCGTCGCGGTCGCCGCCGTAGGCTCCTCGTCGCGAGAAGCGAACGCCCGCACCACCACCGTGGCCCGCCTTCTGACAACCGGCACTGCCTGGCACACCACCACCTGCTTCGCCACCGCCGAACCCTCACTACCCCAAGCGGTCTCACGGCTCCGCGCCCACGGCGCAACCCGAATCCTCGTCGCCCCCTGGTTCCTCGCCCCCGGTCTACTCACCGACCGCCTCTCCACCACCGAACCAAACCTGGTGCACGCCGACACAATCGGCGCCCACCCCCTCCTCACCGACGTGATCCTGGACCGCTACGCCACAGCCCACCTCTGCGCCCTCGACCTGTCAGCCTGACCCGCCCCACCGCGGCCGTTGCCCTCGCCTGCACCTCACCGGATCTGCCACCACACACCGGAATCCCTCGTATCCCGCCCGGCACTCCCACCACAAAGTGCCGCCGGCGCACAATTCGCCGCCCTATCCGCGCCTACATCTCGCCATGTCGGCTCGGACCTCCGTACCCGGGCATCCGCTCACCCGCTTCGGCGAGGATGTCTCGTCGACAGCCTGCGACGAGCGTCTGATGACTGCGCACAAGCTGCGCCTCACAGTCGGTCCAGCCCGACACTTCCGCCCCAAGGCGCATGTTCCCGCACCGACGAGCGAAAAGTGTCCACACAGACCGTGCCAGTCGTAGACGTACGCCAATCAGGCGGGCTCGCCGGGGAGGTTGTCGACGATGGTGCGGGCGGTGGCTACGCCCCCGCTGTCGTCCATTTGTTGGGCGGTGTTAGCGGCGGCGATGACGGCGTCGAGTTCGAAGGCGATGGAGTCGGCGTTGCGTTCGCCTAGGTGGCCTTGTTCTTGGGCGCGGCGAATTTCCTTGGCCAGGAAGGCAAGCCAGTCGCGGTGGTATTCGGCGATGGCGTCGCGGACGGGACCGGGCTTGCTGTCGAATTCGGCGATGGTGGCGACGCGGAAGCAGCCGCCGGGGAAGGTCGGCTCGGTGATGTGGTCGAACCAGCGGTCCATGAGGGTGCGCAGGCGGTCCGTTCCGTGGTCGATCCGTTCGGCAATGTGCTCGGTGTGATGCGGAACCCGCATTACACGGAGATTCTGGAGAAGGCCGGGGCGTAGCGGGATGTGTTTTGCGCGGGCACTTTTTCGGCCAGGAATGCGGGTTCCCGCGTAACGGTGGCGAAAGTGTCCGCGCAGGCCGGACCTACGCAACACGCCGTACGGGGTCGAGCACCACCCGACGGCCGCACCTAGCGGGAGTGCCCGGCCTGCGCCGATCACCGGACTGCAGCAGCAGTGCCGCGAAAGTGGCTGCGTAGTAGGGGCTTTTCAGGCGCGGAACCAGCGTTCCAGCACGGTGTTGAAGGGCAGATCGGCAATGCCGGTGCGGTGGAACAAGTCCCGCGATTCAATCGGTGGTTCGACCTGACGCCCTGTCCCGTCCCTGCATCGCCACGGGGCACGGCAGTCGCTGGCTCAGTGGCCGCGTGAGCCGCCGAAGCCACCTCCAGAGCCACCGCCCGAGTGGCCTGACGAGGCACCTCCCGACGACGCACCACCGGAGGACGCGCCGCCTGAGGACGACGCTCCGCCAGAAGAAGCACCACCGGACGAAACACCACCCGAGGACACACCGCCAGAAGAAGCACCACCGGACGAAACACCACCCGAGGACACACCGCCAGAAGAAGCACCACCGGACGAAACACCACCCGAGGACACACCGCCAGAAGAAGCACCACCGGACGAAACACCACCCGAGGAGGTTCCACCCGACGACGCGCCTGACGAAGCTCCACCAGCAGACGCACCGCCCGACGACGCACCGGAAGAATCGCCGCCAGAAGAAGCTCCATCGGAGGAAGCACCACCGGAGGTGGTCCCGCCAGTGGAGGCGCCGCCTGATCCACCCGAGGTGGAACCGCCGGAGGAAGCTCCGCTGGAAGAGGCACCACCCGATGTTGCGCCACCGCCGGCGGATGCATCAGGCGAGCTGCCACCGGAAGTTGTTCCGCCGGAGGATGTTTCGCCAGAAGTAGAGCCCGAGGCTCCGCCGGATGCCGGGGTGTCGGTGGCACCGCTCGTGGTGGAGCCGCCGGTGGCAGAGGTGGTAGAGCCGGAGGTCGTCGAGGTTTCCGTTCCAGCGGCCGGGGTTGTGGCGGTGCCGGGCGCCGCGGGGGCGGCGGGGTTCGGATCGGCTTGGGCTGGCGCCGGAGTCGCGCCGGGGAAGTTGGCCGGGAAGCTGATGCTCGGGATGGTGGGTGTGCCGACCGGCTGGTTCGGCACGGCGGGTAGCTGGAACGGCAGGTTCGGTGCGGGCGCGAAGCTGAGCCGCGAGGGAGCGAAGGGCAGCGGATTGATGAAGTGGGCCGGGTTGGCGTAGGTACCGGATTGTCCGGTATTGCAACAGGATCGCAGGTCCTGGTGGCTGCCGCGGCGGGATTCGGCCATGGTCGGGCCGAAGGTGGTGGTCTGGGCTGCCGGTGCGATCTGCAGGCCGGAGACCGGGCGACCGGAGGGGGTGAAGGACGCCGACTTGGTTGTCCAGCCGCCCTGTCTCCAGACTGCGGAGTCGGGGTCGATGAGCACATCGCCACCGGGCTCGTAGAGCAGTGCGTCGGCGGGGATGTCTACGCCGGGGGCTCGCTCGAGTGCGGGCGTCAGCCCGGGATCGACCGGTCCGCCGAGCACCGTCGCCGCGGACATGGCGATCGCGGAAGCGACTGCGGCGCCGGAGAATACGGTCGGGTGCAGGAGATGCTTGCCGCCGGAGCCGGCGGGAGCGAAGGTGCGTGCGGCATAGCTGGCGGCGCCGGTGGCGACGGACTGGCCGGGATCGGCCGACATCACCACGGGGCGACCGAGTTCGGCGAGGGTCCGCGCGACCTCCGTGGGCCGGGAGGCGCCGCCGACCAGCAGGATGCGTCCGATGTCGGAGAGGGTGAGGCCGGACGAGCCGATACACGCACGCACCACGTCGAAGGAGTCCCGGATGTGCTCGGTGCGCAGGCCGTCGATGTCGACGATCGACATCATCGACAGCGGGGTGGATCGGCCGGGAGCGGCGCTACCGGCGTATCGCGCGATCATCGAACCCAGTGGGCGACCGCCGAAGTCGTAGGAGCGCATGGGCTTTCCCACCACGGGGTGGTCGTCCCAGTCGGGGCCGACCCGGACGACGGCGACGTCGAGACAGGTGCCGCCGAGGTCGTACACCAGCACGAAACCGGGCTTCAACGGACCGTGTTCCTGCTCGAGCCACTCCGCGGCCGCGACCGGCTCGGGCACCAGCAGCACGTCCCTGGCCCCGGACAGGTCGAGCGCCTGCCGCAGCAGGGCGACCTGCTTGCCGGAATAGATCGCGGGATAAGTGGATACGGCACCGACGTCGGGTTCGACCAGGTCGAGCAGTCCGTTCACCACCGCGGCCACCAGATTCGCCGGTGACCAGAACTGGCCGCCGACGATCACCGGTTCCGGATCACGCGCCAGATCAGCGAAATCGCTGACCGCCATGCTGAATTGGGGGAGCCCACCGATTCGGACGCCGCCGGCGCTGTCGAACGTCACCGCCGTACGCCGAGTTCGCACCGATGGCCGCGGTCGTTCCTCGCTCACCGAAGCCGATACGGAGTTCACCGAACCGATGCTGAAGCCCACGCCTGTAGTCATTCGCCATCCCGTCAACGCACCGTGACCACGTCCATCACACAGGAGATCCATGTGGCCGCGGTCGTCTTCCAAACAGCTCCCACAGGTTAACTGCTTACCGGTGAGTACGGATGCCGAATTGATACGGAAAGTTTCGTTGCCGTTGACAATCCACAGTATGCCCAGGTAGATGGGCTGCGGTCGAACAATTCAGACCCCTGAACGACGGAAACGGACTGCGACAAGCGAAATTCCGCAACTCTGCAGCGATCCGGATATGCCCCCTAATCACTCCCGAACACCGACCATCGGCACCATCGCAACGAACCCGGCATCACACACCGACCGGTCGGTAACCGAACCGTTGCCAGCGCTGCACATTTCATTGCACGAGCGTCCCATCCAAACAAAGATGACACATCAAACGCAACGACCATTTCCCGCCAGCACCGCTCCCCCGCACCGGCTTGACTCGAGTCAGCGATGAGGCGCCAGGCGGGACGAAGATCCGGTCGCTGCCCCCGTCCTAGACGAAATAACAAGAACTGGAAGGAAATTGAAGACGATGTCTACACGGTTCGCGGACAAGGTCGTGCTGATCACTGGCGCCAGCTCGGGAGTAGGCAAGGCCGTGGCCCTGCGGGTGGCCGCCGAGGGCGGCGCGGTGGTGCTCGGCGCACGTGGCAAGGACGCGGGCGAACAGGTCGCCGCCGATATCCGCGCGGCGGGCGGGCGAGCACTATTCGTGCCGACCGATGTCTGCGTCGAAGAGGAGGTGGCGCGGCTGACGGAGGCCGCGCTGACCGAATACGGACGGCTGGACGGAGCCTTCAACAACGCGGGCGCGGTCAATGCCTTCGGCCCGGTCTCGGAGATCGATGAGACGGGCTGGCGCGCGGACATCGAGCTCAACCTCACCAGCGTGTTCTACGGTCTGCGCCACCAGGTTCCGGCGCTGATCACCTCCGGCGGCGGCGCGATCCTGAACAACGCGTCGAACCTGGGGGTTGTGGGCATGGGTCAGGTTGCGCCGTATGTCGCGGCCAAGCACGGCGTCGTCGGGCTGACACGCGCGGTGGCACTGGAGGCCGCCGAGCAGGGGGTGCGGATAAATGCCATCGTCTCCGGCGCGGTCGACACGCCCGCCTTCCGCAACTCGATGGGCGCGACACCCGAGGGCGAAGCGGCCATTGCCGCACTGCATCCCATGGGGCGGATCAGCAAGCCCGAGGAGATCGCCTCGTTCTGCGCGTACCTGCTCAGTGACGAGGCCAGCTTCGTCACGGGTGCGGCGCTCGCCATCGACGGCGGATTCACCGCGAGATGAGTAAGCGCGCCAACGGATAAGCGCGGCGCACCTCGGCCCGGTTCACGCCCTCATCGCGTGACCGAAGGCCGAGGTTCCGACCGCCGTTCTCGGACCATACCGCTTATCCGGCATTCCGGTGCTCGCCGGAATGTATTGGTGATCTGAGACACGTTCGTACCAACTGGGTCCCGGCTGGGAAGATACCGCCCGATAGTCCGGTTGCGATCAAGTGCGAGCCGGCAGGCGGCGGACCGATTTGGGGCGCAGTGCCGCGCCGCCCGCCTGGACCGACGGTTGACGACTGCGCACCAAACGATCGAATTCCTTTGCACTGCCGCGAGGTTCACGCAGTCGACCGGCATTGAAATCGTCGGCCAACTGCTGGACCGTCTGCTGGGCGCAGGACTTGTTGGTGCCGATGAAGCCGGTGGGGCCGCGTTTGATCCAGCCGGCGACATAGCCGCCGGGCAGCACCGACCCGCCCGGCCGGTCGAGGACACGGCCGGCTCGATTCGGGATGACCGCGACGTTGTCGTCGAAGGGCAGGCCGGGTACCGGGACGCCGCGGTAGCCCACCGAGGTGAGGACCAGTCCGGTGTCGAGGCGGTCGTTCTCCCCCGTCGGCACGGCGCGGGTGCGACCATCCGCATCGGTGACGAGGTCGTTACGGCCTAACGCGATACCGGTTGCCTCGTCGGTGCCGAGAATCTCGGTGGGCGCGGACAGGTAGCGGAAGACGATCCGCTTGCGGTTACCGAAGGGCCTGGTGCGGACGCTGTGCAGCAGGCGCAGCTTCTGCTCCACCTAATATGGCAGGCCCCTCGGTGAGTTCGGGCAGATCGCCGTCGACGGCGATGTCCACGTCGGCGCCGAGCAGGCCGACGAATTCCGGGACGGTGAAAGCGGATTCGGCGGGACCGCGACGGCCGAGGATCACGACCTCCTCGATCTTGCTGTCCCGCAACACCCGTAGCGCCGCAGGGGCGATATCGGTGTCGGCCAACGACTCCGGATCGCCGGTGAGAATGCGCGCCACATCCAGCGCGACATTGCCGTTGCCGACGATCACGGGGGTTGTCCCAGTCGATGTCGGTGAAGGGGTCGAAGTGCTTGTTCACCGAGCCCTCTATTTACTGTTTTCCATAGTTACACCTATGGCGGGCCTAGTCAACACGCCCCGGTCCGCGTTACCGAGCGGCGATCGGCCAGAACAGCACGACTGCCGCCCAAACGCCCGCTATCGCACCCCGAGCTGCGACAATCCCGCGACCACCGAATCTGCGGGCAGCGCAAGCACGAGCGCGACTCCGCCCACGGACATGCCCGCCGCGATGGCGACCCTCGTCAACCTGCGCCGGGTCCGCCGCGACAACAACAAGGCTCTGGTGGTCGCGCGGCGGTGCGCTCCCCGATGCTTACGCCCGTGCTGACCGGCCGCCGCTTCCTCGTCAGCGACGGCCGCCCGGAGCGCCATGATCGCCGCGCCGTCGGCGATCGTGCGCTCCGGGTCCGGGGCGGTGATCACCGGGCGGGCCAACTCCCCGGCCAGTACCTGCGAGACCTCGACCGGTCGCGCGGCACCGCCGACCACCAGGACGCAATCCACATCGGCCATGGTCACGTCGGCCACGCGCAGGCAGCGATACACCAGCTCGAGCGAGTCGCGCACGTGGTCGGCGCGCGATTGGTCGGCGGTCGTGCCGGTCACCACCCCCGATATGGAGGTCTGGAGGACACCGCGCGCGGTCCGCGAAGCGACCAGCGCGCCGAAGGCACGGCCGCCGAATTTCCGCGAGCGCAGCGGAACACCGACGATCGGGTTGAGCGGACGGCCCGCACCGACTCGGACCAGCGTGACATCGAGGCTGCAGCCACCTAGGTCGTAGACCAGCGCCAACCCGGGCATCAGCGGTCCGCGCGCGGCTTCCAGCCACGTGGCTGCGGCTACCGGTTCCGCGACAAGCGCGACATGCCCGAGTCCGACGGCGTCCAGCGACGCGCGCAGCTCGGCGACCAGTTCGTCGGCGTAGCCCGCCGGATGCGTCAGGGCGACCCCCGCACCAACCGCCCGACGATCGCGCCGCGCCTCGGTGATCAGGCACTCGGCGACCACCGCGACCAGGTCGGCGGAGGTCAGGGCGCGATGCCCGACCCTGGCCCGCATGGAGGCGCGCTGGGCCAGATCGGCGAATTCAGTGATCACGCGACCGTGCCGCGGAATCATGCCGACCCGTGCCATGCCGGTGCTGTCGAAGGTGAGGGTGGTGCGGCGGATGATGGCGGGCGAGCACTCGGCGGCGGAGCGACGCCCCGGCGGAGCCTTGGCCGAACCCCCCGCCGCCAGCGCGGAGACGGTGTTTACCGTACCGATGCTCAAACCGAGACCAACCGCCATCGCAATCCACCTCATCGCCGAGCCGAGTTGCTTCGAACCTCGACAAGGCAACCACTCGGCGACCCGTGTGCCAACCACCGGACAGACGGTTGTCCGCATGCCGCCTGCACTAACGATTCCGGGTGCGGGAAATCGAAAGCCGCGTGGCAACTCGCAGCCGCGTCGGCAACGGTGCAGCACGGAGTCAGCTACCCCTGGGCATGAATCCCTGTGCTCCAGAGGCGGTCTCACCCGATTCGAGTCCGGCTGGGTCTCTGCGGCCTAGTGGGTGAGGATATCCAGCACCATCCCCGCCGCCTGTTCCTGCCATTGGGCGTACAGGGTCGGGAAGACCGAACGCTGGGCCGCCTGGGCGGACTGCCAGAGCGGCACATTCATATAGTCCGGCGCGTACAGCTGGAGTGCATCAAGGAACGCACCGATGGCGTAGCGCAGATCAGTCAACTGCTCCGGGGTGCCCCAGCCTTCGGACGGGCGCTGCTGGAACATGCCGAGCGAGTCGTAGTCGACCGCCTCCGTCAGGTTTCGAAGCGTCGATTCCTGCAGGGCGGTGGCCAGGGATATCACCGCGGCATATGCGGGCAGGCCACGCTGGTGGACCACCTCGACGATCATTCGCGCGTTGGACCATTGTTCCGGGCTCGGGTTGAAATGCTGCTGTTTTCCATCGACGCCGCGCGGAAGCAGACTGGCCATCGTGGTGCCCCCATAGGGGTTCGGCGCCTTCGGCGGCACCGCGGATTGGACGCGCCGGGTCACCACCTCGGGTGACGGCAATGGGATCTCGGTGACCACCGGCCCATCCGGCGCTTGCAGCGAGGGCTGCACACCGGAAGGTGGAAGTGCGGCGGCCGAACCGGCCGGGAAAAACAGGGCCGTACCAGCGGCTGCCAGCGCGACAAATAGCTGTATTCGAATTGACATGGCGATCGATCAACTCCCCGCTACCGACAGACGACCTACTCCGCAGGGCCTCAGGCCCAGATAGAGCAGGTCGAGCGGTGGCGGCCGGGCGGCCGGACAACGATGCCCCGAACCGCGTTCGACGACCATTGCGAATGCTCACATCTGATCACGTTCCGATAAACCCCGGAACCCACTAGCGCATGTTTCGCATTCAGGACAATAGAAGGATTGAAACAATACTTTGGTTACGACACGCCGAAATCGCATCGATAATTCCTACCCGGCACACAATGACCGAATTGCACGGCGCACCCAAAACTTCGTATCAAAGGTTTCACCTGCGCCGTCGCCGGCGCGACACAGGTCGACATGGCCGCGGATACCCGATAATTCAACGGTCGAAAGTCCGTGAAATACCACTTATCCGGCGGGCAACTCTGGAATGCGCGTGGCGCGGGCAAAGACGGTTTCGCCCTCGTTCAGGTGCAGCGCCGCCGCATCGCCGCGGGTCACCTGGGCCGCGAACAGGTCACCGGTGGCGGCGTTGCGCAACTCGACACGCACCTCGAAGCCCAGGTGCACAACGCGTTCCACGGTGGCGCGGGTGACGCCGGCCGATTGCGCGGTGCCCTCGTGCGCGGCCAACGCCATGCTCGCGTCGCGACCGACGCGAATGTCGTGCGGGCGCACCAGATGTCCGTTGAGCCGGGCCACCGCGCCGAGGAAGGACATCACGAATTCATTGGCGGGACGGTCGTACACGTCCTCGGGCGTGCCGATCTGCTCGATGCGGCCCTTGTTCATCACCGCGATCCGATCGGCGACGTCCAATGCCTCCTCCTGGTCGTGGGTCACCAGCACGGTGGTCACGTGGACCTCCTCGTGCAGGCGACGCAGCCAGGTGCGCAGATCCGCGCGGACCTTAGCGTCGAGGGCGCCGAACGGTTCGTCGAGCAGCAGCACCTGCGGGTCGACAGCCAGCGCGCGGGCCAACGCCATGCGCTGACGCTGACCGCCCGACAGCTGCGCCGGGTACCGATGCTGGAAGCCGACGAGGCCGACGATTCCGAGTAGTTCGTCGACCCGCTTGGCGATCTCGCCCTTGGGCCGCTTGCGGATCTTCAACCCGAACGCGACGTTGTCGCGCACCGTCATGTGCTTGAACGCGGCGTAATGCTGGAACACGAAACCGATGTCGCGCTTCTGCGGCGCCACCCGGGTGACATCGCGTCCGGCGATGACGACGATGCCGGAGTCGAGCGATTCCAGGCCCGCGATCGAGCGCAACAGCGTCGACTTGCCCGAGCCCGACGGCCCGAGCAGCGCGGTCAGCTCTCCGGAGGGGATGTCGATGGTGACATCGTCGAGGGCGGCGAACGAACCGTAGTTCTTCTTCGCATTGGTCACGGTAATCACTTGGCGGCCCGCTTACGTTCGAGGAGGGTCATCAACAGCAGGACTACGAGGGCGATGCCCATCAGCAGGGTGGCGGCGGCGTAGGCGCCGAAGGTGTTGTGGTCGTTGATGTATCGGCCCTGCACCAGCAGTGTCAGCGTCTGCGATTTGCCGGGCAGCGCGGAGGACACCATGATCACCGCGCCGAACTCGCCGAGCGCACGCGCCACGGTGAGCACCACGCCGTAGGTGAGGCCCCAGCGGATCGCCGGCAGTGTGATGCGCCAGAACGTCTGCCACCGGGACGCGCCGAGAGTGGCCGCGGCCTGCTCCTGATCGTCGCCGATCTCGTGCAGCACCGGCTCGACCTCGCGCACCACGAACGGCAACGTGACAAAGATGGTGGCGATCACCATGCCGGGCAGGTTGAAGATCACCTTGAAGCCCAGATCTTCCAGTCCGCCGAACCAGCCGCCGGCGCCCCACAGCAGGATCAGCGCGACGCCGACCACGACCGGAGAGACAGCGAACGGCAGATCCACGATGCCCTGCACGAGGGTGCGGCCGGGGAACTTGCCGCGTACCAGCGCGATCGCGGTGACGATGCCGAAGATGACGTTCACCGGGACCACGATCGCCACGATGATCATCGACAACTGGAACGCCGAGATCGCCGCGGGCGTGGTGATCGAGTCGATGAACGCGCCGATGCCCTTTTCGAAGGTGCGCCACAGGATGATGATCAGCGGCAGCATCAGCAGAATGAACAGATAGCCCAGCGCGATGGTCCGCAGCGAGATGCGGGTCAGCGGAGAGAGTTTCATCGGGCAGGCCCTGTCTTGCGGGAGTTCCCGCACCCCGGCGGCACGATGAGCGCTTCGCGATTGTGTCTCATCGAGCCGCCTGTTCTTTGCGCACACTGCGCTCGGCCCACAGCCGCAGCAGCAGCAGCGTCGCGAACGAGATGACCAGCAGCGCAACCGAAACCGCCGCCGCGTTCACCGGCCGGTCGATCTCGATCTGCTGCTGGATGTACTGCGAGGCCATCTCGGTCTTGCGCGGAATGGCGCCGCCGATCAGTACCACCGAACCGTATTCGCCGATGGCGCGGGCGAAGGCGAGGCCGCCGCCGCTGATGATCGAGGGCGCGAGGATGGGCAACACGATCCGGCGGAAGGTGGTCGGGTTGTCCGCGCCGAGCGAGAGCGCGGCCTGTTCGACCTCGCGGTCGGCCTCGATAAGCACCGGCTGCACCGAGCGCACCACGAACGGGAGCGTGACGAACGCCAGTGCCACAATCAGGCCGGGCTGAGTGGCGTTGAGATGGATATCGATCGGACTCTGCGGCCCGTACAGCGCCAGCAGCACGATGCTGGCCACGATGGTCGGCAGCGCGAACGGCAAGTCGATCAGCGCGTTGACGATGCCCTTGCCGGGAAAGTCGTCGCGCACCAGCACCCAGGCGATGAGCGTGCCCATCACGACGTTGATCACCGCGACAACCACCGACACCAGGACGGTGATGCGCAACGAGTCCACCGCCGCGGGTGCGGCGATCGCGTCCCAGAACCCGGACCAGCCGTTGTCGAAGGACGTGACGGTGAGCGCGGCCAGCGGCAGCAGCACGATGATGCTGAGCCACAGCACCGCGGTGGCGATGCCGAGCGGGCCCACCGAACCGGTGACCCGCAGCCACGACCAGTCGAAGCGCCGAGGCGCGGCGGCAGGCACGGGTGTGCGCGCCTGTTCGGAAACACCGGAACCGGGCGCGGGCTCGGTTCCGGTGTTGCTGCTGATTGTCACAGTCGTATCCCGTGTGGCTCAGGTCACCGAGCTACTTGGTCGCCTTGTCGTAGATGACCGCGACGGAGCCGGTATCCGGGGTGAACAGGTCCTTGTCCACCGCCTTCCAGCCACCGAGGTCGGCGATCGTCCACAGCTTCTGCGGGGTCGGGAAGTCCTTGGCGTAGTCGGCGGCCACCTGCGGGTCGACCGGGCGGAAACCGGCCGAGGCCCAGGCCTTCTGGCCGGCGGGGGTGAACAGGAAGTCGCGGAAGGCGGTGGCCTTGTCCAGGTTCTTGCTGTTCTTCAGCACCGCGACCGGGTTCTCGATCTTGAAGGTGGTCGGCGGGATGATGTGCTCGATCGGATCGCCGTTGCGCTCGGAGAAGATAGCCTCGTTCTCGTAGCTCAGCAGCACATCACCGGTGCCCTGCAGGAAGGCTTCGGTAGCTTCGCGGGCCGACTTCGGCTGCACCTTCACGTGGTCTTTGGAGATGAGCTGGCCCAGGTAGTCCAGGCCCGCCTGCGGGTTCTTGCCGCCGTCGCTCTTGGCCGCGTACGGGGCGAGCAGGTTCCACTTGGCCGAGCCGGAGCTGAACGGGTTCGGCGTGACCACCTCGATGCCGGGCTTGATCAGGTCGTCCCAGTCCTTGATGCCCTTCGGGTTGCCCTTGCGGACCACGATCGCGACGACCGAGCCGTACGGAATTCCCTTGGTGGCGTCGGCATTCCAGCTCGCGTCGACCAGACCGGCGTCGACCAGGCGAGTGATGTCGGGCTCGACCGAGAAGTTCACGATGTCGGCCTCGGCACCGTCCTTGACCTTGCGGGACTGGTCGCCCGAGGCGCCGTAAGAGCCGTTGACCTGAATGCCCTTGCCCTTGTCGGTCTTGTTGAATTCGGGGATCACCTTGTCGAAGCCGGGCTTCGGCGCAGAGTAGCCGTAGAGGTTGAGGGTGCCGCCGCTGCCGTCGGCTGTGCCCCCGCCCGCGGTGTCGCTGGCTCCACCACCGCACGCGGTGAGCACCACCGCGGCGAGCGTGGTGAGCGCTGCGGCCATGACCGGGCGACGGTGTGATCGAGACGATCCGGTGAGCAAGGATCTGCATGACATCGGGGTGGAACCTTCCTGATATTGCAACGCCGCGACGGGGACGATGGGTAGCGGCGGCAGCTGAGACGGCGCGGCTACGGACCTGGGGTCACCAGGATTACGGACACGACTGCGAAAGGTGCGCGCCAGTCTAAGGGAGAAATACGCAGCAGGGCCCGGCGCCGATCAGCGACAGAGAATATCCGCGACCGCGAGGTTGCCGACAGCGATCAACGCCAATTCATGGCGGACCTGCGGGACGGCACTCGAAGACACGGGCAGACTGTAGCAGAAGCACGTGACACCATCGAATCCGCACATTTCAGACTAATGGGGGTTCTATCCATGACAACTAGCCCGGATCGCATACGCACCCGGTTTCCCGGCATCAGCACCCGCGCGTGGGAGCACCCCGCCGATCGCACGGCGCTGGTGACGATGCGGTCGCTGAGCGGTTTCGACACGGTGCTGCGCACGATGTCGGGGCTGTTGCAGGAACGTCAGCACCGGCTGCTGTACCTGGCCACGGCGGTCCGGGTCGACGAGCGGCAGTTCCGTTCGCTGCATCAGCTGCGCCAGGACTGCGTCGAGGTGCTCGACGCGCCGACCACGCCGGAGATGTTCGTGCTGCAGAGCCCGCACGCAAATGCCCTCACCATCGGCATGGATCAGCCGTTCATCGTGCTGACGACCGGACTGATCGATCTGATGGACACCGAGGAGCTGCGCTTCATCGTCGGCCACGAGCTCGGGCACGCGCTGTCGGGTCACGCGGTGTACCGGACGATGCTCATGCACCTGTTGCGGCTGTCGGCCAGCGTGGGCTGGATGCCGGTGGGCGGCTGGGCATTACGCGCCATCGTGGCCGCGCTGATGGAGTGGAGTCGCAAGTCCGAGTTGTCCGGCGACCGGGCCGGGCTGCTGTGCGGCCAGGACGTCGAGGCGTCGGTGCGGGTGCACATGAAGACGGCGGGCGGGACCTGGATCACGGAAATGAACCACGGCGCGTTCCTGGCCCAGGCCGACGACTACGAACGCTCCGGCGACCTGCGTGACGGCGTACTGAAACTACTCAACCTGGAGCTGCAGAGCCACCCGTTCTCGGTGCTACGGGCCGCGGAACTGCGCCGCTGGATCCAGTCCGGTGACTACAACCGCATCCTCGGCGGCGACTACCCGCAGCGCGCGCACGATAAGAACACCAGCATCAGCGAGGAGATCAAGGAAGCCGCCCGCACCTACCGGCAGAACTTCGACCAGTCGGAGGATCCGCTGATCCGCACCGTCCGCAACCTGGGCCGCGATGTCGGTTCCGCGGTGAGCACGGTCGGTCACGAGGTCGGCGAGACCGTCTCCAAGATCGGCAAGCGCTTCAACGATTGGCGCACGGGCGAGCGTGAGGACTGAGGCGACAGCGCGCACGGCCGCGACCGGACGCAGCTCTCAGCGGGTGAACAGCCAGGCAACGACGACGAGGACCAGCAGAGCGACGAGGGCGAACTGAACGCGGGAGCGAGGCATCAACGCGCCCCGCTCTGCACGGTCTCGCGCACCTCGATGGCGGGCGCGACCAGTTCCGGCAGCACGGCCGCGACCGGCGCCGGATCGTCATTACGGCCGAGAAGCTGCAGCCCGGCCCGCAATACCCGGTCGAGCACAGAGGCGATAGCGAAGCTGACCGGCACCATGCCGACGAGAACAACGAGGAACTGCGGGATGAACGGCAACCCCGCCACCCATAGCTCGAACCCGTCCCACCATCCAGCAACTTGATGCACGAACCACAGCCTACTCACGCCGCATAAGCGACCACCGTGCGAGCCTGCGAGCGCCCGCAGGCTCGCAAATTCGACACAGCGCTGGGGTGGAACGAAGATGAGGTATGGCGTCTTACGATGACTTGACCGTCGACGAACCCGACGACCTGCCGTTGCCCGGTGCGATGACGGTGTCACAGAGCCACGCCACCTTTCCGCCGATCGATGATTACGCGTTCCTGTCGGACTGCGAGACCACCTGCTTGATCGCCAGCAATGGCGCGGTCGAGTGGATGTGTGTGCCGCGGCCCGATTCGCCGAGCATTTTCGGCGCGATCCTCGATCGCAGCGCGGGTCACTTCCGGCTCGGCCCGTACGGCGTGAATGTGCCCGCCGCGCGCAGGTATCTGCCAGGCGGGATGATCCTGGAAACCACCTGGCAGACCGAGACCGGCTGGATCATCGTGCGCGACGCCCTGGTGCTCGGCCCCTGGCACAACAATGATCAGCGCAGCAAGACCCATCGCCGCACGCCGATGGACTGGGACGCCGAGCACATCCTGTTGCGCACGGTGAAGTGCGTGAACGGCACGGTGGAGCTCCAGATGAGCTGCGAGCCGGCCTTCGACTATCACCGCGCCACCGTGAGCTGGGAGTACACCGGCAAGGTCTACGAGGAAGCGACCGCCGTGCGTTCGGAAGACCCGAGTGCGGGCCCGACCCTGGTGCTGACCACCGATATGCGACTCGGGCTGGAGGGGCGGGAGGCCCGCGCCAGGACCAGGATGCAGGAGGGCGACGAGATATTCGTCGCGTTGACCTGGTCGGAGCTGCCCGCGCCGCGCACGTTCGAGGACGCGGCGCAGAAGATGTGGGCCACCACCGAATGCTGGCGACAATGGATCACGCTCGGCAACTTCCCAGATCATCCGTGGCGCAACTACTTGCAGCGCAGCGCGCTCACTCTGAAGGGACTCACGTACGCGCCGACCGGTGCGCTGATGGCCTCCGCCACCACCTCGCTGCCGGAAACACCTGGCGGCCAACGTAATTGGGACTACCGCTACACCTGGGTGCGCGATTCCAGCTTCGCGCTGTGGGGTCTGTACACGCTCGGACTGGACCGTGAGGCCGACGACTTCTTCGCGTTCCTCAACGACGCCACCACCGGCGACAACGGCGAACCCGTTCCGCTGCAAGTGCTTTACGGCATCGGCGGCGAACGCGAGATCACCGAGATCACGCTCGACAATCTGTCCGGCTACGACGGCGCCCGGCCGGTCCGCATCGGCAACAATGCGTACAACCAAGACCAGCACGACATCTGGGGCACCATGCTCGATGCGGTGTACCTGCATGTGAAGTCGCGCCAGCAGGTTCCGGAGACGCTGTGGCCGCTGCTGGAACGCCAGGTTAACGCGGCCATCGCGCACTGGCAGGAGCCCGACCGCGGCATCTGGGAAGTACGCGGCGAGCCACAGCATTTCACCTCCTCGAAGGTGATGTGCTGGGTGGCGCTGGACCGTGGCGCGAAGCTGGCCGAACTGCACAACCAGTTCGAGCACGCCACCGAGTGGTACACCATCGCCGAAGAGATCAAGTCCGACATCCTCGCGCACGGCGTGAACGCCAACGGGGTGTTCACCCAGACCTACGGCGGCGACACCCTGGATGCCTCACTGCTGCTGGTGGTGCTGACCCGGTTCCTGCCGCCCACCGACCATCGGGTGCGCGCGACGGTGCTCGCGATCGCCGACCGGCTCACCGAGAACGGTCTGGTGATGCGGTACCGGACCGAGACCACCGACGACGGATTGACCGGTGAGGAGGGCACATTCACCATCTGCTCGTTCTGGCTGGTGTCGGCGCTGGTGGAGATCGGTGAGCTGCAGCGGGCCAGGCACCTGTGCGAACGCCTGCTCGGCTTCGCCAGCCCGCTGCGGCTGTATGCCGAGGAGATCGATTCGCGCAGTGGCCGTCACCTGGGCAACTTCCCGCAGGCGTTCACCCATCTGGCGCTGATCAACGCGGTGACGCATGTAATCAGGGCCGAGGAATCGCGCAACACCGGCGGATTCCAACCGGCGCACACACCGGCCAGTCACCCCTGCTGACTACCGCACTAAACCGGGACGAGACTGTCTGCGCTGGAACGCAATCCGCGCAACTTGCCCAATTGGAGGTCGAGTTCGGCGATCCGCTGTTCACGGCGGTCGCCGTACTTCCCGGACGCCTCCTCCGCGGACCGCAGCGCCTCATCGGCCGCACGCAGCACGTCGGTGGCGATATCGGTGAAGTGGTCGCGCAGCGTGCGCTGCATGGCGCGCAACCGGTTTCGTGACTCCTTGCCGACCTGGAAGACGACATCGTCCATCAGCCTGGCGACCGCGACCTTGGCCTCGGCCTGACGGCGCTGTTTGCGGGCCTTGCGGTCGTCCCACAGTGCGTTGACACCGAGCAGCACCGCGGCGGCGGCCGAATACCAGTTCACCAGCGGCATTTTCAGCAGGCTGGTGAGCAGGCCGACCATGAGCAGGCCACCGTAGGAACCACGCATGGCGGTCAGCAGTTGGGTGAACACGCCGGATTTCGAGCTCACCAGCGGTTCCAGCGACGCGACCGGCTCCAGTACCTCGCCGGGATTGTCCAACCGCAGATCCGGTAGCGACGGGGTGCGGTTGTCGGCCGGGAACCGCGCGGCCACCTGCTCACACAACTCCACCGACCGGTAGTGCGCCATCACGAAGTTCTCTTCGACGGCCTCGCAGATGCGCGCGTCCAGATCGGTCCCGAATTCTTTCCAGCGGCGCGCGGGATCGGTCTCGGTGATCTCGGCCTCGGCGTCGCGGACCAGGCTGCGCAGCCGGTGGCGCAGATCGTGTTCGATGTCGGCCATCAGCTCGGTGCTGCCGTCGACGAGGGCGATCTGCCAGTTGGCCGAACGCTGCCGCAATTGGTCGGCCTGATCGCGGGCGGCCAGCAATTGCGCGGTTATCTCGGCGCGCTTGCGCGGATCGCGCAGCGTTTCCGCCTCGGTCCGCATGGTCATGGCCAGGTGGTCGGTGACCAGCCGGATGTCCTGCACCGCGGCGTCGATCGCGACGGTGTCGGCCCGGGCCACCACGTAATCGCGCAGGTGATCGATGAGCTGCGGCACACCGGATTCGATGTCGCGCTGGTAGTTGCCCGCCTGCCGGTGCAGTTGCGCGGAAACCGGCGCTACCGCGAAGCCGAGCCCGGCCGCATCGAGCAGTTCCCGGTTGCGCTGCTGGACGTGCTGCCACTGCGGGTACAGATCGATCTTGTTGATCACGCAGATCACCGTCGGGCACACCTGCTGGATGCGCTGCAATTGGGCGATCTGTTCCGGGGTGAATTCGGAGCCCGCCTCGCCGACGTAGAGCACGGCGTCGGCTGCGGCGATCATCGACCAGGCGGTGTGGTCGTCCCCGTTAGCGCCGGGGGCGTCCATCACCACGACGCCGTCGGCGAGCAATGCGGTGGGCTCGGTGAACTCCGCGCGGATCACACCGTCGGCATGCAGTGCCGGGGCCGGATCGAGCGGATCCACCGGCTGGCGTTCGGTGCGACCGTTGCCGACCGACTTCACCAGGGTCGCGGTCGACTCGGGCCCGTACTCCACGATCACCGGAACGCTCAGCGCACTGTTGGTAGCACTGACCTCCGCCCCGACCAGGCCGTTGACCAGGGTGCTCATGCCGTTCTTCGCGTCACCGACAACCACGAGCCGAACCCGGGGGTCACTAACCTTGGCCCGGACCATGTTCAGTCGGCCACCGAGGTCATCGCGGCCCGCGGACCGGGTCATCTCCCGCAGTTCGTCGAGAATCCGGATCAGTGGCGCCATCGCGTCCGGGTGTTTAACCGTCACGGCCTCCAGCCCGGCTGCGGCAGACAACGCTCCTCCTCAACTCCTCGTTCACTTCGATCAACGATGACATGACGGTGCGCGGGCCCTTGCAAGTACCCCGCGCATCCGACAACAGCGGTGCTCCACGGCTACATCAGCACGATGTCCAGTCCGCCGGGCATCAGGTGGTGAGTCTCGGCCATGGTCGTGTCGGGCAGCAACGGCGTGGCCAGCCCGCCCGCCACCATGATCGTCAGCGCCGAATGGTCGTCGACGGGCACGAACATGGACGGGTCGTGATGATCGAAGAACCCGCTCGGCGACCCGAGATCGCCGGCGATCGCATGCGGCCTGGGATCGGGGCCGGTCGGCGGCTTCATCGGCATGACCGGCGGCTGCGCGGTCGGGACCGGCACCTGCGCCGACGGCACCTCGACGTCCATCGTCGGCGTGATCGGCGCCAGGGTCGGCGCGGGCTCGTTGTGCGAGACAGTGGGCTGGGTGGGCTGCTGGGTCGGCACATCCACCGTCGGGATATCGGCGCTTGGCTGGGGTTGGGTGCTGGGAGCGGTGTGCCCGGTGGTGCCAGCACCCGCACCGGTGCTCGGGGTGCTCCCGGGGCCGCCGGTGCTCGGGGTGGTTCCCCCCGCGCCGCCGGTATTCGGGGTGGTCACGTCGTCGTCCGGCGTCGGAGTCGATCCCGAGTGCGTCGGTACGGCGGTCGTCCCGGGCGTATGCGTGTCCGTCGCGGTGGGCAGCTTGGTGGCGGTCGGCTCGGATCCGGTGCCCGACCCTGGTGTCGGGGTGATACCGGCGCCCGGCGTCTTGGCGATGCCGGAGTCGGGTGTCTTCGGGATGGTCGGATCCGGGGTGACGACGGTGCCCGGTGTCGGCACGGTCTTGGTGATCGTCGTGGGGATGTTCGCCGTCGACGGGGTTCCCGTATACACGGGCGTAGTGGTCGTCACGGTGTCGACCACCGGCTGCAGCGGATTCGGATGGTCGAACAGTGCGGGCACCGCCGCGGCGGGCGCGGTCAGCGGCGACGGACCCGATGCCACAAGGACATTGGCGATCGGCGTGGTCGCGGCATCCGGCTGGATGATGGTCTGCAACGGGGTCGCCGCCACCGGCTGCGCCACGGTCATCGCGGAGGCAGGCGGCGGGGCGACCGGCGCGATCGGTGCGATCGGTGCGGCGGGTGCGATCGGCAGCGCCACGGCGGTCGGCATTGTGGGCTGGGTGACGCCGATGGTCTGCGGGGTGGCCCCGAGACCGGAATTAGCCGGAGTCCCCTGGTGATCCATCGTCGAACGCGCGGACGGGGTGTGCGCGCCGGGCGACGAGCTGTCGAGCCAGTGGCTGAAGCGATCGACCTGATCGCCGACATTGGTGCCCGCGGCGGTCACTACTTTCGCCCCGGCGGACGCCTCCACCCGCAGGTCGGTGTCTATGTAAGCGCCGTTCGGGCCGAGGCCGACATCCACCCGGAAGTCGGTGTGGATATCCGCGTAGGCCTGTGCGCCGAGGAATACGCCGAAGTCACCATGGCCGACACCGTCGAACGGATTACTGACCGCACCGTTGAAACCGTGGCCGTCGTACGCATGATCGCCGAACGCATTGCCGTCGAACGCGAGGCCCGCGAACGAGGTGGCGTCGACAGCGTGGTTGCCGAAGACATGACCGTCGAAGGCATGGCTGCCAATGCCGTCGAGAGGATGGTTCGACACCGAGCCGTCGGCGTCATCCGACTGCGCGGTGTCGTTCGTGTTCGCCGACTGCGCGGTGTCGCTCGCGTTTGCCGCGGCAGGGACCCTCGGCAGACCGAAGATGTTGGATCCCGGTGCGACGAAACCGGTTCCGTCCGGCATGCCGAAACCGTGTCCGGCAGTGCCCAATCCGTGCCCGGGCAGACCCAATCCGTGGTTACCGGGCTGGTCGATGAAGTCGCGCCAGTCGGGAATCTGCGGGCTGTACGTGTTCGGACCCGGATACGACGGGGTGTGACCTTCGGACGAATCGCTGTGCGGCGCACGCCAATCCGGCACGCCACTGCGGTGCTCGTCCCGGAAGTTCGGGAAGTTCGACGAGTACGGGCCCGGCGCACCGTCGTGCCCGTTCGGGATCATCGGCGCCTTGTTCCAGGTGGGAGCGGGCGGGTTCGCGGCAGGCGGATGGAAGCCGTGACCGCTGACATCGCGGACCGGCGGCTGGGGCGCCGAACTCGAATCCGGCTCCGGGAAGGTGACCACGGGACTCGGCGCGTCCGGTTCCGGATCGCTGTTGCGGGCCCAGCCGGTATGCCAGCTGTCCAGCCGCTGCGAACCGGGCGGCGCGGGTACTCCGCCGCCATTGGCGGCCACCAGCGCGCCACCGGTGACGTACGCGCCGGCCCTCGCTACCCGCGCGACACCCGTCGCAACGCGATACGCCGTATCGCCCGCTCGGTCGTCAGCGTCGGTGTCACCGCTGTCGAAGGGCAGGTCACTCGTCATGCAAGCTCCACTCTCAGGTTTCCAGCATCCTCACCACGCCGGGCAGACCGAGTGAAGATCACCTAACGATATTTCCGGAAAACCCAACTGTCACATTCTCCAGGACCGGAGAGAACCCGACCGTGACGAGCAACACAACCCTGCCACGGGGGATTCCAGAACGGAAGCCCCCTTTTTCTGGGCATTCCAAACTGGACACAGCCTCAATTAAGTGTCGTCACCGGCCCCGATCCGCACGTCCGACTCCCGCCGCGACCGCGGACCGAAACCGCGCCGACGAAAATTAAGAAATCTCTAATGATTGCTCAAGAGGAGCTGAAGATCCGCTTCTTACGGTCGATCTCGCCGCACCAGCCCGGTCGGCAGCTTCGACCCGAAGGAGACATCACCATGACGGCACCCATCGGACGCCGCAGAGCCCGCGTCGCGGCAGTGTTCGCCGGAACCGCCCTCGCCGTGGTCGCGGCGGGCGCCGCATCCGCCCAGCCCACGGTGGTGACACCGGGCGGGCCCGACGGCCAACTCCTTGTGTGCACCCAGGGCCAACCCGCGGGGCCCCCGGTACTGATCAATCCGGGTCCGGGGCCGCACGCGGGACCCCCCGTACTGATCAATCCGGGCCCGGGGCCGCATATCGCCGGGCCCGCGCAGCCACTGCCGCCCGGGGTCGACCCGACCGTCTGCCCAGACATCGAGCAGGGCGGACCGGTCATCATCGCGCCCGGACAGCCCGGCGGGCCGCACGTGATCATCGAACGCCGCGGACCGGGCGGACCACGCGGCGTCATCCGGTCCGAACCCGCGAATATCGCCCCGACCGGCAGCAGCGGCAGCTGACCGAGCACCGGCTCATAGGGTGGCTCCATGACCGGACAACGCATCTTGGTCGTGGACGACGAGGTTCGAGTTCTCGCGTCCTTGCGACGCGGACTCGAACTCTCGGACTTCGATGTGGTGACCGCGGGGGACGGCGCCGAAGCGCTGGCGATGGTCCGCACCGCGGCCCCGGACGCCATGGTGCTCGACGTCAACATGCCCAATCTCGATGGGGCGGGCGTGGTTACGGCGTTGCGCGCGATGGGCAACGACATTCCGATCTGCGTGCTCAGCGCCCGCAGCGCCGTCACCGACCGGATCGCCTGTCTGGAACGCGGCGCCGACGACTACCTCACCAAACCCTTCGATCTCGGCGAGCTCGTCGCCCGGCTCCGTGCATTGCTGCGACGGCGACCACCGGTCACCGAGCGGCCAGGGGATCTGTGCCGAGTGGGCCAGGTGACGATCGACCGAGCCGGACACCGGGTGCGGGCGAACGGCCGGCCGGTGGAACTGACCAAGCGCGAATTCGAGGTGCTCGCAGTGCTGGCCAAGAACATCGACATCGTGCTCGGACGCGAGCAAATCCTTTCCGCGGTATGGGGTTACGACTTCGTCACCGACACCAATGTGGTCGATGTGTTCGTCTCCTACCTGCGCCGCAAGTTGGAGGCGCCGGGTGCGCCACGGGTGATCCACACTGTGCGCGGTGTCGGCTTCGTCCTGAGAGAACAGCCATGAGGGCGTCGTTGTCGCTGCGCGCGCGGGTAGCGCTGGTGTCGGGTGTCGTCGCCGCGCTGCTGGCCGTCGCGCTCGGTATCGCGTATGTCACGCTGATCGGGGCCACCGGTTCCCAGCAGTTCGACAAGACCGTGTCGACCATGGGTGTTGCCATCGCGCCACCGCTGCAAGGCCCACCGCTGCAAGGCCCACCGCACGTGGCGCTTCCGGCCCTGCCGCCACCGCCGAATCTGCCCGCGCCAGGGGAACTGGCCCGCACGGTGTTCCTGACCCGGGACGACGTTCGCACCACCGTCCAGGGTGCGCCCGGGCTGATCGTGCGACTGGAGCCGGATCGCGCGCTGGTGGACTCGGCCATCCGACGCAGTCAGCTGATCGGCCTGTGGATCGGGGTGGCCGGGGTGGCGCTTGCCGCAGTGCTCGGCTGGTTCCTGGCCGGCTATGCCGCACGGCCGCTGCGCCGACTCGCCACTGCCACGCACAGCATCGACACGCTGGAACAACTGCCGCCACTGTCCGGTCGCGGCGCGCGTGAGGCGGAGGAACTGTCCGACGCGATCACCCGGATGCTGACACGTTTGGAAGCTGCCCACGGCGTGACCAACCGTGCGCTGGCGAGTGCACGCGACTTCGCCGCTGTCTGCGCACATGAGTTGCGCACCCCGCTCACCGCCATGCGCACCGACCTGGAAGTCTTGTCCACCAAGGACTTACCAGCCGACCAGCAACGTGCGGTGCTGTCGGACGTGCTGCTCGCCGAACGGCAGATCGAGCACACCCTCGCGGATCTGGAGCGGCTTGCCGTCGGTGAACTCACCGAATCCGACGCCTTCGAACCGTTCGAGCTGTGCGAAACCCTGGACCGCGCAGTGCAGGACGCGCGACGCAGGCATCCCGAGGTCCAGATAGACCTCACTGAATGCGCCCCGACCACGCTGACCGGTCTGCCCGGCGGCATCATGCTGATCATCACCAACGCGGTTGCCAACGCGGTCCAGCACGGCAACGCCCACATCGTCGCGGTCGCCGCCCGCCCCGCCACCGATCGAGAACCGCCCGGCGTCGAGATCGTCATCGACGACGACGGCCACGGCATCCCCGACGACCTCACCGCCACCGCCTTCGACCGCTTCGTCAAGAGTCCCGGCTCCCCCGGCTCCGGACTCGGCCTGGCCCTGGTCCGCCAGCAGGCCGAACTGCATTCCGGCACAGCCGAACTCGGCCACAGCCCACTGGGCGGCGTCCGGTTGCGGGTGCGGATCAGCGCTCTCGGCCCGACAGTGTCCGGGCAGTCTGACTGAATGCCTGCAGGCGACGCTTGTCGATCACGTGCCGAGACCCTCCAGGGGAGAAGCCGCACCGGCCCAACTGAGGCCATAGTGTCAGCGCTGAGCGCGAACCCCTACTTCTGACCCTTCGGCTTGTCGGAGGCGGCGTCCGAGGAAAGGGCGGCGACAAAGGCTTCCTGCGGGACCTCGACGCGGCCGATGGTCTTCATCCGCTTCTTGCCTTCCTTCTGCTTCTCCAGCAGCTTGCGCTTACGGCTGATGTCGCCGCCGTAGCACTTGGCGAGCACGTCCTTGCGGATGGCGCGGATGTTCTCGCGGGCAATGATTTTCGAGCCGATTGCGGCCTGGATGGGCACCTCGAACTGCTGGCGCGGGATCAGCTCACGCAGCTTGCTGGTCATCTTGTGGCCGTAGGCTTGGGCGGCGTCCCTGTGCACGATCGCGGAGAACGCGTCCACCGCCTCGCCCTGCAGGAGGATGTCCACCTTGACCAGCTGCGAGATCTGCTCACCGGACTCTTCGTAATCGAGGCTGGCGTAGCCGCGGGTGCGCGACTTCAACGAGTCGAAGAAGTCGAAGATGATCTCCGCCATCGGCATGGTGTAGCGCAGCTCGACGCGGGTCTCCGACAGGTAGTCCATGCCGCCCAGTTCGCCACGCCGCTGCTGACACAGCTCCATGATCGAGCCGATGAACTCGCTCGGCGAGATGACGGTGCACTTCACCACCGGCTCGAAGACGTTGCGCACCTTGCCTTCCGGCCAGTACGAGGGGTTGGTGACGACGTGCTCGGTGCCGTCCTCCATCTCCACCCGGTACACCACGTTCGGCGCGGTGGAGATCAGGTCGAGATCGAACTCGCGCTGCAACCGCTCGCGGGTGATCTCCATGTGCAGCAGGCCGAGGAAGCCGCAGCGGAAGCCGAAGCCGAGCGCGACCGAGGTTTCCGGCTCATAGGTCAGCGCGGCATCGTTGAGCTGCAGCTTGTCCAGTGCGTCGCGCAGGTCGGGGTAATCGGAGCCGTCCACCGGGTAGAGGCCGGAGTAGACCATCGGGCGGGGCTCGCGGTAACCGGTCAGCGGTTCGGTGGCGCCGTTGCGGGCCGCGGTCACCGTGTCACCGACCTTCGACTGGCGCACGTCCTTCACGCCGGTGATCAGGTAGCCGACCTCGCCGACGCCGAGGCCCTGGGTTGGCTTGGGTTCCGGCGAGACGATGCCGACCTCGAGCAGTTCGTGGGTCGCGCCGGTGGACATCATCTTGATCTTCTCGCGCGGAATGATCCTGCCGTCCACCACGCGGACGTAGGTGACCACGCCGCGGTAGGTGTCGTAAACCGAGTCGAAGATCATGGCGCGGGCGGGCCCGTCGGGATCGCCGACGGGCGCCGGGACCGTCTTGATCACCTCGTTGAGCAGTTCGGCCACGCCGACGCCGGTCTTGCCGGACACCCGCAACACGTCATCGGGTTCGCAGCCGATGATGTGCGCGATCTCGCCCGCGTAGCGGTCGGGGTCGGCCGCCGGGAGGTCGATCTTGTTCAGCACCGGGATGACCGTCAGATCCTTGTCCAGGGCGAGATACAGATTCGCCAGCGTCTGCGCCTCGATGCCCTGGGCCGCATCCACCAGCAGCACCGCGCCCTCACATGCCTCCAGCGCACGGGACACCTCGTAGGTGAAGTCGACGTGGCCGGGCGTATCGATCAGGTGCAGCACGTAATCGGTGCCGTCGACCTGCCAGGGCAGCCGGACATTCTGGGCCTTGATGGTGATACCGCGTTCCCGCTCTATATCCATCCGGTCCAGGTACTGGGCGCGCATCTGCCGCTCTTCGACCACACCGGTCAACTGCAGCATGCGATCGGCCAGCGTCGACTTTCCGTGGTCGATGTGCGCGATGATGCAGAAGTTCCGGATCCGCGCGGGATCGGTGAACGTCGTGTCGGCGAAGCTGGCGGGCACTCCACTCCTCATTGGGTATCGGCAAACTGCCGTCTATCGTCCCATGAGCGGTGCACCGCAACCGTCGGCGGTTCGCCGAAGCGTTGCATGCTGGTGTCCAGGCGCCATGTCTTCGCAGTCGGAAACAGCAGTGGCCGGTGGCGAACCGACGCGGTGATCGAGCAGATCGACCGATGGCACGCTCGCATCGGTCGACCCGTGGTGAGGGCCGATCGCAAATTCATCGCCGTACCATCGGATTCCCACGCGGATGAACGGCAGCGCGCCGTTATTCTCCAAAGATGGCCCGAAGTTGGAACTCTCTCGGCAAGCAGCTAGGCCTCATCGCGAAGGAGCAGGGTCCCAAGATCGTCAAGCAGCAGGGACCGAAGCTGGTGGACAAGCTGCAACGGTCGTCGCTGCTGGAACGTGCGGTCGGCTCGATCGGACCGCGCAAGACGCGTACCGTCGCGGTCCGCCCCACCGCCTCGACCCCGGTGCCGACGGGTGAACGAGCCAGGCAGATCGTCTATGCCCCGCACCTGGACGGGCGCGCGGACCCCGGCGAGATCGTGTGGACCTGGGTGCCCTACGAGGAAGACCCGACCTTTGTTCGTTTCGCCCACGTAGCTCAGTTGGCCAGAGCGTCGCTCTCGTAAAGCGTAGGTCGCCGGTTCGATTCCGGCCGGTGGCTCCACACCCGCCTTCGTAGCTCAGCGTGTTAGAGCAGGCAGCTTTTACCTGCCGGGTCGATGGTTCGAATCCATCCGGAGGCACACCGGAGGTACCTAATCCGGTACCGATGTTGGTACCATTGGCGTATGCCTGCATTGAACCTGACATTCACCGAAGACGAGATGGACACCCTCCGCGCTGCGGCAGCCGTGCACCAGGTCAGCCTCAAGACGCTCGTCCACGACGCCGCCCTCAACATGGCGAGCGAACACCGCCGCCGTGTCATTGACGCTGCACATGCAGTCGCTGAGCGGTCGTCTGAACTGAATCGTCGGCTGGCGTGACCGAATACCTAGAACGTGACGACGTCCTCATAGCGGGCTCTGTCGCGGTTGGGCATCCGCTGGAGGTCGGCGACTGGGGGCTACTGGATGCTGCGGTAGCGCGGCCACGCGCCACTGTGTTCGGTCAGGATGCCTACGCCGGGTTGTTCGAGAAGGCGGCTGCCATGTTTCAGTCGTTGGCCCGAAACCATGCGTTGATCGACGGAAACAAGCGGACCGCGTGGGCTTCGGCGTGGACGTTCCTGTGGGTCAACGGTGTCGAACTCGCTGACGGGTTCGATGTGGATGCCGCTGAGGAGTTCGTGAACTCTGTTGCGAAGCAAGGCGAGTTGACCGTTGCGTGGATAGCCGATCGGCTCGCCTCGTTCGCGGAGTGACTGACCTGGCTTTGCGGCCCGGAGTTTGGCGGGATCTCCGTCATCAAAACCCTCACATCCCTCTGTAGCGCAGCCTGGGAGCGCAACGCCTTGTCAGGGCGGAAGTCGCGGGTTCAAATCCCGCCAGGGGGACTTTGGGAGGAATATCCGGCACGGCTGCCGGTGCCGTTTCGAAAACGGACAGAAGCCGAAAGGCTTTGGGGGTCGGCACCTCATTCCTCCGCAAACCGCCTGGTAACAGGCGTCAAAGACTGCGACAAGCCCCCGAACACACCGAGCCAACACAAACAGGGTCGGGTTGAGCGTTGTCGCACTAATTCGCCAGCCTCCCGCGTGAGCGCCCGTAAGGGCTGCCGTGGTGATCGGCTGGCGCTGGCCCCGGACTACCCGTGGGCGGCTTGCTCGCGTTCAGCGGTCGGCGCGCACATGATCGGAGCATCGGTCGGGGCCGGGGCCGCCGGGCGGGGTGCCCGGCGGCTGGCGGGCGGGCTATCGCACTCGCAGTGGACGAGGAACCGGCATCGGTAGCCCATGCCGTGAGCGTGCGTGTCCCGCACTCCCGGCCGCGCGACGCGGTCGGACCGTGACGCCGCACCCTGTCCCGCACCGGCAGCTCCTGCCGCAGAGAAGAGGTAGCCGACGCCGCGTGGCGGCCGCCGCAGCGCAGCCGCACCACCAGCGCCGCACCCGCCGCACCCGGTGCCGCACCCGCCGCACCTACCGTTGCGGCGCCCATCGAGCACCGCATTCAGGCACTCTGAGCCCGTCTCATTTTGCGAGGCCGCAGCAAAATGTCAGCGGCGAAACCGCATTCGTATGTCAGCGAGCTATCGCTTGGTGTGTCGGATGGTTGGGCGGGATCGGCAGCGCGGTCGAGTGGGTATTACCGACATCGCCGGTCCAGGACCCGTAGGGCACCCGATTCGCCTGAACAAGACTAGGTCCCACGACTACCCGTCTCGCCATGCCGCACGCAGATGCTGTCTCACGGCCGAGCAGCATCGGTACGCGATGACACCCACTCTCGGCGTTGAGAGCCTTGAGCAGCTGCATAACCTCGGATTCACGGAAGCGACGGTGGCCACCCGGAGTCCGCAATGATCCGAGCCGACCCGCGTGCGCCCATCGAGTTACGGTCTTCGGGTCGACGTGAAACAGGGCCGCCACCTAACCAGGGGTAAGCAGTGTGTCCGGCGTTGCGCACCCCGAGGTCCGTTCGACCCGCTGACGCTCCTACTCGCCTCCAAGATCGCAATCCCCGAATATAGATGGATTGTCATCGAATTCGAGCCGGGTCTAGCATGGATGGATGGGGGATCCGCTAGAGGTGCATCAAGACAAGCTGCGCGCCACCGCGACATGGCTGGAACAATCGGCACACGAATTCGCCGACGACGTGAACAGTCATATGCGCAAGGTGCACGAGTTCGTCGGGGGTGATTGGCGAGGCGACGCGGCGAAATCCCACCAGAGTCCTTGGGACGATTGGGAAGAGGGGGCGCGCCGGGTGATCGGTTCGTTCGTCACCGACGCGGGCTTGCTGCGCGACGCGGCCACTACCTACGTGAAAACCGATGGGACATCGGCGCATTCGATCGAGCAGGCCGGGCGCCGCGGTGGAGTGGATCGGTCATGACCGACTATCGCGTCAACGTACCCGAGCTGGGACGGCTGATCGATGAGTCCGCCGACCTGGAGAAGAAGATCGAGGACCGCGTCACGGCCATCGAGAAACGCATCGACCAGCTGCATGTCGACTGGAGCGGTGCCGGAGCGGCCGGTCACAAACGAGCCCACGACGAGCGAGTGGCGGCGGTCGCCGAGATGCGCGAGGCGCTGCGGAGCCTGCGGGACAAGCTGCGCACCGCGCACGAGGCCTACGGGTGGGTCGGGCCCGCCAATCACGGGATGTGGCCGTGAGCGTCCCGATCATTCTGTGCAAGGCGCAGGAATACCATTCCGCCGGTGAGGCTTTCGGGGACTGCGCGACCGAATCGGGCAGCGTGCACTCCGGACTGGTGCAGGTACTCACCGCCAACGTGGGCATGGCCGGCAGCGACAGCACCGGCGAGGACTGGGCGAGACCGTACGACGAGGCCGCGAAACTCGCGGTCTCGACCTCGTCGCAACTGGTGACCGCCTTCGGCCAGATTCGGGAATTGGTGGTCAACGGCGCCTACAACCACGAGGTCGCCGAGGCCAAGGCGAACCACAAGGAAGTGCCGCTGCCGCCCAAGCCAGCGCCGACGCCACCGGCGAACCTCTCGCAGGAGGTCCCGTCGGCCCAGGGCCACGGTATTCCGGAACCGTTCGGCTGGTCGATCATCAAGGACATCGTCGGTGCCCTCTGGCCCAACGGGGACCAGGACAAGCTCAGGACCGCGGGAACCGCGTGGCATATCGCCGCCGGAGACTTCCACACCATCGCGGGCGAGGCGTGGCAGGGCATCAACCTGCTCACCAAGCAGAAGTCCGTCGAAATCGAGACGGCGGTGCAGACCAGCAAGGACCGGCAAACCGATCTCAACGATCTCGGCGACGCCTGCCAGTCCCTCGGCGACGCCTGCAACGAATACGCCAACCACCTCGACGAAGCCCACAAGAAAATCATCGAAGAACTCGAGGAATTCGCCGTCGAAGCTGCCGTCGGCGAGGTCATCTTCGCGGTCCTCGCCCCTTTCACCGCAGGCATCTCCGAAGCGGTAGGCAATTCCGCGGTCGCCGCCCGCGTCGCCATGAAGGCGCGCCGCGTCGCCACCATCATCGGTGAACTCGCCACCAAGGTGGGCGCACTGATCGGCCGCGCCGTCAGGCCGTTGATCGAAAAGCTGAGGCCGCTGTTCGAAAAGGTGCGTCAGTGGGTAGAGGCAGCCAAGTCTAAACTGTCGAAAACGAAGGAACCGGGCGGCAAAGAACCAGAGAACTGGCCGAAGAAGGAGCTCAGCCCAGAGGCTGCGAAGACGGCGGAGAGCGTCGAGAAGAAGCTGAACGATTACCTCCTCAATCCGGACCATGCGGTCGGCGGTCCGAAAGCGAAGTGGTTCGAACAGGCCCTCGGGTTCAACCGTGGAAATGCGAGCGAGCTCGGATCTCAGATCGTCTTCAATCCGGCGACTGCCGTAGAAACCGGTGTGACGCAGTACGGTACGAAGTACAACCAGGTCATCAGTATCGTGGGTGCCAATGGAAAGACCATCGACGTTTCGTTCGCGTGGATACGGAACAACGACGGAATCGTCAGGTTGGTCACGGCGATCCCGACCAAGAAGTAAGGACCACATGTTTCAGGAAAACGACGTCGTCAGGTTGGTTCGCGGGGTGGCCACGGACAGCTCGACGCGCTGGCCGGGCATCCCGTCCACGGCCCTCGTTGCCGGTTCGGTGGGTACCGTCGTCATGGTCCTCGGCGATGGCGAGGCGTATGAGGTCGAGTTCGTCGCCGAGGACGGCATGACCCTGGGATTGTTGACGCTGACCGACTCGGACTTGGAGTCGGTGCCATAGCGGGCCATTCGATCAGGGAACCGGGTTCGACCCGACCCGGCTACCAGGCGGAATCGGTTACTGAGTAGCGTGGGTCGGGATTGTAGGTGTCGGTGAAGTGGGGGTCGGGGTCGGTGGGCGAAACTTTGCGGCGCTCAGGGGAATGCGGGGGTGCGGTGGAGGCTGGGATGGGTTTGGGGATGGGGAGGTCGGGGATTTCTTCGGCGAGGTCGGTCAGGGTTGGCAGTCGGGCGCTTCGAAGTTGTAAGGGGGCGAGTAGTTCCTGGGTTTTGCGGGCTAGGTCGGCGGAGGCTTGTTGGGCTGCTTCGGTGACGGCGGCGGCGAGTTCGGGGAGGGGGAGATCTTCGGCGCCTGGGCCGAATTTGGTTTCGATGATGGTGTTGTCGGCGTTGACGGTTACGGTGACTCGTTTGCCGCGCGCGGTGGCGGTGGCCATGAGTTCGGCGCGCTCGGCGACCAGCAAGGTGGCGATGCGCATCTGGAACCCCGGCCCACGAGGCGCACGTCACGACGAATACGTCCTCGAACTCGCCACTGTCGTAACCGCAGGTGGGAGCGCTGACAAATCGTATCGCCTCTCGTCCAAGTGAGAGGCCGCCGCCGCACGAAACTGTCAGCAATGAAGCCGCACGAAACTGTCAGCAGTAATGGGCCTTCCGACCCCGCGCTCCAACTACACGATCAGCTATCGCCGATGCCGCGTTCGATACGGGCGATGATTCCCCGGTATGCCTCGCGCATGATCGGATCAAGATCGTGAACATCGTCCTGGAAGGCTTTGAACGCCGCGAGAAGGGCTTTCAGGTCGGCGCGATCGACGGTGACGATATCCGCCGCCCGCTGCCAACGGCCTCCGTCAACGCGATAGAGCACCTCGCCAGGGACCGCCTGTCCCGGGGCGGGATGAAATGTCAGCGGATCCGGTCTCTCTGCCGATCGATCTGTGATCGAATTAGCGCAGTGCCTGTCGGCGTGTCAGCGGGGTGTTAAGTTGCGGGCCAAGAGATCTGGAAGGCCGTGCCGGTGGTCGACGCGAGCGGACGCGCGCTGCGACAGGTTGCTGTCGATCGGTTGGCGCAGCTGTCGGAGCAGGGCTGTCCATCCAGTGATCATGTCCGGCTGACGGCTGAGACGCTGGGTGTCGCCGAGCGCACGGTGTGGCGGTGGTTGTCGGCGCGGAGGCTGGAAACGCCAGCGGCGCAACGGGAGCGGTTCCGAGTCGACGACCGGTTGCGGGTCCGGCTGGCGTACTGGCGAGGCAACGCGGCGGCCCTTCAACGCGAGGTGGCCGAGCAGCACCGTGCTGGGGCCCTCCAGCGCCGAGCGTGTCGACGGTGCAGCGGGCGATTCTGCGGGACCTGACACTTGGGGAGCGTGCGGGCCTGCCGTGGGGAGCGGGAACGCCGCAAGTTCGACGTGTTCCTGAAGCGGCCGGTTTCGCACCGGAATGCAGCGTGGGAAACAGACCACGTCGAGGCCGCGGTACAGGTTGACGTCGATGGACAGCTGGTGAAGCCGTGGGTGACGTGGTTCGTCGATGCCGCGCACGATGTGATTCTCGGTGTTGCGGTGACGCCGCAGGCGCCGAGCCGCGAGAGCATCCTGGCGGCGCTGCGCGCGGCGATCGCCCGCAGCGAGCCGTATGGGCCCGCGGGTGGTCTGCCCGCGGTGGTGCGTGCCGATCAGGGCAAGGATTTCCTGTCGCGCACGGTTGGCGAAGCGATGGGCGCGTTCGCGGTCAGGGTTGTCGACTTGCCTGGATACACAACGCATTTGAAGGGCACCGTCGAGACCGTGAACGGCGCGGTCGATCGGATGTTGTTCGCAGGCCTGCCGCGCTACACCCACCGGCAGACCCAGGCGAGCGGTGCGCTGGTCGATCCGGACCAGCCCGCGCTGACGTTCGAGGCGTTCGTCGCCGAGTTACTGGCGTGGGTGGGCTGGTGGAACCGCGACCACGTCATCGACGAGCTCGGTGGCCGGACGCCGTTGGCGTCGTGGCTGGCCGATCCGACACCGATCCACGATGCCGATGAGGCGAAGCTGTGGATGTTCACCATCGAGGACGACCGCCGCCACCGCAAGATCACCTCCAAGGGCGTCGGATTCGGACGGGGCCGCTTCTACATCGCGGACTGGATGGTGGGCCGCGTCGGGGCCACGGTCCGGCTGCGGTACATGCCGCACCACGATCACGAGGTGGACGTCTTCGACGCCCGCACCGGCGCGCATCTGGGCCGCGCCGAGCTGGCCGACCGGGCATCGGAGGCGACCAAGGCAGCCGTACGTCGTGCCCGCGACCGCAAGGCGGCCAGGTTGCGAGCGGAGTTGTCGGCGGCCGAACGTGCCCGGCGCACCCGGTATGCCGCCACGACGACACCGGTCCCGGCGAAGCGGCTCGACGCCATGACCGTCACCGAGGCCGACCGGGAACGCGGCGACGAGCAGGACGCGGACCTGGCGCGGTGGGCGCGGCCGGACTTGATTCCGCTGCCGCCGCCAGCGCCGGGCTGGGTCATGCCGATCGATCTGGATGAGGTGCACCACCGCAGCGGGAGAAGGAAGAAGCAGCCGTGACTCGACCACCGCATCCGGGTGCCGACCTCGACGCTGCGGCCGATCACTTCCTCGGCCTGGCGGACGCGCACATCGTGGCCACCGACGCGCTGCTGCTGATGAAGGACAACCTGGCCGACGTGATCGACGCCAAGGCGATGATGTGTGTGCACGGCGACGCCGGTGTCGGAAAGACACTGTCGGTCAACGCCACGCTGCGCGAGCTGTCCCCGGACACGGTGTGCCGGGTGCAGTTCCGGGCCCGCCCTACACCGCGCGATATCCGGCACACGCTGTTCGACGCGCTCGCGATCGGCGGGGCGCCGCCACGCAAGCCAATCGAGTTCGACAAGGTACTCAAAGACGTTCTCTCCGAACGTTTCCGGGTGCTCGTGTGCGATGAGGCGCAATGGTTGTCGCGGGAGTGCTTCGAGTACTGGGCGCACCTGTGGGACAACCGGCGCACCGACTCGCAATTGTGTTCGTCGGCGGCGGGGACTGCTATCAGGTGCTGCGCCGCGAGCCGATGCTGTCCTCCCGCGTCTATGTGTGGCAAGAATTCCGGCGTATGACACCCAAGCAGGTGCTGCGGGTGATCCCGGCCTTCCACCCAGTGTGGGAGAACACCGACCCGCAGACCATAGGCTTCGCCGACTCCCACGCCGGGCACGGCAATTTCCGTGCCTGGGCCAAGATCACCTCCCACACCGTGCGCGCGCTCACTCGGCTCGACCGTTCCCAAGTCGACGAAGAAGTGATGGGCTGGGTGTTCTCCAAACTGTCGGGACAAGCGGGGTGAACACCTACCAATGGCACGACGACCTGGCCGAGGAGTTGAACATCGAGGCTCCCACGCACCGGCCGGTCACCGTGCTTCGTGACCCCGCCGACACCGCGGCGGCTACCCACGCCCTACTCGCCGCGCACAACCCCGAGCAGGGGACCGTCACGGTGCATCCGACGCCGTCGACGAAGTCCGCGCTCGCGCTGGCTACCGACGTCCTGGCCGCGGCGGGGTGCTCGATAGCCCGGATCGTGCCGGAGAAGGTGGCCGCGATCGAGCCGCTGTCGCGGGCGGTGCTGGCCTGGTTCCATGCTCTGCGGATCCAGCACCTGGTGGTGCTGCGCGCCCACACCCTCGCTCCCGACCAGCTCGCTTGGCTGCTGCGGCAACGCCGCGTCGGCGGCGTGCATCTGGTCCTGGTGTGGCACCACCCGGATCCCTTCGGGCACTCCAGGTTCGCGCTCGCGGGGCTGGCTCACCACGTGACCGAGGACCCCGGTGTGGTCCTGGACGAGATCAGTACTCCCACAACCACTCGCGCACCCGCATCTGGCGGGCAGGATCTGCCGCAGGTGCCCGACACGGACGTGCGCACGTTCCGCGTCGACGCTGCGCAGGCCCTGGCACCCGAGCAGTTCGCCCGCGTCGACGCCGTCTACAACCAGGCGATCGAGAGCACTTGCGCGTGGCTCAGCGCGCACACCGGCGTTTCGTGCGAACTCGCCCACACCGGCGTCGGCTCCGGAGCATGGGTCGGCGCGGCCGACGGTGACTATGCCGAGCGGATGCTGGACACCCTGGCCGACCAACGCGCCTACCTACGCAAACTGTCCGAACGCCGCCCCGAGGCCGGGATCGCGCAGAGCTGGTAAATAAGCGCACCCGGGAGGCCGTGCGCGACCAGATGAGCGGCACCGTGCTCCGCGAAATCGACGAGATGTGGCAAGACGAACTCTTCGCTCCTCCGGAGGCGGATCCAGAGCCGGTCGGCGGCGAGCGGGTGACACGCTTCCAGGGGTACCTGGAGCTGGTGGACTGGACCGATCCACGACACGTCACCCGCGCGCTCCGCGTTTTCGAAGTCGCGCTACGACATCTCTTCCACCACCCCTGGGCGCCTGACTGGGACCCATCCGAGAGCATCGAGCGATTACGCAGACTCTTTGCGCGCGACGGCTACACCTTCGACCACGAAGGCCGGATCTCCGGCGGGCCGTCGATCGTGCTGAAGCGTGAGGACCTGGGCGACCTCCGCGACGCGACGGTGATCTTCGAGCATCTGGACCGCATTGATCACGCTGTTGCCCGAGACGACCCTGCGCTGGCGATCGGTTCCGCGAAAGAGCTCGTGGAGAGCACCGCCAAACTCGTGCTCCGGGAGCGAGGCGTGCCTTTCGACAACGGTGACGACCTTCCGAAGCTCGCCCGCGCGGCGGAAGAGCCGCTGATGATCCACCCCACCCAGGCAAAGCCAGGACCAGACGGATCCTCGACGATCCGTAAGGTGCTCGGCGCGGCGCTCACCATCACAAGCGGAATCGCCGAGCTCCGAAAACGACTACGGCACCGGCCATGGGCGCGATACAGCTTCGTCGGGTTTGGGTCCCCGTCACGCGCGCCTGGCCGTGAACGGGGCGCGGCTGTGGTGTCAGTTCATGCTCGACACGCTCGCCGATCCGAAGGCTCTCTGGCGACGGACCGAACCGGCCGACATTACCGAGCCCCCAGCGATACGCGCGTCGAGGGGAACGCACCGGAGCCTTCAACATCTCGCGGGCCACGGCTTACCGAATCTTGTCAGCGTAGGTTGACGTACATCACCAATCTAGGTGTGTCTCATCAGCACCTTTGTGTCGGCGAAGCTGGCGGGCACTCCACTCCTCATTGGGTATCGGCAAACTGCCGTCTATCGTCCCATGAGCGGTGCACCGCAACCGTCGGCGGTTCGCCCAAGCGTTGCATGCTGGTGTCCAGGCGCCATGTCTTCGCAGTCGAAAACAGCAGTGGCCGGTGGCGAACCGACGCGGTGATCGAGCAGATCGACCGATGGCACGCTCGCATCGGTCGACCCGTGGTGAGGGCCGATCGCAAATTCATCGCCGTACCATCGGATTCCCACGCGGATGAACGGCAGCGCGCCGTTATTCTCCAAAGATGGCCCGAAGTTGGAACTCTCTCGGCAAGCAGCTAGGCCTCATCGCGAAGGAGCAGGGTCCCAAGATCGTCAAGCAGCAGGGACCGAAGCTGGTGGACAAGCTGCAACGGTCGTCGCTGCTGGAACGTGCGGTCGGCTCGATCGGACCGCGCAAGACGCGTACCGTCGCGGTCCGCCCCACCGCCTCGACCCCGGTGCCGACGGGTGAACGAGCCAGGCAGATCGTCTATGCCCCGCACCTGGACGGGCGCGCGGACCCCGGCGAGATCGTGTGGACCTGGGTGCCCTACGAGGAAGACCCGAACAACGGCAAGGACCGCCCGGTCCTCGTAGTCGGGCGCGACCGCAAAACCCTGCTCGGCCTGATGCTGTCGTCCAATCCGGAACGCGCGCACGACCGCAACTGGATCGGAATCGGCAGCGGCAGTTGGGATCACGAGGGCAGGCCGAGCTGGGTCCGCCTCGATAGGGTGCTCGATGTGCCCGAGGACGGGATCCGCCGCGAGGGCGCGATCGTGGCGCGCAAGACCTTCGACCTGGTCGCACATCGGCTGGTCATCGAATACCAGTGGAGCTGAGGATGATCGAGTAATGAACCGCGTGCCTGGGCCGACCAAGGTCGCCATGCTGGTCACCGACATCGGCTTCCTGATCTAGCGGGCGATCGCCTTCGCCCACCTGATCCCGCCGGAATTCGCCTACAAGGATTACCCGAACCCGATCCTGAGCGACTGGAACTTCTCGTTCGTCGTGCTCGATCTGGCGGCCAGCGCCACCGGCCTGGCCACTCTCTGCCGAGGTACGGGCTCGCGCACACTGATGACGGTATCGCTCACGCTCACCAGCACGGCAGGGCTGCAGGCGATCGCATTCTGGTCGTTGCGTGGCGATTTCAGTCTCGCCTGGTGGATCCCGAGTCTGCTCCTGCTGCTGTTCCCGCTCCCCGCGCTGGTCACGCTGACCTACGCGGCCGCGCCCCGATCCGGCACCGCGGCCGAATCGGGGACGGCGGTCTGATCTCAGCTGATCATTTCCCGGGAGCGGCCGAAGAGCAGGCCGTAGACCAGGGCGCCGAGGGCGCCGCCGATCAGCGGGAACACGATGAAGGCCCAGACCTGGCCCATCGCCCCGTCCGGATAGGGCGCCACGGCCAGACTGCGGGCCGGGTTGACCGAGGCTCCGTCCACCGGAATCGCGACCAAGTTGATGACGGCAAGCGTGACACCGATCGAGAGTCCGGCCAGCGGGACGTCGGAGAGCTGGTCAGTGGAGGCCAGCACCACGAACACCAGCAGGGCGGTCAGCATCACCTCGATGATGATCACCGCGGCCAGCCCGTAGCCGTTCTCGACGACGACCTGGCCGAGCGGGCCGGTCTTCGCCGAGGGGCTGTGCTTACCCCAGCCGTTCGCGCCGAGACCGTTGACCGCGCGGTCGTAGGACGGCAGGTTCTTCGCGAGGGCGAACAGCACCAGACCGGCCAGGAACGCACCGATCAACTGGGCGATCACGTAGCCGACCGCGCTGATCGCCGACAGGCGCCCGAGCAGCAGCTGGCCCAAGGTCACCGCCGGGTTGACGTGACAGCCGGAGATCGGTCCGATGGAATAGACCAGGAACATCAGGGTGAGACCGAAGGCCAGCGCGATGCCGAGCGCGCCCACCCGCTCACCGGCCAGCACCGCGGTGCCGACACCGCAGATCACCAGAATGAAGGTGCCCAGCGCCTCGGCGGCCCATTTCTTTGCCTCCGGGGTGGGTGCCAGCTCGGTCGCTTCCTCGACAACTTCCTGAGCAGTAGGCATACGCGTCACCTTCCGAGGGGTCATTCCCGCGTGCACGGGGAGCACACTGGTTCTGCTTGGTTCCCGCGTCGAAAAATATTCGGTACGACTGATGTCAAAGGACGTTACGCGAGGCGGGTGATCTCTACAACGACCTCGAGGTCCGTCGAGCCACAGCCGGAGAAGATTCCCTTCAGCGGCGGCACGTCCGCGTAGTCGCGGCCGACACCGACCGATACGTGCTGTTCGTTGATGGCGATGTTGTTGGTCGTAGCCCCACCCCTGGCCGGACCACGCCTCGATCCAGGCGTGCGACCGCCCAGCCACCGTGGTGTTGATCTCGGCGTCCGGATTGGGATGGCAGGTACCGCGAATGACCGCAGGTCGACGTGACGCGGCAGCGGCGGGCGGCCTCCAACTCCCGCAGCGTGGCGTCTGGACCGATGATGATGCCGTAACTCTGCCATTGCCACCCACGCGTCTGTTCGACCGGACCGATGGCGGCGCAGTAGATTGGGCCGGGCGCGGCGGCGCGGCTTCCTGCGTTGCACTTGAAAAACCTCGTTCGCCGAACTGGCGCGTCTCGGCTCGATCGTGGCGGCGGCCGCGTACCACGGATTTCGTGTGCCACGCAACGGCTGGTACCCTCGATCTTCGGCGTTGCGTTACCGGATTCTCCGGGTGTGTCGCACGCTCGCGAACTTTTCAGCACAGTCCACTCAGCGACAGGAACACGAGGAAACAGGCGTGGCCAATATCAAGTCCCAGATTAAGCGGATCCGTACCAACGAGGCGGCGCGCAAGCGCAACCAGTCGGTCAAGTCCGCGCTGCGCACCGCGATCCGCAGCTTCCGCGAGGCCGCGGCAGCCGGCGACAAGGACAAGGCCGCCGAGCAGTTGCAGTTCGCCAGCCGGAAGCTGGACAAGGCCGCCTCGAAGGGCGTCATCCACGCCAACCAGGCCGCCAACAAGAAGTCCGCCCTCGCGCTGGCCCTCAACAAGATCTAACACCCCCGGTATCGCCCGATATCGCATTCTTTGACGCAGCCGCCGTGGCCTCGACGACCACGGCGGCTTTTGTCGTCCCTTGGACGCGCTCGTGCGGCGCTGGACGGCATCCAGGTGCACCGCACGTGGAGGTTCGGGGTGGGTGTGATCTGCGGTGATGGTAGGGGGAGGCGAATGGTGTGTGAACGGTTTCGGGCAAACGCCCGGCGTCCTCGGTCTCGGCGGTAGTGTCTGCTGGGCGAGGTCACTCGTCAGCAATGTTTTCACCAATGATTGGAGTTAGGTGTTGGACGGCGACCGCAACATCATCACGTTGTATGCCAACCAGACTGTGGTTCGGTCCGAGGACCTGCCCGATGTCATCCGGGCGGCCGATGTGCTCCAGATCGGTCTGAAGATCGAGAACCTCATGGTTCCCGCCGGTGACGGTGCGTACTCGTTGGAGTGGATCGTCACCCGCGACGACGACGTGCCGTTCTACGAGGAGTGGGACGGCCGCTACGAGGAGTCCGACGAGGAAGAGGAAGCGATCCTCACCTCCGTCGAATAACACTCCGGTGCAGCGTCACGACTCCGCGGCCAGCTGATCCAGTGCCGTTTGGGAGGTGGCGTCTGCCGCGCGGTAGATAATGATCCGCTGGTCGGGGTCCTGCATCGGTATAGGCAGGCGAGGCGGCGGCTTCGCCTGCTCGCATCCGGCGGATATGGCAGCCCATGTCATCAAAACCGTGGTCGAGCGGCACGACTTCGATCCGGCCGACATCGAGGACGTCATCCTCGGCTGCCTCGACAACATCGGGGCGCAGGCGGGAGATATCGCCCGCACCGCCGCCCTGGGGGCCGGTCTGCCCGAGTCGGTTCCCGGTGTCACCATCGACCGGCAGTGCGGATCCGCCCAGCAGGCAGTGCATTTCGCGGCGCAGGCGGTGATGAGCAGGACCAGCGACCTCATCATCGCCAGCGGTGTGCAAAAGATGAGTCAGTTCCCGATCCTGTCCGCTTTCCAGGCCGGTGCGCCGTTCGACTCGACCGATCCGTGGACCGGCTGCACGGGCTGGGCGGCCCGCTATGGTACCCAAGAGATTTCGCAGTTTCGTGGCGCGGAGATGATCGCCGAGCGGTGGAATCTGAGCCGCCGCGACAACAAGGCGTTCGCCTACGAAAGTCACCGCCGCGCACTGCATGCCGTCGAGGACGGCCGGTTCACCCGTGAAATCACCGAATTCGCCGGCGTCTGCGTCGACGAGGGACCGCGGCCGGATACCTCGCTGGAGAAGATGGCGAAACTGAAGCCGCTGCGCGAGGGCGGCCGGCTCACCGCAGCCGTCGCCAGCCAGATCTCCGACGGCGCTGCGGCACTACTGATCGCGTCGGAGGAGGCGGTGCAGCGCTACGGCTTCACGCCGCGGGCCCGTATCCATCACATGTCGGTGCGCGGCGCGGATCCGGTGATGATGCTGACCGCTCCGATTCCGGCCACCCAGCACGCGCTCGAGCGTGCCGGTCTGTCGATCGACAGATATCGACGCCGTGGAGATCAACGAGGCGTTCGCACCGGTCGTCCTCGCCTGGCTGGCCGAGATCAAAGCCAATCCGGCGACGGTCAATCCGAACGGTGGCGCAATCGCGCTCGGGCATCCGATCGGCTGCACCGGAGCCCGGCTGATGACCTCCCTGCGCGGACGTCGGCCGCCGGGAGATCAGGCCGGGACAGCGGGCGCCGACGGCACCACCCGGGGCTTGTCCTCGGATTCCGGACGAGCGATCGCCTTCAGCAGCATCGTGGTGTTCACCAGGAACTGCAATCCGAAAACGACTGCGGGGACCCAGAATCCGAAGATCCCACCCCAGGTGAACGGACCCGACTTGAAGAACGGAATCAGCAGTGCGGGCAGGAACATCAGCGGCGCCCAGATATTCAGGTAGCCGACCCACCGGGGAAACAGGGGCGCTGGACGCGCATCGGAGAAGATCGCGAACGAGAACGCGAAATTCTGGATCATCACCGGCGGGAACGGCATCACCAGGAAGATCCAGCTCAGATCGTTCAGCATGACCGTCAGCTCGGGCGAGCGGTCCGGACGGAATGCGGTCACGGCGAACAGCAGCCCGGGCATCAGGAAGGTCACACACGCGAACGCACCGCCCGCGAGCTGGGTGTAGACCACCGAGGGGTGCACTCCCGGAATGCGCCGGATCTGCGCGGATATGACCGCGGAGAACGACGCATAGAACATCGAACTCAGCATGATCGCTCCGGCGCCGGCGCGGACCCCGATCTTATGGTCCTGATAATGCGCGACGACCTGGGCCGTGGACAGCGACGGCAGCATCGGCGGGAATAACCCAGCTATCAGCATGCCGCCGAAAAATACCAGCACGCACACGATTCCGCTCCACGCGCAAAACCGTTGGAAGGTCATTTGATTCATCGGTGAATCCTTCATCTCGGAGTGTTATCAAAACTCGCTCCCCCGCCCCTGGATCACGCCCACGCGAACATGCCGATCACCACCGCGCAGACCACCAGGCAGTACCCCTCGAACACTGCCCGCAGCGGCAGCGGCGCATCGCGCAATTCCATGAAGTACAAGCCGATCAGACGCACCTTCACGAAAGCGACGAGCAGGATCACCACCCCCACGAGCCGGTGTGTCCCGCCGTGTCCGAGCCACCACGACACGACGGTGGCACAGACCAGAACGAACCACACCGCGGTCACCCGGGTGCGCAGCAGCGCCAGCGTTGTCATGGTCACCTCACCAGATACAGCAGCGGGAACAGCACGATCCACAGCAGATCGACCATGTGCCAGAAACATGCGCCGCCCTCGAAGAATGCGAACCGCGGACCGGTCGGAGCTGGCTTGCCTGCCAGCACGAACAGTGCCGAGAGCACAACCAGCCCGACGATCAGATGAAACCAGTGCAGCCCGGTCAGCACGAAATAGAACATGAAGAAGTCGTTCGTCGACGGCGTGATGCCGTGCGCGACCTTCTGCGAGTATTCCGCGATCTTCAACGCGGAGAACATGATCCCGCAGGCAATGGCCCCGGCGACAAACCATCGCGCCGCCGAATTGCGCGCCCGGACCGCTCGTACCGCCAGCACCACCAGCAGCGAACTGACCAACAGCACAACAGTATTGGCCGCGCCGTAGTTCCCGTTCATCGCCGCGTGCGACTGTGCGAACACCTCCGGCTTGCCGGCGCGGTAGTACATGAAGGTGGCGAACAGGACCGCGAAGATCATCATGTCGCCGAAGATGAACACCCAGACGCCCACTTCACCAGGGACGTGCGATATCCGGCCCGCAGCGACCGGCTGTGCATTGGTTGTCGTAGCCATGATCCTGTCCTCGAACGTGCTGCGTCTGGTGGAAAACGCACCCTGGGCCCCGGCTGAGCGATTGGGATTGCCGGGACCGCAGGGTGCGCGGCCTTGTCACGGGCGGGTCTTGGGGCACCCGCAGAAAGGAGTCTGCCGACCGCCCGATCAGAAGATCTTGCGCAGCAACGCAAGTGCGCGCGGCGTATAGGGCGGGTAGACGACTTTCAGGTCCGGCCGGAAGGTCTTCTTCAGCACCGATTTTCGATGACTGAGCGCCTCGAACCCCCAGCGGCCATGGTAGGTGCCTATGCCGCTGGGGCCGACGCCGCCGAACGGCAGCTGCGGCACCAGGCAGTGCATGGCGACGTGGTTGATCACCGCACCGCCGCACGGAATCTCGTCCACCAACCGTCGTTGCAGGCTCGCCGACTTGGTGAACAGGTATGCCGCGAGCGGTTTCGGTCGCGAGTTCACGAAGGTGATGGCCTGCTCGACCGTGTCGTAGGACAGCACCGGCAGGATCGGGCCGAAGATCTCCTCCCGCATCACCGCATCCTCGGGGTCCGGGTCGACCAGCACCGTCGGCTCGATCGCCAGCGCCGACCGGCTGACCTCGCCGCCCAGTACCGCCTTACCGTGGGTGGTGTCGAGATAGCTTGCCAGCCGGTCGAATTGGCGCTGATTGACGATCCGCCGCCCGTCCGGATCGTCCTCTCGTGAGAATTCCCGGACGGTCGCGACGATCTTGTCGACCAGCGCATCCTTGATCCGGCTGTCGGCCAGGACGTAATCCGGTGCGATACAGGTCTGCCCGGAGTTCATCAGCTTCACCCAGGCGATCCGCCGTGCCACCACGTCCAGGTCGGCGTCGTCGGCGACGATGACCGGGCTCTTACCACCCAATTCCAGTGTGACCGGCGTGAGCGTCGGTGCGGCGCCGGCCATGATCTTCTTGCCGATCTCGGTGCCGCCGGTGAACAGGGCGTGGTCGAATCCCTGTGCCAGCAGCTCCTGAGTGACCGCGCCGTCGCCCTCCACCACGAACACCGCCTCGGGGTCGAGGTATTGCGGCACGAGGCGGGCCAGCAGCGCCGACGTCTCCGGCGCCAGCTCCGAGGGTTTGATCACCGCACAGTTGCCCGCGGCCAGCGCGCCGATCAGCGGGCCCAGGGTCAGATAGACCGGGTAGTTCCACGGCCCGATGATCAGCACGACACCCAGCGGCTCGAATTGGATCCATGCGCTGCCCGGCCATTGGATCGCCGACAGCGGCTGCCGGCGACGGCGCATCCATTTGTTCAGGTTCTTCACCGCATACACCGCTTCCCCACGGGTGGAAGCGATATCGCCGAACCAGCTTTCGGCGGCGTTGCGGCCGAGATCGGCGTTCAGGGTGGCCGCGATCTCGCCTTCCCGCTCGTCGAGCAGCCGGATCACGTTGCGCAACTGCTGAAGACGCCATTCCCGGCTGCGCGTGCGACCGGAGGCAAACCCACGCCGCGCCCGCGTCAGCACGGGAGCGACATCCACGCCGCTCATCGGAGCGTCACCGGCATGCGCTTGACGGACCGCACGAAGTTGCCGACCATGTACGACGGCTCGCCGAGCTGGAAATTCGGTACCCGATGCAGCAGCTGGTCGAAGGTCTCGCGCAGCTGGATCTTGGCGACGAAATTGCCCATGCAGTAATGCGGCCCGCCGGCGCCGAAACCGACGTGCGGGTTCGGGGAGCGGGTGACGTCGAAACGGTGCGCGTCCTCGAAGACGGTCTCGTCGCGGTTACCGGAGGAGAAGATGGTCGCGACCCATTCCCCCGCCCGGATCTGCTGGCCACCCAGCACGGTGTCCCGGGTCGCGGTGCGGCGGAAGGTCATGACCGGTGTCACCCAGCGCACGAACTCCTCGACCGCGGTGCCGATATGGCCGTCGAAATCCTCCAGCAGCAGTGCCTTCTGGTCCGGGAAGTCGCATAATGCCTTGGCCGCAAGGGAAATCGTGTTGCGGGTGGTGTCGTTTCCGGCGACCGAGAGCAGTACGAAGAACGAGGCGATCTCGTCGTCGGTCAGCCGGACGCCGTCGACCTCGGCCTGCACCAGGTTGGTCATCAGATCCGACCCGGGGTTACGGCGACGCTCCTGTGCGAGTTCCATACCCATCATCAGCAACCCGACCAGCGCGTCGTTGAGTAGTTCGACCGGCGCCCGCCCCGCCGCCACATCCTCGTCGGCCCACGCCACCATCGCGTCGGCCATATGCGCGGCCTCCTCGCGCAACGACGTTGGCAGACCGATCATTTCGTAGATGGTCCACATAGGCAGGCGTTTGGAGACCTGCTGCACGAAATCACAATCGCCGGCATCGATCAGCTCATCGACGACGACCTTGGCCTGGTTGCGGATCTGATCGTGAATCTTGGCCAGCTGCCTCGGCGTGAACGCCGAACTGATCAGCCGACGCAGCGCGGGATGCCGCGGTGCATCCATCGCCAGGAAGGACGAGGCGGCCTCGAGGATGTCGGCGGGCACCTCCTCGAGCTGAATGCCGAGGCCGGAGCTGAAGATTTCGGGCTGCTTGCTGACCTCGGTGATGAGGCGGTGGCTGGTGACCGCCCAGACCCCGTCGTTCTCCGGCGGCATCAGCGCGCCCTCGATCGGCGGATGCCAGCTCACCGGCCGCTCGGCCCGCAGCACCCGGAACGTCTCGTCGCGCTCCTCGGCAGTCTTGGACCAGAACGCCAGCGGCGAGATGCTGAGCGGATCGTAGGTCCGGGTCCCGGATTCCATTGTTGTCGTCATAGTCGACACTTCCTCGAATTCTGTTGGCCGTCAGCGGCTCTGGGCCGCGGGCGAGGTGTAGAGCCGTTCCAGCTCGCGTTTGACGAGTTTGCCGGTCGCGGTGCGTGGCAGCCGGTCGGCGAAGTCCACCGTCTTGGGGGCCTTGTAGTGGGCGAGCCGGTCGCGGACGTAATCGATGAGGTCGCGGGACAATTCGGACGACCCCGTGACGCCGGGCTGTAGCTGCACGACGGCCTTGACCTGTTGACCCATTTCGACGTCGGGCACACCGATGACCGCGACATCGAAAATCGCCGGATGCAGGGTCAGCACGTTCTCGACCTCCTGCGGGTAGATGTTGACCCCGCCGGAGATGATCACGAACGACCTGCGGTCGGTCAGGTACAGGTACCCGTCATCGTCGACGTACCCGAGGTCGCCCACCGCGGTCCAGGTGGGGTGTTCGGGATGCTGTGCGGCAGCGGTCTTCTCGGGATCCTTGTGGTACCGGAACGGTAGCTCCTCACGCTCGAAGTAGACCGCGCCCACCTCACCGACCGGCAGCACCTTGCCCTCGTCGTCGCAGATGTGCACCGGCCCGAGGATGCTGCGCCCCACCGATCCGGGTTTGCTCTCCCATTCCGGTGTGGTGATCACGGTCAAACCGTTGCCCTCGGTGGAGCCGTAGTACTCGGCGATGATCGGCCCCCACCACTCGATCATCGCCCGCTTGACCTCCGGCGGGCACGGCGCCGCCGCATGCACGGCCAGTCGCAAGCTCGAAAGATCGTATCGCCCAGCAACATCCGAAGGCAGCTGCAGCATCCGAACGAACATCGTCGGGACCATCTGCGTGACTGTCACCCGGTACTGCTGGATGACGGCCAAGGCTTGCTCCGGGTCGAACTTCTCCATCATCACCACGGTCCCGCCCCAGGCGTGCACCGCACCGCACCACCGCAGCGGGGCCGCGTGGTACACCGGCGCCGGCGAAAGATAGACGTCGGATTCGTTGATACCGAACAACTTTCTGCACACCATCGTCAACGGGTCGCCCGGCTGATCGACGGTCAGTTGCGGCAGCGGCGGTTTGACACCCTTGGGCCGCCCGGTGGTTCCCGAGGAATACAGCATGTCCACGCCCCGGGGCTGTTCGGCCAGCCGCTCACCCGCACCGGCCAGCGCGTCTGCATAGGAGCCGTAGCCCTCGACAACGCCGCCGAAAGCCAGCCAATGCTCCACTCTCGGTGCCAATTCCGGAACCTGCTGCGCGAGTTCGGCGATGCCGGCGGACGCGATGACCACCTTGGCGTCGCTGTCGTCGACGATGTAGGCAACCTCCGCCGCCGTGAGATGGCGGTTTACCGCGGTAATGTAGAGCCCGGATCGCAGAGCGGCCCAATAGATTTCGAAACACTCCGGCGAGTTGCCGGACAGCATGGCGACCACATCACCCGGACGCAGCCCGAGGTCGTGCAGCGCGCGGGCCAGCCGCGCCGAGTTGTCGTCCAGCTCGCGATAGGTGATCGTGCGACCCGAACCAGCCAGTACTACCGCGGGCTTGTCCGGCGTCGACACTGCATATGCACCTGGATACATCGTAGGTACCTCTTCGATCGAAAATCGTTGTGCGCCAGCGGGATCAGACCAGCAGGTCCGCGCGCCCGTCACGCTTCAGGCTGTCGACATAGGCCGGGTAGAGCTTGCTGCCCAGCGGGGCGAGTTTGAGCATGCTCGCGATATTGCCCCCGACCTTGATCTTGCCCTTGGCCATGGCCAGCGGCAGATTCACCTTGCCCTGCCAGTAGGCGTTGCCCGTATCGGCACTCATCCGCATGGTCGCCGTCGATCGGGACCAGTGTTCCTGGCCGAGCAGCACCTCACGCGATGCGGTGTCGACGACGAGATACGCCTCCGGATCGGAGAATTCGAAGCCGAGCACGATCCCGGTCGCTTCCAGCTTCGGCCCGATCTCGGCGTCGGCGAACGCCGACTCGAAGATCCCGCCGATGTATTTGCGAACCTCGCTCGCATCCTCGAAGGCCATGATGGCTCCTCTCCTACCGGGCACACCCGGCGCTTACGGAATATATGTTCGATTAAATTATCGAGCCGGAATCCACCGGCCGGACGATGTAGATCGAGGCCCCGCCTACCTACCCGGATACGCACGTGGCGCGCCTCACATCGTGATGCGAGTATCGTAAGCATAAGTCGACTTACGCACAAGGCACGGGCGAGACTCCAGCGCCGCCGAGGGAGAGACCGATGGCCACCAAACAGAACTATTTCGACGCCGCGTTCGACCTGCTGTCGGCGCAGGGTTACGGCGGGCTGAAGCTGGCCCCGCTGTGCAAACGCGTCGGCGTGACCACGGGCTCGTTCTATCACTACTTCGACAACTGGCACGACTTCACCACCCAGCTGCTCGCGCACTGGCTCACCGAGAGCACAACTCAGCTGGTAGCCGCGGCGCAGTCGCGCGGCGGTCCGGTCGACCAGCTCGAGGCGCTGCTGCAGTTCGCCCTCGACCTCCCGCACCGAGCCGAGGCGGCCATCCGGGTGTGGGGGAATATCGACGCCGAGGTCCGGGTCGTCCAGGAGGCCGTCGACCAGCAGCGCACCGACGTCGTCTTCGAGGCCATGCGCATCGTGTTCGACGACGACCAGGCGCGCCGGCACGCCCAGTGGGGCATGTATGTCCTCGTGGGGTACCAGCAGCTCGACGCCGACGGCGACACCGGTCCACTGGAGTGGAACCTGCGCCGCCTGCTGCAGCTGGTGATCGAACGCGCGCCCGATCCGTCCGCCCCCACGAGTGTTCATTAGCCGCCTCGGCTTACCGCGGCGGTACCGGCTTCGGCGCGATCGCCGAGTCGATGCCGCCGATATCGGTGATGGTCCAGTTGTTGTGGCTGTCGATGCTGAGCTGATAGGTAGCAGTCGACTGGATGCCGTCGGGCGCCTGGTTGTTCTTGGTCAGCACGCTCACGAAGCAGTCAACGGTGTAGATCCCGTTGTTTTCCGAAAGCACCTTGGCAGCAACCGGTTTCGAAGTCGCCACCCACTGCAGCGGAGTGATGATCTGTTCCATCGACGATGCGGCCTGGGTCAGCCGGTTGGACAGCTCCGGGCTGGTGCCCTTGGTCAGGCGGCCACGCCAGGCCCCCAGGTCACGAAAGTCCATATTCGCGGCGCCGGTGGCATAGTCGAGAGCCGACCGCTCGGCATGCGCCTGGGCGGTCGCCACATTGTGCAGACGGTCGAGGTCTGCGGATTTCGCGTGCACCTGCCAGCCCAGCACGCCCACTGCGCAGACCAGGGCGATCGCCAGCGCCGACACGACGAGGGTCTTGAGTTTGATCGCGGAATCCGCCGCGCTGCGCGCCTTTCCGAGCGCACTTGCGATCTGCGCCGGTCGGCGCGCGCCGGTCGGCTTGTTGTCGGCAGTGGATTCGGCGGCATCACCGGTGACGGTGTCCTCCGTGGAGACGTCTTCGACTACAGCGGAATTCGATGTCATTTTCGTGGTCTTTCCTCGAACGGGTAGAGCAGAACTCGGGTCGGGTGAAGGGGGAACGGTCACCTACCCGGGGTTCGGACGTGGACGGTGACCCCGTCGCCGGAGGCGACGGCCTGCAACGCGTTGTCCAGGAAGGCCCCCATATCGACGGTCCGCATACTCGACATGCCGGCCTGGACGCCGGGCAGCAGGTCGACGCCGAGCGTGTTCAGATCGGTAGCGGTCTTGTCGAGGAAGGCCTGCACGTTGTCGATTACCGGGCCCGCACCGAATTTGATGCCGTCGCGCAGCGGACCGAAGGTGACCGCGAAATACAAGCCGTCGACCATGCCGGTAAAGCCGCGGCTGGTCGGGTTCAGATACGGTGTCGATCCGGCGAGATCGCCTGGGACCGAACCACTTTGTAGCAGCAACGGCTGGAACGCGTTCATCACTTTCGCCAAATTGTCCTGCTGCTGGGTGATGCTGGCGGCGAGCAGCTGACCGGCGCGATTGAGATCACCGAGGACCTGGGAGTCGTTGGGCAGCGCGATGTCGACCGTTTTGAAGATGCTCTGAATCTGTTGCGGGTCTATCTGTTCCAGCATCCGGGTGAGCCGTTCCGACAGCTCCTTGAATGTGGTGGGCACCGTCACGTGCGTGCTGTCGACCATCGCGTTCTCACCCAGATAGGGACCGGCGGCGGTGGTCGGCAGCACCGCGAGGTAGGTCTCCCCCAGCGCCGAGAGATTGTCCACCCGGAAGCGGCTCTCGACCGGAATCCGGTAGCTGCTGTCGTAGTTCCAGCCGATCCGGATCCGATCGGCCGAGGCATCGATACTGGTGATGTGGCCGACCTGCACGCCGCGCAGCAGCACCCGCGAGCCGATTTCCAGGCCGTTGGTATCGGGCACCACCATGCTCGCGGACCGCACGTTCTCCAAAGCGCCGACCCGCAGGCCGAGCCGATCCATATAAACAAAAGAGGCAGCCGCAATGGCGACCATCCCGACGACGGAAATGGCTGTCCGGCCGATCATTTCACCGCTCCCAACATGCGAAGCACATTCTCGACATCACCGATGACTTGATCACCGTTGGCCGCTTCGACCGAGCGGATGTTCACCGAAGGATGCTGGGTGAACGGCAGGACCGTGTTGCGCAGGAAGTCCGAGAGCTGCTGGGCGGTCGCCGGCCCTTCATCCACACCGGCCCGGATCACGCCCGCCGAATCGGCGAGCGAGGTGAACAGCGGCACCAACCACATACCGCCCTCGAAGATGCTGCCGATCGAGGGCAGGATCAGGCCGACATAGGAGACGAGGTTGGTCGCCCACCGCCGCCAGAAGTGCAACGCCGAATCGGTCAGCACCGTCGTCATGATCGCTGACTTCTCGTTGACGGCGACCGCCGTCGAGTCGAGACCGTTCAGCAGCCGGTCGATCTCTTCGGTGTGCTGTGACAGGTTCTGCATGTCGACGGATACGGTGGAGGCGAGGTTGCGTAGATCACCCATCGCGGGCATGACCGTGTTGATGCGGCCCATCGCCTCCTCGACCTTCTGGATGCTGCCGCCGTTGACGAAGTTGGCGAGCACCGCAATGGTGTCCTCCAGCTGCGGCGGCGAGATCGTGCGGTCCGGCGGTATGGTCGCGCCAGGCGATAGATATCCGGTGACAGCGACATTCGGGTCGTGGTCGAGCGCGATGTAGGTGTCGCCGAGCACCGTGTTCTGCCGGATCACCGCCCGGATGTCGGTGGGCACGCGTGAGGTGTCGGTCAACTGGATCGTCACCCGCACGTCTTTGCCCGAGGCGTCCACCGCACGCACCTCGCCGACCCGCAGACCGTCCATCATCACGTACGCGCCTGCGGGCAGGTTCAGCACGCTGGCGAACTCCAGCGTCACGTCGTAGCCGCTGCCGCCACCACTGCGGAAGAACGGCAGATCGTTCGGCCCCAGCGAGCACGCCGCGGTGCTGCCGATCACGGTGCAGCTCAAGGTGATTGCGCCGACCGCGGTTTTGAGTCTTCTCGAGAGCCTCATTTGTTCCCCTTTGCGAGCACCAGGTCCAGCAGCCCGCCCACGGGTACCTGGACGTTCGCCGCGTCCGGCGCGCAACTACCGGGGCGGACGTGATTGATCAGATCGCACAGCTGCGGGTTCGTCGCAGCGCTCACCTCGACCGTCGGCGGCCGGTAGCTCATCGTGAATCCGCCACTGCCGGCCGCCTGCTGCCGCAGCACGGCCGCGATCGAGGGCACGCTGTCGAGCAGGCTCGCCAGATCCTTGGATCTGGTTGCCGCCAGGTGGATGACGTCGGCGACGCCGCCATTCAGCAGCGGCCAGATCAGATCCCCGTAGTTGGTGTTGACGTCGAGCAGCGCCCGCACCAGCCAGCCGACCCCGATGGTGACGTCGGTGACGCCCGGCCACAGGCCGAGGCTGACGGAGGCGGCCTCGGGCAGCTGGTCGAGGATCGAGTGGATCGTCGACCAGCGCTGCAGCGCTTCCTCGGTGAGTGGCGCCATATTCTGAATCGCCGAGCCGAAGTCGGCGACCAGCTGGTCGGGCCCCGATAACGCCGCAGCCGCGTGCTGCAGCATCGCGTGGGAATTCTCGCCGTTGCCGCGGAGCGCAGCGTCGAAGCCGGCGATCGCCGTCGCCAAGCTCTTCTTGCCGTCGGCGGGTGCCATCGCGTCGATGAAATCCGCTGCCGACCCGGCGATCTCGGAGATGCTCTTGGGAGTGTAGCTGCGCTCCAGCGCAATACAGCGCCCCGCGGTCAGTTGCGGTCCTCCGCCCCCGTAGTTGCCGACCAGTTCCAGGCTGCGGTCGGCCAGCAGGGATTTCGAGCGCGTCACCGCACGCACATCCGCCGGATACCGGCGTCCGGCATCGAGGCTGAAGTCGACCTCGACATGGTCGCCCACCGGGCGAATGTGGTCGACCTTACCTACTTGAAAACCCATTTGGGTGACCGGATTACCGGCATACAGGCCCACCGCGTCTGGCATGGCCGCGCAGTACCCCGAACTCGCTTCCGGTGCGACATCGCCGGCGGCCGCGTAACCGACCGCGCAGCTCATGGCGACACCCACGGTTACCGCGACTGCGATTCCACGCTTGCGATTGATCTTCATCTCAGCAGGTCCGCCCTTGCAGGGGGACGCAGATCCCCGTGGCCGATATTGTTCCGCCCGAAATGGTCGCCAGCCCCTGCGGAGTCAGCCAGCCCGCCAGCTGCCCGCGCAATGCCTGCAGCTTGTCGATCGCCGGTCCGACGGTGGTCTGGAAACTGCTCATCGTGGTGCGCAGTTGATCGACCGCGGCCTTCACCTGGTCCTTGTGGTTGAGGTAGAACCGTTCCTCTGGTACCAAACGGGCCAGCACATCGCCGAGACGCTGGTAGGCGTCGTTGAATCCGACATGCACGTCGTCGTAGGTGGATATCACGATGTCGAGCTGGCGGATCAGTTCGAATACGAAATCCCGGCTGCCGTTGAAGGTCTGCAGATACTCCGAGGCCAGATCCATGACATGCCGGACCTGATCGCGCTGCTGGTCCAAAACCGTTGCGATGCTGTTCATCCCGGAGATCAGCGAGCCCACCGACGGCGCATTGTGCTGCAGTGCGGCGGCAACCTGATCGATGTTGGCGTTGATCACGCCGCCGTTGACCTTGTCGGTCATATGCGGAGCCGCCTGCAGCACATCCGAGATGGAGTACGGCACGGTGACGTGGTCGGCCGGGATCACCGCGGTACCGAGCGGTTTGTCCCCGAGCGGGATCAGGGTGACCGCGTAGCCGCCGACCGGGGTCAGCATCCGCACGTCGATCCGGGAGTCGGCGCCGACGAAAGTGTTGTCGGCGATCTCCGCCTCGGCCCGCACGGTCGCCTGCCGGATGGAGATCTTAGTGACCTTGCCGAGGCTGATCCCGGCCACCCGGACGTCCTGCCCGATGTTGAGCGAGGCCGCATCGGTCGTTTCGAACGCAATCGTCGTGCGCCCCATGGGATGCAGGTAGAGCAACCCGGCCGCGGCCAGCACGGCCACCGCGACGACCACGACGACCACGCCGAGCATCACGTCGCTGTGCCCGATCCGGCGCAGCAGCGACTCGGCTTTTCGATTTCTCATTTCGCGTTGCAAATCACGACCTCGCTGCCGTTCAGGAGAACTTTGACGTCGGTGGGCAACTGGGCCACACCGTTGCTGCACGCCAGAGCACCGGACTGCTGGGCCGACAGCTGCGGCACCTGTAGTCCGGCGAAAGTGACCGGCAGCATCCGCACCGCGTCCGCTGCGGCCGGCAGTGACGAAAATGCCTGGGCCAGTAGCTGATCGATGTCGAGATCCCTGCTCAGCCCCATCCGCTCGATCAGCCGGTTCAGGGGCTGGGTGAACTGCGGGCCATAGAATGCGGTCTTCGGGAACTGGTCGAGCACCGTCATCGCCTTGCCGACCGGGATATTCGCCGACTGCAGGAAGTCCATGACCGCCGGGGACTTGCCGCCCATGGTGTCCGCGATCCGCGACAGGTTGGTCACCAGCGTGCCGATCACCTGCTGGCGGTCGCGCGCCAGATCCCCTAGTTTCTGGACGCTGTCGAGCATCGGCGCCAGTCCGCTGCCGTCGCCCTGTAGCAGCGCGATGGCATTGTTGGTGAACGCGTTGATCTCGTCGGTGCTCATGGTGGTCAGTACCGGTTGCAGTCCGTTGAACAACTGGGTGATATCGAACGACGGCCGCGTCATCTGCGTCGTCAGGTGCGTGGCCGGTTTACCGGGCGGGTCCGGCGCCGTGAGATCGACGTACCGGATACCGGTCAGGTTCTGGTATTTGACTGCGAGCACGGTGCTTTCGGTCAGCTTGTACGGGTCGGTGAGGGTGAAGCCGACCTCGGCAATGGTCTGCCCGCCGCGGCGGACGAGATCGATCGATGTCACCTTGCCGATCTGCACCCCGCGAGTGCGCACATCACCGTCCACATGCAGACCCGACACATCGGTGAAATCCGCTGTGTAGGCTGCCTTGTGGCCCTGGATCGGGTTGGTGATCGCGTTCACCACGATCACGTACAGCAGCACCGCGACCACCGCGGCAACGCCCAATTTGACCAGTGTGGAAACGAATTCGATACGGCGTTTCATCGCGGAGCCTCCCCGGATGCCGACGGCGGAAGCATCCCGGCCGCCAGCGGTGCGGCCAGGCCCGGCAGGTCGTCCAGGACGATCCGCATGTTGAGGGTCTTGTTGTCACCGGAACCGCTGAATGCCTTGTCGTAGCGCGCGATCAGGTCCCGCAGCTTTGCTGGCGCCGCACCGCCGCCCAGCAGGCCCGGCAGGCCGTCGGACACCGCCTGCACGATTCCGGTCACAGGTGTCAGCTCGGTGCCGTGAGAGGCCAGCAGCCGCCCCGCTGCCCCGAAAAGGTTGTTGGCTGTCATGAACAGGCCCTCGTCGGTCTCGTCGAACTGGGGGTCGCTTATACCGAACGAACCGTTCGGGCCGTGGTGATTGAACTTGGTGTCGAACAGGTTGTAGACCGTGTCGATGGCCTGGCCGCTGAAGGCCGGCATCACCGCGAGGATGTTGTTCATATAGGCGAGCAGCTCGCTCGGGACGGCCTGCTGGGTCCGTGCCGCCTGGTCGGCGAACACCACACCGGTCTGGATCATCGGGGTCAGGCCGTCGACGTAGCGGATGATCTTGTCCAGGGTGGCGATCATCGAATCGGTCAGGGTGCCGTCGACGGCAAGCGAGCCCTTCTCCAACATTGTCGACATCGTGTAGTCGCCGGTCGGCATGCGCTCGAGCACCTCACCGGAGCTCAACTGCCCGCCGCCGGGCCGCCCGACGAGATTGATTGCGGTGACGCCGAAGTAGTTCTGCGGGCGGAAGTCGACGTCGAAGGCGTCGGTGAGACCGTGTGCCTTATCCGGCTTCAGTGACAGACTCATCCGCACGGCGCCGCCGCTGGTCTTCGCCAGTCCCGAAACCTCGCCGACCTCGGCGCCGCGCAGGATCAGCTTCGTGCCCGAGGCGACGCCGGGAGCCACGTAGGGCACATCGACGCTCAGATTGATGTCGCGGGTGGGATGGACGCGGGGATAGACCCACACCACCGCGACCACCACCACGGCGACCAATGCGATCACCACGACGGCCGCACCGTTCACGACCAGCGTCTGCCGACTGTCCGTACCCCGCAGGAAGTCCTGATTTCGTGTCTTGCTCATCGCCTACCCCTTGAAGACCAGCAGCGGGCTCAAGCCCCAGATGGCCACTGTCATAGCGAAATTGAGGACGACGATCGCCACCAGGCTGGCGCGGATCGCCCGTCCGGACGCGGCGCCGACCCCGGCCGGGCCGCCGCTGGCGAAATAGCCGTAGTAACAATGGATCACGGTGACGACGGCGCAGAAGATCAGCGCCTTGAGTATCGAGGCCCCGAGATCCGGCAGCGTCAGAAACTGGCTGAAATAGTGATCGTAGGTCCCCGAGGGCTGCCGATGGAACACCTTCACGATGATGCCGCCGGTGAAGAAGCTGACCACCAAAGCCATCAGGAATCCGGGCAGCACCACCAGCATTCCGCCTACCAGCCGGGTGCCGACGACGAACGGAATCGCCTGCAGCCCCATAGACTCGGTGGCATCGATCTCCTCGGAGATCCGCATCGCGCCGATCTCGGCGGTCATCCGGCAGCCCGCCTGCGCGGCGAAGCCGATACCGGTGATAATCGGCGCGATCACGCGAATATTGCCGAACGATCCGATGATTCCGGTCAGTGGGCCGAAGCCGAGGAGATTCAGTGCCATGAACGCCTCGATGGCGACCACCGCGCCGACGGCGACGCCGAGGAAGAACATCAGGCTCACCACACCGCCGTCGACGATGAGTGATCCACTCCCCCAGGCCATTTCGTTCATAGTCTTCACGGTCTGCCTGCGATAGTGCCGGACCGTCTTGGGCAACAGGTAGATCGTCTTGGCGGTAAACACCGCCACCTGCCCGAGCTCACCGGCGACGCCGGACAGCCCGCGACCAGCAGCACGTATGGGCTGCAACATAATTGATGGAGTAGTCATGCTCATGCCAATCTCGCCGGGAAGAACATCATTTGCAGCTGGCTGATCAGCAGGTTCGTCATGAAGATGCAGAAGACGCTGAGGACCACCGAGGCGTTGACGGCGTCGGCGACGCCCTTGGGGCCGCCCTTGGCCTCCAGCCCGCGCAGGCTCGCGATCAGCACCACGATCGCGGCGAACACCAGCGCTTTCAACACCGAGAACGCCAGATCGGTCGGCGTCGCGAACGCCCCGAACGACTGCCAGAAGCTACCCGGCACAACATGATTGACATTGGCCGAGATCGCCAGGCCGGCGAACACACCGGCCGCGACGATGACGATGCACAGCACGGGAGCGATGGCGATCATCGCGATGAACCGCGGCATCACCAGCCGCTCCACCGGATCCACACCCATGACACGCATGGCGTCGATCTCTTCGCGGATGGACCGGGCGCCGAGATCCGACGCGATCGACGAGGCGGCAGCCCCACTCATCAACAGCCCGGCAGCCATCGGCGCACCCTGGCCCACCACACCGAGCCCGCTGGCCGCACCCGCGAGCGAGTTGGCACCGACCTGGTTCATGATGCCGCCGACCTGAACCGAAACCTCAGCCCCGATCGGCACCGCCATCAGTAGCGCCGGCAGCGCAGTCACCTTGAGCAGCAACCACATCTGATGCGCGACTTCCTCGACCGGCAGCCGCAGCTTCACGATATCGACGAGAGAGTAGCGCACCACGGCGGCAGTCAGGTGTACCGAGCGGCCCAACGTGGCCAGGGAACGGATCGGGGTGGCCTTCAGATAGTTCACGACACGCGTCGCCAGGCTGGGGCCCTTGGTCTCCGGTGCGTGGCCCGGCATCTCGTCGGGACGGACCTGGGGCCGCGTGACCGCGGGTTCGATCGTGGTAGTCATCGCAACTCGCCCCTGCCCTTATGAACAAAGCTCCACTGGTCGGCGGGTAACAGCGACGACTTGGATTCAGCGATATCGTTTTCCATGATTACTCCTGCTCCGCACAGGTATTAGAGTTCGGTCGCGACAGGCGATTACGGACAGCAGTCGGCGACCTAGGCAATGGCCTTTCGGCTGCCCCGAGTGGGATTCTGATTTCGAATGGGCGGAACCAGAGCAAGAAATGCCGGTACCGCCGTCGGCGGCGACGAATTGCATAGTCAACCGGTCCGCGTCGAACTTTTTTATTATGTATTAAATTTAGAGAACCTAACGAAACTCCTTGCTGTTCATACTATTAGTGCGCGATGGGCAGTCCACCCGAGTCGACTAGGGTTGGCATGCGTCCTGCGCCCATAGATCCCGGTAGATGTGGCGGGGATCACTGCGATTCAGCATAGCATAAGTCGGCTTACGCACAAGAGGTTTGTAAACATATCTTGTGCGGACATGACGTCTGATTTAAATGTATGCTTATCATCGAAAATCTATCTGGACATAACAGACAGGACCGCGGCCCCGCCGATAATTCGGCGGGGCCGCGGTGGTGCTGTCGGAACTTCCTGTTTCACAACGCCTTTGATTGCTGTGCTGTGGCCGATGCCTCGACCGCCTCCAGCCGGGCCGCGATGGCGTCGTCGCGGTCCCGGCCGGCCCGCAACGCATGCAACCGCTTGCCGTTGTCCTCCGCACGGAAGTACGCGAGCATCGCCTTGGCCGCGTTCTGGCCGGGCATCCCGCTGATCCCCGCGACCGGATGAGTGCCGGACCCAGTGAGGAACAGGCCGGGCACCGGCGTGCGGTAGCCGGCGAAGCCCGGGGCGGGTTTACGGGGACCGAAGCGCGTGATCACCGGGTCGACGTGGTAGACGCTGCCGTCGATCGCCCAGAACCGGTCCTCGATATCCGGTTGTGCCAGATCGCGTCTGGCGATCTCCAGGCTCTCGACACCCTCGTAGTAGAGGTGGGCATCGCGGATCACACTCTCGGTGATCTCCTTTTTCGCCTCGTCCCACGAGGTTCGCGGAATGCCCGGCGTCAGCCCGCTCCAGAACCAGAACGTATCGCAGCCGGGTGGTGCCATCGACGGGTCGAAAGCCGTGGTGATCTGGGCCAATCCAGGCACATGTTCGGGCACGTCACCACGCACACAAGCTTTGGCGGCGGCCAGGGTCTGCTCGTAGGTGTGGTAGGAGTTGCACGCCACCCGCAGGTCCAGGCCGTCGCCGCGCCACTTCTCGTGCCGTGGCATCCGGATGCGACCGCTCAGCGCGACATTCAGCTTGTAGTCGGTAATACCCCGCTTCTTGGCGGGGATGTTGTCCGCCGCCACTTGCAGTTTCTGCGGGAGCACCCCCGAAGGCAGCAACCGGGTGAGTGTCGTTTTCGGACTGCAGGCGGTGAGAACGCCTCGGCGAGCGTAGATCTCCTCACCGCTGGCCAGGTGCACACCGGCCACCCGGCCGCGGCGGACGATCAGCTGGTCGACCGGAGCATTCGTCCGCAGGCGGCCGCCGTTGGATTCGATGCTCTGCAGCAACGCCTTCGGCAGGGCGCCGGTCCCGCCGTGGAACATCGACACCCCGTAGCGGCTCAGCACGCCCAGGTAGATCAGTGACCAGCCGCTCAGGTCGGCGTCGAATGGCATGAACGGCAAGGCGATCAGCAGCGGCGCCCGGATCATATCGTGTTCAAAGCTTTCCTCGATCGCCTCCACCTGTGAGGACGCCATCCAGCGGCCGATCGCGGTCAGTTCGCGGCGGTTCTTCGCCACCGCCTTGGCCGCCTGCAAGACCTTGCGAATCTCCGGGCGGGTCGGACTGGTCTGCATGAGCGGCAGTCCGATCTCGACGGCGGCATCGATCACCCGGTACAGATCGATGAGCGCCTCCGCGTCCTTACGGGAGAACCGGGCCAGTTCGTCGGCGGTGCGCCGCGGGTCACGCCACAGCGCCAGCGATGAGCCGTCGGCCGCCAATTGATAATGCGCCGGGTCGATGACGGTCTGCCGCAATCCGAATCGGCTCGACAGTCCGAGATCGGCATCGATGGTCGTGGTGCGGAACAGCGATGCCTGGATCGACGCCTCGTTGATCAAGTAGTCCGGCGCCTCCGGGGCCATCGGATTGGTCGAGGTCATACCGCCCGGTGTCGCATGTGCCTCGACGATCAGCACGTCCAGCCCGGCCTGTGCCAGATAGGCCGCCGCGACCAGACCGTTGTGCCCGGAGCCGACCACGACCACATCGGCGGTATCGGGGGTGATGATGGAATTGTTCACGGCAATCCTCCCACTCGCCGAATCAGACCGCACGCTGCGGAGATCGGGTATCGGCATCGGAAACTGTCTGCGTTGCAGGCACATTCGCAAGCAGTCGCTCCCGCTGGTTGGGCAGCATGAACCGGAAGAACAACAGTCGGCGGAATGTCCAGTCCACCTGCTGTTCCCGCACGGCGACGAAGTAGCCCATACCGCGGATGTAGAAGAGGTAACCGGCCATCATCAGCGTCGTCGCACCCCATTTGAGGGCGGTGGGAAGAGTCGAATTGAGGGCCAGGATGTGGACCCAGCCGACGCTGAAGTAGGCCACCATCATGCCCACCGGCGCGACGAGCAGGAACCACGCCCGGTTGATGCCCTTCAGGTGCGGCTCGAGGAACCAGATGAAGAAGCCGATGGTCATGAACGAAGCGCCGTTGATGAAGGCCCACCAGTAGGGGAACTTCAGGAAGGTGTAGGGCTGCACGCCGTAGTACTCGTAGACGTGCATCAGCAGTCCGGGCGTCTCCATGATCGCATCGGTCAGGCCCGCCACCAGGTAGACCATGAACAGCTGCTTGACCGTCACACCCTTCTTCAGGATGAGGTAGATGAAGTACGGCTCCAGCCCGAGGAACGCGGCATAGCAGAACGGAATCAGCAGCGGAACGTCGATCCCGAAGTTCTTGAAGACGTAGTAGGGCAGGTCATTTGCCCACCGCAGGTGGCCCAGCAAATCGAGCAGCGGCTCGAGCAGCGAGCACAGGAAACCACTGAAGACGAGCATCGCCGGCAGCCAGTTGCGCCGCTTGAAGCCCACCCACAGCGCCCAGGCCGAGGCAATGACCACCACGGCGAGACCTGCGTAGAGCGTGAAAAACCAGCCGGCGAACGCGCCGGCGCCGAAGTCCGGCGGACTGGGCAAAATCATCGGGGGCATGGGTAGACCTCTCAATCTTCCGTCGGCGCAGAAGTCGCCGAGCAAACAGGAAGCGATCTGCATGAGCTGGCGTGGGTGACTCGGGTCACGTACCCGCTCATTGGTGATGCTAGGCACTAATTGACGTTGACGTCAATAACTTGATCTTCTAATCTGAATTCAAAGCCACCACCTGATTCGCGAGGTTGACGATGACTCCCGCCCTGCAGAGATGCTGTGCCGCCTGCGGCCCCTTGTTCGTGCTCGCACTGTTGGGCGGCATGATCATGACCGGGCTGATCCCCCCGACTTCACCGAGCTGGTCCGCGCAACAGGTGACGGACTTCTGGAGCACGCACACCGTGCTGAAACGGGCAGGTCTGGTGCTGATGCTCAGCGGGGCGGCGCTGCAGCTACCGTTCGGTGCGTTGCTCGCGGTGCGTATCAAGCAGATCGAGGGGCGGTCCGCTCCCCTGCTCGCCTACGTCATGCTGATGGCCACGGCGCTGTCGGTGGTGGCCATTCTGTTGCCGGTCTTCATGTTCACCGCTGCGTCGTACCGTCCCGAGCGCTCACCGGAACTCACCCAGGCGCTCAACGACCTGGGCTGGTTGCCCTTCGTAATGAATTGGCCCGGAGCGAGTTTCATGGCCCTGGCGATCGGATTCGCGGTATTCGCCGACCGCGGCGCTACCCCGCTGTGGCCGCGGTGGGCGGGCTACTACAACCTGTGGACTGCGATCCTGTTCGTCGCAGGCGGTTTCGCGGTCTTCTTCAAGCACGGACTGCTCGCCTGGAACGGACTGCTCGCCTACTGGATGGCCGCTGTGGTGTTCGGCGCCTGGTTCCTCGTACTCGCCTATCTGTTGTTCACAACCACCGACCGGCAGTACGGCGAGGTCACCAGCCGTCACCCTGTAGCAGTCGAGTGAACTGCGCGACAACCGATTCCAGATCCTCGTGGGTGCCGACGAAACCCGCATAGAGCCCCATCCCCCACATCACCGCGACGAGCATCTCGGTCATCGCGGTGATGTCGGTGTCCTTGGCCAGTTCACCGTCGTCGACAGCTGCCTGCAGCGTGTCGGCGACGAACCGGCGTACCTCGTCGAGTTGCCCCTGCGCCCGATCCCGGAACTCCGGATGCCGGAACGAGTCGAGCAACGACGAGGAGATGAACCTGGCGTAGGACCGGTCCTCGGAATCGGCCTGCACCGCCTCCGCGAGGAAGGTGGAAAGGCGGCCGGCCACGGTCGACTGCTGATTCGCCCGCTCCAGACCGGCGGCCACCACATCTTCCTGCGTCGAATCGAACAGCGCCGCATACAGCGTGGCCTTGTCGCGGAAGTAGTGGTTCACCGCCGGGCGGGTGACGTCGGCGCGCACGGCGATCTCCTGGAACGTCGCGCTCTGATAGCCGACCTCCGTGAACACCTCGCGGGCCGCGTGCAGAATGCGGCGGCGGGTGTCCGAGCCGTCCGCTCCAGCGGGGCGCCCACGGCCCCGGGGGCTTCCGACGGTGGCCTCTGACATACCAGTGACAGTACCTGCCGGAAGGGCGGACGAATCGACGCCGCGGTCAGGCGAAGAGCGCGACGTATCGCCAGTCCAGCACCGGACGTTCCCGGTCCAGCGCCGGACCACCGGCGAAAACCTCCGACCGCAGGCGCACCAGGTGGGTGCCGTGGCGATGCGGTGTCACCTCGCCGACCGTGACCAGGCTGCGCAGTGTGTCCCCCTCGTGTACGGGGCCGAGATGGTCACACCCCTGCCAGCCGAGCACGGTGGCCAGGGCCGGAAACGCGCGCGATGCCTGCGACAGTGCGAGCCCGATCGTATGCCCGCCGTAGACCAGCCGGCCCCTGGTCGACCTCGACGGCTACCGCGACGCCTGGAACGACAGCTTCTCGTTTACCTTCGTCGACCCGGCACGCTTGACCGCGGCCGAAGCGCGAGTCTTCGCCCTCACGGAACCACTCATCAGAGCTGCCGGTGTCAACCTTGCCCGCACCGTGGTGCGGGACATCCTCGTCTCGGAAACGATGCGGCTCAACGCATCCGGATACGAGATCGTCGAAATCTACGAACCGGCCGAAAAGCGCATCGTGATCCGCCGCGACCGTCTGAGCGATCCTGTCGACTACTGCGGAACGCTGTTGCACGAGCTCACCCACGCCGCCATCGGAACCACCGACGGAACCCTCGCGTTCGAGGACGCCCTCACCACCCAACTCGGCGTCCTGGCCGTCGGCCTGCTCCACCCGGCGAGCAAACCGCGGCGCGCCGAGGGCGCCATCCCGTGACAGGACCCGCAACAGCGCACCGCGGGCACCAGGCTCGGTCAACCGGTCGTACTCGGCCACGATCGCCAGCTTGTACTCCGGGGTGAACCGCCGCCGCTTCGGCCGATCGGCCCCGGCCCTTCTCCACTGCTGCCAGCACACCATCCTCGATGGGCAGATCAGCCGCACTCAACGTCACTTACTCGATGTCCCTGATCTCGCCCTACACAACTCTACAAAACCGACCGGTCACCCGGCCTACACGAGTCTGGCAGAGAGGGATGGCGGCGCTCGACGACGGCCGGGCACCAGTTACTCGCTGGCCGCCCGGTCGGGATTCAGTCAGCCTGCATGCGCGTTCACGCACCAGATCAGCGCGCAGCGGAGCCCAAATGGCGGGACAGACGCCCAGTCGTGGCCTCAGCCAACATCACTGGGTTCACGCACTCGCTCCATGCACGACGGATGACCGGGTTGCTGGACTGGGTTTCCGTCGCGGCCACTATCCGGCCGCGTATAGATCGAGGATTTGGGTGAGGGCGTGTTCCAGGGCGTAGGTGGCATCGGCCGCGCCGCCTTTGACGTCGGCGTTCAGGGTTGCGACGACCTGGAGGGCGGTGCCGATGGTGGCTGAGCTCCAGCCGCGGGCTTGGGCTTGGGCCTTCTTCACCTTCCATGGCGGCATGCCGAGTTGTTGGGCCAGTTTGAACGGGTCGCCGCGGCCCGCGGAGCCGACTCGGGCGATGGTGTGTACGGAATCGGCTAGCGCGTCGGCGAGCAGGACGTGTGGGACGCCGCGGTCGTTGGCCCAGCGCAGCGCCTCCATCGCGCCGGGACGGTCGCCCGCCACCGCCAGCTCGGCGACATCGAAGCCGGAGACCTCCGCCTTGCCGGAGTAATAGCGGCGCACGGCCGCGACATCGATCTTGCCGCCGGTGTCGGCCGCCAGCTGCGAACATGCCGCGGCGAGCTCACGCAGCTCCGAGCCGACCGCCTCCAGCATCACCTGCACGACTTCGCTCGACACCCGTACGCCCGCGGCCCGGAATTCGCCGCGCACGAACTCGACCCGCTCGGCGACCTTGGTCAACTTGGCGCAGTTGTGCACCTCGGCCCCGGCCTTCTGCAGCGCGGGCGCCAACGCCTTGGCCCGGCCGCCCCCGGAATGCAGTACCACCAGCACCGCGCCTTCTGGCGGATCAACGGCAGCCTCGGTGATCACCGCGACCGCGTCCTTCCCTGCCTCGGCCGCCGACTCCAGCACGATCAATCGCTCCTCGGCGAACAGCGACGGACTCAACAACTCGGCCAGTTCGGCCGTACTGGCATCCCCCGCCCGCAACCGATCGACCGGCACCGAATCCCCATCCGGCGCCGCAGCCCGAACCTGCGCGGCGATCCCCGCCACCGCACGCTCGATCAGCAGCTCTTCTTCCCCGAGCACCAGGTGCACAGACGCAATCCGCTCGCTCACGCCTGGCATCCTACGTACGTTTCATCCCGCTACGCAGAGCTTCCGCGGATAGCTGGTTCCAGATTCCTACTGTCTGGATTTGGCCGTTCGTAATGTCATGACTCGCAGCTGCTCGGCCTCGCCGACGACGAGTACGTCGCCGCGTTGGTCGGTGCGGACCGCGCTGACGCTGAGGGCTGCAAACTCCGAAAGCAGACCTGGGTTCGGGTGTCCGAAGGTGTTGTGCGCGCCGACGCTCACCAGCGCGAGTCTGGGGTGGACGGCGGCGATGAATTCCGATGTGGTGGTGCGTGATCCGTGGTGTGGGACCTTCATGATGTCCGCTTGGATCGGGGCGCCGGAGGTCATGAGGCGATGTTGGGCTGGGGCCTCGATGTCGCCGGTCAGCAGGATTCGGCCCGCGGGAGTGGTGGCGGCGAGGACGATCGACCGGTCGTTGGCCTCGTCGGCGAACGCGCTGCCTGCGGGGCGTCGCCCGCCTGTGGCGGGTGCGAGGACCTCCAATTCGAGAGTGCCGAAACGCATTACATATCCGGCCGATAGCTCGAGGACAGGAATTTCAGCTCGTGCGGCGACAGCGGCTACTTGCGCCGGACCGCTGGCCGGTGCGGCCTGGTCTCCCCTTTTGCCGTGCGGGTCAGCCTCCAGTGCGTGCGCGTTGCCCGACGGCGCGGACCCATCCGGGGGAGGTCCGTATACGGTCCCGGTCGGACCGGTTACGTCCGATGTGGTTGGGTGCGTGATCAATACCGGCCCAGGGAAATTCGTCGCCTGGTCACACGTAGTGGCAGTCGGCCCGCGGCTATCGGCCGCCGGGATGCACGAATTTGCCGTAGATCCCGAATTGGTGGTGCGGTCGTCGAGGGCATTGATGTCGACGCGGCGCAGGCCTGGTGCGGCGGGAAGTTCGTCGGGGCCGACAGCCAGTGCCGCGACCGAGCGTCCTTGGAGGGCGCCGGTGAGGCCGCCGATGTGGTCGGCGTGGGGGTGGGTGAGGACCAGTAGCGCAATTCGCTTGATACGCAACCGATCCAGGCAGGCGCGGATCGGGCGTCGATCGGGGCCGACGTCGATGACGACCGCCGCGCCGTCACCGATCGAGAGGGCGAGGCCGTCGCCCTGACCGACATCGCAGACTGCAAGCACCCATCCGGCCGGTGGCCAGCCCGGATGCCAGATCCGGACCGGAACCAGCACCATAGCGATACCGAGCGCGACCGCGGCGGCAAGGCGGCGCACCACGGCGGAGCGCAGCGCCCATATGCCCGCGGCGACGATCACGCAGGCGATTGCTCCACCGGTGGTGCCGCCCGGGACCTCGACTTCCGCGCCAGGCACGGCCGCCGCGTGTTCGGCGACGAACAGCAACCACCACAGCGGCGGTGCGGCGCAGCGCAGCACCAATTCGGCCAGCGGCGGGCAGATACCGGACAGCGCCGTGCCGATCGCGCCGATCACCGTGACCGGTGCAATGACCGGTTCGACAAGGACATTCGCGATAATCGCGACCAGGCTGAGCCGACCGGTCAGCGCGACCATGAGTGGAGTCGTCACCACGAATGCGGCGGCCGACACCGCGACGATCTCGGCCGCGATTCGCCACCAGCCCCGCGCCCGCAGCCAGTCCGCCCAGCTCGGTGCCAGCAGAATCAGCCCGGCTGTCGCCAGTACCGACAGTCCGAAGCCGGCGCGCACCGCCAATTCGGGGCAGACCGCAAGCAATCCGATGATTGCCGCACACAGCGCGGGCAAGGCTTGCTTCCGACGGCCGGTTATCAAGGCCAGTAACGTGATCGCGCCCATCGCGCCGGCCCGGAGCACGCTCGGGTCCGGTCGCGCGATGACAATGAACATGAGTAGCGCGGCCGCCGCGACGGCGGCTCCGGTACGCGTGCCGAGCGTGAGCATCCGCACCGCGAAGAGCACCACGGCCAGCAAGATCGTGAAATTGGCACCGCTGACCACGCAAAGGTGTTCCAGCCCAGCGATTTCGAACTCTTCGCGCACGTCATCGGGCAGCGCGGAGGTGTCGCCGACTACCAGCGCGGGCAACAGCCCGGCCGGATCCTCGGATAGCGCGCGAGACACCGCCGCGGCTAGGTCGGCACGCACCGCCCCCGCCGCCCGCTGCCACCATGGCGGCGTGCCGACAACGACCGGAGGCCCCAGCGCCCGCAGCGTCGCGATCGTGAGATCGCGGTGCCACGGCTGTTCCGACCGGGCTCGGAACCGCACCGGCTGTCCGGGCAGCAGGTCCGCCCAACCCTCGCCCGACGCCATGATCACCACCGCGCCATTGGTTCGCACGGTCAGCTCGCCTTGCCGGTACTCACGCAGGTTCGCCCGCACCGTCCACCGCGGCTCGCCGCCGAACGCATCGGCTCGCATCGGTTTCGGATCATCGGTCGGCGTGACCACCACCCACACCGACACTCCAGCGGTGTTCCGCAACGGATGCGTCGCCGCTCGATGCTCCCGCCAAGCCCCCGCCACCGCGAACCCCGCACCGAGCAGCATCGCGGCGAGCGCGACCACTGCCACGACCCGCCACCGTTCGCTGCGATGCGCCAGCTCCCGCAATAACAACACCCACAACCCGATCGCCAACACCACCAGCGCCACCGCCAACACCAACCCGGCCACCCACCCCGCGGTCAGCGCCATAATCGTTGCGCCCCAGCAACACAACGCCGCAGGCAACAGCCGCGCGTCAAGCACCTGCGGCTCCCGGCCCGATGCCGAATCCTCGTCGGCAGACCGCCGATCGACATCACCCCACCCATCCGATACCCCGTCGGATCCGCTCATACCGTCATCCGGTCACACAGGCGCCCGAGGCGAGAACCGCCAATGTCATCGACGCCGCCCGACCGCCGCTCGCCGCCGACCCCTCGCCGGCCATCAACCCCCAGCTTGCTGCGCACCCCGGACTCACCACCTGTACGTGGCCGCGAATCCCCGATCGGGCTCGCCCCAACCGCTTCTCCCCCACCGCATGACCTCATACCTTCACCAGATCGCGCAGGCGGGCGAGGCGGGCGGGGCCGATGCCGTCGATTTCGCCGAGTTGTTCGATGTCGGTGAAGCGGCCGTTTATGGTGCGCCAGGTGATGATTGCGCGGGCGGTGACGGGGCCGACGCTGGGGAGTGCGTCGAGGTCGGACTCGGTGGCGGTGTTGAGATCGATACGGGTGGAGGGGGTCGGGGCGGAACCCGAACGGGGCGTCGAAGCGCTGGAGGTGCGACCGGCCGTGCTGATCGTGGTGCTGCCGAGTTGTGGCGGGCCGGCGTTCGGTCCGGTGGCGCCGACCACCACCTGGTCGCCGTCCTGGAGGCGCTGAGCCAGGTTGAGCCCGGTCAGGTCGGAGCCCTCCTTCGGGCCGCCCGCGGCCGTGATGGCGTCGGCGACACGAGATCCGGTGGGTAGCCGCAACAGTCCGCCGTGCGGCACCAAACCGACGACGCTGACGACCAATTCGTTGACAGCGGCACCTTCCGCACCGGCTGCGGGTACCGGTGTGGCACCGGGTGATGCTGCCGCACTGGACATTCGGTCGTTCGATGGGCGGACCGCTGTCGACGCAACCGTGGTCGTTCGCACCACCGGCAATGGCGGAACCACCTGGGTGACCGGCCGTTCCCGCAACACCACCACCGTCGCCACGACCACCGCCACCAACCCCACCAACGTCAGCGTCACCACGCCCCGCCACCCCGGATCGAATCGCGTGCCCCGAAACCGTTCCGGCACAAGCCGATCGCGCCAGGCCGATCCCCGCCCCGGCGCATCCAACCACCCCGGCGAGCGCACCTCACCAACCCCGTCCTCCCACTCACCCGCACCGTCGGACGCCCCATCCGCGCCGTCCGATTCCACCCCCTCCGGCGGCAACTGCTCGTCATCCCATCGCCCACCACCCGCCACCCCGACGTTTCCCGAACGCTCAACTCTCCCCGAAAACCCGACGGCTCCAGACCATCCGGCACTCCGCGACCCGCCAGAACTCTCCGATACCCCTACACTCCCGGCCAACCGGACATTGTCCGTTCGCTGGTCGCTCCCCGACGAACCGTCTTTCCCCGGACGCGCACGCTCCCCCGAACGGTCGCTCTCCTCCGATCGCCCACCGCCCGACAACCCGACATCCCCCGACCGTTCGGAGTTCGCCGAGAACTCACCGCTGCCGGACCGCCCGGTGCTGCGCGTCCCGTGAGGGCTTCCCGATGTCCCTGCGCGCCAAGACAACCCGAGATTGCCGGGGTGTGGGGCCCGCCCCGGTCGCCCCACACTCGGCAGGTGCCCAGCGCCGAACGATCGCGGAGCACCCCGTCGGCCCGCCGCATCCCCACCTCCCGGGCCACCCGCATCCAGAACGCCGGCGCCCGCCGTTCTGCTCGCGCCGACTCTGGCCGTCAGCGCGCTGAGTCGCTGCCGGATCCGCTCGCGCTCGTCGTGTCGTGACATGGCGCCGACGGTAGTGCCGTTCGAGGCGGCGAAACCGAGTCCGAGCAGGCGATTCAGTCGGCCTGTTGATAACTGTGGCCTTGTGGAAAACGCTGTCGCCGACCTGGGCCCGAGCAGTTCGCGCGGGTGTGGCGGCGTCGGTGAAAATGCCGGTGGATTCTATGACCACATCGACACCCAGATCGCCCCACGGCAGGTCGGCCGGGTCGCGTTCGGCCAGGACCAGGACGGTCGAGTCCCCGACCGGATCGCGCTGGGCTCGGCGCTGACCTCGCCCGGGAAGCGGCCGATATCGAGTTCCGCGAGGTCACCGAAGGTCGACTCCGCCAGGTCGCGGCCTGGCACCCAGAGCTACGCGACCGGAGGTGCGCAAAATCGGTGGGAGTTCCTCTCCGGATGGGATGGTCCGGCCGGTGTCCGGGCCGTCTCAACCGGAGAGGGATCCCGTGCACCCCGAGTTCTGTTGCGGTGTCGCTGAACTCGGGGTGCGTCGGTGGTGGGTCCTCGAGTATCGGCACATGGCATCTACCTCCGTTCTGGTCGAGCAGCGGGTTAGCTGCCCAGTGGGTCACTGTTGCGTGACGGTCAGGTGTAAAGCCTTGCGATGAAGGCGTTCATATTGTCCCGGACCCGCTCGACCTTCGTTTCGACGGTAATGAGGTCTTCGCGGTACCTGTTGCCCAGTGCCGGCGTTCGCTTGCCGCGCGCGTAGAGCGAGCAGGCAAGATCGGTGCACATGTAGGTACCGATCGAGTTGCCTCGGCGTCCGGATTCGCCTGCCTTGTGTGCGGTCATCAGGGAGACACCGCTGCCGGTGTGCGTGGTCATGCAGATCGCGCACATCTGCGCCCGGCCGGGTCCGCCGGTTTCGTAGCGCAGCGCGACACCGATGAGACGATCGTCCCGCGCAACAACCAGATAGCCGCGTCCGGGCAACGACGCGTCGCCCCAGCCGAGGAAGTCCAGATCGTCCCACGGCCGCTCGTCCAGATCGCGAGGCACGGGCAGCTTCTTGGCGGTGGTCTTGGAACAGTTGATGAACGACGACCTGATGTCGCGTTCGGTGACGACTTTCATGATGGCATCGACTCCTTCGGTTGATTGGTTGACAAACCGAAGTGACGTTACCGCCGGTGCTGAAGTTGAACAACGGAATTTCAGAGCCGCCATGTCGAAGTGTGGCGATCACCATGCGAGGCTGGCATGGACACAACGATGCCCACCACCGCTGACACGAACACCGGGCCGTGTCGGACGGACGGTGGCCGCTTAACGCCGTCGTTGATGTGGCGCCCACGAAGAGCCGCGATATCCGCTGTAGCGACCCCGAAGTCAGACCGTGCGTATCACCGAGACGACCTTGCCGAGCACGACTGCCTCGTCACCATCGATGACGTCGTAGGCGGGGTTGCGCGGTTCAAGGTAGACGTGCCCGTTGCGGCGGCGGTACACCTTGACGGTGGCCTCGCCGTCGATCATCGCGGCAACGATCTCGCCCGAATGTGCCTCGTGCTGTTGGCGGATCACCACAATGTCACCGTCGCAGATCGCGGCGTCGATCATCGAGTCGCCGCGCACCCGCAGCCCGAAGACCGTTCCGCGCCCGACGAGCTGGCGTGAGAGTGTCAGCATGTCGTCGGTGTGCTCCTCGGCGAGGATCGGGCTGCCCGCCGCGATATCGCCGACCACCGGTACCGCCACGGAGTCGTCGACCGATTCCCGCGGCGCGGCCGCCGCCAGGAACATGCGCACATCGATCGGACGCGACATAGTCTCGCTACGACGCAGGAAACCCTTGTCCTCCAGACTCTTCAGATGCTTGGACACCGACGACGAAGAGCGCAGGCCGACGGCGTCACCGATCTCCCGAGTGTTCGGCGGATACCCGTGCCTGACCACGCAGTCCCGGATCACGGCGAGGATCTGCTGCTGGCGCTGCGGCAGCGTCGAGGTGTCGAGGTGCTCGAACGCATCCAGATGGTCGTAGGCGGTCACCGGGGAATGGTAAAGGTCGCAGCCGACTGGTTCACACCTGCGGGTTTCGGAGTTGCTTCCGCATAATCGTGTGCCGGGTGTCTGAGCGACGCCGTTGGTGCCGTCTCGAGGTGTGGATCCTCCTCCCGAAATGGACGTGCACGTGGCGTGACTGCCCTGCTACCGTGGCAATCATGAAGCGCGCTGCTGTGACGACGACGCCGGAGAATGTCCCGGCGCGCTGATTGATGTCTTGATCCGAAGCCCCGGGGCGAGTGCCCCGGGGCTTCGTCTTGTGGTCACTCGCCCGCTATCCGCGAGGAGACCGTTGTGCACGACCATCGCAAACTCGGCCGTGAGCTGGAGTTGTTCGATACCGACCCGTTGATGGGCGCGGGATTGCCGTATTGGCTGCCGGATGGCGCCACCGTGCGGCACACCCTGGAGGAGTACATCCGCACCGCCGAGCGGCGGGCCGGGTACCGGCATGTGTATTCGCCGGTGCTGGGCAAGCGGGAGTTGTATGAGATCTCCGGGCACTGGTCGCACTACAGCGACGACATGTTCCCGCCGATGGAGCTGGGCGGCGAGCAGGTGGTGCTGCGGCCGAGTCTGTGTCCCCATCACGCGCTGATCTACCGTTCCCGCTCGCACAGCTACCGGGAATTGCCGTTACGGATAGCCGAATTAGGCGGCATGTATCGATCCGAACTGTCCGGTGTGCTCGGCGGGCTCACCCGCGTGCGGGCCATCCAGCTCAACGACGCGCACATCTTCTGCACCGAGGACCAGGTCGCCGACGAGGTCGGCGCCGCACTGGCGATGATCCGCCGCGCACACGCGGCGCTCGGTATCGAACCGACCCGCTACCGACTCTCGCTACCCGGCCCCGGCGGGAAAGACGTTGCCGCGCCGGAGAAATGGTGGCGATCCATCGCCGAGCTGACCGCCGCCCTCGACCGTTCCGGCCTGCCCTATGCGGCGGTGGAGGGTGAGGCAGCGTTCTACGGACCCAAGATCGATATCCAGTTCACCGACAGTGCGGGCCGTGAGTTCACCCTGTCCACCGTCCAGGTCGACTTCCACCAGCCCGAGCAGTTCGGTCTGCACTACATCGGCGCCGACGGCGCGAAACATCGCCCGGTCATGGTGCACCGCAGCATTATCGGCAGCGTCGAACGCGCTGTCGCCCACCTCATCGAAGAACACGGCGGCGCCTTCCCCGCCTGGCTTGCCCCCACCCAGGTCGCCATCCTCCCGGTCTCCGCAGCCGAAATGCCGTACGCCGCAGCCCTTTCCGAGCGCTGCCTCGACCTCGGCTTCCGCGTCGACATCGCGGACCCCGACCTCGGCAGCCTCGGCGCCCGCATCCGCCGCGCCCGCTTGGCCCCCTACCAGGCCGTCATCGGTCCCAAGGAAGCCGTCAACGACCAGGTGGCGGTCCGCCTCCGTGACGGCCGCCGCCTCGACCCGCAACCCATCGCCGACTTCCTCACCCAGCTCACCACCCTCGTCGATGCGCACACCCCAACCCTCTGGCCCAGCTGAACGCGCCGCCGAGCGGGATATGACGGAGTGCATGTGCCACTCGGCGAAGCTCAGGCGCAGCCGCCGGGGACGACGAGGACGCCTACCGCGCCGTGGCCGAGGTGGACGCCCAGGGCTGGGCCGAATTCGGCGATGATTAGTTCGCGGATGCGAGGGATACGGTCGCGGAGTTGGGTGGCGAGGGTGTTGGCAGCCTCCTCGGCGCCCAGGTGTTGGACGGCTACCGCGGCGCCGTCTTCGCCTGCCGCATCGACCGCTGCCGCGACGAGTTTGGTGTACGCCTTGGAGCGAGTGCGGACTTTTTCGCGGAGTTCGAGGCGGCCCTCGACGATCTGCAACAGGGGTTTGGTGACCAGCTCGGTACCGAAGAATGCCGCGGCACTGGACAATCGCCCGCCGCGACGCAGTTGCTCGGTGCGATTCACCAGGATGAACGAGCGGGAGCGGCTCGATGCCGCAACGGCGGTGTCATAGACAACCCCCAGCGCGGCAGCATCGCGCGCCCGGCGCGCGGCCGCCAGCACGGGCAGCCCGGTGGCCAGACCCGCGCCGAGGGAGTCGACCAGGCGGACCCGGTCGGCGGCGTCCATATCGCGGACCGCCTGCCTGCCCGCCTCCCAGGTACCGGACAGTTGACGCGAAATGTGCACGGCGACAACACCGTCGCCGCCACTGTGTTCGAGGGCCTGCTCGTACACCGCGCGCAGCTCGCCGGGCGAGGCTGCCGAGGTGGTCACCATGTCCGAGGCATAGTCGAAATCGATAGGGTCGACGCCTTCGCGGATCGTGCGATCCCCGACCAGGACGTGCAGGGGCACGACGGCGATCTCCAGCTGGGCGACGAGCTCGGTAGGGAGGCTGGCGGAGGAATCGGTGACGACCACAACGGCCAACTACCGAACCTCCTGCAAGGTCTTCACCATCGCGTTGGCCACCGCGGTGTGCCCGTCCCAGCCCCAGTGGATGCCATCGGGGTTGGCCTCGCCGGAGAAGATGTTCTCGCGCACGGCATCGCCGAGATCGACCAGCGGCACCGAGGTCTGGTCAGACCACTTGCGCAGCGCCTTGACCGCGCGCTCGCGGCCGGAATGCACGCGGCCGTAGGCGTCGCAGTTGTGCACAGACGGCAGTACGGCGACGACCGGCAGATCGGGACGCAGCTGCGCCAACGCTTCCCGCGACTGTTCCAGGTAGTCCACGCTCACCTTCGGCGGCAGCGCCACTGGGCGTCCGAGCTTCGACAGCTTGGGTTGCAGCCAGTTGTAGGTGGCGCGCACCCCCCTGCGGATGGTGGGCGGCCGCACGTAACGGATCAGCTCGCGCAGCGCGGTCGGCAGCGGCGAGGGCAGCGTGTCCATCCCGCCGACCGCGAACACCACCGCACCCGCGCGCGGCACCGCGGCCCACACCCGAGGATCACCGATCAGCGCCCAGTACGCGTCGCGGCAGGTCCAGCCGATCCGCCCGACCAACTCGACATCCCAATCGAGTTCGGCCCCAACCAGGTTCGGCCAGATCTGCGGATGATCGGCAGGCAGCCCACCCTTCGGCCCGAAGTAGGACAGAGAGTCCGCGATCACCAGCAGCACCTGCCGCCCCGAGGCATTCAGCTCCCCAGCGGAGTTCGACTCGGCGGCTGCGACAGCCACAGACTCGGCGTCAACCTCCGGTGCAACGGATTGGGGACCGCCCGAAGTCTTCTCGACATCACCGGAAAGCGCAGCAGCACTATCCACAGCCTCGGCAACTGCAGGCATGGGTTCCGCTGCGCCGGAATCGGATTCGACCGGCGGAGCAACCGACTCGATACCGCTCACCGCGGATTCGGCTGCGGCGGCTACCGACTCGGCACCGTTACCCGGCTCCGCCGCTGGAGCCACCGGCTCAGCACGCGCGCCACTCGACTTGGCCGACTCGGCCTGGGGAGCGGATTCCGCCGCCTCAGCCGCAGACGTGGCGGAATCAGCTACTGATTCGGCAACGGCGGACGTAGATCCCGCTGTGGCGGACTCGGACTCGGCAGCCGCGGCTACCGACTCAGCGCCTCCTGGAGGCTCTCCGGCACGACCGGGCGTCGCCGGGGCATCACCCGCGGACTCGGACGCGTCGGCGACGCCGGACGTAGATCCCGCTGCGGGAGAATCGGACTCAGCCGCCGGAGTTACCGACCCGGCACCGGCAAGCGCAGATTGCCCCGTCGGGGACACGAACTCGACACCACCGTCGACCGCGGACTCGGCTGCGACCGATTCCTCGGCAGCATCCGCGGCTGGTTCGACCGGCTCGGTAGGCTTCTTCGCCGGAGGAGGTCCGAACAACGCGTCGGGAGCTGCCCGTTCGGGCTTGGCCGATACGCGCCGGAACAGTTCGTCCGGAACCTGTCGAATCGGTTCTTCAGAGGACATCGGGGGCCACCTTCGCCGCTGCGTTCCACACATCGAGGCGCCAACCGGGCTGATCGATGCTCGGGCCGTGGCTGCTCAGCTGCACCCAACTGGTGTTGGCCAATCCCCCAAGGGCAGGCCAGTTCCGCGGCGGCAGGTCGAGCAGCGCAGCCGTGAGGGCGGCGATCAGCCCGCCGTGCGCCACCAGGATGATAGTCCGGCCCGGCCAATCCTGCCGGTCGGCGAACAATTCCTGTACCACCGGAAGAGATCGCGCACCCACCTCGAGCTTGCTCTCGCCGCCGGGCGGGGTATAGCTCGCGTCCAATCGCCAGGCCACGCGCGCTCCGGGATAGTCGGCGTCGACGTCCAGGTGGTTCAGGCCCTCCCAGGCGCCGAGGTTGGTTTCCCGCAGCCGCGCGTCCTTGACGACCGGCAGCGCGATGTGGTCCGCCAACGCCGAGGCGGTGTCGTAGGCGCGCCGCAGGTCGGAGGAGACGATGGCGATCGCGTTACGCGAGACCAGCTCGCGCGCAGCTTCTTTCGCCTGTCGGCGGCCGAGTTCGGTGAGGTCGGTGTCGATCTGGCCCTGCATCCGGTCGGAGGCGTTCCATTCGGTCTGCCCGTGCCGCAACAGGATCAGTGTGCGGACGCCGACATATCTACTCACTCGAGCTCGTCCCCGCTTCGCCGTTCACCGCCGCGGCCGACGCGCCGAGACCATCCACCGGAACCACCGGGCAGTCCTTCCAGAGCCGTTCCAGCGCATAGAAGTTGCGCTCGTCGTTGTGCTGGACGTGCACTACCACGTCGACGTAGTCGAGCAGCGCCCAGCGTCCCTCGCGGGTGCCCTCGCGCCGGACCGGCTTGTGCCCGGCCTCGCGCAGTTTCTCCTCGATGTTGTCGACGATGGCGTTCACCTGCCGCTCGTTCGGCGCGGACGCGATCACGAAGCAGTCGGTGATCACCAGCTGCTCGGAGACGTCGAGCACCACGACGTCGGAAGCCAGCTTCTCGTCCGCCGCGCGCGCGGCGACCTGCGCCATCTCCACCGATTCGACAGATGCGGTCACGCCTGCACCTCGCTGACGCTCGGCTCCGGCATGACCGCAATAGCGGCTGCGCTTTCGGTTTGCTCGCTGCGCTCGCTCACGCCTGCACCTCGCTGACGCTCGGCTCCGGCATGACCGCAATAGCGGCTGCGCTTTCGGTTTGCTCGCTGCGCTCGCTCACGCCTGCACCTCGCTGACGCTCGGCTCCGGCATGACCGCAATAGCGGCTGCGCTTTCGGTTTGCTCGCTGCGCTCGCTCACGCTTCGGTACCTTCCGCTCCTACGGGCACGTAAAGGTGCCGCTTCGATATGTACTGCACTACCCCGTCGGGGACGAGGTACCACACCGGCCGGTTCTCCGCCGCGCGGCGACGGCATTCGCTCGACGAGATGGCCAAGGCCGGGATCTCGATCATGGTCACCGCATCGACCGGAAGGTCGCGCAGATGCTCTTCGAGATGGTCGGCATTCAGCTCGTACCCCGGTCGGCTCACCCCGACGAACTTCGCCAGTTCGAACAGTTCAGCCCAATCCTGCCATGTCAGGATGTTGGACAGAGCATCCGCTCCGGTGATGAAGTACAGCTCGGCGTCCGGATGCTTGCTGCGCATCTCGCGCAGGGTCTCGACGGTGTAGGTGACCTTGCCCCGGTCGATGTCCGCCCGACTGACCGAGAATCGGGGGTTGGAGGCGGTCGCGATCACGGTCATCAGGTAGCGGTCTTCGGCGGCACTGACCTGTTTGTCCGCTTTCTGCCAGGGCTGTCCGGTCGGGACGAAGATCACTTCATCCAGGTCGAACCGATTGGCGACCTCGCTGGCGGCGACCAGGTGACCGTGATGGATGGGGTCGAACGTCCCACCCATCACCCCCAGCTTGCGTCGGCGCCGACCTATCTCGTGCATGACTGCCGAGCTTAACGGGTCGGTTCCGGTCCGGGCAGGTCGGCAACCGCCCGGGGCGTCAACTGCTGACGACCGCCCGCAGACCCGGCTTCAGCACGCCGTCGAGTGCGGACCACGGCACGGTGATGTCGATATAGCCCATCGCGTGCGACGCGATCTCCCCGAGATAGACCCGCATGCCATCGGGCGTGGCCACCCAGCGCTCGAAGTTCTCCACCTTCGGGTCGATCTGCTCCTTCGCGTAGGAGTTCGTGCCGACCCGCGTCTTCGGCACCAGTACCGCGGCCTGCGACGAGAGCACATCCAGTCCCTGCTGCAGATCGGTGAACAGATCGGGCAGTGTCAGCTGCTGACCGGTTTCGATGTTCGTGACGTGGGTGGCCTTGTAGGTGGTCGGATGCAACCAGCCGGTGTCGACCTCGATCCCCAGCACCCCGCTGAGCACGTGGCGACCGATGCGGGCGACCTCGCTGTGGAAACCTTTGACCTTGTAGTTCGGACCCACCTGCTGGATGAAGCGATCCGCCTCGGCGCGCATCCCGTCGTCGAACTCGGTGCGCGCGTCGTCCTTTCCGCCCGCCACCTGCGGTAGGTCGACGCTGTATCCGTCGCCTTCGAGCCGCACCGAGGTCGCGGTGAAGCCCCAAGTCGTGTCAGGAGGAGGCGGCGCAGCCGTGGTCGAGGACATGGCCACGGTCGTGGACGAGGTCACCCCGGCGGTGGCCGCGTGGTCTCCGGACCCGCACGCCGTGAGCACGACGATCAGGGCCGCGGCAACGGCCGCAGCGGCAGTCTTCTTCATTCCCGAACTCCCGAATCGACGACGCATCGAACTCACCCCGGTGCCTCCCCGGACGATGTCGGTACAGCCTAGTGATTCGGCGAACCGATCGCTCACGGACGGCCGCCCGCATGTCGGGCTTCAGCTTCAGCATGCCGTCCGACTCGGACCACCAGCGATCACTGGGGGAATGTCTTGTTTTCGGCGTTCAGGAATCCGACACGGCGGGTAGCCCGCCGTCCGCGTGCCGCATGTCCGCCATCGATGTTCGCGCCTCACACCGGCAGCAGCCGGGACACCACGGCGGTCAGCTGTTTGGCCGACCGGCATTCGTGCATCTCGATCACTTGCCGATACTTGTCGGCAGCGGAATCGCCTGAGCCCCAGTTGGTTTCCGGCTCCGGGTTGAGCCAGTGCGCGTGCTTGGCGACACCGACCAGCGACCGCAGCGTATCCAGTTCCGGATCACGGTAATTGGTGCGGGCATCACCGAGAATCAGCAGCGAACTGCGGCTGGTGACGGCGTCGGAAAAGTTGGTGGCGAATCCGGCAAGCGCGCTGCCGTAATCGGAGTGACCGTCGAGCCCGATCACGTCGGATTCGGTGAAGATCCGAGCCATGGCCTTGTCCAATTGGGTTCGCGGATCGAAGAATTGGGTCACTTCGTCCGTGTGGTCCACGAAGGCGAAGATCCGCACCCGCGAGAACTGTTCGCGCAGCGCACTCACCAACAGCAGGGTGAAGTTGCTGAACCCGGCCACCGAACCGGAGACGTCGCACAGCAGCACCAGCTCCGGACGGCCCGGGCGTGGCTTGCGGTTCACCAGGTCGATGGGCACACCGCCGGTGGACATGGACTTGCGCAGCGTCTTGCGCAGATCGATCTCGCCGCGGCGAGCATGGCGGCGGCGCACCGCAAGTCGCGACGCGAGGATCCGGGCCAGGCGCTGGCTGCTACGGCGCAGCTCGGCGAGCTCGGATTCGGAGGCGCGCAGGAAGTCCACGTCCTCGGCCTGTCGGGCGACGCCGTAACCGGCAACCCGTTCGCGTCCGATCCGCTCGGCCACCCGCCGCCGGGTCTCCGCTTCCACGGTGGCCCGGAATCCGTCGATGCGCCCGCGCGCGGCCCGCCGAGCGATCTCGGTGTCGAACTCGCTGGTGTCCGGTCCGGCCGCCAACCCGGCCAGGATCTTGGCCAGCAATGTCTGTGGCTGCACATCTTTGAGCGCCTGATACGAGGAGAAGGACGGCCCGCGCGCGGACTGGTACTGGCCGAGCTGCTCGACGAGTTGCGCAGCCAGCTGCTCGAGCTGCTGGGTGGCATCCTCCAGACTCAACAGCTCCGCGAGCAGTTCCCGCAGCGCCTGAATATCCACCTCGCCCGAGGGTTTCCGCGGAATCTCCAGATCGTCGAGAACCTCGCTGCGCTCACCGATCGCGACCGGAAACCATAGATCGAACAGTCCGTCGAAGGTCGTGCGGTGGGTGGTGCGGCGCAGCAGCGCGCAGGCCAGGCCCTCGCGCAGCACCTCGCGGTCCATCAGGTCCAGCACGGTCAGCACCCGGCCGGCGTCCACGGTCTCCGACGGACCCACCGGAATTCCGCGCGTGCGCAACGCCTCGACGAATCCGACGAGATGCCCTGGCAACCCGTGCGGCGCGCTCAGCGGCGCGGGGTCCGTCGGGACCAGTCCCGCCGCCATCGCCTCAGGCCAGCTTCAGTTCGGCGACCGCACGCTGGTGGTCGGCCTGGTGTTTGAGCACCACGCCGAGCGTGGCGCGCACGGTCTTGTCGTTCAGGTCGGTCAGCCCGAGCGCGAGCAGGGTGCGACCCCAGTCGATCGATTCGGCAACCGACGGCAGCTTCTTGAGCTGCATGCCGCGCAGCACATGCACGATCCGCACCAGCTGCGCGGCGACCGCCGCGGACAGCTCGGGCACCCGGCTGGCCAGGATGCGGCGCTCCAGTTCCTGGTCCGGGAAGTCCAGGTGCAGGTAGAGGCAGCGGCGCTTGAGCGCCTCGGAGAGTTCGCGGGTGGCGTTGGAGGTAAGTACCACGAACGGCTTGCGTTCGGCGGTGATGGTGCCCAATTCCGGGACGGTGACAGCGAAATCGCTGAGCACCTCGAGCAGCAGGCCCTCGATCTCGACGTCGGCCTTGTCGGTCTCGTCGATCAGCAGCACCGTTGGATCGGTGCGCCGGATCGCGGTCAGCAGCGGCCGCGACAGCAGGAATTCCTCTGTGAAGACGTCGGCTTTCGTTTCTTCCCAGTCGTTTTCGCTGGACGCCTGAATGCGCAGGATCTGCTTGGCGTGATTCCATTCGTACAGCGCGCGGGCCTCGTCGACGCCCTCGTAGCACTGCAGGCGCACCAGTTCGGCACCGGCGGTCTGCGCGACCGCCCTGGCCAGTTCGGTCTTGCCGACACCGGCCGGACCCTCGATGAGCAGCGGCTTGCCGAGCCGGTCGGCGAGGAATACCGAAGTGGCCGTGGACTTGTCGGCCAGGTAGCCGGTCGTGGCCAGCCGTTCGATCACATCGTCGACCGAACTGAAAATCGGCTCTTGCGGTGCATCGGCCACTGGTTGTCCTTCCTCGGGTGGGCAGCACAGACCGCCGCACTCCTTACTGACTACAAGCTCTACACCGGCCGGGTTTGGCCGTCGCCCCATACGATCCACTTGGTGGAGGTCAGTTCCGGCAGCGCCATCGGGCCGCGGGCGTGCAGCTTCTGGGTGGAGATGCCGATCTCCGCGCCGAAGCCGAACTGCTCGCCGTCGGTGAACGCGGTGGAGGCGTTGACCATTACAGCGGCCGCGTCGACCCGACTGGTGAACTCGCGCGCCGCGGCCAGCTCACCGGTGACGATGGCCTCGGTGTGCCCGGTCCCCCAGGTGTTGATGTGCTCGACGGCCGCTTCGAGACCGTCGACGATCTTCAGCGCGATGTCGAGGGTGAGGTACTCCTCGCCCCAGTCCTTATCGTTGGCGGGCACCAGACCGGGCAGGTCGCCGTGGACGGTGACGCCGTGCCGTTCCAGCGCCTCGATCAGACGCGGCACCGCGGTGGTGGCGATCGCGTCGTCGATGAGCACCGTCTCGACCGCATTGCACACGCTCGGTCGCCGGGTCTTGCCGTTGATCAGGATGTTCTCGGCCATATCCAGGTCGGCGGCGGAGTGCACGTAGACGTGGCAATTGCCGGTGCCGGTCTCAATGGTCGGCACCGTCGCGTCGCGGACGACGACGTTGATCAGGCCGGCTCCGCCACGCGGGATCACCACGTCGACCAGCCCGCGCGCCTGGATCAGGTGGGTCACGCTGGAGCGGTCGGCGCTCGGCAACAGCTGCACGGCATCTTCCGGAAATCCTTGCGTGGCAAGCGCTTCCCGCAGCACCGCGACAAGCGCGACATTCGAATGCGCGGCCGAGGAGGACCCGCGCAGCAGCACGGCATTGCCGGACTTCAGCGCCAGCCCGAACGCGTCGACGGTGACATTCGGCCTGGCCTCATACACCATGCCGACCACGCCGAGCGGCACCCGCACCTGGCGGATCTCCAGCCCGTTGGGCAGCGTCGAACCGCGCACCACCGTGCCGATCGGGTCCGGCAGCCCGGCGACCTGGCGCAACCCGGACGCGATGCCATCGATCCGGTGCTTGTTCAGCCGCAGCCGGTCCAGTAGCGACTCCTCGATGCCCGCCGACTTCGCCATGAGCAGGTCCTCGATATTAGCGTCGAGTACCTGGTCGTCGGCGGCGAGCAGCGCATCGGCCGCGGCATGCAGCGCGGCGTCCTTCTGCGCGGTGGTGAGTTGAGCCAGTACACGAGACGCGACGCGAGCCTTGCGCGCGGCCTCGTGCACCACTTCGCGGGTATCCTGCTCGATCGTCGTACCTGACGTCATGGGTACCAGCCTACTGACCGGCATGGCGCCGGTTCGCGCCGCGCTACCCGTACCAGAACTCCCGGAGCCCCGCACGACATGACTGGGGCACCGACACACATGGCGCCCGTCCCCATGCGCGAATGCGGCTGCCGAGACTAGCGTGCCGCTATGACCACCACCCCGGATGCGCCCTCGATCGTCGTGCTCGGCAGCATCAATATGGACTTGGTGACGACGACCGGGCGGGTACCGGCGCCGGGGGAAACTGTGCTCGGCAGCGGGTTCACCATGGTGCCCGGCGGGAAGGGCGCCAATCAGGCGATCGCCGCGCAGCGTGCGGGCGGGGCCGTCGAGTTCATCGGTGCGGTCGGCGACGATCTGTTCGCCGTCGAATTGCGTCGGGCGCTGACCGAAGCGGGCGTCGGCGTCGGTCGGCTGCGGGCCGTCGGCGGGGCCAGCGGAATCGCCTCGATCGTGGTCGACGCCGGCGGCGAGAACAGCATCATCGTGGTCGGCGGGGCCAATGCCACGATGACCGAGCTGACCGAAACGGACCTGGAGGTCATCGCCGCGGCCGATATTCTGCTGTGCCAGTTAGAGATTCCGGTCGGAACCGTCGCGGCGGCGGTCCGGCACGCGAGCGCGAACAGGACCATCGTCGTGATCAATCCATCTCCGGCACAGCATCTTCTGGCCGACCTGTGGGCGCATGTCGATGTCGCGGTGGTGAATTCGGGCGAGGCCGAACAACTCGGCTCGGATCTCGATCCTGTCGCGCACCTGGTGATCACCCACGGCGCGGAGGGTGCCACCTACCGCGGCCCCGGCGGTCGGGAACTGTCACGACCGAGCGCGCGCGTCGAGGTCGTCGACACCACCGGCGCGGGCGACACCTTCACCGGCGCACTCGCCGCCGCCTGGCATTTCGGCCCCGAACGCGCGCTGACCTGGGCGGTCACCGCCGGAGCGCTCGCCACCACCACGCTCGGTGCGAGCACCTCCATCCCCACCCGCGACCGCATCGAAGCAGCCCTGAATCGAAATGAGTAGTCGCGGGAGTCCAACTCGACGTCGGATGCCGCACGCCGAGCCGGACGAATCCCTTTCCCGCCGTGTCGAACTCGGCTGGCGCCGCAGCACACCGCGGCCCGCCACAACGGATGCACGCAACCTGGCCCGGGGCGAGGGCTGAGGCGTCTGTAGTCCGGCGCCATTGGCCGACGCGGAGAGGAGCGGCCGCAAGGGCACCAGTCCACTGAGGTACGGACATGATGCGTCGGCGACACGCGGCCGCCGAGGTTCGCTCCGACAAATTGGGAAATCGACTGCTCCACCAGGCCCTCTTCGCCCGTCGGTCCGCCGTCGCGCGGTCACTCAACGGCATGTTCAACGAGCGAAGAGGGGATCGGAGCAGTGTTTTTCGGGAGTTACTCGGTCAAAACTGGTCTAGCGGGGAGCGTCAGCCGAGCCCCAGCCGGGGGATTTCCCGTCCCGGGGAGCGGTCCATCACCATCTGCAGTCCGGCCGCGCGAGTCCTTTCGTAGGCGGCCTCGTCTATGACGCCCACCTGGAACCAGACCGCCTTGGCGCCGAGCGCCACAGCCTGGTCGGCGATGTCGCCGGCGAGCTCGGAGTTGACGAACACGTCCACCACATCAACCGGGAAGGGGATCTCCTCGAGCGAGGCGTAGCCCTGCTCGCCGTGTACCGTCTCGGCCTTGGGGTGCACGGGCACCACCTTCTTGCCGAGCAGGCGCTGCAGCTTTTCGGCCACCCGGTAAGCGGCCCGCTCGGGGTTATCGGACAGACCAACCACGGCCCAGACGTCTCCGGTGTTGGTGAGGATGTTCCTTATAGTGGCGTCATCGCCATAGATCGTCACGCCCAGTGAGCTTACCGTTGTAGAAGTCGCCGGGGTGACGAACTGCGACTGCACCGTGCGGACCCGCTCCTGCTCACCGATTTCCTTCGGTCGACCGCCGACACCGGACTCACCGTTGTGCTGTTGCACTGCTGGCCGTTCCATCGCAACGCCGCCTACCTGTCGCATGCTTTCGGACACATGCGGATTGATGTCGGACTCACGATTCCCTATGTGGGACAACGCTCCTCGGCCGTCCTCGCCGAGGCGCTCGAACTCGCGCCGTTCCGATCGATCTGCTGCCGGACAAATACCGGCAGTACTTCAAGGACATCGCCTACACCGGGACAATGGCGCGCCGGGGCGGTGCACGGAAGCTGTGCACCCTGGCTGCCGACTTCGTGGAGCCGTAGCGCCGAATGACGTAGCGTCGAATAATCGGGTGCGGGGGCAGTTGCACGGCCTCTAGCGTTGTGGGGACAGACCAACCCGAGAGAAGGACGTTCCCGATGTTTCCCGTCGAGCTGCGCGGTACCCGGGCGCAGACGCTGATGTGGGCCCACGAGCACGAGATCGAGCAGGCCGCACTGCGGCAACTGCGGAATATCGCGCAGCTGCCCTGGGTGCACGGCGTCCGCGTGATGCCGGACGTGCACCTCGGCAAGGGTGCGACGGTCGGCTCGGTCATCGCGATGAAGGACGCGGTCGCGCCCGCCGCAGTGGGCGTGGACATCGGCTGCGGGATGGAGAGCGTGCAGACCGATCTCACCGCCGCCGACCTGCCGGACAACCTGCATTCGCTGCGCTCACGCATCGAGGCGGCGGTGCCGGTCGGATTCCAGGCGCACAAGGACGCGGTCGACGTGTCCCGGCTGGGCGCGGAGTTCGCCGCGTCGCACGGTGATCTCGCGCGGTACAAGACCGGCTGGGATCGGTTCTGGTCGTCGTTCGGCGCGCTGAACCCCGGCGTGCAGGCGCTGGAGTCCAAGGCACACAAGCAGATCGGTTCGCTCGGCGGCGGCAACCACTTTATCGAGGTGTGCCTGGACGAGCACGATGCGGTGTGGATTCTGCTGCACTCCGGTAGCCGGAATATCGGCAAGGAACTCGCCGAGCGGCATATGGCGGTCGCGCGGGTGCTGCCGCACAACACGGAGCTGCCGGATCGCGATCTGGCCGTATTCCTTTCCGGCACACCGGAGATGGACGCCTATCGGCGCGATCTGACCTGGGCGCAGGAGTACGCGGCGCGCAACCGTGCGGTGATGCTGTCGCTGGTCTGCCGGGCGGTTCGAGACGAATTCGCCGGGCGCCAGGTGCATTTCGACGAGCCGATCTCCTGCCACCACAACTATGTGGCGGAGGAGACGATCGACGGTGTGCCGATGCTGGTGACCCGCAAGGGCGCGGTTCGCGCCGGGGCGGGCGACCTCGCGCTGATCCCTGGCTCGATGGGCACCCGCTCCTATGTGGTGCGCGGCAAGGGAAATCCCGCGTCCTTCCAGTCCGCGTCGCACGGCGCGGGACGGCGGATGAGCCGCAACGCGGCCAAGAAGCAGTTCACCGTCGCCGACCTGGTCGCCCAGACCGAGGGCGTCGAGTCCCGCAAGGACGCCGGCGTGGTCGACGAGATTCCCGCCGCCTACAAGAACATCGACGAGGTCATCGCCGCCCAGCAGGACCTGGTCGACATCGTCGCCACGCTCCGCCAGGTGCTCTGCGTCAAGGGCTGAGCGATCCAACGGGTGTCATGGCCGGTAGTTCGCGCTACCGGCCGTGGCACTCGGCTCAGCGGCTTCTCATGGTGGCCGCGATGCCGGACCCGATCAGGAGCATGCCGGTGACGAGGGCGAAGCCGTTCATCAGCCAGGCGTGCAGTGCTTGGCGCAGCTCGTTCGACAGCTGGGGCAGGTTTTCGACGAAGCGCCAGGTGTCGTCGGGGAAGGCAAAGTGGGCGATGCCAGGAATGAGACCCCAGACCAGGCCCGCGACGACCGTCCCGAATGGCGAGTAACCTGCCAGCGCCGCGACCAGGAACAGCAGTAATGCACCGCCGATCATCTGGAAGGTCGAACCCCATCGGGCGCCCGCGTCACCGAAGACCACCCACTGTCGGGTGTCCAGGGCGCCGTTGGCGGCCAGCCCGACCCCGATCGGGGTCACCACCAACCCGATCAGGGTGCCCACAATCGTCCGCGATGCGTTGCCCTTGGTACGGAACTGGGCGCCCGGCGGCGACCAACCAGCCGGTGGCTGATAGCTCGACATGGTTTGCCTCCTGCAAGGTCCCGCGGTGCCGACAGAATCTTCTCACCCTATTGTCCGTTGTCCACTGGGATTTCGTCTTTTCGGCGGCGACGGCCCAGGACAGCTCGATGCCCGTGCGTGTCCGCCAGGAACGGTCGCCGACCACGGCGGCCCGAATCGTTGTCGGTGCCATCCGGCACGATGGAACCCATGACCACGGCGGCCGGCAGCGAAGCGATCGACCTCACCTCTCCCGACCTGCGCGAGCGGGCCGAGGAACTGCTGCGTGAACTCGCGGGGCCGCAGGCGCGGCTGCGCGAGGATCAGTGGACGGCGATCGAGGCGCTGGTGGTGCAGCGACGGCGAGCGCTGGTGGTGCAGCGCACCGGCTGGGGTAAGTCGGCGGTGTACTTCATCGCGGCCAAGCTCTTGCGCCGGGCGGGTCGCGGCCCGACGGTGATCGTGTCGCCGCTGCTCGCGCTGATGCGCAACCAGGTCGCGGCCGCGCAGCGCGCGGGAGTTGTTGCGGCGACCATCAATTCGGGCAATGTCACCGAATGGGACGAGATCCACGCCCAGGTCGCGGCGGGCGATGTGGACGTGCTGCTGGTCAGCCCGGAGCGACTGAACAACCCGGACTTCCGCGACCAGGTGCTGCCGAAACTCGCCGCCGACGCCGGACTGGTCGTCATCGATGAGGCACATTGCGTCTCCGACTGGGGTCACGACTTCCGGCCGGACTACCGCCGCATCCGCACGCTGATCGCCGACCTCGGCTCCGATGTGCCGGTGCTCGCCACCACCGCGACCGCCAACGATCGGGTAGTCACCGATGTCGCCACCCAGATCGGCACCGACACCCTGGTGCTGCGCGGCACGCTGGATCGGGAATCGCTGCACCTGTCGGTGGTCCGATTCGACGACGCGGTCGAGCGCACGGCCTGGTTGAGCGGGCAGCTCGGCAAGCTGCCCGGCTCCGGCATCGTCTACACCCTCACCGTCGCCGCCGCGCACGACCTCGCGGATGTATTGAATTCGCACGGGCACAATGTCGCCGCCTACACCGGCCAGACCGATACCGCCGAACGCGAGGCGCTCGAGACGGCCCTGTTGAACAACGAGGTCAAGGCGCTGATCGCCACCTCCGCGCTCGGCATGGGATTCGACAAACCCGATCTGGGTTTCGTGGTGCACGTCGGTGCGCCCTCCTCCCCCATCGCCTACTACCAGCAGGTGGGTCGTGCGGGTCGTGGGACCGAGCGCGCCGAGGTGGTGCTGCTGCCCGGCCCGGAGGACGCCAGGATCTGGAGTTACTTTGCCTCCGTTGCTTTTCCACGCGAACACATCGTGCGCGCCGTGCTGGACGAGCTCGATTTCGATCGGGCCCTGTCGACCGCTGCGTTGGAGCCGCTGGTCGAGCTGAACCGTTCCCGGCTGGAGATGGTGCTCAAGGTGCTCGACGTGGACGGCGCGGTGCGCCGGGTCCGCGGCGGCTGGATCGCCACCGGCCAGCAGTGGACCTACGACACCGAACGCTATGACCGGCTTGCCGCGGCCCGTGAGGTCGAACAGCAGGCGATGATCGATTACCAGTCCACCACCGGCTGCCGGATGCAATTCCTGCGCCGCCAGCTCGACGACCCCGGACTGCCTGTACTGGAAGGGAATTCGCCCGGCTGCGGCCGCTGCGACAACTGCACCGGCAACCGCACGGACACAGCGGTCGAAGGGGAAGTGCTCGCCGCGACCCGCGCCCGCCTCGACCGCCCCGGCCTCGATCTCGCCCCACGCAAACAGTGGCCGACCGGTATGGTGAAACTCGGAATTCCATTGTCCGGCAAGATCTCCAACGGCGCGGACACCGGTCGAGTGCTCGGCAGGCTTACCGATCTCGGCTGGGGCCAACGCCTGCGCGCCCTCCTCGACGCCCCCGACGACCCCATCCCCGACGCGGTCTTCGACGCCTGCATAGCCGTGCTGCGCGACTGGAACTGGACGACCCGCCCCACCTCCGTGATGGCCCTGGAATCGCCCCGCTACCCGGTCCTGACGGCCACCTTCGCGGCGCGCCTCGCCGAGGTGGGCCGCCTCCGCGACCTCGGCACTTTGCAAACCCGGCCCGACAGCCCGCCGGTCTCCGCGGCCAACTCCGCACACCGTGTCGCGGGCCTGCACAACTCCTGGCTGACACCCGATCTGAATTCCGTCGACGGACCGATCCTGTTGGTAGACGCCATTACCGACACGGGCTGGACGATGACTCTGGCCGCGCACACGCTCCGTGCCGCGGGTGCACCGGCGGTGCTGCCCTTCGCCCTGGCAACGCCTACCTAGTCCGGCGATGCCGCTCGCGACCACTTCTTGCCTGGCACCCGGTACCTCGCGGACTATCGCACGCTGCGCGCGGATCCGAACGCGGCATGCAAGGGTCGAAGCGAGGCAAGAGGTTACCGGCTGCGGGCGGCGTATCGATGACAGAACCCCGATTACGGTGTGCCGATCGACTATCGTCGGACTCGTGGCCAGCAAGTCTGCGACGCCTGCCATCGAGCTGGATGTCGGCGACCGCACGATTCGTATCTCCAACCCGGACCGGGTCTACTTCCCGGAGACCGGCGCGACCAAGCTCGACCTGGTGCAGTACTACCTGAGCGTCGGGGACGGCATCGTCAACGCGCTGCGGGACCGGCCCTGCATGCTGCACCGGTTCCCGAAGGGGCTGGCGGGCGACAAGGTGCATCAGAAGCGCCTGCCCGCGGGTGCGCCGGACTGGATTCCGACGGTCCGGGTCTACTTTCCGCGCTACGGCAGGCACGCCGACGAGCTGTGTGTGCGCGAACTGGCGGACGTTATCTGGGCGGTCCAGATGTCGACCGTCGAGTTCCACCCGTGGAATTCGCGCCGCGCCGACACCGAGAGCCCGGACGAATGGCGCATCGACCTCGATCCCATGCCGGACTGCCCGTGGTCGCGGGTACAGCGGGTGGCGGAGGTCGTGCACGAGGTGCTCGATGAACTGGGGGCCGTCGGCTGGCCGAAGACCTCCGGCGGCAAGGGCCTGCACGTATACGTCCGTATCGCACCCGAATTCGGCTTCAAGGATGTGCGCAGGGCCGCCTTGGCCTTCGCGAAGGAGGTCGAGCGGCGCGCGCCCGACGATGTGACCACCACCTGGTGGCGGCGTGACCGCGACCCGAAGCTGCTGTTCGTCGACTACAACCAGAACGCCCGCGACCACACCATCGCCGCCGCCTATTCGGTGCGCGGCGTCCCGCAGGCCACCGTCTCCACCCCGATCCGGTGGGACGAGATCTCCGATATCGACCCGCGCGACTTCACCATGAAAACCGTGCCCGCCCGCTACGCCGAACTCGGCGACCTCCACGCGGGCATCGACGACGCCATGTTCGCGATCAACCCACTACTGGAGTGGGCGGAGCCCGACGGGGTGGACGTGGACCTGGACGAGGGCGCTGACACCCGGGAAGATACCTACCTCGATGCCATAAGTATTCACGGCGCAGCCGATCAGATATCCGACGACGATCTGCCCGCTACGCAGCAATGAAGCATTATCGAGGATGACCGAAAAGTCTCCGGACACCTTGACCGCGTGCGCGAACGGTGCTCCGGATGCGACATCACCGCCAGCGGGTAGGACATTGTTGGAATCCACCGACGCGATCAGGTGCAGCCCGCCGGAGCTGACCTCCCCCGGCGCCGCGCCAGCCGCAGTATCGACAACGGCAACAGCACCAGTGGCGACCACCATCACCACGGTGATCGCGGCCAAGGCATGCGAATGCTTGTGGTTCATCGCGCTCCAGTCGAGCTGTCGTCGAAACAGAACTTCACAAACGGACTCGCGCACCAACCATCGTCGCGGATTCTATTCGGCGTGTGCGGGCTGAAACGCTACCGGTCGGCGCAGCTCAGTGGCGGTAATCGTTCCGCAACGTCGAGTTGCCGACGTGCGCTGGGCACGCTGATCCTGGGCGCCTAAGCGGCTGGTGGGAACAGTCGAGTGCCGGGAGTAGGTCGGCGCGCTGCGGCACCCGAGCTGGCGCGGGCTCCGCGTGGAGATCGACGCCATCGACGTCCGGCTACCGTCGTAGCCGACCTGAGGACCCCCCCAGTATCGAGACGGCACGTGATGGACGGGGCGTCTGTGCCCGTCAGCACCGGAACAGTGAACCCGGCGTTGACGATCAGCGCGCCGCCGCCGCGAGCGGCAGGTGTTCTTCAACGGCTCCTGTGGAACAGCCGACGGCTACTACATCGAAAACAACGGCGACGTCCCCGGCCTGTGATCGGTCGGCGGCGCCGAAGCCCGCTGGCTCAGCACTAATCTCAACCCTTGAATTGCTGAATAGTTGCCATAGCGTCGTGTCCGGCTTGGTACCGTAATCGTCTACGACCGGAAGCTGCCTGAATATCTGCCGCTTCTTTTCGTGTCGGATACTAGTGAGGCTCGTCTAGCCGTTGTGTGTCATGTCAGCGTTTGCGCTGCTTAAGATGCTACAGAGCGCGAACTCGGGATCTTCTCAAGCGGCTTCAGCCCGCCGGAAGTGACGGGTTCCTGCGGGCGACATTGGGTTGGCAGTGCCACGGCCGCGGCATGTGCAGCTCTCCCCATGAAGTTCGCTGAATGTTTGCCCATGATCTCGCGCTTCGAATGGAGCTCGCTGGTCCAACGAATGCTGCGAACTACGAACTATCCGCGGAGGTCTAGGTCGTGACTCGTCAATTCCTTCTCCTGGGCAGCAGGCGCAGTGGTCCGGCCCGGGTCCTCGCTGCGCTCGGTTGTGTCACACTCGGGCTGCTGCCGGCGACGCCGGCAACCGCGGAACCGATCTATCCGCGGCCCGATCCGGACCCCTTCTACGCCGCCCCGGCGGATCTGGCGGTGCACCAGCCCGGTGATGTGCTCAATGCGCGGGCCCTGCCGCCGCTGCCCATGTTCCCCGGTGCCAGCATCACGCTGGTGCAATTCCGATCCACCAACTCGCGCGGCGCGCCGATCGCGGCGACCACCACGGTCATCACCCCCGCCGGTCATCAACCAGACGCGCCGCTACTGTCGTACCAGCACTTCATCAATGCGCTCGGCACCGACTGCGCGGTATCGCACCTGCTGTACTCCGGCGATATGAACCTGCTGTCGACCGCACCTGCTTTGAATGTGCTACTCGCGCGGGGCTGGACTGTGGCGCTGCCGGACCATCTCGGTCCCTACTTTGCCCTGGGGGCCGCACATTTGGGTGGACAGATCGTCTTGGACGGCGTCCGGGCGATGAAACGGCTGCCCGAACTCGCCGCGCAGCACAGCCCGGTGGTGCTGACCGGCTACTCCGGCGGCGGTTTGGCCACCGCATGGGCTGCTGCGCTGCAGCCGTCATACGCACCGGAACTGGAGCTTGCGGGCGCGGCCGTCGGCGGTGCCCCGATGAACCTGGTGACAATGGCGGAGACGCTGGGCTTCGACCCGCACCCCGCCTTCGGGCTAGCCATGGCAGCGGCGATCGGCCTGGAGCGGGAGTACCCGGACCGGCTGCCGGTCAGCTCGTACCTCAACGAGCGCGGTCTCGCAGTCCGCGACGCCATGGCCAACAGTTGCACCGCCGAGATCATCAACATCGGCACCGACGGCAGTGCCGGCGCATACCGGGACGGCACCTCGATCGTCGACATCCGTGAGGCTCGGTCGGTGTTGGAGGAAAACAGCCTGGAACTCTACGACGGGGTGCCGAAAACGCCAGTATTCGAATGGCATTCGCCGACCGACCCGCTGATCCCGATCGACGCGATCAACAACACCGACCGCCGCTGGTGCGCGGCCGGGGTGCCGGTGCAGACACTGCAGGTGCCCGCGCCCGAGCATGTGTCGGGGGCGATACTGGGCGCACCCGAGGTACTGATGTGGATGGAGGGCCGGGTGCGCGGCGAGCATGCGCCCACCACCTGCTGACGGATCGGCACCGGTAGCGGGAAGACGCAGTACGCGCGCGCCGGTGAGCACTGACACTCGGCACAGGTCGGGTGGGCTGCTGACCGACCGGTACGAGGTGAACATGACCGCGAGCCATCTGCGGCGAGCCCGCCGCCGAATCCACCCGGTGCAGTGCTCGTACCGTCATGGTTGGCGCGGCATGGGGATTAGACCGCGAAAGCTGTCCGCAGAGGCCGGACCTGCGGGTGCTACCTTCCTTTCGGAGCATCCCGCGACGTAATCTGTCCGCGCCGCGGGCCCGTCATCACCGGCTTTACCGCGAACGCACTGATGTGCCTGCCTGAAGGAGGTCCTTAGATGAGCCGACCCGAGGTCCCTGTGCCGCTCGCGATCGGCCCGACCGTGCCCGCGCCCACGCTGCTGCAGAAGGCCGTCGTCGAAGGCGGCGCAACCCTTGCCGATTTGGAGCAGGCCCGCGGTTTGATCTGGGTCGGCGGTCCCGGCCAATTCCCCGACCAATTGCCCGAGGGCATCGAGTGGGTGCAGCTCCCAGCAGCGGGTATCGAGGACTGGTTCACCGCGGGCATCTTCGCCAGACACCCGAACGTTCGATTCACCTCCGCCGCAGGCGCTTTCGCCGGCAGCGTGGCCGAACACACGCTGATGCTGCTGCTCGCTGGAGTGCGCTACCTCCCCGAGCACCTGCGCGCCGCAAGCTGGCGGCAGCAAGATTTCTTCCCGCACGTCGGCACCCTGCGCGGCAAGACCGTCACCATCGTCGGCGCGGGCGGCATCGGGCGGGCGCTGATCCCCATGCTCATCCCGCTCGGCGCGCACATCATCGCGGTCAACCGGTCCGGCCGCCCGGTCACCGGCCCCGGCATCCCCGACACCATCGAAACGATCCCCGCCGACCAACTCGGCAAGATCTGGTCGCGCACCGACCACGTCGTAATCGCCGCCCCGTCCACCCCCGCCACCCGGCACCTGATCGGTGCGGAGGAACTGGCCAGGCTGAAGCCGTCGTCGTGGGTTATCAATGTCGCCCGCGGCAGCCTCGTCGACACCGACGCCCTGGTCGCAGCACTCGCCTCCGGCGCGATCGCGGGCGCGGGCCTGGACGTCACCGACCCCGAACCCCTCCCCGACGGCCACCCCCTCTGGGTGCTGCCGAATGCCATTGTCACCCCGCACGATTCGAACCCACCGCAGTTGCGGCTCGCGGCCTTCGCCGATCACGTCGCGGAGAATGTCGCGCGCTTCGTCGCAGGACGAGACCTGCTCGCCCCGATCGATACGGAGCGCGGCTACTGAGACGGTGCGCGGCCTCGCCGCGCACCCGCCACGAACTGGGCGACTACCTCGCCACCGCCGTCGAACGCGAACGCCACCGCCACGCCGAAAACCCAGCCCCCACCACCGGCTGGCCTGCGCCGAGTGGCACATCAGCGTGAGCCCTTCTCGACATTCGCCGCAGCCATGTGCCACTCAGGCCACAGGTAGCCCTGCCTGCGAGTATGGACCGCATGGGTGAGGTTCGGATCGGAACGTCGGGGTGGGTATATCCGCCGTGGCGCGGCACGTTCTACCCCGAGGGTGTGACGCATAAGCGGGAGCTCACCTATCTCTCGAGCAAGCTCAACAGCGTCGAGATCAACGGCTCGTTCTATGCGCTGCAACGACCGTCTAGTTATCAACGGTGGGCAAGCGAGACGCCCGACGATTTCGTGTTCGCGGTGAAGGGCAGCAGGTTCATCACGCACATGAAACGGCTGCGCGACGGCGACGAGCTGCTGGCGAACTTCCTCGCGTCGGGTGTGCTCGCGCTCGGCCCGAAGGTTGGCCCGATCCTCTGGCAGCTGCCGCCCAACTTTCCATTCGAACCCGAGGTGCTGAGCGCGTTCTTCACCCGCCTCCCCCGCACGACGACGCAGGCCGTCGAGATAGCGAAGCGGCACGATCACCGGGTCGACCCCGGGTACACGACGACCGACGCCGAACGTCCGATGCGCTACGCACTGGAGATCCGGCACCCGAGCTTCGTCACACCGCGGTTCACCGAGCTGCTGCGCGACTACGACATCGCGCTGGTTATAGCGGACGCGGCAGGCAAATATCCGCTCATCGAGGAGGTCACCTCGAACTTCGTCTATGTCCGCCTGCACGGCCATGACGAGCTCTATGTCAGTGGATACACCGACGAAGGTCTGGACATGTGGGCGCAGCAGGTCCGCACGTGGGCCGAGCACGGCGATGTGTTCGTGTACTTCGACAACGACGCGAAGGTGATGGCCCCTCATGACGCGCTCGCGCTGCGGGCGCGCATCACCGACTGAACCAAGGGCAACGGGGAATCCCCGGATCGAACGTCTCATTGCCGATACTCGGCTGCCTGTTCCGCGTAATACTGTGCGAGAGAATTGTCTCCGCCGAGCACTGAGCAGCCGAGCACTGAGCAACAGGATGGAGTCGCCCATGTCGTCCAGCCGACCGATATTGCCGCCGCCCGCGCTGCTGCGAGCGGTGGAGTTCGTCAGGAACACGCTGGCGAGCATGCATCGCCGACTCGTACCCGGGCCCGCCGCGCTGATGGAGATCAGCGCGGCGGGGTGGTTGACGGACGCGATCCACGCGGCCGCGGTGCTGGGGGTGGCGGATGCGCTCGCCAACGGGCCGCGCAGCGGCGCGGAATTGGCGCGCGCCACCGGTGCGGACGAGAGCTCGCTGCATCGGCTGTTACGGGTGCTGACCAGCCACGGCATCTTCGCGCGGCGATCCGATGGCAGGTACGCGCTCACCGCGATAGCGCAGGGGCTGCGCCGGGACACCAAGGTGTCATTGCGCGATGCCGTGCTGTACTTCGGCTCGGCGAAGCACCGGGATCATTGGTCGCATCTCGTCGACGCGGTCCGCACCGGCGAGCCGGTCGGCCCCGCGCTGGACGGCATGCCGTTCTTCGAATACATGCAGACCGATCGGGAGGTGGGCGAACTGTTCGATCGCGCGATGACCAGCATCAGCGCCCTCGCGATGGCACCGCTGCTCGCCGCCTACGACTTCTATCGCTACGGCACGATCGTCGATGTCGGCGGTGGCGAGGGCACCCTGCTCACCGAAATCCTCAGCCGCACAACACAATCCCGCGGCATACTGTTCGACCTGCCGGAAGTGGTCGCGGCCGCACCCGCCCGCCTGGCCGAGCTCGGCCTCACCGACCGCTGCACCGTAGAAACCGGGTCGTTCTTCGAGAAGGTCCCCGCAGGCGGCGACGCATACATCCTCAAGCACATCATTCACGACTGGCCCGACGAGCAAGCCCAGCAGATCCTGCGCACCGTCCACGCCGCGATGTCGCCGGACGCCCGACTGTTGCTCGTCGAACTCGTTCTCCCCGAGAACAATCGACCACACGCCGGTAAACTCATCGATCTCGAGATGCTCGTCAACCTCGGCGGCCGCGAACGCACCGAAGCCGAGTACCGAGCATTCCTGGCCCGAGCCGGATTCACCCTCCTACGCCGAATCCCCACCCTTGCCCTGGTCAACGTCCTCGAAGCCCGCCCCACCTAGTAGTCCAGCGGCACATCGCTGCGGCAAACGTCGAGAGACACTCTCCACCAGGTGCCACTCGCCGAGTCGACGAGGCGGGCGGCGCGGCACGTACGCTGGGAGGCGGCGTAGTCGGAGTGCTGGATCATGGCGACGGACCGTTATCAGGGTAGGGCCGAGGATCCCCGCGCGCGGTGGCGGCGGCTCGGTCGATCGTGGTGTTGAATCTTCGAAGGGCGGGACCGATGGTGGACGAAGGTGCGGGGTCCGACGGGATGAATGATCCGTTGCTGCTGGATGCAGGGCGGGCGCTGCTGCTCGAGCGGGTTCGTGCGCTGCGTGGTGAGCTCGAGGCGTTGGCCGCGGCGTATCGGGCGCTGCCAGGGTCGGGGGTGCTGGTCGATACCGACGGGGTCGGGGCGTTGACCACTCCGGGGTACTGCATTGCCGGTGCGTTGGATGTGTTCGAGGAGGCGCAGATCGAGTTGGACGCGGCGTCGGATGCGCTCGATAGGGCCGGGAAGTTCACGACTCGGCTGCGGCCGGTGCTATTCGACTGATCGGTGATCAGGTCAGCGCGATCGATTGGATGATCAGCACGATGTACAGGGCGAGGATGAACACGACGGCGGGCAGCACCGGGTGATCCGGCGTCGCTGCGCGGCGGAAGTTCCAGCCGCCGACAGCGGGAATCAGCAACAGCGCCAAAGGAATCCACGCGATGATCGCTTGCGGCAGCGAGTGGTTCCATGGATGCACCAGGACGAGGTCGCTGAGCACGGTGACGGCCGCGCATACCAGTACGGCGATCGCGCCGCCGTTGGCGCCCAACGCATTCGAGTAGTACATCTCGCCTGGGCGCATGATTTTGGAGGTCTTGCGGGCGAATTCGAATTGCAGAAAAGCTCCGGCGAAGATGATAGCGACGGCCGCTGCCTGCCAACGGGATCGAACCTCTCCGGTGCCGATCGCGGAGACGACGACGTACGCGGTAACGAATAGCTGCACCGGGTAGGTGACGACCAGGTTCAGCAGGATATTGGTGCGCATGGTCGCCGAAAGACTCTCCAGCCCCCAGAGCGCGAGTCCGTAAGCGAGCACGGCGGCGATCAGAACCGCCGAGCCGACCGAGAGCGTCAGGCTGGCGGCAATGGCGCCGACCGCGATGATCGCCATGGCAGCGCGCAACTCGATGGCACTGACCGCACCGGTGACCAGCGGACGGTCCGGATTGTGGACGCGATCGTAGTCGAGGTCCTTTTGTTCATCGACCATTCGCAGATACAGCAGGACGAACGCGACCACGACGATGCGGACTATCGTGGCGCCGGTCGGATGCCACGACGAATCCTGTTGGGAGACAAGGGCAGCAGTGCCTTCGAGAGCGAGTACCCAGAGCACGCCGTACAGCAGATAGTGCGGCTTGTACATGACCGCGGTGAATCGGGCGATACGCGTAACCGACCCCGGTAGATTCGGTATCGTCGAGGTGCGAGACCGCCCACGTCGCCCTCCCACGGTTTCACGCTGCCGACCGTCGACGGGCCCGATCATGTTGCGCTCCAGCGGTTCCACATGGTCACCTCGGACGCAGGCGTGCGACGCAGGCCGGGCCCCGTTGTCCCGGGGAGTAGGTGGGCGACCGGGAGCATGGCGACCTGGGTCACCTGGTCGAACGGGATACCGAGGAGATCGGCGATGTCGTGTTCGTAGACCAGATGCGCGGTGGTCATGGTGGACCCGAGGCCGCGGTCGTGCAGGGCGAGCATGAGGTTCCAGACGGCCGGATAGACGGATCCGTAGAAGCTGGCGAGCTGGAGAGTGGAGGCGTTTGCCGGTGGGCGGCCGAGAGAGCAGACGACCACGAGGGCGGGGACCTCGGGCAAGTGCGCGGCGAGGTATTGACCGGAGGCGAGATCGCCGAGTTGGTCGGGCCGTGGGGTACGGGCGGAAAGGTAAGCGGCGAAACCCTTTCGGTAGTACTCGGCGATCTGCTGTTTGATGTCGGGGTCCTCGACGACGAGGAAACGCCACGGCTGGCGGTTGGTGCCGCTCGGGGCGTGGACCGCGACGTCGAGACAGTCGAGTAGCTCCTGTCGCGCCACCGGCCTGGTGAGGTCGAGGCGGCGGCGGAATGCGCGGGTCGTGGTCAGCAGGTCGGTACCCATCAGACTCCTCCGAGATCGGGGTCGGACTCGGGATCCAGTGTGTCCTCGGCGAATTCGAGATCGATCTCGGCCGCGACGGCACCGGCCTGGTGGATCTCGCAGTGGATCACCATGCTGCCCGCACCCTGCTCGACGATCTCCGCGACACATTCGGCGGGCAAATCGAGCTCGATAAAACGAACGAAAGTGCTTGCTACACATTCTAGTTGCGGAAGTTCGCGGACCACCATGGACAGCGCGGTCTGACGGCATGCCTCGATGAGCAGACTGCCGGGGACGTGGTCAAGCTGATGGTCGAACAGGAACGGGTGGCCGAGGTCGGCGACCACCCTGGCACGTGTGGTGGCGCCGCCCAGCACGGGCGGACCGATGACCACGTTGCGCCAGTTCTCCCGGCCCACCGTGGCCGGTGTCGCGCGTTCGGTCAATGCCGAGGCGCCACGGAACGGGCCGAGTCCCAGGCTGTCGCGGAACGCGGAGCGCAGGCCCGACCACTGCCGCGAGGTCACCCAGGAGAAGGAGCCGTCGACAGTCAGCATCGGCACGTCCGCGCATTCGATGTCCAGCACCATATCGAGGCCGTGCAGCACGCCGCCGCGGGTGTGCCGCTGCGGAACTCGCACCCGCATCACGAGATCCGAGGGTGCGGTGCCGACCTCCCAGGCCGAGGTGTCCGAGGCGGTACCGTTGAACGTTCTGACGACGAAAGCCATGTCCGTTGGCACGCCGTAGAACTCGTGGGTCAGCGCGATCGCGGCTTGGCGGGCTGCTTCCATTACCAACAGCGGATCGTGCCGCATGGCAAGGGATCCGGCGTGGTCGCCGTAATAGGCGTGCATGCGGGGTAGCTGCGCGCCCGCGACGAACACGTCCTGCGCGACGGTATCCAGCGAGGTCACGAATACCTCCGCGACGGCGTAGCGATGCGCCAGCTCACGTGCGATCGTGCGAGCATGACTAGCCGTGCTCACCGGTGCTGCGTCTGTTGTCACAGTCGACCCTCCAACCACTCTCTCGCGGACACGGGCCGCAACGCCTGCGGCTGGGTACCGGTCCGCATGGGAAGTACGTAGGACCCGAGCACGATCACCGACCATGGGTCCAGTTCGCCATCCCCGGCCCACGCGGAGTACAGCAATTGCGCGCACCCCGCGTCCGAATCGAGGTCGAGCTCGGGCGCGACCCAGGCGGTTGCCCGCTCGAGGTCGCGCAACACCTGTGCGAGCGCGTCCGCGCGGTCGAAACTGCGGGCCGGAGTGTGGGAGTAGAGGTCGTTCGCGATCGCGGTGGCGTCCGCCGAGCGGTCGGCGTCCGTGCATGCTTGCGCGATCACCGCCGCCCGGCGCCGCTCGTCGAAATAGATGGCGAGCTCCCGCAGCACATCGGCGGGATCGTCGGGCGAATGCACCAGATTCAACAGGTAATTGTGGCGGCCGAGGAGATACCGGAGTTCGCCCGGACGGCGTTTGCGCGGATCGGTCGCGCCCTTCGCCTCGGTGAGCCGCACCGAAACGGGCAGATCGCTGTCCGCACCGTGTACCACGAGGACGAGCACATCCGAGATGCCGACCAGCAGATCGGCCAGGCGCCTGCGTTCGGGCGAGGCGATGTTCCAGGCGAAGTACCACAGCGCCCTGGCCAGGTGCCGGTCCACGGGGATGCGGTAGGCACCGACTACGCGAAATCCGTTGTCCGCGAGCCATTCCATAGTTCGCTCGACGGCCCGCGCCACGATGGCGTCCGGCTTGAGCAGCAGCAGGGAATGCTGCCTGGCGAACTCGGCGGCGTCGATGCCGAGCCGGTCGAGCTGATCGACGGACTCCTGCACATAAGTGTCACCGACGTAGGCCTCGACCTTGTCGGACGAGGGTGTCGAGGCGGTCAGCAGCTCCCGCAAAGGATCGGTCATGGCTGCATCTCCAGCTCCCGCTCGCTCATTGGCCCACCCCGCCGAAGTCGTTGGCCGCCAACACTTCTTCGATCGACGATAGCGGGACACCCAGGTAACCGGATTCCAGGCAGTAATCCAGCAGTAGGCGCAGATAATCCTTGCCGCTGCGCGGCGACGGCTTGCCGAGCAGCACGTCGGCGCTGGAGGTGTCGAAGACCAAGCGGCGCTGGAAATAGCTGGTGTAGAGCGAACCGATGCGCCGGTAGTACTCCCGCTCGATCGGATCGAGGTCGTCCTCGGCGAACGTCGCCTTCGGCACGAAGGTCGCCACCTCGAAGGACGGATACTCGGCCAGTACGTCGGACACCTCACGCAGCGAGAGCGTGTCCCGGCCGACCGCGTGCAGGGTGCGGCGGTGGGCGGAGTCGAAATCCAGTACCGCCGCGACGATTACGTCGGCGACGTGGTCGACCGGGGCCAGCGACAGGGTCGCTTCGTAGCGGCCGGGTAGGGAACGCAGTTTGCCTTCGACCATGAGCTTCACGACGGTGTACAGGTTCTTGTATTCGCGGATCGCGCCCGTATCACCGGCGCCGGTCACGATGCCGGGCCGCACGATCGCCCAGCGCAGCCCCTGCTCCCCCGTCAGCCGCACCAGCTGCTCGGCACGAAACTTGCTGTCCTCGTAGCCATTTCCGAACGACTGTCCGGCCTCCAGCTCATCCTCGGTGATCCGCCCGCCGCGCTGTCCGCACACGTACGCGGTGCTGACGTGTACGAGGGGAACATCCCACTGCCTGGCCAGCGCGATCGCGTTGGCGGTGCCGCGCACATTGAGTTCTTCGTAGTCGGCCGCCGCCACGTCGAATGCGGTGGTCGCCGCGCAGTGCACGATCGCACCGACGCGCTCGGCCAGATCCGCGGTGTCGCGCTCGGACATGCCGAATCCGTGCGCCCGGACATCCCCTGCCACCGGGGTTCCCGCCTCCAGCAAAGTGCCGTCATTGCGGACGATGCTCGAATTGCTGTGCAGCACGGCGGCGACCGGTCGGCTCGCGGCGGCCAGCCGCGCGACGACCTCGGCGCCGACCAGGCCGGTCGCGCCGGTCACCAGCACCGTGTCGCGGCCGATCATGACCGACCGCCCGCGGCTAGCGACCCAGAGACGAGGCCGATCACTTCTCCGACGCGCCGCACGCCGACCAATTGCTCCGGGCGGTAGCGCGGCAGATCGAAGGCGCGTTCCAGGACGACGGTCAGTTCCATCAGGCGCAGCGAGTCGAAGCCAAGGTCTTCCACCAGGCGCTTACCGTCATCGGCGCCCGCGGGGTTCGGCGCCATCGCGAAAATGAGGCCACGCACCTTTCCGGCGATCGCGGTATCGGCTATTGCGGTCATCTCGGCTCACCTCCGGATAGGTGGGGCTGGTGGCCACCGGAGGCGAGCAGGTCACGGGCCTCGTCGAGTGGCAGGTCGGTATTCAGGTAACCGGCGATACGCAGCCAGTCGTAGCCGATGGCCAGGGTGCGCCGCCATTGCTCGCGTGAAGCGAACGAGGCGGGGAAATCCGCGGCGGATTCGGAACCACCGGCGATCGCACGCACCTGGGTGACCAAATCATCGAGGACAGCGAGACCGGCGACGGGATCGCCGCCGGTGCTGATGATGTCCGAGAAACGCACCCGCTGCGCCGATTCCAGCTGTGCCAGCAGATCTTCCCGACGCAGGGCGTGTGGCGGCAGCACGCGCCGCAACGTTTCGGCGGCGGCGACATCGGCAGGCAGCGGGTGAATACCGAACGCGGACAACAGGACCCGGACACCCATGGCGATCATTCGGTGGGCGGCGATATCCGCCACCGCGCCCTGTGAGTTCTTGACGGCGCCCGTCAGATCCTCCCTGGCGTTCTCCAGAACAATGTTGGACCACACCACATTCAGCGCGCACTCGGTGAATCTGACTGCGGGCAGCGGCGAGAAGGTGGCAATCAGATCATCGCGGGCCGCACCGTGCACGCCGAGCGCGGGCGCTTGGGCGCTCGGCACCGGCGTGAACGGCTCGACCGGCTTACACATCGCCAATGCGGGCACAATGGGTGCGCCTCCGCGCCACTGCAATCCGACGAAACCGAGCCGAATGAACTCGGCCAGCTCGGTAGCGATATCGTGCTCGGCGCGGGCGAGCACATCGCGCACCGAATGCCGGAATACCACCGACTTCCAGGCACGCGCGGCCGAATCCGACAGCGCGAAGACATCACGATCGTCACGGATGACGTGCACCCGCCCGCCTATCGTCCAGGTGGTGACGCCGGGACGGCGGGCGAACAGCACCTGGTGCGGGTCATCGACCACCTCGTGCACGCCGAGCGCGGCCGCCAGCTCCCACACCTGTTCCCAGCTCGTCTGTTCGGCGAGCGGTTGCGCGTTCTGTGGCACCTCGTCCCACGCCGCGGGATCGCTCAGATCGCGATAGCGATCGGTGAGTTCGTCGGGACCGATCCGGTCCAGCTGCTGCGGCAGCCATTTGGTCTCCAGGTAGCTCTCGCCGCGGCGGGCCGCCCATGCCTTCACCGCCTGCAGCAGACCATCGCGCGCCCAACCGCCCGCTTCGGCCCGCGCGCCGAGTGCGCGCAGCGCGACGGCGAAGCGCAGGGCCTGGGTGGCACGGCCGGCCCACCAGTCTGCCATCAGCGTGGTGGTGAAGCCGGAATACGGCAACAGCGAGCGCAATTCGGCGACATCGGCAGCACCGGCCCGGACCACCGTCGCCCGCAGGAATCGCTGACACCTGTTGAGCAGGTCTTCTTCGAGTTCGGCCGGTTTCGCTGCCCCCGCAACCTGTTCCAGCTGTCGGCGCAGCTGCGCCTGCGACCGGGTGCGCACCTCCACCCGACGACCATCGATGAACAAGACCGTCGGCAGCGTCGGCATCTCCTCGTCGCCGACCGCAAGCACGAGAAAGTCCACATCCGACCCTTCGTTGCCGAAGCCCTCCGCCAACGAACCTTCGAACAGCACTGTCGAATCAGTAGGCACGGCAACGATTTCCAGCGCACGCTCAAGCAACTGGCGCACCCGGTCGGCGGGCACCGCGGCCTCGAGCGCGACGGATTCGGTTGCGGCACCGGCGATCACCCCGCCGACATCGTCGGCTTCGTGGGCGACGGCGCCATCGAGGACGCCATCGCGAAACAGCTGCCACATGTGCCGCCGACGGGGTTTGCCACTGGAGGTGCGCCGGATGGTTCCGCGTGGTCCGGTGACGATGGCGACGGTCTGTGCGGGGCCGAGTTCGCCGCGAATGATGCTGCGGGCCTCCGGGATCCAATCGCCCGGCGCGGATTCGGCGAACAGCGCGACGCCCTGGGAACCTGCCTCGGTGACCGCGACGGCGGCGAGCTTGCCCTTGGTAATGCCGGTTTCCTGGGCGACGCGGGATTCGATGTCCTCCATGAATACCGAGCGGCCGCGCACCTTCAGGCTCGAACCCATCCGGCCGAGCACGAAAACCTCACCGCGGTACAGGAACCCCGCATCACCGGAGTACAGCCTGCCATCGGCGATCCGGGTGGACGGGGCCGCCGCGAGATCCTCCGACGCCGCCGAATATCCCAGCGCCACGGAATCACCGACCACCACCATCTCGCCGAGTGTGCCGTCGGGCAGTTCGCGGCCGTCCTCGTCGACCACCGTGACCGTCGACTCCGGCGTCGAATATCCCAGTCCGGTAATCCAACCCGCGCCCTCCACCCGATTTGTATCGTCGAGCAATTGCTCGTCCAGGATCGTGATGCGTTCGCCGTAGCGCAGATTCGGATTGTCGATGCGCAGGGCGGTGATCGGGCGGTTGCGCGCGGACGAGGTGACCATCAGCGTCGCCTCCGCCAGCCCGTAGGCCAGCGTGTACGCATTCGTCGAGAATCCGCGCGCACCGGTCAGACTCGCGAACGACTGCAGGTCGGCCACCTCGACGGGCTCGGAACCCACGGCGAGCGTGCGCCATCCGGACAGGTCGAGTTCGGCGATCTCCTCCGGCGACACCCGGTGCGCCACATAGCCGAGCGCGAACGACGGCGACGGCGAGTGCTGCGCATGCGTCATCGCGCGCAGCCAGCGCACGGGGTCGCGGACGAACTGGTCCGGGCGCATCAGGTACAGGTCGCCCTGGTTGGTCACGGTGGTGAGGAATGCGCCGACCAGGCCCATGTCGTGATAGAGCGGCAGCCACGAGACCATCGCCTCGCCGGGTCGCCAGTCGACCAGGTTGGAGATCATCGCGATGTTGTTGGCCAGATTGCGCCAGCTGACGCGCACTCCGCGCGGCGTGCCGGTGGAACCGGAGGTGAATTGCAGCAGCGCACAGTCTTCGGGCTCGCCGAACTCGCGGGGCGCGGGCGCCGGACCCAGCGTCGTCGCATCGATCACCAGCGGCTCGTCGGCGCGGCCCGCCTCGATCGCGGCCCGGCGAACCAGCTCTTCGAACTCCGTCGAGGTCACCACCAGCCGCGGCCGGGCCTGCGCCAGGATCGCCGCGATATGCGCGACGATCTGATCGAGGTCACCGAACATCGGTGGCGCGACCGGTGTGAACACCCCGCCGCAGGCCCACACGGCGTAGAACGCTGCGGCACACGGGAATCCGGTCGGCATGATGACGCAGGCGCCGTCGCCACTGTCCATGCCGTGGGCACGCATCAACGCGGCGATCGACCAGGTGGTATCGGCGAGCTCACGATAGCTGCGATAGTCCCAGCCATCAGCCTCGTCGGCAAGGTGGACACCCGCATCCTCCGCAGGACTGGAAAGCCAATTACGAACTGCCGCAACGTATTTGTCAGGCTTCATTGCGGGGTTCTCCTTCGGACAGCACAGTAACCGTTCCATTGGTTCCATCAACCAGGATTCGCATACCGGACCGTATCTTCTTCGTGAGGTCCTTGACCTGGACCACTGTCGGCACACCCAATTCCCGCGCCACGATCGCGACATGGGTGAGCGGGCTGCCGCGTTCGATCACCAGCGCCGACGCCGAGGGTAGCGCGGCCACCCAGCCGGGATCGGTGCGATATGCCACCAGGATGCCGCCTGCGACGTCGCGTGGCTCGTCCACCACGACGGCCGTGCCCTCGACCACGCCGGACGCCGACGGTGTCCCCGCGAGCACCGTGCCCACGATCGCGGCCGGGGTGTCGGTGACCGGTACCCACCCCTGATTCGCCTGTTCGGCGCGCCCGAAGGTCGAACCCATCGTGACGAAGCGGGTCGGCGCGACGAGCTCGCTATCCCTGGCGCGCTGGGCTTTTCGCGCGGCAACCAGATCGCGCAGCGCATCGGTCTCGGCACCCTCGTAGCAGCCGCGCAGTTCCTGCACGGTCAGGAAGAACACGTCGCCGAACTCGTCGATGACGCCGCGCGCGACCAGGTCACGGCCCATCACCCTGATCATCCGCTTGACCATACCGAAGGCGCGGGTGCGGCAGAAGCGCAGCCGCTCCCGGTGCGCGGCGCACCGAGATACCTTGCCGCGCAACCGTTCATAGATCCGCCGCCGGAAACCGTGCAGGTGGGCGTCGAGGTATTCGTCGGCCTCGGCGCTGCGACTGTGTTGCGTCGCATCCCCCACCCGTCCGATCGCGCTGCGCAGCATGACGAACAGGCTCGCCGGATCCTCGCGCAGATCCGGCGTCTCCAGTTTCAACTCGTCCAGGCTGCGGTAGCCGTAGCGATCGATGTAGGAGTCGACGTGGACCAGGAATTCACGCCTGCCGGAGGACTGCAATTCTGGATAGATCTGTTCCGGCGCAGTCGAATTGATGAGCGATGCCAGTTCCGGATCGGCGCGCACTAACTCGGCGAGCTCGGTCATCGCGCGCGCGGGCTCGGCCGATTCGACATCCGCGCCAGGGCCGACGACGGCGTACAGGAACCATTCCGGCGCCTTCGGCAGCAACAGCTTCGTCAGCACGTACATCAAGCCGGTGCAGGTCAGCAGGATCGCGTCGAGCACCATCAGCGGTCCCCAGCGCTCGACCAGATCCCGGTCCACCGTGCGGTAGGACGCGTAGGCCTGCTCGCCGGACAGCGTGGTGTAGTCGATGGCGTCGTATTCGTCGTAGACGCGGTAGAAGTCGGTGATGAACCCCTCGACCATGTGGTCGATGCCGAACAATCGCCGCAGATAGGTCATCGTCGTCACCGCGCGTGAACGCAGCCTGGCGAACCGGGTGCGGAACACATACGGGCGCAGGGTCTTCGCGACCTCATCGGGCAGCGGTTCATCGACGCCGAGCGCGGCCTCCAGCACCTTCCTGTTCAACGGGTAGCCCGGTGCGACGCCTACCATCCGATACCAGTGCAGCAGGTTGTAGTAGACCCGGCCGTGAAAGTAGCCGAGCAGCACCGGAGTCCACCGATCCACCTGCCGCAGTTGCTCGGCGGGCACCCGCAGCGACTTCGCGTAGCCGTGGTAGACCCGGCCGTAGATGTCGGCCGCCGTGGTGAAGGTCAGAGGTGAGGTGACGCCGCTGAAGCTCTCGATGATGTTGGAGTTGTCCCAGATTCGCGTCTCGTCGTCGGCGAGCACCTCGCCCGCGCCGCGAACGACCGCGCTGCCCGAACCAGAGGAGCCGTCCCGCAACGTGGTGGTGATCGGTCGCGATTGCAGCAACCAGATCCCGTCGTCATCGATCGCCCACTCGATGTCTTGCGGCGCACCGAAACTGGCCTCCAGCTTGCGACCCAGTTCGGCGGCCTCGAGCAATTCGGCGTCCGACAGCGCGGCGCGTTCCCGGCGCGACGGATCGACCTCGGCGACCACACAACCCTGGTCGCCGCCGGGCGTAAAAGACCGATCCTTGTCTCCCAGAACCATTTCCAGTACCGCACCGGAGGATTTGTCGACGGTCACCGAGTCGGCGTCCACCGCGCCCGACACCAGTCCCTCACCGAGCCCGTACACCGCGCTGATCACCAACTCGTCGAATGCGCCGGTAATCGGGTTCGCCGTGAACATCACTCCGCTCGCCCGCGCCGCCACCAACCGCTGCAGGACGACGGCCGGGGCGCCGGCCCTGGCCAGGCCGTGGGCGAACGCGTAACGGATGGAGCGCTCCGAGAATGCCGAAGCCCAGCATTCGCGCACCCGCACCGCCACCGCGTCGATGCCGTTGACGTTCAGATACGAGTCGAACTGGCCCGCGTAGGAGTGGCCGGCACCGTCCTCGGCGACCATCGACGATCGGACCGCGATCGAACCGCCGCCGAGCCGGTCGTAGGCGTCGGCGATCAGCGCCGCGACCGTCGGCGGCATCTCCGCGGCGCCGATCTCGGCTCGCAACGCCGCACCCGCCGCCAGTGCCAGGTCCAGATCGTCGATCGCGAGGAAATCTGTCACCTCCCTGGTGAGATCACTCGCGTACAGCACCTGCTCGAAGGCGTCGGTGCCGAGTACGGCCCAGTCAGGGACGCGGAAGCCACCGGTCTGCAAACTGTGCAAGCCACGCGCCTTACCGCCCGCCAACGCGGCGATCGTCGCTGTATCGGTCCACGGTCCAAGTACCTGCAAGGCATCTCTCCCATCGCCCCCTTGATCACCGGGCCGGCGCAGTGCACTCAGGCGTAGGGCATGCCGAAAAACCAAGGGACTGTTTGGATATATCCGAGATTCCACTTCGACGTTAGCCCGCAATACTGCGGTACCGCTTGCATTGGTCCAAGCCCACAACGCGCCGCTAAGCTTCGAGCAGTCTCGGTGGGTTCGGTGAGGATGTGATTCGGCGTGGGTTGGACCTTCACCCCGGACGAGTTCGCGCACGTGTGGCGGGAAACCGAGGTCGATCGGCACCCGTATCCCCTCCGGATCCTGGAGACACCACGCACCGAGGACGAGGCCGATGCGCTGCGCGCCACGCTGAACGAGCGGCTGCCGCCTGGGCGCGACCCGGACCTGTCGGCGTGCCTGCGGATTCTCGCGAAACCACAGACCCGGATCGTCGCGATCGGCGGGGCGCACGCGCCCGGCACCGAGATCCGTATGCTGGCGGGCGCGATCTTCGACCATGCGGTGCTGGCTCTGCAGGAGCCGGGCGCCAGCCCGGACATCGGCGGCCATGTGCGCCTTTCGATCGGGCACAGCAGCAAGCTGGGCAGCCGCATCGCGGCGCTGCTGCCCAGGGCGCCTGCGGGGCGCGAACCGGCCCGCTCCGCGCCGGTGGAAGCGATCCAGGACCAGGAGGTGGTGGTCGCGCCCCAGCCCGCCGCGCCGCCGATCCGCAGGCTGCTGCTGAAGCCACATACCGCCGAGGGGCACATCCGGATCGAGCCGCGGCTGGATCGGCCTGAGCCATCGCCGCCGATCCATTACACCTGGATCGACGTCAAGGGCGACGGGCGCTACCTGATCAAGGCGGGCACCACCGTGCACATCGTGCCCGCCTCCGCCGAACAGCTCGCCGCGCAGTTGCAGAAACGCATTCCGGCACAGGGCCGATGACTCTCGCCGACCGGTAACTATTACTGACCGGACGCTTGGGTTCCGGTTAGTCTGGGGCGGACCGACCGATCTCAGGGGGTGCTCATGACGATCGAGACCAGCCGAGCCGATATCGCCCGGTTCAAACAACAGGCGCAGACCGGCATCGTCAAGTTCGATCCGGCAGCGGCGCGGCGCTGCGCCGAGATGTACGACCATCAGGCCGATCAACTCATCTACCTGCAGCAACGCCTTGAAGCCGCCGCCGAAACGGACGGCTTCGGCGGGTTCATCTCGGCCCAGCAGCTCCAGGTCGGGTTCGGCCACAAAGCCCGCGACGCCGCCGCGCTGCTCAACCACTACATCGAGGCCGCGTACCGGATGAAGGAGGCATTCCTGATCAGCGGCGGGCTACTCGAAGAGGCGGATGCCGCGAACGCCGCGGCGTTGCGCGCCATCGAAACGAGGGTGCAGCAGTGAGCGAGCGCAGCGAACGAACCATGACGCAGCGTCCCTCAGGAATGGCGGAGCCGAGCGCCAGCGAGGTGCAGCAGTGAGCGAGCGCAGCGAACGAACCATGACGCAGCGTCCCTCAGGAATGGCGGAGCCGAGCGCCAGCAAGGTGCAGCCATGAGTGGTGCCGACCCGGACTACATCAGCTCGATGGAGCACTTCGAGTCGATGCGGCACGAGGAGATCTACGTCAAGACCCAGCAGATCGACGCCGCGCAGGTCCTCAGTGCCTCGGTCACCTGGCTGGAAGTGGCAGGGACACTTGCCACTTCGTTCCCGCTCACCCGCGCGAGCTCGGACCGGGTGATGAACTCCATGGAATGGGAGGGCGCCACGGCCGACGCGGCATACGCCAGCGCCCGCAGCTATGCCGAGTCCGTCGACGAGCTCGCCGCGATCATGGGCCAGGTCGGCGCACGGCTCGGTGGAGTCGCCGCGGCCGCCGAGGTGGTCAAGATCGCGGTGGTCCCGCCCGGCAGCTCCGGCCCGATCGGCGCTGTCGCGAAACTGCTGGAGGCGGCCAATGTCATCGACGCGCAGATGGCGGAGGAAGCACTGCGCCAGGAAGCCGTCCTCGCGATGAACATGGTGTACAAACCGGCCTACAGCATGGCAGGCACCGGCGTCCCCGCCTTGCCCGAACCCCTACCCCTCCCCGGCGAACCGGCAGCGCCACCCACCCGCCCCGACCAGCAGTCACAGCCGGAATACACCAATCCCCCACAGCCGCAACCGGATCAGCAGCCGACCGCACCCGGCATCCCCACGCCACCGCCGGTCCCGTCCACGCCCGACATCCCGTCGCCGGCTCCGACCACCCCCACACCGTCTGCCCCCTCCACACCGGAATCGCAAGTCCCCCAACCTGTTCCGACGCCATCCGCACCAGCACCAGCCACGCCACAGCCCACCCCCGACCCCCAACCCACCCCCACACCACAACCGACCCCAACACCGGCACCCCAGCAGGCCCCACCCCCGATCCCCGAACCACCACCCGCCCCAACCCCACAGCCTGCACCACCTCCCCCGGCACCGGCACCGGCACCGGCACCGGCACCGAACGAGCCCACACCGCCCCTCACCGACCCCGGCGGCCAGCCCGGCATCACCGGCCCGATCCCGGAAGACCAAAACCAGCAACCCCCTTCGACCACCAACCAGCCGGGAGTCATCCCCACACCCCACCAATGAGCGCGCCCGACGCTCACCGTCCCGACAGTTGCGTACCCACGACGCCTATGTCACGCACTGGCGACGGACTACGAGTCCGACCGTACGCGATAGGTTGCGCGACCGCCTCACTCCTGGAGGTCTCGCGATCGGTGAGTGCCGAGACAGTTGCGCCACGGCCCACGACCGAAAACTCGGCCGAGACACCGGACGTACCTGATGAGTTGCGCGCCGCCCGCGCGTCCCACGGTCGGTGAGCGCAGACCAGATAGCGTCGCGACACGCGGCCGAGACGTGGGCGGCCATGGCGAGTGACCCTTGCCTACGAGAGCCTCGACGGCGGTGTGGTCGACCCGGTTGAGCGTGTGCGTCAGACCTTCACGAGGTCATCGGCGTGAATCACCGGGCGCTGCATGGTGTCAGGGAGTTCGGCGGTGGAGCAGCCGAGCATGCCGGTGAGTTCGGTGCTGTCGTATTCGACTACACCGCGGGCCACGATGTGGTTGTCCGGGGCTACGAGGTCGACTACGTCGCCGCCGTGGAAGGTACCGCGCAGGCCGGTGATGCCTGCGGCGAGCAGGGAGCGGCGGCGGTGGGCTACGGCATGGGCGGCGCCTTCGTCGATGAGGAGGGCGCCGCGGCTGTCGGCGGCGTGGCGGACCCAGAACTTGCGGGCCGACAGGCGAACCGGCCGTGCGGCGAAGGCGGTGCCTACTGTGCTGGTGGTCAATGCGTTGGCGGCCTCGGTGGCGGCGGCGAGCAGGACGGGGACGCCCGCGTCTGCGGCAAGGCGGGCGGCGGACAGCTTCGAGGCCATGCCGCCGGTGCCGAGTGCGCCACCGCTGCCCGCGATGACCCCATCGAGGTCGGCGCTGCTGGCGACCTCGGGGATGAAAGTGGCGGCGCCCTTGCGCGGGTCGCCGTCGTAGAGGCCCTCGACATCGGAGAGCAGGATCAGCGCGTCCGCGCCGACCAGGTGCGCGACCAGCGCGGCGAGCCGATCGTTGTCGCCGAAACGGATCTCCTCCGTTGCGACGGTATCGTTTTCATTCACCACCGCCACCGCGCCCAGCGAACGCAACCGGTCCAGGGTGCGCTGCGCGTTGCGGTGATGCTCGCGGCGGGAGAAGTCGTCGGCGCTCAACAGCACCTGCCCAACGGTGCGCCTGTATCGCGCGAACGACGTACCCCAGGCATGCGCCAGTGCCAACTGGCCGACGCTCGCCGCAGCCTGCTTGGTGGCCAGATCCCGTGGGCGAGTGGTCAATCCGAGCGGCGCGATACCCGCGCCGATCGCACCGGACGACACCACCACCACGTCGGATCCGGCGCGCATCCGCGCCTCAACGGCGTCGGCGAGCCGATCGAGGCGCGCGGTATCCAGCCCGCCCCTCAGGCTCGTCAACGCGGACGAACCGATCTTCACCACCACACTGCGCGCCCCGGCAATGGCCTGCCTGGCGTCACTGAGACCGGACTCCGACATCGCCTCGGCCATCCCAGAACTCACCTGCATCGCAACCGAACTCCCTGTACCGCAACAGAACCCACCGGCACCGCGGCCGCGGTCATTCCTCGTCCTCGTCCTCTTTCAACAGACCACGGCGCACCCGCGACGCATGCTTACGTTCGGCCGCGCTGATCCGGTCGGACTGCTCCAACCGGATGTCGGTGCCACGACCGGTGGGCACCATGTCGACGCCCGCCGAGATCTGCGGCTCCCACTCGAAGGTCACATCGCCGATGGTCACCGGAGCTCCCGGCTGGGCGCCCTGCTTCACCAGTTCCTCCTCGACGCCGAGGCGAGCAAGCCGGTCGGCCAGGTAGCCCACGGCTTCGTCGTTGTCGAACTGGGTCTGGCGCACCCACCGCTCGGGCTGGGTGCCGCGCACGATGAAGCCACCCGGCTCTTCGGAATCCGCGATCACGGTGAAACCAGCCTGATCCACCGCGATCGGCCGGATCACCGGCCGCGCCGGCGCGGCCTTCGGATGCGCCTCACGGTACTGCAACACCATATCTGCCAGCGCGAAAGTTAAGGGCCGCAAGCCCGCTCGACTCACCGCCGAGATCTCGAACACCGGCCAGCCGCGCGCGGTGAACTCGGGGGTCACCATCTCCGCCAGTTCGGCGGCCTCGGCCACGTCGGTCTTGTTCAGGATCACCACACGCGGCCGGTCGGCCAGGTCGCCGAGCCCCGTGTCGGCGTTGAGCATGGACTTGTACGCCGCCAGTTCCGCCTCCAGCGCATCGACATCGGATACCGGATCACGACCCGGCTCCAGCGTGGCGCAGTCGACGACATGCGCGAGCACCGCGCACCGTTCCAGATGGCGCAAGAATTCCAGCCCGAGCCCCCGCCCCTCGCTGGCGCCTGGGATCAGCCCGGGCACATCGGCGATCACGAACGTGGTGTCGCCACTGGCGACCACGCCGAGGTTCGGTACCAGCGTGGTGAACGGGTAGTCCGCGATCTTCGGCTTGGCCGCCGACAGCACCGACACCAGCGAGGACTTGCCCGCCGACGGGAACCCGACGAGCCCGACATCGGCGAGCGACTTGAGCTCCAGCACCAGGTCGCCTTCGTCACCCTCCTCGCCGAGCAGCGCGAAACCGGGAGCCTTGCGCGCCTTGGACGCGAGTTGAGCATTGCCGAGGCCACCACGGCCGCCTCGGGCCACGATGAAGCGGTTGCCCGCACCGACCAGGTCGATGAGCACCTTGCCGTCACCGTCGAGCACCACGGTGCCGTCGGGCACCTTCAACAGCAGGTCCTCGCCCTGCTTACCGTCGCGGTTGCTGCCCTCGCCCGGCTTGCCGTTGCCTGCCTTGGCGTGCGGGTGGAAGTGGAAGTCCAGCAGCGTGTGCACGTTCGGGTCGACCTCGAGGACCACGTCCCCGCCACGGCCGCCATTGCCGCCGTCGGGTCCACCGAGCGGCATGAACTTCTCGCGGCGCACGGAGGCACAACCGTGACCACCCTTGCCCGCATGCACGTGCAATACGACACGGTCGATGAATTTGGACATACGCCGAATCATCCTCCTCGGTGGTTGGTTGTCGGTGCCGACGCGATCGTTCGAAAACGCGAAAACGGGCCAGGGTGTGTCACCCTGACCCGCTCGGCTGTTGCTGGATTGGCTAGGCGGTCAGGCCTGAACCGGCTCCGGAACGACGATGTTGATGGTCTTGCGGCCACGCTTGTTGCCGAACTCGACCGCGCCCGCCGCGAGGGCGAACAGGGTGTCGTCACCGCCACGACCGACGTTCACGCCGGGGTGGAAGTGAGTGCCACGCTGGCGCACCAGGATCTCGCCGGCCTTGACGGCCTGGCCGCCGAAGCGCTTGACGCCGAGTCGCTGGGCGTTCGAATCGCGACCGTTGCGGGAGCTGGACGCACCCTTCTTATGTGCCATTTCTGAACTCCTGTGAAGTAACTCGAAATCGAGGAGGCTTACTTGATGCCGGTGACCTTGATGACCGTCAGCGGCTGACGGTGGCCCTGCCGCTTGTGGTAGCCGGTCTTGTTCTTGAACTTGTGGATGCGGATCTTCGGGCCCTTGGTCTGCTCGACGACCTCGGCAGCCACGGAAACCTTGGCCAGCTCGGCCGCATCGGTGGTCAGCTCGGCCCCGTCGACGACGAGAACCGGGGCCAGCGCGACGGAAGTACCCGGCGCACCCTCGATCTTCTCGACCTTCACCAGGTCACCGACCGCGACCTTGTACTGCTTTCCGCCGGTCTTGACGATCGCGTACGTTGCCATCGGTCGGCTGCCCTTCTTCCTGTAATGCGCGCGGCTACTTGCTCACGCGGCTGCGTGCTCCCACCCGGATAACTCCGTGGAAACCACAGCACGTCTGTTCTGGTAGTCACCGCCGCCTCAGCAAAACCTGATGGCCCTCGGCTTCGGGGCCGAGTCGCAAACACAGCGCACTAGAGCGCTGTCGCCGGGCAGCGACTGTTCGAGATTACAGGACGCCTACCACCCGGTCCAAACCGGTGTCCCCCGAACGGTTCCGGCAAGCGCGAAATGCGAGACCCCCGTCACCATGATGATGACGGGGGTCTCGCATTGTCGGGTCGGTCCGATCAGCTCGAACCGATCAGTTCGCCTCGTCCACCGGCGGGCCCGCTGGCCGTCCGGCGGCCCGGCGGCGCGGCTTGCGCACCAGCACCTCGGCCGGAACCTCGGCGGTGTAGTCCACAACCGGCGCCGCAGCTGCCTGCTCCGTGGTGGGCAGCACGAACACTGCCCCGGTGCTGTCGGCGGTGGGCGCGGCGACCGAACGGGCCACCCGACGCCTACGTCCGGTCGTACGCGGCGCGGCAGGCTGGGAAACCCCGTTGCTTGCCGCTCCGGCGGCGGCCTCCGGTGCGGTAGCGGGGGGCGTGTCGTCGACCACCGCTGCCGGGGTCTCGGGTTCGGCCGCTGTGACCGGCTCGGCCGGTGCTTCGACCGGCTCGGCCTGCTCCGTCACGGCAACGGCGATTTCGGTCGGCTCTGCTGCCACGGATTCGGCCAGGGCTTCCATCGCCTCGGGCTCGCCGACCTCGGGCTGGCTGATCACAGTGGCGGCCTCGACCGCATCGTCCACCTCGACCGATTCGGAATCGGTCTCGGTGTCACCGTGGTGCGCTGCCATCGCCAATGCCACCGGATGCGCCCGCTTGACGGCGGCGTCCTCCTCGACAGCCTCGGTCACCGGTGCGGTGCCGTTGGCCGACGCGGGCGCGGGAGCGGCGCCCTTGTCCCGGCCGCGACGGCGACGCGAACCGGTCTCGCCCCGGTTCCTGGCGGCGCTGTCATCGGTGCCGGAGGAGGCCTCCACCGGGTAGGTGTGCACCAGAATGCCGCGGCCGTAGCAATGCTCACAGGTCGTCGAGAATGCCTCGACCAGACCGGTACCCAGCTTCTTGCGGGTCATCTGCACCAGACCCAGCGAGGTCACCTCGGAGACCTGATGGCGGGTGCGGTCGCGGCCCAGCGCCTCGGTCAGTCGACGCAGCACCAGATCCCGGTTGGACTCGAGCACCATGTCGATGAAGTCGACGACGATCATGCCGCCGATATCGCGCAACCGCATCTGGCGCACGATCTCCTCGGCCGCCTCCAGGTTGTTGCGGGTGACCGTCTCTTCCAGGTTGCTGCCGCCCGCACCGGTGAACTTGCCGGTGTTGACGTCGACGACCGTCATGGCCTCGGTGCGGTCGATCACCAGGGTGCCGCCCGAGGGCAGCCACACCTTGCGATCGAGCGCCTTCGCGAGCTGCTCGTCGATCCGGTAGGTCTCGAACACGTCGACACCGTTGCTCTCGTGCCGGGAGACCCGCGCGAGCAGGTCCGGCGCAACGGTGCCGATGTACTTCTCGACAGTGCTCCAGGACCGTTCGCCCTCGATGACCAACTTGGAGAAGTCCTCGTTGAACAGGTCACGGATGACCTTCACCAGCAGGTCGGGCTCTTCGTACAGGGTCTTCGGCGCGCCGGAGTCCTTGCCCTCGGCGGCCTTCTCGATCGTGCGCCAAGTCGCCTGCAGCCGCTCGACGTCGCGAGCCAGCTCGTCCTCGGCGACACCCTCCGACGCGGTTCGGATGATCACTCCGGCGTCGTTGGGGACGATGTCTCGCAGGATCTCCTTGAGCCGCTTGCGCTCGGTGTCGGGCAGCTTGCGGCTGATGCCGGTGGACGAACCATCCGGCACGTACACCAGGAAGCGTCCCGCCAGGCTGATCTGCGTGGTCAGTCGTGCGCCCTTGTGCCCGACCGGATCCTTGCTCACCTGCACCAGCACCTGATCGCCCGGCTTGAGCGCCTGCTCGATCTTGCGCTCCTTGCCGCCGAGCCCGGCGGCCTCCCAGTTCACTTCACCGGCGTAGAGCACACCGTTGCGGCCGCGGCCGATATCGACGAACGCCGCCTCCATGCTCGGCAGCACGTTCTGCACCCTGCCGAGGTAGACATTGCCGACCATCGACGCGGAACCGGTGCTGGTGACGAAGTGCTCGACGAGGATGCTGTCCTCGAGCACGGCGACCTGTGTTGCGGTCGGATGCTGTGTGGGATCCCCCTTCGCTCCGCTCAACCCAGGGAACGCCTTCTCGCGCACCACCATCACCCGGTCCACCGCTTCGCGGCGGGCCAGGAACTCCGACTCGGTCAGGATCGGCGGGCGGCGGCGACCGGCCTCACGGCCATCACGCCTGCGCTGACGCTTGGCCTCCAGCCGGGTGGAACCGCTGATGCCCTGCACCTCGTCCGGGGCGGCGGCCCGGTTGCGGCTCTTGTTCCTCGGTTCGCGCTCGTGCACGACGGTGTTCGGCGGGTCGTCCTCGGCGACGGCTTCGTTTTCGGCGCCATCGCCCGCCACCTTGCGGCGACGGCGGCGACGGCGGCGGCGGGTCGAGCCCTCCGGTTCGTCGGATTCGTCGTCATCGGAATCGGAGTTGTCGTCGGTGGCATCGGTGGGCTCGGCGGCGCGCGACTCGGTGGGCCGCTCGTCCTCGGTGTCACCCTCGGAGTCCGTGGTCTCGTTGTCGTCGTCGGATTCCGAGTCGGCGTGCTGTTCACCACGGCCGCGACCACGACCACGGCGACCACGGCGCCTGCGACGCGGCTGGCCGTCGGCGTCACCCTGCTGGTCGGGCGACTCCTGATCGTCTTCGGAGGTATCGACCTCGTCCTCGGTCACTTCGACCGGCGGCTGAGGTTCCTCGGTGCGACGGGCATCCCGCTCGACGCGACGCTTGCGCCGCGCCTGCTCTGCGGCGGCCGCGTCCGGCGGCAGGAACAGCGGCGCCTGCACCGTCGCGGCGGCCTCGAACACGGCAGGCGCCGCGACCTGCGGTTCCTCCCGGTCCAGATGCGTGAACAGCTGCACCGACGGCTGGTGGGCCGCCTCGACCGGGCTATTCGAGGTCTCCGACCTGCCCTGGTCGATCACCGGGTCCGGTGCGGAGAAGAGCAGGCCGGGCTCCCTGGCCGGGGCGGGCTCGGGCACCGCGACAGCAGGCTCGGACGCCGTGGCAGGCGCCTCGGACGCCCCGACGGGAGTGTCGGGCTCGACCAGCGCCTCGCGGACAGACTCCGCCACCGCCCTATCGACGTTCGACTGCGCACTGCGCGCCTCGGCACCCAACTCGGTGAGCTTGGCCAGGATGCGCTTACTCGTCACTCCCAGCAGCTTGGCAAGTGCGTGAACTCGGATTCTCTCCGGCAATTGTTCGGCATCCTGTGATGTTGTTTCCAGCGGCTCTTGTTCGGCCACGAAGTCTCCTCGGGACCCCCGGGCGCGTCCCTCCTGGCAGAAGTGACGCGGCCGACGCGGGGGCACTAATCATTCGCCTCACGCGGTTGACGCAAGGTCAAGTGGTCTTGCCCCGCATGTCCGGTTATCACCATGGGTGTTCGTCGGGCTAACTGGTCACGCGGCGCCTGGCTGTTGGCTGAACTCCACGGAACGAGCGCTCATCCAGCGTGCCGACGCGAACAATCACCCCCAACAACCGGGCTGTTTGTCCGTGGCAGCGATGATCGGCATCGAACCGCGGTGTCATCCGGCTGCTTCCGTCACCAATCGTTCGCGTACCAGCGCGAACAGTCGATATCAGTTGCAACCAGTGCCAGTATCCCACACCGCGCGCTAACGGTTCGCCATCGGCGCACGACTTCACCTCGCTGACGCTCGGTTCCGCCGTACGCCGCAGGCGCTGCGCCCCACGGTTCACTCGCTGCACTCACTCACAACTTCACCTCGCTGACGCTCGGTTCCGCCGCACGCCGCAGGCGCTGCGCCCCATGGTTCACTCGCTCATGGACGCGACGCTGTCGGGGTCGTCGATCAGGCCGGGAACTCGGGGAACCAGAGGGCAATCTCCCGCTTGGCGGATTCCGGCGAATCGGAGCCGTGCACCAGGTTCTCCTGGGTCTCCAGCGCGAAATCACCGCGAATGCTGCCGGGCACGGCCTTCTCGACCGGATCGGTGCCGCCGGCGATCTGCCGAAATGCCGCAATGGCGCGCGGGCCCTCCAGGATGGCCGCGACGACCGGGCCGGAGGTGATGAACTCGATCAAGGAACCGAAGAACGGCTTCTCGGCGTGCTCGGCATAGTGGCCGCGGGCTACCTCCTCGGATACCTGCTTCAGCTCCAGGGCGACGATCTTCAGCCCCTTGCGCTCGATCCGGGCCAGCACCTCGCCGACCAGGCCACGGGCCACGCCGTCCGGCTTGATGAGTACCAACGTCTGCTCAGTCACGGCGCACAGCCTAATGGGCATACCGGCGAAGTATTCAACGGGCGAGTGCACGGAGCCGTAGCGCCGGGCGAAATCGGCGACCGAGCAGCACGAAATCGGCGCTCTGGGCGGTCGGTCAGGTGGAACGCTGAGCGCGCTGACTCGGTAGCAGTCCCTGGTCCATCCGGCGCTTGACGTCCGAGCGCAGGATCAGGATGAACGCCCACACCAGTGCGAACAGCAGGCCGATGATGCCGATGGAGAGGTGGATGAACACCCCGGCGATCACCAGCACCTGTAACCCGAGGTTGAACGGCACCGCCCACGACCGCCGCTGGACGCCCGCGCCGAGAAACATCACCAGCGCGAGGATCACGAGGTAGCTGCCGGAGAACCAGCCGACCCCGCCGCCGACGGTGGCGACAACCGGCAGCGCGAGCAGCACCACGATGCCCTCGAGGATCAGCGTGCCCGCCATCACACCGCGCAGCCCCTTCCACGGATCGGTGGCAGGCGGCGCGGCGGGCTGATCGCCGTCGGTCGGCTCACTCATGCCGGGTCCTTTCCGAACAGTGCGCGGGCCGCGCCCGCCGTGACCACCGAACCGGTTACCACGACACCGGCCCCGGACACCATCTCACCCGCGTCGCCGGCCTCTTCGGCGAGCGCGATGGCGGTCTCGAGTGCGTCGGGCAGGGTTTCGGCCGTGACCACCCGCTCGTCGCCGAAGCGCTGCACCGCCAGGTTCCCGAGAGCCTCGACGTCCAGGGCGCGCGGCGAGCCGCTGCTGGTGACGACGATTTCGTCGAAGACCGGTTCCAGCGCCTCGAGAATGCCCGCGGCGTCCTTGTCGCCGAAGACCCCGACCACACCGACCAGCTTGCGGAAATCGAATTCCGCGGTGAGCGTCGCCGCTAGAGCCTTGGCTCCGGCCGGGTTGTGTGCGGCGTCGATGAAGATGGTCGGCGCGCTGCGCATGCGTTCGAGCCTGCCTGGGCTGGTGACGCTCGCGAAACCAGCACGGATCGCCTCGATGTCGAGCTGGCGCTGGGCCCCCGCACCGAAGAACGCCTCGACCGCCGCGAGCGCGAGCGCCGCGTTGCGCGCCTGATGTTCGCCGTGCAGCGGCAGGAAGATCTCGTCGTAAACCCCGCCCAGGCCCTGCAATTCGAGCTGCTGGCCGCCGACCGCGATCCGCCGGGCCAGCACCCGGAACTCCGAGCCTTCTCGGGCTACCGCGGCGTCGACCTCCACCGCGCGGCGCAGCAGCACCTCCAATGCCTCGGGTTCCTGCTCGGCGATGACCGCGACGGTGTCGTGCGGAATCAGGGTCTCCGGCGCGCGTTTGATGATCCCTGCCTTCTCCCCCGCGATGGAGCCGAGATCGGGGCCGAGGTAATCGGTGTGGTCCAGGCCGATCGGGGTGATCACCGCGACCTGCCCGTCGATGACATTGGTCGCGTCCCAGGTACCGCCCATGCCGGTCTCGACGATCGCGACATCGACCGGCGCCTCGGCGAACGCGGCGAAGGCCATGCCGGTGAGCACCTCGAACTTGCTCATGGCCGGGCCGTCCGCGGCGGCAGACTGCTTGTCGATCATCTCGATATAGGGGAGCAGTTCGTGGTAGGTCTCCACGTACTTCGCGGGTGTGATCGGCTCGTTGTCGATGCTGATCCGTTCGGTGGCCAGCTGCAGGTGCGGGCTGGTAATCCGGCCGGTCCGCCGATGCAGCGCGGTGAGCAGCGCATCGATCATCCTGGTCACCGAGGTCTTGCCATTGGTGCCCGCGACGTGGATCGCCGGATAGTGCTGCTGCGGCGAACCGAGCAGATCCATCAGGGCGGCGATGCGAGTGAGCGACGGCTCGATCTTGGTTTCCGGCCAGCGCCGATCGAGTTCCGCCTCTACCAGGGCCATCTCGGCCAGATCGACCGGTGACGGCCCGGCGCCGAGCCGGGTGCCGGGAATCGGCGACCCGTCGTCGTCGTACTGCGGTTCCGGTTCGGCGTTCACTTGCCGCTCAATTCCGTGAGCCGGGCGCTGATGCGCGAAACTTCGGCCTCGGCGATATCGCGTCGGCCCTTGATCTTGTCGACCACCGGTTCGGGCGCCTTGGCCAGGAATGCCTCATTTCCGAGTTTGGCGGTGGTGGCCGCCAGTTCCTTCTCCGCGGCGGCCAGGTCCTTTTCCAGGCGGCGACGTTCGGCATCCAGGTCGACCGCGCCGGAGGTGTCCAGTTCAACGGTCACCGTGGCGGTGCTGAGCCGGATCTCCAGCGACACGGTCGCCGCGAAATCGTCGCCGGGTTCGGTGAGCCGGGCCAGGTTGGCCACCGACGCCTGCTGTGCGGCGAGGCCCGCGGCATCGAGGCCGATCAGCGTGGCCGAGACCTTCTGCTTGTCGGCCAGGCCCTGGTCACTACGGAACCGGCGGATCTCGGTGATCAGCCGCTGGGTATCCGAAATACGTTGCGCCGCAGCCTTATCCGTCGGCACGCCGGTGGCTTGCGGCCACGCCGCGATGACAACCGACTTGCCGCCGGTCAGGGCCTGCCACAGCGATTCGGTGACGAACGGGATCACCGGGTGCAGCAGCCGCAGCACCGCGTCCAGGACAGTGCCGAGCACGACCGCGGTCGACTCAGAACGCACGCCCTCCGCGGCGAACTGCACCTTCGCCAATTCCAGGTACCAGTCGCACAATTCGTCCCACGCGAAGTGGTAGAGCGCCTCGCACGCCTTGCCGAACTCGTAGGCGTCGAACGCCGAATCGACTTCGGCGCGCACCTCTTCGAGCCGGTCGAGGATCCAGAGGTCGGCGTCGGTCAGCTCGGCGCGGTCCGGCAGCTCACCGGTGTGCGCGCCGTTCATCAGCGCGAACTTGGTGGCGTTGAACAGCTTTGTCACGAAGCTGCGCGAGGCGAGCGCGTGCGGTTCGCCGACCGACAGGTCACCGCCTGGCTGCGCGCCGCGGGCCAGGGTGAAGCGCAGTGCGTCCGCGCCGTAGGACCTGATCCAGTCCAGCGGGTCGATGCCGTTGCCGCGCGACTTGGACATCTTCTTGCCGAACTGGTCGCGAATCAGACCGTGCAGGAACACATCCTTGAACGGAACCTGCTTGGCGCCGTCCTTGCCCGCGGTGAGGGCCGGGTCGTCGGCGACGAACGTGCCGAACATCATCATCCGGGCCACCCAGAAGAAGAGGATGTCGTAGCCGGTGACGAGCACGCTTGTCGGATAGAACTTCTGGAGTTCCTCGGTGGAATCCGGCCAGCCCATGGTGGAGAACGGCCACAGGCCCGAGGAGAACCAGGTGTCGAGCACGTCGGGGTCCTGCACCCAGCCTTCGGGCGCGGTCTCGTCCGGGCCGAGGCATACCACTTCGCCCTCGGGGCCGTACCAGATCGGGATGCGGTGGCCCCACCACAGCTGCCGCGAAATGGTCCAGTCGTGCATGTTGTCGACCCAATCGAACCAGCGCGGCTCCTGGCTTGGCGGGTGAATCACGGTGTCGCCGTTGCGAACCGCGTCACCAGCGGCCTTGGCCAGCGACTCCACCTTGACCCACCACTGCATCGAAAGCCGCGGCTCGATCGGTTCGCCGCTGCGCTCGGAGTGCCCGACGCTGTGCAGATAGGGCCGCTTCTCGGCGGCGACGCGGCCCTCGGCGGACAGCCGCTCGCGCACCTTGACCCTGGCCTCGAACCGATCCATGCCGTCGAATTCGGTTCCGGTACCGGTGATCCGGCCGCGCTCGTCCATGATGGTCGGCATCGGCAGGTTGTGGCGCAGGCCCATCTCGAAGTCGTTCGGGTCGTGCGCGGGGGTGATCTTCACCGCGCCGGAACCGAACTCGGGGTCGACGTAATCGTCGGCGATGATCGGAATCTGGCGTTCGGTGATCGGGTGGTACAGCGTGGTGCCGATCAGCGACTTGTAGCGCGGGTCGTCCGGGTGCACCGCGACGGCGGTGTCACCGAGCATCGTCTCCACGCGGGTGGTGGCAACGATCAGATGCGGCTCATCGTCGTTCAACGAGCCGTAGCGCAGCGAGATCAGCTCGCCCTCGATGTCGTCGTGCTTGACCTCGATATCGGAAATCGCGGTGCGCAGTTCCGGCGACCAGTTGACCAACCGCTCGGCCCGGTAGATCAGGCCCGCGTCGTAGAGCCGCTTGAAGATGGTCTGCACTGCGCGGGACAGGCCCTCGTCCATGGTGAAGCGGTCGCGGCTCCAGTCGACGCCGTCGCCGAGCGCGCGCATCTGCCATTGAATGGCGCCGCCGGATTCGCGCTTCCAGTCCCAGACCTTGTCGATGAACAGTTCGCGGCCGAAGTCTTCCTTGGTCTTGCCGTCCACCGCGAGCTGCTTTTCCACGATGGTCTGGGTGGCGATGCCCGCATGGTCCATGCCGGGCAGCCATAGCACCTCATAGCCCTGCATGCGCTTGCGGCGCGACAGGGTGTCCATCAGGGTGTGGTCGAGCGCGTGGCCCATGTGCAGGCTGCCGGTGACGTTAGGCGGCGGCAGCACGATCGAGTAACCGGGCTTGTCGCTGGAGGCATCGGCGGTGAAGTAACCGGCGGCTACCCAGCGCTCGTACAGCTCGGCCTCCACCTCGCTGGGGTTCCAGCTCTTGGGGAGGGCATCGGCACGATTACGCGAGTTGTCAGAGGCTGCGCTGGTCACCCGACGATTCTAGTGGCCGGGCTTGATGAGCACGCACAGGCCACCTGGCGTAAAAATAAGGCGGAGTCTTCGGTGGATGAGGGACACCGAAGACTCCGCCTACGAGTGAGATCCTACCGCCGATACGGGGTCGACCGCGGAATCCATAAGTAATTCTCAGCTTGTCTACGCGTTACTCGGACGCCGCGTCTGGCGAGCCGGGCCCGGTCGGATTTGGAGAGCGCCAGCGTGTGCGCGAACAGGATCACTGCGGTTGGCGCCGGCCGAGCACGATGTCATCCTCGGCGCAGACGAGGCCGCCGAATTCGATACCAGACGGGCCGCACTGGTTCGGCAGCGCCGGACGCCGACCGGTGGAGATCCTGAGCCTGTTCGGCAGCCAGGGCGAGCGCGTGCACCTGCGGGCGCGGTCGCGCGGTCGCGCACAGAGCTAGTCATCGGCCGCTCCGTCGTCGGCCGGTTGGGCCGAATCAGCTTCGCCGCGTGGATGGGGTGCGCCCGCGGTCTAGCGGGGCACGAGCACCGTCAGCGCGCCGGGGACGGCGCTGATGGTCACGGGCAGGGTGCCCGCCGGTTCGCCATCCGCGGTAGCCGGGGCGCCGGGGGCGGTAAGGGTGACCCGGGCGGCGCGGTACTGCTTGGTGGCGGGGTGGTCGATCCGCCTGCCCGACGACAGGGCGGGCAGCAGGCGCAGCATGTCGAGGCGCGAGACTGCGCCGACCACCGTCAGGTCGAGCAGGCCATCGTCCATCACCGCGTCCGGGCAGATCAGCATGCCGCCGCCGTAGGTGCGGGTGTTGCCGACCGCGACCATGACCGCCGCGGTCTCGAGGACGGTCTCGGCCGCCGGGTTGTCCAGTGCGCCGGGCGCCAGACCGGTGAGCTCGATGCGGTAGGGCACCGTGAAGCGGCCCGAGATCTCGGCGAGCGCCGCGAAGGTGTACCGCAGCGGGCCCTTCGGCCAGCGCATATCGTTGGCGCGCAAGGTGACTCGCGCGTCGAATCCGGTGCCCACCACGGTGGCGAACCACATCGGCGCCGCACCGCCCGACTCGATCCGGCCGAGGTCGATCATGCGGGTGTCGCCGTCGAGCACAAGATCCGCGGCAGTCGCCGGATCATCGGTGGGAACGCCGAGTTCCCTGGCGAGATCGTTGCCGGTGCCCGCAGGCACCAGCCCCAGCGGAACGCCGGTCCGCGCCAGCGCTTCCAGGATCACGTTGATCAGCCCGTCCCCGCCGATGCAGACCACCGCATCGGGTTTGGGGCCCGGACCGGCACCCGCGATCGAATCACGCACCCGCCGAACCGATTCGGCGGCCGAGGGCGCACGCACCTCGGTCACTTCGACGCCGCGCTCGGCGAACCGTGCGACGGCCGCACCCGCGATATCGTGGCCTTTACCGAGCCCGGACTGCGGGTTGGTGACCACCGTGACCGCACGCACGATGCGGTCGGGCAATTCCTGTGTCACGGGACCAGCTTTCCAGGATTGAGGATCCCGGCGGGATCCAATTCCCGTTTCACCGCACGCAATATCCGGATACCGAGGTCGCCGACCTCGGCGGCCATCCACGGGCGGTGGTCGGCGCCGACCGCGTGGTGATGGGTGATGGTGCCGCCTGCGGCCACGATCGCGTCGCCGACTGCCTGTTTCGCGATATGCCACTGCGCGATCGGATCGTCCAGTTGTTTCGCGACGATGGTGAAATACAGCGAGGCGCCGGTCGGGTAGGTGTGTGAGATGTGGCACATCACGAGCGGCGGGGTGCCCTGTCCACCGAGCGAATCTGTCAGTGCCGCAGTGACCTTCGCCTTGAGAGTGGCCAGGTTCGACCAGGTGGTCGCAGTCTCCAGGGTCTCGCAGAGCACCCCGACATCAAGCAGCGCATCGCGCATGTACGGCGCGGCGAAGCGGCCGTGCTCCCATTCCTTAGCCGGAGTCTCGCCCAGCGCGGTACCGCCCGCCGCCGCAAGCAGCGCGCTCGCCTCGGCACTGCGCGCCGCCACATGGGCTGCGGTGCCTTCGAAGGTGGTGATGGCCAGGCATCCCGACACCGCGTTGCCGCCGGCGTCGCCGGAGCGGGCCAAGTTGATGCCGGTTTCGGCATCGTCGGACAGCCGCAGCACGGTCGGCGCCGCGCCCGTCTGCACCACCGAACGCAGTGCTGCGGCGCCGGTTTCGAAGTTCGGGAACGACCACGCCTGGTAGGCAATGGTTTCCGGCACCGGATGCACGCGCAAGGTGACTTCGGTGATCACACCGAGCGTGCCCTCCGAACCGACGAACAGTTCGCGCAGGTCCGGACCGGCGGCCGAGGCGGGGGCGCGGCCGAGGTCCACAGTGCCACCGGGCGTAGCGATCTTCAGCCGCTGGACCATGTCGTCGAAGCGGCCGTAGCCCGCCGATGCCTGCCCGGACGACCGAGTCGCGGCGAAGCCACCGATACTGGCGAATTCGAAGCTCTGCGGAAAGTGGCCGAGCGAAAGGCCGTGGGCGGCAAGGAGTTCCTCGGCCTGAGGACCGGTGAGGCCCGCACCGAGGGTGGCCGTACCGCTGACGGGGTCGACGTCCGACACGGCGTCGAGACGCCGCAGGTCCAGTGCGATGAGGACCTCGAACCGGCCGCGGATCGGGTTCACGCCGCCGACGACGCTGGTACCACCGCCGAAGGGGACCACCGCAATGGTGTGCTCGGCGCAGTAGGCCAGCACCTCGAGCACCTGCTCGTGGTCGGCAGGCAGGACGATCGCGTCCGGGGCGTCCTGCAGCCCCTCGGCGCGGCGGCGTAGCAAATCGGGGGTGCTCTTTCCGCCCGCGTGCAGCAGCCGATCGTCATGGTCGACCGAGACGTTGTCAGCGCCGACCACCGCGACCAAGCCATCTCGCTGGGCAGGCGTCAGCGCCGGCTCACGCAGCGGCACGTCGCCCTCGTCGCGGCGCACCACCGGGTCGCCCGACACTCCGAACACCTGTGTCAACAGGCCCCGGATCTGCGCCGACAGCGGCTTGTGTCCGACCGGAATGCCCCAGGCGTCCCACACCATGCTCGCCGTCCGCGCCGGTGCGCCCGGCTTCGTCCCGGGATCCGAATCCTCACTCGCATGCTGTTGCGTCTCGACCATGCGTTACAGTTTGACATATACTGTCAAGCAGTAACGTTCCCGGCACGGCACTACGTCGAGCCGCCGACAGACAGTGGTGACACCCGGATGCCTGCCCCAGACGAGCCCGACGCCGCACTGTCGGCGACCGATCTCGCGATCCTCGACGCGGCGCGCGATTGCGTCGAAGAATTCGGCGTGCGCCGCACCACCCTCACCGAGGTCGCACGCCGGGCACGGGTGAGCAGACCCACCGTCTACCGCCGCTGGCCGGACACCGGGTCCCTGGTGGCCGAACTGCTGGTGCGCGAGCAGCGCGCGATCGTCGCGGCGACCATGCCGACGGCGGGTCCCGCACGCACCCGGCTGGTCAGCGGCATCGTCACCGGGGCCGCCGCGATGCGGGAAAACCCGGTGTTCGGCAAGATCTTCCGCACCGACACCGACCTGATGCTCACCTATGTCCTCGGCCGCCTCGGCCGCAACCAACGCCATCTGATCGCCCTGTTCACCGCCGCAATCCGTGCGGGCCAAGAGGATTCCTCGATCCGCGACGGCGACCCCGAACAGATGGCGACCATGCTCCTGCTGATCGCGCAATCCGCCGTCCAATCGGCAGGCACCGTCGCCCCGTTCCTGGTTGGCGCCGACCTCGACAGCGAACTGGCCCGCGCCATTGAGGGCTACCTCGCACCATCGGACGGACCCGCTCCCCGAACGGTCGCCGACGCCCGCAGCGCTGATCCGTTGGACAACAACGGGAGACGGCCATCATGAGCGCGAACTCGACCTCGTCCGCCGCAGCCCGCGCACACCACAATTGCGCGCATCCGCCCCTCGGCACCGAGTCCGCAATCGACGGCGGCCTCCCCCTCGACACCCGATCCACCTCGACAACGACCGGTCACCTCCGCATCGGCGGCGAGTCAGACCTCGGAAAGAGACTGTGATGACCGCGAATTCGGCCACCGCCGGGAACTCCGCACTGAACGCCGACCGGCGCGCCCGCGAGTTGGGGCGGCTCGGCGACGATGCCGGGATCGACGTGCTGGTAATCGGCGGCGGTGTCACCGGCGCGGGCGCGGCGCTGGACGCCGCCGCACGTGGTCTGCGCACCGTATTGGTCGAGCGGCACGACCTGGCGTTCGGGACCTCGCGGTGGAGTTCGAAACTGGTGCACGGCGGACTTCGGTACCTGGCCAGTGGGCAGATCGGAATCGCGCACGAGAGCGCTGTCGAGCGCGGCATCCTGATCGGCACCACCGCCCCGCATCTCGTGCGGCCGCTGCCGCAGCTGGTTCCGTTGTTGCCCGAAATCGGTGTGGCGCAAAGCAGTTTGATTCGCGCGGGTTTCGTAGCCGGTGACGTGTTGCGGCGTAGTGCGGGCACTCCGGCGGCGATACTCCCTCGCTCGCGCCGCGTCGCCACCGCCGAGACGCTGCGGCTGGCGCCGACCGTGCGACGGGACGGGCTGCGCGGCGGCCTGCAAGCCTGGGACGGACAGCTTGTCGATGACGCTCGCCTGGTCGTGGCGCTCGCACGCACTGCGGCGGCCCACGGCGCGACCGTGCTCACGCGCGTGGAAGCCCTTGATGTAGCGGGTAATTCGGCGACACTGCGCGACACTCGCACCGGCGAGACGCTGACCATCCGGCCTCGCACCGTCATCAACGCCACCGGCGTGTGGGCCGACCAGGTCGATCCGAGCATCGAACTGCGCCCCAGCCGCGGCACCCACTTGGTCTTCGATGCCGAATCCTTCGGCGGCCTCACCGCGTCGCTGACGGTGCCGATCCCCGGCACTACCAACCGTTTCGTGTTCGCCTTCCCTGCCGCGCACGGCCGGGCCTATCTCGGCCTGACCGACGAGGACGCCCCCGGCCCCGTCCCCGACGAACCGCAGGCCACCGACGCCGAGATCGATTTTCTGCTCGGCACTATCAACACCGCATTGCGAGAGCCGTTGACCCGCACCGACATTCGTGGCACCTATGCCGGACTGCGCCCGCTGCGCAAGACCGCCGACAACAGCACCGCCGACATCTCCCGCCAGCACGCCGTCCTGCGCTCGCCCACCGGCGTGATCACCATCGTCGGCGGCAAACTCACCACCTACCGCCAGATGGCCCAGGACGCCGTCGATGCTGCCATCACCCACGGCAACCTCGCCGCAGGTCCTTGCCGCACCAAGCGACTTCCATTGGTGGGCACCATCTCCGGAGCCGCCCGCGACCGCCTCACCGCCTCACCGATCCTGATCGAGCGGTACGGCAGCGAGGCGCCGCTCGTACTCGCGGCAGCACAGGACAATTCGGCACTGCTGGAACAGGTCGCGCCCGGAATCGACGTCACTGCAGCCGAATTCGCGTTCGCCATCACCCACGAGGGCGCCCTCCACACCGACGACCTCCTCGACCGCCGCACCCGCATCGGGCTTGTCGCCGAGGACCGCGCCGCGGCATTCAACGCGGCCGAAGCCGCCTTCGCCCAACAGCATTAGTCGCCATCCTCGGGCGTTGATCACCTGCCCGCCTGTCTCCAGCGGCGATCTCCGCGAGTCCGACTCCGCGCCCTGCCCCCGCGTTTCGGCAGACCGAGGCTGTGCCCCCGCACGCTGCCGGTGATCAGTCCAGCGACCAGTGCGCCAGTTCCGCGCGCATGCCGGCACGGGGCCAGGTGTCCAGCCCGTGGGTCGACTCGGCGGCGCGGATCTCGCGCAGGCCGGGCGTCTCCTCGTCGACCGGGATGTAGCGGAAGCCGAGGCGCTCGTAGTACGGGCCGTTCCAGGCGACATCGATGAAGGTGGTCAAAGTCATCGCCTGCAGCCCCCGCCCTTTCGCCCAATGCGCCGCGTGGTCGATGAGGCGCTTGCCGATCCGCTTGCCCGCGTGGGCCGGATCGACAGACACCTGGTCGATATGCGCGGCGTCGTCGACGATTCCGAGGATCAGGTAGCCGATCGGATGGTCGGTGTCGTCGACGTAGACCCAGGCGCGGCCAGCGTGCTGGAACTCACGCAGGGTTTCCAGCGACGGCGGATCGTCGTCGGCAACGGCCGTCATGCCGATGTCGGCGAACGGTTTTCCCGCCGCGCGCTCGATATCCTGCAATACCGGCAGGTCGTTCTCGGTCGCCGGTCGAATCACCCGCATGGCTTCTCGCATGGTCGGGTTCACTCGACCGGGGTGGCGAGGATCCCGTTGATCAGCGCACGCAGCGCCCACACTTGGCGGGCATCGCCGCCACCACCCAGCATCTGTTCACGCATGCCCACAATCATGGGGTACCGGTCCTGCGGCAGTTCGGCGAACTGCCGCGCGACTTCGGCAACATAGTCCTGTTCGCTGCCGCCCTTGGTGTTGTACGCAGTCTGTTCCGCGGCCTGCGCGGTGATGTGCAGGAAGATCAGGTCGACGGCCCAGGCATTGGTCTGTGCGTCCAAGCCGCCCTCGGCGATGGTCGAGCATGGCCGCCATCACACGAACGCCATTCGCCTCCTACCCGTTCTGCGGCCGACCTGTCGGCTGCATGCGTCCTGGATAGACCGCTCAGTACTCGCGCGGGATCGTCACATCCGTGCTGGACGCGAGACGCACATCACACAGTTCCTCGCTGACCCCACGCCCCGCCACCGACACCTGGCAAGTCCACGTTGCACCGGCGCACGGGATCGTGGTGTGTCACAGCGATCGTCGCCACCGCGCGACATCGGGAAACGCGCGACACCGCTATGTCCGCGGTACCCGAGAGTCTCCGAGGGCCCGATTCTGGTGGTCGCGACCCTCTATGCTGGACGCCGGTAGTGCGCCAGGAAGGAGGGCGCGGGTGCAAAGAGACCCGTCCACCGTCGGTATCGCGCCGGGCGATGGTTTGATCGCACGCTTCGGTGCGGTTGTCGTATACCTCGCCGACGAAACGTCTTCTACCGACCGGATTCTCGGTGCGATCGAGGCTGTGGCCGGTGCGGAGCATCCGGGGGCGGCGATAGTGCAGCGGCTGGCCGCAGTGGTGTTCGGGATTGGGTCGGAGCCGCCGCCATTCGGCGTCGTCGCACCGACGGCCGATGGCACAGTGATTCTGCTGCGCGGACCAGTGAGTGCCGAGATCGAGGGGGCGGAAGGCACCAGGCGGCTGGCCGGAGCACGGGCATTCACCTGGGTGGACGAGATTGTGCGCGAACCGGTGCGGCGGATTTCGGTCGGCGCTGATGCCGCGCTCCCACTGACCGCGGATCCACGCACCGATCTGCGCGACGGGGTAGTACCCGGCGGCGGCTTCGTGTTCCGCGTGGCCATCCGACGCGCGGGCAAATCGACGGCAGGGTCGGCGACCACGCCGTCGACGCCGCGGTCCGACGCCGTGCCCGAACCCCCGCCCACCGCGCCCGCCGGTATGGCCGCACTCGCCGAGCCCACCGAGGACGCCCAACCAGCTTCGACGGCCGCGGCGAGTTCCAGCGCCACCTCCTCGGCGAGCCCTCGAGCCACATCGGTTTCCGCCGCGCCGGAGGAGATCGGCACCCCGGCGATGCACCTGGCCTGGTCCCAGGTGTCCGACGCGACCAGGCCCGCGACGCCGTCCCGATCCCAGCCCGTCGCGTTGAACAAGATCTCGTCCCGCGAGAGCGCGCGGCCCCGGCGGGTGCGACCCACGGGCGCGCCGGACGCCGCGACCTTCGGCCCCACCACCGGCGCGCTGGTCCTCGAGGACGGCGCGGCGTACCCCTTGGATCGTCCCTATGTCATCGGCCGCAGCCCGATGTCCGACGACTCGGTGCGCACTGCCGCGGCCTCGCCCATCTCCGTCCCGCGCGACCGGCATGTCTCGCGCGTGCACGCCTACGTCTCGCTCGACCGCGGCAAGGTCTACATCCGCGACGCATCCACTCCCGCAGGCACTTTCATCGCGGCGCCCGGCGCCGACCAGTGGACCCGCGTCGGCACCGCTCCGATCGAACTACCGCCCGGCTGGAGCGTCCGTATCGGCGAGCGAATCCTGACCTACCGCACCGATGATCGTCGCAAGGACCCCACCGAGATCTCCGGCGAACGCCGCCGCCCCTGAAGCTGCGCGGGCAGGCAAACGCACGGCCACGGCCTCGTTCCGATGTAGTAGGACCGAGGCCGTTGTCGTATCTGGACCTGACGTCGCCGCGCGCCGCCGGTATCCGAATCCGCGCCGACGGTGTAGGTTGCCGTGCCGGACACGTCGCAAGCGCTTACGATCCGGACAGCCCGATCCGAGGCCCGCCGACACCGTGTTCATACGGAGAGGACAATAACGACCATGCACCGTAATGGGCCGACACAGGACATCGACGAGTCCGCGCTGAACGTCACTCAGCCGAAGGAGCAGGCGGCCGGGGTAACTGCCGTGGCCGTGGCGCTCAAACGTGCGGTCGAGGAAATGGGCGTGATTCGCACCACACGCACGCTCGCCCGGGTCAACCAGGTACACGGCTTCGACTGCCCCGGCTGCGCCTGGCCGGAGCCCTCCGGCCATCGCCGCCCGGCCGAGTTCTGTGAAAACGGGGCCAAGGCGGTCGCCGAGGAAGCGACGCTGCGCACCGTCGACCCCAAGTTCTTCGCAGCGCATGCGATCGAGGAACTGGCCGGGAAATCCGGCTACTGGCTCGGCCAGCAGGGCAGGCTCACCCATCCGATGGTGCTGCGCCCCGGCGACACCCACTACTCCCCCATCGAATGGGCCGACGCGTACCGGCTGATCGCGGAGCACCTGCATGCGTTGACTTCTCCCGACGAGGCCCTCTTCTACACCTCGGGACGCACCGCCAACGAGACCGCGTTCCTCTACCAGTTGCTGGTCCGCAGTTTCGGCACCAACAATCTGCCGGACTGCTCGAACATGTGCCACGAGTCCTCCGGCGCTGCGCTGACCAATTCCATCGGCATCGGCAAGGGCTCGGTGACGATCGACGACTTCGAAGCCGCCGACCTGATCATCGTCGCGGGCCAGAATCCCGGCACCAACCATCCACGCATGCTCAGCGCACTGGCGCGCGCGAAGGCCAAGGGCACCAAGATCATCGCGGTCAACCCGCTGCCGGAGACCGGCCTGCTCGGCTTCCGCGATCCGCAGACCGTCAAGGGCTTCACCAGCGGCGTGTCCATCGCCGACGACTTCCTGCAGATCCGCCTCGGCGGCGACATGGCGCTGTTCCAGGCGCTCGGCAGCCTGCTGTTCGAGGCCGAGGACGCCGCGCCGGGCACAGTGGTGGACCACAACTTCGTCAACACGCATTGCGCGGACTTCGCCGAATATGAAAAGAATGTGCGCGACGTCGATTTCGCCACTGTGCGGGAGGCGACCGGGCTGACCGACGACGAACTCCAGCGCACCGCAAAGCTGTTGGCCGAATCGAAGAACACCATCATCTGCTGGGCGATGGGCCTGACCCAGCAGGCCCACGGCGTGGCCACCATCGAAGAGGCGACCAACCTGCTGTTGATGCGCGGCATGATCGGCAAGCCAGGCGCGGGTGTCTGTCCGGTGCGCGGCCACTCGAACGTGCAGGGCGACCGCACCATGGGCATCTGGGAGAAGATGCCCGACTCCTTCCTCGACGCGCTCGACCGCGAATTCGGCATCACCAGCCCGCGCGAGCACGGCCTCGACACCGTCGACGCCATCCGCGCCATGCGCGATGGCACCGCGAAGGTGTTCTTCGGGATGGGCGGCAATTTCGTCGCCGCCACCCCGGACACCGACGTCACCGAGGCCGGGCTGCGCGGTTGTGCGCTCACCGTGCACGTCTCCACCAAACTCAACCGCAGCCACGTCGTGCACGGACAGACCGCGCTGATCCTGCCCACCCTCGGCCGTACCGACCAGGATCTGCGCGACGGCGTGAAACAGCAGGTGTCGGTGGAGGATTCGATGTCCATGGTGCATCTGTCCACCGGGCGGCTGAAGCCGGTGAGCGATGAGTTGCGCAGCGAGGTCGCCATCGTCTGCGAACTCGCGCAGACCCTCTTCGGCGCCGATCACCCGGTGCCCTGGGCGCAGTATCAGCGCGACTACGACAAGATCCGCGATGCGATCGCCCGCGTGGTGCCCGACTGCGAGGACTACAACAGGCGAGTTCGCGAGCGCAACGGCTTCCAGCTTCCGCACCCGCCGCGCGACTCCCGCGAATTCCACACCACCACAGGCAAAGCCAACTTCGCGGTGAACGACCTCACCTGGACGCCGGTGCCGGAGGGCAGGCTGATCCTGCAGACGCTGCGCAGCCACGACCAGTACAACACCACCATCTACGGCCTGGACGACCGCTACCGCGGCGTGCACGGCGGCCGCAAGGTGATCCTGGTGAATGCCGACGACATCGCCGAATTGGGTTTCGCGGACGGCGATTTGGTGGATCTGGTCTCCGAGTGGACCGACGGCACCGAACGCAAGGTCACCGGCTTCCGCATCATCGGATACGCGACACCGCGCGGCAACGCCGCCGCCTACTATCCGGAAACCAATCCACTGGTGCCGCTGGATCATGTTGCGGCACGGTCGAATACACCGGTGTCCAAGGCGGTGACCATCCGGCTCGAGCGACACACGCACGTCGGGTAACCATCATGAACGGCTGGGCGTCGGTGACGAGTACGAATCGAGAAAGGTGAGGTACAGACGTGAGTAGAGTGACCGTGCGCCGCCGCACCATCCGCATCACCCCGAATGGCGAGATCACCCGGCCCGATACCCTTGCCGTGGAGGAACCCCTCGAAATCCGGCTCGACGGACAGCAACTCACCGTCACCATGCGTACCCCGGGCAGCGATATCGACCTGGTGCACGGATTCCTGTTGGGCGAGGGCATCCTCGGCGCCGCCGAGGACGTGGTGAGCGCGCGCTATTGCGCGGGCACCGACGAGGACGGGCAAAACACCTACAACGTCCTCGACATCCAATTGCGAACGCCGGTCCCGGTGCGCGGCCGCAATGTCCTCACCACCAGCGCCTGCGGACTCTGCGGCAAGACCGCGCTGGAGGATGTCCACGTCCGCACCCGCTTCCCCATCCCGGTCCAGGGGCTGACCGTGGACATCGAAACCCTCGCCACCCTGCCCGCCGAATTGCGCACCCGCCAAATGGTTTTCGACGCCACCGGCGGTCTGCACGCGGCGGGCCTGTTCACCGCGGACGGCACCGCGCTCGCCGTCCGCGAGGACGTCGGCCGCCACAATGCCGTCGACAAGGTCCTCGGCTGGGCGCTGCGCGAAAACCGCATCCCCGCTCACGAGATGGTCCTGATCGTCAGCGGCCGCGCCTCCTTCGAACTGGTGCAGAAGGCGGTGATGGCAGGCATCCCGATGCTCGGCGCCGTCTCCGCCCCCAGCTCGCTTGCCGTGGATCTGGCCGCCGAATCCGGCCTCACCCTCATCGGCTTTCTGCGCGGCGAAACCATGAACATCTACACCGGCTCGCATCGCCTAAACCGCAGGTCGAGCACCGAATCCTCAGTCGCCGGCACGAACACGGGAACCCGCTCCTGACGGTGCGGCTATTGCCCGTTCCAGATGTCCGAATTAGGGTTTGCTTCACCCGATCGAGTAGTTCGGCATGAACGGAGCGACCGATGCCGATCTCGGTGGAAGGAAAATCCGGCGGACTGCGTGTGCGCATGCGATTCGAACAATTTCGCCGTCGGCTGCTGATCGTCCGAATCATGTTGGTGGTCTTGGCGGTTCAGGGCGCCATCGTCGGCCTGTGGGCGGTCTTCGCGCCGCACTCGTGGTACACCAGCTTCCCAGGTTTCGGGATGCGCTGGATCTCGATGGACGGCCCCTACAACCACCACCTGGCGGGCGATGTCGGCGCCTTCTTCCTGGCATTGACCGCCGTCACCATCGCCGCGCTGGTCATCAACGGCACCGCCGTCGCCCGCGTCGCGGGGCTGGGCTGGCTGACCTTCGGGCTGCCGCACTTCGTCTACCACGCCTTCCATAAACCGGCCGAGATGGGCGCGGCCAACTTCGTCGTCAGCCTGGTCTGCGCGGCGGCGCTGGTCATCCTCGGCCTCTGCTGCCTGCTCCTCCCACCGCGCGGCGATATCCCCATGTCCGACCCGGCACCGATGCACATCCGGCTCCCGCGCCGCGGCTCCCGCTGATCGATCAGCGCCCCTTGGCGTCGTTCTCGACTTCGGCCTCGACCCGATCCGCGGTCCGGCCCAACGGCGGGATGACCGCGGCAGGGTCGGGGTCGTTGGCATTCGGTCGTTCCGGAACCGCCATCGGCGGCCCTGCCGTATCGCAATCGACCACGGCCGCAGGCACTTTCCCGTCGATCAGGTAGGCATTGACCTTGTCGTCGACGCACGAATTGGCCGGGTCCGCCGCGTACATGCCTTGTCCGCCATCGTTTTTCACCACGATGAGCGCGCTACCCAGCGTGTCCGCCATCCCCTTCGCATCGACATAGGAAGTCTGGGTGTCGCCGTCCGAATTGAGCACGAGGCCTTGCGGATAGCGCGCGTGACCAACCTCGACCAGCGGCTCGTCCTTCACGGTGTCGAACGCGCACTGATTCGGCGCCAGCTGTCCGACGGTATTGCCGTGGGGAACGCGTCGCACGCGCGCGCATATCCGGGTAGTAGACCTCCACGACGACGTTGTGGGCGTCGCCCTCACACCAGGTCAGCCGCGGGTTCATCGACGAATCGAACACTTTGCGGTCCAATCGCTCGGGAAACATCTTCCCGAAGACGGCGCCCAGCCATGTCCCGCCGGGACGCCCGTGGGCGGGAGCGGTGATGGTCACCACGGGCGTGATCCGGTGCGCCGACAACTCGACCCCGACTTCTTCGAACTTCACGAACGAGCGCTCGCGCCAGCGTTTCACCCGGCTCGGGCTCTCGACGCAGAGCCGCGCCACCGACGTGAGCGTTCGTTCCCCATCATGAACTGCGGACGCTACGACGCGATCAGTCTTTGAGCGCGTCGAGCAACGCTGCACGCTGACGGGCGCCGAGTCCGCCGATGCGACGGTCCTCGGGGATTTCGGCCTGGTCGAGCAACTTGGCGGCCTTCACCGGGCCGACCCCGGGCAGAGCCTTGATAACGGCCGCGACCTTGGTCTTCTTCACCAGCTCGTCGCTGTCGGCCTTCTTCAGCAGATCGGCGACCGAAACCTTGCCCGCCTTCACTTTGCCGATCAGTTCGGAGCGCGCCTTGCGGACCGCAGCCGCCTTGGCCAGCGCTTCAGTGCGCTGCTCCGCGGTCATGGTAGGCAGTGCCATGTCTCCTCCGCTTTCACTCGTCACTCGAACATCTGGTTGACCGGACCGATTCAACAGTACGTCGCCGACCGCGCAAGCCCGACACACCGGGGCCGGACCTGCGGAAGTAGCGATGAGTTTTCTGGTCACGCGCCGTCGAAACGAGTGAGAGGCCCGCGAACAGCGGGCGAAAAGGACGAAAGGAACCCCGCCATGGAGCTGTCGCTCACGCAGTTCATCACACTCGACGGCATCTATCAGGCTCCCGGCGGACCACAGGAGGATCCCAGCGGCGGGTTCACCCATGGCGGATGGTCGGTGCCGTTCGGCGACGAAGATTTCGGCGCCTTTATGACCGAGGTGTTCGACCGAGCCGACGCCTTCCTGCTCGGTCGGCGCACCTACGAAATCTTCGCCGGGTTCTGGCCGACGGTCACCGATCCGGCGGACGTGATCGCCACAAAACTCAACGCGCTGCCCAAATACATCGTCAGCACCCACCTCGACGACGCCCGTTGGACACCCGCAGAGGTACTGCGCGGCGATCTGGTCAAGGAGGTCACCGCGCTCAAGGAAAACCCCGGCCGCGAACTGCAGGTGCACGGCAGCGGCAACCTCGCGCACAGCCTGCTGGCCGCAGGCCTGGTCGACACCCTGAATCTGCTCACCTTCCCGGTGCTGCTCGGATCCGGCAAACGCCTGTTCACCGAGGACGTGCAACCCACCGGTTTCCAGCTCAGCGGCTCACGCACCACCGGTTCCGGCGTGGTCATCGCCAGATACCACAACAGCGGCACACCGGAATACGGAACCTACGAACAGTAATCGACGTAACACCGACAACCTCGCCACCGACAGCCTTAACGAAGGCACCTGAACGGGACGAAGGTTCAACGGCGAACCAAGGGAGATCAATGGCGATCCCCGACCCGGGCTCGACCGGCAGGCAACAGCCAACCGATCGCCACCGTGTTCCGGCGGGCGCTACAACAGCACAAAGATGGCTGGCACCAGCAACAACAGTGCCAGAATGTCGACCATGGCCACCCGCTTGGTGCGATGGTTGACCCTGCTCGCGCCACGCGGCTGCCGTGCCGGCATGGCGAGGTTCGACCGCGGTGCACTGCCTCGTCGTCGGCCTCGATGCCCCGTGTTCTGCTACCTGGATCCTGGTTCGCCGCGCGCGCTGACCTGTTCGGATCGAATGACTCTCACCGACAACGGCTTCGGACTGAACCACCGCAATGAATCGGCGATCGTCCAGTGCGCGCGCGCCGACCACCCGGACCCACACGAAATCGCCGAGCTGGTCGGCGGATCCGCCCACCGCGCACCGATTGATCCGCGCATCGACGAGGCGACCACACCCTGCTCGCGCATCCGGGTCGCGACATCGCCGCCGACGAGCTCGCCGATGCCGCGCATCTCTCGAAATCCCGGTTCCTGCGCCAGTTCACCGCCCATACCGGCACGTCGTTACGACGGCATCGATTGTGGGCGCGGCTGCTGTGAGTCGGCCGGGCCGTGGCCAAAGGCGCCAGCCGCCTGACCACCGCGACGATGAACGGGGGGTTTGCCAGCCCCTCTCACTTCAGCGACACCTTCCGCGAGTTGTATGGACTCACCGCGACCGCACTACTGGACGCCGGCATCGGATTCGTCGTCTTCGACGGATGATTCGCTCGACCCACGGCCACCACATTCGCGGTGCTGCTAGTCTCAGAATTAGAACACGTTCCAATTCGGCAGGAGTTTCCATGGCACAACAGGTCCGCGATGTGGTCGAGCAATACGTCAAGCTTGTCGGCTCCGGTCCGACCGAGGAGATCGTCAACCTCTACGCCGCCGACGCGACCGTCGAGGATCCCGTCGGCACTCCGGTCAAGCGCGGTCACGACGCGATCCGCGAGTTCTACGAGGTGATCAGCAACCTCGACCGGGAGACGAAACTGAAGGTGGAGACTGTTCGCATCGCGGGCAATCACGCCGCCTTCATGTTCACCCTCGCCACCAAGTTCGGCGACCAGCGGTTCACGCTGACGCCCATCGACGTGATGGAATTCGACGACGAGGGCAAGATCATCAGCATGTGCGCCTACTGGAGCCCCGACGATATGCGCACCGAAACAATCTGACACCGGCGGGCGCGTCACATTCCATAGCGGCTCCTCGTCCAAGGATGAGAACCACCTCGTCGGATCGAAGGAGACCGCTATGGGCACCACCCGCATTCCCGTCATCACCCCGCAACAGGCGGGCCTGCTGACCAAGTTGATCTACTGGTACGCCAAGCGCCGGGTCGGTGCGGTTCCCGAACCGTTCGCGGTCATCGCCAACCACCGAAAATTGCTCGTGGCCAGCGGCGTACACGAAGCCTTGGCCGAAAAGGCGTGCACCACGTTGCCCGCCAACATTAGGGAGATCGCCGTCTACCGCACCGCCTGGACAGTCGGCTGTTCCTGGTGCGTCGACTTCGGCGCCATGCTCATGCGCCTCGGCGACCTGGACGTCGACCGTCTCGAGCACATCGCGGAATACAAAACCTCCCCGCTCTACAGCGACGATGAGCGCGCTGCCATCGCCTACGCCGATGCCATCACCTCGACCCCGACCACGGTCACCGACGAGCAGGTCGCCGACCTCGAACGGCGCTTCGGCCGCGCCGGAGTGGTCGAGCTGACCTACCAGATCGGCCTGGAGAACTCGCGCTCTCGTTTCTACTCGGCACTCGGCATCACTGCACAGGGTTTCAGCACCGAATCCTGCCGGGTGCCATGGGCATAGGACTAAGGGCAGGCTCCACATCGGGAGCCTGCCATGCGCGAATCATGTTGAGTACGAATGGAATTGGTTGATCATGTGAGGTCTTACGCAGCCCGCCTCTTAGTTCGCGAGCTCCATATGTCTATGAAAGGGTCTGTGGTTCAGACCTTTTGACCAAACCCTACGCTGCATCGGCGATGGCCTCGGCCACGCCGCCCACTGTCGGAAAGGACGCAACGTCACCGGCGACCTCGAGCAGCCGGTCCACGCAGCGGGGGCCGGTGATCAGCGCGAGCCGACGGCCGGAGTGCCCCACCCACGCCCGCGCCTCGATCAGCACGTGTAGCCCGGCGACGCCGAAGAACGTCACTCCGGCTAGATCGACAACCACTACCGGCGCTGCGGAGCGTAAGGACCCGATCAATGGGCTCCGGAATACATCGGCGCTGTAGTAGTCCACCTCACCGATGACAGTGCACAGCATGACCGAATCAGTGGGTGTCGCGACCGTGACGCGGAGCCGAGCGGTCGGTCCGCGCTCTTTCTGCCAGGTTTGGGCCACCTCAGCAGTGGGGTGACTGGGGGAAGCAACAATTGTCGACATGAGGACCTCGGTCCGGTCGCGCGCGGCACACTGAAGCCATCGCCAGCGTGGACTTTTCGCCCCGAGCACCTCGGCTCCAGGACTAGGCTGGCTGCTCAACCCTGAATGTTGTGTACCCCAACAGACAGGTCTGTACACCTCGAATATGGATCGGTTATCCACTGGGGCCCGACGGGCTTCTTTACTTTACGCCGACTTCTCGCGCCGCTCCGCGCGCTGCGCCTTGCGCGGCACGATGGTGGGCAGCACGTTGTCGATGACCGTGTCCGCGTCGACGACCACCTTGGCGACGTCGTCGCGGCTCGGGATGTCGAACATCGCGGACTGCAGGACTTCCTCCAGGATGGCGCGCAGACCACGGGCGCCGGTACCGCGCAGGATGGCCTGGTCGGCGACCGCTTCGAGGGCATCCTGGGTGAATTCAAGATCGACGCCGTCCATCTCGAACAGCCGCACGTACTGCTTGACCAGCGCGTTCTTCGGCTCGGAGAGGATCTTGACCAGGGATTCCTTGTCCAGGTTCGTCACCGAGGCGACGACCGGCAGGCGGCCGATGAACTCGGGGATCAGACCGAACTTGATCAGATCCTCGGGCATCACCTCGGCGAAGTGATCGGAGGTGTCGACATCCGCCTTGGAACGCACCTCGGAGCCGAAGCCGATGCCGCGGTGGCCGGTGCGGTCGGAGACGATCTTCTCCAGCCCGGCGAACGCGCCCGCCACGATGAACAGCACGTTGGTGGTGTCGATCTGGATGAATTCCTGGTGCGGATGCTTGCGTCCGCCCTGCGGCGGCACGCTGGCCTGGGTGCCCTCCAGGATCTTCAGCAGCGCCTGCTGCACGCCCTCACCGGAGACGTCGCGGGTGATCGAGGGGTTCTCGCTCTTGCGAGCGATCTTGTCCACCTCGTCGATGTAGATGATGCCGGTTTCGGCTCTCTTCACGTCGTAGTCGGCGGCCTGGATCAGCTTCAGCAGAATGTTCTCGACATCCTCACCGACGTAGCCGGCTTCGGTCAGCGCGGTCGCATCGGCGATGGCGAACGGTACATTGAGCATCTTGGCCAGGGTCTGCGCCAGGTAGGTCTTGCCGCAGCCGGTGGGGCCGAGCATCAGGATGTTCGACTTGGCCAGCTCGACGGTCTCGCCGCGGCTGTCACGGCCCTTGTCGCCGGCCTGGATGCGCTTGTAGTGGTTGTAGACGGCCACGGCGAGCGTGCGCTTGGCGACGTCCTGCCCGATCACGTAGTTCTCCAGGAAGTCCCGGATCTCGGCAGGTTTGGGCAGCTCATCGAGTTTGACCTCGCTGGACTCGGCCAGCTCTTCCTCGATGATCTCATTGCATAGATCGATGCACTCGTCGCAGATATACACCCCTGGTCCCGCAATGAGCTTCTTGACCTGCTTCTGGCTCTTTCCGCAGAACGAGCACTTCAGCAGATCGCCGCCGTCTCCGATGCGCGCCATCTCGTGGGTCCCTACTTCCTTGTCCGCGTGCAACCGTCTGTCCAGGTTGCCAGCAATCCGCCACCCTCGGGTGTAATCACCAACACCTCGAGCATTTCCGGCGGATCGAGCACTGCCGTCAACCGGGAGCAAAGGCCCCTAGGTTGACCGTACCCGGTGTGCACGACGGAGGTCGACAACTCGAGCATGTTTCTCGCCGGGGTTATGCGAGTTCTCACCACTTTGGAACACGTTCGCCCCGATCTGCGGCCGAATGTCACTCGGCCGCCTGCCCCATGAACCCTTCAGCCGGACGCCAATCCGGTGGTCGGTTCGTCGGAAGCAATCCGGCCGGGACGCATGCCGAGTAGCACCCGTCCCGGCCGGATTTTCTTGACTTACAGCAACTTACGAGCGATCGACGCACCCCGATCCAGGCTTACCCCGAGATCCACCATGACACGGGATCGCTCGCGGTCTTACTTCTGCGCGCTGAGCTTGCGGTAGTCGAAGACCGTGTCGATGATCCCGTAGTCCTTCGCCTCCGCGGCGGTCAGGATCTTGTCGCGGTCGGTGTCCTTGCGGATCGTGTCGGCGTCCTTACCGGTGTGGTGGGCCAGCGTGGTCTCCATCAGGCGACGCATGCGCTCGATCTCGGCCGCCTGGATCTCCAGGTCCGACACCTGCCCCTGGATGCCACCCTCCAGCGACGGCTGGTGGATCAGCACGCGGGCGTTGGGCAGGCAGGCTCGCTTGCCCGGGGTGCCCGCGGCGAGCAGCACGGCCGCGGCGGAAGCCGCCTGGCCGAGGCAGACCGTGGCGACATCGGCACGCACGTACTGCATGGTGTCGTAGATGGCCATCAGCGAGGTGAACGAGCCACCCGGCGAGTTGATGTACATGGTGATGTCGCGGTCGGGATCGAGCGATTCCAGCACCAGCAACTGCGCCATCACGTCGTTGGCTGAAGCGTCGTCCACCTGCACGCCGAGGAAGATGATGCGCTCCTCGAACAGCTTGTTGTACGGGTTGGATTCCTTGACGCCGAAGCTCGAGTGCTCGATGAACGACGGCAGGATATAGCGCGCCTGCGGGCTCTGCGGCGCGATACCGCCGAGGCCGGCGCGTGGGTCGATCAGGTTGGCCATCTTCGTCTCCAAAGTCTCTGTGGATGAGCGGTTCTGCGCCGTCGCTAGCGACTGCTCGCAGGTCGCTCGAACGGGTCCGCTTACTTCTTCGAGCCGTTGGCCTGATCCGCGTGGCTGATCACGCGGTCGATGAAGCCGTACTCGAGGGCCTGCTTCGCGGTGAACCAGCGGTCGCGGTCGGCGTCGAGGGTGACCTGCTCCACGGACTTGCCGGTGTGCAGCGCCTGCAGCTCGTTCAACTCTTTCTTGGTGTGCGCGAACTGCTCGGCCATGATCGCGATATCGGCCGCCGAACCGCCGATGCCCGCCGACGGCTGGTGCATCATGATCCGCGCGTGAGGCAGCGCGCTGCGCTTGCCCTTGGTGCCCGCGGTGAGCAGGAACTGACCCATCGACGCGGCCAGGCCCATGCCGAAGGTGGCGATGTCGCACTCGGCGAACTGCATCGTGTCGTAGATGGCCATACCGGCGGTCACCGAACCACCGGGCGAGTTGATGTAGATCGAAATGTCCCTGGTCGGATCCTCAGCCGAGAGCAGCAGGATCTGCGCGCACAGCTTATTCGCGATGTCGTCGTCGACCTGGGTGCCGAGGAAGATGATGCGCTCACGCAGCAGGCGCTCGTACACCGAATCACTGAGGTTGAGACCAGCAGTCGCGGATGTCATGACGACCCCTGCCTTGTTCATTGTCACGGATACCTGCCTTCTCTCACCGGCTTGTCACTGATTGCCGAACAGCCATCTCTGGTTCGCTGTCACAAACATTAACGAAGCAGGGCGGCACCGAACTCCCGGTACCGCCCTTCTTCGCTCACAGCGCAATCTCGCTGGCGCTCGACTGCGCTGTACGCGAGGGCGCGCTGTGTCTTCGGTTCACTCGCTTCGCTCGCTCACGGGCGCAATCACACAACCACGCGGGCGGGGATCACGCTGGCATTCCATGGAATTATTCGGCGCTCACGGCGGCGGTCTCGTCGGAGCCGCCCTCGTCCGCGAAACCCTCAGGGGCGCCGAACATTTCGGCGGTGTCCACCGAGTTGCCCTCGGAGTCGGTCACCTTCACCTTCCCGATCACACCGGCCAGCGCCTTGCCGCGGCGCACATCGGCGAAGATCGCGCCGAGCTGGCCCGCCTGCTGCACCTGCTGGATGAACTGCTCCGGCGACAGGCCGTAGCGCTGCGACTGGAACAGGATCCGCTCGGTCAGCTCTTCCTGGCCGACCTGGGTGTTCTCCGCCTCGGCGACGGCGTCCAGCAGCAGCTGGGTCTTCACCGACTTCTCGGCGGACTCCTTGGTGTCCTTGTCGAACTCTTCGCGGGTGCTGCCCTGCGCCTCGAGTGCGGCGGCGAAGGCATCCTCGTCGTGGTCGAAGCCGTGTACGGCGTCGTGCACCACGGCGTCGATCTCGGCCTGGACGGCCGCCTCGGGCAGCGGCACCTCGACCTGCTCGAGCAGGCTCTCCAGCACCTTGTCGCGGATCTCGCCGGCCTGCTCGACCTTCTTGACCCGCTCGACGCGGGTGCGCAGGTCGGCCTTCAGCTCGTCGAGGGTGTCGAATTCGCTGGCCAGCAGGGCGAAGTCGTCGTCGGCCTCGGGCAGCTCGCGCTCCTTGACCGAACCGACGGTGACGGTGATGACCGCTTCCTTGCCCGCGTGCTCACCGGCGACCAGGGTCGAGGTGAAGTCCTTCGACTCACCGGCCGACAGGCTGATCAGCGCCTCGTCCAGGCCCTCGATCAGCTGGCCGGAGCCGACCTCATGGGAAAGGCCGGTGGTAGCGGCCTCGGCCACATCCTCGCCGTCCACGGTGGCCGACAGGTCGATGGAGACGAAATCGCCGTTCTGGACCGGACGCTCGACACCGGTCAGGGTGCCGAAGCGCTGGCGCAGCGCCTGCAGCTGCTCCTCGATGTCGTCGTCACCGATGCTGAACGCGTCGACGGACACCGCGATGTCGTCGTAGGCGGGCAGGGTGATCTCGGGACGGACGTCGACCTCGGCGGTGAACGCCAGTTCCTGGCCGTCCTCGATCTTGGTGATCTCGATCTCGGGCTGGCCGATGACCTTCACTTCGGAGCTGCTGACGGCCTCGCTGTAGCGCGCGGGCAGCACGTCGTTGACGACCTGCTCCAGGATCGCGCCGCGCCCGAGCCTGGCCTCGATCAGCTTGGCCGGGGCCTTGCCGGGGCGGAAGCCGGGGATACGGACCTGGTTGGCCAGTGCCTTGTACGCGCGATCGAAGTCTGGCTTCAGTTCCTCGAAGGGCACCTCGACGTTGATCCGGACCCGGGTCGGGCTCAGCTGCTCGACGGTGCTCTTCACGGACATGCTCCTTGTTCGTTGGTTCTGGTCGACTTGCTTTGGATAGTCACGAGCCAAATCGCCGCACGCCCACGCGTACGCATCCCGACCAGGTTAGTCGACCGGTAGCGGCGGCCTGGAGGCAGCACCTTCAGCTCTTCGGAACGGTGACCGCGTCGGTGACGAAGACCAGGGTCTCGTTCGGCTTGATGCCGTTGCCGCCCGCACCGTAACCGAGGTTCGGCGGGATGATCAACAGTCGCCGCGCGCCCTGCTGCACACCGACCAAGCCCTGGTCCCAGCCCGGAATGACCTGTCCGGCGCCCAGCGTCAGCTGGAAGGGCTTGCCCCGATCGAACGAGCTGTCCAGCTTCTTCTTGTCCGACCAGGTGACCAGCGAATAGTTCATGGTGAGCTGCTGGCCGGCGGCCGCGCCCGGCCCGCTGCCCTCGACCAGGTCCTTGACGATCAACTGCTTGGGCGGGTCGCAGTCGTCCGGAATGCTGATCTTCGGTGCGACGCCGAACCCGCCGTCCACCTTCACGTCGTCGGCGGTGCATTCACGGCCTTTGCTCTGCGGCGCGGCCGCCGACCCGCTGGCCGGCGCGGTGGCGGTGGTCTTCGACGACGACGGCGCGGCCGAGTCCCTGGCGTTGTCCGAGCCACAGGCAACGAGCCCGAACGCGGCGGCGGCGATGGTCCCGATCCCGATGATTCTGCCGAGTGTTTGCATGCGGCGGACCATAATCCACGCGGCGCCGACCGGCGACGCCACCCTTCGTCCGGCCCTGTCGGCCGGGAAACGGATTCAGCCCACCGACGGTGGGTAGGCTAACGGTGAATTCTCCATCCTGGGTTGTCGATTGACCTCGGCTACCCACTAGGACCCGGCGACGGCGGTCCCTCCAGGTGCCGCTCCCGATGACCCGAGTGTGAGGAGAGTCGGCGCATGACCCAAACGACCAGTGTCGGGGGCGATACCTCGGCCGACAATGTCGACAACAGCGGCGGCGCCACCATCGCCCCGCGGCCGTATCGGCTCGCGGAGGTATCCGGGCCGCTGCAGCGCGACGAACTGGAATCGATCGACGCATGGTGGCGTGCCGCGAACTATCTCGCGGTCGGACAGATCTATCTCATGAGCAACCCGCTGCTGCGGGAACGGCTCGAGTCCGGACACATCAAGCCGCGCCTACTCGGGCATTTCGGCACCGTGCCCGGGCTGAATCTGGTCTGGGCGCATGCCAATCGGGCGATCCGGCAGCGCGACCTGAACGCGGTGTTCATCGCGGGGCCGGGTCACGGCGGGCCGGGACCGAACGCGTGCGCTTGGCTGGAGGGCACGTATTCCGAGCTATACAGCCACGTTCCCCAGGACGGCGCCGGGATGGGTGCGCTGTTCGCCCAGTTCTCCTTCCCTGGCGGGGTGCCGAGTCACTGTGCGCCGGAAACGCCTGGTTCCTTCCACGAGGGCGGTGAACTCGGTTACTCGCTGCTGCACGCGTTCGGGGCGGCGCTCGACAAGCCGGATCTCACCGTGTTCTGTGTGATCGGTGACGGGGAGGCCGAGACCGGGCCACTGGCCACCAGCTGGCATGCCAACAAATTTCTGAATCCGGGTCGCGACGGCGCGGTGCTGCCGATTCTCGCGCTGAACCAGTACAAGATCGCCAATCCGACGATCCTGGCGCGCATTCCCGAAGCCGAACTGGTGATGCTGCTGCGCGGGTACGGCTACGAGCCGATCATCGTCGCCGGCAGCGACCCCGCGACCGTGCACCAGGCCATGGCGACGGCCGTGGACGACTGCATGGACCGGATCGCCGAGATCCAGCGTGCCGCGCGTGCGGGCACCGACGGCACGCGCCCCGTCTGGCCGATGATCGTGCTGCGCACTCCGAAGGGCTGGACCTGCCCGCCGGTGGTCGACGGCAACCAGGTCGAGGGCACCTTCCGGGCACATCAGGTACCGCTGCCCAGTGCGCGCACCGACGATGAGCATCGGGTGGTGCTCGAACAGTGGCTGCTGTCCTATCGCCCCGACGAGTTGTTCGACGAGGCGGGCAGGCCGGTGGCCGGGCTGCACGAGTTCGTGCCGGACGGCGATCGACGGATGAGCGCGAACCCAGTTGCCAACGGCGGCATGCTCGTTCGGGATCTGCGGCTGCCCGACTGGCGGGACTACGGCGTCACGGTCGAGACGCCGGGGGCCACCCAGCACGAGGCCACCCGGGTGCTCGGCGGCTACCTGCGCGACGTCACCGCGCGCAATACCGACAACTTCCTCACCTTCGCCCCCGACGAACTGGCCAGCAATCGGTTGCAGGACATCCTGGAGGTCACCGGGCGCGACTGGCAGGCCGAGATCGGCGAATTCGATGTCGGCCTCGATCGCACCGGCCGGGTGATCGAGGTGCTGTCCGAGCACATGTGCCAGGGACTGCTGGAGGGGTATCTACTTACCGGCAGGCACGGGGTGTTCACCTGCTACGAGGCGTTCATCCACATCATCGACGCGATGTTCAACCAGCACGCCAAATGGTTGGACGCCAGTGCCGCGGTGCCGTGGCGGCGGCCCATCGCCAGCCTGAATTACCTACTCTCGTCGCATGTTTGGCGGCAGGACCACAACGGGTTCACCCACCAGGACCCGGGGTTCCTCGATGTCGTACTGAACAAAAAAGCCTCGATCGTGCGCGTGTATCTGCCGCCGGACGCGAACACGCTGCTGTCGACCTATGACCACTGCCTGCGCTCGCGGCACTACGTCAATGTGGTGGTCGCGGGCAAACAGCCGCAGGCGGACTGGCTTTCGGTCACCGACGCGGCGGTGCACTGCGCCCGCGGCGCGGGGATCTGGGATTGGGCCGGACAGAACGACGATCCCGGCACGACACCCGACGTGATCCTCGCCTGCGCGGGCGACGTACCTACCCTGGAAACGCTTGCGGCGGCGGCCATCCTGCGCGAGCGGCTACCCGAGTTGCGTATTCGAGTGGTGAACGTGGTCGACCTGATGCGGCTGCAACCCTCCGACGAACATCCACATGGGCTGTCCGACAGCGAGTTCGACACCCTGTTCACCCGCGACCGTCCGGTGATCTTCGCCTTCCACGGCTACCCCTGGCTGATCCACCGACTGACCTACCGGCGCGCCAACCACGCCGAGCTCCATGTGCGGGGGTACAAGGAAAAGGGCACAACGACAACACCATTCGACATGGTCATGCTCAACGACCTTGACCGTTACCACCTGGTGATGGACGTGATCGACCGGGTGGCGACGCTGCGGGAGAAGGCGGCCGGGCTGCGTCAGGAGATGGTCGACGCGCGGTGGAACGCCCGGGCTTGGACTCGGGAGCATGGGGAGGATATTCCTGCTGTTGCCAATTGGGCTTGGCCGAATCTCAGCCTCTGACAATAGCTTTCACATGACACCGCCCCGACATCTGGCGATGGGCGCGAAACCTCCTTGCGGCTTCCTCCTGCCTGGGCCACGATCGCAGGATGCTCTTGACGATCACCTGCACACCGCCGGAGGGCGCCGCTTGGCCGGCGACCGACCTGGGGTTCTTGCTGCACAAAAACCCCGGCCGAGTGCAGGCGTTCGAGCAGTCCTACGGCACCGCGCACGTGGTGTATCCAGAGGCCACCGCGGCGCGCTGCACGGCGGCGCTGGTGTTGGAGGTGGACCCGATCCGGTTGGTGCGCGGACGGTCGCGCAGCACTCCGGATTTCAGCCTCGGGCAGTACGTCAACGATCGGCCGTACGCGGCGTCGTCGCTGCTGTCGCTCGCGCTCGGAGCGGTATTCCGCACCGCCCTGCACGGCCGCTGCGACCAGCGCCCCGAACTGGTGCGGACGCCGCTGCCGCTGTGCATCGAACTGCCGGCCGTGCCGTGCAAGGGCGGCCCCGGGGCGGCCGAGCGCGTCTTCGCGCCGCTGGGCTGGACCGTGGTGGCCACTCCCCTGCCGCTCGACCCGGCGTTCCCGGAATGGGGCGATTCCCATTACGTGCGCATCGAACTCACCGGCACCGTCCGCCTGGCCGACGCCCTCTCCCACCTGTATGTCCTGCTGCCGGTCCTGGACGGCGCCAAGCACTACTGGCTGGCGGCGGATGAGGTCGACAAGCTGATCCGCGCGGGCTCCGGCTGGCTCGCAGACCACCCGGAACGCGGCTGGATCACCCGTCGCTATCTGGCGCGGCGGCAGTCACTGGTGCGCACCGCGCTGGCCCGGCTCGCCGAGGTCGACGACACCGATCCGGAGCAGTTGGACGCCGTCGAGGACACCGGCGATGAATTCGACGCAGCTGATGACGGCAGCACGGAGTCCTCGGTCGCAAGCTGCACCGGCGCGGTCGGCAACGGAGCGACCTCGGACGCCGGAACGGAAATCGCCGTCGCAGCACGGATCTCCGCAACAGAATCCGTTGTGCCGCAGGCCGGGTCGGCTGATGAGCAAGCGATACCTGCCGCCAATACAGCGGAGGGCGGCAGTGAGTCGACTGTTCCGCCCACGATTGCCGTCGAACACACCGATTCCGCCGCACCGGCGGATGGCGATTCGCTCGCGGACGCCGCCACCGTCTCGACGACCGATGGCGGGGAGCGCACGCCGTCCCTAGCGGTGCTGCGGCGATCGGCGGTGCGAGCCGCGCTGCGTGCGGTCGGTGCGCGGCGGGTGCTCGATTTGGGTTGCGGTGAGGGCGCACTGCTACGGGAGCTGCTGGCGGACAAGACGTTCAGCGAGATCGTCGGTGTCGATGTTTCGATGCGGGCATTGAACATCGCGAAGCGGCGGCTGCGGCTGGATCGGCTGCCGGAGCGGTTCGCTCGGCGGCTTTCACTGTGGCAGGGGGCGCTGACCTACACCGATGCCCGGCTGCGCGGGTACGACGCGGCGGTGCTGATGGAGGTCATCGAGCATGTCGATCCGCCTCGACTCGGCGCACTGGAGCAGGCCGTATTCGGTGCTGCGGCACCGGGTTCGGTGCTGGTGACGACGCCCAATGCCGAGCATAACGCGCTGTACGAAGGGCTGGCGGCGGGCAGCTTCCGGCACTCCGATCACCGATTCGAATGGACCCGTGCTGAATTCGCGGTCTGGGCGCGAGGTGTCGCGGATCGGTACGGGTACCGCGTGCAATTCGTCCCGATCGGGCCCGAGCATCCCGAAGTGGGGCCCTCCTCACAGATGGCGGTGTTCACCAAATCGACCGAGAGCGCCCAGCCGGGACCGACGACCACGTCCGCCGAATCCACCGACGACGCAGCGAAAGGAGCCGCGTGATGACCGAGCTTGCCATCCCCGAGCTCTCGCTCGTCGTGCTCATCGGCAGCACCGGCTCCGGAAAATCGACCTTCGCGCACGAGCACTTCCGGTCGACGGCGATCGTGTCCTCGGATGCCTGCCGCGGCATCGTCAGCGACGACGAGAACGACCAGTCGGCGACCTCGGACGCCTTCGCGCTGCTGCACCACATCGCCGGTATCCGGCTGCGGCGCGGCCTGCGCACCGTTGTCGACGCCACCAATGTGCAACCCAAGGCGCGGCAGGAGCTGGTCGCCGTGGCTCGCGCACACGATGTGTTTCCGGTGGCGATCGTGCTCGACGTGCCGGATTCGGTGTGCTTCGAACGCAATACGGTTCGCCCCGACCGTTCGCATCTGGGGCGGCACGTCGTCACCCGGCAGCAGCGCGAACTGCGCCGCAGTCTGCGCGGCCTGGAGCGCGAGGGCTTCCGCAAGGTGTACGTGCTGCGCGGGGTCGACGAGATCGAAGCCGTGACGCTCGTCGATGAGAAGGCGTGGAACGACCGGCGCGAGCTCACCGGCCCGTTCGATGTGATCGGCGATGTGCACGGCTGCCGCGCCGAATTGGAAACACTGCTCGGACAGCTCGGCTATGAGGTGCACCGCGACGAGGCCGGCCGTGCCATCGGCGCGGCCCACCCGGACGGGCGGACCGCGGTATTCGTCGGCGACATGGTCGACCGCGGCCCGGACACCCCTGGCGTGCTGCGGCTGGTGATGGGCATGGTGGCCGCGGGTACGGCGTTGTGCGTTACCGGAAATCACGAGAACAAGCTGGTGCGCGCGCTGGACGGCAAGAATGTGCGCGTCGCCCACGGGTTGGCCGAGTCGCTGGCCCAGCTGGATATGCAGGACGAGGACTTCCGCAAGGCGGTCCACGACTTCTGCCGCGGCCTGATCAGCCACTACGTATTGGACGACGGTCGACTGGTCGTCGCGCATGCCGGACTGAAGGAGGAGTTCCACGGCCGCACCTCCGGCCGGGTGCGTTCCTTCGCGATGTACGGCGAATCCACTGGGGAGACCGACGAATACGGCCTGCCGGTGCGCTACCCGTGGGCCGACGACTACCGCGGCCGCGCCACCGTGCTGTACGGGCACACGCCCGTCACCGAGCTGCGGTGGGTGAACAACACATTGTGCGTGGACACCGGCGTGGTGTTCGGCGGCAGGCTCTCGGCGCTGCGCTATCCGGAGCGGGAGCCGGTTTCGGTTCCGGCCGAACAGGTTTGGTACGAGCCGGTGCGGCCGTTGGCGGCCACCACCATCGCAACGCCCGAAGGTGTAGTACACCGCGACCCGGGCGTACTCGACCTGGACGATGTGATCGGTCGGCGCGTGGTGGAGACGCGTCACCACGGCCGCATCGGTGTGCAGGAGGAAAATGCTGGCGCCGCACTGGAAGTGATGAGCCGCTTCGCGATCGACCCGCGCTGGCTGGTGTACCTGCCGCCGACGATGGCGCCGTGCGCGACCACGCAGTTGGACGGATACCTGGAGCACCCCGCGGAGGCCTTCGCCTATTACCGGTCCGAGGGTGTCGAACGCGTCGTGTGCGAAGAGAAGCACATGGGTTCGCGCGCCATCGTTCTCGTCGCGCGCTCGGCGCCGGCGGCTCGGGACCGGTTCGGGGTCGAGGACGGCGGCACGGGTGTGATCTACACGCGCACCGGTCGTCCGTTCTTCGACGAGGTGGCGCTGCACGAGGCGCTGCTGGCCCGGGTGCGCGCCGCCGCCGAAACGGCAGGCCTGTTCCACGAACTGAACAGCGAATGGCTGCTGCTGGACACCGAATTGATGCCATGGTCGGCGAAAGCTGTCGGCCTGCTGCGCAATCAGTACGCGGCCGTCGGTGCGGCGGCTCGGGCCTCGCTGGACACTGCCGCTGAACTGCTTGCTGCAGTGGCGGATCGGGGGCTGGACGTCGCCGATCTCGCGGACCGCACCGCTGCCCGCAAGACGGACGCCGACGCCTTCACCACCGCCTACGGCCGCTACTGCTGGCCCGTCGACGGACTGGCCGGCCTGCGGCTTGCGCCATTTCAGATCCTGGCCGCCGAAGGCATCAATTACGCGGTACGCGACCACGATTGGCATCTGACCCGCATCGACCGACTGGCCGCGGCGAACCCCGAGCTGTTCACCCCCACCGGACGGATGATCGTCGACCTGACCCAGCCCGACAGCACGGCGGCCGCGACCGCCTGGTGGACCGAGCTGACAACAGCAGGTGGCGAGGGCATGGTGGTCAAGCCGCTCGACGCGCTGGTCCGCAGCCGCGCACCGATCGGCGACGCACAACCCGAGGCCACCGGGTCGAGCGCCGACACCGAGACGCGGGGTCGACTGGTCCAACCGGGCGTGAAATGCCGTGGCGCCGAGTACCTTCGGATAATCTACGGCCCGGAATACCTGCGCGAGAGCAATCTGCGCCGACTGCGCACCCGCGGTCTCGGCCGCAAGCGCTCGATGGCCCTGCGCGAGTACGCACTCGGCTTGGAGTCGCTCGACCGATTCGTCGCCGGTGAGCCGCTCTGGCGCGTGCACGAGGCCGTCTTCGCGGTGCTCGCCCTCGAATCCGAGGCCGTCGACCCCCGGCTCTGATTCTGAGAAACGACCGGACCTGGCTCGACCGCGGTCGAGCCAAGTTCTTCTCGATGTTTCGCCGCCGTAGTCAGGGCGGCAGCGGGCTGGCGGTATACCTGCACTGTCCGGCGGTGATGATGCCCTCGGGTCCGGCACGATGGCGCCGTCATAGAGGAACACATTGACATGTGTCTTCGCGGCAAGCAGGGCGCAGATATTGCCGTCCAGCACGAAATACGGCTGCACAGTCTGTTTGATGGTCTCGACGACCTCCGGATCGGCGGCGTGCACCAGGTCACGTGGATCGAACTCGAGAATTCTAAGAAAAACCTGGGAGCCACCTGTGAACCGCATCCATGCCGAATCGACCGGCCGGACCCGGTGCATGCCGGCGACCTGCGCGCCGAGGCGCCCGCACCGCATCCCCCCAGCATGCATGCACGTTACGGCTCGTCGGCAGACCGCTCGGGCGCCACGGCCGCCAGCTCGTCGACGCTCCCGGACATGATCGTTCGGACATGATCGGTGAGGTGTTCGATCGGCCAGTCCCACTAGGCCGGCGCGAGCAGGCGATCGATGTCCTCATCCCCATAGCGGCGACGGATGAGCTTGGCTGGATTGCCGCCGACGATGCCGTAATCGAAAACGTCGTCGACGACTACGGAACCCGAAGCGACGATCGCGCCATTGCCGATGCGGACACCGGACATCACCGTGGTCCGATATCCGCACCAGACGTCGTGGCCGACCACGGTGTCCCCGCGTCCGGGCAGTCCGGTGATCAGGTCGAAGTGGTCGGACCAGCAACCGCCCATGATCGGGAACGGGAACGTCGATGGCCCGTCCATGCGGTGATTGGCGCCGTTCATGATGAACCGCACGCCTTCGCCGAGCGCACAGAACTTTCCGATGACCGGGGCCACCATCAGCGGGTGGCCCGAACTAGATGCGTGGCGGCTCGATTCCGAGTTCGACCAAGCGATCGCGGTAGAGCTCGACATTGGCGAGTTTGATGTCCTCATAGCCCCGCACCACGTCAGCGAGGGCCGCCGCCTGGACTGCGCGGTCGTAGCCTGCCGGGTCGAGACCGTTCGCAAGCGTCGCCACCATCTCGGTGTAGTGCGCGAGCAGCGCGCGCTCCACCTTGCGGACGTGGGCATAGCCGAACGGATCGAACTTGGTGCCGCGCAGGCCCTTTCCCTTGGCCAGCACGCGCAGCGCGAGGTGTCCGCGGGGCCCGATGCCGATCTTCTTCTTGCGGCCCATGGCGCGCAGGATCGGCGGGTGCAGACGGTAGGTGAGGTTCGCGCCGTCGGGCAGTTGGGCCGCGACGTCATCCAGGAAGGCCGGATCGGTGAGGCGTCGGGCGACCTCGTACTCGTCCTTGTAGGCGGTGAACTTGTACAGGCCCTGTGCCACCTGCTCACTGAACTCGGTGCGTTCGGTGACGCGCTGCTGCGCATCCCATATGTGCTGCACCATGCGCACGTATTCGCGAGCGACCTCGACACCCTGGAACCCGATCAGCTCCATTGCGCGCAGTTCGACGCGCCGCCGGGTCTCGCCGGTTGCGGTCAAGCCGTCGAAAAGGTCTGTCGGGACGGCGGTCTCGGCCCGCCTCGGCTTCTCGCGGGTGGTTGCGGCGGCGAAGTCCTCCGGCCGGGCCACCGCGGCACGTCCCCAGCGGAAGGCGGCGATGTTCGCCTGCACGGCGACACCGTTGATCTCGATGGCCTCCTCGATCGCCGCGGCGGGCAGCCGCAGACCACCGATCTGGTACGCAGCGCCGACCAACAGGAAGTTGGCCGCCGAGGAATTGCCGAAAAGCATCTCGGCCGCGGCCAGCGCGTCGAACGACCGCACCGAGCGCGAAACCCGCTCGAGCCGGGCCAGCAGCGTGCCCTCGTCCGGATACGAGACGGACTTGTCGTAGATCATGTCGCCGGTCGGTGTCTTGCTCGTCGAGGCGACCGCCAGGGTGGCCGCCTTCGAGCTATAGGCCAGGTTCTTGTTGTCAGTGGCAGCAAGCAGGTCGAAGGCCACGATGCAGTCGGCCGAACCCGGGGTGAGGCGGTTCGCGGGCTCCAGCTCGCGCGGCGCGAACCGCAGATGCGAGACCACCGGTCCGGCCTTCTGGCTCAGACCGATCTGATCCAGGCTCGCCACCTCGTAACCGGCCCTCAGGGCGGCGGTCGCCAGCACCTGGTTCACCGTGACGATGCCGGTACCGCCGATACCTGCGAGAAAGACGTTCTGCGTCGTCGTCGGCACCGCGCCGAGGACATCGGGCAGCACTGGCGGCTCCTGGCGACGGATTGCCTTGCGCTTCTTGGTCTTCGCCGGATCCGGCAGCTCGACGGTGACGAAGGACGGGCAGTCGCCGTCCATGCAGCTGTAATCGGTATTGCAGGAGGTCTGGTCGATCCGGGTCTTGCGGCCGAATTCGGTGCCGACCGGCTGCACGGACAGGCAGTTGCTCTTGACGCCGCAGTCGCCGCAGCCCTCGCAGACCGCCTCGTTGATGACCACCCGCGGCCGCCGTACCGGTAGTGTGCCGCGCTTGCGCTGACGGCGCGCGTCGGCGGCGCAGTGCTGGTCGTAGATGAGCACGGTGACGCCGGGGATCTCGCGCAGGGTGCGCTGCGCCTCGTCGAGCCGATCCCGGTGCCACAGCAGGGTTCCGGCGGCGAGATCGCGCCTGCGGTACTTCTTCGGATCGTCGGCGCAGATGATGATCCGCGCGACGCCTTCGGTGCTGAGCTTGTGTGTCAACATCGGCACCGCGAGCGCGCCTTCCGCGTCCTGCGCGCCGGTCATCGCGACGACATCGTTGTACAGCAGCTTGTAGGTGATGTTCACGCCCGCGGCGACGCACGCCTGCACGGCGAGCTGACCGGAATGGAAAAACGTTCCGTCACCGATGTTTTGGAACAGATGCGGCACATCGGTGAACGGCGCCTGCCCGATCCATTGCGCGCCCTCGCCGCCCATCTGCGTGAGCCCGGTGACCGCGCTGTCGGCGCGACCCGACATCGTCACCAAGGTGTGGCAGCCGATCCCGCCACCGGCCAGTGAGCCTTCCGGCACGGCGGTGGACCGGTTGTGCGGACAACCGCTGCAGAAGTAGGCCGCCCGCGTGGCGGGCAGTACCGCCAGTGACAGTGGTTGCGGCAACGGACGTTTCATGTCGAGATAACCATCGAGCATGCGACGCAACGGTCGCACGATCCGGCCCGCGGTGAGCTCACCATCCTGGCCGAACAGCGGCCGGTCCGCGGCGTCACGCTTGCCGAGGATCTGCGGCGCATCCGCCGTGCCGTACAGGATATCGCGGATCTGTGTCTCGATGAAGGCGGTCTTGTCCTCGACGACCACAATGCGCGAGAGTCCGGCGGCGAATTGCTGGACGCGTTCGGGGGCAATGGGATACGGCATGCCGATGCGCAGCAGCCTGACACCCGCGCGCCTCAGCGCGTCGTCGTCGACGCCGAGATCGACCAGCGCCTGGCGCACCGCGTCGAATGTGGTTCCGGTGGCCGCGATTCCGACGGTGGCGCGGGCCGGGTTCACCTCGATGACGTCCAGTTCGTTGATCGTGCTGTATGCCTTGATGATCTCCCAGCGCGGGCCGTACAGATCGGCCTCGGCGATCACGCTGTCGGTCGGTGCCGCCATCGGCCGCTGCAGGTAGACGAACGGACGCCCTTCCCAGTTGATCTCGGGGACGGTGATGTCGATATCGCCCACCGCACCGTCGACCGTCCAGGCGCCGTCGGCCACGTCGGCCACGATCTTCAGTGCCACAACACAACCCGACGCGCGCGACAGCGCGACACCATGCATGCCCATGGTGATGACCTCGCGGGCATTGCGCGGGAACAGGACCGGGATACTCATCGCGGCCAGCGAGCGCTCGCTCACCGCGGGCACGGTCGAGGATTTCGATGCCGGATCGTCCCCGACGAGCAGCAGCATGCCGCCGCGCGGGTTGGCGCCGTACATGTTGGCGTGGCGCAATGCATCCGTCGCGCGGTCGAGCCCGGGCCCCTTGCCGTACCAGACCCCGACCACACCATCGTGGGTGGCGGTGCCCGCGGGCAGGTCAGCCTGGCTGCCCCACACCGAGGTGGCGGCGAGCTCTTCGTTCAACCCCGGCACGAAGGAAATGTCGTGCTCGGCACGAACATTCGGCATGCCGTTCAACATCTTGTCGACGCCACCGAGCGGGCTGCCCTGATATCCGGAAACGAAGGTCGCGACGCGCCTGCCCGCCCGGAGATCGCGGACATGCTGTTCGACCAGCTGTCGGGCGATCGCCTGCACACCGGTGAGGACAACGGTTCCGGCGCCGACGCGGTAGCGGTCGGCGAGGTCGTACGGTGCCGGGACAAGATCGTGGTCGGCAAGCTCGGTCATAGAAGTCCACCCGTCCTCGGCGCGATCGGGCGCCTCGACTCGTTGAGCACTTGACGCCGTTATCCTGCATCCGGAGCGCTGTTTGAACAATAGCACCGTAATAAGTTGAGCATAGTGCGCAATTCAGTGGTTCAACGGTGTGCATCGACTATGCATGATGTGAGGAAATATGGTCACGCGACCGTAATGCAACGCCACACCGGCAACGGACGACTCTCGGGTCACGTCGGCGATGCGCCCACGGCCCCGGCGACACGCACGACGACACCGCCACGCCGCAAGAACAATACGAACAGAAGGCAGCGAGGAGCGGAACTGGAACCGGTTACAAATCGCCGAGGCGGACAAGAAAGCTGGTCGGGGCGATCCCGCGCCGATGACTCTGCAACCGGCGCGCAACAGGTCCGCAAGAATACGGTCACTACGGACTCCGGCAGCGCCCGAATCGGCCGAGGCGGGCCGCATGGCCCTGGCCTGGACATGACCACTCGAACTGCTGTCGGGGTGACAGGATTTGAACCTGCGACCCTCCGCTCCCAAAGCGGATGCGCTACCAAGCTGCGCTACACCCCGTGGTCCTCGTGGCGGTATCGGCCGCCGCAGAGGATGAATGATCCTGGTGTGGAGCGGGTGACGGGAATCGAACCCGCACCATCAGCTTGGAAGGCTGAGGTTCTACCATTGAACTACACCCGCAGGCATACGACACCGATGGGATCGCCACGATGTCGCGTGCGTACCGACTGTACCGAACGCCCCTCCGGAAACGCTAATCAGCGGGTGACCCCGTGTGGCGACCACGCCGCGAGACCCGCCGCGCGATGTCATTCGACCCTCTTCGCCGTGCCGTCGGCGCGTCGGTCCGCAACTTCTCAGCGAATAAAATTGATGTGTAACACCCGCGCATAGTGAGCGATGTCATACCCGATCGCCATTCGCGAGGTTCGAGAACACGTTATAAAACGGCGACTTTCGAAGCCGAGTGGCTTGCTAGGATCCTTTTTGCCGGACGGGGGCATCTGGAAAGGGGGCGGTGAGCGTGCACCAAGCGAGGTGGACCCAACCGCGCAGCAGTGAGAACGATCGGGGCGAAGCCAGCGCCGGTGTGGGCACAGGGCGCCGGGGCACCGACTTGATCTGTGCCGGGTGAGTGCGATGCCGACCGACATCGGGCCCCCTGTAGCCGCCATGGCCCGGGCCTGGGCGCGTGCTGTCTGCGCCGAGCCCGGTTCGCATACGGCGCCCAAACAGCTGGAGCCGGTACTGATCGAAATCATCGAGCGGCTACTGCATTTGGCCAAGTCCGAGCCGTTCCCGGTGCCCGAGGCGCGGATGCTCGGCGCACGACTGGTCGAGGCGCCGTTCGAGCGCACCAGGATGCTTGCGCAGGCCACCCGGTGGCTGCTCGGCTTCCCAGCGGGCGCGCCGGGGTCACTGGTCGCCACCCGCTGGCCATTGGTCGCGAGTCAGGCCATCGACAGCTATGCTCAGGCGCTACAGGAACGGGCGCTGGCCCAGCAGGAGCAACACATTTCGGCCGCGGTGTCGCTGCGCGTGCAGGAGATCGCCGCGTTGCAGCACCGGTTGCGGCACGAGGCGACGCATGACGCGCTGACCGATCTGGCGAACCGCACGCTGCTGCAGGACAAGGTGCGGCTGATGGCGGCCGACCCGACCTGTGGCGTCGGCCTGCTGCTGATCGACCTCGACCGATTCAAGCAGATCAACGACGGCTTCGGCCACGCGGTCGGCGACGAGGTGCTGGTCGAACTCGCCCGCAGGCTGCGCGAGATCTGCCCGCCGGACATCGTGATCTGCCGTTACGGCGGTGACGAGTTCGTGCTTGCCACCAACCCGCATCACAACACCCTCGGCGATCTCGCCCGTCAGATCGTCGGCGTGCTACGCGATCCGGTGTGGTCGACGGCCGGGCCGGTGCCGGTGTCGGCGAGCGTCGGGACCGCCTATTGCGCTCCGGGCAGCCCGTGCGACTTCACCGACCTGCTGCGCCGGGCCGACCGCGCGATGTATTCGGCGAAGACCGCGGGCGGCAGGCGTTTCGCCCTCGCCGAATCCGACGAACCGGAGATCGAGACCGCCGTGGCGGGCTGAGCAACGGCGCCCACAGCTCATCTGTACGCCGCACAGGACGCAAACCATTGCCGCGGTGTACAGAGGGTTTGTGGGTCAGCCTGCTTGGCAGCTGGGGCACCAGAACAGGTTTCGGCCTTCGAGGACGGCGCGGGCGACGGGGGCGCCACAGATGCGGCATCCGGAACCGGGGCGGCGGTAGACGTAGGTGCGGGGTCGATCCGGCGCGTAGGACGGCTCACCGTGGTCGTCCTCGGGCCGCACCACTACCATCTTGCCGACCCGTACGCCGACTCGCATCAGCGCGACCAGGTCGGTCCACATCGCGGCCCACTCGTCGGCAGACAGCTCGGTACCGGGACGCTGCGGTGAAATGCCGTGCCGGAATAGCAGTTCCGCGCGGTAGACATTGCCGACTCCGGCGAGCACCTGCTGGTCCATGAGCAGGGCGCCGATCGGCCTGCGCGAGTGGTGAATTCGCCGCCAGGCCCGATCGGGATCCGCGCCGCGACGCAACGGGTCGGGGCCGAGCCGCTCGGTCAGCGTGGCCACCTCGACGTCGGTGTACACCTCGCAGGCGGTGGGGCCGCGCAGGTCGGTGCCGTAGCCGGGCTCGGCGGCCGCGCCATCCCCGAACATCCGCATCCGAACCTGACCCACCGGCTCCCCCATCGGCACCGGTGCGTCGAAGAACTTCCCGTACAACCCGAGATGCACATGCACGACGAGCCCCGACTCATAGTGGTGCAGTAGGTGTTTGCCCCACGCCTCAGCGCGCACCAGCACCTGCCCGTCGACCCGCGCGGCTCCGGCGGCGAACTTTCCCTGCGGGCTCGAAACCGCCACCACACCGCCCGCGAAGCGGCGCTGATGCAGCCTCGCGAGACGGTGCAGCGTATGTCCTTCAGGCACAGCGGATTACGACCGCGATGGCGTCAGTTGACGGGAAGGGCGGGCGGCACACCGGTCTTCTCGTACTCCGAGAGGATGTCGATGCGACGCTGGTGACGCTCCTCGCCGGACCACGCGGTCGAGAGGAAGGCGTCGACGATGGCGAGCGCCTCCTCGGTGGAGTGCATCCGGCCGCCGATGCCGATCAGCTGGGCGTTGTTGTGCTCGCGGGCCAGCTTCGCGGTCTCCACGCTCCAGGCCAGGGCGCAGCGGGCGCCTCGCACCTTGTTCGCGGCGATCTGCTCGCCGTTGCCGCTGCCGCCGAACACGAGGCCGAGGCTGCCCGGGTCGGCAACGGTGCGGCGTGCCGCCTCGATGCAGAACGCGGGGTAGTCGTCGAGGGCGTCGTATTCGAGGGCGCCACAATCGACGGCGTCGTGGCCCGCCTGCTCCAGGTGAGCCTTGACGAGATTCTTCAGTTCGAAACCGGCATGGTCGGCACCGAGGTATACGCGCATGGCAGCGATTCTGTCAGGCCGGTTCGCCGCGGCCGCGAGAGGGATCGGGGATGACATCACCGCAGGTCACGAGCTGGAGTCCACTCCAAGGGATTAACACCACCGGCGGGCGGCACAGAGTGGCTCCATGCCGAACGATCCTCAGCCACAGGCATATCCGACGCCCGACTCGCGCCCGTTCCATCGACCTCGCCGAACTGGCTGGCGGGGGCCGACTTCCGGAGAACTGAATAGAGTTCTTCCCATGCAGCCGCAAGAACTTCAGCCGCCGCAACCGGCGGGCCCGTCGGCCGATCGGTATACCCAGCAGGCCGCGTGGGCGCCGGCTCAGGACGCGCCCGCAGCGCACTACGGCTCGGCGTCGTACCCCTCGGTACCGAATCCCGCAACGTCGTACCCTGCCGCGCCCTTTCCGTCCGCGCCGTACCCGATGTCCCCTTATGGCACGCCCTACAGCGGTGCGCCGGTGCCGCCCGCGCTGCCACCGCACCAGCAGCCGCGCGGCCTGTCTCCCTTCGGGATGCCCGCGCGACATCTCTGGGAGATTCCGCTGCTGACCGTCGTGGTGATGTTCACCATTGTCGCGTTCCTGCTGGCGATCCTGCTCGCGGTGACGGGCACCATCAACCAGTACATCCTGGCGTTCCTCGGCGCGCCGCTGCTGGTGTGGTTCATTCGTGGCCAGACCTTCGCGAGCCTGCGGCTCAACGGCGTCAAGATGTCGCCGACGCAGTTTCCCGAGGGATATCAGATGGTGGTCGAGGCGGCGGCCCGATTCGGCATGAAGAAGGTGCCGGACGCGTACGTGCTGCTCGGCAACGGCCAGATCAACGCCTTCGCCTCCGGACACGGGTTCCGCCGCTTCGTCGCGGTCTACAGCGACCTGTTCGAAATCGGCGGGGCCGCGCGCGAACCCGACGCGCTGGCATTCATCATCGGCCACGAGGTCGGGCACATCGCCGCTGGGCACGTGTCCTACTGGCGGCAGCTCGGCATGTATCTGGTTCCGTTTCTGCCGATCCTCGGCACCTCGCTGATCCGCGCACAGGAGTACACCGCCGACAATCACGGCTTCTGCAACCGGCACGTGGGCGCACCCGCGGCCATGGGCACCCTGGCCGCGGGCAAATACATGAACACCCTCGTCGGCTTCGACGAGATGGCCGACCGGGCGGCGTCGGAGAAGGGCTTCTTCGTCTGGGTGGTCAACGCGATGTCGTCGCATCCAGTGCTGACGTGGCGCATGTGGGCGCTGCGCGATCGCAGCAGGCACGGCCGAATGTTCCTGCGACCGGACCGGCCCGCAGGTCCTCCTCTCCCCCCCGGCGACTACCCGACCAGCTACGGCGAGATCCCGGCGTTGCCGCCGAAACCAGTCGTCTGACTCGTCGCGGCCCGTGATACCTCACCCGCGCGGCGTGCCGGTGAGGTACCACGGAACCCGTGCCGGGTTGCCGGCTAGTCGAAGGCCGGGTCCTCGGTGCGGGTGCGCTTGAGTTCGTAGAAGTGCGGGTATCCGGACAGCGTTACCGCGGCATCCCAGAGCTTTCCCGCTTCTTCGCCGCGCGGGATCCGGGACAGCACCGGACCGAAGAAGGCGACACCGTTGATGTGGATCGTCGGGGTGCCGACATCGGGGCCGACCTTGTCCATGCCCTCATGGTGGCTCTTGCGCAGCGCATCGTCGTACTCGGTGCTCTCGGCAGCCTTGGCCAGGTCGGCGGGCAGACCGACCTCGGCGAGCGAGTCCGCAATCACCGCGGCCAGTTGCTCCGACCGCGAATCCCGCTCGTACTCCTCGCGGCGATTGTGGATCCGCGAGCCCATGGCCGCGTACAGCGGGGCGAGCACCTCGTCGCCGTGTTGCTGCGCCGCGGCGATGGCAACCCGGACCGGACCCCAGCCCGTGGCCAGCAACTCCTTGTACTGCTCAGGCAGGCCCTCGCGGCCCTCGTTGAGCACGGACAGGCTCATCACATGGAATCGGACGTCGATATCGCGGACCTGCTCGACCTCCAGGATCCACCGGGAGGTGATCCAGCACCAGGGACACAGCGGGTCGAACCAGAAATCGGCAACATCCTTATCGGCGCTCACGGGTCGTTTCCTCCTCAGGCTCAAAGAGCGGCGGATTTGCACTCGCCGCTACCCGAGCCAACCACGCCGGCGCGCGATTCGTTCCCGTACCGGGGGTCTGTTTTTCCGTCGTGTCCTAATTCGACGTGTGGGTCCGATTTCGGGGAACGCCGCGGCCGGTCACAGTAGGGTTGAGGCGCAGGAGTCCGGTTCCCCCCGACAAGGAGTCCGCAATGACCTCTGATCGTCGTTTCGTCATCGTCGGCGGCAGCCTGGCCGCGGCCAAGCTCGCGGAAGCGCTGCGGGACAACGATTTCGACGGGGCCGTCACAGTAATCGGCACCGAAGAGCACCTGCCATACGAACGGCCACCGCTGTCGAAGGAACACCTGGCAGGCAAGAAGTCGCTCGCCGATTTCACGGTGCAACCGGCCCAGTGGTACCGCGACCACCACATAGATCTCCGGCTCGGCACCACCGTCACGGCGATCGATCCGGTCGCGCGGACGGTCACGCTGCCCGATGATTCGACACTCCCGTACACCAAGCTGGCCCTGGCGACCGGTTCGACGCCACGTCGCCTGCCGGTTCCGGGGGTCGACGCCCCCAACGTCTACACGCTGCGCACCATCGAAGATTCCGACACGCTCATCGACCTGTTCGAGCAAGCCCGCCGGATCGTGATCGTCGGCGCGGGCTGGATCGGGCTGGAGGTCGCCGCCGCGGCGCGCGCCGCCCAGGTCGAGGTGACCATTGTCGAGTCGGCCGAGTTGCCGTTGCTCGGGACGCTCGGACCCGAGATGGGCGCGGTGTTCGCGGATTTGCACCGCGCACACGGGGTCGATCTGCGCTTCGGCGCTCAGCTCACCGAGATCGTCACGCACGACGAGGTCGCGACCGGGGTCCGGTTGGGCGACGGCACCCTGATCGACGCCGACGCGGTACTGGTGGCGATCGGCGCAAGCCCGAACATCGAACTGGCCGCCGACGCCGGGCTCGCCGTCGATGGCGGCGTGCTCGTCGACGCGGGCCTGGGCTCCAGCAACCCGGATATCGTCGCCGTCGGTGATATCGCCGAACAGCTGCATCCCGTGCTGGGGCGCCGAATTCGGGTGGAACACTGGGCGAACGCGCTCAACCAACCCGCCGTCGCGGCCGCGACCATGCTCGGCAAGTCCGCGTCCTACGACCGGATGCCCTACTTCTTCACCGACCAATACGACCTGGGCATGGAGTACACCGGACATGCCGCCCCCGGCGACTACGCGCGGGTGGTAGTGCGCGGTGACCTGGCAAAACGCGAATTCGTGGCGTTCTGGCTCGATGCCGGCAATCGGGTGCTGGCCGGGATGAACGTCAATATCTGGGACGTGACCGACCGGATCAAGGAATTGATCGGCGAGCAGGTCGACCCGGACCGCCTCGCCGATGCCTCGGCGCCGCTGTAGCCCATCGTTGTGTTGTGGATCACCGCGCCGCCATCCAAAGTATGTCGAAACGACGCGGCGGGCTCCGACCTCCCGGCGAGAGCGTCACCCGGACGCACAAAGGCAAGGAGCCGAACCATGAAGTACATGCTGCTGAAGACCTACAGTCCCGCCGCCTACTGCGACACCCCGATCACCGAATGGGCGCCGGAGGAAATCAAGGCGCACATCGATTTCCAGCGCGCTCTGGGCGCGGAGCTGGCCAAGTCCGGCGAACTCGTCGACGCACAGGGCCTGGCCGGACCCGAGCAGGCCACATTGGTCAGCTCCGACGGCCGGTCGGCGCCGGTGGTCACCGACGGACCGTTCCCGGAGACCAAGGAGTTCCTTGCGGGCTACTGGATCGTCGATGTGGACAGCCCGCAGCGCGCACTGGAGATCGCCGCGAAGGCATCGGAGGGGCCGGGCCCGGGTGGCAAGCCGATCGGTGAATACATCGAGGTGCGTCCCATAATGAGCGTTCCGGCCACCGAGCAGTGATCGAACCCGCGCAGCGATGATCCGGAGCCGTAGCGCAGTGACCCGAGGATGACGACGACTTGAACTCGACCGCGGCGCCATGACCGGAACACTCCCCGCAGGCGTCGAGGACCTGTTGCGTGATCTGACGCCGCAGGTCCTCGGCACACTGGTGCGCCGGTTCGGCGATTTCGATACCGCCGAGGACGCATTGCAGGAGGCCATGCTCGCGGCGGCGACCCGGTGGCCGACCGAGGGTGTGCCGGATAACCCGCGCGGCTGGCTGATTCAGGTCACCCAGCGGCGGATGGCCGATGCGGTGCGCGCGGAGGTGGCCCGGCGACGCAGAGAGACAACGGTTTTCGAGCGGGTTGTGCCCGACGCGGAGGCCGTCGACCGGGACGACACGCTGGCGATGTTCTTCCTGTGCTGTCACCCCTCGCTGTCCTGCGCGAGTGCGATCGCGCTCACCCTGCGCGCGGTCGGCGGTCTCAGCACCACCGAGATCGCGCACGCCTTCCTCCTGCCGGAGGCGACTATGGCGCAACGTATCTCGCGCGCCAAGAAGCGCCTGTCCACCATCGATCGCCCGTTCGCCCGACCGGGCGACGCGCAATGGCGCGAGCGCCTCGGCGCGGTCCTGCACGTGCTGTATCTGATCTTCAGTGAAGGCCACACCACCACCTCCGGCCCGGCGCTGCACCGCGCCGACCTGTCCAGCGAGGCGATCCGGCTGACCAGGTCGATCCACCGACTACTGCCCGACGACACCGAGGTCACCGGCCTGCTGGCGCTGATGCTGCTCACCGACGCCCGCCGCGCGGCCCGCACCGGCACGCACGGCGAATTGATCCCCCTCGCCGAACAGAACCGCGCACTCTGGGACCGCACCGCGATCACCGAGGGCGTGACGCTCACCACAGGCACCCTCGCCCGAGGATTGACCGGCCCCTACCAACTACAGGCCGCCATCGCCGTCCTGCACGCGAAGGCACTGCGGGCCGAGGACACCGAGTGGACCCGAATCCTGGCCCTCTACAACATGTTCGAGCGCATGGCACCGAACCCGATGGTGACTCTCAATCGTGCCGTCGCCATGGCGATGGTGCATGGTCCGGCGGCCGGACTCGCGATCGCCGACACCCTCGACGATCAACTGGCGGGCAACCACCGACTCGACGCGGTCCGTGGCCACCTACACGAAATGGCAGGCGATTTCGACGCCGCCATCGCCGCCTACACCGCCGCGGCACGCCGCACAACCAGCAGCCCAGAACGCGACTACCTGACCATCCGCGCCGCCCAACTCCGCCGCCAGGCCGAGCGAAATTGACCCCGAGCCCGGTGGTCGCCGGGTCGAGGAGTCCAGCTGCAATCCCATGTCACCGTCAGCCGTATCGACCCCGCCGGGCAGACTGCTGGTGTGGCAGCCAAATTCAGTGCGGGAGTTCTGTTGTTCCGTCGCGGCTCCGACGGCATCGAAGTGCTGCTCGGGCACATGGGCGGACCGCTCTGGGCACGCAAGGACAACGGCGCCTGGTCGATCCCCAAGGGTGAATATGACCCCGATGCGGAGAAGCCTCAGGACGCCGCTGGCCGCGAGTTCGTCGAAGAGCTCGGCCTGCCGGTGCCCGAGGGCGAGTGGATACCGCTCGGCGACGTGCACTACGGCAGCGGAGGCAGCCGTAAACAGGTCACCGTCTGGGCGGTCGAAGGCGACCTCGACCCCGCCGACGTGGTCCCCGGCACCTTCGAGATGGAGTGGCCACCCCGCTCCGGCCGCCGCGCGGCCTTCCCCGAAATCGACCGCGCCGCGTGGTTCGATCTGGCCACCGCCCGCGAAAAACTGGGCGTCGGCCAACGCCCGTTCCTGGACCGTCTGGCCGAGCATCGGGCACAGCGCTGAGCATCGGCGTGCTGGTGGATGGCGGCGCACAGGGTGTTTACTGAGATCAGGGTGGGTGCTCGGATGGGCTGAACGAGGTGTGTATGCCCGTATGGCGATTGCGCGACTTTCACAACGGAGACCTGGATCAGGCGATCCAGGTCTGGGATCAGAGCCGGGTAGCGGGGGCGACCGAACCGGTCTTCGCGGTTGCCGAGGTAATGGCGGCGGCGCGGACCGGGCAGGCCGCGGTGGTCGCCGAGGTCGGCGACGAAGTGGTCGGCATGGCGGTCGCGCAGGTTCAGGGTGAGCGGGCGTGGGTGTTGCTGGTCGCGTTAGGGGCGCGGTGGCGGCAGCGCGGGATCGGCAGCGCGTTGCTTGCCGAGCTCGAACGGCGGCTGCGCTCGGCCGGTGTGCGACGGATCTGCGCGGTGATCCCCGAGGGAGCAACGGGCACTGCGGCTTTCGAGAACTCCGGGTACGTGCGGCGGGAGGGTTTGGTCTACTACGAGATGCGCGAGCGACTCGGCCCCGAGCAGACCAGCTTGCTCACCGAACTGGGTGGACGGCTGCTCCCGCCGGGGCTCTGGCAGTCGATGGCCGGAATGGACCGCGAGAAGGACGTCATCGAGCGCCGGATCGTGCTGCCACTGGCGAATCGGGATACCGCCGCCAGGTACGGCGTACTGCCGCCCAAGAGTGTCATCCTGTTCGGGCCGCCCGGTACCGGCAAGACAAGCTTCGCCAAAGCGGTGGCGTCCCGGCTCGGCTGGCCGTTCGTTGAGCTGTTCCCGTCGAGACTGGCCGCGGCCTCGACGGGCGGGTTGGCGGCCTCCTTGCGCGAAACATTCGGCGAGCTCGCCGAACTCGACGAACTGGTGCTCTTCATCGACGAAGTCGAGGAGATCGCCGTAGCCCGCTCGGGCACCGCGACCAGCGCCGCGCACGGCGTCACCAACGAGCTGCTCAAACTGATTCCCGCATTCCGCGAAAACGACAGCCGCCTGCTGGTCTGTGCGACGAACTCGGTCCGCTCGCTGGACTCCGCGTTCCTACGGCCGGGCCGTTTCGACTACGTGATTCCGATCGGCCCGCCGGATGCGACCGCTCGCGACGCGATTTGGCGCCGCTACCTCGGCCCGGCCCCCGATCACGTCGACATCGACCAGCTGGTGTGCAACAGTGCGTTGTTCACCCCCGCCGATATCGAATTCGCCGCGCGCAAGGGCGCCCAGGCCGCGTTCGAACGCGAAATGCTCGATCACGGCGGCGAACCCGCGAACACCGCCGACTATCTCGCGGCGATCGCCGATACCCGACCGACCCTGACCCCCGAGATCCTCACCGCGTTCGAGCAGGACAACGATAACTTCACCCGGCTGTGACCGGCTACCCGAGCCCGATCCGACCGATGCTGCTCATGCTCGCTCGACTCCGGTCCAGGTCTGCCCGGTGATCAGCTCGTAAGCCTCCCGGTACTTCTGCCGGGTGGCATCGACGATGTCGGCGGGGATTTCCGGGCCGGGGTATTCCTGGTTCCAGCCGGTCGAGGTAGACCAATCCCGGACGAACTGCTTGTCGAAGGAGCGCTGCGGGCGGCCCGGCTCCCATTCGGCAGCGGGCCAGAAGCGCGAGGAGTCGGAGGTGAGGACCTCGTCACCCAGGGTGAGAGTGTCACCGTCCCAGCCGAATTCGACCTTGGTGTCGGCGACGATGACGCCGCGCTCCGCGGCGTGGGCGGCGCCGCGGGTGTAGATCTGCAGGGTGAGGTCACGCAGTTGCTCGGCGACCTCGCGGCCCTCCTGGTTCACCACGTCCGCGAAGGTGATGGACTCGTCGTGGCCCTCCGACGCCTTCGTGGTCGGCGTGAAGATCGGCTCGGGCAGCTTGTCACCCTCGCGCAGGCCGGGCGGCAGCGCGACGCCGGAGACCGAACCCTCCCGCTGGTACTCCTTGCGCCCCGACCCGACCAGGTAGCCGCGGGCAATGCACTCGACCTGCACCATCTTCAGCGGCTTGACCCGAATCCCGCGTCCCGCGAATTCGGCGGGCACATCGCCGGCCGACAGCACGTGGTTGGGAATGTCACCGAGGAACTCGAACCACCAGTTCGACAGCTGGGTGAGCAGCGCGCCCTTGTCCGGAATCGGCGTCGGCAACACCACGTCGTACACCGACACCCGGTCGGAGGCAACGAGCAGCAGGGTGTCGCCGTCCTCGTAGAGGTCGCGCACCTTCCCCGCGTGGATATGCTTCACGTCGCACTCCGATCCTGGTCGATAGGGTTTATGAGAAATAGTTCCGCGCGGGCAACCTTACCGAGGTGGCATTGTGGTCAGTGCCGTGCCTACCGGCGCAAGTTCTTCGACCAACGAAGGAGACTCATGTCTGCACCCAACCTGACTCGCGACCAGGCGATCGAACGCGCCTCGACAGTGTCGGTCGAGAACTATCGCATCGAACTCGACCTGACCGACGGGGCGGGTAAACCGGGCGAGCAGACGTTCTCCTCCCGCAGCACGGTGACATTCACGGCGACCCCAGGCGCGAGCACGTTCATCGACATCGTCGCTCGCGGCGTTCGCTCCGCGGTGCTCAACGGCACCCCGATCGATATCGCCGACTACGACGAGTCCACCGGGATCACGCTCACCGATCTGGCCGAACGCAACGAACTCGTGGTCGAAGCCGACTGCGAGTACTCGAATACCGGCGAGGGCCTGCACCGGTTCGTCGATCCGACCGACGACGCGGTCTACCTGTACTCGCAGTTCGAGACCGCCGACGCCAAGCGCATGTTCGCCTGCTTCGACCAGCCGGACCTCAAGGCCACCTTCGACATCAGCGTCACCGCTTCGCCGGATTGGAACGTCATCTCCAACGGCGCGGGCGTGGAAACACTTGCGGCCGATCCGGGTAGGCACATCTTCCGCACCACCCCGAAGATGAGCACCTACCTGGTCGCGCTCATCGCGGGCCCGTACGCCGTGTGGACCGACGCCTACACCGACGACCACGGCACCATCTCGCTCGGCATCTACTGCCGCGCCTCGCTGGCCGAGCACATGGACGCCGACCGGCTGTTCACCGAGACCAAGCAGGGATTCGGCTTCTACCACAAGAACTTCGGCGTGCCGTACGCCTTCGGCAAGTACGACCAGCTGTTCGTGCCCGAGTTCAACGCGGGCGCCATGGAGAACGCGGGCGCGGTGACCTTCCTGGAGGACTACGTCTTCCGGTCCAAGGTGACCAGGGCCTCCTACGAGCGGCGCGCGGAGACGGTGCTGCACGAGATGGCGCACATGTGGTTCGGCGATCTGGTCACCATGAAGTGGTGGGACGACCTGTGGTTGAACGAGTCTTTCGCGACCTTCGCCTCGGTGCTGTGCCAGTCCGAGGCCACCGAATACACCAGCGCCTGGACCACTTTCGCGAATGTCGAGAAGTCCTGGGCCTACCGGCAGGACCAGCTGCCCTCGACGCACCCGATCGCCGCCGACATCCCGGACCTGGCCGCGGTCGAGGTCAACTTCGACGGCATCACCTACGCCAAGGGCGCCAGCGTGCTCAAGCAGTTGGTCGCCTACGTAGGGCTGGAGCCGTTCCTGGCCGGGCTGCGCGCGTACTTCGCCGAACATGCCTACGGCAATGCCACTTTCGACGATCTGCTTGCGGCGCTGGAGAAGTCGTCGGGTCGTGATCTGTCGACCTGGGGCGCGCAGTGGCTCAAGACCACCGGCCTGAACATCCTGCGTCCGGACTTCGAGGTGGACGCGGACGGCAAGTTCACCTCGTTCGCCGTGGTGCAGGAGGGCGCGGAGCCCGGCGCCGGCGAGCGGCGGGTGCACCGGCTGGCCGTCGGCGTCTACGACGATCAGGACGGAAAGCTGGTCCGCACCAAACGCGTCGAACTCGACCTGGATGCGGCCGAGCGCACCGACGTTCCGGAACTCGTTGGTGTCGCGCGCGGCAAGTTGGTGCTGGTCAACGATGACGACCTCACCTACTGCTCGGTGCGCCTCGACCCCGATTCGCTCGACGTGCTGGTGAACCGCATCGGCGACATCGCCGAACCGCTCCCCCGCACCCTGGCCTGGTCTGCCGCGTGGGAGATGACCAGGCAGGCGCAGATGCGTGCGCGCGACTTCGTCGCCCTGGTGCAGAGCGGCATCGGGTCCGAGACGGAAATCGGTGTGGTGCAACGCCTGCTGATGCAGGCCAACACCGCGATCGGCAGCTACGCCGATCCCGAGTGGGCCGCCACCACCGGCTGGCCCGAATTCGCCAACCGCCTGCTGGAATTGGCCCGCGAGGCCCAGCCGGGTTCGGATCACCAACTCGCCTTCGTCAACGCGCTCACCGGCGCGCGGCTGCAGCCCTGGCACACCGAGGTGCTGCGCGAACTGCTCGACGGAGATCCGGCCAAGGTCGGCCTGCCCGGCCTGACCGTCGATACCGACCTGCGCTGGCGGATCGTCACCGCGCTGGCCGCCGCGGGCGAGATCGACTCCGACGGCCTCGACACCCCGTTCATCGACCAGGAACTGGCCAACGACCCGACTGCGGCAGGCAAGCGTCAGGCCGCCGCCGCAGCCACCGCCCGTCCGATCGCCGAGGTGAAGGAACAGGCGTGGGCAACGGTGATGGGCGATGATTCGGTGCCCAACATCACCGCCCGCTCGATTGTCGGCGGCTTCGCACCGGTCGGTCAGGGCGATCTGCTGACGCCGTACGTGGACCGCTACTTCGCCGAGGTCCCCGGCGTCTGGGATCGACGCTCCAGCGAGGTCGCGCAGACCGTGGTCGTCGGGCTCTACCCGGCGTGGGCGATCAGCGAGGAAGCGGTCGCGACGGCCGATAAGTTCCTGGCCGGCGACCACCCGCCGGCCCTGCGCCGCCTGGTGACCGAGGGCAAGGCAGGCATTGAGCGCTCACTGCGCGCCCGCGCCTTCGACGCCCAGGGCTGACAACTGAAAACGGAGCGGGGTGCGCTGATCCACGATCGCGGTGACGCGCACACCCGCTCGGACGCAGACCGCGAAATTCAGCGGCCGATGGCGGCGGCCATGACGCGGACCGCGGAAACCAGACCGTCGATGAACTCGCCCCGACGGAACGAGCTGAGCGCGGCGGTGACGCCGAGCTGGCAGACCCGATCGTTGGCGCGGTCGGCGACCTCGCTGCCGGAGCGGACCTCGATCGCGCGATCGTTGGGCGAGACGGCGATGAGCACCGAATGTGCCGCCTCGGGCGTCGTAGGGAAGATCGCGTCCGCGCCGACGGCCGGGTCGTCGCCGAGATCGCCGATGTAGATGTTGAACCGAACCTTGGTGGTCCTGGTCGCCTCGGTGAGCACGTTGTCCATGCCCAGCCGCTCGTCATCGCTGAACGGGGCTTCCTTGAACACGTCGCCGGCCTCGTGCACGCCGGACACGCGACCGCTACTGGTCACCACGTAGCCGTGCGGTAGATCGGCCTCGACCACCGCAGGCCAATTAGAACTTGCCACTTGCCCGGCCTCCGATCAGCTCCGCCTCGGCGGATTCGATAGCCGCATGGCTGCCATGCGGGGTCTGCGCGTGGTGACCCTGAGCGGTCACCTCGTCGGTTGCACTCCACAGCACCGGCGGCTGGGTCCACTTCTGACCGAGGTCGTAGTGAACCGGCTTCTCACCGGCCAGTGGCTCACCGAGAAACGACAATCCGGCGATCGCGCCGTAGATCACCAGCGGAATGCCGACGAAGATCAACACTGTCTCGAGAATGCTCACAGCCCAACGGTAGACGATCGTGTGTAGTAGATCATCGTCTGGTCCGAGCCACCAGCGGTTCGTGTCGAGTCAGACCAGCCAGGCCGCGGCATTCGCGGGCAGGTGTCCGTTCTCCGGTGGCGCGCTCGCGAGCAGCACCTCGCCGGGCGGCAACGAGATCGGGACGGACGAGGCGTTCAGCACACAGACCAGTCCACCCGGGCGCCGGAAGGCAAGACAGCCCTGCGGACTGCCGTACCACTCGATCCGGGGACCAGCGAATTCCGGTCGGACGCCGCGCAATTCGATCGCCCTCCGGTAGAGCGACAGAGTGGAACCCAGTTCCTCGAGCTGCGCTTCCACGGTGAGCGCCGCCCACTGCGCCGGGATCGGCAACCAGGACTGCGCCGCGCTCGTGAAGCCGAACGGCGGTGCACTCCCCTCCCAGGGAATCGGCACCCGGCAGCCATCGCGGCCGCGTTCGGTGTGCCCAGAGCGTTCCCAGACCGGATCCTGCAGGACCGCGTCGGGCAGATCGTCCACGTTCGGCAGACTCAGCTCGGAACCGTTGTAGATGAACACCGCGCCCGGCAAGGCCAGCTCCACCATCATCATCGCCCTGGCCCGCGCCACGCCCTCGAAACCGCCACCGTAGCGGGTGACCTCGCGGGCGATGTCGTGATTGGACAGCGTCCAGGTGGGCGACGCACCGACCGGCGCGACCGCGGCCAGGGAATTGTCGATCGCGGCGCGCACGGCCTCGGCCGAGAACGGGGTTTGGGCGAGACGGAAGTTGAAGGCCAGGTGCAGTTCGTCGGGACGTAGATACTCACCGAAGCGGGTGTTGTCGTCCACCCACACCTCGCCGATGGACACCGCGTCCGGGTACTCGTCGAGCACCTTGCGGATGCGGCGGTGGATGTCGTGCACGGCCGGGTGGTTGAACCGCGGATCGCTGTCATCGTTCGCCAGCAATCGGGTTACCACGGTCTCCATATCAGGCAGCCCGTCCGGTTTGGCCATCCCGTGCGCCACGTCGAGGCGGAACCCGTCGACGCCGCGGTCGAGCCAGAACCGCAGGGTCTGCTCGAAGTCGGCGGCGACCTCGGGGTTTTCCCAGTTCAGGTCGGGCTGCTCGGCCGCGAAAATGTGCAGGTACCACTCGCCGGGGGTGCCATCGCTCTCGGTAACGCGGGTCCAGGCGGGTCCACCGAAGATGCTCGGCCAATTGTTCGGCGGCTCAGCGCCATCGAGACCCCGACCGGGGCGGAAGATGTAGCGGGCGCGTTCCCCGCTGCCCGGCGCGGCGGCCAGTGCCGCGATGAACCATGGATGTTCGCTGCTGGTGTGGTTCGGCACCAGATCCATCGTGACCTTCAGGTGGCGGTTGTGCGCCGCGGCGATCAGTTCGTCCATCGCCACCAGACCGCCGAACATCGGGTCGATATCGCGCGGATCGGACACGTCGTAGCCACCGTCTGCCATCGGCGACTTCATCACCGGACACACCCACAACGCGTCGACACCTAGGAGTTCCAGGTAGCCGAGCTTTTCGCGGACGCCGCCGAGATCTCCGATGCCGTCACCGCCGGAGTCCGCGAAGGATCTGGGATAGACCTGGTAAAACACGGCTGACCGCCACCATGGTTGCGTGGTGCGATCCACCGCCGGCACGGCTGGTGTATCAGTCACACCGGTAATAGTGCCAAAACTATGCGGCAAAATCGCTTAAGCCGAGCAGTGTTCTCGACATCGGCAAATCACCAGCGTTCCACGACGTCGGCCGAAAACCCGCGTCCTAATCCGTGTGCTCGGCCGCAGCGACCTCAGAAGTCCACGTTAATCAGCGAATTCGCCGCCATCTCCAGATAGTCGAGCAGCGCCTTGCGATGCTCGTCGTCGAGCACCGCCGGCTCGATCTCCGCCACGCCGACGCGCATGCAACGCAGCCACGCGTCGCGCTCCACCGGGCCGATCGTGAACGGCATATGCCGCATCCGCAGCCGCGGGTGGCCACGCTCCTCGGAGTAGGTGCGCGGGCCGCCCCAGTACTGCTCCAGGAACATCCGCAGCCGTCGCTCGGCCGGGCCGAGGTCCTGTTCCGGGTACAACGGACGCAGCACCTCGTCGCTGGCCACCTCGCGGTAGAACGCCGCGAGGACCCGCTGGAACGTCTCCGCCCCACCGACCACGTCGTAGAATGACTGCGTTGTTTGACCCGCCGTTTGCTCGCCGGAAGTCATCAGGTCCTCTCGATTGGGCTGAATCCGCCACAGTCCATTGTGCCCGCGTTACGAACGCGCGACCCTTCAACCACAGTTCATCCGACATTGTGCGAAATCACCGTGCAAGAGGCGACATTCCATGGTCAACTGGGTGGCAGTCTCTGCCGAGATACCACATGATCTTGAATCGACGAAATCGGGGCCCCCATGAAGCAGCGGCACGGCCGATCACACGAGGCCAGGACGCACCGACAACTCCAGCCCGCCGACGTCCACAATCGTGGGTCGGGGGCTACTCCGCTGCACATCTTGTCCGATCATTATCCGGGTGCACATCGCACCGACGAGACTCCTCATCACGGTGACTCCTCCCATCACAGTGAGCATGGTCACTACCTCGCGTCGGTCCCCCGGGAGGGCACCAACTGGTTGAAGCGCCGGGTGCTGCTTCTGAACGCCACCTACGAGCCGCTCACCGCCCTGTCCGCGCGCCGCGCCGTCGTCCTGCTCATCTGCGACAAAGCCGATACGGTTCACCACAATCCTGAAGGTCCGATAGTGCATTCCGCCGAGTCCACGGTCACCATTCCGTCGGTGATCCGGCTGCGCACCTACGTGCACGTGCCCTATCGCGCCCGGGTCCCGATGACCCGCGCCGCCCTCATGCATCGCGACCGCTACCGCTGCGGCTACTGCGGCGGCAAGGCGGAGACCATCGACCATGTCATCCCGCGCAGCCGCGGCGGCGAGCATTCGTGGGAGAACTGCGTCGCGAGCTGCGCGCCGTGCAACCACCACAAGGCCGACAAACTGCTCAGCGAGCTGGGTTGGACGCTGCGTTCCCCGCTGGTCTCGCCGAAGGGGCCGCACTGGCGGCTGCTGTCCACCACCGCCGATCTCGATCCGGTGTGGTTGCAGTATCTCGGCGAAGGCGCCGCCTGACCACGGCTCGGTGTACTCGACCATCAGGGTCGCCCAGGTGCCGGGCTCGAGTGCCTCGAACACGTGCGGGATGTCGGCCGGATACGAGATGGCCGGGCTCGGCGGTGACCCGGAAGAGATCGCGGCGGGCATTCGGCGGGCTCGCGGCCAGCAGTGTGGCGCGGTAGTCGGACCACTCGGCCACCACCGGCGGAACTGGCGGCGACCGCTCGGTGTGCGTGTGATGAACGACGAATCTGTGGCGCTGGCGCTAGCCCGTGCGGATACCCGCAATCGGCGCGAAGCCCCAGAACGGATGCGGCGATCTACGGTCCGGGTCAGCTGGGCGTCAGCGGGATGGCGCCGCCGAGGCGGCGGGCGACCGAGCCGTACCGGGCATCGATACGCAGCCAGGTTTTGGTGGCGCGGACGCGGACTATCTCAGTGGGCGAGATGCGGCGCGAGTCGGCCTTGTCTCCCGAATGTGGGATGAAATCCATTGCGGTGAGGGCGAAGACGACTCGCATGGGCACCTGCACCTGGGTGTCCACCGCGGATACCGTCAGCACGGTTTGGTCGAGCAGCGAGGCGGGCGGACCGTGACTGCTGCCGTGTTCCTTCGCCAGTCGCGCACCCTGTTCGGCGAGTTCGACCAGGGTGCGGGCGGGCACGTCATCGACATGGACGAAACCGTCGACGGGCGGCAGCGCGCCGCGCCAGGCCGAGTCCATCGAATAACCGAGATCGATCGGGCTGCCGGTGGCCAGCCCGGACAACACCAGGTCGGCGCCGACGGTGACATCGTCGACGCCGAGTTCGGCGACCACGGTTCGCACCGCCAGCGCTTCGAAACCTGTTGCTACCCAGGCAGATAAGAACCGTTCACCGCGGCGGCGCAGGCGCACCACCGCCGCGGGATCCAGGCGTACGGCTTTGGTGAGAAAGGTCGCGAGGTTCTCTCGCTCGGCCGGATCGGAAACCTCCAGCACGCGTTGTCCTGACATCACAGCTCGGTCAGCACCGGACAGCTGCTACCGCTGGAGTGGTCACTCACGCCACGCATCGAACAGCCACCGGATCCGCGCTTCCTCCAGCAGCGTCACCATTCGGGCATGGTTGACGTGCTGGAGCACGTCCATGTCCGACCACCTGACGTCCACCTTGGCGGGTACCGTGCGCCATCCCGCTACCGTTCAACGAACTCGTCAACGTGGTACCTCCGATTGCGCGCCCACCCCGCTCACCATGCTCCGCACTTGCCGCGCTGCAACCGAAAGGGTAGCCAGATCTTGGGTTCCGGACTCGAACAACTCGGACAATGCGGCCCGAGCTCGCCCGAGCCGAGACTGATTCTTCGACTCCCAGTATGCAATCTTCTCGTCGGCGGTCTCCTCCGGTTCACCGGCGGAGAGCACGTCGAGGGTCAGCGAGCGCAGCGAACCATACATGTCGTCGCGCAGCGCGAGCCGGGCAAGCGAGTGCCAGCGATCGCCGCGTTCCAAGTGGCCGACTGCCTCCAACAGCCAATCGATCTTGAGATGGTCGTTCAGCGCGTAGTACAGCGAACCGACCTCCTCCCCGCTGCGATCGGTGATGTCTGCGATATCCACCACATCGAGCAGCGGGAACAGATTCAGCAGCCCGAACACCTCGGTGGCCAGGTCGGTCGTCGCGCCGCGGGCGATCAGTTCCGCGGACTGATCGGTCAGCGTCGCGACGTGGTGGCCGCGCAGCCAGCCGGGCACCTTGGGCGCGAGCTCCCGCACGCCACGGCTGTACCGGTTGATCTCCGCGCCGACCGCGATCGGCTGCGGCCGGTTGCTCAGCAACCAGCGCGAAGCACGGTCGAGGGTGCGCTTGGTTTCAAGCTCCAGCTCGTCGCGGACCACGACGGCGGCATCGGCGGACCGGATCCGTGCCCACATGTCGTGCAGATCGAAGATCTCGGTGGTCGCCGCGAAGGCGCGCACCGCATCGGTGGTGGTGGCGCCGATCTCCTCGGTCAGCCGGTGCGCGTAGGTGATCCCGCCATAGTCGACCATCTCGTTGATGATCATCGTGGTGAGGATCTCCCGGCGCAGCCGGTGCTTCTTGATCGCGCTGCCGAATCGGCCACGCAGCGGCATCGGGAAGTAATCCGGCAACCGGGACGCGACGTGGGCGCTATCGGGCAGATCGGTGTCGAGCAGATCGGCCTTGAGCGAAAGCTTCACGTGCGCCATGAGATTGGCCAGCTCGGGGGACGCGAGGCCGGAACCCTCCTCCATCCTGCGATTGATCTCGACGTCCGAGGGCAGCGCCTCCAGTTCGCGGTCCAGGCCGCGGCGCTGCTCCAGTTCGACGATGAGTCGCTGGTGCACATTCAGCATGCGGGGCGCCTCGGTGCGCGAGATGCCCATCAGGAAGTTCTGGGACACGTTGTCCTGCAGCACCATCTGTGCGACCTCGTCGGTCATCGAGGCGAGCAGCGGATTGCGTTCGAACTCGGCCAGTTGGCCCGCGCTGACCACACCGTCGAGCAGCACCTTGATATTGACCTCGTGGTCGGAGCAGTCGACGCCCGCCGAATTGTCCAGCGCGTCGGTGTTCATCTTGCCGCCGTTGCGGCAGAACTCGATCCGACCGAGCGCCGTGGCGCCCAGGTTGCCACCCTCGCCGATCACCTTGACCCGCAACTGGTTTCCGTTGACCCGAACCGGGTCGTTGGACTTGTCGCCGACCTCGGCATTGGTTTCGGTGCTTGCCTTGACGTAGGTGCCGATGCCGCCGTTCCACAGCAGCCCGACCGGCGCGAGCAGGATCGCGCGGACCAGTTCCGGCGGCGACAGTGCCGTCACGTCGTCGGCCAGCCCCAGCGCCTTGCGTGCCTGCGGGCTGATCGGAACGGATTTCACGGTGCGGTCCCAGACGCCGCCGCCCTCGCTGATCAGCGAGGTGTCGTAGTCGGCCCACGAGGAGCGGGGCAGCGCGAACATCCGCTGCCGCTCGACGAAGGAGCGGGCCGCGTCGGGGTCCGGGTCGAGGAAGATGTGCCGGTGGTCGAATGCCGCTACCAGGCGGATGTGCTCGGACAGCAGCATGCCGTTGCCGAACACGTCGCCACTCATATCGCCGACGCCGACCACGGTGAAATCCTGTGTCTGCGTGTCGATGTCCATCTCCTGGAAGTGGCGCTTGACGCTCTCCCATGCGCCCTTCGCGGTGATGCTCATCGCCTTGTGGTCGTAGCCCGCCGAACCGCCGGAGGCGAAGGCGTCGCCCAGCCAGAAGCCGTAGCGCAGCGCGACATCGTTGGCGATGTCGGAGAAGGTGGCGGTGCCCTTGTCGGCGGCCACCACGAGGTAGGTGTCGTCGCCGTCGCGACGAATCACCCGCGCGGGCGGCAGCACCGCGCCGGTCGCGCGATCGACATTGTCGGTGACGTCGAGCAGGCCGGAGATGAAGGTGCGGTAGCAGGCCACGCCCTCGGCGCCGAGCGCCTGCCGGTCTGCGCCAGGATCGTCGGTGGCGGCGGGCGGCTGCTTGACCACGAAGCCGCCCTTGGCGCCGACCGGGACGATGACGGCGTTCTTCACCGCCTGCGCCTTGACCAGGCCGAGGATCTCGGTGCGGAAGTCTTCCAAACGGTCGGACCAGCGCAGCCCGCCGCGCGCCACCGAACCGAAGCGCAGGTGCACACCCTCGACCCGCGGCGAGTACACGAAGATCTCGAATTGAGGTTTGGGCTTGGGCAATTCGACGATCTCGCGCGGCTCGACCTTGACCGACACATAGTCGCGCGGCATGCCCTCGGCGTCGGTCATGTAGTAGTTGGTCCGCAACGTCGCCTTGATCAGACCGAAAATGGCACGCAGGATGCGGTCGGCATCGAGGCTGACCACCTCGTCGACGCGGCCGCGCACCTGGATCTCCAGATCGGCGGCCTGCTCAGCCGACACGGTGTCCGGATCGAAGCGCGCCGCGAACAGGTCGACGAACAGCCGGGCCACATCGGGGTAGGTGAGCAGCACCCGGGCGATGTTCGCCTGGCTGTACGGGAAACCGGCCTGCTGCAGGTACTTCGCGTACATGCGCAGGATCGACACCGAGCGCCACGGCAGCCGGGCGCGCAGCACAAGTTCGTTCAGCGCGTCCGCTTCGGCACGGTCGTACCAAACTGCCTCGAAGGCCTCGGTGAACCGCTCACGCAGCCCACGCACCTCCGAGTCCAAGACGTCCGCGCGGACCGAAGACTCCAGCAGTTCCGCGTCCAGATCCCGATCGAGCGAACTCCGCAGCAGTTCGGGACGAGCCACCAGACCGAAGTCGTAGATCCACCGTTCGACACTCTGATCTCCGCCGGGCAGTGGGTCGAGCCATATCTGGTAGGGCCGCTCGTCGACCACCTCGACGCCGAGGCTCTGCAGCACCGGAAGCACCTGGCTCAGCGAGACTCCGGAGCCGCCGATGTAGAGCGTGAACCGCCAGTAACCCGGCTCCGACCGCTTCCTGCGGTACAGGCTCTGGTTGATGGCGCCCTCCGGCAGCTGTTCCAGCCGGACGATGTCACGCAAGGCGCGGCGCGGCGCGAAGTCCTGCTTGTACGCCTCGGGGAACGCCGCGGCATACCGCGCGACGATGCCGGGATTCAACAGCGTCGAAGTGCTCACCTCGTCGTCGAGGTGGTCTTCCCAGGTGCGGCTCGCCTCGGAGAGCAGGTGCTGGATGCGCAGCCGATTCGCATCGGAAGTGTCGGCGACGGCGGGCGCCGAGCGCGGCGCGCCGTACTCCGCCTCCGGCATCCGCACCGTGAAATAGACGCTGGCCAGGTCACTTTCGCTGACTCTTGCCGAATAGTCGATGGAGACGCCGCCCAGCTCGCGCACCAGGATTTCCTGCATCTCCAGCCGCACCCGCGTGGTGTAGCGGTCGCGTGGCAGATAAACCAGGCAGGCGACGAACCGGCCGTAACGATCGGAGCGCAGGAACAGCCGGACCTGCCTGCGCAGGCCGACATTGAGCACCGCGGTCGCGGTCCGGCGCATCGTCTCGGCGTCCGACGAGAACAGCTCGGTGCGCGGAAACGACTGGATGACCTCGAGCATCGCCTGCCCCGAGAACGACTCCAGGTCGAACCCGCTCTCCTCGATCACCGAGCGTACGCGACGCTCGATCACCGGGATGTCCAGCACGTTCTCGTGTACCGCTGTCACGGTGAAGACGCCGATGAACAGGTGCTCGCCGATAATGTTCCCGGCCTCGTCGAAGTCGGCGACACCGACGAAGTACGGGTACACCGAGCGATGCACCGTCGCGGGCACCAGGCCCTGAGTCAGCATGAGCAGCGGCCGCTCGCCCACATTGATCGGAACCCCGAAATCGGTGCCGGCATCGGGGCGCAGCACGCCGAGGCAGGTGCCGGGCAGCGGAGCCGACACGGTCTGCCCCTCGGTCGTGCTCAGCTGATAGCGCGCATAGCCGAGGACGGTGAAATTCCCACTCGCCAACCAGCGCAACAGGTTCGCGCAATCCACCAGATCGGTGCCGGTGAATGGCGCCGTGCCAGCCTTCGCGGCCAGCTCGAGATCGTCGGCCAACTTGCTCTGCACACCGCGGATGGCCTCGGTGTCACCGACGACCTGACGCACGTCGGCGATCACATCCGGCATCGCCTCCTCGATCCGGTCGAGCAGGGCCCGACTGGTCGACGGATGCAGCTGCAGGTGCATCCACGATTCGCGCAGCCCGGCGCCGCCGTTGCCGTCGACCTCGTGCGGTGAGGCGCTGAGCAGCCGTCCATCCGCGTCCCGCTCGACCTCGAAGATCGGGTGGATCACCTCGCTCACGCTGACGCCCATCCGGCTCAGCGAGGAGGTGATCGACTCCACCAGCAGTCCCATATCGTCGGTGACCAGCTGCACCGCCGCACCGAGGCCCGATCCGTCTTCGGGGTGATACACCCGAACCAACGCCCGCCCTGCCGGGCGAGTCATCGCCAGCTCGGTGTGCCGTCGGAAGATCTGGGTGATACCGGTGATCGCACAGTCCACATCGCCCGCGTCGACGTGGCGGAAATACGCCTCCTCGAGGGTTGCGAGCTCGCCGCGCAACGTCTGCGGTAAACTAGCGGCCCACGCCGCACCGGACAATTCGGACGAGACCGTCATTTTTCGCCAACTCCCTCGGATTCGGTTTCCGCACCAAAGTGACGCCGGTCCGAGAGTAGCTGCGAGTCGCAGACATAGTGGTGAATTCCCTTCCGATCCCAGGGTGTTCACCACTACCGCAACGTTCGCCGCTCGATTGCCGCAGTCGACGATCCCGGCAGAGCAACCGATCGGACCGACGAAGTTATGTGGCCACGTCGGCGATGAGACCTACCCAATGCTCGGACTCCGCCTTCGCATGCACAGACTCCACCCTAGTCAGATCCGAACCGCGGTGCGGGTTGTCCGTATTTCCTTCGGCAGCGAGTCCGTTCGGGCGGGGTTGTTCGCATTTCCTTCGGCGGAGTGGCCCGATAGGGGCCACTCCGCTCGACCCTCGGCTCAGTCGCGAGTGAGCTTGCGGTGGGTGACGCGGTGCGGACGGGCCGCCTCCAGCCCGAGGCGCTCGATCTTGTTGGCCTCGTACGCCTCGAAGTTGCCCTCGAACCAGAACCACATGGCGTCGTTGTCGGAGTCGCCCTCCCACGCCAGGATGTGGGTGCAGGTGCGGTCCAGGAACCAGCGATCGTGGGAGATGACCACGGCGCAGCCGGGGAACTGCTCGAGTGCGTTCTCCAGCGAACTCAGGGTTTCCACGTCGAGGTCGTTGGTCGGCTCGTCGAGCAGGATCAGGTTGCCGCCCTGCTTGAGGGTCAGCGCCAGGTTCAGTCGGTTGCGCTCACCGCCGGAGAGCACACCGGCCGGCTTCTGCTGATCCGGCCCCTTGAAGCCGAACGCGCTGACGTAGGCCCGCGACGGCATCTCCTGATTGCCGACCTGGATGAAGTCCAGGCCCTCGGAGACCACCTGCCACACATTCTTCTTCGGGTCGATGCCCGCCCGGTTCTGGTCGACGTAGCTCAGCTTGACCGTCTCGCCGACCTTCACCTCGCCGCTGTCCGGCTCCTCCAGCCCGACGATGGTCTTGAACAGCGTGGTCTTACCGACGCCGTTCGGGCCGATAACACCGACAATGCCGTTGCGCGGCAACGTGAACGACAGATCCTTGATCAGCTGCCGGTCACCGAAGCCCTTGTCCAGGTGCGCGACCTCGACGACCATACTGCCCAGGCGCGGACCGGCCGGGATCTGGATCTCCTCGAAGTCCAACTTCCTGTGCTTGTCGGCCTCGGCCGCCATCTCCTCGTACCGGCCGAGACGGGCCTTGTTCTTGGCCTGGCGAGCCTTGGCTCCCGAGCGCACCCAGGCCAGCTCGTCCTTGAGGCGCTTCTGCAGCTTCTGGTCCTTCTTGCCCTGGACCTCGAGCCGCTGTGCCTTCTTCTCCAGGTAGGTGGAGTAGTTGCCCTCGTAGGGGTAGGCGCGGCCGCGATCGAGTTCGAGAATCCACTCGGCCACGTTGTCCAGGAAGTACCGGTCGTGGGTGACGGCGAGCACGGCGCCCGCGTACGCGGCCAGGTGCTGCTCCAACCACAGCACGCTCTCGGCGTCGAGGTGGTTGGTCGGCTCGTCGAGCAGCAGCAGGTCGGGCTTGCTCAGCAGCAGCTTGCACAGCGCGACGCGGCGGCGCTCGCCACCGGAGAGGGTGGTGACCGGCTCGTCCGGCGGCGGGCAGCGCAGTGCGTCCATGGCCTGCTCGAGCTGGGAGTCGATATCCCAGGCATCGGCGTGATCGAGATCCTCCTGTAGCTTGCCCATTTCGTCCATGAGCTCGTCGGAGTAGTCGGTGGCCATCAGTTCGGCGATCTCGTTGAACCGATCGAGCTTCACCTTGATCTCGCCGAGGCCCTCCTCGACATTGCCGCGAACGGTCTTCTCCTCGTTCAGCGGCGGCTCCTGCTGCAGGATGCCGACAGTGGCGCCGGGCGCGAGGAAGGCGTCGCCGTTGTTCGGCTGGTCCAGTCCGGCCATGATCTTCAGCACGCTGGATTTACCGGCGCCATTGGGGCCGACGACGCCGATCTTGGCGCCTGGAAGGAAGTTCAAGGTGACATCGTCGAGCACGACCTTGTCGCCGTGCGCTTTGCGAACTTTCTTCATCTGGTAAATGAACTCAGCCATGGAGGAAAGCCTATCGGTGTGAGGTTTGGTGGAACGAAGCAGAGCTACCCGTGCCGCCGGGCACAAACCAGGCGTGCCGTCAGGCGTCGGCGGGCTCGGATTCGGTGACCAGGGACGGTGCGGCAGACATGGTCGGCGCGCCCTCCCCCAGCCCCTCACCGTCGACGCGTGCACGACCTTCAGCGCCCGATCGGTCACAGGTATTCCTGGCTACGCTACTCGGCCCCGGTGAACGGCCCGCCTCGGTCCGCCGGTTTACCGGCGCGCTGCATCGCGACAGGTCGGGACCGAGCGCGTTGGCCCGCATTTCGAGATCACGGCGTTCGATGCCGTCCTTGGTTCGGTATTCGTGCGACCGCAGTTGGCCATGCACGATGATCGGGTCGCCGCGGCGGATGGACGCGTCCACCCCGGCCACCAGCCTGCGCCAGCAGCTGATCGTGAGATATAGGGTCCCGTTGTCCACCCACTCACCGGTCGCCGCATCGAACCTGCGGGAATTGCTGGCCATCCGGAAGGTGATCACCTGCTCACCATTCGTCAGATCCCGCTTGACCGGATGCGTCACAACATTGCCGAGCACCGTTGCCATCGCTTCGAACATGATTCCGCCCCTTCACGTTTCGTCCCGAGGCGATCCGCCTCGGGTGCTTCCTCCCCCGCCTGGAGGGCATCTCCAGCCTGACCTATCCCGAGCCCCAACGGACCCCCCGATCCGAAGCTGTGGACAACTTTCTCGACTGTGAACAACCGCCGCTTCAGGCGGGATCCGTCCGCATCTGGGCAGCGCCGGACGGCCGGTGGGCGGGGCCTCGCGGCGGCTACCGTCGGTGAGGCCACATCCACTCTGCGCGGACACTTTCCGCACAATCGACCAGGAATCCGACAGTCCCGCCGGAAACTGTCCGCGCAGCCTATGCGGTTGGCCAGCGCCCTACATGACCGCCAAGTCAGTGTTCGCCCCACACAGCACTATCACTGGCCGCTCGCCTTCGGCAGGCACATACGCACCGCTCTGCACCGAGGCCAGCGCTGTCGCCCCGGCGAGCTCGACGACGATCCGGAACTCCCGCCACAGGTATTCGCGGGCGGTCGCTATGGCGTCGTCGGTCACCAGCACCGCCCGCACGTCGTATCGGCGCGCGATATCCAGCGCGATCTCACCGATCCTGGTGGCGCCCAAGGAATCCGACGCGATGCCCGACACATCGACGTCCACCGGACGATTCGCGTGCAGCGCGGCGTGCAGCGTCGGAATGCCCTCCGGCTCGATGCCGATCACCTGCTGGCGGCGGCCCACCGCCGCCGCGATCCCTGCCACCAGGCCGCCGCCACCGACCGCGACCAGCACCGGCGGCCGCCCACGCACCTGGTCCTCCAGCTCCAGCCCGACCACGCCCGCTCCGGCGACCACCGCGGGCAGGTCGTAGGCATGCAGTTGCAGGGCCCCGCGCTCGGCGGCCATGTCGGTGGCGTATCGATATGCCTCGGCGTAAGTCGTTCCGTGCCACAACACTTCGGCGCCGTACGACCACATCGCAGCCACCTTCGTGTGCGGCGCCGATTCCGGGACGACCACGGTGCACGCCTTGCCGAGGCGCGCGGCGGCTAGTGCGGCGGCGATGCCCGCATTGCCGCCGGAGGCGATGACCACCTGGTCGATGTCCGCGGCCGATTCCAACAGCGCGTTGAGGCTGCCGCGCACCTTGAATGTGCCGCCGTGCTGGAGGTATTCGAGTTTCAGCGTCACCGGAACCGGGCCGCGCGGTCCCGACACGGTAGTGTGGAAGACCGGTGTCTTGCGGATCCATCCGGCCAAACGTTTGCGCGCCGCCCGCACATCGGATCGGTAGACTCGCCGAGCCGTTCGGTGCTGCGGCTCGACTAAAGCCCACTCACTCACTTGCGCACCTCTCGGTCACGTTTGGCCAGCTCTGCGAACATCGCGTTGTGCGCGCTGAGGTCCGCATCGTGATCACGGTCGGCGGCTCGGTCGACCCGCTTCGCGAGTTTCGCATCGCTGCGCGACCATTGGATGAGCAGCGCGAGCATCACCACAACCAACGGCACCTCACCGCTGGCCCACGCCAGGCTACCGCCGGTGCGTTGGTCGTCGAGCAAGTTGCTGTTCCAGCCGAGGCCGAGGCCGCGGAAGAACCACCCGCCCATAACGGTGGTCATGCTCATCAGCGCGATACCGAAGAAGGCGTGGAAGGGCAGCGAGCCGAACACCATGCCCAGCTTGGTGAGTGGCTCGACCCGACGCGGCTTGGGATCGATGCCGATCACCACCCAATAGAATAGATAGCCGCTGAGCAGGAAGTGCACGTTCATCAGTAGGTGCGCCGCATGCGAATCGACGAACGCGGCGTAGATGCCACCCATGTACAGCGCGTAGAAGCCGCCGACGAAGATCACCGCCGCGACGATCGGGTGCGTCAGGAAGCGCGATACCGGATTGTGCACCGCGGCTTGGATCCACTCACGCGGGCCGGGGATGCCGCCGCGCTCGGCGGGCGGCAGCGCCCGCAGCGCCAGCGTCACCGCGCCACCCAGCGCGAACAGGATGGGCGCCAGCATCGACAACGCCATGTGCTGGCCCATGTGCACGCTGAACACCGCGGGCGAATAGCGCCCGACCCCGGACGATGTGGTGAACAGCAACACCAAGCACCCCGACAGCCAGGCAACGGTCCGGCCGACCGGCCAGGCATCCCCGCGCGCGTGCAGCCGCCGAACGCCGAGCAGGTACAGCACCGCGAGCGCGATGGCCAGGGTGCCGAACATCAAGTCGAAGCGCCAGTCGAACAGCAGCCGCGCGGGCGTCGGCGGCCCGGCCAGGTTGTAGCCGAGTTCCACCTCGGTGACCGTCGGCACCGATGTCGGCGGTGGCGGCGGGGTACGACCGAGACCAACGGCAAGGCCCATGGTCGCGGCGAAAATCAGCGCCTCCACCCCACCGAACCGGATCAGCGCGGCACGGTCGCGCGGATTCGCGGCGAGCGCGGGCAGCGAGGCTCGGCGCTGCAGATACCCGAACACACCGAGCACGATCAGTGCGCCCGCCTTGGCCAGCACGAGTCGACCGTAGGTGGAGCCGAACAGGTCGTCCCAGCTGGGCACCCGCACCCACGCGTTGATCACGCCGCTGAGGCCGATCACGACGAACGCGATGGTGGCGGTGGTGGAGAAACGCCGGGTAGCGACGTCGGTGTGCGCACCGCCGCCCGTCGCGTGCGCGAGCACTGCGAAAAGCCCGCCGACCCACACCGCGGCCGAAACCAGGTGCAGGATCAGGCTGTTGGTCGCGATGTCGTGCGCGCCACCCGAGGACGAATGCCCGGTCAGCGCCAGCGGCATCATGGTCAGGATGCCGCCGCCGAACAGCACCGGCGTCCAGCCCCAGCGCAGGGTGAGTCGGCAGCCGACCGCGACGATCACCGCGAACACCGCGGTGGTGCGCCAAGCCTCGGCCAACGCGACCTGACCGATCGCCCGCCACAGTTCCTCGGGCCGCCACACCTGACCGACCGGCTGCCCGGTCGTGTCCGACATCGTCAGCGGAACGAGCAGCGCGGCACAGCAGGCCCAGACGACGGCGAAATTCGACGCCCGCCGCACCGCCCGATACCCACCCACATCCAGCAGGCCGTTCACCTGCGGCGGCACCAGGAACGCGGCGAACAGCAGCGAGCCGACCGTCAACGCCGCAGACAGGTCGGCGAGTGCGCGGACCGCGGGCAGGCCGTAGGTGGTCAGCGGACCAGGATCGGGAATGCCGAGCAGGCTCAGCGCCTGCGCCGCGGACAGTCCGACCACCAGCGCCGCGACCACGGACGCAGTCGCGCCGGCCAGCGCGGCCAGCGTCGCGAAGGTCGATCCGGAACCCGACCGACCCGTCTCGATCTCGGGTTCGGCTTTCGGGTCTTCCGGCAACGACATACGACTGAGCGTAGTTCGGTCGGTATTGCGTGGCCCGGTTGGGTTTGGGCCGATATTGTGGGCCGCGGACGATGTCGATCGTTTTGATTGCCGTGGTGGCGGCGTTCTTCGCCGCCATGGCCGGAATGCTGTTACTCGCGCTACACCTCGACTGAGAGTGACTGGAATGTTGCTAACGCTAAGAATCTAGCAATCTGGACGGTCGCTATACTTGCTGCGCTGGACAGCACCGCCAATGTCGGCCATGGTGGATGCCACTGCCTCCGTAGCTCAGTTGGATAGAGCAAGGGCCTTCTAATCCCTAGGTCGCAGGTTCGATTCCTGCCGGGGGCGCAAAACCCGCCGTGACCTGCGAATACCGCAGGCCACGAGCGGGTTACCCAAAGAGCACAATACAAAACACCCAGGGATTGTGCCGAGTAGGCTCGAGCACGAGGGCCGACGGGTGTCGCTCGACACCGAATTAGCGGTCTGTTCGGTTGTCGACCGAGGAATCGAGAGGTACGCGAGTCCCCGCACCGTTGCCCGGCGAGAAAAGACGGAGGCAATGGTCGATCCGGTCCGCCGCGCACCCGACGAGGTCGGTCAGCCCCGGCGGGAGTTGCGGAGCCAGCACCAGCCCAGTGATGCTCGCGGGAAGGCGTCCATCGGTGCTGCGCAACGGCGCTGCGACACAACTCACTCCGAGGGCGCCGTCCTGATGATCGGAAACGACGAAACCTCGATCGCGCACAGTGCGTAGCAGTTGCACCCCCTGCGGTACGGACAACGGCGCCCCGGGGGCCCCCAAATCGCCGGAGACCATGAGGGCGTACCAGGCGGCGGCCAGTGGAGTGTAGGCCGCATTCAAATCCAACGGAAGCAGCCAGCACCGGTCTCCGCGGGCGGCGGCCGTCACTAGACGTCCCTGTCCGGAATACAGCACATACACTCCCGCGGCATCCGCCGACCCGATCAGTGCTCGCACCGGATCGGCAGCTGCCTGGCCCAGGACGGGATCCGGTTGCCAGCAGCGACCCAAGCGAGCGGCGAGCGAACCTATGAAGTAGCGATGGTTGATCCGCTCGACGGCGCCGACCGCGACTAAATGATCCGCGATGCGGTGGGCGGTGGTTTTGGCAAGACCGGCTTCCCGCGCCAACTCGCTCAATCCTAGGCCACGATCCGCACCACTCAGCACCTCCAACACCGTGAATGCCCGCTCGAGCACCCCGCGCTCGCTTTTACGGTCAGTAATCGGTGAGTGCACCGCTGGCATACGAATAGTGTGCGGCATCAGCCGCCGACAGTCACACCCTTAGTGCACTACCCGATCCACCCCGAGTCTCTCGGGAGGATCCGTGCCGTAGGCCATGCTGCAACACGAACCCCTATCTATGGCTCATACCACGCAGACGGGATAGAGAATAAGCGTGGGGAGACAAACCAGGAAATTCCACGGAAAGAGGAAGAACAACGCGGCCGGCTGGACCGCGTCGGTCGATACTGGTACCGGTACCGCTGGCGGTACCGGGGCCGAGGCCGGTTCGGCGGCGGCAATACCCGAACCCAGGGCGATTACCGGAGCCATCGCTACGGCTGCTGCCGTCGCCCGCAACTTCTTACTCATGATGATCCCTTCATAGACTGATGTCGAAGGCCCCACCTCGGTACATTCGCCCTCGGGTACGGCCCAACGTGGCCTGGGTGATTTCCCCGGCCGTCCCCGACGACCTAATTAACTCGCCAACGGCGTTTGGCAGCAAGACATCGGTCCGATCAACGGAACGCGCACGGCGTTCCCGAGGCGCGGTCCGCCAGTCGGGTCCAGTGGCCTGGGCGTCACCGTTTCCACGACGATCCCGGGTCGGCTTCGTAGCCGAGATCGCCGAGCACGGGCCGAGTCTCGCAGATCCATGTAGTGAAGGCGGGCAGCATCTCGACGTGCGCCCACAACGCGATCGCGTCCTGCTCAGGGTCGGGCCGCACGTCCGAAGTCCGCCGTGGTGACCGGAGCCTGAGCAGCGAGTACATCGATGGTTTCGTGCAGCGCGGTGGTCTTGGCGATCGAGTTGTCCGCCGCCAACTGCTTGATCCGGGGCGACGAACCAGCGCAGCGCCACCACAGCCTGCGCCACGCAACTCAGCGCCCGCCGGTGCCCCGGTGGCGGCGTCGGGCCTCGAGCAGGCCGGCCACATACTCGACGGTGGCCTCGGGATCTTTGGAAGGACCACCTTCATACCTCGGACTCTGCTCGTTCCCGTTGCACCCCAACCACTTTCGGCGTGTCGGCAGGTCACACCACCAGCCGATCCACTACCCGGAAAGGCTCAGTGCAGGGCTATCGCCGTTGGTACCCCGTGTGTTTCACTCTGATGTCATACACTTGTACCAACTCGGCATACGGTGTTTCACACGAAGGTCGTCGGGTGAAGCTTGTCGGAGGGGGCGGTTTGCGTGGGTGAAAAAACACCTTGGTCAGGCTTGGCGGAGAGCGCGAAAGTCGAGGTCCGGCCGGACGCGGCGCTCTCGGTCGCGAAGGCGTGTAGCGACATGATCGGCGAGATAAAAGGGTACAAGGCGCTCTACGACGCTGAAGGTCTCGCCAAGCTCGACGGTGCCAAATTCGGTGGCCTCACCTCCGGAAACGACCTCGCGACCAAGTTCAACGCGAAGGCGGTGAAGTTCGACGAGCAGTTCGACAAGCATATCGAGACGCTGACCGACCTGGTGGAAATGTTCAAGGCCGCGGGTAAGAAGTACAAGGACACCGACGGCGATTCCGGCAAAGGTTTCGATAAAGTCCGCGATGATCTCGAGGCTATCTCGTCCAAACCCGGTGCGAAGGATACGGGTTGGAAGGATTCGACTTACCGTCCGGAGAGACTCGACGGATTCAGGGTGCCCAAGGTGCCTGATTCGGTATCCAAGGGGCCGGAGGGGTTGAAGAAGGACGCCAATCCCTTCCCCATTGATATCGAAGAGAAGGAGTCGATGGACTTTGTGGAGATGTTCAGACTCGGTCAGCAGATTGATTTCTCGCAGGTAGCGGCAGCGGCTCCACCTTGGGGTGGTATGGCCGATAAAGCGTATCCTGCCGCTCGTACGCTGTGGCTCGCATTGCAGCAGATAACGCAGGAAACGTGGAAGGGTTACGGTGCGGATCAGGCGCTCGGCGCGATCGGCAGGTACGCCGAAAGTGTCAAGGGACTAGGCAATGCCATGCAATTGATGGAGTCGAATCTCGAGTACACGTCGCAATGGCTCCAGTCGACGAAGTCTGCGATGCCTGAGTCGGAGGATCCGTGCATATCCAGCCCTACTGATGAAAAGGATTTCCAGGAGCGGTTCGAGGAGCACTACGTCAACGGACTGTCGCAGTCCGACGGCGCATTCCCTGCGTTGGAAAACCCGCCTACTGCGGGGCCCCCGGCAAAGACCGATCCCACCAAAGACCAGACCAACGACCCCACCAAAGATCCCAGCAAGGACGGCCACCAGCCAACCCACCAGCCAACCCACCAGCCAACCCACCAGCCAACCCACCAGCCAACCCACCAGCCAACCCACCAGCCAACCCACCAGCCAACCCACCAGCCAACCCACCAGCCAACCCACCAGCCAACCCACCAGCCAACCCACCAGCCAACCCACCAGCCAACCCACCAGCCAACCCACCAGCCAACCCACCAGCCAGGACGCTCTCACCCCGTTGATGACCGCCCTGTCGTCGGCGATTCCGGCTCTGACACAGGCGATCCCAGGGCTCACGCAGGCGATGCAGCAGCTCCAAGCGCTCCAGCCGGTCGCAGGAGTGCCGGACTTCAAGGCGCTCGGCACCATGCTCGACAGGAATCCGGAGCTCGAGGATGCGTTGGCCAAATCGCCGGAGATCTGGGATCTGATCGCAAAGAATCCCGAGTTGAAGCCGTTGGCCGAACTTCTCGGCATCAACGCGGAGGACATCGCGGCAAAACCCGCCGAGAGCGACGGCACGCCCGTCCCTGCTCAGGCCGACGGCCGGACCGCGCCGCTCTTCCCGAGAGCGTCCATTCCCGGTGTACCCGCGTTCCCGAGCCTCGAGCAGTTGCTGTCGCCGACGTCGCAGCCCGAGCCAGCGATTGCCGCGGTGCCGAATTCCGGGATCGAGTCCGGAGCCGGTGTACCAGAGTCGGATGCCCAGTCCAACGGATGGGGCCTCGGGATTCCAGGGGTGACTGCACCCGACGAATCCGAAGGCATTGTGCGGCAGACGGTCTTCCCCGATGAGGCTTCTGAGGAGAATCTCGGCGCGCTCGAGCATGCGCGGCCGATGGTCGAGTCGTGACGCAGACCTGGGAATTCACCGACTTCGACTTCAGGGTGCTGTGTGAGCGGTACGCCGACAGTCACGTTCCCGACCCGCTCACGTACTTGGCCAGGACGCGATACCGCAACGACTACGAGCGCGAGAAGTACGAGGCCTGGGAGCGGTTGCGCAGCACCGTGGATCCGGTGATCCAGGAGGTCATCCAGGTGCTGATCCACTCGGAGGTGTCAGTGCGCGTGCAGGGCTGGCACGACCGTAGCCGCGACGATCCGAAGCAATGGATCGGGGCGCGTGCAGCCCGATCGGGCGCGCAGGGCTACATAGTGACCCAGAAACCGGGTGAAACCGTGTCGCACAGCGGTGGATACACGATCACCGACTGCGGGCCACGTGGCTTGGCCGAGGCTGTGGTCGCAGTGCTGCCGCCGAACGTGGAGGCGGGCAGGCTGGGCAGCATTCCCATCATGACCGACAGCGTCGACGATCTCGAACGATTAGGCGGCGGTGGATCTTTGGTGACCGAGGAAGTCGACTACTCCGGTGCAGGGCGCAGTGCCAAGTTCTTCGACACGCTTGCCACCCGGACCGGTGCGATCACCATTCACCAGGGGCATTCGAAGTTCGGCCCGCGGGGCATTCTGGAGCACATCCTGGTGTGGCGGGACCTGCCCGAGGACGGACGCTACGTCATCGAACTGCCCTCCTCGGCGCCTTTCGCGGTCGGCATGGGCAAGAAGTGGCTCGCTACCAAGGTCGAACAGTCCATCGATACTATGTTGGACCGCCTCGAAACCCATAGGGAGCTATAGGGTTAGCTCTCGTCGTCAAAACTTCCGGGTCGCGCCGATGATGGATCGATGATCCCGATGTGATGGCTCGAGCCATAGATTCCTTGTGCGACAACGGGAGTTCATGCAACTCCGATGTCCTTGACTCGCTGTCGACAACGCGAGCGATGGAGTGGCGATGACCAGCGAACGGGCCGAGGCCGATATGGCGACGATGCTGGAGGGATTGCGGCATCAGCTCGACGGGATTGCGCGGATCCAGCAGCAGCGGGCGCTGCTCACGGATAGCACGACCGCGTGCGTTTCGAGCGATCCGCAAGCGGTCGCCGGCGGCGACAGTCAACGACGATCCTTCCTGTCGTGCGCGAGCAGCTCCGTCGGCAGGGGGCATCGACGGATATGTGAAGTGACTGCGTTTCTAACATTGACGCATCAAGTTCGTAGCACTTTTCCAAAAATCGTGCGGAAGCCTTCCGCGTGTCCGCTTGCCCCCTCTACAGTTAGCTCTTTGTGCGCGCTAAAGCGGAGGGGGACGGTCGGCTCGCCGCAGCAGTGCACCTCCGGCGGGCCGCGAAGGTATATATCCGCCTCGCCGCAGCAGGTTTCCGGCGGCAGTCGCAGTACAGGTTGGCGATGTTCGCTGGGCTTTTCACGAACTGCGTGTTCGGGTTCGTCCGTGCGGCGGTGATGATGGCGGCGGTGCGCGCCTCCGACGGCTTCGGCGGCTATGACGAGGGGACGATCGGCGCCTACGTCTGGCTGTCGCAGGGCCTGCTCGGCGCGACCCAATTCATGGGTCCGCCACTGGAACTCGTCGACCGGGTCAAGAATGGCGATATTGCGATCGACTTCTTGCGTCCTGTCGATATCCAATTCAGTTATCTCGCTGCCGATCTCGGGCGAGCCGCGGCCACCATCCTGCCGCGCACGTTGCCGAGCGTGCTGGTCGGCGTGCTCACCTTCGGGCTGACCATGCCGAATACCCCCGGCCCCTACCTGCTCGGGTTCCTCAGCGTGTTCCTCGCGGTGACGTTGTCATTCCTATGTCTGTTCGCCGTTGCGCTGATCGGATTCTGGGTGCTGGAAACACGTGGCCTGCGAGTGCTATACCAGATTTGCGGCACATTTCTGGCCGGGCTGTTCGTGCCGGTGCACATGTTCCCGGACGGGCTGCGCGCCATCGCGCATGCCACCCCGTTCCCGTCGATCCTACAGTCGCCGATCGACATCCTGTCGGGCCGAGTCGGCGGGACGGACGCGCTGATGGTCGTTGCCGCGCAGGTGTTCTGGATGCTCGCGATCGGCGCGCTGGGCCGGGTGATGCTGGCGGCCGGGCGCCGCAGGCTGGAGGTGCAGGGTGGCTGAGTCGCCGTGTGTGCCCACCCTGGCCGGAACCTGGTTCACCCCGTACGGGGCCGTGCTCGCCGCGCGCATCCGCGCCCAGCGGACCTACCGATTGTCCTTTGCCAGTGAGGTATTCAGCGCCCTGCTGATCGGACTCGTCGAGTTCGCCGAGGTGTGGGTCATCTTCAACAACGTCCGGGTGCTCGGCGGCCTCGACCTCAACGGTGCGCTGCTGCTGTTCGGGCTCAGCAACACCAGTTTCGCACTGGCCCAAGTCCTGTTCGGCCATCTCGATTCACTGCCGACACTGATCCGGATGGGCCTGATCGACGCCTACTACCTGCGGCCACAGCCGCTGCTGCTACAGCTCATCACCAGCGACATCTCGCTGCGCCGTTTCGCACGCGCCGCGGTGGCGATCGTGGTGCTCGGCCTCGGCCTGATCCGCAACGACATCGACTGGGGTCCAGACACATTCGTGCTGCTGACGACTACGCTGATAAGTGGTATCGCCGTGTTCGGCGGTCTGTTCGTGTGCGCCGCCGGTGCACAGTTCTTTCTGATCGATGGTGCCGAACTGACCAACAGCTTCACCTATGGCGGGTCGTTCGCCGCCATGCAACCCGCTTCGGTGTTCCCGACGCCGCTGAAACTGCTGTTCGGCTTCGCCATCCCGGTATCGTTCACCGCCTATCTGCCCACCATCGCGTTGCTGCGCCTGCCTGGTCCGCAACTGATGCCGCCCTGGCTGGCCTGGCTGACCCCGCTGGCGGCGCTCTGGGTGTGGTTGCTGGCGCTGCGTTTGTGGCGGATCGGTACTCGGCATTATCAGGGAGGCGGCGGATAACTGTGGCGGACACCGCACTACCCGATGCGATTATCGACATCGAGAACCTGACAAGGGAATTCATCCTGCATCGCAAGAACGGCCACCGCTGGCGAAGGAGGCGCGAAACGCTGACCGCGGTCGATCGGATGAGCTTCCGCATCGAACGCGGCGCGGCGGTCGGCTACATCGGCGCCAATGGGGCGGGCAAATCCACCACCATCAAGATGCTGACCGGCATCCTGGTCCCCACCGCGGGCACCGTGCGCACCTGCGGCCTGGACCCGGCCCGGCAGCGGCGTGAACTGGCCGCCCGGATCGGCGTGGTGTTCGGACAGCGCTCGCAGCTATGGTGGGACCTGCCACTGCGCGAATCGTTTTCGATCCTGGCCGCCATCCATCGACTGGAGCCGGACGTCGCGCACAAGCGCACGTGCGAGCTGGTCGAACAGCTCGAGATGGCCGAAACCCTGGACACCCCGGTGCGTCAGCTCTCGCTCGGGCAGCGGATGCGGGCCGAGGTCGCCGCCGCGCTGCTGCACTCCCCCGAATTGGTGATCCTCGACGAACCGACCATCGGCCTCGACGTGCTGTCCAAGCAGCGACTACGCGAGTTCCTGCGCGCCGAACGCACCGACCGCGGCACCACGCTGCTGCTCACCACCCACGACATGCGCGACATCGAACGGCTCTGTGATCGGGTGCTGGTGGTCGACCACGGCCGCCTGGTCTACGACGGTTCGGTGACCGGGCTCGCGGTCCGGGTCGGCGCCCGCCGGGTGCTGACCGTCGATCTGGCCGAGCCCACCTGCGATCTCGACAACCTGCCGTCCGCCGAGCTCTTGACAAGCGAAGGCGACGGGATGCGGCAGCGACTCGCCTTCGACGCCGAAAAGATCACCGCTGCAAAGCTTCTCGCTGCCGTCTCGGATCGCGCTGCGGTGCGAGACCTGTCCATCGAAGAGCCGGACATCGAGGACGTGGTCCGGCGGATCTACGAATCCGCCTGGTAACCGCTCTCGGTGTCCGGCTCTACTGTCTTGCTCTTCAGTTGTTTTCGGGCTCGCGCGCGCCTTGATCGAGCCGGAACGGCGGATACTCGTCACGCATCAGCGCGGCGTAGGCCTGCACTCGGATCGCCCATCGGTTGATGCCGACCACGAAGTCGTAGAGGCCCTGCGGGTACCGCGTCGTGAACAACAGCCCCACCGCCGCGACCAGCAGCAGGATGCTCAGCAGCGGAATCGTGACGACGCCCATGAAGCCCTCGGAATCGCCCCAGAAGTTCCCGCCGCCTTTGACCAGCGCGGCCAGAATCAGGTACTGCGGGATGGCGAGCAGCCACCATTTGATCAACACCAGACCACGGTGCAGCCGCTCCGGATAGTCGATTTCCAGATCGGCCGGGTAGTCGGGGTTCGGCTGCAGACTGAAGGGCGGGTACTTGTCGGTGCCGAGCACCGAGAGCGCGTAGAACCCGACTCGCCAGGTCCAGCGCATGACGCCGACATTGAAGTCGAACAGCCCGCGCGGATACTTCCCGGTGAACAGGATCGCGAAGAAAGCGATCACCGAAACCACGAAGTACGCGATATGCAAGAAAAACAGCGCGATGTAGTGCGGGATGGCCAGAATCCACTTGACCAACCACATCCACCGCGATAGCGAGGGGTCGAGATCTCCTCTGACACGGATCGGATTGACGGACTTGACAGCGTTCTCGGGTTCCATGATCGATGCTCCTTCCGGGCGCTTCGACGGACCATTGAGGAATGTCCCAATTGTCCCGTACCCGATGCCAGTTCATGCCAACGTTCCGGTACCGACACGCCAACAAATCAACCCGGACAGAGCATTCGAACCGCAAACGCGCAATCGCCCCGGGCACAGCGTGCCCGGGTCGACGTGAAAGTCGTTCGAGGAGAGGATTATCCGCCGAAGGAACCGGTGAACCGGGTGTTGATAATGCTCGAGAAAGCGGCACTACCTGTGTTGAGCAGGCCGGAAAGGGCAGCACTACCCGTGTCGGTGACAACCGGAATCATGAAACATCCTCCTTGTTGGGTAATCGTTCGCCGACAACGCTTCTGGGGTGATCGACATCCGCAACCCTGCCCGGCCGCTCTGATAGATCGCCGATCAATAGCTGAGAGCAACTTTGAAGAGCGAGCGTTTCAAATAAGGAGGCTCATAGGATCAGTTCGGCGTCTGCCCCTGCGCCGAATAGAGACTGACCTCGCCGTCCTCGCCGAGGAAGGCGTTCACCAGCATGGTGCGATTTGCCGCCATCTCGTCCGGGTCCGGAGCACTGGTGGTGACCGAAATCTGGGGAATAGCCGCCCAGTTCACGACATAGCGTTCGGGCGGGCCGTCGTCGTCCGACAGCCGCGCGAGCCGGAACACCGACACTGTCTTGCCGACGATGAGGGTGCGCACGACCTCCGCAATTCGCTCGGGGTCTTCCAGCGCGAACATGAAGCCGAATGTCAACTCGGGCGAGGACACGTAGGCGGGCACGAACACCGAGGCTAGCGCATCGAACGACCCGGCGCAGCCGCCGCGCCGGAACCGGTTGCTGCCCATGCGCTCACGGGTTTCACCGCTGCATCGATGGTGGCATTCGTGTGACCGGCCCGTAACAGACCATAACGATTTCCAGGCAGCTTGCGAATTTTTACACCATACTGTTGCGCCGATCCGGCTATCGCGCTTTCCTGAAAGAGTCCCGATTTCTCGGGCCGTCTTCCTGATCGCATCGTCGCGGATTTCCCGGTTTCCTTGCCGTGTTGATGAAATATGGGGGTGACGCTCCGGACGCGGGGCTGCGCCGGAGCCGAGGGGTGCCCCTCCCCGAAATCCCCCTCGGCCCTGGCGCATCCAAGAATCGAATCATTACCGCAGGTGCTTGGGCGCATCGACAATTGGGTTGCCGCCAACATTCAGCATTGCGCGGGAGCCTCGCTGCACACCGAGACGCTGGGCGCCGTCATCGATCGAATGGCCGCGAAATGGATTGCGGCGCAACAAGCTTTGGGAATGTCCGCGCAGGTGGACCCCGCACCCACTGCAGTTGGACGGGGAAGCCCATCTGCAGTGGTGCCGGTTGACCGAACTGGCCGACGGGTACAAGGAGGGTTATTCAGGACAAGCGTACGGTTGTACGTCGCCCCAGATCAGGCCAGCGCCGTCAGTCGCGACACGCCGTCCCTGAATAAGCCTCAAGGATCTGATCACCGGGGTTTCTCGACCTCCGGCTCGACCACCCCGGCCTCGAGGAATGTCGCACCCGCGGTGGGTTCGACTTCCGCGTCATACGAGACGTCGGCGCTCTCGGCGAGAGCGTTCTCGGCTAGAGCGTTGTCGGGCGGCGACTCGGCATCACGCCGAGCCGCCGCGGCGGCCTCGTTCATCTCGATGGCATCGGTGATCCATTCACCGATCTCCCGAGTGACTTCCTGCACGGTGCCGGTGATGATCGACGCGATATTACCGACATGCCGCGCGCCAGAAGTCGTCAATTCTTGAATCAAATCCTTGTCGCTTTCGAATTTCCCAATCATTCACACGCCCACTTCGGTTGCCGTCCGTTGTCGCATCACGATAACACCGGGGGTGTCCTCCTTCTGGACCAAGAACGGCGGGAGTGCGAGCTTGAATATCTTGAGCCACACCGATCCGACTTGCTTACCGAGCGATCCGGTGTTGTACGGCAGTCCATACTTCTTACACAGTTCACGCACCTCCGGCGCCAGCTGCGGATACCGCTTCGCGGGCAGGTCCGGGAACAGGTGATGTTCGATCTGGTGCGACAAATTGCCGGACATGATGTGGAACAACTTGCTGCCGGTGATGTTGGCCGAGCCGAGCATCTGCCGCACGTACCACTCGCCGCGGGTCTCGTCGGCGGTCTCGTCCTCGGTGAACGTTTGTACGCCGGTGGGGAAGTGGCCGCAGAAGATGATCGAGTAGGCCCACACGTTGCGGATCAGGTTGGCGGTGACGTTTCCGGCGAGGGTGCTGACGAACAGCGGACCGGTCAGTGCCGGGAAGACGACATAGTCCTTCAGGACCTGACGTCCGGCCTTGCGCCACATGCCGGTTACCGACCGCTTGATATCGGACCATTTCCGCTTGCCACGAACGATGTTCTCGACCTCGAGGTCGTGGCCCATAACGCCCCACTCGAACAGCATCATCAGTCCGAAGGCGTACAGCGGCTGACCGAGGCGCAGTGGGTTCCAGCGCTGCGTCTCGTCCATCCGCAGGATGCCGTAGCCGATGTCACGGTCCTTGTTGTGGATGTTGGTGTAAGTGTGGTGCATGTAATTGTGCGAGTGCTTCCACTGGTCGGCCGGGCAGACCGTATCCCACTCGAAGACACGGGAATTCAGGCCCGGCTCACGCATCCAGTCGTACTGGCCGTGCATGACGTTGTGGCCGATCTCCATGTTGTCCAGGATCTTCGACACACTCAGCGCGGCAACTGCGGCCAGCCAGAACGGCGGCAGGAAGCCGAGATACATCAGGCCGCGGCCGGCGATCTCGAAACCGCGCTGCGCCTTGATGATCGAGTAGATGTATTCGCGGTCGCGCTCGCCCAGATCGTCGACGATCCGGGCGCGCAACTCGTCGAGCCTGCGGCCGAGTTCCTCGACCTGATCCGGGCTCAGTACGAGCGGGCCGTCTTTGGTTTCGGTCAAAATGGTCATGGCTTTACTCCCCTTGTTCTCGAATCTCAGATATCGATCTCGACGTCGCCCACCGGCGCATTGATGCACAGCTGAATGGGCTGATCGGGGTCACTGTTGGTTTCGCCGGTGCGCGCGTTGCGGGTGCAGCCGGTACGCCGAACCGCGGTGCAGGAGAAGCAGATACCCATCCGGCAGCCGTATTCCGGTGTCAGACCGGATGCTTCGGCCTGCTCGAGCAGGACAGCGCCGTTGTTGTCGGCACTCACCCCGCTGCCGGAGAAGCTCACTGTGCCGAATGCCTCGTCCGCGTCGACGGGTGTCACCGGCAGGGTGAACTCCTCGGCGTGCAGCTGATCGGCCAGCTGCTCCGCCTCGAAAATCTTGCGCACCGCGTCCATCAGCCCCCGCGGCCCGCAGACGTAGGTCTGCGCGTCGGCGAACCAAGGCGCGACCCGCTCCAACTCGTTGTAGTCGAAGTACCGGTTCTTGTTGTCAGTGCCGGCACTCGCTTCGAGCGCGGCATCCCCGAGTCGTTCGGCGGTAATCACCGAGTGCCGGGGATAACGCAGCTCGATCCGGAAATTCTTGTGCCGCTTGGCGATTGCCTCGATTTCGGTGCGATGTGGCACGAACGCAGGCGATTTCGCGTAGTAGAGAAAGGTGACATCGCCGGGGTAGCCCTCGTCCGCGAGGGTGCGCAGCATCGAAAGCACCGGCGTGATGCCGCTGCCACCACCGATCAGCAGCACCCGCTCCGGGCGCGACTCGGGCAGATGGAACACCCCGGCGGCCGGTGCGAGATCGACCACCATGCCGGGCGCTGCGTTGCGATACAGGTACTGCGATACCAGGCCGCCGGGATGTGCCTTGACGGTCAGCTCGAGATGCCGGTCGCGCCGGCTCTCCGGATTCACCGGCGAATAGCACCGGGTGTGTCGGACCCCGTCGATCACCACACCGATCTGGATGTACTGCCCGGCTGCGTGGCCGCGCCACTGGCGGGTGGGACGCAGGGTCAGCGTCACCGAACCGGGCACCGAACGGCGCACGTGGGTGATCTCGGCCCGCATCTCCCGGGCGGTCAGCGTCGGGCGAACCAGTTCCAGGTAGCGGTCGAGGGGGTGCGGGGTGGTCAGGGTTTGCACCAGGTCGATGAGTCCCGCCATTTGGTCCTCCATGCCTCTGCTTGTCGGACTTCTGTCAATCGGGCCGCTGGTTCGTCGAGGCCCGGCGTGCGAAGAGAATATCAGTGCACGACTGTACACTCAACAAGTGTGACTGATGGACCGGGTCCGATGTCAACCTGCAACTTATGTGGCGCGAACAACATCCTGGGAATGGACGAATGGTGAACGGATGTATGCTCACCGTGATGAGCGAGCCCGTAGCAACCCGAATCGAGCGCAAGGAGCGCACCCGTCAGGCCCTGCTCGACGGCACCCTCGCGCTGGCCGCCGAGCGCGGCTTCGGTGCGCTCAGCCTGCGTGAGATCGCCCGCTCCGCAGGCATCGTGCCGACCGCCTTCTATCGGCACTTCACCTCTTTGGAAGATCTCGGCGCGACCCTGGTCGACGAGGGCGTCAAGGCGCTGCGACTGGCGCTGCGACAGTTGCGCCGCACCCCCGATGCCCGGCTGTCGGAAACCGTGCGCTTCGTTTTCGAACAGGTCGCCGCCAAACGCGAATTGTTCGGTTTCATCACGCGCGAACGCCGCGGCGGATCGGCCGCCATGCAGACCGCGATCGCTCTCGAACTCCAGTTGATCGTCCGGGAACTGGTCGTCGACCTGTCCCGGATACCCGATCTGGATTCCTGGCCGCCCGAAGACCTAGAACTCGCCGCCGACCTGATCGTCTCCACCGTCGCCGACAGCATCGCCGATTACGTCGCGGCCGCTCCCCGCGACCAGCGGTCCATCGTGGACCGCACCGTCCGCCAGGTCCGCCTCATCGCCCTCGGCATGGGCGCCTGGTGCCCGACCAAGGATTAGGGCGGATGGGTCAAGACCGTGGTCAGGGCGGCGAGCGAGGTGTTCGGACAGCAGCCCGAGGTTGTTGATCTTGCCACGGACACGCAAGGCTCCGCTGCCGCGGTGATGCGGCAGTTGTTCGGCCGCCCACCCCGCCCGAGCGCTCGCGCCTGCGCCCCCAACACCAACCGCCGCTGCCGCTCATCCCGATGCGGCAACAACGCCTCGAACTTCGCCGCCAGATCCGCATCAGTCACCGCGAAATCGCCCGTGCCACAATATCTTTAGAAATCACGGGATGTTACGTCTTAATCCTCTGCAAGCCCTGAGCACATGGGGGAACGCGGCCTGGCAGCGCGGAACCAATGAGAACACCAATGGCCTTCTCCGCCAATACTTCCCGAAAGGAACCGATCTCAACAAACACAGTGTCGACGATCTCGCGGCAGTTGCACACGCTCTCAACACCAGGCCACGTAAGACCCTCGGCTGGCGAACTCCCGCCGAAGTCCTCGAGGATCGTCTATTAGGCTCGCTCCAACAGGACACTGTTGCGACGACCGCTTGAACCTGAGCAGTACACATCGGTCCACTTCGGGCAGGCGCTGATGCTGTCCGGGCTCGTCCCGTCGATCGGGTCGGCCGGGTGGGCGGTGCGGCCCACGATCCCGCCGAGCCGGACGGACCCGGTCTGTTTCGGGCTGGCCGGATCGGGCCCGATGACGACGAAGTATGCGCGATCCAAGGCATCACCGCCGCTGGCCTGCGCGCCGACCCCGGCGTTTGATCCCCGGTCCCGTCAACGGGACGCACCGTGTTCGACACCGGCGACCGACTGCTCGCCATGCCCGACCTCGTCCTCGTCCATGGCGGCGGACATGCCGCGACTGCTGGGATCTCACCGTCGCGGATTTGCGCAGACATCAGCCGGCGCCCTTTGCCCGCGACGTGCTGGCGAGCGCTGACGACTTCTGTGGGCACTTCTGCGCAGCGTCCCACGGTCAGTTCCCTCCGAGATTGCAATTGGCCGTGACCACCCGCGATCCCGAGTGACAGGTAATGGGCGCTGTCCCCGGACGACCGCGGTGGCTGGGCTCACGCCGCTGACCGCGGCCGGTGTCGGCGGTCAGCGGCGGACGCCAAAAGCTGCGACGATGATCCTGCTATACGTGCCGTGGCGGTCTGTGATCGCCGAGGTCACGGCCTAGCCGAGCAGATTCGAGGATGCAGTCAGATGAGCCGCGCGTGGAGGTTCACCGACATCGGATGGAAGGTGCTGTGGGAGGTCGTACACCGCGATTCGCTACCGGCTCCGTTGGTGTTCACCAGTCGGATCGCCGACGACACCGTGTATCGAGCCGAGCAGCGCCGCATCCGGGAGCGGCTGCGCGAACTGCGTGACACCGCGCTCGAGCAGGTCGTCTTCGCGCTCGGTCGGCCCGACATCCGGATCACGGTGGACGGTCGGGACGGACGGGACCCGCAGAATCCGGCGGGCTGCGTCCGGGTGCTGGCCGGACGCCGGGACGATCTGGCCGCCGTGGTGACGCAGCTGCCCGGCGAAACCATCTGGCACAGTGGCGGTTTCATTCTCACCGAGATCCATGTGCTGGATCTAGCCAAGGCGGTGGCTGCCGCCTTGCCCGAGTTGCCTGCTGGCAGGATGGCCGATGTCGTGCTGCCCGGCCACGTCGACGATGGTTTCGACTACGACTACTGGCGCTCCGTGGCGCATGTCGAGGTAGACACTGTCGCGCAGCACTGTCGGACGTTCGTGCGGGCCGGGTTCACCGGCGTCGGCACGATCGAGGTCGTGCAGGCACGCTCCAAGTTCGGTGTCCGCGGTGCGATGCGGCATCGGATGGAATGGCGGGACCGGTACGACGACGGGCGCTATGTGATAGCGTCCGGCACCCCTGCCGTCGCGGTGCCCGCCGACAGCAGCGGGGTGGCCGCGCTGATCGAGCGGCGGATCGTCGAGGTCGTTCGCGCCATCGATGAGGAATAGGCTGACTCCGTGCCGGATCGGCTTGGTCTGGCCATGGGACCACATTGTTCCCTCGACCGTGCTGAGACGTCAGATCGTTACCGGCAGCGAGTCTCCCGGGTCTGGCTTGTGCACCCGGACCGTGCTGGAGGTCGACGGTGTGCGGGGTACGCGCGGCTCGGTCGGGCGCTCACCGCGTGGGTCGCGCGCCGGCCTTTCCGCCTCCGCCGTTTCAATTGCGGGATCGTGCGCGCCCACCACGGGTTGGGACATTTCGGGGGCGTCGCCGAAGGCATTGTCGAGGTTGCGGGTGGAGTCCAGGTACCTGGCGCGCTTGTGCGTCTTCTCCTGGCCGACACCGCCGGCGCCGGCCATGCCTGGTGCGAACGGCATGCCGCCCATCGGCATGCCACTGGTCGGCGCCGCGCCCGCCTGTCTCACGGCGGACGGTACCCCGAACTGCGAGTCGGGGAGGCTGGCGCGCGGAAACAGCTGTGTCCGAGGTGGACCGAGCGGACTCGCGGTCGTGCCGGCGCCCGGGCCGCCGCCGACGGTCGCCGCACCGGCGTGCGATCCCGACGCGGCGGTTGCCGGATCGTGGCTTGGCACACCGGCCTGGTTTGCGGCGTCCAAGGCGCGCAATGCCTCTTGCTGAGCTGCCAGTGCTCCGGGGGACAATGCCTGCTGAGCGGCTTGCCACGCCTGTTGCACCCCTTGTAGTCCTTGCTGGGCGGCCTGCAGCGCGCTCTGCAGGCCCTGTTGCATGGCCTGCTGTGCCTGTTGTTGCGTAGCTTGCGCAGCCTGCTGGGTCTGCCGAGTCGCGGCCTGCTGCGCGGCGGCTCCCGACATGTTCGCCGCATTCGCCGCGGAACTGCCGGTGTTCGAAAGAGGCTGGGAGGTCGTTGAATTCGGCTTCGTGGTGGTCGAGGTGCCGGACGGCGCGGTCGTGCTGCTCGGGGTGGGCGTCGTGGTGACCGGAGGGGTATTCGTGCTTGTTGCGGGGCTGTTCGAGTTTGGGGTGGTGGTCCCGTTGTTGTTCGTGTTCGTATTGGGGTTGTTGTTCGTATTGACGGGACTGGTGGGCACCGCGAGGACGACGATATTGCCCGACGACTGCCCGTATCCGGTGGCGAACCAGGACTGGTAGACCTCGCGGTACATGGACAGGTCCGCGGCGGTGGTCGGCGGGGTGATGGGCATACCCGCTGTGGTTTCGTGTAGCCAATTTTGGGTGTAATTCAGATTGTCCGAGATCAGCATCGTCGTCATTCTGAGCTTGGACGTGTTGGTGAGGTAATCCGATACGGCCTTGGCGGCCGCGTCGGCGCCCTTCCCCGACCAGTTGTCGGGTGTCATGACATTAGCGAGTCCGCCGCCCAGCGTGTCGAAGTTCTGGCCCAGCTGCTGATTTACCCAGTTCCAGCGGTCGGCGGCCTGATACACCGCGTCCCATCGGATGGTGGCGCCGAGGGTAACCAGGTCGCCGGGCAGCAAGCTGTCGGCGGTGTCGGCCAGCGCCGGCACAGTATCGGTCGCCATGCCGACATTGAACAGCGTCGGGGTGTTGCCGGTGGCGTTCTGCAACGAACCGTCGAGCACCGGGCTCACTCCGGCGTCGTTAGGCGGATCGCTGACCGAACTCGGCGTCGGGTTGTGCAATTGCCGGGCGAGGGCGCCGAATTGCGCCGCCGACTGGGCGTCGGCGTTCTCGTAGGCCTTGCCTGCGGCGACGAAGGTGTCGCCCATATCGGTCAGGATCTTCGCGTGGGCGCCGAGGACGGTGTCCAGTTCCCCGACCTTCACGTTGAACGCCCCCTCCAACGTATTTCCGGATCCGTGCGGAAGTGTGCCGAACGCTCCGGCGGGAATCACCAGGCTGCTCACCTGCTTCTGCAGTCCGAGCAGGCTGTCGAGGGCGTTGACGCATGCCTGAGCGCAGCTGTAGGTGACGCCGTCGTTGATCTTGATAGTCCCCTTGCGTGCTTGGCCGTTGAGTGCGGACCAGCGATTCTGCAGGTCGGTGATTTCGTTCGGAGTGGTGGCCATCGAATACTCCTGAATGCCTGCACGATTCGGCTACGGGTGGCTCGGGTCGGACTGGGGACCGGAGGGCTGGGGCGGCGGCAGCGAGGCATTCGGACCAGCGCCGATGATGGTGCCGTTCCGGTCGACGACGATGCCGCGGTCGCGGAGCATCTGCTGGGTCTTGTCCTGCAGAAAAGCACCGAGCTGGCCGCCGATCTTGTTCAGGTCGATGACGAAGGCCGCTTCGGTGCTGCTGTCCGGAAGATTTATTACCCATTCCGGTGCGGGCACATGCGCGTTCTCCAGGGCCGAGCGCAGCAGCAGCTTGGCGATGTCGCCGATCGTAGTGGCGGCCGCGACGAATTCGACGGTGGTCTTGATCGTCGGCTTCGGAGACCATGGGCCGTTGTCTCTTTGCTCCCAGGAGATTTCGATCGAGATCTTCGCCGAGACAGGGCCCTCGACGGTCTTCATGCCCGTGATGAACAGTGCCGGGCTGATCTTGAGATCGTTCCCGAGTGTGATCTTGCTGACCTTGTGGACGTTGTGGGTGGCGTCGAAGAGCAGGGGATTCTGTTGTGGCTCTTTCTTGCTGGACGGCCACGCGTCCGAGTGTTCTTCGATGATGAGTGGACCTGGTCCGCCCAACTTGATGGCGAAGTAGTCGCGGCGGTTCACGGCCTGCTCGTACACGTGTCCCGGGGTGAACGCGTCCTTCGTCTGCGTACCGACGGCATAGCCGACACCGACGGCACCGAATCGGACCAGTTCCTGCTCGGGAGCGGGCACGCCGAGGTTGCTGAACTTGAAACCGGCGCGGAGCCCGCCGAGAGGGCTCTCTTCGTAGCTGACCGCCTCGATCAGCTTATTGAACCGCGCGTAGATGCCGCCCTGATCGGTGACGACGATATCCATTCCGATTTTGCCGACATCCCGCGCCGAGACAGTGGTCGCGGGACTGTGCGACCGGTTGCCGGGCGCCGCAGTCTGCGGAATCGCGCCTGCAGCGCGAGCCCTTGCCTCGTCGCCGAGCTCGTCGACCAGTCGAAGTGCGTATGCGCTCACGTTCGCATCCATGTTGCCCGCATCCGCCGCGCGCTGAATCTGGTTGCGGGTATCCGCCAGCGTCGTCTCGATCTGCCGGAAGTCGGCCTCGGACGTTGTGAGCAGTGCCTGGGCCGCATCCAGACGACTGCGGATCTCGTTGCGCAGCAGTGGGGTCAGCTTGTTGTTGCGCACCTGGTCTTCGAGCATCTGGCCCATGAACGTCAGCACCCGCTTGTAGCGCATCATGTACGGCAGCTCCAGGTGTGCCACCACTTTCGCGTTACTCAGACTGCCAGCGAATCGGCCCTGCTCCGAGCCGTACCGCAGCAGATTGGTGAGTTCGGTGTTGGCCGCCCGTCGCTGCCGCGCGAGATCGTTTACGCGCTGGTCGAGTTCACCGGCTCGTCGGTGCAGGTCGTCGAGTTGCTGTTGCAACGGATCGTTGCCGAGTGGGGCGGTGCGATCCGGATCGTCGATCACTTGTTGAAGGTCGCGGATCTGTTTCGCGATATGCTTCTGTCCCACCTGGACGGTGGCTTCGTCCTGGGATACGTGCCGCAGTCGTTGTGCGGCGTCGCTCAGGGGATCGCGCACCGAAGGTTCGCGCACTCCGGGGTTGACGGCACGGAACTGCTTGGTGAGTTCCCGGTCGTTGGCGAGGGATCGCTCGGTGAGCTCACGCTGGTCCTTGTCCAGTTCGGCGGCCCGGTGGCGTAGGTTTTCGAGCTGTTTCCGCCGCGGGTCGTTGCCGCGCGGGGCGGTGCGGTCCGGGTCGTTGATAATCTTTTCGAGGTCGGTGATCTCTTTCGCGACATCTCGAGTGCGGGCCCGCACCATGGCTTGGCGCTCACTGATTTCCGTGCGCTGGCGGGTCTGGTCGAGCAGGTTGTCGAGCACCGTCGGTTTGCCGGAGCGGGGCGCAGGCGCATCGACGATGCTGGGGCGTTTGGGGAGGTTGAAGCGGTTGCGTGCCTTGTCGACGGCCTCTTGCCGCGCGGTCAGGTCGTCGAAAACCCGGCGTTCCGTGGCGGCGGCAACCTCGGCGCGGTGGGCCAGGTCGTCTAGGACGGTCTGGTCGGCCCCGGCGTGGAAGGCCTCGAGCAGAGCCCTCTCGGCCTGCAGCCGCCGTCCGGTCAGCTTGGCCAACTCCTCTCGCTCGGCTTCGAGGCTTTTTTCCAGTGGCGCCAAGTCCTGGGGTTTGAGTTGACGCCAGCCCGGGATAGGCTCGCGACCGGCCTGATTCGCGGGTTCGGCAGGTCGGGGGAGTTGTTGCGGTTGCGGTACCGCAGACTGCGCCGTCGTATGCTGAAGCGGCATGATCTGCTGCATCTGTTGTTGCCCTCCCGACATGTCGACGGTCTGGCCACCGCTGGACGGTTGCGTCGGTGGTACGACCTGGTCGATGGGTGCGGCGGGACGCCGGTTCGTGTCCTGTGCCTGGTAACCCTTCCCATAGGAGTTCGCCGGTGAGTCGGGCGCAGTCAAGCGCTGAGTGGGTACCCGGCTGATGTCTGTGCCGACAGGTGTATAGGGTTGCGGCCGTTGTGGCGTCGATGCGACGGCCGGGACCGGTGATTGAGTGGCGTCGGGATTGTGGGGATCCGGCAGCGGTTGAGTGCGAACCCGACTGATGTCGGTCTCGGCGGTTGGATTCGGTTGTGCCGCTTGTTGTGGTTCGATGGCGGCCATCCGGGGTTGGGTGGCCTCCAGATCGCCGAGGTTGGTGAATCGCTGGACGGGTTCCTTGGGATCGGTAAGTGGTCGAGTGGGCACCCTGCCAACGTCGTTGGGGTCGGACAGCGGCTGGGTCGGGACCGCGGCGGTGTCGAGGTGCTCCGGCGCTTCGGGGGTTCCGTGCAGATCGAATGCCGGGCTCAGCTCGCGCAAGCGCACCCGGACCACCGGCGTTTCCTCGATCGTGCCGTTGTTCCGCACCGGGAGCATCGTCTCATCGACACCGAGCACGGCCAGCTGTCTGCTCGCGACGATCCGCTCGGCCTGAGGGACGGAGGCGTCGTCCACGAACAACCACAACGGCAACGTTCGCGCACCTTCGATTTCGAACAGCACCGGCACGGACGCCCCGTTCCCGGTCGCCATGGAGTCGTAGGCGCCCTCGATCCGCTCCGATGCCGATACCGGGGGGAACGCGATACTCTGACCGATCAGCGACCGGAACCAGTCGAGCACGTCGCCGTAGCCTCCGACTCTGGTTTCGCCGCGGTACACCGTCGGTGTCGGAACCTCGCCCGGCTGGCTCTGCCAGTACTCCAATGCCTGTCGCAGCGCGGCCGCTCGGTCACCGTACTCGCCGGAGAGATCCAGATCCTCGGCTCCGCCGAGTTGACGGAACGCCGAGGCCAGTTTGCGTGCCATCGCCGGGTCGGCCAGGATGTCGGCGGCCGGGGCCTGCGCGACGGGGACATCGCCGACGTGGCCGCCGTCCAGACCCTGGAGGTAGTTGTTGAGCACATCCAGCACATCCCAGTTCCCGGCGGCCTTGGTTAGCGCCATGGACAGGTCACCAATGGTGAGCCGGCCATGGCGGTAGAACGCATCCAACAGGCTCTGCTCCAAGGCGGCGCCGTCGCCGTCGAAATGCAGCGCGTCCAGCAGAGCCTGGTGGGCTGGCACGGCGGAATCGAGCAGACTTCGCACCAGCACGGCATCGATGAGGCGGTTGGCCCCGTACTCGACCCAGTAACTGGTGAACTCCCTGAAGCGCTGGAATCCGGGGGCGTCGCCGAACAGGCTTGCGAACTCGTCGCGCAGCGCCCTGGCGTGTTCGTCGGACGAGAAGGTGAGCGAACGCAGTGCGCGCAGCCAGCGCTGACTCTCCTCGCCGGACGCCGGTGTGCGCGGCCGCGATTCGGTCAGCGGCTGGGTGGGAACCTGGCTGATGTCGTTCGGCTCATGCGATTGGCTGGGGTCGTAGGGTGGCCCGCCGATCTGGTTGGAGAAGCTGCCGGGTCCGGGGCGCTGCGGATCGGAACGGGCCGCGCGATCGGCTGCGGCGCCGACCAGGGCCGCATGCAACACCTTGGCGGCGTCGCTTGCCCGGTCTCCGGTGAGTTCGACCGCCGCGAAGCCCTCGGCCAGCGCCTCAGCCTCGTTCAGCTGCCCGTTCTCATGGAAGCTGTACCCGCTGAGCTGATCGTGCAGCCATGCCTGGAATCCCTCGACGGTTCCGGCGGGATCGGTCTCCAGATACTGCCGCAGCAGATCGCTTTCGATCCGTATCCTGGTGAGGGGGGATCCCGCGTAGTCCAAGGCATGGCCCAGTTCGTGGACGATGATGCTGTACACAGGCCGATCGTTGAAGTTCGCGGCGAACCGGCCGTCCTCGGCGTTGAACGCCACGGACCGCTCGAATTTCGGGAGGTCGGTGGCGAGGGTCCGGTTCAACGTGATCGCCTCGGTGAATCCGCGGCGGCCCTCCCGGTAGGGCGCCCACGTCGATGCCGCGAAGACGCCATCCGGTAGTTCGGCGATCCGGATGTTGCGGAGATCGATCTGCGGGTATTTGCTCAGTTCGGCGTCGACGGCGCGGGCGAACTCGCGGGCCACCTCGACATTCACGCCGGGATGGTCGAACCCGATCGCCTGAATGCCGTAGGTGTCCTCGAGAGCCCGGACGATCTCCGGAATGTCGCGCTGCGACCACACGTCCTCGATCGGATGGTCGGCAGGTGCCGGGGCGGTAACCTCGTGTTGCTGGACGGGTTCGGCCGGGACGTCGGCGTGGCTCGGCGAGGTCGAAGCCTCAGTGGTTTGCGGCTCGGGTCCGGTGTGAGCGGGGGTGGGATGTTCTCCGGTGACCGGCTGCGCCCGGAATCGTTCGACAATGGTCTCGAACACCGATGCCTTGGTCGGTCGGCGCGGGGCTGCGCCCGGGCTGTCGAGACGCTTGTAGATGCCGCGGTTCTTGCGCACCTCGTCTGCCACTTGCTGCCGGGCGTCGAGGTCCTGGTAGGCGGCGCGTTCCGCGGCAGCAGCGCGGGCGACGCGGTTTTCCAGGGGTTGCAGGGCGGTTCGGTCGGCGCCGGCCTCCTGGGCGGCGCGCAGCGCCTGTTCGGCCTGTAGGCGTTGCCCCCGCAGCATCGCGACATCATTGCGCTCGGCGAGGATTTGCTGTTCCAGCTTGACCAAGCCATGCGCGTCGACCTCGGCCGGGGTCGGAATCGGTTCGTGGACAGCCTGGTCGAACGGTTCCGGAAGCATTGCGTTGGGTCCGACGGATTGCGGCGTAATCGGGTGCCGGTCGTCGGTACTCCCGGCCAGATGATCGCCGGTCTGTGGGAATGCTGGGGCACTTTCATGCGACAGCGGTTGCGCGGGTTCGCCGTTGTCGTGCAGCCCCGAGACGGTGCTCGTCTGGACGGACTCCGGGCCCGGGTGCACGACGGCCTCGGTCGAGGTGTTCACGGCTGCGGTGGGTTGGTCTGCGACAGCGGCACTGTCGTGGTAACTGGTCACGAGTCTGCCGTCGCTGATCGGGGCAATCGAACGACCCGTCGCGCTGGCGGCGGCTCGGACTGCCGTCGAGTTATCTTGTGGCACAGGCGCACTGGCTTCTTCGGTCGGCGTGACCGTTCGGCTGGTGGCGGATTGGTCGAGCGACGACTGTGCCGAGGAGCCACTGCCGGTGCTGGTGCTCGTCCGCTCGGGGGGCGACGCGCCGTTCACACCGTTGCTCGAGGTGTTCTGTTCCGTCGGGACGGCGCTATCGGATCGGCTGGCCGTGGTCCCGGGGTCGGTGGTGATGGGAACAGTGGGTTCGCCCATCGGTGTCGAGTCGAAGTGCGGTGTGGCCTGACTGCCGCCGAGGCCGGAGTCGAGCCATTGCTGGTGCAGGGCCTCGAGCTCAGCGACGTTGCCGCGGTCGGCGGCGTCGTTGATCCGCATCATGTACGCGTTGCGGATCGGCTTCTCCGCCGGGTCGGTCGTCAGATCCGGATGGACCATGCGCGCCAGATCCCGGCGGAGGGCGGCGGCGGCCTCCGGGTTCGCAGCCGTGGTGTTGTTCGTGGGCATGCCCGCCGGATCGTTGATGCGCGTAGTGGAGTCGGTCGAGCCCCCTCCCCGCCAGGCATTGATGCCCTCGTGCAGCCCGGTGGTGGCGGCCATGCTGGTGATCATGTACGGCGAGAAGTTCCAGTTCCCGGTCGCCACCCCACCGGTCACGTACCCGCCGAGCAGGCCGGCGGTGCTGGAGCCGCCGATGGTGAGCCACTTCGCGAGGTGCTCGTCCAGTGTGGTGGTGCGCAGCCAGGTGCTGAGGTATTTCGCGGTCGGCTTGGCGAGCAGTTCGGCCGCGGCCATGGTGGCTGCGCTGATAGCGACTTGGTCCCAATGGATGTCGCTGATATGCCCCTCCTGCAGCTGGTACAGCTCGATGCCCAGCTCCTGCAGCAGGCCGATCAGCGCCATACGGGCCACGGCGTAGATGAGCGGCAGCTCGGCCTCGCCCTCAACAGGGGTGGCCAGGGCCTGGACTATGAATGCCGCGGTAATGGAAAGCGTGGTGATGATCTGCAGTTTCGTATGTTCGATGGCGGCGCCGCCGCCTCGGGCGTACTCGCCGAGATCATCCAGCTGCTGGGCCAGGTTGTCGATCGAGTAGGTGCCGGTGAGCAGCTTGTCGAGGTCCGCGGTGATGGTCTGGCCGCCGGCGCCTTCCGGATACGCCGCGCCGACGGCATCGATGGCCGCGGCCAGGTCCGGCTCGATGCCCCGCAGATCGTGGGCGGCCTTCTTCCATGCGTCGCCGAGCGCGAAGATCGCGTCCTCGTCGCCCTCCGGCCATTCAGCGCCCCCGAGCGCGCTGACCACCCAGGCCAGCGACGGGGGAATCATGATGCTCACGGTCAACCTCGGTGCGCAGGGTTCGCCGCGAGGCCGGCATCAGGCACTGGCACTCACCATCCGGCATCCTTGACGGTGAATTCCGGGCCCGACCGGCCGTTGCCGGTCGACCGAGACGGCGAATTCGGCGGCGCCGTCGACACGTCCGGCGCCGGGGGCAACATGGCGCGCAGCGTGTCGAGGTTCGGCAGTCCCGGAAGGATCTCGGAATAATCGGGCAGACTGGCGGGCAGCTTCACGGCCTGCATGATCGCCGCCGACTCCCGGGCCACCGCGGCGGCCGCATCCAGAGCGGCAGTGCGCACCGCGCCTGCGATCTCGGGATAGTCGAGTTCGTCGATGTCATCGGCGAATCGGACGTCGATCACGATCCCGTCGGCGTTGACGGTGACCGCCACGCGGCCGTCGGCCGTCTCGGCCGTCGCCATCAGTTGGGCGCGCTGCTGCCGTGCCCTGGTGATGGCGGTGATATGGCCTTGGACAGACTCGAGCAGATCAGTCACCCGTGCACGCATCGCCTCGTTGGTCATCAGGCCCCTTCGGACGGCGCGCAGCTACGCGCGCTCACGTATCGGCGGTCAGATCAGGTTGGTGAACTCTCCGGAGTTCGTGGTCTCGGTGTTGTCGAGCAGCTCGGCGGCGCCGGTGATGCCCTGCGCATACTCGTCCAGCACGGTGACCGTCCCGGCGAGCGCGCCCTCGAGTTGCTGCGACGCGATCGTGTACCCGGGCTTACCGTTCTGCCCGTCGGCGAACTGGTGCCCGGTTTCGTCGTTGCCCCACTTGCCTTCCTCCGCGTGCGCGGAGGTGGTCAGCGTGGTGAGTGCAGAGTTGATGCGCTGTGCGACGGCACCCAGGTCGTGTGCGGCCTGCCGCAGCGCGGTGGTGTCGACTTTCACCGAGTCGGCCATAGTGACCTTCCAATCCTCATCGTGAGACGCGGGATCCACGGCCCTGGCGTGACATTCCGGAAGTTCGCGGTTACAGATCAACTGCGCCTATGTTAAGAGGCCGATCTTGTCGGCGAATCGAAGTCCGGCGAACACTGAATGTCCGGAAGGTGAAGGGGGCACGTTTTCGGTATCCGCACTGATCCGATCGGTCGGTAGAGCGATGAACCTCAGGATCGCAGCGAAACGGTTGTGCCACCGGAGAACATCGAATCGTGCAGCACGATGTGATCGGGCAGCGCGTCAGCAGGCAAGTCGAATACCACCTGCGCGCTCGCCGAGTTGCCGGGTTGATGTCGGCGTAGAGGCTGGTGTCGGGTTGCAGATTGATCGCGGCCGCGGCGTCATTGCCGAACCTGCGGTTCTGGGTGTCGAAGACATACTGGTTGCTGGGTGAGGGCGGGGCAGGTGCCTGCCCTCACCCGTGTCGTAGCCATTGGTTGATGGCGGCGATGCGGACTGTAGCCAGGTAGCGGACGGCGAGTTTGTCGAATCTGGTTGCGACGGCTCGGTTTTTCTTCAGTTGGCCGATGGCGCACTCCACGGCGTGGCGTTGCTTGTAGTCCTCGGCGTCGAAGGCCGGTGGCCGCCCACCGGCGGAACCTTTCCGCTTGCGGTTGGCGGCCTGGTCGGCCTTGATCGGGATGGTGGCCTTGATCCCGCGTTGGCGCAGGTGCGCACGGTTGGCGCGGGAACTGTAAGCCTTGTCGGCACGCACCCGCTCCGGCCGGGTGCGCGGGTGCCCCTTCCCGAGGCGCGGCACCTCGATACCGTCGAGTACAGCGGTGAATTGCGGGCTGTCACCGCGCTGACCGGCGGTGATCACGATCGACAACACCTTGCGGCCCTGCTCACTGGCCAGGTGGGTATTGGTGGTCCAGCCGCCACGAGAACGCCCGAGAGCGTGATCGCCGGGCTCGGTGTCGACCCCTCCGGGCGGTTCGGCCTGGGCGTGGCGTGCCCCGGCGGAATGCCGGTGTGCCCAGGCGATGGTGGAATCCACGCTCACCTGCCACACGATCCGACCGGCCGCATCGGCGAATGCTTGCAACATCTTCAAAATCAGCGCCCATCTCCCGCACGCTGCCAGCGGCGGAACAGTCCGTACACAGTCTGCCAATGCCCATAGCACTCGGGCACGTCTCGCCACGATGTCCCGCACCGTATCCGCCATCGGATCCCGTCGATGAGCTGCCGTTTCGTCCATTTCGGCGGGCGACCCGCCTTCTTGCCACGAGGCAGCAGCGGTTCCAGCCGCGCCCACCGGGCGTCGGTCAGATCCGCTCGCCTCGTCACCGATACGCGATCACGAGGTCTCCGGTATTCAGGTTCTTCTTTGTCGCTGAACCATCTACCGGAGACCTCGTCTCACCTGGTCATCGACACGCTAACGCGGGCAACACCTTCCGACTTACGAGTTGAGCGGCGCCGCTGCGTGGCGCCCCTCAACTCGAACCACTTTTGAAACACTGGCTAGGGCCGCGCTGTGCTCGCCCTCGACCCGGAGGCGCTGTAGCAACCGCGATCACCCGGTCATCGGCCCAGTCCAACGCCTCGCCGTCCCGGTCGATCGACACAACCGAGTTCCGCTCCCCCAGCAACCGCTGCACGACCGCGCGCCCGATCCCCGCCCCTCCGGTCACGACATAGGACAAAACCATAAAGCGATGCTAGTCAACGACTTTCGTCCGCGCTTGTGGCCGCTGGCGATTCGCGATCCGGCGGGCGAACCGGAAGCAGCAGGGCCAACCCGGCGGCCAGGACCACCAGGATGCCGACGATCCCGGCGCGATCGGTGTCGAAGGCCCAGACGAAGAGTCCGAAAAGGGTTGGCGCCAGGAAGGATACGGCGCGGCCCGTGGTGGTGTAGAGGCCGAACATCTGACCCTCACGGCCGGGTGGGGCGAGACGGGTGAGGAAGGACCTGGCGGCGGACTGGGCCGGGCCGACGAAGATGGTCAGCAGCAGGCCGAACAGCCAGAACATGGCCGGGCCGGAGACGAACAGCAACACGGTGCCACAGATCAGCATCGCGACCAGGGACACCACGATGACGATCTTCGGTCCGACCCGGTCGTCGAATTGTCCCGCGGTGATCGCACCAAGTGCCGCAACAACATTCGCGGCGATACCGAAGAGCAACACGTCGGAATCGGCGATGCCGTACACCCGCACCGCGAGGATGGCGCCGAAGGTGAACACCCCGGCCAGGCCGTCCCGGAAGATCGCGCTGGCCAGCAGGAACCCGACCGTGCGCCGATCGACGGTCCACAGCTCGCGCAGATCCCGCCACAGCACCCGGTAGGAGCCGAAGAATCCGGCGCTGGCCGCGCCCGGATCGGCTGCGGTGCGCGGCAATTCGGGCACGGTGAAGAACACCGGCAGTGCGAACACGGCGAACCACACCGCGGCCAGGATCGCGACCAATCGGATGTTCAGGCCGTCGTCGGTGGGTATGCCGAGCAGGCCGCGGTTGTCGCCGTGTCCAGAGATGAAGCCGAAGTACGAGATCAGCAGGATGAAGATGCCGCCGAAATAGCCCATGGACCAACCGAATCCGGAGACGCGCCCGACGGTGGCCGGGGTGGACACCTGACGCAGCATGGCGTTGTACGGCACGCCGGCGAGTTCGAAGAAGGCCGAGCCGAAGCCGAGCAGGACCAGGCCGATCCAGAGGTAGTGGTAATCGTCGTGCACGAAGAACATCAGCGCCATCGACGCGATGGTGAGCGCCGTCAGAACCTCCAGGGAGCGTTTACGTCCCGCGGTCGCGTCGAAGTGCTGCCCGCTGATCGGCGCGGTCAGCGCAACCACCAGGCCCGCGATACCGAGCGCCCAGCCGAGCCAGGCGCTGGCCGAAATCCCGCCCGGCAGATCGTCGCCCACCTTGTCGGTGAGATATACCGAGAAGACGAACGTGAGGATCACCGCGTTGAACGCGGATGCCCCCCAGTCCCACAGCCCCCACGCCACCACTTGCCCGCACCCGGCGGCTTGCCCGACAGTCGCCCGCGCGTCCACCTCGGTCATGGGCGCAGCCTATCCGGAGAACGCGGTCGGAGCGGCCTACACGCGCAACCCGGTCAGACCGAGGCCTGGACTACCACCGGTCTTCCTCGGCCTCGCGGAAGCGTTGCGCGACGCGGTCGATCCAGGTGGTGAAGTGGGATGCGAGATCGGCTGGGGCGGTGGGGCGGACGATGATGTGTTCGCCGCGGAGTTCGGTGTAGCGGCCGTCGTCGGCGATGTCGTGCCATTGCACGGTGGTCAGGGGGTCGGTGATCTTGTTGACACCGCCGGTGTAGAGCAGCGCGGAGCCGCCACCATCCGCAGGGCGGTTCAGGAGGCGTTGGTAGCGATCGCGCGGAGTATTGCGGGTGACGCTTTCGAGGTGGCCGTCGGGGCGGCCGTACACGTCGTCGGGTTGGAAGGTGGCCGACGGTTGGCTGCCGGGTTTGCAGGGCGGTAGGGAGTTGACCAACTGTGCGGGGAGATGGTCGAGGGGGAACAGGCGGCAGCGGATGGGGCCGTTGGTGTCGCCGAAGGTGGCTTGGGCCAGCGACATTGCGTGATGGTCGGTGCGTGCACCGACTATGCGGTACACGCGTACACCGCCGTGGGGATTCTTGTGTCGAGTAGTGCCGCCGAAGATTTCGATGCGCATGGTCGAGGCGGACAGGGTGTGGAGAGCGAGTTGGATCTCTTCGAGTTCATCGCGGGAGTAGCGCTCACGCATGGTGACCCGGTGGCCTTCGAAGTCGTCGCGGTATGCGAAGCGGCTGGTGAAGCGGAGTGGATTAGGGAACCGGTCGTTCGCCGGACCGAACCATAGCGCGGCGAAATCGTCGGGCTCCCAAGTCCATTCAGCCATCTAGAGATTCCAATCGGGTCGAGCGGGGGTGGGGTCGTGAGTGGTGGGCAGGCGAGGGACGGCCAGCGGGAACGTTATTGCGGTCGGCAGGTTTGTTCGCGAGGAGCCGGGTCCCGCTGCCGCGGTCGAACCGCGCCGATGCTCATGTCGATGCGCCGAGTACAGGCGAACCGGATACGTCCGTGGCCCTCAGTTGCGAGAGGGCGTAGGCGGAGGTTCCGGGTCGGCCCCGATCACGCCGCCGGGGACGGTACGCGGAACCTCCCCGATCAACTCTTCGGTGTTGGTGGCGTTGATGAGGTAGTCCGGTATTTTGTGGGTGTTTTCCTCATCGGACTTGCCCTTGCCCGCACCACCGCCGCCCATGCCGGACATCCCGGCTCTGCCACTGGCGCCGGCAGCGGCCTTGGCTGCTGCCGGATTCACGCCGGTGGGTGTGCCCGGCACGCCAGCGACGCTGCGCCCGGGGCTCGGCGTGTTCGACTGCCTGGGTGTGCCGGATCCGCTGGGAGAGCCCGGGATGCCGGTCGGGTTGCCACTGGGAGTGCCTGAGGGAGTGGTCGGAGTGTTGGACTTGGACGGGTCCTGCGTGGTCGGTGTCGTGGGGGTGCTGCTCGGATTGGTCGACGTGGGGTTGGTGTCCGAGGACGTGGGCTGATCGGTGGACTTGTCCCCGGGCTTGTTCTGGTCGGGATTCTCGGACGGGCTCGTTGGACCGTTGGATGTGCCTGGGCCACTGGGGTTATGCGTGCCTGGGTCGACGCCGCCGGGTTTGGTCGGGCCGGAGATGTCCAGGGGGTTGGTGGGGTTGATCGCCGTGGGGAGTACGGGGACTCGCCCGTCGTATTCGGCGAACTTGTTCACGTAGTTTTGGAGCATGGCGCTGCGAGCGCCCGCGGTTGCCTCGTTGGTGGTCTGTTCTTCCTGGGCAGCTCGCGGCGGCCATACGTACGTGGTCCAGGAGTGATGGTTGGCCTCCGGGATCCCGTTGGCGACGCTGCGGATCGACTCGGCGGCGGCCTGCATGTCGTTGGACAACTGCGTGATCAGCGGGGTCAGGTCGTGGGCACCCGTGACGTAGCGGGTGATCGCGTCTTTGGCCTTATCCGCGGCCGAGCCTTCCCACGCCTCGGCGATCGAGCCTTGGACAGAACGGGCGAAGGTTTCGAGCCCCTGATCCCAAGATGTGGCCGCGTTGGAGTAGCTCATCGCGGCGTCGTGGGCGGGTTGAGGATCCAGCGGCTTGAACGCTTCCTCGATGTCGGTACGTTCCCAATGGAATACGTTCTCCCCGTGTGGGGGGATTTGAGTGGACTCGTTGCCTGTCAACGGATCACCCTTTCCTTACAGGCCTGGCCAGGAGAAGATCTTCGGCGTAGCCGGTGGCTGCTGCGGCAGGTTCGACACGAGATCCTGGTATCGGGCCGCCTGGTCAGCATCGACGCCGGTGATGCGTTCGCGGACGGTGCGAAACAGGGTCTGGAAGTCTTCGATGACCTTGTAGTGCGACTCCAACACCGCGTAGACGCTGTTCTGGTTCTGCGTGCTCTGCGACTTCTCCCGCCAGCGCTTGACCATCGTCTTGCCGGACACCAGATCACGTTCCCCTTGCGGGGTGAAATGCTCACCGAGATCCCATTTATCCTGGTTAGAGATGCGGGTCATCGTTGCCTGGATATCTCGGATCTGGTCCTTGAAGTATTGGCAGTCGCGGTCGACGTAGACGAACTTCTCAAGATCCATCCGCACCGATAGCCGGCCCTCCCGGGCCTCGGTGATCAGGTTCGCCAATGGGCTCGCTGGAGTCTTGTCATCGTTTGCCATGTGGGTCCCCTCCCAGTTCGGTCCGTGTAGCAGTGCTCAAGCAGTGGCGGGCAGGCTGGGCACAACCTTTTCCGCCAAGCCCCGAACAAGCACGCAGGAGTCGATGCTGCCGGTGTCGCTATTCGACGGCGGATTGTTCAGGTTGAAGTCGAGGCTGCCGCCCTTCATCTCGACGTTCACTGTGCATGCTTCTTTGATGAAGGGGCCATCGAACTGGCGTGTCGAGATCGCCCGCCGACCGTCGATCGTGAACTCGGCGGCCTCGGGGAAGTTGCGGCTGCGGATGAGATCAATCGTCAGATTCGTCGTACGGATACTCACCCCGTAGCCGTTTGACCGCACCCATTGACAACCGATCCATCGGACCCCTCCGCCCGCGCTGTCAGTGACGGTGTGCTGGTTGTGCAGCTTCTCTGAGTCCAGCACGCTTTGCGGAACGTCCTTACACGGGTCGTAGCTGCGCGGCACATCAGCCGCCACCGACGGCCCGGCGCTCGTCGAACTCGTGGCCGGTTTGGCGTCTCCGCCGGTCGATGACCCACAACCGGACAGCAGCACAACAGCCCCGAGCACGAACGCGGCACCGAGCAGTGTGTTCCCCCTGCTGGTCATACGGTTTCCTCCCGATCGCCGACTGTGTCGAGGATATCGATCAGGGTCGGCCCGGCTCCCCGCCCCTCTTTCAGCTGGATCGACCGTACCGGCCGGTTAATCAGCGTGCAACCGTCCCCGGGCGGCTTCGCGCGAAGTAGAAGGCATGCTCTGCGGGCGCGGACAGCGACCTGGATGCCTTCGCATTACGCAGAGCGCTGTGGCGCATTCCCGCCGAGTACAAGGTCCGCGCCAGAACGAACCGCCGCCCGCGATCACAATGCCGCCGAACCTGTTGCGCGGGCTGGCCTTTCAAAGGTAAAGACAGCAGACGGCCCCGTCTCGACATTGGATTGTCGGGGACAGAGCCGCCACGGGGTGTTCGGTGTTGTAGGGTCTCAGATCGCGTGACACGTTGATCTCCGCTCACCACTGGATCCTTCGGTTGTCTCACGGGATGTAATGCGGCTTGAATCTCAGTTCCGTGGCATTTCTTCAGTTTTGGTGAGGTTGTGTCGTCTCAATGCGTCAGCGGCGAGCTGGTGCCATGGGTGGCCCTCGTCTGGTCCCCCGGCCGCGCGTCAGCTCGAGATGCGGGCTTCGATGCCGTCGAGGAACATGGCGCTGCTCGACGGCGCCCTGCTCGGCCTCGCGTTGGCCGCGCACCCGGACAACTTTCCCGCCGCCGTCAAAGAATACGAACGCGAGATGTTCGAACGCACCAGCGCTGCCGGCCGGCAGTCCGCGCACGTCCAGGAAATCCTGACGTCGCCGGACGCCAGCCAGAAAATGCTCGCATTCTTCCAACCTGGCTGAATGTAACCGAATACGACCAGGCAACCGGCCGCCCCATGTCGCTGATCCCATGCTTCGTCCAGACAGGTCGCTTGGATGATCGCCGTCGCGTCTCGATCGTCGGGGCCGTGGGCGGCCCGGCGCATCACGCGCTTCACTGATGAATTGCGCGAAGCAGCTCTCTGGTCGTCTCGACGCAACGTTGGGTTGCCTGGGTGCATATGCGGCAGTGTTCGTGACGCTCGGCATGGGTGCCGCACAGCCGACTGCTGCGCTCACAGGCCAGCAGGCAGGCCTCGAGCTGAGCGCTGAGCACGCTGCTGTCCGGGCCGGCGTGCCGGGTCAGCAGCCTGCGGGTGGCCGACACGACGTCCGCGCAATCCAGGTCGGCGACCACCGACGAGATCAGCGGACCCACGTTCGGTTCCGACAGCATGCCCGCCGCGCACGCGGTGAGTGCCTCCTCGCATTCCAGGAGGGTGTCCACGCTGGCGGCGATGTGCTCACTGCCGAGATTGCTATCGATGTTCAAGCTCTCGAAGAGCTCATGAGTATGAGACATGACGGCCTCTTATCGGGAGAAGCTCATTGGCCGCCTCTCATTCTTCGCCGCGAAACCGGTGTTGTACAGCGGCACCGCGACCAATCCGCCGCCCCGGCAGTTACCGCATCAACCTTCCCAGACGGGGCACTAGCCATGTTGCCGCCAGCTGATTGACCTGGTCATTCTTGGTCTGTCTCTCACAGCGTCTCGACGCTCACCGTCGCAAACGACCGAACCTCCTCGGCATCGTCGTCGGCACAACGGAACGCCACCTGCACAACATCGACGGTGACCGACCGCAGAGACCCCGGCGCACTCGACACCGCCGCGCTCGCCAACCCGAATCCTCCTGCTGTGGACCGTAACTGGCGAGGGTCATCCACCAACCGGCCAGCCGAGGAAGCGGAATCTCAAAATCATGGCCAACTGGCACGCCGTGGCCCACCATTCTGAGATTTGGCCACGTTTTTTGAGACCCTACAAATTTGTAGGGTCTCACGGCTGTCTTCGTCTCCCGAGGCCTTGAACAGGACTTCTTCATCTTGTCTCGAGATGCGGCGCTTCCTGTTGGTCTCACCGTGCGCTTCATTTTCTAGCAGCCGTCGAGAACGATCGACTGCTTCACCGCTGCGACCAGTACCACCCGCCAATCCCCCCGGACGTGCCGCAACAACCGCACTGCGACAGGCCGCGAAACAGTGACCACAACCGAAAATGACAGGGCAGCAACCGAAGTCGGCGACGGTCACCAGATATCGGCCCAGACGGGCCGTTTGGGAATGTCGAACAACGCGGAATTCTTGTGGACCACAATGGGAACCGAGGAGCCGACGCTCAGTCGCTCGGCCAGTGCTCGCGCTTTGACCTCGCGGAATTCAGGGTAGAAGTACTGCTTGCGCACGCGGGCATCGGCACCCGAGTCTGGGTGTGGGAACTGAACTTCGACTCGCACCCGGAAGAAATCGAAGTTGAACGTACCCGAACGGTAGTTGGATCGCAGATCCGACTCGACCACCACCGCGGACATCGCGATCCCGTTCCGCCGCAGGTAATTCCGGCGCAGCCGCCATGCGGCGGCCAGCACGAGCATCCACGCACCCATGCCCAGCAATAGGCTCGCCGGTAGAGACAGCGCCATGGCGACCGGCGAACCGGTCCACCGGGCTATCGTGATACCAAGGTCCAGCGCGCCCGTCATGAAGGCCACCGCCGCTGCCGTGACACCCAGTGTCCACACCAGCGACATCGGGCCGATCAACCTCTGGGACCGCGCCACATCAACTCCTCGAGCAAACCGGCTGTAATCCACCGACGGTAATGGCGCCTCGGCACGCGAACGTCACGGCGCCCTGCGTCTCAGCGCCAGCGCCGCTCATCGGGGTGCTCGTCGAAGTCGTCCGGCCAGTCACTGGGGCCGACCACGGTTTCGCCAGGTCGCGGACGACGGGTGGGGGTCTGGGTGGGCGGCCACGTAGGGGCCGGAGGCGGGGTGGGCGCTTGTGGGGGTTCCGGGGTCCACTTCCAGGTGAACAACGGCGAGCTCTTCATCTCGGCGACTTCCGGTGGTACCGGGCGGGCGAGGGTTTCGATGTCGCACCAACGGCATTCACCGTTACTGACTCGTTCGGCATATGCCTTCAGCGCCGGGGACGCGGTGTCCAAGCCGGCGACCATCGAGATGAATTCCTCGGTCACCTCGGTGGGACCGTCGAAGAGTTCGTCGATGTCTATGTTGGTCAGGCGGATGGTGGCGGTGCGTAGACTGTCTACCGCGTCCATGACCTTCCGGGCGATCGCCTCCACCTCAGGGTCGAGATCGGGCTCCCGCATGCTGCCCCATTGGGGTCTCGTCATGACGCGTTCTCCCACGGCGCTGTGCCGGACCCGGCATCATACGACTGTGTGGGGCGGTTCACGGTGTCGCCGTAATGGGAAATTTGTTCGATATCCTTGGCGAGGGCCGCCTTACGGGTCGCGTCGTCAACTTTCTTGGTGACCGGCGCGATGGCCTCGTCCAGCTTCTGTTTCCCCTTCTCCTTCAACTGGCCTACCGGATCCTTGATGATGTCGAGGAGCTTCTTGAAGGCATCGGCAAGCTCTTTGATCTTGATGACCACGTTGATGGCGGCATTGATGAGCATACCGATGTCAACGACCAGCTTGGCGATGCGGGCAGCTCCGAGACCCGGGACGGCCGCGGACAAGATATTGGCGACCGACTTGAGAGCGCCCTTGATGTCGTCGAAATCGACATACTTGTTGAGCATCCCCCACAGCCCTTCGAGGATGAGTTTGATGCCATCCCTGATCTCGTCGGGGACCTTGCCCGCACAATCACTGACGATCCGGCCGACCGGGACTTCCCATGTCATTGCCGCCACCTGCTTGGTCGCCCACTCGCTGAAGGCTACGGAGGCTTTACCGTCCCAATTGGGTTTGCCGTCGGTGCTACCGTCGATCCGCTTCACTCCGGATTCGAGATTCTTACCGCATGCCTCGAGCCCGTTGCCGGCTGCCTTGTAAACCTCACCGAGCCTGCGGATCTCGGACCAGTTTCCCGGAGGCTTATTCATAACCCCTCGGAGGCTGATGTCGGTGCGGGTATCAGCAAACTTGTGGCGGATGGTGCGGTACAGGTGCGGTACGGAGCGGCGCGGTCTTGTTCCCGGAATTGCCTGCATGGCAGCAGCTTCGAGTCGGCCACCGTGTCGAGGAGCCCGGCGTGTCAGCCTTGTAAAGGCAACGGCTCCAAAGTATCTCATTCGCGAAGACCAATTCTGCGGAAGAGATACGAGGAGCCGTGCGGTACGAGGCTATTGCGGGGCTGACCCATGGGCAACTGACCGAGCTCACGGCACGTCTGCACCCCGAGGTCGGCGTGTTGACCTCGGCGGGACGCCCCTACGTGCTGGGCCTGTTCCGGTCGGTTGCGTTGGTGGTCACATTGATTCGCAAGAACATGACCCAGGACGTAGCGGCGGCGTTCTTCGGTGTCAGCCAGCCGACCGCGAGCCGCCGCCCGGATCTGCTGCGCCCGTTGATCGGGGAGGTCCTCGCCGAATTCGTCCCCGACCCCGGGGAGATGATCGGCAAGGGAACCGCCCGCCTCGACGGCACGATCTGCCCGACCTGGGACTGGTCGGCGATCCCAGACCTGTTCTCCGGAAAGGCCGGATACCCCGGCATGAACGTCCAAATCGCCACCGACCTCGACGGACAGATCGTCGCGATCTCGACCACGCCGGTGCACGGCGCACGCCACGACGCCCACGCCTACGCCGCGTCCGGCCTCGCCGATGCGCTCGCCGATCTGCACACCGTCGCCGACCTCGGCTACGTCGGCGTCGACGGCATCGACCTCGTGCCGATCAGGAAACCCAAAGGCCACGACCGCCACCCCGACGACGCCACCTTCAACACCGAACTGTCGGCCGTCCGCGCCACCGTCGAACGCGCAGTCGCCCACCTCAAAACATGGCGCATGCTCAGCGAGGAAGGAGGCCGCTACCGCGCCCCCATCGACAAATACGCCAGCATGCTCCAAGCAATCATCGGGCTACTCTTCTTCAGCAGGGCTTATGAATAAGGCTCCCGGAACCGGCTCCAAGCATGTTACCAGCGGATCGTATTCGGTTCCCGCCGCGCGAGTGATGCTCTTGATGGACTCGTTCACACTGCCGAGCACCGGGAAAACTTCGGCGACGGCGGCGGGGTCGTGTCGCATGCCGGGATGGGCATGCTGCGGGAGACCGCGGATCTGACCGGGCTGTCCGCGCAGGTCACGGCCGTGTTGGCCGACACGTACCGGGGACCGTGGATCTACGCGGAGTGAAGGGGCAGTGTGCGCAGATACACGAGGATCGGCTGCTACCGGCGGTGCGGCGGCTGTATCTGACTGCGACGCCGCGAATAATGACCATCGGTGGCACCGAGAGTGTGAGCATGGACGATCCCACGGTGTTCGGTCGGCAGGTGTTCCATCTACCATTCGCGGCCGCGATCGAGTCGGGATTGTTGGCCGGCTATCGCGTGGCAGTGGTGACGGTTACCGACGCGGAGGTGGCCGAACTGACCGCCGCACGCCGGTTGGTGACCGTCGAAGGTCGCGCGGTATCGGCGCGGATGCTCGGCATGCAGGTCGCGTTGGCAAAGGCGGTGCGCGACTATGGATTACGCCGAGTAATCACCTATCACGGTCGGGTCATGGCGGCGACTCGGTTCGCCACGGGGTTGGCCGCCGCGATCGAACTGTTGCCCACCGGTGACAGGCCGCTGCGGGAGGTGCGTGCCCGCTGGGTCAGCGGGGATATGGCGCCGCGGCACCGTCGGGCAGCGCTGGCCGCGCTACAGCGGCCCGGCGACGGGACCGTGGTGGTCTCGAATGCGCGCGTTCTCGCCGAGGGCGTGGACGCGCGCAGCACGCAAACAATCGCGGTGGCGGATCGGCGTGCAACACCTCGAGGTGTACCGGAGCGAGCACGGCCACGCAGGCATCGACAACAGCTACCGCACCACGGACGGATTCCGGCTCGGCGCGTGGCTCGCGCAATGCCGACGCGACCATCGCTCGGGCACGCTACCGGCGAACCACGCGGCGGAACTATCCGCACTCGGCGCGCTTATGCACCCAGTTGCATAGTACCGAGTGTCACGGCTAATCTTGCTGCATGGCCCTCGAGCATGCGCTGCTGGTATCGCTGACCGAGCGGGCCGGCTCTGGGTACGAGCTGGCGCGCCGGTTCGACAAGTCCATCGGGTTCTTCTGGAGCGCCACCCATCAGCAGATCTACCGGGTACTCAAGCGCATGGAGGAATCCGGCTGGTTGACCGGCGAGTCGGTGACGCAGGAGGGCAGGCCCGACAAGAAGGTCTACTCGGTGAGCGACGCCGGTCGCGGCGAACTCGCCCGCTGGATCGCCGAGCCCACCGATTCCGGGATGCCACGCAACGAGCTCGGCGTGAAGATCCGCGCCGCCGCGCACGGCGATATCGGCGCACTGTGCGACGAGGTGGCCCGGCACCGCGAGCAGCACAACCGGAGACTCGAACTGTTCCGACTGATCGAGAAGCGTGACTTCCACGTACCGGATCAGCTATCCGGTACGCCTCTGCACCAGTACCTTGTCTTGCGCGCGGGCATCCGCGTCGAGCTGGGGTTCGTCGAATGGTGTGACGAAGTTCTGCAAGCCCTGCAACCGGGTGCGACAGGACCGCACTCGGAACCCGAGAAAAGTGAGACTCGCAGATGAGTTCCTTCCCCCACCTGTTCGAGCCCCTCGACCTCGGCTTCACTACGCTGCGCAACCGCGTGATCATGGGGTCGATGCACACCGGCCTGGAGGATCGCGCCTGGGACACCAACAAGCTGGCGGCCTACTTCGCCGAACGCGCCCGTGGTGGCGTCGGCCTGATCATCACCGGCGGCTACGCCCCGAACCGCACCGGCTGGCTGCTGCCCTTCGGCGCGAAGCTCACCAATAAGACCGAGGCCTACCGGCACCGGGCGATCACCAAGGCCGTGCACGAAGAGGGCGGCAAGATCGCCATCCAGGTCCTGCACGCGGGCCGCTATTCCTATATGCCCGGCAGTGTGTCGGCCTCCTCGATCAAGGCCCCGATCAACCCGTTCCGGCCGCGCAAGCTCTCGGCCAAGGGCATCGAGCAGACCATCGATGACTACACTCGCTGCGCGAAATTGGCCCAGTTCGCCGGGTACGACGGCTGCGAAATCATGGGTGGTGAAGGCTATTTCATCAACCAGTTCCTCGCGCCACGCACCAACAAGCGCACCGATAAGTGGGGCGGCTCGGCGGAGAACCGCCGCCGCATCGCGGTGGAGATCGTGCGCCGCACCCGCGCCGCGGTCGGCCCGAACTTCATCATCGTATTCCGGCTGTCGATGGCCGAGCTGGTCGATAAGGGCCAGACCTTCGACGAAATCATCGCGTTGGCAAAGGATCTCGAAGCCGCGGGCGCGAATATCCTGAACACCGATATCGGCTGGCACGAGGCGCGCGTCCCGACCATCGTGACCTCGGTGCCGCGTGCGGCGTTCGTCGAGTTCACCGCGAAGATCACCGAGCAGGTGAACATTCCGGTCTGCGCCTCCAACCGGATCAATATGCCGGAGATCGCCGAGGAGATCCTCACTCGCGGTGACGCCCAACTGATTTCGCTGGCCCGGCCTTTCCTGACCGATCCCGAGTGGGTGAACAAGGCCAAGCAGAACCGGGCCGACGAGATCAACACCTGCATCGCCTGCAACCAGGCCTGCCTCGACCACGCCTTCCAGCACAAGACCGTGTCCTGCCTGCTGAACCCGCGTGCGGGCCACGAGACCGAGCTGAAGCTGCTGCCGACCCGGCGCACCAAGCGCGTCGCTGTCGTCGGCGCGGGCCCGGCCGGACTCTCGGCGGCGGTCAGTCTCGCCGAACGTGGCCATCGGGTCGATCTTTTCGAGGCCGACGATAAAGTCGGCGGCCAGTTCGATATCGCCCGCCGCATTCCGGGTAAGGAAGAGTTCAACGAGTCGATCCGCTACTACACCAGGATGCTCGAGGTCACCGGCGTGACCGTGCACCTGAACAAGCGTGTCACCGCGGGCGAGCTGATCAACGCCCGCTACGACGAGGTGGTGCTGGCCACCGGCGTACGCCCGCGCATTCCGAACATCCCTGGCATCGATCATCCGATGGTGCTGTCCTACGCCGAGCTGGTGCGCGAAGAACGGCCCGTTGGCAAGCGCGTCGCCGTCATCGGCGCGGGCGGCATCGGCTACGACGTGAGCGAATTCCTCACCGTCGAAGGCCATCCCACGCTGAAGCTCGACGAGTGGAAGCAAGAGTGGGGCGTCGACTCCGAGGACGAGCAGGTCCGCGGCCAGCTGACCACCCCCAAACCCGCACCCGCCGCCCGCGAAGTCATACTGCTGCAACGCAAGTCGACCCCCTTCGGCAAAGACCTCGGCAAGACCACCGGTTGGGTGCACCGCGCCGCGCTCGAGGCCAAGGGCGTCGAGCACGTCGGCGGCGTGAACTACGAGCGCATCGACGACAACGGCTTGCACATCAGCTTCGGCGAGAAACGCCAACGTCCGCAACTGATCCCGGTCGACAACGTGATCGTCTGTGCGGGCCAGGAATCTGTTCGCGAACTGGAAGAGCCGCTACGTGCCGCTGGCGTCAATCTGTATCTGATCGGTGGCGCGGACCTCGCCGCGGAACTCGATGCCAAGCGCGCCATCGACCAGGGCACTCGCCTGGCGGCACGCCTCTAACCGAAATCAGGACACCGAGCAGCACGCGGCGGCGACCGCTCGCCCCTCGGCGGTGGCGTGGAGCTGCGCGCCGGATCCGCTACCCGGGCAAGGGCGTTGTGTCGGCGCGGACACACAGTGGATGTCACTGCGCGAAAAGAACATTCGGGTCCGAAACCGAAGAATTGTCCGCACTGACAACAAAACCACTTCGGAGGATCCCATGTCGCGCTTCACAACGATGATCAACACGGCCGCCGTCGCGCTTGCCGCTGCCGGGGTGCTGGCCCTGTCGGCGACGCCAGCCGCTACCGCAGACCCGGCGCCGGCCTGGACGTCGGCTTCGGCGCCGGTACTCGCGAAAACCCAAGGGTGGCTGAACATCTACAACGGAGCGGCGCCGCAGGGAACGAATGCGGTGGAGCTCAGGGCGGTCACCGACCCGGCGGTCGGGCTGCGCGTCACCGACCGTGACGGCCGCTCGCTCTACCGATTCGATAAGGACGCCCCCAAGCCGTCGAAGTCGAACTGCAACGGCGACTGTGCCGTCACGTGGCCGCCACTGCTTGTCAGCCAAGGTCAGGGGCTCTATGTGCAGGGCATCGACCCCACGCTGACCGGATTCGTCGAGCGCGCGGATGGCTCGTGCCAGATCACCATCGGTGGGTGGCCGGTGTACTACTTCGCGAAGGATAAGAAGCCCGGGGATCTGGTGGGCCAGGGCGTCGGCGGCACGTGGTTCGCCGTCGCACCCAACGGCGGTAAGGCGCTCGCGAAATAGACGTTCACGTGGCGGTGCGGATCAGCGCCGCCCGGTCTACCACGGTGATGCGGCCACGGGTCAGGGCGAGGATGTTGCGTTGTTGCAGTTCGCGTAGCACCTTGTTCGCCGTGGCCCGCGTGGTCCCCGCCATGGACGCCAAATCGTCCTGGGTGAGCCGGATCTCCGCAACGGGACGCGATCCTCCGTAGATAAGTGCGAGGTCGACAAGACGCCGGACCACCCTGGTTTCGACCGGCAGATACAGAGCCTCGAGCACCTGCGCGGAGAGCCGCTGTACCTGCGCCGCCAGCGTGCCGATGATGACCCGGTCGATCTCCGGGTACGTCTGGCGCAGTGTCGCCAACTGGGTGCGGCTCAACGTCAGCGTCTCTACATTTTCGACAGCTTCGACGGTCGCGGTGCGTCGGGAGTTGCTGCCGGCCACCGCTAATTCGCCGAACGAGTAACCCGGACCGAGCATGGTCAGCGTCGCGATGTTCCCGAGGGGGGTGGCGACTCGAACGATGAGCCGCCCGGACTTGATCAGATGCAGACAGTCGCCGGGATCGCCTTCGTGACAAAGGATTTCCCTGCGTTTGAACCGTCGCGGCGTGCAGGAGGCAAGAATTTCGCGCCGCTGCTGTTCGCCCACACCGCGCAGTATCTCGAAATCGGTCGTCACCGCAGCCCTTCCAACACATAGCATGTCACCGGCTCATTCCGGCCTTTGACAGTAACCGCGCCCCGGCTGCGCACCTGCGCGCGCGAGCCGAGTTCCGCATAGGTCAGCGAGCCGATCACCACAGTCCCAGGCTCCGCCAAACTCTCCAGCCGGGCAGCGAGATTCGTCGTATCGCCGATCGCGGTGTAGTTGCGCATCTGCGGCGCGCCGACGTTGCCGACCAGCGCCGGACCGATATTGACCCCGACCCGGAAGCGCGGCCAGTCCGGATGCCGAACCGCCGTTTCGGCGACCACCCGCTGGAGGGCGAGCCCGGCTCCCGCCGCCCGCAACGCATGATCCGGCTGGCGGGCCGGCGCGTTGAACAGGGCCATCACCGCGTCGCCGACGAACTGCACGACCGTCCCACCCCGGTCCAGAATCTCCGGCACGATCACGCCGTAATACAGCCAGAAATGCTCCGCGTGATGCTCGTAGTCCATATCGAGTGCGGGACGGGAGACCAGGAGCCATAACCCGAACGCCGGCAACGATAGGTGTCCCAGCCAGAGGATGACCTTGAGCTTGAACACGACCCGAACGCTACCCCTCGGCTCGGCCAGGTGTATCCACAGCTCACCGGGTTTCGGGGCGTTTAACATCGCCAGGGAACCGATGCCCCAGGTGGGCGCGGGCGTATCGCAACCAACGCGCCTCCGAGGTGAACCCCAGCAGCGCCTGCATCATCGCCAAGGTCACCAACTCGGCGTCGGTCAACTCCGGTGCGATTCCGATCCGTGGCCGCCATGGCGCTAACCCCGGTGAGTCCCTCAACATGTCGTCGGTCTTCACATAGAGTGCTGTTGCGAGGGTGTCCATTTCGTTCGTCACACAATGACCTGAACACCCTCACCCCACGTCTCTGCTCGATACTCATTGCGAGACAGTAGATTTGGAGCAACATCTAACCGCGCTCGGCAATCAAGACGGAACGGCTTCATCGTCGCGGCGGGATCGGAAATCGCACCGACCTGCGGCGTCTGTCCTCCTCGGGGCCTGCGTCATCCAAGGCCCAGCCTGGATTGCCCCGGAGACGTCACACCGGATCCAGCCACGGCCTTCTCCAGCTCTTGGAATTACTGGATTAGGCTCCACTCGTGAGCCTGCCCTCCCCCACCTCCGAGAACCGAGCGGTCGTCACCGGCGCCTCCTCCGGCATCGGCACCGCGCTGGCCGCTGATCTCGCCGCCCGCGGCTACTCGCTGATCCTCGTCGCCCGGCGCGGCGAGGTGCTCACTGAACTCGCCCAGCGGCTGACGCTGGCGCACGGCATCACCGCCGAGGTGCGCGCGATCGATCTGTCCGACCGCACCCAGCGCGGCGGCCTCGTCGAGGAGCTGGCCGCGCGCAATATCGCCATCCTGTGCAACAACGCCGGGATCGCGACCTTCGGCGCGGTCGCCGAGCTGGACCTGGAGTACGAACGAGCCCAGATGGAGCTCAACGCGGTCGCGGTGCACGACCTCACCCTCGCGGTATTGCCCGGCATGATCGCCAGGGGCGGCGGCGGGATCCTGATCAGCGGCTCGGCGGCCGGAAACATGCCGATCCCCAACAACGCCACCTACGCCGCGAGCAAGGCCTTCGCCAACACCTTCTCCGAATCGCTGCGCGGCGAGTTGAAGGGCTCCGGCGTGCACGTCACGCTGCTGGCGCCCGGCCCGGTACGCACCGAGACCCCGGACCCGGCCGACGCAACGATCGTGCACCGAATGGTGCCCGACTTCATGTGGGTCACCTCCGAATACACCGCCAAGGTCTCCATCGACGCACTGGCCCGCAACAAGATGCGCGTGGTCCCGGGCCTGATCAGCAAGGGCATGAGCGTCGCGGGCCAGTACGGTCCGCGCTCCTTCACCGCCCCGATCGCGGGCGCGTTCTACAAAAAGCTCGGCGGCTAGAATATGACCCGTTGCAATCCCGTCAAGATAGCGTTCCGCCGCGTCAAGTTCGCATAAGCCATCGGCTCGCTGATCTCGAAACGGCGTAGTCCTGACGACAGCCCCGCATATCGAGAAAGCGGGGGCTACACAGGAGAAATCGTGACGCTGCTCGAAATCTTCCCGTCGCTGCGGTCAGGAGGAATGCCCCCGCGGCTCGACTCCGCAATTTGGCCACGAGATACGCATTATGACGACGCAGGCCGAATAACCGTCGGCGGCGTCGCGCTCGCCGATATCGCCGACCAGTACGGCACCCCGACCTATGTGCTGGCCGAGCGTGAGGTCAGGCAGCGCTGCCGGGCGTACCGTGCGGCCTTCCCCGACGCCGAGATCTACTACGCGGGCAAGGCACTGATGATCCGGGCGGTCGCCGACTGGGTCACCGAAGAGGGCCTCTCGGTGGATGTCTGCTCGGCGGGCGAACTGGCCGTCGCGCTCGCCGCCGGTGTCGATCCGAAGCGAATCATCATGCACGGCAACGGAAAATCCTTCGACGAGTTGCAGACCGCGCTCGAAGTCGGTGTCGGCCGAATCGTCGTCGATTCGCTCGCGGAGATCACGCTGCTGTCCGCGTTGGCCACCAGGCCGCAGCAGGTGCTGCTGCGGCTGTCACCGGGCATCGACGTACACGGGCATCCCGCGGTGGCCACCGGCGTGACCGATCAGAAATTCGGTTTCCCGCTCGGCAGCGATTCCGCCACCGAAGCCGTCGCCCGGATTCTGCGCCAGCCGAATTTGCGGCTGATCGGCTTCCATTGCCACCTCGGCTCGCAAATCTGCGAACCGGACTACTACGGCGAGGCCATCCGCCGGATGATCGCCGAGATGGCGCGAGTCCGCGACGAGCACGACCACCTGCTGACCCACCTCGATATCGGCGGCGGCCACGGGGTCGCCTACCGCTGCGGCGATGCCGAAATGAACCTGACCGAGCTCGCCGCGATCGTCGAGAACACCCTCGACGCCGCCTGCGCGCGCCGCGGATTCCCACGCCCCGTCATCGCCATCGAACCGGGCCGCGCCATCGTCGCGCACGCCGGCGTGACCCTGTACCGGGTGCTCTCGGTCAAGCACATCGATGGCGGACGCACCTACGTCACGGTCGACGGCGGCATGAGTGACAACCCACGGGTCGCGCTGTACGGCGCGCACTACAGCGTCGTCGTGGCCAACCGGCACCCCACCGGCCCGAATATGACCGCCACCGTCGCGGGCCGGTTCTGCGAGGCGGGCGACATCCTCGCCACCGACGTGCAGCTGCCCGCGGACCTGCGGCCCGGTGAGGTGCTGGCAATGCCGTGCACCGGCGCCTACCACCACAGTCTCGCCTCGTGCTACAACAGCGTCGGCCGCCCGCCGATCGTCGCGGTGCGTAAGGGCAGTTCCCGTGAGCTGGTGCGCCGGGAGACCACCGCCGACCTGCTCAGGCGCGATATCGGCCGATGAAACGGCATCTGTCGGAGGGTACGTCAGCGATTCGTCAAGATCGGGATGGCGATGGTCAAGGTAGCGCTAACGACCCGTCCGCTGCCCTCCCGCGGAGGTAGACCTGGGTATCCCCCGCAGATAGATCCCAGCGGGCGCAATCAGGAGTACACAGTGACGTTGCTCGATCTCTTTTCGTATTCGCGGTCAGAGATGGCCCCGCGCCTCGATTCCGCGATCTGGCCGCGAGACGCGCACTACGACGCGGCAGGCCGCATCGTGATCGGTGGCGTCGCGCTCGCCGATATCGCCGACCGGTACGGCACCGCGGCATGCGTCCTCGACGAACACGAGGTCAGGGAACGCTGCCGCGCCTACCGCAAGACGTTCACCGAGGCCGAGATCGTCTACGCCGGGAGGGCCCTGCTGATCGGCGCGGTCGCGAACTGGGTCACCGAGGAAGGGCTGTCGGTCGCGGTGTACTCCGCCGATGAGCTGGCCGTCGCCCTCGCCGCCGGTGTCGATCCGAAGCGAATCATCATGCACGGCAACGGGGAATCCGTCGAAGCGCTGCAAACCGCGGCCGAGTGCCGCGTCGGGCGGATCGTGCTGAGCTCGGTTGCCGAGATCGATCGGCTTGCGGCCGTGGTCACCCGCCCGCAGCAGGTGTTGCTGCGGCTGTCCTTGAGCATGGATATCCCCGGCCGGATGGCCGCGGACACCGCGCAACCGGCAGGGTTCCTTGTCGGCGACGCCGCGACCGCGGCAGTGGCGCAGGTACTCAGCCAGCCGAAGCTCGACCTGATCGGCTTCCGCTGCCACGTTGGCTCCCAGATCTACAACCCCGACTACTACGGCGAGGCGATCCGGCGGATGGTCGCGGAAATGGCACAGGTGCGCCACGACCACGGCCCGATACTCACCGACCTCGACCTCGGCGGCGGGCACGCGGTCGCCTATCGCAGCGGCGACGCCGAAATGAACCTGACCGACCTCGCCGCCATCATCGAGGACGCCCTCGACGCGGCTTGCGCCCGGCAGCGCTTCCCACGCCCGAATATCGCTATCGAACCCGGCCGCGGGATCGTGGCCCGCGCGGGCGTGACCCTGTACCGAGTGCTCTCGGTCAAGCACAACGACGGCGGATACCCCTCCGTCATCGTCGACAGCGGCGTGCGCAAGGACCGGACGGACTCCCGGCCGGGCGCCCTCGCCGCCATGGTTCTAGCGAACCGGCGGGCCACCGGCCCACAGCGGACCGCGACAGTCGCGGGGCAAGCCGGTGACGACATCCTCGCCACCGATATCCGGATGCCGGTGGACCTGCGCCCAGGCGAGCTGCTCGCGGTGCCGTGCACCGGCGCCTACCAGTACGGGCGTGCCCTCGCCGACACCGCGCGGCTACCCGTCATCGCCGTGCACGGTGGCCGGTGCGACGAACTCGTCCGGCGCGAAGCGGATCTGCTCGACCGCGACGCCGGATAGCGCACAGCCGCAACGCCTTTGACTTCCCGCACGCCGAGTCGCATGCGGTATGCGGGGAATCGGAGGCGCGGGGTGTCAGCGGCGGCGGGTGCCGAAGATGCTGCGGCTGATTTCGCGCCCCGCCGCCGTGGCGGCCGAACGCAGGAAGCTCTTCACGGCCGGGTTCTTCATGATGCGCTCGGCGGCGGAGTCTTCTTCTGCGGTGCGTCGTCCCGGTGCGGGTGCTGGGGCCGAGTCCTCCTGTGCCGCCGATACTTTCGCCGCGAGGATCTCGTAGGCCGATTCGCGGTCGATGGTCTGGCCGTACTTGCCGTACAGCGAGCTGGACAGCGCCCGCGACTTGATCGCCTCGTCGCCGATGGTGTCCATCAGCGAGCGCGGTGGCTGAATCCTGGTCCACGCCACCGGAGTCGGTGCGCCCTTCTCCGAAAGCACCGTGACGATCGCCTCGCCGGTGCCCAGTGAGGTGAGCGCCTCCTCCAGGTCGTAGGTTCCGGTCTTCGGGTAGGTGCGGACCGTCTTGGACAGCGCCTTCTGATCGTGGGGCGTGAAGGCGCGCAGTGCGTGCTGGATGCGGGCACCCAGTTGGGACAGCACCGAATTCGGAATATCGGTGGGCAGCTGGGTGCAGAAGAACACGCCGACGCCCTTGGAGCGGATCAGTTTGACGGTCTGTTCCACCTGCTCCAGGAACGCCTTCGACGCGTCCGCGAATAGTAGGTGCGCCTCGTCGAAAATGAAGACCAGTTTGGGCTTTTCGACGTCACCGACCTCGGGCAGGGTCTGGAACAGGTCGGCCAGCACCCACATCAGGAAGGTGGAGAACATCACCGGCCGCGCCGCCTGCGCGCCCAGCTCGAACAGCGTGATCACACCCTGCCCGCCCGCGGTGCGCAGCAGATCCGCCGGATCCAGTTCCGGCTCACCGAAGAAGGTGTCGCCGCCGTCGGCTTCGAGGGTGACCAGGGCGCGCAGAATCACGCCTGCGGTCGCCGCCGACACCCCGCCGATGCCCTCGAGATCCTCTTTACCGTCGGGACTGGTCAGGTGCGTGATAACGGCGCGCAGATCCTTCAGATCCAGCAGCCCGAGCCCCGCCTTGTCGGCCCAGTGGAAGATCAGTCCGAGCGTAGATTCCTGAGTCTCGTTGAGCCCCAGCACCTTACTGAGCAGCACGGGCCCGAACGCGGTGATGGTGGCCCGGATCGGCACACCGATCCCGTCGGTGCCGAGCGATACGAACTCAGCCGGGAAACCGGTCGGCTTCCATTCCCCGGCTCCGGTTTCGAGGCTCCGCGCGCTCAGCTTGTCGTTCGACTGCCCGGGCTGCGACAGGCCCGACAGGTCGCCCTTGATATCGGCGAGCACCACCGGTACCCCGGCCCGCGACAACTGTTCGGCAATCCCCTGCAGGGTCTTCGTCTTACCGGTACCGGTGGCGCCCGCGACCAGACCGTGCCGGTTCACCGTGCGCATCGGAATCCGTACCAGCGCAGACGGATCGACGACCCCGGCGATCACCACGGTGCCCAGCTCGAGCGCCTCACCCTCGAACGCGTACCCGGCGGTGATCTGCTGTGCGGGCGACTGTTCGGCCGAGTCGGTGGCTTCGGTCGCCAGCGCCTTCGCGGCCTCGGCGGCGGTAGCACTCGCGGCGGCGGTCTCGGCCACCTTCGCGTCGGCATCGGAAGCGGCGGCCACCGCATTGGCACCGTTGGCATCGCCGGACCCGGCGGCGGCCTCCTGCTCGGCCAGTTCGCGCTCCGCGGCCTCGGCGGCGGCTGTCGCCTCCGCGGCGACTCTGGCAGCATCCTCGGCGGCCCTGCGTGCCGCGGCCGCTTTCTCCTGGGCGGTGGTCATCGCGCGTCCTCCGTCTTGGTCTGCCAACATGTTGCTGTCATGCATAAAACGCCTACGCCGATCTCCAGCAAACTCTATCGTCGCGACCCCCGCCACGAGTTAAGTGAGGCAATCGAGCACACTGCGGCCCGGGCTGACTAGTGTTGCTCGGGTGTCCGACAAATTCGTGGTGTGGATGGATTGCGAGATGACCGGCCTCCGCCTGGACAGCGACAAGCTGATCGAGGTGGCCGCGCTCGTAACCGATAGCGACCTCAACATTCTGGGTGAGGGCGTGGATATCGTCATCCACGCCGACGACGAGGCGTTGGCCGCGATGCCCCAGGTGGTAGCCGAGATGCATGCCCGCTCCGGCCTCACCGACGAGGTGCGCCGCTCCACCGTCACCCTCGCCGAGGCCGAGCAGCAGGTGCTCGATTACATCCGCGAATACGCCCCGCTCGCGGGCATGGTCCCGCTGGCGGGCAATTCGATCGCGACCGACCGCGGCTTCATCGCCAGGGACATGCCCCTGCTGGACACCCATCTGCACTACCGGATGATCGACGTGAGCTCCATCAAGGAGCTGTGCCGCCGCTGGTACCCACGGATCTATTTCGGGCAGCCGGAGAAGGGGCTCACCCATCGCGCCCTTGCCGACATCAAAGAGTCCATTCGCGAGCTCGAGTACTACCGGCGCACCGCGTTCGTTGCCGCACCCGGTCCGTCGACGGCGGAAATCGCCGCCGTCGCGGCCGAGCTGAGCGATGACCCCAAGGGCGTGGGCGAGGGCGCGCCAGAAGCGCAGCGTAACGGCACGCCGGAAGCCGATTAGGGCTCCCGGGGGTAACGCGCTAATATTTAGCGCGCCGGTTCATCACCGGCAATGGTGGCTGTAGTTCAGCTGGTAGAGCACCAGGTTGTGATCCTGGGTGTCGCGGGTTCGAGTCCCGTCAGCCACCCCATGAGGCCCGGGCCGGGAGAGATCCCCGCCTGGGCCTTTTTCGTATCCGTGCGACCCCGGGACTCCCCGCTGTCCGCTGGGGCCTATTCCCCTGTGCACCAATCAGTTTCGCGAACCACCCAACCAGCGGCGATGCGCGGCGGATACTTCGGCAATTGTGTGACAGATCTCCTTCGGCCGGGCCCGTTATCCCCTAATCCCGGCGTTGCCCGCCTTCCATTCCGGCCACGGGATGTTCCAGTCGCCGAGGCCATCGACACCGGACAGGGTGCCGCCCACGGTGTTCTTGATGATGGCGATGTCACCGCGTTTGGCGTTCTGATAGACCCACAGGGCGTTCGCCGGGCTCAGGTTCAGACAGCCGTGGCTGGTGTTCGAGTACCCCTGCTGCCCGACCGACCACGGCGCCGAGTGAAAGAAGATGCCGCTGTAGGAGATTCGGGTCGCGTAGTCGATCGGCGTCTTGTAGCCGTTCGGGGAGCTCACCGGGACCCCGTAGGTCGAGGAGTCCATCATGATGCGATCGAAGCGGTCGCTCACGATGTAGATGCCGTTGTCGGTGGGCGAGCTGTCCTTACCCATCGAGGTGGGCATGGTCCGCACCACCTGACCGTTCTGCTCGACCGTCACCTGCTTGGTGTTGTCGTCGGCAGTGAAGACGGTCGCATCGCCGACGGTGAAGAACGAGTGGATGTTGTCCTGACCGAACAGGCCGTTGCCGAGATCCTTGCCGTACACATTGACGTCGATGATGACCTTGGTACCCGGTGCCCAGAAATGCTCCGGCCGCCACCGCACCTCGCGGTTGTTCACCCAGTAGAACGCGCCCTCGACGGCGGGCTCGGTGGTGATCTTGATCGCATTCTGAACGGCCTTGCGGTCCGGGATGTTCTCGTCGAACTGGATTGCCACCGGCTGTCCGATGCCGACCACCTCGTTTTCGTCGGTCAGCAGGTACGGATGGGTTTGGCTGTCGGGCGAAGTGGTGGTGAAGCTCAGCACGGTGGCGCCGGCACCGCCAAGACCGATCGCCTCGGCACGCAGTCTGTATGTCTTGCCGTAGCCGAGCACCTCGGTGGTCTCCCAGGACTGGCCATCGGCTGCCAGCTTGCCGCCGACCGGGGTGTTCTGCGGGTTGAGCAGCGTCACATTGGTGAACTTGCCGTCATCGACCTTGAAGGTGATCGGCATACCCGGTGACACCCCCACGTCACCGTCCTTGACAGGCGACAACAGCTTCGGCTTGATCAGTTCAGTGACCGGGTTGCGGTCGATGGGCACCGAGGCGGTGTCCGAGGTGTTCGAGGACGAGCAGGCCGACAGGGTCAGCGCGACGACGGCCGATACAACCAGGGGTGCGGTTACTTTCCCCATCGACCGAAGTCGACCCTGCGCAACACTCATCTCAACCCCGTTTCAAGTCCCGGTGTGCCAGAGACACACCGATGGCTTCGGATCCGACCGACTGCTAGCTCAACCCACCGTGCCGGCAGGATCGGTCGAGACCACGTCCCGCCATTCTGCCAGCTCGACAAGCCGTTCCAACGCGAACACCACCCCGATGCAGGCGAGCTCCACCGGTTAGATCCGAACCACCGCGCCCCTTGTTACGCGCCCCTCGTTAACACCCCGACTCGGCTCCGTCGCGCCGCCGCCCGGATATCGATTTCACTTCTGCGCCCTCGGCCTGTTAGTGTCTGTCCCGCACCGGAACACGGAGCAAGGCAAGACAAGCGCCATTAGCTCAATTGGCAGAGCAGCTGACTCTTAATCAGCGGGTTCGGGGTTCGAGTCCCTGATGGCGCACCTAACAAGCATGTCACACCTGATATCAAGACCAAGATCACAAGTCTGACTCGATTCCATCCCACTCTCTGATTGCCGCTTTCTAGTTATCGGCCGTTATCCGTTCCGCAACCTAAGTCGGTATTTGTCTCGAAACGGCCACCTCGGGACAACCGGTCGCCCACCTTTCGGCGCCGATACCGCTTCGAGGGATGAAGCAGCTGGCGCACCACACTCGCCTACCCCCGAATCTACCGGACCGCAGGCTCCGCGATGCTTCGATAGACGCTGCAGCAGAACACCTTCGACAAGCATGGATCATGTTCGGCTGGCGCCCGAATCCAGCGTGGCCGCCCCGGTGGCCGACTACCCCGCGCCGACTGCCAGGCGCAGATCGGCGAGTGATCGCTGCATCAGGGCGTGCAGGTCCGCGGTGGTGTCGTCCACCCAGTCACCGTAAGCGGTGGTGAACACGGCCACCGCCGCCCGTGCGGCCAGGATGGCAACCCTGGGCGGGACGTCCCGGGCGCAGCGTCTCGGCAATCGCCGAGGCCAGCGAGGTCATCTTGATCAGATCGCGTTCCTGCAGCTCGGGCGAGGACGCGATGAGTTGCTGACAGGCATGGGCGAAGTGGCCGTAGCGGAGCAGAATGTCTCGTAGCCCGGGAAAGTGCACGCGTGGTCGCCAGCAGCCTGTGAGAGACTTCCCTCGTGCTTCCCGACCGTTACTTCCATCCGCTCGACCTGGGCGAGGCAATCGACGAGGCCTTCGGTGACAACGACGATGCCGAGGCGGTGCGCGGGGTCGTACTCGAGGCGCTGCTCGATCCGCGGGCCCGCGGCGACGAGCGCGTCTTCGACTACGCCTGGGAGAGCTTGGAATTCTACGACGATGATCAGACGCCCGCCGTCGTGGCGATGCTGACCAGGCTGATCGAGATCCATCCCGCCGACCGTTTCGCGCTGGGACCGCTGCGCGCCTCATGGTGGGACGACGGCGGCCGAACTGCCGCATTTCGGGAACTGACCTTCCTGCACCGCGAGTTGGCGGCGTTGCCCGCCGAACAGCGGGATCTGCGCTTCTATCGAGTCGCACCGAACGCCCTGGCCTCCCTCGGCGAGGAAGAGTTCGGGTGCGTGCTCGCAGCCGAGGGTGTCGCGCTGGCTACCCGACTGGGCCGAGACTCCGACGCCGACGCGATCCTCATGCACAGCCCGGCGGAGGAACACCAGCGCATCGCTCATGAGCGGATCGCGGCGCAGTTGGGACCGCTGCTCGCTCAGGCGGCGGCACGACCCCAGCCCACGGCGACACCGCAGGGCAAGTGCGCCCAGCCCGCCGGAACAGCGACCTACCAGATGGCCTACCTGCCGGCCTCGACGTACGCGCAGGCCATGATGGAAGGGCTGTTGGACGCTAGCTTCCCGACCGACCACGAGGACTACCGTCGCGAGCTGCAGAGCGCGTTGAGCGAGACGTCGGAGCGCGGAAGGATGCGGGTCGTGCCTGTCGACCTGGCGGGCTTGTACGCGTATGCCGAGCGCAGTGGCACCGATCCGGCCCGCCGCAGCACCCGGCTGGCGTACCTGCAAACCGTGGAAACCGGCAACGACATCGCGTGGCCGCCGGATCGCAATGCACCCTGCTGGTGTGGTGTCGGCCGGAAGTACAAGAAATGCTGCGGCCGCCCCGGGTTCGACAGGACGCCGGTACCCGACCGCGCTCGCGTGACACTGAAAGTGGAACTGGCGCACACGAATCCGCCGGTGTGGCGGAGGGCGGCCGTACCGTCACGGATACGGCTCGATGACCTGCACACGGTTCTGCGTGATGCCATGGGCTGGTCCGGTGACCACCTGTACGCTTTCGAGATCGAGGGAGGCGGGGTGCTCGATCCGCGCTGCGACGGCGACGCAGGCAAAGCGCACCAGGTGCAGCTGCCCGCGATTGCCAGCGAGCCCGGCCAATCATTCGTCTACCGATACGACTTCGGCGACGACTGGGAACACCGGGTGACCGTGGAAGCCATCGATGAAACGGATCCGGCGGCCAACCACGCCCGGGTGCTCGATGGTAAGGGCGCCTGCCCGCCGGAGGACTGCGGCGGGGTGCACCACTACCAGGAGTTGCTTACCGCCCTGACAGACCCCGCACATCCGAAACATGACCACGCGGTGCAGTAACTCGGCGACGACTGGAATCCAGACCGGATTGCGCACCCCACCGGGGTGCACGGCGAACCGCCGATCCTGACGCTGCCGGAGTCCTGAACCCACAGGCGCGCAGCGACGCGGCACCCGATAGGTAGGCATCGGACGACGCTGCCGCGGAAGCGATCGGCATCAGCGCCCCGATCTTCGAACTAATCCTGAACCCGAAACCACTCTTCTGGTGACAACGGACATCGTGGCATCCGCGGGAAGCCGGGCTTCGTCGAAGGTGCCGAGGATCGATTGGGAACCGACCACGATCACCTCGGGTCGGCCGATGATCTGGCACGCGGTGCGGATAGCGTGCTCCACCTGATCGCGCCGCATCAGCCCGCGAGGCTCAACACATCGGCGCGCTCGTCTTGGGGGAGCAGCCCGCCCATCGGGGAGACCTCACGCATCTCGATCGAGTCGCGGTCGAGACCGGTGAGCAGGCGGTGTAGTCCTGGTACGTCACGGTGCTCGATCAGCGACTGCCAGCGATCGAGATTGCGCACATGCGGCTGGCCGGATACCCCATCACGAAGCCGCTGTAGATTGCGTTCGATGCGTGGCAGCCACGACTCGAGGCACGATCGGGTCAAGTGCGTCGAAAGCCGGCTGTGCAACTGCCATGAGCGGCGCTCGGGGCGGGTCAACTCGGGGACGACGGGGCGCCGCACGACCTCGAGGCGGTAACCCATACAGGACAGCAGCCGGTCGAGACTCTGCCGTTACCGGACATTCGCGCGTCGCTGCGCGACGTTATCGACCTGGCGTGAGTCATCGCCGCAACGAACGATCCCTGCTGGCGGTGCGGGGCACAGATGATCCATAACACCGTCTTGGGGGCGGTTGAGCATAGGTGGAGAGCTACTTTGCACCGGGAGCCGACGCGGTCAGGCTCGAAAGTTGTGACGTCTCAGAGCCGGGAAACAACCGGCTAACTGCAGGAACGGGGCGGGAGCAGTCGGGAAGAGCGACGAATTATCCATGTGTATTTCCATGTGCGCGGGGATTGCGCAGGCCGCGAAATAGTTTTTGACCAGGATTTCTGGGTCGCCTTCAATGGTGAACAGCGGGTTCGAGTTGGGGTTCGAGTCCCTGATGGCGCACCTAACAAGCATGTCACACCTGATATCAAGACCAAGATCACAAGTTTGAGTAACGCATTGCCTCGTGTCGTGCACCAGAGAAGGGTGCGTCGGCGTCTTGGTGACGCCAAAACCGGGAAAGTGCCGGGCGTGACCAAGAAATTTAGGTGTGCTGCATCACATTATGTTTAGAGGCAAACTCCCCGCATGCGCAGCGTTTCGACCTGCATGATCTTGACAAACTAAGATCAACAGCACCATTGATTCACCTTTTATTTACCTTACGTTAACCGATCGTGACCATTCTGAGATCCCATCCGGAACAGACCAGCAGTTTGGTTAGCCCAAGGAGTAATACACACACATTCGGAAAACGACCGCAACGCCAAGATGTTCGCTCGCGGTCACTGGAGTACCGCGCGACACCGAGGGTGACCGCAATACTCCCTACTCCCTTCCCGTCGGATGACGGGAAGTTTGCGCGCGACGGCGGTGCCCGACGGGCCATCTGCCCGGGGTACCCGAGCCGCGTCGTATCGGCAGGGAACCGGATCTCCGGCATTCACAACAAAACCCGAAAACAGGATATCGGCCGAATTAGGCGAGCGACCGCACTGGCGCGCGCCGCGGATCTTTGCCGCCTGGCGCGGCACGGGCCGAAACCGACACCGATGAAGGACTGAACACAATGCCTGACAGACGCTTTTCCACTCTCCGCCGCCGCTCGCTCCGCGAAAGCGTCACCTTCGCCATCGCCGCGGCCGGCGTCCTCGCCGTCGCCTCGTCCTCGGGCTCGGTGGCCGACGACAGTGTTCCGTCACGCATCGCCATGGTCGCCGCGCAGCCCCCGGCCCCTGCCACACCCGTCGCCGTGGAGCTGCCCGCACCGATGCCCGCCGCCCCCGCGCCCGCTCCGGCCCAGGCCCCGGCCCCGGCCCCGATGCCCGCGCCCATGCCCCCGCCCGCGCCGCTCTACGAGAACAACCTCAACGGTTGGATCCTGCAGGCCCTCGACATCATGCATGCCAACGGCATCCCGGGCAGCTACAAGGGCATCCTGCGCAACGTGATGCGTGAGTCCACCGGCAACCCCCAGGCCATCAACCTTTGGGACTCCAACGCCGCCGCAGGCATCCCCTCCAAGGGCCTGCTCCAGGTCATCGACCCGACCTTCCGTGCCTTCCACGTCCCCGGCACGTCGACCGACATCTACGACCCGGTCGCCAATATCGCCGCGGCCTGCAACTACGCGGCCAAGAGGTACGGCTCGATGGATAATGTCTCGAGCGCGTACTGATCGCGACCGCACGCAACGGCAACGCCTCCCGTCCAGTGGAAGGGAGGCGCTGCCATATCGATGACAGCATGCCTTTCCATCGCGCCAGGTCCGTTAAGGTCGACCAGAACCGACCACCACCGATGCGGACTGCGCCATGACCGATTACGCCCATTCCGACGCCGCGTCGAAGAGCCGCGCCGAGAAAGCGCGTCGACTCGCGGGCTACATCTGGGAACACGGAATCACCGGAGCCGAACTACTCGAGATGCCAACGGCCCTCCGGCGCAAACTCGCGCGCGCGGCCGGGACGAATCCGCCGAGCACCGACGAAACCTGGACGAGCGTCGCCCAACTCCTCGACGAGAAGGACACCTGGGCCGCACAACATCCGAATCATCCTGCGGCACAACGCAATCACGCGGACGAGAAGCTGCTGTGGGTGAAACCGCCGATCACCCCATGGTGACGACCGGACACGCGGACGTCAGGCGCCGAGATCGGTGCTACGTTCGGCTTCGGCCATCACCTTGTCGGCGAGTGAGCGCAGGGCGCGAGCCTCGGCGGGAGTCATCGCGTCGATGAACAGTCGGCGCACCAGATCGACGTGGTTCGGGGCCGCGTGTTCGAGGGCCTTCCGGCCTGCCGGGGTGAGCTCGACCAGGATGCCGCGGGCGTCCTCCTCGGCGGGCCGGCGGTCGACGAGACCGCGGGCCGCCATCCGAGCCAGGTGTTTGGACAGTCGGCTCTTCTCCCAGCAGAGCTCGGCAGCGAGTTCCTTGGCGCGCAGGCAACCGTTGGACGCCGCCGACAGCGGCACGAGGATTTCATAGTCCGCGGACGACAGCCCGTCCTGAGCCAGGCCGGCCGCCACCGCGGCGTCCAGTCGCTGGCGCAGCCGGATGAAGGCTAGCCAGGTTGTTTGTTCGTCATCGCTCAGCCATCGGACCACGGGAATGATCCTAGCGATTCATTGGTTGACATGGACACCAAAACTTCAGGAGGTTTCCATGGCCGCCATCACCGTCCCCGACATCATGGTTCTGCCCCGACTGCCCCGGCCCAGCGATCCGACGAGCGAGCGCCGGGTGCGCAGCATCAGCACCGCGCACAAGCAGCGCGAAGGCGCCGGATTCGAGGTGCGTCGGCCGTTTCCGAGCATGGATCTGCGCTCGGCCGATCCGTTCATCCTGCTCGACCAGATGGGCCCCGTCGCCTATGAACCGCACGAGGCGAAGGGCGCGCCGTGGCATCCGCATCGCGGCTTCGAGACGGTGACCTACATGCTCGACGGCACGATGGTGCACCACGACTCGAACGGTGGCGGCGGCACCATCAGCGAAGGCGACACCCAATGGATGACGGCCGGTTCCGGTATTCTGCACGACGAGGTGCCACCGGAAGACCTGGTCATCTCGGGTGGCTGGTTCCACGGCGTCCAGTTGTGGGTGAACCTGCCGCGGGCGCTGAAAATGGCCGCGCCGCGCTACCAAGATTTGCGCGGCTCCGAACTGACACTGGTCAGCTCGCATGACGGCGGCGCGCTGGTGCGGATCATCGCGGGCGAGATCGGTGGCTTCGAAGGCCCCGGCTCGACCTACACCCCCATCGCCTACGCACACGCGTCGATCAGCCCCGGTGGACAGCTGGAAACGCCATGGCCGCAACGGTTTACGGCTATGGCCTACGTTCTGTCCGGCAGTGGCTCCGTCGGCGCCGAGTGCAGGCCGTTCGGCGAAGGCCAGCTCGCGATCTTCGGCCCCGGTGACTCGATCGCCGTCTCCGCCGATGTGCGGCAACACAATCGGACCGGCGACCTGGAAGTGCTGCTGCTCGGTGGCCAACCGATTCAGGAACCGGTGGTCCAGTACGGCCCGTTCGTGATGAACACCCGCGCCGAAATCATCCAAGCCGTCGATGATTTCCAGGCCGGCCGGATGGGAAATATCCCGGCCGAACACGGGGCGGGCAAGCGACTGGGCGAGTAATCGCCGCGCTGCGTGTGCAACTTCGCATGCAGCCCGGTTGACAAGTGAGCGGGCCATCACAACAGTGGATGGGGCGTCTCCCCCTTTGGGCGCCAATCCACCGCAGCAAACACATAGAGGAATACATGAACGTTCGCCGGCTCATCGTCAGCGCTGCCGCCGCGGGACTGACTCTCCTTGCGGCGCCGACCGCCCTGGCCGACGCCCCCACCGGATCCTCAGGAACCGGCTCATCAGCCATCGACACCGGCTCGGCCGCGACCGGCTCGGCCGGCTTCTCGCAGACCGGTTCGGCCGGCGGCGCCTTCGCCAACTGCGACGACGCCCGCGCGGCCGGTCGCGCACCGCTGTTCCGCGGTGAACCGGGCTACGCCCCGTACCTCGATCCCGACGGCGACGGATTCGCCTGCCCGACAGTCTGATAGCCCCCTGAAAAGCAGACAACACCCGGTATGGCATGGCCACACCGGGTGTTGTCGTTTCGTCAGCGGAAGATCTTGAGCAGCACCAGTCCGACGACCACCACACCCGCACCGATCAGGCTGTACTTCACCTTCGGCTCGTTCAGCTTCGCAAGCACCATGTGCTTGGTGTCGTCAGCGATCCGATGCGGGTCGGCCCGCACCGCGAGTTCGTCGAGCGTGCTCGCCAGCCGCGTGCGTGCGGCCTCGATCTCCCGCTCGATCCGCTCGGTATCCCTAGCCACGTATGTCCTCCTGTGTCCGATGTGCGCGCCGCGAGTCACCCAGGGCTCGCGCACGAGTCTAATGGGCACAGCCGGACGCAGTCCGTCCGAAGCCGCGCCGGGCTGAGCGAAGGCGAAGCAGCCGCAGGAGCGCCGGGCTGAGCGAAGGCGAAGCAGCCGCAGGAGCGCCGGGCTGAGCGAAGGCGAAGCAGCCGCCTACCAGCGCACTGTCGGGGCATTGGATTACCGTGCAAGATGTGACCGACAACCATCGACTCTCCCCCGGTGATGCCGCCCCCGATTTCACCCTGCCCGACGCCGACGGCCGAGACGTGTCGCTGTCGGACTACCGCGGCCGCAAGGTGATCGTCTACTTCTACCCCGCCGCGAGCACGCCCGGCTGCACCAAAGAGGCCTGCGATTTCCGCGACAACCTCGCCGAGCTCGAGGGCGCGGGCATCGAGGTCATCGGCATCTCGCCGGACAAGCCCGCGAAACTGGCCAAGTTCCGCGATGTCGAGAAGCTCACCTTCCCGCTGCTGTCCGACCCGGACCGCGCCGTGCTCACCGCGTGGGGCGCGTTCGGCGCGAAGACAATGTACGGCAAGAAGGTGACCGGCGTCATCCGCTCCACCTTCCTGGTGGACGAACAGGGCAAGATCGAGGTCGCCCAGTACAACGTGCGCGCCACCGGTCATGTCGCCAAGCTGCGCCGCGACCTGTCAGTGTAGGACGGACCTACCGCTCGAACGACGCGACGAACCGCTCGTAGCCATCCAGCAGTCGATCCAGACCGAAACCCAAATCGGCGTCCTCCCACTCCATGTCGTCCGCGTCGAAGGCTTGTACGGCGAGGGCACGCGTGAGCGCCGGGAAGCGCTGCGGATCGAGCACCCGGCTCAACAGAGCCGGGTATTCGTCGGTCTCCTCACCCGTCGACATATCCCTGGCCAGCCGCATCCGCCCGATCACATACAGCGAAACGTTCAAGACCAGTTGCAGTTTCACCGGTTCGGGCACCGCCGTCGCGGCGAACACCGATAACCCGACCTCCAGCCAGGCCATGTTGTACGGGCCCATCGGCGGGGCCGCCATGGGCAGCTCCAGCCACCAGGGATGCCGTCGGATCGCGCGCGATACCCCCCAAGCCCACGCCTCCATCCCGGCCCGCCACGGCACGTCGACCGGCAGCTCCGGCGGTATGCCGATCACCCGATCGGACACCAGGTCGATCAGCGTGTCCTTGCTGTCCACGTACCGGTACAGCGACATCGTCGTGAAGCCGAGATGCTTGGCGACCCGGCCCATCGACAGCGCGGCGGCCCCTTCCGCGTCGGCCACCTCGATCGCCGCCTCGACCACCTGATCGAGGCTCAGCCCGCGCTTGGGCCCGCGGGTTCCGCCCTCGTCCAGGCCCCACATCAGCGCAAAGGCCTTGGGCATCGCGCCCGCACCCGCCTCCGGCGTTTCCATCAGTGTCGCCCCTTCTTCTCGATGCCTCTTCCCTCCTGACAAAAACTGCGTACTATCTAAACAAAGTTTAGTCCATACACAGTTTTTATCAGGGGAACCCTATGACCGTCCCACCCACATCCGCCGTCAGCATCAGCGGGTTGACGAAAGCCTTCGGCGACCGCACCGTACTGGCCGGAATAGACTTGGAAGTCGCTGCGGGCACAGTCTTTTCGCTGCTCGGCCCGAACGGGGCCGGCAAGACGACGATGGTGCGCATCCTGGCCACCCTGGCCGACGCCGACAGCGGCGAGATCCGAATCGCCGGACACGACCTCGCGCACGAACCCGATGCCGTGCGCCGGCTCATCGGCGTCACCGGCCAGTACTCGGCGGTCGACGGCGTGCTCACCGGCGCGGAGAATCTGCGCCTGATGGGACGCCTGCTGCACCTGACCAAACCGGAGATCACCCGCCGAACCGCCCGTCTCCTGGAACAATTCGAGCTCACGGACGCCGCGCATACCCGCGTCGCGACCTACTCGGGCGGCATGCGCCGACGGCTCGATCTGGCCATGAGCCTGATGAGCGAGCCGCGCATCATCTTCCTCGACGAACCGACCACCGGGCTCGACCCGCGCAGCCGCCGCGAACTGTGGCAGGTGATCCGCGACCTCGTTGCAGACGGCGTGACCATCTTCCTCACCACCCAGTACCTGGAGGAGGCCGACCAGCTCGCCGACCGGATCGCGGTGCTGCACAACGGCAAAATCGTCGCCGACGGCACGCCCGGTGATCTGAAGCAGCTCGCTCCAGGCGGTCACATCCAGCTGCGATTCGCCGACCGTCAGGGACTCGCCGCGGCCGCGCGGGCCGTGCCGCGCGCGGAGATCGATGCCGAGCAGTTGGTGCTGCAGGTCCCGTCCGACGCAGCGTCGGCACCCTCAAACAGCTGCTGGATCAGTTCGACGATCAGGCGATCACCATCGACCAGCTCGCCATTCACACCCCCGACCTCGACGACGTGTTCTTCGCCCTCACCGGTCACCCCACCACCCAGAAAGCCGCAGTGCTGTGACAATCGCAACCGCAACACCCGCCACCACCGGCCCTTTGCACGCCATGACTCGCGCCACCCAAGACTCGCTGACCATGCTCGGCCGCAATCTCCGTCACACCGTCCGCAGCCCGGACACCATGATCATGACCATCGCGCTGCCGATCATGATCCTGCTGATGTTCGTCTACGTGTTCGGCGGCGCGATGAACGTCGGCGGCGCGTATCTCGACTACATCGTGCCCGGCATCATCCTGCTGTGCGCCGCATTCGGTTCGGCGGGAACGGCGGTCAGCCTGTCCACCGATGTGTCCGACGGCATCATCGACCGGTTCCGCACCATGGCCATCTCCCGATCGTCGGTGCTGACGGGGCATGTCGTGGAGAGCGTGCTGCGCAATCTGATCACCACCACCATCGTGATCCTGGTGGCCGTCGCGATCGGCTTCCGACCGACCGCCGATCCACTGCGCTGGCTCGCCGCCTACGGCATCATCGCGATGTTCGTGCTCGCCCTGTCCTGGCTCGCGGCCGCGCTCGGGCTGCTGGCGAAAAACCCTGAAGCGGCAAACGGCTTCACCTTCGTCTTCATGTTCCTGCCGTACGTGAGCAGCGCCTTCGTGCCGCCGCAGTCGATGCCGAGCTGGCTGCACCGGTTCGCCGAAAATCAGCCGGTGACATCGGTAACCGAAACCATGCGCGGACTGCTGATGGGCACCCCGATCGGCAACAGCGCGGTGCTTGCCGTGCTCTGGTGCACGGGTATCGCGCTGGCCGGGTTCATCGCGGCCCGCGCGTTGTTTCGGCGCCGGACCGCGCAGTGAACCCGGCCGGTCGCCCGGCAACAGATCACTAGCCCCACATAGCGCAAGATCCGGTGCCACCAGGGCACCGGACCTTCGTCGTTGTGACGTTTCCCGCCTATGTGGGCAGCAACTGCTGAGTCGCCCACTGCATGAGCATGCGGAGATGGTTGTCCCACCAGAGGTAGGACTCCGTTGTGAAGGCCGCCGGCGGCGGGGCCTCACCCGGGAACATCAGCGCGTCGTTCGGCGCGCCGACCTTCGTCGTGGGGTCCGGAATCCCGGTCCCTGGCAGCACTTGCGCAGGCTCGGTCTCGGGGGACGGTTCGGCCTGCACGAGCGACAGCGGGCGATCCTCCTGATGGCCGCCACCGCCCCACCGTTGACCCGACAACTGCGAACCCGACGAGTCGGCGGTGTCGACCACGACCACCGTCGATTCCCGAGCACGTCCGGCGCCCATGGGTTGCCGACCGTCGGATACCTTGTCCCAGGGCAAGACGCCGGGCTGGGCCGACGAGCCCGCGTTGGAGCCGCTGCTTACGTCGACCGCATGGGCATCCGCGGCGATCCGCGCATCGGCGACAACCGAGGCCGCAGGCGAACCATTCGTCGCGTACACGCCACCCGCGACCAGTCCACCCGCCAGCACCCCGGCTGCGGCGACGAGCACCGCCGCACCACGGCCGCGGCGCACCCGCTCCACCGGCTCAGCGACCCGGGCGACATACGCCGTGGCCGTCAGGGCCGCGCCCACCGCGGACGCGGCGGCCGCGATCTTGCACGGAATTACCGGAGCGCCGAACCCGTCCGCCGCCGCGGCGACCGCAGCGGCGCGGGCGCCCGAACCGATCAGCACCACCGCGTCCGGCCGGACCGTCGCCGCCTCGAACTGATCCCACGCCGCCGTCACCGCGACGCCCATCGACTCCGCGGTCGCCGCGTTGCCCGCATGGCTGGTCGCCGCGAGGACCCGGGTGCGCCTGCGGTCGACCAGCGTGAACGCCTGATGCCCGGGAACCGCCTCGCAGATCAGCAGATTGTCGAATTCGTTCAGCCATGTCATGACACCGGCGACGCTCAGATGCGCGGACTTGGCCGACACGAGCGAGGCGGTATGCCACTGCCCGGACGCCAGCCTGGTGACGATGGCGCGGCGCTCGGCGGCATCGCGGTAGGCGACCGCGGCACCCCCGATCTCCAGCTCCGGCCCGAGTTCGTCGGCTAGTCCGTCCATCGCCGTCTCGACCGCCGCCGCCAGTTCCGCCTTGCTGTCGCCGTGCATCTTCTCCACCCGATGAATCAGCACGCGCTCCGGTAGCTTCTCGCCGGAATCGGCGAGCGCTACCGCGTGAACGGCGCCGCGTTCGGTGGAAACGCCGAGAGTTACCACAGATCGAGCTACCACAGATCACCCCTTCCCATGGGCCTATGCCGAGCTCACGAGCTTGCCGAAACCTCTGAGCCCCTTCGATTCCCCTGCTCGAGATGCGCCTCATAATCCACGCACGCTCGGTTATGTGTTCGACACCACCAGGGATCTGGATGGGTCGTGAAATGTGACAGTCCTGAACACTTAGAACACGTGAGCGTGTCGCGACTGTGTCGATACCGCTAGCCTTGATGCGTGGATGTACGCACGGAGGCCAGGTCGAAACGACGTCTGGACCCTGCGTTGGACCTGCAGGACGACCCACAGGAGCTCATGCCGCGGCGTCGACCGACGCAGGAACGCAGCAAACGCAAGTTCGACGCGCTGTTGCAGGCGTCGCGCGAACTCCTCGTCGAGGTCGGGTTCGAATCGTTCACCTGTGAAGAGGTGGCGGCGCGAGCCGAGGTGCCGATCGGCACGCTGTATCAGTTCTTCGCCAATAAATATGTCATCGTCTGCGAGCTGAATCGCCAAGACCTCGTTGCCGTTTCCCAGGAACTGGCGGATTTCCACGGCGAGATTCCGTCGCTGGACTGGTTGCGGCACATGAACCAGTTCGTCGACCATCTGGCACATCTGTGGATGACCGACCCGTCCCGGCGCGAGGTCTGGCTGGCGATGCAGTCGACACCGTCGACGCGGGCCACCGGCGCGATCCACGAGAAGGAATTCGCCGAGGTCGTCTCTCAGATGCTGCGGCCGCTGACGCCGCGCACCCCGCGCGGCCGACGCACCATGATGGCCGAAGTGCTGGTGCACGTTGTCTATTCGATGCTGAACTTCTCCGTCCAGGACGAGCAGAGCAACGCGGAAGCCGTCTCCGAACTCAAGCGCCTGATGGTCGCGTACTTGCTTGTCGCGGAGAAGGAGTCCCGCTCCGGCGGGCTCCCCCGCCACCCCGGAGCCTCAGCGCAGCACTAAGAGCAAGTAAGTGCCGCGAGACCCGCGCTGCGGGACGGCAATTGGGTAACCGGCCGGATCTCGCGCGTACCCGGCCGGTTACCCGTGTGCTCACGGAATCAGCTGTTGCTTTCGCGGCCTTCGATGAGATCGGCCAACTCGCCTGGATCTTCTAGGACCACCATCGCCGCAGCGGTGTCGCCGTCGTGCGTCAGCGACAGGTGAACCCTCACGCGGGGCAGGAATTCGGCGGCGAGGCCGTGCAGCTTGATGCTGGGCCTGCCCCACGCGTCGTTGACTACCTCGATCAGCGGGTAAGGGTTGTCACCGATTTGGGGTCGGCGGGCGAAGCGAGACGTCGCCCAAGCTTTGAGCACCGCCTCTTTCGCCGCCCACCGTGCCGCATAGCTGCGGGCCGGGTCGGTGCCCTTGCTCTGGCAGTATCGCCGCTCGCCCGCGGTGAAACTCTCTCGGAGCATGGTGGTTCCGGACCGTTGTAGCTGTTCGGAGAACTCGGAGATACTTACCAAGTCCAATCCGATACCGAGGATCGTCACAGCGTCGAAGCCTACGACCCGGCTTGCCCGGCCGGGCGCGAACCGTCGGCTACCTGCCCGGTGTTGCAACCCCAGCCGTCGGCCCGATACCTGCCGTCGCCGGCGAGACGAGCATCGGCAGACAGCAGCACATCGGCTTCCAGCTGACGAATCTGCTTGGCCGGTGTGCCCTCGCCACCCAGGCGCCGATCGGCGGGCCGCTCGTAGAGCGGAGCGCCACCGCACATGGCCTCGGTGAACCGCTGCCGTCCGGCGAGCTGACGCTCCTGCGCCCGACGCTGATACTCCTCGCGCCGACCCGGCTCGATCGCCTGGACGAACGCCTCCGGGTGCACCACCGCGAGCAGACCCGACACGTGCCCGAAGCCGAGCGAGGTCACCAGACCGGCCTTGAGCGGGAACCGGTCGCCGAAGCGCAGCGTTTCGCGTGCCCACACCAGGTGCGGGTAGGCCTGCATCTTGTCGTCGACACAGTCGAGGCTGCGGTTTGGCGGCACGACACCCTGCTCGAGCACCTGGCACAGGCCGATCAGCTGGAATGCCGCGGCACCGCCCTTGGCGTGGCCGGTCAGGCTCTTCTGCGAGACGACGAACAGCGGGGCGCCCGCCGAACGGCCGATCGCATCCGCCAGCCGCTCGTGCAGTTCCGACTCGTTCGGGTCGTTGGCCGCGGTCGAGGTGTCGTGCTTGGAGATCACCGCGATGTCATCCGGACCGACGCCGAGCTTGCGCAGCTCGGCCGCGAACCGCGATTCGCGGCCGCCACGACCCGCGCCGAGCGCACCGAGACCGGGCGCCGGGATAGAGGTGTGCACACCGTCACCGAAGGACTGCGCCCACGCCACCACACCGAGCACCGGCAGGCCCATCTCCACCGCCACGTCACCGCGGGCCAACAGCACCGTGCCGCCGCCCTGCGATTCCACGAAGCCGCCACGACGGCGGTCGTTGGCGCGGGAGAAGTACCGGTCGCTGATGCCCCTGGCGCTCATGGCCGCCGAGTCCGCGGTGGCCGACATGTCACCGAAGCCCTTGATGCCCTCGATGCCGAGATCGTCGAAGCCACCGGCGACCACCAGTTCGGCCTTGCCGAGCCGGATCTTGTCGACGCCCTCCTCGACCGACACCGCGGCGGTCGCGCAGGCGGCCACCGGGTGCACCATCGCGCCGTAGCTGCCGACGTAGGACTGAACCACATGTGCCAGCGCCACATTCGGCAGCGCTTCCTGCAGGATATCGTTCGGCGTCGGCTCGCCGAGCAGCGAGTCGATATAGAGCGAGCGCATCGCCGACATGCCGCCCATACCCGTGCCCTGGGTGTTGGCCACCAGCGACGGATGCACCCAGCGCATCAGTTCGACCGGGCTGAACCCGGAGCTGATGAACGCGTCGACCGTGGTGACGATGTTCCACAGCGCGACCCGGTCCACCGAGGCGGCCATATCGGCCGAGATTCCCCAGATGGTCGGATCCCAGCCGGTGGGGATCTGGCCGCCGACGGTCCGCGAGATCTTCGCGCGGCGCGGCACCCGAATCTCGGTGCCCGCCCGGCGGGTCACCTTCCAGTCGGCCGAGTCCGGCACCGGCGCGATCACCGTGTGCTCGGGGTCGGCGGCGTGGAAGGAACGGGCCTCGGCCTCGCCACCGACCGTGAACGACAGGTCCTGATCGAGGAACACCGACGTCATCAGCGGCGACGTGTTGTCGATCATGGCGCCGTCGTCGCCGTAGCGACGCACGCCGCAGCGCGCGACCACCGCGTCGTGGTACTTCTCGGCCAGCTCGGATTCGGGCACGTAGTCACCGGATTCGGTGTCGTACCAGCCGGGCTTGGGATCGTTCTCCCAGGTGACCATGCCGGTGGTCCACGCGAGTTCGAGCACACCGGCGGCCGAGAGTTCGTCCTCGACCTCCATCTCGAACCGGGTGCGCGACGAGCCGTACGGGCCGAGCTCGCCGGCTCCGACGATCACCACCATGTCGGCGAGTTCGGCGGTCACCGAACCCCATTCGGGCACGGGCAGCGCCGAGGTCATGGTCGGCGGCGCGGGCAGCGCGGCAATGGTTGCGGTCGAGTCGACCTCGTCGGTCGCCGCGTCCGCGGCCTGCTGCGCCTGCTTGGCCAACGCGGGCAGGTCGAGCTTGGCCCGGGCGAGTCCGCCGGTCAGGTCGATCTGCTGCGGTCCGGCCGCGGTCACCTGACGGGCCCGCGAGGTGCACCACTTGAGCAGTTCGTCGGCCATCTCGGTGGTGGACCAGGTTTGTACACCGGCCTTTTCGACCGCTGTGACCATCGGGTCGTTGTGGCCCATCAGCCCGGTGCCGCGCACCCAGCCGATCAGCGCGTGCACCAACGTGACTCGGGTCGACCAGGACTTCTCGGCCCGCCACTTGGCAACCACGGCGTCGAGCGCGGCCTTGGCTTCGCCATAGGCGCCGTCGCCGCCGAACATGCCGCGGTTGGGTGAACCCGGAAGCACCACATGCAGTTTCGCGTCGACGTCATGGTCGGCGCCCAGCTTGGACAGCCCACCGATGAGCCGCTCCACCGACCAGAGCAGCACCCGCATTTCCATTTCGGCGCGGGCACCGGCGTCGGCGAGGTCACCGGCCACCCGCGGCGCCGCGAACGGCAGCAGCAGGGTCGGCGACATCGCATCCTTGGTCTTGATCTTCGCGCCCCCGGCATTGTCGACCTGCTCGGCGCCGACCCAGTCGATCAGCGCGTCGAGGTCCTGGTAGGACGCCATGTTCGCGGGCACCACCCACAGCGCGGCGCCGTGCCTGGCGTTCTCCCGGTACAGCTTCCGGTAGAAGCCGAGGCGCTCGTCGTTCAGGCTGGAGGTGGTGACCACCACGGTGGCGCCGCCGCCGAGCAGCCGCCCGGTGACCGCCGCTGCGATGGATCCCTTACTGGCGCCGGTGATTACGGCGACATCCGAGGACCACATGCCGGGCTCTTCGGTCTGCAGCGCGGCCTCGGCGATGCGCTCGTAGAGCCGGGCCAGCACCGAGCGGGCCTCGTGCTTGGCCCGTTCACGCCACCAGCTCGCCTGCGAGGCAACGGCTTCGCCCGCACCGAGGAAGCCGACAACCGGGCCCTCGGCGGAACCCGCGTCGTCCAGCAACCACAGCTTGGCCAAGTCCTCACGGGCGGTGGCCCAGCGGTCGTCGATCAGCACCGCCTTGCGGGCATCGAACGCCGGGGCGACCAATCGTGGCCAGTCCGAACCGAGTTCGGCCGACACCAGATCGACCAGCGAGTCGTCGGAGGCCTCCGGTGCGGAAACCTGTTCGGCCAGCCCCAACTGCTCGAGCACCACCCGCGCCGCCGTCGCCAACACGCCGTCACGTCCGGTGATCTGCTCGGTGAACTCGCCGAGCGCGGCCGCGTCCACGGTCGCACCTCCGCCGCCACCGGCGGAGGGCAGCGACACCGCGACACCGCGCCGGGCCGCGACAGCCTGCACCGCCACGTCGATGGCAGCGTCGACCGACGCGGCATCGCTCACGCCGGACACCAGCCCGCCGAGGTCACCGCCGCGCACGCTGACGCCCTCGCGGGTGCCGAGCGACACCTCGGCGGTGACATGGTTTGCCCAGCCGTCGCCGAGCTCCCAGACCTTCTTGACGCGCTCGGCGATCGCGGCGGGCCGCTTGCCGGACGGGCCGAACACCTTGCGCAGGTGGTCACCGATGGCATCGGACAGCACCGAGCCGAACGGCTTGTAGGTGCGGGCCAGGCGCTCGACCGTGGCGGACAGCGCACCCATATCGGCGTCGGCCGCACCGTCGATGGCGCCGAGCGACAGCTCCGAGCCGAGGTCGACCAGCAGCTGGTTGCGCCGAGACGAGACGCCGTCGCAGAGGCCCTCGATGGTGTCGACCGGGCCGATCTGATCCAGCCGCAGCTTGGTCCACAGCGCGATGAGCACGCGGGTGGCGTCGGCGGCGGTGAACGCGATGTCCTCCGGACGCGGACCACCCGAGCTAGGCGCGGGCGCGGCAACCGGCGCGGCCGGAGCGGCGGCGGTAGCGGATTCGGTTGGCTCGTCGGCCGGTACGTCGACGGGCGCGGGATCGGTGTCGGTCGAGTAGACGACTCCGGCCTCGCGCTCGATGTTGAGCACCTCCACCGTGGCGGTGGCGAACGACGGCAGCTTCAGTGTCTGGCTGGCCAGGTTCGCCACGGTCGGGGTGGCGCCGAGGCCGATCTCGACGAACCGCTCCACGCCGAGCCCGCCGTGCGCGGTGTCGGTGAACAGCAGGTCCTGGGTCTCGATCCAGCGCACCGGGCTGGCGAACTGCCAGGCAAGCAGCTCGATCAGCACCACCCGGCACAGGTCGGTCGGCCGCGCGGCCCAGCTCTCGAAATCGGCGAGCACGGCGGCCAGCGGCTCCGACGGCACCAGATCCACGATCTCCTGGATGAAGTCGCGCTCCAGCGAGAAGGGCTTGGGCACCAGGTTCGGAATGTAGTGTCCGACAAGGATTTCCGGGTGCAGGTTCCCGGGCAGCAGCTGCTCGAGCTTGTGGCGGAACTCCGGGACGCCTTCGCGTAGCACTGTGGAGTGGAACGGTACGTCGATGCCGGGCACCAGGATGAACGCCCGCTTGCCGCCGAATTCCGCACGGCGCCGGTCGATCTCGGTCTCGAGTGCCTCGAGTCCGGCGACGGTGCCTGCGATCGCGTACTGCGAGCCACGCAGGTTCAGGTTGACGACCTCGAGGAATTCACCGACCTGCTCGCCGATGCCCGCCACGAAGCCGATGACCTCGTCGTCGGGCAGCCCGATCTGCGACGGGCGAATCGCGGCCATCCGATAGTCGCTGCGGCCCTGTGCGTCACGAGGCACCAGTTCGTGCATGGCCGACCCGCGCTGGAAGACGACCTCCAGCACAGCCTCCAGCGGCAGCACGCCTGCGACCGCAGCCAGCGCGTTGTACTCGCCGACCGAATGTCCGGCCAGCATGGCACCCTCGACGAACGCACCGGCCTCACGCAGCTCGGCGACCTGGGCGACACCCAGCACCGCCATCGCGACCTGGGTGAACTGGGTCAGGTGCAGTACGCCGTCCGGGTGCCGGTGTTCCACGCCGCGCGCCTTGAGGTAGGTCGGGTTGTCCCTGACCACCGCGAGGATCGAAAAACCGAGCGCCGCACGGGTGTGCTTGTCGGCGCGCTCCCAGATCTCTTTGGCTGCCTTCGAGCGGGCGCGGGCGTCCAGGCCCATGCCTTTGCGCTGAATGCCCTGACCGGGGAACGCATAGACGGTCTTCGGTGCGGCGGTACGACCGGTCGCGGTCATCACCAGATCACCGTCGGTCCGGCAAGACACCTCGACGATCTCGCTGCCCGCGTCGACGGCGATCCGCTCGACGCGCACGTCGATCTCCGCGCCGGGACGCACCATGCCGAGGAACCTGGTGGTCCACGCGGTCAACGTCCGTGCGGGCACGGTCGCCGACGGGTCGAGGGCCGACACCGCGTGCTGCACGGCGGCCGAGAGCCACATGCCGTGCACGATCGGGCTGCCGAGCCCCGCCAGCTTGGCGGCCGCCTCGCTGGTGTGGATGGGGTTGTGGTCACCGGAGACCGCGGCGAAGGCGTGCATGGTGCGCGGCGCCACGATGGTGACGTCGCGGCGGCGTCGGCGCGGGGTATCGGTGGCCGCGTCGGACAGCGAACCGGCCGCGCGCGGCGGATCGGTGAGCTCGCCCGCGCCGTTGCGGCCGCGGATGGCGAAGCGTTCGGTCAGAGTCGCGAGAGTCGGCATGGACAAACCGGTTTCGGGCTTGTCGAGCATGCCGGTGATCTTCACGTGCACCTCGACGACCCGGCCCATCTCGGTGTCGACGGTCTCGCCCGCCTCGGCGCGCACCACGAGCACGCTGGTGTCGGCGGGCAATTCGCCGATCAGCGCGATCTGATGGTCGAGGTGGACCAGGTCGAGCATGCCTTCAATAACACTGTTGCCGACACTTCCGTTGCCTTCCGCGGTGCGGGAGGCGCCGAGCACCGCGAACACGGCGGGCCAGCAGGCACCGACGAGCACATCGGGAACGGTACGGCCGAGGGTACTCAGCGTCGCGGGCAGACCGGAACCCGTGACTCCGGCGTGGTCGGCGATGAGGTCAGGGGTCCACGCCACATTGAGATGCGCGACCTTGCCCCTCAGTTCCGGCAGCGCCCGTCCGGCGGCGACCGCGAGCAGCGCCGACATCGCGGTGTCCGCGTCGGCCTCGGTGATGACCGGGGCGCCACCGTTGTAGGTGGAGATCGGAACGGTGATCCGGATCTGGACCACGTTGCGGCCGAGCAGCGGCACCGTCAGCTCGAGGTAGGTGTGGTCGACTTCCGGTCCGGCCGTCTCGACGAGGGTGGCGCCGGTCGGCGGGTGCACTGCGCCCTTGTCGTCGACAATCCACTCGGCGAGATCGCCGAGCCGGTGCACCGGGTTGATGGTCGTGCGTCCGGACCATTCGACATCCGGCGCGGCAAGCACCGTGTCGATGGCGCCCGCCGTCACGCCGGCGGCGCGGCGCGCGTCGATCGCGACCGGCACCACGCCCGCGCGAACCAGCGAGTACGCCGCGTCCCGCTCGAACCGGTCCAGCAGCTCGCCGACGGGCTCGTCGACACGGGTGATGCCGGCGACGGACACCGTGCCGGGGATGACACAGACCTGATCGGCCGAGTAGCGCGGATCATGGGCCTGCCACAGCGAATCCGAGCGCCACCAGCGGCGCACATCGCCGTCGACCACCGGTACGAAGTTCACCGGCTTGCCAGGGGTCTTGCAGAGGGAGACGAAGAATGGCACGTCGGCCGGGTGCAGCAGAGTCTGTTCGGCGGCCGGGTACTGCTTCTTCAGCGTGCACAGCGCGTCGACCGGATGCTCGAAGTCTGCATCGGTGGCGAACAGCGTCGGGATCTCGCCGCGGTCGGCCGGGTTGAGCCGAGATTCGGTGCGGCGCATCATTTCCGCGAACCGGTCACGCCAGGTGATATCGAGCCACACCGAGCTGGTGGCGTCGACGATGGCGTCGCCGAGGTCGCTGCCGCAGTCGAAGTCCTTGCGCCGATCCAGGCCGACCGCGAGCTCCACGTAGCGCTCGAGCCAGTCAAGGTAGGTCATCGTGGTGAGATCGCCGAAATACGGTTTGGCGGTGGCATTCAGCGCCGCGATGATCTCCTCGCGTCGCTCGGCGACCGCGTCGGCGTCACCGGCGACCTCGTCCAGCAGTCGGCCGGTGCGCGAGGCCGCGTTGTCGATCTCGTGGATGTCGGCGCCCAATTGGCTACGGCCCGAGGCCATGCCACCGTTCGCGGTGCCCGCACCGACCCAGTCCGGGGTGCCGGGGGTGTCGACGAGCAGCTGCTTCACCTCGGGCGCGGTGGTGGCCTCCCGCGTCGCCATCGCGGCGGTGCCGACCAGCACGCCGTCCAGCGGCATCACCGGATAACCGTGCGGCACAGCCCATTCGCCGGTCAGGTATTCGGTGGAGCGCTCGGGCGTGCCGATGCCGCCGCCAACGCAGACCACCACATTGTCACGGCTGCGCAGTTCGGCGTAGGTCGCGAGCAGCAGGTCGTCGAGGTCCTCCCAGGAGTGGTGACCACCGGCCCGGCCGCCCTCGATGTGCATGATCACCGGGTAGTCCGCCACCTCGTCGGCGATGCGCAGCACGGCACGGATCTGGGCCACGGTGCCCGGCTTGAACGCCACATGGGTAATGCCGACCTCGGTCAGCTCGGCAATGAGCGCGACGGCTTCCTCGAGTTCCGGAATACCGGCCGTCACGATGACGCCGTCGAACGGAGCGCCCGCCGCTCGTGCCTTCTGCACCAGTCGCTTGCCACCGAGCTGCAACTTCCACAGGTACGGGTCGAGGAACAGCGAATTGAACTGCACCGCGCGACCCGGGTGCAGCAGCGTCTTGAGCTCGGCGACACGGTCGGCGAAGATCTGCTCGGTCACCTGACCGCCACCGGCCAGCTCGGCCCAGTGACCCGCATTCGCCGCCGCCGCAACGATTTTCGCGTCGACGGTGGTCGGTGTCATACCGGCGAGCAGGATCGGCGAGCGACCGGTCAGCTTGGTGAACGCGGTCTCAACCACGATGCGCCCGTTCGGCAGCCGCACCGGTCGCGGCGCGAACACCGCCCACGGCGCCGCCACCTCCGGCGCGGCGCCCGGAGTCAGCAGGGCGCGCTGCCCCGTGCGGGTCGCGGCAGCGACGGTGCCGACGCCGGTGCCTTTGAGCGAGCCGCCGGTGAGCCTGCTGAGCAGATCGCCAGGACCCAGGTCCAGAATCCATTGCGCGCCAGCGGAAACCATGCCGTCGACGATCTCGACCCAGTCGATCGGATCGACCAGGATCTCCTGCGTCAGTGCGCCCGCAAGGTCCGCGTCGATGCCGCACTGGCCGGCCCAGCCGGACACCAGATCCACCGTGTCGGCCAATGCCGGGTGGTGGAATGCGATATCGACATCCACGTCCTCGAAGACCGGCGCGAACACCGCGCCACCGCGCGCCTTCACGTCCCGCTCGCGGGACTGTCCGTCATGAATCTGCGCGCACCGCTGCCGCACCCGCTCCAGCTGGGTCGGCGTGCCGGACAGCACCGCGCGGCGACGCCCGTTGCGAATCGAAACCACCGCTGCCGCAGCCGGATCCACGCCCTCGGACACCTCGGCCACCACGGCTCGCAGCTGCTCGGGGTCCACGTTGGATACCGCGGCCATCGGCGAGCGCTCACCCACCGGCATCAGTCCGCGCCGACGTGCCACCAAACTCGCTGCGGCACCGATCAATTGCGCCATGGCCAGCAGTTCGGCGTCGCGCTGTCCGCCGGCCTCCACCGCGGTCGCGGCGAGGCGGCCCTGCGAATGACCCACGATCGCGACCGGCGCCTGCTCGACCGGATCCAGTCCCTGCAAACGCAGCGCGCGCATCGCCGCCAGCTGCGTCAGCAATACGCCGGGCATCGACACCACGGCCGAGCGCAACACCTGCTCCGACGGCGCTGCCGAGGGCTCCCCCTCATCCCCTTCGACGAGCTCGTCCTCGAGCATCCACCCGATCGGGTCGAAACCGACCGGTCGCACCACAAGTAGTTGTGTCGCAACGGGTTCCAGCAGCGCGGCCGCCTCGTTGACCAACGCGGTCAGCTCCGGCTCCAGCGCACTGTCGCGCCCGATCTCCTCCAGCTCGCGCAGCCACTGCGCACCCTGTCCGCCGAACGCCAGCGCGTACGGCGTCCCGCCCTGGAGACGATCCAACAGTGGCGAGCGCGTCCCACCTGACTTGGCGGCGCCGACCACGCTCGCGCTCTTTCCGGTCCCGGCTTCGGTGCTCTCGTTGATCGTCAAGACGCTTCGACTTCCTTTTCTGGCGACATGCCCTCGCGAGACACGCCACTCCCTCCGGTGCACAGGTGTTCCCCAACTAATAGGCCTGATAAAGGCGAGGATGGCACAAAATCATGAGGAAATCCTCACGTTTGCGGCCCGCCACCCCGGCTACCACCGAGTATTCGAGTACGTCCGTACCAGAATCAATGGAAACATGACCAACCCTCATGTTTGAACCCGCTGGTCCGCCCGGTTACCAACGCGTACGAAACATGAGCGCTCCTCATGTTGCAGGTTACTTAATCGTTATAATCCCAGGTGGGGTTACCGGCGAGTACGCCACGCCCGGGCGGAGCTTCGCGATCGCGGTCAAGCCCGGTAGTCTTTGGACGGTCGTACCATCACGCGCGAGTGGCGAAATCGGCAGACGCGCCAGATTTAGGTTCTGGTGTCCACGGACGTAGGGGTTCGAGTCCCCTCTCGCGCACAGATTCACGTCAAACGTGACAGAAATCCGTGCTCTGTGTGCGAGTGCCCTCGCACACACGGGAGCCGACCAGTGAAAACACGTTCTGAACTGCACCGATTCCTGGCACATCTGCCAGATTCCGTCATATCTGCACCCTCGGAAAAGTTTGCTGGCCGGGGTGATCGGCGATGATCGTGCCGCCGGTGATCCCGCCACAGGCTCCCGTGCAGCAGTTGCTCCACGGACCCGTTGCCATCGAGCCCTGGGCTGTCCGATTTGCCGACGGCGACCTCGCCTACAGCATGTCGGCCTTCGGCGAAGCTGGCCGAATCGCTGACAAGCACCTTTCGGTGACGCTAGGGTGGCGCCCCGGCATTCGCCTGGACATAGCCGCCACAGACGCTGGACTGCTCGTCGTGCGTCCTTCCGCCGACGGAGCGGCGCGGATAGCCCCGAGCGGGTACTTCCCGGATCCCCTATCGGCTGCGACGGCGTGTGAGCATGTTCGTGGGCGACCGGGTCCTGCTCCTCGGGGATCGGGTGCGCGACACGATGCTGATCCACCCACCCGCGGCCCTGGACGAGTTGCTCGCGCCCAGCCTGCGGCTGCTGGGGCGGTGAGGCCGGTGACGACCCCTCAGACGCGACAGGCCGCTGCCACCGCCGAGGCTGTGGCAGCCGCCCGCGTGCTGTTGTCTCAGTTGGGGATCTCCCCCGCCGATCTCGTCACCGCCGGCGCGATGGCACCCACCTTCGCAGAGGTGAACCGCCCGGACTTTTTTGCCGCTTCCTTCTTTGTGATGGATGTGGGCCCATGCCCAAGCGTTATCCGATCGAGCAGCGTGAGCGTGCGACTCAACGAGGCGGTCGCCGATCTGTTCACCCCCAGTCGGCGGAAGCGGCAAGCCGGACAGCGTGGACAGGCCGGTCACCCGGATGGCGGCAGCAGGCCGGACAGTCCTCAGCTCTGCTGGGTTATGCCTCGGATGGCGCGGTAGACGAGCAGGTGGTCCAGGAACGGATGCGGATGCTCGTCCCGCAGGGCGTACAGGGTGGCGCTGTCGGTGGCATGGCCGGGCGTTGGTGGCAGGCCTAGCTCATCGAACAGCACCGCCTGGAGGTCCTGCTCGGAATTGAAATCGACGCTGTGGCCGATCACTTCGTAGGCCGCGCTGCGGAACCGCTCGCCAGTTTCGAGGAGTTCCTGTCGGCTCTCGGCGACGGCCGTGGCGGCGAGCACCGGCCAATACGGGTCGGCGTCGATGCGCGGGTCGAGCTTCACTGGACAATCGTGGATCGGAATGAAGTCGGTCATGACATGCATCGTGCTGGTTGTATCGTCGAAATCTTCTGCGCGACACGCCCCAGCGCTCCATTCAACGCCGTTGGCGCGACCCCTATCCCAATTGCATGATCCGGTTGATAAACGTACACGCCAAGATCATTCTATTGAAGGCACGCATACACCAGGAATGCCGGATACCGCATTGTCCGTGGACCAGGGGCTTATCAGCCATCAGGAAGCGGACCAGGCTCGCCCGGCACAACCCGGGCGGGTATCCGCTCATCGGCTACCTAAGCTCGGTTCCTGGCCAGGATTCGGTCCAGGTGCCAGGTGAGACCCTCACACATCGGCTGCCCGCCGCTTTCATCGGTGTGGGCTCGCTACTGACCTTGCGTCTCACCGGGCGCCGTGCGGGAGTGGCTGGAAACCGCGACAGCCAGCCCGACAGCGTCGTCGGGTTCCGCCCTTTCCGATGCGTCCCTCGAACGCACCGTCCGGTCAGTCGCCGACGACCCGTGGGGCGCACTGAGGGCATGCACCGCACCGACGCCCGCACCGATGGCCGCAATGGGAACGGCGATGATGGCTGCGCCGTAAGCGACACTTATGGGAATTGCAGCGAGGCCGATCGGTGCGAATGGCAGGCCGACGGCCGTGCCGATCATGCCGCCGACGACGGCCGAGGTCAGCGCGAAGGGGCTCGCCACTGCCGCGCCCGCCGCGGCACCTATCGCCGCGGCGCCGATGGTCTCGCCTGCGATGCGGTCGGACCTGCTGCGTTCCATTCCGATCGAGTCGAGGAATGTCGCCATATTGGCCTCGGCTACCGCGGCGGTCATTGATCTGGATTGCTTGCTCCCGGTAGAGCCAGTCCGGCGCGTCGACCAGCACGTCACCGAAGCGGAACTTGCCCGGTGGCGGCGCGACCGGCGGCACCGGGGCGACCGGAACGGGCGCGTGCAGGACGCCGAGCGGCGCCAGGTACTTTCTGTCCGGCATCGGCCGCGCCCACTGCAATGAACTCAGCGTGTCGTCCGGGATCAGCAGACCCTCATACGGATGCACGTTCGGCGCCTCGGCCGCGGGCCAGTGGGTTGGTCGGGTTGGTCGGGTTGGTCGGGCTGAGGCTGGGTCACCGGGGTGGACCGAGCGGGCTCAGCGTTCGCGGTGGCGGTTCCCACCAGCACGAGTGCGAATGGAACCGCTCCCGCCACAACCATCGAGGACATCTTCTGTCGCTGCGGATTGGGAGCTCTGTGCTTGCCCGTGTCCATAGATCACCTTTCATACGCAAGGAGAACTTTCGACGCTCCACACTCGTATCTGCTGGCCACACGGACTTGCCGAATTCCCGGCGGCACGCAGCGCGCGTATAGCTGAAGATTTGCTATTAGGTGGCTGCTGCCTCGCTGTGCCCTGCTCGCTGTCGCCGATGCGTACTACGTCGCGGGACAATAGGCGTCGCCGACCGGCGGTGCCGGGTGCGCGCCGGCGGGTGCGCGCCGAAGTGCCGATCGCCCAGTTGGACAGCGCCGTTCGGGCAGACGGCCAACGTCGACCCGCCGCACTTAGGGCGAATCGTGATGCGGGCCCAGTATGCTGGCGTTGATGATGCCCGCGCCGCTGGGCCAGGCGGTCAAGGTTCACATGCGGTCAAGGTTCACATGCAGCGCTCGGACTCCGATATCGGCCCGATTCTGTCGCATCGACGGTCGAACCGGTGGACATTCCTGATCGGCATGCGACCGCGACTCGCCGCGCGTCCCGCGCTCGCCGCCCGCTGCTGGGAGCCGACCGACGTCACGGCCGCTGCGATGGCTGCACCCAGTACACCGTCGTCCACACCGACGGCTACTGCACCACCTGCCGAGTCCAGCTCGGCCTCCTCACCCGCCGCGCCGCCATGCGCGCGGCCTGTGACCGCTCCACCATCTCGACGCCGGTCCGCCGTAGAAGCGATGCGCAGTTTGTGCTGCGCATCGCCACTTGGTTCCTAACTGCGTTATCCGCAACTACATGACGAATCGCCGGTGCTGCCGACACGCTCGACCGGGAGACAGCACTTATCGTTAGGGCCTGCAAATGCAGCCAGCGGGACGTCGGCCCGGGACGACAAACGCCTTCAGCACACAGCTCGATCACCCGGACGAGAGACGAACGCAAGCTGTACACGACTGCGATTCGAAGGAGGACACCCGTGCGATTCGTCAAAGCAGGTGCTATCGCCCTGGCACTCGCCTGTTCAACCATCATTGGAGCCGGTGCGGCACACGCCGACCAAGCTATCCCCGCCACCGTACAACTGCTGGACTGCTCCCTCCGATCCGGGGTGGGCTTGGATCTGGTGGGGGTGGTGTTTGTTCTTCCTGGCGGCAGGATCACTGTCTCCGATCACGTGTACGCCCGCCTCAAGGCTGCTGGCTGCTTGCTCTGAGACCAGTTATCCAGGATGGGCTAGGTGGGCCCGGCCGGGCCGGTGGCCGGGCACTACCGCACTACCGCACTACCGCCAACGCAACGTCCGGTGGCATCACAGCCCTCTCGCCACCTATCCCCGAACTCGGAGACCTGGTGGGTGCGTCGCAGACCAGATCACCGGGCAGGCACAGCGACGCCACCCGCCCGGTGAGCGCTTCGAAATCCTCGGCGATGTCTCGCACGGGCCCGATACCACTACCAGGCGGCGACGGCAACGAAAACTGCGGCAGCCCAGCCACTTCCGTCTGCCGGGCATCGGATCGGGACGGTCCTTGCCCGGCGCTCCCGAGAATAGCGGTGCGGCAGGCCCCTGGTCGGGTCGCCGAGCAACGCCACCGCCGCCACCCGATCCGCCGGAACCGCCGGAACCGCACTGTCTCCGGCACCGACCTCGCGGGCCAAACTAGCCACCAACGTACCGACGAGGTGCAGCAGCATTCGATCTCCTTGCGTTGTCGATGGATTCCTCATTGCCGGTTGCCTGCCAGTTGATCAGCAGGGGGTGCCAGCCCAGCCGGGCCGAGACGCTCGGCCGCGAAATCGCACCCGACGCGGACTGTCCGCCCATCGGTGTCGTCGCTCGCGGGATGGCCACCAAGAGCAATTCGAAGCCACGGAGGTCTTCGATCGCCGAGGTGACCGCGCCCGCGTGTAACGGGTAATTTGCTAAGGTCGATAACACTCGGGAGATTCGATCCGGGTTAGACGGATTACGAGCGTTTTCTCTCGATACACAGTGCGAGTAACCAGTGAGGTGAAATGAGCACCAATCCCTTCGACGACGAAACCGGCCGGTTCTTCGTTCTGGTCAACGACGAGGAGCAGCTTTCCCTGTGGCCGACCTTTGCCGAGATCCCGGACGGGTGGAGAGTCGTGTTCGGCGAGGACAGCCGGACCGCCTGCGTCGAGTACGTCGAGAAAAACTGGACGGATATGCGGCCGAAGAGTCTGCGCGATGCAATGGTCGCCGACGCCGCGGTACGGCAGGCCGTCCAGTCCTGACCTGCGGTATCGGATAGTGCGCAGTAGCGGTTCGGCCTGAGATACGGCTGCGTGAAGCCGTCGGTGTCACACAGCCGATCGCTATCCAACTCCGGCGCCAGAAAACGGCGAAAGTGATCGATTCGCCTCGACGGTGAGTTCGGCGTCGGTGCAGGACCGTGCCGGTGCCCGGCTCGTGTTGACGGGTACGCGGGCGCGGTTTCCCCGGTTGGGCCTGGTGTGGGTCGACGGCGGGTACGTCAATTCCGTGGACGCGAGCCTGGTCGAGTGGGCCGCGCGTACCGAGGGACTCGAGGTCGTGGTCGTGCCTCGCAACGCGGACGTGAAAGGCTTATCAGGTGCTGCCCCGCAGGTGGGTGGCGAAACGGACCAGCTGGCTGACGAGGTGCAGACGATTGGCACGCGACTACGAACATAAGACCGCCCACGCCAAGGCGATGATCCAGGTCGCGATGATCAAACTCATAGCCGCCCGACTCGCTGGCGAGGACATCGAGCCCCACGGCTCCATCGAGACCGAGGCCGCCCGCCGACTAACTGTCGTGACCTGACACGGCTGGTGCGCTCACGGTCCGGTTCGCCGAGATCCCGAGCGGAGTCCAGCTCGAAGCCCTCGGCTACACCGTCACCCTCACCCCAGCCGCCTAGCACGACCAGCAACAACAACCATGTCGGCTCCGCCGACAGCTAACCGCCGGGTGCTGTCGCGTGCCCGGTCACCTTGGTCATTTTCCGGTCAGCATCCCGGGCCGCTTCGCTGGCCCGCCGTGGAGGCGGGAAAATGGGTGCGCGTTCGTCCCGGAACCCCGTAATTTTCCTTGATGCCTCGAGTTCGTCGGTCAGCATGGCGGTTCGGGAGCCACCGACAGGAGTTGTCGATTGTTGCCATGAGCACGCGGATCAGAGTCTTCAGATCCCTGTGGCTCCTCCGGGCGGACGCCCCTGGCAGGACACGGTTTCCGGAGGAATGTTCGTGGAGTTGTTGCATGAGCGGTGCGCCGCGTTGGACATCGGCAAGAAGGATCTCAAGGCGTGCGTGCGGACACCGAGCGTGAGCAAACGTAAGCGCTCGCGCAACCAGGAGATCCGCATGTTCGCCACGACCACCAACGCCCTGCTGGAGTTGCGGGACTGGCTGGTCGAGCAGGAGGTGACCCTGGTGGTGATGGAAGCGACCGGGGATTACTGGCGGGCGGCGTTCTACTTGCTGGAGGACTGTTTGAACGTGATCCTGGTCAACGCCTCCCACGCCAAGGGTCTGCCCGGCCGCAAAACCGACGTCTCCGATGCGGCGTGGCTGTGTCAGATGGGTGAGTGTGGCCTGTTGCGGGCCTCGTTCGTGCCACCCGAACCGATCCGGCACCTGAGGGATCTGACCCGCTACCGGACCACGCTGACGGCCGAACGCACCCGGGAGGCGCAGCGGCTGGAGAAGGAGTTGGAGGACGCCGGGATCAAACTGTCCAGCGTGGCCACCGACATCCTGGGCCGCTCCGGCCGCCAGATGCTGGCCGCGTTGATCGCCGGCGAGCAGGACGCACAGGTGCTGGCCGACATGGCCAAAGCGCGGATGCGCCCGAAGATCCCACAACTGGTCGAGGCGTTGACCGGCAACTTCGGTGAACACCACGCCTTCCTGTGCCGGCTGCATCTGGAACGAATCGATCAGTTGTCTGCGACGATCGAGGAACTCTCGACACGGATCGAGGAGCAGATGCGCCCTTTCTCCCGCACGATTGACCAGTTGGTGACCATCCCCGGAGTCGGTCGGAGGGTGGCCGAGGTCATCATCGCCGAGACCGGCGCCGACATGAGCCGATTCCCCACCGCCGGACACCTCGCCTCATGGGCTGGGGTATGCCCCGGACACCACGAATCCGCCGGCAAACGCCGATCGGGCAAAACCCGCCACGGCGACCGGTGGCTGACCGGTGCGTTGGGCACCGCGGCACTGGCCGCCGCCCGCACCCGCGACGGCACCTATCTCGGCGCGAAATACCGTCGGCTCGCGCCACGAATAGGCAAGCAGAAAGCCCTTGTCGCCCTGCAACACTCGACCCTGGCAGCGGTCTGGCACATGCTCACCGACGACGTCGACTACCAGGATCTCGGCGGCGACTACTTCGCGCGCCTGGATCCCGAACGCGCCATGCGACGCATCGTGCGCCGAGCCAACGCCCTCGGATACGCCGTCCGCTTCGACCCCATCGAAGGAGCCGCCTAATCAATAAGACCTGCAACCACACCAAACGTGACGACCCATCCCGGCTCGCTACGCATCGCCGGGAACTGTCACGTGCCCGCTCACCCGCCCACAGCCACTCACCATGGGTTTATTTTCGGATCAGGAACCTGGGCCGCTGCGCTGGGCCGCCGTGGAGGCGGGAAAATGGGGGCGCGTTCGTCCGGGACGCCGATCGTACTGTGATGCCTTGAGCTCGTGGATCAGGATGGTGTTGGGGACCACCGACAGGAACTGTCGATTGTTGCTTCGAGCACGTGGGTCAGACTCTTTAGCCCTGTGGTTCCTCCGGACGGGCGTGCCAGGCCGGCCAGTCGTCTCGGGAGGGTGTCGTGGAACTGTTGCACGAGCGGTGCGCCGCGTTGGACATCGGCAAGAAGGACCTAAAAGCGTGTGTGCGCACCGCGAAGCCGGGGCGCGGGCGCTCACGCCGCCAGGAGATCCGCACCTTCGCCACGACCACCAACGCCCTGCTGGAACTGCGGGACTGGCTGGTGGCCGAGAAGGTCACCCTTGTGGTGATGGAGGCCACCGGGGATTACTGGCGGGGTGCGTTCTATCTGCTGGAGGACTGCCTGAACGTGATCCTGGTCAACGCCGCGCACGCCAAAGGACTGCCCGGGCGCAAGACCGACGTGTCCGACGCGGCATGGTTGTGTCAGATGGGTGAGTGCGGGCTACTCAAGGCCTCGTTCGTGCCCCCGGAGCCGATCCGGCACCTGCGGGATCTGACCCGCTACCGGACGACATTGGCGGCTGAACGTTCCCGCGAGGCCTCACGGTTGGAGAAGGAACTCGAAGACGCTGGCATCAAACTGTCCAGTGTGGCCACCGACATCCTCGGTGTTTCCGGGCGGGCGATGCTCGCGGCGCTCATCGACGGGGAGCGCGATGTGCGCGTACTGGCAGAGATGGCCAAGGCCCGGATGCGCCCGAAGATTCCGCAGCTGGTGCAGGCGCTGACCGGGAACTTCGGGGAGCATCACGCCTTTTTGTGCCGGCTGCACCTGGAACGCATCGACCAGCTCTCGGCCGTGATCCTGGAGCTGTCGACGCGGATCGAGGAAGAGATGCGCCCTTTTGCCCGTCAGCTTGAACGGTTGGCAACGATCCCTGGGGTCGGGCAGAGCACCGCTGAGGTGATCATCGCCGAGACTGGCGCCGACATGAGCAGGTTCCGTACCGCCGGGCACCTGGCCTCGTGGGCCGGGGTTTGCCCCGGGCACTACGAATCCGCCGGCAAACACAAATCCGGCAAGACCCGCCACGGCAACCGATGGCTCGGCGGTGCCCTGGGCACCGCGGCCATGGCCGCATCCCGCACCAAGGAAAACACCTACCTCGGCGCCCGCTACCACCGACTAGCCCCCCGGCTCGGGAAGAAGAAAGCCCTCGTCGCCCTGGAACACTCGATCCTCACCGCGGTCTGGCACATGCTCACCAACGACGTCGACTACCACGACCTCGGCGGTGACTACTTCACCAAACGCGACCCCCAAGCCGCGATGCGCCGGCTCACCCGCCAAGCCAACGCCCTGGGATTCACCATCCGCTTCGACCCCATCGAAGGAGCCGCCTGACCCCGGCCAAGCGGTTACCTCACCTTCAATTTTCGGGTCAGGGTCCGCGAGCGCTGATCGCGATGTGGCAGCAGGGTGCGCCCGGTCGCGACCTGCTCCTGGCGGTCCTGCACAGGCGTGCGGGCAGCGCGGGCGCTATTTGGGGTCACTGCCCGTCGTCGGTGCCGGGGTGGCCTGCGCAAGGCCCGCGAGGAGCAGGTCGATCATGCGGCGAGCGTGATAGTCGGGGTAGGTCTCGACTCCGATGCACAGGTTACCGATGCCGAGCATTAGGTCGTAAGGCCGTATGTCCGCGCGTGTGTGGCCGGCGGCGGCGGATGCTTTCAACAGCTGGTCGAGCACGGGCAGCAGGCGGTCGACGAACTCGGCGTGCAGGCTCTCGAACCCGGCTTGGTCTGAGTGCAGCGCCTCGGCCAAGCCGTGCTTGGTGACCAGGAAATCGGCAAACCGGGCAACCCATGACCGTAACGCTTCGTAAGGTGTTTCGTCGGCTGCGGGGGTAGTGGTCGTGGCGTTGGCGAGCGCGTCGAGCTGGTGCCGGAAGACTGCGACCACCAGGTCGGCCCGGGTGGGGAAGTGCCGGTAGATAGTGCCCATGCCGACGCCTGCTTCGGCGGCGATGTCTCGCACGGGAGCGTCGACCCCCGCACGGACGAACACGACGGCGGCGGCGTCCAGCAGCGTCTGCTGGTTGCGCAGGGCGTCGGATCGCTTACGCCGGCCAACGTTGGCGGGCGGCGGCGTATCGGCCGTCGTCATTCGAGGCGCCTCCTTCTCACTTGCTAAAACGGAGCAACGCTCCATATAATGATGCGGAGCAGCGATCCGGATTCTCATCATCCCAGATCGTTGCGCAGAACGGGCCATCAGCCCCGACGAGGAAGGTACTCATCTCATGAGCGACACAACATCGGCCGATGTCGGCACCGACTCGACCACGCCGATCATCTCGGTCAAACCGGTCACGCTCGCGGCCCCTAACCGCGGCCAAGACCTGCAGGTACGGGTCTCAGCGCCGACGACCTGCCGGTCGTCGTCTTCTCGCACGGCATGACCTTGTCCATGGACAATTACGCACCGCTGGTCGACTTCTGGGCCACCCGCGGGTTCGTCGTCATCCAGCCCACCCATCTCGACTCGCTCAACCTCGCCCCCGACGACCCGCGCACCCCGCTCATCTGGCGCATCCGGACCGACGACCTGACCTGCATCCTCGACCAGCTCGACACCATCGAAGCCGACGTGCCCGGGCTGGCCGGACGCATTGACCACGACCGCATCGCGGTCGCCGGACACTCGTGGGGCGCACAGACCGCGAGCACGCTCGCGGGGCGCGCGGGTCGTCGACGCCGACGGCACGCCCGGTGAAAGCATGACCGACTCGCGAGTCAGGGCCGCAGTGCTGCTCTGTCTGCCCGGAATCGGCGGCGCCGACCTGAGCCCGCTCGCCGCCCAGTATTTCCCGTTCATGAGCCCTGATTTCGCCGAGCTGAAGACGCCGAGTCTGTTCGTCGCCGGCGACCTGGACGACTCTGCGCTGACGGTGCGCGGCCCGGACTGGTTCACCGACGGCTACCGCCTCAGCTCGGGCGCCACCGATCTGCTGACCCTTTTCGGCGCGGAACACGGGCTCGGCGGCATCCAGGGTTACAACGACACGCGGACCACCGACGAAAGCCCCGAGCGCGTCGCGGTCATCCAGCAGGCCACCCTGGCGTATCTACGTACCGCGCTGGGCCTCGACAACGACGCGTGGCCTACCGCCCGCGCAACCCTGACCGCGACCAGCGACCCGCTGGGAAGGATCGACTCGAAGTGACCAACCCCCTCACGCCGGGCCGCAGGCCCAGCTTCGGAATCCTGACCGCCCCGTCGCAGGTCACCTCCGACGACGTCCTGCAGGTCTGGCGCGAGGCGGACAGCATCCCGCAGATCGAGCACGCCTGGCTGTTCGACCACCTCATGCCGATATTCGGTGACCCGAACGGGCCTTCGAGGGCTGGACACTGCTGCTTCCACGACAACGCTTCACGCCGCGATCGCGGCGAACCGTTACGCCTCGAGTAGCCGCTCGCTCAGCTCCCAGAGTCGCCGTGCCGACTCCGGGTCGACGGCGTGCGGTACGACGTCGGACGAGGGTGACTCCTCGGAGCTGAAGGCGAAATCTGCCGAGGATTCATCCAGCGGTGAGATGTCACTGTCCTTCAGGTAGACACCGCCGATCTCGGCATGCAGCGGGCTAGTCGCGGCGAACACGCTGGTGCTGGCCCCCTGTTGCGGCGTCTTCCGTCGTCCAGGACCCGCTGAAGCTCATCGCGATGGTGTGCGGCCGGCCCGGCTGACCACAGACGTCATCGGCGGCCGCGTCGACCTCAACCCGGCCGGTCGGGCACTGCTGCTGCAGGCGCTCCCGTCGGTTGCACACGTCCGGGCATCGGCCGCCGCAGCGATCAACCTGCGCGGCAGTCTCGACCGGCTACTCGACGAGGTGGCCGGCAACCGCGTGGGTTCGGCGTTCGCAATCCGGCAGTACGGCCAGCTCCTGCTGCTCGAGGTACTGCGGGCCGCCGGCGCACGAAGGGCGCGGGCGTCACACACTGGACGCAGTGGTGGCCACGTCGAGGACGACCTTGCCAACGACGCCGCTCCGCTCGAGACGCGCATGCGCCTGCGCCATCTGGTCGAGGGGAAGACCGCTTCGACGCGGGTTGGATCGTGCCGGTCCCGGTCAGCTGAGGTCAGGAGTCAGGTGCTCCAGTAGGGGGCGTCGTGACCCCCTACCCGCGCCGAGCCCGGATCGGGTGCAACCAGGTGCAGACCCCACTCGCTCACGGCACTCATCGCCGTCGCGGATGTCGTTGTGGCGGAGCGACCACCGCGAGGATGAAACAGGACATGTCGGACGAGAGGACGCCCTTGGTGACCCCGTACCCGATCAGTGCTATCAGCAGCGGGTACAGCAGAGTTCACCGGCTCACTGTTTAGGATCGTCAACACTCTATTCATCGCATTCTCCCTTCAGCTATGCGGGTCGGGCAGCGGCTTGTCGATGCCGTCGGCGGTCACCATGGCCAGCGTCTGGTTCAGCGTCCAGTAGACGCGGCCGTTCTCGAAATCCTGGTATGCGCCTGTGTCCCAGGCGATTTCGTCGGACACCGGCCAGCCGAGCGGACCGTTCTCGAAGCCGCCGCGGTTCCAGCGGTCGCGGATCGCGCCGTGCACCCAGTACGTCTCCCTGCCTTCGCGCCGGTACAGAGCACCACCCTGGAAGCCCTGCACTTCACCCCACGGCTGGCCGTCGGGTCCGTTCAGTACGGTGCGGTCGGTAGTCGGATACCCGAGAGGTCCTGTCTCCCAACGCAATTCCTCGTACTTTGCCCATAGCGTGTCCGGAATCGGGTGCGCGCCGGTGGAGGGATGCCAGTAGATGTAGCCGTGCTCGAACTGGGCAAATCGGCCCGCTGTGTCGGGAGTCGTATTCTCGCCCTCAGTGATTCGCTTGCCGATCCACGAATTCGCGGCGTAGGCATCGTTGATCGCGTCCGGCATCGGTCCGGAAGCTGCACCGGAGGCGTATTCCCGCACGTGGCCGGTGAACCGATCCCAGGGGAAGTTGTAGCCGACGTCGATGTGGGTGCCGATGCCGAGGCATTCGGTCACATACTTGTGGTCGCTGAGGCCCTCGCCCCGCTGGTAGGGCGGCGCGATCACATCAGTGGAGAACCCGTACTTCTTCGCGTCCTGCACGCCCAGCCAGGCGGCGATCCGGATGTCTCCGTCGATCTGCGCCCAATCGTCCGGCCCCCAGCCAGCACGGCTTCCGGCGAAGCACAGGTTGATCGTGTACGGATTCGCGTCCAACACCGACCAACTCGCAAGATCGGTATCCACAACGTCGCATACGATGCCGTCGCGCACCGTGTAGTGGTAGCTGGCTTCGTGGCTGGGATCGTTGAGGTAGTTCGCCAGGCTCTCGGCGGTGCCGTCGCCCTCCTGCGTGTGCAACAAGAAGTTGGTGATCCGGGCACCGTGGCGCGAAGATGCCGAGTTCCCCATGCGGTCGAGTTCCGTGTACCCCGGTGGCACCACCTTGCTTTCTGCCGATGAATCAGGCTGCGACGCAGCGGCCTTGGACCACTGGCCGTAGTCGTCCTCGAGGGTTACGTTCACATCCACCCCGATGCCATCCACCTGGCCGGAGTCGATGCTGACCTGGTGAATGTGCGCGGCCGGGTGATCGCCATTGATGGCGGGGTCGCCGGACCAGTTGTGCTGCCAGAACCAGGTAGCGACGCCATCCTCCAGTGCCCAGTCGATGCAGCGGGCATTGGCGTACATGCCGGTCCATTGGAGACCGACCACTGCGGCCCAGCCGCGTAGGAACGGCGCGATCTGCGAATTCCATTCGTCGAGAGTCGGATTCGAGTCGACCGACGAATACAGCGGTCGGTATCCAGGTCCACCCGCGGCGAAATGATTGGCGAGGGCGATCTTGGCGTGGTAAACGCCTGCGTCGTAGCCGCCCGTCCAGTCCGCTGTGTCATCCTTGCCGTACTGGTAATTGGTGACGATCTCCAGCCCGAGCGCGCGCAACCGGTCGCAATAGTCGCGCGGCAGCGGTTTGGCGCCGAAGTTGGCGCCGGGTCGTGATGCGCTGAAATAGCCGATGACACCGGCATACCCGGCGTCCTTGATCGCTTGCGCGTCGATCAGTGCGGCCGAGAAATCGATCAGCTCGACCATAATTCATCTCCTAGTCAGTCGGATTCCGGGACGGCGCGACCGTCTAGAAGCAGGTCGGCGTTAATTGATTCGCCTTGTGCCGGAACCATTCCCAGGTGTCGACATACTTCATCGCGCCGGAAGAATCCGACTCCTTTTGAGGCCCGGCTCTTTCCATTAACACCCTGGACCGGTTGCTGGGCAATGCCTCTGCCAATCCGTTTTCGTCCGTTTTCGGATTTATTCCCAGGTACCTGAATCGACCAGGGTGGGAGATGATCTACTCGATGATCGCGTGCCCGGAACCTCTGCCTGAATCCACTGGTGTTTTTGCGGTAACGGGTTGATCGGGTGTTGCTTGTTTTGGGGCGTGCGGGGTCTGCTGGCTTCGAATCCAGCCCGTCTACTGTTGGTTTCGGGGTTGGGGGAGGTGTGGTTGGCGCTGGCGAAGCATGAGTGGTGTGAAAGCTGTTGCGCCAGGCGGTTTCCCATGGCCATGCCTGTGGTAGGTGCCAGGTGATGTTGCCACGACCTGCGGCGATACGGGCGGTGACTGCGATGAGCTGGGCGCGGATGGTGGCGCCGCGGGCGAGGGCGTGCTTGGGCGAGGCGAGGCAGCCCAGGGCGCGGGTGAGCAGATGCGCCGTGCAAGCCAGTTGCAGCCGGGCGGCGTTGGCGTTGAACTTCCCCCGACGGCCGGTGCACGAGTGGGCCGTCGATGAGGTCGGCGAAGTGTTGTTCGATGATCGCGTCTGCCGGTGCTGCGAATCGGCCTGGCCCAGGCCGAAGGGGCTGTCGGTGAAGATGGTGTGGTAGCGCCGGCCGGGGAACAACCCGCCCTGACCGTCGTCGGGGCTGTGGTGGCGGCGGACTCGGCGCGATCAGCCGTGCCGTGCCGTGGTGCCGTGGGCGGTTTTGGAAGCCAACGCAACCGGTTCGGCGATCTCGGCGTCGGAGATCCAGCCCTTTCCAACCCACATGATCGGCTCAGCAACTCCGATCATCCCAGTTCAAAGAGCACTTCCTTCGTTACGACACCCTGCCGCACCGCAATTGAACCAGTGGATTCAGGCTCAGTGGGCCTTCTCGGCGTCGACCAGAGGCAGGGGCGAGTTGGTGAACACTGAACGCCCCGCTGGGCGGTCACCGTGGTCATCGGCGACTGACATCAGGCACCTCCCCACCGACAGTGATACCTCACCGACGAAAACCCGCAGCGGGACAGGCACTCAGGTTCCGAGTCGTCGCAACACCTCAGTTCAGTGGACAGTGCGATGGGCTTCAAGATCCAGGCGGATCGGAAACCTCAGGAGCGTAGGAGGTTGCGGGCCGGGCGGGCGGAGTATCTATGTCTTCGACACTCGGCAAGAATCCGAAAACGGACGAAAACGGATCGGCAGAGGCATTGCCCAGCAACCGGTCCAGGGTGTTAATGGAAAGAGCCGGGCCTCAAAGGAGTCGGGCACCCCAGGGTGCAGAGGAATAATCATCACAGCAACAAGGAGGCAGCACCATGCCTACCATCACTTCCCTCTCCCCGATCTCAGGTCCCACCACGGGGGGTACCAGTGTCACGGTGACCGGCATCGGGTTCACCGTTCCCACCACCGCACGGTTCGGTACCACCGCAACCACCTTCACTCTCGACTCTGCTACTCAGATCATGGCGATCGCCCCTGACGAGACGGGAACTGTGCAGGTCACCGTCATCACCTCGGGAGGAACCAGTAACGGCATCGCCTATACCTTTATCTGACGGCTGATGGGCTGGGCCGTCGGCGGGCTATTGCTGACGGCCCAGTCTCGCTGCGGTTGAGCGAATTGCAACAGAGTCTCCGCCGCCGCAGACGGAGGCTGCAGGGGTAAGGGGGTTTCGTTGGCGACCGTACTGAAGATGCTGCTGGCGGAGCGGCATCTCAAAAGCTATCCGTATTTCCTGGCCGTGTACGACAGCTGCGCCGCACAGCTCGACCCGCCGATTCCCCCAGGTCATGGGCCGGCGAAGGCGCAGTACTACCAGTGGCTGTCGGGCCGCATGATTGGGCTTCCCCGCGACTATCACCGCCGAGTGCTCGAGAAGATGTTTCCGGGCTGGACGGTCGAAGGATTGTTTCAGATGGCCGACTCGACACCAACCGAAACTCGATCGCACGAGGTAGGCCCTGCAGGCACCGACGTCCAACTCGAGGCGTTCCTCGGGGCTGAGATGACCACCAACGGAACGACTCTGGTCTACCCGACGTTCGAGCCGACGGGGCCGTACATGGATGCACTCCAGGCGGCGGAGATTCCCCGACAGCACATATTCGGGAAGGAGGCCGGTGCACTCCCTGCTCATCGTCGCATCGACGTTCCGGTCGCGTTGCCGGAGAACGATGTTCGCGGACTGCTGTACGTATTCTCCCTTCTCCAACGCCACACCAGCATTCCGACCGACGTCCAGAGCGACCGCGACATCGTTGCGCACTGCGACTGCCCGTACATCAGCTTCGGACTCACCAGCAACGACTGCACACGTATGTATCTCGAAAGCGCCGAGCGACCGCTGTTCACCATCCGCGACAGCGCCGCTGATAACGGCCGCTATCTGGAGCTGACCGACGGAAGCCGCTATGGCTCGAGCGACGACCGCGACATCGGCATCATCGCGCGGGTGCGACCGAGTCCATATCTGCACCCCGGCCGATACTGGATATATTGCGCGGGTTTGGGCCCGCGCGGCACCACCGGACCGAGTTGGTATCTCGCCAACTATTGGAGCGTCCTGCAGCGGCGTGCCAGCGATCGCGAGTTCGTCGCGGTCATCGGCGTACGCAAATACTCCGACACGACGGCCAGCTTGGAGCATCTACTGATCGAATCGACTGATTAGTCAGCATTTCGGCGACTGTGATTCTGCCCAGCCCGCGTGGGCTTTTGGATCGGTGCCGGCGAGGAAGGCGTGCGCGAGCATGTCCAGGTCGCGGATCGATTGCATCCCAGGCTGACTCACCGTCACGCCTGGGTCGCCCATATCGGGCAGCTGCCGGTGATCGGTGGGACAGTCATCCGGCTCGTCGGAGCGGGTTGCCATGGGCGGCAACGGGATCAGTGAGGCGCTCGAGGAATTGATCGCCATCGTGCCCACCGAAGGACCGGGCGCCACACTCGCCATCGACCGGCTCGACCCCTTGTTGACGAAGCTGTCGCCGAATTGTTGCTAGAAGCGATTCTGATGTTCCGGATCCGATCCCGGCCCCGCGGAGCAGCGTCCGCCAACTGACGGGGGGTGCGGCATCGGCAGGCGCTCGCCGAACTCGCCGAACTCGCCGAACTCACCTAACTCGCCGACGCGCCTACCGGTGTTGCTGGCGCTCAGGAGCGTAATGTGGCGAAAAACTTACTGCTCACGCACTGTTTATTGGTTGCTGGTGGTGCCGAGGAAATCCTGTTGACTGTTGCCCGTGAGCGGGTTCTCGGATTACTGCGCGAGTCGTACATCCGTCCACACCTCGATCGGGAGCATTGAATTGGACTTCACCAGGGATGACAGCCAGAATGCTGTCGCTGAAGTTGTCGTAAGTTTGCTGGAACGTGATAGCGCCCGCGATATCGCGCTGTGGCCCCAGATCATCGGCAGCGGGTTGCTGTCGGTGGCCCTGCCGGAACGCTACGGCGGAGAGGGTCTGGGACTGCTCGAGGTCTCCGCCATGTTGACAGAGTTAGCCACCGACGCCGTCCAGGTGCCGGCGCTGGCGACGCTCGGCTTCGGGGTGCTGCCGCTGGTGCGAATCGCCCCGGAGGCCTTGGCAGAGAAGGTGTTTCCGGCCGTCGCCGAGGGTGCGGTGCTCACCGCGGCGCTCAACGAACCGGGTGCGCCGTTCGCCGTGAAGCCGGAGACCACCGCGGTCACCGATGGCGGCACAGTACGGATCAGCGGTCACAAGGTCGGCGTGCCATACGCGGACCTGGCCGGGTGGATTCTGGTGCCGACCGATTCCGGGCTCGCCGTCGTGGATGCGGAGGTGCCGGGTATCGGCCGCGTCAAGAGCCCGTCCTCGACCGGAGTGCCGGAATTCTCGCTGTATTTCAACGATGTGGTGATCCCGGCAGAGCAACTGTTGCCCGGCGGTATCCCGGAACTGCACCGGTTGGCGCTGGCATCGATCGGTTCGGTGGCCGATGGGCTGTTGAAGGGCGTGCTGACGCTGACCGCCGAACATGTGCGCACCCAGCATCAGTTCGGACGGCCCCTCGCGCAATTTCAGGCGGCGTCCCAGCTGATCGCCGACATCTACGTCATCTCACGCACCCTGCACGCGATCACGCTGTCGGCGAATTGGGCGCTGGCGCAAGAGGACGACAGCCCCGAGCATCGCGAGCGCGTCGACGACGACCTCGAGGTGCTGGCCTACGAGGTCGCCTCGGCGCTGCCCACGGCCATGCAGAAGTGCCATCACCTGCACGGCGGCATCGGTGTGGACATGACCCATCCACTGCATCGCTACTACTCACAGGCCAAGGACATCGCCCGCTGGCTCGGTGGCGCGTCGTTCCGGCTGGGTCAATTGGGGGCCAGTTGCTAATCGACCTAACCGTCGAACAGCGCCGGCTACGCGATGAATTGCGTTCGTACTTCGCCGATCTCGTCACTCCTGACGAGGAAGCCGAGATGGCGGTGAACCGGTACGGCGACGCCTACCGCGCGGTGGTGCGGCGCATGGGCCGCGACGGCCGGCTCTGTGTGGGCTGGCCGAAGAAGTTCGGCGGGCAGGGCTTCGGGCCGGTCGAACAGCAGATCTTCTACAACGAGGCGGCCCGGGCCGATGTGCCGCTGCCGCTGGTGACGCTGATGACGGTCGGACCTACTCTGCAGCAGTTCGGCACCGAGGAGCAGAAGCAGAAGTTTCTGCCCGCGATTCTGTCCGGCGATGCGCATTTCGCCATCGGCAACTCCGAGCCGGAGGCCGGGACCGACCTGGCGGCGCTGCGGACCAGCGCGGTGCGCGACGCGAGCGGCGACTGGGTCGTCAATGGGCAGAAGATCTTCACCACCGGCGCGCACGAGGCCGACTACGTGTGGCTGGCCTGCCGCACCGGCACGGTCGAGTCCCTGCACCACGGCATCACGATCCTGATCGTGGACACCACGGATCCGGGCTACTCGTGGATGCCGATCATCACCTGCGACGGCGCCCATCACATCAACGCGGCGTATTTCGACAACGTCCGGGTGCCCGCGAACATGCTCGTCGGCGAGGAGAACGGCGGCTGGAAGCTGATCACCACCCAGCTCAACCACGAGCGGGTGAGCCTGGGCCCGTCCGGCAAGATCGAGCAGCTCTACGACCGGGTGCGCGAGTGGGCGCACCGGCGAGGAGCGTTGGGTGAGGCCGACGTGCGGCGATCGCTGGGCCGCATGCACGCCATGGTCCGGCTCAACGAGCTGCTCAACTGGCAGGTCGCCGCGATCTCGGAAAATGAGGCCAGCGATCCCGCGGGCGTCATCGCGGATGCCGCGGCCACGAAGGTGTTCTCCACCGAGGCGCTGCAGGAGGCGGGCCTGCTCGCGGAGGAGATCGTCGGCTGCTACGGCGATCCCGCCGAGCCCGAGACCGCCGACTTGCTGGTCTGGCTGGATCGGCGCACCAAGCAGAACCTGGTGGTGACCTACGGCGGCGGCGGTGTCAACGAGATCATGCGCGAACTGATCGCTACCGCCGGGCTGAAGCTGCCGCGCGCACCGAGACAGACATCTCACGAAGTTAGGAGTCAAGCCGCGAGCGCTGAAGGAGGTCGGAACGCCTGATGTTCGTCATAGGCGGCGCCGAGTGCGGTAAGCCGTTCGCGCCGGCTACAGCCGAGCCCATCGGGCGAATGTGTTCTCCGGTCTCACCGTTATCAGGTCGCACACCTGCACCAACTCGTCCGGCAACGCACCGTCGAAGTGTTGCAAACTCGGCGCTATGACCGCATCGACGTCCAGGTTTCGGACGACACTCAACAGTCTGCCCACCGGATGGTGCGTACTGGCAGTGAAGGTCACGGTCTTGGATAACTCGTAGCCGAGCCGTTTCGCCAAACTTCGTATCTGAGTTTCGTCCCACACCTGGGCCACTCCGGACACGTCTTTGCGGAGGTATCCCAGCGCCGGGGGTTTCGCCTTCATTCCTACTTCCGTCTGTGTGGTCGCTGGATCGGCGCGGGCATCTCCATGCTCACGGCTGCCAGCTCTTGGGGCGGTGTCGCATGGACTTGTCGAGTCAGGTTCAGCATTGACATCGTACGCTGTCGACAGCGGCTGATGTCATGATTTGACCTTGCGGTAACGACCCCCAGCACTCGCACAGCCGTGACCATCCTCGACCGGGACAGCTTGGCGGACTTGACGATGCGCGGGGGTGCGGGGAGACACGTGCCGAATCTCCCCGCCGCCCAGCCTCGTTGCACGGAACTCCAGCGAGATGCCTTGGAACGCAATGAAGCCCGGCACAGTTGGTGGAGAACACGGGCCGGGCTGTGGACGGCGATCTGGCCCGCACCCGCCGGCTCGGCTCGGCCCGCCTCGAACAATTGGTCCGCCAGATTCGGAGCGGGCCGAGTTGGAGCGGTTGCGTGCGGAGAACGCGGAGTTGAAGATGCAGGCGTTCGCAAAAAAAGTTGCGACCTGGTTCGCGAAAGACCAGCCGGACGTGTTCAATCCGACCAAGCCTTCGCAGCCGCTGGTCTCGGCCGTGACGTCGCCTTCGAAGTGACCACCGCAGACTCCATGATGGCTCGACTGGTCGGACAGGGTCTCGGCATCGCCATGCTCGCCGCCTACGTGCCTCAGCCCACCGGCGTGACCACCTCGAGGTCACCGACGCACCGGCCCGCGTCGAGTACGTCATCTGGAGCCGCGTCGGCCGCACACCCGCAGCGACCGCCTTCCCCACCATTCTCGACATCACGGCACAAGATCAACAAGCGCTGGGGCTCAGCCTTGGAGCCGGCCGACTTTTGACCGAGACGATCTTGGCGCTGAATTCGATTCGGGGGCGTGGGAATCCAGCAGGCGTGTGCCTAGTCGGCACAACAATCGGCATAGCGGACGTTTCAGCTGATGCGGTAGTCCGGTCTTTTCTAGATTCTGAGATTTCGGGCTGGCCTCGTATAGGCCCGGACTCGGAGCGCGGTCCACGTCCAGGGACGAGGCACATGCTCTCGCAGGCATTCGATCCTATGCTTCGCGTGTTGGGTGGCGGCGCGGTCGCCCTCCGATTGTGCCACTGCAAACCCGACCCATCACAACTCTTGGATATCGGCTAGCAGTCGGAAAAGGGGCCAGGAGGTGACGTCGTAGCTATTCAGCTGTCCCCCTTGGGGTTTGATGGCGTGTCGGTTGGATTGTGATGGCCTGTCGGGCATAGTGGCGGGGTGTCTGGAGCGTCGTCGGTTGAGCAGCTCGTTGAGCGGGTGGCCGAGTTGACGGCGCAGGTGAGGGTGGTGCTGGCCGAGAACGCGGAGTTGCGGGCCGCGAATGCGGAGTTGCGGGCCGCGAATGTGGAGTTGGGTTCGGAGAACACAGAGTTGAAGGCGCTGGTGGGGTCGCAGTCCGAACAGGCTGCGGCGCAGGCGGATCGGATCGCAGTGCTGGAGCGGCGGTTGGCTGCGGATTCGTCGAACTCGGGGTGGTCGTCGGGGTCGGACTCGCCCTATGACAAGAAACCGGCCAAGAAGCGGTCGTCGCGGACCCGGTCGGGGCGGTCGGCGGGTAAGCAGAAAGGCTCGGCAGGCACGTCGCGGCCACTGCACGATGACCCGAACCACACGATCCGGTTGGAACCGCCCCGCTGCCAGGGGTGTTCGTGTTCGCTCGACGGTGCCGCCGAGGTCGCCTGCGAACGCCGCCAGGTCGTGGACACGGCACCGGCGGCGGCGCCGGTGATCACCGAGTATCGGCGTATCGCCCGCGAATGCGGGTGCGGGACAGTGACTGCCGGTGACTGGGCCGATGCGGCACCCGAGCATGTCGCGGTGATCGCGGCGGCGGGGTCGCCGGTGCGGATCGGGCCGGTGGCTCTGGCCCGGGCGGCGTTGCTGACCTGCGGGCATTACCTACCGATCGGGCGGAGCCGGGATCTGTTCGTCGCACTGTGCGGCCTCGATATTTCGACCGGCTGGCTGGCAGGGGTGCGTGGCCGCGCCGCGCGGCTGCTGGAACGACAGTTCTCCGTCCACATGCGAACTCTGCTGGCCACCGCGCCGGTGTTGCATGCCGACGAAACCACCGGCCGCGCCGCCGCGGAGTTGAAGTACGTGCACGTCGCCTGCACCGACTATCTGACGTTGATGCACGTCGGTGGCCGCTCCGCCGACGATATTGATGCCGGTGGTGTGCTCGGCGAGTTCACCGGGGTACTGGTCCGCGACGGCTACGCCGGGTACGCGCACCTCAAAGCGGCCCACGCGTGGTGCGGTGCGCACCTGCTGCGCGACTTGCGGTCGATCCACGATGCCGATCCAGCCGGGCAGGTATGGGCGAAAGCGATGATCGACTGCCTGCTCGACGCCCACACCGCCGCTGGCCGGGCCCGCGCCGCTGAGGCATCGGCTCTCGACGCCGACACCCTCACCGGGATCCGCCGCGCCTACGCCGGTGCGATCGGGCTGGGCCGCGACGACAACCGTGACCGGAAAACTACCTTGGCCGCCGACGCCCGCAAGCTGGTGGCCCGGTTCACCCGCTACGAAGACATGATCTTGCGGTTCGCGACCGACCTGACCGTCCCGTTTTCGAACAACGAAGCCGAAAGAACGCTCCGACCAGTCAAAATACAGCAACGAACCAGTGGTGGAGCATGGCGAACCCTGCAGGGAATCACCGACTTCGCGATCGTCACTTCCTACCTCGACACCGCCCATAAATGGGGCCTCGACAAACTCGACGCCCTCACCCAACTGTTCACCACCGGTCCGTGGCTACCGCCTGCCCTCACACCCGCAGCCGCCCCATAACCACGCACGCATACCACACCGACCACCGAAAACCTCACCACCCCAGGTGAATAGCTACGTGACGTCGTGTCCGCCGTAAGCGGAGACGAAGGAACGGTATTCGTTCTCGGAGACGCGATCGAAGTCGGCGTAGTCGACTGTGAGTTGAATGAGGTCCCATTCGCGGGGGCCGAGCGAGACCTTGTCGAGGTCTAGCACTGTCGGGATGCCCGAGGCTGGCGAGGAGGAAGGCACGGCATTCGCCAGCCCTCGTCTTGGAACAGGTTTCCAACCGCGTCGCCGCCCTGGTCGCCGAGCTCAGCAATGACGCCCAGGTCGGGTTCCACGGTCATGAAAACCTCGACCTCGCCGTCGCGAACTCGGTCTACGCGATTCGAGCCGGTGCGGTCCACATCGACGGCAGCGCACGCCGTTTTGGCGCTGGCGCGGGCAACACCCTCGTCGAAGCGCTGGTCGGCGTATGCGACAAGCTCGGCATCAAGACCGGCATCGATTTCTTCGCCATCGCCGACGCCGCCGAAGACGTGGTCCGCCCCCTATGCCACAGGAGTGCCTGCTCGACCGCCAAGCCCTGATGATGGGCTACGCCGGGGTGTACTCCAGCTTTCTCGAGCACGCTGAACGTCAGGCAGAGCGTTACGGCGTCTCCGCCGCCGAAATGCTCGACCGCGCAGGCAAAACGCAAGCTCGTCGGCGGCCAAGAAGACCAACTCATCGACATCGCCCTCGAACTCCACCGCGAGAAGGCAACAGTCTCCACCTGATCGTGTCAGCTTGCTCAAAGCGGCCACCTCGCTACCGGCCGCCCCGCGTGTGGATCAGCGCCGAACGGGACGGCACGCACGTCACTCGATGTGTGCTAAACGGTCACGTGCCCGGCGCTCCCGCCGGACCCGCCGGGCATTCATGCCTTTTTCCAGGGCAAACGCTTTTACCGGAACTTTTTCCGATATTTGCCGTGCGTCTGCGCCAGATGTCCTGTAGCGTCGGGACCCGCTAACCCCCCAAGAAGAAGCGGTGGCAACGGTGTTCGGTATTGACGGCTGCCTCAAGCGCATTACGGACATTCCTGGCGCGCGTAGCGTGACGTTGGTGGACGGTGCGAGCGGTCTGGCGATCGCCGCAAACGGTCGGCACGACCTGGTGGACCAGCACGAGGACGCCGCAGCCACCACCGACGTAGTCCGCGCGGTGCTCGGCTGTCCGGCACTGGCGAGCGGTCGCGACGGCGACGACGTCACCGAGATCATCGTCTGCAGGCCCCGTGGATTCCACCTGCTGAATCTCGTAAACGGCGACTTCGACGGCCGGCTGTTCGTGCACAGTCTGTTCGATGACGACACGGGAAATCTGGCGATGGCGCGCCACCAGCTCTGGGGCATCCTCACCGAATTCGCAGACGAGGGTCATGGGTCATGAGCATTGAGCTCGCGGTCGCACTAGAGCGGCTGGGAGCTGAGGGATCCACCGGCGTACTGCACGCGGGCGATGGCGCGTTTCATCTCGCCGAAGGTACGATCGCATCCGCGGACTGCCGCCGCACAATCGGATTGGACCGGCTGGTCGTGGAGGCGGGTGTGGCGACCGCCGAGGACTGGCGGCGCGCCGACGCCGGAGATCCCGGCCAGGTGCTGGGACGTCCCCGGCTGGAAACCCTGGCGTTGTTGTCGGTGTTCGACGCCGCCTACTTCCTGCTGGCCTCGCCCGCAATTCCCGAGTTCCGGCCCGCGCCGCCCCACTGGCTCGCCCCGGTCTGTCACATCGCGCCTCGTGCGCTCATGCACGAGTGCGCGCGGCGCGGCGGTCCGGAGGCCGGGCCGTGGCCTGCGGAATTGGTCGATCGCATACCTGTCGTGCCCGTCCGTCGTGCCAGGCGACGGCGTGTGGTGCTCACCGGCGGCCAGGTCGAGGTGCTTGCCGCCGTCGACGCCCGGCGCAGCGTAGCGGAAATCGCCCGCGACCTCGGCCGCACCACCTACGGCTGTTTGGTGGCAGTGCGGGACCTGACCGCGGCGGGCCTGATCGAACCACCCGTCGGGGAGCCCGGCCCGATCGCGAATGCCGAGCCGGTGATCACTGAGCCTGCGGCGGTCACCGAGCCGACAGTGATCAACGAGCCTGCGGTGGTCGCCGAGCCTGCGGTGATCAACGAGCCGGGGCGGCTGGCCCGGCGCCGCGCGCGGTCGGCTGTGCCGGTTCTCGTCCCCGACCGTTGGGAACCGGTCGACTCAGACTTGCTCGTCCGGTTACGGGCGGCTTTGGAGGAGCTAGCGTGACCGCGCGGAAGAGACGGCTCGGCGAACTGATGGGAAGGTTGACCAAGGTGACGATGTCTGGACCCGAACCGAATGTGATCGTGCTGGCGGAGCTCACGGCACTGCGCGATCGCGTTCCGGGGCTGACCGGTGCGCTGGTCGCGACCAGCGATGGGCTGCTCGTCGCACACGATCTGCCCCAGGACATCGAGCCCAACGGAATGGCCGCGCTGTCCGCCGCGCAGCTGTCGCTGTCGCACCGGCTGGTCACTACCGCGCACGGCGGTGGTTTCCGTGAGGTCGTGGTGAACGGCACCAACGGAAACTATATATCTCTCATGGACAGCATGCGGAAGCCTTCGGACATGTTCGCCGCGGAACGAGGTGCGGCGGGGCGATCATGACAACGACTCCCCTGCCCCTGATCTTCGTGCCCATTCTGTCCAGCTGTGCTGCCGATCGACATCGACATGGTTCAGATCGGCTCCCCGGTATCCGAGTCCTGATCAGCGTGCCCGATCAGCCTGTCACGACCCAATTCCACTACAGCGCAAGTGCCCAGTAGGAGAACGATTTCGTCGAGATGGGCGGTGCAGAGTTCCAGCAGTGCGGCATTGGTGATGTTGCCCGTCGCCACAATGAGTACCGATCGCGGGGACCTGTGGAGGATGTGGCTGATCCAGAAGTCGCGGTCTTTGGTAATGACCACGCGTTCTTCGCGATCTGCGCGCATCGCGATCTGACGATCGGTAGTGCGATTTCCGAGCGGGAAGTCGCGGGTGTGCACAGCATCGTGACCAGCGGTCGCCAACAACGCGGCGAGCTGGCGAGGGAGCTGGGCGTCGACGACGAACTTCACGCGGCGTGGAAGGGGATGGTGGTGCGTTGCGCGGTCACCGCGGCAGCGTACTCGAGGGCTGCCAGGATGTCCTCATGTTCGAGGTCGGGATAGTCGCCCAGGATCTCATCGGCCTGCATCCCCGAGGCGAGCAGCTCCAGCAGCATTTCGACCGGGTACCGCAAACCCCGCACCACGGGCTTGCCGTGGCAGATTTCGGGGTCCGTGGTGATACGGCCGAGTAGCGACATGTCTCTACTGTATCCACTGACACTCGAGGTTGTGCGTACTGCCACTGGACGACCCGGCCTCCTCGAGGCGACCGCCTTGGCCCGCGCCCGCTGCTTCGAGCACCACATGAACCTGATGGCCACCTCGTCGGGCTATAGGAAGCGATTGCCGACGGTTACCGGACTTGCGGCTCACAGCACGACTATATCGAGCATGCTTTCGAGGCCGCGGAAGTCCTCACCGTTGCGGGTAAACAGCGGCAGCCCTCGGGAGGATGCAATTGCAGCGATGAGCAAGTCCATCCGGCGGGGCCGCGGGTCGCGCTTCGCGACCAGGGTGAGGGCGACCAGAGTGCCGTAGCGTGTCGCGGCGTCCTCATCGAACGGCAGTGGTTCGAAATCCACGATGGCAGCGCCGAGTTGCTCCGATCGTGCCGCACGTGTGGCGGTGTCCTTCGCCATCGCAACGCCTTGGTGCAACTCGGCTAGCGTGATCGCCGTGATCTCAGGTAACTGGGGTAGGGCCGCCGGATCGAGTGCATACAGGTCGATGTAGGTGCAGGTGTCGAGCACGCCCGATGCGCGTCGCTCGCTCACGAACGCGATCCCCAAGCATCGGCGTCCCCGACGCGATCGTCCGTTCCGAAGAATTCGTCGGCCTCTTGCCGCATTCGGGCGTAGTCGACGCGCGGAAGTTTGCGATGCCGTTCCACGAGTTCTTCGGCGGTACGGCGGCGCTGTCGGCCGACCGGTCGTACCTCGGCAACCTCGACCCCATTGCGGGTGACGCGAAACGTCTCCCCGGCCTCGACCGCATTCATGACCGCCGCTGAGTTATTGCGGAACTCCCGCTGCGTGATCACCTTCATAGGGCGATTGTAGCCTTTTGTAGCACAGTGGGCTACATCAGGCTACGTGGGCTGCTGACGTGGCGAAACCACCAACCAGCCTGGCTGTCCCTACAACCAGGTGTCCAGCGTCGTCGTGGTGAGGAAGTGTTCGAGGTCGGCGCGCCAAGGGGCGAGGGTGGTTTTTTCGGGCTCGATGGCGGTGTACTGACCGCGGTAGAACAGGAGGGGGCGGCCGGTGGTCGTCGTCTCGGGGAGGGCCTGCACGCGGCCGATCACGATGTAGTGGTCGCCGCCGTCGACGACCAGCTCATCGACATCGCGCTGGAACTCCAGCGGGAGAAGGCGACAGTCTCCGCCTGAGCGGCCGAATGACGCGGGCCGCGAACGGTACACCAACCGTTCGCGGCCCGTTCGTGTGTGCGATCGGAACGCCGCTGATGTCGCTCGCCCAGCGGCATGACAGTGCCTGGCGGCGGCCACCGGACGTTTTTCCAGTGTTGCAACCCTTGGGTGCCGTCACCGAGTTATCCGGTCTCGTCGGTGACTGCTGCGCGAAGCTGCCGCCACCATCACCGTCGCCAGAAAAAGTGATGCACCACCCCACTCGGGCTCGGGATCAGCTCCAAATGAAAACGGTCGACCAGTTCGTCGGGACTCACCCACAACCTTTCGCCGCGGCCGAGTTCGACTGGTGCAACGGCAATATGCATCGTGTCGATGAGAGGCAACACCCACTTTCGCGAACTGCTCGCCGCGGCCATCGAGGGCATCGCGTCGAACATCCTGGCCGGCCGCCTCGCGAAACTCGTCGACGCGGGCCTGCTCACCCGCGACGACGACCCGAGCCACCGCCAGAAGGTCGAATACCGTCTCACCGAGGCGGCGATCCCGCTCATCCCGGTGATGGCCCAGCTGGGCGCGTGGGGTGCATGCTGGTTGGACACGGCACCGGAACTGACGGTGCGCGCCGAACTACTGGCCGCCGGCGGTCCCCCGCTGTGGGAACGATTCATGGCCGAGCTCCGCGCCACTCACCTGGCCGAATCGTCGATACCTGCAGCTGGAGTGCTTGCGGAACTGACCACCGCCTATCACGAAGCAGCTGCCGAGCGCGGGCACGAAACAACGGGATAGACCGCGTGACCCAGCTCCGAACACACTGAAATCCGTGGTAGATATTTGGCGGCCCCACGTGCTGGACATGCGCAGAACACTGGAGCCCCCGGGGCAGGTGAGGGAAATATCCAGGGGCTCCTCGCTTTTGGGTGATCAGTGTGTCGCTGCTCAGCGGATGGTGCCGGCGCCGGGGATCAGCGGAAGATCGAGTGGGGTGACCCATCCGGGAGGCAGGTCGTTGACCGCGGGCACGGCGTTGAGTGCCCGGAGGCCGGTAGCCAGGCATCCCGCGACTGCCGGGGTGCGGCCGGAGCCGTCGGTGAACCGGAACGAGGTTTCCTGCGAGATCGATGGCGAGCCGACAATATCCACGCGGTAGACGTCGTCGCGGGTACCCGAAGGCCATTCGGGTGCGGCGTCGAGTCCGATCCGGTTGACATGCTCGAGGGTGATCACCTCGCGGTCGCGGTAGATGCCGTTGATGGTGAAGCGGATCGCGGCGACGTTGCCTGCCTTGATGATTCCTTTTGCTGTCGACCGGTCCTGCGGTGTGACCCATTTGTCCCAGGTGGTGGTGATCTGGTCGAGTTCGATACCGACGGCGGTGGCAATCATCGGGACGGTGGCGCCCCAGGCCATGATGAGCAGGTCGGGCATCTCCAGCATGGCCTGGAATTCGGGGGGATGTCCGATGCCCATTTCGAATTCGTAGTCGCCTTCGTAGTCGGTGTAGTCGAGCAGCTCCGAGGCGCGCACCGACTCGACTTCGCCGCAGAGACCCATCAGGGTCATCGGAAACAGGTCGTTGGCGAATCCGGGGTCGATGCCGGTGGTGAAGCAGGATGCTTTTCCTTCTGCGCAGGCGCTGGTGATCGGGTCACGCCACACGCTGGGGGTTTGCACCATGTTCGGCCACACCCAGGGGGTCATGGCTGTCGAGCAGACGTCGACGCCGGCGCGCAGGAAGGCGCTGATGACGCGGATGTTCTCATCGGCGAACTGCGCGGTCGGGCCGTAGTGCACCACGGCGTCCGGTCGCAGGGCGATCAACTCGTCGACGGAATCGGTGGCCAGCACCCCGGTTTCGGTGGCTCCGCACAGCTGGCCGGCATCTCGGCCGACCTTCTCCGGGTTGCTCACCCCGACACCGACCAGCTCGAACCGGGGATGTCGGATGATCTCGGCGAGGACCATTGATCCGACGACTCCGGTTCCCCACAGGACGATTCGTTTCTTCTCGTATGACACCGGTAACTCCTAACTTGCTTCGCGTGTGGTGCGGTGCTCAGCTGTGGTATTCGCCGCAGTCGACGGTGAGGGTCTGTCCGGTGACCGCGGAGGCGAGGTCGCTTGCCAGAAACAGGGTGGCGCGGGCGACTTCTTCGGGGTCGGCGAGTCGTTTGAGGTCGGTGGGGTCTGCTTTCTGCCGGTAGATGTCGTCGTGGGTGAGACCGGCTTGTGAGGCGAGCCAGTCGAAGTAGGCTTTGTTGATGTCCTCGTAGATGTAGGAGGGGGCGACACTGTTGACTCGGATGCCGCGCGGTCCCAGCTCGGTGGCCAGCGACGAAGCCAGGTGCGCCAGTGTGCCTTTGGACAGTTTGTAGCCCGAATACACCGGTTCGGAATCGAACTGTACGCACGAGTTGAGCATGATGATCGAGCCACGGGACGCGGCGAGGGCATCAGCGAACAGCGTCGAAAGCCTCAGTGGTGCAAATACGTTCGTTTCGTTGACGGTTCGCAGTGCGGCCAGGTCGATTTGGCTGATCGGGTTCATCGGGGGGATGGCGAAGGCATTGTTGATCAGGCAGTCGACGTGGTCGAACTCGGCGACCGTTCGCTCCACCAACGCCCGGCGCGCGTCCTCGTCGGTGATGTCGGCCGGCACGATCAGTGCTTTGCGGCCGTGTGAGGCCACCACCTCGGCCATCGCTTCCAGTCGCTGCTGGGTGCGGCTGACCAAGACCAGGTCCGCGCCCATCCGGGCGGCCTCCTCGACGAGCGCTCGACCGAGGCCGGGACCCACGCCCGACACGACGACGACTTTGTCTTGCAGCAGCGGCACCGGTCGATACGTATCGGCGGATGCGGTCACATGCGCGGCAGCGGGCACGGTTCCTCCTCGAACCCTTAGCAGTTACATTACGTAACGACTTAGGTGTGACACACTGTAACGACTGCTGCTCGTGATGACAAGGATAAGGACAATATTTCGTGAGCACTCGCCATCGCCTCGGCCCGCACCGCGATCCGGCGGTGGATCAGGCGGTGCTCGAGGCTGCCCGCAGCCTGCTCACCGAACGCGGCTACGCCGCGGCATCGATCGACGCGATCGCGACACGAGCGGGTGTCAGCCGGCCGGCGATCTACCGCCGCTGGCCCTCCAAAGCGCATCTGATCGCGCAAGCGGTGTTCCCCGACGTCGGCACCGACGACGTCGCCACCGACATCACCGCCGAGATGCCTTCGTGGCGGCACTTGTGCTGCAGTTGGTGGTGAAGGGTCGACGACGCAGTGGCGCGCCGGCGATATTCGACACCATGCACAACCGATGACGCCGCTCGGCAAGCCGAGTCCTGATCGGAATCCGAACTTCGGGCGTTCGGCGGGGGCGAGGTGCCGATAGCGGACGAGAACGGTCTTGGCGGTCAGCCGGAGGTGATGGATGCCGATGGTGTCGACGAGTGTCATGAGAACTCCACACTGGACTGTCGGGGCACGATCGCCGGGATCGGCGTCGCGCGGCTCACCCGTGCCCCTTCGCTGAGCGGTCGGGGAGTCGTGCCACGAACATCAAAGCGCTGTTCACGCGAATCCGAGTGTCGCAACGGACACATTTCCGATGGAGTGCATCTGGCCGCCGCGTGTACCGGCACGTTCTTCCTTGCCGAAGCGGGGGGTGCTCGACGGGCTACCGGCGACCACGAGTTGGTGGCTTGGTCCGGCTTTCCGGCGCCGATACCCGAGAATCGACGTCTACGAGGGCCGCACGCTGTGTCGCGGCAGACACGTCACCACCGCGGGCGCCGCGCTGTCACATCTGGATCTCGCGTTGTCGCTGATCGCGGCGCAGAGTCCGACGTTAGCCGAACTGGTCGCCCGATATCTCGTGGCCGGCGACCGGCGAACACAGATCGAGTTCGCTATACCCGAAGTGATCGCACGCGGCGATTCGCTGGTCGCCGCATTCGAACGCTGGGTGCGCGACCACATTGCCGAGCAGTTCCAGCTAGCCGACGCGGCGCGATTGCTCGGCGTCACGGTGCGCAGCCTGCAACGGGCCACCCAGGCCGAAATCGGGATGTCCCCGCGAGATTTCGTCAACGAGATCCGGCTCGAACGCGCCACCCACCTGCCGCGCACCACCTCGCTGACCATCGACACCGTGGCCGCAAAGGTCGGCTACCTCAATGCCGGCACGCTGCGCGACCTCTTCCGGCGACGCCGCGGACGAACCCTCGCCGAGGTACGCGCCTCCCCACTGTCTTGGGAGAGCGCGCCCGTTCGACAGTAGGGCCTCCCGGAGCGCGGTGCCCGAGGACCATGCCGCCGTCGCGGAGAACCTGAGCACCATCAACCGGACCTCTCACGTTCGGCAGGGTGTGCCCGTGAACGACGGGTCGAGTGCCTTCTGGACTACGTAGGCGACGGTGGGGGAATCCGGGAGGTTGCTGTGTGGGAAAGAGTCGGTGGGGCACAGGTCCTGGAGCCAGACGTTATCGACGGTGGCGCCGAAACCCGCTGTGAGAAAGGTGGTTTCCGGTGGGGTGACGACGCGGTCGAGATGGCTGGCGATGACCGTGTATTCGATGCCGGGGTCGGTGTCGCCCCCGGCATTGAGACTGCGCAGGAACTCGCTGTCGAAAAGTTGTTGCAGCGCCGCCGTTCCCAGCCAATTCGCGACGATGTCGACAGCAGGGGTCGCCGCGCTTCCGGTGGGCAGCAGGTAGCCGAGCCCGTCGGCAGTGGTGCCGTGATTGGTTGCCCCGATGGTGACCAGGTGGTCCACCTTATTGTTCGCCGGATCGCCGCGGTCCGCGCCGCCCTCGAAACGCAGATATTGCCGCACCATCGGCCCGCCCTGGGAATGGGCGACGATATCGACTCGCGGCGATCCGGTTGCCCCGCGCACCCTATCGACGAATGCCGCGAGCTCCTTGGCGGAGCCGTGAATGTCCGCGGTGCCGTAGACACCCGGTGCGGCGCCCCGGACGCTGGACAACGCTCGCCCATAGTTGAGCGAGAAGACGCAGTGCCCGCGCGCCTTCAGTTGCGGCGCGAGCACATCCCAGGAATTCTGATTGCCCCACGTGCCATGGACCAGGACGACAGGTTCCGGATGTGCCGCGGACGGTCTGCACGCCCAATCATTGGCCCCCGCGGGCGGCAGACTCCCGTCCCCATCGAAACCGTCGGCGGCCGCCGTCGCAGCGGCGCCCGTCAGCGCGCCGATGATCAACGCGGGCACGATGATTCCCGCCCCCAGTCGAACAAACCTTCGCGAACCGTGCGCAAACACAGCTACCGCTCCCTTCGCTCACAAATCGGGACCTGCAAACGGAAACGCGACCGGCTGGACAGCGGAAGACCTGCGTAGCTCCGCAATGGATTTACGCGTCGGACCGGCTTTATAGCCTGGTTAATAACATGACAGCGAATGCGGAGCAAATATGCTCGCCGAGAGAGCGCGATGAACTTCCCTTCGCACCTCCCGCCACTCGCCCCTGGCCGCGGCGGTCCGCGCCCGGATCTCGTCCCATGGTCCGGCCGTACCGTGAGGCGCTCGGCCGCGACCTCGCGGCCGTCGGCGAGAACGAGGACGGTGAACGTGCTGTCACCGAGCGGCACATCGACGAACAGGAACGTCGCGTCGCTTCTCGTGATCTGCTGCCGTTGGGCGGGCCTGTCGCCCGGCTGCACGATGTGCCCTCGAGCGCCTGCGCGGTGATCTGGCCTCGGCAGGTCTCCAGCATCTTTGCTCGACCGTCGTAGCGCAGGAGCGACCGCCGACCGCGTCCAGCGGACATCGGCGCATGCTGGAGGGGACATCGGACGACGACAGCGTTTGCGCTCTCCGCCCGCGGCGAGCAGCACGCGCCGACAGGAGTGCAGATGGCAACCGACGACTTCCACGAGGGCGACCCGCAGAACGTCGCGCACAAGTTGATCCGCTCCCACCTCGTATCAGGGGTGATGCGACCCGGCGAGGAGATCGCGCTGCGGATCGACCAGACATTGACCCAGGACGCCACCGGCACGCTGGTGATGCAGGAACTCGAAGCGCTCGGGCTCGACCGGGTCCGTACCGAGCTCAGCGCGCAATACGTCGATCACAACCTGCTGCAGACCGATGAGAAGAACGCGCAGGACCACGAGTTCCTGCTGTCCGCGTGCCGCCGGTACGGCTTGTGGTTCTCCAAGCCGGGCAACGGTGTCTCGCATCCCACGCACATGCAGCGTTTCGGTAAGCCCGGTGTGACCATGGTCGGCTCCGACTCGCACACGCCCGCGGGTGGCTCGCTTGGCATGCTCGCGATCGGCGTCGGTGGGCTCGACGTGGCGCTCGCGATCGCGGGACAGCCGCTCTACATCAGGATGCCGCGGATCTGGGGCGTCGAACTGACCGGCGAACTGCCGCAATGGTGTTCGGCGAAGGACGTAATCCTGGAAATGCTGCGCAGGCACGGCGTCAAGGGCGGCCTCGATCGGATCATCGAATACCACGGGCCCGGCGTGGCGACGTTGACGGCGATGGATCAGCACGTGATCGCGAACATGGGCGCTGAACTCGGCGCGACCACCACCGTGTTCCCCGCTGACGGTGCGGTGCTGGAGTTCCTACAGTCCGAGGACCGCGAAAACGACTACACAGAACTGCTCGCCGACGACGGAGCGAGCTATGACGTCCACGAACAGATCGACCTGTCGACCATCGAACCGCTGATCGCGAAACCGTCCTCCCCCGACAATGTTGTGACGGTCCGCGAGGTCGCCGGCGAGCCCGTCGCCCAGGTGGTCATCGGGTCGTCGGCCAACCCCGGGTTACGGGATTTCGCGATCGCCGCGGCGATGGTGACCGGACGCCAGACCCACAGTGCCGTCAGCTTCGACATCAACCCGTCGTCGCGGGAGATCTTCGAGGATCTGACCAGGATGGGCGCGACATTCGAGCTGATCCGAGCCGGGGCACGCATCCACCAGTCCGGCTGCATGGGTTGCATCGGGATGGGGCAGGCGCCCGCGGTGGGCCGCAATTCCCTGCGCACGATGCCTCGGAACTTCCCGGGCCGTTCCGGCACCAAGGAGGACTCGGTGTGGTTGTGTTCGCCGGAGACCGCTGCGGCCTCGGCGTTGACCGGGGTGATCACCGATCCTCGGGATCTCACCGAACAGCTCGACCTGGCCTATCCGACACTTGGCCTGCCCGCGCAGGCATCAGTGAACACCGCGATGCTGGTGCCGCCACTTCCCGAGCAGCAGGCCCGGCAGGTGCCCTTGGTCAAGGGGCCGAACATCTCCGCGCTGCCGGACTTCGATCCGCTGCCGGATGTCATCGAGGCCCCGGTGCTGCTCGCGGTCGGGGACAACATCTCCACCGACGATATTTCCCCCGCCGGGGCGCGGGCCTTGCCGTTGCGCTCGAACATCCTGAAGCTCGCCGAGTTCACCTTCACCCGCATCGACGCGACCTACCCCGCGAGAGCCGCCGAGATCGCCTCCAGCACTGGGCATTTCATCGTCGGCGGGGAGAACTACGGGCAGGGGTCATCGCGTGAGCACGCCGCGATCGCCCCGAGATACCTGGGTTTGCGGACGGTCATCGCCAAGTCGTTCGCACGGATTCACTGGCAGAACCTGGCGAACTTCGGCATCGTCGCCCTCGTATTCGACGACCCCGGCGACTACGACCGGATCGCCCAGGGCGATATCTTGCGCATCGACGGGCTCCGTGACGCGCTCCCGTCCGGGCACACCCTGACCGCCCGCAACCAGACCAAGGGCATCGAGATCACGTTGCGCCATCGACTTTCCGAACGCCAGGTCCGGGCGGTGCTTGCCGGTGGCGTGATCCCGATGCTCGCCAACTCGGCGTGATCGGACACTTCCGGCGCTCACTTGTCTTGCGGGTTCAGTAGCCGGACCCTGATGCGCTCCATCGGCACCTCGGTCGCCGCCGCCGTGGTCGGCGTGGTCCTGTCGCAGCTGAGCATCCAGTTCGGCGGCTACACCCTGCCTCCGGAAAACGGCTTCCGCATCGGCCTGTTGATCGGCTGAGGTGTCGCACTCGTCGCCGCGGCCATCACCGCGGCCAATCCGTACCGCCGGACCATCCCCGCCACGCAATCCCCCGATATGCGGTGAAAGTCGCGTCCAGGGCCTGACCCTTCGACCGGTCGACTGCTCAGCCGCATGGCGGCTGAGCAGGGCCGTGAGCTGAAGAAGATTGATGTCGTGCCGAATCCCGGCTCGTGTCGCCTAAGGCCGCGAGCCGGATTCGGCGCGTCCGCCGCATTCACCACCTTGCCACCGCAATGGCCGGCGTCCGCCCTGCAGCGAAATTTTCTGAGAGATAGCTGGAATCGCGATCCACGGATCGGATGGCGATGTGCGCGCGGATGACTCGCGGCCACACCGGGCGCCCTGTTTCCGAACCCGTTACCAGTCAACTGTTTTGACAGCTCTTGGGCTCATGATTAATGCATCTTGGCGTCGAGTTTAATTACTCTTGGTATTGATGGGGGCGCCACAGTGTGGGAATCGACACTTTTCCGGTATCGCCCGCCAAGACAAAAAGGGTTGTTGTGCTGAGGAGATCGATCTGATCAAGATCAAAAACGTTGCCGTGCTGGTCATATCGACCGACAAGATCAACAACGTTGACTCGCAATGAGGTTGCAGATGTGTATGCTATCGATCAATCACGACCCACTACGAGGTGGGATGGCTAGCGAGGGCGGTGTCAAGGTGGATGTCAATGCACTCCGAATGCGCCGCGCGGCTATCGTCGCAGTCGCTGTCGGGCTGCTGGCGCTGTTGACAACCGGGCCTTTCGATCGACTGCTGCTGGGTGTATTCATGTGTGTCGGACTCGGATTGGGCTGGGTTAATGCCCACCTCACTCGAGTAACCGTCAATCGGGTCGCCGATTCGGAGTCACCAAGGAAGCAAAGTCTGTTGCTCTCCTCCGCCGCCCGATTACTCGCCATAACAGCCGCCTCGATCGCGGTCGCTTTCCTGGCAAGACCCAGCGGTATCGGAATCTTCTTCGGCTTGGCGGTATTTCAAGTCATTCTGGTCCTCTGTACCGTCCTGCCCGAAGTGAAGGAGCTTCGCCAGCAGTCATGACGATCCAACTTGCCTCGATTACCCACCTGGCGCCAACTATCGTCACCTATGCCGACACGACTCAGGCCCCGGCCCAACCGAAAATCCAGGTCGGCGAACACGCGGTCGCGCATCTCTTCGGCATGACCTTCGACGTGGACACCATCGTATCGACGGCCGTTGCAGCGGCCATCGTGCTCGCGTTGGCCTTCTACCTGCGGGTCAAGCTGACCTCGGGCGTGCCGAACGGTGTGCAGCTGTTCTTCGAGACCGTGACCGTCCAGATGCGCAACCAGGTGGAAAGCGCCATCGGCATGAAAGTCGCGCCGTTCGCGCTGCCTTTGGCGGTTACATTGTTCACCTTCATCCTGCTGTCGAACTGGCTGTCCGTACTGCCGGTTCAGTACGGACAGGGCGAATTCATCGCACCGCCGGCTTCGGACATCAACTTCGTCTACGCGCTCGCACTGTTGGTGTTCATCTTTTACCAGTCAGCCGGCATAGTGCGGCGCGGTCCTTTCGGGCACGTCAAGCAGTTGCTCAAGGGGCACACCGGTTGGGGCCCAATGGTGTTCATCAACATCATCGAGGAAGTCGCCAAACCGCTTTCGCTGTCGCTGCGATTGTTCGGAAACATGTTCGCCGGCGGCGTGATGATCTCGGTGATCACGTTGTTCCCATTCTGGATCAGTTGGGGGCCGAATGCCGTGTGGAAGCTGTTCGACCTGTTCGTCGGACTCATCCAGGCATTCATTTTCTCGCTGCTGACCGTCCTCTACTTCAGCCAGTCGATGTCGCTGGAGAGCGAAACCCATTGATCGGCAACGCCGATCGTGCAATACAAGCGATTCAAGAGAACAGGAACTAACAATGGCAGACCCCACAACGGCGGCCATCATCCAGGGCGCGCTCATCGGCGGCGGCATCATCATGGCAGGTGGCGCCATCGGCGCGGGCATCGGTGACGGACTCGCGGGCGCCGCGCTGATCAACGGCGTTGCCAGGCAGCCGGAGGCCGAAGGCCGGTTGCGCGGCAACTTCTTCCTGACCGTCGGTCTGGTCGAGGCCGCGTACTTCATCAACCTAGCGTTCATGGCGCTCTTCGTATTCGCCACTCCCGGTAAATAATCCAGCATGTCTCCGCGAACGGACGTGGTTGCCCAGGGTAATTTCCTCATACCCAACGGCACATTCTTCGCCGAGTTGCTGATCTTCCTGATCGTGCTCGGGGTCATGTGGTTGTTCGTCGTTCCGCCGATCCGCAAGGTGCTGGCGCAACGCGAGTCGCGAGTCGCCAAGACCGCGGTGGACACCAAAGAGTCGAAAGACCTGTTCGCCGAGGCCGAATCCCGGTATCGGGCGGCACTCGCGGAAGCACGCAGTGAAGTGGCCGAGATCAGGAACCAGGCACGAGCCGAGGGCCGGGCCATTCTCGAGCAGCTGCGAAGTGAAGCGCAGGAGGAGGCCGACAGGATCGTTGCGGAGTCCGCGACGGAACTGCGGGCTCAGGCGGATCAGGTCGCCGCAGAGCTGCGCGAGGCTGCCGAGCCGCTCGCTCAGACATTCGCCGATCGAGTGCTCGGCGTCGACGATCGGCATGCCGGGTCAAGCGCCGGCAATCACGCAGGACGGGCGTAGTCATGAACCTCGAGAGCGGCATCCTCGCCGAAGTGGCCAACGACACGGGCATCTACCACATCACCTTTGATTGGCCGGTCTTCTTCAGCCAGCTGTTCGGGTTCGCTTGCATCGTGTTCGTCATCGTCAAATGGGTTACGCCGCCGATCAAGCGGATGATGACCAAGGCGCAGGACACCATTCAAAAACAGATCGAGCAGAGCGAGCAGGCAGCGACCCGACTGGCCGAGGCCAAACAGGCCTACGACAGCGCACTCGCACAGGCGCAGGCCGAGCTGGCGCAACTGCGCGAGGACGCGCACGCCGACGCCGAGCGGATCGTCGCGCGAATGCGCGAAGCCGCCGACGCCGAGGTCGCACGGGTGCGTAAGCATGGCCGTGACCAGATCGCGCAGATGCGCACGCAGCTGATCCGCGACCTGAAGGTCGATCTGTCCGCCACTGTGCTGGCGCGCACCGAGGACAAGGTGCGCTACCAGCTCAGTTCGACATACGTCGTGACGGGCAGCATCGACAAGTTCCTGGAAGACCTCGAAGCAATGGCGAACGCTTCGCCGCCGGTTCGACGGCGAGCGCAGCCTTGGACCTTGTGATCGGTCGTCCGGACTTCCGACGTTGCTGAGTCTTAGCTAGCCGATGCCGGTATTCCCCACTGCCAACGCTGCGCCTCCGGCGATTCCGGCCGCGGCGGCGCTACCGGTGGCGAGCAGGGTGAGCAGAGCAATCATGAGGTCGACCTCCTGGACGAACAATGTTTGACATACGAAACGTACTGCTGCCCATTGGCCTCCACAATCGTCGAGCCAAGACTCCCTGCGGTTTCCCAGAGCGTTGCCAGTTGATTCTCAGTCGAGACCTCGGAGATTCGTAGCCCGGCGAGAGCCGTTCGGCGGGCACGCGTCTGTACATTGATCATCCGTTTGGTTGACACATGCAACCGCACGGCTCACAATCGGCAATGCATCATCGACTTGGGCGCGAAGCTGTACGAGGACCACCGCACCGCCGACGGCCTCGGCTGGGTCACCCTCTTCGATCCTGAGAGAAACGAATTCTGCATCGAGCAAATCCGAGCGGGCCGCCATCAACTCCAACGATGCTGATAGATGAGGTCCAACGGGCTCCGGAAGGGTTTTGATGGCTGTGTCCGCACGTGAACTGCTCGACCAGATCCAGGCGGAGCTTGCGCCGCATGACGACGACAATCGCCTTGTTCCGCTGATCTCGGCGGGCCGGGCGCCGCGGGCGGTGTTCGCCGCGATCGCGGCGGAGGAACAGCGGATTACGCGTAGTGATTGGCGGAGTTTTCATGCGTTGGCGGCGCGGTCGGACGAGCCGCACGCGCGCGCGTTCTTCGGCGGGCTGGCGCCGGGTGAGCAGCAGGCGCTCGGGATGTTGGACGCGCTGGTCGCGGTGGCGGGGGCCGATCAGGGCACGGAACTGCCTCGGCCGGGCTGTCAGGCCTATCCGGCATACGTCGCATGGCTGGCGCTGAATGGCGAATCGTCCGAGGTGGCCGCGGGGATCTTCGCGAACTTCGCGGCGTTCGGTCGTTACTGCAAGGCCGTCGCCGCGGGGATGCGCGAGCATTACGGCTTCGCCGACGATGCCTGCGCGTTCTTCGACTTCTTCGCCGCCGACGTGCCCCAGATCGAACAGCAGGCCCTCGCCGCCATCCAAGCAGGGCTCGACGCCGGACGGCTGGATCCTGGTGAGGCTCGGCTGTTCGCCCGGCTGTTCCAAAGCTATGAGCTGATGTTCTGGAACACCCTGGCCGAGGAGTTTCCGGGCTGAACTATCCCAGCGCGCCGCGGCGACCCAGCGCACCGCGCCCCAACGCTCGGCAACGCGAGCGTCGATATCCTGACGCTGCGGTATCCCGACAGTCATATGACGGCACATCCACGCGCACGTCGGCAGCTGCGCGCCGGATCTGTCCGTGGGTCAGTAGGGGTTGGACTGGTGCGAGCGCGGTGAAATAAGTTCTCCGGACAGGCTTTTGGGGAAACTAACTGCGTTCGGGTTGCCGTCGGAGGTGTAGCGCTGGTCGGGGTGGGCAGCGAGCCAGGTGAGCCAGTAGGTCGAGTCGAAGTCGACTTCGCCCCTGCCGGATCGGATTCGTGGGACCGCGGACGGTTCGATCTTGGCGAATGGGGAGGGGGCGGGCTCGGCGCCGACCAGCATTGCGGCGTCGAACTTGTAAGTTGTGCCGTCCCAGCTGCCTTCGGTGGCCAGGATGTGGTCGGCCGGGAAGATGCCCAGCGGCAACGCCATCGTGTGTACATGGTGGCCTGACGCCAGCGACTCGATGGCGCGGAGGTTCTCCACCAGTTCACGCTGTACTCCGGTGCTGTCCAGCCTCGCGAGGTTGGCGTGATTCGCGGTGTGGGCGCCGATTTCGTATCCGTGTGCGGCCAGCCATGACAGGGCCCGCCGATCGTTGCCGAACGGTTCGTTGTTCACGTAGAAGGTGGCGGTGGGTTTGAAGTCCGGGTTCCGAGTTCCGAAGTCCTCGAGAATCCCGATCACGCTGTCGGGCACTACTTTTCCGTCGTCGGTGAAGCGGAGCTGACTCATGGTGGAGTCGTCGAAAGTGAGCACCACCGGATGGGTGCCCGCGGGGAGGTCGATGTGGCCGGAAATGTAGTCGGCCGCGGTCACCGGCCGGTAGCCCTCACCGTGCAGTCGCTCGAGTTCGCCGCGGAACTTCTCTGGCGTCTGGTCGTACTCGCTCGCCGGTGACGACGAGAGCTGGTGGTACATCAGAACCGGCACGAGCCCGAGCTCGTTCGCTCCGATCGCGGCCGGATCCGCTGCGGGGCTGGTGATCTCCGGCAACGGGGTGTCGCTGACGCGGACCGGTCCTTCCGATGCTCCGCAGGCAGCCACGACCGCGAACACCAAGGCCGACAAGAGAACACGACAGCCGATCGTCCTATTGCTCGCCACCGAACCAAGGTTACGCAGCGCCAACGATTTCATTGCGGAATCTGGGCAGGATCGGCAAAATCGGCGGCCCGAAGGTAGATAGTAGACGCAGGCTATGAACGAAAGTTGGTGCACGCGTTGCTGAAACGGATACAAACTACCGGCCGTCCACGCTTGGTGGCGGTAGTTGTTGTCGCGGTTCTGTCGATTCTCGTCGCTTCCGTGCTCATCGGCGCCCACCGGGCACAACCCGGCGGGTTGACGGTGGCCGGATTCCCGGAGCGCCCTGTCGGCGCGGCGGCGCTAGCCGCGATGGAGTTGCGTGTCGACGCACGCGGACACGATCCGAACGCGTTGAAACTCGAGCTCGACGGCAAGCCGGTTACGGGCACGCTCGAGAGTGATGCCGTCGTCTACCGGCCCGGGCGCCTGCCCGACGGCGAACACCGGTTCACCGCCGAGATACCGTCCGGCGGCGCGCTCGGCTTCCTGCGAACGGGCCCCGGGGTGTCCAGAACCTTCACCGTGGATACCGAGCCGCCGACGTTGGAGTTGGCGCAGCCCGAGAAGGTGGCGTCCTATCGGCAGCCGGTCACATTGCGCGGCAAGGCAACTGGAGCCGTCGGTGTGTCGATCGGCGCGCAGTCGGTGCCGACCGCCGCGGACGGTTCGTTCGAGATCACGTTGCCACGCGCTGCGGTCGGCGGCGAGGTGACCGCAGTGGACGCGGCGGGCAATACGACGACCAGGCCGATCACCACGGCCGTCGAGGTACCGCGGATCAGGGCGGTGCATGTCACCGCGTACGCGTGGATGCACGACGGTCTGCGCGAAGGCGTGCTGGAGATGGCGCGCGAGGGCCGCATCAACACCGTCCAACTCGATATCAAGGACGAGGACGGCATGGTCGGCTACGACTCGCAGGTGCCGCTCGCCCAGCAGTCGGGCGCCGCCGCCGGAATCTACGACGCCCGCGCCGCAGTGCGGCAACTGCACGACATGAATCTGCGGGTGGTCGGCCGGATCGTGGCGTTCCGTGATCCGACGCTGGCGGGCTGGGCCTGGCGCGAGGGCCATCCGGACTGGGTCATTCAGAACCCGTCCGGCCAGCCGTATGCCAGCGGCTACGGCGCGATCGCGTTCACCAACTTCGCGAATCCCGAAATCCGCAGGTACAACATCGATCTCGCGGCCGAAGCGGCCGGGCTCGGCTTCGACGGCATCATGTACGACTACATCCGGCGACCGGACGGCGCCCTATCCCAGATGCGGTTCCCCGGATTGGTCGACAGCCCGAGCGTTTCGATCGCAGAGTTCCTACGCGAGAGCCGAGACCCGGTGCGAGACAAGGGCGCCTATCTCGGCGCCGCGGTGTTCGGTATCGCCTCGACCCGGCCGGACGAGATCGCGCAGGACATTCCGCTGATGGCCAGCCAGGTCGACTATGTGTCGCCGATGCTCTATCCCTCACACTGGCATTCGGGCGAGTACGGCGTCGCGAATCCGAATGCCCAGCCCTACGACATCGTGTACCGCTCGCTGGCGGACTTCCGCAAACAGACCGAACGCACCGGGACCAAGGTCATCCCGTGGTTGCAGGACTTCAGCCTGGGCGTGAACTACGGTGACGCCGAGGTCAAGGCCCAGATCGACGCCGCAGCGGACGCGGGCGACGACAGCTTCTTCCTCTGGAATGCCGCGGTGCGCTACCACTCCGGAGCGGTCGTCCCGAACTGATACGGCGCTGTTGTCCGAACCACGACCCCGTCACCGGCTACCGCCGAGCCTGGACGGGGCTGTTCACCGCCACCGCGCTCGAACGCGGAACTGGACTGGACAAGGCGCCCGCGCACCGTCTGCGCGGATGATCGATCGGCGATTCGGATCGCCCTGTCACGACTCGACTGCCCGTCGGCGCGGGAGCGGGAACTGGGCCGGACGCAGCCGAATCCGCTGCGACGGTGTTCGAGGCGGCGGCAGGTGCAGCAGCGTCGACATCACCGGAGCCGAGGTCTCGGTGCAGACCGGCCAAGACCACGCCCGCGCCGACCAGTACACCGATGTAGGCAATGACGTAGATGTTCAACAAGATCGGGGCGATCGTCCAGGTCGGCGGGAACATGAACAGCCCGACGACCACGTAGTTTTCGCTCCACTGGTAGGTCCATGCGCCGATCGACAGGAACAGCGCTGCCGCACCGAACCACCATCGCGGTTGGGACTGCGCCTTGTGCACCAGGTAGACCAGCAGCGGGACGAACCACACCCAGTGGTGACCCCAGGAGTACGGCGATATCGCACAGGCGGTGAGACCGGCCAGCGTGACCGCCAGCAGACGTTCACCCCGCCGGTGCAGACCAACGGTGATGGCCAGGCTCACCACCGCGACGGTGCCCGCGATGAGCACCCACAGCCACAGCGGTGCAGGCTTGCCCATCAGGTGCGCGATGGCGCCGCGGATGGATTGGTTGGCCGGGTGCGTGTCCAGGGCGATCCGATTGGACTGGAAGAACGTAGAAGTCCAGTACTGCCGGGAATCGGCGGGCAGCACGATCCAGCTGAGGCCGATGGACGCCGCGAATACCACCCATGCGATCACGGCCGAGCGCCATTGCCGTAGCGCGACGAATTGCACCACGAAGTAGATCGGGACGAGTTTGACGCCCGCGGCCAGCCCGACGCCGATCCCGCGCAGCCTGCTTCGGTCGCTTCGGGAGAAGTCCCACAGCACCAGCAGCATCAGCATGAGGTTGATCTGCCCGTAGTACAGCGTGGTGCGGACGGGCTCGATAAAGGCGCAGGTGATCGCCAGCAGGGCACTGATGAGCGCCAGTCGGCCGGTGAGCCGGTACCCGAGTATGCGCCAGGACAACAGGACACAGGCGAAGAGCACGCCCAAGTTCAACACCAGCCAGGTGTCGGTGACGCACTCCCAGCGCAGGATCGTGAGCGGGATGAACACGATGGTGGAGAACGGCGTGTAGGTATAGAGCAACCCGAACACGCTCGGCTCGGTGTAGAGCCGGCGGTCGTGCAGGATGCGCGAGGCACCGTCGCGGTAGACATGCACATCCAGCCCACCGACCAGAATGCCTGCCTTGTCGAGCCAGGGATCGACGGTGCTGAAAACCAGGATCAACGCCAGTAAGGCGCTCCCTGCGAGTACGAAAAGCGCTGGGCCCGTGCGTGGAAACGCCAGCGGCCGCGAATTCAGCACAGATGCACTACGAGGTCATCACCGTGATCTCGGCATACGAAGTGTGTTCGACGGTCGGTTGGGGGTGGTAATGCCTCATTGTTGATCGATCCATCCGTTCTATCCCACGCATTTTGCATCTTGCCGCACAGCGCTCGCCGAGCGATTAGCGTACCTAAGCACATCAAGTCGATCATGCCCCGAACTCTTGGGTCATCGAAGCTCCGTCGAGCTCTGCGAATCTACGGGCGATGCCCGCGCGACTGCTGAGACCGAGCTTGCGGAGGATAGGGCTCAGATGGTCTTCGCGCGCTGGACTTCGTGCGCGAGTCGGAGAAGCTGGGCCTGGACATCTGCTGGGTCGCCGAGGCGTGGGGCTCGGACGCACCGTCGGTACTTGGCTATCTGGCGGCACGTACCGACCTAATCCTGTTGGGTTCCGGCATCATTCAACTCGGCACCCGAAATGGTTTTGGCCACAACCCTTATCGGCACCGAACCCATGGTCCGCGACCGCCTCCGCCTCTGGCGCGACGCGGGCATCGACACCGTCCGGCTATACCCTGCGGGCGAACCCCTGGAAGATCGCCTCAACACCCTCGGCCGCGCACTCGAGCTCGTCGCCGAGGTCGGCTGATCGCCACGACTCGGACACCACGACCATCGGCTCGTTCGCATACTCGGGCCGTCATCGCCAGCGGCCTCGGCGATATCTCCTACCCGGCCACCGGACAGAGCAGCCGAATCGCCTGCAACGCCACGTAAAGCTAGGCGGCCTGTCACCCGGTAGGCACCTGCCGAATGGGCACCGACGAAGCCAGCGTGGTGATCGGCGAGGCCGGATTTTCTACTAGAGTGCCCGATAGCGTTCCAGTAAACGCACGTGCTGCGGTTCCAGCTCCCCGATCGCGCTGACACCGAGCAACTTCATTGTGCGCACCACCTGGGTGCGCAAGATATCGATGGCGCGGTCCACGCCGGGCTCGCCCCCTGCCATGAGCCCGTATAGATACGCGCGGCCGATGAGGGTGAAGCGGGCGCCGAGGGCTAGGGCGGCGACTATGTCGGCGCCGTGCATGATGCCGGTGTCGAGGTGGATTTCGAGGTCGGTGCCGACTTCGCGCGCTACTGAGGGCAGTAGATGTAGGGGGACGGGGGCTCGGTCTAGTTGGCGGCCGCCGTGGTTCGACAGGACGATGCCGTCGATGCCGAGGGCGGCTAGACGTTTTGCGTCGTCGACGGTTTGTACGCCTTTGACCAGGATTCGGCCGGGCCAGTTTTGGCGGATGAAGGTCAGGTCGTCGAAGCCGACGGTCGGGTCGAACATGGCGTCGAGGAGTTCGGCCACCGTTCCGGACCAGCGGTCGAGGGATGCGAACGCCAGCGGTTCGGTGGTCAGGAAGTCCCACCACCACCATGGTTTGCGGAGGGCGTCGAGGGCGCCGGTGAGGGTGATCGAGGGGGGCACTGTCATGCCGTTGCGAGCGTCGCGCAGGCGGGCGCCCGCGACGGGGACGTCGACGGTGACGACGAGGGTGTCGAATCCGGCCTGTGCGGCGCGTTCGACGAGGGCGAGGGATCGGTCGCGGTCGGTCCACATGTAGAGCTGAAACCAGTTGCGGGCATTGGGGCCGGTGGCTGCGGCGACATCTTCGATGGCGGTGGTGCCCATGGTGGAGAGGGTGAACGGAATGCCCGCGCGTTCGGCCGCGCGGGCTCCGGCCAACTCCCCTGCAGTGTGCATCATCCTGGTGAATCCGGTGGGCGCGATGCCGAATGGCAGTTGGACCGTCTTGCCGAGGACTGTCGTTGTGGTGTCAGCCGAGGCGACATCGCGCAGGATCGCGGGCCGGAACTCTATGTCGGAGAACGCTTCTCGCGCGCGCTTCAGGCTGATCTCGGCATCTGCCGCGCCGTCGGTGTAGTCGAACGCGACCTTGGGGGTGCGTTTGCGGGCGATCTCGCGTAGATCCCAAATCGTCTGGGCGCGCTCAAGTTTGCGCTTCTTACCACCGAACGGTCGCTCGAACTTGACCAGCGGTGCGAGTTCGCGCGGGCGCGGCATTCTGCGGACGGTCATCGGGCGTCCTCCGCAGGCAACGGTCGCTCGAATTCGGCAAGCGACGCGAACTCACGCGGCAGTGGCATCGTGCGGACGGTCATCGTGCACCCTCTTTCTGCAACGGTCGCCCGCACTCGGCGAGCGACGCGAACTCTAGCGGCATCCGGCGCGCGGTCATCGCGTGTGTTCCGCGGGAGGAGCCGGGCGCAAACGCAGGGAATGCATACCGGCGTCGACCTCCAGCATCGTCCCTGTCGTGGAACCCGCGCCGGGGCCCGCCAAATACCCGACCGCAGCAGCCACTTCCGCAGCCGCGACCAGCCGTCCGTGCGGCTGACGCGCTTGCAGCGCGGCTAATTCCGCGTCGGGATCGGGACTCGCCGCCAGCAGCCGCTGCACCCACGGGGTGTCTACGGTTCCCGGGTTCACACAGTTTACCCGGATACCCTCCCGCAGATGGTCGGCAGCCATCGCACGGGTGAGCCCGAGAATCGCCCCCTTACTCGCGCTGTAGATGGCGCGGTCGGGCAGACCGGTGGTGGCCGCGATCGAGCAGATATTCACGATCGCGGCGGCCGGTGACTGCCGCAGCTGCGGCAGGGCAGCGCGCGAAACACGCACGGTCCCCAGCACATTCACCTCGAACACCCGCCGCCATTCGTCGTCAGTGTGGTCCTCGATGGTGCCCTGGGCGCCGATACCTGCGCAGTTGACGACGATGTCGATCTGGCCGAGCCCGGCGACCACCGCCTCGATCGCCTCACGCACCGACTCGTCATCGGATACATCGCAGTACAGCCCCAGGCCCGCCCCCGGTGGGTCGCCGGGAGCGAGGTCGAGAATCGCCACCCGTGCGCCGGCGGCGTTGAATACCTCGGTGACGGCCTTCCCTATACCGGACGCGCCCCCGGTGACGACCGCAACCAGCCCGTCGAGCGGTGCCTGCGACGACATACCGATCCACCTTCCGCCTCGGCTCAGGGATCAGCGATTGCCCCGAACAGCTCCGATGTTTAACGGTGGCGAAGATAGCACCGATTCCACCGTCATGATCGCTATATGTACTGAATGAACGAAATCCACGAATTCGAAAACACCCATTGCGCGCGCAGACATCCGATGTATAGTCGTGACCCAGATCACTATCCGAAAGAGGATCGCCCATGCCGCACATCACGGCGCTGGACACTCTCGATGTCCGGTTTCCGACGTCGCGAGAGCTGGACGGCTCGGATGCGATGAACCCCGATCCCGACTACTCGGCGGCGTATGTGATCCTGCGGACCGACGACCCGACCGGACACGAAGGGCACGGATTCGCATTCACGATCGGGCGCGGGAACGAGGTGCAGCAGGTCGCCATCCAGTCGCTCGAGCACCTCGTCGTCGGTAAGCCGGTGGCCGAGATCGTCGGTGACCTCGGCGGATTCGCGCGTTGCCTCACTGCGGATTCGCAGCTGCGCTGGCTGGGCCCGGAGAAGGGCGTCATCCACATGGCGGCGGGTGCGGTGATCAATGCCGCCTGGGATCTCGCCGCGAAGCTGGCCGGAAAACCGGTGTGGCAGTTGGTCGCCGAGATGTCCCCGGAGGCGATCGTCGAGTTGCTCGACTTCCGCTATCTGACCGACGCTCTCAAACCCGCTGAGGCACTGGACATTCTGCGCCGAGCCGAGCCCGGCCGACGGCAGCGCATCGAACACCTGCTCGAGGCCGGTTACCCCGCGTACACGACCTCCCCCGGCTGGCTCGGCTACTCCGACGATAAACTCGCGCGACTGGCGCGGCAGGCGGTGGCCGACGGATTCGGCACCATCAAAATCAAGGTCGGCCGAAACGTGGAAGAAGACGTGCGGCGGGTCAAGGTCGCGCGCGAAGCCGTCGGCCCCGACATCGGACTGGCCGTCGACGCCAATCAGCGGTGGGACGTCGACGAAGCGGTGGACTGGATTTCCCGGCTGGCACCGGCGAATCCGGCCTGGGTCGAGGAGCCGACCAGCCCGGACGACATCCTCGGGCACGCCGAAATCCGCCGCCGCGTCACACCGGTGCGGATCTCCACCGGCGAGCACGGACAGAACCGGATCCTGTTCAAACAACTGCTCCAGGCAGGCGCCGTCGATATCCTGCAGATCGACGCGGCCAGGGTCGGCGGCGTCAACGAGAATCTCGCGATCCTGTTGCTGGCGGCCAAGTTCGGCGTACCGGTAGTCCCGCACGCGGGTGGCGTCGGACTCTGCGAACTGGTGCAGCATCTGGCGATGATCGACTACCTCGCCATCTCCGGAACCATGCAGGACCGCGCCATCGAGTTCGTCGATCACCTGCACGAACACTTCCGCCATCCGGTGCAGGTGCGCGACGGACGCTATCGCACACCGCGCGAGCCCGGCTTCAGCGCCGAGATGCTGCCCGCTTCCCTACGCGACTACCGCTACCCGACCGGAACCGCATGGCGAACGGACCCGCCGGATTACAGCACAACGAATTCCACACCGGCAGTGGACCTCTCGACAAAGGAGCACGAGAACTCATGAAAACCGCCAAGATCATCGGCGCGGCCATCGGCGTCACCGTGGTCGTCGCCTCGGGCGTCGCCTGTTCCCGGGAGTCGACCGGCACCAGCAGTACCGGTCCAGCCGTCACCGTCGGCAGCGGCGCCGAGAACGGCGTCCTCGTCGGTGCGGATCAGCCGCGATCGGACTCCGACTTCTGGAGCGCCTACGCCGGTTACCTCGGCCCCAAGGCCACCGCGGCCGGGGTAAAGCTGGAGAACACCTCCTCCGACAACGACGCCAACCGGCTCAAGTCGAATGTCGACACACTGCTATCCAAGAACATCAAGGCACTCATCATGGCGCCGCAGGACACGGCCGCGGTGAAGCCCGCCATCGCCGCCGCGACCGCGAAGAACGTGCCCGTGGTGAGCGTCGACACCCGCCCCGACAGCGGCGGGGTATACATGGTCGTGCGTGCCGACAACCGCGCCTACGGCACCAACTCCTGCGTGTATCTCGGCGAAACCCTCAAGGGCGCAGGCAAAGTCGTCGAGTTCCAAGGTGATCTGAGTTCGATCAACGGGCGCGACCGCTCCGAGGCGTTCGCCGACTGCATGAAGACCAGGTATCCGGGCATCAAGGTGATCGAGATCCCCACCGAATGGAAGGGCGATCGCGCCGTCTCGGGCCTGCAGGACAAGCTGCTCACCGATCCCGATATCAACGGCATCTACATGCAAGCAGGCGGTGTGTTCCTGCAACCGACGCTGGCGCTGCTGAAGCGCAGCGGCAAGCTGGTGAAAGCCGGTGAGCCCGGGCACATCACGATCGTGTCGAACGACGGCATCAAGGCCGAGCTGGACAGCATCCAGGCGGGCGAGATCGATGCGACCATCTCCCAGCCCGCCGACCTGTATGCGCAGTACGCGGCGGTCTACGCGAAGGCGGCGGCGGACGGCCGCAAGTTCGCCCCTGGACCCACCGACCACGGCTCCACCATCATCGACACCGGCATCGGCGGCATGCTGGAGGACCAACTGCCTGCTCCCGTCGTCACCCGGGCGGGCGGCAAGGTGGGCGATCTGGACACGGTTTCGCCGACCGCGCCCGGCCTGTGGGGTCACGGCGGCTGATGACGACCGACGCAACAGTGCCGACCGGTGAACCGATCGCGGAAGCGATCGGCGTCTCGAAGCGATTCGGTCGCAACGTCGTTGCCCTCGACGGTGTCGGCCTGCGGGTGACCGCGGGCCGCACCCACGCCCTGGTCGGCCGCAACGGCGCCGGGAAGTCGACCCTGGTGTCGATTCTGACCGGACTCGCAACTCCGGATGAGGGGGAGGTGCGATTCAACGGTCTCCCGGCGCCGTCGCCGGCCGACCGGGACGCGTGGCGATCCCGGGTGGCGTGCGTGTACCAGAAGTCGACGATCATCCCGGATCTGTCGGTGGCGGAGAATCTGTTCGTCAACCGCCAGGGTTTCGGTGGCCGAATCATCAACTGGCGCACGGTGCGATCTCGCGCACGCGAGCTGCTCGACACCTGGTCGGTGCCGGTCGATGTCGACACCGTCGCCCGTGATCTGTCGGTGGAGCATCGCCAACTCGTGGAGATCGCGCGCTCGCTATCGCACGGGGCACGGTTCATCATCCTGGACGAACCGACCGCGCAACTCGACGGACCCGCCATCAAGCGGTTGTTCACCAGGATCGGAGATCTCCAGGCTCAGGGCGTCACCTTCCTGTTCATCTCCCACCACCTCGACGAGACCTACGAAATCTGCCGGGACGTCACCGTTTTCCGGGATGCCAGGCATGTGGTGACCGCGCCGGTCGCCGAACTCGGGAAGAAGGACCTCATCGCCGCGATGACCGGTGACGAGGTCGAGCTCGAGAAGCCCGCCGAACGACGCTCCCCGGACACCTCTGCCGAACCGACGCTGCGGGTCGAAGGACTCACGCGAGCAGGCGAATTCGCCGAGGTGGCGTTCGGCATTCAACCGGGTGAAATCGTTGGGCTCGCAGGCGGTGGCAGCAGCGGCCGGATCGAGGTCGCGGAGTCCATCGTCGGATTACGCAAGGCCGCATCGGGTTCCATTCTCATAGCTGGAGTTCCGTTGCGCCGCAACGGAGTGCGGGCCGCGCTGGAGGCAGGTATCGGATTCGTACCGCGCGACCGGCACGAGGAAGGCTTGATCCCCGAGATGAGCGTCGCCGACAACGCGACACTCACCGTGCCACACCGGCTGGGACGTCTCGGCCTGCTATCGCGTCGAATGCGCAACAGCGTGGCGGACAAGGCCATCGATGATCTCGGCATCAAGACCGAAAGCCCTGAACAGAGCGTCGCGGAGCTATCGGGCGGTAACCAGCAGAAGGTCGTATTCGCCCGCGCGCTGGCCACCGACCCTACCGTGCTGGTGCTGATCACCCCCACCGCTGGCGTCGATGTCCGGTCGAAGGACACGCTGCGCGCTGTCGTGCGCGATGCCGCCGACCAGGGCACCGCCGTGCTGGTGGTGTCGGACGAGCTCGACGATCTGCGCGACTGCGATCGCGTCCTGGTTATGGTGCAGGGCCGGATCACTCAGACATACGACAAGGGCTGGGGCGACAAGGAACTCGTCGCCGCAATGGAAGGACTGTCATGACCCGGATCGCCACCGAGCCCGCGACCCGCGACGCGACCCGGCGGTCGCTGCCCACTGTGCGCTGGGGTGCGCTGCGGGATTTCCTGCTCGTACCGCCGATCCTGCTGGTGCTGGTGGTCGGCTATTTCATCAACACCAATTTCGTCTCCGCGACCAACCTCACCAATGTGCTGACCTCGATGAGCGGGATCTCCCTGATCGTGCTTGCCGAGGTGCTGGTGCTGGTGGTCGGGCGGATGGACCTGTCGCTGGAATCCACGTTCGGACTCGCCCCCGGTGTCGCGATCTGGGCGACCATGGGCACCGCCAAAGTGGGCGCCTTCACCTGGACTTCGCCGTGGATGGCCATTCCGATCGCGCTGTTCGTCGGGCTCTCCGTCGGCGCGCTGAACGGCGTGCTGATCGTCCGGTTCGGGCTCAACGGGTTCATCGTGACCCTGGCCATGCTGATCGCCCTGCGCGGACTGCTCACCTTCCTCACCGCGGGCTTCACGCTCACCAAGATTCCGGCGCCGGTCGAATGGCTGGGGAACACCAGGGTGCTTGGCGTGCCGGTCGACGTGGCGATCTGCCTGGCTTTGTTCATCCTCGGCTATCTCGTGCTCACCTACACAACCGCCGGGCGCGCGCTCTACGCGGTGGGCGGCAACGAGGCGGCCGCGCGCGCCGCCGGGATTCGCACCGACAATGTTGTCATCGCCGTGCTGGTGGCCGCCGGTGGGCTCGCCGCGATCGGCGGGCTGATCTACTCGGGACAGTTCGCCAGCGTGCAGGTGAGCCAGGGCGACGGGATGATCTTCCAGGTCTTCGCCGCCTGCGTCATCGGCGGTGTCGCTCTGAACGGCGGGCGCGGTTCGGTGCTCGGCGCCTTCTTCGGCGTCCTGATCCTCACCCTCATCCAGAAACTGCTGTCCTACGGCGGCGTCAGCGCGGACTCGCTGAAGTTCATCAACGGTGCGCTGATCCTCGTCGCCCTCGTCATCACCCGCATTGCCAGCGGCCGCAGGCAGGAGTGACCGCATGCGAATCGCATTGCACACCAGCCTGAAACCCGGCGCCGAAGCCGCCTACGAGGCCGCGCATGGCGAGGTGCCCGCGGAACTCGTCGAGGCCATCAGGAACGCCGGTGCCACGTCGTGGACGATCTGGCGCAGCGGCACCGATCTATTCCATGTAATCGACTGTGCCGCATACGATGCGCTGCTCGAACAGCTGGCCGAGCTGCCGGTCAACATTGCCTGGCAGCTGCGGATCAACAAGTATCTCGAAGCGTCGCACGACTATTCGGCCGCAGGCACCGACGCGGCACTGCCGGTGATGTGGGAGCTCGATCCCTCGGCGGGTGACGCGGGTGCATGACGTAGGAGACGTCGTCCTCGGCGGCGCGGGCTACGCGGGGCTGTACCGGGCGATCGGCGAGGCAGCGGCGCACGAGGCGATCGCGGCGGCGTGGGATGCCGGGATCCGCGCCTTCGACACCGCGCCGCACTACGGTGCGGGCAGCAGCGAAGAACGCCTCGGCCGGTTTCTACGCAGCCGCCCGCGTTCGGAATACATGGTGTCGACCAAGGTGGGTCGCCTGCTCTACGACGATCCACGGGCAGCCGACGGCGTCGCCGACTTCTACGGGGCGTCGAAACGATCACGGCGACAGGACTATTCGGCAGCGGGTGTCCGGCGTTCGCTCGAGGATTCACTGACCCGGCTCGGCCTGGACCGGGTCGATCTGCTGCTGATCCACGATCCGGACGACCATCAGGACGAAGCCATTGCCGCAGCGGTACCCGAACTCGACCGAATGCGGGCCGAAGGCGTCGTCTCCGGCATCGGCGTCGGCGTCAACGACGTCGATGTGGCGCTACGCTTCGTGCGGGAAACACCAATCGATCACGTCATGATCGCCGGGCGCTACACGCTTCTGGACCGGCGCGCCGAGGCCGAACTCCTCCCCGAATGCGCGCGGCGCGGCATCCAGGTGCTGATCGCCGGTGTGCTCAACAGCGGAATTCTGGCGGATCCGCGGCGGCAGGCCACCTTCGACTATCGCCCGGCCGACCGCCACATCGTCGAACGCGCGGTCGCGATGGACGAGACCTGCGCGAAATACGGTGTGCCCCTGCGTGCGGCGGCATTGCAGTTTCCGCGACGAAACGACTCGGTCGGCGCGACTGTCATCGGCGCGGGCACCGACAAGCAGGTCGACGACACTGTCGCCATGCTGAACACCGCCGTGCCGGAAGCACTCTGGGACGAACTCGACGCACTGGCCGGGTACTGATGTCAACCCGCGGCCTTGCCCAACCACTCCATCACACCGCCGACGTGCGCGAGCGCACGGGCCTGGGCCAATTCCGGGTCGTGCGCGGCGATCGCGTCGCAGATGCCGCGGTGCTCGGCGACGGTGCGCTCGAAGGCCCGCTCCTCGGTGATGCCCCGCCAGATCCGGGCTCGCATCGTCGGCAGCGACAGCGAATCCAGCAGGGAGGCAAGCACTTTGTTGCCGGAGGCAGCGGCGATGGCGGCGTGGAAGTTCAGGTCCAGCGCCACCAGTTCGGTCACCGACGACGTCTCGGGTTCGACCAGCGTGCGCAAATGCTCGATTTGATCCTCGGTCATCTGCTGCGCGGCCAGCGCGGTCGCGGCGGGCTCCAGGATGCGCCGGACGCCGAGAATGTCCAATACCGAGTCGTCCTGGTGGAATTCGAGCAGGAAGCTCATGGCGTCGAGCAGCGACTTCGGTTCCAGGCTGGACACATAGGTGCCGTCGCCCTGGCGCACGTCCAGGATCCGGACCAGCGACAGCGCCCGCACCGCTTCGCGCAGCGAATTGCGCGAGACGCCGAGATCCGCGGCGAGATCCGCTTCGCGGGGCAACCGCGAGCCGGGCTTCAGATCGCCCGAGACGATCATCGCCTTGATCTTCGCTATCGCGTCGTCGGTGACCGACACCTGTTTCCTTTCGCCCTCGAGGATGTGAACCTATGCCTCCGATGACTGTAGACGCCCACGTTCATGTTTGGCGCATTGACGGTGGAAAATTCCACGTCGAATACGATTGGCTGACCGAAACATCCGATGTCTTGTATCGGACGTACACTCTGAAGGATGTTGAGGCGGAGTTGGTCGAGCACGATGTCGGCGCGATAGTGCTCGTGCAAGCTTCCGATTCGCTGGCCGAGAACCACGCCCTGCTGGCCGCCGCGGCCCGATCGCCGCGTACGGCCGCCGTAGTCGGCTGGCTACCGCTGCACAAGCCCGATCTCGTCGCGGCCGAATTGCCCGCGCTGCGTAGGCATCCTCGATTCGTCGGCGTCCGGCACATGATCCATCGCGATCCGGACCCGACCTGGCTACTGCGACCCGAAGTTTCGGATGGTCTAACCCTGCTGGCTCAGGCCGGACTCACGTTCGACGCGGTGGCCGAGCGATCGGATCTGCTGGCGCAGGTCCCGGTGATCGCGCGCGAACACCCCGATCTGACCATCGTGCTCGACCACCTGGGCAAGCCCCCGATCGCGTCGGGCGAGTGGCAGCCGTGGGCCGATCTGCTCGCCGACGTGGCGGCCCAGCCGAATGTGGTGGCCAAGATCTCCGGGCTGGCAACGGTATCCGGTACGGAGATCAGCGCCGCGCGCTGGCAGCCCTACGTCGACCATGCCCTGCGGGTGTTCGGACCCGCGCGGCTGATGGTCGGCGGCGATTGGCCGTTCACGCTCACCGCCGCGTCGTATCGCACGGTGTGGCAGACCACCCTGGAAACGCTCGACGGGCTGACGCCGGCCGACCGTGCCCAGATCCTGACCGAGGTGGCGCGGCACACCTACAAAATCCCACCGCACAGAATGAAGGAGACAGCGAATGAAGTTGCAGCGCATCGGCGCCCAGGGTGCCGAGCGACCGATAGTCGTCGATGACGAGCAGGCCTATGACCTGAGCTCGCTCACCTCCGATATCGACGGCGACTTCCTCGCATCCGGCGGCATCGACGCCGTCGCGGCGGCACTGGCCGCGGGTCGCCTGTCCCCAATCGACATCACCGGGCAGCGCATCAGCGCCCCGATCGCGCGACCGCAGGCAGTGTGGTGCATCGGCATGAACTATGCCGCGCACGCCGAGGAATCGGGGGCGAAGCCGCCGGAAGCGCCGGTGGTCTTCTTCAAGACGCCGAACACGGTGGTCGGCCCCTACGACGATGTCCTCATCCCCCGCGACTCCCACAAGACGGACTGGGAGGTCGAACTCGCGGTGGTGATCGGCAAACGCGCGCGCTACCTCGGCTCGCCGGAGTACGCGATGAATCACATTGCGGGATACACTATTTCGAACGACGTCTCCGAACGCGAGTTCCAACTCGAACACTCCGGCGGCCAATGGTCCAAAGGCAAATGCTGCGAGACCTTCAATCCCCTCGGCCCCGCGCTGATCCCCCGTGACCAGCTCGACCCCGGCAATCTGCGCCTGCGCTCGTTCGTCAACGGCGAGGCCCGCCAGGATTCCAGCACCGCCGACCTGATCTTCGGCGTGGCCTATCTCGTCTGGCATCTGTCGCAGTACGCGGTCCTCGAACCCGGTGACATCATCAACACCGGAACCCCGGAGGGCGTGGCTCTTTCCGGCCGCTACCCCTACCTGCGCGACGGCGACGTGGTCGAGGTCGAGATCGAGGGCATCGGCCGCGCCAGGCAGCAGTGCCGCGACGCCAGATGAAGGCGCGCTCTCGTGCCCCCGGCGCCGGAACCGCGCAGCAGTGACCGTCGGCTGTTCGTGACCGTCCTCCGCCACCGCGTGCGTGGTGCTCACTCCGATGGGCGCACCTGGCAGATCATCGACGGGCGGGTCGTCGACCACACACCTCCCACCGGGTAGCGGCGGCCGAGCCACACCGCGCGGCTCAGAACAAGGTCATCGGCTCGGTCGGATGCGGGTCGGGGAGCTCCTCCAGTTCTGGAACCAGTGCACGCACCTCGTCGTGGAAGCGGCGCGCGAGGTCCAAAGAGCTTGCGTTGTCCGGAGTATGAATGAAAACCGTGGGCGCGCGACCCTCGCGCAGCCATCCGGCGACCACGTCGAGCCACGGCTGCCAGCCCGCGATCGTGCGCTCCGCCGCGTCCCGACCGTGGTACCGAACGATCGGGAATTCGGTGAGGGCCCGCGTCCGACGCGGCAGCCGTGGCTTCTTCGACCGTGCCTCGTGCTCAGCCGCGCTGGTCGAGGGTCCGTCGAAAAGTACTGTGGTGTCGAAAGGTATCCACTCGGCGTCTACCCGGGCGAGCACTCGTTCCAACTGTTGCGCGGCCCGCTCGTCCTCGAAGAAGGCGGGATGCCGGACCTCGACGGCAGCGCGGTACGAGCTCGGCAGCTGGCGCAGAAATCCCGCCAGCGCCCCGAGATCGTTCGGCCCGAAGGAGCCGGGCAACTGGACCCACAGCGCATGGATGCGTGGCCCGAGCGGCTCGACCGCCGTCAGAAACGCGCCGAGCTCTGCCTCGGCGCCATTCAGCCTGCGCTCATGCGTAATCGGCTTGGGCAGTTTGACGACGAACCGGAACTCCGGCGGGGTCTGCTCGGCCCACATCTGCACGGTCCGCCGCTGCGGTGTCGCGTAGAACGTGGTGTTCCCCTCCACCGCATCGCACCACTGCGCATACGACCGCAACCGCTCCCCCGCGACCGGCTGCCGATCTCGCCAAGCCGCGTGCGTCCACATCGCGCATCCCACGTGAAGCCGCATGCCTTCGACGCTAACGCACACGTGGACGAGCGCCGACGTCGGAGACCACCGCGACGCCCGACAGACATCGGCAATGATGGACGGCCCAGTACTGCAACGGCACTCAGGTGAGTGGGTGGCCGCGGCGGCGGTAGTGGGATAAACGGGGCTTGGTGTTGCCGGCGTCGCCAGGCCGACCAGGCCCAGATGTGGTCGGCGGGATGTAGACGTGTCAGTACGAATGCCACCAGCAGGCGGCGGATCTCCGGACTCCAGTGCCTCTTCAAAATAGGTCGCTGCGGTAACCGGGTGCCGTGTTGACCGTCGGAGAAAGATGTCGGTGGTGGGCGCTACGGTGGCCGGGTGAACCGTACGGACCGCCTGTACGCCATCGTCGAAGATCTGCGCGCCGTGGCGCCGCGCCTGCGCACCGCACGTGAGCTAGCCGGCCGTTACGAGGTCAGCGCCCGCACCATCGAGCGGGACATCAGCGCATTACAGCAGGCGGGTGTGCCGATCTACGCCGATGTCGGCCGCCGCGGTGGCTATGCGCTCGAGAAGACCATGTCCTTGCCGCCGCTCAATTTCACCCCGGCTGAGGCCGTCGCGATCGCGGTGGCTTTGGAGCGCAGTCAGGGTGCGCCGTTCGATCGGGCCGGGCGCAGCGCCCTGGGCAAGGTCCTCGCGGTAATGCCGGAACACAAGGCGAGCGCCGCACGTGACCTGGCGGCGCGAGTGCGAGTGATGGAGGCGGCGGATGTGCCGCGCGCGCAGGAGATCCCGGCGGTGATCGGCCAGGCGATCGAAGCCGGACGAGTGTTGCGGATGACGTATCGGGACCGAGCGGGCGAGTGCACCAAGCGTGAGGTGGAGCCGTCCGCGTTGCTGGTCGGCGTGCACGGTTGGTACCTCGTGGCGTGGTGCAGGTTGCGCCATGATTCCCGCTGCTTTCGCCTCGACCGCATCGGGGATGTTGCGATCACGGACCTCTTGGTGTCGACGCGAGCCGCGCAGGAGATCGACGTCCCCGATTGCACGATGAGGACAGTCTCACTGTGAAACACCGACAGGGGGTTGTCGCGTGGCCGCGCGAGGGTGGTCGAGCACGACAACGACATCCACTTTCCTGGAGGCTGATAGATGAGTACGCCCGCGTTCAACACGGTGACCTGGTTCCAAGTCGGTAGCAACGAACCGGAGCAGGCCAAGTCGTTCTACGGTGACCTGTTCGACTGGAGCTTTGTCTCCGACCCCAGCAGCGACGGTCGCTACGACCTGATCCGATACGCCGACAGCGACATCCCGGTCGGCGGTATCGGGCACACCGAGGACGCCACGGACAACCACGCGACCTTTTTCGTGGAGGTGGCCGACGTGAGCGCCACCGTTGCCGACGCCGAGCGCTTGGGCGCAAAGGTATTGGCGCCGCCGACGACGAACGAATCGGGCTTGGTCTTCGCCCACCTCATGGACACCTCAGGCAATCGATTCGGCGTCTTCACCCCGCCGCCGGCGGCCTGAGCCCTAGGGGTGGTGCGTCGTGATGCGGCGCACCACCTCCGCGAAGTCGCGGGTGGTGAAGGCGTCGAGGGCGGCCAGCAGGCCGGTGGTCTCCGCGAGAAGCGTTCTAATGCCTCTTCAAGCAACGTAGGGGAGGAAATCGGGTAGCCGGATCTTCGACTCGACGGCGAACTCGTTGAGTTCAGCGTGCTGGTTGCGCCAGCGGATGTAGGCGCCGCTGGCGTCGTCTTGTTCGCCGTGGCTTTTGGTGGTCGGTGCCGTTGAGGACGTTCCTTACCTAGTTCGCTAGCGGGCGAGAACGCTCGTGGCGAGAGTGTCGGTGAGCGCGGTGAGCACCGCGGAGCATCCGGCATCGAGGGTGAGCGCGGCCAGTTCGTCGCCGCGGGTTGGGCCGCGGTTGATGATGACCACGGGCCGTGCGTGTTTCGCCGTGTGGCGCACGAAGCGCAGGCCCGACATGACGGTCAGGGAGGAACCGACCACCAGTAGTGCGTCGGCGTTGTCGACCAGATCGAATGCGGCGGCGACGCGGTCCTTGGGCACGTTCTCGCCGAAGTAGACGATGTCCGGTTTGAGCAGGCCGCCGCAGCGTTCGCAGTCGACCATGCGGAAGTTGTCGGTGTCGGTGATCACCGCGTCCGCGTCGGGCGCCACCTCGACGCCGCTGGCCCTCGCATCGGCCGCGAAACCCGGGTTCGCGGCCTCGAGGCGCTCGGCAAGCGCCATGCGGGAGATGAGGGCTTCGCAGCCGAGGCACCGGACGCGAGCGTAGGTGCCGTGCAGGTCGATGACGCGGCGTTGGCCTGCTTTGGTGTGCAGCAGATCAACGTTCTGGGTGATCAAGCCGGTGACGATGCCCATCGATTCCAACCGGGCGAGGGCGCGATGCGCCGGGTTGGGGCGAGACCCGTCCATGGCGCGCCAGCCGATGTGGTTGCGCGCCCAGTAGCGCTGCCGGAAGGCCGCGTCGCCGACGAACTGCTGGTAGGTCATGGGATTCCGGGGCGGGGAGGTCGGGCCGCGATAGTCGGGGATGCCACTGTCGGTGGACACACCGGCACCGGTAAGCACCGCCACCCGGCGGCCCATGAGCAGCTCGAGCAGCCGGTCGAAGTCCGCGTCGACCTGCGGTTCCGAGATTTCCGACATGGAATTCAGGGTACTGCCGGGGTGCCGGCCACACCGTCGACCTGCAGTGACCCGGCACGGTCGACGAAACCTCGGCACTATCAGCCCGACGTCATGGGCCGAGGTGCGGCCGCCCACCGGAAGGTCTCAGACCGCGCCGGTTCGTTGGTCGGTCAGGAATGCCGTCATCGCCGCCGCGACCGCTTCGGGCCGGTCGAGCATGGACAGGACGTAGGCGTCGTCGATCTCGATTAGCCTGCCTTTCGGCAGCAAGGCCGCCAGCCTGCGTCCGTGCTCGCGCGGCATCACCTTGCCCGCGGACGACCACAACACCAGCGCCTCGCCGGAAAAGTGTTGCAATGCCTCGGTATTCGCGATCAGATCGGATTTCACGAAGTCCGAGGTGGCGTATTCGAGCAGATCCCGCCGAATCCCTTTGTCGCGCAACGCGGGTTCGGTCCAGCCCCGGATCAGGTCGTCGGGCAGCGGGTTTCGTGCCATATGCCCCATCAGCATGGGCGAGTTGCGCAGCCACCGAATCCGTAGCTGCCGCAACGCGAGGGTGATTCCACCCGGCATCCGCACCGCGATGCCGACCATCTTCCCGGGCAGCCCCGGCGGGAAGTTGTCGAACGCCTCGCACGGCAGTGCGATCAGCCGGGCGACACGTTGGTCGAGGCCGTAGGCGGTGAGGAAAATCCCGCCGCCCCAATCGCTGTGCACCAGGGTCACGTCGTGCAGATCGAGTTCGGCCATGAAATCCGCGATGATCTGGTTCTGCCCGCGCAGGCTGAGATCGGTGTCCGGACGCATCGCTATCGGGTGCGCGCCGAGCGGCAGGTCGGGCAGCACATAGCGAAAACCCTTGGGCAGCAGGTCGATTACCCGATCCCACACGGTGTGGTTCATCAGCAGGCCGTGCAGCAGCACCACCGGCGGGCCATCGCCACGCTCGATGTAGTGGATGCGACCGGCCGCGATCTCAGCTGTAGGCATCTTCGAACCTCCACTAGAGTAACCGCTCTAGAGCATTTGCTCTATTCTTAGGTCGTGGCCGCATCGATGTCAACCAGCACCAGGGAACGAATCCTCACGGCGATGGCCGAGCTGATGCGCAGGCAGGGCTACGGCGCGACCACCGTGAAGCAGGTGAGCGAGGCGGCGCACGCGCCGATGGGCTCGCTCTATCACTACTTTCCGCAGGGTAAACAGCAAATCGCGGCCGAGGCCCTGCGCGCCGCGGGCGCGGCTTACATCCAACTGCTGCCGCTGCTGATGGACGCGCAAGACGACCTGCGCGAGGCGGTGCCCGCAGCCTTCGCGGAGGCGGCGGAGCAGATGGAGCAGTCCGGGTGGATCAATATGTGCCCGGTCGTCACGATCGCGGGCGAAATCGCCGACAACGAACCGGCGCTGCGCGGGGTCGCGGCCGAAATCCTCGACTCCTGGATCGATCGCGGCACCGAATACTTCACCGGCCGCGGACTCGACCCGACGGCGGCCCGCCAATTCACCCTCGCGCTATTGAGCGCACTGGAGGGCGCCTTCATCCTCAGCCGCACCCTGCACTCCACCGAGCCATTGCGCGCCGCGGGCCACGCGGTAGCCCTCCAGCTGGTCAGCCATCAATTCTGAGCAGTGCAGAACTCCGCTGCGAGCATGTCGTCGAAAATGCCGATCGGGTCCTGCCAGCCCGCATCGACCCAGTCGCCGTTGACGTTGGTGGTGAGCAGGCGCTCGCCGTCGCGGCTGCGGTCGTAGTCAACCGAAGTTGCTAAATATGGGTCGTCACCGGCACGAATCCTGGCTAGGTTCGGACCTATGCAACTCGGCCAGCCCAGTCGTACAGCCCTGGCTACCGCCTACGCCCGCGCCTACCATCAGATCGCGCCCGAACCGCGAATATTCACCGACCCGTTGGCCATTCGGATCGCGGGCGTGAGCGCGAATGAGCTCGCCGATCGGGAAACCGCTACGCTCAACGAACCCGAGGGCGAGACGACCCGCAAGCGCGCGCGGCGCCTGTTCCTCGCCGCCCGCGCGCGCTTCTCGGACGAGACCATCGCCGCCGCCGTCGCCGCTGGCAGCCAACAGGTGGTGGTCCTCGGCGCCGGACTGGATACCTTCGCCTACCGCAACCCGCACCCGAACATCCGGGTGTTCGAGGTCGACCATCCCGACACCCAGGAGTGGAAGCGCCACCGTCTCGACACGGCGGGCATCACCACCCCGACCGCACTGACCTTCGCCCCGGTCGACTTCGAAAGCCAAACGCTCGCCGAAGGATTGGCCGCGGCCGGTTTCGACCGGAGTCGGCCCGCGGTATTCGTCTGGCTCGGGGTGGTGATGTATCTGACCAGGGACGCCATCCTCGACACGCTGCGTTTCGTTGCCGCCCAGGCCGTGCCGACACACCTGGTCTTCGACTATCTCTATCCGGCCTCCGCCGCAGCGCCCGAGGACGCGGCGCAACGGCGGGCCAGGGCCGACCGAGTCGCCTCGATCGGCGAGCCATGGCTCACGTTTTTCACGGCCGAGGAAATCGCCCGCGAGCTGCGCGAGATCGGATTCGACGAGGTAGACGATCACGCAGGACCGACTTTGGTTGCCGACTATCTCGGCATCCCGCCGTCGGCCGCGTCCGCCGCCCCGCCGCACGTGCTGCGCGCCGCGCGCACCAAGTAACTACGCCACCACCGCCTCCTGCGGCTGCTGGTCCTGCGTCTTCGGGCGGGTCCGGAGCAAGGTCAGGCCGAGCAGGGCGGCGGCGATGCTGAAGCCCGCGCTGATCCAGGAGCCCGTGGACATGGCGGTGGTGAAGGCCGTCTTGGCGGGCTCGCCGTAGCCGAGTTGGAATGCGGCGCCAATGGATTCGCGCGCGGCCGCCGGGGCGTCCTCCGGCATGTTCGAGGTGAACACACCCGCCAGCACACTGCCGAGGATCGCGATACTGATCGCCATACCGACCTGCTGCAAGGTGTCGTTCATGGCCGAACCGACACCGGCATGCTCGAGCGGGATGGCGCTCATGATCGAGGCGTACGCGGCAGGACCGGCAAGTCCGCCACCGACGCCCATGACGAGCATGCTGATCAGGACCCAGACGTAACCCGATCCCATGGCCAGGATGGCGAACGCCCCACCCATGACGAGCAGACCCGCGACGATGAGCGTCTTGTTGCTCAGCGTCTTGCCAAGGGTCGCACCGAGGCCATTGCACACGGCCGCGGCCAGGGCGTACGGCAACAGCGCCAGACCAGCCTTCATCGGCCCGTAACCGAGCACGAACTGCAGATACTGCGTGAGCATCAGCATGATCGCGCCCATGCCGAATACCATCAGCAGCAACGTGAACGCGGTGCCGGTGAAGTCACGGTTGCGGAAGACGGCCAACGGCAACATCGGATGTTCGGATCGGCTCTCCCAGAAGGCGAACGCGACGAACGCCACCACCGCGAGCACGATCATTCCGATGTTCCATTCGCGCTCGATGATCACATAGACCGTCGAGCCGAGCGCGGTGACCGACAGCAGCACGCCGACGAGGTCGACCGGACGCTGCTCGCCCTTCGATTCGGGCATCAGCACAAATGCGGCGATGATCGCGGCCACCGCGACCGGGATGTTCAGCAAGAAGACCGATCCCCACCAGTAGTGTTGCAGCAGAAAGCCACCCAGCGTCGGCCCGAGCACGATGCCGACCATCGACACGGTCGACCAGGCGGCCATCGCCTTGCGACGCTCGTCCTCGGCGAAGGTGGTCATCAGGATGGACAGCGTCGAGGGCATCAGCAGCGAGCCGCCGATGCCCATGGCCGCGCGAGCGGCGACCACCTCCCAAGGCTCGGTGGCCAGCACGGCCAGCAGGGATGCCGCGCCGAACACCGCAAGGCCGACGATCAGCATCCGCCGCCTGCCGAAACGGTCCGACAGGCTGCCCGCGGTGAGCAGCAGACCGGCGAAGACAAGAACATAGGCGTCGAGGATCCACTGCACGTCCGACGGTGTAGCGCCGAGCTCGCGGATCAATGACGGGATTGCGATATTGAGCACGGTGCCGTCGATCATCAGCACCAGCAAGGACAAACAGAGGACCCCCAGAATCCACCAACGGCGGGGATCTCGAACGACAGTCGATTCCATTCGCACACCGTACGATAGAATCGAACGGTGTGCGAGCAAATTACGTCGGCCCGATGACCAGGCAGTTCACCTCGGTGTGGACCCGGGAGCCCCGCCGGCCCAAGACATCCGGGCTCGGGCGTGACCAGATCGTCGCCGCCGCGGTAGAAATCCTCGACGCCGAAGGTCTGGACGCATTGAGCATGCGCAAGCTCGGCGCCAAACTCGACGCGGGCGCGACCAGCCTCTACTGGTACGTCGCGAACAAGGACGAGCTGCTGGAGCTGGCCCTCGACGCGATCTGGGGACTGGTCGATGCTCCCGAGCCGGAAGAAACCTCATGGCGCGAAGTGGTGACCACGTTCTGCTACAGCCTCCGGGTCACCATGCTGGCCCACCCCTGGGTGGCCACCATCATCGGCATCCTGCCCAGCGTGGGCCCGAACGCGTTCGCGCTCAGCGATCGACTGCGCCGCACCTTCATCGGAGCCGGTTTCCTCGGCATCGACACCTACCTTGCCAGCTCCACGGTGATGAGCTATGTACTCGGACAGGTCATTCCGGAAGTCGCCATCACCAAGGCATACGAGGGCGAGTTCGACACCGAAGGCATGCTGGAGTTGATGGACGAGCTCGGCCACGGCTATCCCGAGATGGTCGCCGACTACCGCAATCAGATTCCGGCCGACCCTGCTGTCGGCCGGGCGATGGCGTTCGATTTCGGGCTGCTGTGTGTCATGGACGGCCTAGAGGCGAGGCTGAAAAACGACTCCCGCGCTTAGTCCGCAGTCGGTCGCTACCCGCAGAGCGCGGCATCGACGAGGTTGTCCATATCGGCGTGGCGCGCACCCATGGCGTGCTGGAGGGTCAGTTGGTTCATGCTCACCGTGACCGCGCGGTCCGCGGTCGCCGCGCCGAACACCAGGAAGCCGTTCATGGCTCCGCCGTGGCTCCAGGTCTCGATGCCACACGAGTTGATTCTGCGAAACAGGCCCAGACCGACATCATCGGGTCGGGGCGGGTCATTGGTCGGGACGGTGTGCAGCATCTCGGCCAATTGCGGTGGTGGGCAGCAGGTTTCCGGATAACAGCGCCATGAAGAAGCGGTTCAGATCGGCTCCGGTGGACACCATCGCGCCATCGGCCAGGCCCCAGCCAGGATCGATGTCGGTGATGTCGACGCGATTGCCATCGAAGGTGTCGTAGCCCTGCGGATGTGGTCGCCGCATCACGTTTTCCACGGGGAACAGTGTCCAGTAGGTGTCGCGGAGTCCGAGTGGCACCAGGATCCTCCGGGTGACTTCCAGGCCCACCGGTACACCGGTGACCTGCTCGATCAGCTTGCCCGCCAACAAGTAGTTGGTGTTGGAGTAGCCGAAGTCCGATCCGGGCGTGAATTCGGACGGCTGGTCGAGGCCGAGCCGGATCAGCTGGTCGGCGGACTTGTATCGCCGCAATGCGTCGACCGACCCCAGATCCAGCTGGTTGAGGTGATTAGGAATTCCGCTAGTGTGCTGCAACAGATTTCGCACGGTGATCAGATTTCCGTCACCGCCGGGCCCGTGCACAACGCCGGGGAGGTACCGCGCCACTGGGGCGTCGAGTTCCACTCGGTGTTCGGCCACCAGTTCCAGCACGACCGTTGCGACGAATGTCTTGGTGTTGCTGGCGATCCGAACCTGGGCGGTATCCGGGAACGCCGCGCCGCTCACCACATCCCCTACGCCGCTATCGATCTGGGTTTCCCAGCCGTCCACGGTGCGCACCAGCTGCGCACCAGGGACGTTGGAAGTCCGAACCAGATCGTCCAGCGCTGCCTGTAACCGCTCGGTACGCGTCGGCTCGGCGGTCGACACCGCCGCTTGGGGCAGCAGCGACACCGCCATTGCGACAGCCCATGCCGACATCATCGCGAACCATCTCATCGGGCCTCACTCTGCATGGCAAGTGACCGTCCCGCTCTAGGCGATCATTCATGGCTGGTATCCAGCACTGCAGACAGACATACGGGAGCGGGGCTCGTCTGGTTCGAACCGAATTCGACGCGACATCACCAGCTCTTGGCGGCGGCGAGCAGCCGGGTGCGGACAAGTTCGACGTGCCCGCGCGGCGCCGACGCGGCGGGCGAGGAATCCGGTGTTGATCGGCGGATCCTGGGGTTCCAGCAGGGGAGCGATTTCGCCGGAGGCGAGTTCGCGCGCACACCAGATCGAACGAGAGGCGGCCGGCGCCTGACGACCACCGCTCGAATGTCCGCCGTCGGAGGCTGACTCGTCATGTACCGGGACCGGAGCGTTCAACTGGCGACCGTACGGTTGCGCTGTAGAGGTCGACGGCGGACAGAGTTTCCCATGCTGGACCCCGGATTCGTACCTTATGGCTGGCCAACGTGGCGACGGGCGCGGCGGCGGTGTCCGTACGGACAGCCCGCCACACCCAGCCCACCTTCATCATGCTCGGCACTGATTCGGTTCGAGCGCAACATGATTCACTGGTAGCCTCCGATCTCGAGGTGGTCACCGTGACCGACCGATCGGTGATCGTGACCTGGACTACTCGGGCACGGAATCGGCACGGACAGTCTGATGCACTACGACGCGCCCGGCGCGCTACCGGGTGTGGGCCAGTGCGCCGCCCTTCAGGGCCGTGGTGAAGGCCCACGGGGAGGCCCGTCAGGGCCGAGCGTGTTCTAGACCGGGTGGTCCTGTTGCTTGATGTACTGCCGCAGCACCGAGATCGGTGCGCCGGCGACCGACCCGGCGAAGTACGATCCCGACCACAGCTTTTGGGTGCGCCAGTAGTGCTGGACCAGGTCGGGGAACTCTTGGCGCAGTCTGCGTGAGGACACGCCTTTGAGGGAGTTCACCAGCCGCGACAACGCGACCTTCGGCGGGAAGTTCACCAGGAGGTGCACGTGGTTCGCCTCTCCGTTGAACTCGACTAGTTCGCACTCGAAGTCCGTGCACACCACCCGCATGACCTCCTCCATCCGCTCCAAGTGCCGGGCAGAGAACACCCGGTGCCGATACTTCGTCACGAAAACCAAATGCGCGTGCAGGACGAAAACGCAGTGCCTGCCAGTGCGAATCTCGCTGTAGTCAGCCATACACCAATGTTACGATCATCGTGTGCAGCTGCGGTACCAGTTCCGTGTCTACCCGACGCCCGGCCAGCAGGAGTCGCTGGCACGCGCGTTCGGGTGTGCGCGGGTGGTGTACAACGATGCGTTGGCGGCGCGCGAGCAAGCGCGGCGTGACGGGGCGCGGCGTATTTCGGACGCGGAGTTGTCGAAACGCTCACCGAGGCGAAGAAGACACCCGAGCGGGCATGGCTGTGTGAGGTCTCCGCGGTATTTCGCCAAGGTCGACCGGTTCTTCCCGTCGTCGCAACTGCGCTCAGACTGCGGGGTGATCGACGGGAAGAAACCGCTGTCGGTGCGGTCGTGGACGTGCCGGTGTGGCGCCGTCCACGATCGGGATGTGAACGCGGCACGAAACATTCTCGCCGCCGGCAGTTGAAGAACTTCAACCCTGTCGGTACCGCGATCAGGAACGTCATGAACGAGAAGAACGGCAGCAGCACGGCGCCGGTCGCGTACATGTGGTGTGCCCACACCGCGACCGACAGCGCGCCGATACCCAGCGTCGCGTAAACCAGCGCGTTGTAACCGAATAGCGGTTTGCGACTGAACATCGGTGACGATCCCGAAGAACGGTAGCGCGACGATATACACCTCGGGATGGCCGAAGAACCAGAACAGGTGCTGCCACAACAGGATTCCCCCGGTCGCCGGATCATAGATGTGTCCACCGAGATGCCGGTCGACCGCCAGCGCCATCAGCGCCGCCGTCAGGATCGGAAAGGCAAGCAGCACAAGCACACTGGTGACGAGTATGTTCCAGGTAAAGATCGGCATCCGGAACATGGTCATGCCTGGACAACGCAGGCAGATCACCGTGGTGATCATGTTGACGCCGCCGAGGATGGTGCCGACACCGGAGACCGCCAGACCCATGATCCACAGATCCGCGCCAACGCCGGGCGCGTGCTCGATGGTGCTCAGTGGTGTATAGCCGGTCCAGCCGAAATCGGCAGGCCCGCCCGGCGTGACGAATCCAGCCGTCGCCAGCGTCGCACCGAACAGATAGAGCCAATAACTGAACGCATTCAGCCGGGGGAACGCGACATCGGGCGCCCCGATCTGTAGCGGCAGCACGACATTGGCGAAGCCGAACACGATCGGAGTCGCGTAGAACAGCAGCATGATCGTGCCATGCATGGTGAACAGCTGGTTGAACTGTTCCGGTGAGAGGAACTGCATGCCGGGTCGCGCCAGCTCACCGCGCATCAATAGGGCGAGCAGACCGCCGATGAAGAAGAAGGACATCGCGGTGACCAGATACATGACCCCGAGCACTTTGGGATCGGTGGTCGTGATCATCTTCCAGACATAGGAACCCTTCGGCCCCATCCGCTGCGGATACGGTCGGATAGCTTGAACTTGCGTAACGCTCACGACCGTCGCCACCTTCCCAACCCGCCGACCAGCCAGTTACCGGATTATGCGCCTCTTCGATCTCGCGGATGGTCGCTTTGAGCCATTGACGCCGTCGCCCGACTCGATCGTGCGACGATGGGTTGGCCTTGCCGGATACCGAGCAGATAAGGGATCGACCATGGGGAATCTCGACGGCAGGGTAGCCGTGATCACCGGCGGAGCACGTGGTCAGGGCCGCGCGCACGCGGTGGCGCTGGCCGGCGCGGGCGCGGACATCGTGGTGTGCGATATCGCCGAACCGATCGTCAGCGTGCCCTATCCACTCGGTTCCGACTCCGATCTGGCGGAGACCGCCGCGTTGGTGGAGAAAGCGGGCCGCCGCTGCCTGACGGTCAAGGCCGACGTACGCAGCCAGACGGAGATGAACGCGGTGGCCGAGGCGGCGATCGACGACTTCGGCCGTATCGATATCCTGATCGCCAACGCGGGCATCTCCTCCAACTCACCCATCGCGGAGATGGACGAACAGATCTGGCAGGACATGATCGACGTCAATCTGACCGGCGTCTTCCACAGCTTCCGCGCCGTGGTGCCGTACATGATCGAACGTCGCTGGGGTCGAATCGTCGCGACCTCCTCCATTGTCGGCCGGATGGGCGTGAAATACGGCGGCCATTACGCCGCGGCGAAATGGGCGGTGATCGGCCTGGTCAAGTCGCTGTCCCTGGAGGTGGTGGACCACGGCATCACCGTCAACGCGGTACTCCCGTCCGGCGTGGACACCGACATGATCCAGAACCCCGCGATGTGGCGATATCTGTTGCCGGACATCGAGAATCCGACACGCGAAGACGCGATGAAGATGTTCAACTCCGGCCCGCCGAACGGCGGCCTGATCGCGCCCGCCGAGGTGGCCGAGGCAGTGCTGCTCCTGGTATCCGAACAAGGCCGACACTTCAACGGAGAGGCCGTCACCATTTCGGGTGGAATGAGCGCCAGCATCACCTGAGCGCTATATACGTTCACGCCGCGTCGGCTCGCTCGACGCCGCCCTCGCCGACGGGTATGAGGCGACGGCGTAACCTGCCGCGCCGCCGCCCCTTTCGGACATCAGCCGCGCCGCGCCTCGACGCGATCACGAGCGGTCTCGGCGATATGCGCACCACGCTCGCGCGCCGTGGCGGCGAGTTCGGGTCCGCGTTCTTTGGCGATCTCGGCCCAGTCGCTGCCGCGCCGTTTGGCGGTTTCGGCGAGTTCGGGTGCGCGTTCTTTGGCGACTTCGGCCCAGTCGCTGCCGCGCCGTTTGGCTCGGTCGGCGAGGATCGCGGCCCGATGCTTGGCGATCTCCGCCCATTCGGCCCCATGTACTTTAGCGATCTCCGCCCACTCTGACCCGTGCTCCTTGGCGACGTCGGCCAGTTCGGCGCCTCGCTCCTTGGCTACTTCCGCCCACTCCGAGCCATGCTGCTGCGCGGTCTCCGCGACCTCCGCTCCCTTCGTCGCGGCGATACCGCTGAGCGTGCGGGCGCGTTCGGCGGCCTCGTGCGCGTGCTCGCGCACCGCCTCACCCGTGGCACTGTCGGCGCTCGCTCCGAACGGCAGCGCCGCCGATACCGCGGCGGCGGCGTTGTGTGCCGCGCGCCTGCCGCGCCAGCCGAGTGAGGGTTTGCCCGCAGTGTCGGCGGCGGCGATCATCAGACCGCCGAGCAGGCCCATATCTTTCAGAAACGCATTTCGCTTGGCGACCTTGCGATCCGGATCCTGCTCTGCCCAGAAATCCTGTTCGGTGACCGTGGCCGGAATAACCGTCGCGGCCAGCACGATCGAGGCGAGTCGCGGCATCTTGCCCAGCGCCAGCAACAACCCACCCGAAACCTGCGCGACCGCGTTGATCCGCACCACCGTCGCGGTATCGGACGGCAGCTTCGCGGCCAGATTATCCGGAAGCCGCTGCTCACCGTGCTGCACAAGGGCCGAAGCCGCTTTAGCACGCGGTTCGGGATGTATCAGTGTGTCCACTCCATCGGCGACAAAAGAAACCGCAAGCAGTGGCCGGGCAAGTCGGCGCAGCAACATAACGTCAAACCCCTTTCCTCGATGGCTATCGACCGGGTTCCCGCGAAGTATGCACTGAAACAAGATGAGCTTGCCCGCCCTCCGCGTATTCAGCGCACCGGTGGGTGCCTGAGAGCGGCATTGCGGGCCGGCGGTTCGAGTGTAAATGAGCTGTTGGACGTACTCGGTGAGTTACCCAGTTGCCGACCACGACGTCGGTGAGCTGGTGTGCGTAGAGGAAGGCGTCGATCATGCCCACGTAGTCGGCGAGCCGATAGCACTCGGCGGGTTGGTCGGATTCCCCGTAACCCAGCAGGTCGAGTGCGAAGATTTCGTGATCACGCCCCGATACCGCGACCTGATCGTCCCAGATATGCCGCTGGGCCCCGCGTTGTGCAGCAGCACGATCGGCGGACCACTGCCGATTCGATCGAAGACCAGTCCGCAGGTCTCAAACTTCGATACCCGTGCGCACGACCTTGCCGGTCGCGTTGCGGGGTAGTGCGGTTGTGGTCAGTCGCCAGCGGGCGGGCACTTTGAAGTAGGCCAGGCGCTCCTTGGCGAACGCGACTAGGTCCTGTTCGGTTGTCGCCGTGTCTTTTTCGACGACGATCAGTGCAGCGACCTGCTGGCCGAGGTCGGCGTCGGGTACGCCGACGACCGCGCATTCGCGCACCGCGGGGTGTTCCTCCAGGCACTGTTCGATCTCGGTGGGGTAGACGTTCTCGCCGCCGCGCAGGATGAGGTCGGAACGCCTGCCGGACAGTCGGAGTCGGCCCTGCTCTTGTACGCCGATATCGCCGGTGCGCAGCCAGCGGTCGGGGGTGATGGCGGCGGCGGTCACGGTGGGGTCCTCCCAGTAGCCGAGCATTACGTACGGGCTGCGCACGCAGATCTCGCCTTCGGTGCCCTCGGGGACGGGATTGCCTGCGGCATCGCGGATTTCGATGGTGACACCGATGACGGGGCGGCCGACGGTATCCGGGAAGGCCGCGAGCTCGGCGGGGGCGGCGAGGGTGGCGGCGGTGCTGCATTCGGTGAGGCCGTAGCTGGTCACCAGTGCGGTCTTCGCCACCGGGAGTTGGTCGCGCAGTTGCTGTTGCAGGGCGGCCGAGGAAGGGGCCGAGTTGAGCGAGAACGAGGTCAGCGAGGACAGGTCGTAGCGGGACAGATCGGTTTCGAGCATCCGACTGGCCATGGTCGGCATCGCGCCCCAGTTGGTGATGTGTTCCCGTTCGACCAGTCGCAGCACCCGATCGGCTTCGAACGAACCCTGGTGGATGACGGTGGTATCGCCGGTGACCATGCGCGGTATCACCAGGTTGTGCAGGCTGGCGATGTGGAACAGCGGCGAGGTGAGCAGGAAGCGCCTGCCCTTCGGGCTGCCGTCGTCGGTGCGGCCCTGGAATGCGGCGGCGAGCGCGTCGTTGAAGCGGTGATAGTCGATGACCGCCAACAGGTTTCGCGGGGTGTGCACCGCGCCCTTCGGTCGGCCGCTGGTGCCGCTGGTGTAGAGGATGACCGCGGGATCGTCCTCGTCAATTGGCGTGCGCGGCAGTTCGCCCTCGCCGAATTCGGCGATCAGGGCGGGCAAGTCCTGCTCCATGGTCAGCAGGGGGACAAGGATATCGAGTTCCGCCACCTGCGCCGCCCGCTTGGCATCGACGATCAACACGGTGGGCCGAGTGTGCTCGACGCCGTAAGCGATTTCGCGCGGCGCCCACCAGGCGTTATATCCCACGGCGATCGCACCGAGGCACTGCGCCGCCCAGAAGGCCACCACCCATTCGGGTGTGTTCGCCGCCAGAATGCCGATCCGGTCGCCCTTCTCGACGCCGTACTGCTCCCGCAACCCACGAGCCAGCGCGCCGACGGCCCCCGCGTGCTCGGCGTAGGACATCCGGCGATTCTCGGTGACCAGGTAGTCGCGCTCGCCCAATGCCACCGATGCTTCCAGCACTGCGCTCAGCGATCGGCCGCGATCCCGAATGACCGGCATCGCAGCGCCGAGGACATCCTCGACCACCATCTCGAACTGCCCACCAGGGCCGGTGAGCCGTGCGACGACGGCCGCCGCCATGGCCTGCGGATCCAAAGGCTGTGTCATGAAATCAACTTTCTCATCACTGTTGGACGCCGTTTCACCGTCGTCGCGGGCGCCGATCTTGCGCAACTCCAGTACACCCCGCGGCGTGAGTTGCGGCACCCGAATCATGGCTGGTCTCCCTGCACTGCGGCGAACGTCGCGCGCAGGTAGGCGTCGGCGCGGTCGGAGCCGATGAGGCCCGGCGCCATCTTGTTCATGGTGTAGGCGAGGGTGACTCGGTGCTCGAGGTCGTTGACGACGATCGCGCCGCCGAATCCGGTCCACCAGCAGACCCGGCCGTCGGGTACCTCCGGCGCGGTCTGCGCCTGCGGCAGGCCGTAGCGGTGCGGTGCGGCTGCCAGCCGGAAACGCCCGAGCCCGCTGGGCCATGCAGGGCATCATCGACGTCTCGGTGGAACAGGCGGGCCGAGGTGCTCACCGACACCTGGTTCCCTGCAGACGCCGACCGGGCCCAAGGGTTGACGGGTAGCGCGAGAATGTAGCTCAGGATTCGCTGGGTGCGCCGTAGTCGTCTTTCTCCGAGTCGATTTGGCAGCAGCTTGGAAGTCTGTCGGTGGCGTGCGGCATCATCTGTGCACGCAGCCATCCACGAATTCGCTCGGAGTGCACCATGCCGTCCCCTAGAACCAAACTACAGCCCTTGTCGGACACTGAGATTCAGCAGATCGCCACGGACATCGCAGGCGGTCGCCCGCCGATGGTGTGGTTCACCGCCGCCGCGGTCGGCGTGGCGGAGGGACGATCGGGGAAGGTCGTTGAACTCGACGATCCTTCCGTCGAAGACTTCCTGCGGGTCCGGCCGACCGGATCGAAGGATGTACTGTCGTTTTCTCCTACCGAAGTGACGTTGACCAAGCCGCCCCGCGTGGCGACCGCCAGTTCTACCCAGCCGAAGTCGACAACCAGGAAGGATTCCACCGTGACCCAGCCGTCGACCTTGACGAGCACTGCGGCACAACCCGCTCCGTCGAGCTCCGTCGCACCCGGCGCCAGCTCTGTCGCACCCAGCGTCGTCACGCCGTCGGTTCCCAAGCCCGCCCCGGCCACCTCGGGAACGAGCGACGCCGACAACGCCGCCAAGTCCGCCGCGGCGCCGAAGTCGGCCGCCAAGGCGCCCGCGGCCGCCCGCAAGGCGAAGGCGCCGGAGGTCACGGTGACGCTGACCGGCACCGCCGACGGCGAGTGGTCGGTCGATGTGATCAGCGGCAAGAAGCGCGCCGTGCGCGGCCTGCCGGTGGCCAGTTCCGCGGTCGCGCAGGCTGCGAAGGTGCTGCATCCGGAGGTGGCCGAGGTGGTCGCCGGGATCCTGGAGGCGGCGCGAGAAGTGCAGCAAGTCAAGGTCGCACAGCTGGCGGCCGAGTTAGAGGACGCCAAGCGCCTGCTCGAGGAGCTGTCCGACTGATCAGACCGCGGTGCTCGTCGACCGGCCGGTTGGGCGCCAATTCCGGCGCCCCGCCTCGGTGGCGCCGTGGCGCACGTCGTCGTGGAAGAAGTAACCGAGCGAGTACTCCTTCGCGTGGTACATCGCCGAATCCGCGTCGCGGATGAGGTCATAGATGCTGGCGTCGTAACTGCGCGGGCTGCCGCAGGCGATGCCGACGCTGGCCGTGATGGGGATTTCGCCCGCGCTCAGCTCGAACGGGCGGATGAAGGCGCCCAACAGTCGTTCGGCCAGCATGGCAGCCTCCTGCTTGCCCAGCGGCGCGAGCACCACGAACTCGTCGCCGCCGTACCGGGCCACCACGTCCTCGCGCTGGATGACCCGCCGGATCCGGGAGGCCGCGTTCGCGATCAGTTCGTCGCCGACGGCATGGCCGTAGCTATCGTTGACCATCTTGAAGCCGTCCAGGTCGATGAACAGCAGGCTCAACGGTTGCTCGAGCCAATATTCGTGATCGCGGTTCAGCGCCCGCAGCAGGGCGGCACGGTTCAACAGGCCGGTGAGCATGTCATGGTCGGCCTGGTACTGCGCGCGACGTTCGCTGCGGGCGCTGCGCACGATGGCGCGTTCGCTGCGCACCAGCACGCCGATCAACAGCAGCGCGAACAGCGACGAGACGACCACCCGATCAAGGGTGTCCAAGCTGGACCCGACCACCGGAACCAGCGACGCCACGATCAGCGCGACCGCGATGAAGCTGGCCCGCTGCCTGGAATGGTGTGGATGGATGCGCCGCGGCTCACCGAGGCATGCCATGGTCGGATGCGTGGCCGCGAGGCCGACGATCGTGTACGCCGCGAGCAACGGCGCCAGCAGCACTTCGTGCCCGATCCGCACGGTGCCGACGGTTTCGAGGCTGTAGCCGAGATCGCCGAGCAGGACGGCGACGAGACCGACGTGCAGCAGTCGCAGCGAGGTCTCCGAATGGGTCGCGGTGGCTACCGAATGCGCGACCATTGTCAGCAGCAGCGCGTCGAGCACCGGGTAGGTCGCGGCCATCACGGTGTTCACGGTGGTGGCGTGCGACTGCAGGATCGGTGAGATCAGGAAGGTCCAGGACGCGAGCAGCGCGCCGAGCCCGATGAGCGCGGAGTCGAGCAGCATATCGTAGTTGGCGCGGACCCGGCGCGGTCGCAGCCACAGCGTCGCGGCCACACCGATACCGAAATAGCCTGCGAGAGTGCACAGGTCGTCGAGCGGACTGGCGGTGTTGTCGGTGAAGTCGCGCAGCGCGATGCCCGTCGCGAACAGCACGGCCGAGGCCGAAAGCAGATACCAGGGCAGCGGTTGCGCCGGACGATGGCGGCGCAGTCCGTAACCGATCATGGCCAGCGCGCCGGTGACGACGGCCATCATGGTGACGAATGACAACAGCCGCGAATAGATGAGCAGTGGCAGTCCGATCGCGACCGCGCTTGCCCCGAGAAGCAATGCGTACCAACATATTCCGATGCGGTGTTGGCTCGTCGGCTGCTCTTCGGTCGGTGCCATCAGCCCCCCTCGGTCGCTCCATCCCCTGTGAACCGGGCCGCGTAGTACGTCTGAGAATCCTCCACCGCGACTTCGACATTTGCCTCTTGCTCATCGAGCACTGCCCGGATGCTGTCGGCGAACGAGAACCGAGTGTTGTTATACGAGCAGATGTCCCAACCCACCGCCGCGCGCTCGGCTACCAGCACCTGGACAACTGATTTGATCATGGCATGGAATGCGGCCCCTTGTCGTGCACTTGCGGCAACAAGCGTGAAACCTGCGTAGTAGATCGCGTTGCGAGCCGCATGCTCCGGATAGCGCGCGGCGAAGTACTCGGGGCTGATCCACGGCACGGTCTCCAGGTGCCGAGTCAGCGTTGTCACGCCGATGGGTTCCCAGGCGGCGGTGCGCGCCACGTACTTGAGCACCCGGGGATCGACCATCTCCTCGCAGAACTCGTCCCGGTGCAGCACCTGCCTGGCGATGGCCTTGGTGCGCAGCGGACCGAACGCCTCCTCGTAGAGGCCGTGGAACATCTCGATCCGGTCGTCCGGGATCGTGGTTTCGACGGTGACGTGTAGGTCGCTCATTGACTGGTCCACGGGGTGGTGTGGTAGGCGGCCAGCACCAGGGCGCAGGCCGGTTCGCCCGCGGAGCGGGTCTCGGTGGTGCACAACTGGACCGGGCCGAACCGCTCCGGTCGATTGCGGGTCATGTCGGCGAGGCTGGAGCGGACCAGACACTCGACCTCCTCGGCGGTCTCGGCCTCGTGTTCGACGAAAAGTCCGGCGCCGGAGCTATCGTCGCGCAGCACCCAGCCGATGCCCGCGGCGGCGTGCTGGCCGATCTCGGTCGCGTGCTGCACCGCGTACACGCAGTAGAGCCGATCGCCCCAGGGGATCGGCTTGCGGACACGGGCGGTGCGTTCCAGAGTGGCGCGCGGTGGGATCACCGATGACAGGCGAATCAAGTTGGCATCACCCACTCCCAGATCACGCAGTGCCGCATCGAAGGCCGACATAGCTGTCGGGCCAACCCCGGTCGCGGCGCCGATCTCGATCGTCAGTGGCGCCCTCGGCGGTCGCCGGTCTTCACGAACCGGCCTGCCGAGGGGCGGGAGTAGTCGATCGATCCACTGCAGCCCGAGTAGGCCGCTGCGTGGGGTTGTGTTAATCATAGAGCCCTCCCAAAACTCCCGGCCCAATTTGCAGGCCGATCTTGCGTCAAATTCGACTGTGCGTCACGAACGCCGATCGCGCACGTGCGCCAGTCGAAAGCAGCGCTCCGGAGGCGTGTCTCGTACCGTGTGATGGCTAGTTCCGACCGACGAAGCGAGGAATCTGTGCGGAAATGGGTGGCACCGGGACGGGTCAACATCATCGGTGAGCACACCGACTACAACGACGGCTTCGTGCTGCCCATCGCATTGCCGCTGGTCGTCGAGTGTTTGGCGGCCGTTCGTGCGGGCGGTCGGGTGCGTGTGGCCTCCCGGCAGCGACCGGGAGAACCGGTGCTCGTCGCGGTGGGCGACCTTGCCGCCGAACGGGATCGGGTGCCGTCCTGGTCGCGGTATCCGCTGGGCGTTGTGTCCGAATTCGTGCGGCGCGGGTACGAGGTCACCGGGGTGGATCTCGAGCTCGACGGCGCGGTGCCGATCGGCGCGGGCCTGTCCTCGTCCGCGGCGCTGTCGTGTGCCGTCGCAGTCGCGTTGCGAGATCTGTTCGCTCCCAGCGTCACCGATCGGGAGCTGATCGACATCGCCAGGGCCGCCGAGAACGATTACGTGGGTGCGCCGACCGGGGTGCTCGATCAGTCCGCGTCGATCCTCTGTACCGCCGGGCATGCGCTCTTCCTCGATGTGCGCCGCTTCGTCGAGGCAGGCGAATTCGGCCGCGTCGAAACGGGCGGCGGCAGGGCCGGATCCGACCGCGCGCACGAACAGATCCCGTTCGATCTGGATCGGTTCGGATTGGAGCTGCTGGTGATCGATACCGGACAGCCGCACGAGTTGGTCGACGGGGGATATGCCGCGCGGCGCGCGCAATGCGATGCGGCGGCCGCGGAACTCGGAGTGCCCGCCCTGCGCGACATCGAATCGGTCGAGGCGCTCGAACGCATCGCCGACCCAGTACTGCGCCGGCGGGCCCGGCACGTGGTCACCGAGAACGCCCGAGTCGTTGCGATTGCTGAAAAGTTGCGCAACGGTGTCGATCCGCGGGTGATCGGCCCGATTCTCAGCGCGGGACATGCCTCGCTGCGCGACGACTTCGAGGTCTCCACACCCGCTTTGGACGCCGCCGTCGAGGCGGCGGTCGAGGCGGGCGCACACGGCGCGCGCATGGTCGGCGGCGGCTTCGGCGGCAGCGTCATCGCGCTGGTGGATCGCGAACGCAGCGCAGCGGTCACCGACGCGGTGCGAAAAAGGTTCGCCCGCTCGGGTTTCGCCGAACCACGCACCTTCGTGGTGCTGCCCGGTGCGGGCGCGCACCGAACCGATTGAGCGACAGCTTTGTGCGTGATTGTGCTGCGGCTCGAGGCGCAATCCAGCCGATGCTTTTCGACATCCGCACCATAGTCGGCGCCCTGCTCGGGCGCTACGGCGTCATCGGTGATCATCACCGGCCTTGTCCACGACACCGCCGCCGAAGAAGCCGAAACCGGGGATGGTCGCGGTAGCCCTGGCCTTCCTACTCCGGGTCGTCCTCCGCCCCGTCGTCCCCCCGAAATCCGAACCGGCTGTCGCCGAAGAGGATTCACCGGACGGCGCGTAGATCTTCGCGTCGTCCGGGCAATTAAGGGACAGGAGGCTCGAAGCAGTGTCCCAGTGCCCTCACAGGTCGCCCACATGGACCTCCCATGAACGGCTGCCACGCTCTGTGTAGATGCCTGAGTGAGAGGAACACCATCATGAACGATTACGACCCAACAAGCCCCAACGAGACGAGCGCGACGTCAGAGAACCGGTCGGCCTCGGTGACCATGGCCGAGCAAGCACGCCGGTCAAGGGTACGGCGATTGCTGTCGAACAGAAAAAGTGGATGGATCGTGGCCGCTGCGCTGATGTCTGCGGTGATCGGACTTTCCGGCTGTTCCGCCACGCATCCCTCGACAACAGCCACATCCCCCTCGACAACGGCCACGTCCTCCTCGGCAACAGCAGGGCAAGGCGCGCCCGGCGGCGGCGTCGCCGGCGGCCCCGGATCCGGCGGGGGATCCAACGCTCGATCTGGACCAGCCGCAGGGGGATCATCCGGCAAGGTCAGCAGCGTGTCCGCATCGAGCTTCACAATGTCGACATCAGCGGGTCAGAATGTGACCGTCAACGAGACTTCGTCCACGACATACCAGCAGGAGACGAGCTCGACCTCGGCGAGTGCCATTACACCAGGCGAACCAGTCCTCGTACTCGGGACGACCAGCGGAACGACCATCACGGCCACGCAGGTCATCGTGCAACCGACCAGCGGCGGCGGACCTGCGACTTACTCGGCGGCAGGGGTGATCCCCTTCCAGCCCGGTGCACCGACCACGTCAAAACAGGACGGTCAGGTCCCGGCGAACTACACTGAGGGGTCGGGGACGATCGTCGACGGAACGGTAGCGAACAAGGCGACGGAAGCTGCGCTTGCTGCCTACCCGGGGGGCGTCGTCGACCGTGTTGTGCAGCTGAGCAGCAGCGAGTACGAGGTCCACTACATCGGCGTCAACTGGCCGCACCACATCTTCGTCAACCAGGACTCCCAGGTCGTCGGCGCCAATTAGCCTGAACCCACACAAGCAACTGGTTGCCTGAACATGCGGTAACGCCGCCTATCGAGCGCCGCCTACGCTGAGGTCAGCGTAGGCGGCGCTGGGGGTTCGGTTGTCGAGGGCTTGGGCGGACGGTGTTGTAGAGGATGCGGAATTCGAGGCATGGCGAAACAACGGCCATAGCTATGACGTTCGGGTGGTCGTGTTGGTAACGCCGGGGGTCGTCGCCCCGGTGGATCAGTAAGTGGTTATGCCTTGACGCGCTTGCGTGCGACGAGGCCAGCGACGAGATCGATGGCGAGGAACGCGAGCAGGCTCAGTCCGACCAGCGGAACGAACCAGCGCGGCCGCGATGACCGGCACCGCCAGCCACGGCGAGGTCTTGCGCAGCGCACCCCGGCGCGGCGGGCGTCCCAACGCCAACCGCGATCCCCGGCGCGTCGGGCGCCGGTTCCACCACCGGCGATGAGTAATCGGGGCCGGGCGCTCGACTATGCCGTGACGTCGTAGTCGACCAGGGCGCGGCGCAGCAGCTTGCCGGTCGGGTTGCGCGGCAGGTCGTCGAGGAAGACCACTTCGCGTGGCACCTTGTACCTGGCGAGATTGTTCTTTACGTACGCCTTGATCTCTTCGCCGTCCGGAGTTTGACCCGGTTCGGGAACGACGAAGGCGCGCAACCGCTTTCCGAACTCGACATCGTCCACGCCGACGACGGCGGCATCGAACACGTCGGGGCGCTCCAGCAGCAGGTTCTCCACTTCCTGCGGGAAGACGTTCTCGCCACCGGAGACGATCATGTCGTCGTCACGGCCGTCGACCATCAGCAGGCCGTGCTCGTCGAAGTGCCCGACATCGCCGCTGGACATGTAGCCGTCGATGATCTGCTTGTGGCGGCCGTCGGTGTAGCCCTCGAAGGGTGCGCCGCTGCGGACGAAGATGCGCGCGGTGGTGTTCTTTGCGTCGACCTGCTTGCCGTTGTCGTCGTAGAGGCGTACCTCGCAGGTGATCGGCGCGCGGCCGACGGTGCCGGGGGCCAGCGCGAGCTCCTCCGGATTGGCCACTGTGGCGACGGCGCATTCGGTCGAGCCATACAGGTTGTAGAGGACAGGCCCGAACACCTGGGTGGCCTTGAGGCACAACTCGGGGGAGAGCGCCGAGCCCGCCAGCACGATGCACTTGAGTGAGGACGTGTCGTACTTGGCACGAATCGCCGGATCCAGTTCGGTCATCCGGTGCAGCATGGTCGGCACCGCGACCAGCATTTCCGCCTTGTGGTCGGCGATCATCTGCAGCGTCGCCTCGGCGTCGAAGCGGCGGCGCACCACCACCTTGTTGCCCATCGCGGAGGCGACCAGATAGGTGCCGAGGCCGGTGCTGTGGAATATCGGCGACACGATGACCTGAGCGCCCCTGAGCGGGAACGGAATTCGGTCGACCATCTGCGCGGTGGCCAGCGGCGTCACCTTGCTGCGCGGTGCGCCCTTCGGCAGGCCGGTAGTGCCGCTGGTGAGGATGACGAAGCCGCCCGGCTTGCTCGGCGCGGGCAGCGGTTCGGTCGAATTGGCGGCGATCAGGTCGTCGAGCGTCTGCGCGCCGTCCGGCAGTGTTGTGCCCTCGTCAACCCAGCTGAGATAGCGCGGCAAATCGGCGGGCAGCGCGTCGAGCAGGCCGAGGAACTCGCTGTCGTGCAGTACCGCCTTGACCTTCTCGCGCTCGCAGACCTCGGCGAACTGCGGCTTGGCGAACCCGGTGTTCATCAGCGCGACCCGCACGCCGAGCTTGCCGGCGGCGGCCATCGCGAGAATCAGGCCGCGATGGTCGCGCGCCAGCACACCGATAACCGAACCTTCGGTCAGACCCGCGGGCCGCAGCCCGCGCGCGATCGCGGTCGACTGTTCGTCGAGTTGGCGGTAGGTGAGCTCGCCGCGCTCATCCACCAGGGCGGGCGAGTTCGGCGCGACGCGGGCGGAGTGCCGAATCAATGTCGCCTGCGGCCCGTAGACCTGAGACTCTTTCATCGTTCGCAGCGCCTCCACCGGCTTGCGCGGATCGGTGACCCCTCTGGCCCGCAGCACTCCCAGTGCCTTCGCTGCCTCCACGGCATGCGCCAACTTCATCGTCGAAAACCTCCACCAGGAATTTCGCGTCGATACTCAACCTAGCGACATCGAACAGCGTGTATGTCAGTCACCGTAGCAGTGGGAGTGTGACTGATCACAAAATGCGGACAAACCGGCCGTTCACAGCCCTGTCGTGGTGGGAACCACGGTTCACAACGCGGTGGCGAGCCCCCGATGCGCGGTGGCGTCCAGGTCGGCGGCTACGGCGGCGAGTTTGTCGCGGATCGCGCCGACCGCATCGGCGCCCAGCGCCAGGCGCAGCGGCGGGTTCTTTGCGCCGACCTCGCCGCCCGGCTGTTCATCGGGGTCGACACGGTCAAGAAGCATCTGACCGGGTACTTGCCGAAACCGCCTGTGCCACCAGGACGCGCCTTCACCAGTCCCTCGCGAAAGATTAGCTGTATCACCGATTACGAGCACGGCAACCAGGGGATCTTCTGCCTCGTCGACTTGAAGAACCCGCCGCCGAGACCGCGGGATGGCATGGGTAACTGGAAGGGCGGCTGGATCCGCTACTCCGGCGACAAGCTGACGGTCGGCGCGTACCGCGGCGATCCGGGTCCGTTCGTCCAGGGGCTCGGTCCCGAATTGTCTTATGGCAGTGCGTTGTCCAACCGTGATTACACCTGTCGCATGGATACCACGGGGCTCATGTGCGTGAACCCCGCGGCGAATTCGGGCGTGCAGATGAGCGATGCGGGCGTCGTCCCGTTCGGCTGCCTGCAGGAGGGGCCGGTTACCCCGAACGACAACGCGGGTGTGCTCTTTCGCTGCTAGCTTCCGGCGGTAGGGCGCCGGCCAGGTTTTGCTCGATCAGCCTGTTGTGATGGTCGGGGGCCTGCCCGGGACGGAGCGGTAGCGGCGACCAGAAACCGGACCAGCGGTTCCCGATCGCACACCAGAATACGAATCCGTCTGTGCCAGCCTTCTTCCGGACGCCTTGCGACCAACAAATCAAGCATGGCATGCCCCACCGACAGCTGGCCGGGATCGTCCCGGCCCTCGTTGGCCGGCGAGGTTCGCCCCTGCCGGCAGATCGGATGGTGCGCCGAGTGCCCGGTTCCGGGGGCGTCAGCGTCGTGCGCTTGCCAGTGCGACCAGCAATGGCACGACCCTTGCTTCGGGTACCTCGAAGCGCCCGCGCCCGGCGGTGTGCAACCAGCCGACGGCCGCCAGTTGACGCAAGTGGTGATATACCTGACCGGAGGTGCCGACACCTTCCAGCCCGACCAGTTCGGCTGCGGTTCTGCGGCCACCCATGACTTCACGAAGCAGCCGTAGTCGTACCGGACTGCCAAGGGCGGCAAGACATTCCGCCGCCTCGGACCAATCGTCCTCGATGATCTCGCCGATGGTAAACCGCGCGTGCCACTCATAATGCTCATCGGTCGGCAACCGAACCGACCCGGCGAACAGAACCCCGCCATTCGGCTCATCGGCCTCGGCGAAATCCTCCTGCAGGCGGTGCAACGCCCACCGCTGCGCCGTCTGATCCCCGCGCTGACCCGCGCCACTCTCCAACATGCTCAGCCGCCGCTCGAGTTCCGCAACCCGTTCCTCCAGACTCACAGAACAAAATTACGGAACTACGTAAATCCAGACAAGAGGACATCCCGTGTGCCGATGGCGTGAGCGGTACATGGTGGAGGGGTTTCCCGTGTATCGCCACAACTATGTGCCACTCACGGGCCGGCCGTGGTAGTGGGAAGCCCGGCACCGTTGGATCGGGATCCGAGTGTGCCGGGCTTCCGTCCGAATCTGAACTCGTCGAGGCCGAGCGCGACCCCGGACCCGTACATACCTGGCCCGTCACCGCGCCCGATATCGGATTGCGCCGGTATCTGGAACGGCTGCGCGGGCAACGCCACCTCTCCGGTGGTGGGGAGCGCCCCGGTTGTGGACGCAACGGCAGCGGGTGTTGCCGACGCAGCGTCGGTCACTACAAGGTGGCGGCCAGCTCCGCGTGTAGATCGAATAGGGCGGGAATCTGGTCGGAGGGCCGGCGGCCCATGCCGCATTCGGTGGCGATGCCGAAGTCCGGGATGGCGGTGCGGGCGGCTTCGATCCGCCGTAGCGCGCCCTCTCGGCCGTCGGTGTCGTGGACCAGGCCCAGATACAGCGTGGTGCCGGTGGGGAGGTCGAGATCGACCAGTGGTTTGAAGTAGTCCGCGTCGGTGCGCGACCGCGGAACCGGCATGTGGATCCAGTCCACGCGGCGATCCCGTCGGGACAAGACTCGGCTCGCCACCGACACCAGCTTCCCCGTGTCGGTGGGCTCGGCGAAGTGCTGATGGCCGAAATCGCCGTAGCACAGGTGGTATCCGAGCTCGACCGGTTCGGGCACTGCTCCGCCGAGCCGGACCAGACGCTGCGCCACCCCTTCGAGCTGGGTCGGATAGTCCGCGCCGAACCAGGACGGGAACACCCCTTCGAATATGGCAAACTCGACGGCGCAATCCCATTGCACAGCAAGGTCGTTGTTCGGGATGACGGCGACGATCTCATCCAGTTCGCTGAGCAGTTGGGCCTCGTAACGGCGCTTCAACTCCCCCTGCGGTCCGGCCACGAACGCCCCGACCACCGCGATCGGCGACGGCAGGCACACCTGGAATCGGGTTTCCGCCGGGATCGTGCCCGCCTCCCGCAGCCGCCAGAACACCTCCCACGACTCGAGTGCGGCCTCCGCGTAGCCGAGCGATCCGAAATCGATCGAGGCCGCCTGGATGCCCGGCTTGGGCCGCACCCGCTCGCTGGGTCCGTACTCCGGGCTGGGAGGCGGAACGGTGTCCAGGTCCGGATGGGCCTGCATCTTGGGTAGCTGCCAGACCACCCAATTGTCGCGGATCCCGGTTTCGCCGTCCGGAATCCGCTTCAGCTCAGTGCCCATTCGCTGTGCCGCTTCGGCGAAGACCGTTTGCGCATCCGCCAACGGAACACTGCCGCACAAGTGAACTCCGCGACCCACCGTAACCTCCGTACACACGACCTACCGCTGGTGATGCCGACCTGGCCGAAATCCGGATGGCTGCCAGGAGTCCCACTCGCCCGAAAAAGAAACAGGGGGTCAGGTCGCGCTACCTGATGCAGAGTAGACACGAACACTCGAGACAGCCCCCCACGCACGGGAAACGCCGCGGGCTCATCCGAGAAATGCTGCGGCGTTGCAACGAGCGAAGTCGGCGAACGTGGTCGGCGGTACGCCGAACGTTTCGTGGGTGCTCAGATCGACCGCCGAGTCACGGGATCGGGCGGCCCCAACCCGACGGTTCATCCGTGTGAGCCAGTCTATCGGAGGTTGTGCAGGCGCGACCGACGCGAGCTCACAGCCCGCGATCGACCTGCGGGACAATCAGATCCGCCGACTCGAACCCGCGGCGCTCCGTTTCCCGCTCCGGGCACGTAGCGCCGCAGGCGGTAGTCGCGGATGCGCAAGGCCGGGCAGAACGCTGTTGCGGTCGTTATTGCTTCAGCACCAAACCGTCAGCGATCAAGCAGAATCATTTGCATGGCGGACGAGGCGCGAGCACCTGACGGAGACAAGTTGATCGACGCGCGGTGGCGCAACATCCTCGACGCTGTCGTGACGGTACAAGCCTTGTTACCTGCTGCCACGATGATCGGCGGCTCAGCAGTGACAGTGCATACTGGTCACCGACTGTCAGGAGATGCGGACCTGGTGCTGCGCAATCTGGATCGCGACTGGCAAGAGGTGCGCGCTGAGTTGGAAGACCTCCAGAACTGGATCACCGACTACCCGAAAATCCCTACCAACCTGATGGGCCGCTACGGAGACACGCGGGTTTCGGTGCGCAAACTCAACCGGCTGCGCGACATCGAGCTTGCCGAAGTCACCTACCAGGGACGGACCCTGCGGGTTGCCGCCCCGGACGAGCTCGTCCGTATGAAGGCTCTCGCCCTGCTCGCTCGTAACCTCACCAGGGACTACGTCGACATAGTCGCCCTTGACACCGGGCTCCGCGAAGCTGGGCGATCCGCAGCACAGGCAATCACCGAGTTCGACGACTACTACCATGAACACAAGTCGGCCGGTTCGCTCACTCGGGAAGTTCTCGCCGCACTCGCCGACCCCAGACCACGGGAAACCGACCCCCAAGCCGCCCTCGACGAACTCGCCGCCCTGCGGGAAGATCTGCGAAACTGGGACCAGATTCGCCTCGGGTGCCAACAGATCGCGGCCGATATCGAATAGCTCGCCGGGAAGGAGCGCACAATGGCCAAGAACCTGTACTACAACACGATCCACGCCGACGATGCGGACCCGAGCGAGCTGCAAGAGCAGGATCTGCTCAATCTGCTCGAGTACGGAAGCCTCAGCGATTGGCGTCCCTTGCTGCAGATATTGCGGACGTCGCCCCGAGGCTCGGTAGCAGAGAAGCTCGAGGCAATTTTGGACTTGGTCGAGTCGCCCGGGATCGCGGAGTTCTTTCAGATCAAGCTCGACCGCTACCGCGGTCTTCCGCTTCATCACGTCGTCACGGTGCCGCGTCCCGACCGGTTCTGGGGCCTCTGAGCTTCTAGAGACCCCCTCTGTGAACACCGCTTCCCTCAGGCGTTTGTTGACGTTCTTGCGCGATGGCGACGCCAGTGCACCGCAACGTTGCCGATCCGGCCGCAGACCGTTTCTTGCACTCGCCGGGACGGATCGCCCCATGGGCCGCTACTCCGCCACGACTCGGTCACTACTTGATGAAGGCGCTTCAGTAATTGCGCTGAGCTGAGCCGTCGGCGCCACTATTGGCAGGACCGGAGTACTCCTTGATCGCGGGCGGCAGCTCGGCAGCCAATAGACTCAGCCCCGATGCGCGCTGACCCGACGAACAGAAAGCCGGTGCGAGTCGTAGAGGCGACCCGCACCGGTTTTGCGTTGTGCGACTTGCTATTTCAGCTCGGCGCTGGTCTTTCCGAGCACCCGGCGAGCCACGATCAGCTGCTGGATCTGCTGGGTGCCTTCGAAGATGTCCAGGATCTTCGAGTCGCGGCCCCACTTTTCGAGCAGGGTGCGCTGGGAGTAACCGATGGCGCCCGCGAGTTCGACGGCCTTGAGGGACACATCGGTGCCGGTGCGGCCCGCCTTGGCCTTGGACATGGAGGCTTCCAAGGAGTTCGGCTTCTTGTTGTCGGCCATCCAGGCGGCGCGCAGCGACAGCAGGTAGGCAGCCTCGTAATCGGCTTCCATGCGCAGGAATTCGGCGGCCGCGGCGTGCTGGTTGTTCGGCGGGGTGTCGTAGGAGATCTCGACACCGGCGTCGGTCAGGATCACGCGCAGTTCCTCGAGGGCGGCGCGGGCGACACCGACGGCCATCGCGGCGACGAGGGGACGGGTGTTGTCGAAGGTCTGCATGACCCCGGCGAAGCCCTTCTCCACGTTGACTTCCGGGCTGCCGAGGATGTTGTCCTTCGGAATCCGGCAGTCCTGCAGCAGCAGCACGGCGGTATCGGAGGCCTTGATGCCGAGCTTGTGCTCGAGCCGGGCCACCGACAGACCTCGTGCGTCACGCGGCACCACGAAGGACTTGATCGCGGCCCGGCCGAGGCTACGGTCGACCGACGCCCACACCACGATGTGGGTGGAGCGCTGGCCCGCAGTCACGAAGATCTTCTCGCCGTTGAGCACCCACTCGTCGCCGTCGAGCACCGCGGTGGTGGTGACGGCGGCCGAGTCGGAGCCGAACGACGGCTCGGTGATGGCCATCGAGGCCCACACCTTGCCGAAGCGCTCGAGCTGCTCGTCGGTGGCGACGGCCGCGATGGCTGCGTTGCCGAGACCCTGATAGGGGATCGAGAGCATCAGGCCGACGTCGCCCCAGGAGGTCTCCAGGGCGTTGAGCAGTGCGGACATGTTGCCGCCGTTGGAGTTTCCGAGCAGCTCCGTGGCGTGGTTGTCGGACTCGCTGCCGTCTGCACGACCGCCGGCCGCGCCACCGATCTTCTGGGTGCCGGAGTCGGCGAGTCCCTCGACCATGGCGGCCATGGTGTCCAGCTCGACCGGGTAGTCGTGCTCGGCGAGGTCGTATTTGCGCGAGATCGGCCGGAAGATCTCCTGTGCGACCTGGTGGGCCTGGTTGGCGCTGGCCCGGAGCTTCTTGGGGAGTTCGAGATTGATCATGGTGATGTCTCCTGGAAGTTAAGGAACCAGCCGGTTTAGATGAGCACGACACCTTCGGCGATGCCGATGGCCCGCAGATCGCGGTACCAGCGCTCGACCGGGTGTTCCTTGGTGAAGCCGTGACCACCGAGCAGCTGCACACCGTCGAGGCCGATCTGCATGCCCTTGTCGGTGGCCAGCTTGCGGGCCAGCTGCGCTTCACGGGCGAACGACAGGCTCTGCTCCGCGCGGGACGCGCCCCGCAGGGTCACCAGGCGCAGGCCATCCAGTTCTATGGCAATGTTGGCGACCATGAAGGCGACCGCCTGACGGTGGCTGATCGGCTCGCCGAACGCCTCGCGCTCGTTCACATACCGAATCACGTAGTCCAGCACGGCCTGACCGGTGCCGATGGCCAGCGAAGCCCAGCCGAGACGCGCCAGACGCACCGCGTCCGCGTACTCCTCGGCGCGCTGCTTGGCATCGCCGTCGCCCAGGATGGCATCGGTGCCGACCGCGACGTTGTCGAGGATCAGGCGACCGAGGCCCGCGGCCCGCAGACCCATGCTCGGGTCGGCCTCCACGACCAGACCCTGGGTGTCCGAGGGCACAATGAACAGGGCGGGGCGGCCGTCGAGCTCGGCGGCGGCCAGGAATAGCTCGGCGTCCGCAGCGGCGGGCACCAGGCTTTTCACGCCGTTGAGGCGGTAGCCGCTGGGGGAGCGAGTTGCCTTGGTCTGCAACGCGAACGGGTCGAACAGGGCGCGCGGCTCGCTGATCACGACGGAGGCCTGCGGCACGTTCTCGCCGGTGAAGGCGGGCAGGTAGGTCTTCTGCTGAGCGTCGGTGCCCCACTGGGACAGCGCGACCGCGACACCGCTCGGCGCGAGGATCGGCAGGGCCAGGCCCATGTCACCGTGTGCAAGCGCCTCGGCGACCAGCGAGTTGGTGACCGCGCCACGCTCGGAGGCCGCGCCTTCGAGCTCCTCTGGCACGTTGATCAGGGTGATGCCGAGTTCGGCGGCCCGCCCCAGCAGGTCGCGCGGCGCCTTCGCGGCGGCATCGGCGTCGTAGGCGGCGGGGCGCAGGATCTCGGCTGCGAATTCCTTCACCGTCTCGACGATCATCTGCTGCTCGTCGCTGGGGGTGAGGTCGAAGTAGTCCTTGTTCTTCGACTCGTTGTCCGCCAGCCGCTTCGGCGCGCCGTTGCCGGCGACCTTGGCGAAGGCGCGGGTGGCCGCGCCGAGGGTACGGAAGCCGGTCTTGGTGCCTTCGTAGGTGACTCGCTCGATCGGCTTGCGCAGGTTGTACTTCTCGGCGAGGTCCGACCCGGTGAAGGTCGTCATGATCCGCATGGCCGCGCCCATCCAGTCCCGCTTGGGGTGGTTCAGGCCGACCGCGGACGTGTCTGGACGTCGCTTCGTTGCGCTGTCTCGAGTGCTCATCATCACCTGTTTTCTCGGGTCGGGTGGGGTGAGTTCTTGTCCCGACTATCTTACTCCTGAGTAAGACCATCTTACTTCAGAGTAAGAACCACGTCGAGGTACGGCATACGCCGCACTGATGGGCGCGGCCGAGCGAGGTTCGCCCTCCGCCCGCGCCGGGCCGAGCGTAGGCGAGGCAGCCGCATCTGTGTCTGACACCCCTCCTGGCCCGCGCGATGTCGGCAATCGATCCCAATTCGTTACGGCTGCTGCGGCTTCCGTCGATCTTGATCGCCACGCTCATCGTCATTTGCGCGGGGTTGATGGCACGCGAACTGGGTGGAGGTCGGGCCGCGCAGGCCCTGGCCGCGGCTGCGGTCGCCTGCGCGGCTCTCCTCATGGGGACCGGTCACCTGCTCACCACGACCACGTTCGACCTGGCTGCGTGGGTGTTGGTGTGTTTGCTGGTGTTGAAGCTGCTGCGTGCGCCCAGCGTCGGCGGGGTCTGCCCAGCGTCGGCGCGTGGCGGGGCCGGACGGAGTGATGCTGACGGGAAGCAGGTAGATGGCGACGGCGTAGGCGGGTCGAGGGGGCGTGCTGGTGCATCGTGGACGGGCGGCGGCGATCCGCGGTGGTGGCTCGCGATCGGACTGGTGATCGGGATCGGGTTGCAGAACAAGATGCTGCTGATTTTCCGGTCGGTGCGCTGTTGCTGGCGCTGGTGCTGGTTGGTCCGCGAAAGATATTCGCTACCAAATACTTTCCGATGGCTATTGCGATCGCGGTCGTGCTCTGGCTGCCCTATCTGTGCTGGCAGGCGCGCAACGGGAGGCCGCAGTGGGAGATGAGTCGCGCGATCGCGGGCGGATCGTCTGGGACCTCGGATTCGCCGATGATGTTTGTGCTGCTGCAATTCGGGCTGATGGGGCCATTGTTGGTGCCGCTGTGGGCATTCGGGCTGTGGCGACGGTGGTGTGACACCCGGCGACGGGCTTTCGCGGTGGCCTATGCGGTCTTGTTCGTGACTTTCGCGGTAAGCGGCGGCAAGGCCTATTACCTGGGTGGGATCACGGTCGGCATCGATCGCGACCACCTGACGCACTACTTCGCCGATATCCGACCGGCCGGCCCTATCGACAACGGCCTCGGCATCGCCAACGACGAGCAAGGCCAACCGCTCTTCGTCTGCCGCGCGCCGCGCGCCTCCTGGTCGGAGCTGTGGCCGCAGGTGAAGCACCTCGGCTGAACCCGGCGCGTTCGGCCATCGCGGTTCAGAACTCGTGCCTGTCGAGGAAGTCCGCGATGGTCTTCCACTACTGCTCGGGTTGTTCGGCCATGAGGACGTGCCCTGCCTGTGCAGGTCGAGTCGCGAGTGGGTGGCATCACATATCGGTTCGCCAAGCGCGCAGCGCGCGCTGAATGATCTTGATGGGCAGGAAAATTGGTGGCAATCGGATGCAATCCGGAAGACCTGCCGCAACGAAGATTTATCGAGACCTATCGCAAGTGTGCTGAATACAAAAGGAGATGTCATGGTTATTCGCATGATCGATCAATTCGTCTTCGGGATCGTCAACCTGATGACGATGCTTTTCGTTCCGTGAGCCGAGCCGTCCGGGGCGGAGTCGTGTTCGCCCCGGACCGCGCTTTGTGGACGGCGTGCGCGGAAGGTTGGTTCGAAATGTCGGAATTCGGTTGTGCAGCAAGGCAAGTGTTAGTGGTGTGGCGCTTCGGCTGCTAGCTTGTCGTCCATGATCACAGGGATAGGGAGTTCTCGACTGCGAACCGGCGCGCTCGCGCTGGCGGCGCTGCAGGCATGATCGCCGCAATGCCGACAACGGCAGCGGCCGAGTTTCCGCCGCAGTGCGGCGCCGGGTGGGAAGCCACCACCGTCGTCAGTGGCGTCGGCAATCTGGAGAATCTGGACACCGACGGTGCGGGCGGGCTCTACGTCACCGGCATCATCGACGGGTTCCTCGCCCATATCGATGCCGCGGGGAACGTCGAGAAGTTGGTGACGGGGCTGGACCATCCGGCGGGCGTTCGGGTCGACGGGCCGTTCGTCTACTACCTGACCGGCGACGGGCTCAGCGCCGCGCCGGGTGAAGACGGGAGATTCCGGCCTGTGCGGGCTAAGCCGCGCTTCCGGTGGTTCCTGCTTCACAGCCGGTCGCGCGCCCGAAGACACGACTGACACCAGCTCCACAGGCGTTGAACTGTCCGCACGTCCTGCGGCCAGAATGTTCTTCGCGGCGTTCAGATCCCGGTCGTGGGTTGCACCGCATGTGCACGTCCATTCCCGGATATGCAGCGGCTTCTTCCCGCCGACTGCCCCACATTCGGAGCACATCTGCGTGGATGGGAACCAGCGATCCACCTTGCCGAAGGTGCGCCCGTACCGGGCCGCTTTCTCCTCCAACATGCGGGTGAACATGCCCCACCCGGCGTCGTGCACCGACCTCGCCAACCTCGTTCGCGCCAGACCCTTCACGCACAAATCCTCGACGTACAGTCGGGTAGCGAGGACGCATCACTGTGTCCTCGCCCCCTCGGAACCGTGCGGGCCACTCATCGCGGCACACGGCTCGAGCAAGCCACTGGGGCGTGGCGGGTTCCTGCACTTCGCCTCTGGGAGGCGATCAGGTCGGAGCATTCGGTGTGTATTTCGAACTGGCAGACACTGCATTTTCGTGCTGCACGCCCACTTGGTTTTCGTCACCAAATATCGACATCGGGTGTTCAGCGAACGCCACCTCATGCGCATGGAACAGGTCATGCGGGATGTGTGCGGCGACTTCGAATGCGAACTCATCGAATTCAACGGCGAGGCCAACCACGTCCACCTTCTCGTGAACTTTCCCCCGAAAGTGGCGCTGTCGAAGCTGGTGAACTCCCTAATGAGATGTAGCGGGTCGGTCGATCGGGCAGACTCGCTACTGGTAGCGGCTGGTAGGTGAGCACTGATTCGCCCCGGACTTCGAGTCCTGCTTTGAGATCGTGCCCCTGCCGGTCGGCCGGGAGAAATGGATCGCTGATGGGATGTCGTGCCTGCCGCATGACGGCGTGAGCACCGATTCATTAGGTCGCCGACGTTCTCCCGCACGCTGCCGGATTTGGTGTCCGACAACGATGAAGAGGGAACAGCTGTGCTGCTGGTCGGTGATGACTGGGCCGAGGACCACCACGATGTCGAGCTGATGGATGAGGCCGGGAAACGGCTGGCCAAGGCTCGATTACCGGAAGGGATCGCCGGGATCACCCGGCTGCACGCCATGATCGGTGAACACCTCGGCGACGACGCCGATGCCGCGCAGGTACGGATCGGGATCGAAACCGATCGTGGCCCGTGGGTCGCGGCGTTGATCGCGGCCGGCTACACGGTGTACGCGGTGAACCCGTTGCAGGCGGCCCGGTTCCGGGAACGCCGCAGCGTTTCGGGTGCGAAGAGCGATGCCGCCGACGCGCATACCCTTGCCGACATGGTCCGTACCGACGCGCACCAGTTGCGTCCGGTCGCCGGGGACAGTCCCGCCGCAGAAGCGGTGAAAGTTGTTGCGCGAGCACATAAAACGTTGATCTGGGAACGCACCCGCCACACGCAGCGGTTACGGTACGCGTTGCGGGAGTACTTCCCCGCCGCTTTGGAAGCGTTCGACGACCTCGACGCTCCCGACGCCCTGGAGCTGCTCGGCAAGGCACCCGACCCGGCCGCCGCGGCGCGGTTGTCGCTCAACCAGATCCGGGCCGCGCTGAAGCGGGCCGGCCGCCGCGGCGACCTCGACGCTAGAGCCGCCCGTATCCAGGCAATCCTGCGCAGCGAGCAGCTGGGCCGCAACCAGGTCATCGCGGCGGCCTACGCGGCAGGGACCCGCGCCGCGGTCGCGGTCCTGGCCACCCTCGACGAGCAGGTGAAAGTCCTGCAAGGGGAGGTCGAGGCCCATTTTGGCCGGCACCCGGCCGCTGAGATCATCTTGTCCCAGCCAGGACTGGGCAAGATCCTCGGCGCCCGGGTGCTCGCCGAGTTCGGGGACGACCCCACCCGCTACGCCAGCGCCAAGGCCCGCAAGAACTATGCCGCGACCAGCCCCATCACCCGCGCCTCGGGGAAAATGAAGGTCGTCGCGGCCCGGTTCGTGCACCAGGACCGGCTCGTCGACGCGCTGATGGCCCAAGCATTCAGTGCGCTCAACGTATCGCCGGGAGCCCGCGCCTACTACGACAAGCAACGCGCCCGCGGCCTAGCCCACCGTGCCGCCCTGCGTCAGGTCGCCAACCGGCTCGTGGGCATCCTCCACGGCTGCCTCAAATCCGGAACCCTCTACAACGAGACCACCGCCTGGACACACCACACCCAAGATCAACAAGCCGCAGCTTGACAAGCTAAGCCCTGGGATGTCTCAAAGGTGTGTCATCACGCAGGCTGCGCCAAGAGTTCCCCGACCTGGTGCAGCACTACTGGCGCGCGCAACACCTGTGGTCGGGCTCCTACTTCGCCGGATCGGTGCACGGTGCCCCGATCAGCGTGTTACGGCACTATATTGAGCAGCAGGACCGCCCGGTGTAGGACACGCTCACCCGCTGCACCGACTCCCACATCCGCCTTCACCACCGCCCTGAAGGGCGGCGCACTGGCGGACATTCGGTAGCACGACGATTCGTCGTCGCTCGAATGTTCTCCCGCACCGCGGAAATGTTCGGATAGCCGTTGACCGCCATCAGCAGATCGGCCTCCGCCAGGATCATCCGCAGCACATGGACCAGGCCAGGAACCCCGCCCAGTGCCAGGCCGTAGACGTAGGGCCTGCCGATGCCAACCATCGTCGCGCCTAGCCCGAGCGCCTTGACCACATCGGTACCCGATCGCACGCCCGAGTCGAACAGCACCGGCACCCGGTCATCACAGGCAGTGACCACACCGGGCAGCGTCTCCAGGGCGCTGAGTCCGCCATTCGCTTGTCGCCCACCGTGATTGGAGCAGTAGATGCCGTCGACGCCCTGGTCGATGGCACGGCGCGCGTCATCGGGATGCGAGATGCCCTTGAGCACGATCGGCAGGTCCGTCAGCGAACGCAGCCACTCCAGATCCGTCCAGGACAGCGGATTACCGAAGGTCTGCACCCAATTCAGCACGATGGCCTGCGGATCGTCGGAACCCACCAGCTTCTTGAACACCGGATCGGACGTGTAGTTCTTCAGTACGTGCCCGCGCAGCTGTGGGAAGTTGCCGGTCGCGAGGTCGCGCGGACGCCAGCCCGGAATCCAGGTGTCCAAGGTGACCGTGATGCCGCGGTATCCGGCCGCCTCGGCCCGACTCACCAGGCTGGCCGCGAGATCGCGGTTCTTGGGCGTGTAGAGCTGAAAGAAGCTGGGCGTCGCGCCCGCGTGCGTGACGACCTCTTCCAGCGGATCCTCCATCAGAGTGGAAAACACCGCTGGCACACCGGTTTTCGCGGCCGCCCTGGCCACCGCGATATCACCGTGCTTGTCGCCGAGGAGCCCGATCACGCCGACCGGGGCCATGAAGATCGGGCTGGGGAACGTATGCCCCCACGCGGTGACCGACAGCTCGCGCTCGGTCGCGCCGACCAGCATGCGCGGCACCAGGCCCCAGTCCGCGAAGGCGTCCACATTGCGCCGCTGCGTCAGCTCGTCGCCCGCACCGCCGGCGATGTAGGAATGCAGCGAGTCCGGCAATGCCGCGGCGGACTTCGCCTCGAGGGTGGCGTAGTCCGGCGGAAACTGTGGGGGATGACCGCCGAGCGCGCCGAAATAGATCTCGTTCTGATAATCGGCGAACGCCATCGTTGCACCTTTCCATCGGTAGGCAGGACGATGAGAGGGTCGAGCCTCCCGAGCCGAATATTAGACGCTACTGTCCATCATCAAGGCCGGAGCGTCGCGAAACATTCGACAACGGCGCAGCGAAGGAACGGATGCGATGTGCGTCACGGTTTTCGGAGCGATCCGAAGGGGAATGACCTCCGCATCGGTTCGCAGGCCGACCGGCTGCCCACACGGTGTCCGGGAACTGAAAACAGATTGTGAGTACCACCCTGTGGATCCCGACTACCTCGACCGACAGAGTGACCGCGACGCCGTTCTGGTTTGTCAGATCACCAGCATGCCGCTGCGCCGTCTGGTGCGCCATGCGCTCGGTCTATCCGAGGAGTCCATGGACCTATTGACGGCGGTCACCGACCGGCTACGGACCGCCGAGGGAGCACTAGCGGACCCCGCCACCGCGGGTGAGTGGTAGTCGGCTCCCTCAGTTCGGGATCGCCTCGATAATCAAATGCGGGCCGACCGTCGGCACGATGGCGGTGTCAAAACCCGCGCGGGCCACAAGTCGCCGTATGCGGCTCCGGTGCGTTCCCGGCCACCGAAGGCGCGCATCAGAGCCACAGACTCTGATGCGCGCTATTGTCGTGCGGGACAATGCATTCGATGAGCAGGAGCCCTCCGCCCGGCGAGATGGCCGTGCGCACGATCCGTAGTGCCGGTTCGTCGGGGAAGTGCTGGAAGCCGGTCGCGGCGAGGCTCGCCGCCCGCCGCGAACTCGGAGTCCCGCCGGACCTGGTCGATCGGGTGATGCGCCGCCTCGATCTTCGTTCGCCCTGATTCCCGATAAGGGGCCAGTGCGTGGCTGTCGTGGAACTGCTGGGTTCATGCGTTTCACTAGACTCCCAGGAGTGATCAGCGAGCCGCTCACCCTCACGGTCTTGGGATCCGCGAGTCCCTACCCGAGTCCGGACAATCCCTGTTCCGGCTATCTGATCACCACCAGCGACACCCGCGTGTGGATGGACGCTGGCACCGGAACCTTGGCCGAGCTCCGCCGCCACACCGCGCTGGACGAGCTCGACGCTATCTGGATCTCCCACCTACACGCCGACCACTGCGCCGACCTGCTGACCGCCTACTACGGCGCCCTATATGCCGACATCCAACTCACCGCCCCCATCCCCCTGTTCGGCCCGCCCGGCATCGCCGACCGCCTGGCCCACTTCCTCACCAACACCGCGACCCGCAGCCCCCTCGAATCCGCCTTTGCGATCCACGAACTGCACGACGGTCACCGCGCGCAACTCGGCTCGCTCACGCTGACCACCCGAGCCGTCACCCACGGCATGCCCGCTTTTGCCCTACGCATCGACACCGCAGGCGGATCGCTGGTGTATTCGGGCGACACGGCACCGTGCGCAAGCCTCACCACCCTGGCCGAAAACTGCGACGCCCTAGTGTGCGAAGCCGACAGCACCGAGCACCCCGACAACACCGCAGCCTTGCACCACACCCCGGAAGAAGCGGGACAAGCCGCCACCTCCGCCAACGCGCGCCAACTGATCATCACCCACGTCGGCCCGTTCCTCACTCCGGAACAGGCACTGATCCGCGCCTCCCGCAATTTCTCCGGCCCGATCGACTACGCGGCACCCGGCAACATCTTCTCGATCGGCTAGGCAGCGATAACCACTGTGCTGCTACGGTTTCGAGCCCGCTGTCAGCTGGCCGGCGGTCGGTCAGTTGTCGATTCCCAAGCGGGCGCCAACTCCGGGCGCACCGGGTACCTCCTTTCAGCGGCAGTCGCTCTTTGGCGCGGCGGTCTCGGCCGTCCTTTAGCAGTCGGTGGATCTTCCGGACCGTCGGCGTGACGTCTTCGATGGCCACGGTCCAGTCGTCGACGTAGCGGTCGACGACTGGCGGCTGAGCGCCGACCCCCATTGTGGGTGGGCCGGCAGATCGAATACGGTCAGGCGATGGTCGTTGATGTTGCGCCAGGCGTGGCGCGGGCACTGCACCCGGTAGACAGCGACGATTCCCTATCGTCGCCTCGAACTCCGTTGGCGCGGACTGCGATCCGGGCCTGCGAGTCGATGCTGATGATCGCCGCAGGCATCGCGGGCGCCGTATTGCTTCTCGTCGTCGCCGGGCTGTTCATATCCCAATACCTGTCCGACCGCGACAACAACCACGGCCAGTCGCATGACCACGCGACGCGTACCCCCGACAACGTCCACAACGTGCGGCCGATCCAGGATCACCAAGACCCCGCCGTCCCACCAACGTTCGACCTAGTCGCCTCGTCTGCCCAGTAGCTCGTCCACGAGCGCGGTCGAGTGGGTGGCCGAGCGCATCCGCGGATGGTCGAGCACCTCGCGCACTGGCTCCCGCGGGAGCGGGTGTTGTTCGCCGGGGACATCGTCATGTCGGGTGCCGCCCCGTTCTGTCTGATGGGCTCGGTCGGCGGTTCCCTCACCGCCGTGCGCAGACTCGCCGCCCTCGGCCCGAAAACCGTTGTCTCCGGCCACGGCCCGGTCACCGGCCCCGAGATACTCGACCAGACCGCCCGCTACCTCCGGTGGATCCAAGAGCTGGCCGCCGAAGGCCGCTCGCTATAGCTGACGCCTCTCGAAATCGCGCGGCAGGTCGACCACAGCGAATTCGCCGAGTTCGTAGACGCCGAGCGAATCGTCGGAAACCCTTGCCGCGCCTATGTGGAACTCGACGGCGGCCCATTGGGCGAGCCGCTCGATGTGCTGTCGATCTTCGGCGAGATGGCCACCTACAACGGCGGTAGGCTGCCGACCTGCCGGGCCTGACGACACAGGACATAGACTCCCCGACGTGGGGTATTACTTGAGCCTTTACCTTGTCGACCTTGACTCTCTGAACGCGGTGGTCGGGTCCGGGGACGATCGGCACTTCGATCGCATCGCGGTCGAGTGCGCCGAGGCCATGGCCCAGGCGGATGCGGACTGCGCCGATCGCATCGCCGAAGGGGCGCCCACCGCCGCCGAGGCGCTGCGGTCGGTGATCGACGGTGGCCCCTTCAGCCACCGGTACGCAAACGACTACCTGGACGCGTACGAGAGCGTCTGCTCGGTATTGGGCGCGGAGTCGGACGGCGTATGGGGCCCGTTCGACTTCGCGTGGCCGTCTCGAATCGACAAAGGTCTGGCGGCCTTGGGCATTCGGCTCAGTGTGCGCGCCTTCGCGGGCCAGCGCCTACCCGGCGGCCTCCCGGTCCCGGCAGCGGCAGGCCACGGCCAGTGGAGCGGACCGGACTGCTGGGCCGCGCTCGGCCAATGGGAGGCGGCCCTCCCAGAACAGCGCAACGAGTTGGCCCCCGATGTCCTCGAAGGAATCGAAGACTTCGTCGCGTGGATACGAGAAATCAAGCGCTTCCCCGGCGCGAGCATCGTGGGGTTCTGGGGCTGATACACGTCGCGCGTGTGATTCGAGTGGTGAGGCGCATCGTGTGAACCATGAACACGATCGACCTGGTCGAGACCTGGGAACTGGTGTCCTACTTCGATATCGATGACTCGGATACCTTTCGGCGACCGCAATGGGATCAGCGCCCGGCCTCGAGCCAGGCTCGAGCGCGATCGGTCACCGTGACCTGCAGCCGAGATCCCGAGCCGCACCAGGAGCGAATATGACCACCGTCGCCAGCCGCACCGAGTTGTATGCCGAGGTTCGTCGCGACGGCGGAATACGGCCTCGCGGTTGCCGCCGCGACCGCATGACTATGAACGCCGGGCCGGGTGTTGGCGGTCGGATGCGACGCGCGGGTGCCCGGCCATGACGAAACGTGGGAACAGACCGGGCAGAATGGGGCGATGTCCGCCGGTCCCGCTCCCGTTTCCGACGCGGCCGGGTACACGGTGCGCGCGGTCGCCGATCGTCTCGGCATTCCGACGGCCACCTTGCGAAGCTGGAATCGTCGCTACAACATCGGCCCGCCGCAGCAACGGCCGGGGCAGCACCGCTTGTATACCGAGGCCGATATCGAGGTGCTCGGACGCATGCTGACCCTGATCCGCGACGGCGCCTCGCCCGCGGGCGCCGCCGCGGTAGTGCGCGGCGCGGTCCCGACGCTCGGCGATCGTGTGGCGCTGCTGACCGCGGCCTTCGCGCTGGACGCTACGGCGGTGTGCGGCCGGTTGACCGCGCACCTCCGGTCCTATGGCGTGGTGGACACGTGGGATCTGTTGTGCTGCCCGGCTTTTGCCGACATCGTGGCGCGGCAGGGCGATGGCGAGGGCTGCATCGACGTCGAGCATCTGTTGTCGTGGTGCATCACCTCCGTCCTGCATCGCACCATCCCACCGCCCGGCGGACCGAGTTCGACGCCGGTGCTGCTGGCCTGCACCAGCGGTGAGACGCACGCACTCCCGCTCGAAGCGCTCCGCGCCACCCTGGCCGAGCGCGGTGTCGGGGCCCAGATGCTCGGCGCCGATGTGCCGACCACAGCACTGACCGATGCCCTCGCCCGGCACGATCGCCCGGGTTCGGCGGTGCTGTGGTCCCAACAGGAATCGACTGCACTGACCTCGGCGGTCCGGGCCTGCGTCGCCGCGGGCGCCCGAGTCTTCATTGGCGGACCCGGCTGGGACTCGGTCATCCTGCCCGACTCGGTGACCCGGGTCGACAACCTCACCGTCGCCGCTGACCACTTGAGCTGAGCAGCCCACCCGACTCTCTTCGGCCACATATTTCGCTACGTCGCGCCGCACCCGACCAATTGGATGAGGCCTCCGAAGTACCCACACCAACGGCCATCCGACCGACGAGCCGTGCCCGAGTTCCGGCTCTGCTTCCCGACCCGTCGTCAAACGATGAGGGCTCCGAAATACCCACGCGACCGGCCCCTCGACCGACGAGACGTGCCCACGGGCTGGGGCGAATTGGCGCTGCGCGCGGCGGCTCGCGGCGAAGTACATCTTCCCCGGCGGCTTCCTGCTGTCGACCCGCCTGCTCGCGGATGTGGTGGCCCGAAGCACTGGATTGGTTGTGCGCGAGCAACTATCGATGGGTGAGCACTACGCCCACACCTTGCGGCGGTGGCAGCAGCGATTCGACGCGCAGCTGGATCGGGTCGCCCGACCTCGGCTTCGATCCGGTGTTCCGTAGGATGTGTCGGTTGTATCTCGCGCACGCCGAGACCGGGTTCCGCTGCGGCTATCTGGACCTACAGCCGCTTCTGCTCACCCGAGCGGGCGACTAGCGCGTGCGCCCGAGCAGATGGCGCAGCGTCGATTCCAGGTCCGGCCCGCGGAAGATGTGGCCCGCCTCCATCAGCCGGGCAGGCTCTACCCGCTGACTGGCGGCCGCGAGTTCTCGGGCGCCCTGCGCGCCAAGCAGCAGACCCGGACCGAACTCCGGCACCGGAAGCAGCGCGGGTCGATGCAGCACCGCGGCCAAGATGTGGGTGTAATCGATGTTCCGAACCGGCTGCGGTGCAACGGCATTGACCGGCCCGGACAGGTCCGCGTCCCACAGCGCCCGGTGATAGACGTCCACCAGATCGTCGACCCCGATCCAGGACAACCACTGATTGCCGTCACCGATCCGACCCCCGAGCCCGGCGGCGAACAGGGGACGCAGCAATTTCAACGTGCCACCGCGCGGCGATTGCACGATCCCGGTCCGCACCGAAACCACCCGAACTCCGGCGTCGGACGCCGGCACCGTGGCCGCCTCCCAGTCCGCGGCGACCTCAGCCAGAAAACCGTCACCGCGAGAAGCGTTCTCGCACAGTACTTCATCGCCACGGTCGTAGCCGTAGTAGCCGATCGCCGACGCGCTGACGAACGTGGGAACCCCGGCAACGGCGGCCGACTCGGCGAGCCTGCGGGTCGGGCCGATGCGACTGTCGACAATGGTCTGCTTGTGTTCCTCGGTGAATCGACCGGCGATCGACGCTCCCGCCAGATGCACCACCGCATCGACGCCATCGAGCAGGTCCGGGGCCGGATCTACTGGATCCCAGCGCCTTTCGCTCGCATCACCGGGCGCGTGGCGAACCAGCCGGATGACGGTGTGTCCGCCGGTGGTCAGGAATGCGGTCAAGGCGGACCCGACCAACCCGGATGCGCCGGTGACGGCAATGGTCGAGGGCGCGAAGCCCTGCCGCGCCGCTCGGCGGTGCGCGGCCAGATCTTCGGTGACCTGCCGGTACCGGTAGTCGAACATCGGTCGCAGCGCGAACGCGGGCACCGGCGAGGCGACCCGGTCCACGATCCGCGTGTGGTCGTCGTCGACGACCTCGAATTCATGCGTATGCCGCCAGCGCAGCAGCAGTCCCGCGGGAAGCGAGCCGAGGCCGTCGACGACGAGCGAGTCGGTGAACCGATGCGGCGGTTCGTATTCGGCTGGGTCGTGCCGGGCCACCCAGCGCAGGCCGCCCGGCAGGCCGAGCACCGCCTGGCCATCCCGCAGTGAACTCGCCTCGGCGAGCAGCGACACCGGCTGCCATGGCGGCGCCAGCCGGGTGAACGCCCCAGGTCGGGCATGCCAGGCGAAGACCTCGGACCGGGGAACGGCGACGACGCTCGATGCCCATACCCCGACTCTAGTCGCCACGCGATATGACGCAACGTTTATGCATCGTTTACTGAAAATTCGGCGCCTTACGACCAGAATGACTCCATGACCGATCCATCCGGCGCGTCCCCATTGCTCGACACCCTGCTCGACCGGACGGTCATCTTTGGATACACCCGCCTCGGCGTGCTGCTGCGCCGTTGCACCCGGCCCGCCGACCCGCAGCCGCACGCGCTGCACGCCAGTGCGGCCTCAGATCACGAAGGGAATCAGCGCTTTTCGATCGACCGGGTAGTCGGCGAACTTTTCCCGATACCACTTCTGGGTGGCGAAGGCCCGCGGCACCAGGTTGCCCGCGGTGATCAGGAAGATCACCACACCGGCCAGCGACCAGGTCAGCAATGCGAACCCGGCCCAGGCGACGAGTTCGCCGAGATAGGCGGGGCTGGTGACGAATCGGAAGCCGAAGCCGTAGGGAACCTTGTATTCCGCCGCACCGGGGTTGTCCTTGTCGCGCAGGTTGCGCACGATCGCCTCAGACCGGACCAGCAGGGTGAACCCGCAGAGGTACACGACCACGCCGATGAGGAAGCGCGGATCGGTCAGCCAGTCGGTGCTGTACTGGTGCCTGTAGTCGTGGCTGAAGAACGCACCATTGAGGTAGCCGTGCAGCGCGGTCACGAACATGCCCATGCCGAGCACCGAGACATTGAAGCTGCTGCGCTTGCCCGGCACCTGCCGGATGGACAGCGGGAAGAACCAGCCACGGTTTCCGTAGTGCAGCAGCCAGATCAGGGCGAGCACAACCGATGTCGGCTCGAATCGGTTCGGACCGGTCAGATAGAACACCGCGAACGCCACCGTCGCGGGGATCTCCATCAGCCACCAGCCGAGCTTGGGGTTGAGATTGAAACCGACCTTCGTGGTGGCGAAGCGGCCGTACGGACTCTGCGCGAACAGGCCGCCGACCAGCACGAAGGCCGCGAAGGCGAAGGCGATCGTGAGCACGGTGTCGTAGGCGGTGTTCCCGGTGTACCAGTCCATCGAGGTCCTTTGTCGAACGGTGCGCCGGATACTTCCGCGGAGTTCCGGCGGCAAAATTAGAACATGTTCTACCATGAGTTCGAGTCACGACCCGAGACAACGGAGGAACTGTCATGCCGCTGGACCCGACGGCCGCCGAGCTGCTGGCCGCTGTGCAGGCGTCGCCGCGCGCCGTCGCCGCACATGACCGCTCTGCCTGGGTGGACCTGTTCGGCACCGACGCCACCGTCAACGACCCGGTCGGCTCACGTCCGCACATCGGCCGCGCCGCGATCGAGCGCTTCTACGACACCTTCATCGGCCCGAACACGATCGCCTTCCAGCTCGACCACGATTTTGTCATCCCGCCGACCGTGGTCCGCGACCTGATGATCCAGACCACCATGTCGACCGGCGCGACCGTCACAGTCCCGATGCACCTGCGCTACGACCTCGTCGAAGAGGACGGCGTCTGGAAAATCACCCGCCTGGCCGCCCATTGGGAGCTGGCAGCGATGATCGTGCAGCTGCTGCGCACCGGCCTGCCCGGGCTGGGCGCCGCATTGAAACTCGGCCCGCAGTTGATCGCCAATCAGGGTTTCAGCGGCGCCATCGGAATGATGCGGGCATTGTTCGGAGTCGGCGGGGCTGGGAAACGCGCTGCGACCCAGGTGCTTTCCGCAGCCGCTGCCACCGATATCAGCCGCGTCCGCAGGCTGATCGACCACAACACCGTCATCGAGCTGCCCGCAGGCACCCCCGCCTCGGTCGAGGAATTCACCAATCGGTCTCGGAACATCAAGTGGGACAAGATGATCGCTGCCGGGCGTACCGTGTCGGCCAGCGTCGAACTCGGCGATACCCATGGCCTCGCGTTCATCGACTTCGCCATGGGCGCGCTGCGAATCACCGCTATTCGGATATTCACCGACGCCTGAGCACCAGCTCGATCGGATGTGGCACCAGCTCGATCGGATGTGGCACCAGCTCGATCGGACGGAGCGCCGGCACGACCGAACTGAGCACCTCCTCGGTCAGGAGGCTTGTTCGTCCGCGTCGCGCGATTCGCCCGGCGGTTCGAAGCCGGGCCCCGGCCGCGGATCCACATCTCGCGGGTCGATCGGTTCACGGCAGTGCTCGCACACCAGCACCGGCGCCGCCGGGTGTCCGCACGAGCGGTGGTCGAGGATCAGCGGCGGGCCGCCGGGATCGGCGAATCGGGACCGCGCTGCACCATCAATCCGCCGCCGTACCGCGCGCACGTCAATCTGCGCGGTCCGGGCGGCGATTCCACTCGAATTCGGGGCAATCACACCGCGGCAGTAGATTCGGCGACCCGGACAGCCTCTCGTGTATCGACGACTGGCAGAGTCGAAGGGCCGCTGGCCTTTTCGGTCCAGCCGGGCGGCCCGAACACGTAACCGAGGCGGCCCCGCCAGGTTTCGGCGCCACGGACATCGCTGATCAGGGCCGCCAGCTCATGAAAGTTGACCTTCAGCGGGTTGTCGGTGGCGATGTTCTTCGTCAACCCGTAGCGGATCAGCTCGGATTCCGCGGCGAAGCTGCCGAACATGCGGTCCCAGATGATGAAGATACCGCCATAGTTCTTGTCGATGTAGGGCTGGTTCGAGCCGTGATGGATCCGGTGGTGCGCAGGGGTATTGAACAGGAACTCGATCGGCCGCCACATCGTCGCGACGCGCTGGGTGTGGATCGGGAACTGGTACAGCAGCCCGATGCTCTGCAACAGGAAGATCATCCACGGCGGCATACCGATCAAAGCCGCAGGCACCCAAGCCATTCCGCGCACCATATTCGCCACCGGATGCAGCCAGGGCAGCCGGAGGGCGGTGGAGAAGTTGAAGAACTCGCTCGAGTGATGGACGCTGTGCGCGGTCCACAGCAGCCGGACCCGATGGTCGGCCCGATGCGCCCAGTAGTAGCAGAGGTCGGTGATCACCAGGCCGAGCACCCACACCCACCAGCTCTTCGGCGAGAGGTGCAGCGGGGTCACCGCAGCCGTGACCAGCACCGCCGAGAACGGCACCAGGTACTGCATCAGCGGTTTGACGAGTCTGCCGAGGGTGAAGGTCGCGACGTTGGAGACGGTGTCGCGTCCGGCGTGCGCATTGTCCGGGCGGTCGGGGTCGCGGCGATACGCGATCCACTCCACCAGCATGAGCAAGGCGAATGCCGGTACGGCATAACTCAACAACTCCATGCTGCCCATGGGATCTCCTTCGCTGTCCGCCGGCCACCGCTACGCTACCGGCCACGGCCTCGGCAAACATCGCGCCGACGAGGGATTCGACATCCCCCGCGCGGGGGACGCGCCCGCGGTGACCCTGCAGCAGAGTTACCGCACAGCAGCCCCCGGAGGGCCGCCCGACGCTGGGTAGGATGATCGGGCGGATGCCGTGGAATTCGAGCTGGCGGATGACGTGGAGGCGGTGGCGCACTGGTGGACGTGAGCAGGTCGCTGGCCCGCCAGTCGCTGGTGGTCGCGGTGGTCGCCGCGGTGATCGACACCGTGATCCTCGCGCTGTCCGGGGTCTTCGCGGTGGCGCCGTGGCAGGCGAGCGCGGTGGCGATCGGCATTGTCGTCTCCGATCTCGCACTGGCCGCGCCGCCGCGCACCGCGGGCATCGTGGCCGTGACGCAGGTTGCGCTGCGGCTGCTGGAGGCACTGCTGCTGCATCGGCACGGCTTCTCGGCGCGGTTCGCCGATGTCGGATTCTTGGTCGCCGGGTATCGGGCGGGCGCGTGGATGGCGGGTCCGAAATCGGTGCTGACCGTGCTCATGCTCTGCTCCGGCTTCGCGGCCGCGCACCTGCTCGTCGGCAGCGCCACCTCGCACGACTGGCGGATGCTGCTCGCCTCGACGGTGTCGGTGGGTGTGGTGCCGTGGTTGGTCGGCCGCTACACCGCGGCGCGCGGCGCCTATATCGCGGAGCTCGAGCAGCAGGCGCAACTGCGCAGACAGGAACAGCAGGTCGCGCTGGAGCGGGCGGTCGCCGACGAGCGGGCCGCGATCGCGCGCGACCTGCACGACGTGATCTCCCACCACGTCAGCGCGATCGGCATCCACGCGGGCGCCGCGCGCATCGCACTGGCCGATTTCGAAAACGGGCCCGCCACAAGGTCGTTGACCGCGGTGGAAACGAGCAGCCGGGCAGCCATGGTCGACCTGCGGCGGCAACTGGATCTGCTGCACGGCCGCGAGGACGACGGGCCGCGACAACCCGGGCTGTCCGATATCGAGGGTCTGATCGAGCATGTGCGGGCGGCCGGGCTGGACGTCGAGGTCACCGTGCGCGGATCGGCGGTGCCGCTGCCGGATTCGTTGAACATCACGCTCTATCGAATCGTGCAGGAGATGTTGACCAACGCCCTGCGCCACGGCGACGGCGCGCACGCGCGGCTGAATGTGGCATACCTGCCGAACCTGGTGGTGATCCGGACGAGCAATCCGATCGCACCGGCGTCCGGCGCCGACGCCTCGGTGCATCGCGGCATCGGCGGCATCCGACGCCGCACCGAACTCTTCGGCGGCGAACTCCGCTACGGTCCGCAGGCGGACGGAACCTGCTGGCACATCGAGGTTTCCGTCCCGATCGGAGGATCATGAACCTACCGATCCGAGTCCTGATCGCCGACGACCACAGCATGTTCCGCTCCGGCCTGCGCGCCGTGGTCGACAGCCAGGCCGACCTCGACTGTGTCGCCGAGGTGAGCGACGGTCGCGCCGCCGTCGCCGAAACCGCCCGGCTCCGACCGGACGTCGCCATCCTCGATGTGCGGATGCCGAAACTCGACGGGCTGGCAGCCACCGAGGCCATCGTCGCCGCGGGCGGCACCCACGTCCTCGTGCTCACCACCTACGACAGCGAGGCCAACCTCTATCGCGCCCTGCAAGCGGGTGTCAGCGGATTCCTGCTGAAAAGCCTGCCGCCGGAAGAACTCGTCGCGGCGATCCGGATCGCCGCCCGCGGCGACGCCCTGATCGATCCGTCGATGACGCGGCGCCTCGCCGCACGCTTCGCGGGCAGTCTCGCACCGCCACGCACGCCGCCGGAGGTCGAGCAACTCACCGCCCGCGAACGAGAAGTGCTGCTGCTGCTCGCCGACGCACACAGCAACGCCGAAATCGCCACCTTCCTCGGCGTCGGCGAAGAAACCGTGAAAACCCACGTGTCCCGCATACTCGCCAAACTCGGTGTCCGCGACCGCATCCACGCCGTCGCCTACGCCCACAAGCACGGTTTGGTCGCCCGCCCCCGCCTCGCTCCTGATCGGAAGAGTCGGGGGCAGGGCTCCGGGTAGATGAGCCGCCGTTCGAGCATCGTCCGGCGGCTACGGAATCGAGGGTCAACGTGATCGTCCCGATGACCGCACTCAGCGTCCGCGCCGCCAAGCGCCACCGCCGCGGATAGCACCGCGCTCATTCAGCGGCGAGGTCGTCCCAGAAGTCGACATACGCCTGCTCGTGCATGATGCCCAGCCGCAGGATACGAGCGCGGGAGATCGCGCGGGCGGTGTCGGTCGGGTCGATCTCGGTCTGCAGTGATTGGTAGTACTCAAGCCAGCGGCGGTGCTCCGCGGTCTGACTGCGGGCGAGCGCGACCACATCCCCGGGGTCACCCAGATCGGCGAAGAAGAGTTTGAGCTGGGCCGGATCGCGGGTCTCGGCCGGCGGGCTCTGCGGATCGGCGAGCCACTGTTTCAGCTCGGCGCGGCCGGCGTCGGTCAGATGGAAGACGCGGCGTCGGCGACCGCCGTGTTCGGCTTCCTCGCTGAGCAGACCCAACTCGGCCAGGCGCGCGGGAATCCGGTACAGCTGCGCGTGCGGCACCGGCCAGAAGTAGTCGGTGCTCTCCTCGACTTTGGCCTTGAGATCGTACGGGGTGAGTGGGCCGTGCCGGGCGATCAGACCCAGCACGATGTGGTCCTGCGGACCGAGTTCCGGCATGCCACCGCCTCTTTCCTCACTTCCATTGACACCGTCTCATTGAGACTATATGTTAGTTTCAGCGAGACCGTATCACTGATACTATAAGGAGTGGAGATGCGCGACTTCGGCATCGATCTGTTCGACAAGTGGACCGCGATGTGGAACGGGAACCTGGCATTCGTCGACGAGATCATGGCCCCCGAGTTCACCCTGCGCTACGCCCAGCCGGGCGCCGACGCCTACGACGACATCCACGATCCGACGGCCTTCGCCGCACAGATCGCCGGTCTGCACGCGGGTGTTCCGGGGCTCCGATTCGTACCGGAGGGTGATCCGGTCGTCGAAATGGACGACACCCGAACAGGATTCGTGGCGCGACCGTACGGTGCGCGGTTCACCGGTCCGGACGGAGCGCCGGTCGCGGTGAGCGGAACCGACATCCTGCGCACCACCAACGGTGTTATCAGTGAGGTGTGGTCCGCGTCCGGCGGCCCCGGCGGGCGCAGTTACTACTGACCATCGCTACGCGAGCGCCGCCATACCGGCTCCCGGCTCCCGGCTCCTGGGGCCTGGGGCCTGGGGCCTGGGGCCTGGGCCACTCTCAGCGTTTCCACAGCGTCGCGCGCCCAGACTGAGGACATGTTCGCCACCCTGGCCGCCCGCAGCGGCGCGGTCGCGTCCTAGCCGCGCGCTCAGCCGAACACCGAACGCATGTCGGCTACGCCGTACTCCATGACGTTGTCGCTGTTGATGGCGATCCGAGTGTCCGAAACGACCGCCCGCCACGCGTCGAGGTGTTCCAGGGACTCCCCGCGCTCGAAGTCCTTTCACGCGTGCCGGGTCGAGCGGTGCGATTGTGCGACGCTGACATCGTCCTACTCGGCCCAACCGTCCGGCACACGTCTATCGCTGCGGCTGTCCTGCGATTCAGTTTCCGTGTCCGGGCGTCGGCGGGTTCACGATCACCGACGTCGGCATATGGGGCCCGCACATGACGCACTGCGGCCCGGCAATCCGCCCTGTGAAGAGTCGCTGTACCCCAGTCCAGGTACCGCGAGCGGCCAAGGCAGCGCCGCGAGACCAGCAGCCTTGTCTTGCGTCAAGTCGTCGGCAGCGATACGCGACCACAGCGGTCTGTCGTCCGCCGGGCGAGCGCACTACTGTGTCTGAATGAACCAGAGCGTTACTCGGAGTTTCTGCTCGGGCTCACAACCGACCCTGACTTCCGTGTTCGACGGACACTCGCGTATGCGATCGCCCGCCGTGCCGATCCAACGAGGCCGACGGTTGCTGCCGTACGCAAATTACTCACCGAGGACTCTCGTCACAGCGTCAGGTCCGCACCACTGACCCACTACCCCAGCGCTATCCCGACGCCGTTTACACTCGCGAAGTAGCCTTCGCCGAACCGACAACGCGCTCGGCCGTGAACCCGGAGTACACGATGTTTTCTCGATGGAAGAACACCGCCGCATGCGCGGCAGCAATGGTGACCGCCGTCCTTCCGATCGGCGTGGCGTCGACCGCACAAGCTGCCCCGCAACAGTGCCCCGACATGTATGTCGTGGCGATTCCCGGCACGTGGGAGACTTCGAAGTCCGAACCGGGCCAGGGGATGCTCGCCGCAGTCACCAACAACTTGCCGGCAGACGTCCGGACCGACTACGTCGCCTACGCGGCGACCGCGTTCCCTTGGGAAGGCGACGTGTACGGCCGCTCCAAACGAGAAGCCCTCGACAACGCCCGTGGACTAGTCAGCGCGATGGCCCAGCAGTGTGGCGCAACACGATTCGCGCTGCTGGGCTACAGCCAGGGCGCGGACGCCGCCGGTGATCTCGCGGCCGAGATCGGCACCGGGCTCGGTGTCGTACCGCCGAACCGCGTGGCATTGGTCGGGCTGATCGCCGACCCCCGCCGCTCCCCCACCGACAACCTGATCGGCCCGCCCGTCGCGGGTGCTGGCGCCAGTGGTCCGCGCCTGGGCGGTTTCGGCTGGCTCACCCCGAAGACCTACACCTTCTGCGCCGCAGGAGATCTGTACTGCGCGATCCCCGACGGCGACTTCGCCGGTCGCATCGCCGGGTTCTTCGCCCAGATCTCGAACCCCGACCCCGCCCAGCTCGGTACATATCAGCAGCAGGCGGGCAACCTCATCGGCGACGCCCTCGCCGCAGGTGGTCTCGGCCTGCTAAACGACCAGCTCAACAACTCCGCCTACGAACAACGCAAGCAACAGATCGACGATTTCGTGAAGTCCGGGATCCACCAGAGCTACCCCCGGTACGCGATCGGCCCCGGCGGCGCCACCCCCCTGACCTGGCTGCACCAACAACTGATCGACGCGGCGCGGAACTGATCGCTGGCACGGTCCCTCACGTGGCCCGCCACCCGGCCACGATTCGGTACAAGCCCATCCAAGAAGAATGAACTCCGTGCAGTTCAACCTCGTCAGAGGCAAGCAAGCCTACGAATCGGACGATCAATGTCCGCGCAGTTGTTTGATCTGTTCGTCGTGTGCGTTGTCATTGTCGGGCTTGTGTCGCGCCGCGCATCATCGTGAACATCACAGCGCCCATGGCGATCGGGCATGCGAGGGCGAGGCCTGAGAACCGGGCGGAGCCGACCGGTGGAGAGCTTCCCGATCTGTGGCGTCGCGTATCTGCGCAACGCAATGGCTGTCGCCAGCCCGACGACGACGCCCACCACAACAGCGGCGGCGATGTCGTGCGGGTAGTGGGCGATGCGGGACACGCGCGACCAGGGCAACATGGCCCGCTCAGCGCTGCCTCCAACCAAGCCGCTCACGGTGACGGCACGAATTCCGTTGCCAGCATCGAGGCAGTCCAAGCCGGAGCGCTCTCGTCTGGTGCACGAACTCGACCTTCAACGTCAAGTTTGAACGATTCTGCGGCGGCGTTGTCGAGGGCCGACCCGACCCATCGCACCCAGGGCTCCGGCGTTGTCGCTTAAGCTGCTTCTGACCAGCTGTTTTTTGGTTTCATTAGCAGGTGTATGCCTCTATCTGGGCTGAACGCGGTGGTGCGGCAGGCCTCGGCGATGTTGGTGGCTCCGTCGAGACGGTGGAGGTTCATCGCGGTGTTTCTGAGCGTGGCCGCGACTTGGGGAGCATGGCCGGTGCGCAGAGTGCTGAGGTCTTCGCCGTAGGTGACATCACGGACCCAGTGGACCGAATTCTCGATTCCCCAGTGTAGGCGCAACCATTCGGCTATCTTCCTGGGTGTGGCGTGTTCGAAGGGCAGACTGCACACGGCGTAGACGGTCTCGAAGGTCCGCTTGCCGGTGCTGACCAGGACGCGTTCACGGGTGACTTCGATGATCTGGCGGGCGTGGGGGAACCCGAGTCCTCGTGTCACGGTGAGGACTTTGAAGGTGCGGGTCTCGATACGGCCGTGGCGTGGCTTGTCGTCGCTGTCGGTGCACACCACCGGCACCGCGGCCCAGGGCTGGGCTTTGATGCGGGCCAGCAGGCCGGGCTGGTTGGATTTTACGGTCATCAGGTAGTGCGATTTCAGCTTTCCGCAGATCAGCTTCGCCGTCGCGGTCTGCGTGTGCATAGCATCGATGGTCACCAAAAGCGTTGTGCGACTGAATAATTGCAGTAATTTCCGGACCGTTGGGATCTCATTGGTCTTCGAGGCGACCGCCAACTGGCCCAGGACCAGGCGGGTGTGGTGGGCGAACATCGACACCAGGTGCGGTGCCCGGCCACCACCCAACCGTGCACCTCTCACGGTCTTGCCGTCCAGCGCGACGGCCATCAGCTCCGTAGTGGTGTCGACCGTGGCGGCTATGCCGGCGAAGTAGTCGCCCAACCGTTGGTCCAGGTCGGCGGCGTCGAGGCGGGCCATAATCGTGCGCAACGTCTTCTCGCTCGGGCGTCGGACCCGGATGCCCAACTGCGTCAACACTTCCGTCGGCGCGGTACGGGTCCAACAGGCGATCCCGGCCACCGACCGCATCCCGGCCGCGGTGGCCAGGATCATGATCGCCAACAACGCGGTCAACGGGTAGCGGACCCCGCGTGGATCGCGGGGGTCGGGCACCGTCCCCAACATCTGTAGCAAACACGGCGCGATCACCCGGTCCTGCGGTAGCGGCGACGGTGCCGGTTCGACGCGCCGACGGGTCAACACCTCCACCACGGGCTCGGCAAGCGATACTGGACCAGCGGACACGGGCGACTCCGGAAATCGATTCAGGCGTAGGAACCTTCATCGTCACCGAGAAGCCCGTGTCCGCCTCGCATCCCGAACCGGCGTGTCGCGCAACCGGTTTCCGCAGCTCATGACCTAGACCCCGACAACGCCGGAGCCCTGCCATCGCACCACTCCGGGGCCACCGGGGGCAGCGGTTCGGTCGCCCATTGCGCATGGCGAATGCGACATCGACTCTCCCGTCGATGACCGCGTTCCTGGGCGTGATGAGGATGTCGGGGAATGACGGTCTCGATACCCGATTCCGGTGCTATCCGGCATAGAACCGCATCAGCTCGGCGTCCGCAATCACCCCAGCCGCAACCTTGTCTGACCCACATCAGGCGCGCAATCCGCTGGATCCGGGACCACCACACAGAACACTCCATATCGAGGACATGGCGCGATTGGCCGAGATGAGCACGGCCTCCTTCCACCGGCACTTCCGCGCGGTCACCGCGATGACACCAGTCCAGTTCCAGAAACGGATCCGCCTGCACGGGGCACGTCGGCTACTGCTCAGCGACGCTCACGATGTAGCGGATGCGGCGGTTCGCGGCGCGAACTATCTACTTGGCGACGCCGGCCCGAACCCGACGGTGGATCCAGAATCCTGAGCTTGGCTGAGGTTCCCGAATAAGCTCCAACGCACCAATAAAGAAAGAATGGCCCGAAACTGTGTGTTCCGGGCCATTTCCCTAGTAGCGGGGACAGGATTTGAACCTGCGACCTCTGGGTTATGAGCCCAGCGAGCTACCGAGCTGCTCCACCCCGCGTCGGTAAACATAAGATTACACACGTCTGCGCGCAGATGGCAAATCGCCCCCCAAGCAGGGCGTTTGCCCGGTCAGCGTCGGTCGACAGGGGTCGGTCGGGAGACCGAAAAGGTACGCGGTGACGTAGCCCACGACACCATCGGCATGACTCGAGGCGGAGGCTCGAAGTGAAACTCCCGAGCACGGGCGCGCACACAACACCCCTCGATATAGGTTTCAAACGTGACCCGGGTCACTATTTCGTAGTGGTCTCGGACACCCCCGGTGGCCGTCACCGGCGCCCTCGTTGCAGTACCGTTCAGTCTCTCCACCACCACCGCGTCTGCCGCGCCCACCCATACAACTGGGACGGTGTCACGCAGTGCGAGAGCGGTAGCAACTGGGGAATATCAACACCGGCAACGGCTACTCCGGCGGCCTGCAGTTCTCGCAGAGCACCTAGAGCAGGCCAGCCTGCAGGACCAGTGCTGGAGCAGAACAGCGGCCTGATCAACTCGCTCTTCCGCTGATCTCCGGTCCTTCTTTCCGGACCCGATGCCAGAACGGCCCTGTCACCCCTTTCCGGGCGGCAGGGCCGTTCTCGTGTGCGGATGCGGGTCAGCGACCGGCGTCCTGGTACGCCTTCACCGCGGCGTCCAGTTCGTCCAATGCCCTGCCGAAATCCTGGAAGTTCCCGGTGCGCATGGCATTACGCACGTTCTCGATCTTCCGGTTCAGCTCCGCGGCCGCGGCGTCCTTGGTCGGCGATGAGCCCGGTGGCGGGGTGACGCCGCCCGGAGGTACCGATGGCGTACCGCCGGTCTGAAGTGGCGGCGTGGTGCCTTCCGCCGGAGCCGGCGCGGCGCCGGGTTTCGGCCTTGTCGCCGGATCACCGCCGAATGGCGTTGCCAGCGAACCGGATCCGGGCAGCACCTGGTTCAGCGCTTCGGCCAGGGTGGCGGCATAGCCCACCTTCACACTGCCCGCTTGGTCGCGATAGCTCACCAACACTCGGAGCAACTGCGGGAACGTCGATGTGTTCGGCCCGGTATTGCGTTCGTTGTAAAGCGGTTCCACATAAAGGATTCCGCCGTCGGCGACCGGTAATGTCAGCAGATTGCCATATTTGATCTTGTTCGAATTGGACAGCAATGTCTTCTGACTCGACACTTCCGGCGCTGTCGTCATTGTGTTCTGTGTCTGCTGTGGACCCTGGGTTTGGGTATCGGTCGGCAATCGCAGAATAGTGAATTTGCCGTAGCCGTCCGGATCGGAACGCACCGATATATAGGCGGACAAGAACTGCCGGTTGTAGCCGACCATCGCGCTGGTCAGATTGAAGACCGGCTTGTTCGTTTGCGGATCGCCCAGCAGTACGTAGTACGGCGGCTGGTTGAAGGTGCCGCCGCCCTCTATCGTCGGATCGCTCGGCACCGACCAGAAAGCGTTGTTGGTGAAGAACTCTCGCGGATCGTCCACGTGATACTTGGTCAGCATCTCGCGCTGCACCTTGAACAGATCCTCCGGATACCGGAAGTGCGCACGCAGCTCCGGCGAGATGTCGCTCTCCGGCTTGACCGCACCGGGGAACACACCGCGCCATGCCTTCAGCACGGGGTCGGTGGGATCCACCTCGTACAGGGTCACCGTGCCGTCGTAGGCATCGACGGTGGCCTTCACCGAGTTGCGGATGTAGCTGACTTGCTTAGGCGGCAGCAGTCGACCGGTCTTCTTGTCGATGCTGTCCTCGACCGCGCCCTCCAGCGAGGTGTTCTGGGCGTAGGGGTAGTTGTCCAGCGTGGTGTACGCGTCGACGATCCACTGGATCCGGCCACCGACGACCGCCGGGTACGCATTCCCGTCCGTCGTCAGCCACGGCGCCACCTTCTGCACCCGGTCACGCGGGCTGCGGTTGAAGATGATCTTGGAGTCTTTACCGATGGCCGAGGAGAACAGGATGTTGCGCTCGGCGTACTTGGCCGCGAACGCCAACCGGTTGAACCAATTGCCGATCGGCACGCCACCCTTGCCTGCATAGGTGTATTGCGCGGTGTCGGAATCGTATTCGCGCGGACGCTGACCATCCGTCGAGCCGACGATCGCGTAGTCCGGATTGGCCTGCGAGATCAGCTGGCCGTAGTACACCCGCGGCTGGTCGACCCGGATCCGCTGCTTGTCCGGCGGCGTGAACAGGTCACTGACCATGAAGATCGGGTAGCCGCTGTCGCTGCTGCCGCCGGCCGCGTTGGGATCCTCGGACTGCGGCTTGTTGACTCGGTTGGCCGGGGCGGCGACGAAGCCGTTGCCGTGGGTGTAGACGGTGTGGCGGTTGATCCAGTCGGTCTGGTTGCCGCTCAGGGTCGCCGGGGAGAGCTCACGGGCGGCGACGATGTAGTCCTGGATGTCGCCGTCGATGTTGTAGCGGTCAATGTTCAGCGACTCGGGGAAGCCGTAGAAGTTTTTCCGCTGCTGCAGCTGGGTGAAGGTGGGCGACAGGATGTTCGGATCGAGCAGCCGGGCATTGCCGATGGTCGCGGCGTCGACCGGCACATCGACCGGATTCTTGCTGCTCTCGCCCTTGTAATCCTTGTAGTCGATCTTGTCGGAGGTGATGCCGTACGCCTGCCTGGTGGCGGCGATATTGCGTTGGATGTATTCACTTTCCTTGTCGGCCGCGTTCGGACGCACCGAGAACTGCTCGACCACCAGCGGCCACACCGCGCCGACCAGAATCGACGACAGCACCAGCAGCGCGGCCGCCATCGCGGGCACCCGCAGATCGCGCAGCACGATGCCGGCGAAGAACGCCACCGCGCAGATCACCGCGATGGACAGCAGGATCAGCTTGGCGGGCAACACCGCGTTGATGTCGGTATAGGAACCGCCAGTGAACGTCGGCTGCTTGCGACTGCTGGAGAGCAACTCATAGCGGTCGAACCAGTACGCGACGGCCTTGAGCAGCACGAAAAGTCCTGCAAGCACGGCAAGTTGGATGCGCGCGGGACGGGTCAGCGTGCCCTCCTTGCCGGATAGGCGCAGGCCGCCGAAGACGTAGTGCGTCACCAGACTGGCGAAGAACGCGATCACCACGGCGACGAACAGCCAGTTCAGTACCATCCGATAGAAGGGCAGATCGAAGGCGTAGAACCCCACGTCCAGATTGAACTGCGGATCCTTCTGCCCGAACGAGCCGCCATTGAGGAACAGCTGCACTGTGACCCAATTCGACTGCGCCACCAGCCCGGACAGCAATCCGATCAGCACCGGGATACCGATGCCGAACAGCCGCAGCCTGCTCATCACCGTGGTGCGATAGCGCGCGATCGGATCATTCGGACCCGTCACCGGCACGAACACCGGCCGGGTCCGGTAGCCGAGCAGCAACGCCAGCCAGGCGACGAGACCGACGAACAGCGCGACCACGAGGAACAACAGCACCCGCGTACGCAGGACGGTGAGATAGACGCTGCGGAAGCCGACCTCGCCGAACCACAACCAGTTCGTGTAGGTGTCGGTCAGGCGCGGTCCCAACAACAGCAGCGCCGCCACAATGATGGCTGCCACTAGCAGCACTCGGCTGCGTCGGGACAACGAAGGTAAGCCGGTGGGGGGCCGCATGCCCACGATGCCACGCTCCAAGTCCGGCGGCGCTCGCACCGATTCCGGCCGATGCGCCGCAGTCCGATGTTCAGGTGGTCCATACGGACCCTATTCCGCGCCCACTCTACGGAATCGGACACTGTCAAGCCCGCAAGGCTGCAAATACACAGGCTGCGGGGTCGCGGGCGCGCTGTCTCGGGGCCGCGATTATCCGCACCAGCGCTCCGCGATCGATCGAGCGTTTGGTTGGATGTCCCCGTGACCGCTGATCTGCACGCCGAACTCGTCCTCGCCCGTTCCGTCCGGGAGGTCGCGGAATTCGTGGATGCCGAGGGCTGGGGTAACCCGCCGCAGATGTTCGCGCTGGTGCCCACCGCGGATCTGGTCGCGGCCGAGCCGGGGCTGGTCGACCAACTCGACCAGGCCAACGAACTCACCCCCATTGCCCAGGAATCGTTTCCCGATGATGTGACCGGCGGGTCGATGGCCCTCGACGAGTTCCTCGCGACCACCAGCTGGCCCGACGCCGTCCAGGGTTGTGTGCTGGTGCAGGAGATCGTGGTGCTGCCACCGGACGCCGAGAGCACGCTCGACGATGCGCTCGCGCCGCTGCTCGCCGATCACGAGGCCGCCGACGCGGCCGCCCGCGCCGCCGCCGAAGCGCACCCGGACCGCCGCGAGGCACGGTTGTTCGCGGCAGTGCTGCGCGCGGGCACCTCGCTGGCGCTGCTGCAGGTGCGGCCCGAGGACGACGCCGACGAGTTCGGCGACCTCGACCTGCGCACCTACCCGAATCTGGCGCCCAACGTCATAGAGGCCCTGCACCACACCTTCGAGTAGCGGCCGTCAGCCGCAGCTGACGGTGGGCTTGCCCGCGTTGATGTCGTTGAGCGATTGCACGGCGCCGTTGAGGTTGTCGACCTTCACCAGTCGCAGGCCGTCGGGGGTGCGCTGCTTGGCCTCGTTGCAATTGGCGGCGGGGACCAGGAAGGTTTCCGCGCCCGCGTCGTGGGCGGCCAACATCTTGTATTGGATGCCACCGATCGGGCCGACCTTGCCGTCCTGGTCGATGGTGCCGGTGCCCGCGACGAACTTGCCGCCGTCGAGTTCACCCGGCGAGAGCTTGTCGATCAACGCGAGGCTGAACATCAAACCGGCCGAGGGCCCGCCGATATCGGCCAGGTTGAAGGCGACGGCCATCGGTGGGCGCGCGCCTTCGCTCGGCGTCAGGCCCAGATAGCCCTTTGTCGCGTCGTCCGGGCGGGCGGCGAGGGTGATGGTGGCGGCCTGCTCGGCATTGTCCCGCCGATACGTCACGGTGATCTGGCTGCCCGGCGGCTGTGTGGACACCGCGGCCACCACGTCCTTGGGCGTGTTGATCGGGGCGCCATTGATGCTGATCAGCTCGTCACCCGCGGCGAGCACGTTCTTGGCGGGGCCGTCGTCGCCGACCTTGCGCACCAGCACCACGGTGGGCAGGTTCAGGTAGTGCAGCGCGGCGACCTCGGCGTTGCCCTCGGAGTCCTTGAAGTCCTGCTGGTTGGACTTGTCGATTTCCTGACGCGGCACGCCGGGCGGGTACACCTCGGCCCGCGGTACCAGGCCGTGTTCACCGCTGACCCAGAATCCCAACGCCTCGAAGATGTTCAATCCATCACGCACCGACACGGTGGTCATGTTCAGATGCCCGGTGGTGGGGTCGAGCACGGCGCCCTGCACGTCGACGACCTGCCTACCCTCCACTTCGCCGAGCGTATTGAACGTTGGCCCGGGTCCGAGCGCGACGAACGGCACGGTGAACACACTGCCGGCGACGCCGAGCACGAGCACCGGGATCAGAGCGGCCACAAGGGTAAGGATCCGACGATTCACCTCGACCACAGTAGTGTTGCGCCCCTGCGATGGGCGGCAGAGGCACGCATTCGCCACGTTCCGGCGTCCACCGATTTCGCGCCGCGCGAACACAAATGCCCTATGCCACACGCGTAACGTAAGGAGTATGAGTGACCACCCCTTCGGATTCTCGAATCGCGATGACGACGACGCGCGCAAGCGCGGCGAGGAGCCGGGCGGTCCCGAGGCCAATAACCCGTTCGGCATCGGCGGGCCCGGTGCAGGCGGCTTCGATCCTGCGCAGCTCGGGCAGATGCTGACCTCGCTCGGGCAGATGCTCAGCGGCATGGGGCAGCCGGGCTCGGCGCAGACCGGTCCGGTGAACTACGACGTGGCCAAGCGGCTGGCCCGCCAGCAGCTCGGGTCGAGCGTGACCCCGCTGACCTCGGGCGCCACCAGCGCCGTGACCGACGCCGCGCACCTCGCCGAACTGTGGCTCGACGGTGCGACCACGCTGCCCGCGGGCGCGACCAAGGCCGTGGCCTGGACGGCCAACGACTGGATCGAGGAGACGCTGCCGACCTGGAAGCGGCTGTGCGACCCGGTCGCCGAGCAAATCTCCGTCATGTGGACCGCGCAATTGCCCGAGGAGGCAAGGGAATTCGCGGGCCCGATGGTGGGGATGCTCGGCCAGATGGGCGGCCTCGCGTTCGGATCGCAACTTGGCCAGGCGCTCGGGCAGCTGGCCAAGGAGGTACTGACTTCCACCGATATCGGTCTGCCGCTGGGACCGAGCGGCACCGCGGCGCTGCTGCCCGCGGCCATCTCGGAGTTCAGTGCCGGGCTGGAGCAGCCCGAGAGCGAGATCCTGGTGTTCCTCGCCGCGCGTGAGGCGGCGCATCAGCGGCTGTTCGGCCATGTGCCGTGGCTGCGCCAGCAGGTGCTCGGCGCCGTCGAGGACTACGCGCGCGGTATCAAGATGGACTTCTCCGCGCTGCAGGAGGCCGCCCAGGGCATCGATCCGATGTCGCTGAGCGATCCGTCGAAGCTCGAGGAGATCCTGTCGCAGGGCGCCTTCGAACCGCAGACCACCCCGGAACAGAAGCAGGCCCTCGAACGGCTGGAGACACTGCTCGCGCTGATCGAAGGCTGGGTCGAGGTGGTGGTCACCGACGCGGTGGGCGATCGTCTGCCCGGCGCGGGCGCTCTCGCCGAAACGCTGCGCAGGCGCCGCGCCACCGGCGGTCCCGCCGAGCAGACCTTCGTGACCCTGGTCGGTCTGGAATTGCGGCCGCGCAAGCTGCGCGAGGCGGCGGCACTGTGGCGGCGCCTGACCACCGACGCGGGCATGGAGGCCAGGGACGGCGTGTGGGCGCACCCGGATCTGCTGCCCGATTCCGACGATCTGGACTCCCCCGCCGGTTTCATCGACTCGGTGATCGGCGGCGGCACAACCGCATTCGACGATCCGCTGGCCCAGCTCGCGGCAACCGAAGCCCGCGAACGCGATGCGGCCGAGCGCAAGCAGGCCGAGTCGGCACAGGACAAGGGCAAGTCCGGCCCCGACCTCGGTAGAGACAGCGACGCGTCCTGAGGACTGTCCTGTTGGTGACGCGAATTCCTGTGGATAACTGCGGGATTCGCGGTACGTCGGGCATTGCGTGGTCGCCATACTCCTGGCCATGACAATCACGATCCGTCCGCGCGGTCCGATGCTCCATCCCCGGGTGACCATCCTGGTGCGGCCCTCCGGCGTGGTCCAGCTCGGCTGGGATCCGGAAGGCGCCCTGTTGCTGCATCCGGCCGAACTGGATGTCGATACCGTCCTCGCCTTCCTGCGCCTGCTGGACGGGCTACAGACCCGGCCGCAGCTCATGTGGCGAGCCGGGGAATGTGGCATCACACCGGAACAGGTGCTGGCGTTGCTGACCGAGATCGACAGCGCGGGCCTGCTCGTGCACCCCGACGACCCGACCGGACGGATCCGCTCGGTGCGGGTGCACGGCCTCGGACCGCTCGCTGATGCGGCGTCGACGGGACTACGCCGAATGGGGCTGCGGCCGAGCCGCTCGCGCGCCTACGGTCCGGATGCCTCGGTGGTCGGCTGGCGAGCCGATCTCGTGGTGCTGACGGACTCGCTGGTGATCGACCCGCGCCTGGCCAGTGAGCTTGTACTACACAGGATTCCGCACGTGCACGTTCGAATTCGCGACGGTATTGGTTTGATCGGCCCGTTCGTGCTGCCCGGCGAAACCAGCTGCCTGCGCTGCCTGGACCTGACCCGCTGCGACTACGATCCCGAGTGGCCGCACCTGGCCGCCCAACTGCTCGGGCGGGTCGGGCACGCGTCGCCGGCCGGGATCGCGGCCACGGCGGCGCTGGCGCTCGGCGAACTCGAGGCGATCCTGGCGTGCTCGGCGCTCCGGGCACCTGCGACCCTGGACACCACGCTCGAATTGGATCTTGATTCGCATCTGGTCGAGCGACGACGATGGGCACCGCATGCCGCCTGCGGATGCCGCGCGATTTCCGCTGGTGCGAACGCCTGATGCCGAGTCCCTATGATGTACGTCAATGTGCTGATGATCCAGGACATCCTGGCCGACCCCGACTGGAACGGCGTGCTACCCGCCGAGGACGAACGCGGCCTGACCCCGCTGTTATGGTCGCACGTACTCCCGTACGGCGAAGTCGAACCGAAACTGAACAGCCGCTTGGCCCTCGGCGGGTAGCAGCGATCGAATTCTCAGCTGATCCGGCGCTTTCCCGCTTGACCTTCACGTAATGGCAACTTTTACCGTCGAAGACGAGGCCGGACGGACCGGCCTCACACAACGATGGGAAGCGCCATGAGCTGGTCGATCGCGGATGTGGCGAGGATGTCGGGCGTCACCGCCCGCACCTTGCGGCATTACGACGACATCGGACTGCTCGAGCCCGCCTATGTGGGCACCAACGGTTACCGCTACTACGAGGAGGAGCAACTGCTGCGCCTGCAGCAGATCCTCGTCCTGCGCGAGCTCGGCCTGAGCCTCGCCGAGATCGCTGCGGCGGTCGACTCCGAGCCGGACACGCTCGCCGCCCTCAAACGGCAGCACATCCGCCTCCTCGGAGAGCGTAACCGCCTGGCGCGGATGGCTGACACCGTGGCGCGCACCATCGCCGAACTCGAAGGGAAGACGGAGATGGCAGTCAAGATCAACCGCCCGGAGAACCTGTTCGAGGGCTTCGACCACACGCAATACGACGACGAGGCCCGAGAGCGCTGGCCGGAGGAGTTCGAACAGTCCCGGCGCTCCACCGCGACGATGACCGCCGAGGACGTCGAGAGCATGCAGCGTGAGGTGACCGCGGCGATGATCCGTATGGCCGAGTTCATGGCCGCCGGCACGCCGGTCGACGACCCGGCGGTCCAGGCTGAGATCCACACGCATTACCAGGGCATGTGCCGCTTCTGGACCCCGAACCGGAGCGCGTACAAGTGCGTGGGGCAGATGTACGTGGACGACGAGCGGTTCAAGACGAACTACGAGAAGATCGCCGAGGGCCTGGCCGAGTATCATCGGGACGCGATGGCGGTCTACGCGGACGAGCGGCTCGGCGAGTAGTCCTCGGCCCGGAAGCCCGGGGTATTCCGGATAATGCAGCGTCCCCTCCGCGGCCAGTGCGGAGGGGACGCTCCCATTGTCTCGGCAATCAGGCCGGATCCCGGTCCTCCGCCTCCTCGATGCTGCACAAACGGGTCGTCGAACAGGTCCCGCCGCCGCAGAAGCACCGCCGTCATATAGAACGATCGCCGGTGTGGTCGAGCCCTTCCGCGTCGGATACTGCCTCTGTTGCACCGACGAACAAGACGTCGAGATCCAAACCGAACAACTCCTCGCGCTCGGCGTACCCCCGCGATCGGATCTTCATCGACAAAGGGTTCTCCGGCACCACCCGCAAGAACCGGACCGGTCTGGACAAGGCGCTCTCCGCGGTCACCGCCGCAGCCGCTTGGCGAGCAGGTCGTCGGGTGCGACCAGGGGCGCTGTCGTTGGGTTTCGTCCGGGCCAGGGCGCGTCCTTTGGGGGCCATGTCGGCGTGGAGGTAGGTCTGAACGGTTTGGGTGGATTCGTGACCGAGCCAGAGCGCGATCACTGACAGGTTGACTCCGGCGTGCAGCAGTGCCATGGCAGCGGAGTGCCGAAGGGTGTGCGGGGAAACATATTTCGCCGCCAGGGTCGGGTTCGAGCGGGCGGCGGTCCCGGCGTGTTTGGCGACCAGATGCTCGATGGCGTCCCGGCTGAGTAGGTGCCCGGATCGACCAGAAGATCGGGTCGGTGTCAGCGCCGCCGCATTCGGCCAGCCAGGTGCGCAGTGCAGCAACGGTTGCCGTGGTCAAGGGGGTGACGCGATCCTTGCGGCCCTTGCCGTTGCGCGGATTCCGTCGAGTACTGCCGCGACCACCGATTCGACCGATAGCGGGGCCGAGACGGTGTGCCCCGACACCAGCGCCGATAGGACTTGATCGTGGCAGATGCCGACCAGCATGGCGACCGCGGCATCGACCTGCGCGTCGGGCGCGAGGCGGCCCAGGTTGCGTTCGGCACGCAGGTAGTCACCGAGTCGATCCCGCCAATCCCGTTCTCCCTGATCCGATTCGGCGAATCGTGCCAGGACTGCGGGTTGCCCCAGCAGTCCGTGGTTAGAACAGTCCTTCCGGGGTGGTTGGGGGTTGGATACGCAGGCCTTTTCGGCGTCCGGTGCGAACGTGGACGGCGGGTAGTTCGCCGGTCTTGACACTGCATCGACACACTGCTGTTTTCGTTGATTGTCATGCGAAGACTGGCAAGACCGCCTGGTGCAGCGCCTGCCTCGGCTTCGGTCTGCTCGCTTCGAGGCCAAGGTGGCCGACATGCTGCCCGGCGAACGCATCGCGGTGCAGACCCGACGAAACATCGCTGACGACGACATTCCCTTCAACCGCCGCGGAAACCTGGTGTCGGTCATGGACTTTCACCTCACCGGCACCATCATCGCCAACCCAGGCGACGGCTGCTCGGTGTCGGTCGCCTGGGACCCAATCCCGAGCGAGTTACGGCGGTACTACCTATACACCAGCCAGGACACCGTCTGGAAGCTGGCGCGCGGTTTTCGCCCGACCTCGGACGACCTGATCGGCTTCGTGTTCGACGGTAAGCCGCAACAGAACATCGACAAGCTCCGAAACGCAGGGTGGTGGGCGGAACGATTCGGTGACTGATGACCCTGGTGGGAATCCCCGCCAGGGCGTTGAGGTGAACCGGATGACATCGCAGCGGTACGAGCCAACGAGGTAACTGGTGGATTGCTATATCAAGATTGAATCGGCGTGTCGCGATCGCGACACGCCGAAGCTAAGCGCTGGAACGGGCTTGCTGATCTGCTTGGAACGGGCTCTGGCTTCACCGGCCGATACACCCGCGGACGTGGCGAGCGCACGAAGGGCCGTGAACGGGTCGTGCGAGCACGTGCCCTGCGAAGTGCGGCGCATCCTGGAGTCTTCGCCGAGGAATTCCGGGAACTCAGCGCGCGCCTTTGCCACGCTGCTGTCGGTCGAATGGCCAACTCGTGGCGTGCGCGCAGGTCGGCCGCGCAAGCTCACCACCGACCAGCTCGCCGCCGCCCAGGCCGCGCTCGCCGCCGACCAGAAACCCGACGCCGTCGCCGCCGCGTTCGGCGTCAGCCGCGCCACCCTGTACCGCTACCTCGCCGAAGCCAACGACATCGACCACGCCACAGTGGAGAGGTCCTGATGAGCGAGAAGACCTTTCACGCCAAGGTGCGGATCTTCGGATCCACCGCCCGCATCACCTACGAGATCGACGTCAACGAGGTCGACCGCCGCCGGCGGATCGGCCTCGGTGCGGTCCCGCAGCTGGAGCTGCTCGACGCGCTGATGGGGTCGTATTCCGCTTTGGGTTGATAGACGGGGCCGCTGTAGTCGACCTTTGCCGCGGGAAGGATCGACTGGTGGCGCCGCCTGCCCGGCACACCGCCATGAAAGTAGGTCGCCATATCAGAGAGATTATCGCGCAACGGCGGAAGCCAAGTCCATGGATTTGCGTTGCCCGACAGAGGATTTCAACTTCGGCCACTGGGATGAGGGGCAGCGGCCGAGGACGAACGGACCTGTCACGGAGCCGAATTCGTTCGCAGCGGCGCGGTGTAGCGGTTGCAGAGCCTGCACGCCGAACGATGCAGTGGTTATGACGTCACAAGGGCCGACGTGGTCCCGGGGCCACACGCTGGAATCGATACGTTGGCACATCAATCGAGAGGATCAACTGCGTGCAGGTGTAACAGCGCGGGCCGGTTCAGTGCTGAGCACGAACACCCTCGTCGTTGCTGGGATCGCTTTCGCTCTCTCCATCAAGGGATCTCAGGGACCGAGCGCCATTGCTCTCGCGGCGGCCTGTGGTGCGCTCGTCTTTGTCGGTGCATCGGTCATTCTCGCGGCGAGGGTATTGATTACTGTGCGCGGGTCAGAGCCCCTGTTCTCTGAACCGCGCGACGATGCGGCATCGGTCTACGCCTACCCCACTATCTGTCTCAGATGGGCGACTTTCGACGCTTTCAAGGCCTCGGTCATGGACCAATCACCAGAACAGCAACTTCGGGGAGCGATTGTCGAACTTTGGCGTGCGTCCTACCTTCACCAAGCCCGCCGTGTTCGTCTTCGTCGCGCAATGGTGTGCTTACTCATCTCGATCGTGGCAGTGGGTTCAGCAACGATCACAGCTCGATACGGCTAAGTGCCTTATCGAGGTCGAAACCGTCCGACTACCGCACTGCCCAAGTCCGATCAGCAGGACGGTGTCGCCGCGGTGCACGAAAGCGCCCGGCACTGGGCTGGACACACCGAGAGGTCACCTCAAACGCCGTGACACGACTTCCCGCCGGCGCGAACTTCTCGCGCTGCGGCGATCCGGAAGGGCTGGACGACCCGGAGGAGTAGTACCGGGGGTCAGGTTTCGTCCAGTTGCTCAGCAGCCGAGAGCGTCGGCCAGGTGGTCGAAGCCGGTCACGGTGAGATCGCTGGTGACGTCGGCCGCCCGGTCGGCGGTGCGACGGTCGCCTTTCTCCAGTGGCCGTTCGAGGAATGCGGTCGCGAGCCCCGCCTTGCGAGCCCCGTCGATGTCCCAACGGTGTGCGGCGACCATGAGGACTTGGGCTGGATCGGCGTCGAGCAGCTCTGCAGCGGTGCGGTAGGCCCGAGGCGCCGGCTTGTAGGCACGGGCGAGCTCGGCCGACACGATGCAGTCGAACGGAAGGCTCGCGGCCTTGGCCAGGTTCGTCAGCAGCGCGAAACCTCCGTTCGACAAGGCGGTTACCACGAAGTGGCGCCGCAACCGGGCCAAGCCCTGCACCGCGTCCTCCCAGGCGGGTAGCCGGTGCCAGGTGTGGACAAGTCGCCGGCGCGCGGTGTCGTCGAGCGCGCTCGCGACGCCGTAGTCGTCGAGTAGTTCGTCCAGTGATTCCCGGTGCAGCGTGTCGAGGTAGACCCAGTCACGCTCGCCACGGTTCACGCGTTCCAGGGATGGTAGGTAGCGATCGCGCCAGGCATCGGCGAACGCATTGGCGTCCAGGCTCTGGCCATGATCTTTGACGATCTGAGCGACCTGCTCGGCGACCCCGGTGCGCCAATCAACAGTCGTGCCGAAGATGTCGCAGGCCACTACCCGAATTGATGCCGGGTCGAACTTCGACACTGGAGACTTCCTTCCCGTTCATGATTTCGATTGCGCTTGGCCGAGTTGTCCAAGACGCTCCAGGACCGGGGTGCGGACCTGGTGGTGCTCGACCAGGGCATCGACACCTCCACCGCCGTCGGCCGCATGTTCTTCCAAATCCTCGGCGCGATAGCCGAATTCGAGCACGCACTGATGTCCGAACGCACCCGCGACGGGCTGGCCGCAGCCCGCGCCCGCGGACGTACCGGCGGCCAGAAACCCAAACTCGGCCCCCGGCAGGTCCAGCTGGCCCGGCAGATGTACGACGAACTAGACGAACACGGCAAGCGCCGCTACATCGTCGCACAGACCTGCGCGCAGCCGACCGTCCGACAACCTGATGATGCGTCGGCAACTCACCATCCCCGGGCGCTTGCTATGGATATCGGGCGTCGGGGCGTGCACGGACTGCGCTGTCACAGGGCATGGTCGGCGCGCTCCGGATCTGGACATGCCGAACCGGTGCGCCACCCTGACTCGCAAGGGCGGTGCAATCGACATCGTGGCATGACTGACCGGCACCGCCCGGCTACTGCCGCGCCTGCGTGACCTCCTGCGCGGAGACTTCGGCTGCACACCGGTGTCGTCGCGTGAGTTCCGTGTTCCCACAGGTGCCCGAGCTGAGCGAGGCGTAGCGGATCGGTCAGAGCGTGCTCGACACGGTGCGCGCGGCCGAGAAGGTGTTCATGGCCCATTCCTGCATCGACCCCGCGACCGGGGAGGAGATGCCGCGGTCATGGTTCTCCCAGCCCGAGCGGGTGAACGGGCAGCTCGATGCCGCCGACGCGGTGCTGCTGGCGCAGGCCGACACCGGGTGGCCTATTACTTGCAGTACGTGATGGCGGGGTTGCAGCAGGTTCGCGCCGAGGACGGGACGCTGTTCGAACCGATGGTGCGCCGTTCGTGCATGATCTGGACTCGCGGAGGATGCCGGTCGGCGGGGCGGCGGCCTGAACGGTGCCCAAGCCCGTGTTCGTGTACTGGGAGCCGGTTGCGGGTGGGATGGCGATCAAGCGGTGGAATCCGGGCACGGGCTGGCTGGATGCTCCGCACGAGAGTTTCGCGTGGATGGGTGTGCTCACCTGCGCGGAATGTCGCCTGGGTTCCGCACTTGATGTAGTGGTCTAGCCGGCGAATATGGCTGTTGACGTGTGAAAACACACCGTCGACTGGGCAGACGGCGTGCATCTAGGCGGCGGAGTCCGTGCTGGTCAGGAGTCCGCGGCTGGTGTGAGCTGGTAGAGTGGGGCGGCGCGTCGACGTTCAGGGCGTGTGAGGAGGTCACGCTGGGCCTTGGTGATCTCGGTGCGCTGACGGAAGGTGCCCTCACTGGTTCTCAATGCAAGGTAGACCGCGGCTTCGGCGGGCTGGCCTGCCCGGCCGAGCGGGATCATCCGTTCCATCGCGGCGAGCAGATCGGGGTTGACGCCGACCTTCAGCTGCCGACACTGTACGTCGATGGTTCTCTCGCCGGTGGCGCTGGCCTCGGTGAGCCGCGTCTTGATGAAACCGAACGCAACGGTATTGACGGTGACGTTGTACCGTGTGCCGTTCGGAAACTCGCTGGTGCTGGTCAGGTCGCGTGTCTGTACTCGTTGACGACGCCGCCGAGCAGACCGTCTACAGCTACCTGCAGGCCGAGACCGCCACAAGCTGAGCCGGCCCAGAACCGCTAACCGTCGTGAACACGAGTACGAGCGAAAAGCACCGTAGTGCACACGAGTTCATGACACGCGGATGTCCGAGTCCTGTTCACTCACACCAGAATCCGCATGTCAGCAGTGAACACGACTTCGGACATTGTTCTTACTTTCGGAATGGACCGTTTATGAGAGGTCCGGGGTTACCGCAGCCTATGCCTGGCCTATGCCCGCCTCGGGAGACGTCATCGGTGTTTTCTGGATTTTGTTCGCTGTGCGGTTCACCGGCGCAGGCGGGGTGTTGAGACGCACACGGCGGCGAATATGATTGAGGTTCGGAATTGACGAACCGACGCGACCCTGAACGATGCTGTCGCCGTATGGTTTCGCCGACCGTTCCGCGTTCAGACAGCTTCGGCTGGAATCCCTGTCGATTCGGTTGGCCGGTCGGCTATTTCAGGTCCGTGGAAGGGTTGACCGGCAGCACGAGCGGCTTGCGCGGTTGCTGGGCGAAATCGAAGGCGGCGGTCACATCGCCTAGTTGGGTGGCATTCTCCCGGACGTCTGGACGCGGGTCGGGACGGCCGTCGCTGGCAGGATCGACGCGTTGCCCGCCGAGGAACGCGTCCTCGATGAACTTGTCGTAGGCGTCGAACGACAGGGTCTGGTGATCGACGTACCCCTGTTTGGCGTAGGGGCTGATGACCAAGCCGGGCACGCGCAGACCGTAGCCGTTCTGGTCGACCGTCGGCGGGTTCACGTGATCGTAGAAACCACCCCAGTCATCCCAGGACAGAAAGATTGCCGTCGAGTCCCAGTCCGGCCCTTGCATGACGGTGTTGATCAGGTTGGTGACGTAGGACTGGCCCGTGCTGATCTTGGCCGGCGGATGTTCGCTGACCTCGTTGGAGGGGGCGATCCAGCTGACCGCGGGCAGTGTGCCGTCCTTGGCCTGCTTGTAGAGGTTGGTCAGATCCTGGATGTTGCCCTCCTGTCCGTCGGCGTGCACAGTGTCGAACCAGGGCAGCGGGTTCCAGATGCCGGGTGTGGTGTTTTTCTGCTTCACCGAACCGCACGCCATCTGGTCGTCTTCGCAGTCGGGTTCGGTGCCTTTCATCACGTAATAGCCCCACGACACATTGTTCTTGTGCAGCAGATAGGTCAGATCGGTCCAGGCGTAGATCGGTCCGGCGGGTTTGGCCGGGTTTGTGGTCACCGAGCCCGCGGATTCGGCCTGCCGCAACACATCCGGCGTGATCCCGGCAGTCTTCAACTGTTCGATCTGCGCCTCGGTCAGCTTCCCGGGCTGCTGGAGATCTTCCGGTTCGATGCCGTTCTGGATCAGACGTTCAAGCACGGCGTGCTTGTTACCGAAGTCGGGCGGATTGCCCGGTGCCTGAACGGCGTTCGTGCAGCTGGACGGGTTGTCGTGCTGGGTGCAGTAGGCCGACCACAGCGACACCATGAACAGGTGAGCGGGCAGGCTCCAGGAGCTGTTCGGCTCGAACATGTGGTCCTGCAGCACGAAGTTCTGCGCATAGGCCCAATAGTTGGGGATCTCGTGCTGGTCGCGATAACCCATCACATCCGCAGTTCCGGCGCCGACCGAGCACACGGGATCGTTCGGATCCGCGCAGGCCTTCCGCCCGGCCTCGGCCTGGGCGATGAAACCGTCCATCTTGCCGCCGTTGACATCCGCGAGATAGGCGTCGTGCGTGTGCGGGCCGCCGTGACTGACGTCGGAGGTGTCGTGAAAGGGTTGGTCGCAGCCGTGCGTGACCGGGTTGGGGACACAGACATTGGCCGGGATGCCATCGGCTCCGGGATAAGTACCGAAGTACTGGTCGAACGACCGGTTCTCCTGCATGACCACGATAACGTGTTTGATCTTGTGGATCCCGGTCGCGTCGACGGCCTTCGGCGCCGATGCGCACCCCGCCGACAGCGCGACCAGCCCGAGGACGACCGATACCGCACCGAGCTTTCGCGTCATACCCATACCGATGTTCTCCCGTCTCGGTCGAGGAGCGTTGTGCCAGAGGGATTGCACGCGATCACCGTACGCCTTAAGAGTCTCGTGGTCTCTGAAGATCTGCTGAGGACACTCAGCGACCTGTCTTAGCGTGACTTTTCTCCCTACCAGTCAACCCCAGGTCGAAGCGGGCGCGGAGGCCGATCGTGTGAACCGTTCATCATGCGCTCGACCACCGACACCAACCCCACCTTCTTCTTGCCCCATCGCCTCATCACCAGGCCACCTACACCGTGCACGCAATCACTCACTACACCTGTCCGTTCCGCCTTTTTGTGGCGAGGGGGGTATGTGGTTGGGCTGTGCTTCGCCATTTGGAGCTGGACGGGGTGTCGGCTGCCAGGTAGAAGGGTTCTGGCGCAGATACCGTGATGCTGCTGGTCGGCGTGTTGCCGTCGGATCCGGTTGATGATGGGCGATGGTAGCGGGCGTGCTTTGGTGATCTGGTTCGAAAGTTCTTGCCGCACTTCACAGATCTGGTGATCGGCGACGTTCGCAGCGAGGGTAACACCGTGGTCGTGGACGCTGTCGTTGCCACCTCGATGGCCCGGTGTCCCAGGTGCGAAACGACTTCGGCGCGTGTTCATTCCCGCTACAGGCGTCGGCTCGCCGATGCTGCTATCGCTGGCCGCGGGGTGGTTCTGCTACTGGTCGTGCGGCGGTTCTTCTGCGCGAACACCGACTGCGCGGCAAAGACTTACGCTGAACAGGTCGACGGCCTCACAACCAAGTGGTCGCGCCGGACAAGCCAGTTGACCGCGATGCTCACCGAGATCGGGCTGGCGTTGGCCGGTCGCGCCGGCGCACGCTTGACGCACCGGCTGGGATTGTCGGCCAGCCGGGACACACTGCTGCGGCTGGTTCGCGGCATCCCGGATCCGCCGGTCGGCACGATCACGGTGCTGGGTGTCGACTTATCCCGACCCGGCAATTATCCCGATGTCTTGCAGGGTTGACACGAGAGTTTCTGTGGCAGTGTGTGATTGGTTCTGATTGCTGGTTCTTGGCTCGGGGTAATTCCAGAAGTCGCACTCTTTGGTTGCGGGAGCAGGCTGCTTCCGTGTCGGAGAGGAGTGACGATGGGAACGACTGGGTGGATGGCTGGCGAGGGCCCTCTGGTGGAGTTCGCTGCCGGGTTCGAGCAGGAGCTGCTGGCGCGTGGGCACAAGCCCGGTGCGATTGCCAAGCACCTCGGCCTGATGGGTCAGCTGAGGAGAATCTCAAGCACCTCAGTCTGTTGGGCAGTGCTGAAGATGCCTACGAATCCGGCGCTCACAATGCCCACGGACAACGCGGCGAATCGGTCGCGTTCGTCGGCGCGTAGTCGTCTGTCATCGGCACGGTGACGCCATGGCGCACGCAAAGTCGTTCAGCGGGAACGTGTCCGGTGTGCACGCGCCAACGGGCTGTTTCCGGGCAGTCGCGGGCCCGGTGGGCGAGCGGAGACTTGCCCGGCCAGGGACACCGCCAGCAGCCGACCACGGGTCAGCACGGGCGCGGATCATGCTGCACCTGACGCTGGAGTAACCGGTGGCTGACTGCGATGGCATAGCCGTTGATGTTCACTTTCTCCCGATCGATCACCCTTCTGCAGGGCGAGGCGATCCCGACCGCCGCGAACGCCTCGCTGATCTGGACCAAATCCGGATCGCTGCGCGAAATCTACTCGCGCGCAAAGGCTTTTGCGATGACGTTGGCGGAATACTCCTGCAGCGTGGAATCCGGGCCGGCCACCACGACTGCGGCGCCGACCTCGGCGATTCAGCTCACGCCTAGCTACTGGGCCTTGGCACCCACAACACTGCCGCTAATAGTGGGACTGGGGAGCTGGCAATTCAGCCGTGATCATCGGGCGCTTCCTGCTGCTTGAGTCCGGTCGGTGCCGCTCCCCCGGTTCCGAGCTTCGAGCGAGGTGCGAACTTGACGGGCAGTGCGAGCAGGCCGCGATTCATCGGGAAATTTGTTCCCACCGTAACTTCGCCGTCGACCTCGTAGTCCGGAATGCGGTCGAGCACCCGCTCGAGCGCGACGCACATCTCGAGGCGGGCCAGGTGCTCGCCCAGGCACCGGTGAATGCCGTGCCCAAAGCTCACGTGTGGCTGCCCATTCCGGTCGATGTCGAAGACGTTGGGATTGTCGAATTGTGTCGCGTCAAGGTTGGCGGCTCCGAAGAAGAGGCCGACCTTCGTCCCAGGCGCGACGGTCACTCCGCCCACCTCCATGGGACGCGTCGCTGTGCGGCCCATCATCGCGACCGGCGACTCGAGACGAAGAGCCTCCTTTATGGTCTGCGGAATCAGCGAGTGGTCTTCGAGCAGACGCCTCTTGACCTCGGGGTGCGTGCCTACCAGCCACAGTAGGCTGGCGATCCCGTTGACCGTGGTCTCCTGCCCGGCAATCACGAGCGTGGTCACCAGCGAGAGCGCCTCCTGATGAGTCAGTTTCTTGCCGCCGAGCTCCGCCCGCACAATGAAGCCGAGCGTGCCCGGGTAGTCCGGATCTGGCCCCAGTAATGCTTGGTCAGGGCTTGTAACGAAACCTCGCGCTTGTCCATGAATGCCCGGACGGCCTCCGCGTGGTCGTCGGTCATCTGGTCGGTATTTAGACCCGGTGAGCAACTTCTGTCGCCACCCCTCCAACATCGCGTCGAACACCTGCGCGTCCGGACGCACCAACGGCACTCCGGCCGCCACAACTCGATGGGACGCCCCGGCGACCTCCAGCTTCCGCGATCCCGCCACCCCGCACCTAGACAGCATCGAGCTTGCGCAGTTCGGTGGTCGGGGAAACCGCCGCGGCCAGTTCTTCGCGGTCGACGTGATCAGGCCACAACGGCTTGAACTCGCCACCTGGGCGGGGGCACGAACGAGCGGGTGGTGGGCGTCGGATCGCTCAGCACACCGCCCAGAACGGTGTCCGTTGTCGTCGCCCAGACCAGCGACGCGGCGAATCCCTGCGATGTGCGCGGGGGCTCGCCGTCTTGGGCGACGATGGGTTGTCCATGCTCGGTGGCCGTGGTGACTGCTCGGTGGCCGTGGTGCTACTCGTCATGCGGATCCGCTTTTCGGTGGGAGTGGTACTGGTGGCCGCGCCCGCGACCGGAGGAGTCGGGGCGCGGCACTCATTCGCTTCGGCGCCGGGCTAGTTCTCCATCGCATAGTCGGGGATTTTGGTGTGGGCGGTGATCCATCGAGTCGTTGTGTAGGCCGCGATGTTCGCGACCGGCCCGCCGAAGCGAGTGGCCGCCGTGCCGGAGTCCGACATCCCGCCCATCGGGGCGTTGGCGGCATCGTTGATCGGCTGGTCGTTGACGTGGGCGGTACCGGTCGGTATCCGCTCCGCCAGCTCCAGGCCGCGGGCGACATCGGCGGTGAGGATACCGAGCGAGAGCCCGAATGAACTGTCGGCCGCCAGCTCGACGGCCTTGTCGATGCTGTCGAAGGAGGCCACGGACGCGACGGGGCCGAAGACCTCGTTGTCGTAGCTGGGGATCCCGGGCGCGGTGTCGGCCAGCACGGTTGGGCGGTAAAACAGCTGGTCGTAGCTACCACCACAGGTGATCCGGGCACCCGCGGCCACGCTGGCGGTGACCAGTTGGTGCACCTTGTCGCGTTGGCGTTCATCGATGAGCGGGCCGAGGGCGACGTCGTCGACCGCCGGGTTGCCAACGGTCAGCTTGTCGGCGCGTTCGGTGAGCCGCTGCACGAACCGCTCGTAGATCGACTCGTGGACGAGGTGGCGACCGCTGGCCATGCAGATCTGCCCCTGGTGGAAGAAGGTGCCATACATGGCCGCCGCGACGGCCCGTTCTACATCCGCATCGTCGAGTACGACGAGTGCGGAGTTGCCACCCAGCTCGAGGTGTTGGTGGATGAAGCGTCGCCCGGCCTGCTCGCCGACTGCTCGCCCGGCCGGCGTCGATCCGGTAAAGGACACCGCCCGCACCTCCGGGTCGGCGACCAGCGCCGCGCTCGCTTCCGCGTCCCCGGGCACGACGTGCAGCACACCCGCGGGCAGCCCCGCCTCCTCGAAGATCCGCGCGAGCACCACACCCCCCGAGACCGGCGTCCGCGGGTCCGGCTTGAGGACGACCGCGTTGCCGAGCGCCAGGGCCGGCGCGACGGAACGGATGGCCAGCTTGAGCGGGGCATTGAACGGAGTGATAACGGCGACGACACCGACGGGCACCCGCCGCGTCATACTCAGCAGCCCGCCGCGGATGGGCAGCACCTCACCGATGGGCAATGCGGGCAGCCCGGCGGCTTCGACCGACTCCTCCACGGCGCCGCGGACCTCGTAGGCCGCTTTGCGGCGCGGCGCTCCGGTCTCGCGGATGAGCCACGAGCGGATTTCCTCACCGTGCAATTCCCAGAGCTCGGCCGCGCGGCGCAGCACCGCGGCCCGCTCGGTGTACGGCATGGCGGCCCACTTCCGCTGAGCCACGACGGCACCGCGGACCGCGGCTGCCATGTCTTCGGAATTGGCGAAGCCCGCGGTGGCCAGGCGTTCACCGGTTGCGGGCTCGACGATGTCGACCGTGCCACCGAGCGCGGGGTACCAAGAGCCGTCGTAGATCCGGCCTTCCCAGTCGCCGGATGTGAGCAGTCCCATGATGCTGTCCTTGCTGAACGATGATGAGTGGGTGCCTGCGATCGCGCAGGCCTCGTGTACGGTTGCCTTCCGGTTCGGCGCCGGACGACGGGTCACGCGGTCGCTGATTACAGCACCTCGAAGTAGCCCTGGTCGGCCAGGATCGTGCGTGGAGCGTCGGAGTTCGTCGCGGCCAGCTCGCGCATCCTAGCCAGGAATTCCGGGTCCGAGTTGTCGATTGGATGTGGACCGTAGTCACGATCGTCACGCCGCACTATCACCCAGAAGGCATGGCCAACCACCGCTGAAGGTTCACAGGTCGGATCACTGCCACGTGGCGCGGCAATTCTGTCTCGGCAACGTTCGCGAGACACCCTCGGGCGTTTGCCGTTCAGCTCATCGGAGACAACCTCGCCCTTTTCATCGAGGACGATGAGGCTCTTCAGCGCCGGAACGAATGCCTTCTGATAGAAGTAGCAGGGCCGGACCGGGTTGCCATGCTGGGTCTGGAACAGCAGCTCATGTGCTGGTCGGTCCAGGTCGAGCAGGCGAGGGTTTCCATCGGCACGTTGGTGACGCGGACGCCTCGCTGCGTCTTGGGCGGACCCAGTTTGAGCTTGCCGCCGGTGTACTTCCATGCCTTAGTGATGTCCACCGCGCCGGTATCGCGGTTGATGTCACCGACCAGCAGCGCGGCGACCTCTGCGGGTCGCGCCATGGAGGCGGTAGAGAACTCGGCCTGCGGTACCCACCGCTCAGGCATCGCGCCGACGAACAGTTCGTATTCGTCGGGTTCGAGGAACATGATGCGAGTGGCGTAGATCTTCGGCAGCCGGGTTCCAGAGCACGGGTTGTAGGGGATTCAGGCCGACCGTCTCGAGCAGGTCCGCGAATTTCTGCGCGGGTTGGAAGTCGTCGAACGTCTCGGAGGTCTGCTTGGGTGTGTTGCCGGGGCGGGGCAGCCGGAAAGGCACCCTTGAACAGCTCATCAACACAATGTCGATCGCGGGAACCGTCCCCGATGACGTAATGCGCAACGGCAGGATGCCGGTGGCGCGCACCCGATAGGTGATCGCCTGAATGCCTGCCTCCCGGAATCCGCTGTCCTGTCCGTAGATGGCTGGGCGGCCCGGCGGCGATGCGTAAGCGAGCCGTCGGGCATCGGGTGGTGCCATTAGGCGGCTTGGATGGGGTCGAAGCGGACGGTGTAGCCGAGGGCGTTGGCTTGGGTGACGATGCGGCGCATGGCGCGTTCGGGGTCGAGGCGGGTGTAGTGGGCGCCGAGGTCGTGGTAGTCGACGTTGTTGGTGAGCATGTGCCAGGTCGATGTCAGGATCTTGTGTTTGATCGCCACAAGGGCTTTTTGTTTGCCTATTCGTGGCGCGAGTCGCCGGTAGCGCCCGGCGAGATAGGTGTCCTTGGTTCGGGCTGCGGCCAGGGCGGCGGCGCCCAGGGCAGCGTTGAGCCACCGGTTGCCGTGGCGAGTCCTGCCGGACTTGCGTTTGCCGGCCGATTCGTGGTGGCCGGGACAGTCGCCGGCCCAGGAGACCAGGTTGGCGGCAGCAGCGAACCGGGACATGTCCCCGCCCGTTTCGGCGATGATGACCTCGGCGACGCGGCGACCGACACCGGGGATCGTCTCGAGCCGGTCAAGGCTGTGGGAGAAAGGGCGCATCTTCTCCTCGATCCGGGCGGACACCTCGTCGATCGCGGTGGTCAGCTGGTCGATGCGTTCGAGGTGGATCCGGCACAGGAACGCGTGGTGCTCGCCGAAGTTACCGGTCAATGCCTCCACCAGATCGGGGATCTTGGAGCGCATGCGGCCCTTGGCCATGTCGGCGAGAACGGCGGCGTTGTCCTGTCCGCCGATGACGGCCGCGAGCATCGCGCGGCCGGACACCGGCGAGGATGTCGGTGGCCACCGACGACAGCTTGATCCCGGCGTCCTCGAGTTCCTTCTCCAGCCGCTGGGCCTCCCTGGTGCGCTCGGCCGCCAGGGTAGCCCGGTACCGGGTCAGGTCCCGCAGCTGCCGGATCGGTTCCTGTGGCACGAACGAGGCTCGCAACAGCCCGCACTCTCCCAGTTGGCACAGCCACGCCGCGTCCGACACGTCGGTCTTACGGCCGGGCAAACCTTTGGCGTGGGCGGCGTTGACCAGCATGACGTTCAACTCGTCCTCCATCAGGTAGAACGCGCCACGCCAGTAATCACCGGTCGCCTCCATCACCACCAGCGTCACCCGCTCGGCGATCAACCAATCCCGCAACTCCAACAGCGCGTTCGTGGTCGTGGCGAACGTGCGGACCCGCTGATCGCGGGATCGTTTCCGGTTGCTCGCGCTCGGCGTGCGCACACACGCCTTCAGGTCCTTCTTACCGATGTCCAACGCGGCGCACCGCTCGTGCAACAGCTCCATAACCCGGGGGTAGAGGCTCACCGACCAGAAATCCGGCGCTAAGGATTTATGGCAGATAGCGGCACACCATCTGGGGCAACTCGAATGGTCGACCTGGCACTTTGGCCTGGCCGGGACTGGTCGACTCTGGAAACTATGCGCGGTACCGGCCACGCCGGGGGGCGGCCCGACAGCAAACGCCCAGTTCGATTCGCGCTACCGCCGGATTCCGCGCGGCTGCTCCTCGACCCCCGCATGGCGCGAGCTTGGCGGATCTGCTCGGCGTTCATCGCCGGTGGGCGGCCGAGGCGCTGTCCGCGGGCGCGGGCGGCGGCCAGGCCCTCGTTGGTGCCGTCGACGATCAGTTCACGGATGAACTCGGCGAGCGCGGCGAATACGTGGAACACCAGGCGCCCGCCGGGAATGGTGGTGTCGAGGGCTTCGTGCAGGGACCGGAATCCGATGCCACGCTTGCGGAGTCCGGCGACGATCGAGATCAGATCCTGCAGCGAGCGGCCGAGCCGGTCCAGTGACGGCACCACCAGGGTGTCTGTCGCCGGGCCGGAGGTAGTCGAGGCAATTCCACAGTTCCTCGCGCTCGATGTTCTTGCCGGACTTCTTGTCCGCGAAGATCTTCTGGCATCCGGCCGCGCGTAGGGCGAGCATCTGCCGGTCGAGGTTCTGGCCCTTGGTCGACACCCGTCCGTAGCCGACGAGCGCGCCGCCTCCGGCGATCGGATCGAGAGCATCGCCGTCGAGGACGAGCGCGGGCGGCCGGTCGAGGGTGTCGGTCATGCCCGGACTGTACGAGAAAGGTCCGACAAGAATTGTTGGACACCAATGGTTTTCGACATGTTTTTCAGACACTCGCGGCTGTGACTTGCAGCGCTGGGTGGCGGGGTTTTCGCGGTGCCGGGTGGCGTAAGCCGTCCAGCCTTCTCCGGCAGTAGTCCAGATTCGGGTCATATGTTTGGCGGAGACGTCGGCGACGACGGTTCTCTAGGTTGTTCCCTGGACAGCCGCACTGAGGTCGCGCATTTCTCACCAGAACTCGACGTTCAGGGGCGAAAGTGCTCACCTGCCGGTGCTACCGGCACCGAGTCTGCCCTACTGACCGACCCGATAGCTTCCATTAGGGCGTTGGGACGCTCCGGTCAGAAATGAACGAGAACTCGGCCCTCATTTCCCGGATCTGCCTCGACGCGCCGGTAGAACTTTTTCAAGCTTGGCTGGGCGAGCTTCGCGAGAACACGGCGCTTCAGGGTTCCGGAGCCTTTGCCTGGAATTATCTCCAACAAGCTGGCCTTCTGCGCAACCGCACGGAAGATCGCGCTACGTACCGCATTGTCGATGTCGCGATCACTCCGGAAAACCGGGTGAAGATCAACTGTCAGCGTCTCGGCCACATTCATCTCCTGAAATCCTAAGTAAGACACACGATCTCATCGTTACATCCCTCCCGCTCATAGTGCCACCTCGGATGGCAGATCCAGGTGATCCCAACGTTGGTAGGGGCCTTGGCCAGCGGCTATGGCCCGAGTTCGTCGATCAGGACGCGGCGGGTTCGAGGGGCTGTTACCCGCCCAACCTTCGGTGACGGCGCGTATTGACGCGGCGACGTTGGAGATGGCGGCGGGGTTGAAGCGGGAGAACCCGGCGCGGACCGCCGCCCAGGTCCAGCGGATCCTGCGTGCCGCGACAGGTTGGGCGTCGTCGGAGACGACGCTGCTGCGTCTTTTCCGTCGTCTCGAGCTGACCGGTCCCGCCGCCGGGGTCCTCGGTGAGGTGTTCGGCCGGTTCGAGGCGGAGAACCCGAACGTCCGGTGGGTCGGGGACGGACTACACGGGCCTCGGGTGGGGGGCCGCAAAACGTATCTATAAGTTACGCCTGGCTCGACGACCATTCCCGCCTGTTGACCGGTTACCGGTTCGGTTTCGCCGAGGACACCGTCCGCCTGGCCCTGCCGTTCCACAAAGCGTTGGCGAGTCGTGGTGTCCCGCAAGCGATCTACGTCGACAACGGCAGTGCCTACATCGACGCCCAGTTGATGCGGGCCTGCGCGAAACTCGGGGTCCGGTTGATTCATTCCACCCCGCACCGCCCGCAGGGACGCGGGAAGATCGAACGGTTTTTCAGGACTGTGCGTGATCAGTTCCTCGTCGAGGTCGTCGACTCCACTCCCCGAGGAACTCACCGCTACCGGCGTCGATCACGCCGCCGCGTTGGCCGAGTTGAACCGGCAGTTCACCGCGTGGGCCGAGAACGAGTACCACCGCCGCGTCCACACCGAGACCGGGCAAACCCCGCTCGACCGGTGGGAACAGAGTTGGACCCGGCTCGGCACCGCCCCGGCGATAGCGGCAGCCGAGGACCTGACCGAGGCGTTCCGCTGGTCGGAATATCGCACCGTCACCAAGACCGCCACCGTCTCGCTGCACAGCAATACCTATGAGATCAACTCGGCCTTGGTGGGCCGGAAGGTGGAGTTGGTGTTCGACCCGTTCCGGATGGACGACATCGAGGTCCGCCATCAAGGGAAAAGCTACGGAAAAGCGGTGCCGTTCACCATCACCCGCCACGCACACCCGGAAACCTCGGCATAATCACAGGCCTTCGAGGAAGGCCAGTAGTGAGTCGGGCGGACGGTATCGGCCCGGTTTGATGTCGGGTGGCGTGGTGCGGGCGAGTGCTTTCTCCTTGAGAGCGAGGTCGGCATGCAGGTAGGGCTGCGTGGACCGGGGACTTTCGTGGCCGAGCCACAACGCGATCACCGAAACGTCGACTCCTGCGTGCAGAAGCTGCATCGCGGCGGTGTGCCGCAAGGTGTGGGGTGTGACGTGTTTGCATTGCAGGGAATGACACTGCTGCGCGGCTGATTTGACGTGTTTGGACACCAACCACCCGATGGCGTCGGTGCTCATCGGGGTGCCTCGGCGGGTGGGAAACAGCGGATGATTCGGATCATTGGGTTGTTCGCGGAGCCAAACGCGCAGCATAGCGGCGGTTTGAGCGGTCAGCGGGGTTCCGCGGTCTTTGCGTCCCTTGCCGTGGCAACGCACGGTTGAGCCGGTGGTGAGCGTCAGATCGCGGCGGGTCACGCCGGTGATCTCGCCAGCCCGGAGGCCGGTTTGGGCGGCGAAGGCCAGGAGTGCGTGGTCGCGTCGCCCGTGCCAGGTCGTGCGGTCCGGCGCGGCCAGGAGCGCGTCGATCTCGTCGTTGGTGAGGTAGTCGACGATGCCACGTTCGTGTCGCTTGGCCGGGATAGCGTGTCCGGCCCCGATGGAACTTGGTGTCGACGACTGTGAGAAGGCCGGTCTCGAAGTCGATGTCGCTGTCGTCCAAGCCGATGGCTTCGCCAATCCGCAACCCCGAGGCCGCGAGCAACCCGAACAGCGCGTGGTGGGTCACGGCGCGAATCGGTGAGGCGAGCCGGGCGGCGGCTGCCAGGAGCGCCTCGATCTCGGGCGCCGAGAACACATACGGTGTCGGCCGGTGCGCACGGTGCGGCAACAGGTCCGTCGGTGGCACCTGCACCCGCGGATCCAGGGTATGCAGGTAGCGGGCGAACCCCCGCACCACACACAGCCTTGCCTTCCATCGAATCGGCTGCGCTGTCACAGGTTTGGTTGCCCACGCGACGGCCGCCTCCGTAGTGATCGTCGCGGTGCCGTGCTGGTCGAGGTAGTCGAGAAAGTCGACCAGCAGCTGGTCATGCCCCCTCAGTGCGAAGCCGAGCCCGCGCCGGATGCGTAGGTAGTCCTCGATCGCCTGTCGGTGGTTCATCGCGCACCTCCGGGCCAGACACGGCAAACCGGTGTCAGTTCCAGAGCCTCGATGGTGCCGTAACGGGCGGTGGTCGCCGGGTGGCCGTGCCGAAGGATCTGCCTGATTTCCGACGGTGGCGAACCGGCTCGCCTCAGCGCGGTCGCCGCGGCATGCCGCAACTGATGGGAGCTCACCCTGGTCACACCGGCACGGTCGCAGGTGCGCTCGACTACCTTGCCCACCACCGTGCTCGAAATCGCCGAATAAGGTGCCCTCACCAGTGCGAACAGCCGTCGATGCTCCACCTGTGGCCGTCCGTGCCGGCAGTAGTCGGCCAATGCTTGCCCGACATCGGTCGGCAGCGGCAGTTTGTCGAGGCGGTTGCCCTTTCCGCGGATGCGGATCTCCCCGGCCCACCAGTCGATGTCGTCGACCGCCAGCGCGGAAACCTCGACGGCGCGTAAACCCAAACGCGACAGGAGCAGAAGAATCGCGTAGTCGCGGCGGCCCGCAGCGGTGTCACGGTCGCAACCGTTCAGCAGCGACGCGATGCCGGCCGCGCTCAGCGTTTCAGCTCGACCGTGGTCGCTCCAGCCGGCGGCGGCAGGCACGGCATCCACCAGCAGCAGCGGAATATGGCCTCGCACATAGAGAAACCCCAGCAGCGCCCGCAACGCGGTGACAGTGTTCTTCAACGATCCGATGCTGCGCAGACCGCACTCGGCGAGGACGAACTCACTCACATGCGCTGCCGCCAGACCTCCGAGCGGTCGGTGACCGACCGGGCCGTGAGGAAACGCTGAGCGACATGGCCGTAATACCAGACGGTTCCGGCGGCCAACCCACGTTGATCCACCAAGAAAGCGGTGAACTCCGTCACCAGTTGCCCGACTTGGTCATCCGGGACAACTGCGGCGACCTCGGGCGCGACACCCAGCGCGCGAAGATATCCGAGCAACGGGATCAGGCCCCTCGAAGTCAACCTGCGGGCTTGTCCGCTGGCTCGTCGATATCGCAGGTACTCCAGCACAGCGACATCGGTCAGCTCCTGCGCCACCATTTGGCGCGACTCGAGCCAGCCACTGACATGGTTCATCAAGTGAGCGATCGACGTCCACTGCGAATATCCCTGCCGCGTCAGCTGTTCACGGAAGCCGCCGGCATAGCTTGCGAGCGGGCCACGAACCGGCACACGACTCAACTTGTCCATCACGATTACCTCCTCCTCCGAGGCGTTTGCCCCGTGAAGTCAGCATCGATCCAGCACCGCGATTATGCCGAGGTTTCCGGCTCGACGGAGCCGGAAACACCAGGTAGATAGCGATACCCGGTCATCTGCTCGGGATAATCCCCGGCTCGGCATAATGCTGGTTCACCGATCCCTCTCGCGCGCTCTGCCTCAAACTCGCCGGCACCCCGACCGCGGACCGGCCGATGATCGGCATGTGTGACTCCGCCCGCTGCGCGCAGGCCACTCACCACCAGCACCACCGGCCCGTCTGGGCCGAACACGCCGAACGCACCCAAACCTTCCTCGGCCAACTCGGCAAAACCCGAGCCACCGAACGCGCCCGACTGCAAGTCGACTACGACCGCGCCACCCGAGTCATCACCAACATCGACACAGCCACCCGAACCAGCGCACCCGAGGAACAGGCATGAGAATCACTGCCGCCCAACGCATCCACAACGAGAACCGCATCCGCGCCGCTATGGACCGGCTGCTGCGCGGCGACATCCCGCCCGGCGGAGGCTGCGACATCAAGACTCTCGCTTCGCAGGCCGATGTCGACCGCACCGCCTTCTACGGCAACCGGCCCTACGCACACCTGCGCACCGAGTTCGAGCAGCGGCTTCAGCAGCTACAGCTCGCGGGCGAAACCGCCGATCCGAAAGCAGCGCAGATCGAACGGCTTAAGGCGGAGATCGGCAAGCTCAGAAGCCGCCTGGCACAGTCGAATTCGACGATCGAGGAACTCACCGACTTCCGCACCCGGGCTCTGGCCCGCCTCGCCGCGCAACACGACGAGATCCTCCGGCTCCGCGCCGCAGCGGACCCGAACACGAATGTCACCCGCCCGCCACCGACACGGCAGAAGCTCATCGGCCCCTGCTGAATCGGACGCCCGAACCACCGGTGATTCCGGAGCCCAGACCGAAGCGCGCGATTCGCAGACAACGAAACCGAGCCCCTCGCTCGCGAAGCCAATCGCCACAACCGATAATCAACACCGAGACGCACGAGGCCTGCACCAGCGTCTGCGGCGCTGCCGTGATCAGGCCGGCTTGGAGTGTCTGGACGACACCGAGGAAAGGACAGTGGTCGATGACAAGCGGTCTCGGGTTGCGAATCGCCCGCCTGCGAGCGCTTATCGATCATCCCAACACAGGCGAGCCCGAGCGGGCAGCGGCTCAGCGAATGCTCGAACGGATTCTGAACAAGTCCGGCAGCAGCGCGCCGAGCGGTTCGGTCGGCGAGCGGGTTTACGACGCGCGATACGACCGCGCCGGACGGCATGCCAGCCTACCTCGCATCGTGGAGATGATTCGCTAAGATATCACGCTCGCCCGGGTCTTCTCGATGCCCGCGCTGCCCACAGAGATTGCTATGCGCAACGCAATCGGTGATGCCCCCGCCGAGATCACCTACTCTGTCGAGACACCGTTCGACGGCAGGATCGTCATCACCATCGACGAGATACCACAAGAATGGGGATGGGCGCGCCAGCACGGCTCCGAAACCGCCAGCCCAGCACTGCAAGCGCTCGCCGACGAGCTTACCGGAATCATGAACCGCTATAACTACGACGGGCCTGACATCGACAAGCGGTTCTTCGCGAGCGTTCGCGCGCAGGACACAACATTGGTCTGGTAGTCGCCTTCTACGATTGCCAGCGGCAGAAACAGATCTCAGTTGAGTGATGTCCATCACTTTCTGGATTGGGTTATCGCAACACGAGTGGTCCCCTCCGTTGCGAACCGTCGCAGTCAAAAGACGCTGCTCAAACGCGACACGGACTCATCTGCACACGGTCAGTGCGGACACAAGGCACACCTACGACCACCGAACACACCACGCACACTTCACCATCAACATCACCGCACCAACCCTCGACCACATCAACCACCTCACCAACCAAGCAACACCCGACCCCAAAACCCCTACCACCACACAAAACCCGCATTCCGCCAACTGGAGTTCTGCGCCGAATCCCGGATGACAAAGGCGTCGTCGGCCCGCTGGTGCTGCCCGGTATGACCAGCTGCCTGCGCTGCGCGGATCTCATCCGCTGTCGATTCGACCCGGATTGGCCGTTGCTCGCCGCGCAACTGCTCGGCCGGGTCGGGCACGCCTCACCCGCCGGGATCGCGGCGACGGCGGCGCTGCTGCTCGGCGAACTCGAGGCGATTCTCGGCTGCTCGCCGCGCCACGAGTTTGCCCCGCTGAACTCGACCCTCGAGGTCGATCTTGCTTCGCACCACATCGAGCGCCGCGATTGGCCACCGCATGCCGCTTGCGGATGTCGTGGAATTTCCGCTGGTACGGCCGTATGAGCCTGCCGATTCTTACACTCTGCCAAGGAAGACATCGGATTGCGATGGCAAATTGACTGGTCTGTCCGCCATGATGGGTACGTGTCTGAGATTGTGCGTCGTCGCTCATCCCGCAATGCCAGGTTAGCTAGGATTCCGCTGGGGATCGCCGGTCGCGCCGCTGTGGGGTTCGGCAAGAAGCTGGCCGGTGGTGATAAGTCGGAGATCAACGCCCAGCTGAACCAGAAGGCCGCCGAGCAGTTGTTCACCGTGCTCGGTGAGCTCAAGGGCGGTGCGATGAAGTTCGGGCAGGCGCTGAGCGTGATGGAGGCCGCGGTTCCCGAGGAGTTCGGCGAGCACTATCGCGAGGCGCTGACCAAGCTACAGGCCGCAGCGCCGCCGATGCCCGCCGCGACGGTGCACCGGGTCCTGGACCAGCAGCTCGGCACTCAGTGGCGTCAGCGGTTCCAGTCGTTCGACGACATTCCCGCCGCCTCGGCCAGCATCGGCCAGGTGCACAAGGCGGTCTGGTCGGATGGCCGGGTCGTCGCGGTGAAGGTGCAGTACCCCGGCGCCGACGAGGCGCTGCGCGCGGATCTCAAGACACTGTCGCGGATGACAGGCGTGATCGCCTCGGTGATTCCGGGCGCCGATGTGAAGCCGATCCTCGCCGAGATCACCGAGCGGACGGAGGAGGAACTGGACTACCGCAACGAGGCGACCAATCAGCGAGCGTTTGCGAAAGCGTTCGACCGGCACCCGGAGATCGTGGTGCCCAAGGTGGTGGCCAGCGCGCCGAAGGTGATCGTCACCGAATGGCTCGACGGCACCGCCGTCTCGGCGATCATCAAGCAGGGCGCCGAGGATCCGCAGGGCACGCGGGCCTTGCGCAATCGGGTCGCGGGCTTGATGGGCAAGTTCCATTTCTCCTCGCCCGAGACCGTCGGCCTGCTGCACGCCGACCCGCATCCTGGCAACTTCATGATGCTGCCCGACGGCAAGCTGGCCGTCATCGACTTCGGCGCCTGCGCGCCGATGCCGAACGGCTTTCCCGAGGTGCTCGGCCAGATGCTGGCGCTGGAGATCGAGGAGCGCTTCGACGAGCTGACCGAGCTGATGTACGACAACGGCTGGGTCATCCCCGGCCGCACCATCACCAATCAGGAGATCGCCGACTACCTGCGGCCATTCACCGACCCGATCCAGTCGGATTCATTCCACTTCACCCGCAAATGGATGCAACGGGTGGCGGGCAAGGCGTCCGATCTCACCAGCGCGGAAATGAAAACCGCACGCGCCCTGCAGCTGCCCGCCGAATACGTGATGATCTTCCGTGTGCTCAGTGGCTCCGTCGGGATCCTGGCTCAGCTCGACGCAGAACTGCCGTTCATGCAGTTGGTGAAGACCTGGATGCCGGGTTTCCGCGAGGAACGCTCCGTCAGCTAGGTGAACGGTCATGATCGGCAACAGTCTGGCCGTCAATGACGCCCAACACCGAGAGCCGTCGCCACCCTGGCGGCGGAATGTCAGTTGGAGAACGACCGGACCCACCAGCCTGCGGTCGCTGCAACCGATCGCCGACGCCCTGGATACCACCGCGACGGAACTACTGGCGGCCGCCGACGACACCACACCGGCCGAGGTAGTTGTTCGCGCGGGCGACGGTGGGCTGGACCAGGCGGAGCGGGGCGACGACGGATCCGTGCGCGCACTGGTACACGGCACCCGCGACCTTCGGGCGCTCGAGTTCACCGGCGGCACCGAGCGGGGCGATCGCGAATCGCCCACGACAACGACGAATTGATCTACGTGGTCTGCGGAACCGTCACGGTGGTGGCAACGGGGCGGAGGTCACGCTGTCCACCGGTGATTCCTACTACTGCGTTGCGGGCGTGCGCCATCGCTGGTGGGGCACACAGCGACGACACGCCCACGCTGGTGCTGGCCGTCGCCGACGGACGGACCGTCCGACGATCGCCGCACAAACCGCGCTGAACGCAAAACAGCCGCCCACCTGATCTCGAGGTGAGCGGCTATTCTGCTTTCTCGTTCGAGGGCCCCGGCCCGGCAGGAAGCAACGGGCGGGGCCTCAGCGACCGGAGGGAGGGAGGGCGCGAGTCCCGGAATCACGCCGAGACCGCGACCTTGCGCGGACGTCCACGCGGGCGCTTGCGGGCGATCACGACACCCTGGTCGAAGATCTCACCGCCCCAGACACCCCAAGGCTCGCCACGGTCGATGGCCGCGCTCAGGCAGCCCTTGCGGATCGGGCAGGACGCGCACAGCGCCTTGGCCTGCTCCAACTGGACCGGGCTCTCGGCGAACCAGAGATCGGGATCTCCGGCTCGACAAGGCAGGACCTTCGTAACCTCCCGAGTGCGGGTAGGCAGTGCCACGGTTCGGCATGTCACGCCAGCAGTGGCCTGCGGCCAGCTCTCTGCGGTGAACACGACGTTCTCCTTCAGCTCGTTTGCAGCGGTTCGTTTCGTTCGTTCTGCGAAACCGGTGCCGTCCGGCTGAAGGGCCGGGATAAAACTCTGGCCACGGTTTCGCGTCGGGCGATCCGTGGCCAGGAGGTCTGGGAGTGTTCCCTACCTAGGTCGACATCTGTGTCGATTCCTGATCACGGTCGCTGGGTGTGCGTTGCGGAGGCGTGCTGCCCGCAGATCTGCCGGTGCATATCCGGCTTCAAATGCGACGGCGCCGGTCGCTGCCTTGGCGGCAACCGGGTGCCAGCCCTCGCTGGGCTTGTCCTGCGGGAGGGTGCAAATCGGGGAATGCATATGCGTGGATTGCATCTGCTCACCGAACACACCGCCGCCGGACAGACCGATCCCCTGCAAGCCGAGGATCCCCCGGGAGGCCGACATGGCCGGCGCATTCACCGCGACGTCGGTTGAACTGAAGTTCATGATGTTGTCCATTTCGTCTGCCTCCCTCCACTACTCGTTGTTTATCGCTGACTATGCGCGCCGGAATGACCTCCCGGTGCGTGATTCCCACCATATGCAATGTCGGTGGAACCGACAACCTATTTTCTACCTGCGGTTTTGTGGGCTTGACCGCAGCCGGGATGCCACTATAGCGAGCACGTCCGCGCCGTACTGGTCGAGCTTCTTCGACCCGATTCCCGGTATCGCGGCCAGCGCGTAGTCGTCACCGGGGAGTTGCTCGGCGATCGCGGTGAGCGTGGTGTCGGTGAACACGACGAACTCGCGCACCTCCAGTGCCTGCGCCTTCTCCTCCCGCCATTCCTGAAGTGCCACCAGTAGCTCGGTATCCAATTCCGCAGGACAGCGCCGACACCGGCCGAGCATGGTCGCGTAGGTGCCGATCAGCGGTTTGGCACAGACCCGGCAGGACGGTCGGATTCCGTTCGAGCCCTTGTCGGAGACCGGCGCGGCGATCCGGGAGGCAGGCGAATCGTCGGGAACCAGGCCGTTCAAGAAGCGCGACCGCCGCCGGGTGCGCCTACTGCCCTCGTTGCGGGCCAGCGCCCAGGACAGTTGCAGATGCTCGCGGGCCCTGGTCACGCCGACGTAGAGCAGGCGGCGCTCCTCTTCCAGCGCCGCCTGATCGGCGACCGAGCCGTCGTCGCCGAGCACATGCGCGATCGGCAGGGTGCCGTCTGCCAGGCCGACCAGGAACACCGCGTCCCATTCCAGACCCTTCGCCGCGTGCAGCGACGCGAGGGTCACGCCCTGCACGATCGGTGGGTGCCTGGCCTGCGCGCGGGTGCGCAACTCGTGCAGGAGACCAGGCAGATCCAGCTCATCGTCATGGCCGACCAGTTCCTCGGTCAGGCGCGCCAGCGCGACCAGTGACGACCACCGCTCCCGCGCCTGGGCGCCGGCTGGCTCGGTGGCGGTGAGTCCGACCGGACCGAGCACGGCGCGGACCAGGGTGACCAGCGCGTTGCCGCTGCGCGCCTGATCGGGCAGATCATCGCGGGCCGCAGCCTGCCGCAGCGCCTGCACGGCCTGCCTGACCTCGGCGCGGGCGAAGAAGCCCTCGCCGCCGCGCAGCTGATACGGGATGCCGAGTTCGGTCAGCGCCTGCTCGTAGGCTTCGGACTGGGCATTGATTCGGTACAGCACCGCAATTTCCGCGGGGGGCGTGCCGGATTCGATGCGTCGTTCGATGGACCGCGCTACCGCCGCGGCCTCGGCGGGACCGTCGTCGTACTCGGCGAATACGGGTTCCGGACCGTCAGCGCGCTGACCGACCAGTTGCAGCCGGGTGCCCGCTATACGGCCGCGGGCGGCGCCGATCACCCGGTTGGCCAGCGACACCACCTGCGGGGTGGACCGGTAGTCGCGTTCCAACCGGATCACCGTCGCCTCGGGGTAGCGCCGGGAGAAGTCCAGCAGGTAGCCGGGGGTGGCGCCGGTGAAGGAGTAAATCGTCTGGTTCGCGTCGCCGACCACGGTCAGGTCGTCGCGATCGCCGAGCCAGGCGTCGAGCACCCGCTGCTGCAGCGGGGTGACGTCCTGGTATTCGTCGACCACGAAACTCCGGTAGCGGCCACGGAATTCGTCGGCCACCGACGGATAGTCCTCCAGTGCCGCCGCGGTGTGCAGCAGCAGATCGTCGAAGTCGAGCAGCAGACCGTCCGGCGAGGTCTTGAGCGCTTCGTAGCCCAGGTACACCTCGGCCACCGTGGCCGCGTCGTACGGTGGCTCGCGCCGATGCTTGGCCACCGCGACGGGATAGTCCTCCGGCGCGACGAGCGAGGCCTTCGCCCACTCGATCTCGCTGAGCAGGTCGCGGACGCTGTCGGTGGCCGAGGACAGCCCGGCCTTGGTGGCGGCCTGCGCCACGATCGGGAACTTGCGATCGATCAGCTGCCACGGCACCTCACCGACGATCTGCGGCCAGAAGTACTTCAGCTGGCGCAGCGCGGCCGCGTGGAAGGTGCGGGCCTGCACTTGGTTCGCGTCGCCGCCGAGCCCGAGTTCCCGCAATCGGCCGCGCAGCTCCCCCGCGGCCCGCGCGGTGAACGTCACGGCGAGCACCTGATCGGCCTTCACATGTCCCGCCGACACCAGATGGGCGATGCGATGGGTGATGGTTCTGGTCTTGCCGGTGCCCGCGCCGGCAAGCACGCACACCGGCCCTCGCGGCGCGCGCACGGCGGCGGCCTGCTCCGGGTCAAGGGCGGCGAGGTCGAGTGCTGGCACGGGCTCCATCATGACAGCGCCGACCGACAAGACCGCGCCGACCGACGGCTCAGCGCTGTCCGACCGGCAAGCCGGCGAACCGTCGCCACCGACTGGACACCGCGGCGCACCTTCGTCAGCCCGGTCGGGGCTCAGCGGGTCTCGCGGTCACGCAACTGTTTGAGCGCGCCCGCGAACGCGCGGGCGTCGGCGCCAAGCGGTGCGAAGAATTCGTGGTCACAGTCCTCGACCGCGACCAGGGCCCGATTCACCAGTGCCGCACCGGTTTCGGTGGGTGCCAGGGCCTTGGCTCGCCGGTCGTGCGGATGGTCGCGGCGTCCGATGAGGCCCTTCTGCTCCAGGGTGCGCAGCACCTGGGAGGTCATCATCGGGTCGGTGGCGGCATGGTTGGCGAGGTCGCGCTGCATGACCGGCTCCGCGCGGCGGGCGGCGAGATAGGTCAGCGAGGCGAGCAAGACGAACTGGACATGGGTGAGGTCGAACGGCGCAAGGGCCGCCCGCTGGGCCGCCTGCCAGCGGTTGGTCACCTGCCAGAGCAACAGTCCTTGGCTTTCGTCGGCCGTGAACCTGGTGCGCAGGCCCTCGTCGGATCGGTTCTCACTCATCGGCCTCCCTCGCTGCCTGATTCCCGACCATGGCGTGTGCGATCAGCTCGTAGTCGTGTGCGGTGAGTTCTACCAGGCCACGGCGCAGCACCATGCCCCAGTTCGGCACGCTGGTTAGATCCAGTTCGTCGCGCAGGCTGTCGATCGGGACGTCCTTGGCCTCGCTCCGGTAGCTCACCGCCCGGCGCCACGGCTGGAAGCAGCTGCCGCCAGGAATCTCCTGGGGTTCGGCTCGCCAGACCGGCCGGTCGTCGACAGTGCCGATAGCGGTGAACGAGCGGACCGCTGCGCCAGTCCTCATCCCTTCGCGCGGCGAGTAATAGATGAATCCATCGCCCGGGCTCAGCCGTTCGACCGCGGACCGCTTGCCGTGTTTGGCCTGCGCGATGCCGAGGTCGACACCGCGTAGGACATGCTCCTTGGACACGACGCCCAGCCAGTACTTGGTCATACCAGCACTGCCTCGGCCGCGGCGACCAGCGCATCGACATCGGGCTGCACGGACTTCGCGAGATCGCCGCCCATGACCTTGGTCCAGAACCAGCGCAGCGGTCCCTCGATCGAGACCGTCACGCGCACCGTGGTGCCGTCGTCGATGGCGCGGACCTCGTGGGCGAAGATCAGCCGGGCGCCGAGGAGCTTGGAGACATCGATGAATTCGGTGTCGGTGAGTCGCTCGATGACGAACGGCACCTTGGGGCCGCCCTTCGGCTTGAGGGTTCCGGTCGCCCCCTGGGCGAACGGACCGTCGAGGCGCACCCATTCGGTGTCGTTGTTCCATTCCGGCCAGGTGGCCATGTCGGCCCACTTCGCGAAGAAGGCGGCGGGCGCCGCAGTGGAGGTGGCTTGGGCGGTTCCGATGAACGTCATGGATTTAATATGCGCGCTTATTAAATTCAGCGCAACCTCCGGCTCGGACAAACAGGAACAGGAACAGGAACGGACAATATGGTGTTGAACCGTCCGTGACTGACGCGACGCCCGACCTGACGATGTACTCGACCACCTGGTGCGGCTATTGCCGCAGGCTCAAGACCCAGCTGGACGAGGCCGGTATCACCTATGTCGAGATCGACATCGAACAAGATCCGGCATCCGCCGAGTTCGTCGGCAACGTGAACAACGGCAACCATGTGGTGCCGACCGTGAAGTTCGCCGACGGCTCCACCGCGACCAACCCGTCGTTGGTCGCAGTCAAGCAAGCACTGGCCGCGCTGGCCTGATCAACGCCCGCCGCGCGGGCCGCCCAGCCCGCCCGGACCGGAGCCGTTTCAGTCGAGTGCCGCCCAGGATTCCACGATGGTGCGGGCAATCGAGATGGAACCCGGCAGCAGTAGAGGGGTGTCCTCTTTCTTGGCCGACCAGTCGCCGACCGCGAGGGCCTCGCGCACTTCGGCGCGGGTGAACCAGTGCGCCTCGGCGATCTCGCCGTCGGAAAAGACCAGCGGCTGTTCGGGATCCGCGACCGCGGCGAAACCTAGCATCAGCGAGCGCGGGAACGGCCAGGGCTGGCTGCCGAGATAGTGGATGTCGCCGACGTCGAGCCCGACCTCCTCGCGCATCTCCCGCTCCACGCACCGTTCCAGCGACTCGCCCGCCTCGACGAATCCGGCCAGCAGCGAGAACAACGACTGTGGCCAGCTGTGCTGGCGAGCAAGGAGCACTCGCTCACCGCCATCGTGGATAAGGCAGATCACCGCGGGATCGATCCGCGGGAATTCCTCGTATCCGGATTCGGTGACCCGCGACCAGCCGCCCTTGGACGCGACGGTGACGGCGCCGTCGGCGCCGTTGAAGCCCGCCTTGTCGTGCCAGTTCAGCAGAGCATTGGCGGTGGCGAGCAGACCCGCGGTGAAGTCATCGAGCCCGCTCGCCATGGCGCGCAGGTCAGCCAGCGAACCGGTGAGGTCGGGGTCACGCACGGCCCACAGATGCTTGCCTTCGTCGACGCCGAGGAACACCGCCTCCGGGCTCGGTTCCGCAGCCAACTCGGTCGCCGCGTCGAACACCAGTGCGCCGTCCTCGATGCGGACCTGCCCGCGCCGGTTCACCCGCAACAACTTGGCATCGGCCCAGCCCTCCTTCAGCGCCTGCGCATCGGCCCTGACCTCTTCGGCTCGGTCGACGATGGAACGGGACAGCAACGGAATGCCATTGAGCTGAAATGCCACGCTTCGAGCCTAGCGGGCGGGCCGAACGGAGTCGGCAGGGCTCACGCCGGACTCACTTGGAAACGCGACAGATGTAGAGCAGCTTGTCGCCCGCCTCGAGCGGCGACCACCACCGACGCCGCGTTCTGGACGCCCGCCGGCCGCAGCACACCGGACTGGGTGGCCGAGCCGGGACGGGCCTTGATCTCCGGAATGCGCAGCACTGGGTGTTGCCACCGCGCTGGCGGTGCCGCGCACCCGCAGCTTCGGTGGGCGGCTGGCGGCGCTGCTGTTGCTCGTCGTGTTCCCGGCGAATGTGCAGATGGCCGCCGACGTGCTGGCCAACCCCAAGGCGCCGCAGGCTTTCAAGATCGGGACGGTGCTGCGGCTGCCACTGCAGATTCCGCTCATCACTCAGTCGCTGAAGGTGAGCCGACGGGCGCGGCGTTCCTGATCAGCTCGGCCAACTCGTCGGGGCCGGGCAGCTCGGTGGGCGCGATAGTGCGCCCGGAACGCACGTAATGGAAAGCGGCGCCAATATGTTCGAGCATTTCCTGCTCGGTACCACCCTCCCGGGCGGCCATCAGCCTGGCCCAGGCCAGCCGGTACACGGCCAGCTGCATGGCCACCGCGGGTTCGTCGGCGGCGCTCGGCTCGGCGCCGGTCTTCCAATCCACCACGATCCAGCCGCCGCCCGGCTCGGCGAACACCGCGTCCATCCGACCGCGGATCACGGTGCCCGCGATGGAGGTTTCGAACGGGATCTCCACCTCGAGCGGGCTGCGATGCGCCCACGGCGAGTTGAGGAATGCGTCCTGCATCTTGGTCAGCTCCGCGTCCGCATCCGCGTCGGCGCCGTTGTCGGCGGCGCCGGGCAGTTCGTCGAGGCCGAGTAGCCGGTCGGCGCCGAACCAGCGCTGCACCCAGGCGTGGAACGCGGTGCCGCGGCGGGCCAACGGGTTCGGCGGGAACGGGAGCGGACGGCGCAGGCGGGCAGCGAGCTTCGCGGGATCGGCGCGCAACTCCACCAGCGCCGTTGCCGCGATCTGCCCGGGCAGCTCCACCACTTGCGCGATCGCTTGGGCCGCTTCGTATTCGGCGAGCAGGGCATCGACATCGGCGGCCCAGCCGTCGGGATCGTCGGACGGGTCCATGCCTTCGTTGCCCGCGCCATCTGATGGGGTATTCATGTCGGAGGGTCCGCCTACTATTACTTCCATGTCGCCAGCTGCCGCGCTGTCAGCCACTTCGCTCGGATCGCTCCGCGCGAAATCGGCTGCGGCAGTAGAGCTGTCGTGGATGGCGGCGCGGTCGATAGCGCTCGCAGCATGCACCGGGTCGCCTGCAGCACCTACTACGGCAGAAAAAACGTCAGCTATGCCGCCGCCTGCCGCCTCAGGTGCTGAATCGGATGCGTCACCCATGAAATCGATGGCAGCAGAGCCATTTTCACTGGCTTCGGCAGTCACCACGTTGCCATCCGCAGCTCCCGGACCGACTACCCCGAAGGCGCTCGGGGCAATGTTGTCGGGGTCGGTCATCGACGCTGCATCGGCCGCGGTCGAGTGCGAAGCATCTGCCGCCAGTCCCCTGGCGGGCTGCGCAGACTTGTTGGATGCTTTGGGTTGTGCGGACAGTTGTTTCAAGGCGGCGCGGACGAGGGCCGCGCCCTGTTCGATGGGGTCGCGGCGGTTACCGAGGGGGTCGCGGGGCCATTCGGCGGTGGCGGGGTTGTCGGTGAAGGGGTTGACGGCGTCGACCTCGGGCGGGTCGTCCCAGCGGTCGACGTCGACGGCGCCATGGGCGGGGCTGTCGGCGGACTCGCTTGCGTGTTTGAGTTCGAGCAGGAAGTCGGAGGGACCCTTGGGGGTGGATCCGGTTTCGGCCCAGTGATGTGCCGAAACAAGCAGGACGCGTTCGGTTCTGGTGAGCGCGACATAGAACAGGCGGCGGTCTTCGTCGAGGCGGCGGCGGTCCAACGCTTCCTTGTGCGCCTTGATCGCCCGCTCCAGGTCGGCGCGGTCGTAGAGATCCGAAAGGTCAAGGACCGGGACACCTTCCGCGGCATCATCCTGTTGGCGATCGCCGCGCAGGGTGGTCGGCAGTTCGGCGAGCGCACCCAGCCAGCTGCCCGACGCCGTTCCGGACGGAAACACGCCGCGGGTCACATGCGGCACCGTGACAATCTCCCATTCCAAGCCCTTCGCGGCGTGCACGGTCAGCACCTGCACGCGGTCACGGGCGACCTCGACCTCGCCCGGCTCCAGACCGTTCTCCACCGATTCGGCCGCAGCCAGGAAGGCGAGCAGTCCGCTCAGCGACGCTCCGGAATCGCTGGCGTACCCGGCGACCACCTCGGCGAAGGCGTCGAGATGCTCGCGACCCGCTCCGGCTCCCGCCATCGCCCTGCGGGCCTGGGTCTCCACCCCGACTCCGATGGTGCGCTCCACATCGGCGACCAGTTCCGCCAGTGGCTGCCCGCTGCGTTCCCTCAGTGTCGCGAGCTCACGGCTCAACGCGACGATCCGGGTGAACCCTGATTCCGAATACTGTTCCCCCGGACCGGGATCGGCGATCGCGTCGGCCAGTCCGGCTTGTTCGGACGGTTCCGGCGCTACCTCACGCAGAGCTGCGGCAAGGGTGGCCGTATCAGTGATTTCGTTCGCATCACCGGTATTCAGACGACTGATCGACAGATCCCTGGCCCGGCGGGCCAGCGCGGCGATATCAGCGACCCCGATCCGCCAGCGAGCCCCGGTGAGCACCCGCATCGCCGCGCTGCCCGCACCGGGTTCGGCGATCAGCCGCAGGGTGGCAACGATATCCGCGACCTCGGGCGTCGCGAGCAGCCCGCCCAGTCCGACGATCTCCACCGGCAGCCCTTGTTCCCGAAGAGCTTCCGCGAGCGGCGCGGCATCGGCATTGCGCCGCACCAACACCGCCGAGGTGGGCGGCGGCGCACCCGCTGCCCGCCGCACCGCCCATTCGGCGGCGATCCGCCCCGCCACCCAGTCCCGTTCGTCGGCAACGGTTTCGGCCAGCGCGAGCGCCACGACGCCCGGTTCCGCATCGGGTTTCGCACGCAGCGCATCAACCGTCACCCCGCCCCCATCGATGGCGCTGCGCCGCAACGGTTCCGCCACCAGATTCGCCAAAGCAAGCGCCTCCGGCGGATTACGCCAGCTGGTCAGCAGCGGCAGGGTCGGCGCGGGAACACCGGGCGCACTGGGAAAGTCGGTCGCGAACCGAGGCAGATTCGCCGCCGACGCCCCACGCCAGCCATAAATCGACTGCATCGGGTCACCAACCGCCGTAACCGCCAACCGCTGACCAGCACGGCCTACCTCGGTGGCGTCCCCGGAATGCGATGGCTCGAGGTAATTCCGAGATTCCGGCGCATGACCTGGACTCGACCGCAGACCTGACTCCGGCCCTAGGTCCGAGCCCGACCCCACCGCCGATTCCGACGACCGATCCGAGTCCGACCACGGTGGCGAGTCCGACCGCAGGCTCGAACCCAACCGCTGGCCCGGCCCAGACCACGGACCTGCATCCGACCGCTGGCCCGAGTCCGGCGGCGGCTCGAATTCCCGTGGTGGTGCAACATCGCGTGGAACCCCGAGATCCGGCGGGGGTTCGAAATCCGGCGGGGGTTCGAAATCCGGCGGGGGTTCGAAGTCTGGCGGGGGTTCGAAGTCTGGCGGAGGCTCGAAGTTCGGTGGTTCGATGACCGACGGCTGGGCTCTGCGCGGTGGCTGCGCCGATGCCGGTCGCTTGACTTTGGTCGATGGCGCGGCGTGGCGGTTGGTCGCGGGCTTGGGGGTGCCGCCGAAGAGGGCGGACAGTAGGACGCGTTGGGCGTGACCGGTGTCCTGGTACTCGTCGAGCAGGACCAGGCGGAAGCGGGCGCGTTCGGCGGCGGCGACTTCGGGGTGTTCGGCGGCGAGGCGAGCGGCCAGGGACATCTGGGCGCCGAAATCCAGGGCGCCGCGGCGGCGTAATGCCTCGGCCAGTTGGTGGACGAGTGGTAGCAGGGCGACGCGTTCGCGTTGCACCTGAACGATATTCAGCAGCGTCTGGCTCGGGCCGCCGCGTTGGCGCGGTCCTGCGGGCAGGGTGTGGACAAGCTTCTCGAGTTCGGTGTGCGCCTGCGCGAGTTGTTCGGGCTCGACGAGGTGTTCGGCGAGCTGCCCGGACAGCGCGAGCACGGCCTCGGTGACCGAGACCGGTGTGCGGTCGGTGTCCAGGTCGCCGTCCCAATTGCGCACGACCTGATGCGCCAACTGCCACAGCTGGGTTTCGGTGAGTAGCGTCGCGGAGGGTTCCACCGGTAGGAGCAGGCCGTGCTCGGTGAGCAGCCTGCCCGCATATGAGTGGTAGGTGCTGATCTCCGGCTCGGCGCCGGCCAGTTGGGCCCGCAGCCGACCGGTCGCGTCGAGCTCGCGCAGCAGTGGCGAACCGGCCAGCCGGGCCAGTCGGGTGCGGATGCGAGAGGTCAACTGCTGGGCGGCTTTTCGGGTGAATGTCAGCCCGAGCACCTCGTCCGGCAGGACCAACCGGTTGGCCACCATCCACATCACTCGGGCGGCCATCGTCTCGGTTTTGCCCGCGCCCGCACCCGCCACCACCAGGGTGGGTCCCAGCGGGGCGGCGATCACCGCGGCCTGCTCGTCGGTGGGTGGCGGCAGCCCGAGCGCCTCGGCCAGCCGGTAGGGCGTCACCCGACTCACGACGCCGCCTCGCCGACGCTCGACTCCACCCACCCCGAAGGCGCTGCGCCCCGGGCTCGCTCGCCGCGCTCCCGTACCGTCACTCGTCGGTCACCTGCCTCCCGGTGTCCTGCACGGGGCAGCTGCCTGCAACCGAGCAGTGCCTGCAGCCATCGTTGCGCATAGCGAGATAGCTCGGGCCCTGGGTAGCGGCCGCGGCGTCATGAATCGTGCCGCGCCACTTGTCGAGCGCCTCGGCATCCAGCGGCGCCTGCATCCGCTGGGTGGCCCCCTCCTTGCTGCTCGGCTTGGCGACGTACACCAGCCGGGCACCGCCGGGTTCGCCCATAATGGCACCGGGCTCTGCGCCAGCAGCTCCACCGGGTTCACCCGCGACATCGTCGAGTAAGTTCCAGGATTCGGCTGTGGCGCGGCGTGTTTCAGCCGGAGGGCGGATGGACTCTGCTGTGCTGCTGCCGGATTCGGTTGCAGTACTGTCCGATTCACCTTCGGCACTATCGGACTTGCCCATCGTGGCGTCCAGCGCCCCCATGGCGGCCGCTACCTGGTAGGTCGCCAGTTGGGCGTGGTCGGCGGCGGCCTGTTTGGTGACGGGGGATTTGCCGGTCTTCACATCGACGATGACGAAGCGGCCGAGGGCGTCTCGTTCCAGCCGGTCGACGCGGCCCCGGATGCGCACGGGGCGTTCGTCTTTCGCGCGGGCGGGCAGCACGCAGTCGACCGGGACCTCGACACCGGCCTGGGTGAGTTCGCCGCGGGTTTTGCGGACCCAGGTCATGAACGTCTCCAGCATCGCCTCGGTGCGACGCAGCTCCTGGCGGGAGTGCCAGCCGGTATCGGGATCGACGGCTTGCCAGGCTTTGTCGAGGGCAGCGCGCACCTGAGCCTCGGGCACCTTCCCTGCCAGCGCCTGCACCAGGGTGTGCACCAGGTTGCCCTTGACCGCATGCGGGTTGTTGCCGTCGGTGCCGCCGTGGCGTTCCAGCGCCCATCGCAGCGGGCAAGTGCGCAGCAACTCCACCGTGGACGGCGAGAGCGCGACTGCGGTGTCGTCCTCCTCCCACAGCGAGCGCGATGAGCTGAGATCGGCGGTGCCATACCAGTCTTCGGGATGGGTGCCGGGCACGCCGACCTGCGCGAGCCGGGCCAGCTGGTGGGCTGCGCGCTGCCGCCGATCCGGATCGGCCTCGGAATCGCAGACCACACCGCGCAATTCGGCAACCAGCGAATACATGACCAGGGCCCGGCCGGGGTCAGCGACCGGCAGCGCGCCGAGTTCGCTGTCGTCGTGTCCGAGCAGTTCGGCGAGGAACCGGGACGGCACCAGATCGCGTTCGCCGGAGACGGATTCGACGGCGGTGACCAGCAGCGATTTCCGGGCCCGGCTGCACGCGACCAGCAGCAGCCTGCGTTCCTCGGCGAGGATCGGCGCGGCACGGCTCACCCGTTCCCCCGCATCGGCGATGCCCGCGGTGAGGTCGACCAGGTCCTCGTTACCCAGCAGGGTGCCGCGCGGCCGCGGATTCGGCCAGATGCCTTCCTGCACCGCGGCAACCGCGACCGCATCCCATTCGCGACCCGCCGCCGCGTGCGCGCTCAGCAGGGCGACCGCGTCCCCCGGCGCGGTGAGCGATCGGGTGTCGTGCGGAATCTCCTGCTGGACAAGGTATTCGACGAATCCCTCGATGCTCGCGCGCGGCAGCCGGTCCACATAGGCGGCAGCGGCGTCGAACAATCCGACGGCGGCATCGAGATCCCGGTCGGCCTGCATACCGACCGCGCCGCCCCGTTCGGACTGCGCGACCCAGCGTCGCTCCAATCGGGACCCGGTCCACAGCGCCCACAGCACGTCCTCCAGGCCCGCGCCGCGGCGGCATGCCTTGGCAGCCCGATCCAGCGCGTCGAGCACGCGCCGCAACGGTGCCGCCTCGACATCGGTGAGCCGCTCCAGAATGCAACCGTCCGCTCGGCCGACCAGCAGATCGCGCAGCACCTCCGCGGAGGACTGGTCGACGTAAGCACGCCATCCGGAATAGCCATTGCTCTGTTCATCACTCCGTTCGGCCACACCTCCGCGCGCCGCGCCCGATTCGAACTCCCCGCCATTCGGCTGACTCGCAGTCTGGTCAGCACCCCGTACAGCCGCACCATAGTCCCGTTCGGCGACATCATCATTCCATTCGGGATCATCGATATCCCGTTCGGTAATCTCGCCCTGCCATTCGGAGTCTCGGAGATTCCACTCGGGATCTACGCCATACCAATCGGCATCGTCGGCCGCCCGTTCGGCGTCACCGATGTTCCGCTCGGAGGTTCTGATATTCCGTTCGGAATCCATACCGAACTGCCCGGATTCGTCCCGACCGGATTCGGGACTCAGCTCGCCCGGTTCGAAATCCTCGGCGCCCCACCCGGCCTTGTCACCCCCTACAGGGTTGCCACTATTCCGTTCGGCCTCGACCTCACTCCGTGCGGCCCCCAGTACGCTGCGCCGGATCCCCCGCCGCAGCCGGCGCAGGGTGATCTGGTCGGCGCCGCCCAGCGGGCCCGCCAGCAGGTCCAGCGCATCCTCGGCGGAGAACATTTCCTCTGCCGCACGTCGCGAACCCCGGCCGGACCGCTCACCGGCGAGGACCGCCCGCAGGGCGAGCAGCATCCAGGCCGCGCCGCGGCGCCGAGCCAACGGCGCGTCGAGTGCGGGCTGCTGCACCGGCACACCTGCCGCCAGCAGGGCACGGCGCAGCGGTGGCAGCGACAACGGCACCGAGCGCACGATCACCGCCATCCGTGACCATGGCACCCCGCCGGTGAGATGGGCGCGGCGCAAATAGTCCGCGATCAGTCCCGCTTCCTTCGCCGGAGTGGCGAGGACCCGCACCCGCACCTCGGTGCCGTCGTTCTCCGGTTCCGCCGCGTGGGTTGGCAGCGAAAAGCGTTGCGGCGCAATACCAGGCAACTTGGCCGCGACCCGAGCCACCGCGAGTTGCACCTGACCGTGCGATCTGTGGTTGTCCCGCAGGATGATTCGCTGTCCGTCCGGCGCATCGAGGTCGGCGACGAAGCGTGCGTCCGCGCCACGGAAGGTGAAGATGCCCTGATCCGGGTCACCCGCGACCACCGCGGTGTGCGCGGCATTGCCAATTACCCGCACCAGCAGCGCGGCCTGCGGGTCCAGGTGCTGGGCATCATCGACCAGCAGGTATCTGATCCGGGATCGTTCCGCGGCAAGCAGATTCGCGTCGCCTGCCAGTGCGTCCAGCGCGGCGCCGACGAGTTCGGCGGCGTCCAGGGCCGGCGCTGTCGCCTCCGGCGCCTCCACCCCCACCGACCAGCGCAGTAGCATCGACTGCTCGTACCGCACCGCGAACTTGCCCGCCGCCACCCATTCCGGCCGCGCGTGCTCGCGGCCGAGCCGCACCAGATCCTCGGGCCCGAGCCCGCGTTCGGTGGCACGCAGCATGAGGTCGCGCAACTGCTCGGCGAACCCGCCGAGCGCCAGCGCGGGCTGCAGCCGTTCCGGCCACAGACCACTCGCCCCCGCCGCGATATCGATGAGGTCCCCGCGCAGCATTTCGCGCAACACCGCATCTTGCTCGGCACCGGTCAGCAAACGCGGCGGCGGATTGCCGTGCGCGGTGGCGTGTCTGCGCAGTACAGAGAAGGCGTACGAGTGCAGCGTGCGCACCAGCGGCTCGCGGGTAGCGCCGGGCACACCGGGTTCGGCGGCGGGTTCCGGCCCGGTCAGCCGCGCGGTGATGGCGTCGCGCAACGCGCTCGCCGCCTGCTTCGAATGGGTCAGCACCAACACCGATGCCGGATCGGCGCCCGCCGCGATCCGATCGGCGGCCAGGTCGATCAGCAGGCTCGTCTTGCCCGTGCCCGGTCCGCCGAGCACCTGCCACGGCCGCCACCCGGGGCGGATCGGGCCGAGCGCGGCCTGGGCATCGAACAGAGCGCGAACGTCGGCACCCCAGACCCTAGGCCGGGGTGCCGCCACGTTTCGGCGAACAAGTCGCACCGCGCTATCCGATCGCACCACGCGGGCTATTGCAACAGACGCGTCCGACACGCCCTGCGCCGCTCATCGGCGGCTGGTGCTGCGACGGGTTTCGGCACACGTCAAAATGGACCCCGTGTCCCCTCTTCATGTCCACCGTTTCGGTCCCTCGACCGGACCGGTCGTGGTGGCCCTGCACGGCGTCACCGGCCACGGCAAACGCTGGGAATCCATTGCCACCGAGCACCTGCCCGGTGTCCGGATCGTCGCTCCCGACCTGCGCGGACACGGCCGGTCGACCTCGCTGCCGCCGTGGAATTTCGAAACCATCGTGCGGGATCTCGCCGAGCTGATCATCGCCGAGACCGACGAACCGGTGGTGGTGGTCGCGCACTCGTTCGGCGGCGCCTGTGCACTGCACCTCGTCGATAGCCATCCGCACCTTGTGCGAAATCTGGTCATGCTCGACTCGGCCATCGCGCTCAAACCGGAGCTACTCATGGACATCGCGCTGTCGGGCCTCGCCTCGCCGGACTACGAGAGTGTCGACGACGCGCGCCAGGACAAGGTGGCGACCGGTTGGAGTGAGGTGGAACCGCGCCTGCTCGACGCCGAACTCGCCGAACATCTGATGCCCACCGCCGAGGGCCGCGTCAGCTGGCGGATCAGCTTGCCCGCCATCAACTCGTACTGGGGTCAGCTGGCCCGCCAGTACGTGCTGCCGCCCGCGCACTTGCCCACGGTGCTGGTGCAGGCCATGAAGGTGGTGCCGCCGTTCGTGACCCCGGAGTTCCGCGCGGCTCTGACCGAGCGCCTCGGCGCCCATCTGACCGTGCTCGAATGGGACTGTGACCACATGGTCGCCCAGGCCCGTCCGGCGGAGACCGCCGCGCTGATCCGATCGGTGCTCTGAGACCGATGGCAACCACCGACGAAAAGGTCGAGCGGGTGCGCGCACTGGTTGCCATGATCCCGCCCGGCCAGGTCGCCACCTACGGCGACATCGCCGCGGCGGCGGGGCTGTCCACGCCGCGCACGGTCGGCTGGATCATGCGCACCGACTCCGCCGACCTGCCATGGCATCGGGTGATCGGGGCCGGCGGCAAGCCCGCCGCACATCTGGCCGACCGCCAACTGCGGCTGCTGGCGACCGAGGGCGTGCCGATCCGGGAAGAGCGGGTCGACCTGCGCGCGGCCCGATTTCAGTTCCCCGACACACCGAATCGGTAGCAGCGGGCAATCCGGCCACACCGCCGACGTTCGACGGTTACCGTGGAATTATGTCCACCCGCCTGGCGTGTGTCGTGTTCGATGCAGACCGGCTGCGGCTCGTCGCGGAATTCTGGGCCGAGTTGCTGGGCTGGGGGGTGACCGTCGCCCGACCCGACGAGGTCGATGTCGCGGCACCCGACCCCGACGGTCTCGAGTTGGCCCTGACCTTCCTCCCCGCGTCGCACGCGAAGCAGGGCAAGAACCGCATCCACCTCGACCTCGCCAGCCGCTCCCTGGACCATCAGCGGGTGCAGGTGGACCGGGCGCTGTCACTCGGGGCGCGCTGCATCGACATCGGGCAGGGTGCGGTGCCGTGGGTGGTGCTCGCCGATCCGGAAGGCAACGAGTTCTGCCTCCTGGAGCCACGGGAGCAGTACGTGGATACCGGCGCGGTGGCGGCCATTGTGGTCGACACGCACGACCCGGTGCGCCTTGCCGAATTCTGGTCCGCCGCGTCCGGATGGCCGGTAGAGCACCGTGGCGCGCAGGTGGCCGGACTGCGGTCGGCGACGGGACTCGGCTCCTGGTTGGAGTTCGTCCGCACTACGGACGTGAAACGCGGGCGTAATCGCCTCCATCTGGACCTTGCCTCCTTCCCCTCCGACAGCCAGGCCGACGAGGTGGCCCGACTACGTGCGGCGGGCGCGATCCCGATCGAGGCCGGCGGTGCCGGCGGCGCGCCGGGGCATGTGCTCGCCGATCCCGAGACCAACGAGTTCTGCCTGCTCCGACCGGCCGCGGACTACTCCACCGTCTGATCCGTCGCGCCAGCCTCAGCGGCGGCGCGGCGCCGACGAATTAGCATGTCGACTATGTTGTCCCTCGCTCCAGGTTCCGGCTTGTGATGGCCGCCGACGCGATCGTCCTCGCGGGCGGACGTGCCAGCCGCATGGGTGGTGTCGACAAACCCGCCATCGTCATCGGCGGACGATCCATGCTCGACTCTGCGCTGGCGGCCGTCGCGGGTTGTGTCCGCATCGTCGTGGTCGGGCCGCAACGGCCGGAGCTGGATCCGCGGATCCGGCAGGTTCGGGAGGTGCCGCCGGGGTCGGGCCCGGTGGCGGCGCTCGGCACCGGGTTGCACGCGCTCGGAGCTGTGGCGTCGCCGCTGGTGGTGGTGCTCGCGGCGGACATGCCGTTCCTGACCGACGCGGTGGTGGTCGAATTGATCGGGCATGCAATGGAATCCGGTGCGGACGCGGTGTTCGCGGCCGACGAGTCCGGACGCCCCCAGTATCTGACCGGGGTGTGGCGCAGGTCCGCGCTCGTCGCGGCGCTGCAAGCGCTGGATTCGCTGGTCAATCAGCCGATGAAGGCATTGATTCCGACCGATACGGTGACCGTCGCGATGGCGGGGATCGCCGATTGCGATACCGATGAACAGGTACGGCGCGCACGGGCGGCGGCGGGCAATGCGGTGTCGGGGTCGATCTCGGTCTCCGAAGCACCGTCGGGCGCAATCGCACCGGTAAGGGCTCCAGCCTCGGCCGGAACGAACAGGTCCCGCGATCAGCCCGCACTGGCACTGGACGACGCGCGAAACATACTGCGCGCCCATACCTCCCGACTCACCGCGTACCGTGCCGAACTACGCTCGGTACGCGGGGCCGCACTCGCCGCGCCGCTGTCCGCCACCGGACCGCTCCCCCGCTTCGACGTGTCCGCTATGGACGGCTACGCGGTCGCGGGCGACGGTCCCTGGCGATTGCGGCGCGATATCGGGTTCGCCGGTGGGCAGCGGCCGGTCGGGTTGCTGACTGGCGAGGCGGTGCGGATCGCCACCGGCGCGCATGTCCCCGACGGCACGACCAGCGTGGTCCGGGACGAGTTCGCCCGCCTCGACGCGGGCGACACCCTGCACCGGCTTCCGGACACCCCACTGCGCGACGACATCCGCCGCAGCGGCGAGGACCGCGAACCCGGCGATCTCATTGCACCCGAAGCCACCCCGGTCAACGCGACCTTGATCTCCGCCGCAGCCAGCGTGGAAGTCACCGAAGCCATGGTGCGCGGCCCGGTGCGCGCCCGCATCGTCATGACCGGCGACGAAATCCGCAGTGCCGGACCATTGCACGCGGGACAAACGCGCGACTCCATCGGCCCGGTCCTGCCGGACATGTTGTCCTGGTACGGAATCCACACCGTGGACCGCGTCCATCTGCGCGATACCCCCAATGGTTTCGACGAAGTCCTCACCGCCGCGCGCGACAGCGATCTGCTGGTCATCGTCGGCGCCACCGGCGGCGGCGCCGCGGACCAACTCCGTGGCGCCTTGGCCCGTGCGGATGCCCGAATCCTGGTGCACCGCCTGCGCCTGCGCCCGGGCGGTTCCACCGTCGTCGCCGAACTCCCCACCCGCACAGCGGTCCTCGGCCTCCCCGGCAACCCGTTCGCCGCCATCGCCACCCTGATGGCCCTGGCTCCCGCCATTGTCGACGGACTCACCGGCAGCCGCCCAGACCGCCCATTGGTCGGCCCCCTGCACAACGCCACTGAGATCGCGGGCCAGGTCCCCCGCATCGTCCCCGCCCGAATCAGCCCCACCGGCGGCTGGCGTGGCGACGCCCACATCCGTACCACCCACCTCGGCGGCCTGATCGACCGCGACGGTTTGGTCATCGTCCCCGCCGATGCCACCGATGGCACGCCGGTCGAATTCCTGCCGCTACGAGGGTAATTCGGGCAGAAACGATATCGTGCGTGAATTATCTTCATTTCGTCGCGAATTCGGTCGGTCAGTTCGCCGAGTCGAAACGGCATTTCCCTCTATCAGGAAAACAATCATCTCGAATAGCGCGACGGCCGTGTCCCCGATCTGTAATCCCAATACCCATGGCGGTGACACGCCGAATATGTCACAATGATGCCCTTCTCACCAGGCTGACCAGCTGATTTGCAATTTTGCTTCCATTAGTAATGCAGGGTCGCTACTGTGTGTTTGTTAGGCGAAAATCAATCCCCCGGAAAGGACCGAGTGGAGATGGCTGAAAAGTCGAAGAAGACGCCTAAGAAAACGCCCAAGCAGATGCCGCGGCAGCAGCAACAGCAGCGCCAGGAGCAAGGGATGCCGCGAGCAGGCGGCAAGGCCGATGGGCAGCGAATGATGCCGAACGAGCCACGTCACGGCGAGAACGACGAGCAACGCACTGAACAGCGGCGCCCCGGGCAGCACTGATCCGAATCCGCTGAAACGGCCGCCGGTCCCTGCGATCCAGGGGCCGGTGGCCCGTTTTCGTGGTCGTATCAGGCACCGACACGCAGGGATGCCGTGCAACAGCACGCGCGAGAACACGTCCCGATTCAGGTGATCGGTGCCGAGCCTGTGATCCGCGCTCGGCCCCAACAGGTTCGCGCCCGGAACCTGCCGGATCGGATCGTAGGAGGTCAGCACGCCCGCAAAGATTCCGGCAGCCGCGATCACCGCGACCAGGATCAGCCCGGCCAGACCCTGCCCGCTCCGAAACGGGGCGCAACAACGGCCGCGCGGAGTTGCTGGAAACCGTTGTCACATCGGCCGTTTCGACCGGACCGGCACCGAAGCTGCGCGCGGTCTGAGCCGATTTTTCGGACGCCGGTCCCGATCGGATACCGTTTAGCACCCCCAGCCCGACCAGCTCGGTGCGCGAAGACCTGTACGGCTACACCCGGGCTCAGCTCCCCCGGTGGCTGGCCGAAAATCGCACGGACGCAGCCGTTCCCATCGTATCGGTGCGCAACCAACAGGATTGGTTCACCTTCGCCCGCGGCGGCGCACTCGCCGCCCTGATCGGCGGCTATTTCGACCTGTCCACCGCGGGCCCGAAGCGGGAATCCTCGTCCTACGAGAAGATCGCGGGGGCCATCGGCACCCTGGTAGAGCGCATCCTGTTCCTCTCCGACCACCCGGACGAACTCGATACCTCCGTCGCGGCGGGCCGGTCGGCCGTCGGCGTGCACCGACCCGGCGAAACCAATCCCCCGCGCCCACCGCACCGCTGGATCGGCTCGTTCGCCGAACTCGACCTGTGCTGAGTCACTTTCGCTGGCGCGGAGTCACTTTCAGCCACTTTCAGCACATCTCACACGCCGGAGATGCCGATCGAACTGCGGATCGCGCCGAGGTGACCGTGCTGGACGGACGTGAAGATGCGGCGCGCGTGCACCGCGACGGGGCTGGTCGACCACGGGGCCAGCGCGGTGGTGAACATGAGTTCACACCAGGACATGGCGGGCACCTCACCCGCGGCAAGCGTTGCGATGAGCGACATTTCGGTGTCGTGAGCCGCCCAGGCGGCCAGCAGCCAGGCCGCGTCGAGGCGGCCGAGGAACTCCTCGGCGTCCTCGGGCGGACCGTGCGGGGTGTCCACGGCGAGATGGACGACGGCGGCGATCGCATGCCGCATCCGCGCGTCCAGACCGACGGCGTCGTGCAGCAGCAGCGCCTCCAGCGCGGCGCGCAGTTCCACACTCGGATCGATCAGCGGATCGGTGTCCACCGTAGCGCTTGCGCGCCAATTGCGGATCATAGGCGTGGTCTCCTTCGAGTCGATGTCGAGTGGTGGGGCGGCGATAACCGCATGTAGTGCGCAGGACTGCAGCGGGCCGGGCACGTCGCCGTCCTCGACCAGGCTGACGAGCGCGCCCGGATTCCAGTCCAGCCTGCCGAAAGCCCGGCACCAGTCCAGCGCCGGATTGTCCTCGGCCACCACCACATCCAGCGCCAAGCCGGACATCGACGCGGCGCAGGCCAGCGTGATGGTGTCCACATCGGGTTCGGTGATGGTCAGATGCAGGGTCGCCTCGTGGTGGCCCGCGTCGGCGCAGACCCGGCCCGCCAACCAGACCGCTCTGGCTGCCGCGGCCATTGTTCCGGCGCGGGGGTCGCCGTGCGGATGGTCGGCATCGCTGTCGAGGAAGGGGCCGAACCAGAGCGCTCGGCCCTCGTCACCGCACACCGCGAAGGTGCCGTTCGAGCAGTCCGCGGCCGCGGCCAGCGTGATGTGGGGCACCCACTGAACCTCATTCACCATGAAACATTCACTCCCCGCAATATACGCGCAAACTGTCCTCATCGAACGGTGAATCTCGGTGTAGTCGTCAACTTCGCGATTTCTCCGATAAACGGATCAAATACGTTTTCACCGATGGTTGTCCAGACAATCTAGAACATCGGACACGCCCTGTGAGGTACTTACACCGGCCAGTGAAAGCCCTGGTCATACATAACACGCAACTGTGGCTGGCATCCTGCGGGCAAAGCGTCGGTCGGCGGCTGCGCGGCCAGTAGCGTTCGTCAGCATGCCATACGTTCAATCGGGCTCGGTCACAATCCATTTCCGACCCAGCCCGACCCCTGGTCCGGTCCTGTTGCTCGGGCACGGATTTCTCATGGACGAGTCCATGTTTGATCCTTTGCGAAAACCGCTGGCAGCGGCCGGAATCAATGTGGTGACGTGGGATGCGCGCGGCCACGGTGATACCCGGGCTCCGCGCGACGAGCCGTTCACCTATTGGGATCTCGCCGTCGATGCACTGGCCGTATTGAATGCCATCGGCGTCGAAAAGGCGGTCGTCGGCGGGATGAGTCAGGGCGGTTACGCGGCACTGCGCACCGCCCTGCTCGCACCCGATCGGGTGCTCGGCATTGCATTGCTCGACACCGAGGCGGGGGCCTGCAGCCTGCATGAATTGGCGCACTTTCGCGCCTTTTTCGAGGCCTGGTGCGGCCAGGACCCCCTCGCGCCGATTACCGAGACGCTGGCGCCGGAGCTGATCGGCGGCCCCGATCCGGCCGCATGGACCCCGTGGACCACCCGCTGGCAAGCCGGTGATCGCTTCGCCATACGTGCGGCCGCCGAATGCCTGATGACACGCGATTCGGTACTGCGCAGACTGCACGAAATCGAGGTGCCCGCACTGGTTTTGCGTGGCAGCCACGACGCGTCGAGCACCGCGGCCAAGTCGTCGGCACTGGCCGAGGGACTCCCCGGTGCGTCCGGGGTGGTCACGGTGCCCGATGCCGGGCATGGCGCGGCCTGGACGCATCCGGAACTGGTGGCGCCGCCGCTGCTGCGGTTGATGCGCCGGGCTATCTACGCGGGGCAGGGGGTGCGAATGCCGAGGAAGAACTGAACTCGGCCCGGATAGTTGCCGGAATCCACCCGGAACATCTGGACATCGAGGCTGTAGCACTCGCCGCTGTCCAGGTCGCGAATATGCATCGGCTGGTCGCGGCCGTAGGTGGTGCCGCCGGCGGCCCACATTTCTCGGAATTCCGGGTAGTCGCCGAGTTCGTCGAGCAGTTCGGTGGACCACGCGGTATCGACCGACTGGCCGATCAGCCCGCGCAACCAATCCACTGTGAGCGCGGCCTCGCGCCGCCAATCGACCATGACCCGCTTGGACAACTCGTTACCGAAGAACCAGCGCAGTATATTGAGCTCCTCGACCAATCCGGGGAATGTCGAGGCATAGGTTTCGTTGCAGAACAAAATGTTCCAGCGGGTATCGAGGTAGCTCGCCGCATTCGGTTCGTGCAGCTGCAACCCGTTGCGCATGTCGCCGCTGATCTCCGCACGCAACTGCGGCACCGTCGGAAATGTGTCCTCGGCCAGTCCCGCCAGGTCGAATAGATGTCTGCGTTCGGTGTCGGCCAGCGGGCTGATCCGATCCAGATATCCGATCAGTGCGGTCACCACCGCCTTGGTGGGATGATCGCGATCGCCGCCCTCCAGATGCGTGATATAGCTGGAGCTGACCCCCGCGGCGAATGCCAGCTTTTCTCGAGATATGCGCCGATCGTCGCGCAGTCGGCGAAGCAACCCCCCGAAGGTGGGTGGCCGCAATTGACTCCCGTCGCCGGCACCAGTCGACTTGCTTAGCACAGCAATCCACTCCTATGAAGCTGTAGATGTATCAACAAGTTGGGTACTTCTGCACAAGAGCTAAACTGGACCGTCCGCGCCGCCCGCGACGCCGACGCGCTCGAGTTATACATAGCTTCAATCGTCGACGATGAGATCTTCAACCCACCGGACAAGATATTGAATGATATTACTTCTTTATATTTGGACCCCACGCCATCCACCCGCTACATCACAGCTATCGAAATGAGGCCGAGTCGGTCTCGCCGCACCAACATTCGGAGTACACACCCACTCCACACCGAGGGGGCGGTGTTTCCGGTCGCGGGACTCGCTCGACGCCGTGCCTTGTCGATCCGATCGACACGGGTTTCCGGGCGTTTGGCCTCGGTGATCGCCGGCCGCCACCGCCCAGCGCCGCGATGACCTCCGCGGGCACGCAGACGTAAGCGCCACCACCGGCGCCGGACTCGATCGTGGCCTCGAATCGCTGCATGCTCGCAGAATAATCCCAGCGTGTGGCGTCGCGATCACTCGCGCCACCGGCCGCTGCGATCCGCTGCTGATTCGATATCCAACGCGAGAAACCCGCCCGTTCGCCTGGGACAACGGCGAGGGGCGGGTCTTCGCGAGGTGGCGGGTACCGGAGGGTGGTGGCTCAGGCCCGATCGTAGGCGTCCTGCAGGGCTTGCAGGTCGAGCTTGGACATGGTGCGCAGGGCCGCGCCGACGGCGGCGGTCTTGGCGGGGTCGCCGCCCATCAGTTTGGGAAGCGCGGCAGGGGCCACCTGCCAGGCCAGGCCATACCGGTCGGTGAGCCAGCCGCAGGGACCGGGCTCGCCGCCCTCTACCAGAGCGTCCCACAGCTGGTCGACCTCGGCCTGGGTCTCGACGATGACTTGCACCGACGCGGCGTCGGTGAGTGGGTGCCCCGGGCCGCCGTTCATCAGCGTGTAGGACTGGCCGTCCAGCTCGAGGGCGACGATGAACGCCGAACCGTCGGGGTTGCGGGTCACCTCGACGACACGGGAGTTGGGGACGATCTCGGTGTAGCGGGTGGCGGCTTCCTCTGCCTGGTTGTCGAACCAGAAGAAGGTGGTGACGCTCATGATGGGCTCCTAGCGTGGTTGATGACTTGCTGTCACCCTCCGGTCGGAGCCGATCGGCGCGCTTCGACATATCCCGACAGATTTCTCGAGATTCTTTTCGCGGTCAGGCACAGGGCGGCGGGTCCGCGTCCTCGAAGAGCGGTTTGCCGGTGGGTGAGGGCCTAGACGACGTCGAGGACCAGTGGTTCGGCGCCGAGGTTGCGGCCGATGCGCACGTTCCAGGAGCCCGCGGGCTCGTAGATGAACTCCCCGGTGCGGTAGGCCGGGCCGTCGCAGTCCGGGCCTGGGTGGGTCAGGCCCCGCGCATGAATGGCGTCATCGCGGCAGCGTAACCAGCACGACGACGTCGGGGGAGGGCTCGTGCCCGAGCTATCGGGTGATCCGCAGAATTCATTCAGTATTCGCGCCCGAATCGCGGTGTCGAGTTGCTCGATGCGCCGAGTCCATACAGCATCGGGAGCCATGCCGTCCAATTCGTTGAACCCCGCCGGCGATGTTCCGGATACGGGGATACCCGAAGGGCTCGCCGCCCACATGACGATGACCGAGCAGCACGAGTGGCATCAGGCGTTCCTGCGCCGCAACTCGGTCTCCCGGCGCAATGTCCTGCGAGGTGCGGCCGCCGTCGCGGCGGTCGCGGCGGTGGGCGGCTCGCCGTTCGGTCGGCGCGCGTACGCCGAAGGGGCGCAGCTCGCGGTCGGCGGACGGCATGTGGGATACGGGCCGGATGCCGCCAGCCAGCTGCGGTTCGCCGCACAGCTCTCGCGTACGCCCGTGGGCACGAAGGTCTTCCTCGATCACGGACCGACGCCCGCGCTCGGCGCGACCATCGACGCGGAGGTGCGCAATCTGCTGACGCAGGTACCCACCGGCGACGGCGGAGTGCTTGCGGCCGAACAGTTTTACGTGCACGCACCGGTGGACGGGCTACCGGGCCGGGTGCCGCATTTCTACCGGTGGCGAACCTCCGACGGCTTCGTCGGCGACATCAGGACCGCCGCCCCGGCGATGCCGACCGCGCGCGCCGCGATCGTGCCGTTCCGGTTCACCATGATGGGTGACCAGGGCACCGACGAAACCCCGGGCCGGCCCCAGGGTGTCACGCCCGGCGACTACGACGACAAGTATTACAAGCTGGACAACGATCCGACGGTGCCGCACGCATCCAATGTGATTCGCCAAATCGCCGCTGCCAAGCCGGATTTCCACATTCTCGCCGGGGATATCGCCTACGCGGACCCGTCCGGCGCGGGCAAGCCGAACCAGTTCGTCACGCATGGCGGGCAGCTGCCGAGCGGCTTCGACAAGTTCAACCCGTACGTGTGGGATGTCTACTTCGGCGCCATCGAGACCAGCGCCGCGCAGACGCCGTGGATGTTCGCCACCGGCAACCACGACATGGAGGCGACCTACAGAACCCTCGGCTACGGCGGGCATCTCGCGCGCCTGGATTTCCCGGGCAACGGGCCCGCCGGGTGCCCCTCGGCCTACTCGTTCACCTACGGCAACGTCGCGGTGCTTTCTCTCGACGCCAACGACGTCTCCTACGAGATCCGCGCCAACACCGGCTATTCCGGTGGGGCACAAACGAGTTGGGTCGAGCGCACGCTCGCCGCCTACCGCGCGAACCCGGACATCGACTTCATCGTCTGCTTCTTCCACCACTGCGCCTACTCGACCACCGAGACGCACGCCAGCGACGGCGGCGTTCGCGACGCGTGGGCCGGACTGTTCGACAGGTATCAGGTCGATCTGGTGCTGCAGGGCCACAACCACGTCTACGAGCGCACCGACCCGATCCGTTCGGGCGGCGCCACGAAGGTTGCCGGCGACAACTCGATCGTCTACCCGGAGACCGACGGCACCGTCTACTACACCGTCGGCGGTGGCGGCCGCCCCCGCTACGACTTCCAGCCCGGTTCCCGGGAATCCTTCCGCGGCAACGAATTGCCGGACACCACCGTGCCCAACAGCTACGTGTGGACGCCGAGCGGCGACAAAAAGGACGAACCGGCTCCGTGGTCGCGGGTCCGCTTCCGCAACTACTCGTTCCTGCGCGTCGATGTCCGACCCGGCATCTTTTCCAGCGAAATGGACGTGGTCGCCGTCGACGAATATGGTCGTGAGTTCGACCGCGTCACCTTCCGGCGCCTCGCCCGCGCCGGGCACTGAGTCCGGGCTGGCGCACCGACTTTCCGCACGCGTCACCGGCGCGTCACAGCCCGCGATGCGCGTGGCGCGGCGGTGGAGCTACTTCTTCGCGGGGAGGGAGCGGACGTAGTCGACGCTGCGGTCTACCCACTCGAGCAGCGCGTCGTCATGGTCCAGGGCCTCCGCGGTGACCCGTAGCCAGCCGTGCACCTCGCGCCCGCCCATCACCATCGATTCGACGAATTCCCGCGCGAGCAGCTCGTCGGCGGCGGCGGGATCGACCCGCACCAGTAGCCCGCCCTTCCCGCTGGCCGCTACCGCCATATTGCCGCCGATCAGGAATGCCAGACCGCCGAACAGCTTCTTCTCGGTCAGATCGGGTCCGGGTTCGATCAGCTCTCGGATCCGGTCGGCCAGTTCCACGTCGTATGCCATACGTCACATTGTCGACCCTGGCACCGACAAGTTCGGCGGCACGCGGCCGGCCCCGACGAGTGGCGCCCCCGGTCCCGACGGCGCCGGTGGGCGGCGGTTATGCGCCGATGGCGGCGGCGAAGACCGGCCAGGACAGGTGGAGGTCGTCCTGCCAGTAGGACCAGACGTGGCCCCCGGGTCGGAAGTTGACGGTGGCCGGGATGCCGAGTGCGGCGAGGCGATCGGTGAAGGGCCGGGTGCACCCGTTGATGACGGTCTCCATGGTGCCGCCGACCAGCATTCGGTCAAGCAGCCGAGCCGGGTTGCCGTCGATGCCGCGGTCGCCGAGCGTCTCGTGCGCGCCTGGTGCGCCATCGCCCGAGGAAATGTAGAGAGCCACGCCGCGCAAGCGCTCGGCCTGCAACATCGGGTCGTGCTCGGCCCAGGCGGGGTTGTCGGCCGCACCCCACATGTTGTCGGCGTTCGCGCCGAACACCGCGAGCTGGGCGTGGACGTAGGCGTTGGCCAGCGCGTCGCTGGTGCGCGGGCAGCCGCTGTATGCGCCGACCGCTTGGTAGAAGCCGGGAGCGCCGATCGCCAGGTTCAGCGCGGAGGTCGCGGACATGGACAGTCCCGCAATGGCATTGCGCCCGGTCATGCCGAAGCGCGATTCGAGCAGCGGGGGCAGTTCCCTGGTCAGGAAGGTGGTCCACTGGCTGCGGCCGAGCGCGGGATCGTCGCGCAGCCAGTCGGTGTAGTAGCTGGCGCGCCCACTCATCGGCAGGATCACATTGACGTGCTTGTCGGCGAAGAAGTCCGCGATGTCGGTGCGGCGCGTCCACGGTCCGCCGTCTTCACCACCGTCCACGGCATTGAGCAAATACAGCGCGGGCGCACCCGGACCTGGATGCGACATCCACAGCGTGATAGGCCGATTCATCGCGGCCGAATGGACCACCACCTCGAACTGCGCTCCACCCAATGGGCGTACGTCGAGGATGCTGGAGTCGCCGGGATCGGCCGCCGCGACCGTAGCGGGGATAATCGCGGCGACGAGAGCGAGCAGGGGAACCAGGCATCGCAAGAATGAGCGCAGCGAGTGAATCATCGGCACATCATCCTTCGCGCTCGGCGGACCCGAGCGCAGCAAGTCGAAGCCATGTGCCGATACATGTCATGGATTTTCGCGCATCGAGACTCCGGTACGTAGCACATTCAGCGGGCGTGTTCGCCGGGCGAGTGAACCCGCAAGTCGGAGATCGCGTCGACGGCAACATCCGCGCGCTCCATCCGCTCGGCGATCGACCAGCGCAGCTTGCGCGGCAGATCCGGTGCGACATGGGTGAACGCCCGTGCCGGACCGGCGAGCGAGGGCGCCTGCAGTCCGTAGGCGGGCCGATCGGTGACATAGCGGGCCAGCCCCGGCGTAGCGTCAAGCCAGCGAGACCGCTGAGTGCACACAGAACAGTGGCGGGCGAGTTCCGTTGCGGCGCAACGTGAGCAGAACACCGAGCGCGTCGTCGTCGGCGCCCGGGTCGGCGCCGTCATAGCCCTCGATCCGCTCGGCGAGTGCCACGACGGTGGGCGTGGTGTAGATCCAGCGGACAGTCACCGGCACTGCCGTCGCGGCCGTCAGCTCCGCCGACACGGCGACGCCGAGCAGCGAGTTGCCGCCGAACTCGAAGAAGTCGTCGTCGTGGCCGATACGTTGCGGGCATGGGCGGCCAGGCAATCCGCCTGACCGACCTCGGCCACCTCACCTATTCCGGTGATGCGAGTTCACGCACCGATACCCGGTGATCAGACCGCGCGGGCGCGTACCAATTCACGGGCGGCAGTGCGGTAGCGCTCTGCGATGAGCCGCACGACGGCGGGGTGGACGCCGATGGGTTCTGCGACGCCGTCGGCGCCCGCTTCGTGCAGGCGCTGTTGGAACAGGCCGTGGGCCAGCAGATACGAGGCGATGAAGACACGCTCAGCGCCCGAGTCACGCAGCGAGGCAACGACTTCCGGCACGCGCGGCGCTCCGGTCGCGACGTAGCCGATACGCACCGGTGCGCCGAGACGTTCCGCCAGCATGGCGGCGGCACACCGGACATCCTGGCGCGCACGGGCATCCGAGGATCCGGCGGCGGCGAAGACCACCGCGTCACCAGGTCGCCAGCCTGCCGCGCGCAGGCGCATGGCCATGATGCGGGCCAGCGCCGGGTCGGGTCCCATGGCCGGGGTGACCCCGACGGCGGGGTGCCCACTCTCGGCCACCTCGCGTGGCACGTCCTGGTACACGTGATACCCGGAGGCGAGGAACGCCGGAACCACCACGGCGGGAACGGATTCCCCCGCCACGTCGATCAGATCGCGCAGCACCTCGGACGGCGACGGACCCAGCACATCCACGAACGCGGTACGCACCCAGGGCTGCTCGAACGCATCCCCCACGGAACTATCCGCGCCGACCGAGGCATCCGCCACGGGAGCGCCGGCGCCGCGCCCCGAAATCGCGGCGCCGAGCTCCCGTGACACCGCCTCGGCCAGCGCGGCGATCATCTGCACGCCCCTGGTTCTTCTGGTGCCGTGCGCCACCAGTACCAGGGCCGGAGCCGTCACCAGCTCCCCGTGATCTGTGCGTATCGCGCCGGTGGGCCGATACCGGATACCCCGTCGACGGGCCGTGGGTAGTTATCGGTGCATTCGGCGGCGTCCAGCGCCAGCCGGTAGCCGCGTTTGACCACTGTCTGAATTGCCTTCGGTGTGCCGAGCCCGGCGCGCAGCCGGGCGATCGCGGTCTCCACGGCGTGGGTGTCCTCTCCGCCACCGGGCAGCGCCGCGAGCAGATCCTCCCTGGACACCACCCGTCCGGGCTGGCGAGCCAGCGATCGCATCAACGCCATCGGCGCAGGCGCCAGCTGACGCACGTCCCCATCGACCACCACACACGCCCCACGCACACTGATCGTGTGTCCTGCGGCGTAGATCCGGTTGGCGCGCCGCGGCAGTTCTTCGGCGACGTGCCTGGCCAGCGCACCGAGCCGGGCCCGCCCCGGCATCGAGGTGGCTACGCCGAGTTCCTCCAGCGGCGCCGCCGTAATCGGCCCGACGCATGCGGGCAGCACCCGGCCGCGCAATGCGTGCAGTACGCCCTCGAGCAGCCCGGTTTCCTTGGCGCGCATCAACAGTGACGCTACCGCGGGCGCACTGGTGAAGGTCACGCAGTCCAGGCTCGCTGTCACGATGCCCTCGATCAGGTGATCCATCGGACCCTGATCCTCCGGCGGGATCCAGCGATACACCGGCACCGGCACGACATCCGCTCCGGCACAACGCAATACCTCACAGAAGTCGGGTACCGGCTCCCATTCGGTAGTGGCGCCGTGCAATTGGACCGCGATCCGCACGCCCTCCACGCCCTCGGCGAGCAAATGGTCGAGCACCTCGGCCGAGGATTCCGAGGCGGGCGACCATTCCTCGCGCAGTTCCGCGGCGCGGATGGCGCCCTTGGCCTTCGGTCCGCGTGCCAGCATCCTGGTCGAGGCCAACGTGCTGCGCAGGTCTTCGGCGATCCCCCACCCCTCGGCCGCCTCCATCCAGCCGCGGAAACCGATTCCGGTGGTGGCCACCGCGATCCGCGGCGGATCGGCGACCAGCAGCCTGGTTACCCGCTCCAACTCGGTGTCGTCGGGGAGCGGAATGATCCGGATGGCCGGGGCGGACACGATACCGGCGCCTCGTCGGGTGAGCAGCGTGGCGAACTCCTCGGCCCGCCTGGCCGCGGTGATGCCGACCGTGAATCCGGCCAGGCAGGCGCCCGCATCGATAGTTGTCATGCCGATCCACCATCCGAAGAGTCGAGCCCGGCGAGCGGCTCGTTGGAAACCGAAACGATGCCGTCGTCGACACGCACCGCGTATACCGGCAGCGCCGCCGAGTCATCGTCCAGGCAACGCCCGTCGATCAGCGAAAATGCCTGCTTCAACAGCGGCGAGGCGACGACGGGGATGCCGCCGCGATCACCGACGATCCCCCGCGACATTACTGCCGCCCGGCCGATTGGATCAATATTGCCGACGGCATAGAGCAGGCCGTCGGCCAGCAGAAAGAGGGCGGCCTGTCGGCCACCTCTGAGCAACACCGCAACGCCGCGGCCGGGGATCAGGTAGTCGAGCCGGCACGCCTGCGTCCACTCGATGGTGGTAGCTGCGGAGATACCGGTGGTATCGATCACGGTCATCGGTGTCCTCCTCCAAACGCCTTACCCATTGGTACAGACGTCCTGTTTCTAGGGGGTTAAGCGGTCATTGCCCGCGTGTGGCGACCGGAACGTCCGGCATCCCTAGCAGCACCGGCACCTTGCGTTCTCCGCTGTCGTCGAACGAAATCGTCGGATCGGCCTCCTCGGGGGCATTGACGAAGGACACGAAGCGCGACAGCTTCTCCTCGTCGTCGAGCACCGCGGCCCACTCGTCTCGGTAGCCCGCGACATGCTGGGCCATGGCCGCCTCCAGATCGTCGGCGATGCCGAGGCTGTCCTCGCACACCACCTGCTCGAGGTAATCGATGCCGCCTTCGAGCGCCTCCTGCCACGGCGCGGTGCGCTGCAAACGGTCGGCGGTGCGGACATAGAACATCAGATACCTGTCGATGTACTTGATCAGCGTCTCGTCGTCGAGTTCACCGGCGAGCAGCACCGCGTGCTTCGGCGAAAGTCCGCCGTTGCCACCGACATACAGGTTCCAGCCGTGTTCGGTCGCGATGACGCCGACGTCCTTGCCGCGCGCCTCGGCGCATTCGCGGGCACAGCCGGAGACCGCCAGCTTCAGCTTGTGCGGCGAACGCAGTCCGCGGTAACGCTTTTCCAGCAGCACGGCCATGCCGACCGAATCCTGCTGGCCGTAGCGGCACCAGGTGGAGCCGACGCAGCTCTTGACGGTGCGCAGGGACTTGCCGTAAGCGTGGCCGGATTCCATGCCCACGTCTCCGAGACGCTTCCAGATCAGCGGCAGCTGTTCGACGCGGGCGCCGAACAGGTCGATGCGCTGGCCGCCGGTGACCTTGATGTAGAGGCCGAATTCCTTGGCCAGCTCGCCGATGGTGATCAACTGCTCCGCGGTGACCTCGCCGCCGGGCATCCGCGGCACCACCGAGTAGGTGCCGTTCTTCTGCAGGTTGGCCAGGAAGTGGTCGTTGGTGTCCTGTAGCGCCGCCTGCTCGCCGTCGAGAATGTGCTCGCTCGAGGTGGAGGCCAGGATGGAGGCCACCGTCGGCTTGCAGATATCGCAGCCGGTTCCCTTGCCATACTTGGCAATCAGGCCGGAGAAGGTGCGGATGCCGGTGACCTGGACGATCTGGAACAGCTCCGCACGCGACTGGCCGAAGTGTTCGCACAGCGCCTTGGACATCTCCACGCCGGACTGCTCAAGCAGCTTCTTGAGCGTGGGAACGCAACCGCCGCAAGAGGTTCCGGCGGACGTACACTTCTTGATGCCGGGCACATCGCAGGCGCCGTCCGCGATGGCGCCGCAGATCGCGCCCTTGGAAACGTTGTTGCAGGAACAGATCTGGGCGTCGTCGGGCAGTGCGTCGGCGCCCAATTCGGCGCCCGCCGGAGAGATCAGCGCGGCGGGCTCGGCGGGCAGCGGCCGCCCGACCAGCGGGCGCAGCGCCGAATAGGCGGTGGCGTCGCCGACCAGGATGCCGCCGAGCAGGATCCGCGCGTCGTCGGAGACAACGAGTTTCGCATAGGTGCCCTTCGCGGCGTCGTGCAGTACCACCGACAGCGCACCCTCGGTGGTCGCATGCGCGTCGCCGAAGCTGGCCACATCGACACCGAGCAGCTTGAGCTTGGTCGACATGTCCGCGCCGGGGAATTCGCCTGCGCCACCGAGCAATCGGTCCGCGACGATCTCGGCGGTGGTGTAGCCGGGGGCGACCAGGCCGTAGCAGGTGCCCTCGACGGCCGCGCATTCGCCGATGGCGAAGATGTTCGGGTCCGAGGTCCGTAGCCCGAGGTCGGTGATGATGCCGCCGCGCGGGCCGACCTCGATGCCACTGTCGCGGGCGATCTGGTCGCGCGGGCGGACACCGGCGGAGAAAACCACCAGCGCGGCGTCGATCTCCGACTCGTCGGACAACGTAACCTTCACGCGCCCAGGCGCGTGCGCCTCGATCGATGATGTCCCGGCACCGGTGTGCACCTGCAGGCCGATCTCGGTGACCAGCTTCGCCAGGATGGCGCCGCCGCCCTCGTCGATCTGCGCGGGCATCAGCCGCTGGTTGTGCTCCACCACGTGCGGGGTCAACCCGAGCAGCCGCAGCGCGTTGGCCGCCTCCAGCCCGAGCAGGCCACCGCCGACCACCACGCCGACCGCGCCCGGCCCGGCCGCGTCGGCCGCGGCCCGGATGCCGTCCAGGTCATCGATGGTGCGGTAGACGAAGCATTCCGGCAGATCGTGGCCGGGGACCGGCGGCACGAACGGATACGAACCGGTGGCAAGCACCAGCGCGTCGTAGGCGATGGTGTCGCCCGCGGAGGTGGTGACCTTGCGCGCGTCCCGGTCGATGGTCTCCGCACGATGACCGAGCCGCAGCTCGACCAACGCGTCACCGGCGTATTTGTTGCCGGGCAGCGCGAGCGCGCTCGCATCCCAGTTACCGACGTAGGAGGACAGCGCGACGCGGTCGTAGGCGGGCAGCCGTTCCTCGCTGAGGACGACGATCTGCCACTGACCGTCCTCGTCCCGAGATCGCAACGCCTCGACGAACCGGTGCCCGACCATGCCGTGGCCGACGACCACCGCGGTCTTGCGCTGGGTGGGTTCGACGGTGGAGTTCATGATGTGTCCTCCCTGGAGGGTTGGAGTGTCAGGCACGGGCCGGCGAAGGGGTGGTCGACGGTGCGGGGTGCTCGGCCTCGTGGATGAGGGCCACCGCTTCGGCCACGACATCGGGATCGGCGGCGGCCGACCGCGACCTCGGGCGGCGCAGGAAAGCCACCCAGGTCACCAGGGCGCAGAGCACGTAGAAAGCCATGAAGACCCAGAACGCGGTAGTCGCGGACTTGGTCGAGGCATACGAGGAACGCAGCACCAGGTTGATGCCAACGCCGCCGAGGGCGCCGACAGCGCCGACGAAGCCGATCAACGCGCCGGAGGTGTTCTGCGACCAGGCGGCTCGCGAGGCCGGGCTGAGGTCCAGGCTCCTGGACTTGGCGTCGAAGACCGAAGGAATCATCTTGGTGACCGACCCGTTGCCGACACCGGACAGCACGAACAGTGCGATGAACCCGGCTACCAGCGCGATCATGACCGCACCGGTGGGCACACCCGCATGACGATCGCCCATGGCGCTCGCGACGGCGACGAGCACGGCCGCGGCCATCATGGCGCCGAAGACGTACATGGTGACCCTGCCGCCACCGATCCGGTCGGCCCACTTACCGCCGTAAGGACGGGCCAGCGAGCCGAGCAGCGGACCGACGAACGCGATCTGCGCGGCGTGCAGTGTTGCCTGTGCGATGGTGTCACCACCGGCCTTGAAACCGATCTGCAGCACCTGGCCGAAGGCGAAGCTGTAGCCGATGAACGAGCCGAAGGTGCCGATGTAGAGGAATGCGATCGCCCACGACTGCGGCATCTTCAGGGCCGTAATCATGGCGGACAGGTCGGCCCTCTGATTCTTCAGGTTGTCCATGTACAGCGCGGCGCCGACACCGGCCGCGACGATGAGCACGAGGTAGATCGCGCAGATCAGCGAGGCGTAGGAATTGCCGAACGCGGCGATCACCAGCAAGCCGACCAACTGGATGACCGGCACCCCGAGATTGCCGCCGCCCGCATTGAGTCCGAGCGCCCAGCCTTTGAGCCGCTGCGGATAGAAGGCGTTGATATTGGTCATCGAGGAGGCGAAATTTCCGCCACCGAAACCAGCGAATGCCGCCACGATCAGGAACGTCGTGTACGGAGTGCCGGGCTGATTGATGAAATACAACGTCAGCAGCGTCGGGAAGAGCAGCAGGATCGCGCTGAAGATGGTCCAGTTGCGTCCGCCGAATCTGGCGGTGGCCACCGTGTACGGGATCCGCAGGATCGCGCCGACCAGCGTCGGCATCGCGACCAGGAAGAACTTGCCCGCCGGATCGATGCCGAATTTGTCGGTCGGCATGAACAGCACCATCACCGACCAGATCGACCACACCGAGAACCCGACATGTTCGGCGAAGACCGACCAGACCAGGTTCCGTTTGGCAATATTCTTGCCGCCGGCCTCCCAGGCCGCGACATCCTCGGCATCCCAATGCTTGATGTTGCGGTTACGCGTCAGCGTGCTCAACAGGGCCTCCCAAAATCCGGTTGGCCCAACGGTATGGAACGGGTATTGCCGAAATGCTGCGTGGAATGACCGTCAAATCAACGGTTGCTCACGATTCCCCGGCAGCACAGGTGAGAACCCTGGACATGTTTCGGGCATGTGACGCAACGATTTCCGCACATGACGAACGGCCGACCTAGAAAATATGGGCCGGTGAGGTGTGCCGCACACAGCGTGCCCACACCCGCACCGACCCGCAACTCGAAGCGAGATTTGGCCCCGACCCGGACTAGTTCCAGGTGTCCTCGAACATGCGCGGCTTGCACGCCTGCCAGGCGCTGGCAAGCAGCACAAGCACCGTGACGCTCAGCATCGCGAACGGGGCCGGCCAGCCGTCGGTCGCGGTGTGCAGCATGCCGAACAGCAGCGGTCCGACACATGCCACGGCATAGCCGACGCCCTGTGTGAAGCCCGACAGCGAGGCCGAGCCCTGCGAGGTCCGGGTGCGTATGTTGATCAGGGTGAGCGCCATCGGGAACGTGCTCGGGCCCAGGCCCAGTAGCACGACCCACAGAACCGGTGCGCCCATCGGTGCGACCAGTAGTCCGGCGAACGCGATGAAAAAGAATGCGGCACAGGCGACCACGAAGGGAAACGGGTTACCGAAGCGCGCCACGATGGTCGGCGCGGTGAACGCCGACACCAACCCGACGAGCGCGAACAGACCGACCATGGTGCCACCGAACGCCGCACTGGCGCCCGCCTCACCGAGGATCTTCGGCAGCCAGGCGAACATCGCGTAGGTGGTCAGCGACGTCATGCCGAACATGCCCGCCATGCCCCACGCCAGCGGGGAACGCCATGCCTTGCCCTTCGGCTCCGCTCCGGCGGGCTGCAATCCGGTGGTATCCACCAGATCGCGACCGCGCCGGTCCCGCAGCACGCCGATCCACGGCAGCGCAGCGGCGAACCCCAGCACCGCCCACAGGCCGAGCGAGATCCGCCAGCCGTGCGCCTCGGCGACCGGGACCGCGATGAGCGCGGGCGCCACCGTGCCGAGCTGCACCATGGTGATGTACAGCGAGCTGACCACCGCGAGCCGGTCCGGAAAGTACCGCTTGACCAGCGGCGGGATCACCACGTTGCCGATGCCCATGCCACCGAGGGCCAGCGCGGAGAAGACGAACAGTGCTCCGATGCTCGAGACCGTGGCCCGGATCAACATGCCGAGCCCGGCCATCACCATGGCGACCATGGCGGTGCGCTCCAATCCCAGCCTGCGCGCGAAGAGTGGGGTCAGCAGACCCGACACCGCGAACATTGCGGTGGGGATCATGCCGAAGACGCCGATGACGGCGGTCGAGTAGCCGATATCGGCGCCGATCCGTTCGGCGAGCGGGCTGAACGCGGTGACCGCGACCCGGAGCGTGAGCGCGGACATGACAATCGCGGCGAGGACGAGCAGCCGCCCCTCCGTCAGTGCACGTTTACGCTGCTCGACCCGGACAGGTTCCGGGCGAGTCGTCGTCTCCTCATAGGTCGCAGTCACCGAGGAATCATAGGATGACCCCATGATATGGGCCAATAATTTGGATCGGCGGTACCCTGTTCCGGTGCAACCAGTCCGGCGCACCAGCCTCATAGCCCAGGTCACCGAGCAGCTGCGTGCCGAAATCCGTTCCAGCCGTTGGCCTATCGGCTCCCGCATTCCTACCGAACCGGAGCTCACCGCGCTCACCGGGACCGGGAGAAACACGGTGCGCGAGGCCGTCCAGGCGCTGGTCCACGCAGGCATGTTGGAGCGCCGCCAAGGCTCCGGCACCTATGTGATCGCGGCCTCGGAGGTCGGCGGCACCCTCGCGAAGTACTTCGCCGACGCGGAGGAACGCGATGTCCTCGAGCTGCGGCAGGCCCTCGACGCCACCGCCGCCGCGCTGGCCGCGCGCCGCCGCGACGATTCCGACATCGCTGCCCTGACGCGCTTGCTCGACGAACGCAACCAGCAACGGTGGAACGAGCAGAATGTCGCGGCCATCGAGGCCGACGTCGAACTGCACCGCGCTATCGTGGTCGCCAGCCACAACGCGGTGTACCTCGAGTTCTACGACTCGCTGTTGCCTACCATCGAACAGGTGATCCGCGCGCGGACCAAGAAATCCGACGACGCCTACGATGCAGAACACCACGAGATGGTGCAGGCGGTCATCGACGGCGACCCAGATCGGGCGGCCCAGGCGGCGCGCTGCTTTCTAGGCTCGCTCATCGCCGAATACCCCGACGCGAGATGAATCTGAACGGCCGGTAACCAACTTGTCACCGGCCGTTTTCTCACCGTTTGAGTCGGATTTGCCTGGAAAGTCATCGAAAGCCACTCGCCCGCAACAACAGCCTTCTACTTTTATCTCGACCATAGCGAGCGACGTCGAGAGGAAGCCGATGACTGCCGCAGTAGCTGCCACCGGCCAGCAGTCGGACACACCGACTTTCGAACACCAGAAGCGAGGACGTTGGCTGGACCACTGGGAGCCGGACAACGAACAATTCTGGGAATCGGGCGGCAAACTCACCGCGCGCAAGAACCTGATCTTCTCGGTGTTCGCCGAGAATCTCGGCTTCAGCATCTGGGTCCTCTGGGGCACCGTGGTGACCAGCATGGGCCTGGCGGGCTTCGACTTCCTCGCCGGACTCGGCAAGGGCAACCCGGCGGCGGTGAGCAATGCCCTGCTGCTGACCTCCACCCCGACGCTTGTCGGTGCGGCACTGCGGATTCCGTATACCTTCGCCATCCCGAAGTTCGGCGGGCGAGCCTTCACCGCGTTCAGCGCGTCGATGCTGCTCATCCCGACGATCGGTCTGGCCTACTTCGTCAACTACCCGAGCACGCCGATGTGGGTGTTCATGATTCTGGCCGCGCTGGCGGGCTTCGGCGGCGGTAACTTCTCGTCCTCGATGGCCAACATCAACTTCTTCTTCCCCGAGGGGAAGAAGGGTTCGGCACTCGGCATCAACGCAGCGGGTGGCAATCTCGGCGTCGCCCAGACCCAGTTGGTGCTGCCGCTGTTGATCACGCTCGGCACGCACATCATGGCCAAGGACGCCGCGGGCTACCGATTCGGCATCACCCTGTCGGTGCTGGTGTGGATACCGTTCATCCTGGCCGCGTCCTTCGGCGCGTTGCGCTACATGGACAGCATCAGCACCGCGAAATCCGATGGGAAGTCCTACAAACTGGCGCTGACCAACCGGCACACCTGGGTCATGTCGTTTCTCTACGTCGGCACCTTCGGCTCGTTCATCGGCTTCTCCTTCGCGTTCCCGACGCTGATCAAGGCCAACTTCCCCGACCTCGCCAACATCGGCTGGATCACCACGCTCGGTAACCTCGCCTTCCTCGGCGCACTGGTCGGCTCGTTCAGCCGTCCGTTCGGCGGCTGGGTGTCGGACAAGGTCGGCGGCGCCAAGATCACCATGTACGTGTTCGGCGCCATGGCGGTCGCGTCCGCGCTCATCATGGCCTCATTGCAGGTGAAAAGCTTCCCGCTGTACCTGATTTCGTTCCTGCTGCTGTTCGTGCTCACCGGCATCGGCAACGGCTCCACCTACCGGATGATCCCGTCCATCTTCAGCGCCGAGGCCAAGAAGTACGCCTCCGAACACGGACTCGACCTCACCGAGTCGGTGGCATCGGCACGGCGCCAGGCCAGTGCGGCGATCGGCGTCATCGGCGCGATCGGCGCGGCGGGCGGATACCTGCTGCAGCAGGCACTTCGCCTGTCCAACATCAACTTCGGCAGCATGGCGCCCGCCTTCTGGAGCTACGCCGCCGCGTTCCTGGTGATGGCCGCCGTCACCTGGTTCTGCTATCTGCGGTCCTCGTTCGCCGTGGCCCGCGTCTCCTCGCTGGCCCACGCCAACGTGTAACCGCCCGCGCCGCCTGCCATTCGGTCCGAACCCCCGAACGACAGGCCCGGCACGGTTGCCCCCGACCCCCTCCGGGCCGGCAACCACGCCACCCGATAGACCGAATGCCGCGCTGGACGAGGTCCGCAGCGCGGCATTCGGCTGTCGCGAACCCGGCACCCGCACGGCGGAGCCGAGCCGATCCGAACCTCATTACCGCACAACCATTTACGCTGAAAGCCAGTCTCACACCAGCAGAGGTGAACAGTGGACATCGGATGGGGTCGGGCTCTCCGAGATCGAACGAGCCGTTGCCGCCTAATCGGAAGCGCTTGCTGCACAAGCTATTTCGCCGCAATCTTTCGACCTCGCTCATTCCGTGGACTGGCGAACCTTGCCGAGGCACACTTTGTGTACAACGACGTTCGGTGCCGATGGCCGAACGCGGGGGCGAGGGCAGGGACAGTATGAGAATTCGGCCGCGGCAGCAGCTGCTCGACCTGTGGCGAGCCGTGCTCGCCTACTCCTATCGGGACGAGAAGTGGATCTGGGGCGGGCGCGACGGCGCCAACTCGATCAGCGACGCCGAACAGCTGCTGTGTCTGCTGTATCCGGCGACGGAGATCGATGCTTTCGCGCTCCACCAGCCCGACGAGATGGCCGCCGACGCGAAGACAGCCCTCGCCTTGTTCGGGGAGGAGACCCGTATCGGTCGGGTCCTGGTGGATCTGCTCGACGACTACCTCGATCGCTACGCGGGCGCCGACGGCCAACCGATCTTCGCCGCAGGCAGCTACCTGCATTCCGTCGACGAAAACCCGCCCAGCGAAGCGCAATTGGCGCTGGAAGTCGTCGACTCCTATTCGATGTCGCTGAGCCTGTGCATCGCATCGATGCGCTTCCTGCGCGGCTTCGACCGATTCGTCCGCAGTGAGGTGCGGATGGAGGCCAGGCAGCTACGCGAGCGGATCCCTCTCGTGATCGACAAGGTCAGCACGCGACTCACCGGCGCAATGGCGGGCTTGGTGCGCAGCTTCGTGATTCACACCCCGGAGTCGAAAAAGACTGCGGGACAGGAAATCCTGAACATGATCAATCAGAGCCACGCACCGGCCGACGAGGTCCTCGCGCTGCTGTCGGTTCGGCTGGAGCAGCTGCGGGTTAAGGCCGCCAACGAGGTCAGGCTCGGTCAGTCCATCGAGAGCGACATCGCCGACGACAAGCGGATCGACATTGCCGACGACAAGCGGCTGTTCGAATGCGGATGGGGCTGGGGCATCGTCCACACCGCCGAGCCGATCGACTTCGTACCCGGCCACGTGGGCGCCGCGACCGGCGTCGCGGAACCCCGCCCCTACCTGTACTTCACCGCAGTGGCCCTGGACGGCATCATCGACCTGTCATCCCAGCGCATCCGGGAACTGGACCTGCTCACCGACGAGCAGCGCAAGCTCGCCGACGCGTTGGCACTGCGCTTCGAACTCGCCCGCAATTACTGGTCGACCGTGGCCCGCTTCGACAGCGGCCGTTGGCCATTGGAGGACATCCCCTGGCGCACCTCCGACGGCGAGGAATCGGACTACTTCAGCCTCGCGGTCACCGCCATGCTCATTCAGGACCTGGTCTACCGCGACAGCACCGAGGATCTGGCACGCACGGTGGCGGTGTTCGATCAGCTGGCCCGCCGCGGCCGGATCACCAGTCGGCTCACCTCCGGCGACCCGGCCGCAACCCTGCACTATCCAGGCGTCCGGATGCGCTTGGCCGGTAGCGAGAACGTCGGCGGAGGTTCCCAATTGGAGTGGTACGTACCGGATTTCGTGACAATGATGCTCAAGCGCTGTCTGCAGGCCGCGCGCCTGCGCACCGACGTCGACACCCGCGACCAGCTGATGGCGCTGGCCGAATCGGCCATGGACCACATCGACAGCCGCACGCTGCGAGACAGTTCCGCCCAGGGACTGTGGGACGACCCCGGCTGGCTGCTCGACGCCGCGAAACCCATCCCCGAAGGCCCGTCCTGGTTCGTCACCGAGCGGGTGATGGAATGCCTGGTAGTCGCGCATGACACCTTCAGCAGACCCCCGCTGGCACCGAAGTCCATGGTCGCCCGCGCGGTGGATCTGCTCAGCGAGGCCGAACACCTGCTCAACCAGGAGGAGCTCGAGGTCGAAGGCGATGATGTGTCCCCGAGGCAAGTGGCGGTCAACCGGATTCGGCAATCACTCGACCGCGCCCGCCGTGTGCTGAACGAGCGCCCCGGAACCGCCTACGGCCTGGCTACCCAGGCGCTGACCCAGCTCGACGAACTGGCGTACGCGCGCCATGACGCGACGCGGTAAGGCGGCATTGTGCTGGTGTTCTCCACCTCCGACAAGGGCGGCACCGGACGCTCGGTGACCAGCTGCAACATCGCGTACCGACTGTGTCTTTCCGGGGACAATGTCGCCTACGTCGATTTCGACTTCGGCTCGCCTACCGCTGGCGCACTGTTCGAAATCAGCGCTATGGAGCGCGGTACGTCGGTCGGCGGCACGCATTCCTATCTGCTCGGCGAGCAGGGCACCGTCGACCGTGTCGACGTCGGCACGGCCACAGACCGGACGGAACTCAAGCGCGTCGGTCCCCGCGGCCGACTGGTCCTGTTTCCCGGCGACGAGGGGGGCGCCGAATTCCTCACCTGTGACGACGAAATGGTGCAGCGCTGCGTAGAGTTACTGGTGACGCTGGAGCAGGAATTCCCAGTGGTGGTTGTCGATCTCAGCGCGGGTCGGTCGATCGCGCTCGAAATCACCCTGAAGGCAACGGCTCTGCCGCAATTGCGGCGGCACACCGCGCGCTGGCTGATCTTCCACCGCTGGACCCGCCAGCATATTCTGGCTGCCTCCGGATTGGTGTACGGCCAGAACGGGCTGCTGCAGAGCGGTGCCTTGTACGGCCACGACCGAGACGAACTGCTCGGCTCGCTGCGCTATGTGCGCACGGCCGTACCCGACACCAACTCGCACCTCAGCGCCCAGCGTGCCGCCCAAGCGGCGTGGCTGCAGGAGCAGGACGCCGCGCTGCGGCGCCTCGCCACCGCCAACCGTCTCGGCACAACCAAGGTCCTCGGAGCCACCCCCATAGAGCCGGTGCTGCAGTGCCGCGAACAGCTCATTCTCGACAGCGACGTCAATGCCCACATCGCCAACAACGAGACCAAGCAGGCATACATCGAACTCGCCCGCAGCCTGGTCGACAACGCCACCTGGGAGAGAGTCTAGATGCGTGGAACACGAGGATACAGCGAGGCGACCGATCGGCCGCAGATCGCGCGGGTTCCATTGTCGCACTTGTCGATCGAGGTCGGGCACTTCTATCCCAACGACATCACCGGCGACATCGACCGGGTGAAGGCGGAGTTCCGCCGCATCGTCCCGCTGGTGTCGGCGTTCATCGAATCGGCGCGGGTACAGTTCGGCCCCGAAGCACGAGTCAGCACCTGCTACCTGATCGACGACTACTTCCAGCCCGACACCGACCCCGCCGAAATCCTCGGAAAGCTGCTGGCAGCTGCCGACGAAACCGGTTTGACCATCGACTATCTGGCGCGCGAGTCCGGCTGCTGGCAGACCTCGCCGTTCGCCGACGGTGTACCGTCGGGCGAGCCGATTCCGGTGGCGGAGATGGTGGCTGCTCGCATCATCGCCGAGCCCGCGCCGCCGGACACCGGCCGCCGCCCACCCACGGCCCAATCGGGCTGGTTGTGCAACGGCCGCCGATCCTCGGAGCACGAATCTGCGCAGGCCATGCGCGGACGGCCCTACCAGCCGCCGGAGGAGTTCGGTCGCCGCGAACACTCCATCTTCCTCGATGTGCAACTGTGGCACACGCGGATCGTCGAGGGGGTCACGAAGACCAGATGGTCGTGCTCGTTCCTGGCCGCCGTCTGGCACCTGATGCGGCTGGGGATGCTGCGCTATCACGGTGAGCCCGTGGTGGATCCGCAACCCTGGCGCGGCGAACCGTGGCCGCGTCGCTGGCATGAGGTACCGCCCGTGGTGCAGGTCAATCCAGCTGCCCAGCCGTTCGCGGCCTACCGGACGCTGTCGATGCTGCCCAAGCTCTACATCGGCATAGAGCACTCGGTCCGACTGGTGCTCGATCATCTGGATCTGGACGACGACGTAGTCAACCAGATCATCGACTGCGCGGCCAACGACCAGGTACCTGTGACGGTGTCACGCAAAATCAGCGACCGATTGTCCCACCTGCTCCTCGACGGGTCCTGAGATGGCCGTCCCCTTAGTGATGCTCGGCGAGGTTCGTACCTGCCTGCTACCATCGGCGGCCGCACTCACCCGAGCAGAGGCCGGTGAGTTGCTGGCGCTCCTGCCCGGCAGCGCGGTGCGCTGGCGAGAGCGGCCTGGCAAGCTCGCCGTTTCGCCCACCATCGCGGTCGGCGTCGACTGCGATCTGACGCTGGGCGAGCAAGTTGCGCATGTCGTCGGCACCGTGGCGACCAGCATCGTGCTGGCGGGTGGGCGTGTGCTGCAATCCTCGGCCAGCACCCGGGTGGTGCGGGCGTCCGAGAGGCGGCGGCAGACGTGGTCGCACTACGTCAGCCAGAAGGGCGTGACGGAGGTCATCAGCCGTATCCCCGAAAGAGCGACGGCCGGAATCGCTCTGGCCGAGGGGTACCTCACCGGCCCGGTCGGCGGCGACATCTTGGACCTGGCCTCGATCAGTGAGCGCCTGCTGTCGCGAATCCGCGCCGATGTCGGGCTGGACCACGATCCACCCGTGCGGGCGCGTACCACCCGGCTGCGCTGGACCGCGCGTATCGGCGGCACTGCCGGGCCCACGGCGGAGCTGCATCTCGACGACGACAGTGTCCGCTCGATCCGGCTGATCGTGCGCGCGGAGTCAGATCTCGATGCGGCGCAACGGTTCTGCGAGGATCTGGCGGCGCACGACTGGCTGCTGACCGTACTTGCCGACGCCCTCGATGAGGCGGACCGATTCCCTTCGCACAGCCGTGAGCGGATGAACACCCTTGCGCCGGCGCTCGAACACCTGACGGGATTGTGGATGCCGGGCGGACACACTCCCGCCGAGTTGCGTGCGCTATGGAAGGAGTTGCAGACCGAGCCAGGCTTCTCTCGCCAGTGGACGACGCTGGTCGCCAGGCTGCGGGACAATATCGCGGTGGCAACGCTGGATGCCTTGCGGCACAAGGTTTTCGACTCCGATTCACAGTCGGAACCAGTTTCGCACTAGCCGCGGTAGGAGCACCGACACCGACGAGAAATCGCTTCGACGTGGGTGGTGAACATTTCCGGCGGCGACTGTGCGGGGTGCGCCGCCGATCTACATCCGTAGCGGACTGTGCTGCGCGCCTTGCGATCCGTTTCGAGCCGACGCAATCTCGTTCAGGATCGCGAGTTCAGTCACCGGGAACAAGCGGTATTCGAGTACATCGCGCGGCTCGCCCTCACCGAAGTACCGATTATCGTGTTCGACGAGTTCGAACCCGGCCTGCTTGAACAGGTTGCTCGCCGCATGATTGTCCGGTCGCACGGTCAGGTACATCACTTTGGTGCCCAGTTCTCCGCACACCCGCAGGGCGCGATCCAGTAGGCCCCGGCCGTAGCCGCACCCCTGATACTGTTTGGCCACGGCAAAGGTGAACAGCAGGGCGCGGCCGGACTTCTCCAGCGTCAGCGCGTACCCGATAACCGCGCCGCCTAATTCGGCGACCAGCCACTCGGATCCGTGCAGCTCGAACAGCTGCCGCAGCATCAGGTACAGGTACGGCTCATCGAAGACATCGGCCTCGATGGCCGCGAGATCCTCGAGGTCGGCGAAGCAGGCCCGGCGATATTCCGGCTGCGGCGCCTCAGCGATGTCCATGTGCTCCCTAATGTCAGAGTATAAGCCGTCCTTTTCCAGCTTAGAACTTTCTTTTGTCAACCGCGTCATTGTAGAGGTCCCGGAATGGTCCTGTGATATGGCGGGGCGTTGGGCACTGAAAATACCAACCAGTCGGGCTGCCAGGCGAAGTGTCTGGGCAAGAAGTCAACGCCCGAGTCGCCGGACACGACAACACTTATTTCAGCGCCGACGAGCCGCGCGATAACTTGTCGCGACGGATCGAATACCCCACCCACACCATCCCCGATCCGAAACGACCTGCCCTTGATCAAGGGCCGTCGCCGACCCCGGCTGGTAGCCCAATCACATTGCTATGGTGGATATCACGCGTCCAGAATGCGTGGGCGATCCGGGGGAGATACGGGATGACCGAATACGAGGGACAGCCGGGGCTCTCCGACTTCGTCCGGTCCATGACCACACGTATCGACCGGCACGGCGAGGCGTACGCCGCGGAGGTCACGGAATTTCGCGAGGAACCGCATGCCGGTCAGGATGATGCGGCCGAACGGGGGCTACTGGATTCCTTCAATATCCGTGTGGAGAACGTGGTCGCCCACTACGACCCGCCGGGGACGCGACGGCGCGGAGACAGCCTGGTCTTCGCCCATATCTACGTGGCTGTGGGCCGCAGCGCCGCCGAAGACGAGGGCGTCCGCAGGACCCTGCTGACCGCGCTGCTGGCCGCGGAGGTCGAATTGCGCGGGCCGCTGCGGCTCAGCCCGACCCAGAACATGCACTTGGCCGGAATCTACGAACGGATCGGCACCGATCTCGCGGCGCACGGGTTGCCCGCGCACGCGGTACTCGCGCTGCGCCGCGCCGCGAGCCTGCACGGCCAGAACGAGGATGTCGACGCCCAGGACCGCTGCGGGTTGGCCATGGCGCGGGTCCGGCGGCAGGCGCGCTCTTCCGCTTGGCGCCGGATACCGGGTTGGGCCGCGGATCTGCTGTGCGGCTACGGCTATCGCCCGTTCCGGCTGCTGGCGTGGATCGCGTGGCTCCTGGTGGTGTCCACCATCGGGCTGCGGGCGAGCGCCGAGGTGTCGATCACGACCGCGTTCCACATGTGCCTGGTCAACTTCCTGAACCCGATCGGGCTCGGCGACCTCGACCACGTGCACCGGATCGGCCGCGGCCTGCTGATGATCGAGTCCTACGTGGGGATCATCTCCACCTCGGTCTTCTTCGCGCTGCTGGTGCGGCGGTGGTTCCGGCTGTGAGGCGGCTACCGGACCCGCGCACGCTCGGTCGCCTCGCGGTAACCCTCGGCGGTATTCGGCGGCCCGCAAGAGTGTCGGGAACAACCGCGAGATCGCGCTGACGGACGGCAACTCTCAGAGCATGAGACGAACCATGTCCGCGGTGCGCGCCAATCCGGGGAAAGCTTCCGGCGTCGACCGAGGATGCAACGCATGTACAGCAAGCCGAAACATGACCGCGCGCAATAGCATTTGGGGCCATTCAGGCAGATCGGACCAACGGTCGAGCAACCCGTCATCGGCACCGCCCCACGCAAGCGCATCGACAACGATGACACCAGCGGCCCATGGCGCCGGGCGCCAGTACGGTGTGATGTCGGTGAGCCCCGGCGTGAACACCCCCGCGAAAAGTACTGTGCCGAACAGATCCCCGTGCACCAATTGCGGGGGCGTTTGGACCGGTTTGCGTAGTGTCGCCAGTTGGCCGATCAATTCCATGCTGCGCACACCGTCCGGGGAGGTGGTCGGCGGGGTCCCACCCGCGCGCAGACTGCGCAGCGGCACCGCCTCCCAGGCGGCGCGGTCCGCGGCGACGAACACATCCACATCCACCCACGGCGCCACCGGCTGCTGGACCAAGAATCGCGGTCGTTCGAGGTGCGTGGTCGCCTGATGTAGTCGAAGTGATACCGAAACCACCTCGTCGTGACGTGGCTCCGGAACCCCCTCCAGGAAAGTGTCCGCGCGCCAACCGGATACGACGTAGCGGCCGTCGGTGGCCCGCACCGGGCGGGCCAAACGTAGGCCGTTGACCTCGAGTGTCTCGCGAACCTTCGCCGACCATGCCGCCCTGGCATGGTCGGCGACCGGGCTCAGCACCACATCACCGAGACGCCAACCGCCGTCCCAATCTCCCAGCGAAACCGGGGTCACTTCGCGCAGACCGAACGTGGCGCGCACGTGCTCGGGGGGTTCCACAGAAGTCACGGCCGTACCGTACGCTGTGTTCGATTCTGCGTGCCTTCGGCACGCCGTGTTCGCGGCCCCCTGGTGTCTCGCGTCCGACCGGCCGATTCTCGCGCCCACGGCGCATGCGCCTCGGCCGATCGGACGCGAGACGAGCCGCGAACGGAATAGGCTCGATCTCGCTTGGCTCGAAACCTGCTGTGCGCCCTTTGGTTACGTAAGAACGTTCCGAACGCCCCGGGGCGCAGCGACGACTAGTACACCGGCAGCGACTTGTCGACCTGGTTTGCCCAGGCGACGATGCCGCCCTGGAGGTGAGTCGCGTCGGAGAACCCGGCCTGCTTGAGTACCGCGAGGGCTTCGGCGGAGCGGACACCGGTCTTGCAGTGCAGCACGATCGGACGGTTCTGCGGCAGCTCCGACAGCGCCTCACCGGACAGGATGCGATCCTTCGGGATCAGCTTCGCGCCCTCGATGTGCACGATGTCCCATTCGACGGGCTCGCGCACGTCGATGACTTCGATCTCCTTGCCCGCATCGATCAGTTCCTTGAGTTCACGCGCGGTGATGGTGGAACCTGCCGCCGCGGCCATGCCCTCTTCGGACACCACACCGCAGAACGCCTCGTAGTCGATCAGCTCGGTAATCGGCTGCCGCTGCGGGTCGCGACGCAGCTTGATGGTCCGGTAGTTCATGTCCAGTGCGTCGTACACCATCAGGCGGCCGAGCAGCGGTTCACCGATACCGGTGATCAGCTTGATCGCCTCGGTCACCATGACCGAACCGATCGAGGCGCACAGCACACCGAGCACGCCGCCCTCGGCGCAGGAGGGCACCATTCCGGGCGGCGGGGCCTCCGGGTACAGGTCGCGGTAGTTGAGGCCGCGGCCGTCCGGTGCGTCCTCCCAGAACACCGACACCTGGCCTTCGAAGCGGTAGATGGAGCCCCATACATAGGGCTTGCCCGCCAGTACCGCGGCGTCGTTGACCAGGTAACGGGTGGCGAAGTTATCGGTGCCGTCGACGATCAGGTCGTACTCGGCGAACAGCTCGACCGCGTTCTCGGGTTCCAGCCGAATCTTGTGCAGCCGGACGTCGATGCCGGAGTTGATCTCCAGGATCGAGTCGCGGGCGCTGTCGGCCTTCGGGCGGCCGATATCGGACTCGCCGTGGATGATCTGGCGCTGCAGGTTCGAGGCATCGACCTCGTCGAACTCGACGATGCCGAGCGTGCCGACGCCTGCGGCCGCCAGGTACAGCAACGCAGGCGAGCCGAGCCCGCCCGCACCGATCACCAGCACCTTGGCGTTTTTCAACCGTTTTTGCCCGTCCACACCCAGGTCCGGGATGATCAGGTGGCGGCTGTAGCGGGCGATCTCGTCCTTGGTCAGCTCCGCGGCCGGCTCGACGAGCGGCGGGAGGGACTTTGGTGATGACACGTCCAGGACTCCTCGAATCGAATTGGCCGATCGCAGTGTGCGGCTGCACTCCGGCTCGTTACGCTAGTTTTCAACACCGACGACCGGACCGTTCTTCCCTATCAATGTTCCCCCATCGGGGACGAACCGAAACAGTCACCCCTACGGGTCAACCGCGGGGGTAGGGCCAGGGGTTGAAGCGGCAGCGCTTGCCGTCCATGGGGACCACGCCGTCGGGGTCGAGTGCGGCGATGTCGTTGTTCTTGGTGCCGAAGGTCTGCTGCATCATCACCGGCGCGAGTCCGCCGTCGGTCTCGCATGGCTGATGCTGGTGGTAGCCGATGGCGTGGCCGACCTCGTGATTGATCTGGTACTGCCGGTAGGAGCCGATGTCACCCTCGAAGGCGAGCGCACCACGCACCCAGCGCACCTCGGACAACACCACCCGGTGCAGATCGGCGTTGAAGCACGACGAGTCGATCGGAATGTCGAAACCGCAGGCCTTGCGGGAGGATTCGCGCGAAGTCAGTGAGACGCGGAGGTCCGGATCGCCCTGGGCGATGCGGTGGAAGGCGAATTTGGGGTCGTGCGCCCAGCTTTTCGGATTAGCCAGGGTGCTGTCGACCATCTTGGCGACCGACTCGTCCCCGCCGAACGGGGAAGTGTCGACGCCGTCCTCGATTTCGACGGTATAGCTGAACTTGAATTCCGCGCCGGTACCGACCTGCGCGGTGGTTCCCGGCACCACATGCCAAGTACCCGTACCGGTTTCGGTGAAGGCGCCGCCCTCGGGCAGCGCCCCGGTGGGTAGATCGGTCGGGAAGTGCCCGTCGCCGGGCGGTGCGCCGATGATGCCCGCGGACGCCGTGCGCGGACTCAGCTGACCGAATCCCGGCATGCCGCTCGCGGCGCCGGTGGCTTCCGATCCGCCGCGCACCGCGTCCACGACCACGACCACGGTGACCACAAACAGCACCGGCAGCGCATACGCGCGCCAACCATAGGTGGATACGAATCTACCGAGCGCACTTTGCTTTTTGGCGTCGCGCTCGGGTCGGGGCGTGCGCTGGCGACTGTCATCGGGTGCGGTGGGGTCCCAACGCGCACGCAACGGTTGATGCGAGCGATCCGGGGATTGATATTGATACAGGCCGAGCGGGTCATAGACCTCGACCGCGCCATGATCGTGGGTGCCTCGATCATGTCCATCGCGATCGGGCCAGGGTGTGGTTCGGGACCTTGCCACGGGGCCAGACCCTGCGGAATGGGACGCGACGGAGCCAGCGGGGCGGTGCGCTTCTCGCCCGCCGCCGGGTCTTGCCGGTCGGTCGGTCACGCACACCAGACTCTCACAGTGCGCAAGGCCCCAAAGTCTTCACACCAGGTCGTTCCATTTGCTGCGACATATCTCACCTGTGACCCGCAGTGGGAACCCGGGTCTGCACGAACGCGAGGAACGGGTATCGTTCATGGGATACCCGGTGCACACCCCCTCTTGCCGGGGCATCGACTGGGAGAGCCGAAAATGACTGACCTCGTGGACCGGATGACATCCCGCAGATCGTCGTCCGCCGCCGTGGCACCGACCAAACGCGGTACCCGGCTTCCACGCGACGAGCGACGGCTACAACTGCTCGCGGCGGCAAGCGAAGTCTTCGTGCAGCGCGGCTATCACGCCGCGGGCATGGACGAGATCTCGCAGTGCGCCGGAGTCAGCAAGCCGGTGCTCTATCAGCACTTCGCCAGCAAACTCGAACTCTACCTCGCTGTGCTGCAGAACTACGTCGACATGCTGGTGTCGAGTGTCCGGCAGGCACTGCGCTCGACCACCGACAACCGGCAGCGCGTGCGCGCGGCCGTGCAGGCGTATTTCGATTTCGTCGACAACGAAATGCAGGGCTTCCGACTGGTCTTCGAGTCGGACCTGACCAGCGAGCCGCAGGTGCAGCGCCGCGTCGAGCAGGCCACCGAGGCCTGCGTCGACGCGGTCTTCGATCTGGTGGCGCACGATTCGGGCCTGGACCCCTACCGCGCCCGGATTCTCGCTGTCGGCCTGGTTGGCGCCAGCCAGTTCACTGCCCGTTACTGGCTGGAGGCGGACCGTCCCATCCCGAAGGAAGAAGCGGTCGACACGACCGTCCAGCTGGCATGGGGCGGCCTGTCGCACGTGCCGCTGCACCCGATCGGCTGAGCTTCAACATCGACTGAGCCCCCGCACCCGATCCGATGATCAGGTGCGGGGGCTCAGTGCCAGGGACTCGGTAATCAGACCGCGGCAAAGCCGACCCGGCCGCCGGCGGGGGTGCCGATCTCCACGTAAGCGACCTTGGCAGCCTGGATCAGGAACTTGCGGCCCTTCTCGTCGGTGAGCGACACCACGCCGCTGCCACCGCTCAGCGCACCGGACACCAGCGCCTCGACCTCATCGGGGGTCTGCGAGCTGTTGATCACGAGCTCCCGCGGGCTATCCGAAATACCGATCTTGACCTCCACGGCCAACCTCCGAACCTAGAGTCCTGTGCTGTCCAACCAAGGCTAGTGCAGGGCAACAACCCGACGGCACACGACTGCCTGCGCTCTCAGCGAACAGCGCCGCGGCTACGGCTTCGGTTCGATCAGCTGAATTTCGAGTTCGATCTTCACGGTATCGCTGAGCATTCCCGGCAGCGGTCCGCCGACGCCGAAATCGGTGCGCTTGATCGTGCCGGTCGCCGAGAATCCGGCGTGCCGGTCGCCGTTGGGCCCGAAGTTCTGCACTCCGCCCCATTCGACCTCGAGGGTGACCGGTTTGGTGACGGCGCCCAGCGTGGCTTCGCCCTGCACCACGAAGGATTCGGCGATCGGCACCGGCTCGGTGGCCCGGAACGACAGGGTGGGTCGGCTGGCGACATCGAGGAAATCGGCGTTGCGTACGTGAGCGTCCCGATCGGCGTTGCCGGTGTCGAAGGAGTCCAGATCGATGGTGGCGCCGATGGTCGCGGCGCCGGATTCGTCGACGACGAACTCGGTCTCGAAGCGGGCGAACCGGCCGCGAACCTTGGAAATGCCGAGATGCCGGATGCTGAACTCGACGGAGGAATGCAGCGGATCGAGCGCCCAGAAACCCGCGGTGAGCGACGTGGTGGCCGTGGTGGATTCGGAGGAAGTTGTCATGCCTACGACCATCGTCGGGCCGCCGTCGAGTAGCCAGACCGCCGTTATCCTGGACCTGACAGGGCGCGGATAGCTGTCCCAGGACAGGGCACGATGGAACGCATGGCACGAAATGGATTCGCGGAATTCCTCATCGCCCGCCGCGCCGAATTACGGCCGTCGGATATCGGAATGCCCGAGGGCGGACGCCGCCGGACTCCAGGGCTGCGCCGCGAGGAGGTCGCCGTCCGCGCCGGGGTCAGCGCCGACTACCTGGCGAGGCTGGAACAGGGCCGCGACACCAATCCCTCGGTGGCGGTGATCGAAGCGCTCTCAAAGGCGCTGCTGCTGAAAGGCAAGGACCGCCACCACTTCGGTTGGCTGGCACTGACTTCCACCAATGAGTCGCAATGTCCGAAGGCCGAAACCGCCGACGAAAATCTGACGCCGGGCATAGAGGCCATCCTGCGGGCGCTGCAACCCACCCCGGCATTCGTGGTCGGCCGACAGCTGAACGTGCTCGGCTGGAATCGGGAGTGGGAGGACTTGGCGGCACCGCTCGGACTGTTCGACGATCCCGACCAGATGAATTTGGCTTGGTACACCTTCATGCATCCGCAGGCGAGGAAGGTCATCCGGAACTGGTCGGAAACCGCGGACATCTTCGCCGCCGCACTGTGCCGGGCCAAACTGCGCTGGCCCGGCGACGACCAGCTGCTCGAGGTGATCAACGCGCTACACCGCCACCCGGATTTCGCGGGCCGGTGGCAACCGCACCATCTGCGCGACCGCATCTCGGGCACGATGAGCCTCGACCACCCGGACCAAGGTCACCTCGACATCGCCTTCGAAGCACTCGACGCCGACCGCGATCAGAGCATCATCATCTGGCTGACGCACCAGGCCCAAGCCCGGGTCCCCGAGCTCCGCCTGGTCCGCAATCGCGCCGTGAACGAGTAAATCGTCGGCGCGACATCAGCTAGATCCCCAGCACCGCCATGCGTTCGGCGTGGCTGGCCTGCATACGCTCGAACAGCGCGGCGATGCCGTTGAGGTCGCCGGTGGCGGTGAGCACCAGGTCGGTGAGTTCGTCGCGCTGCGCCATCACGTACTGCGCCTGCGTGATGGCCTCGCCGAGCAGCCGCCTACCCCAGAGGGTGAGCCGGTCGCGCTCGGAGCGGCTCACCGCGACCGCGCGACGCACTTCCTCGACCACGAACTCGGAGTGATTGGTTTCGGCGAGCACGTCCCGGACCACGGTGGCGACCTCGGGAGTCAAGGCGCCGGCGATCTCGGTGTAGAAGTCGGCGGCGATGCCGTCACCGACGTAGAACTTCACCATCGACTCGAGCCAGGTCGAGGGATCGGTGGAGTCGTGGTAGGCATCCAGCGCCCGCACGTAGGGCGCCATCGCGTCGAAGATGTCGACGCCGCGATCGGCCAGCGCGGATTCCAGGGTTTGGAAGTGATGCATTTCCGCGGCGGCCATCTTGGCGACCGCGACCTTGCCCCGCAGCGTGGGTGACAGCTTGGCCTCCTCGGCCAGCCGATAGAACGCGGAGATCTCGCCATAGGCGAGCACCGCGAACAGCTCGGTGACCCCGAGGTCGTCAGCGGCGACGGACGAAACATCTAGCTCGGCAGATGGCTGGACTCCCATGACACCACAGCCTAGTACTCGGTTCGGCTTATGCGGCTTCTCGCAGGAACTTATCCACGTATGTCCATGTGGTGTCGCGGGCGGTCGGCCCGGCGAGGATGCCGAGGTGGCTGCCCGGGGCCATTTCGTAGCGCACCGACGGTGCGCCACTGAGGGTTCGGGTGCCCGCCCGCACGGCGGCCGCCGGGGGTTCGCTCGGTCCGCCGACCAGCAGCACCGGCGCGGCCACGTCGGCCAATGCGACGCGGCGCTCGCCGAGCTGCACCACACCGCGGCCGATGTCGTTGTTCAAAATCAGCCGACCCCACAGCTGGCCGTAGAAGCGACCGGGGGTAGCCGGGCATCTCGGCCATGAAACGATCGATCGTCTCCATCCTGGCCAGGGTTTCGCACACCGCGGTCGAGGTCACGATGCCGCTGGTGAGCTTGGCGACCGCGCGCAGTTCCGGCCCCGAAATAGACCACCTCATGCAGTGGTTCGAGAGTGGTCCAGATTCGCCGCGCGAGATGAATTGCCATGTCGCGCAGCGTACGTCGGGTGGGTAGCGCGTGGAAACCAGACTTTTGCGCCGAAATTACCGTGGCGGCAATTCGAACCGTGCACAATATCACGCTACAATCACTGCGGACAACGAGAATTTTCGCCCGACCAAGTGAGTGGAAGACACCATCATGCGGGCGCTGGGGCGAGGTTTTTCGCCGTCCGGGAAAATGTGCGCGCACCAGATCCGCATCACCATTGCGCCGCGCCGATGTCTCCAGGTAGCTGCCGTACGGCACCCACTGACATCAGGCTGTAGCCGGGGTGAGTATCACAGGCGGATACGTGGTCGTCGCGGGCCGACCGGTCCGCCCCACGCCTCGTGCGCGCGTGACGCGATAACGAGGAAGGCACGAACCTGAGCAAGATCACCGTCGAACAGGAACCGGGCTTGGCAGACACACTGCTGACAGCCGAACTGGACGAAACACACTCTGCCCCGACTTTCTCCGAATTGGGCGTGCGCGCGGAAATCGTGCGCGCGCTCAGCGACATCGGAATCGAACGCACTTTCGCTATCCAGGAGCTCACCCTTCCGTTGGCGCTGGCCGGAGAAGATCTCATCGGTCAGGCCCGCACCGGCATGGGTAAGACGTTCGGATTCGGAGTGCCGCTACTGCACCGAATCGCGACCGCGGACACCGGCACCACGCCGCTGGACGGCACCCCGCGTGCACTGATCATCGTGCCGACCCGCGAACTGTGCATCCAGGTCACCCAGGATCTGGAGAACGCGAGCAAGTACCTGAAGAACCATCAGGGCCAGCTGCGTGTGCTGTCGATCTACGGCGGCCGCCCCTACGAGTCGCAGATCGCGGCGCTGCGCTCCGGCGTCGATGTCGTGGTCGGCACGCCGGGCCGACTGATGGACCTGGCCGATCAGGGACATCTGATTCTCGGCAAGATCGGCGTGCTCGTCCTCGACGAGGCCGACGAAATGCTCGACCTCGGCTTCCTGCCGGATATCGAGCGCATTCTCGGCATGGTGCCCACGCAGCGCCAGACCATGCTGTTCTCGGCGACCATGCCTGGCCCGATTATCACCCTGGCCCGCACCTTCCTGACCAGGCCGACGCACATCCGGGCCGAAGAGCCGCACGATTCCGCGATACATGACCGCACCGCGCAGTTCGTCTACCGCGCGCACGCGCTGGACAAGAGCGAGTTGATCGCCCGAATCCTGCAGGCCGAGAGCCGCGGCGCGACCATGATCTTCACCCGCACCAAGCGCACCGCGCAGAAGGTGGCCGACGACCTCGCCGAGCGCGGGTTCTCCGTCGGTGCGGTGCACGGTGACCTCGGGCAGATCGCGCGCGAGAAGGCGCTCACCAAGTTCCGCAAGGGCGCCATCGACGTGCTGGTGGCGACCGATGTCGCGGCGCGCGGCATCGATATCGACGATGTCACGCACGTCATCAACTACCAGTGCCCGGAGGACGAGAAGACCTACGTGCACCGGATCGGGCGTACCGGCCGCGCCGGGCGCGCCGGTGTCGCGATCACGCTGATCGACTGGGACGAGCTGAACCGCTGGGCGGCTATCGACAAGGCGCTCGGCCTCGGGATGCCCGAGCCGGTGGAGACGTATTCGCGCTCGCCGCACCTGTTCTCCGAACTCGGCATCCCCGAGGGTGTGACCGGCATCGTGCGCAAGCCGAAGCCGGAGCGCGACGAGGACGCCGTGGTGGTCGAGCGGCCCGCGCGTGCCCCGCGCAAGCGCAACCGCAGGCGGACTAGGGCCGGTGAGCCGATCGACGCGGACGGCACCACCGACGACACGGCTGCCACCGATGCCGCACCGGCCGTCGACGGCGATGCGGACGAGAACTCCGACAAGCCCGCTCGACGCCGTCATCGCAGGCGCAAGCCTGCCGGGGACGCCGACACCGCCGCGGACAACGGCTCGTGCGACAACGGCAATGCGGACAACGGCAACGGCGGCGCCGACAACATGGGCACCGTCACGGCGGTGAGCACGCCCGCGAACAACGGCGACAACGGCGCCGATGACGCGGACTCTGCCGATCAGCCCGCGCGCCGTCGACGGCGTCGTCGCAAGCCAGCGGGCGAGGCTGCCACCGACAACGGCAATGGCACCGCGGCCGCGGAGAACGCGGCCGCAGCGTGCACCGCGGCCGCTGCGTCGGTCTAGTCCAACGGATCCGTTACTCTCGCATTCGTGCTCGCACCTGAGCGGCGAACGCGCGCCGACATCATCGCCGCAGTCGCGATCGCCGTACTTGTGGTGATCGCGGCGGCCCTGGTGTGGGCGCGCAGTGACGCCGGCGGCACCGAATCGGTGATCGCGGTACACCCCGTGTCAACTCCGGCCGCGGCCGATCAGGTGCCAACGATCCTGCACGAGATGTGGCACGCCCCGGACGGCGCGGCGACCAGGGCACTGGTCGCCGCGGGTTCGGTGATAACCGCCGACGACAGTGCGGTCGTCGGCCGTGATCCGCAGACCGGCGCGCAGCTGTGGCTCTACCGCCGCGATATGCCGTTGTGCGGGGTGGAGTCGCAGTTCGGCACGGTCGTCGCGGTGTACAAGGATCAGCGCGGCTGCAGCCAGGCCACCCTGCTCGCCGGTGAGAGCGGCGCGCGACGCACTGCCCGCAGTAGCTACATGGACCCGACCGTGCGGCTGTCCGTCGACGGCACCTACATACTCGCGCAGGGACCGCAGCGACTGGAGATGTGGCGCTCCGATCTGGTGCGCACGCTCGAATACGGCTATGTCGACGCGCCGGTGAATGTGAAAACCCAACCGCGCAAGGGCTGCACGCTGCTCTCGTCCGCGTCCAGCGCCGCCCGGCTCGCGGTGCTCGAACACTGCCCGGAAGACCCCGCCGACCGGTTGACCATGCTCAACCCGGCGCCGAAGGACAACACGGTGCCCGAGGAGTTCGGCTCGCACGTACTGTCCGGACCCGGCACCGATTCCGCCGACGCGCGCGTGGTCGCGGTGTCCGACAACCGGATGGTGCTCTACCTACCCGGCGCGCCCGCGGCTGCGGGCGCCGAGGCGGCGGCGCCGCGGCTGGCGGTCTACGACGCCAGCGGGAATCCGCTTGTGGTGCATCAGCTTTCCGCGCCGCTGACCGACAAGACGACGACCACCCGGATCAGTTCGGCCTTCTTCGTTTTCACCGGCAACAGCGTGCTCGCGTTGAACGCGAGCACGTTCGACCCGCTCTGGACCGCGCCCAACGCACTGGGCGGGCCCGCGTTCATGGCCGGACGCCTGCTGGTTCCGGTCGCAGGCGGAATCGCCGCACTCGACCCCGCCTCCGGCGCCGAGGTGGCCCGCATCCCGGTGGACCGGCACGGCGCCGACAGCGCCCCCATCTCGCTCGCAGTGCTCGGGTCGACCATCCTGGAACGACGCGGCACCGAGTTGTACGCCCTCGGCTGACCCCGGTATCCGACCTGCTCGACGGCCCTCCCCGGACGCCAGCACCCCCGCGTGGCCCATGATGGAAGTCATGTCCGCACTCGACGACGCCCGACTAGTGCTCCTGCGACACGGCGAAACCACCTGGTCGACCCAGCGCCGCCACACCGGCCGCACCGATCTTCCGCTCACCGAGCGCGGTGAGGAGCAGGCCCGCAGTGCGGGACAACTGCTGACCGAACTGAAGCTGCGCGACCCGCTCATGCTCACCAGCCCCAGACAGCGCGCCGTGCACACCGCCGCGCTGGCCGGGCTCACCGAGACCACCGTCGACGATGATCTGGCCGAATGGGACTACGGCGACTACGAGGGCCTCACCACCGCACAGATACGCGAGACCGTGCCCGGCTGGACCATCTGGACCGGCGCGGTGCCGGGTGGCGAGACCGCCGAGCAGGTGCGCGCCAGGGCTGACCGGGTGCTGGCCTCCGTCGAACCCGCGCTGCCGGACCGGGATATCGTGCTGGTGGGACACGGACACTTCTCTCGGGCGCTGATCGCCCGCTGGGCCGAACTCGACCTCCGGGAGGGTCGCCGCTTCACCATGTCGACCGGCGCGGTCACCGTGCTCGGTTTCGAACACGACGTGCGAACCATCCTGGTGCACAACCTAGTTCCCGCACCGAACGGAGCCGTACTGTGACTCGAACCGGCCAGATCCGCCGCGCAACTCCCGCCGACCTGCCCGCCGTGGTACAGCTCGTCCACGACCTCGCCGAGTACGAAAAGGCCAGTGCCGAGTGCACATTGACCGTCGAACAGCTGCATGCCTCGCTCTTCGGACCAGCGCCCGCGCTGTTCGCGCACGTGGTCGAGGACGAAACCGGTGTGGTCGGCTGCGCCATCTGGTTCCTGAACTTCTCCACCTGGAAGGGTGTGCACGGCATCTACCTGGAGGACCTATACGTCAAGCCCGAGACCCGCGGCAAGGGCTACGGCAAGGCCCTGCTGACCGCGTTGGCCCAGGAAGCGGTCGCCAACGGCTACGGCCGGGTCGACTGGGCGGTGCTGACCTGGAACACCCCGTCTATCGATTTCTACAAGTCGCTCGGCGCCGTCGGACAGGATGAGTGGGTCGGCTACCGGCTCGAGGGCGAGGCGTTGGAAGCGCTGGGCCGCAACGGACAGTAGGACGACGATGCGGGTGAGCGCTCCGACTGTATGGCCGACTACGGCGGACGAAGCGTTGGCGACGCAGGATGAACTTCGACCGTTGGTGGCGCGAAAAACCCTGCCCCGCCACAGTTTCGGACTACCGATTGCCCGAGACCACCAGGCAGGCCGACCAGTTGTGTCGGCAGGCACTGCGCGCCGCAACCACCGCCTGAGCACCGAACGCCGCGGCCGCAGCGGGCTAGTCCTCGATATCGACGCCGTATTCGTGCGCCATCCACCGCGACGAGGGCGGCGCGAACAGCAGTACCAACGCGGCGATCACCACCAACCCGAGCAGCACGCCGAACACCGGCTGATGGGAGTCGGTGAGCAGCGACCAGGTGACCGGCAGCAACAACAGCTGGGCGATCACCGCGATCGCGCGTCCCCACCGCTTGCCGAGCAACAGGCCGATGCCCGCCGCGAGCACCGCGCCGCCGAGAATGCCGAACCACGCCGCCGTGCCGTACCCACTCGCGGCGGTCTGGTCGTACCCGAGCAGCCCACGCACGATCAGCACGATCGCCACGATCACCGCGACGCCGCCCTCCAACGCCACCAGCCCGCCCGCACCACGCACCGTCGTCGGCACTCCGGAACTCTCGCCCTTGTCGCTATCGGCCACGCGCTCAGCCTAAAGGGATGCCGCTCGGTGGCTTTTCAGACCGGCCTCGCAGCCCATTAGGCTCACAACGTGCGGACGTTGCTGATCGTGAATCCGAATGCCACCTCGACCACAGCGGCGACGCGGGATCTGCTGGCGCACGCGTTGGAGAGCCGGACCCAGCTGACCGTCGCACACACCCAGCATCGCGGCCATGCGGCGGAATTGGCGCAGTGGGCTTCCACCAACGAGATGGATCTGATCGTCGTGCACGGTGGCGACGGGACGGTCAACGAGACCATCAACGGCTTCCTGCCGCTGCCCGAGCTGAACGACGGTCAGGCGTGGCTGCCCAGGCTCGGCGTGATCCCGGGTGGGTCGGCGAATGTGTTCGCCAGGGCGCTCGGCATTTCCCCGGATCCGGTGACCGCGACCAATCAACTCATCGATCTGCTCACCCTCGACCGCGACCGCCAGATCAGCCTCGGCCTCGCCGACGACCGCTGGTTTACCTTCAGCGCCGGGGTCGGCCTCGATGCCGAGGTGTGCGCGGCCATCGACGCCAGCCGCGCCAAAGGCCACGCGGCTACCCCAGCGCGCTATATTCGAACAACTGTGCGAGAATTCTTCCGCAGTAAACGCAAGGAACCGAGCGTCCGTATCGAGATCCCGGGACACGAACCGGTGGACGGCGTGCATTACGCCTTCGTAACGAACGCGACACCGTGGACCTTCCTGAACTCGACCCCGGTACACACCAACCCGGGCACGACCTTCGAGACGGGCCTCGGAGTGTTTGCCGTGCGTTCGATGGCGGTGATTCCCACGCTCCTGCTGGCCCGCCAGCTGCTGGCCGCCGACGGAAATCCCAAGTCCCGCAATTTATTTCGTGACGACAATGTTCCGTCGGTGCGGATCGAAGCCGCGACACCCATCGGCCTGCAAATCGATGGCGACTTTATCGGAAAACGCAACATGGTGGACTTCACAGCTGTGCCGAACGTGCTCGATGTCGTCGCTCCGCGCCCTTCCTGAGCACGAAACGCGCGAAAAACATCGGGGTAGTGCTGCGAAAACCGGGTAGAGCGAGTACAAAGGACCGGGCAGGTTCCCCATGGGGGCCTCGATGGCGTGAGCTTCCCCACGGTGCACCGGATACCTATTGACATCTACGGTGTTCGTGAAAGCATTCACAAGCAACCGTGCGGAAACATTCGAGCCGCACAAGTGAACGATCCACAAACCATAGGCGCCCTTTGTGGCGTCCAGCAAAGGAGCAGAGGAATGGACTGGCGCCACAAGGCCATCTGTCGCGACGAGGACCCCGAGCTGTTCTTCCCGGTGGGTAACAGTGGTCCTGCGCTCGCACAGATTGCCGATGCCAAGCTAGTCTGCGCTCGCTGCCCCGTTACCGCCGACTGCCTGTCCTGGGCCCTGAAGTCCGGGCAGGATGCCGGCGTGTGGGGTGGTATGAGCGAGGACGAGCGCCGCGCGCTCAAGCGTCGCAACGCGCGCACCCGCACCCGCACCGTCGTCTGATTATTCGGGTGACCGGCGTTACCGGAGCATTCAGCCCAGCCCGGTAACGCATTCAGCCCGGCACCCCCAAAGGTGCCGGGCTATTTCGTGCCCGCACCCGGTCTTTGTGCCCGCACTCGTCACCCCGGCATTCCCCGGAACCAATCACATTCGCGCATACGGCGTCTCGAACGGATTCCGCGACACCACACGCTAATGCCTAGCGACCAGACCTGCGGCCCAACGGAACTCGCAGCACCGCGTCGGTACCGATATCGGCGCCGGGGTGCAAACCGATGGAACCGCCCAACTCGGCGGTCACCAGCGTGCGCACGATCTGGAGTCCGAGGCGGTCGGAGGATTCCAGGCTGAAACCCGGCGGCAAGCCACGCCCGTCATCGCTGATGATCACATCCAGCCAGCGCGCCGAACGCTCGGAACGGATCGTCACCGAACCGTTCTCGCCGGAATCGAAGGCGTGCTCGATGGCATTCTGCACCAATTCGGTCAGCACCATCACCAGCGGAGTCGCCCGCTCGGCAGAGAAGACACCGAGCGAACCTGCCCTGCGCACCTTGATCCGCGCGGTGTGCACGGTGGCGACATCGGCCATGATCGGCAGCAGCCGATCGACGACCTCGTCCAGATCGACCTCTTCGTCCACCGACATCGACAGCATCTCGTGCACCGACGCGATGGAGGTGACCCTGCGGACCGACTCGGTGAGCGCGACCTGCGCCTCCTCGTTCTCGGTGCGGCGCGCCTGCAGCCGCAGCAGCGCGGCCACGGTCTGCAGGTTGTTCTTCACCCGGTGGTGGATCTCCCGGATGGTGGCGTCTTTACTGAGCAACGCCCGGTCGCGGCGTTTGACCTCGGTGACATCACGCACCAGCACCGCGGCGCCGGCCAATTCGCCGTGCGGGCGCAACACCAGGGTGCGCAGCAGCACGGTAGCCCCGCGCGCCTCGACCTCCATCCGACGTCCGGTCCGGCCGGCCAGCGCCGCCTGGATATCGCCGACCACCTCCTGCGCGTCGAACGGATCGGTGATCAGCGAGCGGGTGGTGACGGCCAGGTCCTGGCCCGCCAGGTCGGCCTGCAAACCCATGCGGTGATACGCCGACAGCGCGTTGGGGCTGGCGTAGACGACGATGCCCTCGGTATCGAGCCGGATGAAACCGTCGCCGGCACGCGGGCTGGAATGCGTGGCGGCCCTATCCTCGATGGTCGGGAAGGTGGCGTCTGCGATCATCTGGCACAGATCATCCGCGCAGGCCAGATACGCGATCTCCAGCGTGCTGCGCACCCGCGAACGCTGCAGGTCGGTGTCCCGGCTGAGCACCGCGATCACATCGTCGCCGCAGCGCACCGGGATGGCCTCGCGAATGGCGTACACCGGATGCGGGTGGTAGACCCCTGATGCCTCGACATCGCTGTCGGCGCGCACGATCTTGCCAGTGGTCAGTGCGTCGAAGACCTGGGGGTGATCGGTATGCAAGGCCAACCCGCCGACTCGATCCTCCGGATGCACGGTGGGCGCCGTCGTCGGACGGCACTGCGCGACACACACGATGTCCGCGCCGTCGGTGATGGGGCCCGCACCAACCCACAACAGCAGGTCGGCGAAGGACAGATCGGCAAGCAGCTGCCAGTCCCCCACCACCCGCTGCAGATGGTCCACGGCGACGCCGGGTAGATCAGTGTGCTCGGCAAGGAGCTCGCTCAGTGTCGCCATGTTCTACATCTACCGCATCGTTCGATCAGGAAATAACCGCGATCAGATCGCCCTGCTGGAGGACCTGCCCCGGCGCGACCGAGATCGAGGTGACCTCGCCCTCGATCTCGGTGAGAACCGGGATTTCCATCTTCATGGACTCGAGTAGCACCAAGGTCTGATCGGTATGCACCTTGTCGCCCACGGCGACCTCCACGGTGAGCACCGTCGACACCATCTCCGCGCGTACTTCCTCAGCCATGACACCCCATTCACTAGTCGGCGCTGTATCCGCTGAAGGTACAGCCAACCACACATGAAACAATGGGCTTCAACAGAAGGGAGACTACCGATGGGTAAGCGTGGTCGTAAGAAGCGCAGCCGCAAGGGCAACGCGGCAAATCACGGCAAGCGCCCCAACGCTTGATCCGTAGCACAACGAAAAACACCGAGCGCCAAGGTCTCCCGTCCGGGAGAACGTGCCACTCGGTGTTTTTTGATGTCCGGGTCGCCCCGGCGCTGGTTCAGGACTCAGCGGCGGGCGTCTCGACCTCGGTGATCGTCACCGAGCGTCGGATCTCGAAGGTCAGCCGGTCGCGCAGCGAGTCCGGCGCGCGGTCGCCACCGCACTTGCGGCTCAGCAGACCCTTGATCTTCTCCTCGATGCCGTATGCCTCGATGCAGGGCGAGCAATGGTCCATATGGTGCTGCAGGCGGGCTCTGGTGGCCGCGTCGCACTCACCGTCGAGCATGAGCCAGACGTCGGCAAGCACTGCCGTGCAGTCGAGCTCCATATCCGGGTCTCGCTCCGTGCTCACTGCTTGACCTCCTGGCGTTCCGCCTCATTGCGGTTGAATCCACGGTCCCGCGCGACATCCGCGAGCAAACCCTTGAGCTGCTTGCGCCCACGGTGCAGCCTGGACATCACCGTACCGATGGGTGTGCCCATGATGTCGGCGATTTCCTTATACGGGAAGCCCTCGACGTCGGCGTAGTACACCGCCATCCGGAACTCCTCGGGCAGCTCCTGCAGTGCCGCCTTGATGTCGTCGTCGGGCAGCGCGTCCAGCGCCTCGACCTCGGCCGAGCGCAAACCCTGCGAGGTGTGCTCGGCGGTGGCCGCCAACTGCCAGTCGGTGATCTCATCGGTCGGGTACTGCGCGGGCTGACGCTGCTTCTTGCGGTAGGAGTTGATGTAGGTATTGGTCAGGATCCGGTAGAGCCAGGCACGCAGGTTGGTGCCCTCCTTGAAGGACTTGAATCCCTGGAACGCCTTGACGTAGGTCTCCTGAACCAGGTCCTCGGCGTCTGCCGGGTTCCTGGTCATCCGCAGCGCGGCGCCGTACAACTGGTCGAGCATTGGGAGCGCGTCCCGCTCGAACCGCTGCGCCAGCGCGGTTTCGTCGACCGCGGCGCCGACCGCACCGTCGGTCACCACATAGTCGTCGCTCGTCACACCTGTCCCTTCGATTGCCGTACCTGCCAAATCTACCGGCAGTGGCATATCGAATGGGAATCGGTCACTCGTGGGCGACGCCCCGGCCCATACCGGATGTTCCTCGACCAGAACGGGCACCCCGACATCTCCTTCACGTCGTGCACAACGCTGCTTGTGTATTCGCATGCAACAGACAACGACCCGACTGTGTTCCCGTGGCAACATCCCGGCACCGAAAAGCGATTGCCGACCGGGTGCGGGCCGCAACTAGGGTGTCGGCATGGCAGCAGCCTCGACCCCCGCGATCCGCACCCTGGCCAAGGCCGGAGTCGCCCACCGTGTACACGCCTACGCCCACGATCCGCGCGCGGATTCCTATGGCACCGAAGCGGTCGACGCCCTGGCCGCACGATTCGATGTCACGGCGGCACAGATATTCAAGACCTTGGTGATCGAGCTGTCCACCGGGACGTTGGCCGTCGCGGTGTTGCCGGTACCGAACACGTTGTCGCTCAAGGCGGCTGCCGCGGCGCTCGGTGCACCGAAGGCGGCCATGGCCGACAAGGCGAAGGCCGAACGGGTCACCGGTTACGTGCTCGGCGGCATCTCCCCGCTCGGGCAGCGCAAGCTGTTGCCAACCGTCGTGGACACCTCGGCGCTGAGCTGGGATCGGATGCTGTGCAGCGCCGGACGGCGCGGGCTGGAGATCGAACTGGCGCCCGCCGATCTGGTCCGGCTGACCGCGGCGGTCACTGCGCCGGTGATATCGGTGTAATCAACGCGGATTCGTGGCGAATTGTGCGTTACTGGACGGACCAGATTCGTCCGACCCCGAGGATGTGATGCGAAATGTCTCTGCGCACCATGATCGTCTCCCTGTTCGGTGCGCTGGTCCTAGCACTGGGTTCGGGGGCAGTCCAAGCCCCGATGGCAGCCGCCGCTCCGGACCGTCCCTCAGTGACACAGGTCGGTGATTTCCCGTTCGACGGAATGGGCACCGACGACGCGCCGAACAAACAGAGGACCCCGACAAAGGATGAAACAGCCGACAAGGCCGAGAAACTCAGCGGCAGTGTCACCGGCAAGATCATCGACCTGATCGCCAGTGTCATCAAGTGCGGCCTCAATATCGCGACGCCAAGCGTCAAGTGCCAGCTCTGATCCAGCACTAGCGCACACCGGCAGGCCGGGCGATCACAACAGGCTGATCTGCCCGGCCTGTTCCGTGTCCGACGACGCCCCGCCCGAAACCTGGGCCAGCAATTCCGGACCGTTGTTCCGCACGCTGTTGACCAGATCCGGCACCGGCCGCGCGACGATCCCCGATACCGTCTCGGCGCTCGGCGTTTCCAGCAGCGTGGCGGGCGCCGGATGATCCGGATCCAGCCAGGCGTCCCAGTTCTCTCGCGGCATCGGCAGCGGCATCCGATCATGGATGCGCGTCAGATCGCCGACCGCGTCGGTGGTCAGAATCGTGCACGACAGCAGCGGTTGGCTTTCCGGCTGGGACCGATCGCGCCACACCGACCACAGCCCGGCCATGTAGAGCCGGGAACCGTCCGCGGCCGACATGTAGAAGGGGTGCTTGGCCACCTTCCCTTTCGCGCCGCCGAGGGTGTCGGGCTCGACCACCCACTCGTACCAACCGTCCATCGGCACCAGGCACCGCCGGTATTTGACCGCGTCGCGGAAGGACGCGGTAGTCGCCGCCTTGTCGGCGCGAGCGTTGAACAGCGGCTTGCCCTTGACCGGCACGCCCGGCTCGGCGACCTTGGTCCACACCGGTATCAGGCCCCAGCGCATCCGCTGGATGCGCAGCGTCGGATCGTCGTCCGGGTGATCGCGGTCGTGTCGCTCCATCACGGTCAGTACCTGGGTGGTCGGGGCCACGTTGTAGTTGGTGAACCCGCCGGTCCGCGCGTCATTGTCGGTCTGGGTCTCATCGATGGCGTCCAGCTCGACGGCAAGCCGGCCGGGATCGGTGGTCGTCGCATATCGTCCGCACATATCCCAGATACTTCCATCGAGTGCCGACAAAGTCGGGAACAATTGATAGCCGGTGGTGACCGGCTGAGAGTTGTGACATAACATTCTCTCAAGGAATGGTCGTTAACTTCTTCCGTCCGATTCCGACATGCGCACCGACCGGCCACTGCAGACTGGCAAGAGGAGACTCACCGTGACAACCATCGAGACCACCCCGGCGGCGCCTGAATCGGCGCTGACATCGGTCGATCCGGCCACCGGAGAAGTCATCGGCACGCACCCCATCGCCGACGAGGACGCGGTGCGCGCGGCCGTCGCCAAGGCCCGCACCGCCGCGGCGACCTGGGGCGCGCTGAGCTTCGACGAGCGCCGCAAGCACCTGCTGCGCTGGTCGACTCAGCTGGTCACGAGTTCCGACGAATTCACCGCACTCATCCACAAGGAGAACGGAAAGCCGCTCGACGACGCCTTCCTGGAATTGATGCTCGCGCTCGAGCACATCGCCTGGGCGGCCAAGCACGCCAAGAAGATCCTCGGCCCCAAGAAGGTATTCCCCGGCGCGCTGATGTCGAACTTCGCGGCCCGGCTCGAGCAGCGCCCGCTCGGCGTCGTCGGCGTGATCGGACCGTGGAACTACCCGGTCTACACGCCGAACGGCTCCATCGCCTACGCGCTCGCCGCGGGCAACACGGTCGTATTCAAGCCGAGCGAATTCTCCACCAGCATCGGCAATTTCCTGTCCGATGCCTTCAAAAGGGCGAATCCGGAACTGCCGGAAGGCGTTTTCGAGACCATCAACGGTTACGGCGCCACCGGCGCCACGCTGGTCAAGTCCGGGGTGGACAAGATCGCGTTCACCGGGTCCACCGCCACCGGCAAGCGGATCATGGCCGCCGCCGCCGACTCCCTCACCCCGGTGCTGCTGGAATGCGGCGGCAAGGACGCGGTGATCGTCGCGGGCGATGCCGACGTGAAGGCCGCCGCCGACGCGGTCGCCTGGGGCGCGACCTCCAACAGCGGCCAGACCTGCGCCGGTGTGGAACGGGTGTACGTCGACCGTTCGGTGCGCGACGAGTTCGTCGCCGAGGTCAAGCGGATCCTGAAGGACATCAAGCCGGGCTCTGGCACCGGCGCGCCGTATGGCCCCATGACCATGCCGAGCCAGATCGACGTCGTGCGCCGCCACATCGACGACGCGCTGAAGAACGGCGGCACCGCCGTACTCGGCGGCCCGGAATCGGTGCAAGGGCCGTTCATCGAGCCGGTCGTGCTCGTCGACGTGGACGAGAACTCCGAGGCCGTCGCCGAGGAGACCTTCGGCCCGACCGTCACCATCCGCACCGTCGACGGCGTTGACGAGGCGGTCGAGCTCGCCAACAACTCCAAATACGGCCTGTCCTCGGCGGTCTACTCGAAGCAGAACGGCCTGGAGATCGCGCGCAGGCTGCGCGTCGGCGCCACCTCGGTCAACTCGGTGCTCGCCTTCGCCGCCATCGCCGGACTGCCCTTCGGCGGCGTCGGCGATTCCGGCATCGGCCGCATTCACGGCGAACCCGGCCTGCGCGAATTCTCCCGTCCGCACTCGATCGCGGTGCAGCGCTTCGCAATACCGGGCATGGCGCTGCTGAGCTACTCGCGCAGCAACTCCACCATGAAACTGCTGCGCAAGGTGGTACCGATCCTGCACGGCAGGAACAAGTAGACCGTCGCTTCGACGCCGTCCGTACACCGGTCGACGTCCGGCTTGCGACTAAAACGCAACCACAACGCGCGAGTCTCAGGAGCGCCGTTCGCGGCCCGGCTCGCGTGCGAAGGCGCGGCCAGTTCGATACAGCCGAGTGGCCGAAGCGCATGCGACGAAGTCGCTAGTCTCGGCTGCTCGGACGCGAGCCACAAGGGGCCCGCGAACACGCAGCGCCGTAGGCGTCACAAATCCAACACGGCTCCGCCCTCGTATCCCTGGTGGCAATAGGCGAAGATGAACGGGTGAGTTTCTGGCCAGCGCCCCATGTCGATGTCCCCGTGCACGCGACCGTGACCTTGCCCGGATCTAAATCCATTACGAATCGGGCATTGATCTTGGCCGCCTTGGCCGATGGTCCTTCCACGCTCTCCGGCGCGCTGCGCAGCCGCGACACCCACCTGATGATCGGTGCGCTGCGCGCGATGGGCGCCGGCATCGAGGGCGACGGCGAGACGCTGACCGTCATCCCGGCCGCACTGACCGGCGGCGCCGTCGACTGTGGGCTGGCGGGCACCGTGATGCGATTCCTGCCGCCGGTGGCGGCGCTGGCGACCGGCGATGTCGCATTCGACGGTGACGAGCAGGCTCGGTCCCGTCCGCTCGGCACCATCCTGGACGCCCTGCGCAGGCTCGGCGCCGATATTGACGGCAAGACGCTGCCTTTCACCGTGCACGGCAAGGGTGCGCTGCGTGGCGGCCGGGTCACCATCGATGCCTCCGGGTCCTCCCAGTTCGTCTCGGGACTGCTGCTGTCGGCGGCCCGGTTCGGCGAGGGCGTGATCGTGCACCACGACGGCAAGGCCCTGCCGTCGATGCCGCATATCGAGATGACCGTGGAGATGCTGCGGCGCGCCGATGTCGCGGTCGAGGCGCCCGCCGACAGCCGCAAGGCGCAGACCTGGACCGTGACGCCGGGCCCGATCCGCGCGGTGGATTGGGATATCGAGCCGGATCTGTCCAATGCCACACCGTTCCTGGCTGCCGCCGCGGTCACCGGTGGCGAGGTCCGCATTCCGCACTGGCCGCGGATAACCACCCAGCCCGGCGACGTGATCCGGGAAATCCTGGTGCGCATGGGCGCCGAGACGAGTCGCTTCGATGGCGTGCTCACCGTGCGCGGGCCGGAGCGGTTGGCCGGTATAGATATCGACCTGCACGATGTGGGCGAGCTGACCCCGACCGTCGCCGCCCTTGCGGCACTGGCGGATTCGCCGTCCTGGCTGCGCGGCATCGCGCACCTGCGTGGCCATGAGACCGACCGGCTCGCCGCATTGTCCACCGAGATCAACCGGCTGGGCGGCAATGTCACCGAGACCGAGGATGGGCTGGAGATCACTCCCGCCCCGCTGCACGGCAGTAGGTGGCATTCCTACGCCGACCACCGGATGGCAACTGCCGGAGCGATTCTAGGGCTGCGGGTGCCCGGTATCGAGATCGAGGACATCGGCACCACCGCCAAGACCCTGCCCGGCTTCGTGTCGCTGTGGGAGCAAATGCTCGACCCGGCGTTCTCGGATCAGGGAGCGGCGCACTGAGGCGGCGCGAGTACGACGAGTCCGACGTCCGGGTGCGCCCGGGTCGGTCGTCGCGCCCGCGCACGAAAACTCGGCCGCAGCACAATGATGCGGAATCCGCGATGGTCGTCGCGGTGGACCGCGGCCGCTGGGGCTGCGTGCTCGGCGGCGACCCGGAGCGGCCAATCGTCGCGATGCGGGCGCGTGAACTCGGCCGCACCCCGATCGTGGTGGGCGACCAGGTGGACGTGGTCGGCGATCTGTCCGGAAAACCCGACAGCCTCGCCCGCATCGTCCGGGTCTCCGAACGCCGAACGGTGTTGCGCCGCACCGCCGATGACACCGATCCCTTCGAACGGATCGTGGTCGGCAACGCCGAACAGCTCTTCATCGTGGTCGCGCTCGCCGACCCGCCGCCGCGCACCGGTTTCGTCGAGCGCTGCATGGTGGCCGCGTATGCCGGTGGGCTGCAACCGATTCTGTGCCTGACCAAACACGACCTGGCCGCCGAATCCGAATTCGCCGCCGCCTTCGACGATCTCGATCTCACCATCGTCTACGGCGGCATCGATGATCCGCTCGAGCCGGTCAACGAACTACTCGACAGCCGCCTCACGGCCCTCATCGGCCACTCCGGCGTCGGCAAGTCCACCCTGGTGAATCGCCTTGTCCCCGATGCGGATCGCGCCGTCGGCATCGTCTCCGGCGTCGGCAAGGGCCGCCACACCTCCACTCAATCCGTAGCCCTCCCGCTGCCCGCCGGCGGCTGGGTCATCGACACCCCTGGCGTCCGCTCCTTCGGCCTGGCCCACATCACCCCCGACGACGTCATCGCCGCCTTCACCGACCTGGCCGTCGCCATCGAAGACTGTCCCCGCGGCTGCACCCATCTCGGTCCCCCCACCGACCCCGAATGCGCCCTCGACCAACTCCCCGGCAAGGAACGCCGAGTAGCCGCCATCCGCCTGCTGCTGGTCGCCCTGAACTCCAACGAAGCCTGGACATCCGGTCGCGAGTCGTCCATCTAATCACCGGAATTGCTCGGCGACGCGCGTGCTGGAGATCAGCGGCGAGCGATGGAGCCTGCCGATCATCCGGGACGCCATCTTCCGAGGACAGACCAAATTCACCGAGTTCCCGCGGCGGCTCGGCATCGCGCCGAACGTGCTGGCCGGCCGACCGCGAGAGTTTCGCGGCGGCGGGTCTGCCGCGAAGTCGGCAAGGGAAAGTTCGAGCAGCGGCATGCCCTGCACCGCCGCGATAAGGCGCCCATGGACTTATGCCCATGGGCGCCTTGACTATTCGATTGGCTGCCGAGCCACCGACCTCAGTGCCTGCGGCGGGTCTTCGGGGCGCGCTTCGGCTTGGCCTGGCCGCGGGCCGCCTCGCGGCGTTCGCGGCGGGTGGTGCCGTCGCCGTATTCCTCGGCATCGTTGTGGACCTCGGCGTGGCCGCCCTCATCGGGGCCCGAGTAGCTGAAGGCGCGGGAGCCCGAACCATCGACTCCCTTGGCGCGCAACGCTGCCGGAGCGCCGTTGGCGAGGGCGGGGGCCTCCTGCGTGGGCAGCGGACGGGGGGCGGCCATGGCGCCGACCGGCGAACGCAGGCCCGCGTCGACCGCGACACCCTCGGGCTGCGGCTGCTGCACCTCGACCTGCAGGTTGAACAGGAAGCCGACCGACTCCTCCTTCAGGCCCTCCAGCATCGCGGAGAACATGTCGAAGCCCTCGCGCTGGTATTCGACCAGCGGGTCGCGCTGCGCCATCGCGCGCAGGCCGATGCCCTCCTTGAGGTAATCCATCTCATAGAGGTGCTCGCGCCACTTGCGGTCCAGCACCGAAAGCAGCACCTGGCGTTCGAGATTGCGCATGCTGCCCTCGCCGGCCAGGCCGTCGATCTCTTCCTCGCGCTTCTCGTACGCGTCGTACGCATCGTCGAGCAGCGCCTCGGAGAGCTCATCCTTGGTCAGGTCGCCGGCATCGCCGACCGAGGTCTCCCCGGTCAGTTCCTTGATGTCCAGACCCACCGGGTACAGCGTCTTCAGCGCGGTCCACAGCTTGTCCAGATCCCAGTCCTCCACGTAGCCCTCGGCGGTGGCGCCGTCGACATACGCGGTGACCACGTCCGTGATCATGTTCTGGACCTGGCCCTCCATGTCCTCGCCACGCAGGATCCGATTGCGCTCGCCGTAGATGATGGTGCGCTGCTGGTTCATCACCTCGTCGTACTTGAGCACGTTCTTGCGGATCTCGAAGTTCTGCTGCTCGACCTGCGTCTGCGCGCTCTTGATGGCCTTGGAGACCATCTTCGCCTCGATCGGCACATCGTCGGGCAGGTTCAGCCTGGTCATGATGGCTTCCAGCGCGGCGCCGTTGAAGCGGCGCATCAGCTCGTCACCCAGCGACAGGTAGAACCGGGATTCGCCCGGGTCGCCCTGACGGCCGGAACGACCACGCAGCTGGTTATCGATACGACGCGACTCGTGCCGCTCGGTGCCGAGCACGTACAGCCCGCCGGCATCGCGCACTGCGTCGGCGTCCTCGGAGGTCGTCGCCTTGACCCGCTCCAGCGTCGGCAACCACGCGGACTGGTATTCGTCCGGCGTCTCAACCGGATCCAGGCCCTCCCTGCGCAGGATGATATCGGTGATGATGTCCGGGTTGCCACCGAGCACGACGTCGGTACCACGACCGGCCATATTGGTCGCCACGGTCACCGCGCCCGGCCGACCGGCCTCGGCGATGATCTCGGCTTCCTTCTCGTGGAACTTCGCGTTCAACACGTTGTGCGGGATGCCGCGCTTGGTGAACTGCTTGGACAGGTACTCCGAGCGCTCGACGCTGGTGGTACCGATCAGCACCGGCTGGCCATTTTCGTGCCGCTCGGTGACGTCGTCGACCACCGCGGCGAACTTGGCCTCTTCGGTCTTGTAGATCAGGTCCGACTGGTCATCACGGATCATCGGCTTGTTCGTCGGGATCGGGACGACACCGAGGTTGTAGATCGAGTGCAGCTCGGCCGCCTCGGTCTCGGCGGTACCGGTCATGCCCGACAGCCTGTCGTAGAGGCGGAAGTAATTCTGCAGCGTGATTGTGGCCAGGGTCTGGTTCTCCGGCTGGATCTCGACCTCTTCCTTGGCCTCGATCGCCTGGTGCATGCCCTCGTTGTAGCGGCGGCCGACCAGGATGCGTCCGGTGAACTCGTCGACGATGATCACTTCGCCGTCGCGGACGATGTAGTCCTTGTCGCGCGAGTACAGCTCCTTGGCCTTGATGGCGTTGTTCAGGTAGCTGACCAGCGGCGAGTTGGCGGCCTCGTAGAGGTTATCGATGCCGAGCTGATCCTCGACGAACTCGACGCCGGCCTCGTGCACGCCGATGGTGCGCTTCTTGATGTCGACCTCGTAATGCAGGTCCTTCTTCAACAGCGGCGCGATGCGCGCGAACTCCGCGTACCACTTGCTGGAGGCGTCCGCGGGGCCCGAGATGATCAGCGGGGTACGGGCCTCGTCGATCAGGATGGAGTCGACCTCGTCGACGACGGCGAAGTTGTGCCCGCGCTGCACCAGGTCGTCGAGCGAGTGCGTCATGTTGTCGCGCAGGTAGTCGAAGCCGAACTCGTTGTTCGTGCCGTAGGTGATATCGGCGTTGTAGGACGTGCGCCGCTGCACCGGGGTCATGCCGGACAGGATCACGCCGACCTCGAGGCCGAGGAAGCGGTGCACGCGGCCCATCCACTCGGAGTCGCGCTTGGCGAGGTAATCGTTGGTGGTGACGATGTGCACGCCTTCGCCGCTGAGCGCGTTCAGGTACGCGGGCAGCACCGAGGTGAGCGTCTTGCCCTCACCGGTCTTCATCTCGGCGATGTTGCCGAGATGAAGCGCCGCACCACCCATGATCTGCACCTTGTAGTGCTTCTGGTTCAGCACGCGCCAAGACGCCTCGCGCGCCACCGCGAACGCCTCGAGCAGCAGGTCGTCCAGCGACTCGCCGTCGGCGTAGCGCTCCCTGAACTCCTCGGTCTTGGCCTGCAGCTCGGCGTCGGTGAGCAGCTCGATCTCCGGAGCGAGCGCGAGGACCTCGTCCGCGAGATGGGCCAGGCGCTTGACCGTGCGACCCTCACCAATCCGTAGCAACCTCGTCAGTGTCAGCGCAGGCACGGGTCTCGTCAGTCCTCTGGTCGGTGTGTCATGGTGTTGTCGGCCTCCGCCCGCGTCAGGCCCGTGTGCGGAGCCCAGTCGGGCCGGTGCGCACGGGCCCGTCGGGTATGACAGGATCCGCAGCACGCTTCATGGTAATGCGGCACCCATGGTAAGCGTCGGCGAGCAGCGTTGTGCTGCCTCACCCCGCCATGTGGTCCCGCCCGTTACTTGTCACCGTACCCGCAGCGCAGCCCATACTCGAGGCGCGGTCGGATCTCACAGCTGGTTGCCAGGGTGCGCGACAGCGGAGACCTCGGAGCTCGACTGCGGCGAACTTTCAGCGAATCGAATTGGTACGGAACCCGTTTCAACCTCGGTATCGTACGATGTAAGTCGTCTATCGCCCCGGCGTGCCAATCGACCCCGGTCCCGGTCTACCCGCTACGTGACGGTATGCGATGACGGCAGGGCAGCGCGGCTCATGTGGAGCAAGCGAGAGTGGCGACCGTCGACCGTGCACAACTCTTCCCCCTGTGATCGAATCGAGTCCCCAGAGCTCGGAGCGGCGCAGCCTGCCATGAAACCGGGCGGGGGTAAAGGTGTGTATAGGTTTCTCTGAACATGCCACAAGGGACGAGGCGATCCGTTGGGTGCGACAACAAGTTGGGTGCGACAACAATAGGCGTTGGACAAGGCTCCGAATAGGAGCAGCGGTGGGATACCGAACCGAAGGAGCACCGGGCAGCGTGATCACGAGATTGACGCCGCAGGACGCGTCGTTCTATCGGCTGGAGTCGAGTAGCAACCCGATCCACATCGGCTCGCTGGCGATCGTCCGAACTGTCGACCCCGCGCACCGGTCCGGGGCGCCGGCGCTGGACTATGACCCGCTGGTCGATCTGGTCGAGAGCAGGCTCTCGCTGGTGCCGCGCTACCGCCGCAAGATCCGCGAGATCCCGTTCGGGCTCGGGCGGCCGGTGTGGGTGGAAGACAGCGCGTTCGACATCACCTATCACGTCCGGCGTTCGGCGCTGCCCGGCCCGGGCACCGACGAGCAACTGCACGAACTGGTGGCCCGGCTGGCCTCGCGTCCGCTGGACCAGACCCGGCCGCTGTGGGAGATGTACCTGATCGAGGGCCTCTCCAACGGCCGCAGCGCGATCTTCACCAAGACGCATTCCGCGCTCGTCGACGGCGACACCGCGCTCGAGATCGGGCACGTGATCCTGGATGCCAGCCCCTCCCCGCGTGGAGTCGCCGACGACGCCTGGGTCGCGCCGCGCGAACCCAACGACAAAGAGTTGCTGGCCGGCGCGCTCACCCACCTCGCGGCACAGCCGCGCGAGGCGCTGGAGGTGTTCCGCGATGCGAGCTCGGGCGCGTTGGCGGTGATCGGCGCCGCGGGCAAGGCCGTCGACTCGGTGGTGTCGGCGGTGCGCGCGGCCGCCAACGGCGCACCCGACAGCCCACTCAACGCCAGGACCTCGCGCAACCGCCGCTTCGACGTGGTGCGCACCGATCTGGAGGACTACCGCAAGATCCGCAAGAAGTTCGACTGCTCGATCAACGATGTGATCCTCGCGGTGGTCACCGGCGCGCTGCGCAACTGGCTGCTCTCGCGCGGCGAGGCGCTGACCGAGTCGACCACGCTGCGTGCGGTGGTGCCGATGTCGGTCTACGTCGAGGGCGTGGACGGCGGGCGACTCGAACCAGCAAGCGAGGTGTCGTCGTTCCTCATCGATCTGCCGGTCGGGGAACCGAATCCGGTGATGCGGCTCTCGCACATCTCGCACGCCACCGAGGCCAACAGCAAACATCGACGCGGAGTCCGGGCCCGCACCCTGGTGCACCTGGCCGGATTTGCTCCGGCCAGCCTGCATGCGATGAGCGTGCGGGCGGCGAGTACGTTCGCAGAGCACACGTTCAATCTGGTGATCACCAACGCACCGGGTCCGCAGACCCCGATGTTCATCGGCGGCGCGCGGATGCTGGAGATGTATCCGGTGTCGCCGCTGCTGCGCAATCAGGCCTCGAGTATCGGGATCACGTCCTACGACGGGCGCGTCTTCTACGGACTCAACGCCGACCGCGACGCGATGGCCGACATCGGCGTGCTGGCCGCGTCGGTGCACGAGTCCATGGAGGAGATGCTCGGTGCCTGTATCTGACCAGAACAAGCTGCGGGTCTACATCCCCGCGACGGTGCCGATGCTGCGCGAACTCGTGGCGAACCGGGAAATTCGTCCGGTCGGCGGCACCGCGTTCGCGGTCACCCCGACGCTGCGCGAGGCCTATGCCTCCGGCGACGACGACGAACTTGCCGAGGTCGCGATGGGCGAGGCCGCCCGTGCCTCGTTGCGACTGCTCGCCGCCGAACGCGAGGAGATCGCCGAGGCAGCGGACACTGATCCCTCGGACAGCGATGCCGACGCCGAACCGGCCGCGCCCAGCCACAGCCCCGTGTACCGGCGCGCGGTGATCTCCGCCGACGTGACCGGCGCGAAACTACGCCCCGACCTCGACGACGCGGTGGTGCGGCTGACGGGGCCGATCAGCTACGACGAGATCGCTTCCGCGCACGTCGATCTGGCCGAGGCTGAGCCCGAGGTCGCCAAGGCGGTCGATGTGGTCGACGCCGCCGACCTCGGTGACACCGACGCCGAGTTCGTACTCGGCGACGCAGAAGATCATCAACTCGCCTGGTACGCCGCCCAGGAACTCCCCTTCCTGCTCGAACTGCTGTAAGACGTTCGAGTTCACTCGGCCTCCCCGCATTCGTAACCTACGATGCCGTAACCTAGCTTTCGAGGCAGCCGTGACAGCGGCCGCCACGACAGGGAGACAAACGGCAGCGATGGTCTTGAAAAAAGAGGCGTTCTCGGTGCGGACTATCCGGGAGTGGCTGGAGGCGCCGGCGGCCGAAGTCGCCGAGCGCGGCGGACGCCTGAACGTGCTGCGTGGCGCCGTAGCCCGCGTCACAACTCCGCTGCTGCCCGACGATTATCTGCATCTGGCGAATCCGCTCTGGTCCGCACGTGAGTTGCGCGGGCGAATCGTCGAGGTGCGCAAGGAAACCTCCGATTCGGCCACCCTGGTCATCAAGCCAGGCTGGGGTTTCGATTGGAAGTACGAGCCCGGTCAGTACATCGGCATCGGCATTCTGGTCGAAGGCCGCTGGCATTGGCGGTCGTATTCGCTGACCTGCCCACCGAATTGGACCGATCCGGAACACGGCGGCAAGCGACTGATCTCCATCGCGGTCAAGGCCATGCCCGAGGGCTTCCTGTCCAGCCACCTTGTCAGCGGCGTGGCCGCGGGCACCATCGTGCGACTTGCCGCGCCGCAGGGCGGCTTCGTGCTGCCCTACCCGCCGCCGGAGAAGGTGCTGTTCCTCACCGCGGGTAGCGGCATCACGCCGGTCATGTCGATGCTGCGGGCCATGGATCGGCGCGACCGGGTGACCGATGTCGTACACGTGCATTCCGCGCGCACCGCCGACGATGTCATGTTCGGCGCCGAACTGCGGGACCTGCACGATCGGCGCCCGAGCTTCTCCTCGCATCTGCAGCTCACCGGCGAGCAGGGCAAGTTCTCGCTCACCAAACTGGACGAGCAGTTCCCCGACTGGCGCGAACGTCAGACCTGGGCATGCGGCCCGGCCCCGATGCTCGACGAGATCGAGCACCACTGGCGTGACGCGGACATCGCCGACCGCTTGCATGTCGAGCGATTCGAGATCGAGCGATCGGCCGTCGGCGAGGGCGGTGTCGCCACCTTCGGGAAGACCGGGCGCAGCGTGGAGGTGGACGGCGCGACCAGCCTGCTGGAGGCGGGCGAATCGGCCGGCGTGCAGATGCCTTTCGGCTGCCGAATGGGTATCTGCCAAACCTGCGTGGTGACAATAACTTCCGGACACACCCTCGACCTGCGCAACGGTGACGAGCGCCGCGAGGGCGACAAGGTGCAGACCTGCATCTCGGCCGCGGCGGGCGACTGCACACTCGACGTGTGAGAACCGGCACCGCGAGCCACCTGAGCTGTAGCCACCGCCAGGTACCCTCGAGGTAATTCCAGCAGCGAAAGGACCCCGGTGGCCATCACCGATATCAAGGCGTTCGCCCATCTCACGGCAGCGGACATCGAAACACTGGGGCAGGAGCTCGACTCGATCCGCCGCTCGGTGGAACTGTCGCGCGGCGAACCTGACGCGAGGTACATCCGACGCACCATCGCCGCGCAGCGGGCACTCGAAGTGGCCGGGCGCGCGCTGTTGTTCGGCAGCCGCAAGCGCTGGGCCTGGCTCGGCGGCACGGCGCTGCTGTCGGTCGCCAAGATCATCGAGAACATGGAGCTCGGGCACAACATCAGCCACGGGCAGTGGGACTGGATGAACGATCCGGAAATCCACTCCTCAACGTGGGAGTGGGATATGACCGGGCCGTCCGCGCAGTGGCGGCGGGCGCACAACTACTCCCACCACACCTATACCAACGTTCTCGGCAAGGACGAGGACCTCGGCTTCGGCATCCTGCGGATGACCCGCGACGAGGAGTGGCGGCCTGTCCACCTCGCCCAGCCTGTTGCGAATCTGGTGCTCGCCGCGACGTTCGAGTGGGGAATTGCCCTGCACGACTGGGACATCGAGAAGCAGCTGTCGGGCACACCGCCCAAGCAGCTGATGTCCGAACCGAACAAGGAGTTCGCCCGTAAGGTCACCCGCCAGGTGGCCAAGGATTTCGTGTTCTATCCGGCCCTGACCGGCCCCGCCTGGAAGAGCACGCTGAAGGCGAACGCGACGGCCAACTTCGTGCGCAACCTGTGGGCCTACGCGGTGATCTTCTGCGGTCACTTCCCCGACGGCGCCGAGAAATTCACCATCGAGCAGCTGGAGGGCGAGACCAGCGGCGAGTGGTATCTGCGCCAGATGCTCGGCAGCGCCAACTTCAAGGCCGGACCGGCGATGGCGTTCATGAGCGGCAACCTCTGCTACCAGATCGAACACCACCTGTTCCCGGACCTGCCGAGCAATCGGTACTCCGAGGTCGCGGTGCGGGTGCGCGAGTTGTGCGACAAGTACGACCTGCCCTACACCACCGGCTCGCTCGGCAAGCAGTACCTGCTCGCCTTCCGGACCATCCACAAGCTGGCGCTGCCGGACCGGTTCCTGCGCCGCACCGCCGACGATGCGCCGGAGACCTCCTCGGAGCGCAAGTTCGCGGGGATCTCGCTGCCCTCGATGCCGACCATGCCCGACACCGAGCGGTGGGTCGACAAGTGGAACGAGACGCATTGGCTGCCGGTGGACCCGGAGACCGGGCGGCGGCGCGGTCTGCGTTCGGCGCTGAACGAGGCCAAGGTGGTCCTGAAGGAGAAGGCCAAGCACGAGAAGGAAGTGCTGCGCGAGGCCAAGCAGGCGCTGCAGGACAAGGCCCGTCAGGAACAGGCCACTTTGCGCCGTAAAGCCATGCGGGAGCGGGCCTTACGCCGGATTCGGCGCAACCGTTGACATAGCATCCCCCAGTCACGATCACAATGGGGGATTTGCCACATTCCCGAGTCGGCCCCCCACAACCTACGGTCTAGTAACTTACGGTACTGTAACCAACATGGCTATCTCGGATGTCAAGGAATACGCACATCTCACCGAAGCCGACGTGGAAGCGCTCGGCGCGGAGTTCGACGCGATCCGCCGCGATGTCGAATCCTCGCGCGGCCACCGCGACGCACAATACATCCGCAACGTCATCCGACTGCAGCGTGCCCTCGAAATCAGCGGCCGCGCCGTGCTTTTCGCCAGTTTCCTGCCGCCGGCCTGGCTGGCTGGCGTCGCCCTGCTCGGCACCGCCAAGATCATCGAAAACATGGAGATCGGGCACAACGTCATGCACGGGCAGTGGGACTGGATGAACGATCCCGAGGTCCACTCCAGCTCCTGGGAATGGGATAACACCGGCCCGTCCAAGCACTGGAAGCAGACGCACAACTACCTGCACCACAAGTACACCAACGTGCTCGGCATGGACGACGACATCGGCTACGGCCTGCTGCGCGTCACCCGTGACCAGCGTTGGAAGCCGTTCAATATCGGCAACCCCGCCTACAACCTGCTGCTGCAGCTGTTCTTCGAGTACGGCGTCGCGGTCCAGCATCTGGAGCTGGGCAAGGTCGGACGGTACAAGGAGGGCACGCCCGAGCGGGCCGAGTTCGAGGTGAAGCGCCGCGAGGTGCTGCTCAAGATCGGCAAGCAGGTCGGCAAGGACTACTTGCTGTTCCCGCTGCTGACCGGGCCCGCGTTCGTCTCGACGCTGACCGCGAACATTGCCGCGAACATGGTCCGCAATGTCTGGACCAACGCGGTGATCTTCTGCGGGCACTTCCCCGACGGTGCGGAGAAGTTCACCAAGGCCGATATCGAGGGCGAATCCAAGGGCCAGTGGTACCTGCGCCAGATGCTGGGCAGCGCCAACATTTCCGGCGGCCCGGTCCTGCATTTCATGACCGGTAACCTGAGCCACCAGATCGAACACCACTTGTTCCCGGATCTGCCGAGCAACCGGTACTCCGAGATCGCGGTGCGGGTGCGGGAGCTGGCCGAGAAGTACGACCTGCCCTACACCACCGGTTCGCTGCCGGTGCAGTACTTCAAGGCCTGGCGCACCATCCTCAAGCTGGCGCTCCCCAACAAGTACCTGCGCGCCACCGCCGACGACGCCCCCGAGACCGCGTCGGAGCGCAAGTTCGGCGGCGACATCTACCCGACGATCGACCCGGTCACCGGCAAGCGTCGCGGCCTGCGCACCGCACTGACCGAAGGTCGGCGCCGGTTCGCGCGGCGCGCCCTGTCCATCGGCTGACCCACCGGACCGGCGGGGTGATTCCCGCCGGAATGGGCCTGGTTGACTGGGCCCGTGTCTGCTGCTCATCTCAACGTTTACGACGCCATCCGACTCCGCCGCGACGTGCGCGCGGAATTCACCGGGGACGTCGTCGACGATGCCACGCTGTGGCGCATTCTCGACGCCGCGCATCGCGCACCGAGCGTCGGGAACTCGCAGCCGTGGGACTTCGTAGTGGTCCGCGAGCCCGCGACGCTGCGGAAGTTCGCCGATCATGTCGCGGACAAGCGCGTCGAGTTCCGCGACGGGTTGCCGCCGGAGCGGGCCGCCACGTTCGAGCCGATCAAGATCGAAGGCATCACCGAGAGCGGCACCGGCATCGTGGTCACCTACGACCACGACCGCGGCGGCCCGCAGGTACTCGGCCGCGCCACCGTCCCCGAAACCGGTATCTACTCCGCCGTTTTGGCGATCCAGAACCTCTGGCTGGCCGCCACCGCCGAACACATCGGGGTCGGCTGGGTCTCGTTCTACGACGCGGACTTCCTGACCGACCTCGTCGGCCTACCCGACGGCATCCGCCCGGTCGCCTGGCTCTGCATCGGCCCGGTCCACGAATTCCAGCAGGTTCCCGACCTGGAACGCTTCGGCTGGCGCAGCGGCCGCCCACTGAGCGAGGCCGTACACAGAGAAACCTACCGAGCCTGATGTCCTGCACCCGCGAAGGCACTGCGGCTCAACAGGTTCCGCTGGCATGCCGCTGAGATCAGACGCGCTCGAGGACCGCGGAGGCCCCATGCCGCCCGCGGCGCAGATGCCGAGCAATGCCCCGTTCTTGCCGGTGCGGGCGAGTTCGTTGGCCATGGTGGTGACCATGCGGGCGCCGGTGGCGCCGAAGGGGTGGCCGAGGGAGACCGACCCACCGTGCACGTTGAGCGTGTCGATATCGACCTCGCCGACGCCGGTGTCACGGTCGAGGCGGGTCTTGGCCCATTCGTCGGCGAAATCGTCCTGGTCGGCCCGGCTGGTCCCGTGGATACGGGCCATCTTCTCGGCCGACTCACCCATCACCTCACCGGTGGTGCGCTCGGCGATCTTCGGCCGACTCGGTAGCAGATCGGTGAACGGCGCGAGCTTGATCGCTCAGTGCTCGGGCTGTGGATGGCCAAGCACGACTGCGATGTGATCGTGTACGGCGGGGACACCACCGAATGGCATGCCGAGCACATCATCGTGCACGAACTCGGGCACATGCTCCCTCGGCCACGGGCCACAATCATCCGGCGCCGAGCACACCCCCACGCAGACCTTCGCCGCGATCGCGGATCTGCTCCCTTCGATCTCCCCGGAATCCATCGCGCACGTCCTCGGCCGCAGCGACTACGAATCCACTCGCGAACGCGATGCCGAAACCTTCGCCATCCTGGTGATGTTGCAGGCGATGCGCCCCCAGCGCCGAGAATCGTTGCTGCACAAGACGTTTTTCCGCGATCTACGCAGTTGACAGAAGAACCCGGCCGACGCTGTCGAGCACCGGCCGGGAGCGCTTTTTCTACGCGAGCCGGATGAGGCCGTAGTCGAAGGCGTGTCGACGGTAGACAACCGACGGTCGGTCGGTCTCTCGGTCTTGGAAGAGGAAGAAGTCGTGGCCGACGAGCTCCATCTGGTAGAGGGCGTCGTCGACGGACATCGCGATGGCGGTGTGCACCTTGGTCCGGACGATGTGGCCGGGACCGGCCGCGTAGTCCGCGGCGTCCGAAGACTCGGGGGCACGGCGGGCATCACCTTCGGGATGATCGTGTGCCGCAGTAGATCCGTCGGTCGGAATGAACAGCGAGTCATCGACCAGGTCCGCGGTGGCCTGGGCAACCGACACGGGGGTCTTGTCCCCGTAGTGCACCCGGCGCCGATCCTTGGTGCGGCGCAGCCGGCTCTCCAGCTTCGCGGTCACCGACTCCAGCGCGGCGTAGAAACTGTCCGCGCATGCCTCGGCCCGGACGATCGGGCCCTTACCGCGAGCGGTGATTTCGACCCGCTGGCAGCTCTTGCGCTGGCGACGATTGCGTTCGTGGAACAGCTCGACGTCGAAAAGGAAGATCGACGGATCGAAGCGTTCGAGCCGGGAGAGTTTCTCCGCGACATAGATTCGGAAGTGATCAGGCACCTCGACGTTTCGACCTTTGACAACGACGTCCGCACTAGGGGTCCTAGGTCGGTCGGCTGAGGGTTGCTCTGTCGTATCAAGGGTGCCGGAATCCAGCACCTGAGAATCGGCATCTTTCACTGCAGGTCGTGAAGAAGTCGTCACGCGTACCTCCCGGATATGGCCGCACAGACCGATTGTGCGTGCGGCGGGATTGAGCCGTGCCGATCGAGGAATCTCTCGGCACGTGTTGTCCGAGGCGCCACCTCCAAACTCCCGGTTCGGTGTGTGTTCGCGACGCTAGTACGCCAACGGACGGTCCGCCAGTGTTCATGCAAATTTTCCGGAGTCAAGCCGCACATGTCACCAACACGGCACGTACGGGCACTCCGATCTCGGCTAGCGCACGGACCGATTCGCGGGCTGTCGCGCCGGTCGTCAGCACGTCGTCGACCAGCACTACCTCGGCATTCGGTGGAATTTCGACACCGGTGCGATCTTCGGGTACGGCACTGATCCGACCGTGCAGATTGAGTTGTCGCTCACTCGGTGTCAAGCCCACCGAATCTCGCACTCCCCACCACACCCGTACCAGCGGTACCACTCGGCAATTGGGCAGCCACCTCGCCGCTACCCGCGCCACACGCACCACCGGATCCCCGCCCCGCCGTCGTGCCGCCGCCGCTCGACTCGGCGCCGGAACCAACACCAGCGGTCGATTCCCATCCCGCAACCGCGCCAGCCCACCCGCCAACGCCAGTCCGAGCGGCTCCGCCACATCGCGCCGCCCGCGTTCCTTCGCCGCGAGTACCGCGCGCCGCCCCGGCCCCGCGTATCTACCGAGCGCCCAGCACGGCACCCCGGGATCGGTGCGCGGCCATACCCGTACCGGCCCGCGGGCGAGCGACGTCGTGCAGTCGGCACACCAGCCGACCCCGGCCGCACCGCACCCGGCACACGCCACGGGCAGCACCAGATCCAGCAGTGTCCGCATCGCCCAAGTGTGCACGCGCCCACCGACAGGTTCGATCGGCCTGCTCAGGCGGCGAACTCCCGGCGCCTCCGCGGCGCGACAATCGGGACCGTCCACCAATTCCGCTCCAGCAAGACCAGTTACGCCATTACTCGGCGCGCTCAGCCAGGCAGGATCGGGACGGCATTCGCGCCGAGGCCAAGCACCTCGCGCCAGTAGGGCTCGCCACCGCTCGAATTACTGGTCAGTTCCAGCACCGCGCGCGAATCGGCGACGTATTGGTGATCTGGTGAGGCGCTGACCAGCCGCACCGGCGGCGTCAGGTTCTGGCTTGTCTGCGGGATCAGCAGGGAACCATCCAACGACACCGTGCTCACCGGGTCGACATTGCCTTCGCGCGCGATGAGCAGAGTGTCACCGCCGAGCCAATCCACCGATACGGCTGCCGTACTCAGGCCGACGCCCACCGGAAACGGAGAGGCCAGCGCGTAGCGGCCGTTGGGCTGCGGAACGACGACCGCGATATAGACCTTGCCGCCTGCGATCAGCGCGGCCCGCACCCCGGTTCGGGCAATCCGCAGTTCGGTGATCGGCAGTCGGAGTGCCGGACCGGGAATCGCCGCGGTCAGCGCCGAGATGTCAACGTCCTGCACCGAGACGGTTCCGGTGGCACGGTCGTTGACCGCGCGGATCACCCGTTCCCCGTCGATGACCGCCCACGCCGCACTGCCGTCGGAATTCCAGGAGGGCCTGCTGATGGTGGTTCCCTCGGCGACCGGGAACGCACTGCCCCCATAGCTGCCGATCATCAACGTGCGCGGCGGCTCCGGCGGCGGCCGCCCGGCATCGGCGACGGCGGCGACGAGTTGCCCGTCCGGCGAAAGACCAACCGACTGCAGGTTGTTCACGGCGCCGAAGTAACCCGGCGGGGTGACCATGCCGTCCCCGGTGACCTGCACCAGGGATCCGTTGCGCAGGGCGTGCAGCCCGATCCGATTCTGCGTGTGTACCGACAAGCTGAGCTGCTCGACGTCGGCCACCGACCAGCCGTTAGCGGCGAACCGATCGTCCAGCGGTTTGCCGTCGGCCAGCAGTATGTACGGGCCGAGGACGTCGGCGCCCGCCAGGGTGAGGACCACCTGCCCGGCCAGTAGTTCGCGATCCCGTGGCGACAGGTTGGCGGCGCCGGCGAAGTCGATGCGCACCCCGCCGAGCCCGACACCGACTTCACCTGGATCGTTGCCCGCCTTGGTGATCGGGCCGTGCAGCGCAACCGGCGGCGCGAGCTCGTTGCGCACTACGCCGGCCAACGCGGGCTGGCTGCCCTCGTTGAGCAGGCTCAGCAGCCGCTGGGCGAGCTGATTCTTGGCCACCGAGATCCAGCGCACATCGGGAACCATGGTGCTGCTCGACGGGTCGATGAAGTTCAGTACGTAGCGCCGATAGGACTTGGCGAAGGCAGTTTTCTCCATCACCACCCCGTCTGGCAGTTGATCGATCCGCCACTCCCCGTCGACCTTGGTCATCTCGATCTTGTTCTCGAGGGGAGGGCCCTCGATGGCCCGGTACGAGCCGTCGGGTTCGAGTTCGCCGACCTTGGCCGCCCGGATGACGTAGGTGGCCTTGTCACCCGACCGGGATTCGCGCAGCGTGTCCGCCTTCTCCACGATCAGCGTGCTCACCGCGTCGTCCCACTTCGCCGCCGCCGCAGTCGTCATGTACTGCCGGGCCGCCAGGTGCCGGTTGGTCGGGTCCGCAGTGGCCTGCAGGAAATCACGCAACAGCAGGTCCGGATCGCGGCCCGCGATCGGCGGCGGCGGTCCCTCGGTGGTGGGTTCGCGATTGATGGTGCCGAGTGCCTGTGGCGCGGAGGATTCCGGCAGACTCGCGCACCCGGTGAGCACCAGCGACGTCACCACGGCAGTCACGCCGAGCGCAGCCAGCCGGCGCAACCTCGGATACCTCGCCCGCATCCTCATGACTGTACGTCTCCGCTCTTGCCGAACAGGGTGTCCCCCGGCTGCCCCGGTTCGGTGCCTCCGGCATCGGCGGAATCGTCTACCCCGTGCGATCCAGCACCATTCGTGCCCTCGGCGTGTTCGACCGAATCTGTTCGTTCGGCGGACTCGGCCCGTTCGACCGACGCGACGGGCGGCGCCGACTCGGCGCCATCGGCCGCCACCGGATCGACCAACCGCATCTGCGGATGCTTACGCAGCGCGGGTTCCAGCGGCAGCGGGCTTGCACCGAGCTTCTTGCCTCGCACCAACGGCAGCGTCAGCCGGAAGCTGGCGCCGATCCCGACCTCACCCCACGCCTCGAGCTTTCCCTCGTGCAGGTTCGCGTCCTCGACGCTGATCGACAGACCCAGTCCGGTACCGCCCGAACGGCGCATCCGCGACGGGTCCGAGCGCCAGAACCGGTTGAAGACCAATTTCTCCTCGCCGGGCCGCAGGCCGACGCCCTGATCGCGGACGATCACCGCCACCGCGTTGACATCGAGATCCCCGCGCATCCGGATCAGCACCGGCTTGCCCTCGCTGTGGTCGATCGCATTGGCGAGCAGGTTGCGCAGCACCCGCTCCACCCGGCGCGGATCGACCTCGGCCACCAGCGGCTCCTCCGGCAGATCGATGACGACCTCCACCCCGGCTTCCTTGGCCAGGTGCCGGACCGTGGAGATGGCCGCCCGGGCGCACATCCGCACGTCCAGGGATTCGACCTGTAGTTCCGCGACACCGGCATCGTGGCGGCTGATCTCGAGCAGATCGTTCAACAAACCCTCGAACCGGTCGAGCTCGGTGACCAGCAGTTCGGCGCTACGGGCCAGCGCGGGATCGAGGTCGTCGCTGCTGCCGTGGATCAGATCGGCCGCCATACGCACCGTGGTCAAGGGGGTCCGCAGCTCGTGGCTGACATCGGAGGTGAACCGACGCTGCAGATTGCCGAACTCCTCGAGCTGGGTGATCTGGTTGGACAGACTCTCGGCCATCTCGTTGAAGGCCTGGGCCAGCCGCGCCATATCGTCTTCGCCGCGCACCAGCATGCGTTCCTTGAGCCTGCCGTCGGCGAAGCGACCCGCGATTCGGGCGGCCGAGCGGATCGGCAGCACGACCTGCCGGGTGACCAGCGCGGTGATCGCGCCCAACAGGACCAGCAGCACGATGCCGCCGATCATCATGGTGCCGCGCATCAGCGACAGGCTGCGTTCCTCGTTGGACAGCGGGAAGATCAGGTAGATCTGCAGCGTGGGAATCTCGGCGCTCGGGCTGCCGATGATCAGCGAGCGGCCGTGGTATCCATCCGCGTCCGACACCGTGGCGAACTGATAGCTGACCTGGTTGCGCTCGACGAATCGACGCAGTTCCTCCGGGACCTCCTGAATCGGGCCGGTCGAGATCTGCTGCAGCGGTGTACCGCCGACAATGCTCAGTGCCGAGTCGAAACTGCCTGCCGCACCGGTGGATTGGCCGGTCCCGCCGCGATTGGAGAGCGCGTTGCGGGCGTCGGCGAGGCGCTGCTGCTGGGTGCCGATATCGTGCACCCCGGCGAGCTGGCTTTCCACCGTGTTGCGGGCACGGTCCATCTCCTCGACCGCCGCGTTGATCTTGGCGTCCAACAGGCGGTCAGTGATCTGACTGGTCAGCACCACACCGAGGATCGTGATGACGATCAACGACAGGGTTAAGGTCGAGACGATGACGCGCAGTTGCAGCGAGCGACGCCACAGATGACCAAGCGCGCTGCCGACCTCCTTGAACCAGGCCACCACCGGCGCGAGCGATCGTTCGAGACGCTGGGCCACCCCTCCCGGGTCGCTCGAACGATCAGCATCGCCTTCGATCACGGGGGTCCGGCCTTGTAACCGACGCCGCGGACGGTAAGCACGATCTCCGGGTTCTCCGGATCTTTCTCGACCTTCGCACGCAGTCGCTGCACGTGCACATTGACCAGTCGGGTATCGGCGGCATGCCGGTAGCCCCAGACCTGCTCGAGCAGCACTTCACGGGTGAACACCTGGCGTGGCTTGCGAGCCAGCGCGACCAGCAGGTCGAACTCGAGCGGCGTCAGCGAAATCTGCGCGCCGCCGCGGGTCACCTTGTGCGCGGGCACGTCGATGACGATGTCCGCGATGGACAGCAGCTCGGCGGGTTCATCCTCGGTGCGGCGCAGGCGGGCGCGCACCCGGGCGACGAGCTCCTTGGGCTTGAACGGCTTGACGATGTAATCGTCGGCGCCGGATTCCAGACCGAGCACGACGTCGACCGTGTCGGTCTTGGCCGTGAGCATCACGATCGGAACCCCGGAATCGGCCCGCAGCACGCGGCACACATCGATACCGTTCATACCGGGCAGCATCAGGTCGAGCAACACAAGATCGGGGCGGATCTCGCGAACCGCCGCCAGCGCCTGCGTGCCGTCGCCGACCACATGCGGGTCGAACCCTTCCCCGCGCAAGACGATCGTGAGCATCTCAGCGAGCGCCATATCGTCGTCGACGACCAGAATCTTCGGCTTCATAATTACTATGGTGTCATCTCTCCGGCTCGGATCGGGCCGCCACGCCAACACTCGTGGGATCCCGCGGCACATCCAACCTTATCGGCCTGCGATTTCAGCCAGTCGCGAGGCCAATGAGGCCGGATCGTCATCGGATCGGTATGTCCACCATGGCCCATACCAGTCACGTTCAGCCAGCCCACGGTATACCTCGCCGGTTCGGTGCTGCAGCCCGCCATCGCGTTCGTAGGCATCGAGGGCGCGGCTGGTGTCGAGTTCGCCTCGCCTGCGCGCCCGTTCGGCCGCGACCTCGGTGGGCACGTCCAGCAGTAGCTGCACCCGCGGCACCGGAAGTGCGAACCGACCGAACTCCAATTCGCCTACCCAGCCGACGGTTTCGCCGTCGGCCGACTCGTGCAGGCGAGCCGCCGAATAAGCCGCGTTGGACGCAACATACCGGTCCAGAATCACAATGTCGTTGTCGACCAACAGTTTCGCCAGCTCGTCGCGCGCACCGGCCCGGTCCAGAGCAAACATCAGCGCCATCCCGTGTACCGAGGCGGCGAGATCGCCGTGCGCGCCACGCAGCGCCTCGGCGGCGAGGTCGGCGTGCACCGACCGGCCGTAGCGCGGAAAGGCCAAGGTGTCCGCCCCCAGGCCGCGGTCGCGCAGCGCGGCGGCGACGCCATCGATCAGCGTCCGTTTGCCCGCACCGTCCAGCCCCTCGACCGCAATCAGCGCACCCATGGCAGGCAGGGTACGCAACGACGCCGCCCCGCCGCCCCCGAGGGTCGGCGGGAAACAGGTCATTTCGTCGTGGCTCAGTACCGGTAGTGCTCCGGCTTGTACGGGCCATCGACATCGACACCGATGTACTCGGCCTGATCCTTGGTGAGCTTGGTCAGCGTGCCGCCGAGCGCCTCGACGTGAATGCGAGCGACCTTCTCGTCCAAGTGCTTCGGCAGCCGGTAGACCTCGTTGTCGTACTCCTCCGGCTTTGTCCACAGCTCGATCTGCGCGATCACCTGGTTGGAGAAGCTGTTCGACATCACGAACGACGGGTGGCCGGTGGCGTTGCCGAGGTTAAGCAGACGACCCTCCGACAGCACGATGATCGACTTGCCGGAGTCCTTGAACGTCCACAGGTCGACCTGCGGCTTGATGTTCAATTTCGTCGCGCCAGAACGCTCCAGCGCCGCCATGTCGATCTCGTTGTCGAAGTGACCGATATTGCCGAGGATGGCCTGGTTCTTCATCGCCTTCATGTGCTCGAGGGTGATGATGTCCTTGTTGCCGGTCGAGGTGATGACGATGTCGGCGTTAGCGATCGCCTGCTCGGCGGTGACGACGTCGTAGCCGTCCATCAGCGCCTGCAGCGCGTTGATCGGGTCGATCTCGGTGACCTGCACCCGAGCGCCCTGTCCCGCAAGCGATTCCGCGCAGCCCTTGCCGACATCCCCGTAGCCGCAGATCAATACCTTCTTGCCGCCGATGAGCACATCGGTACCGCGGTTGATGCCGTCGATCAGCGAGTGCCGGGTGCCGTACTTGTTGTCGAACTTGCTCTTGGTGACCGAGTCGTTGACGTTGATGGCCGGGAACACCAGTTCACCCGCGGCGGCGAACTGGTAGAGCCGCAGCACGCCGGTGGTGGTCTCCTCGGTGACGCCCTGCACCGAATCGGCGATCTTGCCCCACTTGGTCTTGTCCGTCTCGAACCGCTCGCGCAGCAGGTTCAGGAAGACCCGGTACTCGGCGGAGTGGTCCTCGTCCTCCGGCGGCACCACGCCCGCCTTCTCGAACTGCGCGCCGCGCAGCACGAGCATGGTGGCGTCACCACCGTCGTCGAGGATCATGTTGGCGGGCTCGCCCGGCCAGGTGAGCATCTGCTCGGCGGCCCACCAGTACTCCTCCAGGGTCTCGCCCTTCCAGGCGAAGACCGGGGTGCCCTTGGGTTCGTCCACGGTGCCGTTCGGGCCGACGACGATGGCCGCGGCGGCGTGGTCCTGGGTGGAGAAGATGTTGCAGGAGGCCCAGCGCACCTCGGCGCCGAGACTCATGAGGGTTTCGATCAGCACGGCGGTCTGGATCGTCATGTGCAGCGAACCGGAGATCCGCGCGCCCTTCAGCGGCAGCACCTCAGCGTATTCGCGGCGCAGCGCCATCAGGCCGGGCATCTCGTGCTCGGCGAGGCGGATCTCCTTGCGGCCGAATTCGGCCAGCGACAGGTCGGCCACCTTGTAATCGATGCCGTTGCGGACATCGGCGGTCATGGACGTGCGGGCGGGAAGTTCTGAGGTCGTCATCTGCCTCTATCAGCCTCTCCTGGTTCGTCAGTACCGAAACAAGGCTAGTCGCTGAACATGCCCGACGGACCAAGCGGCTGCCCGCCTTCGCTCGGCCCGGAGCAAACGCCAGCGACGGACGCAGTCCGGCTGCGCCAATTATGCGGTCACCCCGTAGTACCTCAGGATACGGCGACGCTTGCGGGGATGGATGTTGGCGAGGGTGATATCACCGTTGTAGTGGGCAAGCACCCGGCGGTCCATGACGAATCGCCACAGCGGCGGAATCGCCGCGAACACGATCATGGTGGCGTACCCGGTGGGCAATTGCGGCGCCTGCATCGAGCTGCGCAGGGTCTGATACCTGCGGCCCGGGTTGGCGTGGTGGTCGCTGTGCCGCTGCAGATGGAACAGGAAGATGTTGGTGACCAGCCGGTCGCTGTTCCAACTGTCACGCGGCGAGCAGCGCGCGTACTGCCCGTTCGGCTTGCGTGCCCGCAGCAGGCCGTAGTGCTCGACGTAGTTCACCGTCTCCAGCAGCGCGATCCCGATCACCGCCTGCAACAGCAGGTAGGGCAGCATCCGCCAGCCGAACACGGCGAGCAGCGCGCCGAAGAGTACCAGGCTCATCGACCATGCCTGCAGGATGTGGTTGTGCACGCTCCACCAGCGGTGACCCTTGCGCGTCAGCCGCTCGCGCTCCAACGCGATGGCGGAACGGAATCCACCGGAAACACTGCGCGGCAAGAACTCCCAGAGCGACTCGCCCATCCTGGCGCTGGCCGGATCCGTCGGCGTGGCCACCCGGGCATGGTGTCCGCGGTTGTGCTCGACGAAGAAGTGCCCGTATCCCGACTGCGCGAGCGCGACCTTGGCCAGCCAGCGTTCCATGTGCTCGACCCGATGCCCGAGCTCGTGTGCCGCGTTGATGCCGATGCCGCTGACGAACCCAAGAGTCGCTGCGAGCCCGAGCTTGTCGACGACGCTGAGCTGGTCACCGGCCCACATGTAGCTGGCGATCCCCAGGCCGGTCAGCTGGATCGGCAGGAACAGGTAGGTGCACCACCGGTAGTACCTGTCGTTGGACAGCAACTCGTAATCCTCGTCGCGCGGATTGCTGCCGTCCTCTCCGACGACCCAGTCCAGCACCGGGATCACGATCAGCACGATGATCGGGCCGATCCACCAGAACGCGACAGCACCGGTATGCAGGACGAGTTGCGAAGGCAACAGTGCGCACGACGGAGCGATCAGCCCTAGAATCCACAGATGGCGTTTCGGGTCGGGCGACCCCGCCGGTTTGCCAGCCGTTTGCACGTTTGCCCCGCTAAATAGGTATCCCGACTCCGACGCATGGACAATACATAGAGACTTTACGTCCGTTACACATGGGTTCATTGCCGAAACGCGGTAGCAGTACATGCCGGGTTGTTGAGCAGGTTCACACGTGACAGCCGTCACCGCACACTCGCCGCAAATCTATGGATGTGCTAGCTGCGCTCCCGCGCCGCCAGGATCGCCTCGACGTAGGGGCTCAGCAGATCGCTCAACTCCGCGGGCGCATTCCGGCCCGGCGCGGGCGGTGTCGGTATGTAGCTCAGCGCAATTCGCGCCAACGCGTGCGCGAGCACGTCCGACTCGGCCGCCGTCGCCGCCACCCAGCTATGCTGGAACGCGACGGCCAGCCGCGCCGTGGCGTGCTCGAGCAACGGCCCGGCATCAAGGGTGATGAGCCGCAACAAATCCAGCTTCACCTCGCCCGCGAGCAGTGACTGCACCAGCGGGTCGGCGGTGGCCTCCAGGAAGAACCCGCCGAGCCCCTCCTGGAACGCGGCACGGACGTCGCCGACGTTGCTGTCGATCGCCGAGCGGACATGGTCGACCAGATCGTCGGCCAGGCGCAGCGCGTAGGACTGCGCCAGGCCCGCCCGCGATCCGAATTCGTTGTAGAGGGTCTGCCTGCTCACCCCGGCCCTGGTCGCGACATCACCCAGGGTGATCTTCGACCAGTCCCGCTCGGTGAGCAGCTCACGCATGGCATCCAGGACGGACGTGCGCAGAAGTTCCCGCGCCGCCTCCTGATACGGAACCCTCGGTCCTGTGCGCGGCATACCCGCGACACTGTCACGGGGATATGCCGCAGTCAAAATCTCACGACCGCTCGATCTCGACCATATAGAAATCGGCCTTGGCCGCGCCACAGTCCGGACAGGTCCAGTCGTCGGGGATGTCGTCCCAGCGGGTTCCCGGCTCGATGCCGTCCTCCGGCCAGCCCTTGGCTTCGTCGTATTCGAAGCCGCACTGGATGCACTGAAACAGTTTGTATTCGGTCATTTGGCAACTCCGATCAGTTCGAAATCGATCTTTTCCCGCACCCCACAGTCCGGGCAGCACCAGTCGTCGGGCACCCGGTCCCAGGCCGTGCCCGCCGGGAACCCCTCGTGCGGTGCACCTTTGGCCTCATCGTAAACGTATTCACAAACTGGACAACGAAACGCACTCATACCCCAGCCGCCTCCACTCCCGTACCAACAGTTCCGGGCCCCGCGCCGTAGCGCGAAATCACCTTGTCCCGCTTGGTCGGATGGATGTTCGCGCGGGTGATGTCGCCGCCGTAGTGCGCGAGCACTCGCTTGTCCATCACGCGGCGCCACAGCGGCGGGAAGTAGGCGAGCAGGATCATGCTGGCGTAGCCGCTCGGCAGGTTGGGCGCGCCGTCCCAGCTGCGCAGGGTCTGGTAGCGCCGGGTCGGGTACGCGTGGTGATCGCTGTGCCGCTGCAGGTGGTAGAGGAAGATGTTGGTGACTATGTGGTCGCTGTTCCAGCTGTGCGTCGGGGCGGGCCGCTCGTAGCGGCCGGACGCGGTGCGCTGGCGGACCAGGCCGTAGTGCTCGAGGTAGTTGACCGCCTCCAGCAGGCTGAAACCGACCACCGCCTGCAGGATCAGGTACGGCAGCAGGCCGATACCGAATACCGCGATCAGCAGCGCGTACAGCGCCACCGACATCAGCCAGGCGCTGAGCACCTCGTTGCGCAGGCTCCACGGCTTCTTGCCCAGCCGCTCCAGGCGCGCCTTTTCCAGTCGCCACGACGAAATGAAGCTGCCCCACACGGTGCGCGGCCAGAACGCCCAGAATGACTCGCCCACACGGGAACTCGCCGGATCCTCCGGGGTGGCGACGCGCACGTGATGGCCGCGGTTGTGCTCGATGTAGAAGTGCCCGTAGAACGACTGGGCCAGCGCGATGCGCGACAGCCAGCGCTCCAGGTCGACCTTCTTGTGCCCGAGTTCGTGCGCGGTGTTGATGCCGATGCCGCCGATCATGCCGACGGTGATCGCCAGGCCGATCTTGTCCACGATGTGCAGGCCGCCGTCGATGCCGAGCCAGCTGACGTTGTCCGCCGTGATCAGGTAGCAGGCCATGATCAGCATCGCGTACTGGAACGGCTGGTACAGGTAGGTGAGGTAGCGGTAGTACTTGTCGTTCTCCAGGTACTCCATCACCTCGTCGGGCGGATTGTCACCGTCCGGGCCGAAGAAGATGTCGGCCAGCGGGATCAGCACGTAGACCAGGACAGGACCGAGCCAGAACGGCACCTGGGCCAGCCGGTGCCAGCCCAGTTCGTTGAATGCCCAGATCAACGGAAGGCCGATAGTGAATAGCCCGGTCGGCGCGAACAACCCCCATAACCACATGTATCGCTTGCGGTCACGCCAGGCAGGCGCCTCGACCTGGCGGACGGACGTATGGGTATCCGTCGACATCGTTGTCTCCATTCAGAGCGGCACGCCGAACATGTGACGTGCAGTACTACCGAATTGGACAGTAGACGTAAACATGTCGTCTGTCTATACAAATGAGCTAATTTGTAAAGATCGACCGAATATGACAAAGCAGACGCCCGAATCGGTGCACGCACCGCGCGGACGCCTGCCTCGACAGCCGCGCTACCGCAGCAAAACGTCGGCGTTCGGCGGCAGCGCGTCGATCGGCCACCAGCGCAGATCGGTGGACTCCGCGCTGCGCACCGGTACCGCGCCCGCGGGCGCGGTGATCCGGAACAGCAGATCCAGGTGCCGGGTCGCGACGCCGAGTGAGCAGGTGATCGGATGCGCCTGCGCGCCGTACAACTCGGGCTCGATCCGCAACCCCGACATGCCGGACTCCTCGGTCGCTTCCCGCAGCGCGGCGCCGGAGACCGTCTCGTCGCCCTCCTCGCAGTGCCCGCCGAGTTGAATCCAGCGGCCGACGCGTGGGTGCAGCGTCAACAGCACCTCACGTCCGTCGTGCGAGAAGACCACCGCGGACGCGGTGATGTGACCGGGGACATGCTCACGCAGGCACCCGCGCGGCGCCGACCCGAGGAAGGCCAACATCGCCTCCCGCAGCGAGGCGTCGGAACCCGCTGCCGGACGCCAGGATTCGAGCAGCCCGGTCGCCGACGCATGCAACGACTCAGCGCTCACCGACGCAGGCCCGTTCCGCGCGTCATAGCTCGACCAGGCCGGGGCCGGGGCCGAAAACGGGGCGCGGGGTCAGTTCCTCGAGCGGATGGCCGATCGCGATGCCGCCCAACGGGTTCCAGTCGTCGTCGATGCCTAGCACGTCACGGGTGATCTCCGGCGCGAAGATGGTCGACCCGATCCAGCAGCTGCCGAGCCCCTCGGTGGCCAGGGCGACCAGCAGGCCCTGCACCGCCGCGCCGACCGCGACGGTGAACATGGTCCGCTCGTTCGCGCGCCGTCGCTCGTCCGGATAGTCGTGCGCGCCATCCGGCACACAGAACGGGATGATCACCTCGGGAGCGTCGAAAAGGATTCCGCCACGGGCGATTCGGCGCTCCACCCGCTCCATCGGCAAGCCGTCGGCGGTGAGGTCTTCACGCCACTTCTCCGCCATCGCCTCCAGCAACTGTTTGCGCAGACCTGGCTTGCGCAACCAGATGAATCGCACCGGACGAGTGTGATGCGGCGCGGGCGCGGTCAACGCTACCGCGACCGCTGCGCGGATGCGTTCGGGATCGACCGGGTCGGCGGCGAACTGCCGGACCGACCGGCGCAGCAGTACCGCCTCGGAGCGGCCCTTCTCGATGGCCTCGGCGGTGCCGAGCCAGAACAGGTCCTCGGAGCCGCCGCGCAACAGGTCGGCGGCCGTCGATCCGTCGTCCTCGACCGGCAGCCCACGCACCACCGCGACCGGGACGCCGCCGAGCTTGCCCTTCACCAGATCGGCGGCGGCGGCGAGTTCATCGGCGATCGCGACCTGGGTGACGTGCAACTCATTGCCCTGCCCGTCCACCGCGCCCGCGTAGTCGTGCAACACCCGTAGCCCCGAGACGCCGATGGCGGCGTCGGTCTGGCCGTTGCGCCAGGCTCGCCCCATCGTGTCGGTGATGACCACGGCCACCCGCACGCCGAGCCGCTCGGCCAGCGCCGCGCGCAGCGCCTTGGCGCTGGCATCGGGATCGGCAGGCAGCAGCACCAATTCGCCTTGTTCGACATTGGAGCCGTCCACCCCGGAGGCGGCCTGGACGATGCCGAGCTTGTTCTCGGTGATCAGGGTCTGGCCCTTACGCGCGAGCACCCGCACCGCTTCCTGGTCGACCAGTGCCCGGCGCGCGGCGTCGCGCTCTTCGGGATCCAGCGGGGCGGCGACGATCCTGCCCTCGACCTTTGCCACGATCTTGCTCGTCACCACCAGGATGTCCCCATCGGCCAACCACGGCGCGCAGTCGGTGATGCGGGCGGCTATATCGTCGCCGGGCCGGAATTCCGGCAGCCCGACGATCGGCAAAATCCGCAGTTCGGCCGCCGCGTGGTCGGCGCTATCGAAATGTTCTGTCACGGCTTCACTCCCGCGAGGTCGAGCGCCTCCCGCACCATCTCGGCGGTGGTCGGCGGATCTGTCATCAGTAGCGGCACACTGCGCACCTCCACGCCCGGCACCTCGGCGGTATCGGTGCTGTGGATCAGCCAGCCGTCGAGGATGCCGGTGGCGGAGCGCGCGTCGTAGTAGCGGCCGATCGCCTCGGCGGTGGTCTCCACGCCGATCACCGAGAGGCACTCGTCGGCCATGCCGCGCAACGGCTTCCCGTCGATCACGCCGGACACTCCGATCACCTTGGCGTCGGTCGTGCGCAACGCACCGCGAATGCCGGGTACCGCGAGGATCGCGCCGATGCTCACCACCGGGTTCGACGGGGCTAGCAAGACGACGTCGGCACTGGATATGATCTCCGTCACATTTGGCGCCGGTTTGGCCTCATCTGCCCCAATTGTGGCGAATCCATGGGTCTCGATATTCGCGCGATACCGAACCCACCACTCTTGGAAATGGATCGCGCGGCGTTCGCCAGGGTTGTCGGGGTCAGTCACAACCACGTGTGTTTCGCACCGATCGTCCGTTGCGGGGATCAGTTTCACGCCCGGTTGCCACCGGTTGCACAACGCCTCCGTCACCGCCGAGAGCGGGTATCCGGCACGCAACATTTCACTGCGAACCAAGTGCGTGGCGATATCCCGATCGCCGAGGCCGAACCAATTTGGCTGGGCGTGATATTTGGCCAGCTCTTCCTTGGCGTGCCAAGTTTCGCCTACCCTGCCCCACCCGCGGTCGGTGTCGATTCCACCGCCGAGGGTGTACATGCAGGTATCGAGGTCGGGGCAGATGCGAAGGCCGTGCATCCAGACGTCGTCACCGACATTGACGATCGCGGAAACGTCTGCCTCGGGCAGCAGTTCCCGAACGCCCTGCAGGAAGCGCGCGCCACCGACTCCGCCCACTAGGACGGCGATCCGGGGCCCGCTCGCGGGTGCGGTGCCCGCTTGTTGTGGAGTCACATCCGCACAGCCTATGCGGTGCCGGAGCGGCCGCACTTCATTCCATATTTGCTGATAGTTTGCCAAATGCGACTTCAAGATCATCACGGAATGCGGTAGCGGATAGTAACGGAATTGCGACGGCGGCTTGACCATCGACACGTCCGGCGTGTCTAATCACAGTCATGTCATTTCGGGCTCGCGTGAGAGTTCAACGCGCGGACCACTTTTCGAACAGGTGTTCGCATCGGAATGACACGCTCGGGGATGTCCGCGGGACAACGTCGCGGGGTAGGGCCGTCGGTGTGCGTGTTGGTCCGACGGAAAGAATCATTCTGCGCTAACACACAGTGAGGAGGCGGAGCGATGGCCAACGACATGGTCTCGCCGACCGATTCCACAGCAGGCGCAGCACGTGGCGTCTGCGCAGACATCGGCCGGATCGAGCACGAGGGTGGTAACGAAGTCTCGGCACCACACCGGCTCAGCCTGGTCGTGACGGGCTTCGACGAGATGTTCGAATCCATCGAGGAGCAGTGGCAGGAGCGCGCACTGTGCGCGCAAACAGATCCCGAGGCGTTCTTCCCCGAGAAGGGCGGCTCGACCCGCGAGGCGAAGCGGATCTGCCTGGGCTGCGAGGTACGCGACGAGTGCCTGGAATACGCACTCGCACACGATGAACGCTTCGGCATCTGGGGCGGCCTCTCCGAACGCGAGCGGCGCCGCCTGAAGCGCGGTATCGGTTAAAAGACGTGAGTCCGGCTCGCCTCGGTGCGCGGCACCGGGGCGGGCTGGCCTAGATTTTGTGCCATGGCACATTTCCGGAGTCGACGTCCACCGACCGCGCGATCGGTGATTCGTCGCGGTCGCGGGTTGCGCGGGCCGATGCTGCCACCGACCGTGCCCGCCTGGCGGACCCGTGGTCAGCAGTTCGATCGGCTGGTGCTCGAGGCGTTCGCGCCGCTGGACATCCGATGGCACGATCGGCTCACCAAGTTAGACATCGCGGTCGACGATGTACCGAAAATCCGCCCGCTGCACCCCGATTCGGTTACCTGGCCGGACGAGGTGGTTGCCGACGGACCGGTACCGCTGTCGCGACTCATCCCGGCAGGCGTCGACCGGCACGGCGTGGCGACCCGCGCCCGGGTGGTGCTGTTCCGCAAGCCACTCGAATTGCGTGCCGGCGACCCCGAAGATCTCGTCGATCTGCTGCGCGAAGTGCTGGTCCAGCAGATCGCCACCTACCTCGGCGTCGACCCCGACCTGATCGACCCCGAAGAGGACTAGTCCCAGGCGTCGATCGACTGGTCTGCCAGCAGCACAACAGATCTCGTGCGGACACGGGTAACTCACCGGGTACGCCTAAAACTTGACCATGCACACGACCGGCCGGCCCGCAGCGTGGGTCTCGCGGCTCCCACTGGTGCACTGAAAGACGCGGAGAGGCGGACTGGTCAAGTCTCACCCATTACCTGAGCGTGTCTGCCCCCATCGACGCGCCGAGGCGGTTACTCTCATCGTCGTGATCCCCATGCGTCGTTGCTGCCGACCAGGCTGCAAGAATCCGGCCGTAGCGACGCTGACTTATGTGTACTCCGACTCGACGGCAGTCGTCGGGCCGCTCGCGACAGTCGCCGAACCGCACTCCTGGGATCTCTGCGAAACACATGGTTCCCGGATCACCGCACCGAAGGGTTGGGAGATGGTTCGCCACGAAGGCGGATTCTCTTCCAGCACACCGGATGACGACGATCTGACGGCCCTCGCCGAAGCGGTCCGCGAAGCCGGACTGCGCCGCCGCCCGCCCGAGCACGATCAGCGCGGCTATTCCGACTACGCCCCACCGCCGCCGCGGGCCACCCGTACCGGCCGGCGCGGGCATTTGCGAGTACTGCCGGACCCGCCGAGCTGACTCGAGGGCAGTACCGCGTCAAGGGTGTCTCAGGCAACCACTAGGGTGGCTCCCATGACAGTCTCGCGCTCTGCCGAATTCGTGAACGCGGTGATCAAGGCTTACGACGTTCGCGGGGTGGTCGGTGAACAGATCGACGCCGAATTCGTAAGGGACGTAGGGGCTTCCTTCACCAGGCTGATGCGCGCCGAGGGCGCGAGCCGCGTGGTCATCGGACACGACATGCGGGATTCCTCACCGGGTTTGGCCGCGGCCTTCGCCGACGGCGTGCTCGATCAGGGACTCGATGTGATGCATATCGGACTCGCCTCGACCGACCAGCTGTACTTCGCCTCCGGCAGCCTGGACTGCCCCGGCGCCATGTTCACCGCCAGCCACAACCCGGCCCGCTACAACGGCATCAAGATGTGCCGCGCGAAGGCCCTTCCGGTCGGTCAGGACACCGGCCTCGCCACCATCAAGGGTGAGGCCATCGACGGCGTCCCCGGATACGAAGGATCGCGCGGCAGTGCCACGACGGTGGACCTGCTCGACGACTACGCGAAGTACCTGCGCGGTCGGGTCGAGCTCGACGACGTCCGCCCGCTGACCATCGCGGTGGACGCGGGCAACGGGATGGGCGGGCACACCGTGCCCGCGGTGCTCGGCGCACTGCCGCAGCTGAAGATTGTGCCGCTGTACTTCGAACTGGACGGGTCGTTCCCCAACCACGAGGCCAACCCGCTCGATCCGAAGAACCTGGTCGATCTGCAGGACCTGGTGCGCAAGTCCGGCGCCGATATCGGTCTCGCCTTCGACGGCGACGCCGACCGCTGTTTCGTGGTGGACGAGCACGGCGACCCGGTATCGCCCTCGGCGATCACCGCACTGGTCGCCGAGCGCGCGCTGGCCAAGGAGCCCGGCGCGGTCATCATCCACAATCTGATCACCTCGCACGCGGTGCCCGAACTCGTCACCGAACTCGGCGGCACCCCGGTGCGGACCCGAGTCGGCCACTCGTTCATCAAGCAGGAGATGGCCGCGACCGGTGCGGTGTTCGGCGGCGAGCACTCCGCGCACTACTACTTCCGCGACTTCTGGGGCGCGGATTCCGGGATGCTCGCGGCGCTGCATGTGCTGGCCGCCCTCGGCGAGAAGGATCGGCCGATCTCGGAGCTGATGTCGTCGTATGCAACATATGCGGCCTCCGGAGAGATCAACTCCACAGTGGCGGACGCAAAGGAGCGGACGATGGCTGTGATCGAGGCATTCGGCAACCGGGCCGTATCGGTGGACCGGCTGGACGGGGTGACCGTTCAGCTGCCCGACCACGCCTGGTTCAATCTTCGCGCGTCGAATACCGAACCGTTGCTCAGGCTGAACGTCGAAGCCCGATCCCCGGAGGAAGTAGACGCACTCGTGACCGAGATTCTGAGCATCGTTCGCTTCTGACTGGAATAGTGGAATCACAGGCCTTGGATTCGCCCGACCTGGGTTCGGTGTGGATGGCACAGCGCGATGAGGGGAGGTGGGACGCCCGATGATCGCTGGAACACCGGTGCTCGACCTCGACAATGCCGCTTCACTGGAGGCAGCCGATGGCGGCGGCGCCCTGCGCTCGGCCGCTTCCGGCGGCGCTCAGGTGCGCGCCACCGCGGCAGCCGTCGATGAGGACGCGCTCGCGCGCCTTGTCGACCTGCGCCCGCGCAGCGTAGTGCTGGTCTCCGGCGCGGGCCGGGCCGCACGCGCTGCGAGTCTGCTCGTCGCCACGCTCGGTGACCGGGCGAGTATGCCCGTTGTCCCGGTCTCCGCGCTGCCGCCCTGGGTCGGTCCGCTCGACGTGGTGCTCGTCGCGGGCGACGACGCGGGTGATCCGCGGCTGATCGACGCGGTCGACCGCGCGGTGCGCCGCGGCGCCGAGGTCGTCGTCGTCGCGCCACACGAAGGGCCGCTACGCGCCGCTGCGGCGGGTCGGGCAGCCCTGCTGGAGCCGAGAGTCCAAGTGCTCGATCACAACCGGCTGCTGCGGTTCCTGGCTGCGGGAATGGCCGTGCTACGGATCGTCGACCCGACGCGCGCGGGCGCTGCGATACCCGACCTGACCGAGCTGGCCCACGTGCTCGACGCCGAGGCGTTGCGCGATGGCCCGCACCACGAGGTCTTCCACAATCCGGCCAAGACCCTCGCCTCCCGCATGCATCAGCGCGGGATCGTGCTGGCCGGCGACTCGCCCGCCGCGTCCGAGCTGGCCGAGCACTGCGCCGAGGTGCTGCTGCAGTCGGCGGGCCGGGTGGCCACCGCGGTGGACCTGGCCGAGGCCGTGGCCGCCCATCCCCGAATGGTCGAGGCCGCAGGGCACACCGCGCCGAACTTCGATCCGCTGTTCCACGACGAGGAGCTCGACGGACCGGTGCCGGTGGAGCGCGTCCGGGTGTTCGTGTTCAGCAGCGACGCCGACCAGTCGGCCGCGCGACGCAGGCTGGCCGTGTTCGGCGCCGTCGGGTCCGGGCTGGTGGACGCCGACCTGGTGCGCGCCGATGTGGATCTGCTGCACACCACGCTCACCGACCCGTCCCTTCCGGCACCGGCCAAGCAGGACGAACCCGGCCTCGGTGACAACGGACTGGGCACCACCGGGCAGGGCACCGAAATAGAACAACTCGCGGTGCTCGCGTTGAGGCTGGAAATGGCCGCCGCCTATCTGCGACTGATCGGTTCTCGCGGAACTACGACCGAGGGCCAGGGACAGTACGGGGGACGCTACTAGTGCACGAACTCGTTGGTGCACTGCGTTCCTACGCCTGGGGCTCGCGCACCGCGCTCGCTCAGTTGTGCGGCCGACCGGTACCGTCCGCGCATCCGGAGGCCGAACTATGGTTCGGCGCCCATCCCGCCGACCCCGCGCACGTGCGCATCGACGGCCGTGCCCAATCGCTGCTGGAGCTGGTCTCCGCCGACCCGGAACGGGAATTGGGCGACGCCGCACCGGAATTCGGCGGGCGACTGCCATTCCTGTTGAAGATTCTGGCCGCCGAGGAACCGTTGTCGCTGCAGGCGCACCCGAGTTCGGCGCAGGCGCGGGCCGGGTTCGAACGGGAGAATCGGGCCAGGGTGCCCTTGGATTCGCCGATGCGCAATTACCGCGACGAGAACCACAAGCCGGAGCTGGTGGTTGCGCTGGATCGGTTCGAGGCGCTGGCCGGGTTCCGGCCGCCGCAGCGCACCGTCGAACTGCTGCGCGCCCTCGACGTACCCGGGTTGCGTTCTTATGCGGATCTGCTTGCCGCCCAGCCGGATTCGGCGGGACTTCGGACGCTGTTCACCACCTGGATCACGCTGCCGCAGACCGCGCTCGGCACGCTGCTGCCGCAGGTGCTCGACGGCTGCGTGCGCTATCTGTCCGCGAAGGGACCGCGGGAGTTCGCCGCCGAGGCACGCACGGCGCTCGAACTCGCCGAGGCATATCCCGGCGATGCGGGCGTGCTGGCGGCGCTGCTGCTCAACCGGCTGACGCTGGAACCCGGCCAGGCTCTGTTCCTCGCGGCGGGCAACCTGCACGCGTATCTGCGCGGACTCTGCGTGGAAATCATGGCCAACTCCGACAATGTGCTGCGCGGCGGCCTGACCCCGAAGCACGTCGATGTGCCGGAACTGCTGCGGGTACTGGATTTCGAGCCGATCGACCTGCCCGTGGTGCTGCCCGAACCGGTCGGCGACGGATCGGTCCGCTACCGCACCCCCGCGCCGGAGTTCGCGTTGCGACGCTTCGAGCTGACCGCCGGATCGGCGCAGGTGCCACTGACCGCGGCCGGACCGGGGATTGTGCTGTGCACGTCGGGCTCGGTGCGACTGCTACACGACGGCGTACAGCTGGTACTCGAACGCGGCGGCGCGGCCTGGATCTCCGCCTCGGACACCGACATTCGCGCCCAAGCGGTGGACGGCAACGCCCAACTGTTCTGCGCAAGCGTCGGCGCCGGCAACTAGCCCGTCCGAATTGCCCGGCTCTATTGCCCTAGTCTGTTCGAGCGCGACAGTGTGTTCGCGGGTGGCGGGACGATCGAAGACTGCAGAAGGGACCGAACGGTATGTCGGCTGGTGGTGGCAAAAAGGCGATTCTCGCCGCGTTGTCGGCGAATGCGGGGATCGCGGTGGCCAAGTTCGTCGGCGCGGCGATCACCGGTTCGGCCTCGATGCTGGCCGAAAGCGTGCACTCGGTGGCCGACACCGCCAACCAGGGCTTGCTGCTGCTCGGTCAGCGCCGCGCCGAGCAGGAGGCCGATGAGCTGCACCCGTTCGGGTACGGGCGCAATCGCTACTTCTACTCGTTCATCGTGGCCCTGGTGCTGTTCACGCTCGGCTCCGTCTATGCCATCTACGAGGGCATCCACAAGATCCAGCACCCGGAGGAGCTGAGCTCGCCGCTGGTCGCGGTGCTCATCCTCGGTCTCGCGATCGCGTTGGAGGGCTATAGCTTTCGCACCGCCATGCGGGAATCCAAGCCGCTCAAGGGAAATTCGAGCTGGTGGCGGTTCATCCGCAATTCGCGCAGCCCAGAGCTGCCGGTGGTGCTGCTGGAAGACACCGGCGCGCTGGTCGGTCTCGTCTTCGCCTTCGCCGCCATCGTGCTGACCATGCTGACCGGCGACCCGATCTGGGATGGCATCGGCACGTTGGCCATCGGCATCCTGCTCGGCGTCATCGCGATCGTGCTGATCATAGAGATGCAGAGCCTGCTGATCGGCGAGGGCGCCACACCGGAGGAGGATCACGCCATCCGCACGAACCTGGTCGACGACACCCGCATCGATCGGGTGATCCACCTGAAGACCCAGTACCTCGGCCCGGAGGAAATGCTCGTCGCCGCCAAGGTGGCGATCACGCCCGGACTCGATATCGCCGACATCGCCATCGCGATCGATGAGGCGGAGGCCAGGGTGCGCGGCGCGGTGCCCGCGGCTCGGGTGATCTATCTGGAGCCGGATCTGTATCGCGAGCAACACGTCTGAGCGCTGCGTGGCTCGTGTCGGCGGCTGAAGTCCGGGTCGCCGGGTAGCGTTGAGGGTACCTCGCCGCCGGTGTCAGCCCATTGGCGGCGAGTTCCTCGGCCTGGCAGTTTCCGGCAGGCTCCCAGCGCACACCTCACCGGACTGAACAGCGGCATCACCCACCCGGCAGTTCCGGTGCAAACCCTCCGTCAGATCGACACCTGCGGCGTGCGCAAGAGCTCGAGCGGGTCGGTCGCGATGCCGAATTCTTTCCGCAAGATGTGCCGAGCGGCGTGCAGGCCGTTCATGCCGTGCACGCCGGGGCCGGGTGGGGTCGATGCCGAGCAGAGATAGACGCCCGACCGTGGTGTGGCGTAGGGATTCCAGCGCGGGGCGGGACGGAAGGCGGTCTGGCGCAGCGTCATTGCGCCCGCAGAGATATCTCCGCCGATATAATTGGCGTTGTGGGCGGGCATTTCGGCGCCGGTGCGGACATGGGTGGCCAGGATCAGGTCGGCGAAGCCGGGGGCGAAGCGTTCGACCTGGGCGATCACCGCGGCGGTCATATCGCGGGTGGAGCCGTTCGGCACGTGCGCGTAGGTGTAGAAGGTGTGACCGCCCGCCGGGGCACGCGTCGCGTCGACCACTCCGGGCTGGATGGCGAGCACGTATGGCCGAGGCGCGTGTTGTCCTGCGGCGACCGTCTTCTCGGCGGCCAGCGCCTGGGCGCGGGTGCCGACCAGGTGCAGGGTTCCGGCGAGATCGCAGCCCTCGGCCTGCCACGGCACCGGCCCGGACAGCGCGAAGTCGACCTTGCACGCGGCGCCGCCGTAGCGGAAGTGGCGCAGGCGCGCGGCGTAGCGGTTGGGCAGGCGCGCACCGGCGACGCGCAGCAATTCCGCTGGGGCGGTGTCGAATACGATCGCACGGGCAGTGCCGAATTCGTCGAGGGAATCCACCTGGTGGCCGGTGATCACGCGGCCGCCGAGACGTTCCAGTTCGACGATCAGTGCGTCGGGGATGGCCTGGCTGCCGCCGCGTGGCAGCACCCACCCGCCCGCGTGGGCGAGGGTGCCGAGCAGCAGGCCGGCGCCGACGGCGGGCAGTGCGCGCGGTGGCGTGATCGCGTGGGCGGCGACGCCGGTCAACAACGCGGGTGCGGCGGCCTCACGAAACCGTATGTTCCACAACGGCGATCCCTGCTCCAGCATGCGCAGGCCGAAGCGCACCGCGGTCGGCAGATTCGCGGGCAGCTGCCGCAGATCCGACATCGCCAGATCGACGACTTCGCTCCAGCGCCGGACCAGCGGTCCGAACAGCGAGCGCCAGGCCGCGCCGTCGCGGTCGAGTCCGGCCACGGTCCGGTCGAGGTCGTGCCAGGCCAGTCCCGCCGTGCCGTCGTCGAGCGGATGCGCGTAGGACACCTGCGGCGCAAGCAGTTCCACACCGTGCGCGGGCAGATCGAAGGCGCGGAAGACCGGCGACGCCAAGGCCATCGGATGCGCACCCGCGCACACGTCGTGCCGATAACCGGGGAGGGTCAGCTCCGCGGTCCGGGAACCACCGCCCGCGGTGTCCTGCGCCTCGTGCACCTCCACGTCGAGCCCGGCCCTGGCCAGGATCACGGCCGCGGCAAGTCCATTGGGTCCGGATCCGACGACCACAACATCAGGCATATTCACCACTCTGCCTTGCCTGCCGCGCGGACGCTCCTAAGTGCCGCACACGACACACGCCGTCGGACGCCCTCTCGGTCCCGGCGCCGCGAGTCACCCCCGTCCCGACGTCCATTGCTTCATCAGTACCGCGATTCGCTGTTCGCGCAGATCCGGGCGCAGCCGACCACCGCGATCCAGGGTCGCCACTCCGTGCACCTGCACTCCACGCCACCTCGGTTCCGGCCTGTAGATCGTCCGGTGCGGCGAACGGCGCGTACGCGGCCTCGATCTCGCCGAACGAATCCCGCAGGGCCTGCGGCGCTTCCGGGCCGAACTTCAAGTCGGTGTTCAGCACGAACATCGCGTCGTAGCGAGCCGGATTGGCGACCGCGAAGTCCAGGTAGGCCCGGGCGACCCGCTCCAGCGCCTCGGCTGGGCCGGCAACTCCGGTGCGCGCCGCGTGCAGCGTCGCGGCAAAGTCGGCGAACCCCTGCTCCGCGACCGCCGACACGATCGCCACCTTGCCGGTGAAGTGGCTGTAAAGCACCGGCTGGCTGTATTCGATGCGTTCGGCCAAGCGGCGCACGGTCACCGCCTCCCAGCCCTGCGCCTCGGCGAGTTCGCGGGCGGTATCGATGATCCGCTGGTGCCGTTCGGCACGCTCGCGTTCCTTGCGGTTCTGGATGGTCATGGAGACATTCTAGCAGCGCTAGACAAACTATCGAAGCTCTATTATCGTTGCTCACATACCTAGCAACGCTAGATATTAGCACCTTAACCGCCGCACCAAGGAGCAACCATCAAGAACATCTCGCGCATCGCCACCGTCCTTTCCCTCATCGGCGCGGCGTTCATCCTCTACATCGGCATCAGCTACCTGTTGACGCCGGAAACCATCGCCACCGGATTCGGTCTGCCGGAATGGCCGAAGGGCGACGCCGTAGCGTTCATGAATCTGAAGGGCGTCCGCGACACCGTGTCCGGCGTGCTGATCCTGACCCTGCTCGCGGCCCGGCAGCGGTTCGCACTCGGCATCGTGATGCTGGTCCTGGCGCTGGTCCCGGTCGGTGACATGCTGACCGTGCTCAGCTGGAACGGCTCGACCGCCACCGCCTTCGGTGTCCACGGCCTCACCGCAGCCCTCGTCGCCCTCACCGGTGTGCTGCTGATCGGCGAGCACAGCGTGGTGAGCAAGACCGCCGCCCAGCCCGTAATCACCGCGGCCACCGTGTGATCCGTACCATAGACCCCGGCTCGCCGATGAATTCGCGAGCGGGGTTCGTCTATTCGACTGAGCGTCCGAACAACGCGGAGATGACCATGGCGACCAAGCCGCACGGCCCCGCGTCCTACTTCCTGACGCCGGACACGCCGAAGGGGCCCGCAGATCCTGCGGGCCCCTTCGCGTTTGGATGCAGCTAGGCCGTGACCAGGTTCTTGGTAGCGGGCTCGGGCTGCGGCTGCGGACTATGGGCATCGTCGACCATGGTCCGCTCGTCGAAGGGCAACTTGCGGTCGAGCACGGTGTGGACGCGATTGACGTCGATCGTCTTGGTCCAAGTGCCGACGAGCACGGTGGCGACTGCGTTGCCGGAGAAATTGGTGAGAGCGCGGGCCTCGGACATGAAGCGGTCGATGCCCACGATCACGCCGACGCCGTCCAGCAGTTCGGGGCGATGGCTCTGCAATCCGCCTGCCAGCGTTGCCAATCCAGCGCCGGACACGCCTGCCGCGCCCTTCGACGCGACGATCATGAACAACAGCAACCCGACCTGCTCGCCGATATTCAGCGGCTTGCCCATCGCCTCGGCGATGAACAGCGATGCCATAGTCAGATAGATGGCTGTGCCGTCGAGGTTGAACGAATATCCCGCTGGCACAACCACACCCACCGTGGTGCGCTCGACGCCGAGATGCTCCATCTTCGCGATCAGCCGCGGCAGCGCCGACTCCGACGACGAGGTGCCCACGATCAGCAGATACTCCCGCGTCAGGTAGCGGCACAGCTTGAAGATCGACACCCGCGACACCGCCCACAGCAGCACCCCGAGCACACCGAAGATAAACACCAGGCACGTCAGGTAGAACGCGATCATCAGCGTCGCCAGTTTCACGACGGCATCGAGCCCGGTCCTGCCCACCACATTGGCCATCGCGCCGAACGCGCCGATCGGAGCCAGCCACAGGACCATCGACAGGATCCGGAACACCAACTTCTGCAGCGACGCCACCCCGCGCAGGACCGGTTCGCCCGCACGGCCCATGGCCTGCACCGCGAATCCGACAAGCAACGCGACGAACAGCGCCTGCAGCACACTGCCCGCGGTGAGCGAGGAGACCAGCGTGGTCGGAATGATGCCCTGGATGAAGTCCCAGGTACCGCCCGCGCTCTGCGCCGTCTTCGCGTACTCCGCGCCCGCCTTGGCGGTCTTGGCGATATTCAGACCGGTGCCCGGATGCAGCAGATTGCCGACGACCAGGCCGATACCGAGCGCGACGGTCGACATCACCATGAAGTACCCGATGGCCAGGCCACCCACCTTGCCGACGGTAGCGGCCGCGCGCACCGAGCCGATACCGAGCACGATGGTGCAGAAGATGACGGGCGCGATCATCATCTTGATCAGATTCACGAACATGGTGCCCAGCGGACCCATCGCCTGGCCGACACTGGGCGCGAGCCAGCCGACCAGAATTCCCGCGATGACCGCGATGATGACGGCTATATATAGCCAATGGGTGCGGTCGCGCCGCTGCGGTCGCGTTGTATCGCTCATGGCGAGTGATGTCCTCTTCAGTGGTACCGGCGTGAGGTGACCTACCACCTCTTGGAAGAATGTTTGCGGCCGGAGTGACTCCAGTCACGATTTGGTGCGTTTATTTCAGTGAACGCAGCGTTAGCGGAGGACAGCTTGTGAGACGTGGTCGCCCAGTGGATACAGCCGGGCGGGGTCCGTCAACTGTCCTGCGCCGGGCCGAGCGAAGGCGAGGCAGCCGCCCGTTGGGCGCGACCGGACGCAGTCCGTCTACAGCCCTGCGCCGGGCCGAGCGAAGGCGAGGCAGCCGCTTGTCGCTGGCGGGGCAGGCGTTCGTGCTGCAACTGGTGGTCCTGGCGCTGATGATCGGCATCGGGGCGGTGCTCGCGATGCTGGACGCGCGCCACGACAACGACGTGCGGGCCACACGTGAGGTCGCCGATGTCGCGGTCAGCGTGGCGCAGGCGCCCTCGACTCTCGCGGCGGTGCACTCCGCGAATCCCACGGCCCTGCTGCAACCGGTGACCGAGCGGATCCGGCAGGACACCGCCATGGACTTCATCGTGGTGATGGCGCCGGATCGCACCCGCTACACCCACACCAATCCCGAGCAGATCGGACTACCCTTCAGCGGCGATATCGATCGCGCGCTGGCCGGGGAGACATTCACCGAAACCTTCACCGGCAGTCTCGGACCCTCGATCCGGGCGGTGACGCCGATCTACGACGGCCAGCAGGTCGTCGCGCTGGTGTCGGCGGGCGTGACTCGCGCCCGGATCGGTGACCAGGTCGCCACCCAGCTACCATTGATCCTCGGCATCGCCGCCGCCGGTCTGGTGCTCGCGGCGGCGGGTTCCTTCCTCCTGAGTCGAAGGATTCGCCGCCAGACGCACGGTCTCGCGCCCGATGAATTGCGTGCGATGTACGAGCAGCACGATGCGGTGCTGCACTCCATCCATGAAGGGCTGGTCGTGTTCGGTCGGTCCGACGAGCGCGCCGAGGTCGTCAACGACCAGGCGCGCAAACTGCTCGACCTGCCCGACGGCCCGGTACAGCGCAGCGATCTACCCGTTTCGATGCAGCGGCTGAGCTGGGGCCCGGTCCGCGACGAGATGCATGTGACGACCGATCGGATACTGCTGGTCAACCAGGATGTAGTGGAGTGGGAGCGACGACCGATCGGCACCGTGATGACCGTGCGCGACCACACCGAATTGCGTGCTGTGATGGGCGAACTCGATTCGGTGCGCGGATTCGCCGAATCGCTGCGCGCGCAGGCGCATGAATCGGCCAATCGGCTACACACCGTGGTCACCATGGTGGAGTTGGGCAGGTACCGCGAAGCCGTGGAATTCGCGACCGCCGAACTCGAACTGTCCCAAGCACTCATCGATCGACTGCTCACCTCGGTCGGTGATCCCGCACTGGCGTCGCTGCTGCTCGGCAAGGTGAACCAGGCCGCCGAACGCAGCATCGAACTGGCAATCACCGAGGACACCGCGCTCGACTCGACCGCGCCGCTGTCCGCGCACGAAACCGTGACGCTGGTCGGCAATCTGATCGACAACGCCATAGATGCCGCCGCCGCCGAAACCGACGGCTGGGTCGAGGTGACCGTGCGCCAGCAGACACCGGTCGACGACAGTTCCGCGCTCTATCTCCGCGTCGCGGACAGCGGTCCGGGCATGTCCCCCGAGGCCTTCGCCCGTGCTGCCGAACGCGGCTATTCGACCAAGGCCGATCACCAGGGACTCGGTCTGGCGCTGGTGCGCCGTTTGGTCGAGCGCCACGGCGGTGTGATCCAGACCGGTCGCGATCCGGAAAGCGCGGTCTCGGTGACGATTCCACGAAAGGACGCACAATGATCCGGGTCCTGATCGTCGAGGACGAACCACTGATCGCCGAGGCACACCGCACCTACGTCGAACGCATCACCGGTTTCACCCCGATCGGCATCGCGCACACCGGGCGCGACGCAATGCGGGCCGCCGCAGACGCGGCCGCCGAAGGCCAGCCGATCGACCTGGTGCTGATGGATATCGGCCTGCCCGACGCCAGCGGACTCGACGTCGCGGCGGCGCTAACCGGCCTGGCGCCGCGCCCCGATGTCATCGCCATCACCTCGGCCCGCGACCTGGCCATGGTGCGCACGGCCGTCTCGCATGGCGTGGTGCTATATCTGCTGAAACCGTTCACCTTTGCCGCTTTTCGCGAAAAACTCGAACGCTACCGCGAATTCCGGACGGCGCTGCCCGCGGGCGAAACCGCCATCTCCCAGCACGACATCGACCGCGCCCTCAGCGCGCTGCGCACCTCCGACCAACGCGCCACCGCCCCCAAAGGCGTTGCGCCGCAAACCCTCGACGAAATCTCCCGAGTGGTCCGCGACGCCCCCGAGGGCATGACCGCCGCCGACACCGCGACCACCATCGGCGTTTCCCGCATTACCGCGTGGCGCTACCTTGAAAAGCTGGCCGACGACGGCCTCGTTATCCGCCGCTCGGACTACGGCCGAGCGGGCCGCCCCAAGACCCGCTACCTGTGGAAACCTAAAGCCTGATGGCCGCGGTCAGCTCAGGCTGGGGTAGACGAAATGGCTTGGGCCGCCACCGGGTTGGCTGGAGCCGGTGACCGAGGGGAAGTTGAAGGGCAAGCGGATCAGCTGGTGCGGGTTACCGGCCAGATCGATCCGCCTGCCAGCAGCCGAGCGTCACGCCGTGGAACCCGGTGCACACGATTCGGGTGCTGGTACCGAACGGTGAGGTGAGTCGACTGCGGGTGGCGAGCGGGTTCCAGTAGGCGTCTATGCCCCTAAACATCGGTGGAAAACCGGATGCCGCCATCCGGAATATCGACGCCGGGCCAGACGCGGGCGCCGCGTAGTAGTTCGCAGCGGGCGCCCACGTTGGCGCCGTCGCCGATCACCGCGTCGCGCACCAGGGCGCGTGGACCGATGCGGGCACCGAAACCGATGATGGAACGTTCGACGGTGGCACCTGCCTCGACGCGGGCGCCGTCGAACAGGACGGCGCCATCGAGACGAGCGCCCGCGCCGACCTCCGCGCCGCGGCCGACCACGGTGCCACCGATGAGCAGGGCGCCGGGGGCAACGCCCGCACCCTGGTGAACCAGGAATTCACCGCGCTGCCCCGGCAGTGCCGGGGAGGGAGCGATGCCGCGGACCAGGTCCGCGGAGCCGCGGACGAAATCCTCGGGAGTGCCCATGTCGCGCCAGTAGGAGGAGTCGACGTGGCCCTGGACGCGGGCGCCCTCGGCCAGCAGCGCGGGGAAGACCTCGCGCTCCACCGAGACGGGACGACCGACCGCGATCTTCTCGATGTATTCGCGGCGGAAGACGTAGCAACCGGCATTGATCTGGTCGGTCGGCGGGTCCTGGGTCTTCTCCAGGAACGCGGTGACCCGGCCATTTTCATCGGTGGGCACGCAGCCGAAGGCCCGCGGGTCGCTGACGCGGACCAGGTGCAGGGTCACGTCGGCCTTGGTCGACTCGTGGGTGTCGAGAATCGCGCCGAGATCGGTGCCGCCGAGCACGTCACCGTTGAACACCATGATGTTGTCGGCGCGCAGCTTGGGCAGCACGTTGCGGATGCCGCCGCCAGTGCCGAGCGGCTCGGTCTCGGTGACGTACTCCAACTCCAGGCCGAGCTCGGACCCGTCGCCGAAATGCTCCTCGAACACCTCCGCCTTGAACGAGGTGCCGAGCACAACGTGGTTGATCCCGGCCTCGGCGATGCGGGCCAGCAGATGCGTCAGGAACGGCAGCCCGGCCGTCGGCAGCATCGGCTTGGGCGCCGAGAGGGTCAGCGGCCGCAGCCGCGTGCCCTGGCCGCCGACCAGAATCACGGCGTCGGTGCCTGCGTTTCCTGCCATCGAGCTCCCCTGTTCACACTGGATTGTTCAAGACGTGCCTGGTGGCCTGCGTGTGTCGACGCTAGCCCTGCGCTTGTTGACGCAGCGCAGATCGAACCGCAATCCGGGAGCGAATCGCAAGTCCGGCCCGCAGCGCCAGTCGTAGAGGGGCCTGCCACCAGTGCGGATGCCGGTCGGCCTGGAAACGGTACGCGCTCGCGTGGTGCGCGGGCAGCATCACCTCGGGATGGCGTCCCGCGGCGTGTCCCTTCGCGTGGGTTACCTCCGCAGACGGCACGAACACGTTGTGCCAACCCGCCTTGCCCATCCGGTCACCGAAGTCGACGTCCTCCATGTACATGAAGTAGCGGGAGTCGAAGCCGTCGATGGCATCGAAGGCCGCGCGCCGCACCAGCAGGCAGGACCCCGACAGCCAGCCGACGGTCCGCTCGGAAATCTCCTCGTTCTCCTGCCGGTAGCGCCGGGTCCACGGGTTCGACTTCCACACCGTGCCGAGGATCGCGTGCCCAGCACCGTCGAGCAGTCCGGGCACCGAGCGCGCCGACGGGTAGAGGCTGCCATCCGGTTCGAGCACCTTCGGTCCGAGTGCGCCCGCGCGCGGCCAGCGCTGAGCGGCGGCGAGCAGTTCGTCGATGGAATCGGCGCCCCAGCGCACATCGGGGTTGGCGATCACCACGAACTCGACATCCGGATCGATCTCCGCGACGGCCCGGTTGATCGCACCGCCGTAGCCGATATTGCCGCCGGTACGCAGCAGTCGCACATGCGAATTCGCCTCGGCCGCCAGTTCAGGCGCACCGTCGACGGAGCCGTTGTCGGCAAGAATTACCTGCGGTTTCTCGCCGGTGGCATCGGCCAGCGTGGTGATGAAGTGCTCGAGGTGCTCGCCCGGTGAATAAGTCACCGTGACGATGACCAGCCCCCTTGGGACCGTGGAATCGGAGGCGCTCACAACTGCACCTCGCCAGCGCTCGGCTCCGTCATGCCCGCAGGCACTGTGCCTATGATTCGCTCACTTCGCTCACTCACGACGGTTGAGCCTAGTCGGACAGGCGAGACAGCGCGTCCCGGAGTGCGGTCCGCCAATCTTGCAGTGGGGTAAGGCCCGCGCGGACCCAGGAATCGTTGGACAACACCGAATATGCCGGGCGCCGAGCGGGTCTCGGAAATGCGGTCGAGTCACACGGGCGAACGCGGGCGGGGTCGGCGCCGATTCCGGCGAATACCGCTTGCGCCAATTCGAACCAGCTCGCCTGGCCCGCGTTGGTGGCGTGCAGCAACCGTGGAACATCCGGGCGGCCCGCCAATTCGAGCAAACCCGCGGCCAGGTCGGCGGCGTAGGTCGGGGAGCCGAGCTGATCGTCGACCACATCGACGGTGTCGCGTTCGCGTTCCAGCCGCAGCATGGTGGCGACGAAATCACTGCCCGCGCCCGCGTATACCCAGGCCGTCCGCACTACGTGCGCCTGCGGAGCCAACGTCGATACGACTTGTTCCCCCGCCAATTTGGAGCGGCCGTACACGGTTGCGGGCCCGGTCGGGTCGGTGGTGTCGTACGGTCGGTAGTGGGTACCCGGGAATACGTAATCAGTCGAAAGATGGATCAGCCTGGCACTCACGTACGCGCACGCGGCCGCAAGCACCGCGGGGCCGGTCTCGTTGCCGGCGTACGCGGCCTCGGGTTCGGATTCGGCCTTGTCGACCGCGGTGTAGGCGGCACAATTGAGCACCACCGCACCGGGTTCGAGGACCGCGCGCACCGCGGCCGGATCGGTGATGTCGAGTTCCCGGTGGCCGAAGCCACGGGCGCCGGGCGCTAGGCGGAGGATCTCGCGGCCGACCTGGCCACCAGCCCCGGTCACGATCAGGCGTCCGGGGGCGGCGGTATCGGGCGGCGGCGCTGCGGTCACGGCCGCAAGTCTGGCACGCCGTCACACCTGCGGTTGAGGTCTGCCACGGTAACCATTGGTTAGCCTTGGATCACGGGCACGGGGGCTACCGGACGCGGGGTGGTCTGGCGTTGTCTGCAAGAACGCTGAGTTTCAAGAAACCTGAGTTTTGTCGAGAGGATGCAGAGTTGCCGCAGCCGAGCAGTGCGCCGGTCGGCAGGAAAGGCAGGGCGTCGGTGGCAGCACGGCAATCCGGCGCTGACCCCGGCCTGGGCACCGCGGGTCCGTTGCGGGTGTTCGTCGCGGTAGGGGCGGTTTTGGCACTGGTCATCACCGGCTTCGCCTGGCACAGCGTCGATTCGCTCGTCTCCAATATCGAGCGCATCGGCGGACTCGGCCTCGGCGGTGGCGGCGACGGCGCCGTCGACATCCTGCTGGTCGGGGTGGACTCCCGCACCGACGCGCACGGAAACCCGCTGAGCGAGAACGAACGCGCCACGCTGCACGCGGGCAACGAGGTCGGCACCAATACCGACACCATCGTGCTGATGCGCGTTCCGAACGACGGTCGCTCCGCCACCGCCATCTCCATTCCCCGCGACTCCTACGTCGACATGCCCGGCGTCGGCAAGGGCAAGATCAACTCGGCCTACGGCGCGACCAAGGAAACCCAACGGCAGAAACTGATCAACCAGGGCGTTTCCGAGGCCGATGCGGAGAAGCAGTCCACCCAGGCGGGCCGCCAGGCGCTGATCAAGACGGTGGCCAATCTGACCGGCATCACCGTCGACCACTACGCCGAAGTGAGTCTGCTGGGCTTCGTGCTGCTGACCGAAGCCGTCGGCGGCGTCGAGGTGTGTCTGAACAATCCGGTCGACGAGTGGATGTCCGGTGCGGATTTCCCTGCGGGCCGCCAGCGGCTCGACGGCCCGCAGGCACTGAGTTTCGTGCGCCAGCGCCACGATCTGCCGCGCGGCGACCTGGACCGGATCGTGCGCCAGCAGGTCTTCATGGCGCAGCTGGTCGGTCAGGTGCTCACCGCGAAGACGCTGGCCAACCCGGGCAAGCTCAAGCAGCTCAGCGATGCGGTCGGGCGGACCGTGGTGTTGGACGATAATTGGGACGTGCTGGCGTTTCTGCAACAGCTCCAAGATCTTTCGGGTGGCCAGGTGAAGTTCGAGACCGTCCCCGTCACCGACCTCAACGGCACGACCAGCGACGGCGAATCTGTGGTCCGGGTGGATCCCAAGGCCGTCAAGAAGTATGTGGCGTCGCTGGTCAACGGCGACTCCGAGCAATCCGCCGAGACCACGGTCGATCCGAGCACGGCGACGGTGAGCGTGTTCAACGCCAGCGCAATCGCCGGACTTGCCGGGCAGGTGGCGCAGGCGATGACGGCCAAGGGGTTCCGGGAAGGGCTGGTCGGCAATTACACCGGCCCGAGCGTCACCAGCAGCCGGGTACTGGCCGCGAACACCGGGGATCCGAAGGCCAAGGCGGTGGCGCGCGCACTCGGCGGGCTGACCGTGGTGGCCGATCCGTCATTGTCCCCCGAATCGATCAGCGTCGTTCTGGCGAGCGACTATTCTGGGCCGGGCTCGGCCGCAAGCAGTACGTTCGACCTCTCCGGGGCGTCGTCGGCCACCGCAACGCCCGTACCGCCCGCCCCACCGATCGACGCAGGCCAGACAGGACCGAAATGCGTGAACTGAACGATGCGTGACAAAGACCAGGCACTCACCCTCACCGAGTTGGTGCTCGATCCGATCCTCGAACGCGACCCTGCGGGTCCGCGCGTCACCTACTACGACGATGCCAGCGGCGCCCGGATCGAGCTATCCGGACTGACGCTGGCGAACTGGGCGGCCAAGACCGCCAACCTGATTCGCGATGAATTCGGCCTGAGTCCGGGCGCCCGAGTCGCGGTGCTGCTGCCCGCGCACTGGCAGACCGCCGCGGTGCTGCTCGGCTGCTGGTGGGCGGGCACCGAGGTGGTGCTCGGTCCCGATCCCGATGCCGATCTGGCCCTCGCGACGGCGCAGCGGCTGGACGACACCGACGGTGTCGCCGAGGTCGCCGCGCTGTCGTTGGACGCGTTCGGCATGCCGGTGCGCGATCTGCCTATCGGCATCACCGATTTCGCCACCTCGGTACGCGTGCACGGTGACCAGTTCCTGCCGCGCGGCGCGGGCGTCGCGCTGGACGGTATGCCGGTGTCCGAGGTGTTCGCCGAGGCCAAGAAATCGGCCATGCGGCAAGGGTTTTCCGAAGGCGATCGCGTGCTGTCGAGCGCACCGTGGGATACCCCGGCGGAACTGATCGACGGACTCGTCTCGGTGCTGGCCGCGGGCGCCACGCTGGTGCAGGTGGTCAATCCCGATCCAGCTGAATTCGAGCGGCGCGTGGAATCCGAGCGGGTCACGGTACGGCGCTGACACCGGGTGATCTCGGCGTTCACCGGAAAGTTGACGGGGTGCGGCGGGATAATCGGTGCATGCGTGCGGTGACGGCTCCTACCACGGTATAGGCCCAGAATCCGACCATAGGACGTTCCACAACTGCACACGAATCCGTACGGTGGAGCTATCGCACAACGATGGGGTTGGTGAAAATGAAGCCGCAATATTGGTTCCGTTGGTTGTCGGTACAGGGCGCGCCCCGGTTGGCCCTGCGAACCCAGGCCCGGCGTGGTGATCCGTTCGCCCAGCTCATGGGCGGACCGAGCGGCCTCGCCGATCCCTATCCGCTCATCGAGCAACTACGCGAGCAGGTGCAACGCGGGCCGAACAGGTTGTTGCGCACCTCGATCGCCTGGGCCGCCTTCGATCACGAGCTGTGCCGAGCCGTCCTGCGGGACAACCGCTTCGGGGTGCGCACCACCGAAAGCTTCAATATCCCCAAGGCGTTCCAGAAGGTCTCCGCGCGTTTCCCGTTGCCGCCGAGCCCCGTCGAACCGCCCTCGATGCTGGTGATCAACCCGCCGGAGCACACCGCGATGCGCCGCCCGGTCTCCTCGGCCTTCACACCCCGTGCGATCGGCAAGTTGCGCGACCGTGTCGAGACGGTCACCGAGGGACTGCTCGGCGCGCTGCCCTCGGGCGGCTCGGCGGACCTGATCGAATCGTTCGCCGCGCAAGTCCCCATCGCCATCATCTCCGAGATGCTCGGAGTCCCCGAGCGGGATCGAAAGCTGTTTCTGGACTGGGGCGACAAAGCGACACCTTTGCTCGACGTGGGGATCTCGTGGCGGGCATTCCGACGCGCGGTTGGCGCCATGGAGGTGATGAACGCCTACCTCGACGATCACATCGAGCGGCTGCGTAGCGCACCCGGCGATGACATCCTCAGCAGCCTGGTTACCGCGGGCGAGCTGGATTCCTTCGCGCTCAAGGCCACCGCCAGCCTGCTGATGGGCGCCGGTTTCGAAACCACCGTCAATCTCATCGGCAACGGCGTTGCCCAGCTGGTCGGTCACCCGGAGCAACTGGATCGGCTGCGCGCCGAGCCGGAGCTGTGGCCGAACGCCATCGAGGAAGTGCTGCGGATCGATGCGCCGGTGCAGACCACGGCACGGACCGCGCTGTGCGACGTGGAACTCGACGGCATCTCGATGCGCGAAGGCAGCACCGTCGTCCTGTCGCTGGCCGGCGCCAACCGCGACCCCGCGGTCTTCACCGCCCCCGACCGGTTCGACGTCGCCCGCCCAAATACCAAGGAGCACTTGACCTTCAGCAGTGGCATCCACGCCTGCCTCGGCGCCAGCCTGGCCCGCATGGAAGCCACCCACGCCCTCCAGTCCCTCTTCGACCGGTTCCCGGACCTGCGACTCGACGGGCCGCCGCAACGCCGAAACCTGTTCACCCTGCACGGATACGAGCGCATGCCGGTCCGACTCGGCCGTCGCGCGTCCACCCCCACCCCGGAGCCGACATCTGTCTAGGCCCCAGGTGTGATCGACAGCAGCTCAACATATTGGGCTGAGCCGTGTGCATCTCGAGTCGATAACCTGCAGTGATGCTGGATCGACAGAGACTTCGTAGCAGTACTGATAGTCTGGGGCAGTCGTCGGGTTCTGGGCGACTGGTGGGGCTGCTCGTTCGGTCGGTGACCGTCGAATTCGCCTGTCCGGCAAGGGACTGTGAGGTGAACGGCTGGTGCGACGACAGGTTTCCTCACCAGAGTTCCGGTCCTCGACGCGGACCCACGGCCTAGGTCGCGTGACCGAGGCATGTGCCTGTGCTCGCTCACGCTTGTCGAATTCCTGTTCCCTCGTCTGGAGTCACGTCTTTGACCACGCCTCACTCCCCAGCGTCGTCCGCGCCCCACGCAGCCACGCCCGGATCCTGCCCCGTCCACCACGGATCGCCCATCGATACCGATGGGCCCCGAGTCTTGCTGCACACTCCGGAGTTCGCCGCTGATCCGCATCGCGCCTATCGCGACATGCGCCGACAGTATGGCTCGCTGGTTCCGATGGAGTTGGCGCCGGATGTGCCCGCCACTTTGGTGGTCGGCTACCACACCGCGCTGCGAATCCTCAACGACCCCGGCCATTTTCCGGCCGATCCGCGGACCTGGCAGCAGACCATTCCCGAAGACTCGCCGATCCGGCCGATGATGGAGTGGCACCCGAACGCGCTGCGCAACAGCGGAGCCGCGCATCTGCGCTATCGGCAGGCGTACACCGCGAGCATCGACGGAATCGATCTGCACACGCTGCATTCCACGATCGAGAAGATCGCCATCCCGTTGATCAACACCTTCTGCGAGACCGGTTCGGCCGACCTGATCACCCAGTACGCGTTCCCGCTCGTGTTCGAGGTGCTCAACCAGATGGTCGGCTGCTCGGCGGAACTAGGGCAGCGGGTCGCCACCGGCATGGCCGCGCTCTTCGACACGGTCAACGCGGCCTGGGGCATGCAAACGCTCAGTGAGGCGTTGATGGAGCTGATTGCGCTGCGCCGCGCCGAGCCCGGCGACGACGTCACCTCGCGGCTCGCGCATCACCCGGCCAACCTCGACGACACGGAGATGCTCGCCCAGCTGATCAGCTTCTACGGTGCGGGCATCGAACCGCAACAGAACCTCATCACCAACACCCTGCTGCTGATGCTCACCGACAACCGGTTCGGCGACGACGTGCTGGGTGGGAGCCTGTCGACCCGCGACGCGCTCGATGAAGTGCTGTTCAACGACCCGCCGATCGCGAACTTCTGCATGAGCTACCCGCAGCAGCCGATCCTGATCGGCAACACCTGGTTGCCCGCGCACCAGCCGGTCCTCATCAGCCTCGCCGCTTGCAACAACGACCCCGCGATCCGCGGTGGCGACCGCACCGGCAATCGCTCGCATCTGGCGTGGGCCGCCGGTCCGCATGCCTGCCCTGCCAAGCCGGTGGCGTACCTGGTCGTGCAGGACGCCATCGATCAGCTCCTCGACGCCCTCCCCGAGATGCAACTGGCGGTGCCTCCAGGCGAGCTGGTCTGGCGGCCGGGTCCCTTCCACCGGGCGATGGCAGCGCTGCCGGTCGCCTTCCCCAAGTCCCCTCCATTGAACATCGTGTAAGGAGCGTCTGATGGAGCTTGAGCCGATAGTCCTGGACACAACCGGTGCCGACATTCAAGGTGAGTCGGCACGGATCCGCGGGAATGGGCCCGTCGCTCTGGTCGAGTTGCCCGGCGGCGTGCCCGCCTGGTCGGTGACCGACGCGGTGGCGCTCAGGAGTCTGCTGGCCGACCCCCGGGTCTCGAAGGACCCGCGGCAGCACTGGGCGGCGTTCATGAACGGCGAGATCACCGAGGCGTGGCCGTTGCTCCCCTGGGTGGCGGTGGACAACATGTTCACCGCCTACGGCACCGATCACCGACGCCTGCGGAAATTGGTCTCGCCCGCGTTCACGCACCGCCGCACCACGGCGCTGCGTCCGCGCATCGAGGAAATCACCACGAACCTGCTCGACCAGCTGGCGGCGACGCCGCGGGGTGTGGCTGCGGATCTGCGCGAGCACTACGCCTATCCGGTCCCCATCCAGGTCATCACCGAGCTGATGGGTGTGCCGGACCACCTGGGCCCCGGCATCCACACGTGCGTCGACGGGTTCTTCGACACCTCGTTCACCCCGGAGCAGGCGCAGGCCAACTACCTCGAGATGTTCCGCCTCATCAGCGAACTCGTGGCCTACCGCCGCCAGACGCCCGGCGACGACGTCACCAGCGTGTTGATCGCCACCCGTGATGAGGACGACGGCTCGCAGCTGACCGAGAAGGAACTCGTCGACACGCTGATGCTCGTCATCAACGCCGGGCACGAGACCACCGTCAACCTGCTCGACCAGGCGATCTTCGCGCTACTGACCCATCCGCAGCAGCGCGCGGACGTGGTCGAGGGCCGGGTGTCCTGGTCGGATCTGGTTGAGGAAACGCTGCGTTTCGAGGCGCCGGTCGCGCATCTGCCGTTGCGTTATGCCGTCGACGATATCGATATCGCCGGTGTCCGCATCCCCAAGGGCGAGGCGATCCTGGCCTCGTACGCCGGCGCCAGCCGTGACCCGAACGTGCACGGCGCGACGGCCGACGAGTTCGACGTGCACCGCGCGAACAAGGACCACGTGGCCTTCGGCTACGGCGCCCACCACTGCATCGGCGCTCCCCTTGCCCGGCTCGAGGCGTCGATCGCGCTTCCCGCGCTGTTCGGCCGTTTCCCGAACCTGAGGTTCGCCACGGACCCGGCCGAGTTGGGGACCGTGGGCAGCTTCATCTCCAACGGGCACGCCCGGCTGCCGGTGTATCTGGACGGGGCAGAGTAGTTCTGCCCTCGCGTGGGGCGGCGCGGGTCAGCTGAAGCCGACCGCCTGTTCGCCCCACGCGGTGCGCAGATCGCGGTCCGGATTGTCGATGACCCGGTCGATGGCATCGATCAGCAACGTGGCGCGGTCGGCCGGACGGTAGGGTGGCCAGTGTTTCGAGCCGTCGATGGCCGCGGGCACCCCGTGGGTGGCGAAGGCCAGCCAGCGACGCATCATGCGGCCGGATACCTCGGTGGCGACCTTGCGGCCGCCGAGCCAGAAGGTCGGGTCGTGGTTGAACGTCCCGAAATTGCCGAATACGTAAGGCAATTCGGTGGCGTGACCGGCGCCGACGCGGGCGGCTTTCAGCATCGGGGTGGCGTGGTCAAAGCGGTACATCCAGGTCGGTGAGTGACCGGCGTGCGCGTCGGCCACCCAGTGCGCGGGCATCCGGAATGCCGCATCGGTCGACATGGCCAGCGCGCCGCGAGTCTTGTCGAGATCCGGGTAAGCGGAGGTGATTTCGGCGATCCGCTCGTGCGAGAGTTCGGGATGGTTGGCGGCCACGTCGCGCAGCATCGCATTCACCGCGTCCGGTGTGACCGGCATGATCGGGGAACGGAATACCCGGAACAGAGACGCCTCGTCCTTATTGGTGCCGATGATCAGCGGCACCCGATGCGAGCGGCCGCGCTGGAAACGGTCGATCGGGTAGGTCGGGAGCAGGTCACCGTCGACGACGGGCGCCGCGGCAAGCCGGCCCGGCTCCTTCAACGGGATCTCGTCGAGCAGCACACCGGCCGCGGACACGATGCGGTCGATCGGGCATTCGAGCAGTTCGCTCGCGCGGGTCGCGGGCAGCTCCAGTAATTCCAGGAAGCGCCGCGCCACGCCTGCCGCCCGCTCGTGCCCGAATACGGTTGTCGCGGGAGGACTTTCCGCGATCGCCTGGTGGAACAATCCGGCCGAACGCGGCGAGGTCAGCAGCGCCGTCACGCATCCGGCCCCGGACGATTCCCCGAACAGCGTCACATTGCCTGGGTCACCGCCGAACGCGGCGATATTGTCGCGCACCCATTCCAGCGCCGCGATCTGATCGTGCAGGCCGAGATTGGGTGTGAAGTCCTCCGACAGCGACGAAAGGTCGAGGAAGCCGAGGGCGCCGAGCCGGTAATTGACCCCCACCACCACCACATCACCGGTTTCGGCCAGTTTGCGACCGTCGTAGATGCCCTGGGCGGCGGTGCCGAGGCAGTAGGCGCCGCCGTGCAGCCAGACCATCACCGGTCGCGGTTCGCCTATCTCGGTCGCGTGTGGCGACGCCCATACGTTCACCCACAGACAGTCCTCGCCCATTCGGAGTTCCGAATCGACGGGAACCATATTGCCCCTGGTCTGCGGGGCGATGTCCCCAAAGGTGGCGCAGTCGCGGATCCCGTCCCACGATTGTGGTGGCGACGGCGGGCGGAAGCGATCCGGTCCCGCGGGCGCCGCCGCGTAGGGGATTCCGCGCCATACCGCGACCGGGCCGTTCCAGCGACCTCGAACCCGCCCATTGGTTGTCCGTGCGACAGGCTCGGCGCCGCCCACTTCCGAGCTCGGTTCGGTCTCGAACTGAGTGCTCATCTTTCGCACCTCCTGCCCGCGACCCGGTCGGTATGCTGCAAGTTTGCTCCGGCCGGGTACGGCACTTCGTAATCTCTTGTTCGAGAGTACGTGCCCGCCGCGAGCGGGGCAGGCAAGACCCACCTCACGGTTGTGGGACGCTACGCTGGCCAGATGCCGAGTTACAGCTTCCGTTGCCGCAGCTGTGGCGACATCTTCGACGTGCATCGCCCAATGGCCGAGTCCTCGAATCCGGCCACCTGCCCCAGCGGTCACGACGACACGGTCAAGCTGCTGACCACGTTCGGCACGGTCAGCATGGGTGGCGGCGGCACACTGCAGCCCGCCGCGGCCCCTCGTCCGCCGGGCGGCGGCTGCTGCGGTGGCGGCTGCTGCGCCTGACCTACCTTTCACTGGGTCCCGGTCGCGGGTCCGGTTCAGCCGCGCTGATCGGCGTGGCCGAGATCACGATCCGGCGCGACCCGGTCGCGCACCCGTTGCTTGAGCACCGCGATATCGGGGAAACCGCCGTCGGCCTTGCGCTCCCACACCTGTTCACCGTCCACGGTGATGCGGAAAACCCCGCCCGATCCGGGGATCAGCGCGACCTCGCCGAGTTCGGTGGTGAAGGTGCTCAATAATTCCTGCGCCATCCAGCTCGCCCGGAGCAGCCAGCGGCACTGTGTGCAGTATTCGATCGCGACACGTGGCATGCAGGGCACGCTACCGGTCAGGGTTGGATGACACCGTCGAGGTAGACCCAGGCGCCGTCCTCGCGGACGAACCTGCTGACCTCGTGCAGCGATCCGCGTTCGCCGGCGGCGCGGTAGTTGGCGATGAACTCGACCGTGCCGGTGTCGTCGAACGGGCCGCCGCATTCGGTGCGCACCATCTCCAGGAACCGCCACCGCTGACCGGGATCGAGCTCGAGCCGCGCCGGCCGGGTCCGCGAATGCCAGGACCGCAGCAGGTAATCGGTGTCGCCGACCGCGAACGCGGTGTAGCGCGACCGCATCAGCGCCTCGGCCGTCGCTGCGGCCCGCTCCCCCGCCAGCACCGCGCCGCAGCAATCACCGAACGGCTCGCCCCTTCGGCACGGACACACCTTGGCTTCACCCATTCCTACATCGTGCAAGCGCGCCGAACCGAACGTGGCGTCGGGTCGCCGGAAGCGCGGAAATGTGGCGTTCGAGCCCGTTGTCCCTTTACCCGATCGAGGTGCGAAAATGCGTCCAATCATGTTCGCTTACAGCGGAATTCGCTGACGGCGAACTCCGGCTCCGCTACCATGGAGTACCCAATACGCTCGGGCTATGGCAACCACCGGACTCACCTTCGACGATTCGGTCCACGAACGACTCCTGCGCGACCGCGTCATCTTCCTCGGCCAGCAGGTCGACGACGATATCGCCAACAGGCTGTGCGCCCAGCTGCTGTTACTGGCCGGAGAGGACTCCGAGCAGGACATCAGCTTCTACATCAACTCCCCCGGCGGCTCGGTCGACGCGGGCATGGCCATCTACGACACCATGAATTATGTCGGCTGCGATATCGCCACCTACGCGCTCGGCCGCGCCCACTCGATGGGACAGTTCCTGCTGACCTGCGGCACGAAGGGCAAGCGTCATGCCTTGGCGCACACCAAGATCATCATGCATCAGCCCTCCGGCGGCATCGGTGGTTCCGCGGCCGACATCATGATCATGGCCGAGCAGGCCGCGCACACGAAGAAGGAGATGGCCGAGTTGATCTCCCAGCACACCGGCCAGAGCTACGACACGATCCTCGTCGACTGGGACCGCGACCGGTTGTTCACCGCGCAGCAGGCCAAGGCGTACGGCATGATCGACCATGTCATCAGCGGACCGCGGCGGCTACCGGTGACCCCCGGCTGAGTCGAACCCGACCCGTCGAATAGCGCGCGGTTACCGCAATACCGGCGGCAACGGCGGGGTGTCCCGAATCATCCAGCGCGCCAAGGCCGTGTCGCAGAGCACCGGTTCGGCCCTTGCCGCCGCAAGCTTTTCACTACTGAGCGGCATCATCAGTTTGTTCGGACCGCTGGGCTGAGCGCCCGTCGTCCGGGCCGTCATCGAACTTCCGTACGCGCCAGCGCCGTTGCAATCGCCGCGGTCTGCTCGCGCCAACGGCGCAGTTCGGTGACGCTCGGCGCGAGCTCGTAATCGTAATGATGGGCGGCCCGCGACAGCGCTGCCCATACCGTCGCGACCTGCGCTGCGGTGTCCGGACCCGCGAAGACGCGTAAAGCCAAGAGCTGCGCGCGCATTGGGCAGCGCATCAATTCCGGCGCAACCCGCGCCCACAGTTCGTCGACGCACTGTTCGAGGGCCAGCCGCAGAATCCAGACGGTCGCGCGCGACCACAGCCCGTCGGCATCGGTCACCGATCCGTCGAGCAACCTGTCCACCGCGTCGAACCGTTCGGCCACCGTGGGTCGCGGCCGCGCCGCCCTCGGCCTGCCGCTGGAACCACGCGCCCGCCCCGCCCCGCGCCGCGGCCGGTGCTGCGCACTCATCGGCCAGCCCCGCCGTCGCGCGGCGCAATCTCGCACTCCTTCGCACCCACTGCGGGTACCCGGAACCGGTGCGAACCCCGAGAAGGGGTGCGGGCTTCGGGGTCGCTCATTTGCGCAACCAGGTGACGAACTTCTCGGTGTCGGTGATCAGTTCGCGCATGCTGCGGCCGATCGGCACGTGCGCAGCGGCGGTCGCGTCACGCAGTGCGTCCACCACCCATTTGCCTTCGCGCGCAAGGTGTTTGTTCAGATCGTCGACGCGGCCGGAGACGCCCATCACCGCGAGGGCGACCATCGCGCGGGTGGTCTGCGCGCCCTCGATATAGCGCTCCACCTCGCGGTGGTCCATGCCCTCGGCCATCAGGTTTCGGCGAGCCCGCGCCAGGCTCGCGGCCTCTACCGCGGAGCGGCAGCAGGTGGCAACAAGTTCGTCGGCGATCGTCTGCGGCAGCTGCGGGGTCCGGGCCAGCGAGCGTGCGTCGTCGAGATAGCGGCGCACCGGGTCGCTGGACATCCGCACCTCCACCACCGACCGCTCGCGCCGCTGCACCTCGAGCACACAGGCGTCCAGCTGCATCCGCCGAACCGCCTCGGCCAGCCGCTCGTCGTGGGTGAACACGATCACCTGACGCGTCCACGCGACCATGGCCAGCACCCTGGCCAGCCCGTCCACCTTCGCCGGATCCATCGCCTGCACCGGGTCGTCGATCATCACGAACCGGAACGGGCTCTGCTCCACGGTGGCCCGCGGCAGGAACAGCGACAACCCGAGCGCATGCAGCTCGCCCTGGCTCATCACCCCGAGTGCGGCGCCATCGACCTCGTCGACGGTGACATCGAGCAGCACCCGACGCGCGGTTCCGGCGTTGCCCTGTAACCGAATCGCGCCCAGTTCCACATTGCTCTGCTGGCGCAGTGTGTGCCAGACCCAGCGGGCGGTCGTCTCCAGCGGCGCCATCCGTTCGCCGCGCAGTCCGGCGGTCGCGGCCTTGAGCCAGTCCTCGGCGCGCTTCACGGTGCGCAGGGCGCCGACCTGCCCGGCCACCCGCCGGGCGCCGTCCAGCCAGCCGACGATCCGGGGCACCAGCGGCGACCACACCTCGTCGAGCCGGTCGAGTTCCTTGCGGGTGCCCTGCTGCAGCAGGTCGAGTTCGTCGACGAGTCAGGTGTGGGCGCAGCGCAATCGGTCCGGCAGATCCGGGGTGTAGTCGGCCGAGGTCAGCGCGGCCCAGTCCGACCACGCCCGGCGTACCGCCCTGGTGTCCACGGTGGGCGGGTAGCCCGGATCGAAATCCAGTTCCGCCGGAACGTGATCCGGCAGCGATCGGGCGGCGCGCACGGCCTGGCGCAGCTCGTCGCGCGCGGTGGCGAGCGCGTCGACACGGGCGGTCAGCGCGGCGATCGAGTCGTCCGCGCTGCGGGCCCAGACGTCGTCCAGATCGCCACGCCCACAGACGGGGCAGACGCACTGTCCGCTCACGGCGACATGATCGCGGGCCCGGCGCAGCAGCTCCAGCACCCGCAGGTCGGCCTCGGCGTTTGCGGTGGAGCCGCGGGCGAGCGCCGCGCCGCACTGCTCCAGGCGCGTGGCTACCGACTCGACCTCGGCGGGGGTCGGCACCCGCAGGCGCACGATCGCCCGCAGACCCGCCGGTCCCGATGGATCGCCGGCGGTGCCGAATATTTCCCGACCGATCGCCACGAGATCGGGTTGAGCCGGACGCAGCAGTCCCGCGACCCGAACCGCGCGGTCGTCGGCCACCGCACCGAGCGCGGTCACCAGCTCGACCCGTTTCTGCCGCGAATCTCGCGCCGCGCGTTCGAGTTCCAGGCGGCTCGCGCGAATTCGCTCCTGCGCCAAGGTCAATTCGTCGAGGCCGAGCAGCTGGTGCAGGGCGTCGAACAGGTCGCTCGGCTTGCCGTCGACCAGCGCGCCCAACTCGCTGTAGGACAAGAACGGGCGGTACAACTCCAGCAGCCCGGACCAGCGTTCGGTATCGAAATCCGTTGGCGGAGCGGGTGGCCGCTGTTCGGTCCAGCGCGCCGCGCTGAGGTCAGCGTCCGGCGCCCACTCCTTGGCGATGATCAGCTCGGAATCGCTGCCCGCGGTGAGCAATTCCAGCTCGATGTGCGCCGCATCGCCATCGTGCAGGTTGCGCCAGCCCTCCCGCCACGCCGCCGACCGGCCGTCCCAGCGACGGTTGCCGCCGGTGAGCGCCAGTTCGGCGGCCTCGGCAAAGCTGGACTTGCCGCTGCCGTTTCGCCCGACCACCAGGGTCAGACCGGGGCCGGGCGGCACATTCAGCGACACCTCGGGGCCGATGCCACGGAATCCGCGCACCCGAATGGTGCGCAAGAAGATCCCGGAACCGTCGAATTCCGTTGTCCGATCATCAGTCTCGGTGCCGAGCGCTTGCAGTACCGCGTGTGCGACATCGGCGGTCACCGCGGGATCCGCGGCGAGTCGGCGGGCCACCACCTCGGTCAGCCGCGGCACGGGTTCCGTCGCAGGGTCGGCCTCGGGATCCGTGCGCATGCGAAAACCCCCTCCACCACCGAACCCGCGTCCTGGCGACCCCAAATGCCCGGTGTCACTGTCGGAAGCTGTCCGAAACGCTACCCGATGGCACCGAATTCGCCCACCGCTCATGCGAATGTGCTTGTCAGGGGTGCGAACCTGCCCGCGGGGATGGTATGGCCATCGAGCGACGGGGAATGCGCTCGATGTCCACCCCTCGCCAGCCCCGACGGGCAGCTCGATGGTGTATCACCCGCTGCGGGTGGCTCGGTCGAGCCGAACAAGACAGAATGCCAGAAATGAAGCTCTCAGCGCAAGGCGAATTTCCCCCGAATTTCGATTCCGTGCAGCGATTTCCAGGAAAAACACGTGGGTACCACCGCACTTGTCGGTGGGCTGGGGTAGAAATCCGTGCAACCGAGAAACAGGGGACGACATGACGCAAGGCCGAGCCGGAGCCATCCGATGACCGCGCCGTGGACCGAGGACCAGGTCACCGCGCTGGCGCCGGATGCGAGTTCGTTGTCCGCCGCGCGGAAGCTGGCCGGGCGCTGGCACGGTATGGGATACCGGGACAACGCACTGTGGGGCCTGTGCAAGGGCAGCGGTGCGCATCCGTATCAGGCGATCGTCGATCTGGCGGGCCCCGCGTACAAATGCTCGTGCCCGAGCCGCAAGTTCCCATGCAAGCATGCGCTGTCGCTGTTGCTGACCTGGTCGAGCGGAATGGTCGAGGAGTCGGCGCGGATCGCCGACTTCGCGGCGGACTGGATCACCGGCCGGGCCACTCGGGCGGCCGAGCCCGCTGGTGAGACCGCTGCGCGCACGCCGAATCCGGCGACCGCCGAGCAACGTCGGGTGCGGGTGACGGCGGGACTGGAGGAACTCGATGTTTGGCTCGGCGACCAGATCCGCACCGGGCTCGCGCAGAGCGACAGGTCGTTTCGGGCCTTCGAGGCGATCGCCGCACGGATGGTCGACGCACAGGCGCCCGGCATCGCCGCCGCACTGCGCCAGCTGCCCGCGACGGTGGTGACCAGCGCGGATTGGCCAGAGCTCGTGCTGCGCGAATACGCGAGGCTGCACCTGCTGATCGCCGCGCACCGCCGCCTCGACGACGTGTCGCCCGCGCTGACGGCCAGTATTCGCACCCACATCGGCTACCCCACACCGGCCGAGAGCGTGCGAACCGAGCCGGCGGTCCGCGACCGGTGGATGGTGCTCGGTGTCCGGACCAGCGAGGAGGAACGGCTCTACACCAGGCGAAGCTGGTTGTACGGCCGCGAAAGTCGACGCTGGGCACTGCTGGTCGAGCATTCGTTCGGCTCGCCCAGCTTCTCCGCGGAGGTGCCCGCGCCCGGCATGATAGCCGACGCGCAGCTGCACTATTACCCGAGCGCCGCGCCGCTGCGCGCGCTGTGGGGTGATCGGCACGGCGCACCCGAACCGTTCACCACGCTGCCGCTCGCCACTGGTGCGGGCACGATCGCCGCCGCGCTCGATGCGCACGCGCGGGCGCTCGGCGCCGATCCATGGCTGCGATCCTGGCCGGTACTGCTCGCCGATGTCGTGCCGGTATCGAACGAGAATGGTTGGTACATCGCCGAATCCGACGGCTCGGCGCTGCCCGTGGTGCCGATCGAACAGCCGTGGCGACTACTCGGCGTCTCGGGCGGCCACCCGGTGACGCTGGCTGCCGAGTGGACCTCCGACGGCCTGACCCCGATCTCTGCATTCACGGCGGGCGAGGTGGTCGACGTGGGCGGCCCCGGGTTGGCCGACCGCGGCAATCGGAATTCGTCCAGCACATCGGGATCGAACGCCGCCGACCTCATCTCCGTCGCGCTGCTCGGCACCGCGCGCCGCGCGCTGGACCCCACCCGGCTCGACCCGCCCGTAGCGGCCGTCGCCACCCGGCTGCGCACCGACCCGGCGCTGCTGCTGCTTGAATCGGCCGCGCTGCGTGACACTTTCATGCGCGGTGGTGTGGCGGCGGGCACCACGACCGCACCCGAACCCGCCGAAGACGACACGCGACGGCAGCTGCCCCGGCCCGCGGCCGCCCGCCTGGCCCGCATGCTGCAGGACAGTTCGGCCTTTCTGCCCGAATGGTTCGCGGCGGCCGAACCACACGGCTTCCGCGCGCCCGACGCACTCTGCGGGCAGTTGCTGGAACAGGCGAAGATCAACCCCGAGCTGCGGGAGCCGCTGCTGCGCCTGGCCGGTGCGCGCGGCCGATGGTTGGCGACGCAGCATCCGGAATGGCAAAACCTGGTGCGGCACAACACCGAAACGCCGCCCGCGGATGTCTGGCAGTTCGGCAGGCCGCCCGAGCGCCGGGAGTGGCTCTCCGACCTGCGCCGCCGCGACGCAGACGCGGCGCGTGCGGCGCTTGCCACCGCCTGGCCGAAGGAATCGGGTCCGCTGAAGGCGGAGTTGCTTGCCGTTCTCGCCGAAGGGATTTCGGCGGCCGACGAACCGCTGCTGGAGTCGGTGCTTGACGATCGGCGCGCCGATGTCCGACGGACCGCCGCCGGTCTACTGACGCTGCTCCCCGATTCCGCGTTCGCCCATCGCATGACACGACGCGCGACCGAGTGGATCAGCACGCTGTGGGCGCCTGCCGAAAACCAGGGCTTGCGTGCGCATCTCACGGTCGAAATGCCGGACACGCTCGCCGCCGCGGACCGCAGGGACGGCATCTCCGATCGCACCGTCGAGTTCACCTACCGGTGGGGCGGCGCACCCGACGTGACCGCGGGGCGCCTGCGGCAACTCGTCGCCGCGACACCGCTCGCCCACTGGGAGTCGGCGCTCGGCACCGCGAATACGTTGAGCACTCCGCAGCATGCGACAAAGGCCGGGATCGCCGACCGTTTCCGGCAGCCGGTGTTCGACGGCTGGGTGGATGCCGCACTGATGCAACATAATCCGGCGTGGGCGCGGGCGCTGTTCGACGCCGGGGTACCGTCTGATCTGGCCATGCTGCGGCGGCGCGAGCTGTTCGCACAGGTGCCGCTCGCCGATCGGACCCAGCACCTATTGCAGCTGGACGGCTCCTGGCTCTCGGAGATCGAGGCACTGCTGCCCGCGATGGGGCACCCGTGGCCGGAACCGTTGGCGCAGCATCTGATTCTGCTGCTGTTCGAACGCGCTCGCGCCGCGGCCCAACGTCCCGCCGCGCACGGTGCCACACCCAGTGCGCACCGGTCGCTGCTGGCTGCGGCGGCCGCGCATCTACCGCTCGTCTCGGCCGGTGCGGTCACCGTGGTGGCCCGCCGGTGCGACGACCCCGGCTGGGAGCAGGCTTTCAACCAGCTCGCCCATGACCTCAACCACCGCTCGATGATGCTCGAGGAGTTGCAGTGACCACCACCGCAGTGACCACCGAAGACACCACGCCGTCGCTGTTGCGCCCGCACGCCGAACAGGCGTATGCCGACGAACTGCGAGCACTGGCCGCGATCGACGACCGGCCCCGCCCGCCCTCGTGGCGCCTGTCGCCCTGGGCGGTGGTCACCTATCTGCTCGGCGGCGCGCTCGACGACGGCACCCTGATCAGCCCGAAGTACGTCGGCCCGCGTCGGCTCATGGAGGTTGCGGTCGCCACCCTCGCGACCGACCGGGCGCTGCTGCTGCTCGGTGTGCCAGGCACCGCCAAAACCTGGGTTTCGGAACATCTTTCGGCCGCCATCTGCGGCGAATCGACGCTGCTGGTGCAGGGCACCTCGGGCACCGCTGAGGAGGCGATCCGCTACGGCTGGAACTACGCGCGCCTGCTGGCCGAGGGCCCGAGTGAGGGCGCGCTGGTGCCCTCGCCGGTGATGACCGCGATGCGCCGCGGCGCCATCGCCCGCATCGAGGAACTCACCCGCATCCCGTCGGATGTGCAGGACGCGTTGATCACCGTGCTGTCCGAGAAAACTCTGCCGGTCCCGGAACTCGGCATGGAGGTGCAGGCCACCAAGGGCTTCAACGTGATCGCCACCGCCAACGACCGCGACCGCGGCGTGAACGAGCTGTCCTCGGCGCTGCGCCGCCGCTTCAACACCGTGGTACTGCCGCTACCCGCCAGCGAGGACGACGAGGTCGCCATCGTCACCCGCCGGGTGGAACAACTCGGCTCCGCGCTCGAACTGCCGACCATTCCCGCGGCCGCCGAGGAGGTCCGCCGCGTCGTGCGCATCTTCCGTGAACTGCGCTCCGGCATCACCGCCGACGGCCGCACCAAACTCAAGTCTCCTTCCGGCACCCTCTCCACCGCCGAGGCGATCTCGGTGATCACCAATGGCATCGCCCTGTCGGCCCATTTCGGCGACGGCATCCTGCGCGCCTCCGATATCGCGGGTGCGGTCCTCGGCTCGGTGATCAAGGACCCGGTGTCCGACGCCGTCGTCTGGACCGAATATCTGGAAGCCGTTGTCCGCGAACGCCCCGACTGGTCCGACTTCTATCGCGCCTGCCGCGAGGTGAGCGGGTAAGTGCGGACGCTGGATCCGCCGGCGCCCACAACCACGGTGACCTGGATGCGCACAGACACAACGGCCTTGGACCGCGACCGCCGAATCCGGCTTGCCACGGACACGGCCGACGAACACGAAACAGGTAATGCCACGCAGAACCGTGCAGGCAGGCCGCGCCCGGACCGGACCGGCCGACGTGGTGCAGACGCGGCACCCGCACGGACGAGATCGGTGCCGGCCACGCAGACCGCGCCGCGCGCAAAACAGGGGGTGACACTGTGAACCAGACGCTCGCAGCCACAGCGACCAACGACGAGGCGGACCCAGCGCCGAATGACGCGGTGCCCAATGACTCGGCGCCGGATGACTCGGCGCCGAACCACGACGCCGGTGTCGCACCGCGGGCCGCCGGTGGACCGACGATTCGGGTGTTCGGCATCCGCCATCACGGCCCGGGTTCGGCCAGGTCATTGCGCTCGGCGCTGGAGGCTTTTCGCCCGGACGCGATCCTGATCGAGGGACCGGCCGATGCCGATCCGCTGGTCGGTTATGTCGCCGCCGAGGGCATGGCCCCGCCGGTCGCCTTGCTGGCCTATCTGCCGGACGCACCGGCGAAGGCGGCGTTTTGGCCGTACGCGGTGTTCTCCCCGGAATGGCAGGCATTGCGGTACGCCGTCGAACACGGTGTGCCCGTGCGGTTCTGCGACCTGCCCGCCACCACCGTGCTCGCCAGCGAGGACGAGCCGGGCGATGCCATCGACCCGCTGGCCGAGCTGGCCGCTGCCGGCGGCTACGACGACGCCGAACGCTGGTGGGACTCGGTAGTCGAATCCGCCTCGGACGCAGATACTTTCGAGGCGATCACCGAGGCCATGGGCGCACTGCGTGAAGCCGCCGGGCAAGGCAGGTTCACCACCACGGCGGATGTCGGAGCCGAGGAACGGCCGGACGACCGGCCCGCGAACGCCGGTTCGATCGATCATCAACTCGCGGAAGCCGATGCCGATGCCGATGCCGATGCCGATGCCGATGAAGCGATGGTCGACGTCGAATCGGGTTCGCGCGAATCCATGCCTCCCGCCGCCGCGGATGGTGCGACAGCAGCAGAGCAATCCTCCATCGCCGACCACACCACTGCGGCTCCCGAATCGAAACACGATGGCCGAGTGCCGATCCGGATCGACGCACACACGCTGCGGCGCGAGGCGTACATGCGCCAGACCATGCGCAAGGCGCTCAAGGACGGTGCGCAGCGGCTCGCGGTGGTGTGTGGGGCGTGGCATGCTCCTGCGCTGGCGGGCAAGCTCGGACCCGCCGCGGCGGATACCCGGCTGCTCAAAGGACTTCCGAAGGTGAAGGCCGCGGTGACGTGGGTGCCGTGGACGCATTCGCGGCTGGCGTCGGCGTCGGGGTATGGCGCGGGCATCACCGCACCGGGTTGGTATCACCATCTGTTCACCCAGACCGAGCAGCCCATCGCGCGCTGGCTCACCAGGGTGGCCGGGGTGCTGCGGGCGCACGATCTGCCGGTATCGAGTGCGCACATCATCGAGGCCGTTCGGCTCGCCGACACGCTCGCCGTGCTGCGCGCCCGGCCGCTGGCCGGATTGTCCGAGGTCACCGAGGCCGTGCGCGCGGTGATGTGCGCGGGCGACGAGACGATGGTGCGGCTGATTGCCGCGGAACTCGTTGTCGGAGAGGCGCTGGGCACGGTGCCGGAGGGCACGCCCACCGTGCCGCTCGATGCCGATTTACGGGCCCGGATCCGGACGCTACGGATGAAGCAGGAGGCGCTGTCGCGGACCCTCGATCTCGACCTGCGCAAGGAGCGTGAGGTCGAGCGGTCCCGGCTGCTGCACCGGCTGCGGCTGCTCGGCATCGGCTGGGGCACGCTCACCACCGGCGAGGTGCGCAGCACCGGCACCTTCCGGGAGACCTGGACGCTGGAATGGCGGCCGGAGTTCGCCGTCTCGATCATCGAGGCGTCGCGCTGGGGCACCACCATCCGCACCGCCGCCGAGGCGAAGATCCTCGATATGGCACGCCGCGATGGCAGCACCGTCGCCGACCTCACCGCCGCGCTGGAGGTGGCGCTACTCGCCGATCTCGGCGGCGCCACCGACGGACTGATCACCCGGCTGGAATCCGTTGCGGCACTGGACCACGACGTGAGCCACCTGCTCGCGGCCCTGCCCGGGCTGGTCCGCACGCTGCGCTACGGCGACGTCCGCGGCACCGACACCACAGCGCTCGCCCACGTCGCCGACGGCCTGCTCGTCCGAGTCTGCGCCGGTCTCCCCGGCGCGGTCACCGGACTGGACACCGACGCCGCCGAGCAACTGCGCGCCCTCATCGATGCGGCCCACACCGCCATTCACACCCGCGACGACGGCTGGGCCACCAAGGAATGGCTCGCCACCCTCCGCCGTATCGCCGACCGCGACGATGTGCACGGCACCCTGGTCGGCCGCGCGGTCCGCCTGCTCTGCGACGCGGGCATCATCGACGAAACCGATTCCGCCCGCAGGCTTTCCGCTGCCCTTTCCATCGGCAATACCGCCGCAGCCAAAGCCGCCTGGATCGACGGCTTCCTCGGCGGCCGCGGCCTGCTGCTGGTCCACGATCGAGAGCTGTTGCGCCTCATCGACGATTGGCTCCGCGGCCTCGGCGACGACATGTTCGTCGAGACACTCCCCCTGTTGCGCCGCACCTTCGGCGCCTTCGAATCGGGAGAACGCCGCGCAATCGGTCAGGCGGTCCGCAACGGCGGTTCCCGCACCCCGCACACCGACGCCGACAGCGCCACAACCTTCGACGTGGACCGCGGCCTCCTCGCAATGCGCACCGTCGCCGAGCTTCTGGGAGTAGCCGGATGAATGACATCGATGAAACACAGGCCAGGCGTTGGCGTTTGGTGCTCGGCACCGCCGCCGAGCCGAACCTCGGTGGGCTCGGGTCCGCCGACGATCGAGCGATGGATGCGGCGTTGTCGGCGCTGTACAACACCGACGACACCTCGACATCCGGCAAACGCGCGGGCAGTCTCGGTGGCTCGGCGCCCAAGGTGGCGCGCTGGCTCGGCGACATCCGCAATTACTTTCCGTCCACCGTCGTCGAGGTCATGCAGCGCGATGCGGTCGATCGGCTGAACCTGACGCAGCTGCTGCTGGAGCCGGAATTGCTCGAAGCGGTGGAACCCGACGTGCACCTGGTCGGTACGTTGCTGAGCCTCAACGGCGTAATGCCCGAGACCACGAAGGCGACCGCGCGCATGGTCGTGGAAAAGGTCGTCCGCGAGATCGAACAGCGCGTCGCCGCACACACGCTGGCGGCCGTCTCCGGCGCGCTGAACCGCGCCGCTCGCATCGGCCGTCCCCGCCTGCGCGATATCGACTGGGATCGCACCATCCGCAAGAACCTCGCGCACTACCTGCCCGAACACCGCACCGTGGTGCCCGAGCGACTGGTCGGCTACGGCCGCAAGGCCCAGGCGGTCCGCCGCGATGTCGTGCTCGCCATCGACCAATCCGGCTCGATGGCCTCCAGCGTCGTCTACGCGTCGGTGTTCGGCGCCGTGCTCGCCTCCATGCGCACGCTGAAGACATCGCTGGTCGTCTTCGACACCGAAGTCGTCGACCTCACCGAACAACTCGCCGACCCGGTCGATGTCCTGTTCGGCACCCAACTCGGCGGCGGCACCGACATCAACCGCGCCATCGCCTACTCGCAATCACTCATCACCCGTCCCGCCGACACCCTCTTCGTCCTCATCTCCGACCTCTATGAGGGCGGCATCCGCGAGGAAATGCTGCGCCGCGTCAACGCCATGAAGGAATCCGGCGTCCAAGTGGTCGTCCTGCTGGCTCTCTCCGACGACGGCGCCCCCGCCTTCGACCACGACAATGCCGCCGCACTGGCCGCCCTGGGAGTCCCCGCCTTCGCCTGCACCCCCAACAAATTCCCCGACCTCCTGGCCCTCGCCCTGGATCGCGGCGACATCCAATCATGGGCAAACGCAAACACCGGACAACCCTAATGGGAGCTACCGGGTCGGTCGGTAGGGCAGACTCGGTGCCGGTAGCCCCGGCAGGTGAGCACTTACGCACCCTGAGCTTCGAGTTCTTGTGTCAGACCGTGCCCCTGCCGGTGGCCGGGAGCGAAACAACTTATGGGATGTCGTGCCCACCAACACCTTTGGTGTGAGCACTGGTCCATTAGGGCGCTGGGTCTCCCGTCGGCTGCTGATGACCGAACCGGCAGATTCAGGAGCACACGATGCTGTTCGTCGGAGACGACTGGGCCGAAGATCACCATGACGTGGAGGTGCAGGACGAACAAGGCAAGACCCTGAAGGCAGCCAGGCTACCCGAGGGCGTCGAGGGCATGACCCGGCTGCATGAGCTGATCGCCCGGTTCCTGCCACAGGATTCCGATCCCGGGCAGGTGCTGGTGTGCATCGAGACCGACCGCGGCACGTGGGTGCGGGCGCTGGTCGCGGCCGGCTACCAGGTGTACGGGGTCAACCCGAAAACCGCTGCCCGTCATCGGGAACTGCTGTCGCTGTCGGGCGCCAAGGACGACAAGGCCGACGCGAAGACCCTGGCCGACATGCTGCGCACCCGCCGCCACCAGCTGCGTCAGGTCGCCGCCGATTCCGACGAGGCCGCGGCGGTCAAGGTCGCCGCCCGCGCGCATCAGACGTTGATCTGGGAACGCACCCGGCACATGCTGCGGCTGCGCACGGCGCTGCGCGAGTACTTCCCGGCGGCACTCGAGGCCTACAAGCCGCTCGGGCTCGCCGGTGCCGACACCCTCGAACTGCTGGGCAAGGCCGCCGATCCCGCCACTGCGGCACGGTTGACGATCGGCCAGATCACTACCGCGCTCAAGCGGGCACGACGCCGCGATATCCCCGCCAAGGCCGCCGCGATCCAGGCGGCGCTGCGCGGTGAGCACCTGGGCCAGGCCGAGATCGTGGCCGGCGCCTACGCGGCATCGGTCCGCGCGACGGTCGCGGTCCTGCGCACCCTCAACGAGCAGGTCAAGATCCTCGAGGGCGAGGTGGGGTCGTGTTTTGGCCGGCACCCGGACGCTGAGGTCTACCTCAGCCAACCCGGCATGGGCGTGATCACCGGCGCCCGGGTGCTTGCCGAGTTCGGCGACGCCGATGGCCGTTACGCCGACGCCAAATCCCGCAAGAACTACGCCGGCACCGCCCCGATCACCCGCCAGTCCGGCAAGACCAAAACCGTCCACGCCCGGTTCGTCCACAACGATCGGCTCGTCGACGCCCTGCACATGCAGGCCGGTGCGGCGATCCTGCACGACCCCGGAGCGCGCGCCTACTACGACGAGCTACGAGCCCGCGACATGAACTACAACGCCGCTCTCCGCCAGCTCGGCAACCGGCTCGTCGGCATCCTGCACGGCTGCCTGAAAACCAAGACTCCCTACAGCCAGCAAGCGGCCTGGTCACACCGCCACCAGCACCTCGCAGCTTGAATTTCCTTGACACCCAAGCTCCTGGGATGTCTGACACCACAGCGACCCAGCCCAGCCGGTGACCGCTCGACATTATTGCCCGATTGCCGCGCTGTCCAAAGACCCACGGGATCGGTACTCCTCGTCTACGACCCGCCCCGCAACGATTACGGCGAGCCGACCGCGGACCGGCACGCCCGCTATCCCGGATAGACCCCGATCCGGACCGACAACGCAACAGGCCGGTGTCACCTGTTGCGCGATGACACCGGCCTGAAGCGTGGCGAACCTACAGATCCGCGATGGCCGCCAGCGGTGGCGTGTGCGCGGCGCGGATGCCGGGCCAGAGCGCCGCGAGCACTCCGACGACCGCCGAGCTGATAAGCACCAGCACCAGCTGGTTCCACGGAATCGCGATCTGGTCGAGGCCGAGGTCACGCAGGGTGCGCAAGAAGCCGACACCGAGGCCGAGGCCGAGCAGCATGCCGACGATCGCGCCGAACACCGCGATCAACATCGATTCCAGATAGATGGTTCGACGCACCTGAGCACGTTGCATGCCGACCGCGCGCAGCATGCCGATCTCGCGCCGACGCTCCACCACCGACAGCGCCAGGGTATTGACGATGCCGAGGATCGCGATCACCACCGCGAGCGCGAGCAGGCCGTAGAGGATCGCCAGCAGCGTGTTGATCTGCTTGCCCTGCGCGCCCTTGAACTCCTCGCGGTCCTGCACCTGAACCACAACGAACTGCTCGGTCGCCTTCTCCAGATCCGCGCGCAGTTCAGTGAGATCGGCGCCCGGCTTGGCCTTGACCAGCATCAGAAAGTTGGTCCGGAAGTTGACCGGCATGATCTCGTCGTACATCTTCGGCGACACCACCATGGGGCCGAGCAGCGGAGTCTTCTTGTAGATGCCGGTCACGGTGATCGACATCTTCTTGAAGTCCAGGCTGGTCACGTTGACCTGCTGGCCGATCTTCCAACCCCGTTTGTCCGCTTCCTCCTCCGAAACCAGCACGTCGTGGTCACCGAGAGTGTCGGCGCCGCTGACGATGTCGTAGCTCAGGACATGGTCGAGCGGGCCGTCCGGTGAGGTGCCGCCGACCTGCTCGTCGCCGACCTTGAAACCGACGCCGCGAATCCCGACCACATCGGCCACCTGCGGCACGGCCTTGCGCACCGCGTCGCCGGTGCCGAGCGGCACCCCGATCATCTGCGGCCCGGCCAGCACGTAGTCGGCCTTCACGCCCTTGTCCACCAGCACGCTCACGCTCGCCTTCGCCGAGGCGCCGAGCATGCCGATCGCGGTCACCAGCATCAGCCCGAGGGTGAGCGCGAAAGCGGTTGCGGCGGTACGGCGCGGATTGCGCGCGGCATTGTTGCGCGCCATCCGCCCGATCGGTCCGAACGGTCGAATGAGCACGCCGAGCACCGCGACCACCGGCCGCGACACCGCGGGCGCGGCGAGCAGCACCGCCAAGATCAGCGCCAGCGCACCGACGCCCACCGTCAACGCCGCATTGCCGCCGACGGATTGCGCACCGATCACCACCAGCACGACGCCGATGACCGCGAGCACCGCACCGATCAGCGTGCGCATCCGCAAAGACTCACCGGCCGAAGCGAATTCCTCCCGCATCGCCTCCACGGGCGGGATCATCGCGGCCCGCCGTGCGGGCGCATACGCACTGACAACGGTGACCAGCAGGCCGACGAGCATGCCGACGATGATGGTGCGCGGCAGCACCGCGAGCGAGCCGGTGGGCAGCCCGAGATGGAACGCATTGAGCAGCGCGGAAAGTCCGTACGCCAGACCGATGCCGCCCGCCAATCCGATTGCGCTGCCGATCAATCCGATGACGAATGCCTCCGCCACCACCGAGCGTCCCACCTGCTGTCGGCTGGCGCCGACCGCGCGCAGCAGCGCCAGTTCACGCAACCGCTGGGCGACGATCATCGAGAAGGTGTTGTAGATGATGAACGTGCCAACGATCAGCGCGATCGCGCCGAAGGCGAGCAGGAAGTAGTTGATGAAGTTCAGCGCGTTGGAGATTTCCTTCTTCAGATCGGCGCGCACCTGATCGCCGTTCTGCACCTTGTAGTCCTTCAGGGTGGCCGAGAGCTGGTCACGCAGCTGGTCACCGGGAATGCCCGCGGCGGCGACGTCGACGTAGGCGACGTGGGTGCCGTCGGTGAACAGCTGGCGCGCCTGCGCGTCGTCGAAGAGCAGGCCGACGAAGCCGCTGGTGTCGGAGGGCACCTGGTAGATGCCGGTCACCGTCACGTCGATCGGCGGGCCGTGCGACGGGATCAGCACCTTTGTCCTATCGCCCACCTTCAGCCCGGCTCGATCGGCGCCGCTGGTATTGATCGCGATCTCACCGCCATGCGCGGGCGGGACGCCCTGTACGAACTTGTCCGGTTCGGCGATCGCTTTATCGGGCGGCAGATACGACTGGCCGAAGGTGGGCGCGCCACCGGTCTGCACGGCCTTCTTACCGTCGGGATACAGCAGCACCACCGGGCCGTTCACGCTCGGCGCGACCGCACGGACCCCGTCCATCTTCGAGATCTGATCCACCACGCTCAGTGGAACACCGAGCGCCTGCCGCTGCTTGGGGCTCACGCGGACATCGACGCCCTTCGCCTGATTCGCGAAGATCCCGTCGAAGGTGCGCTGCAGGGTGTCGGTGAATACGAACGAACCCGCGATGAAGGCGGTGCCGAGAACCACCGAGAGCAGGGTCAACGCCAGGCGCACCTTGTGCGCGGCCAGGTTGCGCAACGCCACCTTGCGCATGGGACTACCGGCCATCACGCCTGCTCCTGTTTCATGCGGGACGCCCGCACCCGGCAGGCTCCGATGAGCGCTGCGCGATCGTCTCTGGTCACGCCTGCTCCAGCGCCTTCATCCGGTCGAGCACGGATTCCGGAGTAGGATCGCGCAATTCGTCCACGATGCGACCGTCGGCGAGGAAGATCACCCGGTCGGCGTAGCCCGCGGCGTGCGGCTCGTGTGTCACGATGACGACCGTCTGCCCGAATTCATCCACCGCGGCCCGCAGGATGTTCAGCACCTCCTCGGAGGCGCGGGAGTCGAGGTTGCCGGTCGGCTCGTCACCGAAGATGATCTCCGGTTTGCCGGCCAGCGCCCGCGCGCACGCCACCCGCTGCTGCTGCCCGCCGGACAGCTCACTGGGCCGGTGGGTGAGCCGATCGGTCAGCCCGAGCCGCTTGAGCACCGTGTCCAGCCAGTCCTGATCGGGCTTGCGGCTCGCGATGTCCAGCGGCAGCGTGATGTTCTCCAACGCGGTCAGCGTCGGCACCAGGTTGAATGCCTGGAAAACGAACCCGATGCGATCGCGTCGCAGCCGCGTCATGTCCTTGTCCGACAGCCCCGACAGGTCGGTATCGCCGATTCGCACGACCCCCGAGGTGGCGCTGTCCAGGCCCGCCAGGCAGTGCATCAGCGTGGACTTGCCCGACCCCGACGGTCCCATGATCGCGGTGAACTCCCCTTTCGCGAAGTCGACTGAGACCCCATCCAAGGCCCTGACCTGCGTATCTCCCGACCCGTAGACCTTCATCAGGTCGATAGCACGGGCCGCGACATCGGTCGGAGCCTCCGATTCGGCGGTGTCGGTACCCACAGCGTGCGAAGTCATGCAGCCTAGTCTGTCTGCGATCACGTCACCGCGCCATCGGGGATGTCCCTGATGACCTGAGTATCGATGCGCTCAGCCCGAAAACAGACCTATACGACCGCCGGTTCGGTGTCGTGCAATTGGTCGAGCAAGGCGCGCAGCGAGCGAGTGAGACCGTCGGTGTCGGTGGCGATCAGATCGAGGCCCGCCTCGTTGATGGCACGGGTCATCACCTGGTAGGTCAGCAGGCCGCGGCGGGTGGGGAAGACCAGGACGCGGCGGCGGTCGGTGTCGTCGACCTTGCGGTGCACCAGGTTGTCGGCGATCATCGCATCGATGAGTCTGGTCAGGCTGGCGCCGGTCAGCAGGGTGGCCTCGGCGAGCTGCGACATCGCGCGGCCGTGGCCACCGGCGACGGCGGTCAGGACGTGCCAGCGTCCGACCGCGGCTTCACCGAGACAGGTCGCGACGGCGCGGTCCAATTCCTGTGACGCCCGGCGCACAAGTCGCGCCAACTCCTCCAGTGCGGCGGGGGCAGTGCTATCGTCCACCACAGCACTATATACAACGCCGTATGGTATTGATTCAAATGGAAATATACGGTGGTGATTCCATTGTCGCTTTCGGGCTTTCGAGGCCATCGCGAGACGGTGGACATTGCGCTGGTGGTGCCGCTGAGCGGACCGGCGGGCTTGTTCGGACCTTCCTGCGAGGCCTGCGCGACACTGGCCATCGATGACATCAACGCCGCGGGCGGCGTTCTCGACCGCACGGTGCGGCTGCATCCGGTCGACGCGGGCGCGCCGCTGCCGGTGCTGGCCGCGGAGATAGACCGCATGGTCAGCACGGGGTTGGTCGACGGTGTCGTCGGATGGCATCTGTCCAACGCCCGCAAGGTGATTACGCCGCAGACCGCCGGACGCGTGCCCTACATCTACACCACGTTCTACGAGGGCGGCGAGGACGCCGACGGTGTCTACATGGTCGGCGAGACGCCCGATCAGCAGCTCTTCCCCGCGCTGCGCTGGCTGCGCGCGGAGCACGGCATCCGGCGCTGGTGCGTGGTCGGCAACGATTATGTGTGGCCGCGCGAAACAGCGCGGGCAGCAAGGGAATTCGCGGCGACGACCGACATCGAAATCGTCGGCGAGACCTACATCCCACTCGGCGGGCGCAGCTTCGGCCGGGCACTCGAATTGGTCAAAGGCTCACCGGCGCAAGGGGTTCTGGTATTCATGGTCGGCGCCGACTGCGCGGCGTTCAATCAGGCGTTCGCCAAGGCCGGGTTGGACGAGAACCAGCTGCGGCTGAACATGATGATCAGCGAGGACGTGCTGTATGCGGGCGGCCCGGACAGCACCCGCGGCTTGTACACCGCCAGTGGCTATTTCGAGAGCGTTGTCTCCGCGGAGGGCATGGATTTCGGCTCCAGGTACCTCCAGCATTTCGGCTCGTTCGCGCCGACGCTGAACAATATCGGCGAATCCTGTTACGAGGGCATGCTGCTGTTCGCCTCCCTGGCGGAGAACTCCCGCAGCCTCGATCTGCGCGCCATCGAACGTGGCTCCGCCGGTGTCAGTTACGGCGGTCCGCGCGGCGAGGTGCGGGTCCGCGGCGCGCACACCACGCAGCCGGTGTATCTCGCCGACGCCGATGCGCTCGATTTCAATGTGCTCGCCGAGCTGACAACCTGAGCCCCGGTCGGCCGCCACGCGCGCCGACCGGTCACGCTGCGACACCGGCGGATGGCGGTGCCACCGTGTGGCTGAAACGAGGCCGAGCGGCCCGAGCGAAACAGACGTTAAGTGCAAACTTTTCAGATGGAACTGTCCGTCGGCGATCTGCACTTCTCCCAGGGCGACGGTGAGATCACCTTCTGCGGCGCCATCGAGATGGGCGGATTCATCGACCTGCGCGTGGATCTCATCAAGAACGGCATGGAGCTCTACGGTGTCTCGGAGAACGCCATCTTCATGCCCGGCAACGAGGGCCCCAATTACACCGAGTACCTCGCCTTCTCCGGCACCTCGGTCACCCTCGCGGGCGAACAGCGCTACCTCGACTCCCAACTGTCGTTCGAACGCGCCTGCCTGCACGCCATCGACTACCTCACCAAGTTCGGCTACAGCCCCGAACAGGCATACCTCCTGCTCGGCGCTGCACCGATCGAAGGCCGCTTCTCGGGCGTCGTCGATATCCCCAATTCCTGTGCCACCGTGTACATCCCCACAGCCATCTTCGACTTCCCGATCACCCCGTCAGCGACCGGCCCGGTCACCATCAACCCCGGGATGGGGGCGCCGCGGGCAACACTCTGAGATTTTCTCCAGGCGGTCGGCGATTTCCGAGTAGGAGGCGTAGCCCATCCCGGCGCGGACGAGGGCGCCCGCGTAGAGGAGTTCGAGGGACTCGACGACGTCGGGGTCGGCGTCGGGGCCGAGGGCGCCCAGCAGGCGCTTGCGGATTTCGGCGCCGATGCGGGCACGCAGATGCGCCACATCGGGGTCGCGGCCGAGCAGAGCGCTGGTGACCGCGCCCGAGAGTTCCTGTTCGTCGGCGACGAGCAGGGCGATTTTGCGGAGCTCGGCGACGACCCGGACAACGGGGTCCGGGTCTTCGCTAGCGGGAGACGAGCCGGAAACCAGGCGGCGCCAAAAGATCTCGGCGACGAGGTGTTCCTTGGAGGAGAAATAGGTGTACGCCGTGGCGGTCCCGACGCCGGCCGCCGCGGCGACCACTACTTTGCCGCGGCTAGACCAGCGCGACGGCCATAGAAGCTGCCGTCACCGAGCGAGGCGCCGCTGACGTAACCGCCCGCGCAGAGACCGGAGGTGCAGCGGCCCGCGGCGAACAGCCCGGGGATCGGCTCGCCCGAGACGTGCAGCACGCGGGAGTCGAGGTCGGTGCGCAGGCCGCCCAGGGTGAAACCCGCGGTGAAGCCTCGCATATCGAACGCCGCGATCGGCGTGCCGATCGGCTTGACCCACTCGGGCTTCTTGCCGAGCAGTGGATCCTTGCCGTCGGCGGCGTGCAGATTGTAGGCGTCGATCGTGCCTTGCAGCGCCAGCGTCGGCAGGCACATGTCCGCCTCGAGTTCGGCGACGGTTTCGGCCGCCCAGGTCGGCGGCTGCCGGAAGAACGGGGTGGCGGTTTCGGTGGCCAGCGCGACCTCGAGCGACTCCTCGTCGATGATCAGATACGCCTGATTCTCCTGTTGAATCAGCGTCGCCTGGCCGATGCGCCCGGGATAGGTGTCCTCCGGGATGTAACGCTGGCCGCGACCGTTGACCAGAATGCCGCGGGCCATCATCTGCGGGTCACCGAAGAACGCGACCTCGGTGGCATCCATGTGCGCCAGCTCGGCGCCGAGTGCCTGGGCGACGAGGATGCCGATACCGTCGTGCTCCTCGATCGCGGCGGCGGGACGGCCGATCAACCGCGGCGCATAGCCCTCGATCATCTTCTGGTGGTAAGCGAAACTGCCGGTCGCCAGCACCACGCCGCGTTCGGCGCGGATCGCGACCTGCTTGCCGAATTGGGTGGCGAGCACGCCGACGACGCGCTCGGTGTCATCGACGATGAGACGCCGGATCCTGGTGTCGTATTCGACACGGACACCGAGACTTTCGGCGGTCTCGGCCAGCGGCTTCATCAACATGTAGCCGCCGCTCTTCTGGCCGATGCGCTTGTCGGCCATCTGCGGAACGTGGCCGCGCGGCGCGGGTTTCGCGATCGCATTGAACGGCGCCGCATTCTCGCCGCCGGAGTACATCAGTCCCTCGTCGTGCGGGGGCTCCCACCCGGGCTCACCCCAGAACGCCTCACGGAACGGGACACCGCAGGAGACGAGCCAGTTGTAGTGTTCGACGCTGCCATGGCAGTAGTCGGCGATCTTCGCCTTGTCGACGCCCGGACCTAGGGCGGCCAGCAAAAACGTCTCCATGTTCTCCGGCGTGTCCTCGAAGCCGAGAGCCTGCTGTAGCGGCGTGCCGCCGCCGAGATAGATGAACCCGCCCGCCATCGCGGCCGCACCGCCCCAACCGCCGGTGCGCTCCAGGATCAACACCTCGGCGCCCGCCCGCGCGGACTCGATGGCGGCGCACACCCCGGAGATGCCGTAACCGGCGACGACGACGTCGGCCTCCTTGTCCCACTCGGAGATCTCACTGGCACGCAGCGGCCGGATTGTCGCGGCATCAGACATGTTTCGTGTTCCTTACTATTGCTCGGTCGGACCACTGCCCTCGTGTGCTGCTCGATCGGTGTGGGCTCTTTCCGACTGTTTTGTGCTGTGGACCACTCTGCCGGTTCTGCGTGCGTCGCGGGTAGAACTTCGGCCCGATCGAATTACGCCGCGGACAGCGCTACCGGGTCCGCGCTGCTCTGCCGCTCGAGCTTGCGCTGCCGCTTCGGACTGTGCGGCCGCCTCCGCTGTCTTGCGGGCCTCCTTCTTCTGTTGCGCGACGATGGTTCCCACCAGCAGGTCGAGCTTGGTGCCATTCGGCCAGCCGGCGTCGTGGCAGAGGAACAGCGCGATCTCGATATGTCCGCGATCAGCGTCGGTTCGATGTAGTAGCCGCGCTCGCCGGCGGCCGGGCGGCCGCCGGCGACGATGATCCGCCCGCCTTCGGCCTTGGCGATCTCCAGATACCGCTCCACCCGCGCCCGCTGCCGTGGCGAGATCAGCGGGCCACAGACTGTCCGCGGATCGGCCGGATCGCCCGGCCTGATGCCGCCCATGGTCGCCGCGGCGGCCTGCACCGCATGTCAGGAGATCAAGAAGGGGCAGTGGCTGGGGATCTTCTACAGCTCGGCGAACTTCGACGAGGAAGCCTTCGAGAATCCCTTCACCTTCGACGTGCTACGGGAGACCCCAATCCGCACGTCGGCTTCGGCGGCACCGGAGCACACTATTGCGTCGGCGCCAACCTGGCCAGACTGGAAATCGACCTGATACTCAACGCCATCGCCGACGTGATCCCGAACATCAGTCAGGTGTCCGATCCGGTACGGTTGCGATCGGGGTTGGATCAACGGAATCAAGAAGTGGCAGGTGCGATACGAGTGAGCCTTCGAGACATTCCACTGCGGACGCTTTCCGGCGACGCGACGAGCCTGGGCGAACTCGCCGGGGACAAGGCCGTGCTGCTGGTGAACGTGGCTTCCAAATGCGGTCTGACGCCGCAGTACACCGGACTGGTCGAGCTGCAGAAGACCTACGGACCGCGCGGATTCACCGTGATCGGCGTGCCGAGCAACCAGTTCATGGGTCAGGAACCCGGCACGGCCGAGGAGATCCAAGAGTTCTGCTCCACCACCTATGGTGTGGATTTCCCGCTGCTGGAGAAGACCGACGTCAAGGGCGAGGACCAGCATCCGCTCTACGGCACGCTGGTCGAAACGCCGGACGCGGACGGCACGGCCGGTGAGATCCAGTGGAACTTCGAGAAGTTCCTGATCGATCGGGAAGGAAAGGTGGCGGGCCGGTTCCGTCCCCGGACCGAGCCCGACTCGGCGGCGGTCATCACCGCCATCGAAGCCGTTCTGTAAGAACGTCATACCGGCGTATGCCGGGATCGAGCGTAGCGTCGGGCGCTGACCCGGCCACTCGATCCCGGCATCCATCCGGAAGACCGATACCTAGGCCATTGCGAAGCGCAGCAGGGCTTGCTTGTCACCCTGCTTGATCTGACCCTTGCGGTTGAGGACCTCCAGCTGCCAGCCCGTACCGGAGCGGAACGCCCTGGCCACGGCATTGGCGTTGTCGTTGCCGAGCAGCGACGGCCAGATATCGGCCACCTGCTCGGCGCTGCCGCCGGTCGCGTCGTACACCTTGAACGAAATGTTGTTGGCCTTTTCGAAGGAACTGCCCTTCTTGAAGGCGGCGGCCACGAACACGATGGAGTCGATGGCGCCGGGTACTTCGGCGAAGGTGACGTGGACCGACTCGTCGTCACCGGAGGCTGCGCCCGTCTGCTCATCGCCGGTGTGCTGCACCGATCCGTTGCCCATCGGGTCCAGCGAGTCTAGTCCGGCAAAACGAACCGGCTCGGCGCCTTGCATGAGGACGGCGATCAGATCCAGGTCCACACCGCGCTTGCGACGCAGCAACCCGATCGCACCGCCGCTTGTGCCCGACGACGGATCCCAGCTCACCCCGACAGTCAGTTTGGTGATGCCGTTGAGATCCGCGGCGCCATCTTCCTTCTTGAGCGTGATCATGCGTTTCACACTACAAGAGGTTGCGTAACCCGCTGCAGCACAGCATATTTCTCTCCGCGCCTGCGCAACGTAAGTAATGGCTAAGGCTTTCGGCGGCGACGGTAGCGGACCGCGCACGGCTGTTGCAGCTGCACCACCATCTTGCTGTGGTCGTTGCGATAGCTGTCGGACGGTTGCGCCATTTCGAACTCCCAGTCGCGCAATAGGATCGAGAAGATCGCCTTGAGCTGCATGAGCGCGAAGGCGGCGCCGACACAGCGGTGCCGACCAGCGCCGAACGGGATCCAGGTCCAGCGGTTGACGATGTCTTCGTCGTTCGGGTCGATGTAGCGATCCGGATCGAAGGCGTCCGGGTTCGGGAAGTCCTCGGGGATGCGGTTGGAGATGGCGGGGGTGGCCGCGACCAGATCACCGGACTCGATCGCGTGCCCGCACACCTCGAATTCGCCTTGGGCGACCCGCATCAGGATGATCAGTGGCGGATGCAGACGCAGCGTCTCCTTCACTGCCGCCTCCAACCGCGGAATCTGGCGCAGCACTGCGAAACTGACCTCGGAGTCATCGGCGTACAGCTCATCGAGTTCGTCGACCACACTGGTCAACTGGTGGGGCGGATTCGGATGGCTGCGGGGACCGTGGCGAAGCTGGATGTGCACAACGGCCGGTGGTGGGCAGCATTGTCGAGGGGTCGGTGATCTATCACGTTCCTGGCGTATTTCCTGCTGGGGTCCGCGCAGGAGCCTGCAATCGAGTTTCCCGACGCAGAACGGTCAGATAACCCATTCGAAGGCTTCGGCTTTGGAGCGGGCGCCTTCGGCGGTGCGGGAGCGGCTGGGTTCGCCCAGGTCGGCGAGCAGATCCTCGGACAGCGCCACCATGGCGGCCAGCGTGGCGGGGGTGAACCACGGTGGGCGGGTGGCGAAGAGGATATCTTCGGTGGAGGTGTTGCCGCTGGCGCCGGGGGCGAAGGGGCAACCGCCGAGGCCACCGAGGGATCCGTCGACCATGGTCGCGCCTGCTTGCAGAGCCGCGAGGGTGTTGGCGACGCCCATGCCCCAGGTGTCGTGGCCGTGGAAGACTATGCGGCGGTGCGGGGTTCGGTCCCGGACGGCCGAAATGAGAGCGGTCACCTGCCCGGGGTGCGCTTGGCCGAGGGTGTCGGCGATGACGATTTCGGTAGCGCCTTCGGTGCGCGGATCATTGGCGATGGCGAGCACCCGCTCGGGGTCGACCGGTCCGTCGAAGGGGCAGGTGAAGCTGGTGGCCAGGCAGAGTTGAATCGCGCCGCCGACCCCGTGGGCGAGACGGACGGCATCGGGCATGACCGCCACGCTGTCCTCGGTGGTGCGGCCGATATTGGCCTTGTTGTGGGCATCCGACACCGAGAAGCAGTATTGGAAGTTGCGCACGCCCGCGGCCGCGGCCTTCTCGATGTGCCGCGGCGTGGCCACCCAGACCCAACAGCGTTCCAGCTCTTCGGGACTCAGTGCCGCAATGAGCTCCATGGTGTTGGCCATCGGCGGCACCAGATCGGGGCGAGCCATGGAACCGACCTCCAGCGCGGGCACCCCGAGCGCGAGCAGGCGGCGAACGATATCCACCTTGCGTTCCACCGGCAGGACTTTGCCGGTCAACTGGAGACCGTCGCGCAGAGTCACATCGCGCAGCACCGACTCGGTGAGCGCCGTCATTTCTTCTCTCTCGCTTCCTGCGGCACGCACATCACGCCACCGCACGGCTTCCCGTTCCCGACAGCCGGATTGGGATTCACCGTGGGCCGCCGGGGTCCGGGTGCGCGCAGTTCGTACGCGCTGCGCCCGGGTGGTCGCCTACGGCCGTAAACCCTCCGAGTCATGAGGCCTCCAGTGCATCGATATCGGCGTCACTCATGCCGAGCAGATCTGACAACACCGCACGAGTGTGCTCGCCGAGATCGGGTCCGACATTGCGGATGGGCAACGACTTATCGCCGATCACCGGGACGATGCCGGGAAATCCGACTGTTTTCGGTCGCGGCTCACCGACATCCACTGGGAACGACTGAATCATATTGCGCGCCTTGTACTGCTCGTCGGCGACGATGTCGGCGGCGGTATAGATTGGGCCGCATGGGATGGCGGCGCCCTCCAGGATCTTCAGGGCCTCGTGGCGGGTGTATTGGATCGTCCACTCGCCGATCGCGGCATCGAGCCGCTCCCGGTTGCGCCAGCGGCCCGCGTTGTCCTGGAGATCGGGGGCGGCGGCCAGGTCGGGGCGGCCGATCACACCCATGTACCGCTGGAAGATGGCATCGCCATTGCCGCCGATGATGATGCTGGAGCCGTCGCCGCACGGGTAAGCGTTGCTCGGCGCGATGCCTTCCATCCGGCCGCCGACGCGTTCGCGGTTGATGCCGTAGGCGAGGTAATCGGGCACCAGCGATTCCATTACCGACAGGATCGCCTCGTTGAGCGCGACATCGATAATGCGCTCCCCCAATGGAATCGACTCCGATCGTTGTGTGCGCTGGAACAGTGTCATCACGGTGCCGAAGGCGGCGTAGATGCCCGCGATGGAATCACCGATGGAGACGCCGGTCCGCACCGGCGGCCGGTCCGGGTCGCCGACGAGTTCACGCAGGCCGCCGACGGCCTCGGCGACGGCGGCGAAACCAGGCCGCGATGCCAGCGGCCCGGTCTGGCCATACGCGGAGATGCGCGTGATCACCAGATCGGGATTGACCTCGTTGAGCACCTCGGGACCGAGGCCCCACTTCTCGAGCATGCCCGGCCGGAAGTTCTCCAGCAGCACATCGCACTGCCGGATCAGGTCGAGCACGACGCCCCGGCCCGCCTCGGTGCGCAAATCGAGGGTGATCGACTTCTTGTTGCGGTTGATGGTGCGATAGAGCATCGAGGTATCGCCGCCGTAGAGCCGCCAATTGCGCAGCTCATCACCGGCCTTCGGCCGCTCCACCTTGATTACCTCGGCGCCGAAGTCGCCGAGGATGCGTCCGGCGGTCGGCGCGGCGATGTAATTGCCGAGTTCGAGGACGCGCACCCCGTCCAACGGCCTAATACTCATGGCTACCAGTGTGGACTATCGGCATCTCGCCGGGACCGTCGCCCGGCTCGGTACCGGGCGACCGGCACTCGGCTGCGGCACACGTCGAGGGCACACTGCTGTGCCCCTCGACGCTCGACCGACCGCCTAGGACGCCCGGCGCGTCGGCTCCTCGACGATGGAGTAATGCTCGGCATTTCCGCTGATGATGGTGCTCGCGGCGCTGTTCACACCGACCGGGATATCGCCCGCGAGGGTGATGCGGGTCAGCTTGCGGGGCTGGTCGTCGTAGTCATCGATGGCGTAGTGCTGGGTGGCGCGGTTGTCCCAGATGGCCACGTCACCGGGGGCCCAGGTCCAGCGGGTGGTGTTCTCCAGCCACCTCGACGGTAGCCGCGTCCAGGTCGCCGCCGAGCCGGACATTGTCGACCTGAGCGCCGATGCGAGCACCGAGCTTGGTCACCGAAGCGGTAACAGGAGTGGCGTAGTCGACCGTCATGAAATCACCTTCGCTGTTCGAATTTTGATTGATGCGCCGTTGAGCACATCACTCGAACTGCCTCGCCAACCAGGTTTTCCGTCACCATGATCCCAACTGCAGTGCGACCGCAATAGGCGAGCGAGCAGTCAGTCTACGTGTTCGCGCAGGTAGGCGAGGTCGTCCGCGACGCCTTCCGCGGGGGTTTCGAGGATAACCGGCGCATCCGCGGTGCGGCAGACCTCGGCGAGCAACTGCGGGTCGATGGTGCCGTCGCCGAAATTGGCGTGCCGGTCGGCGCCGGAATCGAACTCGTCGCGGGAGGAATTCAAGTGCACCAGGTCGATTCGGCCGGTGACCGCCTTGATCCGTTCGACGACGCCGACCAATTCTTCGCCGCCGGCCCAGGCGTGGCAAGTGTCCAGGCAGAAGCCCGCGCCGAAATCGCCGACCGCATCCCACAGCCGGGCGATCGAATCGAAATGCCGTGCCATGGCATAGTTTCCGCCCGCCGTGTTCTCGATCAGGATGGGCACCGCGAAACCGCCCTTGTCCTGCTGGCGTTCGAACAGCTTGCGCCAATTGTCGATTCCGGTGTCGATCTCCGCGTCGGACCGGACGTGCCCGCCGTGCACGACCAAGCCCAACGCGCCGATATCGGCGGCGGCCTCAGCCTGCTGCGCCACCGCGTTGCGCGACGGCATCCGCAGCCGGTTGTTCAGACTGGCCACATTGATCTGATAGGACGAGTGCACGACCACATCGATCGGACTGGCGAGGATCTCCTGGGTCCGCGGATGCGGTGTCGGCTTGTCCCAGCTCTGCGGATCGACAACGAACAGCTGGATGACATCGGCGCCGAGTTTCTCACCGAAGCCGATCGGATCGCTGTCGAGCCGGACGTGTGCTCCAATGCGCATGAGGCTCAGCGTAACGAGTGCCACCGACAGGGCAACGAGTCTGTTGCATCCGCGGGGTCGGCAGAGATACATCGGTAGGATCCAGGTGCTCGACCTGATGAGGGGGTGAATCCACTGTGTTGAAAAAAGGCGACATCTTCGCGGGCTACGCCATCCAGCGTGTGCTCGGCCAGGGCGGTATGGGCACCGTCTACCTGGCGCAACATCCCCGGCTGCCGCGGCTGACCGCGCTGAAACTGCTCAATCGCGACCTCTACACCGACACCGAGATCCGGCGCCGCTTCGAGCGCGAGGCCGACCTGGTCGCCCAGCTCGACCACCCCAATATCGTCACCGTGTACGACCGCGGCACCGAGGACGAGCAGCTCTGGATCTCGATGCAGTTCGTCCCCGGCGCGGATGCCTCCTGCGCGGATGTGAATGTGCTCGCGCCGTGGCGAGCCGTGCAGATCATCGCCGAGACCGCCGCGGCCCTGGATTTCGCGCACGCCAACAGCGTGCTGCACCGCGACGTGAAACCGGCCAATATTCTGCTGGCCAAGGCGCCGATCGGACAGCCGGAACGGGTATTGCTCACCGATTTCGGCATCGCGGGCATGCGCGACAGCGACACACTGAGCTCGGCGGGCTCGATCACCGCGACCCTGGCCTATGCCGCGCCCGAACAATTGCTCGGGATGTGGCTGGACGACCGGGCCGATCAGTACTCGCTGGCGTGCACGCTGTTCTGGATGCTGACCGGCGTCGGCCCGTTCCCCGGCACCAATCCGATGGGCGTCATCAACGGCCATCTCTATGGACCGGTGCCGGTGCTGAGCCGGACGCGACCGGGCCTGCCACCCGCGCTGGACGCGGTGCTGGCCAGGGCGATGGCCAAGCGGCCCGCGGACCGGTTCGGTAGCTGCGCGGAGTTCGCGGCGGCGGCACGGCGGGCGCTGACGCCGGGCGGGCCGCAGCGGCCGCAGCACGCACCGATGCACACCGGGCGAGTCGCTCCCGGGGGGCCGACCCGGGCACCGCTCGGCCCTGCGCACAACGTGCCACCACAAAGCCGGCCACCGCACGCCACACCCGCACAGCACACCCCACAGCACGCCGCACCCCAGCAAAGCCGGCCACCGCACGCCACACCCGCACAGCACACCCCACAACAGGCCGCACCCCAGCAAAGCCGGCCACCGCACGCCACACCCGCACAGCACACCCCACAGCACGCTGCGCCGCAGCAAAGCCGCCCACCGCGCGCCGCTCCCGCCCATACCGTCACGCCGCAGTCCGCGACGCCGCACAGCAGCTCGACGAGGCCCGAAACCCAAGCGCCACAAAGCAATTCGCCCACCGAGAATTCGGTTCCGCCCGGGACGCGGGTACCACCGGAACCGCACGTGGCACCCCAAACCTCAGCGCCACAGCGAAACTCGGACCAGCCCCGGACGCCGGAGCGGTTCGAGACCGGCCAACCGGCCAGGTCCACCGAACCACCCAACGACACCGGCGCACCGCGCATGCCCTTGCCACCGCGGCGCACGCCTCGGCCGCGAACCATCGCACTACCCGATGTTCGGGTACGGGCACCGCGTTCGGCGCCATCGGGGCCCGAACAACACCCTCCGCCATAGCCTTCCGCTATGAAATGGGCGGCTGAGGTTGCCCGAATACTGCTAAGGTTTCGATGTTTTCCGCGCTCGGGGTCGTGCCTGATTGCGCGTTCTTATGCTGTACGCCTGTTCATCGGTGGGTCCCGATGAGCGGCGGGAAGTGGAGCAGACATGCTGGCCAGCGGTGACGTTTTCGCCGGTTATGTCATCGATCGGCAATTGGGTCGCGGTGGCATGGGTTCGGTCTACCTGGCGAAACATCCGCGCCTGCCGCGGATGACGGCGCTGAAGCTGTTGAACAGGGAGATGTTCTTCGACAAGGAGGTGCGGGCGAGGTTCGAACGGGAGGCGGATCTGGTCGCCCAGCTCGACCACCCCAGTATCGTCACGGTGTACGACCGCGGCCTCGACGACGAGCAGCTGTGGATCTCGATGCAGTACGTCGACGGCATCGACGCCGCGTCGGTGGATCCCGAGAAGCTGCCGCCGGAGCGTGCGGTGCAGATCATCAAGGAAACCGCAGACGCGCTCGACTACGCGCATGGCATGGGCGTACTGCACCGCGACGTCAAGCCGGCGAACATCCTGCTGGCCCGCTCGGGCAGCGGCCGCGGTGAACGGGTCTACCTGACCGACTTCGGCATCGCGCGGCTGCGCGACGACACCGGCCATCTCACCCAGACCGGCACCTTCACCGCGACCCTGGCCTACGCGTCGCCGGAGCAACTGACCGGCGCAACGCTGGATCATCGATCGGATCAGTATTCGCTGGCGTGCTCGCTGTTCTGGCTGTTCACCGGCACCGGCCCGTTCGCGGCGACCAACCCGGCCGCCGTGATCCAGGGTCACCTGCAGGGCGCGCCGCCCGCGCTCAGCAGCTCTCGCCCCGGACTGCCCTACGCCCTGGACAGCGTGCTGGCCAGGGCGATGGCGAAGCGCCCAGACGACAGGTACGCCTCCTGTTCGGAGTTCGCCGCCGCCGCGCGCCACGCGCTCGTCAATCCCAGCGTGCCGTCGATGCCGGTGGTCGGTGGGCCGCGTCCGGTCACCGGCCCTGGCACACCGATCGCCGGTGGGCCGCGGCCGCAGACCGGACCGCCGATTCCGGTGACGGGCATGCCGTATCCGGTGGCCAACGGACCAGCACCGCAGACCAGCGGACCGCACTCGCTGACCGGGCCGCCCATGACCAACCCGCCGCCCCGAACACCGGTGCAGCACCAGCCGATTCAGCACCAGCACCAACCCATGCAGCCCGGGCCGACGCACCAGCAGTCGGGCCCGAACCATCAGCAGTCCGGGCCGGCCCGTCCGTACAACCCGCAGCAAGGATTCGGATTCGCCACACCGCCCGGTCCGCCGGGGCCGCCGGTCGGTGGCATGCGGCGGCCGTCGCACGGTCAACCGCCGCGACGAAAGTCGAACGCCGGGCTCATCATCGGCATCGGTGTGGCCGCGGTGGTATTGATCCTGGTGGCGCTACTGGTCATCGGGGCGATGTCGGGCAGCAATACGTCGTCCAACAGCCGGGGCACCAGCACGTCGTCCTCGTCGGGCAACGGCGGTTCAGTGACCCCGAACGCGGACGCGATCAGCGCCGCGTTCCCCCGCATGGTGCCCACCTCCAAGACCGGCGACGCCGGCTACAACGGCGCGCACTGCATCGCGGCCGATCCGTCGTCCCCATCGCCGCCGACCACCGGCTCACCGGATTTCGGCAAATGGGTCTACGAATGGGATTGCTACGGCGGCGGCGACAGCTCCGACCCCGACCCGTTCTACACAATCTTCGTCTACAACTCCGCCGCGGACGTGCAGTCGGTGGTGAACAGCCTGCCGACGAACACCAAGTCGACCGATACCAATGGCGGCAAGTCGTACACGAACTACAAGTACACGAACGACGGGCCGAAGATCCTCACCGTCTTCACCGGCGACAAGAACCGCGCCCAGTTCCTGATGTACACCGACGGCCTAGCAGGCAGCATCGACAAGGCGTTGCGCTGGTGGCGCAGTGCACCTTTGAGCTGACTACCCGAGCCAGCTCACCGGCCGGACGCGAAAAACCCTTCGCGCGCGGCCGGTCTCGTCTCCTACCATTCTCGACATGTTCAGCTACGCCATCGCTCGGCGGTCCGCAGTCGCGGACGCGATGGCGGCTGCCCTGGCAGCGTCGGCAGCACTTGCCGCGCAGCTCGACGGCGCCCGAAGCTGACCTTCCCCGGGATGTCCCGGGACCTCGGACGGGGAAGGTCTCCCCATCGCAGAGGTTCCGTCATCGACATTCGGCGCCAGCCGAACGCAACCAGGGAAATCCCATGTCCAAGAAGACATATGTCCGTACCAAGCCGCACCTCAACATCGGCACCATGGGTCATGTCGATCATGGCAAAACCACCCTCACGGCCGCGATCACCAAGGTGCTCGCCGAGCAGGGTGGCGCCAGCTTCGTACCCTTCGACCGGATCGACCGGGCGCCGGAGGAGGCGCTGCGCGGTATCACCATCAATATTGCGCACGTCGAATATGAAACGGCCACAAGGCATTACGCGCACATCGACATGCCGGGCCACGCCGACTTCGTGAAGAACATGATCACCGGCGCCTCCCAGCTGGACGGCGCCATCCTCGTGGTCTCCGCGCAGGACGGCGTGATGCCGCAAACGGCCGAGCATGTGCTGCTGGCGCGTCAGGTCGGTGTCGAGCACATCGTGGTGGCCCTCAACAAGGCCGACGCGGGTGACCCGGAGCTGCTCGACCTGATCGAGCTGGAGGTTCGTGACCTGCTCACCGCCCAGGGCTACCCGGGCGGGGAGTTGCCGGTCGTCCGGGTTTCGGGGCTGCGTGCGCTGGAAGGCGACGAGCGATGGACGGCTGCGCTGCTGGAACTGCTGGACGCAGTGGATACCCACGTGCCCATTCCCGTCCGGTACACCGACGCGCCGTTCCTGCTTCCGGTGGAGAACGTCCTGACCATTACCGGTCGGGGCACCGTCGTCACCGGCGCGGTGGAACGTGGCCAGGTCCGGCTCGGCGACCGGGTCGAGCTGCTCGGCCTCGACGGCGAGTCGCTGACCACGGTAGTCACCGGGGTGGAAACCTTCGGCCGGACTATGGAGTTCGCGGAAGCGGGCGACAATGTCGCGCTGCTGCTGCGCGGCGTGCAACGCGGTCAGGTCCGTCGTGGCCAGGTCGTCGCGGAGCCGGGCAGCATCGCGGTGCACACCGGGTTCACCGCCCGGGTGTACCTGCTCGGCACGGCGGAGGGTGGCAGGCGCACGCCGATCACCTCCGGCTACCGCCCGCAGTTCTACGTGCGGACGGGCGATGTCGTGGGCGATGTGACCCTGCCCGGCGACACCGGCATGGCCCGGCCCGGTGAGACGGTCGAACTGACCGTACGGCTCGGCCGCCCGGTTCCGCTGGAGCCGGGACTCGGCTTCGCCATCCGTGAGGGCGGGCGCACCGTCGGCGCCGGCACGGTGCTGGCCACCGACTAGCGACCGCGGGCGCGGGGATCCGCATCATGCGGCTCCCCGCGCTTCGCCGCGAAATAGGCGCGGTATCAGGTGAATTGGTAGCGCACGAATTCCTGGACCGGTTCGAAGCCGATGGCCTGGTAGATCTTGTTCGAGGTCGGGTTGTCGGTGTCGGCGAACAGGCAGACGTCGATGCCCCTGGTGCGCAGCGTGCGGGCGACGTGCGCGGTGAGGATGCTGGCGTAGCCGTGGCCACGTTCGGCGGGCGGGGTATAGACGGGACCGATGCGCGACCAGCCGAGCGCGGGTATTTGATGGGCCGCCAGGCAGACCGGCCTGCCCTCGTGTTCCCAGAGCCACCAGCGGCCCGCCGCGATCCGATTGGTGACGACCGCGGCGGTCCAGCCCTGCGGGGCCATCCCGGACTCGACGCGCATGGCCTCGGCCCAGGCGGCGCACAGTTCGGCGTCGGATTCGACGGCGCGGCGCGATGATCCGGCGGCGCTCGGCACTCGCAGGGCGCCGAGCCGGTACAGCCGGGTGGCAAAGGAACGCCGGTGCCCGACACCGCGCAGCGCACTCCAGCGCTCGCCGAATCGGGTGACGTGATCGAGCGTTCCCTCGACCCCGCCTGCCGCCGGAGCGACCTCGGCCAGCGCCTCGGCGACGGCATCCACACTGCCGTCGGGCAACTCACCGAGATACAGGTCGCGACCCGCCCCGCGCATGGCGACACCGACCACGGTGTCGCCATCGTGCACCGACAGGAACCGCGACGGCTCGCGTTCGCCGTCCAGACCGCCGATGGAGTTGGCAATGCTCGTGGTGACGACGGTGTGCCGCAGCGGATCATGGCCGAGGAACGTTTCCGTCCGCGATCGGAACTCCGCGGGGTCGGTGGTGATCTCGATCCTCATGCCGATCACGCTAGGCCCCCAAGGTGCTGCGCGCTCGTTATTTTCACACCGGGCACAGCACCCGACGGCTTATGAACCGGTGGCTCAGTCGGTTTCGCCGCCACCTGCCCGTAGCCGCAGCAGAACCAAGCCCGCGGTGCACGCGAGAATCAGCCCGGCAACGGTGATTTCGACACGTAGGCCGGCGATGCCGAGGACGGCCCCGACGATTCCGCCGATGAAGATCAGCCAGGCGAGCGTCCGCGACAGGATCGTGAACAGAGTTCGCACGGGCGGGTTCGACACCATACGCTGCGGTGTCGCCGGGGCCGCCGCAGTGGTGGCCGCGGCCGCGCCGCGCAGCCGGGTTGTCGAGTAAGCTGCCATCATCTACTCCTCGGTGACGCCGATTAGAGAATTGCTATCGCGCAAATCGCTCAGCGCGTCTCTCATCTGGGTACAGGCGTCTCACGCGTAACTTTGCTGACATACGCTACGACTCGCCCACGCGGCGTGACTACGACACGTGCCCGCGACACGCCGAAGAGATCAATTCGATATCTGAATTACTGATGTTTAAATGTGCCGGTTCGGCACACCCCCCAAGCGACTTCTCACCTGGCCGGGGCGACCCGCCTGGGTTAATGTGAGCCCCAACTCGAAACACACGAGGAGTGTCACCGATGGAGAGCAGTAGGGCCAAGATCGCCGGTCCGGCGATTGCCGCAGGCGCGGTCTCCCTCGGTCTCGTGCTGATCGGCGCCTGCGGAGTCGGCAAGCACGACACTTACGTGGCTCCCCCGCCGATCAAATCCGCGGCCGAGGTCGACGCCCCGGTCCGGGAAAGCACCGGCAAGACCGTGCCGAAGGTGTTGATACCGCCCTCGCCCAGTTGGCAGGTCGCCCCGGACCGGCCGCCCAGGGCCGCCGGCTTCACCGTGCCGCCGTTGTCGACCCCCGGGGAAACCACGTCCCGGCCCGGTCGGACGACCACTCTGAACAACAGCACCACCCCGTTACCACCGCCTCCGCCGCCGATCGTCACGACCGAGCCCGACGAACCGGCGACCACCACCTGGACGTCACCGAGCACCACCGCCGGCAGTCCGTACCACGACGGCGAGTGACCCGCGGCGGTGCGTGCGCCGAGTGGCGCACACACCGCCGCAAGGGCTTACAGCTCCGCCAGGTCGTACTCGCCGACCCGATCGCTCAGCACCCGCAGGTGCTCGAACCCGCCGCCGAGGGTGCGCTCAATGGCGGTGAGCCTGGCGACGTAATGGCCGACCGGGTACTCCGCGGTGACGGCGATACCGCCGTGCATCTGAATCGCTTCCTGGCCGATATGCCTGCCCGAGCGACCGACTTGCAGGCGGGCCCGCGACGCGACAACGGGGTCTTCGGCGCCGTCGGCCAGTGACGCGGTCGCGTACAAACTCATGCTGCGCGCCAGTTCCAGCGAGACGTACATGTTCGCGGCCCGCTGGGTCAGCGTCTGGAACTTCGACAGCGTAACCCCGAATTGCTTGCGCGTCCGCAGGTATTCGGCGGTAAGCCGCAATGCTTCCTCCATCGCACCGACGGATTCCGCGCAGAGCCCGGCCTGGGCGTGGCCGATCGTCGAGGCAATAGCCTCGGCGGCATCGCGGTTGTCACCCAGCAATTCGGCAGGCGCCTTGTCGAGTTCGATCTGAGCGCCGCGCTGTCCATCGAAGGTCCGATACGACTTGCGGACCACGCCTGCGGCATCCAGACCGACCAGGAACAGGCCGACGCCGCCACCGGGCAGCACCGCGCCGACCACCAGTTCGTCGGCGCAGTCGCCGTGTGGGACCGGGTTCTTGATGCCGGTCAGCACGTACGAATCACCCTGCGCCACAGCGGTTGTGGTGAGCTCGGTGGACGGCCGGCGCACGCCGGGCTCGGCGTGCGCGAAGGCGAGCAGCTTGTTGCCCTCGGCGACCTCGGGCAGGATCCGCTGCCGCTGTTCGGCGCTGCCGACCCGGGCGATCAGACCGCCGGGCACCAGCACCGCGTCCAGAATCGGCTCGGGCGCGAGCCTGCGGCCGACCTCTTCGAGCACGAGGTTCGTCTCCACCGGTCCGGCGCCGACGCCGCCATCCTCCTCGGTGAAGCTCAGACCGAGCACGCCGAGTTCGGCCAGCTGGCGCCACACGTCGCGGCTCCAGCCGAGTTCGGTGTCGATCACCTTCAGCCGGGACTCGGGATCGTAGTTGCGGGCAAGCAGATCGCGGACGGTGTCGCGCAGCATGACCTGTTCATCGGTGAGTTCGAAATCCATGGTGTTGCCTCACAATCCGAGGATCGTGGAGGCGATGATGGTGCGCTGCACCTCGCTCGAACCTCCGTAGATGGTTGTCTTGCGGTAGTTCAGATAGCTGGGGCCACTGCGCTGCGCCCAGCCGGGCGAGGCGATGTCGTCGGCGTCGACCGGCAGTGCGTCTTGGCCCGCGATGTCGAGCAGCAGTTCGGTGGCGGCCTGCTGCAGCTCCGAGCCGCGCAGTTTCAGCACCGAGGAGGCCGGATTCGGTTTACCCTCTACGGAATTGGAGACCACGCGCAGCTGGGTGATCTCCAGCGCAAGAAGTTCGTTCTCCAGCTCAGCCACCCTGGCCGCGAAGACCGGGTCCCCGAGCAGCGTGCCCGAGCCCGACTTGGTCTGGCGCGCATAGTCCTTCGCGACACCGATCTTGACCTTGGTGCGGCCGACGCCGGTGATGCCGGTGCGCTCGTTGCCGAGCAGGAACTTGGCGTAGGTCCAGCCCATGTTTTCCTCGCCGACCAGCTGATCGGCGGGCACCCGGACATTCTCGAAGAAGACCTCGTTCACCTCGTAGCTGCCGTCGATCAGTTTGATCGGGCGGACGGTGACGCCGGGGCTCTTCACGTCGAACAGCAGGAAGGAGATGCCAGCCTGCTTCTTCGGCGCGTTCAGGTCGGTGCGCACGAGACAGAAGATCCAGTCGGCGTACTGCGCGAGGGTGGTCCAGATCTTTTGGCCGTTGACGATGTAGGAGTCGCCGTCGCGCACCGCGGTGGTGCGCAGCGAAGCCAGGTCCGATCCGGCGTCGGGCTCGGAGAAGCCCTGGCACCACCAGATATCCAGTGCCGCGGTGGGCGGCAGGAAGCGCTCCTTGATCTCCTGCGAGCCGAAGTGCGCGATCACCGGGCCGACCATCTGGGCGTTGAAGGTGAGCGGCTCGGGCACCGAGGCCAGCTGCATCTCGTCCTGCCAGATGTGCCGCTGCATCGACGTCCAGTCCTTGCCGCCCCACTCCACCGGCCAGTTCGGCACGGCGAGACCATGGTCATTGAGGATCTTGTGCGCGGTGACGATGTCGTCGCGGGACAGTTCGCGGCCGTATTTCACGCGCTCGCGGATGTCTTCGGGGATCTCGGTCCGATAGAACTGTCGCAGCTCGTCGCGGAAGGCGGCCTCGTCGGGGGACAGGGATATTTTCATACGCAACTCCCGTTGTGTCTCGTACGTCCGAGTCAAACCTACCCTCCGGTAATCTCTCACTGTCGATTGGATCGCAGCGGGAGGACACGCGTAGACGGTCGAGCAAGCGGACTACCGCCACCGGCTACCTAGGCGACGAAAGCGACGAACTGGTACGTTGCTGGCGTGGGTTGGGAACCCTGGGAAATCGGGATCTAGGAGTAGAACAAGTGAACGGCAGATCAATCGCACGCGCCGCCGCGGCAGTCACTTCCCTCGGCATCGGTGCGGTTCTGGCCCTCACCGGCACGGCCGCGGCCGAACCAGCCGCGCCCTCCCCCGTCGACACCGGTCTCGCCGAGCTCGCCGACGCCGCCGGAACCGACCCGATCGCGCAGGCGGGCGTCGCCACCCTCCGGCAGTACGCCGATCTGGTGAAGGTGTCCGACTTGCGCCACGTCGCCAGCGCCTTCATCCCGTTCGCCTACGCGGCACCGACCTTCGGCTGCGGCAGCAGCGGCCCCATCACCACCATCATCGCCGCGGCCACCACCAACGGCCCCATCCCGGACGAGGGCGACAACCCCGAACCGGGCACCCTGCGTTTCAGCGCCACCCCCGCGCACTCGGGTTCGCCACTCGCCTCCGGACTGGTCGTCGCCTGGGTCAACCTCAACACCGGCGCAAGCGGCCTCGACACGCTCGACGACCGGACCGAAATGGGCCTGCCGACGCTGTCGAAGACCGTGAACAGCGGACCCGGCACCCTGCTCGCCTCGATGTGGGGCATCATCGACTACCCGTTCGCGCACTGCGTGATGACACCGACGGTCGGCATCTTCGCGGTCCCGAACGCGCCGGCGCCCGTCCCCGCCGCCCCGGCCCCCGCTGTCCCCGGCGCAAACCTCGTCGACCCCGGTAATGCCCAACCGGCGCCCGCTTGATTCGCCCCTTCCGGCTCCCCCGGACCAGGCCCAAGCCGCTCCCGCGTCGATGCGCCATTGGTGCGAACTTTCGAAAGGCTTACTCAGCCATCGTTTCTGACGTGGGCACCAGATCGCCGCGTTGCCCAGCAGGTTCGTCGGCCGGCACCACCCATCAGAGGCGTTGCCGGTCAACGGTTTTCAGCGGACCTTCGCGAAGAAGGTGCGGACATCGGCGGCATGCATTTCCGGGAGTTCCATGGGGACGAAGTGATTGCCGGTGTTGCCGTCGGGCCAGTGGGCGATGATGTTGTCGCGCTCGGCGAGTCGGAGCATCAGCGCCGAGCCGCCCGCGTAAACGCCGGTGGGGACCAGCTTTTGGCCGGTGGGCCAAGCAAATCCGTTGTCGCCGAGGCCGTTGTACATCGGCCAAGACGACGTGGCCGCGGTGTTGGTGAACCAGTAGAGGGCGATATTGGTCAGCAGGTGATCGCGATCCATCACATCCTCGGCCAGGTCGGCAAGCGGGGTGAATTCGTTGAACTTCTGCATCAGCCAGGCCAGCAGGCCAACCGGGGAATCGGCCCAGGCGTGGGCGAAGGTCTGCGGCGCCGCGTGCAGTAGGACGTGGTGGTTGACGCCGCCGGTCATCCACTGCTGCATCAGATCCCACTCGGCGCGCTCGTCCGGGGTCATGGTGGGGACGTCGACCGCGGTCGGCATACCGATGCCGCCGTCGATGTGCACGCCGACCATACGATCGGAGGCGGCGATCGCCATTTCGGGCGCGACGTAGGCGCCGAGATCGCCGCCCTGGGCGCCGTAGCGCTCGTAGCCGAGGCGGTCCATCAGTGTCACCCACATCTCGGCCACCCGGCGCACCGTCATACCGGTTTCCTTCGGCGCTTCGGAGAAAGCGAAACCCGGGACCGACGGGACCACGACATGGAACGCCTGCGCCGGGTCGAGGCCGTTCGCACGCGGATCCGTCAGCAGCCCAATGATTTTGGTGAACTCGACGAACGAGTTGGGCCAGCCGTGCGTGAGGAGCAGCGGCAAGGCGTCCGGCTCCGGTGAACGCACGTGCAGGAAATGCACGTCGTGGCCGTCGATTTCGGTGATGAACTGCGGGAACTCGTTCAGCGCCGCCTCCTGTGCCCGCCAGTCGTAGCCGCTGCGCCAGTATTCGGCCAGGTCCTTCAGGTAGTCGACCGGGACGCCACGATCCCAACCCGCACCGGGCAGCTGCGCCGACCAGCGGGTGCGCGCCAGCCGGTCGAGCAGATCGTCGAGGTCCGCCTGCGGGATGTCGATGCGGAACGGGCGAATGGCGGTCTGGTCGTTGCTCATCGGTGGGGCTCCTTGCCTGTCGGTCATTCGGTTCGTGATCGAAGGTAGAGCCGATATAGGACCATCTATGTCCTAGTCGTCTGGAATCCTGAAAATCATGAATGACACCCCTGCCCGACTGCTGCGCCTGCTCTCGCTACTGCAGACGCCCCGCGAATGGCCGGGCAGCGAACTGGCCGACCGACTCGGCGTCACCGATCGCACCGTGCGCCGCGATATAGGCCGGCTGCGTGAACTCGGCTATCCGGTAGAGGCGACGATGGGATCGCTGGGCGGCTACCGGCTGGTCGCGGGTTCGGCAATGCCGCCGCTGCTGGTGGACGACGACGAAGCGGTCGCCATCGCGGTGGGTCTGCGTGCGGCCGCCGGGTATGCCGTCACCGGGATCGAGGAGTCGTCGGTCCGCGCATTGGCCAAACTGGAGCAGGTGCTGCCCGCGCAACTGCGGCGGCGCGTGCGGGTGCTCGGCACGGCCATGGTCCTGCCTAGCGAGGACGGTCCGTCGGTCGACCCGGAGGTGCTCACCGCCTTGGCCGCGGCCGTAACCAACAGGGAGCGAGTGCGTTTCGCCTATTGCGGCGGCACCGGCGCCGAGACCCGGCGGCATGTTGAGCCTGCCGGTCTCGTCACCTCGCGCCGCCGCTGGTATCTCGTCGGCTACGACATCGACCGCGACGGCTGGCGCATCTTCCGCCTGGATCGCGTCGAGCGCCCGCACGCCACCGGCGCACGTTGCACGCGACGCGAACTACCGGCCGCCGATCCCGCCGCATATGTGGCCGGACGCCGAACCGATTGGGGTACACCGGCTTTCCGCGTCAGCGTGACCATCCGGGCACCGGCCGGACAGATCATCGGCCGACTCGGCGACGCCAAGGGCGAAGTAGCCGCGATAGACGACAACTCCTGCCGACTGGACGCCACCCGCGACGATGCACCGGAATGGTTGGCCCACCGCCTGATCGGGCTCGGCGCCGACTTCCAGGTCCACCAACCGCCCGCATTGATCGCGCAGTTGCGCGCCATCGCCGCCCGGATCGACAAGGCGACGGGCGCACCGTAAGTTCGCACTCTTTCTCGGGATTCGCGCCCACATGGGGCACCCACAACCAGTGCACATCCCGACAAGAGGTACGGCTCTCGACGATCGGTCCAGCGGGCGTTGGTATTCGCCTCAGTGGCCGACACCGCGTCAGCGGGGCAGGCGAATGCGGAGGATCGCGCCGCTCTCGGTGCCCGCGAGGAGTTCGTCGGTGTGGCCGGGTACCGCGACGACGGAGGTCATCGACTGGGCGGTCAGCACGGCGCAGGCGGTGTTCCGGTCCGGGTCGATGCGGACCAGTTGGCCGGAGATGGTGGTGACGTAGAGGATGCCGTCGCGATCGACCAGGTCGTCGGCGAAGTCGGGGATGCCGGGCAACGTCGAGGACAGGTCGGCGACGACGGTCTGGGCGGCCGGGTCGTCGATCGACATGCGCAGCACCCGGCCGAGCGGATTGCCGTTGGCGGTGAGGTAGATCGAGCGGTCGCGCACGACGATGCCGTTGGCGCCGGTCTTGGACGCCCGTGCGGTCCAGTCGCTGTCGACGGTAGTGTCCGGGCGGATCCGGATCACACCGGACATGGCGGCGATGTAGAGATTGCCCGCCGAGTCGAAGGCGGCGCCGTTGGGCACGGTGAACCCGGTGGCGAACGGCTCGGGCTTCGGGTCGGCGGCGGTCGGGTCGAAACGAACCACGCCGCCGGGGCTGATCACACTGGTGGGCGAGTCGCCGTAGACGACATAGAGCAGTCCATCGGGGCCGCGGCGCACGGCGCCGGGGAATTCGACGTGGACTCGCCCGGTCAGCGTGCCCGCACTGTCATAGCGCTGGACTTCATTGCGGTAGAGGCGCGAAACCCACAGGTTGCCCTGCACGTCGTATCCCACGTTCTCCGACCAGTCGAGGATCGGTATACCGGCGGGCACGGCGGTCGCGGACTGGGCGCGGCCGCACGCGGCGATCGGCTCCGCAGCGGCGGACGGCCCACCGACAGCGCCACAGGCGATGGCGATCAGCGCGGCGATCGGCCAGGAAGGACGGAGCATGCGCAACCGGCACCTCGACTCATGGAACGAACACTGATCGGCAGGGAGTCTAGCCACCCTGCCGAATCGTCGATGATCTCGACTGAAACGCAGAAGGTTTGGCACTATCTGTGGATGCCATTTTTCGATAGCGCTCGTGGCCGTATGCACTATCGGCGCTGGCCGGTCGAAGACAGAGCGGGCGTCGTCGTACTACTACCCGGGATCGGGCAGCACAGCGGGCACTATCACCGCTTCGCGCGAACGCCGCGCGCTGCGGGGATCGAGGTGTGGGCGCTGGACACCTCCGGACACGGCTTGAGCGAGGGCGACCCGACCAATCCTGGCAACCTCGCCGAGCTGGTTGCGGACGCGACGACGCTGGTCGAGCTGGTGCAGACGGAGCTACCGGCGACGCCGCTGATCCTGATGGGCCACTCGCTCGGCGCGGTCACGGCCCTCGGCGCGCTCGGCGCGGCGGTGCCGAATGTCGGCTCGGCGACCGACGATTTGAACGCGGTAGAGGCGAACTATCCCCGGACCCCGAGCCTGTTACCGACCGCACTGGTCGGGCTGGTGCTATCCGGCGTGCCGAAGCGGGCACTGGGCGGCGGCAACCCCGGGGCACCCGGTTCGCCACTGCCGAACACCCTTCCGGTACTTGCCTTGCACGGCGTCGACGACCGCCGTGCCCCCATCGATGCGATGAGGGTCTGGACTAGCCGCCACGAATCGGTAGATTTGCGGGAGTACTCCGGAGCCGGACACGATCTGCTGCACGAACCGGTGCAGGCGCGGGTCGCTGCCGACATCACGGAGTGGGTGCGGGGTGTCGTCGTGGGGTTTGCACGACAACCGTGAACTGAAACGCAGCACGATGAGGAAGGGGGACGGCGAGATGTCATCGAATGTGACAGCCCTCAACGCCGCGGTCGAAGAGGGCCAATTGTGGATCGACGGCCTGCTGGTCGCCGAGGGCGCACCCGAACGGTGCGCCCGCCACTACGAACAGCTCGCCGATCAGGTCGAAGCGCAAATCCGCGTGCTGAGCGCCGCGGCCTCGCTGCCTGGGTTCGGCGGGTTCGGATCCGGTGCGTCGCTGCGTCGCGGCTTCGAGGACAAGGCGGGCGGCGCGATGACCCGGCTCCAGCAATACGCCGACGATGCCAGGGAACTCGCGCAGACCTTCCGTGCCGCCGCGGCGGCCTATACCCAGGCCGATGGCGACCTCGCGGCGGCGGTCGATCGGGTCGAGGCGGGAGCAACGCATGCGTAGGATGCCGCGCACCTACGAACGGGGCGCCCACCGCACCGATCCCGACTACGCGCCGAGCGTCGAGATCTTCGACAATCTCTCGCACCAGGAAATCCACGAGGGGGTTCAGCAGCTGAACCCGGCCGTGTTGTCCGAGGGCCAGCAGGCCTGGCAGGGCTCGGCCACCGGGTTGGCGGACGCGGTCGAGCAGGCGCACACCGAGATTCGATCCGCCATCGCCGATGGCTGGCGCGGCGGCGCCGCACAGCACGCCGCCGACGCGGTGCGCTCGTTCGAACAGACCGGGCAGCAGCTCGCGGATGTGATGTCGACGGTGGCGCGGCGACTCGGCCAGGCGGGCGACGCCGCGGAGGCATTGCGCGCCGCGGTCGCCGAACCATCCGGCGCCACACCGGATCTAGCCGCCTCCCTGCTCGATCCCGGCCAGGCAACCAGCAATGTCGCCAGGCAGAAGGCCACCGAGCACGCCCGCCAGGATGTGGTACAGGCGATGGACAGCATCTACTCGAATGCCTTCATCCCCACCGGATCCGGCATCCCCGCCTTCCCGGGCGACGATGTCCCCGCAGCCCCCGAGACGCTGGGCGCCGCGCCCACAGCGCCTGCCGCGATGACACCAACCCTGGCCGCCGACCCGGGAACCCTTGTCGCGCAGCAGGTCTCGTCGTCGGCTTCAGCGGCTGTCACAGCGCAGGCACCGGGGCAGGAGACCACACCGGCGGCGGCCACCGCGACAGCGCCTGCCGCGGTATCGCCTGCCGCCGGTCCGCTCGGCTCACCGGCCGCTGCTGCCTCGACACTCGCCGCGCCCGGTACGGTCCCGGCCGCAGCGGAGGCTCCGATACCGATCACACCGGGCCGCACACCGCAAACCCCCTCGGGCACACCGGTTGTCACCGCCGCGACTACCCAGCCGGTGCTGACACCGACCGTGCCCGGCGTCGGGGGCCCCACCGCCGACGATGAGAAGCGCAAACGCGATGAGCGCCGCCAGGATTCCAACGGCGAAGCGGTCACCGGCGCGGGCGCCGGCGCGATGGGCGGTCTCATGGGCGGCGCGCTGGCCGCGACCGAAACCCCGCGGCAGGGCGGTTCGAGCCTGCCCGCTCGCGCCGCGCATCCCGAGGACGAGGACGACAGCCTGCACTTCGTCGATGACGAACTCACCTTCCTCGAACCTGGTGACGAGGCGGGCGAGCTGATCGGCGCCATGGATCCGACCACACCACCGGTGCTCGGCGAGTGGAGCGAACTGGAGTGAGCTGGACGCTCACGCCGGACCAGTTCGCGCTGGCCTGGGCGCGCACGGACGGCGATCGAATCCCCTATCCCCTTGCGGTCCGACTATCGGCGCGCGACACCGTCGAGCGGGCCGCGCAACTCCCCGCGCTGAACCGCTGGTGCGACCAGGCGCTCGACGCCGACCTGGAGGCGGCGCTGCGCGTGCTGGCCCGGCCGACGGTGCGCGTCGAGATCTTCGGGCAGCACGAGGTCGTCGAGCCGGGCAATGGTTTCGGCCAGGGTGGTGTCCTCGGACCGGGCACGGTGCTCGGGCAGGGCACGGTGCTCGGGCAGGGCACGGTGCTCGGGCAGGGCACGGTGCTCGGGCAGGGCACGGTGCTCGGGCAGGGCACGGGCGCGGCGGGCCTGCGACCGGTGCGCGTACTCGGCGCGGCCGCCGGAAACGTCGCGGTCGTCGCCGCGCAGCGGGCAGGTGCGATACCGGACCGCGGCGGAGACGTCCGGCTGTTCGTCGGCGGCGCGAAAAGCCTGTCCGCCCGGGTGATTTCGATGTTGCCGGAGAACACCCCCGGTGCGGTGGCGCGCATGACCGCACCGCAGGATCGGGTCAAGGAGGACAGCCGCGACCTGGTGACCGTGCCGGTCTCCGGTCCCACGGTGTCCGCCCGGATCCGCAGACTGTTGAAACGGCCCCGCGATGGCATCGGCCAGATCGTGGTCTCGATGCGCCGCGCCGACGGCGAGCTGCGCCCGTTCGGGGTGCTGTGCTGGATCGACGTGGCGGGCGACGGCCGGTACTCGGTACGCACCGGCGCGGATGTCGACATCGTGCCGGTGACCGCAGAACACTTCACCGCACAGTTGCTCCCGATGGTGACCGCCGCGGCCGAACGCACCGTCGCCCACGCCGAACCCTGGTGAGCTGTGCTCCATCAATCATCCGGTACGGCCGGAATACGCGCGGCGACCGAGCTTACGGTGTACGAGTGCCCCTATATGAATTCGAAGGCAAACGGCCTCAGGTAGATCCGACCGCGTTCGTCGCAGCGCCTCGGTCGGAGCGGAAGCCATTGTCGGCAATAGCAGCACCGTGCTCGACATGGCCGAGATCGGCGCGGGCACCATGATCGCCGCGCACTCCCTGGTGCCGCCGCACGCGAAGATCCCCGATGGCGTGCTGGCCGCGGGCGCACCCGCCGAGGTCAAGAAACCGATCGCGGGCTCGCAAGCCGAGAGCTGGGTCAAGCTCAACCCCGGCTGCTACGCGGACCTGGCGCAACGTCATCGCATGAGCACAACCGAGATCTAGCGCGCGTCAACCTAACAGCGCGGTGACCTCATTGTCTTCGAGCTGATGGAAGTCCTGGTAGGCGGCGCCGACTCCGCCGAGCGAGTGCGGCACCCACGGGCAGATCACCGCATCGGCCTCGACACCGACACGGCGCAGCGCCTCGGCCGAGGACACCGGCACGGCGACCACGATCCGCGCGGGCTGTTGCTGCAGCACGACGCGGCAGGCGACTACGACGGTGGCTCCGGTCGCCATGCCGTCATCGACGATCACAACGGTGCGCCCACCCGGCGCGATGGGTTTGGTGTCACCGCGCAGCACGACGCGACGGCGCTCCAGTTCGACGCGCTCGAATTCCTCGATCTCGGCGAACTGTTGCGGCGTAATCCCGGCGTGCTCCAACACATCCGGGTTCAGCACCCGGACCCCGCCCTCTCCGATAGCGCCCATCGCCAGCTCCGGCTGCCACGGCACACCGAGCTTGCGGACCAGCAGAATATCGAGATCACCGCCGATGACATCGCGTACCGCGGCGGCCACCGGAACGCCGCCCCGCGGCAGCCCGAGCACCAGCGGTTCCGACGCGCGCAGGTGCTCGAGCTCAGCGCCCAGCGCGCGACCGGCCGATGCCCGATCGGTGTAGATCATCCATTAGAACGCTACTCCGCAACCCGCTCGGTAATCGCGAATCGACGCAATGCCAGGCTCGGATTGGATGTGCGCACCGCGGCCAACTGATCGAGATGGATTCCGGCGGTCAGGACGCCCGGTTCGTGGCCGAGTTCGGCGAGCACGGCGCCGGTCGGGTCGATGATCATCGACGCGCCGGCACCGCGCGGCGCGCACTGGTCGGCAGCGGCGACATACACGGTGTTCTCGATCGCGCGGGCTCGCAACAGCGTCGTCCACTGATCCACCTTGGCCGGACCCGGGATCCACTGCGCGGGCAACACCAGCACATGCGCGCCCGCCGCCGCCACCCGACGGGAGCCCTCCGGGAAGCGGAGATCAAAACAGGTCTGCATGCCGAACGTCACATCGTCGATCGTGAATGTGGCGGGCGTCTCGATCGCACCGGCCTCGACCACATCGGATTCGAGGTGTCCGAAGGCGTCGTAGAGGTGCACCTTGCGGTACCGCGCGACGAGCGTTCCGTCGGGGGCGAGCGCGACGAGGGTATTGCGGATCCGGTCCGCGCCCGGCGCCACTTCCTCCACCATCCCGGCGACCAGATGCACGCCGAATTCGCGGGCGATCGCGCCGAGACCGGTGACGAACGGCCCGGTCAACGGTTCGGCGGCGGCGACAACCCGCTCGTCGAGCCGGGACACGGCAAACATCGAGTATTCGGGCGCGATCACTGCTTTCGCACCGCGTTCCGCGGCGACCCGGACGTGCTCGCGCAACGCCGCGAGGTTGGCCGACGGATCGGTTCCCGGTGCGAACTGAACGACCGCCACATCCAGCGCAGACGCCGTCGGGTTCTGATGCGTGGACGCACTATCGGGTTGCATACGTCTCACGGTATTGGGCCGGTGGCCGGGAGGGCCACCAGGAGGCAGTAAACTCCTGGTCAATGAGTACCAATCAGGTCGACAGCGTTCCTGGCGACAACGACAGGGACAATGACGGCCCGACCTTCGCCGATCTCGGGATCGATGACCGCATCCTCGCGGCCATCGCCGATGTCGGCTACGAGTCGCCGTCGCCGATTCAGGCCGCGACGATTCCGCCGCTGCTCGGGGGCGCCGATGTGGTCGGGCTCGCCCAGACCGGCACCGGCAAAACCGCGGCATTCGCCATCCCGATCCTGATGGGCATCGAGGCGACCGGCAAACTCCCGCGCGCCCTGGTGCTTGCCCCGACCCGGGAACTGGCGATCCAGGTCGCCGAGGCGTTCGGCCGGTACGCCACGCACATCCCCGGACTGCATGTGCTGCCGATCTACGGCGGCCAGGCCTACGGTGTCCAACTGTCCGGACTACGGCGTGGCACGCATGTGGTCGTCGGCACCCCGGGCCGGGTGATCGACCATCTGGAGAAGGGCACGCTCGACCTGTCGGAGCTGCAGTACCTGGTGCTCGACGAGGCCGACGAGATGCTGAAGATGGGGTTTCAGGAGGACGTGGAACGCATCCTCGCCGACACCCCGCGCGACAAGCAGGTCGCGCTGTTCTCGGCGACCATGCCCTCGGCGATCCGCAGCATCTCCAAGAAGTACCTGCGCGAGCCGGTCGAGATCACGGTCGAGTCGAAGACCTCGACTGCGACCAACATCACCCAGCGCTGGGTGCAGGTGTCGCATCAGCGCAAGCTGGACGCGCTCACCAGGATCCTCGAGGTCGAGTCGTTCGAGGCGATGATCATCTTCGTGCGTACCAAGCAGGCCACCGAGGAGCTGGCCGAAAAGCTGCGCTCCCGTGGCTTTTCCGCGGCCGCCATCAACGGCGATATTGCGCAGAACCAGCGTGAGCGCACCATCGGCCAGCTCAAGTCCGGTTCGCTCGACATCCTGGTCGCCACCGACGTTGCCGCTCGCGGCCTGGACGTGGATCGCATCTCGCACGTGGTCAACTACGACATTCCGCACGACACCGAGTCCTACGTGCACCGCATCGGCCGCACCGGCCGCGCCGGGCGCAGCGGTGAGGCACTGCTTTTCGTGGCGCCGCGGGAACGGCACCTGCTCAAGTCGATCGAGCGGGCCACCCGGCATCCGCTGCAAGAGATGCAGCTGCCCAGCGTGGACGATGTGAACGCGCAGCGCGTCGCCAAGTTCGGTGACGACATCACCGAGAGCCTGACCTCGTCGAACCTCGCGCTGTTCCGCAGGCTCATCGAGGATTACGAACGCGAGCACGACATTCCGCTCGTCGACATCGCGGCGGCGCTCGCGGTGCTCTCCCGCGACGGCGACAACTTCCTGATGCAACCCGAACCGCCGGAGCCAGAGCGGCCGCGCCGGGAACCGCGCGAGCGCGCACCGCGTCGCTTCGAGGACGAGGACGGGTCGCGCGGTAGCGGGCCGTCGCATCATCGGGCGACCGGCACCGAACTGGTGACCTATCGGATCAGTGTCGGCAAGCGGCATCGGGTGGTGCCCGGCGCGATCGTCGGCGCGATCGCCAACGAGGGTGGACTTCGGCGCAGCGACTTCGGGCACATCAGCATCCGCCCGGATCACAGCCTGGTGGAACTGCCGGCGAACCTACCGGCCGAAACGCTGGAAGCCTTGCAGCGCACCAGGATCAGCGGTCAGCTCATCCAGCTGACGCCCGATTACGGCCCGCCGGGACAGCGCTCGTTCAACCGCGCCCCACGGCGCGAAGGCGCCATCGGCAAGCGACCGGAGCGGCGTAAGCCGCGCTCCTGAACCGGGGAGGGTTCATCGAGGTCAGACGCGCTAGCTACAGTGTTGCCGTCCGGCGCGTATCGCTGCGCTAGTCGGCAGCGGGTGTCCCGCGTGCGGTGTCCCGCAAAGACACAGGAGGGCCGCGTTTGTTCGTGTTCGGTGATCGTGTCGTCTGCACCGCCGTCGACCTCGTGCGCGCGGCGCGTTGTGAGTTTGCTCTGCTGCGTGCCCTCGATGCCGAACTGGGCACTACCGCGCACCTTGTGGATGCCGCACCCGACCTGGTGACGCTGCCGCGCACCGGGTTCGACGACTCCCGCGAACGCAGGCTCGCGGACTTCCGGGATCGGTTCGGCAGCACGATGGTGGAAATCCATTGCGCCGCCCGCGAGTCCGACGAACCCTCCGCCCGTATCGCCGCCCTGCGCGACGCGCACGCCGAGACCGTCGCCGCGCTACGGGTCGGCGTGCACGTGATCCACGGTGCCACCTTCTTCGACGGCCGGTTCGCCTGCTCGTCGGACTTCCTGGTGCGTGCGGGCCATCGGATCCGCTACACCGTGCACGGCACCGCGGCGGGCCCGCCGGATCAGGTGGGCGCCGCGCTCGAACTAGCCGCCTGCGCCGAAGCATTGGATGCCAGCGGGGCGCTGACCGCGCCGCTGGTCCGGCTGCACCTCGGCGAGAACAGCACCACCCACGCGCTCACCAACCTGGTGCCCGTCTACCTGGCGCGCCGCGGTCGCGTCGAACGGATTCTGGACGACAAGCTCAGCGAGTTGTTGCCCGTGCAATGGGGCGATCCCCGCTACCTCACCTGCGGGCAGTGCCCGACCTGCACCGCCGCGCTATCGGCGGCCCGCGATCTACTGCTGGTGGCCGGCATGCCGCGCACCGCGCGAGCGCGGCTGCGCGAAGCGGGCGTGAGCACCATCGACCGGCTGGCAGGCACCGAGTCCACGGTGCCGGGCGTGCCGCCACGGACCTTCGGCGTGCTACGCAAACAAGCCGAAATCCAGCTGCGCCGCGAGGATTCCGGCAAACCGACACATCAGCTGGTCGACGTGATCGCGCTCGGCGCGCTACCACCGCCCTCGCCGGGCGATCTCTCGCTCACCATCGATGAGGGCCAGGCCGGGCAGCCGTTGGGCATCGAGGTGGGCGGCCCGGGCACCGTGCATTTGGCCTTCCGAATGGAACCCAGCGACGAGGCCGCCGGGCAGCGCCGCGCGCTGGAGGAGGTGCTCGGCTACCTGGAACAGCGCCGCCGGATGTATCCGGACATGCACATCTACCACTACTCGTCGGGGGTCCGGTCGGCGCTGCTGCGCTGGACCGGCGCGCACGGGGTCGGCGAGGAGGTCGTCGACGACCTGATGCGCGGGGGCGTGCTGGTGGATCTGTACCCGATTGTGCGCAACGCGATGCTCATCGGGGAACGGTCCTACCGACTCAGCAGGCTACGGCGACTGCTACCCGGCGAGGCGCATTCGTCTGTCGCCGAACGTGATTGCCTCACCGTGCTGCGGCTGCGGGACTGGCTGGTGGACCGGGCCGCCGAACAGCGGATCGACCCGCGGGCGGTGACGCTGGAGCGGGCGCGTTCGTGGTGCCTGGTGGCCGGGCCCGATGAGCAGGATCTGGTGCCCCCGTCCCGTCCCTCCTCGATCGAGGCCGCGCTGGCGGAATTCGCGGCGATCCACGCGACCGAACCACACCATCCGGCCGCCCTGATGGCCGCCGCGCTAGGCTACCACCGACGCGAACGCCAGCCACTGTGGTGGGCGCACGCCGACCGGCTGAGCCACCCGGTCGACGAATGGGCCTATGCCCCCGGCGTGCTCGTCGCCGACTGGGGGACGGTGGACACCAAATGGCATCGCAGCCCGCACCGGGCGACTATGCGCCGCTATCTCACGCTGACCGGACGGATCGGCGTCGGTTGGGGCGCCGACACCGGCGTGCGGACAGCGGGAGGTGCGGGTCCGAATACCGCCGGTGCGGTGGCGGCGAATACCGTTCTGGCGCCAGGTACCACTGTGTACACCTTCTACGACCGACCGGTCGCCGCCGGAATGGTGGCCGCCGTCGGCCAGCGCGCCACCGCCATCGCCACCGTGCTCGGCTGTTCGGTGGACGCCGAATTCGACGACACCGTGCGGCTGGAGGAACTGCTGTCGGATGGCTGCGAGCCCTATGACGACCTACCGACCGCCATCGCACCCGGACTACCCCTCTGGGACGAAACCACAGAGACGGCAGTCGAATTCGTCGCGCAAGAGCTGCTGATGGCGCTGCCCGAGGTGCCCTCCGGCGCGATCTTCGACATTCTCGCTCGCCGTGCGCCACACCTACGCGGCGCACGCGCACTACCCGACGTGCACGGTGACCACGCCGCGGCGATCACCACCGCCATACGTGAGCTGGACAATTCGTATATCGCGGTGCAGGGTCCGTCGGGCGCCGGCAAGATCTCCACCGTCGCCCGCGCGATCGAACGCCTCGTCACCCGGCACAAGTGGCGCATCGGCATTGTCGCGCAATCGCATTCGACGGTCGAGAACCTGCTCGACCTGATCGTCGAGATCGGGGTGCTACCGGAGCTGGTGGCGAAGAAGGATGTCCAGTCGGTGGCGCCGGAATGGGCCGTGATCGACGGCGCCCGGTACGCACGGTTCCTGGAAAATGCCGTCAACGGGTGCGTAATCGGCGGCGCCCCGGCAGATTTCGCGAACGACGAGCTGGTCTCGCACGAGCGCCTCGACCTGTTGGTGATCGCCGACGCCGGTTTCTTCCCGCTGGCCGACACCGTCGCGGTCGCGGTCAGCGCGCGAAACCTATTGCTGCTCGGGGATCCCGCGCCGTCGACCACCCGTAGCGCCCACCCGGAGCCGGTCGGCGAGTCGGTACTCGGCTGGCTCGCCGAGGGGCGCAATACGCTGCCCGCAGAGCGCGGCTACTTCCTGGACCGGACCTGGCGCATGCATCCGCTGGTCTGCGAACCGATCTCCCGGCTGTACTACGACAGCAGGCTGCGATCCAACGAAACCGTCACGCTCGCACGGCAACTCGACGGCGTGCCGCCGGGCATGGAGACCGTGCTCGTCAACCACACCGGCAACTCCCTGGAATCGGTGGCCGAGGCGCGCGAGGTGGTCCGCCGCGTGCGCGCCCTGCTCGGACTGCCGTGGACGACCGGCGCGATGACCAGGCGGCTGCATCCGCACGATATTTTCGTCGTCGCACCCTACAGCGCACAGGTCGGCTTGATCCGAACCATGTTGGCGCGCGCCAAGATCGAGGATGTGCTGGTCGGCACGGCCGACCGCTTCCGTGGCCGGGAGGCCGCCGTCGTACTGCTGTCGATGACCACGTCCAGTCCGGCAGATGCGCCCTATGGCATGCCGTTCCTGTTGTCGCGCAGTCTGGTTCAGGCCGCGCTGTGCCGGGCGATGTGGAAGGCGTTCATCATCCGCTCCCCCTTGCTCACCGAATACCTGCCCGCCGCCCCGGACGATCTGTCGGACCTGGCGCGCTTCCTGCGGTTGAGCTAGCCGAAGCAGTTGCCCTCGCCACGGTAGGTGGGCACGGTAGTGCGGGTGCCGTCGCTGTCGACCAGGTGGATCCGGTCGAAGCGTTCGCACAACTCGCCCGCCTTGGCGTGCCGGAACCACACGCGGTCGCCGATCTCGACTTCCGCGGCGCCCGACAGCGGGGTCTGCACTTCGCCGGTACCCTCGGTGCCGATCAGTCGTAACCCATCGGGCCACACCGGTTTCGGCACCCGAGACGGACCGGTCGGTCCGGAGGCGATGTAGCCGCCCGCGAAGACGGTGGCGATCGACGGCGTCGGCTTGCGCAGCACCGACGTGGCGAAAAACAGTGCGGGGCGCGGGGTGAAGGCGCGGTAGTGGTCGAACAGCGTCGGCACATACAGCCCGGAACCCGCGGTCACCTCGGTGACAGCGGGATCGGCGATGCTGACCTCGATCGACCCGCTGCCGCCGCTGTTGACGATCTCCAGCTTGCCGACCACCGAGCGGACCGCCTCCAGCACCTGCCTGCGCCGCTTGGTGATTTCGGCTGCCGAGGCCTTCTTCACCAGTCGCACCGCGATATTCGAGTCGGGCAGCCCGGCGATCTGCGCCTCGTAGGTCATGACGCCGACCACCTCGAAGCCACGCTGCACCGCCGCACGGGCCAGCGCGGCCGCTTGGTCGGGGGAACGTACCGGCGAACGGCGCACACCCAGGTGCAGCGGCCCGATCCGCAGTGACGCGTCCACGTCCAGACACACCCTCGGGCGCACCAGGTTGCTGCCGAGCGCAGCGCGCACCAGCTCCAACTGGTCGACGTCGTCGACCATGAGCGTGATGGATTTCCGCAGAGTGTCGTCGGCGGCGAGTTCGGCAAGCGCGGTGCGGTCGACGGTCGGATAGCCGAGCAGCACGTCGCGGGCGCCGCGACGAACCAGCCAGATGGCCTCGGCCAGCGAATAGGACATGATGCCGGCGAACCCGCCGTCGGAGGTCAGCTCGGTGCCGAGCACCTGCTCCAGCACCGCGCGGCAGCGCACCGACTTGCTTGCCACGCGCACCGGCACACCGCCCGCACGGCGGACCAGGTCCGCGGCGTTGGCGCGCAGCGCGGTCAGGTCGAGGGCGGCCAGCGGCGGGTCCAACTCGGCCGTGGCCGCATGAAGTGCGGCGATCGGCGACGTCTCGGTCACCAGAACAACTCAACCACCAAACTGGTCATGCGTCCAGTATCGGCGGCGAGGCCAATCAGACTTCCGCGGCCCTGGTGGCCAGGCTGCTGACCAGATCGTCGAGTACCACCAGGGTGGTCTCGTCATTGCAATCGGCCAGCCAGCGCAGCACGGTGCCCTGCAGCACCGACACCGCATAGGCGGCGATGGCCTCTACCGGCTCCAGCCACTGGGCGCCCGAGCGCGCGGCGCACAGGTCCAGGAACGTCGCGACCTCGGTATCCATCTCTCGGAACACGGCGGACGCGGCCGGGTCGGCGAGACAATCGGTCTGCAGATCCCACCGCTGACGCAGTGCTTGCACGGTTGCTTCATAGGCGCGGATCTGCTTGGCCGGAGCGGCCTTGACCAGCGGCCAATACGCACTCACTCCGGCATGCAGCAGCACCCGCAGCGCTCGAACTCCGGCGAAATCCAGCGAGGCGGCCGCCTTCTCGACGGCCTCGTAGATGGTCGGCCGCAACCGGCCCTCCACTATTTCTCCACGAACGCTCAACGACGACTCCCTCGGCGAAAGAACTCACGCGCCCTCGGGCGGCGCGACTCGCTGAACATGGCGGGCCGCTCTCGAGAATCCCCAGCTAGGGAATCCCCTGGCGGTCCGGTCCAACATTCATCAATGGTAGTGGGTTTTCGGGGTTTAAGAATAGGTTCAGTGGGTAATTCCAGACTGAAAGAATGTTTTGTTACCTAACCGGAATCGCACTGCGACCCCCCGGGTCCGCTGGAATCGCCTTCCTGGGCGCGACTCTCGGTATCCCTCCCGCTAGACACACCGTTGTCCACTCTACGGTCACCCCCACCCCAACCCCCGCATCCTGTGGGTGATCACACATCGAAACCTCGCAAATCGATCACCTCGTCGTTGGGTGTTCGATCCGAGAACGACACCATCTCGACGCTCTGGGGCCGATAACCTGGATCGGTGACTCTCTCGCCCCCCGCTGACCATTTCTCTCTCTCCGGCACGTTCAACTTCCGAGATGTCGGCGGTCTGCGGACCCACGACGGCGCCAAGGTGCGCCCCGGTGTGCTGCTGCGCTCGGCCCAACTCAGCGGCCTGGACGCGACCGGACACGGCATCCTGCGCGAACTCGGCGTTACCGACGTGCACGACCTGCGTGGCCTGCGCGAGATCGACCACATCGGCCACGACAACCTGCCCGACGGGGTGCGGCTGAACATCACCCCGTTCGATTCCCGGATGGGCGAGGCGCCGCCGCACGACGCGCAGACCGGATCCGCGCTGGCGCACATGCTCGAGGTCTACCGGATGTTCCCGGCGCTGCCCGAGGCGCACCTCGCGATCGTCGCCATCGCGGAATCGGTCGCGCGCGGCGAGGGCGCGGTACTGGTGCACTGCGCCGCGGGCAAGGACCGCACCGGCTGGGCGATCGCCACGGTGCTGCGCGCGGTAGAGGTCACCGAGGAGGACGTGCTGGCCGACTTCCTGCTCAGCAACGGCGCGGTGGCCTCGCTGCGCGCCATGATGTCGACGAACCTGGCCGCGGACCACGAACTTTCCGACGATCTGCTCGGTGTCCGGGAGGAATACCTCGGTATCGCGATGGAGTCGGTGCGCGAGCGGCACGGTGAGTTCGAGGTCTACCTGAGTGCCATCGGCTTTACCGACGAACTGCGGGCGCGGCTGCGCGAGCGACTGCTGGAGTGAGCGGCTGCCTCGCCTTCGCTCGGCCCGGCGCGGGCTAGGGACGGACTTCGTCCGACTGGGTCATCGGGCTACTCGGCCTGTCCACGGCGGACCAGACCGTCGGCCTCGATGGTCACCTGGTCGCCGGTGTGGAACCAGCTTCCGGTGAAGCGGTCCGCGGTGGACTTCGGGTCGTTCCAGTAGCGGCGGGTGACATTCGGTCCGCGACAGAGCAATTCGCCGTGACCGGCGCCCGCCAGCGGACCCCACAGCGCCAATTCCGTTCCGCCGAAGGGGAATCCGAGCGCGGTATCGGCGCCCGCGGTTTCGGCATCGTCGACCGCGAGGCCGATCCCGCTGGTTTCCGTCGCGCCCCAGACCGACCACTGCCGGGCCGCCGGGAACATATCCCGCAGCGCCGCGGCCAGTTCCGTGGAATCGGCGGGCGCCGCCGCCCGCTCGGCGCGATGACCCGCGTTGCTGATCAGGGCGATGGCTTCGGTGCGCAGGCCGTCGCCGCGCAGCGTCGTCAGTTCCGGTAGCAGGCGGCCGAAGATGCGCGGTGTCGCCGACACCATGTCGATCCGTTCGGTCACCAGGGTGTTCGCGAGTGTGCGATAGTCCGGCGCGAGCACCACTGTGCCGCCCACCGCGAAGGTCGGCAGCAGCTGGTCCACGCATCCACTGGCGTGCGCCAGCGGCAGCAGCACCAGGTTGCGCAATCCGTCGGTCGGCAGGTCCAGCGCCGCGACCACCGAACGGACTGCCGACAACAGGTTTTCGTTGGTCAGCTCGACACCCTTCGGCGCCGCGGTGCCACTGGTGTAGCACAGCAACGCCAGATCACCCAGTGCCGCACCGTCATCGATGAATGCGGCGCCATCCGGCAATGCGGAGTCACAACCACCCGACCCGAGCACGAAATCGGTACTGCTGTCGGCGATCACCCGCTCGGCCACCTCGGCGGGCAAGCCGTCGTGCACAAGCACGGGTACCGCACCGCTGAGCAACGCACCGAGAAAAGCCTGCACCCAGCGGGCGCCCGCGGGCATGTGGATCGCGACCCGATCGCCGAATCCGATCCCGTGCTCCTGCAATCCACCCGCGATCCGGGAGGCCGAATGCCACAGCTGCCGGTAGGTGAGCCGGGGGCCGCCGACCTCGACGACGGCCTCCCGGCTCGCGAAGGCATGCACTTGCAGATCGAGCAGTTCGGTGAGCGCGGGCGTGAGGTTTCCGTAGCGCAGCACTCCGTCGGCGCCGCGCGCCAGCGGGACGTCGCAGGCATGCGGGGTCAGGGGGTACTCGACCAGGAGCTGTGACATGGGTCCTCCGCACGCCTCGAACCGGCAGGCTCCTGCGACTATATGACTCGAGTCACATTTTTTCTGCGATTAGGCGGCGAACATGTCCGACTTGTCATTTGCCGGTGTAAGTGGCCTTGCCCGGACCGACTTCGAGGAAGCTGCGCACCGCGCCACGCAGATCGGCGGTGTCGAACAGTGCGCCGGACACCTCCGGCGTCACCGAATCGGCATGTGCCACTCCACCGGAACGCCACGCCTCGATGATCTGCTTGGTCGCGGCATGCGCCCGGGTCGGTCCCTGCGCAAGGCGATGGGTGAGTTCCCTTGCGGCGGTGTCGACGTCGTCGTGCACGGAGTTCACCACGCCCCACTCGGCCATGGTCGCGGCGTCGTAGAGGTCTCCGGTCATCACGAACTCACGGGCCCGGCCCGATCCGGCCCGCTCGGCCAGCCGCTGCGGGCCGCCCATCGACGGGGTCAGGCCGACCACCGTCTCCACCAGGCCGAACTTCGCCTTCGGCGCGGCCAGGATCAGGTCGCAGGCCAGCGCGATCTCGAAGGCGGCGGTCAGGGTGAGCCCATGCGCGGCGAACACCACCGGGCACGGCAGCGCCTCCAGCGGATGGATGATCTGGGCGAACAGGGTGCGCCACAGCTCGGCGCCCTGCTTGATCGACAAGCCGTCGAACACGTGCACGTCGACACCACCGGACACCAACTTGCCCTCGGCGCGCAGCAGCAGTGCCCGCGGCGGGCGGGCCGACAGCTCGGCGAGATCGGCGACCAAGGCATCGAGCATTGCCTGATCGAAGAGGTTCAGCGGCGGATTGGCCAGCGTCAGGGTGGCCACCTCCGCACCGCCGTCGGTGCTGCCGCGTTCCAGGCGAGTTGCTTTCGTTTCACTCATCCGGCGAGCCTAGAAGACGCGGTCGGACGCATTCCGTCGCCGGCCCGCGCCGGACCGAGCGAAAGCGAGGCAGCCGCTGAGAAGCTCCATCTGCGAGAATGTCGAGGTGACGAAGTCGGCATCCGAAAGTGGTTCCTACGTCGAGCCAGGCGAGTTCAAGCGCGACACCAGATACATCGAGACGCGGATCACCGCGGACGGCCGCGACGGCTACCCGGTCGAGGCCGGTCGGTATCGACTGGTCGCGACGCGGGCCTGCCCATGGGCCAACCGCACACTGATCGTGCGCCGACTGCTCGGCCTCGAGGACGCGATCTCACTCGGGCTGTGCGGACCGACGCACGACCAGCTCAGCTGGACCTTCGATCTCGATCCCGGCGGGGTCGATCCGGTGCTCGGCATTCCCCGGCTGCGCGACGCCTACCTGGCGCGCTTCCCGGATTACCCGCGCGGCATCACCGTGCCCGCCATGGTGGACGTCCTCACCGGCCAGGTGGTGACCAACGACTACGCGCAGATGACCCTCGACTTCTCCACCGAATGGACAGAATTCCACCGGCCCGGTGCGCCGCAGCTCTACCCAGAGGCGCTGCGGGCCGAGATCGACGAGGTGAACCTCGCGGTTTTCCATGACGTCAACAACGGGGTGTACCGATGCGGTTTCGCAGGCGCCCAGGACGCCTACGGCGCCGCCTACGACCGCCTCTTCGCCCGGCTCGACTGGCTGACCGAGCGACTGACCGCGCAGCGATATCTGGTGGGCGACACCATTACCGAGGCCGATGTCCGGCTGTTCACCACGCTCGCTCGGTTCGACCCGGTGTATCACGGTCACTTCAAATGCAATCGGAACAAGCTGTCCGAGATGCCGGTGCTGTGGGCGTATGCGCGCGACCTCTATCAGACGCCGGGCTTCGGGGACACCATCGATTTCGGCCAGATCAAGACGCATTACTACGTGGTGCACACCGACATCAACCCGACCAGGATCGTGCCCAAAGGTCCCGATCTGGCCAACTGGCTCACCCCGCACGGCCGGGAAGCGTTGGGCGACAGGCCGTTCGGCGACGGCACCCCGCCGCCGCCACCGCGGCCGACCGAACGGGTGCCCGCCCTGAACTCTCCGGCTTGAGCGCGGCAACCGACGCGACCGAGACAAGCGATCAACGGCACAGCCTGGAAGCGGCACAGCCTGGAACCCGGTTCATTGGGTACTTCGTTGTCATGACGAGCTGATGGCCCTCGGTGCCATACAGTTCAACCAGCAGAGGCGGAAGAGGAGGATGTCGCCGTGTTCAAGGGCACGTTCGAGAAGACGGTGGTCCAGCTACTCGATACCGGGTCGCGGCTACAGGCGCCCGCCGTCGTCAAGTACGTCGACCGCGTCCGGCGCTCGTATCCGGCCGAGAGTCCCGCGCAGATCATCGCGCGGCTGGAAAATCAGTACCTGCTCGCGGTGACCGGCAGCGGTAGCGCGGTCGGCGCCACGGCCGCGGTGCCCGGCGTGGGGACTATTGCCGCGATAGCGGCGGTCAGCGCCGAGACCACCTTCTTCATGGAGGCTTCGGCCGTGTTCACCCTTGCGGTGGCGGCCGTGCACGGCATCTCCCCGGAAGACAAAGAACAGCGCAGGGCCCTGTTGCTCGCCGTGGTGCTCGGTGACACCGGGATGGAGATCGTCGAGAAGACCGTCGGTCATTCGGCGGAGAACTGGGGCACGCTGTTCGCCAACCGCATTCCCGGACTGTCGGGCATGAACGACTCGCTGCTCAAGCGGTTCATCATCCGCTTCATCACCAAGCGCGCGGCGCTGATGGCGGGCAAGGTGGTTCCGGCGGGCATCGGCGCGGTGATCGGCGGCTTCGGTAACCGGGCTCTCGGCAAGACCACAATCATCAACGCGCGCATGGCATTCGGACCGCCGCCGACCGTATGGCCCGCCGACCGGCACCTCATCGTCGACGCGGATCCGCTGACCGCGCTGGACACGGCGAAGCTGCAACCCCCGACCACCCCGCGATGAGCGCGAGCAGACCACCGGCGTTTTCCGTCCGCAGCCTGAGCAAGCGCTACAACCTGGTGTCGGCGGTCGAGAACGTAAGCTTCAGCGTTCCGTTCGGCACCACCGCTGCCCTCGTCGGGCCAGCGGGTGCTGGCAAGACGACGATCCTGCGGATCCTGCTCGGCCTACTCGCGCCGACGACCGGCACGGCCGAGGTAGGCGGGCCAGGATCGGTCCGTACCGCACGAGCGGTGGGCGGCGTGCTGGATCCGCGCGGTCTGCATCCGGCGCGCTCGGCACGAGACCATCTGCGGGTGTACGCAGCGGCGGTCGGTGTCGAGGACGAACGGGTCGACCAGGTGATCGACCTGGTCGGGCTCGGCGATGCTGCCGACACCCGCGCCGCGGCGCTGTCGGCCGGGCAACAGACCCGGGCGGCACTGGCGACGGCACTGCTCGGCAATCCGCCGCTGCTGATCCTCGACGAACCCGGGACCGGGCTGGATGCCGCGGAACGCGGATGGCTGCAGGAGTTCGTGCGCAGGCACGCTCGGCGTGGCGGCTCGGTGCTGTTGTCCAGCGAGACCCTCGCCGCGGTGATCCCGGTCGCGGACAGCCTGATCGTGTTGAGCGAGGGTTCGGTGGTGTACCAGGGCACCCCGGCAAAGCTGCGCCGCGGCCATCCCGATCGTCTCGTGGTGGCCGCGTCTACCCCGATCGCGCTGGCGACCACGCTCGCCGCGCAGGGCTTCACCGACGCGGTGATCCGCCCGGACGGCCGACTCGCGGTGGCCGAGGCGACCGAGGGGCAGATCCACGACGCGGCGAAGGCCGCCGGCGTGCGCCTGGACAGCATCACCCCCGACCCGATCCATCCCGACCGAGTACTCGCCTCGCTGACCAAACCGGCCCGCGCGCAGCCCAGCTTCACCCCGTATCCCGGGGTCGCCGCCCCGAATCCAACGCCGACGCCCTACGGGATTCCACGATGATCGACATCCTGCCCGCGGGCCTGATCCCAGCGGTCAACTCCGAGGTACGTAAGGTCACCACGCTGCGCCCGAGCCGGATCCTTGCTGTCGCGGTGCCCGCGATCGCGATCGTGGCGAGCGCGGTCACCGCCATCCTCGCCGGACCGGCCGACCCGAAATCCAATCCCGCCACCGGCGCCGCGACCATCGGCCTGTACCTGGGCCTCGCGGTCGCGATCCTGATGGCGGGCGCCTTCGGCGCGGCGGGCGCCGGTGCCGAATATCGCTACGCCACGATGCCGATCACCGTGCTGTTCACCACGGATCGCGATCGGCTGGTCGCCGCGAAACTCCTCGTCACCGCCGGATTCGCGCTGGCGACGACGCTGGTGGTCGAACTGATCGGCCTGGCCTGTCTGATCGGATTCGGGCACGGCAAATTCGACATCGGCCTGCGGCTGTTCACCGTGCTCGGCGGCGGACTGCTCGCCGCGGTGTGCTGGTCACTGATCGGGGCCGGTCTCGGTCTGCTGCTGCACACCTCGACCGGCGCGGTCGCGGCCCTGCTCGGCTGGCTCGTCATAGTGGAACCCCTGACCTGGCTCGTCGCCAAGGGCTTCGGCCTGGCGGGCTTCGCCACCCTGCTCCCCGGCTCTGCCACCATCAGCTCCGTCGCCGTCGGCTCGTTCGGGGACAGCAACTTCCTGGCTCCGACTCCGGCCGCTGTGGTGGTCCTGCTGCTGTGGACTATCGGCGTCGCAGGCGCGGGCTGGTGGTCGGTGCGGCAGCGGGAGTTCTGAGCCCGGTCGGGTAGTTCGACGGGCTACCCGACTCCCCCGTTCCGCAGCAGGTTCACGATCTCACCGAGCCGCTCCTCGATCACATCGAGTCTGGTGTCGACCGAATCGAGTCTGGTGTCGACCGAATTAAACCTGCCATCGACCGCGTCGAACCTCCGGTCCAAATGGCGAAATCGCTCATTGGTCTTCTTGGCGAACCGATCGAACTTCTGGTCGGCGACGACCTGCAGGTCATAGACGTCGTCGACGTCGTGACGGAGCTGGCTTACCCGACGATCGAACTCCCCCTGAGTTGTCATGCGGCAAGCGTAGCGGTGGGTACCGACACCGCCAAGAGCCGAGCAAACCGACGTCAGGAACAAGTGAGGACGGCGTGGACCGACGCGGCTGGATGCGCAGGCTGTGAGCCGAATGTCGGTCACACAGCGGCATAGTCGCGGGGATCGCGGCCGCGGTGGTGGCCGGTGCCTTGGTGGAGATCGCCGCGCCCCTGCTCACCAAGCGGGCTCTGGACGCGGCCGGAGTCGGCAATACCGCGATCATCGAGATCGTTGCAGGTGATCGCGCTGGTGGTGTACCGGATACGGCCCCGGCTGCTGCGCACGCCGTCATCGATCGCAGCCGACTCTGCGGATGCCGTCGAGCCGAGGCGTCGGTGCTGGTAGCGAGCCGATCGCTGGCCCAAGGCAGGACCACCGTCGTGGTCGCGCACCGGCTCGGCGCGGTCGTGCGGGCCGATCGGATCGCGGTTGTCGAGCACGGGAAGATCGCGGAAATCGGCTCCCACGACGCGTGTTGGCCGCCGCCGGACCATATTCCCGCCTATGGGCTGCGGCTCGGGAAACGGGGGGAATATTCTCGACCACGGACGAGTCGTCATCTATGGGATCGGGACTGTCGGGTGGTCAGTAGATCCGCCGGCCTGCTGCTGGGCCTATCCTCAGATAGGGCGCATCGGCGCGCATCCGCTGATCCCCGTGCCGGGTACGTCACAAACGTCGCAGCGCGAAGAACGAAATGAGGCGAACACCTGCTGTGAGCAGCTCAACTTCCCAGTTCGGACAGAACCAGTGGCTAGTCGATGAGATGTATCAGAAGTTTAAACAGGATCCATCGTCGGTCGACGAGAGTTGGCACGAGTTCCTCGCCGATTACACGCCCGAAGCCATTAGTGATTCCGGTAACAACCAGACCGCGGCCGCCGCGGCGCTGGCGCCCGCGCGGATGACTGCGCCCGCACCTGCCGCGACCGCACCTGCTCCGGCAGCTCCGGTACCCGCCGCTCCGGCCCCGGCTCCGGCGAAGCCCCCCGCACCGGCCAAGGTGACGGCGCGCACCCCGCAAACCACTCCGGCGCCCACCTCCAACGCGGCGCCCACCTCCGGCGGCCCCAAGCCCGCCGCGGCCGCCGATGAGTCGAAGGTGCTGCGTGGCGCGGCCGCCGCGGTGGTCAAGAACATGTCCGCGTCGCTGACCATCCCCACGGCGACCAGCGTGCGTGCCATCCCGGCGAAGCTGATGATCGACAACCGCCTGGTCATCAACAACCACCTCGCGCGCACCCGCGGCGGCAAGATCTCGTTCACCCACCTGCTGGGTTACGCGATCGTGCAGGGCGTGAAGGCCTTCCCCAACATGAACCGGCACTTCACCGAGATCGACGGCAAGCCGAACGCGGTCACCCCCGCGCACACCAACCTCGGCCTCGCCATCGACCTGCCGGGCAAGGACGGCAACCGGACGCTCGTCGTGGCCGCCATCAAGGGCTGTGAGGAGATGACCTTCGGGCAGTTCCACACCGCCTACGAGGACATCGTGCGCCGGGCCCGCGACGGCAAGCTGACCGCAGAGGACTTCAGCGGCGTCACCATCTCGCTGACCAACCCGGGCACCATCGGCACCGTGCACTCCGTGCCGCGACTGATGTCGGGCCAGGGTGCGATCATCGGCGCGGGCGCCATGGAGTACCCGGCCGAGTTCCAGGGCATGAGCGAAGAGCGGATCGCCGACATCGGCATCGGCAAGCTGATGACGCTGACCTCCACCTACGACCACCGCATCATTCAGGGCGCGGAGTCCGGCGACTTCCTCCGGACCATCCACAACCTGCTGATCAGCGATGAGTTCTACGACGAGATCTTCCACGGCCTCGGGGTGCCCTACGAGCCGGTCCGCTGGCGCAAGGACACCCGCGAGCGCGGCGTCGACAAGAGCACCCGCGTGCTGGAAATGATTGCGGCCTACCGCAACCGCGGCCATCTGATGGCCGATACCGATCCGCTGCGACTGGTCAAGGACAAGTTCCGCAGCCACCCGGACCTCGATGTCACCCAGCACGGGCTGACCCTGTGGGACCTGGACCGCACCTTCAATGTCGGCGGCTTCCACGGCCAAGAGCAGATGAAGCTGCGCGAGGTGCTTTCGGTACTGCGCGATGCTTACTGCCGCCACGTCGGTGTGGAGTACACCCACATCCTCGATCCCGAGCAGCTGCAGTGGATCCAGGAGCGAGTCGAGCAGAAGCACGCGAAGCCGACTGTCGCGCAACAGAAGTACATCCTGAACCGGCTGAACGCGGCGGAGGCCTTCGAGACCTTCCTGCAGACCAAGTACGTCGGGCAGAAGCGCTTCTCGCTGGAAGGCGCCGAGACCGTCATCCCGATGATGGATGCGGCGATCGACCAGTGCGCCGAGCATTCGCTCGACGAGGTCATCATCGGCATGCCGCACCGTGGCCGTCTGAACGTGCTCGCCAATATCGTCGGCAAGCCGTACTCGAAGATCTTCACCGAGTTCGAAGGCAACATGAACCCGGCAGGCGCACACGGCTCCGGTGACGTGAAATATCATCTCGGCGCGCACGGCACCTACCTGCAGATGTTCGGCGACAACGAGATCGCGGTCTCGCTGACCGCCAACCCGTCGCACCTCGAAGCGGTCGACCCGGTACTCGAGGGTCTGGTCCGCGCCAAGCAGGACCTGTTGGACAAGGGCGACGGCCCCGAGGGCTACTCCGTTGTCCCGCTGATGCTGCACGGTGACGCCGCGTTCGCGGGTCAGGGCGTGGTCGCCGAGACGCTGAACCTGTCGGGTCTGCGCGGCTACCGCGTCGGCGGCACCATCCACATCGTGGTGAACAACCAGATCGGCTTCACGACGGCGCCCGAGAACAGCCGCTCGACCGAATACTCCACGGACATCGCGAAGTTCATCGGCGCACCGATCTTCCACGTCAACGGCGACGACCCGGAGGCGTGTGACTGGGTGGCGCGGCTTGCGGTGGACTTCAAGCAGAAGTTCCGCAAGGACGTCGTGATCGACATGATCTGCTACCGGCGTCGCGGCCACAACGAGGGCGACGACCCGTCGATGACCCAGCCGTACATGTACGACGTCATCGACACCAAGCGTTCGGTCCGTAAGGCCTACACCGAGAGCCTGATCGGCCGTGGCGACATCTCGCTGAAAGAGGCCGAAGACGCCCTGCGCGACTACCAGGGTCAGCTGGAACGGGTCTTCAACGAGGTCCGCGAGCTCGAGAAGTACACCCCGGAGCCGAGCGAGTCCGTCGAGGACGACCAGTCCGTGCCCGGCACCGTCGTGACGGCCGTGGACAAGACGGTGCTGCAGCGCATCGGCGACGCGTTCGTCAATGTACCGGACGGCTTCAGCGTGCATCCGCGCGTCAAGCCGGTGCTGGAGAAGCGTCGCGAGATGGCCTACGAGGGCAAGGTCGACTGGGCCTTCGCCGAGCTGTTGGCCTTCGGCACGCTGATCGACGAGGGCCGCGCGGTGCGGTTGACCGGTCAGGACACGCGTCGTGGCACGTTCACCCAGCGCCACTCGGTGGTCATCGACCGCAAGACGGCCGAGGAGTACACCCCGCTGCACAACATCGGCAGTACGAACCCCGGTTGGTTCGCGGTGCACGATTCGGCGCTGAGCGAGTACGCGGCGGTCGGCTTCGAGTACGGCTACTCGCTGGGCAACCCGGACGCACTCGTGTTGTGGGAGGCGCAGTTCGGTGACTTCGTCAACGGCGCGCAGTCCATCATCGACGAGTTCATCTCCTCCGGTGAGGCCAAGTGGGGCCAGCTATCGGAGGTCGTGCTGCTGCTGCCGCACGGCCACGAGGGTCAGGGCCCGGACCACACCTCCGGTCGCATCGAGCGATTCCTGCAGCTGTGCGCCGAGGGTTCGATGACGGTCGCCGTGCCGTCGACCCCGGCGAACTACTTCCACCTGCTGCGCCGCCACGCGCTGGACGGCATCCGTCGCCCGCTGATCGTCTTCACCCCGAAGTCGATGCTGCGCAACAAGGCCGTGGTCTCGGATCTGAAGGACTTCACCGAGTCCAAGTTCCACTCGGTGGTCGACGAGCCCACCTACGAGCAGGGCATCGGCGACCGCAACAAGGTCAAGCGGGTCCTGATGACCAGCGGCAAGCTCTACTACGAGCTGGTCGCGGCGAAGGCCAAGGGCAACCGCGAGGACGTCGCCATCGTGCGGATCGAGCAGCTCTACCCACTGCCCAAGTTCCGCCTCAACGAGGCCCTCGCGAGCTACCCCAACGCTACGGATATCGCCTGGGTCCAGGAGGAACCGGCCAACCAGGGCGCGTGGCCCTTCTTCGGCCTGAACCTCCCTGACATCCTCCCTGACCGCTTCAAGAACCTCCGCCGCATCTCCCGCCGCGCCATGTCGGCCCCGTCCTCGGGCTCGAGCAAGGTGCATGCGGTGGAGCAGGCGGAGATCGTCGCGGAGGCGTTCGAACCGACCTCGTAGTTCCCTGACCTTGCGACGGGTCGAATCGTTCTCTCACCCAGAGCGATTCGACCCGGCGTTGGTCTGTCTGGAGAACGCGGACCCAGGCAGCTGCCCACGTGGGATTCGTTCGCGCAACAGGAAAACTTGTGCGCCTTGTCGATCTGGTGAATCCGTCGAGATCGACGGTCCCCTGAGTCCCGCATGTCGAGGGACTGGTGGACGCCCTCGTCACATTCCCGGCAACCTCCGGCCCATGAACGACGGGGGCAAGTACCGGAACAGGTGGGCCAGGTGGCGTCGGGCGTATAGCAGCCAGCGGGCTTCGGAGGTGAACCCGAGTAGCGCCTGCATCACCGCCAACGTCACCAATTCGGCGTCGCTCAGCTGCGGCACGAACCCGATCATCGGCCGCCACGGGGCAAGATCGCCATGCCGCTCGATCAGGTCGTCGGTTGTGACATAAAAGTGCAAGGGCGAGGGGCTCACAACCTTGATCTAGGGCACCCTCGCCCCGAAAGCCCCGAATGACACGCGCGTAAACCGCTGTACAACAACGCAGCAATTCACAGAATCCGACAGATGCGCCAAGCCAGCGGCGTCGGCCATCCGCCATGCCAAACAGAGGGTGGCACAACGAACAAGTCTGACCTATGCCCGCCCGCCCCTCGAGCACACACCGGGTTCAAGAGGTTCCGGCGCCCGGAGGCTGTCGATGAACATCCGGGTACGGCGGTTGTAGTCGCTCGGTGTGGGTTTCGGGAGATGCCGGAGCGCGAGCGCGTTTCCGACGTCGGCGTGGTAGAGATCGTTGGTGGTGAAGTCCGGGCGGATGACGCCGGCAGCGCGGGCACGCCCGATCAGGTCGGTTGTCGTCCGGGTAGCGCTCTCGGCCAGTGCGGCAAGCTGTTCGGACTGCGGATAGGCCACGATCAGGGCGTCGATGGCGGCCGGTTCGTCGTAGTGGAGGACGCGGCGTTCCGACACGTAGTACGCGAGGCTGTCCCACGGGTCGTCAATCTGCTTGGCGCGGTTCGCAATCTCGTCCATTCGCCCGCCGACGAGGTCTCCGATGACCGCGTCGATGAGACCGAGGCGGCCGCCGAAACGGTGGTAGATGGTGCCTTTGGCGACCCCGGCCGCAGCTGCGATCTCCTCGAGCGGCGTGTCCAGGCCGCGGCCGTGGAAGGCGGCGATGGCGGCTTGCCGGATCTGGGCCACGTTACGGGCGGCATCGGCACGCAAGCCTGGACCCGGGCCCCCGGGCGAAGATGCGAGATTCACGAGCCCAATCCTACTATCTTGACCCCAGCGTCAAGTTGACCCTAAAGTCAAATTACTTGATCCGTCCGACTGAGGAGTCCTCTTGTCCAAGTCCATGGCAGTCTTCGGCGCCGGTCCCGGCCTGGGCCAGGCCATCGCTCACCGCTACGCCCGCGCGGGCTACGACCTCGTCCTGGTGGGTCGCCGCCCGGCTCCCCTCGAACAACTCGCCGGCACGCTGTCCCGCACGGGTGTCACCGCCCACCCCATCGCCGCCGACCTTTCCGACACCCACGCATCAGCCGATCTCATCGAACGCATCCGCGACACGGTGGGCGACCTCGATGTGTTCTACTACGCCTCGAACCCCGGCGGCGAGAACGCCGGCTTTACCCCGGCTGTCCAGTTGACTCCCGAACCGGTGCGACGCTACATGCCGCTGGCCGTCTACACCCTGCTCACGCTCGTGCAGGCCTTCATCCCGCACATGATCGAGCAGGGCGAGGGAGCCATCCTCGTCGCGCAGGGAGCCGCCGCCCTGGGCGGCCGGCCCGGCATGAGCGGACCGGGACTGGCTCTGGCCGCGCAGCGGAACTACCTGCAATCGTTGCAGGCTGAAGTTGCCGACAAGGGTGTCGTCGTCGCCCGGCTCTACATCGCCGCAGCTATCGAGAACACACCCTTCCACGCCCGCCAGGAAGCCGCGAAGGCCTCCGGCGCCCAGGTGCCGCAGTTTCCCACGGTGAATCCGGACGATCTCGCCGAGCTCCTCTGGACCATGCACCACACGAGAGACCGCCAGGAAGCCACCTACCCGGAAACCCTGGTCCTGAATTGACGCAGCGCACAGCTGCGATTGCTTTGTCGCGCAACGGCTTTGTCTCGCAACCGCTCCGCGCCTCCGGATTCCTCATCATGGTGACGGCTCACCGGCCGGCGCGGACCGCATTACCGGTGCGCGAGCCAGTGGTGTTCCAGCGCACCGAGTTCGGTGCGGTACGGGTCGCCGTCCATCCACTCGCAGGTGATGCGATGCCAGTTGGCCGCGGTACGCGGCCGCCGATCTGGCGCAGTCCATTTCGAATTCCACAGGCGGCGAAGCCGCGCACCCTCACACCTTGGAATCAATCATGGATTAGTCGGCAGATAGTTTGGCGGGCATGGAGCGGTAGGCGTGCAGGTTTTGCAGGGGATGTGGGATCGGCGGGCCGTCCAGGTGTAGGTCCGGGTACCGTTCGAAGAGGGCTCGTAGCGCGATGGTGCCTTCCATTTGGGCGAGTCTGGCTCCCAGGCAGGCGTGTATCCCGCTGCTGAACGAGAGATGATCAGCGGCGTTGGCCCTGGTCACATCGAATTGTTGGGGATCGGGGAAGACGGCGGGGTCGTAGTTGGCGCCTGCCAACGACAGCAGCACCAGGGAACCGGATTTGACCTGCTCATCGGCGATGTCGACGTGACAGCTCGCGATCCGGCCTGTCATCCGTACTGGACCGTCGTAGCGCAGGATTTCCTCGACGGCGCCCGGCCACAGCTCCGGCTGCGCGGTCAGCAGTTCCAGCTGGTCGCGATGGCTTGTCAGTAGGGCGATTCCGTTGCCGAGCATGTTCACCGTCGTCAAGAATCCGGCGTCCAGCAGCAGGGCTGCGTTGGCCATCTGTTCGCGGCGGGTGAGCTCGCCACCGGTCACCAGCATGCTGAGCACGTCGTCGTTCGGTTCGGCGGTGAGCCCGTCGAGGTGCTGGTCGAAGTACCGCTTGACCTCGGCCAGGTCTTCGATGGCGTGGCGGTATGTGGTCCAAGTCAGGCCTCGGTCCAGCAGCGGCGCACCGGTGTCTCCCCACTTCAGCAGGGTCGAATGCATGTCGGTCGGCAGCCCGAGGATCTCGGCGATGATCGCGACGGGCAGCTGCGCGCAGAAGTCGTCGATCAGATCCGGTCGCGGCTTCGATTTCAGGCGTTCGAGTAGGTCGTCGGTCACTTCGACGATTCGCTGCTCCAGTGTGGCGATCGCCTTCGGGCTGAATGCCTGCCCGACCAGGCGTCGGTATCTGGTGTGATCCGGCGGATCGGTCACCAGCATCGAGGGCGGTTCCCCGAGGTTGGGAAGTCCCAGATCCGTCTTGGCCAGCGCCCAGCGGATCGGCTTCGGCATGGCTGGATGGTTGGGTGTGACCACGCCGAAGCGACGGTCTCGCAGGATGAGTCGGCACAATTCGTGGTCTGCGGTCACGTGCACCCCCGACATCCGGGGCATCCGGCCCCGCCGCCGGATCTCCTCGATGTAGGGCGACGAGCCGAGCAAGCGATCCGGACCGACGGCGAGCTGCCCGAGAGGATCGCCCCGACGCGACGACCATTGGAGATAAGACCGTAGCTGGCCATGAGTGAGCAGCCACCGGATCCACGCGCGAGTCAACATTGTCACCCTCACTCCCGACCTCTTCCCTATGGTAGACAGTCGCTATGGAAGAGGGCCGGATGTTGGTACCTGGGCCTAGTGGCCGCTGGAGGTGATGGAGCGACGTTCAGATCAGGTGAGGGGCACCATGGACAGGCGTGGTTTCGTTAAGGGCGCCGGCTTAGCCGCGACGATGCTGGGTCTTGCGGGTGGAAGCCCTGCCACGTCTGCGGCATGGGCCGACGACTACAGCCCGAGCCCGAAAACGTCGATGTACCGCAGGCTGGTGCCGGAGATCTTCGCGCCACTGCCGGATCCGGCCGATCATGTGCCTGCGATCGTTATCGGATCGGGGTTCGGGGCGTCGATCACCGCGCTGCGCCTGTCGCAGTCCGGGACCCACGTTGCGGTGCTCGAGCGCGGGTCACGCTGGCCGAGTGATCCGTGGCGCGACATCTTCACCACCGACACGATTCCCGATGGCCGCGGCTTCTGGCATCGCACCACCTTTACCGGCGTGAACAGGATCCCACTGCGGATCGATCCGTTCGGCGGGGTCCTCGATGTTTCCAGTTACCCGGGCATCGACGTGTGGCGCGGTGCGTGTGTGGGCGGTGGCTCGGTGGTGTTCACCGGGGTGATGATCGAGCCGGAGCAGCGGTTCTTCGACCATGTGTTCCGCGGTGTGGTCGACTATCGCGAGATGCATGACGTCTACTACCCCAAGGTCCGGAAGACGTTGCGGCCGACCCTGATGCCGGACGACATCTACAACTCTTGCGCGTTCGCGCACTCGCGGGCCTGGGACGAGCAGGTCCGCGCGGCCGGCTATACGCCGCAGCGCATCGATGGCACGTGGAATTGGAACATCATCCGCGACGAGTTGGCCGGGCGATCGAGGCTGTCGGCGACGGTCGGCTGTACGAACCTCGGCAATTCCAACGGCGCGAAGTTCGATCTGAACCAGAACTACCTGCGCTACGCCGAGGCGACCGGCCGTGCCCGGATCTACCCCGGCCATCGCGTGGACGCCATCGCCAAGGAACCGGGAGAGTCGGGCCGCTATACCGTCGCCGTGACCAAACTCGCCCCGACCGGCGAGGTGCTCCGCACCCGGACGCTGACCTGCGACACGCTGTTCCTGGCTGCGGGCTCCATCGGCACCTCCGAGCTGTTGGTGCGCGCGCGGGCAACCGGCGCGCTGCCGAACCTGAACGAGCACATCGGCGAAGGCTGGGGCAGCAACGGCGACGTCGCCTTGGCACGGCCGCTCAGCACACTCGAGATAGGCATACAGGGCACACCGTCCGCAAGCCGGATTCTGGACGAGGCAGGCGCACCCGTGTCGCTGGAGAACTGGTTCATCCCCGGCACGACGCCCTTCGACATCACCATTCTCGCATCGCTGGGCATCGTGCTCGACGACACCCGCGGCCGGTTCGTCTGCAACCCGACCGACGGGCGCGTGGACCTGCAGTGGCCACACGACGGCGCTGCCGGCTATCTCGCGCGAGCGCGGGAAGTCAACAACAACGCGGCCTGCAACTGCCAGCCCATCTCCCGACCAGCCTTGGATGCGGACGCCTCATTCACCTCCCATCCGTTGGGCGGCGCAGTGATCGGACGCGCGACAGACCCCTACGGTCGGGTGTGTGGGTATCGAGGCCTGTACGTGATGGATGGAGCGGCTGTGCCCGGAAGCACCGGAACAGTGAACCCGTCCTTGACGATCAGCGCGCTGACTGAGCGCAATATCGAACAGATCATTCGTTCTGGGGGGTAGTGCGGCGACTCGGTTGTCTTGGAGTCCTTGGATTTTGCCGGCATGGTGTCGACGGCGCGGGCTTTCGGGACATGGGCGGTGTTGCCGGGCCAGACCCAGCACTGCACCGAGATGCCTTCCCTCGTGACGGCCAACCCGATCACCATCTGCGGCAGATCCTTGCGGTGGTCCTTGGAATGCCCGTACCGCCGCAATCCCTACGACGCTGCCTCTTCCGCAAATCAATCACCACAAGCAACTGGTTACGGGCCAGTATCACCCCAAAGTCGTGTGCCCGCGATTTCGAGCATTTCGCACCCGATCAACGATTATCCACGCAGGTCAGGAGCTTACGACCCAATCCGTGTGCCCGCGAACTACGAAACTCTGGGGCAGGGTCGAGAGAGAATGCAATGGCGATCAGCGATTCGACCAGTAGGTCGATGAGTTGCTCGCGGGGGATGGGTTCGTTGCGCAGCCAGGTGAGGGTGGTTTCCTCGACGAAGGCGATCCAGCCGCGTATGGTGAGCATAAGGCGGGGGCGGTCGGGGTCGTCGACGGGCACGTGGGCCTCGGCGAGGATAATGCCGATGATGGCGTCGCGGGTCTGGTCGACCAGCGGGGCCAGGTCGGGGCTGACGCTGGTGGGGCCGCGCAGCAGCGCCGCGTACGAAGTTCGGTTCTCGCTGACGTAGTTGACGTAGCGTTCGATCGAGTCGCGCAGCATCTCGAAGACGCCCAGATTGCGGTCCGGGGCGACGCGCTCGAGCAGTTCGGCATTGGCGTGGCGGACGATGGCCAGCTGGAAGTCCTGCTTGGTCGGGAAGTAATGGAACAGCAGGCCGCGCGAGATTCCGGCCTGCGCCGCGATCTCGCTGACGGAGATGTCCTCGATGGCGCGTTCGCCGAGCATCTCGGCCCCCAGCGTGATGAGCTGCTCGCGGCGTTCGTCCGGTCTGAGCCGGGTGCGCTTCTGAGTTTCTCCTCGGCCGCTGCTACTCACACGGTCATCCTACTGAACGCTGGTCAATAACGTTGACTCGTGATCGATGAGATCGTACGCTCTCGTATATGAGTCGCAAGGTCACAGACAAAGCTGTCGGCAGCCGACCCAGGCGCCACGCCAAGACGATCATCATCGGAAGTGGGTTCGCGGGTCTCGGCCTGGCCATCCGGCTGACCCAGCAGGATCGCGACGATTACCTCGTGCTGGAGCGCGGCAGCGATGTCGGCGGCACCTGGCGAGACAACACCTACCCCGGCGCGGCCTGCGACGTCCCCTCGCAGCTGTACTCGTACTCGTTCGCGCTCAACCCGAACTGGTCGCGGTCGTTCTCCCGGCAGGGCGAGATCCAGCAGTACATCCAGGACGTGTCCCAGCGCTACGGGGTGCGCGACAAGCACATCTTCGACTGCGATGTGACCAGCGCCCGCTGGAACAACGACACCGCGGTCTGGGAGATCGAGTCCACCCAGGGCAGCTTCACCGCCGACACCGTGGTCTCCGCGGTCGGCGCGCTGTGCGAGCCCGCGCTGCCGGACATCAAGGGCATCAACGGGTTCGAGGGCGAGATCTTCCACTCGGCCCGCTGGAACCACGATGCCGACCTCATCGGCAAGCGGGTCGCCGTCATCGGCACCGGCGCCTCGGCCATCCAGATCGTGCCGGCCATCGCCCCGAAGATCGGCCGCCTGGATATCTACCAGCGCACCGCGCCGTGGCTGCTGCCGCGCCTGGACCGCCCTTACACCAAGGCCGAGCGGCTCGCCTTCAAGTACCTGCCCGGCTTCCAGCGCCTGTCCCGCGCCGCCATCTACGCCGCGCGCGAGACCCAGGTGGTTGGCCTCGCCAAGGTTCCCGCGCTGATGCAGGCGTTCGAGCTGATCGCGAAGGCCAAGTTGCAGCACGAGATCCGCGATCCGGAGCTGCGCGCCAAGGTCACCCCGAACTTCCGGATCGGCTGCAAGCGCATGCTGATCTCCAACGACTATTATCCGGTGCTGGCCCGGCCCAACGTCGACGTGATCACCGACGGTATCGCCGAGATTCGCAAGAACTCGATCGTCACCAAAGACGGCACCGAACGGGAGATCGACGCACTGATCGTCGCGACCGGCTTCCACGTCACCGACTCGCCGACCTACAACACGATCACGGGCCGCGACGGTCGCACCCTGACGGAGGTGTTCGACGAGATCGGCCAGCAGGGCTACAAGGGCAGCACGATCGTCAACTTCCCCAATATGTTCTTCGTGCTCGGCCCGAACGTCGGCCTGGGTCACACGTCGATGGTGTACATGATCGAATCGCAGATCAACTACATCGCCGACGCGCTGGCCACCATCGACCGGATGGGGCTGCATACTGTGGAAGTACGCCGCGATGTGCAGGATGCCTACAACAAGGACCTGCAGGAGAAGCTGTCCAGCAGCGTCTGGGTGACCGGCGGCTGCTCCAGCTGGTACCTGGACAAGCACGGTAACAACACCACACTGTGGCCTGACTTCACGTTCGAATTCCGTAGGCTGACCAAGAGATTCGACGTTGCGGCTTACGACACATCCACCTCCCGAGCCGATCTGAAAGCTGTGGCACCGTGAGCAATGACGCTTATTTCGAGAACAAGGTGTGCGTGATCACCGGAGCCGGCTCCGGTATCGGCCGCGCGTTGGCCGAGAATCTCGCCGAGCGCGGCGCCAAACTGGCACTGTCCGACATCGACACCGACGGACTGGCCGAGACGACGCGCCGCTGCGAACAGCTCGGCGCCGAGGTCAAATCCGACCAGCTGAACGTGGTCGAGCGCCAAGCGGTGCTGCAGTACGCCGGCTCGGTGAAGGCGCACTTCGGCACGGTGCATCAGATCTACAACAACGCCGGCATCGCCTACCACGGCGAGGTGATCCGCTCGGAGTTCAAGGACATCGAGCGCATCATGGACGTCGACTTCTGGGGTGTCGTCAACGGAACCAAGGCGTTCCTTCCGATGGTCATCGAGTCCGGCGATGGCCACATCGTCAATGTGTCCAGTCTGTTCGGCCTGATCGCGATCCCCGGACAGAGCGCATACAACGCGGCCAAGTTCGCGGTGCGCGGCTTCACCGAGTCGCTGCGCCAGGAAATGCTGGTCGCCCGCCACCCCGTGCAGGTCACTTGCGTGCACCCTGGCGGCATCAAGACCGCGGTGGCGCGCAACGCCATCTACGCCGCGGGCATCGACAGCAATTCGGCCGCCTCGATGTTCGACAAGAAGCTGGCCATCCACACCCCGGAGATGGCGGCGCAGGCCATCACCGAGGGCGTGCGGAAGGGCCACGGCCGCGTGCTGATCGGCTGGGAGGCCAAGCTGCTAGACCTGTTCGTCCGAGTCACCGCGTCGGGCTACCAACGCATCTCGGCCACCCTCGAGCGCCGCTTTCTGCCCTGATCCGGATTCGAGGAACAACCATGCAGGACATCAACCTTCCGCTGCCCGTCGCGCGGGCAGTGCTGAATCCGATTTTCCGGGTCACGCTCAACAAGCGGGTACCGTTTCCGATGCAGCGCCGACTGCTCGACGTGAGCTCGCGGGCGCAGCTGCTGCCCGCGGGCAGCGTCGTGCATTCGCTGAGCCTCGGCGGCAGGCCTGCGGAGCGGATCACCGGAGGAGACTTCTCCACCCAGGGCGCCGTCCTCTATCTGCACGGCGGTGGGTACGTGGTCGGTTCCCCCGCGACGCACCGTTCGCTGGCGGCCCGGCTCGCGCACGACACCGGTTGCCCGGTCTACGTTCTCGACTACCGGCTGGCGCCGGAGCACCCATTCCCCGCGGCCCTGGACGATGCCGAAGCGGCGTTCCTGGAGCTGGTGTCGAGCGCGGGCTACCGCCCGGACCAGATCGCCATATCCGGTGACTCCGCAGGCGGCGGCCTCTCGCTGGCGCTGGCGCAGCGGCTGATCGCGCGGCACGGGCACACTCCCGCCGCGCTCGGACTGATCGCGCCGTGGGGGAACCCCAACGAGATCCCGGACCGCGAGCGCGACCTGGTGATCAACAAGCTGTGGTCGCGCGCCTGCGCGGCCGCCTACCTGGGCAGCGGCGACTCGACCGCCCCCGGCTACGCGCCGCTGACCGGTGAGTTGCACGGGCTGCCGCCGACCTACGTGCAGGTCGACAAGAGCGAGTTGCTGCACTCGCAGTGCATCGAATTGACGGACGCTTTGCGGACGGCGGGCGTGCCTGTGCGTTTCACCGAAACGCAGGGACTGTGGCATGTCGCGCAACTGCAAGCGGCGCTGGTCGCGCCTGCCGCCGCCGCATTGACCGAGTTGGCCGATTTCCTGCGCGAAGCCATCGAGCCCGTGTCGATGCGCGACCTAGGATAGGCCCGATCGGGCAGCGTTATGCACCGAACCGGTTTTCGGTGGTCGAGCGACCGCCCCGGTCAGAGGTGTCGTAGATTACTGGCGAGTAAACCCACGTGGAAGGGCACCGATGCGAGAGTTCGAAGTCCCGGCTTCCTACACCATCCCGGAAGACGCGAACAATTCCGATAACGTCTTTCGGCACGCCGAGCAGTCGCCCGGCGTGGTGCTGTTCAACATCCCGAACGGGACCGGTGGCTTTGCCGATGTGACCGCCGCGGATTTCGCGAAGACGGTCACCGGCGTCGCCAAGGGAATCATCGCCTCGGGCATCGAACTCGGGGACCGCGTCGCCATCATGGCACCCACCCGTTATGAGTGGGCCGTGCTCGACTTCGCCATCTGGGCCGCCGGTGCCTGCACCGTCGCCATTTACGACAGCTCCGCCGCCGAGCAGGCCAAGTGGATCCTGCAGGACTCCGCGACCAAGCTCCTGATCGTCGACAGCGACAAGCACCGCGCGGTCATCGATGAGATCGAGGCGGGCGCGCTGACGGAGCTGAAGGAAACCCTGCAGATCGACAAGAGCGCCATCGAGGAGCTGACCAGTCGCGGCGCCGACCTGGACGACGAGCCCGTGCACGCGCGCCGCGCACAGGTCAACGCGGCCTCGCCCGCCACCCTGATCTACACCTCCGGCACCACCGGTCGCCCCAAGGGCGTCATGCTCTCGCACTCGAATCTCTACGCCGAGTCGAAGTCCGGCCGGATCGCGCTCGGCAAGTACGTGACCGCGGGCAAGAAGACGCTGATGTTCCTGCCGCTAGCGCACGTCTTCGCGCGGGCCGTCACGCTGGCCGCGTTCGACGCCAAGGTCATCGTCGCGTTCACCTCCGACTGGTCCACCCTGGTCGAGCAGTTCGGCAGCTACCGCCCGCACTTCATCCTCGCGGTGCCGCGCGTGTTCGAGAAGGTGTTCAACGGCGCCAAGCAGAAGGCGCACGACGGCGGCAAGGGCAAGATCTTCGACGCGGCCGCCGAGACCGCCGTCGCTTGGAGCGAGGCGCTCGACAACGGTGGCCCCGGGCTCGGCCTGAAGCTCGAGCACGCGCTGTTCGACAAGCTCGTCTACAGCAAGCTGCGCGTCGCGCTCGGCGGGCAGTGTGAGGCGGCGGTGTCCGGCGGCGGACCGCTCGGCGCACGCCTCGGCCACTTCTTCCGTGGCATCGGCGTCACCATCTACGAGGGCTACGGGCTCACCGAGACCACTGCGGCCATCACCGTGAACACCCCAGAGAACCTCCGGGTCGGCACCGTCGGTCGCCCGATCGAGGGCCATGGCGTGAAGATCGCCGAGGACGGCGAGCTGCTGTTGCGCGGTTCCGTAGTGTTCCACGACTACTGGGGCAATCCCGAGGCCACCGAGGAGGCGTTCGCGGACGGCTGGTTCAAGACCGGCGACCTCGGCGCCATCGATGGCGACGGTTACGTCACCATCACCGGCCGCAAGAAGGAAATCATCGTCACCGCGGGCGGCAAGAACGTCTCCCCCGGGCTGATGGAGGATTCGCTGCGGGCCCATCCACTGATCAGCCAGGTGATGGTGGTCGGCGACGGCCAGCCGTTCGTCGGCGCGCTCATCACCCTCGACCCGGAGGCGCTGCCCGGCTGGAAGGAGCGCCACAGTCTGCCTGCCGACACCCCGATCGAGAAGCTGATCGAAAACCCGGACCTGGTCGCGGAGGTCGATGCCGCCGTCGCCGACACCAATAAGAAGGTGTCGCACGCCGAGGCGATCAAGAAGATCCGCATTCTGCCCGTCGACTGGACCCAGGAGACCGGCGAACTGACCCCGAAGATGTCGCTCAAGCGCGCGGTGGTCATGAAGCAGTACGCCTCCGAGGTGGAGAAAATCTACAGCTGAGCTGAGACACAAGGCGCTGCCCGCGATGGAAGTCGCGGGCAGCGCCTTTGCTTGTACGGAAAGGCCTGCGCAACGCGCCGCAACCGATCGACCTCGTCGTGTCACCGTTTGGTCATATTTTGTGGTCGACCACGGCAGTAGGCTCAGTTCATGGCCGATCTGCGAATGCTGCGTGTGGTAGCGGGGATCGTTTCGGCCGGGCTGGCGCTCGGCGTCGCCGAACTGCTCGCCGCGTTCGGCGGACCCGACCGCGCGCCACTCACCGCCCTCGGCGGTACCGTCGTGGACCACACTCCGGACGGCCTGCGTGAATGGGTCATCAGCAACTTCGGCACCAACGACAAAACCGTGCTGTTCGTGTGTATCGCGGTGGTCGCCGTCCTGGCCGCCGGAGTGGCGGGCGCGATCGAACGTACCACTCGGGCGGCCGGTTCCATCCTGCTGGCACTCTTCGGCGTCATCGCGGCCGTCACTGCCGCCAACCGCAGCGACAGCATCGTCGGCGCCCTCCCCACCGTAATCGGCGTCGCCGCAGGCATTTACGCCCTGCGCACCCTGACCCGCCGTATCGATGCGGCCGTCGAAACGACCGCAACACCCGCGTCCGGACCGGCAGCCATCACACCACCGGCAGGCAATCCGCCAACAGCACCCACCCGCGGCTCGACCGCCCGAAGCATCGATACCGTAAAACAATTCACAGCAGATCCGACCGCAGGCGCGGCCGACGCAACCACCATCGACCACGCCGGCGACCGACAGGACGATGTCGCAGCACCCGCAGCGGCCAGCGAATCCACCAGTGCAGCAACACAACCCACGCCCCAGGCACCGAGCGGCGCCACCCCGGTCGATACGTCCATTCCGGCAGGCACCACACCGCAGCAGGTAGCCGCTACGAATCGGGCCGACGACCCGGTACCACGGCAAGCCGACACCACACAGCAGCGGGGGTTGGCAACACCAGAACGGCGGCAGGTACTGCGCGGCCTGGCCGTCGCCGGAGGGTTGGCCGTGCTCGCCGGAGTCGGTGGACGGCTGTTGGGTGCGCACCGACGGGATGTTTCCGGTGAGCGTGCGGCCGTACAAATACCGGGGCCGACCGCACCACAGACACCGCTGCTGCCGGACGCGGATCTCCGAGTGCCGGGGCTGACGCCGTATCTCACCTCGAACGCCGATTTCTATCGGATCGACACCGCGCTGATCGTCCCGCAGGTGTCCATAGACGATTGGTCGCTGCGCATCCACGGCATGGTGGATCGCGAAATCCGCATCAGCTGGGCCGATCTCGCGAATCGGCCGGTGGTCGAGAGCCTGGCGACACTGGCCTGTGTCTCGAATCCGGTGGGCGGCGACCTGATCGGCAATGCCCGCTGGCGCGGCTATCGCCTCGATGCACTGCTCGCCGAGGCGGGCCCGCACCCGGACGCCGATATGGTGCTCTCGCACAGCATCGACGGCTTCACCGCGGGCAGCCCGCTGGCCCTGCTGACCGACGGCCGCGACGCCCTGCTCGCGGTCGGCATGAACGGCGAACCGCTACCCGTCGCGCACGGCTACCCGGCCCGGCTTGTCGTGCCCGGCCTCTACGGATACGTCTCCGCCACCAAATGGGTGACCGAACTCGAGGTCACCCGATTCGACCGCGCCACCGCCTACTGGACCCGCCGCGGCTGGTCGGCCAACGGCCCGATCAAGACCGAAGCGCGAATCGATACCCCCCGCTCCCGAGCACGCGTGACGGCGGGCACCAACCCGATCGCGGGCATCGCCTGGGCCCAACACCGCGGCATCAAAACCGTCGAGGTCCAGATCGACAACGGCGACTGGCAACCCACCCGCCTGTCCACCGAACAATCCATCGACACCTGGCGCCAATGGGTCTACGACTGGACCGCCACCCCCGGCACCCACACCATCCGCGCCCGCGCCACCGACGGCACCGGCGAAACCCAAACCGCCGACCGCCGCGACGTCGTCCCCGACGGCGCTTCCGGCTACCCCACGGTCACGGTCCAGGTGAACTGACACCGGGATAGGATCAGACCAGGTAATCGGCGCAGTTCCCGTGATCTGGACCCAATCCCAAGGAGCGCACGTGTCCGCCATCTTCGACTGGGCGACTTCCGACAATTTGCAGCCAGAACCGGTCACCGTGGAGATCTGGAAAAAGCTGCCAGAGGACTACTGCCGTCAGGTCGAAGTGGTCAACGGCGAGGTCGTTCGGGCCGAGTCACCACAACGGGTACATCAGAAGGCCTCTCGCCGGATCAGCGAACTTATCGAGGCCGCCGCCGTGTCACATGTCAGCCGGTACGGAGGCTGCCTCGATGTCGACATGGATTTCGATGTGGTGCTCTGGGAATTTCCGAGGGCCACTATCCGTCGACCTGACGTCGCTCTGATCGACTGCGCCCCGAATGACCTACGGCCGTTGCCTGCGTCGCTGGTGAAACTCGCCGTTGAGGTGGTGTCCCCCGGGACCGAAATCGTCGATACGGCCGAAAAGAAGGCGGAATACGCGCTTGCCGGTATTCCGTGGTACTGGCTGGTCTGGGTAGCCGACAATCGTGTCGCCACAATTGAGATCCACGTATTGGATCATGTCCTCGGCCAATATCGTTCGCATTGCAAACTCCAACCGACCGATACCACGACAGAGATCGACGTCCCGATCCGCGTCGAGATCGACTGGAACCAGCTCGCAGACCTCATCCGCTGACGAGTGGTGCCCTGCGAGCGAATTGCTCACGGGGCACACGTAACTCACGCAGCGACGGTGTCGGCCTCGGTCGGTGCCTCCTTCCGGCCCGCGGTCGCGGACTGTCCGTGGCGGATGAAGAGGGCCGCGGCGATGACGCCGATGAGCAGGATGCCCGCGGGGAGCAGGATGGCCTGGCTGAGGGCGGTGCTGAAGGCGTCCTTGACGAACGCGGGGACGGGGCCGCCACCACCCTCGGAGACCTTGCCGCCGGACAGACCGTTGGCGGTCATGCGGGCGGCGACCAGTGCACTGATGGCCGCGCTGCCGAGCACCGACCCCACCTGGCGGGTGGTGTTGTAGACGCCAGCTCCGGCACCGGCCAACTGCACGGGCAGGTTGTGGGTGGCGGTCGAGGCCAGCGGCGCCCAGATGCAGGCGTTGGCGATACCGGCCAGCGCCGCCGACAGCAGGAACCACACGATCGAGGAATCCGGCTTCATCACCGCCGCGAACCAGAAGACCGATGCCGCGAACCCCATGAAACCGATGGTCGGCACAATCCGCGGATGGAACTTGTCGGAGTACTTGCCGATGACCGGCGCGAAGATACCGGTGACGATCGCCATCGGCGCAAAGACCAAGGCGGACTTGGTCGGTGACAGCTCGCGCACGGCCTGCAGGTAGAAGTACGACGGCACCATCATGGAGGTGACCGCAGCGCCCATCGTGGCGATGGCCACGTTCGACAGCGCGAAGTTTCGGTCACGGAACAGGCTCAACGGCAACAGCGGCTCGCCGGTATTGCGCGCCTGGTTCACCACGAACAGCGCGAGGAAGACCACGCCCGCGCCGATCATCAGCCAGATGCGCAGCGACCAGTCGTAGGTGTTGCCCTCCTGGATGCCGAACACCAGCAGGAATAGGCCGATACCGCTGAGCAGCACGCCGGGGATGTCGAACTTGTGCTCGTGCGTCGGCAGCGCGGGAACCAGCCATGCCGCCAGTGCGAAGGCGACGATGCCTACCGGGACGTTGACGATGAAGATCCACTCCCAGCCGAGCCCATCGACCAGCACGCCGCCGAGGATCGGGCCGACCAGAGTGGCGAGACCGGCCACGCCGCCCCACAGACCCATGGCCGCGCCGCGCTTGTCCGGCGGGAAGGTCCTGGTGATCACGGCCATCGTCTGCGGGGTCATCAGCGCGGCGCCGAGGCCCTGCACGGCACGCGCGCCGATGAGCATGGTGATGGTTCCGGACAGGCCACACCACAGCGACGCGGCGGTGAATACGGCCAGGCCGATGAGGTACATGTTCTTGGGTCCGTAGCGGTCACCGAGCCGACCGGTCATCAGCAGTGGCACCGCGTAGGTGAGCAGGTAGGCGCTGGTCACCCAGATCACCTGGGAGATGTCGGCGCCCAGATCTCTCATGATCGCCGGATTGGCGACCGCGACGATCGTCATGTCCAGCAGGATCATGAAGAAGCCGACGACAAGCGCGAAGAGCGCCAGCCACGGGTTGCGTTGGGTGGACATGGATTTCGTTCCTATCTGGAATGCTCCGGATGACAACGTTCAGCGAATGGACAGTTCGATCAGGGGGACAACGGCATCGTCCGCGCCCCGTGTCGGGGCGCCGGGGGCGGCGCGGAATGTGCGGCGTCGGGCCAGGTGTGGTGATCGGCGATCCGGACACCGGTGGTCTGATCGAATTCCTCCCACTCCAGCTCGCCGCTCTCGAGCTCGGCGCGCAGGTTCCCGACCCATTCGATCTCCGCGGCGATGGTGGCGCGCCGGTGCGGGAGCACAATCCAATAGCGGCGCGGGACACCCTTCATCCCCACCCACGTGACCATTATCTCCACATCGGCGAGATCGCGTTCCAGCTGCTCGAGGCGCTCCCGCAACAGCGCGAGCACATCCGGTTTGGGTAGATTGTGCGCCTCGGCGAGCGCGACGGGAAATATCGGATATTCCGGTGCGGGATACCGCAGGATCTCCGTGATCCTGGTGCGCAGTGCGGTGCGGCCGTCCTCGGTGATCCGGTAGGTGGTGCGCTCGGGCCGATTCCCTTCGCGGGCGACCCCTTCGGCCCGCACCAGTTCCTGATCGGCCAGTCGCGCCACCGTGTGGTAAAGCGAACCCGGCCGCACCTTTACCAGCAAGTCTTCACGGCGGGCGATCAGCAATTGATACATCTCGTAGGGATGCATGGGCCGCTCTTCGAGCAATGCGAGCACGGCGATCGCCAATGGCGTCACCGCGGAGCGCGCCTGCTGCCGCATACGGGTCACCTCCTGCAACTCCCGAGACCACGCACGCTAGTCGGGGCTACCGACATGCTCTCTAACTAAATATTCCATGTGGAATATACGGCGCGGAACAATGGGACCGCAAGATGCTGCGACCGAGCGAAAGTGTGATCGGGCGCATAGAAACCGCTGGACGGCTGCCGCGTCGCGACGATCGAGCAACACCCGAGCCGACGGTGGCGGCCGCCGAACGCGGCGCCTACAAAGCGTGCTCGTCCAACCAGGCGCGGGCCACGTCCGCCGGCACCGCGCCGTCGCGCACTCGGCGGATCATGTCGACGAGGTCATCGGTCGTGAGTTCGCCCGCGACGTAGTTGAGCTTGCGGGTCTGGCGCTCGTCGAGCATGTTCTTGCGGAACACCGCGAGCACATTCTCGGCTCGCACCGCGTAGTCGTCGTCGGACAGGATGGTCAGCCCGTCGGTCGCGCCGGGCGCAAGGGCGGGCGGCCCGGTCAGAATTCCGACCTGGATCTCGCCGTCCAGCAATGCCTTTCGCAAGGCGGTGGCATCGGGAAAGGGCTTGGTCCCGGCGAAGCCGCAGCCGGATACCTGCACCGGATTGGTGGGCGCGGACAGCACGCCGGGCACCGGAGCCACCCCGGCCTCGAGTTCACCGCAGCGCACGGCGAGGCCGCGGATCGACCGCACCTGGTCACGGGCCGCTACCGCCGCGGACAGCAGCACGCGAGATCGCAGGTCCGTACCGTCGGCCGGATCGGAGACTGCCAGCCCCTCCGGCAGCGACCGGTTCAGCGCCTCGGTCACCGACAGTTCCTGCGGCGTCGATCGGTTCGACCCATCGGTCACCCCGTCGGGCTTGTGCGCCCGCGAGGTGGCGTCCAGGAAGGCGAGCAGTTCGCCGTTGTATTCACCGACCACCGCCACGGTGCCCGCGTCCAGCGCGGCCAGATAGTCGGCGCGCTGGCCGAGATTCGCGGTGACGGAGGTGTGCGCGCCGGTGCGCGCCAGTGCTCCCGAATAGATTTGCGCAAGCAGATTTGATTCCACCGAATTACCCGCTCCCACCGCGATAGTCGGGGCCTGATCAGCGTTCCCGCAGGATACGACCAGCGCAACGGCCGCGACGACCAATGCCCGAGCCACTACCCGCCTCGACGCGGCCAATACCATCCGGTGACACCAACCCTCCGTAGCCAACAGGAACACCATGCAACGGGCAGTATGAACAACCAGAATGTACCGGTGGCCGTTCAGGCGCGGCCCCCGCCCTTGCCCTTGCCGGAAGGATTCCAGTGAAAACCACGATCTCCCCCGATGCCGCGCGGCCGGGGCGGTCCGCGCTGCGGCTGACGCTGCGCGCGGCCCGGTTCCTCGTCGCCGCCTCGGCGCTGGCCGCAGCCATGATCCTGTCCGCATGCGGCAACTCCGATCCACTCGCGGCAAAGGGCAGCTGCGGGGGCGATGGGCTGACCGTCGGCTCGGCGAACTTCCCGGAATCCGAGACCGTCGCCAACATCTACGCGGAAGTCTTGCGCGTCAACGGATTCAAGGTCGACACCCGGCTCAATATCGGCAGCCGCGAGGCCTACATCCCGGCACTGCGTCAGTGCGCGATCTCGGTGATTTCGGAGTACAACGGCAACCTGCTGCAGTACCTGGACAAGAACGCGACCGCCACCAGCTCGGCCGACATCGACAGCGCGCTGACCAAGGCGCTCGGCTCCGACCTCGCCATCGGCACCCCGGCGCCCGGCCAGGACTCCGACGCGGTGGTAGTCACCAAGGACACCGCAGATCGCTGGAATCTGCACTCCATCGGCGATCTCGCCGCCCATTCGGCCGAGGTGAAGTTCGGCGCGCCTGCCGAATTCCAGGAGCGAGCAGGCGGTTTGCCCGGGCTGAAGAAGAACTACAACCTCGACATCGCCGCGAACAACTTCGTGCCGATCGCCGATGGCGGCGGGCCCGCCACGGTGCGCGCACTGATCGACGGCCAGGTGACCGCAGCCAATATTTTCACCACCTCGCCCGCGATCGCGCAGAACAACCTTGTCGTGCTGGAAGATCCGAAGCACAACTTCCCGGCGCAGAACGTGGTCCCGCTGTTCAATGCCGCCAAGAAGACCGACAAGGCGCTCAACGCGCTGAACGCCGTCTCCGCGAAACTGACCACCGACGAGCTGATCAAGCTCAACGATGCGGTCTCCGGCAGCAGTAAGACCGAACCCAAGGCCGCTGCCGTGGCATGGGTTGCCGCCCAGGGGCTGAACACGCAGATCGGTTAGGAGCCCCAAGCGTGTCCGATATCGAATTCAGCGGTATCAGCAAGACGTATCCGGATGGCACCCAAGCCGTCACCGAACTCGACCTGCGCGTCGAATCGGGATCCTTCACCGTGTTCGTCGGCCCGTCCGGCTGCGGCAAGACCACCTCGATGCGGATGATCAACCGAATGATCCGCCCGAGTACCGGCACGATCACCATTGCCGGGCAGGATATTTCGGCGGTTGATCCGGTCAAGCTGCGGCTCGGCATCGGATATGTGATCCAAAGCGGCGGGCTGCTTCCGCACCGCACCGTCGTCGACAATGTCGCGACGGTGCCGGTGCTGCGCGGTGATTCGCGACGGGCGGCCCGAGCGGCGGCGCTGGAGGTGCTGGACCGGGTCGGCCTGGACCGTTCGCAGGCCGGGCGTTATCCGGCGCAGCTTTCCGGCGGGCAGCAGCAGCGCGTCGGCGTGGCACGGGCACTGGCGGCCGACCCGCCGGTACTGCTGATGGACGAGCCGTTCAGCGCGGTCGATCCGGTGGTGCGCGCCGAGCTCCAGGTCGAAATGCAAAGGCTGCAAGCCGAATTGCACAAGACCATCGTGTTCGTCACCCATGACATCGACGAGGCGATCACCCTCGGCGACCGGGTCGCGGTGTTCGGGCGCGGCGGCGTGCTCCAACAGTACGATCCGCCGCAACGCGTGCTGTCCCAGCCCGCCACCGATTTCGTCGCCGATTTCGTCGGCCGCGACCGCGGCTATCGCGGACTGTCCTTCCGGACCGCGAATGGCGTTCCGTTGCATGAGATCCGGACCGCGACCGCCGACCAGGTGGCAAAGCTGCGCCTGGAGCGCGGCGATTGGGTGCTGGTGGTCGACGCGGACGGTCGCCCCACCGGTTGGGTCGATGTGACCGGTGTCGAAAGGGTGCGGGCGCGACGGCCGCTGCACGATAGTATGGCCGCCGGCGGGTCGCTGTTCACGCCCGCCGGCGACCTGCGCCAGGCGCTGGACGCCGCGATTTCTTCGCCCTCCGGAATCGGTGTGGCCGTGGATGATTCGGGCGCCGTGCGCGGTGGCGTGTTGGCCACCGAGATCCTCGCGCAACTGGCCGGGCAACGCGCATCCGAAGACGCCGAACGCAACCGCCACTTCTTCGAACAGGATGCCGCGCAATGAGCGGACCACGCGCGGGGTGGTGGGCCGCATGAGGTATTTGATCGATAATTTTTCGGAGATCATGGGGTTCACCAAGACCCACCTGTACCTCGCGTTGGTGCCGCTGGCGCTCGGGTTCGTGATCGCGATTCCGGTGGGGGCGTTGGTCCGTCGGGTGTCGTGGCTGCGGCGGGTCACCGTGACGGTATCCAGCCTGGCCTACACGGTGCCGTCGCTTGCGCTGTTCGTGATCATCCCGCCGCTGGTGGGAATTTCGACCATCGACCCGCTGAATGTGATCATCGCGCTCACCGTGTATTCCACCGCGCTGCTGGTGATCGCGGTGCCCACGGCGCTGGATTCGGTGTCCGCCGATGTGGTCGATGCCGCCGACGCGGTCGGGTTCAGTCCACTGCGGCGCACGCTGACCGTCGATATGCCGCTTGCCGTACCGGTGTTCGTGTCCAGCCTGCGGGTGGTGGTGGTCACCAATATCGCCATGGTCTCGGTCGGCGCGCTGATCGGTGTCGGCGGGCTCGGCAAGCTGTTCACCCAGGGCTATCAGCGTGACTACCCTGACGAGATCATCGCGGGCATCATCGTGACGCTGGCGCTCGCCTTGATTTTCGACCGGCTGGTGTACGCGATCGGCCGCTGGTCGACGCCGTGGGCGCGGGCCGATGCCAGGGCCGCGAAAGCGAAAGGGGCAGCGGCATGAACCTTTTCCTGGACGCCTGGCACTACCTCACCGACGGCGCGAACTGGAGCGGGCCCACCGGCATCGAATACCGCATCGCCGAACACCTTTGGTACAGCTTCCTCGCGGTCGTCGCATCGGCCGTCGTCGCGGTGCCGCTCGGACTGATCATCGGCCACACAAAGCGCGGCGCGGCCGTGCTCGTCGGCTTCGCCAACGCCATGCGCGCCCTGCCCACCCTCGGTCTGCTCACCTTCCTGGTGTTGCTGATGGGTCTCGGCCCGGCGCCGCCGCTGCTTGCCCTCGTCACGGTCGGCATCCCGCCGCTGCTGGCGGGCGCCTACGCCGGAATCGCCAATGTCCCCGCGGATGTCGTCGACGCCTCCCGCGCCATGGGCATGACCGAAACCCAGATCCTGTTCCGCGTGGAAGTCCCCAACGCCCTGCCGATCCTGCTCGCCGGCCTGCGCGGCGCCACCCTCCAGGTGGTCGCCACCGCGACCATCGCTGCCTACGTCAATCTCGGCGGCCTCGGCCGCTACATCTTCGACGGCATCGGCCTCTACCGCTACGACCGCGTGCTCGTCGGCGCGCTCCTGGTAGCCCTGCTCGCCATGTTCCTCGACGGCCTGCTCGCCTTCACTGTCTGGGCCAGCGCCCCGGGCACCGGCCGCCTGCGCCGCTCGAGCCAGGTAGCGCTGACACCGGCCTCCATCGTGCGTACCGCAGACTGAGCGAACACGAAAGCAGCAAAGAAACACGAAGGCGCCCCGCTCGAAATGAGCGGGGCGCCTTCGTGTCAGTACCGACTACGCCGGAATCAGGCAACGCCCTCGGCGCGGGCGGCGGCCGCGACGGCCGCGGCGACGGCCGGGGCGACGCGCGGGTCCAGCGGGCTGGGGACGATCTTCTCCGGGCCCAGTTCGTCGGCGACCACGCTCAGGATGGCGGCGGCGGCGGCGATCTTCATGCCCTCGGTGATGCGGCGCGCACCGGCATCCAGGGCGCCCTTGAAGACGCCAGGGAAGGCAAGCACGTTGTTGATCTGGTTCGGGAAGTCGCTACGGCCGGTGGCCACGATGGCGGCGTACTTGCGGGCCACCTCGGGGTGAATCTCCGGGTCGGGGTTGGACATCGCGAACACGATCGACTCCGGGGCCATCGAGGCGATGACCTCCTCGGCGATGAGTCCGGCGGACAGGCCGAGGAACACGTCGGCGCCGGCCAGCGCCTCGGCGGCGCCACCGGTCAGCCCGCGCGGGTTGGTGCGCAGCGTCAGTTCGGCCTTCACGTCATTGAGGTCGCTGCGGTCGCGGCCGACAATGCCCTTGGAGTCGAGCACGGTCACGTCCTGGACGCCCGCTGCCAGCAGGATGTTGGTGCACGCGACACCGGCGGCGCCGGCTCCCGACACCACGACCTTCAGCCCGGCGGTGCCGCGGCCCTGCACCCTGGCGGCGCCGTTGAGGGCGGCGAGCACCACGATGGCGGTGCCGTGCTGGTCGTCGTGCATGACCGGGCAGTCGAGCGCCTCGATCAGCCGCTTCTCGATTTCGAAGCAGCGCGGGGCCGAGATGTCTTCCAGGTTCACCGCGCCGAAGCTCGGGCGCAGCCGGATGATCGTCTCGACGATCTCGTCGGAATCCTTGGTGTCCAGCACGATCGGGATCGAGTTCAGGCCGGCGAACTTCTTGAACAGCGCCGCCTTGCCCTCCATCACCGGCAGCGCGGCGCGCGGGCCGATGTCGCCGAGGCCGAGCACGGCGGTGCCGTCGCTGACCACGACGACTAGCCGATCGGTCCAGGTATAGCGCTTACACAGCGCCTCGTCGGTGGCAATCGCGCGGCTGACCTGAGCCACGCCGGGAGTGTAGGCGATCGAAAGGTCGCGCTGAGTCTGCAGCGGCGCGGCGAGTTCGACCGAGAGCTTACCGCCGAGGTGACCCGCGAAAATCTCTTCGTGAGTGATCTCGGGAAGGCTGGCAGTAACATTCGGTGCGTCAGTCACAGGTGACACGATTTCACTCCTGCTCGGGTCGGGCACAACCGGGAAACGGCTACCGCCGGGTACATAGGTAATAGGTGACTCTTACCGCTCATCAAGTGCGCTGACCGGTCCGTTTCGAGGCGGCTTGCTATCGGGCAAGCAATGCTGAGGACTCGATCACGTGGCGCGGCACTGATCCGCAGAGCGGGACCCGGACGGGTAGGTCCGGACGGAACATACGGAGAGATCCTCGGGTCGCGACGGTGCGTCGCGACGCGGAGATCCCCGTGATTCCCGAACCCGACGGTGGCGAAGGATGGGAATCCGCAACATTCTGCCAGCCGGGTCGACGACTCACCAAACCGGCGTGTCGGATCCGGGTTCTGCGCCATTCTCCGAGGGTAGGCCGCCGGAATTACCCGAAGGTAAGCGGAAACTCGCACCTCGCAACTGCTCACAACGGCAGCGGATGGCCCGCGGTGAGGTCGGGGGCCACCGACCCTCGCACGTCCGCCCGCACCCATACCGTGTCGAGCCCCCCGGACGTCAGCCGCACCCGCCAATCGGCCGCAGCCTCCGGGTGGTCGGTGCGCCGGTGCATGCCCCGGCTCTCGGTCCGCGCGAGCGCGCTGTATTTGGTCCACCGTGCGACCGCTAGCAGTGACGCCGCCTGCCTGGCCCGCAGTCGGTCCGCGCCGGTTCCGCCGAGATCGAATTCGGCGCCCGGCCACATGCCGTCGAGTTCGGCGATGCTGTCGTGCAGGCTCCCGGCACTGCGCCAGTAGCTGCGCCGCAGCGGCAGCGTGTGTTCCTGCACCAGCCCGACCACCGCGCGCGGGTCGATGCGCGCCACCGCATTCAGTCCCGCCCCGGGCACTTCGCGGGCCGGGCCGAGCTTGCCCCTGGCTCGCGCGAATCCAGCGGCGCCCGACCCGGCCCACACGCCCGAGGCGATAGCCCACGCGCCGCCCTGCCCGCCGAATCCGCTTACGGCTCCGGTGATCGGTTCCCGCGTGGTCACATCGCCCGCGCCGTAGAGTCCGGCCACCGTGGTCGCGCAGTCCGTTCCGGCGATGCGCAATCCACCGGTGCCCCGCACGGTGCCCTCCAGCACCGCACGCAACGGGACCCGCCTGGTCCGGTCCACCACGCCCTGCCTGGACAACCAGCAGCGCACCGCATAGGGCACGTCGTCGAGTGCGGCATATACGCGGCGGCCGTCGGCGATCGCCTCGAAGGCCGCGGAGCGGTGGCCGGTGATGGCGGCGCCGGATTCGTCGTAGAGGGTGGCGAAATGCAGGGCAAGGCCCGGGGTGAACGTCGAATTCAGCACCGGCTCCAGACCGTAGGCGCTGGAGAATTCCATGCCCGACAGTTGTGCACCGGCCTCGGCGGCGAGCAGCAGTCCGTCGCCGGTGTCCACATCGGTGCCGGCGCCGCCGGACAGGAACGCGCAGCCGCCGGTCGCAACCACCACCGCACCGGCCCGCACCGACCAACCGCCAAACCTGTTGTGCTGCTGCACCCCGGCCGCCCCGGCCACCACACCGTCGCGATCGACGAGCAGTTGCAGCGCGGGATGGTAATCGAGAATGCGCACCCCCGCGTCGAGCAGGCTGCGGCGCATCCGGCGCAGATAGCTCGCGCCGTCCAGGCACACCCGCAGCGCGGTGCACCCCTCCCCCGACGGCGTTCCCCGCTCACCGGGGAATCGATAGCCCCACCGCGCCAACTGTTCGACCCGCAGGTGCGTTTCCTCCAGCACCCGCAGCATCCAGTCCGGGTCGCCGAGACCGCCGCCGTGCGCGTACGCGCGCCCCACCGCCTCGTCCCTGGCCGAGCCGGGCGGGATATTCCACAGCGATGTCGTCCCGAACGCGGTGGGTCCGCTGGTACCGCAGCGGCCCTTGTCGACCAGTACCACCTGGGCACCCGTGGCGGCGGCGGAGACGGCGGCCCAGGCCCCGGCGGGGCCGCCGCCCAGAACCAGTACCTCCGTCTCGATTTCGCTCACAAAGAGAAATATTCGACCACAATTCACCCGGCCGCAACCATTATGGGAATTTCAGCTCCACCACTGGGTCCACAGCAATAAACCTGCCACCAAGAAAACAACCACCGATCCGGAAAAAGCGACAAAACCCCGATGTCTATCTGAAAAAATCTGCGCCACCACGGCGATCGCGGACGCGGCCAGATGCCAAGTCACCGACACGCCGCCCGGGCCGGGAAACTTGCGCTGGGCAGCGACGATCGCGGTGCCGACGACAACGAGTGTGAGCACGAACGTCCCGGCGGCGACAACTCCGCTCATGCCGCGCACCACTCTCACGAGGCGATCACCGGCACCCCCGTGGCTTTGCCCGCGAGTTTCTCGAATTGCGCCGGATCGGTGGTGAATTCACCGAGCCGAATGGTTTTGTTGGCACCGTGATAATCCGACGAGCCGGTGGTGAGCAGACCCAGCTCCGCCGCCAGCTCTCCCAGCACCGCGCGGTCGGTCGCCGAATGGTCCGGGTGGTCGATCTCCAGCCCGCCGAGCCCGACCGTGGCAAGGTCCCGAATATCCGCCAGCGCCAATAGCCGGCCGCGCTTGCGCGCCCTCGTATGCGCGAGCACGCTCACCCCGCCCGCGGTGGCGATCATTTCGACAGCCCGGCGCAGCGGCGTGTCGGCCTTCTCGGCGTAATACGGTCCGTGCGGCGCAAGCAGTTCGGTGAAAGCCGCGTCCACGCTCGGCACCACACCCGCCTCGACCAGCGCCCGCGCCAGATGCGGACGCCCGGCCGATGGCCCGGCCGAAGCCAGCACCGCGTCGGGATCGATCGGCAGCCCGTCGGCCCGCATCCGCTCGGCCATCGCACGCAGTCGGTCGACGCGTTCGGCGCGCAACCGCTCCCGCTCGCCGGCGAAACAGCGATCGGTCGGGTCGAACAGATACGCAAGCAGATGCACCGGAACCGGCCAGCCGTCCTCACCGAGGCCGACGCACGACATCTCGATCCCGCGCACCAGCGTCAGCCCCTTCGGCAGCGCGTCCACCGCCTCGGACCACCCCGCAGTGGTGTCGTGATCGGTGATCGCGACGACATCCAGGCCGGCGGCGGCCGCGTTCCGAACAAGTTCGGCCGGGGTGTCGGTGCCGTCGGACGCGGTCGAATGGGTATGCAGGTCGATGCGCACGCTTCCAGTCTTACAGTGCCGTGACCACCGACCGCACGCGCACGCGACGTAGCATCATGCCGTGCCTTCTATACCGCCGCTGCCGTCGTTCCGCGGCCAGGCCCGGGCGGCGACCCCGCTGCCCCACATTCCCGTCCCCACCGCGCGGGCCGTCATCGACTGCGCGGTCTACGTCGAAGGCAAACGGCTACCGGGCCGGTTCACCCACGAGACCGCCCTCGCCGAGATCCACGCGCGCGGAACCGGTTACGTGTGGGTCGGCCTGCACCAGCCCGACGAGTTCCAAATGACCAACATCGCAAAGGCTTTCGGCCTGCACCCGCTCGCCGTCGAAGACGCCGTGAAGTCCCATCAGCGGCCCAAACTGGACCGCTACGACGACACCCTGTTCCTGGTGCTGCGCACCGTCAGCTACGTCGAGCACGACCTGCACGCCATCAGTGAGATCGTCGAGACCGGCGACATCATGGTCTTCACCGGCCCCGATTTCGCGGTGACCGTGCGACACGGCGAGCACACCGGACTCGCGGGTGTCCGACGGGAATTGGAGGACCGTCCCGAACAACTCGCCCTCGGCCCAGGCGCGGTGCTGCACGCAGTCGCCGACCATGTGGTGGATTCCTACATCGAGGTGGCCCAATCGGTCGAGAACGATATCGATGAGATGGAAGAAGAGGTCTTCACCCCGCACAATCAGGTCACCATCGAGTCGATCTACCAGCTCAAGCGTGAAGTCGTCGAACTGCGGCGCGCGGTCAATCCGCTCGCGATTCCGCTGCAACTGCTCGGGCACAAGCCGGATCTACCGCTGCCCAAGGAGATTCGCCGTTACCTCCGCGACGTCGCCGACCACCACACCGCCGTCGCCGAACGCATCTCCGATTTCGACGAATCGCTGAGCGAGCTGGTCAGCGCCGCGCTGGCCAAGATCGGCGTGCAGCAGAACACTGATATGCGCAAGATCTCGTCCTGGGTCGCCATCGCCGCGGTGCCGACCATGATCGCGGGCATCTATGGGATGAACTTCGAGCACATGCCGGAATTGAAGCAGACCTGGGGTTATCCGGTTGTCCTTGCGGTGATCGTTACCATCTGCACCGGCTTGTACATCAACTTTCATCGTAACAACTGGCTGTAAGCGCGAACCACGCCGAATACAGTCAGAGACTGGCCGCGCCCCGTGTCGGATCGTGGATGTCGATGCCCGCTTCCGTCCACGCATCCCGCAAGGCCTGCGCACCACGCACCCGCACCCAGGCTGCTTCGGTCGCGGTCACCGGGACCACCGTGAGATACCGAACCGGTTCGGCAGGCTCTGGCAACACCACCTCGGGAATTTCGCTCTCGCCCAACAGAACCGCGGTGAACGGCGTATCCCGCCATATCGGCTCACCCAGGTCGAGCAGCGCATCCGCTTGCAGCACAACACCTTCCACCGCGGGTGCGGCGGCGAGGACACCGAGCGTACGGGCCAGCCCCGAACTCGCACACGCACCGGCCCGCAGGCTCAGCACCAACTCTGCGCGCGGCCCGCGCACCGGATCCGCGAGCAGGTCACCGGGATCGCCCATCGGATGGCGCGAGCCACCCAGCGTGACGTAGTGCACCAGATCGCCCGCGGGGATTCGCAGTATTTCGATGGGCTCCAACCCGAGGAACGTCACAGACGCCGAATCGACACCGGAAGCGTTCATCCCGAAGTGATCCAGCACTCCGGTGCGGACCTGCTCCACTACCTCCATGCGCTCAGATCGCCAGCCGTGCCAGCATGTCGCGCGCCTGCTCGGCCGACTTCGGATCACACAGCACGTCGTAGCGGCCCGCCACCAACTGCATGGTGGAGGCGAAGTCGCGCTGCCCCTTGGTCGCCGCGTACGGGATCGAAGTGGAGATGACGCCGAAGATGATGCCGCCGACCAGGCCGACCAACAGCGGACCCAGCGCACCGCTGGTGGTGAACAGACCGAGCAGCAGGCCGAGGAACAGGCCGAGCCAGGCGCCCGACGCTACGCCGCCACCGATGACCTTGCCCCAGGTCAGGCGGTATAGGACGCGCTCGACCTGCATCAGGTCGACGCCGACGATGGTCACGTCCTGCACCGTGAACTCACCGTCGGCCAGAAAATCGACCGCCTTCTGCGCCTCGGCATAGGTCGGGTAGGAGCCCACCGGCCAGCCCGACGGCGGCGTCGGCAGACCCTGCCGCGCGCGGTTCGCGTTCCCCATGGGATTCGTCATGTCTCTATTGTGCTATTCCTACTGGTCGTTCGCTGGTGTGAAACGCAAGGTGGCTCTCATTGAGACGAACGCGTCATTCCCGCCGCCCGGCCCTTGTCGGGGATCACCTGGGCCATCTTCGCGCTCGCCTCGTCGATCATCTCGTCACCGAGCATCACCGCACCGCGCGCACCGCCCGCCGCGGAGGTGTGGAAGGCATAGGCGTCCAGAATCAGCTCGGCGCAGTCGTAATCGGCCTGGCGCGGGCTGAAAATCTCGTTGGCGGAGTCGATCTGGCCCTTGGCCTTCTCGATCATTTTCGGGTTGCCGCGGGGCAGGCGAGCACCGAACGGCGCGGCTTCACGATCACCCCCGTCGATTGTGGCGTGGTACGTGCACTGGTCAGCGAACCTCTAGCCTGACAGCCATGGCAGCAACCAGGGTTTACGTCGCCAGGCTCGCCGGCCTGGTAGTGCTGGGGCCGGACGGCGAGTCTATCGGCCGGATCCGCGACGTCGTCGTGGCCATCCGGTACAACGGCCAACAGCCCCGCGTCCACGGCCTCGTCGTCGAATTGCCCACCCGGCGGCGGATTTTCGTGCCGATGCTGCGGGTCACCGCGATCGAGCCCGGCGTCGTGACACTGAATACCGGCACGGTGAGCCTGCGCCGTTTCGCGCAGCGGCCGGGCGAACTTCTCGCGATCGCTCAGATTGTGGATTCCACGGTGCGCGTGAATGATCCGGATCTGCCTGACCTCGCCGGTGTCGGGGTCTTCGTGGCCGATCTGGGGATCGAGCAGACCAGGACAAGGGACTGGGTGGTGACCAGGGTGGCGGTGCGCGGGCACCGGCGCATCGGCCGCCGCCGCACCGTGCACGTGGTGGATTGGACGCAGGTGACCGGTCTCACCCCCTACGAGGTGGGCAGGCCCGGCCAGGACGTCGCCCAATTGCTGTCGCAGTTCGAGGGCCTGCGCCCCGCCGACGTCGCGCACCTGCTGCGTGAGCTGCCGGAGAAGCGGCGGATCGAGGTCGCCGAGGCACTCGATGACGAACGGCTCGCCGACGTCGTGCAGGAGCTGCCCGACGACGACCAGGTCGACCTGCTCGGCCACCTGGAGGTGCGCCGCGCCGCCGACGTGCTCGAGGCTATGGACCCCGACGACGCCGCCGACCTGCTCGGCGAGCTGTCCAAGGGGGAACGTGAATCGCTGCTGGCCTTGATGGATCCGGAAGAATCCGAGCCGGTGCGCCGACTGCTGGAGCATTCACCCGACACCGCGGGCGGCATGATGACCCCGAAACCGGTGATCCTCACCCCGGCGACCACGGTCGCCGAGGCGCTGGCCCGGGTGCGCAATCCGGATCTGACTCCGGCGCTGGCCTCCATGGTGTTCGTGGTGCGCCCGCCGACCGCGACACCGACCGGCCGCTACCTCGGCTGCGTGCACACCCAGCAGCTGCTGCGTGAGCCGCCCGCGCATCTGGTCGGCGGCGTCCTGGACACCCTGGCCCCACTTCGGGCCGATGCCCCGCTCGGTGCGGTGACGCGCTACTTCGCCACCTACAACCTGGTCTGCGGGCCGGTGGTCGACGAGGAGAATCACCTGCTCGGTGCGGTGAGCGTCGACGATGTCCTCGATCATCTGCTGCCGGAGGATTGGCGCGAGCACGAAGAGACGCACGAGGGAGTGGCGGGACATGAATGACAAACCCTCGAGCGGGAGCAAGACGGGACTGAGCACGGCGCGTCAGCGTCTGGAGACGCCGGTCGAATCCCGGTTCCGGATCGACTGGGATGCCGAGGCGCTGGCCCGCAGCAGTGAACGGGTCGCTCGGTTCCTCGGCACCGGTCGATACCTGGCGATCCAGACCGTCATGGTGATCTTCTGGATCGGCCTGAACGTGTTCGTAATCGCGCTGCGCTGGGACCCGTATCCGTTCATCTTGCTCAACCTGGCGTTCTCCACCCAGGCCGCGTACGCGGCGCCGTTGATCCTGCTCGCGCAGAACCGACAGGACAATCGCGACCGAGTGTCGTTGGAAGAGGACCGGACCCGCGCCGCACAGACCAAGGCGGACACCGAGTTTCTCGCCCGCGAACTCGCGGCACTGCGCATCGCGGTCGGAGAGGTGGCCACCCGCGACTACCTGCGCCGGGAGTTGGACGAGATGCGGGAGGTGCTCGACCGCATCGAGGCCGCGGCCGGGTCTTCGGATCAGGCGCCCAGCTCCGATAAGCCCGCAAAGGCGAATCGCAAGAAAAGCTCCGGCCGAAAGCAGGGCGTGGACCCGGAATGGCCGCTACGAGCTCATGATTGACCGGAAATGCTCAACAACACACCTACTGGTGGGTAACCTGGAGAACGTTGTCCCGAGCTGCCGGGCAGGGGATGTACCGGACACGTGCTCTCACGACGTAGAGGATTGGTGTGGCCGAATGCGAATATCTGCTCCGATAACCGTGTCGGCCCTTGTCGTCGCGGGTCTCGTCTCCGCTGGATCGGCTTCTCACACAACACAATCGAGCATTCCACCCAAGGCTCCGGAGGCGCTGCTCGCCGCGTCGACCGGCCCCGGCGGCGTCGGTGATGCGGCGAGCAATGCCGCGGACGCGCCATTGTCCCGGACTGTTGGCCTGCTTCCGGTGACGCCTGAGCCGCCCCGCAAACTTCGAGCGATGACTCCGGGGGTCGATGGCATGCCGATGTTCGCGGGTTCGGTGCCGTTGTACGACATCTCGCTGCCCATGACCGGCGGCGCGTTGGGCATTCCGGAGCTCGTGCTCGCGGCCTACCGCAATGCCGAACTGGCGCTGGAATCCTCGATGCCCGGCTGTGGTCTGTCCTGGAGCCTGCTTGCCGGTATCGGCCGCATCGAATCCGGGCACGCGGGCGGCGGACGCACCGATGCGGCGGGCACGACCGTCGCGCCGATCTTCGGCCCGGCGCTGGACGGCAGCCTGCCGGGTAACGAAGTGATCAAGGCCGCCGACGGCAGCGCGGTGCGCGCCATCGGCCCGATGCAGTTCCTGCCAGGCACCTGGTCTCGCTACGCCGCCGACGGCAACGGTGACGGAATCGCCGACCCGCACAACGTGTTCGACGCGTCGCTGGCCGCGGGCAAGTACCTGTGCTCGGGCGGGCTCGACCTACGTGACCCGGCCCAGGAACTACGCGCGGTGCTGCGCTACAACAACTCGATGGCCTACGCCGTCAACGTGTTGAGTTGGTCGGTGGCCTACCGCACCGGCGGCACTCCCAGCCAGGTCAGCATCGCCCCCGATCTGATCCCGCCGGGCACCTCGCCCATTCAGGCCGGGCCGGACGTGGCCGCGGTCAACACGACGGTCACCACGACCACCACCGAGTTGCCACCGAACACCGCGACCACCGTCAACCCCGCGGCTCCGACCCAAGTGATGATCACCATCCCCGGTCTGCCGCCGATCCCGTGCGGTATCTTCTGCCCGCCGCCCGCACCGAAACCCGCGAATCCCTGTGACCCGCCTGTGGTTCCGGCCGTGATGCCACGTCCAGGCGAACGCGCGAAACCCCTCGCACCCCGACAGACCTACGGGGCGGGCGAAGAACCCTACGCCACCGACCAGCCCCAGCACGAGCAGAACCAACCCCGCCCCGCCGAATGCGTACAGCCGCAGCCCGGGCCCGACGCGGCGGCTCAGCCGCAGGTTCAGCAGACGCCGGAGCAGCAGGCTCAGACACCCGCCGAGACTCCCGAGCCGGGCCCGACGAAGTCCGCCGAACCGGCGCCTCCGGTCGCACCGACCCCCACTCAGGCGCCGGGCATTACGTTGCCGTTCGGCATCGTTATCCCACTTCAGGCACCACAGGGCTGAGCCACACTGGGAAACAGGTAACGAAGTAATAACAAAAAGGTCTCGAATGCGGTACTCTCTTCTTCGTCCATCACGAAGGGCTCGTCATCGAGTCAATGGAGGGTCACCGCACAGTGGGACGTCACCGAAAACAGCCGCCCGCGACCGTTAGGCGCAGCTCCGTAATCGCATTGACCGGATTGGTTCCCGCTGGACTCGTGGCGGTCACCGCCGCGAGCGACGTGGGTAGCACCAATCAATTTGCAGCTTCAGTCCAGCAACATCTTCCGGGGGAGCACGGGCCCAGGCCCCCGGCCGTCACGGAACCAGTAGCGGCGGCCGAATTCGTCGCCCACGCAATGGCCCGACCGGCGCCGAGCGCGCCGCCCGTCGTGAAAACCGTTGCGCTGCCGGGCGGTAGACAGCCCGCAGCCCTGCCCGCAGGGCCATTGGGTGTCCCCGGCATCGCCATCGCGGCCTACCAATCCGCCGAACGCACCCTCGCCGCCGAGAACCCGGCCTGCGGCATGCCCTGGTATCTACTCGCCGGCATCGGCCGAGTCGAATCGACACATGACTTCGGCGGCAAGGCCGACGCGGACGGCAATCCGCTGACGCCGGTCTACGGACCGGTGCTCGACGGCAGCCTGTCGGGCAACCACGTCATCCACGATTCCGACGGCGGCGCGCTCGACGGTCTCGCCGGATACGACCGCGCCATCGGACCGATGCAGTTCCTGCCCGAGACGTGGAAGCACTACGCCTCCGACGGCAACGGCGACGGCATCGCCGATCCACAGAACCTCTTCGACGCGGCGCTGACCGCCGGAAAGTACCTGTGTGACGGCGGTTTGAACATGCGCGATCTCACCCAGCAGACCAAGGCGATTCTGCGCTACAACAACTCGATGGCCTATGTCGCGAACGTCATGGCATGGGCAACGTCCTACAGCAGCGGCATCGCTCCGCGGCCCGGACAGCTGCCACGAATCTGACACAACGTAAAATTGTGCCATGTCAGTGATTACGGAAGCGGATGTGCGGGGAGCCCTCGCAAAGGTCGACGATCCGGAGATCCGCAAACCGATTACCGAACTCGGCATGGTGAAAAGTATTGCGATCGGCGCCGACAGCAATGTCCACATCGAGGTCTATCTGACGACAGCGGGTTGCCCGCTGCGCACCGAGATCACGCAGCGGGTCACCAAGGCGGTCGCCGACGTCGCAGGCGTCGGCGCCGTCACGGTCGAGCTCGACGTGATGGACGACGAGCAGCGCACCAACCTGCGCAAGCAACTGCGAGGCGACTCGGCCGATCCGGTGATCCCCTTCGCCCAGCCCGGGTCGCTGACCCGCGTGTACACGGTGGCCTCCGGTAAGGGCGGCGTCGGAAAGTCCAGTGTCACGGTGAATCTCGCCGCCGCGATGGCCGCGCGCGGTCTCTCGGTGGGTGTGCTGGACGCGGACATCTACGGTCACTCGGTCCCCCGCATGCTCGGCACCGACGCCCGGCCGACCCAGGTCGAGCGAATGATCATGCCGCCGAGCAAGCACGGCGTGAAGATGATCTCCATCGCGCAGTTCACCCAGGGCAATACGCCGGTGGTGTGGCGCGGCCCGATGCTGCACCGGGCACTGCAGCAGTTCCTCGCCGACGTGTTCTGGGGCGATCTGGACGTCCTGCTGCTCGACCTGCCGCCCGGCACCGGCGATGTGGCCATCTCCATCGCCCAGCTCATTCCCGGCGCGGAGATCCTCGTCGTCACCACCCCGCAGCCCGCTGCCGCGGAGGTCGCCGAGCGCGCGGGCGCGATCGCACTGCAGACCCGCCAGCGCATCGCGGGTGTCATCGAGAATATGTCCTGGCTCGATCTGCCCGACGGCACCCGGATGGACCTCTACGGCTCCGGCGGCGGCCAGGCCGTCTCCGAGCGCCTGACCCGGGCCGTCGGCGCCGATGTTCCGCTGCTCGGCCAGATCCCGATCGAACAGGCGCTGCGCGAGTCGGGCGACGAAGGCACCCCCCTCGTGCTGCGCGACCCGGAGAACCCGGCCGCCAAGGCGCTGCTGGACATCGCCGACAAACTCGCCGTCCGCCGCCGGGGTCTGGCGGGCATGTCCCTCGGCATCGACACGACGCGCCGCTAATCGGGTTTTGGGCGTACCCGACGAGTTACCCATGTCCGTGCGAAATCAGTCGTCGCGACAAAAGACTGATTTCCGCGGGGTGAGCCGTGCCCGGTGTCGGTGCGGCCCAATAAGCTCGTAGGCATGCTCACGCTGCTGTTGTATGTGCTGATCGTCGGCTTGGTCGCCGCGGTGCTGTTTCTGGTCGCCAGTGCGGTCTTCGGGCGGTCGGAGGAGCTCGGCCCACTACCGGAGGGAACGACGGCGACCGTGCTGCCCACCGAGGGGATCAGCGGCGCCGATGTGCGGGCGCTGCGGTTCCAGCAGGTGGTTCGTGGCTACAAGGCGGGCGAGGTGGACTGGGCGCTGACCCGGCTGGCCGCCAGGATCGACGAGCTGCAGCTACAGCTGGCCGAGGCGCGCAGCGTCGCACGGCAGGCGTCGGTCGCGCCCGAGCCGAAGTGACCGCTGAGACGACCGCGGTCGACGCTGTGGCGACCGATGGCCGGATCCGCTGCCCGTGGTCGGAGGCATCCCAGCTCTACCGCGACTATCACGATCTCGAATGGGGCAAGCCGCAGCACGGCGACGACGCCATGTTCGAGCGGCTGTGCCTCGAGGCGTTCCAATCGGGGCTGGCCTGGATCACCATCCTGCGCAAGCGGCCCGCCTTCCGCACCGCATTTGCCGGGTTCGCGATCGACCGGGTGGCCGAGTTCGGCGACGCCGATGTGGCCCGGCTGCTCGCCGATCCCGGCATCGTGCGCAACCGATTGAAGATCGACGCCGCGATTGCCAACGCCCGGGTTGCTCGCAACCTCGACAGCGGCCTCGACGAGTTGATCTGGTCGTTCGCGCCACCGCCGCGCCCGCGCCCGCGCGCGGTCGGCGACGTACCCGCGACCACGCCCGAATCCATTGCTCTGGCAAAAGAATTGAAGCGACGAGGATTCCGTTTCGTCGGCCCGACAACCGCCTACGCACTGATGCAGGCGACCGGAATGGTCGACGATCACCTGGCCGATTGCTGGGTCTGAGGTGACCTGCCCAACACCGACCCAGCGGTCACATTTCGAACTCAGGTATCCGTCCACTCCGGCGATAGGGAAGAATAGGACCGGTGTAGCTCGCCAAATGCCGGCGAGCTCGCCTGTTGGTGACAACTGGAGTTCCAAGAAAGTGCGCAGCATATCGCGCAGATCTGGAGGGAGCAGAGGATGGCGGCCATGAAGCCCCGCACCGGGGACGGTCCCCTCGAAGCAACCAAGGAAGGGCGTGGAATCGTCATGCGGGTTCCACTCGAGGGTGGCGGGCGTTTGGTCGTTGAACTCACGCCGGATGAGGCAGCAGCGCTCGGTGACGAACTGAAGAGTGTCACCAGCTAGTCGCTCGGCACTTGCTGATGTGGCCGGTCTGTTGGCCTGCCCGGAATGTGGCCTGGGATTCGAATTTCAGGATCGGGTTTTGCGCTGCGGAACCGGGCACAGTTTCGACGTTGCCCGACAGGGTTACGTCAGTCTGTTGACTGGCGCGTCGACCAAGATGACCGGTGATACCGCGGCGATGCTCGACGCGCGTGCCGCATTCCAGGGCGGAGGACATTTCGCGCCGATCGCCACTGCGGTCGCCGCGGCCGTTACCTCGGGCGACGACGCGCCCGCCACCGTGTTGGAGGTCGGTGCAGGCACTGGCTATTACCTCAACGGGGTGCTCGTCGCCGCGCCGGACGCTCGCGGGATCGCGTTGGACGTGGCCAAGCCCGCGGCGCGGCGCGGCGCCCGTGCGCATCCGCGCGCCGCATCTGTGCTTGCCGACGCCTGGCGCGGACTGCCGATCCGGGACGGCGCGCTGAGCCGGGTGCTCTCGGTGTTCGCGCCACGCAATCCCAGCGAGGTGGCCAGGGCGCTCGCGACGGACGGTCTGTTCGTCGTTGCCACCCCCACCGAACGACATCTGGCCGAGCTGATCGGACCGCTCGGCATGGTGAGTGTGGACCCGGACAAGGATCGGCGCTTGGCCGAGGCGATGTCCGGCCATTTCGAGAGCGTGGACCGTACCGTCGTCGAGTATTCGATGCGGCTCGCCCGTGCCGATGTGCGGAATGTCGTGGTAATGGGCCCATCCGCACACCATGCGGAACTGTCCGAGGATTCGCGGCTGGCCGCCATACCGGAGGTTGCCGACGTCACCGCGTCGGTACTGGTGTCCACCTATCGGGCACCGTCGAACTGAGAACGGGGACCGGCTCGGCGTCAGAGATTGCGGACCTGTTCGTAGACCTGAACCGTGCGGGCCGCGACCTGTGACCAATCGAATTCGGCGATCGCCCGCGCCCGGCCGGCGGCGCCGAATTCCGCGGCCAGCACGGGGTTACCGGCGACCTCGTTCACGGCCACCGCCAGTTCTCGCTCGTATTGTTCGCCCGCGCCCGCGTCGTAGTGCACCAGCCGACCGGTCGCGCCGTCGGCGACGACCTCCGGGATACCACCGACATCGGAGGCGACGACCGCGGTCGCGCACGCCATCGCCTCCAGGTTCACGATGCCCAGTGGCTCGTAGACCGAGGGACAGACGAATACCGTGGCGGCGGCCAGGATCTGCCGGATCTGCTCGGTCGGCAGCATCTCCTGCACCCAGAACACATTGCCGCGAGTGCGCTGCAGCTCGCCGACCGCCGCGGACACCTCCTGCTCGAGCTCCCTGGTGTCGGCCGCACCGGCGCACAGCACCAGTTGGATATTGGGATCGACGTTCCTCGCCGCGGCGAGCAGGTGCCCGACGCCCTTCTGTCGGGTGATCCGACCGACGAAGGCCACGATCGGCCGATCGGTGCGCACCCTGAGCTCGGTCAGGATCTGGCGGGAGTCCACGGCGGGCGGACCAGCATGCCACACGGTAGCGTCGATGCCGTTGCGCACCACATGAACCCGATCCGGGTCGATCGCCGGGTAGGCGTCGAGAACATCGTGGCGCATGCCCCTGCTCACCGCGATGATGGCGTCGGCGTGTTCGACGGCGTTGCGTTCCGACCACGAGGACAGCCGATAGCCGCCGCCGAGCTGTTCGGCCTTCCACGGCCGCCGCGGCTCCAGCGAATGCGCGGTCAACACGTGAGGAATCCCATAGAGCGTGGCGGCGAGGTGCCCGGCCAGCCCGGTATACCAGGTGTGCGAATGCACCACGTCCACCTGCCCGGCGGCATCGGCCATGCGCAGCTGGGCCGAGATCATCTGCAGCGCGGCGTTGGCGGCATAGAGCATCGGATCCGGTTGGTGCACCACGGCATCCGTGCGCGGTACGCCCATGCAATGCACGGTCACCTCGCACAACTGCCGCAACTGTGCAGCCAGCTGGGTGATGTGCACGCCCGCCCCGCCGTAGACCTCGGGTGGATATTCGCGAGTCAACATGGCGACGCGAAGCCTGTCGTGCTCGGCGCTGTGCTCCCGGCGCTCAGCGCTGTGCTCCCTTCCGCCGGTACCGCCGGATTCCGCCGATCCCCCGCCGTCCGTGCCCAAGCTCACCGGTTCAAAGTAGACGTTCATATCCACAGAGGCCACTCGCGCCCGTACTACACGGTAGTTTGGGCATTGTGAGGAGCCAGCCGCACGTACTCGGGATCGTGCTCGCCGGTGGCGAGGGGAAGCGCCTATTTCCACTCACCGCGGATCGGGCCAAGCCGGCAGTCCCCTTCGGTGGCGCCTACCGGCTCATCGACTTCGTGCTGAGCAACCTGGTCAATGCGGGCTTCCTGCGATTGTGTGTACTCACGCAGTACAAATCGCATTCGCTCGACCGGCATATCTCGCAGACCTGGCGACTATCGGGTTTCGGCGGTGAATACATCACGCCGGTGCCTGCCCAGCAGCGGCTCGGTCCGCGCTGGTACACCGGCAGCGCGGACGCGATCATGCAGTCGCTGAACCTGATCTACGACGAGGATCCCGATTACATCGTGGTTTTCGGCGCCGACCATGTCTACCGGATGGATCCCGAGCAGATGCTCGCGGCGCACATCGATTCCGGCGCGGGCGTCACCGTGGCGGGCATCCGGGTGCCGCGCAGCGAGGCGAGAGCCTTCGGCTGCATCGACTCCGACGAGTCCGGGCGTATCACCCAGTTCCTGGAAAAGCCCGCGCATCCCCCCGGCACGCCCGACGACCCGAACGTGACCTTCGCGTCCATGGGCAACTACGTGTTCACCACGAAGGTCCTGGTGGATACGATCCGCGCGGACGCCGACAGCGCCGACTCCGACCACGACATGGGCGGCGACATCATCCCGTCGCTGGTTGCCGCGGGCGAGGCCGCCGTCTACGACTTCGCCGACAACGACGTTCCCGGCGCCACCGACCGCGACCGCGGCTACTGGCGCGACGTCGGCACCATCGACGCCTTTTACGAGGCGCACATGGATCTGGTGTCGGTGCATCCGGTGTTCAACCTCTACAACAAGCACTGGCCGATTCGCGGCGCCGCGGAAAACCTGCCGCCCGCGAAGTTCGCGCAGGGTGGCTTGGCGCAGGAATGCATCATCGGCTCGGGTTCCATCCTGTCGGCCGCCACCGTTCGCAACTCGGTGCTCAGCTCCAATGTCATGGTCGACGAGAGCGCCACCATCGAGGGCAGCGTGCTCATGCCCGGCGTGCGCATCGGTCGCGGCGCCGTGGTCCGCCGCGCCATCCTGGACAAGAACGTGGTCGTCGGCGAGGGCGAAATCATCGGCGTGGACACCGATCGCGACCGCGAACGCTTCGCCGTGAGCCACGGCGGCGTAGTCACCGTCGGCAAGGGCGTCTGGGTCTAGCCGCGCTGGACATCCGCAAGTGCAGGCCCGAGGGTACCGGCGTCCTACGCCTGCCCGCGGCCCGCGATCTGCTCGACGAGGTCCGTCAACTCAGCGCGATCGCCAGGCAGTGGCCCCGTGCCCGCGCACTGGTCGGCCGACTGTGCGAGCGCCCACGGGCGCCCGTGCCGTGAGCGGGGCGCGGCACTGGCCGACTTCGAGGATCTGCGATCCACGTTCCAACATGGTTGTACCTCTACCGCTTTCGGGACCGCGCTGTGTCGCGGCCTTGCACGCGATCGGGTACCCGTCATCGGACGGTGGAATCAGGCCCCCCGGCGAAACTATCCGCGCGAGGCGCAGAGCAGACCGTCACCGACCGGAATCAGCACGCTGGTGAGTTCCGGGTCCTCGGCGATCGCCCTGGTGGCCGCGCGCACGGCCTGGGTGGCCGCGTCGCGCTGGGTCGTATCGGGGACGCGACCGCCGAGCAGCGCATTGTGCAGCAGGATGGCGCCGCCCGCACGCAGCAGGCGCACGGCCTGGGTGACGTACTGCGGATGCTCGAGCGGCGCGGCATCGATGAACACCAGGTCGTAGGCGCCGTCGGCGAGGCGGGGCAGCACATCGAGGGCGCGTCCGTTGATCAGCCGGGTGCGGGCGGGCGGAATCTCGGCGGCACGGAACGCCTCCTTGGCGGCACGCTGGTGTTCGGGCTCAGAATCAATGGTGGTCAGCGTGCCGTCCTCGCGCATCCCATCCAGCAGCCACAGCCCGCTGATGCCCGCCCCGGTACCCACCTCGACCACCGTCCGCGCGCCGAGCAGCTGTGCGTAGATGCTCAACAGGGCGCCGACCGACGGCGGCACCGGCGCCGCACCGAGTTCGGTGGCCCGTTCACGCGCACTGACGAGAACTTCGTCCTCCACGACGGATTCCTCCACGTAGGAGAGATTTCGCTCCAAGTTCGATGCCACGTAAGCAGGCTATCCCGCGAGTCCGCCTCCCCGCGTTTTCAGCACACGAGTGAGTGCGTCGAATGTTGTGCGGCAGGCCCATGCCCGAAGTGCCGACACCGATTCGGCCGCACGCGTTTATGTCCTTCGTTCGTGGCAACAACGGCGTCATAAGAAGCGATAACCGATTCGAGAGACAGGCTCGGGGAGCCCGGCTTCAGATTCTCAGGTGTCCCTCAGGGTCTCCATATCCCCGGCATATCGGAACAAAGAAGAGTGAGCTCTACGCAAGACCAGCTGACCGCCCGGTGCGGGACGCGGGAACAACGACATACACGTTGTCGGTTGTAACTGTCAGCAAAGATCCGCGGATACGGATCGGCGCCGAGTCCCAGAGCTCACGGTCCCGAGTAGGAGGTAGCTCCATCCACATGGTCGATGCGGCGCGTGATTACGCCACCCAGCCAGTACTGCCGATCGAAGCCGAGACGGCAGCAGAGTCCATGAACGAGCTGAGCGGTACCGCTGCGTTCGATGCCACGGGCGACCGATCGGTGATGCCGTCCTGGGACGAACTGGTCCGTGAACATGCCGACCGGGTATACCGGCTGGCCTACCGTCTCTCCGGCGACGCCCAAGACGCCGATGATCTTACCCAGGAGACCTTCATCCGGGTGTTCCGCTCGCTGTCGAACTACCAGCCTGGCACCTTCGAGGGCTGGTTGCACCGCATTACCACGAACCTGTTCCTGGACATGGTGCGCAGGCGCAACCGGATCCGGATGGAGGCGCTGCCGGAGGATTACGACCGGGTGCCCGCCGAGGGTCCCAGCCCGGAGCAGGCATATCACGATGCCCGGCTGGACCCCGGCCTGCAGTCCGCGCTGGACTCGCTGGCTCCGGAATTCCGCGCCGCGGTCGTGTTGTGTGACATCGAGGGCCTCTCCTACGAGGAGATCGGCGCGACCCTCGGGGTCAAGCTCGGCACCGTGCGCAGCCGGATCCACCGCGGCCGTCAGGCACTGCGCGACTACCTTGCGCATAATGGAAGTGAGCAGCAGTTCACCGCTGACGCGAACATAGGGTGATTTGTCGGGTGCCGACGTCACCCGAGCATTGGATGATGTCGGAAGGATGAGCACCGAATGAGTGGCGACTCCAGCACGTCAGGTCTTTCGCCGCACGGGGTGCCAGGCAGCTCGAATGCCAGGCAGCCGCGTTTTCGCCCCACCGAACATCTGGCCAGCGAGGCAATCGCGGCCTATGTCGACGGCGAGCTACGGATGAATGCTTATTTGCGGGCCGCTCAACACCTTTCCCTCTGCCCGGAATGCGCGGCGGAGGTCGATGCGCAGCAGCAGGCGCGTATTGCGCTGCGCCAGGGCGGTCACGTCTCCATCCCCATCGGCCTGCATGACAGCCTGACGCGTATTCCGCTGGCCGAACTGCCGGGCGGCGCGACGAGCGCCTCGGCACGGCCCACCACCGGGACCCCGCGCAATGAGGCTGTCTTCGGCTTTTTGACCGATTCGTTCACCGCGACCCGGTGGACAACGTGGTGGCGCAAGTAGAGTTTGGCGAGTGACCACCGAATCGACGAACAGCAGATCGGCCGACACCCCGGATTCGGCGGCCAACCGGGGGAACCTGAGGCCGTCGGACGCGCCCGTGCTCGGGCCGCGCCCGGTCTATCGACCCCATGTCGACACGCATACCGCGCGGGCCTTCCGCCGCCCCTCGGGCCTGACCGGCTCGTTCGCCGGGCCCGCGACACCCCAGAACGGATCCGCTGCAGCGCAACTCGGCCCGGATGTGCAGAACCGCCCGCCGGACGCCGTGCTGGCCGAGGCATTCGGGCGTCCCGAGGGTTCCACCGACATCCTGCAGCGTGATCCCGCCGCGGTGGACCCGACTGCCCCGGTGGCCGGTCCGGTCGACCCGTGGCGCGATCCGGAGACCGGCGCCCGCCTCGGTCCGCCCGCCGTGTCCACGCCGCAGCCCGGACCGCTACCGCAGGCGAAGAAGGTCTCGGCCCGCGAGGTGCTGTTCGGTTCCCGGGTGGCGCCGAAGGCGTTGGTCCTGCTCGCCGTGGTCGCTCTCGCGATCGGCGTGCTCGGCGGCTTGGCCGGCAGGCTGACCGCCGAGGCCGCCGCGCCGTTGACCTCGCGCAAGGTCGCCCTCGCGCAGAACGCCGATATCGAGCGGCCGCACAGTCAGATCGCCAAGGTCGCCAACGCGGTGCTGCCGGCGGTGGTGTCGATCCGGGTCACCGTCGGCGACAACGGCGCGACCGGTTCCGGCGTGGTGATCGACGGCGCGGGCTATGTCGCGACGAACAATCACGTGATTTCGATGGCGGCGCAGGACAAGTCGAATCGCGCGGCCATCCAGGTGACCTTCTCCGACGGCACCCGGGTGCCCGCGCACATCGTCGGACGCGACCCGAAGACAGACCTGGCGGTGCTCAAGGTCGATGTGAAGAATCTCACCGTGGCCAATTTGGGCAAGTCCAAGGACGTCCAGGTGGGCGACGAGGTGCTGGCGATCGGTTCGCCGCTCGGCCTGAGCAAGACCGTCACCTCCGGCATCGTCAGTGCGATGCACCGCCCGGTCGCGCTGTCCGGCGAGGGCAGCGACACCAAGGCTGTGATCGATGCAGTGCAGACCGACGCGTCGATCAACCCGGGTAACTCCGGTGGCGCGCTGGTCGACATGGAGGGCCGGGTCATCGGCATCAATTCCGCGATCCGCAGCGAGACCGGCGGCTCGGTCGGTCTCGGCTTCGCCATTCCGGTTGACATGATGGCCGAGGTGGCCCAGACCCTCATCCGCGACGGTCAGATGCACCATCCGATGATCGGGCTCAGCGCCCGCACCAAGCAGGTTGCCAACGACGTGATGAGCGGCGCCGCCGTCGCCGATGTCACGCCCAACGGTCCGGCGGCGAAGGCCGGGATCGTCGAGAACGATGTGATCGTGAAGATCGGCGACCGCGAGGTGACCGGTCCGGACGAGCTGGTCGTCGCGGTGCAGTCCAGCAAGATCGGCCAGACGGTGAACGTGCAGTTGATCCGCGACGGCAGGCAGGTTGACGTGCCGGTCACGCTGGAATCCGACTGAGCTGGGCAGGGATACCCAGGTAGCCTAGACCTGTGTTCAGCAACATCGGCTGGAGCGAGATGGTCATCCTGCTCGTCGCCGCCCTCGTGATCCTCGGCCCGGAGCGACTGCCCGGCGCGGTTCGCTGGACTACGCGCAGCCTGCGCCAAGTGCGTGACTACGCCAGTGGCGCCACCCAGCAGCTGCAGCAGGAGCTCGGCCCGGAATTCGATGAACTGCGCAAGCCGCTGGCCGATCTGAACGAGCTGCGCCAGATGTCGCCGCGTTCGATGGTGACCAAACACCTTCTCAATGGCGACGATTCGTTGTTCCGCGATTTGGAGAGCGCGGTGCCGGACAAGAAGGACCTGTTGGGCAGCAGCGGCGGGATGCCCGAGTACCCGATGCCCAAGCTGGAAAAGCCCTTGGAGCGCAACGAACGTCCCCCGATCGACATCGACGCGACCTGAAAAGCCCGCCTCTTGTCAAGCAGGCTAGACACCGGGTCGTGTCCAGATGTCTAGACTTCGCACATGTCGGCCGATGACGTGGCGCGCGTTTTCGCGATCGAAGACAAGGTCGAGCGATTGAAGGCAGCCACCGACGGGGTGGCGGCGGCGCAGCAGACCGTCAACGAACTCACCAGGATCCGCCGTGCGGTGATCAGGGAGCTGCACGCCGAAGGCTGGACCTTCGCAAGAATCGGTGCGGCGGCGGGACTTTCCCGCGCCCGGATCCATCAGGTGAGTACCCAGGGCCCCGCGCCCGAGGGTCTGTTCTTCGGGCACGGGTCGCTCACCGTGCTCGCCCCGGAGGTGCGCAGCGGCCGGGTGCTCGGCGCTCCGGATCCCGCGGCGGCGCAGCGGCTCGTCGAGTTGCTGCACGAGTTAGGCTTCACCGCCACGGTCGAGCATTTCCTGCCGGGCAGGCCGATCGATCTGAACCGGGACGGGTTGATCGTGCTCGGCGGTCCCGAATTGTCCCCCAGCGTGCGCCAGCTGATCACGGCCGATCCGCGGCTGCGTCGCGCGGTGGCCAGGGCAGGCGATGCCCGCCGCGGCATCGAGGACCGCGCGGCCCGGCGGGTGTACCGGCCCGGCGGTCCCGAACCACACGACATCGCCTATCTGGCCCGCCTACCCCGTCCCGACGGGCGTGGCACCGTTCTGATCATCGACGGCCTGCATCCGCCGGGTTCACTGGGTGCCATCCGTTTGCTCGCCACCCGGCTTGCCACCCTGCACGAGCGCTCGGCCGCCCACCTGTTCTCCGTGCTCGTCGCCGTCCGCTACGACCGCGCGACCGGTGAGCCACAGGAAGCCGAACTCCTCACCCCCGTCTACCGCCACGACCACGAGCCAAGGTCCTCGATATCCGCCATGAGACGCAGAGTCGAAGGCCCCTGACCGCTGCGGCCGACGCATTCTGCGGTCCCCGCCACCGAGATCACCGCGGCCATCAGCTCGGCGCCCGGCACGAGTTCGGTGCAGTGCACGGGTTCCGCCGAAGCACTGGTCATCGAGATCCTGACCGCCGCCGAAGGGGTGCCGCACCGGCGCCCGCACCCCGACGAGACCGCGATCTCCATCGCCGCCCAGATCTTGGCCGAACGCGGTCGCGGATCCGCCCGCCCGCTCGACGGACCCATCCACCACTGATCGACTACAGCTGGATGCTCGATGCCGGTCGAGGCCGACGCGGACGACAACGGCACCGAGGAACCAGCTCAGCACGACCAGAGCATGTACGTGGCAGCGTGGTGGTTCCCCGGCGACCGGTCACGCCGCTGCGCGAGCGGGTCGCAGCGTGTTCATCGGTGGACGGTCGGCGAGCGACACCGCGGTGCTGTGTGCGGTGAAGGCGTCGCCGATCAGCGGGAACTGGGTGAGCGCGGCACCGGAGTCCTGCACCCCGCTACGACCGAGCACGGTCCCGATGATCTGGCGGCTCATCACGCCGAGGTCGGCGAGCGGGCGGTTGCGGTGGGTCCGGACACCCAGGTTAACCTGGCCGATCGCGGACAGACCGAGGCGATCGTAGGTGTCGAGCAGCAGCCCGATTTCCACGCCGTAGCCGGGCGCGAACGGCACCGAGGTCAGCAGGTCGCGGGTGCCCGCGTATTCGCCGCCCAGCGGCTGCAGCACGTCGGACAGTTCCGGACGCAATGCGGCCAGCAGCGGTCGAGCGACGAGCTCGGTGACGCGGCCGCCGCCGTGTGCGTCGACCGCGGAGCCCTGGCGCAGCGGCCTGCGGTAGTAGGCCTTGACCAGATGCATGTCGTCGACCATCAGCAGCGGACCGAGCAGCTTCGGCACGAAGGCCGGATCCGGGTCGATCAGGTCGGAGTCGACGAAGGCGATGAGGTCACCGCTGGTCACGGCCAGCGACCGCCACAGCACCTCGCCCTTGCCCGGTTGCGGATCGAGTTCGGGCACGGCCTCCTCCCGACTGATCACCTCGGCGCCCGCGGCGGTGGCGCGCTCGGCGGTGGCATCCGTCGATCCGGAGTCCAGCACTATCAACTCGTCGACAAGTGTGCCGAGCAGCGGCCGGATGCTGGCCACCACGTCGGCGACGGTGCGTTCTTCGTTCAATGCAGGCAGCACCACGGAAACGGTGCGCCCGTCCTTGGCGGCGACGAGTTCGTCGACCGTCCAATCGGGTGTGTCCCATGTATTGGTCGTCGCCCAGGCGGGCTCGCGGTGTTGGATTTTCATACCAGACCTCGCAAGGTTCGTGCGGGGGGCCGGATGCCCTGAATCGCGGCGATCATGTCTACTACGCGCCGGGTTTCGGCAACCTCGTGGACTCGGAAGACTCGGGCGCCGGCCGCGGCCGACCATGCCGTTGCTGCCAATGTGCCCTCCAACCGTTCGGAAAGACCGACACCTAGAGTCTCCCCGATAAAATCCTTGTTGCTGAGCGCCATCAAGACTGGCCATCCGGTATTTACAAGAACGTCGATTCCCCGCAACAACTCGAGCCCGTGATAGGTGTTCTTGCCGAAATCATGCGTCGGATCGATCAAAATCGAATCCTTGCCCACCCCTGCCGCAACCGCATTCTCGGCGGCTTGCACCACGGTATCGGTCACTTCGGCCACCACATCGGGGTAGCGCACCCGATGCGGCCGGGTCCGCGGCACCGCGCCGCCGGTGTGGCTGCACACGATTCCGGCATCCAGATCCGCGGCCATCCAGACCAGATCCGGATCGGCGCCCGCCCAGGTGTCGTTGATCAGATCCGCGCCCGCGTCCACCGCGGCCGCTGCCACCTCGGCACGCCAAGTGTCGATGCTGATGAGTAGCTCGGGGTACTTGTCCCGGATCGCCGCCACGAACGGGACCACCCGCCCGGCCTCTTCGGTCGGGTTGACCATCGCACCCGGACCCGCCTTGACCCCACCTATATCGACCAGATCAGCGCCTTCGTCGACGGCCCGCGCGACAGCGTCCATGGCCGCCGCGTCGGTGAACGTCGCGCCCTTGTCGTAGAAAGAGTCAGGAGTGCGATTGACGATCGCCATCACCAGCGCGCGATCCGTCGCCACCGGCCTGCCGCACAAAGTCGGAAGCGGCGCTGCGGTGGGGCTGAACATGGCTCCGACTGTACCGACTCGTGTTGCAACCAGTACCCGGTGCGGGCGCATCGAGACACCGACCCGAACACCCCGAGCGCGAGATTGGGAAGTATCAACGCCGCTGAGCTCGCTAGGTCCCGCCATCACCGGAACCAGCGGGGTCTCCGTCAGTTCTTGGGTGCGCGGCCTGCCGCGACATCGGCGGCGTAGTTGTCGTAGGCGGGCACATAGCCTTCCGATCGGCCTGCCAGCACGTAGAGCGAGCTGTCGTCGTTCGGCTCGTAACCCTGCTTGCGCAGTTCCACCTTGTGGCTCTTGAAGGTGGAGGTCTGCTCCAGTTCGGGCACCACCCGGACGAACAGTGGCACCGCGTATCCGGGCAACTGCGCATAGACCTGCGCGGCGAGCGCGTGCCCATCGAATTCGGCCTCGGGATACAGCGTCACCGCTCCCATGCCCGCTTTGCCGTCGGTACCGGGAATGTCTACGCCGTAGACCACGGCCTGTGAGATCGCGTCTGCCTGCGCCAACGCGCCCTCGACCTCGGTGGTGGCGACGTTTTCGCCCTTCCAGCGGAAGGTGTCGCCGAGTCGGTCAAAGAAGGCGATGTGGTGCCAGCCCTGATCGCGGACCAGGTCGCCGGTGTCGAACCAGACGTCGCCGTCGGTGAAACCGTCGCGTACCAGCTTGGCCTCGGAGGCGGCCTTGTCGGTGTAGCCGTCGGCCGGTGAGCGACTGGTGACCTCGGCCAGCAGCAGCCCGACTCCGCCGGAAGGCACCCGCCGCAGCCGACCGTCGTTGCCGCGCTTGGCCTTTCCGGTGGCATCGTCGTATTCGACGATCGCGTACGGCAGCGGCCCGAATCCGGCGGTGCGGTCGACCCCGAACGCATTGACGAAGGCGATATTCACCTCGCTGGCGCCGTAGAACTCTACGATGCGGTCGATGCCGAAACGGTTCTTGAATTCATCCCACAGTTCCGGCCGCAGACCATTGCCAACGGCGAGCCGGATCTTGTGCTGGCGCTCCACCGGCTTGGCAGGCTGGTTGAGCAGGTACCGGCACAGTTCACCGATATAGATGAATGCGGTGGCTTTCTCCCGGATGACCTCGTCCCAGAATCCGGACGCGGAGAATTTCCGGCCGAGCGCGAAAGTGCCGCCCGCGGCCAGCACCGACGACAGCGCGACGGTCAGCGCATTGTTGTGGTAGAGCGGCAGGCAGCAGTAGAGAGTGTCGGTGCCGTGCAAGCGAATTCCGAGTCCACCGAGTCCGGCCATGCTCTTGGTCCAGCGCAGGTGCGTCATCACGCTGGCCTTGGGCAGCCCGGTGGTGCCGGAGGTGAAGACCAGGAAGGCCCGCTCCCGCGCGGTGATCTCCGCACACACCGGCGGATCGGCGGCGTTCGCATCCCGGGCGGCGTTGTCCAGATCCTGCGCGTAGAGCACATCGGCAAGCGGCTCGGCAAGCGAGTCCAACGCCTCCCGGCATTCCTCGCCGACCACGTTCAGCACGCTGTCGAGCAGTCCGACGCTGTGCGCAAGCACGGTGTCGCACTGATTGTGGTTGAGCAGTCCGACGGTCGCGCCGAGTTTCACCGTGGCCAGCACCACGAACATGGTCTCTGGCCGGTTGGTCATCAGCACGCCGACCACGTCGCCGCGCTGTACGCCCCGCTGTGCGAGCACGCTCGCGTACCGGTTCACCTCCGCGTTGGCGTCGCCGTAGCTGAAGGTCTTGCCCTCGAACCGCAGGAACAGCCGGTCCGGATACCGGTGCGCGTTGCGCTGGAAATACAACCCGACCGAGGACTTGTCGCCCGGCCCGACCAGCATGCCGCGGGCGCTACGCAGCATCGACGGAGCGTCGAGGGCCATGCCCGGCAGTCCTCGTGCGATATCCAACAGGCTGACCGTCGGGCGGGCATCGGTGCTCACGCAGTCAATTCTCCTCGTCCGGGGTGGCGCTGTCATCCAGCGCCGCAAGGGGTTCCAGCGCCGCGAAGGCCGACTGCAGATCGGTGGCGACGGTGATTCGATCCCTGGCGAAGTCGGACACGAACTTTCGGTCGTACAGTTCGTCCAGCCACCGGAACAGGCCGTCATAGAAGCCAACGGGGTCGAGCACCACCACCGGCTTGTCGTGCTGGCCGAGATAACCGCCGGTCCAGGTCTCGAAGAATTCTTCGAGGGTGCCGATGCCGCCGGGCAGTGTCAGGAAGGCGTCGGCGCGATCCTCCATGGTCTGCTTGCGTTGGCGCATGGTGTCGGTGACGACGAGTTCGTCGGCGTCGACATCCGCGACCTCTCTGTGCACCAGGTGCTTCGGGATCACGCCGATGGTCTTCGCGCCGCCCGCCCGCACCGCGGTGGCCACCGCGCCCATCATCGAGACGTGGCCGCCGCCGGAAACCAATTGCCAACCGCGCCTGGCGATCTCGGTGCCAACGCGCGCGGCCAGGGCAATGTGGGCCGGGTCGGCGGTGCTGGCCGAGCAGTAGACGCATACGGAATACACCGACTCCCTCACCACTGGTCCTCCGTCCCGATCGCGTCCTTGGCGCCGCCCGCCTCCACCGCACCGAGCACGATGTCGCAGACCTCCTCGACGCTGTCGGTCACATGCAGCAGACCGAGGTCTCCCGGCGAAATCTTGCCCGAGCCACCGAGTGAATCGCGCAGCCAATCCACCAGTCCCGCCCAATATTTGGTGCCGAACAGGATAATCGGGAAGCGGGTGATCTTGTGGGTCTGCACCAGGGTGAGCGCCTCGAACAGCTCGTCGAGGGTGCCGAAACCGCCGGGCAGGCAGACGAATGCCTGCGAGTACTTCACGAACATCGTCTTGCGGGCGAAGAAGTAGCGGAAGTTGATACCGAGGTCGACCCACTCGTTGAGGCTCTGCTCGAACGGCAGCTCGATGCCGAGGCCTATCGAATATCCACCCGCCTCCGAGGCGCCACGGTTGGTCGCCTCCATCACGCCGGGCCCGCCGCCGGTGATCACCGCGAACCCGGCCTGTGCCAGCGCACCGCCGATGGCCATGGCGGCGTGGTATTCCGGATGGCCGGGTTGGGTGCGCGCGGAACCGAACACGGTGACCGCGCGCGGCACCTCGGCGAGCGCACCGAAGCCCTCGACGAACTCGGCCTGGATGCGCAGCACCCGCCACGGGTCGGTGTGCACCCAGTCGCTCGGTCCGTGCCGGTCCAACAGATTCTGATCTGCGGTGCCACCGGGCTTGCGGTCGCGGCGAAACATTATCGGTCCGCGGAATTTGGGGGTCGACTTCGGCGTGCTGGCAACCTCGTCATCGGCGGCTTCGGTGGACATGGGTGCCACGCTACCGGGCCGTAACCGAGTGCAGGTCGCTACCTTGGTTCCGATCAGACGGCGCCGGTGAGATAGGTGCGCAGCATGGCGGTGACCGCAGTGATCTGGGCGACCGGCACATGCTCCTCTCGCTTGTGCGCCAGGTTGGGGTCGCCAGGGCCGAAGTTCACCGCCGGGATGCCGCGCGCGGCGAAGCGGGAAACATCGGTCCAGCCGTATTTGGCGCGCACGCCGCCACCACCGTGGCTGTTCACCGAGGCGAGGAGGTTCTTCGCGGCCGGGGCGGTCAGGCCGGGCAGCGCGCCCGGCGCGGAGTCGGTCACCTCGAAACTCAGCTCGAGACCGGCGAACACCTCGCGCACGTGGTCGACCGCCTGGTCGACGGTGCGGTCGGGTGCGAAGCGGAAGTTGACGTCGACCTCGGCGGCGTCGGGGACGACATTGCCCGCCACGCCACCGGCGACCCGGACCGCGGACAGCCCCTCCCGATAGATACAGCCGTCGATATCGACCTCACGTGCCTTGTAGTCGGTGAGTCGCTGCAGGACCGGCGCGAGCCGGTGAATGGCGTTGTCGCCCAGCCACGCCCGCGCCGAATGCGCGCGCACGCCCGAGGTGGTCAGCCGAACACGTAGCGTGCCTTGGCAACCCGCCTCGATCCAGCCGCCGGACGGTTCGCCCAGAATCGCCAGATCGCCCGCCAGCCACTGCGGCAGCTCGCGTTCGATGCGGCCGAGTCCGTTGAATTCGGCGGCGATTTCCTCGCAGTCGTAGAAGATCAACGTCAGATCGTGCACGGGTTCGGCGACGGTCGCGGCCAGATGCAGGAACACCGCGTCACCCGACTTCATGTCGACGGTGCCGCAGCCGTAGAGCACCTGCTCCCCGCCCTCCACCTCGAACCGGCTCGGCACGTTGTCGGCGATGGGCACGGTGTCCAGGTGCCCGGCCAGGATCACCCGCGTCGGCAGCCCCCGGTCGGTGCGAGCGAGCACCACATTCTTGTGCCGCAGCACCTCGAAGCCGACCGTCTGCTCGCGCAACGCCCGCTCGACGAGGTCGGCTATCGGCTCCTCATCGCGGGAGACACTCTCGATGTCGACAAGGGCGGCGGTGAGCTGGATCGGGTCGGCGCGCAGGTCGAAGGTCATCGTGTCAGCCTAAGTCCGCGGTGCGTGCCTGCTGGGCTCGAGGTCATCGACGTGGCGTCCTGCTGGGCGGTCGCAGTCGGTATTCTCTCTTGACGTGAGCATTCAGGGAGCAACAGCAGTCGGTATCGCCAACGTGACCTCGGACGGGACCGTCCTGGACACCTGGTACCCGAACCCGCGACTGGGCGAGTTCACCGAGACCGGCACCAAGCGGCTGGACCAGGCTCCCGACGAGCTCGCGGGCCTGGTCGGCTTCGACGACGCCCGCGGCGTCGATGTGATCGCGGTACAGACCACGATCGCCGATCTGTCCGCCGCACCCGTCGACGCGCACGATGTCTACCTGCGCCTGCACCTGCTCTCGCATCGGCTGATGCGCCCGCACAGCGTGAGCCTGGACGGCCAGTTCAGCCTGCTCAGCAATGTCGTGTGGACCAATTGCGGCCCAGCGGCGGTGGAGGGCTTCGAGGTGACCCGCGCCAAGCTGCGCGCCCGCGGTCCGGTCACCGTCTACAGCGTAGACAAGTTCCCGCGGATGGTGGATTACGTGCTGCCGTCGGGCGTGCGCATCGGCGACGCCGACCGGGTCCGGCTCGGCGCGCACCTGGCCTCGGGCACCACGGTCATGCACGAGGGCTTCGTGAACTTCAATGCCGGGACTCTGGGCAACTCGATGGTCGAGGGCCGCATCTCCGCGGGAGTGGTGGTCGGCGACGGCTCCGACATCGGCGGCGGCGCGTCCATCATGGGCACCCTGTCCGGCGGCGGCACGACCGTCATCTCAGTCGGTGAGCGCTCCCTGCTCGGCGCCAACGCCGGCCTCGGCATCCCGCTCGGCGACGACTGCGTGCTCGAGGCGGGCCTGTACCTGACCGCGGGCACCAAGGTCAGCACCCCGGACGGCACCGTTGTGAAGGCATCGGAACTGGCCGGGCAGAACAACCTGCTCTTCCGCCGCAACTCGCTCACCGGGGCGGTGGAAGTGGTGCTGCGCAAGGGCACCGGCATCGAACTCAACGCCGCCCTGCACGCCAACGACTGACCGCGGTCCGGCCCCGCCGTCTACTACGAGGCCGATTCGGCGAGACCGAAGGCGATAATCCGCTCCGGGTGGATGCGGATCAGTTCGCTGATCTCACCGGTGAGGTAGGTCTTCACGTCGGTCAATGCCTCCGCGGTGCCGCGGACTTCGGCGAGCTCGCTCAGCCGAGCAGCTTCTTCTGCACCTTGCCCATGGCGTTGCGGGGCAGTGAATCCACCACGCGGACCTCGCGCGGACGCTTGTGCACCGAAAGTTGCTCGGCGACATGCTCGATGAGGTTCTTCTCGATGGAATCGGTTGCCTCGCCACGTAATACGACATAGGCGACGATGCGCTGGCCGAGGTCGGCGTCGGGCAGTCCGACCACCGCTACCTCCGCGACCTCGGGGTGTCCGAGCAGCGCGGTCTCCACTTCGCCTGCGCCGATGCGGTATCCGCCGGATTTGATGAGGTCGACCGATTCCCGACCGACGATGCGGTGGAAGCCGTCGGCGTCGATGGCGGCCACGTCACCGGTCTTGAACCAGCCGTCGTCGGTCCAGCATTCGGCCGTCGCGTCGGGGCGGTTGTGGTAGCCGTCGAACACCATCGGTCCCCGCACCTGGAGGCCGCCGATGCTGTCGCCGTCGTGCGGAACCGGTGTACCGGATTCATCACGAATCCGGGTCTGCACGCCCGCGACCGGGACACCGACCCAGCCGGGTCGCCGCTCACCGTCCGCACGAGTGGACAGCGTGATCATGGTTTCACTCATCCCGTAGCGCTCGACCGGCGCCTGGCCGGTGAGCTCACGCAGCCGCTCGAATACCGGCACCGGCAGTGGCGCACTGCCGGAGACCAGCAGTCGGGCCGTGGCCAATTGCCGTGCAGCAGAGGTATCTTCGGCGACGCGCGACCACACCGTCGGCACCCCGAAATAGAGCGTGCCCGCCGCGGCCGCATACGCCTGCGGGGTCGGCTTGCCGGTGTGGATCAATGGGCTGCCCACCCGCAGCGGACCGAGCACGCCGAGGATCAGACCGTGCACATGGAACAGCGGCAGCCCGTGCACCAGTATGTCGTCCGCCGTCCAGGCCCAGGCGTCGGCGAGCGCGTCGAGCCCGGCGGCGATAGCGCCGCGGCTCAGCACAACGCCCTTGGGCGGACCGGTCGTCCCGGATGTGTAGAGCACGAATGCCGGTGCGGCAGGCTCGGGTTCGGCGTAGCTGTGCCAGGAGCGGGCATGCACCCGCACCGGCACCACCGGCAGGTTCGTCTCCGCGGGCGCCTCGCCCAGCCATGCCTGTGCAGCCGAATCGCCGAGGATGTGCTCGAGTTCGGCGGTCCCGGAGTCCGGCGGCACCGGCACCACGGTGACCCCCGCGATCAGGCAGCCGACCACCGCGAGCACGGTGCTGACGGTCGGCCTGGCCAGCACGGCCACCCGGTCCGCGCGGGCTATGCGTTCTGCCACCGAGGTCGCGGCGCCGAGCAAATCGCTGCGCGAGAGCGTCACCCCGTCGATGGTGACCGCGTCGGGGATGTCCGCCCCGGCGGCGACCGCGAGCGGGTTCAGGGAAGAAAGCAGCATTGGCGCACCGGACGACATTCGCTCACGCTACTTCGGCGATGCGCGACGCAGCCACGCTGGCTACCGACTCGCCGGTGCCGATCACGCCGACACAGCTCGATGAACCGATCCGGTGCCGGTTGACACCCCTATGAGGGAGTGAGAATGTTGATTCACATCTTTCTCAACGACGAGAACGCGGTGCGCGATTACTTCAACGACCTGATCGACCTGAAAATGCTGCCACTGCCCGCCCGGCTGCCCTTCGCCAGATTGCACCGATTTGTGGTCACCGGTCTGCTACCCGAACGGCTACGCGCCGAGATGGGCATGACCTGGACCGCACGCGAGGATCGAAAACTCGCCGGATTCCTGCGCACCCCTCGGTACAGTATCGGCACGAATGCCGAAGCAGGCCGAGCTGTTTCCGATCAACTTCTACCTGGCCGACTGTGCGTCCGGCGACGACTCGGCCTGCAGCCGGTGTGACAGGCCCGCTAGCAAACCCGGAACGAGACGACCACGTGATCGCGCGCGAACTGTCGCGACTTGGCGTCGTCGCCAAGCGGAATGACGGTCTGCGGCGTTAGAGCCAGCGATACCGCGGTGCGCGCGATCATCTCCGCGAGCGGTTCCGAATCGTATTCCGGCAGTTTCCCTTCCGCCTGCAACCGAGTAATGAATTCGGCCAGGTAGTCGCGACCGAGCTCGATGACAGGAGCGCCCTTGACGGTGAGGTAGGGCAGCACGATCTCCGGCTCGGTCTTGAGCAACCGATCCAGTAACTTGTTGCCGCGCAAGCCATTCAGGAAGGCAACGAACAGTTCGACGATCTGATCCTCGGCGCTGGCGTCATTATCGACCTGCCGCTGCAGCGTGGCGTCGACCTCGTCGATGAACTGCCGCGCCTGCCGCATCCCGACAGCCTGGATGAGATCGGACTTGCTGGCGAAGCGCCGGTAGAGCGTGGCAAGCGAGAGCCCGCAGCGGCGCGCGACCTCGACCATGCTGGTGCGCTTGATGCCGAAGTCGAGGAACGCCAACAGCGCCGCGTCGAGCACTCGGGTCTGATTACGGTCTTCGGGCCTCGCGCTGCGCAACAGCGGCAGCAGCCTGGCAAATCGCGCCATGTCCGTTCCTATCCACCTCGCCGAAACGATGACAACTCGAGCATTGCATAGAGTCATCGACCGGCTGGCCCGTACGTGTCGATTGACACACGTTCCGGTCGATGAGACGCCTACATGTTCGACCTGCGGCGGCGTATGCGACTGAGCTAACCGCTGGTCCAGAGCGGCGATACCGCCCGATTGACATACCAACGAGTCAATGAGAAGGTGAAAATGCAATCTTCTCACTGGAAAGACGAGGCCGCCGATGACCGCGCCCCTTCGCGCAACGACGCACGGACCGGCAATCACCTGTCGCTACGGCACAGCGGACGACTTCGCCATCGAGGAGTTCTGGAGCGGTGTCGCGGCCTTCCTCGGCGGCACTGCCAACGTCATCATGCAGCTGAGCCTGAAGCCCGTGGCCTACGGCGTGCTAGAGAGCACCGTCGAGACCGGCCGGGTGGATCTGCACCCCTGGAAGCGGTTGCGCACCACGCTCACATATCTGGCGGTCGCGATGATGGGCACCGAGCAGAACAAAGCGGTCTATCGGGAAGCAGTCAACCAGTCGCACCGACCGGTGCACTCGAAGCCCGGTGACGCGGTCGAGTACAACGCTTTCGACCCGAAGTTGCAGCTGTGGGTGGCGGCCTGCCTGTACTGGGGCGTCGTCGATCTGGAGGAACGGCTGCACGGCCCGCTGGACGAGGACACCGCGGCGGTGTTCTACCAGTACGCCGCCCGATTCGGCACCACCCTGCAGATGCGGCCGGAGATGTGGCCCGCCGACCGGAAGGCATTCGAGGAGTACTGGAACACCAACCTGGCCACCAAGACCATCGATGCACGCACCCGCGCCTACTTCGACCATCTCATCGACCTGAAGATGGTCGCCCGGCCGCTGCGCGTCTTCGCCCCGGTGCAGCGGTTCTTCGTCACCAGCCTGCTGCCGCAGCACCTGCGCGACGAGATGCGCATGACCTGGAGCCCTCGCCAGGATCGGTTCGCGAACCTGCTGCTGCGCGTCATCGGCGCCGCGCACAGCCGACTTCCCAAGCAGGCCAGGCTCTTTCCGATGAATGCCTTCCTGTACGACATGCGCAGGCGCCATCGCCTCGGCAAGCCGCTGGTGTAATACGGCGGTGTCGGGTCAGGATTTGCTGACCAGAGCACGCAGGAAGAACGTCAAATTCGCCGGGCGCTCCGCGAGACGCCGGGTGAGATACCCGTACCACTGACTGCCGTACGGCACGTACACCCGCATCGCATTGCCCGCGGTGGCCAGACGCAACTGCTCGACGTCGCGGATCCCGTAGAGCATCTGGTGCTCGAATCGGTCCGCGCCCCTGCCGGTTTCGGCGGCAAGGCACTCGCCCGCGGCAATGAGGACCGGATCGTGCGAGGCCACCATCGGATAACCCGACCCGCGCATCAGGATCTCCAGGCAGCGCAGGTAGGAATCGGTCACCTCGGACGCGCGCTGGAAGGCGACGGCATGCGGTTCGCGATAGGCGCCCTTGCACAACCGGATTCGCGATTCGCCGCCGGACAGCTCGCGACAGTCCGCCTCGGTGCGGCGCAGGTATGCCTGCAATACCGCACCGAGCCGGGGGAATTCGGCCCGCACCTCGCGGATCGTCGCCAGCGTGGCATCGGTGGTGGTGTGATCCTCCGCGTCGACGGTGACCCACACGCCCGCCTGAGCGGCCTTGGTGCACAGGATGTGCAGGTTCTCAGTGGCGATCGCGGGTCCGCTCTCCGGCACCGCCTGCCCGAGCGCGGACAGCTTTACCGACACCTCCACCCGCGCCGCCGCGCCACCCTGCTCTGCCGCGTCGTTCAGCGTCGCCACAACATCATTCAGCGCTGCCAGGTCGTTGATCAGCGAAAGATATTCCGCCAGTGTGGCATCCGCCTGCGCACGATCGGTGGTGTTCTCACCGAGGAAGTCGACACTGACCGTCCGGCCGCTGGCGAGCAATTCGCGCACCACCGGAGTGAGCTCGTCGCGGGTCTCGCCCGCGACGAAGCGCCGCACGATGCTCGCGGTAACCGGAATTCCGGTGAGCGCCTTCTTCATCCGCGGCGACCCCGCCGCGGCGAGGATGACAGGTCTCAGCGGATTCATCACGCCGCCCCAGCCCGGCGACAAAGGCGTGCGGCCGGACAACTGCAGTTCATCACGCTTCCCCCATGTGCGGATACCGGTAATCCGTCGGCGGTACGAACGTCTCCTTGATCGTGCGTGGCGAGGCCCAGCGCAGCAGGTTCAGCGGCGACCCCGCCTTGTCGTCGGTGCCGGAGGCTCTGGCGCCGCCGAAGGGCTGTTGGCCGACCACCGCACCGGTGGGCTTGTCGTTGATGTAGAAGTTGCCCGCCGCGAATCGCAATGCGGCGGTGGCCTGTTCGACGGCGTGGCGGTCCTGTGCGAACACCGCGCCGGTCAGCGCGTAGGGCGCCGCCGATTCCACCTCGGCGAGCACGGCGGTGTAGGCGCCCGGTTCGGCATCGTCGTAGACGTGCACCGACAGGATGGGTCCGAAATACTCGGTGGCGAAGGACTCGTCGTGCGGATCATCCACCAGCAGCACGGTCGGCCGCACGAACCACCCTTCGCTGTCATCGTATTCGCCGCCCGCCGGGATCGCGATGCCCGCCGCCCTGGCTCGCTCGATGGCGGCCACGTTCTTGTCGTAGGCGCGTCGATCGATCAGTGCCCCGCCGAAATTCGACAGATCGGTCACATCGCCGTAGCTCAGTTCCCTGGTCAGATTCAGGAAATCGTCGCCCATGGTTCGCCACACCGATCGCGCGATGTAGGCGCGCGATGCGGCCGAACACTTCTGGCCCTGATATTCGTAGGCACCGCGAATCAGCGCGGCACGCAAGGCATCCGGGTCGGCGGACGGGTGCGCGACGATAAAGTCCTTGCCGCCGGTCTCGCCCACCAACCGCGGATACCCGTGGTAGCGGCCGATATTGGCGCCGACCTGTCCCCAGAGGAACTGGAATGTCGTGGTGGAGCCGGTGAAATGGATGCCCGCCAGCCGGGGATCGGCCAGCGCCACCTCCGATAGCTCTACGCCGTCGCCGGTCACCATATTGATCACACCGGGCGGCAAACCCGCCGCCTCCAGCAGCCGCATCGTGTAGAACGCCGACAGCGTCTGCGTCGGCGACGGCTTCCACACCACGGTATTGCCCATCAACGCGGGTGCGGTGGGCAGGTTCCCGGCGATCGCGGTGAAGTTGAACGGCGTGATCGCGTAGACGAACCCCTCCAGCGGTCGATAGTCGAGGCGGTTCCAGACTCCGGCACTCGACTCCGGCTGCTGCTCCAGGATTCCCCGCGCGAACGCCACATTGAATCGCCAGAAATCCACCAGTTCGCACGGCGCGTCGATCTCGGCCTGCTGGGCCGTCTTCGACTGCCCGAGCATGGTCGCGGCGGCCACTGTCTCCCGCCACGGCCCGGCCAGCAGGTCGGCCGCCCGCAGGAAGATGGCCGCCCGCTCGTCGAACGGCAGCGTCCGCCAGCCGGGCGCCGCCGCCATCGCGGTATCGATGGCGTCCTGCGCTTCCGAATGCGTGGTGTCGGTATAGGTCCCCAGCACCTTTCTGTGCCGGTGCGGCGCGACGATATTGTGCCGCTCGCCGATGCCCGGCCGATGTTTGCCGCCGACGACCAGCGGAATATCGACGGATTCGGCGGAGATCTCGGCAAGCTTGGTAACCAACAATTCCCGCTCGCGACTGCCCGGTGCGTAGGAGTGCACCGGCTCATTGCCGGGGGTGGGGACAACCGTGACAGCGTCCATAAACCAGGCTAACGCCGTTGCCGCGGTCACGTGGTAGCCGCGCCCTACCGAAGGCTCAGCAAGGATCTGCTCCCGCCGACCGGTTCGCAGGTGTCGCCGAACTGTCAGTTGTCGCTCAGTCGCCGCGCCGTGGCGGCAATCCGCTCATCGGTCGCGGTGAGCGCGATGCGCACATGCTCGGTGCTCGACGGGCCGTAGAAGTCGCCTGGTGCGGCGAGGATGCCACGGTGGGCCAGCCATTCCAGCGTGGTACGGCAGTTCTCGCCGCGGGTGGACCACAGGTAGAGGCCCGCCTCCGAGTGATCGATCCGGAAACCGGCCGCCTGCAACGCCTTTCGCAATATCTCGCGGCGCGCGCGGTAGCGCTCGCGTTGCTGCGCCTCGTGCGTGTCGTCGCCGAGGGCGGCGGTCATCGCGGCCTGGATCGGGAACGGCACCATCATCCCGGCGTGCTTGCGCACCTCGAGCAGTTCGGCGACCAGTTCGGGATCGCCCGCGACGAAACCGGCGCGGTAGCTGGCCAGGTTGGAGGTCTTGGACAGCGAGTGGATCGCGAGCAGGCCGGTGTGGTCGCCGTCGCAGACCTCGGGGTCGAGAATGGAGACGGCGTGCCCCTCCCAGGTCAGGCCGAGGTAGCACTCGTCCGAGGCGACGATCGCGCCGCGCTCGCGGGCGAATGCCACCACTTTGCGCAGGTGATCGACACCGAGCACGCGGCCGGTCGGGTTGGACGGAGAGTTCACATAGATCAGCGCGGGCGACTGTGGACCCAATTGGGTCAGACCGTCCGCCCTGGCGATCCGCGCACCGGCCAGCAGCCCGCCCACCTCGTACGTCGGGTACGCGACCTCAGGAATGACGACCAGATCACCGCTGCCGAGGCCGAGCAGCCTCGGCAATCCGGCGATCAGTTCCTTCGTGCCGATCGCGGGCAGCACGGCCGCCGGATCGACGCCGGTGATCCCGAAGCGCCGCTCGAGCGCGTCGACCGCCGCCGCCCGCAGCTCCGGCGTGCCATGCGTGGTCGGGTAGCCGGGCACCTCGGCCACCGAACTCAGCGCGGCGCGGATCAGCGGATCCACCGGATCGACCGGGGTGCCGACCGAGAGATCGACGATCCCGCCGGGATGCGCCGCCGCCTTCGCTTTCACGGAAGCAATGGTGTCCCAAGGGAAATCGGGTAGCAGACTGCTGACCCGGCCACGCGGTGACACGTCAGATCTCACTCACTCGCCATGGGGGGTAGCTCTTTGATGAACGGCGGGTCGTAATCCACCTTGCCTACCTTCGTCGCGCCGCCGGGCGAACCCAGCTCGTCGAAGAAGTCGACATTGGCGTTCACGTAGCCACTCCACTGGTCCGGGGTGTCGTCTTCGTAGAAGATCGCCTCCACCGGGCACACCGGTTCACACGCACCACAGTCCACGCACTCGTCGGGATGGATGTACAGCATGCGACCACCCTCGTAGATGCAGTCCACGGGGCATTCCTCGATGCATGCCTTGTCCTTCACGTCAACGCACGGTTCAGCGATGATGTACGGCACTGCCGCTCTCCTAGTCTGTCCTCACCTGCGGGGATAGTCCGCCCAGCGTCACACTATCCGGGCAGCCCAGGTTACTCCGGGTCAGTCTGCCCTAACCAACTGTGTTCCGCACACCACGGAAAGGTGTGTGAACCCCCTTGCCTCCGCGTCTTTGCGGCGCCTCGAACTATCCCACCGATAGCGGCAGAACCGACATTTTGTGTTGCGGGACACCGTAGGTGGTGGTCCGCTCGCGAACCGGACGGCCGACGCCTTGGGCGATCTCGGTGAGTTCCGCGACGGTCTTGGCGGAGCCGTGCTGGGAGCCCGCCATGCGGGAGATAGTCTCCTCCATCAACGTACCCCCTAAATCGTTGCAGCCGCCGTTGAGCATCATCCTGGTGCCCGCGGTGCCGAGTTTCACCCAGCTGGTCTGGATGTTGTCGATGCGGCCGTGCAGCATGATCCGCGCCAGCGCGTGCGCCGCGCGGTTGTCCCGGATGGTCGGTCCCGGCCGCGCCGCGCCCGCCAGATACAGCGGCGAGCTCTGGTGCACGAACGGCAACAGCACGAATTCGGTGAAACCGCCGGTCTCGTCCTGGATTCCGCGCAGCACCCGCAGGTGTCCGACCCAATGCTTCGGGTTGTCGACGTGGCCGTACATCATGGTGGAGCTGGAGCGTAGACCAACCTGGTGCGCGGTGGTGATCACATCGATCCACGCCGAGGTGGGCAGCTTGCCCTTGGTGAGCACCCAGCGCACCTCGTCGTCGAGGATTTCCGCGGCGGTGCCGGGAATCGTGTCCAAGCCCGCCTCCTTCAGGGCGACCAGCCAGTCGCGGATGCTCTGGCCGCCACGGGAGGCGCCGTTGACGATCTCCATCGGGCTGAACGCGTGCACGTGCATGGAGGGCACCCGGTCCTTGATCGCACGCACCAGGTCGGCGTAGCCGGTGACCGGCAGTTCCGGGTCGATGCCGCCCTGCATGCAGATCTCGGTGGCGCCGTCGACATGCGCCTCCCAGGCCCGGTCCGCGACCTCGTCCATGCTCAGGGTGAACGCGTCGGCGTCACCCTTGCGCTGGGCGAACGCACAAAAGCGGCAGCCGGTGTAGCAGATATTGGTAAAGTTGATGTTCCGGTTGACCACATACGTGACGTCGTCACCGTTGACATCGCGGCGCAGCTGATCGGCCAACGCGGCCACGGCTTCCAGCGCGGGTCCGTCGGCGGTGGCCAACGCCAGGTACTCGGCGTCGGAGAGTCCTGCCGGGTCGCTCTCGGCGGCGCGCAGCGCGGCGAGCACCTCCGAATCGAGCCGCTCGGGTGCGGTGACCGCGAGGTCGCGGGCCTGCTCACGGATGGTGTCCCAATCGCCGAAGGCGCCGACGATATCCTGGCCGAGAGCCGAATCACTGCGGCTCTCGGTGTTACGGCCCTCGGTGTCGATCGAGGTGTTCAGGTCTACTCGTCCGGCCGATTCCCACGACTCGTCCGGCTCCTGCCAGGGCAGGCCGACCGGCATCGCGTCCGGGTTCGCCAGACCGGTGGCCTGGTCGGTGAGCGCGCCGACGTGTGCGCCGATGCGCGGATCAACCCACGGGTTGCCCGCCCGCACGTACTTCGGGTGCGCCGAGGTGCGTTCGACGAGCTGGTAACCGGCGGCCTCGGTGATCTCTCGCAGCGTGTCCAGGTTCGGCCACGGCCGCTCCGGGTTCACGTGGTCCGGCGTCACCGGTGACACGCCGCCCCAGTCATCGATGCCCGAGTCGATCAGGGCGCGACATTCCTCGTGCGACACCAGGTTCGGCGGCGCCTGCACCGGAACGTCGGGTCCGAGCAGCAGCCGGGTCACCGCGATGGTTGCGCGGAATTCCTCCAGGCCCGCGTCGGGGACATCGCGCATGGCGGTGTCGTTCTTGGCACGGAAATTCTGGATGATCACTTCCTGGATGTGCCCGAATGCCTTGTGCTGCTTGCGAATCGCCATGATCGACTCGGCCCGCTCGTGCAGCGTCTCGCCGATGCCGACCAGGATGCCGGTGGTGTAGGGCACCGAAAGCCGACCAGCGTCGGTGATGGCGCGCAGCCGGACCGCGGGATCCTTGTCCGGGCTCCCGTAGTGGCACTGGCCCTTTTCGGTGAACAGCCGGGTGGAGGTGGTCTCCAGCATCATGCCCATCGACTGGGCCACCGGCTTGAGCCGCGAGATCTCCTCCCACGACATCACACCGGGATTCAGATGCGGCAGCAGCCCGGTCTCCTCGAGCACCATGATCGACACGGCGCGCAGGTAGTCCAGGGTGGAGTCGTAACCGCGCTCGTCGAGCCACTGCGCGGCCTCCGGCCAGCGGTCCTCGGGACGGTCGCCGAGGGTGAACAGCGCCTCTTTGCAACCGAGCGCCGCGCCCTGGCGAGCGATCTCGAGCACCTCGTCGGGCTCCAGGAACATGGCCTTGCCCTCGGCGCGCAGTTTGCCCGGCACCGTGACAAAGGTGCAGTAGTGACATTTGTCCCGACACAGCCGCGTCAACGGAATGAACACATTGCGCGAATAACTGATGGTCTTGGGCCGACCCGCCGATTCCAGCCCGGCATCACGCACCCTGGCCGCGCTCTGGGTCAGATCGACCAGATCCTCGCCGCGTGCGTGAAGCAGCACGGCGGCTTCGTCCACGTTCAAGGTCACGCCATCGCGGGCCCGCCGCAACGCCCGGCGCATGGCCGACGGCGTGGGCGGTGCGGGCGGGACGCTCGGGGTCGCTAGCTCGGTCACGCCCTCGATCATGCGCTACACATCCCGGTGTGTCTCCTTCGGTGTTGAACTGGCCGCGCCTGCGCGCGGCGTCTTCGCGGCCAGACCAGGTTCACGAAATCCGCGCCGTTGTGGTTGGCGGTGACAACTCCGCGACAGCGCGGGCTATTCCCCGTTGCGCGTCAAGTCCGTTGCGTCTCGCCAACCAGTAAGACCTGCAGCGATGTCCGCAGGGCGCAATGAAGCAGGAACCCATCGAGAAGGCCACCAGGCCTTTGCAGGAATCCCCGACCTGCAGCTGCAGAGTGGGGAGGATGCCAAACATCCGGATTCGTCTTCCCTCCGGTGCTCATGAGTGGTGACAAACCGCGAGCCCCGGCCCCCAAGCGTGCAACCATGTCAGGCATGTCGCAGCCGCGCACGATCATGGCCGATCCCGCCTGGCGCCCCAGCCCCAAAGCGAAACTGTTGTGGACTGTTCAGGCGGTGCTGGCCTGGATCATTCCGTTGGCAGCGCTGATCGTCTGGGTGGTGGTGGACTCGGGGCACCGTGCGGCGCAGCTGATCGTGTTCGCGGTTCTCGCGGTGTTCGCGGTGTTCAGCATCGGTGTGGTGCCGCTGTGGCGGTACGCCGTGCATCGCTGGGAGGTCACCGACGAGGCCGTCTACACCCGAATCGGCTGGTTGACCCAGGAGAGCCGGGTCGTGCCGATCTCCCGGGTGCAGACCGTGGACACCGAACGCGGGCCGTTGGAGCGGCTGCTCGGACTTGCCACGGTGACCGTCACGACCGCCTCGTCGGCGGGGGCGGTGCAGATCTCCGCACTCGATCTGCCGGTCGCCGAGCAGACCGTCACCCGGCTGACCGAAATCGCCGCGCTGCACCGCGGGGACGCGACATGACCGAGCCCGCCGCTCCCGCCGCTGCGGAAACCGAACAGCCGTGGCTGCGGCTCGACAAGCGGATGCTGCTGGTCCACCCGATCAACGAGGTGGTGAGGTTCATCCCGGCGCTGATCGGTGCGATCATTCTCGGCACGAGCAGCGGCAATCACGGGTGGAGCATCATCGTGCTTGCGCTCATCGTCGGGTTCGCACTGACCCGCTGGTTCACCACCACCTATCGGGTCGGCCCGACGCACGTCGAGTTGCGCACCGGATTGATTCAGCGCAAGAAACTCTCGGTGCCACGCACCCGAATCCGGTCGGTCGATATCGAAGCCGACCTCTTGCACCGGGTGCTCGGGCTCGCGGTCCTGGCGATCGGCACCGGCCGGCACGCGGACAAGCGCGAACAGTTCAAGCTCGACGCATTGGACGTACGGGTGGTGCCCGCGCTGCGGGCGGCGCTACTCGCACACACCGCAGGCGATGCCGGACAACAGGTTCCGCTCTCGCCCGACGTCGATGCGACCGATTCGAATGCCGATCCGCTACGAAAAGGATTGCCGCAGGATGCATCCGGCGCGCCCATCAGAGCCGCGCGGGAGATCGGACACTGGCAGCCGAGCTGGGTGCGCTACGCGCCGCTGTCACTGACCGGCTTCGCGATCATCGCGCCGATCGTGGGTTTGGCGTTCCAGTACGGACTCGGTGAGCGGCTCTTCCGCTCGGGCGCGGTGCACAGCATCGAACAGGGCACCGCGATATTTCTCGCGCTCGCCGGACTCGCGGTGTTCGTCGCCCTCGTACTCGTGGTCAGCCTGGCCGCCTGCGCCCGTTATCTGGCAACGTATTTCGGCCTGCGCGTCCTCGACGACAGCCGCACTCTTCACGTGCGCCACGGCCTGCTCACCACCCGCCAGATCACCCTCGACCTGGCCCGCTTCCGCGGCGCCACGGTCAACGAGCCGCTGCTGCTGCGGCTGGCGGGCGCCGCTGAACTCGAAGCCATCATGGTCGGCACCAACCCTCGGCAGAAGATCTTGCCCCAAGCCCCGCGCTGGGCTGTCGAACGCACGCTCGCAGAACTGCTCGTACCCCGCGGCGCCGGGAATTCCGATGCCGCGCCGAACGATCCGAACCGACCGAATACCGGACAGGACAACGCATCCCGGCTGGGCTCGGCGCCGCTGGCTGCGCATGGACCGGCCGCGCATCGCCGCAGGTACTCCCGCGCATTGGTGCCGATACTCCTCGTCGCGGCCGCCATGCTGATCATTTCCCTTGCCGGAGTGGAGTATTCGGCGTGGTGGTGGTTGCTGCCCGTCATCGCCGCGGTCATCGCCGCCGCACTGGCCGAAGACCGCTACCGGGGGCTCGGCCACACCGTCCTACCGGCCACAGACCACAGTCCGGCCTGGCTGATCACCCGCGCAGGCGCGCTCGACCGCGACCGGGACTGCCTGGAGGCCCCCGGTGTGATCGGCTGGACGGTCCGCCAGTCCTTCTGGCAACACCGTTCCGGGGTGGCCACCGTGGTCGCCGCTACCGCCGCGGGTAAAAAGCGCTACCTGGTGATCGACATCCCGATCGACCAGGCATGGGCGCTCATCGAGGCAGTTACTCCCGGGCGGCTTGGGGCCCGTTGATCCCGCGCAGCAGCCATCGGCAGCGCGTCCCGGCGGCGGAACCCTTTGCTGCCGGCCCGCTCGGCCACGTTCAAGTCCCGCGAAGTGACCTGCGCGAAATCGGCGGTGTCGCTGGGTGGCGGATGGGCCGTCGCCACGTTGACCGCACACCCACGGCGGCAACAGAACTCAGCGGCGGCTGAACAGCCCCGGGTTGAGCCGCACATAGAGGTACAGCGATGGCGGCAGCAGGCCACAGAACAGTAGAAGCACTGTGCGCCAATCGCTTCCGAGCATGATGTCGCCACCGGGGCCGCTCATCGAGCAGATGAGGAAGCCGACGATCCATGCGGCGATCGGCAGGAACATGAGGCCGACGCGGGGGGTCACCGAGCGGACGCCCATCACCAATAGGACGTTGATGACGCCTGCCAGCACGGCCGACAGCGGGAAGGCGACCGTGCCGATGTAGGTCGGCAGGTAGAGCACCTCGAGTGCCAGGGTGATCAGCGCGTCGATGACGAGGACGGCAATGATCACCGGGCCGAGATATGCCATCCAGGGTCGGGGAATGCCCTGGCTGGACTCCGCCGGAGTCCGATCACCCGCGTTGCTGTCGACGGTGGCCGTCACGCGACCGGCGGGAAGCCGAGGAGCGTCAGCAGCTGGCTCTGCATGTCGACGAACGCGTATAGCACCGACATATACAGATCGTGCTGTTGCTGCGCGCCCGGTCGCAGGCTGTCCACGAAGCCCGCGATCGCGTTTTGTAGGTCCCAGTTGTACATAGTTATCGAGTCTATTCCGGCGGTCTTCCGAATGGATCCCGCCCGATCGGTTCGGCCGAAGTTCAGTCGCCGTCGACGGGGATGTTGGCCACCACCTGGAATTCACCCGTGTAGCCCTTGCTCTCCTCGGCGATGGCTCACCGAGCGAAGCGGTACCCGGCGCCCGATATCGACGACCCTCAGGCAATGCCTGTGAAAAGGTCGTGTTCCCGACCGTCCGAGCCGACGACACCCCGGTGCCCACGCACCAAGACGTAGTGCTCCTCCGGCAGCACCGGCTGCGCGATGTTGTTGGACAACGCGAACTCCCGGCCCGATGGCGCCACCATCACCTGCGTGGCGTGCGCCCGCAGCGCCGCCTGTTTCGCGGCGAGTGCATCGGACACGTCGATTGTCGTGGTCACCGTGTGGCTCGGCACGCTGGCAAGTTCCCCGAGCGCGGGAAGCCGCCAACCTGGCGGCAACGCGCCAGGCAACCCGTCGACGGTCCGCCGCGCCAGTGCCTCGGTGTGCAGGCGCAGCATGTCGCCGTCGGTGACCGTCCAATAGAACTTCGGGGTGTCCCAGCCTTGGTCGGCCGCCGCGTGCACCGCAGCCGTGGTGATCTGGTGGGCCGTGATGTGGTCGGGGTGGCCGTAGCCGCCCCTCGGGTCATAGCCGATCACCACCTGCGGCTGTAGCTCGAGCAGCACCTCGGTCAGGGTGTCCACCGCCGCGGCGCCGGAGTGCACGAAGGCCCCCGGGTACTCCGCAGCCGGGGTGCCCGCCATGCCGGAGTCGCGCCAGTGGCCCGCGCCACCTAGGAATCGCGGCGGCGACGCGTCCAGCGCGGCAAGGGCCCTCGTCAGTTCGAGCACTCGGTAGCCGCCGAGTTGGTCGGCTCGGTCGGCGGTCAACTGGGCCCACTCGTCGCCGATCACCTCGCCCTCTTCGCCGAGGGTGCAAGTCACCACCGTCACCTGCACGCCGCAGCGGCGATAGTGCGCGATGGTGCCGCCCGTGGTGATGGATTCGTCGTCCGGGTGGGCGTGGACCAGCAGCAACCCACCCGTCATGGGATCCGGCGCCACATCGCCGCGTCGCCGAAGATGCCGACCTGGATCGCACCGCTCAGCGACGCACCGTCCACCCTCGGACCGGACGCGGCGACGACGTTGTCCTGCACGATCGGTAGCACCGTCGCCAGACCCCACAGCTTCGGCTCGGCATCGGCGAGCACGCGGCGGACGTCGACCCCGCGCAACGCGTCATCGATCGCGGGCTGCAGCGCCGGATCGCACACTCCCGAAACGTTGCTCGGTGCCTTGGCCGCCTCGGCACTGACCTGCGAATTCCCATTGGTCGCACCGGTATCCACGGGCGGGCAGCCGTAACGGGAGGCCAGCACGGTGGCCGGGTCCGAGCCCGCGACCTCCCAGCCGACGATCGCATCGACCGCACTGTCGGTCAGATCCTTGCCGTAGAGCGAGTCCGCTGCGACACTGCGCACGCTGGCATCGATTCCGGCACTGCGCAATTGGTCGGCGGCGGTATTCGCCACCGCGAGCGCGGTGTTGTCACCGGTAACCGCGCCGATCCGAATCGCCAGCGACTTACCGTTTTTCGCAAGCGGACGCGGCCGCGGCGCGGGTGAGGTCGGCGAGGTGACCGCTGGCGGTTCCGGCGCGCGGCCGTATCCGGCCTCGCCGAGCAGTCCGAAGGCTTCGTCGGCACTCGGCCGCGGCGGCGAGGTCGGTGCGTAGCCGGGATCCGAGGGGGTCAGGATCTGCGCGCGCACCGGCTCGACCCAGCCGCCGGTCTGCGCGCCGACGGTGGCGAGCAGCGCCGGATCCAGCAGCGCGAGCACGCCGTGCCGGACCCGTGGATCGCTGAGATCGCCACTGCGCCCGTTCAATACGAATTGCAGCTCGCGCGACTGCGGCATGATCGCGGTGCGGACCGACGGAATCGCCGCCAGCTGCGCCTGCGTCGCGACACCCCCGTGCACCAGCGTCATCTGAGCGTCGCCGGTGCGCAGCGAATCGGCCAGCTGCGCGGGAGTTCCGCCGCGGCGCAACAGAATCTGATCCGGTGCGGCGGGCGTACCCCAGTACCGGTCGTTGCGTTCGAGCAGGATTTCGTCCCTGCCCCGGTCGACCGATTTGATGTCGAAATTGCCGCCCGATACCGGGATCTTCTCGACAAGACCATTGGCGAAGCCGCCGGGCACGTCCTTGACCAGATGCGAAGGCAGCAGGTTCGAAAACAGTTCGCGCCAGGCCGGATACGGTTCGGTCATGGTGACGGTGACGGTCTTGCCGCCGCCGGAGGAACTCACATCCGAGATGTGCCGATAGCCCGCCGGATCGACCACGCCGGGCTGGGTGATCATCTGCTGCCACAGGAACCGGAAGTCCTCCGCGGCGATCGGCGCACCGTCCGACCAGTTCGCCTGGTTGCGCAACTGATAGGTGATCGTGAACGGATCCTGAGCGGTGACATCGGCCGACACCACCAGCGCCGTATCCGGCACCCACTCGGTGGCGCCGGGCACGGCCGGATTCGGCACCGGACGGAACGGACTCGGGAGCACCATCGAACTCACTGCCGCGGTGGCGGGCGACTGGTCGGAACGCAGATGCGGATTGAATCCGATACCGATGTCGTCGATGGCCACCACAACGGTGTTCTTGCCCGGTTTGGCCGGCGTCGTCTTGGGGCTGTCGGTGCTTTCGATCGGCGGTGGCGGGTTCGCGGTGCAGCCGGCGAGCACCGTTATCGAGGCCGCCATGATCACCAGCATGCTGCGCACCGTCGCGCGGCGTCTTGGCCCCGAACTCACGGTCGGCACTCTACCTTTGCCGGTTTACAGCGCGGCCCGGTCCCGAGCCTTCCGTCGCGACAGCTCGCGGCCGCGCTCGGTCGCGCCCAGGATCACCTTGCGCACCCGGACCACTTCCGGCGTCACCTCGACGCACTCGTCGCCCGCGCAGAACTCCATCGCCGCTTCCAGATCCAGCTGCAGCGGCTTGGCGAGGGTCTCCATCACGTCGGCGGTCGAGCTACGCATATTGGTCAGCTTCTTCTCGCGGGTAACATTGATATCGAGATCCTCGGCGCGCGGGTTGACACCCACGACCATGCCCTCGTAGGTGTCCGCGCCCGGTTCGACGAAGAACTGGCCACGGTCGGAGAGCTGGATCATGGCGAACGGGGTCACCGAGCCGGCCCGGTCGGAGACCAGCGAGCCGGTGTGACGGGCGCGGATTTCGCCTGCCCACGGCGCGTAGCCGTGGAAGACGGCGTTGGCGATACCCGTGCCGCGGGTCTCGGTGAGGAAGTCGGTGCGGAAACCGATCAGGCCGCGCGACGGAACGATGAACTCCATCCGCACCCAACCGGCCGCATGGTTGTTCATCTGGACCATCTTGCCCTTGCGCGCGGCAAGCAGCTGCGTAATGGCGCCCAGGTATTCGTCGGGGCAGTCGATGGTGAGCTCTTCGTAGGGCTCGTGCACCTTGCCGTCGACCTGCCTGGTCACCACCTGCGGCTTGCCGACGGTCAGCTCGAAGCCCTCGCGTCGCATCTGCTCCACCAGGATGGCCAGCGCCAGCTCACCACGGCCCTGCACCTCCCAGGCGTCCGGGCGACCGATGTCGAGCACCCGCAGCGACACATTGCCGACCAGTTCCTGATCGAGGCGCGACTTCACCATCCGCGCGGTCAGCTTGTGGCCCTGCACCCGGCCGACGAGCGGCGAGGTGTTGGTGCCGATTGTGACCGAGATCGCAGGCTCGTCGACGGTGATGCGCGGCAGCGCGACCGGATTGTCCGGATCGGCGAGCGTGTCACCGATCATGATGTCCGCGATGCCCGCGATGGCGACGATGTCACCGGCCTCGGCGACCTCGCCGGGCTGGCGCTCGACGCCGATGGTCTGCAGCAGCTCGGTGATCTTGACGGTCTTGATGCCGTCGGCGTGCATCCAGGCGACGTTCTGACCCTTGCGCAGCTCGCCGCTGTAGATGCGGACCAGCGCGATGCGGCCGAGGAAGGCCGAGGCGTCGAGGTTGGTGACGTGCGCCTGCAACGGCCCGGTCGGGTCGCCCTTGGGCGCCGGGATGTTCTCCATCAGCACGTCGAAGAGCGCGTCGAGGTTCTCCGCGTCCGGTGCGTGCCCGTTCTCGGGACGCTCCTTGGACGCCTTGCCCTCGCGGCCCGAGGCGTACAGGACCGGCAGGTCCAGCGCGAGCTCGGCGGCCTCGGCGGCGGCATCGTCCAGATCGGAAGCCAGGTCGAGCAACAGATCGTGGCTCTCCTCGACAACCTCCTCGATGCGGGCGTCGGGGCGGTCGGTCTTGTTCACCACCAGGATCACCGGCAACGACGCGGCAAGCGCCTTGCGCAGCACGAACCTGGTCTGCGGCAGCGGCCCCTCGGACGCGTCGACCAGCAGCACGACACCGTCGACCATGGAAAGGCCACGTTCGACCTCACCACCGAAGTCGGCGTGGCCGGGTGTGTCGATGACGTTGATCACGGTGACCGAGCCATCCGGGTGGTGCCGGTGGACAGCGGTGTTCTTGGCGAGAATGGTGATGCCCTTCTCGCGCTCCAGGTCACCGGAGTCCATCACCCGATCGATGAGCTCGGCTCGCTCGGCGAAAGCTCCGGACTGGCGCAGCATGGCGTCGACCAGCGTCGTCTTACCGTGGTCGACGTGGGCCACGATGGCGACGTTGCGAAAATCGCGTGCAGACGACACGCCTAATCCTCCTGCTGTTGGTGTTGGTGCGGGCCGACCCCTGCAAACAGGTGGAGAATCGATACTCACCGGGCATTGCGGCCAGCAACAGACTACCGGTAAACGGGTGCACTGCAGACCAACGCCTCACTAAGGGTATGCTAACCAATCATGGGCAAGGTCAAGGCTAAGCAGGTTTCGAGTCTGAAACCCAAGAAGAAGTGCTGTCGCAAGAAGACGCGCTGCCTGCAATGCCCTGTCGTCATCATGCGGATGAAACGCCTGGAGGCCGACGGCTGCTGCGGCAAGGACCTGAAGAAGGGCCTCGAGAAAGCCCGCGCCGCCTGATCAGCGCGGATACTAGGGCTATGGCTACCGAACTGTTGTCCGACGCCGATATCAACGACGCACTGAGCGACCTGCCCGACTGGGAACAGACGGGCGACACCATCACCCGCACGATCGAGGCGCCGAGCTTTCTCGAAGGAATCGAGTTGGTGCGGCAGGTCGCCGAGGTCGCCGAGGCCGCCGACCATCACCCGGATATCGATATCCGCTGGCGCCGAATCACTTTCGCACTGTCGACCCATTCGGCGGGCGGGCTGACCGGCCGCGACATGGTGCTCGCCCATCAGATCGATCGGCTGGCGGCAAGCTGAGACCGGCCGCTACTCGCCAGCGGCGAGGCGCAGCGCCCGATCGCTGACGACGTGTCGATCGGCCGCCCACACCTTCGGGAACGTGCGTAGCCGTTCCCGGGTGTTGGCGAGATCCGTGCCGAGCACCGCTCGCCCCTGCCAGATCATCCAGGCCAACAGCACCAGCACACCCACGGCATCGATGGCGCCGAGCCAGGACAGCACGGCCGGGCGGGGAATGGTCCAGATCGAGTGCTGGAAGAACGACAGCACCCACGGCACGCCGATCAGCGTCGTCACCAGCCAGTAGGCCGCGATTATCCGGGCGCCGACGACCTGCCGCAGCGGCCCGTAGACCAGCCACAGCACCGTCGGCAGCAACCACACCCAGTGGTGCGACCAGGAGATGGGCGACACCATCAGACCGAACAGCTGCACCAGGATCAGGGTGCCCATCCGGTCGTCGGAACCCAGTGTGCGCCAAGCGAGCAACGTCAGCACGGCCACGACCAGCACGGCCGCGATCCACCACGGCCCGGATTCGACATCGTGGCCGAGGATGCGGCTGAGCGTGCCACGCAGCGATTGGTTCCACACCGAGCCGACCGGCCCGATCCGGCTGGCATCGCCGAGCAGCGTGCCGAAGTAGCGCTTCGCCTCGACGTGCGCGATCAGGAAACTCACCCCGACCGTCGCGGCGAACACCAGCGCCGAGCAGATCACCGTGGCCCAGCGACGCCGCGCCACGAAGTGCAACCCGGTGATCGCCGGGGTCAGCTTGATGCCCGCCACGACGCCGACCAACAGACCCGACAACCACCACCGGGAGCTGCGCACCGCGACCATGGCGCCGAGCACCAGGAACACATTGACCTGCCCGTAGTCGATCGTGGTCCGCACCGGTTCCAACCACATGCCCAGCGCGGTCCAGCCGACGGCGGCGGTCTGCCAGCCCGGTTCGCGAACCCGCTGCTCGCCCAGAATCAGTTCGAGACTGATCCACACCACGCCGTAGAGCGCGGCGACGGTAGCCAGCAGCCACAGCACCGCGATCACCGTGAACGGCAGGAAGTGCAGCGGGAAAAACACCAGCGCCGCGAACGGCGGGTAGGTGAACGGAAGCGGAAAGTCCGGCGTCTTCTCGGCGTAGGTGAAGTCGTAAAGCCGGTCGGTCAGCAGCGCGGCGGATCCGTCGACGTAGACGTGCAGGTCGACCAGGTTCATCCCGTTCTTCGACAGCAGCATCCACAACAGCCTGGCCGACACGGACAGACCCAGCACCGGCACAGCCAGCCGTAGGCGTCGGTTCAATTCGCAGGCTTTCGAGTAGAGGCGGGTCGTCGGCCCGCAACCCACGGATGTTCGGGGGTCCGGCGACAAGATCTGAAGGCTCCGATTAGATTAACCGCAGCCTCGAGCGGCCCCACCGGGCCCTCGAACCACTGATAACATTTGCATCACCATTCACTCCTGTAACATCAATCGGCGCTACCGTCTGATAACACTGTTCGTCCACAGCGCCTATCGGGATACTGCGGCTGTACAACACGGCGACCGTGTCCCTAGAGTGACCCCGAAACAATTACTTTTCAGCATCGACTCCAGATGTACCCGAGGTTAAGGACGGCTAGACCAGTGCTTCGCACCCGAGGATCGCGGATCGCATTGTCCGTACTCGCCATAACGGCGAGTGCTTCGCTTGCCGCGCCGATGACAGCTGTCGCAGCCCCGGCTCCCGCGCCTGCGGCAGTTCCGAACAATGTCCCGATGGTGCCCGAAGGCGTCCCGGTCGATGTGCTCGCCGCGCTCGCCCCGGCCATCGTCGGCGCTATCGCGGGCCCCGCCGACATCGCAGCCACCCGCCCGGTCGCGGGCGGCCCGCAGTCCGCCCTGCTCGATCAGGCCCGCAAGCTGCTTGCCACCCTGAACCTGCCCCCGCAGATCAAGTCCACCCTGGAAAAGATCATCACATTCCTGGACGGCAGCGGCGGTGGCGGCCCGGAGATTCCGCCGGGCGGCCCGGCCATCGCCCAGTTCCTCTACCCGACCATCGGTAAGGGCTGCATCGGCCCCGGCGCCGATTCCATCGGCACCGCGCTGGCCGTGCCAGGCCCGGCGCAGCTGCCGCCGCCCGGACCGACGCCCGGTCAGGCCGGGTTCGTGTTTACCGCGCTCGGCACCAAATCGCCGACTCCGGTGCAGAACCCGCCGATGACGGTCCAGTGGATGAACCTGGACACCCGCAAGTCCGGCATCCAGCCGCTGACCGACGAGGCGAAGATCAACCCCGACGGTCCGGCCACACTGTCCGCGATCGCCGACACCGGCTTCGGCCGCATCGTCGCGGTGGTCTCCGGCTCGCTGACCACCAAGGCCGACGACGCCGCTCCGCGCACCTGCTCGTTCCTGCCGACGCTCGGATTCTTCACCGTCGCTTGACTTGTCGAAGCCCGGCGCGTCCGTCCGGACCGCCGGGCTTCGTCATGTCATCCCACGCCCGGTCGACACATGCGGCCTAATCGCCCGCGATAGTGCATAACCTCACCACACCTGTGGTAGACCGAAGCTATGGCTACCGTCGAAGTGTCGCTGCGGCGCAATAATTCGATAGAGAGCACGAATTCGTCCCCGCTCCCGATCCAGCGCAGGCCGTCGATCCGAAGCAAGCGCTCGCGGCGATCCATACTGTCTTTCCGTTCCGAGGGCTCGATCCTGTCCATCGGCTCCGCGTACTCGATCCTCTCGATCGGCAGCGTCGGGTCGGTGTTGTCGATCGGCTCGGTCGGGTCGTTCGGCTCGGTGATCTCCTCGGGCTCGTTCGGTAGCGTCGGCTCGGCATTCTCCGGGCTGTCGCGCTGGTCCCTGTTCTCCTGGCTCGGTGATCACGAAGCGCCGGAGAATCGGCCCACGCTGCGCGTCGTCCCCGATGACGAGCCGGAACTACGCTTGGCACCGACCTGCCACTGCCAGACCTAACTCACCACTGCCCGTACTCGGGCTGCAGGACATTGTTGAGGTCGACGCCGATGCCGTCGATAAATCGCTGGTCGATCTCGATCTGGTGCAGGTGCGCGGCCGGGTGTACGAATCCCTTCGGCGTGCCCCAATTGTGCTGCCAGTACCAGGAACCGATGCCGGCGACGCGGGCCAACTCGATGGTCGGCGCGTTCGCGTACACCCCGGTGTTCTCCTTGCCGACCACGGACTCCCAGCCGAGCAGGTATGGCGCGATCAAGACGGCGAAGTCGACCGGCGACGGGTTGTCATCGATCGAGGCGTAGATCGGCCGGTTCTCCGGGCCGCCCGCGGCCAGGTGCAGTTCGAGCCCCCGTGCGGCATGTTTCTTGCCCGCCTCCATGCCGCCGCGCCAGTCCGCGGTCTGGCCCTTGCCGAACTGGTAGTTCGAGACGATCGTCAGGCCCTGGGCGTGCAGCTGGTCGACCTCCCCCGCACGCAGCGGCTTGCCCTCCATCCATTCGGCGCCCGGGCGGCGATCCGATACATACCGGATCACGCCCATATGCCCGGCTTCCTTGATCGCCGAGGCCGAAGGGACGCCACCGGCGTAATCGACCAGGGTGCCGAGGGTTCCGCCAGCGGAGCCGCGGGGCGCGCCAAAGGTCATCCCTACGGCAGCCGTGGCCGCGGCATAGACGAACAGCTCCCGGCGGGATACATGAATGGAACGCATCGCAGGACTCCTTCGCGCCAACCTCGACATGGATAGCAGCGTGCCCGGCGCACCTTCCCCAGAAGTCACTCACGCGCCGGGAGCCTCGAACGTGCACTCATTTCACCATATTCACATCTGAACCGCTAGACCCATTGGCAACATAAATCACATTCCGCCACAGGAGTTCACACGGGCAGATCGGGGTCAGTTCACGCCATACCGTCGATGCGGGCGGCGACGTCGATGGTCCGGCTGGAGCTGTCCGCCAACTCCTTGCGCACCACCCCGGCCACCTGTGCCGCCACCTTCTTTTTGATGCCTGCCAGCGCGCCGAGCGTGGCCGCCCACACCCCGTCGGCCTTGAATTCCAGCCGGATATCGTGCGTCGCGGGCGGTGGCACATCGATCACGACCAGCAGTGGATCGGCCGCCCGCGCGGTCAGCACCAGCGGGATATAGACATCGGCCCGGTAGCGGTTGGCCTTCAACACATCGACGGTGATGTCGAGGCTCACCGGCAGCGTCATGTCGAAGGACACCGCCTCGTCTGATCGATCCGCCAGTTGCGGCACCCGGATGGCGCCACGCACCGTGACGGTGGCCGAGTTGAGCGGCCCGGTCCGCAGTGGACCGATCTCGATCGGACGGCCCGCCATCCGCTCCACCACATCGAAGATGCGGTCCTTGGTCACGATGCGGGTGAAGAACCGATGCCCGAACTCGTCGTAACCAATCCACTCGAATTCGCCGTCGACGCGATGGGTCGAGCGAACTCCGTTGACCATGGCCTCGATATCGAAGACCCGGGCTCGCCGCGCCTCCGGGTCGGCGAGCATCGCGTTCACCCGATTTGCAACCTCGCGCGCCACCACCCCGGCGATGGGATCGAGCAGCCATTCCCAGGCCGCTTCGATCGCCTTGGCGCGCAGCACGAAACTGACGTCGTGGGCGGTGAGCGGTGGGATTTCGATGACGATGAGCAGCGGTTCGGCGGTCCGCGCGTGCAGCGTCAGATCGATCTCGACGACCGCCTCCAGCCGCAGCTTCCGGCCACCGAGCAGCACCTGCACCGAGAGCGAAACGGGCACGGTGACCTCGAAGGTCACGTGCGGGCCGCTACGCAGCACGGCAGGCTCGCCGACCTTGCCCTTCGCGACGAACCCGGCCAGTCCGGCGGGGCCGAGGGACAACGGGCCGATCGTCATGCCGCGCCCCGCCATGCCGGACACCGCGGCCACGATCCGATCCTCCGTCACCGCGTGGGTGACGAAACGCTCCCCGAAATCGGCATAGTCGATCCAGATGGGTTCGTCGCTGCGGTCGGTCGGCTGCATCAGATGTTCCGAAACCTTCACCTTTCAACGGACCCCCGAAACGGTACGCGACCTGCCACGCAGCACCCCGGACCGACCGGCCCGGCTCGTTTGGTGGTCCCTGTCCTGCTGATGAGGGGGTAGCAGGACAGGGACCTGACGGCGCTGCCGGGCGCCGCCGCAGTCCATTTTAGGTGTTCCAGCAACCCGCCCGACCGCGCACACGCGTGTACATCGGCTGGGGGCCCAATGACGTTCACCATCGTCGAGGTCGCAACCGACCGAATCCGACGATTCCGGGCACCTCGGCGAGTGCGAACCGATGAATCCGGATACTGCCCAACACGTTTCCACCCATCGCGGTCACCACGCCGTGGTCAGCCGCGAGCAACGATGTTCGTGAGCTGGTGAAACGGGCTCGATTCGGCGTAGAGCAGCACGTCACCGCTCTGCGGCTGATCCCCGGAGGCGATCGGCGTGAAACGATCCCAGATCGGTTCCCGCCGCGGCCGCACCGACTATTTTGTTTCGATCGGTGTCGCGCGGGGCAATCGTCATCCGGACCTGACGGCGCTCGGTGACCGTCCCGTCGACCCGAGAGGGTGGCACCCCGGTCCGCCGTGTCGCCCGGAATCCCGTCCGGGCGAGCGGCAGCCGAGATAGTCTCCCAGGACACCGGGCGGCGGGGAGGTGCGACCTGGACACATTGTGGACGTTCGTGGTCAACCGACGGGCGCAGCTGCTCACCGATTCCTATCTGCACGTTTCGGCGGTCGTCCAGTCGGTTTTGCTTGCCACCATCGTTGCGGTGCTGATCGGTGCGCTGGTCCATCGCAGCCCGCTGGGTTCGTCGGTGGCGACAGCGACGGCGAGCGCCATTCTCACCGTTCCGTCATTCGCGCTGCTCGGCTTGCTGATTCCGTTCCTCGGCCTCGGCGTCGGACCGACGATCACCGCGCTGGTGCTTTACGCCCTGTTGCCGATTCTTCGCAACACCATCATCGGGCTGTCGTCGGTGGATCCCGCGATCGTCGATGCCGCGCGCGGTGTCGGGATGAATCGGCTGCGGGTGCTCGCGCGGATCGAGTTCCCGCTGGCCTGGCCGTCGATCCTGACCGGGATGCGCGTTAGCACCCAGATGATCATGGGCATCCTCGCGATCGCCGCCTACGCGAAGGGCCCCGGGCTCGGCAATCTGATCTTCTCCGGCCTGGCCCGGCTCGGCAGTCCGAATGCGGTGCCGCAGGCCCTGGTCGGCACCATCCTCATCGTGGTGCTCGCGCTGATCCTCGACGGGATCTACGTCCTCATCGGCCGTCTCACCACCTCGAGGGGAATTCGTGACTGACACCGAAACCCGTAGCGACACCACGGAATCGGCGGTGTCCGGCGTCGGGATCGTGCTCGATTCGGTCACCAAACGCTATCCGGGACAACGCGATCCGGCCGTCGACAATGTCTCGCTGACCATTCCAGCCGGCGAAATCGTAGTCCTCGTCGGGCCTTCCGGCTGCGGCAAGACGACCACCATGCGGATGATCAACCGGCTCATCGAGCCCACATCGGGCACGGTCACCATCGGCGGCCGCGACGTCTCGGCCGTCGACGGCGACCGACTGCGGCGCGGTATCGGTTACTCGATCCAGCAGGCCGGATTGTTTCCGCATATGACGGTCGCCAAGAACATCGCGACTGTCCCCGGTCTGATCGGCTGGGATCGCAAGCGGATCGCCGCCCGCACCGACGAGATGCTCGACCTGGTCGGTCTCGATCCCGACACCTACCGCGGCCGTTATCCCCGGCAGCTCTCCGGCGGCCAGCAGCAACGCGTCGGCGTGGCCCGCGCACTGGCGGCCGATCCCCCGGTGCTGTTGATGGACGAGCCGTTCGGCGCGGTCGATCCGATCACCCGTGGCCTGCTGCAGGACGAGTTGTTGCGGTTGCAGGCCGAACTGGGCAAGACCATCGTCTTCGTCACCCACGATTTCAACGAGGCGGTGAAGATCGGCGATCGAATCGCGGTGCTGGGCGACCACTCTCGCATTCTGCAATACGACACTCCGGCGGCGATCCTGGCCGACCCCGCGGACGAGACTGTCGCCGGGTTCGTCGGCGCGGCCGCCTCGCTCAAACAGCTCACCCTCACCAAGGTCGGGGATGTCGAACTTGGCCAGTGCCCGACCGCGGCCGAATCCGACCCGGTCGACGCGCTGCGCACCGAGCTCGCGGGGCAGGAGTGGCCGTGGGCGCTGGTGCTCGACAAGAACCGGCGTCCGCTGCGGTGGGTGTCGGCCGAGCACCTCGCGCACGCGAACTCGTTGCGCGACATCGGATTACCGGTCGGGTCGCCACTGTCGCTGCGTTCGACATTGCAAGAGGCGCTGGAATCCTTGCTGGCCGAGCAGACTGCGACCGCGGTGGTCACCGGACGACGCGGTGAATACGCCGGACTGATCACGATCGACACACTCGTCGGACATCTGTCGGCCCTGCGCCAGACCCACGCGCCCGCCGAATCGGACGACCCGACATGACGCCACCCACTCCGTCCCAGACGTCTCCGTCCCAGACGTCGGGAGCGACAGCACTCGCGCCGTCACCGTCGGCCGCGGCGCGGACAGGGCACTCACCCGCGGCCGAACGCCGAGCCGAGCGCATTCGACTGCTCGTCCAGCCGGTGCTCGTCCTCGCACTCACCGCCGGTGTGCTGGTGTGGGCATTCCGGCGTGACCTCACCACCACCCAGCAGGCGAGCCTCAGCGCCTCCAATATCGCCACCGTGACCTGGCAGCACGTGCTGATCACCGCGACGGTCGTGCTGATCGTCGTCGTTGTGGCCGTGCCGCTCGGCACGCTGCTCACCCGACCCGGATATCGGCGTCTGGCACCACTTTTCGTCGGCATCGCCAATGTCGGCGCGGCGGCACCGGCCATCGGCCTGATCGTGCTGTGCTATCTCGCCACCCGCACCACCGGTTTCTGGATCGGCGTCGCGCCGATCGCGTTCTATTCGCTGCTTCCGGTGCTTCGCAATACGATCCTCGGCTACCAGCAGGTGGATCGGACCCTCATCGACGCCGGGCGCGGACAGGGGATGTCGACGCCGACGGTATTGCGCCGCATCGAATTTCCACTCGCGGTGCCCTACATTCTGGCCGGACTGCGAACCTCACTGGTACTGGCCGTCGGCACCGCAACGCTGTCGTTCCTGGTGAGCGCCGGCGGTCTCGGCATCCTGATCGACACCGGCTACAAGCTGCGCGACAACGTCACGCTGGTGGTCGGCGCCGTCCTCGCGGTCGCACTCGCGCTGCTGGTCGACTGGCTGGGTGCGCTGGCCGAACAGTTCCTCGGGCCAAGGGGTCTGAAGTGACCCGGCGGCTCGAATGGCGCAGGCGCGCCGCGGCAACGGCCGTCGCGACCGCCCTCGCGCTGGTTGCCGCCTGCGGCCTGCAATCCGGCAGCGCGGTGCCGCTGCGGGTCGGTCCGGGCAGCATCCGGCCGGTGCCCGAACTCGAGGGTGTGGCGATCACCGTCGGGTCAAAGGACTTCACCGAACAGAACATCCTCGGCTATCTCATCGAATTCGCCTTGTCCGCGGCCGGCGCGCAGGTGCGCGACCTGACAAATATCCAGGGCTCCAACAGCGTTCGCGATGCCCAACTGCACGGCCAGATCGATCTCTCCTACGAATACACCGGCACCGGCTGGATCAACTATCTCGGCAACGAGAAGCCCATTCCCGACGAGGTCGGACAATTCGAGGCGGTCCGTGACGCCGACCTCGCCGCACACAGCATTGTGTGGACCGATATGGCGCCGATGAACAACACCTACGCACTGGTGATGAGCAAGCAAACCGCCCAGGAGACCGGCGTGTCCACACTGTCGGACTATGCCAAACTCATCGACAAAGACCCGGCGGCGGCCGCCACCTGCGTCGGCACCGAATTCAATGTGCGCCAAGACGGATTCCCCGGATTGGCCCGCAAATACGGCATCGACACCGGCAAGGTCCACAAACAGATCGTGCAGGACGCGATCGTCTATCAGGCGACCGCCGACAGCAACCAGTGCCGCTTCGGCTCCGTCGCCGCCACCGACGGCCGCATCCCCGCCCTCGGCCTCGTACTGCTGAAAGACGACCTCGGCTTCTTCCCGAAATACAATGCGGCACTGGTGATGCGCAAGTCCTTCGCCGACGCCCACCCGCAGGTCGCCACCATCATGGCGCCCATCTCGAAATTGCTGACCAACGAGGCTATTACGGAGCTGAACCGTCAGGTCGACGTCGATGGCAGGGAGCCTGCCGAGGTCGCTCGCGACTGGATGGTCGCCAAGGGGTTCGTCACCGCTCGTTGAGCGACAGCCGAAATACTCAGGGCTGCACCAGGAGCCACAGGGCGACGCCCGCATCGTCGAACGTCGCCGCCGCACCCGGGCGCACATCCCGTTGCCACGCACCCTGCGAGATCAAGCCCGCGGGTCGCGGCCCAGGTAGCGCAGCAGCTCGTCGACCGCGGTATCTCCGGCTTCGCCGTCGACAACGGCCGCGTAAGCGCCCCACTGACGCAGCGGCTCAACGATTTCCGCCTCAACGCCGCTGCCCGGCGCGGGATGCGCGGTGCGGGCCGCGGTGAGCAGGTAGCCCGCCAGTTCCTCGTTCAGCGGGGACGGCTGTCCGGTCGCGATCGCGATGTCCCAGGCGTGCACGGCGGCATCGAGGGCGCACATGACCGCGGCGACCGGAGTCGGCAGGTCGCCGTGCGGCAGCGGGGTCGGGACAGTCTCGACGTCGTCGGCGACGGTCGCCCAGGCCGCGGAGGTCTGCTCGATCGCTTCGCGCACCAGCGCCGCGGGCAAACCATCGATGGCGCCGGACGGGTCGAAGGGGTTGTAGGACGGCCCGATTCCGATGCCGAGCGACTTGGCGAAGGCCAGCTGGTCGCCTGCGGCGTGCTGAATCACCTGCGTGACAGTCCATTCCGAGCACGGGGTGGGCGACTGCCACTGCTCGTCGACGATTCCGGCGACAGCATTGTCCAGCGCCGCGTGGGCGGCGGAGACCACCTTCCGCCAGACGGGACGGAGGGTCGTGGTGGCGTCGGTGGGGATGGTGGTGCTGTTCATGGCTTGCCCTGCGTAGCGCTTCTTGCTGATGACTTAAGCCTATGCGCCGATTAGGCTCGATTCGTTCCTAATTAATTGGAGGTAAATGTGGCGCCCACCACAACGCGCGTCCTGCGCTTGCTCTCACTACTGCAGGACCGCGCGCACACCGGCCGCGAACTGGCCGAACGCCTCGGCGTCACCGACCGCACTCTGCGCAACGACATCCAGCGACTGCGGGAATTGGGCTACCCGGTGCACGCCGAACGCGGCGCGATCGGCGGCTACCGGCTCGGCCGCGGTACGACGATGCCGCCGCTGCTGCTCGACGATGACGAAGCGGTCGCGGTCGCGGTGGCGATCGGTCTGGCAGAGGACGGCTCCACCGGCATCGCCGACATCACCGAGAACGTATCTCGAGCATTGGCTAAGCTGGACCAGATACTTCCGAAACGCTTGCAGCGCAAGGTGATCGCACTACGCAATGCCACCGCCATTGGTCCGGCGACCACCGGCTCGCGCGAACCCGATGCCCCTGTGCCCGCCGAAGTCCTGACCACCCTCGCGAGCTCAATCCGCGACACCACCACCGTGCGGATCGAGATCGACAGCGCCACCGGCGAAGTCGAGCCCTACCGGCTGATCAACTGGCAGCGCCGCTGGTATCTGGTCGGCTACGACCTCGAAACCCATTCCTGGCGTGCGATTCCCGTCGCAGAGGTGCCGCGTGCGATACCGGGCGCCCGCCGGTTCGCCGCGCGCGACCTGCCCGAGGACGATCTGGTCGCCTTCGTCATGCGTCACATCGCAAGCGCCGGCTGGAAGGTGCACGCCCACGTCACCGTGTTCGCGCCCGCCGACACGGTGATCGCCCGCATCAATCCCGCCGTCGGAGTGGTGGAGGCCGTCGACGCGGACACCTGCATCCTGCTGACCGGCGCGGACGCCCTGGAGACCATCGCCATCTACCTCAGCATGCTGATGATGGACTTCCGGGTCGACGGCCCACCAGAACTGGTCGCACACCTGCGCACGCTGGCCCGCCGCTACACCGCCTCGGTGGAATCGGCACCGTAGCGTTATCCGTTCGCCCTGGCAGGCCCGCACGCACGGCAGATAGGCTCGCGCACAACACATCAGCGCGGCGGCGCGAACTTGCGCGCGGCAACGACCGCCCGCTCGATCCCCGGTGCCCAGGTCGAGGTGTGGCCGGAGGCATCACATGCCATCAATGGCGAATTCCCGGAACGCATTTCGCAGCGTTTCGCCGAATTCGCCGCCGAAATCTCTTAACCGGTCGGTAGACGACAACGGGGCCGATTCCTCGCCGTTGAGGATCGGCCCGTTGTCGTTCTGGCGGGTTGGCCCGATGATCAGGCGTGCCCGGCCTTGTCCGCGGCATCCGCCGCCTTGCGCATCGGGATACAGACCGTGAGCGCGATGCCGACGATCGCGGCGGCCATCGCGATGAAGAAGGTGGTGTGGAATCCCTCGCGCGAGGGCAGCAGATGCACGCCGAGCGAGATGGTCATGTGGGCGAGCACCACGCTCATGACGGCCGACGAGGTCGACGTGCCGATCGAGCGCATCAGCGAGTTGAGGCCATTGGCCGCGGCGGTTTCGGTGATCGGCACCGCGCCCATGATCAGCGCGGGCATCGCCGCGTACGCCAGGCCGACACCGCCCGCCACGATCACCGCCGCGAGCATGATTTCCCAGACGCTGTTCATCAGCACCACCGCGCACAGGTAGCCCACCGCGATTACGGCCGAACCGAGCGCGAGGGTGACCTTCGGCCCCTTGCTGGCCGACAGTCGCGCCGACACCGGCGACAGCATCATCATGACGAATCCCGTTGGCGCGAGCGCCAAACCGGCATTGACCATGGACAGGCCGAAGCCGTATCCGGTCTGCTCCGGCGCCATCAGCAGCTGCGGGAAGGTCAGCGACATTCCGTACAGCGAGAAACCGACCGCGACGGAAGCGAAGTTGGTGAACAACACCCGGGGCCGCGCGGAGACCCGCAGGTCGACCAGCGGCGAACGCTGCCGCAATTCATAAGCGCCCCACGCCAGGAACACCACCAGCGCCACCGCGAACAGCACCAGAATCCGGGCGCTGCCCCAACCCCAGTCCGCACCCTTGGTGATGCCGATCAGCAAGGCGAGCAACGCGATCGACAAGCCGACCGCGCCACCGAAGTCGAACCTGGCCGGGGTGCGCACCGGGGATTCCGGCACGAAGATGAAAACCAGTGCCGCGCAGACCACGCCGAGCGCGGCAGCGGTCCAGAACAGCATGTGCCAGTCCGCGTTCTGCGCGATCGCCGCGGCGACCGGCAGGCCGATGGCGCCCCCGACGCCGAGAGTGGCGCTCATGATCGCCATCGCCGAACCCACCTTCTCGGCGGGCAGTTCGTCGCGCATGATGCTGATGCCGAGCGGAATCGCACCGACGGCAGCGCCCTGCAGCGAACGACCGATGATCTCCGGCACGAGCGAGGAGAACATCGCGCAGACCACCGAACCGGCGATAAGCAACAGAATATTCGCGAACAGGATCCGACGCTTGCCGAACATATCGCCGAGCCGGCCGCTGATCGGGGTCGCCACGGCGCCGGCGAGCAGGGTCGCGGTGATGACCCAGGACGCGTTGGACGCCGAGGTGCTCAGCAACGCGGGCAGCGACGGAATGATCGGGATAACCAGCGTCTGCATCAGCGAAACGACGACACCGACGGTGCCCAGAGTAGCGATCAGCAGGCCTGGCGCGGGGCGGCGCCGGTCGTCGGAACCAGAGACGGTCGGAGACGCGTCGGCAGCAACAGTCACATATGCACGGTACACATCGTATGTATCGTGCACAATTTGGTATGACCGTGATCCAGGCGACATAGTGTTGGTCCATGTCCGAACCCGGCCCTGCGGATAACAATGCACTCTCGCGCCTCGTCTTCGAGCTGACCCTGCTGTCCCGGCACTTCCCCTCGTCTCTGCTGCGCCGACCCGGCTTCCAGCTCGACCGGTCGGCGTTCCTCATCCTGACCAGACTGGAAATCGACTCGCCGCTCAGCCTGCGCGAGTTGTCGGAGGCCTTTCAGCTGGACATCTCGACAATCAACCGACAGGTTGCCGCCATGCTGAAGCACGGGCTGGTCGAACGGGTGCCGGATCCAGACGGCGGGATCGCCCGCAAGATCCGGGCCAGCGACAAGGGCATGGAGTTGGTGGCCGCCGACCGCGCGCAGAGCCACGAGGGCATCGCAGCGGTGGTCGCCGATTGGTCCGATGCGGACATCGAGCAGCTCGGCAAGTACATCGCCAGGTTCAACGAGTCGATCGAACACGCGGAGGACAACCCGTGGCCGCGGCCGCCGAGCGCCAGGTAAAGGGGACACGTCGGGGTTCGATGTGGGTCGGCCATCGTGCGGGAGGTGCCGCACGAGGTTGCCGGCAGGCTGCTGCCGCAAGGGTTCAATGGCAAACTCTTGTAGCGTGCGCTGATCTTCTCGTAGCGGAAGCGATTGTGCGCCAACGGTGTCAGAGTGAGGCGGCGCGGGAGGTACCGCCAAGCCGGTGCGGCTGCCCGTTGTGTAGGGGGTGAATTCGAATTGGTGGCGCGCTTTCCAGTTCGGACCGAGCGGTTCGCGCATCTTCGAGTGCGCCCGCGTCTCGCGCAGTTGGTGCAAAGCCCATAGGCTTGCGCCGTGGTTTCCGGGCGGACAGTGGTGGACGGGCGTTTCGAGCTGCTCGAACCGCTCGGCAGCGGCGGCATGGGGACGGTGTGGCGCGCCTATGACCTTGCCCTGCATCGTGAAGTGGCACTGAAGGAGGTGCGGGCCGACGAGTCGGACGGTGCGGCGAGTTCGTCGGGCGTGCAACGGGAGCGGGTGCTGCGGGAGGCGAGGGCGCTGGCCCGGATCGGCCATCCGAATGTCGTGGCCATTCACCACATCGTGGATTCGCCTGCCGCGGCGCATCCGTGGATCGTCATGGAGTTGGTTCGCGGCCGCACCCTGGCGGATCATCTCGCCCAGGGCCCGATGGCTCCGGGCCATGCGGCGCATGTCGGCCGCGGGATACTCGCCGCCCTTCGCGCCGCACACGCGGTGGGCGTCCTGCATCGCGATATCAAACCCGCGAACGTGCTACTGCGCGAGGACGGTTCACCGGTGTTGACCGATTTCGGCATCGCGGCGATCAATGGGTTGAGTGGCCTGACATCTACCGGCAGCGTGGTCGGTTCACTGGATTATGTTGCGCCGGAACGACTCAGCGGCCAGGAGGGTCATCCCGCCTCCGACCTGTGGTCGTTGGGACTGGTGCTCTACGTCGCGGTGGAGGGCTATCACCCGATGCGTCGCGACACCTCTGTCGCCACGCTGGCGGCCGTCCTGAAAGGCGAAGTCCCGGCGCCCCAGCACGCCGGGCCGCTGACAACTGTCCTCCAGGCGCTGCTGGTGCCCGACCCGGACCAGCGCCCGCGTCCAGACCAGGTGGACCGGATGCTCTTGCAGGCAACCGCCGCACCCGACGCGGTCGCAACACCGTCCGTGTCGGTGCGCGTGCCCGCGGATCACACAGCGCCACGGTCACATCGACGCACGATCGTTGGGGGACTCGTGGCCGCCGCTGTCGTGCTTGCCGTCACCGTCGCGGTGACGGTGGCTTTGCGGCCCGACTCGGCTGGGGTTCAAGCAATCTCGAGCCAGCCGTCCGGAATGAGCCTTCCCCCCGGCCTCCCGACGCCCGGTGTCCCGGTGCCCGAGGATGCCGCGGACCTGCTCACCCCCGACGGCGTCCGGCAGGCGATCACCGCACTGGAAAAGGTCTCCGGCGGACAGGAATTCAACGAGGCAACGTTCTATCCGAGCTACGTCAACGCCGGCGCCCCGGTTGTCGGCCAGCCGAAGATCTACGACGAATTCACCTACCGCAACGGGGTAGCCAGCCGCAAGGGGCCCGGTGGCGAACTCTCCGAAGCGGCCACGGTGAAGCTGCGCTCGATAGACTGGGACATCCTTCCCGCGCTGTTGCGCACAGCGGAGGCCAAACTCGGTATCACCAAGCCGACCCTCCGCTATGTGATAGTCGATCCCGCCTGGACCTTCAACAACGATCAGCCGACCGTGATGGTGTACCTGACCGATGATTACGGCGGCGCATATCTGGCGGCGGACGTCGACGGCACGGTGGTGCGGCTCTACCCCCGACAGCGGTAATCAATCGCATCCTTTTTCCCGCAAGGCTTTACGCGTTCGAGCCAGGTCCAAGAGACCGTAAACGGCGAAAAATGGTTTGATCCAGCACTTCTCGCCGAACCGGTAGTCAGCGCCGCGACGAAGCCGCCGCGCCAGATCGGGACGCTGGCATTCCAGATACAGCCGACCCCGCAACGCGTGCATGGGATTCGAGATGACTTTGATCGAATCCGCGTCCTCCATGAACGGGATCGCGTTCTGGATGTTCTCCCATGTCGTCCGTGACTGTTCCTCCAACCGGATCTGCTCGCTCGACGCCCCGCACTCTCCCAGCGCATAGCGCGCCATGAGTTCGGCCTCCGACACCGACCCACCAGGCCGCGTCGCCCCGCAAAAGATCAGACGACTATCGGGCACGCTCTCGTCCAGCGAGCGAAGCGCGGCCTGCACCCGCCACCGATTGAGCGCGTTCGCCCGATCCTCCCGGCGATTGGCAAACCCCAGCACGATCAACGCCTCCGACTCGGGCACCGTCGGACCACCGCCACCCAACCCCGCCCTGGATGCCCACCAGTGCGCGACCTCACCCCAGAGCAGCACCGCAAGCGCGGTCGCGCCAGCCGTACCCCATGCCCCTCGCCGCATGACCACCTCCTCCGGACCAGCTCGTCTTCGCCGAGGTTAGTCGGCTGACCCTCGATATCGTTGCCGGGTGCGCGACCTGTTCGATCCATCAGTCTTGGGTTGGCCGCAGGTGCGCGATGTGCTGCATGTGTACGTGCTGCCGACAACCGAATTCGTGGCCGCGCGACGAATCCAGCTGGGCCCCATCGACTTCTGTGCCGACTTGTTGCTATTCCTTGCGGTGCACGAAATTCCGGTCAACGGAACGTTCACCGGGGAGCTGATCAGCGAGCATTCGCTCGTATAGACGCGTGCAGCGGGCTCAGGCAGCGGCTGCGCGCGCCGAGAAGTCGACGCGCCGGGTCAGATATTCGTGCCGGGGATGACGCAGCGTCCATCCTGGCCGATAGTCCCGATGACCATGCCGTCGGTCAGCGTGCAGAAACTGCCGATGGCGACGCAGTCTGCGTGAGTGTTGATGACCATGTTGGGGCCGCACGGTGTACCGGGCGCATCGAGGTCACCGGGGGCGGCCTCTGCGGCGACAGTGGCGGTCAGTGCCGTCGCGAACCCGGCGGCGACGGTGGCGAGAAATAGCGAGAAACGGAACATGATCGAACCTCCGAGAATGGTGCTCCACAATGAATTATTTGCTGTTCACCGTCCAATCCCGTGTGGGCTGCAGCGGGCCAGAAATCAACCCGAACCCAGCCTGACCAGCAGTATCCTACTCGCCCGCGCAGCGACGACAGCTAACCCAATACACCGATGGGCCGCAATAGCGCGCTGCCGAATGCGGCTGCGCCTGCCGGGTCGATTCTGCTGGCCGGTTTCGTCCCGCCAGGCCGGTACGCAGGCGGGTGGGCCAGTGGCATCGTGTACCGCCAGACTGGTGAGACCGCCCGGAGTGAACCAGGTCGAGAAGGACGCTTGCCGACCAGCTGACCTCCGAGCGGACCAGACTAGGCCCCCGTCGGCTACTACCGGCCGTTGAGTATTTGGTGAGTTCCGCTTCACGAATGGCACGCGACAAGGGCACACAACCGTTCGTCCCAGCCGATCGAGCGCACAAACCGAGCACCGTCGATCGGGTGAAACCCGTGTCGCGGATCGTCGGCGCGTACCCGATGTCATGCAGCCGGCACGCGGCGATCAGGACGTCTCCGTCCGGGCGAAAGCCGACGCCAACCACTTCCCTTGGGCAGCGACCACACCCGCATGCCGCAAGCGCCGCGGAAATGCAGCGAGGTGCTCAGCCGCCAACGACTTCGCTTCGCCCACAAGCCAGGTCACGTCGACGACGGTACGGCAGCCCCGTTCGTAGCGCTTGGATCTACGACGGTGCGGACCGCCGAGAGGATCAGACGTTGAAGCGGAACTCGACCGAATTCCGCAGCGGAACAACCTTTGCGAGCGGATGGCGAGCCAACCCTACTCGGAGCGCGGGCACTGTTGCGATTCAGAACACGAAATTGTACGATATCTCGTACGACTTCACCGAAGGGTTTGGTATGACCGCGCTACCGATTTCGACCGTGCGTCAGCAGCTGTTTTCGCTGGTGCAGCAGGTCAACGACGACCACGACACCGTCACCGTCGTGACGAAGAGCGGTGAGAACGCGGTGCTCGTCTCCGAATCCGATTGGAACTCCATCCAGGAGACGCTTTACGTTCTCGCTACCCACGGCGGCGTTCGTCTGCTCGAGTCCGCACGCGATGCGGAACGAGGAGAGTTCGAAGCCCGAGAGTTGTTGGACCCGGATGCCTGACCGGAAGCTCGTATTCACTTCCTATGGCTGGGAAACCTACACGTTGTGGCTTACTCGCGATCGAACGGTTTTGCGGGCGGCGAACAAGTTGATCACCGCAGTGCTTGCCGACCCCTTCACCGGTATCGGAAAGCCCGAGCCGCTCAAACACCAACTCACCGGGAAATGGTCGAGGCGAATCACCAGAGAGCATCGCTTGATCTACTACGTCACCGACACGGAAGTTGTTGTGATCGGCGTAGGCGGACACTACGACGACTGACTTGCGCAACCGTGACAGATTCGATGCCGCGTCCGGCTGTGCTGGATAGCTGTCCACACCGAGGACGCGACGACCGAACGGACCCGCATCGGCTGACGGAAAAGCCGTGTCTGGTGTGCCAGTACGCCAGCACCGGACCGGCGACGCTGGCGCCGGAGATGAGAATCCGCATGAGTGTGCCCTACGTTTGTTGGTGTCCGGGGTTCGATGCCCTGAATTCCCCGGGCGGTGGGTTGTGAAAATCGTGTGGTTGCCTTCGTCGAGGGCCAAAAGGATGCCCGGCGAACAAGTGGTCGGGTCGGCCCGGTTGACCGCCGCCATCTACCTGCGTGTGAGCCTGGACCGCTCGGGCGAAGGGCTCGCGGTCGAACGGCAGCGAGAGGACTGTCTGCAGATCATCGGATCCCGCGGCTGGACTCTGGTAGAGACGTACACCGAGAATCCCATCTCTGCGTTCGACAGGGTGAAGTCCCGCGATGACAGCTGGGTCCGCAGCGTCGTCCATTTTGTTGGCGCCGTCACCGGTCGCCGCGTTCGAGGATGCCGACCTGGCCGCCCGCCGCGCAACCATCGACCTGCTTTGCGAGGTTCGCCTTTTCCCTGCGCCGCGAGGGCGGAAGACCTTCGATCCCGAGACTGTTCGAATCATCCCGAAACAGTGATGATTTCGGCCGTTGATCAGGCGTAATACACAGTTCGAAGACCGGTCCACTCATCAACACTTCGTGACAGGCAATTTGTTGAGCACCAACAGATTTCGGCACACTTAGCCCGGAAACCCGTGGTAAGTAACTATTCATGTCAGCTGACAAGTACCGGGAGCTGCAACGCCACCCGGCATACCCCGACGTTCGTACAGCCGTAGCCGCCTACATCCACCGAACGATCCCTAACGCCATGGCCACCCACCCCACGTCGTGGAACGTGTCCTGTCTGCCTTCGACACGCAAAACTAAGTGGCGGCGACGACTGCTCACGTTGAACTGTGCTTGGTTGGAGACTCTGTACGTCGAGGAGAGCCTTCCGGATGGCGCGATAGCCGTCACGATCAACACCGACATCCCCAGCGGGTCCAGCGACGAGAACCTTCCAATCGACTACGAGCGCTTCAGCATTGAACTCGGCACCTACCGCCGCGAGCGTGTGTGGAATTGGAAAATCCCTCTCGATGCCCTCCTCGACCCGGACACAGACCTCGACTCGGCCGCCAGAGGGCGCACCTTCGAGGACCTCGCTGCCCAGCTGAACGAAATGCTGCTGCGTCATAAGTCCTGTTATGCCAAGAACCATTGTGCACACTTGGCAGCGGACCTACTCGCGGAAGCGAACCGGCACACGATGGAACCCGGCGACGCCACCTGAGCGCTATCAGGCCAGCGAACACGGTGCTGGGCACGTGAGGGCAGCCAAGAACCCCACCGGTCTACGCTCGGTCGGAACGGGCGTTGCGCGCGATGCCGAACGCGCGCCCGGCGGATAACCCAGCCCTGGCGGAGCTCAGCGATCGTCGCGGATGGGTGTTGGTGCGGATTAGTTTTCGTGTTGGCCCCCATTGCCTCTACGCGAGTCTTCGGAATACGTCGGTAGGTGTTCATTCCGATACTGGGTCGGGGAGAAGGCGTTTGCCGATACCGGAGTCGAATGAACCAGTCACCCCGCGAGTCGGAGACGTCGAGTGGAATGACGAAAAGGGGTCGCGGGTTCAGGAATCCTCGATCGGCCCACCGCGCCCTCCGTGAGAGGGAACTAGCCCGGCAGGGTGACCTCGGTGCGTTCCTTATCTGTCGGCTGCCAGCCTGAAGGGACCACCGGTTTGCCATGAGCATGGGACCGGGCTGCGTCCGGTCGCGGGCCGTATGCAGATGCGTGGCCGATGACCGGGCTGCTGGTCAATCCGAGGCGCTGGGTTCGGCTGGTTTGCCGCGGCGTGGCTTCCGCCGTTGACGGTAGGACTCGCCCTCGACGACCAGCTCGTAGGCGGCCGATTGCAGCCGGTCCATCGCCGACTGCGCGAGCAGTGGGTCGGCCATCATGGTGAGAATCTCCGGGGGTTCGCGGTTGCTCGTGATCACCGTCGATGCCGCCAGCGCAGCCGAGCCCAGATCAGTTGGACGCCTAAGCGCGCAAGCCCGACCTGGTCGATTCGACCACTCGATGCCCGTGCTACCGCCGCGCCCAGGCGCTCGTGTCCAAGTGACGCGGCGAGCAGTCCACTAACTAGCAGTGCTCAACCGCAACGGGAACTGACTGCGGGGGACCGGCTGGAATCAGTACACACGCAAGCCGCGGCGGCGGACGATCACCAAGGCGATGACGGTACCTAGGATCCAAACGACTAGGCCGACACAGGCGTTGAAGACGAAGCGCAGGTTGCGGTCGAGATGTGGGAGCAGCCGCAACAGCGGGTCGTGCTGGGTGCCATCGATGGGGGCGACCAGGTAGTACAGCCCGTAGGGCAGGGTCAGGTGCGCGATCCACAGCACAATCGTCCGGCTGCGGCGCTCGCGCCAGCGCCGCACCAGCGTCCGGGTCTCGACAGCCAGCAGCACCGAGATGATGTTGCCGACACCGAGCCAGAACAGCATCGGCAGCGCCACCGAGGACAGTGTCCCCGCGAACGGCTTCGGCCGCAGCGAGTGCGCCAGGATGGCGGTCAGCGCCATCGTCGGCAGGCCGACGATGATCAGCAGGGCAAGGTTTTTCGTCAGCAGAATGCCGCGCAGCGACATGCCTTCGGCCAGGCTCGCCCGGACCCGGCGGGCGTCCATGCCGAGCACGTTGGTGGTGGTGACATCGGCCAGGATGAACGTCGCGAAGTAGGTGCCGACCAGCACCACCCAACCGAACTGCCGGTGCGGGTGGGTCAGCGGCGAGAAAAGCAGATACAGCACCGACAGCACGACGTTGGCGCCGACGCCCTCGAGCCAGTGCAGTGGCGGCGTGAACGACCATCGCACTTCGTCGAGCACCCGCCGCGCCAGGCCGTGGTCGGGAGACATCGGCCGGGGCTGCAGCGTCGGCAGATGATCGGACTTCAAGTACGCCTGGACTTTTCCGCGCGCGCCCGCGCGCACCCGCTCAGTCCAATGTGTCGACAAACTCACCTAATTTCGCTGCGATGACACCGGGTATCCGCCGCGGCAAGTGATGACCGCCCTCGCCGACCAACTCGAGCCGGGAACGGGGAAAACGGTCGTGCAATGCGCGGGCGGTCGAGACAGGAACGACCCTATCCATTGGGTCGGCGAGGATCAAAACCGGTAGCGGACTCCCGTCCAGCCGATCGATCCAGTGGTCCAGACCGCGGAGCAGTTCGCGCTGCTCGGTGAGAAAGCTGCGCCAGACCTGACCGTGGTCGTGGCGGATGTGCGCGAGGGCCTGCCAGGACGCCGGGGCAGCGGCCCTCCGGCGCGGGGCCAACCGGCCCTCGTACTGGCGCACCATCCACGGCACCAGCGACCAGGCCGTCATCGACAACATCGGCCCGGCGACCGGAGCGGCGAGCACCCCGTCCCACGGCATCATGCATCCGGGACCGACACTGGCGATCAGGACCAGACCCCGCACCCGCTCGGGCGCCAGTGCGGCCGCTGCCAGCGCGACACCTCCACCGTAGGAATGCCCGACCAGCACCGCATTGCGGATACCCGCGAGGTCGAGGCGATCGAGCAGCCAGGTGGCGTTTGCTTCCAGTGTCGCGGCCGGAGATTCGTTGCCGCCGTAGCCCGGCCGATCCCAGGCCAGCGCGTGCAGCGACGTCCGCAGGTGTGCGACGACATCGTCCCAGTCCGAGCGATTCCCCGGCTGCCCGTGCAGCAGGACTACGTGTGCGGTGCTCATATGCTCGCCGAATCCGTGGTCAGTGGTTGCCTGTGCCGGAAGCCCGGCCGCCGGGCACCGAGCACGACGGTGTCCATGCTGCCGATTGTCCGTGGCCGAACTCGATGGCGCGCCATGACCGACTCCCTCCGCGTGGCCGTAAATCCAACACGCCCAAACTAGGCACCGCAGCTTGTATCCCACTGGTTTTTTCCTGTGCGGTTGCTGTGGGCCTGGACGAGGCCTACTGCGCCAGCCCAGCGGTAGCCGTTGAGCAGCCCCCTTGTGTAGTCCGCCAGCAGCTGCCGTTGCGCGGATTCGAGTCGGCTGACGGCATTGCCCCACACCCTCGTTCCGTACGCGTGTGCATCGTCGGTGGTGGCGAAGATCCTCGGCGCCGGGCGGGCGGGGCGGTATGCGTCCAGCCTCGAGGACACGGGTGTCGCGGCGGCGTCGATGATGGTGGCCTTACCGAGCTGATCAGCATCGGTCTCTGCTGAAGCCATCCCGCGCAGTGGGTGGCTGAGAATGTCGCGGATCTGCTGGGAGTCTGCCGAACCGATCCGATCCGCATCGTGGGCCACTCCGCTTCTGCCGCATATCGCGTGCTCACCGAGCATCCGCTCACGCTACGAACGGCGCGAGTAGAAGCCTCGATGGTGTGCATCGTGGAGCATGGATACCTCGGCGGACATCGATGTCGCCTTCACTGATGACGACCTCATGCTGCGACTGGCCTCAGGCGCGTGCCTGGCCCAGTTACCGGAGGTTCCCGCATCCACTGCTGCTCCGATCTGTGCCTGCACTTCCGGTGGTGCACCGCCTTCCGAAGGTGTCCTACTTCTTCGCAGAGGCTAATCCGCTCCGGAACTCGACGACGTCGCCGTCGGCCATGACGTAATCCTTACCTTCCATACGCACCTTCCCCGCAGCCTTGGCGGCCGCCATCGACCCGTACTCGACGAGGTCGGTGAAGGAGACTACTTCGGCTTTGATGAAGCCTCGTTCGAAGTCGGTGTGGATGACGCCTGCGGCTTTGGGGGCGGTGTCGCCCTGGTGGATTGTCCAGGCGCGGGCCTCTTTCGGGCCTGCGGTGAGGTAGGTCTGCAGGCCGAGGGTGTGGAAACCGGCGCGGGCCAAGGCGTGCAGGCCTGGTTCGAACTGGCCGATGGATTCCAGTAGTTCGGCGGCGGATTCGGCGTCGAGTTCCAGGAGTTCGGCTTCCACCTTGGCGTCGAGGAAGACCGAATCGGCCGGGGCCACAGCGGCTTTCAGTTCGGCGACCTTCGCATCGTCGGTGAGGACGGATTCGTCGGCATTGAAGACGTAGAGGAATGGCTTGGTGGTGAGCAGTGAAAGTTCTTTCAGCAGTTCGCCATCCAGCTTGGCGCGCGCCGAGAACAGGGTCTGGCCCTCGTCCAGCACCGCCTGCGCGGCCTTGGCGGCGTCGAGCACCGGCTTGCGGTCCTTCTTGACCTTGGCTTCCTTCTCGAGGCGCGGGATCGCCTTCTCCAGGGTCTGCATGTCGGCGATGATCAGCTCGGTTTCGATCACCTCGATGTCGGCGGCCGGATCGACCCGTCCGTCGACGTGGACCACGTCGTCGTCGGCGAATACCCGCACCACCTGGCAGATCGCGTCGGCCTCACGAATGTTGGCGAGGAACTTGTTGCCGAGACCCGCGCCCTCGGAGGCGCCCTTCACAATGCCCGCGATGTCGACGAACGACACCACAGCGGGCACGATGCGCTCGGAACCGAAGATTTCGACGAGCTTTTCCAGCCGCGGATCCGGCAGTGGCACCACCCCGACGTTCGGCTCGATGGTCGCGAACGGGTAGTTCGCCGCCAGCACGTCGTTCTTGGTCAGCGCATTGAACAGCGTCGACTTTCCGACGTTGGGCAGGCCGACGATTCCGAGGGTGAGACTCACGAGGAACAGAGTCTACGCGGCGCACCCGGCCGCTGCGCCCACGCCGTCACGAACACTCGTCGCGGGGCTGCCGCACAGCCCATTGCCGGCTATACGGGCAGCAGCCGTCAGGGAATCAGCACAACCTTGCCGAGGTTGCCGCGCTCCTCGATGACGGCGGGCGCCCGCCCGAGTTCTACATCTCGCCGGCGTCGGATCAGCCGCGAGCCGCACCCGCCGACGGACCGAGTGCACGCGTGAGGGTTCGCGCCAGGTTGCGAGCCAGCTCGTCGGGCGCGGGCGTCGCATCCGGTCCGGCGTCGTAGAACCGCAGGAATGCCTGATGGAAGCAGGCCCCGTCGAGCAGGGCCGCGACAGTATCCACATCGGCGTCGGCGTCAATACGACCGAGTTCCTGTTCGGCACGCAGATACGCCGCGATACTCGCGATCGCCTGGCCGGGGCCAGCACCGTGGCGGCTCATGGCATCGCGATGAGCCGCCATGCGCTGCGGTTGGGCCAGCAGACCACCGAGCAGCGGGAGGGACTGCTGATAGAAGCTCAGCGCGCCGCGCGCCATCGCCGCGATATTGTCTTCGACGGTGGCCGCCCCCGGCTCGGCGGGCGACTGCTCCGGCCCAGGCATGCGGTGGCGGAGGACGTTGAGAATCAGGTCCTCTTTGTCGCTGAAGTGCTTGTAGAGCGCGGCTTCGGAATACCCCGCCGCCTTGGCGATCTCCTTGGTCGTTGCATAGACCACGCCGCGGTTGCGCATGATGTCCGCGGCGGCGTCCAGGATACGATCGCGCGTCCCCACCAGACCTCCTTATTTGACAAGTTGGTAAATGCTCACCATCCTAGGTTAGTAAATACTCACCCACCGACAGAGGTTCGACATGCGACTCACGATCGTCGGAGCGACCGGCGGCACCGGCGGACGCCTTGTGCGGCAGGCACTGGCCGCCGGACACCAGGTGACCGCAGTGGTTCGTGGCAGCCACACCATCCCGGACCACCCGCGACTGCGCGTCGTCGTGGCCGATGTCATGAATCCCGCCGACATCGCCGACGCGGTCCGGGATGCCGACGCGGTGCTGGACACGGTCGGGGCGAGAGTGAAGGGCCCGACCACCGTCTGCGCCGATGCCGCGCTCGCCATCGGCAAGGCGATGGAAATGGCGGGCGCCCAGCGCCTGATCATGATCAGCAACAGCGCCAGAATCGCTGGCCCGGGCGACGATTGGTTCACCCGCTTCGTGGTGAAACCGCTCATCCTGCGCCCGCTGCTGCGCGACAGCCTCGATGACATGGCGGCGGCTGAGCAGGCAGTCCGCGACAGTGCGCTCGACTGGACGATCGTCCGCGCGCCGCAGCTCACCGACAATCCGGCGAAGGGTTCCTATCGAACCGTGGTGGAGCGCAACGTCACGTTCGGCATCCGAATCACCCGCGACGACCTGGCAACCTGCCTGCTCGAACTGGCCGCGGCGCCGCAGACGATCCACAAGCACGTCAACGTCGCCAACTGACCGGGACAGCTGTTCGGACGCTGACCGGTGCGCCGGGCACTTGCCGATCCCCTCAGCGCCCACCGATTCCCGACTGCGCGATGCCACTGACGAAGGACTTCTGCGCGATCGCGTACAGCACAAGCATTGGGGCGAGAATGACCATGGCGGCGGCCATCAGGATCGGCCATTGGGTGTAGTACTGACCTTGCAGGCGAACCAAACCCAATGTCGCGGTGGCGATCTCGTCGCGCTGGATTATGACCAGGGGCCAGAGGAAGTCGTTCCAGACGGTGATCCAGGTGAGGACGGCCAGCACCATTACGGCGGGGCGGGTGTGCGGGAGCAGCACTCGCCAGTACACCTGCCAGGTGGTGGCGCCGTCGATGATGGCGGCTTCCTCGAGTTCGGTGGGCAGGGTGCGGAAGAACTGGCGCATCAGGTATGTGCCGAAGGCGCTGCCAAAGAGCCCCGGCACGATCATCGCCCACGGGGTGTCCACCCAGCCGAAGGCGCGCATGATCAGGAACTGCGGGATCACCGTGACCGTCAGCGGCACCATCAATGTTCCGAGATAAGCGAGGAACAGCACCTCACGGCCGCGAAACCGCAAGCGGGCAAAGGCATATCCGGCAAGCGAGCAGAAGAACACCTGCCCGGCGGTGACGCACAACGCGTAGACCGCGGTATTGAGCAGCATCCGGCCCATCGGCAGCAGATCGAAGACCTCGCCGTAATTCGACCATTGTGGTTGTGCGGGAAGCACTCTCGGCTCGGTAATCTCACCGTCGCGTTTCAGCGATCCCGACAGCGCCCACAGGATGGGCGCCAGCGCACACCACGCGATCCCGATGAGCGCCGCGTAGATCAGGGCACCGCGCAGGGTGCGGCGCAGGATCGCGCGCTGGACTCTGCTGCCCGCCTTTGCGCGCACCACGGGCTCGGCTTCGCTCTGCTGTCGAACGGGACGCGACCGGCGAACAACGCCGCAGACGTTCACAATTCGACCGCTCCGCGCCGGGAGAACCACAATTGCAACAGCGTCGCCACCAACAGAATCGCGAAGATCACCCAGGCCAGTGCCGCCGCATAGCCCACCTCGTAGAAGCCGAAGGCGTTCTGGAACAGCATGATTCCGAGCAGATAGGTGCCGGTCTCCGGTCCGCCGTTGCCGCCGGTCAGCGCGTAGGCCTGGTCGAACGCCTGCACCGAGTTGATGATCGTGATCACGAAGACGAACGACAGCGGGCCACGAATCAGCGGCACCGTGATCGACCAGAACCGCCGCAGCGCACCGGCGCCGTCGATCTTCGCCGCCTCATACAGTGTCTCCGGTACACCCTGCATAGCGGCAAGCAGGATGACCGTCGCGAAAGGCACGCTCTTCCAGACGGTCACGATGCTCAGCGACACCAGTGCCCAATCCGGATCGGTCAGCCACGGCACCGGATCGATGCCGACCCAGCCGAGCATGATGTTGAGCAGCCCATTGTCGGTGGTGAAGATGAACCGCCACACCACGGCCATCGCGACCGTCGAAGCCACCAGCGGCAGGAACGCGATGGTCCGAAAGATCCCGATACCGGCCAACTTTCGATTCAGCGCTGCGGCGACCGCCAGCCCGATCACCACCGTCGGCACCAGCGTGAACAGCGTGAACAGCGCCGTGTTCCGCAACGCGATCACGAACAGCGGATCGGCCCCGAACAACCGCCGATAATTCGCCACCCCGACAAACCGTGGCGGACTGAACAGATCCCAAGCATGAAAACTCAAATACAACGAAAACCCCAGCGGAAAAAGCATAAACACCCCCACCGCAGCCAAATTCGGCGCCACAAACAACCACCCATCCCGCTCCCGCCGCCGCGCCAGCCGCCCGCGCCCGGCGAGTGGCACATGGTGGAGAGCGCTTCTCGACCTTTGCCGCAGCCATGTGCCACTCGACGAACGATCTCGCGATGTGGTGGTCATGTGGGCTCCAGGAGGGCGTTGATGTCGGAGGTGAGGGTGCCGTTTAGGGAGTCGGCGGTTGCGGCGCCGCGGAGGACTCGGTTGCCGCCGCGTTCCAGGAGGGCCGAGACCTTGCCCCAGGCAGGGGTGACGGGCAGCGGACGGGAGCTCGCCGGGCCGCCGGTGAGGACTTCGAGATTGCGGATTTCGCGGTGTGCCGCGGCGAAACCCGGTGAGCCCATGGCCGATTTCAAGGCGGGCGCAAACAGACCCGAGGCGGCGATAATGGCCTGCCCCGCCGGTCCGGTTGCGAATTTGACGAATTCCCACGCCTGTTCGATGCGCGGACTGTCCGCGGCGATGGCCAGACCGGTGCACCCCACATCGGTCACCGAGCCTGGACCACCGTGCGGACCGACCGGCAGCACCGTGAGGTCGACGTCGAGGTCGTCCTTTCCGGTGAATTCGGAGTAGAGCCAGTGCCCACCCATCATCAGACCGGCCTTGCCCCGCCGGAACAGGTCCGGCGCCGAAACCGATTGCTGGTCAGCGACTCTCGGCGCCACATGATGCCGCACCGCGAGGTCGGCGTAGAACTGGAATCCCTCGGCGAACCGCGGATCGCCGAGATTGGTCCGGGTCGGACCCACGGACGGCGTGAACCACTCCGCGCCGTTGTTCGTGCCGAAACAGGCCGCGGAGACGTACGGCACCCACGCATCGGTGAAGCCCCACTGCCGGGTGCGGCCGGAGGGCTCGCGATGGGTGAGTGTCCGGGTGGCGTCAAGGAATTCGGCGAAACTCCACGCCTCGGACCAGCGTGCCGGTGGTGTCAGCCCGGCGTCGGCGAAGAGTTGCCGGTTGTAATAGAGGAACACCCCGGACCACTGCTCGGGCAGCGCGTATTGGCCACCGCCGTAGCTGAACGTGTCGTACAGCGTCGGGAAGCTATCCCGGCGCAGCGCTGCGGCGTATTCGGGATCCCGGTCGAGCAGCGTGTTCAAGTCGAGCAGCACGCCGCGCTCGGCGAGGCTCGCGTACAACAGCTCCCAGGCCATCAAGATATCGGGACATTTGCCGCCCGCGCAGTAGGTCAGCATCTGCTGCAGCGGGTCCGGGCCGGACACGATGGTGCGAATCTTGATCTCCGGGTGGGTTTTCTGGAACTCCTGAATGATCCGGAGCCGGACCCGCGCCTCTTGCGGCCTGGCGCCGAAGAAGAAGGTCAATGCGTCGTCGCCGGCGCCGCACCCGGCAGCCAGCAGCGCTGCGGCCAGGGCCGAAGCAAGGAGAGTGCGCCGGCTCAAGGGCTGGACCGGTGCCACGGGTGGTGATGAATCCAGCGCGGGTGGGTACATGGTAGGTGCGGAGACCAGCCCTCCTCCGGACGCACGCAGCGGATCACCAACCGCCAGGCTGGGGACAGGGGTCGACCCTTCCGGGGCGGATGTGGAGCATCGCGAATGCATGTCAGCATACGTCCGGCAACACCGTGGTGACGGCCGACACACGAACAATATTTAACGTGAGTTGACAGAGTCGGGAAACGTGCCCGATGGCCGTCATCGATCGGATAAGTTGACACGTGTTTCAGCAAGACCTGCGCGTTTTACAGGGGAGTAGGGCGATGGCGACAATCGAATACTTGCGGACAGATCCTGATCTACCGCCCGTCGGCGTGGAGGATCGGTCCCCGATCACGCCGGCCAAGAAGGCGGTGTTCGCCGCCATAGCCGTACTCGGCGCGGTCGCATGGACGGTGCTCGCCATCGCGCGCGGTGAGAACGTCAACGCCGTGTGGATCGTGATCGCGGCGGTCTGTACTTATGTAATCGCCTACCAGTTCTACGCCAGGCTGATCGAATACAAGGTCATCAAGCCGCGCGACGACGTGGCCACGCCCGCCGAGGCCTTGGAAAACGGCAAGGACTACATGCCGATGGATCGGCGGGTGCTCTTCGGGCACCACTTCGCCGCCATCGCGGGCGCTGGTCCGCTGGTCGGTCCTGTGCTTGCCGCGCAAATGGGTTACCTGCCCGGCACCCTCTGGATCGTCGTCGGTGTCGTCTTCGCGGGCGCGGTGCAGGACTACATGGTGCTGTGGGCCTCGACCAAGCGCGGCGGTCGCAGCCTCGGGCAGATGGCCCGCGACGAGCTCGGACCGATCGGTGGGGTCGCCGCGATCATCGCCGTGCTGGTGATCATGATGATCCTGCTCGCGGTGCTCGGCATCGTCGTCGTGCAGGCCCTCGCCGCGTTCAAGGGTCCGGACGGCCAGCTGCACGGCGGCAGCCCGTGGGGTGTGTTCTCCATCGGCATGACCATCCCGATCGCCCTGCTCATGGGCCTCTACCTGCGATTCGTGCGCCCAGGCCGGGTCGGCGAGGTATCGGTAGTCGGGTTCGTGCTGCTGCTGTTCGCCATCGCGTCGGGCCGCTGGGTCTCCGAATCCGGTTGGGGCCGTGACCTGTTCACGCTGTCTGGCACCACCATCTCATGGATGCTGATCGGCTACGGCTTCATCGCCTCGGTGCTGCCGGTGTGGTTGCTGCTCGCACCGCGCGACTACCTGTCGACGTTCATGAAGATCGGCACCATCGGCCTGCTCGCCATCGGCATAGCGGTCACCATGCCGGTGCTGAAGGCTCCCGCGGTCTCGGAGTTCGCGCACACCGGCAACGGTCCCTCGTTCGCGGGCAGCCTGTTCCCGTTCCTGTTCATCACCATCGCGTGTGGTGCGCTGTCGGGATTCCACTCCCTCGTGTCCTCCGGCACCACACCCAAGCTGCTGGAGAAGCAGTCGCAGGCCAGGATGATCGGCTACGGCGGCATGCTGATGGAGTCGTTCGTGGCGGTGATGGCGCTGATCACCGCGAGCATCATCGACCAGCACCTGTACTTCGCGATGAACGCGGGCGCCGGACTCACCGGTGGCACCGCCGAGAAGGCGGCCGCTTACACCAACGGGCTCGGTCTCAGCGGTGGTCCGATCACCGCTGCCGACCTCAACCAGGCGGCCAAGGATGTCGGCGAGGGCACCATCATCTCGCGCACCGGCGGCGCGCCGACCCTGGCGGTCGGCATGTCCGAGGTGATGTCGCAGTTCCTCGGCGGCTCGGGGCTGAAGTCGTTCTGGTACCACTTCGCGATCATGTTCGAGGCGCTGTTCATCCTGACCACCATCGACGCGGGCACCCGTGTCGCGCGCTTCATGCTGTCGGATTCGCTCGGCAACCTCGGTGGTGCGGCCAAGAAGTTCAAGGATCCGTCGTGGCGGCCCGGTGCCTGGATCTGCTCGGCCATCGTGGTCGCGGCCTGGGGTTCGGTGCTGCTGATGGGTGTTACCGATCCGCTCGGCGGCATCTACACACTGTATCCGCTCTTCGGCATCTCCAACCAGTTGCTCGCGGCGATCGCGCTGACTGTGGTGCTGACCATCGTGATCAAGAAGGGCCTGGTCAAGTGGGCGTGGATTCCCGCGCTGCCGCTGGTCTGGGATCTGACGGTGACGATGACGGCCTCGTGGCAGAAGATCTTCTCCGCCGACCCGAAGCTGGGCTACTGGAAGCAGCACAGCCAATACAGCGATGCCCGTGCCGCCGGAAAGCTGTTGGCGCCCGCCAAGAACATCGACGACATGGACAAGGTCGTGCGCAACACGTTCATCCAGGGCAGCCTGTCGATCATTTTCGCGGTACTGGTGCTGATCGTCGCGGTGGTCGGGGTCATCGTCTGCGTGCGGACCTGGCGCGCGGGCGGCGGACCGAGTACCGAATCGCCCGATGAACCGTCGAAGATCTTCGCACCAAGCGGCTTCATCGCCACCTCTGTGGAGAAGGGAGTGCAGAAGGAATGGGACGCCCTGATCGAATCGGGGCAGGTCCGCGCGCCGGGCGCCGCACACGCCCGAGGGCATTGACCGCACCCGATCCATCGCGTGCCGGACGGTCCGCCCGACCGGCACGCACGCGGCTGCGCACTGTCGGAAACGCCTGCGCCACCGCGATTCACGCGGTGAGTTGGTGGTTCGATTCGGTGCTCGGCGGCCAGGACTACCAGCGGTATGTAGCGCATCTGCGGCGGGTGCATCCTGGCCGCGAGATACCGACCGAACGCGAGTACTGGCACACGCGGCACGCGGATGCCGACCGTAACCCCATCAACCGCTGCTGTTAGCTGTCCCGCCTCTGCGCCTGGCCAGCGGACGGGTGGCAGTCGCGATGCGAGCGTTTCCAGGTAGAGACGCCAGCCAGGTGTATGTGGCAGATTTCCGCTAGCACACCTCGGGGGTTGCTGCCATTGTGGTTGGGGTGACGATCACGGCATTGGATTTCGAGCGCTGCTACCGGGCGGTGTCGACGCGGGATTCCCGGTTCGACGGCCAGTTCTTCACGGCGGTGCGGACCACTGGAATCTATTGTCGCCCTTCGTGTCCGGCAATCACACCGAAGCCGACAAATGTGACATTCCTGCCGACGGCCGCCGCGGCGCAGCAGGCGGGTTACCGCGCGTGCCGGCGGTGCCTGCCGGACGCGGCGCCGGGATCGCCGCTGTGGAACACCCGCGCGGATCTGGCGGCTCGGGCGATGCGGCTGATCGGCGACGGGGTGATCGAGCGCGGCGGAGTGCCCGCGCTGGCGGCGACGCTCGGCTACTCACAGCGCCAGCTCACCAGGGTGCTCACTACCGAGTTGGGTGCCGGGCCGCTGGCCTTGGCGCGCGCGCATCGCGCGCACACCGCGCGGCTGCTGATCCAGACCACCGGCATGCCGATGTCCGATATCGCGTTCGCGGCCGGGTTCGCCAGCATTCGCCAGTTCAATGACACTGTGCGCGAGGTGTTCGCGGTCAGCCCCACCACCATGCGCACCGAGGCGCAGCGGGCGACCCGCTCCGGGAACAACCAGGTCGTGCCCAGCAACGGCTCGCTGGCGCTGCGGTTGCCGTATCGGGAACCGATGGACCGAGGCTGGTTGGAGTGGTTCCTGTCCTCGCATGTGGCGCCGGGCATGGAGCTGTGGGAGGACCGCGCCTACACCCGCAACGTGCGGACTCCACACGGGCATGCGACCACACGGCTGAGTTTCCAACGCGATCACGTGCGTGCCGAGTTGGCACTGAACGACATGCGCGACCTGGCACCGACCGTCGCGCGACTACGGCACCTACTGGATCTGGACGCCGATCCGGTCGGCATCGATGAGGCGCTGGGTGTGGTTCCGGGGGCGACCGAGGCCGCTACGGCACGTCGGCGCAACGGCGGCGGCGCGAAGCCACTCGGCGACGCCGATGCGGAGCCCTCACCCGATGCCGCGGACCAGTTCCCCGATGCTGGTGCGGCGCCGGCACAGGAGCCGTTCAACGTCGGCGTGGCCCCGCGCGGGGCCGGTCGCCCGCCTTCCTTCTCGCCCGGAATCCGGGTGCCCGGCTGCCTCGACGGACCGGAGTTGTTGCTGCGCACTATGATCGGGCAACAGATCTCGGTGTCCGCGGCCGCCACCCATACCGCGCGACTGGTCGAGGCACTCGGCGAGCGGGTCGACGGACCGATACCGCTGCTGTTCCCGACCCCGACGGCCGTCGCCGAACGCGGCGCGGAGGTGCTGACCGGTCCGGCGCGGCGCATCCGCTCGATCGTCAGCGCGGCCGAAGCCCTGGCGTCGGGTGAGCTCGTACTGCACCAGGGCCGCACCGCGGCTGATCTACGCCGCGAACTGCTGGCCCTCGACGGTGTCGGACCGTGGACCGCCGACTACGTGACCATGCGGCTGATCGCCGACCCGGACATCCTGCTCGACACCGACTTGGTGGTGCGCCAGGGCGCCACCCGGCTCGGCATCGACCTCACCGACACCGCCCGCTGGGCGCCGTGGCGCTCGTATCTGTCCATACACCTGTGGAAGGCGGCGCTGGCCGCTCGCGCTGCCCCGAAAACTACCGCGGCCAAATCTGCCGCCAAGGCGAAGGTACGTACCCAATCATGAACGCGGCGAACATATTCCATCGCGAGTAGACACCTTCGCAGCGCAATCGCAAGCGACTGCCAGATCATGTTCACTGCGAACACGATCCGCTCCCAGAAACGAACACTCCCCCACCACGACCGCCGAATCGAAAGCGAGTGTCCATCGTGACCACCGCGACCGTGACCCGCCATGGCAGGATCCAGTCCACCACCAGCACCGCGGATTTCGCCATCGTCGATACCCCGATCGGCCCGTTCACCGCCCTCATCGACACCGAAGGCGCCGTACTGGCCTCCGGCTGGACCATCGACGCCGAGAACCTGCGCGGGCTGATCCACCCGAGTCTGCGTCCCACCGAACTGCGCCAACGTGACTCGCTCGGCGCGGTGACCCATGCGATCGCCACCTATCACGACGGCGATCTCACCGCGATCGACGACATCACCGTCCGCCAGCAGTCCGGCGAATTCCTCATGCACGCCTGGGACGTACTGCGCAAGGTCCCCGCAGGCAGCCCGATCACCTACACCGAATACGCCGCCATCTCCGGCCGCCCCGCCGCCACCCGCGCCGCCGCCAACGCCTGTGCCCGCAACGCCGCCGCCCTCTTCGTCCCCTGCCACCGCATCTTCCGCATCGGCGGCGCCCTCGGCGGCTTCCGCTGGGGCCTGGACATCAAGCGCTGGTTGTTGGATCACGAGAGTGTTGCGCGCTAGTCGCGGGTAACACGGTTACCTCATACCGGAAGTCGCGGTGCCCGCCGGTCGGTGTGTGCCCATGGTCGTTGGTCACCAGAATACGACCGGCGTAGCAGTTGCGTAGTAGGTGCGTAGTAGGTGCGTAGTAGGTGCGTAGTAGGTGCGTAGCATAGAATGCATGACCGCCCCTGCCGAACCTCCCGAGATCCCGCAACGTGAGCTCCGCAATAATGCGAGCCGGGTGCTACGTGATGTCCGCGCCGGGCGGTCGTACACCATCACGGTCGACGGCACTCCGGTCGCAGACCTGATTCCACACCGCAACGTCAGGCGACGTGTCGCCGTGCCGCGTGACGAGGTCATCGCGGCATTCGCCGACCTAACGTCCTCCGGGGCCGATTGGCGTGACGATGTGGACCAGTATGTCGATGATTCAACCTACGATCCGTACGACCGCGCTTATCGCCGCGGTGAATTCGCAGCCGGAGACAGCGAGTGAAATCCGTCCCGGAACGTGGCCTGGTCGACACGAATGTGGTGATCCTCCTCGATGACCTGGACCCTAACGAACTGCCCGCCGAGTTGCTGCTGAGTTCGGTGACGATGGCCGAGCTCGCAGCTGGACCACACTACACCGACGACCGCGAGGAGCGAGCCCGACGCATCGAACGTCTCCAGAACGCGGAAGCGTTGTTCGAGCCACTCCCTTTCGACACCCGTGCAGCACGGCGCTATGGGCACATCGTTGCCGCAGTCCTTGCTGCCGGTCGCAATCCGAAGCCTCGCAGGATCGATCTGATGATCGCGGCAATCGCCTCAGTTCATCGACTGCCTCTGTTCACCGTCAACGAAAAGGACTTTGCAGGCTTGACGGACCTCGTCTCAGTATCGGCGGTTACCCATCCGGACGAGCGCTGAGCGAAACCGGGCGGGTTGTCAGGCGACGGTGGTTTGTAGGCGGGACCCTGCGCGGCCTCGCAGGACGTGCAGGCGGCTGGGGATGCGTTGGCGCATTTCGTCTACGTGGCTGACTACGCCGACGACTCGGCCGCCGGCGCGGAGTTCGTCGAGGACACCCATGACGGCGTCGAGGGTGTCGGCGTCCAGGCCGCCGAAGCCTTCGTCGATGAAGAGAGTGTCCAGGACGACGCCGCCGGATTCTGCGGCGACGGTGTCGGCGAGGCCGAGTGCCAATGACAGTGAGGCCATGAATGTTTCGCCGCCGGAGAGGGTTTTCGCCGGGCGGATGGCGCCGGTGTAGTCGTCGCGGATGTCGAGGCCGAGGCCGCCGCGGCGGCCGCGCGGGCCCGCCTTGTCGGAGTGGACGAATTCGTAACGGCCGCCGGACATTCGGCGCAGCCGGACCGAACCGGCCAGCGCGACCTCTTCCAGGCGGGCGGCGAGTACATAGGAGCGCAGGGACATTCGGCGGTTGTTCTCGCCCCGACCCGCGACCACCTCGGCGAGAGCGGCGAGCTCTTCATGAGCGCGCTGCACGGGGGCGATCCGATCCACCGCGGTCCACAGCTGACCGCTCAGCCGTTCCAGCTGGCTCACCCGTCGGGTTGCGTCGGCGTGTGCGGCGACCGCGGTGTTCAGCCGGGTTTGCGCATCGGCAACCAGCGCCTCCAACTCCGCCAGATCACCGGGATCGGCCGAGGCGGCGGCCTGGATATCCGGCTCGGCGAGAACGGCTTCCGCGTGGGCCCGAACCCCGTCGGCGGCCGCCAACTCCGCCTCGATCTCCGCCTGTCGCCGGGGTGTCCGCGTGGCCGCGGTGACCACGCGTGCGTAGGCGGTCAGCATGGCCACGTCCGCTCCGGCCACCTCGATGACACCTGCGGCATCGGAACGGCCCCGCATCGACACAGCACCGTCCGTCGCGGGATCTGAGTCGAGCACGAAACCCGCTGCCAACGCAAGGCTTTCGACACGGTCGGCGATCACCGTGACTTGTTCCCTGGCCGTCGCGACGTCATTGCGCGCGTCACGGAGGGCGGTGGCATCGGCGATCAGGTTGTTCAGGCGGGCGCGACGGCGATCGATCGTTCCGTCGGCGCCCGCTGCGGCGCGCAGCCGATCGGTGAGTTCGGCGAGGCGGGTGGTGGTGGCCGCGATGCGGGCGGCGACCGTACTGCGGCGGGTGTCGGATTCCCGGAGTTCGTCGTGCAGGCGAAGCTCGTCGGTGCGCAGGCGAGACAGTTCGGCGGTGAGTCCTTCGGACAGTCCGGCCAGTTCGGCGGCGTCTTCGTAGCGGTCTGTGGCGGCGCGCAGAGCGGTGGCCAATTCGATACGGTCGGTGTCGCCACCGCGTGCGATGCGCGCCTCGATATCGCGTTCCAGCGTGGTGATTCGGGACAGCACGCGGTCACGGGTGTCCTCGGCGGCGCGTTCCGCGTCGGCCGCCGCGTCCTCGGCATCCTTGGATACCGCGCTGGGGGCCGGGCGGGCGGGCGAGGGGTGGTCGCCGGATCCGCACACCGTGCACGGCTGTCCGTCCATCAGTTGACCGGCAAGTTCGGCGGCCATTCCGGCCAGCCTGCGCTCGCGCAGGTCGAGCACCCGCTCCTTGGCGTCGTTGTGTGCGGTGCGGGCCGACTCGAATTCGACGCGGGCGTGGTCGAGATTTGTTCTGTGCCCGGCGAGTTCGACCGCCGCCGTGGCGGCGGTCTGCAACCGTTCGCGTTCGGCGGTGAGACCGGGCAGCGTGGCCGCGGCTTCGGTGGCCTCGCGCAGCCTGGTCTCGATGGTGGTGATCGATCCGGGGAGTTGTTCGCGCAGAATGGTCAGCTTGGCCGCCCGGCCGGTCAGTGTGGTGTCCTCGTCGCGCAGGGTGGCGAGTTCGGCGGTCAGCTTCGTTGCGGTGGCCGCATCGGCGCTCACCTCGTCGAGCGCGCCGATCTGGCCGCTCCACCGCCGGATGGCCGCATCGACCTCCACGTGCTCGCCGACGATAGGTGTTGCGTCCGAGCCGATCTCGATGTCGATCAGTTCGATTCCGACAATGTCGGCACCAGCTGGCGCACCGAGCAATGCCGCCAATCGTGCCGCGATGCAGTAAGTTTCGTCCTCCTTGCGCCGCGCGTGCACGACCGCGGTGCGGGCCTCATCGATCGCCTCGGCGACCGGTGCGGCGCGCCGGGCCAGCTCGAGTTCGGCCTGCAGGTCGGCGCGGTGGCCGGTTGCTGCGGTGTACTCGTCGAGTTGTCGCCGGGCGTCCATCATCCGGTTCCGCAACTCGAGTAGGCGGCGCTGCTGCTCGGCGAGGGTTCGCACGCGCGCCGATTCCTGTTGCCTGCCTTCGGCTTCCGAGGCGGCCGTGATCAGCTCGGTGCGCGCGGTCGCCAGCAGATCCTGCGACCAGGCCACCGCCTCCAGCGTCTCGACGGATTCGGCCCGGTTGAGCCCGACCGCGCCGCGAATCTCCGCGATCAGCTGGTTGATGCCGTCCTTGCCGGCCGCCACGTCGGCGGCCGAGGCACGACGCTTGTCGGCCAACCACTGTTCTGCGGTGCCGAATCGTTCGGTGTCGAAGAGCTTTTCGAGCAGCTTCTCGCGATCCTCGTTGTCCGCCCGCAGGAATCGCGCGAAGTCGCCCTGCGGCAGCAAGACGACCTGGAAGAACTGATCGGCGCTCATACCGAGCAGCCGGATGATCTCGTCACCGATATCCGGGATGCGCGACAGGTTCTCGCCCCGTCCGTCCAGCCATTCCAGGGTCGCCTTGGCCGGATCGGTGCGCATCCCGGTGCCGCGCAGCTTGGGCCGTTCGAACTCGGGAATGCGCGTCAATCGCACCCGCCGCCCGCCGAGCGTCGCCTCCAACACCACCTGCGGCGGCGTCTGCTCCGGCGCATGATCGGAATGCAGCCGCTTGCTCTCGCCACGAGCCCCCGGCACCTTGCCGTACAGCGCGAACGCAATCGCATCCAGGACCGTTGTCTTGCCCGCCCCGGTCTGCCCGTGCAGCAGGAAGAGCCCATCGGCGCCGAGCGCGTCGAAGTCGATCACCGTGCTCTCGGCGAACGGGCCGAACGCGGTCATCTCCAGTCGATGCAGTCTCATGCGGTAGCCCCGGCGACCGGATCAGGCAGCAGCACAGCACAATTCACATGCGAACCGTTGCGGCCCGAACGCCTGCCGACAGGGCCCACAGCTTCGGTGCGCGTGGCCGAACCCGAGTATCTCCTCGCAGTCGCGGCCACCCGCCAGGATTGCTTGCTGCGGTGACATTCATCCCACGCGGCGCCAACTACTACCGGCATGCGAGGCGTCACATGCGGCGGTGCGATGAAGTGCCCGTTCACGCGGAAAGCTCCGTAGCCGAGTTGGTCACCGACGTGACGGTTACCATCTCCGGTTCGGTGACCGCCGCGGCGAGAGCGCGCTCCAGCCACACCATTTCGCTTGCGGTGGGGACGCCGCGGACGTCGGTGAGGAAACTCTGCGCTACTTCGGTGTCGCGGCGACCGTGCACACGCTCACGGTAGCGCAATTCCGGGTTGACTTCCGGGCGCGACCATTCCACGTGCACGGCGTGCGGGAAGCGGTCGCGCAGTTTGCGCATGGCGTCCACCGGGCGCACCTGGTCGGTCAGGGTGGCCGAGACGTAGTGCTCCTCGGCGGCGACGTGGGCAGGGTCGGCCAGCAGGTCGTCGAGGGTGCCGGTGAGCCTGCTCAACCCGCGGACCAGCGGCAGGTCGTGCCGCCGGACCGATTGCAGCCCTGCGGCATCCAGGTCGACGATCCAGACCGCCTTGCGGTGTGAGTTCTCCGCGAACGAGTACGGCAGCGGGGAACCCGAGTAGCGGACCGACTCCGACAGCGTCTGCGGCGAATGCAGGTGACCGAGCGCGACATAGTCGATGCCCTCGAACGCCGAAAGTGGCACCGTCTCCACCCCGCCGACCGATATCGACCGCTCCGAACCGGTGGCCTCGCCGCCGACGACGAAGGCGTGCGCGAGCACCACCGTGCGGGCGCCGGGCCGCTCGGCGATATCGGCCCGGATCCGGCCCATGGCCGCGTCCAGGATCTCCGCGTGCGAACGTGCCTGCGGGACACCGAGTTCGGCACGGGTGATGTCGGGCTCCAGGTATGGGATGCCGTAGCAAGCGACCTCGCCGTTCGCGTCGGACAGCAGCACCGGCCGGTCCGCATCGGCGACGGTGGTCCTCAGATACAGCCCGCCCGCCGCCGCGAAGCTCGCGCCCGCGCCGAGCCGCGCGGGCGAATCGTGATTACCTGCGGTGGCGACGATCTGCGCGCCCGCCGCGCGAATTGCCTCGAAACCCCGATTGCACACCGCGATCGCGTCGGCACTCGGGATGGACCGGTCGTACACATCCCCCGGCAGCACGACAACGTCCACCGACTCCTCGGCCACCAACTCCGCGATGGTAGCCAACGACCGCGCCTGATCGGCAAGCAGATCGACCCCATGGAACGTGCGCCCGATGTGCCAGTCCGAGGTGTGCAGCATCCGCATGTCGCGAAACCGTAGGCGATCGCACCGACAGACTTCAATTGCCGCCCCGGGCATGTCGGATTTGCAGTGCCTCGAGACGGCGTGTTGGCGGTGTTTCCACCACGCCGGGGCGCCGCCCGCCTCGTACACATCCAGCGCAGCCGCCAACGACACCGGTTTGACTCGGCGACCGATATCGCACCCCGGATCCACCGTCGACGACCGCTTTCCGACACGGTGCTGTCCGATTGCTCGATGAATTCGGTTCTTGTCGGTGGGGTGCGGCACTATCGGCGCTATGACCGCACCGATGCTCGTCGCACTGATGCTGGTGTTCGCTGCCGGGGTTGGCCTCGGCTGGTTGGGGCATGCGGCGCGGGCCGGTCATCGGGCGACGGCCGCGGAGGCGAGACTTGCGGCGGCCACCGATAACGAGCGGCTGCTGCGGCAATCGCTGACGGCGGCCAATGAGGATGCGGCGCGCAGGCATTCGCATGCGATCGGCGCCATGGTGGATCCGCTGCGCGAGGCGGTCGGCGCGCTGAACCAGCACATCCAGCAGGTCGAGCATCACCGCATCAATGCCTATTCCAGCCTGCGCGAACAGGTCGCGGGCATGCAGCGCACCTCGTTCCAGCTCACCAGCCAGACCAGTCAGCTGGTCGCAGCGCTGCGGGCGCCGCAGGTACGCGGACGGTGGGGCGAGATCCAATTGGAGCGGGTGGTGGAGCTGGCGGGCATGACCAGGCACTGCGATTTCGACACCCAGGTAACCCGGGCCGGCCGCGGCGACGAGACGTCCGACCGGACCGCCATGGTACGACCCGATCTGGTGGTCCACCTGGCCGGGAACAGGCAGATCGTCGTCGACGCCAAAGTCCCGTTCACCGCGTATCTCGACGCCACCATGGCCGACGATCCCGATGTGCGCGCCGAACTGCTCGGCAGGCATGCCAAGCAGCTGCGCTCCCACATCGATCAGTTGGCCGACAAGGCGTATTGGACCGCCTTCGATCCGACGCCGGAGTTCGTGGTGCTGTTCGTGCCGGGTGATCCGGTCCTCGACGCCGCGTTGACGACGGATTCCGGTCTGCTGGAGTACGCATTCGGTCGCAACGTGATTCTCGCAACGCCGACCACCCTGATCGCATTGCTGCGCACGGTCGCGTTCAGCTGGCGGCAGGAGGCGCTGACCCGCGATATGGCAACTGTCCAGCAATTGGGTAAGGAGCTGTATGCGAGGCTGGGCATGACCGGCAAACATCTCGACCGCCTCGGCGCGCAACTCGGTAAGGCCGTGGACGCTTTCAACTACACCGTCGCATCCGTGGAGTCGCGAGTGATGGTCACCGCGCGCAAACTGCACGACCTGGAAATAGCTGAGCAAGAGGTTCCAGCAATCCATCGCGTGGATTCCTGGCCGCGTGCGGTCGGCTTCGCCGACGCCGACGATTAGCCCGGACAACCGCCGTGCCATAACGCCGCCCGGCGCGGCGGCGGTTAGTGTTCATAGTGTGGCTGCTTCCCAACGTGTGCGATCCCGGGTGCCCGCGCCGCATCGTTCGACCCTGCCTTCGGTACCGGGTATCCCGGCCGGCGCGGCGGTCCTGATCGCGGTTGCTTGCACGTTTCTGGGGTTCCTTATCGATGCCGGCGGCGGCGGCGAGCTAACCCGCACGTTCGCCACGCTGTATGTCGTCGGCTGTTTGATCGCGGTGCTTGTCGTTCGCTACCGCGGACTGTTCACCACGATGGTGCTGCCGCCGCTGCTGCTGTTTATTTCGGTGCCGCTGGCCTATCAGCAGCTGACCGGCCGCAGCTCTACCTCGATCAAGGACATCCTGCTCAATCTCGCGATCCCGCTGGTAAACCGGTTCCCGACAATGGCGCTGGCCACGGTGCTGGTGCTCGCGGTCGGTGCAGGCCGGATCATGCTGCAGCGGCGCAGCGCCGCCGCGGCGCGCACCGCGGAAGGCCGCCGCGGCACGAGTTGGGGTCGCAACGCACCGAAACGCGCGGGGGCAGACCGTACCGAGGGCGGCACGACCGCCGAATCCACCCGGCGTCGCGTCCGCCGCGCCCAGCCGGAGCCGGACGCACTCGACGCCGAGCAGCAGGGGCCACAGCTGCGCAGGCACTCCGCGGGCCAGGTCGCCGACCTACCGCCGCGGGTGGCTGCCGGTGCGGACGAGCCGGTGGCCGATGATCGCCCGACCGCCAAATATCCGCGCAGCAGCCGTGGCCCCGCCCGGTCGGCCGCGGCGGCGCCACGGTCCGGCGCCGAGCCGAGCCGCAAGTCGGCCGCTCGCGCGCGTGCCGATATCCCGCCGCATCCACAACCGAATGTCCGCTACCGCGAACGCGATTCGAGCCGTACCGAACGGCGCAAGCCCGAAAATCTGTAACCGCCACTGCTCTTCCCGGCCGGCGCCGGGAAGACGAACCGATGGCGTGCCGTCAGCTACGAGTGGTGCGAAGCTCTCGCGGCAGCGCGAAGACCAAGGTCTCGTTGGCGGTCGTGACCGGCTGTACGTCGGCGAAGCCGTGCTCCTCCAGCATATCGAGCACACCGCGAACCAGGATCTCCGGCACCGAGGCGCCGGAGGTGATGCCGACCGTGCGCACCTCTTCCAGCCACGCCGGATCCACCTCACGGGCGAAGTCCACCAGGTAGGACGCCTTGGCGCCGGCCCCGAGGGCGACCTCGACCAGCCGCACCGAGTTCGACGAATTGCGCGAACCGACCACGATCACCAGATCGCATTCCGGCGCCATCGCCTTCACCGCGACCTGACGGTTCTGGGTGGCGTAGCAGATGTCGTCGCTGGGCGGATCCTGCAGCAAGGGAAACCGCTCGCGCAGTCGCTTGACCGTCTCCATCGTCTCGTCGACGCTCAGCGTGGTCTGCGACAACCAAATCACCTTGGACTCGTCGCGTACGGTGACCCGGTCGACCGAGTCGGGCCCGTCCACCAACTGCACGTGCTCGGGCGCCTCCCCCGCGGTGCCCTCGACTTCCTCGTGCCCTTCGTGGCCGATCAGCAGGATGTCGAAGTCGTCGCGCGCGAAGCGCTTGGCCTCCTGGTGCACCTTGGTCACCAGCGGGCAGGTCGCGTCGATGGTGTGCAGGTTGCGGGCCGCGGCCGACTCGTGCACGGCGGGCGAGACTCCGTGTGCGGAGAACACCACGACCGCACCTTCGGGCACCTCGTCGGTTTCGTCGACGAAGATGACGCCCCGCTCGCGCAGCGTTTCCACCACGTGGCGGTTGTGCACGATCTCCTTGCGCACATAGATTGGAGCGCCGTGCTTCTCGAGGCTCTTCTCCACCGTCTCCACCGCGCGGTCCACGCCGGCGCAGTACCCGCGCGGCTCGGCGAGTAGCACTCGCCTGCCGCCGTCGGCATCGGCAGATCCGGAACCGGCCGAGCGGGCGATTCCGACGTTCAAGGGGATAGCCGAAGACATGCCGATCAGCTTACGTGCGCCGGGCAAATGGGGGACGGCCGGTCGCGTGCCGCGCGTGGATCCGGCGGCGCCATGCGGAACAATGTGTCTGTGACAACGCGCGCCACCGTTTCCGGCCGATTCGTCCCGCGCCCGGACGGACGAATGTCCGGACGCCATACATCTATTCTTTGCATAACACACCGTTTCGGGCAGGCTAGGGCCATGCTTCGACCACCATTCCTGGCCCGTGTCGCCGCCGGTGCCGCCGTCTACGCCATCGAAGAAACCCGTCGGCTACCCACGGCGGCAATGAATCTTCCGATTACCGCGATCAGCCGGATGGTGCAGACCACGATGCACATCCAACAGTTCGTGACCAGCCTCGCTCTCAAGGGCGACTCGGTATTCGAGCAGTTGACCAATAGGCCCGTGGAACAGCCGGAGTGGGCCACGTTCGATGAGGACGCGGCGCCCGAGCAAACCCCACGCGAGACCCCGGTACCCGCCAGGACCAGCCGATTCGACCTGTACGCCGCCGACGAGCCCGCCGAATTCCACAGCAACGGACACCACGTGTCCGTGCAGACCATCGCCGAGCCGGAAATCACCGCCGAGCCGGAGATCACCGAGCCGGAAATCCCTGCCACCGAAGCCAGCGAGCCGGATACCGACGTGCCGGAGATCACCGAGCCGGAAGTCGCCACTCGCTACGACTACGCGAACATGACCCTCGCCCAGCTGCGCGCCCGCCTGCGCATGTTGACCGTCGAGGACCTCTTCGCGCTGCTCGACTACGAGCGGCAGACCCGAGCCAGGGCGCCGTTCGTCACCATGCTGACGAATCGAATCGCCACCGTGCAGGCCCAGTGACCGAACCCCCGACGGCTTCGTCGACGGTTGGCCGGGAATCCTCCGGCCAACCCGACCGTCCGGCTGATTCCGCCACACCGGCCGAAGCGGCGCGAGCCAATTCCGCCGAACAACCGTGGCCGGTGCGTTCGGTCGCCATCAAGGTCGCGCAATGGATCGATCGGCTCGGCAGCATCTGGGTCGAAGGCCAGATCACCCAGATCAATCTGCGTCCCGGTACTCGCACCGCGTTCCTGGTATTGCGCGATCCGTCCGCCGACATGTCGCTGTCGGTGACCTGCGACCCCGATCTCATCCGCAAATCGCCTGTGCCGCTGCAGGAAGGCAGCCGGGTGGTGGTGTACGGCAAACTCTCCTTCTTTACCGGCCGCGGCACAGTGTCGTTGCGCGTCATCGAGATTCGCCCGGTCGGCATCGGTGAACTGCTCGCCCGTATCGAACGACTGAAGGCGCTGCTGGCCGCCGAAGGCCTATTCGATCCTCGGCGCAAGCGGCGGATCCCGTTCCTGCCCAAGACCATTGGGCTCATCACCGGACGGGCCGGCGCCGCCGAACGCGATGTGCTCACCGTGGCCAGGAATCGTTGGCCCGCAGTGCGTTTCGAGATCCGCAACACCGCGGTGCAGGGACCGACCGCCGTCCCGCAGATGCTGGAGGCGCTGGGCGAACTCGACCGCGACCCGGCCGTGGACGTGATCGTGCTGGCCCGCGGCGGCGGCAGCGTCGAGGACCTGCTCGCCTTCTCCGACGAGGCACTGTGCCGCGCGATCGTGGCCGCGACCACCCCGATCGTGAGCGCCATAGGCCACGAACCCGACAACCCGCTCAGCGATCTCGTCGCCGACGTGCGCGCCGCGACGCCGACCGATGCCGCCAAGCGCATCGTGCCCGACGCGGTCGCCGAACTGGCCGGGGTGCGCGATTTGCGGGCCCGGTCCGCAGCGGCGCTGCGCGGCTGGGTCGACCGGGAGACCCGAGCCCTGGTACAGCTGCGCTCGCGGCCGGTTCTCGCCGATCCGCTGCGCGAACTCGACCGCCGCTATGAGGAAATCGAACGACTGCGCGCGGCCTCCCGGCGCACCGCCGAACACCTGATCCGCAACGAATCCACGACCACCCACCACCTGCGCGAGAAGCTGACCGCGGTGGGCCCGGCCGCTACGCTGGCCCGTGGCTACGCTGTCGTGCAGCGCGTGAACGGCACAGAGCGGCATGTGGTTCGCTCGATCGATGACGCGCAGGCAGGCAGTCAACTGCGCATCCGCGTCGCCGACGGAGCCGTGACCGCCGCCACCCTCGGCACGCAGGAACTCGGACCCCGAACAGAGAGGACATGACCTTGGCCGACCCCGGCAAGGATGCCGCCGAGATCGCCACCTTCGGCTACGAACGCGCCCGCGACGAACTGGTCAACGTCGTGAAGATGCTCGAGCAGGGCGGCATGGACCTCGACGATTCGCTCGCGCTGTGGGAGCGCGGCGAGGCGCTGGCCAACCGCTGCGAGGAACACCTGGCCGGTGCCCGCAAACGCGTCGAGGACGCGCTGTCGGGGTCCGAGACCGAATCCGAAGAGAGCTAGGCCGAAGAGTAGCCGTGACCATTCGCCGCGCGACCCCCGATATTCGCACTGATGATATGGAGCTCAGCCGCGAGTTCTATAGGCAACTCGGCTTCGAGGAGGCCATGGATCTCGGCTGGGTGGTGACGATGGCCTCCCCGTCCAACCCGACCGCACAGGTTCTGCTCGTCGGCCCGGAAGCCGAACAGCCGCAACCGAATATGAGCGTCGAGGTCGACGATGTCGAAGCCGTGCACGCCGACTTGGCCGCCGCCGGCGCCGACATCGTCTACGCACTGCGTGACGAGCCGTGGGGCGTCCGGCGCTTCTTCGTCCGGGATCCCAGCGGCAATATCGTGAACGTCGTCAGCCACCAATGACCATAGCAACGGCAATTTCAGGCACTCCCACATCCGTCAACCCATAGAGAACTGTGCCGACTGTGCGCGTGTACGCAACTGACGGAACGGGCTTCAGTGCTTCAGTGGCTGGGCGGTGCCGACTGCTCCGGCGAGCGTCTTAAAGGCGGCCTCGTTGCCCGCGCCGCCGATGAGTACGCGGGAGGCACCGAAGTCGGCGATCCAGGCGGATTCCTCGCCGGGCTCGGCGTAGACGACCCACTTTTGGTCGCCGATTTGCTCGGTGCCGCTGGCGTAGCGCGAACCGAGCACGAAGCGGGACAGGGATTCCTCGGTCGCGCTGCTCTGGGTCAGGCGCATGTAGGTGCCCTGCGGGGTGAGGAAGCCCACCGTGCTGACCGGTCCGCCGCCGGCGCCAGTGATGGTGTCGCGGCTGCCGGAGTTCGGCGCCCAACCCTCGGGCAGGCCGGGGTTGCGGATCGGGAAGGGCAGGGTGCGTGCGTCCGATGTCAGCGCCGCCGTCGCGTCGAAATTCGGAATCTTTCCCTGAGTCGGCCCCTTCGCGGCGAAGCTGCACTGGCTGGCGAGCCCGGCGAACACCACGACGATCAGCACCAACGGGAGCAGCGACCAGAGCAGGTCCCGGTAGTCGTTGAGGATGCGTGGCTTTTGGTACGACACGGTCCCAGTATCCACGCCGGGCGCCGCGCCCGGACCGTGGCATGACCAGAACGTCGGTAGCGGGTGATCTGGAACGGCAGTACCTGATCGGGAACGGTGAGGCTTCTGAGAGAATCACTGGTACAACGACCGTAGGAGGCACACCGTAATGACGGCATCTTCGCATGGAGCTAGCCGCCGCGAGGCACCGGACCGCAACCTCGCGCTCGAACTGGTCCGGGTCACCGAGGCCGGAGCGATGGCCGCGGGCCGCTGGGTAGGCCGCGGCGATAAAGAAGGTGGCGACGGCGCCGCCGTCGACGCCATGCGGCAACTGGTCAGTTCCGTGTCCATGAAGGGCGTCGTGGTGATCGGTGAGGGCGAGAAGGACGAAGCGCCCATGCTGTACAACGGCGAGGAGGTCGGCAACGGCGACGGTCCCGAGGTTGACTTCGCGGTGGACCCGATCGACGGCACCACGCTGATGTCGACGGGCTCGCCCGGCGCCATCGCGGTGCTCGCGGTCGCCGAACGCGGCGCGATGTTCGATCCGTCCGCGGTGTTCTACATGCGCAAGATCGCCGTCGGCCCCGACGCCGCCCACGTGATCGATATCGCAGCCCCGATCGGCGAGAACATTCGCCGGGTGGCGAAGGCCAAGAACCTCCTGAAGTCCGATCTCACCGTCTGCATCCTGGACCGGCCTCGGCACACCGAGCTGATCCAGGAGGTCCGCGACGCGGGCGCCCGCATCAGACTGATCTCCGACGGCGACGTCGCGGGCGCCATCGCCGCCGCGCGACCCGATTCCGGCACCGACATCCTGGTCGGCATCGGCGGCACCCCGGAGGGCATCATCGCCGCCGCCGCCATGCGTTGCATGGGCGGTGAACTGCAGGGCATGTTGGCGCCCACCGATGACGACGAGCGGCAGAAGGCGCTCGACGCCGGCCACGATCTGGACCGAGTGCTGAGCACCGAGGATCTGGTGGCCGGCGACAACGTCTTCTTCTGCGCCACCGGCGTCACCGACGGCGACCTGCTTCGCGGCGTCCGCTACTACGGCGGCGGCGCCTCCACCCAGTCGATCGTCATGCGGTCGAAGTCCGGCACCGTCCGCATGATCGACGCCTACCACCGCCTTACCAAGCTGCGCGAGTACTCCTCGGTCGATTTCATCGGCGACGAAGACGCGAACCCGCCACTACCGTAACAATTGGCAGCGCCTGCGGCGCTGCGTGTTCGCGGCCCCGAAGGCTCGCATCCGAGCGGCCGAGACTCGCGACCGCGTCGTATGCGCTTCGGCCACTCGGCTGGATCGAATTGGCCGCTCCTTCGCGCGAATATTCCCAGCGCGCCACGCCGCGGGTGTGCGTATGACCTCAGGGTGGTAGCCCCATGACGCGCGGGTGCGGCATAGGGTCGAAACCATGACGACCGAGGAGACGCAGTACCGCATCGAACACGACACCATGGGCGAGGTCCGCGTACCCGTGCACGCGTTGTGGCGGGCGCAGACCCAACGGGCCGTGGAGAACTTTCCGATCAGCGGCCGCGGCCTGGAGCGTGCGCAGATCCGCGCGCTCGGCCTGCTGAAGGCCGCGTGCGCCAAGGTGAACCGCGATCTGGGTCTGCTCGACGCCACAATGGCCGACGCGATCATCGCCGCAGCCAATGAGATCGCCGAGGGCAAGCACGACGACCAGTTCCCGATCGATGTCTTCCAGACCGGCTCGGGCACCAGCTCGAACATGAACGCCAACGAGGTGATCGCCTCGATCGCCAAGGCCAACGGCGTCACCGTGCATCCCAACGACGACGTGAACATGTCTCAGTCGTCCAACGACACCTTCCCCACCGCGACGCATGTCGCCGCCACCGAGGCCGCCATCAAGGATCTGATCCCGGCGCTGGATCATCTGCGCCTCGCGCTGCTGGACAAGTCGACCGAATGGCGCACCGTGGTGAAGTCCGGGCGCACCCACCTGATGGACGCCGTGCCGGTGACCCTCGGCCAGGAGTTCGGCGGCTACACCCGCCAGGTCGCGGCGGGCATCGAACGCGTCATGTCGGTGCTGCCGCGACTCGGCGAGCTGCCCATCGGCGGCACCGCGGTCGGCACCGGACTCAACGCACCGGCTGGTTTCGGCGCGAAAGTCGTTGCGGAGCTGGTGAAGTCGACCGGCATCGACGCGCTGACGGAAGCCAGAGACCACTTCGAGGCGCAGGCCGCCCGCGACGGACTGGTCGAAGCATCCGGCGCGTTCCGCACCGTCGCGGTGAGCCTGACCAAGATCGCCAACGACATTCGCTGGATGGGCTCGGGTCCGCTGACCGGTCTCGCTGAAATCCAGCTGCCCGATCTGCAGCCCGGCAGCTCGATCATGCCCGGCAAGGTGAATCCGGTGCTGCCCGAGGCGCTCACCCAGGTCGCCGCGCAGGTAATCGGCAATGATGCGACCGTCGCGTTCGCCGGTGCGAGTGGCGCCTTCGAGCTGAATGTCTACATCCCGGTAATGGCCCGCAATGTGCTGGAGTCGATTCGCTTGCTGGCCAACGTCTCCCGGCTCTTCGCCGACCGGTGCGTGCACGGCCTGGTCGCGAACGAGGAGCACCTGCGCACCATGGCCGAATCCTCGCCGTCCATCGTGACCCCGCTGAATTCCGCGATCGGTTACGAGGAGGCCGCCGCCGTCGCCAAGGAGGCGGTGAAGGAGAAGAAGACGATTCGCCAGACGGTGATCGATCGCGGTCTGCTCGACGAGAAATTGACCGAGGAGGAACTCGACCGCCGTCTCGATGTGTTGTCCATGGCCAAGGTCGAAATTTCGACGGAGCAGGAAAAATAGTTCAGATCCAGGACGGTGCGCGCCGCTCGCACGCCGTCCGGCAACCACTCAGTCGCGCAAGTGCGCCAGCTCGGCGCGGGCTTTTTCGCCCTCCTCGCCGAGATCGGTCCGACCGAAAATGTTCCACCGCTTCAGCAGCGGAGCGAACACCAGCTCGTCTTCCTTGGCGCGGTCATAAATGCCCGCCTCGGCCAGTACGTCGTCGCTGTTGCGACCATCGGGCAGCACGACCGACGGGACCTTGAAGTCGGCGACCCGATCGGCCACGGCCCGCATCGTCTGATCCGGGACCAGGTCGAAGGCGGCCGCGATCAGGTCGGCGAAGAAGACCGACTGCAGTTCGTCGTCGGCCGCGATGCGTTCGGCGATGGCGGTCACCATCGGGTTCTCTCCGAGCGCGGCGGTATTACGATGCCGGATCGCGGCGGCCGCCTCCTCGAACGCGCAGGTGGCGAGCACCTCGAGCAGATGCAGGGCCGGGCGCCGGAAACCCTTGGTCATATGGTCCATCCGCAACCGCTCCAGCTGGATCGGATCGACCGACCTTGTGACCATGAGGTAGTTGCGGATCATGATCTCGTGGCGATTTTCCTCGGCCGTCCAGCGACCGACCCAGCGCCACCAGGAACCGGTGCGCAGGTACTTGCCGATCTCGCGGTGATACGAGGGCAGGTTGTCGGCGATCAGCACGCTGACGGTCAACGCCAGCTTGGCGGTCTCACCGAGCTCGGATTGGTTGGGCTCCCAATCGATTCCGCCGAGGAAGCCGAAGTTCCGGCCGTCGTCCCACGGCACGTAATCGTGTGGCTGCCAGCCGTCCGCGATCTCGATGTGACGACGCAGATTCAGTTCCACCTCGTCCGCAAGCGATTCCAAGAGCTCGCGGTCGGTCAAGAGATTTTGCACTCACACAACCTAGCTGGTGGGCCCGCCGCGCGGGGATCTACGGATGGGAATTCGGTCATGAGCAGAGGACATCGGCGTCCGGAACGCGGTGGCCCCGGACGCCGGAGACGATCAGGGCTTCGGCGTGACGGTGGTGTCGCCGTCCACCCACGTAATGGTACCGCCGGTGAAATCGCTTTCCTTACCGCCCGCGATGTCCTTCTCGTCGCTGGTCGGGTAACCGAGCTTGCCGTTGGCGCCGCCTTGGTCTTCCCACGCCTTGCGGATCTCGCCCCACACGATGTGCGGGCCGATGTCCTGGTTCCAGTAGATGGTGCCGCCGGTGAAGTCCTGGTACTTACCGCCGTTCGGGGCATCCTCCTGCGCCTGCAGTGGAGCGCCGAGTGGACCGGTCGAACCGCCGGCCCGGTTGTACTTTTCGAGAGTAATGCCGGAGACGGCAATGTCGCCGCCCTCGGTGGCGATCTTCGTCTCCTCCGCGGCGCCGGAGGTTTGCTCCATGGTGTGTTCCATGGTCATCGAGATGGCGGTGGTCGAGGAGGCGTTCGAATCCTTGTTGTCATCCTTGCTGCAGCCGGTAGCCAACAGGAGGGCCGATGCCGCCAACACCGCGGTGATTCCAGCCGTTCGCCGAGCGAAGTGGTGCAATTTCCATCCTCTCGAAAGTGGCTATCCAAGACGTCCCCGAACACAGCGACGCCGGGCGTAGCCTAGGCCGAGTCCGGCAACGGACCGGCGAATCGAGAAACGACTCGCCGGACCGCTTTCGAACAGGTAACGCGCCAGATAGTACCCACAGTCTATGAGGTAAAACACACCCTGGATGGTTGCTACGCCCAGGGTGCTGCCCGATCAGGCATTGGGCCCGTACTCCTCCAGCATCTCGGTCACAAGCGCCGCGATCGGCGAGCGCTCACTGCGGGTGAGCGTCATGTGCGCGAAAAGCGGGTGCCCCTTGAGCTTTTCGATCACCGCCGCGACACCGTCGTGCCTGCCGACGCGCAGGTTGTCGCGCTGGGCCACATCGTGGGTGAGCACCACCCGCGATCCGGTGCCGAGGCGGCTGAGCACCGTCAACAGCACATTGCGCTCCAGCGACTGTGCCTCGTCCACGATCACGAACGAATCGTGCAGCGAGCGACCACGAATGTGGGTGAGCGGCAGCACTTCCAGCATGTCGCGCGCGAGCACCTCCTCCATCACCTCGCGACTGGCCAGACCGTCGAGCGTGTCGAAGACCGCCTGCGCCCACGGGCCCATCTTCTCGCTCTCGGAGCCGGGTAGGTAGCCGAGATCCTGGCCGCCGACCGCGTACAGCGGCCGGAACACCACCACCTTGCGCTGAGTGCGGCGCTCCAGCACCGCCTCCAGACCGGCGGTCAGCGCCAGCGCGGACTTACCGGTGCCGGCCCGGCCACCGAGCGAGACGATGCCGATGCTCTCGTCCAGCAGCAAATCAAGAGCTATGCGCTGTTCGGCCGAGCGGCCGTGCAGCCCGAATGCCTCGCGCTCGCGCACCAGTTGCACCCGCTTGTCCGGTGTGACCCGGCCGAGCGCGCTGGAGCTGGAGCCGAGCAGTCGAATCCCGGTATGGCAGGGCAGCTCCCTGGCCTCGTCCAGGTCGATCACGTTCTCGGAGTAGAGCTGGTCGATCTGTCCGGTGGTCACGTCGAGCTCCACCATCCCGGCCCAGCCGGAGGTGACCACGTCCTGCGCGTGGTACTCGTCGGCCTTCAATCCGACCGCGCTTGCCTTGACGCGCAACGGAATGTCCTTGGACACCAGCACCACGGAACGGCCCTCGGCCGCGAGATTGAGGGCACCGGCCAGGATTCGGGAATCGTTGGTGTCGGTGCGGAACCCGACCGGCAATACCGCGGGATCGGTGTGGTTCAGTTCCACCTGCAGGGTGCCGCCCTCGGTGCCGATCGGCACCTGCTGATCGAGCCTGCCGTGCTGAAGACGCAAGTCATCGAGCATGCGCAGCGCCTCGCGGGCGAACCAGCCCAACTCGTGGTGGTGGCGTTTTCCTTCGAGCTCGCTGATCACGACCAGCGGTAGCACCACGTGATTTTCGCCGAACCGGGTGACAGCCCAGGGGTCCGACAGTAGTACCGAGGTATCGATCACGAAGGTCTTGAGACCGGATGCGAGGGAATGCGAGGGGCGAGCCCCCGTGCTTTCCGAAACAACAGCGGCGGCATTTCCTTTCGTCACGGAGCGGGATCGCGCCGAGGAAGCGGAAACGGAGCGTGCAGCAGTCACGGTGGGCTCCTTAAGCGTCCGCGCGGCACCCGCGCGAACAATCTCGCTGGACCGGTCCGTCCTGATGGAATCCGACGTGAGTCAGATGCCACGAGGGCCGGGCGCCGGCCCTCTCGTACTGAATAGCTCAGTCACGGTTCAGGACCTCCCGTACGAGCCACACCGACGCGGCCCGCACAACCGACGCTACAGCGCAGCGCCGGTTCGGCGCTTCCGGACCGTCAGGCGTGTCGGTGAATATGTCGTTAACGTGCACCTCTCCCGTTCCACCCCACGACGCCGTCGGCGGCAGGGGATAGAGTCGCAGACATGGCCGGTAACGAGGATCTGGAGAAGCTGTCGTCCAAGGAGCTGCACGATCGGGCGGTGAAGCTGGCGGTGCGCCACGGTGACCTGAAGTACCTGTGGCAGCTGCTCACCGCGATCCCGGCCGCCGAGGCCGCCGCCGGCGATCTCGGCGAGAGCGAGGCCGACATCAAGTACGTGGTTCCGATGATCGACGACTACATCCACGCCGGCGACGGCGGAATCGCCGAGGTGTTGCGGCCGTACTACCTCGAGTACCTGATGAAGCACTCCTGAGCCGCCGACCCGTCAGCCGCGGGAGAAGATCGCGCGCCACACCCCGACGGTGGTGCCGCGCAAGCAGTTCTCCCAGCTGAAGTGGTCGTGCCACAGGATGATCCGGCCATCGCGCAGTTCGAAAGTGCCCGCGACCCAGAACGCCATCCGCACCGGACCGACCCGCAGGATGTCGGTGCGATCGGTGAGCACGATGTTCTCGTCCTCGGCCGCGATGTGATGCATCTCGACGGCGAAGCCGAACTGATCGCGATCGAGGCCGCGCAGGATGCGACGGGCCAGGCCGACGCCCACATCGGGTAACGAAGTGTTCTTCCAGACGAGCTCGGGATGCAGCAGTTCCAGCGCCTCCTCCACCGCCCCCATTCCCAGCGCCGTGAAGAATTCGCGCACCGTGATGATCGCGTCTTCGGTCAATTCGCTCTGTTCGGACATGGTTTCGATGGTATGCCGCGTCAGGTGCGGCTGGCGATGAGCACGGCGAGGCCGTCGAGCACGCGGTCGATGCCGAAGTTCAGCGCGTTGCCGGGGGCAGAGGTGTACGGCGGATTCCCGGAGTTGCTGATGTCCTGCGCGAACGCGGCGGCGACGGCGGGGTAGCGATCGCCGGCCGCGGCCATCGTCTCGGCGAATTGGCTCATGATCTGCTGTTGCGTCTCCGCCATGCCCGCGGTACGCACCTGCTGGGCCAGGCTGCGGACATGACCGTTGATCAGCACGATGCTGTCGAGTAGTTCCGGGCCGGTCAGTCCGGTGTCGGCGAGCGCGACGAGCGCGGCTTCCATCCAGCCCATCTCATTCGGGCCGATGGGCCGCGCTCCGACCAGCAGTTCGATCGCCCATGGATGCGCCTGATAGCGCTCGAAGATCGCCTCGGCCCAGCGACGCAGTCCGACCCGCCAGCGCTCTTCGGTCGAATCCGCCTGCACCGCAGCCATATCCGGCGGTGTGCCCATCCCGGTGTCCAGCATCAGCGCCATCAGCTCGGCCTTGCCCGGCACATAGCGGTACAGCGACATCTTGGTGAAGCCGAGGCGCTCGGCCAGGCGCTGCATGGACAGGTTGGCCAGTCCCTCGGCATCAGCGAGCGCGATGGCCTCGGCGACGATCCCCTCCAGCGATAGCGCGGGCTTCGGTCCGCGTTTGGGTCGCTGCTGGGTGCCCCACAGCAGTTCGATAGTGGTCGGTGTCGGCATCACCACATCCTTCCGGAGAAACGGCTTGACTTGAAACTGTGTCTACTGTACTCTATTTCGCGTCCGATAGACACAGATTCCATGGGACGCAGATTATTTATAGGGAGTCATCATGCGCAATAAACCGTTCTCATCTCCGGCGTCGGCGTCGTGGGCCCCGCACTGGCCTACTGGCTGAACCGGTACGGGTTCGCCGTCACCATCGTCGAGCGCGCGCCGTCGCTGCGGGCCGGCGGTCAGGCCATCGACTTCAAGGGCAAGACCCACTTCACCGTGCTGGAGCGGATGGGCATTCTCGACGGTTCATGCAGTCGCGCATGTTCAAACTCATGCTGAAGTACGGCGACAACGCCGCTAACGATATCGACCTGAACGATTACCCGACGCTGGTCGCCGGATCCGGTGCGAACTGACACGATCCGACGGTGCGGGTCACCTCGGCGGGGTCTGCACCGAAGGGTCCGCTGTGTTTCGATGGAACCGGAGCCGGGTCGGGTGCGTCTATAGGGTCAAGACGGCACTGACGGAAGGGCGGAGGGCTGGTCATGAGAGCAACCGACGGCGGCGCGATCACCAATCCCGAGAACGCGCACAACTTTTCGCACGGGGAGATCAAAAAGGCGTCGGAACAGATGAACCCGGCCGGGCTGGACGGCGCCTTCGATGCGTGGTCGGCCATCGCGGCGGCGGTGACCAAGGCGGGCGAGCAATTCGAGACGGCGATCCAGCAGGCGGTAGACCACCATTGGCAGGGTGCCGCCGCGGACAAGGCCGTAGCGGCCATTCGGGACTACGCCACCCGGATGAATGAGCTCGGGCAGTCCCTGGACCAGCAGTCGCAGCCGCTCTCGGCGGCGTCCGCCGCGGCGGCGCGGTTCAAGGCCGCGGTGCCGGATGTCGCGGAAGGCTCCGGCGCCCAGGGTGATCCGCAGACGCGTAATACCGCCGAAGAGCAGGCTCGCGACGATATGAACACCCTGTACATCCAGCCGTATGGGGCGACCGCACCGGAGATTCCGACGCTGCCGCCGCCGGTGCACCCGATTGCCGCGCAGCCGGGCAACACCGGAGGCATGGATGCCGGTATCGGGCCGGGTAGGCCGAATGTTGTCGACACCGACCCCTCCCATACCGGTACGCAGAACCAGAACCAGCCGGGTGGGCACAGCCAGCCAGACGAGCAGAACCACCCAGGCCAGCAGAGCAAGCCGGGCGAGCTCCGCCAACCGACCGACCAGAGCAAGCCGAGCGAAAACGGCCAGCCGACCGAGCCGAGTGCGCCCGGCGAACACGGCGAGCCGACCGAGCAGAGCAAGCCGGGCGAGGCAGGCAAACCGGAAGCAGCTGCGCCGCAGCCTGTCTCACCGGCATCGACTCAGAACAATGGTGCGCCGACCGCACCCGCAAGCACCACGCACCCGACAACACTGTCGGCGCACTGGGCGTCCAGCACAGCACAGCCGCTCGCCACGGCGACCTCGACAGCGCCTACCGCCGTCACCCCGGTCTCCCTCGACAGCCCGGCGAGCAGACCGGGTATACCGAGCCCGCCCGGCCCGGCACCGAGTTACGCCGGCGAACCCCGACCAGGGACCTCGTTCCCCGCACAGCCGGGGGCGACACCGGGAACCCCTGGGGCACAACCGGTCTCCGGCGCACCGAACCGCACCGGAGCGGTCAATGCCGCGGGATACTCGGGCGGGACGCCGCCTCGTGTCCGGCGCGGCGGAGCGGACGACGACGAACACGACTCGCCGGACTACCTCCGCTCGGCGGAGCACGGCACCGAGCTCATCGGCACGGTCGAGCCGACCGTACCGCCAGTGTTAGGGGCCGAATGATGGCGCAGTGGCTGCTGTCGGCCGAGCAATTCGCGGCCGCGTGGTTCGGAACCGGTATGGACCGCATGCCTTTTCCGTTTCGGTTCACCAGTCGATTCCTCGGCCGCAATGAATATCAGGCGTATCAGCAGCAGTTTCGGGCCGAGCTGGCGCAGGAGGACAGCCTGCCGCTGCAGCGCGCGCTGCGCGCACTCGCCCAACCCGATTGGCGCATCGAACTATTCGGCATCGACAACACCCGCGGCGCGGCCGAGATGCGGGCGATCGGCTGCGCGGTTCGCGGCGGTCCCGGCGTCATCGCCGTGCAGGCGCCCGCCGCGGACGGAGGAAAGGTGCGGTTGCGCCGCTGCCGCGTCGACCAATTGGCCACCGAGTTGGTCCGGCTGCTGCCCGACCCGCCCGTGGGCACAGGCGCCGAAAGAAGCTACCTGCTCGACGATCTCAACGATGACCGCCCCGATTCGTTCGGCACCGCGCTGGCGCGCGCGGTGCAGGACCGCTACCGCCGTTTCTGGCGGCAGCGCTGCGACGCCCGCGGCACCGCCACCGTTCTACTCGGTCCGCGCAACGCCGAGCCGCTGCGCACCGGCAAGTTGCGGTGGATCGACACCGCCGAGGGTCGCTACTGTGAGATCCCGGCCAACCGCGCCTTGATGATTCGCCCTGCGACCAGCGCGGATATCACTCGCTACCTGGACGAGGCGATCATTCGCGGCAAAGCCCGGTTGGACGGATAGACCTGCGACAACCGCTCCGCGCGCCCCGCTTCCGGACACGGCGGCCGGTGCGCCGCGCATCCGGCTCCGCTCGGGGAGCAAGCAGGTCGCGGCGGTTCGTCCCCAGTGCCTTCGTGCGCAGTGCCTCGGCCACGCTGGTGCTGGCATTGTGCGTCGCCGCCGCGGTGGCGACGCTGTGGCTCAACCATCGTGACGCCGCGTCGGCGGCGGCGGTCTCGTCGAGTGGTCGGCCGTCCGCGGCCACAGCGTTCCCGCCCGGCTCGGCGCAGGCGCGGTCGATGTTGACCGGCCTGACGGTGGCATGGAACGAGCACTGGGAGTCCTACGCCCGCAATGCTTTCGGTCCCGGGTGGGCGGGCCACGGTGGCGAACCGGTGCAGTCTGACGGCTGTACCGCCCGTCACGCGGTGTTGCGCCGCGACCTGCGCGGGGTACGGATGGCCGACCGCGATCCGTGCACGGTGTTGTCCGGCATGCTGGACGATCCCTATACCGGCACGTCGCTGCCCTACGACCGCTTCGAGGCATCCGGGCTGGAGATCGACCACCTGGTGCCGCTCGGCGACGCGTGGCGGTCGGGGGCCTGGGACTGGCCCGCGGATCGGCGCGAGCGCATCGCCAACGACGTCGACAATCTCCTCGTCGTGCAGAAGCAGGCCAATCAGGACAAAGGCAGCAAGAGTCCCGACCTGTGGCGTCCCCGGCACGAGTATTGGTGTGAGTACGCCCGCCGCTGGATCGCGGTGAAGAACCGCTACGCCCTGCACGTCACGCCACCGGAACGCGATGCGCTCAGTGACATGCTCGACGCCTGCCCGGCGAACTGAGCCACCCGGAAACTGTCAACTTCTACGACGAGGCAAGGCGAACTGCTCACCGATAGCGATTACGAGTACCTGCTGCGCCGGGATGACGACAAACTCCTCGCCTACGTCGCGATCGACGAGATGGACAAAATGACAAAACTGGCCGCCGCCAAGGCAATCACGATTCCGACGGCGCCGTCCCTATCCACTACGCCTTCACCAGCGGTCCGCTCGGTAACCGCCTGATCACCAAGTCCGACCGCTGCATCGTGACCGCTTCGCACCGGGGCAGGTCGCGCCGCGCCGCTTGAGGCCGAGTGCGGCCTCGCCGATGGCCACATAGACGCCGCCCGTGGGTGCGTCCTCCGGCCGGACACTTCCGCAACGGCCAACATAGCTATCGGACGTCCAGCAGGTGAGTGGCTCAGCCGAGCAGGTTCCAGTCCTCCAGGCCCTGGTAGAGCGGGAGGTCGCGGGCCAGCTTGGTGACACGGGCGCGCAGCGACTCGGCATCGCAGCCGCCCGCCAGTGCGGTGGCGATGATGTCGGCGACCTCGGTGAACTCGGTGTCGCCGAAGCCGCGGGTGGCCAGCGCGGCGGTGCCGATGCGCAGGCCGGAGGTGACCATCGGCGGGCGCGGGTCGAACGGAACGGCGTTGCGGTTCACCGTGATTCCGATCTCGTGCAGCAGATCCTCGCCCTGCTGGCCGTCGAGTTCGGAGCTGCGCAGATCGACGAGCACCAGGTGCACGTCGGTCCCGCCAGTGAGCACGCTGATGCCCCTGCCCTTGACGTCGGCGCCGCCGAGGCGCTCGGCCAGGATCTTCGCGCCGGACAGAGTGCGCTCCTGACGCTCCTTGAATTCGGCGCCGCCCGCGATCTTGAAGGCGACGGCCTTCGCGGCGATCACATGCATGAGCGGGCCGCCCTGCTGGCCGGGGAACACCGCGCTGTTGAGCTTCTTCGCGTATTCCTGCTTGGCCAGGATGAGGCCGGAGCGCGGACCGCCGAGGGTCTTGTGCACGGTGGAGGACACCACATCGGCGTGCGGCACCGGCGAGGGGTGCAGGCCCGCGGCGACCAGACCGGCGAAGTGCGCCATGTCCACCCACAGGTAGGCGCCGACCTCGTCTGCGATCTCACGGAACGCGGCGAAATCCTGGTGCCGCGGGTAGGCCGACCAGCCGGCGACAATGACCTTCGGCCGTGCGGCGAGCGCGGTCTTGCGCAGCTCGTCCATGTCGATGCGGTGGTCTTCCTTGCTGACACCGTACGAGTGCACCTCGTAGAGCTTGCCGGAGAAGTTCAACCGCATGCCGTGGGTCAGGTGACCGCCGTGCGCGAGGTCGAGACCGAGCAGCTTGTCGCCCGGCTCCATCAGCGCCATCAGCACCGCGGCATTCGCCTGCGCGCCGGAATGCGGCTGCACATTGGCGAATTCGGCGCCGAAGAGTTCCTTGGCGCGATCGCGGGCGAGGGTCTCGACGACGTCGACGTGCTCGCAACCGCCGTAGTAGCGACGCCCCGGGTAGCCCTCGGCGTACTTGTTGGTGAGCACACTGCCCTGCGCCTGCAGTACCGCGCGCGGCACGAAGTTCTCGGAGGCGATCATTTCGAGGGTGTCGCGTTCGCGGGCGAGTTCGCCTGCCATCGCGGCAGCAAGCTCCGGATCGAGCTCACCGAGGGACTGAGTATTGACAGAGGCGGTCGTCTGCGTCACCTGCCCAGTCTATTGGCCGCTGGTACACCCACCGGCACGGGGTTCACCCGCGCCGAAACGTCCGCGAGTGGCACACCCTGGTGATCCCTTCTCGACCTTTGCCGCAGCCATGTGCCACTCGACGATGTGGCTTTGGGTTAGGCGTTCGCTGGAGAAGCGGGGGTGGCTAGGGGGGAATTGCGGCGGCTAGGAGGGTTACCAGGTGGGCTTGGGCGTCATCTAGTGGCTGGGTGGATTTTAGTGCGCGGGATTGGACTATCGCGCCTTCGATGGCGCTGATGATGAAGCCTGCCAATGATTTTGCTTGGACGGCGGGCAGGCCCTTGCCTGTGAGGGCGGTGGCGAGGTGGTCGGCCCAGTCGCCGAGGGCGGCACCGGCGGCCGCCTGCACTCGGGGCTCCGATTCGGCGAGGGCGGCGCCGACGATCGGGCAGCCCGCGGTGAAGGAGCTCTGTTCGAGGACGAGCTTCCACCATCCGATGAGCGCGGCGAGCCACTGTTCGGGCGGGCCGGCGGCGGTGACCTCGTCGATGACTGCGGTCATCCGGTCACCGGCGATCTTGGTCGCGGTCTCGACCAGCTCGCTCTTGCCGGACGGGAAGTGCTGGTACAGCGAGTTGCGCGAAGCGTGGCTGCGGTCGAGCAGGGCGGCCAGCCCGGCGGCGTGCACGCCCTGTTCGCGGACCAGCTCGATGGCGCTCTCGATCAACCGGGCGCGTGGGCCTGCGGTCATCGGCGTCTTTCCTCCTTCACGGTTGCGTGAACCGATCGGTCCATGCTCCAATTATGACAGATGTGGACCGATCGGTTCATCGGAAGGATGGGATCTCATGACCGTTTACGCCGAACTCTCGACGCCGGTGTTGGCTACTCGACGCTGGAACTGAAGGTCAACTACATCCGCGCGGTCCCGACCGACGGCCGCCGACTCACCGCGACCGGCACCACCATCCACGTCGGCCGCACCACCGCCACCGCCGAGGGCCGGGTCGTGGACTACCAGGGCCGCCTGGTCGCGCACGCCACCACCACCTGCGTCATCTTCCGTCGATGAAAGAGAACCCCATGAGTGAACCCACCACCGCCGCCACCCTGCGCAAGTTCCGCCGCGAACGGTTCATCGGCCGCTACCTGGCCAACCCCACCGTGGCACTACTGGACCGCATCGGCATCCGCTCCGCGCTGATCGCCGAATTGGAGACCATCGGCGCGAAAACCGGTCAGCCGCGCCGGGTTCCGGTCACTGTCTCCGTCGACGACGAGGGCGCCTGGGTCGTTTCCCAACACGGCCACCGCGCGGGCTGGGCTCGCAATATCGCCGCCGACCCGCGCGTCCGGCTGCGCCAGGGCAAGCGCTGGTACACCGGCACCGCGGCCTTCGTCCCCGACGACGATGTGGTCGCGCGGGCACGCAGCTTCGCCAGGGGCCGCATCCCGGTCTCCGCCACCGAGTGGACCATGAAAGCGCTGGAGACCCAGCCCATCTCGGTCCGAATCACCTTCACGGCAGCCTGACGGCCGACGCCGCACCCTTTGCACCCTTCTTGGCGTCCACATAGCGTGCGAAGCCCGAGAAGGGTGCGGTGCTGCGGGTTACGTGCGGCGGAGGGCGCCGGGGGTGAGGGGTTCGTCGAGCAGGCGGCGGAAGCGGTCGGCGCGATCAACCCCGGTCGAGGCGCGGTCGAGCCAGTCGCCGAGCAGTCGGTAGCCCTCGACATAGGTGCTGATGTAAGCGCGCCACAGCGGTGAGGACAGGAAACGCAGGGACTGGCGGGCCCGTTCGGGGGTGGACAGGTTCCAGCGCTGCAGGAACTCGGCGACCTCATCGGCGTCCCGATGCCGGTCGTGCAGCAGCAGCGCGGCGTCCTGGCGCACCCCGAGCAGCTTGGCCGAGGCCGTCGAGAGTCGTTCGGCGCGTTCACCATCGAAGCGCAAGCCCAGGTCGGCATAGATCTCCTGCGCCCACTTACCCCAGCGCGGCCCTACGATCGAGCCCAACGCCAGGTCGGCGAGGCCCTCCGCCATCAGGCACTGCGGCGTATTCACCAGGAACAGGGTCTGTTCGTCGTGCCCGGCCGACACCAATCCGGCCTCCTTGCGGCAGTGCTCGGTGTGGTGGCCGGGATAGGACTCGTGCGCGATCAGGTGCGGCAGGCTCGCCATGTGCTGCTCGAGATCGGAGTTGATCGCGACGCGGGACTGGTAATTGCCCAGGTAGTAGTTGAACCCTGACCATGGTTTGTCACCAACCACCTCGTAGCTGACGTGCTCGTTATCGGGCAGCGAATAGCGATCCCGCACCAACTCGCGCAGCGCGCTGGAAAATGCCTCGACGCACGCCGGCAATCGTTCCGGCGGAATCTCGTCGGCCTTGCGGTGTGCGGCGATCCGCTCGGCCAGCGGGCCATCACCCGCGAGCACCTCGTCCAGCTGCCGGTGCGCGTCGCGATAGTCCTCGACATCGCCGAGGGTGATGTCGACATCGAAGTACGCCGCCACCTCATCGACGAATCCGATCTCTTCCCCGGCGAACTTGCGACCCGAACATTCCATCGCCCGCAGGTGCACATCCAGGAACTCCGAACGCTCCGGCGCAAGCCCGGCCGCGGGCAGTTCGGTGCGCAGCGCGGCGGCCCGACGCGCCAGCTCGCGTGGCTGTGGCGCGGACGCGTTCCGTACCACGCGGCGCAGCGCCGGATCACCGGTATAGGCGTCGACAAAGCCTTCCTCCAGGCGATCGAAAGCGAGGCCGAGCCGGAGGTACTCGGTTACGAGCGGATGCGCTTCCATGCCCGCCGACATTAGCCGCTGACAGCACCGGCATCGACTCGGTTACCAGTGGGTAGCAGCACCCCGTGTTTCACACGATGTTGACGCAGAGCAGAATTCGGCTATGCGGCGAGAGTTAGACCGAATCTCACAGTGCAGGCACGCGTGTTTGCCTGAACGGAGCGTCGGGTAAGTGGCACGAATGAGCGAGCCGAGCCCGTATGTCGAATTCGACCGGAGCCAGTGGCGAACCCTGCGTAAGTCGACTCCCCTGGTGCTCACCGAGGAAGAACTGATCGGCCTTCGCGGCCTCGGCGAACAGATCGACCTGGAAGAGGTCGCCGAGGTCTACCTCCCGCTCGCTCGCCTCATCCACCTGCAGGTGGCCGCCCGCCAGCGACTGTTCGCCGCGACCGCCACCTTCCTCGGTGAGAAACACCCCGACCAGCAGGTGCCATTTGTGATCGGCGTCGCAGGCAGCGTCGCGGTCGGGAAATCCACCACCGCCCGCGTGCTGCAGGCGCTGCTGGCTCGTTGGGACCACCACCCGCGTGTGGATTTGGTCACAACCGATGGATTTCTCTATCCCACAGCGGAACTGACCCAGCGCGGCATCATGCATCGCAAGGGTTTTCCGGAAAGCTACGACCGCCGCAAACTTCTACGCTTCGTCACCGAGGTGAAATCCGGCGCCCCCGAAGTCTGTGCGCCGGTGTATTCGCACATCTCCTACGATATCGTGCCAGGCGAGTTCCACTGCGTGACCCAGCCCGACATTCTCATCGTGGAAGGGCTCAACGTTCTGCAGACCGGTCCGCGCTTGATGGTCTCGGACCTGTTCGACTTCTCGATCTATGTCGACGCCCGCATCGAGGACATCGAGAAGTGGTATGTGCAAAGGTTTCTCACGCTGCGCCAAACCGCATTCGCCGACCCCGATGCGCATTTCCACCACTACTCCGGTTTCACCGACGAGCAAGGGACCGCAGCGGCACAGGAGATCTGGAACTCGACCAACCGCCCCAACCTGGTGGAAAACATTCTGCCGACCCGCCCCCGCGCGACTCTCGTCTTGCGTAAAGACTCCGACCATAGCATCAATCGGCTGCGACTGCGCAAGCTGTAAGCGCGGTTCGCACTACAGTTTCCAAGCCGCGTCCAGCCGGGCCGCCACGTCGATATCGCGGGCCGCGGCGATATTCGGTTTCCGAATCTCCTTGGCGATATAGCGGGCGACGAAACGCCTTATCTCGTGGTCGACGCTGGCCAGGATGCGCAGCAGCTGCCCGCGCTTGGTGTCGGTGGCCACGTTGATCCGGACGTCGCTCGGGCGGGGTTCGGCGATGTCGATGACGACACGCAGCGGCCGCGCGGTGCGGGCGGTGATGTGCAGGTGGATGTTGCCCTCGACCTCGAAGCGATGCCGGTCCACGGCCAGATCGCTGAGCATGTGGACGCTCAGCGGGATGCTCAGTTCGAACGAGATGTACACATGAGACCGCACGGTACGCGAGAAGCGACGCGCCGGAACTGGATTCGCGAAGCTGTGGCCGAGCGGTCAGATACCGAAGCGGCGATGTCTCGCTGCGAAGTCGCGTAGTGCGCGTAGGAAATCCACCCGGCGGAACTCCGGCCAGTAAGCCTCGGTGAACCATATCTCCGAGTACGCGCTCTGCCACAGCAGGAAGCCGGAAAGCCGCTGCTCACCGGAGGTGCGGATGACCAGGTCCGGGTCCGGCTGGCCGGAGGTGTACAGGTGCTGGCCGATGGCGTTGACCGTGATCGATTGCACCAAATCCTCGCCCGTCTCGCCCGCCGCCATCTCCTGGCGGACCAGCTTGCGGACGGCGTCGGCGATCTCCTGCCTGCCGCCGTAGCCCACCGCCACGTTGACGTGCACTCCGTCGCGCCCGATGGTGCGTTCGGCGGCGGTGCGCAGCCGCTTGGCGATCAGCTCGGGGAACCCGTCAAGCGAGCCGACGATGCGCACGCTCCAGTTCTGCTCGGGCGCGGACAGTTCCTCGACGACATCGGTGATCACCTCGAAGAGGGTCTCCAGCTCGTCCGGATCGCGCTGCAGGTTCTCCGTCGAGAGCAGGTAGACGGTCACCATCTCGATGCCCTCGTTGGCACACCAGCCGACCAGTTCGGCGATCTTCAGCGCACCGACCCGATGGCCGTGACTGACATCGGTGAAACCGTTCTCCCTGGCCCAACGACGATTGCCATCGCACATCACCGCGACGTGCCGGGGATGTTGTTTGCCGGCCAGCTGCTTGGACAGCCGCGCCTCGTAGATGCGGTATGGCAAACCACGCACCTGACTCGGAAACTCCACGGCGACCAACAGTACGCCTCAGCGGCAGGATCCCGGCAGCGACCGTGGGTCCCGTACAGTCGGCGGTGAGCCGAAACTTACGGTACCGTAGGTTACTCGCGGGTGTCACTAGGAGGTAACTCGTGTCCGAATCGATCGGCACCGCCGCCGCGGCGCCACTCGGAGGTGCGGACACGGCGGGCGAATCGCTGGCGGCCGAGCTCGGCAAGCCCCGGATGCGCGGCTGGATTCACACCTGGGCCGTCGGCATCGCGGCGGTCGCCGTGATCGCGCTGGTCGCCGAGGCCGCCACCGTTTCGGCGACGGCGGGCTGGTCCACCCTGATCTACGGGCTGACCGTCTGCGGGCTGTTCGGCATCAGCGCCGTCTACCACCGGATCACCTGGGCAACCCCGCAAACCCGTATTCGGATGAAGCGCGCCGACCATTCGATGATCTTTCTATTCATCGCGGGCAGCTACACCCCGTTCGCCCTGCTCGGCCTGCCGGGGCGCACCGGACAGACGCTGCTACTGGTGGTGTGGGTCGGTGCGCTGGCCGGTGTCGCGCTGAAACTGCTGTGGCCGACCGCGCCACGCTGGGTCGGCGTACCGCTGTATCTGCTGCTCGGCTGGGCCATCGTGCCGGTGGCCGGTCAGCTGAACTCGCACGTCGGCATCGCGCCGCTGATCCTGCTGCTGATCGGTGGACTCGTCTACAGCGGTGGCGCGATCCTCTACGCCACAAGATGGCCCAATCCGTGGCCGATGGTGTTCGGCCATCACGAGTTCTTCCACGCCGCAACGGTGCTCGCGGCGCTGTGCCATTACGTTGCGATCTGGTTGGTCATACCGCGCTGACCGGCCGGAACGGCTCAGCTGATCGGACCGGAACGAGAAAAGCGAACATCATGAACGTCCCCATTTCTCGGTTCCGGCAATGGCAATAAGTCGGGAAACTGCCGTTGGTGGTCGCACTGGTTCTATGCTGCTCGTTCGTGTTCCTCGTCGCTGCGTTCGGCAGCGTTGTGCTGCCGGTAAAGGCGATCGTGATGAATCTGCCGTCGCGACCGGGTGTGCGCACACCGTGATCGCCAAGCTCGTCGTCTGGGCGCTCGAGGCGCGCTGGGGTTTGGCGGCGGTGGTGATCACCGCCAACCTCAGCGGCCTCGCGGTGATTGTCACCGAGCTGTGGCTCAGCGGATTCCTCGGCAGGCTCGGCGAGGACTGGATGCACACCATGGCACTGGTGGGGATCTATCCCGCGGTGGGCTTCCTGGTCGGCGTCGGTCTCGCCATCCGCGACCGGTCCGTGTACTTCGGCTGGCTCGACGAGTTGCGCAAACCCACCGAGCGGGAAGCGCGGCGGCTGCTGAATCTGCCGATCGCGATCACCGCGCGGGCGCTGGCGCTGTGGATCCCCGGCGTGATCGTGGCCGCCGCGATGTTCTCCCATCTGACCGCGCACAACGACCCGGCGGTAACGGCGGTGCTGTTCACCCTCGGCGCGTTCGAGTCGGCGGCGCTGACATTCCTGATCGTCGACCGGCTGATTCGGCCGACCATTCCGGTGGTGGCGTCGGTGCTCGGCGGTGCGATGCACTGGAGTTCGTCGGTGCTGGTCCGGGTGGTGGTGACCTGGGCGGTGGCAGGGGCCATGCCGCTGCTCATGCTGATCGTGGTGCTCGCCGATCCGGCTTCAGGCGCACCCGACCGCATCCGGACCGCCATCTACCTGTCCGGCGTCGGCATCGGGGTCGGCGCATTGGCCACCGCGTTCCTCGCCCGCGCGGTCGCCGCGCCGATGCGTATACTGCGGCGCGCGTTGGATCGGATTACTAAGGGCGAGTTCGACGTCCGAGTGCCGGTGGGCAGCACCAGCGAGATCGGGCGGTTGGAGAACTCGGTGAACGAGCTGGCCGCCAATCTGCGCGAACGCGAACGGATGCGGGATGTGTTCGGCCGCCACGTCGGCGCCGAGGTGGCCGAACGCGCGCTCGCGGGCGGAGTGGACCTGACCGGCGATGTGCGCGTGGTGTCGGCGCTGTTCGTCGATGTCACCGGCTCGGTCGAGCTGTCCAACGGGCTGGCGCCGCAGCAGTTCGTCGCCAAGCTCAACCGGCTGCTCTCGATCGTGGTCGCGGCCACCGAGGAGAACAACGGCCTGGTCAACAAGTTCGAGGGTGACGCGGCGCTGTGCATCTTCGGCGCGCCGATCGCGTTGCGGGACAACGCGACCCCCGCTCTGCGCGCGGCCCGCCGCATCCGCGACGAGGTGCTCGCCACCGGGGAGCTCGATATCGGCATCGGCGTCGCCCGCGGCCCGGTCTTCGCCGGCGACGTCGGCACCGACACCCGCCTGGAATACACCGTCATCGGCGACGCCGTGAACGAGGCCGCCCGCCTGACCACCGAGGCCAAGAAAGTCCCCCGCCGCATCCTGGTGAGCGGCGCGGTAATCGAGGCCGCGGCGCCGCACGAGCGGTCGAAATGGACACTCTACGAGAACATCCTGCTGCGCGGCATGGCGGAACCGACGCCGTGCTGGACCGACGCCGACACCTCCGCGGCGGTGACCGCGATGACGTCGCCGCCAACCTGAATAGTGGTCTTTCGGCCTTCAGATTCGGCAACCAGGCCGGTTTTTCACTGAGTAGTGAGGGCCGCCTGCACTTGCGTGTAGGTCGACACCGGGAGGTCGCAGACGGAGCCGCGGCACACATACACTGCGGCCGCGCCGTTCACGAGGGGCCGGTCGGCCAGTAGCGGCACCGAGTCCGGCTCTCCCGCGATTACTATCGAGCCACCGGGGGCGAATTCCCGGGCGGCAGAGAGCAATTTCCGCTGGTCTTCGGCGCCGCTGCGGCCGACGACCGCGACCTGAATCGGACCGCGCAGCGCCGCCTCGGCGACCGTCAGCCATTGTCCGGCCGAGCGCGGCGCGCGGGCGAGCACTACGGCGCCGCGGGTGAGGGTCTGGTCGGCCAGTTCGCGGTAGCGCAGTGCGCGGGCCGGATCGCTTGCGGCGCTTGCGGTCAGCAGGGCTTCGGCGAGGGCGGAAGCGCCCGCCGGGGTGGCCCCGTCGACCGGGTCGCGCGGCCGGGTGATGAGAGTTTCCGCGTCATCGGCGGTGTCGAACCAACTGCCAGGTAAGCCGGGGTCGGCGAAATGTTCGATTGCCTTGTCCAGCAGGGGTTGTGCGTCCTCCAGCCAGCTCGGTTCGCCGGTCGCCTGATGCAGGGCGAGAAGTCCGACGGCCAACCACGCGTAGTCCTCGAGCACGCCGGGCGCGGTGCCCGCTACGCCGCCGAGGGATGCCCGCAGCACTCGATCATCGACGACGTGCTCGGCGAGCAGGTACCGCGCGCAACGAGTCGCGGCCGCAACCCATTCCGGGCGTGCGTGCGCGGCTCCCGCTTCGGCCAGTGCGGTGATCGCCATTCCGTTCCACGCGGTCACGACCTTGTCATCGCGGTCCGGCTGCGGGCGGCGGTCTCGCGCTTCGCGCAGCGTGGTTCGGATGCCCTCGAAGCGTACGGGGGCATCAGGGTCGACGGGCACCCCGGCGTCGATGGCATCCGGGTCGGTGTATTGGGTGAGTATCGAGGTGCCCTGCTCGAAGTTGCCTGCGGTTGTCACGCCGAAAACCTGTGCGGCCCAGGCACCGTCGGTGGGTCCGAGTTCGCCGACCAGCTGGGCGGGGGTCCACACATAAGTCGCGCCCTCGACGCCCGGCCCGCCCGGCTCCAGATGGGTGTCGGCGTCCAACGCGGAGGCGAAACCACCCTGTTCGGTACCCAGATCGGCGAGCAGGAACTCGACGATCTCGTGCGTGACGCGCAATGCGAGCGGCTGCGCGGGGATCGTCTGTCCAGGGGCCGCGAATCCGGTCCCGCGCGCCAAATGCGCGTAGACGCGCAGCAATTGGGCGTTGTCGTAGAGCATCTTCTCGAAATGCGGTACCAGCCAGGCGTCGTCGACGGAGTAGCGCGCGAAGCCGCCGCGCAACTGGTCGTAGATGCCGCCACGGGCCATCGATTGGGCGGTGTGGGTCACCGCTTCAAGCACGGCCGGGTCACCGGTGCGCTCCCAGCTGCGCAGCAGGCCCTCCAGCAGCGCCGACGGCGGAAACTTCGGCGCACCGCCGAAACCGCCGTGCTTATCGTCCACATCGCGCAGCACCGCGGCCACCGCATGGTCGAGCAATTCGGCGGTGATGGTGAATTCGGCGTCCGGCAGCCCGGCGGCCTGCGCCCGCAATGCCTCGGTCACCTGTGCGGACGCCTTGTTCACCTCGTCGCGCCGGTGCTGCCAGGTATCGGTAATGGCGGTCAGCAGCTGGGTGAACGACGGCATCCCGCCACGCGGCAGCTTCGGGTAGTAGGTGCCGCAGTAGAACGGTTCGCCGTCCGCGGTGAGGAAGCAGGTCATCGGCCAGCCGCCCTGCCCGGTCATCGCGACGGTGGCACTCATGTAGACCGCATCCAGATCGGGCCGCTCCTCCCGATCCACCTTCACGCACACGAAATTCTCGTTCATCAGCGCCGCGGTCGCCTCGTCCTCGAACGACTCGTGCGCCATCACATGGCACCAGTGGCAACTCGCGTACCCGATCGACAGCAGAATCGGCACATCCCGCGCCGCCGCCTCGGCCAGCGCGTCAGCATCCCACTGCCGCCAATCCACCGGGTTTCCGGCATGTTGACGCAGATAAGGCGATGTCGCGCTGACCAATTGGTTCACGCTTCCAGCCTCCCATACCCGGCGTACATACAACGCGATCCACACGCAACCTCGCGCAGCCGATGACATGCGACTGCACGAACATCACACCCACTAGTAGGCCATCACGCCCGCAACCCGGACAAGATCCCCTGCGTCTGGGGAGACCGTGTCCAGATCGTGCTCGGCGAGATCACCGACGCCTCCGCGATCGACACCGCAGTCACCGGCGCAGATGGCGGTTCGTTGCCTTGGCTGGTGGTGTGTGTCGCCGGGTCAGAAGGCGTAGGGGCCGAACCTTCCCCAGACCACCACGACCAGAGCGATCAGCAGTACGGCGTTGAACGCGATGGCGCTGGGCTCTTTCCGGCGTGCGTGAGTGACCGCGGCGAGCAGATAAGGCGATCTCGCACCAGGGTGGCACCACCGGCCCACCTCATTCTTCAAAACCCATGTCCTGCAACCTAACCGGTGGCAGACCCAACCGGTACGACGCCACGTGTGTGCCGCACTCGGGCGGTCAGCAGCTTCCGGCAGATCTTGGACTAAATACCTGGCAATTCTGGGATTACAGTGTCGCGAATGTGGGATTATCTCACTGGCAGATCTCCGATTAGAGAGGATCCACATGGCGGAGCCCAAGCTGATCACCCGTCACCTGCAGGGAGTGCTGGCCGAGCTGGTCCACGACGAACCGGTAGTCGTGCTGACCGGCGCCCGCACCGTCGGCAAAAGCACCTTGCTCTCCGCGTGTGCCAGGACCGCGGGCCTGCAGGTCCTCGATCTCGATGATCTGGAGACCCGACGAGCCGTGTCGGCCGACCCTGCGCTATTCGTCGCCTCAGACCGTCCCACACCGGTTTGTATCGACGAATTCCAGCATGTTCCGTTGCTCCTGGACGCCATCAAGGCCGAACTCAACAAAGATCTACGGGCTGGGCGCTTCATACTGACCGGCTCGACTCGCTATGGGTCGCTCCCGGCTGCCGGGCAATCACTGACCGGCCGAGCCCATGTTGTGACGATGTGGCCGCTCTCGCAGGGCGAATTGGCAGGATCCCGCGAAATGGCTCTGGATGCACTGATCAGCGACCCTGCATCACTGGTGACTGCAAACTCGTCTACGAGCACCCGCTCCGACTATGAGCGAGCCATACTGGCCGGAGGGTTCCCACTCGCTCTGGCCCGCGAACCTGGTCGCTCCCGTGATCGGTGGTTCCGAGACTTCGTCAACCTTGTCGTCGAGCGCGATGTCATGGAGATCCGCAAAGTCCGCCAGCGGCAGGTACTGCCACAAGTGCTTCAAAGACTCGCAGGCCAGACCGGCCAAGTAGTCAACATCGCGAACATCGCCGACGCTGTCGGACTCGACTCGACCACGGTCAAAGACTATCTCGGTCTCCTCGAAGCGGTCTTCCTCATCCATCGCATCGAACCATTCACCCGATCAGCTACCCAACGGACCATTCGCAGCGCGAAAGTCCATGCTGTCGATACCGGCCTCGCCGCGTACCTCACAGGACTGACAGAACAGAAACTGTCCAGCCGGATCCCCGCGACACTCAGCCAGTTCGGCCACCTCGTCGAAACCTTCACCGTGAACGAGCTGATCAAGCAGGCCGGCTGGGCGCAACAGGAAGTTGAGTTCTCCCACTTTCGAACCCGAGATCAGCAAGAGGTCGACCTCGTCATCGAGACCGTCACAGGGTCGGTCGCCGCGATCGAGGTCAAAGCGGCAGGCACTGTAACTGACCGCGACTTCGAAGGACTCCGGATGCTCCGCGACAAACTGGGCAGCGCCTTCGTAGGCGGCGCAGTCATCAACCTCGGCCAGAAGTCCTACACCTACGAAGACAAGTTGCACGTCCTGCCCCTCGATCGACTGTGGACAACCCTCGGCTGAACATGGGCACCACACGCCGCGGTCGGCCTTTCTCGGCAGCACCGCGCTGGGTGAGCAGGTCGTGTACGGCCTGCTCGTCAGCAGCGAAATGTGTAGGGACGTACATTCCTTCAAGCATGTGTCCGGTCGCCGGGGCAAGAGCTCAGTTGATGTACGACGAACTCACTCAGACGCAGAGGGGAATCGGACCGACCGGATTTTCGTCGATGTCACCGGCTCGGTCGAGCTGTCCAACGGGCTGGCGCCGCAGGAGTTCGTCGCCAAGCTCAACCGGCTGCTCTCGATCGTGGTCGCGGCCACCGAGGAGAACAACGGCCTGGTCAACAAGTTCGAGGGTGACGCGGCGCTGTGCATCTTCGGCGCGCCGATCGCGTTGCGGGCATTCCGTGACACCGCCCAGCCCCGCACTCCAGCCCGCGTTGACCCAGCAACCGAGGACCCTGCCCGGTCCCGCCTCGGCGGCCTGCGCAGCGATCTTCCGAACCAGCGGAGTCACCTCCGACGGCCGTAAACCCAATGCGCGCGCGATCAGTTTCGGTGAGAGACTTGCTCCAGCGCTGTCGTACCTGTTCGAGTTGCGATTCGTCCACAACCCGTATCCTTTTCCGGTATTCGGCAGCATCGCAAATGTGCGCTGTTTTATCCTGCGGCACAACATTATTGATCTCGGCCGGAGAGGGGCGGCACGCCAAGCACAGCAGCAGCGCGCAGTATATGCCGAGCCCTTTTCGTCATGTCGGTGCGGTTGGGCATACTACGGAAATGGGCAAACGCACAGCGCGAGAACGACGAGTGAACCGGCAGCGCAAGCAGGCCCGGCACGGGGGCCGGCGGGACGGCGGCCGCCGCGTCGCCGAAGATCTCACACTGATCGAAATCCTTACCGCGACACTGGAGTTCGGCAGCCGTGCGGCAGCCGAGGGCGATGAGCAGGACGTCACCGGAAACGCTTCCGTGCTCGCCCATCATGCTCTCGAACAGTCCGGTCTCGTCGATTCGATGACCACCGACCTTGTGTTCGCCGTGCTGTCGAGCTGCTACGAAGGCGGCTGGCAGCCGGCCGACATCCTGCATGCGACGCGGCGGGCGCTGCGCAAGCCTGAAGCCCAGCTGGCCACCACGCTGATCCTCCTGGACGCGCGCGCCCGCGACACCGCCGTGCGCGCCCCACTAAGCTGGGTCGGTCAGATCGACGCCATCAGCGAGGCGGACACCGACCTCGCCGCCCGAGTCGGCACGAGCGAGTCCACGGCCTGGCGTCGGGTCGCCGGAATCTCCGCGGACACGGCCGGATGGTCGACAGTACTGCGCCTGCTCGGGTTGTGGACCACGCTTCCGGCCTGGAACCCGATGATCCCGCCGCCCTCGCAGTGGCCGCGGCGCCGGCTGGACGTTGCAGATCCCGGAACCGACGCCGATACCAAGAAACTCAACAAGATTCGCGGCCTGCTCACCAAGGCCGAAGCCACCGACTTCCCCGAGGAAGCCGAGACGTTCACCGCGAAAGCCCAGGAACTCATGGCCCGCTACGCAATCGACGCGGCCATGCTCGCGGCCACCGCACCCACACCGACCTTCGATATCCGCGGCGTACGCATCCACCTCGACAACCCATACGCGATCCAGAAGATGCAGTTGCTCCACGTAGTGGCGAATGTGAATTCAGTACGCACGATCGTCAGCGAACGGCACGGCATAGCAACGATTGTCGGCACACCGGTCGCTCGCGAGCAGACCCAGTTGTTGTTCTTTTCGCTGCTGGTGCAGTCGACCCGGGCCATGGCCGCGGTCGGCACTCGATTACAGACCCGCACTTCCGGGTTCCGCCGGTCCTTCCTCATCGCCTACAGCGAACGCATCGGTGAACGCCTCACCGAGGTCGAGAATCAGGTGATCGACGACGCCGAGGCCGACGAGCAGCGGGCGGGACGCTCCCTGGTGCCGATTCTCGCCGCCCGCGACGCGGCGGTCGACGCCGAATTCCATCGCCTGTTCCCGGTGCAGCACGCGAGCCGCCGGTCCATGGCATACGACTACCACGGTTGGACCACCGGTCGCCAAGCCGCCGACCGAGCCTCCCTCACCGTCCAACCGCAAGTCGGCGCCACAGCAACCTGAGCCGAACAGCTCGTCAACCCGCGAATTCTCGAACACGCGGGCAGCTCGAGCGTGCGTTGTCGGCCCGACCCGAATTCATGGCCCGAGCCGCCAGAGCACGTCCATCGGAACAGCCCGAAGCTTCGGACGAACTCGCACCGACCAATCGGTTCACAGTGTCAGCCCCTCACACTCGGCGAGCACAGAACACGATCCACACACAACCCGCCCGGCCGATGACATGCGACCGCGCACACCACATCGCGGCCCGTCCGCCCTTGCACCGACTCGTGGGCCATCACATGGTGACCACTGTCGGCACAACTACCTGCTATAGCAAATGCTATAGTCCTACGGTGGATTGGGAAATCTACCAGACCGACGAGGTTGCAGCATGGATAGACGAACTGCGACGCAGCGATCCGGACGCCACTGCACACGTGGAGTCGGCAGTCGACGTGCTATCCGAACACGGGCCGACCCTGGGACGACCGCTGGTAGACACCCTCACCGGATCGAAGCTCGAACCTCAAAGAGCTGCGGCCCCGACAAACGATGATCCGAATCTTGTTCGTGTTCGATCCTTGGCGCTCGGCCATTCTCCTGATCGGCGGCGACAAAACAGGCCAATGGAACGCCTGGTACCAGCAAGCCATTCCCCGGGCCGAGACACTCTACGAAATCTACTTGAAGGAAAAAGCCGAGGAGGAACGCGAAAGATGAGCAACTTCAGCAAATGGGATAAGGACGCCTACCGCAAGCGGGTCGGCGAGGACGAGGCCGCCCGGCGACGCGGTGCAATTATGGCCGAACAGTGGGGATACCAGCTTGCCGAGGAACGGAAACGACTGAACTTCACGCAGGCAGGGCTGGCGGAAATTATGGGTGTCAGCCCCGGTCGCGTCTCGCAGATCGAACGCGGCGAGGTCGCCACCGTGGACGCCATCGCCGCCTACGTTGCCGCGCTCGGCGGCAAGCTCGAGCTACTTGCCGATATCGGCGGTCATCTGTTGAGGATGCCGGCCAGCCCTGCCGCCTGAGGTTCCCGCAGGAGTGGCGTCGCGCGCAGCCAACAACTCGTTAGTCGCCAGCGGCAGGCTTTGTGAATGCTCGTCGGCTGTGCATGAGGAACTCACGTATCGCGGGGCTGCGCGTGGCCTTCCAAACCAGGGTGAGCAGGGCCGGTGTTTCGATGTCGTCGATGGTGCGGGCGGTGAGTCGGCCGCGGTAGTGCGCGGCCATCGAATCGCTGAGGATGGCGATGGCAAGTCCGCGGGAGGCGAGGTCTGCGATGGCGTCCGCGGCGCTGGCCTGCAGCGTGATCACAGGTTGGAGGTTCTGTGCCGCGCAGGCTTGGTCGAATACCGTGCGCAGGCCGGTGCCAGGTGGCATGCACACGATCGGGTAGGCGCCCAGGTCGCGCAGGGTGACCCGGCGCTGTTTCACCAGGGGGTGTCCGGCCGGGACGGCCACAACGAGCCGTTCGCTGATGATCGTCAGCGCGTGCAGCCCGTCTGGGGTGGCGGTGGCGGTTCCGACGAGAGCCAGGTCGAGGGTGCCGGAGCGCACCGCGTCGACGAGCCGCTCGGAGTTGTCCTCCAGCAATGAGATCTCGACACCGGGATGCGCCAGGTGGAACGTGGCGAGGGCGTCGAACAACGGCGTGACAGTGCAGCCGATGACCATCCCGACGGTGAGCGTGCCCCGGATAAGGTCGGCCACCTCGCCCACCGCTTGGCCGACCGCTTCCGCGGCGGCGAGCGTGGCGCGAGCGTGTTCGAGCGCGGCCTTTCCCGCGACGGTGAGAGTCGCAATGCGCGTCGACCGGTCGAACAGTTCGGCACCGAGTTCCCGTTCCAGCTGGCGGATCTGGGCGCTGACGCCGGATTGGCTGATGTGCACGCGCTCGGCCGCGCGGGTGAAGTTCTGCTCCTCGGCGACCGCGACGAAGTACTCCAGCTGTCTCAGGTCCATGACTGGAAATTCTAGTTTCCAGCAGATCCATCTGTTGGACTTTTGGTTAGTGGGTGACCACGCTGAGAAGTGCTGAAGTCCAACGTCAGGAGGAATCCATGTCGGAGTACGAAAAGGCCATGCGCCCCGAAGACATCACCCGCTTGTTCGTCGAACGATCCAATGCCGGTGATGCGGCCGGAGTTGCTGCATTGTATGAAGAGCACGCGGTGCTGGCCTACCCGCCCGGGGGCCAGACGGTCGGCCGGGAGGCGATCCGCGCACTATGGGAGAAGGTGCTGGCCAACCGCGCCCACTTCGAGCAGGAACCACCACTGCCGACGCTGATCAGCGGCGACATCGCCCTCGCCTCGACCCCGCCGAAGGACGGTGCCGGTGCTCGCGCGCAGGTCGTCCGGCGCCAGCCTGACGGAAGCTGGCTGCGCCTGCTCGACCAGCCCGAGTTTGTCCCCCCTGCCCATTGAGGCAGTGCACCTCGACAAGATAGAGCGCCGTGTCTTCGACCACCCCGGTCTTCGTGTCATGGCCGCGTCGCCTGCCCATTCTCACCGCAGCCATGCGAGATCGGCCTCCTCGCGACGGCGGGCCTGCTTCTCGGCCTCGAAGAGCGCCTCAGTTTTGGTGAGTACGAGAGTGAACGGCCTGCCCGTTCGGACAGTTCGGTGATCGACCGGAAGCTCGCTGAAGTCGATCCGGCTGTGGATGTGGCGGCGGCTGTCCTCCTTCAGCGGCCACGCGAGCTCGCGCTGATCCGGGTCGGCGAGGAAGGCCGACAGTGTCGTGCACAGGTCGCAGCATCCGCCCGCGGGTGCCGGGATCGACCAGTCGCCGGCGGCGCGCGGCGGCAACGCGAGCCGGACGGTGAGTCGACCGACGCAGTGCCGTCGGAGGTCGTCCAGAGCCGCCGGGAGCCGCGTATCTCCCCGTGCCCCGCTCGAGACCTGGCGCAGTATCCCGACAACACAGCCCAGCAGCTCATCGTCCGCGCAGAGCGCCGATACGGCGGCGTCTCGCAGATCGTCGGCCGCGATGGTCTCGGCGGCGGCGAAGAACCCGGCTACCGGTTCGGCCACTGCGGCCTGTCGTGAGTCACGGGAGCTGGGCCGAGAAGTTTGGAGCGTTCGGGTGATTTCGGTGCCGAGCCATGCCCAGGTCCGGCACAGGATGTGGTGTGCGAGTCGCGTGCCGACGGAGTGATCCGCTGCCTGCAATCCCTTGCACAGTGGGGCGAGCGCCGCCGCGGTCCAGGGGCGGCGGCGCTCATCACCGAGGTAGTCGTTCAGAGGCATCTCCGCACACCAGGTGGCGAGCAAGGCATCGGTCCATTCGTCGCCGTAGTGCGCGGCGAGCACAACCAGATCCGGTGCGTGATCGGCGGCGAGCGACTCGACATGCATGGGCCGCAGCAGCATCGACGCTGAGCTCGCGTCGTCGAGGCCGGTCGCCACCCGCAATGCGGTGGTCATGACAGCTGGTGTCTGGGTGCCTCCAGCGGTCTTGGCCCAGAACGACTCCAACACTCGCGCCGACACGCGGGCGGTAGCAACGTCGCCACTGCCGATCTGCTCTGCGACGGTCGACAGCGCCCACCCCGCCGATGCTTCGGCGTGTACCGCGAAGGCGCACGACCGCGGCCAGACAACGACGGCGGCGCGCCGATACCAGCGGTCCATCGTATTGCCGTAGTTGCCCATGTAGCCCTCGTATTCCGAATCGTACGGCTCGAGCTGCGCAGAGGGCGTCGTCGCACACACTTCGCCGTCGCCGACAGTGTCGACCAGCGGGGCGGCCGGATGGCCGGACGAATCGACGCACGATTCGAGAGTGACCACCGAGTCGATCAGATAGTCCAGTTGCGGAGAACCCGTATCGGCGCGGCCATATCGGCGGCGGTAGCCCCAGTCATCCAAGTCCTCGACAATGCAATCCCAAGTCTCGCGGACGTCCACCAGCGCCAGCGCGACGTCGCAGTCCACGCGATCAGCCGCCGTTCGCAGCATCGAAGCTCGCGCCGCATCCGTACCCTTGAGTCTGGACCAGCTACGACCCCGTTCGGTGTATTGGTGATCGAGCAGATACACCAACCGGTTAGGCGGCAGACCGGCCCGGTAACCCCAACGCGCCGCGCTCGGCGTCTGGAAATGCTCGCGCAGCCGTTCGGCTATCGCGGTATCGGCCGCGGACGCCGGACGCGGCGAAACGGAGTGCCCGTCGGCGAGCATCAGGTTGTAGGTCAGCACGATCCGGTGGCCGGAACGGATCGGCCGAACCTCGTGCAGGCAGTCGGCGTAGAACGCGGCAAACGACAGTTCGTCCTTCGCCCAGCGGCATTCCATTCGTTCACCGCCGTGTTCGACGACGAGTGAGCCGCCGGCGAACGTGCCGGGCAGCGTCACCACTAGGGAGGCCACCATGCCGTCGGACTTCTCCGAGTCCTGGTGGGGACGGAAGAACTGGCCGGGCGTGTACACCAGCATGGAATGCAGCTCGGCGGTCAGCCGCACCCCATCGGGCAGACCGAGATCGGTGGCGACCTGCGTCAGGATCGGTCGCAGGGTCCGATTCCAGCGCCGCTTGTCGATCTTCACCCGGCTGCGGGGAATCTCCCACGTATCACGCACCGCCGGGTCGAGCAACGTCTCCTCCCGCAACCCGTAGCGTGCGGGCCGGGCCACCTGCAACAGCTCACGGGCTTGCTCGGCTTGCACCGGAACCTGCAGTTCCCCAACACCTTTGACCTCGATCAGCAAATCGTCTGCCGACGCAGTGCGCCGGGTACAGAACGACCCGGGTCCGTGGATCTGCGCCAGTGTTTCGGCGATCTCCGCGCGCGGCGAGGTCACCGACCGTGACTCCTTCGACATCAGTGCACCTCCGCCCTGGCGAGCTTCTGGAGTTTCCGGTTCACGGCCTCCTGGTCGAACGGCACAGGGTCGACCGGGTAATCGGGGTTGTAGTCCTCGAGCGGATGATCGCCGCGTCCGCCAACGCAGACTGAATGGGCGATTTCGGCGGAATCCATCTCCTCGAGGACGATCTCGTGGCGGTAACAGTCACCGAGGTCGTAGGTGTAGGTGATCTTCGACTTGGGTGTGGGCAGGGCGCGGTTGACCCGGTAGGCGAATTCGTCGCCGCACTCTTCCAGATTGTGGAATGGGTCCGCGTATCGGCGACCGGTTGCGGCGAAGACATGCATATGATCGTCGCCCCAGTCGAACAGCACCTGAATCACATAGTGCAGCTCGCCCAGAGACATGTTCGCCGGGACCCGCACCCGACGCCAAACGCCCCCGGACAGTGAGACTTTCAATTGGTAAGACGGGATCGGAGGCCAATCGGTACCAACGGCCTCCCACAGCCGATCGACCTCGGGATGGCCGCACTCTCGCAGGGACGCGAGGATGCCGTCCTCGCCGACAGCCAGCAGCGCATACCTGGCGTCCACGGCGCCGTACCGATCGAGGCTGGCTAGGGCATCGTCGACGGCGACCCAATACAGATCCCGATCGGCCACATCGGGGCCCTCGCCGAGCCGGGCGAGCGCGTATCGGGCGTGCGGGCCGAGCATTCGGTGCTCACGCAGCTCATGCCAGAGTTCCGGCACACCGTATTCGGAGGCTATCTCCACGGCGCTGAATCGGCCCGCCGGTGTCGCGGTCTCGGCAGCGTCCAGCAATTCCCGCAGCGGTTCGCTGCCGGAAACCCGCCGCATCGCCAGCCATCGGTGGGCGTGCTCCCATATCTCCTCCTCGGGAAGACCCGCCAGGACAGTCAGCAGGGTCGCCGCCGGCAGATCGGCGTTGATCGGTGGCGGGAGTCGCCTGGTGAGTTCGGCGTGTGCGTACTCGGCCAGCGGTGTGGCCGACTGCCGATGGTCGAGCGCGCCGAAGTCGCGCAGGATCTCTACGACCGTGTCCACCGGATGCTGCTCAGCGCCTGCCAGCCGATAGGCGTTGTAGTCCCAGTCACCACGTTCGCGCATCGCGTCGAAGACTAGGTTGGGCAGATCCCTGATCGAGGTCGGGTTCGCCCTCAACGCGGCAAGCGTCACCTGACAGACGATGCGGGCGTCGGCCTGACATGGATCGTAAACTTGCGCGCGCACAACATCTTCCAATGCGGCCAGCCAATCGCGCGGGCCCGGTTCGGGCGCCGGATCGACGCGGACCGCCCTCGACCCGGAGCAGGCGATCATCCCCGCGGCCACGGCCACCAGCCATCGGCGATGGACAAGCGGAACATCGCTCGCCCGACGGACTTTCGCGGGGCACCGCACCCGCAGACGCTTTGCCAGCTCCGGAACCGACGCGGGCTTCAACGCGCCACCGGGCGTAATCGGGCGACCGGACCCCACCCAATCGGCGACGGCCTCGGCGGCAGCGAAAACGGGAGAACTACGCACGTGGGGAGACAGATCCGCAGACACCCGCCGATGGTAATGCCTTGGGGCGGACCGGCACAGCGAAGCCCAACTGCCCCGAACTAGCCACCAAGGCACCAGCCCCGGCCGCCACTCCGACGACACGACGGACCACAAGGCCGGGACCGGTCAGCTGATCGATCCCGGCGCGGAAATCCACTGTGCCGGCTGCCCTGTCACCCCGGCCATGGTCTCGAAATCACGGTCGTAGTGGAGAACGGTCAGGCGTTGCAGGAGCCTCTGGCCCGCTGGTCGCACGCAGCGGGTGACCAACCCTCCGCCCCACCGAGTTCTGCCACAACCTTGACGCAAGAGATCGGTTGAGCTGCCTGGTTACCGCCGCGCTGGGTCCGTATGGCTGACCGCGATATCTGTCTCACGACCAGCGGCCGTCGCGGACCGGACCTCCGTGACGCCTTGGAGCACCGGTCGGCGGGCATGGTGGCTCCGAATGCACCCATTGTGCATAGCTCGCCGCTTTCCGTAAGAATGACGGCCGACAGCTCGGACAACACACCATAGAAGAAGGCGGCACCATGATCGAATTCGGAGCCACACATACTCGGGGCATCGTCGCCGCGTCGGCACTGGCTGCCTGCCTGGCGGTCCCGATGATGTTCGCGCCCAATGCCTCCGCACTGACCGCACCGACGATTACGGTGGCCCTGACCGGATCCGTGACAGGGTCGGCGAATGTCATCGGAACCGGCTGCCCTGTAACGGTCACGGCGACAGTGAAGCAGCCCGACGGCTCGGCAGTACCGCAGGGCACCGTCGAATTCTTCGACGTTGATTCCTCCGCCAGTAACCTCGTGCTGGGCTCCGCTCCGGTATCCGGCGGCATCGCGAGCGTCTCGTGGACACCCGCCACCTCCGGCCAGAACGCGATCACCGCCGGCTACTTCGACAGCCAGTTGCAATTCCTGCCGATCGCGGGCGGCGCAGTGGTGACGGTGACCCCTGGCATCAACATCGGCGGCTTCTGTCTCTGACCGCTGCCGGCGAACCCTCGACTGCCGTCGGCGGAACTGCCGATTCACCGGAGCGTCTGTCGGCTAACGCGTTTCAGCGGCTGTGATCGTCAGGCTGCGCACCGTACGCTTGGGCACCACCAGTGGTCCAGCTCCGGCGGTCAGCAGCGCAGCAGCTTCGGCCGTTCCCGGCCGCATCCCGAGCCCAAGGCCAGCTCAGACGATCTCACAACAGTGTGGTCGAACGGTTTTCGGCACGCTGAAGTACGAACTCTCCGCCGCGGCGTGATCCCAGACGGTGATGCTCTGGACATGGAGGTACACCGATTCCGCATCCTGTACAACACGATCCGGCACGAGGTCCTCGGCGACCGGACTCTCATCGCCGCATATATGGACGGTTAACCGACGTGAGAACACGCGATATGCGGCATGAGCGGACGTTTCGCTCACCGACCGCTCTCGTCCCGGCCCCGTTCGCCGTCGCTGTTCGGCGAAGTCGCGGATATCGCGTGGGACTGAGTGCCCCCAAGTATTTGGAGAAGATGTCGTGGGTTCGCCGTGTCGGCAACCCCATGCTGATTATCACGCATGCTTCGCCGCACACTCGCCTGGCGATGAGTTTCCGTCTCGGCGGACGTCACTACTGTCGTGCCCACCAAAGCCTACGTTGGGCCTACTGATGGAGGAGATAGGGCCATGGCGATTCAGCGGATGGACAACGTCCTCATCGTTGTCGAGAACCTTGACGCCGTTATTGAGTTCTTCGTCGAACTCGGTATGGAGCTGGAGGGCAAGGGGCCAGTCGAGGGACGTTGGGTGGAACGTGTCATTGCGGTCGACGACGTCCGGCAGGACGTCGCAATGCTGCGGACGCCGGACGGTCACGGTCGGGTCGAGCTGGCGATGTTCCACACGCCGAAGGCGATCAGCGCTGAGCCGAAAAACGCGCCGGCAAACACGCTGGGCATTCGTCGCATCATGTTCGCTGTCGACGACATCGAGGACGTCGTGGCTCGCCTACGCGCCCACGGCGCCGAACTCGTCGGCGATCTGGAGCAGTACGAGCAGAGCTATCGGCTCTGCTACGTGCGTGGCCCTGAGGGCATCATTGTCGGGCTGGCCGAGCAGCTCAGCTGAGGCCAGGGTGCCGTCTCGCCGCAACCCGTCTGGGACCAAGCACGCACATCGGCATGTGCTGATGTCATGAGCCGCAGTGGATCTCATCCGCTGACCGCGCTCTCCGCGGCATTTCCGTGTGTTCGGCCGTTGGCCGAGATGCTGTGCCGGATAAAGGTTCAGAAGCCTGCATCCGGGGACTACCGAACGCACGATACGGGGCTCCGTTCGCTACGGGGCGGGTAAACGTCGAGGCTGCCTTACTTCTCGTAGCGAGCGCCGGTGAACAGGCTTTCAAGAAGGCTGGGATTCATCGGTCAGCGGGGCTCGGCGGCCTGTTTTGCGGTTTTCTCCAGCTCGGCTCGATATTGCTGCCACCAGGTCGAGTCGCTGGTGGGCATGTTGTCGTTGCCGTCGAGTAGGCCGGCGACGCCGTCGATGAGCTCGCGGATGATGTCGGCGTGTCCGGCGTGCCGGTTGGTTTCGGCCACTACGTGTACCAGGATCTGATGGAGCGTGACGGTCCGCTGGTCCTCGGACCACCAGGGGACCGAGCCTTCGGCGGTGAGGTCGAGGCTGTCGATCGTGGCGTCGGCATGCGCCCAGGCCCGACGGTAGAACCCGATGATGTCCTCGCGCGACTGTTCGGGGGTGGCCCACATGTCGGCCGTGGGATCGGCCTCGAAGTCGTGTTCGGTGAGGGGTTCGTCGTATGGGCGGGCGAAGGTGTCACCGAAGTAGTCGAACTCGACGGTACCGAGGTGTTTGATCAAGCCGAGCAGGTTTGTGCCGGTTGGGGTCATCGGGCGACGCACGTCGTACTCGGACAGGCCGTCGAGCTTCCACAGCATCGCTTCGCGGGCATAGCGCAGGTAACGGTGCAGATCCGCTTTGGGGCCGGAGGCAGTCATGTCGAGCACTCTGCCAAAGCACCCTCCCATCCCCGACTCATTTTCCGTCTCAGCCAACAGCATCCACTCGACACGCGGTCCGCTCGGTCAGCTCTGTTCAACGGAGACGATTGATCACACGCACATCGGCATGAGCGTGGTGCGCCGCGAGGCGCTCCGTCATATCCCCGGCGCATGCCAGCATGCCGCAACCGAAGGCTGGCACGGTGAAATCGAGGGCCTCGACCTGACCCGGTCGTTCCTGCGCTCGAAACGAGCCGAAGCCATACGCCTCCAAGGGGACGCCGTTCAGCTCGGGCTCCCGCCCTCATCACGAGGCAGGCTCAATGAACACCATCATCCGCAGTGAACAAACCCTCGCCGCCACCGTTGCCGCTGAGAAGGAACACCGGACAGGGCCGATCCGTTGTCGGCTACGAGATCTGGGAGGACCTCGACGACGCCCAACGGCGACTCGGGGACGCCGGTTACGACGTCCAGCGCCGCAGCGACATCGGCCCCGGCACTCCGGACGTACTCGTGCTCAATGAGCCCGGCACCGGCGTGCCCCTGCACCTCATGACGGCGCAGGAACCCAGCGGGGTACAGGGCTACCTTCGGCTGCGTCCGACAAAGCTGGGTCACGTGGCCGCTTACTGCCCAGAACTCGGGTCGATGCAGAACTTCTACCAGGACCTGCTCGGCTTCCGATGGTCCGACACGGTCGGCGACTTCTTCGTGTTCCTGCGCTGCAACGGCGACCACCTCACCAAGAACGGCTACGGCCTGCACTGGGGACCGGGTCGGCACGGTCCGGGGCACAACTCCTACCACCCGGGTGACGCGCCCGGACGCTCGTCTTGACTCTCCCGTCGATGGAGAGTTCAGGCTGGTTGCCAGCATGCACTTCGATAGGAGGACTTCTGGTGAAGATCGATCTGGCCAAGACCGATAAGCACTATTACGACGCGCCGCGGGATCCCGCGCTGCGTATGTTCGACGCTTACAACTACGTGACGGTCACCGGTTCCGGTGCGCCCGCGGGCGCGGCGTATGCCGACGCGGTGGCGGAGTTGTATCAGGCCGCCTACGGCGCCAAGAAGATCGCCAGGGCGGCTGGCACGGACTTCGTGGTGCCGAAGTTGGAGGGGCAGTGGTGGGTGGACTCCGATGAACCTCCGCTCTCGGTGCCGCGCGACCAGTGGCACTGGAAGTTGATGATCCGAATGCCCGATGTCGTCACCGCGGACATGGTGAGCGATGCGACCTTCGAGTCGTTGACCGAGGGCGAGGCCATCCAGGTGATGCATGTTGGTCCCTACTCGACCGAGCCGGAGACGCTGGCGCGCATGGACGCGTTCATGACCGCCGAAGGGCTCGCGATGAACGGCCTCCATCACGAGATCTACCTGTCGGATCCGCGCAAGGCCCCGGCGGCAACCACTCGAACCATCCTGCGCCACCCGGTCCGCCGACTGCCCGGCTGACTGCCGCCAGACCTCCTACGCGGCGGCAAGGGCTTACGAGTTCAACCACTTCCTGCCGACGTAGCCGAGCAGCCGCTCGTGCGCGGGAGCTTCCGCTGCCACCGGAACCTCGGCGTCGAACATGCCCGGTTTGCGGAAGCCGTCTATGCCGCCCATCTGCCGCATGGTGGTGAGCAGTTCGGCGCACAGCGCGTCGTCGGCGAGATCCGGCCGGTGCACGGCGACCGCGAGGTCGACACTGTGCACCACCAACTCGGTGAGGTGGACGGTCGCCGCCGCCGAGCCCGGCAGATCGCCCAACGAGATGTGCACCGTCCCCGTCAGCGCCCCCGGACGATGCCACGCGGCCCGATCCACCTCGGCCGCTGCCGCGTAGGCGCCCTGCGGATCGCTGCCGAGCCAGTCGTCCTCGTGCGCGGCCCCCGCATCCATCCCGGTCACCGCGGCGGCGAAGAGGTGTATGCCGCCGACGACATGGTTGAGCACGGCACGCACATCCCAGTCCGAGCACGGCGTCGGCGCGACAAGCCGATCGTCATCCACCGTGGCGACGATCGCGCCCGTCATGTCGAGAGCGCGGTCGATCTGGTCGATCACAGAATCCATCTGTCTTCCTTCGGTCAGCGGGTTCGCAGAATAGGTAGCACAACGGGGTGACATCCAAACCACGACCTGCACGAACCTATTGCCGAAAACCTGATTACCGCCGCCGAATTCGATGCGCTGAGATCGATATCGCACCCGCTGCCACCCCAATCGTGGCACGCGAGCCGGATTCTAGCCCGGCCCTTCGGTCGCCGCCCGCTACCGGAATCGCGCCAGCCGACCCTAGCGACTCCGGGTCCGCCGCTAGGCTCGTGGCGTGCGCATCGACTGGTCCACCATCGGATGCGGCCTCAACTTTCAGGGCTCTGCGGAATGAGAGGCGAGGCAGCGATCGTGCCGCGACTACACCAATGACAAATAGGGCCCGCAAACGTAACACGGCCGTCCGCGGCAGGCGGACGGCCGTTGTGGCCACAGCAGAGGTCAGGGCTTTTCGGTGCGGCCTTCCGGCTCGACGACCTCGGCCTCCCGGCGGATGATCCCGGGTTCAGTGCCTTCGTCGGCCTCCTGATCCGGCTCCGGGTGCTCCGGTTCGAAGGTCGGCGGCAGCTTCTTCAGGTGCCGATTCATCGAACGCACCAGCAGCACCGTGCCCGCGAGCAGGATCAGGATGATGACCAGACCCAGCGGCGAAGCCTTACCGAACTCCGGACCAGTGGGCGTCCCGGGCGACTGTGCGAGCAGGGCCAACATCACTGGTCGTCATCCTCGATACCGGCGAACAGATCGTTCTCGGGGATCGCGGTGCGCACCCTGGTCTTGGCCAGCTCGAATTCCTCGGTGGGCCACACCCGCTGCTGCATCTCCAGCGGAATCGCGAAGAAGGCGCCGTTCGGGTCGATCTGGGTGGCGTGCGCGCGCAGGGCGTCATCACGTTGCGGGAAGTACTTGGCGCACTCGACCTGCGTGGTGACCCGCGACATCACGTCGCCGCGGTCGACCGCGTACTTGCGGATCCGATCCAGCCACTCCTGCATCGGGAACGGCTCCCCGTTCCGCTCGAACTCCGCCGCGAACGCCTCCATCCGCTGCAGGCTGAAGCCGTGGTCGTAGTACAGCTTCAGCGGCGTCCACGCCTGGCCGGCATCCGGGAACCGCTCGGGATCCCCCGCGGCCTCGAAGGCGGCCATCGACACCTCATGGCACCGGATGTGATCGGGGTGCGGGTAGCCACCGGTCTCGTCATAGGTGGTCATCACGTGCGGCTTGAACTCGCGTATCACCCGCACCAGCGCCTCGGTGGCCTCCTCCAGCGGAACCAGCGCGAAGCTGCCCTCGGGCAGCGGCGGCAACGGATCACCCTCGGGTAGACCCGAATCGACGAATCCCAACCAAGTCTGGCGCACACCCAGCGCGGCGGCCGCGGCGGTCATCTCCTCGCGCCGGACCTCCTCGATCCGGTCCAGCACCCCGGGGATGTCCATCGCCGGATTGAGGATGCTGCCGCGCTCACCGCCGGTCAGCGTGACGACCAGGACATCGTTGCCCTCGTCGGCGTAACGGGCGGTCGCCGCGGCACCCTTGCTGGACTCGTCATCGGGGTGGGCATGGACCGCCATGAGGCGAAGGCCACTCACGTCTAGTTCACCTCATCGCTCTCGCTCGCGGGTGCTTGGGCTTCGTTCCCTATAGTTCCATTCGACAGACTTTTGTTCCGACGTACCCCCCGGGAGCGACTTCTGATGACCGAGCCTGTGCCGGAATCCGCCGGTGGCGATGCGGCCGAACAGCGGCGCGCCGACCGGTACGGCACCGCGCCACGTCGGAGACGCCGCTGGATTGCGCCGGTGCTCGGCGTGGTCGTCGTGCTGCTCGGACTGGGTGTCGCCTACGTCGGCTGGCAGAAGTACGGGCCCCAGGACATCGAGACCGAACAGCTCGGTTACACCGTCGACAACGATTCCACGATGACCATCCGACTCAAGGTCACCCGCAAGGATCCGGAGCAGCCTGTGGTGTGTTTCGTGCGGGCCATGGACAAGGAGGGCTCCGAGGTGGGCCGGCGCGAGCTGCTGGTCGAGCCGTCCAGCAGCGGCACCATCGTGCTGTCGACCACGGTTCGCTCGTCGTCGAGACCATCGGCGGGCAACATCTACGCGTGCAGCGATCGAGTGCCCGCGTATCTTCGCGCGGGCTGAGCTACCGGCGGGCCGAGCCGATTTCGGCCGCCGCGGCATACGCGCCACGGCAAAACAAACTCCGACCTGCGTGTTTGTGATTCATGCTAAAATAGCCTGATACACGGTTCCGGGGCTCGGAGCCGTGTTTGCTGCATTAGCGGCCAGCGCTACCAGTTCCGGGTATCCAGTTTGCCGGGGGCTGATGCCTGTCGGGGTTCGATGAACTTCCCCAGGATGGCACTAGCCGTCGGCTGGTGCGTGCCCGCCCCCTGTGTGGGTACTGCAGCGGTTATCAGGGAATCCCGGCCTGCCGGGAACAACTACTAGGGAGTGATCGAGATGACTGAGACGCAAGTGACCTGGCTGACCCCGGAGTCGCACGACAGGCTCAAGGGCGAACTCGACGCGCTCATCGCCAACCGTCCCGTCATCGCTGCCGAGATCAACGAACGCCGGGAAGAGGGCGACCTCAAGGAGAACGGTGGATACCACGCCGCTCGTGAGGAGCAGGGCCAGCAGGAAGCCCGCATCCGCCAGCTGCAGGAACTGCTGAACAACGCCAAGGTCGGCGTCGCGCCGACCAAGGCGGGCGTCGCGCTCCCGGGTTCTGTCGTCAAGGTCTACTACGACGGCGACGAGTCCGAAACCGAAACCTTCCTCATCGCGACTCGCGAAGAGGGTCTGAACGACTCCAAGCTGGAGACCTACTCGCCCGCCTCGCCGCTCGGCGGCGCACTGATCGACGCCAAGGTCGGTGATACCAGGGAGTACACGCTCCCCAACGGCAAGACGATGAAGGTCACCCTGGTCAGCGCCGAGCCCTACCACAGCTGACAGCCCGGCCGAGGCGCTGCGCCCAGCTGCCCCGCCGGGCCGTACTCCCCGAAGACACCAGCGGCCGCACCCGGTATCGAGTGCGGCCGCTTCGTCATGTCCGTCCCTAGCCCGCGAGCGCCCGCTCGACATCGGTGAGCAGATCGCTGATGTCCTCAATGCCGACCGACAGGCGCACCAGATCCGCGGGCACCTCCAGGTCGGATCCCTCGGTGGAGGCGTGCGTCATCGCGGCCGGATGCTCGATCAGCGATTCCACGCCACCGAGCGATTCGGCGAGGGTGAAGATCTTCGTCCGCGAGCAGAAGTCGCGCGCCGCGTCCGGGCCGCCGGCCAGCCGCACCGAGATCATGCCGCCGAAGCGCTTCATCTGCTTGTCCGCGATAGCGTGACCGGGGTGCTCGGCCAAGCCGGGGTAGATCACCTGCGAGATCGCGGGGTGGCGGGTCAGGAACTCGGCGATGGTCTCGGCATTGTCGCAGTGCCGGTCCATCCGCAGCGCGAGCGTCTTGGTGCCACGCAGGGTGAGGAACGCGTCGAACGGGCCCGGCACCGCACCCGCGCCGTTCTGCAGGAAGCCGAAGGCGGCATCGAGCTCTTGGTCGTTGGTGATCAGCGCGCCGCCGATCACATCGGAGTGCCCGCCGAGGTACTTGGTGGTCGAGTGCACCACGATGTCGGCGCCGAGCAGCAGCGGCTGCTGCAGGTATGGGGTGGCGAAGGTGTTGTCCACCACCAGTTTTGCGCCCGCGGTGTGTGCGACGCCGGCGAGCGCCGGGATGTCGCCGATGCTCAGCAGCGGGTTGGTCGGGGTCTCGATCCACACCAGCTTGGTGTTCGGGCGGATCGCGGCGAGCATCTCGTCGACGTTGAAGACGTGCGCAGGCGAGTGCTCAATCCCCCACTGGCTGAACACCTTGTCGATCAAACGGAAGGTGCCGCCGTAGGCATCGTCCGGGATCACGATGTGGTCGCCGGGCCGCAGCGTGGCGCGCAGCGCGCAGTCGGTGGCGGCCATGCCGGAGGCGAATGCCCGTCCGTAGCGGCCCGATTCGAGCGAGGCGAGGTTCGCTTCCAGCACGGTCCTGGTCGGGTTGCCGGTGCGGCCGTACTCATAGCCGTCGCGCAACCCGCCCACCCCGTCCTGGGCGAACGTCGAACTCGCGTAGATGGGCACGTTCACCGCACCGGTCTGTGGATCGGGATCGAATCCGGCGTGCACGGCCCGTGTCGAGAATCCCAGCTCAATCATGCGCCCAGCCTAGATGGCGGCCAATTCGGCAACTGGCTGGTGTGCCTCATTAGGCTGAGGCCATGGTGACTGTCGAAGAGCTGTTCGCGATCGATGCATTGCTGTCCGACGACGAGCGCGAGATCCGGAATACCGTCGCTGCGTTCGCGGCGCAGCGGCTGCGGCCCCATATCGCGGATTGGTTCGAGGTGGGCACCTTCCCGGCTCGGGAGATCGCACCGGAACTCGGCAAGCTCGGTCTGCTCGGCATGCATCTGGAGGGCTATGGCTGCGCGGGCATGTCGGCCACCACCTATGGGTTGGCTTGCCAGGAGCTCGAGGCGATCGATTCCGGGGTACGCAGTATGGTGTCGGTACAGGGGTCGCTGGCGATGACCGCGATTCACAAGTACGGCTCCGAGGAGCAGAAGCAGCGGTGGCTGCCGGAAATGGCGGCGGGGCGCGCGCTCGGCTGCTTCGGGCTCACCGAACCGGACTTCGGCTCGAACCCCGCCGGCATGCGGACCAGGGCCAAGCGTGACGGCACGGACTGGATCCTCAACGGCTCGAAAATGTGGATCACCAATGGCTCGGTCGCCGATGTCGCGGTCGTCTGGGCGCAGACCGAGGACGAGAGCGTGCGTGGATTCCTCGTGCCCGCGGGCACGCCAGGGTTCACCGCGCGCGAGATGCACCGCAAGCTGTCGCTGCGCGCCTCGATCACCGCGGAACTGGATTTCAGCGATGTCCGATTGCCCGCCGATGCCGTACTGCCGCAGTCACGCGGGCTGAGTTCTCCGCTGGCCTGTCTGAGCGAGGCACGCTTCGGCATCATCTTCGGTGCGCTCGGCGCGGCCCGCGACTGCCTGGCCTCGACCATCGAATACGCCAGGACCAGGGAGGTATTCGACAAGCCCCTGGCGGCCTACCAGCTGACCCAGGCGAAGTTGGCGGATATGGCGCTGGAGTTCGGCAAGGGACAGCTGCTCGCCCTGCATCTGGGCCGATTGAAGGATCAGGGCGTGGTGCGTGCCGAACAGATCAGCGCGGGCAAGCTGAACAGCACAAGGGAGGCCATCGCGATCGCGCGTGAGTGTCGCACCATCCTGGGCGCCAACGGCATCACCCTGGACTATCCGGTGCTGCGGCATGCCAACAATCTCGAGTCGGTGCTCACGTATGAGGGCACGGCGGAAGTGCATCAGCTGGTGCTCGGCAAGGCCCTGACCGATTCGAATGCGTTTCGGTGACAATACATTTCGCCGAGGGATAGCCCTAATATAGCCACGATGGCTTCGCGCGCGGACACCACACTGCGGCAAACACAACAATCCGGGCAACGGCCCCGGGTTTATCGAGCGCTCAGTGGCCGATGCTGCCCGTGCTCAAGAAACCGAGCAGATCGTGACGGGTGATCACGCCGACCGGCTTGCCGTCGTCCACCACCATCAACGCGTCGGTATCGGACAGCGCCTTGGTCGCGGCGGAGATGGGCTCGCCCGCACCGATCAACGGGAACGACGGACTCATATGCTGTGCCACCGAATCCGTCAGCTGCGCACGGCCTTCGAAGACCGCCGAGAGCAGATCGCGTTCGGTGACGCTGCCCGCCACCTCGCCTGCCATGACAGGAGGCTCGGCACCCACGACCGGCATCTGCGAGACACCGTATTCGCGCAGGATCTCGATGGCGTCGCGCAGCGTCTCCGACGGATGCGTGTGCACCAGGTCCGGCAGCGCGCCGGACTTGCCGCGCAGCACATCGCCGCAGGACGGTTCGGCGGTGCTGCCGTCGAGCCGCTCGCGCAGGAAGCCGTAGGAGCTCATCCACTGGTCGTTGAAGATCTTCGACAGGTAGCCGCGGCCGCCGTCGGGCAGCAGCACGACCACGAGCGCATCGGGGTCCCTGCGGGCGACCTCGATGGCCGCGACCACTGCCATACCGCAGGAGCCGCCGACCAGCAGTCCCTCCTCGCGGGCCAGCCTGCGGGTCATATCGAAGGAGTCGGCATCGGAGACGGCGATGATCTCGTCGGGGACGGCCGGGTCGTAGGCCGACGGCCAGAAGTCCTCGCCGACCCCCTCGACCAGGTATGGGCGGCCGCTGCCGCCGGAGTACACCGAACCCTCCGGGTCGGCGCCGATGATCTTCACCTTGCCGCCGGAGATCTCCTCGAGGTAGCGGCCGGTGCCGGTGATGGTGCCGCCGGTGCCGACGCCCGCCACGAAATGGGTGACCTTGCCGTCGGTGTCGCGCCAGATCTCCGGGCCGGTGGTCTCGTAGTGGCTCTCGGGTCCGCCCGGGTTGGAGTACTGGTCGGGCTTCCATGCGCCGTCGATCTCGCGGACCAGTCGGTCGGAGACGTTGTAGTAGCTGTCCGGGTGATCCGGAGGCACCGCGGTCGGGCAGACCACGACTTCGGCGCCGTAGGCGCGCAGCACATTGCGCTTGTCCTCACTGACCTTGTCCGGGCAGACGAAAACGCACTTGTAGCCGCGCTGCTGGGCGACGAGCGCCAAGCCGACGCCGGTGTTGCCGGAGGTGGGTTCGACGATGGTGCCGCCGGGCTTCAACTGCCCGGACTTCTCGGCCGCGTCGATCATCTTCACCGCGATCCGGTCTTTGGAACTGCCGCCGGGATTCAGGTATTCGATCTTGGCCGCTACCACTCCGGCGTTCGGTCCCACCACAGAGTTCAACCGGACCAACGGCGTATTACCGATGAGGTCCACGACATGATCCGCGATGCGCATAGCTCCATCGTTGCAGAAACGTTGTCTGGGCAGACCACCGCCATGTTCACCGGACCCCGTCGCGGCCGTTCGCTGTGAATTCCGGCACGCCACGGCCGCGCCGCACGACGCGCTGCCATCAAAGCCTTGACCTCCCCCTTAGGATCTCATCCATGATGCAGCCGAACATCGCCCGTGCCGCTGCGGTTTTGGCCGGATCGGCGCTGGCCGTGATCGTCGGATCCGGGGCACAGGCGAACGCGACGACCGTCGAGTTCCCGCAGGTGCCCACGCTTGCCAGCGGCGGACTCTGCTGGACGAGCATCAGGACCTGGGCCGACACCAGCCCCCAATGGCCCGGCCGCGCCATCATCAACGTCCGCGCGCTGCCGGTCTCCGGTATCGGTCCCGGCGCCTACCCGCTGGCCCCGCTGTGCGAGGTCCGCACCACCGTCGCCTGGCGCAACATGAACACCGGCGCGGTGGGCACCTACGACAACACCGTGGTCACCGGCATCTACGGCAGCATTCAGTACGCCCTGTTCCAGGACACCGGTCCCGGCCACATCGAGGTCGTCGTCACCACCAACAACGCCAGCGTCCCGGCCCGCGGCTCCTTCGACGTGCCTGCCTGAGACATCGGTATGAAACTGCGGCGGCGAGCGTTGTCTCTGCCGCCGCAGTCCGTAAAATCTGTCTCGTGAGCGCACCTCGGATCAGCTGGCGGACTGCGGCTGTCACCAGCGCCGCAACCGTGTTGGCAGGTTCCGGGGCGGGTACCGCATCGTGGGCCGCGTATCGACTTCTCATGGCGCAGGCCGGTGTCGCGCGCGGCGTCATCGGGCGGGACACATCGAAACCGCCGGAGGCCGATGGCATCTACACCGCGGGGTGTATGGCGCCGCAGCCTTGGCGTACCGGTCTGCACGCGGACCTGCACCTGATGATCTTCGGTGATTCCACGGCGGGCGGGGTGGGCTGCCTGACCGCCGAGGAGGTCCCCGGTGTGCGCATCGCTCGCGGTCTCGCCGAGGCCACCGGGCAGCGAATCCGGTTGAGTACCAAGGCGATTTCCGGCGCCACCTCCAAAGGCCTTGCGGGCCAGGTGGATGCGATGTTCGTGGCCGGGCCGCCCCCGGATATCGCGGTGATCCTCATCGGCGCCAACGACATCACCAAGAAACACGCCATCCGGGCATCGGCGCGCAGGCTGGCCAGCGCGGTGGCCCGGCTGCGCCGCGCCGACAGCATCGTGGTGGTCGGCACCTGCCCGAATCTGGGTACGGTCACCGCGATTCCGCAGCCGCTGCGGACTTTGGTGCACAACTGGAGCGTCCGGCTGGCCCGGGCCCAGACCGTGGCCACCACCGTCGCGGGCGGGCGTCCGGTGGCGATGGGTAATCTGCTCGCACCCGAGTTCCGCGCCGCTCCCGAATTGATGTTCGCCGCCGACGGTTTCCATCCCTCGGCAGCCGGTTACGAACTGGCTGCGGCACTGCTGCTTCCTGCCCTGATCGACGCGCTGCACGAGATGACCCCGTCTTCGCGCCCGGCAGGACGCGACGTAGATTCGATAGGAACGCACAAGTAACAAACGGTCGCAGGCCGCGCTCGGACAACGTCCGGCCGCAAACACTTGCCGTCCAATAAAGGAGTCTTCATGCCCGAGGCCGTCATCGTCTCGACCGCCCGCTCTCCGATCGGCCGAGCCGCCAAAGGTTCGTTGGCCGACATGCGGCCCGACGATCTGACGACGCAGATCGTGCGCGCGGCGCTCGACAAGGTGCCTGCTCTGGACCCGGCCCAGATCGACGACCTGATCCTCGGCTGCGGTTCCCCCGGCGGCGAGCAGGGCTTCAATATCGCCCGCATCGTCGCAGTGCAGCTCGGCTACGACTTCGTGCCCGGCACCACCGTGCACCGCTACTGCGCCTCTTCGCTGCAGTCCACCCGGATGGCGTTCCACGCGATCAAGGCGGGCGAGGGTGACGTGTTCATCTCCGCAGGCGTGGAGACGGTGTCCCGCTACAAGAACGGCTCCGCCGACAGCTGGCCGAACACCCAGAACCCGCTCTTCGCCGAGGCGCAGGAGCGCACCGCGAAGGCCGCCCAGGTCGGCGCGGGCATCTGGCACGACCCGAGCGAGGACGGCCTGCTCCCGGACGTCTACATCGCGATGGGCCAGACCGCCGAGAACGTCGCGTCCTTCACCGGCATCACCCGTGAGGACCAGGACCGCTGGGGCGTGCGCTCGCAGAACCGGGCCGAGGAAGCCATCAAGGCCGGTTTCTTCGAGCGTGAGATCACCCCGGTCACGCTGCCCGACGGCACCGTGGTCTCCAAGGACGACGGCCCGCGCGCCGGCGTGACCTATGAGGCGGTCAGCCAGCTGAAGCCGGTGTTCCGTCCGGACGGCACCGTCACCGCGGGTAACTGCTGCCCGCTCAACGACGGCGCCGCCGCGCTGGTCATCATGAGCGACACCAGGGCCGAGGAACTGGGCCTGACCCCGCTGGCGCGCATCGTGTCCACCGGTGTCTCGGGCCTGTCCCCGGAGATCATGGGCCTCGGCCCGATCGAGTCGGTCAAGCGCGCGCTCGCACTGGCGGGCAAGACGGTCGACGACATCGACCTGTTCGAGATCAACGAGGCATTCGCGGTGCAGGTGCTGGGTTCGGCCCGCGAACTCGAGATCGACGAGGACAAGCTGAACGTCTCCGGCGGCGCCATCGCGCTCGGCCACCCGTTCGGCATGACCGGCGCCCGCATCACCACCACGCTGATCAACAACCTCCAGACCCACGACAAGCAGTTCGGCGTGGAGACCATGTGCGTCGGCGGCGGCCAGGGCATGGCCATGGTCATCGAGCGGCTCAGCTGACACTCGCGAAACCGGTCGGACGGCTCCCTACCCGGTCGGGTAGGGAGCCGTTTCAAGGGCGTCGCTAATCGTTGTTGAAGTAACTCAGCAGGCGCAGGATCTCGACGTACAGCCAGACCAGGGTGACGGTCAGGCCGAGCGCGATGCCCCAGGCCGCCTTCTCCGGCGCCTGTGCGCGGATCAGCTGATCGGCGGCGTCGAAGTCGAGCAGGAAGCTGAACGCGGCGATGGCAATGACCACCAGGCTGAAGATGATGGCAAGCGGGCCACCGTCACGCAGGCCGAGGCCGCCGGAGATGAAGAAGCTAGCGACCAGGTTGCCCAGTGCGAGCACCAGCACGCCGATCATGGCGCCCACGATCATCCTGGTGAAGCGCGGGGTGACGCGAATCGCGCCGGTCTTGTAGACGACGAGCATGCCCGCGAACACACCGAACGTGCCGAGTACGGCCTGCGCGATCATCGCGCTGCCGCCGACACCGCCGAACTTGATATTCGTGAACATGAACGACAGCGCGCCGACGAACAGGCCCTCGAACACCGCGTACGACAGCACGAGGACCGGGTTGTCCATCTTCCTGGTGAAGGTCGCGATGAGCACCAGCACCAGGCCGACGAGACCACCACCGATGACGAACAACGGCGCGAGCGAGGTGTTCGCATTGGTCAGGCCGTAAGAGATGATCGCCGACACCGCAAGCACACCGAGGGTGATGGCGGTCTTGGTCACCACGTCGTCGATGGTCATCGCGCGGGTGGCCGGGACCTGCTGGTACGGCTGCTGATACTGGCCGTACTGGTTGCCGTATTGGTTACCGAACTGCTGGCCCAGCTGGCCCGCGCCCGTTACCCCTGATCCAAAGTTGGCGTATCCACCGCCCTCTTGCCGAGGGAGATTGCGAAAAACCGGATTGCTTGTCGTGCGCACCGTGAATGCCTTTCTGGAGTCGTGGCCCACGTCGCCGTGGCCGTCGGTCCCGAGCCGTCTCGACTTCGAGCCGGTTGCTCGATATCCAACTGCCCGTCCAACGCGTATCAGCCGTGCCGAGTTCCCGGAGCTGGGCTCCAGCAACTCGTTTACACAGACAATTCGGACTGTACTACCGCTGCACGTCGTGCAGCCCACTCACCGACCGCGTCACTGTGAACTTTCGATTGCGACCGATCACCTCGGTCTGCCCGACCATCCGCTCGACCACACCCCGATAGTTCAGGTGGGTGTTGTAGACAGTCCAGAGTTCGCCGCCGGGCCGCAGCACCCGACCGGCCTCGGCGAACATCTTGATCGCCGAGCCGGTGTGCACGGCCGCGCCGACGTGGAACGGCGGATTGCACAGCACCAGATCGGCGCTGTTGTCGGCGGCCGAGGACATGGCGTCGTCGCGCACCACCGTCACCCGATCGGCCACGCCGTTGGCTTCGGCGGTGGCTCGCGCCGAGGCCACCGCGGCGGCCGACTGATCGGTGCCGACCACCTCGATGCCGGGCCGCACTTTGGCCAGCGCGACCGCCAGTATGCCGGTGCCGCACCCGAGATCGATGGCGTCGCGGGCATCCGGCTTCATCCATTTCAGGTGCTCCAGCAGGAATCTGGTCCCGATGTCGAGGCGGGCGCCGGAGAAGGCGGCGCCATGCGCGACGACATCGATGTCCAGATCGTCGAGCCGTTCGCGCACCGGAAACGGCAGCTCGCCAACCGGTTTCGGCCCCCGCACCAGCAGGGTTCGGGACTTCTGTCGGCCGCGGCTGGCGCGCACGTCCGAAAACGACTGGGCGAGCAGATCGTTCATCGACTTGGTCAGGTACTTGTCGCGGCCGCCCGCGAACACCTCGACGTCGGCATCGGCGTAGCGCGCGATGGCATCGGCGACCTCGGCCAGCCCGGCCAGCCCACGCGGCAGTCGAAGCAGCACCACCCGCACATCCGCCAGCAACTGGTCAGTTAGTGGGTGCGCGGAGTAGCGATCCGCGAGTCCGAGCATTCGGGCATTGTTGGCAAGCGCGAGTTCACCGGTGAGCAAGTCCTGATGCACCCGGACGTCACGCAGATCGTATCCGGCGATCGCACCGAGGGTCAGCGCACCGTAGCCATCACCAATGATCGCTACCTTTCCGCTACCAGCCGTCGCGATCGCGTCATCGGCAACATCGAGGATCAGCCGATCGGCGGCATCCACGGCGTAGAGGTTCAGTGCCTCCACATCCGGATACCGCCGCAGTCGGCCGAGTACGTCCTCGATATCTAACACACGTCAAGTGTGCTAGATCGTTGCCGAAACGTCGCACCCACCCCGGCAAATCGGCAACCCGGGCCCATACGGCAGCGCGACCATGTCCGTAAGATCCAGTGGCACAAGCAGATTCAACTCGACGCTAAACCGCCCTGCCGCCGTCCCGCGCCACCGCGAACCACAGGTTGTCGACGCCATGCCCCAGCAGCTCATCGGCCGTCATGTCATTCGCGTAGTAGTACAGCGGCCAACCGCCGAGCGTGACTTGATATGCGCCGTCGGCACGTTGGATGCACCCGATCAGCTGTCGGTCGACGCCTGCCGCGTACACCATCTGATCGCGCCGCACGGTCAGCCCCGGCCACTTTCCGGCACACTCCCCGACGCAGTGCGACACCGACGGGATCGCGGTGTCCTCGTCGAACCAATACAGCGACCGCCCGTCGGCTCCCGAAACATGCTTGTTGGACAGTGCCATTGCGGACGAGGGTGAGTTGAACCGCCGGTATGCCCCGCGGCCCGTAGCGGCAGGCCTCTGCTGGGTCTCTCCCGCGGCACTCACCACACCGGGTGTCGGTTCACCACCGAAGTGTGGAACGCTGCGTAACATCAGCAACATGCGTAACCGGATGGTGCTGCTCGTCGCCGCAACGGCGGCGCTGGTCGCGGGTTGTGGCGGCGGTGGGTCCGGCTTGAACGCCACCACCGTGACGACCACCACCAGCACGTTCACCGACTCGTCCACGGCCGCGCCGCACGACGCGCTGCCCAAGCGCGGCGCACCGTCGCACGACGCGGCCGTCACGGTCAGCGGCATTCGAATCGGCCACCAGCCCGGTTTCGATCGCGTGGTCTACGAGTTCGGCGGAGCGGGCACCCCCGGCTGGATCGTGCAGTACGCCGACCGAGCCATCCAGGACGGCAGCGGCAAGGTGATCGATGTGGCGGGCCGCTCGATCCTCGAGGTCCAGATCACCGGCTCGGCGTACCCGTTCGACAGTGGCGTGACGCCGTATTCGGGACCGGACCCGGCGACCGATCCCAGCGTGCCCGGGATCGCGGGCGTCTACCGGACCGACGTCTTCGAGGGCACCACCCAATCGTTCATCGGTGTGAACGCCGAACGCCCCGCCTTCTCCGTCAGCACGCTCACCAACCCGACCCGGCTGGTCATCGATATCGCAGCGCCGTAGGCATGCGACACCGATACGGACCGGGGGTATCGCGATCCTTCGATCCGCATTACCTAGAATGGGCGCCGTGATCGAGCAGCACGCACCCCCGCGGGCATCCGGGCTCACCCGGTTGCTCGGCGTGCTTGCGCTGCTGGTCGGCATCGTCGCGATGCACGCGGGCGTATTCGCGATCACCCCGCGCGGCCATCACGCGATGTCCGAGGTCGTGCAGGCCATGCCCGCCGACGATCACGGCGTAGCCACCGGAACGGATTGCGACGGTGACGGATGCGGCAACACACACGGCGGCATGCACGCGTGCGTATTCATCCTTACCGCCGTCGCTGTCGCGCTGATGCTGGTGCTGCTCTATCGAATCGCCGTCGATCGGCCCGGCGGCGGTGTCTCGACACCGCGGGGCCAGCGGCCGAGGCGCGAACGCGCACCACCATGGACGGTCCCGTCACTGGCCGAATTGTCGATTCTGCGGATCTGACATGTCCACCGCGTCCGTACCACCGAGCACGGTCGCGGCTTGCCCTGTCCACCCGGTCATTCGCACTTCCCCAGGAGCACAGACATGTTCATCACCCGTACCCGCATCACCGTCGCTATCGCCGCAACCAGCACCGCCGCAGCGCTTTTCGCCGCGGGCTGTAGCAACGACCCCGGCTCCATGCCCGGCATGGATCACGGCTCGTCGTCGAGTATGTCGGCCACTCCCGGAAAGCCCGCGGCGCGAACCGATTTCAATGACGCCGATGTGACGTTCCTGCAGATGATGTACCCGCATCACGCGCAGGCCGTCGATATGGCAAAGCTCGTCCCGAGCCACAGCCAGAACCAACCGCTGCTGACCCTCGCCGCCAACGTCGAAAAGGCGCAGGCTCCGGAAATGCAGCAGATCAGCACACTGCTGCAGAGCTTCGGGAAGCCCGCACCCCCCGCACCGGGCGCGCATGACATGCCGGGCATGGCGGGCATGCCGGGCATGTCCAGCGCACCGTCCATGCCGGGCATGATGACACCTGAGCAGATGAACGCGCTGCAGGCGGCATCCGGCGCCGACTTCGATCGCCAGTGGATGGAAATGATGATCGACCACCACAACGGCGCGATCGCGATGGCGAACACCGAACTTGCCAACGGCGTCAACCCCGACGCGAAGGCATTGGCTAGCTCCATCATCTCCGCTCAGCAAGCGGAAATCGCCACGATGCGCACCATGCTCGGCCAGAGCTGACGCGGAAGACTCGCACCGCGACCACACGACCAGTGGTCTCGGTGCGGGTCGCGGTAGCGCCCGCGACACGCCCGGTATCGGTTCGTCATCGATATCGGCGCAGTTGGCTGACGTCGCCCGGCGTCAGCAAGTACGGTCGGAAGATCCGGCCTCCTTCCCACCTCCAGCGGCCGGAAACTCGGAGGGGAGAGAGGGATCCGACGATGCGTCGACTACAACGTGCGGGCCTGGCCGCCGCCATGGCCGCGACTTCCGTGGGTCTCATCACGATCGGCGCCTGCTCCAAGCAGGTAGCCGGCACCGCCGAGGTCAACCAGACCGACCTCGCCGCATACACCTCCGAGGTATCGGCCTCGCGCGCGGCGGCGGCGGATCAGGCGACCGGGTCGGCCTGTACCGCGCTGCGCACCGCGAACACCAACTCGGTGCACTCCTTCAACGACTACATCAACGCGAGCAACGACCGCGGCCTCGACGATCCCGATGTGAACGCCAAGGCCGATGTCGCCGTCACCACGCTGCACGCCAATGCGCACAACGTCGAGGTGAAGGTGACCAACGAGGTGCCATCGGACATCGCGACTCCGCTACGCAACTACCGCGACGACACCAACGGGCTCGCCGACACTCTCGCGCAGCGAGCGCCGACCGACACCCTCAACACCAGCATCGATAAGTTCAATGTCACCAAGGACGCCGCACTCCAGGCCTGCACCGGCCACTGACGCAATCCTCCTTCAGCACAGTTACTTTCGGCCGCGCAGCCGCTGGCGCGCGAGCAACACCTGCGCCAAGGTTTCGGCGACCCAGGATTCGGCGGCGGCCGCGCTCCAGCCCCGATCTTCGATGAGCGATCGGAAGACGTCGCAGGTGGTGATCGCATACATGATGTCGGCCGCTCGTTCAGCGCTCAACCCCGGTCGTAATGCGTTGCGCGCGAACAACTCCAGTGTAATGTGGGCGGGTCCGGCGTAGCGACCGCGTTCGGCCTCCGCGAGGAACTTGGACGGACTCGCCGACCTGGACATCAATGTGATCGTCACAGTGGGATGCACCAACGACCCCGGCGTCCTCGGGCCGCGACCGCGGCGCCGATCAGTTCCCGACGGCGGCCGCGTGCCGAGCCGCTGGCGTCGCGGAAGTGATTGCGCCCGAACGGGTCTCCCCCGCGAGCATCCGGACCGATCTGAAGCGGTGTTGCCTACCCTGCGGAAACGGTCCGAGCGAGTACCTGCTCCAGCACTCGGACAAGATCGTCCGTCGGGTCGGCGGCCAGGGTCGGCGACCGCCACGCGATGAACTGATCGGGTCGCACCAGCACGGCGCCATCCTCGGCGAGTCCGACCTTATGGGACCAGTCGCTCGACGTATCGATCGCGATGGCCGCGAGTGGGAGCCGCAGCCGGTCGGCAACCTCTTTCGCGGCACGCACCCAGTCTTCGCTGCCGGTAAACAGGGCGAACCGGGAGTGCACAAGGTCGAGCGTGGACACGCGCCTGCCGTCCTGCTCGACCAGGGCATGCGGCAGCCGAGACCCGGGGGCGCCGTCCAGCACGAGCTCGATGTCCTCGGTGGACGGCAGTTGTGACAGTGGCTCGATCACGGCGGTGGAGTCGTAGCGGTAGCCCATGTGCACAACGGGGGCGTTGATCATCCCCAGCGCCGCGCGTTCCACGGCGGCCCCGGTGCTGGAATCCCAGTGCAGCCGTGGTGCTTTCAGACGCAGCAGCGCCTGCTCCAAGGTGGTCGACGCCACCGGTCGCCGTTCGGCCTGATAGGTGTCGAGCAGCGCGGGACCCGCCTGTCCGGACAGCACCGCCGCCAGCTTCCATACCAGGTTGTGCGCGTCGGCGACGCCGGTGTTCAGGCCGAACGCACCAAGCGGTGGGACGGCGTGCGCGGCATCGCCGACTAGGAACACCAGCCCGTCCTGGAAGCGATCGGCGACCAGTCCTAGCGCACGCCAGGACAATCGACTGAGCACCTCGACCTCGAGATCCGGGTCACCGACGGCAGCGCGGATCAGCGCGCGGCAGCGTTCAGGGGTGAAGTCATCGACCGACCGACCGTCCTCGGGACGGTAATCGGTATGGAAGATCCACTCTTTCGCGCCGTCCACGGTCACGAACATGCCCGGCGCATCGGGGGTGGTGATGTCGCACGCCACGAAGAAACGCCCCTGCGTGTACGGCCGCAGATCAGCGCGAAAGAGGATATTTATCTTCGGATTACCCAGGGCCCCAGGGCCGGACGTGCCGATACCGAGCGCCTTGCGCACGCCGCTGTGCACACCGTCGGCCGCGATCAGGTAGTCCGCCCGGATCGTCTCACTGTTGTCCAGGTGCGCGGTGACGCCGTCGGCGTCCTGCTCGAAGGACAGTAGCCGAGTCCCATATCGAACCGTGGCGCCCCGTTCCCGCGCGGCGGGCAGCACGACCGAGTCGAGTCGATGCTGTGGGCAGGTACCGCGAATCGTGGCCGGGCTGACCCGTTCGGCGGGCCAGCCCGCACGGGTGGGCGCGGCGCCCGGAAGGTCGGTCGGCTCGAGCGACGCCAGGGTCGCCGCGGAAATCTTGCCGAGACTGCCCGCCGACATATCGACCGCCACCGCGTCGATCGCGTCGGCCAGCCCCAGCTCACGCAGGAATTCCAGGGTGCGCGGGCCGAGCCCGGTCGCGCGCGGGTGGATCGACGGACCCGGTTGGCCCTCCACCACGTGCGTGGTCACCCCTTGATGAGCGAGCAGCAGTGCCGCGAACAGGCCGACCGAGCCGCCGCCCGCGATCAGCACGGGAACTTTGGTCTGGGACATGACAACTCCCTGTATGGCTACAGTGTATTCGATACGGATACAGCGTATCCATACTGCTACGATGTTCGCAAGAACGGCTGGTGCCGAAGGAGGACATAGTGGCGAAGTCAGCGCAGACCCCCGCTGTGGTGTGGGCCAAGGAGCGGCGAACCCCGCGTCGCCAGGCCCCCGGCGTGGAACAGATCGTCCGCACCGCCATCGGTCTCGCGGATAGCGAGGGACCCGACGCAGTGTCGATGCGCCGGATCGCCACCGAACTCGAATCCGGCACCGCCTCGCTCTACCGCTATGTTGCCAGCCGCGACGACCTGCTGGATCTCATGATCGACGCGGTCTACGGCGAAGCGGAACCGCCGCGACTGTCCGGCGACTGGCGCACCGATCTCACCGCCGTGGCCAACCACATCCGCGCCACCATGATCCGCCACCCCTGGCTCGCCGCCGAACTCACCGGCCGGCCCACCCTCGGCGCGAATTCCCTACGCCTGCAAGACATCGCACTCGCCGCAGCCATCCCCCTGACCCCCGACATCACCGTCGCCGCCGCCATCGTCGACACCGTCCACGCCTACGTCTTCGGCGCCGTCACCCAATACCTTGCCCAAGCGCAGGCCCAACGCCGCACCGGCCACACCAAGGACGAATGGCGCGCCGCCGTCGCCCCCTACATCCGCGACGTCATCGCCGGCAACGCCTACCCCTACTTCGCCCGCCGCGTCACCGAAGCCGAAGACACCACCCCCGACCAGCGCTTCACCTTCGGTTTGGACTGCGTACTCGACGGCATCGCCGCCCGCGATATCAGCTGACGGCAGCGCGTGCCCGCCACCGCCAACCGACGAACGCGGCGCGATCAGCCAGCCAACTCCGGATGCACCTCGGCAACCGAATTGCGCTTATACGGCAATGGCAGTACCAGCCAGGACTTTTCACGCTGGTATTCGTGCCGATGCGAGGCATCGGTCCGCATTTCCACCTAGCCGTCCGCGGAATGGGGATAAGCCCGGCTGGTTACGACAGCGGTCGGTCTGCCCGAACCGGCGTGTGGTGCGAATCCTGGTCGGACCCAGCGACGATAGTGGGACTTTGAGCAGCAATCATGCTGCTCAGCAACGCTATCGAACGCTCCGAGTCCGAGCCGGGTTCGCCGGTGGTAGACGATGAGCAGCTGGCCGGGGGCGCCGTTAACGGTGAAGGTGTCGTAGGACAGTGCCAATTCGCCGACTAGAGGATTGCGAAGTGTTTGATCCCGTTGGTCTTTCCTCGGACGCCGTGCCTGGCCCAGCGCCGACGGAAATCGTCGCTCTTCAACGACAATTCTCCGACGAGTTCGGTCTGCCGCGGGTCATCGAGATCGGTGCCCGCGCACGCGCGCAGGGTGGCCAGGGTCTCCGCGGCGACGGTCGGCCAGTCCGGATAGATATTGCGGGCCTCCGGGTTGAGAAACATCATCCGGACCTGGTCGACGCCGGGCACCGAACACGAGTTGACGGCGGCGGCGAGCGGATTGGCAACAAGCACGTCCAGATATCGGCCCAGCACCAATGCCGGAGTGTGCGGCCATGCCCGCATCAGTCGCAGCAGGCTGGGGCCGACCCGCTCCGGCCGTCGGGCCGCCCGCTTACGCCGCGGGATCGGCCGTGCCAGCTCACGCAGATGCGCCACACCCACCTCATCGAGAGAGAACACCCGCGCCAACGCGTCGACAACCTGCTCGGACGGATACTTGTCGCGTCCCTGTTCGAGCCGGATGTAATAGTCGGCGCTCATCCCGGCGAGTCGTACCCCCTCCACACTCCACACAGCAGGAGCTGCGGACAATCCGCTAGCCGATGCGGACTGACATGATCCCGCCTGGCGTCGGGACTTCATAGGTGTCCGACGCCAAGTCAAGAGCGCGAACGGTGCGGGCGGACCACCACTTCGACCTACACGTTCAGATAGCACTCGGCGCACCACTGCGATCGTCAGCCCCTCTCTCCTTTGCTCTACATAGAGAAGTCTCGTAGTCGCCAGGTCCGCAGTCCACCGTTGCCCAGCACCCGGTCCGCCAAGCCGATCACTACGGCGCGATCCCCAGGCAGACGAACGCTGACGGGAGGCCGGACCTCGATCTCTGTATGTTGAATCGTCACGGGTTGGGGGCCAGGTGCCATAGACCCGAAGCTACAGGGGCGCGGACCGCCACCAATCTAAAAGTTCCTCATCCGAATGGCCTGAGTTGCGGGTGGACCCTATCCAACATTGTCTGCGCGGTGGGTCTTCGAACCAGATCATGAGATTGCTGTAGATTCCCCACGAGAGACCGACGGTTCCGGACTGACGCTGTAGTCGTTCGATGAGAGTGGCTCCGGGGCCCTGTTGGCGCAGGTCCTGACCACGGCTGCAGTTGATGGTGAAGCTTGACGAACTGTCGGCGCACGTGATTCTGATGTCGCTGTACTTATCGTTATGGCACTTGACGCCCCGGTACGCGTCCGTTGACGTCGGCGTGGTGGGGATCAATTTCGGAAACATGTCCGCGATCCACTGCGAATCACCCCATGGCTTCGACGGTTCTGCAGATGTGGACGCCGGGTTGCTTGCGGATCGATCGGTTTCGTCGGATCGACTGATCGCCACGGCGGCGATGGCGATAGCCCCCAGGACAGCTATGGAGGCCGCGACGGCGATTGTGAGGACGCGGCCGCCCCTGACGCGGCTGGGCGCGACAGTGCTGTTCGTCGAGGGTGGCGGCGTTGACGGTGGTTGGGGTGATACCGGGGATGCTGTGGGTTCGAGCTGCCCGAGTATTTGTGCTGGGGTGAGTCGAGTGCCTGGGTGTTCGGTGAGGCAGCCGGTGATGACGAAACGGAGCCTGGTTTCGGGTATGCCGGTGAGATCGGGTGGCTGGGTTGTCATACGGTGCAGCAGTGTCGCGGCGTTCGTGTCTCCGAACGGGGGGCGGCCGGTGAGCGCGTAAACCAGCACACCGCCCAGGGAGAACACGTCGGATGCCGGTCCGCCCGGTTCGCCGGTGAGTTGTTCCGGCGCGGTGAATGCCGACAGCTTGGCGTGTGGCGTCCGGATGCCGAAATCGGTTACGCGGAGACCGGTTTCGGTGATGATCACCGAATGCGGGGTCACGGCACCATGTGTCAGGCCCGCATCGTGGATGGCGGATAGTGCGTGCGCAATACCGGTGGCGATGTTCTGGACTGCCGGTGGCGGTAGCGGTCCGCGTTCGGTGACAAGGTCGTGGAGTGATCGTCCGGGGAGATACTCGGTTGCTATCCACGGTCGCGGGGCATCGGCGTCTGCGTCGAGGACCGCCGGGGTGAAGTCGCTGTGCAGGGTTAGGGCCGTGATGAATATACGGGCAAGCTCGTCGCGGTCGCTGGTACCGGTGGCGCGGTCAGGGTGCACTGCCCGGATGGTGACCGTCGTGTCGTCGGCGTGGCCGAGGTAGACGTCGCCGTCGACGTCGGAGCCGAGTCGCCCGACGAGCGTGTACGGGCCGATCGTCGACGGGTCGAGGTCCCGCAACGGCAGGGTGTGTGACCCGGGCTGCGTGGACGGCTCGGCGACGGGTAGGCCGGACTTGCCGAACGGTACTGGGCCACGAGTTGGTTGGGGCGCCTCGGTGACCGCGGAAGTCGCTGAAGCACTGCCCGCCGGCGAAGTCGGCGGCTGTGTGGTCGCCGGGATGTGAGTCGTCTGTGCCGAACCAATGCCCGGGCGGCTGGGGTGGTGAGTCGCGCGAGCCTGCTGCCAGCGTTGTACCTGGATGATCACGGCTCCCAGGCAGAGTGCCGAGGCCGTGAGCACGCCTGCACGGACCAGTTCCACTGCTATCAGACCGAACCCGCCAATCGGGGCATACCCGTATATGACGTAATCACCGGTGGTTTCCGTCCTGGACTCCGGTAGGTTCAAGACCAACGCCACAAAAGCGAGTACCCAGCCGGCCAGTAAGAAAAGCCACCACGCTGTAACCCACGCGCCGCTGGGACGGCCACGCAGATCCGCCACATCCGGCGGCGTTCGCGGGTCGCTCGCGCGCCACACGTCGGACATGATCGTGTGCGGAAACCAGAGGTTGACCACCGGACAGATCCAGCCGCCGATCACCCAGCCAATAGAACGTCGATGCCGTGCGGCGCACATCGCTTCGGCGTTGCGGCGCGCGCGCCACAGCCAGATGATGACGACGATTCCCGCGCCGATCTGCAGGAGTAGCTCGGCGATTCCGGCCCAGGTGTAGGACCCCCACCCCATGCGTGTCTCTGTCGGCTGTCCCCAGCTTTTCTCGAAGTCCGCGAGGGTCGTCCAGTCGACGATCGCACTGACGAACATCATGACAGCAGCCCCCGCGACCAGGACGATCGCCCAGACCCCGAGCACTCCGATCGGACGGAAGTGCCTACCGTCGCGCGCGATCGCGGCGCCCCACCCCATCGACATGGTCCAATTCCTTTCGGTTCCAGCGACGGCAACAGTCACCCGCCGCCGCCACAAACCGTCCCACATTTTCATGTCGCCTACACACTGACAATTTGACGTTGTCTCTCACTGCACCACGGATACGACGCGAAAAATGACTGCCGTGCAGCACCGTTCAGCAACGTCGTTGGATTTTCGGCGAGCTGCCGTTCTGTGGATTCGTCACCAGCGTCAATAGATCCTGTCACGGGATGTCAACAGCAGAAGCGTGAGGAGCAAGCTGCACCACGTCGTCGAGGACATCGGTGCCCGGCTGCGCCAACAACGTGAGCAGAATCGGATACCGGCGTTGCGGATTCAGCGCCCGGAACTTCGCGCTCGATGCAAATATCGACCTCACGGGGTTGGCCCGTGCCGTGCCGCGCCAACAGATCAGTCCCGCACCGAGATCCAAGAACCAATGCCGCTTAGCTCGCCCCCTATAGAGCTGTGACCGGCGGTTTTGCGGATGGTCGTCGTTGTGTCGGCGTGATGCAGCTTTGGTTGGCCAGCCGGATGGTAGCGGGTCCGGTGTGACGGGTTCCCTTGTCTGCCTTGCGTTTTACTCGGAAGCTGTTGTGTCTGGCGCGTTTGACGACGCGGGGGTAGGAGCGGTGGCGGCGGGGGTTGAGGTGGCGTTTTGCGGTGATCTGTTCGGCGAGTTCGGTGTGGAGCTCGAGTTGGCGGTCAGGGGAAAAACCGTCCGGGCCTGCGATGGTGTCGCGGGCGAGTCGGACGGTCTGGGTGAACTTCACGCGGTCGGGATCGATGCCGGTCTCGACCGCGGCCCGGCAGATCAGCGAGCAGATCGCGTAGTGGGCGATGAGGAATCCGTATATTTCCTGGCGGACCATGTCCGGGGTTTGCGAGCGCAGGGTTTTGGCGGGGCCGCGGAGCTGCGTCTTGATTTGCCTGTTCGCGGCTTCGTGTTCCCAGCGTTGGTGATAGGCCTCGGCCAGGATCAGCGAGGGTGCCTCGTGCGGGTCGAGGATGGTGGTGAGCAGGCAGATCAGCTCACCGCCTTCGCCACGGTCGGTGATCTCGTACTCGATGACGCGGGCGAAACGAGTCCGGTCCCAGTCCAACTCCTCCCCGGCTATGGCCGCCTCCAGCAGCTCGGCCCGCATTTTCGCCGGGGTTTTGGGCGCGAAAAGCAGTGTCACATAGGAGCCGTCACCGAGGCGGTCCACGATCGGCAGGTCCATAATGTCACCGAGACGCCACAACAGGTCGGCGTCGGTGTCGGCGCCCTGGCACCACAGTTTGAAACTGTAGAACCCCTGGTCACACACCAACATCATGCCGGGTTCGAGTAACCAGATCAGTTCGGCCGCGCGGTGCGTTCACCGGTGCCCTTGCCCACGACCGGCCCGATCACCGCGCCCAGGCTCACATGCGAGCCGCATTCGGTCAACGTCACCACCCGTGCCTGTGGCAACACTCCCTTGCTCGGTTTACCGAATTCCGTTGCGTTGGCCTCGGTGTCGGCCACGTCGAACACCATGCCATCAATCGAGACCAGCCTGCGTCGCGCGTAGAACGCGTCCAGGGTCAGCCGCGACGCCACCGGCACCGCGATCCGCTCGAACAGTGTTTTCATCGGCTCGAACCCCAGCCGCTGCCGGGCCTGGGTGATCCCACCCGAGGTCGGCAAACTCCACTTCGGATCCCAACAACGCCAAAGCCGCAGCGGCCCAACCAGTTTCCGCATCACCCCCTCGTAGTCCACACCTGCGAACAACGCCAACGCGACCACGAAATACATCACCAAATGCGGCGGCAACGTCCCACCACGACGCTTGGGCGCCTTGCCGTGCTCGGAAATCGCCATCTCCACCGCATCACGGTCCACCACAGCGGTCAACACACCCAACGACACCTGATCGATCAACGACACCGCACCCACATCCACCACGTCGGCGACGCTAACCCCAGCACCGACACGATCCGGCACCGACACGCCCAAAAACGCTCCACACCAACCAGTCTCACAGACCAACCAGCTGGCACTACATCGCAATCATGCCGATGACCTGCGAAAACACGTCAAGCTAAGTGGCATTGATCCAAGAACCCGCAGTGGATCTCGGTGCGGCGTTCCCAGCAGACAGCCAGGCGTCGGTATTGATGGAGCAGGGCGAAGGTCAATGTAGCCGGTGATCCCTCGTCTTCGCAGCTCGGCGTACCTGCTGGGCTACGAAGTCAGTGTCTGATATCAAGGTCCTGTCGACTGGACGTGTCTGGCCTCTGGAGTCCGAAAACAGCACTGAAGGAGTGTGTAACAAACATCTCACCCCGGCCAGCATCGCGACTTCCTCGCGCCGCAACCCGGACACTCGCCGTCGACCACCGCCCGGCATCCCGAATTCCTCGGGATGCACCAGTTCCCGCCGTGCCCACAGGAAGGCGCCGAGTCGGTTGTCGGAGTCCATGATCTCGAGCGTAGGCGCGCACCGCACATCCTGGGTGGCCGTGCCACTACCAGGAAAGCGGTAGCCTGGCACGAGGCCGTGACCTCCCGCGATCGTTGTTGTCATGACAAACACCCTCGAAGGCCGCGTGGCCGTCGTCACCGGAGCGTCCAGCGGAATCGGCGCCGCCACCGCCCAACGGCTCGCCGCCGAAGGCGCGAAGGTCGCCTCGGCAGGCGCAAAGACCGCCTCGGCAGAGCTAGCCGCCGAAATCGGCGCCGGCGCGATCGCCGTCCAGACCGACGTCGCCCTCCAGCAATCCGTACTCGACGCCGCGGCTACCGTCCGAGCCGAATTCGGCCCCATCGACCTCGTCGTCGCGAACGCGGGCGTCATGCTCGGCCCCCTTCGAATCCGCCCACACCGCCGAGTGGGACCAAATGGTCGCCACCAACATCACCGGATTGCTCTACACCGGACGAGCTTTCATCGACGACCTGATCGCCGCCGCAAGCAACGGCAAGCCCGCCGACCTGGTCCACGTCGGCTCCGTCGGCGGCCACACCGTCTTCCCCAGCTACGGGGTCTACGACGCGACAAAAGCCGCCGTAGCCCACCTGACCCGCAACCTACGAGCCGAATTCGGCTCCCGCGGCGTCCGCGTCAAAAACATCGAACCCGGCTTCGTCACCACCGCACTCGGCGACGGTATGCGCGACAACACCCAACGCGCCGGCCTGGCCGAATGGCGCTCCCAACTGGAAACCCTCACCTCAGCCGACATAGCCGACGCAATCACCTACGCCGTCGCCGCCCCGCGCCGAGTAAACGTCGCCGAGCTGATAGTCGTCCCCACCGAACAGGGCTGACATTCCGTCGCATTATTCACAGCCGCCGCCCTGGCCGGCGCCTTGTCGGCGAACAGTTTTGGGGCGGCCCCCAGCAATGTGGTCTGGTGATCCGCGGTGCGGTTCGAGACGATGGCCTCACCTGATCCTGGTGGCTGGAGTGCCTGTGTCTTGTTCGCTGAAAAGAATTGTGGTTGCCTCGATCGCCACCGTCGCGCTGTTTCAGGGTGTCGGGATGCCGGGTGGCGCGGCCGATGCCGCGCCGGGCGAGCAGAAGCGGTGTGCGGTCACCGATGGGCGCACACCGCAGACCGCGACGCCCGACGAGGTAGGGATCGATGCGGACGCGCTGGGGCGGGCGATGGCGTTTGCCGCCGACCCGACGCGCCGGAATATCCAGGTGTTCCGGAACAACTGTTTGATCGCCACCGGGCCGAAGAATGCCCAGACCGGCACGGTGCCGTGGAACCTGTGGAGCAGCACGAAGAGCGTGGTCTCGATGGTCACCGGGATCGCGATCGACGAGCGGCGACTGCGGCTGGACGACCCGATCGACGCCTATCTGCCGCCCGGACTCGGTGACGCCGCGCATCGCGCGATCCTGGTCCGAAATCTGCTGACCGAATCGTCGGGCATGCAGGTCGCGGTGGCATCCGAGGGCATCACCGGGTTGGCGCAGCTCGATCCGAATGTGGTGGCGCAGGCGCTCGCCATGCCGATCGAAAGCCCACAGGGCACGGTGTACCGATACAGCCAGCGGGCCGTCGATTTGCTCGCGTACGTGGTGCAGCAGGCCGTCGGGGAGGATTTCCAGTCCTTCGCCCAACGGAAACTGTTCGACCCGTTGGGCATTCACGAGACCGACTACTTCTGGGGCCGGGATCGCAGCGGAAACACCTACGGCTACGCGCATCTCGTTCTACCACCCGATGATTTCGCCAAGCTCGGACTGCTGGTCGTGAATCGCGGTGCGTGGCACGGTGATCAGGTCATCTCCTCCGATTATCTCGCGCAGGCGACCCGATCGTCGCCGTCCCATCCGTGTTATGGATTCCTGTTTGTCGTCAACGGGCCGGGCTGCGGCAATGAATTCCCCGGTCTACCAGCGGATGCGGCGAAGATGTCGGGCATGATGCGCCAAGACAACTACATGGTGCCGAGCCTCGGTCTGCTAATCGGCTGGACCGGAGTGACCATCCCGGGCAGCTTGGTGAGCTTCCCGCACGATGTGCTGCGCGCCGTCGCCGGAGCCTTCCGCGAACCGAGGCTGGCCGACCCGGGACCCTATGTGCCGCAACCGGATACCAGCATGACCGACCCGATGATCTCGAACCCGGATGTCACCCTCGGCGCCCTCGGCATCGGCCCGATGGCCTACCCCGATTGCGGCCCCCTGCTCTGCCTCGGGCAGGCCCCCGCACCGCCGTTCGCCAATTGGCCGCCCGGCTGCCTCGTCGTCGGCTGCGCCGGGCCCGACCCCGCGACACCCGGAATCCGATAGCGCCATTACATCCCGGCGTGCGAGAACAACCCGGGCGAACCGATCGACTGCCCGGAAGGCGGCGGGACGGCCGATCCGACGAATCGCCTCGGCAGTCGCGTGATCCGCTCGAACAGCGTGAGATAGGCGTCGATCATCCGATCCGCGTTGAAGCGTGCTTCTACGTCGTCCCGGCACAACCGGCGATCGAGCGTGCCGATCTCAGCGACCGCCGCGACCGCCGCGGGGACATCGGCAACGAGGAAGCCCGTCGAACCATGCCGGACGATCTCCGGCATCGATCCCAATGGCGTCGCGATGACGGGCGTGCCGGTCGCCATGGATTCGATGACCGACAGTCCAAACGGTTCGGCGAAACCGATCAGGTGCAGCAGCGCTCGCGCGCCACCGAGCAGTTCATCGCGCCGCGCCGGACCCACCGGACCCACGTAGGTCACGGCCGAACCGGTGAGATGCGGCTCGACCGCGGCGCGGAAGTACTCCTCGTCCTGAATCACACCGGCGATGATCAACGGCAGCCCGGCAAGCCGCGCCACCTCGATCGCCAGATGCGTGCCCTTTTCCGGGTGGATTCTGCCCAGAAAGAGCAGATACGCGCCGCACTCCGGCCGAAATGTGAACTCCGATAAATCAACTCCGTGATGAATCGTCGCCTCGTAGCGCAGATCCGCGTGGCGATCAGCGTCACTGATCGCGACATAGTGCGCGATATCGCCGAAGGCCCGATAAACGGGCACGATTTTCGGCGAGGAAAAGCCGTGGATCGTGGTGATCATCGGGGTCGATACCAGGCGGCTGTAGGTCAGCGGCATGAAATCGAAGTGGTTGGCGAGCACGTCGAACTCGCCCGCGTGCTCGAACGCGGTCGAATTATGCAGTGCCTCAGCTACTTTCGCATCAGCGTCGGTCGTCTCCTCGTACCCGGACGGCACCGGAGCGACCAACCGCGCCGATGTCACGGAGTCCGCCGTTGCGAACAATGTGACATCGTGACCGCGGACGACGAAGCCCTCGGTCAAGGTCGAAGCGATTTGTTCCCACGGTCCATAGTTTTTCGGTGGCGAGCGGTGCGCGCACGATGCAATAACGCCGATTTTCATAGATCCTCGATTACTGGCGAGATTTGCCGCGAGAATCGTCGAGTGACGGTGCGGACCTGAATACATGACCTTACCATGCCCACCTAGCCTATGACCTGGGTGTTAAGATCAGGTCCTAGTGGTCGATCCGCCCGTGTCGTTGTCCGGAGCGGATTCTCAAGCGCTCCAGCGCAGCACGATCGGCCAATTGAGTGGCCACAGACAGCGACACGTCGACGCTGCCTCCGAAGCAGGAAGGCTGACATTGTGTCAGTTCGGTCCTACGGAATTTTGAGCACCTATCCACCCACCCAGTGCGGGTTGGCGACCTTCACCGGTGCGTTGGTCGGTTCGCTGACCGCGACCAGCGCGGCCATATACCCGCCCGTCGATTTCAGCCGCAGCCCGGTCGGCGGACCGAGCACGGTCGGACCGAACTCCGTCGGCGTCGTCGCCGTCGTCGACACCCTGGAGCAGACTCCACCGCCTGAGGTCAGCCATCAGTGGGTGCGCAGCGCCCGCCGTGGCGCGGCCACCGCCGCCGCCGCGCTCAACCGCTACGACGTGGCGATCATCCAGCACGAGTACGGCATCTTCAGCGGTCGAGACGGCATAGACGTTCTCGAAACCGTTCGCGCACTTCGAGTTCCGGCGATCGTGGTGCTGCACACCGTGCTGGTCACCCCGACCTCCCGGCAACGGGTGATTCTCGAAGAGCTCGCCCGCATCTGTGCCGCCGTCGTCACGATGACGAACACCGCGCGGCAAAGACTCATCGACCACTACACGGTCGACCAGGCGAAGATCCAGGTGATTCCACACGGCGCCGCCGACAACCGCGCCGGGCAGCGCGGCGACCGGCATCAGCCGATCTCCCGGACACCGGTGATCCTGACCTGGGGCCTGCTCGGCAAAGGCAAGGGTATCGAATGGGGCATCGACGCGATGGCCCAGATCGCCGACCTCCGACCGGCCGCGCACTACCGGGTGGTCGGGCAGACCCATCCCAGGGTGCTGGAGCGACACGGAGAGTCCTATCGCAGCGGCCTTGTCGACCGCGCCCATCGACGTGGCGTCACCAACGCGGTGCACTTCGACGACCGCTACCTTTCGCGCACCGAGCTGTACCGGCTGATCCGGCAGGCCAATGTCGTCCTGCTGCCCTACGACTCGCGTGAACAGGTGACCTCCGGCGTATTGATCGAGGCCATCGCGGCGGGCAAGCCGGTGATATCGACGGCCTTCCCGCATGCGCAGGAATTGCTCTCGAGCGGTGCCGGGCTGCTGGTCGATCGCGAGTCACCCGACGCCATCGCGTCCGCGCTGCGGCGCGTCTTTACCGAGCCCGGCCTCGCGGCCCGGATGGGCACCGAAGCGAATCGGATTGCGCCCGAACTACTTTGGTCCTCGGTCGGCCGGAAATACCATGAGCTCGCCGCGGAAACGTTGCGGGCCGATACGAAGGTGGCCACGGCATGAACACCATCACCATCTCCTACGCACATCTGTTCCGACTCAGCGATGACTGCGGAATCTTCGAGCACGCCAAGTTCACCGAACCGCGCATCGAGAACGGCTACTGCGTCGACGATGTCGCGCGCGCCCTCGTCGTCGCCGTCCGCGAGCCCGATCCCGACGAGCAACTGCTCGCCCTCATCCAGGTGTATCTGGACTTCGTCATCGACGCACTCGCCGAGGACGGCCGCTTCCACAATCGTCGCGGCGCCGACCGGAGCTGGCAGGACGAGCCGAGCCTCGAAGACCATTGGGGCCGCGGACTGTGGGCGCTCGGCTCCGTCGTCGCCCGACGGCCCGACCTCGCCGAGGCTGCCCTGGCGCATTTCACCGTCGGCGCGCGACGACGTTCGCAATGGCCTCGCGCGATGGCATTCGCGGCCCTCGGCGCTGCCGAGGTGCTACAGGTCTATCCACGAAACCAGTGCGCCCGTGAACTGCTGGCCAGTGCCAGCGCGCTGATCGGCCCGCCCACCCGCAAACTGCACTGGCGGTGGCCCGAACCGCGGCTGGATTACGCCAACGCGGTACTGGCCGAGGCGATCCTCGTGGCGGGCGCCGCTCTCGGTGAGGAGCGCACCCACGCCGATGGTCTCGTGATGCTGCGCTGGCTGCTCGAGGTGGAAACTGCGGGCGACCACCTTTCGGTCACCCCTGTCGACGGCTGGACGACCGGAGAGCTGCGACCGGGCTTCGATCAACAGCCCATCGAGGTCGCGACGCTGGCCGACGCCTGCGCACGCGCCTACGACCAGACCGGTGACCAGCGGTGGAAGGACGCGGTACTGCTGTGCGAAGCCTGGTTCCGCGGCGCCAACGATGTCGTTACACCGCTGCTCGACCCAGTCAGCGGCGGCTGCTGCGATGGACTGGAGCCGACCGGCAGAAATGAAAACCAAGGCGCCGAGTCGACACTCGCGCTGATCTCCACTCAGCAACAAGCCCGCCGACTGCAGCGGGCGCTGTAATGGCCGACCCCGTGGTGGCGAGCACGGCCGAACTCGCACGGCGGGGCGACCAAGTGCTCTATCCCGACGCGCGCCGGGTCTTGGCCAGACTCTTCCTGCCCGGTCAGGAGATCCTCGGACAGGGCATTTCGCGCGCCGACGCTATCATCGGTCGGGTGCTCGACCTCACCGAAGACGCCGTGCTGGCCACCCTAACCGACCTGATCAGCCGGTTCGGCGACCGGCATCGCGATATCGGCGCGACCTTCGCCGCGCACTGCGAGCTCGTCGAGCACCGGCTACCGCGGACGAAGCTGACAGTGGAACGCCGACAGCTCATCGGCGCGTGCTTCACTCAGGAGTACGCGGTCGAAGCTGCGGCCCTGTTCAATCCGTCCATCGTGGCGCTCCCCGACCAATCCGGCACGGCCCCCGGCGAATTGCGTTTCGTCATGGGCCTGCGCGCCCTCGGCGAGGGACATATTTCGAGCATCGAGTTCCGGACCGGCGTGCTCGGACACGGTGATGCGGTTCGCCTCGACGAGCGATCACTGTTCGTCGAGGCAGGGCGGGCTACCGCGGTGGTGTCCGGTGACTACACCCTGACCTTTTCTGCCGATCGCCCGCTGTCGGAACGAATTGTCTTCCCCGCGAGCCCCGATGAGAGCCACGGCATCGAGGACGCGCGCTTCACCCGGTTCTGCGCGGCGGACGGCACGGTGACCTATTACGCCACCTACACCGCTTTCGATGGCGCGCATGTCGCGCCGCGGCTGCTGCGCACCAACGACTTCGTCACGTTCGAGAGCACCAGCCTGGACGGCGCCGGAGCCAAAGACAAAGGGATGGCGCTGTTTCCGCGCCAAGTCCAGGGCCGTTATCTCATGGTGTCGCGGTGGGATCGGGAAAGCATCAGCATCGTCAGCTCGCCGGACGCCCGCGTGTGGGACGATCCGGTCACCATCTATCGGCCGACCCAGCCCTGGGAGCTGATCCAGCTCGGCAATTGCGGTCCACCGATCGAAACCACCGCGGGCTGGCTGGTTTTGACCCACGGCGTCGGACCGATGCGCACCTACGGCATCGGCGCGATCCTGCTCGACCTCGACGACCCGACCCGAGTCCTCGGTGCGCTGCGTCGGCCGCTGCTTGCGCCGACCGAAGCCGAACGCAACGGCTACGTACCCAACGTCGTGTACTCCTGCGGCGCGCTGGTCCATCAGGACACCCTCGTGCTGCCCTACGGCCGCAGCGACTCGGCGATCGGATTCGCCTTCGTACCGCTGCCCGATTTACTGCGGCAACTCCTCGAAGTCGGCCTCAATTGAGCGGCCCCATCCGCGCTTCACCAGGAATTCACACCGTAGATTACGGGTGTTGACCTACAGCGTTGACAGGACGTAAAAGCGAGCGTGTACTGGAATTCCGGCAGATCCACCCGCAGTCATTGGGCTCCACCCGATTGAGCTCGCCCACCCGATCGGGGCTCCGATCTCACCACAACCTCGAGGACCTTGAATGGCAATCACTGAAATCAAGGAGTACGCGCATCTGAGCGCGGCCGACGTCGAGGCGCTCGGGTGTGAGCTCGATGCGATTCGTCGTGACGTCACCGAGCAGCGCGGCGAACGGGACGCGGCCTATATCCGCCGCACGATCGCCTTCCAGCGGACACTCGACGCCGCGTCGCGGTTGCTGATCGGTGGCAGTCGGAGCAAAGCCGGTTGGATCCTGGGGACCGCCGGGCTGGCGGTGGCGAAGAGCATCGAGAACATGGAAATCGGCCACAATGTCTGCCACGGCCAATGGGATTGGATGAACGACCCCGAAATCCATTCCAGCACTTGGGAATGGGACATGGCGGGCGTATCGGCGCAGTGGCGCTATTCGCACAACTATCGCCACCACATCTTCACGAATGTGCTCGGCATGGACGACGACATCGGCTTCGGTGTCATTCGGGTGACCCGCGACGAGCCATGGCGCCCTAGTCATCTCCTGCAGCCGTTGCGAAATCTGTTGCTGGCGGCCACCTTCGAGTGGGGTATCGCCCTGCATGGGCTGTACGCCGAACAGGACCGCATGGCGACCCCGGCGCTGAAGACCGCGCAGACCAGGGCGATGGTCGGGAAGCTGGCCCGCCAGATCGGCAAGGACTACCTACTGTTCCCCGTGCTCAGCGGGCGGCGGTGGCGCCGCACGCTGGCCGCGGACGCGTCCGCCAACGTGCTACGCAATGTGTGGGCCTATCTGGTGATCTTCTGCGGGCATTTCCCCGACGGCGCGGAAAAATTCACCGCCAAAGTCATGGAGCACGAGACCAAGCCGGAGTGGTATCTGCGGCAGATGCTCGGCACGGCGAACTTCGACGCGGGACCGCTGCTCGCGTTCATGAGCGGCAACCTATGCTACCAGATCGAACATCACCTGTTCCCGGACCTGCCGAGCAATCGGTACGCCGAGATCGCCCAGCGGGTGCGCGCGCTGTGCGACAAATACGATCTGCCCTACACCACCGGATCGTTGACCCGCCAATACCTGCTGACGCTGCGCACCATCCACAAACTCGCACTCCCGGACCGCTTCCTGACCGCCACCTCCGACGACGCACCCGAGACCGCGTCCGAACGGCGATTCGCCAGGGACATCGAACGCGCCGCGTCCGACGCAGACCCCGCCACCCCCCGGCGTGGGCTGCGCACCGCGATCAAGGATCGAAGCCGCCGCCGACACTTCGTCGGCAGGGTTGCGGACCGATTGCGGGCGTAGCGTGAGAGTTATCGGCGGCAATCCGCACGCGACCGCACTGAGGTCATTCAGGATCTTCCGCCCGAGCAGGCAGAGTGGCCGAGAGCCCCGCGAGCAGAATGTCGAGGCCGCGTTCGAGTTCGGCAGCGCCGTCGTAGGCGGCCAGGATCGGTGCGAGTTGACGCAGCAGTGGGAATTCGGCGATCGGGAGCCGGTGCAGCCCGAGCCGCAGCACTTCGTCGGTTTCGTCGGGACGTTCCACGATTTCCTGCAGCTCGTTGAGGATATGGCCGTACAGGAGCCCGAACAGGGCACGGTAGATGTGCAATGCGTCGCCTCCGGAGAACCCCGCCGCGGTGAGCAGCGCGAGGATATCTTCCAGTGGCCGCACCACCGCTCGCGGACGCAGGCCGAGTGGCGTCGCCAACGGACGGGTCACCAGCAGCGGCACCGCCCGCGGATGCACCAGCGCCAGGCGGCGGAATTCGCGTGCGACGGTGCGCAATTGGGCGATCCAGTCGGTATCGGTCGCATCGACGGACAGCTGTGCGAACACGACCTCGGCGACACCATCGAGCACTGCGGCCTTGTTCGGCACGTGCCGGTAGATCACCATCGGGTCCCGGCCCACCGCATCGGCCAGCCGACGCATCGACAGCCCGTCGACACCATCGCGATCGACGATCTCGAGCGCGGCCGCCAGTACACGGTCCCTGGTGACCTGGCCGTTGCCGCGGTCCGGGTGGTCGGCTCCGGATTTGGAATTCGTGCGATACGTCGGCGAATCGTCCATCACGGAGGTCCCTTCCATCGAAATAGGCACTAGCTGTCATAAGTGTAGACCTACATTGTTGACACCACGTGTTCGGCGGCGTCTAATGGAAGGACCAACAGATCCGAGTATCGCCATGACCGTCATCGTCGGGCTCGTCGTTCTGGTCACCGCCGTGATTGTCGGCGTCACCGGAGTATTCGCAAACGGCGGCAGCACCCACGCGTTAACCGACAACTTCGCCGTATTCGGCTACCACGTCACCGGCTCCACCGGCCTGCTGTTCCTCTACGGCATCGTCGTCGGCGGCGTTGGGCTTGCCGGGCTGAGCACGCTACTCGCCGGCGCCCGCCGTACCGCCCGGCTGGGTGCCAACGCCCGCCGCGAACTCAAAGCATCCCGCCGCGGCCCCGCCATGGCGGGCCAGGGCCGCAACGGCTGCCCGGGCGGGCAACAACCGTTCGGCAACCCGCAGCAACAGCCCTACGGCGGTCAACAGCAACCCGATCAGCCCCCGCGACGCGGCGACGTCGGCCAACTGCTCAGGCCAACGCCGAACGGCCGTCCGCCGACCGACCCCCCGCGCAGCGACCACCGCTGGTAACCGCACCCCATCTCGCCAAAGACAAGGACAACCACGATGACCGTCGGACAGACGATAGCCCGCAAAGCCAAGGCCGCTAACAACACCATCAACCGATTCTTCGGCCGCGCGACCGAATACCCGCCGTTGCGCAATGAGCAGCGCCTCGATCACGCCACCGGTAGTGCCGAGCAAGCGGCCCGCAGACTCGGCAAGTACTACGAACACTGACCCCACGGCCCTCTTTCGCGGCCGAGACAGGAGCGCCATCATGACGCCAGTACAGCTTCGACCGCGTTCCGCTCGACACCTCACCCCGCCCGAGTTCACACCGCGGCTGAGGTTGAAGCCGAAGGGCAACGACGCCGACTATATCGACGGCGCGTGGTGGCCCCGTTCCGGCGAACTCACGGCCGAACTTCCAGATCTACTGGCCGTCTTGGCGATTCGGCTCGGCCCCGTGCAGCGAATCGTCTACGACCCGGACGGTTGGTCACGCACACCCCAGCAGATGACCGTGCGAGATCGCGCGGTTCAACTCGACGCCTACCCCCTCCGATCGCGCAACACGATGTACGTCTTCGGCAGCGACGGCGCCATGATCGTGCTGCAGGTGATCGCGTCGACCACCGACGACGACACCGCCCACACGGCGTTGATGGCAGCGGTCGATCTCCAACCGGCAGCCAGTCCACCGGGCTGGCACGAGGAGTAGATCATGACCATTCGTGCAATGAAGCGTCCGATCACCAACCACTTCGATATGAGCAAGGCGCCCGGTCCGCTCCAGAAAAACCGGCAACCCTTCGGACGACCCACCCGCACCCCGCGTGTGCTGCTCGGGACACGCGGCGCCCGCTCGGGCAGTGTCGACGGCGCGTGGTGGCCATGGACAGCCAACCTCACCGCCGAACTACACGACCTGATCAGTGTCGTCACCCCGCGCCTCGGGTATACCGTGCGCGTCGGCTTCGACTGGAATTCGGTGAGCCTCACTCAACGGCGCATCGACGATGACGACGGCATCCAAATGTACGGCCCCGGCAGCAAGCAAGCCGCCGGCATCATGCATCTGCACGGGGCGCACGGCGCCGCGCTGGCCCTGCTCGTCATCCCGTTCGACACCCCGCCCGAACTCGCCAATCGACAGATGCGGCTGGCCGCGGGACAACCGCGATCGGTCAAAGACTAGGCCGCGCTCGAGCATTCAGTCGCGTAATACCTGCTCGCGCAACGACTCCAGCATTTTGGACAGGATGCGCGAGACATGCATCTGCGAGACGCCGAGGTGCTCGGCGTGACAGACAGAGGATCACGATGTTGACGCTGGCGGAGGAGTTTCTGCTGCTCGCCCTCAACGACGACACCGGCAAGAAATCGGTGGACAGCACCCGGATAAATGCCGCGCTGGCGGGCGCCGCCATCGTGGAGCTCACATTGGACGGGGCGCTGCGGTTGACCGAAGTCTGCGAGCCCAAGCCGGGATGGCGGCCTCGGTGTTGACACCAAAGGCTAATTGGATTAGCTTTTGAGCTATCGTCATTAGCTACAAGCTCTACGGGAGTTCGACATGACCGAGTACCTGACCATCGACGGTGGACAGATCGCCTACGAGGTAGCGGGCGAAGGTCCGCTGGTGGTGCTCTCGCACGGCATCGGTGACCATCGGCAGGCCTATCGGTTCCTTGCCCCGAAGCTGGTCGCGGCGGGCTACCGGGTCGCGGCTGCGGACCTTCGTGGACACGGGGAATCCAGCATGAACTGGAAGTCGCACGACGGCAGCGACGCCATCTCGCGCACCGACGTCGCGGGCGATCTGCTGGCCTTGATCCGCCACCTCGGCGGTCCTGCGGTTATCATCGGCCACTCCATCTCCGGCGGAGCCGCCACCATCGCGGCGGCACAGGCGCCCGAACTGGTCAGCGCTATCATCGAACTCAACCCGTTCACCAAGACCCAGAAGTTCGCCGCCGGCGCGGTGTTCACCGTCTCGCGCTACCGCAAGGGCATGACGCGGCTGATGGCCGCCATGATCTTCAAGAGCCTCGGGCAGTGGATCAGCTACCTGAACATCGCCTACCCGATCAAGCCCGCCGACTACGACCAGTACATGGCCGACCTGTCGGCGAAGCTGCGCGAACCCGGCCGGTTCGCGGAGTTCCTGAAGACCGGCAAGTCCACGCCGGCCGACGCCGAGGCGCAACTGCCGAAGATCAGCAGCCCCGCGCTGATCATCATGGGCACCGAGGACCCCGACTTCCCGGACCCCAAGGCCGAGGGCGATGCCATCGTGGCGCTCATGCCCGCGGACCTCGGCACCGTCGCACTGTCGGAGGGCTCCGGGCACTACCCGCACGCGGATTCGCCGGACCGGGTTGCCGAACTCGCGCTGCAGTTCCTCGCGGAGCAGGCGCGTGCCTAGGGTCGGACTCAGCAAAGCCGATGTCGTCCGTGCGGGTGCGCAACTCGCCGACGACGTCGGCTTCGGCAATCTCGCGATGGGTCCGCTGGCCGAAAAGCTCGGCGTCCGAACACCTTCCCTCTACAAGCACGTCGCCAGCCTGGCCGACCTACAGCACGGCATCGCGGTGCTGGCCATGACCGAACTCGACCGCGCGATCCGCGATGCGATGCACGGCATGTCCGGCGCGCAGGCTCTTGCGGCCTTCGCGCGCGCATTCCGTTCCTATGTGATCACGCACCCCGGCCGCTACACCGCCACCGTAGGCGCCGAGTTCACCGGCCCCGACGATCCCCTGTTGGAACCGAGCACCCGCGTGCTCGATTCGATGGCCGCGGTGCTGCGTGGCTACGGCATCCCCGACGCCGAGATGGACCTCGCACTGCGTACCCTACGCTGCACATTCCATGGATTCGCGTCCCTGCAGGCCTCGAATGGCTTCCAGTGGACCGGCGACCCGGAGGTCAGCTTCGACTGGATGATCGACTTCATCGACCGCGGACTGCGCGCGGGCTCCACCGGCGCATGATCTCCCACGCCAGAATGGCCGGACAGCAGCACCGTCCTGAAGAGCGGGAGATCACTTACGCATCGCCTCGCCCTTTAGTATTGGCATCGCGGACGCGCAGATTTGCCGAGTTGCGCAGGAGCACAACCGCTTCCGCCTCCACGGCATCCGGATCGCCGACCGCTCGACGATCAGAAGGATTCATGATCACCCTGCACGACCTCGATTCCAGTACCCCGTTTCTATCGCAGCTCAACACCTTTCCTCGCCCCGACGGGCAGCTCGACTCCGTCATCGAGGCGTGGCAGCAACCGCGGCCAATCCCTCTGTCCTGAAACCTGTTTCGCGCGGTGCTGTCGTTCGTCGACTTCGGACGGGCGCGCGGGGCCCGGGGGTCGGGAACAGATGCGTTAGCCCGGGCGTTGCCAACACCATGCATGTCGAGATCTGGACCGATATCAACTGTCCCTTCTGCTACCTGGGCAAGCAGCGATTCGAGCAGGCGTTGACGGAGTTCGCCCACCGCGACGACGTCGAGGTGGTGCATCGTTCGTTCGAGTTGGATCCGACGCTGCCCGCCGACGAAGCCGGTCCGGTGATATCGAAGATCGCGCGCAAGTACGGGATCAGTGAGGCGCAGGCGGCGGCCAACGAACGCGGGATCGGTGCTCAGGCCGCCGAAATCGGCCTGCCGTATCTGGCCGAAGGCCGGGACTACGGCAGCTCTTTCGATATGCACCGTCTGCTGCACTACGCACTGACGCAGGGCAAGCAGGACGCGCTGCTCGACGCCCTGTACCGCGCGAATTTCGCCGAGGAACAGTCCCTGTTCGGTGATCATGAGCGGCTGATCCAGATCGCCGTCGCGACCGGACTCGACGAATCGGGCGTCCGCGCGGTGCTCGCCGACCCCGACGCCTACGCCGATGCCGTGCGCGCCGACGAGCGGGAAGCGGCGAGACTCGGCGCGACCGGCGTCCCGTTCTTTGTCTTCGACCACAAATACGGCGTGTCCGGAGCACAGCCACCCACAGTCTTCACCCAGGCCCTGAACCAGGCTTGGGCCGAACGCGAACCAGCCGTACAAATGGTGGGGGGAACGGACGTCTGCGGCCCGGACGGATGCGAACTTCCGGCACGCGATTGAACTGTGTGTCCGCTCCGCCTCGACGCTGCGCCACACCATCGGATTGACGGGCAACCAGGCCGCTACAGTCAGAACGACGCCTCCGCTCACGCCACTGACGTGCTCGAGCATCAGGGGACACTGGCGTCCGGGCGGACTTATTCTCCCCCGAGCGCGTGCCGCCACCCTGGGCATCTGAAATCAGCTGCTACGCAAGACAATCGACGTCAACGCACAGGTAAGAGACGAACCTCACCGGCACGGCACCGATCACGCGTTCGACATCGAGCCATTTCCCATCGACAACCGCGGTCAACACACTCATGGGCCGAGAATGCCGAGCCGCTGGCGGGCGCCCTTCAGCGAAGTCCTTCTGCCGCACGACGGCGCCATCAACCCGCACCCCGGTACCGCTGGGCTCGAGGTTGCCGATCCGCAATGCCGCGCGGTTCGGTGTCTTCCATCTTGATGAAGGACAGGCGGCCGAGGAGCTGGTGCAGCGGCATCGCGAGATCGGCAGCCAGGGCACTCATGACCTGCAACATGGTGCCGCTGTCGAGTTCGTGAGCGATGAGAATCTCATCGAGAACCATTGCGCTGAACACTTGCTTGCGGTTCAGCATCCTTTCTGGCAGCCAGCTCAGCCTCCACCGTTCTCCGCGGGTTCCGTCATCTACCCTGGCCGCGAACTCAGCGGAGTGCGGGTTCGTAATTGTGAACTGTGTGGCATGCAGAGCGTTGACGTGCTCCACGATCAGATCGCCAACGGGGCCGCCCGACCACGTCGCAGGTTCTGGCGCGTGCTCGCCGGTCGTTGCGCTAGCCCACCCCACTGCTGTGAAGGTCTGTTCGTCCTGATCAGCCCTGGCTGTGTCATTGCGGCTGGCAGCACGCCGCAGTTGCGAGAGGCCGGTGTTGAAGTCGTAGTGGGCGGAGAAAGTCATGTTCCCATGCTCATGGCTGGACCGTGGGTGGGCCATGTTCGACCGAACAGCATGTGGACATGCCCGTTTGGCACGGTGAGCCAAAACGGTCACGACGTCGGACACGGCGATGGGCGGGGTCGTGTTCGAGGAATGCCCACACGGTGTTCTCCACGTCCCGGCGACCCGGTTGACCGTCGTCGAGTGTGCGGAGGTGTTGGCGTTCGAGCTGTGCGACGGTGTCGGTTCCCAGCCTCGCCAGTGGGAGAGGCCCGGGGTCCGCGATGGTGACCACCCCGGTCATCCCGAAGGTCTGTGCGACTTCGAGAGTCGATACTGTTTCGTCGAACGAAGGGGCGAGGTCGGTGAGCAGTGCCGGTTCCGCGACGGCGACCAGCCATCGGTCCCCGACCACCGGGCGTCGTGGCACCACGGCCACCAGGTTCCCGTCGACGACGGCGAGAACGGGTTGGTGCTCGCGTGTTGCGCTCGTACGCTGCACCACCGCCGTCAGGGCGGCACCGTCACGTCCATCGGCCGGTCGAGCGCACAACGGTTGGTATTTCGCGGATGGGTCCAAACCGAACGTGCGGGCCTCGACGGCGACGCGAGCGGCCGAGATGTGCCCGTGCAGCAGTGCGCGCAAGAAGTCCGCTCGCTGCTCGGTTTCACGCCGCGCGCCCTCAACTGCCATCTCGTGCCGAACTTCACCGATGACTCCGGCGGCGTCATTGGCGAACTGCCACGCCATGTCGTGAGCGTCCAGGACGACCTGAGGGGGAAGTCCACGTTTCGCCGCTTCCTCGTCGAACGCAGCCAACACGAACCGTGCGGTGATCTGAATGCTTCGGGTGAGCGCTTCGAGCGGGAAGCCCTGCTCCACACGTCGTCGTGCGAACTCCGCCAACGCATGGATGCGACCGGCGTCGGGTGCGGTGGCCGTCACGGACAGTTGCTCGAGGGCGGACCGGAGGATTGCCACAGTGTGTGTCCGCATTTCTGCCGCCGGCACCGTTGCATATTCGGGCATCTGATCACGCAGCCGGGCGACCAACGAGTCGACGTGCTCGTCCAGCCGCTCGAGGATGCTCGACGCCAGTATCCGAAGATGGCCTCGGCCATCCAGCTGTCGACCGAGCGAATCGCCTGCAGCCGGCAAATCCGGTGCGTGGTCCACAAACAATCAGCCTGCCAGCGCTGATCGTCGACCGCAATGGAGGGAGTCCGCGTATCTCGAGCGGCCACCTCAGCCGCCTCGGTGTCACTGGAATTGCAGGAGATTCGAACGGCCCACACCGCCGGCATATGCTCCGAACCTGCGTGATCAATCTTCCTGAGCTGTATGCACTCTGGAGAATCATCTGAGTAACGGGTCAAGCACTGCGGACGCCCTCCTCGATTCGGTCGCCCAGGTCCTTATCGACATTGCGCCAGTACTCGAAGGCGCGTTGCAGGACTGGCTCGGTCACTCCGTTGAGGAGGTGGCCGACAACATTATCGACCAACCGTTCGCGTTCGGCGTCGTCGAACACGTCGCGGACGAGGATGCCGGCCTGTCCCCAGTCGTCGTCCTCGGCTCGCAGGGTGTGGGCGGTACGCACCATTTCCCCGTCGGTATGCCAACCTGCGGGTTCGCCGTAACGGTGGGTGTCCGCGCGGGGCCCGCCCTTGGAATTCGGCGCGTACACCGGATCTGAGACGGTGTGGTAACGCATCGCGCCATCCTTGCTGTAACTGTGGACGGGCGACTCGGGTGCGTTCACGGGCAGTTGGTTGTAGTTCGCGCCGATCCGGGCGCGGTGGGCATCCGGGTACGCGAACATCCGGCCCAGCAGCATCTTGTCCGGGCTCGCCCCGATGCCCGGCACAAGGTTGCTGGGCTCGACGGCCAGCTGCTCGATCTCGGAGTGGTAGTCGGTCGGGTTGCTGTTCAGGGTCATCCGACCGACCTCGATGAGCGGGTAGTCGGCGTGCGGCCACACTTTGGTCAGGTCGAACGGATTGAACCGGTAGTTCTTGGCCTGCTCGAACGGCATGATCTGCATCTTCAGCGTCCAGCTCGGATATTCGCCGCGCTCGATCGCTTCCCAGAGATCGCGGGTGTGGTAATCGGTGTCGGTCGACGCCAGCCGGTCGGCCTCTTCCTGCGTGAGGCATTCGACGCCCTGATCGCTGATGAAGTGGTATTTGACCCAGAATCTTTCGCCCGCCGCGTTGATCCACATGTAGGTGTGGCTGGAGTAACCGTTCATGTGCCGCCAGGTGCGCGGGATGCCGCGGTCGCCCATCAGCCAGGTGACCTGATGCGCCGACTCCGGCGACAGCGTCCAGAAGTCCCACTGCATGTCGTGGTCACGCAGATTGTTGTCGGCACGACGTTTCTGTGACCGGATGAAGTGCTGGAACTTCATCGGGTCACGCAGGAAGAACACCGGGGTGTTGTTACCGACCATGTCGTAGTTGCCCTCGGTGGTGTAGAACTTCACCGCGAAGCCGCGCGGGTCACGCCAGGTGTCGGGGCTGCCGTGCTCGCCGGCCACAGTGGAGAACCTGATCACCAAGCGGGTCGTGGTGCCGGGCTGGAACACCGCCGCCTTGGTGTAGGCGCTGACGTCGTGGGTGACCTCGAATCGGCCGAAGGCGCCGCTGCCCTTGGCGTGCGGCTGGCGCTCGGGCACCCGTTCGCGGTTGAACTGCGCCATCTGCTCGATCAGATAGTGATCGTGCAGCAGGATCGGACCGTCAGGGCCGACGGTGAGCGAGTGCTCGTCGCTCTCCACGGGGATACCGGCATCCGTCGTCGTCGGTGCGCGGTGTGTGCTGGTCATTGTCGTATCTCTCGGTCGATGGATGGAACGGTGCGTCTTGGCCGCCGGCTGGTGAAGCCGGAAGCTCGGAGCCTGGGTGAGCCGTCCAGCGGCGTGATCATTTGTCGTCAGGGTTGAGCGCAAGGAAGACGGCACCGGCGGCGGCGGCGGCGATGAGTTGGGCCAACAGGTACACCCACAGCGTCGACCAGGCGAACATCCCCATCACGGCAGCGCCGAACGTGACCGCCGGGTTGAACGCGCCACCGGAGATCCCGCCGACCGCGAATGCCCCTGCCACCACGGTGAATCCGATGGCCAGCCCGTAGAACGAGTTGTCCGGGTGGCTCTTGCTGGTGGCGACGTTGAGCACCACAAAGCACAGGGCGAAGGTGAACAACAGCTCCACCACGAACGCAGCCACCAGGATGTGACCGGTCAGCGTCATGGTCGCCGTGGTCGCGACCTGCGGCGGATCGACGACCTCGCGCATGACCACCGCGGCGAGGAGCCCGCCCACGAACTGGGCGATCCAGTATCCGGCGGCATCCCGCATGCCGATCCGGTGCCGCACCAGCACGGCCAAGGTGACCGCCGGGTTGTAGTGTCCACCGGAGATGTGCCCGCCGGCGTAGATCATCACCATCAGGATCCCGCCGATCGCCAGGGGAGCGAGCGGGCTGCCACTGCCTGCGGCAGCCCCGACGGTGAACACTAGAAAGAATGTCCCGATCGCCTCGACGACGTACGTCGCGCGGATACGACGGGCCGTGGTCACCTCGCTGGTGTCTGCTGATGCGGTGTCTGCTGATGCGCGGGTGGGGACTTCGATGGTTTCTTGGGATATGACCATGTCGAGACTCCTCGAATTGTCTTGTGGGACTTACAGAATCGTCTCGTCGCATGCCTTTGTCTTCGATGCTGGCCTCCAATAGGGTGCACCGCTACCCCTACTGTGCGTGTACCTGCTAGCTGCAACTCCGGCCCGTACGATCGGCGGTCGCTTCCCCGACAGGGACCCGAGCATTGCAGCGCAGCGCCGAGGGCGGAGGTCGGCGACGCGTTCACCCTGATGCCGTGTCATCAGCCGCTCTTATGTGCGCAGCTGATGACGGTATGCTCGGAGTGATCCGGAGGTGATGGGATGGGTGCTCGATTGCGGACGGAGAACGTCGAGGTCGACGATGGCCGAATTCGAACCACAGCCAACGCGGCCTGATCCGACCCTGGCGATCGCGGCAGAGCTGGCCGCGGCGGGGTTCGATGATGCTCACGAAGTCGGACATGGTGGCTTCGGAGTGGTCTACCGTTGCCGTCAGCACTCATTGGACCGCATTGTGGCGATCAAGGTGCTCACCTCCGGCCTCGACCCGGACAACCTCGAACGATTCCTCCGCGAACAGCGCGCAATGGGCAAACTGTCCGGACATCCGAATATCGTCAACATTTTTCAGGTCGGTACCACCGAGTCGGGTTTGCCCTACATCGTGATGCAGTATCTCCCGAGGGATTCCCTGGGCGCGCTGATCCTCAATGCCGGCCCCCAGAGTTGGCAGGACACGCTGCACATCGGGGTCAAGATTTCCGGTGCTCTCGCGACAGCACACCGGCTCGCCACCCTCCATCGCGACATAAAACCCGCGAACATCCTGCTCACCGAATACGGCGAGCCCCAGCTGACCGACTTCGGCATCGCACGAATCGCAGGTGGCTTCGAGACCACCACGGGTCTCATCACGGGATCACCCGCGTTCACCGCACCCGAGGTACTCCACGGCCAGACCCCGACTCCGGCATCGGATCTCTACAGTCTCGGCGCCACCCTTTTCTGCGTCCTCACCGGCCACGTGGCCGTCGAACGCCGCAGCGGGGAGCAGGTGGTCACTCAGTTCCTGCGGACCACCAGCACCACGATTCCCGACCTGGAGGGCAGACACATTCCCAGTGACGTCTACTCCGCCATCGACCATGCTATGGCAGGCGATCCCCGGGATCGGCCCGCGACCGCGGCCGAACTCGGGGAGGAGTTGAGACAGGCCCAACGCCGCCACGGCCTGACCGTCGACGACATGGCCGTGCCCACGGACAACGGTGTTGATCATGCCCGCGACCAGCACAAGACCGCCCGGATGGAGGACGAGAGCCCGGTGACGACTCGCTTGCGGGTGATCCTGGCCGAAGACGACGTCCTGCTCCGCGAGGGTGTGGCGAGCCTGCTCGCCCGCTCGGGGTTCGACGTCGTGGGGCAGGCCGGAAATGCCGCACAACTCCTGGCGCTGGTCCGGGACAAAGCCCCGGACCTGGTGGTGACCGACATTCGGATGCCGCCGACCCACACCACCGAAGGGCTCGACGCGGCCCGGGTAATCCGCGGCGAGCACCCCGAGACCGGCATCCTGGTCCTGTCGGCGCACGCCGACGTCGAGGACGCGATGGAGCTGCTGGCCAGCGGCCGGCGGATCGGCTACCTCCTCAAGAGCCGGGTCACCGACGTGGAAGATTTCATCGACACCCTCCAGCGAATCGCCAAGGGAGCGTCGGTCGTCGACCCCGCTCTGGTGCAGGAGTTGGTGTCGGCCCGCCGGCGCGACGATCCGCTCGGTGTGCTCAGCACACGGGAGCGGGAGGTGCTGGCGCTAATGGCGGAGGGACGCTCCAACGCCGGTCTCGCCCGTCGGCTGTGGGTCACCGAGGGCACCGTCGAGAAGCACGTGCGCAGCATTCTGACCAAGCTGAACCTGCCCGAGACCGGTGACGATCACCGCCGGGTCCTCGCGGTGATCACCTACCTCGAGGCTCGCTGACCGGATCGTCGGGATCGCCGACGACCCGGGCGGCGAGGAGGTCACGGATCGCGCCCGACGACAGCGCGAACTTGGGCAAGAAGCCCACCGCTGGGCTCGCGGCAATCATGTCGGCGAAGTCTTGCTCGGCGTGGGCAGAGGTCATTATCACCGATGACGGCGCAGGCCACCCATTCCGGTGCAGGTACTCGGCGAGTTCGAACCCGTCCTCCGCACCGAGATCAACGTCGACCAACGTCACGTCCGGCCGCAGCTCCTCGACACCCCGGATCGCCTCAGCGCTGGTCGAGGCCGCGCCGATAACGGTGATCCCCTCACGCTCGAGCAGGTCGCGCGCAGCGTCGCGAAAGTAGGCGCTGTCATCAACGATGAAGCAGCGCAACAGCTCGACCAGGGGCACCATGACCTCAGTTTCTCCGAGCGCACCGCCGGCGCGCATCCCCGCTAGCAGGAACTTCGCGGTCGAGCGGCCAGACCGGCGCAATGGCAGCTGGCAGGTAGGCACAGATTCCAGCTGACCGCCAGCACCGATGGGCGTCAGCGGTGGCGACACGGGCTCATCGAAGCGGAATTCTGGCAGCGATGGTTCGTATCGACATTGGGAGAGCGACGTGAAGACAACGACATTGGGGAGAAGTGGACTTCGAGTCTCCCGCATCGCATTCGGCACGTGGCAGCTCGGAGGAGACTGGGGTCGGTTCGACGAGGACGCGGCCATCACCGCGATCCGCCGCGCCCGCGAGTTGGGCGTCAATTTCTTCGACACCGCGCAGGCGTACGGGTTCGGTGCGTCCGAGCGGATGCTCGGCAAGGCCCTGCGTGACGAACTCACCCGCGACCGCAGCCAACTCGTAATCGCCACCAAAGGCGGGTTACGCAGGACCGCTTTCGGCCTCGTCCGTGACGGCAGCCCCGAGTGGCTGCGCCGGGGCGTGGACGCCAGCCTGACCGCCCTCGGCATCGACCACATCGACCTGTACCAAGTGCACTGGCCCGACCCGGCCGTACCGGCCGCCGAGACAGCGGGCACACTGCTCGACCTGATCGCCGAAGGCAAGATCGGCCACGTCGGCGTGTCCAACTACGACGTCGCGCAGATGACGGAGTTCGCCGCGACACTGCCGGTCGAGACGGTCCAGCCCCCATACCACCTATTCCGCCGTGAGATCGAAGGGGAGCTGCTGCCGTATTGCCTCACACAGGACATCGGTGTGCTGGTCTACGGACCGTTGGCACACGGCTTGCTGACCGGCACGCTGACCCCGGAAACGACGTTCCCGGGCGATGACTGGCGCAGCGGCAGCGCAGTTTTCAGCGGCGGGAGCTATCGCCGCAACCTGGCGACGGTGCGCACCTTGGAGAAGCTCGCTGCCGACCGTGGCATTACCGTCAGCCAGTTGGCTATCGCATGGACGCTGGCAAACCCTGCCGTGCATGTCGCCATCATCGGTGCCCGGCACGCGAATCATGTCGAAGACAGTCTCGGTGCTGCGGAGGTCTTCCTCAGCGACGCCGACCTCGCCGAGATAGACACGATCATGGCCTCCGCCACGCCGGTGGCCGGCCCGACCCCGGACAGCGTGTGATGACGGGCAGCATGGGACGGGTCGCCGAGCGCCTGACCGTCAGCGGGACATAATGCGATACGACGACACTGAAGTCCGAAGCGAGGCATGGCATGTCGCGACCGAGCCACATGGCGCCAACCTCGCCGACCATCTGAACTGGTTACATGCCGGGGTTCTTGGGGCCAACGACGGAATCGTGTCCACGGCAGGGCTGATTGTGGGCGTCGCCGCGGCCACGACGGACGCGGCGACCATCTTTACCGCCGGATTCGCTGGGCTTGTGGCGGGCGCGGTCTCGATGGCGCTCGGCGGAGCGCTCGCGATGATCGTGACCTACGGCATCGGTCAGATCGTCGGAACCGGACTGTGAGGCACCCCGACGGTGTGGCTCCGCCCCTCCCACTGGGAATCGCGGTCGCCGCCGGTCTCATCGTGGCGGAGACCCTGGTGGTGTACCTGCTCACGCGGATCGCTCCCGATGGCGCCTTTGGCGTAGTCTACCTGCTCAGCGTCCTGGTCGTGGCGACCGGCTGGGGGCTTGGGTTGACGGTGACGACGGCGGTGGCCAGTGCCCTCGCCTTCGTCTGTTTCCGAAACTGGCCCGCCGTGAGCTCCCTACTGATCCAGGTGCAGGTCTGGGTGGTGATCGCAATCTTCCTTGTGGTTGCGCTGTCGGCCCACGCCCTCACAGGCCTCGCGAGGACACGGGCCGTTGATGCAGATCAACGCCATCAGGAGGCGGACCTGGCCGCCGAGTTGGCCGGCCTGATGTTGCGCACCGATGATCTGCGCTCTGCGCTGGACGTGGCCGCACACCGCCTGGCTCAGGCGCTCGGGCTGCCGTTTGCGGAACTCGAACTCGATGTGGTCCCCGCTGATCAGCGCCGCTGCGCGATCGCGTTGCGCGACAATGCCGTCCACCTCGGAACGCTGCTGGTCCCCGCCGATCTGCCGACGCCGATGAAGCAGCGCCTGCGGGAGCGGGTGGTGCCGACGCTGGAAACCCTGCTTGCCGCTGCGCGCGACCGCGAAGCCATCACCCATGCGCTGGTGACGAGCCGCATGGAGCTGGAGCAGCTCTTCGATCTCTCGTCTGACCTGCTCTTCATCGCTGGACCCCTGTACTTCAAGCGGGTCAACCGCGCCTTCGAGCGGACACTCGGGTATTCGAGCAAAGAGTTGATGTCGCGGCCGTTTCTCGACTTCGTCCGTCCGGCGGATCGCAGTCGCGCGCGCGACGTGCTCGACGAGGTGTCCCGCGGCCTGGAGCCCTTTCAGTTCGAAAGCCGCTTCGCCTGCAACGACGGCGCCGAGCGCCGGCTCCAGTACAACGTTGTACCCTATCAAGGTTTGCTCTACGGGGCTGCCCGCGACGTGACCGACCAACGGCGCGAGGAGGACCGGCTGTGGGAGGCGCAGCGGATAATCGAGAAAAGCCGTGACCAACTCGGGGTGCTCGCCGTGCAACAGGCTGCGCTGCGACGGGTTGCGACGCTGGTCGCGCGCGGGGTCACCTCCTCCGAGGTGTTCCCGGCGGTGGCCGAGGAATTGGCCCGTTGTCTGGGTGTGCAATACGCCTCCTTGTGGCGCTACCAGCCCGACGGCACAGGCATCCTCGTCGCAGCCTGCGACGAGCCCGGGTTGACGAAGATGCCGGTCGGCGCTCGGTTTTCCCTCGAGGGTCAGAGCGTCCCGGCGATGGTGTCAGACACCGGACGCCCCGCCCGGATGGACAGCTACGAGAACGCTTCCGGTTCGGCTGCCGCGCAAATCCGTGAGTCCGGGCTCCGTGCGGCAGCCGGAGCGCCGATCGTGGTACGCGGCCGCGTGTGGGGTGCGGCCATCGTCGGCTCGTTACGACCCGAGCCCCTGCCACCCGACACCGAGGCACGCGTCGCGGACTTCGCGGAGCTCGTCTCGACCGCGATCGCGAATGCCGAGGCCCACGCCGAACTCACCGCGTCTCGAGCCCGGATCGTCGCGACTGCCGATGACGCCCGGCGCCGCCTCGAACGCGATCTGCATGACGGAGCGCAACAGCGGCTGGTCTCGCTGGGGCTGGAACTCCGCTCGGCGGAGGCTTCGGTGCCAACCGAACTCGACGCGCTCAGGGGGCAGATTTCTCACATCGTTTCCGGGCTGACCGGAGTGTCCAAGGATCTACAAGAGATCTCCCGGGGCATCCATCCGGCGATCCTGTCGAAGGGCGGCCTCGGGCCTGCGGTCAAGACGCTCGCCCGCCGCTCCGCCGTCCCGGTCGAACTCGATCTTCATGTCGACCGACGGTTGCCGGCGTCTGCCGAAGTGGCCGCGTATTACATTGTGGCAGAGGCGCTCACGAACACGGCCAAACATGCACGAGCGTCACGGGTGAACGCGCGCGTCGAAGCCGAGGGTGCGACGCTGCGTCTCTCGATTCGAGACGACGGAATCGGAGGGGCAGACTCCGGCAGAGGGTCGGGACTCATCGGCCTGATCGACCGCGTCGAGGCACTCGGCGGCCAGATGGAGATCGCGAGTCACACCGGAGACGGGACGTCATTGCTCGTGACGATCCCACTCGAGTATCAGTGATCAGCTCGCACCATGCGATCCGAGGAGGCCGAGAGTTCGCCCGAGTCCGGCCGCGCGCATGCGCGAGTTACGCGCGGCCCTGACCCAGCTGCCCGAAATCACCGACCCCTACGCTCGAGCGGTGATGATCCTGCCGGAGGACGTGCACTTCGGCCAGCCCACGACAGGCTGACGTCCGCTCGACTTGACCTGGAGTGCGCTCCAGGACCTAGCGTGCTGGGCAACGGTTATCTACACAAGGGATATCTTCATGGAACTCGGTTTTCACGTACCTATATTCGACATCGACGGTGGCACCACTGCCATCGCCGGTGAGCTGGCCAGGGTGGGCGCAGCGGCGGAGGAGTCCGGTGCGACCTGGCTGTCCTTTATGGACCATTACTTCCAGATCGAGCCGACCGGCCTTCCGGCAGAGTCGAACATGCTGGAGGGCTACACCACGCTCGGCTACCTGGCCGCGCATACCTCCAGCATCGACCTCGGCCTGCTCGTCACTGGCGTGACCTATCGGCATCCGGGTCTGCTCGCCAAGATCGTCACAACGCTCGATGTGCTCTCTGGTGGACGGGCTGTGCTTGGTATCGGCGCCGCGTGGTTCGAACGCGAGCACCGCGGGCTCGGCGTGCCGTTCCCACCGATCGCCGAACGGTTCGAACGACTGGAGGAGACGCTGCGCATCTGCCGACAGATGTGGGACCCGCAGAACAATGGGCCGTTCGACGGCAAGCACTACCAGCTGACCGAGACGCTCTGCTCGCCGCAGCCGATCAACCGGCCCAAGGTCCTCATCGGCGGTGGCGGGGAGCGCAAGACGCTACGGCTGGTCGCGCAATACGGGGACGCATGCAACCTCTTCGGTTCCTCGCCCGAGGACGTCGAGCACAAGCTCGACGTGCTGCGACGGCATTGCGACGACGTCGGCCGGGACTACGACGAGATCCGCAAAACCATCATGGCCAACAATCCGCGGCCGAATCCGGACAACCGCGACGAGTTCGTCCGGCACATGGCCGACTACGCCAAGCTCGGCGTGCACGCCGTCATTGTCATCCCAACCACCGGATCTCCTGCCGCCTGGATCGACGGCATGGCGCCGACCGTCCCGCAGCTCGCGGAACTCGGCTAGCGCACGCCAACACCACGGCGAGATGGTCCAGTCACAGATTTCCGCGAGATAGGCCGCGCGCGGCAGTCCGGTGCTCCTCCGACGGGATGGCGTGGACGACAGCTTCGGCGACGGCCGCGGCTGTCGACCCGGTCCAGCACCACCGCCTGAGGCGGACGCAGCCCGTTACGCCGGGAGCCCGGGCTGATGGCGAGCACCGCCGTGCGGCCTGCGGTGATCGCGAAGCCGTCACCGTGTCGCGCCGAGCGAAACCACAGATCCCAGTCCTCGTAGCGGGCATGCACCGTTGTCCAACCACCGGCCTCGGCCAGGAGCGCTCGCGCATGGCTGACTCGGGACGGCTCGAACATCGCGTTGGTGGTCTGCAGTTCGGGATGCCAGATCAGATCGGTCAAGCCGCTGCGGCCCAGCTCCCTACCTGCCTCGTCGATCCGGACGCATCCCGTCGCGGCGAGCGCAGCGCCGCCTTCGAGCAGTCCGAGCAGGATCGCCAGATGCGTTGGCAGCCAACGATCGTCGTGGTCGAAATAGGCCACGAACGGCGCCGTTGCCGCCGCGACGACCCCCGCGTTGCGCGGACCGCCGGCTCCGCCCGCCGCTGTCGAGCAACTGATCGCTCTGCGCGAGCAGGCCCAGGCAGTGGCGCTGCCCGCGCTGACATCTCGCTCCGGACCGTCACAACCAGCGGCGGGTGCCGCCACGCGTGTGCGCCCGTTACAGCAACCGGTGCGCCGGTGGCGGCGATCGTCCGTGCCCGGGTCCACACCAACCTATCCGGAGCGAAGAGGCGAAGGATCACCCGGTCACGCATGCACAGTGTGCATCTACACAGTGCCCCCAGTCGGATTCGAACCGACACTTTGCAGATTTTAAGTCTGCTGCCTCTGCCAGTTGGGCTATGGGGGCATCTGGTCAGCGTACCGACTCGTACTGGCGTACCGGAATCCACCGTAGGCGCATGAGTGGCACACGGTTGCGGGATTCGGCGGCGTGTCCCGCAACCATATGCCACTCGTTGGGGAGCTCGGCTTTACTCTGGCGAGTCGGGTGGGAGGGGTTCGGCAGGGGGGGTGGCGCGGAGGACGGAGTGGCGGCGGCCGTAGGCGAAGTAGACGATCAGGCCGAGGGCCATCCAGATCAGGAAGCGGAATCAGGTTTCTACCGACAGGTTGAGCATCAGCCAGAGGCAGGCCAGGACGGCGAGGATGGGGATCAGCGGGACGAGGGGGACGCGGAAGCCGCGCGGGAGGTCGGGGCGGGTGCGGCGCAGGATGAGGACGCCGAGGGAGACCAGGACGAAGGCGAAGAGGGTGCCAATATTGACCATCTCTTCGAGGGTGCCGAAGTCGATGAAGCCCGCGAGCACGGAACAGACGATGCCGACGATGACGGTCAGGCGCACCGGGGTGCCGCGCTTGCCGGTACGGGCCAGGCGGCGCGGCATCAGGCCGTCGCGGGACATGGCGAACAGGACGCGGGTTTGGCCGAGGAACATCACCATGACGACGGTGGTGAGGCCGGCGAGGGCGCCGATGGAGATGATGTTCTTCGCCCAGGTGACGCCGTGGATGGCGAAAGCCGTTGCAAGCGTGGCGTTGCCGCTGGAGAGCTCGGTGTAGGGCACCATTCCGGTGAGGATGAGCGAGACCGCGATGTAGAGCACGGTGACGATGAGCAGCGAGCCGAGAATGCCTCGGGGCACGGCCTTCTGCGGGTTCTTCGTCTCCTCCGCGGTGGTAGCGACCACGTCGAATCCGATGAACGCGAAGAACACCAGGCTGGCCGCGGCGAGCAGGCCGTACCAGCCGAATGTGCTGTGGCCCGCGCCGGTCAGGAACGAGAACAGCGACTGGTGCAGCCCCTCCGCTGCCGCGCCCGGCTGCGACGGCGGGATGTAAAGCGAGAGGTTCGACGAATCGATGTAGGTGATGCCGACGACCAGCACCAGCGCGATCACGGCCAACTTGATGGCGACCGCCACCGCCGACACCCGCGACGACACCTTGGTGCCGAGCGCAAGGAGCACGGCGAGCACCGCGATGAGCAGTACCGCGCCCCAGTCGAAGTCGATAGAGCCGAGGTGCACGTTCGGCGACCGAGATCCCATTACCTCGCCGAGATACTGCGACCAACCCTTGGCCACCACCGAAACCGCGAGCGCGAACTCCAATATCAGGTCCCAGCCGATGATCCACGCGACGAGTTCACCGAAAGTGGCATAGGAGAACGTGTACGCGCTGCCGGCGACCGGGACGGTCGAGGCGAACTCGGCATAACAGAACGCGGCCAGACCGCACGCAATGGCGGCGAAGACGAAGGCGAGCGAAACCGACGGCCCGGCAACGGTTCCCGCGGTGCGCGCAGTGAGGGTGAAGATACCCGCACCGACCACAACGGCGACGCCGAAAACCGTAAGATCCCAAGCGGTCAGGTCTTTGCGTAGTTTCGAGTCCGGCTCGTCGGTATCTCGGATTGATTGCTCTACCGATTTGGTGCGGAACAAAGCGTTTCGACGATCTGGTCGCGAAATCGCCACCCTGGTCTCCTTGCGCGGGGCCGAGGCCGGCTTCCAGAACAACTCCACCTCGGCGTGCAATACCTGGGCGCCGTCCGATCAGGTGGATTGATGCCGGGCAGTCCGGCGCCGAACGGTCAGGCGATGGACAGCGCGATGCCGTCGAGGATGTCGTGTTCGCTGGCGATCAGTTCGGAAATGCCCGCACGACTGGACAATTCGTCGGCGAGCACCTCGGTGATGATTGCGCCGCCGCCGATGACGTCGACGCGGCCGGGGTGCATGGGGCCGAGGGCGGCGCGCTGATCGTGGTTCATGGTGATGAGTCGATCGCAGACCCCGCGCACCTCATCGAGGGTCAAGCAGGTGAGATGTACCTTCTCCGAATCGTATTCGGGCAGATCGAGGGCGACGGCGGCGAGCGTGGTCATGGTGCCTGCCACGCCGACCCAGGTGCGCGCACCTTCGACGGGCACCCTTGCGAACGCCTCGGATAGTCGCTCGGCGGCGAATTCCCGTGCGGCGGCGATCTGTTCGGCGGTCGGCGGGTCGCCGGGCAGGCAGCGTTCGGTGATCCGGACGCAGCCGATATCGGCGGAGTAGGCGGCCCACACGCCCTCGCTGTCGCCGACGACGAGTTCGGTCGAGCCGCCGCCCAGGTCGACGACAACGAAAGGCCCTGCGGCGCTGGGAAGTTCGCCGACGGCGCCGGTGAACGACAGGCGCGCCTCCTCGTCACCGGTGATCACCTCGGCCTCCGCGCCCGGCACCACGGTGCCGAGTTCGGCACGGGCCATGGCGAAGAAGTCCTCGCGGTTGGCGGCGTCGCGGGTAGCCGAGGTGGCGACCATCCGCACCCGGCTGACCCCCGTCTGGCGCATCAGCGCGGCATAGTCGGCCAGTGCGATCCTGGTGCGTTCGATGGCCTCCGGAGCCAGCGAGCCGGTCGCGTCCACGCCCTGGCCGAGGCGGACGATGCGCATTTCGCGGTGCACGTCCGCGAGTCGACCGTCATCGAGCACGTCGGCGATCAGTAGTCGGATCGAATTGGTGCCGCAGTCGACGGCCGCTACCCGGTCACTCATAGCTGTGCTCCGTTCGTTTCAGGGCCGATATTCACTCAGCACCAATAGTTTTCAGATCCCGTCCGCCGGAATTTCGGTCCGCTCGTAATTCGCCCAGTCGGCCGGAATTGCGGTGCCCCGCAAGCCGTGTTCGGCGGCCAGTGCCACCGATTCGTCGCCGAATGGATTGACCCCGGGGCCCTTCGCCAACGCGTGCGCGATCAATACGTGCAGGCATTTCACCCGCTCCGGCATACCGCCGCCGGTGAAATCGGTGCCGAGCGACTCGATTTCGTTGCGCTCGGCGAGGTAGCTCTCGTGTGCGGCGCGATAGGCCGCGGCCAATTCCGGGTCGACGGCCAGCCGTTCGGTCATCTCGCGCATCACGCCCGCCGATTCCTGCCTGCTCGCCTCGGCGGTCAGCCGCGGATCGGTCAGGTAGTAGAGGGTCGGGAACGGTGTGCCGTCGGGCAGCCGCGGCGCGGTCTTCACCACGGCAGGCAGACCATCAGGGGTGCGGTATGCGACGGCGAGCACACCGCGCGGCTCGCGGCCCAGTTGCTGCGCGATGATCTCGAGATCGCGCTCGGTCGGTGCGGTCACCTGGGTCCTTCTGGCGGGGGCGCTGGCGGCGGTGCGGTTTGCTCCGGGGCGACGGGCGGGGTCTGCGGTTGGGAGACGCTGCGCCACAGTTCGGTGTACCAGGGGTCGGGCGCCTTCGATTTGGGGGCCGCGGTCGGCGAGGCGGGCGCCTCGATGCCGGGCACCTGCACGATGTAGGGCGTCTCGCCGGGCATCACCAGTCGCAGCCGGTCCCTGGCCTCGGACCGAACGTAGGCCGGATCCTGTTGCTGCGCACGGCGATCCCGCAACTTGGCGAGATCGGCTTCGAACTCGGTGCGCTGCTGCGCGAGTTGCGCGGCCTCGGACCGTTGGGTGAAGTAGGTGCGCAGCGGCACGGCCAGGGTGAGCGCGAGCGCACACACCACGATGGCAAGGATTACCGCCTTGCCGGTGGGCAGGCCGAGGATGGTGCGCTCGTGCTTGTCCTCGTGCGCACCGCCACGCGGCTCGATCTGCTGTGGCCCGGCTTTCTTCTTGTCCGCCGAATCCGATCGCTTGCGCGGGGTGCGCGCGGCAGCGGGCCGGTGCGCGGTATCAGCAGGGCGGGGTCTGACGGCATGCGACGTGCGGCGGTTCCCGCGTCCCGCCGGACTGGTTCCACGCGCACGTCGCTCCGTCATACCAAACCCCTGTTGACTATCCCTCGAATGCGAACCGCGGGAATGCCACGTCACCGGCGTACCGTGCCGAGTCACCGAGCGCGTCCTCGATGCGCAGCAGCTGGTTGTACTTGGCCACCCGCTCGCTGCGCGCCGGTGCGCCGGTCTTGATCTGGCCGCTGCCGACCGCGACGGCAAGGTCGGCGATGGTGGTGTCCTCGGTCTCGCCGGACCGGTGGCTCATCATCGTCTTGTAGCCGTTGCGGTGCGCGAGTTCCACGGCATCCAAAGTCTCGGTGAGCGTGCCGATCTGGTTGACCTTTACCAGCAGCGCGTTGGCCGCGCCCTTGGCGATGCCCTCTTCCAGACGCTCCGGGTTTGTGACGAACAGGTCGTCGCCGACGATCTGGATCTTGTCGCCGATCTCATCGGTGAGCGCGACCCAGCCGTCCCAATCGTCCTCCGACAGCGGGTCCTCGATGGACACCAACGGGTAGGCGGTCAACAGTTCGGCGTAGAACTGGGTCATCTCGGCGGCGGAGCGCACGCTGCCCTCGAACTTGTAACCGCTGCCCGAGGTGTAGAACTCGGTGGCCGCGACATCGAGGGCAAGCGCCACGTCGATGCCCAGCTTCAGGCCGGTCTTCGCGATGGCGACGCTGATCAGGTCGAGCGCCTCCTTGGTGCCCGCCACCGAGGGCGCGAAACCGCCCTCATCACCGAGACCGGTCGACAGGCCCTTCGACTTCAGCACCGACTTCAGTGCGTGGTAGACCTCCGCGCCCCAGCGCAGCGACTCCTTGAACGTCGCGGCGCCGATCGGGGCGACCATGAATTCCTGCACGTCCACGCCGCTGTCGGCGTGTGCGCCACCGTTGAGGATGTTCATCATCGGCACCGGGAGGACGTGGGCGTTCGGGCCACCGAGGTAGCGGAACAGCTCCAGCCCCGAGGATTCGGCGGCGGCGCGGGCCACGGCGAGCGAGACACCGAGCAGCGCGTTGGCACCCAGGCGCGACTTGTCGGGGGTGCCATCCAGGTCGAGGAGCACCTGGTCGACGGTGCGCTGCTCGACGGCGTCCAAGCCGATGACGGCGGGCGCGATTTCGTCGAGCACACCCTCGACGGCCTTCTGCACGCCCTTGCCGCCGTAGCGGTCGCCGCCATCACGCAGTTCGACGGCTTCATGCTCGCCGGTAGAGGCACCCGAGGGCACCGCTGCCCGGGTCAGGGTACCGTCGTCGAGAGCGATCTCGACCTCGACAGTGGGGTTGCCGCGAGAATCCAGGATCTCGCGCGCTCCGACCTGTTCGATTGTGGCCACGAAACGACACTCCTTCGGCTGCTGGCACGGTGGGTAACACGGGAAGGCCGTGCGCCTGCGAGCCTAACGCCCCGCACCCGGTCTGCCACATCGCCCCGGTCGGCGCGCCCCCATCCCCCGCACAAAACCTCACACGTGGCGGCCGACGCTGTAGGCGGCGGCGCGATTGCGGACCGTCAGCAGGTAGGCGTTGGACTGGTTGTAGGTGAGCAGTGCGCGCTGCCAGCCACCCTCGGAGGTCAGGTCGCCGCCGCTGACGCAGAGGTAGCGGGCGGCGGTGAGGGCGGCGTCGTCGATGTTCTGCGGATCGATCACGCCGTCGCCGTTGGCGTCGACACCCCAGCGCTTCCAGGTTTCGGGGATGAATTGCAGTGGGCCGAGGGCCCTGTCGTAGACCGGGTCGCCATCGAGGGTGCCGCCGTCGGTGTCGCGGACGAGCGCGACGCCGTGCGAACCGTCCAGCGGGATACCGATGATGGGCGGGCGCACGGTGCCGTCCGCGTCCACCTCGGATCCGCTGTGCGTGCCGTGTTTGCTTTCCACGCTCGCGATCCCCGCGAGGGTAGTCCATGCGATGCCGCAGTCGGGCCGCGACCGCGTCATGACCGCCGCCGCGTACCCGTACGCCTCCAGAGCGACCGTTGGTATACCGAGCCGGTCGGCCTGCTCATCGGCCCAGCCCCGCAACTGCGCGGCCGTGCGACCCGGCGCGTCCAGATCGATGGCAGGCAACGGCGTCCCGGGCCCGGGCGGAATGCCCTCGGGAATCGGCGTCAGGTTGCGATCGGCCCCGCAACCGGCGAGCACGACGGCCACCATTGCGGCCGCCACGACGCCGATCATCTTCAGGAGCATCACTCCATCATCCAGATCCGGCGGAGTACTCCGCCGGATCTGCGTCAGGAGTCACGTTCGGTTCGAGTGGGCATCGCGAGCGGCCGATAGGCCGCGCCGCCGCGCGAGATCCGTAGAGCCCGGGCGACCCCAGAAGTAGCGGGAATGTAAGCGCAGTAACCGTATTCGGCCCACCCCCGCCAGATCCGGCCCGGTGGTGTCCGTCAGCTGGCTTGTTGACCCCGGCGTCCGTGGCGTCGGTGCAGTGCGGGGTGGACACCGGGGGGTAGTGCAGCGTGTGCGGCAATGCGGTGCAGCAGTGTGGCGAGTTGGTCGCGTTCGGCGTCGTCGAGTGGTTCCAACGTCGACGCTTCCAACGCGTCGGCCACGGCTTCGGCGGCGGGCAGGACGGCGCGCGCCCGATCGGTGAGGTGGAGGGCGTACGCGCGTCGGTCGACAGGGTGGCGGGTGCGCTGGACCAGGCCGCGGACCTCGAGGTCATCGATGAGGCCGACCATCGCGTTGCGATGGATGTTGAGCAGGTCGGCCAGCTCTTGTTGGCTGCGGCCGTCCGCGTCGCGAAGGTGGGACAGGATCCCGAAGTGGGCTGGATGTAGGTCGAGCGGAGTCAGGTCGTGTGCGAGCTGGTCCGCTATGTGATGTCCGATCTGGGAGAGCAGGAACACGCTGCGGTCGTCGAGTAGCACCGAGCCAGCTTAGCAATCAGGTCGATTAGTCATCATAAGTGACAATCATATGAAGGGCGGATAGAGTGGCTGTATGACTAGACCAGCGCAACACACGAAGGCTGGCGTCGACACGCCGGTGACTCTGATCAACGCGTTCTCGGTGCCGATGACCCAGGAGGCCCGGTTCCTGAGCCGATGGAAGGACAATGCGCGGTTCATGGCGACCGCGCAGGGGTTCATCCGGGCTCGGATGCTCCGAGCGGTGAGCGAGAAGGCCGCGCTGACCTATATCAACGTTGCGGAGTGGGAGAGTGGCACGGCGCTGGACGAGGCCCGACGAAACCCGGAGTGGCAGGCGTCGATTCAGCACATGAACGACGATCCAGAACTCGACGTCACCGCCCGTCCGATGCCTTACCAGACCGTAATCGACGTGTTCCCCGGCGACCCGCTGCCGTGATCGTCAGCTGCGGGCCGCGCCCGGACCTCCGGTGTTGTGACCGATTGCGGACGGCACGCCGGTTGTTGTGACAGTTCAGGCCCGGTCCCATTGACCGGGCCTTCGCTGTTTACAAACGCTTCGCCTTGTGGCCGGATCGGATTCGGAAGAGGCTCGACGTCGCATGCTCGACGAGTGGCTGCGTCTGCCGAACCCGATCGCAGGAGTTGCCGACGGTTCCACCCCATCGTGCTGCCTTCCTCGAATTGCCCGGGCGCGATCGCGAACCATAGCGATAAGGGCTAGGACAGGCTAGCCTAATGATGATCGCGGCTCACCGGGTTTCACCCAGCAAACGACGCCGCGATTCGGCTTCGACCTAGCGCGGGGACACATAGCCCCCACGATGCGGCTTCGCTATTCTTTTGCGACTCGCTTAGGTAAGCCTTGCTTAAGGCGCCGAGGGGCGCTAGCTTCGCAGTTCGAATCGTCACCGCCTGCTTTTCGACAAGATGCGAAGAAGGGAACTTCTGGTGAAAAGCGTTCTCGCCGAACGTAAGACGCCTCACCCGCAGGACATCGAACAACGCGAGCTATCCGCCGCCGCCGGTCGCGTGGTGCGCGAGCTCGCGATGGAGATATGCATCTCCCTCGATTCACGTAAAAGTGATGCAGAACATATTGCCCGCACGCTGACCGACCCCGCGCTCATCGAACAGATCGACGGCCGGATCGGTGAACTGCCTGACGACGTGCGGCTGGCCATGCGCCCGCCCGCCACCGCGGCGGGCGCCACCATTGTCAGCAAGCTGCCGCTGACCGACGCCGAATTCGGCCCGACCCCGCCGAGTTGGGGGGACGCAGCCGGCTGGAGTGGCGATCTGGCGCGACGTGCGAGCTCGTTCCAGCTCGACATCGTCATGCTGCTGCTGGCCAGGAGCGCGGGCGAACCATTCGGCTGGCACGGCCAACAGGGCGGACGGCTGGTCAATAACATCGTGCCGTCGCCCGGCCATGAGCATGAACAGTCCGGCGCGAGCAGCAGAACACTGCTCAGCCCGCACACCGAGGATGCCTTCCACCCGGACCGGGCCAACCTGCTGATGCTCGCGTGCCTGCGCAATCCGGATGGCGTCGGCACCACGGTCTCCTCGGTCCGCCACACCGATCTCACCGCGCAGCAGCGCAGGCTGCTCGGCACGCCGACACTGCCGATCCTGCCCGACGTGTCCTACGGTCGCGGCCACGAGCAGTACGCGCCGACGCCGCTGCCGACGCTGTGGAGCACCGAAACACCCGGTGGCACTGCGGATCTCACGCTCCGATATGACCCCGCCTACACCCCGCTCGACGACGCCGACCCCGATTTCCGCTGCGCCTATGCGCAGCTGACCGCGGAACTGGAACGAGTCTGCGTCACCGCTTCGCTCACCCCCGGCCAAATGCTGCTGGTGGACAATGACGTCGCGGTGCACGGTCGGGTACCGTTCACCGCGCGCTACGACGGCACCGACCGATGGCTCAAGCGGGTGAACATCCGCCTGCCCGAACGTCGGCGCCGCGGCGCCGAGGCCGACGAGAATGGCTATGGGCAACGGATCGTCGCCCCGTTCCGATCGGACCGCACCGCCCCGCTCGCGACCGTCGGAGCAGCAGTCACTCGAGCGGCAGGCCGGGATACAGCTGATGATCGAGGACCCGTTGAACACCCGTGACCGGCGCACACCGCTGCGCGTACTGAGCCGCAGCGATCTCGCCGACGTCCCCATTACGCCGGGCGATGTCGTGCGCGCCGTGGAAGAGGCGTATCTCGCGTTCGCCGCGGGAGATTCGGACAACCCGCGCAAGCTCAGCGTCGCGAATCCGGACGGCTGGTCGGTGGCCTACGCCATGCTCGGCCGTGACGGCCGCCGCCGGGTGGTGGCCATGAAGACCTCCTACAAATTCGATCCCGGCCACGACCGCAGCACCAAGCGCTATTACACGACCATCACGCTCTACGACGACAGCACCGGTGCGCCGATCGCCATGATGGACTGCGCCAGGGTCGGCGCGCTGCGGACACCCGCGGTCTCGGCGCTGCTGGTCCGCGAAACCGTGCGCCGCGGCGCCGAGAGCGTGCTGCTGATCGGGACCGGCACGCAGGGCCGAAACGCGCTGCCGCACTTGCTCGCCGCCAACCCTCAGCTGCGCAAGCTGATGCTCTACGGAACGCACCCGGAGGGGCTGGAGGCGGTGCACCGCCAGCTCGCCGATTACCACCCGCACGCCCTGCTGGAAACGGTCGAGGATCCCCGTGCGGCCGCGGGTGCTGCCGACGTGGTGCTGGCGACCGCCGGCCCCGGCACCGAGGTCGCCATCGAATCCGAGGATCTCGCACCGGGTTCGGTCGCGGTGCTCGTCGGATACGGACTCGCCCCCTCGACGCTGATCAACGCCGACCGCGTCATCGCGACCAGCGCCGAACAAATGGCGCTGACCGGTACCGATATGATCGGCCCCGACGGAAAGCTGCGCCAGGTAGACGCCGAGCTGCCGCAAATCCTCAGCCGCCGTGCCGTCGCCCGCCGCTCGGACGACGAACGCGTCTTCGTCTACAACAGCGGCCTGGTGCTCACCGACATCGCCGTCGCGCACGCGCTCGCCGAACGCGCCATCGCGGAGGGCCGCGGGACGGAGGTGCCGCTGTGGGACTAGGTCCGGGTGCAGCCCAGTTGGACACCGAGACAACGGGTCTCGATGACACCGTCGATCCTGATCACTCCACGCGCTCAGGTGCCTGCGCGCCGGAGCCGGGCTGCGGGGTGGCGCAATGGGCCGACACAACGGGCGCGGCGAGGATCGCGCCCGCGTCGGTCGGCGGCGATGGAGCTTTCGGCAAGGACTCGGCGCCGGAGAAGAGGGCCTACGTCCCGACGGGGGCAACGCCGAGCCGAAAGCAGCCGACGATCCTCGCCGCACCCATGTCCGCGCTCATCGACGAGTCGGAGTGCCGGGTGATGGACGATCCGAATCTGCTGGGCGATATCGCATTTGCGGTAGGCGGCCCGTTCCACCTCATGTATCCGCATCGGGTCGCGCGCAATATCCGTGGCTTCCGTGACGCGTTCGAGCGGGCCGGTGTGGACGGTGTCACCTTCTACGGCAAGAAGGCGAACAAAGCCGCGTGCGTCGCGCGGGCGTGTGCGGAAGCCGGTGCAGGCGTGGATGTTTCCAGCACCGCCGAGCTGATTGCCGCGCTGGCACAGGGTGTTCGGGGCGGCGAGCTGATGGTCACCGGCCCGGCCAAGTCCGATGACCTGCTGTGGCTTGCGATTCGGCACGGCGCACTGATCGCCATGGACGGCCTCGATGAACTCGACCGGCTGGCCGCGCTCGCGAGCCCATCCGCACCGGCCCGGGTACTGCTTCGGGTGCTGCCCGCCGCATCGACCAGTCGATTCGGGATGACCGGCGGGGAACTGGACCGGGCGATGCCGGTCATCGGCTCCTCCGGCACGGTCGGGCACGAGTCGATTCGGTTGGAGGGCTTCAGCTTCCACCTCTCGGGCTACGACGCCGTCACGCGAGCCGAGCAGGCAGACGAACTGATCGCGCGGTGCCAGGACGCGCGGACGCTCGGTCACCCGGCAACAACCATCTCGATTGGTGGCGGGTTCGGCGTCGACTATGTCACGGCGGACGCCTGGGCCGCGTTCACCGATGACACGAACAGCCAGTGGTTCCACGCGAGCAAATCCTTCGATTCGTACTACCCCTACCACTTCCCCGCTCCGGGCCCAGCCATGCTGACCGCCATCCTGCAGCACCGCGGATTGGCACAGCGGTTGCGCGACAACGCTATTCGTCTGGCGATCGAACCCGGCCGCGCGCTGCTCGACCGCGCCGGATCCACTGTCTTCCGCGTGCGGGGCAGCAAAACCCGGCACGCACACGGACAGCCCTACCGCCTGCTCACCGTCGACGGCAGCAGCCTGAGCCTGTCCGAGCAGTGGTTCGACAGCGAATACCTCCCCGACCCGATCCTGTGGCCACCGCGCCAAGACCGAGAACTCACACCGACCTGCGTAGGCGCCGCTACCTGTCTGGAATCCGACATGCTCAGCTGGCGGCGCGTGCCACTCCCTCGGCCCGCCGAGGTGGGCGATCTCTTGATCTACCCGAATACCGCTGGCTATCAAATGGATTCGAACGAGTCGGCCTTTCACGAACTGCCGATCCCGCCGAAAGTCGTGCTGCACGACGCACCAGGCGAACGGTTGCGCTGGACGCTCGACGCCGGATAACCGGCTCCCTTCCGACTAGACCCGAACGAGGAGACATCCATGCCGCTCGTCACGCGCGTGACGGATCTGATCGGTCGCACCCCGCTGTTCGAACTCGCGACCACCGCGACCGGCACCCGGCTGCTGCTCAAGCTCGAGCAGTTCAACCCGACGGGTGCGGCGAAGATCAGGATGGCGCGCGCGATGGTGCTCGATGCGGAGCGGCGGGGGTTGCTGGCCGGTGGCGGGCATATCATCGAATCCACATCCGGGAACACCGGGCTCGGCCTTGCGGTAGTTGCTGCCGAACGTGGGTACCGCTTCAGTGCCGTGGTCGATCATCACGCATGTAAGGACAAGCTGCGCGCGATGCGGGCAATGGGAGCGGAATTGGTATTCGTCGCCGACGAGGGCGACGACAACCTGGCCACCTCGGCACGAGAGGACCTCGCGGAGTCGCTGGCCGCGGGGTTGTCGGACGCGTATTTCACCGAACAGCATAATAACGATGCCAATGCGGTCGGCTATTACGCGGTGGCCGAGGAATTGCTCGAGGACGTGGAGCGGGTCGACATCCTGCTGTCCGCGGTGGGTACCGGCGGTTCGCTGTTCGGCACCGCGACCCGGCTACGTCAACTCGGCTGCACGCCGCGGGTCATCGGGGTGGAACCGGTCGGCTCGATCGCCTTCGGTGGACTCGGCGGCCCCTACTGGCAATCGGGCACGGGCACCCCGCCGGGTGCGACCATCGGCACTGCCGTCGACTATTCGCTGCTCGACGAGGGCGTGAAGGTCTCCGACGCGGCGGCCTTCGCCACCACCCGCGCCATCGCCGCCAAGCTGGGGCTGATGATCGGCGGCTCGGCGGGCGGCTCCGTGCACGCTGCACTGACCCGGCTCGAGGAATTCCCACCTGGTTCGACCGTGGTCACCATCGTCTGCGATGGCGGCGAGAAGTACCTGGACACCGTCTTCGACGACGACTGGATGAACGACCGCGACCTGCTCGACGCCGCCACCGAACGCGACGTGCTTGCGATGCTGGACCGCTACGCTGCCGCCGCCCGAAGTGATCAGCTCCTGGAGGCGCGATGAGCGATATGCCCCTGGCCGACAGTCGATGGCTGACCGTGCTTGCCACGCCGATCGCGTTGACGCAGTTGGCGCAGATCGCGGTGTCCACCACCAATATCGTGCTGATGGGCACGCTCGGCGTGCGCGAGGTCGCCGCGGGTGGTCTCGCGATCGTGTTGTTCAACCAGATCCGCACCATGTGCGTCGGGCTGATCACCGCGACCGGTAATCAGATCGCGAGTGCGGTGAGTTCGGCGGGCAAGCGCGGCGAATCCGCGGACGATGAAGTCCGCGCGGTAGTGCGGTCGAGCTTCCTGATCGCGACGATCGCCGGAATCCTCGGTGGCGCATTGCTGATCGGGCTCGGCTGGGCGATGCGCTGGCTGGGGCAGGATCCCGGGGTGCTCGCCGACGCACGGCCGCTGATGGTCGCGCTGGCGCCAGGGCTGTTGCCCTGCCTGTGGTTCCAGGTGCTGCGCCAGTACACCGTCGGGATGCAACGCCCGCAGGCGCTACTGCTGGTGACGCTCGGCTCGGTGGCGCTGAATCTCGTGCTGGCGCTTGCCTTCATCCACGGCTGGGCCGGACTGCCCGCACTCGGCCTCACCGGTATCGGCATCGCGACCTCGCTGGTTTTCCTGATCACCTTCGGCGTTTTCTGGGCGATGGTGCACCACGACGCCGAACTCGGTGCCACGCTGGCGGTTCGGCCGTGGCCGGTACACCGGGCGACCATCGGCTCCGAGCTGAAGCTCGGCATGCCGATCGCCCTCACCTACGGTTCGGAAGCTGGCATGTTCTCGGTGCTCGCCCTGGTGATGGGCAGCATCGGCCCGGCAGCGCTGGCCGCGCACAATGTCGTCTACCAGATCATCTACATCGTCTTCCAAGTCGCGATCGGCCTGTCGCACGGCGCCTCGATCCTGGTCAGCCATGCCGTCGCGCGCGATGAGTACAGTCACGCCCGCGCGCTGGCCTGGCTGGCACTGCGGCACGCGGCAGTGGTCGCCGCGATCACCGGGCTGGTCTACATCGTGGCCCCGACCGTGGTGTTGCGGCCGTTCCTCGAACCCGGCGACACCGCAACCATCGAACTGGCCCGCGATCTGCTGCTGATCGGCATCGTGCTCCAATTCTGCGACGCCGCACAGAACATCGGCACCGGCCTACTGCGCGGGCTGAATGAAACCAACGCGGGCTTCCGGCTCTCGCTGGTCGGCTACTGGCTGGTGGGTCTGCCCACCGCGCTGCTGCTCGCCTTCCCCCTCGGGCTCGGCGCCGCAGGCGTCTGGTGGGGACTGACCGCCGGCCTGGCCGCCACCGCCGTGCTCATGCTGCGCCGGTACTTCGCCCTGCTCGACACGAAGGCGCGCGCACATCCGCACCTGCTGCCCAAGAGGCTCGCCAGCCCCGGTTAGCGCACGAGAACGGCCAGGTCAGCGAAGGCGCTGTGCCCGGCCGTCGTCGCACATCACGTCAGATATTGACGCCGTAGTCGCGCGCGATCCCGGCCAGCCCGGAGGCGTAGCCCTGACCGACGGCGCGGAACTTCCACTCATTGCCATGCCGATACAGCTCCCCGAACACCATCGCGGTCTCGGTCGAGGCATCCTCGGTGAGGTCGTATCGAGCCAGTTCGGCGCCGGTGGTCTGGTCGATGACCCGGATGAACGCATTGCGGATCTGCCCGAAGGACTGGCCGCGTGCATCGGCGTCATGGATCGATACGGGAAAGAAGATGTTGGTGATCGTCGGCGGCGTCGCGGCCAGGTCGACATTGATCGTCTCGTCATCACCCTCGCCCTCGCCGGTGAGGTTGTCACCGGTGTGTTCTATGGTGCCCTCGGGCGAACGCAAGTTGTTGTAGAACACGAAATGCTGGTCTGACAGCACCTTCAGGCTCGGTCCGGTGGCGAGCGCGCTCGCATCGAGGTCGTAGTCGGCCCCGGTGGTGGTGCGTACGTCCCAGCCGAGTCCCACCGCTACCCTGGTGAGGTTCGGTGCCTGCTTCGACAGCGAAACATTTCCGCCTTTGGCCAATGTGACGCTCATGATTCCCTTCCGCTCGGCGCGTTCGCGCCGCCTTTCTCCACGATTATTACTCTGTGCCGGAGCTGGTGCTCCGGTTCAGTTCTGGTCCTCGGCCCATGTGCGCAGCGTTGTCACGCGCCCACGCAGCGCCTCCAGCTCACTCGGGTCGAGCACGGTCCGCTGGATGCCGTCGGCCACCGCGAACGCCGACTGTCGATGATCGTCGATCACCTCGACATCGATTCGGACGGCGACATACTCGAGCGCGTCGGGCATCTTTTCCGCGATTACCCGCGCGGTGCCGCGGGCACACAGCGCGACATTGCCGCCACCGAGGATCAGCAGTGCCACATCGGGCCGCTCGCGCAGCCGAGCGAGCGAACCACGATCGAACTTGAGGCTGATCATGATGCGCCGGTCACCGGCGCGAACGGGCCAGGACACCGGAATCGCGTGCGGCGCGGGATCGGTCGTGACCAATACCGCGATGGTTTCCTGGGGCCATTCCGGTAGCACATTCAGTACGGGATGATCGTCGGTCGAGTGGTCTTGACGTTGCGCAGGGCTCGCTCCGGCTGCCATCTTCGTCACCTCATGAATCAATACGCGCGACGGGTTTTGCCGCGCTGATAGCAGTCTAAGGTGCTGTGCCACTCGTCCGCTGGCGCTGCGACCTTTGTCCGAACTGCTCTCAGCTGAAGATCAGGCGCAGCAAGATGGGAGTCCGTCAACAGGCGGAGCCACTGTCTCGGAAGTCGCGCACATCGAGATCCTCGATCGAAGTCGAACATGTCGTACACCGAAGCGTCGTGGTTGGCGGCGAGCACGTCCGCGATGCTGTCGGCGGCAGCCTCCGCCGTGCCATCTCAGATCCGAACAGAATGACGACGCACACCGGTATCGCCCCTCTCGAGATAATATGGTGAGGCTATCCTCACTGAAAAACTGGCCGTTTACCTGCCAGAGGCGGCGTAATGGCATGGACAGGCAGTGCGTCCGGATTGACGGCACGTCGTCGCCGATGCATCATTTTCTAGCAACGCCCTGTTCATCTGGGCTTCTTCCTGTTTCTTCGCCGGCCGATGATTGTCCGGCCAAGCGTGCTGCGTCCCGTTCACGCTCGGTCGACACACCGAGCGCACGCCACAGCACTCCCCCGCGACGCGATGGCGTCCCGCTGTAAGTGAGGTGAGAACGAATGGTTTACCGATCGTCTGGATATCGGCCCGTCAATACGTTGCTTCGCTACGGCACCGTCCCCAATTTCTGACTGCGGCCGCGTCGGACGCGGTGTCCCGGTCGACGTAACCACGTCGGCAGGACTCCGCTCGGGTGAGTCGCCCGGCCCGATGCGGCATACCTGAAGTCCCGGCGCGCAGCGGATGTGGACCTATCGATCTGCGGACAGAGATGTGGAGACGGAAATGGTGGATATGGAGTATCAGGGGGCTGTGGAGATGGTGATCCGGCCGACGGCCGGGAATCTGCTGGTGTCGACGGCGCTCATCGACGACCTCGGATATCTGCGGGCGGAACTGGCGGCGGCGGAGGTGCCGTTCCTGCTGGTGCGTGACTGCGGGCATCGGCTCGTACTCGCCGCCGACGCGGCGCACCGAACGATGGTGCAGCGCGTGACGGCGACCGCGATCGCCGCGGGTTTCGCGTGTACGGACGTGCAGCACAACGTATTACGGCTCGGCCGCGACGCCGACCCGGCGCATCACGTGGACCTCGAACTGTGGCAGTACCACGGCGACACCGTCGAATGCCCGCGGCCGAATGCCTTGACGCGCATGGTTTTCGACCTCGCCGATGTCGAGCAGACCGCGGTGCGGCTGTTCGAGCGCAGCTGGCCGACGCTGACGGATATGTTCGCGCCGCAGCCGACCGATGTCAGCTTCGACATCGACATTGTGTACTCCTGGGTGGACGGGTCCGATCCGGAGTTCCGTGCCCGCCGCGCGGGAATGCTCGCGCAGGTCGTGGTCGGCGAGGGTGACGACGCCGACGCGCGGATCCGGCAGATCGACGAGCTGAAATACGCACTGCGGTCGGTATATAAGAACGCGCCGTGGATCCGCCGCATCTTCATCGCCACCGATTCCGCGGTGCCGGAATGGCTGAGCGCACACCCGAAGGTCACGGTGGTGCGGGCGGTCGAGCATTTCAGCGACACCAGCGGACTGCCGACCTTCAATTCGCATGCGGTGGAGTGCCAGTTGCAGCACATCGAGGGGCTCAGCGAGCACTTCCTGTACTCCAACGACGACATGTTCTTCGCCCGCCCGGTGCGTCCGTCGATGTTCTTCACCCCGGCCGGGGTGAGCCGGTTCATCGAGGCCGGCACCAGGATCGGGCCGGGCCGAAACAACGAGCGCCGCAGCGGTTTCGAGAATGCGGCACGGGTGAACCGGGAGCTGCTCGCCACGCAGTTCGGTCATGTCATCACCCGGCATCTCGAGCACACGCCGGTTCCGTTGCGCCGCAGCGTATTATTAGAGATGGAGGCCGAGTTCGCCGACGACTTCGCGCGCACCCGCACCAGCCGATTCCGTTCGGCCACCGACATTTCGGTGACCAATTCGCTGTATCACTACTACGCCCTGCTCTCCGGCCGCGCCGTGCCGCAGGAGTCGGCCCGGATGCGATACGTCGATACCACGAGCCGGACCGGACTCGCGCTGCTCGACGGGCTCGCCGCGCGCCGCGACGTCGACTTCTTCTGCCTCAACGACGGGAGCTTTCCCGAGATCACCGAGGCCGAACGGGTGTGCGCGGTCTCGAAATTCCTGGTCGGCTACTTCCCCGACCGGGCGCCGTGGGAGCGGGTCAGTGCACTGCCTCGTCGTCAGATTCCGGAGTCTGCGCCCGGCGCCGCATAACCCGCGGGATGCGGGCGGCGGGCGGGATCACGATGCCCTCGTCGGCCAGCGTGCGCGCGGCCTCCTCGGGCGTAGACGGCGTGCCGACGGTCGATCCGCGATCGATCGGGACCACCGAGTGGACCACCGTGTCGGGGTAGATGTGCACGTAGTTGAAGGCCTGCGCGCCGTCCCTGCCGCGCAACCCGCCCTCGGCGACGCCGAGATCCTGGCTGTAGCAGGTCGCCGAGGCCACCGACACCGGGATGCCCGCGAAGGTCGCGCTCGTGGAGAAGTGCAGGTGCCCGGCCAGGATGGCGCGAACGTCGCTGCCATCCAGCACGTCAGCGAGCCTGCGCTGATCGCGCAACTCCACGGTGACCGCAAGATCGACCACGCACGGGACCGGCGGGTGATGCATCGCCAAGATGGTGCCGAACGGGGCGGGCTCGGCCAACACCGACCGCAGCCAATCCAGCTGGGCGTCGGTGATCTCGCCGTAGTGGTGGCCGGGCACCGAGGTGTCCAGGGCGATGATGCGCAGGCCGTCGATCATGTGCACCCGGTCCAGTGGCGCGGTCGATCCGCGCTCACCGAGCAACCGGCGGCGCAGCGCGCCTCGATCGTCGTGGTTGCCGGTCACCCAGACGATGGGTGTGTGCAGGCGGCGCGCGAACGGCTCCACCAGCGCGCGCAATTTGTCGTAGGCGGCGGGCTCACCCTTGTCGGTGAGGTCACCGGTGAACACGATCGCGGTCGGCCGGATTTTGCTGGCCGCGGCCTGGTCGAGCAGCTGACGTAGCCGGCGTTCCGCGTCGACAGCGCCATAGAGTTCGCCGTCACCGGCGACCAGATGGGTGTCGCTGAAATGGAACAACACATGATTCGGTCGCGGGTGCTCCGCGACTCTGCTGATGGGCACCGGACCGAGCGTCCTCCCCGGCGGTTTGCCCGCCATTGGCTTTCGGTTTCCAACGCCAGGATAGCGAAGGCGTACCAACGGGATTCCCGACGTACGGTGACGATATGCTTGCGGGGAGGTGTGGGTTCGGTGTCAAGATTTCACCGATTGGGCGTGCTCGACCCCGCCGAAAGCATCGGCGGTGCGCTGACCGGCGAGTGACGCTACGCCGACGACGCCTCTGATTCGTCGTCGAAATCGGGATGTGAGAGTAGTCACCGCCGTGCCGAAGTCGCCCTTGCATCGACTGTCAGAGCAGTTGCGGACCGCGGCGGGACTCGGTTCAGTTCGCCCCCGGGGCATCCGCGGTGCGCAGCGCATCCAGGACCATCGTGGCATCGACGACGAAGGGGGTTCGTTGTTGGATGGTTTCACCTGCGGCGGTGGCGCAAGTAGCGATGGCGGACAGGGTTTCCGGGTCGGCATCGGGCAGGCCGAGGGCGGCGAGTGTGGTGGGGAACCTACTTCGGTGCAGAAGTCGAGGACGGTGGTGATCTCGCTGGACGCTGCGCCTTCCAGGACGAGCTGGGTGAGGACGTCGAACTCGACCTTTCACCGTGCAAGTACGGTCGCATTCCCCGGGCGGCGGTGAGGCCGTCGTGAATCGCGTGGGCGGCGGCGAGACCGGAGGATTCGAAGCCGAGACCGGACAGGAGGGTGTTGGCTTCGACGATGCGCTCCAGTGCGGGGTGACGGTGTGGTTGCGGACGGCGGCCTGAGCCTGGGAGCCCATCGGAAAGCATTGTGCAATAACAGAGTTCGGCCGGGTGCGGGGGCACCACGGGTCGACGCGCCGCCGCGCGTATTGCGAGGTGACGACCAGCACCGGCGCCGGGTTGCGGCGCACCAACTGATACGCCTCGAATTCGCCTGTGTCGGGATAGATCACCGAAAGCGCGCGGCGCCGCGCATCGCTGAAGCAGTGGTGGCGCAGCTGATCATCGGCAGGTCGAGGTCGTCGGCGATGGCGCGGGCGGAGTCGAGCACGTTACCGCCACCGGTGCGCGTCGGTACTCAGGCGGCGGCACCCAGCCCAGCGGCCACGATCACCGGGATCATGTACAGCAGGGGGAACGGGATGTGCGCGTAGGAACGCGCCCGGATGATGGTGACGATGGCCCCGGCGAAGTACAGCACCACACCGATCGTCGCCAACACGCCGATCACCGGCACGAACAGACCGACAATCAGCCCGATCGCACCCGCGGCCTTGGCCACACCCAGCCAGTTCCACCACGACTGCGGAACGCCGTACTCGGCCAAGGGTTCCACCACCCACGAAGCACGGAAGAAGATCGAGCCCGCGGAAAAGCCGACCCAAGCGGCGGCCAGGACAGTGACGACAACGTAAGCGGTAGACATCGGAAAAGCTCCTCATCGAGTTCTGGTGGACGTACACCCAGAAGACGGAGCCCGATCCGAGAGTGTGACAACCGCATGTCGGCCGACAGTTCCAGCGCCACCGACGAGTGGCACCCGGTTGCGGCGAATCCCGGAAAACCGCACGCCGGGGCGCCACTCGTCGGCCAGGATCGCTTGGCCCGGCGATCAGAAGCGACGCGCTCCCGCGACCGGCATCGACGAAACCGGTGCGAGTTCCACACCGCCGCCATAGGTCGAGGCATGGATGATCATGCCATCGCCCGCGTAGCGGCCGGAGTGGCCGTAGGACCACTGCACCAGACCGGAACAATCGAAGGCGTCCGGGCCCGTTCCACCGCTGCTGCACCGCGAGCCGAGCTTGGAGCGCACGGCATCGACGGCGACTTCACCGGTGGTCTTCGCCGCCCCGACTCGTGCCGGTGGTTGAGGTATTGTCGAGGGTGTCACGTAGCGGACGGTCGACTCCCGGAATGCCTGGGGGACTTTGGAACTCGAATCCGAGCAGGGTAGCCAGGCTCGGGAGTTCGATTCCCGGAACGCCGGTGGGAGGCGCGAACTCGAATCTGAGCGGCCCGGCAGGGATCGGACGTACCGCTTCGGGACCGTCCGTGGAAGTCGGCGACTCGAAGTCGGTCAGCCGAGCAGGGATCGGCCGCACGGCCGCGGAAACGCCGGCGGGAGTCGGCAACTCGATTCCGGCAAGACCAGCGGGGATCGGGAGATCATTCGGTACCTCGACCATTCCCATTCCCGGAACCGAAACCGGTTGGGCTGCCGCGGGTGCGGCGGTGCACAACAGATAGACAACTCCTGCGGCGGCTGTGACAGTCCAGCCCGTTGCCGCCTGCCAAGGTTTTCGATGAACAGATGCCATGACGCGGTCCTCCGATTCTCGTATCGGGGCCCAGATGGCCGAAAATGGGACTCATCAAGGCCTCGAAAGGATTTCGAAACACATGCATTGAAAGTCCAGCGGATCCGATATCAAATCATCCAGCAAATTCGGCAAACCAGCCGTACCAACACACCGAATAGAGATAACGAAACAATAACTAGACTCAAGCGATCGCGTTATCGCCCAACAAATCCCACTCATCAGCTATCAGATAAATGCTTACTACCTGCATACTTGCCGCAGATCGCAGAGTCGAAACGACGGGCGAAAATCGGTTCGCCAGACACCGATGATCCGCCACGCCGGCTCTACATCGGCAGCCGTTTCCAGCGCCGAATCCCGCGTCGGAGAGAACCAGATCGGCCACGCGGCCCGGCAGCGCGAGTCACCGGATCAGCGACCAGAAAAGCTCACGAACGGCACATGGACGCGGTGATCGCGAGGAGCCGTACCGCTCACAGAGCGAACGCGCGGGCTATTGCCCAGCGGGCCAATACCTGTACCAGTCGGCGGCGGTCAGCGGCGCGCGCTCGCCACGCTCCGCTTCGGCGGCATCCTCGGCGGCACTGATCGCGGCGGCAAAGGCCAGAGCCGCTTTGCGGAGGCGTTCTTCAGCGCTGTCGGGACCACCGAGATGGACAATGCGTAGTGCGTCCGCGACGAGATCGTCCGGGAGGCCAGCCTTGGCACTGCGCACGCGAATCTTCTCAGCCAGTGCCAGGGCGGGCTGGGCCATGGCGATGCCGTCGAGGCAGGAGCGGCGGGACTTCTCTGTGGATTTGCGTTCCTCCCAGGCTTTTTCCTGGGCAGCGATCTTCTCGGCCACGGTGGCGTCTGGGTCGATGGGCGCATCGACCAGATGCGGGCTGCGGTTGACGAGCTTGGCAACCAGTGCCGCCGCGACGTCGTCGACGGTGAACTCCCCTGCCGCCTCGGCGATTCGGGAATGGAAGAGGACCTGTAACAGCAGGTCGCCGAGCTCTTCCTTGATGGTTTCGGCGTCGTTGTGCTGGATGGCGTCGAGGAGTTCGTAGGTTTCCTCGAGCAGGTAGGGGCGCAACGAGTCGTGGGTCTGAGTGACTTCCCAGCCGCCGAAGTCCCACAGGCGGTCCATCACCTCGACGGCCTCCGCCAATCCCTCAGCCAGCCTGGCGGTGTCGATAACCGCACTGCCGTTGGTCGAATCGACGTGGTCCGACGAGTTCATCGCGCCGCCGAGACCTCGGTGGCGACGGTGAGATCGACTGCGCCCTGGGCCTTCCCGTCCAGCGCGAGGAGCAGGTCGGCGACGAACTGGAGCAGCACCATGTCACGAACCCGCTGAGCGCCAACACTGTCCTCCACCCGAGGCAGTGGCAGCTGGACCACGCCACTGGCTGCCCGGTACCCCGCGCTCGGATACAGGCGCTTGAGGCGCATCTGCTTGGAATCGGGCAGGCTCAGCGGCGAAACCTTCAATGTGGTTCCAGTGACGGCGATTTCGGTGACGCTGTATTCCCGAGCCAGCAGCCGCAGCTTGGCCACCGAGACCAGGCGGCCGACCTCAACGGGGAGCGGGCCGTAGCGATCGACGAGTTCCTCGACCACTTGCGCCAGAGCCGGATCATCCTGGGCCGCAGCGAGTTTGCGGTATGCCTCCAGGCGGAGCCGGTCGCTGGCGATGTAGTCGGGTGGAATGTGCGCGTCGACGGGGAGGTCGATGCGGACCTCCTTGATCTCCTCGGTGGTGATCGGCTTGCCGTCCGCGGCGGCACGGTATGCCTCGACCGCTTCACCGACCAGGCGCACATACAAATCGAACCCGACGCCCGCCACGTGGCCAGACTGCTCCGCGCCGAGCACGTTTCCGGCGCCACGGATTTCGAGGTCTTTCATGGCCACCGCCATGCCCGCGCCGAGGTCGGAGTTCTGTGCGATGGTGGCGAGCCGGTCGTAGGCGGTCTCGGTGAGCGGCTTCTCCAGCGGGTACAGGAAGTAGGCGTAGCCGCGTTCCCGGCTGCGGCCGACCCGTCCGCGCAGTTGGTGCAGCTGCGAAAGGCCGAGGGCGTCCGCGCGTTCCACAATCAACGTGTTGGCGTTGGAAATGTCGAGGCCGGTCTCGATGATCGTGGTGCAGACCAACACGTCGAATTCGCGCTCCCAGAAGCCCTGCACGGTGCTCTCCAGCGCGTCTTCGTTCATCTGGCCGTGCGCGATCGCCACCCGCGCCTCCGGGACCAGATCGCGAATCCGCTTGGCGGCCTTGTCGATCGACGACACCCGGTTGTGCACGTAGAAGATTTGGCCGTCGCGCAGCAGCTCGCGCCGGATCGCGGCGGTGACCTGCTTGTCGTTGTAGGCGCCCACGTAGGTGAGCACCGGGTGACGCTCCTCCGGCGGGGTGAGGATGGTCGACATCTCACGGATGCCCGCCAGGCTCATCTCCAGCGTGCGCGGAATCGGGGTGGCGGACATGGTCAGCACGTCGACGTGGGTGCGCAGCGCCTTGATGTGTTCCTTGTGCTCGACGCCGAAACGCTGCTCCTCGTCGACCACCACCAAGCCGAGATCCTTCCAGCGCACGCCGGTTTGCAGCAAACGGTGCGTGCCGACCACGATGTCGACGCCGCCGTCCACCAGGCCGTCGAGCACCGCGCGGGACTCGGCCGGGTCGGTGAAGCGCGACAGACCCTTCACGGTGACCGGGAATCCGGCGACGCGTTCGGCGAAGGTCTGCAGATGTTGTTGCGCGAGAAGCGTTGTCGGCACCAGGACCGCGACCTGCTTACCGTCCTGCACCGCCTTGAACGCGGCGCGCACGGCGATCTCGGTCTTGCCGTAACCGACGTCGCCACACACCACCCGATCCATCGGGACCGGCTTCTCCATATCGGACTTCACATCGGAGATGGCGGTCATCTGATCGACCGTCTCGGTGAACGCGAACGCGTCCTCCATCTCCTTCTGCCACGGGGAGTCGGGCGCGAACGCATGCCCCGGCGCCGCCTGCCGCGCCGCGTACAGCTGCACCAGCTCGCCCGCGATCTCGCGAACGGCCTTGCGCGCCTTGCGTTTGGTATTCGCCCAGTCGGACCCGCCGAGCTTGGACAGGCTCGGCATCTCGCCGCCGACGTAGCGCGACAGCTGGTCGAGGGATTCCATCGGCACGAACAGCCGGTCGCCCGGCTGCCCACGTTTGCCCGGCGCGTATTCGATGACCAGGTACTCCCGGCGCGCCCCGCCGACGGTGCGCTCGATCATTTCCACGAACCGGCCGATGCCGTGCTGGTCGTGCACCACCATGTCGCCCGCGTTCAAGGCCAGCGGGTCGACCTGATTGCGCCGCTTGGCGGGCAGCCGCTTGCCCTCGCCGGGCGCGGTGACCCGGTTGCCGGTGAGATCGGATTCGGCCACCGCGACGAGTCCTGCGTCGTCGAACACCAACCCGTCGTGCAGCGAACCGCAGAGCACTCCGACCACGCCCGCGGTCGGCTCCGCACCGGATTCCAATGCCGCGGCGGGCACGTCGGCGTCGGCGAGCCGCTCCAGAATGCGCTGCGCCGTGCCGTGACCGGCGACGACCACCACCGCGAGGCCACCGGTCGCCACGTGCGCACGCAGCGACGCGAAGATCGTCGCGACCAGCTCGTCCGAGCCGCGGGCCGCGGGTCCGGCCAGCACCGGAAGCACCACCTCGGCAGGATCGCCGGAGGTCAGCGGGCTCAGACTCCACCAGGGCAGGCCGTGCTCGTTGGCGCTGTCGTGGATCTCCGGCAGCGCGCGGTAGCCCGACGCCGCGAGATCGATCCCGTGCGCACCGAGCGGCGCGTCGCCGCCGAATGAGGCCGCGGTCCAGGATGCCTCCAGGAATTCCTCGCCGGTGCGCACCAGATCGGCCGCCCGGGTGCGGATCTTCTCCGGATCGCACAGCAGCAGATGGGTTCCATCGGGCAGCACCTCGGTGAGCAGCCGCAATCGGCCGGGCTCCAGCACCGGAAGCAGCGCCTCCATACCGTCCACTGGAATGCCCTGGGCCAGCTTCTCCAGCATCTCGACCAGCGCGGCATCGGCGGCGTTGTCGACGGCGACCTCGGCGGCGCGATCGCGCACGGCCTCGGTCAGCAGCAGTTCGCGACACGGCGGCGCGACGACCACGTCCACCGCGACGTCCAGCAGCGAGCGTTGGTCGGCGACCGCGAACGGCCGCAGCTCGGCCACCTCGTCGCCCCAGAACTCCACCCGCACCGGATGATCGGCGGTGGGCGGGAAGAGGTCGAGAATGCCGCCACGCACCGCGAACTCGCCGCGCTTGCCGACCATATCGACACGGGTGTACGCGAATTCGACCAGGCGCGTGAGCAATCCGTCGAAATCGAGTTCGGCGCCCACACGCAGCACGACCGGCTCGATATCGCCGAGCCCGGCCGCCATCGGCTGCATCAGCGAGCGCACGGTGGTCACCACGACCCGCAGCGGCTCCGGGAAGGTCGGGTCTTCCGGATGCGCCAGCCGTCGCAGCACCGAGAGCCTGCGCCCGACGGTGTCCGCGCCCGGCGACAACCGCTCATGCGGCAGCGTCTCCCAGGACGGGAACTGCGCGACGGCCGCGCCGAGCATCTCCTCGAGCTCGACGGTCAGATCGTCGGCCTCCCGCCCGGTCGCGGTCACCACCACCAGCGGCTTGCGCCCGGCGATCGTCGCCGCCACGAACGGCCGCACCGCGGACGGCGCGACCAGCTCGACCGGCGATTTCCCGACCAGGTCGGCGACGGTCCGCAGCGCGGCGTCGGCACCGGCCACCGCGGCCAGTCCCGCCAATGGTGGACGATCGGTGGACATGCGGACTCCTGAGCTCAGGCGGGCTTTTCAAACGGCCAACCGAGTCTAATCATCACCACCGACAGACCGAACCGCCACCACCGAGGACAGGAACTACGGCACGTAGCGGCGCAACCGACGCGCGGCGAACTCGCGGAAGTACGACAGCTTCTCCTGCGGCACGATCGAGGGCAGCAGGAAGAACCACATGCGCTCCATGCGCGAGGCCATCTGATCGATCGAATCGGTGCCGACCGCGATGATGTGCACACCCGCGGTCAGCTCCTGCAGCAGCACCCCGATCACCTCGGGATCGAGCTCCGGCTCCAGATCGCCTTGGGCGACGGCACGTTCAGAGAGCACGCGGTAGGTGTCGCCCCAGGTCTTGGCGATGTTGTCACCCTGGGCGCCGCGGTAGTCGCCGATCTGGTGGTTCAACTTGAGCATCGCGCCGACCATCGGATCGTTCATCGACAGATCCGCCACCACATAGGTGATCCCGATGCATGCCTCCAGCGCGGGCACTCGGGGATCGAAGAAACCCTGGCACGAGCTGACCAGCCGCTCGTTGCCCTGATCGACGACGGCACGCGCGAGTTCTTCCTTCGAGCCGAAGTGAAAGTACAAGGCGCCCTTGGTCACGTTCGACTGCGCGATGATCTCGCTCAGGCTCGCGTTCGCATATCCCAAGCGCAGAAAGACATCGGCAGCGCCCGCAAGGACGGAATCGCGGGTAATCTCCGCACGCGCTTGCCTAGCCATCAGATCCGCCTGTCATCCCTAAAACCAGCCATCCTGAAGTAGACCGACATCACGAACAAGACCGACTTACCGTCCGAACAGCACCAAGAGGATGGGTGAACCGTACCACCAGGTGGGCGCCCGCCAGTCAATTCGAGCATTCGATCGGACCTCCGTCGCAATTTGCTGGTTACCAACCGGTGCCACGCCCAACGACACTCGGTTCTCCGAGCCGGTCAGGCACCCGTGTTGGTGCGCCATTCCGAACTCAGTTGCGGATCGGCCTCGAGGTTACTGAGTCCATTCCAGCAGAGGTTCACCAGATGTGCTGCGACAACCTCTTTCGAGGGTTGGCGTTCATCCAGCCACCAGGTCGCCGCGGTGGACACCATCCCGACCAATGCCTGCGCGTACATCGGCGCGAGGCTCGTATCGAAGTCCCTGCGCTCGAAATCCCCCGCGAGGATGTGGGATACCTGATTGACCGCCTCGTTCAGCAGGCTGGAGAAGCGTCCGTCGGCGGTGGCCGCCGGCTGATCGCGCACCAGGATTCGGAAGCCGTCGGTCCGCTCCTCGATGTAGGTCAACAGCGCGAGCGCGACCTGCTCGAGCCGGATCCGCGATCGGTTCTGGGTGAGCGAGGAGGTGATCATGTCGAGCAGCATCGACATCTCCCGGTCCACCACGACCGCGTAGAGCCCTTCCTTGCCGCCGAAGTGTTCGTACACCACGGGTTTGGAGACCTGGGCTCGCTGCGCGATCTCCTCGATCGATGTCGCGTCGTAGCCTCGTTCGGCGAACAGCGCGCGACCGATCTCGATCAACTGTTGCCGCCGCTGCGTGCCCGTCATCCGAGGCCGGGGCACCTTGTGCGGCTCACCCGAAGACATCGCTGCTCCTCCGCCTCCCTCGCGCACGACCATGTGTATCAACTGTTCCAGACAGCTCGCTCACGTTCCCCGTCGCCCCCGTTTCGTCAACTCAACAGCCGATGAACATGGGTAACTCCTGGGGCGAGCTAGCTCGTCGCGCCCCTCCCCGCCGGCCGCCAACGTCCCTCGCGCCGCGACCGAGTCCGGCCCGAATACGCGCCAGAGACGGGGCAGCATTCGCGGGGAGGCGGACTAGTGTGCAAGGATCTTTCCCGTGCCTAGGCGCAGCGGCGGGTTTACCGATCCGCCGGTGTGATAATCCGCCGTAGTGTAATGGCAGCACCTCTGATTTTGGTTCAGATAGTTCAGGTTCGAGTCCTGGCGGCGGAGCTTACCGGCACGATGGCCTATCCTTGGCCCCGCACGCGATGGCCAGCACGATGACAGGCAGCCGAGGGAGATCCATGCCACAGCAGACCGCCGTCGTCGTTCTCGCAGCCGGTGCCGGGACACGGATGCGGTCGAAGACCCCCAAAGTCCTGCATTTGCTGGCCGGTCGAAGCATGCTCGCGCACGCGCTGCATGCGGCTGACGAGATCGAGCCCGCGTTCCTCATAGCCGTGGTTGGACACGACCGCGAACAAGTAGGCGCCGCGGTCGGCGCCGTCGCCACCGATCTGGGCCGCGAGATCGTCTCGGCCATTCAGGAAGAACAGCTCGGCACCGGGCACGCGGTGCAATGCGCACTGCAGGCGGTGCCCGCCGATTTCACCGGTGACCTGCTCGTTACCTCCGCCGATGTGCCGCTGCTGGACGGGCACACGCTGTCCGCGCTGCTCGACGAGCACCGCAGCTACGCCGAACGCTCCGCGGTTACCGTCCTCACCTTCGTGCCGGACGACCCGAACGGCTACGGCCGTATCGTGCGCAATGCCGACGGTCAGGTCATCGAGATCGTCGAACATGCCGACGCCACACCGGAACAGACCGCGATCACCGAGGTCAACTCGGGTGTGTACGCGTTCGACGCCGCGGTGCTGCGGACCATGATCGGCCGACTGTCCACCGCCAACGCGCAGCACGAGCTGTACCTCACCGACGTGCTGCGCCTCGCGCGCGAGGCGGGCCACCCGGTGCACGGCGCCCGGCTCGTCGACGCGGCCAAGGTCACCGGCGTCAACGATCGGGTGCAGCTGTCGGATGCGGCGCGCACGCTCAACCGGTACATTTTGGAACGGCATATGCGGGCCGGCGTCACCATCATGGATCCCGCGACCACGTGGGTGGATGCCGGCGTGAAGATCGCCAGGGACGCGGTGATCCGTCCTGGTGTGCAGCTGCTCGGCGTCACCGATATCGGCGAGGACGCCGAGATCGGGCCAGACACCACGCTCACCGATGTGGTCGTCGGCGACGGCGCTCGTGTCGTGCGCACCCACGGTGACCAGGCCATGATCGGTCCCGGTGCGCGTATCGGCCCGTTCAGTTACCTGCGGCCGGGCACCGTGGTCGGCGATTCCGGCAAGCTCGGCGCGTTCGTCGAAACCAAGAACGCGACAATCGGCGCGCATTCGAAAGTGCCGCACCTCACCTATGTCGGCGATGCCACCATCGGTGAGCACAGCAACATCGGTGCGTCGAGCGTTTTCGTGAACTACGACGGAGTGACAAAGCACCACACCACGGTCGGCTCGCATGTCCGAACCGGAAGCGACACCCTGTTCGTCGCGCCGGTCACGGTGGGTGACGGCGCCTATACGGCTGCGGGTACTGTACTGCGCAGAAGCGTTCCACCGGGGGCACTCGCGGTGTCCGGTGGGCCACAGCGCAATATCGAAAACTGGGTCCAGCGGTACCGTCCCGGAACTGCTGCGGCGCACGCGGCGGCGGAAGCCATCGCGGCCAACGAGATGTCGAGTCAGGCAATCGAGCAAAAGGATGGCAAAGAGTAGTGACCGCGTCATGGACCGACAACCAGAAGAACCTGATGCTCTTCTCGGGGCGCGCTCATCCTGAGCTGGCCGAGCAGGTCGCCAAGGAGCTCGATGTCCACGTCACGCCGCAGACCGCGCGCGACTTCGCCAACGGGGAGATCTTCGTTCGGTTCGAGGAGTCGGTGCGTGGGTCCGATGCCTTCGTGCTGCAGAGCTTCCCGGCGCCGCTGAACCAGTGGCTGATGGAACAGCTCATCATGATCGACGCGCTCAAGCGCGGTTCGGCCAAGCGGATCACCGCGGTGCTGCCGTTCTACCCGTACGCCCGTCAGGACAAGAAGCACCGCGGCCGTGAGCCCATCTCCGCGCGCCTGGTCGCCGACCTGCTGAAGACAGCGGGCGCGGACCGCATCATCACCGTCGACCTGCACACCGATCAGATCCAGGGCTTCTTCGACGGCCCGGTCGATCACATGCACGCCCAGCTGCAGCTGGCCGAGTACGTGCGCAACAACTACAGCCTCGAGCACATCACCGTGGTCTCCCCCGACTCCGGTCGCGTGCGCGTCGCGGAGAAGTGGGCCGACTCGCTCGGCGGCTCGCCGCTGGCGTTCATCCACAAGACCCGCGACCCGCTGGTGCCCAACCAGATCAAGGCCAACCGCGTGGTCGGTGACGTCGAGGGCCGCACCTGCATCCTGATCGACGACATGATCGACACCGGTGGCACCATCGCCGGCGCGGTCAAGGTGCTCGAGGAGGCGGGCGCCGGTGACGTGGTCATCGCCGCCACCCACGGCGTGCTGAGCCACCCCGCCGCCGAGCGCCTCGCGGCCTGTGGCGCCAAGGAAGTCGTGGTCACCAACACGCTGCCGATCAGCGAGGACAAGAAGTTCCCGCAGCTGACCGTGCTGTCCATCGCGCCACTGCTGGCCCGCACCATCCGCGAGGTCTTCGAAAACGGCTCGGTCACCGGCCTTTTCAACGGCAATGCTTGATTCGCAAGCCGGATAGACGCAACGGCCCGGGCGGATAGCCCGGGCCGTTGCGCGTAGCGGGGCAGGTGGCCCCTGGCCAATCCTTTGTGTCAAGTCCCGTTTGCCATCGGGGTGCCGGGGGATACTGGACGTATGGATCGTGAACCGTTGGACATGGACATGGGGGATGACGACCAGGCGGACGAGATCCGCGAGTACGAGCGCAATGTCGAGAATCCGCCCGATGACCTGCGGATTCGCAATCACGAGAACGATGATGACGGCAGGCTCGGCATCGGTGAGGAGCTCCAGCAGGAGTGGACTCTGCGCGGTCGGTCCGCCGAGGACGCCGAGGAGGACGAGCGGCCCGCCGAGGCGGCGGCCATGGAGATCGTCGACGACTCCGACCTCTAACGTCTGCGTCGACCGAGCAGGCGAGGCCCGACGCGCCCGGGATTCCGGCGTAATCGTGATAGGGCCGGCTCCACCGTGGTACCCCGCAGACGGCGACCGGACGACACGAGGAGGGTGCTATGACCGCGCCGCAGAATCCCGAGCACGGCGACAAGTCTCCCCAGGCACAACCGACGGCCAACGCACCACAACCGCCCGACAGCGAGGCCGCCGCGCCGCAACCCGGCGCCGCGCCCCAACCCACCGGCGATGCGCCACAGCCGGCGGACGAATCCCGCACCAAAGAGCCTGAGCCGCTGCGGCCTTCGGGTACCGAGTGGGCCACACCCGCCTCCAGCGAGCCGTGGCACTCCACCGCGGCCGAACCCGACGCACCACTGCCGGGGGCCCAACCACAACCGCGGCCGTTCGGTTCGGGGACACCCCCGCCGGACCAGGCAGCTCAGCCCCGGAGTGCGGGAGGGTCCCATTCGCCGGGCGCCCCAGCGCAAGCTCCGTCGTGGGATGCCGGGGCGACCTCGCAACCCGCCGGTGGGCAGTGGTCCGGGTCGGAGGGCGGCCCCGGACTCCCTCCGCGATCGGGACCGCAGAAGCTGTCGATCATCGCCTTCGTCTGCGCGGCGATCAGCCTGCTGTTCTGCCCGATCCTGTTCGGCCCCGCGGGCATCATCTTGGGTGTCATCGGCCACAACAAGGGCGAATCCCTCGGCAAATGGGCTGCCATCGTGTCCGGGATCGCGCTGGTCGTCGGCCTGGTGCTGAGCTTCGTTGTCTTCAGCGGCGACATGATCCCCGAACAGGACTGATCGGGCAGCCACCGACCGGGTCTCGCGGGCGACGAGCCGAGAACGTACGTTTTTCGCATGAGCGAGCGCAGCGAGCGAACAATAGACACAGCCGAGCGGTCGCTCGTGACGGCGCCGAGCGTTAGCGAGGTGTCGGCATGAGCGAGCGCAGCGAGCGAACAATAGACACAGCCGAGCGGTCGCTCGTGACGGCGCCGAGCGTTAGCGAGGTGTCGGCATGAGCGAGTTCGGTGGGTTCCCCTTGGCGGGGCTGGATTTCTACGAGGACCTCGAGGCCGATAACTCGAAGACCTTCTGGAACGCGCACAAGCACGTCTACGACGAGGCGGTGCGTGCGCCGATGGTCGCGCTGGCCGCGCAGCTGGAGCCCGAGTTCGGCGCCGCGAAGATCTTCCGTCCATACCGCGACGTCCGCTTCGCCAAGGACAAGTCGCCGTACAAGACGACCCAGGGCGCGGTGGTCAGCACCGCGCCCGGCGTCGGCTGGTACATGCAGATCGGCGCGGCCGGGCTGTACATCGGCGGCGGCTTCTATTCGGGCTCTCCCACCCAGGTCGCCCAGCTGCGCGCCACCATCGACGACGAGGTGCGCGGCGCGGAACTCGAGGCGATCCTCGCGAAGCTCACCGCCGCCGGGTACGGGATCGGCGGCGACAAACTGAAGACCAAGCCGAAAGGCTACGAGGCCGACCATCCCCGCATCGACCTGCTCCGCCACAAATCACTCACCTGCGGCAAGGAGTTCGGCGCACCCACCTGGCTGGACAAGCCACGCGCCGCCAGGGAGATCCGCACCGCCTGGGAGACGATGCGGCCCTTGATCGAATGGCTTGCGGCCGTGGTGGGTTGACGCGCTAGTTTCGCACAGCCAGGACGAGGGCGAAGCGGTCGTCCTGGTCCGTCCACACCTGTGCGGTGCGCAAGCCCGCGGCGGCCAGTTCGGCGTTCAGACCCTCGACACGGAACTTGGCCGAGATCTCGGTGCGCATCTGCTCGCCTGCGGCGAACTGAATGGTGAGGTCCAGATCCCGGATGGTGACTGTCATGGCTTCGGTTGCCTCCAGGCGCATTTCGATCCACTCGTGCTCGGCATCCCAGTGCGCGACGTGCGCGAACCTGTCGGGTTCGAAGTCGGCGTCGAGACGGTTGTTCAGAACGTGCAATACATTTCGGTTGAATTCGGCGGTGACGCCTGCAGCGTCGTCATAGGCGGGGACCAGGACGGCGGGATCGATGACCAGGCCCGCGCCGAGCATGAGTTGTTCGCCCGGTTCCAGCACGTCGTGGATGCTGGTGAGGAATTCGGCACGTTCGGCGGGAGCCAGGTTCCCGATGGTGCCACCGAGGAAGGCGATCATGCGGCGGCCGCCGCCGGGCAGGTTGTGCAAGGTGTCGGTGAAATCGCTGACGACACCGTGCACGGCGAGGCCGGGGAACTCCACGGCGATCTCGTCGGCCGCGGCACGCAGCGCCGACGACGAGACATCCTGCGGGACATAGGTCTTCAGCGGTCCCTCGGTGGTTAGCGCGGTGAGCAGCAGCCGGGTCTTGGCGGCCGAACCTGCGCCCAGCTCGACCAGGACCTCGGCCTGGGCGGTGCGCGCGATTTCGCCGACCACCCGGTCCAGCAGGGCGCGTTCGGTGCGCGTTGGATAGTACTCCGGGAGTTCGGTGATCTGCTCGAACAGTTCGCTGCCGCGGGCGTCGTAGAACCACTTGGGTGGCAACCACTTCGGGTCCGCGGTGAGGCCGAGCCTGGCGTCCGCCCGCAACGCCGAGGTGAGGTCGTCGTCGGATAGGTGGATCTCCAGCGTCGGTGCGGTCATAGCGGGGTGCCTTTCGGTATCACGTCGTACTCGAGTGACGCGGGTGCGGAGGGAAGGGGGTCCACCGACAGCGCACCTGGTCGTGCGGAGACCAGGCTTCGATCGGGGATCGGCTGCCAACGGGGGTCGTCGTCGAAGGGTTCGGAGGCGAGAATGGCGAAATCGTCGGTGACCAGCGCCGACAGCGAATGATGCCAGGTGGTCGCCCACAATTGGGCGCCGTCGCCGAGTAGGAAATTGAGTCGAGATTCCGGGGCGTGCGCGAGCACGGCGGACACCAGCAGGCGCAGCGCCGCGGGCGCGGCGCCCCATTCGCCATCGGGTGCGCCGGTCGCGAGCAGGCCGCGCAGGATGACCCAGAGCGCCGCCGAGTCGGTGGCCGATTCGGTCTCGAGCAGTCGAGTCGGTTCGAACAGACCGGCACCGAGTTCAGCTGCGGTGCTGTCGAATTCGGCGGCGACGGCGGACAGGGTGCGTCGCCAGTCCGAAACCATGCCGTTGTGGCTGAACGCCCAGCGGCCGTGCGTGAACGGCGCACACGCGGCCCGCTCCACCGGCATGCCGACGGTGGCCGACCGCACCGCGGCGAGCACTGCCCACGATTCCAGTTGCGGCAGTATCTCTTCCACGGCCGGGTCGGTCCAGACCGGCGCGGCATTGCGGTAGCGGCTGACGGTGACCGAGTCGTCCTCGCCGTCCCGCCACCAGGCGACGCCGAACCCGTCGGCATTGATGGTGCCGCCGCCGCGCATGTCCTTCGGCGCCCACGCCTGGGTGCGTAGGGAATGGCTACCCAGCGTGAGCATGTCACCCACGCGAACTTGTGGTCCGAGGTAGCCGAGATGCCTACACATCGGCGGCTCCGTTGTCGCCCTTGCGGAAATCGTTGCCCAGCAGTAGATCCCGACTGTCGCCGAGACGGCGGGATCGCTCTCGCCTCGTTCCGCGGGCCCCAGTCGCTGCGATGCTCATCGGCCCTCACCACGCCCGAGGTCACGGGCCAAGCGGAAGCCCGAGAAGATCTGGCGTCGAATCGGGTGGTCCCAGTTGCGGAATGTGCTGCGGCAGGCCACCGGATCCGTGCCGAACGAGCCGCCGCGCAGCACTCGGTAGTCGCCGCCGAAGAACACATCGGAGTACTCCGCGTACGGGAAGGCGCGGAAGCCCGGGTACGGGTCGAAACCCGAAGCGGTCCACTCCCATACGTCGCCGATCAGCTGGTGTACACCGGCCGGGGAGGCACCCGCCGGGTAAGCCCCGACATCGGCGGGTTCCAGATGCCGCTGTCCGAGATTGGCGGTGGTGGAATCGGGTTCGGCGTTGCCCCATGGGTAGCGGCGCGACGCACCCGTGGCCGGGTCGAACCGGGCTGCCTTCTCCCATTCGGCCTCGGTGGGTAGTCGCTTGCCCGCCCAGTTCGCGTAGGCCTCGGCCTCGAACCAGCAGACGTGCAGCACCGGCTGCCGCGCACGCAGCGGTGTCATGACGCCGAAAACCCTGCGCCACCACTGCCCGGCCGGATCGCGCTGCCAGAACTGCGGCGCGACCAGACCCGCCTCCTGCCGATGCGACCAGCCTGGTTCGGACCACAGCTCGGGCCGGTCGTAGCCGCCGTCTGCGATGAAGGACAGGTACTGCTCATTGGTCACCGGCGCGGCGTCGATAGCGAAGGCGGGCACATGAACTCGATGCGCCGGACGCTCGTTGTCCAGCGCCCAGGGTTCGGTCGAAGTGCCCATGGTGAACTCGCCCGCGGGAATGACCACTTCGCCACCGACCGGGGCGGTCACCATCGGCGCGGAGGGCGCGGAAAGCACCGCGGCGCCGGTGCGCAGCTGATGGGTGGCCAGCATCGTCTCGTCGTGCTGCTGCTCGTGCTGGGCGATCATGCCGAAGGCGAAGCCGCCGTCGACGAGCGTGCGGCCGCGTAATGCACTGCGGTCCAGCACATCCCACACCCTGTCGCGCACGGTGCCGACGTAACCGCGGGCCTGGGTGGGATCGAGCAGCGGCAACTCGGGGCGGTTGGCGCGCGTGTGCTTGAACGCGTCGTACAGCTCATCGATATCGGCACGCACCGGCTCGCGGCCGCCGACATCACGCACCAGCCACAGCTCCTCCTGATTGCCGATGTGCGCGAGGTCCCATACCAGCGGACTCATCAGCCGGGAATGCTGGGCGATCAGCTCGGCTTCGTCGATGCTGTCGGTGAGGGCGAGGGTGCGATCCCTTGCGCGAGTGAGGACTTGGGCGATCCGCTCCCGAATCCGTTCGGTATCGGAGTTGTCGGTGGCGGGGTGATGAATGGTCACGAGGCTGCTCTCCGGAACTCGTTCTGGTCGGATTCGTGCGTCGGTGGCGTCGTCGCCGTGCTCATGACCGAGCCCCGTTCGTATCCGCACCGCCCGAGACGAGTTCGTCGTTCGGGGTACGACCGCGGCGACATCGTTCGGCCACGGCTTCGATCTCACGGGCGCCCTCGGGGGTCGTCGCGTGCGCGGCGGCCAGGGTCAGCAGTTCGACCGCCACGGACCGGATCTCCGGGTCGGCCAGCCCACAGCGGGCCGCGTGCAGCCAGCCCCCGGCGAGCGGTTGCGCCACCGAGGTCGCCTCGGCCACGACGGCCGGAGTCGACATGAGCGCGTCGACGACATGGATCGGGACCGTCCAGTCGTCCTCGGGCTGCGCATCCAGGTAGCGGATCTCCAGGTGCCCGGACGCACGCACCGGCGGGAACAACGTGGTCAGGTGGTAGTCGAGATCGCCGATCTCGGGGCGGCGGCCCACCTCGTCGTCCAACGCTCCGGACAACCAGTCCGCGAACGAGGCGCCCGGCGGCGCGGACCAGTCGCGATCACGGCCGCCGTCATCCGGTCCCACCGCGCCGTCGGCTCTACGCACGCACAGCAGCGGCACGTCCAACGCCCAGCGCCCGTAGTCCGCGACCGGATCCGGCCATGCCTGGACCGGCGGTCGGGTGCGGGTGTGGTCCAGGCGCAGCCAGGTTCGCATGCGCTGGGAGGCCCAAGCACCCACCGGCGCGCCGCGCAGCGCGGGCGAGCAAGCGAACGCGGCAAGCAGCGCCGGACCCACCGTGTACAGGGCGGTCCAGCGGGCGGTCACCTCCGCGCGATCGGCGCCCGCGTCGACGCTGACCTGGGTCGCGGCGGTATTGCACATCATCAGTTTGCCGAAAGGGCCGACGCCGCCGAAGGACTGTTCCATGGCGCGATAGCGCGGCAACTGCAGCACCCGTTTAGGGCGGCGGTCCGCGTCGGCGGCGGCGGAAACCGTTCGGATGGATCGGGATTCGAGAAGATCCCGCAGCATCCGGGCGTCGGTGCGCAAACCCTCGCACAGCTGCGTGGCAGCGGCGAACGGGGCGCTGGAGAGTTCGATCTGACCGCCGGGTTCGAGGGTGACCCGGCTGCCCCCTGGCAACGAGAGTGCCGGTGAATCGGGGGCTATGGACCGCGGTGCGTACGGTCCGAGTGCTTCTGCGAGTGCAGCCAGTTGCGGGCGGGGGGCGGCCGATCGGCCTGACGTCGAACACTCACCCTGCACGGTGAGCCACTCCAGTTCGGCGCCGATCAGCGTCGGTGGTCCCAACTTGAAACAGACACCTCCGACATAGGCCTCCGCTGCCGCCCGCGAGGACAGTTCCCCGTGTTCGAGGGCATTGGCCGACTCCGGATGCTCCAGTGTGACTGCCATGCCAACCTCCACCGTGTGAGTCCGTACCACCGCGGATTTTTCTCCGCCATGGTTGGTGTATCGCCGGGGTTGCGGGTCGTATTCCGCGAATGCCGACCCAAAAAAGGGTAGCGAGCCACACCGACAAGAAAGCGACAAGAAGTCGAACTCCGCACCGGATATTGTCGTCGACATGCTGGACGACAACCGCGTAAGGGCCGACACTCCAGGCTGTGGGTCCGGTTCCGGGCCCGGGCTCGTTTTCCTCGACAGCGCGGGATCCTCGCTGCCACCGCGGGTCGTCACCGACACGGTCGTCGACCATCTCCGGCGCGAGGCCGAGGTCGGCGGCTACCGCGCGGCGAACGAACGCCTCGACGATCTCGCCGCCGTGAAAACCGCGATCGGCGCCCTCATCAACGCCGCCCCGACCAGCATCGCGCTGAGCGATAGTGCGACCCGCTCCTGGGCCGATTTCTTCTACTCGGTCCCCCTGGCGCCCGGCGATCGCATCCTCATCTGTGGCGCCGACTACGCGAGCAACGCCATCGCAGCCCTGCAACGCGCCGCGGCCACCGGCGCCACGGTCGAGCAGATTCCCAGCGACGGCAGCGGCCAAATCGACCTCGACGCCCTCGCCACCATGGTGGACGAGCGGGTCAAGCTGGTGTCGGTGCTGCACGTACCGACCAACGGCGGACTGGTGAACCCGGCCGCCGAGGCCACCGGGATCGCACATTCGGTCGGTGCGCTGGTGTTGCTGGATGCCTGCCAGTCCGCCGGTCAGCTCCCGATCGATGTGGTGGAACTCGACGTCGACGCGCTCTCGGTCACCGGCCGCAAGTGGCTGCGCGGCCCGCGCGGCACCGGATTCCTTTACCTGCGACCGGAATTGGCCGAGTCGATGGTGCCCGAACGCCTCGACCTGCACAGCGCGCAGTGGAGCGCCCCCGACCAGTACACCCTGGCCACCGACGCGAGCCGCTTCGAATTCTGGGAATCCGATGTCGCCGCCCGCCTCGGTCTCGGCGCCGCTGTCCACTACCTACTCGACCTCGGTCCCGACGACGTCTACGCCGCCATCGCGGCCCGCGCGGAATACCTGCGCAAGGCACTGCCGGAAATCGGCGGCGTGACCGTCCGCGACATCGGCATCCGGCACAACGGCATCGTCTCGTTCACCGTCGACGGCGTCGACACCCACGAGGTCCGCGACCGCCTTGCGGCGCAAGACATTACGGTGACGGTCAGCCATGCCGGCTCCACATTGCTCGACATGACCGCGCGCGGCCTCGCATCCGTCGTGCGCGCCTCTGCGCACTGCTTCGTCAGCTTCGAGGAACTGGACCGTTTCGTGGCCGCCGTCGCCACGCTCTGAGGACACGTGTCGCCACGCGAACTAACAACGCAACCACAACGGGTACCTGCTGCGGTGGGGCGAGGAGGGCTTGCTCTTCGATCCCGGCGAGGGCACCCAGCGGCAGATGACGTACGCGGGACTGTCGGTCACCGATATCACCCGCATTGCGCTGACCAGCGCATACCGCTGACAATCGAAAAGCGGGTTAACGCCGCGGCGATTTGGCGGGATAGTTGATGCAGGCCGGGAAATCGGCCGGCAGGCTTGGGCGAGCAGGTCCGGCCACTTGTGTTGGTGACGAGGGAGTCGACCATTGAGCAGGTTCACCGACGAGATGTACGCGACGGCCCAAACCTCCACGCGTGGGCTGGTTACCGGGGAACCCGGCGCCCCAACGCGCCAGACCTGGGGCGAGCTACATCGGATCGCGCGACGAATGGCGGGCGGCCTGGCCGAGGCGGGGATCGAGCACGGTGACGCCGTGGGCGTGCTAGCGGGTATGCCGGTCGATATCGCACCGGCCTGCCAGGCCATCTGGATGCGCGGCGCCTCGATCACCATGCTGCACCAGCCGACCCCGCGCACCGATCTGGTGATTTGGGCCCGCGACACCGAGACCGTGCTGCACATGATCGACGCGCGCGCTGTGGTGCTCGGCGCGCCCTTCGAGGCCGCGGAACCGCTGCTGCGCGATCGCGGCATCACAGTGGTGCGCATCGACCAGTTGCACGACGGCCCGGACACCGACCCCGTGCCGACCGACGAATCCGATATCGCGTTGCAGCAGTTGACTTCCGGCTCGACCGGATCACCCAGGGCCGTGCGGATCACGCACGGAAACTTCTTCGTCAACGCCTACGCCATGTTCAACCGGGTGAAATTCCAGCTCGACGACGATGTGATGGTCAGCTGGCTCCCACTTTTCCACGACATGGGCATGGTCGGATTTCTCAGCGTCCCTATGCAATTCGGCGCCGAAGTGGTGTCCGTGACGCCGCTGGACTTCCTGATGCGGCCGCTGCTGTGGGCCGAGCTGATCGACCGATACCGCGGCACCGTCACGGCGGCGCCGAATTTCGCCTACTCGCTACTGGCGCGCCGGCTGAAGCAGGCCGAGGAAGGGTCGATCGACCTCAGCAGCGTCCGATACATGTGGAACGGCGCCGAGCCGGTGGACCCGGACACCATGGACGCGCTCGCCGCGGCCGGAAAACGCTTCGGGCTCAACCCGATGGCGCTTACCCCGGTCTACGGTATGGCCGAAACCACGCTGGCCGTGTCGGTTCCGGATCCGGGCCACGGGCAGGTGCTCGACGTCATCGACGCAGATCTGCTGGAGGCGCTCGGTAAGGCGGTGCCGGTGCCGGACGAGCACGCGCACCACGGCAACGTCCGCAGGCTGCCGACCCTGGGTTACCTCGTCGACGAGCTGGAGGGCCGGATCGTCGACGCCGAACGCCAATCGCTGCCGACCCGCTCGGTGGGCGTGATCGAATTGCGCGGCCCCGCAGTCACATCCGGCTACATCACCGTCAACGGCTTCCGCACCGCGCAGGACGACGAAGGCTGGCTCGACACCGGCGACATCGGTTACTTCACCGAAGAGGGCCTGGTTGTGGTGTGCGGCCGCATCAAAGACGTCATCATCATGGGCGGCCGCAACATCTACCCCACCGACATCGAGCGCGCCGCCATGCGCGTTCCCGGCGTCCGCCCCGGCAACGCCGTCGCAGTGCGTCTGGACGCGGGCGAGAAACGCGAAAGCTTCGCGGTGGTGGTGGAAAGCAACGACTATCAGAACTCCGACGAGGTCAAACGCATCGAACACGAAATCGTGCACGCCGTCTTCACCGAAGTCGGTGCTCGCCCACGCACCGTCGCAGTCCTCGGCCCCGGCGCACTCCCGAAGACCTCGTCGGGCAAGCTCCGCCGCGCCGCCACCGCCATCCACCTGCACTAAGCCACCCCACAGGAACTGGCCGCGCTGCGGAAAACAAAGCTGGACTGGGACTTCACCGTCCTGGACGGCGGATTCAACGACGGCGAGGGACGCGCGGCGTACGTCTTCGGCATCGCCCCCGCCAAGGTCCTCGCCTTCGGCAAGGGCGAGTACTTCACCCAGACCCGGTACCACTTCCCCGAATGACCTCGCGGTCGGCATATTCGGGTCGGGAATTGGGCCCGCGGCAAACAGCGCGTACGCAGGCACGGCCGATGGAATTCAGTGCAGCTGATTCTGCGCGGTCTCCAGACCGACGCGCAGCAATAGCTCGACAGCGTCGGCGGTCTGCTCGACGAGCACCGGGACCTCCTTGCGTTCGGGCGCCGAGAACGGCTTGAGCACATAGTCCGCGGGGTCCTGGCGGCCGGGCGGGCGGCCGATGCCGAAGCGCACCCGCAGGTAGTCCTTGGTGGTCAAGGCGCTGGAGACGGAGCGAAGCCCGTTGTGCCCGCCCTCGCCGCCGCCGCGCTTGAGTCGCACCGAACCGAAGGGCAGGTCGAGCTCGTCGTGCACGACGATCACCTCGGTCGGCGGCACGGAGAAGAACCGGGCCAGCGCGGCGACCGGTCGACCGGACAGATTCATGAACGAGCGCGGCTTGGCGATCAGCACCTGGCGGCCGTCGAGGCGGGCCTGCAACAGGTCCGCGCCCGATTTCTTGTGCACGGCAAAACGGCCGCCGACGCGCTCCGCGAGCACGTCGGCGACCAGAAAGCCGACATTGTGCCGGGTGCGCTCGTATTCCGGACCTGGGTTACCCAGTCCGACAACGAGCACGGGCCCGGTCGTGGATTCGGTCACGGAAGAACCGATCCGCGGGGGTTCTTACTCGGCGCTCGCGGACTTTTCCTCGAGGCCGGCCGCTTCGGTCTCCTGCGCGGAGGCCGGGGCGGCGATGATGTTGACGATCAGCGCTTCCGGATCGCCGACCAGGGTGACGCCCTGCGGCAGATCGATGCCCGAGGCGGCGATCTGGGTGCCGGCCTCGATGCCCTCGATCGACACCTCGATGGACTCGGGCAGCTTGGTGGCGTCGGCCTCGATCGACAGCGTGGTGGTCTCCTGGGTGACCAGGGTGCCGGAGGCGGCGTCGCCGGTCAGCACCAGCTGCACGTCGGCGGTGACGCGCTCGCCCCGCTTGATGATCAGCAGGTCGGCATGCTCGATATAGCGGCGAATCGGGTGCACGACAACGGATTTGGTCAGCGCGAGCTGCTTCTTGCCGTCGATGACGAGGTTCAGCAGCGCGTTGGTGCCGTGCTCACGCAGGATAGCGGCGAACGCCTGCGCGTTGAGAGAGAGGTGCTGCGGGTCGGCGGCGTGGCCGTACAGCACGGCGGGGACGTTGCCGGAACGGCGGGTGCGGCGGGCGGCGCCCTTTCCGAACTCCGTGCGAACGGCGGCTTCGAGAACGTTGGCGTCGGACATGACTGGATCTACTCCCTACGGCTCTTCCGGGCTTATCAACAGTGCTCACCAGGGACTGTTTCTGCCCTGGCTCGGGGTGGTCAACTCGTCGGGCGAAGACCGAACGAGGACGGCCGGAAGCCGAGCCGCGTCGATCACGGTGAGCGCATCAGGTCTGCGGTCACCCTCGCCGAGACAACCCGAACACCATAGCGCAGTGGTCATGCGCAGTTTGAATCGGGTGGTCACCGCTAGCGACTGCTCGCAGGTCGCTCGAACAGATCAGCGCGTCGTATTACGGCCATGTCGGTCGCGTACGCTGGAGCGGTTGCCGACCGGCCGTCTGCGAAAGGGTGTTGAAGTTGACCGCCTCCATTGAGGGTGTCGTCGCGCCCACTCCGCGCGGCCTGCCCGCCGAGGTCGCCCGACGCCGCACCTTCGCGGTGATCTCCCACCCCGACGCGGGCAAGTCGACGCTCACCGAGGCGCTCGCGCTGCACGCGAAGATGATCTCCGAAGCGGGCGCCATCCACGGCAAGGCCGGTCGACGCTCCACGGTCTCGGACTGGATGGAGATGGAGAAGGCGCGCGGCATCTCGGTCAGCTCAACCGCGCTGCAGTTCAACTACCGTGCCGCGGGCTCGGATGTCGACAACGTGATCAATCTGGTCGACACCCCCGGCCACTCCGATTTCTCCGAGGACACCTACCGGGTGCTCACCGCCGTCGATGCCGCGGTGATGCTCATCGACGCCGCGAAGGGCCTGGAGCCGCAGACGCTGAAGCTCTTCCAGGTGTGCCGCCACCGCGGCATCCCGGTGATCACCGTCATCAACAAATGGGACCGGCCCGGCCAGGCGCCACTGGAACTGCTCGACGAGATCAACGAGCGGATCGGGCTCACCCCGACGCCGCTGTTCCTGCCGGTCGGCATCGCCGGTGACTTCCGCGGCCTGCTGCGCCGCGGCCCCGACGGGGCCGCGGTCGAGTACATCCACTTCACCCGCACCGCGGGCGGCGCGACCATCGCACCTGAGGAGTCGCTGACCCCGGAATCCGCGGAGGCACGCGAGGGCGAGGCGTGGACCACTGCCGCCGAGGAAAGCGAATTGCTCTCGGCCACCGGACAGGACCATGATCAGGAACTGTTCCTCGCCGGTCAGACCTCACCGGTCATCTATGCCTCGGCGATGCTGAACTTCGGCGTCCGGCAGCTGCTGGAAACGCTGGTGTCGCTGGCGCCGGCGCCCGGCCCGCGCGCCGACATGGCGGGCACGCCGCGCAACACCATCGACCCGTTCAGCGCGGTGGTGTTCAAGGTGCAGGCCGGCATGGACGCGGCACACCGCGACCGGCTGGCGTTCATGCGGATCGTGTCGGGTGAATTCGAGCGCGGCATGGTGGTCACGCACGCGCAGACCGGCAGGCCGTTCGCGACCAAGTACGCGCTGACTGTGTTCGGCCGGGAGCGTTCCACCGTCGACACTGCCTACCCCGGCGATGTGGTCGGCCTGGTCAACGCGACCGCGCTGGCGCCGGGGCACACGCTGTTCGTAGACAAGAAGGTGGAGTTCCCGCCGATCCCGTCCTTCGCGCCGGAGCACTTCGCGGTGCTGCGCGCCGAGAGCGCGGGCAAGTACAAGCAGTTCCGCAAGGCCATCGACCAGCTCGATTCCGAGGGCGTGGTGCAGGTGCTGCGCAACGACATTCGCGGCGACGCATCCCCCGTGCTCGCGGCGGTCGGTCCGATGCAGTTCGAGGTGGTCACCGCCCGAATGCAGGCCGAGTTCAATGTCGAGACCCGGATGGAGAACCTGGCTTACACGCTGGCCCGGCGCACCGACGCCGTCTCCGCACCCGAGCTCGGCCGTCAACGCGGGGTGGAGGTCTTCACCCGCAGCGACGGCGCCTTGCTCGCGCTGTTCAGCGACAAGTGGCGGCTGCAGTACATCGAGAAGGAATTCCCCTCCCTCACCCTCGAACCGCTGGTCGCCGCGGCTGACTGAGTCAGCCGGCTTCCGGTTCGCGCCGCAACGGCGCGGTGCCAGGATCGCGTTCAACCGAGGCTATTACTCCGTCTTCGCGCGCGAACAGACCCCACCGGCTGGAGGTGAGCCGCAGGCTCGGTAGATCACTGAGCGAGAGAACCACCTCGTAGGTGCGCTCGTAGCCGGTGTGCGAAATGCGCCAGCGGCCATCGGAGCAGAGTACGTAGCGATCGGTGTAGAACGCCGCGCCGCGTAGCAGCATATTGTTCTCGGGGATCAGCACCGTGTCGGCGAGATACCAAGTGCCGATGGCGGTGTCCCCGTCTATATCGATCTCCGGGTGATCGCATCTGTGCTCGGTGATGACGTGCGGGCCGAGGGTGTTGCGCATGAAAGCCAGAAACGCGTCGCGCGATTCGAACTGCAGGTATTCGCTATAGGTGGCGGTCGCCTCCGGCACCATGGTGTCGGCGAACTCTTCCCACGACTTGGTGTCGAGGGTCCGCAAATATCGGAACTTCAACCGACTGATGGCGGAGACGGCGTCCGTCCCCCGGTCGCTACGCTCCTGCGCGGCCGAACCACTTCCCGGGTCGCTACGCTCCTGCCCGCCGGCTTCCTGCTCCATCCCTCAACAATCCCATCCGAATCCGGGATTTACGAGATTTGTATCAGATTGCTATCACCGTGCCGTCGCAGGCAGACGGCCTGCGCCCCGGCTTTCGCCGGGGCAAAGGGGCGAATTCGCGGGGTGAACGCGGGGAGCGGCTCAATATCCGATCGTGAAGCAGGTGCGGCAGAAATCCTCGCCGAACTCGGTCAGCCGCAGACTCTTGCGCACGATCTTCGGCGCCCGCCCCGCCTTCTTCAGCGCCACCTCGACCTCGGGCTGCACTTCCAGCACCATGTAGCGGCTGAGGACCACCGGATCATCCGAGGTCAGCGTCAATCCGAGCCGGTTGAGGTTGATCAGGTAGGTGCGCGCCCGATCCGGATAGCGCACACCCGCCTGCTCCGGGACCGAGGTGAGATTGCCGGTCACCAACTCCGAGCCGATGCCAAGCGGCCGGTTGGTCCGCACGTCGACCGAGGGCTGGGCGCCGTTGAGCGCCATGAACCGCAGGATGCGCGCCTCGTCGGGGGCCAGTTCGTCGAGGATTCGGTCGTAGGCCGGATGCACGTCCTCGGAGAAGTAGACGTCCGCCGAACGAGCAAGCAGCGCGTCACCTCGACGGCGCAATTCCTCGACCGACGCCGAATGCAGCGGCGTGCCGAGACCGATGGCCTGCTGCTGGGCCGGACCGTTGGAAGTCGGTACGTAGCTGACGATTTCGCGCACCGAACCCTCGGTCACGCCAAGCGCGCTGCGCGCGATCGACCGCAGCGCATTGCCGGTCCGTTCGGCGATATCGGCCGACGACTCGCCGTCCAACGCGGCCTGCGTGATCTCCTTGGTCACCTCGTACGAGGTATTCACCGCCCATTGACTGCCGCGCACAACGGTGCCCGCCGCGAGCCCTGCCGCCCGGAACACGCCGCGGATCAGCCGTGCCTCATCGCTGATCTGCCGCTGTTCGACATCCGAGCTGCGCTCCACGGCGCGGGAACCGGCCCGGGTCACGTCGTGTCCGGTCCTGTCGTCTACCACGTCCTACTCCGATGTATTGCCCAAGTGAACGAGTCCGCCCACAGATTATTGCCCGACAGCCTTCCAGGTATGCCCAACTCGCCAGCCGGGTGGGCTACCCGCTACGACCAGCCCCTGCGCCGGTCGCAAACCCCAAGCACCCGTTACCTGTCGCGAGTGGGATGTGGTGGTCGTCATTGTCTCCGGTCACCATGGACAATACGACATTCTGGACACACGCTGTGACTGATGTCTCAGACAATAGTGTCTGGCCCAGCGCAGTCGAGGTGGACCACATTTCGTACCTCACAGTAGGGTCCAGTTGCCGACAGGATGCTACTTTGGGGTCCCGGTGAAGCGGCGATCACCGGTATATCGGCAGGAGGGTGTCGTGTTAGAGAGTGTGTTCCACCCGTCCATTGTGTTGGAACTGATCACGATTCCGCTCTTCACCGGCATCATCGGCTACATCACCAACTGGACCGGCGTGCTCATGTTGTTCCAGCCGATCGCCTTCCACGGCTTTCGACTACCGGGCCTACGCGCGCTTTTTCCGTTCCTACCCAAACGAATTCAAGTATTGCCGCTGCTGAGCTATGACGACAGGATCGGCTGGCAGGGCATCGTACCCTCGCGTGCGGACAAGATGGCGAGCATTGCCGTCGACAAAGGGCTCGCGAAACTCGGTAGCGTCGCCGACTTCTACCGAGAGATAGAGCCCGACGCGCTCGCCGAACATTTGACGAATATCGCGCAAAATCAAATCCACGACATCGTCGAGGAAATCCTGCGCCGCGAACATCCCCAGCTCTGGTACAACCTGCCGAGCCAGGTGCGCGACATGATCCACGACCGCGTGCGCCAGCAACTGCCGGACATCCTGCGTGAACTCACCGAGGAACTCGGCGCCAATATCGATCAGCTGCTCGACGTCAAGCAGATGGTCATCCGCTACTTCCAGGCTCGCCCGCAGTTGCTCAACCAGCTGTTCCAGGTGCTCGGAGCCAAAGAGCTGCGGTTCATGATCAACTTCGGCTTCTACTTCGGCGCACCGATGGGCGCCGTGCTCGTCGCGATCCTGCACCTGACGGATTGGTCGTCGCTGGCGGTGCTTCCGATCGGCGGGATCATCATCGGCTGGGTGGTCAACTGGGTGGGCATCAATATGATCTTCGCGCCCGCGTACCCGAAGTGGTGGTGCCCGTGGCGGCAGGGTCTGCTGATCAAGCGCCAGGACGAAATCACCGCGGGCTACGCCGAATTGGTCTCCACCCAGGTCATGACGGTCGCCAACATCGGCGACGAACTGCTCAACGGCCCACGATCGGACCGGACCATGCAGATGCTGGAGGACACGCTTCGGCCGGCCACCGACCGCGCGCTCGGGCCAGCAAGGTCCGCGGTCAAGTTCGTGCTCGGCAGCCGGGAGTACGACTCGCTGCAGTCGACGCTCACCGCCGAGGCCATGAACATCGCACCGATCGCCTTCGCCGATCCGGAGTTCAACGTCCGTCAGGGCAAGCAGATCGGCGAGTACATCTCCAAGCAAATGTCCGCTCTGTCGCCGAATGACCTGGTCGACATGCTGCGCTCGGCGATCAGACAGGACGAATGGCTGCTTTTCGTCCATGGCGGTGTGCTCGGCCTGTTTGCCGGATACGCTCATATCCTGATCTTCGGAACGGGAGTGGCAACAACATGGTGGTGACGGAACCCGACGGCGGCGGCGATATCCAGGCCGTCGAGACCGGTGCGGGGGCCGAGCCCTCCACCGAGATCGCGCAACGGCCCGTCACGGAAATCCCGTTTGCCAGCGAATCACCAACGCGAGCAAGACAATCCGGTTCGGTGCGCAAGACAGTCCGCGCGGCAACCGGAGTGGCGCGGGTCGCGGTGACGGCCGCCTCCGAGGTCGCCGCGTGGAGCTTCGACACCGCGCTCGGCGTCGGCGCCACCGTGGTACGGGGCAGCGTGGCCGGTGCGCCGCCACGCGAGGTCCTCGCCGAGGCCGAGGCCGAAGTCCGGGACGCGGTGCGCCGGGCATTGCGGCTGCCCGCCACTCCCGAGCCGCCGGATCCGGCGGCCCTGCCCACCTTGCGCGAACAGGGCGCCGCGCTGCTGCGGTTGTCGGCGAGTACTCACGGCGAGCATCAGGACACCCACCCCGCCTTCGCCAGGATGCTGTCCGACCTGACCCCCGACGAGGCGCGCATCCTGCGCTTCCTGCACCTCGACGGCCCGCAGCCGTCGATCGACATCCGCACCGGACGCCCACGCGGGCTCGGCGCGGAGCGAATCATGTCCGGGCTCAACCTGATCGGCGAGCACGCTGGACTGCGCTTTCCGAACCGCGTCCAGCAGTACCTGCCCAACCTACGCAGGCTGGGGCTCATCGAGTTCGTCAAGGAGCCCGTCGGCAACCCGAACCGGTACCAGTTGCTAGAGGCGCAGTCCCCGGTGCGTGAGGTACTCAAGCGGTCCGGGTTCGGCACCAAGGTGCATTACCGCAGCATCGCGCTCACCGGGTTCGGCGCCGATTTCGTGCAGACGTGCCTGCCGGTCGTGGTGCAGGACGGGCGGGTCTCCGGGACCAGCTAGATCCGGGTCTGCGCGGACACTTTCGGCCGGATCGGGCAGGTTCCGGCGGGTGTCGGCGAAACTGTCCGGCTAGGCCGGGGGTGATCTCAGGCACCATCGGCCAACTCCATCCACCGTTCCTCCGCGGCGTCCTTTTCGGCGAGCACCTGCTTCAGCTCCGCGCCGAGCGTGACGAGCTTGTCCGGGTCGGTGGCAGCTTCCGCGAGGGCGGTGTGCAGGCGTCGCTCACGTTCGTCGAGCTTCTCGATGGTGCGTTCCAGTCGCGACAATTCCTTGCGTGCGGCACGCTGGGCCGCGGCATCCGTGACGGGTGCGTCGGCGGACTTGGTGTCGATGCGGGTCGGGGTAGCGCCCTGTGCGGCACGCTTCTTCAGATACTCGTCGATGCCACCGGGCAGGTTGGTGAGCTTGCCGTCGCCGAACAGCGCCCAGGTCGAGTCACAGATGCGTTCGATCAGGTAGCGGTCGTGGCTGATCACCACCAGGGTGCCCGCCCAGTTGTCGAGCAGGTCCTCGAGCTGTTGCAGGGTGTCGATGTCCAGGTCGTTGGTCGGCTCGTCGAGCAGCAGCACATTCGGCTCGGCCATCAGGATGCGGGTCAGCTGCAGCCTGCGCCGCTCGCCACCGGACAGGTCGCCGACTGGGGTACGCTGGCGGGCCGGGCTGAACCCGAGCCGCTCGGCCAGCTGACCCGCGGATATTTCCTTGTCGCCCAGCATGATTCGCTGCGCGATCTGCTGCACCGCCTCCAGCACCCGCATCTCGGTGGGCAGGTCGTCGAGTTCCTGACGCAGCCAACCGATCTGCACCGTCTGGCCCTGAATGCGCTTGCCCGCGGCCGGTTCGACCTCCCCGGCCAGGGTGCGCAACAGGGTCGTCTTGCCGGAGCCGTTGACCCCGACCAGACCGACCCGCTCACCCGGCGCCAGCCGCCAGGTCAAGTCGCGCACCAACTCTCGGCCGTCCGGAGTGGTGAGTGTGGTGTCCTCCAGCTCGACGACGACCCGCCCCAACCGCTTTCGGGCGAACGCGGCAAGCGAGACGCTGTCGCGTGGCGGCGGCACGTCGGCGATCAGCGCCTCGGCCGCCTCCACCCGGTAGCGCGGCTTGGAGGTGCGAGCCTTCGCGCCGCGCCGCAGCCAGGCCAGTTCCTTGCGGGCCAGATTGCTGCGCCGCGCTTCGGAGGCGTCGGCCTGCCTGGCGCGCTCGGCGCGAGCGAAGATCCAGTCGCCATAGCCGCCCTCGTAACTTTCGACCTTGCCGCCGACGACCTCCCAGGTGTTGGTCGCGACGGTGTCGAGGAACCAACGATCGTGGGTCACCACGACCAAGGCGCTACGGCGATTGAGCAGATGCACGGCCAGCCACTGCACGCCCTCGACGTCGAGGTGGTTGGTCGGCTCGTCGAGCACGAGCAGATCCAGGTCACGGACCAACGCCGCCGCCAGCGCGACCCGGCGCCGCTCACCGCCGGAGAGATTATCGATCGAGGTCTCGAGACCCAGCCCTGCGATCCCGATCCCCTCCATCACCGAGCGGATACGCGGATTGGCGGCCCATTCGTGTTCGGCCACATCGTCGGTCATCTCATCGTCGGCAAGCCCGGCAAGCACCACGGAACCGACCGTCGCGCCTACGGGCAGCACGCCACGCTGGGTCACCACCGCGATACGCAGTCCGCCGACCCGGCTCACCCGACCGCTGTCGGGCGGCTCGAGGCCGGTGAGCACCTCCAGCAACGTCGTCTTGCCACCACCGTTGAGACCGACCACGCCGATGCGCTCGCTCGCGTGCACGCCGAGCGAGACGTTGTCCAGTAGTGGTGTGATCCCGAAGCTCTTGGAGACCTGTTCGAGGTTGATCAGGTTGGACATGGATCCTTCCGTGCCTTGCCGACGGGCCAGTGCTAGCCCCCGGCAAGCGTACTGTCCCGTCTCTGCGGGCATGCTCGCCCGCCTCTCGGCGTCTTTGCCGATCGTTGGGTGCGCCGACAGTTCCATTGCGGGCTGACGGTTGAGTCCGTGGCCGGTTCTGGGCGCCCTCGGGCGTACCCGGCGAGTTACCAATGTTCATACCAAACCAAAGCCGCAGGTCATGGTGATAAAATACCGTCTGACCTGCGGCTATTTGTCATCTATTTGTCAAAAATTCGATAAACGTGCGTCAGGCTGTGGCACTTGGCAGGCTGCACACGATTTGACACTGGTCTGGTAGTGGCTGCGCGGCGGGTTCTGACTCTGCGATGCCGCGTTGCTGCGCACCGCGATGACCACATCCACCGCCACCACCGCGCCATCGAGTTCAAGAAGTTCCGCACCAAGCTCGACAAGGAAGTCCCGGCCGACCTCGACGTGCACCTGATCTGCGACAACTACAGCACCCACAAGGCGCCCATCATCGCGAAATGGCTTGCCGCGCACCCGCGTTTCCACATGCACTTCACTCCCACCTATTCCTCCTGGCGGGGCGAGGTCGAGCGCTGGTTCGGGCTGCTGACGGACAAGAAACTGCGCCGCAGCGCCCACCGGTCCATCCAGGCCCTCGAACGCGACATCCGTGACTGGATCGCCCACTGGAACGAGGATCCGAAACCGTTCACCTGGACAAAGACCGCCGACGAGATCCTGGACCGACTCGCGTCATATCTGCAACGAATTCCTGGCGCGGGATACTAGGAGGCCGCTGAACAAGGGGCGTTGGTGGGTGGGTGGTTCTGGCGAGGTAGTCGCCGGAACCCGGCACGGGATCGCTGGGAGGCTCGATGGCCTGTTGGGGGCGGTTCGTTTCGCGGGTCGGGTCTGTTCTGGTGTGGGTTCCAGCCCGGGTGGCGGCTCAGGTGGTGGCCAGGACCCATCGGCCGGCGACCAGGGACAGCCCTCTGCCCGTGAGGTTGCGCAGGTTCAAAGCGGCTGTGCGGGTCTTGAGCCAGGCGTTGGTGCGGCCGGTCCCGTGGTAGCGGAGCTTGATCCGCCGCCGGCTGCGGCTGGCGATCTGGGAGAAGACCCGTTCCACGTTCGGGCGGGTCCAGCGATAGCGCTGCCGCAGATCCGGCTGCTGTGTCCATTCCCGGCGAGCCGTGCGCAGCAACACCTCCCGCTCGTGCAGCGTGATGCTGCGGCCGGTCTTGTCGGTGGTGCACCGGTGGCGCAGCGGGCATCCGCGGCACAACGACCCGAACGTCGCGGTCCGGGTCTTGGCCGAGACCGGACGGGTGTTTCCGGCCGGGCAGGTGACGGTACGGGCGTCGGCGTCGATCGCGAAGTCGTCCTTGGTGAACCCGCCATCGACCGGCGCGCGCAGCGGTGACGGCTTGATCACCGCCTCGTGTCCAGCGTCGGCGATGTCGCCGCGTAGATCGCCGGTGCCGTAAGCGCAGTCGCCGTACCACTGGCACGAGTTGCCCTCACCGGCCAGGAATCGGGAGGCCGTCGCGGCCTCGCTGTTGTCCGGCCCGGCCGCGCGGGTCAGCTCCTCATCGGTGATGATCCCGGTCTCCGGCTCGGCCACAGCGTGCGCCCGATACCCGTCACGGCAGTTACGCGGCGACTTGCGGGTATGGCGCGCCTCGGGGTCGACCGTCGAGATCACCCGTTCGGGAGCCACCTTTCGGGCGATGCGCCACCGGCCGTCGGTGCCGTCGCTGCCCGGCGCGGGCGCCACGTCCTGGCCCGCGATCAGTGCCAACAACGCCACCAACTCGGCCGCGTCGTCGTCGAGCTTGTTCTGACTCAACGCCTCGACCAGCGCGTTCGCGTCGTTGACCAGCGCCGACACCAGGGCGTCCTTCGCCGCCGGGTCGTGCCAGTCGATCACCGGCTTACCCGGCTGCGAGTAGTCGTGGCCGGTGCTGGTTTCCAGCTGTTGTTGGCGGGAGTTCCCAGCTGTTCTTGGCGGCTGCGTACACAGCCGGTCAGTGGGGGGTTTGCAACATCAAGCGGTCATGAATTTCTCCGATTCCATTCGCTTCGTCTATGAGGACGCTACAGTTCCCGGCTTGTTGGGTGCCGCCTATGAATGAGGGTGCTGGTGGTCGAAGTCGTTGGGGCCGTGCTGCGTTCGGACTGCTGCCGGTGGGAGGATCTGCTGGCGCCGGTGCCGATGCCGGTGACCCGGGGCGGACTACAAGTGGATGAACCTCTTCGCGCGCAAGCCGGGTCGCGGGATCCCCACGATCTTGAAGCGGGCGATCCAAGGCATCGGCGGACAGCTGCTGGGCAGGGAGTACATGCCCGGCGGCCAGGCCCTGGCCGCCGGGCTCTTCGTCGGCGTGGTGCGCGCGGGGATCCCCGTCTGGACCGGACGACGCTGGTCAAGCTCGCGGGCGATGCCGATCGGGTCACCGGGGCGGTGCTGGAGCAGGACGGACGCACCCTCGAGGTGACCGCGCGTCGCGGCATCGTGGTGGCCACGGGTGGTTTCGACCACGACATCGCCATGCGCCATGCCCTGCAGGCCCGGGAATGGGCGGGAAACCCGGTCGGCGCGATGTGGCTGGTATTCGACCAGAGCTATCGCAACAGCTACGTGTTCGCCGGAGCGCTGTATCCGCGCATGTCCATCCCGCGGTCCTGGTACGACGCGGGCATCGCGCATCGCGGCTCGACGCCCGCGGAACTGGCGCGCTCGGCCGGCCTGCCCGAGGACGCCTTCGTCCGGACGGTCGCGCGATTCAACGAAAACGCCGGCAGCGGTGTGGATCACGACTTCGGCCGCGGTGCGAGCGCCTATGACCGTTACTACGGCGACCCGACCGTGACGCCGAATCCGAATCTGCGACCGGTGTCGGGGCCGCTGTATGCCGTGCGTGTGGTGCTGTCCGATCTGGGCACCTGCGGTGGCCTGCGGGCCGACCGGCACGGCCGGGTACACCGCGAGGACGACAGCATGATCGACGGACTGTACGCCCTGGGAAACACACCGCAGCGAATGTGTTCGGCGAGACATACCCGGGCGCGTGGCTAGATCGGTGGATTCGGACGCGTCAGGACGGTGGAATCGGACGGCACCGCCCCGACAGCCCCTGTCGTATCGGCGAATTCGGACGGCACGTCCCGTGCTGTCGGTTGTGCTGCGCCGGTGCTGGTCGCTGCCACGTCGTCAGGTCGAGCGCGGCGGATGTCGTGCTCGGTGCCGTCGGAATTCGCCGATCCCGGATTGCGCCGACGTGGCTGTCGGTGCCGTCCGACAACCCGATAAACGCCGTCAGAATTCGCCGTCCTAACCAGGCGCGGAGCGACGATCGGGCAGGGTCTGGTCTTCGGCCGGATCATCGCCGAACACGCTGCGCGGGTAGTGGTTCCAGCCTGAGGTTCACCCAATGCGGAGCGCCGGAGGCCATGCGAGGATGTCAGCGAAACATAGCCTGACAGAAGGACTTCCAGCATGGCTCTCTCGGCATCGTCGCCCCTCACCGAGTGGCGCGCGTTCCTGCACGACTACAGCACACAGTTCCTGAACTCGAACTATCTCCGCAAAGCGGAGCTGAACGGCACGGCGCACTATATGGTGAGCCCTGCCCAACGGGCGGCCGGATGGCTCGGTTTCGAGCCGGCCAGCGAGGAGGCGATCGCAGCGGCCGAGGAGCGGCTCGGGGTCCGGCTGCCGCCGTCGTACCGGAACTTCCTGCAGACCAGCAACGGCTGGAGCACCATCGGCAACCTCGACCTGCTCGGAGTCGAGGAGATCGGCTGGATGGCCGACCTCGAAGCCAGACTGCTGGAGGCATGGGCGGACCTGGACCACTTCGCCGACCAACTCGCGGTGCTGAAGAGGTGCCTGCTGATCGGGTTCGACGACGGTGGCACCGGAGGTAACTGGCTGCTGCACGCGGACAGCGCCGGGGCAGACGGCGAATGGACCGCGTACGAGTGGTGGCCCGGCGAGGGCGGCGAACTCGAGGAAAACGCCCACTTCGCCGCCCTGGTGACGCTCGCGATGGAGAATCTCGCCTGACCGACCGGGCCGTTCAGCCCGGGCGATGCACCTCCAGGTACAGCACCAGGATCGCGATCCAGAAGAGCAGCAGCACTATCGTCGAGATCCGGGGCGCCCGAGAGCGCGACACGCATTTCAAAAGCTTCGACGGGATCAGCACCACGCTGCTGCGCCGCACCGTGTCCGTCCGGCTGATTCAGATGATCGCTGGCGGATCCCTCGGTGACGCCGCCCAATTCCTCGGAATCAATCCGACCGAAAAGCAATACACCAGCGCCACACAGATCCATCGCGGGGTCCGCGATCTGCCGGATTCCCATCAATTCGACGCCGCACTGCACGCATTGGCAGACGAACTCGACACCTCACCCCACCTGGTGAACTACCAGCGCCGACGCCGAGCCCTGGCAACCTGGTCGATCAGCGAAACCACCTGGAACGACCTGATATCCCGGCTACCGCCCACCACAGGCTCACAACAGCCCGGAACTCGGCGATCGGAACGCCAGATGGGTCCAGCTGACATCCGGAGAACACCACTTCGCCCCGAGACCTATCGGGGCTGCTCAACCCCCCGATACCCAACGAGCGTGGACGCGACGGCGCGGCACCATATGGCACCTCATGCAGAACAGCCACCCCTTCCCTCACTACCACAGCCTCAAGGCCGAACTTCACACCCTCGCAACCTCACTCGCTGAAACGATCGACCGCGCCCCACCACCACGAAGTAGTGCCCACTCCCAGCCGCCAACAAAACCTGGGAACCGCCATCTATAGCTGGGGGTCGCATGTCCGCAGGTGGTTGCTGGCGGACCGTCGCTGATTGTCATTAATTCCGCCATTTAATGCTTGACGTCAGCCAACAACACCCAACCACGCCAACGGCAATGACACATATCACACACACATCCGGGTCTGGGTTCAATATCGTCACAGCTCAGAGCCCAAACGAGCCAACGACGCCTAAGCTTGACAACCACGCCAATCGCAAGCTAGTTCGATGCGAGTACATGGAGTTACCCATGTCCTTACGAAACCAGTCGTCAAGGGAGCAGACGCATGGGACCAATCCGGGCGGTACGCCCGAAGCGTCAGCGCTTGCCGGGGACCTCGCCGCTGAGGACGCGCGCACCGGAGACCGGGCCGCTTGCGGTGCGGACGCTGCGGCAGACACCGGCGCCCGCGAGTTCGGCGGCGACCGCGACGGCGGCTTCCGCACTGTCGCACAGGAATGCGCAGGTGGGGCCGGAGCCGGAGACAAGTCCGGCGAGTGCCCCCGTGCCGACACCCGCACGGAGGGTGCGGCGCAGCTCCGGCTTCAGCGAGACAGCGGCGGCCTGCAGGTCGTTACCCAGCAGGGGCGCAAGCTGTTTCGGGTCGCCGGAGGCCAATGCCTGCATCAGGTGTTGCGGTTCACCGAGGCGCGGCGGGGTGCCGTGCTCGCGCAGCCGGTCGAGTTCGGCGAAAACGGCCGGGGTGGACAGGCCGCCCTTGGCCAGCGCGAGGACCCAGTGAAAGGTGTTGCGGGACAACACCGGAAGCAGTCGTTCGCCCCGGCCGGTACCGATCGCGGTGCCGCCATGCAGCACGAAAGGGACATCGCTACCGAGTTCGGCTGCGACTGCGGTCAATTCGTCGCGGGTCAGGCCGAGATCCCACAGTTCGTTCAGACCCACCAGTGCGGCGGCGGCATCCGCGCTGCCGCCCGCCATTCCGCCCGCCACCGGAATGCCCTTGTTGATGGCGATTTCCACCAGCGGAGCGCAGCCGGCCAGATGGGCGAGGCGGACGGCCGCCTTCCATACGAGGTTGGTGCGATCGGTCGGCACGTCCGCCGCGCCCTCGCCGCTGACCCGCACACTGAGCGAGGCCGAGGGGGAAATCTCCAGATCGTCGCTGAGCGATAGGGCTTGGAAAACCGTGGTCAGATCGTGGTAGCCGTCCGCGCGCAGGTCACCGACGCCAAGATGGAGGTTCACCTTCGACGGGGCGCGCACGATGACGGGGCTGGGCACAACTGACAACACGGTGCTCAAGCTTATCGGGAGCCTCCGACAAGTGCGTGGCCCGAGATGAGTTACAAGAGGGCGCCACCGGTGGCGTCGATCCACTGGCCGGTGACCCAGCGGGAGTCGTCCGAGGCGAGGAACGCCACCACATCGGCGACGTCGGCGGGCCGGCCGACGCGGTGCAACGGGGAGTACCCGGCCACCATCGCCTCCGTCTCGGCGTTACGCAGCCAGGCGGCGTTCATATCGGTGTCGATGATGCCGGGCGCGACGGCGTTCACGGTGATCCCGCGCGAGCCGAGTTCCTTGGCCAAGTTGGCGGTGAACGCATCGATCGCACTCTTGCTCATCGTGTAGGCGATCAGCTGCGGCATCGCGAAACCGTGGGTGAGGCCGGTGGAGGTATTGATGATTCGGCCGCCGTCGCGCAGCCGGTCCAGCCCGTGCTTGGTGACGAAGAACGGCGCCTTGGCGTTGACCGCGAACACTCGGTCGAACGCGGCCTCGTCGGTGTCGCCGATGGGCGTGCGGACGTCGCCGACACCCGCATTGTTGACGATGATGTCCACGCCCTCGGCGTGCGCGTCGAACGCCGACCACAGCGCCGCGGCGTCACCGGGCACGCCGAGTTCCGCTCGGATGGCAAAGGCGGATCCGCCCGCCGCCTCGATCGCGGCGACGGTGTCCATCGCCGCTTGCTCATTGCGGTTGTAGTGCACGGCAATCCGCGCCCCGTCCCGTCCCAATCGTTCCGCGATGGCCCGGCCGATGCCGCGGCTGCCGCCGGTGACCAGTGCCGTCTTGCCCGTGAGTGCACCCATGACGGGTTCCTTTCTCTAGCGATCACTACAGAACGGACGTTAGCACATTATCTAGCGACCGCTATAGAATGAGATTCATGAGTGCACCGACCCGAGGGCGACCCCGCTCCTTCGACCGGGATGCGGCGCTGGAGAAGGCATTGCGGCTGTTCTGGGCGCGCGGATACGAGGCGACCTCGATCGGCGATCTGACCACGGCGCTGGGGATCGGCACCCCGAGCCTGTATGCCGCGTTCGGCGACAAGGCAACGCTGTTCAACGAGGTCGTGCAGACCTTCGGCACACGCTATGGCGGATTCGTCGCACGCGCGCTCGCCGAGGAACCAACGGCCGAAGCGACGGTGCGACGTATTCTGCGCGAGGCCGCGACGGAGTACACCAGGCCAGATTGCCCACACGGCTGCCTGGTGATGAGCGCCGGACTCAACACCACCAGTACCGACGTCGCCGAACTGCTGCGCGGGATGCGCAACAAGAACATCGAGACCTTCACCGCCCGAATCCAGGCGGATATCGACGCAGACCTCCTTCCGCCATCCACCGACGCGCCCACCCTCGCCCGATATATCGGCACGGTCATGCAGGGCATGTCCCAAGCCGCACAGGATGGAGCGAGCTCGGTCCAGTTGCGGCGCGTCGCCGAGATGGCAATGGAGGGTTGGCCCGCCGCCACTCCGGCGATCACCTGAGCCAAGTTGCCAGCGCATCGGTGACCGGGTTCCGGGCCGTTCGCCGAACCAGCGAGGCGACGGCCGGAACCATGGGAACCGCGGGGACGACTATTGAACGGAACGACCGGTGCGACCGAGCAACTCACACTTGCGCCGGGTACCCACTGGGGGTATGTTCGTTCACGTGGGGGATACCCCTGGCCCGTATGATCAACCACGAGCGAAGGAGCCGGACATGGCCACCACCACTTACACCGTTACGGGGATGACCTGCGGACATTGCGTCAGCTCGGTTCGCGAGGAGATCGGCAAGATCGACGGCGTGACCAGTGTCGATGTAGATCTCGCCAGCGGCGCCGTCCGCGTCGACAGCACCGCTCCGCTCGCCGACGCCGATATCGTCGCCGCGGTGGACGAGGCGGGCTACGAGGTCGCCGTCTGATGCAGGACCGGCTGAGGTTCGCCGCGGTCAGTGGCGGACTCTTCGCGTTGTTCGGTGTCACGCTCGGAATCTGCGCATTTGTGGGCGATCCGGCCGGGCAGGCACCGGACCACGGGACGATGCCGCCGACCAGGCAGGCCGAGGCAATGGGGTTGTCGAACAGTCGATCCGGCTACACCCTGGCCGACCTGACCGCCCCCGCGGCACCGAACCAAGCCGGTTCATAGCGCTTCCGGATCACCGGGCCCGACGGGGGTCCGGTCACCGGATTCACCACGCAGCACGATAAGAAGCTGCACCTGATCGTCGCCCGGTCGGACACGACCGGATATCGGCACGCGCATCCGACCACGGACAGCGCGGGCACCTGGTCGAACGATTGGAGCTGGGCGGCGCTGGGCAGCTATCGGGTGTTCGCCGACTTCGTACCCGAAACCAGCGGCACCGGCCCGGGCGGTCTGGTGCGCATCTGGTCGCGTTGCGCGCCGACGACCTGGCCTACCTGCACGTGCACCCGCAGGGCGAGGTCGGCCGAACCCCACCCGGTCCCGAGGTTTCCTTCCATGCACAGGCCCCGAGTGCGGGCGTGTATCGGCTGTATCTAGACTTCTCCCACAGCGGCTCCGTACACACCGCGGCGTTCACCGCCGAGGCTCCGGCGACCGAATCATCCACAGCGCCATCCACATCCGGCGGCCACCCGCATTCGGGTGGCGGTCACTGATGTCCGCATGCGCCGATCACCGCTCGATTGAGTTCGCAATCGACGCGAGCCTACGCCTGGTCGGCGAGGCGGACGAACGCTGCGGTGTCAAGGGTTTCGCCGCGGGCAGTGGGGTCGATGCCGGCGGCGACGAGGCGGCGTTCGGCTTCGGCGGGGAATCCGGCCCAACCGGCCAGTGCCGCACGAAGGGTCTTGCGGCGCTGGGCGAATGCGGCGTCGACCACGGCGAAGACACGGCGGCGGTGTTCTTCGTCGGTCGGCCACGGGGGTTCGGCGTAGCGCTCGATGCGCACCAGGCCGGACTCGACGCGCGGCACCGGCCAGAAGACCTGGGTGCCGACCGCGCCCGCGCGGCGCACGGTGCCGAAGAAGCCCGCCTTGACGCTGGGCACCCCATAGATCCGACCACCCGGCTCGGCGGCCAGTCGGTCGGCCACCTCGGCCTGCACCATCACCAATGATGTTGTGATGCTGGGCAATTCGGCCAGCAGATGCAACAGCACCGGCACCGCCACGTTGTACGGCAGATTCGCCACCAGCGCGGTCGGCACCGCGGGCAGGTCTTTCGCGTTGACCCGCAACGCATCTGCCTCGACAACCTGCAGCTGCCCGGCCAGTTCCGGCGCCCGATCCGCGACCGTCACCGGAAGATGCTGCGCGAGAATCGGATCGATCTCTACTGCGACGACCGAATCGACCACATCCAGCAGCGCCAGCGTCAGCGATCCGAGCCCGGGCCCGACCTCGAGCACCGTGTCCTCGCGGCCGACGCCCGCCGCGGCCACAATGCGCCGCACCGTGTTCGCGTCGTGCACGAAGTTCTGCCCGAGCTGCTTGGTCGGCCGCACGCCGAGCCGCTCGGCCAACGCCCGCACCTCGGCGGGCCCCAGCAGCGCAGCGCTCCCACGAGCGGAAATATCGGGTTCGGACACCTCAAGAACCTACCAACCCACGTCCGCACTGCTGACACGCCCGGGACGAGTCTCCCGACTCGCGCACCAATTCAGCCGCCACACACGTCACCCACTCTCGGAAGCAATCGGGGGATGGGTTCGTCGGCCAGCGGCTGGGCCAGCAGCTGACCGACGCCGAGGCCTTGCACGCGGTCGATGATTCCGTCCAGGCACTTGGTGCCGATGTTATCGAGCACGGAGCGGCCCAGCGGGTCAGGTAGGCGTTGACATCGATGTCGGGGCGGGCCGAACGCAGCCCGGCCAGGATGCTGACGAAGAAGCTCATCGCGCCGTCGGTATGCGGGATGACCGGGATGGCGGGTCCGGTCAGCGGCAGCACCTTCTCGACATCCGACTCCGGGTCGATCGCGATGGTGCCGCGGAAGTCGAGGTCGGAGGCGTCGCGCGGCCTGCCCGCCCTGGGAGGAAAAACCCGAGGAGACTAGTCGCCGATGCCCAGGCGGCTGGTACAGGTGGGCCACGCCCCCCAACCCTGGCGGGCGCGGGTGACTTCGGCGATCGCGATCTGCTCTTCGCGGGTGGCCAAGTCGGCGCGTGGCGCGTACTTGAGGCCGCCCTGGCGTTCCCAGGTGTTCTGGTCGAACTGGATGCCGCCGTAGTAGCCGTTGCCGGTGTTGATCGCCCAGTTACCGGTCGATTCGCAGCGGGCGAGCGCGTCCCAGATCGCGCCGTCACGGACCGGTGGCACCTCGGTGCCGGGCTTGGCGCCCTTACGGACGGTCTTCGGTTGCGCGGTCACCGTGACATTCGTGGCGATCGGCTGCCTGCTCACTTCCTTGCCGTTGACCATGGTGACCGCGAAGGTAACGTCCTGGACGCCGGGCGCGCCCGGGGTTTCGACCACGGTGCGGCTCATGTTCATCGTCGGATCTTCGATCACGTTCTCCGGTGGATCCAGCGGCACCGTCTCGGTCCGCTTCTCGATTCGCTTGCGCGTCACCGTGATTCGCAGACCGTCGGTCAGCGCGGTGGTCGCCGCGGGCTCGACGGTGTCCTGCTCGATCAGCGGAATGCCCGCCGCGTTGAGGAATTCGCCGACCGTCGGTGCGGCCAGCCGGACATCGACCGGTGCGCCGATGCCATCGAGCAGCGACACCGAGCGCGGGCTGAAGACACTCAGCGCGGCGCCTTCGAGCGGAAGCTTCTCGTTGCGCGCCGGGGACACGAACATGTCGGCCGGCAGGTGCAGTTGGTCGAGCACGTCGCCCGCCGTCAGCCCGGTGGACCAGACCTTCTGCGGCTTGCCGTCCACCGACAGCGCGACCTCACGGGCCCGGTTCAACTTGATCGTGGCGCCGTCGCCGATGGTCGAGGCCAGCGTGGGCTGAACCAGGTCGCGGTTGTTCACATTGAATCCGGCGGCCTTGAGCACGCCGCCGACATTGCGCGACATGGTGGTCTGCGTCGACTTCTCACCGTCGACGACCACCGTCACAGTTTTGCGGTTCACGATCGCCATCGCGGCGCCGACGATCAGCGTCACCAGCAGCGCCGCCACCGCCGCGTACAGCATCGGCGAGCGCGACTGGTTGATCCTCGTGAATGGAGACATGGTCACAGTACGATAACGAATGAGTCAGGGGTCGACAAGCGCAGTCTTTCGAGCGGGGGATTTCGAGATCACGAGTTGATATAGACGTCGCAGGTAGATCACGGAACGCACGGCGATAGTGACGTAGGACACATTTTTGTTTGCCGAGGGTGGGCCGGGTAGCACGGACAACTTTCCGCGCCCATTGCAGAATTCGGCAGTTCTCAGCCGGAACTGTCCGGCTACACCAAACCCTCAGATCCCATACACGCGCCGCGCATTAGCGGTCGTGATCTTCGCGAACTCCGCCGGATCCTGCCCGCGCAACTCGGCCAGCGCCCGCGCTGTGTACGGCAGGCAATACGGCTCGTTCGGCGCACCACGGAACGGATGTGGCGTCAGATAGGGCGCATCCGTCTCCACCAGAATCTGATCATCGGGCACCACCTTGGCGGCCTCCCGCAATTCATGCGCGTTCTTGAAGCTCACCGTTCCGGAGAAGCTGAGGATGTATCCCTCGGCCACGCACGACAGCGCCATATTGGTATCCGACGAGAAGCAATGGAAGATCACGGTTTCCGGTGCGCCTTCGTCCAGCAGCACCATCAGCAGGTCGTGGTCGGCCTCGCGGTTGTGGATCATCAGCGGCTTGCGCACTCGCTTCGCAAGGTCGATGTGCCAGCGGAAGCCTTCTATTTGCGTCTCGATATCGGCGCAGCCGTCGAGCTTGCCCGGCCAGTAATAGTCGAGACCAGTCTCACCGATCGCGACAACGCGCCGATCGCCGGCCAGCCGCTCCAGCTCGGCCTTCACCGCATCGTCGAGCGCGTTCGCCCGCGTCGGGTGCAGCGCGACGGCGGCGTACACGCGGGCATCCCAGTTCGCGGCCCGCACGGCCCACTGCGCGGCGGCCAGATCGTCGGCGACGGTGACCACCTGACCGACCCCGACCGACGCTGCGCGGTCCACGATCACGGCCGTCGATTCCGCGTCCGTAGCGCCGCAGGCATCCAGGTGCGTGTGTGCGTCGACCAGGGGCGCAAGCGGTTCCGGCAAATCGGGGGCCGGACGCTTGCCGCTCATCGGCGCACACCTGCGGACAGGAGCACGGCAGTAGCGGCGCGTCCGGGGATATTCACGTGAGCATTGGAAACCACGCGCATTACAGTAGACATTCCAATCCCTTCTTGGGGCGAGCTCCCCCCGCCTTCGCGATAGGGCATCGATCTGACACCGCACGCGTACTACGCCACCACCTGCGGTTTTATCCTCTGCGGAGGTGGGTCCTGTGACAGCGATCCCACTGTCGCCCGTGATTCCACCGCGCTCCAGCGATGTTTCGGACCGCCAACGCACGGGAGGGCTGCCAACCACAACGCGGCTCTCTGGTCCGCCGCTCGCCCGCAGGACTGACCCTCTACGCTCGACTTTCGCACTTTTCGGGGATTTGGCCAGGGCGGTGAAGCAGGGTCTGGCGGCCCGACCCCCGGGGCGGTGACCGCGGGGTTGTCTTGAGGATACCCACCGCGTAACAGCGTGTCGCGCAATCGGTTTGGGTTTGATGGGTGGAGCATCAGCGGTGCTGTAACAACCCCGTCGCTGAAGATAGAGTGTTCCGCTGATGCTCCAGGTCCCCACCCTACCGGGCTCGCTGACGCGTGTGCTGGTCGGCTTCCGGATGTGTTTCACCGCACCGACTTTCGAGACGTTCACGATGATGGTGGCGGGGTTGCTGGCCCAACCGGCGGGGCGGACGGTGTGCGGGATGCTCACCGGGGCCGGGTTGGCGCAGTTGTGGCACCACAGCCGAGCCCACCGGTTCTTCGCCACCGCCCGCTGGAACCCCCAGCAGGTCGGCCTCGTGGTGGCCGAACTGATAGTGTCCCAGTTACTTCCGGCTGGTTCGGCGATCACGGTCGCGGTCGATGACACCCTGTTTCGCCGTCGGGGCAAGCGTGTCCACGCGGCGGGCTGGTTCCACGACGGGTCCGCGGCGGGCAAGACCCAACTCGGGTTCGGCAACAACTGGGTGGTCATGGCGATCGTGGTGAGGTTGCCGTTCTGTTCACGTCCGGTCGCGTTACCGGTCCTGGCCGCGTTGGCGGTCAAAGGCGGCCCGGCAAGCCTGATCTGTCCCGTGACCTGCTTGACGTCCTCGCCGAACGGTTCGCCGATCGCAGGATCGACCTGGTGGGTGATTCCGCGTACGGCTGTGGCGCGTTCGCCGGCCTCGGTGACGCCATGACGATGACCACCCGAGCCAAGACCAACGCCGTGTTCTACGAGCTTGCCCCACCCCGGACGGGTAAACGTGGCCGACCCGCGTTGAAGGGCACCAGGGTTGGCACACCGGCCGATATCGCGGCGGCGACGTGGAAGACGGTGAACGTGTCGCGGTACGGCACCACCAGCACCGTGAAAATCGTTGACCGCGTGTGTCTGTGGTTCGGGACGTGGCGCACAGACCCGGTCCGGGTCACCCTCGTCACCGACACCAGGCGCCGCACCAAAGCCGGCACCGCCCGTGGGTATGACATCGCGTTGATCACCACCGACCTCACCGCCACCACCGAAGAGATCATCGCCCGCTACGCGGCCCGCTGGGCCATCGAGGTCACGTTCTTCGACGTCAAAAACATTCTCGGCGTGGGGGAAACCCGCAACCGGATCCCCAATGCCGTCACCCGCACGGTTCCCTTCGGACTGTTCTGCCACAGCATCCTGATCATCTGGTACGCCGTGGCCGGCCACGACCCCGACGACGCGACCCGCCGGCGCGGCGCCGCACCGTGGTACCGGAGCAAAACCGAACCCTCGACCCTGGACATGCTCACCAAGCTCCGACGCCAGATCATCGCCACCCGATTTATGCCCACCACACCCCGACCAGCGACAACCCAGGAAATCATGGAAGTCCAGCACGCCTGGGCACAAGCAGCCGCATAACCGCGAAAATCGAGCTCTACGGCATCCTGCGCAAAATCCAACGCGCACTTGCCTATTGGATCGTCTCCTGCCCACTATGCCACCACACATTCCCGACCTGACAAAGTCCTACTAGTGTCCTGCGCCAAGACCGCCGCGGACACTCCGCCCTCGGCGTGCGCACCCCGATCGAGTACGAGATGATGCAACTATCCGTCCAACTCGTGGCCTGATGTCCGGTAACGCGGCTCCACGGAACGCGTGGTGCATCACCCGCCGTACACACGAACAGTCTGGAGTTCCATTCTTGAGCACGCCGCAGTCCCGAGCGCACGCCCCGTCCTGCCCGGTCGTCCACGGCTCGCCGACCGCTTCCGACGGTCCGCGGATGCCGCTGTACTCGCCGGAATTCGCCGCCGATCCGCACCGCGCATACCGTGAAATGCGAAGGCAGTACGGCTCTTTGGCGCCGGTGGAGCTGGCGCCGGGCGTGCCCGCCACATTGGTCGTCGGGTATAAGACCGCGGTGCGGATCCTCAACGATCCCGAGCACTTCCCGGCCGATCCGCGCACCTGGCAGAAGAACATCCCGGCTGACTGCCCTGTCCTGCCGATTATGGAGGGACGTCCCATCGCGAGCAGAAGCGCTGGAGTGGACTTCCTGCGCTACCGGCAGGCCACTACCGCGAGTATCAACGAGATAGATCTGTACGCTTTCCATGCCACTGTGGAGAAGATCGCCATCCCGCTGATCAACACCTTCTGCCAGACCGGTACAGCCGATCTGATCAGCCAGTACACGTTCCCGCTGACGTTCGCGGTCGCCAATGCCCTGCTCGGCTGCCCTCCGGAGATAGGACAACGGGTCGCGACCGGTATGGCCGCGATGTTCGAGGGGATCGACGCCGAGAACGGCGACAAGATGCTCGCCGAGGCGATGCTGGAATTGGTGGCCCTCAAACGGACCGATCCCGGCAACGACATCACCTCACTACTGCTGCGGCATCCGACCGAACTCGATGCACTGGAGATGGTCTACCAGGTGGCGAGCCTCTACGGCGCGGGGGTCGAATTCCAACAGAACCTGATCGTCAACACGCTGCTGCTGATCCTCACCGACAACCGCTTCGGCGGAAGTGTCATGAGCGGGAGCATGTCCACCCGTGACGCCCTGGACGAGGTCTTGTTCAACGACCCGCCGGTGGCGAACCACCTCATTACCTACCCCCGTCAGCCGATCCTCATCGACGACGTCTGGCTGCCCGCACATCAGCCGGTCGTCGTCAGCATGGCCGGCTGCAACAACGACCCCGCGATCCGGGCCGAGGAGCACACGGGCAATCGCGCGCATCTGGCATGGGGCCTCGGCCCGCACGCCTGCCCCGCGCAATCGCTGGCCTACCTGATCGCTCAGGACGCCATCGATCAGATTCTCGATGCGCTGCCCGAGATGCAGCTGGCCGCACCGGACGGCACACTGACCTGGCGGCCTGGTCCCTTCCACCGGGCCTTGGCGGCTCTGCCGGTCACTTTCCCCCCCTCTTCTCCGTTGCACACGTACTGAGAATCTCCGGTGATCACCGGATTCCTCGACAGTGTTGTCCGGTTCTGTGCCCAGAAGCCTGGGTTAACAGTCGAGCAACCCATGCACCAAAAACCCCACGCCGCTCTTGCCCCAGCGGTGTATCCGAACCGCGCGGCTGCCGCGCTCACTGTTGCCCGTTCCGATCGGCGACGTCGGTCCCGTTTCGATACTTCACCCCGGTAGGAGTGTGAGGTCGAGCCGGCGCAGGTGGTCTGGGTCGGCGACGATGTCGATTCGGGTGATGTTCCCGCCGGCGATCGCGAAAGTCATGGGTGCGAACGATTGGTGGGTTGACGACGGCTCCCACGGTTCCGTTCACCTGCACCGGTTGCGCATACCGGGAGAGCCGGGCGAAACCGACCGCGAGCCGGGCAACAGTCGCTGCTCCGTAGGCTTGTGTCGGCGCGCCCGTCGGTGCGGCCGCGTGGTCGGCGCGGACAGTCACGTCGGGGTCGAGCAGCGTGAACAGGGCGTCGAAGTCGCCAGTGCGGGAGGCGGTGAGGAATGCGTCCACCACGTCGCGGCGGCGGGACAGGTTCGTGTGCGCAGCAGCGGGGCGGCCGCGGACACGGCGGCGGGCATGGCTGGCGAGCAGCCTGGCCGCGTTGGGGGACCGGTCCATGATGGCGGCGATCTGGTCGAAAGGCACCTCGAACATGTCGTGCAGCACGAACGCGACCCGTTCGGCGGGCGCCAAGGTGTCGAGGACGACGAGCATCGCCAGCCCCACCGAGTCTGCGAGCAACGCCTGATCCTCGGGGTTAACCGCCCCGGTGAGCTGTTCGAACGTGTGGCCGTCCAGCGGTTGTTCGCGCCGCGCCGTGCGCGAGCGCAGCATGTCCAGGCAAACCCGGGCGAGGACCGTGGTCAACCATCCGCCGAGGTTGTCGACCCTGTCGGCCCCGGAGCGGTTCAGCCGCACCCAAGTTTCCTGTACGGCATCGTCGGCTTCTGTCGTCGAGCCGAGCATTCGGCAGGCCACCGCACGCAGATGGTGCCGGTACCGCTCGAAGTTCTCGGTCAGCCAGTCCCTGTCGCCCACAGACACATCCTCCGCCCGCGTTCCGTCATATCAAATGACGAACCACGACCACCCGATATGTCACTTGTCGACAAGGAGCATCACATGGCACGCATTGCTGGAGTTTCCGCTCACGATGCCGGGCTGATGACCCGGATTGCGTATCGTTTCACGCGTCGACATTTCGCGCGGCTCACCGGTCGAGAACCCGAGCACATGATCGAGCCACTGGAGATGTTTGCGCATGTGCCCAGGTTGCTGCGGGGGTACAGCAAACTCGAGCAGGCCACTGCCACACTGCGTGGGCTGGATCGTCGGATCGATGCGCTGGCCGAGTTGAAGACGGCAACTCTCGTCCGCTGCGAATTCTGCATCGACCTCGCCTCACAGATTTCGCGTCGGTGGGGTCTGAGTGACGACGAACTGCTGGCCCTGCCCGCGTATCGATCCAGCGAACTGTTCAACGATCTCGACAAGCTCGTGCTCGATTACGCGGTCGGGATGAGTCGTACGCCCGTGGAGGTGTCCGACGAGCTGTTCGAGGCGTTGCAGCGGCACTTCACCGACGCCCAATTGGTGGAAATCACCTTTCTGATCGCGCTGGAGAACCTGCGCGGCCGTTTCAACGCGGCCCTCGGCATCGACGCGGCAGGCTTCAGCAACGGCATGGTGTGCGCAGTGCCGGTCGCCGCGACAACCGAACAGACAGAACCTCAGTGACCGAACCCATCTTGCCCACCCGAGCAGGGCGACTACGACCCGGGTCCTGGCCCCGGTGAGGGCGCAGGAAAGTCCAGCCGGTTCAGCGCCCGATGCCGCCACCTGGACAGGGAATCAGCCGACGAGGAATGGCTTCCTGGCATGCGGGTGCAGCCCGTGCGTCACAGATTGCAGTGGATCCGTAGCGAGCTCGACTCCACGACACGGAAACGACACGGATTCAGCTGACAAGCCGACACCGCCGCCTGAACCCCCGAGCCTCCGGCCGACCTCGCGCCGGCCGGAGGCACCGAAGGTTCCCGGTTCTCGGCGTACTGCGAAATGTTCTGTCCCGCAAGGAGGCTCATGTATTTCACAGTGCATGCTCGGCTGCGGGCGGTCGCCGACCACGTCGATCACTCCCGCCGGGTTTTCGATTCGCCGACGGGATCGCCGGCGCTGTCGGCGGCGAACCCGGCCCTTTGGTTGCCGAGCTGCGTGCTTGGCCTCGGCGGGTGGAGAACACGCTGCTGACCAAGCGCACCGTCGCCGAGGCGCTCGACGACCACCGGGCCGGTGATCAGTTTCATGATCTCGGCGCAGAGCGGAAACGCCCGGTAGGAGGTTTCGAGAAGGTCATTCGCGAAAACGGATCCCGAAAATTCCCAGCCCGCTCTCGGATGGGTGCAAGTAGCCCTCGAAGTTGCAGCAAAGTTGCCACAGTGTCGAGTCCGGCTTGGTACCGTAATCGTCTACGACCGGAAGCTGCCTGAATATCTGCCGCTTCTTTTCGTGTCGGATACTAGTGAGGCTCGTCTAGCCGTTGTGTGTCATGTCAGCGTTTGCGCTGCTTAAGATGCTACAGAGCGCGAACTCGGGATCTTCTCAAGCGGCTTCAGCCCGCCGGAAGTGACGGGTTCCTGCGGGCGACATTGGGTTGGCAGTGCCACGGCCGCGGCATGTGCAGCTCTCCCCATGAAGTTCGCTGAATGTTTGCCCATGATCTCGCGCTTCGAATGGAGCTCGCTGGTCCAACGAATGCTGCGAACTACGAACTATCCGCGGAGGTCTAGGTCGTGACTCGTCAATTCCTTCTCCTGGGCAGCAGGCGCAGTGGTCCGGCCCGGGTCCTCGCTGCGCTCGGTTGTGTCACACTCGGGCTGCTGCCGGCGACGCCGGCAACCGCGGAACCGATCTATCCGCGGCCCGATCCGGACCCCTTCTACGCCGCCCCGGCGGATCTGGCGGTGCACCAGCCCGGTGATGTGCTCAATGCGCGGGCCCTGCCGCCGCTGCCCATGTTCCCCGGTGCCAGCATCACGCTGGTGCAATTCCGATCCACCAACTCGCGCGGCGCGCCGATCGCGGCGACCACCACGGTCATCACCCCCGCCGGTCATCAACCAGACGCGCCGCTACTGTCGTACCAGCACTTCATCAATGCGCTCGGCACCGACTGCGCGGTATCGCACCTGCTGTACTCCGGCGATATGAACCTGCTGTCGACCGCACCTGCTTTGAATGTGCTACTCGCGCGGGGCTGGACTGTGGCGCTGCCGGACCATCTCGGTCCCTACTTTGCCCTGGGGGCCGCACATTTGGGTGGACAGATCGTCTTGGACGGCGTCCGGGCGATGAAACGGCTGCCCGAACTCGCCGCGCAGCACAGCCCGGTGGTGCTGACCGGCTACTCCGGCGGCGGTTTGGCCACCGCATGGGCTGCTGCGCTGCAGCCGTCATACGCACCGGAACTGGAGCTTGCGGGCGCGGCCGTCGGCGGTGCCCCGATGAACCTGGTGACAATGGCGGAGACGCTGGGCTTCGACCCGCACCCCGCCTTCGGGCTAGCCATGGCAGCGGCGATCGGCCTGGAGCGGGAGTACCCGGACCGGCTGCCGGTCAGCTCGTACCTCAACGAGCGCGGTCTCGCAGTCCGCGACGCCATGGCCAACAGTTGCACCGCCGAGATCATCAACATCGGCACCGACGGCAGTGCCGGCGCATACCGGGACGGCACCTCGATCGTCGACATCCGTGAGGCTCGGTCGGTGTTGGAGGAAAACAGCCTGGAACTCTACGACGGGGTGCCGAAAACGCCAGTATTCGAATGGCATTCGCCGACCGACCCGCTGATCCCGATCGACGCGATCAACAACACCGACCGCCGCTGGTGCGCGGCCGGGGTGCCGGTGCAGACACTGCAGGTGCCCGCGCCCGAGCATGTGTCGGGGGCGATACTGGGCGCACCCGAGGTACTGATGTGGATGGAGGGCCGGGTGCGCGGCGAGCATGCGCCCACCACCTGCTGACGGATCGGCAGCCCAATCGAGCACGAATCCGGCAAACGAGGCCCATCGGCTATGTCATCACCTGAGAATCCACCAAGCCCCGATGCGACGCAGTGAGAACACACCGCCAACAGGGCCGACTGCTACTTCATCTTCATCGGCGAATATACCCGCGGCCCCTCGAGGGCTGTGGGGGTTGCGGTGAGGGCTCCGTGGAGGATGCGGTCGCCGCTGATCCGGTCGACGCTGCACCCGATGCGCTGCGTGCGGAAGTTCACGAAGTTCTGGCTGACGGTGCGGTGCAGCGGTCCCAGCGCGGCGCCGATGTCGGCGCGGGTGACTTCCCTCAGATGGTCGTAGTGGGTTGCCCACTGTTCGAGAAATGGCCGGGCGCAACCAAAATAGACGTAGATCGGTGAGGACTTCGATGAGCCGGGGGCGAGACACCCAGCGATGCGGGCGGGAGCGGACCTCGCTGAGCAGCACCCGCTGACCGGCGGGCCGCCCGTCCAGGACCGTGACCAACCCGTCGAGCACGCAGCCTGTGGTGGACCTGTCCAGCCTCGGTCCTGGCTGAGCTGGTGGGCGTGCTGCGTGGCGGCCCGCAGCACGGGGTCGTCGGCCGTCAGTGCCGGGTGCTGCCAGCGCGGCGGAACCGGTTCACCGTTCTTGCGCCGGTAGTAGGAAGCCAGCGCGGAACACCCTTTGCTGCAATAGATTTGATCTCTCCGGCGCTTGCCTGGCAGCGGTTTCCCGCATCGGTGGCAGTTCACCTCGGCGGCATCGACCTGCCGTCGCGGCTCCGCGGCAGGACCAGCCGGGCCTCGCCGACCACTGCGGGGCGGCGTCGGCTGGCGGGGGTGCCGCGACGGTGTCCCGCTCGGGGATCCAGCAGTTCTTCTACCCCGCAGCCGAGGACCGGAACAACGGGACACCGTGGCCGGGCGGATCGACCGCGGAGCGATCGGCCCGTAGGTGCCGGCGGCCCGGCCAGGGCGGCACACGACGGGGATCAGGGGCGTGGGATGTTGCGCAGGTTGGTGCGGGCCAACTCGATCATCTTGCCGACGCCGCCATCCAGGACGGTGCGGCCTGCGGCGAGGGCGAAGCCACGGACCTGGGCCGCGGTGATCCTGGGCGGGATGGCCAGCGCGTTGGGGTCGGTGATCAACTCGACCAGTGCGGGGCCGGGCCGGTGTAACGCCTCGGTCAGTGCGTCGCGAATCTCGGTGGGCTTTTCAACTCGGACCGAAGGGATTCCGCAGCCTGCGGCGATCGCGCTGAAGTCGACCTGAGGATAGTCGGTGCCGAAGTCGGGGATGCCTTCGACGAGCATTTCCAGCTTGACCATGCCGAGTGACGCGTTGTTGAACACGACGACCTTGACCGGCAGGTGGTAGGTGGCCAGGGTGAGCAAGTCACCCATGAGCATGGACAGCCCGCCGTCGCCGGAGATGGAGATGATCTGTCGGTCCGGATAGGCCAGCTGGGCGCCGATCGCGTGCGGCAGCGCGTTGGCCATGCTGCCGTGCCGGAACGAGCCGATCACCCGACGCCGCCCGTTGGGCGTCAGGTAGCGGGCGGCCCACACGTTGCCCATGCCGGTGTCGACGGTGAACACCGCATCCCCGGATGCGACGTCGTCGAGGATCGCGGCGGCGTACTCGGGATGGATGGGTGTGCGGTGGTCGATGTTGGTGGTGTAGGCATCGAGCACGCGCTGCAGGCTGCGGACATGCTCGGTCAGCATGGCGTCCAGGAACGACCGATCGGTTCGCTTGCGGAGCAAGGGCAGGACCGCGCGGATCGTTGATGCGACGTCGCCGTGCACGGCCAGATCGAGCGGTGTGCGTCGGCCCAGCCGAGCCGGGTCGATGTCCACCTGTATGGTGCGCGCTTGTGGGAGGAAGTCGTCGTAGGGAAAATCGGTGCCCAGCAACATGATTCGGTCGGCGGCCTGCATCGCGTCATAACAGGCGCCATAGCCGAGCAGCCCGCTCATACCGACATCGAACGGGTTGTCGTATTGGATCCACTCCTTGCCGCCGAGCGAGTGGCCCACCGGTGCGGCGAGGACTCCCGCCAACTGCATCACCTCGTCGTGGGCGTCCCGGCAGCCAGCACCGCAGAACAGCATCACTTTCCCGGATTCGTCGAGCATCCGGGCCAACTCGGCGATCCGATCATCCGGCGGCACCACCGGCGAAGCGGTGGTGAGCTGCACGGAGGCCGGAGTAGACACCGGCGCAGCGCGGGCGGCGACGTCGCCCGGGATGGTCAGGACTGTGACCCCGCCCCGGCCGACCGCGGTCTGCATGGCGATATTCAGCAGCCGTGGCATCTGATCGGGCTGGGAGATCATTTCGCTGTAGTGGCTGCACTCGAAGAACAGCCGATCCGGATGGGTCTCCTGGAAGTAGCTCGTGCCGATTTCCTTCGACGGGATGTGGGAAGCGATGGCCAACACGGGTACGCCGCTACAGTGAGCGTCGTAGAGGCCGTTGATCAGGTGCAGATTGCCGGGGCCACAGCTACCCGCGCAGACGGCCAGCCGACCGGTGACCTGAGCTTCGGCCGCGGCGGCGAAGGCCGCGGTTTCCTCGTGTCGCACGTGCACCCAGCCGATTCCGTCGGTACGGCGGATCGCGTCCACGATCGGGTTGAGGCTGTCGCCCACCACACCGTAGACCCGTTGCACGCCGGCCTTGTGCAGCATCTGGACCAACTGCCCGGCAACGGTGGCCATGCGTAATCCTTTCGCCTGCGGTGACAGCGTCCGGTCCTTGCTTCCAGTATCCATCGCGGTGTGGCCGCCGAGGTCGATCTCGGCCTCGCCGTCGTAGACGAGGTCGCCCGAGGGCGGAGCCACACCGCCGGTGGAGGACCGCGCGGTGCTCACCGCCATCGTGTATGTCCTGACCAGTGGATGCGCTTGGCGTATCTGCCACCGTCGTTCGGGGTCACGGTCCCCACCGCGCATCGCCGGTTCACCGAATGGGCCAAGGCAGGCTTGTGGCGCAAGCGCCATCGTGCGGTACTCGACGAACTCGGCAGCCAGGGCATGGTCGACTGGTCGCGTGCGGTCTGCGCCGGAGCATCCGGTGACACGTTAAGCATGGCAGTTCGCTGCGGCAGTGTCGGCTTGGTCGCCGATGACCGTCTGCCGGTCTCGGCGACATTCTTCATCAGCTGCTCGTTGACCCAGCACGTCGCTCGTAGCGCGAGCGTGCGAGGTGATGGGCCTTGCGAAGCAGGTCGTGGGTTGCCTTGCCGGCCCGCTGGCCCGGATTCACCACCGCGAGCCAGCCAACGGAGCCGTAGACGGGGTGTGCGATCACGGTATCGGTGACGCTGGGATCGATGTCGATGTCGATGGCTGGTTCGCGCGGCGCGTGACCGGTCCAGTGGATGAAGGATTCCTTCCCAGCGGCGATGTTGACGCGGAACGCATCTGGGCGGTCCAGGCGTGACTTCTCGTCGCCCGGGTAATTTTTCGTCACGATCGTCGCGAAGGGCTGAGTCGCTTTCGGCACGACACCACTCGGAGAGTAGTAGAAGAACGTATCGCCCCAGCTGATCTCGGGTGAGCCGTCGTCGGGGCCCGGGCTGACGGCCAGGACTCTATCGAGGTTGCCTACGAAACTGATGATCTCGTCGATGGTCATGTTCTCCAGCGTTTCATTAATGTGCTTATGGAGACTTCGAGCCGGAGATAGCCGGGAGATAAAGGAACGACACGGTGTCAACTCTCAACTCGTCGGCCATGCGCACAGTCGATGTCGCGCGACGTGTCGGATACTCCGTGCAACAGGTACGCAATCTCGAGCGTGACGGAGTGCTACCGACGGCGACGCGCACGGCTGCGGGCTACCGCAGGTACGGAGAGATTCACCTACGTTCCGCGCTGGCCTATCGCGCGCTGGCAGCCGGCGTCGGTCCGGTCGAGGCCAAGCGGATCGTTCGTGCCGTACACGAGTGCCCGCTCTCGGAGGTGCTCGCCCTCCTCGATGCGGCACACGCCCGACTCGCCCGAGAGCGTACGGACCTTGCGCTCGCCAAGGAGGCGGCCGAGGCGATCTCTGTCGAGCCGATCGACAACGTACGCCCATCGGACTCGATGAGCGTATCCGAACTCGCCGCCGCGCTCGGAGTGCGCCCGTCGACCTTGCGGCACTGGGACGCCGAGGGGCTTGTTGTTCCTGACCGCGTCTCCACCCAAGGGACGCGACAGTACTCGCCGGCCCAAGTTCGGGATGCTCGGGTTGTCCACCAACTACGCAGCGCCGGATACCGCATCGACACCCTCCGGGCTTTGCTGCCGAACCTGCCGCGCGGACACCGATCGGAGGACGTCGCAGCCGCGCTGGCAGCCCGGGACACGAGCATCGCGGCTCGCTCCCATGCTCTTCTCGACGCCGCCGCCGCGCTCAGTGCTGTGATCTTGCTTGCCGCAGACTCGCATCCATGACCGCGAAACCCCCAGTAGGACTTTGGTCTGCGCCTTGGCGGTGCGCCCGCAACCACACCCCGGCGGCCAGCTCCCACGGATCGACCTTGTCTCGACGGGCGAACACCGTCACCTGGGATTCTGCGCCCGCCGTAATTCGTCGCAGCAGTACGCTTACCTCCCCGACCGGGGTCTCGGTGGCCACGACGCCCACCGCGCGGTCCAGCAGCCCGTCAACGGCATCATCGCCAATCCGCTGGGCCACCTGGCCCGAGGACCGCGACCTGCTCACCGCCGGATGCGCCGACGTGCTGGCAGCGTCCCGGAACATGCCGCTTCCCCGAACGGACCCGCACCGATGTCACTGTCGCGGCAGCCAGGTCGCCGTGGACCGGGATATCGAATGCATCGAACTGGGCGCTCGTGATCATCGACGCAGGCATTGGCGCAGAGCTTCGCATCACCCGATGATCCTGCCCTCTTCCGTCCATCGCGGGTCCGCCTCCACCGGAATGGGATCGATCGAGGAGATTCAGGCATGGATACCGCCCTTGAACGCAGACGTAAGCGGACATGTAGGGATGCGCGAAAGCCGCGGACGTGGAGCTGAAGTCGACCATGACGCGCTCGGTGCACACCGTAGAGGGCCGGCTACCCAGGTACAAAGGGCGCGCCGGGTGTCGGACACGCCGATGCCTTTAGGGCAGAGCCCCGACGTCAGCCATACTATTTCGCTATGACGGTCGGTGTTGGAAAAGTACTGGTTACCAGGAAGATTCAGCGGAGCGGACGATGCGTCCTCGTAACAGTCGGTCAGCCGCAGCCGTTTTCGTCGACCGGATCGAGTTACGTGTGTCGACTACGGATCGAGGGGTTACAGCCGGCGCCGATGACAATCCAAGCAACCGGCTCGGAACCGGTGCAGGCATTGATGTCCGGGCTTGGTGAAGTCAGCGCGCGGCTGTCTGTCTCACTCCCCGATTTCCTATCCGAGGCGCACATCGGTGGTGACCTCACACCAGCTCGCGCCTAGCGCGAAAGGACTTCAGGGCCCCGGCGCATGGCCGGGGCCCAGCGCGTTGTCGGCTCGCCCCTTTAGTCTGCGCGATCAGGGATCATGACCGGATAGCCTTCCGCACAAGCGATCTCGAACGCTGTCGCCGCAATACCCTCAGCCATACACCCACCCCCGAACTTCGACCCCGGCACACAGTCCGGGTGATAGACAACATGCAGAACCGTGCCCGGAATCGGGCCTCGCATCGTGACCAGCTCCGTGGCTGACTCGGCGAAGCCGAGAGCCTACGCGTTGTCCTGGGTCAGGTCGTTGAGTTATCGTCAGCCATTGGCGGGTGATTGACGCGACGGTGTGCCATCAGCACGGCGTGGCAAATGAGATCGGCGGGTTCGTCGTCCGCGTCGAGCACGGCGACCGCCAGGTCGTCGGTGCGGGGTCGCAGCGATCTCCACACGCACCATGTCGAAGTCACCCATGGCCGCCTTCAGCATCATCCGGTCCTCAGCCTCGAACACCGCGAACCCGGCTCGTGAATGCGAATCGCGAGCCTCTGGGACGATGTCGCCAGACCGGGCAGCCGCACCCGCTTGCCCAGAAGATCCGCCCATCCGCTGGTACCGAGGAGCGCCGATGGATGTAACCTGTGATGCCATGAACACGCACTCGAGTCGAGTTCACCCCGTTCTGCGTGTTGGAATAGACACACCATGAGCGCAGCTGACCGCCCCGCCTTCTATGTCACCACGGCCATCGCGTACCCGAACGGTGCGCCGCATATCGGGCATGCCTACGAGTACATCTCGGCGGATGCCATCGCCCGGTTCAAGCGGTTCGACGGGTACGACGTGTTCTTCATGACTGGCACCGACGAGCACGGTCAGAAGGTGCAGCAGACCGCGATCGCCGAGGGCGTTCCGGTGGAGGAACTCGCGGCGCGCAACTCGGACGTGTTCGAGGCGATGGACAAGACGCTCGATATCTCCTTCGATCGGTTCATCCGCACCACCGACGAGGACCACCAGGTCGCCAGCGTCGCGCTGTGGGAGCGGATGCTCGCCAACGGCGATATCTACCTGGGCACCTACTCCGGCTGGTACTCGGTGCGCGACGAGGCGTTCTACACCGACGAAGAGACCACGCTGCTCGAGGACGGCACGCGCGTCTCCACCGAGTCGAAGACGCCGGTTGAGTGGACCGAGGAGTCCAACTACTTCTTCCGGCTGTCGGCCTACCAGGACAAGCTGCTCGCGCTCTACGAGGAGCATCCCGAATTCATCGCGCCCGCAACGCGGCGCAACGAGATCGCCAGCTACGTGAAGGCCGGGCTGAAGGATCTGTCCATCTCGCGCACCACCTTCGACTGGGGCGTGCCGGTGCCCGGACACCCCGATCACGTGATGTACGTGTGGGTGGACGCGCTCACCAACTACATCACCGGCGTCGGCTTCCCGGACACGGAATCCGCTGCGTTCCAAAAGTTCTGGCCCGCCGATGTGCACATCATTGGCAAGGACATCTCCCGCTTCCACACCGTGTACTGGCCCGCGTTCCTGATGTCGGCCGGTGTCGAATTGCCGAAACGCGTTTTCGTGCATGGGTTCCTGTTCAACAAGGGCGAGAAGATGTCCAAGTCGGTCGGCAATGTGGTCGACCCGCTGGCCCTGGTCGACTCCTACGGGCTCGACCAGGTGCGCTTCTTCCTGTTGCGCGAAATCTCCTATGGCCAGGACGGCAGCTACAGCCACGAGGCGATCGTCGGCCGGATCAACAGCGATCTGGCCAATGAATTCGGCAACCTGGTGCAGCGCAGCCTCAAGATGGTGGCCCGTGACTGCGACGGTGCGGTGCCGACCCCCGGGGAGTTCACCGACCAGGACCGCGCGCTGCTCGATCGCGCGAACGGCCTGCTGGAGCGCTGCCGCGCCGAATTCGATGCCCAGCAAATGCATTTGGCGCTGGAAGCGATCTGGCTGACCCTCGGCGAGGCCAATAAGTACTTCTCCGCCCAGGCGCCGTGGACGCTGGCCAAGTCCGGCACCGAGGAAGACCGCGCCCGCGAGGCCACGGTGCTCTACGTGACGCTCGAGGTACTGCGCATTGTCGCCATCCTGGTACAGCCGGTGATGCCCGGTTCGGCAGCCAAGATCCTCGACCTGCTCGCACAGCAGAACCGCACCTTCGCCGACATCCCCACACCGATCGCCCCCGGCGTCCCGCTACCCGCACCGGAAGCCGTCTACCCCCGCTACGTAGAACCAAAAACCGACACCTAGCCGCACTACCAGCTGAGGCACCGGCGAGTGGCACATGGCTGCGGCAAACGCCGAGAGGCGCTCTGGCGTCATGTACCACTCGTCGGGCGGAGCTAGGTCCAGCGGGCCAGGAGGCGGTTGGCTTCGGCGGTGAGGGCAGCTTGGAGGTAGGGGCCGAAGCTGATTCGGGCCACGCCTTGGTCCGCGAGGACTGCTTTGTCGAATTCGCCGGGTAGGGCGACCACGCTGACCGGGAGCGGCAGCTCGCTCGTGAGGCGGCGCAGGTCGGTGTCGGAGTGGCGGCCTGCCGGGAACAGCACGTCGGCGCCCGCTTCGGCGGCCAGTTTCAGGCGGGCGATGGCGCGGTCGACGCGGTCGGACTCGTCGCCGTCCTGGCGCAGGAACATGTCGGTGCGGGCGTTGACCACCACGTGGACGCCTGCCGCGTCGGCGTATTGACGCAGCCCGTGCACGAAGGCGGCGTGCTCTTCGGCGCCGCGCAGGCGGCCGTCATCGCTGTGCACGGTGTCCTCGATATTGAGGCCGATCGCGCCGACCTCGAGCAGGCCCTCGATGAGCTGGGCGGGCTCGAGCCCGTACCCGGATTCGATGTCTACCGACACCGGAACCTCGACGGCGTCGGTGACCTGACGCACCCTGGTCAGCAGTTCGGCGAAGGTCATCCCTTCCTTGTCACTGCGACCGACAGACTCCGCCACCGGGTGACTGCCCAGGGTCAGCGCGGAAAAACCGGCGGCTACGGCCAGGTTCGCCGACCACGCGTCCCACACCGTCGGGAAGACTGCGGGATCGCCGGGGCGATGGAGCTCTAGAAATGCCTTGGCCTTGCCTTCCAAAGAGGTCATACAACCAATTGTGTCAGGCGAGCGCCGAGGCGATCGGCTCGCCATATCCGCTCCGCCGAAGGCGAGCGGCGTACCGGTTCGGCTGGCAGAGTCATCTCCTGTCGCGTGCCCGCCGACCCGTATCGGAAGGCAGGCGGCCGGTACGGCCACCCTGAATGATCGCCAGCGGTATGAAGGTCGGCATCGTCGGTGCGGGGCACATCGGTGGCGGTATCGCCCGCCAATTGGCCGGGGCCGGGCATGAACTCATGCTCGCCTTCAGCCGCAATCCGGAAACCCTTGCGGCACTTGCCGCCTCGATCGGCCCCTCGGTGACGGTCGGCACGCCCGCCGAAGCCGTCGCATCCGGTGAGGTCGTGGTGATCTCGGTGCCACGGCGGGTGCTGCCCGAAGCGGTGACAACTCTCCAGCGCGTGGCGAACTATTCCTCGCCGTCGCGGCGAGCGGCGAGGACGGCGTCGTAGAGTTCGCGGCGGGAAGCGCCGGAGGCGGCGGCGACTTCGGCGCAGGCGTCCTTGAGGCGGATGCCCTGGACGGTCAGGGATTCGACCTCCTCGACCAGGTCCGCGGGGTCGGCCGACTTCGGTTGGGCGCCTTCGAGGACCACGGTGATCTCGCCGCGGGCGCCGTCGACGGCCCAGGCGGCGAGTTCGGCGAGGGTGCCGCGGACGACCTCTTCGTAGGTCTTGGTCAGTTCGCGGCACACGGCGCCACGGCGATCGGGGCCGAGCACTTCCACCGCGTCGGCCAGGCAGTCGGCGATGCGGTGCGGGGCCTCGAAGAAGACGCACGCCCGTTGCTCGGTGAGCAAGGTGCGCAACCACTCTCGACGCTGGCCGGACTTGCGCGGTGCGAAGCCATCGAAGCAGAACCGTTCCACCGGTAGTCCGGACAGGGCCAACGCGGTGGTCACCGCCGACGGGCCGGGCAGGCAGGTCACGGGCAGGTTGCGCTCCACACACGCCGCGACCATGCGGTAGCCCGGGTCGCTGACCGACGGCATGCCCGCGTCGGTCACCAACAGCACGGTCCGCCCGTCCTCGATGTCGGCGAGCAATGCCGGGATCTTCGCGTTCTCCACGTGATCGTCGAACCTGACCACGCGTCCGGTGATCTCCACCTCGAGCGCCTTGGCCAGCGACCGCGTCCGTCGGGTGTCCTCGGCCGCGACGATGTCGGCGGACCCGAGCGCGTCGCGCAGTCGCCGCGACGCATCGCCGATGTCACCCATCGGCGTCGCCGCGAGCACCAACCTGCCCGCTGTCCGCTCGTCGGCCGCCTCGTCCGTCACCGCGCTCCTACCTCGACCACATCGCCCCATCCAGATCATTCGCCCCGCCTAGCAGCGTATCGACCGGACATCGTCGCGCTGTATCACGCCCACCGATCCGGGAACGCGGCGTCGCGCCGATACCGTCCGGGACCACCGCATCGGCCGATGTCGGTCCCGCAGCGAGTCGCGCATCGCGAACCTTCGATATGCGGGCGTGTCGGCCGGCCACACTGTGATTCACGCGGCGGCACGCTCACCGATGCGCGTCTCGACGGCGCGCACAGCATACGATCGGGGCGTGACCCAGGTGACCGACCAGCGCGCGACCGCACCCGGGGCCGTACCCACCTGGTCGAGCCCCGCGCCCCTGCGGCCGTCGCCGGATTTCGGGCCGCTCGATACCTTGCGCGGCTGGGCGGTCACCGTATTCCTCACCGCGATCGCGGCGGTCACGCGGTTCACCAACCTCGATTACCCGACCGACGCCTACACCCCGGTCTTCGATGAGAAGCACTACGCGCCGCAGGGCTGGCAGATGCTCACCGGCGGCTGGGTCGAGGACAATCCCGGCTACGGATTGGTGGTGCATCCCCCGGTCGGCAAGCAACTGATCGCCGTCGGCGAGTGGATGTTCGGCTACAACGGCTGGGGCTGGCGGTTTTCCGCGGCGCTGGCGGGCACGGTGCTCGTGCTGCTGGTGATCCGGATCGTGCGGCGGATGGCGCGTTCCACGCTGATCGGCGCGATCGCGGGCATTCTGCTGATCGCCGACGGCGTCACCTTCGTCTCCTCGCGTATCGGCATGCTCGACATCTTCCTTGCGCTGTTCGTCACCGCTGCCTTCGGCTGTCTCATTGTCGACCGAGACGAGGTGAGAGCGCAGATCGCGCGGGCCGACGCCGAGGGTCGCATCGATGCGAGTCCGTGGGGTCCGCGATTGGGCGTGCGCTGGTGGCGATTCGGGGCGGGCCTGCTGCTCGGTCTGAGCTGTGGCACCAAGTGGTCCGGCATTTACTTCGTCCTGGCGTTCGGCCTCATGAGCGTCTGCTTCGACCTCGTGGCGCGGCGGGCCTACGGGGTGCGCCGCCCCTGGTTCGGCACGGCGCTGCGGGATGTCGGGCCCGCTCTGTACGCGCTGGTGCTTGTCCCCCTCGGGGTGTATCTCGCCACCTACTGGGCCTGGTTCTCCAGCGAGGACGGCGTCTATCGGTATGCGGTGGGCAACCAGGTCGGCCGTGGCGGACCGTGGTCGTGGATCCCGAGCGCGCTGCGTTCGCTCTGGTTCTACAGCGGCGAAACGCTGCGCTTCCACGAGGGCCTGACGAACTCGGCGGGCAACCACCATCCGTGGGAATCCAAGCCGTGGACCTGGCCGATGGGTCTTCGTCCAATGCTCTACTACTACGCCGACAACGGTGTCACCGGCTGCGGTCGAACTCAATGCGTGAAAGCCGTGATGCTGATCGGCACCCCGGCTATCTGGTGGATCGCCTTCCCGATGCTCGGCTGGGCGCTGTGGCGCACGGTGGCGCGCCGCGACTGGCGCTACGCCGCGGTGCTCGTCGGATACGGCGCGGGCCTGATCCCCTGGTTCTTCACCCTCGATCGGCAGATGTACTACTTCTACGCCGTCGCGCTGGCCCCGTTCCTGGTGATGGGCGTGGCGCTGGTGCTCGGCGACATCCTCGGCCCCGCCGGAAGTATCCCGATACGCCGCAGTCCCGCGGGCACCTTCCTGCCCAAAGCACCGAACGAGCGCCGCAGTCTGGGACTACTCGCGGTCTGTATCTATCTCGGCCTGGTGATCGCCAACCTCATCTGGCTCTGGCCGATCCTCACCGCCATGGCGATCACGCCGGGCAGCTGGCACGACCATCTGTGGCTGCCGAGCTGGCGCTAGCGGAGCTAACTGTCCAGGGCTGATTTCACGTAGCGCAGCGCTGCTTCGTCGTCGAGGCCCAGCCGCCGGATGGCGGCGACGTAGTCGGTGGCCGCACGGCCTGCCGCGTCTTTGGTTGGATCACCCGAGGAAGCGATGAATGATCCCTGTCTGCCTCGGGTTTCGACGACACCGTCGGCCTCGAGTTCGCGGTAGGCGCGGGCGACGGTGTTCGGCGCAAGGCCGAGTTGGGCGGCCAGCGCTCGAACGGTCGGGATCTTGGTGCCCGCGGTGAGTTCGCCCGAGCGCACCTGTGCGATGACACCCAGCCGGAGCTGCTCGTAGGGCGGGACGGGGGAATCTTGGGTGACGGTGATGGCGAACATGGCGGTCTCACACGTCATGTCGGGATAGTGGGCAGGATAGGCAGCGCGGGCCGCCGCGTCCGGAACCCAGTTCGGAACCGGGGATCCGGAGCACCTCGATGCCCGAGTCGGTCAGCCGGGTATTGGTCATCTCGTTGCGTTCGTAGGCGACCACGACGCCGGGCGCGAGCGCCAGGGTGTTGTTGCCGTCGTCCCACTGCTCGCGCTCGGCGGTGACCCCATCGAGGCCGGTGTCGATGACCCGTAGCTTGCCGATGCCCATGGCCTCGGCCGCGGCGGGTAGGAAGGGGTCCGGACCGCGCATGCTCACCCCGCTGTCGCGGTAGCGCCCGCTGTAGTCGTCCTCGCGATGAATCGTGAACGCGCACAGCGAGTCTCGCACTGCTGGGTACATCACGATGGCATCGGTATCGACCATCGTGCAGACCGTGTCCAGGTGCATGGTCGCGCGGTTCTGCGCGATCGGCACCACCAGCACGGTGTGCGCAAGCTCGTCGTCGAACAAGCTGCGTGCCAACGCTTCCGCCCCGGCGGGCGAGGTGCGTTCACCGACACCGACGGCCACCACACCGGGTGCGAGCAACAGCACATCGCCGCCCTCGATCGGCGCGGTATGTGATTCATAGGCCCGGCGCACCCCGAGGAAGCGCGGATGGAACGCGTAGATGAGATCGGTCAGCGAGGTCTCCCGCATCCGGGCGGGCAGCGCCAGCGCGGTGATCGCGACCCTCGGCCCGACCCAGAACGACGAGTCCCTGGTGAATAAGAGATTCGGCAGCGGATCGATGACGAAATCGCCGCCGTGGTGCATCCGCCGCACCAGCGAGGTGGCGTCCGGACCGAACGGCAGTTCGTCGAAGGTCATCCCGGCCATCAGCACGTTTGCCAGTTCCCTGGCCTGGACGCCGCGCAGGAACGCCGCAAGCTCGTCGGCCAGCGCGTGCCCGAGCCGGCGCGCGTCCACGGCGGCCGAGATGCCCTGGATACGGGCCGCTCCGCTGACGGCAAGGGTCTCGGCGAGCAGATCCGCCAGCAGCAATACCTCGACGCCGCGCTCGCGCAGCACGCCGGAGAAGGTGTCGTGTTCCTGCTGGGCCCGCTCCACCCACGGGATGCCGTCGAACAACAGTTGATCGTTGTTGCGCGGCGTGAGCCTGCGCAATTCGTCGCCGGGACGGTGCAGCAGTACGGTGCGCAAAGTGCCGACTTCGGAGGTCACCGCGAGGCGCCCACCCGGGTCGTCGGCGCGGTCGTGTTCGCTTCCTTCCGGATCGTCTCCGGGCCCCACTTGCACAGCGTCTGCTCCCATGTTCCGACCGTAGTTCGCCGAGAGCGTAAGAGCACGCAATTGCGGTGTGTCCAATTCTCACCCCAGCACACCCTAACCTGAAGTATTGTTCAGGTGAATGGAGGAGTGTGGATGTCGACAACCGATTGGCGAGCAAAGGAACTGACCCCCGGGCAGCTGTCCGAGCGTAGCGGAGTAGCGGTTTCCGCGTTGCACTTCTACGAACGCGAGGGTCTCATTTCGAGTCGTCGCACCAGCGGTAATCAGCGCAGATACGCGCGTGAGACGCTGCGGCGCGTCGCCTTCATCCGCATCTCGCAGCGGGTGGGCATCCCGCTGAGCGACATTCGGGCTGCGCTGGACAAACTGCCGGAGGGCCGCACCCCCACTCGCCGCGACTGGGAGACCCTGTCCACCACGTGGCGTGCGGATCTCGACGACCGCATCACCCAGCTGACCAGGTTGCGCGACAACCTGACCGGCTGCATCGGCTGCGGCTGCCTGTCACTCGGCAGCTGCCGACTGGTGAACGAACACGACCGACTCGGCGAACAGGGGCCCGGCGCCCGAGTTCTCGACGTGCAGCTCAATTGCCCTTCGAAGCCAGCAGCCTGCTGAACCGATCGCTGGCCCGGCGGATCACGAACTCATACGGAAACGAAAATTTCCGCCGCCCACCAATAGCCGAACCGGGTATCGAACGAGGTGTAAACAAGGAACCGGTTGCGCTCGATGCCGCGAAGGATATGCGCCGCAACATCTTCCGGCGCCGCCGCATGCTTGGTGAACGCACCGATAAGGCGGCCCACCCGCGGGTCGTCCTTGTCGATCCCGACCAGCTCGAAGGACTGCACCAGCGGCGTGTTCACCGCGCCGAGCACCACCAGATGGACCGAAATGCCATGGCGCTCCCGGCTTCCGCCGCAGCGGCGAGCGCGGTCGCCCGCCCGATCCCACTGGCCGCACCCGTCACCAACACCTTTGCGCTGAGCACCGTCCTGCGGCCCACACGCCCGCCACCAAACACTCGCACTCCGAACCTCGTCTCAACCAGCGAATCGGTCAGGATACTCCGATCGTCCCCGCCCGATCTCCGGCAATCGGCGCGGCGATCGGTCGACCGGAGGCGGCGCTTCACCGCCTCAGCAGCACATTCAACACGCCGATTGCCCGCGAACCGAGCACGCGTTCCTGGTAGTCGAACTCGTCGTGGTCTCGGCACAGTGGCGCTCTATCGGCCGAGAACCGCGAGCATTCCGGCGACGGCTCGGGGCCAGGTGAACTGCTCGGCTCGGCTGCGTGCCGCTTTCCTTCGCCCGGCGGTGGGCAGCGCGAGCACGTCGGTGACCGCCTGCGCGAAGGCGGACGGATGATCGGCGGCGACCGCGCCGCACTCCGCGGTGACGATGTCCGCGAGCGCCGAGGACCGGCTCGCCACCACCGGCGTACCCGCCGCCAGCGCCTCCAGCGCCGCGAGTCCGAACGTCTCGTGCGGACCGGGCGCCAGCGAAATATCGGCGGTGGCGAGCAGTTTCGCCACCATCGCCCGATCTGAGATGAACCCGGTGAAATGCACGGCAGGCCGTCCCCCTGACAGCGCGGGCAGCGCCCTCGCCCGCCGCTCCAGCGCCTCACGCCGCGGGCCCTCCCCCGCGACCACCAGCCTGGCCTCCACACCCGCCTTGCGCAGCGCACCGACCGCCTCGATACTGCGGTCTACCCTCTTCTCCACTGAGAGCCTGCCGCAGTGCACCAGCAGCGGATGCCCGGCCGCCCCCAGATCCGCACGCAGCGCGTTATCGCGCCTGCGTGGACTGAACACCTCCAGATCCACCCCGAGCGGCACGAGTTCGACGTTCCGCGCCCCCACCCGCAAAAACTCCGCGCGGGCGAATTCCGTTGTGCACACCACGATGTCGTACTCCGCGGCGGTGCGCCGGTTGGCCACGTCGGCGCAGCGGCGCGCTACCGCACCGGGCATGACCTGACCGAGCAGCCGATCCAGCCGCTCATGCGAGATCATCACACTCGCCACCTCGCGCCGTCGCGCCCAGCGGCCGAATCCGCGCAGCGTGAGCCGATCGGACACCTCGAGGACGTCCGGGCGCAAACCCGTAAGCACGTCGGCGACCCGCCGCGGGTTCGCCGCCCGGTATCCACCGGTCCAGGGAATGCCCAAGGCGGGCAAGGTAATCCGCACAGCACCGGTCGACAACAGCTCCTCGGTCCGCCGCGGCCCCGGCACGATGAGCACCACCTCGTGTCCCGCGGACACATAGCCCTCGCCGAGGTGGTGCAGTGCGGTACGCAGCCCACCGGAGCGCGGTCCATAGAAGTTCGCCAGCTGCACGATGCGCACCCGCCGATCGTCCAGCGGATCGGGACCGATGCGCCCAACGGCGCGTGAACGCCCGTGAAAGAACCGGCTAACCAGCAGGTTCGGGCCACACGGTCGGGAGCCTGCGGCCGATCATTTCCCGACGTAGCCGCCCGGGTCGAGTCTGGTGCTACGGCCGACGCGAGGCAGGTCGAGATCCAAGGGGATGCGGCCCACCGCCAGGTGCGGCTCGACCTCATCGGCGGGCATCGGACGGGCGATCAGAAAGCCTTGCGCCCGGTAGCAACCCAGGCCGACCAGGGTGCGCGCGGCCACGGGCGTCTCGACGCCCTCGCCGACCACGCCGAGACCGAACGACCCAGCCAGACCGATAATGGACTTCACGATCGCCAGGTCATCGGTGCTGGCGCCGAGGCGCTGCACGAACCCGCGATCGATCTTCACCGCATCCACCGGGAGTGCCTTGAGATGCGACAGCGAGCTGTAGCCGGTGCCGAAGTCGTCGATGGCGATCTGCACACCCATCCGCTTCAGACCGCGCAGGGTGACCTGGGTGCGGGCCAGATCCTGCACGACCACGTGCTCGGTGATCTCCAGACACACCGAGCTGCCGTCGATGCCGAACAGCCGCAGGATGTCTTCGATCCGCTCCACGAAGTCGAGGCTGACCAGCTGGACCGGCGACACGTTGATGCGCATCACCACATTCGCCGCGAGTCCCCGCCTTCGCCACTCGGCGAACTGGGCACACGCCGACCGGATCACCCAACGGCCCAGCTCACCCGCCAGATTGGTGGCCTCGGCCACCGTGACGAATGCGCTAGGCGGCAGTAGACCCCGCGTCGGATGCAACCAGCGAACCAGCGCCTCCAACGCGACGATGCGGCCGGTCCGCAGATCGACTTCGGGCTGGTAGTGCAGCACCAGTGACCCGTCGGACACCGCGCCACGCAGGTTGAGCTCCACGTCGTCCTGCAGTTCGAACTGCGCGCGCATGGCGTCGGTGAAGACCGCGACCCCGTTGCCGCCGCCCGATTTGGCCGATAGCAGCGCATGGTCGGCCCGGCGCAGCACATCGGCCACGGTGGTTTCCCCCGGAAAACCCACCGCAACACCGACGCTCGCGCCGCGGCTCACGGACTCCCCGCCCACGGTCACCCGTCGCCCGATGAGCTGCTGGACCCTGGTCGCCTCCAACTCCGCGGCCACCGCGTCCATCGGTTTGGCGGGCACAATGACGAACTCGTCACCACCGAGCCGGGCGATCATGTCGTTCGGGTCCAGATTCTCCCGCAGCCGCGTCGACAGTGTGCGGATGAAATTGTCGCCCGCGGTGTGCCCGAGGAAATCGTTGAGCGCCTTGAGTCGATCGAGGTCGAGGAAGAACGCAGCCACCGGACCGGGGCTACCCGAACGTAATCGCTCTTCCATGTGCTCGAGCAGCGCGCGCCGGTTCGCCAGCCCGGTAAGATCGTCGTGCAGGGCGATATATCGCAGCCGTTCCTCGGCGACCACCCGCGCCTGCAATTGCGCGAACAACGCCGCAATCGCCTTGAGCACGTTGAGTTCCCGAGTGCTCCAGTTCCGATCGCCCTGTTTGATGAAGCCGAGCACGCCGGTCGACTCGTTTCGGGACAGCAGCGGCACCGCGGCCATCGCGACAAGCGGGATGCCCGAGGACCGCCGGATCGTCTCCTGATAGTCGGCCGAATGCACCCCTGGCCGCACAACGATCGGCTCGGTCGCGTGTTCCAGCTGACGGAACACGGAATCCGCGTTCTCGAACTGTACGACCCTCAGCGGATCGGGATCCGGGACATCGCTGCGATGGGGCCACTCCGCAACGAGAATGGTGGCCCGGCGCTCCCGATCGGTATGCCGCAAATAGCTGAAATCGACGTCGAAATGCTCGACCAACTTGGCCAGCACGCGCTCACTCGCCGCCACCATCGTCGTGGCGTCGACGCCTATCAACTCGGAGGCAACCTGGGTCACCAGTGAGTCGAGCGTTCGCCGAGGCACCTTTTCTCCGATCGTGCTAGCTGCGGTCGCCCGCGACCGGCACTGGAAGCCGCCGGCTCCGGACCGTGGCTGCCGCCGCGTAACTCAGGCGAAGCACCAATGCCATGATCTCATGTCCGGGCACTCCAAGCAGGTTCAGGAAACGGCCCTGAAGTGACGCTAGTGTATCCGCGAAATCCGGGGAAACCGCGATTAACTCGTCGGGGTGCCGCGCGTACATGAACAGCGGCGAGACCGGTTGCACGGCCAGCCCGAGCCGCTGCGCCTCGATCCAGACGCGCTGCACCGCCGCGCCCGCGCGGGCGTAATCGGCCAGCCGCGGCGCCGTTGGCCCTTGGCGACGCGGGAAGGTCACTGCCAGCACCGCTGAACTCGACAGCACCCGATCGCGGGTGTACCCGCCGAGTGCGGCACCGCCGGACCATTCGCGCAGCTGGCTCATCACATCCTGGCGACCCCCGATCCGGAGTTTCGCTTGCTCGTCGGCGGCCAATTCCATGCTGCTGATATCGATCCCGGTGCGCGGATCGTCCCCGGGCCACCGCAGTTCCGCGAACATCTCTTGGTGCAGGCGCGGGGTCAGGTAGCGGATTCGATCGGATTCGCCGAGCACCGCTGCCGCCGCCGCGAGGTCGGACCGCTCGGTGACGATCCGCACTGTTGCCTCTTCGGCCGCAGCGGCCGCGGCGAGATCGGCCAGGGCGCGGTCACCGATCCGCGCACCGGTGCCCAGACGCCGGTTCGTCTCACGGGTCAGCGCGCCCGGATAGTCACCGGCCAGCAACGCGTCGTCACCGGTGCCGAGGTGCAGCACCGCGGCCAGCGCAGTGGTGTCGCTCTCGATGAGTTCGTGTTCGCCGAGAATGCCGTGCGCCGCAGCAGCGGCTCGGGCATTGTGCAGTGCGGCGCCGATCGCCACGGCGCTGCCGCGGTAGCCGATATCGAGAGCCGATGACCGGCTGCGCACCAGATCAATTCGCATTTCGTCCGCGTCGACCCGCAGCGACCACGGCTGGGTGTTGCCACCGGACGGCGCGCGCTGGACGCATTCGAGGACATTCTGGACAGCGGTCCGACCAAGTTCCGACGGTCCCGCGGCCGAGTCCGCCTCGCTCAGCTGCTCATCGACCCGGTCCGGCTCGGCCAGCTCGTCGAGGCTGTGCTCCACATCGATGCGGGTCCGACCGGACGACAGTTTCTGTCCGAGCCCGATCCGGCGCACCGCCACCGCCACGATTGCCGCGCCGAGCTGCACATCGGCGCCGAGCTGCGGCCAGGTCGTGACGGTTTCATCGATCTCGACCAGGCTCGCCGCCATCCGAGCGGACAGTTCCTTCGGATCGAGGATCCGCATGACATGCGGCGCCTTGTCCCGGGTGGACAGCCCGCGCAGATCAGCGCCCTCGGTGGTGCCGAGCAAACCGTGGAACGGCGGACGATCGGGCTCCAGGTCGTAGCGTTCGACGTCGAACAGACCGCGATCGCTGGTATCCATCAGCAGCGGGATGCGATGTCGGCGTGCCGCCTCGCGAACCGCGAATTTGATATCGAGCGAATCGCATTCCTCGATCACGATCGAAAGCCCCGTCAGGAAATCGTCCACGGAGTCCTCGTACACACCCGTCGTGCGCACCTCGACCGGCAGATAGGGATCGAGCTCGGCAATCCGACGTGCGGTCACGATCGATTTATTCACGCCGATGTCGAACAGGCTGCCCGGCACCCGATTCAGATTGGAGAGCTCGATGTCGTCGAAATCGGCCAGCCGCAGCAGTCCGCAGGTGCCTTCCAATGCCAGCGTGTAGGCGACGGCGTGGCCGACGCTCTGGCCGACAACTCCGATTACCAAGCCCGCCAAGCGTTCCTGCTCGACTCGGGTGAGCTTGTTCCGATTCCGGTCGAGACGGATCGCCCGATACGTTCGCTCGCCGGACAATCCCACCAGAGTGCGACGCCACGGGTAATAGACCCAACGATCGGATTCCGGACCGCCGAGGTCGGCCGGGGGCGTGCGCACCGTGGCGAGCTCAGCACGCAGCACGTCGCGCAGGTCGACGATGCGAACCTGCGGCGACTTCCGCAACTGCACCAGAATCGAGACATCGTCCGGGGCGTTCTCGTCCAGAATCAGCGGCCGATAGTCCGCGACCGGACCGGGGTCACCGTTCATGCCTGTGCCCGTCCTCCGATCCACGGCTCCCCGGTAGGAGGACCGCAGTGCGGCTGCGCATGCCAGGCTTCGAGCGCCGCGCGCTCGAGCGTGATCAGCGAACTCTGCAATTTGGTGGCAAATGACCGATATGCCACTCGGCCACCACTGGACCGATACCGTTCAATGCCGTGCGAGGCAGTGCTGACAAAGCCGAATCGGGCACCCAGCAGCCAGGCCGCGTGCACCACGCAGCGGGACACCGCCGAACCGAGCGCGGACCGATTACACACAGCTTTCACCTCGACAACACCCTTCGGTATCCGATCGGCAATCATCGCGCGCAGCTCACTTTCACCGGGCCGCGCCGCCCAGGCACCGAGCGCGTGCACCTCGTCCGCGACCAGGTACGGCCCTTGCGCACGCAGGCCGGCGACGACCGCACCAGACGGATCCACGGCCGTGCACAACAATCCGGCCGAACCGCCGGTTTCCACCCGGTCGTATTCGAGTGCGCGGTCGACATCGTAATAACGGTAAACCCGCACCGCACCGCCCAAGTATCGGCGCCACAGATCCGGATGCACCTCCGGAGTGGCGATATGGAAGACATATCCGGAGTGCATGTCCCGAAAGCGCAACACCTCGGCATCCCGCGTGCCCCCGGGGCCGACTGCGATTGTTTCGACAGTCATGGTGTTCCCTACTTCGTTGCTACCGCGCCCATGCGCGGTCATCGAGCCGGTCCAGCGCCATCACCCGATAGGCCGCCGTTCGGGTGAGTTGCCTAGGGAAGTATCCGTCATCCGAAAGGAATTGACCAGATGTCTGGCTAATCTTCCGAAAACTGGTCGGAATTCGAATAATCGGTGCAGGTCAGACCACTCGATTTGAAGATGACCCACAACAGGGAGACTGGTTGGTACTACTCTGGTTAATTTTTGGCAAACTAAGCCAGGATCGAGATGAAAAGCTCCACCGTCTCCTGGCTGCGCCAGACCTCGATCTCCTCGCGGTAGGCACGGGTGATCTCGGCGGATGCGGTCGCGTCATCGACCTGGGCCCACACATCCTCTACCGGATCGTGGTAGTCCCCGTTGGGCGCAAAGCGCGCATACACGCCCTTCGGCACCTTGACCAGCACATCGCCGACCGGGACCACGTCGGGTTCCGGATATTCGAAGCAGACGACGGCATTGAAGTTCCCCGCCGGATCCGGCACGTACACGGTGTACATCGGATGGTCCGCGCTCTGTCCGGGCCCGTCGGTGCGGTCGCGCAGCCGGTCCTTGAGGAATTCGATCAGGTCGCTGTTGCTGACCTTGAAGCTGGGCCGCACCCGCGGCACCACCAGGCCGCTGTAGATCGCCTCGCCACGCACCACGATCGCATAGGTCATCGCGGGTCTACCGCCAGGTAGAGATCGATTTTGTAGGCGTGCGGATAACACTCGAAGTCCCCGGTGTAGGCGCGTTTGATGTAGTTGTGTTCCTCGGCGTAGGCAATCTGCGTCCACAGGTCGGTCATCACCTGCGGAAAGTTACCGACCGCGGAGAACCGGGCGTAGCTGCCGCGCGGCAGCCGTGCGACGAGGTGACCCCGGGTGACGTCGTCGAAGGACGAGCATTCGTAGCCGACGATCTGGGTGTTGTAGGTGCCGAGCTCGCCGGTGTAGTCGGTGTACGCGCTGGCCAGCGGGCCACCGAGCTCCTGATGTAGCACTGCGGCCCAGGCCGCCTCGAGATCATGGTCACGCAGTTCTCCGAGCGCACGTTTGGGGCTGCGCACCGGCAACCCGGCAACCCACGTTTCGTCTCGCTCGACGATTTCAAACTGCATGGAAAGACTCTTTCGAGATGAATCCGGGGGCGAAGCCCGCATCCGGTCGGCTAGGAAGGACATGCTATCAACCCGGACCCGGTGGTAACGATCACATGTCCTGGTCGTTATCCGCAGCTCACCGGGATATCTACCTGGACGGACGACCTAGATGCGAACCCCTGATTACTAATGCATAGTGGACATGATTCTTCGTCCCCGTTGATCATGTGGCGCAGAATGGAGTCGGGATGAATACAGGCAAGATCTACGACGAATTGGACAGGCGCGCGGCCGAAGTAGCCGATCAGGTCATACAGTGGCGACATCACCTCCACCAGAACCCCGAGCTGTCCAACCGGGAGACGAACACCGCCGACCGGCGTACGCACGCGCACATCGCCTACGACCACCTCTCCGGCGCTCTCTCGCCGCATTGACCCGCCGCCCGTGTGATTGAGTTTCCGTGTGCCATACCATCGCCGAGCTGGACACCACCGTCGCGGACTGCCGCGCCTGCCCGCGGCTGGTCGCCTGGCGCGAACAGGTCGCCAGGGAGAAGCGCGCCGCCTTCCGTGACGAAACCTATTGGGGCCGACCGGTTCCCGGCTTCGGCCCGCCCGACGCTCGCCTCTTGATCGTGGGCCTGGCCCCGGCCGCCCATGGGGGCAATCGAACCGGCCGCATGTTCACCGGCGACCGTAGCGGTGACGTCCTTTTCGCCGCACTGCACGCGGTCGGCCTCGCGAATCAACCGACCTCGGTCCACCTCGACGACGGCTTGCGGCTGACCGGAGTCCGCCTCACCGCGCCGGTGCACTGCGCCCCACCGGACAACAAGCCGACCCCCGACGAACAAGACCGATGCAGCCATTGGCTGCGCACCGAATTGGACCTGCTCACACCGACATTGCGCGCGGTCGTCGTGCTCGGCGCCTTCGGCTGGCAAGCGCTGCTCCCCGTCCTCGCCGAAGCCGGCTGGACCATCCCCCGCCCCCGTCCGAAGTTCGGCCACGGCGTGCAGATCGCCCTGCCGCCGACCGACGACACCCGAGAACCGTTGCGGCTCTTCGGCTGCTACCACGTGAGCCAGCAGAACACCTTCACCGGCAGACTCACCCCGGCCATGCTCGAAGCAGTCCTGGCCACCGCCGCGACCGCCGCGGGCCTGCCCACAGCAACCCCGCACTGATCGCGCGCCCGTGGTCAGGACAGCGGATTGCGCAGCGACAGCAATCGCACCGGCAACCGACGCACTCCGGATTGCCAATTCGCTTGCTGCCGTGCACCGAATGAGCAGCCCGAACAGCATGCGCGCCGATAGCGAGGCGGCATATCCATCAGGACCACCGGCTGCCGCAGGACAATCGGTCGAGCACCGTCACGAATCTGCTGCCCCGACGCCGGATTCGGATATTGCTACGCACCCTGGACGAACTCACCGGCATGGACCTCACCGATCCGAAGGACTCCCGCATGCTGGCGGCGGCTCAGACCATCCACCGGCTCTTCCCGGCTGCCGAATCCTGAGCGCCGACGCCCACGCTGTCGTCAGCTCGGCGGTGTGATCTTGTTGATCGCGAAGATGCCGTTGCTGTCGGTGACGGTCACGAACTGGCGGTAGGTGCGCACCGGGGTGTTGGGGCGGATCTCGGTGATGACGACGTCGAAGCGGCCGTCGAGCATGGGAGTCACCAGGACGCAGTGTTCGGTGGCTGCTGGAATGGATGCGATTCCCTTGTCGATCAGCTCGACCGAAGACACCGTGGCGTCCGGGGTTGTCAGTGACCGTGCGGCCGCGCCGGATCGGACCACGTAGTAGGCGTGTTGGAAGGCCAGGATCACGTCCGGTCCCGATGCGGTCGAGCCGGTGCCGTTGCCGCGCACCAGCTGATCGGTCCGGGTCGGCTCGCAGCCGGGTCCGCCGCCGAGCACCGGGTCGGTGACTGTGGCCACCGATCGGCGCGGGCTGGTCGCCGCGGCGGTGTAGACCAGCACCACGGCCACGGTCGCCAGTGACGCGACCAGCGCGGTCGCCAGTACCAGCCAGGAACGGCCTCCGGGAGGCGGGAGCCGACGCTGTGCGCGCGGCGGCGGAATCATCCCCGGCCACAGTGGCGCCGCCGACCTGCCCCGACCTCGACGAAGGCTGGCACGGCGCGCGACGATGCCGCCGTCGGGATCGAACGTGTTCGACGACGCCATGATTCGCCACACCCCTTTTACCGATGCCTCCGCAGCGCCTCGGGTCCCTCTTATGCCGTTGTGCAATAACAAGATTGCACACCTGCGCGAACAATGTCGGACTAATGGCCGAGTCGCAACCGAACGGCGTGACGAGGATCGAGGATGGCCGCAGCCGGAGCAGCCGTTTTCGTCGCTGACCTGCGACTGTTGTGCGCTCGGCGGTTCCCCGTCTGTGGCGGTTACCTGAGTGGAGACCGCAGTCATCGACCGTCTGAAAGCCGGACTCGGTGATCGCGCTGCGATAGTTCGGTAGCGACACCGGCCGCGGATCCCACGCGGCCGCCACTGTGCTGCGTATGCTCGCGACCATGCGACTGAGCACTCGAAACCAGCTCGATGGAACGGTCATCTCGGTCACTCGCGGCGAAGCGATGGCCGTGGTGCGCATCCTACTGACCGGAGGGGATGAAATCACCTCCTCGATTACGCGGGACGCGGCCGACGACCTCGGACTCGCCAATGGCTCGCTGGTCAAAGCGCTCATCAAATCGACCGAAGTCTCGCTCGGCGTCGAGTAGTCGGGGCTAGGTGGCCTGCCGGGGTGACGCGGCCTCGGCGGCGAGTGCCTGTTCGGCCACGTCGGTGTCGACCATCCGCCGTTGGTCTCATGAAAGCTGCTGTGGCCGTATGTGGTTGGTGACGACGCGGTGAATGAGCCGAGCCGCCGTCCGCGCCGTGCGATTATCGACATCGAAACCTGGGTTGAGCTCGACCACATCGCATCCCGAGAGCTTCCCGCTCGTGGTGAGCTGGTCGGCGACCAGCTGAATCGTTTCCAGCGGCACGCCGAAAGCCGTCGGCGCACTGACCCCGGGCGCCACCGCGGCGGGGAGCACGTCGAGATCGATAGTGAGATAGACGAGATCGACCCGGTCGAGGAAGTCCTGCACGAAATCGTGTATGGCGCCAAGGTTTCCCGTGCCGCATTCGTCGTCGCGCCGGCCTCCTGCCAAGTCGTCGGCGACCGCCACCGTGCCCGCGTCGAAGGCCCGGATCGGTGCACGCCTTCGTCACTGGCAAAGCCGATGAATACGCAGCGGCCGGCTCGGGCTGCGCGGTATATGGTTCCACCACGTGATGCCAGCGCAGATGTTCGATGCCGCTGCCTTCGCAACACCACATGCCCGACGTGATGTGGTCGGCAGGGCTTACCCGTAAAGACTCATCGGGCAGCGGCGAAGGCCGAGACACCGGCCCGCCACACCCGCTGAATCAAAGGAACTCCCGGCCGATAGGCGAGGTGCAGATACGAAGGTGCGTCCAGCATGATCGCATCCGCCCTCGCCCCGGGTCGCAGGCTGCCGATGTCATCGCGCCGCAATGCCCTGGCTCCGCCCGCGGTCGCGGCCCACACCGCCTCTTCAGGCGTCATATGCATGTCCCGCACCGCGATAGCGATGCAGAAGGGCAGGCTCGTGGTGTACGAGGTACCAGGATTGCAATCGGCGCCCAGCGCGACCGTCACACCGGCATCGATGAGCGCCCGCGCGTCCGGGTATTTGTTGCGGGTCGAAAAGTCCGCGCCCGGTAGCAGAGTCGCCACCGTCAAGCTCTGAGCCAGGGCATCGATGTCCGCGGCGGTGACATAGGTGACGTGATCGACGGATGCGGCGCCCACCTCCACCGCGAGCGCGACGCCGGGACCGGTCCGCAGCTGGTTGCCGTGCACCCGCGGCACCAGCCCCTTGGCAATACCCGCGGTGAGTACAGCGTGCGCCTGATCGCGATCGAACGCGCCCTTCTCGCAGAACACATCGATCCACTTGGCATGCGGCGCACACACATCGATCATCTCGTCGCAGACCATCCGCACGTAGTCGTCGGCGCGGCCCGCATACTCCGGCGGCGAAACATGCGCGGCGAGCAACGTGACCTCGTCGGTAAACTCACCCGCGATCGTGGTGCTGCGCAGCTCGTGCTCCACCGACTGTCCGTACCCGGTCTTGCATTCGACGGTCGTACTGCCGGTGCGCAGCGATTCGTTCATCAAGCGCCGGGTGTTCGCGCGCAGCTCGTCGTCGGTCGCGGCGCGGGTGGCGGCGATGGTGTTGCGGATTCCGCCTGCCGAATAGGGAGTTCCGGACATCCGCGCACCGAACTCCTCGGCGCGGTCGCCCGCGAACACTAGGTGCGAATGGCTTTCCACGAATCCCGGCAGCACGGCCCGCCCGCCGAGATCGTGGCCCTCGTCGCCGCTCGGCGCAGCGCGGGAGGCACCCACCCACACGACCGCACCCTCATCGAAAACGATTGCCGCATCATGGATCACGCCGAGCGGTCCGGCGCCGAGATCGGGATCGTTGGTGACGAGAGTGCCGATGCCGGTGAGCACAGTGGACGCCACGGCGCTCAGCCTATCTGAGCGAAGTCGCTCCGCTGGAACGCGGCGAGCACATTCGTCGAGGCGGTGCTGGGCAGCGCCGACGAATGCCGCCTGCTCCGCATCAAACGCGCCGAACCCTGCCTGCTGATTCGTCGTCGAACCTGGTCGGCGGGAGGGTTGGTCAGCGCCGCCCGCCTCATCCACCCCGGTTCCAGAAACCGGCTGGAAGGGACGTTCAGCAGCCACTGAGCGCCGGACGAGGCCACCGCAGCGTGCTCACCGTGACAGCTACATCTCACGAAGCAGGCCCTACATGAGTTGGCGCATCAAGTAGATGTATTCGAGGGCGGCGGTGTGGGCCTTTTCGTCGATGTTGGTGCCGGAGCCGTGGCCGCCCGCGGTGGCCTCGTAGAAGAGGTAGGGGTCGCCGAGTTCGGCTAGGCGGGCGGCGAATTTGCGGGCGTGTTGGGGGCCGACCCGGTCGTCCTTGGTGGTGGTCCAGATGAACGGCTCCGGGTATTTCACTCCGGACTTCAATTGGGCGTAGGGCGAGATGGATTCGAGGAAGGCGCGCCCGGTGGGGTCGGCGACGGTGCCGTATTCGTCCACCCAGGAGGCGCCCGCGGCGATCTGCTCGTAGCGCAGCATGTCCAGCAGTGGGACCTGGATGCCCACCGCATTCCACATGTCCGGATGTTGGACGAATTCGACACCCATCAGCAGGCCGCCATTCGAGCCGCCCTGGATACCGAGATGCCGTGGGCTGGTGACGTTGCGGGCGATCACGTCCTTGCCGACGGCGGCGAAGTCGTCGAAGGCGCGTTGCCGGTTGGTGGTGCGGGCGGCCTCGTGCCAGGCGGGGCCGAATTCGCCGCCGCCGCGGATATTCGCCAGCACGAACACGCCCCCGCGATCCAGCCAGAGCTTGCCGAGAACGCCATCGTAGTAAGGCGTTTGGGACAGACCGAAGCCGCCGTAGCCGTACATGACCGTGGGATTGGCGCCGTCGAGCTTCATCCCCGCGGCGTGCACGCTGAAGTAAGGCACCGCGGTGCCATCGGCGGAGACGGCTTTCTGTTGCTCGACCACGTATCGGGATGAATCGAACTGCGGTGCGGTGGTTTTCACCGCCGCCAGCCGTCCGGTCGCGGTGTCCACGCTCCACAGTGTGGTCGGGGTCAGGAAAGAAGTGACTTGCAGATAGGCGATGGCGCCGGTCGAATCGGCATCAAAGCCGTTGACAGTTGCTTTGTCCGGCAATGGAATCGGTGATGCGGACCACGAACCGTCGGGTTGCGGGGTGTAGATGGTGGCGCGGCCACGCACGTCGTTCAACGATGTCACGACGATGCGGTCGCGGGTCGTCAGTACGTTCTGCAGGGTTTCCGACGGGCCCGGGACGTAGATCGGGGTGGCCCGCAGCCGCTGCGGATCCTCGGTCACCTTGTCCGCGTCGAGCGACACCAGCGACCCGGCCGTGAATGTCGCTCCGCCCGTGGTCCAGTCCTGGCGCAGGGACACCAGCAGATGGTTGCCGACGAAACCCTCCAGGTCGGACTTCGGTGGCAGCGCAAGCCGCACCACCCCGGACCCGGTGACGAGGTTGACCTGATGGTCGAAGAAGGACTGGCCGCGCAGCACGAAATTCAGTCGACGGCCGGTTCCATTGTCCAGCAGCAATGGTGACGTGCCGAGGCCGTCACTCTTGTCGCCGCGCGCGAGTTCGACTGCGTCGGTGAGGGATTGGCCGCGGTGCCACTGTTTGACGATGTAAGGATAGCCCGAGGTGGTCGTTTCACCCGGCTGCCACTCCCGCGACACCAACAGAGTGCTGTCGTCGACCCAGGCCACATTCTGTTTGCCGCGCGGCAGGACGAATCCGTCCGGCACGAACTGACGGGTGGACCGGTCGAACTCGCGCTCCGTCACGGCGTCCTCGCCGCCATCGGACAGGCGGACCAGGCAACGCGTGTCGGTGACCGGATCGCAGTCGACGCCCTTCCACACCCAGTTCTTACCTTCCGCCGTCGCCAGGGCGTCCAGGTCCAGCAACGTGGTCCAATTCGGTTGCGGCGTTTCGTAATCGGCAACGGAGGTTTCCCGCCAGATACCGCGCGCATGGCCGCCGTCCTGCCAGAAGTTCGCAATCGTCCCTCCGCGCACACTCGGCATCGGGATGCGGTCGGGGGCCATACCCAGCTCCGTCGCCTGCGCCAGGTTGTTGGCGAATCGCGGGTCGTTCTGCAACACGTCGAGCGTCTTGGCATTCTCGGCACCGACCCACGACTGAACTCGCGGACTGTCGAGCTCCTCCAACCAACGAAACGAGTCGGTCGGCGCCGCCGCCCCACCACACGCCGCGACAACCACCCCCGCCAGCGCCACCACAATCCCCCGCCGCACGCCCCTACTACCCACCATCCCCCCTGAAGTCGCTCTCGGCCAAATCATCTGCCCGCCAGAGTAACCAAAATGCCCCGCGCCACCCACGAGTGACACATGGCTGCAGGAAACTCCGAGAAGGCCCCACCATGATGTGCCACTCACGGCAGGTTATCGAGTATGCGGACACTCCGCAGAGTCGCATTCGCCTAGCGCGCGGCCCGGACACGGGACACACTTGAGACCGTGAATTCCATGCCATTCGGACAAATCGCGGGCCGCAGGGACGGTCCGCCGTGACCGCGCTTGCCCGCGGCGAGAACCGCCCCGCGCCCGCCGACCGGATGACGGTCACCGTCACCTGCTCCGTTGGAGTCGATGTGTCGGCGCTGCTACTCGGCGCCGATGGCCGCGTCCGGTCCGACGCCGACTTCGTGTTCTTCAACCAGCCCGCCGGTCCCGGTGTCACCTACCGGCACGGCCGCGGCGCGGGCGACATGGTGGACGTGCAGACCACCGCGCTGCCCGCCGATGTCGACCGGGTCGTCGTCACCGCCAGTCTTGACGGCAGTGGCCCGGCTACCTTCTCAGGTGCTGGCTCGCTGCTCGCGACGATCGGATCCGATTCGGGGACACTGACTTTCCCGATGACGGGGCTGAGCACCGAAACGGCCGTGGTGTGCGTGGAAATCTACCGCCGCGGCGACAGCTGGAAGGTGCGCGCGGTCGGTCAGGGCTACGACAACGGCCTGGCGGGCATCGCGGTGGCGTTCGGCGTGAATATCGATGACGACGAGCCCGCCGCGCCGCCGAGCCCGCCCGCAGCCGCCGAGCCCCAGACACCGGGGTATCAACAGGCGCCGCCACCGTACCCGCCCGCCGCGTCCCAGGCATCCGGGTACCGACAGGCGCCGCCACCGCCGTACCCGCCTGCAGCACCTCAGGCACCCGGGTATCAACCCGCATCTCCCACGGCGCAACCGTCGAATCAGCCACCTGCCGGATATCCGTCGGCGCCCACGTACCCACCGGTACCGCCGCCCCGATCGATGTCAGCATCTCAACAAGGAGCACTGCCGATGCAGAGCGAACTGTTCAACCCGAGCCACGCGGAAGTCAACGGCGTCGGGATCCAGAAACAGGGCGGCAAGATGATCAAGGTCGCCGTCAACGGCGAGACCATGGCGCGCGCCGGATCGATGGTCGCCTACCAGGGCGACCTGCACTTCAAGGCGCTCGGCTCGGGCGGCATCGGCCGCGCGATCCAGCAGCGGCTCACCGGCGAGGGCGTGCCGCTGATGCGGGTCTCCGGCCGTGGCGATCTGTTCCTCGCCAACGCCGCCGCCGACGTGCACGTCGTCGACCTCGACGGCACCGACGGCCTCACCATCAACGGCGCCAACGTGCTGGCCTTCGACACCGCACTGTCCTACAACATCCAGCGAGTGCACGGCGCGGCCGGATTCGCCAGCAACGCCGGCTTCTTCAACTGCGTCTTCACCGGCCGCGGCCGCATCGCCATCACCACACACGGCAGCCCGGTGGTACTCAACGTCGACCAGCCGACCTACGCCGACCCACAGGCAGCGGTGGCCTGGTCGTCGAGCCTGAACACCAGTATCAAGCGCAACGACTCGTTCGGCCTCGGCAGGCTCATCGGCCGCAGCACCGGCGAAGGACTCACCCTGTCCTTCTCCGGCCACGGCTTCGTCATCGTCCAGCCCTCCGAGCTGCCCCCCGGCGGCTTCATCGGCGGCACCGGTGGCGGCCAAGAAGCGGGCCAGAGCGGCGGCGTGCTCGGCGGAATCTTCGGATAGCCAGGCGGACACAAAAGGCCCGGTCCGCGCGGACCGGGCCTTTCCGAGCGACAACCCCCTCGCAGGGCTAACCACCGTGGCCGGGCGGCCCGGACATCCCTGGTGTTCGACCGCTGATTGCACCGGCTCCGATCGTGGCGCCGTCGCCGGTAGGGGGGGTCGGACATCCACCGAGGCAGTCGCCCGCGCCGGCCGCAGAATATCCACCAATCCGATCAGGACGGCCAGTCCGAACAGCAGGACGGTCGGCGCGGCCCGTCACCACCTCAGTGCCAGCCGGAGCTCCGACGCTCGTGCCGACGGCCTGGCCCGGCAGGGCGACCTCGATCTCGACCACGCCGTTCACCGCATCTTCGATCGCCCGGTAGCCGCTGCAGCGGCACAGGTTGCGCTTCAGCACATCGCCCCGGGCCGACCCGAACGGTTGACGAGGACCATAGGGGCCCGACCAGACTCCGCGTTCTTTAGGAATCAACATGTCGGTAGGCACGTTTTCCATGGACGGACTGCATTGTCAAGGATGCGTCGACACGATGGAGAAGGCCATCTCCGCGATATCCGATGTCCATTCGGTGACCGTGGACCTCAACATCAAGGGCCCCTCAGATGGTCGACAGTGTCGGCATTATGCCTTGCACGCGCCATGGGCCGTTACCGTCGAGTTCCAGTCGCTGTGTGTGAAATTGGTCGACAGTGCTGCGATGGGCGACGCTGACCAGGATCGTGTTGGGTGCGTCGGTGCGGATCATGCGGTAAAGCGAATGTTCCAGACCTTCGTCGACTGCCGAGGTTGCTTCGTCGAGGAACACGAGTTGGGGTTCGAGAAGCAGGATGCGGGCGAACGCAATTCGCTGCTGTTCACCGGGCGACAGGATTTCTGCCCAGTCCGTTTCCTCGTCGAGCCGATCCACCAGGTGACCCAAGTACACCTTGTCCAGCAACTCGCGTATCCGGTCGTCCGGGATGCTGGACGGATCGGCCGGATAGCAGACCGCGGCACGCAGATCGCCCAGCGGCAGGTACGGAAGTTGCGACGCGAACAGGGTGCCGTTACCGGGTGGCCGCCGGATCAGTCCGTCCCCGCACGGCCACATCTCCGCAAGCGTGCGCAGCAGTGTCGTCTTCCCACTCCCAGACCGGCCCTTCACCACCAGCGCATCGCCCGGACCCAGCCGCAGGTTCAGATCATCGATCAGCACCTCGCCATCGGGCCGGCGCACGTCTATCCCGACCAGTTCGAACGCAGCATCGAGGTCGGCGGTATCGACCTTGGGTAGTCCACGCGACTCGTCGGAGGCTGCCATCAGTCCGTCGAGCCGGATGAGCGATGCCCGGTACGCGGCGAACTGGTCGTAGGACTCACGGAAGAACGACAGCGAGGCATGGATCTCGCCGAATGCGGTAGCCGACTGCTGAATACCGCCGAGAGTAATCGCACCCTGAAAGAACCTGGGCGCCTGCAGAATCCACGGGAACACCACCGCCGCCTGATCGACTCCCAGATTCCAGCCCTGGAATTTCAGCGAGCGGTACACCACGCCCCAGTAGGTCGACAACACTGCGGCGAACCGCCCCAGGATTCCACGACGCTCGGTTTCCTCACCCCGATAGAACGCGACGTTTTCGGAGTTGTCCCGCATCCGCACCAAGCTGTACCGGAAGTTCGCGGTGGCGCGCTGATACAGGAAGTTGAGCCGGATCAACGGCCGCCCGATCCAAAATGCGATCGCCGTCGCCCCTAGCACGTAGATCAAGATAAGGAACACCATCGCCCGGGGTACCTCGGTATGGACGATCGTGAGCGGACCCGATAGATCCCACAGGATCTGGGTGAACGACACCACCGAGACGACCGCGCTCACGCCACCCATCGAGAGCGCCCTGGACTGCTGCACGAAGGTGGTGATGTCCTCTTGCACGCGCTGGTCCGGGTTATCGATGGTGTTGTCGATGAACCGGCCCCGATAGTGGGCACGCTCGTCCAGCCAATCGGTGGTCACCCGCTCGGTCAGCCATCTCCGCCACCTGATGTCGAAGGCCTGCCCGATATAGAAGTCAATGAGCGAACGCACCACATGGATCGCCGCAAGGATCGCGAACACGATCATCGAGATCCAGAACTTGTGCTCAGCAGCGGCGAGAGTGCGCGCATCACCCGAAGTGAATGCCTCGGCCGCCGCTTGCAGAGCCGAGAACATGTCGTTGCTCTGATACGACAACAACACCGTCACGCGGACAGCAAGAACCGTGCTGAACAACACGGCGGCGACGAAAAGGATTGTGCGCCAGGCACCTTTACCGACGAAATAGGCTCCAACGAGCTCCCAGAACTGCCGCCCCCATTTCGTCGACAAGAACACCACGGCGGCGATCACGACGAAGACGACCACGGTGACCGAGTACGCGATGAGCAGCCATTTCAGGGTTTGCTGGAACTCATCGGCCCAATCCCTCGACGTTTCCATACGCTTCCTATCGAATCTTTATAGCGGGGTTGGCGGAGTCTGCTCCGCTGAGCGGGAGTCGGTCTCGAGCCATTACCCGCACGCATCCGGCAAGGACGGGAACAGCGACCAGACGAGCCGTCGCGGGAGGCGAACTCGGAATAGTTGACCGGATGGCGGGTCGGCTACCCAGGGGATGAATTGGTTCTGCAAGGCGTTCAGGATGTTGAACAGCCAGATCGCGCCGATCACGGCCACGGGTCCGCCGAAGACCCCAATGTCGAACGGCACCGAAACCCCGCCATCGATGCACCACTATTCGACGCGCGTCCGACAATGAAAACGTCCGACCACACACACCCGCACTGACGACGCCCGCCTACGGGGTCCAGCCAGTGGGGGCACACGTAACCGTGCCGACACTCCCCCACAAGGAGCAGAACACGACCGCGACACTCCTTACACCGGAGGCCCCCGCCTCGAAATTGCCGCGCGCAGCAGCACTTCCCGGCATCGGTGCACCACAGGCGGTGCAGGCACAGCCCCGTCGCCGATCACCGGTAGCGGTTCGAATCGGGTGAGCAGCGTCCGCACAACAGTCGATGCGGCCGTGTATACGCGTTCTGCCGCCACGATCAGCAGCGCACACAGCAGCGTTGCCACCCCGTGCGCCGCCAGCACCAGCCATCCCTCGCGCCCTACGCCCTCCACCTCTCGGTGCACATGCGTGGTGCCTGCAGCAGATAACGCAAGGTGACCGGAGATTTGCCCTAGCGCGAGCATCGAAAACAGTCGCACCCTGCCGCGACCGGTCGGCGACCCGATAGCAGTACCAACCACACCACTCACCAGCAGTAGCAATGCCAACGCGGCCGAGTGCGGCAGATCTCCCTCGAATCCGTGCGCGGCAATGGCGAGCACACCGCACGTCACCCCGGCCAGACCACCCCGGACCCGATCAGCCGACCGCATACACCACCACCCCGTCGACACTGCCGCGCCACGGAAACGACGATCCGCTGGCACAAGCGAACAGCATCAGTCGACAACCTTCACGTAACACGAGCCCAACAGGCGAGGATCGGCACCACTATAGCGGCCCGGACCACAGCGAGCCTCCGTAGCACAACCAGCTCACCTTCACCGGCGAAGAAACCGGCGCGGCCTAGCCCATGACTAGACATCCGCAGGTGCCGCCTACCGACCGCGCTCGTTCGGTCGGTCCGGAGCCGGAATCCGCTGATGGTCGGTGACGTCGAAAGTGGGTGTTGGCCGGGGTCGCGCCGGGCACTGTCCGACGCCACGGACCAAAGCGTGGTCGCTCGTCGCCACATCGCCCAGCAATCCGCGGAACACCGTGATCGCTGACAACGACAAAGGACACGATGACCACTGTGGAGTCCGGCATCGGCATCGGACCCCAGCGGCATCTATAGCTGGGAGATCATCGGCTGTTGCCCGAACGGTGAAGAACTCGTCGACTCCGGCGTTCGTGGCTCGAGGCTCGAGGCTCTTGCCTCGGAACCACCGGCCGGGAACGTATCAGCCCAATTCGGTGGCGAACTCGGCGAAGCTGCGCGGCGCACGGCCGAGCAGTTTCTCAACGGTGCCGGTGACGTGGTTGAACACGCCGGCTCGGGTTGCTCCCAGCACGGCATCCATGGCGGCTACGGTGGCGCGGGAAGCCCTTGGCCGAGAAATTCCCGCGAAGATTCCCCTTGCGGCGGGGACGAACCTCTTGCGGTGGTTCAGAATCTTGTAGACGTTGAGCGTCGACCGGGATCGCCACCGGCTCGGAGGTCGACGTGCTCGCTTGGCGGGCCGAAGTCCACCCAATCCGCAACGCAAACGCTCACGGCAATCTGTTCGAGGAGCCCGGCACACTCGAGCAGGTGGCGGATCCGGCCCGCGACTGGTTCCGCCGCCATCTCAGCGTTGTGCGGCGTTGAACACCACGGGTAGGTCGTCGGGCCGCGGTGCGACGCGGGTGCCGAAGCCGCGGCTGATGTGCTCGATCGTCTCGCACAGCCATCGGGATTCGCTACGCGCTGCCGACTCGAGGCGCATACGCCGTACCCGCAGCGGAATCATTCGCACCTCCACCGCACCGGGATCGATGGACACCAGATACAGCAGACGAAGATCGGTGCGGTACCGCTCATAACCGTGGATGCCCTCGTAGTCGTCGATGACGTCGCCGCACCCGTACAGAATCGGTTTGCCCCGGTAGATCTCGATCGGCCGCGGATGATGCGCGGAATGCCCATGCACCAGGTCGACTCCGGCATCGATCAACCGATGCGCGAACTGCTTTTCGCTCAGTGCCACCCCGTAGCCCCAGTTGGGTCCCCAATGTACGGAGACGATCGCGATATCGCGATCGCGCTTGTGCGCCAACACTTCTGCCGCCACTTCGTCGGCGGCCCGAACGCTCGGCGAATCGCCGACCCGCCACAGCCCCGGCCGATCGCGACGCGCCGCCCAATATTCCGGAACGCCACTCGATCCGGCGGCGACCGAGACGATCACCACCCGGCGTCCGTCCTCGAGATCCGATATCGCCGGAGCCTGGGCGTCGTCGAGATCCGCGCCCGCTCCGGCGCGATGGATGCCCGCGGTATCGAGCGCTTTGCGGGTGTCCGCCAACCCGTCGAGACCGAAATCGAGAATGTGATTGTTGGCCAGCGCGCAGACGACGGGTGCGATCACGGTCAACACCGGCAGGTTGTCCGGGTTCATCCGGTAGTGGATGCCCTTGGCGGGGGCGAACACACCGTCGGCGGTGATCGCGGTTTCCAGGTTGATCATCCGCACCTCGGGGTCGACCTGCGCGAGGATCGGCAGGACATCACCCCACGGCCGTCGGAAATCCACGGGACGGGCAAATGCGCCGTGCACGCGTTCGGCCAACTCCACATACGTCCGCGCATCGTCGACATACCGTTCGCGCAGCGTCGGATCGCCGGGATGCGGCAGGATCTGATCCACACCGCGGCCCAGCATGACGTCACCGCCCAGCAGGACCGTCGCCATACCACCATTGTCGATCCGCTGGACAGAGAGTTCACCTGTGGAAATGCACTTTGTCCCCGGTCGCCGCGGCGCACGCCGAGATCGCTCAGCACAGCGGCGGTTCGTGCGATGAGACCGGCGACGTCGCCGTAGGTGGCTGGTTCTGGCATGCCCGCCAGCGAAGCGAAGGCGGCGCCGATCGATATCACCCGTGTCTCGTTGACCATCGTCGCCGGGTAGGCGGTGTCGTTGCGCTGGTGATCGCCTACCGCCGCCAGCGTGACATCGAGCAGAGCCGGTTCGTGGACGCTTCGATGCCGCGGCCGCACATCTCGGCGCGACCGACGTCGCGGTCCGGACGACCCCGGCCACGGCAGCAGCGGCCGCACCAAACTCGTGACCACCATGGACATCGAACGCCTGGCATCCGCAGCCTGACCGCAGCACTTCGGCCCCGGTGCAGGGCCGGGGACCGAAGTGGCTGTGGGGCCGATGCCTCGACGGGAGATCGAGGCATCGCCGAGGTTACCCCTGCTCACCTGGGTCGACGGGCACCCCGGCCCCGGGTGTCGGGGTCAGAGGCGACGGAGCCGAGTGGCAGTCTGTTCGTTTAGGCCGGGGCCTGAGTCACGAGCCGACACTGGTCGAAACACCGCAGGCTTGGTCTCTGTGAAGGGGCCAGGCCTGCGGTGGCATGAGCCTCGCGCCGAGGACGACGACCCGCGCACCTATCCTTCGGTGGCAAGGTAGCGGTAGAGCGTGGACTGGGAAACGCCGAATGCGGCGGCGACCTGCTCGATGGGCTGGTCGGCGGCGAGGGCGGCGCGTGCGGCGGCGAGTTGGCCGTCGGTGAGCTTGCGCGGTCGGTCGGGTTGTTTGCCTTTCGCGGCGGCGACTTCGCGGGCGTGGGCGGCTCGTTCGCGCAAGAACACCCGCTCCATGTGCGCGAATAGCGCCAGCAGCGCGACGGCGATTTCGGCCATGGGTGAGTCGTCGGCGGTGTCGATCGGGATCGGATCACGCAACGTCTTGATCCCGATGCCTTGCTCCCGCAACTCGTGCACGACGTTGAGGCACTCTCGACGCCTCGTTACCTCTGTCCTACCAGGCGCCTCAGGACATGGCCGCATTCACCGCCGGCCCGTCGCCACTGGCCGAGATCACGGTGGAGGACAACGTTGCCCATGTCATCGACGTGGTGCAGAGTGTGCGCCGGCACGGCCCGGTCGTCCTGGTCGGCCACAGCCTCGGTGGCATCACGATCGGCCTGGTCGGCAACGCCATACCCGAGGCCATCCACCGCATCGTCTACCTCTCCGCGTTCTGCCCCTCCACCCCGGACGCCCCCAGCGCCATGGCTCTGAGCCAGACCCCCGAAGCCACACAGGACGTTCCACCCCCGGGTGTTCGTCCCCCATGGCGACGGAAATCGGCGCCATGAGATCTGCAACCGCGAACGGATGTCGATGGGACGGCGGCGTAACGGCAGAGCAGGAAAATCGGCACCGAAAGTAGCGCTTAGGAGTTACCGCACATAGCAGCGCACTATGCGCGGTAACTCGAATGGTCGACCCGGCACTTTGGCCTGGCCAGGACTGGTCGACTCTGGAAACTATGCGCGGTACCGGCCACGCCGGGGGCGGCCCGACAGCATCAATTCTTGATGAAATCAAGAGTTGATGGTATCAATCGTAAGGTGGACGATTCTACGCACGAGGACAAGTTCTTCCATGAACTCGGCACGACCTCAACGGAGTTACGTCAGGCCTTCGCGAGCCAGGTCGGGATCAATGCGCAGCGGCTACAACTTCTGATGCGGCTTCGGTGGCAAGGCGAGACAAACCACAGCGACCTGCGGCAGGCGTTGGGAATCGATGCCGCGAGCATCACCCGACTGGTCAAGGAATTCGAGGCCGACGGACTCGTCGCCCGGCGCGTTGATCCCGACAACAACCGGTACACCCTGGTGGCGCTGACCCCGACCGGCGAACGGCTCGCCGGCGAGCTGGAGCGCGCCCACCGGGCCTACCAGCACCGATTGCTAGACGGCATCAGCGCCGAGCACCAGCAGACCGTCATGGACCTGCTACAGCGTGTCCGCACGAACGTCACCACCGCGAAGGAACAGCCATGACAGTCGACCCGCGGGCCACCGCCCAACGCATGTACGAGGCATTCAACGCCCGCAACTACACCGCGACCCAGGAAATCTTCACCCAGGACTTCTACAGCCACCCGCTCGATGCCACCGGGCCGAGCAGCGTCACCCGGTCATGGAAACGATTCCACCAAACCTTCCCCGACGCCCGCGTCGTCGTCGAGAACATGATCGTCGAAGGCAATCGCGTTGCCGTACGCACCAGCGTGCACGGCATCCCAGGCCAGCACCCACCGACCATGCTGGAGATGTTCACAATCCGCGATGGTCGCATCGCCGAACTCTGGGGTCTGTCGTCCCTGCGCCGCGACAGCTGATTCGAGAACGCCTGCATCCTAATGGGAGCTACCGGGTCGGTCGGTAGGGCAGACTCGGTGCCGGTAGCCCCGGCAGGTGAGCACTTACGCACCCTGAGCTTCGAGTTCTTGTGTCAGACCGTGCCCTTGCCGGTGGCCGGGAGCGAAACAACTTATGGGATGTCGTGCCCACCAACACCTTTGGTGTGAGCACTGGTCCATTAGGGCGCTGGGTCTCCCGTCGGCTGCTGATGACCGAACCGGCAGATTCAGGAGCACACGATGCTGTTCGTCGGAGACGACTGGGCCGAAGATCACCATGACGTGGAGGTGCAGGACGAACAAGGCAAGACCCTGAAGGCAGCCAGGCTACCCGAGGGCGTCGAGGGCATGACCCGGCTGCATGAGCTGATCGCCCGGTTCCTGCCACAGGATTCCGATCCCGGGCAGGTGCTGGTGTGCATCGAGACCGACCGCGGCACGTGGGTGCGGGCGCTGGTCGCGGCCGGCTACCAGGTGTACGGGGTCAACCCGAAAACCGCTGCCCGTCATCGGGAACTGCTGTCGCTGTCGGGCGCCAAGGACGACAAGGCCGACGCGAAGACCCTGGCCGACATGCTGCGCACCCGCCGCCACCAGCTGCGTCAGGTCGCCGCCGATTCCGACGAGGCCGCGGCGGTCAAGGTCGCCGCCCGCGCGCATCAGACGTTGATCTGGGAACGCACCCGGCACATGCTGCGGCTGCGCACGGCGCTGCGCGAGTACTTCCCGGCGGCACTCGAGGCCTACAAGCCGCTCGGGCTCGCCGGTGCCGACACCCTCGAACTGCTGGGCAAGGCCGCCGATCCCGCCACTGCGGCACGGTTGACGATCGGCCAGATCACTACCGCGCTCAAGCGGGCACGACGCCGCGATATCCCCGCCAAGGCCGCCGCGATCCAGGCGGCGCTGCGCGGTGAGCACCTGGGCCAGGCCGAGATCGTGGCCGGCGCCTACGCGGCATCGGTCCGCGCGACGGTCGCGGTCCTGCGCACCCTCAACGAGCAGGTCAAGATCCTCGAGGGCGAGGTGGGGTCGTGTTTTGGCCGGCACCCGGACGCTGAGGTCTACCTCAGCCAACCCGGCATGGGCGTGATCACCGGCGCCCGGGTGCTTGCCGAGTTCGGCGACGCCGATGGCCGTTACGCCGACGCCAAATCCCGCAAGAACTACGCCGGCACCGCCCCGATCACCCGCCAGTCCGGCAAGACCAAAACCGTCCACGCCCGGTTCGTCCACAACGATCGGCTCGTCGACGCCCTGCACATGCAGGCCGGTGCGGCGATCCTGCACGACCCCGGAGCGCGCGCCTACTACGACGAGCTACGAGCCCGCGACATGAACTACAACGCCGCTCTCCGCCAGCTCGGCAACCGGCTCGTCGGCATCCTGCACGGCTGCCTGAAAACCAAGACTCCCTACAGCCAGCAAGCGGCCTGGTCACACCGCCACCAGCACCTCGCAGCTTGAATTTCCTTGACACCCAAGCTCCTGGGATGTCTGACACGAGGAAGCGCACCCGGCCGGATCTACTTTGCGGCTCGGGCCAGGGACCTACCCTCGGTTCTTTTCAACGGCCACAACCGGATCGGCGGTGTCGCGAGACCTTGGTTTCGAGACCTGCCGGTCACCACGCCGTGTCAGCAACGGAAGAAAGGCAGCCTCCGCGCCGTTTCTCGTCTGTCGAGCCTTAATTGACGGTGTCCAGGGTTGGGAATCCGAGAGCGATCCGGCCGCCGTCCTCACGGTGTCCACTGTTCGGAAGAACCTCACTCGGCGCTGTTCTGCTCATATGACGCGTAAGTCACTTCACGTCAGCTAGTTAGCGATGCTAGCGAACCTAGCTGTGCGGCGTGTCTTCCCTGGTAGGGGTAGCTTCCGCAGATAGGTTTTCCTCATGCCGTGGGCGAACGAGAAGAAGAAGGCGCGTCGTAGGGCTCGCCAATCCGAGCGGGACATGCAGTGGATCACCCCCGAGACGGCGCGCGAACTCATCGCGTCGATCCAAAAGAACATCTGGCACCAGAAGCGGCCGCCGCTCTCCGTTGCGGAAGCTCTACGCACCGATCTCGGCTACGAGCTGCCTGAACCCGATCTCCGAGCATTCGTCGCCCTGGGCGGCATGCTCGCTGCGCGCGATTGGGACTTCTTAGGTGAGTGCTCCGGCCCGGATGTGCTCACCTGGCTGTACGTGCCCTCCGACGCTGGGCCCGAGTTTCAGGACCGCGGGCTCGAGCCCATCACAGCGATCGCGGCCACCCTCGACCGTTCGATGCCCACCGACACAGTCGCGGACTGCGAGGTCGAACTGTTCCTTGTCGGCACCCCTGCTGGGGAATGTCGCTTAACCGGTCTAGCCGGGCTCAAGGCTCAACTCGGTGTCATCGAGGCGCATCGTCCCGGCGACCCCATTCTGGTGTCCTTCCCGGTCGGCCGCGCACGCGTGCCCAGCGCCTGACGTCGGCGCACGCGGACTCGTGGGTCTCAGCCATCACCTGATGTGGCTAACGGGGGTTGAGGAGCAGTCGCGAGAAGCGTCACGCTAAGGGGACGCTCTGAACGGTGTTGTGTGGCTGGCGATTTCATGTCGGCGTGACTACGAGGGCGTGCCCGGCTACGGCCGGGTCGGGGCGTTGAGGCGGGTCGAGCGGGAGCGCTTCCTCCTTAGCGTGACTTTTCTCGCGACTGTCCCGACCCCCGAGTAGGCTTCTGCCTCACAGGTTTTCGGGCTGGAGTGTGGGACCGGTCCAACGCCACGGCAAGGGTCGGGGCTTGTGGCGTCAGAACCGATCGGGCGAAGGGAGTCGATGTCCTCTCCTGGCCCCGCCGCCGCCCGCGGCGAAGCGCACCCGCGGGACGGTCGGATCCCAGGTGGCGTACAGGTGCGCAATCAGCAGCGGTGTCTTCATCTGCGGATACCAGGTGCCGGCCAACGCCTTGTCGGTGGTGAGCAGCAATAGCGAATCGAACGCGCCCGATTGTGCATATCGGGTGAGCTGTTGCCGCACAACGGATTTCTGGCCAGCGGTCTTCACCTCGACGCCCAGCCGATATGGCTCGCCCTCCCAATGGGCGAAGAAGTCGATTCGGCAGCGCGCCGCCAGATTCACCTCACTGCCCAGCAGATATCCAGCCCGGTACCAGCGCTCACCGAACGCCCAACGCAGATCGGTTTCATCGATGTAGCGATACGGCTGCTGCCCCGCCAGCAGGGGACGCAGCAACGGCACGATGCAAGCCCGCTCCTCGGCAGTCGGCTCGGCCTGGTCGCCACCGCGGCGTCGCGCGGCCGCCGCGGCTTGGTGCCAGACTTCCTACTCGGCTTCGGCTTCGAGGTTGCGGGCGGCTTCGGCGGCACGCTCCTTGGTGGCCTCGGCCGGGTGTGCCCGTTCCCATTCGGCCTGTGCGCGGGCGGCCTCGGCCAGCAGCCCGGGATCGGCACGCCTTGGCGATCCACTCCGAGCGGATGGCTCGCGCCGCCGCGCCGGCCTGTCGGCGCGCTGAATCGGCAGTCGGAATCTGCCTCGTTTCGATGCCCGAATCTGTCGGCGAGTAGGGCGATACTGGCCCCATGACCCCTGAGCTGCTGCCCTCGCGCGAGGCCCACTGCCCCTACGGTTTCGCGGTGATCGACGCCCTCGAACGCGCTGGCCTCACGGTCATGTACTACGACTATGGCCCGGGTGAGGACCGGGACATGGGCTTCACCCTGGGCGAGGCCGCACGCGGCGACGAGTTCGTGGTGGGGTGGCGCGAGAGCGAGGGATGGAGCTGGTCCACTTTCGACCCGACGCGCCCGCCGACAGAGACCGAGCCCACCGACCGCGCCCTGTTCGATCTGCCCAACGTCGCTACCCCCGACGCAGTCGCCGCCGCGGTACGCCATCAACTCGGTCTGCCACCGCTCGAGGTCGAGCCTGTCTGGTCGGCGCCGGGCGGCTATAACCCCTACACACCGTCGCCGTGTGACAGCGAGGATGCCGACGAAGCCGCATTTGAATCGATCCTCGGCGTCTACGTGACTCATCCCGCATGGCAGGCCGAGATCTCAACGTAGCACGACGTATTCACTCTGGCCGGGACACCGAACAGCCCCGGGGCTGTTCAGTTTCTCGGCGGAAGTTGGTCATCGGTCGATGGCCTCGATTCGGGTGGTGGCGTCGGCGAAGTACCGCACGCACCCGTCGTCGACCGCGGCCAGACCGTGGTGGAAGCCCGACGCGGCGAAGGTCGCCAACGGCTGGTCGATGCCGCGGGCGGACTCAGGTAGTGGCCGCATTCGATGTTCCATTCGTCGTCGAGGGTGGCCGGGTGCGCGATCAGCGGGCCGCCCTGGTCGTATGCGCGAGGCGCCATACCTCGAATGGTCACCCCAGGCACCGACAAGTCGCGGTTTCCCGGGTCGGCCGGTGGGCGGGTTATCCCCGCCGCACCACGAACACCACCGACTCCCCTCACCCAATGGCACACCTCCTGTATGCCATTCCTTCCCCTCCCGCTGCCGCCGCTTCCACGCCCTCACCTATGTCCGTTCCGCGTGAACGTGACGAACCGCCACGCTGCCGAGCTGCGGTTCGCCAGGTAGTCCGAACACGCCGAGCACAGGCCATCCAGGGATAGGTGGCGAAATCTGGGTTGTCAACGGACTGGTGGCGTGACCTCCTGACACGCCGAAAGGTGTTGTGGTGCAGTGCCCGGTTCACCGAGAAACGAATTCAGGATTCATCGGTATAGCCCACATGCATCATCTTTCGATACCGATGCGGGGGCCTATACCTACTCGGCCATGCTAGTTGTCGTGCAGGAACGAAGGTCCGGGTGCCGACGGCGTCACCCGGACACCCCGCCCCCGACAACGGCGTCGGCAGGGTCGACATCGAAGTCGGCCCTGGGCGGGAACTTCCGCTCGGGCAACTTTGCGCAACCTCCGGCTTTTCGGCTGCGCCGTACCCTACCTGGAACGATGGGCCACCCAGTACAGTCACCTCCGGGAAGTCACCGGGGCCGACATCAGCGCCGCGGACGTGCAGCCTCGATTGCAGAGTGTCGGCTCGGCGAGTTACCGCTCGCCGGCGGGAACCAGGCTCAGTGTGGGCACTCGCACGGGGTGGTGGCTGGGCCAGGACTCGTCGAGTGCCGAGATCGCCGCGTATTCGCCGTCGAGTTCGATGACCCGGAACACCCACTGGCCACCGGCGTGCAGCCTGACCAGATCACCGACAGCCACCATAGACAAGCAGGCTATCGCGCCGCGACACACGATCGCGGCGACACGCGCGGCTGTGGGAGTTGGTCGGCCGGCGGGGATAGCTCCGAGACCGTGATAGCCGGACCCGCATCGTAGAGTCGGCCCCGGCTTCCCGAGGCCGGGGCTCACTACTTTGTCTTGTCGAACCGACCGCGCTGGGGCCCCATCCGACACCTCTGCCCCCAGGGACCCATTGTGCGTGGCGGGGTGAGTACGGATGAACCGTGTGATGGCGTGGTCACAGGTCGGCGGTCGGGCCGGGACCGAGGCCGTCGGCGATACGGAACTTCTCGGCGAAGACGATCAGCAGTTGCAGGGCCGGCGGCGGCAGTCCAGCCGCGGCGCACGCCAGCCGCCGCAGCCCCGGATCGTCGAGCGCGGCCACGACCGCGGCATCCGTGGGGACCGGGCCCGGGTCACCGTGGTCGAAGTAGCCGGGATCGACATCGAAGACCCGTGTCAGCGCGCCGATCAACGCCACCGACGGGTGGGCGCGGCGGCCGTGACGCAACTGCGAAATGTACTGTCCCGTCACCGGATACCCGGCCGCGGCCAGCCGCACCGCTAGGCCGTGGTTGCCCAGCCGGGTGCGGTGAACCTGTTCCCACCGCCGGACCAGCCGGTTCACCCGGTCCGCGAACTCCGTCACCCGCCCACCCCCTCTCTCCGTGGTGCCCGCCGGTCACCGGGTGAAGGGTGTCCACCCACTCGAGCGGCATCCGGTACGTGCCAAGACCCGCCGGGCGGGCGGTAGGTGTGAGGCCTGCGAGCACCCGGCGGGTCTTGTCTTCACTGAGCAGCCGTCTGGGGGTGAACGAACAGCACGACCATCGCACGCTATCGCGGTTCCTGCCCACCACGCGGTAGCCGTACGGTAGCTTCGTGGTGTGTCGGGTGGTGGCCACGGCGGGGTGGCGCGGCTGCATGCACACGGGAAGGCCCGTCCGGCCGGGACCGGCGAACGTGAAGTCGGGCGGGCCCGGGTCTACGCCGAACGGCGATGCGGGTCGTCCGGAGTACCGGGGACGGTCCAGGTATCGACCCGACAGGGCCCCTCATATCTGTCCCATCTAGGTGACGTGATCGGAACACGACGATGAGGCACAGGGGTAACGGGCCGGGTTCGGTGTGCCTCGCCGTCATTTCTAGATAGTTGCGGAATAGTTGCCAACCGCTGTTGTTCCGGTAAGAATGAGTCCGGTCCAACGAGTCTGTCCACTCAACCAACTTTTGGAGGGAAGCTCACATGGCACAAGAAACGACGGCCGAGGCGAAGCGTGGCGACGCCCAGGACATCCAGAACATTCGGGACATCGAGACGCTGCGGCTCGGTGTCGATGAGGCGCGGCAGGAAGCCCAAAGCGCTCGTCAGTACGCCCATCAGGCGCAGAACCTTGCCCGGCAGGTGCAACAGCAGGCGCGTCAGGTTCACCACCAGTCGCAGGTGGCGCAGAACGACGCCAGCCAGGCCAACCAGCAGGCCCAGCAGGCCCGCCAACAAGCCATCCAGGCGCAGAACCAGGCCCAGCAAGCCCAGAGCGAGGCCGACCGGGCACAAAACCAGGCCCAGCAGGCACAAAGCGAGGCCAACCAGTCCAACCAACGGGCTCAATCGGCGCAGGACCAGGCCGACCAGGCCAGCCAGCTGGCCCAGCAGTCCGAGGATCAGGCCACCCGTAGCCAGGACCGGTCCGGGCAGTGGGAAATGCAGTTGCATCAGCTTCGCCAGCAGGCACTCGAGAAGCAGTCACGCTAGCCGCCGATGTTCCGTCACTGAACGACGTATCGACGAAAGGGGCTACCGCCCGCATGTGGGTGGTGTCCCCTTTCATCGACCGGTGAAAGGTCGTCGCAGATGAGCGAACCGCATGGGCCGCAAGCCGATGTCGAGGTGATCGTGCCGGAGGCGTTGAGCGTCGGCGTCTACGCCAACGGGTTCACCTGCTGGTACAACCGGACCGACTTCACTCTGGACTTCCTCGTGTACCTGCCGACCGACCCGGGTGTCGACGACGCCGGTCGGCCGATAGTGCGGCAACCGGCTCAAGTGGTGTCGCGGGTGAAGTTCCCGCCGGCGCTGATCTTCCAGCTGATGCAGATCTTGAACGACAGCATGAGCAACTACGAGCACCAGTTCGGCGCGATCGTCCACCTCGGAGAATAACCCAGATTAGATGCTCCTATCCAGCCCCATCACGATCCTGGCAAGACCGCGTAGGTAAGTAAGTAGGTAGGTCCCTCGCTCTGTTCCGGTTCGCGGCTCGGCCAAACCGCTAGGCATGGATAGCCGCCGTTTTCGCACGACGCGAGTGTGGTCTTCTTCAGTGGAACGAGGGCGACCATGCGACGGCAGGCAGTCCCCAAGATCGACCCACGAGCGCGGCCGCATTCGGGGACGAGTTGAGGCAAGCCCAACACCGCCACGGCCTGACCGTCGACGACATGGCGGTGCGCGCACACCTCGGCGGTGATCATGTCCACGACCAGGTCGACACTGTTCGGATGGAGGGTGAGAACCTGGTGCCGACTCGGTTGCGGGTGATTCTGGCCGAAGACGACGTGCTGCTCCGCGAGGGTGTGGCGAGTCTGCTCACACGCTCGCGGCGCAACGACCCGCTCTCCGCGCTCAGCGCGCGGGAGCAGGAGGTATTGGCTTTGATGGCGGAGGGGCGTTCCAACGTCGGCATCGCCCACCGGCTGTGGGTCACCGAGGGGACCGTCGAGAAGCATGTGCGCAGCATTCTCACCAAGCTGAATCTCCCGGAGACCGGTGAGGACCACCGCCGGGTCCTCGCGGTAGTCGCGTTTCTCGAGGCCCGCTGACCGGAATCGCGGGATCGCTGTCATCCCGGTCATCCCCACTGCGGAGCAGGTCCCGGATGGCGTCGGTCGACAAGTCGGATTTGGACAGGAAACCCACCGCCGGGCTCGCCGCGATCAGGTCGGCAAAGTCCTGCTCGGTGTTGGTCGAGATCAGTATCACCGATGCCGAGGCTCCGTCCCGGTGGAGTCGCTCAGTGAGGTCGAAGCCGTTCTCCTGGCCGAGATCGACGTCGACCAGCGTGACGTCCGGTCGCAGTTCTTCGACACCCCGGAGCGCCTCGGCGCTCGTCGACGCCACACCGACGACCAGGACCCCCTGTTGCTCGAGCAGGCTCCGGGCTGCGTCGACGAAGTGCCGACTGTCATCGACGATGAAGCATCGCAACAGCCTTTCCGGTCGCGCCATGACGCCAGTGTCCTCAGCATGCTCCCTGCGCACATTCCCGCTACCTGGAAAGTTTCTGAGATACAGCGCCGGAGAGCACGCCCGGGTTCCTTGCTGGGATTGCCCGATGACGAGGTAGATCGACGTCGTCGGGAGCCCGACCTCGCTACTCGACCGCAAGTCCCGCTACCTGACGGTCGGGCCGATCGCCGTGCGAGATCGTCACCCTCCTCGATCGCTGGGCGTCGATGCCTGGCGCGTTGGCGCCGCATGCTGACCCGAGACCGTGGCATGGAGCTCGCGTGTCATCGAACACTCTGTGCCACAACGAGAACCGAAGTCTTCTTCGCGACGCCACGCAGGTCCCCGCTGATCGAGGCACTGTCGCAGAAGACAGCTCTCAGTAGACACGCCGGGGACCTGCTCTCCGACATCCTGCCCCCCCGAAGCCGAAGCCACCGAAACCGGGCTGTCGTATCAGAGCTTGAACCGCAATATCCGGACCCGAAACCTGCGTCCGAGGTGTCTGCCATGGTGCTGAATCATGCTGCACCGCAACGGGTGCGCGGTCGTCGACGACCGCGCACCAGGCCGCGCCGAGACCCGGTAGGCTCCCGCTGTCCGGTCCGAGCGGGAGCCATTGGGGATGAGGGCGTCGGGCGGGTGTCGGTGAGGTTCGGGGCGCGCCAGAGTAATTCGGGGACAGCTTCCATAGCACCCAACCGATCCCACGCGCGAACAGTGCAAGCACGCCGACGATCACATCGCAGCCAATAGTCCGGTCCGATGGCGGCAGTCCCCATGGTCGCCCGCAACTTGTTCTGCCAATGCTCGGTATGCACGGCCGTCGCGACGATGAGCAGCGCGGTCACCGCCAGCACCGGCTGCCGCTACCCCAGCAGCGCGCAATGGACGTCGAAACCGAAGCGGCGCAACAGGAACTGAACAATGCCCGCAGTCCCGAGCCCGATCGCGGCCAGCAGCCCGGTCAGCATGGCCTGCGCTCCCGGAGTGCGACGCAGCAGGCCCGGCGTAAGCGATACGAGCACGCCGATCCCGATGCCCGGAGTGGTGCCGATACGTGGGCGCGCCATCCGACCGGCCGCAGCGGCAACGGCCCGTCGAGTTCGGCCGGTTCGGTTGCCCGTCAATGCTTCGGCGGCCAACACCAACGACGCCGAGGCGCTGCGGCTACTGGTAAAGGCGGTCCCGGCGGTGCGGTCGCGGCGCGGACCGCGTCGGCGCAAACCCGTAAAGCTCCACGCCGACAAGGCATATGACACCGCAGAACCGCCGCTGGTGGGTGCGCGGAATGCGTTTTCGCGAACCTCGCGGCGACGCATGCCGGGGGAGTTCAGCCATGGGCAAGCGCGCGGTCGGCGAGCGCGCCGATGACCCGTCCGAGGGTCTGGGCGTAGCTGACTGTGAGGTGATTGTCATCGCGGTACACCAGGTTGTTGCCGACGATCAGGGGGCAGCGGGCGGCGGTGCAGAACAGCGAGGTCAGGTCGGCGTACTGCCCGCCGCCGGACGTGGTCGCCGCCTGCTCGGCCGCGATGCCCGCATCGTTCACCGCGACCGGCCGCGCGGGGGTGCATGCTGAGGCATCGTCGATATGCTCGGACAGGCACGATGGCACGATGGCGTGTGGATCGGGGATCGCCCCGAGAACGAGGACGGCGGAGCCGGTCGCTCGCAGCTGGGCAACTAGGCGGTTCAGGCCGTCGACCCATGCCCGGTCATAGGAGACGAAGCCGAAGTCGCCACCATAGCGCCGCGACATGCTCACCACGATCAGCCGCGGGCGTTCGACCCGCAGCCGGGCCAGGACCTGGCCGCGCCATTGCTCGCATTCGGTGTACTCCCGGCCCAGATAGGGGCTGATGATGGGCAGGTCCAGCAGTGGGCAGGTGATCTTGGCCATGGTTTCCAGCCGCCAGTGCCGCGATACAGCGATCTGCTCGAACGCCGGACTCCACATCGCGGCATGTGAATCGCCGACCAAGGCTACTGTTGTGGCCGAGTCCGTATCGCCGGAGGCGCACTCGGCCTGGCCCACATCACGCCAGGACCGTACGCAGCCGTTGACGAACACCTCTGCCTTGTCGCCGGCCGCGTTGGCGAGTGAAGGGGTGAGATTCGAAGGGACATCACGGATTTCCGCCGATGCAGCAATCGCGAATTGCGTTTGTGCCACCAGCTGCCCGACCGCCTCGTCGCGCGGGTTGGGGGTGGGAGTGGCCGGTGAAGCGGGTGCTGTGAGCGTGAGGGCCTGTGCCGCCAAGCCATGGCCGACCGGGGCGGGCACGAGCATGAGCAGCACCAGCGCCACACAGATGGCGACTGCGGTGCTCGCGCCGCCACAAGCGAGGCTGAGCCTGGCCGAACTTCGCAACGAGGCCGCGAAGCGGACCGGATTCTCGACCAACCACTGGGTGAGCATGGCGAGTCCGCTGGCCATGGCGACCGCGCCCAGTGAGCCGACCAGCCCGAGCGGGTGGTCGAGCACCTGCGGTGCCAGCACCAACACCGGCCAGTGCCATAGATACCAGGAGTAGGACACTTTGCCGATCGCCCGCATCTCGGGCACAGCCAGAACGCGACCGACACCGAGTCGTGGTTCGGCACAGCCGGATACGACCACCAGGGCCGCGCCCAGGACGGGCACCAGCGCCGCGGTGCCGGGATATGGTGCCTTCCCGATCAGGTGAGTGCAGGCCGCGCCGATCAAGACCAACCCGACCCATCCGGCGGCGGCAGCCACCGATTTCGGCAACCGGGACCATACGACGGCCGAGAGCGCCACCATGCCGCCGGCGGCCAGCTCCCAGGCCCGTGCGGGCAGCGAGAAGAACGCCCACGGTGGCAGCGTGCCGGTCCAGATCAGCGAGATCGCGAAAGAGAGCGCGGCGACAACCGCAAGGACGATCAGGTACGGGAGTGGTGACGCCGAACCGGTTCGGCGCCGCCGCACGAGCCAGGCCGTCGCGATGATGAGCGCAGGCCACACCAGATAGAACTGCTCCTCCACTCCGAGCGACCAGAAGTGCTGAAACGGCGACGGAGGCGCGTCGCCGGCAAGGTAGTCGGTGCCGTGCAGGGCGAGCCGATAGTTCCCGGCATACAGTGCGCTGGCAATCCCATCGCCGAGGACTTGACGGGCCTGCAGCGGCGGCAGCACCACGGCCGCGGCGATCGCGGTGGCGACCAGCACGATGCCCGCCGCGGGCAGCAGCCGGCGGGCGCGCGCGCCGTAGAACCTGGCCAGCCCGATAGTGCCGGTGGCCGCCGTTTCGCGGCAGAGGATTCCGGTGATGAGAAAGCCGGAAATGACAAAAAAAACGTCCACACCGACGAATCCGCCCTCGATCCCCGGCACACCTGCATGGAAAAGCACGACCGCCAGTACTGCGACCGCTCGCAATCCCTCGATGTCGGGCCGAAATCCTCGCCGCGGCGACGCGTTGTGAACCCGGCCTGCCCGCCGATTTCCCAACCCGCTTCCGACCGTGGCCGTCATGGGCAGCATTGTTATCGGTCTCGCCGGCTGTGTCGCGACGACTCGCCGCTTGCCGGGCATCCTGGCTAGAAGAGCCACCGTCCTGGCCACTGCCACGCTGGGTGCGGTCGACTCCACCACTACTGAGCGCGATAGCTGGCCGTCACAGCAGCTGACGGGCTACGACCCTAGCGCCGGGAGCGGCAGGAGCGTCGCCGTGCTCTGGCGATGGCACTCGGCGCAGCATGTCGAGGATCATCTGGCCTATCTGGCGTGGCGGCGGCGCGATTCGTCCGGTCCGAAAATTGCTGGGAGGACTTGGGATCGGGAGTTCGCACTGCGCTACGGCGAGGATGACACGACGGCCAGTATCTGGCCTTTGATCGTGGACGGGCTGCTGACCCTGGCGACGGTTGAGCTGTGGAAGGCCGGCCGTGGCCACCGCGCGGGCGGCCGGTGGGCAGCGGGGTTGGCGTTCGTGTTCGGGATCTGCCTGTCGTTGTGCGCCAACATCGCTGCGGCGCCGAAGCTGAGCGTGTTCAGCGTCGCGGTGGCAGCGTGCCCGCCGCTGGCACTGCTGCTCGCGGTCGAGCTGCTCAACCGCGCGCTCAAGCGGCACCGTGCCGAGACTGTGGACGAGACCGCCAACGAGACCGACGGGACGAACGAGACCACGGACGAGACGGCATCGGTGGTGCGTCTCGCGTCGGTCCCGGCCTGGTCTCGCCCGCCTACCGAGCCGACTGCCCGAGCAGCGCATGTGGGCGTATTACACGACCGAGCAGTCGAAGGGACGCGGGCAGATCGGTGGCCACGATCCAATGACCCGTGTTCCGTGCACCTTGGCGTGCCGGAGTTGCGGATTCTGCTGTTCACGTAGATGGCCGTACTTTTTGTCGCTGCTGGGCGTTCCCGGCACCCGATCAACTCCGAACGTCCTCTGATATAGGTGAAAGCGCGGCGAAAACCGTGGAATGCAAAGGAGAGGATGCGCAGTGGGGTCGTTGTTGGCAATAGTCGCAGGGCTCCTGCTGTTCGGGTACGCCGTCCGCGAGGCGGTACACCAGCGCCGCCTGCGACGCGAGGGGGTCCGTACCGAAGGAGTGGTAGTCCGCCACCGCAGGCAACAGGGTACGGACGGGGGCTATCACGCGGTGGTCCAATTCGTCGATGCGCAGGGCACTGTGCACGAGTTCCAGGCAGCGGTCTCCGGCACCAAGGGCCTCCCCGTCGGCGGCCGGGCTCCGGTGGTCTACCTCCCCGGCGTGCCGAAAAGCGGACGCCTCGACCTGGCTTCCAAACTGCTGTCCGCCCTGTGGTTCCCGGCCGTAGCCGGCACCGTGTCCATCTTCTTCGGGATCCTGATGCTCTGGCAAACCCAGTGAGACCCGGTCAGGCTACGAATCCTGTGTTCCTTCAGGGCTGGTTGATCCAGACGGTCCTGGGTAGGTCGGCGGGCTTGCGGCTACGCGATACTTCGTTGCGACGCTTGTCTTCCGGTCCACTTCGGTGTTTCCGTCTCGGCCTGGACCATTTCTCGACTGGGCTCGCCGTACCGGTTTGCTGCGCGTAACCGGCACCGTCTACCAGTTTCGGCACGAGACCTACCGGCACTGGCTTCAACAACATGAAACATCAACCAAACCCTGACAGTCGACAGCGCCCAGGCATCAGAGGCTGGAATAGACCGCAGTATCCGGTCCTCGGCATGACAGGACACTCACAGTAGTAGTCGACCCGTCGGCGTGCTGAAGGTTTCCTGAACAAAATCATCGTCGCGGCAACGGATTTCGTGCCAACCGATACATTGACCGGGTGGAAATCGGTACTGAGCGGCAGCGGTTGCCTCGGCACTTGGTGCACGTCTGTCACCGCGGTACAGATTCATTGTCGCTGTGTACGAGGGCCCTCGCGCTGCCGCACGACGCGATGTCGGTCGATGGCACGCCGTCGCCTCCGCACCGGCAGACCACGGGCCCGCCAGTGGTGGTGATCGGTGCGGACTGGTCGATCACGGCAACTACCCGATGGCTGGCCGAACTGTCCGGCACCGACTCACCTCCTCTGGCCGGCTCACGCCACTGGAAACAGGACATCACCACATGATCAATCGGACAGCGATGATGCCGCTGGCGCTGGCGCTCGGCGTCACAGTTATTGGAGTTGCCGGAGTCGACGTCATTGGGATGCTGCCGCAACACCCACCAATCCTTGAGGCCTTGTCTTGGCTCGTCGCAATGACCGCGTTGCCCGGTACCGTTACCTATTTGCTTACTCGCCGTGACTTCGGCGGTCGGGGCGCAGCGCTGGCCACGGTGGGGTGCGTGATCTTGATGGGCGTGGGTGCGTGGTTAGGCTTCGTCTTCTCATTTTTCGCCTTCTTCATGGCCGCGGCGGTCTATCTGGTACTGCGCCGCCGGGTCCGGGTCGGTTCGGCTCTCGCAGTGTCGACGGTCACCTTCATCAGTGGGCTCATAGTCTCCGTACTGGCCATGGCCCGCGCCCTGGACAGCATGGGATGAATTGCGGCCGGGAACGTAACAAGGATTCGAACATCCGCAACATCTTGCAAAGCCAAAATCAGTGAGCGCCATCAGGAGTCCGACCGGGACGTTGACACGGCGCGACTTCCGCTGTTCGGCCTGCCGAACACCACCGAGCCGAGCTTCATAACGAAACCGGAACAATTCGTCGTTGCATGTCCAAATGCGTTGGTGGACCTTGGGGGAGCTTACTACAACACAAAGCGCCAGGTAGAAGCCTTAGAAACCCTGCGCCGGAAGCTTCCAGACCCCACCACACCCGCTCCGCCGCCCGCCGATCGACCCAAACCCAGCCGGGCACGCCAACTCGGTTCCGATCAGGTCCGGGAACTCATCGCCGGATATGAGAGCGGGGAGACGGTGTACCAGCTGGGCACCCGGTTCGGTATCGAGCGACGGACGGTCAGCGAGATCCTGCACCGTCACAGCGTGCCGATGCGCCGCCGGGGGTTGTCCGCCGAGCAGATCGACGAAGCCGTCCACTTCTACAACCGGGGTTGGTCACTCGCCCGAGTCGGCCAGCACTTAGGTCGGGTGGCCCAGGGGGATCTCACCCCTGGGCTCCCACAGATCCGGGCGTAACAGTCTCCCGTTACCCGGCTCCTGTCATCCTGGTCACCAGGCGGTGTGGACCCATGCCCAGTGGGCGAAGAGCCTGGGGTATTGGCGGGTGATGCGTTGCCAGCAGGCCAGGGCCTTGTTGAAGCGACTCCGCTGACTCGCGCGTCCCCGACAGCTGGTCGAGCATGACCTGCCGGCGCTGCAGCCAGGTCAGTGTCTGGTGAAGAATCTTGTCCTCTCAGTCGATCCCTACATGCGGCCGCGGATGGATGACGTGCCGTCCTACGTCCCCCCGTTCGAGCTCGGGGAGGCCCTGACCGGCGGCGCCGTCGGCGAGGTCATCGAGACGCGGAGCGATGATGTTCCTCTGGGATCCTGGCTCGTGCATCAAGCCGGCTGGCGAGAGCATGCAGTCGTTGACGCCAAGGCGGCTCGCGTCGTCGACAAGGGCCGGTACCCGAGCTCCTATTATCTTGGCGTCCTGGGAGGGCCCGGCTTCGCGGCCTTCATCGGACTCTTCCACATTGCAGGTTTCCGGCCTGGGGACTCTGTCTTCGTCTCCGGCGGGGCAGGTGCCGTCGGCAGCATGGTGGGGCAGTTCGCCTTGCTGGCCGGCGCCAAGCGAGTCGTCGGGAGTGCAGGGAGCATCGAGAAGGTGAAGTACCTCGTCGACCAGCTGGGATACGACGCGGCGTTCAACTACAAGGCTGGTCCCGTGCTGAAGCAGTTGCAGAGCGCGTTCCCCGAGGGACTCGACGTCTACTTCGACAACGTGGGGTCGGATCACCTGGCCGCGGCGGTCGACGTGCTCAATGACTTCGGGCGGGTGGCGATATGTGGAACCATCTCGACCTACAACGCGGTCGAGCATCGCGCGGTCCCCGTGGACGCCATCAAGGTCGTGGCCAAACGGCTCCGTCTGCAGGGGTTCATCGCATTCGATCACGAGGACCTTCGGAAGGATTTCGATGCTCAGGTGGGAGCGTGGCTGGAAAGCGGCCGACTGATGAACCCAGAGACGATCACTCAAGGAATCGAGTCAGTTCCCACAGCGTTCACCGGCATGCTGACCGGTACAAACACCGGAAAGGCGATCATCCGCTTGGCGGAGGACCAGGCCTGAATCAACAGCCCGGGCCAAGCTCGACGGACGCCTCGGCAGTCGCTGACCGCCTCGCACCGCTCAGCCAAGCTCTATAGTGAACGCACCGATGTTGCCGTCCTGGTGGCCCGATCCAGTCTTCCGGTCCAGAACTCATCGAGCAGCACACGAACAGACGCGAGCGTGGGAGACACAACGGTGCGGCGGACCCAGAAGGAACGCAACGAGCAGACGCGCCAGGCCCTTCTGGAGGCAGGAAGCTCGCTGCTTCGCGAAGTGGGTTACGCCCGTACGTCGGTCGCTCAGATCACCCAGCGAGCCAACCGCGCACACGGCACCTTCTATCTCCACTTCGAGAACAAGCGAGATCTCGTGTCTGTCCTCCTCGAGGACATGGCTGACGAAGGCCGGCAACATGCTCGTGAGATCTGGCGCACCGCGCCCGGCGTCGAAGGGCTCTGGATGACTCTTCGGGAGTTCTTCGCCCTGATCACACCCGAGCGCAGCCTGTGGCTGTTGCTCGAAGAGGTGAGCACTCGAGGAGGATGCGGCGCCACTCAGGTCGAGGCTCCGACACCTCTACGTCGAGCCGATACTCCGAGGCCTCCAGGGGAATCCCGACGCTCGCGTCTCTCGAGCGGCAAACCTTGAGCTGCTCGCCGACATACTCGTGTCGGCGGGGCTGTACTTCACGCGAACCGGGACCCTTCCTGCGTCGCCTGACGTCACCGCGCTGCACATGACTGTCGTCTGGCGCCACGCCATCGGACACCCACTGACCGAGACCGAAGTGGCGCACCTGCAAGGCATGTTCGCGGCAGGCTAAGCCCGCGGTGGCACGGACGCGATGCGGATTATCTGCCCGTCGGGCCGGGGTGTGGCTGTGCCTCCGCCACCACACACTGACCAAGATCTTCTAGGGTCACTGCCATGACCGTGCTGCGTTCGATCCTGCTGTTCGCCGTGGCCGCTGTCGCCGAGATCGGCGGGGCGTGGCTGATCTGGCAAGGCGTGCGCGAACACCGCGGCCTGGCCTGGATCGGTGGCGGGATCGTCGCCCTGGGCCTGTACGGGTTCGTCGCTACCCTGCAACCCGATGCGCAATTCGGTCGCATCCTCGCCGCCTACGGTGGTGTGTTCGTCGCCGGTTCGATGCTGTGGGGCATGGCCCTGGACGGATTCCGGCCCGACCGCTTCGACATCACCGGCGCTCTGGTCTGCCTCGTCGGCGTCGCGATCATCATGTACGCACCGCGCGGCGCATAACCCGACGACGCCAGAAGGCTTCCAGCCTTCCGACGTGATCAACACCGAGCCGGAACGAAAACACACCCTAGGGAGCCAACTAGAACAAGAAAATAAGCGCTGACCAGGAGATATGTGACACCCGACCGAAGCTGGTCCCATAGCTGAAAGACAGCAAAATCCCTGATCAACAGCACGATCCGTGTGAATTTGTGGAGCTAAGGGGAATCGAACCCCTGACCTTCTCGATGCGAACGAGACGCGCTACCAACTGCGCTATAGCCCCGTGCGGCTCCGGGGAACCGCGCTGTGACACTGTATCAGGCGGTGGACGGAGTCTCCGAATCGTGTGGGTGACCTGGGCGGATGTGGTTACTCACCGGCGGCCCTTCGCATGTCGCCGGTGCGGTTGCGGACCGCCCGGGCGGTGGCCGCGTCGAAGGTTTCCAGGTGTTCGAACATGGGGTCTTCGTCGTCGGCCTCGAGCAGCGCGGAGCGGCGGCGCAGGGCGCGGGCGGTGTCGCGGTCCATGGCGCGCTGCTGGGTTTGCTTCTCGGTGAGCGGCGCCTCCGCTTCGGCGTGCTCGCTGCGGCCGCGGCCGAGCCGGGCGGCCCGGCGACGGCGGATCTCCTCTTCCATGCGGACCTGCTTGCGCAGGTACGCCAGGTAGGTCACCAGCACGACGGTGGAGACGCCGCAGGCCCACCAGAACAGTGGTGACACCGCGACGCCGAGGGCGCCGAACAAGATGGAACTGAGGACGAGTCCGAGCACGGCGCGCTGCCGGAAGGTGTAGCGGGCCGCGCGGGCGATCGCGTCGGCTTCCGGGTCGTAGCCGCCGCGGCCGCGCCGGGTCGGGACGAAATCCGGGTCGGTGGAATCGGATTCGGGGTCGTCATCGGTATCGACGACGCGTGCGGGCTCCGCCGCCCGCGCCGGGGGGATCCGGGCAGCTGCCGGGTCGGTGCGCTCTTCGACCACGACGCCATCATCGGCCGCCGCGTCGAGCTTCGCAGCGGTTCCGGGTGCAGCGACGTCGATGCTGTCCGATTCGGTATCGAGTTCGGCGTCGACGCCGTCGAATTGGGTGTCCGCATCGTCGATTTCGGCATCCGCATGGTCGAGTTCATTATCGGTATCGTCGATTTCGACATCGGTGATCTCGGAATCGGATGCCGCGGACCGGGATTCGGGCGGGGTGTGCACCGTGGTCTCGTCGATCTCCGTGACGGGCTCGTCGGCCGGTGTTGTCATCCGGTCCTCCGCATCATCGCTGTGGGGATGCTTTCTCTGCACGCGGGTCGGCCGATAGTCCGGGTCACTGTCGTGTCCGGCGGCCGGCCCACTCTTCGTGCGCCGCTTGGAACCTCCGCGGTGCAATACGCGGGTCGCCAGCGCCGCGTCGGTCGTCTGTCGAATTCTGGGGTGCCGGTCGGCGAGTATCGGAAACAGAACGAAGACCCATAGCACGACCAGGCCGATCCACAGAATCGAATTCGGCATCTCGCCTCAGCACCTCCGTCCCCGCCTGGGTTGTCCGTTCGGCCTTCGACCGGCGTCCCCATCGCGGTGCGTTCGCTCGCCGCAAAGCGCACTCGGACGGACGTCCCGTTCGCCACCAAGCGTGTCGGCGTTGCCGTCGGACGCCTCGCAGGCTCCCTGCCGATGACGCAAGGCGCACCACCGATGTCCGTAGGTTAATTCCGTGTCGCGACGACATCCATCAGGCGCGCCGTGCACATCTGCCACACCTGTCACAGGCTCCCCGACTGCTCCGCGTTTCTTGCCGGTCGCCGGGCGCCTCACGGGTATCGTTTCGGGCCTCCTGCTGACGCAAGTTCTGGACGTACCCGCCGTGTTACCCAGAAATCAGATGTCGCGTCGTGCACTGGAAAAAGTTTGCGGCCGCATCGTCGTTCAGGGAAGGGTTGCTCGACCGTCGCGGACCAAGCGGTCGACGACGGTTCCGAGCACGTCCTCGACGGTCAGGCCGACCAGCAGGTGATCGCGCCACGCGCCATCGACGTCGAGGTAACGCCGCAGCAGACCCTCTTCACGGAAACCGACATTGCGCAGTACCGCCTGGCTGGCGAGGTTTTCCGGACGCACCGTCGCCTCGACCCGATGCAGTCCGGCGGGTCCGAAGCAGTGATCCAACCCGAGCGCCAACGCGGCCGTCGCTACGCCCTGGCCGCTGAGATCCTTGGCCACCCAATAACCGATCCACGCCGAACGCAGCGCGCCGCGCACGATATTGCCGATGGTCAGCTGTCCGCTGAAGGTGCCGTCCACCTCGATCACCAACGGAATCATCGCGCCCCGCCTGGCTTCTGCCTTCAGGCTCGACCACAGCGACGGCCAGTTGGACGCGTGGTTGCGCGCCTCCCACGCCCCGCGGCCGGTCGGCTCCCACGGCTCCAGGTGCGCCTGGTCGCGCAGCCGGATCCGGCTCCAAGCCGCGGCGTCGCGCAACCGCACCGGCCGCAGCGTCACCTGCCCGGCCGCGACGCGCACCGGTCCCAGGTGTGCGGGCCATCCCGGATGCTGCGTGACCCGGAAAACGTTCATCGTCTCCACGCCTCAGCCGCGCTGTGCGAGGAAAGCGACACGGACCTCGTCACCGGTTCGGATCTCGGTGTCGTCCGGATCTATCACGATCAAGCTGTTGGCCTCGGCCAGGGTGGCCAGCAGATGCGAGGAGGAGCCCGCGCCGCCGCCCAGCGGCTGCACCAGGTAGTCCCCCGTGGCCTCGTCGCGCATGAGTTGCGCGCGCAGGTAGCCCTTGCGGCCCGCCATCGAGGTGATCGGCGTAATGGTCCTGGCGTGGATGATCCGGCGCATCGGATGCCTGCGCCCCAAGGCGATTCGGATCAGCGGTCGCACCATCACCTCGAAAACTACCAGCGCGCCAACGGGATTCGACGGCAGCAGGAAGGTCGGCACTTCGTCGCGGCCGAGCCGCCCGAAGCCCTGCACGGACCCGGGATGCATTGCCACCCGCGCGATTTCCAGCTCGCCGAGGCCCTCGAGCGCCTCGCGGACCTGTTCGGAGGCCCAGCCGCCGACCGCGCCCGCGACCACCACGACCTCAGCACGCACCAGCTGGCCCTCGACCACATCGCGTAGTCGGCGCGGATCCGCGCTCACGATGCCGACGCGGTTCACATCGGCGCCCGCGTCCCTGGCGGCTGCGGCCAATGCGTAGGAGTTCACGTCGTAGACCTGGCCGGGTCCCGGCGTGCGATCGATATCGATAAGCTCGCCGCCGACCGAGATCACCGAAAGCCGCGGCCGCGGATGCACCAGCACCTTGTCCTGGCCGACGGCCGCCAACAGCCCGACCTGCGCCGCACCGATGATGGTGCCCGCGCGCACCGCGACATCGCCGGGCTGCACGTCGTCACCGATCCGTCGCACATAGTCGCCGGAACGCACCGGCTCGTACACCTTGATCCTGGCCCGGCCGCCGTCGGTGAAATCCAGCGGCAGCACTGCATCCGCCAATGTCGGCAGCGGCGCGCCGGTGTCGACCCGCACGGTCTGGCGTGGTTGCAGCCTGCTCGGTTGCTTCGAACCGGCGACCACCTCGCCGACCACCGGCAGCGTGAGATCGACCAGATCGCCGTCCTCGTTGCGGATATCGGAACCGGCCGCGGCCACGTCGACGCTACGCACCGCGTAGCCGTCGATCGCGGCCTGATCGAAGCCGGGTAGCGGCCGCTCGGTGACGACGTCCTCGGCACACAGCAGGCCCTGGGCTTCGGAGATCGCGACACGGACCGGCCGGGGCGCGACCGCCGCAGCGGTCACCTTGATCTGCTGATCCTCAACCGAGCGCATCCAGCCCTTCCTGATCTCTTCGCACCCAACCCGGATTCCGCCACCGCGGCCGCGCGATTGCGAGCCAGCGCAACCGGGTTCGGTGCGCACGCCGGTGAACCATCATTCGTACCCGACGGTCCACTATCGGCGAAACCCGACGCCCGCTCGCGTTAGTCGTACGTCGTCAGCTGCGGATCCCAATCCGAACTCAGCCGATGCTGCAGCCACTCCCGCAAGGCGGGGCCGTATTCCTCTCGTTCCAAAGCGAAATCGACCGCAGCACGAAGATAACCGCCAGGGTTGCCCAAATCGTGGCGCGACCCACGGTGCACCACCACATGAACCGGATGTCCCTCCTCGATGAGCAGGGCAATGGCGTCGGTGAGTTGTAACTCACCACCCGCGCCCGGCTCGATCCGGCGCAGCGCGTCGAAAATGGCGCGGTCCAACAAATATCGGCCCGCGGCCGCGAAGGTGGAGGGGGCATCGACCAGCGCGGGCTTTTCCACCATGCCGTTGACGCGCAACACATTCGGGTTCACCGCGTCGGGCACGGGCGCAACATCGAACACCCCGTAGGCGCTGACCTCGTCCTTCGGTACGTCGATGGCGCACAGCACGGTGCCGCCGCGCTTGCGGCGCACCCGGCTCATCACATCGAGCACGCCGCAGGGCAGCACCAGGTCGTCGGGCAGCAGCACGGCGATGGCGTCCTCGTCGTCGTCGAGGACGCGTTCGGCCTGCGCGACCGCATGGCCGAGGCCGAGCGGTTCCTCTTGGACGACTGAGGTGACATCGAGCAGGCCGGGCGCCTTGCGCACCTTCTCCAGCAGGTGGAACTTGCCGCGCTCTTCCAGCGTGCTCTCGAGCATCAGATCTTCGACGAAGTGCGCGACCACGCCATCCTTACCGGGCGAGGTCACGATCACCAGCCGGTCCGCGCCGGAGTCGGCCGCCTCGGCCGCCACCAACTCGATACCGGGGGTGTCCACCACCGGCAGCAGTTCCTTGGGCACTGTCTTGGTCGCAGGCAGAAACCGCGTCCCGAGCCCGGCCGCCGGCACGACGGCCGTGCGGAAACACGACACCACCGCGTCATTCGCGGACTGTCCGGCCGTCTTTTTGTCCGACACAGCTGTCATACGCCTACCCTATCCATCCATCACAGCGTCCAAACGCCCGTTGGGCACAGCGCCCAAGCAGCCTAGAGCCGACCGGGGTCCCGGTGAGCTTAAGGTGATCACTGTGGAGATGCCCGGTGAGCGTGACAAACATGCATGGCGCACCGAAATTCGCACTCGACGGGCCGCGATCGTGGCCGCTGACCAGCACATCGAGGCAATCGCGCTGGCCGAGGCGGCGGGCAGGCTCGATCTTCCGGAGTGGGTTTGCGCGTACGTCCCGGTGCGCGGTGAACCTGGTTCGACGGCCATGCTCGACGCGCTGCGGACGGGCGGCGCCCGGGTGCTGTTGCCGGTCACCGGTCCCCCTGGCCCGCTGAGCTGGGCCGAATACACCGGCACGGACGGTTTGCGACCCGCCGGGTTCGGACTGCTGGAGCCGACCGGCGAGGTGCTGGCCGCACCGGAGGTCAGCAGGGCCGGGTTGATCCTGGTGCCCGCGCTGGCGGTGGACCGCCGTGGCGTCCGGCTCGGACGTGGCGCGGGCTATTACGACCGGACGCTGGCCGCGGCCCGCCCCGACGCTCGGCTGGTCGCGGTGGTGCGCGACGACGAACTCGTCGACCGGCTACCCGAGGAACCTCACGACCTACGCATGGGCTGGGCACTGACACCGCACGGCGGACTGCGTCGACTCGGTGGCGATCAGCGCGCGGGTGGGATGATCAGGGAATGAAACACCGATTGGCGGCGTTGGCAGTGTCGGCTGTAGAGTGCCAGATTGACGAACCGTGCGGAGGATCCTGTGCCAACTTATTCATATGCGTGCACCCAGTGTGACAACCGCTTCGACATCGTTCAGTCCTTCACCGATGAGGCGCTGAGCGTCTGCACGGAGTGCTCCGGGAAGCTGCGCAAGCTGTTCAACTCGGTCGGCATCGTGTTCAAGGGCAGCGGTTTCTACCGCACCGACAGCCGCGGCGGCGCCTCGACGGCGAGTGAGCCCGCGAAGTCCGATGGCGGTTCCAGCAGCTCGACCAGCTCGGACTCGAGCTCGTCCGACAGCAGCTCCACCTCCACCAGCACGGCCGTCGCCAGCTGAGTTATCCCCAGCTCGTAGTTATCCACAGCTAGCCGTTTTCCCGGCCGGGCGGATGTGATTGTGGCCATAGGATCCGGCCATGACTCGATCCTTCGCCGACTGGAATCGGCCACCCTGGGCCGATGCGCTACTCGCCAGGCGACTGCTCGCGGCAGCTCTGACCGCATTGGCCGCGGTGCTTTTCTTGCGCGGCGATCCCGGCTCTGAACGCGCACGGGTCGTGGTCGCCGGGCGTGATCTACCGCCGGGCCATATGCTCGAGGCCGACGATTTGCGTTCAGCCACTCACGAATCCGGCACGCTGCCCGACGGCGCGGTGACCGATATGTCCACACTCCTCGGCGCGACCATGACCGGGGCGATGCGCGCCGGCGAGGTCTTCACCGACCTGCGCATCGTCGGTCCACGCTTGGCGTCGGTCGCTACCGGAGCCCGCGACGCCCGAATCGTCCCCATTCGCCTCGCCGATACCGCGGTGGCCGAGATCCTGCGGGCCGGCGACCGGGTCGATGTCGTCGGCGGCGAGGAACAGAATGGTCCCGTCGCGCGCCCGGCCCGGACATTGGCGACCGATGCCGCGGTGGTCTTGGTGTCCAGCCCCGGTGACCGACGCGGCACGGCGGAGCGGGTCGTGCTGGTGGCGATGGACGCCGAACACGCGACCACGGTCGCCGCCGCCTCGCTGCGGACCGCGCTCACCGTCGTATTCCATTGAACAATGCGGCACTACCTGGCATCTCGACAGCGGCCCCGCGATCCTGTACTTCGTGCTGGTGCTGCCCGCCACCCACGCCAAGGAGCGCTTCGGCTCGAAGCGAACCGGACCTTACCGATTCCAATGTGCTGCGCCAGATTCGCGACCTGCACGTCGAAGGCAGGGACAGCGCGCGGACGACACGAATCCTGAATTTGCTTGTCCGAGAACACGAAACGGGCCCGTCGCGGAAGCGACGGGCCCGTTTCTATATTCCGGATCGGTAACCGGCGCGACTCAGCCCAGGCTGAACGGCTTGCCCCACAACGTCACCCAGGTGGTGACGTTATCGGTCGAGATCTCGACGCTCACGAACGCCCGCGCCTGCGCGTAACCGGCGCAGCCGGTCAGGCCGATCGTCTCATCGGCCCAGGTGACCGAGCCACTGTCACCCTTGAATACGCTGCGCTTCTTGTGTATATCGTTGCCGAAGTCGTCAGCCTGCTCCAGATCGAGTACATAGAACGACTGCGACTGTCCCGGGCCGAGCGAGAGGTTACCGCCACTGTTCGCACCGACGCTCGGCTTGACCTGGCTCCCGCTCCAGTCGAGCGAACCGTCGACACCACCGCTGGCGCCGCCACCGGCAATGTTCACCTGGCAGCCAACGGTGTAGCCCGGGTAGATGCTGCCGCCATTGGCGCCGGACAGTTCGACTTGGGCGCTACCGGAGACCCACGCGTTGCGGTGGACCGGGGTGGAGCCCATGGACGGATTGATGTTGGCGGACTCGCCCACCAGGCGGATTGTCACCACGGTGCCGTCCGACAGCGTCTTGGAGATCTCACCACCCGGCAGCGGAACGAAGGTGTCGGCGTTCGCCGCACCCGTGGACAGCAGGCCCAAGGCCATGGTGGCCGCAGCGCCAACACCGGCTGCCTGTGCCACGTACTTACGGTTGATCATTGATTTTCCCTCATGGGTTGAGTTCGCTTCAGCGAGAAGAGTGTTCGTTGGATTAGACCGACGTCAGCCGATGCTGAACGGCGCCCCGTAGAGGGTGGTCTTCGAGTAGTGGTCACCGATGATTTCGACGACGGTGTACGCCCGCGCCTGGGCGTAGCCCGCGCAGCCCTGGATATCCATCTCGGCATCCTGGTACTCGACCGAGTAGTGGCCCGGCTTCAAGATGTCCTTGAAGTCGATCTGAACGAACTTGACCTCGCCGGGGCCGAGGTTGAGGCCGATCGAACCGCCCAGGCTGCCACCACTGAGGTTGATGCCACCGGAGATGCCCGCGGAGATGGCGTCATCGGCGATACTGACCTGGCAGCCGACGATGTAGCCGGTGCTCAGCTGCGACGCGCCGTGCGTCGAGGAGTTGTTGGTGCCGGGAGCATTGTTGCCGCCGTTGTTCGGGCCCACCGTGCCTTCCGGAGTGACGGAGACATCGGCGTTGGCATTGCCCGAAACCCAGACAACACGTCCGGCGCCATTGGCGGCCAACGATGGTGAGATCAGCGCGTGCTCGCCGTTGCGCGTGATGGTCACGCCCGGACCGATCTTCTGGCCGTCCGGCAACGGCACAAAAGTATCGGCGTTGGCAGCGCCGGTCGAGAAGAGTCCCATAGCCACTGTTGCGGTGGCGGCGGCACCCGCGATACGGACGCCGCGACGCAACAGGGCGGGGTGGTTGTTGCTCATACTTCCCCTCATCAGGTTCTAGCGGTCGGCCTCGATGGCTGCCGAGGCCGAGAGTCTTCCCTTTCAGGTCAGCCGAGCTTGCTGGAATGTTCTGTCCAACAGGGGAACTGCCGACCGTCTCGTTGATGAACGATCTTGGGTGGGCCTAATGTTATTAGTTTCTTGGTCAACTCTCAGGGATTTCTTCAAAATACGTTACAAATCAGGCATCAACCAATACGATCGGCAATCATGTTGGGCACCAAGGGGTCTGCACGCCAAACGGACCCGTTGCGAAAGCAACGGGTCCGTTTCGTGTGCCGCGGGCTTGCTACCCGCGCAGACTCAGCCGAGGCTGAACGGCTTGCCCCACAACGTCACCCAGGTGGTGACGTTATCGGTCGAGATCTCGACGCTCACGAACGAGCGCGCCTGGGCGTAGCCGGCGCAGCCGGTCAGGCCGATCGTCTCATCGGCCCAGGTGACCGAGCCACTGTCACCCTTGAACATGCTGCGCGTCTTGTGAATCTGGTTGCCGAAGTCGTCAGCCTGCTCCAGATCGAGTATGTAGAACGACTGCGACTGGCCGGGGCCGAGGCTGAGGTTGCCGCCGCTGGTGGCACCGACACTCGGCGTGACGTTCGAACCGCTACTCCAGTCGAGCGAACCGTCGACACCACCGCTGGCGCCGCCACCGGCAATGTTCACCTGGCAGCCCACGGTGTAGCCGGGGTAAATGCTGCCGCCGGTGGCGCTGGTGGCACCGGACAGCTCGACCTGCGCGCTACCGGAGACCCACGCGTTGCGGTGGACCGGGGTGGAGCCCATGGACGGATTGATGTTGGCGGACTCGCCCACCAGGCGGATTGTCACCACGGTGCCGTCCGACAGCGTCTTGGAGATCTCACCACCCGGCAGCGGAACGAAGGTGTCGGCGTTCGCGGCGCCGGTGGAGAACAGGCCCATGGCGATGGTGGCGGCGGCACCGACACCGGCCACCCGCGCCACGTTCTTACGGTTGATCATGTTTGTCCCTCAGGGGTTGAGTTCGCTTCAGCGAGAAGAGTGTTCGTTGGATTAGACCGACGTCAGCCGATGCTGAACGGCGCCCCGTAGAGGGTGGTCTTCGAGTAGTGGTCACCGATGATTTCGACGACGGTGTACGCCCGCGCCTGGGCGTAGCCCGCGCAGCCCTGGATATCCATCTCGACATCCTGGTACTCGACCGAGTAGTGGCCCGGCTTCAAGATGTCCTTGAAGTCGATCTGAACGAACTTGACCTCGCCGGGGCCGAGGTTGAGGCCGATCGAACCGCCCAGGCTGCCACCACTGAGGTTGATGCCACCGGAGATGCCCGCGGAGATGGCGTCATCGGCGATACTGACCTGGCAGCCGACGATGTAGCCGGTGTTGATCTGCGACGCGCCGTGCGTCGAGGAGTTGTTGGTGCCCGGAGCATTGTTGCCGCCGTTGTTCGGGCCCACCGTGCCTTCCGGGGTCGCGGTCACATCGGCGATGGCATTGCCCGAAACCCAAACAACACGTCCGGCGCCATTAGCCGCCAGGGACGGCGAAATCAGGGCGTGCTCGCCAGTGCGGGTGACCGTGACGCCCGCCGGGCTCAACTTCTGGCCGTCCGGCAACGGCACGAAGGTGTCGGCATTTGCGGCACCGGTCGAAAGCAGGCCCATGGCCACGGCCGCGGCAGCGCCGACGCCCGCGACGCGGGCACCGCGGCGCAGACCGTTGGTGCGGTTCTCGCTCATACTTCCCCTCATCAGGTTCAAACAGTCAACCTCGACCATCGAGGCTGGTCAGTGGTCCTCTCAGGCCCAGCTCAGTTTGTGCCCCGATTGTTGCCGATATGTAACCGGCTGTTATTTCGGCGCAAAGCTCGGCTGGCACGGAACCCGAGCCTGGTTCCACCGGGTCGACACGTACGTACGTACCGCTCCGGGCCTACAAGGTCCAGCATGTGGGTGGCTCGTGGCGAACATTAAACGCTTGGTACCGGTGGGGCAATGTAAGGTTTCGTAAAGATCGATGTGATCTAGCTCATATTTGAGCTATGCACATGTAGCTTGACGTGCATAAACAGCTGAAAGATATCCGCCGATGTGCGGGCAGGAACGGCCAGCGTCACATGAATGCCACCCGTCAGATACGGGCCAAGGCCGTAAGAAACCGCCGAAATAATTTTGACCGGATGCAATCACCGTGAAGTAACGATGGCCATTTGTCCGTTATACGTAGCTTGGCAGTAGATGAGCCTCAGCCGTGGTGCGGCGGCACTTGTGCACGCAGCCAGTCATCGGAGGGCGAACTCACCTCGGAGTCGTGGTCGCGTTCGTCGCGCGTGGTGTCCGGCAGGGTGTCGCCGAAGATCTCGGCCAGACGCGCGGAATCCCTCGCCCGGCGCGCGGCAGGGCGAGGGTCTTCAGAAGAGTCGGCGGCCGAGATTATTCGGCCAATCCAGACAGTTCGCCGATCACTCGACTGGCGAGCGGGCCAAGCGTGGCCATCCCGTCCCGGATCGCCGATCGGGTGCCGGGCAGGTTCACCACCAGGGTGCTGCCCGAAATGCCTGCGAGACCGCGTGAGAGGCCCGCGTCCAGCGAACCCGCGACGCGTCCGGACGAGCGCAACGCCTCGCTGATGCCGGGCAGTTCCCGGTCAAGCACCTGCGAGGTGGCCTCCGGCGTGACATCGCGCGGGGACATACCGGTGCCACCGACGGAGATGACCAGATCGACGCCACCGATCACCGCGGTGTTCAGCGCATTACGAATCTCAACCTCGTCGGCCTGCACGGTCACCGAAGCGTCCACGAGAAAACCCGCCTCGGTCAGCAGTTCGGTGACCAGTGGGCCGAGTGAATCCACACCTCCATGCGCCGTTCGATCGTCGACGACCACCACCAGTGCGCGCCCCGCCACAGGAGCATCGATTTCCATGGTGCTCACCGTAGCGCCCGCATCGAGAAGCCGGGCGCCCGCGCCCAGAAGCTCGGCATCCACGGCCAGCAGCTCGGCGTCGGCGTCCACGATCTCGATGCGAGGTGTCCAGCGTCCGGGCAGCACGCGCATCATCGGCCGCCGTCCGCGGGTGCACCGCTGAGGGTCACTTCGACGGTCTTGGCGTTATTGCCCTGGTCGTCGGTGTAGGTCACTCTCACCTTGTCTCCCGGTTGGTGTGAACGGACCGCGGCGATGAGTGCGTCACCCGAGTCGATGGTGCGGTCGTCGAGTTTGGTCACTACGACGCCCGTGGGGATGCCGGCCTTGGCGGCCGGGCCGTCCGGCGTCGCCTCCAGCACTCGGGCCACCGTGTCCTGCGCCTTCAGCGTGATACCGAGCTGTGCGTAGGTTGCGTGGCCGGTCTTGATCAGCTCGTCGGCGACCCGGCGCGCCTGATCCACCGGGATGGCGAAGCCGAGGCCGATCGAGCCGCTCTGTTGGCCGGAGGCCTCGCCGCCCAGGCTGGCGATGGCGGTGTTGATGCCGATCAGCTTGCCGCTGCCGTCGACGAGCGCGCCGCCGGAGTTGCCCGGGTTGATCGCCGCGTCGGTCTGGATCGCGTCGATCACCGGGTTCACCGAGGCATTCGGAGTGCCGTCACCCTGGGTGGACACCGGCCGATTGAGCGCGGAGACGATGCCCGTGGTGACCGTGCCCGCCAGGCCGAGCGGCGAGCCGACGGCAATGACCGGCTGACCGACCTGCAGGTTCGAGGAGGCGCCAAGCTCTATCGGGGTCAGCCCGGTCTTGCCGGTGACCTTGATGACGGCCAGATCCGATACCGGATCGGCGCCGACCATGGTCGCGGGCGCGGTGCTGCCGTCGGCGAACACGACTTCCATCGTGGCGTTGGCGCCGCCACCGGCGGCCACGTGATTATTGGTCAGGATCAGGCCGTCGGAGGACAGCACGACGCCGGAGCCCTCACCTTGGGCCCGATTGCTGGCCACCTTGATCATGACCACGCTGGGCAGCACCTTCTGCGCCACCGCCTGGGTGGAGCCCGCCGGCGCATTGGCCACGCTATTGACGTTGGGCGTCGGTGCGTCCAGCGCGTTCTTCACCACCGAGTGGCCGGTGTCCGAGGAGCTGACAAGTGCACCGACAGCACCGCCGACGCCACCGCTGACCAGTGCGAGCGCGATCGCGCCCATGACGAGCCCGGTGCGGATCGGACGCCGTGCCGGACCCGGCTGCGGCTGTGCGCCGAAGGCCGCACCCGGCATCCCGCTCGGCGGGATCGGCGGATCGAACGACGAGGCGTTGTACTCGGCCCCCATTTCGCGGCCCGGGAAGGGCTGGGTGTACTGGACACCCGGCTGCGGTGCGGGGTGATAAGGCGAGGACTGATACGGCGGGTAGTACGGTGCCTGCTGCTGCCCACCCCAGGGCGGCGGATACGGCGAGTCCGTCCGGCCCGCCGGTACGGCCGGGATCTGCTCTGTCGAATGCGGGTCAGGGGCGGCACCCGCAGCTGCCGACTCCCCCTGCCGGTTCTTGGAACCCTCGGTCATGGTTTCTCGTTTCTCCTCACGTCCACCGACCAGCTTGACGGCGACGGCTTAGAGCCGACTGAGACCGTGCTATCAGTTTTCCGAGTGTTTCGGCTACCGATCCGATCCGTCGATGGCCGAACCCGGCACGGACGGGCCACCTTCACCAGGTAACACGATACGGATCAGAGCGCCGCCGCGGGGCGAGGTATCGATGGTGATGGTGCCGCCGTGCTTGGTCACCACCTGTTTGACGATGGCAAGACCGAGACCGGAACCGGGCATCGAGCGCGAGGCCGTGGTCCGGTAGAACCGCTCGAACACCAGCTCCCGCTCCGCGGCCGGAATGCCGGGACCGGTGTCGTCGACGGTCAGCTCGAGCAGCCCACGCCCGGCCTCGCGCATGGTGACGCGCACCTGCGCACCGGCCGGACTCCATTTGGCGGCGTTGTCGAGGACATTGAGGATGGCCCGCTCCAGGCCCGCCTCGTGGCCGTAGACGAACCAGGGCCGCAGCTCCGCGCTGAACTCGATCGAGCCACGGCGCCGCCGCGCCCGCTCCAGTGCGCGCTCGGCGACTTCGCCGAGATCGATACGATCGTAAACGGTTTCGGGTGCGTCTTCGCGCGCCAAATCGACCAAATCCCCGACCAAGGTGGACAACTCCTCGATCTGCGCCATCACATCCGAGCGCAACTCGGCCATGTCCTCTTCCGGAATCCGCGGCGAGCCAGGACGACTGGATGCGATCAGCAGTTCCATATTGGTGCGCAACGAAGTGAGCGGAGTGCGCAATTCGTGACCGGCGTCGGCGACCAATCTGCGCTGCCGGTCCCGGGATTCGGCGAGCGCGCGCAGCATGGTGTTGAAACTCTCGGTGAGCCTGGCCAATTCATCGTCACCGGTCACCTGAATCGGCGTCAGGTCGTCGGTGCGGGCAACCCGTTCGGTCGCGGCAGTCAATCGCGCGATCGGACGCAATCCGGTGCGACCCACCGCCGTGCCCGCCGCCGCCGCCAACACGACACCGCAACCGCCCACCACGAAAAGCAACCACGCCAGCCTGTCGAGCACCTCTCGGGTCGGCTCCAACCGCTGCGAAATAATCAGCGTCGCACCGGAATGCGTCGGCATCGCGAGCACGCGTTGGTTGCTCACCGTTCGCAGCGACGACGGCAGCTGACCGTCGGCGACCGCGAGCTCCTGGGTGCCCACCGGCGGAATCGTCGGCTGCGGCGGCATATACGGCTTGTCGTCGCCGTAGATCAGCGCGACGCCGACGTCGTTGGAGTACAAACCGGCCAACACGATCGATTGGAATCCGAGGGTCTCGAAGTTGTTGTTGATCATGGTGGCGGCGCGGGCCTTCAACTGCGCATCGACATCGGCGTACAGCGCGCGAGCCACCATCGCGTAGGCCGCGATCGAGGTCACCGCAACGGCGATGGCTACGACGGAGGCAGCGAGCAACGTCACCCGCCAGCGCAGCGAGACCGATCTGGTCAGCGGCATGGGTGGGCGCATTTCCGCCGAGTCCGGCGGGCGCTGCTGGCCCAGCGCGGCGACCGCGGGGTGTTTCGGAACAGTTCGTGCCATGATCCGCGCGGCTTACGGGGGTGTTTCGCGTAGTACGTAGCCGACACCGCGCACCGTGTGGATAAGCCGTGGTTCGCCATCGGCCTCGGTCTTGCGACGCAGGTATCCGATATACACCTCGAGGGCATTGCCGGAGGTCGGGAAATCGTAGCCCCAGACCTCCTCGAGGATGCGGCTGCGAGTCAGTACCCGACGCGGATTGGCCATCAACATTTCCAGAAGTGAGAATTCGGTGCGCGTAAGGCTGATCGCGCGTTCATCGCGGGCGACCTCGCGTGTCACCGGATCCAGCGACAGATCAGCGAACGTCATGGTCTCCGAGGTCTCGCCGAGATCGGGCGTCCGCCGGCGCAACAGTGCCCGCAGCCGAGCCAGCAATTCCTCCAACGCGAATGGTTTCGGCAAATAATCGTCGGCACCGGCATCGAGTCCGGCTACCCGCTCGGAAACCGAATCCCGCGCCGTCAAAACCAGAATCGGCAGATCGTCGCCGGTACTGCGTAGGCGTCGGCAAACTTCGAGCCCATCCATCCGTGGCATCATCACATCGAGAACGAGTGCATCCGGTCGCTGCGCGGCCACTTTCTCCAACGCGTCCAAGCCATCTACCGCGAGATCGACGGAGTAGCCGTTGAAGGTCAGCGACCGGCGCAGTGATTCACGGACGGCGCGATCGTCGTCGACTACCAGAATGCGCATGCCACCAGTTTGACGGCACCGACTGAGAGTCGACTGAGAGGGCAGGATCCGACACGCCGCGCCGGCCTGATACGGTGCACCGATGCGGGGCTGATCGAGTGACCAGCGGCTTTCCTGACCTTGCTCAGAATTTGCCGGGTGTGGGAACCAATTGGGCTTGAAACATGTTATGTACAGCCATATTCCGCCAAATATCAGACCGAGTGCCCCAGATTGCCGTGGCTCACTCTGCGCGGTATGTTCCCTGCGTAAAAAGAAGACCTCCAGTTGGTTCTCAGCGGCTTGAATCAAACCGAACAGCCACGCGCCATCCGGGGGCCACTCGTGAAGCGGAGGCAACGGAAGCGGATGGAAGCTGCACCGCGGTCCTGGCAACTCGGTCTGTCCAACTGGTCGGTCACTCGCAAGGTTGGCATCGTGCTGGTGCTCCCGGTGCTGCTGGCCACCGTGTTCGCCGTACTCCGTATCAACAACGAGTTGCGTACCATGTCGCAGTTGGACGCGGCAACCGAACAAGCCATCATCATCCGACCGATCGGCCAGTTCGGTACTGCTACCGAGCAACTCGCGGTGGCCGCGACCTCCTCGTGGGGCAACACCGCCGACCCGGCGACCGACGCGGCATTGACGAAATTCGATCAGACGCTCGCTGATCTCGAAACCGCGCTACAGAGCACCAAGGTCGGCACCCGCGTCACCGCCGAGCTCGCCTCGGCTGTCGCCACCGGCACCACCATGCGCAACAGCCTGCGTAACGGCTCGCCCGCGATGGTCGGTGAGCAGGCTGACGAAATCGCGGTGCGCATCGGCAACGCCCTCGCGATGTCGCCCTCGGTCGAGGATCTCGTCATCCAGCGATACTTCCTGCAGACCGGTGCGATCCAGACGGCCCGGCGCGTACTCACCCAGCAGCGCATGCTGATCGGATCGCCGGATGCGGGCAAGAATCCGAGCGTGCGGCCCCGGGTGCTCACCTCGGCGGGCGCCGAAATGACCATGATCAACACCTACAGCGCCATCCTCCCGGACAACGCCGCCAATGTGCGCCCGCTGCTGGACGCGGTCTCGACCCGACTGGCGGCCTTCAGCCAGAACGCGGGCGACCCGACGTCCAATCCGGCTGTGCTCGACTCGCTTCAGGCCAGCGCCGACACCTACGAGAAGACCACCGCCCAGCTCACCGACACCATCGATAAGGCGCTGGCGGCCCGGACCACCGAGGCCCAGAACAACGCGCTGCGCGAGACCACCATCGTAATCGGCATGCTGCTCGCCGGGCTGGCGCTGGCCCTCGCCGTCGCGCGCACCCTCGTCGTCCCGGTCCGTAGGCTGCGTCGCGACGCACTCGAGGTCGCGCACGTCAAGCTGCCCGAGGAACTCGCCGTCGTGCGCAGCGGTGGCGCGACACCGGAGATCACCCCGGTCGCGGTGCACACCACCGACGAGGTCGGCCAGCTGGCCCGCGCGGTCGACGAAATCCACGAGCAGGCGCTGAACCTGGCGGCCGAGCAGGCCCGACTGCGACTGCAGATCGGCAACATGTTCGAAACCCTTTCCCGCCGTAGCCAATCGCTCGTCGAGCAGCAACTGGCGCTGATCGAGGACCTGGAGCACGACGAGGACGACGGCGAGCGGCTGCAGAGCCTGTTCCGTCTCGACCACCTCGCCACCCGCATGCGCCGTAACGGCGACAACCTGCTGGTTCTGGCCGGCACGGCACTGCGCCGCGGCCAGCTGCAGCCGGTGCCACTGTCGGACATGCTGTGGAGCGCGGTCTCCCAGGTCGAGGATTACCAGCGGGTCGAGATCGGCGCGGTACCGGACGGCATCGTCGCCGGCGAGCCCGCCGTCGATATCGAGCACCTGCTTGCCGAGCTGATCGACAACGCGCTGCGCTACTCGCCGCCGACCACCCCGGTCGCGGTGATGGTCGCGCGCGCCGTGGACGGCGGCTACCTGATCGAAATCACCGATCGCGGCCTCGGCATGTCCCTCGAGGACCTGCAGACCACCAACGACCAGCTCGCCTCCGGTGGTGAGGTCACCGTCGAAACCGCCCGCCGCATGGGTCTTTTCGTCGTCGGCCGACTCGCCAAGCGGCACACCATCACGGTCAGCCTGCGCCGGACCTCGACGATGGCACAGCAGCCTGGCATCACCGCCAGCGTGCATCTGCCCGGCGCGCTCGTCGCACCGCCGATGGATCCGGAGCCGACGCAGAAGGCGCTCGAAGCGCGCGCAATGCCGGCGCTGCCTGCCGCGCCGATACAGTCGCAGGCGCAGCAGCCGCGCACCCTGGTTCCGGTGCCGAGCCTGCCGCAGCGCGACGCGCCGCGCTACGGGGTGACCAGTAGCGGTCTGCCGCAACGCCGTCCGGCCATTCGAGCGGCCGACGCCGATCCGCAGCCCACCGTTTCGGTGCCCATCGGCAATGGCAACAGCCCTGAGGGCCTGCCCGACATGTTCGCCGAACATCCCATCGAGGACACCGCGGGCCTCGAGCTGCCCCGGGTCACGCCGTTCGGCCCGCCGACTCCGGCGGCGCACGAAGAGAAACAACCGCCCACCGAACCGTCGCCGGTCGTCGATACCGGATCCATGCCCGTCATCGATGTCGAGCCGCAGGTGCCGCTCGGCCCGGCCGCGGAGGACGTGTGGGCCGGAGCCGACCCGTACGCGACCACCGGCTCCAACCCGGTCGTCACCAGGGAGCCCGCGACCGTAACGGCGGGCGGGCGGCCGCCACTGCCGACCAGAAAGCCCGCCGCCGCACCGGAATCCGCGACGGTCACCTCCTCGCGATTACAGCCGGTGGCAGGCGAATCTCCGACGCCGATCTATCAGCGAATGGTCTCGGAATGGCTGGTCGAGCCCGCAGCCGCACAGCCGTCGGAGACCACTTGGTCCTCGCCCGCCGCGGACGCGGGCTGGATGGCCGCGGAGGACGCCGCCCGGCCGACCACCACCTCGCGCACCGTCGGCGGCCTGCCGATTCGGCGCCCGGGAGCGCAGTTGGTGCCGGGTGGCCTCACACCGGCCGAAGACACAGGGGCTCGTGATCCGGAGGAAATCCGGAGCAACCTCACCAGGCATCTCAGTGGGGTCCGCAGTGGGCGGGCCGATGCCCAGTACAACGACGGAGGGCTTGGATGACCAACGCGAACAGCACCACCGATGAGAACTTGAACTGGCTGGTCACCCGCTTCACCCGGGATGTGCCCGGGGTGTCGCACGCGGTCCTGGTGTCGGCGGACGGCTTGTTGCAGGCCACCAGCCCGCACCTACCCAGCGACCGGGCCGAGCAGCTTGCCGCCGTCACCGCGGGGCTGGCCAGTCTGTCGAGCGGCGCCGCGCAACTGTTCGACGGCGGCAAGGTGATGCAGTCGATCGTGGAGATGCAGCGCGGCTATCTGCTGGTGATGAGCGTCGGCAACGGCTCGCACCTGGCCGTGCTCGCCAATAAGTCGCACGACATCGGCCGCATCGGCTATGAGATGGCCCTGCTGGTCGATCGAGTGGGTTCGGTCGTCGCGGCCACCGCCCGTACCGCTGTCTGAGGGTGAGATGTCCAGCCCCAACGGCCCCGGACCACAAAATCGACCGACAACTCGCGTCAGACCGTATGCGCTGACCTCCGGGCGCACCGAGCCCGCGATCGACCTGCCGCTAGAGGCTGTCATCGAAACCCTGTCCTACACTGCCCATCTCGACTGGCCGACCGGCGACATTCGCACGGAGATCCTTAGGCTGGGCACCCACCGCCTGTCGGTCGCCGAGATCGCCGCGCACCTGGATCGACCGCTCGGCATGGTCCGGGTCGTGATCGGTGACCTGGTTGTCGACGGAACCCTGCGGGTGCATTCGACCCTTACCGAAGAGGCGAGTTTTGACGAGCGCCGTTCACTGATGGAGAGGACTTTGCGTGGACTCCGTGCGTTATAACAACTTTGCGCCGAGCGAAGCCGAGACCCGTGTCGCCTCGACGAAGATCGTCGTCGCGGGCGGCTTCGGAGCGGGCAAGACAACGTTCGTCGGCGCGGTATCGGAGATCGTTCCGCTGCGGACCGAGGCCATGGTGACCCGGTTCTCCGACGGCATCGACGATCTCGCCGATACCCCGGAGAAGGAAACCACCACGGTCGCCATGGATTTCGGGCGCATCGTGCTGCCCGGCGACCTGGTGCTGTATCTGTTCGGCACACCGGGACAGCGCCGGTTCTGGTTCATGTGGGACGACCTGATCCGCGGCGCGATCGGCGCGGTGGTGCTCATCGACACCCGGCGACTCGAGGACAGCTTCGCCGCCGTCGACTTCTTCGAGGCGCGCAAACTGCCGTTCCTCATCGCGGTGAACCGCTTCCCTGACGCGCCCCGGTTCCCGATCGCAGAACTGCGCGAGGCGCTTTCGGTGCGGGAGGGCGTACCGATCGTGGACATCGACGCGCGCAATGCCATGGAGGTGCGCCAGGCGCTGGCCGCGGTCACCGAGTATGCGATCGCCCAACTGAAGGCTCTGGAATTGGAAGGATCCGCCTCGAATGCATGAGGACCGGTTGTTCTCACTCGGGAACGGCGGTGCCACGATAGACCAGTTCTCCATGGGGTACTGGGTTGCCGGGCTTTCCCTCGGGATCTCGGTCCTCGGCGCGGTGGTCGGGGTGGCCTGCATCCTGCACGGTGCGCGCTCGGTCCGATTTCGGCCGGTGTGGCTGGCGTCGGCCGCGGTGTCGATCGGCGGGGTCGGGATCTGGCTGGCAACCTCGGTGGTGCTGCTGGGCCTGCGCGTGCCCGGCACCGACGTGCGGTTCGACTCGGGCAGGCTGATCTCGTCCATGGTGGCGGCCTTCGTCGCGGTGTTCGCGGGGCTGGTGATCATCGGTCGCACGCTGCGGCTGCCACGGCTGATCGCCGGTGGCCTGGTCATGGGCCTCGGCACCGGCCTGACGCTCTATCTCGGCATCGGATCGATCCGTATCCAGGGTTCGGTCGAGATTTCACCGTGGCCGGCCGCGGTGGCGACGGTGATCGCGATCATCACCGCGAGCGCCACCCTGTGGTCCATTCAGTCCTTCCACTTTCCGATGGCACGGGCCGCGACCACGCTGCTGTTCGGCATAGGCGTAGCGGCCATGTACTACGCCGGTACCGCCGCGATCGATCTCACCGTCGATCCGAGCGCCGAGTCGCCGACCGGATTGCAGCTTTTCGACTTCGTCTTCCCGATGTTCGTCATCGGCTCGCTCGCCCTCACGGTGCCGATCACGGCGCTGCTCGTCGCACCGGATCGGCGCGACAGCACGACGGCCGCCGCCGAAGCCGCGCGCCGGGCCGGGCTCCAGGCGGCAGCGCACTAAGCGCCGCTGATCGGGCGGCGAACTCGGGCCGCCCGATCATGCTCGGGCCGTTGTGCTTACGCGGTCGGTGCGGGCATCTTGCCGACCCGCTTATTCGGATCGATGATGCCGAACGACTCACCCTGGGGCGCGGCGAGCACCGCGGACCGGCCGATCGGCGAGTCCGCCGCAGGCTGCAGCACCGTGCCGCCCATCTCGACCGCCTTGGCAATGCCGGCATCGACGTCATCGAACTGGAACCAGACGAGCCAGTAGTCGGGCATCGAGTCGGCCACGGTGGTCGAATCGTCGCTCAACCCGCCGACCGCCTCGGTGCGGTCCGGCGGCGTGAAGGCCGCGTACTGCGAGGTACCGAAGTCGAAATCGGTGTAGCTGAAACCGAATACGTCGGTGTAGAACGATTTCGCGGTGGCCAGGTCGCGGGTGTGCAGCTCATTCCAGCAGTAGGCGCCGGGCTCGTTGTAGACGGCGGCGCCGTTGTGCTTCTTCGCCTGCCAGACGGCGAAGACCGCGCCGCTGGGGTCGGCGGCGACGAACATACGGCCGAACTCCTGCACGTCGAAGGGCGGCGCCATCAGTTGGCCACCGGCCGCGGTCACCTGCTCGGCGCTGGCGTCGGCGTCCTCGACCGCGAAGTAGGTGGTCCAGACCGACGGCATCCTCTGCATCGAGTCGGGCTTCGGGCCGATTCCGGCGGCTGCCACACCGGATTGCGCGGCCATCAGGTAGCCGCCCGCGTCCGGTCCGCCGTCCTGGATCTCCCAGCCGAACAGCTCCGCGTAGAACTCGCTCGCCTTCACCGGATCCTCGACCTGACAGTCGATCCAGGCCGGCGTCCCCGGTTGCCAAGCCTCGTTGCGTATGGGCATCAGACATCTCCGTTCCGATTGAGTTTCCCTATCGACAAACGGCCGAGCAATCGCCATCCCGCGGCTCCGCAATGTTCACACCCTGTTTCCCAGCACCTGGCGACCACGCGAACCACCCACAGTCAACCAGCTCGGACCGACAGTTTTCACCGGTTCGGCAATGCCGCCGATTTCCGTGCCCGACCGACTTACAGTGAGTGACATGCGTTTCGGTCTTGACTACGCCGCGGGACGTCCAGGGGGTGCGATGATCCGCGCGGCGGGGTTCGACTTCGTGGTGCGCCACCTGTCCGACGGCGGCCCGACGCTGCCCGGAAAGCTGCTGACTCCGGCTGAGGCGGACGATCTGCGCGCCGACAGGGTTTCGATCGTGTCGAACTGGGAGACCACCGCCGCCCGTATGCTCGACGGCCACGGAACCGGGATCGTGGACGCCCGCGCCGGGCTGGCGCAGGTACTGCGCTGTGGTGGCCGCCGGGACCGACGCTGCGCCAGGTGACGGTCGGCGGGGTGCTCTGCGATGTGAACGTGGCCGAGACGGACGATTTCGGCCAGTGGGATTTCGTACAGGAGGAACCAGACGTGACGCCGGAACAAGAGGCAGTGCTGCGCGATATTCAGGTCCAGCTCCGCGGGCCCGGATTGGCGGGCTGGCCGCAGCTGGGTACCGATGCCGACGGTCACAGCTTGACCCTGGTAGACGGCTTGGCCGCAGCGTTGCACCGGATCGATGATCTGGAGCGTGAGTCGGCCGGGTTGCGTACGCAAATCGGCGAATTGCGTACCGAGATCGGCGATCTGGAGACCACGACGGCCGATTTGGTCGAGCAGGTCGAGCGGTTGAGCGGACGGCATTGGCCGTGGCCGCTGTCGTTGATCGAGGGTCCGGCCGCGCTGGTCGGCGAGCAGTTGGCGCGACTGGAGTCCCTGTTGCCGGATTTGCCCTTGCCCGGACATTCAAAAGCTCCGGGTGAGTCATCGAGGACCGGAAAATTGGCGGAACTCGGACCCGGTGAGTGACCATCGCACTGTCCCGGCACCTCGTGGCGGGCGACCTGCACGGAGCCCCAGGAATTCCACAGAGCCCAGGAATCCACGGCGCGACAAGGAATTCGAGTGAAGGGGCTCGGCCCGATGGGCCGGAAGCTTGGCGATGAGCGGGTTCTCCCGGGGGTCCAGGAGAACCCGCCCTCTCGGACGAGGGTACCGGTGCGGGAACACGAAATCATCACTTCGCCAAGACTTTTACAGCGCCCAAAAACCAACCCTCAGTACGTAATTCACCAGATGGCTACCCCGTCGCAATCGAGCATTCCGGAAAATTGCCACGTGGTGCAGGACGCATCGTTAGCCAATTAATTGCCCATCCGGCGTCGCACAGCCTGAACTTCGCCTTCCATCCCGGGCCGACTTACCGAATTCGGTCGAATGACCTGCAAAAAAACTGCCCCGCGCATTCACCACCCAAGCCAGCACCGATCGAGTTGTCGTCGGCTGGCACGAAGGCTCGGACGGACGGGTCCGGCCGCCGCTTATCCAGGTTCATCACATGGCTGTCAATGTGGTGCTCGACAAAGCGTTGGACAAGGCGTACGAGAACAAGTCGTTCGCGGAGAACCTCGCCGCACCGCCCGCGACGCTGGCAGGCCTCACCGAAGCGCACGACAAGCACTGCTCGACGCCCTGAAGATCGAGACGCTTGCCGACCTGGGCAACAACAAGTTCTTCCGGCTCGCGGCCATCCTGGCAGACTTGGCCGCCGAAGAAGGCTAAGTCTGATTTGCAGCGCCTGCGGCGCTGCGTGTTCGCGGCCCCCTGATGACTTGCGGGCCGCGAACGGGCGCTGGAAAGACTCGCACCGTGATCGTCACCGGAGCAGCTACGACCCGGCATGCGTCGAGCCGAAAACCGCTGGCCGTACGTCAGATCCGATCGAGATCAATCAGGCCCCGGCGCACCGCCTGTAGCAACCGGCGCGGCACCTTGCGCACAACGCCTCCGACGCTGACCGGCACCAGGTCCGGTGGGGTCGCCTTCCACTGTGCGCGACGGCTGCGGGTGTTCGACCGCGACATCCTCCGCTTCGGCACCGCCATGTCAGCCCTCCCCTCGTTCGTGCCGGGGCGCGCCGGCGCGGGCCCGCTTGCCGTACTTGCGCTCGAACTTCTCCACCCGGCCCTGGGTGTCCATCACGCGGTGCGCTCCGGTCCAGAACGGATGCGAGTCGGCGGTCACGTCCACCATCAGCAGCGGGTAGGTGTTGCCGTCCGTCCACTCCACCGTGCGGGTGCTGGTGGAGGTGGACCTCGTCAGAAACTGCTTGCCGGTGCTCGCGTCCTCGAACACCACCGGGTGGTAGTCCGGATGTATCCCGGTCTTCATTTCGCTTCTCCTCTCGGGCTTTTCGACTGTCCAGCACTGCCCTCGACGGGCAGCCCGGTCGACTCACCGGTGTCGCACGGGTCGGTGTGCCACTCGCCGAACGGGTCTTCCCACTGCGCGACCAGCTCGGGGGCGTGTTCCAACAACCGCAGTTCGTCGTCCTCGACGAGCGCCCAGTGCAGGGCCTGGCGAATATCGGCGGGGTCGGCGTCGTGCACCAGGATCACCAGCGAGGTGTCCCGGTCGCCGAACGTGTCGTCCCAGTGCAACGCGGCCATCGCGCATCGGTCGGGATCGGCGCTTGCCAGCTCCGCTTGACTCATCGCGGCCAGCCACCGTCCGGCGCCGCCGACCCGCAGGCCGCCGCCCGCCGACTCCAGCCACACCACCTCGTCGGACTGGGTGGCCAGCCACATCCGTCCGCGCGCGGTCACCACTCCCTCGAACAACACGTCGAGCGCTTCGTGCAGCCGGACGGGATGGAACGGACGACTCGCGGCGAATTCGACCAGCGTCACACCGTTGTCCGCACCGAGCGGCGGCTGCCCGCGCAACAGCGGCGCGTGCGCGTCGAAGATCCGACCGCGGCGGGAGTGCGCGGGGATCCGCGCGAGCAGCGCCTCGATCTCGGCCGGGTCGAGACCGTGATGGTCGGTCACCCACGCCACGGGCGCGTCGGGAACCAGCCGGGCCAGCACCGCACCGAGCCGCACCTGGTCCAGTGGATCACCCGGATGTCCCAGTGCCACAACGGCATCGGCGAAATCGGCCTGCCCGACCGCGAGCTGCGCGACGGTCCGGTCGTCGTCGGCGGCGGCCAGACCGCGCTCGGCGAGCGTCTCGTCGCCCGTCGCGTCGGCCAGCCACGCCTGGGCATCCAGACAGGTCAGTACGGCCTCGATGCGCACGTCGCGACCGGCGGGTCCGTCGACCCGACCGACCACTCCGGTGACGACGACATTCTCGATCGCCTGACAGACCGCCTCGGCCTCGAACGCCGGATCCAGTGCGAGCACAATGCGATTCACCGAATCGCGGGCGGCGAGCGTGCACAGCAAGGGCAGCAGATCCATGCGCAGCGTGCACGAGACACAGCCGTGCGCGAGTTCCAGCACGGCCGACGTCTCGTGGTCGCCGATGCGCACCGTCCGATGCACGATCCCCTCACGCAGCCCGCTCAGGTCGTGCCGAATGGTGACCGTGCCCGGCGTCGCGCGCAGCGCCTCGGCCGCACGGTCCACACCCACTGTGGCGCGTCCGGAGAATCCGGCGATCACCACTACGGGCGTTCTGTCGGACTCAGACACAGCAACCCCTTTCGATAATGATTTTCATTTGCCAAAGACCGACGGTACAGTGTCGGGCAGCCATTGTCGAAAATGATTGTCATCTACCGGAGGGAGCCCGCATGTCGGCCCATTGCCAGGTCACCGGGCGCAAGCCGGGGTTCGGCAAGTCCGTATCGCACTCGCACAAGCGGACGAGCCGTCGCTGGAATCCCAATATTCAGCGCAAGACCTACTACCTGCCCAGCGAGGACCGGCGCATCACGCTGACCGTCTCCACCAAGGGCATCAAGACCATCGACCGGGACGGGATCGAGGCCGTGGTGGCCCGTATCAGGGCCCGCGGCGACAAGATCTGAAAGGACCAATATGGCATCGAAGTCGACCGAGATCCGGCCGATCATCAAGCTGAAATCCACTGCGGGAACCGGGTATACGTACGTCACCCGGAAGAACCGGCGCAACGATCCGGACCGGATGGTGTTGCGCAAATACGACCCAATGGTGCGCAAGCACGTCGACTTCCGCGAGGAACGCTGATGGCCAAGAAGTCGAAGATCGCGCGCAACGAACAGCGCAGGGAGATCGTCGCGCGCTACGCCACCCGGCGCGCCGAACTCAAGGAGCGCATCCGCAATCCGGCCACCTCCGATGCCGACCGGGCCATGGCGCAGTCGGCGCTACAACGGCTGCCACGCGATGCCAGTCCGGTACGATTGCGCAATCGGGACGCCGCAGACGGACGACCGCGCGGTCATCTCCGGAAGTTCGGACTTTCCCGTGTGCGAGTGCGCGAGATGGCCCATCGGGGCGAGTTGCCCGGTGTGCACAAATCGAGCTGGTAGACAACCACTGTTCTCGTGAGAAGGAACCCCGTCATATGGCAGTCAAGCGAGCACCCTCGAAGAAGGTTCGCGCCGAGCAGGCCCGACGTCCCAAGAAGAACCCGCTCATCTCCGCGGGCGTGGAGATCGTCGACTACAAAGATGTGAATCTGCTGCGCACGTTCATCTCCGACCGCGGCAAGATCCGCAGCCGCCGGGTCACCGGGCTCACCCCACAGCAGCAGCGTCAGGTCGCCGTCGCGGTGAAGAATGCCCGCGAGATGGCGTTGCTGCCGTTCACAAGCCGATAGGCGATGGCCTCGGCTGCGCTCGTCCAGGCGCACGGCTGTCGACGGACACCGTCCGGCCGCGCCCGAAAAGCGATGGCCTCGGCTGCGCTCGTCCAGGCGCACGGCTGTCGACGGACACCGTCCGGTGCCGGTCTGCAGGGTGAGGGTGTAAGCACCGCCCTCCACAGTCTGGCCGAGCCCGAGTTCTTCACCTACGCGCAGCGTGTCGCCCGCCTTCTTCCCTTCGAAGATTTAGTGTGCCAAGCATCCGACATCGACGCCCGTCGTAACGCCATGGCGCGCATCGGAGCCGAATCTACTGCCCGAGCGTCCCGCGGAGGGATTACGTGCACGGTTCGCCGAAAGTTCACTGTGTGGTGTTCATCGCTGTGTTGGATTGCCGCACAGCGCACACCGTGAATTCTGTCGGTAGCTGCGAGATGCGAGACGAGTCAACTAGGGTGGTGCCCATGTACCGGATGTCGGGCACGCGCCCCGCTGTTGCCGCCACCGTCTTGCTGGTCGGCCTCGCTGTCGCGGGGTGCGGCGGCTCCGATAATGGTGCCGCACAACAGAAGACCACCTCGACGACGACAGCGGCGCCGACCACGCCCACCGAGGATGCGGGCGACAACACCGGCAGGCTCTTCGTCGCCGATCCGACCATCGTCGGAGCGCATCCGATTCCGTTCACCTCTTGGAAGCGGGTGGCCGACGATCGGATCGCGGTGAACTTCCAGACCGGCTCGCCCGAGTGTTACGGCGTGGACGTCAGCACCACGGAAACCGATTCGACGGTCACCATCGAATTGCGCTCCGGCACTCGCGCCGATGCGACCGGGCGGATGTGCACCATGATCGCGGTGTTCGGCACACTCGAGGTGCCGCTGAAGGCGCCGCTGGGGAACCGGCAGGTCCTGAGCGCGGTGTAGGCACTCGGCGCGGTGTAAGAACCAGCGACGTATCGAGTCCGGCGCAGGCAAAAGTTCAGCTCCGCAGGGCATCTCGGCGCTGAATGGGCTCGGCGGTTGATTTCACCAGCGCTTCACGGAGTGTCGAGATGTCGAATGTGTTCGCTCGCGGCGCGGGCTCGGCGACCGCATCCGACAGCGCCGCGAACTCGGGGTGCGAACCGAATACGCCGGAAAGGGGCCGTTCATCTCTCCGCGGGGATCGGTGATACACCGTTCCGTCCGGAGATCAGGCCGCTTCGCGTTCTGGTACGGAACAGCGGAGATGCGAGCAGCGAGACATGCGGCGAATCGTGTTCACGCGATGTCCGAGCTGATTGGCCTACTCAGGTCCCGTAGTGCGTCGTCGTATTGGTTGCGGTCGAACCGGAATGGACCGAACGTGCCATAGTCGCGTGTTGGGCGATAGGGCCCGAAGCGATCCCAGGTCACAAGGTCGTCGGTGACAGTAATCTCGGCCAGGAGCGGCCAGCAGCCCCACTCGCCGCATTCACACACGAGCAAGGGTGTCTTCGATCCCGTTGCCATGGTGGACCTTCCGTGGAAGTGGTCATCCATCCGGAGGGACCGAGAGTACGCCGGGATGAGGCCACCGTATGCCCCACCTGCGGGCTGCATGCCTGCCTCGAGCTCGAATCTGTCGATCAGATCGGTGAGTGGCACACCGTCGACACGTGGGATGACCCGGTCACGTCGCACGATCGGAAGGATGCCGGCGAGCAGCCAGCGGCGTGGGCGGGGGAACTGGACTTGTATGTCGAACTGGATCTTATTGATGGCCATGGTGAAATCCGGTCTCGCCGGTGTATCGGTACGCGGCTGCGGCTTCGTGCAGCTCGTCGATGACGATGCGGCCGGGGTAGTAGCGGTGCGGGTATCGGTTTCCGTAGTAGCAGCGCCAGTAGCTGGCGACACGTTGGCTGGTCAAGTGGAGAAACTCGGGGTTGGTGGCAGCGAACCGTCCGTAAGCCTCGTGCTGGGCAGTCTCGACTGTGACCACATCGGTGAGTCCCTGCTTGATGTCGATGACGATGTCGAGCACGTATTCGCCGACAAGCTTGACGACGAAAGGAACCATCCACGGGTCGGTGGCATCGATCATCTGGTTGAGGTGGCGTTGGCGGACGTAGCCGTTGGAATGGCGGCTGTAGAGGCAGTGCAGGATCTCGGTCTGCGTCGCAGACAGCCGGGCTGAGATGTCGTCGGCTGGTTCGGGGTTGGCCAGGCAGTACGGGAGGGTGAGGTGCTCGCCTTGGACCCATACAGAGCGGCCGTTCCGAATCAGCGGTAAGCGTCCTGGTGGCAGGATCTGCGCGACAACGCGCACGTCGGCGGCGAGAGCTGCGGGAAATGCGGCGAGGAGCGCGAGTTCGAGCGCGGTGTCCATGCGTCCGATGAGTGCGGTCAGGTCGGCGCGGAGTTGGTCGTCGGGTTCGATTGCGGTAGAAGTCTCGAAATGATGAGTCAGGACACCATCGAGCACAGTCGAATTCGGGAATGCCCGCGCGGTAGGTGGATCGTCCGGAAGCGGGCGGCCCCCCTGGGGCCACGGGCCTGGACCATACAAGGCACCGAGGCTGAGTGCGTGAGCAAGAAAAGTGGTCTGGCCATCCGCATCCCCGGAAACCAGCCACTCGCCGGGGATCACCGGCAGGGGCGCACGGCGCCCTTTCCATAAGAGAAAATCACCACGCCACCATATACGGGCACCCACTCCGCCTGCAATATCCGCTCGAGCAGGTGCGGACCCGCCCAACCCAGTGATTCGATCCGACCCGACAGCCCTTTGCTGTCGAACGACGACCCTGCAATCGACCACCTCGCTGCGTGCGTCATTGCTGCCGAATGCCTTGCCGGACAATCGATCAGGAATCACACGTCCTCATGGCGATCGCAGCTGTTCCAGACGTTCGCGGCCCTTCTTGTGCAGGGCGGCCATGCGTTTGCAGAACATGGTCACCACCTCGTCTCGCGCCTGGACCCGCTGCTGGTGCAGCAGACTGATCAGCAACGTCACACGCTTGTCGTCGCCGGTCTTGCGCATATCGTCGACATTGGCGACGCCGGCCTCGCCCGCGAAGTGGGCGACCTTGCCAGGCGGAACCCCGTCCAGCCATCGCTCGGTCGCGCCGATCCCGTCCAGCTCCTGCAAGTGCGCCAATCGTGCCTTGAACTTGCCCAGGGCGGGGGCCTGCGCTGGTGTCTTGATCCGGTCGAACTCGCTGCGTCGCATCGCCGGATCCACTGCCAGCATCCGCTCCAGGCGCATCCGCTGCGCCCGGTCCGGCCGGGCCGCGACCATCCCGAAGAATCCGCCGTTCACCCCGGCCCGGACCCTGGCGGCCATCGCGTCCAGCGTCGTATAACCCGGCAGCTCGCAGCGCTGCCGAACCAGCTCCTCCAACGCCACATTGATCAGATCGGCCGGATTGTCCTTGGTCTGTACCGCCGCGCGGATCGCCTGCTCTGCTGCCTCCCGCACTCTGGCCGCCTCATATTTCACCCCCAGGCGGTCACGCACGAACTGACGGTGCCGTTTGGCTGTGCGGGCCGCATCGGTATCCGCGGCCACCGTCTTCGGCAGCCCCAACACGCCGCGTACATGATCGACCACCACGGCCCGGAACTTCAACCGGACCAGCAGCGCCAGCGAATGTTGCTCGCTCTGCGTCTTGCCTCGCGCCCAAGTGATCTCATCAGCGGTAGGCGTGAACGCCTCAACCAACTCGCGAACCGACACCGCGCGCTTGAACCGCGGGTAAGCCGTGCGATCGATCGACGCCAACCCGACACCCCAGCATGATCACAACCCGGACGCGCCCACCTTAATCAGAACTCACCATCCCACGCCGTCGCGGCCCCTTTCCGGCGTATTCGGTTCCTACCCCAACTCGGGATAGCTACCCGAACGGGTAGGACCCCAGGTTTTCTGCGCCATCACCCGCAGCGACATCGTGATCGACGCGACGATCTGCGCGGGGGTTCGCACCGTCGGATCTTCGCACCACACATACACACCGGCGCCGAGGTTGCGCGCGTTCTGCTCCGGTGTCAGCCGGATGCGGTCGACGAACACGGTGGGGTGCCACAGTTCGTAGGCGACCGGCGCGGGAAAATCGCCGACCTTGGCCGGGCCGCCGGTCACGAAGTAGGTCGACGTGAAGGCCGCAGTCCTGACCTGATGCCCCGCCGCGATGAGATCCGTTACGGTGCGGCCGATTCCGGAGAACGTCAGCGGCAGCCGCGGGATGCCCGCCCGGCTCCAGAAGTCGACCACGATATCCTCCGGACCCGGCCGCCGCCGCTGCCGACGGTGCCCGCCGCTGCGCCCCCGTCGATCCGCGGGGTTTCGGTGCTGCGGTGCGTCGATGTCGCGCAGCAAAAAGGGCGCACCCCAATGGGATCCGCCCTTTTCGAGTAAGACCGGACTCAGTGCGCGAAGTGGCGCGAACCGGTGAGATACAGGGTGACTCCGGCTTCGCGGGCCAGGTCGATGGTGTCCTGGTCGCGGACCGAGCCGCCGGGCTGCACGATGGCCCGGATACCGGCCTGGACGAGCTGCTGCGGGCCGTCGGAGAAGGGGAAGAAGGCGTCCGACGCGGCGACCGAGCCCTTGGCGCGGTCACCGGCGCGCTGCACCGCGAGACCGACCGCGTCGACCCGATTGACCTGGCCCATGCCGACGCCAACCGAGGCGCCGTCGTGGGCGAGCAGGATCGCGTTGGACTTCACGGCACGGCAAGCGCGCCAAGCGAATTCGAGATCGGCAAGGGTTTCGGCATCGGCCGCCTCGCCCGCGACCAACGTCCAGTTCTCCGGATCGTCACCGGCGGCGTCCAGGATGTCGCGCTGCTGCAGCAGGGCGCCACCGCTGATCGGACGCAGCTCCGCGCCGCCGAGCCGAGGGGGCTCGGCGACCAGGATGCGCACGTTCTTCTTGCGCTGCAGCACCTCGACGGCGCCGTCGGCGTAGGACGGTGCGACGATCACCTCGGTGAAGATCTCGGCGACCTGCTCGGCCATCTCCACGGTGACCTCACCGTTGGCCGCGATCACACCGCCGTAGGCACTCACCGGATCGCACGCATGCGCCTTGCGGTGCGCCTCGGCGATATCGGCGCCGACCGCGATGCCACAGGGGTTGGCGTGCTTGATGATTGCCACCGCGGGCGCGGCGTGATCGAAGGCGGCGCGCCAGGCGGCGTCGGCGTCGGTGTAGTTGTTGTACGACATCTCCTTGCCGTGCAACTGCTTCGCCTGTGCAAGACCGTTGCTGCCGTCGTTCTGTGTGTACAGCGCGGCGGCCTGGTGCGGGTTCTCGCCGTAGCGCAGCACCGCGGCGCGTTCCCAGCTGCCACCGATCCAGGCGGGGAACGGGCTCGATGCGGGCTCGCCCGCGGCAGGCACCAGCACGCTGGTCATCCAGCTCGCCACCGCGACGTCATAGCTCGCGGTGTGCTGGAATGCCTTGGCCGCCAACGCGGTCCGCTCGGCCAGGGTGAAGCCGCCGGACTGCACCGCGGTGAGCACATCGCGGTAGTCGCAGGTGTCGACGACGACCGCGACGGAGGGATGGTTCTTGGCGGCGGCACGCACCATGGATGGCCCGCCGATATCGATCTGCTCGACGCACTCGTCGTTGCTCGCGCCGCCGGCCACGGTCTGGGTGAACGGGTATAGGTTCACCACCACCAGTTGAAACGCCTCGACACCCAGCTCCACCAGCTGGTCGACGTGCTCGGCCTTGCGGGTGTCGGCGAGGATGCCCGCGTGCACCCGAGGGTGCAGCGTCTTGACCCGGCCATCGAGGGTCTCCGGGAAACCGGTCAGGTCCTCGACCTTGGTCACCGGAATGCCCGCGTCGGCGATCTTGCCCGCGGTCGACCCGGTCGACACCAGCTCGATGCCCGCGGCCTGCAGCCCGGTCGCGAGCTCGATGAGCCCGGTCTTGTCGTAGACACTGACCAATGCGCGGCTGATCGACTTGCGCTCAGCTGAATTATTCACGCGTTCGCTGCGCTCAGCTGAGTTATTCACGCGTTCGCTGCGCTCAGCTGAGTTATTCACGCGTTCGCTGCGCTCACTCACCGGAGAACTCGCTCATCTGGGATAACTGCCTTTCGTCCGTCGGAGACAATGCCTCTGGTGGCGACGGCGGCGACAACCTCCGCCAGCAACCGTCGCTCGACAACCTTGATGCGTTCGTGCAGGGTGGCCTCGTCGTCGTCATCCAGCACCGCGACCGCCTCCTGCGCGAGGATGGGGCCGGTGTCGATGCCGGTGTCGACCAGGTGCACGGTCGACCCGGTCACCCGCACGCCGTAGGCGAGGGCGTCACGCACCCCGTGCGCGCCGGGGAAAGCGGGCAGCAGCGCGGGGTGGGTATTGATGATCCGGCCACCGAAGCGGGCCATGAAGGCCGGGCCGAGGATCTTCATGAAGCCGGCGGAGACGATCAGGTCGGGCTGGTATGCGGCGACCGCGTCGGTCAGCGCGACGTCCCAGGCGGCGCGGTCCGGAAAGTCCTTCAGCGCCACCCGGAAATCGGGGATACCGGCGGCGGCCGCATGTTCGGTGGCGGCACAGGTCCGATCGACTCCGACGGCGACGATCTTCGCCGGGTAGTCGGGCGCGGCCGCGGCATCGATGAGTGCGCGCAGCAACGACCCGGTGCCGGAGGCCAGCACGACGACCGTGGCCGGGGCCGTGGTGGGCACCCACTGAGCATGCGAGGACGTCAGCGCTCTACTCCTGCGTGTCGGTCGAAAAGGCGGGCGGCGGTTTGCGACGCCGCCGAGATAGAGCCTAACGACCGTCCACCGGGTCACTTTCGGGCAGGTCCGGCTCGACCACTTCGGCATCGACGATATCGGGGATGGTATTGCCGCCCGGCGTCGAACCGGTCACGACGAGGGCGGGCTGCTCGTCGACGAGTTCGCCGTCCAGTTCCACCTCCAGGTCCGGGCCGTCGTAACCGCCGTATCCGTCGTCGAAATAGTGGTCGTCCGCCGCCTATTCGTCATCGGCCTGGTAATCGTCATCGGCGTAGTCGTCGTCGCGGTAGTCGTCGTACTCGTCGTCTGGGTAGTAGTCGTCGTGCTCGGCGTAGTCGGTGACCGGCGCGCCCACTGGAACGATGAACCAGCGCGCGAACGCCAGCCCGACATAGCCCGCGATGGCCAGCCAGGCGAAGGTCACCACAGTGAAGATCGGCAGGTCGAGACCGACCTGTCCGAAGGTGCCGAGCGCACCGCCCGCGACCGCGCCGAGCAGGGTCAGCACCACCGTGGCCAGCCCGGCCGCGGTCAGCGTCGCCCACGGCGCGGTGATCCGGTCGGTGGAGGTCCGTCCGCTGTCCAGCCCGCCGAGCACACCGACCGCGGCCGGAATCAGCAGCAGTACAGGCCACCAACCGGATGCGGGACCGGTCGGCACCGCCGCCAGCACCGGCACCGCCGGAATCGGCCCGCCGACAACGGAAACCAGCCCGACCGAGGCCGCACCGAACTGCGCGCCCGACCCGACCAGCACGCTCACCGCCTGCACCACCACGTTCGGCAGATACGCGAGCGAGAGCAGGCTCAGCCCGATCACCCCGGCGGCATTGCCCGCCGTCTGGTACGTGTCACCGATCCGGGACCAGTGTGCGACAAACGACACCACGGTGACCGCGGTGGCGCCCGTGAACAGCCGCACGACGGTCCGGCCCGCGCCGAAAGTGCCCGCGATCGCCCAGTCCGGCAGCCGCAACATCGTGAACAGCCTGCGCCGATCGCGGCTCGCGATGCCACCCGCCGCGGCGACCAGATGCAATCCGCCGACCCAGCCGAACGCGGCAAGGGTGTTCGGCGGTTGCAGCGCGACGACACCCGAGGCGTCCTCGGCGACCGCCAGGCAGACCGCGGTGACCAGCAATGGGCCACCGAGCGCGGCCCCCAGGATCCAACCGAGATCGGCGCGGGAACTGTTCGGTTCGACCGCGCGAGCGCATTCCCGACCGGCCAGCCAGACCAGCAGGCCGGTCGGCAGCAGCGGCAGCAGACCCAGCGATGTCTTGCCGATCACCAGCGGAACCTGGTGCGCCGCAAGCCAACCCGCGGCGATCGCGCCGGAGGTACCGGCCAGGCTGCTGCCCGAAGCCAGCAGCGTGAGCAGTACGACGACGATGACGGTGGTCAGCACGATGGTCGTCGGACGCGCCGCGACGAGCACCAAGACCCGGGCTCGTTCCGGCGTCAGCGAGAGAAACCCGGCCTCGTCGGCATCGCCGGACGCCGGAGGACCACTGCGCGGCTTCCGCGACGGATCCGGATCGGCGCCCCGTCGGCCGCGCGTCGAGGGATCCGGCGCGCCACGGGACCCGGTGGTCCGGCGGACAAGAGAGGATCTCGGGGAGCTCATAGAAATTCAGCGTGGCAGCTCCCCCGGCGCGAGCGGGTAAGGCGCGCCGCGCCCATTCGGATGGGCGGCGCACCGGCTGCGCGCCGGGAGAGCGGCGGAACTTACTTCTTGTCGTCCGACGGACGGAACGCCTGGGTGGCGTCCGAGGCCGGATCCGAACCCTGCTCGGAGCCGAAGGGCTGGCCACTCTGCTGGCCCGACTGCGCCGGCTGACCCTGGCCGTAGCTCGGCGCACCGTACTGCTGGCCGGGCTGCGCACCGCCGAAGTGCTGGGTGGCGGCCTCGTCCGGGCGCTGCTGCGCGCCACCGGCCGCGCCGTAGGGCGAACCCTGCTGTGCCGCACCGTAACCTGGCTGCTGGCCGTAGGACGGCTGCTGGCCGTAGCCCTGGCCCGGCTGGCCCTGGCCGTAGGCAGGCTGGCTCTGACCGTAGGACGGCTGCTGCGGCTGGTACTGCGGGCCGGTCTGGCTGCCGTAACCCGGCTGGCCGTAGGTCTGTCCCGGCTGGCTCGAACCGTAGCCGGACTGGCCCGGCTGGCTACCGAACACCGACGGCTGGCCCAGCCCGAACGCCGACGGCTGGCCGTACCCGCCCTGGCCGAAACCGCTCGGCGGGCCCTGCGCAGTGGCGGGCTTGGGCGCGGGCGGTGTCAGAATGGCGGCCTCGAACAGCACCGCGACCACCGCGATCGCGGCCTGCACGAAGGCGAGGAAGAGCACCACGTAAGCGCCCCACTTCAATTGGACGCCGTCGGACAGGTTGAACGACTGGAACACCAGCCCGACGAATCCAGCGATCGACGCCGCGGCGGCGGCGCCGGTCCAGCTCTGCTTCGGCAGCAGGGACAGACCCGCGAGCACACCGCCGAGCAGCAGCAGCGCAAGCAGGCTGGTCAGCGGGACCTGGAAGGAGTTGGCGCTGTCGCCGGCGATCTTCGCGCCGTTGACCGGGTTGACGACTTCCCGCGCCGCGTAAGGCAGGAACCCGAGCAGAAAGTTGATTACGCCGAGCCCGGCCACCCCTGCCACCAGCAGGAACGGCAGACCCTTCGCGGCCGAGCCGGACGTGCTCGACCCGGTGCCGGTACTACCCGCCGACTGGCCGAGGCTGGAAGGTGCGGAGGGCGTCGCGGGTGTGTTGTACCCGGAGCCTCCGGTCGGGTAGGACATGTCGTCGTCTCCTAGGTCGAGTCGTACGTTTCTTGATGGCTGGATATCGTCTGACGCTACTGCACTCGCTGGCCCAGGTCACCCTTAACGGACCGGCCGGACGACCGGATAACACCTCCCATGCCTGGTATCGCATAACGATCCCGACTCCATAACGATTCGTGCCCCTCGTTCCAGTAGCGGGAAGTTCAGTAGCGGGGCATGAGGTAGTAGGCGCCGTAGCTGCCCTGCAGTCGTAGTCCTGCCATTCGCCGTTCTCCATGCGCTGGTTGCAGTGGCGTGGTGCCCGGCCGGTGTGCGCCCGACGACCTCCGCGTGCGGCCCGAGCCCCGCCCGCAGCCGCGACACCACCACCCGTAGCCGCTGCACCGGACGCTCGACGGCGTCGCCCCACAGGTCCGCGGCCAGCCGCCCATCCGGCACCGGAACCCCGTTCGCCAATGCCGCCGCACCAGCACCGCGCGTTCCAGCGGTCGATCGATGGCGACACTCTCGCCGCCCGCCCGCACCTGCACTGGGCCGAGCACCAGCACGTCCACGCCACCAGCATGGCAGCGCAGGACCGGGACCGACCGACCGCTGCCACCGAAATCCAGACTCGCCGACGCATCCGTCACCTGGCCGTGCGAGGCTGTCAGCGATGCTCACTTACACCCAAGCCGTCGTCATCGGCGCACTCCAAGGCATAACCGAACTCTTTCCCATCTCCAGCCTCGGTCATTCCGTGTTGGTGCCCGCGTGGCTGGGCGGTTCGTGGAGCGATCTGGTGACCCAGGGCGACTCCGATTCGGGCACCCCGTACCTGGCATTCGTCGTCGGCCTGCACGTGGCGACCGCACTCGCGCTGCTGGTGTTCTACTGGCGCGACTGGGCCGACATCATCGTCGGCTTCGTCACAACCTTACGAACTCGCCGGATCGAGACCTCCAGCCAGCGCCTGGCCTGGCTGATCGTGCTCGCCACGGTGCCGGTCGGCATCCTCGGCCTGCTGCTCGAACACCCGCTGCGGACGCTGTTCGCGAAACCGCTTGCGGCAGCCATATTCCTGACGCTCAACGGCATTGTGCTGATCGTCGGCGAGGGCCTGCGCCGCCGCAACCAGCCGACGCTGTCGGAGTACGGCCGCAGGTTCGCCGAGGCCGAGGCTCACGGCGCCGCGATCGGCCGCGGATACGAGATGGAACCCGAGGCGGACAGCACCGTCAGGCTGGCGGGACTGAGCACCAAGGACGCGTTGATCATCGGCGCCTCCCAGACCGGTGCGCTGTTCGCGGGCATCAGCCGCTCGGGCATGACGATGGTCGGCGGTCTGCTGCGCGGCCTGGATCACGAGGACTCGGCGAAATTCGCCTTCCTACTCGCTACCCCGGTCATCCTGGCGGCGGGCGTGCTGAAGCTACCCACGCTCGCCGGTCCGCAGGGCAACGGGATTCTCGGGCAGGTACTCGTCGGGTCGATCGTCGCGGGTGCGGCGGCGTACTTCGCGGTCCGCTTCCTGGAGCGCTACTTCAAGACCAACTCGCTGCTGCCCTTCGCCGTGTACAGCCTGGCGTTCGGCCTGCTTTCGGTGATCAGATTCCTCTGACCGAATATGCGAAAAGGCCGCCCTCCGATGCGGAAGGCGGCCTTCGACTATCGCAGATCAGGCGGTGATGCTTGCCCTCTCCAGGATCTCGCGCGCCAGCGCGGCGGTCTCGGACGGCGTCTTGCCGACCTGCACGCCCGCGGCCTCCAGCGCGTCCTTCTTGGCCTGGGCGGTGCCCGCCGAACCTGACACGATGGCGCCCGCGTGACCCATGGTCTTGCCCTCGGGGGCAGTGAAGCCCGCCACGTAGCCGACGACCGGCTTGGTGACGTTGGCCTTGATGTAGGCCGCGGCCCGCTCCTCGGCGTCGCCGCCGATCTCGCCGATCATCACGATCAGCTTGGTCTCCGGGTCCTTCTCGAACGCCTCGATGGCGTCGATGTGGGTGGTGCCGATGACCGGGTCGCCGCCGATGCCGATGGCGGTGGAGAAGCCGAGGTCACGCAGTTCGAACATCATCTGGTAGGTCAGGGTGCCGGACTTCGACACCAGGCCGACCGGACCGTTGCCGGTGATGTTGGCCGGAGTGATGCCGACCAGCGACTCGCCGGGGGTGATGATGCCGGGGCAGTTCGGGCCGATGATCCGGGTCTTGTTGCCCTTCTCCAGGTTGTAGGCCCACGCGTACGCGGTGTCCTGCACCGGGATGCCCTCGGTGATGACCACGAGCAGCGGGATCTCCGCGTCGATGGCCTCGATGATGGCGTCCTTGGCGAACTTCGGCGGCACGAACGCGATCGAGACGTCGGCGCCGGTTTCCTTGACGGCCTCGGCGACGTTGCCGAACACCGGCAGCTCGACCGCGGCGCCGTCCTTGTCGGTGTGCGCGACGGTGGTGCCCGCCTTGCGCGCGTTGACGCCGCCGACGACCTGGGTGCCGGCCTTGAGCATCAGGGCAGTGTGCTTGGTGGCCTCACCGCCGGTGATGCCCTGGACGATGACCTTCGAGTCCTTGTTCAGGAAGATAGACATTTCCGGTTTCCTTACTTGGCCGCTGCCAGTTCGGCGGCCTTGTCGGCGCCTTCGTCCATTGTCTGCGCAAGTGTGATCAGCGGATGCGCGGCATCGACCAGGATCTTGCGGCCCTCGTCGACCTTGTTGCCGTCGAGACGGACGACCAGCGGCTTGTTCGCCTCGGCGCCAAGGATTTCCAGCGCCTTCACGATGCCGTTGGCGACCGCGTCACACGCGGTGATGCCTCCGAAGACGTTCACGAACACACTCTTGACCTGCGTGTCGCCCAGGATGACATCGAGGCCGGCGGCCATGATCTCGGCCGAAGCGCCACCGCCGATGTCGAGGAAGTTGGCGGGCTTGACGCCGCCGTGGTTCTCGCCCGCGTAGGCGACCACGTCGAGGGTGGACATGACCAGACCGGCGCCGTTGCCGATGATGCCGACCTCACCGTCGAGCTTGACGTAGTTGAGGTCGTTTTCCTTCGCTTTGAGCTCCAGCGGGTCGGTCGCGTCCTTGTCCGCGAACGCCTCGTGGTCCGGGTGCCGGAACGCGGCATTCTCGTCGAGGGTGACCTTGCCGTCGAGGGCAAGGATCTCGTTGTCGGGGGTGCGGACCAGCGGGTTGACCTCCACCAGGGTGGCGTCCTCGCCGACGAACACCTCCCACAGCTTCTGGATGGTCACGGCCGCGGCGTCCAGCACGTCGGCGGGCAGGTGGCCCTGCTCGGCGATCGAGCGGGCGAACGCGAGATCGACACCCGTGACGGCGTCGACCGGAACCTTGGCCAGCCGCTCCGGCTTGGTCGCGGCCACTTCTTCGATCTCCATGCCGCCTTCGACCGAGCACATGGCCAGGTAGGTGCGGTTGGAACGATCCAGCAGGAAGGAGATGTAGTACTCCTCCGCGATGTCCTTGGCCTCGGCGACAAGAAGCTTCTTCACGATGTGGCCCTTGATATCCAGGCCGAGGATGTTCTGCGCATGGGTAAGCGCGTCGTCGGGAGTGGCGGCGTACTTGACGCCACCCGCCTTGCCACGGCCGCCCACCTTGACCTGCGCCTTGATCATGACCGGCTTGCCGATTTCCTCCGCGATCGCGCGGGCTTCCTCGACCGTGTCCGTCACGCGGCCCTCGGACGAGGGCACTCCGTGCTTAACGAAGAGCTCCTTCGCCTGGTATTCGAAGAGATCCATGTACTCACCGTCTCGTCTGCGTTGCTATGACAACGTCTTTGTTGGCGGCCCGACGTCGGAAGCGGGTCGAGTCGGACTCTAACCAGTCACATGGACCGTCAATCGGCCACGTTCATCCTAAGTGGCGCAGGTCACGGGCGATGCTCAGGCCGGGAAAACCGCTGGCCAAGACTACTGACGAGTAGGTTGCGTCGGTACGCCAGGTAGAGCCGCCGAACCCGGGAGCCGTGCCGTTCTACTACAGGCCGTCGCCGAACGACCTCTCTCGCGTTCCCGTAGCGCAGTGAGATATTCCGTGCTGTTACAGTGATCAATCTCACATGTTTGAATTGAGGGCCTGCAGCGCTTGCGGACCCCGCAATCGTTTCGTTACCGTCAACGCGGTCGATGTCACAGCACGGTCACGACTAGGAGGACGGCAAGCTTGACGCAGCACAGCACTCCGCAGACGGAGAGCCGTTCCGCAGCTGACCGGTCGACGCCCGCACTGGGCAGGCCCCTCGACACCGCGAACTTCTCCAGCTCCACGATGTGGCACAGCCGATGAACCATCGCTCGACCCTGCCGCCCCATAATCGCGCTCACGCCGGACATCGTTATCGGTCCGACGACGAGCCCTTCGGCGCATACCCCGACCAGTACCGGCACTCCGCGTCGGGCCGATACGTTTCGCCCGCCGCTGCCGCGCATGCCGGATACAACGTCCGCACCGCAGCCGCTGACCGCCACGACGACTCCTGGTCCGCCAACGACTCATGGCGCCAGCAGGATTCGTGGTCGCAGCAGGACTCGTGGTCCGACGCCGGCGCCTGGACATCCGACGACTCGTGGACGCCCGAAGACGACGATTCGTGGACATCCGACACCAGCGACTCGTGGGGTCCGGACGCCGACGATTCCTGGGCGCTCGAAGACGACGAACCCGAATCCCTGGCCACTCCGACGGCGATACCGGCCCGCCGCACGCAGCGTGGCCGTGGCGCGCACCGGATGCCCGCACCGCCGACCGCGCTCAAGGGCCGCGCCGCGGTGGTCGCGGTCGCCGCGGGTGCGGTCGTCGCCGCAGGCCAGGCCGCATTCGCCTCGCCCGAACAGCCCTCGCAGGCCATCGATTACGACGCCGCCGGCCAGATCCACGAGATCGCTGCGCAGTCGGTCAGCGTAACCGACCCCACCGCCTCGCCGGTTTCGCCGCAGGTGCTCAGCGTCTCGACACCGAGCAACCTTGTCCAGTTCAACGACATCCTGCAAAAGGGTCAGAAGTACGCCAACGATCTGGCCGCACAGGAGTCCGCGAAACTGCGGCCGCTGTTCACCAAGTTCGCCTCCGGCACCTTCACCTCCGGATACGGCGCCCGCTGGGGCGTCCAGCACCTCGGTGTCGATATCGCGGGCCCGATCGGAACCCCGATCGTCGCGGTAGCTGACGGCACCGTGATCGAGGCGGGCCCTGCGGCCGGATTCGGCATGTGGGTGCGCCTGCTGCACGACGACGGCACCGTCACCATCTACGGGCACATCGACACCGCCACGGTGTCGCAGGGCCAGCGTGTGATGGCGGGCGACCAGATCGCCACCATCGGCAACCGCGGTTTCTCCACCGGCCCGCACTGCCACTTCGAGGTCTGGCTCAACGGTGCCGACAAGGTCGATCCGCTACCCTGGCTCGCCACCCGCGGCATCAGCCTCGGCCCGCAGCGAGACTAGCGGCGCTCATGCCTCCTACCAGGTTGTGGTACCCGTGAAATCGGTTGTCTCCGTGGCTATATGCGGTGCCGCGCTATTGCGGCTAAGCAATCAATTCGTTACCGTCGGTTCGATCGATGGCCCAGCAGCGGAAGCGACCCGAAGGACGAAAAGCTCGATGCGCGTTGAGGACACTCCGACATTCCGCTCGATGGTCCGCGGACCTGGCATAATCGAGAATGTTTCCGATTTACGACATTTCGGACATTCCTGCGACGCAGTGCGGTCACGCCGTTGAGCAGTCACTCGCGGCGTGATATCGACAGACGCGAACGTTCGATTCAGCAGCCTTTCGACCGCAATCAGCAATCTCGCGGCTATCTCGAATACGCCCAAGAGCCAGGCCGATTCGACGACAGCAGCGGGCCTGTCGTTAGCTGGGCGGCGAACGACTCGTGGTCACACGATGACTCATGGCCGCTGGATGATTCGTGGCCGCTGGATGATTCGTGGCCCGGCGACGAGCAGCGCTTCGACGGTTCCTGGCGCACGGATGAGACGCCGCATCCGGAACCGGCCGATGCCCGCCCCGAGTCGCCCACCATGCCGACGCGAAGCACGCGTCGACGCGGCGGCGCGCACCGACTGCCACCGCCGCCCACTGCGTTGAAGGGTCGCGCCGCGGTCGTCGCGGTCGCCGCGGGCGCGGTCGTCGCCGCGGGGCAGGGCATCGGGGCACGGGTGGAGAAGCCTGCACCGACCGTCGAATTTCAAGCGCTCGGTCAGGCACAGGCGGTTGATCCCATTCAACCCGACAACAGCACCGCCGCTCCGCAACTGCTCAATGCTTCGGGACCTACCGATATCGGGCAGTTCACCGATCTGCTGCACAACGGCGCCGACTACGCTCAACAGCTCGCCGACCAGGAGGCCGCCAAGATGCGGCCGCTGTTCACCAAGTTCGCCTCGGGCACCTTCACTTCCGGCTACGGCGCCCGCTGGGGCGTACTACACCCTGGCGTCGACGTCGCCGCACCCATCGGCACCCCGATCTATGCGGTCGAAGACGGCACCGTCATCGATGCGGGCCCGGCCGCCGGATTCGGCATGTGGGTGCGCCTGCGCGGTGACGACGGCACCATCACCGTCTACGGCCACATCAACACTGCCTTGGTGTCCGTCGGCCAGCAGGTGACAGCGGGCGACGAGATCGCGACGGTCGGCAACCGCGGCGAGTCCACCGGGCCGCACTGCCACTTCGAGGTCTGGCTCAACGGCACCAACAGGATTGATCCCCTCCCGTGGCTCGCCACCCGCGGCATCAGCCTGGGCCCCGAACGCGACTGAGGTTCGCCGCTACCCGGCTGGAACTGCGCGACCCCTCTCGTGATTCGTAGCGGCCGCGTGCCTCGCTCGCTGTCGGCCTCGACACCGGGGCCGCGCAGAACTCTCCATCCGGGACTCGGCGCATAGTCCCGGTCTGCGACGGGATGACGACCGTGGGTGATCAAGGGCACGCTTCCCGCGGTCTCGACCCAGACGTCATACTGCCGAACGGAATTCTGGTGGCCGGGCCGAACCGGGTCCGCGAACCACGGCTTCCAGAACGGCCGCAGATTCACCGGTTTCGGCGAACGCGACCAGAGCAGGTGAACACAGCGCCGATCGGTGCGGTACCAATCGGCTCCAGGCCAGCGCCGGTGCGACAGCCGTGGCCAGTTGATCACCGACCACTGCGAGGTCTGCGCTCAGGTGGTGAGCCAGCTGGAATTCAGAGCTTGACCAGCGTCCGGCTGTACTGCGGGATCAGCCGAATCTTGCCCGCGGTACCGAAGTCGATGGTCACTGTGGCCAGCGGTCCGAATCCTTCGGCCGCGACTACCCGGCCGAGACCGTACTTGTCGTCGCTGACCCGATCGCCCACCGCGAGTACGAGATTGGTGTTGTTGCGGGTGGCGCCGCCCGGAGCGGGACGGCGCGGACCGCGATCCCGCACGCCGGGACGCTGCTCGTTCCAGCCGTCGCCGCGTGTCCAGTCCCGTTCCGCTCCGTCGTCGTCACCGCGACGACGGATGCTCCTGGTCAGCGGAGAGCCACTCGGCTCCAGCCGCTTCCAATCGATCAGGTGGCTCGGAATCTCCTGCAGGAATCTGGATTCCGGGTTGGAGACGGGCTGACCCCAGCCGGAGCGGACCACCGCGCGAGTCAGATATAACCTGCGCCGCGCCCGGGTGATGCCGACGTAGGCGAGGCGGCGTTCCTCGGCCAGCTCGGTGGGATCGCCGAGCGCCCGCATGTGCGGGAACTGTCCGTCCTCCCAGCCGGTCACGAACACGACCGGGAATTCCAGGCCCTTGGCCGTGTGCAGCGTCATCATCGTGACCACCCCGGCGCCCTCGTCGGGGATCTGGTCGGTGTCGGCCACCAGCGAGACCCGCTCCAGGAAGGCCGCCAGTGAACCAGGCTCCGGTTCGCCATCGGTCGCCTCCGGCACCAGGCCCTCTTCCCTGGCCGCCGCCGCGTTGTTGTATGCCTCCGAGCTGAATTCGCGTGCGACGCTGACCAGTTCGTTCAGGTTGTCGAGTCGGGCGCCGTCCTGCGGATCGTCGGATGCCTCCAGCTCGGCGCGGTAGCCGGTGCGTTCCAGCACCGCGTCGACCACATTCCCGACATCCGGGAAGTCCAGCTCCGCCTGCACGCCGGCCGCTCGAATCTCCTCGAGCAGGTCGAGGAACCCGGCGATTGCCCGCTGCGCGCGGGTGTTCAGCAGCGCGACCTTGCCGTCGGCGGCATTGCGCAGTGCCGCGGCGAAACCGATATCGCGCTGCTCGGCATGCACGGCGACACACGCCTCGGCGCGGTCACCGATGCCACGGCGCGGGGTGTTGAGGATCCGGCGCAGGCTCACCGCGTCGTCGGGGTTCTCCAGCACGCGCAGATAGGCGACAATGTCGCGAATCTCCTTGCGCTCGTAGAATCGCACGCCGCCGACCACCTTGTACGGCAGGCCCATCCGAATGAAGATTTCCTCCAGCGCACGGGAGTTGTTGTTGGTGCGGTAGAACACCGCGACATCGCCGTAGGTGGCCTCCTCGGCGTCCACCAGCCGGTCGATCTCGCGGGCAACGAACGACGCCTCGTCGTGTTCGTTGTCGGCGACGTAGCCTGTGATCAGATCGCCCTCGCCGGAGTCGGTCCACAGCCGCTTGTCGCGCCGGTTCTCGTTGCGGGAGATCACCGCGTTGGCGGCGGACAGGATGTGCTGGGTGGAGCGGTAATTCTGTTCCAGCAGAATGGTTTCGGCATCGGGGAAGTCACGCTCGAATTCCTCGATATTGCGAATGGTGGCGCCGCGAAAGGCGTAGATGGACTGGTCCGCGTCACCGACCACGCACAACTCGCTCGGCGCAACCGCGTCCGGCTCGGCCGCGGCTTCGGTGTGGTGCCCGACCAGTTCACGCACCAGGACGTACTGCGCGTGGTTGGTGTCCTGGTACTCGTCGACGAGCACGTGCCGGAACCGGCGCCGATAGTACTCGGCGACCTGTGGGTGGTTCTGCAGCAGCGCCACCGTTTCGCCGATCAGATCGTCGAAGTCCAGCGCGTTCGCCGCGCGCAAGCGCCGCTGGTATTCGGTGTAAACCCGAGCGACCAGACCCGGCAATTCGCTCTCGTCGGATTCAGCATCGGCGGTGGCCTTGGCCGGGTCGATGAGCTCGTTCTTCAGATTCGAGATGGCGGTCGCCAACAGTCGCGCCGAGTATTTCTTCACATCGAGGTCGAAGTCCCGGCTGATCATGGTGAGCAGTCGCCGCGAATCGTCGGCATCGTAGATGGAGAAATTCGAATTCAGGCCGGGCAGCAGCGCCGCCTGCATACGCAGGATGCGCATACAACTGGAGTGGAAGGTCGAAACCCACATGTTGTTGGCGCGCGGGCCGACCAGCCCGATCACCCGCTCCCGCATCTCCGCGGCAGCCTTGTTGGTGAACGTGATGGCGAGGATCTGCCCCGGCGTCGCACCGCGGGCGGCGAGCAGGTAGGCGATCCGCCTGGTCAGCACCGCGGTCTTGCCCGAACCTGCGCCCGCCACGATCAGCAGCGGCGCGCCGGTGTGCACGACCGCGGCGCGCTGCTGCGGATTGAGACCGTCGAGTAGCAGCTCGGCCTCCTCGGCGTGGCGCTGCTCCCGTTCGAGACGGCGCTGTTCCGGAGACTGCCCCGGATCCACGGCACGACCATCGTCGACCTGCAGTTTCTGGGCTGAGTCCTGGTGCCGAGTCTGCCCGGCCTGCATCTGGGGAGCCACCGTGATGTCCATCGTCCATCAACGCTACCGGCGGCCACCGACAGAGGTGAAGTCCCCGTTCGCGTCGATGTTTGTTCGACATCGTCCCGGCGAACGGCGAGTGAACTGCCGCGGTCCCCGCGTAAGGGCAAATCTGTGTGATTGTTCTCAGCAGTTTCACGAATAGAAGTGTTTTGCAATGCTTCGCCCCCGTGGCAGACTGGCCACATGATCTGCGCTCCGGGAATGCATCCGATTCGGCTACCTGCCGAATATCGTGATCGCGGACCTGATAGCTGAGTGCACCTTCCGGGGGGAACAATGCAGGACCCAACCAGGTCCTTTGCGCGGTGAAAGAACCGATCGGTAACGAGCCGGGCGCACCAGCCGATCCATGTTCTGACACGAGGAGATGAATGATGAGCACGCCTGCCACGACGACCGGGTCCGACTCGGCTCCCCCGCACTCCGAGGCGGAGATCGAGAAGCTCCGCAAGGAGATCGACACGCTCGACGCGGAGATCCTCAACGCCATCAAACGCCGCACCGAGATCTCGCGGATCATCGGTCGTACTCGCATGGCCTCTGGCGGACCCCGACTCGTACACAGTCGTGAGATGAAGGTGCTCGAGCGCTTCAGTGAACTCGGCCAGGAAGGCCACACCCTCGCAATGTTGCTGCTGCGCCTCGGCCGCGGCCGACTCGGTCACTGACTCGCCGCCCACTCCGGCCGCCCAGCGGCCCCCGAACTCGTGCGGCGATCGCAAGACCACCGCATTCCCCAAGACCGCCCCGGGTGTTCACACCCCCGGGGCGGTCGTTTCCACTCTCGGGACGCCCCTCAGGTGAGGGCGATGTACTTGGTGGACAGGTACTCCTCGATGCCCTCGATGCCGCCCTCACGGCCGAAGCCGGAGGCCTTGACGCCGCCGAAGGGCGCTGCGGGATCGGAGATCACGCCACGGTTGACGCCGACCATGCCGCTTTCCAGGCCCTCGGCGACGCGCAGCGCGCGATCCAGGTCGCGGGTGTAGACGTAGCTCACCAGACCGAATTCGGTGTCGTTGGCGGCGGCCAGGCCTTCGGCCTCGGTCTCGAAGCCGATGATGGGGGCGACCGGGCCGAAGACCTCCTCGCGCAGGATCCTGGCGTGCGGCGGCACCTCACTCAGGATGGTCGCGGGGTAGAACCAGCCGGGGCCGCCCAGGGCCTTGCCGCCCAGGCGGACCTGCGCGCCCGCAGATACCGCGTCGTCGACGAGGTCGCTCACGATGTTGAGCTGGTCCTCGCTGATCAACGGGCCGAGAGTGGTGCTCGGGTCGGTGCCCGGCCCCAGCGTGACGGTGCTCGACATCGCCTCGACCAGCTTGTTGGTGAACTCCTCGAGCACCCCGTTCTGCACGTGGAAGCGGTTGGCCGCGGTGCACGCCTCACCGCCGTTGCGCAGCTTCGCCAGCATCGCGCCCTGCACGGCCCCATCGACGTCGGCATCGTCGAACACCACGAACGGCGCATTGCCGCCGAGCTCCATCGAGGTGCGCAACAGCCCGTTGGCCGACTTCTCGACGAGCTTCTTCCCGACCTCGGTGGATCCGGTGAAGGTGAGCTTGCGCAGCCGGGGATCATCGAGTAGCGGCTGCGTCACCGCACCGGAATGGCTGGATGTGATCACCGAAAGCACGCCGTCCAGCAGCCCGGCCTCGCTACACAGCTTGGCGAGCAGCAGCATGGTCAGCGGCGTGGCCGAGGCGGGCTTCACGATCATCGTGCAACCGGCGGCCAGCGCCGGACCGATCTTGCGAGTGCCCATGGCCAGCGGGAAGTTCCACGGCGTGATCGCCAGGCACGGCCCGACCGGCTGCTTGTGCACCATGATCCGGCCGGTCCCCGACGGTGCGTGCAGGTAGCGCCCGTGCACCCGCACGGCCTCCTCGCTGAACCAGCGAAAGAACTCCGCGCCGTAGCGCACCTCGTTGCGGCTTTCCGGCAGCGCCTTGCCCATTTCGAGGGTCATCAGCACGGCGAATTCCTCGGCCCGCGCGGTAATCGCCTCGAACACCGCGCGCAGGATCTCGCCGCGCTCTCGCGAGGCGGTCGCGGCCCATTTCTCCTGCACCGCGACGGCCGCGTCGAGCGCGCGCACCGCATCCTCGGGCGTCGCATCCGCGACCCGTGTCAGCACCTCCCCGGTGGCCGGATTGCGCACCTCGAAGGTGCCTCCCCCGGTGGCATCGACCGGCCCGCCGATCCACAACTGCGTCGGTACTGATTGAAGAAGTTCGGTCTCGGACACCATGACGCCAGCCTATGCCGACCGCTCGACCCCGATTGCCGACAGCCCAACACCCACCGAAGTTTCCGGTCCTTTCCTGCGCGCGGGGTCGAGTGCTTGTACTCTCGGCGAACGTGAGCAGCGACATCACCGCATCGGCGGCATGGGGGAAACTGCACGATCACCACAGCGCGGTCGCCGGACGGCACCTGCGCGAATTCTTCGCCGAGGATCCCGAACGCGGCCGCGAGCTGACCGTCCAGGTGGCAGACCTGCACATCGACTACAGCAAGCACCGCGTCACTCGGGAAACCCTGGATCTGCTCGTCGAATTGGCGCGCGAGGCCGGTGTCGCCGAGCGGCGCGACGCGATGTTCCGCGGCGAGCACATCAACACCTCCGAGAACCGCGCGGTCGAACACATCGCGCTGCGCAGGCCCGCCGGAGAGTCGCTGATCGTGGACGGCGTCAACGCCGTTGTCGAGGTTCACGAGGTGCTGCGGCGGATGGGCAAATTCACCGATTCGCTGCGATCCGGCGCATGGCGCGGCGCCACCGGCGAGCAGATCACCACGGTGGTCAATATCGGCATCGGCGGGTCCGATCTGGGGCCGGAGATGGTATACCGGGCGCTGCGCCACTATGCCGACGCCGGTATCGGCGCGCGCTTCGTCTCGAATGTCGACCCGGCCGATATCGTCGCGAAACTCGACGGACTCGACCCCGCGACAACGCTGTTCATCGTTGCGTCCAAGACGTTTTCGACGCTGGAGACGCTGACCAACGCGACCGCGGCCCGGCGCTGGCTGGTGGCCGCACTCGGCAAGGACGCCGTGGCCAAGCACTTCGTGGCCGTATCGACCAACGCCGAACGCGTCGCAGAGTTCGGGATCGACACCGCGAACATGTTCGGCTTCTGGGATTGGGTCGGTGGCCGCTACTCGGTGGACTCGGCCATCGGCCTGTCGGTGATGGCGACGATCGGTAAGGAGCGCTTCGGCCAGTTCCTGGCCGGAATGCACGCCGTGGACCAGCATTTCGCGACCACGCCGCTCGAGGCGAACGGTCCGGTGCTGCTCGGCCTGCTCGGCGTCTGGTACTCGAACTTCTTCGGCGCGGAATCCCGTGCGGTGCTGCCTTATTCGAACGATCTGGCCCGCTTCCCGGCATACCTCCAGCAGTTGACGATGGAGTCGAACGGCAAGTCGGTGCGCGCCGACGGCACCCCGGTGACCACCTCGACCGGCGAAATCTTCTGGGGCGAACCAGGAACCAACGGCCAGCACGCCTTCTACCAGCTGCTGCACCAGGGCACCCGCCTGATCCCCGCGGACTTCATCGGATTCGCCCGTCCCACTGATGATCTGCCCACCCGCGACGGCACCGGCAGCATGCACGACATCCTGATGAGCAACCTGTTCGCACAGACCAAGGTGCTCGCGTTCGGCAAGACCTCCGAGGAGATCGCCGCCGAAGGCACCGACCCGAAAGTGGTGCCGCACAAGGTGATGCCAGGCAACCGCCCGAGCACCAGCATCCTCGCCCCGCAGCTGACCCCGTCGACGGTGGGCCAGCTGATCGCCCTCTACGAGCACCAGGTCTTCGTCGAGGGCACCATCTGGGGCATCGACAGCTTCGACCAGTGGGGTGTGGAACTCGGCAAGCAGCAGGCGCTCGCGGTGGCTCCGCTGCTCACCTCCCCGGAAGACCCCGAGCCCCAGGCGGATTCCTCCACCGACGCACTGATCCGCTGGTATCGCGCCAACCGTTGACGGACACTGGTCAGCCCGCGGCCGTTTCGATCAGCGCCGCAACCACTTCGGGGAAGTCGGCGGTGATCTGCGGGCCGAATTCGGGACCGACCTGATCGGCGGCTGGGCCGACGATCTCGGTCCGGTAGACCACCCGCGTGCGCCCGTCGTCCGCGGGCTCGAGCCGGTGCACGGTGACGACCCGGAAGTCGCCACCGTCCATTTCGTCGACGAACGACTCCCCCGCCACGATCTCCACCAGCCGCATCCGAACCGCGTCGCCGTCCGGCGGGGTCATCGTGAAGGTGGTGCCGACCTCGAACGGGCCATCGATCTGCATCTTCTCGATGCCGTCGTTCCATTCGGGCCAGGCGGCCATATCCGACCAGCGATGCCACAGCGCTTCCGGCGCGACCGAAGTCACCACACTGTGCTCGTACTCCCACATGATGCCGCTCCCAGGTACTTCGATTCGAACGCTCGCCGCGCGATCATGTCACCGATCACGACGGCATGACATGTCACGGTCGGTCTGACGGCAGCCCGGACGAGCTCACGCGGACATAGCGCAATAACGTCCATCGCGGACCTGGAGGACGAGGTCGGCGCGGGTCTTGGTGCCGACGATGAGGTCGGCGTTCGGTAGATCGCTCAGGTGTGTCTTGGCCTTCGCGGCGGCAACGGTTCTGCCGCCGTGAATATGTCGCCGTATCAACCGTTTCTCGATGACATTCCGGTCGGCGTCCAGGTACCAGCTGTCGTCGAGCAGCTTCCGAACACCGGACCACGGACCCGATTCCAGATCGTCGAGCAGGAGGTAGTTGCCCTCGGTGATCGCGATGGTGTGCCGATCGAAGACCACGCCGCCGGGGGTCGGTTCCTCGATGGCGCGGTCGAAGGTGGGCCAGGGCACCGGCTCGCCTATCGGCGTGCCCTGCAGGCGGCGCAGCGTTTCGAGGTATCCGGCGACATCGAAGGTGTCCGGTTCCCCTTTGCGCGCAAGCTTTCCCGAGGCCCGCAGCACCGCGTTGGGTAGGTGGAAGCCGTCCATCGGGGCGATCTCGGCGATCGACGTCCCGGCGTACGCGTTCAACACGTCACGGACCCCGACCGACAGCATGGACTTGCCGGCGGCGGGTGGACCAGCGATGCCGAGCACATACCGGCCGGTACCCGCGGCGGCCCGTGTCAGCACCCGCTCGACAAGCGCGCTCAACGGCATTTCGACAGGTACGCCGGTCATCGGAGCAACCTTACTCAGACCGGGTGCGGCCGTGGCATTATCGCTTTCGAAGCCGCTGCCGAACCTGCGCGGACAATTCGACGGCGCCGTCGTGCAGCGCTTCGGTGAACGTCTGCCGCAGCCGATCCGTATTGTCGCCGCGGCGATAGATGACCGACGTCGCACGGACCGCGGCAGGATGGTCGATGCGGACCAGGGAGAGGCTCGCCGGGAGCAGGGGCGCGGCGATTCCGGGGACGACGGTGCTGCCCATGCCTGCCGCGACCAGACCCAGTTTGGCGAACCAGTCGCGGGCGACGAACGCGATATCCGGATCCCAGCCGGCGTCGGTCCACGCACCGAGCAGTGTGCTGCTCGCCTCGGCGCTGCCCGCGATCCAGCGCTCGTTGCGCAGCATCGCGGGCGCGACGCTCACCCGATCCGCGAGGGCGTGGCCGGGCGCGACCGCAATGAGCAGCGGATCGTCCAGCAGCGGCTCGAAACCGACATCCGCTGGCAGTTTTCCGGTCTCGGTCACCACCGCCATGTCCAGTCGACCGCGCGCAACGGCGGTGACCAGCCGCGGGCTGGTTCCCTCCCGCAGTGATACCCGCACGTGTGGCTGCCGGTCGTCCAGCACCGCGATGGCCCGAGGGACCAGCACCGCCATCGCGGTGGAAAACGCTCCGACACGCAGCAGCGCGGGTGGCCGGGCGGCGAGGGTGTCGAGGTCGTGGCGGGCGGTGCCAAGTTCACCGAGCACCGCATCGGCATGCCGAACGACGATCCGGCCCGCCGCGGTCGGCCGCACGCCGCGGGCGTGCCGCTCGAACAGCGCCCGCCCGGCGGCCTGTTCCATCAGGGCGATCTGCCGGGACACCGCCGACTGCGTGTAGCCGAGGTTTTCGGCGGCGGTCGAGAAGGAACCGGACATCGCCGCCTCGCGGACCACTCGCAGCCCGACGATCGTGAAGTCACCCATGCGAAGTAGTCATACCAAATATGCGAGACCATCGCTTGTCGCATAGGTGTGGCGGCCCTAGCGTCGTCGGTATGAGTGCGGCAGCGAACAAGAAATTGGTCGAGGACATCTTCGACCAGATGGCGCAGGGCAATACGCGTGCGATGAGCGAGGCGATGGCCGACGACTTCCGGTGGGTGTTCCCAGGGAACTGGTCGTGGGCCGGTAGCTGGGGACCGAAAGATGTTGTCCTGAAAGGATTGTTGCGCCCGCTGATGGCGCAGTTCACCGACTACCGCAGCACCGCCGACGCTATCCACGCCACCGACGACCGCGTGATCGTCCAGGCCCGCGCCCACGCCACGACCACGCGCGGCGAGGCATACAACCAGATCTACTGCTTCATCTTCCGTATCGCCGACGGCCAGCTTGCCGAGGTCGTCGAATATTGCGATACCGCGCTGGTCGAGCGCGTGCTCGACCAGCCGGTCCGGTGACTATCAGACAGTGACGATCAGACGAAGGCGCGTTCGATGATGGCCGTGGTGTCCACGCCGGAGGGCAGGGTGCCGAATGCGATGCCCCAGTCCTCGCCCAATCGGGTGGCGCAGAAGGCGTCCGCGACCGCGGGATGGCCGTGGCGGACCAGTTGGGCGCCCTGGAGAATCAGCGCCATGAGTTCGATGATGCTGGAGACGCTTACCAACGCGACCGCGGCCCGGCGCTGGCTTGTGGCCGCACTCGGCGAGGACGCCGTGGCGCGCTCTAGCGCCAGGGAATTACGCGGAACCCGGATGAATGTTTACATCACAATGACTACCAACAGCTTTCTTGACTACCGTCCATCACTCTCAGTATTTTGAGGCGGTCTCAACTTCCAAAAGGTGAGGCTCCGTTACCCTTTGGCCACCGCTCTTCGAACAGTCTGCGAACCATCAGTGCCGAACGCCGAGAAGACAACCGTGGCAATCCACCACCAGCACAGGGACGACCGTCGGCCCGGCGCGGCGAGGCACCTGGTCCGCCGAGGGTCATCTGGGCCCGACAGCGGGCGATCGTGAACAAGTAGTAACAAAGCGGATCGAGGAACAACATTGATTCTCCAGGCCCGGCCGGTTGTGCGACGAGCGGCACGCTGGGGCAGGACCGGTTCTGGTTCATGTGGCAAGAGTTGTCGGCCGGCGTGCTCGGCGCGGTTGTACTGGCAGACACACGGTGGAAGCGGGACAGCTTCGCCGCAGTGGATTTCTTCGAGTCTCGTGACATCCCCTTCATCGTCGCGGTGAACTGCTTCGACGGGGCAGACATCTACGACGAAGACGAGGTCCGCGCTGCCCTGGATATCGCCCCTCATGTCCCGGTACAGCTGTGCGATGCCCGAAACCGGGATTCGGCCAAGCTCGTCCTGGTCCGTCTGCTGGAGCATCTGATGGCTCTCGCGACGGCCGATCACGCCTGAAGGAGCTAGGAGAACAATCCATGAGTAAGTTGACCAAGACCCGTGTGCTAGGGATAGCCGGACGAATCGCGACGCATGCGATCGGGGAGCGACTGCGGCCGACTCGGCCGACCGCGTTGACGGAGGTTCCCCGATCGCCCGAGTTTTTCACCGCCGAGTGGCTCACCCAAGCATTGTGCCGTGATGTGCCGGGCGCTGAAGTATCGAGTTTCACGCTGGGCAGCAGAAGTGATGGCTCGACCAGCCGTCGCGCCGTGACGATCCACTACAACGCCGCCGGATCCGCCGCCGGACTCCCTGTCGATGTGTTCACGAAGTCCACACCGACTTTTCTGTCTCGCCTGGTCACCACTCCGACCGAGGCGAACGCTGTGGAGACGTTGTTCTACAACGTGATCCGCCCCGACTTGGACATCGAGGCGCCGCTAGGGCATTTCGCCAGTTTCGATAACCGGTCCGGCAGGTCTATGTTCCTGCTCGAGGATGTATCGAAAACCCGCGGGTGCACGTTCGGAGATCCGACCACGGTGTATATCGACCGTGCGCAGGCGGAGGATATTGTCCGGCTGCTCGGCACGGTGCACGGAACGTTCTGGCAGAGCCCACGATTCGCTACCGACCTCAGGATTATCAAAGACGCCGAAACGTGGCAGCTGGACGTGAATCGGCTGATTCGCTTTCGCACCCGCAGCGTGGTGGGCGTCGACCGTGCCGCCGATGTCAGTCCTCCGGAATTTCTCGCGCGGCGAAACGAACTGTGGCCTGCGTTTCTCCGCTCACTCGAGTTGCACAACAGCGGTCCAGCCACGCTGCTGCATTCGGACGTGCACTCACGTAACTGGTACATCAACGGCGACGGGCGGATGGGCCTGTACGACTGGCAGTGCATAACCAAAGGCCACTGGGGTCTCGATGTCGCCTACGCGCTGGCCTCGGCACTCACCGTCGAGGATCGCCGGGCGTGGGAGAAAGACCTGCTGCAGATCTATGCCGATCAGCTGACCAAGTCGGGCGGCCCGGCACTGTCACAGGACGAGTTGTGGCTCGGATATCGGCAGCAGTTGTTCCACGGACTGTTCTTCTGGTTGTTGACACTCGGTGTCGGCGTGCTGGAGCCGGACATGCAGCCCGAGGCGGTATCGCGGGCGAATATCGAGCGAATGTCGCATGCGGTCGTGGATCTCGAGTCGCTCGACAGTCTGTCCTGACGGCTGACTTCGTCAGGACCCGCTCGATCGGGCCTGCGCTGGCGATGCTGAAGGAAGTGGTCGGGCACTGCGATACCGCGCTGGTCGAACGAGCGCTGGACCGGCCGGCCTGAATGACCGGCCGGGAACAGACAAACGCGCGCTCGACGGCGCACACCTGCTCGGCCCACCCGAGCGACCAGCCGCATCAGACGAATGCGCGCTCGACGATGGCGCCGGTGTCCACCCCGACAGGCAAGGTGCCGAATGCGATGCCCCAGTCGTCGCCGAGCCGGGTGGCGCAGTAGGCGTCGGCGACGGCCGGGTGGCCGTGCCGGACCAACTGCGCACCCTGCAGCACGAGTGCCATCAGCTCGACGACGCGCCGCGCGCGGTATTCGATGTCGCTCAGGTCGGACAGTTCCTTGCCGACCCGGGCGATCGCGTCGTCCAGGCGCGGGTTCGCCCCCTTCGCCAGCGACACCTCGTTGAAGTACGCCTCCACGGTCTCGGGCTGACGACCCATGGCGCGCAGGGCATCCAGCGCCGCGACGTTGCCGGAGCCTTCCCAGATGGACATCAGCGGCGCCTCGCGGTACAGCCGCGGCATCCCGGACTCCTCGGCATAGCCATTGCCGCCGAAGCATTCCAGCGCCTCGGCCGCATGCGACGGTGCGCGCTTGCACACCCAGTACTTGGTGACCGCCAAGGCAATTCGGCGCAGCGCCGCCTCGGCCGGGTCCTGGCTCGCCCGGTCGGTGGCGCCGGCCAGGCGCATCATCACGGTGGTGGCGGCGTCGGATTCGATCACCAAGTCCGCCAGCACATTTGCCATCGCGGGTTGATCGATCAGCTTCTTGCCGAAGGCTTCCCGGTGCCGCGCGTGGTGCACGGCGTAGACCGCGCCGACGCGCATGCCGGTGGAGGAGCCGATCACGCAGTCCAGACGGGTCATATTGACCATCTCGATGATGGTCTTGACCCCGGCGCCCTCCGCGCCGACCAGCCAGCCGGTGGCGTTCTCGTATTCGACCTCCGAGGACGCGTTGGACTTGTTGCCGAGCTTGTCCTTGAGTCGTTGGATCCGAATGGGATTGCGGGTGTCGTCCGGCAGCACCCGGGGCAGGAGGAAACAGGACAGACCGCCGGGCGCCTGCGCCAGGGTGAGGAACAGGTCCGACATGGGCGCGGAGGTGAACCACTTGTGCCCGACGATCCGGTAGCTGCCGTCGGGTTGCGGTGTCGCGGTGGTGGTGTTGGCCCGGACGTCGGAGCCGCCCTGCTTTTCGGTCATAGACATGCCCGCGATGAGACCGGCCTTGGACGATGGCTCACGCAGGCCGAAGTCGTAGGTCCGGGAGCCGAGCAGCGGTTCATATTTCGCCGCGAGCTCCTTGTTGTGGCGCAGCGCGGGCACCACCGCGTAGGTCATCGAGATCGGGCACATGTGCCCGGCGTCAGCGACACCCCAGGTGTAGAACTTGGCGGCTCGGGCGGTGTGCGCGCCGGGCCGGTCGTCGAGCCAGGGCGAGCCGTGCAGACCATGGGAGACAGCGACATTCATCAGGTCGTGCCAGTGCGGATGGAATTCGACCTCGTCGATGCGATTACCGTAGCGGTCGTGGGTGCGCAGCACCGGCGGGTATTCGTTGGCGAGCCGACCCCACTCCTGGGCCGCGGGTCCGCCTGCGAGCGCACCGAGCTCACGCACCTCCGGCTCGGCCCAGCCCGCGCCCTCGCGGTGCAGACCCTCCAGCAGCGCCGGGTTCTGCGAGACATCGAACGGCACGATGTTCGGAACCTGATTGAAGACTTCATGCGTCGGCATCGGACAACTCCTATTTCTATCGAGCGCCCGAGGCGCTCTGATCATCGCGCACGCCGAGCGCGCGCATCGCGAAGGCAACGAGTTCGGGGACAACGGATTCGCCGTGCGGCGCCTCGGCCAGTGGACCGACCAGCACCTCGCCGATCGCGCCGACGAGGGCGGCGGCACTGGTTCGTGCGTCCTGTGCGGGCAGCTCGCCGCGCGACACGCCCTCCACGATCGCCGTTTCGAAGGCTTCGGCGAAGGCGCGCCGGAAGTGCAGGCGCTCGGTGTCGACCGCCGCGTCGACGGGTTCGACGAGCAGCACATAGGCGAGCTTGGGGTTCTTCAGCGCGCGTCCAGCGAAGGTTTCCACAGCGGCGGTGACGCGCTCGACCGCCGACGCACCGGAATCGGGCGAGGCCGGTTCCACGGCGGCCGCGGTAACCGCGGTGACCTCGCGGGCGACGACCTTCCGGAAGACCGCGCTCACCAGTTCGGACTTGCTCGCGAAGTGCTTGTAGACCGTTCCGGTGGCCACATCGGCCTCAGCCGCGACAGCCGCCATGGACAGCCCGGCGAAGCCCTCCCTGGAGAGGACCTTCGTCGCGGCCTGCACGATCAGCGCGGCCTGCGCATCGAGGCGGGCCTGCACGGCGGGGGTTCTGCGGTACACCACGCAAGAAGTGAATCATGGATTCACTTCTTCCCACAAGGCGTCTAACGTCGTATGGTCGAGGCGTGAGCGAGCTAACCGTCCGTGTCGAACATGCCGGACCCGTGACTACCGTCATCCTGCATCGCCCCGCGGCCCGCAATGCGGTCGACGGACCGACGGCCGCCGCGCTTGCCGATGCTTTCCGTGCCTTCGAGGCCGATCCCGACGCGTCGGTCGCAGTGCTGTGGGGAGAGGGCGGCACCTTCTGCGCGGGCGCGGACCTCAAAGCACTCGGCACCGAGACCTCCAACCGTGCCGCCGACGACGGGGACGGCCCGATGGGTCCTACCCGAATGAAGCTGTCCAAGCCCGTGATCGCCGCGGTCTCCGGCTACGCGGTGGCGGGCGGACTCGAGCTGGCGCTGTGGTGCGATCTGCGAATTGCCGAGCAGGACAGCACCTTCGGCGTGTTCTGTCGCCGTTGGGGCGTGCCTCTCATCGACGGCGGCACGGTGCGGCTGCCGCGCATCATCGGGACCGGTCGCGCGATGGACTTGGTGCTCACCGGCCGCGCCGTCAGCGCACCCGAGGCGCTGCAGATGGGCCTGGTCACCCGGGTGGTGCCGACCGGTGACGCCCGCCGGGTCGCCGAGGAGGTCGCCGCCCAACTGGCCGTGCTGCCGCAGACCTGCCTGCGCTCGGACCGGCTGTCGATGCTGGAGCAGGACGGACTCGACGAGGAAGCGGCCATGCGCAACGAGTTTCGGCACGGCATGGCCGCACTCGCCGACGGCGCCCTCGAGGGCGCCCAGCGCTTCGCCGCGGGCGCGGGCCGGCACGGCGCTCGCAGCTGAAACCGATGAGTCGACTCGGCGCCACGAATCGACTCAGCGTCGTCGACGAGATCTTCCTGCGCACCCACCGCGGCCTCGGCACGCCGATCGCACTGCAGGGGCTGTGGCGGACCGCCGACCGCATCGATCCCGCACTGCTGCAACAGGTCCATACCGGCCTACGCACCGGGCCATTGGGGCGCAGAGTGGTTCGCGCGCGCGTGCCCGGCGCCCGCCGTTCATGGCGGCGCAACGTCAGGGCCCATCCACTCGACTTCGCCGATCAGCCGATCCCGGTCGACACTCTGCTCGACTGGGCCGATAGCAAAGGCGCACAACTGGATCCGGAGTTCGAACCCGGTTGGCGGCTGTCGGCCGCATCCTTGGACGACGGCGGATCGGTTGTCTGCCTGACCTGTTCGCACGCCCTCGCCGACGGACGCGCACTCGCGGTCGCGGTCGACGACGCCCTCAACCGGGCCGCGTCGACCGCCACCCGGGTACCCACCGACGACGCCTCGATGCCCCCGAACTCGGCTGCGCTGGAATCAGATTGGGCCGATGCCCGGCGTCAGTGGTCGATCGTGTTGGGCGGCACCGCCCGCGCCCTACGCCACGGCGTTCCGGAACGACCCGATCCGACCGCGCCACGCGGTGACCGCACCCGCCCCGGCAGCTCACCGGTACACAGTGCGATTCTGCAATTCGCGGTGACCGACTGGGACCGAGCGGCTGCGGCACAGGGCGGGACCGCGAATAGTCTGTTCATCTCGGTGATCGCGAACATGCTGTGGGCCAGTGGTTTCCCCGACGAGACGATCGAGGCCGGCCTCCCGGTCGATACCCGCGACGAACCCCGGGTCGACAACGATCTCGCGATGACCGAGATCGTCATCGTCCGCGCCGATACCCCGGCAACGATTCGCGAGAAGTCCCGAATCGCCTACGAGCGCCGCCTGTCCAGCCCGGGCGGGATGCCCGAGGAACTGCTCCAGGTAGTCCCAGACCGCTGGGCCTACGCCCTGTCCAAGGGCGCAGGCGAGCGAGACATCCTGTGCTCCAACATCGGAACCCTCCCCTCGTCGCTACGCACGCTCGGCCCGCATCGCTGCACCGGCGTCGCCGCTCGCGCAATACATCCCGGCCTCGCCGTTGACACGCTGCCGCGTACCCGCCTGTCCGGCTATCTGTGTCGCATCGCCGACGATTACGTCCTATCCGTGGTGAGCCTGGACCCCGCCCGGATCAATTCACCGACCGCGCTCCGGGACCTCGCCCGCAAGACGACCGCGAGCCTGCAGCTGCCGCTCACCATGTGGTAATCGGCGATTGCGCTATCCGACTCGCCAATTCGTTCCACGGCAGCCGAGGTCGGAGCGCAGGTCGAAGCAGATGTAGGCGGCTACCCGACGCTGCCGCTCAATCCACCGCGCCGAGATCATGGGCTGTCAATGCGGCGGCGAAGAGTTGGGCGTGCTCCGGGCGACCAGGGTCGTAGCCGGTGACGGTGGCGATGCGGTTGAGGCGGTAGTTGAGCGTATTGCGGTGTACGACAAGGGCTGCGGCGGCCTGTTGGCGGTTGTAATCGTGCGCGACGAGGGCGCGTAAGGCGTCCAGGAGATGCGGCTGATCCCCCAGCGGTGCCAGCAGGGTGCGCAGCCAGGAGCGGGCAGGACCGGGCCGGGCAAGTTGGCATTGCCCGGAATCCGCGCGACTACGCATCGGTCTCCGGTCAGGGCGTGACGACCGCGACATCCAACCTGTCGAGCACGTCCCGCGGCACCAGGATGCCCGGCTCCAGATCCGTCGACGACTCCGGCGCGTCCCACACCTGACGCACCGGCAGCACGCCCGCCCATACGCCGCCGGTCTCTACATCCTCCGGATCGTCACTCGGACCAGCGGCCCTGACCTTCACCGACGCCTCGGTGAGGTCGAGCGCAAGCACCTTCGTGGCGGCCAGTTCCTTCTTGCTCGGCCGGCGCACCCGATCCCAGGCGCCCGGCGCGGAGTGCTCGACGACCACCCGCAGCGCGTGCAGCCGCTCTTCGGCGTCGGTCACTTCGACCGCACGGCCGCGCACCACTGCGGACCGGTAGTTCATCGAGAAGTGCATGGCCGAGCGGGCGTAGACGATGCCGTCGACCAGGGTCACGGCAATGCAGACATCTCCCTCCAGCGCCGCACGCAAATTGCCCGCGCCGGTGGAGCCGTGCAGATACAGCGTGTCGCCGTCGCGCCCGTACACGGTGGGGATCACCACCGGGGTGCCGTCGAGCACGACACCGAGGTGGCAGACCAGTCCGGCGTCGAGCACCGCGTCCAGGTCGGCCCGGTCGGTCCTGGCGCGGTCCTTCAATCGGGTCGGCGTGCTGCGCGGGGTCGGCGATAGTGGGGGCCGAGAACTGGTCGACTTGGTCATATCACTAGCCTGAGGTCAGAAGTGGCATTCTGAAATAGCCAATTCACGGAAATTCGTACAGTCCAATTCTGGAGGCCACCGGTGCCCGACGAACTCCCGCTCGTGCTCGACCGCGACGCGGCACAGCCGCTGTCGGTGCAGGTCGCCGAGGGTCTGCGAGCCGCGGCGAGTACGGGCATGCTGCGCGCGGACGATCGCCTCCCGTCGTCCCGGTCCCTCGCCCAGCGGCTCGGCGTGAGCCGCACGGTCATCGCCGCGGCCTATGACCAGCTGCATGCCGAGGGCTGGATCGCGGGCAAGCGCGGATCCGGCACCTACCTGACCACCACGCCCGCCGCGACCCGCACCCGGCCGAGCGCCCTCCCCGGCTCGACCGACCACCCGGAACTACTCGACCTCGGCCCCGGCGCGCCCTGCATCGAGGCCATCGACCAGCCCGCCTGGCGCCGGGCCTGGCGGGCCGCCGCCGACACCGCCCCGATCGTGCGCAAGGAACGCGGCGGCGAACCGGAATTCCGCTCGGCCATCGCCGAACACCTGCTGCGGCATCGCGGGCTCGGAGCGAGCAGCAACACCGTGGTGCTCGCTACCGCCGGAACCAGCTCTGCTGTAGGCGAACTCGCGGCCGCCCTGCTGCGCCCCGGTGACGCTGTCGCGATGGAAGATCCCGGCTATCAACGCGCGGCGGGCGCCTTCCTCGCCGCCGGGGTCCAGGTGCTGCCAGTACCGGTGGATGCCGAAGGACTACGCGTCGATCGGCTGCCGCCCGGCATCAAGGCCGTGTATTGCACACCGGCACACCAGTTTCCGATCGGTGCGCGCATGCCCGCGGCCCGGCGGGTTCAGCTCGTCGAATTCGCGCGGCGGGCGGGGGTACCCATCATCGAGGATGACTACGACGGCGAATTGCGCTATGACACAGCGCCTTTGCCGCTGCTGGCCGCGATGTCGCCGGACGTCGTCGTGCATTTGGGCACGACAAGCAAGATCTTGTCGTCGAGTCTGGGCGTCGGCTGGCTGGTCGCGGCGCCCGAGATCGCCGATGTGGTGCTCGCCTACCGGGAGCGGACCGGAACCGGACCGAGCCCGGCGGGGCAACAGGTGTTCGTCGAGTTCGCCAAGCACGGGGACCTGGCACGACACTTGCGCCGGTTGCGCCGCGCACTGCCACCGCGGCGCGCGCTGGTCGTCGACGAACTTCGCCGTCGCGGACTGGACGTGGTCGGCGACGACGCCGGATCGCACGTCGTGGTGCCGCTGGCATCGGCCGAGGCGGAGCAACGGGCGGTCGCCGCGGGCCGGGCGCGTGGCGTGGCGCTCGACGGGCTCGCCCGTCACCACATCGGGGTTGCGCGCTCCTTCGGCGTCGCGCTCGGGTATACCGCGCTCGGCTGGTCGGATCTGGCCGCCGCTGTTCCCGTCGCCGGAGATTGCCTGGCCCGGTCGTAGCATGGTCACCATGACCGAACAGGACATCCTGGCGCGCATCAAGAATCTGGTCGACCGCGAGCACGATCTGCGGTCCAAGGCGACGGCCGGTGAGGTCGATCCGGTGACCGAGCGACAGCAGCTCGCCGAACTCGAAGTGATGCTCGATCAGTGCTGGGACCTGCTGCGGCAGCGGCGGGCGCGGATCGATCAGGGCAGCGCGCCGGAGGACGCACAGGTCAGCTCGGCCCGTCAGGTCGAGGGCTATCTGCAGTGACCTCGGTGCTGGATGCCACCGAGTACGACGTCATCGTGATCGGTGGTGGGCCGGCCGGGGAAAACGCGGCCGCCTACGCCATCGCGGGTAGCGAGCGTACCGCGGCGATCGTGGAGCGCGAACTGGTCGGCGGCGAATGTTCGTACTGGGCATGCATGCCGAGCAAGGCACTGCTGCGGCCCGCACACATCCTCTCCGGCGCGCAGGCGATGGCCGGGGTCACCGCGAGCGGACTCGATGTCGACGCGGTGCTGAGCAGACGCGACAGCTTCACCCACTACAACGACGACAGCTCGCAGGTGCAGTGGGCCAACGACAACCGGATCGATGTGATCCGCGGTATCGGCCGGCTCGCGGGCACGCGACTGGTCGAGGTCGACGGTCAGCTGCTGCGCGCCAGGCACGCGGTGGTGCTTGCGACCGGAACCAAGGCCAATGTCCCGAATATCCCCGGCCTGCGCGACGCGCTGCCGTGGACCTCGCGGGATGCCACCAACCTGCACGAGGTCCCTCGGCGGGTGGTGATCGTCGGCGGCGGCGTGGTCGCCTGTGAGGCCGCCACCTGGCTTGCCGCGCTCGGCGCCGAGGAAGTCACGCTCTTGGTTCGCGGCGATTCGCTGCTCGGCAACGCGGAACCGTTCGCGCGAGAGCGGGTGGCGGCCGGACTCGCCGATGCGGGCGTTCGGGTCCGCTTCCGCACCGCACCCGCGCGGGTGCAGCGCGCCGACGCGAAGGACACCGGCGAGGGGCGGATCCACGGCGGGCCGGTGACCATCCACCTGAGCGGCGACCTGGTCGATCCGGACGATGCGCGATTCGAGGCCGACGAGATCATCGTGGCCGCCGGGCGCGGACCGGCAACGCGGGATCTCGGTTTGGGAACTGTCGGACTGCCCGATGGTTCCGTCGATGTAGATGACCAGTTGACCGCGCGCGGCATCGATGGTGACTGGCTCTACGCGGTGGGTGATGTGAACGGGCGTGTTGCGCTGACGCACATGGGCAAATACCAGGCCAGGGTGTGCGGGGACGTGATCGCCGCACGGGCGGAAGGGCGTGCGCTATCGGTGGCGCGCTTCGCCGCGACCGCCGATCACGAGCAGGTCCCGCAGGTGGTGTTCACCGCGCCGGAGGTCGCCTCGGTCGGGCTCACCGAGGCGGCGGCACGCAAAGCCGGATACGACGTGGAAACGGTGGAGATCGATATCGCCGTTGCCGGATCGTCTTTGGCGCGCGACGACTATTCCGGGCGCGCGAAACTGGTGATCGATATCGCCGCCGACACGATCCTCGGCACGACATTCGTCGGCCCCGAGGTCGGCGAGCTCATCCACGCGGCGACCATCGCGGTGGTCGGCAAGGTACCGCTGGCAACGCTGTGGCACGCAGTGCCGGCGTACCCGACGGTGAGTGAACTCTGGCTACGTCTGTTGGAAGCACGCCGCACGTAGTTACCATCGGAAGGATGGTGGCAACGACAGACATCACGACCGCGGACGGAGTGGTTCGCGGCCGCCGCGGCCGCCGCGTCGCACGCTGGCGATCCATTCCCTACGCGGCACCGCCGGTGGGGGACCTGCGATTTCGGGCCCCGCAACCGGTGCGGCCGTGGACCGGTGTTCGTGAGGCCACCACCTTCGGGCCCGCCGCCATGCAACATCGCTCCGGTGCACGGATCGGGCCGCGCCGCTACCACCCGACCAGTGAAGACTCGCTGACACTGAATGTCGTCGCGCCGATCGAGCGCTCCGCGACACCGCGCCCGGTAATGGTGTTCATCCACGGCGGCGGATACCTGAGCGGCACCACGGCGCTGAGCCTGTATTCCGGTGCGCGGCTGGCGGTGCGCGGCGATGTCGTCGTGGTGTCGCTGAATTACCGACTGGGCGCGTTCGGATATGTCGACTTCGGTGAATTCGCTACGCCCGAGCGTCCTTTCGACGCCAACCTCGGGCTGCGCGATCAGGTCGCCGCGCTGGAATGGGTGCGGCGCAATATCGACGCCTTCGGCGGTGATCCCGGCAATGTCACCATCTTCGGTGAATCGGCGGGCGCGCACGCGGTGCTCTCGTTGCTGGCCACGCCCGCGGCCGAGGGGTTGTTCCACCGTGGGATCGCGCAGAGCCCGCCCGCGGACTGGGGGATGAACGCGGACGACGCCCGCGCCTTCGCCCGGCACTGCGTCGATGCCCTCGGCGCAAGTCCGGACACCGCGGCCAAGGCACTGATCACGGCGAGTGCGAACGACCTTCGTCGCGCGGTCGGCAAGACCAGCGGCCGAATACTGCGCGAAAATCGGGGACTGTTCCCCATCGCGCCGATCGTCGACGGCACCTACCTGCCACAGGCCCCGATCGATGCGATCACCGCGGGCACTGCACACCGGGTGCCGCTGATCATCGGCACCAATCGCGACGAGGGCACCCTGTTCGCGAAATTCGGCGACGAACTGCCGACCACCCCCGACCGGCTGCACAAGCTGCTCTCCCGCGCGGGCGACGACCTCGAATCCCGGGTCATCGCCGCATATCCCGGCTATCCTCAGCCGAAAGTCGCGGTGCGCGCGGGCGGCGACTACGTCTTCTGGCGCCCCTCGGTCACGGCCATGGAGGGCCACAGCCGCAACGCCCCCACCTACGCCTACCGCTACGACTTCGCCCCGCGCGCATTCCATCTCGCCGGAGTCGGCGCCACCCACGCCACCGACCTGATCCCCGTCTTCGGCGCTGCCGACTCCTCGTTCGGCCGCGCCCTCACGGCAGCGGGCGGGCGTCGCGGCCTGCGCGCCGTAACCCGCCAATTCCAAGACAACTGGCTATCCTTCGCCCGCACCGGCGTGCCCCTCCCGTCCTGGCCCGCCTACACCGAGGACCGGCGCAGCACACTGATCATCGACGAAATCACCCGCTTGGAAAGCGATCCCGACAGCGCCAAACGCGTTGCTTGGCAAGGCATCCGGGTCCCGACGCTGACCTAGATGGCTGCCGATCGCGACACTGCTTGCCGTGCACCTTATTTCGGGCACACCACCGGCTGCCCGGCCACTAGCCGATGCTGAAAGGTTGGCCCCAGAGGGTTTCGGAGTCGTCCATGACGTTGTCGTGCACCGTGACCGTGGTGTATGCGCGAGCCTCGGCAGCGCCGGCGCAGCCGTCGACGGACAGCGTGTGGTTCACATACTGTGTGATGCCCGACGTGCCTTGGAAGGTGTAGTCCTCGATCTTCGAGGTGGCCACCTTGCCCGGCTTCAACTGAAGGCTCATGGAGGGATCGGCGAAGGGAGATACCCCCGAACTGTCGGCGGTTCCGCCGGCGTACCCGCCGACTGTCAGTCCCCCACCTCCGCCTCCGCCGCCACCACCGCCGCCGCCGCCGGCACCAGCTCCGCCGCCGCCACCACCTCCGTTGCCGCCGCCGCCGTTGCCGCCGCCGCCGTTGCCGCCGCCGCCGTTGCCGTCGCCGCTGTCGGGCCCCGCAGGCGAGCCGGTTTTCGACTGGCCCTGCGTATCGCCGCTACCCTCCGCGTGCGTGCCACTGCCCAGATCGACCTGACAACCCACGAGGTAACCGGTCTCGATACGACCGCCGGTGACACTGATCCCAGCCGGCACCGCGATATGTACTGACGTCACACCGGACACCCAGGCGTTGCGGGAGAGCGGACTCGCGGCCATCGACCCGGAGATCGTGGCCTGCTCACCGGTGCGGTCGACGGAGGCGACGACCCCATCGCGAGTGGTGAACTGGTCGTGTCCATCGGGGAGTGTCACTGGAGTGTCGGCTCGTGCCGCACCGGCCGCCACCAGCGCGGTGAGCAGGAAGGAGCACGCCACGATTGCAGTGCACAGTGAATCGCGCATCGCGATGTACCTCTCTTTCGATCTCATCACGCCGCTCACCCGACGCTGAACGGGTCGCCGTACAAGGTCACTTCGGCCGAACCTTTGTCGTTGGTCACGGTCAGGGCGCTGAACGCGCGAGCCTGCGCGAACCCGCCGCACCCATTGAGCTGGATACCGCGGTTGCGGTAGGCGACGCCGACGGCACCCGCAGCCGGGTCGAGCTTCTTGGTGCCGAACTTCACCACCGCGACGCCGCCCGGCTTCAGGTTGATGCTGGGGTATATTTCCGGCGACACCGAGCCCGGCGTCGCGTAGATATCACCGCCGAGCGACAACCCGCCAGTGAGATCCACCTGGCAGCCGATCAGGTAACCGGTATCCAAGGTGCCGGAGGTCGCGCCCGGGGTCGTGGCGTACGTGGTTGCGGACAGTTGCGCCGTGCGTGACATGCCGTTGGCGGCGAGCGACTGCGAGATGACCGCGATCTCACCGGTCCGGGTCAGGTCCACCGGAATACCCGTTGCCGTCGTCAGTGCTTCCCGGCCGTCGGGCAGCGGCACCACCGTGTCCGCGTGCGCAACCCCGCATCCAAGCATCAGGACTGTCAGTCCCACGCCGATACCGGCCGACCATCGGCCAACACCATTATCAAACCTCATCAAACCTCATTTTCAACCGGCAACAGGTACGCCAAACCTGGCACACAAAAGTGAACGCCGGCTGGGAATCAGCCGTGTAGATCATCCGAGGCCGAGTGGGTCATATCGAGCATGCCTCCGGCGGTGCAGCGCGTTACTTGAGCAGCCGGGACATGCGGCGGTCGGCCAGTATCTTGCCCCCGGTCTGGCAGGTGGGGCAGTACTGGAACGAGCGCTCGGCGTAGGAGACCTCGCGGACGGTGTCGCCGCAGACCGGACACGGCATGCCGGTGCGGGCGTGTACCTGCATGCCGGAACGCTTTTCGCCCTTGAGGCGGGCGGCGTCTTGGCCGACGGATCGCTGTACCGCGTCGGTGAGTTCCGCGCGCATGGCCGCGTATAGCGCCGAAATGGTTTCCGCCGACATCGTTTTGGTATTGGTGAAGGGCGAGACGCGGGCGGTGTGCAGGATTTCGTCGGAGTAGGCGTTGCCGATTCCGGCCAGCAGCGTTTGGTCGATGATCGCGGTTTTGATGCGCTGCGAGGTGCCATGCAGGATTTCGGCGAACTGTTCCTCGGTGACTACGAGGGCGTCGGGGCCGAGCCTGGCGATACCGGGCACCAGCTTGGGGTCCTCGACGATATAGACGGCCAGTCGCTTCTTGGTGCCCGCCTCGGTCAGATCGAAGGCCGGTGTTGCCCCTTCCGTAGTGAAGAAGTGCACGCGAAGCGCCAACGGGCCCCTGCCGGGATTCGGCGGCGTCGCGCTCGGCTCGTCGATCCAGCGCAGCCAGCCGCCGCGGGACAGGTGCGTGATCAACCACAGGCCGCCGCAGTCCAACCCGAGGAACTTCCCGAACCGGTCCGCCCCGGTCACATCGCGCCCGGACAGCGCCGTCACCGGCGGGTCGAACGTCTTGACCGCGCTCAGCGCCGCCACATCGACACGCCCCACCACAGCGCCGACCGCGTGCTCCCGCAGGAACTGCGCCAACGCCTCCACTTCAGGTAGCTCAGGCACGGATCCCAGGCTACCTGGACGCACCGACACTCGACCGTGCTGCGAGCACGCGGACGGCAGAGCTCTACGCCGCGCGCGCATCACCGAACGCCTCGGCGCGCTGGATGCCATCCACGCCTTGGAAACCGCGCCGGTACTGGCGAGGTCAAGGCCGCAGGCAGGCTGCGACCTATTCGCCCGCTCGAAGCAGGTAAATGTCCATGATCCAACCCTTTTCGGCGCGCAGTTCGCCACGGCGGCGGACGATTTCCTTCTCGACCTCCCGCAGCGGACCCTCGATGAGGGTCTCGTCGGGCATGCCGAGGTAGGCGCCCCACCAGATGCGCACGTCGTCACCGGGAACCTCGGTGAAGGCACGATCTCCGTCGAGCATCACCAGGTTGGAGCCGGGTCCGAGGCCCTGCTCGCGCAACCGCCTGCCGGTGGTGATGTGCACCGGTTCGCCGATGCGGTGCAACACTATTCGATGACGGGCAGCCAGCGCCTGTGCGCTGGTGACGCCGGGAATCACCTCGTAATCGAAGGCCTGCGCCCCGCGATCGAGCACCCGCTCGATGATCCGCAGGGTGCTGTCGTAGAGCGACGGATCGCCCCACACCAGAATCCCGCCGACGCCATCCACCTGCGCGAAGGCATCTTCGAGCAGCCCGGAGCGGCGGTCGTGCCAGTCCTCGACGACGCCCTGGTAGTCCGACGGCGTGCGGTCGCGGGGCGGGTCGGCGATCTCCACGATCCGATAGGCGGTCTCGACGTGCTCGGTCAGGATGGCGGTCCGCACATCGACGAGCTCCTGCTTCTCGGCGCCCTTGCCGATGACGAAGAACACCTCGACCTGCCGCATGGCCTTGATGGCCTGCACCGTCACCTGGTCCGGGTCGCCGGCACCGATGCCGATCACGTAGAGCTTGCGCATGGCCCGAGCTTGCCAGGCGCGGGGATCAGTAAGCTTTCCAGGCGTGGCCATCAATGCTCGCGATACCCAATACGAGGACCTGCTCCGACTGGTCCTGGACTCCGGGACGGCGAAAGCGGACCGCACCGGAACCGGCACCCGCAGCATCTTCGGCCATCAGCTGCGCTACGACCTCTCGGCGGGCTTCCCGCTGATCACCACCAAAAAGGTGTATCTGAAGTCGATCGTCTACGAGCTGCTCTGGTTCCTGCGCGGCGATTCCAATGTGCGCTGGCTGCACGAGCACGGTGTCTCCATCTGGGACGAATGGGCCGACGCCAACGGCGAACTCGGCCCGCTCTACGGCGTGCAGTGGCGGTCCTGGCCCACCCCGGATGGCACCCACATCGACCAGATCTCCGAGGTGCTGCAGACGTTGCGCACCAACCCGGATTCGCGCCGCATGATCGTTTCGGCCTGGAATGTATCCGAGCTGGACAAGATGGCGCTGGCCCCATGCCACGCGTTCTTCCAGTTCTATGTGGCCGATGGCAAGCTGTCCTGCCAGCTGTATCAGCGCAGCGCCGACCTGTTCCTCGGCGTCCCGTTCAATATCGCCGGCTACGCGCTGCTCACCCACATGGTGGCGCAGCAGACCGAGTTGCAGCCCGGTGATTTCATCTGGACCGGCGGCGACTGCCACATCTACGACAACCATGTCGAGCAGGTCACCGAACAGCTGACCCGCGACCCGTACCCGTTCCCCACACTGCGGCTGCGCCCGGCGCCGACGCTGTTCGACTACGCGTACGAGGACGTCGAAGTGGTCGACTACCAGCATCATCCGGCCATCAAGGCCCCGGTGGCGGTGTGAACGACCGCACCATCGGACTGATCTGGGCGCAAACCCTCGACGGGGTGATCGGATTCGAGAACACCATTCCTTGGCGCGTGCCCGAGGATATGGCGAATTTCAAAGCCGTCACCATGGGCCATCCGGTGGTGATGGGCCGCCGCACCTGGGATTCGCTGCCACCCCGATTCCGTCCGCTGACCGGCCGTCGCAACATCGTGGTGACCAGACAGGCCGACTGGACCGCCGAAGGCGCCGAACGCGCGGGCTCGCTGTCCGAGGCCATAACCATGAGCGGCCCCGACACCGTGTGGATCGCGGGCGGCGGCCAGATCTACCGCGCCGCCATGGATTTCGTCACGGATCTGCTCGTCACCGAGGTGGACACCACCGTGGACGGCGACGCCTACGCACCAACCATCGGCCCCGAATGGCAGGACGTCGACACCACGCCGTGGCAGGAGTCGACCACCGGCCTGCGCTACCGGGTTCGCCGCTACACCCGCAAAGAATCCGACTAATCGGCAAACTCCCGCATCGATCAGTCGCAGTCGCGCGGTTCGGTCGGCTCGGTGGCGGCAAACACGCCGCATGCAGGCGGGGCCGCCGAACACGGCCCGCAGCGCGCGGCCGTCGGGCATACTCCAGGATAAGCCCGTGTCACCAGCCCTGATCCGGGTGATGTGATCTGTGAAAGGCGGTCCATGGAAAAGAAATCGCTGACTGCGGTTGCTCGCCAACAGCTCAAGTTGGCCGCCACCGCCACGAGCGGGCGCAGTTCGCAAACCATCTACGGCGGTCACGCCAACTCGCTACGTCAGACCGTGGTCGGCCTGTCGGCGGGTCAGAGCCTGGCCGAACACGACAATGCGGGCGAGGCGACCCTGCTTGTGCTCAGCGGCACGCTGACGCTGATCAGCGGCACCAACGAATGGAAGGGCTCGGCCGGTGACTTGCTGGTGGTGCCCAAGGCCAGGCACAGCGTCAAGGCCGTCGACGACGTCGCGTTCCTGCTGACCGTCGCCAAATAGGCGCCTATCGCTGCGCTGCTATGGGCGGCGGAGCCACCTAGGCTGTTGATCATGGGTGAGCCGCAGCCGGTCCTCGAACCGCTCACACCGGCCGCGATCTTCCTCGTCGCCACCATCGACGAGGGTGGCGAGCAGAAGGTGCGCGACCTGCTCGCCGACCTGGCCGGATTGCGCCGCTCGGTGGGATTCCGGTTACCCGGCGCCGGACTGACCTGCGTGACTTCCATCGGCTCCGCGGCGTGGGATCGGCTCTTCGCCGGTCCGCGGCCCGCCGAGCTGCACGAATTCCCCGGCTACCAGGGCGCGCGCCACCAGGCCCGCCACTCCGGGTGACCTGCTGTTCCATTACGTACTTCCAGCAGAGCCTGACGTTCCTGGTGTACACCGCGGAGGCCGCGGTCACATTGGACTCGTGAGGTCGCACTGCGGTCCGGTACGGTGGTTGCGCAGTAGGCAGGAAGCGAGATGACCATGGTGCGCGCGGGCGTGGTTCCCACCCAGCGAGCGGTGCTGTACGGCGTGCTCGGTATCGCGGTCACCGTGCTCGTCTGTGGCTCGATCATCACGGGTTTCGGCCTCAACCGGGTGTTCACCGGGCTGCTCGCCGGCCCCGTCGCGGGTATCGCCATCCTGGTCGCGCTGTTCGCCAGGGACGCCGTCGTGCTCACCGACGGCGCGATCTACTGTCGCACCCCGTGGCGGGAATCCAGCATCGACTGGGATCGGGTGGTGGCCGGGCGCTTCGCGCTCGACGAGCGGGCGCGCTGGTCGCTGGCGCTCGATCTGTCCGGCGGTGACGAACGGCATGGCGAGTTGGTGCTGCTGTCCATTCCGCCGGTATGTCGACCGGTCTCGGGCGCCTACGACATGCGCAAGCGTGAGCAGGTCACCGAGATCCGGGAGATGCTGCGCCGGAAGCGGGTTCCGGTGACCGTGCTTCCGGAGATCGCGGGCGGGCTCAACCAGCACTGGCAGATCGCGCCGCCGACCCACTGATCACCCCGCCGTGACACCGACGGCGCGGCGCCACGCGGCAGGTATGACGCGGTCGGCCCCTTTCCGATACGTTGACCACTGTGTCGATGATGAAGGGCGCCAACGTTCCGGTGCCGATGTCCGCGGTCCGCGTCGAACTGGGGTGGCAATCAGGGCCCGGGGTTCCCGATGCGGATGCCTCCGCCCTGTTGCTGGTGTCGGGCAAGGTCCGGTCGGACAACGACTTCGTCTTCTACAACCAGCCGACGCATTCCTCCGGCGCGGTCCGGCACGAAGGTAAGCAGCAGGGCCCGACCGTGCTGGACACCTTGTCGGTGAACCTGGCTCAGGTCGAACCGCAGATCGACACCATCGTCATCGCCGCGTCCTCGGACGGCGGCACCTTCGGTCAGTTCAACGGCCTCTACGTGCGGCTGCTCGACCCGTCGAACGGCGCCGAGGTGGCCCGCTTCGACAGTGTCGGCGCCACCACCGAGACCGCGTTCGTACTCGGCGAACTCTATCGCCGCCAGGGCGCATGGAAGTTCCGCGCGGTCGGTCAGGGCTACGCCTCCGGGCTTGCCGGTTTGGCAACCGATTTCGGCATCTCGGTCGACGACGCACCGGCGCCCGCCGCGCCGCAGCAATTCACACCGCCACCGCCAATGCCACCGCCCGCACCGCAGCAGCAGTTCGCACCGCCGCCCGCGCCGCCGCACCAATTCACACCGCCCGCGCCCCAGTTAGCGCCACCGCCACCGCCACCGGTGCCGGTGCCGGTGCCGCCACAGCCGTACGGCGCGCCGACCCCGCCACCGCCCTATCCACCGCAGCAGCCCTATCCACCGCAGCAGCCGTATGGCGCGCCGACTCCGCCGTACCCGCCACAGCAGCCCTACTCGCCGCAGCCTGCGGCGCCGCAACCGACGGGTGCACCGGTCAACCTGAGCAAGATCTCGCTGAGCAAGGAATCGCCCTCGGTCTCGCTGACCAAGCAGGGCGCGACTTCGGGCACCATGCGGGTGAACCTGAACTGGACGAGCGCGGCCGCCCCGAGTGGCGGCGGCCTGTTCAGCAGGAAGCGCGGCGGCGGCACTCTCGATCTCGACCTCAGCTGCTTCTGGGAGCTGGCCGACGGACGGATCGGCTCCGTGCGCGCCCTGGACCGCTCGTTCGGTGCGCTGGACCGGCCGCCGTTCATCCGGCTCGACCAGGATGACCGGACCGGCAGCGGCGCCAATGGCGAAAACCTCGACATCAACCTCGATTTCACCGCCCAATTCCGCCGCATCCTGGTGTTCGCCTCCATCTACGAGGGCGCGCCCGATTTCCGCGGCGTGCAGGCGACCGCCACGCTGTACCCGATCAACTCGGTCCCGATCGAGATGACCATGTCCGGCTGCATGGACAACTCCCGGGACGTGATCCTCGCTCACATCGAGAACCTCAACGGCGAGTTGGTGGTTCGGCGCGATGGCACGTTCATCCGGCCGTCCGCGGGCCCGGGTAGCGGCATCCGAGAGATCGCCCGAATCTACGGCTGGGGCTTCGAGTTCCAGGCGTCCGGCGGCAAGGGCTGAACCTCAGGCCGCCTGCAGCCGCTGCAGGAGCGTACCCGCAGCGCGACGCAGGTCGTCCAGGTCGCCGGGCCAGCCGAGCATACGCAGCACCGCATCGGGGATCGAACGCTCCGCGTAGGCCGGAGCAATGACCTCGTCGGAGCGGATGCTGATCACCGTCTCGACGAGCCGGAACGGCAGCGTCTCGGCGTCCGATATCCCGGCGCCACCGGCCTCCGCGATCACCGCTGCGGCCAAAGTCTCGTAGTGCCCACGTAATTCGTCACGCTGCAGCCGGAAGGCGGCGAAGCGCGCGGTGCGCAGCTCCGGAAGCAGGTACAGCGCACCGAGATTCCAGCGAGCAGCGCACAACTGGCGCACGTCGAACCAGGCGAGCGCATACAACCGCGCGGGCACCGGATCCGGCACGACGCGCAGCCGTTCGGCGAGTTCTGAAGGCGCGGCGATGGTTTCGGCGAGCAGCGCGTCGAGGATGTCGTCCTTGGCCGCGAAGTGGTGATAGAGCGACGCCTGTCGGATCCCCACCGCGTCGGCGATCGCGCGGGTGGAGGTGTTGGCGTAGCCGTTGGTGGTGAACAGTTCACCGGCGGCGTCGAGGATCTCGGCGCGCGGCGTCCGACCGCGACGAGGTCGCTGATCGAGACGGGGACGGCCGGGCCCGAGGTTCGCCACCCGCTCATTCTGGCATCGCGTTCGGGGGCCGGATTCGGCGCAGTGGGGTTCACCTCGGCCGTCCGGACCGGGCTGGAGAGGTTTCTGTCACTCGAGAGAAATCTGGGCAACGCAGAAGTTACCGGGGTTCCCGCAAGCGATACACATCGGACACCGAATGCGCGATCGCGAACGCAAAACTGTCATCTGATAGGTATTGGCCGCTCGCCGAAGGACTCCTCCCATGGCCACTAAAGTCGATTCGCCCGCACCCACCCCCGCCGCACCACCGGACTTCAGCGCCGACAGTGCCGACCTCGCCTGTTTCGGCTATCAGCCGGTGCTACACCGCAGGCTCGGCCGCTACGCCTCGTTCGCGGCCGGTTTCTCCTTCGTCTCGATCCTCACGACGATCTTCCAGTTCTTCGGCCTCGGCTACTCGTTCGGCGGCGCCGGGTTCTTCTGGACCTGGCCGATCGTGTTCGCCGGGCAGTTGCTCGTCGCCCTCAATTTCGCGGAACTCGCCGCGCGCTACCCCATCTCCGGCTGCATCTATCAGTGGTCGCGCCGACTGGGCGGTGAAGTCGTCGGCTGGTTCGCGGGCTGGATGATGGTCATCGCGCAGATCGTCACCGCCGCCGCGGCGGCGATCGCGCTGCAGGTGGTGCTGCCCTCGATCTGGAGCGGATTCCAGCTCGTCGGAGAAGACACCGCACTCACCTCGTCCTCGGGTGCCACCAACGCGGTGCTGCTCGGCAGCATCCTGCTGGTGATCACCACGGCGATCAATGTGATCGGCATCGACCTGATGGCCCGGATCAACTCGATCGGCGTCACCGTCGAGATCGCCGGCGTCCTCGCGATCATCGCGCTGTTCTTCACCCACACCGAGCGCGGTCCCGGCGTGGTGCTGCAGACCGATCAGGCTGCGCCGGGACCGTATTGGGCCGCATTTCTCGTCTCCGGGCTGATGGCCGCCTACGTCATGGTCGGATTCGATTCCGCCGGTGAGCTTTCCGAGGAAACCAAGAACCCGCGCACCGTCGCGCCGCGCACCATCCTCACCGCGCTTTCGGTGTCCGCGCTCGGCGGCGGGCTGCTGATCATCGGCGCACTGATGTCGGCGCCGAGCCTGTCGGACGGTGCGCTCGGCACCGACGGCCTGGCCTACGTCATCACCTCGAAGCTCGACAGCCCGGCGGGCAAGGTATTGCTCGGCTGTGTCGCGGTGGCGATCACGGTGTGCACCTTGGCCATTCAGACCGCGGGCTCGCGTCTGATGTTCTCGATGGCACGCGATGGCACGCTGCCATTCGCCCGGCGGCTCGCCGCGGTACACCCGCGCTACGGCACCCCGGTGCTGCCCGCGGTGATCATCGGGGCGCTCGGCATCGGTCTGCTGGTGCTCAACCTCGGCAACGCCGCGATCTTCGCGACGCTGGCCAGCGTCTGCATCGTCACGCTGTACCTGGCCTACCTGCTGGTCACGGTGCCGCTGCTGGTGCGGCGGAGCAAGGGCTGGAGTCGCGACAACGCCGAAGCGGGGTTGTTCAACCTGGGTCGCTTCGGCATTCCGATCAACCTGCTCGCGGTGGTGTGGGGCATCGCGATGGCGGTGAACCTGGCTTGGCCGCGCGCCGAGGTCTACACACCGAGCGGCGGCAGCTGGTGGATGCTGTGGGCCGCACCGCTTTTCGTGGTGCTGGTGATCGCGGTCGGCGTGGTGGTGCATCGGTTCGTCAATGCCGGGCCCCGCCGGGTCCAGAGCGCCGAACCCGCCGTGCAACCCGCCTGACCCGAATGTGTGCGGTGGTGGGTGCGGGACCGCCCACCACCGCGCACCGTCCCGGCAGCGCCGAACCAACCGCACCCGTACACACCGAAAGTGAGCAATCATGACGAGCACCGCCTCCACCATGGGCGCACGCGAACACGCCCGATCTCAGGCGGCCGCCGCCGCCATCGCAGGGCCGTTGCTGCCCGACGACGTAGCGGCCGCGAAAATCACTTGGGCCCAGCGTGTTCCGGCAGGCGGGTACGCCAATGTGGTGCTCGGCCGTGGAACTCGGGTTCGGCTGAGCGATCCGCTCGGCGCCGCGTGCGCACACCTGCTGTTGTTGCGCGCCGAATCACCATGGGAGCGGCTCAATGTCGCCGATACCGTCAAGGTGCCGTGGCAGGCCTACCTCGCGGACGGGCACCCGCTTCTTTCCGACCAGGGGCGGGTACTGGCCACCGTGCTCGCCGACACCTCCGGCCACCACGACACCCTGTGCGGGCCAACGGCGCAGGCGCGCGGACTGCTGCGGCTCGCCGGAACCAAACAGGGTCTGCAGCCGCGGGATATCGCACCGACGGTGTCGTTCTTCCGCGGTGTCCGTGTCGAATCCGATGGCACGCTCACCGCCACCGGCAGCGCCGGAGCGGGCGCATCGGTCGAGTTGCTGGTGCATCTGCCTGTCATCGCGCTGATTGCCAACACCGCGCACCCGCTGGACGACCGGCCCGCGACGGATCTCGACATCGTCGCCTGGTCCGCACCCGAGGAACTCTCCGTCACGCACAACACCGACCCGGAATACCAACGGGCCGTGCAGAACACCGAACAGGTCTGGACGGCCGCGCTGACACTGGAGGCAACGGCATGAACTCGGCCATGACGCGCACCATCGTGCTCGACGAAACCGTTCCGGCCGAGGCGCCATGGTCCACGGTGGTCCGGGCGGGCGATCAACTGGAGATCATCGACCTGCACGGCAATCAGGCCGTCGACTGCCTGCTGTATTCCGCCGCCGACCACACCGACCGCTACAGCGCCCAGGCCACCATCACCGCGCAGCGCAATATCTTCCTCACCACCGGCAGCGTGCTGCGCACCGACGCGGGCACCGCCCTGATGACCGTCGTCGCCGACGAGGTCGGCAATCACGACACCATCGCGGGCGCCTGCTCCCAGGAGTCCAACACCCTCCGCTACGGCCACCACACCCGCCACCAGCACGCCTGCGTGGAGAACTTCCTCGCCGAGGCGCTGAAATGGGGCCTCGGCAAACAGGATCTGGTGTCGAACATCAACTGGTTCATGAATGTCCCGGTGGAAGCCGACGGCACCCTCGGCATCGTGGACGGATTGTCTGCTCCCGGAAAGAAAGTCACCCTCCGCGCGGAAATCGACACCCTCGTTCTCGTGTCGAACTGCCCGCAGATCAACAACCCCTGCAACGGTTTCGACCCCACCCCGGTCCGCATGGTGGTGACCCGATGACCCTGGCCGAACTATCGGTGAGTGATGACACCAGCGATGACATCTCGACTCGAACGACGGCCCGAGCGAACGACTCAGGCGTAGACCAGAGGTTTACGGAACCGTCCGGAACGGCGCAGGTCCAGGTTGTACGTCCGGGAACGCTGAGCACCGTCCAGGATTGGCCGGGACGGATCGGGTACTGGCATGTCGGCGTGCCGCCGTCAGGGCCGATGGACGATCTGTCGTTCCGGCTCGGTAACCGCGTACTGGGGAACGATGAAGGCGCCGCGGGACTGGAGTGCACGCTCGGCGGTCCGGCATTGAAATTCGCCGAGCCGACCTGGGTGTGCGTCACTGGTGCGCCCGCCGACGTCACCGTGGACGGGGTCCGCGTGCAGCAGTGGCGCACGGTTCGGGTCCCGGCGGGCGGCGTGCTCGATGTCGGCGCTGTCCGCGGTCCCGGTATGCGCTGCTACGTGCTCATCGCGGGCGGCATTCAACTCCCCGAATACCTCGGCAGCGTAGCAACTTTCACGCTCGGACGGTTCGGTGGCAGCGCGGGCAATGCGCTGCGGGTCGGTGAAATGCTGCCGCTCGCATCGCATGTCGGCCGGGTCGCGATGGCGGTGCCGATGGAAGAGCAACCGGTCATGAGCCGACGCTGGGAGCTGGCGGTCACCGAGGGTCCGCACGGCGCACCGGAATTCTTCACCCGCGCCGATTTCGACACCCTCATCGGCACCGACTACGAGGTGCACTTCAACTCCGACCGCACGGGAGTCCGGCTGATCGGCCCGAAGCCGGAGTGGGCCAGGACCGATGGCGGAGAGGCGGGCCTGCACCCCTCGAACATTCACGACACACCGTATTCGGTTGGCGCACTGGATTTCACGGGTGATACCCCGATCCTGCTCGGACCCGACGGCCCCAGTCTCGGCGGTTTCGTCTGCCCGGTAACCGTGGTCGCCGCCGACCGCTGGAAGCTCGGCCAGCTTTCCCCCGGCGACGCCGTGCGTTTCGTCCCGATCCGCAGCGAGCGCGCTGCCTCGGTCCGCGAGTTGGGCCCGGCGAGGCGCGCCGCCTGGTCCACGGTGATCTCGACCGGCGGCGATGGTGACGATGGCGTGCTGCGCCGCACCGACGTCGACGACGAGACCGGCGTGACCTACCGTCGCGCGGGCGACGACGGCGTCCTCGTCGAATACGGTGCCATGACACTGGATTTGGGTCTGCGAGCCCGGGTCCATGCGCTGCACCAGCACCTGCTGGCCGCCGCGGTGCGCGGGGTAGCGGAGCTGACGCCCGGCATCCGCTCGCTGCAGATCCGCGTCGATCCGGCCATCCTGCCGGTCCCCGTACTGCTCGACCTGCTGGCCGAGGCCGAAGACAACATCCCCGCCTCCGACCAACTCATCGTGCCGAGCCGCACCGTGCATCTCCCCCTTTCCTGGGACGATCCGTCGACGCGGGAGGCGATCACCCGCTACATGCACGGCGTGCGTGCCGATGCCCCCTGGTGCCCGTGGAACATCGAATTCATCCGGCGCATGAACGGATTGAGCTCGGTCCAGGACGCTTACGACACCGTCTTCGGCGCCGAATACCTGGTCCTCGGGTTGGGCGACGTCTATCTCGGCGCCCCGGTAGCGACGCCGACCGACCCCCGCCACCGACTGGTCACCACCAAATACAACCCGGCCCGCACCTGGACCCCCGAGAACGCGGTCGGCATCGGCGGCGCCTACCTGTGCATCTACGGCATGGAGGGCCCCGGCGGCTACCAGTTCGTCGGCCGCACCACCCAGGTCTGGAAGCACGGCCATCCCGGCACCGACCCGGACGACAATCCGTGGCTGCTGCGCTACTTCGATCGCATCCGCTGGTACCCCGTCGGCGCCGACGAACTCCTCGACCTGCGCGCCGATTTCGCCGCGGGCAACGTGGAGGTGACAGCCGAAGACGGCGACTTCCGCCTCGCGGAGTACCGAAAGTTCCTCGCCGACAACGCCACATCCATCGACGAATTCCGCGCGGTGCAGGCGCAGGCATTCGCCGAGGAGCGGAACTCATGGCGGCTGGCCGGAGAACTGACGGAGACCAAGCCCTGACGGTCAGGTCATGATGGTGGGAGCGACCGGACCGTTCCAGCCGCACGCCCGGCCACACCTGCCGATGACCACGCGCTCGACGAAGTCGTCATCGACCCACGCCGTGATCGTCGATGCCTGGGCGGGATAGGTCTGCGACCCATGACCGGCGTCACCAGCCCAACAACTCCGCCAGCTCGATCGACTCGTCGTCCCACCGTTGTTCGATCTGGCGGCGCTCGGCCCCGGGCAGATCCGGAGACCAGCCGCAGCGCCGCCAGAAGTCTTCGCGTTGTTCCTACGTCAGCCGTCTCGGTTCACTCACTGCGATTACTCCCGCTGGCCATGGTCCTCTCAACGATTGTGGGGCTCTTCCGGCGACGACATGCCGGAACAGGCCCACGGACTACTGCGGCACCGAAATCACCACCCTGCACGCCGTAACGCTCATAGCCGAGCCTGCGCATGAGCTCCGCCCATGCCGCGCCGATCTTTCCGACGGTCCAGCCGGGGTCGGTGACCGGTCCGGAGAAACCGAAGCCCGGCAGCGACGGAATGACCAGGTGGAAGGCCGCGAGCTCACCGCGCCTTACCGCCGCGCTCGAGTAGCCGCAGTCCAGTTCGCGTAGCGTCGGGCAGGTACGAATCCGCTCGTTGTGACTACAGACTGTCGGGCGGTTCTTGCACGCCGCATGCATGAGGCATGCACGCGGCTTCGACGGACCCGGTAGCCGGTGACCGAAGGGGCAGGCAGTGATCAGCCTACGATCACCGTTTTGCCCTGGGCATGCCCAGCGGCGACGTGGGCGAGCGCGGCTGCGGTCTCGGCCAAGGGATAGCGCCGTTCGATCAGCGGACGCAGCGTGCCGTTTTCGGCGAGTTCGGACAGGAAGTCCAGGTCGCTGCGGGTTGGGCGCATGAGAAACGACTTGATTGTCTGGGTGGCGAAAATGCCTGTCAGCACGACTTTTCCGATCCAGATGACCGGGCCGAGCCAGTTCCCGCCGGGGGAACCCGCCGAGGAGATGAATACTCCCTCGGGGGTGAGAACGCGACGACAATCCTTCAGCGACCGGTTGCCGACGAGGTCGAAGATGACGTCGTAGCGGCGGTCGTGCTGAGTGTAATCCGCTGTGGTGTAGTCGATTACCTGGTCGGCGCCGATCTTGCGGACCGCCTCGATGTGACGGGTGCTGCACACGGCCGTCACGTCGGCGCCGAGCGCCTTGGCGATCTGAACCGCGAAGCTGCCGACGCCGCCGGAGGCGCCGTTGACGAGCACGGACCGGCCGGGGCGAAGTCGCCCGACGTCGCGCAAACCCTGTAGGGCGGTCATACCCGAATCCGGAACGGCCGCAGCCTGTTCGAAGGTGAAGGCGCTCGGCTTGGGCGCGAGAAGGCGCGCCGGTACGGGGGCATACTCGGCGAAGCCGCCCCCGGGCGTCTTGCCGTAGACCTCGTCGCCGACCTGGAATTCGGTGACATTGCGGCCGACCGCCGCGACCTCACCGGCTACGTCCTGTCCTGGAATCCGATGCTTGGGCCGTCGCAGCCCGAAACCCACACGGATCAGGTACGGCTTGCCGGTCAGCAGGTGGACGTCGCCCTTGCAGACGGCGGCGGCGCGCACCAGGACCAGCACCTCGTCATCGCCGACGACAGGCCGGTCCACCACCTCATAGCGGAGCACCTCGCTGGAGCCATACGACGGTGCCACGATCGCGTTCATGGTGGTGACCTCGGCCTTTGCCCGTGCCTGCGGATCGTGCACTTCAACCATGGAACTTGTCCTCACCGGGGTTCGGCACACTTACAGTGTAAGTCGCCCACCAGGAACAGTACGCTTACGCCGTAAGTCCGTCAAGGAAGAGAGGCCATGCCCCAGACCTCGGCCACCGGGCCGGCCCGCACCCCACTCAGCCGCGATCGGGTACTGCGCACCGCCGTTCGATTCGCCGACGCGAACGGCCTCGAGTCGCTGTCCATGCGCAAGCTGGCGCAGGAGCTCGGCGTCGAGGCGATGTCGCTCTACAACCACGTCGCCAACAAGGACGACCTGCTCGACGGCATTGTCGACCTGGTGGTCGCCGAGATCGAGGTGCCGAAGGTCGACCGCGACTGGAAGTCGGCTATGCGCAAGCGGGCCACCTCCGCGCACGAGACGCTGCGGCGCCACCCCTGGGCGACGGGCCTCATCGGCTCCCGCATCAATGTCGGCCCGGCGATGCTGCGCTACATCGATGCCACCGTCGGCTGCCTGCACGAGGCGGGCTTCACCTACCAGCAGGCCGACCGCGCCTGGAACGCGATGGACAGCCACATCTACGGATTCACCTTGCAGGAACTCAACTTTCCGCTCGCGCCCGCCGAATACACCTCGGCCGCACAGCAATTCCTGCCGCTCATCCCCGCCGAGAGCCACCCCCACATGAACGCACTGGCCAAGCTGGTCATCTCCGGCGCCCACAATGGTGTCGCCGACTTCGATTTCGGGCTCGAGCTGATCCTCGACGGCCTGGAGCGGCTGCGGTCCGACCCGCCGGTGTGAACTACTCCGTACCGAGCGCGGCCGCCTCGGGACTGACCGTGTCACGAATGATGCGCAGCCCGGCGGCCAAGTCCGCCAACTGATCGCGGGTCAGCAGCCCGACGAACCAGCGCTCGATGCCAGCAATGTAGGCGGGCAGTACCCGCGCGATCCGGGCCGCGCCCGCCGCGGTCAGCACCGCGTAGCAGCTGCGCCGATCCGCGGGATCGGGCTCACGCCGCACCAGCCCACCGCGCTGTAGCCGATCGATCAGTCGGGTGACACCGCTGGTGGACAGATTGGTCTGCGCGGCAAGGTCGGTCATCCGCAGTTGCCGGCCAGGCGAGCGACTCAACCGAATCAGCGCATTGGCATCCAGCCCGGACAGGCCGTTCTCCTTCCAGATCGGCTCCAGTTTGGCGACGAGCCCCTCGTGCGCCTCGTACAGCAGCCCCATGGCGGTGATGCGCGGATCGTCGAAGAGATCCTTCGTGTCCATACCTCGAACCTACCCTCAATTGTTTGATTCGCGGACTGTTGACACGAGGAATACACAGGAGTAGATATATGCGTACGCAATATTCCTCACGTCAACTACTGGAGGTCCCGATGTCGACAACTACCCGTTGGGTTGCCGGATTCCGATCCGCAGTGCTGAGCCCGTACGGGCAGATCCAGTTCACCGAACCGCGCGGGTTCGCCGATCAGACGGTGCGCCAAGTGCTGCACCTGGCCGGCGGCGGTGAGCGGCTGAGGGTGCGGCTGACCAACCGTTACGGGCGCGCCCCGCTCACGATCGGCGCCGCACAGGTCGCGCTGCGCAAGGCCGACGATGAGATCGCGCTCGACACCGACACTGTGGTGCGCTTCGACGGCGCCGAGCGGGTGACGATCCCGGTGGGCGCCGAGGTGATCAGCGATCCGATCGACCTGGCCGTCACCGCGGGCGTCGATCTGAGCCTGAGCCTCTACCTGCCCGAGGAAACCGGCCTCGCGACCTTCTCGCACATGCCCGCCGAGAACGCCTTCGTCGCCGATGGCAACCAAGTCTGCGCGCCCGGACTTCCCGACGCCGAGCAGCTCACCCTCCGCTTCTACGTGACCGGCATCGATGTCCTTGCGCCCGTCGGCATTCCGATCGCAGTCGCATTCGGCGACTCCTGGTTCGAGGGCGTCGGCACCTCGTTGGGCACCAACAGCCGCTCCGTCGACGCCCTCAACGACCGCCTCGACCACGGCTGGGTGGTCAACGAGGGCATCGCCGGAAACCGGTTGCTGCTGGACGAAGTCGGCGAGCACGCCCTCGCCCGATTCGACCGCGATGCGTTGACCGTGCCGGGCGTTACCCAGGTACTGCTGAACTTCGGTATCAACGACCTGATCCTGGGCGGCATGATCGGCCAACCCTCGGCCACCGCCGAAGACCTCATCGCCGGATTCACCGAACTGGCCCGCCGCGCCCACGCCGCCGGCCTGCCCATCCACGCCGCCACCATCGGCCCATACGGCGGCTGCACCTTCCCGGATCTCCCGATCGCCGAGAGCCTCCCCACCCGCCTCCGCGTGAACGAATGGCTGTGCGGCACCGACGTTTTCGACTCGGTCTTCGATGTCGCACGCGCCGTGGAGGATCCGGACAACCCCGATTTCATTCGCCCCGAATTCGACGGTGGTGACGGCATGCACCTCAACGATGCCGGAGCGCGTGCGATGGCAGCCACGGTCGATATCGCCGCCCTCGTCCGCTGATCACCGACGTATCGAAAGCCGTTGTCCCCCAGGGCAACGGCTTTCGGCATTTACGGCGTGAGGCCACGCAGGACAATCGCGACACCACCGTGGAATTCGTCGTCGACCGACATCGTGCGGGCCTGCGCCGCCGTTTGCGTCAGGAAGGGGTAGTCGGTGGCGGACAACTGTGCGATAGCGGCCGTCTCCGGTCCACGGATCGATGCGAAGTGCTCGTTCTCCAGGAACCCGAGCAGGTAGGCGACCACGGTGCGCTGGGCGATCACTCGGTCCCGACCGGCGAATCCGGCGTCGGCGAGCACGGACAGCATGGCTTCCATCCAGCGCAACGTCGCGGTCGAGCTCTTCCGGTGGCGCGGCACCAGCGGCACCGTCGCCGGATGGATGGAGATCGCGGCTCGCATCCGGTCGAGCAGGATCAGCACGCGGTAGCGCCAGTCGGCTTCGGGCGACGTCGACACTTCGATCGCGATCAGCACCTGGTCGACCACCAACAGTTCCAGCTCGTCCCTGGTCGAGACGTAGCGATACAGCGACATGGTGGCCATGCGCAGTTCCTTGGCCACCGCTCGCATGGTGAGCGCGGACAGACCGTCACGGTCGATCACCGCGAGCGCGGCGGTCGCTAGGTCGGACTTCGTCAGCGAACGAGGACGTGGCATGAGTTGACAGCGTACAAGGCACGCGCCTACTTGTCGTAGGCGTACGACGTACACCTACGAAGGGAGCTTCCCATGCCATTGCCATCCACCGTGACCCCACGCGAGCTGGCCACCATCTCCGGTAACCCGGTGCAGATTCCTGACTCGGATTGCCTGATCCATCTACAGTTCCGCCGATTCGCCGGATGCCCGGTGTGCAATCTGCATCTGCGTTCGATCGCCGCGCGGCACAACGAGATCCTTGCCGCCAACGTCCGTGAGGTCGTCGTATTCCATTCCAGCGCCGAAGAATTGCGCAAGTACGAAGGCGATCTGCCGTTCGCGCTGATCGCCGACCCGACCCGCGTCCTGTATCAGGAGTTCGGAATCGAGTCCGCACCACGCGCACTACTCGACCCGCGCGCCTGGCCGACCATGGTCCGAGGTATCGCACTCGCGCTGCCGCCGGTGCTACGCAAGGACAAGCCCGCTCCCCCGCCCCAACCGGAAGGCGGCCGCCTCGGCCTCCCCGGTGACTTCCTCATCGCACCGGACGGCACGGTGCCGGCAAGCAAACTCGGTCGGCACGCCGACGACCAGTGGTCGGTCGACGAACTGCTCGCACTGGTGCCCACTCGGGAGCCGCGCCGTTGAAGAACGTCGAAACGGCTGCGCTTACAAGAGCATTCGCCCTGCTGACCGGCGGACTGCTGGCGGGGGCATTCGGGTACGGCGCGGTCAACGTGGTCTACGCGTTCCGGAGGGTACCGCTGGATGTGCGGTTCACCTTTCACACCGCGCTGATGGCCGTCAACGGCATCGTCATGCAGACCCTGATGGGCCTCACCATCGCGAGCTGTCTCGTCCTCGCGTTCCTCACCCGCTCGCGCGAGCGCTGGATCGCGGGCACCGCAACGGGATCGGCCGTGGCCTCGTTTCTGATCACTCGGTTCGGCAACGTGCCGATCAACCAGAAGATCAAGGTATGGGCAGTGACGTCCGCGCCGGACGACTATGCCGAGATCCTCAGCCGCTGGGAAGCCTTCCATTTCGCCCGAACCGCCTGCGCCGTGGCGGCTTTCCTTCTCATCGTCACCCTCACTCTGCTACCCGCGAAAGAAGCACGCCCATGATGTGTCGAGCTGTTCGTCTCCGATCCGACAATGACCGCCGAACGCAAGAGTGAGCTCGCCGAGCGGCTGTTGCGGGAGCTGACCACGGAAGATTCCGCCCCGGACGCGGTGATGGACAAGGTCCGCGAGCTGACGCACGTGGTCGTGCATCAACCGGAGACCTGGGCGACCGGTGGGCCGAGTCGCCAGGCCGCGCCACGCTATCTGGTCCGGCTCACCGTGCCCGGATCATGGAGCAACGCCGCCGAATTCGGTCCGACCATGATCCCGAAGGTCACCCGCACGATCGTCGCGTTCGAGCCGGACCCGGACCGGCTACTGCACGAACCTCACTGTGTCGTGCAGATCGTCGGGCGCAAGGAGCACTCCGTCGGCACCCTCGGCCAGGTGACCGACAGCACCGACCTCGCCAAGCTCATGACCGCCGACTACCAGCACTCCGGCAACCGAGCCGAAGCGCCGGAGGGATATTCGATCGACCCGGTCTGCGGCATGACCGTCGAACTCGCCACACCCCGGCTCACCCTCACCCACGACGGCGTCGACTACGTGTTCTGTGCGCCGGTGTGCCGCAAGATATTCGCCGAGGAACACGCCAACCCGGCGTAGCGGGCACGCCGCGGAGCATATCGGTATCGGCTACTCTGCGACCACGATTCGAATCTCCGGGTCGGCCGCGTCGGTCGGCTCGCCCCGGCTGACGAACCAGTGGGTGACCTCGCCATCGGCTAGGTCATCGGCGATATCGCCGCCGGTCGGGAGGACCGAGAGGGCGCCTGCCGTTGCCGCGACCAGGAACTCCACGAAGGCCGCCGGGCCGGAGGCCGCAGTGGTGAACGTGGTCGACTCGTAGTCGATGCCGTACTCGTCGCGGACCTGGCCGGCCCTGCCGAGTGCCTCGGCCTGGCTGAGCACGACCGGTGTGCCGTCGGTGACCAGCACGAAGGCGGGATGCTCCTCGGCGAGCGGGCGGACCCGATCCGAGTAGGAGACGGGATGCGCTGGTGCGGCGGCCAATTCGGCCTGCACCTGCGGATCCGATGGCACCAGCCACCACACCGCACCCGAATCCACCGGATCGAGGGTGATGGCGAAACCGGCTCCCGCGTCCTCGATCTCGGTGACCGACTGTGCGAACAGGCAGGCGGCGCCCGCCTTCTGCGCGGCCCACACCGCGACCACCGCGTCCACCGAGCGCGGCAGCGCCACCGCGACGATGTCACCGGGGCCCGCACCGCGCGCGATGAGCACCCTGGCCAGCTGCGAGGATCGGCGATCCAGGACGTGGTAGGCGATTTCGTCGCCGTCGACCAGGAGCGCGGGCGCCTCGGGGTCCGCCTCGACGACTTCGGCGAGCACCCTGGCCACCGTCCGAGCACCGACCCGCCCGACGTCCGGCGACGCGGCTGCCGTGCTGCCGGATTCGGCGAGCAGGCGGGTGCGTTCGCCGCTGTCGAGGATGTCGATGGCGCCGACGAGCCCGGTGGGATCGCCGAGCAGCGCCGCGAGCACCCGAATCAGCCGCGCGGACAGGGTTTCCACCTCATCGGCGGTGAACCTGCTGACCAGGTACTCCAGTGTGAACTCGAGCGTCGCCTCGGCGGTCACCTGCAGGGTCAGCGGGTAGTGCGCCGCGCTCTCGACACTGACATCGGTGACCGACATGCCGTCGATCGAACTCGCCGCGGCGATCGCCTCACGGTCGATCGGATAGGATTCGAACACCACCAGGGTGTCGAACTGCGAGCCGGCGCCGGCCACCCGCTGGATGTCGGTCAGCCCGACGTAGTGGTGGTCGAGCAGTTCGGTCTGTTCACGCTGCAACCGCTTCAGCTGATCGTCGACGGTCGCGTGATCATCGATGCGCACCCGCACGGGCAGCGTATTGATGAACAGACCGACCATCGATTCCACGTCGGGCAGTTCGGCCGGCCTGCCGGACACCGTGGCGCCGAAGACCACATCGTCGCGGCCGGTAAGCCGGCCGAGCAGGATGCCCCAGGCCGCCTGCACCACAGTGTTCACCGTGATGCCGAGTTCGGCACAGTGCTTGGACAGCTGCTTGGTCCGGTCGGCGTCGATCTCGGTGACGTGCTTGCGGGTCTCGTAGGTTTCGGCCGAACGGGACGGTGGCGCCAGCTCGGTGGGCTCGGTGACGCCGTCGAGCGCCTGCGCCCAGGTGCGCAGCGACGTCTCGACATCACGCCCGGCGAGCCAGTCGAGGAAGCTGCGGTAGGACGCCACCTGCGGCAGCGCGGCTTGATCGCCGTGGACCGCATACAGCACCAGCAGATCCCGCATCAGCAGCGGCATCGACCAGCCGTCCAGCAGGACGTGGTGGGTGGCGATGGCCAGGTGCCACTGCTCGGCGCCGGTGCGCAACAGCGTGTAACGCACCAGCGGCGCGACACTCATGTCGAACCGGGTCGCCCGATCGGCAACCAACTGCCGCCGAAGTTCCCCCGCCCGTTCGCCTTCCGGCAGATCGGTGAGATCGACCTCGCGCCACGGCACTTCGAGTCGATCCAGCACCACCTGCACGGCCTGGCCGTCGGAGTCGGTGGCAAAAGCGGTGCGCAGGTTGGGGTACCTATCCAGGATGGCCTCTGCGGCCGCGCGCAGGCGGTCGATCTGCACGGTTCCGCTCAGGTGCACCACGGCCTGCATGGTGTAGACGTCCACGGTGGCCGCGGTCATCAGCGCGTGGAAGAGCAGACCCGATTGCAGCGGCGAGACCGGCCACACTTCCTCGAGCCCCGGGTATGCCTGCTCCCATCGCTCGATATCGCTCTGACCGACCTGCACCAGTGGCAAATCCGACGGCGTGAGGCCACCGGCATCCGGCCGCTGCGCGTGCTCGGCCAGCGCGGTGAGCGCGGCGACCCAGAGATCCGCCAGCTCCTGCACCTGCTCCGCGCTCAGCAGTCTGGTCGGGAAGGCGAACGTGGCAGCCAGCTTCGGGCCGTCTACACCGTCGACGACGTTCGCCTCGATATCGACCACACCGTTGGCGGGCGCCTCGGCATCCCGTTCGGTGGCGATCGCGATCGGCGGCAGGCCACGGAAGCGGAAACCGACCTGACCGACGTCGAGCAGACCGAGCAGACCGTGGCCGACACCCTGGTCTGGGACGGCGAGCAGTTGTTCCTTGACGGTCTTGACGATGCCGCTCACCGCACTTCCACCGGCGAACGCGTTATCCAGATCGGCCTCACCCAGATCCAGCCGGGCCGAGTAGGCGGTGGTGAACGAACCGATTGTGCGCGACAGCTCCGCGCCACGCATCGCGGCGCGGGCGTCACCCTCGAGCCGGATCAGCACTGCGCCGTCCTGCCCGCGCCAGCGCACCAGCGCCATGGCCAGTGCCGACAGCAGCCCGTCGGACACGCCGCCGTGGTACAGCTCCGGAATCATGGTCAACACCGAATCCGTGACAGCGGCAGGCAATTCGACCTGCACTCGTGCCACCGTGGCAACGGTGTCGATCGCCGGGTCGAACGGACGCGCCCCGAGTACCGGATCCGCCGTCGCCGAAACCTCTTGCCAGAATGGCAGTTCGGCAGCACGAGCGGCGGCCTCGTCGGCCAGCCCATGCGCCCAGCGGCGCAGCGAGGTGCCGGCAGCGGGCAATGCGACCGGCAGCCCGGCGGTGAGCTGTGCGGCCGCTTGCGCCAGATCAGCGACCAGGATCCGCAACGATGGACCGTCCGCCGCGAAGCGGTGGGCGACGATCAGCAGTTCGTCGCCACGGTTTTCGTCTGTGAAGATCAGCCGCACGAACTGCGCCATGACACCGTTCGCCGGATCGAGTCGATCGGCAGCGGCGCTGCGTTCGGCATCTACGGTCCGCGCCAGTTCCGCGTCGTCGACCAGTACCTCGTGCACGAGTCCGTCGATATCGGGACCGCTGTCGAGCGCTTCGAAGACCCAGTCCTCGTCCACTCGACGCAGGCGCGTGCGCAGGGCATCGTGCTGGTCGACGACCGCCGCGATCGCCACGATCAGGGATGCCCGATCGAGTGCGCCTGGCAGTCGCAGTGTCGTCGCCTGCGAGAATCGCTGGTAGGCAACCTCATCCGACAACACCGCCGCGATGCTCGGCGGCAGCGGGATCTCGCCGACACCGCCGCCGGCCAACTCCTGCAGTCGGGACTGCTCGGCATCGGCGATCGAGGTGGCGATCGCCGCGAGCCCGGCGACGCTGCGCTGGTCGAAAACATCACGCACGGAGAACAGCACGCCACCTGCCTTGGCCCGCGACACCAGCTGGATCGACAGGATGCTGTTGCCGCCGAGTGCGAAGAAGTCGTCGTCGGCGCCGATCTGCTCGACACCGAGCACGTCGGCGAACACGCTCGCCACCGTTCGCTCGACCTTGGTCACCGGCGCGCGGAAGACGGCCTGTTCGAAGGCCGGTTCCGGCAGCGCCTTTCGATCCAGCTTGCCGTTGGCGTTCAGCGGCAGGGCGTCGAGCACCACGAACGCGCTCGGCACCATGTAAGACGGCAGTTCCGCGCTGAGCGCCGACTGCAGTGCCTGCTCGTCGAACTCGCCTGCGGTGGCCGCAACGATGTAGGCGACGAGACGATCGCCGAGGCCGGGATCGGTGCGCGCGAGCACCGCCGCCGAGATGATCGCGGTCTGCCGCAGCAGTGCGGCCTCGATCTCACCCAACTCGATACGGAACCCACGGATCTTCACCTGGAAATCGGTACGACCCCGATACTCCAACTCACCAGCAGCATTCCACACCACCACATCACCCGTGCGATACATCCGAGCAGCAGGCTCGAACGGATTCGCCACAAACCGCTCCGCCGTCAGATCCGGCCTACCGAAATAACCACGCGCCAACTGCGCCCCCGCCAAATACAACTCACCAGCCACACCCGCCGGAACCGGTCGCAACCGCGCATCCAACACGAACACCCGACTGTTCCACTCCGGCACACCGATCGGCACCAACACCGAATCCGCGGCACCGACCCGGTGACTGGTAATCGACACCGCCGCCTCGGTCGGACCATACAAATTGAACAATTCAGCAGCGTTATCACGCCGGAACCGCTGCGCAGTCGCCGCCGGCAACGCCTCACCAATAGCCAGCACCCGACGCAACGACTCCGCAAGGCGCCCGCCCGACTCGGTCAGCAACGCATCCAACATCGACGGCACCACATGCAACGTGGTGACGGCCGTGTCACGCATCAACTCGTTCAGATACACCGGATCGCGATGCCCATCGGCAGCCGCGATCACCAACCCACCACCACACACCGCCGCCGACCAGAACTCCCACACCGAAAGATCGAACGTCGCCGCCGTCTTCAGCAACACGACATCCTCGACACCGAGACCGAACTCACTCGACTTCCACAGCAACTGATTCGCGATCGCACCATGCGAAACCGCGACACCCTTCGGCTGACCAGTCGAACCCGACGTGAAGATCACATACGCCGTATTCGCGGCAGACAGCGCGCCGAGCCGCTCGTCCGCGACCACCGGGGCATCCGAGTGCGGCGACAAGTCCAATTCATCGATCACCACGGAATCGACCGTCGCGGAGGTGAATCCCTCGCGACCGGTGGTCAGCACACACACCGGACGGGCGGTCTCGAGGATGTAACCGATCCGCTCCACAGGCTGATCCGGATCGACCGGCACATAGGCCGCACCGGCTTTGGCGACCGCGTACATCGCGACGATGAGGTCGACTGACCGGCGGATCGCCAACGCGACCCGGTCCTCCGGCCCGACACCGCGCCCGATGAGGTACCGCGCCAGTCGATTCACATGCGAATCAAGTTCGGCGTAGGTCAGCTGCAGCTTGCCGCCGGTGGGCACATCGGCGACCAATGCGATCGCATCCGGCGTCGCCGCCACGGTCGCGTCCAGCAGCGATACCAGCGTCGCGGCCGAATCGACCTCATGCGCCGTATCGTTCCACCCGCTGAGAATGCACTCGCTCTCGTGCACCGCCAGCAGATCGATCTCACCTACGGCCACCGAGCCGTCGGCGATGACCGCATCGAGTACTCGCACGAATCGGTCGACAAACCCGCGCACCGTAGACTCGTCGAACAAGTCAGTGGCGTAACCGAATTCGGCAAGGATCACATCCGGCGTGCCGTCCTCGGCGTAGCGGTCGAAAACGGTGACATGCAGGTCGGTCTTGGCCAGCTGCGCGCCGAAGTCGACCGCACTCACCGACAGCCCGGGCAGCTCGAAGTTCGCCTCGGCCAGGTTCTGGAACGAAAGGCCCATCTGGAACAGCGGATTGCGCGCGGTCGAGCGCACCGGGTTGAGCACCTCGACCAACCGCTCGAACGGCACATCGGCATTCGCAAATGCCTGCAGATCCCGCTCCCGAACATCCGCGAGCAGATCGGCGAAGGTGTCGCCAGGCTCAACAGTCGTACGGAAAACCAACGTGTTGACGAACATGCCGATCATATCGTCGAGTTCGCGTTCGCCGCGACCCGCGATCGGGGTACCCACCGCGATATCGTCGGTGCCCGACAGGCGGGCCAGCAGCACCGCCAGTGCCGCGTGCACGACCATGAACAGCGAGGCGTTACCGGCCCGCGCCAACTCGTGCAGGCGGGCGTGCGTATCCGCTGGGATCTCGAAACGAATCGCGCTGCCGCGGAATGACTGCGCGGGCGGGCGCGGGCGGTCCGAGGGCAGCTCCAGCTGATCCGGCAGCCCGGCCAGCGCCGACTGCCAGTACGCGATCTGCTGTGCCGCAAGCGATTCCGGATCGTCCTCGGAGCCAAGCACCGAGCGCTGCCACAGCGCGTAATCGGCGTACTGCACCGGCAGCGGAGCCCACTGCGGTGCCGCACCGGCCGAGCGGGCCACATAGGCGACCATCAGATCGCGGGCCAGCGGCCGCATCGACGCGCCATCGGCGGATACGTGGTGGGCGACGAACGCGATCACATGCTCGTCCGGAGCCAGCCGGAACAGGCCCACCTTCAATGGCACTTCGACGGTCACGTCGAAGGTCGTCATCGCGAACTCGATGACGGTACGGATCAGATCCGACTCGGCGACATCGGTGGCGCGCAGCGCGGGCACAGCCTGCCCCGCGGGCCAGATCACCTGGTACGGCCCATCGTCGGACTGCGGATAGGTGGTCCGCAGCGACTCGTGGCGGGTGAGGATATCCCCGATCGCCTGCTCCAGCGCGGCCACGTCCAGCGCGCCCGACAGTCGCACGGCGAACGGAACGTTGTCCACCGCTGAAGCGGCCGTGTCGAACTGGTTGAGGAACCAGTACCGCTGCTGCGCGGGTGAGAGCGGAATGCGTTCGGGCCGCGGACCGGCGACCAGCGCTGGCCGGGCCCTGCCTGATCCGGCGTTGCGTTCGACCCTGGCGGCCAGCGACTCCACGGTCGATGCCTCGAACAGGTCGCGGACCGGAAGATGGGTGTCCAGTGCGGCGCCCAGCCGTGCGGTCACCTGAGTGGCAACCAGCGAGTTGCCGCCGAGCGCGAAGAAATCATCGTCCGCGCCGACCCGTTGGATTCCGAGCACGTCGGCGAATACGCTCGCGACGATCTCCTCGACCGGTGTTGCGGGAGCACGGAATTCCCGGCCGGTGAATTCCGGCGCAGGCAATGCCCTTCGGTCGAGCTTGCCGCTGGCGTTCAACGGGAATGCCGCCAAGACCACGATGGCCGCCGGCACCATATACGCCGGAAGAGCTTCCGAGATAGCGGCCAGCAGCGTGCGCTGCTCGGCCGTCTGCCCCGGCTGCGCCACCACATAAGCCACCAATTGATCGCCCAGGCTCGATCCAGCCACCAGCGCCACCGCCTGGCTCACCATCGGCTGGGCCAGCAACGCCGTTTCGATCTCGCCCAACTCGATCCGCTGGCCACGGAACTTCACCTGGAAATCGGTGCGCCCGATGTACTCGAGCCGATGCGGAAGGTCACCGATCTGCTCGCGCCACACGACGAGGTCGCCCGTGCGATACATCCGTTCACCCTCAGCAAACGGATTGGCAACAAACCGATCCGAAGTGAGGTCCGGCCGCGCCACATAACCACGCGCCAACTGATCACCGGCAAGATACAGCTCACCCGCCACCCCGGCTGGCACCGGACGCAACCGCGAATCCAATACGAAGACCTGAACATTCCACTGCGGCAACCCGATCGGCACCGTACGCTCGTCACGCCCGCCCGCGGGCCAATAAGTCACCGACACCGCGGCCTCGGTCGGCCCATACAGGTTATGCAGCGCCGCATCCGACACCGCCCCCCACGCCGTCACCGTCTCCGGCGGCAGCGCCTCACCAATCACGAACACATCCCGCAGCGTCGAGCACGAACCCAACACCGACTGCGCCGCGAACACCGCCAACATCGACGGCACAAAGTCGGTGACAGTCACCCGATGGGTCGCGATCATCTCCGCCACATACACCGGATCCCGATGACCATCGTGAGTGGCCACGACCAGCTTCGCCCCCGCCCGCAGCGGCATGAAATAACCCCACAACGACACATCGAACGTCGTCGCTGTCTTCTGCAAATACACATCGTCGGCGCCGAGCGGATACTCCGCGAGCATCCACTCGATCTGGTTGTTGATCGCCGCGTGCGAAACCGCGACACCCTTCGGCCGACCAGTCGAACCCGACGTGAAGATCACATAGGCAGGATTCGCCTGCGACACCGGACGCAGCAGTTCCCCGGCGCTGACCGGCTCGCCCGAGTACGGGTCGAGATCGACGGTGTCGAGGAAGACCACCTCGGCCCGCGACACCGGAACCTGGTCCGCCGTCGTGGTCAGCACGCAGGCAGGCCGCGCCGTATCCAGGATGTGCTCGATGCGCTCGGCCGGGTGATCGGGATCCAACGGCACATACGCGCCACCCGCGGCCACGATCGCATACATTCCGACAACCAGGTCCAGCGAACGCCGAACCGCAAGGCCAACCAGCGACTCCGCGCCAACACCCCGCGAAATCAACAGCCGCGCAAGCCTGTTCACCCGCTCGTCGAATTCTCGGTAGGTCAGTTCGATACCCTCGAACGACACGGCCACCGCATCCGGATACGCCGCCGCGGCCCGCCGATACCCATCCAGCAGCAACTCCGGCGCCACCTCGTGCGCGGTGTCGTTCCAGCCAAGGACAATGCGTTCCCGCTCCGCGACCGCTAGCAAGTCGATCTCACCCACCGGCACCGCGGCGTCGGCAATGATGGCATCCAGCACTACGACGAAGCGATCCGCGAACCCCTGCACAGTCGCCTCATCGAACAAATCGATGGCGTAGGTGAACACACCGGCGATGCCCGAGGGCGTCCCCGACTCGTCGTAGGTGTCGGTGAGGATCAGATGCAGGTCGAACTGCGAGATCCGGGCATCGAAGTCCACACCCGACACCGAAAGCCCCGGCAATTCGAGGGTGGTCACGGCTAGGTTCTGGAATGACAATCCCACCTGGAACAGCGGATGCCGCGCGGTCGACCGCGCGGGGTTGAGCACCTCGACCAGCCGCTCGAACGGCACATCCGCGCTCGCGAACGCCTGGATGTCCAGATCGCGCTGACGCTCGAGCAGATCGGTGAACGCCTCACCGGATTGCACACGACTGCGGAACACCAGCGTGTTGATGAACGTCCCGATCAGATCGTTCAGCGCGGCCTCGCCACGCCCCGCCATCGGCGTACCGATCGCGATGTCGTCGGTACCCGACAACCGCGCGAGCAGCACCGCGAGTGCGGTGTGCACGACCATGAACAGCGTCGCGCCCTCCGATTGCGCCAACTCCATCAAACCGCGATGGAGATCGGCGTCGATGCCGACCTGCACGGTGCCACCCGCGAACGACTGCGTCGGCGGTCGCGGCCGATCGGTGGGCAGATCCAACTGTTCGGGCAGATCCGCAAGCGCCGTCCGCCAGTAGGCCACCTGGCTGGACATCAACGAAGTCGGATCGTCCTCGCGGCCGAGCAGTTCGCGCTGCCAGATGCTGAAGTCGGCGTACTGCACCTCGAGCGGCGACCAGTTCGGCGCCTCCCCCATCGACCTCGATACATAGGCGGTCATCAAATCTCGCACCAGCGGCCCGACCGACGAGGCGTCACCGGCGATGTGGTGCACAACCATCGCGATCACGTATTCGGGAGTTGTTCCGGCGCCCTCGATCTCGAACAGCGCGACCCGCACCGGCACATCCCTGGTGACATCGAACGGCATCGAAATCAATTCCACCACAGTGGATTCAATATCCGCAGGAGCGATGGATCGCATCTCCAGCGACAGAGTCGCCTGAGTCGCCGGCAGAATCACCTGCGCCGGGTCGCCATCGACCGCCGGATACACCGTGCGCAGGATCTCGTGCCTGCCCACCAGATCCACGATCGCCGCATGCAGCGCGGGAACATTCAGCGAACCGGTCAACCGCACCGCGATCGGCACGTTGTAAGCCGCCGACTGGGTGTCGAACCGGTTGAGGAACCACATCCGCTGCTGTGCCAGCGACAACGGAATCCGCTCCGGCCGCGGACCCGCCACCAGCGCCAAACGTCCACCGGTACCCGCCTGCTGCTCGACCCGAATGGCCAAGGTCGCGACGGTCGGGGCCTCGAACAGCAACCGCACCGGAACACGCGTGTCCAGTGCGGCGCCCAGCCGTGCGGTCACCTGAGTGGCAACCAGCGAGTTGCCGCCGAGCGCGAAGAAATCATCGTCCGCGCCGACCCGTTGGATTCCGAGCACGTCGGCGAATACGCTCGCGACGATCTCCTCGACCGGTGTTGCGGGAGCACGGAATTCCCGGCCGGTGAATTCCGGCGCAGGCAATGCCCTTCGGTCGAGCTTGCCGCTGGCGTTCAACGGGAATGCCGCCAAGACCACGATGGCCGCCGGCACCATATACGCCGGAAGAGCTTCCGAGATAGCGGCCAGCAGCGTGCGCTGCTCGGCCGTCTGCCCCGGCTGCGCCACCACATAAGCCACCAATTGATCGCCCAGGCTCGATCCAGCCACCAGCGCCACCGCCTGGCTCACCATCGGCTGGGCCAGCAACGCCGTTTCGATCTCGCCCAACTCGATCCGCTGGCCACGGAACTTCACCTGGAAATCGGTGCGCCCGATGTACTCGAGCCGATGCGGAAGGTCACCGATCTGCTCGCGCCACACGACGAGGTCGCCCGTGCGATACATCCGTTCACCCTCAGCAAACGGATTGGCAACAAACCGATCCGAAGTGAGGTCCGGCCGCGCCACATAACCACGCGCCAACTGATCACCGGCAAGATACAGCTCACCCGCCACCCCGGCTGGCACCGGACGCAACCGCGAATCCAATACGAAGACCTGAACATTCCACTGCGGCAACCCGATCGGCACCGTACGCTCGTCACGCCCGCCCGCGGGCCAATAAGTCACCGACACCGCGGCCTCGGTCGGCCCATACAGGTTATGCAGCGCCGCATCCGACACCGCCCCCCACGCCGTCACCGTCTCCGGCGGCAGCGCCTCACCAATCACGAACACATCCCGCAGCGTCGAGCACGAACCCAACACCGACTGCGCCGCGAACACCGCCAACATCGACGGCACAAAGTCGGTGACAGTCACCCGATGGGTCGCGATCATCTCCGCCACATACACCGGATCCCGATGACCATCGTGAGTGGCCACGACCAGCTTCGCCCCCGCCCGCAGCGGCATGAAATAACCCCACAACGACACATCGAACGTCGTCGCTGTCTTCTGCAAATACACATCGTCGGCGCCGAGCGGATACTCCGCGAGCATCCACTCGATCTGGTTGTTGATCGCCGCGTGCGAAACCGCGACACCCTTCGGCCGACCAGTCGAACCCGACGTGAAGATCACATAGGCAGGATTCGCCTGCGACACCGGACGCAGCAGTTCCCCGGCGCTGACCGGCTCGCCCGAGTACGGGTCGAGATCGACGGTGTCGAGGAAGACCACCTCGGCCCGCGACACCGGAACCTGGTCCGCCGTCGTGGTCAGCACGCAGGCAGGCCGCGCCGTATCCAGGATGTGCTCGATGCGCTCGGCCGGGTGATCGGGATCCAACGGCACATACGCGCCACCCGCGGCCACGATCGCATACATTCCGACAACCAGGTCCAGCGAACGCCGAACCGCAAGGCCAACCAGCGACTCCGCGCCAACACCCCGCGAAATCAACAGCCGCGCAAGCCTGTTCACCCGCTCGTCGAATTCTCGGTAGGTCAGTTCGATACCCTCGAACGACACGGCCACCGCATCCGGATACGCCGCCGCGGCCCGCCGATACCCATCCAGCAGCAACTCCGGCGCCACCTCGTGCGCGGTGTCGTTCCAGCCAAGGACAATGCGTTCCCGCTCCGCGACCGCTAGCAAGTCGATCTCACCCACCGGCACCGCGGCGTCGGCAATGATGGCATCCAGCACTACGACGAAGCGATCCGCGAACCCCTGCACAGTCGCCTCATCGAACAAATCGATGGCGTAGGTGAACTCGGTGACGATCGCCGCGGGGGTGCCGTCTTCGGCGTACCGGTCATACAGGGTCACCTGCAGATCGGTCTTGGCCATCTGCAAATCGAAATTGACTGCACTGGCAGTCAACCCGGGCAGCTCGAACGTCGTCTCAGCGACGTTCTGGAACGACAGACCCACCTGGAACAGCGGGTTTCGCGCCGTGGAACGCACCGGGTTGAGGACCTCGACCAGCCGCTCGAACGGCACATCCGCATGCGCGAACGCCTCCAGATCTCGCTCCCGCACATCCGCAAGCAGCTCACTGAATCGTTTACCACCATCAACCTTGGTGCGGAACACCAAGGTATTGACGAACATACCGATCAAATCATCGAGTTCGCGCTCACCACGACCGGCGATCGGTGTACCCACCGCAATGTCATCGGTCCCGGACAACCGGGCAAGCAGCACCGCCAATGCCGCGTGCACAACCATGAACAACGACGCATTGTTGGCCCGCGCCAGTTCCCGCAGGCGCACATGCCGGTCCGCCGAGATCTCGAAGCGAATCGCCTTACCTTGGAACGACTGTGCGGGCGGACGCGGCCGGTCCGTGGGAATCTCCAGCTGATCCGGCAGACCGGCCAGTGTGGTCTTCCAGTAGGTGGCCTGCTTGGCGGCCAGCGATTCCGGGTCTTCCTCGGAACCGAGCACCGCACGCTGCCACAGCGCGTAATCGGCGTACTGCACCGGCAGCGCGAGCCACTGCGGCACCTCGCCCTGCGCCCTTGCCACGTACGCGGCCATCACGTCGCGGGCCAGCGGGCCCATCGAGTAGCCGTCGGCCGCCACGTGGTGCACGGTGAACGCCAGCACGTGGTCGTCGGCGGCAATCCGGAACAGCGCGACCTTCAACGGCACCTCGACGGTGACATCGAAGGTGGTGAGCGCGAAATCGATGACCGTGCCGATCAGATCGGCCGCGTCGATATCGGCCACGGTCAGCGTGGGCGCGGTCAGCGCCGCGGGCAGGATCACCTGGTGCGGGCCGTCGACCGAGCTCGGGTAGGTGGTCCGCAGCACCTCGTGGCGCGCGAACACATCACCCATCGCGTGCTCCAGTGCGGCCACGTCCAACGCGCCGGACAGCCGCACGGCCAGTGGAATGTTGTCCACCGCCGAGGTGTCCGTGTCGAACTGGTTGAGGAACCAGTACCGCTGCTGCGCAGGCGAGAGCGGAACCACCGTTGGCCGCTCGCTTGCCACCAGTCGCGCCCGGATCCGGCCGGATCCGGCATTTTGCTCGGCCTTGGTGGCCAGCGCACCGACGGTCGACGCCTCGAACAGGTCGCGGACCGCCAGCTGCGTGTCCAGCGCGGCGCCGATGCGTGCGGTTACCTGGGTCGCCAGCAGGGAGTTGCCGCCGAGCTCGAAGAAGTCGTCGTCCAGTCCGACCCGGGCTACGCCGAGGACGTCGATGAACACGCCTGCCACGATCTCCTCGATCGGGGTGGACGGCGCGCGGAACACCTTGGCCTCGAAGACCGGCGCGGGCAATGCCTTACGGTCCAGCTTGCCGGAGGCGTTGAGCGGGAACTCCTCGAGCACCACCAACGCCGAGGGCACCGTGTACGCGGGCAGCTCGGCGCCGAGCTCCGCGCGCACCCCGTCGATATCCACCGAACGCCCTGCGGCCGCAATCACATACGCCACCAACTGGTCGCCGAGACGATCGTCGGAGCGAACGACCACGACCGACTGGGCGATCGAATCCAGCGCCGTGAGGGCGGACTCGATCTCACCGAGCTCGATGCGCAGACCACGCAGCTTCACCTGGAAGTCGGTGCGGCCCAGGTACTCCAGCTCACCGTTCGCGGTCCAGGTGACCAGGTCACCGGTGCGGTACATGCGGGCGCCGTCAGCGTCGAACGGGTTGGCCACAAACCGGTCCGCGGTCAGGCCGGGACGCGCCACATAACCCCGGGCCAACTGCTCGCCCGCGAGATACAGCTCACCCGCGACACCCACCGGAACCGGGTGCAGACGCGAATCCAGCACGTACACCTGAGTGTTGAACACCGGAGCGCCGATCGGCACCGACACGGTGTCGGCATCGATGACCTCGTGGAAGGTCACGTCGACGGCGGCCTCGGTCGGGCCGTACAGGTTGTGCAGCCAGACACCGGTCAGCTCACGCAACCGCTGCGCGGTGACCGCGGGCAGCGCCTCACCGGAGGCGAAGACGTTGCGCAGATCCACGCATTCGACCACCCGGTCGTCTTCCACGAATATCGACAGCATCGACGGCACGAAGTGCACCGTGGTGACCTGCTCCTCGGCGATCACCCGGGCCAGATACACCGGATCACGGTGACCGTCGGGCTTGGCGACGACCAGGCGCGCACCGACCTGCAACGGCCAGAAGAATTCCCATACCGACACGTCGAAGGTCGCGGGCGTCTTCTGCAGCACCACGTCGCCGCGATCCAGGCCGTACTCGGCCTGCATCCACACCAACCGGTTGACGATCGCGCCGTGCGATACGGCGACGCCCTTCGGGCGACCGGTCGAACCGGAGGTGAAGATCACGTACGCGATGTTGAATGGGCGCAACGGTGCTCGCCGTTGCGCATCGGTCACCGCGGCGTCCGAGTAGGCCGACAGATCGAGTCCATCGATCTCGATCGCCATCGTGATCCCGGCGTCGAAGCCGTCACCCGCCGTCGTCAGCACGCAGACCGGATCGGCGGTCTCGAGCACGTAATTGGTGCGATCGGCCGGATGGTCCGGATCCAGCGGCACATAGGCGCCACCCGCGACGCTCACCGCGTACATGCCGACCACCAGCTCGATGGACCGGCGCATACCGAGCGCGACCATCGTGTCCGGTCCGACGCCCAGCGAGATCAGGTGTCGCGCGAGTCGATTCACCCGAGCGGTGAATTCGGCATAGGACAGACTCGTCCCCTCGAACGTCAGCGCGGTCGCCTTCGGGGTCCGGGCGGCCTGCGCCTGGAACATCGACACCAGTGTCCCCGCAGCGGAGCCCGTGGCGCGATCGCCCAAGGCCGCGACGACGTCGTATTCCGTGTCGTTCCAGCGCTCGATCACCCGGGTGCGCTCGGGCGCGTCCAGGAGGTCGATGTCACCTACCGCGACAGCCGAATCCGCGACCACCGCGTTCAGCAGGCGAACCAGCCGCCGCGCCACGCTTGCGATGGTGCGCGCATCGAACATGTCCGTCGCATAGGCGAACTCGGCGGTCATGCCGTCGGCGGAGCCGTCCGAGCCGAAGCGGTCGGTCAGGTTCAGATGCAGATCGAACTTGGCGGTCACCACATCGAGCGGGACGCTCGCGACCTCGAGACCGGGTAGTTCGAAAGACGCCTGCCCGGTGTTCTGGAACGACAGCATCACCTGGAACAGCGGATGCCGCGCCTGCGAACGCGCCGGGTTGAGGATGTCGACCAGCCGCTCGAACGGCAGGTCCGCATGGCTGAAGGCGGCCAGATCGGTTTCCCTGGTGCGCGCCATCAGATCGGCGAACGATTCGGCGCCGTCGACCGGCGTGCGCAGCACCAACGTATTGACGAACATACCAATCGCGTCGTCGAGCACGGCCTCGCCACGGCCCGCGACCGCGGTGCCGACGGCGATGTCGTCACTGCCGGACAGGCGTGCGAGCAAGGCCGCGAAGGCCGCGTGCACCACCATGAACAAGCTCGCACCCTGTGCCCGGGCAAGCTTGTTGAGCTCGCGCAGCAACTGCGCGTCGAGCGTGAACTCGTACACGCCACCGCGATTCGACGCGACGGGCGGACGGGAACGGTCCGACGGCAGATCCAGCTGATCGGGCAGCCCGGCCAGACTCTTGGACCAGAACTCGACCTGCTGCGAGATCAACGACGCCGCATCGTCTTCGGAGCCGAGCGTTTCGCGCTGCCACAGCGCGAAATCGGCGTACTGCACCGGCAGCGGCGCCCACGCGGGCGCCTCACCGCGCGAACGCGCCGAGTAGGCGACCATCACGTCGCGGGCCAGCGGCCGCACCGACCAGCCGTCACCCGAGATGTGATGCATCACGAACACCAGCACATGCGTCGCAGGCTGCGAGCCATCCATCGAACCGGCGATCCGGAACAGCTTGGCGCGCATCGGAGCTTCGGCCGTGACATCGAATCCAGTCAGGACCAGCTCGCTCACGCGTTCGGCGATCTCGGCCTCGGACACCTCGATCGGGAACAGGTCGGGCAGCTCATGCCCGGCGGGCAGTACAACCTGCACGCCATGGCCGTCGGAGGTCTCCGGGTAGACGGTGCGCAGCACCTCGTGCCGGTCCACCACATCCGCGACCGCTTGACGCAGCGCCTCGGTATCGAGGACACCGGTCAGCCGGACGGCGAGCGGAATGTTGTTGACCGCCGTCTGATTGTCGAACCGGTTGAGGAACCACATCCGCTGCTGCGCCAACGACAACGGGATGATCGCGGGGCGCGGCCCGGCCACCAGTTCGCGGTGTCCGCCGGTACCCGAGTGCGCCTCGACCCGTGCGGCCAGCGCGCCGACGGTCGGCGCGTCGAACAACGCGCGCACCGGAATCCGGGTGCCCAGCGCGGTGCCGAGGCGCGCGACCACCTGGGTGGCGATCAGCGAGTTGCCGCCCAGATCGAAGAAGTCGTCGTCCAGGCCCACCGGGCGCTCCGCGTCGGCCGGGAGACCGAGCACGTCGGCGAAGGTGTTGGCTACGAGTTCCTCGACCGGCGTGGACGGTGCGCGGAACTCCTTGGCCTCGAAGACCGGATCGGGCAGGGCGCGCCGATCCAGCTTGCCGTTGGCGTTGAGCGGCATGGCATCCAGCACCACGATCGCCGCCGGCACCATGTACGACGGAAGCGTCGCGGCCAGGTGTACTCGGACCGCGGCTGTATCCACCGGTTCGGCTCCGGCGGGCACCACGTAGCCGACCAACCGGTCGCCGAGGCGCTCGTCGGAGTTGACCACCACGACGGCCTGGGACACCGATTCGTGTGCGGTGAGCGCGGATTCGATCTCGCCGAGCTCGATGCGCAGACCGCGCAGCTTCACCTGGAAGTCGGTGCGGCCCAGGTACTCCAGCTCACCGGCCCGGGTCCAGGCGACCAGGTCACCGGTCCGGTACATCCGCGCGCCATCGGCGCCGAAGGGGTTGGCCACGAAGCGATCCGCGGTCAGATCCGGACGCGCCACATAGCCGCGCGCCAGCTGATCGCCGGCGAGGTACAGCTCACCCGCGACACCCACCGGAACCGGCTGTAGCCGCGAATCCAGCACGTACACCTGGGTGTTGAACACCGGAGCGCCGATAGGCACCGATACCGTGTCGGCATCGACGACCTCGTGATAAGTCACGTCGACGGCGGCCTCCGTCGGGCCGTACAGGTTGTGCAGCCAGACGCCGGTCAGGTCGCGCAACCGCTGCGCGGTGACCGCGGGCAGCGCCTCACCGGAGGCGAAAACATTGCGCAGATCTACGCATTCGACGGCCCGATCTTCGTCCTCCACGAACACCGACAGCATGGACGGCACGAAGTGCACCGTGGTGACCTGCTCCTCGGCGATCACCCGGGCCAGATACACCGGATCACGGTGACCGTCGGGCTTGGCGACGACAAGGCGCGCGCCAACCTGCAAGGGCCAGAAGAACTCCCACACCGACACGTCGAAGGTCGCCGGCGTCTTCTGCAACACCACATCGCCGCGATCCAGGCCGTACTCCGCCTGCATCCACACCAGCCGGTTCATGATCGCGCCGTGGCTGACCGCGACACCCTTAGGGCGACCGGTCGAACCGGAGGTGAAGATCACATAGGCGGTGTTCGATGGCCGCAGCGGCGTCGACCGTTCCGCGCCGGCCACCGGCTCCACCGAGTAGGCCGACAGATCCAGCTGATCGATCTCGATGACAGCGGTCTGCCCCTCGAGCTCGAACTCGTCGCCCGAGGTGGTCAGCACGCACACCGGATCGGCCGTATCGAGCACGTAGCCGATGCGTTCGGCGGGCTGATCGGGGTCGAGCGGAACGTACGCGCCGCCCGCCTCGAGCACCGCGTACATGCCGACCACCAGATCGATGGACCGCCGCATGCCGAGCGCGACCAGGGACTCGGGACCGACACCCAGCGAAATCAGGTGCCGCGCCAACCGATTCACCCGTCCGGCGAACTCGCCGTAGGACAGGCTCGTCCCCTCGAAGGTCAGCGCGAGCGCCTTCGGTGTGCGTGCGGCCTGTGCCTCGAACATCGAGACCAGCGTCGCGGGCTCGACCTCGTGCGCGGTGTCGTTCCAGCCGCGCAGCACCTGATCGGTTTCCCGCTCGTCGAGCAGCGAGATATCGCCGATGGCCCGATCCGGTTCGGCCGCAACGGCCTTCAGCAGCCGGTTGAAGCGGCGGCCGAACTCGGCGATCGTCTTGCGGTCGAAAAGGTCGGTGGCGTAGATCAGTTCCGCGCTGATCCCGAATGGCGGGACGGCCGCACCGGCGCCGTTCGACGTGCTGCCCGGCGCCTCGTTATTCTCCGAAAGCACCAGCTGCAGATCGAACTTGGCAACGTCGATAGGCAGATCGACACCGCCGACGGTCAATCCGGGCAGCTCGAGGCTGTTGCGGCCGAGGTTCTGGAAGGCGAGCATCATCTGGAACAGCGGGTGACGCGCCTGCGAACGCGCCGGATTCAGGATTTCGACCAGCCGCTCGAACGGCAGGTCCGCATGCCCGAACGCGGCGATATCGGTGGCACGCACCGACCGAAGCAGGTCGGTGAAGGTCGCGTCGCGGTCGATCGGGGTCCGCAGCACCAGGGTGTTGACGAACATGCCGATCAGGTCGTCGAGCGCGCGCTCGCCGCGGCCCGCGATCGGGGTGCCGATCGCGATGTCGTCCGCACCGGACAGCCGCGCCAGCAGCACCGCGAGCGCGGTATGCGCGACCATGAACAGCGTCGCGCCCCTGGTGCGGGCGAGTTCGGTGAGCCTGCCGTGGGTTTCGGCCTCGATCTCGAAGGCATGCGTCGCACCGTGGCCCGACGCCACCGCCGGACGCGGCCGGTCGGCGGGCAGGTCGAGCTGGTCGGGCAGGCCGCGCAGGGTGTTCGACCAGTACGCGACCTGTTGCGCGATCACCGAATCCGCGTCGTCCTCGGAACCGAGCACCGCGCGCTGCCACAGCGCGAAGTCGGCGTACTGCACCTCCAGCGGCCGCCAGGCGGGCTCGCCGCCGTCGACGCGCGCGGCGTAGGCGGTCATCACGTCCCTGGTCAGCGGACCCATCGAGAATCCGTCGGCCGAAATGTGGTGCACCACAAGGGCGAGCACGTGTTCGGTCGGGCTGATCTCGAACAGCCGGGCCCGGAACGGCACCTCGGCGGTGACATCGAAGGCGGTCCGCACGACTTCCGAAAGCCGCAGCGGCAGTTCGGCTTCGGTGACATCGATCGGGGAAAGGTCGGGGATCACCTTGCCGGTCGGGACGGTCTGCTGATACGCGGTGCCGTCGACCTCCGGATAGAAGGTGCGCAGCGATTCGTGCCGCGCGAGCACGTCGGCGACCGCGATCTGCAGCGCCTGCCGGTCCAGCAGGCCCGACAGCCGCACGGCGGCCGGGATGTTGTCGACGGCGGACTCCGGATCGAAGCGGTTCAGGAACCACATCCGCTGCTGAGCCAACGACAGCGGCACCCGATCGGGACGCTGCTGCGGGACCAGCGCAGCCCGCGCACCGGCGCCTGCGCGGGTCTCCGCGCGGGCCGCGAGCGCACCGACGGTGGACGCCTCGAAGAGCTCACGGACACCGAGATCGGTGTCGAGGGCGGCCGACAGCCGGGCGGCCACCTGGGTGGCGCTCAGCGAGTTACCGCCGAGCGCGAAGAAGTCGTCGTCCAGGCCGACGCGTTCCAGCCCGAGCACATCGGCGTAGGTGGCCGCGATGATCTCCTCGACCGGTGTGGTCGGCGCGCGGAACACCGCGGCCTCGAACACCGGCGCGGGCAACGCCTTACGGTCCAGCTTGCCGGAGGCATTGAGCGGGAACTCGTCGAGCACGATCACCAGCGACGGCACCATGTAGGAGGGCAGCTGCCTGCCCAGGTCCTCGCGGATGGTCTCGATGTCCATCTGAACCTTGGGCGCCGCAATGACATACGCCACCAGCTGGTCGCCGGTGTGCAGATCACTGCGCACCACCACGACGGACTGCGCGACTTCCGCCAGTGCCGTCAGTGCCGATTCGATCTCACCGAGCTCGATACGCAGACCACGCAGCTTCACCTGGAAGTCGGTGCGGCCTAGATATTCGAGTTCACCGTACTCCAGTCCGCCTGCGGGAGGGGAGCCTGCGGAGCGACCAACCGTCCAGGCCACCAGGTCGCCGGTGCGGTACATGCGCGCACCGGCGGGGCCGAACGGATTCGCCACGAAGCGATCGCTCGTCAGATCCGCGCGTGCGACATAGCCGGTCGCCAGCTGGGCGCCGGCCAGGTACAGCTCACCCGCGACACCGACCGGAACCGGCCGCAACCGCGAATCCAGCACGTACACCTGGGTGTTGAACACCGGCGCACCGATCGGCACGGTGTCCACATCGGCGCCGGTCACCTCGTGGAAGGTGACGTCGACCGCGGCCTCGGTCGGGCCGTACAGGTTGTGCAGCGCCGCGCCGGTCAGCTCGCGCAACCGGTGCGCGGGTTTGGGCGGCAAGGCCTCACCGGAGGCGAACACCAGTCGCAGCGACGCGCACCGCGCCGCGGCTGCCTCGGCCACGAACACCGCGAGCATGGACGGCACGAAGTGGGTGACGGTGACGCGTTCAGTCGAGATGATCTCGGCCAGGTAGGCCGGATCCCGGTGCCCGTCCGGCTTCGCCACCACCAGGCGCGCGCCGATCTGCAACGGCCAGAAGAACTCCCACACCGACACGTCGAAGGTGGCGGGCGTCTTCTGCAGCACCGCGTCGGTGTCGGTCAGCCCGTAGGCAGCCTGCATCCACACCAGGCGGTTCACGATCGCGCCGTGGCTGACCGCGACACCCTTCGGGCGACCGGTCGAACCGGAGGTGAAGATCACGTACGCGGTGTTCGACGGCCGCAGCGGGGTCCGTCGCTGCGCGTCGGTCACCGGCTCGTCGGACACGCCGTCCAGGTCGAGCAAATCGATGCGCACCTGCGCGGTGTCGATCTCGAGATCGTCGCCGGAGGTCAGCACGCACACCGGATCCGCCGTGTCAAGAATGTATTCCGTGCGCTCGGCCGGATGATCCGGGTCGAGCGGCACGTACGCGCCACCGGCCACGGTGACCGCGTACATACCGACGACGAGATCGATGGACCGGCGCATGCCAAGGGCCACATACGATTCCGCGCCGACGCCGCGTTCGATCAGCCAGCGCGCCAGACGATACACCCGGCCCGCGAACTCGTCGTAGGACAGACTCGTCCCATCGAACGTCAGCGCGGTGGCGTCGGGCGACTTCGCCAGCTGCGCCTCGAACATAGAGACGAGCGTCACCTGCGCATCCACCTCGTGCGCGGTGTCGTTCCAACCGGCCACGACCAGGTCACGCTCGGCGGTGTCCAGCAGTTCGATATCACCAACGGCCACACCGGGTTCGGTGGTCATGGTGGTGAGCACCCGGACCAGACGGTCGGCGATCCGGCGGACGGTCTGTTCGTCGAACAGGTCGCGCAGGTAGCCCGCGCGGATCCGCAGCCGGGTGTCCAGCTGCGCGATCAGGGTCAACGGGTAGTGCGTGGCGTCGGCCGCGTCGAGGCCGACGACCGCCATGCCGTCGATATCCGCGGCCTGCGCCTGGATGCCCTCGGCATCCACCGGGTAGGACTCGAACACCACCAGCGAGTCGAACAGCCCGCCGATGCCCGCGGCGGACTGGATTTCGGCCAGACCGACGTAGTGATGATCCAGCAGATCCGCCTGCTCGCCCTGGGTCCTGGTCAGCAGCTGCCGGACAGACTCGGACGGATCGAAGCGCACCCGCACCGGGACGGTGTTGATGAACAGGCCGACCATGGATTCGACACCGGTCAGCTGCGCGGGGCGGCCGGACACGGTGGTGCCGAACAGGACGTCGTCGCGGCCGGTCATGCGGCCGACGAGGATGCCCCACGCGGTCTGCAGGACGGTGTTCGGCGTGACGCCGAGCGAGCTGGCCAGGGCGCTGAGCCGCGTGGTCGCCGATTCGTCGAGGTCGAAGAAGTATTCGCCGGACAGCGCGGTGATTTCGCGGCCCGCGTCGGGCCGAGCCAGCAGCGTCGGCTCGGTGACGCCGCTCAGCGCGTCGCGCCACACCTCCACCGAGGCCGAAAGATCCTGCTGCGCGGTCCATTCCAGGAAGTTCCGGTAGGAGCGCACCGCGGGCAGCATGCTGACATCGGCGTGCGCCGCGTAGAGCACCAGCAGATCCCGCATGAGCAGCGGCATGGACCAGCCGTCGAGCAGGATGTGGTGGTTGGCCACCACGAACTGCCAACGGTCCGGCGCGACCTGGATCAGCGTGAACCGAATCAGCGGCGGCGCGGTCAGATCGAAGCGCCGCATGCGGTCGGCGGCGATGAGGTCATCGGACTCACCGGACGCTATGCGATCGTGTTCGGCCCACGCCACCCGGACGCTGTCGAGCACCACCTGAACCGCATTGCCGTCGTTATCGGTGACGAACGCGGTGCGCAGGTTCTCGTAGCGATCCACCAAAGCCTGTGCTGCCGACCGCAGTCGGGTCGTGTCGACCCGGCCGGTGAGAGTCAGCACCGCCTGCCCGGTGTACACGTCCACCGAGCCGGCGGCCAGGCGGGCGTGGAACAGCAGACCGGCCTGCAATGCCGAGAGCGGCCAGACATCGGCCAGCGCCGGGAAACGCTGCTCCCAGCTATCGATATCGCGCTGCGTGCTGCGCACCAGGGCGAAGTCGGACGGGGTGTGGCCTCCCGCGCCAGCCGAATTAGCGTGCCGGGCAACCGCTTCCAGTGCGGTGGTCCACAGATCGGCGAACTCGCGCACCTGTGCGGCATCCAGCAGGGTCGACGGGTAGCCGATATTCGCGGTCAGCTTGTCGCCGACCACGATGGCGTTGATGTCCAGCGGCGCCATCGCGGGCATATCCGCGTCGTAGGCGCCGCCCAGCGCGCTGAGTTCCGCGGCCGGGATCCAACCGAAGCCACGCAGCGCCTCGGGAACATCCCCGTCGGAGACGCGGCCCAGGTAGTTGAAGCTCACCTGGCCGGGTAGGTCGGTGGGCAGCTCGGTGGCGGTCCGGCCGTTCAGGTAGCGCAGCAGGCCGTAGCCGACGCCCTTGTCCGGCACGGCCAGCAGCTGCTCCTTGACCGCCTTGACGGCCTTGCCCAGCGCCGGGCCGCCGGTGAGCGCGGCGTCGACATCGATGCCGGACAGGTCGAATCGGACCGGGAAGATCGCCGTGAACCAGCCGACGGTGCGGGAGAGGTCCGCGCCGGGCACGACGTCCTCTTCGCGGCCGTGGCCTTCCAGTCGGATCAGCAGCGAATCGTCGGACCGGGCGCCGGTGCGGCGGGCCCGCCACTTCGCGGCCGCCAGGGCGAGCGCGGTGAGCAGACCGTCGTTGACGCCGCCGTGGAACAGGGCCGGGACGGTAGTGAGCAGGGCCTTGGTGACCTCGGCGGATACCTCGACCTGGAGCTTGTCGGTGACGCCGGAGGTATCGACCTCCGGATCCATCGGACGATCGGTCAGCAGCGGTTCCACCGCGCCGACCACCGAACGCCAATAGTCGAGTTCGGCCACGCGCTCGGCACTTTCGGCCTCGCGCCGCAGTGCGTCGGCCCAAGCCCGCATCGAGGTGACGGGCGCGACGAGCTCGGGCGCCTGGCCCGTGGTGAGCTGACCCCAGGCCGTCACGAAGTCAGGCACCAGGATGCGCCAGGAAACACCGTCCACGACAAGGTGATGCGCGACGACGATCAGTCGGCCACTGCGGCCGCTGCCCGACGGCTCCAGCCACACGAACCGAACCACCACGCCCGCAGCCGGATCCAATCGATCCAACGAGGCATCCAGTGCCGCGGCGGCGATCTCGACGAGCTCGGCATCATCGACGCCCGCATCGAACTCGGTCCGGTCGATCAGCGCATCCGCGTCGACGGTGCCCGGCGCCGCGGTTTCGACGATCCAGTCATCGCCGTCGTGCTTGGGTTCGATGACCGCTCCGCGAGCTCCGCGGTGGAGCCGGGCCCGCAGCATGTCGTGCCGGTCGATGACCGCGCCAACAGTCTTCGCGATGCCCGCACGGTCGATGCCGACCGGAAGTTCCAGCGCCATCGTCTGGTTGAAGCGACCGAACGAACCGCGCCGCTCCGCCATGAACCGCACCACCGGCGTCAGCGGCATCGGACCGACGCCGCCACCGGCCAATTCGGCCAGCACCGGCTGCCTAGCATGGGCGCCTTCCGCGGTTTCAGCGACTGAAGCAAGCCCGGCCACGGTCCGCTGCTCGAACACGTGCCGCGGCGAGAACACCACACCGCGCGCCCGTGCCCGCGACACCAGCTGGATCGACACGATGCTGTCGCCGCCGAGCGCGAAGAACGAATCGTCGACACCGACCCGCTCCACGCCGAGCACCTCGGCGAAGATCTCGGCGATGGTGTGCTCAACGGGCGTGCGCGGCGCACGGAACACGACCTCGGTCGCGAACACCGGCTCCGGCAACGCCTTCCGGTCCAGCTTGCCGTTCGGCGTCAACGGCACCCTGTCGATCACCATCACCGACGATGGCACCATGTACGCGGGCAGGCTATCCTCGATGTGTGCGGTGAGCGTGGCCACGTCGATCGACTTGCCTGGCGCGGCAACCACATACGACACCAGCGAGACGGCGCCGACGGAACTCTTGTGCCCGACGGTGACTGCGAAGTCGACGGCTTCGTGCGAGGCGAGCGCGGCGTCGATCTCGCCGAGTTCGATACGGAAGCCGCGCACCTTTACCTGGAAGTCGGAGCGGCCTACGTATTCGACCTCGCCGGTGCGGGTCCAGCGGACCACGTCGCCGGTGCGGTACATGCGCTGACCGTCGGCATACGGGTTGGCCACGAACCGATCGACGGTGAACGCGGCCCGCGCGTGGTAGCCGCGCGCCAGCTGAATGCCCGACAGGTACAGCTCACCCGTAACACCCACCGGCACCGGCCGCAACTGGCCATCCAGGATCAGCGCTTGCATACCGCGGATCGGGCCGCCGACGGTCACCGTCTCGCCGAGCACCAGCGGATCGCTGAGGTTGGTCACGATGGTGGCCTCGGTCGGGCCATAGGCGTTGTGGAACTTTCGGGTCGAGCCGTCCGCCAGCGGCACCGCCCATTTCGCGACCAGTTCCGGCGGGCATGCCTCGCCGCCCGCGACGAGCACCCGCAGCGTATCGAGGCCGCTCGGGTCGAAGGTGGCCAGCGCGGCGGGGGTGATGAACGCGTGCGTCACCCGCTCGGTGCGGATCAGCTCGGACAGTTCCTCGCCGCCGTAGACGCCCGGCGCCACCACCACGAGCGCGCCACCCGCACCGACCGCGAGCAACAGCTCGAGGATCGAGGCATCGAAGCTCGGCGACGCGAAATGCAGTGCGCGGGAGTCGGAGTCGAGCGCGTACCGCTCGATCTGCTCGGCGCTGAAGTTCGCGAGACCGGCGTGGGTGACCACGACGCCCTTCGGCACACCGGTCGAACCCGAGGTGTAGATGACATAGGCCGGGTGCTGCGGCCGCAGCGGCCGGACCCGGTCGGCGTCGGTGATCGGCCCGCCGTCGAACCCGTCGAGATCGAGGTCATCGAGCACCAGCCAGCGCGCCGATTCCGGCAGGCCATCGCAAACCGAAGCGACGGTCAGGCCGAGCGGGGAACCGGAATCGGTGACCATGTGCGCGATACGCTCGGCCGGATAGTTCGGGTCGACCGGAACGAAAGCCGCACCGGTCTTCGACACCGCCCAGGCAGCGAGAACGGAGTCCGCGGACCTGGGCACGCCGACGGCGACCAGATCCTCGGCGCCGATGCCCTCGGCAATCAGCATGCGGGCCAAACGGTTCGACCGCTCGTCCAGCTCCGCGTAGGACAGACTCGTCCCCTGGAACACCACGGCTGGCGCCTGCGGATCGAGCCCAGCGGCCTCGGCCAGCAGCTCCGGCAGGGTGCGCGCGGGCGCGGCCGGGCCGCCGGTACGGGCGACGAGATCGGCCCGCTCGGCGGCATCCAGCACCTCGATGGCACCCACCGCGATCGCGGGATCGGCGGCGACGGCCTCGAGCACCCGCTGCCAGCGCTGCATGATGTCCGCGGCAGTCGCTTCGTCGAACAGCTCGGTGGCGTAGGTGAGCGCCAAGGTCATGCCGGTCGAATCGTGCTCCGACAGCGTGAACTGCAGGTCGAAGCGCGCGATGTTCTCTTCGAGATCGAGCGCCGACACCGAAAGCCCGGGCAGCTCCAGCGAGCTGCGATCCAGGTTCTGGAACGCGAGCATCACCTGGAACAGCGGGTTGCGGGCCTGCGAGCGTTCCGGTGCGAGCAAGTCCACGAGCCGCTCGAACGGCACGTCCGCGTTGCCGTAGGCATCCAGGTCGGTCGCCCGCACCCGGTCCAGCAGCTGCGTAAACGACTCGGCCTGCTCGATTTCGGTGCGCAACACCAGCGTGTTGACGAACATGCCGACCAGGTCATCGAGCGCCTGCTCGCCACGTCCAGCGATCGGGGTGCCGACCGCGATGTCCTCGGTACCCGAGAGCCACGCCAGCAAAACCCCGAGCGCGCTGTGCATCACCATGAACAGTGACGCGCCGCGTTGGCGCGCAATGTCTTCCAGCGCCGCGATGAGTTCACCGGGCAATTCCCGCTGCAATGTCGCACCGCGGTACGAGGCGATCGCGGGCCTTGCCCGATCCGCCGGCAGCGGCAGTTCGTCCGGCACACCGTCCAGCGCACGCTGCCAGTGCGCCACCTGACGCGACATCAGCGACTCGGCATCGTGCTCGGCGCCGAGCACTTCGCGCTGCCAGACCGCGAAGTCAGCGTACTGCACCGCGAGCGGCGTCCAGCCGGGCACACTGCCCTCGGCACGCGCGGTGTAGGCGGTCATCACGTCGCGGGTCAGCGGACCGATGGAGAAGCCGTCCGCCGCGATGTGGTGCACCACGACGACGAGCACATACTCGTCGGCGCCCGCGATGTACAGCCGTGTCCGCAGCGGAACCTGTTCGGCCACATCGAATCCGGTGGTGACGAACTCGACGACCGCGGCCGTCAGCTGCGCCGGGTCGACCGCGACCGGGTGCAGGTCGAGCGCGATGTCCTCGGCGGGCACGACCACCTGGACCGGGGTGCCGCCGTGCTCCGGGTAGCGAGTGCGCAGCGATTCGTGCCTACGCACCACATCGGCGACCGCCAGCCGCAGCGCCTCGACATCGAGTGCGCCGGACAGCCGGATGGCGACCGGCAGGTTATAGGCCGCGGAGGTGGTGTCGTACTTGTTCAGGAACCACATGCGCTGCTGCGCGTACGACAGCGGCACCAGTTCGTCGGCCGAACGCGGCCGCGCCACCAGGCGGGCCCGCGCGGCGCCGTCGGCATGCGATTCCACCCGTGCGGCAAGCGCTTCCACGGTCGACGCCTCGAACAGCGCCCGCACCGGGACCGTCGTGCCGAGAGCGGCGCCGATGCGCGACACGACCCTGGTCGCGATGAGCGAGTTGCCGCCGAGGTCGAAGAAGTCGTCGTCGACGCCGACCCTGGGCAGGTCGAGCACGTCGGCGAATACCGCGGCCACGGTCTCCTGCACCGGGGTGACCGGTGCGCGGAAACCACGCGCCTGCACCGCGGGTGCGGGCAGCGCGCGCCGATCGAGCTTTCCGTTGACAGTCAACGGAATCCACTCCAGCCGCACCAGCGCCGAGGGCACCATGTACGACGGCAGCTGCTGCGCCGCTCCACTGCGGACGACGTCGAGATCCGGAATGACATCGGGTTCCGAGACCACATAGGCCACGATCCGCTGATCACCCGGCTGATCCTCACGCACGATGACCGCCGCCTGGGCGATGCCCGGCTGGGCCAGCACCGCGGACTCGATCTCACCGAGTTCGATACGGAAGCCGCGGACCTTCACCTGATCGTCGGCGCGGCCCAGGTATTCGAGTTCACCGAAGCGATTCCAGCGCGCAAGGTCGCCGGAACGGTACAGGCGTGAGTTTGCCGCGTCGGCCCCGCCGAGCGGGTTGGCGACGAAGCGGGTGGCGGTCAGGTCCGGGCGGCCGAGGTACCCACGAGCCAATTGCGGTCCCGCGACATACATTTCGCCCGCGACACCGACCGGGACCGGCCGCAGCCTGCTGTCGAGCACGTACACCCGCAGTCCTGCGATGGCGCGACCGACCACGCTGCCGGAGGCGGCTGCGATGGTGGCGGCATCGAGGGCACGGTAGGAGACGTGCACGGTGGTCTCGGTGATGCCGTACATGTTCACCAGCAGCGGCGCGGACACCGCGGCACGACCGGTGACGCCGTCACCATGGCGGGCAACCCAATCCGAGAGCCTGCGCAGCTCCAGCGCCTCGCCACCGAACACCACGTACCGCAGCGCCAGCGGCACCGCGTCCGGCGCGGCATTCCGATCCGCTTCCGCGAGTTGGTAGAACGCCGACGGCGTCTGGTTGAGCACCGTAACCCGTTGCGCGCGTAGCAGTTCCAAGAACTGCTCCGGCGAGCGCGAGGTGTAGTAATCGACCACGACCAGGGAGCCGCCGAACAAAAGCGGTCCCCACAGTTCCCATACCGAGAAGTCGAAGGCGTAGGAGTGGAACAGGGTCCACACGTCATCCGCGCCGAAGCCGAACTCGCGATCGGTATTGGCGAACAGCCGCACCACATTCCGATGCGCGACCGCGACACCCTTCGGGCGACCGGTCGAACCGGACGTGTAGATCACGTACGCCACGCTGTCCGGGTTCAGCGGCACATTGCGGTCCGCATCGGTGATCGGTGCGTCGTCGGCGTCCTCGATATTGCCGGTCTCCACCGCGAACCCGTCGAGCACCACGGTCGGCAGTTCGGCGGACACCGTCACGTGGACCGTGGAGTCGAGGATCACGCTGGTCGGACGCGAATCCGACAGCACGTAGGCGATGCGATCGGCCGGGTAGGTCGGGTCGACAGGCACATAGCCCGCACCGGTCTTCACCACTGCCAGCAGCGCGACCACCAGGTCGAGCGAGCGCGGCAGAATCACCGCGACCAGCGACTCGGGCCCGGCGCCGTCGGCGATCAGCCTGCGCGCCAACACATTCGCGCGCCGGTCCAGCTCGCTGTAGGTCAGCGATTCGATGCCGAACTTGGCCGCGGTGTTGTTCGGATGTGCGGCCACCACCTGATCGAACAGGTCGATCAGGGTGACACCCGCCGCCGTGAACCGCTCCACGCCACCGTCCGCACCGGAGGAAACCCACCGCTGCGAAAGGTTGAGCCGCTCGGCCTCACCGAGCAGATCGATATCGCCGATGACGATCTCGGGATCCTCGACCACACTGTGCAGGATCCGGACCAGGCGATCGGCGAACGACGCCACCGTCTCCGGATCGAACAGCTCGGTCGCGTAGTTCCAGGACATCCCGAGTGCACCGTCGGCGGCCTCGCCGACGGTCAGCTGCACATCGAACTTCGCGGTGCCTGCATCGAATTCGACCACGGAGAGGTCGACGCCGGGCAACGCGACAATGCCCATATCAGCGGCAGAGGCCGCCTCGAAGGTCAGCGCAACCTGGAACAGTGGGTGGTGCGCCTGCGAGCGGGCCGGGCTGATGGCATCGACCAGCCGCTCGAACGGCACATCCGCGTTCGCGAAGGCCGCGAGATCGGTCCGACGCACCTGCGCCAGCAGATCGCCGAACTCAGCGGCCGGATCGACCTCGTTGCGCAACACCAGCGTGTTGACGAACATGCCGACCAGATCGTCGAGCGCGCGTTCGCCCCGCCCGGCGATCGGCGTGCCGATGGCGATATCGGTGCTGTTGGACAGCCGCGCCGCCCACGCCGCCAATGCGGCGTGCACGATCATGAACAGGGTGACCCCCCGCGCGCGGGCCAGTTCGGCCAGCGCGGTGTGCAATTCGGCGTCCACCGAGAAGTTGTGCGTGCCACCGGCATGGGAGGCGATCTCCGGTCGCGACCGGTCGGCGGGCAACTCGATCTGATCGGGCAGATCCGCCAATTGCTCGGTCCAGTACGCGAGCTGCCTCGCGGCAACGGATTCCGGATCGTCCTCGCTGCCGAGCACCTCGCGCTGCCACAGCGCGTAGTCGGCGTACTGGACCTCCAGCGGAGTCCACGCGGGGACCTCACCGCGGCTGCGCTCGGTGTAGGCCACCACCACATCGCGCAGCAGCGGGCGCAGCGAGAAGCCGTCACCGCTGATGTGGTGCATGACCAGCACCGCGACATGATTGCGTGCGTCGATGCTGAGCAGGTTCGCCCGGAAGGGCACCGCGCTGGTCACATCGAAGTGCACACTGGCCAACTCGACGATCCGGGCGTGCAGCACGGCCGAGGTGACGGTCTCGGCCGTCAGTTCGAAGCGCACCTCGTCGGCGTGCAGAATGCGCTGGTAGCCAGTGCCTTCCACTTCCGGGTAGATGGTGCGTAGCGCCTCGTGGCGAGCAAGCACATCACCGATGGCAGCGTTCAGCGCGACCATGTCGACATCGCCGGTGAGCCGGATGGCGACCGGGATGTTGTTCACCGCGGTGCGGTTGTCGAAGCGGTTGAGGAACCACATCCGCTGTTGAGCCAGCGAAAGCGGGACCAGCTCCGGACGTGACTGCGCGGTCAGCGGGGCCCGGCCACCCTGTCCGGCGGCCGATTCCACCAACGCGGCCAGCGCCGCGACATTCGATGCCTCGAACAGTGCGCGCACCGGGATCTGGGTGTCCAGCGCCGCGCCGAGCCGGGCGGCGACCTGGGTGGCGACCAGCGAGTTGCCGCCGAGTTCGAAGAAGTCGTCGTCCAAGCCGACCGCGTGGCCGCTGCCCTGCAGGCCGAGGACCTCGGCGAAGGTACCCGCGACGATCTCTTCCACCGGTGTGGTCGGGGCGCGGAAGACCTTGACCGCGAACGTCGGTTCGGGCAGCGCCTTGCGATCCAGCTTGCCGGAGGCGTTCAGCGGGAACTCGTCGAGCACCATGTACGCCGACGGCACCATGTAGGTGGGCAACTGCTCGCCGAGGGTGTTCTTGACCGTGTCGATGTCGATCGCGCGGTCCGGGTTCCCGACCAGGTACGCGACCAGCTGATCGCCAGTCCGCTCGCCGGAGTGCACCAGCACGACCGCCTGCGCCACCGCGTCCTGTGCGGTGAGCGCGGATTCGATCTCGCCGAGCTCGATGCGCAAACCACGCAGCTTCACCTGGAAGTCGGTGCGGCCCAAGTACTCCAGCTCGCCCTGTGCCGTCCAGGTGACCAGGTCACCGGTGCGGTACATCCGCTCGGCCGGGCCGAACGGGTTCGCGACGAACCGCTCGGTGGTCAGGTCCGGGCGGCCCACATACCCGTGCGCCAGCTGGGCGCCCGCCAGGTACAGCTCACCCGGCACCCCGGCGGGCACCGGACGCAAGCGCGAATCCAGCACGTAGACCCGGGTGTTGAACACCGGAGCGCCGATCGGCACCGAGCTGGTGTCGGCGTTGGTCACCTCGTGGAAGGTGACGTCGACCGCGGCCTCGGTCGGGCCGTACAGGTTATGCAGGCGCGCGCCGGTCAGCTGCCGCAGTCGCTGCGCGGCGACGGCGGGCAGCGTCTCACCGGAGGCGAAAACGTTACGCAGACTGGTACATTCGGCGGCCCGATCCTCAGCGAGGAACACCGACAGCATCGACGGCACGAAGTGCACCGTGGTGACCTGCTCGTCGGTGATCAACCGCGCCAGGTACGCCGGATCGCGGTGACCGTCGGGCTTGGCGACCACCAGTCGCGCACCGACCTGCAAGGGCCAGAAGAACTCCCACACCGACACGTCGAAGGTAGCCGGAGTCTTCTGCAGCACCACGTCATCGGCCGCGAGGCCGTACTCGGCGTGCATCCACACCAGCCGGTTCACAATCGCGGCATGGCTGACCGCGACACCCTTCGGGCGGCCGGTCGAACCCGACGTGAAGATCACGTAGGCGGTATTGCCCGGCCGCAGCGGCCGATGCCGGTCCGCGTCGGTCAGCGGCGCGTCCGAGAATTCGGACAGATCCAGCTCATCGATGCGCACCTGCCGCGACACCGTGGTCTCCAGATCGGTGCCGGAGGTCAGCACGCACACCGGTCGCGCGGTCTCGAGGATGTAGTCGATGCGCTCGACCGGATGATCGGGATCCAGCGGCACATACGCACCACCCGCGGCATTGATGGCGTACATGCCGACGACCAAGTCGATCGAACGCCGCATGCCAAGGGCCACATACGATTCCGGGCCCACACCGTTCTGCTTCAGCCAACGCGCCAACCGGTGCGCCTGGGCGGCGAACTCGGCATAGGACAGACTTGTGCCCTCGAACGTGACCGCGTACTCGTCCGGGGTCCGTACCAACTGCGCCTCGAACAGCGAAACCAACGTCGCGGCGGCATCACCGACCGGCGAGGTCAGTGCCGCGTCCACCGGGAATTCGGTGTCGTTCCACTGGTCGAGCACCAGCGTCCGCTCGGCGTCGTCCAGCAGGTCGATATCGCCCACCATGATGGCCGGTGCGGAGGTGACGCCGCGCAGCACGCGGACGAAACGCTCGGCGAAGGCGTTCGCGAACCGATCGTCGAAAAGGTCGGTGGCGTAGAGGAGTTCGGCTTCCATCTCGGAATCCGCACCCTGCGTCTCACTCAGCGTGAGTTGCAGGTCGACCTTGGCGGTCGGCTGGTCGATACCGAGTTCGGAGACCGCGAGACCGGGCAGCTCCAGCGAGGTGCGGCCCAGGTTCTGGAACGACAGCATCACCTGGAACAGCGGATGCCGCGCCTGCGAACGGGCCGGGTTGAGCACCTCGACCAGTCGCTCGAACGGCACGTCGGCGTGTGCGAAGGCCTGCAGATCCCGTTCCCGCACCTGCTCGAGCAGATCGCTGAAGGATTCGGTCGCCTCGACCCGGGTGCGCAGCACGAGCGTGTTGACGAACATGCCGACCAGGTCGTCGAGGACCTGCTCGCCACGACCGGCCACCGGGACGCCGATGGCGATATCGTCGGAGCCGCTCAACCGCGCGAGCAGTGTCGCGAATGCGCTGTGCACCACCATGAACAGCGTGGTGCCGTGCTCGTGCGCGATCGCGTTCAGCGCCGCGAGGAGTTCGCCGGGCAGCCGGAATCGGCGGGTGCGCGCCTGATACGACGCGACGACCGGCCGCGGCTTCGGCGAAAGACGGAGTTCTTCCGGCAGTCCGGCCAGCGCATCGCGCCAGTAGCCGAGCTGCTCGGAAATCAGCGAGGTCGGATCGTCCTCGGTGCCGAGCGTCTCGCGCTGCCAGAGCGCGTAATCGACGTACTGCACCGCCAAGGGCGGCCAAACCGGCGCGGATTCCGAGCTGCGCGCGATGTAGGCCGACATCAGGTCGCGGACCAGCGGACGCATCGAGAAGCCGTCCGCCGCAATGTGATGCACCACGACGGCGAGCACATGGTCCTGGGTGTTGTCGCGCCACCTGTTGCTACTCAGCGGTGCGCGCTCCACCTGGTAGAGACGCAGCCGCACCGGCGACTCGGTGGTGACGTCGAAACCACGGCCGATGAAGTCGTAGAGGGCGCTTGCCATCTCGTCTTCGGCGACCGCGACGATCTGCAGCGCCGGTGTCGCCTGCGCCGCCGAGAGCACCTGCTGGTAGGCGATACCGTCCCGGGACGGGTAGATCGTGCGCAGCGATTCGTGGCGCTTGATCACATCGGCGATGGCGCCGCGCAGCGCGGCCACATCCAGATGGCCGTGCAGTCGAACTGCCGCTGGAATGTTGTCGGCGGCCGAGTCGGCGTCGAAACGGTTGAGGAACCACATCCGCTGCTGGGCAAGCGACAACGGCGGGTATTCGGGCCGGGTTCGCGCGGTCAGCGCCGGACGCGCACCGCCGCCGGCATTGGTCTCCACGCGCTCGGCGAGCGCGGCGACGGTCGGCGCCTCGAACAGCAGCCGCACCGGAACCTGTGTGTCCAATGCCGCGCCGAGCCGGGCCACCACCTGGGTGGCGACCAGCGAGTTGCCGCCCAGATCGAAGAAGTTGTCGTCGATGCCGATCCGCTGGTGGCTGAGCACATCGGCGAAGATGCCGACGATGATCTCTTCGATCGGTGTGGACGGTGCGCGGAATTCCCGTGCCTCGAAGACAGGTTCGGGCAGCGCACGGCGATCCAGCTTGCCGTTCGGGTTCAACGGCATGGCGTCCAGTACGACGATCGCGGCGGGCACCATGTAGGACGGCAGCTGCGCGGACAGATGCGCCCGCAGCTCCTCGATATCGATCGTGCCGCCATTGGCGGGCACCACATAGCCGACCAGCTGATCACCGGTGCGCGCATCCGAGCGCACCACGGCAACGGCCTGGGCCACCGAAGTGTGTGCGGTCAAGGCGGTTTCGATCTCACCGAGCTCGATGCGCAGACCGCGCAGCTTCACCTGGAAGTCGGTGCGCCCGAGGTACACGATGGCGCCGCTCGCATCGCGAGTGACCAAGTCACCGGTGCGGTACATCCGCGAACCGGCAGCACCGAACGGGCTGGCCACGAAGCGATCCGCGGTCAGATCCGTGCGACCGAAGTAGCCACGCGCCAACTGCGCACCCGCCAGATAGAGCTCACCGGCGACACCCGGCGCGACCAGGTGCAGGCGAGCATCCAGCACGTACGCCTGCGCGTTCCAGACCGGCAGGCCGATCGGCACCGCGCCGACGACGCCGTCGGCCACCGGCGCATGCGTTGCGTGCACGGCGAATTCGGTCGGGCCGTACAGGTTGTACAGCTGCGCCGGGCAGACCCGCCGGATAGCGGCCACCGCGTCGCCGGTGAACGCCTCACCGGCAACCAGCAACGCACGCAACGACTCCAGCGCTGTACTTCTGCCACCTGCGGCATCCACGCCGCCCGCGAACACGGTCAGCATCGACGGCACGAACGAGGTCATGGTTACCCGCTCGGCCGCGATCACATCCACCAGGTACTGCGGGTCACGATGGCCGTCCGGGCTCGCCACCACAATCCGGCCACCGGTGGACAAGGGACCGAACAACTCCCACACCGACACGTCGAACGTGGCGGGCGTCTTGAACAGCACGATGTCGCCGGCGTCGATGCCGTATTCGCCGGTGATCCAGCGGACCTGGTTCACCACCGCCGAATGCGGCACCGCCACACCCTTCGGACGGCCCGTGGAACCCGACGTGAAGATCACGTACGCGGGATGCTGCGGCCGCAGCGGCGCGATCCGTTCCGCATCGGCAACCGGCTCGTCCGAATATGCGGACAGGTCCAGCTCATCGATCGACAGCGTGGGCAGGCCACCGCTCTCGAAGTTGTCACGCGAGGTCGTCAGCACACAGACTGGTGCCACCGACTCGAGGACATAGCTCACGCGCTCAGTCGGCTGATCCAGGTCCAGCGGCACGTAACCACCGCCCGCCTCGTGCACCGCATATACGGCGACCACCAGGTCGACCGAACGCCGCAGACCAAGGGCGACAAGCTTTTCCGGGCCTACCCCGGCGTCGATGAGGCGGCGTGCCAGCCGGTGCACGCGGGTGCCGAACTCGGCATAGGTCAACGATGTGCCGGTCGCGGGATCCACGATCGCGATCGCGTCCGGAGTCGCCAGCGCCTGCGCGGCGAAACCGTCGACCAGGGTGCGGCCCGAACCGATCTCGTGCGCGGTGTCGTTCCAGCCGATCAGCGCGAGCGCGGTCTCCTGATCGTCCAGCAGCTGGATATCGCCGACCGGCGTGGTCGGATCGGCGATGATGGTCGCCAGGATCCGATCGAGGCGGCGCGCGAGCGCCGCGACCGTATCCTCGTCGAACAGATCGAGCGCATAGGAGAACTCGGCCGACATCCCGGCCGCCTCGCCCTGCTCCTGGGTCTCCTGCAACGTCAGCTGCAGGTCGAACTTGGCCAGCTGCGGGTCGTAATCGATGCCGTTCACCGAAAGTCCGGGCAGCTGCAGGCTGGCCTGCTTGGAGTTCTGGAAGGCCAGCATCACCTGGAACAGCGGGTGGCGCGCCTGCGAGCGGGCCGGGTTGAGCACCTCGACCAGTCGCTCGAACGGCACGTCCGCGTGCGCGAAGGCGTGCAGGTCGGTTTCCCTGGCCCGGGCGAGCTGGTCCGCGAAACTCGTCGCGCCGTCGATGTCCGTCCGCAACACGAGGGTGTTGACGAACATGCCGATCAGGTCGTCCAGCGCGGCCTCACCGCGGCCTGCCACCGGCGTGCCGATGGCGATATCGGAGGTGCCGCTGGCACGTGCGAGTAGCACGGCCAGCGCGCTGTGCATCACCATGAACAGCGAGGCGTTGTACCGGCGGCCCAGCTCGACCAGCGCCCGCTGGGTCTCGCCGGAGATCACGAACGCGTAGGTGCCGCCACGGTAGGAGGCGGCGGCCGGACGCGGATGATCCGACGGCAGCACCAATTCGTCGGGCAGATCGGCGAGTTCGCGCTGCCAGTAGCCGATCTGGGTGGAGATCAGCGAGCTCGGATCGGTCTCCGAGCCGAGCACCTCGCGCTGCCAGAGCGTGTAATCCGCGTACTGGACCGGCAATTCGGCCCAGGTCGGCACCTCCCAGGAGGTGCGGGCGGCGTACGCGACGATGACATCGCGCGACAGCGGCGCCATCGACCAGCCGTCGGCCGAAATATGGTGCACCACCATGCCGAGCACGTACTCGGTCTCGCTGATCTCGAACAGGCGCGCATGCAACGGCACTTCGTTGGTGACGTCGAAGGCCATCGACGCGAGGTCGATGAGGTGCTCGACCAGCGTCTCCTCGGTGACCCGGTAGGGCGTCAGGTCCGGAACGATCTGCGCCGCATCGAGAACCACCTGCACCGGGCCACTGTTGGTCTCCGGGAAGACGGTGCGCAGCGACTCGTGCCGGTCGATCACGTCGATGACCGCGACCTGCAATGCGGCGACGTCGAGGTCGCCGGAGAGCCGGATAGCGACCGGAATGTTGTTGACGGCCAGGGTGGTATCGAAGCGGTTGAGGAACCACATCCGCTGCTGCGCGAGCGACAGCGGCACCTCCTCGGGCCGTTCCCTCGCGACCAGCGCCTTGCGGGCGCCGTCGCCCGCATGCGTTTCGACGCGAGCGGCCAGCGCGGCGACCGTGGGCGCTTCGAACAGCATGCGCACCGGCACCTTGGTGTCGAGCGCGATGCCGAGCCGGGACGCCACCTGGGTGGCGATCAGCGAGTTGCCGCCGAGGTCGAAGAAGTCGTCCTCGACGCCGACGCGGGGCAGATCCAGCACGTCGGCGAAGACCTGGGCGACGATCTCCTCGATGGGGGTCGTCGGTGCGCGGAATTCGCGGACCTCGAATACCGGTGCGGGCAGCGCGCGCCGATCCAGTTTTCCGTTGACCGTCAACGGGATCGCGTCGAGTCGCATGAATGCCGAGGGCACCATGTACGCGGGCAGCCGCTCGGCCGCACCGTCGCGCACCGCGTCGAGGTCGAGTTCGATGCCGGGCTCGGGGACCACGTACGCCACGATCCGCTGGCCGCCCGGCTGATCCTCACGCACGATGACCGCCGCCTGCGCCACGCCCTCCTGGGCGAGCACCGCGGACTCGATCTCACCGAGTTCGATACGGAAGCCGCGGACCTTCACCTGATCGTCGGCGCGACCCAGGTATTCGAGCTCACCGAAGCGATTCCAACGCGCCAAGTCGCCGGAACGGTAGAGGCGCGAGCCGACGGAATCGGGTTCAGCGAGCGGGTTCGCGACGAAGCGCGTGGTGGTCAGGTCCGGGCGACCGAGGTAGCCGCGAGCCAATTGCGGTCCAGTGATATACATTTCGCCAACGACACCGACGGGAACCGGTCGCAGCCGGTTGTCGAGCACGTACACGCCGAGGCCCGCGATCGCCCGACCGACGATGCTGCCGGAGGCGGCGGCGATAGTCGCCGCATCCAGCGCGCGATAGGAGACGTGCACCGTGGTCTCGGTGATGCCGTACATGTTCACCAGCAACGGCGACGAATCACCGTGGCGGGCAACCCAATCCGAGAGCCTGCGCAGCTCCAGCGCCTCGCCGCCGAACACCACGTAGCGCAGTGCCAGCGGGGTCAGCTCCGCCGACGCGCTCCGCTCCGCCTCGGCGAGTTGGTAGAACGCCGACGGGGTCTGGTTGAGCACGGTGACCTGCTCGTCACGCAGCAGGTCCAGGAACTGCTCCGGCGAACGCGAGGTGTAGTAATCGACCACGACCAGGGAGCCGCCGAACAAAAGCGGTCCCCACAGTTCCCACACCGAGAAGTCGAACGCATAGGAGTGGAACAACGTCCACACGTCATCGGGTCCGAAACCGAAGTCCGCGTCGGTATTCGCGAACAGCCGCACCACATTCCGATGCGCGACCGCCACACCCTTCGGGCGACCGGTCGAACCGGAGGTGTAGATGACGTAGGCGACGTTGCCCGGGTTCAGCGGCGCGGTCCGATCGAGGTCGGTGATCGGTGCGTCGTCGAATTCGGCAGACTCCACGGTGAATTCGTCCAGCACGACCGCCGGCAGTTCGTCGGGGACGGTCACCTCGACGGACGAATCGACGATCACGCTCGTCGGACGCGAATCCGACAGCACGTAGGCGATGCGATCGGCCGGATAGGTGGGATCGACCGGCACATAACCCGCACCGGTCTTCACCACAGCCAGCAACGCGACAACCAGATCCAGCGAACGCGGCAGGATCACCGCGACCAGCGACTCCGGCCCGGCGCCATCCGCGATCAACCTGCGCGCCAACGCGTTCGCGCGCCGATCCAACGCGTAGTAGGTCAGCGATTCGGAGCCGAGGCGCGCCGCCACATTGTCCGGGTACGTCGCCGCCGCCACGTCGAACAAACCGACCAGGGTGAGATCGGGATCGGCGAACCGGCCTGCGGTACTGTCCGCGCCGGAGGACACCCAACGCCGCGAAACATCGTGCCGCTCGGTCAAATCGAGCACATCGATATCGCCCACGGCGACCGCAGGGTTGTCGACGACGCTGCGCAGGATCCGTAGCAGGCGGTCGGCGAACGACGACACCGTCTCGGCGTCGAACATGTCGGTGGCGAAGGAGATCACCGCGGTCATGCCGTCGGGTTCGCCTTGGCCGCCACGCTCTTCGGTGATGGTCCACTGCAGGTCGAACTTGGCGATGTCGACTTCCAGTTCGTCGGCGGTGACCGACAGCCCCGGTAGCTCCATGGCGCCGTGCGACATTTCCTGGAACGACAGCATCACCTGGAACAGCGGATGCCGCGCCTGCGAGCGTGTCGGGTTGAGCACCTCGACGAGCCGCTCGAACGGGACGTCGGCGTAAGCGAATGCCGCGAGATCGGATTCCCTGGTACGGGAAAGGAACTCGGTGAACGGCTGGCTGCCGTCGACATCCGAGCGCAGCACCAGGGTGTTGACGAACATGCCGATGAGGTCGTCGAGAGCCTTTTCGCCACGGCCCGCGATCGGGGTGCCGACGGCGATATCGCTGGTACCCGACAGTCGGGCCAGCAGCACGGCCAGCGAGGCGTGCATGACCATGAACAGGCTGACGCCCTGCGCACGAGCCAGTGCGGCCAGGCGGCTGTGCAGGTCGGCGTCGATCTCGAAACGCAGTGAGCTGCCGCGGAAGCTCTGCACCGACGGGCGCGGCCGATCGGTCGGCAGGTCGAGCTGATCGGGCAGTCCGGCCAGCGCGCGCCGCCAGTAGGCGATCTCGCGGGCGGTCATCGAACCAGGATCGGACTCCGCACCGAGCAGTTCGCGCTGCCAGATGCTGTAGTCGCGGTACTGCACCGGCAGCGGCGCCCATTCGGGCGGCTGCCCGGCCGCACGCGCCAGGTACGCGGTCGCGACATCGCGGGCCAGCGGACCGAACGAGAAGCCGTCCGCCGCAATGTGATGCACGACGAACGCCAGCGCGTAGTCCGGCGTCCCGTTCGCCGAGCCACCGGTGATCTGGTAGACCCGCACCCGGATCGGCAGCTCGTGCGAGACATCGAACCCGGTGGCCGCGAATTCCAGCAGCACGCCATGCAATTCGGATTCGTCGATCGATTGCACCGAGAGGCCGAGATCGACCTCCTCGATCGGCACCACCTGCTGGTAGGCGCCGTCACCGGACTCCGGGAAGATGGTGCGCAGCGATTCCTGCCGCGCCAGCACATCGGTCAGCGCGGGCTGCAACACCGCGACATCGACGCGGCCGCGCAACCGCACCACGAACGGCAGGTTGTAGGTGGGCGCGGTCGGGTCGAACTGGTTGATGAACCACATCCGCTGCTGCGCCAGCGACAGCGGCACCCGCTCCGGGCGTTGCTGCACGACCAGCGGCGGACGGGAACCGTCGGTGGGCGTAGCGGTTTCGGTGCGCGCGGCGATGCCGGCCACGGTCGGGGTCTCGAACAGCGCGCGCACCCCGATCTGGATGCCGAACGCCGCCCCGATGCGGGCGATCACCTGGGTGGCGACCAGCGAGTTGCCACCCAGATCGAAGAAGTTGTCGTCGATGCCGATGCGGTCCTGGCTCAGCACGTCGGCGAAGATGCCCGCAACGATCTGTTCGGCCTGGGTGCGCGGGGCCTGGAATCCGGCCGCGTCCACGCTGAACACCGGCTCCGGCAACGCCTTACGATCCAGCTTGCCGCTGGTGTTGAGCGGGAACGCCGCCAGCACCATGATCGCCGCGGGCACCATGTAGCTGGGCAGCTTCTCGGCCACGAACCTGGTCAGCTCGACCGATTCGACCGAATGTCCAAGCGCGGGAACCACATACGCGACCAGCTGCTGACCGGTCGCGGTATCGACAGCCAGCACCGCGGCCTGGCTGACCGCGGGATGCGCGAGCAGATCGGTCTCGATCTCACCGAGCTCGATTCGCTGGCCACGGAACTTCACCTGGAAGTCGGTGCGGCCGATGTATTCCAGGGTGCCCGCGGAGTTCCAGCGCACCAGGTCGCCGGTGCGGTACATGCGGTCGCCATGGAGACCGAAGAGGTTGGCGACGAACCGGTCCGAGGTCAGATCGGAACGGCCGCGGTAGCCGCGAGCCAGCTGCCGCCCACCCAGGTACAGCTCGCCCGGTGCGCCGATCGCGGCCGGTCGCAGTCGCGAATCCAGTACGTAGACTTCGACATTCCATTCGGGGATGCCGATCGGCACCATCACGGTGTCGGCGGCTGTGGCCTCCCAGTAAGTGACCGAGACCGCGGCCTCGGTCGGCCCGTACAGGTTGTGCAGTCCAGCCGGAGCGGAGCCTGCGAAGCGACCATCAGCCGCAGTGGTGATTTCCCTGAATTTGGCGGCGGTCTCCGGCGGCAGCGCCTCACCGATCACGAAAACGGCGCGCAGCGTGGCGCATTGGGCCGCGGTGGCATGCGTGACGAACACCGTCAGCATCGACGGGACGAAGTCGGTGACCGTCACGCCGTGGCGCTGGATCATGTCCGCGACATACAACGGATCGCGGTGGCCGTCCGGAGACGCGATGACCAGCTTCGCGCCGACCATCAGCGGCAGGAAGTAGCCCCACAGCGACACGTCGAACGTGGTCGCGGTCTTCTGCAGGTACACGTCGGCCGCGGTCAGCCGGTACTCGTCGAGCATCCACAGCTGCTGATTGACGATCGCGCGATGGGTGACCGCCACGCCCTTCGGGCGGCCGGTGGAGCCCGAAGTGTATATGACGTAGGCGGTGTTGTCCGGGCGCAGCGGCGCGAGCCGATCCGAATCCGTCACCGGCGCATCGGAGTACGCGCAGACGTCGAGAGTGTCGATCTCGACCCGCCGCATCGAATCGGGTAGCTCGAGCTCCTCGTAGGACAGCGTGAGCACGCACACCGGGTCGGCGCTGTCGAGAATGTAGGCGGTGCGGTCGGCCGGATGATCCGGATCGATCGGCACATACGCGCCACCGGCCTTCAGCACCGCGTGCATGCCGATGACCAGCTCCAGTGAACGCCGCATACCCAGCGCGACAAGCGATTCCGAGCCGACACCGTCGGCGATCAGGAACCGGGCCAGCCGGTTGACCCGCGCGGAGAACTCCGCGTAGCTCAGCGTCGCGCCTTCGAAATCGAGCGCGATATTGTCCGGCGTCAGCGGGATCTGCGCGTCCAGCAGCGCGGCCAGCGTGGTGTCCGGCACGTCCTGCTCGGAGTCGTTCCACTCCAGCAGGGTCAGCGTGCGCTCGTCCTCGGTGGTGGCTTCCAGGCCCCACACCTTCGCGTCGGCGTCGGCCGCCAGGAACGTGCCGAAGAACTCCAGGAACCGCGAATGATGCTGCGCGGCTTCGTCCCGGGTGTAGAGGTTCGGGTTGGTCTCGAAATCGATGTGCGAGCGGGTGCCGGCGACCGACTGGTAGAAATTGACACCGAGGTCCTCGATGCTGCCGGTCGAGAGCACATTGAACTCACCGACCATCGGGCCGAGCACGACCTCGTTGTGGAAGAGCATGATGTTCACCCACGGTCCGAAGAACTCCGTGGTCACCACGCCGTCGCCAGCGGAATCGCGGCGAATGTCCTCGTGCCGGTAGCGCTGATGGCGCAGCGCGCCGGAGACCTCCACCTGCACCGCACGCAGCAGATCCGCGATGGTAGTGTCGTGCCCGACCTGCAAACGCAGTGGCACGATGTTCGAGGTCACGCCGCCGGAACGACGCATGGCCGCGGTGGTCCGTGCGGTCACCGGCAGGCTGAGGATGACGTCTTCGGTGCCGGTAAGCTGGGCCAGGTACGCCGCGAAGCCCGCAATCAGCAGACCGGCGGGCGAGTTGTCATGGCGTGTCACGGCGTCGGCGAGCAGCGCGTCCTGCTCCGGCGACAACGCCGCGCTCGAAATCCCGTTGACGGGAGCCGGCGGCGCCGAACGACCCGCCAGGCTGGAGCCTTCCTCCAGGCCGGCGACGCGCTGCGCCCAATGCTCCTTGTCGGCCTGGAAACGGGTGCTCTCCCGGTAGGCCATCTCGGATTCGTACAGCGTGCGCAGATCGGTGGCCTTGGCGGGCGACGGTTCGGTGCCGTTGACCGCCGCAGTGTAGAGCTCCGCCGTCCGAGTCATGTAGGTCATCGCGCCGAAGCCGTCGAGCACAATGTGATGGGTGCGCGCGTACCAGAACCAGCGCTGGTCCTCGATCCGCAGGGCGACCGCCCGAATCAGGCGGTCATTGACGATATCGAGCGGACGGCTGTACTCCGCGCGCATCCACTCCGCGGCCGCGGCCTCCGGATCAGCTTCATCGCGCAGATCGATGTAGACCAGGGCCGAATCCTGCGACGTATCCACCGTCTGCATCGGCTCACCATCGCGCTCGACGATCCGCAGCCAGCCCGAACCCGACTCGTTGGCCGCGTCGATGCTCGCCTGCTCCAGCGCGGCTAGATCAATATCGCCCAGCAGATCGACATACTGGGCGATATTGATCGGAACCTGCGGGTCTACGTGCTGCGCATACCAAATGCCCAGCTGTGCGGGCGACAGCGGGAAGTACTCCACATCTGCCTGCGAAGTGCGTTCCCATGCGTCACCAGTTTCGCCGTTTCCGCCGAAATCCAGCCGGTCCAACCGTAACCTCGCTTCTGGAACACCACGCAAGCGCTCCCCGACAAACCGGGACAAGACGCTCACCTATCCAAGCGTGTCGCCTGCGTCTCCGGGTTCAGTTCTCATATCATCAGGCAAAAATGTCCATTGGCACTATCTGTCGATCAGGCCGATCTCGTTACATTGGCCCAACCATGACCACAACCCACCGACCGGCTTCGCCGGGAACATCGCTGCTGATCACCGAAACAATCTACCGTCGCCCGCGGCATCCGACCAACCAACTTCCATAGCAGAGAAACATCACTCCAGGCAGCAGCGTCATCGCAAGTTTGCTAGCAATATGTTGCCCTTCTCACACTGCTTGCGAAGGGCCGTTGAGCGGAGGTTCCGGGCGGAACGAGGCAGCCGCTTCCTCGATGAAGGTCCACGCGACAGCTAGGCGCCCGGTTAGCTACCCGGAGTGGCGGCTGTCTTATCCTGATTCGGCATACCACCCGCGACGCATCCCCAGGGACCTGCGCGACGGATGCTCGAGGACTGGCGCAGGGCATCTCATCGGGCAACCAGACATCGGTCCCCCGGTCCTCTGCACGTCGATGGTCCACAGGTCCGCGAAGTTGGTATGGCTTCGAACTCGGTTCTGTCGCAACCGAATAAACCGCCGATCGGATTAAGGTGGGGAGTGTCGGATGAACTGGACAGACCCAAACACCGTTATTTTCACAGCCCCCAGCGGATACGACAGCAGCCAGCCCGATGCAACGTTGGGCTGGCTGCTGTGTGGGGGGCTATCACGCCGCGCTTAACCGTGCGATCTGTGTCAACGATTGCAGACGGGTGTCACAATGCGGTCGACCGGCGCGGACATCTGGTGACAGCCGAGTTCGACGCAGACTCCCCTTAGAGGGTGTCTTATTTGGGTGAATACCCGAGGCTAGCAGCCAGCGGAACCGGTGTTCAGGCACACCGAACCAAAGCACCCGCTGCCAGACGCCGCCGCGGCTATACCGGCCGTGGCGCTCAGGCCAGTGGCGACAGTCAGCGGCGCGCCGCCGGAAATCGACACCGAAACGACCGTGCCGTTGGCCAGGGCGATGAATAGGGTGCTGTCGGAGACGGTAATGCCGACCAGGGTGCCCAGGCCAGTGACTACGGGCAGCGGCGTGCCACCGGACGCCGGCACCGAAACGACCGTGCCGTTGGCCAGGGCGATGAGCAGGGTACTGCCGGAAACGGTAATACCGACCGGATTGCTCAGGCCGGTCGCAACGGTGGTGGTCGCGCCGCCGGACACCGGCACCGAAACGACCGTGCCCTCGGTCAGGGCGATGAACAGGGTGCTTCCGGAAACGGTAATACCGACCGGGATGCCCAGGCCGGTGGCCACGGTGGTAGTCGCGCCGCCGGACGCCGGCACCGAAACGACCGTGCCGTTGGCCAGGGCGATGAACAGGGTGCTGTCGGAAACGGCGATACCGACCGGGATGCCCAGGCCGGTGGCCACGGTGGTGGTCGCGCCGCCGGACGCCGGCACCGAAACGACCGTGCCGTTGGCTTGGGCGATGAACAGGGTGCTTCCGGAAGTGGCGATACCGACCGGGGTGCCCAGGCCGGTGGCCACGGTGGTGGTCGCGCCGCCGGACGCCGGCACCGAAACGAGCGTGCCGTTGGTTTCGACGATATAAACCGTGCCGGCCGTCGGTATTGCGGCGGCAGGGCCAGTAGCCGCGACCGCGATCACTGTCGCGACCGCCAACGGTGCCATTGCGGTGAGGGCCAGCGCCCTACCTATGGACCGTGCCGCGGCTGCGAGGCGGGAAACAGGTCGCCCACCTCGGGTCTGGCGGAAATGCAGGTTCACGCTATTCTCCTCGCTAACTGTCTCTTCGAAAAACGGGTCAGAGGCGCGGGCCGTGGCGGTCCGCCAACGGCACGCTGAGTTTTCCACTACCGAACAGGTCGCACGGCGACCCAGTGCAGGCAGAGCGAACCTCACTCGGTGAGGGTGAGAGATGCGAACAATCTCGGTACGGGCCGCTACGGCGGTCCGCACTGCCAGGAGTAAAAGTCGGTCGATCGACACACCGTCGCCCGCTACATCACGCGGACTCTTGCACCACGGGCAAGCCGATCTTCCGGACGATCCTCTTACAGTGCCGCATCAACATATCCGCGTCATCGACGAAGTCAAGGACCAGGAGCTTTTCAAAACCGCGTCGGCAGTAGCAACTCCGCAGCAATCCACCGATGCACCTGCGGGCGGGCGCTTTCCACGAAACACCGCCTCACGAACCAGACGTCGAAGGAATCACTCCACTGAATCAGGAGTTGTCGCAACCTGCCGGTTGCCGACGTGCGACGTCGTCCAAAGATCACCTACACGAGGTCACGGGATTGCCGGAACAAGCGTCGTAGATCGTTGCGGCGCAGACTTCTTCGGCTGTGGGTGCTCGCGCAAGCGACCCTGTGCGGCTGCCTGCCACGCAGCGCGGATGTGCCACTGGATTCGGTGAACATCTCGGCGACGGTCCATTGTCCAGCCCGTATCCCCGTAAGTGCGGCATCTTCTTCTGCAAGCCGGCGGCCATGTCGGGTACGGGCGACTCGCCGGATTCTGCTCCGAGTGGAAACAATTCGGCGTGACCGATGTCCTGATGGGTGCTGTCATCAGCGCAGCCGAACCCGAAGAAATGGCACGCTGTCGGCTCGCCGTGCTCGATCAGGATGGCGCGGGAGCGTTTCATGACAAAGCAGGACCGAGTGAATGGTGGATGGACGTGGATGACGGATCGGTGGTGTGATCAGTTCCCGAATTCCACGCGACGCGACCGCGCGGCACCTTGACGGGCGCTTCGGTGGTGGTGTCACGCCCGTCGTCGATCAGGTCGAAACGTGACGATTACGAGCAGGGTCGTACAGGTGCGACTGGGCGCAGGACAGTGAGTCGGTGAGGGCTCGACCGACGAGGATGATCGCAGCTTGCCGTAGACCGGCGGCTTCGACCTGGTCTGCGATGTCCGTCAGGGTCCCGCGCAGAACCTGTTGCTCTGGCCGGCTGGCGCGATAGACCACCGCGACGGGGCAGTCGGGGCCGTAGTCGGAGATGAGTTCGGTGGCCAGTGTGCGGATTCGGGTGATGGCCAGGTGTAGCACCAGGGTGGCGCCGGTGTGGGCGAAGTTGGCCAGGGATTCGGAGTCCGGCATGGCGGTTGAGCGGGCTTGGGTGCGGGTGAGGACGACCGACTGAACTAATTCGGGGACGGTGAGTTCGGTGCCGAGGAGGGCGGCCGCGGCGGCGTAGGCCGGGACGCCGGGGGTGACATCCCAGGGGATATCGAGGGCGTCCAGGCGGCGGGTCTGTTCGGTGAGGGCGGAGTAGATCGAGGGGTCGCCAGAGCACAGGCGGGCTACGTCTTTGCCGGAGGCGTTGGCGCGGGCCAGGTGGTCGATGATCTGGTCTATGTCCAGATACTGGGTATCGATCAGTTCGGTGTCGGGGGCGCAGTGCGCCAGCACCTCCGGGTCGAGGTAGGTGCCGGCGTACAGGCAGACCGGAGAGGTTCGCAGCAGGTTGACCGCGCGCACGGTCAGGAGGTCGGCGGCGCCCGGCCCGGCCCCGATGAAGTGCACGGTCATGCGGGTGAGTCTATTCAGGCCGTCGCGTCGAAGTGGGCGATGACCCTGGTCGGGCGCACGCGCACCACGAGCTCGCCCGGCACCCCGTTGCGCTTGCCGAATTCCTCGGCGCGGTCGGCGCCCATGTAGCGGCCGGCGATTTCGGTGGCGGTGCGGAGGAGTTCGTCGAGGTCCTCGGACAGGGTGACGGTGCCCTGGATCTGGATGGAGCTATACGGCGGCTCCTCCAGGTCGACGCATACCGCGATGCGCGGGTCGCGGGCGAACGCCTTGCCCTTCGCGGAGGTCTTGCCGGTGTTGAACACCAGCCCGCCGCCCTCGACGACGAACCAGACCGGCGTCACGACCGGCCGACCATCGGCGGCGACGAACGCCACCTTGCCCGTGCGGGTGCCGTAGGAGAGGAAGTCGTGCACTCGGGGATCCGACAGAGAGGCCATGAATCACACCCTAAAGCCACGCCAGGGCTTTAGGTCTGTGCGCTCCTGGCTGTGGTTTCCCTCAGAAAGCTTTCGTTTCGACCTTGGCCGGTATCGCTTCCGTTTCCAGCCTCCGCCCGTCACATGCGGTTCTCCCGCACACGGCTTACCGATGTTCTTCACCGTCGGCGTTCGGCTTTCCAGGCCCGAAAAGGCCTGGGCGGTACGACGATTCCATCGAGGCTGATCAGGCCCAGGTGATTGTCCGACAGCAACACCTGGGTCATCCCCCATCCCAGGGCTCGACGTCGCTTCCTCCGCCTCCGACGCCCACCCAGCCGACAGGCCACAATTGGTCGGCGCAGAGTTCTTCGGCTGTGGGGTGCTCGCGCAAGCGACCCTGTGCGGCTGCCTGCCACGCGTCGCGGATATGCCACTGGATTCGGTGAACATCTCGGCGACGGTCCACTGTCCAGCCCGTATCCCCGTAAGTGCGGCATCTTCTTCTGGAAGCCGACGCCTGCTCACCGCACCGGCCCGCCGCCGCGAAACCCGCACCAAGGCAACGATATTGCTCGACGCCGTCGGTCTGGCCGACCACCACGCCCGTTCAACGACAACCAACACCGAGAACTAGGGCCGCAATCCGAGCAGCGCGTTCTGCTGCTCATGCACCCTGACCCGAATCGCGTCGACCACTGCCGCCACTTCCGGCCTGCGCAGCGTCTCGGTTCGAGTGACGAGCCAGTAGCCGAGCCGGATGGATATCGCGTCGCCGAGCACCCGCACCAGGTCCTCGTGGCGGTCGGCCATGAAGCACGGCAGTAGACCGAGGCCCGCGGCCGCCCGCGTCGCCTCGACGTGCACGAAAACATTGGTCGAAGTCACCGATTCCCGCATTGTCGGCACGAAACTGGAGGCCACATCGAGGTCGTCGACCTGCAGCATGGAATCGATGAAATACACCAGCGAATGCTTCGCCAAATCATCGACGTCCGCCGGAGTTCCGTACTCCCGTAAATAGTCGCGGGCACCGTAGAGACCGAGACAGTAATCGGCCAGGCGAATTGCCTTGGCGCGGTGCACCTGCGGCTGTCCGACCACCACCTCGATATCCAGTCCCGAACGCTGTTGCGACGCGCGCCGGGTCGTCGCGACGATTTCGACGGCGATCTTCGGATGCTGCCGCCGCACCTCGGCGGCCGCCGGCGCGGCCAGGTAGGCGCTGAAGCCGTCGGTGGCCGAAAGCCGGACGACTCCTTCCAGCACCCGCGTGCCGCTCGCGTCGGCGGTGAGCGACTTGACGGCCGACTCGACGGCTTCGGCCGCCTCGAGGGCCTCCCGCCCGAGGTCGGTGAGTTCCCAGCCGCCGGTGGCGCGGGCCAGCACCCGGCCGCCGAGGGCCTGCTCCAGTGCGGCGATCCGTCGCGAGATCGTGGTGTGGTTGATGCCGAGTTCTTCGGCCGCGGACACAAAACGGCCCGACCGGCCGACGGCCAGTAGAACAAGCAGATCGTCCGCGCTGGGGCGGTGGGGTCCCGAAGGGGCCGGGCTCATATCTGCATTCTCGCAGATACCTACTGCATTACTGGTCATTGCGACCGCAGATATCTGCACCAACACTCGTTTTGGCCACGAAATTGTGGGGGCCGTCACATCTGAGGTGCAGATGTGGCCCCGGTCATGAAGGAGAAGTTCGATGAGCGTGCGAAACGCCTTGCGGCCCACGGGTAACGATCCCGGCGGGGTACCGACGGGCCTCAGGAGAGTGGTTGCCGCGTCCATGGCAGGCACGGTCGTCGAATGGTACGAATTCTTCCTCTATGGCACCGCCGCGACGCTGGTTTTCAGCAAGGTGTTCTTCGCGAAGGGCACCAGCGACCTCGACGCGATCCTCGCAGCCTTCATCACCTACGCAGTCGGCTTCGCCGCGCGCCCGCTGGGCGGCATTGTCTTCGGCTACTTCGGCGACCGCTACGGCCGCAAGAAGCTGCTGCAATTCAGCCTGCTGCTGGTGGGCAGCGCGACATTCCTGATGGGCTGTCTGCCGACCTTCGGCCAGGTGGGTTATTGGGCGCCGGCACTGCTGGTCACGCTGCGATTCATCCAGGGTTTCGCGGTGGGCGGCGAATGGGGCGGCGCGGTTCTGCTTGTCGCCGAACACAGTCCGAGTAAGAGTCGCGGCTTCTGGGCGAGTTGGCCGCAGGCAGGCGTTCCGGTGGGCAATATGTTGGCCACGGTCGCGCTGCTGGCCTTGACCTCGACGCTGTCGGACGCTTCATTCCTCAGCTGGGGCTGGCGGGTCGCGTTCTGGCTGTCGGCGGTCGTGGTGCTGGTCGGCTATTACATCCGCACCAAGGTCACCGACGCACCGATTTTCCTCGAGGCACTGCAGCAGGCTGAAAAGATCCGGGCCAGCTCGTTCAGCGTCTTCGAGGTGTTGAAGCGTTATCCCCGTGGGATTTTCACCGCCATGGGACTTCGCTTCGGCGAGAACATCATGTACTACCTCGTTGTCACATTCACCATCACCTATCTCAAGGTGCACGTCGGCACCGATACCAAGGTGATCCTCTGGTGGCTATTGGCCGCGCACGCGGTACACCTCATCGCCATTCCGCTGGCCGGGCGGCTCAGTGACCGGTTCGGCAGGCGGCCGGTCTATTTCGTCGGCGCGATCACCGCGGGAACCTGGGGCTTCTTCGCCTTCCCGATGATGGACAGCGGGCACAACGTGGTCATCTTGTCGGCGATCATTATCGGCCTGGTGTTCCACGCGCTGATGTACGCCGCGCAGCCTGCGATCATGGCGGAAATGTTCCCGACGCGGATGCGGTATTCCGGTGTGTCACTGGGGTATCAGGTCACCTCGATCGTGGCCGGTTCGCTCGCGCCGATCATCGCCGTGCGGCTGCTCGACAGGTTCGGTTCGGCGGTCCCGATTGCGTGGTATCTGGCCGGGGCCGCGGCGATCACCGCAGTCGCGGTGGTCTTCGCCCGTGAAACGAAGGGAGTCACCTTGGAAAGCATCGACATCGCCGATGCCGAAAGCCTCACGGCTGCAGCGCCAACCGCGTCCACCTCGACACGGGCCGAAACTGCGCGCACCATGCCGGGTCCGGCCGAAGCACTAGGAGCGGAACTCAAATGACGGATCTGACCGGACGTTCCGCATTGATCACCGGTGGTGCCAGCGGCATCGGCGCGGCCTGCGCGAGGGAGCTGGCCGCGCGCGGCGCCCATGTCACCATCGCCGATATCGACGACGTCGGCGCGAAGGCGCTGGCCGATGAACTCGGCGGAAAAGCCTGGGCGGTGGACCTCCTCGATGTCGGCGCCCTCGAAGAGCTCGAGCTCGAGGTGGACATCCTGGTGAACAACGCCGGGGTGCAGAGCATCAGCCCGATCGAGGAGTTCGCGCCGGAACAGTTCCGGAAACTGCTCACCCTCATGGTCGAGGCGCCGTTTCTGCTCGTTCGGGCAGCACTTCCGCACATGTATCGGCAGGGGTTCGGGCGGGTCATCAATATTTCCTCGGTGCACGGTTTGCGTGCGTCCGAGTACAAGGTGGCGTATGTGACGGCCAAGCATGGGCTGGAAGGGCTGTCGAAGGTGACCGCCCTGGAGGGCGGCCGTCACGGGGTGACCAGCAATTGCGTCAATCCCGGATACGTTCGAACTCCGTTGGTGGACAAGCAGATTGCCGATCAGGCCAAAGCGCACGGGATCGCCGAACAGGAGGTGCTCGAGCGAGTGCTGCTGACCGAGAGCGCGATCAAACGCCTCGTCGAGCCGGAAGAGGTCGCGGCACTGGTCGGTTGGCTCGCCTCATCGAGTGCGGGCATGGTCACCGGCGCGGCCTACACCATGGACGGCGGGTGGAGCGCGCGGTGAATCCGGCGGGCGTTGCCCACCGGGGTCTTACCCCAGTGCGGACAGCGCCATCCGACGGAGGATCGGGCGGGCACGGGTGGCGGAGGCGGCGGTTGCGCTGTGTGGCGTGGAGTTGATCAGGCCGAAGGCCGCGTGGGCCTGGACGGGAGCGGTTTCCTCCGGGAGGTCCGGATGCAGTTCGCGCAGGACGCCGACCCAGATCTCAACGTACTGCCGCTGGGTGCGGCGGAGTTGGCGTCGGGCGGCGATCGGAACGTTGTCGAGGTCGCGGTCCTGGATCCGAATGAGTTCGGGCTCGCCGAACGCGAAATCGAGGTGGAAGTCGACCAGGCCCGTCAGCGCCTCTTCCGCCGTGCCCGTCCGCGCCACCACCGCCTTGCCGCCGTCGAGCAACCGCTCGCTGACGCCGACGAGCAACTCGACCAGCAGCGCTTCCTTATTGGGGAAGTGGCGGTAGACGGCAGGGCCGCTGATGCCGACGGCCGCGCCGAGATCGTCGAGGCGCATGCCGAGGAAGCCGCGTTCGGCGATGAGGCGGGCGCCCGCGTCCATCAGCTGCCTGCGACGCTCCGCCTTCAGCTGCTCTCTACGTGTCGGTACAACGGAGTCGGTGCTGGTCACACTGGCTCCTTTCACCCGGCCTCGACATCTCAGTTAATCAAGATTAACCTGAATTCCAGTTATCAGCTACTAACTGGATGGCAGGATGGCGTGATGGCGGTTACCGAGTACGCGGTCGACAACCGAGCGGCGCACCAAGCGCTGACCGACGACCTGCGCGAACGGCTGACGACCGCGGCGCTGGGTGGGCCCGCGAAGGCGCGGGAGCGTCATGTCGCCCGCGGCAAGCTACTCCCCCGGCAGCGGGTGGATCAGCTGCTGGATCCAGGCAGCCCGTTCCTGGAGCTGTCGCCGCTGGCCGCCATCGGGATGTACGGCGACGAGTGTCCTGGCGCGGGGATCATCACCGGCATCGGGCGGGTGTCCGGGCGGGAATGCGTGATCGTGGCCAACGACGCCACGGTCAAGGGCGGCACCTATTACCCGATGACGGTGAAGAAGCATCTGCGCGCACAGGAAGTCGCGCTGCAGAATCAGCTGCCGTGTCTGTACCTCGTCGACTCCGGCGGCGCCTTCCTGCCGCATCAGGACGAGGTGTTCCCGGACCGGGAGCATTTCGGGCGGATCTTCTACAACCAGGCGACCATGAGCGCCAAGGCAATTCCGCAGATCGCGGCGGTGCTCGGGTCGTGCACCGCGGGCGGCGCCTACGTGCCGGCGATGAGCGACGAGGCCGTGATCGTGCGCAATCAGGGCACCATCTTCCTCGGTGGGCCGCCGCTGGTGAAGGCGGCGACCGGTGAGGTGGTGACCGCGGAAGAACTCGGCGGCGGCGAATTACATTCGCGCACTTCGGGAGTCACCGATCATCTGGCCGAGGACGATCAGGACGCACTGCGGATCGTGCGCCGCATTGTCGCCACCCTCGGTCCACGTCCGGCGAGCCCGTGGGTAGTACTGCCGACGGTTCCGCCCGCCGCACTGGAATCCGAGCTCTACGACGTGGTGCCCGTCGATCTGCGCATCCCCTACGACGTCCGCGAGGTGATCCATCGGCTCGTCGATGGTGGCATCAACGGAGACAGCGACTTTCACGAGTTCAAAGCCGAGTACGGCAAGACATTGGTCACCGGCTTCGCCCATATCCACGGACATCCGGTGGGCATCGTGGCCAACAACGGCGTGCTGTTCAGCGAATCCGCCATGAAGGGTGCGCATTTCATCGAGCTGTGCGACAAGCGCAAGATTCCGCTGCTGTTCCTGCAGAACATCACCGGGTTCATGGTGGGACGCGATTACGAGGCGGGCGGTATCGCCAAGCACGGCGCCAAGATGGTCACCGCGGTGGCGTGCGCGCGGGTGCCGAAGCTCACCGTGGTGATCGGTGGTTCGTATGGCGCGGGCAACTATTCGATGTGCGGGCGCGCGTATTCGCCGCGCTTCCTGTGGATGTGGCCGAATGCCCGTATCTCGGTGATGGGCGGCGAGCAGGCCGCGTCCGTGCTGTCCACAGTGCGTGGCGATCAGCTCGACAGCAAGGGCCAGCCGTGGTCGGCCGAGGACGAGGAGGCATTCAAGGCGCCGATTCGGGATCAGTACGAGCACCAGGGCAACCCGTACTATTCGACGGCCCGACTCTGGGATGACGGCGTGATCGACCCTGCCGACACCAGAACCTTGCTCGGCCTTGCCCTTTCGGTGTGTGCGCAGGCGCCGCTCGAACCCGTTTCCTACGGCATCTTCCGGATGTGAGCGCGATGCCGAACAAGTCTCATCCCGTCGAATTCGACACCGTCCTCGTCGCCAATCGCGGCGAGATCGCGGTGCGGGTCATTCGCACCTTGCGCGACTTGGGCATTCGTTCCGTCGCGGTGTACAGCGACGCCGATGCCGAGGCCAGGCATGTGCGCGAAGCCGATACGGCCGTGTGGATCGGACCGGCGCCCGCCAGGGAGAGTTATCTCGCCATCGACAAGGTAGTGGCCGCCGCGGTGCGTACCGGAGCGCAGGCGGTGCATCCCGGATACGGATTCCTCTCGGAGAACGCCGCTTTCGCCGCGGCGCTGGCCGAGGCAGGCATTGTCTTCCTCGGGCCGCCCGTGCGGGCGATCGAGATCATGGGCGACAAGATCGCGGCGAAGAACACCGTCTCCGCGTTCGATGTGCCCGTGGTACCCGGTATTGCCCGGCCGGGGCTGACCGACGATGAGCTGATTGCCGCGGCCGTCGATATCGGCTATCCGGTGCTGGTCAAACCGTCGGCGGGCGGTGGCGGCAAGGGCATGCGGTTGGTCGAAACGCCCGAACAACTTCCGGACGCGCTCGCCAGCGCCCGCCGCGAGGCCGGCGCGGCGTTCGGGGACGACACGTTGTTCCTGGAGCGGTTCGTCACGCGTCCGCGACACATCGAGGTGCAGATCCTGGCTGACCAGTTCGGCCACGTGATCCACCTGGGCGAACGGGAATGCAGCCTGCAGCGGCGGCATCAGAAGGTAGTAGAAGAAGCGCCCTCGCCGCTGCTGGACGCGCAGACGCGAGCGCGCATCGGCGCGGCAGCATGCAATACCGCGCGCAGCGTGAACTATGTCGGTGCGGGCACGGTCGAATTCATCGTCTCCGCCGACCGGCCGGACGAGTTCTTCTTCATGGAGATGAATACCCGCCTGCAGGTGGAACATCCGGTCACCGAACTGGTGACCGGCGTCGATCTGGTGGAATGTCAGGTCCGCATCGCGGCCGGGCAGAAGCTCATGGTGGAGCAGGAGGAAATTCGGCTCATCGGGCACGCCATCGAGGCCCGGGTGTATGCCGAGGATCCAGGGCGCGGATTCCTGCCGACCGGCGGGACCGTGCTCGATCTCACCGAGCCCGAAGGTCTTGGCGTGCGGGTGGATTCGGGTTTGCGGATCGGCACCGTGGTCGGCAGCGACTACGACCCGATGCTGTCGAAGGTCATCGCGCACGGCAACGATCGCGCCGCGGCGCTCGCAAAACTCGATCGGGCACTGGCCGATACGGTGCTGCTCGGCGTGACCAGCAATATCGAGTTCCTGCGTTTCCTGCTTGCCGATCCGGATGTGGTTATCGGGAAGCTGGATACCGGACTGCTGGATCGCCGGGTCGCCGATTTCCAGCCCGCTGCCGTCGGCGACGACGAATTCATCGCGGCCGCCACGTATCACTGGCTGCGACGCTGGCCCACCGCCGCGGGCGATCCCTGGGAAGTGCCCTCCGGGTGGCGGATCGGGGTGGCGGCGCCGACACCGATCCGGTTGGCCGGTGGTGATCGCGTGGAACACGTGTACCTGTCGGGCACTCCGGACGCCGCCGTCGTACACGTCGGCGACGGCGAATCCACCACGCTGTCAGCCACTTTCACGGCGGAGAGCACCGAACGCGCCAGGGCCCTCACGTTGACGCTTGCCGGTCTGCGGCGCGAGTACCGGGTCGCCGAGCACGACGGTCAGCTCTGGGTGGCCGGACCCACCGGCGTCGCGGCGCTGCGGGAGTTGGCGGAGGTGAAGGTGCGCGACGGCGGTGCACACGTCGGCGAAGCCGAGATCCTCAGTCCCATGCCAGGTTCGGTGATCGCGGTACCCGTTCGATCCGGTGCCGTGGTCGCAGCCGGTGCACCCGTTGTCGTCGTCGAGGCGATGAAGATGGAGCACTCGCTCACCGCGCCGATCGCCGGGACCGTCGAAATTCTCGTCGAGCCCGGCACCCAGGTGCGGCTGGGTCAGCCGCTCGCGCGCGTCACGGCAGCGCCGTCCCAGGCCGATGCGGCCGCACCCACTGCCACCAATACCGCTGAGCGAGAAGGAACCCCCGCATGACCGACTTCCTGTCCACGGGCACGCTGCCCGAGGACTACCGCGACCTCGCATTAACGGTGCGCGATTTCGCGCAGCAAGTGGTGGCGCCGGTGGCCGCAGAACACGATGCGAACCACACCTTCCCATACAAGGTGATCGCGGGCATGGCCGAGATGGGCCTGTTCGGCCTGCCGTTCTCCGAGGAGTACGGCGGTATGGGCGGCGACTACTTCGCGCTGTGTCTGGCCCTGGAAGAACTGGGCAAGGTTGATCAGAGCGTCGCCATCACCCTGGAGGCCGGTGTCTCGCTGGGCGCGATGCCCATCTACCGCTTCGGCAACGACAAGCAGAAGCAGGAGTGGCTGCCACAGTTGACCAGCGGTCGCGCCCTGGCCGCGTTCGGGCTCACCGAACCCGGCGCGGGCAGCGACGCGGGCGGCACCCGAACCACCGCGACCCTCGACAGCGGTGAGTGGGTCATCAACGGCAGCAAGCAGTTCATCACCAACTCCGGCACCGATATCACCCGGCTGGTGACGGTGACCGCGGTGACCGGGCAGGCGGGCGGCAAGAAGGAGATCTCCACCATCCTGGTGCCCACCGGCACCCCCGGTTTCGTCGCCGAGCCCGCCTACAACAAGGTGGGCTGGAATGCCTCCGACACCCATCCGCTGAGCCTCACCGACGTCCGGGTCCCGGAGGAGAACCTGCTCGGCGAGCGCGGCCGCGGCTACGCGAACTTCCTGCGCATTCTCGACGAGGGCCGCATCGCCATCGCCGCGCTATCGGTCGGTGCGGCGCAGGGCTGCGTCGACGAGAGCGTCCGCTACGCCAAGGACCGCGAGGCGTTCGGCCGCCCTATCGGCCGCAATCAGGCCATCGCGTTCAAGATCGCCAGGATGGAGGCGCGCGCGCATGCCGCACGCACGGCCTACTATGACGCCGCCGCGCTGATGCTGGCGGGCAAGCCGTTCAAGAAGGAAGCCTCGATCGCGAAGCTGGTGGCCAGCGAGGCGGCCATGGACAACGCCCGCGACGCCACCCAGATCTTCGGCGGCTACGGGTTCATGAACGAATACGCTGTCGCCAGGCACTATCGCGACAGCAAAATCCTCGAAATCGGAGAGGGCACAACGGAGGTGCAGTTGATGCTGATCGGACGGGAGCTGGGACTGTGAGTGAATCAGCTGTGAATACCGACGGCCCGCGCCGGGTGGTGCAGACCGGACTGTGGTTCGAGGAGCTCGAGACCGATGTCGTCTACGAGCACCGGCCGGGCCGCACCATGACCGAGACCGACAACGTGCTGTTCAGCATGCTGACCATGAACCCGCAGGGGCTGCACATCGACGCGGCCTACAGCGACGCACAGGAGCCGTTCCATCAGCGCCTGGTCAACTCGCTGTTCACGCTCGGCACCATGGTCGGGTTGGCGGTGGCGCACTTGACACAGGGCACCACCGTCGCCAATCTCGGCTTCACCGAGGTGAACTTCCCTGCGCCGCTGTTCCATGGCGACACCGTGTACGCCGAAACCGTGGTGCTCGACAAGCGGGTGTCGAAGAGCAGGCCCGGAACCGGCATCGTCACCTTCCGTCACACCGCGCGCAATCAGCACGGAGTGATCGTCGGCGTCGCCGTCCGCAACGCCATGATCCGGCTGCGGCCCGAAACCGGGCAGTCATGATCGGGCCGATCTGGTACCCGTCCGGTCCGGCCTGGTTGTTCTGCCCGGCGGATCGGCCCGAGCGCTTCGAAAAGGCCGCCGCGGCAGCCGATGTGGTCATCCTCGACCTCGAGGACGGGGTGGCCGCCGATGACAAGATCGCGGCACGCGAGGCGCTGATCGAATCGCCGCTCGATCCCGAAACCACCGTGGTGCGGGTCAATGCCGTGGGGACCGAGGAGCTCGCGCTCGATCTGGCCGCGCTTGCGAACACCGGGTACCGGCGCATCATGTTGCCCAAATGTGAATCGGCCGAACAGATTACGTCGCTGTCGAACTACGAGGTGATCGCGCTGATCGAATCGCCGCTCGGCGCGCTCGCGGTCGGGCGGGCGGTGATGGCGCGCAATGCGATCGGGGTCATGTGGGGCTCGGAGGATCTCGTTGCCGGACTCGGCGGCAATTCCAGTAGGCACGCCGACGGCAGCTATCGCGATGTGGCGCGGCATGTTCGGTCGAGCACGCTGCTCGCGGCGAAGGCCTACGGCAAGCTCGCGCTGGACTCGGTGTATTTGAACATTCGCGATCTCGACGGCCTGCGGGCGGAATCCCTCGACGCCGTCGCCATCGGGTTCGACATCAAGGTGGCCATCCATCCCAGTCAGGTGCCCGTTATCCGGGAAGCCTATACACCCTCGGCAGACGAGGTGGACTGGGCGCGGCGGGTGCTCGACGAGGTGCCGAAACATCGGGGCGTGTTCGCCTTCGAAGGACGCATGGTCGACGCCCCCGTGCTGCGGCACGCCGAGCACATCGTACGGCGCGCGGACAGTCACAGCTGATTCAGAAGATATAAGCCAGGAGGTACTGCGGTGCAACCACAATGGGTGCCCACCGAACGGGATATCGCCGATGCCAGGATTACCGACTTCGCGCGATTCGTCGAAGGGCGCACCGGTGTGGCCGTACCGGATTACCGCGCGTTGTGGCAGTGGTCGGTGGACGACCTCGCCGGATTCTGGCAGTCGGTGTGGGACTACTTCGAACTCGGCGAGACCGGCGGCGAGGTATTGGCGAGTGCCGAAATGCCGGGCGCGCAATGGTTTCCCGGTACCCGGCTGAACTATGTCGACCAGGTGGTGCGCCGGTTCCGCACCGACCGACCCGCGATCGTGCAGGTGACCGAGGACGGCCCGCTGCGCGAGGTGTCCTGGACCGAATTGATCGACAGCACTGCGGCATTCGCGCGCACCCTGCGCTCGCTCGGGGTACAGGCCGGTGACCGGGTGGCCGGATACCTGCCGAATATCCCCGAAACGATCATCGCCTTCCTGGCCACCGCGAGCATCGGCGCCGTGTGGAGCGCCTGCGGGCAGGACTATTCGTCCAAGGCCGCGCTGGATCGGCTCAGGCAGCTCGAGCCGACCGTACTGGTCACCACCGACGGCTACCGGTTCGGCGGCAAGGCCCATGACAAGCGTGACGACATCGCGGCGCTACAGGCCGGACTCGACACGCTGAAGGCCACTGTTGCCGTCGCTGCGCTGGGGCTCGAGGTTCCGGACACGGTGTCCTGGAGCGAGGCGATCAAGGCCGAGAACGATACCGCCGTCATCGAGACCGAATCGGTCGACTTCGACCATCCGCTGTGGATCGTGTTCTCTTCCGGCACCACCGGACTGCCGAAGGGCATCGTGCACGGTCACGGCGGCGTGGTACTGGAACATCTCAAAGCCGTGGCCCTGCAAGCGGATATCGGATCGGAGGACACCTTCCTCTGGTACACCAGTCCCAGCTGGATGATGTGGAACTTTCAGATCGCTGGGCTGCTGGTCGGCGCGACCATCGTCTGCTACGACGGCAGCCCCACCTATCCGACACCGGATGCGTTGTGGCGCATCGCCGCCGAGGTGCGAGCGACGGTGCTCGGCACCAGCCCCGGTTACGTTCTGGCCTGCATCAAGGCGGGCGCGGTGCCGCGCACCGATCACGATCTGTCCGCACTCCAGCAGGTCGGCATCACGGGTTCCTCGCTGCCACAGTCCTCGGCACTCTGGTTGGGCGACAACGTCGGTGAGCACGTACAGGTCGCCTCGATCAGCGGCGGCACCGATGTGGTCTCCGCCTTCATCGGCGGCGCGCGCACGGTGCCCACCTGGCCGGGTGAACTGTCCGCCCCCTATCTCGGCGTCGCGTTGGATGCCTTCGATACCGCGGGGAATCCGGTTCGGGACGAGGTCGGCGAGCTCGTCATCACCAAGCCCATGCCATCCATGCCGGTGCGCTTCTGGAACGATCCCGACGGAATCCGTTACCGCGAAGCCTATTTCGACATGTTCCCCGGCATCTGGCGCCACGGCGACTGGATCACCATCACCGACCGCGGCAGTGTCGTCGTGCACGGCCGCTCCGACTCCACGCTCAATCGTCACGGCATCCGCATGGGCAGCGCCGACATCTACCAGTCCGTCGAGCGCCTCCCGGAAATCACCGAGGCCCTGGTGATCGGCGCCGAACAGCCCGACGGTGGCTACTGGATGCCGTTGTTTGTAGTCCTCACCCCCGGCACCGAACTCACCGACGACCTGACGACCCGCATCAACACCACCATCCGCACCGAGGTCTCGCCACGCCACGTCCCCGATGAAATCGTGGTCGCCCCCGGTATTCCACACACCCGCACCGGCAAGAAGCTCGAGGTCCCGATCAAGAAGCTCTTCCAGGGCGCCGACCCCGCTCGCGTCGTAGAACGCAGCGCCGTCGACGACCCCGACCTCCTCGATTGGTACGCGGCAGTACGTCCGAAGTAAGGCGGCTCAGCCGTTCGGACGGTCGTCGATGATCTTCGGCATGCCGAGGGCGGGGGTCATCAGTTCCGACTCGATCCGTTCGACCTCCGCCATATCCCGCAATACCTTGTCGAACCAGGCCGACATGTCCCCGCCGGACTCTTCGTGCGCCTTGCGAATCAGGTAAGCCGTTGCGGTCGGGCCCAATTCCACTGTCACCGTGCTCTTCATGACATGAATCTACGTGGCCCGCCGCGACCTGGGGAAATCACGAGAGCGGCCAGGTCGTTACGATGTTCACATGAGTGTCGACAATCGCCGTACGGCGCGCAAGGCGGTCAGCGGCGACTCGGCACCGCGGGAGATTCGGCGTCGGCCAAAGAACCGGCGGGCTCAGATCGCGGCGGCATCGGCTGCCGCGTTCGGTGCGCTCGGCTACCACGGCGTCAGTATGGACGATATCGCCTCGGGGCTCGGGATCAGTTCAGCGGCGCTGTACCGCCACTATCCGAGCAAGTACGCGCTGTTCCGGGAGGAATTGCTGCGGGTGGGCAAGGCCATGACGGAGTCGGTCGAGCTGCCCGAGGTGGCGGCGGACTGGACGGCCGAGCACCGGCTGGGTCACGTGCTCGATTCGCTGATCGGGGTGACCATCGAGAATCGCGCCACCGTCACGCTGGTGCGCTGGGAGGTGCGCTATCTCGAGCCTGAGGATCAGGAGGTCCTCAACGAGCAGCAGTTGACTGTGGTGCGCGCGCTCGGTGATCAGCTCGCCGCGCTGCGGCCCGCGCGCGGCGAGAACGACGTACGGGTGTTGCGCGCCGCCATGCTGAGCGCGATCACCAGTATCGCCGACCACCACGCCACATTGCCAACGAAACCCCTTGTCCGCCTGCTGAATTCGGCCAGTCTAGCGATCAGCGAGGCAGACCTTCCCCCAGCGCAAGCCGTGACGGAACCGGTATCGGTGGAGATTCCGGATTCGTTCAAACATGAACTGCTGCTGCGCAAGGCCGTCGAGCTCTTCCACGATCGCGGCTATCCGAATGTCAGCGTCGAGGAGATCGCCACTGCCGCAGGGCTTTCCGCCGCCTCGGCGGTGTATCGCTTCTATCGGGGCAAGAGCGATCTGCTTGCCGCCGCGTTTCGGCGTGCCGCCGAGCGGGTTTCGGGCGCGATCGGTCCGGCAGTCGCGGCCGCGGTCGACGCCGAGGCGGCCCTCACCACGCTGATCGAACAGTATGTCGACGGTTCGTTTGCCGAGCGCGCGCTGACCTTCGTGTACTACACGGAGTTCCAGCATATTCCGGCCGAGGAGCGGGCGGTACTGCGCAATATCCAGCGGCTCAGCGTCGAAGAGTGGGCGCGGCTGCTGCGGGAGGTGCGCCCGGAGCTGTCCCCCGCCGAGGCCAGGTTCCTGATCCATGCCGCGTTCGCCCTGGTTGTCGACCTGGGCCGGTCCTTCGGCACCGAGCCGATCGCCTCGCCCGGGCGGGTGCGCCTGCTGATGCAGCTGGTGCTCTTCGGACGTCCCGCCCGGTCCTGATTCCGACCGAGCGCCAAGGCGGCGGTCGCTGCACAACCCATCGCAAGCCTCGCATCGCGTCATTCCGGCCAGCCCTTGATGTTACCGTAAATGCTGCCAGTGTCTGAGACAATGAACCGGCAGAACGCGTTTCGGCGGCCATCGGACCCGCCATCGCCGCCTCCGACAGCCCCGAACAGGCGCTCACCACGCTCATCGAGCTGTACGTTCACGCAAAGATGTTTATGTAGATTCTATCTGGCAGGCAATGGGCAGAGGGCATGACTCAACATGCCGACCATGTCGAGTAGGGACTCGGGTGCCTGGGTGAACGTGTAGGTGATCGCGCGCCCGTCCGGCGTGGCGCCGGAGATGGTGCGGAATCCGTAGATGCCGCCGGTGTGCCCGACATACTCTGCGCCACAGGGCAAGTGGGTGTAGCCGATGCCGAGCCCGTAGTCCATGCCGATGTCCGGTCCCCTCGGCACGCCCGTGCGCATCTCCCGCAACTGGGCGGCGGGCACCACCCGTCCCGCCAGCAGCGCCGAGTAGAAGCGATTCAGATCCGAGCCGGTGGCGACCATCCCGCCCGCCGACCACGGCACCGACGGTTCGATCCGCGACACGTCGGTGACCACGCCGTCGACGGTGGCGTAGCCCTTCGGGTGCGGCCCGCGGATATCCCGCTCGCCGGTGCCCGGTAGGTAGGTGTCCCCGAGCGACAACGGTTTCAGGATCCGTCGGTCCAGCTCATCGGCGTACTTCGCGCCTGTCACTCGCTCGACGAGCATGCCCGCGACGATGTAGTTGGTATTGCTGTACCCCCATCGCGTGCCCGGTGCGAATACCGCGGGCCGCTGCAGTGCGATCGAGATCTCCTGCTCGGGCGTCATCGTGCGGTTCTCCAACACCGCCTTGTACTCGTTGATTCGCGGGTCCAGGGTCAGCTCCGGTAGACCGCTTTGGTGACGCAGGATTTGGCGCACGGTAATCGCGTGGCCATCGATTCCGTCGCCCACCAGCAGGCCGGGCAGGTAGGTGTCGATCGGCTCGTCGAGCCGAATCTTGCCCTCCCCCACCAGTTGCAGCACCACCGAGCTGGTGAACGACTTGCTGATGCTGCCGACCCGCACCTGCTGCGGCGGATCAGCGGGAATCGGCGCACGGGTGCCGCGATCGGCGACCCCACTGGTCAGCACGACGGTCTTGCCGTTCTCGGTGACTGTCGCGATCGCCCCCGCCACACCGGATTCCACCATGCGGTCGATGTCGGCCTGCACCACTTGCTTTCGGTTGTCGGACACCCCCGGCGCCGTAGGTTTCGGGCCCGACGAGCACCCGGCGAGCAGGGCAACCACGGCTGTGGCCACAACGATCGGAAGACGGCGCATACCTGAAGGCTATGAGCCGCCGCGGCGCATCGGGGCTCGACCCCGGGATTCACCTGATCTTCGCATCGGTCACGAGGATGACTTCGCGTCCGACCGCGCTCCAGCTCTTGCAGTTCGATATGACGAACGCAGCGACGTCTACCGGCGGCGCCGCAGCTGCGCTTCCACATCGATGGCGCGCTTACAGTGACACCCTGCGGCGCTAGTTCTTGGGCGAGTCCCAATGACCAGCCGTGTAATGCCGCCTTTGGCCGCACCGTAGGGGCCGGGACCGCGCAGACCGCGATCGAACTGACCGAAACGATCCGGCCGCCGGGACGCGCCAGATGCGGGGCCAGCGCTTCGGTCAGCAGCACGGCGGTGATCACGTTCAGCCGGAACGAGCCGTCGTAGGCCGCGGCGACGCTCGCGAGTCCGTTCGTGCGCTATGCGGGGTTCCCGCTCGAGCAGATCGGAAGCGAGCGCGAATGTCGATCAGAGCGCGTAGCCGTCGGCGCGGGTGTCGGGGACGATGCGGCCCGCGGCGACCAGGGCGCGGAAGGCCGCGCCCTTGGTCGGGCAGGCTTCCGCACGGCAGGCGCGATGCTGTTGCATCATGCGGTGCGCTTGGTCGACGGTGAAAGGGGCAGCCGGGGCGTGGTGTTCGCGGGCGCCGCAGTCGCGCGGCAGGCACGAGCCGACGATGCCGATCAACGACACCAGCGCGCCGCATCCGCCGAGCATGCTCAGCAGGGGGCCCATCGGTTCACTTCTCGCCGGCTCGCCGGAAGCAGTAGGCCGAGGACACTAGATATTGGCTGCAGCGGGCCCCGTGGCCGGCGTGGACGGTGAGAATGAACCGGGCCCTTTCGTAGGTGAGCCCCACCGGCTCTTGTGCGCAATCGCGGCTGTGGACCAGCCACAATTCCCGGATATCCGTATGCAGTATGTCCATCGTTCACCTCCACGAAAAGTAAATGCGCCCGGCACCGGCAGGCGCCGTCGGAACCCGCGCTCGACTCGGCTGGATCGGACCGAGTCGGGACCGTGCGCCGAGTACCGTAACGCCGGCGCCCCCGAAAGGGTTTGGGGCACAAGCCCGGTGCCGGGTGCTGTTCCAGCGTGCGCGTTGCGATTCGGCGTATAACAGTCCTGAAAGCAGTAAATGCGAGTAATTTCCGATTGAATCAACCTGGTGCGAGGGAGTCGGGACCTATGGTTGAGGTCGACTGGACGGGCGACGACGTCCGTGCGCTTCGTGCGGCGATGAAGCGAAGCCGCTATGAGTTCGCGCGCCTAGTGGGTGTCACCCCGCGCACCGTGGTCTTGTGGGAAAACGGCCGGACAACCCGGATGCATGCCGCAAGCAGGCGACTACTCGATGGGGCACTGTCGCAGGCCGATTCGGTCGTTGTCGCGCGATTCGAGCGAACGATCACGGTAGACCGGGTCGCGGCCCGCGAAACCGAAGATACGAGCACGGCGCTCGTTCGGAACATCAAGCTCGGTAGGGACATCGGGCTCGACAAGGAAGTCGAGGATGACGACGTGAGACGGCGAGAATTATTGGCCTACATGGGCGCTGGCCTAGCGGGCCGGGCTGCGGACCTGGTGGCGAACGAGCCCGAGAAGATGCTGGCAACCCTCGATGCAGGGTCGATCGGCGAGCGCAGGCTCGGTCTGCTCGAGCAGTCGACCGACACGCTCGGCGCCCGGGTGGTACAGGTGCCGCCGCACGAGTTGCTGCACACCTCGCTCGACCAATTCCGCACCGTGCGTGGCTGTCTCGCCGAACGGCAGGCCACCCACCACCAGATCCGGCTGGTCCGCACGGCGGGCCGACTCGCCAATGTCGTCGGTGAAATCCTCTTCAACGAAGGGCATTTCGGCGAGGCCCGACTGTGGTATACCACCGCTATTCACGCCGCTCAAGACATCGGCGACCGCTATTCCGAAGACATCGCATTGGCCGGTCTGACATATTTACCGACCTATAGCGATAAACCGAAGGAAGTTTTACACCTGCTCGCCCCGCGCCTCGCAGAAAATCCGGGGCACGGTCCTGCGGTCGCTTGGCTGTGGGGAATGGCAGCGCGTGCGCACGCAAGCCTCGGCGACGCTACCCAATTCGCTTATTGCATAGATAAATCATCCGCAGCACTCGACGGCATCGCCCCCGCGGACCTTCCGGTCGGCATCTTTTCTTTCCGACCCGAAAAACTCGCGTTTTATCAAGCCGTCGGCTACTCCCGCCTCGGCCGCGCCGAGGAAACCGAACGGGCCGCCGCCCGCGCCATGTCGCTGTACGACCCACAGGAGACCATGGAGCCTGCGCTGGTGCAGTTCGAGCACGCCACCGCGCTGCTCGGCTCGGGCGAGGTGGACGAGGCGTGCTCGGTTGCCACCCAGGCGATTACGAACGGCCACACCTATGTCGGCCTCACAGTCACCAAGCGCGCCAAGCAATTCGAAGCGTCGCTGGCCGCCATGCGCGGCCGCGCCGTATCGGATTGGCACCAACAGGCCCGAATCGTCTACGACGCGGCGCAGACGTAGCGCATACCGGCCAGGGCCGCGTCACACGCGGCTGCGCGTGCCTCGCTGTCGCTGGCCTCGCATCACGCCGGCCAGCCAGACGTCGATCTGACGCGACGGCCTGACGGCCGGTTCGGCGAAGAAAGCACGGGCGGTACCCGTTTCGACGGCATCGGCGATATAGGCCGACACCGAACGGGCGTGGCCCGCCGCCACGGCGTATTCGGCGGCTGCGACCAGTCCCTCGGGAAGGGTCAAGGTAATTCGGCGGGTTGTCATGCCTTATATCATCCTCGGTTCGGATGACTGCGCACGCAAGACCCTGTTGATCGGTGTGTTTCCAGTCTGGCCGGGGCGCTCAGACGACGCCACAAATGTGACCTACTTGTCTTTCACTTCACGCTGTGAGGTATTCGGCTGCGTGCTCGGCGATCATCACCGTCGTAGCCTGCGGACCGCGGCTCAGCAACACTGGAACGATCGACAGATCCACCACCGATAGTCCGGTTACTCCGTACACCCTGCACAGTTCGTCCACCACCGCGCGCTCGTCGCCGGCGTGACCCATCCGGCAGGTACCGGACAGGTGTTGCGAGGTCGCCAGATTCGCCCGCAACCACATATCGGTGGCCGGGCCCGCGGAATCCGGCATCGGATTCGAAACTCGCGCCGCCGGTATACGGTGCAGCAATTCGGTCGCAGTCGCGGCCGCCTCCCGCAAGCGGTTCCGGTCACGCTCGGCCGACAGGTAGCGGTGATCGATGCGCGGTGCCGCGGCGGGATCGGCCGAACGCAGCCGCAGGACCCCTTCGGCCTGCGGCCGCATCAGCGCAACCCCGAGCCGATACGTCTGCGGCGTGAACGACACGGTGTACGGACGGATTTCGATTTCGTCGAGGCTCAGCACATATTCCAGCGGAAGGGTGTCCGGTGTGGGCAGTGCCGGATCGAGCCGGTATTCGACGCCGATCTCGGGATGGTCCCCGAAGCAGGCTCCGACCGGGGCTGGGTGCAGCACGGGAATATCGAGCGCCCGAAGGTGCTCGGCGTTGCCGATGCCGGAGCGCAGCAGCAGTGCCGCCGATTCGATTGCGCCCGCGCATAAAACAATCCGATCGGCCCACATCGTCGCAAGCTCGCCATCGCGCAGATAGTCCACCCCGACGGCGCGGGCGCCACGGAATCTGATGCGGGTCACCTGTATTCCGCCGACCGCGGTGAGATTGGACCGTGACAGCGCGGGCAACAGGTACGCCGATCCGGTGCTGACGCGCATACCGTTCTCGACATTGCACGGCACCGGGCCGACCCCCTCGGACGGTTCCGAGCCTGGCAACCCATTCAGGTCGGCAATCGCGGCGATGCCCGCCGTGGCACACGCCGCGGCGAATTCGACGCTCAGCGGTACCGGAGCGGCGGTCCGCCGCACCGGCATCGGGCCGCCGCGGCCGTGTCCGGGCCGATCACCGAAATCGTGGTCGCGCTCCAGTCGCCGGTAGACCGGCAGCACCGAGTCGAAGCTCCAGGCCGTCGATGCGCCGAGCTCGCGACTCCAGGCCGCGAAGTCCGCCGCGGTGGCACGCACGAAGTAGCTGCCATTGATCGCCCCGGAGCCGCCGATCACCCTGCCGCGCACAATGTCTCCCGCGATGTCGTTGCCCGCGCCATCGGCGGCGAGGGTGACCGGATAGGTCCGCAGCCAGGGCAACTCGGGACCGATCGGCATATGCGCGGGGTCCAACAGTGCGGTGGGGATCTCTGCCGCGGTGGCCCACACCGGGCCCGCCTCCAGCAGGCGCACGGAGTGGTCCGGGTTCTCGCTCAGCCGGGCCGCGAGCACACAGCCCGCCGTGCCACCACCGACGATCAGAGTGTCCACCATTTACTTCAACTTCAGCGCGTTCGACAACAGAGCATCAGCGGTTCGATTCAGTTGGACGGCGTAGTGGGTTTGAGCGCTTCCAGACTGCGCGCGCGAAACGCGCCGAGCCACAGCCCGGTTCCGTAGGCGATGTCATCCATCCGCTTGTAGGCCACATAGCGGAACGGATCGAGCCCGCCGGCATCGCGATGGGTGAACCAGTCGGCAAGGCCGTCGGCGACGGCCATGGTCACCGCGACGCGCCGAATCCGCCCCGACGCCAGCATGGCCAGCATGGTGACCGGCCAATAGTGCCGACACATCGCCGAAGCCAAACGCCATAGACCCGCGAAGAATCCGCGCGACAGGTAGATGGCGGCAATGCGCGTCGGGTTGTCCAGTTCCGCGAAGACCCTGCGTAGCCGGACCAGCGCGGTGACGAGGGTGATCAGTCCGCCGAACAGCCCCCACTTCGACAGCGTGGCGAACAGCATGGCGGCAACCACCGTCCAGGACGGCACCGACAGCGGCGACACCATTCCGGAGTGCCGCTCGCCCAGTGAGGCGGCCCCGGTGCCGTAGAACAGCTTTCGACCGAACCAAGAGCGGAACGAAATTCGATGATCGTGCGCCACATGCGCGGCGGGCTCGTAGCGCAGCCGCCAGCCCGCCTCCTCCAGCCGCCAGCACAGATCGACGTCCTCGGCCACCTGCATCGACTCGTCGAAGCCACCCTCGGCCAGCAGGGCCCTGCGGCGCACCAGCAGCGCCGCGCTCGGCACGTAGGACACCAGCCCGCGCGATTGCACGGCCGACTCACGGCGACCGAGGTCGAGCGAGGAGCGGGTGTGTTCGTAGCGGGCCAGCGCGTTCGACTCCGGGTCCAGCGCGACGATCCGCGGGGCGACCAGCGCGACCTCCGGATCGCTGAAGTGCCCGAGCATCACTTCGAGCCAGCCACTGCGCGGCACCACGTCGGAGTCCAGGAAGGCGACGAAGTCGGTTGTCGCGGCCCGTAATCCGGCATTGCGCGCGGCCGCGGGGCCTTGCTTGTGGTCGTGGCGCAGCACGGTCACCCGGCATCGGGTGCCCCGATTGCTCGGGATCCGCACCGGCTGGTCGGAACCGTCGTCGACGACGATGACGTTGTGGCCGCGCAGCACCGCGAGCAGCCGGACAAGTCCGTCGGCGTTGTTGTGCAGCGGGACGATCACGGTCACGTCTTCGGGTGACGGCAACAGCCGGGGACGCGGATTACCGACTCCGGCGTCGAGCAGCCGTCTGGCAACGACGGCGGACTTCGGGCCGGTGACCTCCAGGTACCCGCCGCCGATCATTTCGGCGGCCTCCGGGGCAAGTCGCAGCAACCGGGCTGGCGAACCCCCGATCAGGATGCGGCCCCCGGAGTATGCGCGTACCCGTGGATCGATCCGCACCCCGAATCCGTCGGGCAGGCGATCATGGCGCATTCCTGGCATCCTAGGCGGAGATTCGCGCACAAGCATCATCCACGCGGAAAAAAGGACAGATATTCCGCGCGAATCCGTCGGCACCAACCCGAAATTCCCGTCACCGAGTGTTCGCGGAAAGGTCGCTGGCGACCCGGCGCGAACACCCAGCAACAGAAGGGCAATCATTGGCTCGCTGATCGACATCCACCGCCTAGCACACCAATAGAGCATCTCTGGCTAACAATTCGCTATCACGCCAGTGGACTCTCGTCGCAGGCGCGCGACGGGCGTCGTTCCGGCGTGACGGCGGGTCGAGATACCGTCAGCGTGAGCGGAATCGGGCCGGACTTGCGCGAACCCGGCTTGCGGGCGGGCGTCCGCCGGGAGTGGTCGACCGCCGAGCGCGGGATCATCCGCCCGGTGTCGGCCAGTGCCGCCTCGCCGTAGCCCTGCACGCACTCCGGGTCCGGTCCATCGGCGGGCAGTCCGGTGAAGAACTTCGCCGCCATGCAGCCACCGCGGCAGGAGTCGTAATGCGCACAGCTCGAGCACGCGCCGCCACCGCTCGGCTCGCGCAGCTCCGCGAACAGCTCCGATTCCAGCCACACGTTGCGGAAACCGCTGTCCGCCACCACATTTCCGGCGCGAAACCGATCGTGGATGGCGAACGGGCAGGCGTACACGTCACCCAGCGGGTCGACCAGGCACACGACCCGGCCCGCGCCGCACATGTTCAGGCCGGGCAGCGCCGAGCCGAACGCGGACAGGTGGAAGAACGAGTCGCCGGTGAGCACGCCGTCACCATTGCGGACCAGCCAGTCGTAGAGCACCCGCTGCTGCTCCGGCAGCGGATGCAGCTCGTCCCACACGTCCGCGCCGCGTCCCGAGGGCCGCAGCCTGGTCAATCGCAATGTGGCGCCGTACTTTTCGGCGATCGCCTTGAATTCGTCGAGCTGGGCAATGTTGTGGCGGGTCGCCACCACCGACAGCTTCGCGTCCTTGAACCCGGCCGCCGCCAGGTTCTCCAGCGCCCGGATCGCCATGTCGTAGGAACCCGGACCGCGCACGGCGTCGTTGACCGCCGCGTCGGCGCCGTCCAGCGAAATCTGTACGTCCACATAGTCACTGGCGGCCAGTCGCGCCGCGACCTCGGGCGTAATGCGAACTCCGTTGGTGGAGAACTTCACTCCGACGTGATGTGCGGTCGCATAGTCGACCAGCTCCCAGAAGTCGTGTCGCACAGTGGGTTCGCCGCCGCCGATGTTCACGTAGAACACCTGCATGCGCTCGAACTCGTCGATCAGCGCTTTGCACTGTTCGGTGCTCAGCTCGCGCGGATCGCGGCGGCCCGAGGAGGACAGGCAGTGCACGCAGGACAGGTTGCAGGCGTAGGTCAGCTCCCAGGTGAGACAGATCGGGGCGGCCAGACCGGTTTCGAATCGGTCGATCAGGCGCACGCCGCCGGCGGACGGCGGGACCACCCCCGCATCCGACCGGTCGGCGTGCGCCTCCGGCACACCAAGTGCGCTGTCCGCCGCCACAGCGGCGCTGCGTGATGATGCCACCTGAGCGATCCCCGATGCGGCACGGGTCCCGCTCGGCGCAGCGGGGCCGATCATGTCGGAATCAGCCAGCTGAGCCAGCGCCCGAACGTACGGTCCGGCAACGTCATCCGACAGGCCCGCCGCCCGCAGCGCGGTGCGCGCCGAGGCGTGCGCGGGCAGCGACCGCACGATCTCGAGGATCTGTGGACTCTTCAGGAAGGAGAGCTTGCGCGTGCCGAAGTGGTAGAGCAGCGCGCCGAATGACTCCGGCCGCAGCGCAACCCGCGGATGCAGCTCCCATCGGGTATCGAGATCGAGCATGGTCGCTGCGCCTATCAGTAGACGCCGCACATGCCGTCGATGGAGACCTCTTCGATGAGGGTCTCCTCGATCAGCGGGGCTTCCTCTGTCGACCGCTCCTGGACCGAAGCAATCGGTCCGGTGCTGTCGGTATCGGTGTGCCCGAGCGATCCGTATTCCGGCATGCCTACCTCCGAGATGACGATCGGTGTCCGCGACTACCTGATGTAGCCGCGCCCACACAATAACGTCATGCACTGACAAAATGGAACAGGTAACCGCGATTTCCTTGCGAAGCACTGCGCGGGACGGCTCCCCGGAGGCGTGAAATCGTGACCTGCACGCCGAGTCGAACGCAGCCCGGCCGACAGTCGACGGCGCGCTCTAGACTTCGGGTGGCAGGCAGCTGAACAGGACGTGACGGGCGATCGATGCCCGCGGTGGTAGAGGTGGCATGGGAGTCGGACGAATGCAGGCGAGCGGGGGCGGCAATACTCTGTCGGAGTCCGAGATCGTCGAGGCCGCGCTCCGGGTGGTTCGCGAAGACGGCGTGGAGAAGCTGTCCATGCGGCGACTCTCCCGTGAACTCGGCGTGTCCCCCATGGCGCCGTACTACTATGTCGCCGACAAACGGGAGTTGCTCGACCTCGTCGCCACCGCGGCGCTGACCGGAGTGCGCAAGCCACCGCCCGAATCCGGGCCGTGGCAGCACCGGCTACGCGACCTCATCGACCAGATCGATGAGAAGCTGCGCAAGCACCCCGGCCTCGGCGACGTGCTCATCGAACAAATGCTCGGCAAACAGCTCGACCTGATCGCGGCCTTGATGGAGATCCTGTTCGAAGCGGGCTTCACCGACCGCAATGTGCTCGCCGCGTACGCGACGATCCACACTTATCTGTTCGGCCGCAGGCGGGTGAATCCTAGGGACCGCTCGCCGCTGTCGGATGTGGCGCTGCCGGATGTGGTGGAGCGCGCCACCAAGTACATGGCGGACCTGCGTGGGAAGTACGTGTACGACTTCGGCATGGAGGTGTTGGTAGCCGGTCTGGAGGCCCAGCTTGTCCGGCAGCCGAACCCCGACGTACGATGAAACTGAAACACGTTCTAGTTTTGTCGGCTCGCGCCGACCGCGCCACGTTCGAGAGGACGACATGACCACCGTCGAAGTTCCACACGGTTCGCGTTCGGTCGTGCTGCGGGTATCCGCGGTCATCACCGAGACGCCCGACACCTGTTCGCTGGTGTTCGACGTGCCCGAGGAACTGCGCGAGCGCTTCAGCTACCAACCGGGCCAGTTCCTCACCCTGCGCATCCCCAGCGACCTCACCGGCTCGGTGGCGCGATGCTACTCGCTGGCCAGCTCGCCCTACACCGACGACCGGCCGAAGGTCACCATCAAGCGCACCGTTGGCGGCTACGGGTCGAACTGGGTGTGCGACAACGTCAAGGCGGGCGACCAGCTCGAAGTGCTGCCGCCCTCGGGCGTTTTTACGCCCAAGGACCTCGACGAGGACCTGCTGCTGTTCGGCGCCGGCAGCGGCATCACCCCGGTGATGTCGATCCTGAAATCCGCGCTGGCCCGCGGCAGCGGCAAGATCGTGCTGGTCTACGCCAACCGCGATCACGAATCGGTGATCTTCGCGGCCGAGTTGCGCGAGCTTGCGGACAAGCATCCGCAGCGGCTCACCGTGATCCACTGGCTGGAGTACCTGCAGGGGCTGCCGACGCCGGACGCGCTGGCCACCCTGGTCGCGCCCTACGCGAGCTACAACGCCTTCATGTGCGGACCGAAACCGTTCATGGATCGCGTGCACGACGCGCTCGGCAGGCTGGAGGTGCCACGCTCGCGCACCCACGCCGAAATTTTCAATTCCCTTGCCGGAGACCCATTTGCCGACCAGGCGCCGGTCGAGGTCACCGACGCGGAAGCCGCCGACGCGGCCATCGTCGAGGTCGAACTCGACGGCGAAGTGCACGAGCTGTCCTGGCCGCGCAAGCAGACCCTGGTCGATATTATGCTGGCCAAGGGCCTGGACGTGCCCTACTCCTGCCAAGAAGGCGAATGCGGTTCCTGCGCTTGCACAGTGCTGGAAGGCAAGGTCGAAATGGCGAACTCCGAACTCCTCGACCCCGAGGACATCGAGAACGGCTACATCCTCGGCTGCCAGGCCCGCCCAGTCACCGATCACCTCAAAATCCAGTTCTAAGTTTATTTGCAGCGCCTGCGGCGCTGCGTGTTCGCGGCCCCGAAGGCTCGCGTCCGAGCGGTGCGAGACTCGCGACTTCGTCGCATGCGCTTCGGCACTCGGACACAAGCCAGCCACGAACCGCGCTCGTAAGACTCGCGCGTGGTGGTTACTTTGACGGCGTCGATGCGAACGATGTGCGGCGATCAGTGCATGGTAGCGAGCCCGGGTCACTGCGTCCAGGCGCTCGGTGGCGTAACTCAGTGCGGTGCGGCCCAGTTCGGCGGCGTGCTGGTCGAGGAAATCGGTCAGTAGCTTTTCGTCGATGCGTTTGCCGATCTCGCGCAGCATCCAGCCGAGCGCCTTCTGGATGAGGTCGCGGCGGTCGTCGAACAATCGCTCGCACAGCTCGAAGGTGGTCGTCGCGTCGCCTGCCTTGATGAACGCGAAGCTCGACAACAGAGCCACCCGCCGCTCCCACAGCGAATCGGCCGCCGCCAACTCGAACAGCAGTTCGCGCGACCTGCCCAGCAGCCACGGGCCGATGATGTTCTCGGCGGACACGTCGACCAGATCCCAGTTGTTCACCCGACCGCGGCGCACGGCGGCCAGATACAGCTCCAGCATCGCCGCGCGGGCCTTGTCGTCGAAGGTGCGCGGCTTGGACGCGGCGGCGAACCTGGCATTGAGGATGATCAATGCCGCAAGCCGTTCCTCGTGCACGGGGCTGTCGAGCAGCGTATCGATCTCCGTGAGCGGCAGTGCCGCAAAACCTTTCACGATCGAGCGGGTCGCGGGCACCCGGACGCCGATGAAGACATCACCCTCGCCGTATTCCTCCGGCCCGGTCTTGAAGAACCGCTGCAGATGGATCGCATCGGCGGGATCGGCGACCGTCGCCAGCGCCGCCTGGACCTGCGCGGCAGTGGGGACGACGTCGGCCACCAGCGAACCTCCTACATCCGATCGTCGAGCAAGCAAGGTCATTCAACACCGCGCGGACTCTGGGGCGCGGCACGAATCGCCGGGGGAGTTCCCGCAGGTGTGAGGAGCGCGTCGAATCAACCGCGCGCGCCCAGAATTCGGCCGGACTCGAAAGCCGCTGCGCTGGCCGGTAGTTCGCCCGGCGTGCCGCTGTTGAGCACTCGGACATCACCGTTGCCCGTGGTCGGCCGTCCCAGCGCTTCCATCCGTCGAATCGTCTGTGCGGCAACGGCTTGCGCGCTGTCGAAGAGCCGGACGCCATCGGGTAGTGCGGCGACGATGGCATCGATGACAAGCGGGTAGTGGGTGCAGCCGAGGACGACACCCCCGACGTCGGCGGGGCTCTGCGCGGCGGCCCGTTCGATCGACTCGCGAGCCGCGACCAGATCACCTCCGTCGATGGCGTCGGCCAGGCCGTGGCAGGCTACGCCGACGACATTCGCGTCCCCGCCGAAGCGGTCGATCAGGTCCGCCTGATACTTGCTGGCAGTGGTCGCGGCCGTGGCCCATACCGCCACTGAGGAGCAGATGGCGGCCGCGGGCTTGATGGCGGGCACGGTGCCGATCACCGGCACCTCGGGACCGACCGCGGTGCGCACGTGCTCCAGCGCGGTGACGCTTGCGGTATTGCACGGGATCACGATGACCTCCGCACCCAACTCGATCGAGGTGCGGGCGGCACCGACCACGCGGTCGATCGTCCACTGCTCGGGCTTCGGCCCCCACGGCGCGCCATCCGGATCCAGTTGCAGCAGCAGGTCCACATCCGGTCGTAGCTTGCGAAGCCAGGCGGCTGTGGGCAACAACCCGAGGCCGGAATCGATGAGCGCGACGATCACACCGACCAACCTAGTAGGCGCAGCCGGACGCAGTCCGCCCGCAGTCTCTTGCGCTTGGACGAGCGAAGCGAGGCCACCGCCTGTCAGCTCGTGCCGAGCAGTTCCGCCACCGGGGCACCCGCCGCGATCTTTGCCCGCGCCTTCATCACCTGCGCGGTCATGCCCGCACCGACCACGCCGGTGAGGTTGCCTGCCTGGGAGTAGTAGGCCAGGAACTTGCGGCCGTCGTAGGAGACGATCTCGACCTGGTCCGCGGCGCTCGGCGTGCCGAGCGCCTGAATCTTCACGTCGTACTGGTCGCTCCAGAAGTACGGCACCCGCGCCGCGGTCGGCGGTTCGGCGCCGAGCAGCGCGCAGGCCAGCAGTTTCGCCTGCTCGCCCGCATTGGTCCAGTGCTCGACCCGCTTGTGCTGCCCGGTCTCGTGCAGCCACGCGGCGACGTCGCCGACCGCCCACACCCCGTCGGCCGAGGTGCGTCCCACCTCGTCGGCGAGCACACCACCGCCCGTCGCGGGGTCGGCCAGCGCGATGCCGGAATCGGCGAGCCATTCGGTCACCGGGCGTGACCCGACACCGACGACCACGAGATCGGCGGCCACCTCGGTACCATCGGAGAGCTTGGCGCCAAGCACGCGCTCGGCGTCGTCGGCCAAGAAGGTGTCCAGGCCGATGCCGCAGCGCAGATCGACGCCCTCGGCGCGATGCATCCGAGCGACCAATTCGCCGACCTGCTCGCCGAGCACCGAGGCCAGCGGCGTCGGCTGGGGCTCGACCAGCACCACCGCCACTCCGCCGGCGCGGAAGCTCGCCGCCAACTCGCAGCCGATGAACCCGGCGCCGACCACCAGTGCACTACCGGCGCTTGCCAATTCGGCCCGCAACGCGGCGGCGTCGGCGTGCCCGCGCAGCACGTGCACGCCCTTCAGATCCGGCAGCCCGGGCAGGCGGCGCGGCTGTAGGCCGGTCGCGATGATCAGCTGGGCGTAGTCGAGCGTGCTGCCGTCGGCCAGCCCCACCCGCCTGGCCGCGGTATCCACACCCACCGCGGCGGTGCCGCGCCGCAGCTCGATCCGCTTCTGCACGAAGAACTCTTCGGGCCGCAGCGTGGTGTCGTCGGTTTCGCCGCGCACGAACTGCTTGGACAGCGGCGGCCGGTCGTAGGGCAGCCGCGACTCCTCGCCGACGAGGATCAGTTCCCCCTCGTATCCGGCCCGGCGCAGTTCCTCGGCGGTGCGCAAGCCTGCCAGGCCCGCGCCGACGATGACGATCGGCCCGGTGCGGCCCTGGACATCCGTAACTGAAGGTGACACGCAGCTCACCCTAACTTCCGTTTGGTCTCGGCCCACAGTGAGGGCCGTCACTTCCCCGACCAGGCCGGGTGGCAGCCGATCGGTGCGCAATCGTGGCCGTATCGATATTGATCGGGCGGTCAATCAGAGTTGAATCAAGGCAGGAGAACAATTCAGAGCCTGAGGAGGCACACCATGTTCACCGAAAGTCGCGCACAGGATTTCCTGGCCGTCGTGCTCGGTGTCTTTGCCGCGCTGTCACCCCTGTGGGTGGAGACGAACAACAACGGCCAATGGTCGCTGATCGTCTTGGGCGCGCTCATCGCCCTGACCGGCCTCGCGCAGCTGTACCGGCCCGCGATGCAGGCCACCGACTACGCGATGGGTCTGTTCGGCGCACTGCTGTTCATTTCCCCCTGGGCAATGGACTTCACCGCGTACCGCAGCGCATCCTGGACCGCATGGGCAGTTGGAATAGTGACGGTGGTGGTCGCGGTAGCGGCGCTGCCGGCGGTGTCGGGGCGTCTGCACGACATGGTTCCGCACCACTGATGCAGGTGCCCATGCCGCACCGACGGGCAGGAGCCGAGCGACAAGGGGAAGGGGCGGGGCGTCGCCGTAGCGCCAAAGTGGATGGCGACGCCCGTCAGCTCATTCTGGATGCGGCCGAGAAGCTTTTCGCGGCACAGGGATTCGATGCGACCGCGACGGCCACCATCGCCGGTGCCGCCGGCGTCCCCAAAGGGCTTGTCTTCTACTACTTTCCGACCAAAGATTCGATTCTGTCCGCGCTGATGGCCGAACGGGTGCCCAAGCATCCGATCGACGACATCGGCACGGTGGTGGCGCCAGGTAATCCGGCGGCCAGCCTGGTCAATCTCGATGCCGCGCTCAATCTGCGCGACAACCATTCCTCGGTGCTGCGCGTCATCATGTGGCGCGAGGCAGATACCCATCCCGACGTCCGTCGCCAGTTGCGCCGCCTGCGCGACCAACTGCTCGATGTCACCGCCCGCGTACTGCAGGCCAGCACTACCGCACCGATTGCGCCCGGCACATTGCGCGCCTGCGCGGCCGCGTGGGTTTCGGCGATGTTCGCAATTGCCAGCACCGACCGGTTGCATGCGCTCGACGGTGTGCCACTGCCCACCGCGGATGAGCTTTTCAATGTGGCCCAGGTTGTTGCGGCGGGCATGACGCAACTCGGCTGAATAGAGACCCTCGTCCATGGCGCCAAGACCGCCGATCTCGCTCAGACCGGCCTGATCAACGAGTCGAGAAGGTCGCGGAGCGGATCATTGTCGCCGCGCAACGATGCGATCGAGGCCTGGACGTTGTCGTCGCGATTGAGTGAAGACCAGTCGATGCCCCATCCTGCCTCATAGCAGAGCTGCCGGAAGAAAGCTCGTTGTGTGCGCCCGTTGCCCTCGCGAAACGGATGGATCGCATTTACTTCAGCGAAGTAGTGCGTCAGCCGTTCGACGAACTCATCACGCGAACATCCTCGCAAATACCGCTCTTTCGCAAGCCCGCTGAACACATCCGCCGAGTAAGGCTCAATATGCTGCGGCAGGCAAAACGGATCCGACTTCGCGATTCCCACCACCCGGATCTCGCCCGCCCAGGAGAACAGGTCACCGAAGATCTCCCGATGGAACGCCCGAAGATGAACGAGATCGTAACTTCCCGGCAGAATCCGGGTTCCCAAGTCCGCCAGCGCAGCAAGGCTCAGATCCGATTCGACCCGGCGCAGCAGATCAGCATCGAGAATCCCAAGACTGTTGCGCAGCACGCCCGACTTGGGATCTATGTATGGATCTACCGTCACCGCAGGCCGTGCAAGCGCCGCACGCGCTCACGCATCTGGACTGTGCTGAGCTCGCCCTGGGCCCACTGTTGGAGGATCGCATCGGCATCCGAACTGGGTGAAAGCCCTTCGGCCCGAATCGAAGCCGACGCTTGCCGTACCGACTGAGCACGTTCCGCAGTCAATTCTTCGAATACTTCGACCGGCACCACCACCGCCTCGGTTCTGCGGCGGGAACCAACGCCCACTGGAGTGCGGTCACCGCGGCGAAACCGCTCCAGTACTCCAGAGAGCTGCTCGCGTGCCTCACGTACTGACAGGGTCTCGATCAACATCCCAATAGTGTACCCGAGTGTGTACACAATCGCCTTTGGGGTGCGAAGCTGGAGCGCCAGACCAGATGGCTGGAAGCCCGTCCTGAAAACGCGAACGGCGCCGCCCCCGAAGGAGCGGCGCCTTCCTCAGCGATTCAGAGAATCACTTGATGATCTTCGTGACGCGACCGGCGCCGACGGTGCGGCCACCCTCGCGGATCGCGAAGCGCAGGCCCTCGTCCATGGCGACCGGCTGGATCAGCTTGACAGACATCTCGGTGTTGTCACCGGGCATGACCATCTCGGTGCCCTCGGGGAGGGTCACAACGCCCGTCACGTCAGTCGTACGGAAGTAGAACTGCGGACGGTAGTTGTTGAAGAACGGCGTGTGCCGGCCGCCCTCGTCCTTGGACAGGATGTAGGCCTGGCCCTCGAACTCGGTGTGCGGGGTGGTGGTGCCCGGCTTCACGACAACCTGGCCACGCTCGACATCTTCACGCTTGATGCCACGAACCAGCAGACCGACGTTGTCGCCCGCCTGGCCCTGGTCGAGCAGCTTGCGGAACATCTCGATGCCCGTGATGGTGGTCTTGGTGACCTTCTCGCGGATGCCGACGATCTCGACTTCCTCGTTCACGTTGACGACGCCGCGCTCGACACGACCGGTGACGACGGTGCCACGACCGGTGATCGTGAAAACGTCCTCGACCGGCATCAGGAACGGCTTCTCGGTCTCACGAACCGGAGTCGGGATCGACTCGTCGACCGCGTTCATCAGCTCGACGATCGACTCGGTCCACTTCGGGTCGCCCTCGAGCGCCTTCAGACCGGAAACACGCACGACCGGCGCGTCCTCGTCGAACTCCTGTGCAGCCAGCAGTTCGCGGACCTCCATCTCGACGAGCTCGAGGATTTCCTCGTCGTCGACCATGTCCGATTTGTTCAGCGCGACCAGGATGTAGGGCACGCCGACCTGACGGGCGAGCAGCACGTGCTCGCGGGTCTGCGGCATCGGGCCGTCGGTCGCGGCGACCACCAGGATGGCACCGTCCATCTGCGCCGCACCAGTGATCATGTTCTTGATGTAGTCAGCGTGGCCCGGGGCGTCGACGTGCGCGTAGTGGCGCTTCTCCGTCTGGTACTCGACGTGGGAGATGTTGATCGTGATACCACGAGCCTTCTCCTCCGGCGCCTTGTCGATCTGATCGAACGCGAACGCGGCGTTCAGATCCGGGAACTTGTCAGCCAGCACCTTGGTGATCGCTGCAGTCAGCGTGGTCTTGCCGTGGTCGACGTGACCGATGGTGCCGATGTTGACGTGCGGCTTCGTCCGCTCGAACTTCGCCTTCGCCACTGTGGTGTCCTCCTGGACTTGTTGGTGCGTGCAGTTGCAGCAGTGCGGTTATAAATGGGGGTCGTGCTGACTCCCGGCTGATCGGGGGCAAGTCTTGCACTTGCCCCCGATCGGTATCACTCGCCGGTCGCCTTGGCGATGATCTCCTTCGACACGTTGGCCGGAACCTCCGCGTACGAGTCGAACACCATGGAGTAGTTCGCCCGGCCCTGGGTCTTCGACCGCAGATCACCGATGTAACCGAACATCTCCGAGAGCGGAACCAGCGCCTTGACGACACGGGCACCACTGCGTTCCTCCATGGCCTGGATCTGGCCACGGCGGGAGTTCAGGTCGCCGATCACATCGCCCATGTATTCCTCGGGCGTGATGACCTCGACCGCCATCAGCGGCTCGAGAATCACCGGACCGGCCTTACGGGCCGCTTCCTTCAGGGCCTGCGAGCCGGCGATCTTGAAGGCCATTTCCGACGAGTCGACGTCGTGGTACGCGCCGTCGAGCAGGATGACCTTCAGGTTCACCAGCGGGTAGCCCGCGAGCACACCGTACTGCATGGCATCCTGCGCACCGGCGTCCACCGAAGGGATGTACTCGCGCGGAACGCGACCACCGGAGACCTTGTTCTCGAACTCGTAGGTCGCGCCGTCCTCGCCGATGAACGGCTCGAGGGCGATGATGACCTTCGCGAACTGGCCGGAGCCACCCGTCTGCTTCTTGTGGGTGAACTCGAGCTTCTCGACCTTCTTGGTGATGGTCTCGCGGTAGGCCACCTGCGGCTTGCCGACGTTCGCCTCGACCTTGAACTCGCGACGCATACGGTCGACGAGGATGTCGAGGTGGAGCTCACCCATGCCGCCGATGACGGTCTGGCCGGTCTCCTGGTCGAGCTTGACCGAGAAGGTCGGGTCCTCTTCCGAGAGACGCTGGATCGCGGTGCCCAGCTTCTCCTGGTCGGACTTGGTCTTCGGCTCGATGGAGACCTCGATGACCGGGTCCGGGAAGGTCATGGACTCGAGCACGATCTGGTTCTGCGGATCGCACAGGGTGTCACCGGTGGTGGTGTCCTTGAGGCCGATCACCGCGTAGATGTGACCAGCGGATGCCGCCGGAACCGGGTTCTCCTTGTTGGAGTGCATCTGGAACAGCTTGCCCAGACGCTCCTTCTTGCCCTTGGTCGAGTTGATGACCTGGGCGCCGGAATCGACCTTGCCCGAGTACACGCGCACGTAGGTCAGCTTGCCGAAGAACGGGTGCACGGCGATCTTGAACGCCAGGGCGGCGAACGGCTCGTCGGCGCTCGGCTTGCGGGTCAGCAGCTCCTCTTCCTTGCCGGGCGCGTGGCCGGTGGTGGCCTCCACGTCCAGCGGCGAGGGCAGGTAGTCGATGACCGCGTCGAGCATGGGCTGCACGCCCTTGTTCTTGAACGCGGAGCCACACAGCACCGGGTAGATCTCGGAGTTGACCGTCAGCTTGCGGACGGCGCCCTTGATCTCATCGATCGAGAGCTCATCGCCGCCGAAGAACTTCTCGAGCAGCGCCTCGTCGGACTCGGCGACCGTCTCCAGCAGCTCCTGGCGGTACTGCTCGGCCCGATCCTTGAGATCGGCCGGGATCTCGACGACCTCGTACTCTTCGCCGAGCTTGGTCTCGCCGCGCCAGACCTTGGCGTTGTTCTCCACCAGGTCGACGATGCCCTCGAAGGTGTCCTCAGCGCCGATCGGCAGCTGAATCACCAGCGGCTTGGCACCGAGGCGGTCCTTGATGGTCTGCACGGTGAAGTAGAAATCCGCACCGAGCTTGTCCATCTTGTTGACGAAGCAGATCCGCGGCACGTCGTACTTGTCGGCCTGACGCCACACCTGCTCGGACTGCGGCTCGACGCCTTCCTTGCCGTCGAATACCGCGACGGCGCCGTCGAGCACGCGCAGCGAACGCTCCACCTCGACGGTGAAGTCGACGTGCCCGGGGGTGTCGATGATGTTGATCTGGTTGTCGTTCCAGAAGCACGTGGTAGCCGCGGAGGTGATGGTGATACCACGCTCCTGCTCCTGCTCCATCCAGTCCATCGTGGCCGCGCCATCGTGGACTTCACCGATCTTGTAGGTGATGCCGGTGTAGAAGAGGATGCGTTCAGTTGTGGTCGTCTTGCCCGCATCGATGTGGGCCATGATGCCGATGTTGCGGACCTTGTTCAGGTCGGTGAGCACGTCCTGTGCCACGGAAATCTTCCCCGCTCGTAGCTAGTTGGGATTTTCGGGGACGACCCTGTGGTCGTCTCTATGTCAACGTCGGAAACGGCAGGTAAGTGCCGCATCCGGCTGTGCCTCCCGACCCAGTAACGACGGGCCGGGCAGACGTCACCAGCGGTAGTGTGCGAAGGCCCGGTTGGACTCGGCCATCTTGTGGGTGTCCTCGCGACGCTTCACCGAAGCGCCGAGGCCGTTGCTGGCATCGAGGAGCTCGTTGGCCAGACGCTCGACCATGGTCTTCTCACGGCGAGCCCGCGAGTAGTTGACCAGCCAGCGCAGCGCCAGGGTGTTGGAGCGGCCCGGACGAACCTCGACCGGCACCTGGTAGGTGGCGCCACCGACGCGGCGGGGCTTCACCTCGAGTGCAGGCTTGACGTTGTCCAGCGCGCGCTTGAGGGTGACGACCGGATCGGTGCCGGTCTTCTCGCGCGCCTGCTCCAGCGCGCCGTAGACGATGCGCTCGGCGGTGGACTTCTTGCCGTCCAGCAGGATCTTGTTGACCAGCTGAGTGACCAGCGGCGACCCGTAGACCGGGTCGTTGATCAGCGGACGCTTGGGTGCGGGGCCCTTGCGTGGCATATCAGCTCTTCTCCTTCTTGGCGCCGTAACGGCTGCGGGCCTGCTTGCGGTTCTTCACACCCTGGGTGTCGAGCGAGCCACGGATGATCTTGTAGCGGACACCCGGGAGGTCCTTCACACGACCGCCACGCACGAGCACCATCGAGTGCTCCTGCAGGTTGTGGCCCTCGCCCGGGATGTAGGCCGTGACCTCGACCGCGCTGGTCAGGCGAACACGCGCGACCTTACGCAGCGCGGAGTTCGGCTTCTTCGGGGTCGTGGTGTACACGCGAGTGCACACGCCACGGCGCTGCGGGCTCCCCTTGAGGGCCGCGGTCTTGGTCTTGGAGACCTTGTCGCGACGACCCTTGCGGACCAGCTGGTTGATGGTTGGCATAGACCGGCTTTCCTTAATTAGTTAACGCGGTGTCTGGAACTTCATGTCTTGGTCATCGAGCTTTCACCCGCACACCCAGCCGCGTTTCCCGCGTCCCGAGGTCGGGCGTGTCGCGCGCGAAGCAGAACCGGTTTTCCGGGCACGCCGGGAAGGTCAGCCGCTTTCGCTGGCTTACGTCCACGCACGAACTTGCCCGCATGCTTCCGGGCACAGCGATCCACGATACCCGCGGTCGCGACACAGGGTCAAAGCGGGGTGGTTACCGCCACTACTACCTGGCGAGATTCAAGGTCAACTCGACCAGCTTCTGCGCTCCCGCGCAGGGATCGGGGTGCCCGGAGCCAGGTCGGTAGTTGATCCACCAACCGACGATGCCGGTATCGGCCGCACTGGCGCTGACACCGCAGGAATCCGGATCGTTGGGGCGCCGAGTCTGCAACCCCCGCTGTCCCTGCACGGTGATGTTGTTCGTCGTGTAGCCGAGTTTATCGTTGTTGGTCTTTTCGTTGTTCAGCGAGCCGAGCTCGTACCAGTTGAGGGTCACCATGGCGAGCCCGCCCGGTGCGTCGATGACGTTCCACATGCACACCGCGCCATTGAAGGACCCCTCCACATCGGTGGCATTACCCACCGCCGCACCGATCTGATCGACCGCGACCACGTCACACTCGCGCAGCAGTTTGTCGAAATTCGTATTGATCGAGGTGCTGCCGCCCGCGGGCTGCGCCGAACCGGACACCGTCTTCCCGCAGCCCGCCGCGACCGCAACCGCGAGCGCGGTGGCCGCGATGGCGGTCACCCGCAGGACCGGACGTGGACTCATGCTCCATCCCCTCACCGCGGCCCGCCTCACTGCAACCTCTGCACGGTCAGCTCGGCCAGTTTGCGTGTCTTGTCGCACGGATTGCCGGTCGCCCCGAACAGGCCGTAGGACATGGACCATTCGAAGAAGTCGTCGTTGAGCTGGACCGCGAGGTCGCAGACCGAGCCGCTGGGATCCAGCGCCTGGAAACCCTTGCGGCCGCCGACATCGATGGTGTCCGGATTGCGGCCGACGCTGGACACCCATGCCTTCTCGCGGTCGATCGGGCTGCCGCGGTAGGAGGCGAAAGTGACACTCGGCGAAGCGAGTCCGGCCGACTGCCAGTTGCAGCCGACCGAATTCTTGAACACCTGTGCGATCGTGGTGAGCCCGGCCAGGTCGTGCACCTCGTTGTCGGTGACATGGCCGCACTCCCCGACGAACGGACCGAGCGTGGCTACCTTCGGCGGCGGGCGCAGCGGGGCGTCGGTGGAATCGGAGTTGCCGTTCGAACCACAGGCCGACAACACCAATGCCAGGGCCATACCGGAGACGATGGCCGTCGGGATCCGCATGCCGTGAACTCTACTGCGTCTGATTGCGCCGCCTCCAGCGTCGCGGTTCGCGCAGGCCAATCGGTCAGAGATTGCCGCGGGCGTCCTGCTCGCGTTCGATCGCCTGGAACAGCGCTTTGAAGTTGCCCTTGCCGAAGCCCAGTGAGCCGTGCCGCTCGATCAATTCGAAGAACACGGTCGGGCGATCGGTGAGCGGTTTGCAGAAGATCTGCAGCAGGTAGCCGTCTTCGTCGCGGTCGACCAGGATGCCGCGGCGCTGCAGCTGCTCGACCGGCACGCGGACGTGGCCGATGCGGGCGCGCAGTTCGGGATCGGAGTAGTAGGCATCCGGGGTCTCCAGGAATTCGACGCCCTCGCGGCGCAGCGTGTCCACACAGCTGAGGATGTCGCTGGTGGCCAGCGCGATGTGCTGAACGCCGGGGCCACGGTAGAACTCGAGGTATTCGTCGATCTGCGAACGCTTCTTGCCCGCCGCGGGCTCGTTGAGCGGGAACTTCACTCGGTGGTTGCCGCTGGCGACAACCTTGCTCATCAACGCCGAATAGTCGGTGGCGATATCGTCGCCGACGAACTCGGCCATGTTCGTGAAACCCATGACGCGTCGGTAGAACTCGACCCAGCGGTCCATCATGCCGAGCTCGACATTGCCGACGACGTGGTCGATCGCCTGGAACAGCCGAACCGGCGTCCCCGGCCTCGGCTGAAAGTTGGAGCGGCGGGTGATGTAGCCGGGGAGATACGGCCCGTAGTACTTGGAACGGTCGACCAGCGTGTGCCTGGTCTCCCCGTAGGTGGCCAGCGCGGCGGAGCGGACCGTGCCGAATTCGTCTGTGTCGTCGTGCGGTTCGACCAGGATCGTCGCGCCATGGGTGCGTGCCCATTCGACACAGCGGTCCACGTCCGGCACCTCGAGCGCGATATCGACGATGCCGTCGCCGTGCCGGTCGTGGTGGGCGACGAGCGGGCTGTCCGGATCGACGGCGCCGGTGATCACGAACCGGGCCGCACCGCTGCGCAGCACGAACGCCTTGTGGTCGCGATTGCCGGTTTCGGGGCCCGCGTATGCCTCCAGCCGCATGCCGAAGGCCGACTCCAGGAAGTGCGCGGTCTGTGTCGCATTGCCGACCACCCAGACCAGGGCGTCCCAGCCGATGACGGGGAACGGATCGACGCTGTTGTCATGTTCCACCAATCCGACGAGCCTGCGCAGCTCGCCGTCGGTGGGTAGTGCCGTCGGCCGGTGATTCGGCATGTGCTCGATGGTCATGGTCCAAGGAAATCGCCACCCTCGCCAGTAGGCAATAGCGATGGATTTCAATAGACACTCTGGCGGATTCGGCTAGCAAGTCCCCTAGGATGCTGGACAATTTGAATAGCATTATCGACGCAGAGCCCGCGCCCGAACGGAGACCGTCATGCCGAATACGCAGGCGAAACTCGACGAACTCGATCTCGCCATCCTCACCGCGATGCACGACTATCAGAAGGCGGGCATCCTCGAACTGTCGCGCCGAACCCGGGTCGCGAGGGCCACTGTGCAATCGCGGATCGGGCGGATGGAGGAATCCGGGGTCATCGCCTCCTATGACCCGCAGATCGATGTCACCGCAGCGGGTTTCGAGGTGCAGGCCTTCGTCACGCTGGAGATCGCGCAGGGTGCGCTCGACACGGTGGCCGCGGAACTCGACGCGATTCCCGGTGTGCTGGAGGCGTATGCGACTACCGGCTCCGGCGATGTGCTGTGCCGACTCGGCGCCGATTCGCATGCCGGGCTGCAGTCGGTATTGCTGAGCATCGACCGGACCACTTCGGTGGTGCGCTCGCACAGTGTCATCGTGTTGTCGACGGTGGTGCCGCGGCGCACGCTGCCGCTACTGCGCACCCTGACGCCCACCGGTTCCACCAAGGCGCCCGCGTATCGCGACGCGGGCGCGTATCACGACGCGCACGAGCGCTGAGCCGGGCGGCGAGACACCGTCTATGCTCGTGCTCGCTGTGTGCTGCGGTCGCCCACGCCGTGGGACAGCACGGCATTGTCGTACCAGCCGAGTACCAGCCGAGCAGCCGGACCGGCGCGGGCATTTCGGGGTCGGCCAGTTCGCCGTCGGCGGCGTCGTAGAGGACACGGCCGCGCTCGTCGGTGTAGGTGCGCAACCGGTCGCCGAACTGCTCGACCGCCTCCTTCATGCCGGTCAGCTTCGACCAGGTCTGCATGTCCATGGTGGTGGCCGGACCGAAGGCGCGCCACCGAGCACCGCCTCGCCGCGCTTGCGAACTTGTTCCGGATCCAGCCCGATCATCGCGCCGTAATTGAAACCCATACGGAATGGGATCTTTTCGAGCTCCGGCTGCACATGCGGTGGGATACGCAGCACATCCGGAGGCGTGACCAGATGAATCGTGGCCCGCATCACAGTGATGCGAACCAGCAAACGATCCTCCAGGCCCGCCGACACCGTCTTCGGGTCGAAATCCGCGATGCGGCTCCACAATCCGACGAACGGCGGCGTCGAATCCTGCACCTGCGGGCCGAGGAGATGATCACACATCTCGGGCACGGTCAGCGACGAACGCTCCAGCAGATGCTGGCGGGCGAGCAGGATCCGGTTCAGTACCCGGTTGGACAGCTTCATGATTCGGTCACCGTACGGCGGTTCGGTCAGCGCAGCGTGACGACGACTTTGCCGGTGGCCGTGCGGTTGTCCAGCGAGGCAACGGCTTCGGCGGCCCGCTCCAGCGGATACAGCACCGGCTCCGGCGGCGCGATCTTGCCGGAGGCGAGCAGCGGCGCGACCTCTTCCCACTGTTCGGTGAGGTAGCCGGGGTGGGTCATGACCCACTCGCCCCAGGCCGCGCCGGTCACCTCGACGTTGTTGAGCAGCAGCCTGTTCACCTTCACCATGGGGATCTCCCCCGCCGTGAAGCCGACCACCAGCAGCCGACCGGCCGAGGCCAGCGAGCGAATGCTGTCGGTGAAACGATCACCACCCACCGGGTCGAGCACGATGTCGACACCGCGACCGCCGGTCAGTTCCTTCACCGCCGCGAGCCAGCCGTCGGTGAGCACCACATCGGTGGCGCCGTTGGCCCGGGCCACCTCCGCCTTCGCCTCGGTACTGACCACCGCGATGACCCGGCCCGCGCCGAGTGCGACCGCCATCCGCAGCGTCGAGGTGCCGACACCGCCCGCGGCGCCGTGCACAAGCACGGTCTCGCCCTCGGCCAGCCTGCCGCGCTTGCGCAGGCAGAAGTGCACGGTCAGATCGTTGAACAGAATGCCGGCCCCGGCCTCCAGCGAGACGTTGTCCGGCAACCGGAACACCATCTGCGCGGGCGCGACCGCCACCTCCGCCATGGCATTGCCGAGCATCGTCAACGCGACCACCCGGTCACCCGGCTTGACGCGCGCACCCTCCGGCGCCTCGCGCACGATGCCCGCCACCTCGCCACCGACGACGAACGGCAACTCCGGCTTCATCTGATACAGCCCGCGCGTCATCAGCACATCGGGAAAGGCCACCCCGGCCGCGTGCACGTCGATGACCACTCCTCCCGGATACCCCGCGGGCTCCGGAATCTCGACGACCTCGACCGCTTCCGGTCCCTCCAGCTTGCTGACCTGGGCTGCGCGCATATGCCGACCTCTCTGTCCACTCGCCGACGCGGGACCCGCCGACGACGCTGTGACCAACCTAACCGGGCCCGAAGGGTCTCTTCCAGAGGGTCCGGTTTTGCTATGCTGGCCGCGACTTAAGGTCGGGCGGGAAGGGGGATTTCCTAACATGCAGGTCAATCCGGAAACGTTGAAATCGTTCGCGACGAACCTCGGCACCGAAGCGGGCAATATCCACAAGCTCAACGATGGTGAAGGCTTCGGCGTCGCGAGCAACGCACTGCCGGGCACCGACTTCGGCGGCACCGTCCAACAGACGACGGACGTGGTCAACCACTGCCTGCAACGGATCAGCGACCGACTCACCACGGTCGCGGACAATATGCACAACGCGGCGGGGGCATACGAACTGGCCGAGGACGACTTCGCAGCGAAGCTCCGCACGATCGGACTGCAGGTCCAATGACTCTCACCATTGCCGACGTAGAGAAGTGGGAGCCGGACCATCTGACCACCGCGGGTGATCGTGCGGGCATGATCTCGACCAACCTCGACGGCGTGGTCCGCGATGGATCCGACCGAACTCGCGCACTGGGGTGGACCGGGGTTGCCGCCGACGCGGCAAACACCCGGATGGACACCGAGAAGTCGCGGGCGTCCGACGTGAGCCAAAGACTGCTCGAATTGAAGACTGCCTTCACCTCACAGGTGGAGAACTTGAAGAACGCGAAGACCAAGGTGCTGCAACTGCGCGACTTGGCCGCCAATCCGAGTGGCACACCAAACGGAGCGGAAGCCTTGCCGGGCTTCAAGGTCGAGGCCAACGGAACCGTCACCGCCGACGACCGGATCGCCAAGGCCTGCGCCCTGATGAACGGTCAGCAACGCGTAGACGAAAGCCTGCGAATTCAGCGGGACGCGGCAGATTGGCAGGTGCAGATCACCAACGCACTTGCACAGGCGGAAGGTGTTGCGGAACAGACGAAAACGCAAGTCACCCAGGCCGTCGGCAACCTCCAAGCCGCATACGACAGGCTCGGCGATTCGAAATCCGGCACCGCCCCGGTCCCCACCTCCACTTCCCCCGCCGCCGTCAGCAACCCGTCGCCTTCCACACCAAGCAAGCCCAACCATGCGATGGGCGGGAATCACAACGGCAGCAATTCCGCGTCCGGAACGCCGTATTCAGGCAGCCCCACCTCAGGAGGTCCAGTTGGGCCCCCGCCGACCGGCGACAAAGCGAAGTGGATCCAAGAGGCGCTGAAAGTGCTGAAGGACATGGGCTACGACACCAGCGATCCCAACCTTGTCGCCGACATCTCGGAGATCATCGAGCACGAGTCCGGCGACAACCCACAGGCATTCAACGGCTGGGACTCCAATGCCGCGGCAGGCACACCGTCGAAGGGCTTGATGCAGACCATAGACTCCACCTTCAATGCGCACAAAGCGCCCGGCCACGACGATATCTGGAATCCCGTGGACAACATCGTCGCCGGTGTGCGGTATGCGACCGACCGCTACGGGTCCGTGCACAATGTTCCGGGTTTGGTCTCGATGCGGTCGGGCGGCGCGTATCAGGGCTACTGACCTGACATCGGGTTGCGCCTGGCTGTTGGCGAGCAGAGCGTACTAGCCGCCGCTCGTTGCAGTACCCGCCCCATCGCGCCTTGGCCGATCATCGCGATAAGGCCGATCACCGCGATAAGACTATGGCGTCCGGCCATCCGTGGATCATGCGGCCCGACCGGCTTCACCAGTACCCTGCCCTCAGTACTTGTTGGGGGATAGTACCGGGTTGGCTCGCACGCGTCCTGGGCGAATCGGGGACGCCCGACAGCCTCAGGCGAAGGTCAGGTCCCGTTCCGCGAGCGCCGCGCAGCTTGGTGATGGCGGTCGGGCCTACGCCGTGCAGGGCGGCAAGATCACGTTCGATCCATGCGGTTAGGTCGGATAGACGGTGGATTCCGGCTGCGGCCAGGGCTCGTTCTTCTGCTGGGACTACATATCGCGGAGTAGAGACGGCTCGACGCGAGGGCTGTGACGTACGCCCCGTAAAGTCATCTCAGAATAAGCACCGCACGAGAACGCGGCACAACGTGCAGCGCGAGGAGCACCAGTGTCAGTCGATCAGCCACTCGCCCCGCTTCCCCAGGAGGGCATGGGTTTTGCTTCGGCGTGGCCCATCCGGGCTGGCGATGTAGATCCGTACAACCGCTTGCGGTTCGATGCCGTCGCCCGTTATCTGCAGGATATAGCCGGTGAGCAACTGGAGCAGACGTTTCTCAACCGGACCGATCCGAACTGGATCGTCCGGCGCACCGTCATCGACGTGATCCGGCCGATTCAGTGGCCCGATCGGGTGCAGTTGCTGCGGTGGTGTTCGAGCATGTCGACCAGGTGGGCGAACATGCGAGTGCGGATCACCAGCCACAACGGCGGGTTGATCGATACCGAGGGCTTCTGGATCAATATCAGCGAGTCGAACAACATGCCCGCGCGGATCAGCGACGAGGGTCTGGCCTATCTGGCGCAGACCACCGCCGAGCACCGGTTGCGCTGGCGACCTTATCTCACCGACACCACGCCGCCCGAGTCCGATACCGACATGCCGTTTCCGGTCCGGGCCACCGATATCGACCAATACAACCACGTCAACAATGCCTGCTACTGGCAGGCGGTGGAGCAGTTTCTCGCCGAATATCCCAAGCTGCTCGCGGCCCCGCACCGCGCGGTGATCGAGTATGTGGCGCCGGTGCTCGCGCGCCAGCACGTGACGGTGCGCAGCCGCTATGAGCCGGGTGACCGGTCCGGCAGGCCGGTGCTGCGACTCTGGTTCGTGGTCGGCGGGACGACCACCACTGTCGTCCGCATCATGCCACTACCTGTCTGACATGCACCGATAACAAACCCGGCCCCGTTCTCAGCAGAACGGAGCCGGTCGTGTGTTCGGAGGAGCTCAGCCGCGCGCGGCCTTCAGGAGATCAACGCGGGTGGTGAACTTGACCCGGGGACGGCCCGCGCTCTTGCCCGCGGCCTTCTCCGCCTGATCGATCGCCTTCCAGCCTTCCCGGTCGACCAGATCGGCCTGCCGCTCGCCGAGCAGCGCCTTGAGCGCGGCCCGATCGGCCTGCGGCACAGCGAGTTTGCCCGTGGTGAAGTCGGCGATCAACTGCTCCACGGTTTCCTCGGAGTCGATGCGGTTGGAGCCGATGACGCCGCGCGGACCGCGTTTGATCCAGCCGCTGACGTACACGCCGGGGACCGGAATGCCGTCGGGGCCGAGCACCCGGCCGTGCTCGTTGGGCACCACGCCGCGGCGCTGGTCGAACGGCAGATCGCCGACCGGCTGGCCGCGGTAGCCGATGGAACGCAGCACCAGCGAGGCGTCCACGCTGTCGGTGCGGTCGGTCGCCCGCGCCACCGATTGGCCACCCTCACTCACCAATTCGTTGTGCACGAATTCGACCGACTCGACGTGATCGGCGCCGGTGAGCGCGGTCGGCGAGGCCAGGTAGCGGAAGATGATCCGCTTGTTCGCCGGATCGCGCCGACCCGCGGCGTACTCTTTGGCGAGGGCGTACTTGAGCTGCAGCGACGGCTCGACGTCCGGATCGTCCAGCAGCGCCTGGCTGCCCGGATCGAGCGCCAGATCGGCCTCGTCGACGATGACGTCGATGCCCTTCAGGTGGGCCAGCGCCAGGAACTCCGAGGAGGTGTAGGCCGCCTGCAGCGGTCCGCGCCTACCGAGCACAACCACTTCGCGAATGTTGCTGTTGCGCAACGCGTCCAGGGCGTAGTCGGCGATATCGGTCTTGGCCAGCTCGTCCGGGTCGACGGTCAGCACCCGCGCGACGTCGAGTGCGACATTGCCGTTGCCGACGATCACCGCACGCTCGCCGGACAGGTCGAACTGCCGGTCCGCGTAGTCGGGATGGCCGTTATACCAGGCGACGAACTCGGTCGCGGAATGGCTGCCCGGCAGATCCTCACCGGGGACGCCCATGCGGCGATCGGTGGCGGCGCCGACGGCGTACACCACGGCGTGGTGGTGGGCCAGCAGTTCGTCGTGGCTGATGTGGGTGCCGACCTCCACATTGAGGTAGTACTGCAGCGCCTCGCGCCGGAACGCGGACTCGAACAGGCTCGAGACGGTCTTGGTGACCGGATGGTCGGGGGCCACACCCGCACGCACCAGGCCCCACGGCGTCGGCAGCCGGTCGAACATCTCGACCTCCACGTCGGCGCGACGCAGCAGTTCGTCGGCCGCGTAGCAGGCCGCCGGCCCGGCGCCGACGATCGCGACGCGCAGCACGCCCAGCTCCTTCGGCGGCCGCGCGGGCGTCACGATCGGATCGAAGTTCGATTCGAGCGGGTGGCGTTGGAAGTAGGCGGCATTGATGTCGCGATACCTGGCCATCGACGCGGTCAGATCGTCCTCGGAGAAGATGGCATCCACCGGGCACGCATCGACACAGGCACCGCAATCGATACAGGTGTCGGGGTCGATGTAGAGCATCTCGGTCGTCGCGAAGTCCGGCTGATCCGGGGTGGGACGGATGCAATCGACCGGGCACTCGGAGACGCAGCTGGCGTCGTTGCAACAACGCTGCGTGATTACGTAGGCCATAGTGTGCAGATCCTCGAAAATGTGCGTGGGCTGTAGCCACCCAGTGGGTTGAGGTGGGCAGGAGCGTCGCGCGTTGTGACGCCGCTTTCAGTCTGCCTCGAGTGTGGTCGAGACCTCGCGCCTGGAGGCCTTACGGTATCCCCATGGTGCGGACTCTGATCCTCATGCGGCATGGCAAATCGGCGTATCCCGACGGTGTCGCCGACCACGAACGCCCGCTCGCTCCGCGTGGTCGGCGCGAGGCCGGCCTGGCCGGACAGTGGTTGCGTGACACGCAGCCGCCGATCGATGCGGTGCGGTGCTCGACCGCGACACGCACCCGCGAAACGCTGGCCGCCACCGGCATCGACGCACCGGTCGTCTATGAGGCCGGGATCTACGAGGCGTCGCCGCGGACCCTCATCGAACTGGTTCGACTCAGCGACGAGGACGTATCGACGCTGCTGGTGATCGGGCATGCGCCCGGAATGCCGTGGACGGCATGGGAGCTGGCCGGCAACCGCGATTCGGCGCACGCGGTCGACCTCAGCCGGAAGTTCCCCACGTCGGCACTCGCGGTGCTCGAATTCGACCGCCCGTGGGCGGACGTGGACCCGGGCACCGGGGAACTGGTGCGGTTCCACATTCCACGCTGACCCGCGCGCCCGGATTATCAGTGCAGCAGCTTGCCGCCGACGACCACGATGGCGCCGAGCACTATCAGCAGCACGAACGCGGCGAACCCGCCGACCAGCCACCACACGAGCCCGAGCGCCACGACGAACGGTGCCACCGCGATAGCGGTGATCACCGGGCTTTCCTTGACCGTGGCCAAGGCCGAACGCGCCCTGACCCGATCGATGTCCTTACCTGGCATGCCCCAAGGGTAGGCCGGAAAGCCGCACCATGTCGGGGGTCGGTGGGATGCTCAGCAGATGGACTGGAAAATTGAGCTCGTAGCGATCCCGGTAACCGATGTGGACCTGGCCAAGGAGTTCTATACGAAGATCGGATTCAACGCCGACTTCGACGAAAGCCCCACCGCCGACATCCGTTTCGTGCAGCTGACCCCGCCCGGTTCCGGCTGTTCGATCTGTATCGGCCGCGGCATCACCGAGGCGGCCCCTGGCAGCGTCGAGGGCATGCAGGTCGTCGTCGCCAGCGCGGAAGAAGCCTACAAACAGCTGGTAGCGGTGGGCGTGGAAGCGACACCGGTCAAGGACATGGGCTGGGGACTGTTCACCTTCTTCGCCGACCCCGACGGCAACAAGTGGGCCGTCCAGGAACTGCCCAAGCGCGACTGAACCGCAGCCTGCACTCGCCGCGGCAGAATGGAGCTTGCTTGGAGCGCACTCCAGGTGGGTAGCGTCGTCGGTGTTCAACGAGAAGGGCGAGTGCAGTGAACGAAACCGCACGTCAGGGTGGTGTCAGCGACCGAGAGCAGCCGCGGTATTCGATCGGTGATGCCGCCGAGCGGTCGGGGCTGAGCCGGGACACACTGCGCTGGTACGAGCGGATCGGGCTGATGAATTACATCGGGCGCGATCACACCGGCAATCGGCGTTTCAGCGACCGCGACCTGGAGTGGCTTGCGCTGATCGGCAAGCTACGAGCCACCGGCATGTCGGTAGCGGACATGGTCCGCTACGCCGAACTGGTGCGGGCCGGGGAATTCACTTACCCGGAACGGCTCGAGATGTTCCGCAATACCCGCGCCGAGGTGCTCGCCAAGATCGATGAACTTCGACAGACCGTGGCGGTGCTGGATTACAAGATCGATGTCTACGAGGGCAAAACCTCGGCGATCCGACCGGCAGTACCGGCCACGCACGACAGCGAAGGAATCAGGGCATGACCACCATCGACACTCTTCCCAGCACCGAGCTGGGCGTCAGCGGCATTCAGGTAGGCACCCAGGGGCTGGGCTGCATGGGGATGAGCGAGTTCTACGGAACCACCGACCTCACCGAATCGCGGGCGACCCTGGATCGGGCGTTGGAACTCGGTGTCACGTTGTTCGATACCGCCGACATGTACGGCTCGGGCCACAACGAGGAATTCCTCAGCGATTTCGTCAAGACCAATCGGGATCGGGTGGTAGTGGCCACCAAGTTCGGCATCGTCCGCAAGGCCGACGACCCCACCTATCGCGGCATCGACAACTCCCCCGCCTACATCCGCGGCGCGGTGGACGCCAGCCTGCGCAGGCTCGGCATCGACACCATCGATCTGTACTACATGCACCGCAAGAGCCCGGAGGTTCCGATCGAGGAAACCGTCGGCGTGCTCGCAGAACTCGTTGCGCAGGGCAAGATTCGGGCAATCGGCCTGTCGGAGGTGACCGGCGCGGAACTGCGTGCGGCCAACACGGTGCACCCGATCGCGGCCGTACAGTCCGAATGGTCGCTGTTCTCCCGCGATGTCGAGCGCACCGTCGTGCCCGCCGCCGCCGATCTGGGTGTCACCTTCGTGCCGTACTCACCCCTGGGTCGCGGCTTCCTCACCGGTGCGTTCGCCGCGACCGGGGCTCTTCAGGAAGGTGATATCCGGCGGTCGTTCCCACGGCTCACCGGTGACAACGCGACCCAGAACGTCGAACTGCTGGAGCCGCTGCGCACCATCGCGGAAGCCCGAGGTGGCACGCTCGCCCAGGTCGCGCTGGCCTGGACGCACGCACAGTCGCTGGTACACAACCTGTCGGTGGTGCCCATTCCGGGTACCCGCAGCCGCACCCGGCTTGCGGAGAATGTGGCCGCGGTGATCATCAAGCTGACCGCCGACGAGCTGGCGGCGCTGGAGCCGATCGCGGGCAAGGTCGGCGGAAACCGCTACGCGGATATGTCTTTCACCTCCGCAGGCCGGGAATAACAACCAGCACAACAGATCAGGAGGCACCTGTGTCCACACTGACACTCAATGTCCGATTCATCGCGAAGCCGGGGCGGGATGCCGACCTGCGTGACACATTGGAGGCCATGGTCGCGCCGACCGTCGCCGAAGCAGGTTGTCTACGCTACGAGCTCTACCTGCACCCGACCGATCCGAGTCGGATGGTGCTGCTCGAGGAGTGGGTCGACGCCGCCGCCCTTGCGGAGCATTTCGAGACCCCGCATCTGAAGCGGGGCGCCGCGGCGCTGCAGGAAATCCTGGCCGAGCCCTCCCAGATTCGGCGGTTCAGCGAGATCTCCTGAACCCGCGACAGCGAACACCCCAGGCAGCACGGCGATCCGGACCACAGTCCGAACGATCGCCGTGCTGCTCTACTATCCGGGCTCATGGAGTCTCGAGCCCCAGACGCCCGTGTCTGGATCGACAAGCAAACACCCGAAGCGTTTCGCGCACTCAACACCGTCGCGAGCGCGGTCCGCGCCGCGGGCGCGCAGGCGGGCCTGGACCGCAAGCTCATCGAACTGATCAACCTCCGGGTTTCCCAGATCAACGGCTGCGCATTCTGCCTGGATGTGCACCATCGCGCCGCGGTCGCGGCCGGCGCCACCGAGCGCGAACTCGCGGTGCTGCCCGCCTGGCGTCGCACCGAGCTGTACACGCCACAGCAAGCCGCGGCGCTGGCGCTCGCCGAACTCACCACCGCACTGCCCGGCGAGGCGGTGTTGGATCGTGAGTACGCTTTTGCCCGGCAGCATTTGTCGGATGATCAGGTTTCCACCGTCGTCTGGGTGGCGACGACCATCGGAGCGTTCAACCGCGTGTCGATCCTGAGCAGGCACCCGGTACGGGCGCGGAAGGAGAAGACGAACATGACTGAATCGGCTCTGGAGAGCAAGGTCGTCCGCAACGACGAGAAGAACCGCTACGAGGTGTTCTACGGCGGCGAGCTGGCCGGGTTCGGCGAGTACGAGGAGCGCGACGACGAGACGGTGTTCATCCACACCGAGGTCGACGGCGCCTTCTCCGGCAAGGGCCTCGGCAGCATCCTGGCCCAGCAGGCGGTCGAGGATGTGATCGCGCGCGGCCGGGTGATCCGACCGCTGTGCCCGTTCATCAAGGCCTACCTCGACAAGCACCCGCAGTACGACGAGCACGTCGTCGGGAAGGGTATTACTGGGTGAGCGAGCGAACCATCGACACAGCGATCTCCGGAACGGCGATGCCGTGAGCGATCTCGATCCGCATCCCGCGGAGACGCTCTGCGAGGCCGGGCCGTGTCCGGGTCCGGTGGCCGAGTTCTTCCCGGCACGCGAGGTGCCGTTGGGCGGTGTGCGTGGCGTTTTCGTAGAACGCGTACTGCCGCAACGTGATCTGCCGACCGTCGGAGCATGGTGTTTCCTCGATCATTTCGGGTCGCCGACGGTCACCGATACGGGGGCGTCGCCGAATATCGATCCGCACCCGCATATCGGATTGCAAACGGTCACCTGGCCGTTCGACGGGCGCATCCGGCATCGTGATTCGGTCGGCTCGGATGCCGAGATCCAGCCGGGTCAGCTGAATCTGATGACATCGGGGCGAGGCATCGCGCATTCCGAATACAAGGTTGAGGGCTCGCCCGCCGGACACGGGTTGCAGCTGTGGATCGCGTTGCCCGGCAACCGAACCCATATCGACCCGCATTTCGAACAGCATCGCGAACTGCCGGTCTACGAGGCGCCCGGCGTCCAGGCCATCGTGCTGATCGGTTCGCTCGGCGGCCTGACCTCACCCGCGATCGCCTACACGCCCCTCGTCGGCGCCGACGTGCACGTCGAACCGGGCACCGATACCACCATCCCGCTCGAGCCCGGCTTCGAGCACGCGCTGATGGTGATCGAGGGCGACCTCACCGCCGCAGGCGCCGAGGTCGCCGCGGGCCCGCTGCTCTACCTGGGCAACGAGCGTGCCGAGCTGCGCCTCACCAGCACCTCCGGCGCCCACTTCGCACTGATCGGCGGCGATCCGTTCGGCGAAGACCTGGTGATGTGGTGGAACTTCGTCGGCCGCAGCCATGAGGAGATCGTCGCGGCCCGAAACGACTGGGAGAAACGGGATGTCGAGCGCTTCGCCGACATCGCCGGACACCCGCCCGAGCAGCGCATCCCGGCGCCACCGCTGCCGGGGCTACATCTGAAGCCGCGCAAGCGACGGGTCGGACCGGCCTCGGCCTGATATCACCGATGCGATCCGATGATCCGGCCCCGCCTCGGAAATGCGGCAGGGCCGGATCATTCGCATAACTAGCGTCGAAGATCGCTGAGATGCATCGGAATTCGCCGATGACAGGTAGCCGCTCGAGCACCCTCGGCGAGCAGCGCGTCCGACACGCGGTAGCCCGCGTTGAGCCCCTCTTCCATCCGGACTGCAACATCGAGTTGGTTGCCGCGACCCACCACTGGACCAGCTGTTCGATCCGGCTGAAGGCGGCCCATACGCGTTCGCGGGGCGCGTCGAAGATCCGCTCGAAATGGATCTCGGAAGGGTTGAGTACTTTCGTCAGAAGATGATCAATTGGGGCTGAACCCCCTTATGAAGGCGGGCTCGGGCCGGTATCTTCGTCGGCGGACAACCGGACATCGAAATCCGGGTGGCGCGCTGAGAAGAGCACGATGAGGATCACCAGAATTACCGCGACGGCACTGCTGGCCCTCGGAGCCACCGCGATCACCGCCAGCGTTGCCCAGGCGGAACCGGCGCCGAACCCGCCCTTGCAGACCACCGCCGATGTACCGCTCGATCTGGTCGGGGTGTTCTAGCAAATCGGCTATCACGTCGCGGCCACCGAGAACCGCCACGCCGTGGTGACGACCATTCAGGATGGTCGATTCGATCTGGTCCGCGACAACAAGGTCGTCTCGCTGACCGATCGCAACGGCCAGGTCGTCGCCGCGCTGCCGACGGCGCTGAAGATCGGCGGCCAGCGCATCGAGCTGGCGCCGGTCATCGATGAGGCGGGCACCCGTCTGTCCCTGACCCCCATCAGCTCCTCGGAAGAGCCACTGCGCGACGTCAATACCCAGGTGCGATTCTTCTCCGAGGTCGAAAAGTCCATGCCGCAGGTGCTGACCGGGGCGGCCATCGGCGCCGCCATCGGCTTCGTACTCGGTTTCCCCCTCGGCCTTTTCGTCTTCGACTTCATCACGGTGCCCATCACCACCGTGGTCGGCGGCGTCATCGGCACCTTCGCCGGGCTCTCGGTCGGCGGCGGCGAGCCCGCGATTGCGGCCGCCATGGATTACTTCAACGTCAATCCCTGACGGCGGCGCCGTCAAGACCGGGTGAGGCCGCCGTGCGCGTCGTCGTGAGAGGACGTCAGGGTCTGGGTTCCGATGACGCGCAACAGATCCATTTTGTCCGCTGCGTCGGTCCCCGGGCGGGGCAGGTAGACGAGCAACCGCTGGGCGGCGTTCGGCGTCAGCAAGGTTTCGCAGACGGTGTCGATCAGGCCGACCTGCGGATGCACGATCCGCTTGGTGTCGGTAATCCGCACCGCCACTTCGTGTTCGTTCCAGAGCTGCTCGAATTCCAGACTCTCGGAACGTAATCTGCTCACGAATTCGGTGACGTCCGCGTCGCCGGAGCGCCGCGCAGCGGTGGCACGCAGATCCGCGACGTGTTTGCGGCCCAGCCGATCCCAGTCCTCCTCTGGGAAGATGGCGCGCGATTGCGGCTCGAGGAACCAGCGCCACGCGTAGTACCGGTCCCAGCCGCGCCGATTCGAATTGTCGCCGACCAGCAGCGTGTGCATCCGGTTCTGCACCAGTGCCTCGCCGAGGTCGGTGATGACCGTGGCCGCGGTGTCGTCCAGCTTCGCCAGCACGTACATGATCCCAGGACCGACATGCTTGTCGGTCAGCTCGCGATTCGGCGCCGCGTGGTCGCACAGGTGGTAAAGATGGTCGCGTTCGTCGCTGCTGAAACGCAGCGCTCGCGCCAGCGACGCAAGCACCTGGGTGGACGGCCGCGGGCTGCGGGACTGTTCCAGCCGGGTGTAGTAGTCGGTGGACATCCCCGCCAACAGCGCCACCTCGTCCCGGCGTAGGCCGGGAGTGCGACGTCGGACACCCGGAGGCAGCCCGACATCCGCCGGTGTCAGTTGCTCGCGGCGGCGACGCAGGAAATCGGCCAACTCGGATCGGTCCATGCCTCTACTTTCCCCGAAGCCGGGTCGCCGAACCAGGGATCGCCGCTCCTCCGATAAACGATCTCTGCCGCAATCCCTGGCTGAGCCGCAGGCTTATCCCATGACCACATCGAAGATCTCCACCACTCAGCTCGGCAACACCGGACCGGCCGTCGGCCGCATCGGACTCGGCGCCATGGGCATGTCCGGCATGTATGGCGCCGCCGACGACGCCGAATCGCTGGCCACCATCCACGCCGCCATCGACTCCGGCGCGAATCTGATCGACACCGGCGACTTCTACGGCGCCGGACACAACGAGATTCTGATCGGCAAGGCCATTGCCGAACGCCCCCGCGAGGACGTGGTACATCAGGGCCGCTGATAAGCCTCAGGGAGCTGGTAGCCGTACTCGGACAGGATGGCGCGCAACAGATCCGGCCGATTGGTGATGATGCCGTCCACTCCCAGATCGAGCAGCGCGGTCATGGTGCCCCGATCGTCGACCGTCCACGGTATGACCCGCATGCCACGCTGGTGCGCGGCCTGGACCAGTTCGGCAGTCGTGAACGGCTGATAGCCCGGGTCGGCGACGGTGCCGTCCTGCGGGTCGCCGTGCACCGGCGATACCGCGGCCGCACCGAAGGATGCCGCTGCGGCCACATACTTCTCCTGCAGCGTGCCCGGGAAATAGTCGATATCGATCCCGCCGAGCCACGGCGATACACCGGGCAGACCCGTTTCCTCGGCTGACGACTGGATGGGCGGTGGCCAGAACGCACATCGGCCCCCGCTCCGAAAGGAGCGGGGGCCGAATGCTGTTGCGGATTACCGGGTTAGCGGTAGTCGCTGAAACCGTAGTCGTCGAGCGGGACTGCGGCGCCGGTGGTTTGGCCGAAGCTGTCCGGGCTGTAGTAGGTGTCGTCGTAGGACGGCACCGCGTACGCGGCGGCGCGGGCTTCTTCGGTCGGCTGCACCGTGATGTTGCGGTAGCGGTTGATGCCGGTACCTGCCGGGATCAGCTTGCCGATGATCACGTTTTCCTTGAGGCCGATGAGCTTGTCGGAGCGGCAGTTGATGGCCGCGTCCGTCAGGACTCGAGTGGTCTCCTGGAAGGACGCCGCCGACAGCCACGAATCCGTCGCGAGCGATGCCTTCGTGATACCCATCAGCACCGGGCGACCTGCCGCGGGCTCGTTGCCCTCGGCGACGACGCGACGGTTGGAGTTCTCGAACTCGGAACGCTCGGTGAGCGAGCCGGGCAGGAACTCCGTGGCACCCGAGTCGATGATCGTCACGCGACGCAGCATCTGGCGCACGATGACCTCGATGTGCTTGTCGTGGATCGACACACCCTGCGAGCGGTAGACCTCCTGGACCTCGTGGACCAGGTGGATCTGCACCTGACGGGGGCCCATCACGCGCAGCACCTCGTGCGGATCCGCCGCGCCTTCCAGCAGCTGCTGGCCGACCTCGACGTGGTCACCGTCCGAGAGCAGACGCTCTGTGCCGTCGTCGTGCTTGAAGACACGCAGACGCTGACGCTTCGAGAGCTTGTCGTAGACAACCTCTTCGCCACCGTCATCCGGGATAATGGTGATCTTGTAGAAGCGGTCGTCGTCCTCCATCCGGACCCGTCCACTGACCTCGGCGATCGGAGCCTTGCCCTTCGGCACGCGGGCCTCGAACAGCTCCTGGACACGCGGCAGACCACCGGTGATGTCCTCGCCTGCGACACCACCCTGGTGGAAAGTACGCATGGTCAGCTGGGTACCTGGCTCACCGATGGACTGCGCGGCGACGATGCCGACGGCCTCACCGATGTCGACCAGCTTGCCGGTCGCCATGGAGCGGCCGTAGCAGGTCGCACACACGCCGGTGCCGGTGGTGCAGGTCAGCACGGAGCGGACCTTCACCTCGGTGATACCCGCGTCGAGCAGCGCCTCGATGGCCGGGTCGCCGAGGTCGGCGCCCTTGCCGATGACGAGGTTGCCCTTGGCGTCCACCGCATCCGATGCCAGGGTGCGAGCGTATGCGGAGGTCTCCACATGCGCGTCACGGATCAGCGAGCCGTCCGCCTGCTTGTCGGCGATGTGCACGATGATGCCGCGCTCGGTGCCACAGTCGTGCTCGCGCACGATGACGTCCTGCGAGACGTCCACCAGACGACGGGTCAGGTAACCCGAGTCGGCGGTACGAAGCGCGGTGTCGGCCAGACCCTTACGGGCACCGTGGGTGTTGATGAAGTACTCGAGAACGGTCAGGCCCTCACGGAACGAGGACTTGATCGGCCGCGGGATGAACTCACCCTTCGGGTTCGTCACCAGGCCCTTCATACCAGCGAGGGTACGAGTCTGGGTGAAGTTACCGGTCGCGCCCGACTCGACGATCGTGATGATCGGGTTGTCCGGCGGGTAGTGCGCACGCAGTGCCGTACCGACCTCTTCGGTCGCTTCCTGCCAGATCTTCACCAGGGCACTGTTGCGCTCGGTGTGATCGAGAGCACCACGCTGGTACTTCTTCTCGATCTGATCGGCAAGCGCCTCGTAGCGCTCCATGATCTCGGTCTTCTCCGGCGGCACGAGCACGTCGGACATCGAGACCGTCACACCCGAACGCGTGGCCCAGTGGAAGCCCGCGTCCTTGAGCTTGTCGACGGTCTGCGCGACCACGATCATCGGGTAGCGCTCGGCCAGATCGTTGATGATCGTCGCCTGACGCTTCTTGGGCATCTGCTCGTTGATGAACGCGTAGTCCGCGGGCAGCAACTCGTTGAACAGCACCCGACCGAGGGTGGTCTCGGCCAGCCACGCGTCGCCGCGGTTCCAGCCGTCCGGGAACAGTTCCGTCTCGATCTCGCGCGGCGGACGCTGCTCGGTCAGCCGCACCTTGATCTGCGACCGCACAGTCAGCTCACCGCGGTCGACCGCCATCTGTGCCTCGGCAGGCGAGGAGTACACGCCGTGCTCGTTGGCACTCTTGGTGGCCGCCTGGTACTGGCCGATCTCGTTGTCCACCTTGCGGGTCAGGTAGTACAGACCGGTCACCATGTCCAGACGCGGCATGGCCAGCGGACGACCCGAGGCCGGCGACAGGATGTTGTTCGAGGACAGCATCAGGATGCGGGCCTCGGCCTGCGCCTCCGCGGACAGCGGAAGGTGCACGGCCATCTGGTCACCGTCGAAGTCGGCGTTGAACGCCTCACAGACCAGCGGGTGCAGCTGGATTGCCTTGCCTTCCACCAGCTGCGGCTCGAAGGCCTGGATGCCGAGGCGGTGCAAGGTGGGCGCACGGTTCAGCAGCACCGGGTGCTCGGCGATGACCTCTTCGAGGACATCCCACACCTGGGGACGCTGACGCTCCACCATCCGCTTGGCGGACTTGATGTTCTGCGCGTGGTTCAGGTCGACCAGACGCTTCATCACGAACGGCTTGAACAGCTCCAGCGCCATCAGCTTGGGCAGACCACACTGGTGCAGCTTCAACTGCGGGCCGACGACGATGACCGAACGGCCCGAGTAGTCGACGCGCTTGCCGAGCAGGTTCTGACGGAAACGACCCTGCTTGCCCTTGAGCAGGTCGCTCAGAGACTTCAGCGGGCGGTTACCCGGTCCGGTGACCGGACGTCCACGACGGCCGTTGTCGAACAGCGCGTCCACGGACTCCTGCAGCATCCGCTTCTCGTTGTTGACGATGATCTCGGGCGCGCCGAGGTCGATCAGTCGCTTGAGGCGGTTGTTGCGGTTGATCACGCGGCGATACAGGTCGTTCAGGTCGGAGGTGGCGAACCGGCCACCGTCGAGCTGAACCATCGGACGCAGCTCCGGCGGGATCACCGGGACAGCGTCGAGCACCATGCCCATCGGCGAATTGCCGTTGGTCTGGAAGGCTGCGACCACCTTGAGCCGCTTGAGCGCGCGCAGCTTCTTCTGGCCCTTACCGCTGCGGATGGTCTCCCGCAGGTTCTCGGCCTCGGCGTCGATGTCGAAGTTCTCCATCAGCTTCTGGATGGACTCCGCACCCATGGCGCCGGTGAAGTACTCGCCATAGCGGTCGACCAGCTCGCGGTAGAGCACCTCATCGACGATGAGCTGCTTGACCGACAGCTTGGTGAAGGTGGTCCAGATCTCCTCGAGCCGGTCCAGCTCCCGCTGGGACCGATCGCGGAGCTGACGCATCTCGCGCTCGCCGCCGTCCTTGACCTTGCGGCGGACGTCGGACTTGGCACCCTCGGCCTCGAGCTCGGTCAGGTCGGCCTCGAGCTTCTGGGCGCGGGCCTCGAGGTCGGCGTCGCGCTGATCGGCGACAGCCTTCTTCTCGACCTCCATCTCGGCCTCGAGCGTGGAGAGCTCGTTGTGACGCAGCTCCTCGTCGACGCCGACAATGACGTAGGCGGCGAAGTAGATGATCTTTTCCAGATCCTTCGGCGCCAGGTCGAGCAGGTAGCCGAGGCGCGAAGGCACGCCCTTGAAGTACCAGATGTGAGTGACCGGTGCGGCCAGTTCGATGTGACCCATCCGCTCACGGCGCACCTTGGCGCGAGTCACCTCGACGCCACAGCGCTCACAGATGATGCCCTTGAAGCGGACACGCTTGTACTTACCGCAGTAGCACTCCCAGTCCCGGGTGGGACCGAAGATCTTCTCGCAGAACAGGCCGTCCTTCTCCGGCTTGAGAGTGCGGTAGTTGATGGTCTCCGGCTTCTTCACCTCGCCGAAGGACCACTGCCGAATGTCTTCGGCGGAGGCCAGGCCGATCCGGAGTTCATCGAAGAAGTTGACGTCTAGCACGTAACTTCCTTTCCCCTATTCGGGTCGAATTCGAGCAAAAGTTCACTAGTGGGTAGAACGCGGAGCGCGAATGCCGTTCGCGGGGAACGGCATTCGCACCTATCGCCTAGTTCGCCAAATCGTCGACGGTGGCAGCTTCGTTCCTGGACAGGTTGATGCCCAGGTTGGCTGCCGCGCGCTCCAGATCCTCGTCGTCGCCGTCGCGCATCTCGATCGCGGCGCCGTCGGAAGACAGCACCTCGACGTTGAGGCACAGCGACTGGAGTTCTTTGAGCAACACCTTGAACGATTCCGGAATGCCCGGCTCCGGAATGTTCTCGCCCTTGACGATCGCCTCGTAGACCTTCACGCGGCCGACCACGTCGTCGGACTTGATGGTCAGGAGCTCCTGGAGCGTGTATGCCGCACCGTAGGCCTGCATGGCCCAGCACTCCATCTCACCGAATCGCTGACCACCGAACTGCGCCTTACCACCCAGCGGCTGCTGCGTGATCATCGAGTACGGACCGGTCGAGCGGGCGTGGATCTTGTCGTCGACCAGGTGGTGCAGCTTCAGGATGTACATGTAGCCGACCGCGACCGGGTACGGGAACGGCTCGCCGGAACGACCGTCGAACAGCGTCGACTTACCGTTCGCGTCGACCATGCGCTCACCATCGCGGTTCGGCCGGGTCGAAGCGAGCAGACCGGTCAGCTCCTCCTCGCGGGCGCCGTCGAACACCGGGGTCGCGATGTTGGAGTCGGCCGGAGCCGCCAGCATCTCTTCCGGCAGTGCCTTGGCCCAATCCGGACGGTTCGCGCCGTCCTCGTCGGCCCCGACATCCCAGCCCGCCTTGCCGATCCACCCGAGGTGGGTCTCCAAGATCTGGCCGATGTTCATACGACGCGGCACACCGTGGGTGTTGAGGATGATGTCGACGGGGGTGCCGTCGGGCATGAACGGCATGTCCTCGGTGGGGAGGATCTTGCCGATGACACCCTTGTTGCCGTGGCGGCCGGCGAGCTTGTCGCCGTCCTGGATCTTGCGCTTCTGCGCCACATACACCCGGACGAGTTCGTTGACGCCCGGGGGCAGGTCGTCGTCGTCCTCGCGGGAGAACACGCGGATACCGATGACCTTGCCGGACTCACCGTGGGGCACCTTCAGCGAGGTGTCACGCACCTCACGCGCCTTCTCACCGAAGATCGCGCGCAGCAGCCGCTCTTCGGGGGTCAGCTCGGTTTCACCCTTCGGGGTGACCTTGCCGACCAGGATGTCGCCGTCACGAACCTCGGCGCCGATGCGGATGATGCCGCGATCGTCGAGATCGGCCAGCACCTCGTCGGAGACGTTCGGGATATCCCGGGTGATCTCCTCAGCGCCGAGCTTGGTGTCGCGGGCGTCGATCTCGTGTTCTTCGATGTGGATCGAGGTGAGGACGTCCTCTTCCACGAGGCGCTGCGACAGGATGATCGCGTCCTCATAGTTGTGGCCCTCCCACGGCATGATCGCCACGAGCAGGTTCTTACCGAGGGCCATTTCACCGTTCTCGGTGCACGGTCCATCGGCGAGCACGTGGCCCTGTTCGACCCGCTGCCCCTCGTCCACGATCGGCCGCTGGTTGGCACACGTGCCCTGATTCGAGCGCGCGAATTTACGCATCCGGTAGGACTTGCGAGTGCCGTCATCGGCCATCACGGTGATGTAGTCGGCGGAAACCTCCTCGACCACACCAGCCTTCTCGTTCACCACCACATCACCGGCGTCGACCGCGGCGCGCAGTTCCATACCGGTGCCCACGATCGGCGCCTCGGAACGGATCAGCGGCACGGCCTGACGCTGCATGTTCGCACCCATCAGGGCACGGTTGGCATCGTCGTGCTCGAGGAACGGAATCATCGCGGTCGCGACCGACACCATCTGACGCGGCGACACATCCATGTAGTCGACCTCGGCCGCCGAGACGAACTCGACCTCTTCACCGAGGCGGCGCACCAGGACCTTGTCCTCGAGGAAGCGACCGTCGGCGTCGACCGGCGAGTTGGCCTGCGCACGGATGTGCCGGTCCTCCTCGTCTGCGGTCAGGTACACCACGTCGTCGGTGACCTTGCCGTCGATGACCTTGCGGTACGGGGTCTCGATGAAGCCGAACGGGTTGACCCGCGCATACACCGACAGCGAACCGATCAGGCCGATGTTCGGGCCTTCCGGGGTCTCGATCGGGCACATGCGACCGTAGTGCGAGGAGTGCACGTCACGCACTTCCAGACCGGCACGTTCACGGGATAGACCGCCCGGGCCCAGCGCCGAGAGGCGACGCTTGTGGGTCAGACCCGACAGCGGGTTGTTCTGGTCCATGAACTGCGACAGCTGGGAGGTTCCGAAGAACTCCTTGATCGCGGCCACGACCGGGCGGATGTTGATCAGGGTCTGCGGCGTGATCGCCTCGACGTCCTGAGTCGTCATCCGCTCACGAACCACACGTTCCATCCGCGACAACCCGACCCGGATCTGGTTCTGGATCAACTCACCCACGGTGCGCAGGCGACGGTTACCGAAGTGGTCGATGTCGTCGACCTCCACCGGAACCTCGGCGCCACCGGGCGCGGTCATCACCCGATCACCCGAATGCAGACGCACCAGGTACTCGATCGTGGAGACGATGTCTTCCTTGGTCAGCACCGACGCGGTGATCTGCTCACCGAGGTGGATACCCAACTTCTTGTTGATCTTGTAGCGACCCACACGCGCCAGGTCGTAGCGCTTCTCCTTGAAGAACAAGTTCTCCAACAGGGTCTGCGCGGACTCCTTGGTCGGCGGCTCACCCGGACGCAGCTTGCGGTAGATATCCAGCAGCGCCTCGTCCTGACCGGCGGTGTTGTCCTTTTCCAACGTCGACATCATGATCTCCGAGAAGCCGAAACGCTCGGCGATCTCCTCGGTCGACCAACCCAATGCCTTCAGCAGCACGGTGACCGGCTGGCGACGCTTGCGGTCGATACGGACACCGACGGTGTCGCGCTTGTCGACATCGAACTCCAACCACGCGCCGCGAGACGGGATGACGCGCACGCTGTGCAGGTCCTTCTCCGTGCTCTTATCGACGCTGTTGTCGAAGTACACACCCGGCGAACGCACCAATTGCGAAACAACCACACGCTCGGTGCCGTTGATGATGAACGTGCCCTTATCGGTCATCATCGGGAAATCACCCATGAAGACCGTCTGGCTCTTGATCTCACCGGTGTTGTTATTGATGAACTCCGCGGTCACGAACAACGGCGCCGCGTAGGTCATGTCCTTGTCTTTGCACTCATCGATGGAGGCCTTGACCTCCTCGAAGCGCGGGTCGGAGAAGGACAGCGACATGGAGCCGGAGAAGTCTTCGATCGGCGAGAGCTCCTCGAGCACCTCCTCGAGTCCCCCGACTAGCCCGACGTCGCCGCGAGCGGCGGCCTTTTCACGCCATGACGGCGAACCGATCAACCATGCAAATGAGTCCGTCTGTAGATCGAGAAGTCCGGGCACCTCCAAGGGTTCACGGATCTTCGCGAAAGACACCCTCAATGGGGCTCCGGGGATTCCGGCAACTGCCTTGGTCTGGGTGGAGACTGCCAAGATGCGTCCTTCCAGCACCTCACGCGCGTCGCGTGGTGGTCCGCGACCGTCGCTTGTCTGCTACGAATTCCGCTGGTTACAACCCGAACGAAACCCGAACAGGCAACAGCGGAAGTAACACCGGAAGGGTGGAACTTGCGTGTGCGAATCGAGGTATGGACAGGAGGCAGCCAGCGCAACGTCCAAACCTACACCTATATACGCCGAGGTGTCAAAGTACCACTCGAACGACTCTCTGCGTGGCGGCGCGCCGTGACCAAAATGGCGGGCGCGCCGTGTCCCCGAAACGCTGGCTGCGTCGGGAGCCACGGGGCGCTTGGAGCCACTGTGACAGCTGCCGCTGTTGTGAATAGCGTGACGGGTCGGGCGAAACTCGTCAAGTGGCAGCACCCACCTGGGCAGCGCCGAGATCGCCTGCCGCGCTACAAGATCACCCGGTAGACCCGAGGTCAGTTGCGGTCGACGATGTCGCTGGCCAGCCAGTGGCCGTCCTTTTTCTGCATCCGCAGCACGATCGGACCCGAGGCGCTTTCCTGCGCGACACCGTCCTTGTTCGCACTCACCACCAGGTTCACCATCAGCTCTGCCCTATCATCGGTGAGCAAGGTCACCCCGATCGGCTTCGCATTGACATCAGCGCTGGTCTGCGCCTGTTTTATGGCGGCGATATTGGTGTCGGCGAACTTGTCGAAGTCGGTGAGCATCTGCCCGGTGACGACCTGATGTACCGAGTCCTTGTAGCCGTCGAGCTTCTTCACGTCGTAGCCGAACACGGTGCTCAGCGCGTGCTCGGCGGCCGCGCTCACTTCCTCGGTGGCCTTGGTGTTCACGAACGCCTGGTTGGATTTATCCACGCCAGGTCGGAATGCCGCGAGCACCGCGAACGCGGCGAGCAGCACCGTCGCGACGACGCAGGTGAGCACCACCCACCAGCCCGAGCCGGAGCGGCGCAGCGGCCGTCGAGCGGGCCGCAATCGCGATCGACGCGGTTGCGGGTCGCCGGACTCGGAGGTCTCGCTGCCCGCCACGCGGGGGCGGCGGGTACTCGCGGTGGGCGCCTCGTCGGCGCCACGCCGCTTACCGACGGTCCGACGCGGTGACGCGGACTGCTCGGCGGCATCGGCCGGGGTCCGTGACCCGGTGCTCGGCACGGCGCGATCCGCGACAGGACGGTTCCTGGGGGTGACCCGGTTGACAGGTCGCTTGGATGCCATGAATCGGTCCTCCTACGAGCCGGGCTTGGTCGGGGGCGCGGGCGCCGGAGTAGCGGGCACCGGAGGCTGGCCCGCCGCCTCGCCCGGCTTCGGCGCATCCAGCGGCACCGGCTGACCGAGTGATTCCGCCGTTTCCGCCTTCCAGACGGCGCCGCCCTTGATCATGTTCAGGGTCCAGGACTGCCGGAAGCTGACCGGCGCGTTATTGGGCACGCTGCGGGTGACCTGCAGCACTACCAGCGCCGAGGCCCGGTCCCGCTCGGAGTTCAACGATGTCAGCGAGGCACCCAGCACCTTGGCCTCCAGCTTGGTCTTGGACTCCGACGCGGTCGAGCGCAGCTGTTCTTGACCCTTGGTCGCCTCATCGAGCAATTGCCCGGTCATCGAGGACTGGATCATCTTGATCGAACCGTCCACGTCGGACGGATCCATCGACATCAGGTTGATCGCGGCCTGCCTGGCGTCGGTGAGCGCGGAATCGCGCGCCTCGGCCCGCGGCCCGTCGGTGAAGTACGCCGCCCGCACCCAGCCGGTGCCGAACCAGGCCGCCGCGGCCAGCGCGATGACCAGTGCGAGCGCCGCCGCCACGGTGACCACGAACGGCGGCCGCCCGCCCGAGGTCTCGGCCACGTTGTCGGCGGGGACAGAATCGAACACCGTCGCGGTCGACTCGGCGATCGACACCTCGGCGATCGACACCTCGGCGGTCGGCGACTCAGCGACAGGTGCCGTTGGGGCAGCCGCTGCGGCGTCGGATTCCGTGGAATCCGGCTCGGTAGGTTCCGGCGTTTCCTTGGAAAGATCGGGGCTCACGACTGCACACCCTAACGTCAGTAATTATTGCGGCAACGCCGCGTCGGTCCTGGTCACCGCTTCGGCGTAACCCCCAGCAGGGTCGCCATCTGTACGGCGATCGGGTTCAGGTTCAGCTTTTCCGGATCGGTCTTCGGGGTGGAATCCCACGGCTGCACGATGCTCGGGTCGGCCAGATCGGCCCGCTCACCACCACGCACTGCGGTCGGATTACCAAACGGCACAGTGCATTTCGCGTCCCGGTTGAACGGGAAGTCGTCACGCGTGTCGTCGAAATTCGGGTTCTCCCGCTTCATCTGTTCGAGTATCCGCTGGGTGCCCTCGTAGCCCTGGGTGCACGGGGGCGGGTTGTTGGCTTCGAGCACTAGACCGAAGTGGCTGGTGCCATCGCCGGGCGCGGTCGAGGAGGCGCCGATGGACAGCTGCGGCAGCATCTGCAACAGCGGGCGCAGCGCGTAGTTCTTGGTCGAGATGGACTGCAGCAGCTGTCGCAGGTTCCCCAGGTCCTCGGTGAGCGCGCCGCCGCTCTCGTTCAGCAGCGCCCCGATCTGGTCGCTCGCGTCGGTGCCGGTGCCGATCAGCCTGCGCAGATCCGGGTCGCTGGAGCGCAGCTGGGCGGTCAAAAGGTCGAGGCCGCTGCTGAATTGCCGGATGGCGCTGGACTGCTCGGCCTGGGTGCCGAGCGCGACGCGACCATCCTTGATCAGCTGGATGGTCTGCGGCAGCGTCTGCTGGAACGTCTCGGTGAACTTGTTCAACGAATCGACGAACACCCGCAGGTCGTCGCCCTTGCCGTCGAAAGCCTTGCCGAGCTCGGTGACGGTGGTGTTCAGCGCGGTGAGATCGACCGAGCGGGTGAAGGTGTCCACGCTGCCGATCAGTTGCTCGATCGGCACCGGCGTGGTCGCCGAGACGATGACCGAACCCTCTTTCAGGTACGGACCATGATCGGTATCGGGCTGCAGATCTACATACTGCTCACCGATCGCGGAGCGGTCGGCGACGACGGCGTGGGCCGAGGCCGGGATGTCCGGCGAGCTCGAATCGATGACGAGGTTCATCACCACGCCCTTGTCGCTGAGCTCGAGGTTGCCGACCCGGCCTACCGGAACGCCGCGGTAGGTGACCTCGGCGCCCTTGTAGAGGCCGCCGGTCTGTGCCGACTCCACCTTTACGTTGTATTGGTCGAAGCCGAGCATGTGATCGAGACGAATGTACTTGGCGCTGACGAACACCACGCCGAGCGCCGCGATCAACCCGAAAGCAATCAGCTGATATCGGACCAGACGGGTCATCGCGGACCACCTCCCACACCGAGTTGGTCGAGGATCGACCCGAGCGGATCTGTCGGCGGCACAACGCCGTTCGCGGGCGCGAACGCCATGTTCGGCGGCAGCGGGAGGATCGACACCGTCGGCCAGCCCGGTCGCGGACCGTTGCCGTTGTAGTACGGGTTCGAGGGATTCACCGGCACCGGCGGACCCACCGGCGGGATGTACACCGGATCACCCTTGCCCACACCGAGATTGCTCAGCGTGACGCCGATCTGCTGGTCCACCGACAGCCAGGTATTCACCTGGCCACCGAAGGTGCCCTCCAGCGACGAGTCCGGGAAGGGATAGGTCGGCAGCAGCGGCAACGCGGTCACCAGATCGGGTGCGGCCCGGCCGAGTTCCTGCAGGGTCGGGCGCAGCGCACGCAGGTCGGTGATGAGGTTGTCCTTCGAGCGGTCCAGCACCTCGAAACCGGCCTGACCGACTCGATCGAGCTGGGCAAGCATCGAAATCAATTGCGGGCGTTGCTCGTTCAGAATCTTGATGCCCTCGGGCAGCTGGTCGAGGATCTTGCCGAGCTGATCGGTCTGGGTGGCCACCCGGCCGCTCAACGTCGCCAGGCCATCGATGGACCTGGTGATGTTGTCGACCTGCGCGTCCAGCCCGGCGATGAGCGTGTTCGCCTGATCGAGCAGCGAGCGCACCTTGTCTTCACGGCCGCCGAGCGTCTTGTTCAGCTCGGTGACGATCGGCTGCAGCTGCGCGACACCACCGCCGTTGAGCAGCAACGACATTGCGCCGAGTACCTGCTCGACTTCGGTGGCGTGGCGGGTGTTCTCGACCGGGATCACCGAGCCGTTGGTCAGCTTGTTGGGGTCCGCGTCGGCGGTGGGCCTGGTCAGCTCGATGAACTTCTCGCCGAGCAGATTGGTCTGCTTCACCTCGGCGTGCGCGTTCGCGGGCAGATCGACCGAGGAGTTCACCAGCGTCCGCACGCTGGCGGTCCACTGGTCCTTGCCGATGACGATCGCCTCCACCCGGCCGACCGGCACGCCCTCGAACTTCACCGCGGACTGCGGCACCAGGTCGAGCACGTCGTCGAACTGGATGTCGATGTGCATCGGGTTATTACCGACATTGGCGCCACCGGGCAGCGGGATGCTGTAAATGCCGTCGGAGGCGCAGGAGGCGACCAGAAGGCCGACCGCGCTCAGCGCCACTGCCGCGGCGCCACGACGAATCCTGTTGCGGCTGATCACCGGCCACCTCCCTGCGACGGCGGAAGCTGGTTGGACGGAGTGCCCGCAACGGTGCCGGGCACCGGGTCCCGCTGCTCGTTCTCACCGCTGAGGATGCCGAAGGGCAGGATCAGCGTCGGCGTCTTCACGCCCGCGGTGATCTGATCGGTGATCTCCTTGCAGTGATCCAGCAGCGGACGCATCTGCTTGCCGATGGCATCGAACTTCGGATCGCCCGGCATCAGTTTGCTCACGTCGAGCAACTTGCACACCACGCCGAACGGGTCCTGCAGATCGGGGAAGTTGGCGCGCATGTCGAGGGTGCCCGATTCGGCGTTGTGCACGTTGATCAGATTGCTCAACGCCAGCGGCAGCACCGGCAGCGCGGCCGCCAGATCGTCGCGCTTGTCGGCGAGGGTCTTGGTCAGCGTGGTCAACGCCTGAGCGTTGTCCGCGATCAGGCCGCGGTTGTCGTCGATGAACCGGGCGACATCACCCAGTCCGATCGACAGCAGGTTCAGCGCCTCACCGAGGTTCTGCCGTTCGCCGGCGAGGAACCCGGACAGATCAGCGAGCTGCGTGTTGAATTGGCGCACCTGCGAGTCGTTCTGGGCCAGCATGGTGACGAAGCTTTGCAGGTTCTTGACGGTGTCGAAGATGTCACCGCGCGCGTCGGACAGATAGCGCGCCGCCCGCGAGAGCTGAGTGAGGCTGTTGGCCAACGCTTCTCCATTGCCCGCGAGGTTCGCCGCCGAGGTGTGCACCAGATCGTTCACCGCACCCTGGGCATTGGCGCCGTTGGGGCCCAACGCATCCGAGAGCTGGGTGATGCTTTTGTACAGCTGGTCGACCTCGACCGGCGTAACCGTCCGATCACGCGGAATGGTCGCATTCCGAGCCATCTTCGGCCCGCCGGTGTAGACCGGCGTCAGCTGGATGTAGCGGTCCGACACCACCGAGGGAGTGATCTGCGCGGCCTTGGCGTCGGCGGGCACGTCGTATTTGCGGTCCACGCTCATGACGACCTTGACCTGCTCGCCCTGCGGCTCGACCGAATCCACCGAACCCACCGGCACGCCGAGGATCCGCACGTCGGACCCCTGGTAGATGCCGACGGAACGATCGAAGTAAGCGGTGATCTTGGTGGTGGTCATGCGGTCGAACAACCACCACAACACCCCGGCCACCAGCACCGCCGCCACCGCGACCAACGCGATGGTCACCTTGGTGCCGCGACTGGAGGACCGCAGCGCGGTCAATGGTTCAATGCGCCAGCTTGTCGCCATGTCAGTTACCTTCCAGAGGGCCAAGCGAACGCACCGGCGGCCGATCGCCCGGAATCTCGGGCAGACCCGGCGGAATCAGGTTGACGATCACCGCGTCGAACCAGCGGCCGGTGCCGAGCACGTTGGCGTAGAGGCCGTAGAACGGCGCCGCGAGTTCCAGTGTCTTGGAAATGTTCTGCTGGTTGGCATTCAGCATGTCGATGGAGGCCTTCAGGTTGGTCAAGGCCGGGCCGATCTGCTGCTCGTTGTCGTGCACCAGCGCGCTCAGTTCGGCCGCCACCGTCTTGGCTCCGGTGAGCAGCTGCGAGATCGACTGCTGGCGAATATTGAGTTCGGTCAGCAATTGCCCGCCGGAGGCGAGCAGCCGCTCGAACTGGGCGTTGCGGTCCGCGAGCACCTGGGTGGTCTGCTTGGTGGCGGCGAACATCTTCTTCAGTTCCTGGTCACGCTTGCCGAGGGTCTCCGAGAGCCGGGCCACGCCGTCGATGGAATTGCGAATCTCCGGCGGCGTGGTGGCGAAGGCGTCCGAAAGCACCCGCATGCTGGTGGCCAGCTGCGCGGTATCGATCTGGTCGACGTTCTTCGCCGCGTCGCTGAACGCGTCCACCACATCGTAAGGAGATACCGTGCGCGACAACGGGATTCGCTGACTCGGGTCGGCGGGCTTGGAGCCTTTCGGGTCGAGTGCCAGGTACTTCTGGCCGAGCACGGTCTTGATCTGGATGGCGGCGGTGGTGTCGTTGCCGATCCAGGCGTTCTGGGTACGGAAGTCGACGAGCACCCGGTCACCGGCCAGGCGCACATCCGCCACCGACCCGACCTTGACGCCCGCGATGCGAACCTCGTTGCCCTTTTTGATGCCCGCCGCCTCGGAGAACTCGGCGGTGTACTTGGTGCCCGCGCCGATGATCGGCAGCCGGTCCAGGAAGAACGCGGAGATCGTCACCAGCAGCACCATCGCAAGGCCGAGCACACCCATGAACGCTGGGCTGCGCTTGCCGAGCAGGATCCGGTCGTCCATCTAGCGGGCCTTCCCGTTGCAGCGCGGCGCGGCGTTGGTGTAGAGCGGCTGGTTGATCGTCGGCATCCCGGACGGGAGGTTGAGCTGCGGCGCATCCGCCGAGCCCGGCCCGGCGACGAGGTCGATACCGCACAGATAGAACTGGAACCAGGAGCCGTAACTGCCGACGCGCCCGAGCTTTTCCATCTTGATCGGCAGGTTGTTCAGGACCTGGTTCACTTCGTCCTTGCGCTCGTTCAGGGTGCCGGTGAGCTGGTTGAGCCCCGCGATCGAACCCTGCAGCGAGGGCCGGGTCGGGACCAGCAGGTCCGAGGTGGCCGAGGCCAGGTTGCCGAGCGAGGTCACCGAACGGCCGATCGTGTCGCGCTCGGCCGCCAAGCCGCTGACCAGCGCCTCGGTATTGACGATCAACTGGTCGAAGTTGTCCTCGCGCTGATTGATCGTGTCGAGCACGGCGGTCAGGTTCTTCACCAGTTCACCGATGACGGCGTCCTTATCCGCGATCTTGTTGGTCAGGCTCGCCGTGCTGGTCACCAGGTCCTTGATGGTGCCCTGCTCACCCTGGAAGACCTGGATGATCTCGAACGACAGCTTGTTCACGTCGTCGGCGGTGAGCGTGTGGAACAGCGGGCGGAACCCGTTGAACAGGGTGGTCAGGTTCAACGCCGGATGCGTGCGTTCCAGCGGAATGGTCGCGCCCTTGTTGAGCTTGCGGCCCTGCTCGCCGGTGCCCTGCTCGAGCGCGATGTAGCGCTGGCCCACCAGATTTCGGTAGCGGATGGTCGCCGTGGTGGACGCGGGCAGCCAATTGCGGTCGGCCATTTCGAACGTCACCTCGGCCAGCCGCTTGTCTACGATCGAGATGCCGGTGACCTTGCCGACCCGCACGCCGGCGATACGCACCTCGTCGCCCGGGTTCAGCGACGTGACATCGGTGAACCTGGCCTTGAACTCGGTGCCGCCGCCACTGTAGTTCGCGATGGACAGGCCGAGGATGGTGGTCGCGAACAGGGTGACCACGACGAAGATGATCAGCTTGGTCAGCGGCGATCCCACGCCGCGGAGCTTCTGTTTCATCGCACGCTCACCTCACTGCCACGGAATGCGGGCGCCCCGATCCGGGTCACCCAGCCGGGCACCTGGTCCGGCGAAACACCGTTCGCCGCACCGTAGATCGCGCCGAGGGTCTGCTGTTCCATCGGCGATCCGGCGGCGGTCGGAGTGCTACCGGCCGGGTACACACCGAACTGCGGCGGGTCGAGCTTGCCGGTTACCTGGTCGCCGGGGTTACGGCTCGGCACCGCATACGATCCGTCGTTGTTCGGGCCGCCGGTGTACTGGCCGGGGTCGACGCCCAGCGGGTATTCCGCGACGCACGACGGTCCGCGGGTGTCCAGCCAGCGTGGCTCGTCCTGGTTGGGCAGGTACTTGCCTCGGGTATTGACCAACTCGATGGTCACGCGCGAACCCGGCCGATCGGTGCCCTTGCCGAAGAGCCTGTCGATACGCGGCTTCATCTTCGCGAAGTTCGCCATCTCACACGCATAGGTCGGCGAGTAGGTCGCCAGCAGTTCCAGCGCGGGGCGGGAGTCGGCGGCCAGATCGATGATGTTGTCGTGGTTGGCGATCAAGAAGTCGGCGGTGGTGGCCGCGGTCGGGGTCAGCGAGGCCATCAACGTGTCGATCTGTGAACGCTTCTGCACGATGGTCGCGTTGGTGGTGCGCAGATTGTTCAGGGCATCGACCAGCTGCGGCGCCGCATCCGAGTAGGTGGCGGTCACGTCGGCGAAGCTCGCCAGATCCTGTTGCAGATCCGGCATCACCACGTTGACCTCGCGGAAGATGTTGTCCAGCTTGTCCACCGTCTCACCGAGCGCCAGACCCTGGCCGGACAGCGCCTGCGACAGCGCGCCGAGGGTGGCGGCGAGATCCTGCGGCGGAATCGCCTGCAGCAGCGGCAGCAGATCGTCGAGCAGCTTGCTGACCTCGATCGCATTGCCGCTGGTGTCCTGGTGCAGGGTCACCCCATCGATCAGATGCTGCGCGCTGGGAGCGTCGGGGATCACCAGATCCACGTACCGCTCACCGAACAGCGTCTTCGGCAGCAGCCGCGCCGTCGCGTTCACCGGAATCTGGCCGGCTTTGGACGGGTCGAGCGCGAGCGCCAAGGTCACCTTGCCACCCTCGGACCGGCTCGACCGCACCTCGCCGACGGGGACGCCGCGAACCTTGACGTCCGCGTGGCGGGTCAAGGCATTGCCCACACTGTCTGTGATCAGGTTGACGTCGACGGTCTTCACGAACTGCTTGTTGTAGATCGCGATCGTGGTCCACAGAAAGAGCGCGCAGATCACGAAGAAGACGATGCCGAGGACCCGAACACGCAGTTTCTCCGTGGACCGCCAGGCCTGCACTCCGCTACTCATCCGGCAACCCGCACTGTCGTCGTGGTCCCCCAGATGGCCAGGCTCAGGAAGAAGTCGAGCACGTTCACGAGCACGATCGCCGCACGCACCGCCCGGCCTACCGCGACGCCGACGCCCGCCGGTCCGCCGGTGGCGTGAAAGCCGTAGTAGCAGTGCACCATGATGATCACGAACGCGAACACCAGCACCTTGAGGAACGAATACAACACGTCCTCTGGTGGTAGGAACAGGCTGAAATAGTGGTCATACGAGCCGCTGGACTGCCCGTTGAACCAGATGCTGATCATGCGCGACGCCAGGAACGTGCCGAGCAGGCCGACGACGTACAGCGGGATGACCGCGAGGAATCCGGCGATCACGCGGGTGGTGACCAGGAACGGCACGCCGGGCACCGCCATCACCTCGAGCGCGTCGATCTCCTCGGAGATTCGCATGGCGCCGAGCTGGGCGGTGAAACCACAACCCACCGTTGCCGATAGCGCGAGCGCCGCCACCAGCGGCGCGATCTCGCGAGTGTTGATGTAGGCGGTCAGGAAGCCGGTCAGCACGGAGCTGCCGAGCGCGTCGAGCGCCTTGAAGCCCTGCAGGCCGACCACCACGCCGACCGAGCCGGACATGAAGACGATGACGCCGATGGTGCCGCCGATGACCGCCAGCGCGCCGCTGCCGAAGGTCACCTCGGCCAGCAGCCGCATGACCTCCTTGCGGTAGTGCACCGCGGTGCGGGGAATCCAGGCGATGGCGCGGGAGTAGAACGACATCTGCTCGCCCGCGCGATCGACCACGCTCAGTGGCATACGGACGAATTCGGCGGCCCGGCGGGCGGATTTGGCCAAGACTGGGTTGCGGTAGGGGGTCGCCACGGGTCAGGCGCCCTTAGCGGGGACGACCTGGAGATACACCAGGGTCAGAACCAAGTTCACGAAGAACAACACCAGGAACGTGATCACCACGGATTGGTTCACCGCGTCACCGACTCCTTTCGGGCCCCCTTTGGGATGCAACCCCTTGTACGCGGCGATCACGCCGGCGATCAGACCGAACACCGCCGCCTTGATCTCGCCGATCCACAGGTCCGGCAACTGCGCAAGAGCGGAGAACGAGGCCAGGTAGGCGCCCGGCGTGCCGCCCTGCAACAGCACATTGAAGAAGTAGCCACCAGCGATGCCGACCACCGACACCAGGCCGTTGAGCAGCAGCGCCACCAGCGTCATGCCCAGAACCCGTGGCACCACGAGCTTCTGCACCGGATCGACGCCGAGCACCTCGAGCGCGTCGATCTCATCACGGATGGTGCGCGAGCCGAGGTCGGCGGCCACCGCCGATCCGGCCGCGCCCGCGATGATCAGCGCGGTCACCACCGGGGCCGCCTGCTGCACGGTGGCGAGTACGCCGGTCGCGCCGGAGAAGGATTCGGCGCCGAGTTGCTTGATCAGCGAGCCGGTCTGTAGCGCGACGACCGCGCCGAACGGGATTGCCACCAGTGCGCTGGGCAGAATCGAGACACTCGCGATGAACCACGACTGCTCGATGAACTCGCGCAACTGAAACGGCCGCTTGAACGTCTTGCGCACGACGTCGAGGAAGAGCGCAAAGATGTTGCCGACCTGGGCAAACCCCGACTCCATGGGGGTCCGCAATCGCGCCAGGGTGGAATTCACGATCGCAGATGTTACCCGTTAGTTGTGTTGTGGCGCATGGTTGCGTCGTACGCGCCACCCTGATATCCTTCTAGGTCGCCCTGGTTGTAGGCCATCACCTGCGTGTCGTCGTTCTCGGCAAGTGATTCACGAATCGCCACCTGCGCCGAATGCGGCAGGGTATGCATGATCTCGCGGACTCGCTCCTTGCGGCGCATCACCGCCTGCCGCACGGGCATACCCGGCTCGGCCTTCATCTGCGGGATGATCCCGTCGACCTCTTCGGCGCCGCCGTGGTGGTGGCCCGCGTCGACGAGCGCCTGCTCGCGCGCCATCTGCGCCTCGTCTTTTTCCTCGCTCATGCCGATCGGGCCGATCATGCGGCCGTTGAGGAACTGCTTGACCACCGGCTCCTCGCTGGTGAGCAGCACCTCGCGCGGGCCGAACATGACCAGCTGGCGACGGAACAGCATGCCGATGTTGTCGGGCACGGTGCGGGCCAGGTTGATGTTGTGCGTGACGATCAGGATCGTGGCGTCGATCTGCGCGTTGATGTTGAGCAGCAGTTGGCTGAGGTAGGAGGTCCGAACCGGGTCGAGGCCGGAGTCCGGCTCGTCGACAAGGATGATCTGCGGGTCGAGCACCAGGGCCCGGGCCAGTCCGGCACGCTTGCGCATACCGCCGGAGATCTCGCCGGGGAGCTTTGTCTCGGCCCCGAGCAGACCGGTCAGCTCCAGCTTCTCCATGACGACCTTGCGGATTTCCGACTCGGACTTCTTCGTGTGCTCACGCAACGGGAAGGCGATGTTGTCATAAAGGTTCATCGAACCGAACAGCGCGCCGTCCTGGAACAGCACGCCGAAAAGCTTGCGGATCTCGTAGAGCTCCTTGTTGGAGCAGGTGGTGATATCCGTGCCACCGATATAGATGGAGCCACGCTCCGGGCGCAGCAGACCGATCAGGGACTTCAGAAAGACCGACTTACCGGTACCCGAGGGCCCGAGCAGGGCACTAACCTCACCCGAAGGCAGGGTCAATGAGACATCCTGCCAAATCCGCTGTGAACCGAAAGACTTCGTAACACCCTCGGTCCTTACCTCGACGCCCACGCCTACCTCCACAATTCTCAGCGAGCAGCCCACCGGGGTACCACGCAATCCGGCTGTCGCGGCGTGTCGCGTCACAGTGGGTTCGGTCACTGTATCCCATGGGCGAGACGCGGCACACCCCAACCTGACTGAAGAGTAACCCCGATGTCTCTCGATATTCGCAACACGTTCGCGCGCCGGACAAAGCAAACGGGCGGCCCCCAATGGGGACCGCCCGTCCGGCGACGTGGTCGCGAATTACTTGACGGAGACCTTGGCGCCGGCATCTTCCAGCTTCGCCTTGGCAGCCTCGGCCGCGTCCTTGGCAACCTTCTCCAGGATCGCCTTCGGCGCGCTCTCGACCAGGTCCTTGGCTTCCTTCAGGCCCAGGCCCGAGACGATCTCACGGACCACCTTGATGACCTGGATCTTCTTGTCGCCCGCGCCCTCGAGGATGACGTCGAACTCGTCCTGCTCTTCGACGACCTCAGCCACGGCGCCGGGGCCCGCGGGGCCGGCGACGGCGACCGGAGCAGAAGCGGTGACCTCGAACTTCTCCTCGAACTTCTTGACGAAGTCCGACAGCTCGAGCAGGGTCATGTTGCCGAAGGTCTCGAGCAGTTCGTCAACGTTGGCCATAATGTTGTTCCTTTCGGTAGTTGATGGCTATGTGGGCGAGTCGCGCGCGAATCACCCGCATGGGGTTATTCAGCGGCAGCGGTTTCGCCACCGGTTTCGGCCTGCTTCTTCTCCACGAGCGCGGCGGCCAGGCGGGCCACCTGCGAAGCGGGAGCGTTGAACAGACTGGCGGCCTTCGCCATGTTGCCCTTCATCGCGCCGGCCAGCTTGGCCAGCAGCACCTCGCGGGACTCGAGGTCGGCGATCTTCTCGACCTCGGCAACGGACAGCGCAGCGCCGTCCATGTACCCGCCCTTGATGATGAGCGCCTTGTTGTCCTTGGCGAAGGTCTTGAGGGCCTTCGCTGCGTCGACCGGCTCGCCCTGGATGAAGGCGATGGCGGTCGGTCCGACGAACAAGTCGTCCAGGCCTTCGACGCCCGCTTCCGCGGCCGCACGCTTGACCAGGGTGTTCTTGGCGACGGAGTACGTGGCGCCCGCGCCGAGCGCGCGACGCAGATCGGTGAGCTTGCCGACCGACAGACCACGGTATTCCGTGACGACGGTGGCCGTCGAGCTCTTGAACTGCTCCGCGATCTCTTCAACCGCAGTGACCTTCTCGGGTTTTGCCATACTTCGCCTCCTCTCTGGATGTCGGTTCGTATATACGAACTACCAAGCACCAGGGGCCAGCTGAAAAAGCAAACGCCCCGAACGCAGAGCGTTCCGGGGCGCAATTGGAAGATCGGCCCAAGCAATACTTGGACCAATTCCCAGCCTCAGATCTCCCTGCGTGGGCCGCCAGCTATTGCCGGACCTTCGACCGAACCCATAGGGGCACGGCGACCAACGGTCTTCGGTAGAACGGATTGGGTAGCGATCGAACTCGTCGATCACTGTCGTTCAGAGTACCTGCAAGGCCCACCATCTGCCAAAACGGACCTTCGCCGGGCTGCTGCCGCCCTTCGGCAATCTCGGCGACCGCTACGGGCGGCGCTGCGTAGGGCGGCTGGACTTGCCCGGTATCGCGTCATCCATCGCGGGCATCACGCTGCTGGTCTGGTCCATCATCGAGGGGCCGCGCTACGGCTGGACGTCGGTGGCCACGCTCGGCACGCGCTCGGTTCGCACTGCTCGCCGCGTTCGTCGTGTGGGAATTGCGCACCAGCGCACCGATTCTCGATGTGCAGCTGTTCCGCAATCGCCGATTCCCGCTGCCCGCCTCAGCCATTGCGATCGGCTACTTCTCGATGTTCGGGTTCATGTTCCTCATTAACCCTCGCCACCCTGCTGGCGCAGCGTCTCGGCACCACGCCGGCGATCTATGAATCTCAGGCTGGGGTCCGAGTTGTGTGCTGGACGAGGCGGGTGAGAGCTTCGAGTGCGCCGGTTCGGAATTCGGTCGTGGTGACCAAGCCGTCCGGTCCAACGGCGTCACGGGCCACCGGCAGTCTGGCGCATGCCGCCGGGTCGATATCGGCCCCCACATAGCCGAGAACGGTGGTCAGGGTCGCGGCCGCGCCTTCGCCGCGCCCCTGCGCGGCCACATTGAGGAAGGCCGTCGGCTTTTCGTACAGGTCGCCGGTGCCGACGGTCCAGTCCAGGAGATTCTTGAAGCTGCCAGGCAGCGTGCCCGCGTATTCGGGCGTGCAGAGCAGCACGGCGTCGGCGCGCGAAAGCTGTTCGCGCAGCGCGACCACCGAGGGGTGACCGGTGCCGTCGTCATCCGGGCTGAAAGCGGGTAGTTCGGTCAGACCGTCGTACCACAGGGTGTCGACGCCGTCCGGGGCTATCGCCCGCACGGTGCGCAGCGCGGCGGAATTGGTCGAAGCACTGCGTGTGCTTCCGGAGATCAGCAGAACAACGGTCACACCAGGGCCAACGATGGCCGCAGGCGAATTAGTCCGGTAATGATTTATCCCGGAAAACCGCAACGGCGGGAGCGCTGATCGCGTTCCCGCCGTTGCGGTTTGACTCAGGTGCTACTTACGCATCCTCGTCGAGGAGGTTGCGGGTGCGGTTCGGATCCACCGGGATGCCCGGTCCGGTGTTCGTCGAGACCGTCACCTTCTTGACGTAGCGGCCCTTGGCGGTCGACGGCTTCGCGCGCAGGATCTCATCCAGCGCGGCGCCGTAGTTGTCCACCAGCTTTGCGTCGTCGAAAGACGCCTTGCCGATGACGAAGTGCAGGTTGGCCTGCTTGTCGACGCGGAAGTTGATCTTGCCGCCCTTGATGTCGTTGACGGCCTTGGTCACATCGTTGGTGACGGTGCCCGTCTTCGGGTTCGGCATCAGGCCACGCGGTCCGAGGACACGCGCGATCCGGCCGACCTTGGCCATCTGGTCCGGGGTGGCGATCGCGGCGTCGAAATCGAGCCAGCCGCCCTGGATCCGCTCGATCAGGTCCTCGGCGCCAACGGCGTCCGCACCGGCGGCCTCGGCTTCGGCGGCTTTCTCGCCGGCCGCGAACACGATGACGCGGGCGGTCTTACCGGTGCCGTGCGGCAGGTTGACCGTGCCGCGGACCATCTGGTCGGCCTTGCGGGGATCCACACCGAGACGAACGGCAACCTCGACGGTCGCGTCGGTCTTGGTAGAGGCGGTCTCCTTGGCCAGCCGCGCGGCGGCAAGCGGGGAGTACAACTGATCGCGATCGACCTTCTCGGCCGCGGCGAGATACGCCTTGCTTCGTTTTGCCATTTTTCTCTGTCCTTGTTCTGTCAGAAGTGGTTATCGGGCCTGGCCGGCCCTCCCACCTATATATGGAGGAGCGTGTCCGCTCAGCCTTCGACGGTGATACCCATCGAGCGAGCAGTACCCGCGATGATCTTCGCCGCCTGATCGATGTCGGTGGCGTTCAGATCTTCCGCCTTGGTCTTGGCGATCTCCCGAACCTGGTCCATGGTGATCTTCGCGACCTTGGTCTTGTGCGGCTCGGCCGAACCCTTCTGGATACCGGCGGCCTTGAGCAGCAGCCGGGCAGCGGGCGGGGTCTTCAGCTTGAAGTCGAACGTCCGGTCCTCGTACACCGAGATCTCGACCGGAATGACGTTGCCACGCTGCGACTCGGTCGCGGCGTTGTACGCCTTGCAGAACTCCATGATGTTGACGCCGTGCTGACCGAGCGCGGGCCCCACCGGGGGGGCGGGGTTCGCCTGGCCGGCCTGGATCTGAAGCTTGATGATCCCGGCGAGCTTCTTCTTCTTGGGGGGCATCTTTCTTTCCTAGGTGTCTGTTTTCCTTGCTCTTTGCAAGTCCTGGTGAATCAACCCGTAGCCGGGGTCGATTCATTCCGTCGGAGACGGAACGGTTCTAGATCTTCGCGACCTGCGTGAACGCCAGCTCGACCGGGGTCTCGCGGCCGAAGATCGACACGAGCACCTTGAGCTTCTGCTGCTCGGCGTTGACCTCGGAGATGCTGGCGGGCAGCGTCGCGAACGGGCCGTCCATCACGGTGACCGACTCGCCGACCTCGAAGTCGACCTCGATGACCGGCTTGGCCACGACATCGGTGGCGCCCTCGGAGCTGCCCGCGGCGGCAGCGGGCTTCTTCTGCTGCTGCGCAGCCGGGACCAGGAACTTCACCACGTCATCGATGGACAATGGCGACGGGCGCGAGGTGGCGCCGACGAAACCGGTGACGCCGGGAGTATTGCGCACCGCGCCCCACGACTCGTCGTTGAGTTCCATCCGGACCAGGATGTAGCCGGGCAGCACCTTGCGGTTGACGTGCTTGCGCTGGCCGTTCTTGATCTCGGTGACCTCTTCGGTCGGCACCTCGACCTGGAAGATGTACTCCTCGAGGTCCAGGTTCTGCACGCGGGTCTCGAGGTTGGCCTTGACCTTGTTCTCGTAACCCGCGTAGGAGTGGATGACGTACCAGTCACCGGGGGCGCGCCGCAGCGCGGCCTTCATTTCGGCGACGGGATCGGCTGGCTCCGCGTCGATAGGGGCGGCCTCGGCAGCGGGCTCGGCGTCCTCGACCACGGATTCCTCGACGGACGCGGAGTCCTCGACGGAGTCGGCGGCCTCGGCCACCGTGTCGTCGACCGGGAACTCGTCGGTTGTGTCGTTCTCCGGGGTGCTCACTGGGGCACTCGCTTCCTGTGTCGTCACGTACATCCTCTGCGTGCCGGGGCCGGGCGCCCGGCGGAAATCACTCCGCCCGTGTCCGCCCCGGGATCGGCTACCGGCGTCGGCGTTGTTCAGCTAGCCGAACAGCCAGTTGACACCCTTGATGAACGCTAGATCCAACCCGCTGATGAACGCGACCATGAAAATCACGAACACCAGAACAACGCCCGTATAGGTGACCATCTGCTTCCGGTTGGGCCAGATCACCTTGCGCAGTTCCGCGATTACCTCGCGAAGGAACCTGATCAAGAGCTTGAACGGGTTACCCGTCTTACGCTCGGCCCGATCGGTCTTCTTGGTTGCCTTGCTCAACGACGGCCGCTCGACCGTGGCGACCGCGCCAGAATCGGAGGACGACGCACTGCGGGCCCGTCGGGCGGACCGCTTGCCGCTCGGCCGAGTCACTGCGGCGGTGTCGTCGCCATCGTCGGCCACATGCGCGCCGTGGCGAGTATCCCGCTCGTCGCTCACGTCGATCCTTTCGTCGCTGGCATCCAGGGCAGGGGCGACAGGACTTGAACCTGCAACCTGCGGTTTTGGAGACCGCTGCTCTGCCAGTTGAGCTACACCCCTTCGGCTGGACGATTAGGGCTGTCCAGCCACTGTTCTTATTCAGTTATATCCAGCTGTCACACAACACGCGCGCTACTCCGGCAGTTGCCGGCCCCGTTGGCAATCCGTTCCTCCGGACCGCCTGGAACCAGCCCTACAGAGCAGCGCGCAACGGCTGGTGACCCCAGAAACCCGAGTGTACGTTACCGTCCGCGGCATTAGCCAATCAGGGTCACCCGACCAGGTCAGGCCAGCTGCACCGTAGCGGTCGCGCGCCCGAAGATCTTGCGCCCCGCCGACCGCGCCACGATGGCGACGACCGCGGTCCGCGTCTCCGGATCCACCGACTTCACTTTACCCGTGTATTCGATCTCGGCAGGCTCGTCGGAGCCGACGTAGACCGGGCTGGTGAAGCGGACGTTGTACTCCTTGACCGCACCGGGGTTGCCGAGCCAAGAAGTGACGAAACTGCCACCTAGGCCCATGGTGAGCATGCCGTGCGCGACCACGTTCTCCAGGCCGACGAGCTTCACGACCTCGTCGCTCCAGTGGATCGGGTTCGCGTCACCGGACACACCGGCGTAGTTCACCAGGTCGCCACGGGTCAGCCGGACGGTGCGCGGCGGCAGCTCTTCGCCGACGGTCACGTCGTCGAAGCTGATCGCACGCTTGCTCGGCACGATCTCGGGAGCCGCGACGATGGGAGCAGGCGCCGGCGCGTCGAGGGCCGGGGTGCGCGGGTGATGGCCGGGGGCATCCTCGTCGATGCCGTGCATCAGCACGTTGCGGACCGCGCCCTGCAGGTTCGGATCGATGTCGCCGCCGCTGCGGCCGATCAGCGTGGTGTAGGTGGTGAGCACCAGCTCGTCATTCTGCGCGGTGACGACGTTCTTTGTGACGATGATGTCGCCACCGAACGCCTGCCGGAACGAGTGCAGGTAGACATGGCAGATCAACTGGTCGCCGACCTTGATCGGCCGGTTGAATTCCAGGATCTGATCGGTCTGCATGATCTGACTCAGGTCATAGCCGGTGACGATCTGCTCGAACAGCTTGCGCTGCGCCAGGATGCCGACCAGGGAGATGAAGGTCAGCGGAGCGAGCAGGCCGTCATAGCCGTACTCCTGCGCGGCATCCTCTTCCCAGTGCACAGGGTGATAGTCCTGCACGGCGCGCGCGTATTCGCGAACCTTCTCGCGGCCGACTTCGTAGTAGTCGTCGACGCGGTAGTGGTGACCGACCATGGCCGCTGCGTGTGCCGCCGGATCGAAAGTCTCGTCCGTTGCGACAGCTTCGTCTGTACCAATGTTGATTGTCACGGGAGGACTGTACCTATCTGACCCCGCTCCCGGAGTCGGCGGAGCGTTTACCACCGCACCCGATACCGTGAAAATGCATCAGGGCCGGACATACGTCCGGCCCTCGCAGTATCACGGTCTCAGATAACCGGGACATTCGGACTCCCGGAGTCGATCAACGCGGCAGCGGCACGCGTGGAGGACTAGCGGGATTCGCGATGCGCCCGGTGCGTGCCGCAGTTCGGGCAGAACTTCTTCAGTTCCAGCCGATCCGGGTCATTGCGCCGGTTCTTCTTGGTGATGTAGTTGCGATGCTTGCACTGCTCGCAGGCCAAGGTGATCTTTGGCCGGACATCGGTGGACTTCGCGGCCACGACATTCCTTCTTTCGGGTCAACCAGATGGTCTGATCGGTTTCTGGTAGCGATGGCCGGACTTGAACCGGCGACACAACGATTATGAGTCGTTTGCTCTACCGACTGAGCTACACCGCCACGGGGTCGCATTGCCTTGGTGCCGCGCCCAACCTTGGAGATGCCGAGTCGGTCACCACCGGCAATCCGGCGAGCCCCCTAACGGAATCGAACCGTTGACCTTTTCCTTACCATGGAAACGCTCTGCCGACTGAGCTAAGGGGGCATGACTACATCCGCACCGAACTCCAGCAATCCGACCCCGGCGCGGCGAAGTCTTGATCGAGGTTACACACTCTCCGGTCCCACCTCCAAACCGTCTGGTCAGGGACGTTTTTGTAGCGACCCCTCTGACACCCTGTAGTCCAGAAAACTCTAATCAACGACGATCTCGCAGCAGGACACGACAAACGTGACCCACTCGCGCAACCACTGGACGGGGGTCCGGGGGCGAAGCCCCGCCGGGCGGGGCGTGGGGATTGCACCCCACATAGGCAAATACGAAGTGAGCCCTGTACGCGTTTTCTGCGTACAGGGCTCACTTCATAACGGAGTGGCAGGTGTAGGATTCGAACCTACGTAGGCTTTCACCGACAGATTTACAGTCTGCTCCCATTGGCCGCTCGGGCAACCTGCCGTTCGCGCACTTCTCGGTGCGCAGAGCAGAATACATCGAACCCACACCCCGAATGCAAACCGGCTGGCTATAGGCCATGCGCGGGGACTAACGTCATGCTTCCGGGTAGAACTGACGAGGGCCGGATCATCCGGTGCACGTGACCCGTCGGACCGTCAGGACAAGGAGCGCAGTGTGGCCGATTCGTCTTTCGATGTCGTCAGCAAGGTCGATCGACAGGAGGTCGACAACGCTGTGCATCAGGCCGAGAAGGAGCTGAACACGCGTTACGACTTCCGTGGCACCGGTGCGACCATCGAGTGGTCCGGTGAGGACAAGATCGTGCTGACCGCCGAGGCGGAGGAGCGGGTCAAGGCCGCGCTGGACGTGTTCAAGGAAAAGCTGATTCGCCGCGATATCTCGCTGAAGGCGTTCGAGGCGGGCGAGCCCGTCGCCTCCGGCAAGACCTACAAGGTCACCGGGACGCTGGTGCAGGGTATCGACGCAGAGCACGCGAAGAAGATCTCCAAGAAGATCCGCGACGAGGGCCCCAAGGGCGTCAAGGCCCAGATCCAGGGCGACGAACTGCGGGTGAGCAGCAAGAAGCGCGACGATCTCCAGGCGATCATCGCCCTGCTGAAGGGCGAAGACTTCGGTATCGCGCTGCAGTTCGTCAACTACCGGTAGTCAGCGGCGAGGTGGCGACGGTGTCGACCGATGATCGGCAGCACGGACTCGAGGTCGACGACGGGATTCGCGTCCTATTGCTGCTCATGCCGCGCGTGGTAGGGCGCGCGAAGCGGCTGGGGGTGCCCGACGAGCTGCGATCGTTCTCGCTCGCGCCGCGGCATCTCTCGCTACTGGCCAACCTCGTTTTCGAAGGGCCGATGAGTGTGAACGAGCTCGCCGCGCGGCTCGAGGTGGCGCCGACGACGGTGAGCCTGATGGTGAGTGAGCTGAGCCGTCAGGGGGTGCTGGAACGCAACCCCGACGAGGCCGATCGGCGGCGCACCATCGTGGGAATCGCTGCGGCGCAAGAGAAGTCGGTCAATAACTGGCTGGGCGGCAGCGCGCGGGCCTGGCGCAAGGTGCTGGAGCCGCTGACCGCCGAGCAACGTCGAATGTTCGTCGACACGTTTCGCGCCTACGAGGAAGAGCTGACGGCCGAACACGATTGAACGTCTGGTCTCCGGCTCTCAGTAATTGCGGGGACCGCCCGCCATCTGTTCGAGGCGGGCGATGCGATCGGCCATCGGCGGGTGGGTGGAGAACCAGCGGGCGGCCTTCTCGCCGGCCCGGAACGGGTTGGCGATCATCAGGTGCGACTGGGCGGTCAGTTGCGGCTCAGGGGGCAGTGGGGCGGCCTGTACGCCGCGCTCCAGTTTGCGTAGGGCCGAGGCGAGGGCAAGCGGGTCGCCGGTCAGCTCCGCGCCGGACTGGTCGGCCTGATACTCCCGCGAGCGGGAGACGGCGAGCTTTACCAGGGTCGCCGCAATCGGGCCGAGCAGCGAAACCAACAGCACGCCAAGCATATTGGGGCCCTCGCCATTGCGGTTGCCGCCGCCGAACATGGACGCGAAGAAGGCCAGATTGGCCAGGCCGGAGATGACCGCGGCCAAGGCGCCTGCCATCGAGGAGATCAGGATGTCGCGGTTGTAGACGTGCGACAGCTCGTGCCCGAGCACGGCGCGCAGTTCCCGCTCGTCGAGGATCTGCAGGATACCGGAGGTGCAGCAGACCGCGGCATGCCGCGGATTGCGACCGGTGGCGAAGGCATTGGGTGCATTGGTCGGGCTGATGTACAGCCGCGGCATCGGCTGGCGCGCTGCGGTCGCGAGCTCGCGCACGATCCGGTAGATCACCGGGGCCTCCAGCTCGCTGACCGGCTGCGCGTGCATCGCCTTCAACGCGAGCTTATCGCTGTTGAAGTACGCGTACGCGTTCATGCCGACGGCGAGCAGAATCGCCAGGATCAGGATCATCGGACTGCGGAACATCGCCCCGGCGAAGACGATCAGGGCCGACAGACCGACCATGAGCCCGAACGTCTTCAATCCATTCGCATACCCGTGCATATCCGCCTCTCCGCGTATTCAGGCCATGCGAGTCGGTGCCGCGAGACTTGGTCACAGGTCCTGCGTCGAGTGCCTAATCAGGTTCTGGGCGTACCCTGCGAGTTACCCATGTGCTCACGAAATCAGTTGTCGCGTTGCAGCTACCGCATCGCCATGTGCAATACACCAGGTCAACGACCGCGTCCGGGCAAAGGTTCCTGATCGAAGTGTGAGCTGCCGGATTTCGGTCGCTTATCCCACGCGTTCGATGGTGTAGCGGACCAGGCGCTCCAGTGCGTCGTTGGCCGGGCCCTCGGGCAGAGCGGACAGTTCGGCATGGGCGATGTCGGCGTAACCCTGCAGCTTTTCCTTGGCCAGCACCATGCCTCGCGAGTGGGCAAGCAGGCCGAGCGCCTCTTCTACCTCGTCGTCGGTCTCCAGCGGGCGGGCCAGCAGCTTGCGCAGGCGATCGCCTTTGGCGCCCTCGTCGCGCAGTGCGTAGAGCACCGGCAGGGTGTGCACACCTTCGCGCAGGTCGGTGCCGGGCGTCTTGCCGGATTGTTCGGAGGCCGAGGAGATGTCGATGATGTCGTCGGAGATCTGGAAGGCGGTGCCGACCGCGTCGCCGAGCCGGGCCAGCCGCTCGACGTGCTCTGTGTCGGCGCCGGAGAAGGTGCCGCCGAACCGGCCGGCGGCGGCGATCAGCGAACCGGTCTTCTCCCACACCACGCGCAGGTAGTGCTCCACCGGATCCTCGGAGTCGCTCGCGCCCATGGTCTCGCGCATCTGACCGGTGACCAGTTCGGCGAAGGTCTCGGCGATGATGCGCACCGCATCGGGGCCGAGGGTCGAGGTGAGCCGGGACGCGTGCGCGAAGAGGTAGTCGCCCGCCAGGATGGCGATGTTGTTGCCCCAGCGCGAGTTCACGCTCGGAGCCCCGCGACGCATCGATGCCTCGTCCATCACATCGTCGTGGTAGAGGGTGGCCAGATGCACCAGTTCGACCACAGTGCCCGCGGTGACCAGGGCGGGATCGGTCGGGCGCGGGCCGAGCTGCCCGGTGAGGATGGTGAAGAGCGGGCGGAACCGCTTGCCGCCGGCCTTGGCCAGATGCAGCGCCGCTTCCTGTAGGAAGACCTCGCCGTCGGACAGCTCCTCGATCAGGAGTTTTTCGACGCTTTCCAGACCATTTCGCACCGTCGCCGCGAGCTCGGTATCCCCGAGATCGACCCCGGCCACCACCGTGCTCTCGTCGCTCATGTCTCCACCTCGCCAGCGCTCGGTTCCGCCATGCGCGAGCGCGTCGTGCCCATTGGCTCGCTCGCTGCGCTCACTCGCAGCAGATGTGCTCATTTCTTCTCCCAGCGATGCGTCCGACCCCACGGTAAAGAACCTAGCGTGTCCCCGCCCGATGGCCCATGAACACCGTCACCCTGCGGTGTATCAGACACTTTCGCACATTGTTTTTCGTGGACGCCCACCGCATGCGCCCAGCTGGGGTTCCGTCGTGATACGGGCAGCGTCGACATGAACAAGACTGCCCTGCAAGTATTGAGCGCATGGGTTCACCGGATGTCACACCCGCGGGCAGCAATGGGGATGCGCCGAGCGGTGGCGGGGATGGGCAGGGGGCGCTGCCGGCCCGGACCGAGGTGCTCGTCGTCGGTGCGGGACCTGCCGGTTCGGCGGCCGCGGCTTGGGCCGCGCGGGCGGGCCGCGACGTGCTGCTCATCGATGCCGCCGTCTTTCCCCGCGACAAGACCTGCGGTGACGGTCTGACGCCGCGCGCGACCGCGGAACTGGAGAACCTCGGACTCGGCGACTGGCTGCGCGCGCACACGGTGAATCACGGCCTCCGGATGACCGGTTTCGGCCGCGAGGCCCTGCTGCCCTGGCCGAGTGGCTCCTTCCCGACCTACGGAAGTGCCGTCCCCCGAACCGAACTCGACGACAAGCTGCGCGAGACCGCGGTGAAGTCCGGGGCCAGGATGCTCGACGGCACCAAGGTGGTGGATGTCGCGCGCGAGGGCGATCGGGTCACCGCGGTGACCGTCAAGACCGCCGAGGGCACCCGCTCGATCGGGTGCGACACGCTGATCGTCGCCGACGGGGTGCGCTCGCCGATCGGCAAACTGCTCGGCCGCACCTGGCATCGGCAGTACGCCTACGGCGTCGCGGCCCGCGCCTACATCAGGTCGGCCCGCAGCGATGATCAGTGGATCACCTCACATCTGGAGCTGCGCGACGCGAACAACGAACTGGTCCCCGGCTATGGCTGGGTGTTCCCGCTGGGCAATGGCGAGGTGAATATCGGCGTCGGATCGCTGGCCACCGAGCAGCGGCCCTCGCACATCGCGTTGAAACCGCTACTGGAGCACTACACCTCGCAGCGGCGCGACGAGTGGCAGTTCGATGGCTCGCTGCGGGCTGTCGCGTCGGCGCTGCTGCCGATGGGCGGCGCGGTCTCGAATGTCGCCGGGCGCAACTGGGTACTGATCGGCGACGCGGCGGGCTGCGTGAACCCGCTGAACGGCGAGGGCATCGACTACGGGCTGGAGGGCGGGCACATGCTCGCCGGGCTGCTGGACGAGCCGGATCTCACCTGGATATGGCCGGAACTGCTGCGCGCGCGGTATGGGCGGACGTTCTCGGTGGCGCGGCGGATCGCCGGACTGGCCACCCATCCTCGGATGGTGCCGATGGGCGGGCCGCCGGTGATGCGATCGAAGTACCTGCAGCGCACCGCGGTTCGGGTAATGGGGAATCTGGTCACCGACGAGGACGTGGATATGACGGCGCGGGCCTGGCGCGCCGCGGGCCGGGCATCCATGCGCTTCGACGAACTCGCACCATTCAGCTGATGTCATGACCGGGTTGCCCGCGCTGTATTTGCTGCCGCACCTGCGGCGGGCGCGCGACCTCGTGGATCGGAATTATGCCGAGCCGTTGAATCTCGATGAATTGGCCGCTGCGGCAGGGGTTTCCAAATATCACTTCTTGCGGGCGTTTTCGGCGGTGTACGGGAAGACGCCCGCGGCGTATCTGGCCGAGCGGCGGATCGAGCGGGCGCAGGATTTGTTGCGGGCCACCAACCTGACGGTGACCGAGGTTTGCATGATGGTCGGCTACAGCAGCCTGGGGTCGTTCAGCAGTAAGTTCCGGCAGCTGGTCGGGGTCACGCCGTCGGAGTACCAGGCCAAGTTCGCCGACGGCGCGCCACGGATCCCCGGCTGCTACGTCTTCATGCACGGCCTGTCGGACCGCAAACCCACCTGACGGCGCGACTCCGGTCACGAATATCGGTCGCGACCAACACCGCAATTTTGGAGAAGCCGGGCGGTGTCGTGCGGCAATAGCCTGTATCCATGACAAGCATTTCGAATGTCTCGCTGGTCACCGTCTATGTCACGAACCAAGACGAAGCGAAGCACTGGTACATCGACAAGCTGGGGTTCATCGAGACCAGCGATATCACCATGGGCGACAACGGCTTCCGCTGGCTCGCCGTCGCGCACCCGGATCATCCCGAGCTCGAGGTGACGCTGATGCTGCCAGGGCCGCCGCTGGACGACAACCTTGCCGAGGCCATCAAGCGGTCGCTGGCCAATGGCACCCACGGCGCGCTCGGACTGAAGACCGAGAACTGTCAGAAGGCGTTCGAGGAGCTGACGGCCAAGGGGGTCGAGTTCATTCAGCCGCCCGCGGAACGGCCCTATGGCACCGAGGCGATCATTCGCGACAACTCAGGCAACTGGCTGGTGCTGGTGGAGCCCAAGGAATTCGATCCGGAGGGCAACTGGCCCGGTCAGTGAGCCAGGCCGACCGGCGATGGTCGTGGATGCGCGCCGCGACTCGCTGCGCATCCACGAGACGGGCGCAGGGTCAGGCGGGCGCCTGGGTGGTGAACCACTGCTCGATGAACTTGCGTTCGCTGTTGAGCACCCGGTGATGCAGCTGCTCGGCCAGCGGCTCAATGGCGCCGCCGACCAACGGAACCTTGACCTGCACGGTGCCGACGACCTCGATCTCGGAGCCCTCGGCGGTGGGACGCATTTCGTAGGTGCCCGACATTTCACTGGTGATGCCACCGGTGGCGCCTTCGAAGGTGCCCTTGGCGACCTCGCCGTCGAGCGCCTGCCAGTTGTCGATGCGCGAGAGTACGAGCTCGCTCTTGAGCACCTTCCTCACAATGCCGGGAACCTTATCCTGGCTTGCCTTTTCGGTCATGTGGATGCGGATGGTGCCCGCCCCCTCGGGGTGCGAGAGCTCGAGCATGGCGGTCTGGGCGTCGGCGAACCGGGACTGCCAGACATCATCGGTGGTGAGTGCCCGGTGAAGATCTTCGACCGGGACTGCGTAGGGCACGGTGAAGCTGAATTTTCGGGACATGGGCGCACACGGTAGCGGAGGCGACAAGTAGCCTGTTGCGGTGTCGGAAACCAGCCAGTCTGATCGGTGGCCGATCCGCCTCCGACGGGCCAGGATCAGTGTCGTCACCACCGCGATCGTGATCAGCACCCTTGTCGGGCTGCTCGTGCTCGCCGCCTGGCGCAACGACTATCTGATCAGTTCGGACAAGGGTGTGACCACGGCCGAGGTGCTCTCGGCGGGACGGCTGCGCTCGGCGGTCATGTTCGTGACGCCCGATGGGGAGACGCACAATCCGAAGGTCGGCGTGCTGTATCCGACCAATCTCACCGCGGGCGAGCGGATCAATGTGGAGTACAACCGCGACGATCCCGATCTGGTCCGGGTGGCCGGACGCGACGTGCGCGTCGCATTGCTGCCCGCGCTGTCGGTGATAGTGGTGGTGTGGTTGCTGGCGCTGCCAACGCTGTTGCTTCTCCTGCGAGTCGACCGGCGCAGGGGAAAACTGGTTCCGGCTCGCTGACTCCGCTGATGCGACGCCCCCGACAGTTCGCCGGAACTTTCCGTGCCGGTCACGTCGGCGTGACGGCACGGCGCGCTGCACCGGTCAGTCTGGCATAGTGCGCGTAGCCATCGTTTCGGAGTCGTTCCTGCCGAATATGAACGGCGTCGTCAATTCCGTGCTCCGGGTGCTGGACCATCTGGACCGGCACGGTCATGAGGCGCTGGTCGTCGCGCCCGATACGGTGAGCGGGCTGCCCGCCGCCCCCCGCGACTACGGCCGCTTCCCCATCCATCGGGTGCCCGCGATCATGGTGCCGAAGATCAGCTCGCTGCCGGTGGGCCTGCCGCAACCCGGCATCACCGCCGCCATCGCTGCCTTCGACGCGGATGTGGTGCATCTGGCCTCACCGTTCCTGCTCGGCGCCGGTGGACTCGCCGCGGCAATGCGTTTGGACCTGCCGTCGGTGGCGATCTATCAGACCGATGTGGCCGGGTTCGCCAAGAGTTACGGGTTGGGGCTGGCCAGCCGCGCGGCCTGGGGTTGGACCCGGCGCATTCACGAGGGCGCCACTCGGACGCTGGCGCCGTCCCGTGCGGCCGCCGAGGATCTGGCGCGGCACGAGATCCCCCGGGTGCATCGGTGGGGTCGAGGCGTCGATATCGCGCGGTTCACCCCGTCGGCGCGGCGGGAGGAACTGCGCGAATCCTGGTTGCGCGGGCGAGGCAAGTTGCTTGTCGGGTTCGTCGGGCGGCTGGCTCCGGAAAAGCATGTGGAGCGCCTCGCGGTGCTGGCGGCCGCTCCGGACATTCAGCTGGTGATCGTCGGGGACGGACCCGACCGCGCCGCCCTCGGCCGGATGATGCCCACCGCGGTATTCACCGGCGAACTCGGCGGCGACGAGCTGGCCCAGGCCTACGCGAGCCTCGATGTGATGGTGCACGCGGGCGAACACGAGACGTTCTGCCAGGGCGTGCAGGAGGCACTGGCCTCCGGCGTCCCGGTGATCGGCCCGGACGCGGGCGGTCCACGGGACCTGATCGCGCACTGCCGCAACGGGTATCTGCTGCCCGTCGACCGCTTCACCGAACTGCTCCCCAGTGCCGTTGGGGCGCTGCATGATCCGACCCTGCGAGCCAGGTTCGCCGCGTCCGCCCGTAAGTCGGTGCTGCACCGTACCTGGCCCGCGCTCTGCACCGAGCTGATGGGGCACTACGTGGACGTGACCGGCATCCAGATCCGCATCCCACACACGGCTTGACCGCGCGGCGGCGCGCCGGGGTGGCGAGTGCGCCCATTGTCTCAGACAGTTTGTGCCCGGAGCGTGGCCGCGCCGATTTGGCTGCGCGTTAGGGTCAGGTGTGGCCAAAACAGAGCAGCGGGAATCGTTTCGGGCCTCGCTGGATAAGCAGCCGCACGAGGTCGCGTCGATGTTCGACGGGGTCGCGAAGCGGTACGACATCACCAACACCGTCATCTCCGCGGGCCAGGACCGGTACTGGCGCTGGGCGACCCGCAAGGCGCTGGCGCCGCGGCCGGGCGAGCGCGTGCTCGATCTCGCGGCCGGTACCGGCGTGTCCACGGTTGAACTCGGCAAGTCGGGCGCCTGGTGTGTCTCGACCGATTTCTCCAAGGGCATGCTCGCGGCGGGTCGGTTCCGCAATGTTCCGATGGTGGCGGGCGACGCGATGGCGCTGCCGTTCGCCAACGACTCGTTCGACGGGGTGACGATCTCGTTCGGGCTGCGCAATGTCGCCGACATCGATCTGGCCATGCGCGAGATGCTGCGGGTCACAAAGCCGGGCGGGCGGCTGGTGGTGTGCGAGTTCTCCACGCCGGTGGTTCCGGTGTTCCGCACCGTATACATGGAGTACCTGATGAAGGCGCTGCCGCGGGTGGCGCATGCGGTCAGCAGCAATCCCGATGCCTACGTCTACCTGGCCGAATCCATCCGGGCCTGGCCGAATCAGAAGCAGCTGGCGCTGCGCATCGCCGACTCCGGCTGGTCGTCGGTAGAGTGGCGTAATCTGACCGGCGGGATCGTCGGACTGCACCGCGCCTACAAGCTCTGATCGCCTGGATCTCACCGCCTCCGTTTTCTGCCGGGAGGACGATTGTCATCTGGTGATAACGCTGGGTAAATGCGCTGCAACCGACGGTCGCCATGATCGGAGTCATGGTGGATGCAGCGACGGGTGGCTCAGCGGGCGTCGCTAGAACGGCCTGCTCATACTGCGGGGTCGGCTGCGGTATCACGGTGCAGACGCGGACCGACGCGACCGGTGCGCCGGTCATCGCGACGGTCAGCGGGGACAAGCTGCACCCCGCCAATGCGGGCAGGTTGTGCACCAAGGGCGCCACACACCTGGATTTGATGCGGACACCGGGGCGGATGGAGACCGCGTATCGTCGACCGGCGCGCGATCAGACACCGGTGCCCGTCCCGGTCGACGAGGCCGTGCAGGAGGCTGCGGCCCGTTTGCGCGCCATCCTCGACGAGCACGGGCCGGACGCGATCGCGCTGTATGTCTCGGGCCAGATGTCCATGGAAGCGCAGTATCTGGCGACCAAGCTGGCCAAGGGATACCTGCGGACCGTGCATATAGAGGCCAATTCGCGGCTGTGCATGGCCAGCGCCGGAACGGGGTATAAGCAGTCGCTCGGCGCCGACGGGCCGCCCGGATCCTACGACGACTTCGAGCATGCCGACCTGTTCTTCGTGATCGGCGCGAATATGGCCGACTGCCATCCGATTCTGTACCTGCGGATGGTCGACCGGCTCAAGGCCGGGGCGAAGCTGATCGTGGCCGATCCACGGCGCACCGACACCGCGGCGCGCGCCGACCTGTATCTCCAGATCGCGCCGGGGACCGATCTGGCCCTGTTGAACGGGCTGCTGCATCTGCTCGTCGAAAACGGTGATATCGACCAGGAATTCATTGCCGAGCACACCGAGGGCTGGGCGGCGATGCCCGAATTCCTCGCCGACTACCCGCCGGGCCGGGTCGCCGAGATCACCGGCCTGGCCGAGGCCGATATCCGGATCGCCGCACGCTGGATCGCCGGGGCGGGCGAATGGATGACGCTGTGGACGATGGGACTCAACCAGTCCACCCACGGCACCTGGAACACCAACGCGATCTGCAATCTGCACTTGGCGACCGGCGCCATCAGCCGTCCAGGTAGCGGGCCGTTTTCGCTCACCGGTCAGCCGAACGCGATGGGCGGGCGCGAAATGGGCTATATGGGGCCGCTTTTGCCCGGGCAGCGCAGCGTGCTCTCTCCCGCCGACCGCACCTTCGTCGAAACCGCATGGGGGGTCGAGCCCGGCACACTGCGCACCGAGGCCGGGCCGGGCACCATCGAGATGTTCCGCGGGCTGTCGGAAGGAAAGATCAAGGCCGCGTGGATCATCTGCACCAATCCCGTTGCCACCGTGGCCAACCGGAAGACGGTCATCGCTGGACTCGAAACGGCCGAGCTGGTGATCGCCCAGGATGCGTACACCGAGACCGCGACCAATTCTTATGCCGATCTGCTGCTGCCCGCCACCCTGTGGGCCGAAGCCGACGCGGTGATGGTGAATTCGGAACGCAACGTCACACTGCTGCAGCGTTCCGTCGATCCGGTCGGCGAGGCCCGCCCGGATTGGCTGCTGATCGCCCAGGTGGCCACCGCGATGGGGTTCGACGGCTTCGATTTCGGCTCCAGCGAAGCGGTTTTCGCCGAGACCCGGCGGTTCGCCAATTCCGCCACCGGATACGACCTGCGCGGCATGAGCTTCGACCAGCTCAGGAACGGGCCGATGCAGTGGCCGTGCGCCGAGCCCGGCCAACGGCGCAATCCGATCCGCTACCTCAATGATGGGGTCAGCCAAGAGCTTTTCGTCGACGAGACGGGCAACCGACCCCGGCTCGCGTTCGCTACGCCCAGCCGCCGTGCGGTATTTTGGCCGCGCCCGCACCTGGCGCCCGACGAAATGCCCGACGACGACTACCCTTTCGTGCTCAATACCGGCCGCTTGCAGCACCAGTGGCACACCATGACCAAGACCGGCAAGATCGACAAGCTGACCAAGTTGAACGGGCGGCCGTTCATCGAAGTGCATCCGGAGGATGCGCGGCGGCTCGGCATTCGGGCCGATGATCAGATCGAAATCGCCTCGCGCCGTGGACGAGCGGTGCTGCCCGCGCAGATCAGCGATCGGGTGCGACCGGGCGACTGCTTCGCGCCGTTCCACTGGAATGACGAACAGGGCGAGTACCTGACCATCAATGCCGTCACCAACGATGCGGTGGATCCGGCATCGTTGCAGCCCGAATTCAAGGCCTGCGCGGTGTCGTTGCGCCGGGTTGCGCCGGTCCCGCAGCGGGAATCTCCCGCCGCGCCCGAAGCCACCACCACGATCGAAACTTTGACCGGACCCGCCGCGGTCGCCCACCCGTTGGCGGTCATGCTCGGGCTGGATGCGGGCACGCCGCCGATGCTCAGCGAGACCGAGCGGATCTATCTCGCCGGATATCTCACTACGCTGCAATCGGTTCCGGTGACGGGACTGCCGGTGCTACCCGAGGCTGCGCCGCTGTCCGCGCACAGTCGGCTCTGGATCGATGGGCTGCTCGCGGGCATGTACTCCCGTGGCGCGGCGGTCACCGCCCCGGCCGACGACGTTGCGGCCGAGCTACCCATCACGATTTTGTGGGCTTCGCAGACCGGCAATGCGGAAGAGTTCGCGACCACGGTGGCCACCCGACTGGTCGAATGCGGTTACCTCCCACGGCTGCTCGACATGGACTCCTGCGCACTGAGTGCGCTGACCGGCGATGTGCTGGTCATTACCAGCACCTTCGGAGACGGCGGCCCACCCGATAACGGCGCCGACTTCTGGAACCGACTGGACAACAGCGCGATCCGTTTGACCGGCATGCGCTACGCGGTGTTCGCGCTCGGTGACTCCTCCTACGACGACTTCTGCGGACACGGCCGCAAATTGGATCAGAAGTTCGCCGAATACGATGCGACACGGCTGCTTCCGCGCGCCGATAACGAACCCGACTACGAGGAGCCTGCGGCACGCTGGCTCGACGATATCGTCGCCGTCCTCGGCGGCAGCGCAGAAGCCGATGCGCCCGACAGCGTTACACCACCGAACGATCCGGGTCCGAGCGGAGTTCGGCTGCCCGCGCGGCCGAACGCGCGCCCCGGCCGCCTGAACACCGTGGTGTTGACCCGCGCCGCCCCCGCGCTCGGCCGGAGCCAGCGCGTCGAACCGGCGCCGTTCACCCGTAACGCCCCGGTGGCCGCGCCGCTGGTGCGCAACGAGCCGCTCTCCCGCGCCGGATCACCGAAGGAAGTGCGGCAGTTCGGCTTCGATCTGCGTGACGCGGAAGCCGGGTACGAGGTCGGCGATTCGCTGGGCGTGTGGCCCGCCAATTGCGAGTCGATGGTCGCCGAATGGCTCGGCGCCACCGGACTGGACGGTCGCCGGATGATTGAAGTCGACGACCGAGACCTGCCGCTGGCCGAGGCACTGCGGACCCGCTTCGACATCACCCGGGTCGGCCACGACCTGCTGACCTTCATTGCCGACCGCAATCCGAACAATCAGCTCGCGAAGCTGCTGCGCCGCGACAATCGCAACGAACTCGACAACTACCTGTGGGACCGGCAGGCCGTCGACGTGCTGCGCGACTTCCCGGTGCGGGCCGATCTGGTCGAATGGCTCGGCACCCTGAAAAAGCTGCAGCCGCGCCAGTATTCGATCTCCTCCAGCCCGTTGGTCAGCCCGGATGAGGTGCAACTCACCGTCAGCGTCGTCCGCTACGGCGACCCGGCCGCGACCGGATCCGCGGCCCGCCGCGGCGGCGTGTGCTCGACCTTCCTCGCCGACCGGGTGAGCGATCCCGACACCGCGGTGCCGATCTTCCTGCACCGCGCCCCGCATTTCCGGCCGCCGCTCGACCCGACCGCGCCGATGATCATGGTCGGCCCAGGCACCGGAATCGCCCCGTTCCGCGGCTTCCTGCAGGAGCGCCGCGCCCTCGGCAGCACGGGCCGCAACTGGCTGTTCTTCGGTGATCAGCACGCGAGCCAAAACTTCTACTACCGCGCCGAACTGGAAGACATGTTCCGCTCCGGCTTCCTCACCCGCCTGGACCTCGCCTTCTCCCGCGACCAGCGCGAACGAATCTACGTGCAGCACCGGATGATCGAGCACGGGGCGGAGCTGTGGTCCTGGCTGTGCGACGGCGGACACTTCTACGTCTGCGGTGACGCCACCCGCATGGCCAAGGACGTGGACGACGCGCTGCTGCGGATCGCCCAGATTCACGGGAAGCTCGATGAAGACGGTGCGTTGGCCTTCAAGAAGCAGCTGGTCGCCGAAAGGCGTTACGTCCGCGACGTTTACTGATCACGGCCACGAGCGTCCCGACGTGACCCCTGGTGTCTACGCTCCGCACTTCGCCTACACCGCAGGCGGATTCAGCCGGGCAAAGTCGGGGAGGCGGTAGTACGGGTAGTAGGGGTAGGGCGGGGTGGTGGCGCTGGCCTTGTCGAGGCTGGCGATCTGGTCGGCGGACAGCTGCCAGCCGACGGCGCCGAGGTTCTGGCGCAGCTGTTCCTCGTTACGGGCGCCGACGATGACCGTGGCGATGGTAGGGCGGCTCAGTAGCCAGTTGAGCGCGATCTGCGGGACGGTTTTGCCGGTCTCGGCGGCGAGCTCGTCGAGGACGTCGACCACGTCGTAGAGCTTTCCATCGTCGACCGGCGGGCCTGCCTCGGCGGTCTGGTGCAGTCGACTGCCGTCCGGAAGGGGTTGGCCACGACGGATTTTGCCGGTCAGCCTGCCCCAGCCGAGCGGGCTCCAGACGACTGCGCCGACGCGCTGGTCCCGGCCGAGCGGCATCAGTTCCCACTCGTAGTCGCGGCCGATTAGCGAGTAGTACACCTGGTGCGCGACGTAACGGGTCAGGCCGTGCCGATCCGCTGCCGCAAGGGATTTCATCAGTTGCCAGCCCGCGAAATTGGAGGCGCCGAGGTAGCGGATCTTGCCCGCGCGCACCAGATCGTCCAGCGCCGCAAGGACTTCCTCGACCGGGGTGTACGCGTCGAAGGCGTGCAGCTGGAACAGGTCGAGGTAGTCGGTGCCGAGCCTGCGCAGCGAACCCTCGACCGCGCTGATCAGCCGGGTCCGGCCGGAACCCGCGTCGAAGGGGCCGGGTCCGGTCGGCAGGCTCGCCTTGGTGGACAGCAGTAGCCGATTGCGCCGCCCCTTGATGGCCGCGCCGAGCACCTCCTCGGACGCGCCGTCGGAGTAGACATCGGCCGTATCGAACATGGTGACGCCCGCCTCCAGGCTGATGTCCACCAGGCGCCTGGCCTGTTCGGCATCGGTGTCGCCCCAGGCGCTGAAGAGCGCTCCCCGACCGCCGAAGGTGCCTGCGCCGAAGCTCAGGGCCGGGACGAGCAGACCTGATGCGCCGAGCCGCCGGTACTCCATGATGACTCCTAAAGGGTCTACAGTTCTGTTAACAATGGGGACGCTACAACACCCTTCGTCGATAAATGAAACTGGAGTTCCGTTATGCCGCCTGAAGGGGTCGCCCCAGGCTCGGTCCGCCCGGGTGGGCGCACCGCACGGGTACGCGAGGCCGTGCTGCAAGCCGCCGGCGACCTCCTCGCCGAACGCGGCTTCGCACACCTCGATCTGGCCGAGGTCGCGGCGCGAGCCGAGGTCGGCAAGACCACGGCCTACCGCCGCTGGCGCACCTCGACCGGCCTGGTCACCGACCTACTCGTGGACATGGCCGAACAATCGCTGCCGCACGCCGACACCGGCTCATTGCTCGGCGATCTCACCGCCAACGCCCGACTGGTGGCCAAAACCCTCACCGACCCCCGCCAGGGCAAGCTCTTCCAAGCCGTCATCGCCGCCGTCACCTGCGACGACACCGCCGCCACCGCCCTGCGCCGCTTCTACGACATCCGCCTCACCGAATGGTCTCCGTGCGTCCACGCCGCCATCGCCCGCGGCGAAATCCCCGAGGGCACCGACCCCCGCGCCGTCCTCTCCGCGGTCTCCGCCCCGCTCTACTACCGCCTACTGGCGAGCGGCGACCCCATCGACGACGCCGCCGCGATCACCGCCGCGGCAGCCGCAGCCAATGCCGCAACGGCGGGCATCTTCGTAGCGGGAGCCAAAATCGAAGCAGGCCAGCACGACTCGTAGTCGCATCGGCAGACTTCGTTAAAGACGTTGCGCGGGTGCGATTTTGCTACAGCGTCCAGGCCGGATCTCGACCGGTGAGGCCGATTACGCGGTCCAGTGCCGGGGCGTCGGCGGGGACCGGAACGATCGGGCCGAAGAGGCCCGGGGTGCCCTCGGGTGGGGTTTCACGCAGGAATTCGAGCAGGATCGTCAGGTCCGCCGGGTCGTAGATCGGCGGCTGATCGGTGGCTCGGGCGAGGTCCCAGCCGTGCACGACCACTTCGTCCAGGGCGATCATCGCCATGACGGGCGCGGGCGCGGTGACGCCGCCGGCCTCGGTGTCGCCATCCCAGGCCGCTGGTTCGCGCCAGGCCGCCACCAGCTCTTTCAGCTGGGCGGGGATGATGGCTCGCCAGTCGTCGGGCAGTGTGGTATCTGGTGCGGCGGTCGGTGGGACGGACCGACCGACCGCCTCCTTGGTTGCCGCCTGCCGGAATGCCTCGGTCAGTCCGATGACGTGGACGAGCAGGTCACGCACGGCAGACGCGGCGCAGGGCGTGGCGGCGGTGATCTGGTCGTCGGTGATGCCTCCGACCACCGTTGCCAATGCCATGGCGGCCGGTTCGAAATCGAAGTTCGGGTTCATCGAGTCTCCTCGGTAGCGGACGTCTCCAGTCATTGAGACGACGTGCGCCATTGGAATTCATCGGTGCCGTCACGGATCGCCGGAGCCGCCGGGGTATCTCGCGCCCCGATGGAACCCGCCCGATCCGCCCTATCGCAACCAAGTCGTAGCGGCGAAAAGTGCTGGAAAAGCGGAGAATTGGGAGATGAAGGGCGATCGTGTAGAGATTGTCGTCGACTTCGGCGACGGGTCTCGAAGTTATGAAGTGGCCGCAACGCGGGCGGGGCGGCGAGTGGAAGTTCGCATCGCGCGGGGCGTGGTCGAGGTCAGCGAAGTGACGAGGACGGGAGTGGCGGTGCGTACCGCACGGTTCATGTCGGGCCGCACGCTGGCGCTGGTGGAATATCCGGCGAACAGTTCGGGGGCAGTCGAGGGCGAGTGAGTCACCGATGAGTAGCAGCGGGGTTGCCGCAACGCGCGGACCGGAGCATCCTCGACTCTGTCCGACTGTTGTCCACCTCCGTTGTGGATAACCCACGCAGGAGGCACCAGCGGAGAGGAGCGAACGAATGGCCGATCGCAGCACGCCCCGCGTCGTGGACGAGGTTCCGGAGGCCGACCTCGTTGAACAATCCATCCTGGCGTATCCGGATGATCCGGACGCCGACACCGGCATTGAGCAGGAGATCGGCGTCGCGGTCGATCGGGACGCCTTGAACGCCGACGCTGCCGATGTTATCGAACAGTCCATCCCGGTACCACTGGACGACGACTTCGACGCGTGACCGCGCCCATCCGGACGCGGGTGAAGTAGCTCGACTCAGGGCGCGATCTTGGCGCGTACCGTCGCGTGCAGCTCGCGCAGGCTCGACCGGTGGGTGAGCACCTCGAGCACCCGCGTGCCGTGTGCGTGCCCGGCCAACTCGACGGCCAGCTGCTCCGGATCGAGCTGGCTGTGCGGAATGCGGTAGGCGGCGCACAGCGCGGCCAGATCCATGCCGTGCGGGGTGCCGAACACCCGCTCGAATACCCCGGCATATTGCGGGTCACCCTGTTCGAGCAGCTCGAAGATGCCGCCGCCGCCGTCATTGGCGACCACGATGGTCAGATCGGCCGGGCGGGGTTCGCCGGGCCCGATCAGCAGGCCGGACGCGTCGTGCAGGAAGGTCAGATCACCCAGCAGCGCGATGGTGCGGCCGTCGTGGTGCAGCGCCGCGCCGACGGCCGTGGACACGGTGCCGTCGATGCCCGCGACACCGCGGTTGGACAGCACCGTGATACCCGGCCGGGGGTAGGACACCAGGGCCGCGTCGCGCACCGGATTGGACGCGCCGAGCAGCAGCTGGTCGCCCTCGCGCAGCGAGTCCATCACCACCGCCGCCACGTGCAGGCCGGTCGCCTTCGGGTGCACGGCGAGTTCGGCCCGGACCACCTCGGTCGCCCTCGCGCTGAGCTCACGGCAATGCGCCAGCCACTCCGGGCGCGATGCGCCGGTGGCAATCGCCCGGGTGCCGGTGCCGACCACATTGCCGGAGACATCGGGCCAGCGCGGCCCGGTGGTGACCGCGTAGACGGTGACGTTCGGATCGGCCAGCACCTTGGCCACCGGACGGTGCAGGGTCGGACGGCCGGTGATGATGGCCTGGCGCGGCTTCAGCAGCGGCAGCGCCAACGGGTGCAGCGCGGGGCCGTGCATGGGGGCGGTGGGTTCGGCGACGGTCGGCAGCTCGGACAGTTCCGGCCGGAGCCCGGCGCCGTGGCCGGAAATAACGACCGTGTCGGGGGTCAGGTCGATGTCGAGCGGCACATCGAGCGTCGCGTACTGGGTGAGCGTCCAGGCCCGTCCGCCCTCGCGTCCCTCGGGCGCGCACTCGCCGGGGGCGAGGTCGGGCACCAGCGGCTCGCGCAGCGGGATATCGAAATGCACCGGGCCCGCGTTGCCGGAGCGGGTGCCGCGGGCCGCGGCGAGCACCCGGCAGACCGCCGAGCGCCACAGGCTGTTCTGGTGCCCGTACGGTGCGCAGTCGGCGGACGCGGATTCTTCCTCGGCGAGGCCGAGGCTGATGGTGGTGCGGACCTGACTGCCGAACAGACCGAGCTGTTCCACGGTCTGGTTGGCGCCGGAGCCGAGCATCTCGTAGGGCCGATTGGCGCTGAGCACCACCAGCGGCACCCGCGCGTAGTTGGCCTCCAGCACCGCGGGACCGAGGTTGGCCACCGCGGTCCCCGAGGTCATCACGACCGGTACCGGCAGCCGACTGGCTACCGCCAGCCCGACCGCGAGGAAGCCCGCGGTCCGTTCGTCGATGCGCATGTGCAGCCGCAGTCGGCCCGCCGCATCCGCCGCCTGCACAGCGAAAGCCAGCGGCGCGTTCCGGGAACCGGGACACAGAACAACGTCCCGGACACCCCCCCGCGCGAGTTCGTCGACGACCACGTGCGCCTGCGCTGTAGACGGATTCACGACTCCAGCCTCGCAGACAGTTACCTCAACGTCTCCGTCACCCCGGTCACACCGAACGGCACACCAGCGCTGCCATCGATGTGCGACGCGAGACGTGCGACGTGCGAAAGCCCGTGCCTATCGCAGGCGCGCGAGCCCTGCCTGTGGGCAACAGCACCGATTTCGAGCGAAGCGAGATCGAGCACTAGAATTCGCGGCCCGGCTCGCGTCCGAGCGGCCGATGCGATTGCGACGTAGTCGCGAGCATCGGCCGCTCGGACGCGAGCCATCAAGGGGCCGCGAACAAGCAGCGCCGGAGGCGCTGCAATCCAACACCGTGCGCTTTACGAAATCAGTTGGCGTGCCGCTGGACCAGGTCACCCAGCCGAGGCAGGGCTTCGATGACGTTCTTCTTCGCCGAGGAACGCATCGAGGAGTAGACCTTGCGCAGCGCCGGACGGGTCGAGGCTTCGGCACGCTGGTCGGTCACCGTGAGCAATGCCTCGGCGACCTCGTCGGACTTGGCGACCAGCAGATCGGCGAATTGACCCGATCCGCTCGCCGTGTACTCCTGCCAGAAGGGGTCCAGCTGCGCGATGAGCTTGGGCGCCAAGGACTCCAGTGCGTCCGGCACGATCGACGGGCTGATCTTCTTGACCGCCGCGTATCCACCCTTCACGGCCAGGCCAGACGCACCACCCTTGTCCGACACCTCGGCGTCCAGAACCTCCTTGGCGTCGGCAAGGAAGGCCGTGCGCTTGGCCTCGTCGAGCAGGGATTCAGACAGTGCAGCAACCACTTTCAGGTTCCTCCGGATCGATGTCGATGAACGAGCGGTGGCAACTATACGCACTGGTGCGGGAGGTCACACGGTACTCACCCAGCTACGTGGCCGCCTCGCGTGCGCGCGGACCCGCGCAGAGTTGAAGGCGACCCCGCCGATCAGGGCTGCCACGGCAGCAGCTGCACCATCAATCCCTCACAATCGGCGAGCACATCGCCCTGCTCATCGACCAATTCGGCGGTGATGAAGGTCTTTCGGCCCTCGATCCGATCGACTCGGCCGCGCACGGTCAGCGGCGTCTCCAGCGGAGTGATCTTGCGGTAGTTCACGTGGAGATACGCGGTGCGGCTGATCGGCCTGCCCGCGTAGTGCACGATCATGCCGAGCAGGTCGTCGAACAACAGCGGAAGGACACCGCCGTGCGCCGCGCCGTTGCCCCCGAGGTGGAACCGGCGGAACTCGCCGGTCATCCGGATGCCGTCGGGACCGGCCTCGGCCACGTGCCACGGCAGCAGCAAAAGGCTGCCGCGCCCCGGCAATTCGACGGCGCGGCCTGCGGGTCCCTGCAGTTCGGGCGCACGGTGGGGCTCCAGCAGATCGATCAACTGACGCGCCTGAGTGAGCGCTTCGCCGAAGACCTCGTCGGTGGCGGCGACGGAAACGGCCAGATCCTGCAGCGTGCGCATGGCCTCGACGAACGGCCCGAAATTGGCCCCGATCTTCGCGGGGGAGACCTTGGGAAAGCCCCCGTGCTTCTCGTACCGGGTTTCATCCACCGCGCTCCGGTCGATAACCGGTTTCAATCGCTCGCTCATACCTGCACGGTAACGCGTAGTTTTACACCGTCAAGTCGAAGAATCCGGTGACCTGACTCCCGCCGCGGGAAGTCGCTGGCACCCGCCGCGAGAGCGGGGGCAATAATCACAGGCGTGACGTTCAATCCGAAGCTGTGGCGGCCCGTTCCGGGGTTCGAGAACCTGACCGACATCACCTATCACCGGCATATCGAGCAGGGCACAGTCCGTGTCGCGTTCGACCGCCCGGAGGTGCGCAATGCGTTCCGGCCGCATTCGGTCGACGAGCTCTACCGTGCACTCGACCACGCCAGGATGACCCCGGACGTCGGCGCCGTGCTGATCACCGGCAACGGACCGAGCCCCAAGGACGGCGGCTGGGCCTTCTGCTCCGGCGGCGACCAGCGCATCCGCGGCCGCAACGGCTACCAGTACGCCAGCGGCGAGACCGCCGACACGGTGGACCAGGCTCGCGCGGGCCGACTGCACATTCTCGAGGTGCAGCGCCTGATCCGGTTCATGCCGAAGGTGGTCATCGCGCTGGTCAACGGCTGGGCCGCGGGCGGCGGGCACAGCCTGCATGTGGTCTGCGACCTCACCCTGGCCAGCCGCGAGCACGCCAGGTTCAAGCAGACCGACGCCGATGTCGGCAGCTTCGACGGCGGTTACGGCAGCGCATATCTGGCCAAAATGGTCGGACAGAAATTCGCGAGGGAGATCTTCTTTCTCGGCCGTCCGTACACCGCCGAGGAAATGCACCAGATGGGTGCGGTGAACAAGGTCGTCGATCACGACGAACTGGAAAATGTTGCGCTGGAATGGACCGCGGACATCAACGCCAAATCCCCGCAGGCCCAGCGCATGCTGAAATACGCGTTCAACCTGCTCGACGACGGCCTGGTCGGCCAGCAGCTGTTCGCGGGCGAAGCCACCCGGATGGCGTACATGACCGATGAAGCCGTGGAGGGCCGCGATGCCTTCTTGGAAAAGCGCAAGCCGGACTGGACCCCGTACCCCTGGCACTTCTGACAACCAGACAAATAGGCTGAAATGGACATTCTGAGTAGTCGGATAATCCTGCGCCCGGCAAACCATGCCGAAACGCTCGCGTTCTATCGGGACGGACTCGAACTGGCCATTGCGCGCGAGTATCCGGGCGGCATGGTTTTCTTCGCTGGACAGTCTCTGGTGGAGGTGGCGGCGCACGGCGGAACGGGCGATTCCACGTCGTTCTCGGGCGCGATCTGGCTACAAGTGCGCGACGTTTCGGCCGCGGCCGCCGAGCTGGCATTGAAGGGAATCCCGATCGACCGCGCGCCGATGCGCGAACCGTGGGGCCTGATCGAGATGTGGACACGCGACCCGGACGGGGTGCCGATCGTGCTGGTCGAGGTGCCCGCCGAACACCCTATGCGGCGAGATTCGCGCTGGCCACCGGACTGAACGCGGTGCGACCGGCCGCGTGCGGCGGGTAGCCCGAGTTGCCAATGCCGAGCCCGGCGAGGACGATAACGCACGTGTGGCCGCCCGACCACCGATGCCCGGGCGCCGCCGCTGTGTACCCGTCCGACGAGTGAATCGCAGTCTCGATGCCTGGCGTACCTGAGTCCCATTCCTTCGGCGCGACCGCACCTGCCGCGCGCCGACCCAGCCAACCGACCCGTTCCGCGTGCGGTGGCGCGGCCATGACACGATCGCTGTCGTGAGGGAGCGCAGCGAACGAACCATGGGCGCAGCGTCCATACGAACGATGGAGCCGAGCGTCAGCGAGGCGGCGTCGTGAGAGAGCGCAGCGAACGAACCATGGGCACAGCGTCCATACGAACGATGGAGCCGAGCGTCAGCGAGGCGGCGTCGTGAGAGAGCGCAGCGAACGAACCATGGGCACAGCGTCCATACGAACGATGGAGCCGAGCGTCAGCGAGGCGGCGTCGTGAGAGAGCGCAGCGAACGAACCATGGGCACAGCGTCCATACGAACGATGGAGCCGAGCGTCAGCGAGGCGGCGTCGTGAGTACAACTTTGCGGACGTTGCCGATGCCGACCGGATCCCATGTCGGCGATGTGCTGCCACACTTGCGAGAAGCGTTGGAGGGCAACGGCCCCGCGTGGCTGCCGATTCCCACCAGTGACCGGCGCGAAGCCCAGCGCCTCAGTGACGGCGTGTCACCGGGCGAGCCGATCGAAGACGGCATCGCACTGGTGGTGACCACCTCGGGCACCACCGGCGTGCCGAAGGGCGCGATGCTCGGCGCGTCCGCCTTGCTGGCCAGCGGCGCCGCCACACACGACAGACTCGGCGGGCCGGGCAGTTGGCTACTCGCCCTTCCCACGCACCACATCGCGGGCATCCAGGTGCTGCTGCGCAGCATCCAGGCGGGCACCGAACCCACCGTGCTGGACGTGTCCGGTGGCTTCCTACCCGAAGCACTGGCCGGCGCCGTTTCCAGCATGCGCGGACCGCGCCGCTACACCGCGCTGGTGCCGACCCAATTGGTCAAGGCGCTCGACGCGCCCACCGCCGCGGCCGCACTCGCCGAACTGGACGCGGTGCTCGTCGGCGGCGCAGCCACCTCGCTGCCGCTGTATGAACGCGCGAAAGCCGCCGGTATCAACGTCGTTCGCACCTACGGCATGAGCGAGACCTGCGGCGGTTGCGTCTACGACGGCGTTCCGCTGGAGGGCACGCAGGTGCGCATCGAGGACGGCCGGGTGCTGCTCGGCGGCGCCATGATCAGCGCCGGCTACCGCGGCCAGCCGGATCATCCCGCATTCGCCGAACCGGGCTGGTTCCGCACCGAGGACGCGGGCACCTTCGAAGACGGCGTGCTCAGCATCAGCGGCCGCCTCGACGAGGCGATCACGACCGGCGGCCTGCTGGTGATCCCGCAGGTGGTGGAGGCGGTGCTCGGGACGCATCCGTCGATCAGCGAATGCGTGGTACTCGGCCTGCCGGACGAACGGTTTGGCCAGCGCGTCGCCGTTGTTGTCGTCCCGACCGCCGGAGCCACCCCGACACTCGACGAACTGCGCGAGCACGTCGTGCGCGAACTGGACTCCATCGCGGCCCCCCGCGAGCTGGCGCTACTGGACGAGCTTCCCCTGATCGGTCCAGGCAAGCCGAACCGTGCCAAACTCCGCGAACATCTGCTCGCCCAGTCGACGCACTGAGAGGCGTGTCCGCCGAACCTGAGCACATCGCTGCCGTCCACAGACCTGGATCGGCGGTGTAAGCGTCGAACACCGCCTTGCACGGGCAGGCATGCCGCTGCAAGCGAGCGCGACATCCTCATGCAAGGGCCATGCAAGACCGGAACACCAAAGTCTTACGCATGACTTCTTTCACACCCACTTCAGCGCTCGCCGTCGAGGCGGACCGCCTGGTCAAGGTGTTCGGGGAACAGCGTGCCGTCGACGGTGTCAGCCTGGCGGTTCCGCAGGGCTCGGTATACGGCGTGCTCGGACCGAACGGGGCAGGCAAGACCACGACCATCAAGATGCTGGCCACGCTGCTGCGTCCGGACGGCGGTAGCGCCCGCATCTTCGGCCGCGACGTCGTCGCCGAACCGACGGCCGTCCGGTCGCTGGTCGGCGTCACCGGGCAGTACGCCTCGGTCGACGAGGACCTCTCGGCCACCGAGAACCTGATCATCTTCTCCCGCCTGCTCGGCCTGAGCCGAGCCGACTCCCGCCGCAAGGCCGTCGAACTGTTGGCGGAGTTCGACCTCACCGAGGCGGCCGACAAGCCGCTGAAGAACTTCTCCGGCGGCATGCGCCGACGCCTCGATCTGGCCGCCAGCCTGATCGCGACGCCCCCGCTGCTGTTCCTCGACGAGCCGACCACCGGCCTGGACCCGCGCACCCGCGCCCAGATGTGGGAGACCATCCGCCGTCTGGTCCGCGAGGGCGCCACGGTGCTGCTCACCACGCAGTACCTGGACGAGGCCGATCAGCTGGCCGACCGGATCGCCGTCATCGACCGCGGCAGGGTGATCGCCGACGGCACCGCCGACGAACTCAAGGCCTCGGTCGGCGGCTCCTCACTGCACTTGTCCCTGGTCGATCGGGCCCAGCTCGAGGACGCCCGCCGCATCGTCGGCGAGTTCCTCGGCGCCGAAGCCCAGATCACGCCGGAGGCGGGCAGGCTCACCGCACCGCTGCGCGATGCCGGGATGACCGCAGATCTGCTGATTCGCTTGCGCGAGTGGGAGATCGCGGTCGACGAGATCACCGTCAGCAAGCCGAGCCTCGACGAGGTCTTCCTCACCATCACCGGCCACCCGGCCGAAGACGACACCAACGCCACCGAACGGAGCGCGGCATGACCACCATCACCGCCCCCGGCCCGGCACGCCACGCCGCGCCCGCATCCATCCCCGAGGTCAGCAATCGGATCTCGCTGCGCCAGACCGTGTCGACCTCGTTGACCATGGCCTACCGCGGCATCCTGAAGATCAAGCACAATCCCGAGCAGCTGTTCGATGTGACGATTCAGCCGATCCTGTTCACCGCGCTGTTCGCCTACATCTTCGGCGGCGCCATCGGCGGCAGCGTGTCGAACTATCTGCCGATCCTGGTTCCCGGCATCCTGGTGCAGACCGTCATCCTGACATCGGTCGTGACCGGCACCCAGTTGCGTGAGGATATGGACAAGGGCGTCTTCGACCGGTTCAAATCCCTTCCCATCGCCCGCATTTCGGCACTGGCCGGCGCGTTGATCGCGGACATGGTGCGCTACGCGCTGGCGACCACCCTGACCATCATTGTCGGCCTGTGCATCGGCTACCGGCCCGAGGGCGGCGTGGTCGGCGTCGTGGTCGCCGGTCTGGTCATCGTGGTCTGCTCGTTCGCGGTCAGCTGGATCTGGGCGCTGGTCGGCGTCACCGGCAAGAGCGCCGCTGGCGTGCAGGGCATTTCGATGATGGTGATGTTCCCGCTCACCTTCATGTCCGGCGCCTTCGCTCAGGTCGGCACCATGCCGGGCTGGATGCAGGCGATCAATCACGCGAACCCCGTGTACTACATGGTGAACGCGGCACGGGCTCTGATGAACGGCAATGTCTACGGCAGCGATCTGGCCTGGTCCCTGCTCGGCTCCGTGGTCGTGATCGCGATCTTCGCCCCGCTGAGCATCAAGGCGTACATGCGCAGGGCATGACCGCTGTAGGTCCTCGATACGAATGTCGCGGTGGGAGACCTGGAGTCACCCAGCGCGACATTCGGCATATCAGCAGGGTTCGCCCGGGCGACATGCTTATTCGTCTGTGCTGCCCGCCAATTCACGCAGGAGCTGCATGACCCGCTCTGCGGCTTCCGTGCGGCGCAGTCCCGCCGCCCGACGAATCGCCTCGTCCATCCGTTCGTCCCCGACCGACGCCCGATGCAGCCGGATGTGCAGACTCCAGTTCGCCGAGGGTTGGTCCTGCCGGGCACCGACTTTCGCGGCCGAGGCGAGCAGTTCCAACCCGATGTCCACGCGCTGGCCGATGGCGAGCTGGTAGGACCCGAGCGCACACGCGACCGCACCGATTTGCGGCAGATCGAAGAACTGGCCGAGTCGACCCACCGCATTGCCCGCCAACTCACGCGCGATCGGTTCCGCCGACGCCACCCGCCCGTACAGCACGTGTGCGTCCATCGCCGCGCTCGCCAGCATCAGCGCGCCGGGCCCGGGTGCGCTGTCGTCATCCAGCCAGCCGGACAGGTCGAGCGCCCTGGCGTAATGCCGCAGGCCGGCGTCGATATCGCCCTCGGCGAGTTCAAGTTCAGCGATCCCACCGACCACGGCCGCGAGGCGATGGTTGCGTCGCACCGCCGGGTCGTCGATCGGCGAGCCGTGCGCCAGCTCGCCATCCGGCGACCCGAGGGCGAACGCCAATTCCCGCCGTGCCTGGTCGAGCAGGCCCATTCCGACCAGCGACACCGCGAGACTGCTGCGAATCTCGACCGCTTCGTCATAAGCATGCAGCTGCCGCAACAGGTCGACGGACCTGCGGTAATAGTCCACCGAGTCGGCGTAGCGCGCGGTCTGCCCGGCGAGTTGTCCGAGATGCTGGCACGTCATCGCCGTGCCCCAGATATCGGTTCGCTCCATAATTCGCAAGGCGCCCAGCCCATCCCGGGTGGAGCTATAGACCTGTCCCGCGTTCTCCCGGACATTCGCGCGCATCACCAGGGCCGCACCACGAACGTCGGGATCCTTCGACCGCGCACCGTCGGCAAGCAGCCGGGCCACCTTCTTACCCGAGGAATCGCTGCACATCAGCTGGCCGAGATATCGAATTCCCGGATTGAAATCGGTACCGGTGCCGAGCAATCGACGGACCCGCGCTCGCGCCGTGGCCACCAGCCGCAGTTCGGTGCCCAGAAAAGCCATATGCAAGCCCGCCAGCATATGCGCGAGCATTTGCAGATCGGCGACGATGCCGTGCGCAGGCTGCGGTTCGGGAGGCAGCGCGAGAATCCGGCGCGCCCAACCGATCAGCTCCATGTGCGCACCGCGCATCACCCACAGCGTTCCGATCACCGGGAAGACCCGATACACGGTGCGTGCGTCCCGGCATTCGAGTGCGTATCGGAGCACCGCGACCAGGTTGTCCAGATCCGCGGCCACCGACAGCACCGTGGCCACCTGCTCGCCCGCCCGGTACCGCGGCCCGGCGGCGACCGAGAAATCGCCCGCCCAGCGCGACATTCGATTCATCACCAGCGGACCCTCGTCGACGGCGCCCGGCACGCCCGCCGCCGCCGACCCGGTCAGCACGAGCTGCTCCTCGCCGAATTCGCGGACCGTCTCCAGCATCCGATAGCGCATACCGATGCTGCCGCCCTCGTCCTCCAGCACGGTGAGCAGCGACTGACCCACCAGGCCGGCCACCGCCTCGGCCACATCGTCTACTTCCGGGCCCGCGGCCACCACTTCGGCCGCCGCGAGCGTGAATCCGGCCGGGAACCGGCACATTCGGCGCAGGGCAACCTGCTGCGGTGCGTCGAGCAGATTCCAGCTCCACGCGATCACCGCGTGCAGGGTGCGATGTCGTTCCGGTGACGAGCGATCTCCGCTGCGCAGCAACGCGAACCGATGCTCGAGGCGGGCTTCGATCTCTTCCACGCTCATCGTGCGCACCCGTGCGGCGGCGAGTTCGATAGCCAGCGGCAAACCATCCAGCGTGCCGCACAGCCGGGCCACTACCTCCGGATCCAGTCGCACCGTGGGACGAACCGCGCGCGCCCTGGCCACGAACAGGTCGGTGGCGGGCGAGCCTGCCGCGTCGATAGCCAAGGGCGCCAACGGGTATACCGTCTCGGCCGTGATCTCCAGCGGCGCCCGGCTGGTGGTGAGCACGGTGAGCTGGTCGCAGCTGCCGACCAGGTCGGCGACCACCTCGGCGACCGCATCGACCAGGTGCTCGCAGTTGTCCAGGATCAGCAGCATCGGACGGGCCGCGAGCGCTTCCCGAAGTCGCCGGCCCTCATCGATCGGACGCCCGCGAAGATGGCCGGGCTCACGGACGATCTCACCCAACCCGAGTGTCGCGCTGATCGCGGCCTCGACATCGGATCGCGGATCGGCGTCCGCGCTTGCCTCGGTCCGGACCGAGGCCAATTCCACCAGCGCGACCGACACGCCGCGCGCGGCACGGACGCCCAGTTCGTTTGCCACCCTCGTCTTTCCGGTGCCACCGGGGCCGAGCACCGTGGTCACCCGGGACCGGTACAGCGATTCCTCCAGAGCGTCCAGGTCGGCGGCCCGGCCGAGCAGGGCATTGGGCGCCGCGCGCAGCCCGAGGGCCGACATGACGCCCGAGGTCGAGGCCGCCGAACCCGATAGCCGCGCAGCCGAATTCCGCGGTTGCGCAGCCGTCGAATCCGGCTGCGACGCCGAATCGCGCACCGGCACTTGCCCATCCGACCGCGATGCGTGCCCATCCGAGCGCGGCGCGAAGCCCGGGATCGGATCGCCGCGCAAGATCGCGGTATTCAGTTCGACCAGCGCCGGACCCGGATCGGTGCCGAGTTGTTCGACCAGCCGCCCCCGGAACGACGCGAACACATCCAAAGCTTCGTTCGGCCTGCCTGCCGCAGCAAGCAGCCGCATCAGCGTGGCATGGACGGCCTCGTCCAGAGGGTTGACGACGGCGGTCCGGCGGGTGATCGTCACCCCGCCTTCCAGGTCACCGGCCGCGACCCGCGCCGTGACCTCAATAGCCTCGAGCTCTGCCACCCGTTGCGCGGACACCGTGCGTAGCTCGTCGGCCACTTCGCCCGCGGGCAGATCGGCGCCGGGCTCCCCACGCCACAGGGATCGGGCCCGAGCCACCGCATCGAGACAACCGGAATGGTCACCATCGGCTGCGCACCCGCGCGCCGCGCGCACCAGGTCATCGGCCAGGGTCAAATCGACCTGATCGGCGCGCAACAGCAGGCGGTAGCCCGCAGGGCCGATCTCCAGCGCACCCTCCGGCAGCGCGGACCGCAACCGCGACACCTGGGTATGTAGCGCATTCATCGGCGCCCGCGGCGGTTGCTCGCCCCACACATCATCGATGAGCGCCTGGGCACTGCGGCTACGGCCGGGTCGCAGTGCCAAGGCAGCGACCAGCAGCCGCGCTCTGGCGCCAGGCAGCGCCGCCAGCGCACCGTTTCGGCGTAACGCGATTTCGCCCAGCAGGGCCACGACGACCGATTCGCCTGCGGGCGTTGTCAGGGTTTGGCTCAGGCCGTTCGGGGCGCTCTGATCGGGATACATTCCGTGGTCATCGTATGCGAGCGATGCCGACCGGGTCGTCATGGTTTTTCGCCCCATTCCGGCTGGTCACCCGTCTAGGCTGAACGCATGGCTGAGTTCGAAGTAGTTCGGCAGGCCGTGCTCACGGCCGAGCCGTCGCGTATTCATGGGCTGATCGATAATTTCCACGAGTGGACGAAGTGGTCGCCGTGGGAGGATGTCGATCCGCAGTTGCAGCGGGCGTATACCGGGCCGGAGTCCGGTGTGGGCGCGCACTATACCTGGGATGGCAATCGCAAGGCCGGTCGCGGCACCATGGAGATCACCTCCAGCGACGATCGCGAAATCGACATCCGCCTCGCCTTCGAGAAACCATTCCGGGCCACCAACCAGACCACCTTCGCGCTGAACCCGGTCGAGGGCGGCACCGAGGTGGTGTGGCGGATGACCGGTCAGCGGCCGACCTTGATGGGTCTGGTCAGCAAGGTGATCCCGATGGACAAGATGATCGGCACGAACTTCGAGAAGGGGCTCGCGCGGTTGAAGGCGGTCGCCGAAGCCCAGGCAGACTGAACGCTCCACGCCCATTAGGCTGCGGGGATGGCTACTGCAGCGCAATGGATCGAGGGCGCACGGCCCCGCACCCTGCCGAATGCGATCGCCCCGGTGCTGGCCGGAACCGGCGCCGCGGCGTCCATCGATGGCGCGGTGTGGTGGAAAGCGGTTCTGGCGCTGCTGGTTTCGCTCGCGCTGATTATCGGCGTGAATTACGCCAACGACTACTCCGATGGCATCCGCGGCACCGACGACGAGCGGGTCGGGCCGCTGCGGCTGGTCGGCTCGAAGCTGGCCTCGGCGGCGGCGGTCAAGAACGCGGCGATCCTCAGCCTGGCCATCGGCGCAGTGTTCGGTCTGGTGCTGGTGGTGCTGACCGCGTGGTGGTTGATTCTGATCGGCGCGGCCTGCCTGGCGGGCGCCTGGTTCTACACCGGCGGCAGTAAGCCCTACGGCTACAGCGGATTCGGCGAGATCGCGGTGTTCGTGTTCTTCGGTCTGATCGGGGTCCTCGGCACCGAGTTCGTGCAGGCCGAACGGATCGACTGGGCCGGTGTGGTGCTCGCCTGCGCGGTCGGCGCGTTCTCCAGCGCGGTGCTGGTCGCCAACAACCTGCGCGACATCCCGACCGATACCGAGTCCGGAAAGGTCACGCTCGCAGTGAAACTCGGCGATCCGCGCACCCGCACTCTGCACCTGGCCATGTTGGCGATTCCATTCGTCGCCACCGTGATTCTGGTAGCCCGGACCCCGTGGGCGCTGGTCGGTCTGCTCGCCGTGCCGCTCGCGGTCCGGGCCAACGCCCCGGTCCGTTCCGGTAGGGGCGGCCTGGAACTCATTCCGGCCCTGCGCGATTCGGGCCTAGCCCTGCTCGTGTGGTCTGCGGTGACCGCCCTCGCGCTGGGGATTGCCAGCTAGTCGTCGCCGTCCGGGACCAGCACTCCCAGCACCCAGTTGACCAGCGAGACGATGATGCCGCCGAATACCGCCGCCCAGAAGCCTTCGACCCGCAGGCCGTAGGCGGTGGTCTCGGTGATCTTCGCGGTGAGCCACAGCATCAGCGCGTTGATCACCAGCAGGAACAGGCCGAGGGTGACGATGACCAGCGGCAGCGACAGGAACTTCACAATCGGCTTGACCAGCGCGTTCACCACGGTGAACACCGCGGCGATGGCTAGCACGGTCAGGATCTTGCCGCCGGTGCCCTTGTCGTCGGGACTGATGATGTCGATCTTGTCGACCCAGGCGGCGGCGAGCCAGATGGCCACCCCGTTGATGATCAACCGAATGAGAAGCTGCATGGGGCCATGCTAGGCCCGACGGGCGGACATGTGCTGCCCCAAAACCCAATCCGAGTGGAGTGCACATACCCGCTCGCTCACGCCGCACGGTCGAGCAGGGCGTGCACCTTGGGCCGGAGATCGTGGATGGCTTCCGAACCACCGAAGATGCGGGTGATGGTCTGATTGGGCGCGCGCAGAATGCCGAGCAGCAGGTGCGCCGACTCGATGGTCTTGTCCTTGCGCGCGAGCGCTTCCCGCAGGGACAACTCGATCATCTTCTTCGCGTCCGTGGCGAACGGGATGTGACCGGAGTTGCCGCCGCCGCGCCTCCAGCCGAACGGCCCCGGCACCGCGCGCTCCAGCGCGTCTTCGCCGAAGGTGGCCTCCAGGCTCTCCCGTACCGCGTCGAGGTCGATGCCGATCGAGCGCAATGCCTCGGCGTCCTCCTCGCCGAGCGGCTCGCTCTTGCCCTGCTGACCCAGCTTCTTCAGCACGCTCTCGTAGGTGATGCCTGCGTCGGACAGCAGCGTTTTCAACTCCGGCTCGCTCTGCGAGAGCAAGCCGAGCAGGACATGCTCTATCTCGATATTCGGCGAGTGCAGTTCCCGCGCGTCTTCCTGAGCGATGACGATCGCCGTTCTCGCTGACTTGCTGAATCGTTCGAACATCAGCGGTTCCCGCCTCTCCGACTGTATTTGTGGTGGACTGCCTGCTTGCTGACCTCGAGCGCCTCCGCGATCGCCTGCCATGACCAGCCCTGTTCGCGGGCATTGGTCACTTGAATCGCTTCCAGGCGTTCGAGCAGCCGACGCAGTGCGAGCACCGCGCGCAGCCCGACCTTGGGGTCGGGGCTGCCTGCGGCGGCCGCCAATGTGGTTGCCTCTGTCATGTCGTCAATTTTGATTGACGTCGTCGGAGTTGTCAATAAAAATTGACGACGACAGGCGCGCAAGAGCCGCTTTTCACTGCGAGAGAAAGCGAACCCCGTCGTTCCGGCGAACGCTCCGGACCCGGGCGCTACACCTGGATCCCGGAGCCAGACCAGGATGACGGGGATTCGAGGCGAAGGGTGCTATCCGGCCCAGGTGCCGGTGCCGTGGAACTTGTCCAGGATCGCGGCAGGCTCGACCAGGCTTATACCTTGGGCCGCGACCCACTCGTCGTTGAAATACGTTCCGGCATAACGATCTCCGCCGTCGCAGAGCAACGTCACCACACTGCCGGTGCGGCCTGCCGCGATCATTTCGGCGATGAGGGCGAACGCGCCCCACAGGTTGGTGCCGGTGGAACCGCCTACGCGGCGGCCGATTACGGCGCTCGCATGGCGCGCGGCGGCGATGGAACCCGCATCGGGGACCTCGATCATCCGGTCGACGACCTGGCCGACGAACGACGGCTCGACCCGCGGACGGCCGATTCCCTCGATGCGCGAAGACATTCCGGTCTCATAGCCGGAGTCGGCGGTCTCGTAGCCGCCATAGAAGGCTGAGTTCTCCGGATCGACCACCGCTAGCTTAGTCGCGTGCCTGCGGTAGCGGATGTAGCGGCCGATGGTGGCGCTGGTGCCGCCGGTGCCCGCACCGACGACGATCCATTCCGGCACCGGGCAGGTCTCCAAAGCCATTTGGTCGAAGATGGATTCGGCGATGTTGTTGTTGCCGCGCCAGTCGGTCGCCCGCTCGGCGTGGGTGAACTGGTCCATGTAGTGGCCGCCGCATTCGGCAGCCAGCCGAGCCGCCTCTGTGTACATATCCGGGGGTCGCTGCACGAAATGGCAACGGCCGCCCTGCGCTTCGATGAGCGCGATCTTCTGCGGCGAAGTGCCGGCGGGCATCACGGCGACGAAATCCAGGCCGAGCAGCTTCGCGAAGTACGCCTCGCTGACCGCGGTCGAGCCCGACGAAGCCTCCACCACCGTGGTGCCCTCGGTGACCCAGGCGTTGCAAATCGCGTACAGGAAAAGGGATCTGGCGAGCCGATGCTTGAGACTGCCGGTGATGTGGGTGGATTCGTCCTTCAGATACAGCTGGACGTTCCACTCGGCCGGCAGCGGGTAGCGGAGCAGATGCGTGTCGGCGCTGCGCTGGGTGTCGGCGTCGATCAGCCGGACCGCGTTGTCCACCCAGTCGCGCGGGGTGCTGCGATCGCAGTGCCTCACGCTGAGGCCCCGCGGTCATCGCCCGGGGTCTCACCACGCAATCTAGCCCGCAGCTGCGCCTTGTCCTGGCGGCGCTTCTCGTCCACCACCGCGATGTCCTCGTTGACCCGCGCGCGCAGCTTCTTGAATAGCGTCAACGACAGCGGCATCGCGATGAGCAGCGCGAACAGCGCGGCGACCACCATCGGAATGTCCACCGACACCAGCCGGGCGATCACGATGATCACCACCGTGAGGACGACGACCAGACCCAGCCTGGCGAGGGTGTAGAAACCCAGATTGCGGGCCAGCCGTCGGCCTGCGCCCGCGGTTTGCTGTCCTGATGCACCTTCCGGTGGAGTTGCGTCACTCACGCTGATCAGCCTATGCGACGCTGCCTGCCGGCTACCGCGACACCTCTCGAGCGAGGCCGCACGCGTATCCGTTTTGTCTATTACTTCCCCTTTACCAACTGTAGGTGGTTCGACTACGTAGGGGTCGCAGTGCAACGATGGCGCCACTGATGAGGGAACTGTCGAGAACGGAGAGGTTTGCTATGACTGCGATCACCGTCGGCGGCCAGGACACCCTGCTGACACCAGGCCAAGTGGCCGCAATGTTCCACGTCGATCCGAAGACCGTCACCCGCTGGGCGCACGCCGGGCGGCTGGGGTCACTGCGCACACCGGGTGGACACCGCAGGTTTCGTGAGTCCGAGGTTCTGCAGTTGCTGCAGTCGCTGACGACCGAAGCCACTGCTCGCTGAGCTCCAAAGTTTGTGCTCGTTGAGCTTCATGGTTTCCGCAGGCCGCGCGGGCCCGCTGTCTAGGGCCCGTGCATGTCCTGTTCTCCCAATTTCGTGTCTCTGGTGTCCGAAGGCTCCGTACGCGGCTACCCTCGGTACCAGGAGGTGAGCGACGTGACGTACCTGTTGGCACTTATCGCAGTTGTGGCAGTCGCGGTGTTGTGCTGGAAGGCGTTCGGCCCGGAGAAGTCGGCCGGTCCGACCACCCCATCCACGCGTTCACCACAGCGCAAGCACATCTCACCACAGCGCAAGCACATCAAGGGTCCCGACGACGACCCCGAATTCCTCTGGCGGCTATCCCGCCAGCACCGCGACGGCGACTCGGGTTCCACCGACCGCTGACCGGATCACCACTCACGGCCGCCGACCGCGGCGCTGGTGATGTTTATCCGTTCGGTCAGATTCTCCAGGTAGTAGCTGACGATCCGATAGGCCAGTAGCGGATTCACCATCAGGTTTTTGTCGGGGATGGTTATTACCTCGGCGGATCGCATCAGTCGGGCCGTGGTGCGCCGCCCGTCGGCTTGGTACACCACCCTGTTCGGGGTCAGGCGCAGCCCCGAATCGGCAGTCTTGCCATCACGCCGATGCCTGCCCACAGGAAAAAGGCTCCTGGGACGCCGAGCACCAGCACCCCGACGAGGTCGATCCATTTCTGGTCGGCGACGGCTAACACCGCGAGCGTCACGGCAATGCCGAGGAAGAACACACCCAGGAGCGCAAAGAGGAAACCCTGCCAACGGGCCGCGGTCCGCACCGGCAGCAGCAGACCGGGCTCGCGGAATCCATCGACCTCCACGTCGACGACCCGTATCCCGGCCGCCCCCCTTGGCGTAATAGCGCCGCTCCCGCCGCTTGGACCGCTGCCACTCCGGCGGCCACGGCAACGTCTCGTCTCCCCACCCGTTCACGGGCCGATCGTCGCACACAATAGTCTCGGTGTTCCAGCTTCGGAACCGCTGTCGAGCTGGGATTCGGCTTCCTGGCCCGTTGGACGATGACCAGCTAGCGCTCGCCCTCGTGCAGCAGCAGTCCCTCGTCGATCCGAAGCCGGTTGGCGACCAGGACGAGGTACTGCTGCGCCTCGACGGACAGATCGGCCGCATTGCGAGCCCAGTTGACGCCGCGGGCCGTTGGTCAGCTGGGCGACCAGCCTGCCATCCGCATCGATAGCGGTGGGCGGCACGTAGGTGAAGCGGTCGGAATTCATGAGTCCGCCTCCTCAGGGACATCGGCGCGAAACGCACCGACTTGCCAGGGATACATCCACCGACTCGACAGACAAATATGCCGTTGCGCCGGTAGGCGTATCCACCCGCACACCGAGTGCCGTCGACTGGATACGCCTACCTGTCCGCCGCGAACTCACGCCACTTCAACCGTGATGTACGCCATGTCACCGAGCTGTTGCTCGAATATCGATCAGGGCTCGCCCCGCACGACCGCCATCACGGCGTCCATGAACGGCTGCCCGCCCATGACATAGCCGCCGGCGATCGCACCGACCAGCAGACCGATCGGGCCGGTGATGATGCTGAAGATGCCGAGACCGATCAGCGCCCCGAGCAGCCCGCCGACCACGCCTCCGGCGACCACTCCGACGACGTTCTTGTTGATCTCATCGGTGAGGCGAGCCATTGAGTTGACGGGCTGCATCTCGCCGATGTTCGCGGCACTCACTTTCGGTGTGAGAGCGAGTGTTCGGCCGTTGTCACGGATCTCTTGCGCAACCGCTATTCGACTTCCGGAGATGTCGAAGGTCAGCGGCACCTCGGCGACGACGGCGCCGCTGTCGGACTTCAGCGACACCTTGGTGCCGTCGTTGGCGAGCTCGAACTTGCCGCCCTCGACCGCGGTGGTGATCGCCCCGGTGGAGTCGGGCAGCGCAGTGCGGTAGCCGACTCCCTGCTCGATGCCTGAGGTCGAAACCTCCCGGACGACTGCCGTCGGCTCCGCACTGACAGTTCCCGCCGTGATTCCCAACGCGGCGACAGCCAGGACGGCGGTGGCGGCGAACGTGCCGAACTTCATTCAGGATTTCCTTCTCACGAGCCGTCCGGCTCGGGCAGCCGGATGACGTGTACAGCAACCTGTAGCTTGTTGCCCGCCATGGCAATTGGCACACCTCCTGCCGTCTATTGTTGCCTGATTGTGACCTGGTCATACGAACCGGAACCGGCCGAGACGAGGATACTGACATCGCATCAAATGGAGGGTGCCGGACAACGACTCGACGCGCGGCACAGCATGTGTAAGCATGACGTGATCTTCAAATTGTAAGTTTCAGACCTCGAACCTCGGTGGGAGGCGAGTTCGAAGCGCAACAGCTCTGGAGGACGTCACGTGTCGCGCCAACGCATTCGTGCCGGTATCGTTTTGACAGCCTTCATGGCTGTGGCCGCGATATCGGCTACCCTCGTGGCCGCGTACGCGCTGTCGATGAACGGACCCGAGACCAACGTCAAAAAACGGTCGCAGGCCGACGAGACTGCCAGCGCCGCAACCACATCGATGCCACCGTCGATAACCGACGAGCCCCAGCCCATCACCGAGGTGCCACCTACCACCGAGGCGCCACCCGTCACCACCGCCGGTGCGCGTGGCACGGTCGGCAAGGAGATCATCCGGCTCCAGCTGAACGTCGGCGACTGCGTGACACTCAGCGGTACCGGCGACAACACCGCGATCGGCAAGACCACCTGCGGCAGTACGGGTTCCAACTACAAAATCATCGACAAGGCGCCACCGAACGGCCAGTGCCCGACCGATGCCGACCACACCTGGGGAACCGACCAGTCCGCGCTCTGCCTGGACATCGACTGGGTAATAGGCGGCTGCATGGAACTCATCCCCAACGACCCGAAGCGCATCGACTGCACCACCCGAGGCACCCCCAACGGAGTCAAGGTGGTGGAGGTCAAACAGCACACCACCAACGTCAATACCTGTTCCACGAGCAACCGCGGAATCGTCTACAAACAACGCCAATTCGTGGTTTGTGTCGCCCGACTGTAAGCACGGGCCGCGCCGATCACCGCTGACCTGCGGGCTTAACCAGGACTTGATGGCTCTACCAGCCAATCTATCCTCTCACCCGTGCCGAGCGCAGGTGAAGCGGTGCGACCGATGCATCATCAGTCGGGTCGACCCCTCCCAGGTTCGCTAGGTTTCGCGCGCTATGCCGCGTGCTTCCCTTTCTCGCTCTGCTGCACGCCCTGCACGCTCAACTTCCGGGTCAGGGCCATGAATCAACGCCTGGCGGTAACAGCCTGGCGGTAGCAACTCATGCCCAAGGCTCAATATGTGGGCGACTTCTCTCCGTAGGCTCCGACTCAGCATAGGATCTTGACATATGCCGAAAAGGTCGTGAAGCTGAAGTTCGTAAGCTATTCGATAAATGTCTCACAGGTGGTGGTTCCCATGTCTCGTGTCCAACTCGCGCTCAACGTTGATAACCTCGATACGGCGGTCGCGTTCTACTCGACGCTGTTCGGTACCGAACCGGCGAAGCGGAAGCCGGGGTATGCGAATTTCGCGGTCGCCGAGCCGCCGTTGAAGTTGGTGCTGCTGGAGAACCCCGGTCATGGTGGGACCATCAACCATCTCGGCGTCGAGGTGGAATCGAGCGAGAAGGTGCGCGCCGAGATCGCCCGCTTCACCGATGCGGGACTGTTCACCGACGAGGAGATCGGCACGACCTGTTGCTTTGCCACGCAGGACAAGGTGTGGGTGAGCGGACCGGCGGGTGAACGGTGGGAGGTGTACACGGTTCTTGCCGATAGCGAAACATTCAGCACCACACCGGCATTGCCGGCTGCCGACCCGACGCATGGTTGCACCTGCCAGACCGCGACAGCTGATGCATCAGTCTCAGATCCGGAGAAGGTGGCCTCGGGAGCCTGTTGCTGCTGACCTCGTCCCGATCCGCTCGCCGTTGAGTCGCCGCGGTCACCCATGGCATGCGGCTATTCCGGTCTTTGCTGGTGCGATGGCGCGGAGGAGAATGAGAGGACAACCTCCGAGTCGCGGCGGAGATGACGCGCCGGACGTTTGGGAGGCGGTCATGGCAGCCAACGAAATCGTCGACAGAGAAGCGACCTCGCGCGAGTTCGGCCGGGCCGGACAGCGGTTACACCAGCTTCTGGATGCCGCTACCCACGACGACCTCGACCGGCCGTCGAAGGGCACGCGATGGACCAACGAATAGTTGCTGTTCCATGGTGTTCGGCTACATGATCGTGCAGAAGCTCTTGGTCCTGGTCCGGATTTCGGCCTACTCCCGGAACCTGTCGCGGTCGGATTCGCTCGAATGCTCAATTCCGTGACGAAACCCTTCGATGTGATCAACTACTACGGGTTCCTGCCTAGCCGCTCGCGTATTCAATCGTCGCCGGATGGGGGCCGAGTTCGACCGTGTGCTCGCCGATTTGCCACGCAAGTTGGATCGCGAGCGCGAGATCGATTTCGGTCGGGGCATGCACTACCCGACCCGATGGGACCCGTTCTTCCACGAGTACATGACGCTCGAGGCATCTACCGGCATCCGGGTCTGCATTTCGACTTCCACGAACGCCAGCTCACCCTGAGTGTGCCCGACTAACCGGTCATAAGCCGCACCTGACAGGCAACCGGCCGATCCGAAGTTCATGGGATGTTCGTTTACTCATTAATTCGATAGTTGTCAATATCGATAAGTGCCTAAGCTGTAGTTGGTGATCACGGCCGTGACCGTGCCATCATGCGAGGTCACTCCATGACCCGGGAACCGTTGACCGCCGATGCCGCCTTCGAGATGGCGGTGATGTTCAAGGCGTTGTCGGACCCGGTATGCAGGTCAGAGCACTCTTGATCCGGTCAGTTCAGGCCCGCGTACGAGTGCAGACCGCTGATCACGATGTTGATGATGAATAGGTTGAACAGCATCGCGACGAAGCCCGCGACATTGATCCAGGCGGCTTTCATGTCGCGCCAGCCCGCAGTGGCGCGGGCGTGGAGGTATGCCGCGTAAAGGACCCAGGCGATGAAGGAGCAGGTTTCTTTGGGGTCCCAGCCCCAGAAGCGGCCCCAGGCGGCTTCGGCCCAGATGGCGCCGAGGATGACGCCTGCGCCGAAGAGGGGGAAGCCGATGATGGTGGTTTTGTAGGCCAGGCGGTCCAGGGTGCGGGCGTCGGGGAGGCGGCGGGCGATGGTGCCGAGGATGTTGTCGGACTCTTGGCCCTCGGGCTGGCGCAGGCGGTACAGGAACAGCAGGCTGGCGATGCCGGAGACCAGGAAGACGCCGCTGCCGATGCTGACGATGGTGACGTGGATGGGCAGCCAGAACGACTTCAGCGCGGGCACAACGGGTGCGGCGTCGGCGTAGAGGAGGGTGCCGGCCACGAACATCAGGATCAGGATCGGGACGAGCAGGAACACCCACATCGACCGGTAGCGCTGCTCGCGCAGGAAGGTCATGCCGACCACGGCCGCCGCGGCGGTCGCCATGGTGACGAACTCGTACATATTGCCGAGTGGGAAGCGGTGGGTTGCGAAGCCGCGCAACACGATCGAGGCCACGTGCAGGACAATGGCGACGACGAGCACGGAGAAGGCCATATTGCCTGCGCGCTCCGCGAGCGGCTTGGCCTGCGGCGTTTCGATCCGGCCTGGCCCCGCGGGGCGATCGGAGCCACCGCCGACGGTCACCAACTCGCGTTCGGGCTGGACGACCTTCTGCGTCCGTGTCGACGCGTACTGCACGATCAGCAGCACAAGCACCAGCGCGTACACGACGATCGCCGACTTGAAGGCGAGATCGCTGTAGTGCGCGATGTTCTCGTCGATCGGCATGGTCACTCTCCCGTGGTTTCGGATTGCTGGTCCAGCAGGCGCCCGCGCAGCTTGTCGAACTCGCCGCCCCAGCCGGCCTGATCGGTCCTGGCGAGCCCGCCCATCTCTACTACGGTACGTCGTTGGTCAACGGTACCGGCTTCGCCCACCGCAGGGTAGACCCGCACCCAAATCCGCCGCCGCTTCACCAGAAGCGACACCAACAGCCCGGCCATCATTGCCAGTGCGCTCACCAACACCCACTGCTGCGCCGGATCGTGCGACACCTGCAGATTCACGAATTGCTGTGCGCCGTCGAAGGTCACCTTGGTGCCATTGGGCAGCGTGGTCGACTCGCCGGGACGCAGGTTCGCCCTGGCCTCCTTGGTCAGCCGTCCCTGCTTGATCTGCTCGGTATCCAGCGAGAACAGCGACTGCGGCTTGCCGGTGTCGAGGCCGGTGTCGCCGCGGTAGACGTCCACCGCGACGGCCGGATCGTTCATCACCGGGAACGAGGAGGTCAGCAGGTTGCCGTGCAGCAGAGCGGTCGGCGCGAACAGACCCTCGATGGCGATCTGGTTCTTGCGGCGCTCCTCGTCGGTGGCGTACATGCCGCCGGGCGGATCGATGCGCAGCACACCACTGGACAGGAAGGTCTGCGCGTCGTCGGGACGCCACTGGATGGTCTCGGTCCTGGTCTGCCCGTTCGGGAAGGTGACGGTGAACGTCGGCGCGAACCCGTGTCCCTGCAGGTAGAGCCGGTCACCCGCGACGCGCAGCGGATGGTTCACCTGGATCTTGGTGCTGCGCCAGGTGTTGGTCTGTAGGTCGGCGCCGGCCTGGTATTCGATGTTCGAGGTGAACATCTCGGCCTGACCGTTCTGCAGGTAATCGGCCTTGAAGTCTTTGACCCGCACGCAGACCGGGGCGATGCCGGTGCCGTCGTTGACATTGCCAGCGCGGAACGAGTCGAACACCGCGGGCGAGGTGGTGCAGAAGCCGGGGCCGTTGTTGGCGATGACGATGACGCTGCCCTCGTAGCCGAACAGCTTGCCGACCGCGATGGCGACAAGCAGCCCGACCAACGACAAATGGAAGACGAGATTGCCGAACTCGCGGGTGTAGCCCTTCTCGGCGGACAGCGTGATCTCGCCGTCTTCAGTGCCTTCGCGAACCTCGGTGCGCCAGCCGCGCAACTGTTTACGGGCATGGTCGACGACCTCGTCGGCACCGCGCCCGACGGTCGCGGAGTAGTGGTGCGGCAGCCGGGCCAGATTGCGCGGCGCGCGCACCGGCGGAGTGCGCAGCGCTCGGTAGTGGTCGAAGACGCGCGGCAGAATGCAGCCGACCAACGAAATGAACAGCAGCACATACACGGCCGTGAACCAGAAGCTGGAGAACACGTCGAACAGCTCGAACCGGTCCATCCACGGTCCGAGCGTCGGCCGGTCGGCGATGTACTGCTCGACCTTCTGCGCGTTGAGACTGCGCTGCGGCAGCAGCGCGCCGGGGATCGCGGCCAGCGCGAGCAGGAACAGCAGCACCAGCGCGGTGCGCATGCTGGTGAGCCCGCGCCAGGTATTGCGCACGAGCGCCCACCCCCGGCCCGGCAACGACTGGGGCGGCGGGGTCACTGGGGCCTCGGGTCTGTCGATCACGGTCATATCGGTAGCGTCACCTCGGAAACGAAGGCGTCGCGGACCCAGGCGACGAACTGGTCCCACGCCCCGGTGACCAGCGCGATGCCGACCGCGACGAGCAGGATCCCCCCGATGATCTGGATGGTGCGGGAATTGCGGCGCAACCAGCCGACGCCGCGCAACGCGCTGGTCGAACCGAAGGCCAGGATCACGAACGGCAGGCCGAGGCCGAGGCAGTAGGCAATGATGAGCGCCACACCGCGCACCGCCGTGGTTCCGTCGGTGCCCGCGGACACCGCCATCACCCCGGACAGGGTGGGTCCGAGGCACGGCGTCCAGCCGAGCGCGAACACCGCGCCCAGCAACGGAGCGCCCGCGATGCTGGTCAGCCTGCGTGGCTCCATCCGGGTATCGCGCTGCAGCGTGGGCACCAGGCCGATGAACACCAGACCCATAAGAATGGTGACGACACCGCCGATCCGTTGCAGCAGTTCACGATTCACGTTGAGGGTCTGGATCACGCCGAACACCGTGGCCGTCGCGAGCACGAACACCACGGTGAACCCGGCCACGAACAGCCCGGCCGCACCGGCCACCCGCATCCGGCCGCGGCCCGCCACCCGCTTCGGCGCCTCGACCCGATCTTCGATAGCGACCGAACCAGCCCTCGCCCCACGGCCTTTGGCTTCGGCAGCGGTAGCCGGGGGCGCTTCCGCGCCGACGAGTCCGGCGAGATACGACAGATAGCCCGGTACCAGCGGCACCACACAGGGCGATGCGAACGACACCAGACCCGCCAGCATGCAGGCACCCAATGCCAGCAGCAACGGCCCGGTGGCCGCCGTCTGCTGGAAGGACTCCCCCACTCCGGCGAGCACTGTCACGCGTACTCCCGGTCACCGGCCGACGTTTGCTCGGGAGCCGGTCCGGCGGACACCGCGGGCGCATCGTCGCGCGCGACATCCATCATCGATTCCGCCGCGGCACTGCGGGGTACGACCGCGACACCGGCCCAGCGGTCATCGACCCGCCAGGTGCCGCGGACGAGTCGAGCGGCCTGCCGCGGACGACAGGCCCGCTGGCCGCGAATCCGACGATCGCGGTTCACGACTGCGACTCCTCGGCCTGCTCCGCGTCACGACGCAGCGGCACTTGCCGCTCCGTATCGGACGCATCGGCCCAGTTGACGTCCATCATCGAGGCGGCTGCGGCGCTTCGAGGTACCGAGGCGACGCCCGCCCACCGATCGTCCACCGTCCATGTCCCACGGATGAGTCGAGCGGCCTGCCGCGGGCGACAAGCGCGCGGGCTACGGGTGCGGTTCACTGAGAATCCTCTGCGGCGATACGTTCGATTACGGGTTGGAGGTCCTCGGCCAGCAGGGAGCGGAGGAACACGGCGGCCACGCGGTGGTGGCGGTCCAAGATCAGGGTTGTGGGAATCACGCTGGTCGGGAAGTTACCGCCCAGGGCGAGCAGGGTGCGCATGGACGGGTCGTAGATGGACGGGTAGCCGATCTTGTTGTCGACCACGAAGTCCTGAGCCTTGTCCTGCTGCGGGTCACGGACATTGATGCCCAGGAAAGCGACGCCCTTGTCCTTGGTCGCCGCGTAAGCCTTTTCCAAAGCCGGGGCTTCGGCACGGCACGGCCCGCACCACTGGCCCCACAGATTGAGCACGACCACCTTGCCCGCGAAATCGTCCACCGAGGTGGTCTTGCCCGCGGTCATCAGGTCAGGTCCGGACAGCTTGCCGATGGTGCCGCGGGAGGCGGGCGGGTCGTAAACGATATCGGTCTTGCCGCCCGGAGAAACGAATTCGAAGGTGCCGCCGGAGGCCACCGCGTCCTTCCCGGTGGAGCAACCCGCGAGCGCGGCGACGAGGCACACGCACGCGAGCAGGACCGGCGCCAGGCGCCGGACCAGTGGCCGGGAGAACGCGGTGGACGATCTCATGCGCCGTGCACCGACGGATCCGAACCGCCCGCGGGCTCGGAGTAGACGATGTCGACGAGCGTATCGCCTTGGTAGACAAGCGAAGTCAGTGAAGCGAGCGAGCACTGCCGGTTGCGCGGGTCGTGCCAGAGGCGCTGTCCCTGTAGGAATCGGCGCAGCGTCCACACCGGCAGCTGATGCGACACCAGCACCGCCTCGTGCCCGGCCGCCTCGACCCGCGCCTTGTTCACCGCGGCCAGCATGCGGTGCGCGATCTGCAGGTACGGCTCGCCCCACGACGGGGTGAAGGGATCGCGCAGCTTCCACCAGTGCCTCGGCTTGCGCAGTGCGCCGTCACCTACCGACACCCGCAGGCCCTCGAAGGTATTGCCTGCCTCGATGAGATTCTCGTCGGTCCGCACGATCAGGCCGTGCTGCGCGGCGATCGGTTCGGCGGTCTCCTGCGCACGCTGCAGCGGGGAGGCGATCACCAGCGTGATGTCGTGATCCGACAGCGCCCGCCCGACCGCACCGGCCTGCGCGCGTCCGGTCACCGAAAGACTGAAGCCGGGCAGCCTGCCGTACAGAATGCCCTTCGGGTTGTGCACCTCGCCGTGGCGCAGCACGTGCACGATCGTCTCGACGCCGGCGTCCTGGATGCCGGGTTCGTCGGAGGACTCCGAGGTGCGCGGCCGAGCGACGGTGCTGGAGGTGCGAACGGCGGTGTCGCTCGCGTTGGACTCCGGGGCGGCGGACTCGTCGCCGACAGCGGATGTGTCAACCGCACTGGACGGCTCGGCGGGGGCGGTAGCCTCGGCAACGGATGTGTCAACCGACGACAACTCAGCCGAGACGGTGGCGTCGGGAGCGTCGACGGGCGCGGCGGTGTCGGCTGGTTCGCGCTTTTCGGAATCTGGCTGGTCGGAACTCACGCGCGGGATCCTTCGGGGGTGGCGGCCGCGGCCGCATGTGCGGCGGCGGGCAGGGCGGCGGCGATACGGTCGAATGCGCCCTCGTCGAGCGCCGCGGAGACGAACCACGCCTCGAACGCGCTCGGCGGCGCGTACACACCGCCATCGAGCAGGGCGTGGAAGAAGTCGGGGAAACGCCAGGTCTGGCTGGCCTTGGCGGAAGCGTAGTCGATGACCGGACGGTCGGCGAAGAACACGCTCACCATATTGCCCGCGAACTGCACCTGATGCTCGACCCCTGCGGCGGTGAGGGCCTCGGTGAACAGGGCGCCGAGTCGTTGCGCATTGCGGTCGAGCGCGGCGTACACGGCGTCGTCGGCCGCGCGCAGCGTGGCAAGGCCAGCAGCGACCGCAACGGGGTTACCAGACAGGGTGCCCGCCTGATAGACCGGGCCGAGCGGGGCCAGGTGATTCATGATCTCGGCGCGGCCGCCGAACGCGGCGGCGGGCAGGCCGCCGCTCATCACTTTGCCGAAGGTGTAGAGGTCACCGGCGACGCCCTCGCGACCGAACCAGCCCGCGCGGCTGACCCGGAAGCCGGTCATCACCTCGTCCATGATCAGCAGCGCGCCGTGTTCGGCGGTCAGCGTGCGCAGGCCCTGGTTGAAGCCGGACAGCGGCGCGACCGCGCCCATATTGCCCGCGGCCGCCTCGGTGATCACGCACGCGATCCGGCCTGGGTTCGCGGCGAAGGCCGCGGCGACGGCGTCGAAATCGTTGTAGGGCAGCACGATAGTGTCGGCCGCCTGCGCGCCGGTGACCCCGGGTGAGGTCGGCAGGCCGAGTGTCGCGACGCCGGACCCGGCATCGGCGAGCAGCGCGTCCACATGCCCGTGGTAGCAGCCGGAGAACTTGATGATCTTCGTGCGACCGGTGTAGCCGCGCGCCAACCGGACCGCGCTCATGGTGGCCTCGGTGCCGGAGTTCACCAGCCGCACCCGCTCCACTGGAGCCACTCGTTCGACGATCAGCTCCGCGAGTTCGATTTCGGCCTCGGTCGGCGCGCCGAAGGACAGCCCGTCGGTCGCGACCCGCTGCACCGCCTCGACCACCGCGGGATGCGCGTGCCCGAGAATCATCGGACCCCATGAGCACACCAGGTCGACATAGTCGTTGCCATCGGCGTCGATCAGGGTGTAGCCGTTGGCCGAGGCGATGAATCTCGGTGTGCCACCGACGGACTTGAACGCCCGCACCGGCGAGTTGACACCACCCGGGATCACCGAACTGGACCGTTCGAAGAGCTGGGCGGAAACCGGCACCGATGTCCTGGTCACGCGTGGAGAAGAACTCACGACGTCCAGTCTCTCAGCCCGATCCGAACGGGTCGACGACAGGGTGTAGTGGAGTGATCCACGCCGCAGCACCCCTCAAGATCAACAGCGGCCCGGGTGCGGCGCGGCACCGCGGCACGATTACGCAACACGCCGAGCACATTTCGTCGAATATCGGTCGCCAGCAGGTTGCTGATGCGTAATCTCAGTGCGTCTCACCACCATCTACCTGTTTCGGAGGGTTTCTGCATGCGGTTTGCCGTTCTCAGCTCCGCGCTCGCCGCGGTTACCGCCCTGACCACACTGCTCGGCGCCGGGTCCGCCGCCGCCGCGGATCTGATCAGCCAGCCCGACCGCGTCGGCCTGCGCCTGAGCCATGAGGAAACCGCGGCCATCGCCGATGGGCCGCTGCCCGCGCTGGTCTCCATGGTCGTGCCGCTCAACCGGATCGGCGCGGGCCTGAAGGGCGACACCGAGATCTATCACGACGACAGCGGCGGCGTCCATGCCTCGTTGCGCCAGGTCATGTTGGAAGCCGCCAGCCACCCCGACGGCGCGGTCACCCTGTATCTGAATGCCCCCGGCAGCCGCAATGGTCGCGTGCTGGACATCTACCAGCAGTGGAACTGAGCGGGCGCCGGTTGCGCGGCTGACCTGCGCTCAGGTGTACATGCACGGCACCGAGGCCGAGATGGTGTGCAGCCTGCACATGATGGAGTTGTAGATGTCCGCCGACCCGGTCTCGGGAGCGAAAATCGGCGCGGGGTGTGCGGCCTCGGCGGCAGGGGGTTCCAGCGGCAAGCCCGCCGCGGCCTCGGCGGGCGCCGCTGCGATCCCGATCGCGGCGGCGACGGCCACCCCGGTACAGACTTTTCCAGCAAAACGAATCACAAGCATTCCTTTGTCGACACAATCGCTATGTACGGCGAAAGCCTTACGGCCGCATAAAGTTTCGCCCTGTCAGAGCGATGCGCCGCACCTCCGCCCGATGCACCCGACGGGTGCGATATGCACGCTAGCCGAGTCCGGGGTGACCCGCCAGATGCTGGCGCGTCAGGTGATCCCCAGGCAGAACATGCCGAATCCCGTGGTCACCAGGCATGCCAGCGGCGCGGGGAGCAGATGCACGAGGGACGGTGGTGTGGCGATGAGGGCGGACACCACCGGCATGGGCGGCACTGGGCGGCACCGCCGCCATCTCGGCGGGCGCGGCGGCGGCCGGGGCGATCGTGGCAGCGCCGATCATGCCGCCCGCCACACCCCCCTCACGATCATCTTCGTGTGGTTTGTCGGCTTCATCATGTCCTCGATGTTCCCGCGATGGCGCCGCCAAACAGCTGCGGCGACGGCGATCGCCGGTGAACGCCCGGTGCAATCAGCCGCGCGTCGAAGACCGTGCGGTAGCGGCACGCAGGGAGCGCGCACCCGCGTCGATGACGCCCACACCGGCCACCGCGACCAGAAAAGCAGCCAGGACCAGCCATGGTCCGACATAGCGGGTGGCGTCGTAGGCGGGCACGTCCCCGGCCGCCGCGAAGGAAGTGGTGACCAACCCATGCCGCCAACTCAGCACCGCCGCGACCACGCACAACGCGGCCACGACTACTTCACCGAGCAGCACGATCTCTCGCCTCAACGATCCGCTCCGTTCTCGCTATGTCGATCATCGGTTTCGCCGTCTTCGGTTGTCATGCCGCGCTGCCGGTCGAGTGCCTCGGTCAGCGCCGCCCGCAACGGACGGTGGTCCTTCGCCCAAGCCTGCACAAGCCCGCCGTCGGAAAGCCGCAACCCGATTCCGATGCGCCGCCGCGGCACCCCGCTCAACTCACCGAGCGCCCGCGCCGACTCCCAGTCTTCATCATCCCAGGAATCCTCGTCGCGCTCGGGCAGCACCGCCTCGATCGAGCTCAGCGCGACGGTCTCGGTGCCCTCGCGCAGCGTCCTGTCGGTGAGTTCGACGCTGACATGCCGCTGCCCCGCAATTACCTGCAGCACAACGAAACCCGTGATCAGCGCGGCACAGAAGATCAGCGCGAACCAGTGCACCGGACTGGCGGTCACTAATTCGATGAGCAGAATGGTCAAACACAAACCAGGCCCATAGGACACCACACGCCAGCGCGCACCCGGTTCGGCGAACAAGACGTTGGAGCCGTCCCCGATATCGGTCACGCGGGGCTCCCTGTCGCGCCGAGCACGGCGCCGGGGACCACCATCGAACGTTGCAGAATCAGCCGACGAGGCCGGGCAGCAGCAGCACCGCGACGGTGAGCAAACCGAAGAGAATCAGCAGACTCAAGACGAACAGTTCTCGCCGAATGCTCTGCGGCTGTTGAATCACCACGCGCATCGATGCCTCCGTTCGCCCGGAGCCATCGAGTTATCGTCCTCACGAAACGCAAGCCAACGCATAACGAACAACTACCGGTTCCCTCATCCACTGTGACAACCCCCACAATACATGCTGGCGATTCCCCGACAACTCGGCACCCGCTATCCCGGTCGTTCACCGACGGTTCATCTGGAAGTACGCGGTCGAGTCCGGACGGTGACTCAGATAGGTCGCGCCGGCCGCGAGTACGCCTTGCACGATGGTCGCGCCGCCCGCCACCAGCGAGGCCGCTCCGGTCACCGAGCCGAGCGCGAACATGGTGCCGATCGCTATGAGCACCAACCAGATTCCGACAATGGTGAGCAGGGTCCGCGCCCACAGTTTGCCGCGGATCAGCTGGTGCGCGATCACCAGCGCCACCGCGGCGATCGCCAACCCGAGCATGACCGCGAACGCGAACGCCAACTGGACCATCAGGTCGGCGGTGGCCATGGTGAAGGTCGGGTCGTCCGCCTTGACCTGGTCGTACATCTGCGTGGCGAAATCGTGCCGCTGCTGGACGGCGGCGATGATCGAGGCCGCCAACTGGACGACACCGAATCCGACTACGCCCCACCACAATTGGCGTGCAGTGCGCAGATCCTCCGGCGCGGTGGGCTTGGGTGCAGGTCCGAGATTGATCGGTAGGTGCGGGTTGGTCACGACAGCCAGTGTGCGGCCTCGGTTGCCCAGTAGGTGAGCACGATGTCCGCACCCGCCCGCCGGATGCCCATCAGCGATTCGAGGATGGCGCCGCGGCGGTCGATCCAGCCGCGCTGGGCGGCGGCGGCGATCATCGCGTACTCGCCCGAGATCTGGTAGGCGGCCACCGGGACCGTCGAACGGTCGGCGACCTCGCGCAGGATGTCCAGGTAGGACATGGCGGGCTTCACCATCACGATGTCCGCGCCCTCGGCCAGATCCAGGTCCAGCTCCCGGATCGCCTCGCGGCGGTTGGCCGGGTCCTGCTGGTAGCTGCGCCGGTCGCCCTCCAGCGAGGAGGCGACGGCCTCTCGGAACGGACCGTAGAACGCCGAGGCGTACTTCGCGGCGTAGGCGAGGATGCCGGTGTCGATGTGCCCGACCGCGTCCAGGCCGCGCCGGATCGCGCCGACCTGACCGTCCATCATTCCGCTGGTGCCGAGCAGGTCGGCGCCGGAAGCGGCCTGTGCCAGCGCCATCTCGACATAGCGGTGCAGGGTGGCGTCGTTGTCGACGGCGCCATCGGCGGACAGCACGCCGCAGTGTCCGTGATCGGTGAACTCGTCCAGACAGGTGTCGGCCATGATCACCGTCGAGGAACCCACCTCGTCGGCCAGCGCGCGCAGGCCCCGGTTGAGGATGCCGTCTGGATCGCTGGCCTGGCTGCCGGTCGCGTCCTTGTCCTCCGGCCGCGGCACGCCGAAGACCATGAGTCCACCGACACCAGCGGTGACCGCCTCGACCGCCGCCTTGCGCAGCGAATCCATCGAGTGCTGCATGACACCCGGCATCGAACTGATTTCCCGCGGCTCGTCCAGGCCGTCGGCCACGAACATCGGCAACACCAATTGCCGTGGCTGCAGAGTTGTTTCGGCCACGAGACGACGCAAAGCGGGGGTACGGCGCAACCGCCGCGGGCGGTCCATTCCGGTCATAAATCGCACGATACGCCTGCTCGTCGGAGCATGTTCGGCCGCATCGGTTTTGTCGCGGGCCGCTGCGACCGCCACCAAAGTCCTTGTGGCCAGCGGTTTTTGTCGGTACCCGGAGGTAGAATCGAAAGAGTGTTCGAGGAAATCGACCAGGATTTCCTATCGCGACGGGGAGGATCCAATGCCCGCTACCGCACCTACACCGAAATCCACCATCATCGACCGGCCCTACGTCCCGCTGCAGAAGCGGTCGCTGCCACCAGGCCGCCCGCGCAAGTGGTACGTCACACACAACCGCAGGCTCAAGGCCATGCGACTGACCATCGCGCTGCTCGACTCGGGCATCTATCTACCGAGCCAGGCGAGCAACGAACGCATCCGGCGCACCGCACAACTCATCGATATCCGCCCGCCTTCCGACACGACCTGCAGGCTGGTGCGCACGCTGATGCGCTACAGCCGCTGATCGTACGGAAACACGAAACGCCCACAGCGTGGTGGGCGTTTCGCGGCACCTCGGGCCCGTTACCTGCTGCGGCGGCTCTTCTTGCGCGGCGGCGGCAGCAGGCCTTCGGCGCGCAGTCGGGCGGCGTGCTCGGCCAGCGCCTCGACCAGCGGGCCGACCTGAGCGACCTCGGGCTGCACGTCCACGCGCAGGCCGAATTCGATGGCCGTCTCGGCGGTCTTCGGGCCGATGCACGCGACGATGGTGCGCGCGTGCGGCTTGCCCGCGATGCCTACCAGGTTGCGGACCGTGGAGGACGAGGTGAACAGTACCGCGTCGAAACCGCCGGTCTTGATCATCTCGCGGGTCTCGGCGGGCGGCGGCGAGGCGCGCACCGTGCGGTAGGCCGTCACGTCGTCGATCTCCCAGCCGCGGTCGCGCAGACCTTCGGCCAGGGTCTCGGTGGCAATGTCCGCGCGCGGCAACAGCACTCGGTTCACCGGATCGAAAACGTCGTCATAGGGCGGGAAGTCGGCCAGCAGGCCCTCGGAGGACTGCTCACCGCTTGGCACCAGTTCGGGATTGATGCCGAACGAACGCACCTTCTCGGCGGTGGCCTCGCCCACGCAGGCGATCTTCACACCGGAGAACGCACGCGCGTCCAAACCGAATTCGGCGAACTTCTCCCACACCGCGCGCACCGCGTTGGTGGAGGTGAACACCACCCACTGGTAGCGTCCGTCGACCAAACCCTTGACCGCGCGTTCCATCTGCGCCGGGCTGCGCGGCGGCTCCACCGCGATGGTCGGCACCTCCATCGGGATGGCGCCGTGCGTCACCAGCCGCTCGCTCATCTCGCCGGCCTGGTCCTTGGTGCGTGGCACCAGCACGGTCCAGCCGTACAGCGCGCGCGACTCCCACCAGGACATCTTGGAGCGCTGCGCGACCACCTTGCCGATGGTCACCACCAGCGGGCCGACCAACTCGGAGGCGGCGCTGTTGAGCGTGGCCAGGGTGGCCTCGATGGTGCGCTGCTGGCGGGTGGTGCCGCGCACGGTCACCGCGACCGGGGTCTGCGGTGCCATGCCGTGTTCGACAAGGGCACTGGCGGTTTCGGCCAGATGACCCGAGGTCGCGTGCAGCACCAGCGGGCCGGGTGCGGCCGCGAGCGCGGCCCAGTCGACCTCGCCGCGCACGTCCGCCTCGGTGTGCCCGGAGCCGAGCGCGATCCCCGCGTAGCTGGGCACCGCCGAGCCGCCGGGCAGGCCGGGCAGTACCTCGAACACCATGTGCGAGCGGGTGACCGCGGTAACCTCGGCGATCACGGCGTCGGTGGTGAGCGGATCACCCGCGACCACCCGGACCACGTCATTGCCGTTGCGCGCCTCGGCGATCAGCGTCTTCGCCACCTCGGCGGGTTCACCGAGCGCGGGGCGCACGTCGACGGGACGCTCTCCATCGGCTTCCGGCTCGACCGCGGTGCCGATCAGGGCGAGCACGCCCCTGTCGACATCGGGATCGGTGAACGCCAGCGTCGCACGTCCGAGCACCTCACGCGCCCGCATTGTCAGCAGCGCCGGGTCGCCGGGACCGGACCCGACGAAAAGGATCCGACCAGGATGCTTCTTGGTAGCTCGGCTGCTCATCGGCTGTTCTCCATTGGGCTGGGATCGACAAAGTCTGTGGCGGGCGGATTCACCGCCTGTGTGGGGGAACCGGGCGCATCCGGTTCAGTGCTGCTGAGCAGCTCGCGCGCACCGAGCTCCAACAGCTCGCGGGCCAGCGCTCGGCCAAGATCGGCCGCGCGCTCGGGCGCGCCGACGATGGACGCGCGCAGCACCTCGGACCCGTCGACTGCCGCCGCGCATCCGCGTAGCGAGAGTTCGTCGACAATCCGGCCGTCGTCGTCGAGTGATTCGACGACCTCGGCGAGCGCGCCGATCGGTGCGGTGCAGCCTGCCTCCAACTCGGCGAGCAGGGCCCGCTCCGCGACGACGGCCGCGCGGGTGGCGGCATCGTCGAGTCCGGTCAGCACCTCGACCAATGCGGTGTCGTCGGTTCGGCATTCGACCGCGAGCGCACCCTGGGCCGGAGCGGGCAGCAACTGCACCGGCTCCAGTGCCTCGGTGACCACGTCGAGGCGTTCGATTCTGGCGAGCCCCGCTCTGGCCACCACGACCGCGTCGAGTTCGCCGTCGGAGACCTTGCGCAGCCGGGTGTCGAGATTGCCACGCAACGGCACGATTTCCAGGCCGAGTCCGAGGGCACGCAGCTGCGCCGCACGGCGCGGCGCGGAGGTGCCGATCCGGGAACCGGCTGGCAGTTCACCGAGCACCAGCCCGTCACGGGCCACCAGGGCGTCGCGCGGATCCTCGCGGGTCGGGATGGCGGCGATGGTGAAGCGCGGGTCGGGGGCGGTCGGCAGGTCCTTGTAGGAGTGCACCGCGATGTCGATGGATCCGGCGGCCAGTTCGTCACGCAGCGCGGAGGTGAACACCCCGACGCCGATCTGCTGCACCGGATCCGACGCGTTCTTGTCGCCCGCGGTCCTGATGACGACCAGCTCCGCCTCGTGCCCCGCCGCGATGAGAGCGTCGCGAACGGTGCCGGACTGGGTGAGCGCCAGCAGACTGCCTCGGGTGCCGATCCGCCACGGCGCGCCTGTGCTGCCTGCGGTCACGTTGTCCTCTTCCTGCGCGATGGTCATGCGGACTGCCCCCGTTCGTCGCCGAGGTGGCCGGCGGTGAAGTCGTCGGCGAGCACGATCTCGCCATCGCCGGCGAAGCGAATGGCCCCGCCCTCCAGGCCGCGCGCGTTGATCTCCATCGGCGCGGCAACCGCTTGCGCCGCACCGGGTTTGAGTTCGAACAATTCCCGCAGCGCCTCGGCGTAGCTGTCGCCGCCCGGCGTGGAGGCCAGCTGCTTGACCCGCACCGTAGGCGCGTGCAGTAGCTTGTCGACCACGCGGCGCACGGTGCGTGCGACCTCGTCTCGCTCCGGGTCGGCCAGACCTGGCAGCCGCGAATCGAGTCTGAGTAGTTCGGCCTCGACCACCTCTGCCGCGCGCTGCCGCAGCGCGGCCACGGTCGGCGTCACCTCGGCCATCCGCTGGCCCGCAAGGTATTTCGCGAGTTCGTCGGCCACGATCGCGCGGGCGGCGGCGGTATCGTCGGCGGCCGCACCGGCCGCCGGATCGCGCTGCAGGGTCTCGATGTCGATGACCGTTACACCGGGCAGTCCGGCGACCGCGTGCTCGATGTCGCGGGGCAGGCCGAGGTCGCAGAAGACCAATGGCCGTTCGGTCGAAAAAGATTCGATGCCGCGCCCACGATAGGACAGGGCACGGTGGGTGTCGGCCAGCGTCACCACGGCGCCGACCGCGCCGGTACAGGTGATGACGACATCCGCGGCCGCCATCGCCTCGATCAGCCGGGACAGCTCCATCGCGTCCGCCTCGACCCCGTGGGAGCGCGCAGTCTCCGCGAGCCGTGAGGCCCGCTCGATGGTGCGGTTCACCACGACGATGCGGCCGATGCCGGCCCGCGAAAGATGAGCTACCGCAAGGCCGCCCATCGCACCGGCGCCGACTACCACGGCCGTCTGGCCGCCGAGCGCACCGAGCACCTGCTGTGCTCGATCCAGCGCCACCGACACCACCGAGGCGCCAGCCCTATCGATGCCGGTCTCGGAATGCACCCGCTTGCCGACCCGCAGTGCGTGCTGGGCCAGCTCGTGCAGGGTGCGCCCGACCGCCTGCTGGGCATCGGCGGAGGCGTAGGCGCTGCGGATCTGGCTGAGCACCTGCTGCTCGCCGATCACCATCGAATCCAGGCCGCTGGCCACCGCGAACAGATGCTCAGCGGCGGCCTCGCTGTAGCGAACGTAAGCGTGCTTGGTCAGATCCGGCAGCGGCAATCCGGAATGCTTGGTCAGCAGATCGCCGACCTCGGCGAGACCGCCGTGGAAGGCGTCGACCACCGCGTAAACCTCGACGCGGTTGCAGGTGGAGACGATCATCGCCTCGGAAACGTGGCCGGAGGTGAGCATTCGTTCGATCAGCTTGGGCCGGTCCGCGTCGGCGATCGCGACCTTTTCCAATACCGAGACGGGAGCGCTCCGATGCGAAATCCCGACCAGAAGAATACTCATGGTGTAACCACCGATCCCTTGCTGCTTGGCTCCGTTGCCGAATGCGAGGTTGCCGAACGATTGAGCGCCGGATGCACGCGATGTGCGATGCGGCCGGACACCGCGTGGGCCACTTCGGGCAACGGCGGTGCGTTGCGGGAAGCATCGAAGGAAAGCATCTGCATTTCGACAGCCAGATCGACCCGCCGGACCTCGACCCCTTCGTGGGCGGTCAACTCGCTCGGGGCAAAGCTCAGAATCGACTGCAGTCCCGCGGCGACCAAGCGGTCGCACACGCCCTGCGCCGCGTCATCGGGGACGGTGATCACCGCGATGGTGGGCTCCAGCGCCGCGACGGCCTCGGCCAGCCCCGCCACATCTCGCACGACAAGACCTGCGACCTGGAGGCCGATTATGTCGGGGTGGCTGTCGAACATGCCGACCACGGTGAACCCGCGCCGCCGGAAGCCGCCGTAGCCCACTAAAGCGCGACCCAGATTTCCCGCGCCGACCAGTACCACCCGATGTCCCTGCGACAGACCGAGCACGTCCTCGATCCTGGTGCGTAGTTTGGCGACGTCGTAGCCGACACCCCGGACGCCGTTCGGGCCGAGGAAGGAAAGGTCCTTGCGCAACTTGGCGGAATTGACACCCGCCGCGACAGCCAGTTCCTCACTCGATACGATGAGCACACTATCGTCGGCCAACATGGCGAGGACCCGGAGATAGCTGGCCAGCCGTGCAACAGTGGCCTGTGGGATGTCCTTCTGCAGAGCCCGGCCGGAGACGCCGCCTGGCGCCTCATGCTGCTCTGTCACGTCGTCGGCTCCTCGTTCCGGCCTGCTCGAGTCCGGTTCGCAGTTCGACCTCTTGCCCGGGGCGGTCCGGTGCCATGGTCGAAGTATCGGAATGCTGGGTTTCATTACGCGATGTCCGCAGCCTCGGCATGCGGGCCGCGTGCCACCACCGTAACTGCTTGTGAAGCCCTGCACAAAGTCGGTGAATCTGGCCTCATTTTCCGCCGCGACCAGCCGTGGGGCGGAACGGACAGGATCAGCTTTCCCTCAGCGGGTCAAATCGGCCCGCAATCGCGGCTCGTCGACATCGAAATAGCTGTGCTCTCGACCGTCGAGCAGCACGACGGGAAGCCGGTCGCCGTACTCCGCGCGCAGGCCAGGGTCGGTATCGGCCGCTTCGTCGACATCCAGCGTGGCCGGCTCGATCCCGAAGTCGGCACAGATCGCCCGCAACTGCTGCAGTGCGGTGACACACAGGCCGCAGCCGGATCTCGTCAGCAGAGTCACCGAATGTGTGGGATTGGTCATGACGGATATTAAATCCCCTCGCCACGCCCTATTCGGTGCGCACGGTAAGGCCGTAACTGTCACCGCTTCCGGCTAGGGTGGACGTGGTTCGCGCGACGGGCGGAGGTACTGGTGCCGGAACAATCGAAGGTGGCAAAGGCCGGCTTCATCGCAGGACGATTCGGCGAGTTTCCGGTGCGATGGAACCAGGGCTGGCTCGGCCAGGGGCTGCAGGACCAGCTCGCGCGCATCTCCCGCAGCCCCTTCGGCCCGAGCGAGGAAGAGCTGCGGGCCAATCTCGCCGGTGAGGCCAGCGCGGATGCGGCGCTGACGCTGCACGATGCCGACCTGGCGGCCGCCGAACACGAAACCACCGGGCCCGAGGCGCCCGGCGACCTGACCGCGGCCGCGTTCTTCGATGTCGACAACACCATGGTTCAGGGTGCGTCGATCGTGCACTTCGCCCGTGGGTTGGCGGCGCGCAAGTACTTCAAGACCTCCGACCTGGTGGACGTGGCCTGGAAACAGGTCAAGTTCCGGATCACCGGCAAGGAGAACAGCACCGATATGGCCAGCGGCCGGGAAAAGGCGCTGGCGTTCATCGCCGGGCGTCCGACCGCCGAACTGGCCGCCCTCGGTGAGGAGATCTACGACGAGATCATCGCCGACAAGATCTGGCCCGGCACAAGGGCTCTCGCGCAAATGCACCTGGACGCCGGACAGCAGGTGTGGCTGGTCACCGCGACGCCGGTCGAGCTGGCCCAGGTGATCGCTAAGCGGCTCGGCCTCACCGGCGCGCTCGGTACCGTCGCCGAAAGTGTGGACGGCAAATTCACCGGGCGACTGGTCGGCGACATCCTGCACGGCCTCGGCAAAGCGCACGCGGTGCGCACCCTTGCCATCCGTGAAGGCTTGAACCTCAAGCGTTGTACCGCCTACTCCGACAGCCACAACGACGTGCCGATGCTATCGCTGGTCGGCACCGCGGTCGCGATCAACCCGGATTCGGATCTGCGCGAGGTCGCCAAGAACCGGGGCTGGGAAATCCGGGATTTCCGCACCGGCCGCAAGGCCGCCAAGATCGGCGTGCCGACCGCGCTCGTGCTCGGCGCCGCGGGTGGCGCCGTCGCCGCTGCGGTCACCCGCCGCCGCGACCACTGACCCGCAAACCGGCGCACGTCCGACCGCAACACCTCTACTTATGCAACAACACGGAGCGAGCCTTACGCGCGCCGCAGGCGCTGCAAATCAAACACAGTTGCTTCTGGTCTGCTGACCACCACGGCGCGAGTCTTACGAGCGCCGTTCGCGGCCGGCTCGCGTCCGAGTGGCCGAAGCGCATGCGACGAAGTCGCGAGTCTCGCACCGCTCGGACGCGAGCCTTCGGGGCCGCGAACACGCAGTGCCGCAGGCGCTGCAAATTGGACACAGTCAGCCGGTGAAGACGTTGCGGCGCTTGGTGAGCAGTTTGTAGAGGGTCTGCTGGATGTTCTCGCGGACCTGGTCGGTGACCTCGAACATCGTCATCGGGTCGTCGGCGGCCTCGGCCTCGTAGCCGGTGGTGGCGATCGGGGTGCCGAATTCGATGTACCACTTCGAGGGCAGCGGCACCGCACCGAGCAGGCCGAGGTGCGGGAACAGCGGGGTCACCGGGAAATACGGCAGGTTGAGCAGCCGGGCCAGCGGCTTGATGTCGGCCAGCTTCGGGTAGATCTCCTCCGAGCCGACGATCGAGCACGGGATGATCGGCACGCCGGTGCGCACCGCGGCGGCCACGAATCCGCCGCGACCGAAGCGCTGCAGCTTGTAGCGGTCGGTGTACTGCTTGCCGACACCCTTGAAGCCCTCGGGGAACACCCCGGTCAGCTCGCCGGAGCGCAGCAGTCGTTCAGCGTCGGGGCGGCAGGCCAGGGTATGCCCGGCCTTGCGTGCCAGCTCGCCGAGCACCAGGATTTCGAAGATGAGGTCGGCGGCCAGCAGCCGCAACGCCCGCTGCTTCGGGTGGTGGTCGTGGACCGCCAGCTGCAGCATCAGTCCATCGATCGGGACCGTGCCCGCGTGGTTGGCGACGATCAGCGCACCACCCACCTCCGGAATGTTCTCCATCCCGGAGACCTGCACCCGGAACCAGAAGTCCGACAGCGGGCGCAGCGCGGGCAGGATGAGCGACTCGAGCAGATGCTCGTCGAAGCCGAACTCGTCGACCTGGTAGTCGCCGCTGAGCCTGCGCCGCGCGAAATCCGCGGTCTTGCCGATCTGCTTGCCGATGGCGCCGCGCACCAGGTCCGACAACGATTGCGACGCTTCGGGGTCGATGGCCGCAAGGCGTTCGGTCAGGGAGGTCACCTGGGTCGGCGCCGGCGCACCGGTCGCCGGTTCCGGCCACCGGCGCGCGCTGGGTCGCGCCCGCGCCTCGATATTCAGATCGTGGAGTTGGATGACTTTCGCTACGTCATTCATGAATGTGCTCCCGTACCGGCCCCGAGCAGGCCGAGCAGTTTCTTTTCTGCGGCATCGATCCACGCGGGATCGACGACGGGCCGCGACGCTGCGCCCGCGATAAAGTCGTCGAAAGCCTGCACCGTCGTCCAGCGCGGCACGAACCCGAGTTCGGTGCGCATACGAGTGGTGTCCAGACCACAGCCGAAATGGAAGTAGTCGAGTTGTTCGGTGGTGAATTCACGCATCACCGGGCCCATCAGAGTCCGGCCCGCGGTGCGGAACAGCGTGAAGGGGATCGGTAGTTCGATGCGGCCAGCACGGCGCACCGCCTGCGACAACGCCAGCGCGCCGTCTCCAGCGATGTTGTAGGTGCCGCCGGGCGCGACCTGCACTGCATGGGCCAGCGCGGCGACGGCGTCCTCCTCGTGCACCAGCTGCATCCTGGCGTCCCGGCCGAACACCGTCGGCGCCACCGGCGAACGCAGAATTTGCACACCGCGACTGCCTAGTCGCGGACCGACGATCGGTGCGAAACGCAAAATCGCGGTCGCCATATCGTGACGTCGCCGAGCGAGCCCACGAACGAAACCCTCGATTTCGATCATGTCGCGCGCAAATCCACCACTCGGTGGTCTGTGCGCGCTCATTTCTTCGGTGAATTTCGCGGGATCCTTCGCGCTGCATCCGTATACTGCCGAGGTCGAGCGCACCACCACCCGACGCACCGACGGCGACTTCTGACAGACCGCGAACAGCTGCATGGCGCCGAGGACGTTGAGGTCCTTCATCACCGCCCTGCCGCCACCGGCGGGCGGGCGAACCAGCATCGCGGCGTGCACAACGGTGTCCACGTCGCTGCCGCCGATCACCTTGCGGATCAACGGATTTCGAATATCGGCGCGAATGAATTCGGCCCGCCCCATGCGGCGGGACAGCTCGAGACTCGGGGTCATGGTGTCGACGGCGAGGATGCGTTCGATGCGGGGATCCTGGGCGAGCCTTGCCACTACATTGCCGCCGAAGAACCGGCTCGCGCCGGTGACCAGCACGACCTTGGGTGTATGTGCGTCTCTTATCTCAGATCCCACTGCACCGGATCCCAACTCGACAGCCCCCATTTCATTTATCGCGGTTCCAGCGTAACCGCTGCCCTTCGACCGGCCGAGAGTATTAACCAGGTTCTAACGATGACTTCAGTCACCCGACACAAATGTGTTTCAAACTGCGGCGTTTCAAAACGAAAAGCCCGCCACCGGATCGGTGGCGGGCTCCTCAGCTAACGCACAGCTACTCACTTGCCGAGTTTGCGCCGTTGAACGCGGGTGCGACGAAGCAGCTTGCGGTGCTTCTTCTTCGACATGCGCTTGCGACGCTTCTTGATCACAGAACCCATAGGGTTGTTCCTCGCGTTCTCTCTACTCGGCGCGCACGCCAATCACGTACGCCGTACTCAGCGTCCGCGCCGCCGACGGCCACCGGACACCACGAGACGGTGCCGCCGGCAGGCGAACACGAACCGAGGGTTCATCCTACCGGGACACCTGGAAGCGAATGAAATCGCCTCATCCAGCGTCGAAGTAGGACGTCTCCAGGTAGTCGTGTACAGCCTTGGCATGCACCCGGAACGAACGACCGACCCGCACAGCGGGCAACTCACCCGAGTGCACGAGCCGATAGACCGTCATTTTGGACACCCGCATCAAATTCGCTACCTCGGCGACGGTGAGGAACTGGGTGCCACCGCCGAGCACGGGTGGCGTCTGCGCTGCCGAACCGCTTTGCGCCCGGGAACCAGCCCGGCCGCTCGATGGTCCAGAACCGCCTGGCGACGTCCCTGAGCTATTTGCAGACATCTTATTAGACATCATTGCACCATTGACCTCCGGCACGCCCGCGCCGCCGGCTTCCCCACCGGCGGAACAGACACGCACGTGCTCCTTGAAGCTTAGCGGGACCAGTGGGATTACTGCGACGGGTGTGAGAAATAAGGTTTGCTTACAGGGGACCGACCGGTCACTCCGTAGACCGGCCCTGTTCCGCGGACCGCTGCTTGGCAGCGTGTAATGCCTCCAGAAATGCCGAACGGACGCCACCGCGCTCCAACTCGCGCAGCGCCGCGGCGGTGGTGCCCGCCGGGGAGGTCACCGCGGCACGCAGCTCCACCGCGCTCTGTTGCGCGTCGTCGAGCAGAGCCGCCGAGCCGACCATGGTCTGCACCACCAGCTGGCTGGCGACATCCCTGGTCAGGCCGAGCCCGACGCCCGCGTCCACCATCGCCTCGGCGACCAAGAAGAAGTACGCGGGCCCGGAACCCGACACCGCCGTCACCGCGTCCATTTGTGACTCCGCGACGGTGACCACCTTGCCGACCGAGCTGAGCAGCTCGGTCACCTGGGCCAACTGCTCCGGTCGCGCATAGCGACCCGGGGCCAGCACGCTCATGCCCTGGCCGACCAGCATCGGGGTATTCGGCATCACCCGCACCACCGGGAACCCCGCGGGCATCTTCGCCTCCAACCGCGCCGTCGGCACCCCGGCCGCCAGCGACACCAGCACCTGATCGCGGTCGCCACCGAGTTCGGCCTTGCCGAGCTCGGTCAGCACGCTGTCGATATCACCCGGCTTGACGGCGACCACCACCAGATCCGCACCCACCGCCGCGTCGGTCGCCGAGTTGGTCACCCGGACACCGAAACGGTTGGCGATCAGCTCGGCCCGCTCGGAAAACGTCTCGACGACCACCAGGTCCTTGCTCGCCCGTCCCGATTCGAGCAACCCGGCAATCAAAGCCTCCCCGATCCGGCCGCCACCGATCACCGCAATTCTCGTCATGGGGATAAAGGTTAGACGGCGCTCAACGTTGCGGAATCAGCGCCAGTTGGCGGCTCTGCGCCACCACGGCGCCGGTGGAGTCGAGGATCAGCTGGTCCTCGTCGAACATCCGGGCGCCGACCTGGTGGGTGGTGGCAATGATGCGCAGCCAGCCGGGCGCGGGCCTGCGACGCAGGTAGGTGGTCATCTGGACGGTCGGGGCCCAGCCGAAGTGGCCCATGTTCATCGGGACCGGCGGGCTCATGTCGGCGGACATCATGGCGAAGTACATCGCGACATCGGGATCCTGTTGATCGGCCGGGCGCGGACGCATCCACAGGCGCAGCCGCGGTTCTCCCTGTTCGCCCGCGAGGAACCGGGCCCACTCCTTGTCGATGTACAACTCGGCGCCCTGTCCGACGTGGACAATGCTGCCCATCGGCGAGCCGTCTTCATAGCCGACCGCGTCGGCGGGCGGTGTGGCGGGCATATCGCTGTGCTGCGGTGCGTAGAGCGGATCGGCGTCGTCGAGGCGCCCGAAGGTGAAGGCGGTGTGCACCATGCCGCGTCCTTCCTGGATCAGGGTCGCGTCGGCCAGACAGATCTGACGGCCGAGCTTGCGGATGCGCACCTCGTACTCGACCTCACCCGGAACCGGGGCGCCGAGGAAGTCGGAGCCGGCCGCGATGGGGGCCATCCCGGCCAGTGCCGGATCGGAGGCGCGCAGCCAGTTGGTGGCGGCCGCGGCGGAGGCAGCGACCATGGTGCCGCCGTGCACCTTCTCGCCGATCGTCCAGATCTTGTCGATAGTGCCCAGGTAACGGCCGGTGTCCGGGGTGGTCGCGGGAATTTCGGTCAGCGCGCACACCTGGCTGAACGGCGCCTCGGTCGCGGTGGCCCGATCGAGATCGGCGGTCAGCTCCGGCATCGTCACTCCTGTCGTCCATCGGCCGCATCGGCGAGCAGAGCGTGCCGCGTTCCCTTCGATGCCGGCCCCGCGGCGGTCACCGAGACGCGACCCTTACTGATACGCCGCGTTCGTACAGCGTAGAACGACCCGGCTCGGCGTCCGCATTCCCCTCCGCGAAACCTTGGAGGGCGTTCTCACATGTGATTCGCGCCCGCGCTGGACTCCGATACCGGGCGCAGCGTCGTCACACCTGGTTGGCGTGGGTCGGCGCGGGCGTAGGAGCGGGCGCCATGCCGTTGAGGTACTGCCTTGCGAAGGCCAGCGTTCGGTGCAACATCGCCGCGCGGTCCTGGGTGGTGCGGGCGTTCTGGGTGTTGATCTCGGCCACTGCGTGCCCGGAGAAGCCGGTGCGCACCAGTGTCGCGCACAGGTCCACACAGGGCTGAGTACCCTCGCCGGGCACCAGGTGCTCGTCGTTCGCCGCACCACGGCCATCGGCGAGGTGCAGGTGCGCAAGGCCCTGGCCCATCCGCGCGGCAAGCGCCAGCGGATCAGCGCCCGCCGTCGCGGTGTGCGAGAGATCCAGCGTGTAGTGCCGGAATCCGGTATCGGTCGGATCGTAGGACGGAGTGAACGCGGTGAGGGCGAGACCGGGCCCGCCGCGGCGCTCCAGCCGCTTCACCGCCTTGGCACTGCGGCCGAGCAGAGTGTCCGCGCGCATCGGGAACATGTTCTCCACCGCGACGATAACCGGACTGCGCTCTTCCAGCTCACCGACCTGGGCGGCGAAACCCTCCGCGTACCGGCGCTGCCAGCGGAACGGTGGATGCACCACCACGGCGTTCGCGCCGAGCGCCTCGGCGGTACGCACGCTGCGCTCGAGCTTGGCGACCGGATCCGAACCCCACACCCGCTGCGAGATCAACAGGCACGGCGCGTGCACCGCGATCACCGGCACCGAGTACTTGCGTGTGTAGGCCTGCACGATGGCGATGCTCTGGCTGGCGGGCTCGGCCCAGACCATCAATTCGATGCCGTCATAACCGAGTTCGGCCGCGTAGCGGAACGCCGCCTCGGCGTTCTGCGGATACACCGAGGCCGTCGACAGGCCGACCAGGATCTGCTGCTGCCCAGGGTCGCCCGCGGGTTCCCCGGGCGAGCAGGGTTCCGTTCGCAGGTCTGTATCCGGGCGGTGCTCGCTGACAGCACTTCCCACCCGTGCGTCGTCCGCCTGCCCGATGTTCCCCACAGCCGCTCCTACTCAGTTCGTACTGAGTAGAAAGGCTAGCGGGCCGAGCGTGACGAAGGTGCCCACGACGACGGCGATCACGGTGCTGAGGATGTCATCTGTCCGGCGCAGAATGCGCACCAGCGCCACCAGGCCGAGGATCACGATCATCGCCAAAGCCAGCGCCACCCAGGGGAGCATCTCCCACATCCGCTCGAAACCCTTGAACAGCAACATTCCGGCGACCGCAGCGCCAGTGCTCTGCCCGCCGAGGATCATCCACTGCTTGCGATTGGCGTCGGATTCGGCCTTCCGCGCAACCCGGGAGCGGCGCGGCGACCTGGTCTCGGCTTCCGCATGGTCCGAATCGAGATGCGCCGCAAGGTCGTCCTCGTCCTCGTCGACGGCGGCAGTCGAGAAGGACGGGTACACGTCCGTGCGGCCCTCGTCCCGGTCGTCCAGATCGACGATATCCAGCGCCCGGCCCGCATCGCGTTTCGCACGACCGCGCTTGTTGCGATCGGTGTCGCGCCGGCCCGCGCGTTCGGATTCGGCCCGTTCGGCCCGCTCGACACCGTCCCGTAGCAGATCGCCTGCCACCGTCTGGCCGGACACCAGCTGCTGGTCCTGGCTGGCAAGAGACCACGCCTCGGCCGGAATCCCGTCGGATTCGGGTGCCGGATCATGGGTCACAGTGGACGGTTTGTGTTTTCGTGCCGACCAGGCGGGCAGACCGCGATCGGTCGGCCCGCGCGATCCGTCTGGCCGCGATCTTCGCGGCGGCTCCGGCGGCGGTTCGGGACTCGGGGCACGGCCCCGCACCTTGGACCTCGCCAGGGGGTCCGGCAGCGGAGACAGCGGCTTGGGGGGCGGATCCTGGGCGAACCCGTTGATGGTCGGGGACCAGGCCGCGGTCGACGGTTCGAGGCCCTCGGCCTCCTCCGCGCGGCGTCGCGCCGCCCAGCCCATTCTCGATCCGTTGCGGTCAGGTAGGTCGGTACCGGGCGCCGTGCGTCCGTTGGTGGTGCCCGCACGGCCGTTGATCGATCCGCGGTCGGGCAGCGCCGGATTCGAACCCGGCTGCGAGCCGCTCGGCTCCGCTCGGCCGATATCGCGCAGCGGACGTACTTCGGTGGCCGCCTCGCCGGGGTCGGCCCTGCGTCTGCGTCCGGTGCGTCCGGACTCGAGCGGCGGCGCCGAGGGCGAGCCGTTGCCGGACAGCGGGGTCGCGTAGGGATCGACCGGCGCGTATGGATCGGGCACCGGGGTGTGCGACGACAGCGGATCGGCCGGTGCCGCATGCCGCGACGACGGCATGTCCCGACCGGGCATGACCCGGTTCGAGCGCCCCGGCGGCGGGTCGGGCTCGCGCTCGGGCGCGGCGTACGCCGACAGCGGGTCGTAGCGCGTGATCGGCCCGGACATCGGCGAATAGCCCGGCAATTCCGGCGCGGGTTGCGGCGGCGTATACGAAACCGGTTCCGGCGCAGGCAATTCGAACGCCGAGGGCTGGTAGGCGGCGGGTTCGTACGGCGCGGGCTCGCGGGTCGACGGCTCGTACGCCGACGCCCCGAACGAGGAGGCGTCATACGAAGGAGATTCATACGACGGGGATTCCAGCGCCGGTTCGTCGGGCGCGGCATGCGCCGAGTGCCCACCGCCGGCCGGGATGACCGGTAGATCGCCGGTCAGCTCAGCAACGGAAATACCGCGGCCGCTGCGCCTGCGCCTGCCGCCACCGCCGGACGAGGACGAGCCCTGTTGACCGTTGCGGGCCAACAGTTCCGCGACCGATAGCTGTTTGGAGTCATCGCTCATGACGGCACCGTTTCGATCGGGCCGGATAGCGCCGGGCCACCGCCGGGCGCCGGCCCGCCGGTCTCGGCAGCCGGTCCAGGTGAGCTCGTCGCTCGGGGTCCACCGTTCATATCAGTATCCAGTTTGCGCAGGATCAGCCCCTCGCGCAGTGCCCAGGGACAAATCTCGAGGGTATCCAGCGATAGTGCCCGCATACTCGCCTCCGCGACCAATGCGCCAGCCACCAATTGCTGTGACCGATCGGAACTTACGCCTTCCAATTCTGCACGGTCCGACGCTGTCATTCGCGAGATGAAAGCAATCAGTTGGCGCAGACCTGAGCTGGTGAGTGTACGGCGCACCCGCAGACCCGCCGAAGAGGGTGCCGCTCCGGTAAGCCTGGCCAGCGAACGAAAGGTCTTCGAGGTGCCAACGGCGAGATCCGGCTTACCCGCATCCATCAGCTGTTTCGCGGGTGTCACCAGCTCCGCGTCGAGCCAGTCGCGCAGCACCCCGACGCGGCGCTTACCCGGCGGATCCTCGCGCAGCCACTCTCTGGTCAACCGACCGGCGCCCAGTTGCAGCGACATCGCGACATCAGGTTCTTCGTCGCCGCCGTTGGTCATTTCCAGCGAGCCGCCGCCGATATCGAGATTGAGGATGCGGCCCGCGCTCCAGCCGTACCAGCGGCGTACCGCGAGAAAGGTCAGCCGGGCCTCGTCGACACCGGAGAGCACCTGCAAATCCACACCCGTCTCGGCCCGCACCCTGGCGAGCACCTCATCGGAGTTCGTCGCCTGACGCAGCGCCGAGGTCGCGAACGGCATCAGCTCGACGCACCTGGAAGTCTCGGCGATGCTGGCGAATTCGGCGACCGTGGCGATCAGCCGTTCGGCCCCCTGGACGGTGATCCGACCTGCACCGTCCATATTCTCCGCGAGCCGTAATGTCGCCTTTGTCGAGCTCATCGGCATCGGGTGGCCACCACGATGGGCGTCCACAACGAGAAGGTGGATGGTATTGCTTCCGACATCGAGTACCCCAAGCCGCACAAGAACACGGTACTGGGTGAACCGGGACTTTAGACCAGGCGACTGAACTGTTAGCGTTCCGAGGTGTGACGGTAGGCGCATCCGCGAGCGGCCCGACCCGGCCCCGACCAGCGGGGAAGATCGATCCGAGTCCGGAGGTCGATCTCGACTTCCCACGAGAATGGATCGAGTTCGTCGATCCAGCAAACGACGAGCATTTGATCGTCGCGGATCTGACCTGGCTGCTGTCGAGCTGGACGTGCGTCTTCGGTACCCCCGCCTGTCAGGGAATCCTCAGCGATCGCCCCGACGACGGCTGCTGCTCGCACGGCGCTTTCCTCGCCGACAAGGACGATCGCAAGCGACTGCAGAGCGCTGTGAAAATGCTCACACCCGAAGACTGGCAGCTGATGGACCACGCGGTGGACGCCAACGGCAAAGTCACCAAGAAGGGCTATCTCGAGCTCGATGAGCTGGAGGACGAACCCGCGCTGCGCACCCGCAGGCACGACGGCGCCTGCATCTTCCTCAACCGACCCGGCTTCGAAGGCGGCGTCGGTTGCGCGCTGCACACCATGGCTTTACGCCGTGGTATCGAGCCGCTGGAGGTGAAGCCGGACGTGTGCTGGCAGTTGCCGATCCGCCGCACCCAGGACTGGGTCGACCGGCCCGACGGCGTCCAGATCCTGAAGACCACCATCACCGAATACGACCGGCGCGGCTGGGGTCCGGGCGGACTCGACCTCGACTGGTACTGCTCCGGCTCCCCCGACGCCCACGTCGGCGCGCGCCCGGTGTGGCAATCCTACGGCCCCGAACTCGCCGAGCTGCTCGGCAAACCCGCCTACGAGGAGCTGGCCAGGCACTGCAAGCGGCGGCAAGGACTCGGCCTGATCGCAATCCATCCGGCGACCGTCCATGCCAACCGAATGAAGCCTGACGCACCGGGTGCCGACCAGCCTGCGTGAGTCTTGCAAAGCGGGTGGTTCACCTGCAGGCCATGCGAGCGTCACCGATATAAGGTTTGATATGCGGTCATGTTGAAGAAAGCCCTTACCTTGACGGCCATCGCGATCGGCGCCGCCCTCACCATGACCGGCGTCGCTCACGCGGAACCCAATGGCGATCCCGCCAAATACGCCGATTTCACGGCCGACTTCGTGCCCGCGGACACCCCGCAAGCCCTCAATGCGGCCAAGGAGGGCAAGAACCTGATCATGAGCCCGTACGGCGTCACCCACACCATCGCCTGCCGTGGCACCAGCGCCGCGGATGTGTATGACTGCATGCAGGAAGACGCGCTCGGCTGGATCACCCTGAACAAGACCGACACCCCCATCGGCCCCACCTGGCTCTACCTGCCCTGAGGTCGATGACGCAGCGCGCCGAGGTAGTCGGGGCCTCGGCCGCTGCGGGTCGCTGAAAAGCGGAAAGGCGCTCAGGCCTCGAGCTTGTAGCCCAGGCCGCGGACCGTCACCAAATGCTCCGGCTTGGCCGGGTCGCCTTCGATCTTCGAACGCAGGCGCTTGACGTGCACGTCGAGGGTCTTGGTGTCACCCACGTAGTCGGCGCCCCAGACGCGGTCGATCAGCTGGCCACGGGTCAGCACGCGACCGGAGTTGCGCAGCAGATATTCGAGCAGGTCGAATTCCTTCAGCGGGAGCGTGACCTGCTTGCCGTTCACGTGCACGGTGTGGCGGTCGACATCCATCCGGACGGGTCCAGCCTCCAGCACGCTGCTCTCGTTGGTGCCGTCGAGTTCATCGCCCGCGCCGCGGCGCAGCACGGCCCGGATGCGGGCGATCAGTTCACGCGCCGAGTACGGCTTGGTCACGTAGTCGTCGGCGCCGAGCTCCAGCCCGACCACCTTGTCGATCTCGCTGTCGCGGGCGGTCACCATGATCACCGGAACACCGCTGCGGGTGCGCAGTTGCTTGCACACATCGGTGCCGCTCATGCCGGGCAGCATGAGGTCGAGCAGCACGATGTCGGCACCGGACCGGTCGAATTCGGCGAGCGCGGACGGTCCGTCACCAACGACGGTGACCTCGAAACCCTCCTTGCGCAGCAGGAACGCGAGCGGATCGGCCAGCGACTCCTCATCCTCGACGATTAGAACACTCGTCATCTGCGTGCCTCCACACCGTTGGGTCTGCCCGCCCCTGAGGGGCGCGGGCTGATTTCTCTCATGCTCACCACGGAACCGTCGACGTCGTCGTCGCTATCGGTTTCGAGATGGGCGGGTATTCGCAGGGTGAACGTCGAACCGGTGCCCAGCTTGCTCCACAACGTGATCTCACCGTTGTGGTTGGCGGCCACGTGCTTGACGATAGCCAGCCCGAGCCCGGTACCGCCGGTGGAGCGCGAACGCGCCTTGTCGGACCGGAAGAAACGTTCGAAAACCCGCTCTTGGTCTTCCTTGGCGATGCCGATGCCGCGATCGGTCACGGCCATCGCGACATGATCGCCGCGCAGCGAGCGGCTCACCGATACGTGCGAGCCGGCGGGCGAGTAGGCGATCGCGTTCTCCACCAGGTTGGACAGTGCAGTGACCAGCAGTGTCTCGTCGCCGAGCACCTCGAGCCCGCTGGGCCGATCGGTGCTGACGGTGATGCCGGCGGCCTCGGCGGCGGTCCGGGAGCGGTCGACGGCCTGCGTCACCACCGTGTCCACGTCCACCACCTCGAGCTCCGGCAGCTTTTCCGCGCCCTGCAATCGCGACAGCGCGATCAACTCGGTCACCATCTTGCCGAGGCGCCGGGATTCACCGAGCACGCGCTGGCCGAAGTGGCGCACCGCCTTGGGGTCGTCGGCGGACTCCAGCATTGCCTCGGCCAGCAGGCTCAGCGCGCCGACCGGGGTCTTCAGCTCGTGGCTGACATTGGCGACGAAATCGCGGCGGGTGGCCTCCATCCTGGCCTGCTCGGAATCGTCATCGGCGAACAGCACGGTGAAGCTGGTTTCTTCGCGGGACAGTTGCCTGGCGACGCCGCGCACCGCGATCCGGCTGCGACCGGGCATCGGGTTCTTGGCGGTGAGGTCGAATTCGGCGGACTCGCCGGTGGCCAGTACCTTCTCCACCGCGGCCCAGGCGCGTTCGTCGAGCAGTCGGTTGCGGACCAGCCCGAGTTCCTCGGCGCGCGGGTTCACCAACACCACGTCGCGGTATTCGTCGACCACCGCGATGCCGCTCTCGGAAGCCAGCACGATCAGGTCGAGTACCTGCGACATCGTGAGTCCCGAATCGGCCTGCCTGCGCGCGGCCTGCCTGGCGTTCATGAAGGGGATGAGTAACCCGCCGACTGCCAGTCCGACGACAGCCGCGAGGACTGCCAACAGTACGGTCTGCGGAACACTCACACCTGAATCGTACGGTCGCAGGCCGACAAGCAAACTCGGGGTACACGAAGTTTCGCGCAGGTTATGACCCCTTCCAGCCCCGTTGGCCGCGCGTTTACGCGTTGTTCCACATGAGGTATCCGGTTCGTTGCGACGGGCGTGGGACAAGCGGTATTCGGTCATACCAACTTGCATGCGAGCGTTGTCGCTAGTGCGGCGGCCCCACCCGCAGGTGCCTATGCCGGATGCGGCCGCACCAGCCGGAGCGACCGCGTTCGTGCTGTCGGAGGACGCGGTCGCCGATCGGGTCGCGGCAAGCGCGCCGGGCGCGAACGTGGTGAAAGCGTTCAATGTGTGCGCCGCCGAGGTATGGGCCTCGGACGCAAGGGAATTCGAGGGCCGCAGGTTGAGCGTGCCGATCTGCGGTGACAATTCGGAGGCGGTGCAGCAGGTCGCCGCCCTGGCGAAGGATCTGAAGCTGCACCCGGCGCCCGCAGGCGGCCTGCACCGCGCCAAATACCTCGAGGCGACAACAGTCTTCGCCGTCGGCCTCTGGTTCAGCGCCGAGGATGCCCGCGGTGTATTCCCGCCGCTGGATGCGGCGTTCGCGGTCGAGGATTAGCGCGACACCGGTTGCGGCGGACGCTTTTCGCCGAGGGGTGCGGGATCCTGCACGGACGGGCGTCAACTGTCGGCGCAGGCCGGGGCCTCATGCGCTGCTGTTGCCTGGCCACAGCGGACACTTTCGCCACTGCACCGCCGGATGCAGCGCTTCTGCGCGAAAAGTGTCCGCCCAAGCCGGGTTCCGACTGCACCTTTCAGCACTCACGCGCCGATCACCAGCCGGTGTCACCCCGGACCGGGATATTGACGAAGCTCGGGCGGTTCGGATCCAGTTGCACGTGCTGTGGCTTGAAACCCGTGTCGAGCAGCATCGGCAGCACCGGCAGGCCCTTCGGGAAGTTGCCCGCGTACACGTCGACGCGCAGGCGGTGGCCGGGCTGCAGGATGGCCTCGGTGGCGGGCAGCGCGATATCCAGGGTCGTCTCCTGGCCCGGCACCGTGGGCTGGCGCCGGTCGAGCGAGGTGAACGGACGCGGGTCGGTGTAGTCGCCGTTGGCGGACTTAGTGCTGTTGGCCTCGTCGATCTCGCGCAGCGACGCCATGATCTGCCCGGAGGAGAGCACGGTGGACTGTCCGTCCGGCGCGACGTCGTTCACGGTAGCCACCCAGTAGCCGTCGGCCGCGTCCTGAACGGTGTTGAGCCGCACCGCGATCCGGCCGGAGATGGTGGTGGTGTCGGCGACCGGGGCGCTGGTGAAGGTCAGACCGTTGGTCTCCGCGATCCGCGAGTCCTTGGCACAGCCGTCGATGATCGAAAGGACGCCCGCACTTCCCTGCGCTGCGTCGTTGGAGCACAGGGTAGTCAGGCCGGGCGCGACCGTCAGCCGCGCCGAGTCGGGGCTCGCCTCCGGCAACAGCGAGCCGTCGTAGGCGCTGTTCGCGGTGCCACTGCGGTTGGCGGACAGGTACATTCGGCGATGCACCGCATCCTGCGACGCCGCGGCCGCATCGGGATCGGCGAACGAATCGGTGGTGATCCAGCCGCCACCCTGCTGGCGCAGCGTGACCGGGCCGTACTTATCGATGCCGTTGTCGATGCCCTTGAGCCACTTGTCGAACCAGGCGCGCTGCAGCACGTCCAGGCGCGGCGGCAGGCCGGGCTTGCCGTATTCGTTGCCGGAGTTGAGGTGGTAGGTGTTACCCATCAGCAGCTGCTTCTGACCGGCGGGCAGCGGAATCTCGTTGTAGATCTTGGATTCCGAGTAGGTGAACAGGTCGTGCCAGCCACCGGTCACGAAGGTCGGCACCTGGATCTTGCTCGGATCGCTCAGCCAGGCCTGGCGCGGCGTCGAGGTGCCGGTGAGCAATTCCTTGGCGCGCGGATCGAGATCCTCGACGCGGGCGGTGGTGTAGACGTTGAGGAGCACATCCATGAAGGTCAGCGGATCCTTGGCCCGATCGGCCAGCCACTTGGTATCGAACTGACCGTTGACCACCGACGCCAGATCCGGCAGCAGCTTGAGGCCGTTGATGGCCGTCAGCCACAGCGGGATGAAGTTGAAGCCGAAGCCGCCGCCGGGCGCGAGCACGTCGTTGACCAGGTCGCTGCCGGGCACCACGGGGAAGATCGCCTGCAGCGCGGGCGGCTGCTTCTCGGCGACCTGCACCTGATTGATGGCGGAGTAGGAGATGCCGTTCATGCCGATGCGGCCGTTGGACCACGGCTGCCGCGCGGCCCAGTCGATCACCTCGACGGTGTCCTGCTGCTCACGCTGACGCAGCATGTCCCACACGCCCTGGGAGAAGCCGGTGCCGCGCACGTCCACCACGACCTGGGTGTAGCCGCTCTTGATCAGCTGGCGGTCGACGGCGAAGTTGCGCAGCTCACCGCCACCGAATGCCTTGGTCAGGTCGGTGACGCCGGACAGCGGGGTGCCGCTCATGTCGATCTGGCGGAGTAGCTCTATCAACGCGTCGGACAGGCCCGGGATGGACATCGCGCTGTCGGCGAGGTTCGACACCAGCTTGGTGTAGGGCGTCATGTTGACGACGGTCGGCGTCGGGGTGTCGATCGGCCGCCCGGAAGCGTCGGCGGGCCGGTACACATTGCCCTCGAGGACGGTGCCGTCGCTCATGGTGATCGGAACATCCCATTGGATGTTCACATTCGGGAACTGCTGCGGGCCGTCTTCGGCCGCGGTCCAGGCGGCTCCCGCGGCGCCGCCGTCCGGACCGGCGGGCGCGGGCGCGGCGGTCGCGCCGGAAGTGAGGAAAGGAACCAGCACCGCGGTGGCAACCGCGGCCACTGTGATCCGCAACCCGTGCTTCATCGGACGTGATCCACCTCTCGGGCTGGTCGAACGATCGAAAGTGTATATACCGATGAGTAAGTTCGAGCTTTCGGTTACGCCAATCTTGAAAGGAATGCCGATTCACATACAGCTGACAGCGCGAGACAGCGCCTGTGTATTACCACCGCAGGCTCGCTCAGGCAGCAGAATAACCACTCACCGTAGAGGCACCGAATCCGGCGTACAGCCACCCCGACGAGCCCGTGCCAACCCGGCTGATCGCCCACGGCAGCTCACATGAACTCGCTCCGACGAGTGGGACATCAGAACGCGAGAAGCACCTCGCTGATGTCCCGCTCATGGGAGGGTAAACAGCGACGCGCTGCGGTCGATTGCTCGACCACAGCGCATCAGGTGTGCGGGAACCACATCGCTACGACTACTTGCTGCCCTGGTTGGCGACCGCGGCGGCGCCTGCGGCGGCGGCCTCGGGATCCAGGTATTCACGCGGACGGACCGGGCGCAGGTTCTCGTCCAGCTCGTAGCGCAGCGGGATGCCGGTGGGGATGTTCAGTTCGGCGATGTCGTCGTCGGAGATCTGGTCGAGGTGCTTGACCAGCGCGCGCAGCGAATTACCGTGCGCGGCAACGAGGACCGTCTTACCGGTGAGCAGTTCCTTGGAGATGGCCGATTCCCAGTACGGGACCATCCGGTTCACCACATCGAGCAGGCACTCGGACTTCGGGACCTCGATGCCCGCGTAGCGCGGGTCACCCTCCTGGCTGTACTCGTTGGCCGGGTCCATCGGCGGCGGCGGCGTGTCGTAGCTGCGGCGCCACAGCATGAACTGCTCGTCGCCGTACTTGTCGCGAATCTGCGCCTTGTTCTTGCCCTGCAGCTCGCCGTAGTGCCGCTCGTTGAGCCGCCAGTCGCGGACCACCGGAATCCAGTGCCGGTCGGCCGTGTCCAGCGCGATGTTCGCGGTGCTGATCGCGCGCCGCAGCAGCGAAGTGTAGACGAGGTCCGGCAGAATGCCGTGCTCGGCCAGCAACTCCCCGGCCCGCTTGCCCTCGGCGATACCCTTGTCGGTCAGGTGCACATCCACCCAGCCGGTGAACAGATTCAGGGCATTCCATTCGCTCTCGCCGTGGCGCAGCAGCACGAGGGTGTAGGTCATGACGGCCATTCTGGCACGTGACTCGATGACGCTCCCCCACCCGTTCCGCGGCCGCTAATGCTCAGGTGATGGAGTCGGCGGTGTCGTGCCCGGCGGCCAGCACACCCGCGCCGACGAGGGTGGCGCCGTGCTTGATGCGGGACGCAACGACCTTCAGCTCGCGCAGGAAGTCCAGCCGAGCATGCCGGGCAACCGCCGCGCGCAGCGGCGCCCAGAGCGGTTCACCCGATTGTGCGAATCCGCCGCCGATCACCACCAGATCGATGTCGAGCAGCGCGGCCGACGAGGCGATGGCCTGTCCGAGCGCGGTGCCAGAGCGGTGCAGCGCGGCGAGCGCGATCTCGTCACCGGAATGCGCGGCCTTCGCCAGACCCGCGCCGGTTTCCCCGCGCCAGCCCTGCTCGCGCGCCCAGCGCACCGACGACATACCGCTCGCGATCGCCTCGACGCACCCGACGCCGCCGCATTCGCACGGCACATCCCAGCCGGGCACGACGATGTGGCCGATATGCCCCGCATTGCCCGAGAGGCCGAGCAGCACTCGGCCGTCCCCGATGACCCCGCCGCCGATACCCGACGACACCGTCATCGCCAGCCCGTTCGACACCCCACGCAAGGCGCCGACGTGATGTTCGGCCAGCGCCAGGCACGCCCCGTCCATGGCGAATCGTATTACCGCGGCGGGAAAGAGCTTCTGCACCTCGGCAACGATGGGAAACCCGGACTTCCATTCGGGGATATTCAGCGGACCCGTGACACCGGAGCGCACATCGATGGGCCCGGCCGAGCCGATCCCGACCGCCGTGACGGTGGCCTCTCCCGCCACCTCGAGCAGCAGGTCCCGGCACGCCTCCCAGACCGACTCGCGCGGCACATCGACCCGGCGCACGTCGCGCACCTGACGACCCCCGTGCACTGTCCCGGCGGCAAACTTCGTAGCACCGATATCAAGAGCAATAACCGTCATCGCCGTGCGACCTCCTGTACCTCACGGACCGGGTCGAGAATATGCGCCGCGGCGCGACTGTCGCCGTAACGAGGCGAATCTCCCGGTGCCACAGGCGAAACCGATCCGAATGGTTCAGGGCCGGTCGGCGGCATCAACCAGATGTTCGAAGGCGCGCAGGTTCTTCAGGGATTCACCGCGCGAGACGCGCCACTTCCATTCTCTCCGAATGGATTCGGCGAAGCCGAGTTCCAGCAGCACATTGAAGTCGGCGTCCACGGCCTCGAGGATCTGGCCGAATACCCGGTCCAGTTCGTCGGCGGTGACAGCGTGCGTCGCAATCCGGCCGACCAGGTAGATGTCGCCGACGCGATCGAGGGTGTAGGCCACGCCGTAGAGCCTGCGGTTGCGCCGCAACAGGAATTTGTAGACGCCCTCGAAGTTTTCGTCGGGTTTGCGGCACACGAACGATTCGATCCGCACGCCGTGCTTGCCGACCGTGAGCATGACGGTGGTCTTCAGCTTGCTCTCACCCGGCAGGATGACGACGAAGACATCCTCGCTGGGGTGGGTGTACTCGATCTCCCGGTCGCGCAGCGTCTCATCGATAAGCCGCGCGGTCGCGCGGATGTCATTCGTGCTGTGACTACCGTTCGCTCGCTGATGCTCACTCATCGGCGTGCTCCCGTCCGGCGCCGGCGCAGCGCCCGCGATCTGGCCTGGCTCTCACCGAGAAGAACGGCCGAGCGTTCCGCGGCGAGGTTGGTGCGTTCACCGGGTACCGCGGCAGGTGCGCCCTCGAACTCTGGACCGCCGAGCAGCTGTGCGTGCTCGGACGCCACGCCGCGGCCCGCGCCGAGCCCCGAGCGCAGATCACGGAAATCGGTCAGCGCCGCGGAGTAGCTGGCGAGCAGTCCCTCCGCGGTGTGCTCCCAGGAGAAATTCGCGGCATGCCCGACGGCACTGGCGCCCATGCGGCGCAGTCGTTCCGAGTCGTCCAGCAGGTAGCCGAGGGCGCCGGCCCAATCCGGGGTGGCGTGGCCGGCCACCAGCAGGCCGGTCTCGCCATGGCGCACCGCGGTGCCGAGCCCGCCGACGTCCGCGGCCAGCACCGGGGTGCCGCTGGCCTGCGCTTCGATGGCGACCAGCCCGAACGATTCGTTGTAGCTCGGCACCGCGACCAGGTCGGCGGCCCGATACACCTGCACCAGGCGGTCCGGCGGCTGCGGCGGCAGGAAGGTGATGTGCTCGGCGATGCCGAGTTCGGCGGCCAGCTGGATCAGCGCGTCAGGCCGCTCCAGTCCGGTGCCGGACGGGCCGCCGACGATGAGCACCCGCAACCTGCGTTCGGGCTGCGCGCGCAGCACCTCCGCGGCGGCGCGCACCAGCACGTCGGGCGCCTTCAAGGGCTGGATGCGGCCGACGAACGCGACGATCTGCTCGTCGGCGGCCAGCCCCAATTCGGCTCGGGCGGCGGCCTTTTCGCCTGGACGGTAGCGGGTCAGGTCGGCGCCGGGCGGCACCACGTCGATGCGGTCCGGCTGGGCGCCGTATAGATCGATGAGCTGGTGCGCCTCCTCGGCGGTGTTGGCGACCATCCGATCCGCTTCGGTGATCACCTGCTTCTCGCCGATCTCCCTGGTCGCGGGCTCGGGACAGTCGCCATCGGCGAGGGCGGCGTTCTTCACCGCGGCCAGAGTGTGCGCGGTGTGCACCAGCGGCACCCGCCAGCGGTCCCTGGCCAGCCAGCCGACCTGACCGGACAGCCAGTAGTGCGAATGGACGAGGTCGTAATGCCCGGGCTGGTGCCTGGCCTCCTGCCGCAGCACCTCGGCCGTGAACGGGCACAACTGGGTCGGCAGGTCACGTTTGTCCAGCCCCTCGAACGGACCCGCCACCACATTGCGCACCAGCACTCCCGCCGCCGCCTCTTGGACGGGCGGCACATTCGAGGAGGTGGCCCGGGTGAAGATCTCCACCTCGGTGCCGCGTAGGGCCAGCTGAATGGCGGTTTGCAGCACATAGACGTTCATGCCGCCCGCGTCGCCGGTGCCCGGCTGAGCGAGTGGTGAGGTGTGCACCGATAGCACGGCAATCCGATTAGGCCGTAGGTCCGGGCGTTGACTCACACTGTCCATAGTGCACGTTGCATCGGCGAAATCAGACGCTGCTACCAAGGCAAGTGACAGCCATCACAGGCTATTGGTGAAGACCCTCACGCACTAGAGATCGTCGACGAACTCGCCGACCTCGGCCACGAAACGGGCGCGGTCCTCGATGAACAGGCCGTGCTGGGCGTCCTCCCAGAACGAGGCGCGCGCGCCGGGGGCGTTGTCGAGGATGTAGCGGCCGTTTTCGATCGGGACGACGGGGTCGCTGGTGCCGTGCAGGACCAGTACCGGAATGTCTATGGCCCGCAGCGTCTCGGTGTTGTCGACGGTCCGGTAGAACAGCGCTTTGCGCACCGCTGGCAGGGTGGCCAGGCTCGTGCCGAACAGCCGCTGCGCGTCGACACCCTTGTCCGCGCCCGGGCCGGTATTGGCGTTGCCGAACGCGCCGAATGCCCGCACGGCGCGGCCCGCGCTCTCCTCGAAGACGCCGGGGATGGCCTCCGCCATGGCCGAACCGGTCGCCGCGCCCGGGGCACGGCCGATGTTGGCCGTCGATCCGGTGTAGACGACGCCCGCGATCGCGCCGGTGCCGTAGGTCGCCAGGTAGTCGGTGAGCACGATGCCGCCGTAGGACCAGCCGAGCAGGACCGCGCCCGACTCGATGCCCTCGGCGGTCAACACCGCCGCGATGTCGGCGGCCCAGTTCTTCGGATCGTCGTAGCCGGTTTCCGGAGCGTCGGAGTAGCCGTGGCCGCGCAGATCGACGGCGATGACACGGAAGCGCTCGGCCAGGTCGTCGGCGGCCACGCCCCAGCAGCGCAGGTTCGCCGACCATCCGTGCAGCAGCACCAACGGCCGCCCGGCCGCAGGACCACTCACCCGATAAACGATGTTCGTTCCGTCCGCGCTGACCGCATCCCGAATAGCCATGCCACCGAGGCTAACGGCGATCCGGGGCGGACCGTGATCCGGGCAGCAGCCCCCGACTGCGGCAAACCACCTGCACTTAGGATCGAGCACATGAGCACTCGCACCGCCGTCGTCACCGGAGCCAGCTCGGGCATCGGGGAGGCCACCGCCCGGGAACTCGCCAAGCAGGGCTACCACGTCTACGTCGGCGCCCGCAGGCTCGACCGGTTGCAGCGGCTCGCCGACGAAATCGGCGGCACCGCACTGGAACTCGATGTGACCTCCGACGAGTCGGCGCGGGCGTTCACCGACGCGATCGAGCACGTCGACCTGCTGGTCAACAATGCGGGCGGCGCGAAGGGCCTGGCCCCGGTCGCCGAGGCCGACCTCGACGACTGGCGCTGGATGTGGGAAACCAACGTGCTCGGCACGCTGCGCATCACCAAGGCCCTGCTGCCGAAGCTCATCGCCTCCGGCGACGGCGTCATCGTCACCATCACCTCGGTGGCCGCCATGTACGCCTACGACAACGGCTCCGGATACACCTCGGCCAAGCACGCCCAGGCCGTGCTGCACCGCACCTTGCGCGGCGAACTCCTCGGCCAGCCGGTCCGCCTCACCGAAATCGCACCCGGCGCCGTCGAAACCGAGTTCTCCCTGGTCCGCTTCGACGGCGACGAGGAACGCGCCACGAAGGTTTACGAGGGCATCGATCCCCTGGTCGCCCAGGACATCGCCGAAATCGTCGGCTTCGTGGCCTCCCGCCCCTCGCACGTCAACCTGGACCAGATCGTCGTCGCGCCCCGCGACCAACAGGTCCCCGGCCGCTTCGCGCGCCGCGGCTGAGCGAGCCGTCGGACCACGGCCGGTAGATCTCGCAGCGCTGCAGGTACCGGTTTATCGTGGCGGGTCAGGGCTGGCCGCTCGGCCGTGGCGATAGGGTTGCTGGAGATTCGCTCTGATGTGTGCGGGTCGTTAGCATCTGGGGTTTGAAATTCGAATACACCATCGAGAATGCCATCGCGCGCGAGAAGGCGGACGCGACGCAGCGGTAATGGCTTGGCGCCGATAGCGATCCGCACCCGTTCGACTATCCGAACGGGTGCGGATCGCGTCTGATCAGCGGATCAGCGCGGCGGGCCGGGAGCGACGGGAGTCGCGGAGATGCTGGGAGCGTGGGTTTCGTCCAAGGCGGACAAGCCCTTCCAGGTGCTCCAATCGATGGTCCAGTCGTAGAGGTCGCCGTCGGCGGCCGACAGCGGGATCGAGGTGCCGGTGACTTCGACCGGATCGCCGTAGAGCGCGGTCGGGAAGAACGCCTGAGCGTCACCCGGCGACAGGTTGATGCAGCCGTTGGTGACGTTCGAGGAACCTTGTGCCGATAGCGATTCCGGGTTGGCGTGGATGAATTCGCCATTGTTCGAGATACGCACTGCCCAGCGTTCGCGAGCGTTGGTGTAGTACGGCGGGTTCGACATCACGAAGTCCTCGTATTTCTCGGTGACGACGTGCACACCGAAGCGGGTCACATTGCGTGCCTCATTGCCCTCGCCATAGCTGACCGCGAAGTCGAAGACCACTTGGCCGTCGCGCACCACCTGCATACGGTGGCTCGGCGCGTTGGCTTTCACGATCTGGCTGCGGCCGATGCGGAAATCCGAAGTGAGATCGGTATATCCATAGTTGCCGCCGCCGAGGTCGAGTCCGTAGAGCTTGGCCGCGACGTGCACGGTGGTGCCGGGCACCCAGTAGTCCTTGGGCCGCCAATGCAGCCGCGAGCCGCCGTTGTCGTCGGGGAACCACGCCCACGCGCCCTCGGTCGGCGGATTGGTGGTGACGGTGAGGGCCTTCTCCACCGCGGCCTTGTTCTGCACAGAAGCCTTGAACTGCAAGATGATCGGCGCGCCGATGCCGACTTCCTGATTATCGCCGACATTGAGCGTCGCCGGGACGGCGTTCTTCGGCGCCAGGGTACTGAAGGCGCCATCGATGGGAACCGGCTTGAGATCGGTGCCGATCGCGGTGCCCGACCAGGTGTAGGTGGCGCCGTAGCCGAGCGCCTCGGTGATCTTGTAGCTGTGCTTGTCGGCCGCGAGTTCGCCGGTGACCTGCTTGCCGGTGGCGTTGGTCAGGGCGATCTGGTCGATCGTGCCGTCGGCCACGGTGACCGAGACCGGCGCGATCGGGTTGACGTTCTTGGCAGCGGCGGCCGGGGCGAGGGTCACCTTCGCGACCGGACCCGGCTCCTTGGCGGGCTCGCTCTTGCCGGTGCGGTCGATTGTGCATCCGGCCACCAGGGCGGCCACAACGAGAAGCACGGCCGACACGGCGGCGGCCGGTCTACGGATGACTGTGCGGTTGCTCACTTCATCGAATTTACGCTGGCGGAATCGTTCGATCGGCTAGCGAAGAATGTGGTGTCCGTTTCACCCGCTACAGCGTGACCCCGACGGTGACCGGTTCCGGCTCCAACCGGATGCCGAATCGCTCGGCCACGCCGTCGCGGACTGTGCGGGCCAGCGCCACCAGGTCCGCCGCGGTCGCATTACCGCGGTTGGTCAGCGCCAACGTGTGTTTCGTCGACAGCCGCGCCGCGGCGTCGTTGCCCGGAAAGCCCTTGGCGAAACCGGCGCGTTCGATGAGCCAGCCCGCGGGGAATTTGACCCCGTCCGGCGCCGGATAAGTCGGGATCGTGACGTCCCCCACATGGGCGGTGATCGCAGCCTTCACTTCGGCGACGCGGGCCTCGAGCACCACCGGATTGGTAAAGAAGGAGCCTGCGCTCCAGGTGTCGTGATCGTCGGTGTCAAGCACCATGCCCTTGCCCGCCCGCAGCCGCAGCACCGCCGCCCTGACCTGATCGGCGGGCCGGGACGCACCGTCGGCGGCGCCGAGCGCGACCGCGAGTTCGCCGTAGCGCAGCGGCGCGCTCGAACCACCGGGGTCGAGTGCGTAATCCACAGCGAGCACGACCGCGTCGTCGCGGTGCTTGAGCACACTGGTGCGGTATCCGAAACCGAGTTCGCCGGGTTCGACCCAGCGGATCGCACCGCTGGCACGGTCCAACAGCCACACGCGGCGCAGCAGATTCGCCACCTCCACGCCATAGGCTCCGACATTCTGTACCGGAGTCGCACCCGCCGAACCGGGGATACCGGACAGGCATTCCAGCCCGCCCAATCCGGCCGCGACCGTCGCCGCCACCACCGCGTCCCAATTCGCGCCCGCCTCAGCGACAACCCCGGCCGCGCCGATCTCGACGCCCTCGGTCAGCACCCGGACCACGACGCCGTCGAAGCCCTCGTCACCGATGAGCAGATTGGAACCACCGGCGAGCAGCAGCACCGGAATCCCGCCCGCGTCCAGCGCGCGCACCGTCGCCACCAGAGCGTCGGTCGTCGCGCATTCGGCGACCGTGGCGGGACCACCGACCCGCAGCGTGGTCAGTTCCGCCAGCCGCACCGATTCGCGCACCAGCGCGCCGGTGTCGGCCAACAGATCGCGCAGCTGATCCGACGACACCACCCGTGAAGTTCGCACAGCCAGACGGTAGCGTGTCCGACCATGGCTACACCCCTGGCGTACACGGCCCGCTATTCGCATCCGGTCGCTGCCGTGTGCGCGGCGATCGCCGACGAGCAGTACTGGAAGGACCGCATCGCCGAGGTGGGTGGACCGAACGCCCGGCTCGATTCGGTCACCATCAGCGGTGACCAGGTCCGGGTCGAGATGGTGCAGGCCATCGCCGCCGAGCAGCTGCCTGCCGCCATCACCGCGGTGCGCCCCGGGGATCTGATCATCCCGCGCGTCGAAAACTGGAGCGGCGACGCCGCGACCTTCGAGGCCCGCGTCGAGGGCGCCCCGGCCGAGGTCCGCGGCAATATCGCACTGGCCGCCGACGGTTCGGGTGCGGTCGCCACGGTTACCGGCAGCATCGAGGTGAAGATCCCGCTGTTCGGCGGCAAGATCGAGACCGCGATCGCCGAACGCCTCACCGAGCTGCTCGCCTCCGAAGAAGAGTTCACCAACAACTGGCTCGCCTCACACTGACGCGATTTCGATAACCCGAACTGGGCGATCTCCCGATCCGACGGCACGGAGTTGTGGCAGCGCTCCACATTCACCGCCGAGCGATGCCGTGGCAACCGGTCCCGGTAACGTAACCGCTCATGGCTCGTCGACTGGACTACTCAGCCCGCTACCCGCTGCACACCACCAAAGAGCTGTACGCGGCGCTGTCGACCCGTGACTACTGGGAGGCACGGGTCACGGAGATGCAGAGGTACTCGGACAACGAGGTCGTCGGCCACGAGGTGAGCGACTCCGGGATCGAGATCGTGCTGCACCACATCCTGCCGCGGGAGATGCTGCCGGAGATCGCGCAGGCGGTGATGCGCAAGGACATGGTGATCACCCGCAAGGAGAGCTACGGCCCGTTCAACGAGGACGAGGTCGTCGGCAAGTACTCGGCGTCCATTCCCGCCGGACCGGGCAGCCTCGGCGGCACCATCCGCCTGTTCCCCACCGACACCGGCTGCACCATGCGGTTCTCCTCGGAGGCAAAGGTATTCATTCCGATGGTGGGTCCGCGGCTCGAGCAGCTGATGCTGGTGAACCTGGTCGACCTGTTCCGTGCCGAGGCCGAAGAGACCGTGCAGTGGCTGGAAGAGCAAAACCCGACCAGTTGACCAAACCGGTCGGCACCATCACCCGCGGCACCACCGGCGTCAACCGGTTGCGGCGCAGCGATCGCTGGCTGATCCACGACGATCTGGCCCGCGCGCGCCTGCAGGCCGCCGCCGATCCGCTGGTGGTCGACCTGGGTTACGGGGCGAGCCCGTGGACCACGCTGGAGTTGGCGACGCGGCTGCGCACCGTCCGTCCCGACGTGCGGGTGGTCGGCCTGGAGATCGATCCCGAACGGGTGGTGCCCGGCCGCGACGGCGTCACCTTCGCCCGCGGCGGCTTCGAATTGGCCGGGCTGCGACCGACTTTGGTGCGCGCGTTCAACGTGCTGCGGCAGTATCCGGAAGCGGCGGTCCCCGAGGCGTGGGCGACCATCCTGTCCGGTGTCGCCACGGACGGACTGCTCGTCGACGGCACCTGTGATGAGCTCGGCCGCCGCTGCGCGTGGGTACTGCTCGATCGTTCCGGTCCGCTGTCGCTCACGCTGGCCTGGGACCCCTTCACCGTCGAGCAGCCCTCCGGCATCGCCGAGCGACTCCCGAAGGCGTTGATCCACCGCAACATTCCCGGCGAACCGATCCACGCGCTGCTCACCACAGCCGATCGTGCCTGGGCCCGGGCCGCGCCGCTCGCGCCGTTCGGGCCTCGGGTCCGCTGGCGCGTCGCAGCGGAATCCCTTCGCCAGGAAGGGTTTCCGGTGCGTACCTATCGTCGACGGATGCGCGACTGCGTGCTGTCGGTCCCGTGGTCCACCGTCGCACCGAACTGACCATGGTCGGTCACCCTGCCACGATTGCGCGCCCGACAAAACCGGGCGGCATGCACGCCGATAGCGGAACGAAAATCACCGCGCACCTGCTCACTCCACTACTCACACACGGTAAGTGCCCGGTACACCCGGGCAGCCGCGCGCGCTGGCAGACGTCCACTGGCCGAACGGATTTCGTCACTCACACAGCGATGGATGGCGACCGCGTCCCCTACCACTTCGTCCAGCGCGGCCTGCCCGATGTCCGCCACCGCCAGGTCGAGCACCGTCCGCACCGGTGTCGTCACCAGGAACGGACCTGCCGATTCGACATCGGTACCGACCAGCGGACGCCGCAACACCACCAACCGCGGCGTGACCGGCGGACGACCCCCACCGACCGACAGGTGCAGGAACCTCGGATGTAGTCGTCCGAGCCCGTGGAGTTCGGCCGCGCTCTGATGCGACACCGCGGCGGCGCCATCGAACCAGGCGGCCCACATGGCATATTCGTCGAGCGGACCCTCCGGCCAATCGGCCAGCCGCAGCAGCCCGACCCCCGCCCGCGTCACCGAACCGTCGCCGAGCCCGGCCCGCACCCAGGCCTCACATCCGGTGCGCAGCACCTGCCTGGTGGTGAAGAATCCGGCGTGGCGCCCGGCCAATCGTCGCAGCACACGCCACCCGTGCTCCGCGGATTCGAGTGCGCGGCCCGCCGCATCGCCAGCCATGGCCACCAGGCTACGCTCGAATCTTGTGTCACATGTCACAATCGAACCCCTCACCGCGCCCTCAGAGCAGACACAGAAATGTCGGGAAGAATTGTCGTCATGAGCACGAAGACACCCGCAGCCAAGACGATCAGTCGGCGCACACTGGTGATTGCCCTCGTCGTGGTCGTGACTCTGCTCGTCGGCATGCTGGTCGGCGGCGAGGTGTATGCCAGACACACGGTCTCCCGGTGCATCAGTACTCAATTCGAGAAGGAGATGGGCTCCAAGATCGACGTGGGCTTCGGCTGGAAGCCGCTGCTGATCACCTGGGTCGACGGCAAGGTCTCCGAGGTGACGATCGACAGCAACGACACCAAGTTCGGACCGGCCGTCGGCATGGTGGTGCATGCCCGCTTCAACGATGTCGAGGTCAAGGACAGCGGTAGGAACGGCGGCACGATCGGCAGTTCCTCGGCCGATATCACCTGGAACAACGAAGGCATCCGGCAGACGCTCGCCGGAACGGTCAGTGGTGTGCACTCCTCCGCGAGCAGCGGCATGCTGACCCTGGACGTGCTCGGCGGGATCGCGCAACTACAGCTGCATCCGACGGTGCAGAACGGCAAGGTGCAGGTGGAGACGGAGTCGGCGCAACTGCTCGGGGTGGGCCTGCCGACCGACCTGGTACAGGGCATCGTCGATCTCTTCAGCCAGAGCCTGCAGAGCTATCCGCTCGGCCTGCAGCCGACCGACATCAAGGTGACCGACAACGGCATCGCGGTCAAGCTCTCGGGCGGTCACACCGACCTGCAGCCCGCCACCAACGGCAACGTCAGCTGCTGAGTCGTCTACTGACAGGAAACTCCGGCTAGAATCGGGCAATGCCCGACTCGATGCCGACCACACCTCAGATCCACCGCGACACCGGCGATCCCGCGCCGGTGCAGCGGGAGGTACTCGGTGAGCCGCCCACCGCGGGCGATCTGGAGGCCGCGATCGCTCGGCAGGTGCGCGCATTACGCAGGGCCAGTGGACTTTCGGTGGGCGAGATGGCGATCAAGGTCGGCATTTCCAAGGCCATGCTTTCGAAAATCGAGAACGCGCAGACCTCGTGCAGCCTGTCCACCCTCGCCCGGCTCGCCGCGGGCCTGGACGTGCCGGTGACCTCGCTGTTCCGCGGCGCCGATACCGCGCGGGAGGCGGTGTACGTTCCCGCGGGCAACGGTGCGATCATCGTCGGTCGCGGCACCCGAGTCGGACATCACTACGAGCTGCTGGGTTCCCTTCGCGGACAACACAAACGGCTCGAGCCGGTGCTGGTCACCCTCACCAATTCGAGCGAGGTGTTCCCCAGATTCCAGCACGCGGGCACCGAGCTGCTGTACATGCTCGAAGGCGTCATGGTCTACGGCCACGGCGACGCGGAATACACGCTGCGGCCGGGTGATTCACTGCTGCTCGACGGCGAGGGCATCCACGGCCCCAATGAGCTCGTCCGGCTGCCGATTCGGTTCCTCGCGGTCACGGCATACCCGGACAACCACGAAGAGAGCTGAGCCCGGCACCCGCCGACGGGGCCGATCCCGCGGATGGCGTCGCGCGGAAACCGGCCCCGATCCATCGGGCCCGCAGCGTTATTCGGCCGCTCCGGCATGCGCCGCCGCTGCGGTGATGGTCTCGGCGGCGTCGACCGCCTCGTTCGGGTGGGTGACGTGCCCGACGACCGCGACGGCGTCCATGACGTAGGCCGTCTCGCCGTGCGTGGTCACATCCAGGCCCTCGCGCTCGCTGTCCTCGTCGACCCGCAGGCCCATCGTCTTGTCCAGGACCTTCGCGATAGTGAAGGTGACGACCAAGGAGTAGGCGAACACGGCGAGCACGGCAACGGTCTGGCGCCAGAGCGCATCGACGCCGCCGCCGTAGAACAGGCCGGCCACGCCGTTGGGCGCGTCCGGATCTGCGAGGAAGCCGATCAGGATGGTGCCGAGGATGCCGCCGACCAGGTGGATGCCGACCACATCGAGCGAATCATCCACGCCGAAGCGGTATTTCAGCGACACCGTCAGGCAGCACAGCGCACCCGAGGCGGCGCCGATGACCAGCGCACCGATCGGCGAGACCGCGCCACAGGCAGGGGTGATGCCAACCAATGCCGCGATCAGCCCGGAGCTGGCGCCGAGCGAGGTAGCGTGCCCCTCCCTGACCTTCTCCACGATCAGCCAGCCACAGACGCCCGCGCACCCGGCCGCTGCGGTATTCAGAATGACCACCGACGCACTGTTGTTCGCGGCCAGCGCGGAACCGCCATTGAAGCCGAACCAGCCGAAGAAGAGCATGCCGGCACCGAGCATGGTCAGCGGAAGGCTGTGCGGGCGCGGTGGATTGGGGAAGATCCTGCGCTTGCCGAGCACCAGCACCAGTGCCAGCGCCGCGACACCGGCATTGATGTGCACCGCGGTGCCGCCGGCGAAGTCGATGGCCTTCAGGGTGTTCGCGATCCAGCCGCCCACCACCGAGCCGTCGGCGGAGTCGAACGCGAACACCCAGTGCGCGATCGGGAAGTAGACCAGCGTGGCCCACACCCCGGCGAACACCATCCAGGCGCCGAACTTCATCCGGTCGGCAACGGCGCCGGAAATGAGCGCCACGGTGAGACAGGCGAACAGCATCTGGAATCCGGACACCAGCGCGGGCGGCAGTGCGGGCTCGGAAGGCGCTTTGAGCAGCGCCTCGGAGCCGAGGAACTCCAGCGGATCACCTAGCAGACCGACCCCGCCGAGCGAGTTGCCGAGCACGCCCGAATAACCGAACACGATCCACAGCACGCCGACCACGGCGACCGCACCGAAGGTCATCATCGCCATGTTGAGGGTGTTGCGGATGCTGACCATGCCGCCGTAGAACATGGCAAGGCCGGGCACCATGAGACTCACGGCGGCGAAGGCCGCCAACATCCACGCGGTGTTCGCCGCGGCAATCGCTTCAGTCATAGTTTCCTCATAAGTGTCTACTAACGAGAATCTGTGTCTCTTGATAGTGGGCGGTTCTGGTTAAAGTAGACGATCCGCCAGGTTGCCGATAGCGGTCGTCCGGTGACGTTTCTGTTAATCCAAGCCCGCGGTCGGCTACTGGGAATGAGTAGCGGATAGCCGCCGAACAGTGGCCCTATATGAAACTCAGATCATCACTAGGAAACACCGGCACCCCAAGTACTCGCACCGATCCACATGTCAAGCAATGCCAGAATTCACCGCACACCTGCACTTATCCCCGCAACAACGCCTGTGGGTGTCACCGAGAGCTGACCGTGCCGTAACGCTGCCGTCACAGTAGCGCTGTTTCATGAGGCAGGACGATGACTCACTGCAAGAAACAGCAAGGACGCTCAGTGACCGAAACCCATAAGTACGTGATCGTCGGCGGCGGCCTCGAAGGGTTGGCAATCGCCTGGTCGCTCGCCGACCGTGGCGAGACCGACGTCGTCGTCCTCGAACGCACCACGCTGTGCTCGGGCATGACCGGCAAGTCCAGCGGCGTCGTCCGCTGCCACTACGGGACGCCGTCGCTGGCGGCCATGGCCTGGTATGGCGTCGACATCTTCAGCCGCGCGAGCGAGATCTTCGGCGACGACATGGGATTTCAGCAGTGCGGCTACGTCGTCGGGGTCGGCGCGAACAATATCGACCCGCTCAATGCCAACGTCGCCATGATGCGGGGCCTCGGCATCGACGTGCGGCTCATCGACCATGACGCCATGGCGCAACTGTGGCCCGGCCTGCACCTGGACGACTTCGCGGCATTCGCATACGAGCCACTCGGTGGACGCGGCGAGGCATATCTGGCGGGCATGGCCTTCGCCGCATCGGCACGCAAGCTGGGTGTGCAGATCCGTCAAAGCACCCCGGTCCAGTCGCTGCTGCAATCGGATTCGGACGCCGTGTATGGAGTCACCCTGGCAGACGGCACCGAAATCCATGCGCAGACAGTGCTTCTCGCTACCGGACCGTGGACTCCCGAACTGACCGCCGGAGTCGGGGTCGAGCTCGATGTCCGCGCCCAGCGCGCCCAGCTGGTGCTGGTCGACCAGGGCGTGCCAACACCGGTCGTCCCGGTTCTGTCCGATCTGGCGGGCCTGTCGTATATCTGTCGAGAGCCCAATGGCGAACTGCTCGTGGGCAATTCGGATCATCAAGCGCCGCAGTACATCGATCCCGACGACTACGTGAACCGCGCCGACGAATCCACCGTCGACAAGACCGTGGACAAGCTGGGCCACCGCCTGCCCGATATGCCCGATCCGCGGATCACCGGGTCCTATGCCGGCGCCTACGACGTCACCCCCGACTACAATCCGATCATCGGTCCCGCCCCGGTCGACGGCCTGTTCCTCGCCACCGGCTTCTCCGGCCACGGCTACAAGATCTCCCCCGCCGTCGGCAAGCTCGTCGCCGATCTCGTCATCGATGGGAAGACCGAGCTCCCGAACGTGGACCCAGACGACTTCCGCTACTCGCGTTTCACCGAAGGCGACCCACTGGTCAGCCTGCATCCCTATGAGGGCGCGGGCGAAATGCGCTGACGCCATCGAACTTCCGCACCAACCGATCGACCACTTCACCTGGAGCACACCCATGGCCATCGATACCGCAGAAGCACTCAGCCCGGAAACCAGCACCGCCCCAGGCACTCTCGCCGAGCTTGCGCGGGCCAGCGACACCCGATACATTCTGGCGCTGTTCGTCACTCTGTCCGGAAAGCCCTGCGCCAAGCTCGTTCCGGTCGAGTCGGTCGATCAACTAGCGACCGACGGCGCCGGATTCGCAGGGTACGCGGCGGGCACCATGGGTCAGCAGCCCCGCGATCCGGACCTCATCGCCGTCCCGGATCCAACCTCCTTCACCCCCATTCCGTTCGTCCGGCCGGGTCTGGCACTGGTGCACTGCGATCCGCATGTCGAGGGCAAGCCGTGGCCGTTCGCGCCGCGCGTGATCCTCGCGGCCATGCTGCGCCGGGCCGCGGCGCGCGGGCTCACCGTGAATGTCGGCGCGGAGATCGAGTACTTCCTGGTCAATAGGGACGCCGCCGGTGCGCTGAGCACCGCGGACACCGCCGACACCAGCCGTCAGCCCTGTTACGACGCGCGTGACGTGACCCGTATGTACGACCACCTCACCGAGATCGCCGCGGCGATGAACACCCTCGGCTGGGGCAATTACGCCAGCGACCACGAGGACGCCAACGGCCAGTTCGAACAGAACTTCGCCTACGCCGACGCCATGACGACCGCGGACCGCGTCATCACGGCCCGCTACCTGCTGTCGGTGATCGCCGAAAAGCGGGGCATGCGTGCGACATTCATGCCCAAACCTTTCGCCGACCGCACCGGTTCCGGCATGCATCTGCATCTGTCGCTGTGGAATTCTGCCGGGTCCACCTTTCCCGATGCCACCGACGACCGCGGCCTCGGACTCTCCTCGATGGCCTACTCGTTCATCGCGGGCATCCTCGAACACGCCTGTGCGCTGCAAGCCGTAATCGCTCCGACGGTGAACTCTTACAAGCGCATCGGCGCCACCTCCACCAGCAGCGGCGCCACCTGGTCACCGCGCTACGCCACCTACGGCGGCAATGACCGTACCCACTACCTGCGAGTGCCCGACCACCATCGGGTCGAATTGCGCGGCGGCGACGGATCGGCGAATCCGTATCTCGCCATGGCGGCCACCGTCGCCGCTGGCCTGGACGGCATCGACCGCGCGCTCGACCCCGGCGCGCCGGGTGTCGGCGAACGCCGCGGCGACATGCTGCCGATGACCCTGCTGCACGCGATGGACGCGCTCGAGGCCGATCCCGTGCTCTCGGGCGCGCTCGATATCGCCGGCCCCGGGGTCAGCGAGTACTTCACCCAGCTCAAGCGCGAGGAATTCTTCGCCTGGCACAACACGGTTTCCGCATGGGAGATCGACCAATATCTGACCGCATTCTGAAAAGCGCACTGCAACAAGGAGTTCCACATGTGCGGAATTGTCGGGCTTCACCTGCGTGATCCCGCGTTGTACCCGAGCCTAGGTATGCTGCTGACCGAAATGCTCGACCAGATGTGTGACCGCGGACCGGATTCCGCGGGGATGGCCATCTACGGTGATCCGACATGGTCGCCGCCGGGTGGGTCCACGGTGTCGCTGCTCGATGTCGAAGGGCCCGGCGACGAGCTCACCGCACGGCTGGGCGACGAACTCGGCATCCCGGTCACCGGCATCGATCTCGATCCGACGACGGTGCTGAACGCGCCCGCCGATGCCACCACCATCGTCGAGGCGGTACGCCGAATCGCGCCGGACGCCCGCGTCATCGGCTTCGGCGAAGACCTGACCGTACTCAAGGGCATCGGCAATCCGACCGAGCTGGCGCGCCGTTTCGGCCTGCCCGCCGCATCCGGCTGGCAGGGTGTCGCGCACACCAGAATGGCGACCGAATCCGGGGTGAGCGCGGCGGGTTCGCATCCGTTCTCGGTCGGACCGGATCAGTGTCTGGTGCACAACGGTTCGTTCTCCAACCACATGAGTATCAAGCACGACCTGGAGCGCGCTGGCGTGCGGTTCGACAGCGAGAACGACACCGAGGTCGGCGCACGCTTCATCGCGCGGCAGTTGGCCGAGGGTGTCGACCTCGAGAAGGCGCTGCTGCTGCTCAACGAGCGGTTCGACGGCTTCTACACGTTGCTGGTCGCGAACCGGGAATCCATTGCCGTGGTGCGTGATCCGATCGCCTGCAAGCCCGCGATCATCGCCGAGACCGACCGTTGGGTCGCGATGGCATCTGAATATCGCGCGCTGGCCGACCTGCCCGGCGTGCACGACGCCCGAATCTTCGAACCCGAACCGGAAGAGGTCTACGTATGGCACCGGCAGTGACGACCGTGGCGACCGAAACCGCCGCACTGGATCTGCGGGAATCCAGCGTCCGGGAGATCAACGAGCTGTTGCACTCCCCCGGCACACCCCGGCGCGCCACCATCACCGATCCCCGTGGCGCGCACGCACTGGCCTGCGGCCTCGACGACGACCTCGACATCACCATCGAAGGACATGTCGGCTACTACTGCGCCGGGATGAACCAGCGCGCCACCGTGACGGTGCACGGCAACGCGGGCACCGGCGTGGCCGAGAACATGATGTCGGGCACGGTGCGGATCACCGGTGACGCGTCCCAATCCGCCGGCGCGACCGCACACGGCGGACTGCTGGTCATCGAGGGGAATGCGGCGGCACGCTGCGGCATTTCGATGAAGGGTGTCGATATCGTCGTCGGGGGCGATATCGGCCATATGAGCGCGTTCATGGGGCAGGCCGGACGCCTGGTGGTGTGCGGCAATGCCGGTGAGGCACTGGGTGACTCGCTGTATGAGGCGCGAATCTATGTCCGCGGCGCCGTCGCGTCGCTTGGCGCGGACTGCGTCCAGAAGGAAATGCGCGCCGAGCATCTCGCGGAATTGCGCGAGCTGCTCGAGGCCGCGGGATTCGACGCCGATCCGGCCGAATTCACCAGGTACGGCTCGGCGCGCACCCTCTACAACTTCCATGTCGACAATGTCGGCGCCTACTGACGGCAGGAGACGACCGTGACCAATCCCGTGCTGCGCGAATCGGCAACCTTTCCCCGCAGTGTCATTGCCGAAATCCAGCGCGCCGCCTACACCGGCATCTACGACATCCGCGGCTGGGGCGCCAAGCGGGCCCTGCCGCATTTCGACGATCTACTGTTCCTCGGCGCCTCGATGTCGCGCTATCCGCTGGAGGGCTACCGCGAACGCTGCGATACCAATGTCGTCCTCGGCGACCGGTACGCGAAATTCCCACTGCACCTGGATATCCCGATAACCATAGCGGGCATGAGCTTTGGTGCGCTGTCGAGTCAGGCGAAAGAAGCCCTCGGACGCGGCGCCAGCGAGGTCGGTACCTCGACAACCACCGGCGACGGCGGCATGACATCGGAGGAACGCAGCCAGGCCAAAAATCTTGTGTACCAATACCTTCCGTCCCGCTATGGCATGAACCCCGATGACCTGCGCAAGGCCGATGCCATCGAGATCGTGCTCGGTCAGGGCGCCAAGCCCGGCGGCGGCGGTATGCTGCTGGGGCAGAAGATCACCGAGCGGGTCGCCGGGATGCGCACGCTGCCAGAGGGTGTCGATCAACGCTCGGCCTGTCGGCACCCCGATTGGACCGGGCCCGACGACCTCGCCATCAAGATCATCGAGCTGCGCGAGATCACCGACTGGGAGAAGCCGATCTACATCAAGGTCGGCGCCACCCGCACCTACTACGACGTGAAGCTCGCGGTGAAGGCGGGCGCCGACGTGGTCGTGGTGGACGGCATGCAGGGCGGAACTGCGGCCACCCAGAACATTTTCATCGAGCACGTCGGCATTCCCACCCTCGCCGCCATCCCGCAGGCCGTGCAGGCGCTGCAAGAACTCGGCGTGCACCGCAAGGTGCAGCTCATTGTGTCCGGCGGCATCCGCAGCGGCGCCGACGTGGCCAAGGCGATGGCGCTGGGGGCCGATGCGGTGGCCATCGGCACGGCAGCGCTGATCGCGCTGGGCGACAACAGCCCGCACTACGCCGAGCAGTATGCGGCGCTCGGTTCGGCGGCCGGTTTCTACGACGACTTCCAGGAGGGCCGCGACCCGGCCGGAATCACCACGCAGGACCCGGAATTGGCGCGCAACCTCGATCCCGTCGCGGCCGGACGGCGGTTGGCGAACTATCTACGGGTACTCACCATGGAGGCGCAGACACTCGCGCGCGCCTGCGGAAAATCACACCTGCGCAACCTCGAACCCGAGGATCTGGTGGCGCTCACCGTCGAAGCCTCGGCCATGGCACGGGTACCACTCGCGGGCACCACTTGGATCCCCGGGCAGTTCTAGGGCGAAAGGAAAGATCCCTGATGACTTCGTTCGACTCCCTGTGGGATTCGATCCTCGATGTCGGCCGCGAGCCGGCGACCGGCGGCTATCGTCGATTCGCCTGGAACGACGCCGATATGACGCTGCGCGAATGGTTCCGTGGAGCAGCGCAACAACGCGGTATGAGCGTCGAGGAGGACCGCAACGGCAACCTGTGGGCGTGGTGGCTTCCCGAGGGCTGCAGCGGAGATCCCAAGGACGCCTTCGTCACCGGCTCCCACCTGGACTCGGTGCCCGATGGCGGCGCGTACGACGGGCCGCTCGGCGTGGTCTGCGCCTTCGCGGCCGTGGATATCGTCCGAGCCCGCGGCATCGTCCCGACCCGGCCGGTCGCGGTGACCGCATTCTCCGACGAGGAGGGCGCACGCTTCGGAGTGGCCTGTGTCGGTTCACAACTCACCACGGGCGCGTTGACTCCCGAGCGGGCCTTGGCACTGCGCGATGCCGACGGGATCACCCTTGCCGAAGCACTCGGCAAGGAAGGTCGCGACCCGCACCACCTCGGTGCCGACCCGACGCTCACCGAACGCGTCGGCGTCTACGTCGAACTGCATGTCGAACAGGGCCGTGCGCTCGATCTCGTGGACCGTCCACTCGCGGTTGCCTCGTCGATCTGGCCGCACGGCCGCTGGCTGTTCACCTTCACCGGCGAAGCCAACCACGCGGGCGCCACCCGTCTGGTGGATCGCCGCGATCCGATGCTCGCCTTCGCGTCATCGGTGCACACTGCCCGCCATGCGGCCGAATTGCACAAGGCGGTAGCCACTTTCGGCAAGCTACGGGTGCTGCCGAACGGCGCGAACGCGATCCCCTCGGAGATCACGGCCTGGCTGGACGCCCGCGCGGCGGACGAAGACACCCTCGGCAAACTCGTCGACCGCATCACCGCCGAGGCCCGCGGTCACGCCGCGCTCGACGGCATCGGCCTGCATATCGAGGCCGAATCCATCACGCCCATCGTCGAATTCCCGCCGGGCCCCCGCGACCGCATCAACCTGGCCCTCGCCCACCTCGGCGACATCCCGGTGCTCCCCACCGCCGCGGGTCACGATGCGGGCATCCTGTCGGCCAAGGTCCCCACCGCCATGCTGTTCGTCCGCAATCCCACGGGAATCTCGCACTCGCCGGTGGAATTCGCGCAGCCAGAGGACTGCCGCGCCGGAGCCGAGGCCCTCGCCGATGTGATGGCCGAGTGGGTGCTCGCGCCCGAAACCGTCTAGGTCGCAGATGCGGGTCTGGATCAGGCGGGGAAACCGTCCAGCACCGCACGGGATTTGGACAGGCCGAGGCGGGTCGCGCCGGCAGCGATGAGTCCGGCGGCGGCTTCGGCGGTGCGGATGCCGCCGCTGGCCTTGACGCCGAGGCGGCCTCCGACGGTCTCGGCCATCAGCGCGACCGCGTGCACGCTGGCACCGCCCGCGGGATGGAATCCGGTGGAGGTCTTCACGAAATCGGCGCCCGCATGTTCGGCGACACGGCAGACCTCCACGATCGCGGCATCGGGCAGCGCCGCGGCTTCGATGATCACCTTGAGCAGTGCGCGATCGCCCATCGCTTCGCGGACCGTCACGATGTCGGACATGACCGCGGTGAAATCGCACGCTATCGCGGCTCCGATATCGATGACCATGTCCACCTCCGCGGCACCCTGCTCCACGGCGAGACGGGCTTCGGCGCCTTTCACCAGCGAATGGTGTTTGCCGGAGGGGAATCCGGCGACCGTGGCGACCACCACACCCGGCGCCCGCACCGGCAGCATCGACGGCGACACGCAGATCGCGTACACGCCGAGCGCCCGCGCTTCATCCACCAGGGCGGCGACATCGGCGGTCGTCGCCTCGGGCACCAGCAGCGTGTGGTCGATCATGGCGGCCACTTCGGCCCGGGTCAGCGGCGCGGAATTTGCCATGGGTCCAGAGTTTGGCATACCGGTGGCGAATTCCATTGCGCGCCTCGGGTACTTCGCGCACACTCGTTACTGTCGGCGATTCGCGGGTAGTGCATAGGGACGGAGCATGTGACCGCCGCCACCGACACCAGAGCATGTACGGATGCCCCTACTCGTTGAGGAGGAGACGAAACCGTGCTGATCCGTCGCGAACGCACCGAAGACGCCGCTGCCATCGCGGCCGTGCATCGCAGTGCGTTCGGACCGCAGTACGCGAACGGCGATGCCGAGTACACCCTCGCCGACGCCGATATCGCCGAGATGACCGGCGAGGTCATCGACGACGGTGTCGCCGACCCACCCGAGGTCGATCTGGTCGCCCGCCTGCGCACCGACGCGGGCTGGATGCCCACCCTCTCGCTGGTGGCCATCGAGCACGACCGGGTGATCGGCCACCTGTGCCTCACCCGCGCCGCCGTCGGCCCGTTCCCCGTGCTCGCCCTCGGCCCGATCGGCGTCGTCACCGAACGCCAGGGCAACGGTGTCGGCACGGGCCTGATGCACGCCGCACTCGGCGCCGCGGACGCCCTCGACGAACCCCTGGTCGGGCTGCTCGGCAGCCTCGACTACTACCCGCAATTCGGTTTCATCCCGGCCGCCCGCTTGAGCATCTTCCCCGACGAACCCGCCTGGATCACCCACTTCCAGGTCCGACCACTGACGGCCTACGAATCCCAGATAGTCGGCGAATTCCATTACGCCGAACCATTTTACGACCTTCGATCCTGATCGGGGACCCGGCCGCGATTTGCTGGCGCAGAGGCGCGGCAAATCCACCGCACCCGACCTGGGAAGATGTTGCGATGAGTTCCGCTCCATCCGCCCTGGACGACCGCCGCTTCGTGCTCGGCCTCGGCTGCCCGGACCGTCCCGGCATCATTGCCCGGATCACCTCGTTCATCGCCGAGTTCGGCGGGTCGATCGTGGAGGCCGGTTACCACTCCGATGTCGACAGCGGGTGGTTCTTCACCCGGCAGGCGATCAAGGCGTCGACGGTGCCGTTCGGGCTCGCGGAACTGCGCGACCATTTCGCGGGGGTGGCCGCCGACCTGGGGCCGGAGACAGAATGGCAGCTGCTGGATTCCGGGGAGCGGCGCCGCGCGGTACTGCTGGTCAGCAAGGACGGGCACTGCCTGCACGACCTACTCGGCCGAGCCGCCAGCGGCGAGCTACCCGCCACCATCGAGGCGGTGATCGGCAATCACCCGGATCTGGCCGGGATGACCGAGGCGCACGGTGTGAAGTTCCACTATGTGCCGTTCCCGAAGGATCCGGCCGAGCGCGGCCCGGCCTTCGCGAAGGTCGAGGCGCTGGTCGACGCGCACGACCCGCACGCGGTGGTGCTGGCCCGATTCATGCAGGTGCTGCCGCCGGAGCTAACCGCGCACTGGGCGGGCCGGGCGATCAATATCCACCACAGCTTCCTGCCCTCGTTCGTCGGCGCCCGCCCGTACCACCAGGCGTTCGCCCGCGGCGTCAAGCTGATCGGCGCGACCTGTCACTACGTGACGGCGGAACTGGACGCGGGTCCGATCATCGAGCAGGACGTGATCCGCATCGATCACGCCGACGAGGTCCGCGACATGGTCCGGCAGGGCCGCGACATCGAACGCGTCGTGCTCGCCCGCGGCCTGCGCTGGCATCTCGAGGGCCGAGTGCTGGTGCACGGCCGCCGGACTGTGGTCTTCAACTGATCCGATCCAACACTGGCGACCACAACGGAGCTGTCTTACGAGCGACGTTCACGCGCAGGGCCGCCATCCAATTCAGCCGACGGCTTCGACCGGTTGACGTGCCGACTCGAGCACCTGAGCGAGCTCTTCGTTGAACCGCTCGTTCACTTCGGCGTTGCCGAGGTGCCCGGTCTCCAGCACCTCGTAGCGGACCAAACTGCCGGTCTCGCTGAGCATTTCGACGATCCGCTCCGAGAGCGCCGGCGGCGCCAGCGGCAGGAAGACGATGGGCGAGCCCAGCCCGAGGCTACCGATGAAGAACGGCAACGGAATTCGCCGCTTCAGCAGCGGCAGCGGGCGGTTCAGCAGCGGCACGACGGTGGTCTCGGCGATCAGCCGACCGGGTGCGGTGGAACCTGGCCGCCGGCCGGTCCATAGGCGTGCACGCGCAGCCGGGCGCCGTCACGGGCGATCACAGGGACGATCTGCAACGGTCGGCGGGTTCATCGCCGCGGTCGCGTAGGTACGGTTCCGCAGGTTGGCGCGGTGTACGTCGACCAGGGCCCAGACCTGTCCGGGAAGTTCCCCAACGCAGACGGCAGCATTGCACGCATCGGACACTTCTTTGTGTTACTGCTCGATACAGTAACCACGATTCGCGCTGCTAGCTACTGCTAGCACTCAAAATGTTATGCCGAATTCTGTCCAATGAGGCGCAGCCGGACGCAGTCCGTCGTTAGTCCCTTGTGCTTGGCGGAGCCTCCGCCTACCAGCGTGGACCACGCTGAATCTCGTCCACCTTCGGCCGCACGTCGGCCAGATAGATGCCCGTCGCGATGATCGCGACGAGCGCGAGCAGGCTCGTCACCGCCAACGACAGCAGCAGGAACAACAGCGCAGCGACCAGAATCGCGATCCAGATCGGCTTGGTGAGCTTGTCCACCGCCGTAAAAGCGTCCGGGCGCTGCCGAACGGCATGAATCAGCGCGAAGATCGTCGCGCCGAGTGCCACCAGCCGCAGCACGAACAAGATCATGCCGGTCAAATCGTGCGCAATATTCACCCCACCCATCATAGAAGCACCGACCCCGCACACCAGGGATGTGCAGGGTCGTTGATCGTGCGGTAACGCGATTACACCTTCTTCGGCGCAGCCTTCTTGGCCGGAGCCTTCTTGGCGGGCGCCTTCTTGGCCGCGGCGGGCGCGGCGGGCGCGGCGGGCGCGGCGGGCGCGGCGGGCGCGGCGGGCGCGGCGGGCGCGGCGGGCGCGGCGGGCGCGGCGGGCGCGGTCTCGGTGGTCACGGTCAGCACCTCGGCCTCGACGAGAGGCTCGGCTTCCGTCTCTTCCTCGACCTTGGCCGGACGACTGAGCAGGTCGTTGACCCGGCCGAGGACGTCCTCCGCGCGGGTGGCCGCGTCCTTGTAGATGGACTCGACGCGCTCGACCTGATCTTCGACCAGGTGGTTGGCGCGCAGCCGCTCGACGGTCTCCTCGCCGCGCACGGCCAGGTCCGCGTACAGTTCGATGACCTTGGCGTAGTACTTCTCGGCGAGCGAGCGCAGCTCCTCGGGGGTGAACTTCTCGCGCAGCTCGGCGAGGTCCTCCGGCAGTTCCGAGGGCAGCCCGGACAGCCGCTCGCGCAGCGTCTCGAACTGGGCCTGCACGTCGGCGGGCACGTTGGCGAAGCGCTCACGGGCCTCTTCGACGCGGCCGGGCACATCGGCGGTGGCGGCGCGCTCACGCACCTGGGCGACGGCGTCGACGACGGCGGCGTAGACGGCATCACCGGCGCCGACGGTGGCGAACAGTGGCTTGATGGTTGGGTTCTTCTCGGTCATTCTTCGCTCTCCTGGCGTGGCGGAGTGTCGGTTGTCGTGCGCGGAACGTCGCTGTCCCATTGATCCCCCCCGGACTCGTTTCCTCCATTTTCACGGCGGAACGATTCATAGATGTCCAGCAGCACCTGCTTCTGCCGCTCGGTGATCCCGGTTTCGGCAAGCAGGGCATCCCGGACCGGACTGTGTGGCCGCTGCTCGAGATAGCCAGCCCGTACGTACAGCACCTCCGAGGACACCCGCAGTGCCTTGGCGATCTGCGCGAGTACCTCGGCGGATGGATTGCGCAATCCGCGCTCGATCTGGCTGAGGTACGGATTGCTCACTCCCGCAAGGGTGGCGAGTTGACGCAGCGAGACTTGCGCGGCCTCCCGCTGTGCCCTGATGAAGCCTCCGATGTCGTGCGCCGCGTTCACGACGCGGGCCGCCTTTTCTCCGACGCCGGCCGATTGCTCGGTCGAACCTTCGGTGTACTCGGCGGAAACCTCGGGCTGGTCTGCCATCACTCACCTTCTGGCGGTTGCACGTTCTAAATCCTAGAGGAGGGTGCTAACTATTGCAAGCACGCTGTAAGCACCCTTCGAGCAAACATCGGGCGCGCTGTATTCAGCCGTGGAACAGCAGCTGAGAAATCGTGTAGATCACCAGCCCGGCCAGCGATCCGACCACCGTTCCGTTGATTCGAATGAATTGCAGATCACGCCCAACCTGTAATTCGATCTTCTTACTTGCTTCCTCGGCATCCCACCTGGCAACCGTGTCGGTTACCAGGGTGGTGATCTCCACTGCATAGTTTTCCACCAGATAGCGTGCGCCTCGGTCGACCCAACCGTCCACGTTCGCGCGCATCTCGTTGTCGTCGCGCAGCCGCTCGCCGAGTTGCTGAACGTTCTCGGCCACCTTCCGGCGCAGCGTACTGCTCGGATCATCGGCTGATTCGAGTATCAGCCGCTTGGCCGCACGCCAGGTCGCCGCGGCCATACCGGTAATTTCCTCGCGGCCCATGACCTGGGCCTTGATCCGCTCGGCCTTCTTGATCATCGCGTCGTCGTGCTGCAGGTCATAGGCGAATTCCTCGAGGAACCGATTCGCCGCGAGTCGCACCTCGTGTTCGGGGTTCGAACGGACCTTCCAGGTGAACTCGACTAGCTCCCGGTAGATCCTTTCTGAAAGCAGAATGTTTACGAATTTCGGAGCCCATTGCGGCGCGTCCCGCAAAACAATCCGGTCGATCGTCTCCTGGCTGCCAAGCGCCCACTGGTGTGCGCGCTCGGCAAGCATGTCCAGCAGCGCCAGCTGGCGGTTGTCGGCGAGCAGTTCGGCAAGCACCCGCCCGATCGGCGGACCCCACAGCGGTTCGGCGATCCGCTTAACGATCGTGTTGTCGATGACCTGCTCGACGTCCTCGTCACGCAGCACCCCCACCACCGCGCGCAGCAGGGTCGAGCTCTCCTCGGCCACCCGGGCGGCATGACCTGGGTCGGCCATCCAGCGCCCGACCCGCCAGGAGATCTGCGCCGAGGTCACCTTCGCCGAAACCACATCCGGTGCAAGGAAATTCGAGCCGACGAAGGAGCCGAGGCTGGCGCCGAGCTGATCCTTCTTCTTACGGATGATGGCGGTGTGCGGGATGTGCAGGCCGAGCGGATGCCGGAACAGCGCGGTCACCGCGAACCAGTCGGCCAGCGCACCGACCATGCCGGCCTCCGAGGCCGCGCGCACATAGCCGACCCAGTCGCCGCCCACGCCGCGCGATTCCGTCCAGCGACAGAACAGATAGATCACCGTCGCGAACGCCAACAGTCCGGTGGCGAACGCCTTCATTCGAAACAAGTCCCGCCGCTTGCCCTCCTCGTCCACGAAGGCCGCGAAGGTATCGGGTGCTGCTGCGGCAGGCTGGCTGCGCGTGTCAAGAACCGCGATGTTGCCGGGAGCTTTCTCCATGCCTCCCATTCTGCGGTGCCCGGCGCGCGGCCCGGGTGGTCGCACGCACCGGCGGCGTGTGTGGACACGCCGTTTCGAGGCGGCGAATATGTGGTTCCTGACGCATCAGCGACCCAAACGCCCATCTGGGTGGTTGCCGGGACCTAAGCTGGTGGTGCTACGAAGCCCTACGAACGAGGGAGTTCCCGCTGTCCACCGATGACCTTGTCGACGTCGGCGAGCGTGCCGAGCGACCGGCGGCGGTGCGCACCGGCCGGACGGACGGACGCAAGCGCCGGTGGCGGCAGCACAAGATCGACCGACGCGAGGAACTGGTCGATGGCACCCTCGCCGCGATCCGCGCCCGGGGCAGCAGCGCGGGTATGGACGAGATCGCGGCCGAGATCGGCGTCTCGAAAACCGTGCTCTACCGGTACTTCTCCGATAAGAACGACCTGGTCCACGCGACCATGCAGCGGTTCATCGAGACCACCCTGATGCCGCGGGTCTACGAGGCGATCAGCCTCGACGCCGACGAATACCAGCTGGTGCGCTCGGCGCTGTCGGCCTACGTCGGCACGGTCGACGAAGACCCCGAGGTGTATCGCTTCATCATGGGCAACGGCTCGGCCGACCAGTCCTCGCTCGCTGAGTTCGAGAAGCTGTTCGCCGAGGTCGTTTCCGTTGTCATCACCGATCGCGGGCATGAGCACGAGATCGACACCGAAGGCGCGCTGCTGTGGTCGTATGTGCTCGTCGGCGGGATTCAGCTGGCCACGCACTGGTGGACGACCAATAAGGCGATGACGCGCGAACAGGTGATCGACTACTTGATCATGATGACGTGGAGCGCCATCGAGGGCATGGCGCGGGCGGGTGGCTCGCGGACCCGCTTCAACGAGCAGCCGCACGTGCTCCCAACGCCGGGCTCGACCGGCACCGCCGAGCCGAAGACCTAACCGCTACCTGCGCTTGCAGCTAGCAAGCGCCCCGCCACAGGTCATCGCCCCTCCCGCCGCTCGAGGTGTGATGCCCGCCTCCGAATGCCGCGCAGTTGGCTAGTCTGAACCCGAGCGGTGCGTCGGAGTGGGATGGGTACCGCCCGGCACGTTGGCACCAATGGAGGTACCTCGATGGCGAAGCAAGTGCCGACTTCCCGGCTTGCTCGTGGCACCAAGCTCGGTGCGGTGGCGGCCAGTTCGGTCATCCGGACGCAGCGCACGCGGCTATCGATGCGGGGGAGGTCGGACGCCGTGCGGGCGAAGATGGCCGAGGAGTCGATGATCCGCACCACCGAGCAGGTGGTCATGGTCCTCGGGACCATGAAGGGCGTGGCCATGAAGCTGGGCCAGATGATGTCGGTGCTCGATCTGGACCTGGTGCCCGAGGATCATCGCGAACGCTTCCAGAATCGGCTCGCCGTGCTACGCGATGCGGCGCCGTCGGTTTCGTTCGAATCGATGCGGCAGGTGATCGAGGAGGACTTCGGGCAGCCACTGGAGAAGGTGTTCGCCGAATTCGAGCCGACGCCGATCGCGGCGGCTTCGATCGGTCAGGTGTATCGGGGCCGGCTGCACGACGGCCGTCAGGTCGCGGTCAAAGTGCAGTACCCCGGCATCGACGCGGCGGTGCGCGCGGACTTGAAGAACCTGGCCATGTTCCGGCGGGTGCTGCAATCGGCGATGCCGTGGGTGACCCCGGCCGTACTGGACGAGCTGCGGCTGAACATGGAAAGCGAGCTCGACTACCAGGCCGAGGCCAACACCCAGCTGCAGATCGCCGAGCTCTACGCCGGGCACCCGTTCATCGTGGTGCCGCGCTCGATGCCGGAACTCAGCACGACGCGGGTGCTGGTCAGCGAGTACGTGCAAGGCGGTGGATTCGAGGAGATTCGCCAGCTGCCCGATGCCGAACGCAACCGGATCGGCGAGATCATCTATCGCTTCTACGTGGGCTCGCTGTTCACCTTCCACGAGTTCTGCGGCGACCCGCATCCCGGCAATGTGCTGCTCGCCACCGACGGCAAGATCGGCTTCCTGGACTTCGGTCTGTTCAATCGGATGGATCCCGAACACGTGCGGTTCGAGATCATCTGCCTGCGCGCCGCGGCCGAGGATCGCGCGGAAGATCTGCGGCAGTTGATGATCGAGCGCGGCGTGATCGACTCACCCGAGGAGATCGGCGCCGAGGAATGCCTGGAATACGTGCTCGCCGCGTCGGAATGGTGTCTGATCGACGAGCAACTCACCATCACCCCGGAGCTGGCAAGTGGCGCCTTCCTGCTCGCGGTGGACCCGAGGGCCAGTGAGTTCGCCGGAATGAAGCAGCAGAATCTGCCGCCGGAGCACCTGTTTTCGCGGCGCGCCGACTTCCTCACCTTCGGCATGCTCGGGCAGCTCGGCTGCACCGCGAACTGGCATCGCATCTCGCGGGAATGGCTCTATGACGAACCACCGGTCACCGAATTGGGCCGGATCCACCACGATTGGCTGGCCGAGCACTCGCCGGTTCCGCCGAAGAAGCAGCGGGTGCGGGCACAGAAGCCGGCGCGCGAGCAGGCATGACCAAGCATTGATCAGGAGCAGATAAGCAATGGCAGACAATCGAGAATTCGACCTCATCCTGTTCGGCGCAACAGGTTTCGTCGGCAAGCTCACCGCGGAATACCTGGCGGGCGCCGCACCGGAATCGGCGCGCATCGCGCTGGCCGGTCGCTCGCTGGACAAGCTGACCGCGGTGCGCGACGAGCTGGGCCCGGCCGCCGCGAGCTGGGATCTGGTGGTGGCCGACTCCACCGATCAGGCCGCGCTCGATGCGCTGGCCGCGCGGACCACCGTCGTGGTCACCACCGTGGGCCCGTACCTGCGCTACGGTCTGCCGCTGGTCGCGGCCTGCGCGAAAGCGGGCACCCATTACGCCGACCTCACCGGTGAGCCGCTGTTCATCAGGGAGGCGATCGACCAGTTCCACGATCAGGCCGTCGCCACCGGCGCCAAGATCGTGAATTCCTGTGGCTACGACTCGATTCCGTCTGATGTGAGCGTGTACCAGCTCTACAAGCGCTCGGTCGCGGACAAAACCGGCGAGCTGGAGGAGACCACGCTGGTCGCCTGGCTCAAGGGCGGCGCCAGCGGCGGCACTATCGACTCCGGCCGGGCCATGATGGAGGCGATCGCCGAAGATCCCGCCAAGGGTTCGGTGCTCTCGCACCCCTATTCGCTGAGCCCGGACAAGTCGATGGACCCGGATGTGGGCAGGCAGACCGATCAGGCGCTGCAGCGGGCCGGAAGCATCGACCCGAGCCTGGACGGCTGGGTAGCCACCTTCATCATGGGCGCGCACAACACCAAGATCGTGCGCCGCACCAACGGCCTGCTCGGCTGGGTGTACGGCAAGAACTTCCGCTACCGCGAGGTGATGAGCGCGGGCAAATCGCCGGTGGCTCCGCTGGTCGCGGCCGGGATGGCGGGCGGCATCGTGGCCACCATGGCGGCGGGCGCGGTGCTGTCGCGGGTATCGGTCGGGCGCAAGCTGCTGGACCGGATGCTGCCGAAGCCGGGCACCGGGCCGAGCGAAAAGGTCCGCACCAGTGGCTGGTTCACGATGAAGACGTTCACGCGGACCTCCTCGGGCGCGAAGTATGTGGCGACCTTCGCGGGTACCGGCGATCCCGGCTACCAGGCGACCGCCGTGATGCTCGGCGAGAGCGGGCTGTGCTTGGCATTCGATGGGGACAAGCAGCCGGAACTGGCAGGCATTCTCACCCCGGCGGCGGCGATGGGCGATGCGCTCACCGACCGACTGCGGGCGGCAGGGCTCACGATCGAGGTCAGCCGGTCCTGAATTGCCCTGCGGTAGGCGGTGATCGGATGCGCGACCTGACAAACCTCTTTCGAAGCCTCGCGCGCCCACTCGCCGACTGTCTCGTGACAGTCCGAACGACGAACGGGTGAGCACGCGAAGTTTCACTCCGCATACGGTCAGTCCGGCTCGGGTGGCGCGGCGGCGCCGAGGTCGACCATTCTGCGCAGCATTTCCGGCGCGAGCGCGAATTCGAATTCGCGTCCGCCGCTTTCGAAGACGAAGGTGAGGTAATCGTCACGGTGCAGGGGTGCGCGGCGAACGGAGCAGTGCTCCCCCACGATGACCCAGCTACCGATGGTCAGTTGATCGAACATCGCACCCTCCCGCCTATTGGCCTATGCCACTCCAGACAAGTGGACTATGCCACTTGAGAGTGGGGTGTGTCAACGGCGAAAACCGGGGCGGCACGGCGGGATTCACGCACCCGGTCAGCGACCGGTGGAGTATTCCTGTTGGAATTCCCAGCGGTCCGGCGGGTAGATCACCTCGTCGAACTGGAGAACCGCGTCTTGCTCGTCGTGCAGGGTCAGGCGGTACGCGAGGACAGCCGAGGGCCGGGACAGATCGAGGTAGCGGCGTTCGTCGGCGGTGGCGAGGCGGGCGCTCACCCGGTCGCGCGCATAAGCCACCCGCCGGTCGGTGGCGGACTCGAGGTATCCGGCGGTTCCGCCGGACAGCCGCTCGGCAACGAGCAACCGTGGTGCGGACTCGGCGAAATCGGCGGGGAACCACGAGGTGGCCAACTCGACCGCTCCGGAATCCTTGGACACCAGCCGTTTCCGGACGAGTACGGAGCTACCGACCGACACCTGGAGACCCTCGGTGACGAACACGGGACCATCGACCATCCCGGCCTGCAGGATCGTCACCGACTCGCTTTCCGAGTACGCCGCGCCGTATTGCCAAGCCCGCCCGGGTTGTTCGCGCGCCGCGGGCACCCCGCTGCGATCGACCACATACGTGCCGGAGCCGCGCCGCGACTCCACAATTCCCTGCTGCCGCAACTCATTCAGCGCCTTCGCAGCGGTCGGCCTCGCCACGTGCCAGCTGCCGGCGAGCTCCCGCTCAGACGGCACCTCCGCACCCGCGGCGAGTTCGCCGCGCTCGATCTGTTTGCGGATATACCCCGATATCTGCAGATATTTCGGGAGTACTTCTTCGATTTCGGGCACCGGACGCCTTCCGCTTCGGAAACCTCCCTAGACCACTGGCCAGTGTAACCGCCACGCGTGCGGCACATCACAAGGGTGCGACCCAGCTGCAGCGGGAAACGAGGTCCCCTCGCGCCTTACCGACCGGTAGAGTGCCAACCACTAGTAGGTGCGGTGGGTGCGGACCGAACAGCAGGGGGCGACCCAGATGGCGGTACCGGATACCGGGCAGCGAATGGCCAGGCAGTTGTACGCGGCTGCCACCGGAAGCGGTGGCGAGCCGTTCGAGCTGGCCGAGGATGTTGCCGAAAACCTCGCCGCCGCATGCGACAAGCTGGTCGATGATCTGCAAAAGGCCATGGCCACCGGACATCTCGTCACCGAGGTGTCCGGCTTCCCGGATCTGACCACCGGACATGGCCTTACGCAGGGGTTCCGCGACAAGGGCAGGCAGTACCTGGACACCATGACCGCCTTCCAGGAGACCGCCCTGCTGTACAAGGCCGCGTATCTGGCCGCGGGCAAGAGATTCGAGGATGCCGATGCCGCGAACAAGGCCGCCCTCGAACTGATCACCGAATACCTGGAGCCACGGTGAGCGCGCCCCGTGATGCCGCGGCCAGGGCCGCCGCCGACGAAATCCGGGTCCAGCAGCGGATGCTGGCGACCAACGCCGGATTCGGCAGCGGCGGAACCGATCCCGCGTATGCCCCCGAGCGGGAGCGCTTCGGCGCCTACTCCCACCAGGAGATCTGGGATCTCGTGCACGAGGCCATCGATCCCGCCGCGCTCGGCGCGGTGGCCGCCGCCTGGCAGTCGAACGCCGTCGCGCTCGCAGACGCCTTTCAAGCCTTTTCCGATGCCGCCAACCGCGAGTTCGCGCACTGGTCGGGCCGAACCGCGGACGCCGCACAGCAGGCCACCCGCGACTTCGTCCGTGCGGGTACCGAGGCACATGAGGTGTGCCGCACGGTTGCGCGCCTGATGGAACTGAATTGTGAAGCTGCGCAAGCAGTTCGATCCGCGATACCGCAGCCTCAGCAGTACCGTCCATTCCAGGACGCGGCAGCGGAGGCCGTGCACGGCGGCGCGTGCCGGATGGACCACGACATCGCGGCCGCCGCGACCCAGGCCGACGTCCAGGACACGATGACCTACGTCTACTCCCCGACCATGCCCGCCTCCGGTGACCGCGTGCCCCGGTTCAGCCCGCCGCCCGAAGGCCCGACGCCCCCCACTGGCTCCCCCGTCCGGCCCACCTCCGTCGGCAGGGGCGGCGCGCGGTGAAATGGATTCTCACCCTGGACGAATTCACACACGTCTGGGAGAACGAAACGAGCCTGGACCGGCGACCCTATCCTGTCAACATGATCCCGGCGGCCACCGTGCGCACCGAAACCGAGTACGCCGCACTGCGATTGCCGCAGCGCTTCGCCCGCCAGGCCGACCCGGACCTGGCCGCCGCGCTGATGATGTGCGCCCGCACCGACGCGACCACTATCACCGTCTCCGGCGACCGCAGCACCCAAGCGCGCAATGGCAATACGCCCGAGGCCGCGCGGATTCTCGCCTTCGCCGCGGTGGTGCACAATCACGCGGGCATCCTGGTCGCCGCACCGGACAAGGTGACCGTGCAGATGTGCCACGCCCGTAATCTCGGCGAGCGCCTGGTCCAGATCATCGGTCCGGCGCAGGCGGGCCGGCTCGGTCCGATGCGGGAGCCGCAGGACGCGGTGCTGAATTCCGACCGCACCGAACCGTTCGTCACCAACGGTCACCGCGGCGCCGCGCGCTTCCGTCAGACGCTGCGAAAACCCGTCGACGGTCGCGGGTTCATCACCGTGACCGTGGCACCCGACCATCCGATGTCTCCGCCGACCCGGCACCGCAGTTGGCTCGACTTCACCGGTGATGGCCGCTACCTGCTCACCTCCGCACACGACCTGGTGCTCACCCCCGTGTCCGACGAGGATTTCGCCGACCAACTGCTGCGCCTGGCGCAGATCAGCTGAGCAAACCGCCGTGCGAAGGCGCGGTAATCGCCCGATAGCCGTGGTAGATGTGGGGGATGGCGGAGATCTGGTCTGTTCCGGTCACCGAGGCCCTGAAAGCCGATGGATTGCTGATTGCTGATCTCAACACCTCCGGCACCCCCGGATTCAAGGGTGACAGGAAGACGGCCCAGGAACTGCGGGCCGAACGCGCCACCGTGCTGTCGGATCTGCAGGAAAAGCTCTACGCCAACGGCCGTTCCGGCTATCCGCGCAGCGTGCTGCTCGTGCTGCAGGGCATGGACACCGCGGGCAAGGGCGGCATCGTCCGGCACGTCATCGGCTCGGTGGATCCCCAAGGCGTCGACCACGCCTCGTTCGGGGTGCCGACCGAGGAGGAGAAGCGCCACCACTACCTGTGGCGCATCCGCAAGGCGCTGCCGCGCGGTGGGCAACTCGGCGTGTTCGACCGGTCGCACTACGAGGACGTACTGGTGGTGCGGGTACACAACCTGGTGCCACCGGAGGTCTGGGAACGACGCTACGACGAGATCAACGCCTTCGAGCGGGAGCTGGTCGACGAGGGCACCACGCTGGTGAAGGTGGCCATGTTCGTCTCCCTCGACGAGCAGAAGAAGCGGCTCATGCAACGCCTCGAGCGGCCGGACAAGTATTGGAAGTTCAATCCGGCCGATATCGACGAACGCGCCTATTGGCCCGCATACCAGGAGGCCTACCAGGTAATGCTGGACCGCACCTCGACCGACTACGCGCCGTGGTTCGCGATCCCGGCCGACCACAAGTGGTTCTCCCGCGTGTCTGTCACCGAACTGCTCATCGACGCCTTGGACAGCCTGGAACTCGACTGGCCACCTCCCAAGTTCGATGTCGAGGAGCAGAAGCGGCGACTGGAGAATGCCTGACGGGTCAGCCGGTCCGCTCTCGCTGCCGCAGGTCCTCGCGGAGGATCTTGCCAGTCGCCGCCCGACATTTCGGAATCTCTCAGGTTGACCCGTGATGATGTGGGCCGTGCCCGTCCACGCCGGGGTCAGTCTTGGAACTACCATCGTGGCGGCAGGAGACCGGCAGGCTAGCGAAAGGCGTGGTGAACGCACGGTGAGCAACAACCCGGGTGGACGGAAGAATCCGCTGGCGGCGGCGGAGCGCGCCGACCGCACTCGCAAGATCCTCATTCAGGTAGGCGTTGCTGTAGTGCTGATCGGGCTCGTCGCGGCCATCGGCATCGGGCTCGCGGTGAAGAACAACAAAAAGAATAACTCCGGCGCCGCCCCTGTCATTGCGACAGGCCAGAACACCGGCTCGGTGCCGGGCAACATCACCGACAACGGCGCGATCCGCATCGGCAAGCCCGACGCGAAGGTCACTATTCGCGTGGTCGCCGACCTGCAGTGCCCGGCCTGCAAGGCCTTCGAGGCGGCCAACTCCCAGGTGCTTGCCGACGACATGAACAACGGCACGGCCGCGGTCGAATACAACGTCATCGCCTTCCTGGACAAGGCATCCACCACGCAGTACTCCTCGCGCGCGGCGAACGCGTCATACTGCGTCGCGGAATCGGATCCCTCGAAGTACCAGGCGTGGCTGGCCACCATGTACACCCAGCAGCCCGCCGAGGGCGGCAACGGCCTGCCCGACGACAAGATCATCGAGATCGCGAAGGCCGCGGGCTACACCGATCCGTCGGTGGCCCAGTGCATTACGGATCGTAAGTACGACAAGTACGTCCAGGACAAGACCCAGGCCGTGCTCAACAGCGGCATCAAGTCCACCCCATCGGTGTTCGTAAACGGCAAGCAGATCGACTCCAGCCAGGAGATCTTCGGCCAGGGTGGCCTCGCTCCCGCGATTGCCGCCGCCGCGGGTCAGTGAACGACGCAGCCGCGGCGCGGTCCGCATGGGTGCTGCTGATCGGCGGGCTCGCCGGTTGGCTCGCCTCGGTCACGCTGACCATCGAGCGCTTCAAGCTGTTCATCGATCCGGGCTACAAGCCCTCCTGCAGCATCAACCCGATCCTGTCCTGCGGGTCGGTGATGGCGACCGATCAGGCCGCAAAGTTCGGGTTCCCCAACCCGATCATCGGCATCGTCGGCTTCTCCGTGGTGGTCACCCTCGGCGTCCTCTCGGTCGCCGGGGTGCGGTTCCCGCGCTGGATCTGGGGCGGGCTGTGGCTGGGCATCGTGCTCGGCGTCGCCTTCATCTGCTGGCTGATCTTCCAGAGCCTGTACCGAATCAACGCGCTGTGCCCCTACTGCATTGTGGTGTGGGCGATCATCACGCCGCTGCTCGCGGTGGTGACCGACCAGCTGTGGGGCCGCTCACGCGGACCGCTCGGCGTGCTCGCGGAGTGGCGATGGACGTTGGTCGCGCTGTTCTACGCGGTCGTGCTGCTGCTGGTGTTCCTGCGGTTCCAGGACTACTGGCTGTCGCTGTTCTGATTCGGGTTCCGATCAGTTTGGAGTACCGAGGGCGAGCACCACGGCGACGGTCCGCTCGGCACCGTCCGCGCCGGTGATGCCGAGCCGGACCATGTCGTCGGGCTTGTGCACGTTGATCGCGGCCCGCAACGCGGTCGAGGTCCCGATCGCGCGGCCGTCCAGCGAGGTGATCACCTCACCGCCGGTGAGCCCGGCGGCATACGCGGGCTGGCCGTAGAGCGCGACATCGATGCGGGCACCGCTGGGTTTCGCGTCGGAGATCAGTACGCCGAGCGTGGCGGTCGGCCCGATGTGCACGGTGTCGGTGGGCGTGCCGGATCGAATCTGCTCCACCACCCGCATCGCGGCAGCGATCGGCACCGCGTAGCCGTTCGGCGGACGCCCGACCTCCCGCGCGGGCTGGCCGGACGCCGCGGTGACCACGCCGACCACCGCCCCTGTCCGGTCGGCCAGCGCGCCACCGGACTGCCCCGCCGTGACCGCCGCCGCCACCTCGACCATGCCCGAGAGCGCCTTGCGGGACAGATCGGCCGAATTGAGCGCGACGATCGTGCTGTTCAGATTGGTGATGCTGCCCGCGATCGCGGTCGGGGTGCCGCCGGCGCCACCCGCATTGCCGATCGCAAGCACCTCGTCATGCATCCGTATGTCGGCGGAGTTGCCGATGCGGGCGACCATCAGGTCGGCCGCACCGCCGAGTTCCAGCAGGGCGATGTCCGCGTTCGAATCGTAGCCGAGCACGGTGGCGTTGTAGACGAGGCCGTTACCGATATCGGTGACGGTCACCGTGTCGGCGCCCTTCACCACATGATGGCTGGTCAGCACCTGTCCGTCCGCGGTGAGCACGATGCCGGACCCAGCCGCGCCCAGCCCAAGCAGACGGCTCGATGTGCTGATGTTCACAAGTGCCGGGTCGACAGCGTCCGCGACCGCTATCGGGTCGATCGGCGGCACCGGCTCCAGCGTGACCGGCGCCGCGGTGTTCGTGCCGCCGGACGGCAAGCCGGGCAGTTCCCCCCGAAAGCCGAGGAAGGCCGCAACCGCGAGCAGAGCGGCAATGACCAGCGCGAACGCCCGCCCACCACCGGCCACGCGGGGTCTGTCGGGCGCGCGGTGCCATTCGTCGTCCATCGCTCTCCCGCCTCGGCTGGATCTGACAAATTCCATTGTGGCCGGAGATGATCACCACAGGCGGTGTATCCGGCGAGGCGTTTGCAAACCCACGCATGCGCCGGTAGGCATGTACGCATGAGCACAGCTGCTGCCTACGCCATGCCCGCGCCGGATGGCGCCTTCGAGAAGGTCACCATCGAGCGCCGTGCGCTGGGGCCGCGCGATGTGCTGATCGACGTCCAATACGCGGGTATCTGCCACTCCGACATCCACACCGCGCGCGACGAGTGGGACGGCACGAGTTATCCGTGCGTGCCCGGGCACGAGATCGCGGGCATTGTCGCCGCGGTCGGTTCGACGGTGACCAAACACAAGGTCGGGGACCGGGTCGGCGTCGGCTGCATGGTCGATTCCTGCGGCGTCTGCGGACCCTGCCTGGCCGATGAGGAACAGTACTGCGCCAACGGCGCCACGTTTACCTACAACACCCCTGTCGATGAGGCCATCCAGCCCGGCGGCTACACGATGGGCGGCTACTCGACCCAGGTCGTGGTGACCGAGAACTTCGTGCTGTCGATCCCGGAGGGCATCGGACTGGATGTCGCGGCGCCACTGCTGTGCGCGGGCATCACGCTGTTCTCGCCGCTGCGGCACTGGCAGGCGGGACCGGGCAAGCAGGTCGCGGTCATCGGCATGGGTGGCCTCGGGCATATCGGGGTGAAGATCGCCGCGGCGATGGGCGCGGAGGTCACCGTGCTCAGCCATTCGCTGAGCAAGCAGGACGACGGCACGCGCTACGGCGCCCACCACTACTACGCGACCAGCGACAAGCAGACCTTCAAGGCCCTGCAAAGCCGGTTCGATCTCATCATCAACACGGTCTCGGCGGACCTGCCGATGGACGACTACCTGCGACTGCTTGCGGTGGACGGCACCCTGGTACAGCTGGGTCTGCCGGAGAACCCGACGAGCGTCAAGGCTTTCAACCTCGCCGCCTACCGTCGTTCGCTGTCGGGCTCGATGATCGGCGGTATCGCGCAGACCCAGGAGATGCTGGACTTCTGCGCCGAACACGGCATCGGCGCCGAGATCGAGCTGATCTCCGCCGACGAGATCGACGGCGCCTACGACCGGGTGGTCGCCAGCGACGTGCGCTACCGCTTCGTCATCGACGCCTCCACGATCTGAGGGGTTGCCGACCCGCGCATGTCGACGGGCGAAACCGCGCGACACGTGGGTAGTTTGGCGTGATGTCCGACGACTCGCCGCCCGAGGATGTTCCGAAGTCCGCCAAGGAGGCGGTGCCGACCGCCGATGTGACGACAGCGCCGCCCCCGTGGTTGTTGCGCGCGTTTCTGCTCGCCGCGGCGACGGTGGCCGGACTGGTCGGCGGCTTCTGGGTGCTCATGCGGCTGCAGGGGCTGCTCACCGTGTTGCTGGTCTCGCTGTTCCTTGCCTTCGCCATCGAGCCCGCGGTCAATTGGCTCGCGGCTCGCGGCATGCGCCGCGGTCTGGCGACCGGGCTGGTTTTCCTCGGCCTGACCGTCGTCATCGTCGCCTTCGCCTGGACACTCGGCGCGCTGCTCGTCGACCAGGTCACCACCCTGGTCAAGAACGCGCCCAGCTATGCCGACAAGGCCGTCACCTGGGTCAACCACACCTTCAAGACCGACCTGTCCGGCACGGATATCGGGAGGATCGCCAAGGACCGCAGCTCCACCGTCGAGGGCTATCTGAACGGGTTGGTCGACAATGCGTGGGGCGTCGGCACCGCCGCAATCGGTGCGGTCTTCCAGGCCCTCGGCGTGCTGCTGTTCACCTACTATTTCGCCGCCGACGGGCCGCGTTTCCGCAACGCCGTCTGCTCACTGCTGCCGCCGCGCCGCCAGCGGCATGTGCTGCGCGCCTGGGATATCGCCGTGGAGAAGACCGGCGGCTATATCTATTCGCGCGGACTGCTCGCGCTCTGCTCCACCATCGCGCACTATGTGGCGCTGCGGGTGTTGGACGTGCCGTCGGCCATCGCGCTCGCGCTGTGGGTCGGTGTGGTCTCGCAGTTCATTCCGACCGTCGGCACGTATCTCGCGGGTGCGCTGCCGGTGATCGTCGCACTAGTGCACAGTCCGACGAGCGCCCTGTGGATTCTCGGCTTCATCATTATCTACCAGCAGTTCGAAAACTATGTCCTGCAACCGAGAATCACCGCGACCACGCTGGACATGCACCCCGCCGTCGCCTTCGGTGCGGTTCTGGCGGGTGCGGCGTTACTCGGTGCGACGGGCGCACTACTCGCTATACCGGTGACTGCGACGGTGCATGCCTTCTCGAGCGCCTACATCCGTCGCTACGAGGTCGAAACCGATAACGACACAACGGAACTCGATCCACCGCCGAAGAAGCGGCGGAACTGGACCAGGCAGCTGACCACACGATACAGCGGCAGCGGACAACCGCCGTCCGAATAGAGCTGACGCACAACACTATTGGCCGCGAGCCGCCCGCAATGCCTCGATCATAGCCAGCATCACCTTGCCCATCTTCGCTCGGCTGTGGTGCGCGGTGTCGTCGTCCCGAACGCGCTGCGCGGCAACCAGGAACCGACCGGGTTCGTGGCGCTCCACCGACGCCTGCATGCCCGCCGCAACCCGTTCGCCGGCCGGTCGTCCACATCGCGACGGAAGGCATACGCCGAACGGTCCCGTGGGCGGTTGCTCGACGGGGCCGTTCGGTTGTGCCAGAGGGTAATTCGTTCAGGTGGTCGACGCTCGGGCGCAGCGATGCCGGCTAACGGTGATCAGCGACGGCCGGTCCTGGTCGGGGCGGCTTGGTCGCGGGACGCGAAGCTACGTGTGTGCGACGAACCGGTGCGCGCGGGGCGGCCCTGGGTTCGGCTGCCCGCGGTATCGGCGCTACGCGGGACCGCAGCACCTGCGCCACGCCCGTTTCGGCTACCGGACTGGCCACCGGCCGCGCCACCATGCTCGGTATGAGCACGCGACGGACCACCGGTTGCGGCACCATGGCTGGCGCCACGACCACGTGACTGTCCGCTCCCGGCGGCACCGTGCGCCACCGAGTCGCCCGCGCCGCGCCCGTTCCGGTTACGCGACTGGCCACCGGCCTGCTCGGTGCGACTACGCGGCTGGCCACCACGTTCGTCCCGGCTGCGCGATTGCCCATCACGGCCGACCGGAGTGCTCACGCCACGACCACGCGACTGTCCGGCGCCATTCGCGGAGCCGCCGCGCGCATTCCTATTGCGCTGCTGCCCACCGGTATTCGACGACACGGGGTTGTAGGTCGGCACGACCAGCGGCGCGATCTCGCCGACCAGTTCGGTCACCGGCGCGGAATCCGCGGTCACGCGCTGCGGACTGACCTGGATGCCCGCCTTGCGCAGCAGTCCGGCGACGTCCCTGCGCTGCTCCGGCAATACGACGGTGACCACGTCACCGGCACTGCCCGCGCGGGCGGTCCGGCCGGAACGGTGCAGGTAGGCCTTGTGCTCGGCGGGCGGGTCCACGTGTACGACCAGCTCGACATCGTCGACGTGCACGCCTCGCGCGGCGATATCGGTCGCGACGAGCACGCGGGCGGTGCCATCGGTGAAGGCGGCCAGGTTGCGGTCACGGGCGACCTGCGACAGGTTGCCGTGCAGATCGGTCGCCGGAATCCCGGCGGTGGTCAGCTGCTTGGCGAGCTTGCGCGCCTGATGCTTGGTGCGCATGAACAGGATTCGACGGCCGCCGCCGGAAGCCAGGGTGCGCACGAGCGCGTTCTTGGCATCGACGCCGCCGACCTCGAAGACGTGATGGGTCATCGCGGCCACCGGCGAGTTGGCCTCGTCGACGGAGTGCGTCGCCGGGTTGCGCATGAATCGCTTCACGAGTTTGTCCACACCGTTGTCCAGGGTGGCGGAGAACAGCAGTCGCTGACCGGTCGGCTGCGTCGCCGCGAGGATCCGGGTGACCGAGGGCAGGAAGCCGAGGTCGGCCATGTGATCGGCCTCGTCGAGCACGGTGATCTGCACATCGTTCAGGTGCACGACGCGCTGGCGCATCAGATCTTCCAGCCGACCCGGACAGGCGACGACGATATCGACACCCGCGGCGAGCGCCCGGCTCTGCCGCTGCTGGGAAACGCCGCCGATGATCGTGGTCACCTGTAACCCACAGGCGATCGCCATGGGCTCCAGTGTCGCGGTGATCTGGGTCGCCAGTTCACGCGTCGGGGCGAGGATCAGACCGGTGGGACGGCCGGGCTTGCGTGTACCGCCGGCGAGCCGGTCGACCATGGGGATGGAGAAGGCCAGCGTCTTACCGCTGCCGGTCTTGCCGCGACCGAGCACGTCACGCCCGGCGAGTGCGTCGGGCAGGGTGGCGGCCTGGATCGGGAACGGCGCGGTGATGCCGCTCACCGTCAAGGCGTCGACCAGCTTCTTGCGCACGCCGAGCGCGGCGAACGAGGGAACAGTGGCAGAGCTCGAGGAACGGGTCGTCATAAGAAGTACGGGTGCCTTTCCGGCATCGGGTGTTGTACCGCAGCGGCGCGCAAGAATGGGGTGCCCATACCTGCGTTCGGTGTTATGACACCCAGCTGCGGGGCCGACGCGAAAGAGAAAGACATCCACGACGGACATGGGGCGAGCGTGCAAGATCAACACTCGCCGACTAGCAACCATAGCGCAGTTATGGGCCTTTCCGCGCCGGAGGCGTCGTAGGTCACTATTGGGATGGCGGTATGAGTGCTCGCCGGGCCGCCTCACCCCTCCGGAAAGCACCGTCCGCTGCGTCCGCGAATACATCGAGACCGCACTGCAACCCGCGGACGGATGCACAAAGGCCGCCTCCCCATCCATAGGGCAGGCGGCCTTCGATTTCGGCTATTCGGCCGCGGTCGCGCGCCGACGGACCCGGCGCGCTGCCGCGACCATATTGCGCAGCGACGGTTCCAGCTGCCAGTAGTGGCGAGTCTTCAACCCACCGTCCGGGTTCGCCCATAGTCGTTCCGGGGTGACGGCTTCGGCTGCGGCCGTGAGCAATTCGTCCAGCTCATCGATGTCCGGGATACGCGCCGAACGACTTTCGTAGACACCGGGGCCCAGACCGTGGCTGAGCCCTTGCCCGGAGGCACAGTCGTCCGCGAGCGCCTTGAGGACCCATTCGATGGATCGGGTGGCGACGATCGCGGTGACGTCTGCGTCCAATTGCTCGATCGCCTCGACCACCTCGGCGCGGCCGGAATAGTTGATGTGCGTGTGGATTTGGGTCTCCGGCCGCACACCGGAGGTGGCCAGCCGGAACGCGCCGACGGCCCAGCGGAGGTACTCCGCGCGACCGACGGGCCGCGGCGGCAGCATTTCGCGGACGGCGGGCTCGTCGACCTGGATGATCGAGATGCCGGCGCGCTCCAGGTCCACCACCTCGTCGCGGATCGCGAGAGCCACCTGGTCGGCGGTTTCGTGCAGCGGCTGGTCCTGACGGACGAACGAGCGCGCGATCATGGTGACCGGACCGGTGACCATGCCCTTGACCGGCTTGTCGGTCAGCGACTGGGCGTAGGTGATCCAGTCGACCGACATCGGCGCCGGGCGGGACACGTCGCCATAGATGATCGGCGGTCGGACACAACGGGATCCGTACACCTGCACCCAACCGAAGCGGGTGGTCGCGAAGCCGTCGAGCAGCTCGGCGAAGTACTGGATCATGTCGTTGCGCTCGTGCTCGCCGTGCACGAACACGTCGAGACCGATGTCTTCCTGCAGCCGGATCGTGGCCTCGATCTCGGCCTCGATCTTCTTGCGGTACTCGTCGTAGGACAGTCGCCCCTGGCCGAGGTCCTGGCGGGCCTGCCGGATCCTGGTGGTCTGCGGGAAGGAACCCAGCGTGGTCGCGGGGACCAGCGGCAGATTCAGCTTGCGCTGCTGGGCTTCTCGGCGCACCTCGTACGGCTCGCGCTCACGCATGTCGGGGGTGACCGCGTAAACCCGTTGCCGCACCGCGTGCTTCTGCTTGAAGTGCACCTCCGTCGGCCGCTTGCGCCATTTCTCCGACGGACCCTCGGTGAGCGCCTTGGCGAGCGAAACCACCTCGCCCACCTTCTGTTTCGCGAAGGCGAGGCGATCGGCGACATTCCCCTCGATGTCGTATTCGGCGAGCACGTCGTATGGCACGTGCAGCAGTGTGGTGCCGGTGGAGACGACAAGGTCGGGGCAGACCTTGGCCAACTCATTGAGGTAGGACAGGGTCACCACCTGATCCGCGCGCCACACATTGAGCCCGCTGATCACGCCCGCGTACAGACGCTTACGACGGATACCGGGAACCTTCGCGAGCTCCTCCGGATCCATCCGGAAGCTGGCCAGGTCCAGGCCGATGGCCTCGACATTGGTGCCGGCCAGGATGGTCAGCGCCTGGCCGAAGTCGCCGTACTGACCGGTGACCAACATGCGCGGACGCAGCGCCGACGTCGAAAGTCGTTGGTAGGCGGCCTCGAACGAGACCAGCTCGGCGGGACTGCGATCGGTGGTGAAGCAGGGCTCGTCCAGCTGCACACAGGTGGCGCCGCGCTTGGCGAGAATCTCGAACAGCTGCTCGTACACCGGAAGCAGCTTGTCCAGCAGGCTGAGAATATCGAATTCCGCCTCACCAGGGACGTGCCCAGCCTTGGACAGCAGCAGCAGCGACAGCGGGCCGAGCACCACCGGGCGCAGCTCGATGTCGCGCTCCTTGGCGCGATCGAATTCGTCGAGCAGCGCCTCGGGATGCAGTGAGAACTTGGTGGATTCGTCGAGCTCGGGCTGGCGGTAGTGGTAGGCGGTGCCGAAGAGGCGCACCAACTCCAGCGGCGGCAGGTCCGGCCGACCGCGCGCCATCAGGAAGTAGAAGTCCAGCGGATCCAGCTCGTCCTGTAGCGGCTTGAACCGGGTCGGCACCGCGCCGAAGAGCAGCGCGTTGTCGAGCACATGGTCGTAGAAGGAGAAGGTGTTGCCGGGTACCTGGGTGAGCCCGGTGGCGGCGAGCTCGTTGAACTGCTGCTCCTGGATATCGCGCCCGACCGCAAGCAGCTCGTCGCGGGAACCCCCACCGCGCCAATATGCCTCGAGGGCCCGCTTGAGTTCCCGGTGCGGCCCGATCCTCGGGTAGCCGAGGATGCTCGACCCGTAACCATCGGTGACGTTGACCATGCGCGGGATGCTCCCTTTCGATCATGCCGACAACGGCATCGGCCCGGTAAGACTCAGAAGCCGGGTTACCTTCGGCACCCGAGTCTTCGGGGCCGCGAACACGCAGCGCCGCAGGCGCTGCAAAATCAGGCCCTGTTGTATTGGTAGAAACCCGCGCCGGTCTTCTTGCCGAGCAGGCCCGCTTCGACCATGCGCATGAGCAGCGGCGGGGCCGAGTACAGCGGCTCCTTGAACTCTGCGTACATGGAGTCGGCGATCGACTTGACGGTGTCGAGGCCGACCAGGTCGGTCAGCGCCAGCGGGCCCATCGGGTGGGCGCAGCCGAGCACCATCGCCTTGTCGACGTCTTCCTTTGTGGCGAAGCCGGATTCGACCATCCGGATCGAGGAAAGCAGGTACGGCACCAGCAGCGCGTTTACCACGAAGCCGGAGCGGTCGGCCGAGCGCACGACCTGCTTGCCGAGCACGTCACCGGCGAATGCCTCGGCGCGCTTGGACACCGACTCGCTCGTCTTGAGCGTGGTGACCAGCTCGACCAGCGGCAGCACCGGAACCGGGTTGAAGAAGTGCATACCGACCACACGCTCGGGGTTCGCCGTGGCGACCGCGATCTTCATGATCGGGATGGAGGAGGTGTTGGAGGCCAGCACCGCGTCGGGGTCGGTGACGACCTTGTCGAGCTCGCTGAAAATCGAGGTCTTCACCTTCTCGTCCTCGAGCACCGCCTCGACCACCAGCTGGCGGTCGGCAAAGTCGCCGAGGTCGGAGGTGAACCGCAGCCGCCAAGCGGCCTGCTCGCGCTCCCGTTCGGTGATCTTGCCGCTGCTGACGCCACGATCGAGCGACCGCAGGATGCGGGAGCGGCCGGCGGCGGCTAGTTCCCGAGTCTGCTCGAAGACGAGCACGTCGATATGCGCGCGGGCGCACACCTCCGCGATTCCGGCACCCATCTGTCCGGCGCCGATAACACCGACGCGTTGAATCTTCTCGCTGCTCACGTCCCGCTCCTGCTGGTTGTCTGGCAATCGGGTGGCTTGTGGCGAAGGAGCGACGCGGTCCGCGGCGAGCCTTCGATGGTCCAAGGTATAGGGATATGCCCTCCCCGCCGAGGGCTGTTCGGCGGGGGAGGGCGGTACACCCCTACTGGAGTAGAGGGCTATAGGTATTCACGTCGGGAACCTCATTCCTTGTGCGAATCACGGTTGGTGACGTCGGATGCTTTCGCAACCCCGTACGGGGTGAGCTCGACGAACCCCCGTTCGCGGCCGGCTCGCTTCCGAGTACTCGAAGCGCATGCGCCGAAGGTGCGAGTCTCGAGTGCTCGGAAGCGAGCCTTGGGGGCCGCGGACACGCGGCGGAGGCGCCGCCATGTCTCAGTGGAACTGGCCCTCTTCGGTGGAGCCCTTCAGGGCGGCCGTCGATGTGTTCGGGTCCACGGTGGTGGCGATCAGGTCGAAGTAGCCGGCGCCGACCTCACGCTGGTGCTTGGTGGCGGTGTAACCGCGCTCCTCAGCGGCGAACTCGCGCTCCTGCAGCTCGACGTAGGCGGTCATGCCCTCGCGGGCGTAGCCGTAGGCCAGGTCGAACATGCCGTAGTTCAGCGAGTGGAAGCCGGCCAGGGTGATGAACTGGAACTTGAAGCCCATCGCGCCGAGCTCCTTCTGGAACTTCGCGATGGTGGCGTCGTCCAGGTGCGCCTTCCAGTTGAAGGACGGCGAGCAGTTGTAGGCCAGCAGCTGGTCCGGGAACTGGCTGCGCACTGACTCGGCGAACTGCTTGGCCACCTCGAGATCTGGCTTGCCGGTCTCCATCCAGATCAGGTCGGCGTAGGGGGCGTAGGCCTTGGCGCGGGCGATGCAGGGCTCGATGCCGTTCTTCACGCCGAAGAAGCCCTCGGCGGTGCGGGTGCCGTCGAGGAACGGCTTGTCGCGCTCGTCCACGTCGGTGGTGATCAGGGTGGCGGCCTCGGCATCGGTGCGGGCAATGATCACCGACGGCACGTCGGCGACATCGGACGCGAGACGCGCGGAGGTCATGGTGCGGATATGCTGCTGGGTCGGGATCAGCACCTTGCCACCGAGGTGGCCGCACTTCTTCTCCGAGGCGAGCTGGTCCTCCCAGTGCACGCCCGCGGCGCCGGCCGCGATCATGGCCTTCTGCAGCTCGTAGGCGTTCAGCGCGCCACCGAAGCCGGCCTCGGCGTCGGCGACGATCGGGGCGAGCCAGTTCTTGACCGAGGTGTCACCCTCGACCTTGGCGATCTCGTCGGCACGAAGCAGCGCGTTGTTGATGCGACGCACGACGGCCGGGACCGAGTTGGCCGGGTAGAGGCTCTGGTCCGGGTAGGTGTGGCCGGAGAGGTTCGCATCACCGGCGACCTGCCAACCCGACAGGTAGATGGCCTGGAGGCCGGCTCGCACCTGCTGCACGGCCATGTTGCCGGTGAGGGCGCCCAGGGAGTTGATGTAGTCCTCGTTGTTCACGAGATCCCAGAGGATCTCCGAACCGCGGCGGGCGAGAGTGGCCTCTTCGACGACGGTGCCCTGGAGCTTCGACACCTGCTCCGCAGTGTAGTGACGGGTGACGCCCTTCCAGCGGGGGTTGGTGTCCCAATCCTGCTGGATTTCCGCGGCGGTCTTCGGGGTGCCGGTGGTCATCTCTGACTCCACTTCCTCATTTGGTCGGGGTATGTCCCACGGTCGAGCGTGACTCGAACTGCTGGAGCGACAATTTGCAGACTTGCTAGGTCCATGGGGTGTACTTCCACACGATGACACACCAGGAAATAGCCGTCTACCTGTTGCTAATGTGAATCTCAGCTATGTTTCCGCAGGCCATTGCTAACTCTGCAAAATTCGCTGGCGAATTGCAGCGATGAAACCTACCAGCGGGTAGCTCTGACATGCGGTTTTAGCGTAACGCTCGTACTGTTAGCGATCTCCGGATGGTGCGCCGCCGACCCGGCCGAACATTCCTGGCTGTGAGCACCTTCACAGGGGCTCCAGCGGCCGCCGGCAGTGTGGGCTGCGCCACCTTCTAGTGGGATGCTGCTCGTGCCGTTGGGCAGACGGGGGCCGAATCCACTCTCGGACCCGCATCCAACTTCAACCGGGCAGGAGCAACTTCAGGACCAGCCCCATGGCGAGCAACTGCTCGAGCGGGGGCGGAGGGTTTGCCCAGCTTACCGGCGCCCCTCCCGCGTATGGCACATTCCATCACCTGAATGGTGACTGGCATTGGTTCTGCCTCGACAGTGATGGGTAGTGCCAGACCACCCCATCGGGGGATGGCGCTAGCTAACTAGTCCTAGTAGGACATGGGGCCTTGCACGGATTCTGTTGCGATGCCGAGCAGGACGGGGTTCCGGCAGAAACGGCGCGGAAAACAACAGATATGACGTAATCCCTTGGCTGGTAGGGGCTTACGGGCCGTGAGCGGTCTGGGTGAAGCTACACCCGCTGTTTTGGCCAGAGCCGGGCACCGTGCGCACGGTGCCCGACTACGTTGGCGCGCTGCGCCAACTTCGCGCCTCGGTGAACAAACCCTCGTACCGGGCGATTGCCGATCGCGCCCGAGTGGTGGGCCAATCGGAAGTTGTTTGGTGGGCTTGGGCTGGTCAAACACACCACCTTGCACGACCTGTTCCGGCCCGACCGTGTCGAACTACGGTGGGAGCCAGTATTCGCTTTCCTGAGCGGATGCGGCCTCGAAGACAGAGAAATCGAGTGCTGGGCGGCGCTTTTCCGTCGACTCGGATATCGACCGCGGCGGAGGTCGCTGCGGCAGCTGAAGCCGCACTCGCCGCCGCCGAACATTGATTCGTGATCGCCAACCTCGCCATCGCGGCCACCTTCATCACCGTCCTGGTCATCTGGGACCTGGTCGGACACCTCCCGCTCCCGCTGGGTGTGGCCGGACACGAAGGATCCACCGTGATCGTCGGACTCAACGGACTACGCCTGCTGCGGTCCGCAGCATGGCAGCGCGCACGAACAGCGCGATAGCGAGCACCCAAATAGACCATTTCACAGATGATTTGATTCGTCTGGCAGCTACTGGGTCATCGCCACGACTGGGCGCAGTGGATAGGTCTGTCTATTCGCCGGTACGCCCGTCGATCCGCTCGCGGAGCAAATCGGCGTGCCCGTTGTGGCGGGCGTACTCCTCGATCATGTGTGTCAGGATCCATCGCAGCGTGTAGCTGGATCCGGTCGGGCGGTGCACGCCAACCTCGTCCAGCGATTCGCACGCGTCCACAATCTCACGGGACCGATCACATTCGCTGCGCCACAGCCGCATCGATTCCTCGGCGTCCGCGTCGGTGACCTCGAAATCGGTGTCCTCACTGGGATCTTCGCGCCAATACTCCGCAGGTGCGTGTGCACCGGCGAAGATACGAGCGAACCATGTGCGTTCGACGTCGGTCATGTGGCGGGCGATGCCGAGCAGCGATAACGCCGAGGGCGGGACAGCTTGTTGCCGAAGTTGTTCAGCAGTGAGCCCCGAGCACTTCCAAGCCAAGGTCTCCCGCTGATACTGGAGGAAGCTGGTGAGCGTCTCGCGCTCACCAGCGATTCGTGGTGGTTCTACCCGCTGGCTTAGCTCCATTCGGCCATGATGCCGGGACATCCAACGCACCGCATTCGGCATTACAGTGCGTTGGCCAGACACGCCCAGAGGGAAGGACGCGACTGGGGGGCGTCAGATTTCCGCGATACCAGGCGATCTCGGCCCCGCCGACCGACGTGATAGTTCCGATGACCGACGTCGGGATTCACCAGCGTGGCAGAGTGTGCTCGCGCCTGCTCGGTGCCCGGTGGGGGGCGAAGGGCTGTTCGAGGCCGAACGTCGGCGTCGTAGTCCACGCGTGCGGGCATCGGATGGACGAGAAGCCCTACTTATTCGCGCATGGTGCCCAACAAGCAAGGAGTCAAGTGAACGGCGGCTGTCTCTGCGGCAACACCCGGTATCAGGCGTCGGGAAATCTGACTTTTCCACATATTTGTTCTTGCCCTCATTGTCAGAAATTGTCCGGTGGACCGGTCATGTCATGGGTCGACTTCCCTCGCGACGGGTTCGAGTAGATCGGACCCGGCGGTGAACCGGTCTGGTACAACACCTTCCCCGATTCCCAGCGTGGCTTCTGCGGTACCTGCGGGAGTCCTGTCGCCGCCCAGATTAGTGCCCCCACCTACTTCGAGGACGGCACTGGACCTGGCAGGAATGTCGACAACATGTCCGCGACGTCCACCGAATCGTTCACAGTCGCAGCGTAATAGCGATTCGCGTTCTTCGCGGATGTTGGGGCTGTTGTCAGTCTCGCGTCGATCGACATGGACGTTGGTCCGATTTCAATGTGCGTTTGTCACCAACAACTAGGAGTTTGAATGTCAGGCTCGATGACCGGCGGCTGTCTCTGCGGCAATATCCGGTTTTCTGCGACCGGTGACGCTGATTTCCCTCACTTATGCTCGTGTGAGCACTGCCAGTGGCTTTCGGGTGCCCCGGTGATGTCATGGGTGTCTTTCCCCGAGGAAGGATTCGAGTGGACCGGTCCAGGCGGGGAGCCGACCTGGTTCGAGACGTTCCCGCAGATTTGCCGTGGGTTCTGCCCGGTCTGCGGATCGAGCATGGCATCAAAAGGTGATGAGGCTGGCTTGGTCGGGGTCACGATGATGGCTCTTGACGATCACAGCAGCCTGGTGCCGGTCAAGCAGAGTTTCGCGTCGAATGCGGTCCCGTGGCTGCCGCCGTTGTAGTGAGTAGGCTCATTCGGTGAATTCTGTTGGCCGAAGCAGGTATTCGGCGTCGTTTCCGCCGAGCAGAAAGATGAACCTGTCCAGGTCGGTACAGAGGTTGTCGGCGGAATAGGCTGGGTTGCCGACGAAGCGGTCGAATCTTGCACGCGCAATGGGGTCGTTGGCAACCCAGTCGTTGACGAACTGGAGCATCTCGAACAGCTCGATAGCGTCCACCGTGGCGAGCTGGACACCTCTGTAGTCGCTCATGATCGGTGCCCTCCCGCAGCAGTGTCGATCCCGGCTGCGGACGTGGGACGGCTGTTGATGCCGACGATCGCGACATTGCGTTCGCGTTCGCGTTTGATGTTTGCCCGCGCGCCGTCGAGCGAGCGGCGCAGCTGTGCGTTCTCGGCTTCAACGCTGCGGAGGTTCTGGTTGAGTGTGAGGACAAGTCGGCGGAGTTCGCCGTTCTGCTCGACGAGGTGGATTCCATCGGGATCGATGAGCTGGCCGGTCAGGTCGGCGATGCGGCCGTCGCGTTGTTGGACTGCGGCGCGAAGCGATTTGACGAGGCTCTCGGCGTTGAGTGCGCGTTCCCGCCACGATGCGGTGTCTCGATCGAGCGCCTGTGCCGCTCGGGCCGGGCTGGCGGCATTGGATGCGTCGCGGGCTGCGAGTGCGGCGTTGAGCAGGTCGGGGCGACTCTTGTCATAGATGAATGTTCGGCCGACGCCGGCGAGGTCGCAGATGTTCTGGATGGTGAACGGGGCACCGGTCCTGGTCAACTTGGTGAGGGCTTTGCGGACACGCTTCTCGCATTCGTCACCGACGCGCGAGCGTTGTTCGATCATCTCGACCGGCCGGCGGCGGGTTGTTTGTGCCATCGGGCGTGCTCCCTGTTCGTGAGACGGCTGCTGTCAGGCCGCTTCGTTGGGTGAAGGTGGTTGGGGGAGTTGGAATCCGGTGGAGAACAGCGGGTCGAAGTAGTCGTGGACCGGGCTGCGCAGGTCGAGTTTTTCGGCTTCTTCCAGCAGGCCGAGTTCGTCGAGGGCCTCGCGAAGCGCGGTCAGGACCGGTTCCCAGGGCAGCCATTGGCTGAGGATGTATTCACGTGCTTCGTCGTTGGGTGCGGCTTCGGCGAAGTGGGCGGCGGCGTCCGTTTGCGTTCCCAGTACGCCAGGTCGGCACCGGTCAGTACGAAGTGTTCGCAGGTGCCGCGGGGTCCGCCAGTGCAGTTCTTGCCGATCGGGCAGTGCGCACCGCCGACGACGGGTCCGTAGCGGCACAGGCCGTGTTCGACCGGAACGATGGCCAGGTCGATGCGTGCTGCTGCGGCGGCGGGGTTGTCGGATTTCAAGTCGGCGGGACGCAGGAGGATGGTGCCGGGTTTGTCCATGCCGGGGCTGGCCGCCCACACTGTCTGAAGGTGTTTGGTGAGGGTGGCGTTGCTGTAGTTGGCGTAGTGGGCCAAGGCTTCTTCGGAGAAGTGCCCCAGCAGTTGACGTACCAGGGCCGGGGGTGCGCCGTTGTTCAACAGTGACGTGGCCAGCGTGGCTCTGGTTTGATGTGTGGTCAGCCCGGTCAGGCCGAGGCCTTCGAACCATTCCACCCACACGTCCCGGAATCGGGACTGGGACACTTCGACTTTCAGGTCGATATTGCGCTGGCTGCTGGGGAACAGCGGCATTTCCCGGTCCCAGCGGGCTTCGAGTTTCGCCTGGCCGTGGTCGTCGAGTTCTCCGAGTTCCTGGCGGTAGCGGTCCCGGAGTCTGGCACGGGTGATCTCTTGACGGCGCAAGAGGCGTTCGTAGACGGGCAGATGGCAGGGCATCCCGTAGTCGATGATGCCGACTTTGGTGATGTCGCGCCAGATGTAGGGTTGGGCAGCGCCCACGAGGCCGACGCATCCGAGATGCAGCGTGAGCGTCTCGCCGATCCGTCCACCTTGAAACGCCTGGGTCAGCCAGATGTCGGAGTACCCGACATTGTCGCTGTCTGCGGCGTCGAGCGCACGCAGGTTGTCGGCGTCGAGCAACATCCGGAAGTTGTCGTAACTCAGTGGCCGCGGCCGGGGGTTGCGGACAGGTTGGGAGTAGTCGGGCAGATCGAGGATGAACGAATCCAGCGCGGCCGGGGTCCGCTGGTGTTCTCGGGCACCACGCAGCACGGTTTTCACACCGGCCATGAACTTCGTGCGAGTGGAGTCGGTCAGCACCCGCGGTGCGATGTGGGTCGAGATGACGGGCAGGGGGATCTGTTCCTGGAACCACAGATCCCAGGTGTGTTTGACCATCCGGGCGTCGGCCCCTGTAATTCGTTGCGGCACCTCGCCGTTGTCGGGCCGGTTCTGCCGCAAGATGTGCGATACGAGGGCGACCCCGGAGATCCGGACGTTGACCGCCGCGCCCGCCGGGCGCTTGCCCGGCGGCATGAGAACGAGGTCGTGCAGGTGATCCCAGAGCAGATCACGCAGCCACCGTTGGGTGACTGCTGTGAGGTCCCAGGGCTTGCGTCGGTTCTTGTCGCCTTGGGTTCCCGTGAACGGCGACGCGCCGACCAGGACGGGGTCGAACCATCCTTCGGCTTTCGCGGTGTCGGCCGTGATCATCAGGCTGCGTGCCGCGATCGGCATATGCACCCAGATTCGTCGGCACGGATGGGAACCGCTGTACTCGGCTGCCAGTTCGGCAACGATCGGGTCGTAGAGCGACTGCACGTTGCCGGCGGCAAGCCGGTCGAGAACATGTTGTAGGGCGGCCGGACTCCAGACTGAGCGCTGCGCCGTGTTGGCGTATCGGTGCAGGGCGTAGCGGATTTCACGTTGCAGGCTGGGCGGAAGCATCCTCAGCGACAGCAGGCCGCGACTGGTCACCGGTGATACCGAGGCCACGACCGACGGAGACTGGAGGAAGTCCTGCCAGGTGCGGGTGTCCGCTGCCGTGTTGGATTCGGCCTGCCAGTGACACGCCTGTTTGTGGTGGGTGGCGCAGAGCAGGTACTTCCCGGGCGTGAGGCGCGCATACTGTCGTCCGTCGTGGAGGCATTCGGGGACCGTGCAGACAACCGGAGCCGACAGCGGCGTTTGCGTTGAGGCCCAGTCTGTTTCGCTGATTCCCGCGAGCTGAGCGTCCCGAAGCTTCTTTGCGTGTTCCTGGCAGTAGGCGGCTCCGCGGCGTTCGCGTGGGCATCCTGTGATGTCGCAGTTTCCCCTGCGGACCAGTGCTGTGGCGAAGCGTTTCGACCGAGACGGGCGCGCGGTGGCCGCGAACTCCTCGATGCTGGTTGTGTCCCGGACTGGTCGATAGAGCCGTGAGTGTTCGATGCACAGTAGTTTCGTCTCGGTCGGGTGCATACCGCCGTCGCATCCACGAACTCGGCAGGCCCACCCATAGGTCGGGTGGTGAGCGGGGAATTCGACCGGTTCCGTTAGAAGCCACGGCGGAAAGCGTTGACTGACAAGGTCGTAACGCCCATGCGGGCTCAGCCCGAGGAAGTCGGTCGCTGTGGACGGCGCGGTGGACAAGGTTCCCGATGTCGCGGCGCTGGCGCTCACCGCTGTCCCTCGTATGCCCCGCCGGGTACCAGGTCCGGTTCCGATGGTGGCCGAGCTGTGGTTTCCCACGCCTGCCGCAGGAACTTCATCGCCTGGCTGTTGGCAGACTTGCCGTAGACGTCGGTGACCATGGATGGGCTGGCCCAGCCGAACTCCTGGGCGACCAGCTCGGCGTTGAAGTCCGACGCTGCATACAGCGCTGCGGCGGCCTTGTGCCGAAAGCTATGTGGATGCACCCGCACGTTCAGACCAGCGCGGATGCAGGCCCGGCCGAGCATCTTGCGCACGCCGCCGGTGTGCAACGCGGCGCCGCGAGCACGGCCGCCGAGGTGAACCAGGATCTGCTGGTGATCGACCATGTGCTGGACCGGGTGATACTCATCGAGCAGGTAGGCATAGAAGGTGCTCAGCATGTCGTCGCTGACCGCACGGATCACACCGTCGAGCACGTAGCCCTCCTTGCTCACGTGCGCCGAACCGTATGCCTTCCCCCGTGCCCGGTTGGGATTGTCCTCACGCCCCACCACATGTACATGCGGGTCCGCCCGCTGACCGCAGGGATGGTTGCGGACCAGATGAAGATCGGTGAACCGCAGCCCGCACAATCCGCCGACACGCAGCCCGCTGTCATGAAGCCAAGTGACGATCATGACGTCACGGGCGGTAGTCAACACGCCCGGCTCGAACAAAGCCGCCACCACCTCGTCCGGGAGCAGGCGGGGCCGCCGCGACGCCCGGCTCGGTGCCAGCGGATTCGACCGCATCGTTCCCCGACCTTTGCTTGCGGACCCGTCCGTGCCGCGGCCGGTGAACGCATCGATGATCTCGCGACGAACATGCGCGGACTCGGGTTGTCCGAGGTAGTACGCCCTGACGATCGACGCGACATTCCCGGCCGCGGACTCGCGTAGCGGTTTCTGTTTCGGTCCGCGCCAGGCCACGCCGTAAACTCCGTCGGCCTGACCGGTGACCCCGTTCATATAGCGGCGCAAGTCATCCATCGTCACCGAGCTGATGTCACGACGATTGGTGTGCAACCAGTTGAGGTGATCGACCAGGCTGTAGGCGTAGGTCTGCTGCGTCGAAGTGCCGTAGCGGGCCAAGACGTTCGACGATGGACGATGAACTTCTGCGTCGGGGCCGAATATCCAATACGACTCTGTGCCGTCTCGGTGGGGCACTCGTCGAACGGTGAAGCGATCCAGGTCCAAATCCTCGCCTTCCGCCGAACCTGCAACGTGACGGACACCTGAGTTGGATTCGTCCGGCACACAGGTCCGGATGGGTGACCGTGGCACGGCACGTGAACGCCGGCCACGCAATGGGTAACCACCGATGAAGCTGACGCGAGACTCGGGCGTCCTGGATTTGGCGTGAACCTCACACCGCACGCGACACGGCCGCAAGGGTGCCGCTGTTGATGATGAGGAGCAGTCCCACGCCGATGAACACGACGGGGACCAGCCAGTGCGCGATGCGGCAAGGCCCGCGCCCGGTCACCGAGTTGGCCGAGGCGGTGGGGATGGAGCAATCGGCGGTCTCGCATCAGTTGCGGTTACTGCGCAACCTGGGGTTGGTGACCGGTGCCCGCGCCGGGCGCAGCATCGTCTACAGCCTCTACGACAACCACGTCGCCCAACTGCTCGACGAGGCCGTTTACCACAGCGAGCATCTGCGCCTGGGCTTGGCCGACCGAACCGACACGGCCGGCTGACACCAGCGGACCCGTGATCGCGACGGCGACGCTGAAATCGGTTCTGGAACAACGCAAGGACGTGCCGTTCGCCTGGCGGAGATGCTCGGCCGGTGCCGCTGTGTCCCGGCTTCCGAGGGCCGCGCCGCTATGGGATTGATTGCGCTGCGATCAGTTTTCGTGCGCTGTGTTGAAAGGACGTGATTGCCGCGTCTGCTGTCATGCGACCGGCCGACACCTCGGAACCGGCCGCATGACCGAGCACCATGACGGCGGTCAGCAGCCACTCGGGTGCGGAGTCGGCATCGAATTCGCCGGTGGCTTGGCCGCGTCGGATCAGCCGATCCAGCGGCTCCAGGACCGGTGCGTGAACGTCGTGGTCGTCGGCTGGATCGGTCGGGGGTAGGTGCATCAGCATCGGGTAGCGCGCCATGATGCGCCAGCAGACGTCGAGGAACCGTTGGAGGGCGTCGGTTGCCGAGCCCTCGCCGAGGTGGGCCGCGTCGATCTCAGTGACGACTTGCGCTGTGATGCGGGTGACCGCAGCTTGGATCAGCGCCTCCCTGGACGGAAAGTGGGCGTAGACGGTTTGCCTGCTCACTCCCGCGGCCCCGGCGATGTGCTCCAGGCTTGCGTCGGGTCGCTCGCCGAGCAGAAGTATGGCGGCATCGAGCACCGACTCGGCGCTGCGAAGGCCGTCGCTTCGACGGCGGCGGGTGGGCCTGGTTTTCTCTGACATCCTTGTCAAGTCTAGCCGATCGAGATAACCTTGACAGTATTGTAAGAGTTATCTGAAAGGCGAACGGACATGGCTACTTCCATCACCCTCCCCGGACGCGACGTCGCCGCGTATCTCACTGCGTACGTGGCGGAATTGGCGTTCGGCGCGGAGCTGCCCGAGATCATCGCGGATCGGTACCACACTCCCGATATCGTGTGGTTCAGCGACGGGCACCCTATGGACCGGAATCGGTTGGTGGCGCACGCGAAACCGAGTCGCAAGAACGTGACCCAGTGCCGGGTCGACGTCGCGGACACCATTGCCTCGGGTGATCATGTCGCGGCCCGTTACACGGTCACCGCCACGATGCGCACCGGCCGCACGATCATCACCGAGGTATACATGTTCGGCGACCTTGCCCCGGACGGCCGACTGCGCCGGGTCGACGCCATCACTCGCGACCTGTCCCAGTCGAACGGTGCAGCGCCAGAAGGGGTTCCCGACCACTAGAACAGTTTGTGGGAGCCCTCATCGGTTGTCGTCGGTCGGCGATTCGCCGCCCACGGGGACCGACCGGGATGTCGCGGTCATGGCCCTGGCGGCTTTCCGGATCAGGGCAACGGCGTGGTATCCGACGACCACGGCAATTACGAGGGCGACCGCGGGGTCCAGCCAGTACCAGCCACCCTTGGCCAGGATGATCGCACCGGTGGCCGCGACCCCGGCTGCGGCGGCAGCGTCGGCGGCTGTATCGAGCAGCACTGCCTTCACATTCAAATCCTCGTCCTCGTCGTCCTCGTCGTCGAGGTCGGCCCCGAGGATGAGGGCACCTGCCAGCATGACGGCGGCTGCGACAGCGCTGACGATCAGTACCGGAAGTCCATGCACCTGCGGCGTGCTCGTGGCCAGTCGTCGGGTCGCGGTGACACCGACGCCGATGTTGAGCAGCAGTAGCCAGCCCGCGTTGATCAGGGCCGCGATATTGCCGGCGTTGGGATAGCCGCCTGGGCGATGCGGACTGGGCGGTGTGGCCGGGAGGCGGATAGCCAGCAACGAGACACCGATGGCCGAGGCATCGGCGAGGTAGTCGACGCCGGCCGCCAGCACGCCCAGCGAGTGCGCGCACAGGCCCACCACGACAAGCCCGGTGATGAGCACCAGGTTGAGAATCAGCACGACGATCAGTCGAGTCTGTTTCGATGCGCGCACATCAACTTCCGCACGTCGTCACGGGCTGCCCATCGCGAGTTGGCGGCGACGTTACCGCGCGGGCCGTCGCAGCCCGGTCAACGTGACGTCGATGAGTCGGGTGAGGGCCGCATCGGAGGTCACCTGACCTGCGGCTGATAGGGCGTGCAGGCAGTAGTTGGCGAGTTCGCCCGGTTCGACGTCGTCGCGCAGGTCGCCTGCTGTGGCACCGTCGGCGATCAGCTGCCGAACCATGTCGTGGAGCTGGTGTTGGGCGTGGGTGATCTGCTCGTCGGGATGCAGGAATTTCACGAGTTCGGTGTCGTGGCTTCGTGTTTGCTGCGCGATGTGGGCATACGCGGTCAGCACCGCTGTGAGCCGCTGCCCGGGACTGCCGATGCCGTCGCGGACTTCGGTGAGTTGTCGGAGGTGGGCGTCGATTTGGCGGCCGTGCCAGGCGTGCAGGATCGCGTCCACGTCGGGGAAGTACTTGTACAGCGTGGCGCGCCCGATGCCGGTCCGCTCGGCGATCTGCGACATCGTCACCGCCCGCAACCCGTGCTCGAACACCAACGCCGCCGTCGTGTCCAGGATCGCGTCGCGCACCTGCGAGCGATGCGACTCGATCGTCTCGTTCCACAGCTTCGGCACAACCCAACCATACACAACGACCTCGATAAATACACGATATGTTGACTAGAGACACATTGTCTCGATAAATTGAGGTGGTTCGCATTCCGAGAAGGAGAAGCGCCATGTTCACCCCCACTCACGACCCCCACCCAACCCCCACCGCGACCGGGCCGGACGACCTCTACGGCAGTCCACCGCCCTGGGACATCGGCCGACCCCAGCCCGCGTTCGTCTCCCTCGCCGAAACCGGCGACCTCATCGGACGGGTCCTCGACATCGGCTGCGGCACAGGCGAACACGCCCTGATGGCCGCGAACCTCGGCCACGAGGCGGTCGGGGTCGACCAGTCGGCCACCGCACTCGAACAGGCCGAACGCAAAGCCCGCGACCGTGGGTTGGAGGTGCGGTTCATCCGCCACGACGCCTGCACACTGGCCGAACTCGCAGAGGTCTTCGACACCGTGCTCGACTGCGGCCTGTTCCACATCTTCACCGGTCACGCCCGCACCGCATACGTCGAGAGCCTGCGCGCGGCGATCCGGCCAGGCGGGCGCTATTTCATGCTCGGCTTCAGCGACGCTCAACCCGCAGGATGGGGTCCGCACCGATTGACCCGCGACGAGATCACCGCCGCCTTCACCGAAGGATGGCGGGTCGACTCGATCGAACCGGCCGTCATCGAAATCACCCCCGATCCGGGCAGTGTCGCCGCCTGGCTGGTCGAACTCACCAGGAAGTAACGACATGCTCATCACCGAAGCCCGTATCGACACCGAACGCCCCGCCCGCTACCTCGTTCAGTTCTGCAAACACGCCGACGCGATGGGCAGCAGCCGAGGCCACCGCTTCCGCCCCCACGGCGGCAGCGCCGCCGCACGCGGCGACGTGCAGGTCCACGCCGAATGGTCCGACACCCACGGCAGCGTCGAGTTCGACCCGTGGGGCCGCGCCGTGCTCGACTGCGACGACAACACCTTGACCGTCCGGGTCGAAGCCACCACCATCGACGATCTCCAGCGCATCCAACAGATCATCGGCAACGACCTGGACCGATTCAGCCGCCACCAACTCACCCTCGACTGGCGGCCAGTCGGGGTTCCGGTAGTAATCGCCGAAAAAACAACGGATATGCGTAATGCGTTGGTGGCGAGCTTATTTCGTGCTCAGGGTGCGGGTTTGGGCTGGTAGTGATTGGCTGGGCGCTGATGGGTCTGGTTGGCGTGGTGGAGGTCGGGGTTCGTGGCGAGCATTTCGCCGAGTACGGGACGCGTGTGCAGACGGTGTACGAACACGCGTGGGAGATCCGCGACACCTACGGCTACCGGGACTTCGCGGCTGGGCCCCGGAGGTGGGCCGGGGTATAGATGGGGTCGATCCGGACCATGCCGCCGATGACCGAGGTCGCGGCCGCCAAGCGGGCCGCGCTTGACTATGGGATGACCGTACGGCGCGGCCAGGGCTACACCCTGCGCGTCAGCACCGCCCAGGCGATCCACCGCCAGATCCTCAACCGCTGCCAGCCGCTCGACGGCGCCCAGGCGTCCCGGCGGTCCCGGCCCAGCGCAAGGCCCGCCGCGAGTTTGAGAACCGCGTCAGCACACTCACACCGCCCGGAGCATGATCATTCTCACCGCCAACCGCTGTACCGATGTTCCCCGAAGCCGTGATCGAGGACATTCGGCCGTGTCCAGGTAGTCCGTGACGGCCCCGTGAGGGTGTCAGACCTGGCCATATCCGCCGTCGACCTGGTAGTCGGCGCCGTTGACGTGGGAGGCCGCGTCCGAGGCGACGAATGCGATGACGGCGGCGACCTCTTCCGCGGTACCGGCCCGGGTCATCGGGGTCCCGGTGGCCATCGTGGCGATGAGCGCCTCGCGTTCCTCGGCGGTGGCGGCCAGCTGTGCGATACCGGGCGTATCCGTCGGGCCCGGGCTCACCACGTTCACCCGGATCCCGCGTGGGGTCAGCTCAAGGGCCCAGGTACGGGCGAGGGCGCGGACCCCGGCCTTGGAGGCCGCGTAGAGACTCCGCCCGCGCGACGCCTTGTGCGCGGCCATCGAGCCGGTGAGGACGATGACGCCACCGTTCGCCAGCAGCGGCAGCGCCTTCTGGACGGTCATGATCGTGCCGGTGATGTTGACGTCGAAGACCGTCCTGATGACGTCCTCGGTGATGGTTCCCAGCGGTGCGGTCGCGATCGCCGCCGCGTTGACGACCAGCACGTCCAGCCGGCCGCTGCGCCGCTCCACCTGCGCGAAGAGCCGGTCGAGGTCGTCGGCCGAGCGCGAGTCGGCCCGCACCCCGATGACATCACCCGGTATGTCCGCGGCCGCCGCCGTCACGGCGTCCTGGTCCCGTCCCGTGATGTAGACGGTGCCGCTCCCTTCGGCGATCTTCCGTGCGGTGACGTGCCCGATACCGGCACTTCCACCCGTCACGACCGCGACCTTGTTGTGAAATGCGTTGCTCATGGAACTCGTCGTCCGTTCATCTGGGTAGCCGTCCTTGGGGAATGTCGTGCAAGACGTCCCGGGAACGTCCTGAGGAACACAGGCGGTACGAGCCTGCGCCTTGTGCTGACACCGGTGCCAGAAGCCTGCTGATACTGGTACTGGCAGCACCAGGCCGACGCCTCCCGGCTCTGGCACAGTGGACAGGTGCCGACGACCACGAACCGGACCGAACTACGGGAGTTCCTGCGCTCACGACGCGCGCGGGTCTCACCCGAGGATGTCGGCATACCCCCGAGAGTCCGTCGGCGCACCCCCGGACTGCGCCGCGAGGAGGTCGCCCAGCTGGCCGGTGTCGGCATCACCTGGTACACGTGGCTGGAGCAGGGGCGGCCGATCAACGTCAGCTCCCAGGTGCTCGACGCGGTGGCCCGCACGCTGTTTCTGGGTGCCGCCGAGCGTGACCACCTCTACCGTCTGGCCGAGGTCCCCCAGCCCCCGGTCATCAGTGATCCGCCGACCGAGCTCCCCGGCCACCTCGACACCGTCCTGGGAGCCCTGGACCCGTTGCCCGCCATGTTGGTCGACGCCCGCACCGACGTGCTGCGCTGGAACCGCGCATACGCGGCCCTGCACCCCGCTCTGGTCAGTGCTCCGCCCGGCAAGCGCAACACCCTCTGGCACCTCTTCGCGGCACCGGAGGGGCAGCACCACATCGTCAACCGCGACGAGCAGGCGCCCGAGGCCGTGGCAGGGTTTCGCTATCGCTACAGCCAGAACGTGGGCGACCCGCGATGGCAGGACTTCGTCGCCCGTCTGTGCATCGCCAGCCCGTTGTTCTCTCGGCTCTGGGCCACGCACGACGTCGCTCCACCGCACCTGTGCGACAAGCGCTATGACGTCACGGGGATCGGCGAAGTGAGCCTGCGTGCCACCGGCATGGAACTGACCGACCACCCCGGCGTCCGCCTCGTCGTCCAGACCCCCACCGACAGGCGCAGCCGCGAGAACATCGACCGCCTGCTGCGCCGGGCGACGCACCTGTGACGAATGGACCGAGGCCCGGGTATGGGCCAAGCTCCACCGCCTTGGTCCTGGACGAACTCGGTGCCCGCAGCGGACTGGACTGGTCGCGGTGCGCGATCGACTTCGTCAGCGTCCGGACCCTAATGAGATGTAGCGGGTCGGTCGATCGGGCAGACTCGCTACTGGTAGCGGCTGGTAGGTGAGCACTGATTCGCCCCGGACTTCGAGTCCTGCTTTGAGATCGTGCCCCTGCCGGTCGGCCGGGAGAAATGGATCGCTGATGGGATGTCGTGCCTGCCGCATGACGGCGTGAGCACCGATTCATTAGGTCGCCGACGTTCTCCCGCACGCTGCCGGATTTGGTGTCCGACAACGATGAAGAGGGAACAGCTGTGCTGCTGGTCGGTGATGACTGGGCCGAGGACCACCACGATGTCGAGCTGATGGATGAGGCCGGGAAACGGCTGGCCAAGGCTCGATTACCGGAAGGGATCGCCGGGATCACCCGGCTGCACGCCATGATCGGTGAACACCTCGGCGACGACGCCGATGCCGCGCAGGTACGGATCGGGATCGAAACCGATCGTGGCCCGTGGGTCGCGGCGTTGATCGCGGCCGGCTACACGGTGTACGCGGTGAACCCGTTGCAGGCGGCCCGGTTCCGGGAACGCCGCAGCGTTTCGGGTGCGAAGAGCGATGCCGCCGACGCGCATACCCTTGCCGACATGGTCCGTACCGACGCGCACCAGTTGCGTCCGGTCGCCGGGGACAGTCCCGCCGCAGAAGCGGTGAAAGTTGTTGCGCGAGCACATAAAACGTTGATCTGGGAACGCACCCGCCACACGCAGCGGTTACGGTACGCGTTGCGGGAGTACTTCCCCGCCGCTTTGGAAGCGTTCGACGACCTCGACGCTCCCGACGCCCTGGAGCTGCTCGGCAAGGCACCCGACCCGGCCGCCGCGGCGCGGTTGTCGCTCAACCAGATCCGGGCCGCGCTGCCCCATCACCCGCGCCTCGGGGAAAATGAAGGTCGTCGCGGCCCGGTTCGTGCACCAGGACCGGCTCGTCGACGCGCTGATGGCCCAAGCATTCAGTGCGCTCAACGTATCGCCGGGAGCCCGCGCCTACTACGACAAGCAACGCGCCCGCGGCCTAGCCCACCGTGCCGCCCTGCGTCAGGTCGCCAACCGGCTCGTGGGCATCCTCCACGGCTGCCTCAAATCCGGAACCCTCTACAACGAGACCACCGCCTGGACACACCACACCCAAGATCAACAAGCCGCAGCTTGACAAGCTAAGCCCTGGGATGTCTCAAAGAGGCGTGAACGCCGTCGTCTGCGGCAGCGGATCACCACACTCCCGGCAGTACCGCCGAGCCGTACCGTCACCACCCGCACGCCAGACCATCCAGCCAGGCACACCGCACAGCCAGGGGAGCAGGCCGCGCTCGACCACGGGGTCACCGTGCGGCGCGGCCAGGGCTACACCCTGCGCGTCAGCACCACCCTGGCGATCCACCGCCAGATCCTCGCCCGCTGCCGGCCCCTCGACGGCGGCCAAGGCACCCCGACTGTCCCGGCACAGCGCAAGGCCCGCCGCGAGTACGAGAACCGCGTCAGCGCCCTCATCTCGACCAGACCATGATCCGGGTCAGCGGCTACCGCTAATTTCCGTTCGGATACTCCCTGAGGGCCATATCCGCCCGAAATTCGGCCGATACTACGGCGACCCCCAGTCGAAACCCCCGCCCACCCCGGCGACGGAACCGTCGGATGACCCCGGCACACCCTGGCTCGGTGTTTCGAGGCCGACGCGGCCCAATCCTGATCGCCACAGTCATCGTGGTCATGGTGGCGGTGCATCTGGGACTGGGCGGATACGCACTCACCCACTGAAACTGGACCGTCGGCGCCGCAGCAGCGATCGTCGCGGCGAAAGTCGCCGTCCTCGTCGGATACCGCATCGTGCGGTACCGTCGGCGACGCCACCCGCGTCGCGCCTTGAACGCCCTGCCGACGCACACCGATGCAGCTGGGCCGACCGACAGGTGTTGCCGGTCGAATCGTCGGGCGAATGCTCAACCGCGGCAACTACACGGCGAGGTCGTCGATGAAGTTTGGCGGACACCTGACCTACGTTCGTCCGGCACACAGGTGCGGACTGCTAACCACGAACATCGCGAACACCTTAAGGACGGGCGCTAATGCGCAGGACGATGGTGACGCGGAGCTGGTGGGTGTCACAATGATGAGCCTCGATGATCACAGCGGGTTGGTACCCGAGCGACAGAGTTTCCGCCACAACGCCGTCCCGTGGCTTCCGATCGTCGGCGCACAGGACTGCGCGGTCTCACGGTCGGCACTGGCCCACGGGCGGCTCGCGCCGGGTACCCACATCGCAGTTCCTCGCAAGGAACTGCTTCTGGACTACACCGTCGTCGCAGACGACAACGCAGGTGCACCCGTTCGCTGGTCTTGCGGTCTAACTAAGTCAGGTTGTGGTATCTGGGAGTGGGATGGTCGATCTTCGAGGATGGCCTTCCCGTTCCGCGGTTCCGTTGGGTCCCCATCATGCGCGAGGGGACAAGCTCGCTTGCCACCGGCGATGAAGAAGTCCCGACAATGGAATTTATGGGTGCAGGGGCGATCGTCGGGCCTTGACAGCGCGGCGGGTGACGCGCCACCCTGCCTCAGATCGTTCGATGTGATCGTCATAGGTGACACTGCGCACAGTCCCATCGACATCGATGCCGATCCCTTTTGAGAGGCAGCGCACGACGTCATCGGTGATCTCATCCAGAACGATGTTGGTGACATGGTGGGCTACCGGGTTCCTGTCACCAAGGGCCAGCACCCATTCTCGCATGGCCTCCAGCCCGTTGACTTCTCCGCCGCCGAAGTCGCTCACGTCGTACACAACGCCTGCAGTGAAGATCTCATGCAGGCAATCGAGCTGGCCCGTGTCGATCAGATAGCCGTGCCGATTGATGAGGCGGGTTATTGCCTCGCGGTCCTCAGTGTTCACCAGATCACCCTCTGTAGTAACCGTCAGTACCTCGGCGAAACGACTGCTTCCGATCTCGCCCACATGGTCATCACGCGTGTAATACCCTACGTCGTTCCGATGTCTACGCGACCCCGTAATCGGCTGCGGCGCATAAGTTCCGCAGCTGGACGCGGGGTGTGGATTTGTCGACCCTGCTCTGGGTACCCGGTCACCGAGGATGTCGGCGGCCCGGACGACCTGCAACTGCGACAGAAGGTGCAGCAAATGAGAAATAGGGGAAGTGAGGTTCCCCCCGGAAAGTGGACACCTGATTCGCAGGACTAACGGTCCTGCTGGAAGGATGTCCATATGCCTCCTCGCAAGCGTCGGTCGTTTACGGCCGAGTACAAGGTCGAGGCTGCGCATCGGGTGATCGATTCCGGTCGCACGATCGCTGAGGTCGCCCGCGAGTTGGGACTCAACGACGGCCTGCTGAGCAATTGGGTTAAAGCCGAACGCCGCCGGATGGGTGCGGCGACAGCACGCGGTGATACCGCGCTGGATCCGGCTGAGCGAGCCGAGCTGCTGGCCTTGCGAAAGCGAGTTGCCGAGCAGGACAAGGACATTCAATTCCTTAAAAAAGCTTCGGCGTACTTTGCCGCGATGCAGCACCCGCGCAGCGGTTCGAGCTGATGGGAAAGTACGCCGCCCCCGACAACGCCGAGGTCGCCGAGACTGCCGGCACCCCCGCCGCGCTGACGCCGCGGTTCGACCTCACCCGCATGGCGCGCCTGCTGGAGGTCTCCACTTCCGGCTATCACCAGTGGCGAAAACGGCGCACGGCAACAGAACTCACTCCACAGGCGCAGCGGCGGGCGGATCTGACGGTGAAGATCCTCGACGTGCACGCCGACTCCGACGGCACCTACGGGTCGCCACGAATCACCACCGAGCTGCGCGAACGCGGTGAGCGGGTGACCGAGAAGACCGTCGCCAAGATCATGGCCGGGATCGGGATCGAGGGCATCAGCCCGCGCACCTTCAAGGTAAGAACGACCGTGGTCGACCCGACCGCGTCGTTCCCGCCGGATCTGGTGCAACGCGACTTCGATCGGGGTCGGCTCGATGCCGTCTGGCTGACCGACATCACCTACCTGAACTGCGGTGAAGGCGACATGTACCTATAAGTTACGTGGAATCTGACCGTGTGTCGGTCAGCGGGGTCCGGGCCTGGGCTCAGTAACGTCGCGGCGAACTTTCGAACTCGACGGACAGACGGGGCTGGTGCATGCCGGAGACGGTGGAGGCGAAGTGGCCGGTTCTCGGTCGGCACGTGCGGGCGGCGGAGTGGTTGCGGATCTGGACCGATCTGGGGCGTGCGCCGCGAACGATCAATGCGTATGCGCGGGGTTTGGGTGAGTATCTGCTGGTCTGTGAGCGGGAGGGTTTCGATCCGCTGACCGCGACTCGCGCTCAGGTGGCGGTGTTCGTGCGGGAGTTGACGTCGCGGCCGAGTCGGCGAGGGGCGAATGTGGTGGCGTTGGATTCGGGGTCGGGGCTGGCGAACGCGACCATGCAGCAGCGTCTGGTGCCGGTGCGGCTGTTCTATGATTTCTTGGTTGAGGAGGGGGTGCGGGACTCGAATCCTGTTGGCCGGGGCCGGTATACGCCTGGCCGGGTGGTCAGCGGTCGGGCGCGGTCGCTGGTGCCTCGCATGGTGAAGCTGCCGTGGATTCCCAGCGAGGAGGAGTGGCTGCGGCTGCTGGGGGTGTTCGCCGAGGAGCCGATCCGTAATCGGCTGATGCTGGCGCTGGCCTACGACGCGGCGTTGCGGCGGGAGGAGTTGTGCTCGTTGCGCAGCGACGATATCGATCCGGCGCACCGCACGGTGCGGGTGCGGGCGGAGACGACCAAGACCCGCCGGGAACGTGTGGTGCCGTATTCGGCGCCGACCGGGGTGCTGCTGTCGGAGTATTTGCAGCACCGGGCCACCCTGAGCAGGGCTCGCGGCGCGCTGTTTCTGTCGGAGTCACGCCGTAATCGCGCGGAGCCGCTGACGTTGTGGACGTGGTCGAAGGTGGTGCGGCGCATTGCGTTGGCGGCTGATGTTTCTCGGTTCTCCACCCATACCACCCGGCATCTGTGTTTGACGGATCTGGCCCGGATGGGGTGGGAGCTGCACGCGATCGCCAGTTTCGCTGGGCATCGCAGCACCGATTCCACACTGCAGTACATCCACCTGTCCGGGCGGGAGTTGTCGGCAAAACTGAATTCCTCGATGACGCACGTCCACGCATGGCGGATCGGAATGCTCACCGGAACCGGTGACGGCCGACAGGACGGGCCGGCGTGACGGCGGCCGAGGCGGTGTCGTCGGCGGCAAGCGGTGTCGCCGCGCTGCCGCGCCGCCGCCGCGGCTGGGACCGCCGTGGTGTGTTGCTCGACGGTGAGGCTGCGGCGGTGCTGGCGTTGGGGCCCGCGGGGCTGCGGCGCAAACGGTCCACCGGTGTCCCGCGGCGGACGGCGCGGCACTGGAATGCGGTGACCCGCTTGGTCGTTCCGCTCGATGAGACTCTGGCCGGGCTGCATCATGGTGAGGATGTCCGGTTCCGGCGGGCTGGCTTGCACGCCGCGGCGATCGTGCTGGCGCACTGCGCGGACACTGGCCGGTCGTATTGGGGGTGGACACCGTGGGAGTGGGCCAGGGTGTGTGGCGGCAGCGCGCGGGAGTTCGAAACCGCCCAGCCGCTGCCGACCGAGTCGACGGTCAGGCCGTTCGTCGTGGCGCTGGCTTACTTGCTCGGCGGGTTCACCGACTTCCACCGGTTGGGCACGTTCAACCGTTTTCGGTTGGCCTGCTTGATTTTCGGTGAATCCGACGTAGAGCAGTCCCTGCGAACTACCGGCGAGACGCTGCAACGGTGGGGCTACTGCGACGTCATGGACGCCAAGCATCGGATGCGGGGCGGGGTCAGTCAAGCCCTGCTGCTCAACGGCAGTCCCCGCCTCGACGAGTTGAGCACCACGGCGTTCGCGGCCCTGCGAGCGCATCCGGCAACTGAGGGGCATCAGGGGTCGATGCTGTTCGCGCTGCAACGCGTCGTGGCGGAACTGGGGCACTGTGAGGCGCCGGTGCGCAGCGGATACAACCCTGTCCTCGGCATCGAAGAAACCGATCCTGAGTGGGCGCCGTGGGTCGAACGATGGTATGCCACATCAACTTTGACCCCGAAAGTCCGCGCCTCAGTCCGCAATATCATGGCCAAAGCCGGCCGCTGGCTGGCCGCCGAGCACCCCGAGATCACCGAACCGGGCCACTGGACCAGGGCGACCTGCGCAGCCTGGGTCGCCGTGGTCGACCGGATGAGTGTCGGTGACTGGGTTCAGCGCCACGACGCCCTCGGCGACCGCGCTGGCACTCCGATCTCACCACGCACCAAGGCCCAGAACCTCAATGCCACCCGCACGTTCTTCCGGGACTGCCAGGAATGGGAGTGGATCGATCGCCGGTTCGACCCGAACCGGGCGCTGGCCGTCCCCCGCAGCGTCGCCGCGCTGATCGGCCCCAACCCCCGCGTGATCGCCGACGAGGTCTGGGCCAAACTGCTGTGGGCCGGGCTCAACCTGGAACCCCCCGACCTGCCCGGCACTTCCGGCGATACCGCCTATCCGATGGAGCTGGTCCGCGCCATCACGGTGACGTGGCTGTTCTCCGGGCTGCGCAGCGACGAGCTCTCCCGCCTGCGGGTGGGCTGCATCCGCTGGCAACACGCCGGACTGCCCATCCCCGGTGACTCCGACGACGTCCTCGCCGAGGACGCGGTCTGCCTGCTCGACGTTCCCGTCCACAAGACCGGCACCGCGTTCACCAAACCGGTCGACCCGATCGTCGGACAAGCCATCGAAGCCTGGCAGAAAATACGGCCGCACCAGCCGAAACGGCTCGACCGCAAGACCAATGAACATGTCGACATGCTGTTCTCGGTCCGCGCCCAGCCCGTCGCCAAGTACTACATCAACCGCACCGTCATCCCGGCGCTCTGCGCCAAAGCCGGTGTCCCCACCACCGACGTCCGCGGCAACATCACCAGCCACCGCGCCCGGTCCACGATCGCGAGCCAGCTCTACAACGCCAAGGAACCGATGACCCTGTTCGAGCTGCAGGCATGGCTCGGACATCGCACCCCCAACACCACCCAGCACTACGCCAAAATCACCCCGAACACCCTGTCCAAGGCGTATTCCGAGGCCGGGTACTTCGCCCGCAACATCCGCACCATCGAGGTCCTCGTCGACCGAGACGCTGTCACCTCCGGCGCAGCCGCCGCCGGAGAACCCTGGCAGCACTACGACCTCGGTCACGGCTTCTGCACCTACACCTTCTTCGAACAATGCCCGCACCGAATGGCCTGCGCTCGTTGCGATTTCTACACCCCCAAGAACTCCAGCAAGGGGCAACTCCTGGAGGCCAAAGAGAACCTGCAGCGGATGCTGGCCAACATCCCGCTCACCGACGAGGAACGGGTCGCCGTCGACGAGGGACAAAGCGCCCTCGATCAGCTCCTCGAACGACTGATCGATGTCCCCGCCCCAACTGGCGCCACGCCCCGCGAGATCGGCGTCCCGCCCACCGCCACCCTGTTGCCCATAACCCCTGCAGACCCAAGCAAATCCATATAAACCGGACAATTCAGATTCCACATAATGTGTGCGATCCGGGACGGGCACTCCCGCCGCGTGCTCGGGCATGTCGTGGCCGACCACATCGGCGCCGACATGGTCTGTGAGGCCATCGATGCGGCCGTGGCCACCCGCGGCGGCCGATGCGAGGACACCGTGCTGCATTCCGATCGTGGTGGCGAGTTCACCGCTGGTCTGACGGCGAAATCCTGTGCCAGACACCGGCTTCGGCGGTCGATGGGCGAAACCGGAATATGCTGGGACAACAGTCCCGCCGAATCGTTCTGGTCCACGTTCAAGCACGAGTGTTACTACCGTCACGCCTACGCGACGAAGGCTGAACTTGTTGCCGCCGTTGATGATTGGATAGGATGGTTCAACACCGGTCGCCGTCACTCTGCGATCGGGATGATCAGTCCGCTACGCTACGAGCAGTCCCTGGCGACAGCCGCAGCGGAAGCCGCATAGCCCCCTGTCCACCGTTCGGGGTGAACCTCAAAGTGGTGTCGCGCACGGCTTGAACAGAAGCACTTGACAGGGAACTGTGTTCGTGCCCGCACTGCCAGAAGTTGGGTGGCTGCCCGGTGATGCTCGGCGCGCTTCCGCCGGCCAATCAGGTCGTCTTCGATCTCGGCCAGTCGCGAGAGCATCTTTGGGTTGATGTTGAGCATGGGGCACCGGATGCAGGCTTCTCTGAACTAACTCACCGTCCATTGTGGCCAATTCGATTGCGGGTGTGGGTGCGTGAGTGCCTCGTCAAAGCTTGAGAGGACACTCGCCGATGACGGCCTGGCGGGGCGATCAGTGCTTCTGGGGCTTGCGTACCAGCAGTTGGGCCTGTTGGAACTGCCGTTCGTTTTCGTGAGGCTCGCGCAGCATCCGGGCGACCTCGACGAACCCGGCCTGGCGCAACAGTTCCGCGAGACTGTCTGGCGACCATCGATAGGCGAGCGTGACTTTGTGGTCGAATTCCTGCGGCAGCGGGTCGTCGCCGGCGAAGAATCCGAGCAGCAGGTGGCCGCCCGGCGCCAGCACTCGCTGGAACTCGGTGAACACGGCTGGCAGTTGCTGCGGCGGTGTGTGGATGGTGGAGTAGAACGCGAGAATGCCGCCGAGAACTCCGTCGGGGAGGTCCAGGGCGGTCATCGACCCCTCGTCGAACCGCAGTTCCGGATGATCTCGGCGGGCCAGGGCGACCATCTCGGAGGACAGGTCGATGCCGAAGGTGTTCGGCCCGAGCGCGTTTAAGTGTGCGGTCACGTGGCCGGGGCCACATCCGATGTCGGCGACCGGTCCGACATTGTGGGCCTGCACGAGTTCGGCGAACGCGGCCAGCAGCGCACGTTCCAGCGGTAAGGTCTCAAGCACGTTACTGACAAGCTCGGCGTAGAGGGAGGCAACGGCGTCGTAGGCAGCCCTGGTGTTGTGTAAGACGGAGGATTCGGTCACAGCGGGAACCATAGTCCGTTGCCGGTGCCCCACAACCGACGCTGGGCTGGTTGAGCTGGTCCATCACTCGCTGCTTCTCTGAAGTTAATTCTCATGGGGCAGAGGCTCTTCCGGAGATCGCGCCGAACTTGGGTATGCCGAGTTCAGTTCCTGGTGCTTGTCGTAGAAGCGTGGCGTCGATCCCGGCGAGTTTGTCGTTGACGCCGCTGTAGCTGACCTGGAGACCTTCGATCCTGGAGTTCGAGCGCTTCGCCGGGGGCGACCGCCACGGCCCACCCGTAAAACAGCTTGAACGCGGCCAGCTCCCGCGCCGAGCACCAGATTCCATGCGGCGCATCACAACACGTCAGCAAGCAACACGGCTGAACCATCCAGGGAATCCGGTGCCGCAAGCGGGCGCCAAGCTCGCGAAGAGATCGGACGCTCTACGCCTTCCAGCGGTGAGTTTGCCTCTCGCCAACGTCCTCACCAGCGAGAACGACAGACTCTTTCACCCAGGAATCAGCCTGGACATCACACCCTGTGACCGATCTTGTCCAGCTCGGTGAGCTCCTCGTCGGAGAGCGAGAGTCCCGCGCCGGCGACGTTCTCGCGCAGGTGCGCCGCCGATGAGGTGCCGGGAATCAGCAGGATGTTCGGCGACCGCTGCAGCAGCCAGGCCAGGGCGACCGACATCGGCGTCGCGTCCAACCGGGAGGCTACGGTCGACAGCGCCGAGGACTGCAGTGGGCTGAAGCCGCCGAGCGGGAAGAAGGGCACGTAGGCGATGCCCTCTTTGGCGAGCCTGTCGATCAGCTCGTCGTCGTGGCGGTAGGCGAGGTTGTACATGTTCTGCACGCACACGATCGGCGCGATCGTCTGTGCCTCGGCGACCTGTTCCGCTGTCGCGTTGCTCACGCCGAGGTGCCGGATCAGGCCCTGTTGCTGGAGTTCGACGAGCGTCTCGAACGCCTCGGTGACCGACTCGGGTTGGGGTCCCTGGGCGTTGCCGAGCCGGAGGTTGACCAGGTCGAGCACCTCGAGGCCGAGGGTTTCCAGGTTCTCGTGGACGGCACGGCGCAGATCGTCGGGCTGTCGGGCCGGGGGCCAGCCGCCCTGATGGTCGCGGGTCGCGCCGACCTTGGTCACGATGTGCAGCGCTTCGGGGTAGGGGTGCAGCGCTTCACGGATCAGCTGGTTGGTGACGCGCGGTCCGTAGGCGTCGGCAGTGTCGATGTGGGTGATGCCGAGATCGAGTACCTCGCGCAGGACGGCGAGTGCGCTGTCGTGATCGGCGGGCGGACCCATGACCCCGGGGCCGGCAAGCTGCATAGCGCCGTAGCCGAACCGGGTGACGGTCAGGTCGCCCAGGGTCCAGGTGCCGCCGGGAAGCGACGTGGAGAGCGTGCTCAAATCTCTGCCTTTCGTGTCGGGATTGGGGCTGGTGCCTCACGGCTCCTTGCTTCATCATGGATATGTAGCTTCCTGATGGGAAGTAGGCACTTCGGGGTGCGTAAGGTACCTGCGGGTGAGAGGAGTGGTCGATGGCGACGATGACGGCGGCGCAGAAGAGGACACAGGCGAAGGCGGAGTATGACGCTTTTGTGGCGGTGTGTCCCAGCCGCAAGCTGCTCGACCGGATCTCCGACAAATGGGTCACGCTGATTCTGTGCGCGCTGGGCAGCGGCGGCTCGTACCAGCCAGTCGGCGACGGCGCCGGTGAGCCCCGGGCGATGCGCTACTCGGAGCTGGCTCGGCTGCTGGTCGGCGTGAGCCAGAAGATGCTCACCCAGACGCTGCGCTCCTTGGAGCGGGACGGCCTGGTGACCCGCACCGCGACGGCGACCGTGCCGGTCACGGTTTCCTACGAGCTGACCGACCTCGGTCTCTCACTGCACCACATGATGCGCGGCGTGAAGAGCTGGGCCGAGATGCACATGGACGATGTGCTCGCCAACCGCGCGACGTACGACACCCGCACCGCCTGAACCAAGCAGCGGAGACGTCACATTCAGTCTCTCCCTTTTACCCGCTACCCCAACTCGTCGACGTCGAGGTCCGGCCGCGCACGGTACAGCCGGGCACCATGGCGCAGGAGGCCAGTCGCCACCGAAGCGTCTGCCTCGATCTGGACGACCAGCGGCTCGACGACGATCACTGGGCAGATTCACAACACAGCCAGACTGGACAGGGACATGGATGCACGGCGTGGAAAATGCTCGCGCGCAGGTCCCGACCGACACCTTCCGCTTCTCGAAGTTTCTCTGCACTTGTCAAGCGAGCGGCTGTGACCTCCCGGCCACCATCAACCAGACCCTGGCGGCGATGAGGCGCCTGACGAATACGCCCTCTTAGCTTGATTTTTAACCTCCGGGTCACTGCCCGCCGACCGTCCGGGTCGGTGTTGGAGCGGTTCGATCATCGAAACGTGTTGCTGCCGTGTTGATTTAGGGACGAATTTCGGCGTGTCGCCGTGACATGGAGCGGCCACCGCATCATCATCGTCGGGTTCCCGCTAAAGAGCCTGATGAGAAGTTGTGGTGGCCGTGCCTGTCAGTGTGCCCGAAGTATTTCGTCCGGTCGAGTCGGCGCGCCCGTCGGGACCGGAATCGCTTGCCGCGTTCCGCAATTCGTTCTATGAAAGCCTGACCGCGCGCGCCGACGCGCTGTTCGAACTCACCGACGCGGTGCTGTGCGACGACGGACCGGTCACCACGCTGGTCGGACTGTGTCTGACCGGGGAATATCGACGCGGCCACGGCGCCCTCTACGACGGTCTGAACGCCGGAAGTATCGACATCGCCCGGCTCCGGCGCGCGATCACCGCCACGACCACGGTCGGGCGAGACGACGAAGGTGCGATCATGCTGGCCGTCGATGCCAGTCCGTGGCTGCGTCCCGACGCGGCGACCAGCCCCGATCGATCGTTCTGCCATGTCTATGGCCGTGGCAGGGGGCAAGCGCAGATGATCCCGGGCTGGCTGTTCTCCTACGTCGCCGCGCTGGAGCCCGGCCGGACCTCTTGGACCACGATCCTCGACGCGATACGGCTGCACCCCGACGACGACGCGACCGAGGTCACCGCCGCCCAGATCCGGGAAGTCGTGCAACGCCTGCAAGCCGCCGACCTCCATGTTCCCGGCGACCCGCACATCAAGATCGTGTTCGATGCGGGCTACGACATCACATGCCTGGCATACGAGCTCGCGGATCTGCCCGTGGTCCTGATCGGGCGAATACGCTCCGACCGCGTCCTGGCCTTCCCCGCCGAACCCCGTGCGGGCAAGAGGGGCCGTCCCGCCAAGCACGGCCCCGACTTCGCGTTGTCCGACACCGGGACCCATCCCGAGCCCGCTGTCGTCACCACCACCGACACCGACCGCTACGGCGCCGTGCGTGCGACGGCATGGAACCGTCTGCACCCCAAACTCGCCCGCCGAGGATCCTGGGCCTACCACGACGGGGAACTGCCGATCATCGAGGGCGTCGTCATCGGGCTTCGGGTGGACCGGCTACCCGGCGACCGCAACCCGAAACCACTGTGGCTATGGTGTTCGCAACCCGACATCGCCGACCCCGCCATTATCGACCGAATCTGGCGAACCTTCCTGCGGCGCTTCGACATCGAGCACACCTTCCGGTTCCTGAAACAGACCCTCGGGTGGACCAAGCCGCGTATCCGCGACTCCGCCGCCGCCGACCGCTGGACCTGGCTCATCATCGCCGCACACACCCAACTCCGCCTCGCCCGAGGACTCACCGAAGACCTCCGCCACCCCTGGGAGAGAAAACCAACCAGCCCCAGCCGCCTCACCCCAGCCCGCGTCCGCAGGGGATTTCGCCACCTCCGCCCGACAACCGCTCTTCCGGCCCGCGCGCCGAAACCCTCACGGCCGGGTCCCGGACGCCCGCCCGGCGCAAAAAACATCCGACGCGCACCACACCAGGCGGTCGGTAAGACCACCACGGCTGCCAGTTAGAGGTTAAAAATCAAGCTTAGGCGAGTGGCTCCGTGGCGTCCGGCCACGGAGCCTGGCGCAAAAACCTGTTGGCGGACCACAGCGACCACTGCTACTTTTCGGGAGGCCGTGCGAGAGAACGAGGAGGTGGTACCCGTGAACGCAGTATCGACATGGGTGCTCCCCTCCGGGGTCACGGTCGGGCGATAGGTCGTCCGGGAGCGCCGTTCAACAGCACTCCCGAAAGGCACGACCATGCAATTCACTTCCGAACAGCGCCTCGACGACGGCGTCCTCGAACGCGAATTCACCCTCGGCGAGATCCCCGGCATCGTGTGGACGCCCGAATCCGCATCCGCACCGGCCCCGCTGATCCTGCTCGGCCACCCCGGCGGACTGCAGAAGATGTACCCCCGACTGGTGGCCCGGGCCCGGCACGCCGCGGCCGAGGGCTACGCCGCGGCCACCATCGAGCTCCCCTGGAGCGGTGACCGGCCCCGCTCCGCCGCCGCCGATCAGGCCCGCGCCGACCTGCAGCGGGCTCTGAAAGCCGGCGGGCCGGTCGACGACGAGATCGTCGACCGGCTCATCCTCCCGGGGGTCGACCAGGCGGTCCCGGAATGGCGGGCCGCCCTGGACGCCCTCCTTTCGCTGCCCGAGATCGGCGGCCCGGTCGGGTACTCGGGAGGGGTGATCGCCATCGGCGTCCGGCTGGCGGTGGTCGAGCCGCGCATTTCGGCCGCCGTTCTGTTCGCGGGGAGTTTCGTGCCCCGCACCATACTCGAGGAGGCCCGGCAGGTCATCATTCCGCTGCAGGTGCTGCTGCAGTGGGACGACGAAGGAAACGACCGGCAGATGGCGCTGGACCTGTTCGACGCCTTCGGCTCCAAGCAGAAGACGCTGCACGCCAATATGGGCGGGCACACCGGCGTCCCGCAGCACGCGGGGGAGGAGGGGAACCGGTTCTTCGCCCGGCACCTGAAGTGAGGCCGGCCCGTCAGGCCGGCAGCAGACGATAGGAGCTGTCGGCCAGGATGCCGCTCATCGAGGACAGGTCCCGGCCCTCCTCGATGGCGGTGGCCAGCAGATGCGCAACCGCCCCGACCGGGGCGGTACCGGCCGGTCGGGGCCGGCGCGTCTCCAGATTGACGTCGGTGAAGGTCCCGCTGGTGTTGGTGTCATGATCCGTCCAGGAGCCGACGGCTGGGAGGCCGAGGTGGATCGGCTCTCGCTGCTGAATGCGGTGCGCCTCGGCACGCTTGTCGCGCAGGAAGGTCAGGGTGAGTTCGTTCCCAGCTCGATACTGGCGTTGGGAACGACCTGACGGGAACAGGTCATCGCGGCGCCGCGATGACGGGTATGCCGAGGTCGACCGGCGCGATGCGGGCCAGGCGCTTGGTCTCCTCTCGTTTCTGCCGTAGGAAGGAGCGCGATGCTCAGTCCGTCTCGGGTGAGACGTCGAATGACCTGCGCGACAACGTGAAACAGCTCGGCCGACATTGGTATCACTCTCTCCCTATCGGATTTGGAAGGTGCGATGGATCACTTCGCCGTTGGGCCGCCGATATTGCCGGATGCTCAACTGGGTGAGCTCGACCAGCTCCTCGATCCGGATGCCCGACAGGCGAAGAATCTCGAACGTTGCCCATCGCCAGAAGCAGTAGTCCTCGTGCATGGTGACGTTGATGCGTTCGCCAGTGTCGCAGTCAAGAATGCGGACGGCTATACCAAAACCAACCACTGCAGTCTGCATGACCTGGGGTGTACGGCGTGTGCTACGAACGCGCCGTACACCTTTCACAGCTGTCGTTTGCCACCGTTGTGGGACCAGCACGTTGCCAGTCGTGGGACCACCGGCAGCAGTACGGAAGTGAAACAGGTTATCGCTATGCCGATCGGCGAACACAGCGTTCCCGAACGACCGATAAGCGGCTACGAGGGTGCATTCGGCCAGCCTCCTTACGTTTGTGCGTCCAGGTCTGGACGTGGGTTGACCGCGCCTCGACGATGGGCCTGCTACCTCCGTCTGCATATACGTCTAATTACCGAGGTCCTTGATGAGATCCAGGGCTGGGTACAGGACGGGGCGCAGTGGACGGAGTCTCGACAGCGCCACGACGCGTTCGACGAGTGGGGCGATTCGGCGGATCAGCAGTCGGGTGCGTTCCTGGTCGGGGCTGCGGTCGTGGACCCAGAACAGGACGATGCCCATGTGGGCCAGCCACAGCAGATTCGGTAGCTCGGCCATCAGCCGCTTGTCACCCTTGACGTCGTTGCCGATGACCAGGTTGCGCATGATGGCGGTGGATGCCTCTCGGGCGGGCCGGCTTTCGTCGCTGAATGGACTGAGCGGGCTGGTGGGCTCGGCGGCGCTGGCGAAGAACTTGCCGCCGAACTCGTGGTAGGGGGCGGCTACGTCGACGAAGGCCAGTTCCATCGTCTGCCATCGGGCGGCGAGAGAGTCGCCGCGAGTGGTCTGCTCGACCTGCTGTTCGTGCAGGGTCTGGATCTGTTGGTAGAAGCCCTGAACCAGGTGTTCCTTGGAAGTGAAGTAGTAGTAGGCGTTGCCGACGCTGACGCCGGCTTCGCCCGCGATCGCGCGCATGGTGGTCTTCGTGTAGCCGTTCTGCTCGAACAGGCGCAGGGCAGCGTCGATGATCTGCTGGCGAGTTTCCTCGCCGCGCGCGGTCGCGGGCTCGGGGCGGGTCATGCGGCTCAGGCTAGTGTGGCTGCGGCGACCGGAACGGGAGGGACGGTGGCCTGCTTCTCCTGGTGCCTGCTGCGGCGGATCTTGTTCAGGGCGATCAGGTTTGCGAAGTGCATGCCGCCGAGCACTAGCAGAACCATGCCGAGTTTCATGGCGAGTTCCTCGATTGCGGCGCGCGCATCGATGACTGGGCCGCTAATGCGCAAGGCCAGCGCCACGAAGCCCGCATTGACGAGCCAGAACCCGATGACCAGCAGATGATTCACGACTTCGGCGAGATCGCTGTCTCCATTCATGACATCCACCAGAAACCGTGCGCCGGTGCGGTGCAGGGTGCGTGCCACCCAGAACGTGAGCGCCAAGCTGATGGTCGCGTAGGTCGCGTATGTGGCGACGACGAGGTTCATTGTCCCAGCTCCTTACTTATTTGAACGTGTTCAACTATGAGGTTAGGCTATTTGTTGAACACGTTCAAGTGTGAGTGCCGCGACACCGTGCCGGGAAAGCTGGCCTGCCCGGTTCGGGAGCGCGGCATGGCGAAACGGGCCGGACATTAAACCGGCACCGCGCCCCATGCCGACGTTCATCACTCCGCTGCCGTAGCCATGATCGGTCCACATAACGGATCTGGAACATGTTCTCTCAGCGGATCACCTGCTGTCGGTGGTCCCACGACTGGCAACGTGCTGGTCCCACAATGGTGGCAAACGACACACAGCACCCGGCGTGCGGGCAACACCCTCGACCGCGACGGGGACTTCATCAACCTGTGCGGCCGCCCACAGGTCTATCGCAGGGCCGCCTGCAAGCAGGCGATCTACCGCCGCCGTAAGAAGGAAGTCAGAGCGGCCGCCGAGAAGTGAACATTCGGGGCGGTCAGGGTTCGGAAAAGGTGCGGAACTGGAGACGGGTGCGAAGCCTGCGCGTCAGTGGCGTCGAGGCGGGTGGGTGTGGCGCCAGTGGTTGGCGATGTCGATGCGACGGGTGATCCAGACGTCCTCGTGGGATTGGATGTGGTCGAGGAAGCGTTCGAGGGCGGCGATGCGGGCCGGGCGACCGACGATGCGGCAGTGCAGGCCGACCGATAGCATCTTCGGGCTGCCTTCCGCGCCTTCGCGATACAGCACGTCGAAGGCGTCGCGCAGGTGGGTGAGGAACTGCTCGCCGCTGGGGAATCCGGCGGGCGAGGCGAAACGCATGTCGTTGGTGTCCAGCGCGTAGGGAACGACCAGGTGGTCGCGGTTGTGGACGGTGACCCAGTAGGGCAGGTCGTCGGCGTAGGAGTCGGAGTCGTAGACGAATCCGCCGTGCTCGACCACCAGCTGTCGGGTGTTCGGGGAATCGCGCCCGGTGTACCAGCCGAGCGGCGGGGCTCCGGTCAGCTCGGTGAGAATGCGGACCGCTTCGGCCAGGTGCGCCCGCTCGGTCTCGCGGTCGGCCAGCTGGTAAGACTTCCAGCGCAGGCCGTGGCCGGCGATCTCATGGCCGAGTTCCCGAAAGGCGGCTACCGCCTCGGTGTTTCGCTGCATGGCCCGGGCCACCGCGAAAATGGTGAGCGGCAGACCACGTCGCTCGAACACCCCCAGTACCCGCCACAGGCCCGCGCGCGAACCGTATTCGTAGAGCGACTCCATGCTCATGTGCCGGTTCGGAAAGGCTTCCGCCGGAGTCATTTCCGAGAGAAAGGTCTCCGAGTGGGCATCACCGTCGAGCACATTGTTCTCGGCGCCCTCCTCGTAGTTGAGCACGAACTGAACCGCTATCTGCGCTTCCCCAGGCCATTTCGGATCCGGCGGCTTCGATCCGTAGCCGATGAAGTCCCGCTCGCTCATCCGCCCAACTCTCCATATAGCCGCAGCCGTGCCAAGCCGCCGTCAGGGTAGATGTCCAGGCGAACCTCTTCTACCAACGCCGCCATCGGGGTGATCGGGAATCGATGCCGGGTATCGGGCAGCAGTTCGGTGCGCGGCAGCAACTCCACCTCGGTGCCGTCGGTGGTGCGGCCGGTGAGCCGGGCCGCGCCAGGGCTGTTGCCGAGGAAGTATGAGGTGTCGATCTCGGCGAGCCGGATCAAACCGGGTCCGGCGAGCCGGATCTGGACCCAATCGTTGCCGTCGTCGCGGCGGCGGGCGGTCTCCCAGCCGTCGCCCATCTTCCGGGCCAGACCGGGATAGAGCAGCTGGTTGGGTGAACTGTAGAAGCGGTTGGAACAGTCGATCACCAGCGCGCCGTTCTCGAGCGCGGCCAGGTCCAGCGGGCCGAGACCGAGCAGCCGGGGATCGGGGCGGCCCTCGCCGTAGACCCGGAGCCGGGCCACACCGCCGTCTGGATGCATGGTGAGTTTCACATGGGTCCACCGCTTTTCGATCTCGATCGAGAAGGGGTTGCGGCTGTCCCCGGAGACGGGCGCCCGGTCGACCAGGGTCACCCAGTCGTCGCGTCGGGCGATGGCATCAGCGTCCGGATAGCCATCGATATCGAGGGCGGCGACCGATACCGCGGGCGGATAATTGCCCTTGAACCAGGCGGTGTCCACCACGATCCCGCGAATCACGCCCGGCACGCCGAGCCGCACGATGGCGACGTCGTCGCCCGGCCTGCCCCGATGCCTGCGAGTCTCCCAGCCGTCGTAGATCTGGCCCTTGTGCCCGAAGGTCGATGGACGGTATTCCGAGGGCCCCGGATTGATCAAATTCTCCTTCTCCGCGAAGAATTCGTCATTGGCCCAGATCACCGACCCGCCCAGCGGGCGGACCGCCAGATCCGGCAGCAGTGTGAAGTCCTCGTTGTGGACCGGGTCGCTCACCAAACCTCCTGTGTCGTGCGGGGCTGCGCCATGGTTGGTCATCTATGCTCCCTGCGGGATCGGCGCTCGCGAGACCAGCGCCGCCAACACCTCGGTGGTCAGTGCGGGCGCGAGTTCGCGCAGTTCTTCGGCGGTGCGGGCGCCGCAGTTGACGCCGCGTAAAACGGTGGCCGCCAAGGCTTCCGCGGTGGCCGGTTCGTCTATCACGCCGCCGGAGCGGCGTTCGAGATACGCCTGCAAGCGCGGGACGGCGACGTCGATGGCCTGTCGGAAGAACTCGTAGGTGGCCAGCCAGCGGGTGATCAGGTGGCCGGGGTGCATGTCCCAGCCCTGATAGTAGCCGCGCCGCAGCGAGCGGTTGACCAGCCGATGATGGTTGCGCAGTGCGGCTTCCGGGTCGGTGTCGGGCACGATCTGGGTGGAGCCGTCGCAGATCCACACGCCGGTCTGCGCCGCGGCGACCTGCATCACCGCTTTGGCGTAATCCGCGGCCGGGTGATCGAGGGCCTGATTCGTCGCGGCGATACCGCACGCGGCCGTGTAATCGTAAGTGCCGAAATGCAATCCGCTGCAGCGTCCGTCCGCAAGCCCGATCATTCGGGCGATCGGCGCGGTGCCGTCGGCGGCGACGATCGCCTGCGGGCTTTCGATCTGCAGCTCGAAGCGCAGGGTGCCCTCGGCGATGCCGTAGCCGCGTTCGAATCCTTCACACAGCGCGACCACAGACGAAACCTGTTCTGCCGCACGAATCTTCGGAACGGTGAAGACGAATCCCGCGGGCACGCCGCCCGCCGCGTCCAGTACCAGTTCGAGAGTGCGCAGGGCGCGGCGGCGTTCGGCGCCGGCAAGCCCCTTGGTCCGGACACCGACGCCGGCCGGCCTACCGGCCCGCGCCCAGCCGGACAGGATCGTGCCCACCGCGGTGGCCGCTCGATCTTCCTCGTCGTCCGAACGGAACCCGTACCCGTCCTCGAAGTCGATGCGCAGGTCCTGGATCGGGTCGCGCTCGAGCCGTTCCCGCACGGCGGGCAGGGATGCCGTGCCGTCGAGCTCGGCCAGCATGTCGTGGTGCACGTTCAGGAGCTTTGTCGCCGCCGCGCCCCAATCGCCGGGTGTCTCGGCGGTGACCCGATCGGCCGGAACATACGCCGTGTGGATCGGCTGGGCCCGGCCATCGGGGCCCGGGTAGCGCGAGCGTAGTTCGGCATCGACCGTGTCGAGCACCGCCTCGATTCGGGCACGAACATTCTCGGGCAGCCGCGTCAACCCTGCTCTCCTTTCTGAATGGCACGCCAGACGCGGTCCGCCGTCATCGGCAGCCGGTCCTGTCGTACCCCGACAGCATCGCGTATGGCGTTCGCCAGTGCGGGCGCGACCGGGTTGTAGGGGGATTCGCTCATCGACTTGGCGCCGAGCGGGCCCAGGTCGTCGGCGGTGTCGGCGAAGTACACCTCGGTGCGCGGCACGTCCGCGAACTGCGGAACGTGATAGTGCCGCAGCGTCTGGGTGGTCACCACGCCGTTGTCGCTGCGCATGTCCTCATACAGCGCGGTGCCGATTGCCTGCGCGACACCGCCCTCCACCTGGCCGCGGCACTGCACCGGGTTGAGCACCGTGCCCGCGTCGGCGGACTGGATGGACTGCAGGATGCGGACCGATCCGGTTTCCGGATGGACCGCGACCCGGAAGGCATGCACATTGAAACTGACCGAGCGGGGACTGCCGTCGTGCTCGCCACGAGCGGACAGTTCGCCGTCGGCCAGGAGTTCGGGCGCGCGCAGCAGCCGATCGCCACAGCGGACGCCATCGGGTTCCAGTACACACTCCGACTCCGCGACCCCGGTCAGCTCGGCTGCGCGGGCCGACATCCGTCCACGTAAAGCATGAGCCGCTGCATAGGAAGCCTTGCCCGCCACCACGATTCCGGTCGAGCCGAAGGCGCCGGTGTCGTGGCCGACCAGGTCGGTGTCGGACTGCCGGATCACCACCTGCCGCACATCGGTATTCAGCGCGGTGGCCGCGAGTTGGGCATGCACGGTGGTGGTGCCGTTGCCGAATTCCGCGGTGCCGACCCGGATCTCGTAGCGACCATCGGCCAGCAGCGTCGCCGTCGCCTCGGAGCGGTGTCCACGCGGCGGAATAGTGGCGATCATCGACAGGGCCATGCCCTCGCCAACCCGCCAATCCGCGCCGGGCGCCGGAATGCCGTTGCCCCGCAGCAGTGCTCGCTCGGCCAGGTCCAGACACTGGTCGAGGCCGTAGCTGCCGATCATCAGGTCACCGTCGTCGACCTGTGCCCCGACGAACGGGTCACCGGGGACGATCACATTGCGCCGGCGGAACTCGAACGGGTCGATGTCCAGCGCCCGCGCCAAATCGTCGAGCGCCGACTCGATGCCGAAGATGACCTGCCCCAGGCCATAGCCGCGGAACGCGCCTGAGGGAATGTTGTTGGTATACACCGCCTGTGCGTCGACCCGCTTGTTGGCGCAGCGGTACACCGCCACCGATTCACTGACGCCGTGGAACATCACGCCGACACTGTGATTGCCGTAGGCGCCCGCGTCGACGAGCACGTCGACCGCCAGCGCGGTCAGCTCGCCGTGCGCCGCGGCGCCCGCCGTCACCGCTACCCGCATCGGGTGGCGGCAGGTGGCGGCGGTGAACTCGTCGGACCTGGTGAATTCGTACTGCACCGGTCGCCCCGTCCGCAGCACCGCCAACGCGATCAGATCCTCGGCCAGCATCTCCTGCTTGGCTCCGAAACCGCCGCCGACCCGGGTCGCGAATACCCGTACCCGTTCCCGCGGCAGCCCGAACACCTGACACAGTTCGTCACGCACCAGGAACGGCACCTGGGTGCTGCACCGGATCACGAGCCTGCTGTGCTCGTCCAACCATCCGATCCCGCCGTGCGTTTCCAAGTGCACGTGCTGTCCGCGCGGCGAATGCCAAACCCCGTGCACCACCTGGGCGGCGGCATCCAACCCGGCCGTCACATCGCCCACCCCACCGTGCACCTCGGCGACCAGGTTGCGCTTCGCATCGGCGATTCGAGCCGAAACCGGCTTACCTTCATGCAATTTCGGTGCCTGCGGCCGCAATGCCGCCACCGAGTCGAACACCGCGGGCAGTACCTCGTACCGTACCCGCAATGCCCGGCACCCCGCCCGAGCAAGATCGAGGCTGTCGGCGACAACAGCGGCCACCCGCTGCCCCACGAACCGCACCGTCCGATCCAGCACATAGGTGTCATCGGGATCGTCCGCCCGAAACTCATGGCGTGCAGTGGAAAACGCGACATCCGGCGCATCGGCATAGGTCAGCACGGCATGCACCCCGGGCAGCGCCTCCGCGGCAGCGGTATCGATCGAAATAATCCGCGCGTGCGAGTGCGGACTGGGCAGCACCGCGATATGCAGGGGCGCGGTCGGCGGCGCAACGGATTCGTCCGCGGTAGTCGGGTCCCGATCGGCGGGCAGGACGTCGAAAGTGAATGGCTCCGTACCGGTTACGACTCGAAGCCCTGCGGGAGCGCCTACTCCAGCACCCACCTGCCCCAACGCCGATTCGATTCCCGCTTCCGCCCGACCTGTTTCCGAGGTGGCACTCGCCTCGACGAGGGACGTGGCGCCCGTCAGCGCCTCAGCGATGGCGCGATAACCCGTGCAGCGGCAAAGGTTTCCCTTCATCAGCTCGGGTAGGTCCGACGCGTTCGGTGTCGTCGTTCGACTGCCGCAGCCGAGGCCCGCCGCGGTGACCACCATGCCCGCGGTGCAGAAGCCGCATTGGAAGCCCGCGGCGTCGACGAATTGCTGTTGGACCGGGTGTGGGTCGTCGGTCGTCCCGACGCCCGATGCGGTGGTGATGGCGCGGTCGGCGGCGCGGTAGGCCGGGATGACACAGGAGTGCACCGGTATTCCGTCGAGTTGCACCGAGCAGGCGCCGCAGTCGCCAGCGTCGCAGCCCTTCTTCACTGCCAAGTGGCCGCGCTCGCGCAGCAGGCTGCGCAGGCATTGGCCCGGGCGGGGATCGGCATGGACGGTCTTGCCGTCGACCTCGAATTTCATTGCCGCCCACCCGCTTCGGCGCGTAGCTCATCGGCCACCTGCTCGGCGAGCCGGCCCGTGACGTGACAGCGCCAGTCGGGGGCGCCGTGCGGGTCGTCGAACCACAGCGTCGGGTCGATCGAGTCGATGGCGGCCCGCACCTCGGCTGCGCTGGGTGGTTCGGCGAAATCCAGCACGATCGGCCTGCTGGTTGCCGCGGTGACGGTGAGCGCGCACCGATCGTCGGACTCGCGGCGGCCCATCACCACGGCACCGGATCGACCAAGGGGCGCCAACGCGATCTTTCGGAAAGCGGTGCGCGAGAGCAGGGTTCGCGTCGGTACAGTGATGGATCGCAGTACCTCGCCGGGGAGCAGGGCATTGCTCCCGAGTCCGATAACGAACTCCCGCAACGGAATCCGCCGGTCCGTACCGTCGGGCGACCAGACCAACGCGATACCATCGAGGGCGGTCACCGCGGCGAGAACCGCCCCCGCGGGCAACGACAGACACACGTTCCCGCCGACCGTCGCGGTCCGCCAGATCTTGTGCGAAGCGACCAGAGCCCGGCATGCCTGTGCGAACAACGCCGTCCCCGGCCAGTCCGCACGCAGCAGCGGCGCCCCGAGCTCCCGGCCCGGCGCCGCCCCGGCAAACTCGGCCAACGTGCAGGTGGCCGCGATCTCCAGCCCGTCCGGCGTCTCGGACAACGCGGGCCAGCCGAACGCGGTGATGTCGACCAGCCGCTCCAACCGCTCCTGCGGCTCGGAGAACAGGAAGGTGCCCCCGGCGAGAACCGCGCACGAGCCACCTAAAACCTCCAGGTCAGCCCGCTCCCGGGGCACCATCACCTCCCGGATCGTGTCCAGGTCCACGTCTCACCTCACTCCTCTGCCTCTGCCTCTGCCTCTGCCTCTGCCGCCACAGTAGAAGCCGAGAGTTGCCGCAATGTTGCGCGACACCCGCTCCACATTGCGCGGCCGTTACCGCGACGCCACCCTGCGCCCCTCGGCGACCGGCATCCCAGCCGCTCGCGGCACCCCCGCATGCCTACCCGCAGGCCGGCCCGGATTCGTGCAAGCCGGGCACCATCCAGCCTCCCACTTCCAGCGCGGACGCGTCGGTGCCGCTGCATAGCGTCCACTCATGAGCTTCGTGGGCCGGGCCGTCCTACCCCGCTTTCGCGACAAGCGCGGCCTGAGCCCGGGCTACCTGCGCACCGACGACCTCCTCGTCGACCGTGCGAACCTCACCATCGCGAACGATCTCCCGGCCATTCACGATCAGTGCGGCCAGTGGCGGCGCCGAGCCGAGGATCAGTGCGGTCACCGGGTCGGCGATGCCCGCGTGCGCGGGAGTGTCGAGCCGCCATAACGCCAGGTCGGCGAGCTTGCCCGGTTCGATCGAGCCGATCTCCGCATCCCGGCCCAACACCCGTGCACCACCGATTGTGGCCAGCGCCAACGCAGTTCGTACGCTCAACGCCCGCGGGCCGCCCCTGGCCCTGGCGTAGAGCAGCGCGTTGCGCGGCTCCTCGATCATCGAACTCGACTCGTTGCTCGCCGGGCCGTCCACCCCGAGCCCCACCACCGCACCCGCGGCGACCAGGTCCGCGGTGCGGGCGATGCCGGCGCCGAGGCGGCCGTTCGAGGTGGGGCAGTGCGCGATTCCGGTGCCGGACTCGGCAATCGTCCTGACCGCCGCGTCGTCCAGGTGCACGGCGTGCGCGAACCAGACGTCGGGGCCGATCCAGCCGAGCCGCTCCATGTATTCCGCGGGCGTGCAACCGAATTGCGCCGCGCAGAAGTCCTGCTCGTCGAGGGTCTCCGCAAGGTGGGTGTGCAGCCGGACGCCGGAATCACGGGCCAGTGCGGCGGATTCGCGCATCAGGTCGGCCGTGACCGAGAACGGCGAGCACGGTGCGAGGGCGATGCGCAGCATCGAATCGAAAGACGGATCGTGCCAGCGCGCGATCGCGTCCGCGCTGGCGGCCAGCACGGCGTCCAGTGGTTCCACCACATGTTCGGGCGGTAGTCCACCAGAGTCGGCGCCCAGATCCATCGAGCCCCGACACGGATGGAAGCGCAACCCCACCTCGGCGGCGGCCGCGATCTCGCTGCCGAGCAGGTCGCCGCCCGCACGCGGGAACACATAGTGGTGGTCGGTCGTGGTGGTGCAACCGGTGCGGGCCAGCGCGGACAACGCTCCGGTCGCCGCCACCCGCACCGCCTGCTCGTCGATGCCCGCCCAGATCGGGTACAGCGTGGTGAGCCATTCGAACAGCGTGTTGTCCGCCGCCAGACCCCTGGTAATCCACTGATAGAGATGGTGGTGGGTGTTCACCAGACCGGGCGTCAGCAGGCAGCCGCGACCATCGATGCGCGCCGCTCCCGCACCGAAATCGGGTGCGTCACCCTCCCCGACGGCGCCGATCCTGTTGCCGTGCACCGTCACATAGCCGCGGCGGAATTCGGTACCCGCCGCATCGACGGTTGCGATAGCGCAACCGTCGACGACCAGCGTCGGCTCAGTCATGGCCGCCATGCCAATCCGGCATCCGGGGCGTCGGCCCGCGCCACCGTGGCGTGGATGAGCCCGTAGGGCCGGTCGTCGGCGTGGAACACCTCGCCGTGGTTCTCGATCCCGAATCGGCCGAGGTCGTAGTCGAAGTGGTGCTTGTTCGGCGCGGCCAGCCGGACCTCGGCGAGCACCGGACACGCCTCCAGCGCGGCCGTGCCCATCGCGAACAGTGTCTGCTGCAATGCCTTCGAATGCAGCGTCGCGAACGTCTCGACCAGCTTGGCCCGGATTCCGTTGTACACCTCGTCCCAGTCGACGCCGGTGGTCGCGGTGAAGCGCCATTGCGCGACGATCGAGGTCGCCAGCATGCGGTCGTGTGTCGGTTCGAGCGTGGTGAAGTCGTCGGTGAGGAAGTCGGCGAACTCGGAGCCGGTCGACTTCAGCAGCACCAGATCCTGCACGCCGCCGATGACCCAACCCCGCTGGTCGTCGCCCTTGCCCGCCACCGTGACCGTCGCCGTGCGCACCTCGGGACCCTTACGGGTCCAGGTGTAGTCGTGCTCGGTCCGGCCGATCGAAACCCGCTGCCAGGCATACTCTTCGACCTCGATCCGGGCGCTGTCCACCGGATCCGTCTCGTTGACGAAGTGGGCGGCCAGTGCGAGCGCATAGTCCTCGATGGTCTGCACCCCCGGCCTTTTCGCGAAGGCGTACGCGGTGTGCTTCTGGCTGTCGGTGGGCAGCACCTTCGACTGGTCACCGGCGGTGTAGGCGTCGGCGAAATCGCCGCGCAGCACCGTGGATACGTTCAGGTCGCGGATCTCATGTCGCGCGTTGTCCCGATAGATCCGGACGACCCGGTTCTCGGCCTTGCCGTATCGGTGGTCGGACAGCACAATCGGCCCGGTCAGTTCCATGAATGGATCAGCTCCCTCGATAGGTGGAAAAAGCGAAGGGCGACAGCAACAATGGGACGTGGTAGTGCCGCTCCTCGGTGACGACGAACGTGACGGAAACCTCGGGATAGAACGATTCGACCCGCAGCGCGGCGAAATAGGCGCCGGTGTCGAATACCAGCCGATAAGCGCCCCCGGGGAGGGTCACGCCGAGCGCACCGATGCGGCCGTCCGAATCGGTCACGCTGGAATCGAGCAGCTCGGCGCCGCGATACAGCGCCACCGCGACACCCCCGGCCGGCGCACCGCGCACCGCGTCAAGCACATGCGTGCTCAGCGTGCTCATGCGGCGGCTCCGAGCAGTCGGTTCAACCGGATTCGATTGATCTTCGCCAATTCCGTTCGCATGATTCGCCTTTCGGTCTGCGGATCGTTGCCGAGCCTGCGGTGGAGCAGCTCGAGCAGCTCGGCCCCGGATTTACCGGTCGCACACACCAGGTAGATGTGGCCGAACTTCGCCTCGTAGCGGCGGTTGCCCTCGGCGAGCGCGGCCCGTATCGAGTCCTCCGCGGTGGCCACCGCGGCCTGCTCGCGCGCCGAGGCCGAAGTATCCGGACGGTCCCCGATGCGTGGGTGCCCCTCGAGCGCGCGATCAATCTCGGCTTCGGGCAGCTCGACCAGCACCGCGTCGGCCGTCTCCAGCAAGACGTCGATGTTGGCATACGGCCGTCCGGAAGCCACCGCACCAGCCCACGCGGGCGATGAGCAACAGGTCAGCAATGCCGCGACGGCGTCCGCCTCGGACAGCGCGTCGAACTGCGCGAAGCCCATCCCGTCGTGTGTCATCGTTCCAGCATCGAATACGAACAGTCGGGCTGCCAGTCGAAAGGGATAGATCATATCCGGCGTGTCGCGTGGCCGATTGGTAGCTATTCGTTGAATACACACTACCTGTGAGAAACCCACTGGCAACACAGCCGGACTACCGTGCGAAGCATGGGTGTTCCCAACCATCGCGCCGCCCCTGATCACGGCGCTGATTCAGACCGAGGCACCGCTGGTCCCGAGTGCGTAGGAATCGTGCTCGCGGCGGGCGCGGGAAAGCGCTACGGGCAGCCGAAGGTGCTGGCCGAAAGGGGCGCCTGGCTGCGCGCGGCGGTGGCGGCGCTGCGCGACGGCGGCTGCGACCCGGTCATCGTGGTGCTCGGCGCCACCGGCCCGTCGCCCGAACTCGTCGACCTACCCGCCGACGTCCGCCATGTCTGGGCCGCGGACTGGGCGACCGGTCTCGGCGCCTCGTTCCGGGCCGGGCTGATCGCGGCGGCGAACACCTCCGCCCGATACGCCGCCATCATGCCGGTAGATACCCCCGACGTCGGAGCCGATGTCGTCGCGCGGGTGACCGCGGCGGCTTTCGCGACACCGAGCGGACTGGCCCGGGCTGCGTTCCACGATGCACCCGGGCATCCCGTCGTGCTCGCGCAGAAGCATTGGACCTCGGCAGGTGTCGCTGCCGTAGGAGATTCCGGCGCGCGCACCTATTTATCAGGCAAGAACGATATGGTGTGCGTCACGTGCGACGATTTGGCGACGGGGAACGATCGTGATTACCCGGCCTCGGCCGCACGGTGATCGGAGCTAACTGATGCGCGACATCGTCGATGACCTCTTGCGGCTGTGGCATTCCGGACGCACCGGAGGGCTGGCCACCATCGTCCGTACCGTCGGCTCCAACGAGCTGCCGGTGGGCTCATCGATCCTGGTCGACGCCAACGGCGCCATCTACGGCTCGGTCCTCGGCGGCTCCATCGAGTCGACCATTTGCGACGCCGCCGTCGAGGCGGCCCGGACCGGCAGGCGCGGACTGCACCGGTTCGGTGTCCCCATCGGCGAGGCGGGCTTGGACTCCGGCGGCATGATCGATGTGTTCATCGAGCCGTTCTCGCGCCGGGATTTTCCTGAATTCCCCAGCGTGGCTGCCGAAATCGCCGCGCATCGGCGGGTTACCGTATTCACCGTGGTGTGGAACCCAGACCCGGACCTGATCGGCCAACATCTGGTTACCGACAAGCGGCACGCGACCGAACTGGTCGCGCTGCCCGAATCGGACCTGTTCGTCGCATCGTTCCCGCCGCCGCCGCGGCTGCTCATCTTCGGCGCCAACGCCGTCGCGGCTGCGCTCACCGTGCAGGCGAAGCTGCTCGATTATCGCGTCACCATCTGCGACTCGCGCGACACCGTGGCTACCCCGGATGCGTTCCCCGGCGCCGAGGTGGTCGTCGACTGGCCGCACCGGTACCTGAACACGCTGTCGGCGGCGGGCGAAATCGACAGCAGCACCGGAATTGTCGTGCTCTCACACGATCCGAAGTTCGAGATCCCGCTGCTGACAGTGGCATTGCGACTACCCGAGCTAGGTTACCTGGGCGCGATCGGCTCCCGCTCCGCGCACGTCAGGCGCATCGAAGACCTCCAGGCGGGCGGCTTCGACGACGCGACGCTCGCCCGCCTGCACTCGCCCGCCGGGCTGGACATCGGCGCGAGGACCGCCGCCGAAGTGGCGGTCTCGATCGCCGCCGAACTGATTGCCGCCCGGACCGGACGGTCCGGGCGACACTTATCCGGCAGCGGCAACACCGAGCAGGAATCCGGGTCTCTCTCCACCAAAGCCACTGTGGGGCTTTAGCACCCGAGCTACTTCAAGCCGGGGTTCTCCGCATACACCTCGCGCAGCACCGACAGATCGAACAGTTGGTCGGCCTTGATATCGATCTTGGCATTGCGTAACGCGGCGATGTTCTGCTCGATCAGCTGATCGGTCATGGTCAGCAGGCCGTTGGCCGTCGAGTCCGCGGAAACGACCAGGCTGTTCTGCGCGGTCGCCTCCTTGGTCTGCTCATCCAGATCGAGTTTCTGATCCTTGCCGTACACCTCGACCGCCAGCCTGGCCGATTCGGCCGGATTCGCGACCGCGTCCTTCCAGCCCTTGATCTCGGCGATCAGGAATGCCGCGAGCTTGTCGCGCTCCTTGTCGATGGTGGATTGCTTGACGGTCAGCGTTTCGGCGACCAGCGGCAGGTTGTAATCGGCGAACAGGAAGTGTGTGTTCTCGAATCCCTTGGCGGCCAAGGTGATCGGCTCGTTGGTCACATAGCTGACCCAACCGTCGACCTCGCCGTTGGCCAGCGGGGTCGGATCGAATTGCGCGGGCACGATGGTGACATCGCTCGGCTTCATGCCGTTGGCGGCCAGCAGCGCGCCGAAGATCAACTGGTTGGTGTCCTGTACGCCGATCTTGCGGCCCTTCATGTCCTCCGGCGTCTTGATCGGCTTGGCGGCCGAGCTGACGATCGCGAAGGGGTTCTTCTGGTAGGTGGTGCCGACGATCTTCGCGGGCAGGCCCTCCAGGATCGCGGGGGCGGTGGTCTGCACCGCCGAGGTGCCGAGCCACACCTTTCCGGTATCGAGGCCCGCCTCCACCGAGGTACTCGCGGCGCCACCCGCGATCAGGTTGACGGAGCCGAAACCCGCGTCCTTGTAATAGCCTTTCGAGTCGGCGAAGTATTCGCCTGCGAATTCGATGTTCTTGAGCCAGGAGAGCTGGATCGCGACGGTGCCGTATTTGGAACCATCGGCGCTCGAGCCGCCCGATGAGCTGCTGGAATCGGAACCGCAGGCGGCGAGCAGCCCGGTGCCGCCGAGGACGGCGCCGGCCAGCGCGGAGTAACGGAGAAACGAACGGCGGTCCAGGTGCGGCCCGAACGAATAGCGTTGCGCGGGTGTCATCTGCCGAATCTAGGTCGATTCCGTTTCGATTTCTTTACTTTCAGGTTCCGAGCATTGATTGGCGCGAGTTTGCAGGCGGCCCGGTCCGTCAGCGGCGACCCGCCTCGGGGCCGAATCGGGCGAGCACGAGGTTCTCGATCACGCCGACAATCGCGTAGAGGATCACCGACACGATGGTGACGATGACGATCGACGCCCACAGCTTGTTGTATTGGAACGTCGGGATGGCCCGAATCAGGCTGGCCCCCAAGCCCGTTCCACTGCCGAGCCACTCACCGAGCAAAGCGCCGATCAGCGCGCCGGGCACCGAGATTCGGGCCGCGGCGAACAGCGAGGGCAGCGCGGCCGGGACGGCGACCATCCGCAGCCCGGTCCAGCGTGAGCCACCGTAAGCGGTCACCAGGTCCATCGCCTCCCGCGGTGCGTTGCGCAATCCCGCCATGATCATCACCAGCGCCGGAAAGAACACCACGATCGCGGCAATCACCGTGACCCCGGCGAGCCCGCGCCCGAAAACCAGCACGATGATCGGCGTCAGCGCCACCAGGGGCACCGACCGCAGCAGCATGGCCACCGGCAGGAAGGTCTGCTCGACCGCCGCGAACGATACGAACAGCGCGGCGACCACCAGCGCCGCACCCATCCCCGCACCGAACCCGATCGCCGCGTCCCGCAATGTGATCTGGAGGTCGTCGAGGATCGCCTGCCGCGCCGTCGACGCACTTTCCGAGGTGACGAGGTACTTCCAGATATCGCTCGGCGTCTTGCCCACGCGCGGCCCGACCTGCGGGAATGCCTTCAGGAAGACGTACCAGATCGCCAGCATCAACAGCAGCGAGGTGAACAGTGGGAACAGGAAGCGACCGATCCGCAGCAGTACGTCCACGGTGCCCGCGGCACCGCTCGGCCTCGACACCCGCGCGTCGGCGACTACCGCAGCATCACCCGCCGAGGCCTTGGTCGGGTCCGTCACCTTGCCGTCGGCGTGGTCGCTCATCGGGCCTCCTGTGTCGTCCACGGCGCGACCACCCGGGCAGCCAACGCGACGACGGCATAGCCGAGACCGGCCAGTGCGGCCGCCGCCAGCGCCATGCCCCAGGTGCGCGGCACATTGTAGGCGGTCTGCGCGGCCGTCAGCGCGACGCCGATGCCACTGTCCACACCGCCGAGGTACTCGCCGATGATCGCGCCTAGCACCGCCGATGGCGCGGCAATCTTCAACGCCGCGAACGTATTCGGCAGCGCCGCGATCGCCCGCACCCGATACAGCTGTTGCCAGCGCCCGCCGCCGTAGGCGCGCACCAGGTCGAGGCTGGTCTGGTCGGCCGAGCGCAGCCCGGTCACGGTCCCGACCATGGTGGTGAAGAAGCAGTACATCGCGGCGAGGAACACCGTCGGTGTGCGCCCGCCGAAAACCACCAGGATGATCGGCCCCAGCGCGAGCAGCGGCGTGCAGTAACTCAGGATGGCCAGCTGGGTGGCCAGCGGTTCGATCGGCGGAATCAACATGATTAGGATCGCCAGGCCGATGGCCAGCGCATTTCCCCACACGAAGCCCTTCAGCGCGCCGAGCGCGGTGACCCGGAAGTTGGGCCCGTAGAGCGCCCAGCCGTCGTTGTACATGGTGTCCAACACCTTCCACGGACTGGGAATCGTGCCACCCGCGACACCCAGCGCCGCGAGCAGCCACCAGATGGCGATCAACCCGACGATGCCGAGTAGTCCACCGATGCGTTTCATGCCCTGCCTCCCGCCTGGTACGACGGACAGGGTCTGTGCGACCCGGCCATCCCAGCGCGCGGACGGTCTTGCCCACTCATGCGACGCCGTCCTTCCCCGACTTCCCGAACAGCAGCTCCGACAGGTAGTCGTGCAGCTTGTGGAATTCGGGGGTGCGCATCATCTCCGGCGTGCGCGGACGCGGCAGGTCGATTTCCACCAGCTCCAGCAGCCGGCCCGGTCGCGGGCTCATCACCGCGACCACATCGGAGAGGAACACCGCCTCCGCGATGCCGTGCGTGACCATCAGCGTGGTCGCGGGCTTCTCGGTCCAGATCCGCAGCAGTTCGAGATTCAGCCGCTGCCTGGTCATGTCGTCCAGCGAGCCGAACGGCTCGTCCAGCAGCAGCACCGTCGGCTTCACCACCAGGGCCCTGGCGATCGAAACTCGTTGCCGCATACCGCCGGACAGCTGCGCGGGCTTGGCCTTCTCGAAGCCCTCCAGCCCGACCAGCCGCACCAGGTCGGCGATCTGCGCCGGCTCGGGCTCGAGTCCCGCGACCTGCAAGGGCAGCTTGATATTGGACTCCACCGAACGCCATGGCAGCAGCGCCGAATCCTGGAAGGCGATGCCGAGTTCGTGCTGACCGCGCAACTCGGCGGGCGTCTCGCCATTGATCAGCGCCTTGCCCGCCGTCGGCGTCTCCAGCCCGGCGAGGATGCGCAGCACCGTCGACTTGCCGCACCCCGACGGCCCGAGCAGCGAAAGAAACGCCCCCTGCTCGGTATGCAGATCCACCGAATCCAACGCCTGCACCGTGCGCCTGCCGCCGCGGAAGGTCTTCGTCAACCCGCTGATGTGAATGCCCGTGCCCCCGATGGGCTCCCGCTCGCCGGTATCGCTTGCCGTGCTCATGAAGCAAACCCTAGGAGCAGGTCGTTGCACCGATATTGCGAATCGCCATCCCAGATTGCGCAATCGTTAAGTGGCGCAGGTTCGGCGGGTTATTCCTTCGAATCCGGCTGAACCGAATCCCGGGTTGTGGATGAGAAACCGCGTCCCCCGGGTTACACCCGGACGTGAACCCGATCTACGCGCTGCTCGACGCCAAGCTGCATATCGCAGGCTCGCAGATCCTGTGGCGCGAGGTGATCGGCAACGGGTTCGGTCTCGCGTCCGCGATCGGCGGCATGCGCCGCCGGGTGTGGGCATGGCCGATCGGCATCGCGGGCAACGCACTGTTGTTCAGTAGTCATGAGTATCTATGGCAAGTCATGGGGGAAGAAGATGCGATCGAGTGCGCGGGCGGTCACCAGGCCGGTCTCCCGGGAAGCATCACCGTGCACCTGCCCTCGACAAAACAGCCCGGCAAGCCGCATGGGCTGCCGGGCCGCGCTATAAGAAATCGGACTACACGATGTCGACCCGAACACCGGAGGCGCGGATCGTCGCCACCGCCGCCGGCTCGGCATCGGAATCGGTGACCAGCACGTCGACCTGCTCGATGCCGCAGATCCGGGCCAGCGCGGACCGCTCCAGCTTGTCGGCGGTGGCCACCACCATCACATACCCGGAGCGGCGCACCATTTCGGTCGTCACCCCCGCCTCGTCGATGTGCCGACATTGGGCGCCGCCCTCGGCCGAGATCGCATTCACCCCGAGGATCAGCGAATCCAGTCGCAGTTCCGCCAGCGCGCGCTCGGCCAAAGGCCCGTGCAGCTCATAGGATTCCCGGCGCGCCACCCCACCGAGACAAATGGTGCGCAGATGCGGCCGCAGCACCATCTCACCCGCGATATTGAGCGCGTTGGTGACGATCGTCAGCTGATCGCCACCGGTATTCGCGAGATCGGTGCGCCCGGCCAACGCCCGCGCCACCGCGGTCGTGGTGGTGCCACCGTTCATCCCGACCACCGCACTCGGATTCACCAGTGTCGCAGCGTATTCGGCGATCCGCTGCTTGGCCTCGCCGCCGGTCTGCCGGTAACGGGCGGGCAGCTCGTAGGCGACCGTGGTGGCCACCACGCCGCCGTGCGTCCGGGTGGCCAGCTGTTGCTCGGCGAGCGCAGTGAAGTCGCGGCGCACCGTCGCCGGTGATACGCCGAGGCGCTCGGCAGCTTCCTCCACCGAAAGCCGCCCGGCGTCGGCGAGCAACTCCAGCAGCCGGTTCCATCGCTGCGGCCGGTCCGTCGGTCCGGTCATCTCACCCCATTCCGGTCGAGTCCTGGCGTGCCACGTTTCGATGTTACCGGTCGGGCGGGCGCGGACAGCGGGATGACAGGGTCCACGCCGGCGCCCCACTCAACTGCGCGGGCGCGGAGTTTTCCGCCGCGCGAATGCCATCGAGGGTGGCCTGCGCGTTCATTCGGGAGGCGCCGTACGCGGAATTCGGACCCTGATAGTCGCCGGATCGCGACGGTCCCGCACCCACACGACGAATCACCGCACCCGAGTGGCACTCGGATGCGGCGATTCGCGGTGCGGCGACTACTTGACGCTGCCCGCGGTGAGCCCCGCGACCAGGCGCTTTTCGATGAACGCGAACAGGATGACCACCGGGATGATGCCCACCGTCGAGATGGAGAAGACGTACTGCCACGCGGTGTCGTACTGGCCGACGAACTTCGTCAGCGCCACCGACAGCGGCTGATTCTCCGGGGTGGTGAGCACGACCAGGCTGGCCGCGAATTCGTTCCAGCAGGCGACCACGGTGAAGATCGTCGCCGTGACAATGCCCGGCCACACCAGCGGCAGACTCACCCTGGTCAGAATCTGCCAGCGGCTCAATCCGTCCAGTTGGGCGGCCTCCTCGATCTCCACCGGGACCGCAGCGAAGAAGCTGTGCAGAATCCACACCGCGAACGACAGGTTGAACGCCGCGTTCACCAGGATCATGGCCAGCCAGGTGTCGTTGATGCCGAGCACGAAGAACTGCCGGATCAAACCGGTCACCAGCACGGTCGGCTGCAACATCTGGGTGATGAGCACCAGCCCGAGGAACGCGGCCCGGCCCGGAAAGCGGTGGCGCGCGGTGTAATACGCGGCCGGGATGGCGACGATGAGCACCAGCACGGTGGCGGAGACCGAGATGATGATCGTGCTCGCCATATTGAACGGCAGCGGCGTCTCCGGAGTGTTCCACATCGTGCCGTAGTTGTCCGGATGCCACGACTGCGGCAGGTAAGTCGGCGGGATGCGCAGGATTTCGGCTCGACTCTTCAGCGAGCCGAGCACCATGACGATGAACGGGATCAGGAAGATCGCGGCCACCACCACGCCCACGGCGGTGAGCTCCCAGCGTCGCCGCTTGCCGCGGCCACCCGTCGTTTCGGCGGTCGTTGCGTCGGGCGGAATGTCGACGCCCTCTCTGCGGATATCGGCTTGTGTCGTCATCGGTCCACCTGCTGTGTCATGCGGGACACCCGCACCCGGTCGGCCGGGATGAGTGAGGCTTCGCCATGATCACTCATCCGTCCACCTGCTGGGTCGGCTTGATGACCTTCACGTAGATCGCGATGATCACCACGATCAGCGCGAAGTTCAGCACGCTCATCGCGGCCGCCGTGTCGATCTGCTGATTCTGCCGAATCAGCTTGAACGTCAATGTGGTTGTGGTGTCGGCGGAGAAGCCCGCGATGCTGCCGGTGATCACCTGCAGGATCGGGAGCGAGTTGAACACATTGATGATGTTGATGATGGTGGCCACCGCGATCGCCGGACGCAGTTGCGGCAGTGTGAGATACCGGTAGCGCTGCCACTGGCTGGCGCCGTCGACCCGGCCCGCCTCCTCGATCTCCTTCGGAATACCTTGCAGCCCAGCCAGAATCGTGTAGGTGGTGAATGGGATCGAGACGAATACCGCGACCCCGATGGCCACCAGGAAGGCCGGGGTCGGCTGCTTGGTGAAGCCATACCCCCGATCCAGCAGCCCGATATCGACGAAGAAACGGTTCGCGATGCCGACGTCGGGATCGAGCATGTAATAGAAGATCGTCGTCGTCATCACCACCGAGGCCGCCCACGGCACCAGGATCGCCATCCGCACCGCGGTACGTCCGGGGAAGTCCTTGTTCAGGAACTGGGCCAGTGCCGCCGAGAGGACCACGGTGATCAGCACGACGCTGATCACCCAGATCACGGTGTGCAGCAACACCGAGCCCAGTTCGCTGATGTCGAACAGATTGCGGAAGTTCGCCAGCCCCGCGGAGCCGCGATCCTGGCCATAGGCGCTCAGGTCCCGGGTGCTGGTCCACATCATGTAGCAGACCGGGAAGGCGACGATGGCCGCGATCAACACCAGCGAGGGGCCGAGCCAGGGGATCGCCCTTAGCGCGGCAGACCGCCCTGGTCGCACCCGGGTTCCTGTGCGCCCCACCTTATTTCGCGGCTTCCTGGATACGCTGCAACACCTGGGCCGGGTCCGCGCCCTGGGCGATGGTGCCCATCTGCTGACGGATGGCGCCCTGCGCCGCAGCCCATTTCGCGTTGTTGCTCGGGTAGAACTTCGCCACCGACAAGGTCGGCCCGAACGCCTTGGTCACCGGGTCACCGGCGAGCTTGGCGGCCGCGCTGTTGGTGATCGGGATGAAGCCCTCATGCTGCACGAAGTTGGAGTAGGTGTCGGCGCCGTAGAAGAAATCGAGGAACTTCTTGATCGTGTCGGTCTTCTTGCCATCCTTCTTGAAGGCCATCAGGTGATCGGCCACACCAAGGGTGACCGGGTCGCCCGTCTTGGTCGGCGAGGGCGCGGTCGCGTACTGCAGGGACGCGTTCTTGGACGCGATCTGGCCGATGGTGGGCGGCAGGCCCTCGATCATGCCGATCTTGCCCTGGATGAAGGCATTGATGACGTCCTTGCGGTCGGTGGCACCCGGGTTCGGCTGTGTGGCACCGGCATCGATGAGCTCACGCATGGCCTTGACACCCTCGAGGTTCTGCGGGGTGTCGACGGTGATCTTGTCGCCGTCGGACCAGTTGCCGCCCGCGCCGAAGGTCCAGATGGAGGTCTCGCCCTGGGCCTCCTCACTACCCAGGGGGAGACCGTACCCGGAGACTCCGCCGCCGAGCGCCTGGATCTTCTTGGCCGCATCGGTCAGCTCCGCCCACGTCTTCGGCGGCGTCGCGACGCCCGCCTTGGCGAAGAGGTCGGTGTTGTAGAACAGGGTGCGGGTGGAGGCGAACAGCGGCAGCGCGAACTGCTGCCCGTTCAGCGACGCGTTCTTGGCGAAGCCGGGCTGGATGTCCGACAGCACATTCGGGGACACGACCTCCGACGCCGGGTAGAGCATGCCGTCACTGGCGAAGCTGGCGTAGGCGTCGATATTCAGGATGTCCGGCGTGGTGGACTGCGACTGCAACTTCGTGCGCACCACGTCGTTGATCGAGTTCCAGGACTCCATCTGGAGATTCACTTTGGTACCCGGGTTCGCCTTCTCGAAGTCGGCAATGATGCCGTCCCACAGCGCCTTCGTGCCGGTGGCGCCGTCGCTGTAGGCGGGGGCCAGGAAGTTGATCGTAGTGTCGGAGTCGGCGGAATTCTTCGAGCCGAACCCACAGGACGAGACTGCGAGCGCGAGGCCGGTGGCCATCGCAATCCCTGCGAGCACGCCGTGGAGTGGTCTTTTCACGAGCAGAACCTTTCAAACACGAGCAGAACCTTTCAAATACGCACACCCGGCGACGGCGGACCGCCGATGATGGAGCGAACGTATCGACTGACCATAATGTAAACCCAAGAGTGATCAAATGTGACTGTTTCGCCCGTAAATTTGACATGAACGATCATCAGGGCGATTCTGTTGTCGTGCCGATCTCCGCTCACCCCACTCCCGTGACTCATCTGGCCAACGAGGTCGCCACCCAGCCGGACGACTGGGCGCGCGCCGCAACCATCGCTGCCGAGCAGCGCGCCGTGCTGCCCCAACCGGGCGAACGCGTGGCCGTCATCGGCTGCGGTACTTCACTGTTCATGTCCCGAGCCATCGCCGCACTGCGCGAGGGCTCCGGCCAAGGCATCACCGACGCCTGGCCCGCCAGTGAAGTCCGCTCCGGTCGCGAATACGACCGGTATCTCGTCATCTGCCGCTCGGGCACCACGACCGAGGTGGTGAACGCCATGCGGGAGATCCCAACACACATTCCGCGCACCGTCATCTGCAGCAGCCCGGGCACCCCGGTCCTCGAGCTGGGTGACCCGATCCTCATCGACGAGGTCGACGAGCTGTCGGTGGTGCAGACCCGCTTCGCCACCACCACGCTGGCCATCCTGCGCTGGCATCTCGGCGAAGACCTGAATCCGGCGATCGCCCAGGCGCGGGCCGTGCTCGCCGAGGACCCTGCCGCGTCACTGGCGTCGGTGCGCCACGCCGAACAGATCAGCTTCGTCGGCATGGGCTTCGCCGCCGCAATCGCCGAAGAGGCGGGCCTCAAGCTACGCGAGTCCTGCCAGTCCTGGACCGAGGCATACCCGCAGACCGAATACCGCCACGGCCCCATCAGCATCTCCACCCCCGGCCGCGCGGTCTGGGCCTTCGGTCCGCTGGTCCCCAACTTCGAAGCCGACGTGGCCGTCACCGGCGCTCACTTCGAGCACCGCGATATCGACCCGATGGCCGACCTGATGCGAGTCCACCAACTCTGCATCCTGCGCGCCGCCGACCAAGGTCTCGACCCCGACCATCCCCGCAACCTCAACCGCTCGGTTGTCCTGGACCAGTGAACCGGGCGTGACCCCCTCGCCAACCGACAGATCTGCGCTGCTCACAGCGCCGACACCGGCGCGGATCACTACGCTGCCAGATATGGGAACGGCGCAGTCCGAGGTGGCAATCGCACGACCAGACGCCGCAACGAGTCGGTCTGGATCACAGGCGGCCGCGCCGACCAGGTCCACGGACCCGACACAATCCACCTCGGGAACTGCCGGACCCGAGGCCTGGACAGCTCCGGGGTCGCACGCAGGAGCATCCTCCAGTGCACCCGGAGCTAGCCGGGCCGCCGGTATGACAGACACCGCGAATCCCGAAGCCGAACATACCGATACAGCGAGCCATGCGACCGATGCAGTCCGCTCCGATGCGGTGCTACAGCCGGACATCTCGACTCTGCCCGCGGACGCACTGGTGCTCGGCGTAGATGTCGGCGGGACCACGATGAAGGGCGAGATCACCGGCTCGACCGGCGCGGTGCTGGCGGCGGCCGTCCTCGAGACACCGCAGGGCGAGGCGGCGTTCGAGACCATGGGGGTGCTGGGTGATCAGTTGCTGGCCGAGCTGACGGATGAACAGCGCGGCCGGGTGGCTCGGGCCGCGGTGGTGCTGCCCGGGATCGTCGACCCCGTGCGGTCGATTGCGATATTCAGTAGCAATGTCGGATGGCGTGACGTGCACATCGGCGATCGGTTCACCGCCCGCTGGGGCATACCGGTGCTGATCGAACACGATGTCGCAGTGGCTGGTTGGGCCGAATGGCGATTCGGGGCCGGGCGCGACCACGACGACGTGTGCGTCGTCATACTCGGTACCGGCATCAGCGGCACCCTGTCGGTCGGCGGCAAGCTCGTGCGTAGCCGATTCGGCCAGACCGGCGAATACGGCCACATCCCGGTCCGCCATGCCGACGGCCTGCGCTGCCCGTGCGGCAATATCGGCTGCGTCGAAACCGTGGCCTCCGGCGCCTCCATCGCCCGCGCCTACCGCCGCCGCACCGGACACGAAATAGACAGCGCCGCCGACGTTTTCGCGCTACTAGATGCCGATCCAGACGCCAAGGCGGTAGTCGACGACGCCATCAGCGCCCTGGCCGACGGCCTACTCGGCATCATCCACGCCACCTGCCCCGAACTGATCGTCCTCGGCGGCGGCCTCGCCGGCGCCGGCGCCGCCCTCACCGACCCCCTCTACCGAACCCTCGCCGAACGAACCCGCCTAGTTCCCCCACCCCCGGTTGTAGTCGGCGAATTCGGCGCCCGCGCCGGACTGGTCGGCGCCGCCCGCTTCGCCCGCCAAGGAGTGCTCGGATGAGCAGGCAGGCATCCATGCGAGCAGCGGCCGATCTCGAGGTTCGTGGACGGATCGTTTCGGCGGCGCGAGTGCTCGACGACGGGGTGGTCTCGGTTCGTGGGGAGCGGATCGCGGCGGTGCGGTCGTTCGCGGAATGGCATGCGGTGCATCCCGATTCGGCTGCTCCGGCGTTTTCGGGCACGGTGTTTCCCGGGCTTGTCGATATTCATAATCACGGCGGGTTCGGGCATCGGTTCGATACGGTCGATGCCGACGAGGCGCGGGCGGCGGCGGAGTTTCATCATTCGCGCGGGTCGACGACGGTGCTGGCGAGCGTTGTCACCGGGGCCGCGGCGGATATGGTGGCGCAGGTCGGTGCGCTTCGCGAGGTGGCGGAGGCCGGGGTCATCGGCGGAATCCATGCCGAGGGCCCGTTTCTGGCGGCCGCGCGTTGCGGGGCTCAGGATCCACGCTTCCTGCGCGATCCCGATCTCGATCTCACCGATCAGCTGCTGGCCGCCGCGAACGGGCATCTGCGGGTGATGACGTTGGCTCCCGAGCTGCCGGGTTATGACAAGGTGGCGCAGCGTCTTTCCGACAGTGGCGTGGTGGTGTCGCTGGGCCACAGCGATACCGACTTCGCCCGGTTCCGGCAGGCGTTGCGGCCCAATGGGTTCGGCAGTCTGGTCACCCACCTCGCGAACGGCATGCCGCCGATGCACCATCGGGCGCCCGGCCCGGTTGCCGCCGCACTTGTCGCGGCAGCGACCGGGCACGCGGTGATCGAGCTCATCGGTGACGGTGTGCATATCGATTCCGGTTTCGGTGCACTGGTTTTCGCATCCGCACCAGGACGCATCGCGCTGATCACCGATGCCATGCAGGCCGTCGGCATGCCCGATGGCGAATATCAACTGGGTCCGCAGGCTGTCCGGGTGGCCGACGGGGTGGCCCGGATTGCCAGTGGATCCATCGCGGGCGGCATCGCCGATCTCCGGCACTGCCTGGCCTGGGCGGTCCGGGATTGCGGCGTTCCGCTGCGCGATGCCGTGATTGCCGCCACTTCGATTCCGGCCGCCGCGGCCGGACTGCCCGATGTGGGCGACCTACGTACCGACCAGTTTGCCGACCTACTGATAGTCGATGACAACGTACTGTTGCGCCGAGTACTCAGACGTGGACAGTGGTTGACGTGATCCTCACCGTGACAATGAACCCCGCTTACGACATGACCTATCGCGTCGAGCGTTTCGAGCGCGGCCAAGCGCACCGGGTCCGCTCGGTCGAACAGCGCATCGGCGGCAAAGGCATCAATGTGACGCGGGTGCTGAATCAGCTCGGAAAGTACGCCCGCGCAACAGGTTTCTCCGATCATGCGTTTGCGGCGGCGGCCGAACTGGAAATGCCGGTCGATTTCGTGCACGCGCTGCCCTGGGTCCGGCGCACGGTGGTGATCAGCGAATCCGAGGACGGCACCGCCACCGCGTTATGGGAGCCCGGTGCGCGCGTATCGAATCCGCACGCCGCCGACCAACTAGCCGTCCGAGTCGCGGGCCTGCTGCCCGACATCAACGGCCTGGTGATCTCCGGGTCCCTGCCGGGCGGCATCAATCCCGCGCTGCCCGCTGAGCTCGCGCGCACCGCCATCGCCGCGGGCGTTGCGACCATCTGCGATGTCGACGGCGAGCCACTACGTTTGGCCGCCCAGGTCCCCGGCGTCATCCTGATGCCCAATACCGAAGAGCTCGAACGCCTCACCGGCCGAGTCCCGATCACCCCGGACGAGGTCGTGACCGCCGCCCGCCCGCTCTTCGAACGCGGGATCCGCGCCATCATCGCCACCCGCGGCGCGGAGGGCATGATCGCGATCACCGCCGACGGCGCCTGGTCCGCGACCCTCCCCGAGCCCCTCGCCGGAAACCCCACCGGCGCAGGCGATTCCGCAACCGCAGCAGTAATAGCGGCACTCTCCGAAGAAGCCGAACCGGACTGGCCCGCCATCCTCGTCGACGCCGTAGCCACCTCTGCCGCCGCGGTGGTCATCCCCGTAGCCGGCGAAATCGACCGCTGCCTGCGCACCCGCATAGCCCCCACCGTGCGCGTCGAAGAACTCCCCGAACCGAGCACTTCGGAGGCCACGTGACCCTCACGTCGGTTCCCGATCTGATCGCCGCCGCGCGTCCTGGCGGCCTCGGCGCTTTCAACGTAATCACACTGGAGCATGCCGAAGCTATCACCGCGGCGGCCGAGTCCACGAAACGTCCAGTGGTGCTCCAGCTTTCGGAGAACACGGTCCACTACCACGGCAGCCTGGCGCCCATCGCGCTCGCCTGCCTGCGCATCGCGACAGACAGCACCGCCGACATCGCCGTGCACCTCGACCACGCCACCTCGTTCGAGCTCATCGAAGCGGCCGTCGATCTCGGCATCCGCTCGGTCATGTACGACGGCTCCACCCTCGACTACACCGCCAACGTGGCCGCCACCGCCGAGGTCACCCGCTGTTGCCACGCCCGCGACGTCTTCGTCGAGGCCGAACTCGGCGAGGTCGGCGGCAAAGACGGCGCCCACGCTTCCGGCGTCCGCACCGACCCCGACGAAGCCGTCGAATTCGTCGCCAGCACCGGAGTAGACGCCCTGGCCGTAGCCGTCGGCTCCTCCCACGCCATGCACACTCGCACCGCCGATCTGGACAACGACCTCATCTCCCGCCTGGCCGCGAAAGTCCCCGTCCCCCTCGTCCTCCACGGCTCCTCCGGCGTCCCCGACGAAGGCCTCCGCGCCGCCGTCGAACACGGAATGACCAAAATCAACATAGCCACCCGCCTGAACGTCCTGGCCACCGAAGCCATCCGCACCACCCTCACCCCCAACCTCTCCGACCCCCGCAAATACCTAACCCCCGCCCGCACCGCCGTCCAGCAGGAGGTTGTGCACCTCCTCGACCTCCTAGCCCCCTAACCCTGCCCTATGTCGACGGCGGTGCCGAATCCCGATGTGCCATTCGGGGTCGAGGAGAGTTGCGGACCGGCGGCGGCGGCGAGGGTCCGGCGCCGCCGGTCGGCGGGGAGGTGGTTCAGGGCAGTGAACCACCGGGTCGGGACGGAAGGGGTGGATGAGCCGCTTCCGTTCGCCGACGAAACAATCCTGCGCCAGCGACCTCGAGGGTTACCGCGACGAGCCTGTGAGTCTGCTGGGAAGCGGGCCGGCACCACTGGTCCACGAGTAGCGACGCAGCTCAAACCGTGGTGCGCCAGGAGAATGAATCGCCCTGCCCTACCGATAGGAGATCCAGCTACTCGAATTGCCGCCGCGAATGCCGCACCCCCGGGAGAACCCGCCGCGTGTCGGCTGCGGATCAAGCGGGCGGAAACGCGACAACAGCTCGGTTGGCTGTCATGAAGGCGGACCACTCGGCTGCCCGATCGCACTCATCAGGCGAACGGGAACTGGGCGGCTCGGACGGCGGCTATGAAGGCTGACCAGCTTTCACCCTCGAACCCGAGGATGGGTCGAGCATCAGGCAGGCCCCGATACTTGCTGTCTCGCACGAGGACTCGATCACCAACGTATCGGATCTCGACGCAGGTTTGGCTGTCGTTCGAATAAGAAGACTTGAACCAACCGGTACTGCTCACCCCCTGGATCATAATCGACGGGCTGCGGTCCTTATCAGCGCTAACGAGTCCGCGCGGGCGAGGGCGAGCGACTGTACGCGGTCGTGTACGAAGCGCAGGTCGCGCACCTTGGTTTCCTTCCTGCCCACGTCGTCGACGATGATCTGGCCGAACACCGCTGATTCGTGCCACGCCAGGGTCGGCAGGCGCGGACTCGCGAAATCCAAGAGGTGGTACGTCGATCCGGTCGGCAGGCTGTGCGATGCGGTGAACGGGATGACTCGTAGGTCGATATTGTCCGGATGGGACTCGACAACATCGGCCAGGTGAATCAGTTGGCGCGCAAGCACATCGGGCCCGCCGATTTGGTGCACGAGCGCAGCCTCACCGATGACCGCCAGCAGCTGCAGCGGGGCACTGCCTCCTAGCCGCTGCTGGCGCTGTAGTCGCGCCTCGATTCGCTGATTGACCTCGATCGCCGGCACTGTTGCGCTGCCGGATGTCATCAGCGCCCGGATGAACTCCTCACCTTGGAGTAGCCCTGGCATGAGGACACTTTCGTACGTCCGGATGCATTCCGCACCCCATTCCATGCCGTAGTACCGCATGATGTCGTCACCGAATAGCGCCGAATAGCGCGTCCACCACCCACGGCCCTTGGCCACCTCGCGCAGGCCAAGTAGCTCGTCCTGTTCCTTGTCGTCGATCTCCAGGATGTCCAGCAGTTGCTCGAGCTTGTCCTTGGGCAGGAGGTTGCGTTCGTTCTCGATGTGCGACCAATAGGCGGGCGATACATCGAGCGCCTTGGTGATCGAGGAGGCGCCGATGCCCAACTCCAGGCGTCGTTGCCGCAGCCGGAGCGCCAGCTCCCAGCGTGCAACCGCAGGTGACAGGGCCATGTCGCGCATAGTACAACCCAAACTCTCGCGGAAGTTTGCCAGTAGCTTGACTCGTATACTTTACGAATCTACAGTCTGCGTGTTATAGATCACAGGCGGGAGCGTTCAGCCGGGCCCGCACGGCGCAGGTCGAGGGGGGTCGTATGGCTGTGCATGTTGTCGATCGGGCGTGGATGGTTGGTGATTTGACCGCACATCAGGCTCGGCGGGTCAGTGACGATGCTTGGGTGGTTTCGTATTTGCGGGGGCGGATGCTCACTACTGAGCAGGCGACCGCGGCTATTCAGGCGGCCGAGATTGTTGCGGTGATGGATGAGCTCGCGGGGCGGATCGGGCTCACCGCGCTGGAGGCTTTGGGGCTTGCGGTTACCGAAAGCCCTTGGGAGACAATGCCATCTCGGCATCGCCATCGCATTCCCAAGATCAATGGGCGGCACCGGCGGTAAGTACGCGTGGGTCGTGCGCATAGATCGTTGTCCAGCAACATTATTCGAATGAGGGGGTAATCGTGATGGAACCACTGCCGTCGAAGGAACACATTTTGGAAGCGTGCCGCGCCATGCCACGCAGCAATCATCCGGTGCTGGAATCCGCGCACCTACTGGCGGAACTGCACGAGCGCCGCAGGCATGCCGCGCTGGGCTCTACCGCCGATATCGACCAGCACCGCGCCCGCCTCGTGCTCGCCATCGACCGCTGGGTGGCCACCGAGGTCCCACTCCCCCACGGCGGCGCGCACATGCATTCCGAGACGGTCGGTACGGTGGTCGACCGCATGGCCCAATTCTCCATCTGTGCCTACGAAACCTTGTTCGGCGCACCGGAATGGGTGGTGCACGATGCCTGGGTACGACTCGCGGAACTCGCTCTCGGCTACCAAGACCTCGCCTTCGAAGTCTCCGCTGGCATCCGCCGCCTCCCCGACCTCGGCGGCCACCGCCCCTACGACTCCGATCGACGCTGGCTCTGACTCCGGGACCAGGGCAGCGCTCCCCCGCGCTCGGTAAAGGCCCAGCCTTGCAACACCCGAGCAACGGTCTCATGTCCGACATCTCGAACGGCCCGGCCATCGTGGCCTCGAATTCGCCCCAGCCATACCCCATCGACGATTTTCACTCGACGTCGGCGATGGGTGTGGCCAGCGGCTATCCGCCTGCGGCGAGATGGGAAGCGACCCTGGCGATATCGTGCGTGTCCGGTTGCTCCACGGCGAACCGGGCGATCGCCGCCTCGATATCGGCGTGACTGATCTCGGTGTCGAGGTTCTCGCTCACCATTTCTTCGACGATCGCGACGCCTCGAAATCGGTCAGATGCCGATATAGCACCGCAAACAGTGCCACATAGTCGGAACTGGGAATCCCGTGCGGGTATCCCGCGCGCAACCAGCCGATGACCCGGCTGAGCACGTTCGGCCGCGCCTGCGTGATTTTCGGTTGATCGGTCACCGTGCGCCCTTCAGGACTGTCCGAACAAATGGCTGCCGAACTTGGCGGCGATGAATGCCTTCGCGATGTAGAGGATGCCGGTGACGACCGCGGCAATTACCAGCCCGAAGCACACCAGCGCCCCGGCCACAGCGGGGTAATTGCGTGGTGCGGCACGGCCTTCCGCGGTGACCGAATCGGCCGCCGACCAGAACCGCACCCCGAAAGCGAAGATGATCGGAAGGCCGGCGCCGAATACCAGACCCGCGGCGGTTACCTTCCATAGCGCGTTCAGATTCGTTATGAGCGTATGCACGGATCCTCCTCCTGTGAGCCACACGTCGCGAACGATTCCCGATGCCTGGCGAATGGCGGCCGGGCTACCAACGCCGGCCCCGAACCCGACGCCGGTCTCGCGGACCGGTGCACCCGACTCGGTGTTGTTCGACATGCTTCAGACCTGTGCGGAACGGGGTTGAGTATCAGGTCCTGCCGACGACATGTCGGTAGGCGGCGACAACCCGTCGGCGTTCCCACCGCCCGCGGCATCCGCCGACGTCGAACTCCCCTTCGCAATATCGGAAGCGGCGTCCGGCGTGTCGACCACGCCCGGTGTATCGCCGGGCCATTCGTTGACATTGGTGGTGTTCACCGGATGGCGCCGAGACAGCAGGTACATCACGGCCGTAAGCACGCCCAGGATCCCGAACACCACGAGCACCCCGGGAAGCCCGCCGATAACGTGCGCGATGCCCCAGCACACGGCCCCGGCCACGGCCGCGAGCGGCAGCGTCAGCAGCCAGGCGACGACCATGCGGCCCATCACGCCCCAACGCACCTCCGCGCCCTTGCCGAGCCCGGTACCGAGGATGGAACCCGTGACGGTCTGCGTGGTCGAGAGCGGCAACCCGAAATGCGCCGAGGTGAGAATGATCGCGGCGGACGAGGTTTCGGCGGCGAGACCCTGTGGCGAATCGATCTCGACGAGCCCCTTCCCCAGCGTCCGGATGATCCGCCAACCACCGAGGTAGGTGCCCGAGGCGATGGCGACGGCACAGGCCGCCATGACCCAGAGCGGCATGTCGGCGTTCTTGGTGAGCGTGCCGTTCGCGACCAGCGCCAAGAAGATCACACCCATCGTCTTCTGCGCGTCGTTGGTGCCGTGCGCCAGCGAGACCAGCGAGGCCGAGCCGATCTGGCCCCAGCGGAAGCCGCCCTCGACCTTGTCCGCATCCGAGCGCCTGGTGATCCAATAGACCCCCCAGGTGCCGATGGCCGAGACCAGCGCGGCCACGATCGGGGCGAGCACGGCGGGCAGCACGATCGTGGTCAGCACGCCGTCCGCTCCGGACGCCCAGATCACCCCGCACCAGCCGAGCGCGGCGATGGTCGCGCCGATCAAGCCGCCGAACAGTGCGTGCGAGGAACTCGACGGCAGGCCGAACAGCCAGGTCAGCAAGTTCCACAGGATGCCGCCGACCAGGCCGGCGAACACGATGATCAACAATTCTTGGCCGTGCACGGCATCGAGCCGGACGATGCCCTTGGCCACAGTGGCGGCGACCGCCACGGACAGGAAGGCGCCGACGAGATTGAGCACCGCCGACAGGGCGACCGCGATCCGCGGCCGCAGCGCGCCGGTGGCGATCGAGGTCGCCATGGCGTTCGCGGTGTCGTGGAAGCCGTTGGTGAAATCGAAAGCAAGTGCTGTGACGATCACGATCAGAAGAACTAGCAACTCGACGGTCACCCATCAAGTGTGCGTTAAAGGCGTCGACGGTTGGCAGCGGGTTACCCGATTATTGGGCAACCATTTCGGATGCGCTAATGCAAATTTCAGCCACCTACCTGCCGAAGCTCGAGCATCCCGCCGCGGTTTCAGGCCACCAGCGGCCGCGAACCCGGCCCGGTCCACGGCGCGAACCGCACCGGTAATGTCGCGACCACCGGCACCGGGCGGCCCTTGGCGTCGGTCGATCGGATCAGCAGCTCGGTGGAGGTGACTCGGTCAGGGCAGCAGCGCTCGGACCGCGTCGATGGTGTCCACGTCCGCGGGGTCCTTGTCCGGGCGGTAGCGGACGACGCGGGCGAACCGGAGGGCGACGCCGCCGGGATAGCGGGAACTCACCTGGACGCCGTCGAGGGCGATCTCGACGACGAGTTCCGGCCACAGGTAGACAGTGGTCTTGTCGCGGGCGTGTTCGTGGCGCGGGAATTCGGCGGTCTGCCATTGCAGCAGTGCGTCGGTGAGGCCCTTGAAGGTCTTGCCGACCATGACCGGGTCGCCGGTTTCCGGGTCGCGGGCGCCGAGATGCAGGTTCGACAGGTAGCCGGTGCGGCGGCCGTATCCCCATTCGGCGCCGAGCACCAGCAGATCCAGGGTGTGCGCCGGTTTGATCTTCTGCCAAGCACGGCCGCGGCGGCCCGCCGCATACGGCGCGGTCAACGACTTGATCATGACACCCTCGTGCCCGGCGGCGAGCGCGCCGTCGAAGTACTCGGCGGCGGCCTCGGGATCGGGCCGGATCAGGGCGGGAATGCTGTGTACCGCAGCAACTTTCGTCAATGCGATGCGTCGCTCGTGCAGCGGGGCGTCGAGCAGGTCGCGGCCGTCCAGGTGCAGACAGTCGAAGAAGTAGGGGTGCAGCAGCAGCTCCCTGGTGGAGGTCACCTCGGCAAAGCGGCTCATCGTCTCCTGGAATGGGCGGGGCCGACCCGAATCGGTCAGTGCCAGCGTCTCCCCGTCCAGCACGACGCTGGTGCAGTGCAGCCCGGCGACCAGGTCCACCAACTCCGGCACGCTCGCGGTGATATCGCGCAGCGTCCTGGTGAACACCCATACCTGCGATCCGTCGCGATGCACCTGGATGCGGGCGCCGTCCATCTTGTGCTCGACGCTCACGTCGCCGTCGAACTCGGCCATCGCCTCATCCAGCGTCGCACCGGGCGAGGCGAGCATGGGCTGGATGGGGCGGCCAACCTCCAGCTTGAATTCGCTCAGCGCATCCACCCCGCCGGTCAACGCGGCGACCGCCGTGACGGGCAGCTGGCCCGACAGCATGTAGGCGCGGCGAACCAGATCCACCGGCACCTGTGCCGCCGCCGCGACCGCCTCGCTGACGATCGCGGTCAGCGCACCCTGGCGCAACTCACCGGTCAGCAGGCGCAGCAGGAAGGTCTGCTCATCGGCGGTGGCCGCGGCCCACAGGGCAGTCAGCAGTTCCTTGCGCCGGTTCGCCGAACCGGAACCCGAGATCGTCGCCAATTCCTCGAACGCGCTATCTACCGCCGAAACCGTCAGTGTGGCAACCGTATTCGGCGGACCATCCAGCGCGGTCAGCGTGCGCCAGCCGGTGCCGATACGTCCCTGCCGCAGCTCGCCGGAGACCCAGGCGACGACTGGGACGAGCTCCTCCGGCACGGCCTCGGACAACAGCCCGGCAAGCGAGGCGATCTTCGTCTTCCGGGATCGCGTCGCACGGACGGTCTCCGAGGCCCGCACAACATCCGAGAACAGCACCACATGACGGTAACCCGTGGATGTGACATATCGCTCAGCTCTGCTGCTAATTGCCCATTGGCAGAGTTGCGAAGACGCCCATAGACTGGACGAGTGGCCAAGACTTACGTCGGGGCGCGGCTTCGTCAGCTGCGGACCGAACGAGGGCTGAGCCAGGTCTCACTCGCCCAGAAGCTGGAGATCTCGGCGAGTTACCTCAATCAGATCGAACACGATGTGCGCCCGCTCACCGTGCCGGTTTTGCTGCGGATCAGCGAAGTATTCGGCGTCGACGCCACGTTCTTCTCCTCCCAGGACGACACTCGACTGATCGCCGAACTCCAAGAGGTCGTGATGGACCAGGAGCTCGGCATCGAGGCCGATACCCAGGAGATCGCGGACATGGTCTCCGCGCACCCGAGCATGGCCCGCGCGCTGGTCAATATGCACAACCGCTACCGCAATACCTCCGCGCAGTTGGCCGCCGCCACCGAGGATCGCTTCGCCGACGGTTCCGGCAGCGCGGCGATCAGCAAACCGCACGAGGAAGTGCGCGACTTCTTCTATCAGCGCCAGAACTATATCCACGAATTGGACACTGCCGCAGAAGAACTCACCGCCCGCATCCGGTTCCACGGTGGTGACATCAACAGCGAGATCGCACGCACACTTCGCGCGCACGACGTGCGGATCGTCGAACGCATCGACCTCGGCGAAGGCGTACTACACCGGTACGACCCCGACACCCAGCACCTCGAAATCGCGCCGCATCTGTCCGGCGGCCAGCGCACCTTCAAACTCGCCGCCGAATTGTCCTATTTCGAATGCGGCGACCTGCTCGAAAAGCTGGTCGAGGAAGGCAATTTCGCCTCCGAGGACACCCGCAAACTGGCCATGCTCGGCCTGGCCAACTATTTCGCCGCGGCCACTGTGCTGCCCTACACGCACTTTCTCGAGGTCGCCGAGGACTTCCGCTACGACATCGAACGACTGTCGGCCTCCTTCACGCAGAGCTACGAGACCATCTGCCATCGACTTTCGACGCTGCAGCGCCCCAAGCAGCGCGGTGTGCCGTTTTCGTTCGTCCGCGTCGACCGGGCGGGCAATATGTCGAAACGCCAGTCCGCCACCGGTTTCCACTTCTCGGCCAGCGGCGGCACCTGCCCGCTCTGGAATGTCTACGAGACCTTCGCCTACCCCGGCAAGATCATGACCCAGATCGCGCAGATGCCCGACGGCCGCAAATACCTGTGGATCGCCCGCACCGTCGAACGTCGCGCCACCCGATATGGCCAGCCCAGCAAGACATTTGCCATCGGCCTCGGTTGCGAACTACGCCACGCGGGCCGCGTCGTCTACGCCGACGGCATCGATCTCGATGAGGCCGAGGCCACCCCGATCGGCGCGGGCTGCCGCGTCTGCGAACGCGCCAATTGCCCACAGCGCGCGTTCCCACCACTCGGCAAAGTACTGGATATCAGCGAACACCGCAGCTCGGTATCTCCGTACGTCCTCAAATAGTCGACCCACTTTTGCGATCCCCGATATGACAGCCCGATTCGGCATGTCTACAGCACGGGTCCGACACTGCGGGCGTCCATTCCGAACTCGGATATCCCGGACAGGTACGAATATACGCCGTTCCGGTACGACACCGAGTACTACACGATCCGCCAGTAGCACCGCATAACACGACAATGCTTACATCGGTGAATACCAGTGTCGGCCTTGGTCATTCGTCCCTATTGCGCAGGCAGCCCGCACAGCCGGAGCAAGGTCTTGCGCAGCCGTCGCGGCTGTTGCCTTGCGCTGGAAACGCATTCCCAGCATGGTCAGGCCGAGGGCGGTGACCAGCAGGACCCCGCTCTAGAACGCCGCCTCGTCCATCACCATGATGTCGTTGTCGATCGCGGCGATGATGCCCTTGACCGCGGTCAGCTCCGGCAATACGTTCTTCGCGAAGAAGCTTGCGACAGCGACCTTTCCGGCATAGAACGGCCGATCCTTCTCCGATGTCTCGGAGACCAGTGCGGCGGCGGCGATCTCGGCCTGCACCAGCAGCCGCCAGGCGATGAGCAGGTCGCCGACGGCGAACAGGAAGCGCACCGAGCCGAGCCCGACCTTGTAGAGCTCGGCCTGCTCCGCCTGCGCAGCCATCAGGTAACCGGTCAGCGTCGCGGCCATCGCCTGCACGTCGGCCAGCGCCGTGCGCAGCAGTTCCCGCTCCGCCTCGAAGTGGCCGGTCTTCGCGTCGAGGAAGGCGGCGATCTTTCCGGTGAGGTGTCCGATCGCCACGCCCTTGTCGCGAATGATCTTGCGGAAGAAGAAGTCCTGCGCCTGGATGGCGGTGGTGCCCTCGTACAGCGAGTCGATCTTCGCGTCGCGGATGTACTGCTCGATCGGGTAGTCCTGCAGATAGCCCGAACCACCCAGCGTCTGCAGCGATTCCGTCAGGTACTGGTAGGCCCGCTCGGAACCGACGCCCTTGACGATCGGCAGCAGCAAATCGCCTACACGGTGCGCCAATTCGGCGTCCGCGCCCGACACCAGTTGCGCCACATCGGCATTCTGATGCGCCGCGGTGTAGAGATACACCGCGCGCAGCCCCTCGGCGTACGCCTTCTGCATGGCCAGCGAACGGCGCACATCCGCGTGGTGGGCGATGGTGACCCGCGGCGCGGCCTTGTCCGAAATCTGGGTCAGATCCGCGCCCTGCACCCGCTGCTTGGCATAGTCCAGCGCGTTCAGGTAGCCGGTGGACAGCGTGCCGGTGGACTTGATGCCCACCACCATGCGCGCGTTCTCGATCACCTGGAACATTTGTGCGATGCCGTTGTGCACCTCGCCGACCAGCCAGCCCTTGGCCGGTACAGCGGTGCCGCCGAAAGTCAGCTCGCAGGTGGGCGAGGATTTCAGGCCCATCTTGTGCTCTACGCCGGTCACGTACACGCCGTTGCGGTCGCCCAGCTCGAGCGTCTCGTGATCGAACAGGAACTTGGGCACATAGAACAGCGAAAGCCCCTTGGTACCGGTACCGGCGCCCTCGGGACGAGCCAGCACCAGGTGGAAGACGTTCTCAGCGGTCTCACCGACATCGCCGCCGGAGATGAACCGCTTGACGCCCTCGATGTGCCAGGTGCCGTCCTCCTGCTTGATCGCCTTGGTGCGACCCGCGCCCACATCGGAGCCGGCGTCCGGCTCGGTCAGCACCATGGTGCCCTGCCAGCCGCGGTCGTAGCCCTTTGTGGCCCATGCCTTCTGCTCTTCGGTGCCGACATTGTAGAGCACCGAGGCCATCACCGGGCCCATATTGAAGAAGCTCGCCGACGGGTTGGCGCAGGTGATCATCTCGTTGACCGCCCACACCACTGCGGCGGGCGCCGGCGTGCCGCCCATGCCCTCCGGCATGCCGAGGCGACTCCAGTCCGCCTCGCGCACGGCAGTGACGGTCTTGCGCAGCGGCTCGGGCACCGAAATCGAGAAGGTGGCCCGATCGTAGACCACCGGGTCGCGGTCCGCCGCGGCGAACGACTCCGCGACGGGCCCCTCGGCGAGGCGCTTCACCTCGGCCAGGATCTCGCGCACGGTATCGGAGTCGAGATCACCGTAGGCACCGGTGTCCAGCAGCTTGTCCAGCCCGAACACCTCGAACAGATTGAACTCGATATCCCGCACGTTCGACTTGTAGTGGCCCATCGCAATCCTCCTCGACTGACAATTCCGTGGCCGGACTCACCACGGGATCGGCTGTTCTGACGATGTACAAACGCAGCCTGCCGTACCGGCTCGACGCTACGCAACCGTAGCCACGGCGAGGTCTCCCACCGTTCCCCGAGCGTTTACCACAAAGGTTCACACGGTGGAAACATAGGCAACCGACGCGTCACCGAAAATCATTCCGGCGCAATAACTTCTGTCTACTGTTCGCACCACGAATACAGCCGTTGTATACATCCCGGTCGACCCGTCTGACCGGTGCAAAGGCGGGCGTATTCGCCCGCGGCGCACGCAGCGCCGCCGAACACCTGATGAAGTGAGAAGGGTCCCGCCCCATGCCAGATTCCCGTGACATCCATCGTCAGCGCTCACGGCGCATCGCAAAAGCGCTGGTCGCGCCGTCGGCCGTCGCACTCGCCGGTCTGTTGCTGACCGCCTGTGGCGCCAAGGACGACGCCTCGACCAGCGGCTCCAACGCCGCGTCCTGCGTCGACACGTCGAAGGACTCGATCAAGATCGGTTCGCTGCACTCGCTGTCGGGCACAATGGCCATTTCCGAGGTCACCGTCGCCAACTCGACCAAGCTGGCCGTCGATCAGATCAACGCCGCGGGCGGCGTCATGGGCAAGAAAATCGACCTGATACTCGAGGACGGCGCCTCCGATCCGAAGACCTTCGCCGAAAAGGCCGAAAAACTGATCAGCTCCGACTGCGTCGCCGCCGTATTCGGTGGCTGGACCTCGTCGAGCCGCAAGGCCATGAAGCCGAAGTTCGAGAGCCTGAACTCGCTGCTCTACTACCCCGTCCAGTACGAGGGTCTGGAGGACAGCAAGAACATCTTCTACACCGGCGCCACCACCAACCAGCAGATCATCCCGGCGCTGGATTACCTGAAGCAGAAGGGCATCACCTCCCTCTACCTGGTCGGCAGCGACTATGTCTTCCCGCAGACCGCCAACCGTGAGATCAAGGCGTACGCGGCGGCCAACGGCATCGAGATCAAGGGCGAGGACTACACCCCCCTCGGCTCGACCGACTTCTCCACCATCGTGAACAAGGTGCGAAATGCCAAGGCGGGCGCGGTGTTCAACACCCTCAACGGCGATTCCAACGTGGCGTTCTTCCGCGAATACACCAACGCGGGCCTGAAAGCCGCTGAGATGCCGGTGGTTTCTGTGTCGATCGCGGAGGAAGAAGTCGCCGGCATCGGCGCGCAGAACATCGCCGGGCAACTGACCGCGTGGAACTATTACCAGACCGTCGATACCCCGCAGAACAAGGCATTCGTCGACGCGTACAAGGCCGTATACGGTGCGAACAAGCCGACCTCGGACCCGATGGAGGCCGCCTACACCTCGGTCTACCTATGGAAGAACACCGTCGAGAAGGCAAAGTCGTTCAAGGTGGCCGACATTCAGGCCGCGGCCGAGGGCGTGAGCTTCCAGGCCCCCGAGGGTCTTGTCACCCTCAACGGGGCCAATCACCACATCACCAAGACCGCCCGCATCGGTGAAATCCGCCCGGACGGACTCATTTACACGGTATGGGACTCAGGCAAGGCCGTCGCCCCGGACCCGTACCTGACGTCCTACGACTGGGCCAAGGGCCTCAAGTAGTCGACCAGCGCCGCTGCGGGCCGTGTCATCGCGACGGGCCCGCACCGGCCGACACCGTTAGGAACCCTTATGGACGTGCTGATCGGCCAGCTCTTCACCGGACTGAGTCTGGGATCAATTCTGTTGCTTGCCGCGCTCGGCCTCTCGCTGACCTTCGGTCAGATGGGCGTGATCAACATGGCGCACGGCGAGTTCATCATGGCCGGTTGCTACACGACTTATGTTGTGCAGAAAGTCTTTTCGTCGGCCGGAGTTTCATTGGTCGTCTCCCTGCTGATCGGCTTCCTCGTCGGCGGCCTGCTGGGTACGGCGCTGGAAATGGGCCTCATCCGCTGGATGTACGACCGGCCGCTGGACACCCTGCTTGTCACCTTTGGTGTCGGACTGGTGCTGCAGCAGCTGGCCCGCGATATCTTCGGCGCTCCCGCCAAGAACGTGCTGGTGCCCGAATGGCTTGGCGGCGGCGTCACCATCATGGGCGCGGTAGTGCCCAAGACCCGCATCTTCATCCTGGTGCTCGCGGTCGTCGCGGTGACCGCGCTGGCCGCGGTGCTCGAGACGACCCCGCTGGGCCGTCGCATCCGCGCGGTCGTGCAGAACCGCGGATTGGCCGAGACCAGTGGCGTTTCCAGCCGCATCACCGATATCAGCACCTTCTTCATCGGCTCCGGCCTGGCCGGTGTCGCGGGCGTGGCGCTCACCCTGATCGGCTCGACCAGCCCCACCATCGGACAGAGTTATCTGATCGACGCCTTCCTGGTGGTCGTGATCGGCGGACTCGGACAGATCAAGGGCACGGTGATCGCGGCCTTCGCACTCGGTCTGCTGAACTCCTACATCGAATACTCGACCACCGCGTCCATCGCGAAAGTGATGGTGTTCGTCATCATCGTCATCTTCCTGCAGGTCCGGCCGCGGGGCCTGTTCACCGTCCGGACAAGGAGTTTGGCGTGACAACTCTTGTACAACGGTGGCGCGCGCACTCCTCGCTCACCACGTTGGGCGGCTTCGCTATCGCCGCGATCCTGCTGTTCGCGGTCGCGCCGGCAATGCTCAGTGACTTCCGATTGAACCTGCTCGCCAAGTTCCTGTGCTTCGCCATCGTCGCGGCGGGCATCGGACTGGCTTGGGGCCGTGGCGGAATGCTAACCCTTGGTCAGGGCGTGTTCTTCGGCATCGGCGCCTACATCATGGCCATGCACCTGCAGATGGCCGACGCGGCCCGGTTGCACAACACCGTGCCGGTGTTCATGGAGATCGCGGGCATTCGCGAATTGCCCGCGTTCTGGCAGCCTTTCGCGTCCGGACCGGTCGCACTGATCGGCATCCTGGTGCTGCCCGCGCTGGTCGCGGCCGCACTCGGCTACGGCGTGTTCAAGCGCCGGGTCAAGGGCACCTACTTCGCCATCCTGAGTCAGGCGCTGGCCGCCGCGCTCGCGATCCTGCTCACGGGACAGCAGAAGATCGGCGGGTTCACCGGGCTCTCGGACTTCCGAGCCTTCTTCGGGTTCAAGCTGTCGGATCCGGCGAACCGGCAGACGCTGTTCTTCATCGCGGCGGGCACACTGCTCGTGGTGGTCGCGCTGGTGCGCCAGCTGATGCGCAGCCGCTACGGCGAATTGCTGGTGGCCGTGCGTGATCAGGAGGAGCGGGTGCGCTTCCTCGGCTACGACCCGGCCGATGTCAAGATCGTCGCGTATGTCGTCGCGGCCTTCTTCGCCGGGATCGCCGGCGCACTGTTCACCCCGATCGTCGGCATCATCTCTCCCGCCGATATCGGTGTGGTGCCGTCCATCGCATTCATCATCGGCGTCGCGATCGGCGGCCGCACCACGCTACTCGGTCCGGTGCTCGGCGCGATCGGCGTCGCCTGGGCGCAGACCGCGCTGTCGGAGCAGTTCCCGTCCAGCTGGACCTATCTGCAGGGCGTGCTGTTCATCGTCGTGGTGGGCTTTATTCCGGCGGGCCTCGCGGGCGTGTGGCCGATGCTGAAGAGCTTGCTGGACAGCCGGTTTCGCCGATCGACCGCGCCGACCGAACCGGGACCGGTGGTGAACGAGCGGCTGCCCGAGATCGACAAGGCGCCGGTGACCGAGGAGAAAGTGGAATCCCGATGACCGAAACCACACACGAGCCGAAACCCGGCGGCAATGCCGGAATGTCGAGCGAGTACCTCGAAATCCGTGGCCTTTCGGTGAGTTTCGACGGCTTCAAGGCCGTCACCGCCGTGGATCTCACTGTGCTGCAAGGTGATCTGCGATTCCTCATCGGCCCCAACGGCGCCGGAAAGACCACGCTCATCGACGCGATCACCGGCTTGGTGTCCGCCAGCGGATCGGCGCAGAAGTCCGGCGTCGAATTTCTCGGCAAGAAGGTGCACCAGATCGCGCGCATGGGTATCGGCCGAACCTTCCAGACGGCAAGCGTTTTCGAGCGGCTCACCGTGCTGCAGAACCTCGATATCGCCGCCGGCGCGGGCCGCTCGACATTGACCATGCTGCGGCGGCGCAGGTCGGTGCTGCCGAGTATCGAAGAGGCGCTGGAGATCACCGGACTCGGCGATCTGCGCGACAAGCCCGCCGGTGTACTCGCGCACGGTCAGAAGCAATGGCTGGAGATCGGCATGCTGCTGGTGCAGAACGCCTCGGTGCTGCTGCTCGACGAACCCGTCGCGGGTATGAGCGCCGGGGAACGCGAGGAGACCGGAAACCTCTTGCGCCGCATCGGTGGCGAACGCATCGTCATCGTGGTCGAGCACGACATGGACTTTATGCGCGCCTTCGCCACCTCGGTGACCGTGCTGGCCGCGGGCAAGGTGCTCAGCGAGGGCACCGTGGAGCAGGTGCAGGCCGATCCGAAGGTGCAGGAGGTCTACCTCGGCACCGCGGCCGCCATCGGCACAACCCTCGAAGATCCCACGACCGTGCAGAGCAAGGAGTCCGCCGATGCTTGAGCTCATCGACATCCACTCCGGTTACGGCCACACCGAGGTGATTCACGGTGTCTCGGTGACCGTTCCGGACGACAGCGTCATCGCCATCATGGGACACAACGGCGCGGGCAAGACCACCCTGTTGCGCACTGCCGTCGGCCTGATAGGCACGAAGTCCGGCCGGATCGAATTCAACGGCGAAGTGATCACCAAACACTCACCGTCACGCCGGGTGCGCGGAGGCATCGCCTATGTGCCGCAGGGACAGCAGAGTTTCCCGCAGCTGACCACCGCGGAAAACCTGCAGGTGGTCGCCGACGGCCGCAAACGCGGCAAGGCGCTGATCGATGCGTCGCTGGATCTGTTCCCGGCACTGCGAGAGTTGTTGACCCGCAAAGCGGGCCTGCTGTCGGGCGGTCAGCGGCAACAGTTGGCGATCGCTCGAGCCTTGATCACCGAGCCGGAACTGCTCATCCTCGACGAACCCACCGAGGGCATCCAGCCGTCGGTGGTGGCCGAAATCGAGCGCACCATTATCGATCTCACGCGACGTGGCGGCTTGAGCGTGCTGCTGGTCGAACAGCATATCGGCTTCGCTTTGCAGGCGGCGCAACGCTATTACGTCCTGCAATCCGGACGGGTGACCTCCACGGGCGAGGGCGGCGCGGGTGCGGAGACCGCAGTCCGCTCGGCGATCGCGATCTGAGCTGGCCGCCATGACGCGCAGGGGGCGGGTCCCGCTGAGCGAGCGGGTGTATCACTCCCTGCGGCGGGACCTGGCCACGGGAGCGATCGTGCCGACCGAACGCCTCGGCGAGGAGCGGCTCGCCGAGACCTACGGGGTGTCGCGCACCCCCGTGCGGGAAGCACTCGCTCGGCTACAGGCCGACGGTCTGGTCGAGCGGCACTCCGACGGCCTATATCCGTACCGGCCGCGCCTGGAGGAGCTGGACAATCTGTACGAGTTGCGAACTGTCCTGGAAGCCAAGGGAATTCGGCGCGTGCTCGACACCGTGCGCGGCGCCGAGCGAGCGGAGCGGCGTCTCGATCCGGCGCCCGCACACGACCTGTCACTGGTACGCACGGAACTCGACAGGTGGCGCGGGATGCGCGACAACCCGCCCGAGCCCGGCCCCGCCCTGGTCGCCGCCGACGAGCAGTTCCACACGACGCTGCTTGCCGCGGCGGGCAATACGGCGCTGGCCGACGCGCTCACCAGGGTGTACGTCCGGGTCCGGCCGGTACGCACGTTGGACCTGCCAACACCGGAGCGCATCGCCACGATGACCGCCGAGCACATCACCATCGCCGAGCAGCTGTTGGCAAGCGAACCCGACATGGCTTTACGCACCCTCACCGCCCATATCGATAGCTCCCGAGCCCGCGTTCTCTCGCGCGCCCAGCAGGCCCTGGACTTCACCAAACTGGCTCGCGCGGTGCGTGATTGACCAGCCGATCAGCAGTTCGGTTGGAAGGGCCAGCAATCGACCGGGTGGTACGGGGGCGGTGCGGGCGTCACGCTCGTCGTGCGGTCGTCCGATACCGGGTTGGGGTGGCCGGAATCGTGGACCACTGCGTCGATGATCACGCCGAGTACGACCAACAGTCCGACGATCGCCAGGGCGAAAACGGACCAGGACGCCGCGCTCTGGCGTCGCGACGGCTCGCCGGGCAGGGGCGCGACCCGTGGTTTGACCTCCTGCACCTGGGGCACGTGCGGTTCGGGTTGCACGGCGTCGAAGCCGTCGGCGATCAACTCGGCGCGGGAGGGCCACCCCTTGGTGATGCCGAGCTCGTCGCACGCGGCGAAGACGCGATCTGCGGTCCAGCTGCGTGGTCCGGCGGAGAAGCTCTCCAGGTAGATACGCAGTTCGGTCGCATCGCGAGCATTGGCGACCACCACATCGATGCCGGGGCGCAGGTTGGTGCGCGCGGGCCGCACCACGACGCCGCGGAAAGGCACCAGCACGACGGCTCCGCACACATGACCGGGATCGAGCAGCCCCCGCTCCAGCCTGCTCTTCACCGCGTACACCGCGTGTTCCAGCTGGTCGGTCGGGCTGACAGGGCCCTCGTCATCCATATCGACGGGCGCGTCACTGATCGTCCACGGGCCATCGGCGGGGACGTTGAGGAGCCCGCTCTGGCGCCGCCGAAAGCCTCTGACCTCGATCACCGTGAGGCCGCGCGGTGTGAGGATTACCGCGTCGACCTGCCGGGTTCCGTTGTCACCCACCTCCAGATCGACCACCGCGAGGCCGGTCGTCGGAAACAACCGCAGAGATTCCACAAACTCTTGTTCGGCCCCGGAAAGACTCGCTCCGGTCTTGATCTTCACCAGCATCGCGTTTCCTGCCCCCTGTTCCGGATCCAGCGCGGCCAACCCACCGCACGACGGCACCGGTACTGATGATGACGCGCTATCACCGCGAAAACCACTGGAAACAAAGAAAGGCCGACAACCGCTGCTAACACAGACCGGTCGGTTCTGTAATTCTTGCCATGCACCAACCCACGCCGAGGCAGGCTAGTACGCTCGGACTTCGGCGAGAAGGAGACGCGAGCATGGTTTCTGCGTTGCAACCACGTATTTCGCCCGGACGATTCCGGGAACTCGGTCCGGTCAATTGGGTTGTCTGGCAAGTACTTTCCCTGGCGACGGGCACCGATGACGCGCACCTGTTCAGCACCCTCGGGCGCACCAAGGGCCTGTTTCGCGGCTGGCTACACTTCTCCGGCAGGCTGATGCCCGGCGGACGGCTGCCGCGGCACGAATCGGAACTGGTCATCCTGCGCGTGGCGCACCTGCGCAACTGCGAGTACGAGATGGACCATCACATCCGCCTCGGCAGGCGGGCGGGCGTCACCGCGGAGATCATGGAGCGGCTGCGCGGCGGGCCCGCCGCGCCCGAGTGGTCGGAGAAACACCGCGCGCTGCTGACGGTTGTCGATCAACTGGTCGAAACCCGCGATGTCGACGATGCCGAGTGGGCGGCGCTGGCGGCGCACTACGACGAGCGCAACCTCATCGAGATCGTGCTGCTGGTCAATCAATACGAGGGCTTGGCCGCCACCATCACCGCCTTGCGCATCCAGCGCGACAGCATCTAATCCTCCGCAAGGTCGGACCGTTCGTCACCGTGACTTACGGTGCGTTCCGGCGTCTGCCGGGCGGCGGCTGCGGCTCAACGCTTTCGATGAGCTCGGCCAAGCCGTCGAGGACTCGGGCCAGGCCGAATTCATAGGCGTGGTCGGCGCTGTAGGCGGAGTCGTGAGCCTGGCCGGCGGCGGCGCCGACGCGGGCGGCCCGGGGGTAGCGCTCGGCATCGAAGACCTGGTTCAGTACCGGCCCGGCGCGTTCCCACCACTCGTGGTCCGACATAGCGCTGTCGGCGGCGGCGCGAGCGGTGTCGATGGCGATGCGGGCGACCGAGGTGACAAAGCCGAGCACGAAGGTGAGCGCCGCATCCATCTCGACATCGCCGAGGCCGAGGCCGTCGAAGGCCCGTAGCTCGTGGTCGTACTTGGCGGCCAGCCCCGGCCCGAGCGGCGGGCGGGTGGTCGGCAGATAGGCCACCCATGGGTGCATGGCGAGCATCGCGCGGTTCTCCGCGGCGATCATGGTGACGCGGTCGGGCCACGGCAGGTCGGTCAGGTCCGCGCGCGACGTCTCGTGGTAGACCGCATCCAGCATCAGGTCTATCAACTCCGCCTTGCCCGGCACATAGGTATAGGTGGCCATGGGCGTGAGTCCGAGCCGGTTGGCGACGGCGCGCATTGTGAGCGCGCCGATGCCCTCGATGTCCGCGATCTCGATGGCAGCCGCGACCACCGCATCCACGCTGCTGCGCTGCTTCGGGCCGCGCGCCGGCGCGGAGGTCCCCGGTATTCGCCACAGCAACTCGAGGGCCCGCACCGGATCACCCGCGCCACTGCGGTCCTTCGACGATGTGCCGCGATCGTCCGCCACGTGTCCTCCTTTCGGCTGAAAACCCAATCGTATCGGCGTGACCCAGGTCATAGTGCAGCGCGGCGGAAATTTCTTTACAAAGTACATAGTACTTAGTATAGAATTGATTCGCGAGCCAGAGGAGGACCCATGAACGTCACCGCTTCCGCCATCTCCCTCAACGTCACCGACCCGCAGGCCTCGGCGAAGTTCGTCATCGACCACCTCGGTTTCACCGAGCAGATGTCTTCCGACGGCTTCATCTCCGTCGCGCGACCCGACGCCGGATTCACCCTGTGCTACCTGCGCACCGGGCTGGGCTCCTTCAAACCGAAGAGTGCGGCGGGGAGTGCGGGCGAGGGGCTGCTCCTCACGCTGGTGGTCGACGACATCGACGCCGAGTACGCGCGGCTACAGGGCGAAGGCGTACCGATCGTCACGCCCATCGAGACCGAGCCGTGGGGTGAGCGGTACTTCCAGATGAGCGATCCGAACGGGATCATTCTGCAGTTGGTGCAGTGGGTGTAGTGGGAGTCGCTGATCAAGGTGCTCGAAACCAACATGCCCCGGGTTCGCGACGCCCAGGCCGCCTACCACCGCGACTGATCCTCGACTCGGCCTTCGCCCCGATCGACTACCCCGAGCGCGAACCGGTCGAGGTCCTGCTCATCCGGGTCACCCGAGCCGCCGATCGAACTGCGCCGGAGTCGCCGATCGATGCCGTGCTCGCGCCGTTCATCGCCGCGGCGGCGGCATCCGAGGAACTGCCGGCCGAATACCCGCGCATCCGGCACGCCGCATCCTGCGTCAGCAGGGAACGCCCGCCGCGCACAGTCGGTTGAATACGGTCATGGAACTCTCTGCCGCAATCGATTTCGCCCGCATCATCCCCCGGTCCGTGCTCACCACGATCCGCCGCAACGGCCGCCCCCAACTGTCCAACGTGCTGCACGTGGTCGGTGACGACGGCATCATCCGCATCTCCATCACCGCCGACCGCGCCAAATACCACAACCTCGTGCGCGATCCATGGGCCGCGATCCACGTGACCCGCGACGACTTCTTCGCCTACGCCGTCATCGAAGGCACCGTCGACCTCTCCCCCGTCGCCGCCGCCCCCGACGACCCCACCGTCGACGAACTCGTCGCCTACTACCGCGCCGGCTCCGGTGAACACCCCGACTGGGACGACTACCGCAAAGCGATGGTCACCGATCGCCGCGCCCTGGTCCGCCTCACTCCCACCCATGCCTACGGCATGCTCTGACCGCAAAACCCCTCGCTCCACAGGCCTCGCACACCGCACGAGACTGCAATCCCGTGAGCTCGGCACGGCCGGCGGTTTCGCCGAACGGGCGAGCGTCGCATACTACTCCCGCCATCTGATCTACCGGTCCGGCCGGTACGACCTCGCGGTGCCTTACCACGATCACGATGGACTCTTCCTGCGAGACAACTGGATTCGTCGGGTCACCGAGCGATCGGTATGCGTCGTGGATCTGGCTGTGCAGCGAGTGATCCGGACGCAAGGCAAAGGGGCGTCCAGTCCAGTACGGACCGAACGCCCCCTCGAGGCCGAATGATCAGAAGTTGATCATGTGCCCGCCGAGGCCGTGGAAGGCCTCCTGCAGGGCTTCGCTGAGGGTGGGGTGGGTGTGGACGTTGCGGGTCAGCTCGTTGACCGTGAGGTCCCACTTCTGGGCCAGGGTGAGTTCCGGCAGGAGTTCGGAGACGTCGGGGCCGATGAGGTGGCCGCCGAGGAGTTCGCCGTACTTGTTGTCGGAGATCAGCTTGACGAAACCGGTCGGGTCGCCGAGGCCGTGGGCCTTGCCGTTGGCGGTGAACGGGAAGGTCGCGACGTTCACGTCGTAGCCTTCGTCGCGGGCCTGCTGCTCGGTGAGTCCGAAGCTGGCGACCTGCGGCTGGCAGAAGGTCGCGCGCGGCATCATCCGGTAGTCGCCGAGGGTCACGGTCGGTGCGCCTGCGATGGTTTCGGCGGCGACCACACCCTGAGCCTCCGCGACGTGCGCGAGCTGCAGCTGTGCGGTGACGTCACCGATGGCGTAGATGTGCGGCACGTTGGTGCGCATGTTGTCGTCGATGGCGATGGCGCCACGGTCGGTGAGCGCGACGCCGGTGTTCTCCAGGCCGTAGCCCTCGACCCGGGGCGCGAAGCCGACGGCCTGCAGCACCTTGTCGACGGTGACCGTCTCCACGTTGCCGGACTTGTTGTCCTTGATGCTGACGGTCACCTTCGAGCCGTCGTCATCGATGGACTGCACGGCCGCACCGGTACTGATGGTGACGCCGAGCTTCTTGTACTGCTTGGTGATCTCTTTGGAGACGTCGACATCCTCGTTCGGCAGCGCCCGGTCCAGGAACTCCACGATGCGCACGTCGACGCCGTAGTTCTTCAGGACGTAGCCGAACTCCATGCCGATGGCGCCCGCGCCGACGATCAGGATCGAACCGGGCAGGTCGCGGGTGAGGATCTGCTCCTCGTAGGTCACCACATTGGCGCTGAGCGAGGTGCCGGGCAGCAGCTTGGTGATGGTGCCCGTGGCGATGATCGCGTTGCCGAAGGTGATCGTCTCGGTGCCGCCGTTGCTCAGCTCGACCGAGAGGGTGTTCGCGTCGGTGAAGGTACCCTTCCCGTCGAACTCGTCGATCTTGTTCTTCTTCATCAAGAAGTGGACGCCCTTGACCCGGCCGTCGGCCACCTTGCGGCTGCGGTCGAACGCCGCGCCGAAGTCGAAGCTCACGTCACCGGAGATGCCGAAGGTCTTGGCTTCCTTCGTGAAGATGTGCGCCAGTTCAGCGTTGCGCAACAGCGCCTTGGAAGGGATGCAGCCGACGTTGAGGCAGACGCCGCCCCAATACTTCTGCTCGACGATCGCGGTACGAAGGCCAAGTTGTGCCGCTCGGATGGCGGCGACATAACCGCCAGGACCGGCACCGAGAACGACAACGTCGTAATGGGAAGTCACGCTGTCGAGCCTAACTCCGTCGCGCAAACTTCACCCACCGGTCCCCCCAACGATGAACCATGAGCACCACCCGGCGGAGAGCTCCTGGTCAGCGGTCGGATATCGGTGCCTTCCGAATCCCGGTCGTCGCCCCAGATCACGACCGGCTCGCTACCGCAGCCGGTGAACCACATCGAGGTGGCGGGTCCGCGGTGCAGAACAAAATGAACGGAACGCCCCCGGACCGCTTGCCGCCGCGAGCCGGAAAGATTCCGGCCCGGACCGCCTGCCCATCCGCGAAAGCCCTCGGTCCGACCGGCTCACCAGGCTGGACGCGTGGCAGATGGCGGACCGACGATCAGCGATCCGCTCGCCACGCGGCGATCCGCACCGCTGACACTCGATCCGTCGAACGAGACCGCCTCGACCCATCTGATCCGATTGGTCCTCGCGCAGGCGCGCCACGCCGGGGCGGCAGGGTCAGTCGCGCCAGACTCGGGCCGCGACTCGGGCGAAGTTGCCGCCGAATACTGCGGCGCGGTCGGACTCGCTGAATCCGCGGCGGGCGAGTAGCTCGTCCAGGCCGGGTAGTTCACTCAGGCCGAGCAGGTCCTCGGGTGGAACCCATTGCAGCGGGCCCCTTTTCGTATAGGCGTCAGAAAAGGCGCCCGGGTCCTGCATCAGCATGTCGTTGAAATCGGCGGCGTCGAAGGAATAGTCCGAGCCGATGCCGATATGTTCGATGCCGACCAGTTCGACGCCGTATTCGATGTGGGTGGCCATTGCTTCCACGCGTTCGGCGCATTCGGCGGGATCGTTGTGTCCCAGGAAGATTCCCACGCCGTTGATACCGATCACCCCGCCGGTGGCGGCGCAGGCCGTGGCCTGTTCGTCGGTGATATTGCGCGGGTGATCCCACAATTCGGCGAAATTGGCGTGGCTGTAGATCATCGGGACCGCGGTGCACGCGGCCAGGTCGAGGCCGGTGCGACGGGAGCAATGGGCGCCGTCGACGAACATGCCGACCTCGTTGAGTTTGACGACCAGGTCGCGGCCGTAGGCGGTCAGGCCGGTGTCCTCGGCGTCCAGGCAGCCGCAACCCGCATCGTTGGCGTGGTTATAGGTGGGAAGCAGTGAGCGAACACCCAGCTCGTAGAACCGTTCGACATTGTCCAGATCGCCGCCCAACGGTCCGGCGTCTTCCAGATCGAAGGCCAGCGCGATGGCGTCATCGCCGCCGATATCAGCACGGCGCTGCACTAGACGGAATCGCCCGTCCTCCAACGCATCCCGGCGGAATTGGCGAACCAATGCCAGCGAGTCCGCGGTCGATTGCCGCGAGTAGCCGATATTCACCGACAGATAGGACCCGAGTGGATACCGGGCCAGTTCGGTGATATCCGCCGACGGCAGCAGCGGCAGACAACAATGCTGTTCCCACAGAAAGGGAGACACCCTGAACTCCTGATCGCTCGGCCGAAATGCCGATACTACGGAGCCCGATCTTGTTAAGCCGCGGCGGCCGAGCCGAGCGGATAACATCTTCAGCGAGGTGGCCGCGGCTGGCTCGTTCAGGGACCGGACAACGGTCGGGCTCGGCGTCCACGCGCCTTCCAGTCCGGGGGTGTTCACCCTCGAAAGCCCAGGTATCGGGTCGTGAGTAGCCCTCGATGTCGCACACTTCCGGTAACCGCGCCACCCGCCGCGGCGCCGGTCGGCAACAATGTGGACATGAGCGGCGTTGAGCAGAACGTGACCGATCCCTACCTCTGGCTCGAAGAAGTGACCGGCGAGCGGGCCCTCGACTTTGCCCGCGCGCACAACGACGTGGTCGTGGCGCGTTTTGCGTCCTCCGACCGATTCACTGAACTCGAGCGTCGCATCCTGGACATGCTCGACACCGACACCAAGATCGCCTACCCGGGGCGTCGCGGCCGCTGGCTCTACAACTTCTGGCGCGACGCCGAGCATCCGCGCGGGCTGTGGCGCCGCACCACCTTCACCGAATACGCAAAGGAATCCCCGGACTGGGATGTGCTGATCGACCTGGACGCACTGGCGACCGCCGAGGACGAGAACTGGGTTTGGGGTGGCGCGGGCGTGCTGCGTCCCGAGCAGTCACGCGCGCTCATCAGCCTCTCGCGCGGCGGCGCCGACGCGAAAGTCGTGCGCGAATTCGATATGGAGCGACGGGAATTCATCGCTTCCGAGGATGGTGGTTTCCATCTGCCCGAGGCCAAATCGGAGATCCACTGGATCGATATCGATTCGGTGTATGTGGGAACCGATTTCGGCCCGGATTCGCTGACCAATTCCGGCTATCCGCGAATTGCCAAGCGCTGGCGGCGCGGGACCCCGCTCGCCGAGGCGGAAACGGTGTTCGAGGGCGAAGCGGGCGATGTCGCGGTGTCGGCGGGTTACGACCGGACGCCCGGCTACGAACGGCATTTCGTCGGCCGCGCCACCGACTTCTTCAATGAAGAGGTGTACCTGCTCGAAGACGACGGCAGCCTGCGGCATCTCGACGTGCCCACCGATGCCAGCGAATCCTGGTACAAGGATTGGCTGCTCATCCGGCTGAAGTCGCCGTGGGAGGTGGGCGGCGCCAGCTATCCCGCGGGCGCACTCTTGACCATCGACTTCGAGAAATTCCTTTCCGGTGCAAGGGAATTCAAGGTGATCTTCACCCCGGACGCACACACTTCGCTGCACGGCTACGGCTGGACCGAGAACCACCTGCTGCTGATCACGCTGGAGGACGTGCAGACCAAGCTGCACGTCCTGACCCCCGGGACCGACAGCTGGCACAGGGAACCACTGGCCGATACCCCGCCCATGGCCACCACCAGCGTGATGAACCTGGATCCGCTCGAGGGCGGCGACGAATTCATGCTGACCACAAGCGGATTCACCAACCCCGCCACGCTGCTGACGAGCGCCGTCGGCGGGCAGACCGAACAGCTCAAGCAGGAACCCGGCTTCTTCGACACCGCGGGCATCGAGACCGAGCAGTTCTTCGCGAAATCGAAGGACGGAACCATGGTGCCGTACTTCGTGATCCGCCATCGCGACCGCAAGGGCACCCCTGGGCCAACGGTGATGTCCGGCTACGGCGGCTTCGAGGTCTCGCGCACACCCGCCTACAGCGGCGCCTCCGGCATGGGCTGGCTGGAACACGGCGGCACCTGGGTGATGACCAATATCCGTGGTGGCGGCGAGTACGGCCCCGAGTGGCACACCTCCGTACAGAAGGCCAACCGGCACAAGGTGTACGAGGACTTCGCCGCCATCGCCGAAGACCTGGTGGCCCGCGGCATCACCACCGCCGATCAGCTCGGCGCGGTGGGCGGCAGCAACGGTGGCCTGCTCATGGGCGTGATGCTGACCCGCTACCCGGAACTGTTCGGCGCCATCGTCTGCCAGGTCCCGCTGCTGGACATGAAGCGCTACCACCTGCTGCTGGCAGGCGCGTCGTGGGTCGCCGAATACGGTGACCCGGACAAGCCCGAGGAATGGGAGTACATCAGCAAGTACTCGCCGTACCAGAACGCCCGCGCCGAGGTCGCCTACCCGCCGATCCTGCTGACCACCTCCACCCGCGACGACCGCGTGCATCCGGGCCACGCCCGGAAAATGGCCGCGCTGCTGGAGCAGCAGGGCCACACGTTCTGGTACCACGAGAACATCGAGGGCGGCCACGGCGGCGCCGCCGACAACAAGCAGTCGGCCTTCCAGGCCGGGCTCATCTACGAGTTCTTCACTCAGATGCTGATGGAGCGGGGCGAAACCTCCTAGCAGCCCCAAACGCAGCCACCTCCGGTCGATTCGAGTCGGCCGCAGGTGGCGGTCTGCCACCGCGGACTAACGATCACGCAACCACTTCTCGATCTGGTCGACGGTGCTGCAATAGCGGCGGATCCAGCCGTTGTGCCCCAACGGTTCCGGCTGCGTCCAGGTCATCACGTCGGCCTTCGGCATCTTCTCCAGTAGGTGGCCTGCCGAGCTGGACGGTGCGATGTCATCGTCGGTCATGGTGATGGACAGGACCGGCAGCTTCAGCCGCGAGATCCGCTCCTCGTAGTCGATGTCCGCACCGAACGGCACGAATCGGCCGGTGCGTGACAATCGTGCCCAGTCGGAGATCAGCACCTTCGATTGCCGCCCGAACCCGGCAACCGAGATCCGGTCGCCGGGCCAGAAGCCCGCGAGGTTGGCGGTGAGTGAGATCGCGGTGGCGCCCATCAGCATGCCAGGCCCCGAAAGCCCCCGGAAGCCACGATAATACGGGGTTCCGGAGGCGACCAGGATCAGGCCGCCGAGCCTGCCGCGGATCCGGGCGGCGTACAGCACCGCGAGCTGGCCGCCCACGCTGTGGCCGAGCAGGTACGGAGTGCTGTCCGGGAACCGGTCGCGCACCACCTGGAAGATCGCCGGGAAGTCGACCGACGCCAGCTCGTGGTAGCCGTAGGTGCTCGAGGTGCTCGGCCGGGGCCTGCTATCGCCCTGGCCGCGCAGCTCGCCTATCGCCACATCGAATCCGCGCGCCGCGAGTCCCCCGGCGAACAGTTCGTAATATCCGGCAGGCACGCCGAGACCCGGCACCATCACCACGACCGGGCGGGGCGCGTCAGGGGTCACCGGACGGCTATGCGCACCGCTGGCCGGAATCAGCCGCACCGGAACAACACTGCCATCCGGCATCTGGATCGGAACGGTCTCCATGCAGCGCACGCTACCGCGCTTTACGCGCCGACGGCTCCCATGATCACCCGACTCAGCACCCTGATCACGTCGTCCAGCGGCGGACGCGGATCCGCACCGCTCCAGGAGTCCACCACGTAGTTGACGGCGCCGATGATCGCCAGCACGCGCATCTCGTAGTCGCCCGTGGGGATTTCGCCGAGCATGGCCGCGTCTTCCGCGGCGCTCGCCAGCAGTGAACCCCAGACCTTGCGCAACTCCAGCCGGAACTTCTCCACCTTCGGCCCGGCGCCGACGACCTCGACCAGCGCCACGCGCGCCTTGCGCGGATCGGACCCGATGGCCTCGACATAGGAGCGCACCGCCGCGTTGATGATCTCCAGCGCGCTGGCGTCGGACTTCTTGTCCAGGGCGGCGGTGACCGCCGCACGCGACTCCCGATCGATCTGCTCGTATAGCTCGAGTAGGAGAGACTCGCGGCCAGTGAACTCCTCGTAGAACTGCCGCGAGGAGAGCCCTGCGTCCTTACAGATAGCGCCGACCGAACTATTGGCGTAGCCGTCGCGCGCGAAGACCGTAAGGCCCGATTCCAGAAAACGCGCACGCCGCTGACGTTGCCGGTCCTCTACGGGTTGCCCGGCATACATTCGTCCCGTATTCGCATCCTGTGACATTGAGGCAGACAATACCGAAGGGCCCGATCCCCTCGTCATGGATCGGGCTCTTCGGTGAAACCTTCGGCCAACCGTGCGTTAGCCGAAAGTTGGCTGCTCGGTTGTCAATGCACCGATAAGCTCGCGAGTCCGGTCGCGATCGCCTTTGTACTCGCGCCCGCCGGGGCACCGGAAAGGAAGTCGCTCAAGGATACTGCTCCGCTCTAACGATGTGACCGCGCCGTCACTGGCTGTTTGCCGAAACGAACGATACCGAGCGAACGGACGCACCGGAAGAGTTTTACAGGAAATTTTTAGAGTATTTTACGGCGACTCTCAGACCAATCGGATTGTCTATCGCGGTTCGTCAGCTGCTCCCGCCGCATCCACCACTACAGCCGCCGCCGCTTCACCCCGCTGTCGCCCGCACTCCATGCGCCCCGGCTGCGGCAATCCCCGCTTCCGTAGTTCGGCAGCGCCAGCGCGGCGATCAGCACCCCCACCAGGATGACGGCGATGATCGCGAAAACACCGAGGCTCCCGGCGAATCCGGCGCCGCGCGGCAGCGACGCCGCGAGCATGGCATCGCCGGCCGAAGGCGACGCCTGCCGGACCGTCGAAGAGTGCGTCGTGCACACTCTGGGTATGCGCGATGACGGCGGGCCTGGGCTGTCTGACGGGGTGCCGAGCCGGATGCGGGTGGATCGTGCGGCGGCTTGCGCGAGAAATACGAAGGGCGAGGGCAATCCGCCCTCGGCCGGATCGACATGGTGCTGCGCGACCCAGGCGACAGCAACAACGCCACGCCGTACAGCAGGATCCACGCTTCCGGCGCCAACCGCAGTGCCTCCGGAATGCCGATCAGCACCACCGATCCGAGCACCGTACTGTAGGGCGACCCGGTGCCGCCGAGCACCGGGATGGTGACGATGAGCAGCGGTCCTGGGCCGTTTTCGCGGCGCTGGCCTGCGTCGGCCTGTTCGGCTCCACCACGCTGATCCACCAGCAACATCGCCTCTTCGGCATCGCACACGACACTCCGACGGTTGCTCTCGGCCTCAATGGGTCGAAGCCGAAACCTGTTGGTTCCGAGTCGATTTACTTCTTGGGCGGCGCAGGTGATTCGGGCCGGATGGCGTCGAGCAGGTCCACGCAGCGGTCCAGCAACTCCATCAGGGTCGCGCGTTCCTGATCCGTGAAGCCCGCGGCCAGCGCGCGCTCGACCCGCACCGCACGGGCGTCCGCGTCCTTCATGATCGCCGCGCCCTGTTCGGTGAGGCGGGTCTCCAGAACGTTCTTGTGCCATTCATGCGGGGTTCGCTCCACGAGTCCGCGGTCCTGCAGGTTGGTGAGGACCGTGTTCATGGTCGGCGGCGTGACGCCGCAGAGCCTGGCCAGGGCGGCGGCCGAAATCCCGGGGTTCTCCGTCAGGAACAGCAGCGCTGCATACTGCGCGACGGTCACGCCCACCGGCTTCAACGCCGCGTTCTTGGCGGCATTGAGTGCCTGCTCAGCACGCTTGATCGGGGATCCAATGCGCTCCGAAACAGGCATAGACGTCATGAGTGCATCGTATCCGCCCATCTAGTAGTTCGTATCTTGACGATCATTAGAGCTCTAATATATGTTCGTGCTCATTCTCGGATGTGCCTACATCCGATTGATAGACCGATGAGAGGCACGACCATGTCCCGCACGATCCGACGCCGCCACTTCTCGACCATCGCCATCGCCGCCGCCCTGACCACTGCGGCCTGCGCAGCCACCACCGACGCGAAGTCCACCACCGACAGTCCGGCCGCCTCCCGGATCAGCACCGCATACGAACTGCCCGGCGACCGCGTCTATCCGGAGGGCATCGCCGTCGATCCGCGAACAGGCGACACCTATGTCGGTTCCTACGCCAACGGCGCCATCTATCGCGCCACGCCGGGCGCGCCGAAGGCCGAGGTCTTCCTGGCCGAGGGTACCGACGGCCGCAAGACCGCCAACGGCCTGAAAGTCGATCAGGCCGGGCGACTGTGGGTGATCGACTCGACCATGGGCGTCGCTGTCTACGACACCGCCAGCCGCGCCCTGATCGCGCGCTTCGACGTCTCCGGTGCAGACCCGCGCCTGGTCAACGACCTGGCGATCACGCAGGACGGAACCGCCTACCTGACCGACAGCCTGCGCGGCGTTGTCTACCGCGTCACCAAGGACCAGGTCGCCGACGCCGCAACGCACGGCGGACGCGCCGATCTGACAACGCAATTCGACCTGAGCACCACCGTCGCACCGCACGACGCCAGCACCTTCACCCTGAACGGCATCGTGGCCGACGACTCCGGCCGCTATCTGTTGATCGTCGATATGGACGCGGGCGACCTGTACCGCGTTGCCACGGCGTCGAATTCGCCCGATCCGATCCGCAAGGTCGCCATGCACGGCGCCGACCTGAAACACGGCGATGGCCTGGAACTGCACGGCGACACCCTGTGGGCCGCGCAGAACACCAGCAACACCATCACCCGCTGGAAGATCGCCGACGACGGCGCCGCCGTCACCGTGGAAACCCACATCACCGACGAATCCCTGCGCATCCCAACCACATTGATTCGCATGAAGGACCGAACGCTGGTCGTCTCCTCCCAATTCGACAAGGGTGGCCCCATGGGTCCGGGGACCCCGACGACACCGTTCGCGGTCCTCGCGGTCGATGGAATCTGATCCCCGCACAATGAAATCGAGTGTCGGTCCAGCAAACCGGTGGACCTACACTCGGTCCCCGCCGCGGAACTCGGTTGATCTCCGCTGGTTCGTCGACGTTTCTTTCCGTGATAGTTCCCTTGACGCATTGCGAGCGGGTTTCGACAGGTAGCCGGACCAGGCAATGCGCCGTTACCCATCGCGGCAGTCAGCTACCTGAGTCGACACGGGGCCGCGGTGGCGACCCCCGGTCCGGTGGCATACGCTTCGGCCCGGATGAAAACCGCCTCATGGAGGGACAATTGACCACTCCGAGCACGGTGAAGCACGGCGAAGCCGGAACCGGCGGCCCGCAAACGGTTCCACTGTCGCAGCTGATCCACTTGATGGCCGAATACGAAAAGCTCGGCACCCACCGCCAGACATTCCTGTCTGCGTCGGTGAGCGACACTTTCGTGCGCGGTTGTGGGATCGTCGCGGGCGGATTCGCGGCGATCGGTGTCATCTGCGTGGTCGTCGGCGCGTTCGCGGGCGGCATTGCGGCCGGTGCGCTTGCCTTGGTCCCGGCGACATTGGCGTTCTATCGCGGGCGGCGCAACCAGCACAACCGCGCCGCACGACTCGACCTATTCGAATTCGGCATGACCGTGTACCGCTCGGGCGAGCAGGTCGCCGGATTCCGCTGGGACAGCGCCGAAGTGCGCCAACAGGTCATCCCGTTCCGAAACTCCGCTCCCACCGACTACTCGCTCGAGATGACCGGTCCCTGCGGCGCGGCCACCGCATTCGACGACAGCCTGTTCACCAACGCGCGCGAATGGGGCAAGGCGATCCAGTCGGCGATCACCGCAAGCCAATTGCCCCGCGCGGTCGCCGCCATCGACAACGGTGACACCGCGCAGTTCGGCGACGTCGCCCTCGACTTGGACGCACTCACCTTCGGCGGCTCGAAATATCTCTGGGAGCAGATCCAATTGATCGACGCCCGCGCCGGATTGGTCCGCATCAAGGTCGACGGCCGCTGGGTGTCACTCACCCCGGTGGGCACAATCCCGAACTTCTATATCTTCAACGAACTCGCCGAACGGCTACGCCTGGCCGCTGCTGGCTGGTCAACAGGTGGTGGCGCATCCTCGGCCTCACCCCCGCGGCCCTAGCCGCAACCGGCCTATCCACCTGGCTCTTCGAACACCGCACCCAACGCAACGCCCGGAAGTCAGTTTCTGCGTTTCCACAGGCAGCGCTTCGTAGGCCGAAGGCCGGTCCACCTGATGGTGGACCGGCCTTCGGTTGAGCAGTGTTGCCGGGGGACCTGGACTCAGAAGTCCATGCCGCCCATGCCACCGGTCGGGTCGCCGGCGGGGGCGGCGGCCTTCTCCGGCTTGTCTGCGACGACGGCCTCGGTGGTGAGGAACAGGGCCGCGATGGACGCCGCGTTCTGCAGCGCGGAGCGGGTGACCTTCACCGGGTCGGCGACACCGGCGGCCAGCAGGTCCTCGTACACGCCCGAATCAGCGTTGAGGCCGTGGCCGGCGGGCAGGTTGGAAACCTTCTCGGCGACAACGCCGGGCTCGAGGCCCGCGTTGAAGGCGATCTGCTTCAGCGGAGCCGACAGCGCGACACGCACGATGTTCGCGCCGGTCGCCTCGTCACCCTCGAGCTTCAGGTCGTCCAGAGCCGGAGCCGACTGCAGCAGAGCCACGCCGCCACCGGCGACGATGCCCTCTTCGACGGCGGCCTTGGCGTTGCGCACGGCATCTTCGATGCGGTGCTTGCGCTCCTTGAGCTCGACCTCGGTCGCGGCGCCGGCCTTGATCACCGCAACACCGCCGGCCAGCTTGGCCAGACGCTCCTGCAGCTTCTCACGGTCGTAATCCGAGTCCGAGTTCTCGATCTCGGTCCGGATCTGTGCAACGCGGCCCTTGATGGCCTCCGGGTCGCCCGCGCCCTCGACGATGGTGGTCTCGTCCTTGGTGATGACGACCTTGCGGGCCTGGCCGAGCAGCTCGAGACCGGCGGTCTCCAGGGAGAGGCCGACCTCTTCGCTGATGACCTCGCCACCGGTGAGGATGGCGATATCGGCGAGCTGAGCCTTGCGGCGGTCACCGAAGCCCGGCGCCTTGACAGCAACAGACTTGAAGGTGCCACGGATCTTGTTGACGACCAGGGTCGACAGGGCCTCGCCCTCGACATCCTCGGCGATGATCAGCAGCGGCTTGCCGGCCTGGATGACCTTCTCCAGCAGCGGCAGCAGGTCCTTGACGGTCGAGATCTTCGAGCCGACCAGCAGGATGTACGGGTCCTCGAGGACCGCTTCCTGACGCTCCGGGTCGGTGACGAAGTAGCCCGAGATGTAGCCCTTGTCGAAGCGCATGCCCTCGGTGAGCTCCAGTTGGAGTCCGAAGGTGTTGCTCTCCTCGACGGTGATGACGCCTTCCTTGCCGACCTTGTCCATGGCCTCGGCGATCAGCTCACCGATGGACGAGTCGCCGGCCGAGATGCCCGCGGTAGCAGCGATCTGCTCCTTGGTGTCGATCTCCTTGGCCGAGTCGAGCAAGCGAGCCGTGACGGCCTCGACAGCCTTCTCGATGCCGCGCTTCAGACCGAGCGGGTTCGCGCCGGCCGCGACGTTGCGCAGGCCCTCGCGCACCAGCGCCTGGGCAAGCACGGTGGCGGTTGTGGTGCCGTCGCCGGCGACGTCATCGGTCTTCTTGGCGACTTCCTTGACCAGCTCGGCGCCGATCTTCTCGTACGGGTCCTCCAGCTCGATCTCCTTGGCGATGGAAACACCATCGTTGGTGATCGTGGGGGCGCCCCACTTCTTCTCCAGAACGACGTTGCGACCCTTGGGGCCCAACGTCACCTTTACCGCGTCGGCGAGGGCGTTGAGGCCCCGCTCGAGACCGCGGCGGGCCTCTTCGTCGAACGCAATCATCTTGGCCATTGCGAAGTGATCCTCCAAGTAATGAGGCTGACACGCAGGACGACCGCTTGTCGGATCGCCCCATTTACGCTGGCCAGGTTCGGTGCCCGCGACGGACGACCGGGGGTGTCGATGGAACCCGGTCTCACCGTCCCGACCTGGCACTCACAGGTAGAGAGTGCCAAAGCCCTTTTTAGCACTCAGGGGTGCCGAGTGCAAGGTCCGCCGATACCGCGCGACGCTCAGTGCCGGTCGTCGACACGCAGCACCAATGCCACGAAGGCGTCGGTGCGACGCTCTTCCGGCGTGCGGGGCTCTCCGTTCTCGACCGTGACAAGTTCAGCGTCGTGCAGCAATAGCTCTGCCTCGACCCGCATGACTGCCCGGATGAAAGGTGGTGCCACCTCCGGGGGAAGGTCCCCGTTGACGATGTACTCGCCGTCCGGTCCCGCCTCGGTAGACACATATGACAGCGCATGCATCAGGTCGGCGCGTCGCTCCCCTGCCACTAGGTCGGAACAAGTCTCATCCGCCATTGCTATAGCTTACCGTTCGGCGATCTTGACCGCCGTCCAGCTCGGTACCGACGGCATGCCTTCGCGCCCCGCGCCAGGTCCGACGCACGGACTTACAGTGGCGAGGTGAGTGAAGCACCAGGCTGGGACGCGATCAACGGCGTCCTGGCACAGCTGTACGACGGCATCGAGCCTACCCACTGGGCGACCAAGCAGCCCTGGTCACTCGGCGGGCCCGATCCACTCGATGGAATCAGCGCGTATCCGCGGACCGACCCGGTACCGCATTGGCACTACGTCACCTACGGCATGAGCGAGCTATACGAGAAGGAATGGGACACCCCGGACGAATCGGGCTGGGGATTCGAGTTCACCTTCCGGCTGGTATGCCAGCCCACCGATACTGAGCCGCCGGTCTGGCCTGCCGGTTTCATGCAGAACCTGGCCCGCTATGTCTTCCAATCCGGTAAGTGGTTCGAGCCGGGCCACACCATCAAGGCGAACGGGCCGAGCGCCGCCGAACGCCCGGACTCCACCATCAACGCCGTGGGATTCGTTATCGACCCCGAACTCGGCACCGTCGACACACCGAACGGCAGCCTGCAGTTCCTGCAGATCGTCGGCCTGACCATGCCCGAGTACCGGGTTGCGCAGGGCGGAAACCTGCTCGCAATGCTGAGCGAGCTGGCACCACGGCTGCCGCTGTTCGTGACCGATATCGAGCGCGCACCGCTGATTGCCGAGCCGCCGCCGAAGGCCGACTGGCCACGCTGGGGCGGCGGGCTGCGCGGCCGGGAATAGCATGATCACGTTCGACTCGATCCGGAAGGGGGACGGAGATGCCCGATTTGGCGTTCGACTCGCTCTATCGGCACGGGTTCGCGCGGGTGGCAGTGGCAGTGCCACGGGTCCGGGTCGTGGACCCCGCCTACAACGTCGAGGAAACGCTGCTGCTGGCGCAGCAGGCCGCCGAGGCGGGCGTGGTGCTGACGGTTTTCCCCGAGCTCGGGCTGTCGTCCTATACCGCCGACGACCTGTTCCACCAGGATGCACTGGCTGACGCGGTGGACGTGGCACTCGAACGCCTGGTGGCGGCGAGTGTGGATATCGACACCGTGCTTGTGGTCGGGGCGCCGGTGCGTACGCAGGGCAGGCTGTTCAACTGCGCGATCGCGGTGAGCCGGGGTGTGGTGCTCGGCGCCGCACCGAAAAGCTATCTGCCGAGCTATCGCGAGTTCTACGAGAAGCGGCAGTTCGCGGCGGCGCGGGAGAACCTCGACGACCACATCACGGTCGCCGGGCAGCGGGCGCCGTTCGGGGCCGACCTACTGTTCGCCGCGACCAACCTCGACGGGTTCGTCTTCCATTTGGAGATCTGCGAGGACGGCTGGGTTCCGTTGCCGCCCAGTGGATATGCCGCGCTGGCCGGAGCGACCGTGCTGGTCAATCTGTCCGCGAGCAATATCGTGATCGGCAAGGCCGACTATCGACGTGCCCTGTGCACCTCGCATTCGGCGCGCTATCTGGCCGCGTATCTGTATTCGGCTGCGGGACACGGCGAATCGACGACCGATTTGGCGTGGGACGGTCAGGCGCTGGTCTGCGAGAACGGTGATCTGCTTGCCGAGGGCGAGCGGTTCGCCGATCACCCGCAGTTGGTCACCGCCGATCTCGACCTGCAGCGACTGGCCGCGGATCGCCTGCGCACCACCAGCTTCGCCGACAATGTGCACGACCACCGCGATCGGCTCGTCCGACTGCGGCGCATCGCGGTGGAGCTGCCGGTGCCGAGCATCGCGGTCGAGTTGCAGCGCGAAATCCCACGCTTCCCTTACGTTCCCACTGATCCCGCGGCCCGCAACCAGCGCTGCGCCGAGGTGCACCACATCCAGGTAGAGGGCCTGAGCACGCGATTGCGGGCGACCGGAATCGAGCGCCTGGTCATCGGCGTCTCCGGCGGGTTGGACTCCACCCAGGCGCTTATCATCGCGGCCAAGACCATGGACCGACTCGGGCTGCCGCGGAGGAATGTGCTGGCCTACACCATGCCCGGCTTCGCGACCGGCGACCGCACCCGCACCGACGCGCACCGGCTGATGCGGGCACTCGGGGTGAGCGCGCAGGAAATCGACATCCGCCCGTCTGCGACACAGATGCTGCGCGACCTGAACCACCCTGCCGTCGAAGGCATTCCACAGTACGACATCACCTACGAGAATGTGCAGGCCGGTGAGCGGACCTCGCACCTGTTCCGGCTAGCCAACCAGCACAACGCGCTGGTGGTCGGCACCGGCGATCTCAGCGAACTCGCTTTGGGCTGGTGCACTTTCGGCGTCGGCGATCACATGGCGCACTACAGCGTGAACGCCTCGGTGCCGAAGACCCTGATCAAATATCTGATCGCGTGGGCGGTCGACACCGATCAATTCGGCGCCGCGGCGGGCGAGGTGCTGGGGTCGATCCTGCAGACGGAGATCTCACCGGAACTGATCCCCAACACCGACCACTCGGCCACCGGACCGGATCAGAGTTCCGAGGCCACCGTCGGCCCCTACGAACTCCAAGACCTGCACCTCTACTACCTGCTGCGCTTCGGCTACCGCCCGAGCCGCGTCGCTTACCTGGCTCGGCACGCCTGGTCGGATCCGAGTCGAGGCAGCTGGCCCGACCTCGTCCCGGTCGACCAGCGCAATGCTTACGACCTGCCGACGATCAAACACTGGCTCGCGGAATTCCTGCGCCGCTTCATCCAGACCAGCCAGTTCAAACGCTCGACGCTGCCGAACGCCCCCAAAGTCGGTTCGGGCGGCTCGCTTTCGCCGCGCGGCGACTGGCGGGCGCCCAGCGATGCGTCGGCCGCGGCCTGGCTCGACGAACTCGCCCGCAACGTGCCCGACGAATGAGCAAGCAGTCGAACACCTTTCGCGCTCAGCCCGCCCGCAAATGCCTGCCGTCGATGCTCGGCACCGAGTTCGACAGGTCCGGCTGCCCATAACTCGCCGGGCGCGACTGTCCGTTGCCGTGGCGCCGCCGACCTGCGCCGAACCCGCGCCTGTCGAGCCCTAGCCGCGTAAAAGGCACGAAACCCGTTCAGCGCCTGTCCGATTCTGCTACGTCCGCGAACCCGCGCAGGGTAGACGCGATCACGAGCGGGCGCGCCCAGCTTCATGTGGCGGCCGCCTTCGACGTCGGCGCCCACCCCCGAGTCATGACTGCCCGGCTGCGATCGACGAAATCAGTTCGACCAGATGGGCTTCGGTCTGCGGTTTGTAGACGCCGAGGTCGGCGAAGAGGCCGACGCCGTTCTCCTGTTCGAGCAGGGCGAGCAGAACGTGTTCGGTGCCGATGTAGTTGTGGACCAGGCGAAGTGCTTCACGGAAGGTCAGCTCGAGCACCTTCTTCGCGTCCGGGCCGAACGGCACCAGCGCGGGTACCTCGCCGTCCCCCACCGTGATCGTCGCCATCGCTGCCGCACGCACGGTGTCGAGATCGACGCCCTGGGCGATGAGTTCCTGCGCCGCGAGACCTTCCGGCTCCGAAAGCAAGCCGAGCACCAGGTGTCCGATCCCGATCTGCGTATTCCCCGTCGACCGCGCGGACTCCTGCGAGGCCATAACGACCGCGCGCGCCCGGGGGGTGAATTTCGCAAACCCCGCGTTGGCGTCCATGGCAGCCTCGGCCGGTTCGCCGGGTCCCTTCGGCACGAACCGCTTCTGCGCGGCCTGCTTGGTGACGCCCATGCTGGCGCCTATATCGGTCCACGATGCGCCGGAGCGGCGGGCCTGGTCCACGAAGTGGCCGATCAGATGATCGGCCACTTCGCCGAGGTGACCCGCGGCCACCACCGCGTCGGACAGTTGGTCGAGCACGTCGTCGGGTCGAGCCTTTTTGATAGCGACGATCAGATCGTCGAGCCGGTATGAAGAGGTCATGCGTCAACCATAAGTTGACGAACGCGAGTCGTCAACCCCGAGTTGACGATCGCGATTCAGGGCCGCGCCACCCGGCCCGCACCCCGCACGACCTGCTCCTTGACCCAGGCCGCCATGCGTCCGGTCAGCACTATGCGGCCCGGGGAATCGTCGGCGTGCAGAAACTGGATGACCGCGTCGCGCCGGCCGAGGCTGAGGCACCGCAGGCTATTCGGCCGACGGGACAGCCCGGCCGAGGTAGGCCAGCTTCTCGGGATTGACGATCAAGCGCAGCGACGTCACCGCATCGCCTGTCGTCTCCGCCCCCACCACCAGCAGAACATCCCCCGCCACCTTGGCGACCGCCGCGGGCGCACCGTTGATCTCCCGCACCACGACCTCCATGCCAGGCACCTCCCAGTGGAACAGACCGGCCAGGTAGCGCGCGACATTGTTCGCACCCAGAATCGGCCGCCTGGCCGCATCGACCAGCCCGCCGCCGTCCGCCATCGCAGTGACATCGGCGGCAAGCATCCGCTCCAACGACTCGATATCGCCGGTGCGGGCCGCCTTCAAGAATCGTTCGATCAACTCACGCGCGTGATCGGAGGGCACCTCGAAGCGCGGCCGCCCTTCGCGCACCCGCAGCCTGGCGCGACGGAAGATCTGCTGCGAATTGGCCTCGGTCAGCGCGAGCATGTCGGCGATCTCGCGATGGGCGTATCCGAATGCCTCGCGCAGCACGAAAACCGCTCGCTCGACGGGGCTCGAGCGCTCCAGCGCGGTCAGCAGCGCCAGCGAAACCAGCTCGCGCTCCTCCACCGACTCCAGCGGTCCGAGTTCACCGCGGGCCGTCGGCACCGGCTCCGGCAGCCACGGCCCGACATAGCTCTCCCGACGCACGCGGGCCGAAACCAGCCAGGTGCGACAGAGATTCACGATCGCGGTGGTCAACCAGGCTTCCGCGGACCGAATTCCGTTGCGGTCGGCGCCGTCCCAGCGCAGGTAGGTCTCCTGCACCGCGTCCTCGGCCTCGCTCGCCGATCCGAGCATGCGATAGGCCAGCGCGAACAACCGTGGGCGATGCGCTTGGAATACGCGCAGTCCATCCGGTTCCACCGTCACCTTCTTCCGCCCTCGGCCGCCGGACACGACCGTACCGCTCGTGATCGATGAGACCCGACGGATGCATCCCACCGACGGAAAACCCCGAGCGCTGCCAGAGTGCTCATACCTCAGCAGCCTGGCCGCCCCGGCTTGGCGATTCCTTAACAGAAACCAGGGCCGGAATCGCTACCGATCGGCGCGGATGTCGTCGGGTTGACGCCCTTTGGCGCCCGGCCTGCGCAGCCGCAGGCGGGCGGAGCCGCGAACCGCCGGACGGCGGATGGCGGGGCGGCGGCGTTGGGCACGGCGCTGGGCACGGCGTTCAGCGGGCTTGTGCTCCCAGGTTTCCGGGCGCGCGGCGACCCAGCGCTGCGAGTACCAGGCGAACGGGATGTGACCAAGGTACAGCGCGACCAAGACCAGCAGCAGCACGATCGGGTAGGTGACCAACGCAGCCGCGGCGACCGCCACAAGCACCAGCAGACCGGCGGCGGCCTGCGGGGCCACCGAAACCGACTTCATGGCCAGCGTCGGGATGGTGCTCACCGACAGCGCGGCGGCGAACAGTGTCCACAGCGCGACCACGTAGAAGCCGTCCCACCAGCCATCACCGAACTGTACGTAAAGCGCGATCGGCACCAGCGCGATGAGAGCGCCCGCGGGGGCGGGCACGCCGACGAAGTACTCGCGCGACCAATCCGGGCGGGTGTCGTCGTCCATCAGGGTGTTGAACCTGGCCAGCCGCAGCACGATGCTCACCGCGTATATCAGCGCGATGATCCAGCCCGCGCTGCTGCTGTCCAGCAGCGCGATGTAGAGCACGAGCGCGGGCGCGACGCCGAACGAGATGGCATCCGACAGCGAGTCGAGCTCGGCGCCCATCTTGCTGGTGGCGTCCAGCATCCGGGCCAGACGGCCGTCGAGGGTGTCCAGCACGGCCGCGGCGCCGACCATCGCGAGCGAGATGTCGAGCTTGCCGTCCAGTGCGAACTTCACCGCGGACAGTCCGGCGCACAGCGCCAGGATCGTCACGATGCTCGGCAGCAACCGGATCGTCCGGCCGCGCCGCTGCTGTGTGGTCACAGCGTGCTCCATCATGACTCGGCGGATGATGAGCCCAACACCGCCAGGACGGTTTCGGCCCCGATGGTGCGCTGCCCCGGCTCGACAAGCAGCTCGGTGCCCGCCGGGAAGTAGGTGTCGACGCGGGAGCCGAAGCGGATCAGCCCGTAGGTATCGCCGATGGTCAGCACGTCACCGACCTGCGCGTCGCAGACGATGCGGCGGGCGAGCAGGCCAGCGATCTGGACGACGACCAGTTGCTGCCCGCTCGGGGTCTCCAAGACCATGCTGTTGCGTTCGTTCACCGCGCTGGCCTCGGGTAGATCGGCCGAGCGGAACTGGCCCGGCTGGTGCGAGACGGCCCGCACGATGCCGGAGACAGGCATGCGCTGCACGTGCACGTCGAGTACCGAGAGGAAGATGCTCACCCGCGGCAGCGGCTCGTCGCCGAGGCCCAATTCCGGTGGCGGAGAAGCGGTGTCGACGAGAGCGACCTCACCGTCGGCGGGGGCGACCACGACGCCGGGCCGGTTCGGCGGCACCCGGTTCGGGTGCCGGAAGAACGTCGCGCAGGCCGCGGCGGCCAGCAGCCCGGTCCGGCGCACCCATTTGCGACGCCCGCCGACTACCGCAACCGCGAGCGGCGCCGCGACAAACGGCAGGCCTGCGGGGTGCAGCGGGGGAATCGCGGCCCGAACCAGATCGACGACATGGCCTACTCCGGTGGTTTCGGGCGTGCCGGGCGAGGTGGGACGGCGTGCCACAGGCTCCTCTTTCGTGCTTGGTGCAGATGGATTGCGCCCCTCAACAATAGGTCCAGCGCAAGCGTTCACACCTTACGGGAATGGAGTCTGTGGCACGTGTTATCAGTGAGTGACTCGGCGTCCGGTGAACAGCTTCACCAGGAACAGCAGAATTACCGCGCCGCCGAGGCAGGTGAAGAAGCTGAACCAGAGGCCACCGCCCTGGACGTCGACACCGAGCAACTTCAGTAGGAATCCGCCGAGTAGACCGCCGACGATGCCCACCACGATGTTGAGGATGATGCCCTGTTGGGCATCCGTCTTCATGAACTTGCTGGCGATCCAGCCGGCAAGTCCGCCGATGATGATCCACCCGATAATCCCGAGACCGAGCATGGTGTCCCTCGCATTACTAGTTGGGGTACACGCCGCACGTACCATCCGGCGTGTTACGAGGGGTATACCCGGCGAAAGTGAGAATACGCACGCGCACATGTCCACACTGGGGCTAATATGAGGGGTCCTCATGTCTACCGAAACGTAGATAGTGGGCCGATGAGGGACTCATTTAGATGCTTCGGGGTACAACCCGGCGGCGCCGCCGCAGGTACATAGGAGACGCATAATGGCTGCTCGAATCGCCCAGACCACAGGGGCAGAGCACACGGCGATCCTCGGGCTCGGCGTATACCGCCCCGCTCGGGTCGTCACCAACGACGAAGTGGCGGGGCCGATCAACTCGAGTGACGAGTGGATCAGGACCAGATCAGGGATCAAGTCCCGACGCTTCGCCTCGGATACGGAGACAATCCAGAGCATGAGCGTGGCCGCCGCACGTGGGGCGCTGGCATCCGCGGGGGTCGCGGTCGATCAGGTGGACTGTGTCATCGTGGCCACCTCGACCCACCTGCTGCTCACACCAGCGGCCGCGCCGCGCATCGCCACCGAGCTCGGCATGAACGGCACGGCGGCCTTCGACGTTTCCGCCGGTTGCGCGGGCTTCTGCCACGCGCTGGCGCTGGCATCGGATCTGGTGCGCGGCGGAACGGCGACGCATGTGCTGGTGATCGGCGTGGAGAAGCTGACCACCACCGTCAACCCTGCCGACCGCTCGACCGCCTTCCTGTTCGCCGACGGCGCAGGCGCCGTGGTGGTCGGACCGTCGGACGAGGTTGGCATCGGTCCGACGGTATGGGGCTCGGACGGCACCCAGCATCACGCCATCCGGCAGGACAAGGACTGGGTCGAGTTCTTCACCGAGATCGAGGAGAAGGGTCTGGACGCGGTCCGGCCCTACCTGGCGATGGAGGGCACCGCGGTATTCCGCTGGGCGGCGCACTCGTTGGAGAAGGTCTGCCGCGACGCCATCGATCGGGCCGGCCTGTCCACCGACGATCTGGACGCGATGATTCCGCACCAGGCCAATGGCCGGATCATCGAGATCATGGCCAGGGTGCTGAAGCTGCCGGAGAACTGCGCGCTGGCCAACGACATCGAGGAGACCGGCAATACCTCGGCCGCCTCGATCCCGCTGGCCATGGAGGCGCTGCTACGCAGTGGCGAGTCGAAGCCGGGTGACACCGCGCTGCTCATCGCCTTCGGCGCGGGCCTGTCCTATGCGGCACAGGTTGTCACGCTGCCGAACTGGCAGTAATCAGCCCAGGCCCCAGGTGACTTTCGGTGAAAGTCACCGTCTGGGTGCCTGGTTCGAACGCGAAGGAATCCGCCGCCCCGGTGCGCGCCGGGGTCTTCGGATTCTCGTCGCGGCTGCTGACCTCGTTGATGGTGACGACATCGGTCAACTTCAGCCCGGCCAGCACCGCATACTGCTCGGCCCGAGATTTGGCGTCGGCGAAGGCGCGGGAGCGGGCGTCGGCGAGCAGTCGCGAATCGTCGTCGAACGCGAAAAGGACGCCGCGCAGCCGGGTTTCGTTGCCGCCCGCCTTGACAGCGCTGGCCAGGATGGCCGAGGCCTTGGACAGGTCGCGCACCACGGCGTGCACAGTGTTGGTGGCCTGATAGTCGCCGGAGATCGCCGTGGACACGTTGTCGGCGTTCACCTCAACGCCGAGATCCGCGTTCAGGATATCGGGGGCGCCGCGCACCTGGCCGGTGCCGAGAACGGTGACATCACGGGCGGGTGCCGAATCCGATTTACCACATCCGATAAGCAGCAGAGCTGTTCCGGCGACGGCGGCAATTGCCGCCGTCCAGCGCGCAATTCGTCGCATACCGACGCAACTTATGCACCGCGCGACCCCGTCCGGGCAGAAACACGCAGGACTATTTCGGCGGTTATGCGCGCGCCTCGACCGCCGTCTTGATCTTGCCGAGCGTTTCGTTCATGCCGCGCACAAGTTTCTCCTCGAACAGCTGCTCGCCGCCGAGTGCGGCATCGATGGCCCTGCGGGAGAACCAGGTGGTGCCGTTGGGCACATCGCGGCGCTCGATCAGCCGGGTGCCGGTCGCGGTCGGCTCTAGCGTGTAGCTCCACACGCTGCGATTTTCGTTGATACGGAACGCGAACGCCTGATTGGGCTCGTAGCGCACGATGCGTGCAGTGGTCGGCCAGTACTTCTGGCCGTCGGTGTTCACGTTGATCGTCCAGGTGCCCGCCTTCGGCGCGCCGAGCAGCAGCATCCGGACGCACTGCGGGCTGAACTCGGGCATCCGCTTCAGATCGGCGATCACCGCCCAGACCTGTTCAGGGGGCGCGGAGATGTCGATGGTGACTTCGAGATTTTTCGGCACACTGCCTCCGGAGAACTGCGGCAGCCAGGCAACTTTCGTCCGGCCGGCACGAATAGACGATTACCCCACATCCTAGTCGGCGGCAGTTGGAAGACAAACGCGTCACATTTTCGCGATTTGTTTACCAGCTCGTGTAATAACCAGCGCACAATGACAGATAGACGAAGCATCAGCCACAGCCAACAGCTTTCCTGTCCAGCGTGAGGTGATCGGCCGTGAAACTGCGCGCTCTGCTACATCGCCGACAAGCGGATCAGGTTCCGTTGCTTCCGGCTATCGAATCCACCGACACTGCCATCGGACTTACCGACGGGCCGCTCGCTCGTGGTACGCCCACTCCATACACCACATATGTGATCGCTCAGGAAGAACTCCTCGAGCGCCTGCTCACGCCGAGTGAACTGGACTTGGTGCGCGACCATCGAGTGTGAGCGCGAACCAACGCCGACGACAGACCTCGGGCCTAGGCTCCATACTCGTTAGGTGACTTCCCCCGCTGCTACGAAGCCGGCCATACTCAGCGTCGACGACGATCCAGGGGTCTCCCGCGCCGTTGTGCGTGACCTGCGTCGCCGATACGGCGCCGACTACCGGATTTTGCGCGCGGAATCGGGTGCTACGGCCCTCGACGCGCTTCGTGAGATGAAACTGCGCGGCCAGCCGGTCGCGGTCCTGATCGCCGATTACCGGATGCCGGGTATGGACGGCATCGAATTTCTGGAGCAGGCCATGGACCTGCACCCCTACGCGCGCCGCGTGCTGTTGACCGCCTACGCCGACACCAGCGCCGCGATCAACGCCATCAATGTGGTCGACCTGGATCACTATCTGCTCAAGCCGTGGGATCCGCCGGAGGAGAAGCTGTATCCGGTGCTCGACGGTCTGCTGGATACCTGGCGCAGCAGCGAGCATCGCCCGGTGACCGAGACCAAGGTGGTCGGCAACCGCTGGTCGCCGCGGTCGTCGGAGGTGCGCGAGTTCCTCGCCCGCAATCAGCTGCCCTACCGCTGGTATGTCGCCGACGAACCCGAGGGTGCGCGACTGCTCGAGGCGGCGGGCGCCAATCCGGAACGCTGCCCGGTGGTGATCACCGAGGACGGACAGGCGCTGGTGCAGCCGTCGGATGGCGAGCTGGCCCAGGGTGTCGGCCTCAGCACGATCCCGACCGGCGACTTCTACGACCTCATCGTGGTCGGTGGCGGCCCGGCCGGGCTCGGCGCCGCTGTGTACGGCGCGTCCGAGGGTTTGCGCACGGTGCTCGTCGAGCGCACGGCCACCGGTGGTCAAGCCGGGCAGAGTTCGCGCATCGAGAACTACCTCGGCTTCCCGGATGGCGTGTCCGGATCGCAGCTGGCGGACCGGGCGCGGCGGCAAGCGGCCAAGTTCGGCGCGGAGGTGATCACGACGCGCGAGGTGGTCGGCCTGGAGGTGAACGGGTCCGCGCGCACGGTGCGGTTCGCCGACGGCGGACGACTCTGCGCACACACCATCATCATCGCGACCGGCGTCGACTACCGCCGCCACCCCGCCGCCGGAGTCGACGACTTCACCGGGCGCGGCGTCTATTACGGCTCGGCCATGACCGAGGCATCCGAGTGCTCCGACCATGACGTCTACATCGTTGGCGGCGCGAATTCGGCGGGGCAGGCCGCGGTATTCCTCTCCCGCAACGCACGCACCGTGCACCTGGTGGTCCGCGGGGAATCGCTGGACAAATCGATGTCGCACTATCTGATCCAGCAGATCGCGCAGATATCGAACATTCATGTGCACACCCGCACCGAGGTTATCGCCGCCGACGGTGACGGCCATCTGCAACAGATCGTGTTGCGTAATAACGAAACCGGCGCCGAGGAGAAGGTCGAGGCCGAGCGGCTGTTCCTGTTCATCGGCGCCGCACCCCAGACCGAATGGCTCGACGGGATCGTCAAACGCGACGAGGCAGGATATGTGCTGGCCGGACCCGATCTGCTCGTCGACGGCAACAGACCGGCGGGTTGGGAATTACCACGGCCACCACATCACTTGGAAACTAATGTGCCCGGCGTCTTCGTAGCCGGGGACGTACACGCCGACTCCGCCAAGCGCGTGGCATCCGCAGTCGGTGAGGGTGCTATGGCTGTCATGCTCGTGCACCGGTATCTCGCGTAATCAGGAGGCTGGAATGACCACCAAAGAAACAGCCGCGCGCAGCAGCCGGCTCGTCTGCGAACCCGCGGAATTGCGGACCCTGTTCCTGTTCGAGAAGCTCACCGACGAGCAGCTCGAATGGCTGTGCACCGACGGGCGGGTCGAAACCATCGAGCCCGGCCTGGTTTACCGCGAGGGCGAACCGGCGACCTGCTTCTACGTGCTGATGGACGGCGAAGTGGTGTTGACCAAGCTGTCGGGCGGCACCGAGATCGAAATGGTCCGCACCGAGCACAGGGGCGCCTACGCGGGCGCCTGGATGTCCTACATGGGCGACAAGGTCGACCAGACCTACAACGGGTCGATGTCGGTGACGCGACCGTCGCGGTTCTTCGTGGTGGACGGCGACATCTTCGCCAGGATGATGCACGAGTGGTTCCCGATGGCGGTGCACCTGCTGGAGGGCGCGTTCTTCGGCAACCGCAACTCCAACGAACGCATCGCCCAGCGGGAGCGGCTGCTCGCGTTGGGGTCGCTGTCGGCGGGCCTGACCCACGAGCTGAACAATCCGGCGGCCGCGGCGGTCCGTGCCACCTCGGGTTTGCGCGAGCGGGTCGCCGGGATGCGGCACAAGCTGGCGATGATGGCGGAGGGCAAGTTCGACACCGAATCCCTCGCCCCGCTGGTGCGGTTGCAGGAGGAGGCGGCGGCGCAGGTCGCGAAGGCACCCGAACTGACACCGATGGAGGCGGCCGATCGCGAGGACATGCTCAGCGAATGGCTGGAGGAGCACGGCATCGGCGACGCCTGGAATCTGGCGCCGAATTTCGTGCAGGCCGGTTTCGATGTCGACTGGCTGGAGCGGGTGGCCGCTACCCTCGACGGGTGCCAGGATCAGGTGTTCCAGGGCGCGATCCGATGGCTGAATTACACCATCGAGACCGAGCTGCTGATGAACGAGATCGCCGACTCGACCACCCGCATCTCCTCGCTGGTCGGTGCGGCCAAACAGTATTCGCAGATGGACCGGGCGCCGTTTCAGGTGATCGACATCCACGAATTGCTCGACAGCACGCTGGTGATGCTCAGCCGCAAGATCGGCGACGGGGTGCAGGTGGTCAAGGAGTACGACCGCACCCTGCCGCAAGTGCCCTGCTACGCGGCGGAATTGAATCAGGTCTGGACGAACCTGATCGACAACGCTGTGTACGCGATGAATGGCCGGGGCACCCTGACGATTCGCACCAGGATCGAAAACGACTGTGCCGTCGTCGAAATCGGTGACACCGGGCCGGGCGTCCCAGCCGAGTTGCGCAGCCGCATCTTCGAACCGTTCTTCACCACCAAGCCGGTCGGCGAGGGCACCGGCCTCGGCCTGGACATCTCCTTCCGGATCGTTGTGAACAAGCACGGCGGCGATATCCAGCTCGACTCCGAGCCGGGCAACACGCGATTCACCGTTTTGCTGCCGCTGCACAGTGCCGAGGAAAACTCGGCCGATGGCAGCATTGTCGACAACAATCAGGGCGAATCGGAATCCACCGCAGGAGGTCACTGATGGCACAAGAGCTGGAGGGGATCGACCCCACCGTCGCACCGAGCGGACCCGGCTGTCTGGAATGTGAAGCGGCACAGGGTTGGTGGGTGCACCTGCGCCGGTGCGCGCAGTGCGGGCATATCGGCTGCTGCGACACCTCACCCGCGCAGCACGCCTCCAAGCACGCCAAATACACCGAGCACCCGTTCATTCAGAGCTTCGAGCCGGGCGAAGACTGGTTCTATGACTTCCGCTCGGCGGAAATGTACAGCGGCGGACCGGATTTGGCCCCACCGACCAGCCACCCGGTCGACCAGCAGGTGCCGGGCCCGCGCGGTCGTGTGCCCGCCGATTGGCAGGCCCATATTCACTGACTTCAGCGATCGATTGGGAGATCGCAAGGCGCCCATCGCAGAGTGGAGCGACAGCGCCGGTCGGCCGGACCGGCACCCCGAACCGTGCGGAGCCTCCCATGACCACGACCCGACCGCACCCGGTACGCTGCACCGAACGCGCCGGAGGCTCCGGCGCCAAGAGTCACCGGGAAAAGCACGTGATGAAGCGAACTTCCGCCGTCGCCCTGGCCATCGGGGCGGTGGCTCTGCTGCTGGCAGGCTGCAGTGGATCGAACGAATCCACCGACGCGAACGGCCTGCGCAAGGGCACGACCGGCACCAATACCAGCGCCGCGCCGACCACCGGCGGTGGCGCGCCGACCACGCCGGCCCTGGCGGGCGGCGGCTCGGGTGGTCCGGCATCGCAGACCACCTGCGGGCAGTTCAAGGCGCTCGACAGTACCGCGGAGAAGTCGGCGATCGAGCAGATGCTCGCCGAGAATCCGGACAGCCCCTTCGCGGGCAGCCCGAATGTCGCCCTCGGCACCGCGAAACTGGTCTGCCTGGCCCCGAGCTATGCCGACACCACAGTGGTCGTCGCCGCCGGGATCGTCGAAAAGGCCAAGTAGAAACGCCTCTCGCTAAAGCAGAACGCGCGTGCGCGGCGCCAAGCCGCACACGCGCGTTCGTCATGCTGTCACTACTCAGGGCTGACCGGTGGCCAGCGCGGTCAACGCGTCGATGAACGGCTGACCGCCCGTGGCCGCACCGCCCGCGAGCGCACCGAGAACAATTCCGGTCGGGCCGGTGATCAGGCTGAAGATGCCGAACCCGAGCAGACCACCGATGAATCCTCCGAGCAGGCCGCCCACGATCATGCCGAGGATGTTCTGGTTGGCCTGCTGCACGAAGTTGTCGAAGGAGCTGATGTCCTTCAATTCGGCGATGTCCTTCGTGCTCACTTCCGGTGTCAACGTGAGGCTTCGACCGCTGTCGTCGATCTTGTATGCCACCGGGATGGCGTGCCCGGCGACCTCGAAGGACAGCGGTACCTCGGCGACGACAGCCCCACCCTCGGCCTGCACGATCACCGCGGCGCCGTTCCCGCTGAGCGCGAACTTTCCGGCATCGAGGGTGGTGGTCACGATCTTGGCATCTCGGGAAAGCGCTGTGTTGTAGCCGATGCCCTGCTCGACACCCGAGGTGGACACGGCCTGGTCGATTGCCGCCGGCTGCGCGTCTGCGGTGCCCGCGGTAATTCCCACCGCCGCGATGGCCATGAATGCGATCGCGCTGAACTTTCCGAACTTCATTCTTTGAATCCCCTCCCAAAAAACGGCCGCCCCCGTTTGGACTGGCCGTGGGCGACGTTACTCCAGGCCGCAAGTGACTGGGACACAAGGGTTTAGCGCGATCGCGGTGGCGGTGCGGACCCATTTCGAACGCGAAATGACTGGTCGGTGCCATCTCGCACCGCGCATGCGCCACAATGTCGATACCGGCGACGATGTGCGGTCCTTTTCGGTTCCGTGAAAACATTCACAATTCTGCGCGCCAGACGCGAATAGCGGGCCCGAGCACGCGGTCGGCGCTGATTTTCCGCGCATCTCGGACCTATCCGACGGTCTACCGGCCAACCACGCCCGGGCGCGGGCAGAATGGCACGGTGGCAGAACTGGCTCTCACCGCCCGACTGAACCCTTCCGCGGCCGATGCGCGCCGTGGCGTGGTCCGGCTGCATCCGGAGGCGCTGACCGCACTCGGGCTGCGCGAGTGGGACGGGATCGCGTTGATCGGGTCACGGCGCACCGCGGCGGTCGTCGGCGTCGCGCCCGCGGACACACCCGCCGGGGTGGCGCTGCTGGATGACGTCACGCTCTCCAACGCGGGCCTGCGCGAGGACGCCACCGTGGTGGTGGCGCCAGCGACCGTGTACGGCGCGAAGCGGATCTCGGTGACCGGATCGGTGCACGCCACCCGGACCATCCCGGCGGCGACACTGCGCCAAGCGCTGCTCGGCAAGGTCGTCACGGTCGGTGACGCGGTCTCGCTGCTGCCACGCGACCTCGGCCCCGATATCAGCTCTTCCGCTGCCACCCAAGCACTTTCACGCACTTTCGGCATCGCCTGGACCACCGAACTGCTCACCGTGACCGCCACCGACCCCGGTCCTGGCCCGGTGAGCGTCCAGCCGAACACCGCCGTCGACTGGGGTGCGGGAGTGGTGGCCGCGCGCGATGCCGCCGATCGCGCGGCAGCCGGGGCGCCGCAGTCCGCCGAGCCGGTGGAGGCCCTGCTCGCGACCAACGGCGCCGGATCCGGCCGGCGCACCGCCACGGCCGAGGCGACCGTGATCGCGGTGGAGGATCTGGCAGGTGCGCACGGGCAGGCCGCGAAACTCACCGAATGGCTCAGCCTCGCGCTCGACGAGCCGGAGCTGCTGAAAACCCTCGGCGCCACACCACGTCTCGGCGTGCTCATCACCGGCCCCGCCGGGGTGGGCAAGGCCACGCTCGCGCGCGCGGTGACGGCGCCGCGCCGCCTTGTCGAGCTGGACGGTCCGACCATCGGGGCAGCCGAGAGCGGCACCCGACTGCGCGAGGTCGCCGCGGCGGTGGCCGAGGTCGGTTCCGGACAGGGCGGGATCCTGCTCATCACCGATATCGACGCACTGCTGCCCGCACAGGCCGAACCGGTGGCCACGCTCATCCTGGACCAGCTACGCGCGGCGGTGGCCGAGACCTGTGTGGCATTCCTCGCGACCACGGCCCATCCTGCCGGAATCGACACGCGGGTGCGCGCGCCCGATCTGTGTGATCGCGAACTCACCCTGGCGCTGCCGACCGCCGCGGTGCGCAAGGCACTGCTAGAGCAGCTACTGCGCAAGGTCCCGACCCAGGAACTCGAGCTGGACGAAATCGCGGCAAGGACACCGGGTTTCGTGGTGTCCGACCTGGCGGCACTGTGCCGGGAGGCGGCGCTGCGCGCGGCATCGCGTGCCAGCAAACAACATTCGGATCCCGAGCTCACCCAGGCGGATCTGCTCGGCGCACTCGAGGTGATCCGCCCGCTGTCGCGTTCCGGGATGGAGGAACTCGCCATCGGCAGCCTGGGCCTGGACGACGTCGGCGACATGGTCGAGACCAAACAGGCACTGACCGAGACCGTGCTCTGGCCGCTGCGTCATCCGGATTCGTTCGCCCGCTTGGGCGTTGATCCGCCGCGCGGTGTGCTGCTGTACGGTCCGCCCGGCTGCGGCAAGACCTTCCTGGTACGCGCGCTGGCGGGCACCGGCCAGCTCAGCGTGCACGCGGTGAAGGGCGCCGAGCTGATGGACAAGTGGGTCGGCGCATCCGAGCGCGCGGTGCGCGAATTGTTCCAGCGCGCACGCGATTCCGCGCCTTCGCTGATCTTCCTGGATGAGGTGGACGCGCTGGCGCCGCGGCGCGGCCAGGGCAGCGATTCCGGTGTCGGGGATCGGGTGGTCGCTGCGCTGCTCACCGAACTCGACGGGGTGGAGCCGCTGCGTGATGTGGTGGTGCTCGGCGCGACGAACCGGCCGGAGCTCGTCGATCCCGCGCTCTTGCGCCCCGGGCGGCTGGAGCGGCTGGTGTTCGTGCCGCCGCCGGACGCCGCTGCCCGGTTGGCCATCCTGCGCACCGCGGGCCGATCGGTGCCGCTGGCCGATGATGTCGACCTCACCGCGCTCGCCGCCGACCTGGACGGGTACTCCGCGGCCGACTGCGCCGCCATGTTGCGCGAGGCCGCGCTCGCCGCGATGCGCCGGGATATGGACGCCGCCGATGTCACCGCGGCGGATGTCGCGGCGGCCAGGGCAGCGGTGCGGCCGTCGCTAAATCCCGACCAGGTCGAGTCGCTGCGCCGGTACGCCGACAGCCGCGGTTGACGCATCGATCTATAGCAAAACAAACTCACTGTAATTGGCGTTTTCCTGGCCTTCCAATGGCTTCGACATGCACGGCGAAGTGATGCCAATCACAGGTTCGGCCGGTCCGCGCAGGTATGTTCGCAACGTGCGGAGGATTGGCGATGCGTTCGACGCGGTCTCGGCCCTTCTGGGGGCCGCGGTCGCTGGTGTGGCGCTGGTATTGCCGATCACCTTCGCCTGGACCGGCCAGAGCACGCCGTATCAGGTGGCCAGCCTCGTCGACAGCGTGCCGCGCGGCGCGGCGATCGGCGTGATCGTCGCGGTCGCGGTGGCGGTGCTCGTGACCACGTTCACCCGGCCGGTGGCGGGCTGGGCGACGGCCATGGGCGGTGCGCTCGGCATGTTCGTCAATCACTTTGCCGGACGCCATGTTTCCTCGCCCGACATGCTCACCACGCAGAACTATCTGGACTCGGTCTGCGCTGGCGTCCTGCTTGGCGCACTGGGCGCCGCCGTGCTGCGCAGGCCTGGCCCCGCGGCCGGATTCGCACTGGGCGGCGCGGCCTTCTTCGTCTTCGGCGACCTCGCCGAGCTACTGGACATCGCCGATCAAGACCCGTACGCCGTGCTGGCGACACCGCCGCGATGGCTCATCGCCGCGGCGTTCTGTTTCCTGCTCATCAGCACCTGCGGCAACCGGTCGCGGCCCACGCAGCGGCGCGCGCCGCGGATGGCCATCGAACTGCCCGTGACGCCGATCCTCGCGGCCACGGTGCTCGCCCTGGTGGTTCTCGTCGTCACCGAATGGCTGGCCCGCCAATACCAGGACGCGCCCGATGTCAGTCACGCGGTGGATATCGGACTCGCGGTGGCGGCGACGGCGCTCGCCGCCACGGCCGCGGCCATGCTGCTGCCCGGCCGGGACGGTGCCGGCGTGTATCTCGCGGCGAGCCTGGTGCCCGTCGCCGATGCGCTCGGCTACGCCCCGCGACCCGGCTGGAGTGTGCTCGCGGTGATCGCGCTGACCGCCATCGGGCTGTTCATCGGCGTCCGGCTGCCCGCGCTGTGGTTCGCGATCATGCTGATCGCCGGGCTCTCGGTGTACGCCATCGTCACCGCCACGAACGACAGCCGCAGCATGCTCGCGATCGGCAGCGGTGCCCTCGCACTGACGGCCGGTTATTGTTGCGGCACGGCCCGTCCCCGCTACGCGCCGAGCGGCGTGCTCGCGATCGCGGCGCTCTACCTGCCCTCGATCATTACCGCGGTGCCACGCCAGCACAACGGCTGGCCGCCCCCCGTCGGTGCCGCCAGCACCTCGATACCTGGTGAAACCGCGCTCGCGATCACGATCTGCTCGGCCGTCGGGTTGGCCGCGCTGCACCGCTTCCGGCCGCGCAGCCGTCCGCAGCCGGACGACCGCACCGAAGACGACAAATTTGCGGACCTATAGCCGATCCGCAACGATATGGCCGGCGCCATACTCGTCCGGGCGACCGAAACCCAGGCTCCGCGTATCATTTACCCGCATCGCCCAGCCTGGGTGCTGATGGCCGGGTCGGTGATCACCAGCCTGCTCACGCTGTATGTCGTTGCGCGCGTGTGGAGCAAGGCATTCTATCGGACCACCCGGCGGCTGGAGCGACTGCTGATCGCCTCCTTCGAGCGTCCGGCCGAATGGCAGCCCACCGAGCAATGTCCTGGCTGCTTGTCCTGGTCGGCCTGTTCACTCTGCTCACCGCCCCGGTCATGGCGCACCTGATCGGCTGCACCGCCTACCGCGAGCAGCGCAACCGCGACAGCCTATTCCGGGTCAACGAACTCGGCGACGACATCGACTGAGTGGCCTGGGTCAGCGATCGGCCGTCTCCAGTTGCGTGACAACGAATTCGGGACGCATGGCGAACCAGGTGGCGTGGAAGGCCGCCGCTATGGCGGCCAGTAGCGCGAGCACCACTGTGCCTGCCAGAACCGGGTATTCGGCCATCGAGACGGCCAGGCAGCGGTAGGCGAGCAGCAGTGTGGCGAGGATGGCGACGCCGAGGGCGACCAGCCGGACGCGGAAAAGTCCCCAGCCGCGCTCGGGTTCGCGCAGCGTGGACTCGACGGTCAGGCAGAGCACCGCGCCCGCGACCAGATCGGCGCCGTAGTGGTAGCCGAAGCCGAGGGTCGCGGTCAGTGTGGCGAGGAGCCAGAACGTGCCGCCCCAGCGCAGCCAGCCCGGTGCGGGACTGCCGTCGGTATCGCGACGGGTGTGCAGGAACACCGACAGCGCCCAGGCCGTGTGCATCGATGGCATGCAGTTGCGCGGGGTGAAGGCGTCGAACGGCAGCAGCGCCGGATTGCGGTCGATCGGCGGCAGCGCAGCCGGCCAGAAACTTCCGACCTGCAACCCGTTGCCGTCTTGGCCGAAGGCGAACATCGGACCCACCACCGGGAAGATCACATAGACGATCGGGCCGAGCAGCCCGAGCGCCAGAAAGGTCCGCACCAGGAAGTGCGCCGGCCACTGCCCGGTCGTGACCACCCGGCGCAGCTGCCACACCGCGACCACGATCGCGGCAACCGGCAACTCGATGTAAACCCAGTGCAGCACTGCGTAAACCGCGGGTCCGAGCGCGTCGACGACGCGCCCCATCACCCAGGACGGGTCACCGAGGGCATGGTCGGCGAGCATGACGTACTCGTCGTACGACGTCGGCCTCGCGACCACGGTGATATGCAGCCAGACATCACCGAACTTGGTGGCGAGGATGAGCAACGCACCCAGCGCGGCGGCATGCAGCGCGTTGCGCCGCTCGGTGCCGCTCCAGCGCAGCCATGCCAGCAACGCCAGCCCGGTGAGCGCAATCACCGGGCCGGTGCCCACTGTCACCGAATCTCCGGCCAGCAGCCGCGCGCCCGCACACACTGCGTCGATGGCGACGGCCGCGCCGATCGCGATGATTCGCCGGCGCATCGAAATGCCGACCAGTGCCAGCACCAGCCCCGCCCATGGCACCGACATGGATTTGGGGGCGCCGACATAGTCGTCCAGGAGGCTCTCCAGCGGGCCCTCGAAACCCTGTCCGGCGGCCACGATCTGTAGGGCGATCAGCAAGATCGGCACAGCAGCGACAGCAGCCGTCACCCCCACCCGAGCATGCGGTACGCGCATCCGCATTGACACAATTCCGACTCTGGAACCCGGGTCTTCGACAAGCACGTCGACCATAGTAAACGGGGGGTGAACGCCAACCCGCTTGCCAACTGAACGGCAGTCGACCGAAACGGTGTAATGCGTTACTGGTCCAACTCTTTGACCAGCGAGTCCACCACCGCGATCAGATCGCCCTGCGCGCCCGCGGCGACTTTTCGTTGCCGCTGATAGGACGCACCACGCTCCGGGATCTCGGCGACCAGTCTCAGCTCGTCCGCGCATCCCAATCGTTTGGCCGTCGGCTCCAACCGATTCAGCAGATCCGTCAGATCGTCGGTGACCAATCGCTCATTACTGTCGGCGTCCACGATGACGATCGCGTCCAGCCCGTAGCGGGCGGCCCGCCACTTGTTCTCCTGCACATGCCACGGTGGCAGGGTCGGCAGCAGCTCGCCGTTTTCGATCCGCTGATCGAGATCGACGATCAGGCAGTGGATGAACGCCGCCATCGCCGCCAGCTCCGTGCGAGTCGAGACGCCGTCGCAGATCCGTACCTCGATGGTGCCCCACTTCGGTGCGGGCCGGATGTCCCAGTGCATGCCGCCGAGTTGTTCGAACACCCCGGTCTTCATCTGGTCGTGCACGAAATGCTCGAACTGCGTCCAGCTTTCGAACTGGAACGGCAGACCCGCGGTCGGCAGCTGCTGGAACATCAGCGTCCGATTGCTGGCGTAGCCGGTATCGGAGCCCGCCCACATCGGCGAGGAAGAGGAGAGCGCGAGCAGATGCGGATACGTCAGCAGCATCGAGTTCAGGATCGGAAAGACTTTGTCCCGGTGCGAAACTCCGACGTGCACGTGCACGCCCCAGATCATCATCTGGCGGCCCCACCACTGCGTGCGTTCGATCAACTCGTCGTAGTGCGGCGAACGGGTGAGTTGCTGGGCCGACCATTGCGCGAAGGGGTGCGTGCCCGCACAGAACAGATCGACGCCGAGCGGATCGGCGGCACGGCGCACGGCACCCATGGTGCCGCTCAAATCGTCGACCGCCTCGCCGACGGTGTTGTGCACGCCGGTCACCAACTCGACGGTGTTGCGCAGCAATTCCTTGGTCACCTGCGGGGTGCCATCGTGGGCACGCAGATCACCGACCGAATCGAACACGGCCGCAGCCGTATTCGACAAATCGCGGGTCACCTTGTCGACTAGTGCAATCTCCCATTCGACACCGATGGTCGGCCGGGGCGAACCGTCGAAGCGAACCCGCTCGATTCCTGCCCCGGCCATATTGGCACTGTTCCTACTGGATGACGCCGCAGGCGACGCGGCTGCCCGCGTCGCCGGTTGCCATCGTCATCTCGTCCGGGCCGGCAACGCCGTCGGCGCGGACATAACGGTTGGGGATATTGGCGAAGTTGTCGGCGTCGGAGTGGATAATCAGGGCCTTGCCCTTGATGTCGTCCAGGGTCACCGCGTCGGTGGTGGTGACGAGCTTGGCCGAACCGTCGCCGCGCACCTCCAGCGAGGTCAGGTCACCGCTGGCCGGGTGGGTGTTCGCGCTGCCCAGCTGCAGGTGGCCGCCGGCCGAGAGGAAGTTGCCGGCCGGGCCGCCGGCGGGCGCGACCGAGTTGGCCTCGCACTTGCCGGCCTGGTGGATGTGCAGACCGTGGAAGCCGGGCCGCAGGCCGTTGGCCTCGACGGTGAGCTGCAGGTGGTTGCCATCCTTCACGAAGTTCGCGGAGCCGATGACGGCGCCCGAGGCGTCCTTCAGCTCGACCTTCACGCCGGAATTAGCGGTACCGGATCCGCCGCCAGGAGCGGCCGAACCGGTCCACACCGGGGGTGTGGTTCCCTTGACTTCACTCGACTTCTGGCTGTTGGAGCAGGCAGCGAGGCCGAAGACCGCGACCGCAAGCACCGGGGTCACAGTCCGCCAGGACGGGCGACGAGTTGTGGACGGGGCCATCGGGGAACTCCTTTACTAGTACCGAGTTTACGAGTAAAGCTGGGTAGACACGTTCGTTACCGGACAAGATGATGCCACGCCCGCCGCGTCGCGGGAGTGACCGGGCCGTGTCGCGACGGGCCTCAGTCGTCAGTTACCCGTCACGACGACGGTCACACCCGAACCCGAGTCACCGGTTCCGGTACTGCGCGGCACCGCGGTGGCGCCGAGTTCCTCGGCGATCGCCGTGGCCGCTTCCCGCTCGCCGGGCGTACTTCCATAGAACACAGTCGTTTTCGCGACATTCTCGCCCGGATAGTTACCGACTTCCGAGATCGTCCAGCCGTCGGCGGTGAGTTGACCGGCGGTGCGTGCCGCCAAACCGACGACGAGACTGTTGTTCAGAACCCGCACTGGCACCGCATGATTCGCCGCGGGAGCGGTGGTCGTCGGTGTGGTGGTGCTCGGCGTCGTGCTGCTCGGTGTCGTCGTGGCCGCCACCGTGCTGGTCACGACCGCGGAGGTCACCGGCGGCACGAGCGTCGCGGTGGCGGTATCCGATCCGCTCGCGCCCGAGGTATCGGAGTCGGAGTTCGACAACGACATCGCACCGAGGCCCGCGAAAACAATCGCCAGCGCGATCAACACCATCGCCAGCGCTCGCAACGGCGGTCCGCCGGAGGTGGGATTCGGGTAGCTCACCTGCTCGACCCTAGTCTCAATTCACAGCAACGGGTCATACCTGGAAGCCGAGCCGCCGCGCAGCCCTGGCCTTCTGCCTGCTCGCCCGCAGCCTGCGCAGTCGCTTCACCAGCATCGGGTCGGCGGCCAGCGCCTCCTGCCGGTCCACCACCGCGTTCAGAACCTGGTAGTACCTGGTCGGCGACATGCCGAACAGTTCACGAATGGCCTCTTCCTTGGCTCCTGCGTACTTCCACCACTGCCGCTCGAAGGCCAGAATGTCGTGCTCGCGACGGGTGAGACCGTCGCTGCCATCGTTGTCGGTCTGTGTCGAAATCTCTTCCGTGACCTCTTCGCTCGCAGAAGGGCTGTCCTGGATCGCGGACAGATTCCGTGCCGCTGCGCCGTCCATCTTGCTCCCTCGCCGAGTAACCACCAGACGAAAAATGATGCTTGTACGTCGCGGATTATTGAACCACGGGCCCCTGGGATTGCCGCATCTTCGTTACGGCGTGTTCGCTACTACCTGGTAACGCGTGTCATAGGGGTGAACGCACCCTCACGACCCGCGATCCGGCCCGCCCGCAATAATTGGCCCTATGGCAGTCCTCCCCATCGTGATCGTCGGCGACCCCGTTCTGCACAACCCGACTGAACGGGTTACCCAGACACCGGAGGAGCTCGTCGAGCTGATCGCGGACATGTACGAGACCCTGGATGCCGCCAACGGCGTCGGGTTGGCCGCCAACCAGGTGGGCGTGCCGCTGCGGCTGTTCATCTACGACTGCCCGGACATCGGCTCGGACGGCAAGCCGACCCGACGCAAGGGCGCGGTGATCAATCCTGTGTTGGAGACCTCGGAAATCCCCGAGGGGATGCCGGACCCGGACGACGATGAAGAGGGCTGCCTGTCGGTGCCCGGCGAGCAGTTCCCTACCGGCCGGGCCGAGTGGGCACGAGTCACCGGCACCGATGAGCACGGCAAGCCGGTCGATATCGAGGGCAAGGGCTTCTTCGCGCGCATGCTGCAGCACGAGGTCGGCCATCTCGACGGGTTCCTCTACGTCGACGTGCTGGTCGGGCGCAATGCGCGCGCGGCGAAGAAGGCGATCAAGCATAATGGCTGGGGCAAGCCGGGCGAGAGCTGGATTCCGGGCACGATTGCCGATCCGTTCGGGCATGACGACTGACGCCGCGCTGCCGGATGTTCCGCTCGGCCGCCGCGTCGTGCTGCGGTATCGGCTGCCCGCCGGTTATCCACAATCGCTGACCGATGTGATCGGCGAGCTCCTCTCGCTGGATCCGCCGACGGTGCGGTCCGCGAACGGGCGGATCGTTGCGGTCGCCGCGGATCGGGTCGTGGCGCTGAAAGCGTTGGGGCCGAGGCCGATTCGCACCAAGGAGATCCGGGCGTTGGAAGCCGCGGCGGCCAACGGCTGGCCGGGGATCGAGCACACGTGGATCGACGGCTGGATGGTGCGCGCCGGGCTCGGATACACCGCACGCGCCAATTCCGCTGTACCACTGGGGAGTTCGGATGAGCCCGCAGCTCCCGGCGCGGACACTCTGCGTCGGATCGGCGAGTGGTACACCGCGCACGGGCTGCCACTACAGGTGGCGCTGCCCGACCGGCTCGCTCCCGTTCCGCCCGGCTGGCAGACCTGGCGGCAGACCAAAATGATGGCCATCGATATCGATAATTTCGTGCTGCCACCGGGCCCTTCGATGGTACGTGTCGTGTCGGCGCCCGACGCCGCTTGGCTGACGATGCACCGCTACGAGGGCGAAGACTTTGCGACACAGGATGTTTCCGCGCCGGTGCCGGTACTCGAGGTCCTCACCGCCGTGCACGACGGCGAGGTGGGCTTCGCCTCCCTCGGCCTACCGCAGCCGATAGCGATCGGGCGCGGTGCGTTGACCACCGCGCCGGACGGCCGACGTTGGGTGGGGCTCACCTGTGTGGCGGTGGGAGCCGCGCATCGCAGGCACGGGCTCGGTACCCTGCTGTGCGCCGAGCTGATCCGCTGGGGCCACGATCGCGGTGCGACCCACTCCTACCTTCAGGTGGAGTCCACCAACACCGGAGCCATCGCGCTCTATCGCGAGTTGGGCTTCGTCGAACACCACACCTACCGGTACACCGCGCCGGTGGGCCCTCGCTGAACCCGCCGAGTTCCGGTAGAACAGAGCTATACCCCACTGCTGAGGAAGGCATCCGTGCGTCTCGCGACCTGGAACGTCAATTCGATCCGCTCCCGCCTCGACCGGGTCGCGGAATTCCTCGACCGCCAGGATATCGATGTGCTCGCGATGCAGGAAACCAAGTGCCGCGACGACCAGTTCCCGTTCGAGCGCTTCGACGAACTCGGTTACGAGGTCGCCCATGTCGGCTTGAACCAGTGGAACGGCGTGGCGATCGCCTCTCGGGTCGGCTTGGAGAACGTGGAACTCGCGTTCCCCGGCCAGCCCGGTTTCGACAAGGACGCCGGTGAGTCGCTGATCAGCACGCCGGTCGTGGAATCCCGCGCGCTCGGCGCGACCTGCGGCGGTATGCGCGTCTGGAGCCTGTATGTCCCGAACGGCCGCACTCTGGCCGACCCACACTACGCCTACAAACTGGAATGGCTTGCCGCCCTGCGCGATAACGGCGCCCGCTGGCTCGCCGACGACCCCGAGGCCCAGATCGCCCTCGTCGGCGACTGGAATATCGCCCCCACCGACGACGACGTCTGGTCCGTCGAATTCTTCGCCGACAAAACCCACACCTCCCAGCCGGAACGCGACGCCTTCAACGCCATCGTCGACACCGGCTTCGCCGACGTCATGCGCCCCTTCGCCCCCGGCCCCGGCGTCTACACCTACTGGGACTACACCCAACTGCGCTTCCCCCGAAAAGAAGGCATGCGTATCGATTTCATCCTCGCCACCCCCACCCTCGCCTCCCGCGCCAAGGATGCGACGGTCGACCGCGAGGAACGAAAAGGCAAGGGCGCCAGCGACCACGCCCCCGTAATCGTCGAATTCACCGACTGATATTCAGCGGCACCCACGCCTTCAACGGCTCGGCCCCGCGCTGCGCAACGCCCGATCACGGCGTCGCGCCAATAATTATTCGGCCACAAGGGCCTTTCTCTCGACAAAATATCATGCAACCCCGCATTTTCCCGACAGAATTAGCGCCGCACGGCCGCATTTTCCCACCGCGGTGGAGTGCCGATCACTACGATGGAGATCAACAAATCCGACCAGCGAACTGGCGGGAGATACGGGCATGGCGTTCTATCGACAGGTGGGATCGGTGCCGCCGAAGCGGCACACCCAACATCGCGACAAGCAGGGTCAGCTCTACTACGAGGAGCTGATGGGCGAGGAGGGCTTCTCCGGCGATTCCTCGTTGCTCTATCACCGCGGGTTACCGCCCGCGATCGTCGATTCGACCGTATGGAACTTGCCCGACCAATCGACCACGCCGAATCATCCACTGCGACATCGACATCTGCGGCTGCATGATTTGTTCCCCGGCGATACCCCGGCGGAGACCGACCCCGTCACCGGCCGACGGTTGCTGCTCGGCAATGCCGATGTCCGGATCTCCTACGTGGTGGCCAAGGGTGGGTCGCCGCTGTATCGCAATGCCATCGGCGACGAGCTGGTCTACGTGGAATCCGGTGCCGCGGTGGTGGAAACGGTCTTCGGTGCGGTGCCCGCACGGCAGGGCGACCAGGTACTCATCCCCAGAGCGACCACGCACCGCTGGCTACCGAGCGGACCCGAACCGCTGCGCGCGTACGTGATCGAGGCGTCCAGCCACATCACGCCACCGAAACGCTATCTGTCGAAATTCGGTCAGCTGCTGGAACATTCGCCGTACTGCGAGCGGGATCTACACGGCCCAGTCGAGCTGTCGACCGCAACGGGAACCGATATCGAGGTGCTGGTGAAGCACCGGGCGGGCAGCCGAGTCGTCGGCACCAAAATGGTGTACGCGACCCACCCGTTCGATGTAGTCGGCTGGGATGGCTGCCTATACCCGCTCACCTTCAATATCGCCGACTTCGAGCCGATCACCGGGCGTGTGCACCAACCGCCGCCCGCGCATCAGGCATTCGAGGGCATCAACTTCGTGGTCTGCAATTTCGTGCCGCGCAAGGTCGACTATCACCCCCTCTCGATCCCGGTGCCCTACTACCACTCCAATGTCGACTCCGACGAGATCATGTTCTACTGCGGCGGAAACTACGAGGCGCGCAGGGGTTCCGGGATCGGCCAGGGCTCGGTATCGGTGCACCCGGGCGGCTACGCGCACGGCCCGCAGCCCGGCGCCTACGAGCGCAGCATCGGCCTGGAGTTCTTCGATGAACTGGCCGTCATGGTGGACACCTTCCGGCCGCTGGAACTCGGCGAGGGCGCGCTCGCCTGCGAGGATCCCGGCTACGCCTGGACCTGGTCCGGCCGGGGTCCGGTATGAAAAGGCGCATCGAGGTACCCGCCGATTCCCTTTTCGGCCACGACAATCTGCCCTACGGCGTGTTCGCGACCGCATCGGCGGACTACCGCGTCGGCGCTCGACTTGCCAACTCGGTCATCGATCTGGCTGTGGCACTGGATGATCCGGTGTTCGTTCAGCCCAGCCTCAATGCCTTCATGGCGCAGGGGCCGCGACGCTGGCGCGAAGTGCGCGACCGGCTGCGCACCCTTTCCAACACCGAAATCCCGACCGAGGCAGTGCATCTGCTGTCGGATGTGACATTGACACTGCCGGTGCAGGTTGCGGACTATGTCGACTTCTATGCCAGCATCGATCACGCTACCAACCTGGGTCGCCTGTTCCGCCCGGATTCCGAACCGCTGCTATCGAATTGGCGGCATCTGCCGGTCGGCTACCACGGCAGGTCCGGCACCGTCGTGGTGTCCGGCACCGAAATCGTGCGGCCTTGCGGACAGCGTAGAACCGATTCGGGCACACCGGATTTCGGCCCGACCCGCCAGCTCGATATCGAGGCCGAACTCGGCTTCGTGGTCGGCGTCGGCTCCGAACTAGGCACGTCGATCGGCACCGATGACTTCGCCGAGCACGTCTTCGGCGTCGCCCTGGTCAACGACTGGTCCGCGCGCGACATCCAGGCGTGGGAGTATCAGCCGCTCGGGCCGTTCCTCGGCAAGTCCTTCGCGACCTCGCTCTCGGCCTGGATCACCCCGTTGGCGGCTCTGGACGCCGCCCGGCTGCCGATACCGGAGCAATCCCCGGAGCCGCTGCCCTATCTGCGGGGGGAGCAGCCGTGGGGACTCGACATCAACCTGGCGGTGAGCTGGAACGGCCAGGTGGTCTCGCACCCGCCCTATGCACGCATGTATTGGTCACCGGCGCAGATGCTCGCCCATCTGACCGCGAACGGCGCCGCCACTCGCACCGGCGATCTCTACGCGTCGGGCACCATCTCTGGACCGGAGCCGGATCAGCGCGGCTCGTTCATCGAATTATCCTGGGGTGGAACGGAACCCATCGCAATCAACGGACAGAGACACACTTTTCTGGAGGACGACGACGAGGTGATCATCACCGCGTCCGCACCTGGCCCCGACGTGCAGCGCATCGGCCTGGGCGAGGTGCGTGGTCGCATCTGGCCCAACCACAACGCCTGAGTTCGGGCAGCGGCCTATTGGGCCGCGCGACGACCTCGTCCCCGACCGGAACCGGACCGGTCGGGGACGAGCTTCTATTGCGATGAATTCCCGTATTCCGGGCAGTCTGCACTGGTGCAGGCATAAACACCCGATCGGAAGGACCACCATGCAGAAGATCGTTACGAACCTCTGGTACGACACCCAAGCTGAAGAGGCGGCCGAATTCTACTGTTCGCTGTTCGAGGACTCGAAGATCATCAACGTCGTGCCCTACGGCGAGGCAGGTCCGCGGGAGGCCGGGACCACCATGCTCGTCGACTTCGAGCTCAACGGCCAGAAGTTCACCGCCATCAACGGTGGCGGCGATTATCACTACACCCATGCCATGTCGCTACTGGTCAATTGCGATAGCCAGGAAGAGGTCGACCGATTGTGGTTGGCGTTGACCGCCGACGGCGGTCAAGAAATCGAATGTGGTTGGCTCAACGACAAATACGGCGTGCCGTGGCAGATCTGGCCCGCGGAGGCCGATCAGCTGTTGAGCGGCGACGACCGCGAAGCCGTGAACCGTGCGGTGACCGCCATGCTCGGTATGAAGAAGATCGACGTGGCGGCGATGCGCGACGCCTACGACGGCACGACCGCCTGATCGCGACCTCGGCTGGAGTGGGCGGCGCCCGATTGCGCAGAGGGTGCCGCCGCTGCCCGTTGCTCCGACGCTCGATCACGGACCGAGAAACAGCTGCTCACACGGTAGGCGAGGGTAGGCCGTCGATGTATTGATGGCTCCGCCCGGTGAGTGGGAAGCCTTCACCACAGGCGTGATGGAGGGCGAGTTCGGCCGCCCGTGAGTCGATGCGCTCAGCCGATTCGCCAGGCGCCCACTTCGCGGTAGGCGGAGTTGTAGATGGCTGAGCCGTCGCCGTCGGTTAGTTCGTAGTGCTTCACGGCTCCGGCCCAGTAGCGCAGGATGCGGGCGAGTTCGTCGGCGCGGGCGGCGTTGTCCACGCCATCCGGCAGGGTTTCCAGATCCACTTCCAGGGTGAATTTCACGTCGTGAATCTACCGGTCGCGGACCGGCCGTCAGCTGCACCGACTTGGAGGTTCGTCCGATCATCGGGCGGTTGGAGTGTGCGGGTATGGTCGTCCGGGAAGATTTCATACCACCGACGGGGGCTCGCACCAGCGGGCTGAGAGGACAGCTAGCCATTCGTGGCGTCAGGGCTGTCGACCGTATGAACCTGACCGGGTAATGCCGGCGTAGGGAGGAAGACCATCATGGGCACAACCGTCGATTCCGTCACCACGGGTCCTATCGAGGGCAGCACCAAGCACTATCAAGAGGTCGATGACCTGCGCATTCCGGTGCGTCGGGTCAATCTGACAAATGGCGAGCATTTCGACGTCTACGACACCTCGGGCCCGTACACCGATGATGCCGCGACCATAGACGTCGAGTCCGGTCTGCCGAAACTGCGCGACGGCTGGACCAAGCCGGAGGTCGACGGGCCACCGACCCAGCTCTCCTGGGCGCGGCAGGGCATCATCACCCCCGAGATGCGCTTCATCGCGGCCCGCGAGGGCGTGACACCGGACCTGGTGCGTGACGAGGTGGCGGCGGGCCGCGCGGTGATCCCCGCCAACCACAAGCACCCCGAACTCGAGCCGACCATCATCGGCAAGAAGTTCCTGGTGAAGATCAACGCGAATATCGGCAACTCGGCCGTATCCTCTTCCATCGCAGAGGAAGTCGAGAAGATGGTGTGGGCCACCCGCTGGGGCGCGGACACCATCATGGATCTGTCCACCGGCAAGAACATTCACGAGACCCGCGAGTGGATCCTGCGCAACTCCCCCGTCCCGGTCGGCACCGTGCCGATCTACCAGGCGCTGGAAAAGGTGAACGGCGATCCGACCGCGCTCACCTGGGAGATCTACCGCGACACCGTGATCGAGCAGTGTGAGCAGGGTGTCGACTACATGACCGTGCACGCAGGCGTGCTGCTGCGATACGTGCCGCTGACCGCCAAACGGGTCACCGGAATCGTCTCGCGCGGCGGTTCCATCATGGCGGCGTGGTGTCTGGCGCATCACCGGGAATCGTTCCTGTACACCAACTTTGCCGAACTCTGCGAGATCCTGGCGAAGTACGACGTGACCTTCTCCCTCGGTGACGGCCTGCGTCCCGGCTCCATCGCCGACGCCAACGACGAGGCGCAGTTCGCCGAGCTGCGCACCCTCGGCGAACTGACGAAGATCGCGAAATCCCATGGCGTGCAGGTGATGATCGAAGGCCCCGGCCACGTGCCGATGCACAAGATCGTGGAAAACGTGCGGCTCGAAGAGGAACTGTGCGAGGAAGCGCCGTTCTACACCCTCGGCCCGCTCGCCACTGATATCGCGCCCGCCTACGACCACATCACCTCGGCCATCGGCGCCGCGATCATCGCCCAAGCGGGCACCGCCATGCTCTGCTACGTCACCCCCAAGGAGCACCTGGGCCTGCCCAACCGCGACGACGTCAAGGTCGGCGTGATCACCTACAAGATCGCCGCCCACGCTGCCGACCTCGCCAAGGGCCACCCGCACGCCCAGGACCGCGACAACGAATTGTCCAAGGCCCGTTTCGAATTCCGCTGGCGCGACCAATTCGCACTCTCACTGGATCCGGACACGGCCCGCGAGTACCACGACGAAACCATGCCCGCCGAGCCCGCCAAGACCGCCCACTTCTGCTCCATGTGCGGCCCGAAGTTCTGCTCGATGCGCATCTCGGCCGATGTTCGGGAATACGCTGCGCGCCAAGGGCTTTCGGAGACCGAAGCACTGGAGGCAGGCATGGCCGAGAAGTCGGCCGAGTTCGCCGACCACGGCAACGCGGTGTACCTGCCTGTCGTCTCCTAGGAAACAGCAGGCGGCCTGATCGGCGCATGCGATTGCAGCGGCGTGCTCCCACCCCAGTCGCGGTCGGGAGCACGTCGCTGACCCGAGATAGGGCGACTCTCAGCCACATCCGGATTCACAAGTCCGTGGAAACTTAAGCTCCAAAACGAGCTGTGCGAGTGGGGATGGCGGTGCGAGCACTCGTCACAGGTACCAACGGCTATCTGGGTGGCGCGGTCGTCGAGGCGTTGCGCCGCTGCGGATACGACGTCGTCGGACTTGTCCACAACAACCGTTCGCAGGTTCCGACCGGCCTGCCGGCGCGCACCGCCGATCTCCTCGACCCGAGCTCGTTGCGCGCGGCTGTGCAGGACATCGATGTGGTGTGCCATCTCGCCGGTATCACACGGGTGCGGGAGTCTTTGGTGAATCCGTTGCGCTACTTCGATGTCAACACCGGAGGAACAGTCGCGTTGCTGCGGGCCATGGAATCGGCGGGGGTCCGCGCAATGGTTTTCGCCTCCACCGCCTCGATTTACGGGACCCCTGACCGGCAGCCGATGGCAGAAGATCTGCGCGAGGACCCTCCCCACCCATATGCCGCGAGTAAGCAGGCCGCCGAGTTGGCCATCGAATCGCAGGCTCGCGCAGGCAAACTCGCCGCAGTGGTGCTGCGCCTGTTCAATATTGCGGGCGGGCACGATCTGGACAGCAGCCGTATCCTCCCCCGCGCCCTCTCGGCCGTCGCCGGTGACAGCCCCGCACTGGCCGTAAACGGCGATGGCAGCGCGGTCCGCGACTATGTGCATATCGCCGATGCCGCAGGCGCTTTCGCTGCCGCAATCGCCCGAATGCCCGATCCGGGTGTTTGCCTGCGCTACAACATCGGCAGCGGCGTGGGCACGAGCGTCAAGGAATTGATCGACGCCATCACGCGCGTGACGGGACGCGACGTTCCGGTCGAGCACCGCGCCGCGGTCCCGGAGCCGCCTCGATTGGTCAGCGACAGCACCCTGGCGCACCGCGAACTGGGTTGGACTGCAACCAATTCCGATATCGAATCCATCATCCGCAGCGCTTGGTCGGCATCAACGTGCGGGTTGCGCTGCAGGCCATCGCGGTCGCGGGACTGTGCACCGCCATAGCGCTCGCATAACTTGATACACCGCTGCGATCACGCAACCGTGTGAGCCGCACACCCGACATCAGGTGTGCGGCTCACACGGTTTCGTGCTGCTGCGCGACCCGCCCGCTCGACGAGCGCTGGGCGTCAACGACAGACCAGCTCGGATTCCACGCGCCATCCGCACCGGGACGGATCGAGATCGACGACCGCTAGCGCACGGTCTGCTCGATCAGTCGGCAGGCGGCGCGGTTGGTGCGTTCGACGTCGCCGGTGATCAGGCGATCCTGGATCACCCCGCGCAATCCCGAGATCAGCAGTGTCGCAACCACTTCCGGATCATCGATCGATTCGATGCGGCGCATGGCGTCGGCGAGCGCGGCGACGAAGGTCGCGATCGCCGTATTCGCGTACGTGGCGTACGGGCTGTGCGGCGCGCACGCGGCGCCCAAGACCTGCAGTAGAACTCGCACGCTGGTGGCGCCGGCGCCCGACAGGCTCGAGGTGAAGAAGTCGCCCACTCGCTGCCGCAACGCGGCCGCGTCGCAGACGTCCGCGAACAGCGCCGCGATATCCGGGCGCTGAGTGGTGAGCGCCTGCACGAGCATCTCTTCCTTGGTCTCGAAGTAGTAGATCAACATGCGCGAGCTGGTGCCGAGTTCGGCGGCGAGCGGACGCAACGACAGGTCCGCGAGACCGTGATCGGCGATGTATTGCACGATGCTGGCCAGGAGTTCGGCGCGTTTGACGTGGTCGAGTGGGCGGGCCATGGGTTGACTGTAGCGAGTGGTACAGGTATTCATGACACCGTGACTGTAACAATCGCTTCAGAAACTTCCGGTGCCGCACGCGACGCTGTCGTGGTCACCGCCTATGCCGCGACCACCTCGCTCGCCGACGATATAGACGCGACCTGGTCCGAACTGCTACTCGGACACACCGGCATCGGGATCCTCGAGGACGATTTCGTCACCGAGTACGACCTGCCGGTGCGGATCGGCGGCAAGCTGAAGTCGCAACCCAGTGCGCAGTTGACGCGGATCGAGCAGCGACGGTTGTCCTATGTCGAGCAGATGGCGCTGGTACTGGGCCGCCAGGTCTGGCGCAATGCGGGCGAGCCCGCGGTCGACAAGCAACGACTGGCCGTCGCGATCGGCACCGGCCTCGGCGGCGGCGATGCGCTGATCAATGCCGTCGACGCGATGCGCGAGGGCGGCTACCGGAAGGTGTCACCGATGTCGGTGCCGATGGTGATGCCGAATGGACCCGCCGCAACCGTCGGCCTCGAAATCGGTGCGCAGGCAGGCATTTTCGCGCCGGTGTCGGCGTGTTCGTCCGGCTCCGAGGCGATCGCGCACGCCTGGCGACTGATCACCACCGGTGAGGCCGACGTGGTCGTCGCGGGCGGGGTGGAGGGCCACATTCACGCGGTGCCGATCGCGAGTTTCGCGATGATGCGCGCGATGAGCACGCGCAATGACGAACCGGAGCGGGCGTCACGGCCGTTCGATCGGGACCGCGACGGCTTCGTCTTCGGCGAGGCGGGCGCACTGATGGTGCTCGAATCCGAGCGGCATGCCAGGGCCCGCGGCGCGCAGATCCACGGCCGGGTACTCGGCGCGGGAATCACCTCCGACGCCTACCACATCGTGGCGTCGGATCCGGGAGGCATCGGCGCCGCGCGGGCCATGCGCAAGGCGATAAGCACTGCTGGACTACAGGTTTCGGATATTCAGCACGTCAACGCCCATGCCACCTCGACGTCCATCGGCGATGCTTCGGAGGCCAATGCGATCGCGGCCGTGGTGCCGGAAGCCTCGGTCTACGCGCCGAAATCCGCACTGGGACATTCGATCGGAGCCGTCGGCGCGCTCGAATCGATCCTGACCCTGCTGACCTTGCGCGACCAGATCGTCCCGCCCACACTGAATCTCGACCATCGGGATCTGGACATCGATCTCGACATTGTCGCGGGCGCGCCCCGCGAGCAACGGATCGACTACGCGCTCAACAACTCGTTCGGTTTCGGCGGCCACAATGTGGCCCTTGCCTTCGGCCGGGCCTAGGACGAGTAAGTCCAGGTCGTAGGCGATCAGGGACCGGGTGACCGGAGCTCCGGTGAGGTCGTGCCAGATCGCGGCCGCCATAGCGAGGACGCGTTGGGCGACGCGGATGGCGACGCCCGCGTAGCTGCGTCCGCCGTGGTCTTCGAGGTCGAGCTGGCCTTTGAGACATCCCAGGGCTTAGCTTGTCAAGCTGCGGCTTGTTGATCTTGGGTGTGGTGTGTCCAGGCGGTGGTCTCGTTGTAGAGGGTTCCGGATTTGAGGCAGCCGTGGAGGATGCCCACGAGCCGGTTGGCGACCTGACGCAGGGCGGCACGGTGGGCTAGGCCGCGGGCGCGTTGCTTGTCGTAGTAGGCGCGGGCTCCCGGCGATACGTTGAGCGCACTGAATGCTTGGGCCATCAGCGCGTCGACGAGCCGGTCCTGGTGCACGAACCGGGCCGCGACGACCTTCATTTTCCCCGAGGCGCGGGTGATGGGGCTGGTCGCGGCATAGTTCTTGCGGGCCTTGGCGCTGGCGTAGCGGGTGGGGTCGTCCCCGAACTCGGCGAGCACCCGGGCGCCGAGGATCTTGCCCAGTCCTGGCTGGGACAAGATGATCTCAGCGGCCGGGTGCCGGCCAAAATGGGCCTCGACCTCCCCTTGCAGGACTTTCACCTGCTCGTCGAGGGTGGCCAGGACCGCGACCGCGGCGCGGGTCCCTGCCGCGTAGGCCGCCGCGATGACCTGGTTGCGGCCCAGCTGCTCGCTGCGCAGGATTGCCTGGATACGGGCGGCTCTAGCGTCGAGGTCGCCGCGGCGGCCGGCCCGCTTCAGCGCGGCCCGGATCTGGTTGAGCGACAACCGCGCCGCGGCGGCCGGGTCGGGTGCCTTGCCGAGCAGCTCCAGGGCGTCGGGAGCGTCGAGGTCGTCGAACGCTTCCAAAGCGGCGGGGAAGTACTCCCGCAACGCGTACCGTAACCGCTGCGTGTGGCGGGTGCGTTCCCAGATCAACGTTTTATGTGCTCGCGCAACAACTTTCACCGCTTCTGCGGCGGGACTGTCCCCGGCGACCGGACGCAACTGGTGCGCGTCGGTACGGACCATGTCGGCAAGGGTATGCGCGTCGGCGGCATCGCTCTTCGCACCCGAAACGCTGCGGCGTTCCCGGAACCGGGCCGCCTGCAACGGGTTCACCGCGTACAACGTGTAGCCGGCCGCGATCAACGCCGCGACCCACGGGCCACGATCGGTTTCGATCCCGATCCGTACCCGCGCGGCATCGGCGTCGTCGCCGAGGTGTTCACCGATCATGGCGTGCAGCCGGGTGATCCCGGCGATCCCTTCCGGTAATCGAGCCTTGGCCAGCCGTTTCCCGGCCTCATCCATCAGCTCGACATCGTGGTGGTCCTCGGCCCAGTCATCACCGACCAGCAGCACAGCTGTTCCCTCTTCATCGTTGTCGGACACCAAATCCGGCAGCGTGCGGGAGAACGTCGGCGACCTAATGAATCGGTGCTCACGCCGTCATGCGGCAGGCACGACATCCCATCAGCGATCCATTTCTCCCGGCCGACCGGCAGGGGCACGATCTCAAAGCAGGACTCGAAGTCCGGGGCCAATCAGTGCTCACCTACCAGCCGCTACCAGTAGCGAGTCTGCCCGATCGACCGACCCGCTACATCTCATTAGGGTGTCGTTGACCGACTCGATCAGTTGCCGGACCTTCTTGAGCAGTGGTTCGCCGTAGCGCGCCTTCTCCCGCTTGCGGGAGGGCCGCAGCAGCGTGATCTCGTAGTCGGCCAACAAGTTTTCGAAGTCCTTGCTGGCGAAACCTTTGTCGGAGATCAGCAGGATGCTCTCGTGCTCGGCCACGACCCCCGCTTCGACCTCCAACATCGCGGCCAGTACCTCGCGCTCGCCCAGCTTGGGGTCGGCCAAAAGCCCACAAGATCGGCATCCCAGACGGGGTGCACACCAGATACAGGCGTAGCCCCCAGAAGAACCGGGAGTGGCTGGCGCAGTAGCCGTATCCGGTCCATCCAGCCAGGTCGGAGGCTTTGACCGTGGGTCGCGACATCCCGCACGGCACCGGGGTGGAGTCCACGATCCAGCAGTCGTCCAGCCAGAAGTCGCTCGATTTCGCCAGCATTCGGATGACCCGCTTGACCAGGCCGAGTGCCGCGCGCAGCCGCTTGTTGTAGCCGGACTGCTGCGGCAAATAGGATTCCGTTCAGGTGCTTGCGGGCGTAGCGCAGCCAGTGGGCCTCGGAGGTGAACCCGAGCAGCGACTGGGCCACCGCGACACACACCAGCTCGGAGTCGGTCAGCACCGGCGGCCTGCCCGTCCATCGCGGTCCTCCCAACTCGTCGTCGATCTTCACCTACAGTGCGGCGAGAAGGGTCTCGATGTCGTTCGTCACACAACGGTCAACGAGGCCCTTCCCCTATGCGCGCCAAGGATGGTTGTGCCAGCGAATTCCGACGTCGCTTATCGGCGGAATCTGACGTCGTACGAGGTGGGTGAGGGGTGAAGATGACGGTGAAAAATGACGTCATCGAGCGTGCCTGAGGCGACGGCGGAGATCGGCGGCGCACAGCAGCCCCACGTGGGACAGTTCGCTAAAGGGCTCGTCGACGAAATTGTGCTGCCTTCGCAGAGGCGATCGGTCAGCATGGCATGGTGCCAGACCTGCTGTGGAACGACGTCAAGAACTTCTTCGACCCGTACCTGATGGGCGGCTTGCCGGATGTGTGGGTGTTGGGCGCCTCGGTCGAGGACTGGCAGGCGGTGTTCGACCTGGTCCGATCGAGTGGCTGGGAGTGGGAGTACCGGGAAGGCGACCTTGTGTGCGCGCTGCCATCTGCCGCGGAGGTTCTGTCGCGCCCCGCTGACGCGGAGACGGTCCACCTGTGTGTCTGGCCTGTTCCAGGGGTACGGATGATTTTCCGACCGTGGTCGGACTCGGTGATCTATTTCGACGTCAACCTTTACGAACTACAAGGACAGGTGGGGGTCGACATCCTGTGCGGATTCCTGTCCGCGATAGGCCGCCGGCTGGGCAAGCCGGTGTCCATGACCAACGAAGGCGGTGACGGCATGCACCCTGTGCTCGGGTTCGACGTCGCAGCGGACCGCGTCGTGTTGCTGGCAGATCCAGAGTTGTGATGATCTTTTCGGCACAGAGATCCGGGCGAGGCATGCTCTTCCGCGAATCGCAACCAAGGTAGCGACGTCAAGATTCGTCGATACGAACATCTTCGGTCGGGCACCGACGCCAACATCGACCGGTCAGTGACGTCGCAGATGGTCGATAGAACCACCAAGGACTTCGGACTTACTCGTCTAGACCGGCCGCCCGCATCGCCGGAGTAGCGTCGCAAACGTGGCCGACGCCTTCTACCTCCCGGATCCGGCGGACCCGAATCGGTTCGTCTCGACCGAACTCACCCGCGGCCCCTGGTCCCCGGACGCGCAGCATGCCGGTCCACCGTCCGCGCTGCTCGGCCATGCCATCGAGCGCTGCGCGCCGCGGGCGGGTTTCCAGCTCGGCCGGGTCGCGGTGGAAAACCTCGGCCCGATCCCGCTGCAACCACTGACCGTCGAAACGCGCGTCGCGCGGCCCGGTCGCAGCGTCGGTGTTTGCGTGATCGGTCACTGACGTGGCTGCCAGCGCCAGGCGAATTCGCCCGGCTGGGGTGGCGGGCCCGGCAGATCGCCATTTACCGTCAGGCCGTCGATGAGCAGCGCCAGCATGCGGCGGCGCAGTTGGGCGGTGCGTTGCGGGTCGGGGGTTGTGATGGCGGCGCACGCTTCCAGGATCAGGCCGACGTCCTGTGTCTTGACCTCGGAACGCAGCCGACCGGAGGCGTGGGCGCGGCGGATCAGCTCCTCGTTCACCTCCGCCGAGTGCGTGACCTCGGGCAGGATCGTCTCGTCCGGAGTGAAGGTGCCCGCCAGATGCACCGTCAGCGAGTGCACATCGGCGTCGACCACCCGCTCCAGGAATCCGACGAACGCGCGCCACCCGTCCGAATCCTCCAGTGCGGCATCGGCTTCCGCGTTGTAGCGGCGTAAGCCCTCGTAGCAGAGGGTACGCAGCAGCACTTCCTTGCTCTGGTAGCGGCGGTACAGCGCGCTGATCCCGACTCCCGCGCGCTCGGCGACGGCGGCAATGGGGGCGTTGGGATCGGCAAGGAACACCGCGCGGGCGGCCTCCAGGATGAGGCCGTCGTTGCGAGCGGCCTGGGCCTTGCGGCCGGGCAGCGCCTTGGGAGCTGGAGCATCGGATGTCTTCGACATGACTTCAGATTAACACTTGAAACGGAATGATCCGTTCTGATACTGTTCGAACAGAACGAAGCATTCCGTTTCATAAGGGAGAAGCTCATGACTGCCATCCGCCCCTTCAGCATCGACGTCCCGCAGGCCCAGCTCGACGACCTGGCCAGCCGGCTGCGCCGGGCGATCTGGCCGAATGAGCTGGCCGGCGTCGCCGACGCCTACGGCGTGCCGAACGAGCGAGTGCGCGCCCTCGCCGAGTACTGGCTGGAGGATTTCGATTGGCGGGCGCTGGAGGCGAAGCTGAACTCCTACCCGCAGTTCGTCACCGAGATCGAGGGCGAGGACATCCACTTCCTGCACATCAAGTCCCCGCGCGCCGATGCCATGCCGGCGGTCCTCAGCCACGGCTGGCCGGGCTCGATCCTCGAATACCTGGACGTCATCGCGCCGCTGACCGAGCCCGAGTCGGCGGACACACCAGCCTTCCATCTGGTCATACCGTCTCTGCCCGGCTTCGGTTTCTCCGGACCGACCCGCAGCACCGGCTGGGGCCGCGACCGCACCGCCAAGGCGTGGGTGGAGCTGATGAGCCGGTTGGGTTACGAGCGCTATGGCGCCATCGGCAACGACGGCGGCTCGATGATCTCGCCCGAAATCGGCCGCATCGATCCGGACCATGTCGTGGGGGTCCATGTCACCCAGCTGTTTTCGTTCCCGACCGGTGATCCCTCCGAGTTTGAGGGCATGTCCGAGCAGGACATGGCCGGCCTGGCGCACCTGCAGTGGTTCCACGACAACAAGATGGCGTTCAACACCCTGCACAGCCAGCAGCCGCAGACCCTGGCCTTCGCGCTGAGCGATTCGCCGGTCGGCCTGCTCGGCTGGAACGCGCAGCTGTTCGGCGAGGGCCTGGACGCGGATTTCGTGATCGGCAATGTGGCCATCTACTGGCTGACCGGCACCGCGGGCTCCTCCATCCGGTTCTACTACGAGGACGCGCACGCCACGCAGCAGCCGACCGATCCGACCACGGCGCCGACCGCGCTGGCGATGTTCAAGGGCGATTTCCAGTCGATCCGCCGGTTCGCCGAGCGCGATCACAGCAATATCGTCAGCTGGAACTCCTACGACGTCAGCACCGGGCAGGGCGGCGCCAATGACGCGGCGGGGCACTATGCCGCACACGAGGCGACCGACGTGCTGGTCGGCGATATCCGGGAGTTCTTCGCCAAGCTGAGCTGAGCATCCCGATCGGCCCGGCCGCGATCCACGCCCCGACTTCGGGTGCGTGGGTCGCGGGCCATCATCCCATCCTTCGGCCTCGGCGGCCACCACCGGGTTGTAGCGGCCGGTGCCGAGCACCTCGGCCAGGTCGAATTCCACCTGATCCACCAGCAGGTCGGCGATGGTGCGCGCATCCCCTTCTCCCGCTTGCAGATTCCGTTCGGCTAGCGCCTGCCGCGCGCGACCTCGGTGAGGAACGTGGACGCGTCGACCACCGTCACCATGGTGTCCAGGCGCGCGATGGTCTTCATTTACGACAGCACACCGGCCCCCGACGAGCGGGGGAGGAAGGCCGTAGGGTCTGGGGTGTGAAATTGTTGCCACTGCCGACCGAGGGACAGACCCCGGTTCGGGTACTCACCATCGCCGGGACGGACTCCGGCGGCGGTGCCGGGATTCAGGCCGACTCGCGCACCATGGCGCTGTGCGGGGTACACGCGTGCGTCGCGGTGACGGCGGTGACCGTCCAGAACTCGGTGGGTGTCAGCGACTTCCATGAGATTCCGCCGCGGATCGTGGCCGATCAGGTGCGCTCGGTGGTCGGGGATATCGGGATCGGCGCGACCAAGACCGGCATGCTGGCCTCGACCGCCATCATCGAATCCGTCGCGGAGGTCTGCCGCGAGGTGGGCATCGGGCGCGATGGGACGATCCCGCTGGTGGTCGACCCGGTGGCGGCGTCCATGCACGGCGACCCGCTGCTGCATGAGGAGGCGCTGGATGCGGTGCGGCACACGCTCATTCCGCTCGCGACGGTGGTGACACCGAACCTCGACGAGGTCCGACTGATCACTGGTATCACCGTGACCGACGACGATTCCGCGCGCCGCGCCGCCGAAGCTCTGCACGCACTCGGGGCGCAGTGGGCGATCGTCAAGGGCGGACATCTGCGCGCCTCGGAATACAGCACCGACCTACTTTTCGACGGCGACCAGTTCCTGGAATACACCGCGCCCCGCATCAGCACTGGCAATGACCACGGCGGCGGCGACACCCTGGCCGCGGCCATCGCCTGCGCTCTCGCCAATGGCTACTCGGTCCCGGACGCGGTCGACTTCGCCAAGGAATGGACCTACCGCTGCCTCGCCGCGGCGTATGACCTCGGCGCGGGCCACGGCCCGGTCTCCCCCCTCTGGCGCTTGAACCACTCGTAGGACAGGAGCCCGCCCCCGCACCGGCGAACGCTGGAATCCAGGGGTGGCCGGTGGGTCGGTCCTCGATGATGCGGCTCAACCAGAACAGCGTGGTTCACGTGGATGCGGCGGCCGAAAAAGCACGGTGCAGTGGTAGATCCGCGTCGATGACGATGCCGTTGAGGCGGGCATTGGCCTCTGCCAGTGCGGAGATGATCTCGGCCAGATAAGCCACGAACTTTTCGATCGGCATGGCGTTCGCCTGCACGCGATTCGCGCCGAGCCACCAATCCGTCGCCGAGGCGACGGCGCCGAAGATCGAGTAGTTGACCAGCTCGACGCTGGCCACCTCCACCGAAGTGTCCTCCAGCAGTCCGGCGATCAGATCGGCCGCCCGCTTGGCCGATTGGCGAGCGGATTGCAGCGCGCGCTCGGACTCGTGGGCCTGCTGGGTGAAGTGACTGTGCAGCATGAAGCGGAAGACATTCGGATGCTCAGTCACCACGAGCACGTACTCGGCGGCGCCGCGGCGAATCAGTTCACGCGCCGAGTCGTTCGTCAGGTCGAAGCTGGCGATGACTCGTTCCCAGAGCAGGTCGCGAACCCGGTCGACGATGGCGTTGTAGAGATCGGTCTTGTCCTCGAAATGCCGATACAGCTTGGGTTTCGCCGCACCCGCCTCCTTGGCGATATCGCCCATGCTGACCTCGGGACCGAACTTGTCCAGGGCACGGAACGCCGCATCGACGAACTCGCCGCGGACCTTCCTGCGATGCTCGCGCCACCGCTCGGTGCGAGCATCGACGCGCTTGGGTGGCGCCTCGTCTGGGTCCCGGCCGCGTTGCGTCACGAAATCGACCGTACCAACCACTTACTCCATCTCGGACATCCATGGCCTGCCAACCGGTGCCGCTAACCGACCAGGTAGCGGTCACCTTCGACTAGGCGGCCACGAAGTCGCCGGGTGTCAGCGCTTCTTGGGCAGGAAGGTGGTCTCGGTGGCCGCATCCCCCGCCGACTTGGCCTTCTTCTCCGCTCGCTTTTCCTTGAGAGACTTCCCGGACTTCTTCGACATGCCACTGCGCGGAGATTTATCGGACATCGTGGTCCTTTGATTGGAGACCTGAACGGTCCCGTTCCCCCGACCGTACGCTACGCCGAACAACTCGAGCACCGATCCGAGTCGCACACCCGGATACCGTTGCCGCCGCACAATGCTCAGACGGCAGCCTCTGGTGTCCGCGCGAGCACGGCTTCGGCTGTCCAATCCAGCACCGGCGCAAGGCTTTCCGGGGAGAGCTAGCCATTGATCACCGATAGCAGCTGGAAATATCGCTCCCAGCGCGTCGGCGGCCGTGTTCAACCACTCCACCAGCCCGCGCCGAAGATCGGCGTCGTCGGGGAGGCCGGTGACATCCACGTACCGCTAGATGATGCCGCGCGCGGACAAAGTGTGACAACGGTGCGCGGCCAGTTGCCGAAACAGCAAGAAAACTGGCCTGCCCTTGCCGCGCCCGGCGATCATTCGAAGACGGTGGCCGACCCCACCCGCGACCGCGACAGGAGCACGACACATGACCGAGACCTCCGAATCCAGCGCCACCCAGCAGTTCTGGGAGGAGTTCTATCGAGAACGCGACCAAGTCTGGACCGGCAACCCCAACCCGCTGCTGGTGCGGGAAGCCGCCGAGCTGACGCCGGGCAGCGCGCTGGACCTCGGTTGCAGGGAAGGCGGCGACGCCATCTGCAGCGCAGCGGTCGGCTCATCCCGGCGCGGACGGCATCGCGGATTCGGAATGGAAGCTGTTGAGCAGCAACGTCTATCACCACCGAACGCGCCTGGCGGCAGGGCTGCGCCAGCGGAAGTGGTGGCGGTTCGACGATACGAGGCCATCACGTCCTGCACCAGATCTATTGAAGGTAATGGTCTTTCGTATCTAAGCTGCAGTGGCACGCCTGGATGAGAGGCGTAAAGATTCGGGCGGTATAACGGAATTATGACGGCTGCAAAGCATTTGGCCGCGCTCCTGAGCACGATTGCGGTCTCGGTGGCTGTATCCGGCCTGTCCGCCTCTCCCGCCATGGCCGTCCCGTCAGGCGCGGATGTGGTCGGCGAGGAGCTTCTCGGCGGGGCCGCGTCGAAGGTGGATGTCTACTCGCCCGCGATGGATCGGGTGGTGATGAACAGGGTTATTCGGGCTGCGGGCGGTGGCCCGGCGCCCACGCTATATCTGTTGACGGGTGCGGGTGGTGGTCAGGACGGCATCTCGTGGTGGGACGACACAGACGTCCGAGAGTTCTTCGCCGACAAGCACGTCAACGTGGTGATGCCGGTCGGCGGCGGCTACAGCATGTACACCGACTGGATCGCCGCTGACCCGGCGCTCGGCCGTAATCGGTGGCAGACCTATCTCACGCAGGAACTCCCGGCAGTCATCGACGCGCGGCTCGGCACGACGGGACGCAACGCCATCGCCGGGGTATCGATGAGCGCGGGTTCAGCACTCGACCTTGCTATCCAGGCTCCCGATCTCTACGACGCGGTGGCGGCCTACAGCGGGTGCCCATGGGCCTCTGATCCCCTCGGGGTGGCCTTCGTCAGCGCCGTGGTCGAGCGAGGCGGCGGGAACCCGGTGAACATGTGGGGCACACCTGGTTCAGATATGTGGCGCGCGCACGACGCATTCGCCAACGCGGCCGGCCTTGCCGGGAAAACCATCTACCTGTCGGCCGCTTCCGGCATTCCCGGCGCGATCGACCGGGGCGGACTACCTTTCCCGCCCGTCGAGGCGATCGCGAGCTCATGCACCTCCGCCTTCGCAGCCAGGCTCGCCGACCTCGGCTTGTCCGCAATTCACGTCGATCGCCCCGCGGGCTCGCACACCTGGGGTCAGTTCGAAACAGACCTACACGATTCCTGGCCCCACTTGGCCCGCGCCATCGGCGCCTGAAACTACTAGATGGGTGCTTCCCGGCTGGTGACCGTCGGGTTCGCGTTGACCGGCGCGAAAGCCGACGAATCGACGATCAGCAGAGCTGCTCGGCCAGGAAGTCTTCCCAGGTGCGCTTGCCGAGATCGGGTCCGTCGAGGTTCAGGTTGACGCGGGCGCGGTCAGTTCCGACACCAGACCCGACGCCAACGCCCGCGCCGTGCGCCGCGTCTCCACCCGCGTGAACCGTTGCGCTACAAGGCCCATCAGCTCCTCGAACAGCTCCGCGCCGGCACCAACCTCTACGCTGTGGACCACGGCCACTGCGGCGCCGACGACCACGTCACCTGCCACATCCACGCGATCGAGCCGCCTCAATGAAGGGCAGCTCCCAGAGGTGCTGCGGCCGGCCGAGGTTGCGCAGGATCGCGGCGACACCACGCACGCCTCGATGAAGGGCAGCTCCCAGAGGTGCTGCGGCTCCTCAATGGACGAGGAAGACCGTGCGGCTTTCATTGCCGAAACAGCAAGAAAACTGGCCTGCCCTTGCCGCGCCCGGCGATTATTCGAAGACGGTGGCCGACCCCACCCGCGACCGCGACAGGAGCACGACACATGACCGAGACCTCCGAATCCAGCGCCACCCAGCAGTTCTGGGAGGAGTTCTATCGAGAACGCGACCAAGTCTGGACCGGCAACCCCAACGCGCTGCTGGTGCGAGAAGCCGCCGAGCTGACGCCGGGCAGCGCGCTGGACCTCGGTTGCGGGGAAGGCGGCGACGCCATCTGGCTGGCCGGGCGGGGATGGCGGGTCACCGCGATCGATGTCTCCGCGACCGCCTTGCAACGGGCCGCCGCGCACGCGCGGGAGGCGGGCGTCGGGGAACGCATCGTGTGGGCGGAACACGATCTCACACAGTCGTTTCCCAGCGGATTGTTCGATCTGGTTTCGGCGCAGTTCTTCCACTCACCGATCGAGCAGGCGGACGAGCGGGCCACGGTACTGCGACAGGCCGCGGCAGCCGTGGCGCCGGGCGGGGTGTTGCTGATCGCGAGTCACGCGGGATGGCCGTCGTTCGTCGAGCACCCGCACATCGACGTACACTTTCCGACCATGCCGGAGGTCATCGACGAGCTCGGTCTGGACCTGGATGCCTGGCAGGTCGAGACCGCGGACGAAGTCGAGCGTGAGCTCACCAGCCCCGAGGGGCAGGTCGGGCACCGTACGGACACGGTTTTGCGGATTCGCCGGATCCGGTAGCGGTTTCGGTGGGCGCGGTCCCCAGCAACCTCACAGCTGGGACCCAGCCGCACACCAGCGCGGTTGTCGAAGGTTGTCATTATGACCGAAACCGCGACCGCCACGCACCGGGCGGAATCGACCGATGCGGTGATCACGCCCGTGCTCGACGTGGTGATCCCCGTCTACAACGAGGAAACCGACCTCGGTGTCTGCGTGCGTCGGCTACACGAGTACCTGCGCGACGGGTTTCCGTTTCCGGCGCGCATCACCATCGCCGACAACGCCAGCACCGACGACACCATGCAGGTCGCGCGGCTACTCGCCGACGAGCTCGCCGATGTGCGAGTAGTGCACCTGGACGCCAAGGGGCGTGGCCGGGCGCTGCGTGCGGTGTGGGAGCACTCCGACGCCCAGGTGGTCGCCTACATGGACGTCGATCTGTCCACCGATCTGAATGCGTTGCTGCCCTTGGTGGCTCCGCTGATCACCGGGCATTCCGATCTGGCGATCGGCACCCGGTTGAGCGCGTCGTCGCGGGTGGTGCGCGGACCGAAGCGGGAGATCATCTCCCGCTGCTACAATCTGTTGCTGAAAGCCTCACTGCAGGCGCACTTTTCGGATGCGCAGTGCGGTTTCAAGGCGATGCGCACCGAGGTGGCGCGCAGACTGCTGCCGCTGGTGCTCGACGGTGAGTGGTTCTTCGATACCGAGCTGCTCGTGCTCGCGGAGCGGGCCGGGCTGCGTATTCACGAGGTGCCGGTCGACTGGATCGATGACCCGGACAGTCGCGTCGATATCGTCGATACCGCGCGCAAGGACCTGCTCGGCATCGGGCGGCTCGCCCGCGCGCTGGCCACCGGCGCACTGCCACTGGAGGAGTTGCGGCAGGCGATCGGGCGGGAGCCGCTGGTGCCGGGCGTACCGCTCGGGATGGTCGGGCAGCTGGTGCGGTTCATGATCGTCGGGGTTTTGAGTACCCTCGCCTATCTCGCGCTTTACCTTGTGCTGCAACCACTTATCGATGCACAGCCCGCGAACTTCCTCGCGCTGCTGATCACCGCAGTGGGCAATACGGCGGCCAACCGCGCGTTCACTTTCGGGGTCCGTGGGTCGCGCGGCGCCGTGTCGCACCAGTTCCAGGGCTTGGTGATCTTCGGTATCGGCTTGGCACTGACCAGCGGATCACTCTTCGCACTACACCACTGGGCGGCGCCCCAAGCCGAGATTCATCTCGAGCTCTTCGTGCTGGTGATGGCGAACCTGATCGCGACGCTGATCCGATTCGTCGGTCTGCGTTGGGTTTTCCGCAATCCGCGCGGCACCGACCATGCGGCCAGCAGCACCGAGGGAGGTCGTCGATGATAACGACGATGACCACAACGCCGCCGACCACAACGCCGCCGACCACAACGTTGCCCGATCAGTCACGCAAACGTGAAATACGCTGGGAATACCCCGGATTGGCCGCTCTGCTAATCGGCACGGCGGTTGCCTACCTGTGTAATCTCAGCTCCAGCGGCTGGGCTAATGCGTTCTATTCGGCCGCGGTGCAGGCGGGTTCGAAGTCGTGGGAGGCGTTCTTCTTCGGGTCGTCGGATGCGGCGAACTCGATCACCGTCGACAAACCACCGGCCTCGCTGTGGTTGATGGAGCTATCGGTGCGGGCGTTCGGGCTCAACAGCTGGAGCATCCTGGTGCCGGAGGTGCTGCTCGGGGTGGCCACGGTGGCATTGGTGTGGGCAACGGTGCGCAGGCCGTTCGGCCCGGCGGCGGGTCTGCTGGCCGGGTTTGCGCTTGCGGTGACTCCGGTTGCGGCGCTGATGTTCCGGTTCAACAACCCCGATGCGCTACTGGTGTTCGTGATGGTCGCCGCGGCCTGGGCGATGACGCGGGCCGTGGAAGACGGCCGCACCCGATGGCTGGTGCTCACCGGCGCGCTCATCGGGTTCGGATTCCTCACCAAGCAATTGCAGGTGCTGCTGGTGGTGCCCGCGCTGGCGCTGACGTATCTGATCGCAGGACCGCCGAAGCTGGGCAAGCGAATCCTGCAGTTGCTCGCAGCGGGCCTGGCGATGATCGTGGCGGCCGGGTGGTGGCTGCTCACCGTGGAGTTGTGGCCGGCGTCGTCGCGGCCGTGGGTCGGTGGCTCGCAACATAATTCGATCCTGGAGCTGACGTTCGGCTACAACGGTCTCGGCCGGTTGAACGGTAATGAGCGAGGCAGCGTCGGGGGCGGCGGCGGAGGTGGCCTTCCGGCCGGGGGCGGCAGCATGTGGGGCAGCCCCGGTATCACCCGAATGTTCGAACCCACGCAGGGCGATCAGATCGCTTGGCTGATCCCGGCCGCGCTGGTGGCGTTGATCGCCGGATTTCTGTTGCGCGGCAAGGCCGCCCGCACCGACGGCCAGCGCGCCGCGCTGATCCTGTGGGGTGGCTGGCTGCTGGTCACCGGGCTGACCTTCAGCTTCATGGCGGGCATCTTCCACCAGTACTACACGGTGGCTTTGGCCCCCGCCGTCAGCGCACTGGTCGGCGCGGGCGCGGTGCTGCTGTGGCGGGATCGACAGCGGCTGTGGGTGCGGTTGATGCTGGCGCTCGCGGTAGGGCTTACCACGGCGACGGCATGGATGTTGTTGTCGCGCAGCACGAGTTTCCTGCCGTGGTTGCGGTGGACGGTGCTGGTTGTCGGCGTGATCGCGACCCTCGCGGTGGTGTTCCCAGCGCCGCGGAAGCTGTCGCTGGTCTCCGCCGTGGCCGTCGCGTTCGTCGGGCTGGCCGGCCCGGTCGCCTACTCCATCGACACCATCGCGACGGGACATGCGGGCGCGATTCCGTCCGCGGGTCCGAACACCCGCATGTGGGGTCATCGGCCACCGGGCGGCGGCGATGCCGGGCCGGTCGGACCCGGCGGCATGCCGGATGGACGAAACTCGCAGTCCAACAATCAGGTTCCCGGCAATGGTGGTCGGCCGACCGCCGGTGGCCGTGGACCGGCGGCCAATCCCAATGGCGTACCTGGCATGCCGCCGGGTGGCGCACCGGGCGCACAGCCAGGTGGCGGCGCAAACGGTCCCGGCGGCCCAGGTCAAAGAGGAATGATGGGTGGTCCGAGCGGTGGACTGCTCGGGGCGTCCCACCCCAGCGATCAGGTGGTGGCGCTGCTGGAACGCAACGGCACCGACTACACTTGGACCGCCGCAGCGGTGGGCTCGAACAGTGCGGCCGGATTCCAACTGGCCACCGAACTGCCGGTCATGCCGGTCGGCGGCTTCAACGGCAGCGACCCCTCACCTACTCTGGATCAGTTCAAACAGTATGTGACCGAAGGAAAGATCCACTACTTCATCGGCGGCAACAACCGCGGTCCCGGTCCTTCCAGCACCTCGACAAGCGCGCAGATCGCGCAGTGGGTGCAGGCGAACTTCACCGCGACCCAGGTGGACGGGGTCACGTTGTATGACCTGACCGCGTCACACTAGAACGCGATTCCAGCGGAACACAATTCGCCCGGTGCTGAGTCACCGGGCGAATTGTCGCTTCGACCCACTCGGCGAAGGTGAGTCCGCCCAGCGTGGCGTGCGCCCGGGCAGCAGTCCGCCGTTTTCGAACTGCGCGCGGTCCGGGTTCGCCAGGTCGCTCGACTCCTGGATCTGAGCCGGGCCGCCCCTCCGACCTGCCAGCACCGCGGCGGCACCCGCCATGGTCTCCGGCCGCGGGCCCGCGACCTCGAGGAACGGTCCGTCGGTGGTTCCCTGAGAGGACGACGCGGCCCACGCGAGTGTGACATCGGGAGTTGGATTCGGACCCGAGCCCGAGTCCCTTCGCAGCTTCGCAATCCCGATCTCTTTGGGTATCGCAACTTTCCAGCGATGATGATCTCGCGCGTGACGGCTCCAGTCGGGGAGTCGAGGCTTGCCGCCACCATAAGGGCACGCGCACAACAATCAGGAATGCAGTTGAGAACCTTCAGGAAACTAGCCGTCACCATCGCAGGCGCAGTGGTAGCAATCGCACTTACCATCGGATTCGCCTCCACCGCGGCAGCCGCACCGACGGCATCGCCCGAACCGATCGCCGCGGCATCCGAACAGCCGCCGCAGGTGACCTTTATACAGCTATGCCTACCGCCCGGCGACACCATCGGACTCAGGACAGCGTTGGGCGGGTTACTCGGCGCCACCATCGGCGGAATCGTGGGCCTGCCCTTCTTCATCGTCGGCGCGGTCCCCGGAGCGATCATCGTAGGACTCATCGGTGCCATGATCGGAGCCTCGTCGTACGCGATCGATCAGGGGCACCTCCAGGCACAGCGCATGTGCTAGCGGGCGATGCCCCCGGCAGTCGCCGAGTTGGATGATCAGCGGGGTGCGTTCAGGGCGGCGTGCAGGGTGGCCGCCCACTGCTGGACGATTTCCTTGCGGCGGGCGGAGTCATCGGTGAGGATATCCGCGAGACCGAGGCCGCGGGCCAGGTCGAGGGTCGCCTGAACGAGATGGTGGGCGAGCGGGTCGCTGTCGTCGACACCCAACGCCGCCACCGCGCGTCGATGGGAGACGCGACCGAATTTCGCTTCCAGCGGGACGATGTGTTCGCGCAGTGCCGGGTCGGCCGCGGCGTGGGTCCACACCTGCAGGGCCGCTTTGAACAGTGGGCTGGTGTAGGACTCGACAAGCCCGGCGACCACTGCCTCGGTGCGGCCGACGCCGTCGGCGACCGCGGCGACGGTCTCGGCCTCCACCTTGGCCTGGTCGGTCCTGGTGTCGAACATGTACTCCAGTGCGGCGGTGATCAGCTCTTCCCGGGTCGGGAAGTGATGCTGGGCCGCGCCACGCGACACCCCAGCCCGTTCCGCGACCACCGCGACCGTCGCGGCGGCCCAGCCCTTTTCGGCAAGGCAGTCGATGGTCGCCTCGAGCAGGCGCTGCCGGGTCGCGCGACTGCGATCCTGCTTGGGTTCGTGGGGTGTCGCCATCAGTTCACCTCGAGGATGTTGGCGGCTTCAACTGGATCGCAGCCAAGACCGGATCGAATCGGAGTATCGCCGATGCGGGCTGGGGCCAGTTCCTGTCGATCTTGCGTGCCAAAGCGGAAGACGCTGGCGGCACGAGTCGTCAGAGCAGTCACAGCGCTATTCTGCCCAGCTCGGTGGACGCCGCTGCAGGAAGGCCATCATGCCTTCGTGCACCTCGGGGGTACCGAAGAAGCTCGCCGAACGGGTAGCGAGTTCCTCGGCGCAGCTGTCGAACTCCGCCAGGACGGCCGCGTTGACCAGACGCTTGGCCTCTGCAAGGCCCTGCGGGGAGCCCTTGCGCAGCTCGCCGGTGAGCCGTGCCACCTCTTGCACCGGGTCGTCGGCGGTGACGGTGATCAACCCGATCCGCTCGGCGACCTCGGCGCCGAACTTCTCGCCGGTCAGGTAGTACCTGCTCGCCGCTCGGGCACTGAGCCGAGACAGCAGGGTCAGCGAAATCATGAACGGCGCCATGCCGATTCGCACCTCGGTGAGGGCGAAGCTGCTCGCGGGTCCGGCCACCACGATGTCGCAGGCGGCGACGATGCCCATGCCACCGGCGCGGACATTGCCGTCGATCTGCGCGAGCACCGGCTTAGGGGTCTCGACCAGCCTGCGCAGCATGCCGATCATCACCCGGGTGCGTTCGTCGGCCGCCACGGCCGGGTCGGCATTGCCGGCTTCGCTGAGATCGGCGCCCGCGCAGAAGGTGTTGCCGGTGTGCGCGAGCACGATCCCGCGCACCGCGGGGTCGGCCGCCGCGTCGTCCAGACCATGGAGCAGTTCGGTGACCAGCTTCGAGGACAGCGCGTTGCGGTTGTGCGGCGAATCGAGCGTGAGCGTCGCGAAACCGTCGCGGACGTCGTAGCGGACGTACGGTTCGGTGGATGTCTCGGTCATCGAGCCTCCTTCTGTGGATTCCGCGCCGTCCGACGCTGCCCGGTGGGTCCCCGGGTGCGCCTGGACCACGTGCTCGGTCGGGGCGACGGTGTCAGTAGGACTTCGGCAGGCCCAGCGAGTACTGGGCGACGAAGTTCAGGATCATTTCGCGGCTGACCGGTGCGATGCGACCGATGCGGGCGGCGGCCAGCATGGCGGCCAGACCGTATTCCTTGGTCAGGCCCGCGCCGCCGTGCGTTTGGATCGCCTGGTCGAGCGCCTTGATACTGGCTTCCGCCGCAGCGTATTTCGCCATGTTCGCGGCCTCGGCGGCACCCATCTCGTCGCCCGCGTCGTAGAGGTTGGCGGCCTTCTGCATCATCAGCTTGGCCAGTTCCAGCTCGATCTTCACCTGCGCCAGCGGATGCGAAATACCCTGGTGCGCACCGATGGCCGTCTTCCACACGGTGCGTTGCTTGGCGTATTCGACGGCGCGCTCGATCGCGTAACGGCCCATGCCGACGGCCATCGCCGCACCCATGATTCGCTCCGGGTTGAGGCCCGCGAAAAGCTGCATCAGCGCCGCGTTTTCCTTGCCGACCAGCGCGGTGGCGGGTAGCCGCACGTCATCGAGGAACAGCGTGAACTGGTGGTCCGGCTCGATGATGTCCATTTCCTGGGGCGTCTTGTGGAAGCCCTCGGCATCGGTCGGCACGATGAACAGCGCGGGCTCGAGCTTTCCGGTCTTGTGGTCCTCGGTGCGGGACACGATCAACACGGCCTCGGCCTGGTCCACGCCGGAGATGAAGATCTTGCGGCCGTTGAGGATCCAGTCGTCGCCGTCGCGGCGCGCGGTGGTGGTGATCTGATGCGAGTTCGACCCGGCATCCGGTTCGGTGATGCCGAAGACCATCTTGCCGCTGCCGTCGGCGAGCTTGGTCAGCCATTCCTGCTTCTGCGCGTCGGTGCCGTACTTGCTGATGATGGTGCCGCAGATGGCCGGAGAGACCACCATGAGCAGCAGACCCGCACCCTGCGCGGACAGCTCCTCCATCACCAGCGCCAGCTCGTACATGCCCGCGCCACCGCCGCCGTACTCCTCCGGCAGATTCACGCCGAGGAAGCCGAGTTCGCCTGCCTTGTCCCACAATTCGGAGAGCGGCTCGTTCTTGCGCGCCTTCGGCAGCACGTAGTCGCGGTAGTTGTACTTCGTGGCGAGGGCCGCCACCGCCGCCCGTAACGCCTTCTGCTCTTCGGTCTCGATGAAGCTCATTACTTCTCCTGGTTGTCTTCGTTGACTGGATCGACCACAGCGAGTACGGCACCCATGTCGACCTGCTGGCCGACGGTGACATTGAGGGCGCTCAGCACGCCCGCGGCCGGGGCGGAGATGGTGTGCTCCATCTTCATGGCTTCCAGCCACAGAATGGGCTGGCCCTGTTCGACCGGGCTGCCGACCTCGGCGCCGAGGCGAATCACGCTGCCTGGCATTGGGGCTAGCAGTGAGCCGGTGGCCACCTGATCGGCCGGGTCGCTGAAGCGGGGCAGCCTGCGCACGCCGACCGGGCCCAGCGACGAGTCGACGTACACCAGGTCGCCGTAGCGCGCGACGGCGAAATGCCTACGCACGAGGCCACGTTCACCCGGTACCGCGAGTACCACGCGATCCGGAGCCGACTCGACGAGTTCGAGACCTTCGTGACCGTCCACCGTCACACCGGTGCGGGTGAAGAGGTAGCCGATGTCGTGTGTTCCGGTGGTGCGACTCTCGTAGGACTTGCGTTGCGACTGCGACGGCAGATTCCGCCAGCCCGCGGGCAGGCCGCCGCCGACCCGGGCCGCGCGCCGATTGGCCGCCGCATCCGCCAGCGCGACGGCCACGATGGACAGCGCCTCATCGGTCTCGGAGACCAACGGCGCGCAGAGCGTGTCCAATCCGTGGGTGGCGAAGAACGCCGTGTCGGTGTCACCCGCGAGGAAAGCCTGGTGCCGCAGCACCCGCACCAGCAGGTCCCGGTTGGTGACCAGGCCGTGAATCTTGGCGCGGTGCAAGGCCGTTGCCAGCAGGCGGGCCGCCTCGGCGCGGGTATCGGCGTAGGAGATGACCTTGGCGAGCATCGGGTCGTAATGCACGCCGACGACCGAGCCGTCCACCACACCGGTATCCAGGCGCACACCCGGCCGGTCGAGGACATCGAACTCGGTTGTCACCGAGGGGATGGCGATCCGGTGCACGGTGCCGCTCTGCGGTTGCCAGTCGTGTGCCGGGTCCTCGGCGTACAAGCGGACCTCGATCGAGTGCCCGCGCAAGGCCGGTACCGACGGCGGCAGTTCGCCGCCCGCGGCGATGTCGAGCTGCAACCGCACGAGATCCAGTCCGGTGGTGCATTCGGTGACCGGATGTTCCACCTGCAGACGGGTATTCATCTCCAGGAAGAAGAAGTCTCCTGCCTCGTCGGCGAGGAATTCCACGGTGCCCGCGCCGGTGTAGCCGATCGCTCCGGCAGCCAGCCGGGCCGCTTCGAAGAGCCGTTCCCGCATGCCCTCGGTGCGTTCGACCAGCGGCGAGGGTGCTTCTTCGAGCACCTTCTGGTGGCGACGCTGGATGGAGCACTCGCGTTCGCCCACCGCCCAGATCGTCCCGCTGGTGTCCGCCATCACCTGCACTTCGATGTGCCTGCCGGTCTCCAGATAGCGCTCGCAGAACACCGTGGGGTCACCGAATGCGGACTCGGCTTCCCTTCGCGCCGCGGCGATTTGGGGTTCCAGGTCGGCGAGTGCGCGCACCACCCGCATGCCGCGACCACCACCGCCCGCGGACGCTTTGATCAGCACCGGCAGGTGCTGATCGGTGACCTCGGCCGGATCCAGTTCGGCGAGCACCGGGACGCCCGCGGCATCCATCATCTTCTTCGAGGCGACCTTCGAGCCCATCTGCTCGATGGCCTCGACCGGCGGACCGACCCAGACGAGTCCGGCCGCGAGCACGGCACGCGCGAATTCGGCGTTCTCGGAAAGGAATCCGTAGCCGGGGTGGACGGCGTCGGCACCGGTGGCCAGCGCGGCCTCGATGATCAGCTCACCGCGCAGGTAGGTCTCCGCAGGGGTGTTGCCCGGCAGCCGCACCGCGGCATCGGCCTCGACGACATGCGGCGCCGCGGCGTCCGCCTCGGAGTAAACCGCGACCGTGCCTATGCCCATTCGGCGGCAGGTGGCGAACACCCTACGGGCGATCTCGCCGCGGTTGGCAACCAAGACATTGGTGATTGTCATCCGGGGCCTCACATTCGGAAGACGCCGAAGCCATCGGCGCCCTTGATCGGAGCATTGTGAATGGCCGACAAGGACATTCCCAACACCGTGCGGGTATCGCGGGGATCGATGACGCCGTCGTCGTAGAGGCGTCCGGACATGAACATCGCCAGCGACTCGGCCTCGATCTGGGCCTCGATCATGGCGCGCATCCCGGCATCGGCGTTCTCGTCGAACGGGAGCCCCTTGGCCTCGGCGGCCGCCCGTCCGACGATGGAGATCACCCCCGCCAGCTGCGCACCGCCCATGACGGCGGATTTAGCACTCGGCCAGGCGAAGACGAAACGCGGATCGTAGGCACGGCCACACATGCCGTAATGCCCTGCACCGTACGACGATCCCATCAGCACCGAGATGTGCGGCACCTTCGAGTTGGAGACCGCGTTGATCATCATCGCGCCGTGCTTGATGATGCCCTTCTGCTCGTATTCCTTGCCGACCATGTAGCCGGTGGTGTTGTGCAGGAACAGCAGCGGCGTGTTCGACTTGTTGGCCAGCTGGATGAACTGGGTCGCCTTCTGCGATTCCTCGGAGAACAGCACCCCGCGCGCGTTGGCCAGGATGCCGACCGGATACCCGTGCAGCTCGGCCCAACCGGTGACCAGGCTGCTGCCGTAGAGCGGCTTGAACTCGTCGAAGTCGGAGCCGTCGACGATGCGGGCGATCACCTCGCGTGGGTCGAACGGGATCTTCAGGTCCGGCGGGACGATGCCGAGCAAATCGGCCGGGTCATACAGCGGTTCGATCACCTCGGCGCGCGGTGCGGGCCCCTGCTTTTTCCAGTTGAGCCGCCTGACGATGGAACGCCCGATGCGGATCGCGTCCTGCTCGTCGAGCGCGTAGTAGTCGGCGAGACCCGAGACCCGCGCGTGCATGTCGGCGCCGCCGAGCGATTCGTCGTCGGACTCCTCACCCGTGGCCATCTTGACCAGCGGTGGGCCACCGAGGAAGACCTTGGAGCGTTCCTTGATCATCACCACGTGGTCGGACATGCCGGGGATGTAGGCGCCACCGGCGGTCGAGTTGCCGAAAATCAGTGCGATGGTGGGGATTCCGGCCGCCGATGCCTTGGTGAGATCGCGGAACATGCGGCCGCCCGGAACGAAGACTTCCTTCTGCGTCGGCAGGTCCGCGCCACCGGATTCGACCAGCGAGATGACCGGCAGCCGGTTCTCCCGGACGATGTCGTTGATGCGCAGCGTCTTTCGCAGCGTCCACGGGTTCGAGGTGCCGCCGCGCACGGTCGGATCGGGCGCGACGATCATGCATTCGACGCCTTCCACGATGCCGATGCCCGCGATGGTGCTTGCGCCGACGTGGAATTCGCTGCCCCAGCCAGCGAGCGCGCACAGTTCCAGGAACGGCGAGTCCTCGTCGAGCAGCAGTTCGATGCGTTCACGCGCGGTCAGCTTGCCGCGCTTGCGGTGCCGGGCCAGCTTTTCCGGGCCGCCGCCGGCGATCGCCTTGGCGAACTCGGCCTCCACCTCGGTGAGCTTGGTCGTCATCGCCTCCGCGGCCGCCTGGTATTCCGGTGAGCCGGTATCCAGGGTGGTGCGCAGGGTGGTCATGACTGGTACCCCAATCGCTTTGCCGCCAATCCGGTGAGGATCTCCGTGGTGCCGCCGCCGATGCCGAGAATGCGCATATCGCGGTACTGCCGCTCGACCTCGGATTCGCGCATGTAGCCCAGTCCCCCGAAAAGCTGCACGGCCTGGTTGGCCACCCACTCGCCCGCCTCGACGGCGGTGTTCTTGGCGAAGCACACCTCGGCGATCAGGTCGGTCTCGCCATTCGCGCTGCGCTGCGCCACATCGCGGGTGTAGACCCTGGCCACGTCGATGCGGCGGGCCATTTCGGTGACCGTGTTCTGCACGGACTGCCTGCTGATCAGCGGACGGCCGAAGGTTTCCCGGTCGCGGACCCATTGCAGGGTGAGGTCGAGGCAGCGCTGGGCGCTCGAATACGCCTGCACCGCAAGGCCGACGCGCTCGCTGACGAACGCGCCCGCGATCTGGAAGAAGCCGGAGTGCTCCGGACCGACCAGGTTCTCCACCGGCACCCGCACGTCCACGTAAGACAGCTCTGCGGTGTCGGAGGCCAGCCAGCCCATCTTCTCCAGCTTGCGGCTGACCGTGAAGCCCGGCGTGCCCTTCTCCACGATCAACAGCGAAATCCCGGCGGAGCCGGGGCCGCCCGTGCGCACCGCGGTGACCACGAAGTCGGCGCGGACACCGGAGGTGATGTAGGTCTTGGCGCCGTTGACGATGTAGTGGTCGCCATCGCGACGTGCGGTGGTGGTGAGGTGGCCGACGTCGGAGCCGCCGCCCGGCTCGGTGATAGCCAGCGAGCCGATCTTCTCTCCGGCCAGCGTTGGCTTGGCGAAACGCTCGATGTGGTCGGCATTGCCCGAGGCGATGATGTGCGGCACCGAGATTCCGCAGGTGAACAGCGAGGCGAACAGGCCGCCGGAGGCGCCCGCCTGGTGCAGCTCCTCGCAGACGATCATCGCGTCGATGCCGTCACCGCCGCAACCGCCCGCGGACTCGGGGAATTGGATACCGAGCAGGCCCAGCGCACCGGCCTTCTTGTGCAGTTCGCGAGGGATCTCCCCGACGCGCTCCCACTCGTCCAGGTACGGGAGGACCTCTCGCTCGGCGAAACCCCGCACGGTGGCGCGCAATTCGCGCCGCTCGGGCGTGTTCCAAGGACTCACCGCAAAACTCATGGCAACAGCTCCAATGGAATTTCGATGTGACGCGAGCGCAGCCATTCGCCGAGCCCCTTGGCCTGTGGGTCGAAACGGGCCTGGTAGGCGACGCCCTGACCGAGCAGACCTTCGATAATGAAGTTCACCGCACGCAGATTCGGCAGCACATGCCGGGTGACGGTCAAAGCCGCGGCCTCCGGCAGGAGTTCCTGTAACCGCTCGACGGTGAGCGTGTGCACCAGCCAGCGCCACTGCTCGTCGGTGCGCACCCAGACGCCGATATTGGCATTGCCGCCCTTGTCACCGCTGCGGGCCAACGCGATCGTGCCCAGCGGAACGCGGCGAGTTTCGTTGGCGGGCAATGGCTCCGGAAGTTCCGGCTCGGCGACATCGGCCAGTGCCAGCGTGTCCGAGGCGGGGTCGACATCGACTCGGGTACCGCCGGGCAACACCGCGGTATGTGGCACCTCGGTCGAATCCACGTATCCCGGCGTGTACACGCCGTACGGAGAACCGTTGCCGGGCAAAGAGGTAAAGTTCGTGCCGGGGTAGCTGGCCAACGCCAGCTCGACGGCCACATTCGAGAACGCGCGCCCCACCTTGTTCGGATCCGGGTCGCGGACCACGCAGCGCAGCAGCGCGCTGGCCTGCTCCTCGGTCTCCGCGTCCGGCCGGTCCAGCCTGGCCAGCGTCCAGCTGAGTTCCGCGGGCCGCACCGGCAGCCAAGACTCCAGCTGACGCTGCGCCAGTGCGGCTTTCGCCTCGATATCCAGTCCGGTGAGCACGAATTCCATCTCGTTGCGGAAGCCGCCGAGGGTATTGAGCGACACCTTCAGCCGCGGCGGCGGCGCCTCACCGGCGACCCCGCTGATCAGCACGCGGTCGGGTCCGTCCTGGCCGAGCTCGATGCTGTCGAGCCGCGCCGTCACATCCGGCCCCGCATAGCGGGCGCTCTGGATCTCGTACATCAGCTGCGCCTCGACGGTGTCGACGGTGACCGCGCCGCCGGTGACCGCGTGCTTGGTGATGACACTGCTACCATCCCTGCGGATTTCGGCGATCGGGAAGCCGGGGCGGCCAAGATCGGGCAATTCGGTGAAGAACGCGAAGTTGCCGCCGGTGGCCTGGGTGCCGCACTCGATGACGTGCCCTGCCACCACCGCGCCCGCGAGCTGGTCGTAATCGGTTCGCGCCCAACCGAAATGCGCGGCGGCCGGACCGAGTACCACCGACGCGTCGGTGACCCGACCGGTGACGACGATGTCCGCGCCCGCGTTCAGGCACTCGACGATGCCCCAGCCACCGAGGTAGGCGTTGGCGGTGAGGGGCGCGCCGAGGCCGAGTCCACCGGCCCGTGCCAGCAGGTCGTCGCCTTCGACGTGCGCGACCTTGGCTTCGAGCCCCAGATCGGCGGCCACCTTGCGCAGCCGATCGGCCAAACCGGCCGGATTGAGTCCGCCCGCGTTCGTCACGATCTGCACATTGCGCTCGAGCGCAAGGCCGAGGCACTCCTCGATCTGCTTGACGAAGGTCTTGGCGTAGCCGAGGCTCGGATCCTTCATTCGGTCGCGGCCGAGGATCAGCATGGTCAGCTCGGCGAGATAGTCGCCGGTGAGCACGTCGAGCTGCCCGCCTTCGAGCATCTCGCGCATAGCGCTGAGCCGATCACCGTAGAACCCGGAACAGTTGCCGATTCGGATCACATCCGGGTCGGCGGCCAGCAAACTCATCAGCTGGAAGGCCCTCCTGTGCGGCGAACCGTCCCGGCGCCGCCGCGTTGCCGCACCGGTGAAGTCCGCGTACCGGAGACCAGCATCACATCAGTTCAAGAAAAAAGCAAGCACGCGTGCTTGTTAATTGTCAGAGGCATCAGGGTTTCGGGGCGAAGTCCGGTGTCGATTCTCGGGCGTCGGGCGAATTCTCAACTGAAGTGGCGAAGTCGTGGCGAGTTTTCACCTGAAGTGGCGAGGTTGTCGAGGATGATTCTCGGTGCTGGAGCGACAAGTAGGGCAGTTGAGGGCTGTTTAGGCCTTCGAGGCGGTCTTCGTCACCGAGGCCGGTGTGGAGTGACGGGTGCCGTGGGAGTGGCTGCCGGAGGTGGTGGGCGAGTTACAGCGGCCGGTGCGATCGTTTCCCTCGTATCGAGGTCAGCGGAACTTTCCGGGTTGGTATTGAGACCGGTGTCCGCACCGTGCAGCGGATGCGGGCGCGTTACCGCGAGCATGGCCTGTGGGGGTTGGTGGACACCCGATGGCCAGGTGGTGTCCGCGAGGTGTCAGCGCCGGTGTCTGAGTCGGTTGGCGGCGGCCAGGATGGGGGTGGCTGCGGCCGTGGCGGCTGCTCCAAGCGGGGTGTCGGTGGCCAGTATCCATCGGACGGTCTTCATGGCCAGGGTCAGGACTTCGCTGCCGCGGAAGCGCGCATCGGCCTCGAACTGGCTGATGGCCACGGTGAGGGTGGTGGTGTCGGCGGCGACCTCACACAGATGCTCCACCAGGCTTGCGGCATCGCGGATGGCGGCACCAGCTCCCATGCCCGCGGTCGGCGGGGTCGCGTGGACGGCGTCGCCGAGCGCGGTGATGGGTCCGGCCGGCCACGGGGCGAGGTCTTGTACCCGGGTCGAGGCCGCATTGAACCGGAACGCGGCCACACTGTCCGGGTCGGCACGGGCGATCACCTCGAGTGGGCGTTCGCTCCATCCCTGTCGGCGAAACCTGGCCAGCAGCGCGGTCTGTAGCGCGGCACCGCGAGTGTCACGCATCGAGTCGGTATCGGCGGACTCGGGAAACATGGCGCCCCAGATGTAGGTGGGGCCGGTCGTGACCGCCGCCCGAAGATCGGGTGCGTCGAGTACAGCGTTACCCACCGGGTCGAGGAAGCCGACGTAGAGTGCCGCACCCCGAGGGCCGATCGCCAGCCCCGACCGCGGTCCGAGCCGATGTCGCTCTACCGGGCTGAGGTCGTTGACGGAGGTCCTCCCGGAAAAGCCGATGATGCCAGTGGGCGCATTGGTGGGGCCGCCGGCCAGGTGACGGGCCACCAGCGAGTGTGTACCGTCCGCACCCACCAACAAATCACACTGAACAGGTGACTCGTCGGCGAACATCACCAGCGGTGTCCCGTCCTCGGCGCGGCCGATCTCGGTGACGGCTCGGCCCAGATGGAGATCGTCGCCGACCGCCTCAGCCAGAAGGGTCCGCAGGGTAATGCGGTCGATGTCCACGCTGGGATCGCCGCTGAGGTTTGGACCGTGGCCCAGCAACCGACCGCGCCGGTCCCAGAATGCGTCCGGATCCCGCAGCCGCAGCGCTGATGCCGACGCCAGCAGCCGTTCGAAGATCTCCGGCGCGACGAGCTCCCGCAGTGCTGACTGTGCTCGACCGTCGAGCGTGATGTGGTAGCCCCCGGTCGCTGCCACGTCGGTGTCGCGGTCGAAGACCGCCACGTCGAACCCATGACGACGCAGGCCGGCGGCCAGCGCCAAGCCACCGATCCCGCCTCCGACGATGATGATGCGCATCCTAATTTCGGCTCCTCTTACTGATGTCGGACAACCTTCGGGTGTGACATTGCCACCGGTAGTGGACATAGAGTGGCCACTATCAGACATGATGTGACGGTGGCCGATACCTCACGGCGGGCGCTGCGATTGCTGTCGCTGCTCGCCGCACGCCGACGCTGGTCGCTGAGCGAGCTCGCCGCCGGGCTCGACGTCAGCGAACGCACCGTCCGGCGCGACATCGAGACACTGCGGCTGCTCGACTACCCGGTCACGACCGTCCACGGTCCGGCCGACGGCTACGAACTGGGCGCCGGTCACGCGCTGCCGCCGCTGCTGTTCGACGACGAGCAGGCTCTGGCCGTCGCGGTCGCTCTGCAGACCGCCCCCCGGCACTGTCTTCGGCCTCGGACAGGACGCTGCCCGGGCACTGGATACCCTCAAGCAGGTGATGCTGGCCAGGCTGCGGGCGGCCATGGAGTCACTGCAGCTGACCAGGCTGCAGAATTACTGGGAGTTCCCGGCGCCACCCATCGCCTCGGGTGCGCTGAAGGTTGTGGGCCGCGCGGTACGCCACCACCACGTGCTCGTCGTCGAATCGCTGCGTGCCGACGGCACGCGCCCCGATCCTCGCGATGCCGATTTCACCCCTCCACGCCGCATCGAGCCTCACCACCTGATCGTCTGGGCCGGACGGTGGTACCTGGTCGCCTATGACCACGCAGACAGCACCTGGCGCGTGCACCGCGTCGACCGCCTTCACCTCCACACTCCGCCCGGCACCCTGTTCACCCCCAGAGACCTCCCAGGCAGCGACGTCGCCCACTTCGTCATGACCAGCCACGACCGAGGCGATACCCCCGCCGCGTGGCAATGCACAGGAACCGCACGCCTGCACCTGGCGGTGGAGACGGTGGCCCGCTGGGCGCCCGGTGGATCAGTCGTCGAGCACCTCGACCCCCATCACTGTCGCCTCACCATCGGAGCCTGGTCCTGGGCCGGTGTCGCAGGAATCTTCGCCACCTTCGACACCGACCTCACCGACGTGGAACCACCTGAGTTGGTCGAAGCCTGCCGCTGCCTCATGAAGCGGTGGAAGACCATAGCGAGCACCACCTCTGACAAGTGAGGCTCGACAACCAATCTCATAAACGGTCCCCAACCGGACACCGACTTCAACGCACCACGGTGAGTGCACACGAGTTCAGACATCCGTGCAAACGACTCCGGACATGACATCAGCTCATTGCCGGTTTTTCGCGCTATATCCGACCGAAAATTCGTCTCTGGCGCGTTTTTCAAGTAGGTGGCGCGGATCTGGCGCGGTTTCTCACGTAAATGGCGCATGACGCCTCGGTGCTGGGACAGGTAGGGGGTTGTATTGAGCAGATGGGTTGCGCCGCCGACGAATTCGAGGCGGTGTTCGTCACCGGTGGCGGTGTCGAGCGGCGGGTGCCGTGGCGGTGGCTGCCGGAGGTGGTCGACGAGCTGGAGCGGCCGGTGAGGTCGTTCCCGTCGTATCGCGGGCGGCGGGCGTGCAGCAATCCGTAGTCGCCCGCTGTGATCGTGACGTCGGCGGCCCGGTACGCGGCCGCGCGCCGACAGGCGATGACGTCCCGGAACTTCACGCCCAGGGATCGACACCGAGCGTCGCCAGCCGCTCCTCCTCGCGCACGGAGACGAACCGCATCGCGGTGACCGTCGGCCAGAAGCCCGCGTCGAACGGCGCGGGGGGATTCTCCCCGAACGCGGTGAGCAGCAGCCCGACCATTCCGGGCGGGAACTCGACGAAGCCGTCGGCTTCGAACGACCCCCCCTCCCATACTGCAACGGGCCACTGCTCCGGATCGCCGCCGCGCGTGCTCCAGAAAAACGCGTTCTCGTTCCCGTCCTCACCCCAGCACAGCAGACTCCCGGGCTCCGGCCACGCCGGATACGGGCACTCGGTCTCCAGCAGCCAGTCCTCCGAGGGAGTGTTCATGACGGGCTGCCCGCGCCGGATGTCCGGCGTTCCCGGTTGCAGCACCACCAGCTGGTCGCTGATGGTGCCCGTTCCGTACACGTCGACGAACTTCCGGTAGTCCGACGGGAAGTCCGTACCCCAGCGGGCTCGTACGGCGTCCCAGTCCACCGGCGCGTCCGGCGCGGCGGGCGGCGGCATACGCCGCAGCAGCTCGGACAGGTGCTCGCTCACGGGATCTCCAGATCGTTCCATCACGAAATGCTTGCGCCGCATGGTAGCCGCCCCTCGTGCGCCCCTTCATCGGTCGGGGCGCACGAGGGACAGCAGGTGTTTGTTCTGTTGACCGCAGAGCGCGGCGCCGGCAGCTGGCAGGTGTCGGACAACACGATCGCGGCGATCATGGCCGAAAAAGGTTGGGCGGCACGCAAAGTCAAACGCCGGCGTGGGTTGACCCGGCCTGGGAGACGGCCGGTGGCACCGGATCTGGTGCGCCGCCAGTTCACCGCCGTCGCCCCGGACGTGCGCTGGTGCGGCGATGTCACCGAAATCTCGACCGAGGAGGGGAAACTGTATCTAGCCTCGGTGGAGGACGGGTTCTCGGGCCGACTGCTCGGGTATGCGACCAGCGCCCATCATGATGCTGAATTGTCTTGTGCCGCACTGCGGATGGCGGCTACAACCCGTGGCGGCGCCGACGCCGTGGACGGGGTGATCTTCCACAGCGACCGTGGCAGCGAATACACCGCCGCAGTGTTCAACCGGCTGTGCCGCGGCCTCGGGGTGGTGCAGTCGATGGGCCGAGTGGGATCGGCCCTGGACAACGCCGCCGCGGAATCGTTCAACTCCACCCTGAAGGTCGAGTTCGTCCACCGCTTCCACACCAGGGCCGAGGCCAGGCTGAAGATCGTCACCTGGATCACCGGGTTCTACAACCTGACCCGCCGCCACTCACTGTGCGGCGGACTGTCCCCGACCGACTACGAGACCCACATGGCCGCCGTCCGAGCGGCCCACACTCACACGGCCCCGTCACGAGACGAGGCCGCATAGAGAACCCTCCACACTTCGAGAGGATTGACACCCGACAATCCGCCACTTCAAATGAGAAAAGATGACCAATGACAACCCCACCCCCAACTGGCGCACCCCAGGTCAACCCCCAACACCCCGCCACATCAAACGAGAACCGACACGAGACCGAGGAAGTCCCGGTTCCACAACGCCATCGTGCGTAGCCGTCGCTCCTCCGCATCGCCGCTGCGCGAGATCGGCTGCCAGTTCTCCGGAATTCCTCCCAGCGCGGGTGAACCGGCGGCCCCGAACTCCAGCGGCCACTTCTCCAGCATTCCGGCGATCTGCCCGTCATCGAGCTGCGTCATCCGCCGTCTTCATCCCTGACTCTTCGAGCAGTTGCTGGAATATATCAAGCGCTGGCGGGTCCCCGGGGTCCGGCGCTCGATGGTATGGAGACTCCGGAGTTCCACGACCTGATCGGCGACACCGAGCGCCGCACCCTAATGGGAGCTACCCGGTCGGTCGGTAGGGCAGACTCGGTGCCGGTAGCCCCGGCAGGTGAGCACTTACGCACCCTGAGCTTCGAGTTCTTGTGTCAGACCGTGCCCCTGCCGGTGGCCGGGAGCGAAACAACTTATGGGATGTCGTGCCCACCAACACCTTTGGTGTGAGCACTGGTCCATTAGGGCGCTGGGTCTCCCGTCGGCTGCTGATGACCGAACCGGCAGATTCAGGAGCACACGATGCTGTTCGTCGGAGACGACTGGGCCGAAGATCACCATGACGTGGAGGTGCAGGACGAACAAGGCAAGACCCTGAAGGCAGCCAGGCTACCCGAGGGCGTCGAGGGCATGACCCGGCTGCATGAGCTGATCGCCCGGTTCCTGCCACAGGATTCCGATCCCGGGCAGGTGCTGGTGTGCATCGAGACCGACCGCGGCACGTGGGTGCGGGCGCTGGTCGCGGCCGGCTACCAGGTGTACGGGGTCAACCCGAAAACCGCTGCCCGTCATCGGGAACTGCTGTCGCTGTCGGGCGCCAAGGACGACAAGGCCGACGCGAAGACCCTGGCCGACATGCTGCGCACCCGCCGCCACCAGCTGCGTCAGGTCGCCGCCGATTCCGACGAGGCCGCGGCGGTCAAGGTCGCCGCCCGCGCGCATCAGACGTTGATCTGGGAACGCACCCGGCACATGCTGCGGCTGCGCACGGCGCTGCGCGAGTACTTCCCGGCGGCACTCGAGGCCTACAAGCCGCTCGGGCTCGCCGGTGCCGACACCCTCGAACTGCTGGGCAAGGCCGCCGATCCCGCCACTGCGGCACGGTTGACGATCGGCCAGATCACTACCGCGCTCAAGCGGGCACGACGCCGCGATATCCCCGCCAAGGCCGCCGCGATCCAGGCGGCGCTGCGCGGTGAGCACCTGGGCCAGGCCGAGATCGTGGCCGGCGCCTACGCGGCATCGGTCCGCGCGACGGTCGCGGTCCTGCGCACCCTCAACGAGCAGGTCAAGATCCTCGAGGGCGAGGTGGGGTCGTGTTTTGGCCGGCACCCGGACGCTGAGGTCTACCTCAGCCAACCCGGCATGGGCGTGATCACCGGCGCCCGGGTGCTTGCCGAGTTCGGCGACGCCGATGGCCGTTACGCCGACGCCAAATCCCGCAAGAACTACGCCGGCACCGCCCCGATCACCCGCCAGTCCGGCAAGACCAAAACCGTCCACGCCCGGTTCGTCCACAACGATCGGCTCGTCGACGCCCTGCACATGCAGGCCGGTGCGGCGATCCTGCACGACCCCGGAGCGCGCGCCTACTACGACGAGCTACGAGCCCGCGACATGAACTACAACGCCGCTCTCCGCCAGCTCGGCAACCGGCTCGTCGGCATCCTGCACGGCTGCCTGAAAACCAAGACTCCCTACAGCCAGCAAGCGGCCTGGTCACACCGCCACCAGCACCTCGCAGCTTGAATTTCCTTGACACCCAAGCTCCTGGGATGTCTGACACCGCTGTTCTGGTCCAACCCCTACGGCCGGTTCCGACTCGACATGAACACCCGCTTGGATCTCACCCTGGAACGGGTTGCGGGCTGAGAGGTTCCCGCTGTCGTCGGGTTGACCAGGATCAGTGGTATTTCCCATTGGCGACCGGTCTGCTTGTACTCCCACACCGTCGAGATGGTGGTCCAGCTCGTGGGCTACGAGCCGGGCCAGACCATAGTGGTAGTCGGTGCTGTCAGACGGGAACGACCGCGCGGCCCGCGCCGTGGGATATGCCGGAACTGATCATGCTGACCCTGTTGGCGGTTTTGTGCTGGGTTCGGTTGGTGAGCAAACGTAGAGTTCGTTATCGATCGTCGCCCAAGTTTGGCTCCTACCCATGTACTTGCACTGGTCGATGTCCGACTTGAGGTAGAGACCCCCTACGCAGTGGGTGACAGCCGAAATAATCCCCTGATTCGAGCTGTACTCAACGCAGTCGGGCGCTGGCTCGAGATCCTCCGCCTGGGCAACGGCTGTACCGCCCCACAGCAACGGCCCTGCGACCAACAGGCCACCAAAGATCCTCTTCAGCACAAAAACTCCTCTCGCAGCGAACTGAACCGCCTTTCTTGCCGGCTTCATGGTTGAGTCATCACCGGCTGGGATGGCTGTTGTTGAGCGTAATGGAGGGCCTCGAATTCCTCGGGTGGGACGTCCCCAAGGAGGCTGTGCAGCCGCCGATTGTTGTACCAGTCGACCCATTCCATCGTCGCGTACTCGACATCGTCGAGTGACCGCAACGGGCCAGTGAGAAACGGGCTGCCCTCGGCGAGGGCTTCGGTCTTGAACAGTCCGATCGTCGACTCCGCCAAAGCGTTGTCATAGGCATCACCGACGCTGCCGATCGACGCTGCGATCCCTTCCAGAACAAGGGTTTCCGAGAAGGCGACAGACGTGTATTGCTCAGGTCCGGCGTCGCTGTGGTGGATCAACCCTTCGGCGACCGTGTGACCGTCGTGGTCGCGCCGCCACAACGCCATCTTCAGCGCGGTGGTGACCATGGCGGTGTCCTTGATCGTGGCCGCGTGCCAGCCCACTATCGCGTGGGAGAAACAGTCGATCACGAACGCCATACACGAAACCCATCCACGTCGGCACGTAAGTAAAGTCGGTGACCCACTTACGATTTGGCTCCACTGCGGTGAAGTCGCGGTCGACCAGGTCCGGGGCACGGCGATGCCCCTTACCTTCCCCAGGGATCGTGGTGCGGTGTTTGCCGCCCCTGACCACCCCGGACAGGCCTTCGTCGCGCATGAGCCGATCGACGGTGCCGATGCCCACCTGGTGGCCCTGACGACGCAGATACGGGGTCATCTTGCGGCGCCCATACATGGACTCCGGCGTGCTGATAGTCGCGCGCAAAGCATCGGTCAGATACGCGTCGGCGACCGTCCGCGCCGAGGGCCCGGCGGTTTTCCAGTTCCGATACGTGCGTCCGGCGACCTGCACGCCCTGCTCGGTGAGCACGCGATCGGATCGACCCGGTAGCCTTGTACACGCATCTGGTCGATGAACTCACAGATCAACGGCGGCGCGGGTCGATCTCCCGCGCGAAGAATGGCAAATCCGCGACGACGCAACGGATTCGGTATCCACGGCGGGCGCACCACTGCCGTCGGGTAATCAACAGTCGATGAGTTCCTGAGTTCTCCTACTCTCTCGGTCTCCCCGCTTCCTGCCTGGACCAGGCGCCACCATCTTTCCCCCACGCTGTCACGGCTTGCTGACTTAACCTCATTCCGGCCGATCGGGTTGCGGCTGTGCTGACAGATCTTCTCGGGCAAGCACTGTCGACAACCGATGAACCAGCCAAAGGTGAGCGGATAGCGCTGCTCCCCCTCGCCCAGCTGTCCGTCGGCGACGTCCCCGGGCTTCGCCCGCCGGAGGGGGCGGATGTCCTCCAGGTGCTCTGGTGTCCGTTCGAGCACTCGCCGGAGAACATGCCGCGCACGGAGCTGTTCTGGCGGACCGCCGGCGAGGTCGCCGAGGTGCTGGAGACGCCGCCGGATCCGATCGCCGTCCAGTCCGAGAACTACCTACCGGCGCCCTGCCTGCTCCACCCGGAGCAGATCACCGAGTACCCGTCGCCGCTGGAGCTGGACGTGGAGCTCAGCGAGGAACTGGAGGAATGGGGTACGGAGCAGAGGGCCACCGACGATCCCTACTACGAGATGGAGGAGACCTACTACTCCAACGAACTCTCCGTGGCCCCCGGCTGCAAGGTCGGCGGATGGGCGGAATTCGGGGCTGCGGGCGCCGATTACGATGTCTGAGGAATCTAAAGCGAGGAGCGGCTTGATGGAAGCAACATTCGATGTGGCCGCGCTGGTGGGGCATCGCTATCGTGCTGATGACTATTACGAGGTCGGCCGGGAGAAGATCCGCGAGTATGCGCGCGCAGTGCAGGATTTCCATCCCGTGCACTGGAGCGAGGACGCTGCCAGCGAGCTCGGATACGCTGGTTTGGTCGCGCCGACCACGTTTGTCTCGATCGCCGCGATGCTGGCCAACCGTAGGCTCTTCGAGACTGTCGTCACCGGTTACGACGTGTTCGTGCAGACCGATCAGGTCTTCGAGCTGCACAAGCCGGTGGTCACCGGTGACCGGTTGGTCAGCGATGTCGAACTCGCTTCGGTTCGCCGTGTAGCAGGCAAGGATCTGCTCACCATCAAGAACACCTTCATCGACCAGATGGGCCAGGTCGTGCAGATCATGCACACGACCGTCGTCGGCATCACCGGCGAGGATGTCGCCGCCGGAATCAGCGACACGATCGAGCGCGTGGTCATGCACGGCATCGAAATACCCTCCCGAGCCGCAACCGCGGCTCAGGAGGGCGTCGCGACGAACGGGAAAATCGAGACGAACCCGATCCTGGCGACCAGTCCGAGCCTTTGCGGGGTCGCCCGAACGCGAGTCCCCCACACCGCAATCCGTTTCGAGGACATCACCGTCGGTGACGAACTTCCTCCTCGGATCACGCAGCTCACGCGGGGTGACCTGGTGAACTACGCCGGTGTAGCCGGTGACGCGAACCCGATCCACTGGCACGACGACGTCGCTGCACTCACGGGGCTCCCTGACGTGATCGCGCACGGCATGCTCACCATGGGTCTCGGGGCAGGATTCGTCACCGGGTGGCTGGGCGACCCAGGCGCCATGACCAGGTACGGGGTTCGGCTCTCGAACTACACCGTCGTCGACGCCCGATCTGTCGGGAGCGTCGAGTTCACCGGACGCATAAAGTCGATCGACCCCCAGACCAGGACTGCTGTCGTCGTCATCGTCGCAAAATCCGCCGGACGCAAGATCTTCGGCCTCGCCACCGCGGATGTTCTCCTCGCGTGAAGCCTCCGGCACGCAAGCGGATCAGACGCTGACACAGGGGTCTTGTCTGAATATCTCGTGGAGTTCGGTCATACCGACAACTGGAGATTCCTACAAGCGCCGTTGAACCAGCGGAAGACCACCAGAGCCGAGCGAATGCGGTCGAGCACCGATCTCGGCCTGCTGGTGCTGCCCGAGGCGGTCACCGTCGCCGAAGTGCTCTGCGACCTGGACTGGCGCCGTCACGTCGCGATGGTCGACAACAGCTCCGATCTCGCTCTCTTCTACCACCGAATCGGCCGCCGGCTCGGACAGTCCCGAAGGTTCTCCCAGGACATGGCCTGGGGCGCAGAAGCCACAAAATCGAACAGAGCAGAATGGGCGGAATGTCGTCCAACGTCGCTGTGATCATCCTGCTTGCTCTTGCCGGATTCTTGATCGGCGGGGCGTACTCCACCTGGAAGACCCTCCGCCCGCTCTCGATCGCATTGGGCGTGTGCGCCGTCCTCGCGGCGGCGGGCGCGATCGCCTGGTTGAGTTAGCCGGTTCAGTTCTCCGATAGCTGGAAGATCCGTAGATCCTCCGGAACACCGCTCAGCGGGGCCGCGAAGAAGCTGCGTCGATAGCGCTTGACCGCGTAACCCAGTTCTTCCAGCGTCTCGGGCTGCAGCGACCGCAGCGTCGCCTCCGACAGCATGGTGTTGCCGTTGCCGCCCGCCTCCATCACCCGTGCGGCGATGGTTACGTCGACGCCGAGCCAATCGCCGCCGATCTCGCGCGGTGAGCCGGTGTGCAGCCCGACGCGCATCTGCGGGCGGTAGCCGCGCACCTCGACCTCGGCCAGGTTGCGCTTGGCGCGTGCGGCGGCGCGCAACGCGCGGTCGGCCGAGGTGAACACGGCCATCACACCATCACCCATGCGCTTGACCACGTGACCGCCACGGTCGGCGATCGGCGGCTCGATGGCCTTCGCGACCACCCGCAATAGTTCCAGCGTCGCCTCATCACCGGCCGATAGCGACCAACTGGAGAACGCCACCAGATCGGTGAACATGATAGTTACTTCTTGGCTACCTCTACCGCGGCCGACTCGCTCCAACATTGCCTGCCAGACCTGCAGTGCGCCGAAGCCGATCTCGCGGGCCGCGCTCGGTGTGTCACCGACCAGTTTGTCCGCGGCGCGCGCCACGGCTCGAGCACCGCCCGGACCCGAAACCGACAGTGGGTCACCGAAAGCCGGGTCACCGGGAAGCTGTTCGCGCGCCCTGCGCAGTGCACCGATCAGGTCCGGTCGTTGATTCGCGGCATTCATCAGTGCGGAAAGCTGCCCCCGGCGAAATCCCGGCGCCGGACGACGCGGAGAACCGTCCGCGCCGGCAGGTACCAGCGGTATGGCCACCTCGGGCGGAACGCCGCCGATGCCCTCCGGCGCCGACCCGGAATCAGCACCGCCGGAAGGTGTTTCACTCACGCACCGAGCGTATCTCAGCCGGCCTACCGTCGGCGGGTTGCTTATTGTCGCCACCTGCCACCTCTCGATCGGACGGAGCGGGCACTACATTGGGCCGCCGATGGATAACGTGTTGGTTGCTGCGACCGATGCTACCCGCGTTTTCTACGAATGGAAGCGTCCTATTTCACAGTTTCCGGGATGTTCACAAGCGGCCCGAAATGCCGGGAAACGAGACCACCGGCCCGGTGTGGAGGGGATCCACACCGGACCGGTGGCTGCACCGTCCACCGGGCAGTGGCAGGCGGTGAAAGGGGGCGCGCATACCTCCCGACAAGGCGCGCACCCCACACCCGAGTGGCGAGGGAGGGCTACTCGGGCAGCTCTGGCTCTCGGCTAAGCGTCGCGCTGGTTCAGCGCGACCAAGGCCGCGCCGTAGACGATCGCGACGAAGGCGGTGAAGTAGATCAGGCTGCCCCAGGGACCCCAGTGCCAGTTACTACTACCGGTGCCGTTCGAGACCGACAGGAAGTGGCTGGCGTTCTGGAAGGGCAGGAATGGACCGACGTTGCGGCCGAAGCTGCCGAAGGCGCTCAGCAGCGGCTCGATCAATAGCGACCACAGCACCACGATCGAGATCGCGGCGGCCGACTGCCGCACCAGCACGCCGACGCCGATGGCGTATGCGATGAACAGGAAGGCGTAGATCGGAATGCCGTAGACCGCGCGCCACTGCCCGTCCAGGGACAGATTCGCTCCGGGCGCCGAGCCGCCGATGGCCTTGGCCACCCCGATGGCGAGGAAGGCGAGGACCGTGGTGAGCAGCGCGCCGTAGATACCGACCAGCGCGGTCTTGGTCAACAGAACCTTGGTGCGATTCGGGGTCGCCTGGAACGTCGTCCGGATGACACCGAAGCGGTATTCGCTGGTCACCGTGAGTGCCGCCATGATCATCAGCACCATCACGCCGAAACCGACCACGCCCGCGGTCGCGGTGCTGATGTCGAGTGTCGGTGTGCCATCGGCGGGCTGGTCACCCGAGGACTTCACCACCAGCGAAAACAGTGCGGAAAGGCCGAGGGCGAGCACGACAACGATGGCCGAGCACCACCAGGGCGACCTGGTCGAGGTGAGCTTGATTCGTTCTGCTGCCAGCACGCCCATCAGAGCGCACCTCCCATCACCTGGTCGAAGCCTTCGGCGTGGTACTGCACCGCGCCGCCGGTCATCCGCATGAACGCCTCCTCGAGCGAAGCACGTTGCGGCGCAAGCTCGAAGAGCGTGATGTCGTTGGCAGCGGCGAGTTTGCCGACGTCGTCGCTGGTCACTCCCGCCACCACCAGTGCGGGGCCATCCTTACCCTCGCCGTCCTCACGCACGGTCATACCGTTGGAAGTGAGCACGCTGCGCAACTGTTCGAGCTGCGGACTGCGCACGCGCACAGACGATTCCGAGGCGCGTTCGATGAATTCCTGAGTGGTCGTATCGGAGATCAGTCGACCCTTGCCGATCACGACGAGGTGCTCGGCGGTCTGCGCCATCTCCGAGAGCAGGTGGCTCGACACCAGCACGGTGCGACCCTCGGCGGCCAGCCGCTGCATGAACCGGCGGATCCACAGGATGCCCTCCGGATCGAGGCCGTTGACCGGCTCGTCGAACAGCAGCACCTGCGGATCGCCGAGCAGGGCGCCGGCCAGGCCGAGCCGCTGCGACATACCGAGCGAGAAACCGCCCGCGCTCTTGCCCGCCACCTCGGACAGGCCGACCAGACGCAGCACCTCGTCCACCCGGGACGCGGGGATGTCGTTGGAAGCGGCCAGCCACTGCAGATGGGCGCGCGCCGAACGATTCGGATGAACCCACTTGGCATCCAGCAGCGCGCCGACGGCCCGGAGCGGATGGTCCAGCTCGTGATACGGCTTGCCGTTGATGAGCGCGGTGCCCGCCGTGGGCTTGTCCAGCCCCAGGATCATCCGCATCGTGGTCGATTTACCGGCGCCGTTGGGTCCAAGGAAGCCCGTCACCTGTCCAGGGCGAACAGTGAAGGAGAGATCCTGAACCGCGATGGTCTGCCCGTAATGCTTGGTCAGGCCTCTCAGTTCGATCATGGCCACCAGCATTCGGCAAAATGGCATTGCGCGCGTCACCACAAGGTGTCGAGTCGGATCATCCTCGAGGATGACCTCGACCCCGAGGCCCCTGCGTATGTTCCCTTAGGGCATCGACAACAGGGCGTTCAACATTCATACGGCCGGGGACGAAGCCTGGGCCCAGAAGCGCTTGGGGATGCGGCCCGCCTGACGGGCCAGGTGGCCGGCGCGGACGGCGTCTGCCATGGCGGTAGCCATCAGCGCTGGGCGTTGGGCCCTGGTCACGGCGGTGGCCAGCAGGACCGCCGAGCAGCCGAGTTCCATGGCGAGAGCCGCGTCGCTCGCGGTGCCGATGCCCGCGTCGAGGATGACCGGGACGCCCGCTGCGGCGACGATCATTGCGATGTTGTGCGGGTTGCCGATGCCGAGGCCGGTGCCGATCGGGGCGCCGAGCGGCATCACCGCGGCGCAGCCCGCGTCCTCCAGTCGTCGCGCCAGGATCGGATCGTCGGTGGTGTAGGGCAGCACCACGAAACCGGCGTCGACCAATTGTTCCGCGGCAGTGAGCAATTCGATGGCATCGGGCAGCAGGGTGCGCTCGTCGGCGATCACCTCGAGCTTCACCCACTTGGTGTCGAGCGCCTCGGCGGCCAGTTCTGCGGTGAGCACCGCCTCGGCAGCGGTGCGACAGCCCGCCGTGTTGGGCAGCGGCATGATGTCCAGGCGCTTCAACAGATCGAGCACGCCGGTGCCGCCCGCCGAGTCCACCCGGCGCATAGCGACCGTGGTCAGCTCGGTGCCCGAGGCGATCAGCGCCTCCTCCAGTACGGCGAGGTTGTCGGCGCCGCCGGTGCCCATGATCAGCCGGGAACCGAACTGCCTGCCCGCGATCTCGAGTGCGTCAGCCACCCTGAACCGCCGTGAGCACCTCGATGTTCCAGCCCCGGCCCACCGGTTCGTCCCAGCGGGATTTGGGGAACACCGCACCGTCTACCGCCAGCGCCACACCCTGAGACGGCAGGTTCAAGCGGGTGAGCAGCTGACGCACCGTCAGCGATTCGGCGAACTCGTGGTCCTCGCCGTTCACGGTGACACCGATCGGGATTGCTGTCGCGGTCATCGAATTCCTCCTACGGATGACGAGAGAGAAGGCGCGCCCGGCGCCGAAAAGCGTTGCGGGTCAGCGGCTTCCGCGTCGGCCAGCACAGTGCCGTCGAGCAGGCTCGACACCGCGTCGACGGTCAGCGGTACGGCGAGCATGCCGTTGCGGCCGTGTCCGGTGGCCGCGACGACGCGGTCGGTAAGCCTGCCGATCAGCGGCAGGTTATCCGGGGAGCCCGGCCGGGAACCCGCACTGGCCTCGGCCAATTCGTATTCGCCGATGCCGGGCAGTATCGCCTCGGCATCCGCGATCAGGTCGCGTACTCCGGCCACGGTCACTGCGGTATCGAATCCGGCCTCGTATTGTGTTGCGCCGACCACGATTCCGTCCGCACGTGGCACCACGTAGACGGCCCTGCCGTGCACCCGGGCCCGGATCACTCGATTCGGCGGCGCAGCCGCGCCGGGTCGGTGCCGCAGCCGGAGGATCTCGCCCTTGACCGGCCGGACGGGCAGCTGCGGCCACAACCGCGCGGACGCGGCGCCCGCCGCGAGCACGATCTGGTCGTGCGGCAGCGTGTCGAGGGATTCGACCGATTCGGCACGCACCGCAACCCCGGCCGCCGCGCCTGCCTTCCGCAATGCGTCGAGCAGCTGACGATTGTCGATGGCGGGCTCGGCGGGTGCGAGCAGACCGGCGCGCACGGTGCGGGCGAGCGCGGGTTCGAGCGCACGCACACCGGCCCGATCCAGCACGCGCAGGTCGTGGCCGCGGCCGCCGACCCACTCGGCCACCGTGCGCAGGTCCGCGGCGTCGGCACCGTCCAGCGCGACCGTGAGTGTCTCGTCGGCCACGAACACCGAGATCCCGGTTTCGGCCTCGATACGTTCGGCGAATTCCGGCCAGCGGGCCAGCGAGGCCGCGCCGAACGCGAGGACCCGGTCCTCCCCCGGCCAGCCTTCCGACAGTGGTGCGAGCATGCCCCCGGCGACCCAGGAGGCGCCGGATCCGACGGCCGGGTCGAACAGGGTGACCGACCATCCCGCCGCCGCGGCCCGCCAGGCCACGGCGAGTCCGATGGCGCCGCCACCGACGACGGCCAGAGTCCGCATCAGTTCCACCTACCTCCTATTCGCATCCCCACGGTAGCGCGGCTACGGTCGAGGGCGTGCATCCCTCCCACCCGTACCGCTCCATATCTCCTCGAGAGCGTCTGGCAACCGCGCGGCTTTATCTGTGCACCGACGCTCGCCGGGAGAAAGGCGATCTGGCGAAGTTCGCCGAGGCGGCACTCGCCGGCGGCGTCGACATCATTCAGCTCAGGGACAAGGGCTCACCCGGCGAGGCCGAATTCGGCCAGCTCGAGGCCAAGGCGGAGCTCGGCGCGCTGGCCGAACTCGAGACGGTGACCCGCAGGCACGGTGCGCTGCTCGCGGTGAACGATCGGGCCGATCTCGCGCTCGCGGCGGGCGCCGATGTGCTGCATCTCGGTCAAGGCGATCTACCGCCCTCGCACGCGCGCCGCATCCTCGGACCGGACGTGGTGATCGGACGCTCCACCCACAATCGCGCGCAGGCCGGGCTGGCCACCATCGACGAGAACATCGATTACTTCTGCACCGGTCCGGTGTGGACGACCCCGACCAAACCGGGCCGTCAGGCCGCGGGTGTGGATCTGGTGCGCTCCACCGCGGACGCGCATCCGACCCTGCCCTGGTTCGCGATCGGTGGCGTCGACACCGACCGCCTGCCGGAGGTGCTCGCGGCGGGAGCCGACCGCGTGGTCGTCGTGCGGGCGATCACCGAGGCGCGTGATCCCGAAGCCGCGGCCCGTGGACTCAAGGCCGCGTTGCTCGAAAACGCCCAGGCCGGAACGCGCCGCGCGCTTCCGTAACCCAACCAACCTGTTGTTTCTGCCATTGGCAGCACGGATCGGCGAATCACGTGGGGGCGCCCGGGATTCGGCCTGGACGCCAGAATCTGACGTGCCGTGTCAGGACAGCACTTGGACGCGGGTGAGCGAGAGAATTGGATCCGTCGCCGCGGCGATATCGACCGTCGAGCGTGGATCGGAGACATCGTCCACAGCGGCCGCGTCGACCAAACTCCCGTCGACGATCCTGGCAAAACCGCCGGGGCCTGCGGGATCGGCGTGCAGCCAGACGAAACCTTCGCCGGCCAAGTCGACGGTGCGCGGCAGCGCGGCCGCGACGGCGGGGGCGTCCGCGACATCGTCCAGGCAGACGCGCGCGGGTGCCGCGCGCAAGGACCGCCAGGACGCCGCAAACCCGGGATGCAGCGGACGGGCGTCGACCTCGTCCTCGGGAACCCATACCAGCGCGGCACTCTCGCGGTTGAGGCTGGTCGGCAAGGCCGTGACGGCGTCCGCGACCACGGTCGTATAGGTCCAGCCGCTCACTGCCGACGCGGTGACACGCTCGCCGCGCACGCGAATGTCGCTGGGATTGATACCCGCTTCTTCCCATGCCTCCCGCACCGCCGCATGCACCGGGGTCTCGTGGCTGTCGCGGGCGCCGCCGGGCAGCGCCCAGGTGCCGCCCTGATGACTCCACAACGCGCGATGCTGCAACAACACCGCAGAACCACCGCCCGCGAGCGGCGCTCGCAGCAACAGCCCGGCGGCGCCGAAGCGGCCCCAGTGCCGCAAGCCGTCCGGGTCGCGCGACCAACCGTCACCGTCACCACGCATCTGCAACCCATTCTCATCCAGCCGTGACGGGGGTGTTTCATACGCCACGGCGCCGGTAAGACCACAATAAACTCCGACGAGGCGCGTAATATGCGCCCCAGACCGGGAGGTGGACATGGCTCGCACCGAGCAGGCGACGGCCGTGCCGACGCCATCGGTCGTCGCCGAGCCGGCACGAAAGCATCTCGGCGCAGTGCGCGCCGCTGCCGTGCGGGAGCAGTTCGACCCAGCTAATCTGCGCTCGTTCGCGAACTCCTCGCCGGGCCGGCTCATCGCCATCGGACTCGTGCTGATCGGCCTGTGCCTGGCGGCGGGCACCGTGGCCGCGGCGACCGTCAGCGATCGCCAGCAGGCACTCGACGTGCTACTCAATGACACCGAGCCGAACGCGCAGTCCGCACAGAGCGTCTATACCTCGCTATCCATCGCGGACGCCGCCGCCAGCACCGCGTTCATCGCGGGCGGGGTGGAACCGGAGGCCGTGCGGGATAGATATAGTCAGGCGCTCGGCGAGGCGACCGCGGAACTGGTGACCCAGTCCGGCCTTCCGGCGCAAACCAACGACCCCGACACTCGGCTGCGAACGGGTATCGCCACCGGCTTGCCCGTCTATTCGGGTTTGATCGAGACCGCGCGGGCGAACAATCGCATCGGATACCCGGTCGGCGCAGCGTATTTGAGCGAGGCATCGAATCAGATGCAGACGATCCTGCTGCCGATGGCCCAGGAACTACAGGACCACCGGTCAGGGGCGGTCGACGCGGCTCAGCGCCACCACGTCCAGCCGCCGTGGCCCGCGATCGTGCTGCTGATGCTCGCGCTGGGCGGATTGGTCTGGGCGCAGGTCGAACTGGCCAAGCGGTGGCACCGGGTGGTCAATCCCGGACTACTGCTCGGCGCCGGCGCGATGCTGATCCTGTTAGCGTGGACCGTGATTGCCGGGTCCATCTCGGCCGCGGCGATGATCAGGGAGCGGGACGGCGCCGCGGTGCCCGCCTCCCGGTTGACCGAGAGCCGGATCCTGACCCAGCAGGCGCGGTCCGCGGAAACGCTGAAGCTGGTGCGCCGCGACGCCACCGGTGACTACGACCGCACCTACGACTCCAGCATCGCTCGCCTCGGCGAACTGCTCGACGGTTATCCGACACATGCGCCCGCGACCAGCGAGGTGGCGAATGCCCGTATCGCACTGGCACGTTGGCGCGTGGCGCATCAGCGGATGAACGAAACCCTGGCGCGCGGCGACTTCGTCGGCGCCGCCGCAGTGGCGACCGGTCCCAGCGCCGCAGATGCCGCCGCGCAGGTGGACGCGCTGGACAAATCGCTCGGCCAGGCCCTGGCCCAAACCCGGGATACATTGCGCAACAATATTTCCCAAGCGGCCAGGGTACTCGACTTCCTCGCTCCCGGCGCGCTGGTGCTCGGCATTCTCGCCGCGGGCTGGGTCGGTCTCGGTATCTGGCCCCGGCTCCGGGAGTATCGATGAACGCGACCCGCGGCATCCTCGCCGCCACCCTTGTTGCCCTCGCCTTCGTCGGCGGCTGTTCCAATCAATCCGCCCCACCCACCGCCCCGAAGACGGTCCGCTATACCGAGCCGCCGCTGCCCGCCAAAGTCATTCCAGTGCTGACGGATTCACCGATCACGCCGCAGGTCGAACCGCAGTGCGGCGATCCGACCGCCAGCCTGCGGCCCACCGGCGCGGGCGGGCCGACCATCGACGCCATCCGGGCCCGCGGCAGGCTGGTGGTCGGGCTGGATGCCGGCAGCAACCTGTTCAGCTTCCGTGATCCGGTCAGCGGCGCCATCGTAGGCTTCGACGCCGATATTGCCAGGGAGGTCGCCCGCGATCTGCTCGGCAGTCCGGACCAGATCGAATACCACAGCCTCGGTTCGGCCGACCGAGAGCAGGCGCTGCAGGATCACACCGTCGATCTGGTCGCCAAGACCATGACAATCACTTGTGAACGGCGGCAGAAGGTTACGTTCTCGACGGTATACCTGAGCGCCAACCAACGGGTGCTCGCGATGAAGAATTCGGGCATCAACGGCATCGGCGATCTGGCGGGCAAGCGGGTCTGCGTGGTCCGCGGCACCACATCGCTGGACCATATTCGCCACGAGCAGCCCGGCGCGACCATTCTCACGGTGCCGACCTGGGCGGATTGCCTGGTGGTTTTGCAACAGCGGCAGGTCGACGCGGTGAGCACCGACGACGCAATCCTGGCCGGACTTGCCGCGCAGGACCCCTACACCGACGTGGTCGGCGGCAGTATCAGCGTCGAGCCGTACGGCATCGGAATTCCCAAGGGCAACGACGATTTGGTGCGCTTCGTGAACGGGACGCTCGAGCGGATCCGGGCCGACGGCACCTGGAATCGGATCTATCGGCAGTGGCTGACCGTTCTCGGTCCGCCGCCTACGCCCCCGGTGCCGAATTACCAGGACTGACCGCCGATGACGACAGAGCGCTGCGCCGACCATCCCGAGCACGCGGAACCCCTTGCCGGACCGGCGGATTCGGCTGCTTCGCAGCCCGATTCCACTGCCGCCGATGCCCATTCGACCGACGAGGCGCTTGGCACCCAACCGCTTCAATCGGTGACCGGATCCGAGTACGACGAGTCCGCCGGTCTGGGCACCATGGCTGCCGAAGCGGCGGCGACGGGTAGCACGGCCGCCGAATTCACCGTCGGCGCTTGGCGTCCGGACTCGACGGCGAACTCCAACCCGACGGTACGCACCTCGAGTCGCAGCGTGCGCACGGTCCGTTCCCGCCAGACCGTGCGCAGGCTCGGTGGCGGCCTGGTACCGATCCCGACGATCGCGCCCGCCGACCCGCGCACCGCGGTGCTGACCGATCCTGTCGTCTCCGAAGGCGGGCGCTTCTGCTGGCGCTGCGGCAACCCGGTCGGTCGGGCCACCGCCGTCCGGCCCGCGACGGCCGCGGGAACATGCGGAATATGCGGCGCGGATTATGATTTCCGGCCCTCGCTGCATCCGGGTGACCTGGTGTCGAACCAGTACGAGGTCCAGGGCTGCATCGCGCACGGCGGGCTGGGCTGGATCTACCTGGCCATCGATCGCAATGTGAGCGACCGCTGGGTGGTGCTGAAGGGCCTGCTGCATTCGGGTGATGCCGAGGCCCAGGCGGTGGCCGTCGCCGAACGCCAATTCCTCGCCGAGGTAGCCCATCCCAGCATCGTCAAGATCCACAACTTCGTCGAGCACACTGACCCGGACGGGGAGCCCACCGGCTACATCGTCATGGAATACGTCGGTGGCCGCTCGCTGCGCGACACCCTCGACACCTACCCCCGACCGCAGCGCATGCCGGTCGCCGAGGCCATCGCGTATCTGCTGGAAATCCTGCCGGCGCTGGACTACCTGCATTCGATCGGGTTGACCTACAACGACCTCAAGCCCGACAACATCATGATCACCGAGGATCAGGTGAAGTTGATCGACCTCGGTGCGGTCTCGACCATCGAGGCGTACGGAAACCTATACGGCACCAGGGGTTTCCAGGCTCCCGAGATCGCCAAGACCGGCCCGACGGTGGCCTCCGACATCTACACCGTCGGGCGGACGCTGGCGGTGTTGACGTTGAGGATGCCGATGGAGCAGGGCCGCTACCTCGACGGCATCCCCGATCCCGCCGAGCATCCCGTGCTGGAGCGGCACGAGTTCTTCCATCGGCTGCTGCGCTCGGCCACCGATCCCGACCCCGCGCGCCGCTTCCCGTCCGCCCGGGCCATGTCCGCGCAACTGGCCGGTGTGCTGCGCGAAATCCTTGCCTTGGAGACCGGCACCGAGCATCCGCAGCTGTCGACGGTGTTCAGTCCGCAGCGCACCAGCTTCGGCACCGAGGAACTGATCAGCCAGACCGATGCGTACGCCGACGGCATCGGTCGCAGCAGTCGACTCCAGGCGAGCGATGTCGCCGCGGTGCTTCCGGTTCCGCTCATCGACCCGACGGACCCGTCCGCCCCGCTGCTGGCCGCCGCGGTGCATCCGGACCCGCGGCAGGTGGTCGAAGCGCTGCACGATGCGCGCCAGCGGGCCGAGACCGATCCGGGCAACGCGCCGGAGACACTGGATCTGGAACTGGCACTCACCGAAGCACGAGCGCGGCTCGACCTGGGCGAGTCGGCGGCGGTGCTGCACCTGCTGTCGCACGTGCCCGCCGATCACGACTGGCGCATCGATTGGTACAACGGCCAGGCCCAACTGCTCGAACTGGATTACGAGCAGGCGTTTGCCAGTTTCCACGAGGTGCTGCGGGTGCTGCCCGGTGAGATCGCCCCGAAACTCGCGCTCGCCGCCACCGCGGAATTGGTACTGCAGCACTGGGATTCCGCCGACCCGGAGCATTGGCGGGCCTACGCCGAGAAGTTCTACGACACCGTATGGCGCACCGACCGAGCGGTGGTGAGCGCCGCCTTCGGCCTGGCCAGGCAGCTGGCCGCGGTGGGCCGCGTCACCGAGGCGGTGCACGCCCTCGACGAGGTCCCCGCCGCGTCGCGGCACTACACCACGGCCCGCATGACCGCGGTGCTGCTAATGCTCACCGCCGCACCGGTGGCCGAACTCGACGAGTCGACGCTGCGCATCGCCGCCTCCCGGGTACTTGCCCTGCCGAAAGGCGAAAGCCGCGCGGTCCAAATGCGAGTCCTGGTCCTCGGCGCCGCGCTGGCCTGGTTGCAAGCGGGCAACACCCCGAAACGCCTCGACGCCAAGCTCTTCGGCGCTGCGTTCACCGACCGCGACCTCCGCGAGGGCACGGAGACCGGCCTGCGCGCCCTGGCCCGCAGCGCCCCCGGCCGCAACCACCGCTACGCCCTGGTAGACCTGGCGAACGCGATCCGCGCCAAGACGTGGATCTAGCAGCGGGTCAGTTGAACTACGTTCGTACATGGCCGGCACAGTGGGCGCTGCGGCCCGTCGCCCTCACCGCTGCGCCGCAACCACCTGCTGCGCGGCCCGCGCGATCGCCAACTCCTCATTCGTCGGCACCACCAGCGCGGCCACCTCGGCGCCCGGCGGCGAAATACGCCTGGCGGTACGATCTTTCGCAGTGTTGCGCCCCGGGTCGACCTCGATGCCGAAGCGGGACAGGTCGGCCAGCGCGTCGGCACGGACCTGGGGGCTGTTCTCCCCGACGCCCGCGGTGAAGGTGATGGCGTCGACGCCGCCGAGTTCCACCAGGTACGCACCGAGGTAGCGACGCAGCCGGTGGATGTACACGTCGTACGCGAGCTTGGCCGCAGCGTCACCCTCATCGACGAGCCGTTGCAGCTCGCGAAAATCATTGACGCCGGACAAGCCCTTGAGGCCCGAGTTGCGGTTCAGCAGTTCATCGATCTGGTCGATATGGAGGTGGGCCGCGCGCATCAGGTGCAGCATGATGCCGGGGTCGAGGTCACCGCCCCTGGTACCCATCACCAGGCCCTCCAATGGTGTCAGGCCCATGGTGGTGTCGACCGGGCGTCCGCCCTTGATGGCCGATGCCGAGGCGCCGTTACCCAGATGGAACACAATCTGATTCACGTCCGCGGGATCGCGATCGAGCAGCTCCGCGACCCGGCCCGAGACGTACTCGTGCGAGGTGCCGTGGAATCCGTACTTCCGAATACCCTGGGCAGCAGCCACTTTCGCGTCGATGGCGTAGGTCCTGGCGGCGTCGGGCAGGCCGTGGAAGAACGCCGTGTCGAAGACCGCCACCTGCGGCACGCCAGGCAGCAGTTTCCGCGCGCTCTCGATGCCCGCGACATTCGCCGGATTGTGTAGCGGCGCAAGCGAAGACAGGTCGGAGATCGCCGCGACCACGGCGTCGTCGATGAGCGTCGGCCGGTAGAACACTTCGCCGCCGTGCACGACCCGGTGGCCTACCGCGTGCACGCCCGCGTCCGCGAGGTCGTGCCCGGTCTCGGCGAACATGTCGAACACCAGCTGCAACCCGGCGGTGTGGTCTGCGATCGGCCGGTGCCGCTCGACGGACTTCCCGTTGGCATGATGCTTGATCCTGGCGTTCTCCTCGCCGATCCGCTCGATCATGCCGGAGGCCGCGACGATACTCGACTCCGGATCCAGCAGTTGGTATTTGATCGACGACGAGCCGGAATTGATCACCAGCACCAGGTCATCGGCACTCTTGCTCATGATGCCTCCTGAATCCCGCGGCGCTCCCGCACACCTTCGGCAACCACGTGAGCGGCGTGAATGTTCCGCATCGCGACTCCTCTGTGCCGCGCGCCACTCGGGCGCGCGACCCTGCGAATCCGTGCGTTGGCCCGCATCACTCGTCCTGCGCCTGAATCGCCGTGATCGCCACGGTATTGACGATGTCGGCGACCAGCGCGCCGCGGGAGAGATCGTTGACCGGCTTGCGCAGACCCTGCAGCACCGGGCCGATCGCGATCGCGCCCGCGCTGCGCTGAACCGCCTTATAGGTGTTGTTACCGGTATTCAGGTCAGGAAACACGAATACCGTCGCGCGACCCGCCACCTCGGAATCGGGCAGTTTGGTGGTGGCGACGGTGGGCTCGATCGCCGCGTCGTACTGAATCGGGCCCTCTACCAATAGTTCCGGCGCGCGTTCGCGGACCAGCTCGGTCGCCACACGGACCTTGTCCACGTCCGCGCCGCTACCGGATTCGCCGGTCGAGTAGGACAGCATCGCCACTCGTGGCTCGATGCCGAACCGGGCCGCCGTGGCCGCGGAGGAGATCGCGATATCGGCCAGTTGCTCGGAGGTCGGATCGGGGACGACGGCGCAGTCGCCGTAGGCGAGCACCCGGTCGGCCAGGCACATGAGGAACACACTGGAGACGGTGGAAACTCCCGGCGTGGTCTTGATGATCTCGAACGACGGCCGAATGGTGTGCGCGGTGGTGTGCGCGGCGCCGGAGACCATGCCGTCGGCGATGCCCTCGTAGACCATCATGGTGCCGAAATATGAGATGTCGGTGATGGTTTCGCGGGCACGCTCGATGGTCATCCCCTTGTGCGCGCGCAGCTTGGCGTACTCCTCGGCGAAGTCGTCGAGGTAGCCGGAGGTGGCCGGGTCGAGCACCTGCGCGGCGGCGAGATCGACGCCGAGTTCGGCGGCGCGGGCGCGGATGCTCGTCTCGTCACCGAGGATGACCAGGTCCGCGATCTTGCGCTGCAGCACCCGGCCCGCCGCCCGCAGGATGCGGTCGTCATCGCCCTCGGGCAGCACGATGCGCTTGCGGTCGGCGCGCGCCCGCTCGATGAGCTGGTATTCGAACATCTGCGGGGTCACCACCGAGCTGCGCGGAACCTCGATGCGGCGCAACAACTCCGCGGCATCGACCCGCTGCTCCATCAAGGCCAGCGCGGTGTCGACCTTGCGCGGGCTGCCCGCCGCCATGCGGCCGCGGGTGCGGTAGGCGGCGCTCGCGGTGTCGTAAGTGCCCAGCTCGGTGGTCAGGATCGGCAGCTTCGGCTCGAGCCCGGTCATCAGCCTGGCCACCGCGGGGTGCGGCGGGATCCCGCCGTTCATGATGATGCCGGACAGCGACGGAAAACCTTCCGCCTCATGCGCATTCACCACGCTGAGCAGTACGTCCGAGCGATCGCCCGGCGCGATCACCACGACGCCGTCGACCAGCCGCTCCAGAATGTGTTCGGCAGTCATGCCGCCGACCATGATCTTCAGCGCCTCGCGGTGCAGCAATTCCGGGTCACCGCTGTACATTTCGCCATCGATCGCGGTACACAGCTCGGCCATGGTCGGCGAAATCAGCAGCGGCACTTCGGGCAGGGTCCAGGACGGCACATCGATGGCCTTCAATGCGTCGCCGACCTCGTCGAGATGGTCCGGGTCGCAGCGGTTGGCGATGATCGCGACCAGCTGCGCGTGTTCGAGGGCCAGTTCGCTCACGCACAGCTGCGCGAGGTGGTGGACCTCTGCGGGGGTGCGGCCGGAGCCACGGACCACCAGCAGTATGGGGGCGCCGAGGTTCACCGCGATCCTGGCGTTGAAGCGCAGCTCGCTCGGGCTGGCCACATCGGTGTAGTCGCTGCCGACCACCACCACCGCGTCGCACACCTTCGCGACCTCGTGGAAGCGCATCACGATCTCGCTGATCGCGGCATCGGGGTCGGCGTGCACCTGCTCGTAGGTGACGCCGGTGGCCTGCGCATAGTCGATATCGGCGGTGCTGTGCTCGAGCAGCAGCTCCAGGATGTAGTCGGGCTCGCCGGTGGACCGGGTGATCGGCCGAAACACCCCGACGCGGGGGGTGGTCGCGCACAGCATCTGGAGCATCCCGAGCGCCACCGTCGATTTTCCGGTGTCACCCTCCGGAGACGCGATGTACACAGCGGATGGAGCAGAATCGGCCATGGTCGAGAGCTTAGTGAACGGACGGCAACCGTAACCCGCCCGGCGAGACCGTGATCACGGGTGAAATCTCGGCCTCCGAGATAGCCGGATGGCCGTCATGGACGAGCGCTATAGTCCCGGCATGGCTGAGCAGTTCCCGAACCGGCAATGGGGTTCGCGCACCAATATCCTTTCCCGCGCGACGAATAAGTTCGCCGCGACCAAGCCTGGTTCGTGGCTCATCCGCACGATCACGCCGCTGGACCGGGCGCTGCTCGAGCGCACCGACGGCAAGTTCACCGTGCTCGGCCCGATCGGCGCACCGGTCGTTGCGCTGACCACCACCGGCCGCAAGTCCGGCCGGCCCCGCACCCAGCCGCTGCTCTACGTCCACGACGGCGACACGTTGTATGTGATCGGCAGCAACTTCGGCCAGGCCGAACACCCGGCCTGGACCTCGAACCTGCTGGCCGACCCGTCCGCCACCGTCGCCATCGCAGGCGAGCGCATCAAGATCCAGGCCGCCCCTGTGGAAGACGCGGCCGAGAAAGCCGCCGTCTTCGCCCGCTTCGTGGAAATCACCGGCGCCTACGACGCCTACCGCTCCCGCACCACCCGCGACCTACGCATCTTCGCCCTCACCCGGGCGTAGCCCGCACCGACATTCGAACGCCGCACAGCGTGGTAGCGCGGTGCGGCGAGCGAACGGTGTGTGGCGAACTACCCGAAGCTGCCGGTCGAGGGCATCGCGCCGGGCACGTTGACAGTGATCGGCGGGAGTGACCACGTGTAGTCGCCGTCCTGGACCGGATAGCGGAATCCGCATATTCCGGTTGTCTGAATCGTCCCGCTGGGAGGCCCTGCAGAGACGCCTTGATCGTCGCACCGGGACCGGCCGGCGACTCCGGACGGTCACCCCCGAAGATCGTGCCGAATTCCGCGCCAATATCCGCGAGCGCCCAGCACACACCCCGGTCATTCGGATTGTGGATCGTCGCCGTCACCGTGCCCGGTCCGGTGCCCTGGAACTGGACCACCGGGGTCTGCAGTGACGATCCGTCCTCCGTCGCGGCGGCAACCGGGGCGACCATTACCGCCGCAGCCGTCTGATCCTTAGAGCCGTTGCTCAGCCGAGCGCGCGGAGGCGGGGGGCGAGGTCGCGTTGGAAGAGGTCGAGGAAGCGGCGTTGGTCGTGGCCGGGGGCGTGGAAGACGAGGTGGTTGAGGCCCGCGTCGAGATAGGGCTTGATCAGTTCGACGGTTTGGTCGGGGTCGCTGGCGACGATCCAGCGTTTGGCGATCTGTTCGATCGGCAAGGCGTCGGCGGCGGCTTCCATTTCGATGGGGTCGGTGATGGAGTGTTTCTGTTCGGGGGTCAGCGACAGCGGGGCCCAGAAGCGGGTGTTCTCCAGTGCCAGTTCGGGATCGGTGTCGTAGGAGATCTTGATCTCGATCATGCGGTCGAGATCGTCGACGGTGCGTCCGGCTTTGGTGGCGCCCTCGGCGACGGCGGGCATCAGTTTCTCGGTGTAGAGGTCCATGCCTTTGCCGGAGGTGCAGATGAAGCCGTCACCGGCGCGCCCGGCGTAGCGGGCCACCAGTGGGCCGCCCGCGGCGATGTAGATGGGGATGCCGCCCTTGGGCACGTCGTAGATGGAGGCACCGACGGTGCGGTAGTACCGGCCGTCGAAGTCGACGCGGTCGCCGGTCCACAGTGCGCGCATCAGCTCGACCGCTTCGCGCAGTCGGGCGAAGCGTTCCTTGAATTCCGGCCATTCGCCGGTGTAGCCGGTGGCGATCTCGTTGAGGGCTTCACCGCTGCCGACGCCGAGCATGATCCGGTCGGGGTAGAGGCAACCCATGGTGGCGAACGCTTGGGCGATCACCGCGGGGTTATAGCGGAATGTCGGGGTCAGTACCGAGGTGCCGAGTTGGATGCGTGTGGTGCGTTCACCGACCGCGGCCATCCAGGCCAGCGAGAACGGGGCGTGTCCGCCTTTGTGTCGCCATGGTTGGAAATGGTCACTCACAGAGGCACTGTCGAGCCCGTGTTCCTCGGCAAGCACCGCGATTTCGACCAGTTCGCGGGGACCGAACTGCTCCGCCGATGCCTTGTACCCGAGCTTGAGTTCGCCCATCTGCCACGCTCCTCGAGTTTTGTTCGCCACCAACGGCGACCTGTATCCGACACTAGCCAACCTGTCGGTGCGAGTGAACATGGCCTGGTGGGAGATGATCGACATCTTCGCCACCGCGCTGAGGCGACGGACTCACCCACACTGTTGTGGTGCTCATTTTCGCGCCGTAGCGCGGGGGTAGCTCGGGTAGCGGATAATTCGACCGGTGACCGCCAAGAACGAACCGATCCTGTCCTACCTCACCGATATGGACGGCGTGCTGGTGCACGAGGACCACCTGGTGCCCGGGGCAGATAAGTTCCTGGCCGAGTTGCGCGACAACGAGACGCCATTCCTGGTGCTCACCAACAATTCGATCCGCACCCCACGCGACCTGCAAGCCCGGCTGCGCCACACCGGACTCGACATACCGGAAGAAGCCATCTGGACCTCGGCGCTGGCGACCGCGACCTTCCTGAATGACCAGCGCCCCAACGGAACCGCTTATGTGGTCGGCGAATCCGGTCTCACTACCGCGCTGCACGAGATCGGCTACGTCCTCACCGACAGCGATCCCGATTATGTGGTGCTCGGCGAGACCCGCACCTACTCATTCGAGGCGATCACGACCGCCATCCGCCTGGTCGATCGCGGAGCGCGGTTCATCGCCACCAACCCGGATGCGACCGGTCCGTCCCGCGACGGACTGCTGCCCGCCACCGGTTCGGTCGCCGCGCTGATCACCCGCGCGACCGGCCGCGACCCGTATTACGTCGGCAAGCCGAACCCGCTGATGATGCGGTCGGCGCTGCGGCGGATCGGCGCGCATTCGCAATCCACCGTGATGATCGGAGACCGCATGGACACCGATGTCATCTCGGGCCTGGAGGCGGGCATGCGGACCATCCTGGTCACCACCGGCATCTCCACCCGCGCCTCGGTCGAGCAGTACCCCTACCGCCCGACGCTGGTGGTCGACTCCGTCGCCGACCTCGTAGGCCGGACCGGGACACCCTTCGACTAAATCGCCCGAGCCGAAAGGTTCGGGCCGATCAGGTTTCGTCGTAGGTGATGACGTCGAGGGCGGCGGAGAGCTTGGTCAGTACGTCGACGGTGAGGGCGAACTGGTCAGGGCCTAGTTCGGTCATGACTCGTTCCGCGACGATAGCGTGCTGCGGGTTGATGCGTTTGATCGCGTCGCGGCCCGCCTCGGTGACCGCCACCAGTTTTGCGCGGCGATGCGCGGGGTTCGGGCGGTATTCGGCAAGTCCCTTGTCCACCAAGAGGTCTGCGATGCGCTGCACGCTCTGGCCCTGTCATATTTGACAGCATGCTGTCAATGATGCGAGGCAGCGATTGCGCAACACCGACGCTCATCACCGCCACCCATCGGCGATGCCAGGTACTCCGATCACCGCATGCGCTCGATCTTGGCGAGATGGGCGATATTGGCCCGATCGTGGACATCGATACTGGCCACCGACCCGAACCATGCGTCGAGGATTTCCGTCAGCACGGCACTGGAGGTCGTACGCAGACTCAGCGCAAGGACATTCGCGTCGTTCCACTTGCGCGCACCGGCCGCGGTCGCGGCATCGGCGCAGAGCGCGGCCCGGATACCCGCGACCTTGTTGGCGGCGATCGACGCGCCGGTTCCGGTCCAGCAGCACACGATGGCCTGTTCGGCCCGCCCCGCTGCGACATCACGCGCCGCCGCCTCACTGGCCCAGGCCCAGCCATCGCGTTCCGCATCGGCGAGCGCTCCGTGCGAGACGGTTTCGAGCCCGCGCCGATGCAGCTCCGCTACCAGGTCCTTCGCCACGCCGACGTTTTCGTCCGCAGCTACCGAAATCCGCATACAACCAGGGTAGGCATTGAGCGGCGCCGCCACAGGAGGTCGCCGAGCGGGATATGACCGTGGTGGCTCCGCTCGGCGATAGGAACGCCTGGCCGAGGTGTCGCCCGCCTATCGCCAGGCCAGCGGGGGCCCCGGCTGGGCGCTTCGCTGCTGGTGCGGAGTGGGTCCTACCGGCGGGCACGCGCTCAGTCCGAATTCGGGAGGACACGCGGAAGCCGGTCACGCGGCCGCATGGAGCGTCGCGTGACCGGAACCCTCAGCTCAGTGCGTGGTCGAGATCATTCAACAGGTCGTCGACGTCTTCTAGACCGACAGAGATACGCACGACGCCGTCGGTCAGCCCGATGGTGGCGCGGCCCTCGGGACCCATGGCGCGGTGGGTTGTGGTGGCGGGATGGGTGATCAGGGTCTTGGAGTCACCGAGATTGTTCGAAATGTCGACGATGCGCAGACGGTTGAGCACCTCGAAGGCGCGCTTCTTGCCTTCGTCCGCGGGCGCGTTCAACTCGAAAGTGACAACGGTGCCGCCGCCGCTCATCTGGCTGGTCGCCAGCGCGTGCTGCGGATGCGATTGCAGGAAGGGGTATTTCACCCAGCCGACGGACTTGTCGCCCTCGAGGAACTCGGCGATGCGCAGCGCGGATCCGGTCGAATGACGCACCCGCAGCGGCATTGTCTCCAGGCCCTTGAGCAGGGTCCACGCATTGAACGGGCTCAGTGCCGGACCGGTATGGCGCATCAGGTTTTTCACCGGGCCGTCGATGTAGTCGTGCGGGCCGAGGATGGCGCCACCGAGCACGCGGCCCTGGCCGTCGATGTGCTTGGTGCCGGAGTACACCACCACATCGGCGCCGAGTTGGAAACCGCGTTGCAGCAGCGGGGTAGCAAAGACGTTGTCCAGCACCACTTTCGCACCCGCGGCGTGCGCGAGTTCGGTGACGCGGCGGACATCGACCAGCGTCTGCATCGGGTTGGCCGGGGTCTCGAAGAACACCGCCTGGGTGGGCACCGACAGCGCCTGCTCCCACTGGTCCAGGTCGTCGCCGTCGACGAAGACGGTCTCGATGCCCCAGCGCGGCAGGATCTCGTTGCACACCACGAAGCAGGAGCCGAACAGGCTGCGCGCGGCGACAAGTCGATCACCAGCACCCAGCAGCGCACCGAGCGCGGTGAATACCGCGGACATGCCGCTGGCCGTGGCGAAGCAGGCTTCGGCGCCGTCCATCAGGCGCAGCCGCTCCTCGAACATGGCCACCGTCGGGTTGCCGTAGCGGGAGTAGACGAAATGCTCGACGTCGCCGGTGAACGCGGCCTCGGCGGCCTCGGCGCTCTCGTAGACGAATCCGGAGGTCAGGTACAGCGCCTCAGCCGTCTCCTCGAAACCGGAGCGGCGCAGGCCACCTCGTACGCCGAGGGTCGCGGGTCCGACGCCGTTCGGCAGCGGCTTGTCGAAGGAGCCACCGGTGATCACGACTGCCTCCCAACGGCACAGTTCCGAGTGCGACACGGCGGTGCGAGCAACGCACGCCCGATCATGACTGCCGCCACGGCAGTCCGAGGGCGCGCCAGCCGGAGCCGCCGCGGTGGCCGGACTCGTCGAGTCCGCCTTCGAAGCCCTCTAGCACGTTGTAGGCCGGGGCGATCCCGAGACCGGTCGCGACGTTCGCGGCGTGCGCGGAGCGCTGACCGGAGCGACACAGGAACACGACGGGGGCCTCCGGGTCGCGGGCGTCGAGCGCTTCGCTCAGCTGCTCGGCGAATGCGCTGTTGCGGGCGCCGGTGCCGTCGACCCATTCGATCAGCACCGTCGGCCGCTCGATCGACGTCGTGTCGGGCACTCCGACGAAGCGCCATTCCGCCTCGGTACGCACGTCCACCAGGACGGCTTCGGGGTTGTCCCGCAATAACTCCCACGCCTGCTGTGGGGTGATGTCACCGGCATAACTCATCTGGACCTCCTGTGAATCCGCTCTTGCCGCACCTGGGTTCCGGTGTGCGGCCAGGTCGTCACCCGGAGCACCCCGCCGCGGCGGAGGGTTGCCGACCAGCAAGCCGGGGCTTGACGCTGGTTCTCATGACCTAGTCTGAGATTGCCTGGGTCTGGGTCGCCCTGTCAAACCCCAGTTCACGACACGCGATGATCAATGGCAGATGAGCCAGCGATCGCCGGTTCTGGCCAGATTCCAGGTCGCGGTGTCCTCGCGGCCGTTGAACTTGGTGGTGACCGTCGCCTTCGCCCGGTCTCCGTCGACCATTGGATTGTCGACTTTGGTTATCTCGACCGTCTTTCCGGTTTCTACGCCACCCAGCTGCTGCGCCAGCGACGACTTGCGCTCGTCGAAGCCCGCGCAGGCCACGCCGGGCGGTGGCGAGACATCGGTGCGACCTCGGGCGTCAGCGTAGTTGCGGACCGCCGCCGCGATGCGGTCGGCGTCTGTGACATTTTTCTCAGCCGGTGACAGCAGCCCGCCGAGCACCACCGCGACGATCACGATGCCCGCGAGTACCGCGGCCGCGATGAAGGGCCACGCGGAGCGGGAGTCGGTCTGATCGACCTCGATTACTTCGCCGTCTTCGGCGCCGGTTTGCTGATCGGTCATGCCACGATGATCCCTGGTCTGCGGGGTTATCCGGCGTTCGCCCCCGTCTTCGTCGACACGCCAGGAGCCGTTCGAGGTCACTACTCGGCGCGGCAGCCGTTAACGATGGCCGCGGAGTGGGTACGCAACGAAGGGCAGGCCGTTGTGGCATCCGGCGGGTCACCGCACCGGCGCGGGCGCCGTAGTGGACCACCGATAGAATTGCGAGACGGCCGCCTGCTGTCATAGCCAAAGGGCAGCGAGTCAGTGCCAGTGTCCGCATCGTCGGATGCAGCCAAAGTGGCGCGTCGAGTTAGCCTAGGCTAAGACCGACGTCATTAATCGTTTTCGACCATAAGGGTGCGCGTAAGAGATGACCGAACAGAGTGCAGGATCAACAAGCGGTGTACCCGGGCCCTCCGTGGTGACGCAAGCTGCCTCCTCCGGGCCTGACGCGCACACCGCCGAGACCCGCCCGCTCCGCATCGCGATCGTGGGCGCAGGGCCGGCCGGTATCTACGCCGCCGACGCGTTGATGAAGTCCGATGCCGACGTGAGCATCGACCTGTTCGAGCGCATGCCCGCCCCGTTCGGACTGATCCGCTACGGCGTCGCGCCGGACCACCCGCGCATCAAGGGCATCATCACCGCCCTGCACAAGGTACTCGACAAGGAGCAGGTCCGCCTGCTGGGCAATATCGACTACGGCACCGACATCACGCTCGATGACCTGCACACGTTTTACGACGCAGTGATCTTCTCCACCGGCGCGAACGCCGACCGCGCCCTCGACATCCCCGGCATCGGGCTCGACGGCAGCTACGGCGCCGCGGACTTCGTGTCCTGGTACGACGGGCACCCCGATGTGCCGCGTACCTGGCCGCTGGAAGCGGAAAAGGTCGCCGTGCTCGGCGTCGGCAATGTCGCGCTCGACGTGGCGCGCCTGCTCGCCAAGACCGGTGACGAACTGCTGCCGACCGAGATCCCGCCGAACGTCTACGAGGGCCTGAAGGCCAACGAGGCGATCGAGGTGCACGTGTTCGGCCGCCGCGGCCCGGCGCAGGCGAAGTTCACTCCGCTCGAGCTGCGCGAACTCGACCACTCCCCGACCATCGAGGTCATCGTCGACCCCCAGGACATCGACTACGACGAAGGCTCCGAAGCCGCACGCAGGCACTCCAAACAGGTCGACATGGTCGCCAACACTCTGGAGCAGTGGGCGATCCGCGACGCGGGCGACCGCCCGCACAAGCTGTTCCTGCACTTCTTCGAGTCCCCCTCGGAGATCATCGGCGAGAACGGCAAGGTCGTCGGCCTGCGCACCGAGCGCACCCAGCTCGACGGCACCGGAAACGTCAAGGGCACCGGCGTGTTCAAGGACTGGGACATCCAGGCCGTCTACCGCGCCGTCGGCTACCTGTCGCAGAACCTGACCAGCCTGCCGTTCGACGACCAGGCGGGCACCGTGCCCAACGAGGCCGGCCGTGTGATCGGCGACGAGAACGCCGACGGCGTCGAGCGCTACCTGCCCGCCACCTACGTCACCGGCTGGATCAAGCGCGGCCCCGTCGGCCTCATCGGCCACACCAAAGGCGACGCCAACGAGACCGTGGCCTGCCTGCTGGACGACAGCGTGAACTTCACCCCGGCCGGCAAGCCGGAACTGGACGCAGTGACCGAGTTCCTCGAGGGCAAGGGCATCCCGTTCACCACCTGGCAGGGCTGGTACCGCCTCGACGCTCACGAACGCGCCCTCGGCGAGGGCGAAGGCCGCGAACGTGTCAAGGTCGTGGAGCGCGAGGACATGCTGCGCGCCAGCGAGCCGAACAAGGTCTAGTCGGGCAGCTTCCATCCCCTCGGGGGCAGCGGAAATTCCCACACTGAGGCATTCTGTACACGTGTTCGATGCCCATCTCCACATCTTCGACCCGCGGTTTCCGCTGGCCGAGAACGAGGGCTACCTGCCCAACCCGTTCACCATCGCCGACTATCGAAAGCGCATGTCGCGCTTCGATGTCGGCGGTGGCGCCGTGGTGAGCGGCTCCTTCCACGGCACCGACCAGACCTACCTCGAGGCCGCCCTTGCCGAGCTGGGCGAGGGCTGGGTCGGCGTGACCGCCGTCGATCTCGACGCCACCGACGAGGAGATCATCGAGCTCGACCGGATCGGTGTCCGCGGGCTGCGCTTCAACGTCAGACGCGCCGCCGCCGACATCACTGGTATGACGCTGCAGGCACTGCGCGCCCACGAGCTCGTCGGCTGGCATGTCGAGGTCTACATCGACGGCAACATGCTCACCTCACTGCGACCGGTGATCTCCAAGCTCCCGGTCTTCTCCATCGACCATCTCGGCATGTCCGCCGAGGGCCTGCCCTATCTGCTCGATCTGGTGAACCGCGGCGCCCGAGTCAAGGCAACGGGTTTCGGTCGCGTCTCGATGAACGTCGCGGATACGTTGCGCCGCATCCACGCGGTGAACCCCGAGGCCCTCATGTTCGGCACCGACCTGCCCGGCGCCCGGGCGGGCCGCCCGTTCGAGGACTCCGATGTCGACCTGATCTGCGATGTAGTCGGCACCGACATGTTCAAGGTCCTTGAAGACAACGCCCGAGCCTTCTATCGTCTCCCGGCCCGGGAACGCCAGATCCCCGCCGACCCGAATCCGACCACGCCGCTGCTGCGTTCGGAGCAGCCGACTTTGCCGTTGCGCCCCGACCAACTCCCGAAACTCGAAGCGGCGGATACGATTCCGCTGCCGATCATCGAATAGTTCGATCGGACTCCGCTCCAGGAACCATTCGTCACGGCTAGCTCAGGATGGCGCCGATCACCCAGACGCCAGTGGCAAGCAGTGCGCCGAAAAGTTCGATGAGCATGGACAGGCTGACGCCCTTGACTGCGTGAACCGTTGCCTGCCAAGCCCGTTGGCGCTCGCGGAGGCGGTGGAGTTCCGAAAGGTACACGCCGAGAACGAATCCCACGAACAGACCGACCACCGGGATGACGAAGAAGCCGACAATGCCCAAGACCGCGCCGAGCAAGAGCGCCCGATTGGAGACACCGGCGTCTTTCATCTTGCGGCCAGGCCAGGTGTATTTGATGATGCCGGAGATCACCAGGAACGCGGTGCTGATCGCGAAGACCGTCCAGGCGGTGGCGCCGCCGGTCAGGAAGGCCCAGACGGCGATGGCGCCGAAGATCAGGATGACGCCGGGCAGAATCGGGACGATGATCCCCAGGAGGCCGACCAGAATTACGAGGCCGACAAGTACCGAAAACCACCCCTGGTGGGCGTATGTTTCCACCGGTGAAGCCTATATACCGTTGCTGCTGCGGGCGACCGGAACAACGAGGTGAGTGACCCGGGCAACCTGATGGCTCCTCGCGCCTTTTCGCGGGACTGACCAAGTGCCGCCCATCCCACGACGCGACCCGGGCGACACTTGGCGCGGGAACCGGGAGCGGGCAACCGAATCCGGCACTTCGCGCGCACATGGTCGGGGCTGTTCGGTGACAGTCATGACTCGCGCCAGTTCGGGGTGGGTTACTCGATGGCGTTACGGTCATCCGCCGGTCGAGACCTTGACCACGACCGTTTCATTAGTGATCTCCTGCACCGTGACACTGAAGCCGTTGGCGGGCTGTGTCCCGCCGATCGGGACGGTGATCTGCTGGCCGCCTACCTCGAGGGTGACCGTATTTCCATTCACAGCAACAAGTTCCGCGGTTACGCCGAGGACACTGGCACTGGCGTTCACACCGCGGTTGAAGGTGACCGTGCAACCACTGACATTGCAGTCGGTCTTCGTGCCGGGTCCTTCGGCGGTGCAGGCGGCCACCCCGAGCGGGGTCAGCAAAACGAACATGGACAGAGTGATAAATCGTCGAATAAGCACGCGGAAAGTGTAGAGCGAGTTGCCCATATGCGATATCCGGAAATTTATCGCGGCTGGCAATGGTCGAAACCTCCACCGTCCAGGGAAGACACCGGCTCACACCTCTGAGTGGAAGCCTTGGGCGTGGCGGAAGATTCATTTCGGGTCACCGAATCCAATCTTTGATGGCACCCATCGCATTGTTTCAGGCTCGGTGGATGCTGCGGATTCTGGTGCCGGATAAGAAGATTCGCTCGCGATCTTGATTTGCGTTATCTTGCCGGTCCCCTTACGTTGACTTCGGAGAAGGGGAGCAGCTCATCCCGGAAAGTGAATAACCTTTGGGCATGCATGAAGTCACCCGACAAGTCGCGAATACCACCCCTGGCCAGACAGCGTCTCCACAGGTGGAGCGTATAGCTACACGCAGCTGTCAGCGACTCGGAGATGGGGGGACGCAGTGCCCGAACACATGCTCGACAGTGCCCAGTGTTTCCTCACGGACTTTGGGCACTGTCGAGTAGGTGAGAGGTGGTATCAAGAGGCCGAGCCGCAAGAAACCATGCGGCGGCACGCCACCAGACTAATCACGCCACCTGACTAATGCTGGCCAGGTGCCGCACAGGGCGGCGGTCCCTGCCGATCACCGGGCGGTGGCCCCTGGTGATCACCGGGCGGCGGTCCCTGCCGATCACCAGGGGGCGGCCCTTGGTGATCACCGGGCGGCGGTCCCTGCCGATCACCAGGAGGTGGGCACTGGTGCTGCCCCGGCCCCGGATCAGCGCCCGCAATGCCAGCGCCGACACCGAGTAATCCCACTGCCGCGACACCGGCGACGACAGCCCTCGCCAACTTCGACCTGAACCTCAATTGCGTACCTCCTGTTGCCGGGTCTCGATCCGAGACCGTCGCCCTGTCGGGCCGACACGAAAATCATTGCGTCCCAGCCGTTGTCGAACCTGAATTGGAGGTGTGAAGTTGCTGTGAGGCGCTATCCTCGGCGAGCCTCTGAGCCTGCCGACTGCACATCGTTCTCCCCACCAGCTTCGCGAGAGGGTGCATCGTCATGCGGCGCGTCCGCTGGAAGTTGGCGGGATCATCCCCGCGGGTATTGGGGACACGACCCGATCCCCTTCACCCTGGACGAAGAAGCCGGATAATTTACGCATGCGTTGGAAGCACGGTCCGATGCGAGATGCGTTGTGCCAGTTCGAGGATCATCCTCACATGGTCGGCCCAGCCACGCCCATCCACCTCCGAACGTGAAGCATTGATGGCTCCGCCATCGATCAGGTAGTCGGCTCCGAGGATGCCGCGCGCGTGGTCTGATGCGAGGAATGCGGTCAGCGTGGCGACCTCGTCCGGCTCGATGATCCGGCCCGTTGTCTTGCCCACCATCGCGGGCTTCTAGCGACGGCCAATCCGATGCCCCGGCTCGCTCCGGTGACGACGGCGGTCTTTCCGGCAAGATGCAGATCCATCCCAAACTCCTTGTGTATCAGTAACCGACGGCGAACCGGCGCTGGATGTGCCGGGGGATCTCGATCTCGTCGACCAGCGCGACCGCGAGGTCTTCGGCGGAGGTATCGCCTCCACCCGGCACGGTGGGGAGCACTTGGTCCCCACCGGTTCGATAGCTGCCGGTGCGTTCACCGGAGTGGATGCGACCCGCGTCTGGGCTGATGTAAGTCCAGTTCCGATTCGATAGCCGGCAGAGGTCCAGCACGTCGACCTGTGCCTGCACGACGGTGCGGTACTCCGCCGGTACTTCGAGCACGTCCGTCAGAACCCTGGTGAAATCCTCGCCGGTGTCGATCAGGCGTACGCCCGGCGCGACCTCGAGGCTCCCGCCGCCGCCGCCGACCACGATCAGTCGCGTCGAAGGACGCTTCTCCAGCGCCGTCAGCAGGACGCGAGCCGCCGCGGGCAGCACATCGTAATTGGCGATCTGCTCGGAGATGCTGTCTCCGGCATTGATGGCGTTGACCACTACGTCGAGGCCATCGATCGCCGTCGCGACGCTGTCCGCGTCGGTCGGGTCGGCAACCTGCCACACCACGCTGTCGGCGGCGGGGATGCGCGACCGGCTGCGGGTGAACGCCGTGACGCGGTGACCTCTGCCACGAGCTTCTGTCACGACGGATCGCCCGATGGTGCCTGTCGCACCGAAAACTCCAACGTCCACTGGTGCCACCCCGCCGCCAACGGCTACCAATGGTCGGACTTCAGCCCCACCCTGGTAGCCCATGTTCGCGCAGAGTTCCCCGGACTGCCGCCCGCGGCAATCGCGCTGACCCTGCGCGTCTGGGGCCGCATGCACGGCCTCATCGCTCTAGAAATCTACAACCACCTAACCCAGCTATCCCACAACCCAGACAAGCTCTACCACACCGAAATGCTCGACCTCGTCCAGTCACTGGGGTTGGAGCCACCCGCAGATCGCCAGCGTCGGTGATATGCACGCCCGTTCCGCGGCAATCGCACACCGACCGTTTCGGCGGCAAAGTCAAGGACAGCTCGGCCGGCTCACAATGAGCAGTAGCGAGAGCGGAACAAGACGCGGGAACCTGCGTCAGATCAGGATGATCAGCGCGACGAACACCACCCATGCGATCGGGCGCCGCGCCGGATCTCGCTGACATCGACGCGAAAAACCGGCGCGGCGTTCAGAATTCCGTTGGCGTGCATGAGTTCTGCGTTCTCCAGCTGCAGCACCTATCCAGTCCGGCACAATCTCCCGATGCGCATGCTGATGTTGGTGTTAGCGGTTTTCGGAGCTCTGGTGGGCGCGTGCATCGCCGCCTCAGTCACGTTGGTAGCCGAGCGCGCCGTCACTCCGGCCTCCCCAAGCCCGACTCGACCAGTGCCCGTCGCGCCGCTGCAGTGGGTCTGCGATCAGCCCGGTAACATGCCGGTGGTCGCCATCGCCTACAACGATCCGGAGCCGTAGCAGGAACGCAGACTGCCCGACACCGAAGTGCTGGCCGCCCTCGGCGCCGCCGCCGGGGCACTGCTCGGCGCGCTGTCCGGGTATGGGTTCGGCAGGACAGGGTGGCTCCTGCGCTGGGAGCCCAGTTAGTGCCTTGTCCAGCAAAATCAAGCCGACACCCGATTACAGCAGCAACCTATCTGGACGAGGCACTAGCTCGCCCAGGTAGGCGATATCGAACTCCCCGCCCTGCGGCGGGGTCTGCGCGCCCCCGCGCACCACACTTGTGACGACAGGTATTAGTTGTCACCAGGATTGGCTGCCGAGCTCGGCGTTCAGGAGGGGTTGCAGGCGATATGTGACTCGCAGCGAAACATGGCCATTCTCAATGTAGTTGGCCATAAGAGGTGCAGAATCGACGCGAACTCCGGGATGCCGGGGGTCGAAGCGATGGCCCCGCCCCCGCCAGTGGCCAACTATCGTTGCACGGACTGGCCAGCTACCGCTGAGAACCAGCAGCTCGGCGTCATATTGGTTGGCCAACTGTCGCTGCGAGTCACACGATATGTGACCCCCAGGTTCCCAGATCTTGTTGGCGGCTGTGGGGTGACTGCTGCTTCGATCGTTTGGGCGAGGGCCGTCAGAGTGGGGCGAGGCGGCGCTCGAGCAGGCAGAACTCGTTGCCTTCTGGATCGGCGAGGACGTGCCAGGACGCCTCCGCGGGCTGACCGATGTCGACGAGTTTGGCCCCGGCGGCCAGGAGGCGCTCGAGCTCGGCGTCCTGGTCGCGGTCGGTGGGGTTGACGTCGATATGCAGCCGGGCATGCCCGTTCTTCGGCTCGTCGTTGCGGATGAGGAAGATCGTCGGCTGCGGGCCGCCGAACCCTTCGCGCGGACCAATCTCGATGCAGCCCTCCTCTTCGCGATCGAGCTCTATGAAGTCCAGGACCTCGCACCAGAACCGCGCCAGCACCTCGGGGTCGTGGCACTTGAGCACGAGCTCACTGATACGGCATGCCGTTGACGAAACCTACTCTCAGCGTGGGAACTGCAGGGGTGGCCGCACGAGGATCTCATCGGCTCCCTGCGGAATCCACGAGTAAACGGTCGACCCGGCAGCCCTGACGGGGGGCACCGGCCCATCGAAGGTGCTGACTACCGAGGCGGTGCAGGCGTCCGAGGATCTTCCCCCCGAGTGGTGGACACCTCTGACTCCGGCCCCGGTGGGGGCCGGGGAGGAGGAGTCACTCTCTGGGAGTTGACTTGGCGCGATGAGGCTTTCGGGCGGGGTCGACTCCGGAATTAATCTGCGGTAGCGCGGGAGGCTGGGCGATGGGGACGGCTGCGGCATTCGCGACCCTAGCGGCCGAGGACGGCGCGTCGACACCGGTGTTGATGAAACTGTCCGGCCACACCTCGGTGCGCAGCCTCGCAAAGTATGCCCGGGTGTCCGACGAGGGTCTCCTGAATTTCCAGACCGACACCGATCCGGCCACCCGACGCGCCAACCGCTGACTGGGGCGGTGCCCTCACCGGACGTGACGGCTCGCGAACGGTGCCGATCTGCTCGCGAGCCGTCACGCCGATCAGGGTCCGTACGTCGAGAAGGTTGAGGACCTTCAGCAGCAGCGTGGTCTTGCCCATCGGGGGTTTGTTGCGGCGACGCCGTTCGGCCCAGTAGTCGGTCAGGGCCGGGTCGTCCGGAGGCGCCGTCCCTGCCACCATCCGGTGCCGGAACAATCGGTTTCCAGGCGATAGTGGTTACAGGGCCCCGCCGGCGTCGATCAGCTGCGTGGTGCCGGTGACGTACTTGGCGTCATCGGAGACCAGGTACAGAACGGTGTTGGTGATGTCCTCCGGCTCGAGCGCGGCGACCGGCAATCGGTTGAGAGTTCGGGCCGCCTCTTCGAAGTCGGCGCGGCCCGGATTCTCCAGATCCGGCCGGAACAACCGGTAGGTGGCGTCGTTGAGGATCATGTCCGTGGACACGGTGGTCGGGTGGATCGTGTTGACCCGGATGCTGTGCGGGGCAAGTTCTTTGGCCATGACCTTCATCATCATGACCAGGCCTGCTTTGGATGCCGCGTAGTGAGCGGTGTTCTCGTTGGCGTACATGGCTGCCAGCGAGCTTGTGATGACGACAGCACCGCCGCGGCCGCCGTCGATGATGTGCGGGACCGATGCCTTGAGCGACTTCCACACTCCGGTGAGGTTGATGTCGATCATGTCCTGCCAGGTGTCCTCGCTCATCTCGAACGTCGGAGCCGGGCTGGAGATACCCGCGTTGGCGACGACGACGTCGAGCCGGCCGAATGTGTTCATCCCCTCGTCGACTGCGGCGGCCAAGGCAGAGTAATCCCGGACATCGGCATCGCGGGCAATAATTCGGCGGCCGGTGGCCTCGACCAGTCGCGCCGTCTCGGCGAGGTCCTCAGCCGTGGCCAATGGATACGGGATGCTGGCTACCTTCGTCGTGGTGTCGGTCGCGATGATGTCAGCACCCTCGTGCGCGAACCGCACCGCGTGACTTCGTCCCTGCCCCCGCCCTGCTCCGGTGACAAACGCGACCTTGCCGTCCAACATGCCCATGACCATCTCCGATTCCGCACCGACTCCGTGTGACGCCGGTTACACCGGCGAGAATATGGCACGCAATGTTAGAAGTCGAGCGGTGCTGCCAGAACACCGCTTGATAACCCGGAGACGGTCAGATCGTCACCTCTACCAGCACGCATTCAGGATCGAGGGCGACGAGCAGCACTCTTCGCCGCTCCCGCGCCGGTAATCGCCGACGCCCTCGGCTTTTCCGCCCACCATTCGATGTCGTGGCGAATTGTTGCAGGACCGCGCAGCGGATGGTGGTGGCCAGGGGTTCGGTGGGGATGATGTTGCGCAGGTTGGTCGCGACCAGCCAAGCGAGTTCGTCGGCGAGTTGGCGCACGGATTCCTTGTTGCGAAGGCTCCAGCGTTTACGCAGCGGGGTGCCCCACAGTCGGTCGAAGAACGCTGCGGCGTTCGCTCGCGGATGTCGGTGACGCCGATGGGCAGGCGGTCGTCGCTGCTGGTGGCCATGGTTGCGGCGACACCGTCGGCGGAGCGGTTGCGGGCGTCGATCCAGTCGGCGGACCAGGCGTTGCGTCCGCTCACCGCTTGCGGGTCGGGGAGCTCGGCTTCCCCGCGCGAGGCGTAGGCGCGCAGCGTGGACGCGCCGACACCGGCTTGTCTCATGGTGCGGTGTGAGCGGGTGCGCAGCGCAAAGGCCGTGATGCCTGTCGCGGCTGTGCCGGCGGCCCAGCACAGTCCCAGGGCGAGGTATTTCCACGGCACAAGGTTCCAAAGCCCGACGGAGGTGACCTCTGCATCGCGCCGTAGGCCGGCAGGACACGCAGGAGGGGGTTTGCGGCGGCGGTGTTGGCGATCGGGTTCTGCACGCCGACATCGATGAAGCTGGTCATGATCAGCAGGAACATCCCGGCGAGTTCGGTGCGCAGCACGGCGGCGAGCGTGATGCCGATGCCTGCGTAGATCAGCGCTGCTTCACCTGAAGCTTGACGCTACTGCTGATCCTCCGGTTGCGGCGTTTGTCACGCTACTGGGATTCTGGCCTACTGACCGATTCGGTGCATAGGGGAGGTTCCAGACGGGCGATGCGGCGTTATTGTCATACTGTCAATACACCATCCGGGCCGCCCGGGGAGGACGCACCGCCTCGCCGGTGCACTGGATCAACAACGAACCGAGGTAGGACGTGAGCACACCATCCACCGCCACCAGGCAGGGCCCGCTCGCGGGCATCAAGGTCATCGAGCTGGCCGGCATCGGCCCCGGTCCGCACGCGGCGCTGCTGCTGGCCGACCTCGGCGCCGACGTGGTGCGGGTGCAGCGGCCGAACCTGCTGCCCGGCTTCGGGGAGCGGCCGCAGTGGCGTGGGCGCACCATTGTCGAGGCGAATCTGAAGGATCCGGCCGATGTCGAGAAGGTGCTCGGGCTGATCGAGAAGGCCGATGTGTTGATCGAGGGCTTCCGTCCCGGCGTCACCGAGCGCATGGGCCTTGGACCGGACGCCGCACTGGAGCGCAACCCGGGGCTGGTGTACGGCCGGATGACCGGCTGGGGCCAGGACGGCCCGCTGGCCGACCGCGCGGGCCACGACATCAACTACATCTCGCTGACCGGCGTGCTCAACGCGATCGGCCGCAAGGGTGAGCGGCCGGTGCCGCCGCTGAACATGGTCGGCGACTTCGGCGGTGGCTCGATGTTCTTGGTCTTCGGCATCCTCGCCGCGCTCCTGGAGCGGCAGAGTTCGGGCAAGGGCCAGGTGATCGACGCGGCGATGATCGATGGGGCCCTTGCCCTTTCGCACATGATCTGGGGCATGCGCGGCGTGGGCCTGTGGTCGGACGAGCGCGGCACCAACCTGCTCGACACCGGCATGGCGTTCTATGACACCTACGAAACCTCCGACGGCAAGTACATGGCGGTCGGCGCGATCGAGCCGCAGTTCTACGCCGAATTGCTGAAGGGCCTCGAGATCGACCCCGAAGGCCTGCCGATGCAGATCGACCCCAACGGCCAAGACCAGCTCGAGAAGCTGTTCACCGAGAAGTTCAAGACCAAGACCCGCGACGAATGGGCTGCGGTCTTCGAAGGCACGGACGCCTGCACCACCCCCGTGCTGACCTTCGCCGAGGCCGAGCAGAACCCGCACATCGTCGCGCGCACCGGCCTGATCGAGCTCGACGGCATCGTCCAGCCCGCCCCGGCGCCCCGCTTCTCCCGCACCCCGAGCAGCAGCCCCACCCCGCCGCCGACGGTGGCCACTCCGTTCGAATCCGTCTGGGCCGACTGAGCATTCGATATCTGATCCGAATGGCACGCTAGGCAACCTCGTGTTGCGGGCGTGCCGTTCGGCTGTCGGCGGGCGGTAATCCCGTGCGACAAAGACAGATTCGGCGCGACTTCGATACTGGCCGATATGCCCTGCTGTGCCGCATTGGCGCCGACATGCTCTGCGGCGGCCTTGACATCACCGCGTGGAGTAAAAGGCCCGGTCAGGAGCTCAGTGCGGCGCGGGGCCGGGCGGGATCAGTAGCAGGTGAGGGGCTGGAGCGGGTCCGCGGCTCGGGGCGTGAGGTCCCGGTAGGCGGCGGCGATGGACTTTATCGCCAGGCGGAGTTCCGGTTCAGGGTGGGTGAAGGGGAGGCGAAGGAAGCGTTCGAAAGCGCCCTGGACGCCGAATCTCGGTCCGGCGGCGAGCAATACGCCGTGGTTGGGGGCGGTGGCGGCCAGGGCGGTGGAGACCGGGGCCGCGAGTTGGGCCCAGACCGACATGCCGCCCGCGCCGGTGGTAACGCGCCAGTCCGGTAGCTCCTCTGCGAGCGCGATGAGCAGCGCGGCGCGCTGAGCGAGCAACTGGCCGCGGCGGCGATCGAGGATGGTGCCGGCGCGTTCCAGCAGGTGGACGGTGGCCAACTGATCCATGACCGGAGTGCCGAGGTCGACGGTGGGGCGAATGCCGAGCAGTTTGGTGATCAGCGCCTGATTGGTACGGATCCAGCCGACACGCAGGCCGCCCCAGAAGGATTTCGAGGCCGAACCGATGGTGACGATCTCGGAGCCCTTCGCGAAAGCGGCGACCGGCGGCGGGGTGGCGTCGGTGAGGTGTAGGTCCATCATCGACTCGTCGACCACCACGGTCATCCGGGTGTCGCGGGCGATGGCCGCCAGTTCCGCACGACCCTCCGCATTCAGCAGCAGGCCGGTCGGGTTGTTGTAGTCGGGCACCAGGTAGGCCAGTGTCGCCGCAGTTTGCCTTGCGGCACTGCGGATTCCGTCGAGATCCCAGCCCGCCTCCGGGGTTTCCGGGCGGAGCGGCACCGGTATCGGGCGGGCGCCGACATCACGGATCGCCTCGATGGCGTTCGGGTAGGTGGGGTGGTCGATCAGCACCCGCGCCGCCGGGGAGGTGAGCACGTTGAGCAGCAATCGCAGACCGTGCTGCGCGCCGAGGGTGATCAGGATCTGATCGGGATCGGTGAGCAGGCCACGCTCGGTGTACCGGCGCGCCACCGCCTCACGCAGGGCGAGCACACCGACCGGATCCATGCCGTGCGTCATCAAGTACGGCGGAATGCCTTGCAGAGCAGCCGAATACGCCTCCTGCATTTCCAACGGCGCGGCCATCGCGGCGTAGGTCATATCAATGGTCGGCAGTTCCGGCGGCGCCATCAAGGCCAGAATGCTCCTGGCCGGTTTGGTGCCATCGTGCTGCATCGCGGGCGGCAGGGCCACGGTGCTGCGGGAGCCCTGGCGGCTGATCAGGTAGCCGTGCTCGCGTAGCAGTGCGTAGGTGGAGGTGATGGTGGTGCGGCTGACGCCGATGGTGGTGGCAAGATCGCGTTCGCTAGGCAGCGCGACCCCCAGCGGGGCCCGGCCGTCGTGGATGAGCAGCCGGATGCCTTCGGCGAGGGCCAGATAGGCCGGGCGCGCGGAGCGGCGGGACTCACCGTCGCCGTTCTCGTCCGCACTGCGCCAGTGGCCCAGGTCCCTGGCCAGGCTGGCGGCACCGATCACTCTCGTCGACATAAAGTCCAGTATTAGCTAAGTGGATATTTATTGGCAAGGCCAGTTGGCGCACGCTATGTTTTATGACCGCAATCGTGACGCTGCTCGTCATCGCACTGTTCAGCTACCTCATGCACCACTACACGTCGAAGCGGTCGCAGGAGATCTTCCGGCTCGAACGGTTCCGCGTGCCGGGCCCGCTGACCGACTGGTCGCCTTCGTACTACGAAGAACAGCGGCGAAACTCGGATCTCGCCGCGATATACAGCCGCAGCGACGTGCCAGATCCCGAGCGGCGGAGTGCCAGGAAACCACACGTCGCCCCGGCGAAGGCCGAGGCAAACGCGACTACCAAGGCTCGCCCAGTCCAGTTGGGCAAGACTGGACTGGCCTGTGCAAACTTGTCAGCCCCTGGGGGCACACTGGCGGTATGAGTGAATCGGCCCGTGCGTCCACCGGGGCGGCGCTGTTCGAGACCGTGATCGGCAGCTGCGCGATCGCCTGGGTCGATGACGCCGTCATCCGGTTCCAGTTGCCCGAGGCCGGCCAGGACGCCACCCGAGCCCGAATCACCCGCCGCCGCAGCGGCATTGCCGACAGCGCGCCGATTCCGGAGCGGACACCGACCGGCCGGATCGCCGAAGCGATTGCCCGCATTCGCGCCCATCTCGCCGGTGAACTCGATGATCTGCGCTGGATCCCGTTGGACACCAGCATAATTCCCGATTTCCATCGCGCCGTCTACGAGGTGACCCGCGCCATCGACCCTGGCCACACCCTCACCTACGGCCAGGTGGCCGACCGCATCAATGCCCCCGGCGCCGCCCAAGCCGTCGGACAGGCCTTGGGCCGCAACCCGATTCCCCTCATCATCCCCTGCCATCGGGTAGTCGCCGCCGACAACGCCCTCACCGGTTTCTCCGCCCCCGGCGGCATTACCACCAAACAGCATCTCCTGGAAATCGAGCGCACGCCGGGCTTCGGCGAGCCGACCCTGTTCTGATCCTCGCACCATCGGCGACACCGATGAATCCGTGCTGCTCGCACCGTCTGAATTCGGTGAGGGTCGGCCGGGGTTTTCGCTGCAGCCCAAGTTTCTGGTTGCGGGCCCAGTAACAAGCCATGGCCACCTGACTCACCCCGCGAAACAACGCGGGCCAGCAGGACAAGCCGTGGCTGCCAGCTCACCCCGCGGACGATTCCCCTCGCATGAGCGCGCCGAGGGACTCTCGGTCGGTGACGTCCATTTTGATGCAGGCGCGGTAGAGGTGGCCTTCGACGGTGCGGACCGAGACGGTGAGGCGGTCGGCGATTTGGCGGTTGGACAGGCCCGCGGCAACGAGATTCGCGATTTCGCGTTCACGGGCAGTCAGCGGCAGTGGCTGGGCGGCTTGGCGCAGGGCGGGGGTGCTGGCGCCACCGCAGGCGACGGCGAGGCGGTTCGCGGCTGCGGCGGATTCCAGCAGGCGGCGGCGGTCGCCCGCGCGTTCGTGGGCGGAGGCGGCCTGGGCGGCGGCGTCGGCGGCCGAGAGCAGCGCGCCGATCTGCTCGAATTCGGCGGCGGCAGCGTCGAGCCCGGGACCGTTGTGGGCGGCGAGGGCGACCGCGTGCCTGGCCTGGGCCTGCACCAGGCGGCCGTCGACCCGGGTCGCAAGGTCGGCGAGCCTGCCCGCGGCCGAGTGATCGCCGAAGCGGGCGGCCGTGTGCAGCGCCATGGCCTCGATAGCGTGCTGATGCGAGCGTGCCGCCGCGTCGGCGGCGCTCATCGCCAGCCGCATGGCCGGGGTGACCGTGCCTTCGGCAGCGGCCACCCACGCCCTGGCAATCTCCAGTTGCGGTTCGTATACCGCGCTGTGCCGACCACCGCGCGCGGTGGCCTCGGCGATGGATTCTGCGGCTTCGGCAGGGCGACCGAGCGCCGAATACGCTTCCGCCAAACGGATTCTCGCGGGCATATTCCAGGCCGCGGCGCCCTCCATGGCAAGTGCGGCCAACGCCTGTTCGAGATGTTCGATCCCAGCCGGGAATTGGCCCATTGCCACATCGACGGTGCCCTGCAGGATTTTCGACATCCCCCACGCCAGATATTGCCCGGGTGCGGAGTAGCCGAAATATGGTGCGGCGCAACGCCGTGCGGCTTCGAAATCGCCGGTGAAGGTCAGCGCGAGCACCTCGGCATGCGTCGACATGAACCGGTTGAGTCCATCGATATGGGATTCCACCTGATGCCCGCGGGCCGCGTACTGCCGGGCGGCCTCACCCTTGCCCATCAACGCGAGCGCCAGTCCACCACCGAACGCGGCCCACCACACCGCCCACGGCGGCGAGCCCTCGGCCGACATCACCGCCTCGGCCTCGGAGAACGCATCCTCGATCCGGTTCTCGTTGACCGCGCATGCCGAGGCGAGCCCGGCCAACGTAGCGACGATCTTAGGGTGCGCCACCTTGCCGCGGATCAGCGCGAGTACCTCGTCGGCGCGATCGGCATCGCCCATGGCCCACAACAGATTCGAGACCCGGGTGCTGCCCCAGCGGGCCAGCTGCACCTCGTTCAACTGATCCGGATCGAAGCTGGCCAGGGTGCGTTCGGCCTCGATGCGGTGGCCCTGCCAGAGCAGCGCGCGAGCGAGCAGGTCGGCCGCTTCGACGCCGCCCCCGCGTTCCACCGCCGCCCGCGCGAACCGCTCACCGAGCGGCAGATTCGCCAGCCCGATGGCGTCGGCGGCGGCCGCCTCGAACAGTTCGAGATCGGCGGATTTATCACTGTCCAAGGCCAATTCGGCCAGCCGGATCCGGTCCGGAGCGGAATTGATCGGCCGCTCCTTGAGCGAGGAATACAGTCGCCCGCGCAGCCGCCGCGCCGAGGCGATACCGAGCCGGCGCCGGATCACCTCACCGAACAGCGGGTGGTTGTAGCGCACGATCAACTGGGGCGAATTCTCGACAACCCTGATCACGCCACGGTTTTCGGCCGCCTCCACGGCCTCTTCGCCGACCAGTTCCGCGAGCACGTCCAGGCCGATCGGCTCGCAAAAGGTGAGCAGCTCGAGCACCCGCAGCACCTGCTCGGGCAATTGCTCGACTCGATCCTCGAGCAGCGCGGCCAATTCCGAGGTGACCGCTGCGCGGCCGCGCAGCTGCCACACGCCGTTCACCTGGCGCAGTGTGCCTGCCTCCAGCGCGCCCTCCACCAAATGCCTTAGGAACAGGGCATTTCCGCCGGAGGACTCCCACATGAGGTTGGCGGTGAAGCCCTCCAGCTGCCCGCCGAGCATCGACTCCACCAGATCGACGCTCTGGCGCTGGGTGAACGGATTCAGGTTGATGCGCAGCAGGTGGCCATCTTTCCACAGCGAGGTGACCGCGTCCGGCACCTGGACTCCGCTACGCACGGTGGCCACGATGTGCGCGGCCTTATCGATGGCCAGCTGCAGCAGCAGCGTGGCCGACAACTGGTCGAGCAGATGCGCGTCGTCGACGCCAATGATGGTGTGGCCGTCTGCGAGCAGCGCTTCGCGCGCCGCGGACATGAACGTCACCGGATCGTGGGCCGTATACACGCCGACCATGTGCGCGAAGACACCCAGCGGGATGCTGCGGGCCGATTCGGTGCCCGCGACCCACCGGATATTGCCGCCGATAGCGGCCGTCGCCTGTCTTGCCAGAGTTGTCTTGCCCACCCCGGCGTCACCGGTGAGCACCGTGCCGACGTATTCAGTGCCGCTGAGCGCTGCGCGGATCGCCTCGAACTCGGTCTCGCGCTCGATCATCGGCCAGTTCCGAGCCATGCTCTAACTGTAGTTCTTCCGATCATGATCGAAGTCAACGAACGATCAACGGCCACAGCTCTTCAGGCGGTTTTGTTCCTAACCGAGCACATCGTGCCGGACAATGGTCTGATCACGGCCGGGACCGACACCGATGCACGAAATACGTGCACCCGAGAGCTCCTCCAGCCGCAGCACGTACGCCTGCGCGGTGGCCGGCAATTCCTCGAAGGTCTTGGCGTGCGAGATGTCTTCCCACCAGCCAGGCATTTCTTCGTAAATCGGCTTGGCGTGATGGAATTCGGTCTGGGTGGTCGGCATCTGCTCGACCCGCTCGCCGTCGATTTCATAGGCGACACAGATCGGCACCCGATCCAGGCTGGACAGCACGTCGAGCTTGGTGAGGAAGAAGTCGGTGATGCCGTTGACCCGGGTCGCGTACCGGGCGATGACCGCGTCGAACCAGCCGCAACGCCGGGCCCGGCCGGTGGTCACACCGACCTCGCCGCCCTGCTTGGCCAGGAACTCACCGTAGTTGTCGAACAGTTCGGTCGGGAACGGTCCGGAGCCGACCCTGGTGGTGTAGCACTTCAAGATGCCGAGCACCGTGTTGATCTTGTTGGGTCCCACGCCTGCCCCGACGGCCGCGCCACCCGAGGTCGGGTTGGACGAGGTGACGTACGGGTAGGTGCCGTGGTCCACGTCGAGCAGGGTGCCCTGCGAACCCTCCAGCAGCACGGTCTCGCCGCGCTCGAGAGCCAGGTTCAGTTGCAGCCGGGTGTCGGCGATGCGGTGTTTGAAGCTCGCCGCCTGCGCCAGCACCTCGTCGACCACCTGCTGCGCGTCCAGCGCGCGGCGGTTGTAGATCTTCACAAGAACCTGGTTCTTGAATTCCAGGGCCGCCTCGACCTTCTGCGTGAGGATCTTCTCGTCGAGCACATCGGCGACCCGGACGCCTACGCGGGCGACCTTGTCCTGGTAGCACGGGCCGATGCCGCGACCGGTGGTGCCGATCTTCTTGTTACCGAGGAAGCGTTCGGTGACCTTATCGATAGCCACGTGATACGGCATGATCAGGTGCGCGTCGGCGGAGAGCAGCAGGCCCGAGGTATCCACGCCGCGCTCTTCCAGCCCGGCCAACTCCGCGAGCAGCACACCCGGATCGACAACCACGCCGTTGCCGATAACATTCGTCACGCCGGGGGTGAGGATGCCGGAGGGAATCAGGTGCAACGCGAACTTGTCACCGTTGGGCAGCACCACGGTATGACCGGCATTATTTCCGCCCTGGTACCGGACCACCCATTGCAACCTGCCACCGAGCAGGTCGGTCGCTTTGCCCTTACCCTCGTCGCCCCATTGAGCGCCGATCAGGACGATTGCCGGCATTGTCGTGTCTCCTACGGTTCGACGCGCAACACCTGTGTGTTGCAGCTACCTGCCGTATTGAGGCGGTGGCCGGAAGCACAGTCTAGCCGAAGCTTCCACAGCGGCAGCGAACCGGATCAGGCCGTAGGCTCGGCAACCGTGTGACGGGAGCCGAGCGCGGCTATGGTGGCACAACGAAGCGGACCAGCCGGAGGTTCGCGGAACCGACGGGTGTCGGGGGACCGAGGAGGGTGTACGGCAGTTTGAGTACCCATGTTTTCCGTTGCGACGGCGCACCGGTACCCATTGCCCTCGCGTCACTACCGAACTCGCCGACCACCGCAATTCCGGAAGCCAGCGATATCGATGAGCTGCTGCCCGTGCTCGCCGCCGACAGCCTGCCCCGGCTGATCGTGCTCGGCGAGGATGCCGCTCTCGCCGCGGTACTGACCCACCTGATGCGAACCGAACGGCTGCATGTGGAGATCGGCTACGTGCCGGTCGACAAGACCTACGGCTCCCGCGCCTACCAGACCGGCACCGGCAATGCCGCGGCCAAACGCGCGCTGGGGGGCCGGGCCACCGAAACCCCGCTGATCCGCGACGACACGGGCACCGTACTGGTCGGACGCGCGACCATCACGGGTCCCGGCGGCGAAAAACTGGAGGGCGAGGCGTACGTGGACGACACCCTGCTGTTCTCCGGCAAGGTCACCGCTATGCGCGTCTCACCGATGTTGGACATGCCCGGCGTCCGCGCCACCGTGCAGAAGGGCTTTCGCTTTCGCTTTCGCAAGCGCCGCTGGATCGAAGGTCGTGCCGCGCAACTGGGCACCCCCGGCGCGGTGGTGACGCGTGACGGCATTGCCAGCGATCGAGTCGTGCCGCGTTCGACGTTCTATCGCCATCACGAGCCATGGTTGCTGGTCCGATGAGTCACCCGTTTCCACAGGATCGACGCTCGAGCCCTGGGGCTGTCCGTCCGAGCCCGGTGTTCCTGCTCGTCATCGCCATTACCGCGGTCGGCGGGGTACTGGCCTGGAATGCCGACGTCAACTCCACGCGCGCCAAGGCCGGCGTGTTCGTGCTGGTCGTGTTCGGTTGGATCATCACCCTGTGCCTGCACGAGTTCGCGCACGCCTTCACCGCGTGGCGAGCGGGCGACCGCGAAGTGGAATTGCGTGGCTATCTCACGCTGAACCCGCTCAAATACAGCCACCCGCTGCTGTCGATCGTGCTGCCGATGGTGTTCATCGCGCTCGGCGGCATCGGTCTGCCCGGCGGCGCGGTCTACGTGCACACGCACAATGTCAGCCCGCGCATGCAGCGAATCATCAGCGGCGCGGGGCCCGCGGTGAATGCGGTCTGCGCGATGGTGCTGCTTGTAATCGTGTGGCAATTCGGTAGCGCCGCGTCGCATCCCGCGTTCTGGTTCGGGCTGAGTTTCCTTGGGTTCCTGCAAATTACGGCGGCGCTGCTGAACATCCTGCCCGTCCCCGGCCTGGACGGTTACGGAATCCTCGAGCCATCGCTGAGCTACCAGACCCGGCGCGCGCTCGATCAGTTCAAGCCGTTCGGCATGTTGATCCTGTTCGCGCTGCTATTCACGCCGAGCATCAACAAGGTGTTCTTCGACGCGGTCTACTCCCTGTACGAACTATCCGGCGTACCGTCCGACTGGTCACGCTACGGCAGTTACCTCACCCGTTTCTGGGCCTGATCACACCCTGCCGCACCGCCGTTCTACCTGGGCGATCGCGTCCCGGAGACCGGTTCGGATCAGCGCGGACATCGATCTCCCCACCGGGTGGTGTCGGCCGTCGCCTGGCTCGGGCACACCGTGCAGTGGCCGATCTACCAAGCCTGGGACTTCGATTGCGGCGCTTCACCTTCCGAGGGAGTCCGGCACTCTCTTCGCCCCGTGGGCGACTGATCGCGAACATGCCGATCGCCCGGTCCGAGCGCAAGACCGGGCGACCCCTTCACGCGACGAGCCACGGCCCCTACCAGCCCGGCCACCACGCCAATATGGCCGGTGGGGCGTCTGCGCCGTCATGCGAAGTGTTCCACCGCAACACCCCTCGTACTGCGGTCACCACTAGAAGTTATGGCGGGCCTTCAGTAGAGACACGAGTAGCGCACTACCCATAGTTCACTGTTCGGGCAAACCCAGTGTCGGCGATACGCTCGCAGGCCGGTCGAATGTCCGAAATCCGCTGAGTAGTGGAGGTCATTCTTCCGGGGTCACGTGCGGATGCGGGACCGTCGGCGGCAGCAGCGCCATGGCGGAGATGCGCTGCAGACCACACACCTGCATCAGGTCGACCACCATGGAGCGGACCTGCGCGAACACCACGTGTGCCGAAAGTCCCGCACTCTCAACGAGATCCGGTCGCGCGCTCTTGGCGACCGTGCGCAGCACCCGGGCCGCCTCGGCCTGGTCGGGCTGCTCGCCGGGGTCGGCGAGCATCATCCGGCGCACCACGCCGACCGACTGCGCGAGCCGCTCCACCACATCGATCAGCCTCGGGTCCAGGATTTCGTCGTCCTGCACCAGCGTGAGCGAACGACGAAGCAGCACTCGGGTATTGCGGATCGCGTTGTCGAGCGGATCGGCGGTGGCCCGGATACGTTCCAGGCGGGTGCGTGAATTCCAGTACAGCGGGGAGATGCGGCTGATCTCCCTGCCGCCCTCCAACGTCGCACGCAGCTGGTCGATCTGCGGCTGCGTCGCGCGGGCCGCGTCCAAGGCCGCGCGAATCTTCTCGGAGTCTTGTTCGAGCAAGCCGTCCGCGCAGTCGGTGAGCGATTTACCCATCACCGCAAGGACTTCCGCGGCCTGCTCGCGGGCCCGGCGCACCGGATGCAGCGGGATCGAGGCGACCACGACCACACCGACCAGGCCGCCGATCAGTGCATCGATCATGCGGGAGAAACCGCCGCCCGCCGAGGGCTGCATCAGGGTGGCGACCAGCACGGCGGAACTGGCGGCCTGCATGGAGATGATCGACCCACCGTCGAGGAAGACCGTTGCAGCCATGGCCACGCCGACCACCAGGGCGATCTGCCACACCCCGGTGCCCGCGTGCGTGATGAACAGGTCGCCGATGCCGATGCCGACGGCGACGCCGACCACCAACTCCACCGACCGGCGCAGCCGGGCGCCGAACGAAATACCGATCGACACCACGGCCGCGGTGGGTGCGAAGAATGGTAGCGCGTGGCCGACGAGGTTGTGCGCGATGAACCAGGCCAGCGCGGCGCCGACCGCACACTGGATGATCGGAAGTGCGGACGTGCGTAACCGCGTCCACGAGCTGTGCAGCCGGTCCACGCTGCTCGCCCGGGCAGTGCCGACGCGGGAATTCGGATCGATCAATTACGCCTCAGTCGAGGCCGAGCTCGGCGGCGGCGCGCGGGTCGCAGTCCTCCAGCAGATCCAGGCAGCGGGCGTACTCTTCGGTCTCGCCGATCGCCCGTGCCGCCCTGGCAAGCGCGCCGACACACCGCAGGAAGCCCCGATTGGGTTCGTGGCTCCACGGCACCGGCCCGAAGCCCTTCCAGCCGTTGCGACGCAACAGGTCGAGGCCGCGGTGGTACCCGGTGCGGGCGAAGGCGTAGGCGGCGACGATGTCGTGATTGACCACCTTCTCCGCGCTATCGCTGCCGCCCCGGGCCAGCGCCGCCTCCGCGAGGTAGGCCCAGGCGTTCGAGGCCGCCGGATGGGCGGCCGCTACCTGCACCGGATCGGCCTTGTCGAGCAGAGCCTCCTCCGCGTCGGAGATTTCGGGTAGGAGTACCGGCTGCGGTCCGAGCAGGTCACCGAACGAGGTCATGGGCTTCATTGTGCACCGATGATCGAATTGCTCGGTAGGCGGTGGCCGAGCCTTCGCTCATCCAAGCGCGAGCTGCGAACCAACCACGTCCGGCTACGCCCACTCATCGATCGCCGCGGCTTCGTTCGGCCGAGCGCGAGGCTAAAGACGGACTCCACCCGGCTGTGCCCATTAGGCTGGCTGTCGAGTTCAAATTTTCCGCCCGAGCGAGGGGTAGTAGGTGTCCGACCCGAACGACGAGAAGAACCCGGCGCAGGGTAGCGCCGGACCCGCCGACCCGGCGTCCGCGAACGACGCGCGCCCGGAAGCGCCCGCGGAACGGACACCCGCGCCCACCGAACCCATGCCCGCCTCGCCTGCCGACACGCAGTCGGCACCCACCGGCAAGCAGCCGACCGGCACCTCGCAACCGGCTTCCGGCAGACCGCAACCGGCTTCCGGCGGACCGGCCGCACCGAGCGCAAGTGATAAGCCCGGTGTCGCTGGGGCCGCCCCCAGCAAGCCCAGCCTCGCAGGTACCGCACCCGACAAGCCCCGCCCCACCGGCGCAGCCAGCAAACCCAGCCCCACAGGTACCGCACCCGACAAGCCCCGCCCCACCGGCGCAGCCAGCAAACCCAGCCCCACAGGTACCGCACCCGGCAAGCCCGACCCCGCGAGCGCAGCGCCCGGGAAGCCGGACGCCGCGGCATCCGGCCCCGCTACCCCCGGCCGACCCGATGCCAAGCCGGACGCCCGGTCCGGCAAGGCGGGCGACGCCGCCCCGGGATCCGAGCCCGAAACCGCGCCCATCGAGTCCGGCAAAGCCACGGGCCGCTCCGCGTCCGCCGCGGCGCCTGCCGTCAGCACCTCGGCATCCGGCAAGGACGGCGGCTCCGACGCGAAGACGGTACCCGGCAATCCCGTCAACCAATCCAGCTCCGGCACCGCGACTTCCGGCAAACCCGGCGGACCCGGAGCTGGGCCCGACGCCCAGACCACGGTCATCCCGCGGGCCAGTCCGGCGAACCAGAGTGCCCCTGCGGGCCAGTCGCCCGACAAGCCCACGGGACCCGGCGCCGCAACCACCGTGATCAAGCGGGATGACGCGGCAAATCGCGCCGCTGCGCCAGGCGCCGCGGACCGCGACAAGCCTGCGAACGCCGCACCTACCGACAAGCCCGGCGACGCCGCGAAGGAAGCCGATCCGGCGGGCCCCGACGCGGTGACCGTTTCGATGCAGACGGCGAAGCCCGCGACGAACGCTCCGGCCGACGCCGCGAAAGAGCAGCCGGACATCGCGGGCGCCGACGCGGAAACCGTCTCGATGCGCACCGCGACCCCCGCGAAGGACGACCCCGAGTCCAGTAGGGACGAGCCGAACATCGCCGGGGCCGATGCCGAAACCGTGGCGATGCGGGTGGTCTCGAACCCCGACGACGCCAAGACCATGGCGCTGCCGATCCAGAAGCCCGCCGACAATGCCGGGACGAAGTCGCGTCCGGCGCCGGTCTCACGGCCACCGAGCACGCCTCGCCCCGCACCCGGCCCGAAACAGCCCGGGCCGCAGGGCCCTTCTGGGCCACCGCCGAACGGCCCCGGTGGACCTGTGACCGAGCAGACCCGGCCGTCGCCACCGCGTCCGCCTGCCAAGCCGCGCACGGTCGCCTCGGCGCCGTCGCCCGCGGATATGCAGGCGACCCGCCCCGCGCAGTCGCTATCCGGGCCGCGCCCGCCGCAGCCGCGGCCGATCGCGCAACCGCAGCACATCGCCCCGCCCGCGCAACCCGCGGCCGACGCGCAGGCACCGGCCGGGCGGTCCAAGCGCTGGCTGGCCGCGGTGCTCGCGGCCGCGGTGGTGCTGGTGGTGGCGCTCATCACGCTGGCGGTGGTGCTGCTCGACACTTCCGGCGACAGTTCACCGGAGGCGCAGATCCGCTCCGCCGTCACCGATTACACCCAGGCGCTGAAGACCGGCGATCTGACGACGCTGCGCAACACCACCTGCGGTCCGCTCAACGACTTCTACAAGGGCGTCCCGGCCGATCAGTTCGCCGATGTGCACCAATTGTCGCTGGAGCGCAAGACCATTCCGGTGGTGGACAGCGTCGACGCGATCCGGATCACCGATAAGACCGCGATCGCGCAGGCCACCGTCTACACCGACGCCGACCCGTCGAAGCGTTCCGCGCGTACCTTCGATCTCGCAAGCACGGCCGACGGCTGGAAGGTGTGCGACCCGTCCGCTGCAAATCCATAGCGGGCCGGCATCACCAGGTTGTGCCCGTCACACTCACCTGGTCAACGGACCGGTTCACCAGTAAAATAGCCCGGATAATGGGCACGGAACAGACAATCGCGCAGCCGGAGTCGGATGTTGTGGTGCAGACGGCGACGCTGGCAGGACGACGATTCCGAAGCCGCGACCACTACGTGGTCGGCCGAGAGAAGGTCCGCGAGTTCGCGCGCGCGGTGCAGAATACGCACGGGGCACACCAGTACGAACCCGATGCGCGCAAACTCGGCTACGACGGCATCGTCGCGCCGCCGACCTTCTCCTCGGTCATCGGCATCACCGCGACCAGGGCGCTGTTGGATACCGTGCTCAGCGAGTATGACCTGTCCCAGATCCTGCAGACCGACCAGGTCTTCGAGATCGTCCGGCCGATCCTAGCCGGCGACCGACTCACTACCGAAGTGGTGATCGAGTCGATCCGGCAGTTCGGCGACAACGATTTCATCCTGGTCGGCTTCACGCTGACCGACCAGTACGGCGAGGTCGTGCAGACCGGATCGACCACGATCGTGGCCCGCCGCGGCGTCGAGGTCGACGCGAATATCGCCGACGCGGTGGAGAGCATCGTGATGCAGGCTCGTCCGTTTGCCGAAGATGCGGTGAACGCAGGCCCGCTCATCGCCGTCGACACCGACAGCACCGGCCCGGCGGAGCTGCCGCCGCCGAGCGGGCTGGTGCACAGCCTGCCCGACTTCGACCGACTATCCGTCGGCGATCAGCTCCCGGCCGGGACCGCCGAGGTGACCCGCGGCGACCTGACCAACTATGCGGGAGTTTCGGGCGATCCCAACCCGATCCACTTCAGCGAGCAGGCCGCGACCATGGCCGGGCTGCCGACCGTGGTGGCGCACGGCATGCTGACCATGGGCTTGGCCTCGGCCTACCTCACCTCATGGGTCGGCGATCCGACCGCGATCGAGAAGTTCAGCGTGCGGTTCTCCGGCTTCGTTCCGGTAACCACCGAGGCGCCGAGCACCATCGAATTCACCGGCAAGATCAAGTCGCTCGATCCACGGCGACGGACCGCATCGGTGATGATGGCCGGTACCTCGGAGGGGCGCAAGCTCTTCGGACGTGCCATCGCCGAGCTTCGATTCGCCTAGCGTCTCGATTCACTTGGCGCGCAGCGGTTCTGGAAGGTCCGGGCGGCACCGAGGGGTTGCCGCTCGGATCATTCCACCGTCGCGTGCATCAGGTAGACGTTGTAGTCGCTCCACGTCGAAATGGTGAAGTACAGGTCCGCACCCGAGGACCAGGGGTGGATGAATCCCCCGTACAGCTCCGGGTAGTCCCGCACCGTCACCGTCGCGCTGCTGTCGGACCACCCGCCCTGCGGTAAATCCGATTCGCGGACAACCACAGCCGCCTTGGCGGTATCGAGATAGCTCATCTGCCAGACGTTTCGGGCGGTGTCGAAGCGCACCGACAACTCACCGGCCGGAGCGTAGACAATCGGTGTGGCGAAGGCGGATCCGCCGACCGGCGTCCAGTTTCCGTCTCGCCAGTACTGGTACGCGGTGGTGTTGAGGAGCTGATCCTTCGGCACCCTCGCCACGCCGACGGCGGCAAGGCGGGTGTTGGGGGTGCCGAACATGTACACGTAGTCGCCGTGCGGAACCATTGCGGCCACTTGGAAATTCGCCAGCCCGAAGATGTTGTCCCAGCGGGCGTAGGGATCCTTGGTCCAGGTCTGCCCGTGGTCGTCGGAATAGGAGATGCCGCCGTAGTTGGTGTAAAAGGTGCCGGGGAGGCTGTTCCAGGTGCGAATTGCCATGTAGCTCAGGTACTGCCGGTCACCGATCGCGAATCCGGAGGTCGGGATCGTGGTCACCTCGATATTGTCGAGCTTGCGGCTCGATAGCACTTCCGCGGCGTGACAACGGTCGTCGGTCACCATCCGGTCGAAGGTCATCCCGTCGGAGAGATCCCGATCGCTGCTGAAGGCCAGCACATTGCTGCGCCAATCGTTGCCCATGCCACCCGGCGGGTGGAAGCCGCGCCCGACGGTGTCACCGAACGCGGCCGCGATCTCCCCCGGCCCGCTCTCCCACATGATGCCGAGGTCGGTGCCGTCCACCTGCCATCGCTTGTCGGTGCGGTTGATCGAATTCGCGCCGGTCTCCTTGGCCACCTCGCGCACCGCACCGATCCGCGGCGCGGGCCGCACCGGTGATTGCGCGCCGGGCTCGGTCGGCGGATCGACGCGCGCCGGTGGCAGCGGCACCGGTCCCGGGTCCGGGCCGGGCCCAGGGATCCCGAAGTAGAAAGGCTTGGGGCTCAACAGAATGTCCGGAATCCCCAGTCGACTGGCCGGACTCGGCGGCGGCGGAGGCCCATCGGTGAGATCCGGGCACGGATTGGTGCACGGGTTCGGCGGCAGTTCCAGCACGGTCCGGGTCGGCGCGGGCGCGGGCGGCTGTGGCGGGAGCACGGTGACCACCGGATACGGGATCGGCACTTCCAGGGTCTTCGGCACCAGCGGTTCATGCGTCGCCGCCGGATCACTCACGCACGGACCGGCGCCTGCCACCGCGACCGCACTGTCGGATCCACTCGGGTCGGGCGCCGCGCCAGCGGGCCGCTCGGCGGACACCAACGCCCCCGCCCCGACCACGACAGCACCGAGCACCGCCATCAGCCGCATGGCCATATGCAAACCCCTCGACCCTCGTTGTACGCCCGCCAGCGAACGACCCTACCCGGCTCATCCGAGCTGGCACCCGAGACTTTCCGATTCACCGATGTCGAATTGGTATGGGCGCCACCGCCGGAATCGGCGGAGGATGGTCGGCGTGAACATTGCAATGATCCACCACCACCGGCTCGCGGCACTCGGCGCGGCCGGTCTGGTGGCGGGCGGGTTGGCGCTCGCGGCGCCGACCGCCGCTGCCGATCCACCGTCCGCCGTCGCGATATCCGGTCCGGATGATTCGTACCCGACACCGAGCTATCGGCCGGGGCCGAAGGGCGACAACGTGCCGCCGCCGGAAAAGAAGGACAAGAAACCGGCCAAGATCTACACCGACTGCGACCAGGTACGCGCCGATGGCAAACTGCCGATGTATCGCGGACAGCCGGGCTACGAGCCCTACCTCGACCCGGACAATAACGGAATCGCCTGCGACGGTTACTGAATCGCCTGGAAGGTCAGCACGGTGACGCCGATCCGGATGACATCGCCGTCGGCTAGCAGCGCCCCGGTCTCGATCGGTTTTTCGTTGACGTAGACGCCGTTGGCCGAATGCAGGTCCTTGATCAGCAGGCCGGCCCGGCTCGGCATGATGTGCGAGTGGTAGCGGCTGGCCTTGGGATCGTCGAGGACGAGGTCGTTGTCGGTCATCCGGCCGATCCGCAGACCGCCCTGCCCGATCACCAGCACCCGGCCGTCCTCCATCCGCAGCTGCCCGGCGCGTACCGCCCGCGGCATCTCGGTGACGGTTTCGGTCATCGCCGCGGCCATCCGCTCGCTGCGCTTGATTTCCACCGTGCTCAGCGGTTCCTGGCGCAGCACCCGTTGCTCCAGGTCGACCACGGGCGGACTCGGATCGATGCCGAGTTCCTCGGCGAGCACCCTGCGCACCCGACGGCACGCGTCGAGCGCATCCGCCTGGCGGCCAGACAGGTACAGCGCGGTGATCAGCTGCGCCCACCACGGCTCCCGCAACGGATGTTCGTTCGTCATGGCGACCAGCTCGCCGATCACCGATGAGGCACGCCCACAGGCGATTTCGGCGTCGATCCGGGCCGAGGCGGCCAGCAGTCGCTCCTCGTCCATCGCGGTGGCGAAACCGTCCGCGAACTGCAGCCCGGCCAGATCGGCCAACGCCCGACCGCTCCACTCGCGCAACGCATTTCCGAACAGTTGCGCCGCACCAGCGTGATCGCCGACCTCGGCGCAGCGGGCGCCCGCGTCCCGTGCTGCTTCGAAGCGGCCGAGATCGCAAGCGTCCTCGGTGATTTCGAGCCGATAGCCCGACGATTCGGTGCGCAACACCGAGGTCTGATCCACACCCGAATTACGCAGCGCCTTACGGATATTCGAGACGAACACCTGCAGACTCGCCGCGTAGGAATCGGGCGGTTCCTCGTTCCACACCATGTCGGCCAGTGCGGCCGAGGCCACCGCGCGCCGCCGATTCACGGTGAGTGCGGCGAGCAACGCCCGCGGTTTGGGCCCGCCGACCGCCACCGGCTCACCGCCGACGAGCAGCCGGACGGGCCCGAGCACGCGCACATCAAGACTCATGAGCTCGAGCCCCCCCGGGGGTTGAAAGGGTCAGGCGCTGATCGACCGTCCCGCCGACTTCAGATCATTGCACGCCTCGAGGACACGCGCCGCCATGGCGGTCTCGGCCTTCTTCAGGTAGCTGCGCGGGTCGTACACCTTCTTGTTGCCGACCTCGCCGTCGATCTTCAGCACACCGTCGTAGTTGCTGAACATATGACCAGCGATCGGGCGGGTGAACGCGTACTGGGTGTCGGTGTCGACGTTCATCTTGACCACGCCGAACCGCAGTGCATCGTCGATCTCCGACTTCAGCGAGCCCGAACCGCCGTGGAAGACGAAATCGAAGGGCTGCGCGTCGGGGCCGAGGCCCAGCTTGGCGGCCGCGACCCGCTGCCCCTCGGCCAGCACCTCGGGCTTGAGCACCACGTTGCCAGGCTTGTACACTCCGTGCACGTTGCCGAAGGTCGCCGCGAGCAGGTACTTGCCGTTTTCACCCGCGCCGAGCGCGTCGATGGTCTTCTGGAAGTCCTCGGGCGAGGTGTAGAGCTTCTCGTTTATCTCGGCCTCGACGCCGTCCTCTTCACCGCCGACGACGCCGATCTCCACCTCGAGAATGATGTTCGCCTGGGCGCATGCCTTGAGCAGCTCCTTGGCGATCTCCAGGTTCTCGTCGATCGGGATCGCCGAGCCGTCCCACATGTGCGACTGGAACAGTGGGTTCTGCCCGGACTTCACCCGCTCCTGGGAGAAGGCGATCAGCGGGCGCACGAAGCTGTCCAGCTTGTCCTTGGGGCAGTGGTCGGTGTGCAGCGCGATGGTCACGTCGTAGCGCGCGGCGATCACGTGCGCGAACTCGGCCAGCGCGACCGCGCCGACGACCATGTCCTTCACACCCTGGCCGGAGGCGAATTCCGCGCCGCCGGTGGAGAACTGGATGATGCCGTCACTACCCGCGTCGGCGAAGCCCTTGATGGCCGCGTTGACAGTCTCCGAGGAGGTGCAGTTGATGGCCGGGAAGGCAAAGGAGTTCGCTTTGGCCCGACCGAGCATCTCGGCGTAGACCTCCGGAGTCGCGATGGGCACTGTGAAGACCTCCGTGTTTGTGCGGCAATAGACAATTCTGTCAAGCCATAGAGTAGGCCAGCGGCGTTGCCCCTGATATCAGGGGACCAGCCCGAACGAGCAGATCGCCCGGTCGCGCGCACAGAAGTTTCCCGTTCGGCAAGGGGTTTCTCGGCAGAACCCGGTACTGTTGGCCGCGTAATTGCGCTGGCAGCTCCCAACACGGTGGCAAGCCCCCTCGAGACACGAGCAAGTAGGCCAGCCGTACCCAGACAGGAGGCCGCGTGGTTCTGCTCGCAGCGACAGAATCGGTAAGCAATGTTGCGCTGACCCAGCTGTTGGATCCGATGCACCTGCTCACCGAGACGTGGCTGAAGAACGCGGTGCTTCCAGCAATCCTGGTCATCGTCTTCATCGAAACCGGTCTGCTGTTCCCGCTCCTGCCCGGCGATTCGTTGCTGTTCACGGGTGGTCTGCTTGCCGCGCAGTCGAATCCTCCGGTGTCGATCTGGGTGGTGGTGCCCGCCGTCGCGATCATCGCCTTCGCGGGTGATCAATCCGGCTACTGGATAGGCCGGGCAATCGGGCCCGCGCTGTTCCAAAAGGAAGACAGCCGGTTCTTCAAGAAGCATTACGTCACGCAGACGCACGCGTTCTTCGAGAAGCACGGACCGAAGACGATCATTCTGGCCCGGTTCGTGCCGATCGTGCGTACCTTCATGCCAGTGCTCGCGGGCGTGTCCAAGATGGATTACCGCAAGTTCGTGGCGTTCGACATCGTCGGCGCCGTGCTGTGGGGCGGCGGCGTCACAGTGCTCGGCTACTTCCTCGGCAATATCGCCTTCATCCGCGACCACGTCGAGGCGATCTTCCTGCTCATCGTCCTGGTTTCGATTCTGCCCGGCATCATCGCCGTGGCGAAGCGACTGCTGAACAGGAACGGGGCTGCCCAGCCGGACGCCGATCTGGCCGCCTCGACGAACGAGCCCACCCTCTGAGCCGGTGTCGTCTGCGCCGTTGCCCCTAGCTGTGGGCAGTTTTGATCCGCTGACCTCGGCGGGCCCCGCGCTCATCTGGACGCTGGTGTTGGTCTTCGTCTTCATCGAGTGCGCCGTGATCATCGGGCTGTTCCTGCCCGGCGACTCGATGCTGATCACCGCGGGCATCATGATGGCCGGGCACGCCTCCGGCGAGACCCAGGTGTGGGCGCTGTCGGTGGGCACGATGATCGCCGCCATCGCCGGTAACCAGGTCGGCTATGCCATCGGCCGTCGCACCGGCCACCACCTGGTAGCCCGCAAGAACGGCAGATATATCAACACCCGCAATCTGCAACGGGTCACCGAGCTGTTGCACAAACACGGATTTCTCGCGGTGCTCATCGCCCGCTGGATTCCGTGGGTCCGCACGCTGTGCCCGATGGTCGCGGGCGCGGCCAGGATGGATCACCGCAAGTACACCCTGGCCAGCACGATCGGCGCGATCATCTGGGCGCCGGTGCTGCTGCTCATCGGCTACTACGCGGGCAGCTTCATGGAGCGGGTGCCGCGGCTGATGCCCGGGGTGATCAGCACGCTGGTGGTCGGACTCATCGTCGGCACGGTGCTGGGGATCCGGCACTACCGGCAGGAAATGCGCAAGCCCGCCGAGGATTTCGATCTCGAATCCGCGCCGGCAGGGATGCTCGAAGCCGAGGGCTGATCGCCGCGCGAGCTACAGCCCGGCGGCGCTGACCTGGTAGGCCGCCTCCATCAACAGCCAGCCCGACAGCTGCACCGACATATCGCGCTCCGGTACATGCGACGAGGTCACCGAACCGCCCGGGGTGAAATGCCCGGCGCCCGACCGGCCGCCGGGCAACCGCGCGGGTTTGCTCCAGTCGTGGCCGAACAGCGGCTCGCCCTCCACCTCCAGCCGGTTCGCCCACGCGACGGCGGCCGACTCGCGCACGATCTCGGCCGCACAGCGCCGGTCGGCCACCTGCTGGCGGTCCTCACCGGGCAGCATCACCGCGACCACCGCGAGGTATCGGGCCAGGATTCCGTTGAACAATCCGCCGTCACCGCCGCCGCCGCCGTTGATCACGCCGCGGGTGGTCATGTGTTCCTCCACCACGGCGAGCAACCGATGCACCCGCTCGATGTGCCGTGGCTCGCCGGTGTGCACCGCCAGCTCGGCTTCCAGGCCGAGCACCACACCCTGGCAGTAGCTGAACACCGGTCGTTCGATCTCACCGGAGGGCAAGTGGATGCCGTCGAGGATCAGGCCGGTCTCCGGATCGCGCATCGTCTCGTCGATCCAGTCGGCCATCTCCTGGGCACGGGCATGCCGTCCGAGCCGGGCCAGCGCGATCGCGGCAGGTCCGTTTGCCGGTGCGTTGAAGTAGTCCGATTGCTTGCGCCACGGAATTCCGCCGCCGCGCTCCGGATCCCATGCCTCATACAGCTGCTTCTCCAACGCGACCAGCGCGCCGCGCGCCTCGGTGATGTCCTGGGTTCGCTCGGCGCGTTCCAAAGCGATGGCGAGCCAGGCCATGTCGTCGTAGTAGTTGTTGGTCCAGCCGGTGATGTTGCGGATGCGGTGTGCGCGCGTGATCGTGCCGATGCGCTTGCGCCGCACCGGGGTCGGCACCCGGTTGGCGGCGTCGGTCGCGCAGTCGATCAGATGCGCCTGCCACCAGTAATGCCAGGACGCGAAGCCGCGCTCGCGCCGGGTGGCCGGCCAACCGACCACGCCCAATTCCGTTCCCGGACAAGCCCACAACGCCCGCAGGTGGCGGGAGACGATCGCGGACTCCGCCATGTCGGCCCGCTCCGACCACAATGCCGGCGTCGCTGCGGAGTTGGCACCCGCTCTATCCCCACCCGTGTTCCGCCCTGTTTGCGGGCTCCGCGAGGTCATAGCTCAATGGTGCCAGTTTGATCCGGATTTGCGTGCATGAATTGTTACCAGGCCGTGGTCAAATCGGCATGTTGGCCGATCCACGCATGCATGGCGATCCCCGCCGCTACGCCCGCGTTGATGCTGCGCGTCGAACCGAACTGGGCGATCGAGACCGTCATGGCCGCCGCGTCCTTCGCATGCTCGGTGACCCCGGGTCCTTCCTGCCCGAACAGCAGCAGGCAGCGGCGCGGCAGCACAACGGTTTCCAGCGGCACCGAACCCGGGGTGTTGTCCACCGCGACCACGGTGAGATCCGCCCGCGCGGCGAAGGCAAGCAGCTCGGCGATATCGGCGTGATGCTCGATGTGCTGATAGCGGTCGGTGACCATGGCGCCGCGCCGATTCCACCGCCGCCTGCCCACGATATGCACGGCGGCCGCGGCGAAGGCGTTCGCGGTGCGCACCACGGTGCCGATATTCGCGTCGTGCCCGAAGTTTTCGATGGCCACGTGGAAGGGATGCCTGCGCCGATCGATGTCGGCGATGATGGCCTCACGCGTCCAATAGCGGTAGGCGTCGACCACATTGCGACGGTCGCCGCCGGCGAGCAACTCGGGGTCGAGCCGCGGATCGTCCGGCGGCGGTTCGCCGTGCTCCTGTGCCCATGGGCCGACACCGTGCGGATGCTCGCCCCACTCGGTGGGCCCGGGCAGATCCAGCTCCGAGGTGTCATTCACCCAGCAATGCTAATTCCGGCCGTCTCGCTAGTACGTGGAGGAGGTATTGCTCCCGATCACGCCGAGCACGATGACGACAACGAAGAACAGGATGCCGAGGATGATCAGCGCCGAGCTGATGATGCCGCACACGTAGCCGATCATGACGTTGCTGCGCCCGCCGATGGCCCCGCCCGACGCGTCGATCTCGTTGAGCGCCTTCTTGCCGCGACCGCCGTCGGATACCCATCACCGCCGCGTTCTCGCGCTGCTGCTATTGAAAGGCTGAGCAGTCGGACCGTCGATGCGCGGGTCCGGTCAAGAAGCCTTCACACCGGCGTCCGCCGATCTATCCTGAATAGAGCAGGTCAGTCGCGGTGGAGGCTGGTATGAACCACGCACGGGTCTTCCGCACGGTGCTCGGAGTGACGGCCGGGTACCTGATACTGCTCGCGCTGTGGCTGGGGTGGCTGCTGCCGCACACACCGCCGGGAACGGAGCCGTATCAAGTCATCGCCCTCGTCGGCCTGTTCGGCTCGTGCGTCGGCATCGGGATGATGCTGGCCGTGCGGCCATCGCGGGAGGACCGGCGGCTGTGGCGGCACGGACTGGAGGGCTGGGCAACGATCGAGGGCGCGCATCCGCTGCGGCCAACCGATCATCACACCGAGCTCACCGAGTTCGATCTGGAACTCACCGTGCCGGGATCCCAAAGTTACCGGGGCACCATCGTTTTCGACGTGACACCGGCCGACAAACCGCGGCTCGCGGTCGGCGGGACCATCTCGATCCGAGTCGATCCGAGCAACCGCGACCGCATCATCCTGGTGCTATAACTCATTCCGATACTGCGACAGGAACTTCGCGTGCACTCTCGGATCCACGAGCAGGTATTGCGCCGCGGAACCCGGCCCGAAACGGCCGCATTGTCAAAAGCTCGGCTCGGTGGGCGCGGGCGGCAGCGTGACCACCTGACCGGCATAGCTCAGGCCCGCACCGAACCCGAGCAGCAGGGACGTTTGACCACCCTTGGCCTTGCCGGTCACCAGCATCTCTTCCATCGCCAGCGGAATCGACGCGGCGGAGGTGTTGCCGCTGTTCTCGATGTCGTTGGCCACCGGGATATCGTCGGCGAGCCCGAGATTCTTCTTCATCAGTTCGTTGATGCGGGCGTTGGCCTGGTGCGGAATGAACACCTCGATCTCCTCCTTGGCCACCCCGGATATCTCCAGCGCGGCGGACAGCGCGCGCGGCAAAGTGACCGCCGCCCAACGGAATACCCGCGGGCCCTCCATCCGCAGCGACATCCGGCCGATCGGATCGACGGCCGGGTCGGTGCCCTGCATCGCCTGCGCGCGCTGCATGTACTCGAGGAAGTCGACATCCTGTGCGATCGCGGACGCGTTCTCGCCGTCGCTGCCCCATACCGTCGGGGAGATGCCGTTCTCCTCGCTGGGCCCGACCACCACCGCGCCCGCGCCATCGCCGAAGATCATCGCGGTGCCGCGGTCGGTCGGATCCAATCCGACGGTCATCGTCTCGGCGCCGATCAGCAGCACGTATTCGGCGGAACCGGCGCGGACCAGGTCCGCCGCGACACCGAGGCCGTAACCGAAACCGCCACATCCGGACGTCAGGTCGAAGGCCGCGATGCCGTTCATCCCCAGGTCGTTGGCGACCTTGGGGGCGCCGTGCGGGGTCAGCGTCAGCCAGCTCGAGGTGGCCAGTATCAACGTGCCGATCTTCGACCGGTCGATGCCGCTGTTGACGATCGCGCGTTCGCCCGCCGCCGCCGCTATCGACTGCAGCGTCTCGTCACCGCTGATCCACCGGCGGTTGCGGACGCCGGTGCGCTCGTAGATCCACTCGGGGGTGGAGTCGAGGACCTCGCACACCTCTTCATTACTGACCCGCCGTTGGGGACGATAGGCACCGATCCCGAGCATCGCAACGTTGTCACGACTCTTGTTGACTGCAATGCTCACCACAGGTAATTCACACGACCCTTCACTGTCTCCGACCCGCCTCGTATGCAGTCCACATCGGGTCGCGCCGCCACCTCGTTTCGCCTCGCCCGCAGCCCCTTCTGAAGTCCGGACCCGACCCGGGCCCGGAACGCAGCTCAACCGAGGGCCAAATCCTTCAGCCCCAGGATGGACCGGTACTCCAGTCCCACGGCGGCGATGACCTGGTCGGCCCCGGTCTCCCGGTCGACGACCGTCGCGACCCCGACCACGGTGGCACCGGCATCGCGCAGCGCACGTACGGCGGTGACGGGCGAATTTCCGGTGGTGGTGGTGTCCTCCACCACGAGCACCCGCTTGCCGACGATGTCCGGGCCCTCGATCTGGCGCTGCATGCCGTGCGTCTTGGCGGCCTTGCGCACCACGAATGCATCGATGGGACGGCCCGGCGCGTGCATCACGGCCAGCGCGACCGGGTCCGCGCCCATGGTCAGGCCGCCGACGGCGTCGAAGTCCCAGTCGGCGACAAGTTCGCGCAGCAGCTTGCCCATCAGCGGTCCGGCGCCGTGATGCAGCGTGGCCCGACGCAGGTCGACGTAGTAGTCGGCCTCCTTGCCCGAGGACAAGGTCACTCTGCCGTGCACGACCGCCAGCTCACGCACGAGCGCGACCAGTCTGTCTCGGTCGTTGGTAATCACCTGGTCGATCATCTCTATGTCCTTCCGCGTGCGTTGAACAAGCCGCGATTCAGTCGGGCCGCCAGGGTTCGCGGGATCATTCCGGCGACGGTGGTGAGCGCTTTGTACTGCACACCGGGCACGCTGAGCACCCGGTCCTTCCGCAAATCACTCAGCGAACCGGCGACAACCTGATCGACACTCAGCCACAACGGTTTCGGCAGCGAAGACATCTCGATGCCTGCTCGCTCATGGAATTCGGTGCGGACGAACCCCGGGCACAAAGCCTGGATCCGGACACCGGTTCCGGCCAGTCCGCCCGCCAACCCTTCCGAGAAGGATACGACGTAGGACTTGGACGCCGAATACGTCGAGCCACGTCCGGGGATCAGACCCGCGACGCTGGCCACATTGACGATCGACCCCTTGGCCGCGGCGATCATCGACGGCAGCGCCGCGCGAGTGAGCTGCAGCACCGAGGTGACATTGACATCCAGCTGCGCCTGTAGCTGCTCGGGTTCCAGCGTCCAGAACTCCCCGGAATGCGCGAAACCAGCGTTGTTGACCAGGAATTCGACACCATCGGCGGCCCGGGCGGCGACCCGATCCCGATCCGCTGCGTTCGCCAGATCGGCGACGAGCACCTCCGAGCGGGTGGCGTACTTGCGCTCCAGCTCGGCCGCGAGCTCGGTGAGGCGGGCTTCGTCGCGGGCGACGAGCACCAGGTCGTAACCGAGTAAGGCGAGCCGGTTGGCATAGCCGTGACCGATGCCGGAGGTGGGTCCGGTGATCAGCGCGACGGGCCGGGTCGCGCCGGGCAGGCGCGCGGAAATAGAACTATCGCTCATAGCTGCGCAATCCAGTTCGTCGAACAGTTGGTCAGGGCCGCAGTGGCGCAACCGCTCACTGCGGCACAGGTCCCTGATACGGACGGAATCCCGGGTGGAACGGACCACCGGGTTGCTCCGGTGTGTCAGCGATCGGCGGCCAGTTGTCGTCCGGCTCGGAGGTGACATGCGGTTGCTGTTCGCGGCGATCCTTCTTCGGCCGGTCGTCGTCGGAGTCGTCGCTCGACTCGCGCCACTCGTCGTCCGGCGCCCGGCGATCCTCCCGCGGGCGCGAACGAGAATCGGGCACTACCGCGAGCGACGGGCGACGTGGCGGTTCCTGGGCGGTCGAGACCATCGGGGCGCGCGGCTCGGGTTCCTCGTCGAGCTGCGGTTCCTCGTATTCCGACGCGTCATAGGCCGAGTCCTCGAAGGCAGGGCCGTCATAGATGCCGGCGGTCTTGCGCATGGTCGGTGACGCGACCCGGGAACCGCCGATCGGAGCTTCCGGCTCGTCGGGCTCGCTCTGCCTGGTCCGCGTCCGCGGATGCGGGCGGCCGGGATTATGGTCCCCGGCGTCCATGCCGAGGACATCGCTGACCGGCGGCAGCACATGCAGCAGACCGGAAAGCCGCAGCACCGCGTCGATGGCGGTCTCCCAATCGCGGGCGACGGTCCCGACATTCAGCATGCCGAGTGTCCAGTTGCCCTCGCTCCACAGCATCTGCACGGTATCGGGCAGGGTCTCGATGAAGGCAACCATCCGCTGATCGACGGCGTGCCTGGCGATCTCCGGGTTGGTCGCGAACACCACCCGGTCACCGATCGCACCGAGCAGTTCCAGGTCAGCGTCCTTGGGCGGGGATGCCGTCTTCAGGCGCATGTCGACGTCGATATCCGAGCCGATCTGCCTGCGCACCGAGACCAGCGTCGCCGCGTCCTCCAGATCGAAGAGCACGAACTTCTCGCCCTTGCGGATCCCGGACACCACGTCTACCGCCGATAGGTAGCCGAGCTTGGCCAACGCACCCCGGCGCCAGGTCGACGCGAGCGCCGGTTCCACCGACACGTACGTGTATCCCTGGGATTTCGCCCAGACCTGGCGCGCGTGACCGGTCCGCCGTCGCTGGACCCGATCGAAATAGAGAAGCACGATCGCACCAACCAGCGCGATCGCCGCCAACCCGAACCACATAGCCGTCATCGCTGCCTAGCCTATCCAGCCGACAGACCGATTGCCTGTCACCGGCAGCCTGTGGCTAATCGGGTCGCTCATCTCGGGCCTCCGGGCAGCGAGGTGCTGATAATGATTTTGGCGTGGATGGAACCGTCCGGGGCCTTATCTCCCTGGATGACGACCATATCCCCGACCGGCAGATCGGCGGCCTTGACCGCGGACAGCGAGATCACCTGGGTGCTGTCGTCGGTGTGCACGGTGACCGGGCCACCCGACAGCGCGGTGAGGGTCAGGGTGCCGCCGTTGTTGGCGCTGATGGTGCCCATGGTCGCACCGAGGGTGTCGCTGCCGCCGAGACCCGGAATGCCCGGGAGGGTGGCCGTGGACTGACCCGACTTCGGTGTGCCGGTCATCCGGGCCGGGGGCGGCAGCGTCAGCGTCGCACTGCTTTCCGCGCTCGTCGACGACGAATCCTTGCTGCCGAGCATCAGTCCGGCGGCCACACCGACCACCGCGATCAGCGCGACGACCCCGATGCCGAGCGCGATCCACAGCCCGATGTTGCGCTCGGGTGGTTGCGGCGGTAGATCCGGCGGCATGGGCGGACCCGGCGGGACAACGCCACCGTGGCCCGGCATGGCACCGGGCATCTGCACGGTCGGATCCGCCCACTGCTCGCCGTAGGCGCTCTCGCCCCACTGCTCGCCGTAGGCGCTCTCGCCCCACTGGTTGTCGTAGGGCGGGAACTCGCGGGTGGCATTCACCGGCGGCGGCGTCCAGGGCTCGAACTGTTCGGTCGACGGATATACCTCGCCGCCCTTGCCATATGCCTCGTCGTACTCCGTGGTGTGCGTCGGTTCGTAACCGGACTTACCCGGAAAACCCAGGTGTTCGGTCGGCGCATCCTCCGGCCGCTGTCCCCACGGATCGTTCGGGTTGGTCATGGCGTCCAGGGTAAGCTCTGCGGCTTGCTGAGGCAGTCAGCTTCACCGTTGCCCACCCTGGACGACCAGGCTCACTTCCCGACGATGAGGCTCTCACCGTTCGGCGTGACGTTCACCTTCACCGTGTCACCGTCGGTGATCTCACCGGCCAGCAGTTCCTTGGCAAGTGTGTCGCCGATGGACTGCTGGATCAGCCTGCGCAGCGGTCGCGCACCGTAGACCGGGTCGTAACCGCGCACCGCCAACCAGAATCGGGCCGAATCGCTGACGTCCAGCTTCAGCCTGCGCTGCGAGAGCCGCTTCTGTAGCTGCTCGAGCTGGATGTCCACGATCGATTCCAACTGCTCCTCGTCGAGCGAGTGGAACATGACCACGTCGTCGAGCCGGTTGAGGAACTCCGGCTTGAAGGCCGAGCGCACCGCGTTCATCACCAATTCCCGATCGCCGCCCGCACCGAGGTTCGAGGTGAGGATCAGGATGGCGTTGCGGAAGTCGACCGTGCGGCCCTGGCCGTCGGTCAGGCGACCCTCGTCGAGCACGGCGAGCAGGATATCGAAGACGGCCGGGTGCGCCTTCTCGATCTCGTCGAACAGCACCACCGTGTACGGCCTGCGCCGCACCGCCTCGGTGAGCTGCCCGCCCTGGTCGTAACCGACGTAGCCGGGCGGCGCGCCGACGAGCCGAGCCACGGCGTGCTTCTCGCTGTACTCGCTCATGTCGATCCGGACCATGGCGCGCTCGTCGTCGAACAGGAAGTCAGCCAACGCTTTTGCCAGCTCCGTCTTACCGACACCGGTCGGGCCGACGAACAGGAACGAGCCGGTCGGCCGGTTCGGGTCGGCGACGCCTGCCCGGGCCCGGCGCACCGCGTCGGACACCGCCTGCACCGCCTCGAGCTGGCCGACCACCCGCCTGCCGAGCTCGTCCTCCATGCGCAGCAGCTTCTGGGTTTCGCCCTCCAGCAACCTGCCGACCGGGATGCCGGTCCAAGCCGACACCACCTCGGCGATGTCGTCGGGACCCACTTCCTCCTTGAGCATCACTTCGCCGTCACCGGCCACCGCAGAGGCCTTTTCGGCCTCGGCGAGCTGCTTTTCCCGCGCCGGGATCTTGCCGTAGCGCAGCTCGGCGGCCTTGCCGAGATCGCCGTCGCGCTCGGCGCGCTCGGACTCACCGCGCAGCGACTCCAGTTCCTCCTTGAGGGCCCGGACCTTGTCGATCGCGCTTTTCTCGTTCTGCCAGCGGGTCATCAGCTGGTTGAGCTTCTCGCGATCGTCGGCGAGTTCCTGCCGCAGCTTCTCCAGGCGCGCCTTGGAAGCCTCGTCGGTTTCCTTGCTCAGCGCGACTTCCTCGATCTCGAGCCGTCGCACCGCGCGCTCCACCTCGTCGATTTCGACTGGGCGCGAATCGATTTCCATGCGCAACCGCGAGGCCGACTCGTCGACCAGATCGATCGCCTTGTCCGGCAGGAACCGGGAGGTGATGTATCGGTCGCTGAGCGTGGCTGCGGCGACCAGCGCGGAGTCAGTGATACGCACGCCGTGGTGCACCTCGTAGCGCTCCTTGATGCCACGCAGGATGCCGATGGTGTCCTCCACCGACGGCTCGCCGACCAGCACCTGCTGGAAACGACGCTCCAGCGCGGCGTCCTTCTCGATGAACTTGCGGTACTCCTCCAGCGTGGTCGCGCCGACCAGGCGCAGCTCGCCGCGGGCAAGCATGGGCTTGATCATGTTGCCCGCGTCCATCGCGGATTCGCCGGTGGCGCCGGCGCCGACGATGGTGTGCAGCTCATCGATGAACGTGATGATCTGTCCCGCACTATTTTTGATGTCCTCGAGCACGGCCTTGAGCCGCTCCTCGAACTCACCGCGATACTTCGCGCCGGCGACCATCGCGCCGAGGTCGAGCGAGATGACGGACTTGCCGCGCAACGATTCCGGCACGTCACCGGCGATGATGCGCTGGGCGAGGCCCTCGACGATCGCGGTCTTGCCGACGCCGGGTTCGCCGATGAGCACCGGGTTGTTCTTGGTGCGGCGGCTCAAAACCTGGACGACTCGGCGAATTTCGGTGTCGCGGCCGATGACCGGGTCGAGCTTGCCCGATCGAGCCAGCTCGGTGAGGTCGGTGGAGTACTTCTCCAGCGCCTGGTAGCTGCCCTCGGGGTCCGGGCTGGTGACGCGGGCGCTGCCACGCACCGTGGTGAACGCCTCGCGCAACGCGTCGGCAGTGGCGCCGTACTTCTTCAGCAGCATCGTCACGTCCGAGTCGCCATCGGCCAGGCCGACAAGCACGTGCTCGGTGGAGACATACTCGTCGCCCAATTCGGTGGCCAGGTGCTGCGCGGCAGTGATCGCGGCCAGCGCCTCGCGGCCGAGCTGCGGGGTGGTGGTGGCGCCGGATGCCCGCGGCAGCCGGTCGACGATGTCCTGAGCCTCGCGTCGAACCGTCGCCGGGTCTACGCCGACGGCCTTGAGCAGGGGGGCGGCGATGCCATCGGTTTGATCCAATAACGCCACCAGCAAGTGCGCCGGACGAATCTCCGGATTGCCTGCGGCGGACGCCGCTTGGAGTGCGGCGGTCAGCGCCGCCTGGGTCTTGGTGGTGGGGTTGAACGAGTCCACGGTCACCTTCCTACTAGTCGATTTCCACGGCACCAAGAGCACTTGGTCAGCATGGGGCCGACCGTCGCACTTCACCTGACCCGCGCGGTATCTCGCGCGGCTCGGTGCCGTACCTAACCGTCCAACGCCAGAAAGATTGAGTCTGTTCCGCTCAACTTTGAAATTTTCCCAGCCACTCGACCGTGCGGCCGTCCCCGCTCGACGCCACCGGGCCACGTCCCGACAAACGCTACGCCGAGACACCCTCGAATGCGATGAATCACGACGTCGGTGGTGTATGGATACCTACGACGGCCGTTGCCGTTTGATGCGTCACTCTTCAGCCCGAATCAAGGAGCGAACGATGCGCGCGATCGTGGTACGGAATTTCGGAGCAACACCCGAGTTGGCCGATATGCCGGTGCCCGAACCCGGCGTGGGCGCGGTGCGTGTGCAGCTGGAGGCGGCGGGCGTCAATCCGTTCGACCAGCGCATGGCGACGGGTTTCTTGAACGGCAAGATGCCACACGACTTTCCGATGATTCTCGGCGTGGACGGGGCGGGCACTGTGTCCGCGGTCGGGCCCGGCGTCAGCGGGTTCGCCGTCGGCGATCGTGTGGTCGGCAAGTTCCTGACACCCCCGGCCGGTCACGGCAGCTTCGCCGAGTACGCGGTGCTGCCCGAGAGCGCCATCCTCGCGCGGATCCCGGACGGTGTCCCCACCGTTGCGGCCGCGGCCCTGCCGACCGCGGGCGTCACCGCTCAGGATCTGGTGGATGCCACCAAGATCGAGCCGGGCCAGACGGTGCTGGTGATCGGCGCGACCGGCGGCGTCGGATCGTTTCTCGTACAACTCGCGAACATGGCGGGCGCCAACGTCATTGCCACCGCACGGGGCGACGCCGCCGATCAGATGACCAGGCTCGGCGCGGCCGAGACCGTGGACTACACCAGGAGCCCGGTCGTCGGCCAAGTCGCCGCCGCCCATCCCGACGGCGTCGACGTGCTGTTCGACCTGGTCAGCCCGCCCGAGGCGCTGGCCGAGCTGACCGCGCTGGTGCACGACGGCGGCACCGTCTACTCCATCATCTCCTCCGCCGACGAGCACGCGCTGCACGATCGCGGGATCAAGGGCGGCAATATCGAATCCTCCGGCGGCGCACCGGAATTGAGTCGGCTGCTGCAACGCGTCGCCAAGGGCGACGTGGTCGTTCCGATCGACGCGACCGTCCCGCTTGCCGAGGCCGCCTCGGTCATCGGCGCGGCAGGCGCGCGCGGTAAGACCGTGCTGACGATCTGAGGAATTCCCTGGCCCACCAAGCCAATTGAGCACTCACCGGAGGTGTGTGATGAGCACCCGTCCCGTCGAATTCGGCCTATTCCTCATCCCGGAGGCCGACAACTACCGCCAGCTCACCGAACTGACCGCGTACGCGGAAGCCGCTGGACTCGACCTGATCGGCATCCAGGACCATCCCTACCAGCGACGGTTTCTGGACACCTGGACCCTGCTCACCAGCCTGGCCGTGCGCACCGCACGGCTGACGTTCTTTCCCGATGTCGCGAACCTGCCGCTGCGCAATCCGGCCGTGCTCGCGAAATCGGTTGCCTCCCTGGACATCATCACCGGCGGACGAATCCAGCTCGGACTGGGCGCTGGCGCGTTCTGGGAGGCGATCGCCGCGATGGGCGGGCCGTACCTGAGTAAGGGTGAATCGGTGCAGGCGTTGACCGAGGCGATCGCGGTGATCCGAGCCATGTGGAGCGACGAGCGATCGGTCCGGGTCCCCGGCGCCTTCCACAGTCTGTCCGGCGCGCGTCCGGGGCCCGCCCCGCAACACCAGCCCGGCATCTGGCTCGGCGCGAAGGGACCACGCATGCTGGCGCTCGCCGGGCAGCTCGCCGACGGCTGGCTGCCCTCGGCCGCCTGGGCCCCGCCCGAATTCCTCACCGAGGCGGGCAAGCGGATCGATAACGCCGCCGTGACCGCGGATCGCGACCCGGCGGCGGTGCGCCGGATCTACAACGTGTCCGGCACCATCACCGACAACGGCGTCGACCACGGCTTCCTGGAAGGACCGCCGACGCGCTGGATCGACGACCTGAGCGCACTGCACCGCGACCAGCGCATCGACGCGTTCGTCTTCTGGCCGACCGAGGGCGATCCGGTCGAACAGATCCACCGATACGCCGAGCTGGTCGCCCCGGCGGTACGTGCCAACGTCACCGCTTGATCGCCTGCGACAACGCCTGTGACAGGCCCGCGGCATCAGGTGTTTGCCCACCGATTACCGTTGGCCCGGGTCGTGATGAGCCATACCCACACGACCACGGGATTTTCGGGGATACTTGACCGCGGGGAGACCGCCGGTTACGGGTATGTCCCCGGGCAGAAATTCATCAGGGAAAGGAAGCTCCACGTCGTGGATGCGCGTTCGGCTGCGCTGGTCCGCGCCAACTTCCGTTCGGTGATCGAGTCACCGAACGGACCCGAGCGGTTGATCAGTGCGTTCTACGGTCACCTGTTCGCGGAGAACCCTCCGTTACGTGAGCTGTTCCCGCCTGCGATGGACATGCAGGCCAAGCGACTGGTCACCGCCATCCAGTACGTGCTCGACCACCTGGAGGACTGGGGGCGGGCGCAGAAGTTCCTCGAGCAGCTCGCGCGCGACCATCGGAAGTACGGCGTGCTGCCTAGGCACTACGACGCCGCGGGTCGGGCGCTGCTCACCGCCTGCCGCGTCTACAACGGCCCCCGGTGGAATCGGGCGCTGGAGGAGGGCTGGCGCGACATCACCATCCTGATCTCCGCGTCCATGGCTATCGGTGCAAATTCCGACAAATCGCGCCCGTTTTGGGAGGCGACCGTGGTCGGCCATCGCCGAGTGCTGGAGGATCTGGCCATCGTGCGGCTGCAATCCGATGCCCCGATCCCATATCAGGCCGGACAGTACGTGCCGATCGCGGTGCCGCAGCGGCCGAAGATGTGGCGGTACCTGTCGCCAGCGATTCCGGCAAACCCCTACGGCGAGATCGAGTTCCATATCCGCAAGATCCGCGGCGGTTGGGTGAGTCCGGCGATCGTCAACGAAACCAGGGTCGGCGACAAATGGATGATCGCCAGCCCGCTCGGCGGCCTGCACGTCGACCGCGACAGCCGCCGCGACGTGCTGTTGATCGGCGCGGGCACCGGCATCGCCCCGCTGCGCGGGCAGCTGATCGAAATGGGGCAGCGAGGCATCAACCCGCGCGTGCACTTCTTCATCGGCGGCCGCTACCCGTGCGACCTGTACGACGTGGAGAACATGTGGCAGCTCTCGCAGAGCAATCCGTGGTTGACCGTCATCCCGGTGTGCGAGCAGAAGACCAACCCGTGGTGGTACTCGCATCCGCCCGCCGACGCGCCCTACGGCATGCACCGGACGTTGATCGGTAATCTCGGTGCGGTGGTCGCCAGCTTCGGCGCGTGGGCGGACCGGCAGATTCAGATCGCCGGATCGGCGCGGATGATCGCCGACACCCGCCGGGCGCTGATCGCGGTCGGCACCCCGGAGTGGATTATCAGCTCCGACCCTGTGTGATGAGGAGGCCCCCTTGGGGGAAAACGGCGCTGGGCCCGAAACCCGCACGCCCGAATGGAAATCGACCGTCGTCGGCCACCATCGACTGCGTCACGACCTCGCCGTGATCCGGCTGATCGGCGAGTTCGTCCCGTTCACCGCGGGCCAGTCCGTCGAGGTCCGGGTGCCGCAGCAGCCGGGTGTGCGGCGTCGGCTCTCCCCCGCCCTGCCGCCCTCGCTGGACGGCAAACTGGAATTCCACGTCCGAACCGTCCCCGGCGGCTGGTGCAGCGGCGCCATCGTCGCAGACACCACGGCGGGCGACGAATGGCAGATCAGCGCGCCGCTCGGTGCTTTTGCCGTCGACCCCGACGGTCCCGAGGTGGTGATGGTCGCGGGCGGCACCGGCCTGGCCCCGCTGCGCGCACAGATCCTCGACCTCGCCAGGCACGAGGACCCGCCGCCCACCTACCTGTTCATCGGCGGCCGCTCGCCCCGCGACCTGTACGCCGCCGACATGCTCTACCTGCTGGCAGGCGAATTGCCCTGGCTCACCGTGGTGCCCGTGGTAGAAAGTCCGGATGACTCAGGCTGGGTTGATGATTGGTACGAACAATCCCGAGTAGACATCGGCTTCCCCGAGGACGACATGCTCCACGGCACCCTCGCCGAGGTCGTAGGCTCACACGGCGCATTCACCAATCACCAAGTGCTGGTATGCGGTTCGCCTGCGATGACCCGCGCGACAGTGGATAGACTCATCGAAATCGGCACCCCCGCCGAGCGCATCCAGTTCGAGGGAATCTGAATACCTGCTCGACCATCACGGAGCGAGTCTTACGAGCGACCGTACGCAAGCCCTCGGGGCCGCGAACACGCCGCGCCCGCGCGGCCAATGTCTCAGAACAGCGGGTCGTGCCGAATGTTCTTGGTCTCGGTGCCCGCCGCCATCAGGCGGAACTTGGTGGTCTGCACCACCGATGGCGATCCGGCGATCTGCACGTCGCGGTCGGCCCATAGCCCGAAGCTGGCGACGACCTTGCCGATCTGCCCGGTCATCCGCGGTTCCAAGCCGGGCCAGGTTCGTTCCGGTTCGCCGGATTCGAGGTACCACCAAGGGTTTTCGTCGCTCTCGGTCACCGGGGTGACGGTGAGCCACTTATTGGCCACGGCCAGCGCGCTGAGGGTCTCCAGGTCATACAGGTCGCACGGGTGGTGCCCGCCGACGAACAGGTGCACCCGCGGATTGACGCGCCGCTGTGCCATCGCCATCAGCTGGGCGCGCAGCGGGGCAATGCCGGTGCCGCAACCGATCATCAGCATCTTGCGCCTGGTGTTTCGCGGGATGCCGAGCCCGCCGAGCGGTGAACCGAGCAGCCACTGGTCGCCGATATTCGTATGGCCGATGATGGCCGGACTGACCCAGCCACCCAGCACGCCCCGGATGTGGAATTCGATCTCCCCGTTGGCGTTTGCGGGCGCGGCGGGCGAGAGGTAGCGCCACATCCGCGGCCGGGACGGGATCTGCACGCTGATGTACTGGCCAGCAGCGAACCGCATCGGTTGATCCAGTTGCAATCGCACGACGGCCAGATTGCGCAGCACCTCGCGCCGTTCGACCACGATCCCGGTCCACGCCGGAGGCGTGGTCTCCTTTTCGGCGGCGCCGATCATGGCGTCACTGATGATTGCGAGGCCCTCGTCCCAGGCCCGGTCGACCTCGTCGGTCCACATCTCGGTACCGGCGAATATGCGCATCGCCGACTTCAGCGAGGTGGTCACCGCGACGTAATGCTCGCGCTGCGCACCGTATTTACGATGGTCGCGGCCGAGCTGGGACAGGAACGGTAGCAACTTGTCCGGCTCCTCGAGCCGGTCCAGCACGTAAGAGATGGCTTTGACAAGGCGATCGCGCTGTGCATCCATTGCCGCTGGGAAGAAATCGCGAGCCTGCGGAAAGTCCGTGAATAAGATCGCGTAAAACGAACTAGCCAGTTTGGCTGGGCCGCCCTCCTCCGCAGCAACCGCCTTGAACGTCGTTCTGATCAAAGCGACAGTCCGCGAATCCATTTAGGTCACAACCCCATTTCACACTCGAACACAATCCGAGCCGGCGAGTGAGATGCTGCGGGACACTCGACAGCAGCCGATGCCTCCGAGTGTAGGTGAGGTTTGCCAGCAACGGAATCCTCCCTGAAAACATCATGCTTGTAATTCCGTCGAAACGAGGATCGGAAACACAAAACGCCGACGAAACAGACTGGAAGATCGATTATTTGAGTGAAATCAGTCACATGCTCACCGAATTCGCAAGCCCCGCTTTGCAAGCTTCGTTCCGATCGAACTTTTGGAGCGATCCACCGGCTACCCATGAAATGTTGCTGGTTACCTCGCGCCAGCAACTATTCCGCGCCCCAAACAGCTGGCGAGTGATGAGAATTCGCAGCACAACCCGCCCGCGCACCCTTCGCACCGGAGGTGTCGCGCACCCGCGGTTCCGGCATATAGTCGGCTACCCCTCCGCCGCAACGACATCGGGCCCCGGGCTTCAGTTCAATATCATGAACCGAAACCCGGGGCCCGAGCGTTAGCCAGATGGTGTCAGCGCCGATGCCGGGGCTTCCACACCACCAAAGCGGTACTGCGTTGCGGCGGTGAGAGATCGGGCCGATAGCCCGCGCGCAGCCGCTCCACCTCCGCCGACAATTCGGCGACGTGCTGCTGCAATTCCGCTACCTGGTTGGTGAGTTCGATGATGCGCTTGATGCCAGCCAGGTTGACGCCCTCGTCCTGGGACAGCCGCTGCACCTCGCGCAGCAACTCGACGTCTCTGGCCGAGTAGCGCCGACCGCCACCCGAAGTCCGTTGTGGCGTAACCAGTCCCAGACGGTCATAGGTGCGCAGTGTCTGCGCGTGCATGCCCGCGAGCTGAGCCGCCACCGAGATCATGAAGACCTGAGTCTCGGATCGGGCGCTATTGGGCATCGAGTGCCCAGCCCCACCGGACGCGTTCTTCGGATCACCGGACATCACGCACCTGCCCATCCTGCACGTGGATCGAACCCGCTGGCCTTCTCAGCCTCCGCATAGCGTCGCAGCGCCTCGGTGGCATTGTCGTCCAGCTTTTGCGGCACCGCGACCTTGACGGTGACCAGCAGATCACCGGCGCCGACGGTGGCGCCACGCTTCGGCACGCCGCGACCGCGCACCCTCAGGATGCGGCCGTCCGCGGTGCCCGGTGGCACCTTGACGCCGACGCGCCCTTCCAGCGTGGGCACCGAAACCGTTGTACCCAACACTAATTCACTGTAACTGACCGGAAGCACCAGGGTCAGGTCGTCGCCGTTGCGGCCGAATACCTTGTCCTGGCTGACGTGCACGGTGACATAGAGGTCACCCGAGGGCGCACCACGTAGTCCCGCCTCGCCCTGCCCGGCCAGCCGAATTTTCTGCCCGTCACTGACACCCGGCGGGATCCGCACCGTGATGGTGCGGGTCCGGTTCTGGATGCCACTGCCGCGGCAGTCGACACACGGGTCATCGATGATCGACCCGGTACCGCGGCACTCGTCGCACGGTTCACTGAATCCGAACGCGCCCTGGTTGCGGCTGATGACACCGTTTCCGTTGCAGACCGGGCACACTCGGGGACTGGTCCCCGGCTTGGCACCGCTGCCATGACACGTCGTACACGGCGACGGACTTGTCATCCGCAGTGGAACTGTGACGCCTTGCGCGGCCTCGCGGAAGCCGAGGGTCGTCTCCGTCTCCACATCCGCCCCGCGCCGCGGGCGGCTCGCGGTCCGCGTGCCACCCCGGTTGAACAGCCCACCCAGCAGGTCACCGAGACCACCGTCGCCGGCATTCGCCTGGCCGAAGATGTCACCGATATTGAAGTCCTGGGAGAACCCGCCGCCCGCACCGGGAGTGAACCCGCCGCCGCGACCATATGCACCGCCGGCGAACAGCTTTCGCGTTTCGTCGTACTCTTTGCGCTTGGCCGGATCCGACAGTACGGCATGCGCCTCGCTGACGGTCTTGAACCGCTCCTCGGCCTTGGTGTCACCGGGATTGGCATCCGGGTGCAGGTCACGAGCGAGCTTGCGATACGCCTTCTTGATCTCGTCCTGGGAGGCGCTGGAGGAAACGCCCAGCTCCTTGTAGAAGTCCTTCTCGATCCACTCCCGTTGACTCACTGGGCATCTCCCCCTCTCGCGTTCTTATTGGTTCTGTGCGCCGGCATCGGAACCAGCATTCGATGCTTCGCCGACCGGCAGATCGGACACACCATCGGTTACCCCGACCAGCGCGTGCCGAAGCACCCGGTCGCCGAAGCGATAGCCCTTGCGCATGACAACGCCGATCATCGGGTCGTGCCCGGAACCCTCGTGCTGCACGGCCTCGTGCAGGGTCGGGTCGAAAGGCTCACCCTCTGAACCGAATTCCTCGAGGCCCTGCTTGTGCAGCGCGTCGGCCAGCTTGTCCGCGACCGCCTTGAGCGGTCCGGTTTCCAGGTCACCGTGCGCGCGTGCGCGATCGAGATCGTCGAGCACGCCGAGCAATTCGGTGACCACCTGCGCCTTCGCGTTATCGATGGTGGCCTTGCGGTCACGCTCGACGCGACGCCGGTAGTTGGCGTATTCCGCGGTCAGCCGCTGCAGATCGGCGGTGCGCTCGGCCAGTTCGCTGCTGATGGAGTCGGCCAGGATCTCGGCCCCTCCCTCAGCACCGATCACGGCGTCGGCACCGTTCCCGGCATCCGGGCCGGGAACGGCCACGGCCTCAGCCGCGGCCGGTTCCCGAACCTCGCCGGTCTCCGGATCCACTTTGCGGTTGTCCACGAAAGTGATCGGCTCCTTGTCGGAGTTTCCCTGTGTCACTTCTTCTCCGTGTCGACCGGCTCGTCCACAACTTCCGCGTCCACGACCTGGTCATCATTGGCAGAGCTGGAGGCAGCTCCGTTGCCGGATGCCGCGGACTCCGCCGCCGACGCGTCGTAGATGGCCTGGCCCAGCGCCTGCGACTCGGTCGCCAGCTTCTCGACGGCCGACTTCACGGCGGCGATATCGGTGCCCCCGAGCGCCACGTTCGCCTCGGAGATGGCCTGTTCGACCTTGGACTTGACGTCCGCGGGGACCTTGTCCTCGTTCTCCTTGATGAACTTCTCGGTCTGGTGCACCAGCGACTCGGCCTGGTTGCGGGTCTCGGCCTCCTCGCGGCGGGCCTTGTCCTCGGCGGCATGCGCCTCCGCATCCTTGACCATCCGGTCGATCTCCTCCTTGGACAGGCCGGAGCCATCCTGGATTTTGATCGTGTTTTCCTTGCCGGTGCCCTTGTCCTTCGCGGTCACGTGCACGATGCCGTTGGCGTCGATGTCGAAGGTGACCTCGATCTGCGGCACGCCACGCGGGGCCGGCGGGATGCCGGTCAGCTCGAAGGAGCCGAGCAGCTTGTTGTGCGAAGCGATTTCGCGCTCACCCTGGAACACCTGGATCTGCACCGACGGCTGGTTGTCATCGGCCGTGGTGAAGGTCTCCGAGCGCTTGGTCGGGATGGTGGTGTTGCGCTCGATGAGCTTGGTCATCACGCCGCCCTTGGTCTCGATACCCAGCGACAGCGGGGTCACATCGAGCAGCAGGACGTCCTTGACCTCACCCTTGAGCACACCGGCCTGCAGCGCGGCGCCGACGGCGACGACCTCGTCCGGGTTCACGCCCTTGTTGGGCTCCTGGCCACCGGTCAGCTCCTTGACCAGCTCGGTGACAGCGGGCATCCGGGTGGAGCCGCCGACGAGCACGACATGGTGGATGTCCTTGACTGAGATGCCGGCGTCCTTGATCACGGACTGGAACGGCGCACGGGTGCGGTCGAGCAGGTCCGAGGTGATCTTCTGGAACTCGGCGCGGGTCAGCTGCTCGTCGAGGAACAGCGGGTTTTTGTCCGCGTCGACAGTGATGTATGGCAGGTTGACCGAGGTGCTCTGCGAAGAGCTCAGCTCGATCTTGGCCTTCTCGGCGGCCTCACGCAGCCGCTGCATGGCCATCTTGTCCTTGGTCAGGTCGATGCCCGCGCTGGCCTTGAACTTGTCGACCAGCCAGGTGACAACGCGCTCGTCCCAGTCGTCGCCACCGAGGTGGTTGTCGCCGGAGGTCGCGCGAACCTCGACAACGCCCTCGCCGATTTCCAGCAGCGAGACGTCGAAGGTGCCGCCACCGAGGTCGAAGACCAGGATGGTCTGTTCCTTGTCGCCCTTGTCCAGGCCGTACGCCAGCGCGGCCGCGGTGGGCTCGTTGACGATGCGCAGCACGTTGAGGCCGGCGATCTGGCCGGCTTCCTTGGTCGCCTGACGCTGCGCGTCCTCGAAGTACGCGGGGACGGTGATCACCGCGTCGGTGATCTCCTCGCCCAGGTAGGACTCGGCGTCGCGCTTGAGCTTCATCAGCACGCGCGCGGAGATCTCCTGCGACGTGTACTTCTTGCCGTCGATATCCACGCTCCAGTCGGTGCCGATGTGGCGTTTGACCGAGCGGATGGTGCGGTCGACGTTGGTGACAGCCTGGTTCTTGGCCGGCTGGCCGACCAGTACCTCACCGTTCTTCGCGAACGCGACGATCGAGGGGGTGGTGCGCGATCCTTCCGAGTTGGCGACGACGACCGGCTCTCCGCCTTCGAGAACGGCGACGACCGAGTTCGTGGTCCCGAGGTCGATTCCGACCGCACGAGCCATGGTTTTCCTCCTAATTGACGTAACTGCCTGTGTCGGTGCTGGGCGACGATCGCCCTGCGACCAGGTTTCCCTAGGTACTTCCTGTGCCGCGAGACCTCGCCCCAAAGCACCTCACGGAGCACGGTCCCAGCAACGCTGAGCGTAGTCGACTCAATCCTGCACCCGGTTAGCACCGGGAGTCAACTCAAACTTGAGCCGGACACACTCAACACTGTTGAACAGCTCAACCGGCGCCCCGCGCGATGTATTCCCGGACCCGGATCCGCGGGGTGACCGCTCGCCATTGTCGTCAGCCGGGTTGCGTCGTGCCAGGAATGTGCGGCACGTGTGACCAACCACAGCCTGGTCGCACGTGGCGGCGCCATCGTCAACGTCTCCTCGATCGGCGCAAGGAAACCAGCCGGGCCGCCGCTGGCCTACAACGTCGCCAAGGCCACGCTCACCGCGACCGCGTCCACGACGGGCACCTCACCCGACTCGTCCGTGAAGGACTCAACCTCGCCGACCATATCGTCACCGGAGAACCCCCACACGCATAGCAGCGTGGGCGGCGTGCGAGACGCCGCCGTGCACCAGATGCACAGCCTGTCGGGTTGCTGGTCAGGCGGGTTCGCGGCCGAGGAGTGTTGCGCGGCAGTGGAATTCGTAGAGTCCGTCGAACAGTGGGCCGGTGTGGTGCAGGATCTGTTCGTCGGTACAGACCATGGACAGTCCGCGTAGCGCAGTGTCGAGGCCGGCGGCTTCGGGGGCGTCGAAGCGTTCGTCGTCGAGGTCGGCTTCGTGGATGATCGCGGCCAGCCGCCACAGCACAGGGTCGTCTAGATGGTAGCGGCGCAGGATGGTTTCGAAGCTGCAATCACCGTTGTGGTGCGACAGCTCGACCCCACGCATGTCGAATCCGATGGGGTCGGTGGGGATTTGGGTGGGGTCGGTGACGAACACGAACTCGGCGTCGGGGTCGATGTGGCGGCGGATGAGCCACGCACAGGCCGCGCGGTCGATGTGGATGCTGGCGCGGGTCGCCCACTTCACGAGGACACCTCCGACTGTTCGGCGGGGGTGGCGAGGTGTTCGACAGCCGCGGCGGCGCGGTCGCGTTCGATGGGTGGGAAGTAGTCGCGTCGCTGGATGCGGTTGTGCAGTTCGGCGCGTAACCGCCGGGCCAGCGATTGGCGGGCGGACATGACGAGCACACAGCTATAGGGGAAGATGGCACACGAACTCCTGGAGGCTTATTCATAAGCCTGTCCCGCAATCGGCTGTGGCATAGCAACTCTCGTGGCCTGTGTGGCCGGTGAGACGGTGATCGCACTGCTTGATACGTCGGCGCGTCGCAGCCGAATTGGCAACGGCCCTCATGTATCTCAGTTCGTGGAGTTACGAAGTCTACGAGCGAGAACGAGGGCCGTTGCGGTACAAGGCTATTACGGGGCTGACCGATGGGCAACTGACGGAACTGACTGCCCGGGTACACGAGACCGTCGGCGGGTTCGAGTCGGCCGGTCGCCCTTACGCGTTGAGCTTGTTCAGGTCTGTCGCTTTGGTGGTGTCGTTGATGCGCAGAAACCTCGTCCAGGATGTCGCGGGCGCGTTCTTCGGGATCAGTCAGTCCACGGTGAGCCGCCGCTGGGATCTGCTGCGACCGGTGATCGCTGACGTACTCGAAGAGTTCGTTCCCAACCCCCGCGACGTCATCGGAGTCGGGTCCGTGCTGGTGGACGGCACAATCTGCCCGACCTGGGACTGGTCGGCGATCCCGGACCTGTTCTCCGGAAAAACCCAGTATCCGGGGTTCAACATCCAGATCGCCGCCGACCTCGACGGCAGGCTCGTCGCGGTCGGCATGACGATCGTGCACGGCGCCCGACACGACGCGCACGCATACGCCGCCTCCGGACTCGCCGACCTTCTCGCCGAGATCGACACTGTCGCCGATTCCGGTTACGTCGGTGTCGACGGAATCGATCTGGTGCCCTACAAGAAACCTCCGGGCCGCGAACTGCACGAGAGCCAGGCCGCGTTCAATACCGCACTCTCCGGAATCCGGGCCGCGGTGGAGCGAGCCGTCGCTCACCTGAAGACCTGGCGCATGCTCAGCGAGGAAGGCGGCCGCTACCGCGCGCCAGTCCACAAATTCCCCTCTGCCCTGAAAACGATAGTCGCACTGCACTTTTTCGCGGAGGCTTATGAATAACGCTCCTGGTACAGCGACGGTCTCAGCAACCACTGCTCTACCAGGAGTTCACCCAAATCTCGAGCGTCACACACTCAGTCCCACCGAGTTCTCAGACACGTTCTAAGAAGGCTGGTATCGAGGCATTCGTGCGCGGGCTTGTGCTGGTGATGCCGCATACTAATTGCACGGTGACTAATTGTACGGTGACCCTGCAAGAAAGACCGGCTGCCGTCAGGTATCGACGCAGATCACCCTGTCTCGGCACACCCCGAACGTCACCGGGGCGTCCTGCTCGAATCACCCGCCGACAACCCACCACCCAAACGAGAAACGCCAGCCACCTGGCCTTGGGCTAGCAGGTCCCGGCGTTGCGAATGACAGTGATCTGAGAGTATCAGCGCAACTCGTCGAGGCCAGCGCGGCTGGCATGCCTTTCGGAAGCCATTGGGCATTGTGACGGCGGCGGCGAGGGGGCGGTGCGCTTTTCGGCCGTCTACGAATCACGCCGTAGCTGAGCTGACTGGTCGACCTGATCGCCGTGGTGTCGATGCTCACGCTGACGGTCGCGGCCGCCTATGGTTTTGACGCAACTTTGTAAACAGAGACATGGTGTTTCGAGCCAGCCCTGATCCGCGCCTTGCTGTAATCCTCGTACCGATTCTCCAGCGTCAATCCCGCGATTTGCGCCATAAGGTCGAGTTCACTGGGCCAGCAATAACGCTCCTTTACAGGCAGGAACCGGGCACCCCCTTCACTGAAAGTTACCTCCTGAAAGGTGATAATCTGGCTGGAGGCGTCAACGGCTGTCGCGGAGATCCTCAGAGACTGCTGGGAGAAATCCCGAAGCGTGATAGATTTCGGCGGGCTGAGCAGTTCAGGCCACGGAATAAAAGCGTCGACAACCAACCTGCCAGTCGGCGACAAGCGAGCGGCAATATTTCGAAAACATTCCGTCTGCCGATTTTGGTCGGCAAGATGATAGAACGAGCTCATTGCCGAGAAGACCAACTCGAAAACGCCCTCTACCTCGACATTCGCCATATCGCCCCGTATGCCGACAACCGGAAGGTTCCCCCGTTTGGATTCCAGTTCTTTGAGCATACCCTCGGAAGCGTCGATTCCATGCACTTCCCGTCCCCGTCGAGCTATCTCGAAAGCGATACGCCCAGTGCCCACACCTAATTCGAGGATCCGTCCGCTCGGAGCCTGCTCCAGCAAAAAGTCGGCTATCGACGCCGCATCGGACCCAGAATGCCAGTCGTCGAAGTGATCCGCCCATTTGTCCCACAAATAGGCTTGCTCCTCGGCGATGTGATGCATATCTACTCCAGAAATCTTTACGGGTTATGTGGGAGCCACGATTCTGCGAAACCGGAACGGTCCGGCGGGATATCGTCACGACGATATCCCGCCGGGCCGATCACTCATTCTGCGCTGGCTTAGGCTGCGTTGTGCGCTTTGGCCGGGACCGCATTGTGCCACATCGAGATAGACATAAAGTTATTCCTCCTCTCAATTTCTGGTTACACGTTCCGGAGAGATACCGTCCGGAAGTCATGGTGATTCACGCCACATGAAAGGGCAAGAACACGGCAGGGGTAAAAGGGTTCTGGAATTTCAACCAATTCCTCGAACAGCGAGCTGCGGAGGGGAACCATCCACTAATGGATGGCAATTGGCATTTATCTTCACTAGATTTCGAAGTGTCGCCCACATCGGGAGTAACCACCGACGGATTCAACATGCGGCACTTCGTAGATATCCACGTCTTCGGGTAGTCAGAGATTCGGACGTTTCTAAATTCGTCCAGCAGTCTCTCGATCCGAAGCTTTAGTGGTGTTTAAGCTATGAGCCTGATGTTACATAGCAAGTCGGCTCTGCGCAAGCGCGTGGTCCGAACACAACTCGGATCGGGGATCTTCCCATCGTGGCTCCTCGACGCTACTATCGCTCCTCATGCCATTGATGTCAGGGGTGGGATTGCTTAGGCAGCAACCTTTTCGCATACTTTTCCTGGCGCAGGTGATTTCGATGTCCGGTTCGGCGGTATCGGTAGTTGCGCTCACGTTTGCAGTGCTCGAGTTGACTTCCTCGCCGACCGATCTGGGAATCGTCTTGGCCGCGGCGTTCGCTCCGCAAATCATCCTGTTGCTCGTCGGTGGCGTGATCGCAGACCGCCTTCCACGCGGGGGTGTCATGGTCGCAGCGAATGTGTTATCAGCAGTAGCGCAGGGGATCGCAGCGATCCTTCTTCTGACCGATGTCGCGGCGGTATGGCAGTTAGCCGTCCTGGCGACGGTAACCGGTGCAGCGGGAGCTTTTTTCGGGCCGGCGTCTCAGGGAATTGTCCCGCAGACCGTCACCGAAGACAATCTCACTGATGCAAATGCCCTGCTGAGATTGAGTACGAATACCGCGAGAGTGGCAGGGCCTGCCGCCGGAGGCCTGCTTGTGTCGACGGTTGGCCCCGGCTGGGGAATTGCATGGGATGCTGCGACCTTTGCTATTGCTGCGGTGTTGCTAGGCAGGCTGCAGGTTGGAGTACCGCAACACGCTACCTCATCGCTGTGGACAGCGTTGGCTGATGGTTGGGCCGAGTTCTGGTCACGAGTGTGGCTGTGGGCGTTGGTTATCCAGTACGCACTCGTCAATGCCGTGTGGGTGGGCGGCTTCCAGCTGCTTGGTCCCGTGATAGCCAACCAACGGCTCGGCGGCGCGGCCGCATGGGGTGGTGTCGTCGCCGGGCTGGCGGCAGGGCTGGTTATAGGTGGATTTCTGATGATGGCTTGGAAACCCAAGCGGCCGCTTATTGCTGCATGTGCCGGTACTCTCACCGAAACTCTGCCACTGGCGGCGCTGGCCTCAGACCAGCCCTTGGTGGTCATCGTTTCAGCGACTTTGGCAGCCGGGGTGGGAACCGAGGTTTTCGTCATCTCGTTTACCAGCACTATGCAGCGGATGGTCCCTTTGGACCGGATCAGTCGTGTTTCCTCTTACGATATCTTGCTGGGGACGGCTTTGATTCCGCTCGGCTATCTTGCTGCCGGACCAGTGGCGATGTGGCTCGGATCGGATACTGCTCTAAAGTGCGGTATCGCTGTCGTTGCTGCATCTACTGTAGCTGTTCTATTGATTCCTTCGGTGCGTATGCTTGGTCGCGACGGCTCACGGTCGGACCTGTTGGTTCAATGACGCCGGTCAGAGTGTGAAGCTTTCTGCTCCCACAGAACGGAGCGGTCGCGGTAGGGACCGCCCTTTCGGGCGGCCCCCCGCGCAGATCCCAGCGAGCGGAACTACCGCACTGGGCTCCTGCCTTGGGTGCGGGCGTCGAATCGCACGCTCGGCCATGGATGCCTGATCCGGGCCTGGGGAAGCCATCGAGTGGCGAGGCGGCCACGGACACCGGGCACGGCGTAGTAGGCGCAGTGCCCGCGCACCACGCTTGCTAGCCATCGGCCCTGCTCGGGGACGGGCTGATGCCGGTTCCGCAGCAACTGGTCTTTGACCTCTGCCAGCGCGGCGTCCAGTGCGAGACACCACACGCAAGTCAGCGCCCGTATGCGCGGCGTCCAGTGCGAGACACCACACGCCGAATCGGCACCTGTATGCGCGGCGTGTCCGTCGTGGCACCGGTGTGGGTTGCTGTCAGACGCGGGGGCGGGGTGCCAGGTGGCGAGACATGGGGTGTGGCGGGCGATTTCGGCTGCGGCGGTGAGGCGGGCGCGGAGGGGATGGGGGTGTTCGAGGTCTTGCCAGGTCCATCGGACGACGATCCAGCCGAGGGCGCGCAGGGCGTCCTCTCTGACTTTCTCCTCGATCACAACCTGTTCAGGGGGCCGGTCACCCCGCATTTCCTTGTGGTACTTCACCATTCCATCGAATTCGCCGATGACTCCCCATTCGGGCCAGAGGAAGTCGACTCGGGCCACTACGGTTGCGTCATGTCCGACGATGCATGCCTGTAGTTCGGGTGCCGGCAGGTCCGACTGTCGGAGTGCGACGCGGCTTCGCGATTCTCCAACGCTTTCCGCACGGCCGTCGAGGAAGTCGACCACCCGCTGCGCGGCAGGTCTGCCGGATCGGCGGCGCGCCCGGTCCAGCTGTTCGGTCAGCTCGTCGCGGGTGGTCGTACCCATCCGCAACGCTGCATCGCCTACCACGATCGCCTGTTCGAACGGCACCGTGCGGGCGAGGTCCACGACGGTTCGAGCCGCGGAGGTCACGTGCAGCCCGTTCACCTCGATCTGTTCGTCCGACGCGATCCTGCCGGTGTGCACGACCGACTGGCGCCGCGTGCGCCCACCAGAACTGCGGTTGCGGGTTATGTGCACCCGCGCCAACGGAATTGACCAGACGGGTAGCGAATGTGCAACCGCCGCCGAAACATGCGAGACGCATGCATCGGGGCTGACGGACGCGGACGCGGCGCGGACTGCCACAAGATGACGCTCCGTCGCGGTGAGCCCCGCCGTACAGTCAGCCCCCACATAGTGCCCCCGGCGAACCCGCCGCCATGCCCGCCCGCTCAGCTCATAGTCGGTGAACCCGGCAGCAAGAGCGTCTCGCCGAGAGACCGGTACAGGATTACCCACCTCCCGATCCTCACCCCCCACAGCCCCCAAACCACCCTCCCATCCGCCAACCGTGGACAACCTCCCCGCTGTGGATAAGGGACACCCCGCTACGCATCTGGGCTGGGGCGGCCGATCAGTTAGTCCCGGGGGGCTGGTCTGAGACCGGGATGGACACCCGGCCGGAGGCCGTTGGCCGCCGACACCTGCTGGAGAAGCTCGGTCAGTCGCGGTGTACTGGTCTGAGACCGGGATGGACACCCGGCTGGAGGCCGTTCGCGACCGACGCTTGCTGTAGTAGCTCGGTCAGCGTCGCGCGCTGGGTCTGGTCGAGCGAGCGCAGGATTTCGGCATCCAATCCGGCCACGATCCCTTCGGCCTGCGCGATCACCTTGTGCCCGGCGGGTTGGAGGTACACCGCGTGGGCCCTGCGGTCTGTCGGGTGCTTGCGCCGCTCGACGAGGCCTCGCCTCTCCAACTCGTCGACCAGCCCCACCATCACGTTGCGATGGATGCGCAGCACCTCACACAGCTGCTGTTGCGACTGGCCGTCGTTCGCGCCGAGCATGCGCAGCATGCCGAAGTGCCGCGGGCTGATGCCGAGTGGGGCGAGCAGTTCGGTGAACCGGTTGGTGACATGGAATCCGAGCTGTCCGAGCAGGAAGGCGGGGTGCTCGTACAGCGGCGCGGGGGGCGGATCGGCATCGGTCACCCATCAATCATAACGCACATAAACTGATTGCCTACTTGATTGATAATCACTTCAGGTGCATAGTTTGGGAGTCGCCACATCCGCACCGAATCGAAGAGAGCTCCCGTGGACACCGACATCTCCCCCAACGCCGACGCACCACCCACCCTCGACCCACGTCGCTGGATCGCCTTCGCAGTCGTGCTGGCCGCGGGGTTCATGGATCTACTCGACGTCACCATCGTCAACGTCGCCGTGCCGAGCATCCAGACCGATCTCGGTGCGCAGTACTCGCAGATCGAATGGATCATCGCGGCCTATGTCCTCGCCTTCGCCGCCGTGCTGATCACCGGCGGGCGCCTCGGCGACATCTACGGTCGCAAGCGGATCTTCCTGATCGGCATGACCGGATTCACGCTGGCCTCGGCGTCCTGCGGGCTCAGCTCGGACCCGACCATGCTCATCACCTCCCGATTCGTGCAGGGCGCGATGGCCGGACTGATGGTTCCGCAGATCCTCGCGATCATCCGGGTCACCTTTCCTGCCCACGAACGCGCTAAGGCGATCGCGGTGTACAGCGGCGTAGGCGGGTCCGCCTCGGCGGTCGGCCTGTCGCTGGGCGGGCTGCTGGTGCAGTGGAATCTGTTCGATCTGGCCTGGCGGCCGATCTTCCTGGTCAACATCCCGGTCGGCATTGCCGCGCTGATTGCGGCCACCGTCGTGATGAAGGATTCCCGCTCGGCCGCCGCGCCGCGGCTGGACCCGGTCGGCATGGTGCTCGCTATTTCCGCAGTCCTACTGCTGGCGTATCCACTCACCGAGGGCCGTCGATTGGGTTGGCCCACCTGGACTTTCGTCATGATGGGCGCCGCGGCGGTGGCCTTCGGCCTGTTCGTCGGCTACGAGCGGCGCCGGGCGCGGACCGTCGGGTCGCCGCTGATCGACCTCGACCTGTTCCGGTCCCGGCCGTTCGCCATCGGTCTGGCAAGCTGGCTGCTGTTCTGGATCGGACTCGGCGGCTTCTTCCTGGTGTGGACGCTGTTCATGCAGTCGGGCCTCGGCTGGTCACCGATGCGGGCCGGGCTCACCGCCGTCTTCTTCGCGGTCGGAGCAGGCATCGGAGCAGGCGTCTCGGTGGGTGCGCTGGCACCGCGGTTCGGGCGCTGGGTGCTGATCGCGGGCGGTCTCGTCAACGCGGCCGGGTTCGGCCTCTACGGCTGGATGGCCGCGCACTACAGTTCGTCGATTTCCTCGTGGCAGATGGTGATTCCGCTGATCGTCACCGGCGTCGGGTTCGGAATGGTGGTCGCGCCGACCATCGATCTGCTGCTCGGTCAGGTGCCCACCAAGGAGGCGGGTTCGGCGTCGGGTCTGCTCAATACCGGACAGCAGCTCGGCACCGCGCTCGGTGTCGCCCTGGTCGGTGTCGTGTTCCTCGGTCAGCTGGACCATGATTCGGCGCGCGGCGTCACCGAGGTCACCCCGCAGGTGCGCGCCGAGCTCACCACCATGGGATTGCCGGAGGCGGCGCAGGACGAGATTCTCGCCAATTTCCTTGCCTGCGTGCGAGATCGGTCCGCCGAGGTCGATCCGACAATCGTCCCGGACAGCTGCCGGACCGGCTCCGGATCAGGCAATTACGGTGTGACACAGGCACTCACCCGCGCGGGCGAGGAGGCCAATGCCGTGAATTTCGCCCATACCTTCGACTACACGCTCTGGTACGGGATCGCCATCCTGGCCCTCATGTGCCTCGGTTTCCTCGCGCTGCCCAAGGACGCGCGGCTCGAACACAACGAATTCGACAGTGATCCAACGGATCTGACCGCGATAGGAGTCTGATATGAAGGTAATGGCAATCGGCCGAGAACAGACCGTGGTGGACACCGCAGTAGACATCCTGCAGGCCAATGGCTTCGCCGCGGTGGGCACCGTCGTCGATGCGGCTGCCCTGGCCGCGCTCGACACCGGCGAAATCACGAACCTGATCATCGGCGGTGGGGTGGAGCCCGAATCGCGAGAAGCGCTGAAGAAGCAGGCCCTTGCGCACGGCGCCGCCGTGCATGAGGCCAAGCGTCGCGGGCGCGGCATCGAGAGCTACCTGAACGAGGTGGTGATTCCGACGCTGCGGCAGTGATGCCTCGACGCCCGACGGGCTCCCGCGCTGATACGGGAGCCCGTCGGCGTTGTGCCTGCCGCTCAGCAGGTCGCGGATCACCTGAATTCGCCACGGGGCATTCGGGTTGGCGGCCAGATGGGACGCTTTGACCGTGTCCGGTGGGTGGCGAGCCAGGCCGACCGGGTTGCCGTCGACCACCTCCCAGGCCGGGATACCGCCCGCGGTGTAATCGCCGACGACGAAGCCGTCGCGGTGCTCGATTCCCACGAGATCCCGACACTGCTGGTCGGCGCAGGCGTGCAACGGGATTCGCGCGCGCAAAGGTCCACTTGTCCAGTCTTGATTCCCGGGTCGAACATGATCACCGCAGCGGGCATGCACGTGGAGATGCGGGTTGTTCCGGCTGCGCGGCCGAGCGAGCTCCGGGTCAGCCGAGGTGGCGGTCGCGGTCGGGTTGGTGGTCGAGCCAGGAGGGGACTTCGATGGAGGTGCCGGGCTGGGCTAGGACGGTTCGGCCGTTTTCCAGGTAGATGGACCGGCCCTCCAGGCGGGCGCGGAAGGCGTGCCATAGGCGCCGGGCGAGTCTGGGGATGACGAAGTCGTCGAGGGTGTCGATTCGAACCCACTGCCAGCGGTCGAGTTCGGTCGGCTGGAGTTCGATTGCGCTCTCGTCGCCGAGGGCGCCACAGTCGAATACGTAGAGGATCTTGTCGCCCTCGCCCGGCATCGGCGCCCAGTCGTGCACCAAGAGTCGCTGCGGCGAACGGTCGATGCCGAGTTCTTCGCGAATCTCGCGGTGGCAGGCCGTGGCGGGCGATTCGCCGGATTCGACATAGCCGCCGGGGATCTCCCACCCGCCGTCATAGGTGGTGTGCACGAGCAACACTTCCTCGCCGCGCACGAACAGCCCGCCCGCAGCCAGTCTCACCTGGGCAAACGATACCTCGACGCTGTCCGTCATCACCTCACGACCTTTCTCCGGGCCAGGAAATGCAGCGCGTACGGCGGAGCGCCGTGCGTACGGCACCACTATCGAGACGATGGGCACGACCTCTCCCACTTCTACACCGCCACCACCCCGCCGTACAGCCCACACAGGCCCGCCCAGGTCCAGCAGCCGCCACCCCGCCGGCGAGGCGCGCATCCGAGCTACGCAACAGCGAGTGGCACATGGTTGTGGCGACACGCCGTGGCCGCCCTCCATGGTGTGCCGTTCACGGCACGAACACGGGGGTTAGTGAGTTTCGGCGCGGATTTGTTCGGCTATGTCGTCGTCGAGGGCTACGCGGACCAGGGCGGCGGCCAAGGCGGCGGTGCGATTGCGGGGGGCGAGATCAGCTAGGCGGTCCGGGTCGGCTGGGAGTTGGATGCGTTCGGCGCCGCGGCAGGCGCGTTCGTCGAAATGTGGGCGGGCCCAAGTCCATACGTCTTGGACCTCGCGCAGGAAGATGTCGCTGCCGGTGGGGCCGATACCCTGGAACTGTTGCAGGAGTTGAGCGGCGCGCTTGGGGTCGCGCTCGGCTTCCTCGGCAAGTTCGCGCAGGTCTCCATCGTATTTGTCGAGAACGGTCGAGGCATTGGCGCCGAGGCGGGAGGCGGCGCTTTCGTCGTAGCGTTTGTAGTGGGCCCGGCCGAGGGCGTCGACGAGTTCCTGCCAGTCGGCGTCCGCGACGCGCTGCGGCGTGCGATATCCGGTGGATATCAGTTCTTTCGTGGCGGCCACCGCGATGTCGGCGGAGATGCGGGTACTGAGTAGCTCGGAGAGCATGAGCAGTTGGAACAGTGGGGCGGGTTTATCGGCCAGCGCGATGCCCGCCTCGGCGGCATAACCGGTGCCGACCCGATCCATCAACGCGTTCACAACATCCTGTTGGCTCGTTGCACACCTCCTGGTTCGGTATCCGGCGCGTACCCGGGAGCGCGTGGTTCACACCCGCAGGCGGGCGCCGCGCACCGCACCCGCTGGGCACGGAGGGTAGGTACTGCGCTTGCCTACGACGTTTCGTAATCCTTGATCGCGACAGTGCGAGCGACCTGCTGCGGCGCTGCGCCGATGAGTCGGCACGCTGGCCGAACTGGACGTCCAGCACCGAACGCAGTTCATCCACCCCGCTGCGGCTGGTCAATTCCGCTGACCAGCGTGGCCGAATCCCGCACGCCGAGCCGAATCAGCGTGACGGCCATCCGGGCCAGCGACGACCAGGTGGGCGCGTGGTTCCGGCCCGTGCGAAAGCATGGTGGTCACCGTGGTGGTCGCGTCGTTGCCCACCGGGCAGATATCGAGATTCAACAGCGCGTTGACGAACCTGTTCTTGCCCTGATCGAGCTGTCCGGCAATGACAATGCGACGCCGGTGTCGCCGTGCGCGCCCACCGAACTGTCCACGCCCGAGCCGAACGCGTTCGAAACATCCAGTGACGACCAGGTATTCGCGGCTGCGCCGACGGTCGAGGAGGCGACGCCGGAGGCGTGCGAGCCGACGCTGCCGCCGACATCCGCGGTGCCGTGCGTGCCGGCACCGATCGCGCCGGGCGCGCCGGGCGCAGCCGAACCACCCACTCCCGCAGCCATTTCCAGCCCGGAGTGCACAGTTCCACCAACACCTGCGGACAATCCGCCGCCGAGACCGGCCGCAGTGCCGATCCCCGTCTCCAGGCCGGTGCCGGCTTGCAGGCCCACGCCGATCGCGGTGTTCAGTCCGGAGGTCAGATCGAGGTCGAGTCCGGTTCCGGCGTTCAGCCCGAGGTCGATATCGCTCTGTAGACCGGCGCCCAGATTCAGGCCTGCATCGGCGGCGGCGCCCGCCTCCGCGGCGGCCAGCGAACTGGCCGCCACGATCGCCGACAGCTGGGAGCCGCCGGTGATCAGCGCCGACTCGGCGACCATCGGAGCGACCGCGGCAATGTCCTCGGCCGTCACCGTGGGCAGGCCGGCGGCGGCCAGCGCCTGTCCCGAGTTGGCGCAGTACGCCACCGCGGCGTCGTGGTTGCGCAGCAAATTGAGGATGAACTCTAGAATCGCGTTGGATGTCATCGAAATCATCTCCTGGATGAGCGGACCCTCGCGATCCGCGGTCGTTGGAATGCTTTCACGCTAAGGACACATCGCATTACTTCGAAACGGGGCCAACCCATACTGCGCACCGCGGGCGCCCGATAGGGGCACGTGGATCATTAGGGGAATTTTCCCAAAGCTGCACCGAGTCGGTAACGGCGGCTCGCCAGCAACCGACAGAACCGACGATCGGCAAGACAACCCAGCGACTACCGGACCACAGAGTCTTTTCGAACGGGGTTATCGAATGACAGAGCGTCTGGCGCTCGGCATAACTGTCGGAGCGTCGAATTCGGTTGCAGTGGCGACGACGGGGGAGGTCGGCGACGGCGATAACGGACCCGCTGGTGGCGGTGCCGTATTCACCCACCTGAGCATCCTGCGGCTGGCCGCGGACGCCGCGCCCGCCTTCGGGACCGATGCCAGGTCCGCGGGCAAACATTCCAGCGACGTGGTGCTGGGGGGCTTCCTGGCCAGGGTCGGCGATCCGGCCGACATCCTCGCCGAGGACGGGGCATCGCATTCCGCGGCGGATCTCGTGGCCACGGCCGTCCACTGCCTGATCGACGAGGTCGACACGGAGACGACGACTCAGGATTCGACCGCGGTCGCCTGCCACCCCGCATGGTGGTCGCGGCACACCGTCGATGTGCAGCGCGCCGCGTTGGATCGCGCGGGCCTGCGCGAGGTGACCCTGGTCCCGGAACCGACCGCGGCGGCGCGCTGGCTCGAAGCCGCGCAGGGCCCGCTCGGCGACGGCGCGGTGATCGTCTACGACCTCGGGGCCAGCGGCCTCACGGTCTCCGTGGTCCGGACCGGCGAACACACGGCCCTACTCGGCACGCCACTGCGTACCACCGACGTGGCCGGCGGCGAATTCGATCTGCTAACGATGCGCTACGTCCTGGCTAACGCGCTACACGGAAATGAATTCGATCCGTTCGACCCGGTGATCGAGCGAGAATTAGCGGCATTGCGTGACCGCTGCAGGAAGGCGAAAGAAGAGCTTTCCATAAACACCGCGACCGTGGTTCCGGTGCGTTTGGATCCGTCCGATCAACGCACCGACGACATCCGGCTGGTCCGCGGCGAACTCGAGGATCTGCTGCGCGGACCGCTGCTGACCTCAACCGATCTGATTCGGGACACGGTACATCGGGCCGGACTGGATATCAGCGATATCGGCCGCGTGTTGCTCACCGGTGGTGGCGGCGCGATTCCATTGGTGGCCGAACTGATCTCTACCGAGTTCGGGCTGCCGGTGGTCGCCGGCCCGGAGCCGGGGCACACCAGCGCGCGCGGCGCCGCCGCGCTGGCCACGGATCTGTTGTCCGCCGCCGATTGCGCACCGACCGTGCCCGCGGCGGTCCTCGGCCTGCTGGCCACCGGCACCGTCGCGATGGGCACCGGCGCGCAGTCCGGGCCGAACCGTCCCGCATCGACCGAGCAGACGACGTCGTCCGGCGCGGCCGAAGTCGCCGCGACCACCGGCGCGGGCGGGTCGCTCGCACCGGGATCGGCGGCGGCGGTCGCGGATCCGAACGGCGGCGCGAAGCCGAAACCCGATGCGGGACAGCCGGGCTCCGCCTCGTCCGGCGCGACGTCCGTGGCCGTGGTGAACAGTCGGCCCGCGCCGGGACAACCCGTGCCCGGACAACCCGCAGCAATCCAACCCGCGCCCGGCAACTCCGCACCTGCGGAACCCGTTGCGCTGCAACCGGTTCCACAGCCAACCGCGCCAGTTCCCGCTCCCGGCCCGCCGCCCATCCCGAGCCTGCCGACCGACGCGCTGAACAACACCGTCGACACGGTCGGCTGCGCCGTCGGCTCGGTGCTGCGCGCGCCCGCGCAGATCGTCGGAGGCACCGGTGGCTGATATCGCGTTCGACACGCTGCCGTGCGCGCGAGAGATATTCCGGGAACTGGATTACGCCGATCAGCGGCCGGTTGTCTATCTGATCCGCGGCCGCTCCGGCACCGGCAAATCCACCCTGCTTTCGGTGATCCGTACCCGGCTGCGCGCGCACGGGGTACCGCTGCGGGACGAGCTCGCGGTGCTCGCGCCGACCATGGCCTGGATCGGTTCCGCCAACGAGGCCCCCACGGTCCACGTCGAGATCGAGACGCACTCGGGCAATAGAATCCGCAAACTGGCGGCATCGACGGGTTCCGCGCCGCCGCGCCCTGCCCTGATCATCGACAGCGCCCACACGCTGAGCGAACCCGAGCTCGAAACCCTGTGCGCGACTATCGAATCCGGCGAGCACACGGTGATCATCGCGGCCCAGCCCCGCCCGCACAATGCAGGCCTGCGCACGCTCACCGACACCGTGGCGCGCCGCGGGCGCGTAGTCGACCTGCGCACCCTCGGCGTCAGCGATATCGCCCCGTTCGCCCGCGAACTCGGCATGGCCGTGCCGCGGCCGTTGGCCCAGCACATCCATCAACAGACCGCGGGCATCCGCGGCGGCGTGGTCGCCGCGCTGACCGCCGCCTGCTCGGCCCGGCTCGACGCCGGTATCCGCGCGGTCGACGAGGCCGTCGCAGACTGGTCGCGTGCCATGCTCGACAACCTCGAGCCCGATCTGCTCGAGACGATGGTCGTCGCCACCACCGGGACCGGACTGGATTCGACCGAACTGGCCGAGGTGCTCGGTGTGGAATCGGCTGCGGCGCAAGATCTCATCGATCGGGCCAGGGCCAGCGCCCTGGTGACCGACGCCGACCTGCTGCTCACCCCCGCGGTCGCTCCGCTGCGCACGCTACTCGGCGACCGCCGGTTCGTCGCGGTGCAGCGCAGGCTGTTGGCGGCACGACTCGACGCGGGCCTGCTGCGCGACCACACCGCGCTACTGCTGGCCGAGTCGGGAGTGCAAGACCATCGACTGGCCGAATTCCTTTGTGCCGCAGCGGCAAAGGCCGGTCGCGACGCGGCCCGATACTACGCGGCGGCCGCGGCGAGCGGCGCCGACCCCGACTTGATCGCGGTCCGCTGGGCCGAAGCGGCCGCGCGGGTCGGCGACTGTGAGACCGCCATGAGCCTGGCCGAGCCGGTGCTGGCGCGATCGGGTGTCAGCGGGCCGGAACTCACTGCGGCGGTGCGGATCTGCGCGGCGGTACTGACCCGACGGGGTCTGGTCGGCCGCGCGGCGCAGCTGTACACCTGGCTCGGCGCGCATCGGGTCGGCGCGGATTGGGCAGTCGGCGCGACCGTGCTGTACCTCGCGGGAGACGTTCGCGCCGCCGCGGAAATGTCCCATTCGTCGACGCAATGGCCGCCGACCGAGGCCAACGCGCACGCACGCCTGATCGCGACCTCCCTCGCGAACACCATCGTCGAGCACGAAACCGGCACCGCCGCAGCGGTATCCGCACTCATTCAGGCGGCCCAGGCCGATGCCGGCGCGGACCGGTTCCTGCCGTGCACCGCGGCGTCCATCGCGACCCTGCTGTGCCTGAGCACCGGCGAGCCGCGCCGCGCCGGCGATGCATTGCGCCGGGCCACCACCAGCGGCCTGCGCGGCCATCAACTTCAGGTGCTCGCGGCGTGGGCGGCGATGCTCGGCGGCGACGAACAATCGGCCGCGGCGACCGTCGCCGCGCTGCACCACGATGCGCTCGACACCCGCGATCGACTGCTCGCCCACGGTGTCGCGGTCGGGCTGGCCCGGCGCAGCGGAGATCACACCGCGCTCACCCGGGCCTGGCAGGCCGCGTGTCCGCTGTTCGACGACGTGGACGCCGACCTGCTCACGCTGCTGCCGATCGGCGAGTTGTGGCTGGCCGGAATCCGGCTGCACGACGAACGTCGAGTGACGCCGCTGGTGGATGCCACGCTGGCTTTGCTGCGGCGCCTGGACCAACCGCCCGCCTGGGCCAACGCCTTCCATTGGTATGGCGTCCAGGCCGCCATAGCACACGAAAGCCCCGAGGAGCTACTGCCACACGCCCACCTGCTCAAGGCCGCGGCCGAGGCAGGCGACCGGCACGCCGCGGTGCTGGCCGACGCGGGCCGCACCTGGGTGCTGGTGCTGCGCGGGCAGGTCGCGGTCGCACCGGTGCAGGCGGCCGTGGCCAGACTCACCGAGATCGGCTTGACCTGGGATGCCGCCCGGCTCGCCAGCGAGGCCGCGCTCGCCGCCGCCGATTCCCCGACCGCGACGGCACTGCTCGAGCTGGCCCGCACGGTCCGCACCGACGCGCGACCACAAGAACCGACGAGCCGCCCACCCGCACCGGCCGCCGCACCGGACGGTCGGCAGGTTTCCACGTCCGACCGGGCGCCCGAGCCGACGACAATCCTGAGCGAGCGCGAACGGGAGGTCGCCGAACTGGTGCTGCTAGGTTTGACCTACCGGGAGATCGGTGCGCGCCTGTACATTTCCGCGAAGACGGTGGAGCATCACGTCGCCCGCATCCGCCGCCGGATCGGTGCCAGATCCCGTTCGGAGTTATTGTCGATGCTCCGCACTATGGGACACGGCTCGCTGCTGGTGTGATGTGTGGTGCGGGTCGAGCGAAGCGAGGTATTGAGGATGGCCACAGGCGTGGGCCTGCGCATCGCCGAGAACGAGAGCACCGCGGCGATCGTGACCGACGCCGGTGAACCTCAGTTCATCGTCCGCGATTCGATCCTGCACATGTCCGACGACGGTGACACCGTCCTCGGCGGGCCCGCGCCGGCGGGCCACTCGCACTCCATCACCCGGTACGCATCCCGCGTCGGCGATCCGGCAGGCATCCCCGTCGACGACGGCGAGGCGTACCGTGCCGAGGATCTGGTCGCGACCGCGCTGTTCTGCCTGATCAATCTGGCGGCCGAACACCTCAACGGCCCCGCCGAGTTCTATGCCACCCATCCAGCGGGCTGGCCCGCGGAGCACGTCCAGGCACTGCGCGAGGCGATGGATTATCTCGGCCTGCGCTCGGTGGTGCTTGTCGACGAGGGCGACCTGCCAGGTACCGACATCGGCGACCCGGAGGCCGCGTTCGCCTACGACGCCGCTTGCGTGGCGCTGGCCTCGGTGCTTGCGACACCGGCAGGAACCACGCCACCGGATCCGAGCAATGCCGAGAACTCGATGGTGGTCACCGACGTGATGCCAGCGGTGCCAACGCCCGGGTCGCAACAGCTACAGGCATATTCGGCGGCGATCTCGATCGCCGATCCGATCGTCGCACAGTTCCCAAACGTGGGAAATCCGGCGGCGCCCGACACACCGGCCGCCGACGCGAAGAAGCAGGACCGCCGCGGCACGCCCCTGCTGATCGCAGCGGCGGCGCTGATCGGGCTGGTGCTCGGCGGCTTCGGCGTCTCCATAGTGTTCCGCGACGACGGCGCCACCCAGGCGCCGCCGCTGCGCGACGCCAAGTCCAACCAGGTGACGGTGAGCCCGATGCTGCCGGGGCCGCCGGTGAACTTCCCGACCGTGCCGCCGACCACGCCCGCCCCGACCACCGAACCGCCGGTAACGATCAACCTGACCACCGAGCCGGAAACGACCACACCGCCGCCGACCACAACGACACCGACCACAACGACACCCGAGACCACCACCACGGAGCCCCCGACGACCACCCCGAGCACGACCACGACGCGGCCGTCACGGACCTTCACCAATCCGTTCCGTTTTCGCCCGACGCCCGGCTGGCAACAGCTGCCCACCTTGGAGATCCCACGTCCTCGTTGAGTTGGTAGCGACCAACCCCGGTTTGTGCCCTAAAGTGATGCGCTGACCGGTGGTGTCGGAAAATTTGCCGAAACCGGTCTGTTGCTGAACGAGGACTGTGCGCCAACGGATTCAGGCTGTGGGCCACCGATGTAGCTGGCACGCCTGTGCCGACGAAGGGACTTCATGCGCAAGTTGGTGGCGCCTCGCGCCGCGGTCAGGGCAGCGACGATCGGATGCGCCGCGACCGTTTTCCTCGCTCCCCTGCTCGCCACGACTCCCGCGCTAGCGGATCCGGCGGCGCCCACCCAGCTGACCGCCGAGAACCTCCCCGCCGAACTGGTGCAAGCCATTTCGCGCGATCTGAAGATGACGCCAGCGGAGTACCTGGAACGCTCCGCCCGCGCCCAGCAGCTCAGCAATTACGCGCGTGACTTCCGGTCGGAACGTCCCGATGCCTTCGCGGGCGCCTGGGTCGGCGCCGACGGTCGGCCGATCGTCGCGGTCACCTCGCTCGACGCCGCCAGGATCGCCTCGTCCGACGGCTACCAGACCCGACTGGCCCCGATCTCCGCGGACAGCCTGGAAAACTCAATGATGCAACTGAATCAGTGGATCATGACGCTGCCGCGTGAGCTGTCCACCGCGATCAACTCGGTCGCCATCGACGTCCTCAACAGCCAGTTGGTGCTGACCGTCGCCAACACACCGGCGGGCCGCGTCCTCAACCTGCCGACGCTGATCGCCAACATCAAGGTCATCATGTCACCGGGCAGCGGCGGCCCGGTCGAGCGGCGCCCGATGGGCGGCGACACCTACATCAGCGCGCCCGGCTCGCTGCACGACACCGCGCTGCGCAGCGTCGATGTCTGCTCGTTCGGCTTCAACAGCGTGGACGCGGTGGGCAACGCGCTCAACATCAGCGCGGGCCACTGCGACCCGAACCTCGGCAAGGACGACCAGCAGGCCGGCGTGTACCTGCCCAACGTCAAGGACATCCCGAACAGCCCCGAGCTCGGCTCCTTCGTACAGGCGAAACTGGGCGGACCGACCGCGCTCGACTACTCGGTGATCAAGCTGAACGATCGTGCGGTCAAGGCGGGCATGGACCAGCCGTCGGTGCGCGGCTCCAACGGCACCACGCTGGCCATTACCGGCACCGCCGAACCGGTGACCGGCGCGCCGATCTGCAAGTCGGGGCAGTCCTCCACCTTCACCTGCGGGTTCGTGGTAGCCGATCGGGTCGAGACGCAGCTGTTCACCGCGGATGGTGAGAGCAAGACCGTGCGCGGCTTCGCCAGTTCGGCCTGCACCCTCGGCGGCGACAGCGGCGGCGCGATCGTCACCGGCACCCTCGCCCTCGGCATCACCAGCGGTTCCAACGCCGCCGACGCGCCGGATTGCAACAAGGCCAACATGGCGCTCGCGCAGTACGGCGGCACCGCCACGCTGGGCATTCCGATCCGTTCGATCCTCGCCGACATCGACGCGTCCTCGGGTGGCGGGCTTGGCAGCGGTGTCGCATTGCGCACCAAGCAGAACGCCGGATAGGAGGCGCGCGGACGCGCTACGCCGGAGGTCGCGGCGGTTCTGTCGGAATTGGCCGAATCAGCACACCGGCTGGAGTAGGCATACCGGGCCGTAGCCCATATAGTCTGGGCATGCTCCTGCCACGTATAGGTCAATTCCGATCAGCTGCGCGACAGACCCGGGTCCGAAAATTAGCGATCGCCGCCTCGGCGGCGATTCTGCTGTTCGGTCCTACGGCGGCAGTAGCGACGGCACAACCCGATCCGAACGCCGGGCTGCCCGCCGAACTGGCGGCCGCCGTCGCGCGCGATCTGAAGATCTCTCCGCAGGAGTATCTGCACCGCGCCGACCTGGCGCAGCAGGCCGCGGCCTTCGCTACCACGGCACAGCGCCAGTACCCGCAGGTCTTCGCCGGATCGTGGCTCGACGACGCGGGCCGCGCCGTCGTGGCACTGGCGCAGGGCCCCGGCGCCGACGAGGCCCGCACGGCCGCCGAGTCGGCCGGGTTCGAGGTCCGCAATGTCGCCAAGAGCGAAGCCGCGCTGCGTGGTGAGAAGAGCGCGTTCGAACGGTGGCTCGACGGACAGCCCGAGGCGGTGACCGCGCTGGTGCGCGGCGCGGTGATCGACACCGTCAACAACAGCATCGCGGTGCGGGTCGACCGGCCCGGCCTGCCCATGCCGAGCTTCATCGACCCGGCACGAGTCATCGTGATGGCTCCGCCGGTGGCCGGCGAGCCCGCGAACCTGCCCCAGGCCGGCGAGATCGCTGGTGGCCTGCAGCAGGGCGCGCTGGCCGGCGGCGACGGGTTCGCCTCGGTAGCCGGACAGATGTCGCTGCGCTGCTCGCTCGGCTTCAACGGCACCGACCGCAACGGCAACACCGTGAACATCACTGCGGGCCACTGCAACCCCGACGTCCCGTCGGCGGGTACCGACAACGCGGCAGGCGTGTTCGAGCTGCAGGGCGACCGGGCCGGCGGCCAGCTCGGCACCTTCCAGAAGTCGGTGCTCGGCGCCCAGGACTACTCGATCGTGCGAATCAACGATCAGGCCAAGGACCGCTTCGCGAACAACGGGGTGCGCGTGCCGGGTAAGGCGCCCGTCCTCATCGACGGTGTCGCGACGCCGGTCGTCGGCGCCCCGGTGTGCAAGTCCGGTTCGCGTACCGGCTTCAGCTGTGGCGTGGTCAACGCCGTCGATCAGACCGTGCAGGTCGGTGACCGTGAACTCACCCAGAGCTTCTCGGCCAATATCTGCGCGCTGCCCGGCGACAGCGGCGGCCCGATCGTGACCGGTCGGATGGCCCTCGGCATCTCCAGCGCGTCGTCGGTCGCCGACTTCCCGATCTGCGAGATCCCCAACCTGATCGGCGCACTCACCGGCAATGTGCCGCAGCTGTTCGCGCAGCCGGTCAGCGTGGTGCTCTCGGATAACCCGGGTCTGCGGGTTCGCACCAACTGATCCTCGGATCGCGCGAAAGGCCGACAGCGTGAACGCTGTCGGCCTTTTTGCTGTCATTGCGCTGTCGGACAGCCCACCCGAGGGGTGAATGCGCTGTCCGCCTCCGGTAGGTTCCGGCATCCTGGAGTACATGTGTTTGGTGTTGATCGGTTGGCGTGCGCATCCGGAGTACCGATTGATCGTGGCGGCCAACCGAGATGAGTTCTACACCCGGCCGACCGAACCGATGAGATGGTGGCCGGAGGTGCCGGGTCTGCTGGCCGGACGCGATTTGGGAGCCATCGGCCAGGCCGCGGACGATCCGCCGGGCACCTGGCTCGGACTGACCCGAGAGGCACAGGGACGCAACCGATTCGCCACGGTGACCAATGTGCGCAATCCCAACGATATGCGCGCTGATGCCCGTTCGCGCGGCGCACTGCTGATGGATTTCCTACGCGGCGCCGACAACCGGCATCCCAGCGGCGAATTACCCGGCCCCGAAAAGTACGTTCTCGACGTCGCTGTGACACCGGATGACTACAACGGGTACAACTTGATGGTCTCGGACCTCGAAACGCTCTGGTGGCATTCCAACCGCAGTGCGACCCCACCGCTCGAGCTGACCCCCGGCTTCCACGGACTGTCCAACGGCCTGTTCATCGCGTCGGCCGCGCCCAGCCCCGCGGCGGCTTTGACAGCGCCGCAACCGATCTGGCCCAAGATGCGCGACGGCGTGCTCGGTCTGCGCGCGGTCGTCGAGTCGGATCCCGGCGCCGTGGATCGATACTTCGAGGTGCTTGCCGATCGCACCCAGGCACCGGATGATCAGTTGCCGCACACCGGGATCGAGCTGCCGCTGGAGCGTGCGGTGTCGGCCAGGTTCGTCGCGCATGTGTTGCACGGGACCAGAGCGAGCACGGTGCTGCTCGTCCGTGAGGACGGGTCGTTCGAGATGGTCGAGCGGTCCTTCGGGCGGTTCGGAAGCCGTGCGGGCGAGGTGTCGTTCACCGGCACACTGGAATTGCCGCCGAGTTGACGCCCCCGAAACAACAAACCGGCCCGCTCCCCTCGGGAGCGGGCCGGTCGAGTATGGCGTCGAATTACTTCGGCGCGGCCGCGGGCGCGGGCGCCGCCACGGGCGCGGGCTTGTCAGCCCACTTGGTGGTGCCGTCCGCCGCCTGCAGGGTGTTGACCAGATCCATGCCCGCGATGGCCAGTGCCGGGCCACCAACGGCGATGGTGCCGAGGATGCCGCCGATGCCGGCGCCCGCGATCGCGGCCGGGATGCAGCCGACACCGAGGAGCGGCAGGCCGAGGATGCAGCCGACAACGCCGCCGATGATAACGCCGGTCGCGGTGCCGAGGAAGCCGCCCACCGCGGTAGCGATGCCGAACTGGCTGGCGAATTCGTTCTGCGCGCGCTGGTTCTCGATCGCCGAGGCGATCGGCTTGGCCACCACGTTGACGGTGTTGACTTTCTGGTCGCCGGCCACGCCCTGCTCTGGGGTCAGCTCGAGCACCTTGTTGTCGTTCTTCAGCACCGGCTTGACCGGAACCTCGGACTCGCCGACCTTGAAGCCGACCGGCAGCGAGACAAGCAGGTTGCCGCGGTCATCCTTGATGTTGTAGAGGTCGTTTTCCTTGACGTCCTCGGATGACTTGGCGAGCTCGAAGGTACCCCCCTTGAGCGTCGTCACGACGGTCTTGTCCACCAGCTTGATGGAGTAGCTGACGGGCGGCTCGGGCGCGGGCGCGGGCGGCTCGGCATGCGCGGACCCCAGTCCGATGGTCATCGCGCCGATGACCATCGCGGCAGCCGGTACGGTGCTGCGGAGTTTCATTCAGTTTCCAATCCATCAACAGGGCATTGCATGCGTGCCATCTCCCTCATGCGAGAGCTCATTCAATCCGGGCGGTCTGACCCTGGATCCTCCCCGAGCAGTGCGAAGACGGGCACAGCAAATAGAACGTCGTGAGCGTAATCGAATGGGATTGAAGATGCGAGATGCATTACCAACCTTGGGAACTAAGCCTGTCCTCACCTGCTTGACCTGATGGGTCGTGTTTACGGTGTTGACAGCGAGAGTCACGCCGGGATCGGAACATTTTGAGTGATATTCATCACAGATAAATTTTTGGTTCAACCCCAGCAAGAGGGGGTATCGACCAGCAACCGATCGTACGGTAGACAACGCAAGTTACCAGCGGGTAACTTACTGGCAGTTAGGATACGAGCCAACCGAGGCGGCGACTGGCCGCCCTCGAACGCTCGTGTTGCCTCGAAAGAAAGGTCGCGACATGAATGCCCTGACAGTGACGCTGGGCACGATTGGGGCGACGCTCAGCCTGCTGTGTTGGGCGTCGTTCTTCGGCGGCGTGCGGAACATCGTCCGCGCCATCATGATCGGCCAATCCGCGCCGGATCGTTGGCGACCGTTCTTTCCCCGCTTGAAGCAGATGCTCGTGGAGTTCATCGCGCACACCCGCATGAACAGGTTCCGCACCGTCGGCTGGGCGCACTGGCTGGTGATGGTCGGCTTCCTCGGCGGCTTCATGCTCTGGTTCGAGGCATACGGCCAGACCTTCGACCCCGAGTTCCACTGGCCGATCATCGGTAACTGGGCGATCTACCACCTGTGGGACGAGATCCTCGGCATCGGCACCGTGGTCGGCATCGTGACGCTGATCATCATCCGCCAGCTGAACCATCCCCGGGTGCCCGAGCGGCTGTCCCGGTTCGGCGGTTCGAAGTTCGCTCCCGCGTACGTGATCGAGGCGATCGTGCTGATCGAGGGTCTCGGCATGATCTTCGTGAAGGCAGGCAAGATCGCCGCCTACCATCACTCGAATCCCTCGACCGACTTCTTCACCATGCAGGTGGCCAAGCTGCTGCCCGAGAGCACCGACATGGTCGCGCTGTTCGCGTTCGTGAAGCTCATGTCCGGCATGGCGTTCCTGTACCTGGTCGGTCGGAACATCACGTGGGGCGTTGCGTGGCACCGCTTCTCCGCGTTCTTCAACATCTACTTCAAGCGTGAAGACGATGGCGGCGTCGCCCTCGGTGCGGCCAAGCCGATGATGTCGAAGGGTCGGCCCATCGATATGGAGACCGCCGACCCGGACAACGACACCTTCGGTGCCGGCCGGATCGAGGACTTCTCCTGGAAGGGCTGGCTGGACTTCACCACCTGCACCGAGTGTGGTCGCTGTCAGTCGCAGTGCCCGGCCTGGAACACCGGCAAGCCGCTGTCGCCGAAGCTGCTGATCATGTCGCTGCGCGACCACGGCTACGCGAAGGCCCCGTACCTGCTTGCCGGTGGCCGCAAGGACATGGGTGGCGACGAGATGGGTCTTGTCGATGCCGAGGGCAAGCCGAACGAGGCCGCGCTTGCGAAGATTTCGGATGCGGCGAAGGCCGAGGCCGAGCGTCCGCTGGTCGGCGACGTCGAGGTGAACGGCATCATCGACCCCGAGGTGCTGTGGAGCTGCACCACCTGTGGTGCGTGCGTCGAGCAGTGCCCTGTCGATATCGAGCACGTCGACCACATCATCGATATGCGCCGCTACCAGGTGCTGATCGAATCGGAATTCCCCTCCGAGCTGGCCGGATTGTTCAAGAACCTCGAGAACAAGGGCAATCCGTGGGGCCAGAACTCCAAGGACCGGCTCAACTGGATCAACGAAATGGACTTCGAGATCCCGGTATTCGGGCGCGAGGCCGACAGCTTCGACGGGTACGAGTACCTGTTCTGGGTAGGTTGTGCCGGCGCGTACGAGGATCGGGCGAAGAAGACCACCAAGGCCGTCGCCGAGCTGTTGGCGACCGCGGGTGTGAAGTTCATGGTGCTCGGCGCCGAGGAAACCTGCACCGGTGACTCCGCCCGCCGCGCGGGCAACGAGCTCCTCTTCCAGCAGCTCGCCGCGCAGAACATCGAGGTATTGAATTCGGTGTTCGAGGGCGTGGAGGACACCAAGAAGAAGATCGTCGTCACCTGTGCGCACTGCTTCAATGCGTTGAACAACGAGTACCCGCAGGTCGGTGGCAACTACGAGGTCGTGCACCACACCCAGCTGCTGAATCGTCTGGTGCGCCAGAAGCAGCTGATTCCGGTCGCCTCGTTGTCGCAGAACGTCACCTACCACGACCCCTGCTACCTGGGCCGTCACAACAAGGTCTACGACGCGCCGCGTGAGTTGATGGAGGCGTCCGGCTCCACGCTCATCGAAATGCCGCGCCACGGCGAACGGTCCATGTGCTGTGGCGCCGGTGGTGCGCGCATGTGGATGGAAGAGCAGCTCGGCAAGCGCATCAATATCGACCGCGTCGATGAAGCGCTGTCGACTTCGCCCGCGAAGATCGCGACCGGCTGCCCGTTCTGCCGGGTGATGCTCACCGACGGCGTCACCGCCCGCCAGGAACAGGGCCAGGGTGAAGGCGTCGAGGTCGTCGACGTCGCGCAGTTGATGCTCGATGCCATCGACCGCGTCGACGCATCGAAGCTCACCGACAACCTCACCGTCGTGCAGGAGCCGAAAGCCCCTGCCGTCGAAGAGGTCCCGGAAGCCGAACCCACCCCGGCTGCCGAGGCTCCGGCCCCGACCAAGGCCGCACCCACCGGTGGTGGCCTTGCGATGAAGGGCCAGGCGAAGGCACCGGGCGGCAAGGGCCTGGCCATGAAGGGTCCGGCGAAGGCACCGGGCGGCAAGGGCCTGGCCATGAAGGGTCCGGCGAAGGCACCGGGCGGCAAGGGCTTGGCGATGAAGGGCGCCGCGAAAGCCCCCGGCGCCAAGGCCGAACCGGCTCCCGCCGCCGAAGCCGCCCCCGCGGCCGAAACGCCCGAGGCGCCGGCGACCCCGCCCGTGAAGGGTCTGGCCATGAAGGGCGGCGGCAAGGCCTCCGGTCTGGCCATGAAGGGCGCCGCCAAAGCGCCGGGCGCGAAGGCCCCGGTGGCATCGGCCCCGGCCGAAGCACCCGCCGAGACCACTCCCGCACCGAAAACGGCAGCAGCCGAACCGGTTTCGGAACCCACCGAAACCAAGCCGACGGCCCCCGTCAAGGGTTTCGCCATGAAGTCCGGCTTCAAACGCCCCGGCGCCAAGGCCCCCGGCGCGGCACCCGCGACCCCCGCCGACCCGGCCCCGACCGAGGAAGCACCCGTCGCAGAAACCCCCGCCGACCCGGCTCCGGAACCCGACCAGCCCGCCAACGGCACAACCGGCAACGGCGCCACCGAAGCCACTCCCCCCAACGCCAAGCCCGGCGGCCTCGGCTTCAAATCCGGCGCAAAGGCCCCCGGCCGCAAGAACTGACCGGATACAACTGAACAACCGAGAACAAACAGATCGGCTCGGGTACGCACCGCGAACCCGGGCCGGTCTGTGTGCGGCGTAGCTGATCGGCGCGCCGGGGCGGCCGTAGTCGGAGGTTAGGTCAGCCAGTCGTCGAGCCATCCGGCCCAGGCTGACTCGCGGCCGCGGCCACATGCTGCACCATCACCATCACTATCACCTGCAGCCACGGCGAGGCAGCGCCGCCGCGCTCGTGCACGAGCAGGTACTTCGCCACAGTCCAGCCGTTGTCGATCTGCCCGAGCACATTGCTCTTCGGTACCCGAACATTGTCGAAGAAGACCTGGTTCTGGGCCTCTTCGCCGGAAGTCATCACCAACGGCTGAATCTCGATGCCCGGCGTGGTTTGGCTCTCACGAGACATAATGTGCTTCTGTCTCAGCCTCGAATCAAACTGAGATCGTCCGCCTGCAGTTCGCTGGGCCGTTCTCGAGGAACAATCGGATTCGAGCCGCTCACCCAGCCCGGCGGCCACGCACCAGGAGTGGGGACATGCGAACCACGCGACCGTGCACACGAACCGTTCTCGTCTTCCTGACGGCGGCCGCTCTCGCGCTCTCGATGACGGCTTGCGGCTGCTCCCAAACCGAACCGGCCGAGGGCACGTCCGCATCCGAAACCACCGCGGCCGCGGCCTGGACCAGCGCCCAATCGATCGAAGTCGGCGGCACCCTGGCCACCTACGTCCTGCACATCCCGGCCGACCTGCCGCCGAATGCCCCGGCGATGCTGGTGTTCCATGGTCGCGGTCGCTCCGGCGCGCAGATGGCCGCCGAGTCGGGCCTGAACGCGGTCGCCGACGCGAACCACGTCGTCGTCGCCTACCCCGACAACTTCACCGAATTCCATCCGGCAGCTCGCGCCCGGTCGGCCGCCGACAATGTCGCCCTCGTCTCGGCCCTGATCGCGAAACTAGCCGCAGGCCAACACATCGACACCACAAGGGTGTTCGCCGTCGGCGTCGCCACCGGTGGCGCCTATACCCAGATGCTCGGCTGCGACGCCGCCGACAAATTCGCCGCCATCGCCCCCACGCTCAGCGGAATGCCCGCGAGCTACGCCCACTCCTGCAACCCGGCCCGCCCCCTCGCGGTATTCGCACTGCACGGCACCGCCGACCCCATCGTCCCCTATGGCGGTGGCCCGATCACCGGCCACGGCCCCGATGCCGCCGAAGTCCTCTCGGTGCCCGACACCATCGCCCTATGGAGCGCGAAGAACGCTTGCCCAGCCCCGCCGCCACCAACTGCCGTGCCCGACAAGGTGAACGACGGCACCCACATCACCATCGCGACTTCCGGCCCGTGCCGCGACAACACCCGAGTCCAACTCGTCACCGTCGAAGGCGGCGGCCACACCTGGCCGGGCACGACCCCAAACCTGCCCGAGAAAGTCATCGGCAAGACCAGCCAGAACCTGAATACCGCCCAGGCCATCTGGGACTTCTTCGCCGCCCAGCACCCTTAGACGGCGTCCACTGACACCGGATTCGCTGGCCCACGCTCCTGCGTCGATCCCGTTGTCGCAGCAGGGATCAACCCGAAATGGTTGGGGCGCTTGCTAGTTCGACGACTGGTCGGCGTAGGTGAGTGCGACGGTTACGACTGGCTCGTATGCCTCGATGTGCTGGGATGTCCAGCCTGTCGGTCCGTGCGCGCCCTCGTGGTTGGCTATCCAATAGATCACCATCTGAAGCCATGTACCACTCACCGAAGTCCGTCGCGGGCGAGGTGGTTATCGGCAGGAGTTGGGCTCGCCGCTCTTGACTACCGATAAGACGGCGTCTCCTTCGCCGATGGGCACACCCGGTGCGGGGTTCTGGCCGACCACGATCCAGTTCCGGTCGATGATCTGCATTCGTCCGGCACCGGTCGCGTCGGTCGAGCGGGAATACCAGACTCCCGCTGCCTGGATCTTGTTCTGTGCGGCTTGCAGATTCATACACACCACGCTCGGCATGGGCACCAGAGCGGCGGGGACCGCAGGGGCGACCGGTGGCGCCGGAGCCGCGGAGGCCGGAGCTGTTTTGGGTGCCGGAGGCGCGGTCGTCGTCGGAAGACCAACGGCGCGCGCGACGTTCGGTGTCGTCGTCGAGTCAGCAAGCGGCTTGCTCTTATCGGCGCCTCCGACGGCACTGCCGATCATGCCGATGAGCAGCAGGCCGCCCAGGACCGCGACCACCCACCCAGGTCGGCGTCTTCTTGGTGGGCGGGATCGGCCGCCCATGTGATGGGCCGAGAGGATTCGGCTGCGGCCCACGCGGCGGCTGCGGCTGGTAACTCATTGACTGTGTTTCCCCTGATCCCCTGGTTGCGGGCGCGCGATCTGATGGTGGCCCGAAATGCGTGCCTTTTTATTTCGGTGATCAGGGAGCCCTTGTCGACGACGGAAGTGCCGGAGCCGCTCACCCTCGCGGTCAGCAGTCCTCGAAGACGGTCTTGATATAGCCCGCCGACTGGTAGATGTAGTTATAGGCCCAGCGGGCCAACGATATGCGTGGGTGGGCGTCGACCATGAGAACCTCTCCGTCCCAGCACTTTCCGAGGACGTAGCGGGCTCGGGAGATGTGGGGAGTGAAGGTGACGACTATTATCCGGTGCCAGCCTTGAGATCGGGCGAGTCTTGCCAGTTCTCGGCCCTCGCCCCGGGTGGTGCGTGGGGAGGGGTCGAAGCAGGTAACTTGAAAGCTGTAGCCGCCGTGGCAGATTCGGTTGATGAGGAGACTGGTTTCGTAGGGGTCGGAGAACAGGACTCGAGGGGCGTAGCCTTCGCTCGCGAGGTGCAGGGCCAATTGTTCGCGGCCGTCGTGGGCGCCGCCGAGGACGAGGATGGCGTCGGCTTTCGCGGGCGGATCGGTGCGGGGGCGGACGTAGAGCGGCCAGAGGGCGGCGGCGAGGACTGCGATGGCCGCGAACAGGCCGAGTACTGGCCAGGCGATCCGGCGGCGGCGCACCAGGTCGATGGTAGCTGCAGCGTCGCAGGCTAGGAGTTTCGCAGGTCAGCGGGTTGCGAACGATTCATGTCGCCACATGTACACCTGCTGTTGCCACGACTCTTGCCTCTGTGACGTGGTGTGGCCATTGGCGGGGCCTATCAATCGATCATGCGATGCACAGTCTTCGGAACCGGGTACCTCGGGGCCACGCACGCAGCGTGCATGGCCGAACTCGGACATGACGTGATCGGGGTGGACGTCGACCCGGGCAAGGTCGCGAAGCTGTCCGATGGGGTCGTGCCGTTCTATGAGCCGGGCCTGGAGGAGGTGCTGCGGCGAAACCTGGATGCGGGCAGGCTACGGTTCACCACCTCGTATCAGGAGGCAGCCGGCCACGCGGACGTGCATTTCCTCGGCGTGGGGACGCCGCAGAAGAAGGGCGAATACGCCGCGGACCTGAAATATGTACACGCCGTGGTGGATACGCTCACGCCGATGCTGGAGCGCCCCTCGGTGATCATCGGCAAGTCGACAGTGCCGGTCGGGACCGCGGCCGCATTGGGTGCGCGGGCCCGCGCCCTGACGAACACCGAGGTCGAGGTGGCCTGGAACCCGGAGTTTCTGCGTGAGGGCTTCGCGGTGAAGGACACCCTGCGCCCGGATCGACTGGTACTCGGGGTGGACAACGAACGCGACGCCGCGATTTGGGTCCAGGATCTGGTGCGCGAGATCTACGCGGACCTGATCGCGGCCGAAGTGCCGTTCCTGCTGACCGATCTCGCCACCGCCGAACTGGTCAAGGTCTCGGCGAATGCCTTTCTGGCGACCAAGATTTCGTTCATCAACGCGGTCTCCGAGGTCTGCGAAGCGACCGGCGCCGACGTGACGATGCTGGCCGACGCGCTCGGCTACGACGCCCGCATCGGTCGCCGATTCCTCAATGCCGGACTGGGTTTCGGCGGCGGCTGTCTGCCCAAGGACATCCGCGCGTTCATGGCGCGCTCCGGCGAGCTCGGCGCAAACCATGCGGTGGCGTTCCTGCGCGAGGTCGACAACATCAATATGCGCCGTCGCACCAAGATGGTGGACATGGCCACACGGGCCTGTGGCGGTTCGCTACTCGGCGCGAATGTGGCGGTGCTCGGCGCGGCCTTCAAGCCCGAATCCGACGATGTGCGTGACTCTCCGGCACTGAATGTCGCCGGAATGATCCAGCTGAACGGCGCGGTCGTGACGGTGTACGACCCCAAGGCACTGGAGAATTCGCGACGCGTCTTCCCCACCCTGAACTACGCGACCTCGGTGGCAGAGGCGTGCGAGCGCGCCGATGTGGTGCTGGTGCTGACCGAGTGGGACGAGTTCATCGCGTTGGGCCCGCAGGACCTCGACCCGGTGGTGCGAACCCGGTCGATCATCGACGGCCGGAACTGTCTCAATCGTGCCACCTGGAGAGATGCCGGATGGGTGTACGCCGGACTCGGCACACCGTAGAGTTGCCTGGCGAGGCGGGGGCGACTGCCGGACTGCAAGTCCTGCCTTAGGCATTGTCGTTGGTCGGCGGTATGGTCCCGTGAGCGGGCTATCCGCGGCGGGCGGCGCAAGGCTCGCATGTCGTGAAGTGTGAACGAGATGGGTAGCTGATGAGTTCGGTTCTGGGAGTTTCGGTGGGGGCCGGCGCCGTCCGTATGGCGCGGCCACACGCCGGGAGCCCTCACGGCCACCTCGCGCCCGATTCCTTCGATCTGCAGACTATCCCGGTAGGTGAGCACCAGGTAGAGGAGTTGGCGGCCGAGGCGATCGGCGTCACGCTGGAGGCCACGCCCGGCATCGAGGCCACCGCGATCGCCTACCGCAGCGAGCAGCACGCCAGGGCGATCCGGGCATCGATGGCCCGCCAGCAGCTCACCAATTACGAACTCGTGCCGGAGATCGTGGCAGCGCTCGAATTCGCCCAGTCCACCGGGGATATTCGCGGCATTTCCTCGCTGGTGGTGTACGACCTGGGTAGCTCCGGGCTGTCGGTCAGCGTCGTCGACACCCAAACCCGTGAGGTCCGCCACAGCGAACGCACCAGCGATATCAGCGGCGACTATCTCGATTCGCTGGTCCGCGAACAGCAAATCGCCTCGGGTCGGATCGCGCATCCGCCGGATCCCGCCGGGCTGGCGGCGTTGGACGCGCTCTGTCGCGAAGCCAAGGAACAGCTATCGTCGAACACCGCCGTCGCCCTACCCAGCGAGCAGGGGCTCGTGCTGCTGGCACAGGAGAACTTCGAAGCACTGATCATGCTGGCGATCGAATCGTCGGCGCGGATGGCGCGCGATGTGATCGTGCGCTCCGATCGACCGGTGCACGGCGTGCTGCTGATCGGTGGGTGCGCGCGAATTCCGCTGATCGCCAAGGTGCTCGAACGGTGGATGGGCGTACCGGTCATCGTGCCCGAAAGCCCGGAGACGGTGATCGCCCGCGGCGCGGCACTGCTCGCGCGACCGGTCCGGCAGGCGGCCGCACCCGGCCCGATGCTCGATGGCGGCACACTGTCGCCGGCCTGGCTATCCGCGCCGGCCAGGCGTCGCCGCAGTAAGCGCGAGATCAACGGCGCCGTCCTGACCGTCAGCGCGCTGGCGGTGGTCGCTGCCATCGGCCTCGGACTCGGCTACGGACCGCAGGTCCTCGAACGCGATTCCCAGGGCAGCAATCACACCACGGTCCCCCCGACCAGCGTCCCACGCACCACTACCCTCGACCCGCAGATCGCGGTCGCTCCCGGCGCCCCCACCGAGACCTCCGCGCAGGAATCGGTCGCCGCACCGCCGCCGCGGCATCGGGAGACCACGACACCGCCGACGACGACTCCCGGCCCCAATACGATTGTCGTTCCTGGTCTTCCGCCGATCGTGGTGCCAACCATCCCGTCCGACGTCTTCCCCTTCCCGCCGCCGCACTGAGCGGTCACATCCGGGCTCGGACCCTCGCATGCCTAGCGTGCCGTGCGGGCGCGGCCGGCGTCTGTCTCCCGCCGAACGGACGGGCCAGCATCACCGCGATGCCGGTGGTCAGCGGCACCGAGAGGGCGAGGGCGATACCACCGACCGCGGAACGCGCGATCTCGATCGCCACTGCGTCACCGGTCAGCACATCGCTGATCGATCGACCCGCGACACTGAACAGCAGCAGCAGCGGCAGCGCACCACCGGCATAGGCGAGCACCAGCGTGTAGACGGTACTGGCGATGTGGTCGCGGCCCACGCGCATGGCGGCGGCAAAAACCTCGCGGCGCGATGCGGATTCGTCGAGGGCGGCGAGTTCGAAGGCGGCCGATGCCTGGGTGATAGTGACGTCGTTGAGCACACCGAGCGAGCCGATGATGAAGCCCGCCAACAGCAGACCGGTAATGCTGACGTGCTGAATGTAGGTGGCGACGTTCGTGTTCTGTTCCTCCGACAGTCCGGTCAGATGCGTCATCTTGATCGCCAACCAGGACAGCACGGCCGCCAGCACCATCGATGTCAGCGTACCGAGCAGCGCCGAACTGGTGCGAAGGTTCACCCCGTGCGCGAGATACAGCACGGCATAGAGGATCAGCGCACCGGCAACGAGCGCAACCGGAATCGCCGGTTTCCCATCCAACAGCGCGGGCAGCAGGAACAGCACCAGCACTGCGAAGGCGAATACCAGCCCGAGTAGTGCCCGCAGCCCGCGCCAGCGCGCCACCGCGACGATCACGACGACAAATACCACCACAATCAGCGTCAGCGGCAGCCCGCGCGAGTAGTCGTCGAACGAGTAGATCGTGGTGCCGTTCGGATCGGTCTGCCGGACCAGCCGGATGTGATCACCGGCGTGCAGATCGGGTTGACCTGGGCCGGGTGCGATTTCGAGCAGCGTCTTGTTGCCCTTGTTCGGCCCGGAGTCGATGGTGACCAGGCTGCGCTGGCAGACGTAGGAGTTGCTGGGCGGCGCTTCCGGCTTGTCGATGAAGACCTTGCCGATCGACGAACTGCCGCAGGGCCCGACGTCCTGCATCACGACCGTGCCGCCCTCGGTCTGCACCGCGCCGCCGCCCGCGTTCTGCATCGGCAACGGAATGTCGACGTGCTGGCTGCTCGGCCACAACACGATCGCGGCGATCACCACGAGGACGCCGATGGCGCCGAGTAACCCGACGACGACCCGGGCGGCGTTGGCGCCGATCGCGATCGGTTCGGAATGGTCGTGATGATGATGGTGCTCGCTCACCGGGCTCCTACCTATTGGTCGTGTGCCTGCCCGGTGCCGAGCTTAAAGGATTTCATTTTCAAATCGACGCGGCGGACCCCAATGGCGTTTGGGCCGGTATCCGAAAGAGGGAAAGTTTGGAGGGGGCGGCGGAGAGCAGGGGGATGTCTCCGCCGCCCGCAGGTTGGCGCCCAGGGGGGGTAGGCGGCCGAACCCGAGGTCGGGTAGTCCAGGGGGGGTAGACAACCCGACCGGGCACTCGAAAGTGCCAAGTGCCACTGTACACAAAAGGTCTTCTTTTGCGCTAGCTAGTCTCGTAAATCCGCGAATATCCGTACGATAAGTATGTTTTCAGCCCAGAAACGGGGCGATCTAGTTCCCAGCGGCGCTTTACCCCTATTGGCGCAGCCGGTCGCAGTCCGCGCCGGCCCGAGCAGAGCCGACCCAGCCGCACGTGCGCCGGGCCGAGCGGAAGCGACCCAGCCGCATGTGCGCCGGGCCGAACGGAAGCGACCCAGCCGCATGTGCGCCGGGCCGAACGGAAGCGACCCAGCCGCATGTGCGCCGGGCCGAACGGAAGCGACCCAGCCGCATGTGCGCCGGGCCGAACGGAAGCGAGGCAGCCGCCTATTGGCGGTAGCTGGATAGGAAGTTGCCGAAGCGCTCGATCGCGACGGCCAGGTCCCTGGCCCATGGCAGCGTGACGATCCGCAGATGATCATGATTCGGCCAGTTGAAGCCGGTGCCCTGCACCATCAAGATCTTCTCCTGCAGCAGCAGATCGAGGATCAACCTCGAATCATCGCGGATCTCGTAGACGTTCGGATCCAGCCGCGGGAACGCGTACAACGCGCCCTTCGGCTTTACGCACGACACACCAGGGATCATGTTCAGCCGCCCCCACGCGACATCGCGCTGCTCCAGCAGCCGCCCGCCGGGCAGGATCAAATCCTCGATGCTCTGGTGTCCGCCCAGCGCCACCTGAATCGCATGCTGCGCAGGCACATTCGGGCACAACCGGGTCGAGGCGAGCAGGTCGATGCCCTCCAGGAAGCCCGCGGCATGCTCCTTCGGTCCGGTGATGGCGAGCCAGCCCGAGCGGTAGCCCGCCACCCGGTAGGCCTTGGACAGGCCGTTGAAGGTCAGGCACAGCAGGTCGGGCGCCATCGTGGCGAGCGAGATGTGCTTGGCGTCGTCGTAGAGGATCTTGTCGTAGATCTCGTCGGCGAGCAGCAGTAGCTGATGCTTGCGCGCGATATCGACCAGTTGCTGCAGGATCTCGGTGGAGTACACCGCGCCGGTCGGATTGTTCGGGTTGATCACCAGCAGTGCCTTGGTCTTGTCGGTGATCTTCGACTCGATATCGGCGACGTCGGGCTGCCAACCGTTGGCCTCGTCGCACAGGTAGTGCACCGGGGTGCCGCCGGCCAGGCTGGTCATGGCGGTCCACAGCGGATAGTCCGGCGCCGGGATCAGCACTTCGTCGCCGTTGTCGAGCAGCGCCTGCATGGTTATGGTGATCAGCTCGGAGACGCCGTTGCCCAGATAGATGTCGTCCACGTCGAGCTCGGGGAAGCCAGGCACCAGTTCGTAGCGGGTCACGATGGCGCGCCGGGCCGACAGGATGCCCTTCGATTCCGAATAACCCTGGGCATACGGCAGCGCGGCGACGATATCGCGCATGATCACATCGGGGGCCTCGAACCCGAAGGGAGCCGGGTTACCGATGTTGAGCTTGAGGATGCGATGGCCCTCGGACTCCAGCCGTGCCGCGTGCGCGTGTACCGGTCCACGAATTTCGTAGAGGACGTCCTGCAGCTTCGTCGACTGCTCCAGGACGCGCGGCGGGCGATGTGGTAGATGACTCGGGCTCACCCGTCCAATGGTGCCATCCGTCGCAAGCGCTTAATTCAATGTGTCCACGTCAGGCAGGCCTATCGCCCGGCGGTATGCCCTTGGCGGCGGTGACGCCGCAGAATTCCTCGATCTGCTCGTCCAGGTAGCGCGCTTCGACCGCATCACGGAAAGCCTGGCCCGCAATGCGCCGCCGCACTCCGGTGAGCCGCTCCTCCAACTGGGCGATGCGCTTGTCCTCGGCCAGGCCGAGCACCGGATGCAGGGCTTCCGCCGCGCCGTCCAGGCTGCCGTTGATCAGATGCGCGGCCGCGCTGTCCACCCGGGCCAGCGATTCGGCGCCATAAGAGCGTTGCTCGGACGGTCCGTTCGAATACAGCTCGATGGCCTGCCGAGTGGCGGCCAAGGCGGGCGCGGCCTGGCCGAGGTGGATGTAGGTGGCGCCTGCGTAATAGTGGGCCTTCGCGTTGTTGAACCCGAACACGCCGCCGACCTCGTCGTGCAGGGTGTCGGTCTCGGTGACCTCGCGCGCGTCGTCCGCAGCGCGGATACAGCGATCGGTGTCGGCATCGCTGCCCAGGCAGGACCAGATCCTGGCCTCGATATTGAGCAGTCGCACCTTGGCCGTGGCCGACTCGGCGAACTCCTGTCCGCTCTGCGCGAGCAGAATCCCGCGCCGCGGACGGTCGGACCAGTATTCGATGAGCGCGTGCATGCCGCGGGTCCAGGCGCGTAATCCGTTGTGCCCGCACAATTCGGCGTAAGCCCAAGCGGCTCTGGCCTGTTCGCCTGCCGCGTCGTAATAGCCCAGGTCCATGCTCGCATTGGCGAGCAAGCCCGAGAGGGTGCCCGCCAGCAGGTATAGATAGCTGGTGTCGACGGGCCGCTGATGACCCTCGAGCAACCGGTATACCCGGCGTCGCACCCGCAGCATCTCCACCATCATCGGCACCGGCGGAATGCGCACATAGTCGTTCGCGATGCGCGTGACATCGGCGTCGAGCTGTTCCAAGGTGGTCACGCCCACATTGGTGCTCTCGGCCTGGCCGGCGTGCTCGCTGGCCTCATGGGCAGCCGCCATGATCAGATCCCTCTCCGAAATCGCTGCTAACGCTTCACCTCTCATCGCACCGGCGTCTATGAGAGCCAACAGATCCGCGTCGCTCGAATAAATGGCGTGCGCCGCGGCGCCGGCAGGCACATCGAACCCAGGTGCGGAAGGCCGATCGACCATCCGTTGATCGATCAGCGCCACGAACCGTGTCCGCACAACATCGTCGGACCTGGCCAGGGACGTATCGAGAGCGGCTTGATTGATCGGACGTGGATGAACCCGGGCGCCGCCGGCCTCCCACTTCGACACCAGGCGTTCGTGCACACCCAAATGTGCCGCGAACTCCCGGATACTCATCCGCTTGGCATCGCGAAGGGCTCGAGCCTCTCTACCTGACCACTGCCGCACCACATGTCATCCCTCCGAAGGAACTCCTTCTCAGGGTACGAGTGGTTTGCACATGCGGCCACCGGCAAAAGCGATCGGCTATAAGTGGCAGCGGAATGGCAGTGGAAGGCGGGCGCGCGGGCAATACCGAATCGCCGGGGCCGGGCGGGACCCTTGACGCAGGAGGCAAGGAGTTGGCCGTGAACGTGGACAGACTCAGGACAGTCGACGATTGGGTGGCCTACTACCGGCACGAGTTCGGGCTACCGGTCCGCGAGCAAGGCGGGTTCGTCATGCTGCCGATCACCGGCCGAGTGTGTGTCGTGCATCTGCCAACCGCCAGGGCCGAAAAGGTCAGGGCGGCACTGGAACAGCAGGGGACGAGGGGCCTCATGCTGGCCAGGCAGATCCGCTGGAGCTTCCTGGCCGCGCGGGACAGTCGGCCGGGGACACAGGTATTGGAGGTGCTCAACCTACTCGATATAGGCATTCCTGCCATCGGCAGTGCCGTGATGTTGCCGACAGGGCTCGGCCACTGGACCCGGGAAGGGTGCTTCTGGGTCGGCCCGCCGAGCCGCGGCGACACGCTCCCACCGCTGTCCGTCATTATCACGATGGCATTGGCGGGCGGAGCGGGCGGCGGGGACTGATTCTGCGTCATCGGGCCCCGTTGCCGCCCGGCGCCGAGCGCGGACGAGTCCGCCCCATTTCTCCACAGTCGACGGGGCGGACTCGACCGGGTCTTGCGGTTCATGGTCGGGACAACGCACCGGATCTAGGGTGGATGGATGTGCAGTGCTGCAGTGGATTCCGAAATCCACCCGCCATCTATTTCGGCAGCGGGAAATTCAGGTACGACTTCGACGGCGTCGGACCGCGCTGCCCCTGGTACTTTGAGCCCGTGCTGGCGCTGCCATAGGGGTGCTCGGCCGGGCTGGTCAACCGCAGCAGGCACAGCTGGCCGATCTTCATTCCCGGCCACAAAGTAATGGGCAGGTTCGCCACGTTCGACAGTTCGAGGGTGATGTGTCCGCTGAAGCCGGGGTCGATGAAACCGGCGGTCGAGTGGGTCAGCAGGCCGAGCCTGCCCAAACTCGACTTGCCTTCCAACCGCCCCGCCAGATCGTCCGGCAGCGTGCACACCTCCAGCGTGGAGCCGAGCACGAACTCACCGGGATGCAGCACGAACGGCTCACCCACGGCGGGCTCGACCAGACTGGTCAGCTCGTCCTGACGCTTCGCCGGATCGATGTGGGTATAGCGGGAATTGTCGAAGACCCGGAACATCCCGTCCAGCCGCACGTCGATGCTCGACGGCTGAATCAGGTTTTCCAGGAGCGGCTCGACGCCGAGACGCCCAGCGGCGATCTCCGCACGGATGTCACGATCGGAAAGCAGCACGCCGAGAGAGTAGCGCCTGCTCGATGAGGGTCATCAGCCGCACAGTGACAAGCCGAGACCCGCCGTGGCGCTATCAGTTGCGCGATCGGCGACTGAAGGTCAGCGCGACTCGAGGAAGTCACGCACCGTCTTGGCGAATCCGGCCGGATCGGCCTTGTGCACGAAATGGTCGGTGCCCAGCGTGGCATTCGGCCGCTTCGCGACCATCTCGTTGGCCAGCGCCTGATCCGTGCACGGCGGCACGCTGCCCGCGGTCAGTAGGGCGGGGCATTCACTGCCCAGCCAATGCGACCATGCCGATTCCACGAGGCCGAACGCCGACTCGAACCGATCACGTCCCACTGTGGGCCACAGGCTCATTGACGCAGGTCAACGGCATTTAGTGGCGGTTTTTCCCGCCTTCGGGTCGACTCTGCTACAGTCTCGGAGGTACCTCTGGTACAGCTTGCCGATGTAGTTCAATGGCAGAACTTCTGCTTCCCAAGCAGACAGCGCGGGTTCGATTCCCGTCATCGGCTCCACAGCAGAAATAGGCCCTGACCAGTGTTTAGCCGGTCGGGGCCTATTCTTGTTCTCAGCGTCAGCCAGCCTGAATGTCACGAGTTGTCACAACCTCACCCAAAGTCTTCGCAGCGTCTCGAAGCGCCTCGACCCGGGAGTGGGTGTAGATCTTCGCCGTAATACTCGCGTCGGCGTGACCCAGCCACGCAGCGATCACCGCAAGCGGCACCTTCCGCAGGTGCATCGTGGTCCCGCAGGTGTGACGAGCGTCGTGCAGCCGGATGTGTCGGACGCCAGCCCTTCTGAGCGCCTCGGACCATCGACGGGTTAACGTGTCCGGGTGATACGGGGTGCCATCTTCCTTGCACACGACGTAATCACCGTCCTGGTACGCCTTGCCGAATTGAAGTTTGTCCGCAGCCTGCCGACGCCGTGCCCTTCGCAGCACTTCCACCATTTCGTCATCCATCGGGAGTGTCCGAACGGAAGCTTCGGTCTTCGGGTCGTCCTCCACGGCCTTGCCGCCGGCCGACGCACGGCCGATATGCACCACGAGCGTTTTCTGTACAAAATCGACACCACTCCAGCGCAATCCGCCGAGTTCGCTCCGACGCAACCCGCACAGCGCGAGGAACCAGGCGTGTCGGTCCCGGTCTCCTTCCAAGCTGGTCAGCAGCTGCGACACTTCGGCCGGCGTATACGTCATCGGCTTGCGCTTCTTGCCCGCCTTTGGCTTGATTGCACGAGCTACGTTGTGCGCCAACATCTTTCGCTCGATCGCATAGTCGAGGACCATCGACGTCGTTTCGATAGTCCGCTTCAACGACCGAGCGGCCCACGGACGCCGGACTCTGCCCTTCTCGGTCTTGGTACCACCCTTCTGCAGCGCGGACACCAGATCGTCCAGGTGCTTGCGGGTCAACTTCTGCACCGGCACGTCGCCGTACTGTTCACGCAACGGCGCAAGGTTGTACTCGTAGACCGCCCGCGTGGTTCCCCGAGCCCAGTGCAAGCTATCAAGCCAGTCACGGCAAACCTCTTCTACGGTGACATCCTTCCTCACCACGAAATCGCCGGACGCTGCGTCAGCTTGGAACTTCGCCAGAGCCTCCCGAGCTTCCCGCTCGGTGCAGAACCGCCGACGCACCTGGTGCCGCTTGCCGGTTTCCGGATCGCGGCCAGCATCGGCCACCACCTGATACCGGACCACCGGCTTGTTCGTCCGCCGATCGGTCACCGTGATCTTGGTGATCTGCGGCGGTAGCTGCTGGCGACTCATGCCGAGTTGTCCAGCTCAGCGATGTAATCCGCGACGGCCTGCTCCGTCACGAACCGCCGACGCCCGATCTTCACCGATCGCAGCTCACCCGACCCGATCAGCTCGTAGTACTTGCTGTGCCCGACCGGAATCCGCTCCCGGACCTCCTGCTCAGTGAGCAACCGCGCCATCTCTCCTGTTCCTTTCTATGCCGCTTGTGGAATTGTCGAAGCTTCTTGTGTCCCAGGCGGACCGGCCGCGAGTAGGGCGGTTGTGTATTCGGCTCGCCATTTCGTGCGTTGGGCGATCGCGGCCATGATCAGGTGCTCTCGGGGTGGCACCGAGTGGTCACCGGGTTCGACCGGGGTGACCTTCAGGTGGGAGGTGTCGGCCTTGACCATCCCGACCCTGGCGAGCAGTTGCCGAACGAACTCGACACGATCAGCGCGGTAGTCGGGCAGGGTTTTGCCGGACCATTGCTCCGAGGGCAGGACCCGTTGACTGGGCAGGCCGAGGTGTCTCGGCGGTGTGCCTTGCCGCGGCATCGACCGGGAACGGTCTTCTCGCTGGCTCCTTTCGGGGAGATCCCGTAGCGCAGCCACACCGCGCAGGTCTTCGAGCACGGGGTGTGCTGGAGTTCGGCGTGGAGGCGGTCGTAGTGGGCGGCGGCCGCGAGGTTTGTGGTTCGAGGACTTCGGCGATGGACTTGGTGAGGTACTTGGTGACGTAGCCGACCGTGCGGGCGGCTTCTTCGGTGTTGCCGAGCACACCGCGGATGTCTTTCGGATCGATCTGACTGCCGAACTTCACGACATGCGCCGGTTCCAGGTCATCAACGGTCGACAGAACGTCTTGCGCCTCATCGAAAGTCGGGAGCGGTTGCCGGGTATCGGGGTCAACGAACCTGCACGCTTGGTGATCCCACACCGGCATGTGATCGCCGCGGTAGACCTCCTGGTCGTGATGGGGCCACCACACCTGGTAGTAGGTTGCCGCGGCTACCTGCTTGACTACCTCGTCGAGGGCTGGTCGGACCGAGTCGACCTCATCGCGGATCCCACTGCGGCACTGGATGTTCCGGCCATCCTGCTCCGGCCCGACGGCTACGTCGCCTGGATCGGCGAGAACCAGCAGGACCTGAACGACCACCTCGCCCGCTGGTTCGGCAAGCCCGCCAACTGATTTCACCTGAGCAACCGAAAGTGAAGGCGAACACGCCTGTCTCGGGTCGAGATCATGGCTGGTTCGCGTGGTCATCCCGCATATTCGTGGCGAGAATGGTGAGCAGGTCTGCGGCGCTGTCGGCCAGGAGTTGGGAGTGGTCGGCGTTCTCGTCGGACATCCACCGCAAACGGAAACAACTCAGGCGACCGGATCGGGGACAACCTGTCCCGGCCCGGCCCACCCACAGGCTGACTACAGTTTGCTGAAGTACTCGATAAGTAGCCGCATATCGCGTGTTCTCACGTCGGTCAACCGTCCATATATGCGGCGATGAGAGTCCGGTCGCCGAGGACCTCGTGCCGGATCGTGTTGTACAGGATGCGGAATCGGTGTACCTCCATGTCCGATGCATCACCGTCTGGGATCACGCCGCGGCAGAGAGTTCGTACTTCAGCGTGCCGAAAACCGTTCGACCACACTGTTGTGAGATCGTCTGAGCTGGCCTTGGGCTCGGGATGCGGCCGGGAACATCGGCGGATCGAATCCGGGCTGCGCTGCGGGACTTGATGGGCGACAGCATGATCGGGTGCATCGCTACCGTCGGTGTCCGAACCCGGGCGGGTTGCAGTCGGCGCCCAACTCGGGGTGCCGATAGTCGGGTTCAGCGCAGCGAAGTTGTCGGCAGTGGCGGTGCCCAATCCCGCCACCCGTACCTCGACTGCCATCGGGACACCGAGCGTGGCCGAAGCTGCTGCGCTGCTGACCGCCGGAGCTGGACCACTGGTGGTGCCCAAGCGTACGGTGCGCAGCCTGACGATCACAGCCGCTGAAACGCGTTAGCCGACAGACGCTCCGGTGAATCGGCAGTTCCGCCGACGGCAGTCGAGGGTTCGCCGGCAGCGGTCAGAGACAGAAGCCGCCGATGTTGATGCCAGGGGTCACCGTCACCACTGCGCCGCCCGCGATCGGCAGGAATTGCAACTGGCTGTCGAAGTAGCCGGCGGTGATCGCGTTCTGGCCGGAGGTGGCGGGTGTCCACGAGACGCTCGCGATGCCGCCGGATACCGGAGCGGAGCCCAGCACGAGGTTACTGGCGGAGGAATCAACGTCGAAGAATTCGACGGTGCCCTGCGGTACTGCCGAGCCGTCGGGCTGCTTCACTGTCGCCGTGACCGTTACAGGGCAGCCGGTTCCGATGACATTCGCCGACCCTGTCACGGATCCGGTCAGGGCCACCGTAATCGTCGGTGCGGTCAGTGCGGAGGCATTGGGCGCGAACATCATCGGGACCGCCAGGCAGGCAGCCAGTGCCGACGCGGCGACGATGCCCCGAGTATGTGTGGCTCCGAATTCGATCATGGTGCCGCCTTCTTCTATGGTGTGTTGTCCGAGCTGTCGGCCGTCATTCTTACGGAAAGCGGCGAGCTATGCACAATGGGTGCATTCGGAGCCACCATGCCCGCCGACCGGTGCTCCAAGGCGTCACGGAGGTCCGGTCCGCGACGGCCGCTGGTCGTGAGACAGATATCGCGGTCAGCCATACGGACCCAGCGCGGCGGTAACCAGGCAGCTCAACCGATCTCTTGCGTCAAGGTTGTGGCAGAACTCGGTGGGGCGGAGGGTTGGTCACCCGCTGCGTGCGACCAGCGGGCCAGAGGCTCCTGCAACGCGCGGTAATGCCGATGAGCGCATCCCGTGCGAGCCCGGGTTACTCACACGATATTCGCGCTGAGCCGAACGGCGACCACTACAGTCCAGGATTGTGGACCGGTCTCAGGAAGTGCCAACGCCACCGACGATCTTTCGATCTTCGTGGGTCCGTTGGGTAGAGATGTTGTTGTTGGGCCTGGCAGGGATCGCGGGCGGCTGGTTACTGCTCGTGACAACCACTTCCGCCGACTCGCCGCTGATGTTCCCTGTGGTGGCGCCGATCGTCTTAGGAACCCTTTGGCTGTTTCTCGTACTGCATCACGTCGTCCGGCTCGCACCCGAAATGACAGTCGACGATCAGGAAGTGACACTCAACCCATTCGGACGAATCCCGTGGGCTGCGATATCGCGTATCCATCTGATCACAGCCCACGGCGCGAGGTATCTGGCCATCGAGCTGGTCGAGCCCAGCCCGAAACTTGTCGAAGGTCATTGGCCCAAATGGATCTACGGTCCGACAGGCAAGATCACGGTAGGCTTCCCGCTTGCCATCTCGGAGCGCTGGCTGCGCCCAATATCGCTGGACGACGTCGCTGCGGAATTACACAGCCGAAATCCAAGCCTGGTCATCACAAGGTCTGAACGCGGAGGTTTTTGGCGAGCCCATCCTTAGCCGCCTCGGCCCGGTAATCAGACCTATCTGATCCGGTCCCGACGGCGCCGCCGCCAATCGTCTCCACAGGCAATATCCTGAAATGCCGCATACCGCACGTTCTTCGGTCAGCAGTTGAAGGACGGCGGTAGCAGCACACGTAGTCCTCGCACGTACAAGGGTCGTTGCCGAATTTCCCCATATAGGCGCCTGCGGCGGCGCTACCGCGCCGCCGCAGCGCTTCGACGCGCAACGCTCGCTGATGAAGCGCCCGCTCGCGGCGCGTCGGCACGTCGGCGGCACGGTTGCGCCACGACGGGGCTTGCGATCCTCTTTGGGACACTTCTCCAACTACCGACAGGGCTGGGCACGATGTGAGCCGTACCCGACTTACCTCCCGAGCCGATCACCAATCCGCCGGCACTCTGCCCAGTCCACCGGCTGTGGTCACCTCCACCAACGCCGACCAAAGCAACTGGTCTCCTCCGCACGGGTGATGCGCCCCCCGGGGGGTGGTCACAGGTGGGGGTAGTCGGACTCGACCGCGGCCCGGCAGCGTGGCAGTCGGTGCACACCAACCAAACTGCGCAACCTCCGGCCGCGTAGCCCTGCTGTGTGGTGGCCTGCATTGTGTTCCCGCGCCCCTCCAGCCTCAAGGGCGCCGACGGCGTCACTCCGTGATGGCTACGCCACCCTTGACCCCGGAGCCTCTACGCGCGAAAGGCAGGCCCTATGGGGCAGGCGGTAGCCAGCCCGCCATGGGTGCAACCCACCACCCAACAGGGCCAAACCTGGGTCCAGACAAGCGATCGAGTGGAACGAGGCGAAAGCAAATCCAGCGGCGGCCCACCTGTTTGGTAGCGTCAACGCTATTGGATGCATCGAACGCTACAAGATACGATCTATATAGCCCCACTATGCAGGGGTGGAGACCGGCCATCGTTGGCCGACGACCGGACTTCTTTGGGCCAGTGCATCAACAGCATCCAGCATGCAAGCAGGATGAGCAGCCGACCTGGACAGACGATGGAGACCTCAAGTCCTGGATCCCAGGCTGGGGTCTCTTTCGTTTGAACTCTCCTTCTATGCGCCTTCCGGGGCATAGTTACCTACCTTCCTTGTCAAGGACCGCACCTCCGAGGCTGTTCAGGAGACAGACTTCAGATGTGCGTCCAAGGCAAGGACGGCGTATGTCCCCAACTCCGCTTGTGGCGGAATCGGTTCCGCGACAAAGATTAGTCGATTGCCGCGAGGGGCTGACGCTAAGCAGGTCGAGACTCTCGCCGCTACCACCCAGTAGCGGAACGCGACGTACCCAATTGGTTACTTCTGGTATCCAAATGGGTTATACCTACGCCCATTTGGCCCAATTGAATGTGTCGTGAATCAAACCGGTTATGACTTGCCGGTCAAGCGTCAGGCTGCGTCACTCGGCGTCACCACAGTGTCACAAGTACCCCGAACCCTGCCGGACGCCGGTGTACTGAACCGCCAGATCATCGGACCTCCCCGATCACTCGAAAACCCCCGAAACCAACCCGAGCCTGCTTCCCAAGCAGACAGCGCGGGTTCGATTCCCGTCATCGGCTCCACGGAAAGAGGCCCTGAACCAGCAGCTTGCTGGTTCAGGGCCGTTTTTCGTTCAGCCCGAATGCGCTACCGTTCGAGCACCCGCTCGGAGGTCGCGCAGTTGTTGCGCGCCAACACAATCACCTTCGATCATCGGCCGCGGGAGATGGTCCGGACAGTACCGGAGGGTGAGTCGGGGTCGCTCGCTGGGTTGATGCGGTCGGCCCTGTGCCGCTGCGATCATCTTCCGTATGCACTTCCGTCGCACCGTGTTCTGCGTGGCCATGGCGGCCGCACTACTCACAGCAGCCCTGGCCGCCTGTAGCTCCACCGCGCCCGCGGCACCCGCGCTGAACTGGCAGCCGTGCGCGGAGAAGGCCGAATTCGACTGCGCGACAATGGCCGTGCCCATCGACTGGGCGGATCCGGGTGGTTCGACGATCGACGTCGCCGTGGTACGAGATCGAGCTGACGACGCGGTGCGGAAGGTCGGGACGTTGGTTTCGCTGCCCGGCGGGCCTGGCTCGTCGGGGGTGGACGAAATCCTGCGGGGAAAGTTTTCGCCGGAGCTGCGGGCGCGGTTCGACATCATCAGCCTCGATCCGCGTGGGGTGAAGCGCAGTCATCCGATTCTGTGCGACGGCGGGCTCGGCGCGAACGGGCCGAACATGATGCCGCACGCCGGTGGGCGGATCGATGAAGCGCGCTCCTATGCAAGGGATCTCAAGGACAGTTGCCGCAAATACACTGGCCCGCTTATCGACCATGTCGACTCCGTGAGTATCGCGCGGGACGTCGATGCGCTGCGCTCGGCGCTCGGCGTGGACCAGATCAGTCTCTACGGCCGTTCCTACGGCACGATGCCCGCACAAGCCTACGCCGAACTTTTCCCGAACCGGCTGCGCGCGTCGCTGCTGGACAGCGTGGACGACCACAGCCTCGACGGGCGTGGATTCCTCGCCACCGAAGCACGCGCCGGTCAAGACACTTTCAACGAATTCGCGTCCTGGTGTGCGCGTGACGAACAGTGTGTCCTGCACGGCACCGACGTGCACCGCACCTATGGCGATCTCTTCGCCAGGGCCGGACGCGGCGAGCTGCGGGATGCGGACAAACCGCTGGGACCGCTCGAGTTGAGCCGCAAGGTCACCCAACCGCTCTATGCACCCGAATGGTCCAGGCTCGCAACAGATCTGCGGGCACTGACCGATCAACCGGCGCACGACCCCATCCAACTCGCCCCGGTCCAGAGATCCGGCAAGCCGACCCCCATGCCGGAGATCGCTCTGTGCTCCGACTGGCGATTCGACGTCACCGATCAGGAAGACTGGCTGCGCCTCTGGCACGAACAGAACGCCAACGCCCCCACCCTGCGCGCCCATTTCGCCTGGGGCGCAGGCACTCTCTGCTCCGGCTGGCCGACCGCACCACAGAACCCACAACACCACCCACAAGTCAACGACGGCCCACCGATCCTGGTGATGAGCTCCCTGCACGACCCGGCCACTCCACACGAATGGGCAATCCAGGTTGCCGCGCAGACGAACCGCGCGACCCTGCTGACCTACGACGGCTGAGGCCACGGCACCTACGACCGCACCCCCTGCACCACAACCGCCGCCGACCACTACCTCATCGACCTCACCACCCCCGCCACCGAAACCCACTGCCCAGCCGGTTAGCCGCCGCACCCGTCACGAGTGGTACCTGGCTGCGGGAAACACCGAGAAGTCCACTCCGAGATGTGCCACTCGTACGAGCAGCGGTGCATTTCTTGTCGGCGCCGCTCGCTACAGTCACGCCGTGGCTGGATCGCACTATTCGTTCACGGCGAAGCTCTGGGAGCACGAGGGGCAGGGGTCGTGGCATTTCGTGGAACTGCCCGAGGGGATCGCCGATGAGATCGAGGCGATGTATGCGCACCGAGCCGGTGGGTTCGGGGCGGTGAAGGTGGAGGTGACGATCGGCGGTAGCCAGTGGTCGACCTCGCTGTTCCCCGACAAGTCGCGGGCCACCTATGTGCTTCCGGTGAAGAAGCCGGTGCGGATTGCCGAGGACCTCACCACCGGATCCAAGGCACGGATCGAGCTCGTCGTCGTCCTGTGACCCGGCGCGTATCCCGGATCGTCTCAGTGCGGCGTGAGGCAGTCGCTGACGATTTTGTTGGTGGCCTGGCGGGCCTTCTCGGCGTCTTCCTTGCTCATGCCGAAGGTTGCCGGGTCGGCGGCCTTGGTGTCGTATTCGCTGCTGATCATCTTGTGCAGGCCCTCCTGCGAGATGCCCTGGTCCACATAGACTTTCGCCGCGCAGTCGGCGAGCTGCTGATCCTTCAGACCCTTGTCCTGCAATGATTTGGCCAGATCCGCCTGGGTCACCGCGGGTTGCGCCGCGGCCTTGTCGTTTTCGCACGCCGTCAATACCGGCAGTGCGACTAGTGCTGCGGCGATCAGGAAAATCCGCACCTGACTCCTCTTCTCGGTTAGTCGTGACATGAATCGGCCACCGCTGGGACGACGCAACGATAATGCCGCACCGCGTCCGGCGGTGGTCGATCGAACCGAACTATGGTTCGGCAGAACGCGTCACAGATCCATGGCCGCCCGCAGCGCGGTGTCGAGCCGCTCGAGCTCGTCGGCCGCCATTTCGTCGACCCGTTCGGCCAGCCAGCCACGATAGATGCGACCGATATTGCCTGCGTGCACCCAGCCGTGCCGCTGCACGGTCACCGCGAGAATGTCCTGGGGATCCTCATCGAGCACCTCGGCCGCGATCAGCCACTGCCTCGGGGATTCGTTGATGCCATCACTGCTGATGAGCACGATAGTGCGCAGCGGCGGCGGACCATGTGGGTGATAGATCCACAGTTCACCCTTGCGCACGCATAGCCTCCTCGGCGGCGGCCAGCTCCGCCTCGTCCGCCGCGGCTTGTGCCGTCACATCCACTACCGGACCCACACCCGTGCGCACAGCTTCGCGGCGCGCCGCCTTCGATATCCACGCCGACGGCGACATACCGGCCCGGGCCGCGGCCTGTTCGGCGAGCGACCAGGCGGCCTCGTCCAGCTACCGATCTCCGCCCGCTCCGGCTCGTTATCCAGGCCGCTGACGGAGAATCCGATCGCGAACTGATGGCTGGCGACTGCTGTTACTGTGATCGCATTCGGCCGGGCACGAAGAAGTAGGATCCACGAGCATGACGACGCTGAACCACCACCGGGTCGGGACGGGCGAACCGCTGGTGCTGGTGCACGGCATCGGCAGCCGGTGGCAGGTGTGGGAGCCGATCATCGACACCCTTGCCGAGTCGTTCGACGTTATCGCCGTCGACCTGCCCGGCTTCTCCGGTTCCGCGCCGCTGCCACACACCACCGTCGACACCCTCACCGAGGCGCTGGCCGATTTCCTCGCCACCGAAGGCATCGAGCGACCGCATCTGGCCGGCAATTCGATGGGCGGGCTCATCGCGCTCAACCTCGGCGCTCGCGGGCGGGCTCGCTCGGTGACCGCCTACTCCCCGATCGGATTCTGGGATACCTCCGGGCGGGTCTGGTGCCAGCAGTCCCTCGGCAAGTCGAAGGCACTGGCTGGGCCACTCGGACCCGCGTTGCCGACGATCCTCGGCACCGCCGCCGGGCGAACCGCCTTCCTCGGTCTGGTGTTCGGCAAGCCGTGGGCGGTCTACCCGCAGATCGCCCTCGACACTGCGAACGGCGCGGTCAACGCACCCGGATTCGACGAGGCCCTTGCCTCGTTCAGCGACGCGAAACTGCACGAAATCGGCAGTCTGGCAGACATTCCCGTCACCATCGCCTGGGGCAACCGCGATATCTTGCTGACCTACGCGACCCAAAGTCGCCGTGCCCGTGGCGTCCTGCCGAACGCCAGGCATGTCACGCTGCACGGTAGCGGCCACACCCCGTTCTATGACGACCCGGCCGCCTGCGCAAAGGTACTGCGGGACACCATCACCGCACATCCGTAGTAGCGATTCCGCCCGAGCGCCCTTCGTCACGGCCCCAACGCGCCTCGGTGAGGGCAGGCGTACGGGTTTTCCGATGCGCGCCCTCGCTCAGGCCGAGCCATCCGCGCAAGACGGTTGACGCTAACTGACCCACGGGTAAGATCCGCGCATGGGCACCACAACGGCCCGAGCTTCAGCAGCGATCTCGATGTCGCGGAAGCCGACAGCGATCCTATGGCTATCGTCCGCAGTATCATTCCGCTGCCATGGCGCGGAGTTCTCGGTAATGGCGGCCGAGCACGGACTGGTCCCCTATACGACTGGCGCGGCAACGCTGTCCAGCCTCATCGGCATCGACTAGGCACTTCTGATGACCAAGACCGTCGAAGCCGCCTATGCCGAGCGGATCGGCCTGGTCACCAAGGTGACCGCGGACCAGGTCGCGGCCGCCGAAAAGCTCGCTGACGCATCGCGACCCGCTCCCCACACCGTCGCCGGAGCCGAACGACTCTTCGACCGCTCCCTGCAGCCGTCGGCGCGGCGCACGTTCGCGATCGAGCGCGACACAACTGCCGCTGATCCTGCGCTTGACCGGGGCTCTCGGCAACAATTTGGCAAAGGACGCGAATCGGGGACGCAAGCCACCAATTTCATTGGGATTCACTGTTAGCATTTGCACGATTTGCCAGCCAGTCGAAATGTGACACGGGACACACGACGGGGGTCGGTGTATCGGGCACGCTTCGGCAAGAAATCGGAGGGCTCAGAGACTTTGACCAAGACCGCGTCCATCCTGATCTCAGCACTGGCGGGTGCCTCGGCCTTGCTCCTAGCAGTGACTTCCCCTGCCACGGCAAACCCAAACATGATCAACCCGATTCCGGTGCTCAACGGCACCAACGGGTTGCCCAACCTGATGGGACGCTCCAGGGCCGTGTTCCAGGTGACTGGCATGGCCAGCCCGAACAGCACCCAGACGTACAACGTGCTCGGCACCGACCTCGGCATCATGTGGGACAACGGCAACGGCGAGATGCTGACCGCCTTCGGTGATACCGCAGGACTCGGCTTCCCGAACCTACTCGTGGGCAGCGCCTGGGCGTGGCGCAGCAATATCCTGGTGCGCAGCCACACCCAGAACCCGGTCAACGGCGTCTATTTCGACAGTGTGGTGCGCGACATATTCGGCCAGGCTCGCGACCTGATCCCGAGCCCGAAGATCCCGTTCATCGAGATCAGCCGCATCCCCACCGCGGGCATCTCGGTCAACGGCGTCCAGTACATGAGCCTCATGTCTGTGAAGAGCTGGGACGACGTCGGCCAGTGGACCACGAACTTCTCCGGCCTGGCCGCCTCCGGCGACAATGGCGAGACCTGGGGCGAACTGTCCGCGACCCGACGCCCGAACGACGGTGCCGATGCCAACTTCCAGATGAACGCCTTCCTGAAGGACGGCGGGTTCGTCTACGAATACGGCACCCCGCCCGGGCGCAACCGCGCGGCATTCGTCGCCCGCGTTCGCGAGAACGACATCGGCAACCTGGGCGAGTACGAGTACTGGGACGGCGACCGCTGGCGCAAGAACGACGTCAATGCCGCGGCGCCGATCATGGGCGGGATCGGCGAGCTGTCGGTGATGTACAACTCCTACCTCGGGCAGTACATCGCGCTGACCACCGATCCGTTCAATTCGGTGGTGATGCGGCGCGCATCATCACCCGAAGGGCCGTGGAGCGATCCCGAGGTGTTGATCGACACCCGCGAACTGCCGACCGCGTACGCGCCGTCGATCTTCCCGTATCAGACCGGGCGTGACCTGTACTTCCTGACGACGGTGCACAGCCAGTACAACGTGGTCTTGATGCGCACCACGCTGTAAGCGCCGCCCGTGCGGGCGTTCGACCCGAGAGCCGGGGATCCAGCGACGGATCCCGGCTTTCGCCGTGCATACGGACCCTTCGCCGGGAAGCCACGGGCCGCACTCGGCGGCGCGACTTGACCTCAACAACACTTTAAGTACGAGGCTGGTCGCATCAACCGCCGAACTCGGGAGGACACCGTGGCTACTGCTGCCGCATCCAGCTTCACCGGCGAATCAGCCGGAACCATCGCGGAATTGCACGACTGGTTGCGCGCGAACGCGCATCCGGTGACCGACACAGATCCCGGTTTCACCGGACCGGATCTCGAGCCGTTGACCGACCGGCTCGCCGACGCGACGGTGGTCGGGCTCGGTGAGTCGACCCGGTTCTCGCAGCAGACCTTCGGCGTGCGGCAGCGCATCTTACGAGTCCTCGTCGAACATCACGGCTTCCGAGCTCTGGCGATTCAGGACAGCGCACGCTCGGGCGAACGCTGGGACGACTACGTGCGCACCGGAATGGGCGACCCCGAATCGGTACTCGCGGGCGCGTGGCGGCCATGGCGATCGGCCGAGACGGTCGCGGCGCTGGCCTGGATCCGCGCCTTCAATCAACAACACCCGGACGACCAGGTCCGCATCTTCGGCGTGCAACCGCCGCACGCGGAACCCTCCGATTACGACGTCGTGCTCGACTATGTCCAGCACGCGGCGCCGGATCGTCTTGCCGACCTCGAATCCCATCTCACCCCGATCAAGACCGCGCACCAGGTCGACGAACATGTGCAACGCCACCAGGGCATTCACCCCGGTCGCCCCTTCGTCGACCACGCCGGTAACGCTGTCGCACTGCTCGACGGACTACCCGAAACAGCCGAGCGCGCCACAGCGCTCGCCCAGGCGCACGTGATCCTCGCCTTCCACCAGAACAGCGTGGCGGGGCGGGGCGGCTTCGCCACCGAAGAGCACCCCGCCGCCGAACGCGTCATCGAATGGCAGCGCGGCACGGGCGCCAAGATCGCCTACTGGGACGGCATCGCCCACACATCCGGCCTTCCCCTCGGCGTCGGCCCCTCGGAGGCGAGCGCATTCCGCGGCACGGGCAGCCACCTGCGCACGCACTTCGGCGCCGGCTACGTGTCGGTGGCGATCGGCTTCCATCACGGCGACCTCGGCATGGCCGTGGCGCCCGATCCCGCACCCGACCTGATCGACGCGATGCTCGGCGAGGTGGATCTGCCCGCCTTCTACGTGCACCTGCACGACGACGCCCCGGAATCGGTGGACCGCTGGCGGCATGCGCCCGCGAAGGCACGCACCATCAGCGGAATCTACGACCCGGCGAAGGACGCCGAGGCGAACATGACCGTCAATTCGTTGATCGACGCGTTCGACGTGCTGATCCACATTCGGGAGACCTCGCCACTGCACTGGCTGCCGGAGTTCTCCGCGCCGAGCTGATCCCGGTGTTCGGTGCGCGCGGCTTCCAGCAGCCACACTGTCCTGAGTTCGGGCGGCGCCGTGATGCCGAATTTTCTTGCGTTCGCCGTAGTGACGGGCCAGGACAGTGTGGGAGAAGTCGCATACGGGCGGCGTTGCGGGATGACCGTGGTCAGGGGTCGATAGACTCACAGGTATGGAAGCGGCCGACTGGGACGCGCGGTATGCGCAGGGTGAATTGGTCTGGGGCGCACCGCCGAACAGCACGGTGGTGGAGCACGTCTACGGGCTGGAGCGGCGCGCCCCGGTCCAGCCCGACGCCCCGGACGGTCTGCCGCGCGCCCTCGACCTCGCGTGCGGCGAAGGGCGCAACGCCCTGTGGCTGGCCACCCACGGCTGGCAGGTGCACGCAGTCGACTACTCGCAGGTAGGGATAGACAAGGGCCGCACCGTCGCGACGCGCCTGTCCCGCTCGGTGCGCAGCCGCATCACCTGGCAGTGCGCCGACGTCACCGACCTCGACGCCGCGGACATCCCCGGCCCCTACGAACTGGTGCTGATGGCCTTCCTGCACCTCCCCGCCGACCAGCGCCGAACCCTGGTCCGCCGCATCGCGGATCTGCTCGCCCCCGAAGGCACCCTGCTGATCCTCGGCCACGACACCACCAACCTCACCGATGGCTACGGCGGCCCCCAGGACCCGTCCATCCTCTTCACCCCCGACGACATCATCGCCGACCTCGGACCGGACCCCGACCGCATCCAAGTCCGCATCGCCGACCGCATCCTGCGCCCCACCGAGGACCGCGACGCCATCGACGCCCTCGTAGTCGCGACGAAAACAGCCACCGCCGCGCAGACAGCAGAACTGGAATCCCAAGCCGGCGAATGAACTCGGACCGTTAATTGCTGGCCGTTCCCCGTCCGCAGCAAACCCTCGCCGAACGCTCCGTCATCCGGTCGAGAGCGGATCTTCCTGCCAGCCAAGTCGCGCTCCTGGATCGAGTCTTGCCTCGTCGGTCGGTGAGAGTCCCACCGACGTCGGCTCGGACACTTCTCAGCGTCGCCTAGCTCGAATAAGAAGCCCAAAAGATGGGGAACTAGAAGTTCAAGTTATGGCCTTATCCCGACAGGCCGCCCCAGCGACGCAACCACGGCGTCACGGTCTCCGTGATCTCGGTGAATCCATTGCGGAACGAATGTGGTTGTCCTGCAATCACTTCGACGTGCGCGGCATCGGCGGGATCCGGCACGCCGAACGGATCGCGCGCACCGTTGATCACCACCACCTCGATGTCGCCGGTAGCCCGCAGCTCCTCGACCCGCGTGTTCTCCGGCTTACCCGGCGGATGCAGCGGAAACGACAGCGCGATCACCCCGCGCGTCCCGGCGGCCACCGCGGTACGGCACGCCACTCGCGCGCCATTGCTGCGCCCACCCTGGATGAGCGGAACCTTCTTGACCCGCTTGCGCAGGTCCGCGACGATCTCCAGCCACGCCTCGTCCTGCTTCACCGACGACCCGGGCGCGCGCCGTCCGGCGACCCGGTAGGGCTGCATCACCATGGCCACCGCGCCGCCCAGTTCCAGCGCGGCGTCCCGCACCGTCAGCAGGTCTTTCGCGTCGACACCGCCGCCGGAGCCGTGGGTCAACAGCAGCAATAAGGCAGGCTTGCGCGGCTTGTCGAACTCGATCTCGGCAGGTCCGGCACTCGTCTCGATTCGCACACCTCACGGTAGCGCTCCAGCAACCCACAAACATCGAGCGCAACGAGGCCATCGAGGGCCGGCGCGACCGATCCGGCAAACCCTCTGTACTCGTGCGCGGGCGCCGCGGCAATGGCCTCGAGTGTTGTTCGCGTCACATTGCCCGCTCGAGCCTTTGCCGCCCCATTACCGGCCGGTAATATGAGCCATAAGTTACCCGCGAGTAGCATGCGGAAAACCGGCACGGCTACCCGGTGGACGACAAACGGGCGGGAACGGCAACCAACCGACCGCACCAACTCAATGGAGAGTGAGTAACAGAGATGGGCCACTACAAGAGCAACGTCCGCGACCTGGAGTTCAACCTCTTCGAGGTGCTCGGGCTCGGTGCCCTGCTGGACGGCGACGCATACGGCGATCTCGACACCGCGACCGTCAAGGAGATGCTCAACGAGGTGCGTCGCCTGGCCGAGGGACCGCTGGCCGACTCGTTCGTCGACGGCGACCGCAACCCGCCGACCTTCGACCCCGAGACCCACACGGTCACTCTCCCTGAATTCTTCAAGAAGTCCTACCGCGCCCTCGAGGACGCGGGCTGGGCCAAGGTCGGCGTCCGCGAGGAGCTGGGCGGCCTCGGCGCGCCGAGAGCGGTCACCTGGGCGCTCGACGAAATGATCCTCGGCGCCAACCCGCCCGCTCAGTTGTACGCCGCGGGCGCGGGCTTCGCGCAGGTCTTCTACAACAACGGCACCGACGAGCAGAAGAAGTGGGCGACCATCATCGCCGACCGCAACTGGGGCGCCACCATGGTGCTGACCGAGCCGGACGCCGGTTCGGACGTCGGCGCGGGCCGCACCAAGGCGATCGAGCAGGAAGACGGCTCCTGGCACATCGAGGGCGTCAAGCGGTTCATCACCTCGGGTGACTCCGACGACCTCTTCGAGAACATCATGCACCTGGTGCTGGCCCGTCCCGAGGGCGCGGGCCCCGGCACCAAGGGTCTTTCGCTGTTCTACGTGCCGAAATACCACTTCGACTTCGAGACCGAAACACTCGGCGACCGCAACGGTGTCTTCGTCACCAACGTCGAGCACAAGATGGGCATCAAGGTCTCGGCCACCTGTGAGGTCACCTTCGGCGGCCACGGCGTGCCCGCCAAGGGCTGGCTGGTCGGCGAGGTGCACAACGGCATCGCGCAGATGTTCGACGTCATCGAGAACGCGCGAATGATGGTGGGCACCAAGGCCATCGCCACCCTGTCGACCGGTTACCTGAACGCGCTGGACTACGCCAAGCAGCGGGTGCAGGGCGCGGATCTGACCCAGATTTCGGACAAGGCCGCCCCGCGCGTCACCATCACCCACCACCCGGACGTGCGTCGTTCACTGGCTTTGCAGAAGGCGTACGCCGAGGGCCTGCGCGCCATCTACCTCTACACCGCCGCGCACCAGGACGTCGACATCGCCGAGCTGGTCTCCGGCGCCGACGAGGACATGGCCTTCCGCGTCAACGACCTGCTGCTGCCGATCGTCAAGGGCGTCGGTTCCGAGCGGGCCTACCAGTACCTGACCGAATCGCTGCAGACCTTCGGTGGCTCCGGCTTCCTGCAGGACTACCCGATCGAGCAGTACATCCGCGACGCGAAGATCGACTCGCTGTACGAGGGCACCACCGCCATCCAGGCGCAGGACTTCTTCTTCCGCAAGATCGCTCGCGATCGCGGCGTCGCGCTGGCCCACGTGGCCGGCCAGGTGCAGACGTTCATCGAGTCCGAGGCAGGCAACGGCCGACTGAAGGCCGAGCGCAAGCTGCTTGCCACCGCGCTCGAGGACGTGCAGGCCATGGCCGCCACCCTGACCGGACACCTGATTGGCGCCCAGCAGGACCCGAAGGAGCTCTACAAGGTCGGCCTCGGCTCGGTGCGCTTCCTGCTCTCGGTCGGTGACCTGCTCATCGGCTGGCAGCTGCTGCGTCAGGCCGACGTCGCCATCAAGGCCCTCGACAACGGCGCGACCGGCGCCGACGATGCCTTCTACACCGGCAAGGTCGGTGTGGCGCAGTTCTTCGCCCGCAACGTGCTTCCGGAGCTGACCGCCACCCGCGCCATCCTGTCGAACCTGGACAACGACATCATGGAGCTCGACGAAGCGGCGTTCTGAGCCTGCTATCCGGTCCGGATCGCCTGCTCGGCGTCGGAGTCCGCCTGCGAACGCAGGATGCCGTCGTGATTGTCCGTGACCATTCGACCAACGCCGAGATCGGGCGGACGGCGACCCAGCCATCGAACGGCCCCGATCGGATGACGCGCGCGGTCCCACAGCGCACGTGTCGCACAAATTAGAGCGCAGCGGGCACAATGTTGTCCGCAGACCGCGTGCGCCACATGAAAGGGACCGTCCGAATGAAACGATCGCTGTCCGCACTCGGCAGAGCTTGCGCCGTGGGAGCGGCCCTGTCCGTCGCATTAGCGGGGCCAGCCGTGGCCGACCCGAACAACGTGATTCCGATTCCGGTGATCAACGGCCAGCCGCGCGGACTACCGCGGCTGGCCGGACCGACCCAGGCGGTCTTCCAGATGACCGGGATGGACAGCCCCAATCGCACCGAGAAGGTCAATGTGCTCGGCGCCGATCTCGGTGTCATGTGGGACGACGGCGGCGGCCGGATGATCACCGCCTTCGGTGACAGCGCCGGGCTCGGCGTGCCCAATCTGCTCGCGGGCAGCATCTGGGCCTGGTCCAGCAACGTCCTGTTCCGCAGCACCACCAAGAACCCGGCGAACGGCATCATCTTCGACAGCGTGGTGACCAATCCGCTGCCGAGCCCGAAGATTCCGGGCATCGAAATCAGCCTGATACCGACCGCGGGCATCTCCGTCGGCGGCGTGCAGTACATGAGCATGATGTCGGTTCGGGAGTGGCGTGACCCCGGCAAGTGGGACACCAACTTCTCCACCCTCGCGGCTTCCGGCGACGACGGACAGACCTGGACCCAGCTGACCACCACCCGGCGCGCGAACGTGGACGGGCACGAGAAGTTCCAGCAGAACGCCTTCGTAAAGAACGCGGGCTACGTCTACCGCTATGGCACGCCCGCAGGTCGCGGCAATCCCGGATTCGTCTCGCGGGCAAAGGAAGCCGATATCGCCGATATCGATGCCTACGAGTATTGGGACGGCAAGGACTGGAAGCCGGGCGACGCGAAGACCGCCGCGCCGATCGTCGGCGATGTCGCCGAACTGTCGGTGATGTGGAACGACTACCTCGGCAAGTTCGTCATGCTGACCACCGACTCGACGAATTCGGTGGTCATGCGCACCGCACCGGCGCCAGAAGGGCCGTGGAGCGATGCGCAGGTACTCGTCGCCGGGCCCACGCTGCCGAGTGCATACGCGCCCATGATCTTTCCGTACCAGACCGGGCGGGATCTGTACTTCCTGTTGACGGTGCACAACCAGTACAACGTGGTGCTGATGCGAACGCCGTTGTAGGACAGACACGGTCTTGGCATTCACTCGCACTTGACGATTGGGATCGGGTCGTATTTCACCGTGCGGGTGTGGCGCGAAATTTCACGGCCCGTCTTGCGGTCGGTGATGACCCGGGTGTCGGACGTGGTGAAGCCCGGAGCGCCTTCGGAGGCGATGCAGTCCTTGCCCTTGGGGAGTTCGACGGTGTTGGGTTCGGTGGGCTTGGTGCGGTCGCCGGTAATGGATTCCACGGTCACGGTTTTGGTGCCCCAGAGCCGGACGGTGATTTCCGAATCGGTGGCGACGGTTTCGATGTAGATGCCGGCAGGGGTGTTGTTGCGGAACTCGAGATCGATCGCGCCGTCGAAGACGGTGGCCTCGCGGGCCTCGGGGTAGCGCGAGATGTAGTAACTGTGCTCGGTGTGGCCCGCGTCTTCGAGACCGGCGAAATAGGCGGCGTTGTACAGGGTGGTGGCGAATTGGCTGATGCCGCCGCCGACCGCCGTGCTCGGCCGCCCGTGGTCGATGATGCCGGATTCGACATAGCCCTCGGCGGTGCCACGGGGACCGGTGAAGTCGTTGAGCGAGAACGTATCTCCGGGCTTGATGACCGCGCCGTTCACCTTCTTGGCGACCACCCGGATGTTCACGCCGGACGGACCACTGAAGCCGTTGGTGGCGAATTGTCCCATCACCTCGGTGACGCCGAGCGCCTCGGCGGCCTCGGTGGTGAGCTTGGGATCGACCTTCTCGTAGACCGCCTGGGCGGTCCGTTCCTGCGGCGCCGCAACCAGATTCGGCAATTGCTCGAGCGTCTTCGCCCAGTTGATCTTGTCGCCGACGACTGCGGGAACCACCTTCGGCGTGCTACCGACCAGGTTGAAGGTCGCGTCCTTCGCCTCCACTTCGGAGGTGACCAGCTGCGGGCCCAGCAGTCCGGTCGCGACTTCCTGGTTGAAGGTCGCGGTGAGTCCGCCCTGGCCGTCGGGCGTGAAGGACAGGATGGCGGCTATCTGCTCGGGCTCCAGCTCTGCCGTTACGTCCTTGCCCGCGAACATGATCGGCGCGTGCACGGCGGGCTCGGCTACCTCGCGCAGCGCCCGATCGACGGCCTCCGGACGCACGGTCATCGGTGCGGCCGTCTCCGGCATATCGATCAGGGCGCCGAAGGCCCAGTTGTCGATCAGCGCGGCGCGGGCGGCGGGCACATCGAGCACCCGCCCAGGCACCGGCGGCACCGCGATGGCCTTGCCCTCTTCGAACTTGACGGTGCCCTCGACCGTCGGGCGGTCGTGCGCGCGGAACGTGTCGAGCTGGCGATCCAGCGCCGCGTTGTCGACCACGCTGGCGATCGGCACGGCGCGCGTGGTGAACAGCGACGTCAACCGAGTGATCGGATTGAGTGGCTGGGAGCCGATCCGCTGCCACGTGCTCGCCCAATCCACTTCGAGCCCTGCGGCATTGGGGAGCAGCTTGGTCTGTTCCTCGCCGATCAGAATCGGCAGTTCCTGGGTGGAACGGGTGCCGAGCACCGCACGCAGCCGGGTGTCCGCGGTCCCGGTGTCCAGGCCGCCGATGTCGACGCCCGCGACCTCGATGCCGCGCGGCACCTCGCCCGAGGACAGCAACAGGTCCGCCACGTAAACCAGTCCGGCTGCGACGATTACGGCGCCGACACCGATGCTTAGCCGTTTGGTGAGGGGCGATTTCAGGACCCCACTCGCCTTCGGCGGTTCCGCCGGTCTCGGGCGTCGGCTCCAGCGCTCGGTCGCGGCTTCGCTGACCTCAGGGCGCTGCCGCCGCGGCGGCCGCACCGGGGATGTTGCCTTCAGCGGCTGTGTCGCCGCCGAGTTGTCGTCCCAGGCGGGTGGCTTCTGCTCCGGGGAGCGGGCCGCCTCGAGGAGCTGACGTAGACCGCCCTCGCCCTCATGTCGGCCACGACTGCCACGCCCGGTGCGCGATTCGCTCATCACGAACCGTCCTCCCCGCTCGATTGAAAAGGGATCTCGCACGATGCGAGTTCCGCCAACGATGATGGTCTCTACCGACGTCCTCCGCGAGCGCAGATCTACAGCAAATCTCCTGCAAAGTATCGGGTAGAACATGGAAGGGCCCCGCGTAGTTGCCGGGTCGGGGGTCTGGCAACTACACGGAGCCGATTGGAATATCGGCATCGCGCATCGTGCGTTACACACTGAACCCGACCAGCCGTAATCCACGCCGGGCGCGACTCGATCGGACCGGCGCGGGACAATCGACCACGACTCTCGCCACAAGGCTTTGCACTCACGAGGGAGATGGATGGGTATGCAGCTCGGAATGATCGGCCTCGGTCGGATGGGCGCCAACATCGTCCGCCGGATCGTCAAGGACGGGCACACCGCTGTCGGCTACGAACGCAAGCCCAAGAACATCGTCGACCTGGTCGCGGAGTTGGGCAGCGCGAACTTCCAGGGCGCCACCGAGCTGAAGGACTTCGTCGGCAAGCTGGAGACGCCGCGCGTGGTGTGGGTGATGATCCCGGCGGGCGCCACCGGCGCGGTCATCGACCAGGTGGCCGAGGTGCTCGAGCCCGGCGACATCATCATCGACGGCGGCAACAGCCGCTACCACGAGGACATCAAGCGCGCCGAGCAGCTGAAGCCCAAGGGCATCCACTACCTGGACATCGGCACCTCCGGCGGCGTCTTCGGCCTCAACCGTGGCTTCTGCCTGATGATCGGCGGCGAGGCCGAACAGGTGGCATACCTCGATCCGCTGCTGAAGTCGATCGCGCCCGGCGTGGAGGCGGCCGAGCGGACGCCGGGACGCACCGGCGAGCCCTCCCCCGCTGAGCACGGCTATCTGCACTGCGGCCCGGCCGGTGCGGGCCACTTCGTGAAGATGGTGCACAACGGCATCGAATACGGCGCCATGCAGGCTTACGCCGAGGGCCTGAACATCCTGCACAAGGCGAATATCGGCGCGACGCACGACGCCCAGTTCTCCGCCGAGGAGACCCCGCTCGAGCACCCCGAGTACTACCAGTACGACATCGACATCCCCGAGGTGACCGAGGTGTGGCGGCGCGGTTCTGTGGTTGCCTCATGGTTGCTGGATCTGACCGCGACCGAACTCTATGCCGACCCGAACCTCGATTCCTTCGACGGTCGGGTATCGGATTCCGGCGAAGGCCGCTGGACCGTAGACGCCGCCATCGACACCGGCGTCCCCGCCCCGGTCCTCTCGGCCGCACTGTTCGCGCGCTTCTCCTCGCGCGGCGAATCGCTCTACGCGGACAAGATGCTCTCGGCCGTGCGCAAGGCGTTCGGCGGACACAACGAGCTGCCTTCGCACTAGCGCAAGGCTTTCACGGGGATGTGGGCTGCGACCTCGGTGGTGGTGACAGCCGGTGGGGATCATCCCCATCACTGATGTCACCATCGACGTGCCCTTCCTGCCCGCCCACCCGACCTTCGGCATGGGCGAACAGCACGGACGCCCGGGAAGCAGATGGATCACCGACGTGCCGCGGCAGGACGGTGTCGTCTACCAGGGCACCCGCATCAGCTACGGCGGCGCCACGTGCATCGGCGGGCTTCCCCGCGGCGGCCCGAGCTGCACCTCCAAGAGACACAGCTTCACCCTAGGCTCGAACGTCCAGATCAGCTGAGGCGTGATCACGCGATGACGAGCGCGACCAGCGTCGTGCGGTCACGGGTCCTCTGGTGGACCTTGGCTGTGCACCCAACCGCCGGCGGGCGAGATCGCCGCGCAGGGCTACCCGAATCGCGCCGTCTCAGACACAATGGACCCGACGACGACGTCCGCGGACAGCGATCCAGATAGTGGGGTAACGCCATGGTCGAGAAACATGCGGTGCGCAACGGCGAGGTCGACATTGCCGTCTTCGAGCAGGGCAACCCGGACGGTCCGACCGTCCTGCTGCTGCACGGCTGGCCCGACAGCCACCACCTGTGGGACAACGTCGTGCCGGAACTCACCGGCCGGTTCCGGGTGCTGAGCGTGGACAACCGCGGCCACGGCGAATCATCCAATCCACCGGGCACGAAGGCCATTTCGGTGGAGAACTTCGCGGCGGACTACGTCGCAGTGATCGAAGCACTCGGCAACGGCGAGCCCGTCCATGTGCTCGCGCACGACTGGGGCAGCATTGCGATGTGGGAGGTCCTCGCCCGGCCCGATGCCACACGGCTGGTCGCTTCGTTCACGTCGGTATCGGGTCCGAGCCTCGCACACACGGCGAGCTGGGCACGCAGCAGGCTGGCCCGGCCGACGCCACGCAATATCGCGCTGCCGCTGGCGCAGCTGGGGTCGTTCGCCCTACTCCGGCGTCTTCTCACTGCCGGTGCTGCCGCAAGCCGCTATCAAGTTCGGGATGAGCGAAGAGCGCTGGCGGAGTTGGCTTTCCGGCGCCGAGGGAGCAGCGCCGGAGAAGATTCAGCTGGCCCCGACATTCAAAGAGGACATGGCGAGCGGGCTGCGCATCTACCGCTCGACGTGGGCGTCGAATCCGCTGCGTTCCCGGGAACAGCACACCTCGGTTCCGGTGCAGATCATCATCGGCACGCGCGATCCCGCTGTCCGGCAGTCGAGTTACACCGACGAGGCCAACTGGGTCGACGAAGTGTGGTTGCGCGTGGTGAAAGGTGGCCACTGGCTACCGTTTTCGCATCCGCAGCTGCTCGCCTCGGCCGCCGTCGAGTTGATCGATACCGTGGCGGGCAAAGCGCCGACGCGAACGTTGCGGCGCGCGCGAATGGGAGTGCGGCGCAAGCCGTTCGAGGATCAGCTGGTGGTGATCACCGGTGGCGGCAGCGGGATCGGACGCCAGACCGCACTCGCCTTCGCCGCGGAGGGCGCCGAGATCGTGCTGTCGGACATCGACATCTTCGCCGCCGAAGCGACCGTCGCGCTGATCGTGCAGGCGGGCGGGCGTGGCCACGCCTATGAATTGGACGTCTCCGATGAGGAGGCGGTGCGCAAGCACGCCGAGGGCGTGATCGCCGAGCACGGCGTGCCCGATGTGCTGGTCAACAATGCGGGGATCGGGCAGGCCGGACGATTCCTAGACACCCCGTCCGAGGACTTCCAGCGGGTGCTGAACGTGAACCTGAACGGAGTTGTCAACGGCTGCCGCGCTTTCGGCGGACACATGGTCGACCGTGGCCTGGGCGGACATATCGTCAATCTGTCCAGCATGGCGGGCTACACACCACAGCAGGCATTCAGCGCCTACTCCACAAGCAAGGCAGCCGTTTTCATGTTCTCCGATTGTCTGCGCCGAATTGGCCGAGCACGGCATCGGCGTCAGCACGATCTGCCCGGGCATCGTGCACACCAATATCGTTCGCAACACCAAGATGTCTGGTGTCTCGGCCGAAGAAGAAGCGCGCAGGCAGGAGCGCTACGACCGCCTCTTCCAGCTGCGCGGCTACGGACCGGAGAGGGTGGCGAAGCAGATCGTCCGCGCCGTACAGAACGGCCGGCAGGTGGTCCCGGTGACACCGGAGGCGCGATTGCAATACGCCCTCAGCAAGCTCGCCCCCGGCCTGGGTCGGTTTGCCGCCGCGCGCGGCAGCCTGGTGCGCTGAACCGATCCTCGTAAGTCTCACCGCTTTTCGGTGGTCGTAGAGGTCGTGTATCGAGCTTCGATCCACAGCACGTGGAAGGTGTCACCGATACGAAACCCAGCGGTCGCGTTCAAGCCATTCCGGGATCTGCGGCTCGAACTTCCAGGTGGCATTCGGTTGCATGACCGAATGCCACCTTCCTGGACGCCGGTGTCAGGACTAGCGCTCCAGGATCGCGACGACGCCCTGGCCGCCCGCGGCACAGATGGAGATCAGCGCGCGGCCGGATCCCTTCTCCGCCAGCATCTTCGCGGTCGAGGCGACGATGCGGCCGCCGGTCGCCGCGAACGGGTGGCCCGCCGCCAGCGAGGAGCCGTTGACGTTGAGCTTGCTGCGGTCGATCGAGCCGAGCGCGCCATCCAGACCCAGCCGCTCCTTGCAGTAGGCGTCGGACTCCCATGCCTGCAGGGTCGCGAGCACCACGGAGGCGAAGGCCTCGTGGATCTCGTAGTAGTCGAAGTCCTGCAGCGTCAGGCCATTACGGGCCAGCATGCGCGGCACCGCGTAGGTGGGCGCCATCAGCAGGCCGTCGGGGCCGTGGATGTAATCGACCGCGGCGACCTCGCTGTCCACCAGGTGCGCGAGCACCGGCAAGTTACGCTCGGCGGCCCATTCCTCGCTGGACAGCAGCACCGTCGAAGCGCCGTCGGTCAGCGGGGTCGAGTTGCCCGCGGTCATGGTGGCGTCGCCCGCCTTCACTCCGAAGACCGGCCTGAGGGTAGCCAGCTTCTCGACTGTGGAGCCGGGACGCAGGTTGTCGTCACGAGTCAGGCCGAGGAACGGGGTGATCAGGTCGTCGAAGAAGCCACGGTCGTAGGCGGCGGCCATGTTCTTATGCGACAGGTAGGCCAGCTCGTCCTGCGCCTGGCGTGCGACGCCGAATTCCTTGGCGGTGATGGCGGCGTGCTCACCCATGGACAGTCCGGTGCGCGGCTCGGCGTTGCGCGGGATCTCGATGCCGAGCATGCCCGGGCGCAGCCGGCCGACCAGCTTGAGGCGGTCCATGTTGGTCTTGGCGCGATTGGCGTCGAGCATCCACTCGCGCATGCCCTCGCTGACACCGATCGGCGCGTCGGAGGTGGTGTCGGTGCCGCCGCCGACGCCCGCCTCGATACGACCCGCGGCGATCGCGTCACCGACGGTGACGATCGCCTGCAGGCCGGTGCCGCAGGCGAGCTGCAGGTCGTGGGCCGGGGTGTAGGGGCTGAGCTTGCTGCCGAGCACGCTCTCGCGGACCAGGCCGTGCTCGCCGACGCGCTTGAGCACCGCGCCGCCGACAACCATGCCGAGGCGCTCGCCCTGCAGGTTGAAGCGGCTGACCAGACCGTCCAGTGCGGCGGTGAACATGTCCTGGTTGGAGGCGTGGGCGTAGGCCTTGTCGGAGCGCGCGAACGGAATCCGGTTGCCGCCCACAATCGCAACCGGGCGCGGGGCCTTCTTGACGATGGTCTTCGCCGAACGGGCTTTGGTTGTCACTCGAGTCTCCAGGTCTCGTCGGGGGTGTCCGGCGCCCCGTGTCCACACAGAAGTTCTCCGCGCAGATCGGCGCCCCGGCGCGTTGATTTACATTAAACTTACTCTGGAGTAAGTTTGTTGTCGACACCGTACCCGCGCAACCGCGTAATTTCGCCTCGGGACGTGCAGTAATAGAGCAGAACCGGTCGGCCCGCAGCCACCGGCGAGTCGAGTACTTACACGAGACAGAAAAGGGAGAAACAGTGGCAGCGAGCAAGAGCAAGGGTGCTCCCAATCTCTACGGATCGTTCGTACACTCCGCCCCCGGCCAGTTCCTGGCGAGCAAGCTCGGCCTGCCGCAGCCGGAGAACCTGCGCCGCTACGTCAGCGGTGAGCCGCCGCTGCCCGGCCCGGTGTTGCTCGGCGGCAAGGGCCGGGTCGCCGAGCCCGTGCGCACCCTGCTGTCGGACTACACCTTCGCCGACGCGCCGAGCCAGGGCACCAAGTATGGCGCGCTGGTCTTCGACGCGACCGGCATCGGCTCGGTCGAGGACCTGTCACAGCTGTTCGCGTTCTTCCAGCCGGCCATGCGCAGCGTCGCCGCGTCCGGTCGCATCGTGGTGATCGGCACCACCCCCGAACTCACCGCGAGCGTGGACGAGCACATCGCCCAGCGTGCACTGGAGGGCTTCACCCGCAGCGTGGGCAAGGAACTGCTGCGCGGCGCCACCGCACAGCTGGTGTACCTGCACCCGGAGGCAGCCGCGACCGCGACCGGCCTGGAATCCACGCTGCGCTTCCTGCTTTCGGCCAAGTCGGCGTTCGTCGACGGCCAGGTCATCCGGGTCGGCAAGGACGACGCGGTGGCCCCGGCCAGCTGGGACAAGCCCCTCGAAGGCAAGGTCGCCGTGGTCACCGGTGCGGCGCGCGGTATCGGCGCGACCATCGCCGAGGTGTTCGCCCGTGACGGCGCCACCATGATCGTGGCCGACATCCCGGCCGCCGGTGAGGCACTATCGGCCACCGCCAACAAGGTCGGCGGCACCGCGCTCGCGCTGGACGTCACCGCGCCCGACGCCGCGGAGAAGCTGGCCGAGTTCGCTACCGAGCGCTTCGGCGGCATCGACATCGTCGTGCACAACGCCGGTATCACCCGCGACAAGCTGCTCGCCAACATGGACGAGGGACGCTGGAACTCGGTCATCAACGTGAACCTCGCAGCGCCGCACCGCATTACCGAGGGCCTGGTGGCTCGTGGCGCGCTGAAGGAGGGCGGCCGCGTGATCGACGTGTCCTCCATCGCGGGTATCGCGGGCAACCGCGGCCAGACCAACTACGGCACCTCCAAGGCCGGTGTCATCGGCATGGTCAACGCCGAGGCGCCGAAGCTGGCCGAAAAGGGCATCACCATCAACGCCGTCGCGCCCGGCTTCATCGAGACCGCGATGACCGCGGCCATCCCGCTGGCCACCCGCGAGGCCGGTCGACTCATGAGCTCGCTGCTGCAGGGCGGCCAGACCTTCGACGTCGCCGAGACCATCGCCTACTTCGCCAGCCCGGCGTCGAATGCGGTGAGCGGCAACATCGTTCGGGTCTGCGGGCAGAGCCTGATCGGAGCATGATGACGCAGATGATCACGCTGACCGAACTACCGAAGAACAGCAGCCTGTTCGTCAAGGCCGCGCTCGGCGCGGTGCCGGTGCCGCTGATCTCGGCACGCAAGTCGACGCTGCCGGATCGGGCCGTCCAGCTCGACGGCCTCCGGGTCGATCCGGATCACCTTGCCGCATACTGCCGGGCGACCGGGCTGCGGTTCGGCGACTCGCTGCCGCTGACCTATCCGTTCATCCTCAGCTTCCCGCTGGCCATGCAGCTGGTGGTGGCCCGCGACTTCCCGTTCGTCGCGGTGGGTGCGGTGCACGCACAGAACCTGATCGAGCGCACCCGCGAGATCTCGGTCAGCGAGCCACTGGATTTCAAGACGCACATCGAGAACCTGCGTGAGCACCCGAAGGGTCTGCTCGTCGACGCGATCACCGAGGTGAGCGTCGGGCGGGAGCTGGTGTGGCGGCAGGTCACCACCTTCCTGCACCAGCAGCGCACCTCGCTGTCGGGTGGGCCGAAGCCGGAACCGAAGCCGGACGAGGTTCCGCCGCCACCGCTGCGCACCGTGCGGGTGGATCAGAAGACGATCACCCGGTACGCCGCGGCCTCGGGTGATCACAACCCGATCCACACCTCGATGTTGGGCGCCAAGGCTTTCGGCTTCCCGAAGCCGATCGCGCACGGCATGTGGTCGGCGGCGAACATCCTCGGCAATATCGAGGGACGTATCCCGGAGAAGACCACCTACGCGGTGAAATTCGGCAAGCCGATCCCGCTGCCGTCCACGGTGAACGTGTACGCGGATCACGTCGGCGGAGGTTGGGATCTGGCGCTGCTCCATCCGAAGAAGGGTTACCCGCATCTGACGGCCACCCTGCACTGAGTCTGCTGGACTTCCGCAATCGAAGCCGCACTCCGATTCCTGCGAATCAGGGTGCGGCTTCGGCATTTTCGGCTTAGGTCATGCCGCGCGGCAGCTCGGATCCGTGCGCCAGTTCAGGTGCGGCGCACCGCCTCGGTTCCCGCAGACCAGCTTTGCTCCGGTGCACCAGCTCGGCTCCGGTGCATCAGTACACCTCCTGCGGGCTAGTTCTGCGCGCCGTCTCGGCCTCGCACACCAGGTTCGACCCTCGCACATCCACGCACTCACTCACCCCCGCGCACCGGCTCGGCTCCCGCGCGGAAGTTCGGCTCCCACGCGCTAGTGGCGGGCGATTGGTGCGCGGCGCGGAAATAGGCGTGCGGCAGCAGGTTCAGCAGTCGCAGCCGCAATCGCAGCAGCTGCCGCAGTCGCAGCAATCACAGCCGTCACAGCAATCGCCGCAGTCGCAGTCCTTGATCCAGGCTTCTTTTCGCTGGCCGCTGCACGGGCTGGTGTGGTCGGCGCAGCAGGCGTAGCCGGTGCAGTAGACGCCGAGGACCAAGGCGAGCGCTTTGCCCACTCCGGGTCGTCGGGTCGGCGGGCGCTGGTTGGTGCCGAAACCGTTGGCCTGGAGTTCGTTAGCGGCGGGGGTCGTGCGGCACGCGTGTGGCAGCGCGCCGACGCCGCGGCCCAATCGGCGCAGCAGGGAGGTCAGGGGGTCGAGCAGGATCCAGCGCACGGTGGGCAGTTCGTCGAGGCGCGCCTCGGCGACCGCTTTCCGCAGCTGCGAATCGGATTGCCGGAGTAAGTCGTAGGCCTCGGGCATGGTGGTTGCTGTGGCCGCGAGCGGGTTGAAGCGGCCGCAGGTCCGGTCGTCGTCGAAGTCTTCGACGGCGTCGGCGAGATGCGCGATGCGGCCGAAATGCCTGCCCGCTTCGCGCAGCGCTTCGACGTTCTCCGGACGATCGGCCAAAACCGCTGTGTGCGCGAACAGTTCCGCCGCGCAGATCTGGGTCGGCGACGTCAGATCGTCGAGGGACACCGCGCCGAGGTCATCGGACCCGGCCTGTGGATAGCGATCGAATTCGCCTCCATCAGACCGGGAGGCGGCGATCGGGTCATCGAGAGATGCACGGCGAGTGTCGTTCTCGAATTCCAATAGCGTCGCCTGGCCGGATAGACCGCCTCCGCGCGGCCCGGCGCCACCGGTCCGGGAAACGATCGCACGTCGCTCGAGGCGCGTCTGCGAATCAATGGCGGCGACAAGCGGTTCCACGTCCAGCCCGATCAACGCGGCCTGTGTCCGCGCCCGATCCGCCCAGCGGCTCGATACCTTCGTCATCGGACGCCTGGTCAGCACCGAACCGTCGCCATCGTCGATGTGATCGCGAATCTTGGCCGATCCCAACAGCAGTGACGCGGTGGATGCCAGCAGGACACCCGGCGAGTTCGCGCTGGCGACCGAGGCCCGCTGCATGCCACGCAAGGCGCACGGGCCCGCGGCCGTCCGATCCATCGGCCCCGACAGCTGCGCTTCGGTGAGGACGCTCAGCACGATCGCGTCGGTATTGGTTGCGGCCCTTGCGAGCTGACCGTGGCCGTCGCGCAAACCGAGACACAGCCCGCACATGTGTGTGCGCCACTGCGCCGCGTCGATCCCGTACTTCTCGGCGCCGTGCGCACACGGCCTGAGCATCCCGAACAAAATTCCGCCCCATTCTCCCAGCCGCCTACTCACCGGCTGTACTTCTTGATCTCCCGAACCCTCGTGAACCGTTAACCGGAATCAGGCATCACAGAGTTCGCGCCTGCCATGCCTGTTTCCGACGGCCACTGCACGGGCGCACCGTTATCCCACTCGGCTCGCGCTTCGTGCCCCCGCACTCTGACACCCGTTGCCCGCCACGGCAAGCCGACCGATCGACCACCTCGTGGACATCCCGTGTGCGACTTCATGCGGAGTGCGCTTACCGCGCGGGTGCGGATGAACGACGCGGCGCTGGTTACTCGGCTTTCTTCCGACCGGCCAGTCCCCGCCAGGCGAGGTCGTCGAGCAGGTCGACGGCCTCCGCGACTTCGATGCGTCCGGTAGCGACACGGTCCGCGATCGCCTCACCGGCACCGATAACGGCGACCGCGACGATGTCGAAGTTGGTACCAGGCTCGGCGTGCTTGGCGCTGGACTCCAGGAGTTTGGCGGTCAGTTCGATGACGCGTTCGCGGGCGTTTTCGATCTCCGAGGCGAAGGCTTGCTGCCCGATCGCCTGCCGGTAGAGCACCTGCCAGGACTTGCGGTTGCGATCGACAAAGCCGAGGAAGCCCTCGAGCGCGGTACGGACCTGCTCATGCGGGGAGAGATGGGGATTACCCGCCGGTGCCACCGATTCGATGAACCGCAGACCCTCACGCTGGATGCAGGCGCGGAACAATTCGTCCTTGGACCCGTAGTAGAGATACAGCATCGGCTTGGATATCTTTGCCTCGGCTGCGATCGCGTCCATCGAGGTGTCGTGGAAGCCTTTGCGCGAGAACACCTCGACCGCGGCATCGAGCATCTGCTGCTCACGAACCGCTCGAGGAAGTCGCTTCGTTCCGCCCGCCATCCACTCTCCTACCGCATGGTGAAGATCTTATATTACTCTAAGGTAAGTTCGGTGGGTTGGATTCGCTCACCAATCGCCTGATATCGCGGTGATGAAATGTCACAACACGGACGCTCCGCCGACCCGGAGTCGGTCGGTCTGAGCGATCACGCCGGACGGTGCCGGTCTTGTTGTCCCCAAGGCTGGACATCCCTCCGTTCCGGACTTCTACAGGTACGTCGCCTCGGCCTCGCCTATCCGGTCCCGGATTCGCGTCCGGACGTGCGCGGTGGGTCCCGGCTTGCGCCGGGACAACCGAGTGGGGTGGGACGGAAGGCGGTTCACCAACCGGCCGGACGAGTTGAGCCGCAGGTCAGCAGGTCAGCGCGCCCTTGTAGCGTGCGATGCGCAGCACGGATGCATCGACCCGGGTGGTGGGCAGGCGACCGCTCGATACCGCCTGTTCGAGACGATCGAGCACCTGCGGCACGGCATCCGTGGTTATCCACAGGGCGCTGTCAGCACCGGCGATCAGTGCCGCCTCGACGGCGTCCTCGATGCTCATCCGGCTGGTGATGGCGGCCATGCCACCGAGATCGTCGGTGAAGATGATGCCTTGGAAGGGCGCGGCGCCGTATCCGGTGCCATCCCGCAGCAGCGACATGGCCTGGGGGCTGATGCTGGCGGGCACGCCCGGCGTGGTGAGGCCGGGCACGTCGAGATGTCCGACCATGACGCCGGCGCCGGAGTTGATCAGGTTGCGGAACGGGACGAGGTCGACGGTCTGCAGCTGATCCAGCGGCGGAGTATGGACCGCGCCGGTGTGCGAATCGCCGGATCCGGAGCCGTGGCCGGGGAAATGCTTCATCACCGTGCCGACGCCGACCTCACGCATCGCGCGGATGTAGGCGTCCGCATAGCGGGTCACCACCGCGGGATCGTCGGAGAACGAACGGTCGCCGATGACGGAGTCGTCGGGCTGGCTGCTCACGTCGACGTCGGGGGCGAAATCCACTGTGACGCCAAGGTCTTTCAGCGCCCTACCCCTGGTCAGCGTGGCGTCGTGGAACTGCTCGGGTGTCATGGTCTGCGCCGTGACGCGGGCCGAGGGCACGGCGCCGATCAGGCCCTTGACCCGGGAGACCCGGCCGCCCTCCTCATCGATGGTCACCATCAGCGCGACCTTGGCCGCCGCCTTGACCTGATCGATCTGACCATTGGCCAGCAGCGCCGGATCGGTCCACCCGCCGATGAAGATGCCACCCACCTGTTCGGTGCGCACCACGTTCTCGGCGTCGGCGGCGCCGGTGACCCCGACGGTCAACAGCTGCGCCAGCTTCTGCCGCGGGGTGAACTGCGCGAGATACTCGGCCCCGCAGTCCAGCTTCGCGGGCGAAGTGGCCGGAACCGAGGACCCCGACGCGGGCGGCGAATCGGGCGTCTGGGTCCGAGAGGTCGCAGTGGTCGAGGTGTCGCCGCTGGAACAAGAGGTCGCGACGCCCGCGAGGATAGCGAGCAGGACGAGAAGCGTCTTTCGCATGATTGACCACCGTAATCGCCGCGCCCGGCGATGGCACGCCTGGGTGTGGGACCACCTCGAGGCCGCGACTGGTTTGCCCTGATCAGCTGGGTTTGCCGTGATCATCCGCGGGCATGTCGAACATTGGACCGAGGGTGGCGGCCCATCAGTTGGGGATATGGGGTTCGAGAGGAAGGTGCGGCAATCATGGCTCCCAAGTTCGAGCTCTTCAAAGACGAGGACGGGAAGTTCCGCTTCCGGCTGAAGGCGGACGACGGCGAGATCGTCGTCGCAAGTCAGGGCTACGCGAGCAAGGCGGCGGCCACGGCCGGCATCGAATCGGTTATGAAGAACGCGCCCGTCGCCGCAGTCGACGACCAGACCTGATCGCTCGGTAGACAGCGACCGGAGCACACCGCCGCAGGCAACGGCGTCGGTATCGCGCAGCGGTCCACTCGCGGTAGGGATTTCGATACCGCGGCGTCCCGGGGCGCAGGCGTCGACGAGATTGCGGTAGACGAGCCGTTCGGCCGTGTCGGACGACCGCACCGCCTGCGGCACGGGGAGAGCGCTCGAACATGCCCATGGCGTAGCCCGATTCGAGTCGCTGCCCGAACTCGAAAAACAGCAGCGCTCCCGGGTCGTTTCCGCGCGCGGCGACACGGCAACCCGGGCTGGCCGGGAGTAGCCTGATTGCGTAGTCGTGTGACTCCCAGCAGGAGGTCATCGTGCCGTGCGATCTGATGCTCATTGCTTACGACGGTTCCGAGAACGCCAAGCGGGCCATCGAATACGCGGGCCGGTTCCTCGCGGCGAACCGAGCCGTTGTGCTGACCGCTTGGGAGCCGATGGTGCGCCAAGCCGCCCGACTGTCCGGCCTGTCCGGCGTGATGCAGCCGGAGTGGGTGCCCGACGAGGAGATCGAGGACGTCGCCTACGTCGATGCCCGCAATATCAATACCGAGGGTGTCCGGCTGGCTAAACTCGCCGGTCTCAATGCCGAGGCGCGCACCTCCGAATGCACGACGACGATATGGAACGCCATCGTCGAATGCGCCGACGACCTCGATGTCGACATCATCGTGGCGGGCACCCGTGGCGCCACCGGCATCCGCGCCCTCCTGCACAGCAGCGTCGCCGACGCCGTCCTCAAGCACTGCCACCGCCCCGTCCTCATGGTGCCGCCCGGCAAGGAACCCACCCGCTAGCTCGACGAGCGGCCCATGGTTGTGCGCGCTTCCCGACGTTTGCCGCAGCCATGTACCACTCGGCGGGAGCTGTGAGATTTGGGTTGCTCGAGGGGTGGGGCGGGTGGGGCGGGGCTAGGGTCGAGGGGTATGAGCGGATTCTTGCTTGCCCGGCCCGGTGGCGTCGTTCGTGCATCCGGTATCCGGAACGCGTTCGACGAGGCGCCGCGGGCGGTGGCGGCATTGCGCGACGGGACGGCGGATTTGATCGTCGGTGCGTTGCCGTTCGATCCGCGTCGGCCTGCCGCACTGAGTGCGCCTGAACAGGCACAACACACTTCGGGACCATGGCGGCCCGCCGCGCTGCCGGAGCTGCCTCGGGTGTCGGCGGTCGCCGAGATACCCAGTCCGGCAGAGCATGTCGCGCGGGTGACGAAGCTGATCGAGCAGTTGCAGGATCCGCAGCAGCAACTGCGCAAGGTCGTGGCCGCCAGATCGGTGCTGGCCGAGGCGGACAGCGTGCTGGATCCGGAGCTCGTCGCGGGACATCTGCAGACCAGGCATCCGAACGCGAATGTCTTCGCGGTCGACCTGACGCCCGCGGGCCGCCCCGGAGCGACGCTGGTCGGCGCCACGCCGGAGGTGCTGGTCGCGCGACACGGTGACACCGTGACGCTGCGCCCGCTGGCGGGCACCGTGGCGCGCCTCGCCGATCCAGACGCCGATGCCGCGCAGGCCCGAGAGCTGTTGGCCAGCACCAAAAATCTCGACGAGCACGCCTTCGTCATCGAATGGATCCGAGAGATCCTCGGCCCCGTCTGCGCGGAGCTGAACATCCCGGACGGCCCCGAACTGATCAGCACCCACGAGGTCTGGCACCTCGCCACCCCCATTACCGGCCGACTGCGCGATCCCGCGACATCCGCACTCGACCTGGCACTGCTACTGCACCCCACCCCCGCGGTCTGCGGCACACCCACCGACCTCGCCCTCGACACCATCACCCACCTCGAGGAAGACCGCGGCTTCTACGGCGGCGCGGTCGGCTGGTGCGACGCGCAAGGCGACGGCGAATGGATAGTAGCGATCCGCTGCGCCGAACTCTCCGCCGACGGCCACTCCGTCCGTGCCTTCGCGGGCGGTGGCATAGTCGCCGCCTCCGACCCGCACGCCGAACTCGACGAAACCACCGCCAAACTGCGCACCCTGCTAGGTAGCCTGCAGTGCGCGATCCCGGAACACCGAGGTGATTGCGCGCAACAGGCGGGCTGAACGAACGTGGAGCGCAGGCTTGCTGCTAGGTTGGCCCAGAATGTGCCTGCATCAATGTATTGGAGTGCCGCGATGAAGTTTGCTGTCCCTGGTGTTGCAAGTGCGGTCGCCGGCGCCGTGCTGGGCACGATCGCGGTGTTGATCATCACGGTGGCGGTGCAGCAGAACTCGCGCCCGGAAATCCAACGCAGCGGTGACTCCGACTCCTCGCTGCTCAACAACGTTGAGTACGGCAGCCGCTGACCGCCGCTTCACCTGCCGACTCGCTCGGTTCTTCCGGCGCGGCGCTGAGTCAGCGCAGCGGCTCGTCGCCGAGTCTGCCCAGCGCTGCCCGGCTGGGCAGACGCTGGTTCGTCTGGACCGTGGTCGCGGCGTTGCTGCTCACGTTTCTGCAGGCGCCCGGGCAGACGGTCGCCGACACCAAATACGACCTAGCGCAGAATCCCCTGGGTTTCCTCGAACGCGCCGCGCACCTGTGGAGCAGTCAGGCCCCCATGGGCCAGGTGCAGAACCAGGCATACGGCTACTTTTTCCCACACGGCGCGTTCTTCTCCGCCGGGCATGTACTCGGCCTGCCCGCCTGGGCGACCCAGCGGATCTGGTGGGCGCTGCTCCTGCTCGCCGGGTTCTGGGGCATCGTCGCGCTCTGCGAGACGCTCGACATCGGCAGCCGTGGGTCGCGCATCATCGCGGCCGTCGCGTTCGCGCTGTCGCCTCGGGTGTTGACCACGCTCGGTTCGATCTCCTCGGAGACGCTGCCGATGGTGCTGGCGCCGTGGGTGCTGCTCGCGCCCGCCGCGCTCGGCACCGCCTATCGGAACCGAAAGCGCGGTGGTGCGGCCTCGCCCGCCGGTAGCGCGCTCGCGCTCGCGCTGATGGGGTCGGTCAATGCGGTGGCGACCGTCGCGGCGTTTTTGCCCGCACTGCTGTGGTGGGCTTCTTACCGACCGAACCGGACCTGGTGGCGGTTCACCAGAGCCTGGATTCCGATGCTCGTGCTCGCCACCTTCTGGTGGGCGGTGCCATTGCTGCTGCTGGGCAAGGTGAGCCCGCCGTTCCTGGACTACATCGAGTCCTCGGGCGTGACCACGCAATGGGCGTCCCTGGGCGAGGTGCTGCGCGGCACCGACAGCTGGACACCGTTCGTATCGCCGGAACGGATCGCGGGCGCTGTGCTGGTGACCCAGCCCGCGGCGGTGCTGGCCACCGGCCTCCTCGCCGCGGCGGGCATGGCGGGGCTGGCTATGCGGTCCATGCCGTGCCGAGGGCGGCTCGCTCTAATCCTGCTCGTCGGACTGGTCGGGATCTGCGCCGGGTACGTCGGGGAATTGAGCGGGCCGTTCGCGGAGACGGTGCGAACCTTCCTGGATTCCGGCGGCGCGCCGCTGCGCAATGTGCACAAGCTGGAACCGCTGATCCGAATCCCGTTGGTACTCGGTCTCGCCCATCTGCTGACCAGGGTGCCGCTGCCCGCCTCGGTACCGATGCCGGTGTGGCGCAGCTCATTCGCCCACCCCGAACGCGATCGGTCGGTGGCGCTGGCAGCGTTGATCCTCACTGCGCTGGTGTTGTCCACGTCGCTGGCCTGGACCGAGAAGCTGGCGCCGCGCGGCTCATACGACAGGGTGCCCGCGTATTGGCAACAGACCGCGGACTGGTTGGCGCACAACGCCGCCGACACCCGTGCACTCGTCGTACCCGGAGCGCCGTTCGGCAGCCAGATCTGGGGACTCACCCGGGACGAACCGTTGCAGGCGCTGGCGAGCACGCCATGGGCGGTGCGCGACGCGGTGCCGTTGAACCCGCCCGGCACGATCCGCGCGATGGATTCGGTGCAGCGTTTGATCGCCGACGGCAGGCCATCGACCGGACTCGCGGCGACACTGATCGGTCAGGGCATCGGAATCCTGGTGTTGCGCAATGATCTCGACCCGGAGACGTCGCGCTCGACCCGACCGATGCTGGCGCACCAGGCTCTGAACGGCTCGCCCGGGCTGGCGAAGGTGGCCGAGTTCGGCAATCCCATCCAGACGGCCGTCATCTCCGAGGGCCTGGTCGCCGATGGTGATCTGCGGCCCGCGTATCCAGCGATCGAGATCTATCGAGTGCAGGCTCCTTCGCCGGGAACACCTGCCGAGGTGCGCAGCGGGCGCGGCGCACCGACGTCGTTTCCCGGGGCATACACCGCGCCACTGGGCGCGGTTCCGGTTGTACAGGGCGGGCCCGAGGTGCTCGAGCGGCTGCGCCGCGACGGAACACCCGATACGCCAGCGCTTCTCGCGACCGACGCGGCCAGAGCGGGTTTGCCGATCGGTCCGGTGACGGTCACCGACACCCCGATGGACCGGGAAGCCGATTTCGGTCGGGTCGACAACCACAATTCCGCACTACGCGCCCCTTCCGACGCTCGCCGCACCCACAACCTGGTGCCCGACTATCCGGTACCCGGCGCGGGCCTGGTGCGTGGTGAATGGTCGGGCGCGACGATCACCGCATCCAGCTCCGCCGCCGACGCCACCCAGCTCGGCGGCGCCGCACCGGGCAGTTCTACCGCGGCCGTGGTCGATGGCGATCCATCGACCGCCTGGATCAGCAACGGCACCGAACACGCACTGGGACAGTGGCTTCGGCTCGATCTCGACCATCCGATCACCTCCGGACTGCTGCGGCTTTCCACCAGCGCCGCCGCCATCGGCGACCCGGTGAAGTGGGTGGAGGTGGACACCGCGAACGGCAGCGTCTCCGCGCGGATTTCCAAACCCGGTGCACCGGTGACGATCTCGCTGCCCGCAGGACGGACCGACTGGCTGACGATCACCGCCATCCGTTCCGAGAGTGGCACGCGCGGTGGGCAATTCGGCATCAGCGAACTCACTCTGGACGACTACAGCGTCCGCGACAAACCAGTGCGGGTAGATATCCGGCATCGGACCGTATTGCCGCCCACCCCGCCGGGTGCGCAGGTCGGCGCCTGGGATCTGGGGCAGGAATTCCCCGGTCGCAGCGCCTGTTTCGATGCGCCGGACCGGGTGCGGTGCAGCAAGGGGCTCGCGCTGGCGCCCGAGGAGCCCGGCACCTTCGAACGCACACTGTCGGTACCTCAACCCGTCACGGTCACCCCTGCGCTAACCGTCCGCACCCGTCAGGGTCCCGCGCTGGAGGCGCTGCTCAGCGATCACTCGCGGCCGGTGGCGCGAGGCCAAGGCGATGTCGGTGACCTGCGCGGTTCCGCGTTCGCCGCGACCGACGGCGATCCACGCACCAGCTGGAGCGCCCCGGAGGACTCGGTACGGAATCCGACAGGCGGCAAGCCGACCCTGACCCTCGAACTGCCCGAGCCCGCGCTGGTGACCGGACTGGAGATCACCCCGTCGCTCGGCGGACTACCCGCCGCGCCCACCTCGGTGGCGGTGAACCTCGGCGACGGCCCGCAGGTACGCGACCTCGACGAGCACGAGCCGGGCACTCCCATCCGAATCTCGCTGCACCCCAAGGTGACCGACCGAATCGAACTGAGTCTGTATACCTGGAAGTCAGTACTCGACCGCACCGCCCTCGGCTTCGCTGTCACCCAGCCCCCCGGCCTCGCCGAAGTCTCGGTACTCGGCCCGGACTACCCCGCACCCGCCGCCCCCGACCGCCTGATCACCATACCATGCGCAGACGGCCCCACCATCACCCTCGGCGGAGGCTACGTCCACACGACTGTCACCGCCACCGCCGACGAACTCCGTTCCGGCGCACCGATCCCCGCTCGGGCGTGCACGAATTCGGAACTACCCCAACCTGATTCCGAATCCTCCAACGAACTCACGGTCCCCCAGGGCCGAGCCGACGTAACCGTCGTCCCCACCGACGTGTTCTTCGTCGATCGCCTGCGCCTGAACCGCACCGACCTACCCGCCGCCGCCCCGTCCGATTCCGCACCGGACGTTCCTGGCCGACAACGGGCCGATCTCGGCCCCGGACCAAGCGTTCCGGACCAGCGATCGACCGAGACCAACACCGCGCCAGGCAGCCAGGACCAGCAGAACGATCTCGACAACACCGCGCACGGCCAACCGGCGCAACAGGATTCACTCCTGAGGACCCGGCTACTCGTACTGCCCCTGAGCACCAACACCGGCTGGCGGGCACACACCGCAGACGGACACGCACTAGAACCCATCGTCGTCGACGGCTGGCAGCAAGCTTGGCTTCTGCCCCCAGATGCCAAGGGCCCCATCACCATCGAGTTTCCCGCCGATCGCTGGTACCGCCTCGGCATTTTCGGCGGTCTCCTCCTCTTGATTCCTCTCGCCGTCCTAGCGATCCCTCGCCGAGCCCGCAAGCGTCGAAGCCCGACAACTGGTGGGACAGAACCCAACTCTGATGCGCCCGGCAATGGCTCCACCGCACGCACGACTGTGAGCTCGGTTGCGGCTGCAATGTGGTCGAATTCGACCTCGGAGGCCGACTCAGCCCAGGCGACACACGCCACCCCTGATCCAGCGTTGGACACCGCTACCCCTACCGCGTACGAGCGCACGTCGAGCCCCCATCGGATCACCTGGAGACGTCGCCTCCTCGGCGCACTGGGGCTTGGCGCCACAGCCACGCACACCAGCACAGCCGAGACCTCTGATGCCACACCGGTTACCTGGGGTAATCGTCTCCTCGGCGCTCTATGCCTGGCCGGTGCTGCCACGGTGATCGCCGGGCCGGTCGGAACCGCTCTTACTGTCGCGATGCTCGCCGCTACATGGTTCGCACCACGGTTCACACCGAAAGTCCTTGCGGCCCTGGCAGGTCTGGGTACCGCTGCCTCTGCAGCCGCGCTGTCGACTGGACCATGGCGAGCCCCAGGCGGGTACATGGGTGGGTCGCTGTGGGTCCAATTGCCTGCGCTGATCGCGGTGATCGCGGTGGGCGTCGCGACGCTCGCACCTGGTAAGAACAAGGCCAGATAGGTCGTACTTCGAGCGTCCGGCATCAGCGCCGCTGTTCATCGAGCAGAGTGGAGCACTGAGAGCCCTCCACCCCGGCCAGGATCCAAACGTGTGCGACGCAAGCTGCGTTGACCCGGCCCGGTCAGTGTTGTCCCCACCGCCAGTTGCGGTAACACCTGGCTACGTTGCCGTAACTCCGGCGTCGTCGTCCGCGACCTCGGCTGGGTTGTCCCCAACCCTGGCAACCTGGTCCCCAACTCCTTCGGCACCAACGCCCGCGACGCCCAGCGCTCCATCAGCTTTCGTCGCTGCCCTCGCCCGGTCACGGTTGCGGGCGAAGTGGCGGGACGGTTCTTCGACGAGGGCGTAGCTGGCGGCGGCGACGGGGAGGGTGAGGGCGATCGTGAGGGTGAGGACGTAGGCGAAATTGCCGTGGAAGGGCAGGATTCCGAAGACCGGGAAGATGACCGACAGCACCACGAGGTGCCATAGGAAGATCCCATAGGACCAGCGGCCGATGGTCGCGGCGACCCGGGATTCCAACCAGCGGTGTGGCCGGGCGGTCGGCGGGCGCAACGCCAATGGTGCGAGCAGGGCAAAGCCGATGATGGCGCCGAGACCCATTTTCGCCGCGTACTGCCAGGATTCGGCCCTGGTCAGTCCGGCGGGGCCGCCGAGATCGGTTGCGGAGAAGAGGAATGCGGCGAGCGCGATAGTCCACATGATCGGTTGATTGCCCGCGATGCGGCGCCACTTTGATAGCGAATCAGAATAGTGCACAAGTTCGGCGAGCAGCATGCCCGCCGCGAACCACGGCAGATAACCGGGCAGCCAATTATCCGAATGAATGGCATCGGGCGTCGGCACCGGAATGAAATTCCAACTCAGGCTCGCCACCGCCAGCGCGATGATCGCGGGTACCCGCCAGCGTGCCGCTCCGCCGCGCAACCACACCACCGCAATCGCCAGCAATGGCAATACTAGATAGAAGGACACCTCGACCGACAGGCTCCACATCTGCGTGAGCCCGTCGGTGAGCGTCAGCGGCACGAATACCTGCAGCAAGCCCAAGTTCGACACCCACACCCGCAGCCCGGCCGTGCCCGCCGCACTCGGCAACAGCACCAACGCCGCGCACACCACCACCCAGTACGCGGGCAGAATTCGCGCAGCACGATGCCTCAGGTAGTAGCCGACGGACGGCGCGCTACCGAGTCCGTGCGCCGCGGCGGCGTGCGGCCGCCACAGCAGAAAACCGGAGAGCGCGAAGAACACCGCGACCGCCATGTCGAACCGTCCCCAGATTCGGCCGAGCACAGGCGTGCCCGCGGCCCCGGTCTGAAACGCGACGTGGGTGAGAACGACGCCGAGCGCCGCCATTGCGCGCATGCCTTCCAACGCGGGCACGAAGGCGCGCGGCTTGTCGGGCATGGTGGTGGTCATCGGCTTCCAGTCTGCCTGTGCACTCGCCCAGGTGAGAACCCCTCGTTTCAACTTCGCGCTGAAACGGGCGATTTCCGGGCCGAATCCGCCCTCGGCACCGCATGGTACGACACCGGACTGTTAGTGTCGGGGCTCACGAGTGCCGTGGCGCGCCCGCAGTACTCGCCGGAACGACCGGTGTTCTACGACGAGGAGAGTTTGCATGGCACTGAGTGCCGGAACCAGAAAGACGGTGGCCTGCCTGCTCGTGGGTCTCGGCGCGTTGTTGATCGTCGCCGCGGTGATGATCCCGGCGTACACCGTCAGCAAACTGGCGAAAACTCCTCTCGACCTCGAGATCACCACCATCGCGACGAACCAGCCCGGCTCGGAAAGCACGGTGCTGGACTCCAAGTCGCTCACCTCGCCGGAGGGCTCGGCCAAGGTCGACACCAACGTGCCGTTGGTCTCGCAGCGCTACCTCACCGTCGAGGACCCCTCCGACGCCAACCAAATGACCATCCAGGCCGGTCAGACACTGCGGCGCATCGATAAGCAGGCCGACACCGGCCTGCTCACCGCGGTCGTCGACCGGGTCACCATCGACCGCAAGACCGGGATGCCGATCAACAAGGAGCCCAACGGCTCCATCGCGGTCGCCGTGAACAAGGACGGCGAGAGCATCGCCGACCCGGTGCAGCACACCGGTCTGCAGTACCGGTTCCCGATCGGCACCGAGAAGAAGACCTACCCGTACTTCGATATCAACGCGCGCAAGAGCTTCGACGTCAACTTCGTCGAAGAGACCGAGATCAACAACATGAAGGTCTACCACTTCCAGCAGCACGTCCCGGTGACGAACATGTGGGACGTGGTGCAGGCGCCGACCAACAAGCTGTCGCTGCCCGCCGCGAAGTGGGGAGTCGAGGGTGGTGACAGCCCGGTCACCATGACCCGGTGGTACACCAACACCCGCGACCTGTGGGTCGAGCCGAAGACCGGCACGGTGATCAAGGGTGGCGAGCAGATTCACCTGTACTACGCGCGCAGCGGCGACCAGCCGGAGGTCACCGCGCTGAAATCGAACCTCGTCTTCAACGAGAGCACCATCGAGTCGCAGATTTCGGTGGCCAAGCAGAACATCGACAAGCTGTCGCTGTATGGCCGGATCATCCCGATCGTGCTCGGCGTCCTCGGTGCGATCGCCCTGATCGTCGGCGTTATCCTCGGCATCCGTGTCGGTTCGCCCGCTACCCCGCGCGGCGGCACTCCCGCTCGGCGCAGCGGTGGCCCGGCCCCGACCGGCGCGGGCCCACAGGGCCGGGTCAACGACGCACCCACCCAACAGATCAATATCAACAAACGCCCGTGACAGCGGGCCCGCTGTCAGCACATATTTTCGAACTCGGCTCCCCTGCCTTTTCCGCCGGGGAGCCGAGTTCGTTTCCGATACAGGTGAATTCAGGGCAGCGGCGAGCCCAACGGGTAGGCCACCGGGTGTCGAGGTTGATACAGCAGCATCGTTGCGGCGCCGGGGATTTGGATGTCGATGCAGCGGCCGAAGGCGTGTTCAACGATCTCGCCCGCGAATTGCGCTCCGTGCTGGGTCAATTCGGCGATGGTTCGGTCCAGGTCATCGCACATTAGCGAAATCTCATGACGTGGTGGACCATCCGCGGGATGCACGCCGAGCTCGCTCGGGCCGGTCCCGAAAATGAGCCAGCCGTCGTGGGCATCCACATTCGGCCAGCACAAGACATCGCGGAAGAACGCGCGAGCCGCATCCGGATCCTCCGCGTAGACCAGGGTGTGCACAGCGGTGATCATGGGGTGATCGTAGGTCAGCGCGGCGGTGATCGGACGCGATGCGACCAACTGTCGCGCGGCTCAACCAGGCAAATGCTGCCGTGCCGCCCGTCCGGAGTGGTCCGCCGTGCGTAGGACTATCACGGCGACCAGCAGGGTGGTGGCGGCGGCGACGGAAGCAGCGGTGGTGATCAGGGCTGGGACAGAGCGGGCGAACGACAGCATGAGCGTGATCTCGACCGCCAGACCCAGCCAGGTCACGGCGGCGAGGGCGGTGCGGTCTACCGCTATCGCCGACAGCAAGGCGCCTTGCAGTACCGCGAGGATGGCGCCCTGCAGCGCAAAGACCCACAGCAGTCCCTCGATCGGCGCGTAATCCTTGCCGGCGAACAGCGGTGCGAGCGGTGCCGCGACCACAGCGCCGAGTACGCCAACCACCCCGACACCGGACAACACCGCGAGCGCGTCCCGGATGGCGCGCGCCGATTGCGTCGGCTGGGCCATGCGCGGATACAACACGACACCGACCGCCTGGGGGAGCCAGAAGGCGATCTTCGCGGCGATGGTGCCGAGGGCATATCGGCTCGCGTCTTCCTTGTCCAGGACGATTCGGGCGACGATCAAGTCGGCCGACGACAAGGCCATCAGTGCCGCCTGTACCTGTGCGGCCCGGAGGACGGGGAGTACGCCGACGAACGTAGAGGCTTGGTTGGCTGCATCGGTTTCGTCGGCTGCGAGTGTGCCGTCGCATGCGAGTGTGTCGTCGGCTGCGAGTGTGCCGCCGGATGCGAGTGTGCCGCCGGATGCGTCGGTGTCGTCGGCTGCGAGTGTGCCGCCGGATGCGAGTGTGCCGTCGGATGCGTCGGTGTCGTCGGATGCGAGTGTGCCGCCGGATGCGTCGGTGTCGTCGGATGCGTCGGTGTCATCGCATGGGTCGGTGTCGTCGAATGCCCGGGTCCCACCGGTACCAGAGCCATCGGATACACCGGCATCGGACCTACCGAACCCAGCGGATCCACGGACACCGGGAGCGGCAGCACCAGAAGCACCAGAAGCACCAGAAGCACCAGAAGCACCGAGATCGGATCGCACCCGCGGGACGGCTGACCCAGCAACGCACCGAGCGAAGACTGCGGCGGCAGCGATCCCGATCGCCGCCGCCCACAGCGCGGGAGCCGCGCTCCCAGCCACTGCGAGCACCGCGAGCGCAGGGGCAACCCGCACTACTCCAGCCGCACCGAGCACCACCGTCAGCGCCCGAAACCGCCTGCCGCCCTGCAGAATTCCTTGCTCACCGGAAAGTACCACCAACGCAGGCGCCGCCCCGAGCGCGCCCGCACACGCCACCACCCCCACGTTCAGCGCAACCGTCACCAACGGCACCAACACCGCCGCGACAACAGCGACAATCACCGCACACCGCCGCTGCAACCCCCGCAGCGCGGCAACACTTGCCCCCCGAACCAACTCCCTGGCCACCACGTTCTGCAACGCCAAAGCGGGCACCGCACACAGCAACTGCACCGCAAGCAAACTCGCAAACTCGCTGTACCCGGCAACCCCAAGCCACCGCCCCGCCAGCAACTGCAGCAAATACCCCGCCACATTGGCGGTCATCGCCCCCGCCGTCACCAACGTCAGATCCGCCACAACAGGAAGGCGACGGGCGTCAGGCACCGAGCCATAGTCCCACCTCACCCCCATCAACTCCGCCCCGCCCCGCCCGCACCCAGCGCCGCCCCCTCAACTCGATCAACACCACACCCATCCAGACCAATCGCGCTATCCGCCTGCGACCCACCACACCATCCACATCCCGCGCGCCGGGCTTCCAGCGCTGCGACAATCGAATCGTCACGATTTGCCAGTCCGGCCGTGGTCACCCGATCAGCGAGTACGCAGCACCATTGCGTGCGACGGACCGGATAGACAGCAAGGTGCCTCAGCGGCACGACAAGCAACGACAGGCCGCGCCCGACCGACGGCTGCGGTGGCAGGGCGGGCGGAGGGTGGCTTCGGGATCGGGACGTAGGGTCGACAAACGTGAGTGACGGCGGGCAGGCTCGGCGCGACCGATGGGTGAGGTTTGTCCCGGTCGGGTACAGCGCGGTGCTGACGCTGCTCATCGCGGGTCCACTGCTCGGGTCCGGGTATCTGCTGTTGCGCGATGCGGTGAGTACGCCGCGCTCCTATCTGACCGACTCGGCGCTCGGGCTCGGCGATGCCGCCCCGCGGGCCGTGCCGCAGGACGGGCTCCTTGCCGCGCTGTCCCCGGTCATCGATGGCGGGCTGATAGTCAAGGCGATCCTGCTCGCCGCGTTGTGGGCAGCTGGATACGGCGCTGCGGTGCTGGCGCGCGAACTGCTTCGGGTATCGCTCGGCCCGCAACTGGTCGCCACCACAGTCGCACTGTGGAATCCATATGTGGCAGAGCGTCTGCTACAAGGCCATTGGAGCCTGCTGGCCGGATACGCAGCACTGCCATGGACGGCATTGGCGGCCTACCGATTACGGGCATCTACCTCTTCCCGTAGGGCGGGCACCTGGGCCGCGTTGGCCGGATGCCTTGCTGCAGCAGGGCTTACGCCGACCGGTGCACTGTTGGCAGGCTGTACGGCTTTGGTCCTCGTCGGCCGCCGAAACATCCTCGGAACGCTGATACTCCTGCTGGTTGCATCGGCACCGTGGTTGACGGCAACGGTGCTGTCCGGCGCGGGCGCCGACACCTCGGACCCAGCCGGGATTGCCGCCTTCGCCGCCCGCGCCGAACCCGGGCTCGGCACCCTCGGCAGCCTTGCCGGACTGGGCGGAATCTGGAACTCCGACGCCGTCCCTGACTCCCGCACCACCCTGCTCGCCCTCGCCGCAACCATTCTCCTGCTGGCCCTCGTGGCAACGGGCATCCGCGCAGTCGCCGCGACCACCCGCGTCATCCCCGCCGGAACCGATACGGAGACCGCCCCTGCTGACGACACTGCCGCAAGCACCATTCCTTCACCCATCAACGCCGTCATGAGCTCCACGGCTACCGACACGATCGATCGAGCCAGACTCGATATCCGACGGAGGCTGCTCATCCTTGCCGTCGTCGCTGTCGTGCTGCCCGCGCTGGGGGCGACGGCGTCGGGTATGGATGTGATGGAGTGGCTGGTCGCTCGGGTGCCTGGGGCGGGGCTGCTGCGTGACACGCAGAAGTACGTGGCGTTGGCTATGCCTGCCTATGCGTTGTGTGCCGCAGCCGGATGTGGGGTTGTCGCCAGCCGGTTGTCCACAAGAATCGATTCCACGGTTGACTCGGTAGCGCTACAGGCTGATTCCGATCTGCCGGATGAGCGGGCGCGCACGGCCGCTACACCGATAACCGCGGGGCAGCGCAACGATGCGGCTACCCATCGACAGCGGCGTGGTGGTGCGACCACGGCCCTGATGTCGCTCACTGCAACGGTTTTCATCGCACTGCTAGTGCTGCCGCAGTTCGACCTTGCGTGGGGCGTAGGCGGTGCGGTGCGGCCGGTGCACTATCCGGTCAGCTGGCAGCGGGTCGCCGAGCGCATCGACGGACCGGGCGATGTCGCCGTTCTTCCCGGCGGGATGTTCCGCAAGTTTCCCTACAGTGGCCGGGCACCGGTGTTGGATCCCGCGCCGCGCATGCTGCCCAATGATGTCTTGCAAACCGGCCGGCTTTCGGTGGACGGCCACTCCATAGCCGGTGAGGGCAAACGGGCGCGAGAGGTGGAAAGCCTTCTACTGCAAGGTGGTTCGGCCCAGAAGCTGGCCGACCTCGGAGTCGGCTGGGTACTGGTAGAGCGCACCACTCCCGGCCCACTCGGCGAGTCCAAAACCGCCCTCGCCCAACTCGATCCGGTCTACAACGACCCCCAACTAACCCTGTACCGAGTCCCCGGCGCAACCGACCACCGCAACGATGCACAGCCAGCGCACCGCCTACTCACCTACGCCGCCCACCTCGTGTGGGCCGCACTCCTCGTAGGCGGCCTACTGATCGCAGCCCTGTCACCCCGACAACCGACGAGATAGCCACTCAACCCCAACGCGGCCGAATGCGGCGTGTCGCGGCAGTCATGTGCAGCTCTGGCCGGTTAGGGGGAGGGTGGGAGGAGGCCGGAGGTGTGGTGGCCTTGGGAGGCGGCGGAGAGGACTTGGTAGACGCCGTTTCCGGTTTGTTCCCAGGAGAATTCGTGGGCGCGGGCTCGGGCTTTTTCGCCCATGACGGTGCGGGCTTCGGGGTCGCCGAGTAGGTCGGCGACGGAGTCGGCCAGTTGCGTGACGTCGTCGACCAGGACGCCGGTGACGCCGTCGACGATGGAATCGGTGAGGCCGCGGGAGCTGCGGTAGCCGATGGTTGGTACGCCGTGTTGGGCGGCCTCGATGACGGCGAGGCCCCAGCCTTCCTTGCGGGAGGGCAGCACGTGTACCCAGGCTCGGGCGAGCAGTTCGTGCTTGCGGCGTTCATCGACGTGGCCGTGGAAGGCGACGGCGTCGGAGATGGCGAGGTCGTGAGCGGTGGTCTTCAGGTTGTCGGCCCACCAGCCGTCGCCGATCACGTCGAGGCGCAGGCCGGGGATCCGGGTTCGCAACCGCGCGACCACGGCCAATGCGTCCTCGATCTGCTTGTGCGGCACCAGCCGGGACAGCACCACGATCCGCGGGTCCGGCGTGCGCAGCGCTGCGGCGCCGGTGGGCGCGTCGGCGGGGACGGGCTCGGCGCCGTTGCGGACCACCGCGATCCGCGAACGGTCCACCCCGAGGGTGGCCAGTTCCTCGGCCGAGGGCAGCGAGACGGTCAGGTACTGGTTGCGGCGGTGGGCCCGCGGCGATAGTCGCGATTCGATCCACCAGCCGATCCGGCCGACCAGGCAACCGGCAACCGGCCACTGTTCGCGATGGCCGTGATGCACCAGCACGACGGACGGCGCCTTTGTCGCGGCGCCCGCGAAGAACGGGATGCCGTTCTGCGTGTCGATCACCGCGTCGGGTCGCACCCCGCGCAGCGGCCCGATACCGATCCTGCCGAGGGCAATGGCGGCCAACGCCCGCGGATATACGGAGTAGCGCCCGCCGGCGCGACTGATGTCGATGCCGTCGATCCGCTCACGCTTGTGCGCACCCGGGTAACGGGCGGTCCGCAGGGTCACCTTGACCCCGCGTGCGGCAAGCTGGGCACCCACCTGCTCCAGGTACCGTTCGCTGCCGCCACCCTGCGGGTGCCCGGTGTCACGCCAGCACAGCATGAGGACTTCGCGCACGGTGAAGCTTCTCTCGGTCGGTAGGTCCCGATCGGGGACGTCGGATATCGCCCAACACCCTAACCTGCGCACCCGTCCAGCAAGCCGCCACCGGCCCGGTTCTCGCACACCACCAGCAATGCAGCGCCGACACCGACCCACTGGACACCGCAATTCCCACAGGTGCCCGACACCCGAATGAGCGTTACCACGGAGAACCGTTATCGACCTGCATCCCAGCCGGGTGCCGCTCGGCACATAATTCTCGCCTCGGGCCACTGCCGATGGCAGCCCGCTCAGCACATCGGCTCAGACCATGAAACCCTCCGCCGCTCGTCAGGCAGCCAGATCGCACTCCGGGACACAACGCCAGTCGATGGCTGCCTCGATGTCGCCACGCGGCCAAATGCATGTCGCGCAGCAACCCATCGCCGGGGATGGTGGGCGGGGGCGTCGGTGAGTTGCCGGGGTTATGCGAGACTCGGCGCCGTGCTGAGAGCTGAAAGTACGCCGGTCGCGGACGCGGGGGTTGGTGCGCCGCGGTTGGGGCGGCGAGCGTTGTCCCGGTTTGCGCGGCGGGCGACGCTGCGGCGGTCGATGCGGTTGCTCGGCAGTTTTCGGTTCGAGCAGACCGATCCGGCGCTCTTCTATGGCGTTCTGGCCGCCGATAGTGCGGCGATGATCAGTGACTTCTACGCCGACATCACCGGGCGCGGGCTCGAGGGCGCGACGATTCTCGATGTGGGTGGCGGCCCTGGCTACTTTGCCGACGAGTTCGCAGGCACCGGTGCGCGGTACATCCCGGTGGAGCCGGATCCCTCGGAGATGCACGCCGCCGGGCTTTCGGTACCGGGCGCGGTGCGTGGGTCGGGGATGGCGCTGCCGTTTCGGGACGATGCGGTGGATATCTGTTTCTCGTCGAATGTCGCCGAGCATGTGCCGCAGCCGTGGGTGATGGCCGATGAGATGGTGCGGGTGACGCGCCCGGGCGGGCTGATCGTGCTGTCGTACACGGTCTGGCTCGGGCCGTTCGGCGGGCACGAGACCGGGCCGTGGCACTACCTGAGCGGGGAGTATGCCGCGCGCCGGTATCGACGCAAGCAGGGTCGGGAACCGAAGAACCGGTTCGGCGCATCGATGTTCGCCGTCACGGCCGCGGACGGATTACGTTGGGCGGCACACACTTCCGCCGATGTGCGAGTCGCCTTCCCGCGTTACCACCCGCGCTGGGCGTGGTGGCTTGTCCGGATCCCCGTGCTGCGCGAGTTTCTGGTGAGCAACCTCATGGTGGTAGCCACCAAGTCGCGCTAGGGCTGTCTTTCCAGCCAGCCCCGCCGCCAGCTGCGCCTGGCGCACGTTCCGTACGACGACTCCAGCCACGACGATTCCTGAATGGCCAGACCGACGGTCTCCAGGGTGGTGAGTGCGAGTAGGTCTGCCAGCATCCCTACGGCCGCGACCGCCTCGGCAGCCTGCATGGCCGCGGTGGCTTGCTCGATTGTCAGCGTCCGGCCCGGCAGGAAGGAGACGACCCATCCCCCCGCGCCTACGCTTTTAGCTTGATGCTCGGTCTGGTCGCTCGTCATCAGGGACCAGCCGATCACTTGCACCGCCATGACTCTAACTCCCCAATTACGCCATCGGTTCATGAATCGAGCGAGCTGATCAGTAGCAACAGCATGCTCTTCGCAGCAACAGAACGCAATAGTGCGTTCTCTGAAAAAACGAACCAACAGGTTGGAATTCACCCTGTTCAGAGCTATGGCAGGACATATAACTGGAACAGGTTACAGACAAAGGAGCCCACGAAACTGTAACGTGTTCTCATGCATTACGACAGCTTGTTCATCGGCGGCCGTTGGACCGCGCCAGCCAGCACCGAGCGCCTCCAGGTCATCTCGCCTGCCACGGTCGAGACCGTGGGCAGCGTCCCGGTGGTCGTTCGCGACGACGTCGACGCCGCGGTTGCCGCAGCCCGCCGCGCCTTCGACTCCGGCCCGTGGCCACACACCCCGCCGGAGGAACGCGCCCAGGTACTCACCCGCGCCGCGCGCCTGATCGAGGAACGCTCGGCCGACCTGCTCGCGACGCTCACCGCGGAGATGGGCGCACCGGCGATGATCGCCATGACGCTCAACCAGATCCCCGCGGTTGCCGCGCTCGATGCGTACGCCGCGCTCGCAAAATCCTTTCCCTGGAACGAAACCCGCACCGGAGTGTTCGGCACCTCCCGCGTCTCCCGCGAACCCCGCGGTGTCGTCGCCGCCGTAACCGCATGGAACGTCCCGCTTTTCCTGGCGGCCAACAAGCTCGCCCCGGCGTTGCTCGCCGGCTGCACGGTGGTGCTCAAGCCCGCCCCGCTGACCCCGCTGACCGCCAACAAGATCGCCGACATCTTCACCGAAGCCGGTCTGCCCGAAGGCGTGCTCTCTGTGCTGCCCGCCGACGCGGAGGCCGCCGAGTACCTGGTCTCGCATCCAGACGTCGACAAGATCACCTTCACCGGCAGCACCGCGGTCGGCCGCAAGATCGGCGCGATTGCGGCCGGTCAGCTCAAGAGCGTGTCGCTCGAGCTCGGCGGCAAATCCGCGGCGATCCTGTTGCCGGACATGGACGTCGCCGCGAACATCCCCGTACTCGCCTTCTCCGGTCTGATGAACAGCGGCCAGGGTTGCGTCGCGCAGACCCGGATCCTCGCACCGCGCAGCCGGTATGCGGAAATCCTCGATGCACTGGTCGGGCACGTGCGCACCATGAAGGTCGGCGACCCCAACGACCCGACAGTGACGCTGGGCCCGCTGATTTCGGAGCGCCAGCGCGAACGCGTCGAGGGCTACATCGCCAAGGGCAAGGCGGAGGGCGCGCGGCTGGTGCTCGGCGGCGGCCGACCCGCCGATCTGGATCGCGGCTGGTTCGTCGAGCCGACGATCTTCGCCGACGTGGACAACTCCTCGACCATCGCGCAGGAAGAAATCTTCGGCCCGGTGCTGTCGGTGATCCCCTACGAGACCGAGGACGAGGCGGTGGCCATCGCCAACGATTCCGTCTACGGCCTGGCCGGATCGGTCTGGACCAGCGATATCGAGCACGGCGCCGAGATCGCCGCGCGGGTGCGCACCGGCACCTACGCGATCAATTGGTATGCGTTCGATCCCGGCTCGCCCTTCGGCGGGTACAAGAATTCCGGCCTCGGCCGGGAGAATGGTCCCGAGGGTCTCGACGCGTTCTGCGAGCAGAAGTCCCTGCTCATGCCGCTGGGCTGGACGGGGTAGTCACCTCCCTGGCATAACCACCCGCAGGACGGGCTGGCGATCGTGCCCCGGCGCGTCGACGATGTCGACCCGCCAGCCCGGGGGTAGTACCGCCTGCAGTCGACCCGCGGCGCGCCGTAGCGGCGTGCTCGCGGTCGCCAGCTCGATTCCGGCAACCTGGGGAACGGGCCGCACGATTTCCAGATCGGTCATGCTCCAACCACCTCTCGCGCTTCGATCTCATCGTTTGCCGCGGACATCGCGCAGCCACGAGTCGATAAGGGAAGTAGTTCAGTCAGACAGCCGTGAGACGGAGAACAGGCAAAGCATAGCCACTTTCGGGCAAACCCAGCGAGTTATCCCGAAATGCGGCCCGAGAAAAACCCGGTGCCGGTATCGGCCCGCGACTTTCTCGGGCAACCGGAATCGCCATCACGACCGAAAGCGCGACCACGATCGCACACCGCGACCGTTCGACCTCTCGTCGGAATAACCCTGCCGGACAAACGAAACCGCCCGCACCATCCGAAAGATGGTGCGGGCGTGTCACGAACACTGCGACCTACTGCGGCGCGAGTCTTACGAGCGCCCGTTCGCGGCCCGGCTCGCGTCCGAGTGGCCGAAGCGCATGCGACGCAGTCGCGAGTCTCGGCCGCTCGGACGCGAGCCATCATGGGGCCGCGAACACGCAGCGCCGCAGGCGCTGCAATCAGATAGAGCCCAGGCGCTCTTTCAGGGCCTCGAACTCGTCGCGGACGCCCGAAGGGAGCTTGTCGCCGACGAACTCGAACCACTCCTCGATGAGCGGAATCTCCTTGCGCCAATCGTCCGCATCGACCTTCAGCGCCTCGTCGACATCGTCGGCGTCGACGTTCAGGCCGTCCAGGTCGATCTGCGCGGCGGACGGCACGTTGCCGATCACGGTGCTCTCGGCGCCCGCGATGCCTTCGATGCGACCGACGATCCACTCCAGCACGCGGGAGTTCTCGCCGAATCCTGGCCACAGGAAGCGACCGTCGGCGCCGCGACGGAACCAGTTGACGTAGAAGATCTTCGGCAGCTTGTTCGCGTCGGCGTTCTTGCCCACGTTGATCCAGTGGTTCAGGTAGTCACCGACGTGGTAGCCGATGAACGGGATCATGGCCATCGGGTCGCGGCGCACGGTGCCGACCTTGCCCTCGGCCGCGGCGGTCTGCTCCGAGGACAGGGTGGCGCCCATGAAAACGCCGTGCTGCCAATCGAAGGACTCGGTCACCAGCGGAACCGTGGTCTTGCGGCGTCCGCCGAACAGGATCGCCGAGATCGGCACGCCCTTCGGGTCGTCCCACTCTGGGGCCAGGATCGGGCACTGCGACATCGGCGCGCAGTAACGCGAGTTCGGGTGCGCGGCAAGGGTTTCGGTCTCCCGGAGGTACCAGTCGTTGCCCTTCCAGTCGATCAGGTGATCGGGCTCGCCCTCCAGGCCCTCCCACCAGACGTCATTGTTGTCGGTCAACGCGACGTTGGTGTAGACGGTGTTGCCCGCGGCCATGGTGGCCATGGCGTTGGGATTGGAGCTGTGGTTGGTGCCGGGCGCGACGCCGAAGAACCCGTACTCCGGGTTCACCGCGTACAGGCGGCCGTCCTTGCCGAAACGCATCCAGGCGATGTCGTCGCCCAGGGTCTCCGCGCGCCAGCCGGGAACCGTCGGCTGGATCATCGCGAGGTTGGTCTTGCCGCAGGCGCTCGGGAAGGCCGCGGCGACGTAGTAGGCCTTGTTCTCCGGGGAGATCAGCTTGAGGATCAGCATGTGCTCGGCCAGCCAGCCCTCGTCATGGGCCATGGCCGACGCGATGCGCAACGAGTAGCACTTCTTACCGAGCAGCGCGTTGCCGCCGTAGCCGGAGCCGTAGCTCCAGATCTCGCGGTCCTCGGGGAAGTGGGTGATGTACTTGGTGTCGTTGCACGGCCACGGCACATCGGCCTGGCCCTCGGCCAGCGGCGCGCCAACGGAGTGCAGCGCCTTCACGAACGGCTTGTCGATGCCCATCTTGTCCAGCGCGGCGTCGCCCATCCGGGTCATCACGCGCATCGACACGACGACGTACTCGGAGTCGGTGATCTCCACACCGAGCTTGGGGTCCTCGGCACCGAGCGGGCCCATGCAGAACGGCACCACATACATGGTGCGGCCCTTCATCGAGCCGCGGTACAGCTCGGTCATGGTGGCGCGCATCTCGGCGGGGTCGACCCAGTTGTTGGTCGGGCCCGCATCGGCCTCGGTCTTCGAACAGATGTAGGTGCGCGACTCGACTCGAGCCACGTCGGAAGGATCGGAGAGAGCGAGGAAGGAATTCGGCTTCTTCTTCTCGTCGAGCCGCCTGAACGTGCCCGCCGCGACCAACTGGTTGGTCAGTCGGTCCCATTCCTCATCGGAACCGTCCGCCCAGACCACTCGCTCCGGCTGAGTGAGTTCTGCGACTTCCTGTACCCAGGCGAGTAGTTCGCTGTGCTCGGTCGGCGTTTTGCCGTCGGATCCACGAAGACCAGGAATGGTCGCTGAGGTCATGAAAACTCTCCTGAGATGGGCGGTTCTAGGTGTTTCCGCCTGGCCTATAGGCCCATGACCAGCGCGAACACACCGAGCGCCACCGTTGGCGGGATGGCACCCGCTACGACCAGTAGAAAGCGCGCCATGGCTGGACGGCGTACACGGACGAAGCGGACGCCCAGGTTCCTGATAAGAGGTTAACGCGATGTGACGACGGGTACGGAATCGGGGCTCCCAATCAAGTACCCACTGGTTACCCCGATTAGACCGACGAAATCCGCCGCTCGATGATCTCGATGTCGCGTTCGCAAGCCGCGAGCTGACCCGGCTGCTCGGCCGCGGTCCGGCGCAGCCGCGCCTCCAATTCGGCCACCCGCCGATCCGTTTCGACCATTCGCGCGGTGCTCGCGCGCACGACGCGATCGGCCAGCGCGGTCTCCGATTCCACAAGCGCGGTGGCCACCCGCTGCTCTAACTGGGCTTTCACATTGACCAGCGCGTCGGACACCCACTGCCTGACGTGCGCGCGGTCGGCCATCTGCCCGCGCGCACGCACCACCCAGCCCGCTGCGCCCGCGCCGAGCAACAGCGTCACGGGCACGCTCGCAAAGTCCAGCGCGGGCACCAATGCGAGCGGTGACACCAGCAGTCGACCGAGGCCGACACCGGCCGAGGCGCCCAGCGCGATCATGAGGTGATCTTCGACACCCCGGTGCCGTGGTTCCGGATCCGGGCCGACCCGAGGTGCGGGATCGCGCCGCCGTGGCGGCATGCCGTGCTCGCCGTTGGAGACGTCGATCCGCATGGCGAGGTCGGCGAGGCGATGCTCGATCTTGGCGTCGGCGACGCCGGTCAACTCGGTGACCGCCTGCTGCAACCGTTCCGGGTAGTCGCCGAGCCGGGACGGGCGGAGTCGATCGAGTTCGCCGCGGGCGGCGGTGTGCAGCGCCCGGACCTGGGCGCCGACGTCGGTCATCAGGTCGACGCGAGCCAAGTGCAGCTGACCGCGCAGCGTCGACAGGCCAGTGGCTCGCCCGCCATCGCGTCCGGCCAGCAGGGTGGCCCGTTCCTCCCGCGTTCGCGCGAGCTCGGTGCCGGAGCGCAGGGCCGCCACCTGATCCACCACTCGCTGGCGCGTTTCGGCCAGCACGCGGGTGGTGACGGCCGCGAGCCTGCCATCGCCCGCGGCTTCGGCGCCCGCGGTCGCCGCGGCCAGTTCGGCGTGCAGCGCGGTCAGCCCCGAGCGATCCAGCAGGCTCGCGTCGCCGCCGGCCCTGGCCGCCACCGCAAGCCGCGCCGAGAACGGCACGATGTCCAGATCCGCGGCGCCCTGCGCGGCGAGCAGTTCGAGATTGTGCGCGCGAACCGAGCGCCAGTCCTGGTAGGCGTGAATGCCGTTCATAGCGAGCAGAATTCGGGTGCCGTCGGCGCGCAGCCGATGCACCAGCCGCAGGGTGTCGGAGCCGAGCGTGCTGCCCGCGTCGAGCAGGATCAGCGCGACAGCGGCAGGCGCGGCCCCCGACGGCGAGGTGGTTTCCACCGCCGCACTCCCGTCGGCCACCGGATCGGACAGATCGACGCGCGGCTCGAACCGGGCCAGTTCCGTACGCAGCAGAGTGGTGTTGGCGTCATCGGGCCCGATCAGCGTCACCGCCGACGCCGCTCCCGTGCTGAGCACGGCTCGCATCAAGGCCATGCCCTGCGGGTTCCACCGCGCCACCACCGCCTCGACATCCGGTGTCAGCGGCGCCGCGGCGGACGCCGACCCCGGCAGGTGCGCAGTCGCGTGGGGCGTACGCGTCGAACCGAGCGGCGGTACGGAAGGAGCGGACGTCAGCGGCGCCATGTCCGGCGTGGGCGGCGCCGTGTCCGGCGTGGGCGGCGCCGCGTCCGGCGTGGGCGGCGCCGCGTCCGGCGTGGGCGACGCCGCGTCCGGCTGATCAGAGTCCGGCACTGCTCATCCGCTCCCATAGCCGGACGTAGCCGTTGTGCACGCGCAGGGCGGCGCGGCGGGCCGCGGGCGACATATCGCTGCAGATGACCGCCCGCCAGCGCGCGGCCCTGGCCATGGCGTCGTCGGCGTCGTCGGGTGCCGGGGACGGATATCCGGCGGCCAGATGGGAAACGTCGGGGCAGGCCAATCCGGCACACAGACCCAGCCACAGCGCGTCGTCGCCGAAGAGGTAGTCCTCTAGAACGTCTCGGGCATTGCCGCCGTCACCGGGGATCGCGCGTGCGGCCAGGCGCGCCACCTCGTCGAGGAGTTCGCCGCCGCGCAGCGCCGAGACCTGCTCGTAGCGGCGGTGCAGCAGGCCGTGCAGCGCATCGATACCGCTCGCCGCGTGCAGTATCTGTAACAGCGCATGCGGGGCGAGCTCCGGATCGTGGCGCAGCGCGATGAGTGCGCAGCTCACGCCGTAGAGATCCCAGCGGTGCAGCAGTTGCTCGCGTTCGGCGACGTCCGGTCCGGCCGAGGGCGAGGTGAACAGGTCGGGCGACAGTGTGAGCGTGGGGTCCGCTGTGGCGGCCAGCCTGCGCAATGTCTCCAGGTCGGCATCGGTCACCACACCAGCCCTGGTGCGCACCGCCAGCGAGGCGACTACCGGCAGCGTGAGAATGCCCAGCTCCCTGCTGTATTGCTCGGCGGCGACCACCGCATCGCCCCAACGCGACCCGATCGCGTCGGCTTTGTTCAACACCGCGACGGTCCGCTCCGGTGGTAATGCACCGAGCACCCGGCGGTCGGCAGGCAGTGGTGCGCCGGACAGCACGTAGACCACGATGTCGGCGTCGAGTTCCGGGTCGGGCAGGCCCGGCTCGTCCACCGGCCCGGTCTCCACCGCGGACATCAGCGCCAACGCGTGCAACACGGTGCTGCGGCCGGAATGCGTGCGACCGGTCACCTGGATGCGCGGCGGCCTACGCCACTGCGCCACGACCGCGCCGACCTGGCCCGAGATCCTCGGGTCACTGCCGCCCCCGGCGCGCAACATGGCAATCAGATGGTCGAGTTGGTCGAACTCACGCGCGGGTCTGCCCGGTCGGATCGCGCCTCCACCTCGGTGGCGCTCGGTTCCGCCGCACTCCGGGGGAGCTGTGTTCATGTTCGCTCGCTCCGCTCGCTCATCGGCCCATCGGATTCGGTGGCTGTTGACATAGCTGCACACCCCCTTTACGGTGCGCAATTCTGTCAGACGCCGGCCCGGAAGACGGCGTTGACCGCTCAGCTGCCGCTGAAGTATTTGCTCCCGGTGCGCACCGCCCAGTTCGGCGCGTACTTGGCTACGGTCGCGAGCACCTTTGCCTGCGTGCCGATTTCGTAGTGCACCTTTGGCAGCCGTCCGCGCTTGCGGGTGGCATCCCAGATCCCCGTTGCGACGTCCTCGGCGGTGAGCCGCACACCGAGCGACTTGGTCGATGCCGTCTCGACGCCCTCTACCATCGCGGTGGCCACGAACAGCGGCCACACCGCGATGACCCGGATGTCGTGCCGCTCCCATTCGAGATCCAGTGCCTCCGTGAGGCTTTTGACCGCCGACTTGGTCGCGCCATAGCTGGCGAGCTCGGGCTGGCCGTAGATCGCCGACGCCGAACACAGATTCACCACCTGCGCGCCAGGCGTGTCCCGGAGAAATGGAAACGCCTCGTGGATGCCGTTGATGACGCCGCCGAGATTGACGTCGACGATCGCCTGATGCGTCGCAAGTTGGATGGATTCGAACGGGCCCGCGCGCAGGATGCCCGCGTTGTTGATCAGGATGTCCAACCGGCCCGCGTCGGCGTGGAACTCCGCGAGCCGTTCGGCCCACTGCGTGTTGTTGGTCACATCCAATACGCTGGTGTGGACACTGCCACCCGAGCCGGTAATGTCCCCAGCGAGCCTGGTCAGGCCCACTTCGTCGACGTCGTAGGCGCCGACGCGATACCCGTGCGCAGCGAAAAGCAGCGCTGTCGCCCGGCCGATACCGGCCGCCGCACCGGTGATGAACACTGTCGGTCCGCTCATGCGGGCAGTCTAGTGCCGTGCCACGGGCATGACCGTGGAGTTCACAGACATACAGCCGGTGACTTACTCTGCAGTAATGGTCGGCACCATAGTCGGTGCGCAGCTTCGCTTTTCGATAGTGGAGAGTCGGCCGACGGACACGAGTTCAACCCATGGGCGGGGCTCGACGAGGAGGTTGGGATGACCGTCGACGTCATCAGCGTTGTCGGCCCGGATCCGAACCAGGGGATCGACCGCATGCCACTGCTGCCGAGCAACGATCCGTTCCTCCGCCCGCCGAAGGGATTCGCCGCCAAGCCGGCAGGCACCCTCCTGCGCAGCCGCAAGGTCGATCTCGCCCTGCTCGGCGTTGTGTCGCAAAAGGTTTCGGCGTGGCAGCTGCTGTACCGCAGCAGCGATATGCACGGCACACCGGAGGTCGCGATCACCACGGTGCTGCTGCCGCAGGGCGCCGACCCCAGCGAAGACCGCCCGCTGCTGGCATTTCAGACCGCGATGGACTCGGTCGCCGAGAGGTGTTCGCCCTCCTACGCTTTGCGCCGCGGCTCGCACGCGATCGGCTCGGTCACCCAACTCGAGTGGTTGCTCGTCGCGAACGCACTGCGCCGCGGCTGGGCGGTGACCATCGCCGACCACGAAGGCCCGCACGGAAACTTCGGCGCCCCACGCGAACCTGGCTATCGCGGGCTCGACGGCATTCGCGCCGCACTGAACTTCACGCCACTCGGCCTGCGCCCCGACACCCAGGTCGCGGTGTGGGGGTATTCGGGTGGCGGCATGGCCAGTTCGTGGCTGGTCGAGATGGCGCCGACGTACGCACCGGAGATCAATATCGTCGGCGCGGTGCTCGGTGCGCCGGTCGGCGACCCGGGCCGGGTGTTTCTCCGCCTCAACGGTGGCCGCTACACGGGCCTGCCCGCGATCGTCATCTCGGTGCTGCGGCGGCTCTACCCCGCCCTCGGCGCCGTATTCGACGCCGAGCTGAGTCCCGAGGGGCACCGTCTGATCGCACGCGTCGAACATGCGACGCCGTTCGCGGCGATCGTGGGCCTGTCCAAGAAAGACGTCGGCACCTACCTCTCGCGCCCGATCGACGAGGTGCTCGGCAGCCCCGAACTGCGGGCCATGCTCGACGACCTGCGCCTCGGCCAAGCGACACCGACCTGCCCGCTGCTGGTGGTGCAACCGATCCACGACCAGATCATCCACATGGACGGCATCGACGCCCAGGTGGAGCGCTACCGACGCGGCGGCGCCACCGTCACCTATGTCCGCGATCGACTCAGCGAGCACTTCTCGCTGCTGCCGCTCGCCACGCCGATCAGCCTCGATTGGCTCGCCGACCGCCTCGCCGGGCAACCGGTGAGCGACGTCGGCGACCGCACGGTCTGGTCGGTCGCGGCCTCACCGGCCGGACTGCGCGGTCTGCTGGAAATGGTCACGACCGCGGCGAAGGTCGCGCTCGGGCGACCGCTCACGCAGGAGACCGCACTGGTGTCCCGAATCCCCCGCGTACGCGCCGCCTAACCCCGCCGCAACGCCCACCACGCAGTCGATTGCTGCGCTGATCATTCGATGCTGGACAATGGACGCCGTGAACGACGCCGCGAACCACACTGCCGAGTCAGTTCCGGAACCGCCGTCCACAGCGCCGGCGCCGGCTGACGAAGAACGCCGACGAGGCACCGCCTCCCGTCTCTACCCCCGCGTCACGAGCTTCCGCTTGCGGCGCGGCGCCCTGACCGCGACCCAGCAGCAATCCTGGGAGCGCACCTGGCCGCGCATCGGACGCGAGGTCGTCGACGAACCGCTGGACGCCGCTGCCTGGTTCGGTCGTGAGGCCCCCCTCGTCATCGAGATCGGTTGTGGCACAGGCACCGCCACCGCCACCATGGCACAGGCCGAACCGCACCTGAACCTGATCGGCATCGAGGTCTACAAGCCCGGCCTCGCCCAACTGGTGCAGCGGATCGAGCGGGAGACCATCGAAAACATCCGGCTGCTGCGCGGCGACGCCGTCGATGTGCTGGAAAACATGATTGCCGAGCAGTCGCTGACCGGCGTCCGGGTCTTCTTCCCGGACCCGTGGCCGAAGGCGAGACACCACAAGCGGCGGCTGCTGCAGCCCACCACCTTCACCCTCATCGCCAGCAGGCTGCGCCCGGGCGGCGTGTTGCATGTCGCCACCGATCACGCCGACTACGCTGAGCGCATCGCCGAAGTCGGCGCCGCAGAACCCCAGCTCATCGGCCTGAACGAGACCACAGGCGGGGTCAGCGCGGACCATCGGCACACCGCGCCGATCGGCTTCGAACGGCCCGTCACCAAATTCGAAAGCAAGGCACATCGCGTTGGCAGCGCCATCACCGAGTTCATATGGGAGAAGATCGAATGATGAGCGTCAGCGAGATGGCTTCCGAGGTCGTGGATGTTGCCGGGGAGGTGCATGGAACCGGACCGGAAATTCTCGGCAGCGCGGCGCCGGATGTCCGTCGGGTCCTGCTCGTCTGGGACGCCCCGAATCTCGATATGGGTCTGGGCGCGATTCTGGGCGGCCGCCCGACGGCCGCCTACCGGCCCCGTTTCGACGCTCTCGGCCGCTGGCTGCTCGCGCGCACCGCCGAACTATCGGTAGGCGGCACCTACCGGGTGGAACCCGAAGCCACCGTCTTCACCAATATCGCCAATGGCACCGCCGATGTGGTCCGTCCGTGGGTCGAGGCGCTGCGCAATGTCGGCTATGCGGTGTTCGCGAAGCCCAAGATCGACGAGGACTCCGATGTCGACGCGGACATGCTCGCGCACATCGAGCTACGCAGCCGCGGCGCCGGGCTGGCGGGCATCATGGTCGCCTCCGCCGACGGCCAGGCGTTTCGCGAACCGCTCGAAGAACTCGCGGCCCGTGGCATCCCCGTTCAGGTGCTCGGCTTCCGCGAGCACGCGAGTTGGGCCGTCACTTCGGATACCCTCGAATTCATCGACCTCGAGGACATACCGGGCGTGTTCCGTGAACCGCTGCCCCGGGTGAGCCTCGAATCGCTGCCCGATGAGGGTGCTTGGCTGCAACCGTTTCGGCCGCTGTCGGCACTGCTCACCTCTCGCCCCGCACAAGGAGTCGCTTAGTGTTCACACGCTGGGGCGCTCTGGTCTATCGGTTGCGCTTCGCCGTTATCGGCGTGGTGGTGGCCGCACTCCTGGGATTGGGCGCCAATGGCCTCGGCCTGGAGAACCACCTCAGCTCCAGCGGATGGGATGATCCTACGTCGGAATCCGCGCGGGCCGCGCAGATTTCGGATCAGGCCTTCGGACGCGATCACACCAGCGACGTGATCGTGCTGTACACCGCACCCGACGGCAAGACGATCGATGATCCAGAGTTCAAGCAGAAGATCCTCGACAATCTCAACAGTCTGCCGCGCAAATATCCGGACGAGATCAGCAAGGTCAACGGGGCGTACTGGCAAACGGATACCGGACCGGCCTCTCCCTCGATCTTCGGGTCCAAGGACAAGAAGCACACCTTCGCCTCCATCGCCATCGTCGGTGACAACGACACAGCCATGGTGCGGAACTTCCGGAATGTAAAGGACGCCTTCTACATACCGGGCGTCGATGTGCAGGTGGCTGGCCTGCAAGCAGTCGCAGGCACGCTGAACGACACCATCGCCAGCGACCAGAAGCGGATGGAGATGCTGGCCATCCCCGCCGTCGCGGTACTGCTGTTCTTCATCTTCGGCGGCCTGGTCGCCGCCGCACTGCCCCTGGTCGTCGGCGGCCTGACGGTGATCGGCGCCAACGGCATCATCATGTTCCTGACGAAGTTCACCGAGGTGAACTCGTTTGTCGCGGGCGTTGTCTCGATGATCGGCCTCGGCCTGGCCATCGACTACGGCCTATTCATAGTCAGTCGTTTCCGAGAGGAACTCGCCGAGGGTTATGACACCCGCGCGGCCGTGCGCCGCTCGGTGATGACCGCGGGCCGCACCGTGGTGTTCTCCGCGACCATGATCATCGCCAGCCTCGGCGGCATGCTGCTGTTCCCGCAGGGCTTCCTCAAATCCGTGGCCTACGGAACCATCGCGACCGTGTCGCTGGCGGCGCTCACCGCCATCACCATCCTGCCCGCGATGCTGAGCATCCTCGGCCCGCGCGTGGACATGTTCGGGCTCAAGCGGTTCCGCACCACCAAGACCACCGAAGAGATCGAGAACGGGTTCTGGGGTCAGATCACCCGATGGGTGATGAAGCACCCGCTCAAGCTCGCCATCCCGATCTGCATCGGCCTCCTACTGCTGATCATTCCGGTCAAGGACCTCGCCTTCGGCGGCATCAACGAGCGATACCTGCCCCCGGACAACCCGACTCGGCTGGCGCAGGCGAACTTCGACCAGATCTTCCCGCTGCGCAAATCCGACCCGATCCAGCTGGTGTTCATCTCCAACGACAGCACCGCGGTCGGCACGGTGTGGAAGGAAGCCAACCAAGCACCCGGCCTCGCAGGCAGTTTCGAGGTACCGACGAAATCGAACACGCAACCCGATGTCTACCGCACCAACGCGACGCTCTCGGACTCGCAGAACGCCGATCCGACCATCGAATATCTGCGGTCGATCGCCATCCCTGACAACGTGACGATGTACGTCGGCGGCCAGCCCGTCATCCAGAAGGACAGTATCGACGCGCTGCTGCAGCGCATGCCGTGGATGATCGCGCTGGTTCTGACGGTAACCACGCTGTTGATGTTCCTGACCTTCGGTTCGCTGGTGCTGCCGATCAAGGCCGCGCTGATGAGCGCGCTCGGGTTGGGTTCGACGCTCGGCATTCTGACCTGGATCTTCGTCGACGGGCACGGCGCAGGCCTGCTGAACTTCACACCGCAGCCGATCATGTCGCCGGTGCTGGTGCTGATCATCGCGATCATCTATGGCCTATCCACCGACTATGAGGTCTTCCTCTTGTCGCGCATGGTCGAGGCGCGCGCGCAGGGCGCTTCCACTACCGAGGCCGTGCGCATCGGCACGGCGCACACCGGTCGCATCATCACCGCCGCCGCGCTGATCCTGCTCGTCGTCACCGGCGCGTTCGCGTTCTCGGACCTGGTGATGATGCAGTACATCGCCTACGGCATGATCGCGGCGCTGTTCATCGACGCCACCATCCTGCGCATGCTGCTGGTGCCCGCGACCATGAAGCTGCTCGGCGACGACTGCTGGTGGGCGCCGGCCTGGATGAAGAAAGTCCAGCAGAAGATCGGTCTCGGCGAACCCATCCTCGACAACGAGCGGCCCGGCGGCGGCGAGGTCGTCGACCTGGTCAAGACCACCCCGATCACCGACCCGGTCACCATGCAGATGCCCGCGCTGACCGAGGGGCACCAGCTTCCGAAGTCGCCACGCCGTCCGCGCACGGTGCAGGAAATCGAAGCCGAGGCCCCAACGCAGCGCATCGACAGCGTCGCGCCCGCGCCGCCCCGGACCGCGCCCACGTCACCCGACCCGACGCGGCCACGGGCAAATCCCGCCCCCATGTCGCAGGACCCGACGCGGCCGCGCGCTACCCCGTCCCATTCGAACGCGCCCCTGCCGACCCCCGACCCGACGTCGCCCGCCCCGGCCCGACCCCGAGTCACGCCGACCGCACCGACCGCACCGACCGACTCGAATACGCCCAGGCCGATGCCTCCGGTCCAGGTGCCGATCGAGCCCATTCGGCCGCGGCCGCTCCCGGCCACACCGGCGCCCGCGCCGTCCGCGCCGGCTTTGTCCGCGCCGGCTTCGTCCGCACCCGAGCCGCCCGAGCCGCCCGAGCGGCCGACCCATCACGCCGCTCCGGAGCCGCCCCCGGCGGAACCGGGCGACCCCGACAACGGCCCGCACACCAGCCGCAGCACCATCGAAAACTGGATGGCCGAACTGCGCTCCTCTCGCCGCCGCACCGGCAAGCCCGACGAAGGCCGCCATCATGGCGGCGACGGCCGCACCGTCAGTGTCAATGAACTGCTGCGCCGCCGGGACCAGGAGTAATCACGGCCCTCGCCTAGGGTGGGTGCGGTGAGTTCCTATGTGCTCGTCATTGCCGACGTTTCGTCGAGTCCGGAAGACGCCGACGAATTCGGCCACGCCCTCCAGGCATTGGCCGAGGCATGCCGCACGGAACCGGGCTGCCTGTCCTACGACCTGTTCCACTCCGTCGAACAGCCCGAGCGCTACGTGAGCATCGAAAAGTACGTCGACGACGCCGCTTTCGCCGCACACCGAGCCTCCGACCACTTCCGCGAGATCGGCCTTGCTCGGGTGATGCCACTGGTCGTGACGCGCGAGGTCCAGATGTACACCCCGGCAAGCGACATCCCTCCGGCACAGTAAGTTCACCCCTCCGGCCCAGACGCACCGAAGACGGGCCGCGCAACGGGTGTACGGCCGCGCGTTCGGTCAGTGGGCTGCGGTGTTGCCCGAATCTTGCTTCGTCCCACCGGCTTCGGCGAAGGCGCGGGCGTAGCGGGTGCCCGCTACCAGCAGGAGTATGCCGACCATCAGAAAGGCGGCGACTCGGACCAGGCCGTCGAGGGTAGCGAGGTCGAAGAGGAACAGTTTGGCCAGGGCCGCGGCGGTGACGAGGAGCCCGGAGCCGAGTGCCAGTTTGGCGACCGCGGCGGAGCGGGAAAGGTTACGCAGTCCGAACAGCAGTGCGGCGGTGGCGGCCGCCATCCACAGGATGGTGGCAGCGCTGTGTCCGATGACGAAGCCGTCAGGCAGGCCGGTGGCGACACCGATCGACACCGTTGCGGCCGTTACCGCGTACAGGCCGACCACGCTCGCGGGGATCCACAGGATCGATGCAGTGGTGCCGGTCGTGCCCGAAAGCCGGCGAACGCACCATACGGCCACCGCGACGACCGCCAACGCGAGCACCGCGCCCAATGCCGTCGATATTCCCAGGACCGATTCCGCGAAGCGTTGGGTAGCAAGCGTTTCCGGATTCACGGTGTCGAGGTACACCAGCGCACCGAGCGCCGCGAATGCCGTCGCGATGCCAGCGATGACCCGGGACCGCTGCTGTCCGGCCACGCCGTGGTAGCCGATCGTTACCAGCAACAGCGAGATCGGCAGCGTCTGCACCTCGGTCACTCCGATGCACGCCTCCAAGAGCGCGAATGAACCCGTGACAGCGGCGACCACCGCGACATGGCCTGGAATCCGCACCAGCTCACGCAGTTTCGGCGCCATCGGCGCCGAGGCCACGAGCAAGAGCACTGCCGCGAACACCGCCGAAATGACAGCGCCGGAATGCCGTTCGAATAGCACCGGCACGGCCAGCAGCGGCACCGTTGCCAGTCCGAAAGCCAGCGTGGCGGTGATATCCCCAGGCCGTCGACGCACGACCAGGACACTCCCGACCAGTCCGACCAGCGCAATAGCGATGGCGGCCGTGAGCAGCCAGTACACCTGGTCCCGCGCCGGAGGGTCGAAGGCGGCCACGGCGATTGCCAACAGCGTCGCGAGCACGGCGGGCACCGTGCGCACTGCATGCAGGAATGGCCAGTCCCGCACCAACTGCACCGGCACACACGCCAGCTGCAACACGATCAGGAACGCCAGCAGCACCAGTTCGGTCGTCACCACCGGCGACAACACCGCCGCACCCGCGACGACAAGCACCGCGAGCGGCTGCGACTTCCACTGCATCGCCAACGCGACCCCACCCGCGGCCACGGCCAGCGCCACCGCAAGTCCGAGCGCCGGATACAGCCACCCGTAGATCGCCGTCACCGCAACAACATCCAGATAAGCACCAGCAATACCGGTGGCAGCCAACGCAATTCCACCAACTCGCCCACCGGCGCGCCCGAACACCCGAACCCCGACACCTACCAACACCGCAGCGAACACCGCCCCAGCCATCACTCTCGGCACCCGCCCGAACAGACCTGCCTGCGCCGCAAGCACCAGCAGCATCACGACACCGATCAGCGTCACCCACACTCCGGCAACCGCCAGAATTCGGCTGATCATCCCCTCCTGCTGCCACCACGGCGTGTGCGGCCCAGCCGGTTTCCGCCGCACCGGCGGATGAGGTGGCCGCATACCCGGCAGCGGCGAATTCGGTGCGACCGGTCCCGACGGCGGCTCCGGAACCCGCGCGGATTCCTCCGCACGCACAGGTTCGGCACCAGCACTGGAATCCGTCGTCAAAACACCCGGCGCCGCAACCGAACCCGCAGTCACCTGTGTCCGCAACAACTCCAGATCCCGCCCCAGCACACCCATCTGCGTCCCCAATGCAGCAAACTCTCCCGACAACCGCGAAATCAGCGCCGGATCGATAGATGTAGTCATAACCCCATGCTCGTGCGCGCACCCCGTCCGAGCATGAGTAGAAACCCCCGCTATACAGCAATATCTACCCGGCCTGCCGACCGCGGATGACCTACTTGCCGAGGCGGCCGAGATCCTGGGACGTCGAGGACCGTCGCGACAGTCGATGCGGCCCTGGCGGATCGCCGGCGGGGTGACAGCGGACGACCTCGCCGACTGACAGAGAGGATGTAGGTGAGTACCTCCCGCCGGGGGTCTGACCCACCGCCTGACTGACTCGGGGTCCTCAACGGGATCTGTCGGCCCGGGCGGGAGGTACTCATGTGCACTCACCGGGTGTGGCGTTGTGACTTCATAGGAGCCTGGCCACAGGCCCCATCTCTGTCTTGTCCACGTTGCCCGGCTGGTGCGTGCCGCCCTGCCCCCCACTGACATGAGCAACAGGACGACTATGCCTTTCATTACACACCAACCCGCCACCATGATCGAGGTCGCCGGTGGCGTCGATACCCACCAGGACACTCACACCGCGGCGGTGACCGATCTGGTCGGGCGGGTGCTGGGCACCGCCGAGTTCCCCGCTGATTCGGCCGGTTACGCCGCGTTGCTGGCCTGGATGCAAGGGTTCGGGCGCCTGGTCCGGGTCGGTGTCGAGGGCACCGGGGTCTACGGTGCCGGCCTGGCCCATGTTCTGCGCGGTCATGGCCTCGACATGGTGGAGGTGGATCGTCCCGACCGCAAGACTCGCCGGTTCCAGGGCAAGTCCGATCCGATCGACGCGATTCACGCCGCGAAGACCGCTCTGGCCGAAAACCGCACTGGCACACCGAAACAACGCGACGGCCGTATCGAAGCTCTCCGCAACCTACGTGTGGCCCGCCGCTCGGCGATCGACCAGCGCGCGGATGCACAACGCCGGATCAAGGCATTGATCGTCACCGCCCCCGACGAACTCCGCGGGCGGCTGCGCGGACTGTCGGTCACCAAGCTGATCGCCACCTGCGCCGGACTACGACCCGACCGCGCCGACGCCGCGACACCGGTCACCGCCGCGAAGATCGCGCTACACTCGCTGGCCCGCCGCCACCAGCAACTCACCATCGAGATCACCGATCTGGACGAACTGCTGGACCCGCTCGTGGCCGCCATCAACCCAAAACTGGTCGCCGCCAACGGCATCGGCACCGACACCGCCGGCCAACTACTGGTCACCGCGGGCGAGAACCACGACCGGCTACGCTCGGAGGCCGCTTTCGCCATGCTCTGCGGCGTCGCCCCGATCCCCGCCTCCTCCGGCAAAACCAACCGCCACCGCCTCAACCGCGGCGGTGACCGCCACGCCAACGCCGCTCTCTACCGCGTCGCGCTCTGCCGACTGCGCTGGGACCCACGCACCCGCGCCTACACCGAACGGCGTACCAAAGAAGGCATGTCCAAGAAGGAAATCATCCGCTGCCTCAAACGCTACATCGCCCGCGAGCTCTACCAGCTCATCACCGCCGAACCCGCCCAAATCACCACTTGACATCCATAGGAGCATCCCCCACCCGGGATTCGGGTGGGAGCCGGTCGCGGCCGGTTGGATTCAGATGGCCGGGGCTGGCATGGTGGTCACCTGGTGGACGGCGTTGATGACCGCCGAGCGGGGTGGCATGCGTAGTACGCCGGGGGCTGGTTCACCCGCCCAGTGCCAGCCGAGCTGGGAATCGGTGGTGGGAAGCAGGACGTGGCGACCGCTGGGGATGACGGTGACCTGGTAGCCGGCCAGGCGGCGGCGGACGGAGATATCTACCGGGTTCGCCGGGCTGGGGGGTGCGACCAGGAAGGTCCAGGTGCGCTCGCCGGGGTCGGCCACCACGGGGGCCGTGAAGGTGCGATCAAGCGTGGCAAGGACTTTGCCGCCCAACTCAGGGGGCATCACCACGGCGCCGAGGATGGAGCCAGTGGTGATCATGGGCCGGCCGGCGAGCAGTTGCACCGGCAGCCCGTACTGATGGCGCAGCAGGTGTGCGATCTCGTGGGGAGAGTGACAGCGTTCGAACATGGCTCTACTCCTCACCGAATCCGATAGCCGGCAGCGGGACCGCGGCGGTTCGGCGTAGCGGGCCGTGCTGTTCGTGAACACGCTGGGTGTGGCGTGCGGGTCGATCAGAAAGAGTCCGCGGCTCGGACGCGCGATCGGCGCGTGGAGCCCACACGGTGGTATTCGGCATGATTGTCATTGCCGCCGCCCTTTGCTTTCAAAGTTGCAGAAAGGCAACGGTATTCCAACCGGAGGTGAACTAGTCGTACGTAATGTCCCACTTTCGATGAGCGCAATGATTTAGCGTCGTACTCTGAAACGTGGACGTAACAAAGGATTTAGGTTCATGGACGATTCGTCGATCGGCATTCGGATTCGGCTGTTCCGCGGAAAGACGCTCACCCAGCGCCAACTCGCCGACCAGGCCGGTGTGAGCGTGGATCTGGTGCGCAAACTCGAACAGGGTGGCCGCCAGACCGCTTCGATTGCCAGCCTGCAGAAACTGGCGCGCGCGCTGGATGTCGACATCTCCGATCTGGTCGGAAAGCGCCACGGCATTCCGTCCGGAAATCCCGATGCGGGCATCGTCGCCATCCGCAGGGCACTCACGCCCGTCGACGATCTGCTCGGCGAGACCCCGGAGGAGCGGGCCGGCGGCTTCGACGAGGGCAGTCGCGCGGTCGATTACGCGTGGGGCGCGTACTGGGCGGGCCGCTACGAACTGCTCACCTCGATCCTGCCGTCCGGGCTGACCCAGCTGCGCGCGACGGTGCATGCCGCGCGCAACGGCACGGTCGCGCCCGCGAACGAGCTACTGGCCCGGATGTACTGGGTCACCGGTTGCACGCTGGTGCACCTCGGCCAGACCGACCCGGCGTTCCTGGCGATCCGGCAGGCGCTCGCGGCGGCCGAGCAGGGCAACGATCCGTTGCTGCTGGCCACGATTCGCGGCTCGGTCGCCTGGCAGCTGTTGGTGCAGGGCCGGTATGACGAGTCACGCCGCGTCGCCTTGCGCGCGGCCGCGAGCCTCGAACCCGAAGGCGAGGAAACCCCGGCACACCTGTCCGCCTATGGGTCCCTGGTTCTGCAGGGCGCGACCGCGGCGGGCCGATCACAAGACGTCCCCGATGCGCTAACTCTCATCCAAGCGGCGGGCGAGGTCGCGCTGCGCATCGGCGGCGATCGCCGCGACTACGAAACCTATTTCGGCCCTTCACAGGTCGTCATGCAGTCCGTCGACGTCAACGTGTCCTCCGAACGCTATCCGGAAGCACTGGCCGCCGCGAAGGACATGCCGGCCAACTGCGGCCTCCCCCAGACCTCCCACGCCCGCCACCTCACCGACACCGCGGTCGCCTGGACACGCACCGGCCAACACAGGCGGGCCCTCGACGCACTGCTGAACGCCGAACGCGTCGGCGGCCCCGACTGGATCAAGTACCAGTCCCTCCCCCGCCACATCGTGTCCGAACTCCTCGATCACGACCGCCGAGTCCCGTTGCGCGCCTTCGCCCGTCGCATCGGCGTCAACACCTGAGCACACCGGTGTCGGCCGCGACGAGCAGCTAGTTCCCCATCAGCCGACGCCAATTCGTCATGAACGGATGCTTCGCGGTGACCGAGCCGAAGTAGACCCTGCCGTGGACGATCAGGTGCAGGGGGCCGAAGGGCGGGCCGGTGCGGACCTTGTTGTTGACGCTGGCGCCGATGAGGTCGAGGTCGTTGAGGTCGACAGTGGCTTCGCTGGGGACGATCAGGGTGAGGGAACTGCAGTAGTCGTCCACACGCAGCTCGACGATCTGGGTGGACATGATCGCCTCGGTGAAGTCGAGGGTGACACCCGACAGCCAGTTGTTGGTATGGAGTGTCGGCGCGACCTGCCAGGGACCGCGGCGGCTGACACCGGACATTCGGCTGCGGATCACATTGCCGGGCGCGGCGACCGGTGGCCCCGGCGACGGGGGCCGCTTCGTGAACGGCCGCGCGGAATTGATGAAGTTCGCGGCATTCACAAAAGTCGACGGCGGCGCGGCGGGCTGCCGTACCAGCCGAACACCCGGCAGATCGATGAGCACGGCATTGAGTTCGCCGCGGGTCTTCGCGGCCAGCGCAGTGTCCATCCGCTCGGTGAACTCCCCGAGCGACAGCATCCCGAGACCGACCGCACGTTGCAACAACTGACCGACGTGCTCGCGCTCGGCGTCGGAGACGCGCAGCTCCCGGTCACCCACGACATCGCCGGCGCCGGCACCTTGTGAAACCGATTCGGGTCCGCCCATGATTTCGAGATTACCGACCACAACCCACCCACCGCATCAGGGCAATCCCGGATTCCCGCACCCCACCCGTCCTCCGCCAGTCGCATATCCGCCGCTGTATGACTCTCCGCGAGTGGCACACCATCGAGAGGCCTATTCGCGTTTTGCCGCAGCCATGTGCCACTCGGCGAGGGGTAGTGCGGGGGCTATTCGAGCCCCTGCTCGATTGCGTAGCGGGTGAGCTCCACGCGGTTTGCCAGTTGCAGTTTGCGGAGGGTGGCTTGGACGTGGTTTTCCACGGTCCGGTGGCTGAGGTTGAGGCGGACGGCGATCTGTTTGGCGGACAGACCCTTCGCCACCATGCGCAGGACCTCGGTTTCTCGCTCAGTCAGTGCGGGTCGGTGCGGTTCGTCCGGTTCGGCGGGGGTGGTGGCCATGCGGCGGTATTCGCCGAGGACCAGGCCGGCCAGGCCGGGCGTGAAGACCGGCTGCCCGGCGGCGGTCGCGCGGACGGCTTCGATCAGTTCCGCGACCGACGCGCTCTTCACCAGGTAGCCCGAGGCGCCCGCTTTGATCGCGTCCAGCACGTCGTCGCGTTCGGCCGACGCGGACAGCACCAGCACCCGGCTGGCCGGGGAGACCCGCAGTACCTCGGCGGTGGCCTGCGCGCCGTTCCCATCGGGCAGTTGCATATCCATCAACACGACGGTAGGGCGCACGGCTGCCGCGCGACGGGTGGCCGCCCCGACCCCGTCCGCCGTGGCGAGCACCACAAACCCGGCCTCGGAGAGATCCCGGGAGACCCCATCGCGCCACATCGGATGGTCATCCACAACCATCACCGAAACAGTTTCGGCCGCATCACTATCGGTCACGTCGCACCTCCTGTGCCGTCGCCCACCTGTCGAAACCGGCCGCTGCCTGCCGGACTCGTCCGAAAGTGATGGTGCCAGATCCCGCCTGGGCGCTCCCACCTTCGACTCGCCTCCGCCCGACGAGCGGTTCACCCACGGGGCACCCGGAATTCCCACTCGGTGCCGAAGCCGACCCCACCGTCGGCCTCGGTGAGCAAGTCCGCGGCCCCGCCGAGCGCGGCGATCCGGCCAACGATCGATCGAGACACCCCCATGCGCCCCTCGGCCTCCGCCTCGGCCAGCCGACCCGCGGGTATTCCGACACCGTCGTCGCGCACGCTGATGATCAGCTTGTCCCCGGTGTCCTCCAGCAGCACATACGCTTTCGCGTCCGGCCCGGCGTGCAGGACGACATTGGACAACGCGGTCGCCACCGCGGCCGCGATCTCCTGCGCGGTCCACCGCCCGACGAGCACCGGCTGTCCGGGAGTCGAGACGAACACCTTCGGCGTCGCATGCACCGTCAGCAGCGGACGCAGATCGACATCCGCGCCACCGGCATCCGGGCGACCGCCCTGCTCGGAGAGCAATACCCGCAGCGCCACTTCCTGTTCCCCGGCGCGGCGCGCCAATTCTTCGGTGGGACCGCCGATTTCGCCGCCGCGTCGCTTGATGTAGCTGAGCACCTGCAGCACACCGTCGTGCACCTCACGCGAAAGTCGTTCGCGCTCTTCGGCGGCCGCGGTCAGCCGGGTGGCGCGTTCGAGCTGACCTTGGGCGCGGCGGGCGGTGTTGGCGGCCAGGCCGAGCGCCAAGCCGATGGATACCAATACCGGCGCCGTCGCATCGGCCCATACGTCCTGGCCCCACTGTTCCCGGACCGTCACGATCACCGCGGCGATCAGGCCGCCCGAGAGCACACCCCCGACCGGGCCATGCAGAATGGCGGCCGAGATCACCGCATTGGCGGCCCACAATGTGGTCGGCAACGTCTGATGTCCGTGGTACCAGCCGGAATCCGCGACCAGCCGGGTCGAGGCGATCAGCGCGATCACCACGACGTGGTCCCCGACCACCACCCACCGGCGCAGCCGCGCCACATCGGGAAAATGCCACGCCGACAGCATCAGCGCTGACGCACCGGACCACACCGCCATCAGCGCGACCAGCACCCAGCTCAATCGCTGATTCTGGTAATACGACACCGACGCGATCTGTTGCCCCACCGCGTAGAGCAGGGTCACCAGCCGCAGCGCTTGCGCCGCCCGCCACAGCGGTGCGGTCGCCGCGTCGGCCGCGCTCAACTCAGCCTCTGGGGGCCGCGTCATCGGATTTGTCCCTGGACTCGGTCTGCTCGCGTTCGGCCGCCTCGACCGCCATCGCCGCCACATCGAATCGGCCCGGATCGGGTTCGTCCGGCTCGGCGGCATACAGCCTGCCCGGTTCGCCGGTCTGTAATTCCTCGAATATCTCCTCCGGGCTGTCGGCGAGCAGCGACCGGATCGCGGTGTTCATCACCGCGACGAACGGCACGGCAAGCAGACCACCCGCGATACCGCCGAGCACGAGACCCGCGGTAATGGCCAGCACCACTGCCAGCGGATGAATACTGACGGCCCGGCCGAGCAGCAACGGCTGCAGCACATGACTCTCCAGTTGCATCACCGCGATGATGATGCCGAGCACGATCAGCGCGGTGACAAGCCCCTTGGTGACCAGGGCGATGAAGACCGCGACGGTGCCCGCGAGGAAGGCGCCGATGATCGGGATAAAGGCACTGATGAACACCAGTGAGGCCAGCGGAAGTGCGAGCGGCACACCCAGAATCGCCAGGCCGGTACCGATGCCGATGGCATCCACCGCCGCCACCGCCACGGTGGCGCGCACGAATCCGACCAACGTCCCGAACCCGAGTCGCCCGGCCGTGCGCACCTTCTGCCGATGCGGTGTCGGCACGATCCTGGTGACGAACTCCCAGATCTGGTCGCCGCCGTAGAGAAAGAAGATAAGGATGAACAGCGTCAGGAAGGTCCCGGTGAGGATGTGCCCGATCACCGTCGCGGTGGTCAGCGCACCACTGGTGAGACTGTCCTGATTGGACCGGATCGTTTTGACGATGGTGTCACCGGCATTGCGGATCTGGTCATTGCTCAGGTGCGCCGGACCGTTGATCAGCCAATCCTGAATCTGGTGGATGCTGTGGGTGATCTCGTCCGACAGCTGCGGCACACCGGCGATGAACTGCTCGACGACGAAGGTCATGATGCCCGCGACCAAACCTAGCGACCCGGCGAGCGCGACGAAAACCCCCACGGCCCTCGGCACCCCGAGCCGCTGCATCCAATCCACCAGCGGCGCGAGCAATCCTGCGGCCAGCAGTGCGATGGCAAGTGGGATCACCACGGTCGCGAGCTTCTGCACAATCGCGGAAATCGCGAGCACCACAGCGAAAATGACCAGTAGCCGCCAGGACCACTCCGCGGTCATCCGAACGAGGGGGTGCACGGCGTCCGCGGGAGAGCGGGTTGCGGTGCCCTTCCGCGGAGAACTTACCTTCGGGTCGGTCACCTTCGAGAGCCTAATGGGCACGGCCGGACAGCGTCCGCGCATAGCCCGCGCCGGGCCGAGCGAAGCGAGGCAGCCGCCTACTGGCCTGACCGCGCCGCCGAACATGCTCAGATGATCGAAACGCTAGATTGGTGATCGTGTCAGCGCCCCTGGAAGCGGTCAAACAGACCATGCGAACGCGCTGGCCGCTGTACCTGACATCGATGCTGCTGGCCAATGCCTTCGGCGCGGTTCTGGTGTGGGCGTTCATCCAGTACGGGCTCCCCGTCCCCGAAGGAGAATCGGCCGGCGCCAGGCGCACCGGCCTGTTGATCCCGGTCCTGGTCTTCGCGACCGGTGGCCTGCTCAGCTTGGCCTCCTCGGCGCTGATGCTGCGTCCGGTGATGCGCTGGCAGATGCGTGGCGGACCACCGAGCAGGCAAGAACAGATGGCCGCACTGCACGCCCCGCTGCGGCAGGCGATCGTGCACCTGACGCTGTGGCTGGTTGGCGGCGCCATCCTGGCCGCCACCATCATCGTCGACGCGCCCGAGCTCGCCGCCGCCGTGATCGTCACCGAATGTATGGCCGCCACCATCGTGTTCGGCTTCACCTACATGCTCGGCGAACGGATTCTGCGCCCGGTGGCCGCCGAGGCGCTGACCGAGGGCGCCTTCGATCACACGCTGACCCCCGGCGTCGGCACCAGAATGGGCATGACCTGGGGCATGGGCACTTTCGCCCCCACCATCGCCATCGTGCTGCTGTGCGTCACCCAGATTTCCTCGGACGTGAAATTCTCCGCACAGTCGCTGGCCATTTCGATCCTGCTGCTGTGCGGCGTGGTGATCATGCAGGCGCTGGCGCTGTCAATGCTGACCGGATCGAGCATCTCCGACCCGGTGCGCCAGCTCAGCCAGGCCATCGACCGGGTGCAGGAGGGCGCCCGCGATGTCCAGGTCGAGGTGTTCGACGGCAGCGAAATCGGGCTACTGCAGGTCGGTTTCAACCGGATGATGGAGGAGGCCGCCAAGCGCCGTCAGCTCCAAGAGCTGTTCGGCCAGCATGTCGGCGAGGAAGTGGCACAGCGCGCCCTCGACTACGGCACCGAGCTGGGCGGCGAGACCCGGTTCGTCGCGGTGCTGTTCGTCGATATGGTCGGCTCCACCGCGGCCGCGGCCGAGCGGCCGCCGACCGAGGTGGTCAGCCTGCTCAACGAGTTCTTCCGGATCGTCGTCGACATTATCGACCGCCACCACGGCTTCGTCAACAAGTTCGTCGGCGACGCCGCGTTGGCCATCTTCGGCGCCCCGCTGGACCGTCCCGACGCCCCGACCGCCGCGCTGGCCGCCGCCCGCGAGCTGCGCGAAACCCTGCGGGAGGTGCCCGGACTCGATATCGGCATCGGCGTATCCGCGGGCCTCGCCGTCGCCGGAAATATCGGCGCCGCGAACCGTTTCGAATACACGGTGATCGGCGATCCGGTCAATGAAGCGTCGCGACTGACTGAGCTGGCCAAGGATCAGCAAGGGCGGGTCCTCGCCTCCGGCAGCGCGCTGTATTTCGCCGATGAGAGTGAGCAGGACTATTGGGAAACCGGCGACGAAGTACAGCTGCGCGGACGACGCAGAAAAACTCTCCTGGCCTGGCCGAACGACGGCGCCGACCCGCATGCCGATGCAGACAGCGAAACGGCCGGTTCGTTAGGCTGACCTCGTGACGGCCAACGGCGAGCCCCCACCGCGACTGTCGACACACAAGACCGGCCGCAGCAAATTCTGGTGGGTCAAATGGGTTCTCGGCGTCGCACTGCTGGCATTGCTGATCGGCGAGGGCTACTACCTCTGGCCCCGGCTACATGAATCCTGGCGGAATCTCACCGAAATTCATTGGAGTTGGGTTGCCGCCTGTATTTGGATGCAGGCGCTGTCGATGAGCGGATTCGGCAGACTGCAAAAACAACTGCTGCACGCGGGCGGTGTCGAGGTCAGCCAGCGGCAATCGGTCGCGGTCGTCTACGGCGCCACCGCGATGTCGGTGACATTACCAGCGGGACAGGTATTTTCCACCGCCTTCACCTATCGACAGATGCGCCGCTGGGGCGCCAGCCCGATCGTCGCCTCGTGGCAGCTGGTGATCTCCGGCGTCATCGCCACCACCGGCCTTGCGCTACTCGGTGTCGGCGGCGCGCTGCTGGTCGGCAACCAAGTCGGGCCGTTCAAGCTGATCCTGCCGCTGGCCGGGGTGGTCGCGCTGGTGTGGGCGGGCAATTACATTTCGAAGCATCCTGGCGCGCTGGAAGCGGTGTTGCGCCGGGTGGTCGCGCTGATAAACCGGCTGCGCAAACGCCCTGCCGACCAGGGCATGAACAAGGTCGCCGAAATCCTGGCCCAGCTGGAATCGGTGGATCTGGGCAAGCGCGACGGCGCCTGGGTCGCCTGGTGGGCGCTGGTCCACAGGTTCGCCGACGTCGCCGGCCTCGGCTTCGCCTGCTACGCGGTGGGCGCCGATCCGAGGCTGGCCGGTCTGCTGATCGCATTCGCCGCCGGTAAGGCTGTCGGCTCGATCCCGTTCGCCCCCGGCGGCATCGTCTATGTGGACGCGACGCTGATCTACGGTCTGACGGCCGCCGCCGGACTGCCCGCTTCGCAAGCCGTTGCGGCCGCGTTCGCATACCGCATGGTGAGCTTCATCCTGGTCGCGATCGTTGGCTGGACGATTTTCCTGCTCGTGTCCCGCACCCGGCACGACGACGACGCCGAATTCGAGAAAGAGTTCGAGCAACGCCGCCTGTAATTTGGCAGCGCCTGCGGCGGAACGGGCCGCTCGTAAGACAGAGAGTGGTGGTCGGGTTGATGACGAGCTACTGCGCGGGCCAGGTGTCGCGATCGGTGCGGCGGGGGCACGCGATTACGCTTGCGCGCGTGAAGAAACTGGTGCCGTTGGTGGTCGATGCACTGCTGGTGATACTGTTCTGCGCGATCGGCAGGCGCAGTCATGACGAGGCGGTACTCACCGGGTTGCTGAAGACGGTGTGGCCGTTCGCAATTGGTCTCGGCGTCGGGTGGGTGGTGGCCGTGGTGGTGGCGCGCCGGATGTTCGGTGAGACCGGACGCGCCGCGGGGTTCGACGCAACCGCGTTGTGGCCCACCGGAGTTCTGGTCTGGCTCGGCACGCTCTGCGGCGGCATGCTGCTGCGGATGATCAGCGGCCAGGGCACGGCATTCAGCTTCATTCTCGTCGCCGCGACGGTGCTCGCGCTGTTCCTGCTCGGCTGGCGAGCGGCGGTCAAGGCAATGAATTAGCGCCCGAGTCGAACCGCCGCTGCCCCGCCGACTGTGCGCACCATTAAAACATCGTTCGCAAGTGCGCATGGTGTACCCCAATGAGGTCGCCTGGTCAGGCCCCGCATTCAGAGGAAGGCGACGGCCGCACTTATCAGGAGTGACACCGGCGAACTACCGAAAGGAGTCGGCGGCGCAGCTCCGGAGCTACGACCCAGGCGTGGCGAGGGCTTGCAGCATCCTGGCCGCCATCCGCGCGGTCGCGTCACCGCTGTCGACGTCGTTGATGTGGATCGCGAAGGCCAGGTCGCCCATGCTCGCGATCAGCCAGCCGTCGGATCCCGCGCTGGCGGTGAATCCGGTGACGTCGCGGTAGCCGCGCAGGCTGGCGAATTCCGGTCGGCCGGTGGCGTCGCGCAGCATGCCGCGCAGCCGGTCGGTCATTTCCGGAGTCAGCGCGGTGACCTGCGCGTCCGTGGTGCTCGGCCGTCCGACCTCGATCATCGGCCGCGGTACCGCGCCGCGTGCGATCGCGGCGGCGGCGATCGCCATGCCGAACGGACTGGCCAGCACCGCGTCGTTGCCGCCACCCTGGCGCACCTGTTCGGCGCTGCGGCCCGCGATCTGCAAGCGCCCGGTGACCTCGTCGAGTCCGGGGATCTTGAAATCGATGCCGACACCGAGCACGGTCGCGGCCTCCGCCGCGTCCTGCACCGAAACATCCTGTGGCGCCTTGCCTTTGGAAACCGCGGCGATGTTCCGGAACAGTTCGATGTTCCCACCGACCGGGTACAGGCCGGTGAACGCCACCGACCCGTGCTCACTGGCCTGGCTGTTCTGCGCGGCCGCGACCACCGCACCGGTGGACGGCTGAATCGCCACGATGGAAGCCTGGGTGGCCGCGCTGACCACCGCATCCTCGGCAGCGCGCTGCAGGCGCTGGTCCATGGTGCCCGCGATATCCGGTCCGGCCGGGCCCTGCTGGCCCGCGGTCTGGCCGACGAAGCGCCCGTCCTGCTCAAAAACATGCACACCCCAGCCAGAGTGTTGATCTTGGCTGTCCTGCTGGACCTTGCGCAGCGCATCGAGCAGCGGCGACCACACCCGGCGATCCGCCGAGATGAGCCGCGGTTGCCTCTCCATGACTACACCGGGGATGCGTGCCATGGCTGGTTCCAGGATTGCGAAGTCGGGTTCGCGCAGGTTCACCGCGACGATCGGGTTGCCCTGCGAGGTGGCCAGCTGCTGCATCAGCGACGGTCCGGTGATCAGCGGCGCGACCGGCTCTATGGCCTTGGCCAGCGCGTCGGAGGAGGCGACCGGGTCGGGCATCTTGGCGGGATCGAGCTTGATCACATTGATCGTCTGCTCGGTCATCAGCGCTTCGCCGACGATGTCATTGACCCGCGGCGGCGGCGTCGGAGTGGTGCGCACCAGCCGGACCGTCCGGTTGTGGTCCAGCTGTGGCATGACGACCGCGGGATCCCAGGAGATCCGCCAGCCGATTGTCAACTTCCGCACGTTGCCCTGCAGGCTGTACTTCCAGTTCTTGTGTTCGCCGAAATTCCAGTCGACATCCATGCTGAAGATGGCGGATTCGGCGTCCAGCGCGATGAATTGGGTCTTCTGGTAGTCGACCTTGCCCGACTGGAGGCCGGCGAACATTTGCTTCAGCGTTGCCGAAGCCGCAGTGGGGTAGGACGTCAGCTCCGACGCCTTCGCGAAGTTCTGATCGTCCAGCAGTTCGGTGAAGCGTTCGACAACCGCCTCGGCTTCACTTACCTTCTCGTGGAATCCGCACGATCCCATCGCGAAAACCAGCACCGCCGCTCCCGCGAGTGCGATAGCGCCGCGGACGCGAAAGCGGCGGGATCCCCACACATCCATGTCGCCCACTCTTCACTCTTGTCACTCCAGTAACAAGACCACCGTACCTCAAATTGCCTGCCCGCAGCGTCCGCGACCGAGGACGTTACCAATGCTCAGCGTCTCAATTGTGCCCGAAATCTCGCACTCCGGGGGCCAATCACGAAGGTCGTCCAGTCACAGCGACAGGCGCCGCTACCGTACCGACCGAAACGCAAAGTCGGGCGATAACTGCCCGCGTCGGCGTTTCGGGATCCGACCCGCCGTATCGACCGCGGTGGCGTGCCCGACAGATACCCCATCGACCCGACTCGAAACCCGTTCGCACAGAGCGGAACCGCTACGCCGGTTTACGACGTAATCTTGTAATCGTCGCAATACATCAGCACAGTAAGTAGGTGATTCCCAATGAGACACGAACATCGGGGACGGGGTTTCGGACGACCGGGCGGCTGGCAGCAGGCCGACCTCCCCGATCCCGCGGACGCCCCAGACTGGTTTGCCGGCCGATTGCCGAGCGACTGGTTTGCCGGACCCCCCGTGATCGAAATCGACCGCGACGAAATCGTAGTGATCGGCGAGCTACCGATCCCGCAACCCGATAAGCCCGCGGGAACCTAGCCCGTCGAAGGCGATTCCGTAGCGGATGCCCCCGCCGATGTCACGAACGCGACGAAAGAGGGCGCCATCGCCCGATTCCGCGAGTCCACCCGCCCCGCTCGCATGCGGATCGCGGACGAGGCGCAGCACCGTTACGGCCGCAGCGTCGCCTGGGGTGTCTCGGTAGACGGGCAGCGGATCATGTTCACCCACTTGGCCGTGCCGGTGATGACCCGGCTGCGGCAGCCGGAACGCAAGGTGCTCGACACCCTGGTCGACTCGGGCGTGGCCCGCTCGCGCTCCGACGCGCTGGCATGGACGGTAAAACTGGCGGGCAAGCACGCGGAGGCCTGGCTGGAGGAACTGCGCACCGCGATGCGCAAGGTGGACGACCTGCGCTCGGAAGGTCCGCAGGGCCTGTAGTCGGATCGGGCTAAGGTTGCGTACATGTCGACACCTGGTCCGATCCTGGTCCTCAACGGCCCGAACCTGAACATGCTCGGCACCCGACAGCCGGAGGTTTACGGGTCGGCGACGCTCGACGATGTCGTCGGACTGTGCAGGCAGACCGCCGCCCGGTACGGCCGTGAGATCGCCGCGTTCCAGTCGAATTCCGAAGGCGCGCTGATCGATCGGATCCACCGGGCGTGCGGTGTCGAATCGGGCATCGTCATCAATCCCGGCGGGCTGACCCACACCTCGGTGGCGCTGCGGGACGCGCTGGTGATCCCGGAGGTCCCGATCGTGGAGGTGCACATCAGCAATGTGCACGCCCGCGAGGAGTTCCGGCATCACTCCTATATCTCACCGATCGTCACCGCGGTCGTCGCCGGGATGGGCATCCACGGCTATGCGGCCGCCGTCGAATTCCTGATCCACGGAGCCAGCTGAATCCATTACGCCCACAACACTTCTGGACGCTGTGGGCTATGCCAGGCGGAAGACGGGGAAGCCGGGGGCGATCGCGGCGAGTTCCTCGTCGGTGGCGTCCTTGGTGACACCCTCGAAGAACTTGCCGACCTCCCAGCCCCAGCGCTTCAGGTAGAGACGCAGCAGCGGGACCTTGTTCTCGTCGGCAACCTCGGCGGCGGTGAACACCTCGACCCTGTGTCCCAGTCGCAACTCCCCGTCGCCCGCCGCGCGCAGGTTGCGCACCCACTGGGTGTGCCCGCGCGGCGCGACCAGGTAGCGGTTGCCGTCGTCGTCGGTCAGCAGATTCACCATGGTGGTCCGCCATTCACCACTCTTGCGACCCCGTACGGCCAGCAGCCGCGACCCCATCACGCTGATCCCGAGCCGCGGCAGCCAGTTGAAGATCCTGTTCATGATCGGGTCGAGTCCGGAGGGACCGATGTATCGGGTGCTGGCGTTCATGATGACTCTTTTGTGAGCACTGCTCTCTATCGAGAGTTAGTGTCGCACCGATCCCCAAGGTCAGTCAAGAGCAGTGCTCTCTCAAATCTCGGGCAGGGTTTCGCCGGTCTCCAGCAACGTCTTGAGGTTGGCGATGATGCTGGGCCAGCCGCCGCTGATGCCCGTGCGGACGGCGCTGCCGGGGTCGAAACCGTCGTGTACGACAGTCAGTTTCACGATTTCGCCGTGCGGCTCGAGTTCGAAGGTCACCTTCGAGCGCGGCTCCTTCGCCCAGGTGGCGACATCGTCGGGGTTCATCTCGAAGGTCGCGGCGAATGTCGGGTCGAAGGTGTGCCAGGTGTAGGACAGCTTTCGGAATGGATCCGATTCCAGGACAACCTGTTCGGGGTCCCGACTGGTCCAGTCACGCTGATGCCAGACCATCTCCGACCCTGGGCGCCAATCGGTTTCGAAGCCGGCGCCCCCGCTACTCGTCGGCCCCGCGCATGAGTTCGTAGGTGGACACCGCCTTGCCCGCCTGCTCGCTGGCGGCAACGGCCTTGCGCCAGAACGTCTGTGCGGTGTGCGAGAAGGTCGCGTCGACGCCGACCTCCTCGCTGGCGTCGATGATGTGCTGCGCACCGGCGTCCATCATCTTCAGGCTCGCAAGGCCGGCCCAGCCGCCCGCCTTGTTAGCCGCGGCGAACTCGTTCATGAAGTAGGGGAACGCCTCGCTGGAGCGGATCGCGAACGGGACGAACTGGTCGATGTCGTGGCCGGAGCGCTCGATCACGGCCGACGCCTGATCGAAGGCCAGCAGCCAGGGATGGAAGATGGTCAGCAGCGCCTGATAGAAGACCTGCGCGAGACCGTCGTCCTCGCCCAGGTACTCCTGCGGGCTCAGCGGACGCAGCAGCTCGGCGTGCGCCTCGAAGACCGCGCGCGGACCGCTGTAGAAGATGTAGGACGCGGGATGGGCGATGTTGTCGCCCGCCGACATGACGCCGCCCGAAATGAACTGCGCGCCATACGAACGCACCCATTGCGCGCCCTTGCGGGCCTGCTCCGGCGAGTCCGACGACAGGTTGGCGACGACCTTGCCCGCCAGGTGATCGGTGGCCTGGCCGAGCACGTCGTACATGGCGGCGTAGTGGGTGAGGCTCAGCACGGTCACCTCGTTGGCCTCCAGTGCCCCGGCGACCGTCGCGGCCCGGTTGGCGCCCAGCTCCACCAGGGCATCGGCCTTGGCGGTGCTGCGATTCCACACGGTCACCTCGACGCCGGCCGCCAGCAACGCCCGCACCATCGCCTGACCCATCGGTCCCAAGCCGACGACGGAGATCGAGCGCGGCGTGTTCTGCTCGGACATTGTGTGTCCCTTCTGTTCTCGAAGAGCTTCTCGATCGGTTGCTGTCGGCGCCGAACTCAATGGTCGTTGCCGCAGGTAATGTCGGGAAGACCGAACGTTCAGGTGTGGTTGCTTACCTCGAGGTTCGAAATACGGTCAGAAGGAGCGCGGTGGGCATGAATGGTGACGCAGATCACGTGTGCGGCATGTCCGTGGCGATCGACGTCGTCGGCGGCAAGTGGAAAATGCACCTGATGTGGGTCCTCGGCGAGGGCCCGCAACGCTTCGGCCAGATTCGCCGCCTGCTGGCCGGCGTCAGCGAAAAAGTCCTCTCCGAGAACCTGCGCCAGCTCGAAGCAAGCGGCGTAGTCCACCGCGAAGTCTTCCCCGAGGTCCCGCCACGCGTCGAGTACTCCTTGACTCCCCTGGGCGACGAACTCAACGTGGCCCTACGCCCACTCGAAGCCTGGGGCGACAAGAACCGCGACGAGATCCTCGGAAACCTCGTGGCATCCGCGAGCTAGCGCTCGATCGGACCAACCGGGCATCGCGGCGAGCATGACCGCCTTCAACACCCGGGCCGCGCTGCTCGATCACCGAGGAACTGCGCGGCGATCTGTTCACCGAGGCGCTCGAGCAGCGGCTCGGCATTCGCCATCGAACGGGCAGAGTCGGGCTCCAGGTCGGTGAGCGCGTAGCAGGCAGCGAAGCCCGCGGCCTCGATTTCGCTCGCGGCGAGCCGAGAACGACCGACGGCGGCCACCACGCGGATGCCCACTTCTCGCGCGGCCGCGCAGACTCCAATCGGAGCCTTGCCGTGCAGGCTCTGCATGTCGAGGGAGCCTTCGCCGGTCACAACCAGCGCCGCGCCGTCGAGCAGAGCGGGAAAGTCGAGGAGTTCGAGTACCTCGTCGATACCGCTGCGCACCTGAGCGCCGAGCACCGCGAGCGCACCGAATCCGGTCCCGCCCGCGGCACCCGCGCCGGGATGGTCGGCGAACTCCCGGCCGACAATATTCGCCCAATTCGTCAGTGCCGCTTCGAGAATCGAGAGGTCTTGCGCGCTCGAACCCTTCTGTGGCGCGTAGACGGCAACGGCACCGGTCGGGCCGAGTAGCGGGTTGTCGACATCGCAGGCCAGCGTGAAACCGGCCGCAGCGATGCCGGGGTGCAGGCCGGTCCGATCCAGTTGCGCCGCGCGGCCCAAAGCGCCACCGCCGGAGGGTAATTCATGGCCGTCGCGGTCCAGCACCCGGGCTCCGAGCGCGCGCAGCATGCCCGCGCCACCATCGGTGGAGGCGCTACCACCAAGGCCGACAACGATATTCGTGGCGCCGCGATCGAGCGCGTGCGCGATGACGACACCGAGACCATCGGTGCTCGCACCGAGCGGATCGAGCAGTCCCCCCGGCAGTTTCACCAACCCGACGGTTGCGGCCAGTTCGATCACCGCGGTGGCCCCGCGGACCGCGTAGACCGCGGTCGATCGCTCTCCGGTCGGGCCGGGTGCGGTCACCTCGACCCGCTCCCACCCGGCCGCGACGAACGCGTCGACCGTGCCGTCTCCACCGTCGGCGACCGGCACCTGCCGGATATCCGCCTCCGGAGCCACCCTTACGATGCCAACGGCCAGCGCCGCCGCCACCTGCGGCGCGGTCAGCGATCCCTTGAACTTGTCCGGGGCAATCAGCACCCGGGGCGTGAACGTCATCCCCACATTGTCGCGTGTGCTTCCAGCCATCGCACGTCAGCTGGTCGGTAGCGGAGCCTGCTCGGCCTGGCTGATGGTGACCTGACCGGTGCGCAGGTAGGTCATCACGGCGTCGTCGACGGCGGTATTGCCGCGGCCGAAGGTGCCGTGATCGCCGCCTTCGACGGTGATCAACGAGCCGTTGAGGGCTCGGGCCATGGCGGGGCCGCCCTCATATTCCGTCACCGCGTCGCGGCGGCTCTGCAGCAGCAGCGGCGGCGTGCGCAGGTCGCGGCCGGCGATCGGCACCGGCTTGGTCACCGGTCGCCATGAGCCGCAGGTCATTCCGGAGCGGACCATATCGGCGCGGGCATCCATGGCGTTGCCGCCCGAGGCGATGGTGCCGACCGCCGCGCCGAGCAGTTCCGGCCTGCCCGGCACCGCGTTCTCATTGCAGGTGATGGCGGCGAAGACGAAACGTCCGGTGGGATCGGTGCTGGTGGCGCCCTCGATGGCGCGCAGCCGCTGCACGTTCGCAGGGTCGGCGTTCGCCTCGGCCATCGCCTTGGCGAAGACCGGCCAGTAGGTGCGGGTATAGGTGGCCACCGCTGTCGCGCCCACCAATGGCACCTGGGCGGACGCACCGCCGGAAACCAAGGTGCGCAACAGGTTCTGTATCTTGCCGGTCTGCTCCGCACTGCCATTGAAGCCGTCGCGGGCGATCTCGGCGAGCGGCTCGGGCAGCTGGCCGGGCAGGTCGGAGACGCTCGCGGGCGGCGGGGTCAGGTTGGCGTACCAGCCGCCGCCCTGGTCGGCGACCAGACGCGCCCAATTCTGGTAGACCTGCAGCGCGGTGTCGCCGAGCCGGTATTCGCCGCTGTGTTCGGCGATCCAGCCGAACAGATCATCGAGTCGCTGCTTGCCTGCGACCTGCTGCTGGGCGAATTCCTCGGTCCACACCCAGTCGGGGTTGACGTTGGAATCAAGCACCATCCGATCGACCCGCGCGGGGAATAGCGAGGCGTACACCGCGCCGAGGTAGGTGCCGTAGGAGGTGCCGAGATAACTGATCCGCTCCACCCCGAGGGCGGCGCGTACCTCATCCAGGTCGCGGGCCGTGCTCTCGGTGGTGATGGTGTCGAGGTAACCGGGCAGCGCCGCGTCGCACGCCTTCTTGATGGCGTCGCGATTGCCGCCGCCCAGCGAAACCTGCTCGCCCTCGGACGCATTGGCGTCACCCTCGCAGCGCAGCGGCGTTGCCCATCGCAATCCGCGCGGCTGCACCGCGACGCGGTCGTAGTGGGCGTTGAGCTCAGCGGGCAGCATATCGACCCGACGCGCCCAGTAGTCCAGGGCGTCCGCGCCGGGGCCGCCCGGGTTGGCGACAATGACACCGCGCCGCTCCTCGGTCGCCGCGATCCGGCTGACGGTCAGGTCGATGCGCGGACCGTCCGGGTCGGCGTAGTTCATCGGCACCGAGACCACCGCGCATTGCACCCCGTGGTCGGCCGGCACCGATCCGTCCGGGCAGGCCCCGAAGGATGCTGAGGGCGCGGCATCGGCGAACCCCGTCGCGATCGATCCGCTCAGCAGGGTTGCCGCGGCCAGGGCAGCCGCTACCCGCGAAATACGCAGTGTCCTCATCATCTTTCGTACCTCCGCCGGGCCGACGCTAAGCGTACGCGGTCGGCGCGACCAAGAGCATTCTGCGCAGTCGAGCAGCGGTAGACAAGTCGAGAGCGTGATTTCGCCAGGCCAGCATTGCGATTCATGGCGAATCGGACGCACCAGAGTAGCGTCGAGCCATGTCGACTGAGGTCCGCAACAATACGACACTGGAACGTTTCGAGATCTACATCGACGGTGCAATCGCTGGCTACGCCGAATACCAGGACACCGCTTCCGAGCGCGCTTTCGTGCACACCGAGATCTATCCGCGGCACGAGGGTCAAGGGTACGGCCGGGTGCTGGTCGACGCCGCGCTGAAAAGCACACAGCAGGAAGGTTTCGGGGCTTTACCGATGTGTCCGATGGTGCATCACTTCATCGAGACCCGGCCCGAATACATTGCGATGGTGCCGCTGTGGGCACGCGAGCGGTTGGGGTTGCCCCAGTAATCGAATTGTCGCAGTAGTCGGCTCATCAATACGCGGCGACGGCGCCGTCGAGTGCCTGCTGCAAATCCGTGCGCACCAGCCGCGCGATTTCCGCCGGGCGGGCGGGCAGGTCCGTGATCGGCACACCAAAATAGACGCTGGCCGCCTTGGCCGCCTCCTTGGTCACCGGAATCGTCGGATCGGCTCGGGGCCCGTAGCTCAGAGCCATGCTGACCAGCGCCGGGACCGCGCCCAGCTTCATCGCGCGGAACGCGATATGCCCGATGCCGCTGCCGACAGCCTGTACCTGGGCGGGGTCGACGTCGTTGCAGGTGCCCTCGGGAAAGACCGCGATACCGTCGCCGCCCGCCATCCGTTCGGCACAGATGTCCATCATCCGCTGACCGGCCGCGTTCACCGCCCGCAGGCCGTGATCCTTGCTGCGGAACACCGGGATCCCGCCCATCATGTCGATCTTGCGGCGCTGTTCGGGATCGATGAAGAGTTCGTCCTTGGCCAGCACCCGGACCCGGCCGATCACCCGGCGGAGCTCGCTGCGCCACGCCGCGGCGGAGACCGTATACGGATCGGATTCGGAGAGATGGTTGATCGCGAGCAGCAACGGCCTGCCCTGGTCGATCACGTCGTGCAGTAGCTGTCGCGCCCCGTCCGCATAGGCGACGCGCGGATGGTATCGACGCCCGAGGATCGCGTAGGCGCCCAAGGCTTTGAGGCGGTTCTGCCGGTGGTCGCGATAGAAGTCGTAGACGATATCCTCATTGTCGAGGAGAACCTCGGGCCGTTCCATGCCGCCGACTCTAACGGGACTTCCCGGAATCGGTCGGCCCGCTCGAGAGACGAATGACCCGCGCCAGTGCGATGATGTCGGGGTGGCACGTGCAGATGACCCGGATGAGCGGCCAACTCGCGGCGGGCACGGCGACCGGCGGCGGCGCGACTCCCGGCACGGCGAGCAGGTCGTGCGTGCGGGCACCCTGCTGGTGTCGGCAACGGAGCTGGTCGAACCTACCTTCCGGCGCACCGTCGTCTACATCATCGAACACAACGAGGCGGGCAGTTTGGGCGTGGTGCTCAACCGCCCGAGCGACACCGCGGTGCACGACGTGCTACCCCGGTGGACCGAGGTGGCGGCGGCGCCACGCACCCTATTCATCGGCGGCCCGGTCAAGCGGGACGCGGCGCTGTGCCTCGGCACCATACGCGTCGGCGCCTCGATCGCCGGCATCTCCGGCTTGCGCCGGGTCGACGGCCGCGTGGTACTTGTCGATCTGGACGCCGACCCCGACGTGATCGGCCCGCTGATCGAGGGCATCCGCATTTTCGCGGGCTACGCTGGCTGGACCTTCGGCCAGCTCGAGGGCGAACTGCAGAACAACGACTGGATCGTGCTGTCCGCATTGCCGTCGGACCCGATCAGCACCGGCCGCCCCGACCTGTGGGCGCACGTCCTGCGCCGCCAACCACTGCCACTCTCGCTGCTTGCGACACACCCGATTGAACTGGAACGCAACTGAGGACGTGGTCTGCATGAAGGAGGAAAAACCGACATGCGACGTAACGACTGAGCAGGCGAGTACATGGGTAACTCCCGGGCAATCCCCAAAGGTCAATCACCGCCACAACCGCCGACCCGCAATAGACAACTCGGTGCATCCGACGACCGGCAAGAGTCGCGGAGTGGCGGGGGAGCAGGTGACCAATGCCCGACGACCAGGCCGAACTGATGCGAGTGCTTTACCAGGAACACGCGTCAGCACTGTGGAGATACACGCTCGGTCTGGTTCGCGACCCCGGGCGGGCCGAGGACATCGTGCAAGAGACACTGCTGCGGGCGTGGCAGCGCCCCAACGTGCTCGATCAGTCGACGATGTCGGCGCGGGCCTGGCTGTTCACGGTAGCCAGGAATCTCGCCGTGGATGAGCACCGCAGCGCCCGCAACCGGCGCGAGTTCCGCACCGACAACCCGCCGGAGCAGGCCGCTCCGGATCAGGCCGATCGGGCGCTGGACGGCTGGCTGGTCGCGGACGCGTTGGGCAGGCTCAGCGTCGATCATCGCGAGGTGATCGTGCGTGCCTACTATCGAGGACTTTCCACCCACCAGATCGCCGAGGAGCTCGACATTCCGGCGGGAACGGTGAAATCCCGGATGCACTACGGCATGCGGGCACTACGGCTGGCACTGCAGGAGATGGGGGTGACGAACCGATGACGGATACTTTCGACGACTACACCACGTGGGATGCCCCGTACGTGCTCGGCTCCCTGACCCGGACCGAACGCCGGGAATACGAGGTACACCTGGCCGAATGCCCGGCATGTCAGGCGGCGGTGGCCGATCTGGCCGGGATGCCCGGAATGCTCGGGCTGGTCGACACCGAGACCGCGCTGGCGATGATCGCGGCGCCGGATGCTCCTGTGGCGCAGGCCGATCCGCCGGTCCCGCAGTTGCTGCCTCTGCTCGCCGACGCGGCCGAACGACGACGCCGCCGCAGCAGGTGGGTGTCCATCGGCAGCGCGGTGGCGGCGGCCGCCGCGGCGGTGGCGATCGCGGTCCCGATCGTCCACTCGGTGAGCGCGTCGAACGCGCCGTCCACCTCGGGCCAAGTGGTCGCCGAACGCACGATGGAACCGTTGGAGCCGACCCCGGTCTCGGCCAGCTTCAAACTCGTGCGGGCCGACAACAAGACTCGGGTCGTGATGACCTGCAGTTACGGAGCGAGCGACCAGAAGTACACCTGGAACTACCAGTTGGTCGTTCAGCGCACCGACGGCCAGCAGACCGAGCTCGACCAGTGGCCTGCCGGACCCGGCACCGACCTGACGATCGACCGGACCGTAGACGCGCCTCCGGATCAGATCCGCAGTGTCGAAATCCGTTCCATGGCAACGGGTAAGACGATTCTCGTCGGAACGATCTGAGCACGCGGTCGATCCCCCGCCGGGTTCGGCGGGGGATCGGTCCACGGAGATTCAGCTCGTCTTCTTGCGGAAGATCGACATCGACCACAAGTATCCCACCACCGCGATACCGATGCACCAGGCGACGGAAATGATGCCGTTGTTGCCGATCTCGGTGCCCATCAGCAGGCCGCGGATGGTCTCGGTCAGCGGCGTGAACGGCTGGTACTCGGCGAACTGACGCAGGCCGACCGGCATGGTGTCGGTGCTGACCAGCCCGCTGCCGAGGAAGGGCAGCATCACGATCGGGAAGGGCATGTTGCTCGCGCTCTCCGGATTCGGTGCGAGCAGGCCCATCGCCACCGCGAGCCAGGTGAACGAAAAGACAACCAGCGCAATCAGACCGAAGGTGGCGATCCATTCGACGACGTTCGCCGAGGGCCGGAATCCGACGAGCAGGGCGATCGCGGTCATCACGGCGACGCCGAGCATGGCCTGGATCAAGGCGCCGATCACGTGCCCGGTCAGCATCGCGGATTGCGAAATCGCCATGGTGCGAAAGCGATCGATGATGCCCTTGGTGGAATCGGTGGCAATCGAAACCGCCACCGACACAGTCATATACGCCGGAATCATCAGCATCATGCCGGGAGCCAGGTAGTCGATGTAGTTGCCGCCGGAGGATTTCTCCAGTGCGCCACCGAACACATAGTTGAAGACCAGCAACAGCACCACCGGCATGATGACGACGCCGACGGTCATACTCGGATAACGCTTGGCGTGTACCAGGTTGCGCCGCAACATCGTTGCCGAGTCGGTGAGGACATAGGACGTGCTCATCGCGCGATCTCCTGCTCTGCGGTGGGGTGTCCGGTGAGGGTGAGGAAGACGTCATCGAGGTTCGGGGTGTGCACCGACAACCCCTCGACCTCGATCTGTTCGTAGTCGAGTCGGTCGAGCACGGCGCGTAGCGACTTGACCCCGCCGTCGCTTGGGATGGCCAGGGTGTGGTCCTCCTCGCCCGTGTCGTCGACCACCCGTGCGCTAGGACCCAGCGCGCGGACCGCGGCGTCGAGCCCGCCCCGGTCGGCGAATTCCAGCCGGATGTGACCGCCGGGCACCAGGCGCTTCAGTTCCGCCGCGGTGCCTTCGGCGACGATCTTGCCGTGGTCGAGCACCGCGATCCGGTCGGCGAGCTGATCGGCCTCCTCCAGGTACTGAGTGGTGAGGAAGACGGTGACGCTGTAGTCGTTGACCAGACTGCGGATGATGTCCCCATGGCCCGCCTGCTGCGCGGGTCCAGACCGGTGGTCGGCTCGTCCAGGAAGATGATCCGCGGATCGCCGACCAGGGTCATCGCCAGATCCAACCGCCTGGTCATGCCGCCGGAGTAGGTGGCGGCGGTCTTGTCGGCCGCATCGACGAGTTCGAAGCGCTCGAGCAGCTCCACGGCAAGGCGCTTGCTGTCCCGGCGCGGCAGATGGTGCAGATCGGCCATCAGGAGCAGGTTCTCCCGGCCGGTCAGCAGCTCGTCGACCGCGGAGAACTGGCCGGTGACGCCGATCGCGGCACGCACTGCGTCACGCTCGGCCGCCACGTCGTGGCCGTCGACGCGGATCTCGCCCGCATCGGCGTTGATGAGCGTGGTGAGGATCTGCACGGTAGTAGTCTTTCCCGCCCCGTTGGGACCGAGCATCGAATACACCGTGCCCTCGGGGACGGTGATGTCGATACCGTCGAGCACCACCTGGTCTCCGAACGATTTGCGGAGGCCGAGAGCCGAAATGGCCGGCCTGCGCTGACCGTTGTCCATGGTCTTCCTTCCTGAGTATTCATCAATGCATGCGAATGCATGCATGATTGATCTGCACCGCTACCGGAGTCCGGTGCGGCGATTGAGCTATCGAGTACGAGGTATTCGGTTGTCCGGGAGCGCGATCCGGCTAGATATCGAGCTCCTCGACCGGCGGGCGGTCCGCGATATCGGCCACCCGGTCATACAGCTTGTCGGGAATCTTCCCCTTCAGTTCCTTCAGTGAATCGACGATCTCGATGTTGAAATCGCCCCAATCCTGATCACCGACGCCGAGCATGCGCCGCCAGTTCTTCAGATCCTCGAGCCAGTTGGTGTTGGTCCCGTATTCGTCCCAGTTCGAATAGTGGGCGTGCATCACGAACTTGCCTTTGCGGCTGCGATACACCCGGACGTGTTCGATGCGCTCATCGTTGACGTCGCGCCACTCGCCGAGCAACGCACCGGAGAATCGGACCTGACGCACGCCATCGTGGCCGACCCGCAGCACAACTTCGTCGTAGCCCTCCAGCCTGCCCTCCTCCAGCTCGATGAACCGGCGCAGCGCCGTGGTCACCGCTCCGGAAAGATTGCCGCCGACCAGCTCCTGCGCTCGCTGGAACAGCGCTAGATCGTCATCGGCCACGTAGATCGTCTTGTTGGGCATGCTTCGACTATACGTAGATGTATACGTACACGCAAGACTTCAGGGTCCATCGGATGATCGGCATCCCGCGCCCAGCAATCTGCCTCTTGCGCGAGGCATTGAACCGCACGGCAGACTCACCCGTATCTCAGGTGTACGCGGTGTGTGTGATCGCGCACGTGTGTTCGCCACACGGCCGGTCGCTGCGAGAAGGAGTATCGGTGCCGAGCAGGGTCGTTGATTATCTGGTGCGGGCGGTTTCGGCTCTGGGCGTGCGGCACATCTTCGGAGTGGACGGCGCGAACATCGAGGACCTGTACGACGCCATCTTCGACGCGCCGTACGAGATCACCGGTGTGGTCGCCAAGCACGAATTCTCCGCAGCCACCATGGCCGACGGGTACGCCCGTTCGACCGGCGGGCTCGGTGTGGTCTGCGCCACGTCAGGTGGTGGCGCGATGAATCTCGTTGCCGGACTCGCCGAATCGTTCGCCTCCCGAGTCCCGGTGCTGGCCCTGGTCGGCCAACCGCCCACCGCGCTGGAGGGCCACGGCGCATTCCAGGACACCAGCGGCCGGGCGGGCACTATCGACGCGGTCCGGATGTTCAGCGAGATCACCCAGTACTGCGCCCGCGTGGAGACCGGCGCCGACCTGCCCGAACAGCTGGCCAGGGCGGTCGGCGCCACCCGGCGCGGCGGGCCGGCGGTGCTGCTGCTGCCCAAGGATGTGCAGCAGTCGAGCATGGACGACGTCCCGCCGTTCCGGTTGGCGCCGGCGACCCACCGCGACGACGAGAACGGCATCGCCCGGGTGCGCGCCGCACTGACCACCGCGCGCCGGACCGGGAAGATCGTGATCATCGCAGGCGACCAGGTGGCGCGCGACGATGCCCGCGGCGAACTGGCCCGGTTGGCAACCACACTGGATGCCGCCGTCGGCGTCGCACCGGACGCGAAGGACACCTACGACAACGCCGATGCCGGGTTCTGCGGTGTCGCGGGCAGCATGGGGCATCAAGAGCTCGCCGAGGCGATCCGCTCGGCGGCGCTGTGCCTGATCATCGGGACCCCGATGCCGATCACCGCACGCACCGGGTTGGACGAACTCTTGGCGTCGCGCCCGGTCGCGAGCATCGGCGTCACCGCGCCCTACGTGTCCACGATCCACGCAATTAGCACGAATCTGGCCATCACCCTCTCCGAGCTCGCGGACGTATTCACCAGCGCCGCGACATCTTCCCATGGCGAGCCGATCGCGCCGAATCCGCTCACCCCGCTGCCCGTCCCCGAATCGACCGGCCCCGGCCTGCGGTACCGTGAACTTGTCGAGACCATCGGCACGGTATTGCCCGAGGGCACCGATATCTTCGCGGACGCGGGCAACACCGGCGCCGCAGTGGTACACCACCTGCGGGTGCCCAACGGCGGACGGTTCGTCGTCGCGCTCGGCATGGGCGGCATGGGTTACGCCTTCGGCGCCGGTATCGGATCCGCCTTCGCCCGCCACCGCGGGCCCGGCGGACCGCGGCGGACAGCCGTCGTCGCCGGTGACGGCGCGTTCTTCATGCACGGCATGGAGTTGCACACCGCGATCGAGCACGCCCTGCCGATCACCTTCATCGTCCTCAACAACAACGCGCATGCCATGTGCGTCACCCGGGAACAGCTTTACTACCGGGATCGATACAGCTTCAACCGATTTCGACCAGCACACCTCGGAGCCGGCATCGACGCCATGTTCCCGGACCTGCCCGCCTACTCGGTGCGGACTCCGCAAGAGCTGGCCGCCGCACTGGGTTCATGTATGGAAACCCAAGGGCCGTCATTCATATCGATCGATTGCGACCCTGACGAAGTTCCGCCGTTTATTCCGTTCTTGTCGACATTGGAAGCTTCCAGGAGGACACCGTGACCACCAGCGCCCTGCCCGCACTCAGCGATATTCCGGAGGAGGTCATCCCCGGCGTGCTTCGCATCGAGAACTCCGATAAGGATGCCACCACTCCGATCATCATGGACATGCTGCGATCGGTGTATCCGCACGACCAGGTATTCGGTGAATACTGCCCGGTGCAGGCGTATATCGCCGCGCCACCGCAGGAGGTGTTCGAGTATCTCTCCGACACCCGATCGCTGGAGGAATGGACCTACAGCCTGCGCGGTTTCGTGGAGACCGAGGAGCCGGGCCTGTGGCTGGCCTACGATCGCCTCGGCGACGAAACCGAGATCTTCACCCGCACCGTCGCACACCAGGACGGCATGACCGTCGACTACCACTGTGCCTGGGACCAGCAACAGCACCTGTGGATGGTCTACCTGCTTCGGGTCATCGACGCGCAGGTAGTGTTCAACAAGCCGGGTTCGGTGGTGCTGTGGGTCAACTGCAAGCACCCCTTCTACGACGAAAACCCCTATCCCGAGACGGCACCCGCGAAGCGGCCTGTGTGGGTGGGCGATTTCTGGGAAATGTTCTCAGCAGGACATCAATTGGAAATGGAAAACCTCAAGGCGATCTGCGAATATCGGGCGGCAAATGGGTTGCCGATCAAGCCCGACTGGATGAAGTGAGACACACCTGATGAAGGCTACAAACCGTAACGATCCCACCAACCCCGACGCTCCTGGATTGCCGACGGTCAGCCTGGTCGATGTGTCCAGCTATCTGCCCGGCGAGCCGATCGGCACCGAATACTTCACCCAGTACAGCCGTTCGGATCGGATGGCGAAGAATGTGATGTTTCGCTCACCGCAGACCCGCCACCATGTCGGCCGGGACGAGACGTCGGTGGATATGGTCGAGCGTGCCGTCGCGCCGCTGATCGAACGCCACGGCGCGCAATTGCTTTCGAATATCGATGTGCTGATCACGCATACCCAGCTGCCGGACAATCCGGTGATGGGGTGCGGTCCCGAGGTGGCCCGCAGGCTCGGCGCGCGACCCGCGTTCGTGTACGACGTGCACAACGGCGGTTGCGCGGCCTTCGTGCACATGATGTCGATGGCGCGGATGATCCTGCAGACCACCAACGCGCGCACCGCCCTCATCGCGGCGACGCAGAATTGCGCGGGCCCGGTGTTCACCCAGTCCGAGATCCGCAAGCTCGCACAGGCGCCGGTGCCCGGCGACGGCTGCGGCGTGGGACTGCTCGTCAAGGATGACACCGCACCGATTCTCGATATCGAATGCCGCACCTATCCCGAGTTCGCCGGGGATATGTCCTTCTCCACCAACGGTGAGCGCAAGTATTGGGAGCCGGGCGAGGGTCAGGGCTGCGTCAGCTTCACCGAATCGAAGATCACCAAGGTGTTCGCCCGCGGCAACCGCCTGGTGCCGGAGGTGGCGCTGGCGGTGTGCGATCGCATCGGCGTGAAGGGCCGCGATATCGACACCTTCGTCACCAACCAGCCGAACCGGCTGTTCCTGCGCAACTGGCACGACGCGCTCGAACTGCCCGCCGAACGACATCCGGACACCTTCGACCAGTGCGGAAACCTTTTCGCCGCAGGCATTCCCGTCACCCTCGATGCGGAAAACCGGGCGGGCAGGCTGCGCAATGGATCGGTGGTGCTGATGTCGGCCTTCGCGCACGCGGGCGATTTCGCGGGCGCCGCGGCGGTGCGCTGGGGCGCGGCGGGATGAGCATCCAGCTGGCCGATGGCACTCGACCCTCGCGACAGCACCGGACCGAGCGGGCGCGGCCCCGATTCGATCTGAGCCTGAGCGAGAACCCTTTCCCACCGCTGCCTTCGGTGTTGTCGGCGGTGAACGGCGTACTGGCGCAGGCGAATCGGTATCCGGAATTCCTGCCGCGCCGGTTGCCGAAGCTGATCGCCGACCGTGTCGGCGTGCATTCGGATCAGGTCGTCGCCGGTTCGGGTGCGACCGGGGTGGCCATGCAAATCATGCAGGCGCTGACCACGCCCGGCGCCGGGATGGTGTACGGAGCGCCGACCTTCGACGGCTATCCGATCATGGCGGAGATGGCCGAACTCGATGTGGTACCGGTGCCGCTGGATGCGGGCGGCAACCAGGATCTGCCCGCCATGACCCGGGCCATCGACAAGCGCACCGGTCTGGTGGTGGTGTGCCGTCCGCACAATCCGACCGGCACGGTGATCTCGATCAGCCAGCTGAAGGCATTCCTGTCTGCCGTGCCGCGCCGGGTGCCGGTCATTCTCGATGAGGCGTACGCCGAATTCCTCGGCGTACCCGACCAGATCGATACCCTCGCGCTGCTGAATCGACATCCGAATCTGCTCGTGCTGCGCACCTTCTCGAAGGCGTACGGACTCGCCGGACTGCGTATCGGATACGTGTTCGGCAGACAGGAGCTGATCAGCCGAGTGCACAGGCTGCAGCTGCCATTCGGGGTGAGTTCTGCGGCGGTGGCCGCGGTAGCCGCGTCCTACGCCGCCGAACCCGAGCTCGCCGCACGCATCCTGCGGATCACCACCGCGCGGGAAAATCTGCGCAACGCACTGTGCCGCCGTGGCATCGCGGTACCGCGCAGCCATGCCAATTTCCTGTATCTACCCGGGCCGGGTGTGGCGACGGCGCTACGCAGGGCCGGGATCGGGGCCAGGGCATATCCCGATGGCAGTGCGCGGATCGCGGTCGGCGATCCCGATGCCGACCGTGCGGTCCTACACGCGTTCCCACTCCCCGGAGACTTCGGTCCGATGGCGGACGTCTTGTAAGCGGCGGGCTGGTCGTCGGTGCTGCGCCGACTTCGCCGAACTGCCCGAGACGTCCTTGTCCAGTGCCGGGCAGGACAGCGCGAGTGGATCGGGTACCGATCGTGGTTCTATGGAGTCGTGCCGACCCGGCGTGATCGCAGCCTGCAACCGAATGTCGCACCGGCGTATCGGACGGCGAGCCGAGTGTTCTTTCGTTTCAGGATCGGACGGCGCGAACTCATCGCACGGCAGACCGTCATCGAACCCGGCGGCGCCAGCGGCTGGCACTACCACGATGGCACCCTGCTGGTCCTGGTCGCTCGCGGCATCCTCGACCATCCCTACGCCGATTGCGCCCCGGTCACCTATCGACGCGGCCGCATCTTCCTAGAACCCAGCGGTCCAGCCCATCCACATGTGGCACGCAACCGCGGGACGACTCCGGTCACCCTGTTCGTGCTCTATCTCAATCCGACCGGCAGCCCGCTGTCGCGCAGTGTCGCGCCGCCGGACTGCGCCGACTGATCCAGCCGATACCCGAGTGAGCGGTCAGCTGGCGGGCAGGCAGGCGTCGCGCAGCGAGCAGGCGCCACAGGACTGACCGCAGCCGCCGACTTCCTGGGCCGGGAGCAGACCTGCGACGGCCTGGGCCGCGGCGTTGGCGCCGGCGCCAAGGGTGAAGAGGGCGATGACCGTCGTCGCCGCGGCGACGACGAGAGCGACGACCCCGCCCGCGGCAAGGGCGACGAGACCACCGGCGAAGAGCAGGGCGCCCGCGGCCACCGAGGTGGGGGCGGCGACGCGGTTCGCGATACGGAAGGTCTCGTCATCGTGCAGGGTGGCCTCGGTGTGCACCCCGACGAAGCGGTTGCGCGGGAGCCGGCCGATCAGTCCGAGCACGCCGGTTGCGACGGCCACGACGGCCAGCACGAACAGGACTAGAGCGACGACGAACACTCGAGAAGGCTAGCGCACCGCCGTCCCGGCGCGGCGGTCTGCTCACCCGCAACCGTCCAGCATGCGCCGTGACACCGCACCGGACAAGCGCATTCCACATTGTTTCCCGGCCGTCGGCGAGCACAGCAACCACGCGCGTTCGCCCGGCGATTCGCGCACGACCGAGCAGTGGAAGTCATCGGAAAGCCGGTGCGGCGCAAGCGCACCGCACGCATTCGACAAAGCGCGAGATTGCGAACGCCGCAGTAGCCGCGCGGGCGTTGTGGATAAATTGCGCGGGCGCCACGAGAATGACAGCCCGGCCCGATTTTCGGTCCTCCGACCCGGACGTTCTACCCTGATAGACGTAGTTATGACGGGGATCGGCGATAACAAGAAGGCGGGACCGTGCAGGACACTCGTGCAACCGAAAGCGATGTACCAGAGCATCGGTACAACGCCGAGCTCGCAGGCCGCATCGAGCGCCGGTGGCAGCGGATCTGGGATGAGCGCGGGACCTTCCACGCGCCGAACCCGGTAGGCCCGCTCGCGGGTGAAACCCCGGCGGACAAGTTGTTCGTCCAGGACATGTTCCCGTACCCGTCCGGCGCGGGCCTGCACGTCGGGCATCCGCTCGGCTACATTGCCACCGACGTCTTCGCGCGCTACCACCGGATGCGCGGACGCAACGTGCTGCACGCACTGGGCTACGACGCGTTCGGCCTGCCCGCCGAGCAGTACGCGGTGCAGACCGGTGCGCACCCGCGGGTGACAACCGAGTCGAACATCGCCACCATGCAGCGGCAGCTGGACCGACTCGGGCTCGGACATGACCGGCGGCGCTCCTTCGCGACTACCGATCCGGAGTACTACAAGTGGACGCAGTGGATCTTCCTGCGCATCTACAACGCCTGGTACGACCTGGAAATGGATCGAGCCCGGCCGATCTCGGAGCTGGAAGACCAATTCGCCACCGGCGCAAGGCCGGTCCCGGACGGCCGGGCCTGGCACGAGCTGACCGCCGCCGAGCGCGCGGAGCAGCTCGACTCCTATCGTCTGGTGTACCAGACCGATTCGATGGTGAACTGGTGCCCGGGACTCGGCACGGTGCTGTCCAACGAGGAGGTCACCGCCGACGGCCGCAGCGAGCGCGGCAACTTCCCGGTGTTCCGGAAGCGGCTGTGGCAGTGGATGATGCGCATCACCGCCTACTCCGACCGGCTGGTCGACGATCTCGAGCGGCTGGACTGGCCGGAGAATGTGAAGGCCATGCAGCGCAACTGGATCGGGCGATCCCGCGGCGCGCAGGTGAAATTCGATGCCGACGGTGAGCAGATCGAGGTCTTCACCACCCGGCCCGACACCCTTTTCGGCGCAACGTATGTGGTGCTGGCGCCGGAGCACGAGCTGGTCGACAAGCTGACCGCGGCAGCCTGGCCCGAGGGCACCGATCCGCGCTGGACCAACGACAACGCCGCCACCCCCGCGGATGCCGTTGCGGCATACCGCAAGTCGATCGCGGCCAAGTCGGATCTGGAGCGTCAGGAGAACAAGGAGAAGACCGGCGTCTTCCTGGGCACCTATGCGACCAACCCGGCGAACGGCGCGCAGGTGCCGATCTTCATCGCCGACTACGTGCTGAGCGGCTACGGCACCGGCGCGATCATGGCGGTGCCCGGCCACGACCAGCGGGACTGGGATTTCGCGACCGCACTCGGCCTGCCGATCGTCGAGGTCATCGCCGGTGGCGACATCACGACGGCCGCCTATGCGGGCGACGGCGCGGTGGTGAATTCCGATTACCTGAACGCCCTTTCTGTCGAGGAGGCCAAGGCGACGATCGTCGCCAGGCTGGAGACCGATGGTCACGGCAAGGGCACCATCCAGTACAAGCTGCGCGACTGGCTGTTCGCCCGCCAGCGGTACTGGGGCGAGCCGTTCCCGATCGTCTACGACGAGCACGGCGCACCGCACGCGCTGCCGGAATCCATACTGCCCGTGCGGCTTCCGGAGCTCGACGACTTCGCACCGGTGACCTTCGACCCGGACGACGCGAACTCCGAACCGTCCCCGCCGCTGGCCAAGGCCACCGACTGGGTGAATGTCGAACTGGATCTGGGCGACGGCCCGAAGCTGTACCGGCGCGACACCAACGTCATGCCGAACTGGGCGGGCAGCTCCTGGTACCAGCTGCGCTACGCCGATCCGACGAACTCCGAAGCATTCTGCGCCAAGGAGAACGAGGAGTACTGGCTGGGTCCGCGGACCGGCGAGCACGGCGTGGACGATCCCGGCGGCGTCGACCTGTACGTCGGCGGCGTCGAGCACGCGGTGCTGCACCTGCTGTACGCGCGGTTCTGGCAGAAGGTGCTGTTCGATCTCGGTGAGGTGACCGGATACGAGCCCTACCGACGGCTGTTCAACCAGGGCTACATCCAGGCGCACGCCTACACCGATTCCCGTGGCGCGTACGTGCCCGCCGCGGAAATCGTCGAACGCGACGGCAAGTTCTTCTGGACCGATACCACCGGCACCGAGATCGAGGTGTTCCAGGAGTACGGCAAGATCGGAAAGTCGTTGAAGAACGCCATCTCTCCCGATGAGATGTGCGATCTGTACGGCGCCGATACCTTCCGCTTCTACGAGATGTCGATGGGTCCGCTGGATACCTCGCGGCCGTGGGCGACCAAGGATGTCGTCGGCGCGCACCGCTTCCTGCAGCGCGTGTGGCGACTGGTGGTGAACGAGGAGACCGGTAGTCTGCGGGTCACCGACGCGACGCCTGCCGACGAGACGTTGCGCATGCTGCACAAGACGATCGCCGGCGTCGACGAGGATCTGGCCGCGCTGCGCGACAACACGGCCGGTGCCAAGCTCATCGAGCTGACCAACCACCTCACCAAGGCCTACCCGGACGGCGCCCCGCGCTCGGTGGTCGAGCCGGTGGTGCTGATGCTGGCGCCGATGGCCCCGCACATCGCCGAGGAGCTGTGGGAACGACTGGGCCACACCGCGTCGCTGGCGCACGGCCCGTTCCCCGCAGTCGATCCGGCATTGCTGCTCGACGAGTCGGTCGAGTACCCGATTCAGGTGAACGGCAAGGTGCGCAGCCGAATTCAGGTTCCCGCCGACGCCGACAATGCGACGATCGAGGCGGCCGCGCTTGCCGACGAGAAGATCGCGGCGCTGCTCGGTGGCAATGCGCCGCGCAAGCTGATCGTGGTGCCTGGGCGTCTGGTGAACATCGTCGCCTGAGCAAACCCCGGCGTCGGACTCGTCGGTCCTGACGCCGGGCAGCACCGGCGGTACGGCGTCCGGTCATCCCGCCACTCCGGCGAAGGTCGGAACCCGTTGTGACAGTGAATGTATCGCATTCTTCAGTCCCGGTTGTCGCCGGGATGCTACGAGCTGGATCAGCGCGGCGGGAGCAGGACGTCGTTGAGGGTGACCAAGGAGAGGTTGCGCTCCTTGATGATGTCGACCAGTTGGCCGTAGCAGTGCGTGACCGCGGGGGCGTTGGCGTGGCCGATGATGATCGTCTGCGGGTTGAAATACTTACGGGCGCACTCGATCAGGTAGTCCTCGGTGATAACGCCGGAATCCGATAGCGAGCCGTACCACATGGTCGGCACCGAATAGCCGAGGTCGGCGGCCACCTTGTCGACCGCGCCGTTGTGCCTGCCGTACGGCGGACGGAAGTACGGTGTGCCGTCGACGCCGAAGTTGTTGCGCAGGTAGGTCTTTGCCCGATCGAGCTGGTCGGCGACGGCCGAGGCGGACAGCTTGGTCAGATCCGGGTGGTCCCAGGTGTGGTTGCCGAGCTGGATCTGTCCCGAATCGATGAGGGGCCGCAGCGCGTTTCGGTGGATATTCCACGAGTCGTAGTACGTGGTCACGAAAAAGGTGAGGCGGGCGCCGGTGTCCCTGGCGAACTGAATGTAGGCGCCGACGACCTCGGGGCTGGCTCCGTCGTCGACGGTCAGCGCCATGCTGTTGCCCGGCCCGGGCAGGGCGGTGATCGTCGACGCCGGAATCGGTATCTTCGGGCCACCGGGCGGCGGCGGCAACAGCGGCGGCTGCCCCGGCGGCAGCAGTAGTCCGCCTCCGGCCGAACCACTGTTGAGCGGTTCACCCTTCGCGGCCCCGCCGGTCAACACGACCGCCGTCCCCGCAGCGAGCACTGACAGCAGCTGACGTCTATCCACGATCCAAACCCAAGCTTCACTCGTACCGACCGTGACGTCGCTCACCGACGTCACGGATATGTTAATTCCAACTCACGGTACCGATCGAGGCCTTGGCCGAATTACTACCGACCGTGAATCGAATTCGCAGCTCGGGCGCACTGCCGTCGGTACGGCCGGGCCAGGTCAGCTGGGCCGTAGCACATCAGTAGGGCCGCAGCACGATCTCCGTCGGGTGCCCGTCGCGTGGGGTCTCGACGGCGTTGCGAACCGTGATGGCGACGGTCTCGGGGGTGAGGAATTCCTCCGGCCGGTACTCGCGCCCCTCACCGGCGATGAGTTCGCGCTGCATATCGGTGTCGATGCGGCCCGGGTGGATCGAGGTGACGCGCAGCGCGGATTCCTCTAGACGCAACGCGTCGCCGAAGGCGCGCAGCCCGAACTTACTCGCGGCGTAGGACGCCCAGCCCGCGTTCGCGCGCAGCCCGGCTCCTGAATTGATCAGCACCACATGCCCATTGGCCGCGCGCAGCGCCGGAAGCAGCAGCCTGGTCAATTCTGCCACCGCAATCAGGTTGGCCTCCAACGTATGTCGCCACTGCTGCACCGAAGTCTCTGCGATGGTGTCGAGATCGGCCACACCGGCGTTGTGCACCAATACATCCAGCCGCTTGATCGGCGAAACCGCCTCGGCCAGCGCGGAATAGTCGGTCAGCTCGACGGGCCACCCGGTGGCGCCGGGCAGTTCGCTCAGAATGTCCTTCAACGCGTCGGCCGTACGCGCGCCGAGCAGCAGATCATGCGACGGCGCGAGCTCGCGTGCGATGGCGGCGCCGAGTCCGCGGCTGGCGCCGGTGATCAGCGCGGTCGGCTTCGGAGTGCTGGTCACGGCTGAGGTCATGGATCCCACCGTAATAGTTCCGAAAGACTCGCGACGAACCCGTAGCGCCACCCGCATGCTTAGCGCTGCACGCATACGTCGGTACAAGCATCTCCACGGACGGGGCACGGTGAGATCCACCGAATTCGATCCGGTGACGAGCTGGTCACCTGAGGCTGTGTCAGACCGAACGTCACACGCCGCCGAGCGGGCGTATCTGCGAGTGTCATCGCAGAATAGGAGGATGGCACACCCGGGATTCACCCCAACACAGCTTGCGGCCCGCGCCGCCTACCTGCTGCGGGGCAACGATCTGGGCACCATGACCACCGCCGCGCCCAGGCTGTATCCACACATGTGGAGTTGGGACGCCGCGTTCGTCGCGGTCGGCCTTGCCCCGTTGAGCGTCGAGCGCGCGGTCATCGAGCTGGACACGCTGCTCTCGGCGCAGTGGAAAAACGGGATGATCCCGCACATCGTCTTCGCCAACGGCGTGGACGGCTACTTTCCCGGCCCGGCGCGCTGGGAATGCCGGCGGCTGGCCACCAACTCGCCCGACGGTCCGGACACCTCGGGGATCACCCAGCCGCCGGTACACGCCATCGCGGTGCAGCGCCTCCTCGACCATTCCCGCCGCCACGGCCGCAGCACCCGTGCGGTGGCCGAGGAATTCCTCAACCGCCGCTGGCCGGATCTGGTGCGTTGGCATCGCTGGCTGGCGCATGCCCGCGATCCCAAGGAGAGCGGCCGGATCACGCTGTACCACGGCTGGGAATCCGGCATGGACAACTCGCCGCGCTGGGACCGAGCCTACGACAATGTGGTCCCCGGCGACCTGCCGTCGTACCGGCGCGAGGACGTGCTGGTGGTCGCCGACCCGTCGCAACGGCCGAGTGACCGTGAATACGACCGCTACCTGTGGCTGGTCGAGCAGATGCGCCGGGCCGGATACGACGACTACCAGCTGGCCTCGACCATGAGCTTCGCGGTGGAGGACGTATTCGTCACCGCGATCTTCTCACTGGCCTGCGAGGTGCTCGCCAATATCGGCGAGGAGTACAAGCAGCCGCACGCCGATGTCCGCGACCTGTATTCGTGGGCCGAACGGTTCCGCGCGGGCGTGGTCTCGACCACCGATGCGCGCACCGGCGCGGCCAGGGACTTCGATGTTCGGCTGCAACGGTGGATCGGCACCGAGACGCTGTCGATGTTCGCGCCCCTGCTGTGCGGCGGCCTCCCCCGCGACACCGAACGCAGCCTGCTGCGCCTGTTCGAGGGCCCGCGCTTCTGCGGCCACCCCGATCTGCGCTACGCCCTGCCGCCGTCGACCTCGCCGGTATCCAAGGACTTCCGCTCCCGCGAATACTGGCGCGGCCCGGTCTGGCCGGTGATGAGCTGGCTGTTCTCCTGGGTCTTCGCCCGCCGAGGCTGGGCCGAGCGCTCGTTCATGCTCCGCGCCGAGGGCCTGCGGCAGGCCAGCGACGGCAGCTTCGCGGAGTACTACGAGCCGTTCACCGGCGAACCGCTCGGCAGCATGCAGCAGTCCTGGACGGCCGCGTCGGTGCTGGACTGGCTCGGCTGAGCATCTAGAAAACCGCCGCGGAGCCCGCGCTGCGGATCGGTGGACGGTCGTTCGTGATCGCCTCTTGTGTCCGGTCAGCACACAGTACGAGTGAACATTGTGCAAATGCCTCATATGCAACAGTGGTCACATCCATGCTGATTGGCTATCGTCGAACAGCATGGATATCACTCGTTTGAGATCGACCAGCACCCTCGCGTTGTCTGTGATCACTCTGGGCGGCATCCTCATGGCAAACATGCCGGGTATTGCCACCGCCGCCCCGAGCGGCCCGGACGTTTCGTCCTGGCAGCATGTCGACGGCCGGTTCATCGATTGGTTCGCGGTCCGTCGCGCCGGCCACGAATTCGCGATGGTCAAGGCCACCGAGGGCCTGGACTACGTCAACCCGTTCTTCGTGCCGGACAGCTTGTTGATGCGCACGGCGGGCATCGCGCGCGGGACCTACCACTACGCGCGGCCGAACCTGCCGCCCGAGCCGCAGGCCGCGCTGTACGCGGCGGTGGTGCTCGGTCAGAACGGACCGCTCGATCTGCCGCCCGTGCTCGATATGGAGAACGCGGGCGGGCTCGCCCCGGCGGGGCTGATCAACTGGACCCACCGCTACCTGAACACCGTAAAGGCGCTGACCGGCCGAGTCCCGATCGTCTACACCTATCCGAACTTCTGGAAGACGGCCATGGCCAACTCCAACGAGTTCACCGGCTATCCGCTGTGGATCGCTGATTACCGCGGCAACGACCAACCCGAGGTCCCTGGCGGCTGGCCGGTGTGGACGTTCTGGCAGACCACCGACAGCGGCAGCATTCCCGGCATCGGCGGTCGGACCGACGTCAACGTCTACAGCGGCGCCCAAGGCGATTTCGGACGCTACGCGAATATCGCGGGAGTCATGGGCAGTAGCTAGTCCCCGGAAAAAGGCGAAACCGCTACTCCCTGCAGGTTGAGTAGCGGTTTCGCCCTTTCATGGCGGGTCCGGCTAGGTGCCGATGCGCCCGCCACCCTTCTTCCACACCGAGACCACGGCGGGCCTTGGCAGACTATCGCCACCGTCGGGCCAATGCGACGCGGGCTTCTCGGCGGTCGCGTCGTCGCGCTCGCCCGGATGCTGGACGCAGACGGTGACCCGCTGCTCGGAGACGATCGGACCGCAGGTCTCGGCGCCGAACGGAACCGTGAGGAACTGTTTGGTCTCACCGCGATTCGGGCCGTCGAGCACCACGGAGAACAGGCCGTCGTTGGCGTTGTTGGCCCGGGAGGCGTCGGTGGCGATCCACAGGTTGCCGTAGCCGTCGAAGGCCAGGTTGTCCGGCGCGGCGATCGGGCTGATCTTGGCCTTGTCGAAACCGGCGAAGTAGGTGTCGGAGGTCTTCGGGTCACCGCACAGCATCAGGATGTTCCAGGTGAACCTGATGCCCGCGTGATCGTCGTCGATCTCGAGCACCTGCCCGAACTTATTGATATTGCGCGGGTTCGCCTCGTCGATGCCGGGCTTGTCCTCCTTGCCACGCTGCTCGTTGTAGGTCAGCGCGACGTACACCTTGCCGGACTTGGGGCTGGCCTCGAAGTCCTCCGGGCGGTCCATCTTGGTGGCGCCCATCTTGTCGGCCGCGAGGCGGGTGAACACCGCGACCTCTTCGGCGGTGAAGCCGTCGACCCGTGACGTCGCCTTGCCGTCCTCCGCGGTGACCAGCAGCGGAATCCACTGCCCGGTACCGGTGAAACCCTGGTCCGAGGGCACAGTGCCATTGCCGTCGAGCTTGTCCGGGTGGTCGCCGGTGAACTTGGCGACGTATAGCGTGCCCGCGTCGAGGATGGTCAGGTTGTGCCGCATGCTGGCCTGGCCGGTGCCGGACTGGACCTTGCGCGAAGACACGAACTTGTACATGTAGTCGAAGCGCTCGTCGTCACCCATGTAGGCGACCACGGTGCCGTCCTCGGCGACGTGGATGGTCGCCGCCTCGTGCTTGAACCGGCCGAGCGCGGTGTGCTTGATCGGCGGCGCGGCCGGATCCCACGGGTCGACCTCGACGACCCAACCGAACCGGTTGGCCTCGTTGGGTTCCTTCTCCAGATCGAAGCGAGCCTCGTGCCGTTCCCACTTGCGCTCGGACGCGCCGGTCGGGAAACCGTAGCGCTTGAGCCTGCCCTTGGCGGGCTCGGCCTGCTTGTCCGCGTTGGCAAAGTACTGGTTGATGTTCTCTTCGCCGGAAAGCACTGTGCCCCATGGTGTTGCGCCACCGGAGCAGTTGTTCAGGGTGCCGAGTATCTTGGTGCCGGTGGGGTCGGCGCTCGTCTTCAGTAGGGCGCTGCCCGCAGCCGGACCGGTGACCAGGAATTCGGTGGTACCGGTAATCCGGCGGTTGTACTTGCCGAATTCCGGTGTCAGCTTGCCCGTTCCGGTTTCGCCCTTGACCTGGACCACCGAAAGGCCGTGCGCGGCAACGGCGGTCAGGTAGTGCTCCTTGGCCGGGTTTTCCTTGTCGTAGCCTTTGAACATCTGCGGCTCGGTGGTGTACTCGTGGTTCACCACGAGCAGGTAACTGTTGGCTTGGCCCTCGATGGGCAGCAACGCCGCGAAATCATTGTTGAATCCGAACTGCGTGGCCTGCGTCGCCGAGTTCTGCCGGTCCGCGTCGAATTTCGGCGCGTCGGCGAAAAGCGGATCGCCCCAGCGGATCACGACGTTGGACTCGTAGCCCTCCGGAATGATCAGCGCGTCATCGGAATTCGGTGCGATGGGCTTGAAGTCGGTGCCGATTGGCACACCGTCGACCAGCGAGCCACCCGCCAACTGGACCTTCTCGTCGTCACCGCAGGCCGCGAGCGCGCCGACGGCGCCGATCGCGACAACCACACCCGCACTGCCCTTCAACAGGCCGCGCCGCGACAGTGCCGCGCGCACCACATCCCCGAAGTATTCGTTGTCCGAGGTGTTCGGCACCTCGTGGAAGCAGGCGTTACCGCATTTGTACTGACAGGTGATGGCCGACCGCTTGGGCTGGCCGTCCCGCTTCACGAAGAGGGCGAAAGGCTTGGGACTCAAGACGACTCCTGGGTTGGGCTTTCCGGGGTACGGTAAACCTCACAGGCAATCCCCAGACAACTCCCAGATGAACGCCCGGCCAACTACATAACCCTTCAATCTGCCGAACGACCGAACGACACCGGAGATACGACAAAGCGGATGTTGCCTTCGTTCGGTGTGTTCGAACGAAGCCAACATCCGCGGCGGGGGCTACGCATTGACTTGCAGGGCGATCACGACCTCTTGTTCGTTTTCCGGCAGGTAGTGGACCTTCAGGATGCGGCCTACCTGGACGTGGCCGACGCTAGCCGGCGGGAGGAACTTTTCGACCCGGGTGGCGAATGTTGTTCCGTCGGGCCGGGTTACGACCAGGCCGAGCTCGATCTTGGAGTGTCCGCTGCGAATCTCGCCGGTGACCGACAGCGACTGCACCACTGCCTGCGCCGCAATGCCGCGGGCGGCGATATCGAGTTTGCCCTTGGTGGTGATGCCCTTTCGGATCATGGACTCGTTCATGGCCTGCTGCGCCGCGGACATATCGCCGGAGCGATCGACCTCGACCTCGTCGGTGCTATCGGGCAGGTAGCGCACCGGGAGCACGACACCGGGCTGCAAGAGTGCGAGCTCGGTGAGCGGGACGATCATCTTGGCGGTCGAGTCGAAGATCTTGCCGTCGATGCCCTCGACGCTGAATTCGATGCGCACCTGCGGCTGATCGTTGACGCTCAGACCGGTCTGCCCGAACGACTTGACGGTGCCGATGCCCATCAGACCTTCCCGGAAGGCCGAGCTGTTGTTTCCGCTGAGGGCTTGCATGACGCCGGCACCACTGAGGGCTTGCATGACGCGGGTACCGGTGAACGCGAAGACGAAGGGGGTAACGGTGAGCGCGATGATCGGCAGCGCCATCTGAGGACCGACCCAGGCGAATACACCGTCGTCGAATTCGCCGGAGGGGACGTAGGTGAAGCCGTGCCAGAGGTAGTAGCCGACGGACAGGACGAAGAACGCGACGGCGAGCGAGCGGGCGATGGTTTTCATGATGTTCCTTTACGGGTGATGGGTCGAACCGCCCACGCCCGCGGAGTTACTGGGCGTGAGCGGTGTCGAGTGCGAGAGCGATGCAGATCAGCCGCCGACGACGGTCGAGCAGGCGAAGGTGATATCGAATTTCGCTGACGTAGGGCCCGCCATCGGGTTGGTCATGTCCGGGGCACCGACGCCTTCGCCGGTGACCTTGTAGGTGTTGCCGTCCTTCACCACCTTGGCCGAGCCGCCGGGCATGCCGTTACCGAAGCCGAGCGCGTAGGGCAGGCCGTTGGAGCCGCCCTTGGTGCCCGCGACGGCGACGGCGTCCACGGTGTCGGTGCCGGAGATGGCGGCGCTGACGCTGAGGGTGCCGTAGGTTGCGTTGTTGGTGTCATTGAGCGTAAGCGCCAGCTGGCCACCATGCTTGGCGCAGATGGTTTCGAACTTTCCGTCCAGCGCCTTGCCGTCGACCGAGGCCACAGACTTGCCCGACGCCGGGGCTGCAGGTGCTGCCGCGGTGGCCGAGGTGGCGGGCTTGGCCGACGGGGCGGGCGAGCTGCTGGCCTTGTCGCTGCAGCCCGTGACGAACAGTGCGAGCGCGGCGGCGGCGACAGCGGCGGCGGAGATGCGGACCTGCCTGGTGTTCATGATTCGTTCCTTTTGCTTCGTTCAGCTCCGGTGTGGAGCCGATACGAGAAAGGTAGAAACCGATCGCGCCCTACCGATCCCAGGTTTTCCCGGGTCTCCGAGCGGGTGGAATTCCGTTAACCTGGTCGAATGCGACGACCGCGCGCGATGGTGCTGGACGAGGTCTGGCGTCGGCTCGACGGCGTCGAACCGCTCAGCGGACCGCACGGTGGGCCGTTGCGGCGCACCGTGAAGCTGATCCTGGATCCGCTGGTGATCCGGCCGGTGCAGAATCCGCTCTGCGCGGGCCCGATCCTGACCCCGGACGGGGCAACGCTGCTCGCCACTCGCGTGCACGCCGCCGCCGACCTGCTGCGCGCGACGGCCGCCTGGTTCACCCTGCTCAAGCACGTACGACGGGCGCTACGCATCACCGAGGGCAACCCGCAGGACCTCTATTTCCAACGCTGTTATGAGCTGGCCGCCACCAAGGGCCTGCCGAATCCCATGCGGGACAGGTCGATTGCCGAAGACACCCTGCGCGATGTGCACGAATTCGCGGCGGGCCGCACCACTGCGTCGCTGAAGGAGTACATCACCGAGGGCGCACAGATCAGGGAACTCGTGACGTTGATCGATGTCGCGTGGCGGCGGCGACCGACGGGCGCGACCACCGACGACCACGGCCCGCTTGTCGATTCACTGCTCGATGCTTGTGCGGCGGCACGTCTCGGGCACCGCCGCGACAACGGGCAAGCGACATTCGATCGCCTCGTCAAGGTCCATGCCGGAACGCACGGCGGAATCGAGCTCTGGCACCACGACTCCATCCCCACCGCGCAACAACTCGGTCTCACCGCGCAGCCGGTGCCGCAGCCGCCCGCGCTCGGCGCATCGGCCTCGAAATCGAGCCTCGGGCTTCCGTTCGATCGCACCATCTACGAACGGGTCTTCACCGCGCTGCAGGCCTCGAGCGAACGCGCCGAGCTACCCTCGATTCCGGAACTGGTGACCACCGAGATCGCCCGAAGCTGTTCGCCGTGGGCGCTTCTGGACGAGTCGCTGCGTGTCGCGGCGACGGCGGGGACCAGCCTCGCGCTCGGTCTTTCCCCGATCATCGATTCGCGCGATTCGGCCAACACCGCGCATCGGGTGATCAACGGCCGCTGGCAGCGTGAGGCCTACGTCTTGCAGGCGCGACGGCTCGTGGTGAGCATCGAGGTGCAGACGGGGCCGCTGGCGGCCATAGCCGGTGAACTCCGTACACCGTGGCGCCCGTATCTGCGGCGGCTGTGGGTGCGCCTGCACGGCCGCGATGTACGGGAGGTGGCGGTGTACGACCCCGATGAGCTGTGGGATCTCCTCGACGGGGTGGCCCGTTCGGTCATGCTCGATCACCGGATGCGGGTCAAACAGGCGCTCAGCGCGAGTTCCCATGCGACCGAACAGGACTCGACGGAATCGAGGGCGAGCTGATGACCGACATCGTGACTATCGGGCGCTTGGATGACGGGATCTCGGTCATCGCACCCGAGGGTGCGCCGACAGTGTTGGACCGTGCGGCGGGCATCGACGTCATGGTGCTGGAGGTGTACGGCGGGCACCTATCGTGGAGTGTGCTTGCCGGACAGATGGTTCCGGCCGCGGTCATCGATGACCTCGACCTCGCCCAGGAGTGGATCTGGGCGGTGTACGGCGAGCCCGCCGCGCTGGCCGTCGCGGACTTCGACGGTGCCACAGTCGAATTGACGGCGGAGCCGAAGCTGCCGCGACTCGTGGCAAACGCGTGGCGGCTGGGATTCGCGCAGTGGGCGGCACGGTGGTGGCCCACCTCGACCATCGACACGATCGCGCCGCTCGATGAGCGATTGCTCGAAGACGAGATTGCCACGTTGGCCGAAGAGTGTGAATTGCTTGTCGATGGCGATGATGCCGTTGTTCCGAACCAGGCACGGCTCACCGTCGATATATCCGCTCGCGCAGATGATTACGCGCTCGTGGCAGGCGCTGGCGCCGATGCGCCGCGAGGCGCCCTCGTTCTCGCACGGGGAACCGGTGGCTGGGACTGGCGGCGGTGTCCGCCCGGGCTCATCGATGCGTCCGAGCGTGCGGTGTCTTGGGAATTGATCCGAGACTCCGGTGTGACGTATATCCGGATAACTGCCGTTGCCGCACCACAATTGGGCCTCACCGTGCCCCCGCATCTGCGACCGTACGCACTGGTCGACGCCCCCACGGGCGTCGTCGAGGCCGAACTGCATCTCGACGGCGATACCTGGAAAGGCCAGGCGACCAGTCCCTCCGAATCCATACTGGCCGTGGATATCTTCGTGCCGGGGGTTGGCATGCCGGGACCCGAGGAACTCGGCGGTCCGGAGATCCGCCAACAGGTACGCGACCTGGCGACGTCCCGATTGCGGCGCGCAATGAGCACCGACGGCAATGCCGCCGACGCCCCCCTACTAGCCGAGATTGCCGCTGCCGCATCGGATTCGGATTTCTGAGATGGAACAAGAGACGTCACCCGAAGACGGAGGCGCACTACTCGCGGAGGGCGCCACGGCATACAACCGCGGTGAAGTCGCCGAGGCACTACGGCTGTTCGAGAACCTCGCCCGCATCGCCACGGGTGGACTGCGGGTGAGCGCACTGATCAACGCGGCGAGCATGTCCGACGAACTCGGCGATCACGCCGGTGCGATCGCGCTATTGCGCGAGGGACTCGCCGAAATGCCGGACGACGCGATCGAGAAGCGACCCGCCGCGCTTGTCAATCTTTCGCAGGCATTGCAGCACGTCGGTGAGCTGGACGGCGCGCAGGAGGCGCTGGAGCAGGCACACGCCATGCTCACCGAGCACGACGACCAGAGCATGCTGCGCGTGGCCTGCCTGCTTTCGCTGACCGCCGTTGCCTTCCATCGCCAGCAGTGGGCCTATGCCATCGACCTTGCCAACGAATCTTTGGATGCGGCAGTGCGTTTCGCGCCGCATCTGGCTGGACATCCGCTGTCGACCCTGGCGGGAATCTATTTCGAAACCGGGCGGCGGGAACTGGCACTCGACTTCGCCGGGCAGGCCCTCGCGGCGTTCGACTCGGCAGGCGATCGCAATGCCGTCGCCGAGACCGAACAGAATATGGCCATCATGTACGTCCGGGCCGACCGTTTGGACGAGGCGGAATCGCCGCTGCGCTCTTCCCAGAAGTATTTCGAGCAGTCCGGGCTCGGCTATCGCGCCGGAGTCGGGCTCAAGACCATGGGATTCCTCGCCGAGGGCCGCGGCGATATCGATCGGGCCTACGAGCTATACAGCCGAAGCCTGGCCTACTTCCGTGAGTCCGGAGCGGCACTCGACGCGGCCGATGTGCGGGTACGCCTTGCGACCGTGTCTTATTCGACGGACCGATTCGACGAGGGCGAGCGCTTGCTTGCCGAGGCGTTCGCCGCATACGCCGAGCGCGGCCTCGGATTACATTGCGCCCAAATAGATTTCTGGCATGCGGCCTTGCTGGAGGCTGTCATCGATGGCGCCCCGGCGCCGGATGCCGATATGTTGGCGCGGGCAGTCGATCTCGCGGTGGCCTCCGCGCTCGCCATCGATGCCGTGCGCTTCACCCTCCCGAACGGTAACCAGCGCGAGCAATGGAACCGGCAGATCGCCGACCCCGCGATGCGAATGGCCTTCCGCTTCGCCTACCTGTCCGGAAACGGCCCGCTCATCACCGACCTCATCGAAACACAGTGCGCTGGCACCACATTGAACATAGACAGATCCGAAAGCACCACGCACCTTCGGCTACCATTCGAACTGCTCGACCCGCCCATCGCGCCCATCGACGGGGCCGGCGCCGGCGCACTGCATCTCGGCACGGCGCTCGCCGGAGTCGCGGCGAGCGCCGGTCTTCCGGTCGCGCCGCCGCCGCGGATCGCCGTGGCTCCTGACGGCCACATTGCCCTGGCCTCCTACATCGACGCCGCCGAGCAGCGCTACGGTACGCCGGTTCGCGACGGCCGGGTGCTGTGGTCATGAGCGAGCGAACAGCCGAAGCGGAGCAACCGACCGTCGTCGTGCGGATGGCGGATGCTGGCGATCTGTACATGTCCTGGCGCTGGGATGGGAACGCCTACGCCCAGGGTGCGAGCATGCTACCCGAAGCCGGGATCACGGACGCACTACAACGGTTCGCCGACGCACTGCCCAACCCGGCCGAACCCGGCGGACTCGAACGCGCCATGACCACCGGCGCATTCGCCTCCTATGACACCGAATATATAGTCGCGCAGGAACTTTCGCGTGCTGTCCTACCCTACGACCTGGCCGCCCAGCTGCAGGACCTGTACGTGCGGGGCATACGCCCACACATCCGGATCCAGCCCTCACCCCGGGTCGCGCAGATCCCATGGGAGATCATCGCTCCGAGCCCCGAGCTGCGCCTGGTCGATATCGCCGATGTCAGCCTGCTCGCCCCGGCCAGCATTGTCCACAGACCAGGACGGAGGGCCCGATCCTGGCACGACGCGCAGGACCGAACCGTGGTGGCGGTACTCGACCCCCGCGTTCCGGGCTACCGCGCCGACTCGGCGCTGGGCTCGGTGCTCGGCCGAATGGACGCCGATACCCCACTGGCCCGACGCGTCGCCGAATATCGCGCACAGGGTCGACTGCTCCCCGTCGTCGACGACCCGCTCGAGGCCTTCCGCCGCACGGATGTCGATCGCACCTGGCTGGGAAAGGTGTTGCAGGACGACGTAAGTCGCCTGGTCTATGTGGGTCACGTGACCGCGGCAGCACCCGAATCGGGCCAAAGCGAAGACGCCGAACTGCATTTGGCCTGCACCGCCGACACCATCGGTTTCGCCACACCGACCCGCGCGCATCGCCCCTTGTCCGCCAAGGATCTGCTCCTCGGCACCCACACCCTCAGTCCCGAACCCGTTGCGGGCCCGCAACTCTGGCCCATCCCCAGCCGGGTCGCGCTGATCGCCTGCGAAAGCGGCGGCGACATGCGCTTCAGCGAGGCCCTCGGCCTGGTCGCCGCCATGATCAACGGCGGCGCCGAACTGGTCACCGCCGGCAGATGGCCGCTCCCCACCGATCTCGCCTTCCAACGCCTGGCCGGCGCCGCCCCCGACGCCCACCCGCTGCAAGACGCCATCTGCGCCATCGACGCCGCGCACGAACAACCCGACCCGGTAGCGACCCTCGCCGACTGGCAACGACAGCGCCTCACCGCCTGGCGCACCGAACGAACGGTCGAGCACTCGCCGGTGCTCTGGGCCGCGTTCGCGACCGTCCGTACCTAGGACCGATCAGGCCCGGGTGATTGCGACGACCGGAATAACGCGGCCGGCCTTGATCTCGTGGTCGGCGAAGAAGGGGTATGCCTGCTCGAGCATCGTCCAGACGCGTTCGCGTTCTACGCCATCGAGCGGTGTGGCATGCGCGTCTTCGGGTTGGCCACCAGGTTCTGATACCAGTCCGGATCGCCCGGCGCGCCGACGTTGGACGCCACGACAAGCAGTCGATCGCCGTCACGGTGAAACATCATCGGCGTCGTATGCTGCTCGCCGGACTTCCGGCCGACCGTCGTCAGTAGTACCAGCCGGTCCCGATGCATCCCATCGATCTCACCGCCGGCCCGGAACTGGGCGATCGTATTGCGATTGATCTCTTTGACATCCATGCTCGACGTCACATGCGCGCATGTGACCCGCAGCATCCATCTCCGACAGTCGTTGTGTCGGGAAACGGCCGGTAAGTGCTAGGTGCGGTAGGCCAGGAGGTGTTCCATGATCAGGCGGGTGAGAGCTTCGGGGGCCTGTTCGGGGATCCAGTGCGAGACGTCCTCGAGCATTTCGAAGCGGTAGTGGCCGGTGACGTGGCGTTCGGTGGCCAGGGCGGCGGTGGAGCCGACGGTGGTGTCTTCGGTGCTCCATACGTAGAGCGTCGGGACGGATACCGGGTCGATCGGTCCGGCCAGGTGCATGGCGCGGTACCAGTTCAGGGCGGCCGTCAGCGCTTCGAGCTGCATGAAGCGGTGGATGTAGTCGTCGATGCGCTCCTCGGGGATCTTCCATTCGAAGATCTGGCGCAGCGCGGCCGCATCGTCGGCGAGCAGGATGCGCTCAGCGACGCGGGGTTGGCGGAGCATGGAGAAGTAGTGGGAGCGTTGGGCCTGGTCCTCGTCCTCGATCATCGCGCGCAGGAACGCGGTGGGATGCGGCAGCGACACCGCGGTCCAGGTGCGGATTCGTTCCGGCATGGTGGCCGCGGCCGCCCAGCCGACGTACGCGCCCCAGTCGTGGCCGACCAGGTCGAACCGCTCCCAGCCCAACTCGTCGGCGATGGCGGCGACATCGCCGACCAGTTCCTCGACCCGATAGTCGGCGACGTGCTCGGGGCGCGCGCCTGGAGAATAGCCGCGCTGATCAGGGGCAACCACGTGACAGCCGCCGTTGCCGAGCGCGTTGAGCTGGAACTCCCACTCGATGGCGGCTTCCGGGAAACCATGCAACAGCATGACTTCGCGACCGCCGGGTTCCCCGCAGGCCAGCGCATCGAATGTGCCCGCCTCAGTGGGGATCTTGATTGCTTCGATCACCCGACCGACTCTAGATGCTCACCCCGACACTCCCGTCGCGGCGCGGGTCGATACCGCGGCACGAGAGGGTCGATCCGATTGTCGTCGTGGTGAGAGAGCGCGAGGTAGGCAAGGCCGTTGACGCCGATGACCACCGCGTCCAGGCGCAGCGACAGCCGCATCAGCTGCATTTCGGGGCGAGACCCCGTGGCCGCAGTCCGGTCCGTGGGCGTGCTGGTGCTCGGTGTGCTCTGGGTGTGCGGTGGTCATCATCCCAGCTCACGCCAGGCCGCTGACCGGTTCCGGGTTGGTCTCGTCGCGCCAGCGGATGGCACGTTCCACCTCGCCGAGGTCGTAGTCCGGGCCGCTGACGCCGATGGTGAACAAGCTCACGCCCGCCTCGACGAACGTCGGCGCCTCGTCGACGCCGGGCCATTGCACCGAGCGCTGGATCCGCGCCTGGTCGGTGCCGACAGCCGCGCAATGATCGGCAAGCACCTTGTTCTTGTGCGCCAGCGCGTCGAGGTCGGCGAAGGTGTGCCACACGTCGGCGTACTGAGCGACCAGCCGCAGCGTCTTCTTCTCGCCGCCGCCACCGATGAGGATCGGGATCTCGCGGGTGGGTTGCGGGTTCAGCTTCTGCAGGCGGGCGGTGAGGCGGGCCATGTTCTCCTTCAACAGGTCGAGCCTGCTGCCCGCGGTGCCGAATTCGTAGCCGTACTCGTCATAGTCCTTCTGGAACCAACCCGCGCCGATGCCGAGGATCAGCCGTCCGCCGCTGATGTGGTCGACGGTGCGCGCCATATCGGCGAGCAGGTCCGGGTTGCGGTAGCCGCCGCCGGTGACCAGCGCGCCGAGCTCGACGCGCTCGGTCTGCTCGGCGACCGCGCCGAGCATCGTCCAGCACTCGAAGTGCGCGCCGTTCGGGTCGCCGGTCAGCGGGAAGAAGTGATCCCAGTTGAAAACGATGTCGACGCCCGCGTCCTCGGACCGTAAGACGGCGTCGCGGATGAGTCCGTATTTCGGTGCGTGCTGTGGTTGTAGCTGAACTCCGATACGAACCGGTCGGGTCATTGCCATGCTCCTAAATCGCTCGGTCTGACCCCCCGATCGAGACTACCGGTGTAGGCGATATCCGGCCCGACCGAGTTATCCGTCAGCCCTGGGTCCCGTTCAGTTTCGAGTTCCGGTAGCCGAACCCGCAGTACAGCGCCAGACCGAGCACCAACCAGACGACGAAACGCAGCCAGTCGAGGTGGCTGATCGGCGCGGCCGTCGTCGCCCTGGGCGATGCCGGCGCCGAACCCGCCAGGTGCGCGGCATGAGCCGGGTGCCGAAATACGAGGAGTGGTCGAAGGCGCTCGAGAATCGCACCGCGCATCTGCTGTGTTTCGAGGCCATCGGTTGCGCCCGCGGTTTCTGCGACGCGGAAAGCGTTGGGTCGCAATGCGATCGATTTCGCTTACGGCATCATGATTCGCTGACGGACACGTTGGATCGTGACTGCGCGTACGGAGATCGTGATGGCGACGTTTGATCGTTTCAGGGAGACGAGCGCTTTCATTGCCCTCCCTGCGGGAGTCTCAGGCGGAAGCCTGGACGGTCGCTAGGTCCGACTCGAACCTGCAGAAGGTGCCTGGCCCGTGAGTCGTCTGGTCCGGCTCATCCCGAGGAACATCGAGCCCAGACCGAGAAGTACAGCGACTGCGCCGGCGACCACGTTGCTCCAGATCGTCGCTGCAGTATCGACGTTGCCGCTGACGACCCAGGGAGCAATGATCGTCCATAGGCCGATCAGCGGAGCAGCCCAGACGATGCCGTGGGTCCGGCCGTACACCGAGGCGAACCCGAGAGCCAGCATCGCGAGGGCGACCCCGACGATGAGGTTGTTGCCGGTCAAGGTCGGGAACCCGTTGAACCCGACAACCCACGGAGAAATCGCGATGTAGAGCCCGGTCAGGAACATCAGGCCGGCGACCGCCTGGGCGGCCGGCGCCTCCGAGGCGAGTTCGTACTTCTCCCGCAACTCCACGATGTCGGGATGCCGGCTCATGCTCATGGTCTCACTACTCATGTTGTCAACCACCCTTCAGACGTAGTGCGCGAATCGAGGCTCTCTCGAGCCGGGGCGGCCCGCGATCGGCCACGGAACGCAGCCGATCCTGATCGCCACTTACCCATATATCACGCTGTGATAATATCACTCTATGATACATAGGGTCCATGTCATCGCCTGAATGCCTCACTGACCAGGAGTACTCGAAGCTGCTGGCGTTCCGAGCCGGGCTTCGCGAGCTCCTACGTTGGAGTGAGCGCCGGGCAGCCGAAGTGGGACTCACTGACACTCAGCAGCAACTGCTGCTGGCGATCCGAGGGCATCCCGATCCGCACGGGCCCAGCATCGGAGAAATCGCTGGATATTTGTGCACCCGGCACCACAGCGTGGTGCAACTGATCGATCGCACCGAGCAACTCGGCCTCGTCGCTCGCAAGCGAGGGGAGGGCAAGGACCGCCGCGTCGTCCGCCTCACGCTGACCAAGACAGGCAAGGAAACCCTGGCCCTGCTCAGCGCCACACATCTGGAAGAACTTCGGCAACTGACCCCCCTCGTCAGCGCGCTGGTCAACCCCGCCGTCATGCCGCAGGCGGGGTGAGTGTTGTCCGGTTCGGACATAGGCTGGGCGGGTTGTCGACGGTACGGGTTCGACGGGGAGCTCGCGAAGGCGCCGGTCGCCGCGTGCAGGGTGAGCGAGTCCGACGCCGAACACCTCGAGGCTGCGTTCAATATCACCACGGTGGCGGACCTGGGCACCACAGGGCAGGGAGTAGCTGACCCGAAAATGACCCAAAAATCGACCTGCGGCGACGCCTGCCGCGCCCTGTGTTGAAACGGGGACCACCTATGAAACAGCTGTGGGGTGTTTCGACTCATCACCGATCGGTCGGGGGACACCTGGGCGGCCCCCGACCCCGGTGTGCGCGGCTGCGAGAGCTCACCCGGTTCACTGAACGACAGCACGGCGGCGGCGCTTCGGGTCGGCCAGGATGGCCGCGCTGTAGCCCGCGTCGTCGGGGTTGAGGTTGGTGCCCGGCGCCACGATGCGGTCGATGCGGTCCAGCACGTCGGGTTCCAGGACGATGTCCGCGGCGCTCAGCTGGTCGTGCAGATGCTCGGCGGTGCGCGGGCCGATGATCGCCGCAGAGACCGCGGGGTGCGTGGTGACGAACGCCAGCGCCAGCTGGATCAGTGTCAGCCCCGCTTCGGCGGCGATGCCGGCGAGTTCGGTGGCGGCGTCGAGCTTGGCCTGGTTGCCCGGGACATCCAAGTCGTAGTGGGCGGAGGTGGTGCGGAAGGGCATCGTCCGCGTGCGGTGGCTGGACAGGTCGGCTGCGTCGCGGTGCCAGCGGCCGGACAGCCAGCCCCCGGCCAGCGGACTCCAGGCAAGTACCCCCATCCGGTACGTCTCGCAGGTGGGCAGCACGTCGGCCTCGATGCCCCGGACCAGGAGGGAGTAGGGCGGCTGTTCGCAGACGAAGCGCTCGCGCTGCCGTCGCTCGGCGGTCCACTGCGCCTGCACGATCGTCGAGGGGGCGAACGTCGAGGACCCTGCGTAGCGCGGATCTTTCCTGCGCGGATGAGATCGGAAAGCGCGCCCAAGGTCTCGTCGAGGCCGGTCGCGGCATCGGGCCGGTGCACCTGGTATAGGTCGATGTAATCGGTGCCCAAGCGGCGCAGGCTCTCCTCGCAGGCCCGGACGATCCAGCGCCGCGAGGCACCGCGCTCGTTGAGGCCAGGGCCCATTGGGCTCGACACCTTGGTCGCCAGGACGACATCGTCGCGCCGTCCGGCGATCGCCTTCCCGACGATGAGCTCGGACTCGCCGCCCGAATACACGTCGGCCGTGTCGATGATGTTGACGCCCGCGTCGAGCGCCGTGCGGATGATGCCGATCGAGTCGTCATGATCGGGGTTTCCCCACTCCCCGAACATCATCGCGCCCAGGCACAGCGAGCTGACGTGGACTCCTGTACTACCCAGCGTGCGGTACTGCATGACTCAGGCGGCCCTTCTGTGATCGCGGCGGTGCGATCGAACGGCCGACAGGAACCTGCTACCGTCCAAAAAACCGGAGCAGGGTCCGGTTAGCTGCCACACTAAACGGAACCGACTCCACATGACAAGTCGAGAGGAAGAACCGCATGCCTGATCCGTCCGGCCGACCGATCCGGGCCGACGCACGGGCCAACGAAGACAAACTGCTCGCCGCAGCCGCCCTGGCCTTCGCCCGGGACGGCGCCGCCGCGACCCTGAAGCAGATCGCGAAGGACGCGGGCGTCGGGATCGCCACCTTGTACCGACGCTTCCCGACACGCGAGCAGCTCGTCGACGCCACCTATCGCTACGAGACGGCCCGGCTCTCCGCCCAAACTTCGGACCTCCTCAACGAGCTGCCCGCCGACCGGGCCCTGCGGGCGTGGATGTCCCAGGTGCTGGACTACCTCGCCACCAAGCACGGTATGGCCGACACGCTCAAGACCCTCCTGCAAAGCGACGAGCAGCTGAGTTCTCAGACGCGCGTGCAGCTGACCGGCGCGATCGAAGAGTTCCGTCTCGCCGGGATCACCCAGGGCGTGATCCGGGGGGACGTGCCCTCACCCGACATCCTCATGGCCCTGGCGGGTGTCACCCTCGTAGCCGGGGCTGTCCACCAGCGCGTGCAGGCCGAGCGGCTGCTCGACCTGCTGATGGACAGCATCACCCGCCCGGACGGATGGCGCGGGGCCATGGAGCGGTCCGCGCCGTGATCCGGGCGCGCTCGGCCGCACCGCGAAGAACTTCTTGCGGCTCGAGCCGCCACATCCAGACCCAGCCGCGTCGGATCGCCGCTTCTCGATCGGCACCCGGTGCGGCCGGCAGAAGTAGGCCTTGTCCGCGCACCGCGGTGGGGTTGAGGCATGGGCGATCCACCCAACGCGGGCGACCGCGCGGCGCTCAGGCGCGCTGACGCTCGTCCCGCTGCCGGGCCAGCTCCTCGACCGCGCTCGGCAGAGTCGTCTCGAAGTCGATCAACTTCGCCCACGTCGGGGTCACGACGATCCGGACCATGCCGTCGTAGAGCGAACGCACCTCCGCCTCCCAGTCGATCCGTTGCTCGGGCGTCATCTCGTAAGTGCCGCTCGCCTCGAGATACTCGTCCGGGATGCCATCGACGACGTCCAGCTCGGCCCGACCGCGGATGAGCAAGATCTTGGGCGGGTACACCTCGGTGTCGATAGTCAGGGCAACCGTCGGGTTCTTGCGCAGGGCCGGGAGCTTCGGGGCGTTCTTCGCAGTGCACATGACGATCTCCGAGCCGTTCCAGGTGAACCCGATCGGGACATTGCGGGGTGTGCCGTCCTTGGCGACGTAGGCCAAGCGGGTCAGGTCGCGGGCCAACAGTTCTTGGCTGATCGGTCGGTTCAGAACCTCGGTGATCTCGTTCGGTTGCACGGTTATCCCTCCCATTGTCGTTTTCTTGGTCCGCCCAGCGTCCCATCGGGCTTGCGCGCTCGACGGTGGTGACTGATGGCCGGAAGTAAATCATTTACGGCCGGTTCGAGTAACCATGCAGCCGCTGCGGGGCGCCACACCGACCTCCGGCAAGAGGATCCGCTATCGGACGCGCTCCGGACCTGCCGGGCGATTCTCAGAAGAGGGTGTCGCGGACGCCCAGGGGCCGGTAGCCGGTGGGGCCGAGCTAGGCGAGCTCTCCCTCGATGTCGACGTCGATGGAGCCGAAGAAGTTGATGTTCTCGCTGTGTGCCGGGGAGATGTGGGCCAGCACCTCGTCGGCGATGCGGCGCCCGGATCGACGCATCGATTCCACCGTATGAGCCGTCAAGCGCGGCCAGGTGCCCGTGATCGCGCGGCAGCGGCGGCAACGCTGTCTGAACCGAGCGCAGCCGTTCCCACCCGACCTTCTCCCCGCGGATCAGGCCGCCGACATCGTTGGGTCAGCGATGGTAGCCAGCAGCGCGTCCAACAATGCCTGCCGGTCCTCCCCGGACTTGGCGCGCTCGGCCAGCGCGTCGCGCGCATCTTGTGCCCGGCCTTGCGCTCCCGCGCCGCCACAGCCTGGTCGAACAACTGCACGACCTCGTCCAGCACCTCAGTCGCTGACTGCGCCACCAACGTCAACAGGATCGGATACCGGCGCTCCGGCTCGCGCCGCTGCAACACCTGCGCCGTCAGGCGGCGGCCCATCGTGGCCAAAAACCGGCGCCGCTCCGCCGGCAGCACCGACAGATCCAGGGTGACTCCAACTCCTCATCGGTGAACACCGGAGCGACCAACCAAGCACCTCCCGACGAGACCGAAGATCACCAGATCAGGAGCCTACTCAGCCATATCCGCCCGATAATTCCCGAGTACTACGGCAACCCCCACAACCAGGGACCGAAGGGGGCAGCGAAATCACGTTGGGCGGTGGTGGACGGCTACGAGTCATGGCTAGAGTTACTAGATTTCGACTAGATCGCCCGCAACCTCATGCAGCGCCCGATCGAATCCGTCGACAGCCACCCGCTGGACTGGCACAAGTCCGCAGTCGGCAGGCGTGACCCTCATCCTTAGGTCGGGTGGCCCAGGGGTGAGATTCCCCTGGGCCACCCGACCTCACAGCATCGCCTTCTCCGGTTGGGTGGTCACCACGATGACCGTGGTGGTGCCGGATTCCAGCGAGAGCCTGAACTCCTTTTCGAGGTCTCCGGTGGATGTGACATCGACGGCGTGGCAGCCCAACCCCCGTGCCACGGAGGCGATGTCGAGGCCCGGTAGGTCGAGCCCGGGCACACCCGGCGTCTCTTCCAGGGCGGCGAAGGATTTGAGGATCGAGTACTCGTGATTGCGCATCACGACATACACGATCGGCAAGTTCTGCCGCACGGCGGTCCAGAGGCCCTGGACCGAGTACTGGAACGACCCGTCCCCGATCAGGCCGATCACCGGACGAAGGACGCCGCGGTCCCGGTCGCCGAGGGCGACGCCGACGGCAGCCGGCGCGGCCCAGCCGATTCCACCACTGGCAGTGGCGAAGAACGAGTCGGGCTCGACGGTGGGCAGCCACTCGGCATGTTGGGCCATGGTCGAGGTGGACTCGTCGACGAAGACGGCGTGCTCCGGACGGACCACACTGAGAGTCGCGTAGACCTCGGCCGGCGTCAGCGTGCTGCTCGGGTTTTCCGGCAGCTCCCGGGGCCGCGGCATGGGCTTCGGCTGCGCGCGGCCGCTGCCATCGCCCACCAGCTCGGTGAGAAGTTCGATCGACAGCCGGGAATCGCCGAGGAGGCTGTCACCGACACGGGCCGCTGCGGCGATCGCTGGGTCGTCCGTGATCTGCAGCAGTTCGGTCCCGGCGGGGAGGATGTCGCCGGGCACGTAGGGGTAGTAGCGGAAGACCTCGGCCCCGATGACCACGACGAGATCGTGTCCCGCGAGCCGCTCGCCGACGGCCTTGACCGACATGCCGACCGAACCCTGGTACAGGGGATGGTCCTCGGGGAACGAGGCGCGGTCCGGAAGCGGAGGGCTATAGACCGCGGCCTTCAATTTCTCGGCCAGCGCGACGCCGGCTTGCCATCCGCGGGCGCGGTCCACGTCGGGCCCCAGGATCAGGGCCGGCCGCTGACTCACGGTGATGCGCTCGGCGAAGCGCCGCAGGCGCTCGGGGTCGGGCGCGTAGGTCCTGCTGACATCACGCAGCACGGCTGGCCCTTCCAGAGGGTGGTTCCAGTCGTCGAGCGGGATGGATAGGAACACCGGTCCCGCAGGCGGCTGCACGGCCATTGCGTAGGCACGCATGAACGCCTCGGGCACGGCCTCGGCGCGTGCGGGCTCGTAGGACCACTTCACCCACGGCCTGGGCATGTTCACCGCGTCGCGGTTGCTCAGGTATGGATCGCCGATCAACAGCTCGCGATGCTGCTGACCGGCCGTGACGATTAGCGGAGTGTGCCCGTGGTACGCCGCGACCAGGTTGCCGATGCTGTTGCCGAGCCCCGCGGAAGAGTGCAGGTTCACCAGCGCCGGACGCCGGGTGGTCTGGGCGAAGGCGTCCGCCATGGCGATGACGGATGCTTCTTGAAGACCCAGCACATAGGTGAAGTCATCCGGGAAGTTCTTGAGGAAGGTCTCCTCCGTGGATCCCGGATTACCGAAGACGGTCGTCAGGCCCAGCGACCTCAACAAATCGTAGGTCACGCTGTGCACGGTCGATTTCCCGGTCATGGTGGTCAGTCAGCTCCCTTCGCCAGCAGGCGCCAGCAAACCGGGCGGACTCTGTCGTGTGCGCATGGATTCCGGCCGATGGCCTTCCTCCAGCCGTATGCCACACAATCCAGTACAGCTGCCGGCGGCGGGTGTAAGCGCAATGACGAATAACGACTCTAGCCCGAATCAAGATCTTTTACTGAGGAATCGAAGACAGATTCTCAGCCCGCCGTTGTGATGCCCGGTCGGCCGGAACCGGAGGCTGTTTCGGGGGTAGCGTTCCAAACGGCCCAAATCCGGCATTAACAGGATGGATCCGCTTCTGACCAGGCACCTTGCTGTCGGCAAGCCCAAAACTGCGAAATCCGGTAGTCCAGACTCGATGTCCCAGGCAGTGCTGGAGGACGCGCGATATGCGGCGGTTCCGGATGTTCATCGACCGCCTGGAGACAGCCCCTACAGCCAGGCGGGGCACCCAGCGCTCTACCCTGGGTTGCCGGTGCAAATGGTGTCACCAGGCGCCACCGAACCAAAGAAAGGGCACCCACGTGAAAGCCGTCGTGTTCTACGAATCCGCTGACAACGTCGCCGAGAAGGCGCCCAAGTACTTCGCTGAACACGTTGCCCAGTACCAGCCCTACATCGACCGCGGGGAGCTGCTGATGATCGGCACCTTCGCCGACCCGCAGCAAGACGGCTCCATGGGTATATTCACCACCCGCGAAGCAGCCGAACAGTTCGTTGAGAACGACCCCTTCATGCTGAACGGCGTCGTCAAGAACTACCGGATCCTGGACTGGAACGAAGCCATCGCTAAATAGATATGCGTTGGCGCCGGGACGTGTGACCTGGGTTGAGTTCGACGGGGCTCAGTCGTCTCACCCGGTGAGGGTGAGGCGGCTGGTCATCTCGACACACCACCGCGATCGAGGAACTCACCACACGGATCGAGGTGATGACCGAACCCTTTCGATCACCTCGAAATGGTCGCAGCTGCTCGATCCCATCTGGGACAACTTGAACCCGTCTCGTGTTCTGACTCAGTGAACCTGGCCGTGACTCAATCAATCTGGCAAGTCGACTCACCGATATGGCAAATGTCTCAGTACATCTGGCAAATGTGACAAGATCACCCGCGATCGAGCATCGGATGAAGGAATGAGGACTCCAGGCGTGGGAAGCGTCGAGATCGACGAACAGCTGGCCGGTCCTGGCTCCGCGCCTGCCGTTGCCCGTCCCCGTCCCGATGCGGATCGGCGAAGCCTCCGAACGGTTCCCGGTGCCGTGCATTGTCACGTCCTGGGTCCCAGGCGTACCAGGCGATCGCGCCACAATCACTCGCGGCCGCCACGCAGCCGAGACTCTGGCTGATTTCCTGCGCACGCTGCATCAGCCCGCGCCCGACGATGCGCCGGTAAACCCGAAGCATGGTGCCCTCGAAACGCTCTCCGACGAGTTCGACAGAATGAGCCAGGCCATCGGGTCCGACGGCGACGTGGCCGCCGTCCGAAAGCTTTGGGATGAGGCCGTTTCGGCTCCCGAGTGGCAGGGCCCGCCGACTTGGTGCCACGGGGATCAACTTCGGCGTCGGATCCTCCCGACTGGCCGCCGCACTGTTTCGCCACCTCGGCGTCGCTGCACAACTTGGCTTTGCCGTAGGTGCGGCAGCTGGGCAGGCTCTGCGCAGCCCTTGCGGTTGCGCGGAAGGACGGCGGGTCAGCTGACCGCTTGCTAGCGTCGCGATGCGCGGCCTCGGCTGCATCTGCCCGGCACGATGGCCGGGATGTCACGTGCCGCCACACGAGCGGGTCCACGACAACGATGATTATTCATGATCATTATTGGCTTCAGATTGACATGAACGATCAGAGGACGGATTCTGTTCATGTGCTTCTCACCCGGCCGGCTGACCCTCTACCGACGAGGGCGACGAGCGTGTTCGCCGACCCGAAGCGCCGCGTAGCTCCACGTGTACCCGTCAATCACAGCGCCATGGACTCGATGGTGTTCGGACGGAGTACGTGCCATGGTTCCGGCCCGGCGCACTCGGCCCCCGCTACCGCGTGCTGCGATTCGAGTAGTGCCCGTTGGCGGCTGCCCCTGTTTCTGGCACGATGCCACCGAACACGAGGAAATGTCACGAGGAAATGTATGGAGAACATGACACGATCAGGCACGGTAGCCTCTGACCTCATGACCACGCCGATGTTGCGAAATCACACCACTTCGCGTGTTCCAACCGGTGAAGGGAAGTGATCTGCCGTGGCTACGGTGACCTTCGATAGCGCTACCCGGCTCTACGCCGGAAGCACAAAACCTGCCGTCGACAAGCTGGATCTGGAGATCGCGGACGGCGAATTCCTCGTTCTGGTCGGCCCTTCCGGCTGTGGCAAGTCGACCTCGCTGCGGATGCTTGCTGGACTGGAAGAAGTCGACGGCGGGCGAATCCTGATCGGCGCCAACGACGTTACGTACGCGGAACCCAAGGAACGCGATATCGCGATGGTGTTCCAGAACTACGCGCTGTATCCGCACATGACCGTCGCCGGGAACATGGGCTTCGCGCTCAAGCTGGCCAAGGTCGCCAAGGCGGAGAAGGAAAAGCGAGTGCTCGAGGCGGCCAAGATGCTGGACTTGGAGCCGTATCTGGATCGCAAGCCGAAGGCACTGTCGGGCGGTCAGCGTCAGCGCGTCGCGATGGGCCGGGCCATCGTGCGCCAGCCGCAGGTGTTCCTGATGGACGAGCCGCTGTCGAATCTCGACGCCAAGCTGCGCGTGCAGACCCGCACCCAGATCGCCCAGCTGCAACGCCGCCTCGGCACCACAACCGTGTACGTCACCCACGACCAGGTCGAGGCCATGACCATGGGCGACCGGGTCGCGGTGCTCAAGGACGGACTGCTGCAGCAGTGCTCGACGCCGCGCGACCTGTATCAAGATCCGGCGAATATGTTCGTCGCCGGGTTCATGGGCTCGCCCGCCATGAACCTGTTCACGCTGCCGGTCGCCGACGGTTCGGTGTCGCTCGGCGGGCATACGCTGCCGGTGCCGCGTTCGGTCGCCGACGCCGCCGAGGGTTCGGTGGTGGTCGGTATCCGGCCGGAGCACTTCGAGCTCGGCGGAAACAGCGCGGGCATCGAGCTGGAGGTCGATGTGGTGGAGGAGCTGGGCTCCGACGCCTACATCTACGGCCGCGCTGTCGACCAGGGCGAGGAAACCATTGTGGCGCGGGCGGATTGGCGTAACCCGCCGGAGAAGGGCGACCGCGTCGTACTGTCCACCTCCGCCGAGCACACCTATTTCTTCTCCGCCGAGGACGGACGCCGTCTGTCCTGAGCACGCGAAAGCCCCGTTCGCCCGAGCCGCCCACGCGAACGGGGCTTTGTTTTCTCAGATCTACGACTCGGCCGTGCGGGCCCGGACTATGCGCGCATAGTCCGGATTGAGCCGTACGGCAAGCTCTTCCAGAGCAATCTCGTTGCCCACGTCGCTGCGGAGCTGAACTCGGACCGGCGCTCCGTTCGACTCCTCGACCAGCAGCAGTGGCGGCGGCCCCGGCTGCAGGTAGGTATCGCCCCACTGCATCAGGGCGAGCACCGCGGGTAGCAGATCGCGCCCCATATCGGTCAGGACGTACTCGTGGCGGGTGCGCCGACCCTCCTCCCGATACGGCTGCTTGGTGAGCAGGCCCGCCTCGGTGAGTTTGCGGAGCTGGCCCGCCGCCGCCGCATCGGTGATGCCCACCCGCGCCGCGAAAACGTCGAACCGTCGGGTGCCGTAGTAGGCCTCGCGCAGGATCAGGACGGCCGAGCGGGTCCCGATGATGTCCATCGCCTTCGCGATCGAGCATTCCTCGGGCTTCCACGAGCTCAGATCCGCCAGGGGTCCTTCCATTACGGCTGCCATGACGAACATCATAGCCAAACCTGGCTTGAGTCGACTATATCCAGGAGTACTCTGACTATAAGCCAATAGAGCCAGGCGAAGGAGTTCTGCTCGCGGTCCGGAAGGCACCACCATGAGAGACGCAGTGATCGTCGAGGCGGTACGCACACCGATCGGCAAGGGCAAGCCGAACGGTGCGCTGCACAACGTGCACGCGGTGGATTTGCTCGCGCACAGCCTGCGCGAAGTGGTGGACCGCAGCGGCATCGATCCGGCGCTCATCGACGACGTGATCGGCGGCATTGTCACCCAGTTCGGCGAGCAGGGCGCCAATATGACCCGTCGCGCGGCGCTGGCCGCAGGCTATCCGGAATCCGTGCCCGCGACCACCGTGGACCGGCAATGCGGCAGCAGCCAGCAGGCCATCCACTTCGCCGCACAGGGCGTGATCTCCGGCGCCTACGACATCGTGGTCGCGGCGGGCGTCGAGTCGATGGGCCGGATTCCCATGGGCGCCAACCTGGTCGGCTCCGAGGATCTGTCCGGCGTCGGTTTCGCGGAGCGCTACCCGGAGGGCCTCGTCTCCCAGGGCATCAGCGCCGAGTTGATCGCGGCCAAGTGGGGACTCACCCGCACGCAACTGGACGAGTTCGCGCTCGCCAGCCACGAAAAGGCCGCACTGGCAACGAAGAACGGCCTGTTCACCAAGGAGCTCGCGCCGATCAACGGACTGAGCACCGACGAGGGCATCCGCGTCGGCAGCACCCTCGAGACCCTCGGCAAGCTGCGCCCCGCCTACTACGACGAAGCCATGGCCGCCCGCTTCCCCCAGATCAGGTGGGAGATCACGGCTGCGAGCGCCAGCCAGGTCAGCGACGGCAGCGCGGCGGTGCTGATCATGACCAGCGAACGCGCCCGCGAGCTCGGCCACACCCCGCTGGCCAGGTTGCACAGCTTCGCCGTCGCGGGTGACGATCCGTTGCTCATGCTCACCGCGGTCATCCCGGCGACGCGAAAGGTGTTGCAGCGCGCCGGTCTCCAGCTCTCCGACATGGACCTGATCGAGATCAACGAGGCGTTCTCCCCCGTCGTCCTGGCCTGGGCGCACGACACCGGCGCCGACCTGAGCAAGGTGAACGTCAACGGCGGCGCCATCGCCATCGGCCACCCACTCGGCGCCTCCGGCGCTCGATTGATGACCACCCTGGTGCACGCCATGCAGGACCACGGCGCCCGCTACGGCCTGCAAACCATGTGTGAGGCAGGCGGTTTGGCCAACGCAACCATTGTCGAACGACTCTGATACCGAACGACTCTGATACCGAACAACTCGGACCATCCGAGTTGAACATGCCCGTCGCACTGACCCGTGCGGCGGGCATCGCCGTTTGTGGCGGTCAGCCGGCGACGACGATCGCGACAAGGAAACCGGCGACCCACGATCCGACCAGCAGCGGCACGGCAACCAGTGGCGTCCAGCCGATGGGCCTGCGCTGGCGCAACGCCTCCAGCGACAGCATCACCACGACCCCCAACGACGCCGCGATCCCGACCCAGGCCACTCCGTAGGCCACCGGCAAATACCGGGTGTCGTGCCCCCGCGCCGCAATGTCGTACAGCGGTACGAAAGAGGCGACCAGCCAACAGCATCCGATGGTGACAGCCGAGCCGAGCGCCGCACGCACGAGATCGAGCAGCCGGTGCCGTCGATCCCACGCCATGCCCCAGGCTATCGCGGGCCGCGATCCTCGAATACCCATATGTCTAATATAATTAGCCATCAGTAAAATTATCGGCTATCCTCGGCTTCGTGCCCACCCACCGAACCCCCGAACCCGGCGCTCGCGTCCGCGATGCCGAACGCACCAAGCGCTGCCTGCTCGACGCTGCCTTCGACGAGTTCTCGGCCAGGGGTTACGCGGGGGCCCGAGTAGGGGACATCGCCACTCGCGCCGGGGTCAACAAGCAGCTCATCACCTACTACTTTGGCGGCAAAGAGGGCCTCTACCAGGCCCTGCAGCGGCAATGGCTGGACCAGGAGTCGGATATCGCCGACCCCGCCCAGCCACTCGGCGACGTCGTGACCCGCTACCTGAACCACGCCCTCACCGACCCGCGCGGCATCCGGCTACTCATGTGGCGTGGCCTGTCCGACGAAGCCCCCGCCGGAGACCAGAAGCCGATCACCGAGGCGGATCTGGTCGAAACCCGGCGACGGCAGGAACACGGCGAGATCGCCGCCGATCTCGACCCCGCCTCGTTCCAGCTCGCGGTGATGGGCATGGTGATCGCCCCACTGCTACTGCCCGCACAGGTCCGCGAACTGTTCGGGATCGAAGCGCGGACACCGGAATTCGAGCAACGCTACGGCGAGCAATTGCGCCGCATCCTCGCTCATCTCGCGCAATCACATCTCGAAGGAGACACCCCGTGACCTACCTCGTCACCGGCGCCCGCGGCATCGTCGGCCGCGCCGTCATCGATCAGTTGCTCACCGCCGGAAAATCGGTGCGGGCGGCCAGTTCCGACCCCACCCAGACCACCGTGCCCGACGGAGTGGAGCTGGTCGGCCTCGACATGACCGACCCGACCTCGGTGACCGCCGCACTCGACGGCGTGGACCGAGTCTTTCTGTACGCCGCGCACGAGGGCATCGCGAATTTCATCAGTGCCGCGCAGGAAGACGAGGTGGCGCATGTGGCGTTGCTCTCGTCGATCGCGGCAGTCAGTGACGACAATCCGATCGGCTCACGCCATCTCGCAGTGGAGCGACCGCTGCGGGAATCCGGCCTGCCGCTCACCGTGCTGCGCCCGGGCGCGTTCGCGGCCAACGCCCGCTGGTGGAAGTCGTCCATCAGATCGGAACGCATCGTGCGCCTGCCCTTCCCGGAGGTGCAGCTGAATCCGATCCACGAGGCCGACATCGCGGCCGCAGCCGTCACCGCACTCACCCAGCCCGGGCACGCGGGCCAGACCTACACGCTGACCGGACCCGAATCGCTGTCGCAGCGGACCATGGTCGACACCATCGCAGCGGCCCTCGGTGAACCGATTGCATTGGTCGAGCTGACCTACGAGCAAGCCGCGGAGTTCGTTTTCAAGCCGGTGCTCGACGCGTGGGCGCAGGCCGGTACCGGACCCGCACCGGTCGGGCCAACCTCCGAAGCGGTGACCGGTGTTCCCGCGCGGACCTACGCGCAGTGGGCGACCGACCACGCCACCGACTTCCGCTGAGCGAGCGGCACCGGGCGTCGAGAGGTCGCTTCTCGGCCCCGCGCGCCGCGGGGCCGTACCTCAATATCGACGTGCGTGCAGCAGGTGGCCGATCCGCGTCCGTAGGGTGGCGGTGGTGAGCACCGCCGACCAGGACGCCATCACCGAGACCGTCGTCTACGCCATACCGATGCGGACCCGCTTCCGCGGCATCACGGTGCGTGAGGGGATGCTGCTGCGTGGGCCGCTCGGCTGGGGCGAGTTCTGTCCGTTTCCCGAGTACGACGATCGGGAAGCGGCGGGCTGGCTGGCCACCGCATACGAGCAGGTGACGACGGGCTGGCCGGCGCCGGTGCGCGAGCTGATCCCGATCAATTGCACGGTGCCCGCGGTGGATCCCGAACGCGCGCACGAGATCGTCGCCGGATCCGGGTGCCGCACCGCCAAGGTGAAGGTTGCCGACCATCCCGATTCGCTCGCCGAAGACCTGGCTCGGGTGGCGGTGGTGCGGGATGCGCTCGGTCCGGCCGGTGCGATCCGGGTGGACGCCAACGCCGTGTGGGATGTGGATACCGCGGTCGCGCACATCACTCGAATCGACCGGGCCGCAGGCGGTTTGGAGTACGTCGAACAGCCATGCCGGACCATCGAGGAGCTGGCCGCGGTGCGCCGCCGGGTCGATGTGCGCATCGCCGCCGACGAATCCATCCGCCGCGCCGAGGATCCGTTGCGCGTCGCGGTCGCGGGCGCCGCCGATATCGCGGTGCTGAAATGCACCCCACTCGGCGGGGTTAGGCGTGCCATGCAGGTCGCCGCGGCCGCGGGCCTGCCATGCGTGGTGTCCTCAGCCCTGGAGACAAGTGTCGGCCTGGCCGCGCAACTCGCCCTCGCGGGCGCACTGCCCGAACTCGACTTCGCCTGCGGACTCGGCACCGTATCGCTGTTCAAGGGCGATGTGGTCACCGAATCATCGCGCCCGGTCGACGGATTCCTCGTCGTCCCACGCACCCCGCCGGAGCCCGACCCCGCGCTGCTCGAGCGCTACCGGCACCCTGACCCGGAGCGAGTGAGCTGGTGGCGCGATCGCTTTGCCCGGGTGCGGCGACTCGTGAGCTCGGCCTAGTCGGACACCAATCGCAAGTACCGTCGGGAAACTGCGATTCGGGGTCGGAAGTGTCCGATCAGGCCGGGCCCAGCCGAACCCCGCACCCCACCATCGTCGCCCGCATCAACAGCCCCGCCTCCGGCCCGATGACACCGTCGAGCAGCTCCAGGTACCGCGCGCAAAATTCCGGGCCATGTGGCGCGACCGACGCGGGCGCCGACTCCAGATGATGGGCAAGCTCATGCAGCACAACGAGTTCGCGCAACGCCCATGCGCTGCCACCGGTGTGCAGCGGCACCGCCAGGACGGCGTGGGCCGGTTCGTAATGCGCGGCCGTCGCTCCGGCGCGCGACCGGACCAGCACCGGCACTGCGGCCCGATCCCATTGCGCGCGAACCCAATTGAGTCGCAGCACCTTATCGGTGTAGGTCTGGACCGAATCGACCGAGGCGAAGTGGCGCTCGATCGGCAGGGTGAGGTGTGATCCGTATATCTCGACCGTGCGGTTGCCGTGCTCGTCAGCCCGTTCGAACACGCCGCGTACCAGCTGTTCCGCGTCGTATACCTTGGCGCGCTGGGTATCTCGCGGGCTCACCGGGACGAGCACCCTGGGCAACCGTGTTCACCCATGGCGGCAAGCCGACCGGAGACTGCCGACGGTCGGCGCGCACTCATGCCGACGCGCCGCCGTCACCCTGCGTCAATTGCCCACGGGCGGCGCCGAGTTCGGGCGAGGTACCCAGCCTGGCCGCCTGCCCGGCACGATCGCCCGCGCGCCGCGCCGCCGCCGAATGCCCGGCCGAGGCCTGCGGGCCGCGCCAGGTCCCGCGCGCCTGCGAGGTCTTCGAGTAGAAGTCGGTGAGTTCGATTTCCTTATTGCGCAGCGCGAGCGCGGTGCCCCCGGCCGGGCTGTCGGCGGGGGCCACCTCGGCCTCGACCTCCGCCTTCACCGCGGCCAGTCGACGCCCGATCCTGGCGGCGAAGGCCATCTGGAAGTTCAGTCGGGCCGTCACCGCCGCGACCGGGGCCTGCACCCGGCGCTGCACCTGCTGTCCCCGCCTCTTTTCGGTGACCACCTTCTCCACGGTGGCCGATCGATATTGCCCCGACTTGATGTACTGATCGGACGCCCGCACCATCTGTACGAGCAGGCTGGTGTACAGCGCCTCGCAGGTATCGATATCGGAATCGAAGCCGTAGGCGTAGACCTGAGTCGAGGTTCGCGCAACATCGCAGCGCACATCGTTGGCAGCCGCGATCGCGACGAACAGTTGCACGTAGGTGCGCAAGCCCTTTTTACCCGGCTCGCCGATCGGAATGACCCGCTGCACCGGGGTCGGCTTGCGCTCACGCCCCGCGACGTGCGCACGAGCCACCGTCAGATCGATCGAGGATCTGGTTGCCAGCCGCTGCGCCGCGGCGAGGAACGCCTCGGCCTCGTGTTCGTTATCGGTGGATTCGGCCTTGCGCAGCAATCCACCGATGCGCGTGAGCATCCGGTCGGGAACCGCATTCGGCGAAGTCATCGCCCGTCAGCCTAATAGGCGTCGCCGGGCGTCGTGCGTCCGTCGACCCGCACTCGGACGAGCGGAGCCGCGGCCACTTCCCAACGATCCGAGAGAAGACGTAATCCGGCATGTCAGATGAACACCATGTATCTTCCGTTGTGCACCTCTGGTGTGCTGGTGCTCACGTCTCGACCTTTGGAGTGTTCGCGATGGCTTTGAAGAAGGTGTCGTCCCTACGATCGTCGCTCGTGCCTCGAGCGGCGCTGGCTGCCGCCTCGGTGGCACTGCTGACGGCAACGTTCACAGCCGCGTGCTCTAGCGACAGCGGGGGCAACCCGACCGGCCAGAACCTCAGCGGTCGCGGCCCGATCACCTACGTCGAGGGCAAGGACACCACCGAAACCGGTGCGGTCAAGCAGCTCATCGAGCGCTGGAACGCCTCGCATCCCAACGAGCAGGTGACGTTCAAGGAGCAGTCGAACGACGCCTCGCAGCAGTACGACGACCTGGTCGAGCATATGCGTTCCAAGCAGTCCAGCTACGACGTGGTCGCGCTGGACGTGCCGTGGACCGCCGAGTTCGCCGCGAAGGGCTGGATCCAGCCGCTGAAGGACTCCTTCGCGATCGACACCTCCGCGTTGCTCTCGCCGCCGGTCGCCAGCGCCACCTACAACAACGTGCTGTACGCGGCGCCCCGAAACACCAACGGCGGTCTCTTGTTCTACCGCAAGGACCTGGTGCCGAACCCGCCCAAGACGTGGAGCGAGATGCTCGCGCAGTGTCCGGTCGCCAAGCAGAACAACATCGGTTGCTACGCAGGCCAGTTCGCGCCGTACGAAGGCCTGACGGTGAACACCGCCGAGGTGATCAATGCCTTCGGCGGCACCTTCGTCGGCGCCGACGGCAAGACCCCGACGGTGAACAGCCCGCAGGCCCGCGCCGGGCTCGAGCAGCTGGTGGACGCCTACAAGAGCGGCGACATCCCCAAGGAAGCGATCACCTTCAAGGAGCCCGAGAGCGGCGCCGCCTTCACCCAGGGCAAGCTGATGTTCCTGCGCGGCTGGCCGTCCACCTACGGTGACGCCAGCTCCGAATCCTCCGCAGTGAAGGACAAGTTCGCGGTCGCGCCGCTGCCCGGCGAGAACGGCGTCGGCGCCTCGACCCTCGGCGGCTACAACGCCGCCATCAGCGCGTTCTCCAAAAACAAGGCCACTGCGCTCGACTTCCTGCGTTTCCTGATCAGCGAGGACGCGCAGCACATCGTCGCGGCCGGGGCGCTGCCCTCGGTGCGCGCATCCATGTATGACGACCCGGCCCTGATCGCCAAGATGCCGTACCTGCCCGCGCTCAAGGACTCGATCGCAAGCGCCGTGCCGCGTCCGGTGACCCCGTTCTACCCAGCGGTGTCGAAGGCCATCCAGGACAACGCTTTTGCCGCGCTGAACGGCAACAAGTCCGTCGACGACGCGATCACCGGCATGCAAAAGGGTATCGAGACGGCCGGATCGTAGCGGTAAGGAATGCTGTTTCGAGCGACCTGCAATGCAAGCAGTCGCTGGCGGCAGCAGACCCGACGAGCCCGTAGGAGAGAAACGGTGTCGGATCCTTCGGGAACGGTCACACGCGTGTCGAGCGACAACGATCAGCCGAGGAAACGCGATTTCGGCGCGAAGTTGGCATGGGACCTAAAGAGTTCCGGCAAGGCGTGGCTATTCGTCACGCCGGTGTTGCTGACGCTCGCCGTCGTCGTGGGCTATCCGGTATTTCGGGCGATCTATATGTCGTTCCAGAAGGATGCCGGGCTCGATCCGGCGACCGGCATGTTCGTCGAGGGCGGCAGCGCCGGGTTCTCGAACTACACGCACTGGCTGCTGCAGCAATGTCAGGCCGGTGGCGAGACGGTCTCCTGCCCGACCGGCAATCTCGGCTCGCAGTTCTGGCTTGCGATCGGTGTGACGCTGTTCTTCACCGTGGTCACGGTGACGATCGAGGCGACACTCGGCCTCGGCATGGCCATGGTCATGGGCAAGACCTTCCGTGGCCGGGCACTGCTGCGGGCCGCTGTGCTGGTTCCGTGGGCGATCCCGACCGCGGTCACAGCGCGACTGTGGGAGTTCATGTTCCAGTACGACGGGGTGGTGAACCGGGTGCTCGGCACCCACATCCTGTGGACCTCCGAGGCGTGGCCCGCGCGGTTCGCGGTGATCGCCGCCGACGTTTGGAAGACGACGCCGTTCATGGCACTTCTGCTGCTCGCCGGGCTGCAGGTGATCCCGGCCGACGTATACGAGGCCGCCAAGGTCGACGGAGCCTCGGCCTGGCAGCGCTTCACCCAGATCACCCTGCCGCTGCTCAAGCCGGCGCTGCTGGTCGCGGTGCTGTTCCGCACAATGGACGGGCTGCGCCTGTACGACCTGCCCGCGATCATGACGCTGGGCAACCCGGCTACCCGCCCGATTTCGGCGCTGGTGGTCGAGCAGGTCCGCCAAGGCCCGAACAGTGCGGCCGCGTTGTCGACGATCACCTTCCTGCTCATCTTCGCCGTGGCCTTTTTGTTGGTGAAGGTCCTCGGCGCCAATGCCGTTCGGACCCAGGAAGAACAGCGGGAGGCGCACTGATGGTGGCTGCTACGACCAACAGGCCCGCAGTGCGCGCGGTTCCGTGGACCAAGCGGCTCGGTTCGGTGCGGCTGTATCTCGGTGCGCTGATCGTGCTGGTGTGGGGACTCGGCCCGTTCTATTGGATGGCCGTCACGGCGTTCCGCAATCCGGACTACACCTTCGACAACACCCCGTGGCCCACGCACGTCACGTTCGAGAACTTCCGCAACGCCTTCGACACCAGCCGCGGCAACGATTTCGGCAAGGCGCTACTCAACAGCGTCATCATCGGCGCGTTCACCACCGCATTCGCCCTCGTGCTCGGCGTGATGGCCGCCTACGCGCTGGCCCGGCTCACCTTCAAGGGCAAATACCTGGTGTCGGGGCTGATCCTGAGCGCCTCGATGTTCCCGGTGGTCGTGCTGGTGACGCCGCTGTTCCAGCTGTTCACCAACCTGGGCTGGATCGGCCAATACCAGGCGATGATCATCCCGAACATTTCGTTCGTGCTGCCGATGACCGTCTACATCCTGGCCTCGTTCTTCGCCGAATTGCCTTGGGAGCTGGAGGAAGCCGCGCGGATCGACGGTGCGACCAAGATGCAGGCGTTCCGGCTGGTGATGCTGCCGCTGGCCGCCCCCGCGGTGTTCACCACCGCTATCCTCGCGTTCATCGCCGCCGTGAACGAATACCTGCTTGCGCGTTTGCTTTCCAGCGACAAGACCGAACCGGTGACCGTCGCGATCGCCCGCTTCTCCGGCAACAACCCACTGGTGCAGCCCTACACCGCCATCATGGCGGCTGGCACCATGGTTACCATTCCGCTGGTCATCATGGTTCTGCTGTTCCAGCGTCGGATCATCTCCGGCCTGACCGCGGGCGGCATCAAGAGCTGAGTCTGATTTGTAGCGCCTGCGGCGCCGCGAACTTCAGTGCTCGATCTCGCTTCGCTCGAAACGACGTGGGGCACCCTGTGGTTACCTATGCTGCGACGGATCCGACCTGAGTAAGGCAGCCGAGATCGGTCCGCTTCGTAGGGGTGCGTGTTATCGTCGTCGATCCCTTTGACGCGGTTGTCCAGATGTCTATGCTGGGCCAAGACCCGGTTTCCGATCGTTGTCCCTGCAGGTGAGTTCGACCGACGCTCCGGGAGGAGATGATCGTGCGCTCGTTCGGCAAGCGGCGAAAACGCGGTAGCCCTCGACGCGGTACGCGGGGTAAAACGTCGGCCGCCCCCTATGCCTCCGTCGCCGGATGGAAAGAGCGGAAAACCACCTCGGCGAGCAAGCGCAGCAGTCACCCGGCCGCATCGGGCGACGCGACCAAGCCCGCCGGGCCCGTGCCGACCCCGACCGATCGGCAGCCGCGCACCCGCGCCGAACGGTTCCGCCGGCTGGTGCTCGCACTGTTCATCATCTTCGTCGCGGTACCGTCGGTGCTGCTCATGCTGGTCTACTGGAGCGCCGAGATTCCCGATCCGGACTCGATGCAGACCAAACAGATCGCCACCATCCTCGCCTCGGACACCACCACAGTTATCGCCAAAGTCGTTCCACCCGAAGGAAATCGGACGCCGGTGCCGCTGAGCGACGTGCCGCAACCGGTCCGCGACGCAGTACTCTCGGCCGAAGACCGCAACTTCTACAGCAACCCCGGCTACTCGACCTCCGGATTCCTGCGCGCCGCCCGCGACAACGTACTCGGGCGCGAGGACGCGGGCGGTGGTTCCACCATCACCCAGCAGTATGTGAAGAACGCCTTCCTCGGCTCCGAACGCACCCTCACCAGGAAGATGCGTGAGCTGGTCATCGCGGCGAAGATGGCGCGGCAGTGGAGCAAGGACGATATCCTCACCGCCTACCTCAACACCATCTACTACGGCCGTGGCGCCTACGGTGTCGCGGCGGCGGCGAAGGCATACTTCGACAAGCCGGTACCGCAGCTGACCCTGGCCGAGGGCGCGGTGCTTGCCGCGGTCATCCGCACCCCCTCGCTGCTGGATCCGGAGACCCGTCTCACCGAGCTCAAAGACCGCTGGAAGTACGTGCTGAACGGCATGGTGGAGATGGGGGTACTTGCGCCCGGTGATCGCGACGCGACGACATTCCCGCCGATCATCCCGATCACCCAGATCCCCGACGACAACGTAGCCCGCGGACCCGAGGGCCTGATCCGGGCCCAGGTGCTTCGCGAACTGCGCAACGCCGGGATCAGCGAACGGGATCTGAATACCGGCGCGTTGCAGATCATCAGCACTATCGACGCGCGGGCCCAGCAGTCCGCGCTCGGCGCTGTGCACGGCCGGCTGGATCCGCAGCCGCCCGAGCTGCGCAGCGCAGTGGTGTCGATCGACCCGCGCTCCGGCGCGGTGCGCGCCTACTATGGCGGCAACGATGGCGTCGGCTTCGATTTCGCGCAGGCGCCGCTGCAGACCGGGTCGGCGTTCAAGGTGTTCGCGGTGATTGCCGCACTGCAGCAGAGCATTCCGCTCTCGCGGGTGATCGACAGCTCTCCGGTGACCGATCGCGGCGACAAGATCACCAATGTGGACGGCGAATCGTGCGGTAAATGCACCATTGCCGAGGCGTTGAAGCGCTCGCTGAACACCAGCTTCTACCGGCTGACGATGTCGATGTTCGACGGGCCGAAGGCGATCGCCGACGCGGCCCATCAGGCGGGCATCCCGGAGCAGATCCCCGGCGTCGCCGGCAAGACCCTCACCGAGGACGGTGACCGACCGCTGAACGGAATCGTATTGGGGCAGTATCTGGTTCGCCCCATCGATATGGCATCCGCCTACGCGACGATCGCCAATTCCGGTGTCTATCACCAGCCGTACTTCGTGCAGCGAGTGGTGGCCGGCGACGGCCGGGTGCTGCTGGATCGGAGCGCGCCCGAACAGCAGATCGGCAAGCAGCAGCCGCCGGGCCAGCAGCGCATCCCCCATAGCATCGCCGATAAGACCGCCCAGGCGATGATGCCCATCGCGGCGTACGCCAACGGGCACAACCTGGCCGGTGGCCGCCCATCGGCCGCCAAGACCGGCACCACGCAGCTCGGCGACACCAATCTGAACAAGGACGCCTGGACGATCGGCTTCACCCCGTCGCTATCGACCGCGGTGTGGATCGGCACCGCCCAGTCGCAGCCGATCCGGACCGCGCGCGGCGCCGACATCTACGGCTCCGGCCTACCCGCCGACATCTGGAAACAGACGATGGACGGCGCGCTGGACGGCACCCCGATCGAACAGTTCCCGGCCCAGGGCCCTGTGGATAACAGCAAGCCCTCCGGCGGTAGCTACGACATACTGAACCCGCCGAAGGCGCCGCCGAAGGCGCCGCCGCAGGAGCCGGTCATCGTGATCCCACCGGCGCCGCCCACGCCCAAGCAGGTCGAGATATTCCCAGGATTGAGCATCCCGGTGCCCGGTTGATGGCAAAACTACGACCACTCCTGCCGCAGGGAACGCAGGACGTGGCAGCATCGTTTGCCAGAGTAAGAAAGAAAAGCGAGGGCGGCGGCACCGGCCGCAAGATCGATGCGGAAGGATAGGCGCTCGAGCAACGACGAAAGACTAGACATAGGGGCAACGCCGGTGGATTTCAATGTCGTTGACCGTCCCGAGACGCTGGTGGCGGGAACAGTACTTCGCAGCCCGGCGCTCGCGGTCGAAGGACCGCGCCGCGCGAGGGTCGAAGAAGCGTGGAAGCGCAATCTGGCTCGCTCGCTGCCCGGGCCGCCGACGACCGCGTACGTCGACCACGCGCCGGAAATCAACTCGTATCTGACCCACATCGTCGGCTACCACTGCCGCAGTCTCGCCGATCTGCTGCCCGGTGATGTGCTGGCGCGGGTGCCCGCGGGTCGTTTCGCGCGCTTCACCGCGAGCGGCGACAACCTTGGGGACACGATCGTCAGCATTTGGCGCGCCGTGTGGGATGCGGAGGCCGCAGGGCGGCTCGTGCGCGCCTACACCGGGGATTCGGAGCACTATCCGGACGTGCGCACCGTCGAGGTCTTCGTGGCGCTGGCAGACGATCAGGTCGACGAGTAGGAACTGGCTGTGGACTTCGAGATAGTCACATTGGATGAAAGCCTGGTCGCCGGACTTACTGTTCCGCTGGCCGGCCGCGAGGTGACCGCGCGCGATCTGGACCTGGTGAACTTCACCTGGGACCGGTACCTGGCACGGGAGAAGAACGTGCCGCGCGTCGCGGCCTACATCGGCCAGAACGATCACGCGGTGGCCGTGCTCGGCTACGAGGTGGGCTCGATGGACGAGATGGATTCCGGCGATGTGGTGACCCGGTTGCCGCAGGGTCGCTACGCGAAATTCGTTGTCTCCGATAAGCCTTACGACCTGTTGCGCACCGCGTGGGCGCAAGTCCGCAAGGCCGAAAGCGCGGGCACCATCACCCGTTCACACACCGCTGAGATCGAGCGCTATACCGGACCGACGTCGGTTGAGGTGTACGTCTCGCTCGACTGATGTTCACAACGATCGAGGGCCGGACTCGCGGATTTTCGCGAGTCCGGCCCTCGATCGTTACCCATCGACTGCACTACAGTTTCCGAGCGAAGCGAGATCGAGCACTAACGTTCGCGGCCCGGCTCGCGTCCGAGTGGCCGAAGCGCACGCGACGCAGTCGCGAGTCTCGGCAGCTCGGACGCGAGCCTTCGGGGCCGCGAACACGCAGCGCCGCAGGCGCTGCAAATCAAACACTGCCGATGATGAATGCCTCGAGCTGGGTGCGCGCCACGTCGTCGGCCAGCTGCTTCGGCGGGGACTTCATCAGGTAGGCCGAGGCCGGGATAACCGGGCCGCCGATGCCGCGGTCCAGCGCGATCTTGGCGGCGCGCACGGCGTCGATGATGATGCCGGCGGAGTTGGGCGAGTCCCACACCTCGAGCTTGTACTCCAGGTTCAGCGGCACGTCACCGAAGGCGCGGCCCTCGAGCCGGACGTAGGCCCACTTGCGGTCGTCGAGCCAGCCGACGTGATCGGACGGACCGATGTGCACGTCGCCGGCACCCAATTCCTTCTTCAGGTTGCTGGTGACAGACTGGGTCTTGGAGATCTTCTTCGACTCCAGGCGCTCGCGCTCGAGCATGTTCTTGAAGTCCATGTTGCCGCCGACGTTCAGCTGCATGGTGCGGTCGAGCTGCACGCCGCGGTCCTCGAACAGCTTGGCCATCACGCGGTGGGTGATGGTCGCGCCGACCTGGCTCTTGATGTCGTCACCGACGATCGGGACACCGGCGTCGGTGAACTTGGCGGCCCACTCCGGGTCCGACGCGATGAACACCGGCAGCGCGTTGACGAAGGCGACACCCGCGTCGATGGCGCACTGGGCGTAGAACTTGCCGGCCTGCTCGGAACCCACAGGCAGGTAGGACACCAGGACGTCGACCTTGTTGTCCTTCAGCACCTTGACCACGTCGACCGACTCGGCCTCCGACAGCTCGATGGTCTCGGCGTAGTACTTGCCGATGCCATCGAGGGTCGGGCCGCGCTGCACGACAACGTCGCTCGGTGGCACATCGGAGATCTTGATGGTGTTGTTCTCGCTGGCGAAAATCGCCTCGGACAAATCGAAGCCGACCTTCTTGGCGTCGACGTCGAACGCAGCGACGAACTTGACATCGCGGACGTGGTACTTGCCGAACTTGACGTGCATGAGACCCGGCACGGTCGCGGTTTCGTCGGCATCCTTGTAGTACTGCACGCCTTGGACCAAGGAAGATGCGCAGTTACCCACGCCTACGATGGCCACGCGAACTGTGTCAGCCTGGTTCGTTTCAGTCATGGCCGATGTTTCCCTCTTTCTGTGGTGCCGCATTCGTCGATTGCTCCGCTGCAATCAACTCGTTGAGCCAGCGCACTTCGCGCTCGCTTGATTCCAGACCGAGTTGGTGGAGTTGGCGGGTGTAGCGATCCAGCGACCCGCTGGCCTTTTTGATCGCCTCCCGCAGTCCCTCTCGGCGCTCCTCGACCTGCCGCCGCCTGCCCTCCAGAATCCGCATCCGCGCTTCCGCGGGGGTGCGGCTGAAAAACGCCAGGTGGACGCCGAAGCCGTCGTCGGTGTAGTTCTGCGGGCCGGTGTCGGCGAGCAGTTCGGTGAACCGCTCCCGCCCGGCCGACGTCAGTTGATAGACCCGCCGCGCGCGGCGCATGGTCACGCCGGCGACGTTCTCCTCCGCGATCAGCCCGTCGGTCTGCATTCGGCGCAGTGTCGGGTAGAGCGACCCGTAGGAGAAGGCCCGAAACGGCCCGAGCAAACCGGTCAGCCGCTTGCGCAGCTCGTACCCGTGCATGGGCGATTCGAGGAGCAGCCCGAGAATTGCCAGCTCGAGCATCGGGCTTCACCTCCCTGACTTGTGTACAGACCTAACCGATGGATGCGAATTCCCACTATATCGGAGCGATATAACCAAAGACAGTCTTCGCCGATAGATGAGGTGTTTGCGCAGGTGGCGGAGGTCAGCTAGGGACGGATACCCGCAAGGGCTCCCCGGCGAAGGTCAGGGTCAGGAAGCCCGAGGCGCCTGCCGTGTTCGTCGTATACACGGCGAGAGTTGGCATGTCGGTCGAACTACCGGCGGCGAACTCGATGCCGATGTGCGTCACGGCGCCATCGGGCATCTTCGTCGACTGCGGCGCACCGGCCAGCAGTCCGGTGACGGCGCGCAGGTCCATGGTGGCGAGGTCGAAGGTGCGCACATCGGGTTTGCGCCCTGCGGCTGTCGTCGGCTTACCGAAACTGCCGTCGTAGTGATACCGGGCGGAGTGGGTCGGGTCGCCCGCCACCTGCCGCGTGAAGATCGCGTATTCGGGATACATCGTGACCTCGTCGGCCTTGGTGTCGCCGAACTCGGCTCGGTATCGGTCGATGAAGTACGCCAGACCCACGCCGGTGGTAAGCACCGGCACGTTCTTGGCCGACACGGACTGTCCTGCCGGTCCGGACGTGTCCGCGGCACAGCGGGTGATTGCGCCGACCCCGGCGCCGATCAGCGCGGCCGCCACCACGACGGCCACTGGCGCCAGCCAGCGCCGCGGGCGGCGGCGATCGACGCGGACCACCGGCGCGTCGACCAGATCGTCCGGTATCTGCAGATCGCCGACGACGTCGTCCAACTCGCCGAAAGACATGGCACGCATCGCCTTTGCGGTCCGAGCGGCGTGCTCGTCCGCGGTAAGCTGACCATCGGCCAGCGCGGCGTCGAGCAGGCCGCAGACATCGGCCCGGTCGGTGTCGCGGGCCCGGATTCCGCCGTAGCGCGTCGTTGCCATTACTCGATCACCCTTCGAACGGCCACGCGCGAGTTATCTCGCCCGCCGGAGTCAAGATCATGTGACCGGACTCGTTGAACTTGTTGCCCGCGTAGATCGAGACGAACGGCGCACCTTTGGCGATGCCGTAATAACTGTAGGTACCGGAGTCATTGACCTCGACCGATATCTGGTTGACCGCCCCGTTCGGCACCCGAAGCGTGGCGGCCGCGCCGGTCAGCGCATCGGAGATGGCCGCGATATTCAGATCGGCCAGATCGGCGGCGGACCTGTCGGGCTTGCGGCTGGTGACGGCGCCGCTCTGCTCGAAGCCGCCCCGATAGTCGAAGCTGACCAGGCGATTCGGCTGGCCCGCCACCGCACGTGATAGGTGCCCAAAGTCGTCGAACAGTCTCAGCTCGTCGACTTGCAGATCGCCGAATTTCTCTCGGTACCTCGTCAGGAACAGCGTAAGTCCCTCGCGGGTAAGTAGATTGGGCGTCGCCACCACCACCGGTTGCACGGAACCCAGGTCCGGTGCGGGCGCGGCGACGGGTTTCGCGGCAGGCAGCGGCGCGGGGTCGGAGGCTCGGCTGGTCAGCGCGAAGGTGACCACCGCCGCGCAGACGGCGGCCGTCGTGACGCCGATCAGAAACCACTGCCGCCGATTCGAGTGCGGCGGTTGGGGCAGCGGCGGGGCGTCGGTCGGTCGCTGCAGATCGTCGACCAGCCCGGCCAGGTCGCCGAGAGTCTTGGCTTCGCCGGCGAGTTCGGTGAGGGTCTGGTGTTCTTCCTCGGTGAGCTGGCCATCGCTGCGCCCGATGTCCAGCAGTTGGCAGGCAGTGGCGCGATCGGCGTCACGGGCCCGCGTGTGATCAGGATAACCATCCGCAGATCTGGGGCGTCGCAACAGATTTCGCGGCGGGGCCGGCTGCGCGGGCACCAAATCGCGTACCGCCGTTGGCACTTGCAGATCGCCGACCAGACGCTCCAACTCGCCGACCGACTTCGCCGCCATGGCCTGCGTCGTTCGGTCGTGATACTCGTCGGCGCCGAGCTGCCCCTCGGCATATGCGGCATCCAGCACGCTACAGGTATTCGCGCGGTCGAGGTCACGCGCACGCGTGCGCCCGGATGCTGCTGTGGACACAGACGAATACTAGTCGGCCTGTAGCGCCGATATCCCTGTTCGGACCCGTTACGGGCCCGGCAATCCATCACAGCCCGACGCGGCCCGTTTGCATCACCGCTACTCTGGTTCTGTGCGAATTCAGCGGCAAGTGGTCGACTATGCGCTCCGGCGCCGGTCGCTGCTGGCTGACGTCTATGCCGGCCGTGTCGATGTCGCCGAGGTGTGTGATGCGAATCCCTACCTGTTGCGTGCGGCGAAGTTCCACGGTCGGGGGAGCGAGGTCACATGCCCTATCTGCCGGAAAGAACAGCTCACGCTCGTATCCTGGGTCTACGGCGACGGCCTTGGACAGGTGGCAGGTTCGGCTCGCACACCGGAGGAATTGATACGCCTGGCCGAGACTCGCGAAGAGTTCTCGGTTCATGTCGTCGAGGTATGCCGGAGCTGCAGCTGGAATCATCTGGTGCAGTCCTACGTGCTCGGTACCGCTCCGGCACCCCCGCGCCGTCGCACGGGCACTCGAGCCAAGCGGCGCGCCGTCGAATAATGTGCATGGTCATCTGCCCGTCAGGTGACACGCGGAGCCCCCACGCGTCCGCCGCGGTATCAACGACCGCACCGAGCCCCGCAGACCGTTACGAGTTATGGAGATCTTGTCAGTGAATTCGCCCTACGAGACTTCCCCCTACGGCGATGAACCGCACGGCGGCCGTACTCAGCGAAGTTCACAACCTCCGTACCCGAATCAGCGGCCCGCTGGTCCCCCGCCCGGCGCTCGACCCGGCCCCCCGCCTGGTGGTCCCCGTCCGCAGCCGCAGGGCGGTCCCCATCCCGGCGAGCCGCGCGGCCCTCAGCCGCGGCACCGGCCCGGACCCCCGCCGCAGCGCCCGCCGCATGGGCGTCCGCAGCCAAGCGGCGCACCCAATGCCGTCCAGCCAACCCAGCGGATCCAGCGGGCCGGCTCGCTGAACGATGCGGTGGCCGAGCGCAATCGGCCGCAACGGGCGGCAGGCACCGGCGCCGGACCCAATGGTGAGCGCCGAGCGCGGACCGCGGGCGCCCCGCCATCCGGACCGCCACCGCGCCGCAACGGCGGCGGGGGCGGGGGATCCGACGGACCCGGCAGACGTGGCCCCGGCGCGAACAAAAAGAAGTCGCCGTGGCGGATCGTCCGCCGCACGATCTATGTGCTGCTCGCGCTGGCCATCGTGGTGCCCAGCGCCGTCTTCCTGGTCGCCTACTCGACCGTCTCGGTGCCCAAGCCCGGCGATCTCAGGACCAACCAGGTCGCGACGATCTTGGCCGCCGACGGCACCTCGGTGATCAGCAAGGTGGTGCCGCCCGAGGGCAACCGCACCGACGTCACCATCGACCAGATTCCGCCGCAGGTGCGCAACGCGGTGATCGCGGCCGAGGACCGGGATTTCTACACCAACCCCGGCTTCTCCATCTCCGGTTTCGCGCGCGCCGCACGCGACAACATCCTCGGTAAGCAAAGCGCGGGCGGTGGTTCGACGATCACTCAGCAGTACGTGAAGAACGCGATGGTCGGCGACGAACGCTCGCTGACCCGCAAGCTGCACGAACTGGTCATCTCGGCGAAGATGGCGCGGCAGTGGAGCAAGGACGAGATCCTCGCCGCCTACCTGAACACCATCTACTTCGGCCGCGGCGCCTACGGCATCGACGCGGCGGCGAAGGCCTACTTCGCCAAGCCCGTGCAGGATCTGACGCTGGAGGAGGGCGCGGTCCTCGCCGCCACCATCCAGCAGCCTTCCGGCCTGGACCCGGAGAAGAACCCGGAGGGCGCGAAGACGCGCTGGAACTACGTGCTCGACGGCATGGTCTCCGGCGGAAATCTCAAGCCCGAACAGCGCCAGGGCCTGCAGTACCCGCAGGTGGTCACGGTGGCCTCGACCAAAGACAAGAGTATGGACACCGGGCCCGAGGGTCTGATCAAGACCCAGGTGCTCAAGGAGCTTTCGGCCGCGGGCATCAGCGAGCAGCAGCTGAACACCGCGGGCCTGCAGATCACCACCACCATCGACCAGAAGGCGCAGCAGGCTGCCGTCAACGCGGCGAACAAGACGATGGAGGGCGAGCCGGACAAGCTGCGGACCGCGGCGGTGTCGGTTGATCCGCGCACCGGTGCAGTGCGCGCCTACTACGGCGGCAGCGACGGTCAGGGCTACGACTTCGCCAACGCGGGCCTGCAGCCCGGATCGTCGTTCAAGGTGTTCGCTCTCGCGGAGAACCTCGAGCTCGGAATCCCGCTGTCGCAGATGTACGACAGCTCACCGGTGACCGTGAACGGCATCAAGATCACCAACGTCGCGAATGAAACCTGTGGCACATGCACCATCGCCGAGGCGCTGAAGCGGTCGTTGAACACCAGCTTCTACCGCATGGAGCAGGACATGCAGAACGGCCCGCAGAAGATCGCCGATATGGCGCACAAGCTCGGCATTCCGGAAACCATCCCCGGTGTAGGCAAGTCGCTGACCGAGCCGGACGGCTCCGGCCCGAACAACGGCATCGTGCTCGGCCAGTACCAGGCCAGGGTGCTCGATATGGCCTCTGCCTACGCGACGCTGGCCGCCTCCGGCATGTATCACGCCCCGCACTTCGTGCAGAAGGTGGTGACCGCGGACGGCCAGGTGCTGCTGGATCGCGGCCAGGTGGCGGGCGAGCGCCGCGTCTCCGAGGCTGTGGCCGACAACGTGACCGCGGCGATGGAGCCCATCGCGGCCTATTCGCGCAACCACAACCTGGCGGGTGGCCGCGAGTCGGCGACAAAGACCGGTACCGCCCAGCTCGGAGACACCGACGAGAACAAGGACGCCTGGATGGTCGGTTACACCCCGTCGCTGTCGACGGCCGTGTGGGTCGGCTCCATCGACAACTCGGCGCTGCGCACCGACAGCGGCGGCATGATCTACGGTTCCGGGCTGCCCTCCGACATTTGGAAGGCCACGATGGACGGTGCCCTGCAGGGCACCACCAACGAGGCCTTCCCGAAGCCCGCCCCGATCAGGGGCCAGGCGGGCGTGCCCGCGTGGTCCGCCCCCTACACCCCGCCGTCCGCCCCGGACGCCCCGTTCCTGCCGCCGGTGGTTGTCGTTCCGAGCCAAGTGGAGATTCTGCCCGGCATCACCATCCCGGTGCCCGGTGTGCAGCCGAACCAGCGGCAGCAGCAGCAGCAGCGCGAACAGGACCCGGGAGCGGGACCGCTGCCCGGCCAGCCGGTGGCTCCGGCCGACGGCTCGTCGCCGACGGCAACCGGATCGCCGCGCCCCACCAATGGATACTCAGGTGACCAGGGGCAGGGTGCGTACGGAACCCAGCCGACACGCAGCCGGTAGGCGGCTGCCTCGCCTCCGCTCGGCCCGGCGCACATGCGGCTGCCTCGCCTCCGCTCGGCCCGGCGCACATGCGGCTGCCTCGCCTCCGCTCGGCCCCGCGCACATGCGGCTGCCTCGCCGCGCATGCGCTGGGCCCGGGGTGGGCTGCGGACGGACCGTGTCCGGCCGCGCCTATTAGGCTTGGGTGCCGTGACCGATCAGCAAGTGGTTGTCGAGGCGACGTTTGGGAGTGTGCCGCAGTCCGGTGGGGAACAGTCCGGCGCGATGCACTACACGGCCCCGGCTCCGCTCGCACCGGATCTGCGCTCCGCCGACGGCCGAGACCGGCCCAGCCGCAATGATTCTCTGACGGCGCAGCTGTGCACCGTTGTCGGCGGGCCGGTCGGTGACCACGCGCTCATCGGCCGGGTCCGGTTCTGGACCCCGATCCGGGTGCTGCTGGCCTTCGCGTTGGTGTTCCTCGCCCTCGGCTGGGCGACCAAGGCGCCGTGCATCCAACAGACCACCGCCTCGGACGGCTCAGTCACGCTCGACTGGAACAACGGTCGGCAGTACGTGGCCATGTGCTATTCGGACACCGTGCCGCTCTACGGCGCCGAGCGGCTGAACGAGGGCGCGTTCCCCTATAAGAAGTCCTGGACCGACGCGACACCCGACGGCGGCACCGAGACCAGGTACATGGAGTATCCGGTGCTGTCGGGCCTGTACCAGTACGTCGCCATGGAGATCGCCAAGACCTGGGACACCTTGCCGCTGCCCGGCGCGCTGCAGGTGGTGGTCTACTTCAACGTCGTCGCGGTCGGCTTGGCCATGGGCTGGCTGATCACCGTGTGGGCGTCGGCCCAGCTGGCCGGACGCCGGATCTGGGATGCGGCGATGATCGCCTGTTCGCCCCTGGTGCTCGTGCACGCTTTCACCAATTTCGATGCGCTGGCAACGGCATTCGCGGCGACCGGCCTGCTCGCCTGGGCGCGCAGGCGGCCCATGCTCGCCGGTCTGCTGCTGGGTCTCGGCGGCGCGGCCAAGCTGTATCCACTGCTGCTGCTCGGTCCGATCGTGGTGCTGTGCCTGCGTGCCGACCCGATGCACCGGGTGCCGAGCACCCAGATCGGCCTGCGGGCGCGCGATATCGACAGCTGGCAGACGATGCTGACCTGGGCTCGGGAACGCATCCGGCTCCTGAGCGCGCGGCCGCTCGGTGCGGCCGCCGTCACCGTCGCTGCGGCGGCCGGGACCTGGCTGGCGGTGAACCTGCCGATCGCCCTGCTGTATCCGAGCGGATGGCGAGAGTTTTTCCGGCTCAACACCACCCGGCACGCCGACCCCGACTCCATCTACAACGTGATCACCTCGTTCACCGGCTGGCTCGGCTTCGACGGGGATATCAAACACAACCAGCAGCCGACCATCCTCAACCTGGTGTCGCTGCTGGTGTTCGTCGGCGCCTGCCTGCTGATCGGCTACATCGCGCTCACCGCGCCGCGACGGCCCCGGCTCGCGCAGCTATGCTTCCTGGTGGTCGCCGCGTTCCTGCTGACCAACAAGGTGTGGAGCCCGCAGTATTCGCTGTGGCTGGTTCCGCTCGCCGCCCTGGCGCTGCCGCACCGGCGAATTCTGTTGGCCTGGATGACCATCGACGCGCTGGTCTGGGCGCCGCGGATGTTCTACTACCTCGGGCTGGACCGCAAGGGCCTGCCCGAGCAGTGGTTCACCGGGACCGTCTTGCTGCGCGATCTCGCGGTATTGGCCCTGTGCGCCTTGATCGTTCGGCAGATCTATCGACCTGAAGAAGACCTGGTCCGCCGCGACTTCGTCGACGACCCGATCGGCGGCATCGTCGATCGGGCCCCGGATCCATTGCTGCCGTGGTTGCCGGAACCGCTGCGTCCACGAGTCGCCGTGGCCCGCACTTGACCCGTCAGCGGCGCGTGCGCAGGTACCGCGCCTGCCGCTGCGGCTCCCGCGGGAGCAGATCCAGATCCAGCTGCCACGGACTGCCGGTCCACGGATCAAACAGCGGGGTGCCGTCGATGGTCGGCAGATGCCTGCACGATTGCGACAACATCGCCACCGTGGGGTCGCTGGAATCAGATTCCTCGGTGCCGACGATCATGGTGGACAACCCGATCAGATCGCCACGGATCAGCAGCGACCCGATACGTTGCGCGTCCGATGCCTGGTATCCGTGCGGGAAGTCCGCCGCGAGCAGCACCCGATGTTCGGACGGCGGGGTGAAAACCCCGCTGTTGTAGGCCATCTCGGCTAATTCCGCGGCGTCGACGAGAGCCTGTAGCCGCGCCGAGATATCGGTGTGGTTGGTGATCGGCGGACCGTTGAGCACGGGGGCCAGCGGGCCGACGAGCTCGCGGAAGGCTTCGGTCAGATCGATCATGTCGACGAGCACCCGCCGCTCGGGATCGGCCGCGAGCAACCGAGCCAGCAGCGCGCCGACGATCGGGGCTGCCGCGCTGGTGGATTCGGTGTCGATCCACAGCGGCCGATGCAACGGCACCGGCACGCAGTACGGCACCCGCAGCGGTCCCCGTTCGGTCGCGTACAGCTCACCGAGCCGGATTCCGTCGCTCGGCACCGGGGGACCGTCCCAGGCGGGGGACTCCCAGGACGCCAGCGACGGCGGCAACCGCAGATCGGCGTCGGCGAGTTCACGAACGAGGTGCTGGCTGTCACGGTGATGATTGTCCTCGGCGATGGCGATCAGTTCGTCGCTGCGCCGCTGCGCGGCCTGGCGCGCCGCCTCAGCCGCCGGGGTGTTTCTGGTCGCGGGATCCGATACCGCGCTGGATAATTCGTTATCAAGCCGCTGGACGGCGTAGTCGCGGGCCGCGATGAGGGCGGCGGCCGAGCGTGCCGCGTCTTCGAAGATCATCCACAGGCGATCGAGTCCGTGCCCGACCTCCAATGGCGCCGGATCGGCCGAGCGAGAGTCGTCGGCGCGAGGTCCGGTGATGGTGTCCTGGCCGGAGGATCGCCCTGGTGCGCTGTGGGTTCCGGCGCTGAGTGATCCAGAAGTCGGCTGCGTCGAACCCGGGCTATTCGGTGCGTCGTCGACCTCGACGCCATGTGCGTTCAGCAGCACTGCGAGTCCGCCCGCGTAGCCCTGGCCGACCGCACGCAGCTTCCAGTCGGCGCCGCGCCGGTACACCTCCATGCAGATCAGCGCTGTCTCCCCCGATGACGGATCGATCGCGAATTCCGCTGTGAACACATCGTTTTCGAACAGATTCGCCGTCACCGCCCCGAGGCCGCCCGGTTGCGCGGGCACGGCAGGATCGGCGCTCACCACCAGCAGCACCCCCTGCGCGTCGGCCCGCACCTCCGCGAGCCGGACCGTCACCCCGTCGTCGGAAAGGGTGACTCCAGCCGTGGACGGCTGGTTGTAGAAGACGAAGTCCTCGGTAGTGGACACGCGCAGATTCGCCGCCACCACCAGCGCGGAAACATCGAGGGCCGCACCGGCTTTCGCACTGAATCGCACGATATCGCCGGTCAGCGGAATATTCTGACCGGCCTTCAGTTGAATCACGTTGTCTGCCCTGCTGTCCGCGCCTCTTCGATTACTTGGCCGACAGAAACCGGCCGAGCTGTGGAACGGCCTCACCCGGATGCTTGGCCTGGAAGCCCTCGCCGAGCGCCTCCATCTTCCAGTCGTTGCCGACGCGATAAACCTTGGCCATCGCCATCGCGGTGAACCGCATGCCGCCCGCCAGGGTGTACCTCGCGAGTTCAGCATTGTTGGTGCCATCGACCAAGCGGCAGAACGCATTCCGGATCTGCTCGAAGGTGTGCCCCTTATAGGAGGTCACGATGAACAGCAGCGTGCTGACGTGCACCGGGATACGGGTCAGGTCGACCAGGATCACCTCGTCGTCGCCCTCGCCCTCGCCGGTGAGGTTGTCGCCCTGGTGCCGGATCGAGCCGTCCTTGGAGGTCAATTGCCCGTAGTAGACGACATCGACGATGTTCATGTCGGCGAACATCGCTACCGACGCATCGAGGTCGACATCGACGGTCCGGTTGCCGAACATGCCGCGGTTCTGAACCGGGTCCCAGCCGAGGCCCATCTTGACGAAGGTCAGCGCGGCGCCGCCGTCCTTACGGAGGGTGACCCGCTGCCCCTTCTGCAGGCTGACCGGCCGGTCCTTGTTCAGGCTCACCTCGGCGTTCGCCTGCTGCGGCACGGCCTGCTGGGTGGGCGGCGGGTAGCCGGGGCCTTGGGTGGGCGGCGGCGGGTAGCCGGGTCCGGGCGGCGGCGGGTAGGTGGCCGTCGGCGGGTACTGCGGCGCCTGCTGGGTCGGGTAGGCAGGCGTGGTCGGCGGCGGATAGTTCGGTGGCGGCTGCGTGGGATAACCCGGTGGCGGCGGTGCCTGCGGCGCCGCGGCAGTCGAGGGGGCCTCGTCGACGGTCACGCCGTGATCGGTGACCAGCGCCGCGAACCCACCCGCGTACCCCTGCCCGACGGCACGCACCTTCCAGGAACCCTGCCGCCGGTACAGCTCCAGCGCGATCACGATCGACTCGCTCTGCAAACCATCGATCCGGTACTCGTACAACGGATTACCGGCCGAATCCGACACGATCGCCGTCGGCGCGGGGAATCGGCCGAAGCTACTGGACGCATCGTCGAGAGTGATCACCGCGCGAATCTGCTCGATATCGGCGGGCACCCCGTTCAACGACACCGCGAGCGACGCGGGTTGCCCGGACGGCGCGGGCAGCAGGTTCACGCCGGGGCCGCTCGGCTGGTTGAAGAAGACGAAGTCCGCGTCGGAACGAACCTTGCCCCGCTCGGTGACCAGCAGCGCGGACAGATCCGCTGGTGCTGTGAGCTGGACGGAGATCACCACGTCGTTGGTGGCCAGCGGACCGTTCTGGCCCTTGGCGAGTGTTGCGGACAAGGTCGACCCTTCGCTTGTCGGTGCTTACGTTGCCACTCTACGAGAAAGGTTCCTGCCGCGGCCCGAGGAAACGTCGCTCGAATATTCGCCGTTGCCGCCTCGCCTTCGCGAGGCCCAGCGCGAGCCAATGCCGTACTGCGGCCGGCTGTGTCGGTTAGGGTAACGACAGGCAGTTGGAATGTGGCGATTACCCCCATGTTCCCGATCGAGACAGCAGGCAAACTTCACTATGGCGCAACTGTTCGAGCAGTCGAAAAAGGTGATCGAAGCCCACCTCGCCGGAACGAGTATCCGTGCGATCTCCGGCTCGATGGTCGCCTACGAAGGAAATGTGCAGTTCAAGTCGGCCGGTTTCGGCGGCGGCGATGGTGTGGTCGCGGGGCTGAAACGACGCGCCACCGGCGAGAAACTGTCGTTGATGGAATGCAACGGGCACGGCCGGGTCTTCTTCGCGGTGAACGGCCAGCACGTCACCGTCGTCGATCTCGACAACGAGACGCTGCAGGTCGAATCGCAGCAGTTGCTCGCCTTCGCCGGGAACCTGCGCACCGATGTGCGTTTTGCCGGCGTGCGCGGCGCTTCCACCGGCGCGGGCCTGTTCACCACCACGGTGTCCGGGCAGGGTCAGGTCGCGCTGCTGTCGGCGGGCGGGCCGCTGATTCACCTCGAGGTGTCGCCGCAGTACCCGCTGGTCGTCGATCCGGATGCCTTCGTCGCCGCGCGCGGCAACATCAACCATTCGTTCGTCACCGACGTGTCGTGGCGCAACTTCGTCGGACAGGATGCGGGCGAGGCATTTTCGCTGCGCTGGGACGGCCATGGCGTGGTGTTGATCCAGCCGGCGGAACGGTAGGGGCAGGCGATGTTCGAGAAGGTCAACGGCAAGGTCGTCAAGGTCGACGTCGGCATGGCGGGCGGCGTGGTCGCGCGCAACGGCGCGATGCTGTTCTATACCGGCGATATTTCCTTTGCGCCGCACCAGATTCCGGGCGGCCAGGGCATGGGCAGTGGCGGCGGGCTGATGCGGATGGCCGGTAGCATGATGGCGGGCGAGCACGAGCGCACCATGCTCGCGCAGGGCAACGGCGAGGTGCATTACGGATTCGCCGGGCTGGAGGCGCACATCGTCGCGATGCAGCCGGGCGCGATGCTGCGCGTCGAGGCCTCGCGACTACTTGCCAATACCGCCGGGCTGCAGAGTTCGATTGTCTCCGTGATGAGTTCGGGCGGTGGCGGTGGCGGTGGCGGTCTGATGGGCGCGCTGCGCGGTGCCGCGAGCGGTGCGCTGACCGGGCAGGGCTTGTTCACCACCCAGCTGTCGGGTCAGGGCGCGGCGGTGCTGCTAGCGCACGGCGGATTCCTGGAACTGCAAGTGGGCGGGCCGAATCCGATCGTGGTCGACCCGCAGGCGTTCGTTGCGGCCTACGGCAATGTGCAGACCGAGCTGAAGACGGCACTCAGTTGGCGCGACGCGGTGGGCCGCGGCTCAGGCGAGGCGATGCAATTGCATTGCGTCGGACAGGGTGTCGTCTATGTGCAGGCCTCCGAAGAGAAGTTGTGACCATGACCCAGATCCTCAATCCCGCGAATCTCGGTGAGAGCGACAACATTCCGGGAAACAGCTACGCCTACTGCATCGATCTGATCAAGCCGTGGTTCATGCGCAAGGGCGCGATGATCGCCTACTACGGCGATATGCGCTTCCAGATGCTGACCCACGGTCTGCAGGGCGGGCTGTTGCACATGGTGTCGCAGCAGTTTTCGGCGCCGCTGTTCACCGGTGACTATGTGGTCGCCGAGGGCCACGGCAAGCTGATCATCGGCGACCGCGGCTACGACATCAATTCCTATGACCTCGAGGACAACGGCAACCTCACCATTCGCGCCACGAACCTGCTCGCCTTCGAACCGACTCTGTCGCTGAACCAGTCCATCGTCCCCGGCTTCCTCACCCTCATCGGCACCGGCAAATTCCTCGCCTCCTCCAACGGCCCGGTCATATTCGCCGAGCCGCCGCTGCGCGTTGACCCGGAAGCGCTGGTCGGCTGGGCGGATTGCCCCTCCCCCAGTCACCACTACGACCAACGTTGGGTCACCAATTTCCTCGCTGCGGGCGCGGCCCGCTTCGGCGTCAATTCCGGCGAGGAACGCCAGTTCGATTTCACCGGTACCGGAACGGTGCTGATCCAATCCAGCGAAAAGATCCTCAGCGACTCCATGCTGGTCCGCACCATCGAGGGTCAACTCCAAAGCGGCATGACCGTCGGCGGGTTGCAACGCCTCCAAGGCGTCATCGCTGCGCAGCTCGGTGGCCACGACCACTGACTCATGATGACTGCCGAGTCATCCTCGGAGTCCTACCTTCGGCGGACTCGGGCGACCACGATGCGTCGTTAATTTTCCAACAGTCATTCTTGTTGGGAGGCAACATGGGTATCGGGCTGCTGATCATCATCGTCGTCGCGGCCGTCGCCCTGATCGTGAAGCGGTTCAGGGTGAGCCGATGAATGCGCGGGATACCTTCGGGACGTCGTTTATTCTGGTCGCGATCGGTACCTCCAGCGTCACCAAGGTCGCGGACCTCAACGGGACCGACATCACCTGGCTGGTCATCGGCGGCATTGTCGGTATCAGCTTCGGCGCGCTGCGCGGCACCACGATCGGGATCTCGACCGCTACCTCGCCAAGCCGACCTCGTCCGCTACCGACCAACCGCGGCCCGCCGAACAGGACCCCAGGCTGGACCGTTCGCCGACCCTGCGCGACGGACTCGATCGGCTCAATCGCTCCCGCGACAATTGGCTCTCACCGATCTCGACGGTTAGCGGTACCGACTGAATTCCCACGGATCGTGCGCACTGATGACAGAGACTTCGTCGCCGTGGTTGCGCACTAGTTCGCGCAGTCGAGCCTGCGTGCCGAGCCGCAGATCGTGGTGAATTTCCGAGGTGGTCTGCACGATGTCGAGAATCGGGTGCGACTGCGGCTGGGCTTCCAGTTCGCGGTGGTAGTAGTAGGCGTCGCCGCAGTGCAGTAACCACCGATCTTCTTCTCGCACAGCGATTCCCATATGACCCGCGGTATGACCGCCGAGCGGGACGAGCTTGAACTCCGACGACAGCCCCTTCGGCTGGATCGCGCCGAAACCGAACCACTCCTCGTCCGTCGCGGGAGCGTAGGTGACCCAGTTGGGGTCATGGGCCCAGTGCGCCGAGCGGTATCGGAAACTCGGCGCCTCGGCCACCGCCGCCTCTAGTTCCGCGGCCAGGACATGGACCTGGGCATGCGGAAAGTCCGGCAGTCCGCCGCAGTGGTCCACGTCGAGGTGGGTGAGCAGAATGTGGCGGACATCGTCGGGTGAATAGCCCAGTTCGACGACCTGACGAATGGCCGTCTCCTCCTCGGCCAGGAGCGGCTGGGTCATCTCGACCCACTCGACGCCGAGCGTTCCGCCGGGGTCGCGGACGTTGTCGAGTCCCATGCCGGTCTCGACGAGCACCAGTCCGTCGGAATCGGTCTCCACCAGCAGACAGTGATTGACGGCGGCTGCGGGCGGCGGTCCGTCGTAGGTGGCTTCGATCTGCCCTACCGATCCGCAATTGAGGTGATGAATGTTCATGTCGAGTAGTCTCTGACTTGAAGCGCGGTTCAAGTCAAGGAGAAGTGATGGTCGAGGCACTCTTGGATATCGCCGAGGTAGCCGAACGCGCCGGGCTCGCACCATCCGCGCTGCGCTTCTACGAGAAACGAGGCCTCATCACCTCGGACGGCCGCAACGGTCTGCGCCGCACCTACCGCCCCGACATCGTCGGCCGCCTCGCCCTAGTCGCCTGCGCCCGCGGCGCGGGCTTCACCATCGCCGAGATCGCCCGCTTCGTGCGAGCCACGCCCAGCGACACCGAATTGCGTGCCCGCATGGCGGACAAGGCCCGAGAACTGGACGAGGACATCGCCCGACTCGTACGTATGCGCGACAGCCTCCGCCACGCATCGACATGCCCCCACGAGCCCCTCGTCGAGTGCCCCGACTTCAAAACCACCTTTGAAACCCCTGCCGCCCAAGCGATTCGGCCACCAGCGATGCAGGCCGCCCGAACCGGTCGATGATTTCTCTCGAGTTGTCCCAGTCCGCCGACCTGGCAATTCAGGACGAGTTGGCGAATTCGCCTGTAGCCGCGACTGTTCGAACCCCGGCACAGCCACGATCGAACGAGATGATTCCAGATCAAGGCTCCGAATACAGCCGCCACGCGGCGTCCTACACTCCGAGTGGGTCCGCGGTGTGAGGTATGGAGCTCCGCCTCGCATGAGCTCGATGACTTCGTCGATCATGTCCTGCCGCAACGGCCGAACGAGAGGTTCGGTCACAGCGGCGCCGCTTTGATGAACCAGTTGATGATTTCCTCGCCGGCGAGGATCCCGGAGGCGCGGGTAATGGTGAGGTTGGGGTGGGTCCAGTTGAGTTGTTCCAGTTCGCCGTGGCGGGGCCGGATTGCGGAGTCGGCGGTGCGAAGCATTTCGGCGTCCAGGGCGCCGTCGCCTGCGGCGAGAGTCATTGCCTCGTCGGATAGTTCGCTGCTGTCGATTAGTCGGCGGCGAACTTCTGCCACCGCACGGCTTTTGCAGACGGCGTTGGGCATGGTATAGATCTTGCGCCCCTGCTGGGAGGCGGACCAGCCGGCCGGGCCGCACCAGGCGTCCCATTCAGCGAGGAACCCCTCGGGAACCTCTTTGGGCTTCACCACCAGGTAGTTGAAAAGGTGGTCGGCGACGCGGAATTTGCTGACCCAGGAATCGTCGATGCGGGAGCGCAGTTCTGCATTGATTTCCGAGAGCGAGGCGCCGTCGGCGCGGACCTGGTCGTCGATGTCGATGCGCCAGCGCATGTCGGGGACGCCGTCGACCAGGATATTGCCGCCATTGCTGGTGATGGCATATCGCCATGGGGCGCCGGGCAATTGGATGCGCTCGAACTGCTTGACGGTGCGGGTGGTGGTGGGGATGACGGCGGCGGGTTCGGTCAGGGTCTGCATCCGCAGTGCGGCGACGGTCGTCATGAACGACAGCGGCGCACCCTCGAGGTGCTCCACACAGACCGTCGGCACGTCGGTGGTCATGCTGAAAGCGTTGCGCGAGTAGATCATCGTCCGGTCCAGGTCGGTGGCGACCAGGGCCCGTCTTCGCGGCCTTCGTAGGTACATCACTGCGGTACGTCCTTGATCAATCCCATGCACGAGTAGGCGAGGTCGGGCACGACCACCACCGGGACACCGCGGGCCGCGGCAAGCATGCGCAAGTGTGCGTGCTCGGGTGCGTCCGCCTCACGGACCAGCACCCGCCAGGGCACTCGCCGCAACAGCACCCGAGTCGTCTCGCCGACACCGGGTTTCACGAAATTCACGCTGGCGATGCCGTATTCTTCGCGCACCCTCTCCACCGACGCCCAGCCGGTCCAGGTGGGCGTCCGGTCGCCGTCGCGAATGGCCGCGACCTCGGCGGGCACGCGATCCCGGACGGCATCGAATGCGCCGCTCACGGCGTCGAGCAGGCGGCCCGACACGTCGTCTCCGGCCAGGTCGCGATAGAACTTGGCGCCGTGGAAATCACCGGGGCCGATCAAGGTGTCGTTCAATACTGTACGCGAAATAAGCCCGGAGACAGTCGAATTCAGGCAGGCCGACGCGATGAGAAAGTCGTCGCGAGTGCCATAGGTGCGCACACAATGCCCTGGATCTGCCAGCACGACGAGCTCGTCGTCGAACCGGGCGCCACCCGCGGTGTGATAGGCATCGAGCGCCTCGGTGAGTTCCCTGGTAATGGCGCCCTTGCCGGTCCAGCCGTCCACGAACACCACCGATGCCGGATCATGATGCCGGGCAAGGTAATCCAGCGCGACCGAGTCGATCCCCCGATCGCGCACGATCGACACCGCGTAGTGCGGCACCGCGAGACTCGGCACACTTGCACCACGGCCGGAAGCCAGCCAACGCCGCATCAGGATCCCCACCGGCGTGCCCGCGCGGGCCAGCGACACCAGCACGATGTCATCCCCACGTTCGGCGACAACAAGTTCCGACACCGTCGCGACGGCGAGGGCCAGCCGCTCCGCACTCGCAGCCAGCACCTCGTCGAACAGCGACCGATACGCATCGTCCGGCTGGTACTCGATCGGCAGCGACTCCGCGTAATGCGCCGCCCCCGCCTGTATTCGACGTTCGCGCTCGGCGACATCCGCCTCGAGGTCGACGTCTGACAGGTCCTTCAGCAGCCAGGAAACCTCGTCGGCCGCATACGATCCGAACCCGGGACCGGAAAGCGGAACAGGTAGTTCGAGCGCATGCCCGGCAGTCGGAGAATTCACCACTAGAGCTTCGACCCCATAACCACGATTCGGTTCCGGCACGACAATGCTCGACAGCGACAGATCGGTTCGTTCGGCATGCAGCATGCGCGGATCGGCGCCCGGCAAGACCGCCAATACGACATCGGCCCCAGAAGCGGTCAACACATCGATCAATCCGCCCTCAGCCACAAGTTCCGCTGTGTCCGCGGGAGAATCGACGACGACGACCAACACCGGAGCGCCCGTGACAGCAGCGCCCGAAGCTTCAGTGCTCAGCGCAGCGTTGACCGCCGCCCGTGTTTCGGCCAGGCCCTCGTCAGCACTCTCGGTGGCGACATCCTCTGGCGCCGCCACCGGCCCGGGGACACAACTGTCGGGTGCGGCGTTCTCCTTCGAGTCCGCGGCAGAACCCGCGCAGGACGCGATCGACTCCGCGAGAATGTCCTCGCCCCAGTGCGCGTTGTACAGATAGCGCGGTTCCGTCTCACCGGGTTCGGGCGCGACGAATCGGAAACCACGGCGGAGCGGATAACCGGGTTCATCCAACACATATGCGGGCGATCGAGTGGTGGTCTGGAATCGAGTCGGCAACCCGGATTCGGCCAACCTCGCCGCCAACCGCAACGGGAGATACATCAGCTCTTCATGTCCGAGCACGATCGCGGATCGCCTGGCGAATTCCGTGCCAAGGTGTGCCAGGAGCGGCTCGGCGGCCGCGGCGAGCGCGGCTTCGAATGCTTCGGTGTCCGAGCGCAGGATGCCGTGCCTGCCGCCTTCGGGAACAGAAGCAGGCCAGGGCAATTCGAGCCTTCCGAACGAACCACGGTGTGGCGCAGTCGGGTTGAGCTCAGGATCGGGCATCGTGGAGACTTTTTCCACCAAACCTTCGGGCAGCGAGGTGCGTCCGGAGGCCAAGCACACCGTGTCGATGCGCGCCCCCAACTCGCTTGCGGCCGCTTCGAATCCGGCCCGGTCGCTCGCGGTCCGCATATCGACCAACGACGCCAGCACATAGTGCGAGCGCGGCGAGAAAGCGTGCAGTGCACGCACCGCATCGATCGCGGTGGCGCCGGTGGAGATCTCGTCGTCCACCAACACCAGCGGCAGATCGTTCACGAAGATATCGGCGGGCGCGGGCTGCAGCAGATGCGAGGTGGCATGCGAATGCCCCTCTTCGAATCCGGTCAGCGTGTGCGCGGCGGGAACTTCCCGTCGCGTCGAATGCAGGTAACACCCCGCACCGATCCGTGCGGCCACGCAGTGACCCAAACCCGTTGCCGTTTCGGCGAATCCGAGCACCACCGCCTCGCGGTCGCCGAGTACCGCCCGCACCAGATCGCCGAGCCGGTTACCCGCACCGAGCACCACCAGCGGATCGGTCGGCAGATGCTTGCCGAGCACGGTGGACACCAGCAGGTGCGCACGGCGCGGATTGCGCCGAATCCCTGGCTGAATCAGTGTCTCGATGAGCAGTTCGGCAGGCAGCGCGTCCGATGATCCGTTAGCGGCGTGTGACTGTTGGTGATGTAGCTCGATGCCGAGAGTTCTTGTCGCCCAAGGAATATCGACATCAACGATCGCTCGATTCATACGGTGACCAACGCCGAAAGCAGATCCACGAACGACACACCCTTGTTCGCGACACCGAACACTCGCGCCCGCAGCAGCGTCTGCCGCGCCCAACTGCGGTGCGGCCGCATCTCATTCATCTTGTTGCCATAGCCCGACGCCGCCACCCCGCCGACATCGACCTGCAGGATGTCCAGCGCGTCCGAGTACTCCTCGTGGGTCACCACCGAAAGCGCATGCACCGCAGCGACATGCGACGGATGGATTACCGTCTTGCCCTGGATACCGTTGGCCCGATCCAGCGTGATCTCCCGCAGCAGCCCGTCCAGATCCCGGCTGACCAGGTACTGCCGGAATGGCACCGCATCGGACTCCGCGAACGGCGCGGTGCGCAGCAACGGCCGGAACATCCGCTCGTGGTCGGCGAAGTACTCCCACACCGGACCGGTGATCACGAAACCTGTACCGTCCGAGCGCCCGAGGTAATTCACGATATCGGCAATAACATCCGCGACCACCCGCACGTCGTAGATCGTCAGGTCCCGGTCGCGGCGGATACCGAAGGTCGAGCACATGTCCGTCGCGCCGACCCGCACCGCGAGCACCCGCTCCCGATGCTCGGCGAGCAGTGCCGCGATCTGCGTCAGCTCGTCGTCGCGGGTCTGCCGATGCACCAGACCCGCCGATTCGAGCACCGGCATCCCGTACACAGGCCGCTCCAGCCGCTCGGCGGCCCGCTCGAGCGCGCCCAGATATTTCGACCCGGTGGCGCTGTCGAATTTGGGGAAGACGAATCCGGTGAGCACCGCCGCACCGGGCTCGACTTGCTCGACGATCTCGCTGATCGCGTCCGCGTCACGCACCCGGACAAATAGCAGCGGGTTCGGATCCGGGCTGGCCGCCAGCAGATTCAGCGTCGCCACCGTCTGCTGTTTGGCGAATTCCACCTCGTGGTCGGCGACCGCGTCCTCGAGATCGATCACCATCGAACACACGCCGCGCTCCGCGCGTTTGGCGATAGTCATAGCGAGATCCGGCCGGGTTGCCGGCGCATACAACGTGGCGCCGAGCGCGAACGCCAACAGTTCCCGGTCGGCCTGCTCGCCGAACGGTTCCGGTTGCCGATGAAAGAGATGCCTGATATCTGGGCCGTTCAGCTGCCGAAAATGGCGCAGCGGCAAGCGTTTCCGCAGGGAAACCGCCTGCGGAACGGCGATGCCTGCGGTCATCGTTGCCCCATCCTCATTCTCGTCGTGGTCCTGCTTGTTTTCTCATTCGATCCACTACTCCGGCTATGAATTCCGCGACGGAATCCAGCTCCGTCACGTAGGCCCAGTAGTCGGGGTGGCGCCCCGACAGTGTTTCGGCGACTCGGTCGATACGGTCCACCTGTGCATCGAGCACAGATCCCCATTCGGCGGTGAGCCCCCGGCTCACCGCAAGCATTTGTGCGTCCCGCAGCCGAAATCGTACGGCCTTGGCCTTGTCTTGCGGGTTGTCCCGGACCTCGCGCAGCATGGTCAGCCGTTTGGTGACGGCGTCGATCTGGTGCTCGGCCTCTGTCAGATACCCGCGTGCGGATGTGGTCAGATCAAGTGCAGACTCCGGGTTGTTCTGGGCCAATGCCACGCGCGCCCGCACGAGGGCTGCGTCCGCGGCATCGATGGCCCGTTGGCTTTCCCGCCCATTGTTAGCCAAATCCGCCGAACTTGCAGCATTGAACTCACGCAGCAGCGTCGAAGAGGCCGGCGCCAGCCGTTCGGACCTGTTGCGCACCGCCGCCAGCCGGGTACTCGCCGATCCGATCGCAGTGGTAGCGGACTGCTGTCGAGATGGGGCCTGCGCCAACGCTTCTATCAGTTCCTTGGTCACCGCTTCGAGCCGGTTGGCCGCATCACGAACGGTTGCCGCAGGTGCGCCGGACTCGGCGGCTTCCAGTGCGATCAGAGCCGCATCGACGGCGGCCGCGTACTTGCGCACCGAGGGATAGTCGGTGTACTCGGACTCGGCCGCTTGCTTGCGGACCCCCCCGGCTGCGATCTTCACCTGCTGAGCCAGCTGCGGCACCGTGCCGAATACCGCGACCGCGTGCTCGAGCTGCGCCTGATTGCCGTGGTAGAACTCGTCCACCGCCCTTGCCGCGTCGGTCAACTGCCGGACCAGCGCATCGACCCGAGGCTGCCCCTGCGCGACCGGGGTACCGTCGCGCTCGGCCATGTCCAACTCGTCGTTCAGCGCCAGATACGCGCCCGCCGCGTCATAGCACCGGCTACGCACCGGTTCCCAGCGCGCGGTCATATGCCGTTCCGGAAACACCTGCTCGGAGGCGTCGACGGCCGCCTCGGCCGCGCTCTGGCGCCGATCCATGTCCAGGAACGCGGCCGTCAGCGTCGGCCGCGCCTGCTGAATCCATTCATTGTTCCCGGACGAGCGGAACCATCCACGCCTACGGCCTGCCACGCCCCGATGGTAGGCGGCTGCCTCGCCTTCGCTCGGCCCGGCGCAGGGCTATAGACGAACTACGTCCGACTGCGCACATCGGCGGCTGCCTCGCCATCGCTCGGCCCGGCGCAGGGCTATAGACGAACTACGTCCGACTGCGCACATCGGCGGCTGCCTCGCCTTCGCTCGGCCCGGCGCAGGGCTATAGACGAACTACGTCCGACTGCGCACATCAGGAGATCTTTCAGTTCGCCGGGGGTTGCGGCGGTTCCTACGCAAGTTCGCCGAAACCTACTACTGTCGTAAGGCATACCCGGCGATTCGGACATGCTGGGAACCTCATACGTCTATTGAAAGGGATTTCCGCATGGGTGTCAGTTTGTCCAAGGGCGGCAACGTCTCGCTGACCAAGGCGGCGCCTAACCTCACCGCCGTCGCGGTCGGCCTCGGCTGGGATGTGCGCACCACCACCGGCACCGATTTCGACCTGGATGCCAGTGCCATTGCGACGGGGGCGGACAAGAAGGTGCTGTCGGATAAGCACTTCGTGTTCTTCAACAACCTCAAGTCGCCCGAGGGCGCCATCGAGCACACCGGCGACAACGTCACCGGTGAGGGCGAGGGCGACGACGAAGTGATCAACGTCGACCTGTCCGCCACCCCGCCGACGATCGAGAGCATCTTCTTCCCGGTCTCGATCTACGACGCGGAAACCCGTCAGCAGTCCTTCGGTCAGGTGCGCAACGCCTACATTCGCGTCGTCGACCGCGCCAACGGCACCGAACTGGCCCGCTACGATCTCACCGAGGACGCCTCCACCGAGACCGCGATGGTCTTCGGCGAGCTGTACCGCAACGGGGCCGAGTGGAAGTTCCGCGCCATCGGCCAAGGCTACGCCTCGGGTCTTGCCGGTATCGCCCGCGATTACGGCGTGAGCGTCTAAATCAGACCTCACTGATCAGGGGGCTCGGCAACGGGCCCCCTGTTCGTGCGACGACGCGCCGATGCACACGCCAACATCGTTGGACAACCGCCGGTTCAGCGTCCACGCTGGAAATCAGATTCACCGCTCACATCTGCTCGGGCGACGACCCTCCGGCCGCCGCATAGGAAAGGTCCCCGCGTGGTCCTGCGCATTTTCGGCATGTCCTTCATCGTCACGGTGATCTCACTCATCGCGGCGTTCCTGTACGGCGGACCGACCGCGCTCGCGCTCGCTGCGATCCTCGGCATTCTCGAGGTGTCGCTGTCGTTCGACAACGCGGTCATCAACGCCACGGTGCTGCAACGGATGAACGAGTTCTGGCAGAAGATCTTCCTCACCATCGGTGTGCTGATCGCCGTGTTCGGTATGCGGCTGGTCTTTCCGCTGGCGATCGTGTGGGTCACCGCGGGCCTGGACCCGGTGAAAGCCTTCGACTTGGCGCTGAACCCGCCCGCCGCTGGCGCCGCCACCTTCCCCGACGGCAGCAAGAGCTACGAGACGCTGCTCACCGACGCGCATCCACAGATCGCCGCGTTCGGCGGCATGTTCCTGCTGCTGCTGTTCCTGAACTTCATCTTCGAGGAACGCGAGATCACCTGGCTGTCCTGGCTGGAGCGGCCGCTGGCCCGGCTCGGCAAGCTCGACATGCTATCGGTGGTCGTCTCCGGTATCGGACTCATCCTGACCGCGGAGCTCATCGCGAAGGACGCCGACCGCGCCACTGTGCTGGTCGCCGGTCTGCTCGGCATGATCACCTATATCGCGGTCGACGGGCTTGGCTCGATGTTCCACACCGGGGAGAACGAGGAGACCGAGGGCGGGCCTTCAGAACTCGCCAAGGCCGCCGGTAAGGCCGGTTTCTTCCTGTTCCTTTACCTCGAAGTGCTCGATGCGTCGTTCTCGTTCGACGGCGTGATCGGCGCCTTCGCCATCACCTCCGACCCGATCATCATCGCCCTGGGCCTCGGCCTGATCGGCGCCATGTTCGTCCGCTCGATCACGGTGTACCTGGTGCGCAAGGGCACGCTCTCGGAGTACGCGTACCTGGAGCACGGTGCGCACTGGGCGATCGGCGCGCTGGCGATCATCCTGTTCGTCTCCATCGGCGTGCACATCAACGAGATCATCACCGGCCTGGTCGGTGTCGCGTTCATCGGCGCGGCGTTCATTACCAGCATCATTCGCAACGGTCGTGCGGATGAGGAAGAAGTTGAGCGCGAACGAGAGCCGACGCCGGTAGGCTGAGTTCCGGCATACAGCCGAAGACCTGAGCGGCAACGGCGGTATCCCTTCCCCAGGGACCGCCGTTGCCGCTTCTTTTCCACGAGGGGGATCGCGCCGATGGCGAACGACAACACTCCCGGCGGCGTCAACCTGGCGAAGGTGACCCTGTCGAAAGCGACACCGAGCATCACCCTCACCAAACCCGGTGACCAGCAGGGGACCATGCGGGTGAACCTGAATTGGTCCAGCGGGCCGAAGGGATTCTTTCGCAGGACCAAGGCCGTCGATCTGGATCTCGGCTGCATGTACGAACTGTCCAACGGCGCCAAGGGCGTGGTCCAGGCGGTCGGAAACAATTTCGGCGCATTGGATTCCGAGCCGTATATCCAGCTGGACGGTGACGACCGCAGCGGCGCCGTCGCCGGCGGCGAGAATATGCACATCAATCTGGCTCGCCCCGAACTGTTCCGGCGCATCCTGATCTTCGCCTTCATCTATGAGGGCGTGCCGAACTGGGCCGCCGCCGACGGCACGGTCACGCTGTTCCCGACCTCGGGACCGCAGATCGAGGTCCGGCTGGACTCCCCGGTGAGCGGCGCCCGCTCCTGTGCCATCGCCCTGCTACAGAACCAGGGCACCGGCATCACCGTGCACCGGGAAGTGAACTACATCAACGGTTCCCAGCGCGCCATCGACGAGGCGTACCGCTGGGGCATGAAGTGGCACTCCGCGCACAAGTAGCTCCTCGCACCGCTACGGCCTGCGGTTGCATGGCCGCGACCGTCGACCTGCGGGACGCGAACACCATCCCGATGACGCCGACGCCGAGCCCGGCAATGGTCAAGGGCCGCAACGGCTGATCGATGAACAGCCAGGCCAGGATCGCGGTCACCGCCGGGGTGGCGACGATCAACTACGGCACCGGCACCAGATCGCCGGGCTCGAACCGCGGCACCGCCGGCGGCGCGGGCTGAAACCCGCGCGGCATCGCCCGCACGAACATGAAGAAGAACGCCACGAGCAGCACCGCGCGGCCCCACACCCCGAACTGGACCACGCTCTCCATCGTGTCCACCGAGGTGCCGGATCCGATCGAGTAGAAGTACCGGAACACTCCGATACCGATCGCGGCGTCGGCCAGCAGATAGGCCCCGATCAGCGGCCACGGCACTTCGAGCAGCACCAGGAACGGCACGAGCCACAGCGTGTACTGCGGCGAATGCACCTTGTGGAACACCAGGAATCCACACAGCATCGCCCCGCTGACCCCGACCCACGGGAAGGCGCCGGTGACGGTGAATCGATTCCAGCCCAACCACATTGCGAGCGCGAAGGCCGCGAACACCAGCATCGGCGACGCAACCGACACCACATTCTGGAACGACAACTCGCTGGCGGCATTCTGCCCGAACATCGGCCGAAGACCCCAGTACCAAATGGAATTCGTGGTGATATCGGCCTGGCGCAACTGCTGGAAAGTGATCGACGCCCGCCAGCCCTCGTACCCGACCAACGCGAACGGCAGGTTGACCGCCACGACCGTGCCGATCGCCGCGGCCGCGGTCATGAGCGCGCCGCGCACGTCGAAGCCCGCTTCGTTCCGCTCGTCGGCGCCACGCCCGGTACCGCCGGTGAGCACATACGCCATCAGCGGCAGCACGAAGATCCCCGGATACAACTTGAGACAGAAACCGAGACCCAACAGCACTGCGGCCAGAATTCCCCTGGTGCGCAACGAATATCGGGTCAACGTGGTAACCACGTACACGGCGGCGACCGCCGTGCACACCACCGGCAACTCCCAGTTGTGGAACGCGTACAGCACCAGCGGCGGCCCCGCGGCCCACAGCAGCGCAGCGCGCCCTGCCAACCGGACCAGCAGCCAGGCTGTCACCAGGGCGAACGGCGCCAGCAACAGGGCGGAGTGCAGCAGGAAGTCGGCGTCGTTGTGGGCGCCCAGCGCACCCACCCACATCAAGATGCCGCTGAGCGCCGGATATTCGACCGCACCCCCGACCAGCGCCCCGGCGGAAGTAATGCTCCCCGAGACATAGGGAAAGACGTGCTCATTGATATCGCGACCAAGCCACAAGAATTGAATATCGGAATAACAGACGTCCGAATCCTTGATCACATCGAAAGCCATGCTGCGACCATCTGCATCGAACGGCTCCCCCGCGCAGCGCGCCTTGTTCAGGTAAGCCAGCGCCAGAGTGAGCCCGCACAGCAACACGACCACCGCGGCCAGCGCGGTGCTGCGCGTCACGCGGCCGGTGATCCTGTCGCTGGCGGCCAGTCCGGTCGGCATGAGAACCACCCTAGGCGGCTCGGCCGGAGCGTGCCCACGTCCCCTGGGAATACGGTCGCAACATCCGATCCGTCCGCACATTGGCAGGCGAGTTTCGCTGCTCACCGGGGGTTCATGTAGCCTTGCCGGGTTGCTGACGCAACGACCCTCCTGCCACGGAAAGTCCGTGGCCGTTTCCTAGTCCACAGGAGGTGATTGGTCCGTGCGTCATTACGAAGTGATGGTTATCCTCGATCCGAGCCTGGACGAGCGCACCGTTGGTCCGTCTCTGGAGAACATGCTCAGCGTGGTTCGTACCGAAGGCGGCAAGGTCGACAAGGTCGACATCTGGGGCCGCCGCCGGCTCGCCTATGAGATCGCCAAGCAGGCCGAAGGCATCTATGCGGTGGTCGATCTGACCGCCGAGCCCGCCACTGTGAGCGAGCTCGACCGCCAGCTGGGTCTCAACGAGTCGGTGCTGCGCACCAAGGTCCTGCGCCACGGCAAGTGACCCTCGATTGCGTCGGTGCCTGGCTCTAGGCTCTAGCGCAACAGCGAGTCATTGCGGACTGCACACCGAGCAGGAGGAACCACATGGCAGGCGACACGGTCATCACCGTCATCGGAAACTTGACGGCCGACCCCGAGCTTCGATTCACGCCCGCGGGCGCAGCGGTGGCGAACTTCACCGTCGCTTCGACTCCCCGCGTGTTCGACCGTAATTCGAATGAATGGAAAGACGGCGAAGCGCTCTTCTTGCGCTGCAACATCTGGCGCGAAGCTGCGGAAAATGTCGCGGAAAGCCTGACCCGTGGCTCCCGCGTGATCGTGAGCGGACGGCTCAAGCAGCGCTCCTACGAAACCCGCGAGGGTGAGAAGCGCACGGTCGTCGAGCTCGAGGTCGACGAGGTCGGTCCCTCGCTGCGCTACGCCACCGCGAAGGTCGCCAAGGCCAGCCGCGGCGGTGGCGGTGGCGGGTTCGGATCCGGCGGCAGTGGCGGCGGCGGTGGCAATATCGCCTCCTCCGGTGGTAGTGGCGGTGGACGTTCCGGCGGCGCCGAGGACGACCCATGGGGCAGCGCGCCTGCGGCAGGTTCCTTCGGGGGCAACAGCCGCGTAGACGACGAACCGCCGTTCTGAGAACGGCATTCATCGGCCCATTCGCTTGGGCCATCAATGATTACGGAGTAGAAGACCATGCCTAAAGCGCCCGCGCGCGAAAAGGTGCTGAAGAAGAAGGCTTGCACCTTCTGCAAGGAAGCCAAGACCGGCACCGTCAAAATCGATTACAAAGACACCGCCCTGCTGCGGAAGTACGTCAGTGATCGCGGCAAGATCCGCGCTCGCCGGGTGACCGGCAACTGCGTGCAGCACCAGCGCGACGTCGCCGTTGCCGTGAAGAACTCGCGTGAGGTTGCGTTGCTTCCTTACGTGTCCACGGCTCGCTGAGAACGGGAGGCACGCAAATGAAGTTGATTCTGACTGCTGATGTGGACAACCTCGGTGCTCCCGGCGACGCCGTGGAAGTCAAGGACGGCTACGGCCGCAACTACCTGCTGCCGCGCGGCCTAGCGATCGTTGCCAGCCGTGGCGCTCAGAAGCAAGTCGAGGGCATCCGCCGGGCGCAGGACGCCCGCAAGGTTCGCAACCTCGATCACGCCAACGAGCTGAAGCAGGCCATCGAGGGCCTCGATGCCGTGTCGCTGTCGGTCAAGACCGGCGGCACCGGCAAACTGTTCGGCTCGGTGAGCCAGGCGGACGTCGCCGCGGCCATCAAGTCGGCCGGCGGTCCGGTTGTCGACAAGCGCAGCATCGAGCTGCCGAAGTCGCACATCAAGACCACCGGTAAGCACGGCGTCGTGGTGCACCTGCACCCCGACGTGGTCGCCAAGTTCGACCTGCAGGTCGCCGCGAACTGAGTTCGCTACGAAGGCCACTCTTGTGTTCGGCACAAGAGTGGCCTTCGCCTGTGCTGTGCCAATTCCGTGATCAATTTCTTCGAATAGCCAAATGTTTGCGATTCGGCGCGGACGGCGAACTGGATCATTCCCGAAATCGCGGTATCGGCTCCACCTCTGGTTATTCCACTTGCGGATCGTCAAGAAAACCAACCGTACGCAATGTGATCCATGCCACATTCGTAAATCGCACTGTTTTACCCAACACGCCCGGCTGTTCAACTAGTCAGACACGCCGATACTTCATTCATCCACACGTGGACAGATTCGAAAATCGATATCTATCTGCGCATATGAAGGTGGCGGCCTGAGTTTTCCCCAAGTAGTACACAGGGGGTGCACACGGTTAGGTAAACAGTCCCCAACTTATCCACAGGTGTGTACACAGTACGGTTTGGCGACCACCCATCCGGTCGCCTAGGTTCGTCGCAGCGACATGATCGAACCGCTCGGAAGATCATGATTCGGTACCTGTCACAGCGGTTGCTGGAACCGCAGGTGACGCCCGCGAACGGGGTCGGCCGCAACCGCCGCTGTGCCCCGAACGTGTCGGTACCCGGGAGTACAACGAGTCATCGATAGTGTGAGTCCCGGTGGGGAAAGGACGGTCGAGTCTGGTGGCAGTCGTCGACGACCGCGGACACGCGGAATACTCCGAACCGCCCGGAGAAGACTTCGGCAGGCAACCACCGCACGACATGGCGGCCGAACAGTCGGTGCTCGGCGGCATGCTGCTGAGCAAGGACGCCATCGCCGATGTCATAGAGGCACTGCGGCCCGGTGATTTCTACCGTCCGGCCCATCAGGCCATCTTCGACACCATCCTCGACCTCTACGGCCGCGGCGAGCCCGCCGACCCGGTGACAGTCGCCGCCGGCCTGGACCGCCGCGGCGAGCTCAAGCGCATCGGCGGCGCCCCCTACATCGTCACCCTCACCCAGACCGTTCCCACCGCCGCCAACGCCGGCTACTACGCCGAGATCGTCGCCGAGAAGGCCATCCTGCGCCGCCTCGTCGAAGCAGGCACCCGCATCGTCCAATACGGCTACGCGGGCGCCGACGGCCAAGATATCGCCGAGGTCGTCGACCGCGCCCAAGCCGAGGTCTACGAGGTCACCGAACGCCGCACCACCGAAGACTTCCTCCCCCTGGAGGAACTCCTCCAGCCCACGATGGACGAAATCGACTCCATCGCCAGCCGCGGCGGCATCTCCCTCGGCGTCCCCACCGGCTTCACCGAACTGGACGAAGTAACCAACGGCCTCCACCCCGGCCAAATGATCATCGTCGCGGCCCGACCCGGTGTCGGCAAAAGTACACTCGGCATGGACTTCATGCGCAGTTGCTCGATCAAGCACGGGCTGCCGAGCGTCATTTTCTCGCTGGAGATGAGCCGCACCGAGATCGTGATGCGTCTGCTCTCGGCAGAGGCCAAGATCAAGCTGGGCGATATGCGCTCCGGTCGAATGAGTGACGACGACTGGACGAAACTCGCGCGCCGTATGAGTGAGATCAGCGAGGCACCACTGTTCGTTGACGACTCGCCGAATCTGACCATGATGGAAATTCGTGCCAAGGCGCGGCGGCTCAAGCAACGCCATGACTTGAAACTCGTTGTGGTGGACTACCTCCAGCTGATGACCTCCGGCAAGAAGGTCGAATCCCGTCAGCAAGAAGTCTCGGAATTCTCGCGAAACCTGAAGCTGTTGGCCAAGGAACTCGAGGTCCCGGTAGTCGCGATCAGTCAGCTGAACCGTGGTCCCGAACAGCGAACCGACAAGCGCCCCATGGTCTCCGACCTTCGCGAATCGGGCTCGCTCGAGCAAGATGCCGACATGGTCATCCTGTTGCATCGCCCCGATGCGATCGAGCGGGATGATCCGCGTGGCGGCGAGGCGGACTTGATTCTCGGCAAGCACCGTAATGGCCCCACCGCCACCATCACCGTCGCGCACCAACTGCACCTGAGCCGGTTCGTGGATATGGCGCGCGGCTGACCAGTCTTAGTAGTGGAATGTAGGGTCTCAATGAATATGGCCAAATCTCAATCAGCCTTTCCGAGTAGTGCGCTCGGCCCTGGCGTGACCTGGCGACACGCCGGAAGTTGTTGGGGTACAACGTAGAAGCGCAGAACCCCGGGTATGAAGGTGGTCCTACCAAAGATCAACTTCACTGAGGTTCTGCGCGTCATGAGTGTGACATACACAGCCGTCCTGCCGGTCGAAGAGGCCACCGTCGAGTACGTGGCCACGCTGCTCGAGGCCTCGCGACGCGACCGCGGGACTCGCTGGCGGGCTCTGACCTGCATGGCGCAGGCGGTGTTGGCGTTGCGCTGGTTCCTCGACGGCACCCGGATCGCGCAGCTGATGATCGACAACGAGATCGGCAAGACGACCTGCTACAGCTACCTGCACGAGGCGATCGACGTGCTCGCCGCCCAAGCGCCCGGCCTGCACAACGCGCTGCTGGCGGCGAAAGCCGCCGGATATGAGCACGTCAGCGTCGACGGCACCCTGATCGGCACCGACTGTGTCGGCGAGCCCGGCCCGTCGACACGAAAAACCAAGGGCAACACTGGGAAACATCGGCCGGTGGACCTGTGGTGGTCCGGGAAACATCGCCATCACGGTGGCAACGTCCAGGTCGTCACCGTGCCGGACGGGTGGCCGATCTGGACCTCCGATGTGCGGCCCGGCCGCGAGCACGACACCACCGCGCTGCGTACCCATCCGCAGATGCTGCCCGCGTTCACCGCATGGACCAACGATCAGCGACCGGTACTCGGCGACCTCGGCTACGAGGGCGAAGCCACCACGATCACCGTGGCAGTCAAGAAACCCAAGAACGGCGCGCTCACCGACGATCAGAAGACCGCCAACAAAGCGCACAACAGCAAACGAGCCATCGGTGAACGCGGAAACTCCCTGCTCAAAACCACATTCAAAGCACTCCGGCGAGTGACCCTGTGCCCCTGGCGAATCGGTGCCATCGTCGCCGCAGCCCTGGTCCTACTGCGCATCGAACATCACCGCACCGTCTGACGAGAACGACATACCACTACTCGGAAAGGCTCACTGTCCAACTGACGTATCAAACGAACGCCTCGCTGGCCGCTCTCGATGGATCCATCGAATTTGAACGGCAGGGCTTGGCATGACGGATTGGGCGGAATTCACCGAGCGACTGGCCGAGCAGTTAGCGGTACTGCCCGCAGGCGCGATCGTAAAGATCGTAGAATCGGGGCTCCCCCCAGGCCATCAACGGTTCGCGCAGTTCGCGCAGACCGACAGCGAGCTACTGGCCGAATTGGTGGGCGATGAGTTCCTCGAACCCACCGCACGGCCGGACGAAGCGGGTCACCGCCTGATCACCGAGGCAGGTTGGCAGGAACCCGATGCCGACCACGGCCCCTACTGGTGGATCGAACTGCCATGGCCGGTCAATTCAGCCATATACCGCCAGTTGGCGGCAATGGTGGTGACCGGACTCCGTGACGCATTCCGAATCACCGACCCGCGGTCCTTGACCTACACCGCATGGAACAAGAACGCGGACGAACGCGACCTTCACCTGCCACTGCTCGGGCTGGCACGTCAGGGTTGATCGGTTGTCATCCGAGCTTTCGGGACAAGGAGAACATGACCTTGGCACTATACGCAGAAGTCGAGAAAGTCGACGAGGACGAGGAACGAGTTCGCTACCGGTACACCGATATACAGGGCAGTCAGTGCACATTGGTCCTGAACAAGACCACAGAGGTAATCGCGTCGGAGAACAGCGCCGACGATATGCTCTATCGGGCCGTTGCGAGAAAGATCGCAACTGCGTGGCTGGACAGCGGCACAACACCCGACCGCCTCGTAGTGCGGTCGTGAAGGCAACACCCGGAGGCCTCGAATGAAACTGACGCGGCGGTTTCGCCTGGTCACAACTGGTCGGCTCGATCAAGCCCAACTCGAGGAACTTCGAGCGATCATCGGGCTCGCCCCCTCGGGTGCTGCCGACGATGCCGTCGGCAGCGAATTGGGGTGCCGGACCCTAAACCACCCGCGATACCCATCTATTCGCGCATCCACTATCACGCTGCTGCGTACCGGCGCCGACGAATGGTCCATGACCATTGATGCCCTCCGCTTTTTCGACATCGCGACATCGATCGGACTCGTCGAAGTCGGCTGCCGTGCAGCAGGACTGACTGTCATCGGTCGGCATCTGTCAGCGGACGCAGCGGCCAGCGACGCAGCGCCCAGCGCTGCCTTACTGGAACGCGCACGCAAAATTCTGGAAGAATCCAGAACACGAATGTGGGGTGGGACCCTCACATTCGGCACACCGACAGCCGAAGTACCGCGAGCCCGTATCACTTCCGAAGACGACCTGACGTTCGACTATGCGGCGGCCACCGAATCGCTGTCGACGGGCGACGCAGTCCGACCTGCGTCGAAACCCCTCTTCGTCGCCGACCACATACCCGTCGCGCAGCCCACGCCGCGTCCAATCGGATGGCGGGCATTGTCCGACAACGAGATCGCCCATCTCGCCGGGAAATTGCGCACGCTGGTCTGGTCATGGCGGATGGACGATCTGCTGCGCTTGGCGATCGTATTCGGTTGGCGAGAACCCCAGATCCACTCGGCGGACTGGGTTCAGTTCGACGCCGGTCTCGGCTCGGACATCGTCGACATCATCGGCTTCGATGGCGACGCGGTGCGCGTCGAAGTCACCGTCAGCACCCAGGTGGCTGATACGCCGGACGGCCGCAATAACACATTGGCGGCTTTTGCCCGGATGGCGGACGTATTGACCGGATCCATCGGCGAACCAACCGATCGCCTCGACGACAGGGTTTCCGAAATCCGCTGGACCGGTCCCCAAACAACCCTGCGGCTGATCGATTTCCAACACACGGTCCGGTTACAGGTGGTAACCAACGACTGGCTCAGCGCTCTCGACCAGGGGAATTGACAATGCCCGTCGACTAGCGAGCGCTGGTCGTCCCACATGCGGGCTTTGCCATTGCCGATATCGAGCAACTCACCTGTGAATGGTGTCAACGGCATGCCAATCATGATCACATTCCAGCAGGGGGCCTCGTCCGGCATCGGAGGAGCAGGTGAAGGTCAGGCAGGCGTGGAGGGCGTCGGAACTGAAGCGCATCGCTCGGGAACAGGGAGAAACGACGGAATAGGACCGGAGCCGGTTACACCGCGCCAGGGTCCGGTCGACCGCCCGGTAACGTCGTCGACGCGTGTATCGGAATCGGAGCCGCCGCCGTGGGCACGCCCGGATTCGGTGACCGAAGCCGATGCCGGCCGGTCTCACGCGGCCCGATTCTCGCTCCGAGCACTCCGAAAACGGTTCTCTCGCAACAGAACACGCGTGGAAACCCGCATTGCACGCGTTCGCGATCACCTTCGAAGGGCAGATCAACCCGACCGGTAATTCACCAACGCCGGAACCGGATCCGCCACTATTCGGACACTCCCATCGTAGGTGCTCGTCAGCGCGCGGTCCTCGCGGAAATTCGCGTGAGCGTGACGAGCCGGTCGATTTCGGCGGCCATGACCGTGGCATCAATCGGGTTGGCGATGATCGGATCTCCGGTCGTACCGGCCGTCCGAGTAGTCCATCCATCAGGAGCCACACCCGAATGCGGGCCGTGCGTCGATTGCGGGACCGGCGAAGACGGTGATTCCGCCGAGCCCGAGGCGTTCGTGCTTGAAGATCGGTCCGGCTGCTGAGTCAGGCTCAGCCCGTATGGGCAGCGTGCGTGGCGATCCCGATCCGCGGCAACGTAAAATCACACATTCGCGCGAGAATCATTTCCTGGCAGCCGACACCCTATTTCAGTCGCTGTAGGACCTCTCGGTACGTGTGCCAGCCCACGTCTGAATCCGGACCGAAGTCTTGCACCAGCGCATCGAGTGCGACCGCGTAGCCGCGGCGAGTATTCGAGACCGGTATCGTCATCAGGAACGCGGCGCGCGCACCGGCAATGCCTCACGCCCCGTCCGCCAATTGCTCGCACCTGCCCCACCGTTGATCCCGTGCCAGACGCGACCGACGAGCGGCCCTACCATCACGGACACCTCCGCGCCGCACTGCTCGACGCGGCCGAGCGCGGCCTGCGGGAACGCGGCGCGGACCAGTTGGCGCTGCGCGATCTGGCCAGGGAGATCGGCGTCAGGAAGATGGATTCCGCCACGAATTTTGAGACCCTACATTAGCGAACGTATGACCTCGACCATCCTCGACGACGGCATCTGTCCGGTGCCAGCGAAACTGGGCCATTGCCAATGAATCTTATCCATGCAGATCAGCCTAGTTTTCTGCTCCGACCAGCAGCAGTTGGTCTTGCCACTCAAGATTCCTCACCCCAGGTCAGGGCGGCCACCTCGAGGACGATTCGCTGACATCGGACAGCATCGACGGCATCACCGCAAAGGCAGTCGTCACCCTTCGAATTACCGCGAACGTGCTCGAGCGCTTCCGAGGTCGTCTATGAGAACTGCGGGCACTCCGCTCACCTCGAACGCCGCCGAGTTCCGTGCCGCTCTGTCCGCGCACCTGCGAGAGGCTGATACCCGGGCCGCTGTGGCGCGGAAGTAGGATCGGCCTGTGCCAGCAGTCGTGACATGGTCACGATGGTTGCGATGTGGACGATGGCTTCGTGGTTGGCCGGTAGTGGGTCGCAGCACGTTTCGGCGCCTCTATTGATCCGGTTCCCGTAGCACGCAGTAACGTCGAGCCGGCCAGCCCCGCGCCAAATGTTAGGAGAGTAGCCGTGATTGATTCGTCATCGCTACGTCGTGTCGGAAGCTCCGGTCTCGCTGTTTCAGTGGTCGGCCTCGGTACCAATAACTTCGGAATGAAGCTCGATCTCGAGCAGAGCAGGACCGTGGTGCACGCCGCTCTCGATCACGGCATCAACCTGTTCGACACGTCGGACTCCTACGGTGACTCCGAGCAGCGCCTCGGCGAGATCCTTCAGGGCAAGCGGGACGACGTCATGATCGCGACCAAGTTCGGTAGCGATGTCCGGCGGCTCGGCCAAGACAACGGCCTCGACTGGGGCGCGCGCGGATCTCGCCGTTACATCCGCCGCGCGGTCGAGAACTCACTGCGCCGGCTGCGCACCGACTGGATCGATCTGTACCAAATCCATCGGCCCGATCCTGCAACCCCGATCGAGGAAACCCTGTCCGCACTGGATGATCTCGTGCACGAGGGCAAGGTCCGCTACCTGGGCCATTCGAACTTCAGCGGCTGGCAGGCCGCGGATGCGGAGTGGATCGCCCGTACCCGCAACCTGGAGCGCTTTGTCAGCGCGCAGAACGAGTACAGCCTGCTCGAGCGCGGGATCGAGGCCGACCTTGTTCCGGCTCTGGAGCGGTACGGGATCGGCCTGCTCCCCTTCTTCCCGCTTGCGAGCGGCCTGCTCACCGGCAAGTACCGCCGTGGTGAGGCCGCCCCGAAAGGCAGCCGGATCCAAGCATGGAACCGCGAAGCGGTGCTCACCGACGCGACCTTCGACGTGCTGGAAGAGCTCGAGGCCTTCGCCGCGGAACGTTCGATCACCCTGCTCGACGTGGCCATCGGCGGTCTCGCTGCGCAGCCAGCCGTCAGCTCGGTCATCGCCGGCGCCACCTCAGCCGAACAGGTCGCGGCCAACGTCAAGGCGGGTCAGTGGCAGCCCACCGCTGAGGACCGGGCCGAGATCGACCGGATCACCTCATCTGACAACGAGGGTTCAGACTGACCCCGAGCGGACGCCTTCACCCACAACCGATCGACGCTGCTCTTGCTACCTGACGTGTCGCGGAGCGCGGCGACCGCTGACGTTACGTCACCGCGGGGCGCACCACCATCACCTTCCACGTCGGCGCATATGTGGCGAACTTCACGACTGCCAGGTCGGGAATCGGGCTGCCGGCGATTCCGGCAGGATGCACACGCCCAGGTCATGACGGACGAGATCGGTGGCTGACCAGCACATCGTTGACCTCGAACGTGATCTGTGAAGCGTGCACCTCAACGGCCGCGATCGGCAGGAAAAAAACGATGCAGCCTACCCGAATCAAGATCAACAACCAAACCGCCCAGTAACGCTCGCCTCCCAACCACGACGTCCTTGGTGACGCATGGCCCGTCGGGAGGCTGTCGGTCCACTTGTCGGTAATTGGAATGGGATCAGGGTATGGCTTTTCGTGAGTTCTTTGCGCAGCATCGCGTCGCTTCGGCTGTTGCTGCGCCGGCAGTGTTGGGGGTGGCGGCGGTAGTCGCTGCCTCGTTTGCACTGACATCGACGCCGCAAACCAGGGATACGCAGCTCACGTCGTCCGTCACGGAATGCCACGACATGGTGACCATCTCGGTGGCCGGCCGCGGCGACACCCCTGTCGCGGGAACCACGAAGATGCTTGTCGATGCCAACGGTAACGAGTTGCCCGCCGCGCTGTCGGGTGACCATTCCAGCAATTGGGTCGATCCGGTCGTCAACGCACCGGCCGGTGCCGTTGATCCCGGCTCGTACGCTGCTGTCTACATTGCGTATCCGGCGGACATGGCCACCTACGAGGACGCCGTCACCACCGGTGTCTCGAATACGGAAAAGGTGATGCGGGAGATCACACAGGCATGCCCCGACACCAAGTTCTCGATCGTCGGATATAGCGAGGGCGCCGACGTCGCGCGCCGCGTCGCGACGAACGTCGGACATCAGGAGCGCGACCAGAACGGTGGATACGGGATCGTCGACCCGGCCAAAGTTCTCGGTGTCGTCGTCCTCGCCGACGCGGGTCGCTCGGCGGGAGAGGGGCCGTTCCCCGGCGCGAAGGATCCGTTCAGCAATCCCGACGGCTTCGACCAGCAATATCAGAACGGCACGAAACCGGCACCAGGTCAGGGAGCGCTGCCGGGCACCAGCGGTGACTTCGGTGCGCTGAACGGCAAGATCGCGTCGTTCTGCTCTGACGGTGATCTCACCTGCGCGGCACCGAAGAACATTTCACTGCTGCAGTTGGCGGCCAATGTGGGCCGACAGTTGAACGTCGACGCACTCCAACGAGACGGGCTCACGCCGGCGACAGGGCAGGACGTCGCTGTTGTCCTCAGCCGTATCGCGTTTGCGGCGTTCGCAGACATTCAGTCGCAGCCGAACTGGATGCAGAGCGACGAGACCTTTCTCCAGGTACTGCTGAAGGTGTCGGATCCGGCATACAAGCCGGGTGAGGCGCCGAAGGTCCCGGCGAAGGCGGACTCGATCTCGACCAACGAGATGTCGCCGCTGGCCTACCTGCCGCAGAAGGTGCTGAACGAGGTCGTCGGTCTCATCGTGACGAACCAGAACACGATCCCCGTGGTCATGAGCGACCCGTACCAGCTCACGCTCGGGCCGAACGGAACCGGTCACCACTTCGACTACTGGCGTGACTCCAACCCTGCCGACGGTAAGCCGCTGACATCCGCCGAGTATGCGGCTGCCTGGCTCACAGCCCTGGCGAAGCAGGCGCAGGCGGGTAAGCCGGTCGACACGACTACCCAGCCGCAACCGGCGGACCTCGCCGCCGCGTACAAGGCGGCGGCCACCTCGGCGTCGCCGACGAGTGAACCGACCAAGGCCGCGTCACCGACGACCACCACCAGTGCTGCCCCCGCCAAGCCCGATGTCAGCAGCCAACCGACGACCCCGGTGCCGACCACGACCCCGACCCCGACGACGACCCCGGTGCCGACGACTTCAGCGACGACGACTTCAGCGCCGCCGTCCGAGACCCCGGGTGCGGCAGTCACACCGAAGGTGACGACCCCACCGGCTCCGTCTTCGGTCGCGACACCCACTGAGACCACGAAGCCGACCACCACCAAGCCGACCACCACGACAACGGAATCCGCAGCGCCGACCACCGGTGCGAAGTGACGACATCAAATTAACTGACCCGTCGGATCCGTCGGCATGCAAGCGTAGCCGCGAGGCGCGATGTCGGCGCGAGCCATCGCCGATGTTTCCGGAGTTCGGCAAGGATTACGACGTCGGTGGCCGTAGGAAATGACACGCCATTTCGAGACCGCCGGCATATGACACGGTGTGAGACCAAGACGGAAAGCCACTGGTCACTGCAACGCGATATGTCATCGAAATTGAGAACCTACATCTCACGGACAACGTCGTCTCCGACTGAGACCGAGAAGAGCTGGTCAGGGCACCCGCGCGATGAAGTCGGTCATGAGACTCCAGCCGCGCGTCCGGTCAGATGACCGCGTAAGGGTAGGCGGCGGCGCGGCCCTGGAACGAGAGGATCCGGAGGTTCTGGACTCGACCCTCGCGGATCTCGATTGAACGCCGGATCGTCTCGCTGCCGTCCCAGGCATCGGGGCCGGCCATCACGATCGGCAGGTACTCCAGCAGCGCCTCGGAGTTCTCCCAGGTGGCGGAGTTCCACAGGAACGAGGGGCTGTGGTCGACGCCGTAGTAGTGCAGGTCATCACCGATGGTGAACATCGGGTCTGCGAAGGACGTCGGACGGGCCCACTCGAAACCCATGCCCTCGTCGCAGGAGACGTCGACGAACAGCGTCCCGCGCGCGAATAGGTCCAGATCCTCGTTCAGCACGAACGTCAACGGCTCCTCGGTGTCCTGGAGGATGCAGTTGACGACCACGTCGTACTGGGCCAGCATCGCCGCCAACGGTCCGGGTTCTGGCGCCTCGAGCGCGAGGGTCCGGCTCGGGTTCGCCGGGTCGCGCGCGAAATGCTGCATCCGCACCGATGCGAATGGCGAGGCGACCGCTGAGACGCTGCGCTGCGTCAACACCGTGACGTCACTGATGCCGAGTGCGGAGAGCGCACGCACGGCGCCGCGGGCGGTGGCACCGAAGCTGATCACCGCCGCCCGCATCCGCCGCCCGTAATCGCCGCTGGACCCACGCAGCTGCAGCGCGTGCAGCACCGAGCAGTAGCCGGCCAGCTCGTTGTTCTTGTGGAAGACGTGGACGCTGAAGTTGCCCTCCTTCGTCCAGTGGTTCATTGCCTCCCAGGCGATCAGGGTCAGGCCACGGTCTACGGCCAGCTGGGTGATCCGCTCGTCCTGCACGCAGTGCGGCCACCCACACACAACCTGCCCGGGGCGCAGGTTCTCGAGGTCCTCGGCCAGCGGCTTCGGCAACAGCAGCACGTCGCACTCGGCGAACAGCTCCTCGCGCATGCGGTGGCCGCCGACCAGCGGCGCCAGGCGCTCGTCGGAGTAGCCGAACCGATCGCCATAGCCGCGCTCGAGGAAGACGCGGCCGCGAAGCCCTGGGTCGATCCGGTCGAGATGCGCGGGGTGGATCGCCAGCCGGTGCTCGTCCTCTTTGCGCGAGGTCGCGACTACACCGACAGTTAGTTGCTTCACCAAACAAGCCTACCCGCGACAAGCGCGAAATCCGCAGGTCAGCTAAGCAAGCCTTGGGCGAGCACCGGCCACGATGCCTTCAGATCGTCCTGCCAGTAGCCCCAGGAGTGGGTGCCGCTGTCGCGGTAGACGAAGGTGGCGGGGATCTTCAACTTGTCGAGGCGGGCGTTGAGGTTGTGGGTCGACCAGTTCACGCCGGCTTCGATGACGGAGCCGATCGCCACGACCGGTGCGTTCTGCTCGGGCGGTTCCATGCGGAACTTGCCGCCGGGCGCGTCGTAGGCGCCGGGGATGCCATTGCCGGTAGAGATGAACAGGTTTGTGCCGCGCAGCTTTTCGGCGTTCACCGTCGGGTCGTTGGCGGTCCACAGTTGGCTGTCCAGCGGGCCCCACATGTTCTCGGTATTGCCGCCGCCCCAGAGTTCCACGGTTGCCTTGACCATCTGCTGGCCGACCGGATCACTGGTCTGGCTGATGCCGCTGTACACGGCGACGCTGCGGAACAGGCCCGGCTTGGCGATCGCGAAGTTGAGCACCGAGGTGCCCGCCATCGAAAGGCCCGCAACGGCATTGACCTTATTGGTGCCGAGCGCGGCATCGATCAGTGGCGGAAGTTCCTCGGTGACATAGGTTTTCCACTTGTTGACACCGAGTACCGGGTCCGGCGAGAGCCAATCGGTATAGAAGCTCCATTGCCCGCCGATGATCTGCACGACGTTGATGTCCTTTTCCGCAAGGAAGGTCAGCGCATCGGTGTTGCGCTTCCACGTCGCGTCGTCCTGGCCACCACCTGCGCCGTTGAGCAGGTACAGCGTCGGCCGCGGCGTTGGGGTGCCGCTGGGTCGGAGCACATCCACGAGGAGGGTCTCGTTCATCGCGGCGGAATGGACCTGCAGGCGGATATTCCGCGCGTCCTGCGGCTCGATCCGCTCGATATACGAGCCGTCCGCCGATTTCACCGACGGCACCGCCGGGACACTCTGAGCAGGCTCCGCCGACGCGGGAGCTGCACCGATGCCGAGCGCGACCGCGACCGCTGTCGCCGCCAGCGCCACTCGCCTGCTGATTCGACGGTTCAAGACCCTCCCCTTCGATTCTCCTTGTGCCGCACCACAACGGCCCGCGAAGCTGATCGAAATCCCGCCGGGCCGCGTTACCTTTCACCGGTCGTGAACCCGCCCAGCCGCGCGAATCAGTCGGTCCGCATCACCTCGGCAGTCTCGGTGCCGCCGCGCAGCGCCCGCCGAAGGATGCCGCCGTTGAGTCCGGTCTCGGCAGGATGGCGCGAAACCTGTTGTCGGCGGCTAATTCCAGACCGGCCGCGCTGCGGGTGGCCCGCGCCGCGCTGGTTCAGCAGGCGTTGACGATGCCGTTCGAAGCGCCGCGCTCGATGTTCAAAGTCCCCATCGGCGACGCGCGCCGTTGTGCGGTCCGATCCTGGCCGCTGGAGCGCATCAAGCAGGTGAAGAAGGCGACCGGTTCGACCGTCAATGACGTCGCGCTCACCATGTCCGCCGGCGCGCTGCGGTCCTACCTGCTCGAGCGAAACGCCCTGCCGGACAAGCCGTTGATCGCGATGGTCCCGGTGTCGCTATGGACGGAGGACGGCGACCAGGATGCCAATGGCAACAAGGTCGGCGCGATCCTGTGCAATCTCGCCACCGATGTCGCCGATCCGACCGAACGACTCCGGGTGGTCAGCGAGTCGATGTGCCGCAGCAAGGAGATCTACAACTCGCTGTCGAGCATTCAGGTGATGACGCGCACTCGCCGACCTGGAGCAGTCCGCCCTAGAGAAAAGGCGTGCCGGGTAAAGGCTATCCCGGCAAAACTAGAACGTGTTACTGTCATAATATGGTGCATTCACCAATCGATGATGCCGCTGCCGCGCCATGGCGATACTCGCGGTATGCGTCCCATTCGGCTGGTCCAGGGAGTTACCTGCCGCGCCGGGCCGGAATACGGCGGGGCAACTTTGTAACCCGTTCTATCGCCCCATAGGGAGACAAGCACGCCATGCGTACCGAAATCTGCGACCAGCTGGGGATCGAGTTCCCCATCTTCGCCTTCACTCATTGCCGCGACGTGGCGGCCGCGGTCAGCAACGCCGGCGGCCTCGGTGTGCTCGGTGCGGTCGGCTTCACCCCCGAACAGCTCGAGGTCGAGCTGGCGTGGCTCGACGAGCATGTACACGGCGTGTACGGCGTTGACCTGGTCATCCCGTCCAAGTACGAGGGCAAGGGCATCGATGGCCTCACCCCCGACGAACTGGAAGCCAAACTGGCGGAACTCGTTCCGCAGGGTCACCGCGATTTCGCCGAGAAGATCCTCGCCGACCACGACGTCCCGCATCTGCCCGAGACTGAGCACCACAGCGAGCTGCTCGGCTGGACCGCCACCACGGTCGCGCCGCAGATCGAGGTGATCCTGCGCCACCCCAAGGCAAAGCTGGTCGCCAACGCGCTCGGCACTCCGCCGCCGGATGTGGTCAAGCAGATCCAGGACTCCGGCCGACTCATCGGCGCGCTGTGCGGCTCGGTGAAGCACGCACTCAACCACAAGAACGCGGGCCTGGATTTCGTTGTCTGCCAGGGCACCGAGGGCGGCGGGCACTGCGGCGAGATTTCCTCGATGGTGCTATGGCCGCAGGTGGTCGACGCGATCGGCGATATGCCGATGCTGGCCGCGGGTGGCATCGGCAACGGCCGCCAGGTCGCCGCGGCCATGGCGATGGGCGCGGCGGGCGCGTGGACGGGTTCGCTGTGGCTGACCGTCGAGGAGGCGAATGTGCCGCCCGCACAGATGCAGACCTACATCGACGCCTCCAGCCACGACACCGTGCGTTCGCGCTCCTGGACCGGCAAGCCGTGCCGCATGCTGAAGAACGACTGGACCGAAGCATGGGAGTCGGCCGAGACCCCAGACCCACTGCCCATGCCGCTGCAGATGATGGTGGCCCTGGACGGCGTCAAGCGCGGCCACCGCTACCCGGAGGCCGCCAAGGACGTGAACTTCAACCCGGTCGGCCAGGTGGTCGGCATGATGACCAAGGTGGAGCGTTCCGCCGACGTGGTCGCCCGGCTGATCGAGGAGTACGTCGAGTCCTGCGATCGCTTGAACAAGCTCAACGGCTCGCTGTAGCAATCACTCCGGCCATTCCGGCCAGCGTGATTCCTTCTTCTCCAGCACCGGATCGGTGATGCCGCCCCAGCAGGCCAGCTGGGCGGCATCCCATCCGGCCAGCTCGGATCCGCTCGCGTAGACGGACTGAAAGAACCCGAGCGCGGCACCGACCGGATCCGGGGACGAGCGCGCCTCGTCGTAGGCGTAATACGCCGCATGCGCCGATCCGGACGGAACCCATCGGGCACCCGAGGGCAGGGGCCGATCGGTGAGCCCGGCAGGTTCGGGGGCGACGTAGGAGTAGAACGTCGGTTCCCCGACCTTGTCGTCACCGAACCAGAATCCGGAGCTGATGACCTCCCGCGAGTATGCCTCGCGCGTCACCGAATCGACCGTGGCTGGCATGTCGATCTGTCGAGTGGAGAACCGCTGCACCGCAATATCGAAAGTGTGCCAAAACAATTGGACCGGGCTGATCTTGCCAGAATAGGTAGCGCTGAACTCCTCGAGTATCCGCCCGACCTGGCTCTGTACCCGAAAAGCCCGCTGTACGTTATCCGGATGGTAGTCGGCATGCTCGGTGTCGTCCTCGAACAGACGTGCCGCATCCGGCAGATCGAACGGATGTGGGTGCGGCAGTACGACTTCCACGTCGAGGTTGCGCAGTGCGGCCATTACGTCGCGGTAGAAGGTGGCGACGGACTGTTCCTGCAGGTCTATCTCGACCTCGACGCCGCGATCGGTCGCGATCCGCAGCACGTGGTCGAAGAAGTCGAACGCACAGCTGAATACCGGCCCGCTCCTTGCGGAACCTAGCGGGACCGTGGTCCAGCCGCGCGGGGTGAGCCGATAGGTCATGTGCCACCAGTGATTGCGCCGAATGCCTTTGGCGAGGGCGACCTTGCCGACGATCTGGGAGAATCGGTGCAGCGTCTCCTTGGTAGGGCGCCAGGATTCCAACGGGATGGCGGGTAGTGGCTCGACAGAGTCCATACCGAAACCGTACGAGCTGGTGCGGTGGTGCGCCAGCAGATTGCAGGAAGTGCCGTAATTGTCGCCATACGGCCCGACCGCCGACCCACCTCAGTCCGCGTGTTGCCATAGACTCGCCGGTGGTTATCCATCCGAATGGGCAGTGCCCAGCGGCCACAGGACCGTCGCCCTGCCGTTGCCGAAAGGTTGCGAAGGTGAGCGGCAGTGCCGGTCACCGCGGCGGTGTCGCGTTCGGTTTCTCGGATCCGCCGTCCAGCGTGAGGGCATGACACCAGTTGGCCACTAGCAGCGCCTTGTCCAGTTCCGAGCGGGGGCGAGCTTGCCGGAGGCTTTGTCGAGGAAGATCTGCTCGCAGCCAGCCGCCGCGAGCGCGTCGCGCTGGCCGTCGGGGTTCTGGTCGGTGGTGGATACGGCGAGGACCGCCGCGCCATCTGGCTCCCATTCGAGAGGAAGACGACCATGGGGTTCGCCCGCGCAGTGTCGGACAGACTGCGGTCACTGCCGATCAGCTGGACGTCGCCGTGGTGCGCGGGATACGCTGCGCCCATTTCGGTATCCAGACCTCGGTGTCGGGTGCGTCCGCTCGTCTGGAGTCGAGGTAGTCGCGAAGTTTGACCAGCGCGGGATGCGGATTGTCCTCGCGCCAGATTATCGACATCGGGTAGACAGGGGTTGGGTCGCGTATGGGTATGCGTCGCAGGTCGTAGCTGTCTGGCCACAGATACCGCGAGCGTTCGCCGATCAGGGTCGCCAGGTCCGATGAGTCGGCGATCTCGTCCAGCAGGGCCTCTTTTGCGAAGACAGGGCCGAGCACGTCGATGGTGAACCCAAAGGTCGTGGCGAGTTCGGCGTAGTAGTCGGCCACCTCGCCACGGGCAGGAAGGCCGGGCATCCAGATTCGGTGTCCGGCCAGTTGCGGGGGCGTGACGGCGCGGGCGTTGGCGAGCGGGTGGCGGGGGCCGACGAGCAGCTGGTGCGGCTCGTCGATCACTCGGGCAGTGCTGATCGCTTTGGGTAGATGCCGCTGTGGGGGGACGGCGTGGAAGGTGGCATCGATCGTTCCAGCTTCGACAGCGGCGATCGCTACGTCGACGTCGGCGTCGAGGGTGACGACGTCCAGCTCGATGTCGGGATGCGTGCGGTGGAAGTCCTGGAGGAGCACTGCCGTTACGATGCGCCGGGCGACGACATCGACGCGTAGCACGCGCCGGCCAGGGCGCACGGAGGCGTCGGCGCGCTCTGCGACCCGAAGCAGTTCACGGGCATGGGGCAGAAATGCCTGGCCGTCGATCGTGAGCTGGGCGCCGCGGGCCGTGCGGGCGAACAAGCGCACATCCAGGTATTTCTCCAGAGTCGCGATGCGCTTGGAGACCGCCTGCTGAGTGATCGACAGCGCCGCGGCAGCTTCCTGGAACTGGCCAGCGTCCGCAGCGGCGACGAAGGTGCGCACGGCGTTGAGATCCACGCAGCAAACCCTACTCGCACAACATACGGTTGTGGCTCGCCGCCAGCTCAGTTGTTTGATTCCGCCTCCTCGGCCCTGCTTTGATCACAGCGATCAACAGCGAGTTGTTCGAAGCGGGAGGTACGGAGCTTGGTGGCCAGACGATCCCTGGGCCGGCAGTTCGGATGGCTGTGGACGTCCTACGCAATCAGCGCCTACGGCTCCGGGCTGGGGTTCGGTGCGTTACCGCTGATCGCCGTGCTGGTGTTGCACGCCAGCCCCGTGCAGGTGTCCGCGCTGTCAGCGGTGGGGCCGGCAGTGGGCGCGCTGATCGCGTTGCCGCTCGGGCCGTGGGTGGAGTTTCGCCACAAACGACCGGTGATGATCACGATGGACCTGGCCCGGTTCGCGGTCATGATGACGATCCCGGTCGCCTACGCCTTCGGCCGGCTCAGTTTCGTCCAGTTGATGGTCGTCTCGGCCGTGGTCGCCGCGGCCAAGATCGCCTTCAACGCGGCGAGCGGCGCCTACCTCAACGCCCTCGTCCGGCCGGACGACCTGCTCGTGGCCAACGCGCGGTTCGAGTCCACGAACTGGAGTTCCATCGCCGTCGGGCCGCCACTGGGCGGGGCGGCAATCGGCCTGTTCGGGCCGGTCACCACCGTGGTGGCCGACGCGCTCAGCTACCTACTCTCCGCGCTGGGGGTCACGGCGATTCGCGGCCGAGAAGAACACCCGCAGCGAACCGCCAAGCGCCGAGTCCGGGGTGGCGAGTTGCTCGACGGCTGGCGGCACCTCCTGGCTCATCCAGGCCTACGGGCGCTCTACCTCAACCAGCTGCTCGTCAGTGGTCTGATCATGGCCACCGAGCCGCTGTTGGCCGTGCTTCTGCTCCGCCAGCTCGGATTCCCACCCTGGCAGTACGGGCTCGCCTTCGCTGCCCCTTGCCTCGGCGGACTCATCGGCTCACGCCTTGCCAGCCGTGTCGTGGCACGGTACGGCCAACACCGGATCCTCCGTACCGTCGGCACGCTGCGCGCCGTCTGGCTCATCGGCCTCGTCTTCGTTCAGCCCGGTGTCGCCGGCCTCGTGACTGTGATCGCTGTCGAGCTCGCGATCATCACCAGCATGAGCCTGTACAACCCGGTACTCGCCACCTATCGACTCGAGCACACACCCAAAGACCGCGTCGCCCGCACCCTGTCGGCCTGGTCGATCAGCAGCAGCGCCTCCATCGCCATCCTCAGCGCGCTCGGCGGACTGCTCGCCGACGCCACCAGCCCACGCACGGCTATCACGGTCGCAGGACTGCTGATCCTCGCCAGCCCGCTGCTGTTACCCCGCCGCCAGGATTCCTGGCTTACACCCGACCTTGCGGTGGCAACAGCCCATGCCCAACCACAGGCAGCGGGCGGTTCGCATGAAGCCAAGTAACGGGGCCGCCACCTCGACGACGAATGATCAACTCCGGCTCAGACAGCAAGGGCCGAGGCGGCAGGGGTGAAAGAGCGGACCGTCAGGCGGTCGCCGCGTGCGCGTCGTCGGCGTGATCATCGGCCTCGTCGAGCACGTCGACCAGCTCCTCGAACCGGGCGACCACCTTCTTGTGGTACGTCCCGAACAGGTCCTCGAACAGCGCGAGCTGCGCATCGGATGGGCCGGAACCGGAGTCCCACACTGCGACAAGCGCACGCCAGACGAGCACATGCAGATCCGCGGCGCCCGCGAAGTACGCCTCGATCGCCTCGGGCACCTCGAGCACCATCTCACCGATGGAGTTCAAGATCGCGCGCTGCATGCTCAGCCCGAGGGCGGTCAGCAGCTTGCGGACCAGCGCGACCTCGATGGCAAGGATCTGGCGGAAGTCCGGAACCTCCAGCCGGGTAAGCGATTCCAGCTCGTCGATATCGGCCTTCAACTCGGCCGGATCGATGTCCTGTTCGCTGCCGGTGTAGGCGAGCAGCGCCTCCATCACGATCCCGCGCTGCACCTCGACGACGTCGCGGAACATGTCGATCGCGATATCGGGCATCGGGACGGAGAACCGGAATAGGTGCCGATACACGTCGATGCCGCCCGCCTCGCGGACGTCACGGATGGTGAATCCCTTGCCACGCCGCGCTTCGACGAATCCGTGCGACTCCAGCCGACCGAGGGTCAGCTGTGCGGTCGCGCGATTCATCTCGAATTCCTCGGCGACCTGACGGACCGACGGCATCAAATCCCCCGGCCGATATTCCCCCGCGGCAACCCGGCGTGCCAGCTCATCGGCAACGTCGGCGACTACCGTCTGGGATCCCATCGGATGCCACCTTTCAATTCTGTGCCAAATACGTCCCAGACAGTCTAAGCCCTGCTATGCAGGACCGCACGTGGGCAAGTCTGATCCGCGCCCAATTGTGAGGCGACTCATGGCCATCCGACGAGGCAACGTCAATAGGACCGCGAATCCGACGGTGGGCGCACACGCCCTTTCGCGACCGGTTCGAGTGGCAAACCCCCAGTTCACGAGACCTATCGGATCACTACGCCGTGGCTGCGCGAGCAGCTACTGCGGCTGACGAACCCCCGACTCTCGAACATCCTGCGGCAGACGACCATGCCCGCATATTTCACGCCGTTCGCGCGCTCGATGCTCACCCTGATCGGCGCGCTGTGTCACTGGAAACCGAGGGACCGTTGCGCCAGGAGGTCGGTCGCTGGCTGCACCCGCTCCACGAGTTGGTCAACCGGCCCGACGACGGCGCGCGCATACCAGTGGATCTAGCGGTGGCAGCGGGCCGACGCGGCAACGCGCCGGATGTCCGTCGGCTGATCGGTACTGTGCCCGGCGCACGGCCGGACCGTGATTGGGACGTATTGTCCCAGACAGTTTGCATCCCTCTGGACCGCAGTGCCGCAGACCGACCGGACGAGGAGCACCCAGGACAGAGTCGCAGACCGCACTCGGCGAGGAAGCGGCCGCGGATATCGGTGGACGTCTGCATCCGAACGCCCAGGTTGTAGGCGGTGAGCGGGACGCCGTCGGCATAGGCGTCGGCGGCCAGGCGACCGACCCAGCCCAGGCACAACCGATCGCCCGACACCGGCGACGAACGAGTCACCGACAAAGCACACACGCAGGTCACGACTCACCTCGCGATCCTCGCAACGCGCGACCGGCCACCGCGGGCTCGCTGCACCGTCACCCGGCGGGCAGCCCACAGGGGTGGCCGCACAACAACCTGAATCCGGCCTGGTTCGGCGGCGGCGCACCAGACCGGGCGAAGTTCGGACGCCGGATGCGGCGGTGGACCTGAAGACCGGCGCCAGGGGAGCGGCAGTCACTGCGCGCGAGAGCGTACGGGCGGTGGCGCTGCTGTTCTCCCCGTGGCATTGTCGACGGCGATATCGCGCTGGATGAGTTCGAACCGCACTTCGCGGTCAATGTCGATGTGCCACTGCGGTTGTCGGCGCGGCTGGCGCAGCGGGCCTAGATGCAGGCCGGGGACGAGAACCGCGCGCGCAACCGCAATATCGTCAATGTCTCCAGCATCGCCGGGTCGCAGGTGTACCCGGGCGGGCAGGCGCTCTATGCGTCGTCCAAGGCCGCGCTCAATCATCTGACCCGCCACCTCGCCGCCGAGTTCGGCGAGTTCGGGGTCCGCGCAAATGCCATCGCGCCCACCAGCTTTCCCACGAACGTCCCTACCGAACAGGTCGTGCGCTTGATCGTCGAGCTCGATACCGGTGGCATGACCAGTGGTGTGTTCAGCGTCGGCGTACCGCCGGAGAACTCGACCGGTGGCAGACACTCCCGAGATGGGGAGGACCAACGGCCGAGCTGAGGCCGAAACGCTAGTCGGCTGAAATCGGTGCGACGCCGGTGATTTCCTCCGACATCGTCCACAGCCGTTGCGCGAGTCCGGGATCGACCGCCTGCTTATTGCTCGGCGCCTCCAGCTTGAACCGATGGAAGTACATGCCGTTGATGGACCCCGCGTCCTGGGTTGTCGCCAACCGCACCAACGGATCTGCACCCTGTTCGGGCCGGAGTAAGAACGGCCGCGACAGCGGGGAACGGATCAGTCGGCCGAGGCCGAGCGGGGCGTTGTCGTACACGTGGGTGGCGACGGCACCGGGATGGAAGGCGGCGGTGACCAGGCCGGTGCCCTCGGTACGGCGGGCGAGCTCGCTGGTGAACACGATGTTCGCCAGCTTCGAGGTGGCGTAGGCGCCCATCTGGTTGAACGAGCCCGTCGACGCGTTCACGGTATCGAGGTTCAGCCGGGCCATCCGGTAGGTCATGCTCGAGGTGTTGATGACCCTGGCCTTCGACTGCACCAGCCGATCCAGCAGCAGCACGGTCAGCAGGAACCCGGCCAGGTGGTTGACCTGGAAGGTGAGCTCGTTGCCGTCGTCGGTCACGATGCGCTTGGCCCACGCGCCGCCCGCGTTGTTGGCGAGCACATCGATCCGCGGGTAGCGATCCAGCAGTTGGTCGGCCAGCTTGCGTACCTCGTCGAAGCGGGCGAAGTCCGCGAGAAACGACTCAGCGCCGATCTTGTCCGCCACCTCGGCGGTGCGCTCCGGCGAGCGGCCGACCACCGCGACCGTGGCGCCGCGCGCCGCGAGCTTGGCCGCCGCCTCGGCGCCGAGGCCGGAGCTTGCCCCGGTCACAATCACGGTCTTGCCTGATAGGTCCTGGTCCTGGTCCTGCACTGCCATGACAGCCTTCCGAACGTCGCGTACGGCGCTCGGACGACCGTCCGGCACCGCCTAACCGACCTGATCGTCTTCGTGTCGAGCGGATTCGGCAAGCCCCGACGCGCCCGAGTAGTGCTCGGCGATCTCGTCGCTGGTGGTCAGCCACACCCCGGGGTGGTTCACCACGTACTCGAGCGCCTGATCGAGATACTTGCTCGGAACGCCTGCCCGATGACGAAGGGATGCAATGCCAACGCCATCACGCGCCCGCTGTCGGCCGAGTCCGCGTACAGCTGATCGGTCTGATCCCGAACGATCTGCACGAAATCCGGCCCGCTCAGGCTCTTGCTGACAAACAGGCCGATGTCGTTGAGCTCCACCGAGTACGGGACGCTCGACATCCCCGGCACGTTCAGCCGATACGGCTGGTCGTCGTTGGTCCAGTCCAGCACGTACCGTAATCTCGGGTAACGCCTGCCTCGATGAGCTGCGGATTGTGTTCGGCGACATCGGAATTGAGCAGCACACTGGCGCGGATGCCGTGCCGGTCGAGGGTCGAGCACCCGCCAGAAGCCGACCCGCGGGCCGTAGTCGCGCCAGCCGTAGTTCAGCGGATCCGGGGACAGCTCGGCGGTTCCGGCGAAGATACTGGTCGAGGGCCGGTCGACCTGGTAGTGCTCGACATTGAGCCCGACATAGAAGGCGACCCGGGCGCCACCAGGCCATTGAATCGGTGCGCGATCGACGATCGGGGTGTAGTCGAAGAGTTCGTTGTCCATAGGCCATGCTCGAACCTCACATCGATGTCAGGTCAAAGTGAGCTCGAGCACACCGCTGGCCATGTACTCGACCGGCGGCCCGCGGCAATACTGTCGGTGGGCCCCGGCAGCCGACGAAAGGCACACAGCGGCAGGGCAGCTTGCGGCGTGTTGGTGTGTATCGTGCGCGTCGGCCTCCTGCATACTCACGAAGAGTGGGCGAGGGTGGCCAATGTAGCTCCAACTCGACCGAAAGTGCCGAAACGACATGCGAGTCGACGGGCGGGACATCCCGGTAACGGGCAGCCTGCTACAACCGCTGATCCGGCGGACAAATGACATCATCCGTGTCGTACTCGCGGCGGCGTGGGTCGGCATTGTCGTCGCGGCCTCGGTGATCACCCGGCCCGAGTGGCTGCAGTTGGAACGTTCGGTGTCGAACATCGTCGGGTTCCTCAATCCCGGCCAATCGAATCTGGTGTACCTGGTCTACGGCATGGCGATCCTGGCGCTGCCGTTCGCGATCCTCATCGAATTGATCATCGGCAGGCAGTGGAAACTGCTGGCCGGCTGTGCCGCGGCGGGTCTGGTCGCCGGACTGCTGCTATCGATCACCGGGACGGGGCTGTCGGCGCCGAAATGGCATCTGCAGGTTCCTGACCGGCTCGATACCTTCCTGTCCCAGTTCCTGGACGATCCGCGCTGGATCGCCATGCTGGCCGCGGTGCTCACCGTGTCCAGTCCCTGGCTGCCGGTCCGGCCGCGGCGCTGGTTGTGGTTCCTGCTGTTGGCCTTCGCGCCGATCCATCTGGTGGTCAGCGCGGTCGTGCCCGCGAGGGCGATGTTCGGGCTTGCCGTCGGTTGGCTGGTCGGCGCGGTGATCGTGCTCGTGGTCGGCACACCGGCACTCGAGGTTCCGCTCGATGCCGCGGTGCGGGTGTTGGCCAAGCGTGGGCACATGGTCACCGCGTTCACCGTGGTGCATCCGGCCGGGCGTGGTCCGCTGGTGCTCGCCGCCGCCGTCGTCGACGGACCCGAGCGCGAACTGCTCGTCGAAATGTACGGCAAGAACCAGCGCAGCTTCGGGGCGCTGCGCGAGCTGTGGCGGTGGTTCACCTTTCGCGCCAGTGAAACCGCGGCGCTACACGGATCCATGCACCGCGCCGTCGAGCATCGCGCGCTGATGGCGATCGCGACCGGCGACCTCGGGTTGGCCGCCGTCACTCCGGTGGCCGTGGCGGCACTCGACCGTGGCTGGATGCTGTACGCGCACACGGTTCCTCGGGGCACGCCGATGGACGAGCTCTCCGGCGACGTGCTCACCGGAGTCTGGCAGTCACTCGACCGGCTGCATCGCGGCCAGATCTCGCACGGCGACCTGCGGCCATCCGAGATCCGAATCGACAACGACACAACGTTGTTCGGTGGCTTCACCAGCGCCGAGTTCGGCGCCTCCAAGAGGCAGCGGCAATCCGATGTCGCGCAACTGCTGGTGTCGACGACGGCGATATTCGGCAAGGAACCCGCGGTACGGGCCGCCATCGACACCCTCGGCGAGCAGGAGGTGCTCACCGCGGCGAGCCGACTGACCAAGTCCGCCACGCCATCCGGGATCAAGAAGTCGATCCCGGATTGGGCGCATGCGGTGTCCTCGGCACGCGAGGAGGTGCGCAAGCAGACCGGGCAGGACAAGATCGAGGCCGAGCAGATCACCCGGTTCAGTCGCAACCAGATCATCCAACTGGTGCTGCTGATCGGGCTCGTGTACGTCGCCTACCCGTTCATCAGTGCCGTGCCAGCGTTCTTCACGCAGCTGACGAAGGCCAACTGGTGGTGGGCGCTGGCCGGTTTGATCGCCTCCACGCTGACGTATGTCGGTGCGGCCGCGGCTCTGTGGGCCTGCGCCTCCCGATTGGTGAGCTTCCGCAACCTGGTGATCATGCAGGTGGCCAACACCTTTGCCGCGACAACCACCCCCGCCGGCGTCGGTGGTCTCGCGTTGAGTGTGCGGTTCTTGCAGAAGGGCGGACTCGGCGCAGTGCGCGCCACCGCCGCGGTGGCCCTGCAGCAGGCGGTGCAGGTGATCACCCACGTCGGGCTGCTGATCCTGTTCAGCATCGTGGCGGGCACCTCGGCGGATCTGTCGCATTTCGTGCCCGACGCCACTGTGCTGTATCTGCTGGCCGGTGTCGGCGTCGGCATCATCGGCGCCTTCATGTTCGTGCCGAAACTGCGGCTCTGGCTGAACAATTCGATCCGACCGCAGTTGCAGGAAGTGCTGGGCGAGCTCGCCGATCTCGCCCACGATCCGAAGCGTTTCTCAGTGATCATCCTCGGCTGCGCGGCGATCACGCTCGGCATGGCGCTCGCGCTGTGGGCCAGTGTCGAGGCGTTCGGTGGCGGCACCACGTTCGTCACCGTCACCATCGTCACGATGATCGGCGGCACCCTGGCCGCCGCGGCGCCGACACCCGGCGGCGTCGGCGCCGTGGAGGCCGCACTGATCGGTGGTCTCGCGGCCTTCGGGCTGCCCGCGACCATCGCCGTTCCCTCGGTGCTGCTCTACCGTGTGCTCACCTGCTGGCTGCCGGTGTTCTGTGGGTGGCCGACGATGCGCTGGCTGACCGCGAAGAACATGATCTAATCCGGGTTATCCGTCCTTGGTCGCGAAGAGTGCGCCCGTGACAGGTTTGACGGCGGTGAACTCCACCGTTCGGAAACCGGCTTCGCGCAGGGTTTCTCGATAACGGCGAATATCGATGGCCGCCAATGGATCCGCGTGGCGTCCGATCGCGGCGTCATCGTGGGTGCGATGCGCGGCATAGCGGGACATGCCTCGGATCACGGCGGGCAGCACCCGACCGGTCGGATGCGTATCGGCCAGTAGGAGTCGCCCGCCGGGCCGCAGCACCCGGAACATGTGCCCGATCGCGGCGGCGCGCTGCACCTCCGGGATGTGATGCATGACAAAGGTGCAGGTCACCAGGTCGACCGAGGCGTCGGGGAGTGGCAGTGACTGGGCCGGGCCGACTTCGAATCGGCAGTTCGACAGTGCGCGAGAATGTTCGGTCGCGTACGCGACCATATTCGGCGACGGGTCGATGCCGGTCACGCGTCCGCCCGGCCCAACGTGCCCGGCCAGTGCGCAGGCCAGATCGCCCGGTCCGCTGCCGAGGTCGAGCACGTGATCGCCGGGGGCGGCACCGCTGAGCGCGATCAGTTGGGCGTTCAACGACCGCGCCCGGCCGAGCATGAAGGCAGTCTTGAAGACGCGATACCGGCGCGGCCGGGTGAGCAGGATACCGATGACGGCGGTGTCGGTGTCGTCGTTGGAATGGTGGATGGCAGACTGATGTCCATTTCGGGTCATGTGTTCATGATCTGTAGGAACAGCCTGATCGACCAGAAACAAAGTGACGCAATCCGTCCCGTTCGGGACGGATTGCCGGATTCTGTTCGGGAGGACCATGCGTCAGGGAGGCCCTCGTGTTCGGAAAGAAGCTATGACCGACAGCGACCGCGATCGCCGGGTCCGGCGGACCAAGAGTCTGCTGCACCGCGCGTTGATCGAGCTGATGCTCGAACACCGCTATGAGCGAATCACCGTGCGGGACATCCTGGCCCGCGCGGATGTCGGCCGTTCCACCTTCTATGCACACTTTCGCGACAAGGACGACCTACTGCTGGTCAGCAGCACCGAGTACCTGCGTGAAGTGGTTGGCGCGGTCCGCACCGGAGCCGATTCCGCGCCGCTGGCCCCGGTGTTCACGCTGTTGCGCCTGGCCGGCGAGAACCCCGAGGTGTACCGGGCACTACTCGGGCGCAAGAGCAGTGCGGTGCTGCTGCACGCGACCCGCAGTATGGTCGCCGGGATCCTCACCGAACAGCTACGCGCTCGACTCGATATGGACGATGAAGAGTTCGCCGACACCCTAACCTTCCTGTCCTGGGGCGTCGTCGGCTTGCTCGGCGCGATCGCCGACGGTGACCCGCCGCTGCCCGCCACGGAGGCGTACGCGCGCCTGGAACGTCTGATCGGACCCGGCCTGGCGGGCCGCATTCGCAGCGAGTGACGCGGCGGCCGACCGCGAAAACGAACGCCGAGACATCAGTTTCCGTACTGCGCCGTCTCCGGGCGTTCGATCAACAGCGTGTGCGCTACCCCGTCGGCGACGGGGCGGTGCCGAACGCCCTTGGGCACCACGAACATTTCACCGGCGTGCAGGGTGACGGAGTCCTGTCCCGCCAATTCGATCCGGAACGAACCGTCCCAGCACAGGAACAGTTCGTCCTCGTCGTGGTGGTGCCAGGGGAACTCGCCCGCCAACTGGGCCACGCGGACCACGGTGTCGTTGACGGTAGCCAGTTCGCGCTGCTGAAAAGGCCCGGGCAGGCTCGCGATGGCGTCGTTGATCGACACGGACTCGGTGCTGCTTGCTGTTGTCATGGGAATCATCGTCGAGCCGCAGGTGCCGCCGATCCAGCGCCAATCGGGCAGAATTGGTTTGCCTATGGATCCAATAATGGTGATTGAACGACTCGGCCGCTGGTCGACTGGCCGCGGTCCGCTGTACGCGCTGCTGGCCGCACGGCTGCGCCGACTGATCGATGATGGCGAGCTGCCACCCGGCACGCCGCTGCCGCCGGACCGCACGCTGGCCGCGACATTGGCGGTGGGGCGCAGCACCGTGGTCGCCGCCTACGACCTGCTGCACGCCGAGGGACGGATCGTCCGGCGCCAGGGCAGCGGCACCCGTGTAGCCGGGACTCCGCCGTCCGATACTCCGGCCACCACCAGCGAACCGATGTTCCTGGATCTGCTGGAACCGCGATCCGATGTCATTCCCCTCGCCTGCGCCGCACCGAATACCCCGCCGCCGGAGCTGACGGAGGCGTACGCCGCGATCCTGCCCGCCCTGGCCTCGACCACCGACGACATCGGCTACTACCCGTCCGGCCATCCCGTCCTCCGTCGGTCCGTCGCCGAGTACTACGAGAATCGCGGGGTGCCGACCGAACCCGCACAGATCCTCGTCACCACCGGCGGCCAGCAGGCGCTGTCGTTGCTCGCTCGCGCCTTTCTCCGGCCCGGCGATCGCGTGCTGGTCGAGGCGCCCACCTACCCCGGCGCGCTGGAGGCATTTCGGGAGGAAGCGGCGGTCATCCATGGCCTGCCGCCCGGACTGGACGGCTTCGCGGACGGCGCACGCGCCCATCGCCCGGCCCTCGGCTACGCGATCCCCACCTTTCAGAACCCGACCGGCTCGGTGCTGTCCGGGTTCGCTCGGCGCCGGCTCGCGGAAACCGCTGCCGCCGAAGGCATTCCGCTCATCGATGACGAGGTTCTCGCCCAACTGGGCTTTCCCGGTTACCCGACACCGCCGCCGCTGGCCGCCTACGCGGACACCGTGATCACCGTCGGCTCGCTGAGCAAGTCCGTCTGGGGTGGGCTGCGCGTCGGCTGGGTCCGTGCGCCCGTCCCCGTGATCGACCGACTGTCGCGGCTGCGCGCGGTGCACGATCTCGGCGGCAACCTGCCCGCACAGCTGGCAGCCGCCGAACTGCTGCCGCGCCTCGACGGCCTGCTACGCCGAACGGCTCCCGAGCGACGGTCCCGCCACGACCATCTGCGTGCCGAACTGGCCCGCGGGCTGCCCGAGTGGGAAGTACCGCCGGTCGACGGTGGGCAGACCCTCTGGGTCTGCCTGCCACACGGCGACGGCACCTCGTTCGCGCAAGCCGCACTGCGCCACCGTGTTTCAATCCTGCCGGGCAGCGGACTGGATCCGACCGGCGGCAGCGCCGACTATGTCCGAATCCATTTCCTGCATCCGCCGGACATCCTCACCAGCGCGGTCGATCGCCTCGCCGCGGCCTGGCGCACCTACCGCCCGCCACCACGACCTGCCATCGCACCACCGCCGTTCGCGATGTAGTGCGGCCGGGTCGTACGTTCGTTGGCGCACGCGGATGGCATCAACGCCTCACTCGAGGGCCCATCAGGTCCAGTGCCTGGGGCGTGGTGAGGCTACCCGCCGTGGTCAATTCGAGGTTCGCCAGCGACGCCGCTCCGGCCTCGGCGGTGGTCGCGGCGACGCAGTCCGCCATCGGATACACGGTGAAGCCGAGATCGGTGGCGTGGCGGGCGGTCTGCTCCACCGTGATATTGGTGGCGACGCCGGTGATGAACAAGGTGTCGATGTCTCGATCAGAAAGCCAATCGGCCAGCTTGCTGCCCGCGAGCCCGGAGAGCTTCTGGTTGTCGAACACCACGGTCGGTTGCTCGATCATCTCCGGAATGAGCTGTGCGCCAGAGGAATCCGGTCGAAAATCGGTTTGCGCCGCACCGACCGAGCGCATGAATCCGGTGTTGCGGACCAGTTCGCCCTCGCCGATCGGAATGGTGAAACGGGTGAAGACCACCGGCACGCCGCGCTCGGCTGCCGCCCGATGGAAGTATGTCGCACGCGGCACGACACCGCTGGCCGCGACCGGACCGGCCAGCATCGGTCCGAAAAACCCTTCGGGCCGAACCACATTCACCTGCCAGTGCAATGCGAGAACGGCGGCGCTGATGCTTCTGATCGCCATGGGGTAATCCTTACGCATCCGCGCCGCCGTCATATTCGATTCACGTGAAACTGATCATGGCGTTATCAGGACGAATAGTCCTTGCGCAGTTGTACTTTCACAACCTTGCCGCTCGCATTGCGGGGCAGCTCGGCCACCAGGACCAGGTCCTTGGGGTGCTTGTAGCGTGCCAGGTTCTCATTGAGGAAGGGCTCCAGCTCGGCCAGCGTGAGCTCGGCGTCCGCGTCGACCAGCGCGACGATCGCGACCGGGACCTCGCCCCACCTCTCGTGTGCCCGCCCGACAACCGCGGCCTCGCGGATCTTCGGGTGCGCGAAGAGCACGTTCTCCACCTCCGCGCAGTAGATGTTCTCGCCGCCAGAGATGATCATGTCCTTCTTGCGGTCCACGACGTAGAGGAAGCCCTCTTCGTCGGCGCGGACCAAGTCACCCGAGTGGAACCAGCCGCCGGCGAAGGCGTCGGCCGTCGCCTCCGGCTTGTTCCAGTAGCCCTGCATGAGAGTCGGTCCGCGGTAGACGATTTCGCCGATCTCGCCGGGTGCGACATCATTCATCTCGTCGTCGACGATGCGGGCCTGGATGGTGGGTATGGGCTTGCCGACCGAGCCGAGCTTGCGGATCGCGTCCTTGCCCTCCAACACGCAGGTGATGGGCGACATCTCGGTCTGTCCGAACACCGCGACGTTGGCGGCGTTCGGGAAGCACTCGGCCATCGCCTTCAGCACCGAATCGGAGGCCGGGGCCGCGCCCCAGCTGAGCATGGTGAGCGTGAGCTTGCGGTCCTTGACCGTCGGCTCCTCGCAGATCATCTGCCATTGCGCGGGCACACAGAACGCGGTGGTGGCCTGCTCGCGCTCGATCCCGTCGAGGAAATCGGTCGCGTCGAACGCGCCGAGCGGATGCAGGACGACTTTGCCGCCGAGCATGAAATATGGTGCGAGACTGCCGATTCCAGCGATGTGGAATAGTGGCGAGGTACAGAAGACGACCGAATCGGGGCCGATGTCCAAGGCCCGGATGCAGGTCAGCGACTGGGCATTCATGTTCGTGTGCGAAAGCACCGCACCCTTGGGGCTGCCGGTGGTGCCCGAGGTGTACATGATCAGCGCCGGGGTGTCCTCGGGGATGTCCAGCGGAGTGTGCGGTTCGCCGGCCTCGGCCAGCACCTCGTCGTAGCCGAACATGCCGTCCGCGGTTTTGCCTCCGATCGCGATGCAGGTCTCCAACGTTGGCGCCTGTCCCCGCACCGCGGCGGCCAGCGGCTGCAGCATGGTGTCGGTGACGATCGCCTTGGCGCCGCTGTCGCTGACGATGTAGGCGACCTCGGGCGGGGTGAGGCGGAAGTTCACCGGCACCGCGATGGCGCCGAGGGCATTGATACCGAGGACCGCCTCGAGGTATTCGGGGTAGTTCAACGCGAGGATGAGCACGCGGTCACCGAAGCCGACGCCGCGGCGGGCAAGCGCGTCGGCGAACTTCAGCGAGCGGTCGTTGAACTGCTGCCAGGTGGTGTCCACGCCGCGGAACCGGATGGCGACCGCGTCCGGGCGCATCTGCGCGTGCGCCGCGATCTGGTTGTTCCAGTGGTTGCGCCGCGACCTGATCGGCTCGTCGAGCGGCAGTACACCAGTAGTCATGCCACGAATTCCTCTCGGACCGTAAGGTGGCCGCCGGGACGTCCGACAGCGTTGACGGGCTGAACTGAGACCAGAATAGCAATTAACTTCTTCACCGATCAAGATACCAAGATTATGAATCATCGTTAATTACCTCATTGCTGAGCCTGACGCCAGCAAACGTCATCCAGCTGCATCTTTCCCGGATAACTCCGCGCCGAAGGCGGGACGCAGATCGCGATAACCGGCAGTCTAGATGCGAATTTCGGCTCACTTATGAGTTGAATGCAAGACGATTCTCGTGTCACCGGTCACAGGTGAGGACGACATTCCCGGCCTGGTCCTGATCCCCGCCACGGCCCGCGAACTGAAAATCCCGATGATCACCTCCGGCGGCATCGCCGACGCCCGCGGCCTGGTCGCCGCGCTGGCCCTCGGCGCCGACTGCGTCAATATGGGCACCCGCTTCCTGTGCACCCAGGAATCTTCGATCGCACAAAAGGTCAAGGAGCAGATCGTCGCCAACTCCGAGCGCGACACCCAGCTCATCTTCCGCACCATGCACAACATTGCCCACGTAGCCGACAACGAGATCAGCCGCAAGGTCGTCGAAGCCGAGGAACTCATCACCGCCCGCCTAGCGGAAACCGTCTTGGTCGGCTGACACCACCATGTCGAGCCAAGAGCCCTGGGCCTACGCCTGAGACTCTTTCTCATTCCCACCACCACACTGGTTATCCCTCGGGAATGGGCGATAAGCGTCAACCTGAGCTGCCTGCGGAAATGGCAAACGGGATCAGGACGTGGGGCTGGTGTGACTACTTAGCGGCCAGCGCGGCGACGGCCGCGTAATCGTGGGCCGCGACGATGTCGATGCCGTCGGGCAGCGCGTGCAGTCGGTGAATGGTGGCGAACGCGGCATCGCGGTCGGCGTCGAACAATTGGCCGGGCATCGGCGCCTTTTCCCGGATCAACTCGACCTGCAGTTTGTTCCACACCGCGTCACCGGCCAGCAGCACCCGGGTGCCGTCGTCCACGGCAAGCAGCACCCCGATGCTGCCCGGTGTGTGTCCGGCCAGATCCACCAGCAGCACCGAGCCGTCGCCGAACAGGTCCAAGCTGCGCGGGAAGGTCAGCACGGGCGGGCCGTTGAGCTCGAAGGTGTCGAAGGTGCGGCCACGCAGCGGGCCACGGGCCACACCGACCGGCGCATGTTCGCCGCGCAGGGCCCAATCACGCTCGATGGACGGGAGCCGGATCGCGACGGAATCGGGCAGCTCCAGCAGGCCCGACACGTGGTCCCAGTGCAGGTGGGTCGGTATCACGAAGTCGATGGCGGACCCGGTGATATCGCGGGCCGCGAGGGCGTCGGACAGGCCGAGGACCGGTTTGTCCGGTGCCACCAGCAGCGGGATCGGGAACGGCAGCTCGGGCAGCACCCGATCGTGCACGCCCGAACACAACGCGGGATCCACCAGGAACCGGGCCTTCGGGTGCTCGATCAGGTAGGCCGACATCGTCATCGGCAGTTCGCGCAGGCTGCGCACGCCCTCCGCGACGATCGTCGTCGGCGCCGACATCTTGCCCTGCATCAGCACGGTGAGTCCGACCGTCACCGTGGCCTGCGGCAGCGGAGCCGGGTTCAGGCCCGCGAGGAGTGCGGCGTCGGGGCGACGTGGCCGCAGCAGCCGTCCCGGCGTCGCCGCCAGTGCGGCGCAACAGCGCAACACGGTGGGCAGGGTCGGTGTCCGCTCGCTGCTGTCGGGCATCGTGCCACGGTAAGCGATCACGGTGGTCCGCGAAAGGGCCGGGGTGCCAGGGGCGATCACGAGCGACTTCCGACCTTGCCCGTGGCGATTTCTGCGGCATAATTCCATGGGGTACCGGCTGCGGCGGGGTAGCAGCCTCCGGGCGATGGCGGGGGAGGACGGATGGCGCTGAGTCGGCGTACCGAACTCACCACAGTGGCCGTCACCGCGGTCGCGGACCTGCTCGGAGTCGACACCGCCGCCGTATCCACCAGCGCGCCGTTCTACGATCTCGGTCTGAGCTCGATCCAACTCGCCCGCCTCACCGCGCATCTGGAGGATGCCATGGGAGTCGAGATTTCCCTCACCGCGCTCTACGATCACCCGGATATCGAACAGCTGGTCGAGTACCTCACGATGCGATGAGCACCGCCGACCTCGCACCCGTCCGGCCGTATCCGCCGGTATCCATCGTCGGTGTCGGCTGCCGGGTACCAGGAGCTTCGGGGATCACCGAATTCTGGCGGATGCTGCTGGAAGGTCGGGACGCCACCGGGCAACCACCGCCCGGACGGCTCGGTTCGCGGCACGGCGGATACCTGGACGATGTCGAATCGTTCGACAACGATTGGTTCGCCATGTCCGGCCGAGAGGCCGCGATGATGGATCCGCAGCAGCGGCTGGCCCTGGAGGTCACGGTCGAGGCCATCGATGATGCCGGAATCGGATATCGCACACGGGGTTCCGGGGCCGCGGTGATCTTCGGCGCGTGCGGCTACGATCACGGCATCAGCGTGCTCGGCCACGGCGGACACGATGCGCCGTATGCAGTCACCGGCTCCGCGCTCAGCATCATCGCCAACCGGCTTTCCTACGTGCTCGACCTGCACGGACCGAGCTTGGTGGTGGACAGCGCCTGCTCGTCCTCGCTGGCCGCGGTCGATCTCGCGCTGCGCCTGCTCGCAGACGACGCGGTGCCCTTCGCCATCGTGGGCGGGGTCAATCTCACGCTGCTGCCGCACACCTCGGACTATATGGCGCAGAGCGGGTTCCTCACACCCGACGGCCGCTGCAAGCCGTTCGATGCCGCTGCCGACGGCTACACCCGCGGCGACGGCTGCGCGGTGGTGATCCTGCAACGCACCGCCGACGCGCTGCGTGACGGCAACCGGGTGTACGCGGAAATCGTCGGCTCGGCGGTCGGCTCGGATGGGCGCTCCAACGGCCTGTACGCACCGAACGGCCGCGCCCAGCAGGACACCCTGCGCACCGCGTGGGCCAAGGCCCGACTCGATCCGCACACCAGCGGCTACGTCGAATGCCACGGCACCGGAACACCTTTGGGCGACGCGGTGGAGGTCGGCGCACTGGCCGCGGTGCTGACCGGCGGCGACCCGACCTGGATCGGCTCGATCAAATCCAATATCGGCCACCTGGAGGCCGCGGCCGGCGTCACCGGCCTGATCAAGACGGCACTGTCCATCCGGGACGGCGTGATCGCGCCGACCATCAACTTCCGCGCCGAAAACCCGTTGCTGAAACTCGCCGACCGCGGCCTTCGGGTACCGACCGAACCGATCGACTGGACCGCGACCCCGGTGGTCGACCGGCGAGCGGGCGTGAGCTCCTTCGGGTTCGGTGGCACCAACGCCCATGTCGTGCTGCGCGGCATCTCCGCTCCGCTGGATAACCGTGGCGATGAACCGCCGGTGCTGATTCCGGTGAGTGGACGCGATGTCGCGGACGTCCACGCGCGAGCACGGTATTGGGCGGACCTGCTCGATCCCGCGGTCGACGCGACGCCCGGCTCGGACGCGACACCCGACTCCACTGGCGCGAGCGGCCCGGTTGGCGCGGACACCCATTGCAACGTAAGCGCCGACCTCGACACCCGCTCCGCGTCGACCGACGCCGACGGGACAACCCATGCCGCGACCGAACCGAACGACACCGCGATTGCGGTCGCAGACCGTGACAACGCACGGTCGGTTCGGCAATTCGGTTCGGCTGCCGCACGTTTGATTCCGGAGGGCACCCGTGCGGCGGTAATCGCACACGACGCGGGCGAGGCCGCGGGTCGGTTGCGCGCGCTCGCGCAGGGGGAACGCGGTGTCGGGGTGATCGCTCCAAGTTCGCTGCGGCGGCGAGGTGGATTGCTCTTCCTCTTCTCCGGCCAGGGCGGCCAACATCCGAAGATGGGGCGGGCGTTGGCGGCTCGCTATCCGGTGTTCGCTCGGGCGGTAACCGAGACGGCGGATGCGATTGTCGCGGCAGGCGGACCGCGGGTCTGGACTCCACGCAAGGGATTCGCACTCACCGCGCCCGGTGCCGGCAATGGAAATCGCAGGGACGCTACCGAACTCGTGCAACCGGCGATCTTCACCTTCCAGGTGGCGTTGGCAGAACTGCTGGCCTCCTGGGGAATCAGGGCGGACGCGGTGGTGGGCCACAGCCTCGGTGAGGTGGCCGGGGCCGCGGTGAGTGGCGCGTTGTCGCTTGCTGGCGCGGCGCGAGTCGTCGTGCAGCGCAGCAGAATTCTGGCGCTGCTCGATGGACACGGCACGATGGCCGTGATAGAGGCGGCGCCGGACGAGGCGGCGAATCTGGTCGAGCCCCTGCGCGCGATGGTGGGTATCGCGGCGATCAACGGCCCGCGCTCGGTGGTGGTTTCCGGTGCGCCGCGCTATGTCGATACGGTCATCCGTCGGGCCAAGCGTCGCCGACTGTTCGCGCAGCGAATTGCCGTCGACTTCGCCGCGCACAGCCCGCAGGTGGCGGCGGTGCTGCCCGAATTCCTCGACGCACTCGACGATCTCGATCCACTGATACCGGACACCCCGGTCTATTCCACAGCGCATCCTGGCAAAACGATCACCACGGCGACCATGGACGCCAGCTACTGGGCCGACAATGCCTCCGGCACAGTCGAACTCGCCGCAGCGCTGGAACGCGCGGCCGCCGACGGTCTCTCCACCGTCTTGGAGATAGCACCGCATCCGTTGCTAATCCAAGCGGTGCGGGAGTACGCCGACTTCCGAGACGCGGCCCACCCGGTAACCACCCGCGACGACGAGGCCGGAGCCTTCCTCGCCTGCCTCGGCCGCCTTTACACCGAGGGGCGATCCGTCGATTGGTCCGCTCATGGCCCATTCATCGCACCACCGCCGCCCCGGCGCTGGACCAAGCGCCGATTCCCACTGATCAGCGCGCTCGATCCCGGCGCACCCGCCACATCGAACGCACAAAGTGCCTCCATCGAGGACAGCACGTCCATCGGAGTAGGCATCCGCTCAGCGCCCGGTCGGGTCAGCGCGCCCGCGGGCTCGAGTGGCGACGGCGGCTCGCATGTTGCCGAATCCGCTTTCCCCGCTGACGATCTCGCGGAACACGTCGTGCAGGGTGTGCCGACTGTCCCTGCCGTGTTCTGGCTGCGTCGGTTGCTCGACCTGGCGCACATGTTGCCAGCAGGGGCGTCGGCGACCATGGTTGCCGACTTCGTCGTGCACGAACAGACCGATCTCACCGCACTGCACGCGGTCAGCTATCGGGGGGACGCGGGATCCGGAAGTGTACGGGCGGAGGTCACGGGTACCGGGACGCTGGCTTCGGCTCGGCGCGCCGGTGACCCCACACCCACGGATATTGTCGCATGGCTGCGGGTGGTCGACGCAAATCGAGCTACCCGCCACCGCATGCGCGCGATCGCTCCCGATGCGTTCTATGCGGACTTGCGTGGGCGACAGCTCACCTACGGGCCACGCTTCCGTACCCTGCGCAGCATCGAAGCCGGGCACGAGTGCGCCTTGGGTACTTTCGATTTCGCACCACTGCACCGATCGGCAACGCTCGACGGTTGCCTGCATCTACTCGCCGCGGCGAGCTACGACGACCTGTCGTCCAACTCGGTGCCGCTACCGATCGGCATCGAATCCGCCTGGCTGTCCACGGAACCGGACCGGGTGGTGCTCGAGGTGCACGCCTTCGTGCGCCGACGCACGGACACCGGCTGCACCGGCGACATCATCGGCACCGACCAGCACGGCGTCCCGGTACTGGCTCTTTCGGGTGTTCAGATCCGATTCGCGGAGTTGGGTACGCTCCCGTCGTCGAGAGACGAATCCCACTCTCCTATGAGTCATTTCCGCCGAGAGGTATGGCAGCCGATCCGGCTCGGGCCAGTTGCCGATACGTCGAGAGATATCGCGCACTTGGTTGCACAGGCGTCGGCAGACCGCACGATTTTCAACGCAAATTCAGCTGCGAGCAGGAATGGCAGCAAGTCCGCAGCTGGTGGTAGCGCGGACACCGAGCGGCGTGACCCCGGTGCTCCCACCGGCACCGCGATCAAGAGCCCGTCCGCGGGCGCCACTGGCCCCAATACCGATGCCGTGCCGAGCAGCTTCGACGTCTCGGGCGGCGTTGTCGGTCGCGCCGATTCGGCGACGGACCTCGCGGCGCGTGGATCCGCCCCTGCGAAACGTGCACTCGTGATCGGCGAATCGGCGCTCGCCATCCGGCTGACCAGGGAGCTCGACCGCGCCCTGCCGACCGAACGGGTCGCCCGTGAACCCGATGCGGCGGGCCCGATCGTCTCCGCTGTGCTCGCCGGGCGCACCGCGACGTCTCCTACGGCGGTGGTGCTGGTGTGGCCGACCGAAATCGCCACGTTGATGGCAGGCGGTTTCAGCCCGACCGGTGCGGGGGCAGGCACGGTGCCCACCACCGGTCGACTCCTCGACCTGATCCAGCGCATCCAATCCGACGAAGCCACCGCATCATTGACCGTCGTGCTCCCCGACCATGGCCTGCCCGCGGTCACGACGGCGCCGATCGCGGACTGCTACACGGCATCTGAGCATGGTGGTGCCGCGGTCACATCATCAGTGATCGACCCCCATGGCGATAGCTCGATACCCATGGCGATCGCCGGCTTGGTGCGCTCCCTACAGCTCGAATCAGGTCGCGACGTCCGATTGGTGTGGACCGACCCGGCCGCGGCGAGCATTGCGGTACTGCGCGGGCTCATCGTGGAGTCAGCCGCCGGGCAGGCGACCAATGCACTAGAGGAGCTTCGAATTACATTGGGCACCACTGCCATTCGACGATTCGCCCCCGCGTATCCCCGATCCGCAGCAGCTGGACCTATAGACGCCAACGGCACCTATGTCGTCACCGGTGGACTCGGCGCACTCGGCGCTGTCGCCGTGCGTTGGCTGCTCGATGCGGGCGCCCACGATGTGGTGGTGCTGACTCGGTCGCCCCGGCCGGTGCCCGCGTTACTCGATGGCCGGGAGGACCGGATCGTGGTGGTCCGCTGCGACGCCGCCGACCGCAACGATCTGTCGAACGCGCTCAACGATATTCGCGAATGCGGGTCCACCATTCGTGGCATCGTGCACGCCGCGGGCACACTGGAAGACGCCGCATTCGATGCCGTCACCAGTCGGCAGCTGGCGCGGATGTTCGCGGCGAAATACCGTGCCGCAGTCAATTTGATCGAACTCACCGCCGCCGATCCAGCGGATTTCGTGCTGCTGTTCTCCTCGGCCACCGGCGCTCTCGGCGCGCCGGGTCAGGCCGCCTATGCCAGCGCTAACGCCGCGATGGACGCACTCGCCCTCGCGCAGCCAGGTCGGCGAATAGTCAGCATCGGCTGGGGAGTCTGGGAATCCGGCCTCGCCGAAGTCGCAGGCGGCGCCGCACACCTGCGGCGCGCCGGAATCTCCGCCTTCTCCACCGCCCGCGGCGCCGAACTGCTGGCACAGGCGCTGCGCTATGACGGCCCCTATCTTCTGGCGCTCGACTACACCCCGGCCGCCGCTACCTCTCCTGTCGCCGCGCGGCTCCGTAATCTCCTCGCGCACAATGATGTACCGACCGATGGCCGTGCCGCGGCACCGTCCAGCAGCGCTGATCAGGGCACGACAACTTCGAGCCCGACGGCAATCGACGGGGTCAGCGAGACCGAACCACTCACCGCGACCATCCGCACGGTTCTCGCCGCCACTCTCGACCTGGCGCCCGAACACCTCGATCCAACAGCCGATTTCAACGAACTGGGCCTCAGCTCGTTGCTCGGCATAGAGATGCGCCGCAACCTCGAAGCCCGGCTCGATATCCGGCTATCTACCGCCGAGCTCTTCCGACATCCCACCATCACCGCGCTCGGCGCAGCGCTTGCCGAACGGGTCGCGGCGGCGAACTCCGGTGAGACTCCGTGATACCGCCGAAGACCACACTGCCGCGCAACGTGCTAGCCGCCCGGGTCGATGAATGGGCCAGGATCAAGCCCGATGCTGACGCGTACACCGAATTGCGGTATCGCGCCGGCGAATGTGTGCCGGTCACGATGAGCTATGCCCAACTGCACAGAGCCGCAGGCACGCTCGCGCAGCAGCTCAGAGCGGCCACCGACCCGGGTGACCGGGTCGCGATTCTGTGCGGCCACGGCATCGACTATGTGGTGGCCTTCCTCGCCTGCCTCTACAGCAATCGCGTTGCCGTCCCGCTTTTTCCGGCGACGGGCACGCGCAATCGAGCCCGGCTCGACAGCGTACTGGACGACGCCCTGCCCTCGCTCGGCCTCATTTCGGCGGCGGACCACACCACCGCCGAACTGTTCGGCTCGGCGCTCGGCCGCGTGCTCGAGCTCCCGCCGGATGTCGCCGGCCGGCCGTCGGCCGTCGCGGAACCGGTAATCGACACCCTCCGAACAGACCTCGCCTATCTGCAGTACACCTCGGGATCCACCAAGGCGCCCAAGGGAGTCGAGGTCACGCACGCGAATCTCGCCGCAGCACTGGATCAATTGTGGACCGCGGTGCCCTCGGTACGGAACAAGTCGATCGTCACGTGGCTGCCCTTCTTCCACGATATGGGCCTCGTGCTCGCCCTCTCGCTGCCGCTGTACTCGGGAGTGCACGGCGTGACGCTAGCCCCGGCGGAGTTCGTGAAACGACCCATTCGCTGGCTGCGCGCCTGCAGCGACTATCGGGCCGGCACCACCGGCGGCCCCAATTTCGGTCTGGCCCTGGCAGTCTCGGGGACAACATCCGAGGAGCGGACCGGACTGGACCTGTCGAATCTCGACGCGATACTCAACGGCGCCGAACCGATCCGCGCCGAGGCGCTGGCGGAGTTCACCGAAACCTTTGCCGCCCAAGGCTTCCGCCACCACGCCCATGTACCGGGATACGGGCTGGCCGAGGCGACCTTATCGGTGACCATCTGCGCCCCCGAAAACGAACCCGTCGCCCGGCGCTTCGATCGTGGAGTTTTGGCGCAGGGCCGTGCGATCGTGGCATCGGAAGGGGTCCACCTCGTCGGCTGCGGTGCACCCGCCCTGCAGCAGGTCGCCCTGGTCGATCCGGTTGAGCGGATCGAGGTCGCGGCGGCAACGGTGGGCGAAATCTGGGTTGCGGGACGCAATGTCGGTGCGGGCTACTACGAGAATCCGGTCACCACCTCGGCGAGCTTCGGCGCCACCCTGCCCGGCAGCTCGGAATCCTGGTTGCGCACCGGAGATCTCGGCTTCTGGTACGAGGGACAGCTCTACATCGCGGGCCGACTCGACGACCTCATCGTCATCGACGGCCGCAATCACTACCCGGCCGATATCGAGACGACGGTGACGACCTGCGCACCCGAGATACGCACCGGACACGTCACCGCCTTCGGCCACGATGACGGCAGCCGCGAGGACCTCGTGGTGGTCGCCGAACTGGTAACCACGGACACCAACGCGGCCGAGGAACTGGCCGCGCTCGCCCGCCGAATCCGCACCGCCATCGCCACCACGCACGAAGTGATGCCGGGCGCGGTGGTTCTGGTCGAACCGGGCCGCATCCCCAAGACCTCCAGCGGCAAGCTGCGCCGCGGCGAATGCCGGGCCATGTACGGCGCGGGTCGCCTACCTCATCTGGCCGCGGTCGGCCTGCGGTTGCCGTATGGGAGATACGGCTCGGGGCCCGAAACACCACGTGAATCCCCCTGATCGGGTACCCCGGCGGCGATGATGGGCGGCATGGCGACCGAAATCATTGCTGTGACCTGGAAAGACCACCTCGACGAACACGACTACCCCGCGGCCGCGGACTATCTCGAACTGCTGGCCGAGCCGGAGATCGTCGACGCGGTGGTCGCGAACCTGCGCGACGCACCGATCGTGCACAAGAAGGCCAAGGATATCCTGCGCGCCGCCCAGCTCGAGCTGCTCAGCGCCGAGAACCCGCACGTCCGCCGCGATCTGATCAAGATCAATAACGGCAAGGCGCTCTCGCCGATCCTTCTGGTTCGCGGTGATTTCCGCACCGGCCTGCCGTTGGTGATCGCCGACGGTTACCACCGGGTGTGCGCGATCCATTGGGCCGACGAGAACATCGCCATCCCAGCGAAAATCGCCGCCCAGCCGTGACGTTCTCCACCCTCGCCCTGGTTATCGCGCTCAGCCTGTGCGGACCGATTCTCGCACTGCGGAAGTCCTGGCATGTGCCGGTGATCCTGGGCGAACTGATCGCAGGAATCATCTTCGGCGCCACCGGTTTCGGGATGCTGCACACCTCCGATCCGATATTCGCCTTCCTCGCGGATATGGGTTTCGCGGTGGTGATGTTCGTCGCGGGAACCCATGTCCCGGTGCGCGATCCGGCCGTGCGCTCCGCGCTCGGGGTAGGTGCGCTCGGCGCGGTGCTCGTCGGATTGCTCGCTTCGGCAGCCGGTTTCGGCCTGGCCCACTGGTTCGGCACCGGACACGGTGCGGTCTACGCGGTGCTGATGGCGTCCTCCTCCGCGGCGCTGGTGCTGCCGATCATCGACGCACTCGGAATGCAGGGGAAACTGGTGCTCGCCTTGACCGCCCAGGTCGCTATCGCGGACACCGCGTGTGTGATTGCCTTGCCGTTGGTCATCGACCCGGGCAACGCCGCGCGCGCGGCGCTCGGCGCCGTCGCGGTCGCCGCGGGTGCGACGGTGTTGTTCCTCGTCTTGCGTCAGCTCGAGCGGTCGGGTGCGCGCCGCCGCGCACATCGGCTATCCGAGGACCGCTCCTTCGCACTCGAACTGCGCGTCAGCCTCGCAGTGCTGTTCGCGCTGTGCGCGGTGGCCACCCAAACCCACGTGTCGATCATGTTGGCGGGCTTCGCCACCGGGCTCGCGGTCGCCGGAATCGGGGAGCCGCGCCGAGTCGCCCGCCAACTCTTCGCGATCAATGACGGATTTCTGGGTCCGCTGTTCTTCGTCTGGCTCGGAGCGCGACTCGACCTGCGTGAGTTCGGTGACCACCCGAAGCTCATCGGGCTCGGTCTGCTGCTCGGCGCCGGCGCCGTCCTCGTGCATCTGACAACGCGAGCCGTCGGCCAACCGATCGCCTTCGGCGCACTCGCGGCGGCGCAGATCGGCGTTCCGGTAGCCACGGTCACCGTTGGCACCCAACTGCAGGTGCTGGTGCCCGGAGAAGCGTCGGCCTTGATGCTCGGTGCGCTGTGCACCATCGCGGCAGCCGCCCTCGCGGCGAGCCGGATAGCGGCATGCGGAACGAAACCGACTGCGCAGTACTAGAAGTTCGGCGCGAGTCGAGAATCGGCGACGCCAAATCAGCAAAGGAGATCTGCGCAACACTCGGCGCAATCAGAATTCGGCGAGCAGGACCGGCTCAGTCGTCGGTGCGACCGAGTAGACGATCGGTTTCCCGGCGCTCACGTTTTGTGGGCCGCCCGGAACCCCGGTCGCGGCGCGGCATCGTCGCGAGAATCTCGCGCGACGGCGGCGGAGGGCTGCGGTCGATCAGACACTGTGCGGCAATCGGAGGACCGACACGCTTGGTCACGATCCGCTCGACGATCACGATGCGCTCGATGCCCCCGGCGCGGAGACGAACCTCGTCACCGGGGCGTACGGGCTGGGCAGGTTTGGCCGCGGCGCCATTGACGCGGACGTGCCCGCCGCGGCAGGCTTCAGCAGCCGCGGTTCTCGTCTTGAATAAGCGCACAGCCCATGTCCATGAATCGACGCGGGCCTGTGTCGCGGTGTTCTGGGTACCAGATTGGGCGGTTGCCACCCGTTCGACGATACCGACGTACTAGGCGATTCGGCGCGCCGTCACAATCATGTCGGGGCGCAGCGGGGTGTAAGTCACCGGCTCGCCTGACTGGACTGCGTTCAGCAGCTTGCCGTCGCCCGCGTACATCCCGACGTGACCGCCGCCGTTCGTCACGACGATGTCACCGGGCTGCAGGTTCTCGAAGGCCACCGGAGCACCGACGTGCGACTGCTCGAAGCTGGTGCGCGGCAGCTCGACTCCGGCCTGACGGTAGGCCCATTGGACCAGACCCGAGCAGTCGAAGTTGTACGGCCCGGCGGCGCCCCAGGAGTACATGGCGCCGACCTTGGTCTTGGCCGCGTCCAGCGCGATGTCCGCAGGGGTGTTCTGGGGGGCTTGGAACGGGGCCTGGAACATGCCCTGCAAGTTCGGCATGCCGAACTGCGGTATGCCCAACGGGGCCTGTGGGGCCTGTGGCGCCGCGGGAACGGTCGAGAGGGCCTGCTGGATTTGCTGATTGAGCTGCTGAACCGGCTGCTCATATCCTTGCGGAACCGGGACATCGAAGTCGCCGATGCCTGGGATATTGATGGTGGCGGCCATCGCTGGGATCGCGGGCATCGCACCTGTCGATGCGGCCACCGCGCCCATGACGAGGGCACCCTTCACGGAATTCGGTAGCCGAGAATCCCGTTGCATGCTGTGTTTACCCACCGAGTCTCCGATCTTCGTGCTCTCCCGCCGACCGAGTTAGCTGACGGGCTCGGGCACGGAGATCGGCCCTACTTCACCGACCGAAACGGCCTGTGAAGATTAACCCCAGACGAACCTGTGGGTCCCCGGCACGACAGCCGAGAGTTTCTGGCCTCGACAGCCGATTAGGCGGCGACTCCTTGGCGCCGTTTCTCTTACGAAGCGACAGACTCCATGAAGTCACGAAGAGATTACGATGCGGGCGCGGTGTTGTCCAGCGCACGGGCCAGGGTGTTTTCGAGCGCCGACAAATCCGCAGGACGAGCGGCCGAAATGGCGACACGCCCGAGTGATCACGACACGATATCGGTAATTTCGGCTTCGTTACCCAATCGAGAGTCGGGCCCGGATCTGTTAGAGCGCAGTCAGGAACGGTTGTCGTCACCGGAGCGTGCGGCCAATGCCCGCTCGAGCTCTTCTATGCGGCGCTGCGCGACGGCAAGGCCGACCTCCAGCTGACCGAGCGCCATCACCAGCGGTCCGACCGCTAGATCCGCCACCAGCTGCGGATCGTCGTAGCCGCGCTCGATCGCGACCAGGATGTTGGAGCGGATTCGTCCGGCTGCCGTCGCCCCGGCCGGAACGTTCCAGGACTCGACCACCTCCGCGGTGGTCGTGGGGGTGGATTCCTCGGACATGCCCCTCCATTCCCGCACTGACCGTTCGCCGAACCGCCATCAGCGTAGAGATTTCCGTAGCGATAGCAAAAGTGCAATATCAAGAATGCGCCAGACTCAGCTAGCCGTATCTAGGACACACCGTAGATAAGCGCAGAATCGGATGACAACACGCGCTACGGTGTGTGGGCATGGACCCCGTGCGGAATCCGTATGCTCCCGGAGCCGGACAGCGCCCACCCGAATTAGCCGGGCGCGACAAGCAACTCACCGCTTTCGATATCGTGCTGGAACGCATCGCGCGCGGTCGGCCCGAGCGCAGCGTCATGCTAACCGGACTGCGCGGCGTCGGAAAAACGGTGTTGCTCAACCAACTTCGCTCCGCCGCCATCTCTCGCGGTTGGGGCACCGGCAAAATCGAGGCGCGGCCGGATCAGGAGCTGCGGCGTCCGCTCTCCTCCGCGCTGCACATGGCGGTCCGCGCCATCGCCATGGCACACCGCAATCCGGAGCGGGTCGACGACTTCCTCGGTATCCTCAAGGCTTTCGCACTGCGCTCCACCGCGGACAAGGGCATGCGGGAACGTTGGCAACCCGGCATCGACGTGCCCGCGGTGACCGGTCGCGCCGATTCCGGCGATATCGAGATCGATCTGATCGAGCTGCTCAAGGAGGCCGCCGCGCTGGCCAGCGACATCGGTGTCGGTATCGCGATCTTCATCGACGAGATGCAGGATCTGGGTCCCGCCGATATCTCCGCCATCTGCGGCGCCTGTCACGAATTGAGCCAGGACGCCGCGCCGCTCATCGTGGTCGGCGCCGGGCTGCCGCACCTACCCGCGGTGTTATCCGCGTCGAAGAGCTACTCGGAGCGATTGTTCAGTTATCACCGCATCGATCGGCTCGATCGCGATTCCGCGGACCAGGCGCTCATCGCGCCGGCCGAACGCGAGGAAGTGAAGTTCACCGACGAGGCCCTGGATGCCCTGTACTACAAGGCCGACGGCTATCCGTACTTCGTGCAGGCCTACGGCAAGGCGGCCTGGGACCAGGCCCCGGAGAGCCCGATCAATGTCGAGGACGTCGAGGTAGCCGCGCCGACCGCCGAGGAGGAACTGGCCGTCGGCTTCTTCGGTTCCCGCTACGAACGAGCAACCCCCGCCGAGCGCGAATACATGCGCGCAATGGCGGACTTGGCGGGCGACGACGGACCGGTGGCCACCTCGGCGGTCGCCGCCGAACTCGGCCGCAAGCCCGCCTCGCTGTCCCCGGCCCGCGACGGACTCATTAAGAAGGGCCTGATCTATTCGGCCGAACGGGGCACCATCGGCTTCACCGTGCCGCATTTCGGGCGTTATCTGCGAACCGTCTGATTGCTGCATATTTGCTATAACAAGATCCTTAGAAAACTCTAGAAATCTCTGGACCAGTAGACCTACCGGCGGGTAACTAAAGTTCCTACACTCGAATGTGATCCTGATCACGCCCGAGGAGGACATCATGGCGACTGCCGCGAAAGTCGACGCCACCGAAGAACAGGCCCGCGCACTGGTCGAGGAATCCCGCGAAACCAGTTGGGCCAAACCATCGTTTGCCAAGGAGATGTTTCTCGGACGGTTCCGGCTGGATCTGATCCACCCGTACCCGCAGCCCGGCCCGGACGACGCCGCACGCACCGAGGCATATCTGGCCAAGCTGCGTCCGTTCTGCGAAACGATCGACGGCGCCGTGATCGAGACCGAATCGCGCATTCCGGACGAGTACGTCAAGGGCCTCGCCGAACTGGGCTGCTTCGGCCTGAAGATTCCGGAATCCTATGGTGGCCAGGGCCTTTCCCAATTCGGCTACAACCGAGCGCTGATGCTAGTCGGCTCGGCACACCCCAGCCTCGGTGTGCTGCTTTCCGCGCATCAGTCCATCGGCGTACCCGAGCCGCTGAAGCTGGCGGGCACCGCCGAGCAGAAGGCCGAATTCCTGCCCCGTTGCGCCGCAGGTGCGGTCAGCGCCTTCCTGCTCACCGAACCCGATGTCGGCTCCGACCCTGCCCGGATGGCCAGCTCCGCCACCCCGACGGAGGACGGAGAGGCCTACGAACTCAACGGCGTGAAGCTGTGGACCACCAATGGCGTGGTCGCCGAACTGCTAGTGGTGATGGCGCGGGTACCCAAGCGCGAGGGCCATCGCGGCGGCATCTCAGCGTTCGTCGTCGAGGCCGATTCGCCGGGCATCACGGTGGAGCGGCGCAACTCGTTCATGGGTCTGCGCGGCATCGAGAACGGCGTGACCAGGATGCACAACGTCAGGGTGCCCAAGCGCAACCTCATCGGTCGCGAGGGCGACGGCCTGAAGATCGCGCTCACCACGCTGAACGCCGGTCGGCTCGCCATCCCGGCGCTGTGCACCGCGGCGTCGAAGTGGTCGCTGAAGATCGTGCGGGAGTGGAGCACGCAGCGGGTGCAGTGGGGCAGGCCGGTCGGCGAGCATGCGGCGGTCGGCGAGAAGATCTCCTTCATCGCGGCCACCACCTACGCACTCGAAGCGGCACTGGACCTTTCGGCGGCCATGTGCGATGAGGGCCGCAACGACATCCGGATCGAGGCGGCACTCGCCAAACTCTGGGCCAGCGAAATGAGCTGCCAGATCGCCGACGAACTGGTGCAAGTCCGCGGCGGCCGCGGCTACGAGACGGCCGCCTCGCTGCAAGCCCGCGGCGAACGCGCGGTCGCCGCGGAGCAACTGTTGCGCGATCTGCGGATCAATCGGATCTTCGAGGGTTCCAGCGAGATCATGCGGCTGCTGATCGCCAGGGAGATGGCCGACGCGCACATGTCCGCCGCCGGCGCGCTGGTGGACCGCAATGCCGAGTTCAAGGCCAAGGCGAAGGCCGCCGTCGGCGCGACCGGGTTCTATGCCAAGTGGTTCCCGCAGCTCGCGGTCGGCGCAGGCACCGTGCCGACCACCTACGCCGAATTCGGGTCGCTGGCACGGCATCTGCGCTTCATCGAGCGCAGCTCGCGCAAGCAGGCCAGGTCGCTGATGTACGCGATGGGCCGCTGGCAGGCGGGCCTGGAGTACCGCCAGAACTTCCTCGGCCGGATCGTCGACGTCGGCGCCGAGCTGTTCGCGATGTCGGCCGCCTGCGTGCGGGCCCAGGCGCTGCGCGCCGCGGGCGCACCCGAGGCAGCGGCGGCCGAGGAGCTCGCCGACACCTTCTGCAGGCAGTCGCGGGTCCGGGTGCGCAAGCTGTTCGACGCACTGTGGGACAACACCGACGATGACGACCGCACGCTCACCCGCGGCGTCCTCGACGGTCGTTATAGCTGGCTGGAGGAGGGCGTGCTGGATCCGAGCGAGGGCACCGGCCCGTGGATCGCGGAATGGCAGGTCGGTCCGTCGACCGAGGCCAATCTGCTGCGGCCCTTCCTGCCGTCCACCCGCACGCACGCGGGCACATAGGGGTCGTCGGGAAGAACCCCCGTTGGTCGGCCGCACGCTGACACCGCGTGCGGCCGATCGGCGTGTCTGCAAACGTATCGGGAAAATACTAGATATCGGCAGATTTGACGGCAAGCGCGTGACGGCCATCCACCAACAAAATCTAACTGACTCTAGGAAATTACATAGATGAGACAATAGTTGGCGACCGAAGCGGTTGATCATGACTATCTAGTCGAATCTAGTGTTTGACCTACTGTTTCTTAGATTTTCCGGACAAGGCGGTCGGACGAGCACCGAGATCGATGACCTGCGTCAGTTACGCGTCGTGTACATAACGGCAGCTATGAGCCGTTAACGTCGCGGAAATAACTATCGACAACCGGGCAAGAACGCTCCGTCCAGGGTGACCAGCAGCCAGACCCCAGGAGAACACGACCATCGCCCGCTTCGCCGCCGATTACGACGGCCACCGTGTCACGGTGTCGGCCGACGACGGCATCCCGATTTCGGTCCGCACCGTCGGGGCCGACGACGCATCCCTGACCGTAGTTTTCGTGCACGGTCACTGCCTGCGCACCGAATCCTGGTCCTTCCTGCGCGACCAACTGTTGCGCCAATGGGGACCAGATACCCGGATGGTCTTCTACGACCATCGCGGCCACGGCGAATCGGGCGTGGCCGATCCGTCCAGCTACACCATCGACCAGCTCGGACACGACCTCGACGCGGTACTGCGCGCGGTCGTGCCGACCGGGCCGATCGTCCTGGTCGGACATTCGATGGGCGCCATGGTCACCCTGGCTTACGCCCGACTGTTCCCCCAGGCCGTCGGCACCCGCGTGGTCGGGGTCGGTCTGATCGCGGGCGCGGCCAATGGCATCACCGAGGTGGGGCTAGGCCGCTTCCTGCATCGGCGTGCGGTGAGCTCGCTGCAGGTGGCGGTGTTGCGCGCGCCCCGGGTTATGCAGGCATCCAAGCGCCTGTCGCGCCGGATCTGCGAGCCAATCATTCGTGAGGCGAATTTCGGCACCAGGAAGGTCGATCCGCGGATGGTCGCGGTGGGCCACGGCCATGCTCAACGACACGCCCATGCTCACCATGTCGAGCTTCCTCCCGTCGCTGATCAGCTTCGACGAAACCGCGACGCTGCACCGGCTCGGCACGATCCCGGCACTCGTGCTCGCGGGCTCGGCGGACATCGTCGTGCCGTTCGCACATTCGGTGGTGCTCGCCTCGCAGCTGGCCGGATCGGAGCTGGTGCGCGTCGAGGGCGCTGGTCACAGCGTGATCCTGGAGCGCGCCGAGGAGGTGGCGCTGTCCATCGTCGGACTCGTCGACCGGGTCTTCGCGGGCATGCGTGGACAGGGTCCGGAGTACGCCGCGGCCTGCTGAGACTTCTAGCAACATTCAGGCGAACCGCCGCAATCGAGGTCGACGAGCCAAATCACGATTCCTCACGTACTGTGTTGGAGATCACGTTGTGTGGTGAGTCACACAGCTTGGTGTTGCATGTTCCGAGGCCGACCATGGATCGCCGATGTGCACCGAGTTCGTATGTCCGCCAAGGAACACAGGAGGTAACGATGACACGCAGCGATATCGCGGAACTCCGCTACGCGGTCGGCCAGCTCCGGCAATCCATCGGCGTACTGCGCTCCCACTACGGCGACGCAAACATGGTGCGACGGTTGGAAAACGACCTCGAGCGGCTCGTCATCGATGCCGACGAGCTCGAGCAGTCGCCGCCGCCGGAGGTCACCCGCCGCCCCGAGGACACTATCTACGTCCCGGACAGCAAGTCCGACGAAGCCGCGTGGATGGGCGCGCAGGACGAGGGTCTCGGCTTCCACTCCCGCCCCCGGACGAAGTAGCTCTCAGGCGCGGTGTCGGCCCGAGCGACGGTTCGGCGGATGCCGTGGAAACGGCGCCGCGGCGTGTGACGGCGAGCGGGTCGTACTGGCTGATTCGAACAGGGCCGCGATGCCGTGATCGTGGCCGAGTGCAATCGCTTCCAATCCGTAGGCGCCCTTGGTGCGTGCCAGTTCGTGCAGAGTCGTGGTCATGATCCGCAGGCAGGCCATGGGGGAGAGGCCGAGTTCGTCGGCCGCGCATTCCACGCCGCCCGCGACCACCACGTCGGCCGAACCGGTCCGCACCATCATCGCCGCGGTGATCACCGCTTGCAGGCCGCTGCCGCAGCGGTGATCGGGTCAGGAAACCCGGCACCGCGAACGGCAGCCCGACGCCGCGCGCGGCCGGCCTGCTCAGCTCCTGCGCACTGGCCCGGCCACCATCGACGCGGGCCATGGCGACATCCTCGATGCGGATCGGGTCGATTCCGGACCGGTCGATGACCGCAGAGAGGACGGTCGAGGCAAGCCATTCCGGCGGCATCCCGGATAACGCGCCACCGTCGACTCCGCTCGGAGTACGGACCGGCGCCACTGTCGCGGCTCTTCTCATGAGGTTGCTCCTTCCCCGACCACGCACGCATCAGCGCATGTCAGCGGGGTAAATCTCGAGGAAAGGTCACCACAGTTTGTGTCACGACCGGCAGCCCAATAATTTCGACCCGAGGTTTCCTTTCCCGACCACCCGAATCACCTGCTGTTCGACCCGAGTTCAGTGGTTTGCGGGCCGTTCGCTGTCGACCGCAACCCACTGACACGTCCAGCAATGTGGCGCAAATCACGGGCAATACGACGGGTCTGTATGGCCGGGACCCTCCTCACGCGAAAGCGGAGGTGTCGTATGGTGCTCAGCATCACATTCGATTGCGGAGGTAACTATGACCACCCGCACAGCAGATCAGCGAGGCATCCACCCGTGAGTGCCGCACCGACCGTCGCCCCGGAAACGGGGACAGGCGTCTTCAGCAAGACCAGGGCCCGGATCTCGGAGCGCACGCTACGCACCGACCGATGGTGGGTACCACCGCTCGTCACCGTGCTCGGCCTGGCCGCGTTCATCATCTACGCGACCATCAGATCGTACGCGCGAACGGCATATTGGGTCCCGGATTACCACTACCTGACGCCGTTCTACTCGCCGTGCCTGAGCACCTCGTGCGTGGAGGGTTCGAGCCATTTCGGTACGCCGTTCGGCGACCTGCCCGCGATCCTGCCGCTCGGGTTCGTCGTGCTGCCGTTCCTGCTCGGCTTCCGGCTGACCTGCTACTACTACCGCAAGGCGTACTACCGCGCGGTCTGGTTCTCCCCGCCCGCCTGCGCCGTCGCCGAGCCGCACGCCAAGTATACCGGCGAGACCCGGCTGCCGCTGATCATCCAGAACGTGCACCGCTACTTCTTCTATGTGGCCATTGTCGTTTCGCTGATCAATACCTATGACGCGGTCATGGCCTTCCATGGCAAGACCGGCGGCTTCGGATTCGGCCTCGGCAATATCGTGCTGCTGGTCAACGTGATCCTGCTGTGGGCGTACACCCTGTCGTGCCACTCCTGCAGGCACATTGCGGGCGGACGACTCAAGCACTTCTCCGCACATCCGGTGCGGTACTGGTTCTGGACCCAGGTCTCCAAGCTGAACACCCGCCATATGGCGCTGGCCTGGACCACTCTCGGCACCCTGGTGCTGACCGACTTCTACGTGATGTTGGTTGCCAGCGACACGATTTCGGACCTGCGGTTCATCAACTGAAGGAGTATTCGCGGCCATGCCAGAAGTAGAACGGCACAAGTACGACGTCGTCGTTATCGGTGCCGGTGGCGCCGGACTGCGCGCGGTAATCGAAGCAAGGGAACACGGCCTTTCCGTTGCGGTGGTGTGCAAGTCGTTGTTCGGCAAGGCGCACACTGTGATGGCCGAGGGCGGCTGCGCCGCCTCGATGGGCAATGCCAACGAAAAGGACAACTGGCAAACCCATTTCAAGGACACCATGCGCGGTGGCAAGTTCCTCAACAACTGGCGCATGGCCGAACTGCACGCCCAAGAGGCGCCCGACCGGGTGTGGGAGCTGGAAACCTATGGGGCGCTGTTCGATCGGACCGCAGACGGCCGAATCAGCCAGCGCAACTTCGGCGGCCACACCTACCCGCGGCTGGCGCACGTCGGCGACCGCACCGGGCTGGAGATCATCCGAACCATGCAGCAGAAGATCGTCTCGCTGCAGCAGGAGGATTTCGCGGAGAGCGGCGACTACGAGTCGCGCATCAGGGTCTTTCACGAGTGTACGGTCACTGAGTTGCTCAAGGACGGCGATCGCATCGCCGGAGCATTCGGCTACTGGCGTGAATCCGGGCGGTTCGTGCTGTTCGAGGCGCCCGCCGTGGTACTCGCCACCGGCGGAATCGGCAAGTCCTACAAGGTGACCTCGAATTCCTGGGAGTACACCGGAGACGGCCACGCTCTGGCGCTGCGCGCCGGGGCGACGCTGATCAATATGGAGTTCCTGCAATTCCATCCGACCGGCATGGTCTGGCCGCCGAGTGTGAAGGGCATCCTGGTCACCGAGGGCGTTCGCGGCGACGGCGGAGTGCTCAAGAACTCCGAGGGCGAGCGGTTCATGTTCGACTACATCCCGCAGGTCTTCAAGGGACAGTACGCCGAAACCGAGGACGAGGCCGATCAGTGGTTGCGCGACAACGATTCCGCGCGCCGCACACCCGACCTACTGCCGCGTGACGAGGTCGCCCGCGCGATCAACTCCGAGGTGAAGGCGGGTCGCGGCACCGAACACGGTGGTGTGTACCTGGATATCGCCTCCCGGCTGCCCGCCGAGGAGATCCGGCGGCGGCTGCCCTCGATGCACCACCAGTTCAAAGAGCTTGCCGACGTGGATATTACGAAGGAGCCGATGGAGGTCGGCCCGACGTGTCACTACGTCATGGGCGGCATCGAGGTCGATCCGGGCACCGGTGCCGCGACGGTGCCTGGTCTGTTCGCCGCGGGCGAGTGCTCAGGCGGCATGCACGGCTCGAACCGGCTCGGCGGCAACTCGCTGTCGGACCTGCTGGTCTTCGGTCGCCGGGCCGGAATGGGTGCGGCGAACTATGTCGAGCAACTCGCCGAGCGGCCTACTGTTGCCGACCCCGATCTGGACGCGGCGGCGAAAGCCGCGGTGGCGCCGTTCGATCCGCCCGCCGACGGCGCGGGGGAGAACCCGTACACCCTGCACACCGACCTGCAGCAGGCGATGAACGACCTGGTCGGCATCATCCGCAAGGAACATGAACTGCAGCAGGCCATCGAGCGGCTCGCGGAGCTGCGCACCCGCTTCGCCGGTGTACTGGTGGAAGGGCACCGGCAGTTCAATCCGGGCTGGCATCTGGCCCTAGACCTGCGCAACATGCTGTTGGTCAGCGAATGTGTCGCGCAGGCGGCGCTGCTGCGCACCGAGAGTCGAGGCGGGCATACCCGCGACGACCATCCCGCGATGGATGCCGACTGGCGAAACAAGCTGCTGGTCTGTTCGATCGATCCTGCCGACGCGGCCGAGGCGGTCCCGGCGGTGCGTGTCACACCGGAACAACAGGTGCCGATGCGCAACGACCTGCTTGCGCTCTTCGACCTGGCCGAGCTCGAAAAGTATTACAACTCGGCCGACCTCGCCGCCCATCCGGCCAGTTCGGCATCGGCTACGAAAGGTGAGGCGTAGCTATGGGTTACGACGCCAAATTCCGCGTGTGGCGCGGTGACAACGACGGCGGCGAGCTGCAGGACTTCACCGTCGAGGTGAACGAGGGCGAGGTGGTGCTCGACATCATCCACCGGTTGCAGGCCACCCAGGCGCCCGATCTCGCGGTGCGCTGGAACTGCAAGGCGGGCAAGTGCGGATCGTGCTCGGCCGAGGTCAACGGCCGGCCGGGGCTGCTGTGCATGACCCGGATGTCGACCTTCCAGCCGGAGGAACTGATCACCGTCACGCCGATGCGCACCTTCCCGGTGATCCGGGACCTGGTGACCGATGTGTCCTTCAACTATCAGAAGGCAAGGGAGATCCCCTCTTTCACGCCGCCCGCGGATCTGAAGCCCGGTGACTACCGGATGAAGCAGGTCGATGTGGAGCGCTCGCAGGAGTTCCGCAAGTGCATCGAATGCTTCCTGTGCCAGAACACCTGTCACGTGGTGCGTGACCATGAGGAGAACAAGGCCTCCTTCGCCGGGCCGCGCTTCCTGATGCGGATCGCCGAACTGGAAATGCATCCGCTCGATGTCGCCGACCGCCGTGACCTCGCTCAGGACGAGCAGGGCCTCGGTCTCTGCAATATCACCAAGTGCTGCACCGAGGTCTGCCCGGAGCACATCAAGATCACCGACAACGCACTGATTCCGATGAAGGAACGGGTCGCCGACAAGAAGTACGACCCGCTGGTCTGGTTGGGCAACAAGCTGTTTCGACGCTGAGAGACCGTGACGACCGGCCGGGTCGATACCCAGCCGGTCGGCGCACCTCTACAACATTGCCACTACGCCGAGTGCGACAACCCACACCAGCACGCCGACGAACAGCGCCGACAGCAACGAGCCGGTGAGGACAAACACCCCCACCGCCGACACCGCGAAAAGCAGCGCAACGATCAGCCATTCCACCCAATCGCCCGGCCGCAATTTCTTGTACCGGGGGTGGGTACTCTTGAGCCCACGGTCCACGAATTGTTGTCTACCCGGTAATTCACCGAAGTAAACACAGTTCCGTTGCCGAAACTCTGCTGTTTCGTAATCAACAACGTCGTACGCGGCCCGGCCGGTAGGTACGCGCCGGGCCCGCCTGGCTACTCCGGACGGTCGAACTCGCCGTCGTGCACACCCGCAGTGAAGGCGGCCCATTCGCCGGGGGTGAAGATCAGTACGTCGCCATCCGGATTCTTGCCGTCACGCAGGCCGACATGCCCGTCCTCCAGTAGCGCGACCTCCACACTGTCGTTGCCGGGACCGTTACCTGCCTTGCGCCAGACCGCGCCGGTCAGATCGACGTTCGCGCCACGATTGATGCTCATGATTCGGACTCCTTCGGAACTCGCCACTCGCCACGCATGCGGTAAAGCCGTCCCATTCTCCCGGGGTGGGCAACAGGGCGGGCCCGCCGGGGTTCTTGCTGTCGCGCACGCCGAACCGGCCGCTGCCGAGGAATGCCACTTCTACGCAATCCTTTCACCGCTGCGCGTGCTCTTGCACCACCGCGCGATCCATACTCATGCCACATACTCCTTCGCTACCTGTCGCAACAGATGTCTACTGGGTTGAATATCCAGCGCGCTGCGCTGGAGGCACTCGTGGGCCCGATCATACCGCCGCACGTCAGCACCTCTTTCGAGGTAGAGATCTCCGGTGAAACCCTCTGCGTAGACAACCGGCGGGTCGATCGGCTGGCCCTTGCCATCGGTTCCGAACTCCAGAACCGTGAACGGACCGGTGGAAACTCCGAGCGGAACACCGGCTGCGAACGGCAGGATACGCAGCGAAACATTGTTACGGGTACTCAAATCGGCAAGATGTCTTAGCTGCACCGCCATCACTTTGGCGCCACCGACCACCCGGCGCAAGACCGCCTCGTGTAGCACCACATCGACGGTGGCCGGCGATGCCTTCCTGGTGATCAACGCCTGGCGCTGCAACCGGAGCTGGACGCGCCGTTCCAGCTCCGCGTCCGAATCCTCCGGGTAACCGAGACGATTGAGCGCCATGGCGTAGTCGGCGGTCTGCAGCAGGCCGAGAACCAGTTCGGACTGGTAGGAGGTGAGTTGTTGGGCGGATGCCTCCAAACCGACGTAGACGTCGAAGCTTTCGGGGATGAGGTCGCCGTAGGCGTGCCACCAGCTCTTGACCACGGCCTGCTGGGCGAGGCCCTTGAGGCCGTCGGCGAGTTCGTCGGGAATGCCGTAGATGCGGCAGAGCTCCTGGATGTCGATGGTGCGGATGCGGTCTGCCTGGCCTTTCTCCAAGCGCTGCAAGGTACTTGCGCCCCACTCCATCAACTTGGAGGCCTCGGCGATGGTCATACCTGCTTGGGTGCGCCAATCTCGTAGGTACCTGCCGAGTTGGCGCCGGGGTAGGGTCGATGAGGCGCTATCGGTACTCGCCGAATTGGTTGACGCTCCTGCCGCACTCGCTGACACAGCACGCTCCGTTCTGTGCTCGGATGCTCACCCAGGGGCGGTTTGGGGCGACCCACAAGCTCGGTTCCCCGTGACTTTGCTTGGGCAGAGGGCTCTTTCGTCCACTATGGAGAATCCTCCCCTCCCGGCTGGATTTCGTGCTGGGAATTCGCCCCAAATCTTTTGGATATCCACAAAGGACGGCACTCTGGGCCGGCTCCAATGGTGTGCTGTAAGTATGCCCGGAGCCGAGCAGGCGCCGTTCCCCTCCTTTTGCGAAACCTCCGGGCACCCAACTGAATCGCACGTAGGAACGAGGAGTCATGGCTGTACATGTCATAGCGTCGTCCTTGATGACCAGCGATTCGACCCGGCATAGGGCGCGCAGCGTAGGCCAGGAGCGCTGGGTGGTGTGCTATCTGCCCGGACGCACCCGTGCCCGAGCCGGTGCCGCACTGCGGGTTGCTGAAGTTGTGCCACCGTTGCTCGATGCCGTCGGTGAGCTCGTAGACGAGGTTGGTCTCGCCGCCCTTGAGGCCGTCGGCATGGCCGCCCGGCAATCGCGGTGGGACGAACGCCCGGCACGCCATCCGGGCCGACTCCGGACCGCCGGGCGTCGGACAGAGGTCGCCTGATGCAACTGCCCAATCTCAATATGCATGTCGCCGGACTCCTGATCTGCGGACGCGACCCGGGCATGATGACGACCAACCAGGCCCACGCCGCAATGCAATTGCACATCGACTGCACCGTCGACCGCTGCCGGGTCCGTCGACGCGCACGGACCACGCTGGTCGAAGCGGGCAAGTGCGTGCTGGACGAGCGCGCGCTGCCGTACTGATCGCCGCTCGCGTGCCGCGCCGATCCACGCGCCGTGTTCCCGCACTACTCGCCCTGATCGGCCAGTGCCCTTGCCGATCGCCTCGCACCGCCGATTTCCCCGTGCCTCGATCGCCACCCGAGCGCGATCGCGGACCACGCGCTGGGTCGCGTCCGCCGACACGATCCCGCGCGTGGGTATCGGGCGGTCGCTGCCGTCAGTGCCAGGTGTGGTCGGTGAGCGGGGTGCGTGGGCCGAACTTCGGCTTGTGCGCCTGGCCGCTGATCTCCAGCAGACGGACGGTCCGATAGCGGTGCGGGCGAAGGGGTTCCAGGTATTCGATCATGGTGTCGTCGTCGATCGGGTGGCCGAGCAGCGTCCAGCCGACGATGGCGGCGAGGTGGAAGTCGCCGACCGACAACGCATCCGCGTCGCCGAAGGCGCGTTGAGCGATCTCCGCGGCGGTCCAGACGCCGATGCCCGGCACCGTTCGCAGGCGCTGGGCGGCCTCGACGGGATCGTGCGCGGCCGCCCTTTCCAGCGCATCCGCCAGCCGGGCCGCCCGGACGATGGTTTGCGAACGTTGCGGACCTACGTTGGCGCGATGGAAGGTCCAAGACGAGATGCACCGCCAGGTGTCGGCGGCGGGGGGCACCCGCATGCCCTCCGGCGCCGGACCCGGCGCCGGATCGCCGAACTGGCGCACCAGTTTTCGCCAGGACGCACGCGCGGAGGCGGTATGCACCTTCTGTTCCAGTACCGCGGGCACCAGTGCCTCGAAGACGAGGCCGGTGCGCAGCATCCTGAGCCCCGGGAATCGACGATGCGCTTCGGCGACCTTCGGATGTTCGGGAGCGAACCCGGAGAGATCCTCCTCCAGGCACAGCATGTGGTCGAGGCGATCGAGGAACTCGGCGGCGCCCGGTCCCCACGCCTTCGCCCGTACCGAGCAGTGGTCCGACTGCACCAGCCGGTAGGTGACCGGGCCGGTCGGCATGCGCGATGCGCGCCAGTGCGCGCCGTCGGCGGTCACCTGGTGACACGGGTCGCCGCGACCCCGCGACAGGGGTGCGACGGTGTGCGCGAGGTCGATGGGCCGATCGGCCGTCACCGTTCGAGTCAGCCCGGCTCGGCTCACTTCCGGCTCGACCGTCTGTTTGCGCACCGGTTCATTGTGCGCGGCGGGGCCGGGCATCCGTACGCCGGACCGCTCGATCGGCCGCGGTCCACGAGTTAGCTGAATCACAATAGCGTCGAAAATGCCCGGTGCCGATTCGGCATAAGCGCTGTCCACGCTATTTTGTAATGTGACGAACAAAAATGGCGATATTGGTGCCGATTGGCAAACGATCGGCAGTCCAAGATGGAGGATTTAGAAATGATCACCAATTTGCTCAACTTGTTGCTCAATGCCTGGGGCGGCGTCTCCGCAGGTAGCTCGGGTTACCATATTCCGCCCGGCACGCTGCCCTTCGGTAGCTGACGGCATTGTGCGCTCGCCGCGAAAGCCGCGGCGGGTGCGCAAAAACCTCACTCGCCCAACACGAACTGCACCAGGTGCAGGCTCCTGCGACCGGCCAGTTGCGCCGCTTGCGTTCGACACGAGAAGCCGTCTGCGATCAAGATCGAATCGTCGGTCGCGTCCCGTAACGCAGGTAATAGACCATTCTCGGCAACTGCGACCGAAATGTCGTAATGGCCGGATTGCATTCCGAAGTTTCCGGCGAGTCCACAGCATCCGGTGACCTCTGTCACATTTGCGCCGGTTCCGGCAATTACTCGGCGATCCGCGTCGAATCCGAGAATCGCGTGTTGGTGACAATGCGGTTGCACCACAACCGATAGGCCCGGCCGGATCGGTGGACGCCAGTCCGGGTGTTCGGCGAGGAACTCCGCCAGCGTGCGTACAGCCGTGGCTGTGGTCGCCGACCTGGGATCGTCGGGTAGTAGTTCCGGCAGATCCGAGCGCAGCACCGCGGTGCATGAGGGCTCCAGCCCGACCACGATGCCGCCGCCGCGCACGTGCGCATCGAACTCGGCCAGGGTCGCGCGCAGCTTCGCTCGCGCGCCATCGAGTTGGCCGGTGCTGATCCAGGTGAGCCCACAGCACACGCGCCGCCGCGGAATCACCACCCGGTAGCCCAGCGACTCGATCAATCGCACTGCGGCGATGGCTATTTCGGGATCGAACGCGTCGGTGAAGGTGTCGATCCAGAGCATCACCTCGGGTGGCGCATCCATGGTCCCCCGCGCTCCATCGGCACCGGACAGCGGCCGACCCTCGGCAGAACCCGTCAGCTGCGCCTGACCGCGTAGCTCTGCGGTCGGCGCGCCGCTGACCGACGCCTCCGGCTGTGCTCGAACCGCCGGACCAGCCTGCGGCATTGCGCTTCCGAGCTCGTCCGATGATCCATGGTTTGCCGCGGCGGCGGCACCGAGGTCGCGCCAGATCCGACGGAAGCTGCGATCAGCGAGCCGGGGCATGTCTCGGCGCGGGTCGATTCCGGCGGCGCGCAGTCCGATGCGGCGCAGCCAAGGGATGTCGGCCATCCTGTTGACCGCTCGCGGCATGCGGGTCGCGCCCGCCAGCCAGCGCGGCAACCAGCCGAGCGCGTAGTGATCGATCGGACGCAGACGGTGCCGATAGCGCTGGTAGAGCGCCTCCGACTTATAGGTCGCCATGTCGACGCCGGCGGGGCAGTCGGAGCGACATGCCTTGCAAGACAGGCACAGATCGAGGGATTCGGCGACGGCCGGTGCCGACCAAGGGAGTGCGCCGCGCACCACCTCCTGCAGGACCCGAGCGCGACCGCGGGTGCTGTCCTTCTCGTCCGCGGTAGCCAGATAGGACGGGCACATGAATCCGCCGGAAGCCCGAGTGTCCGCGCGGCACTTGCCGATTCCGACGCAGCGGTGCACGGCCGTGCCGATATCGCCGTCGTCGTGCGGGTAGGCGAAGCCGGGCGCTGCGACGATCGGGGTGAGTCCGGCCAGCCGTAGGTCGGCGTCGATCGGCCGCGGCTGCACGAGAACACCCGGGTTCAGCACGTTGTTGGGATCGAAAAGTGCTTTGTATCCAGCGAATACGTCGAGCACGGCCGAAGAGTACATGATCGACAGCAGCTCCGAACGGGCGCGCCCGTCGCCGTGTTCACCCGACAGTGAGCCGCCGTAGCGCACGACGAGCTCGGCCGCTTCGAACAGGAAGGCCCGGAAGCGTTGCGGCGCATCGGCAACCGGCAGGTCGAGGCGCACATGCATGCAACCGTCGCCGATGTGGCCGTAGAGCAGGCCGTCCACCCGGTGCTCGCGGGTCAAGGCGGCGAAGTCACGCAGGTATGCGCCCAGGTGCTGCGGGGGTACCGCGGCGTCTTCCCAGCCCGGCCAGGCCGACCGCCCGTCGGGGGTGCGGCCTGCCAATCCGGCGCCGTCCGCACGAATGCGCCAGAGTGCTGCGGCGACAACGGGATCGGTTACGATTCGAGAGTCGAGCGCACCGACCGATCCGCATAGCAGTTCGGCGGCGGCGTACGCCTCTTCGGCGCTGCTGCCCGCGGTTTCCACGAACAACCACGCACCACCCCTTGGCAATTCGGGTATGCCACCGGATCGGGCGCGGTGCACGCGAACGATATCGACCAGTCGGGTGTCGATGCCCTCCACCGCGATCGGGCTGCCCGCCATCACCGCGGCGACATCGTCTGCGGCGGTAGCTATATCGGGATATCCCAGCACGGTGAGCACCGACGCCCCCGGCAGCGCAACCAGGTCGACCGTCGCTTCCAGCAGCAGACCACACGTGCCCTCGGTACCGACGAACGACTTCGCGACCGCCGAACCACGCTCGGGCAGTAGATGTTCGAGCCCGTATCCGGAGGCCTGTCGGTTGAAGCGGCCGAGGTCGGTGCGCAGTACCGCGAGATTGGCCCCGGTGAACTCGGTCAGTCCGGGGAGCACCGACAGGTCGTTCGCGAGGATGTGCTCGGCGCCGGTGCCATCGAGCACACGCAGCTCGCGCACGTTGTCCGAGGTCCGTCCCCACGCAACCGCATGCGGCCCACACGCGTTGTTGCCGATCATGCCGCCGAGCGTGCACCGATTCTGGGTCGACGGATCGGGCCCGAACCGCATTCCGTGCGAACCCGCCCGACGCTGCAGCCCGGAAAGAACAACACCCGGTTGCACCCTGGCCAGGCGCCGCTGCGGATCCAGTTCCAGGATCGCACTCATATGCCTGCTGAAGTCCAGCACCACCCCCGGCCCGATCGCATTTCCCGCAACCGAGGTTCCCCCGCCCCGCGCCGTCACCGACAACCCGTTGTCCCTGGCGAATTCGAGGGTCGCGACCACGTCGTCCTCGACGCGAGGAAATACCACCGCGGTCGGAAGCACCCGATAGTTCGAGGCATCCGAGGAGTACTCCGCACGCCGTCGCGCGGACACGTCGACCTCACCGCGGATCCTGGTCCGCAGCGCCTCCACCATTCGGTTCTCGATCACCCCGCCAGCCTAAGGTGCGATTGCGGCGGACCGATCGACCTGCCGTGCACCGGTCGGCACGCAGTTCGCTACGCCCCACAACGGAAGGCGGCCGCTGCCGGCCCGCGCCGCAGAGCAGCGCCACGAGTCGATGGGCGAGGGCTCGGTGCCGGTCTTGCTCTGCGCGTACCCGGCTCGGCTCGCATGTCGGCGCGTTGCCGGCCTGACCGGTTGGATGGTCGCGGTCCGGTTCTGCCGTGCGCGGAATCGGGTGGCCGCGAAGGAATCGACTTGCTCTGAACCTCTGTTGAGGTCTTAGTGTCGGTGGCCCGGAGTTTGATGGGGTGGGAGCGAGAGGAAGCTGGAACGTGAGCATCGAATCGGTGGCGTATAGCCAGATGTATCGGCGAATGAACGCGCCTGATGAGCAGCGGCCGTTCCGGCTCGCTACGGCCAAGCGGATTCTGCGGTTCGCCGGGCCGCATCGGCGGCGGATCGGCCTGTTCCTCTTGTTCAGTGTGGTGTCCGCGCTGTTGGCGGTGGCGACGCCGGTGCTGGCCGGGCGGGTGGTCAACGACATCGTCGGTGGGGCCGCGCCGCGGATCGTGGTCACTCTCGCGCTCGTCATCGGCGGACTTGCCGTTTTCGATGCCGCGCTCGGCGTGATGGTTCGATGGCTGTCCTCACGGATCGGTGAGGGCCTGATTCTGGATCTGCGCACGGCGGTGTTCGACCATGTGCAGAAAATGCCGGTGGCGTTCTTTACGCGGACCCGCACCGGCGCGCTGGTCAGTCGGTTGAACAGTGATGTGATCGGAGCGCAGCGCGCATTCAGCGACACCCTGTCCGGCGTGGTGACCAATCTGGTGACCCTCGCGCTCACGCTCGCGGTGATGATGCGGATCTCCTGGCAGATCACACTGCTTGCGCTGGTGCTGCTGCCGGTATTCGTGATTCCGGCCCGCCGCATGGGAAATCGGCTGGCAAGTTTGCAGCGCGAAGCGGCCGGCCTCAATGCGGCCATGAGCACGCAGATGACAGAGCGGTTCTCCGCGCCCGGCGCGACCCTGGTCAAGCTGTTCGGCCGACCACGGCAGGAATCCGACGAGTTCGCGCTGCGAGCCCGCCGGGTGCGCGATATCGGGGTGCGCACCGCGATGCTGCAGACCGTGTTCGTCACCTCGCTCACCCTGGTTTCGGCGCTGGCGCTCGCCCTGGTCTACGGACTCGGCGGCTGGTACGCGTTGCGCGGACAGCTGGACGCGGGCGCGGTTGTGTCGCTCTCACTGCTGCTGACCAGGCTCTACACGCCGCTGACCGCACTGGCCAGCGCGCGGATGGAGATCATGTCGGCACTGGTGAGCTTCGAGCGGGTCTTCGAGGTGCTCGATCTGAAGCCGCTGATCGAGGACGCACCCGACGCGGTCGCGGTGCCCGCGGGTCCGGTCGCGGTGGAGTTGGACAACGTCACCTTCGGCTACCCAGCCGCCGACAAGGTTTCGCTGGCCTCGCTGGAGGACGTCGCGACGCTGGATACGCGCGGCGGGGTCGAGGTCCTGCACAATGTGTCACTGCGCGCGGAACCCGGTCAGCTGGTCGCCCTGGTCGGCTCTTCGGGTGCCGGGAAATCCACTGTCGCGCAGCTGGTTTCCCGACTCTACGACGTGGACGGCGGCGCGGTGCGACTGAACGGTGCCGACGTGCGCGACCTGACCACCACCTCGATCCGGGAGACTGTCGGCCTGGTCACCCAGGATGGCCACCTGTTCCACGACACGATCCGCGCGAATTTGCTGTTGGCCAGGCCCGAGGCCACCGAGGCCGAAGTGTGGGATGCGTTGGAGCGGGCCCGGTTACGCGATCTGGTGACCTCGCTGCAAGACGGACTGGACACCGTGGTCGGTGAACGCGGCTACCGCCTGTCCGGGGGTGAACGCCAACGCCTCACCATCGCCAGGCTTTTGCTGAAGCAGCCCCGCGTGGTGATCCTCGATGAGGCGACCGCATCACTGGACTCCACCTCGGAAGCCGCTGTCCAGGAGGCCCTTTCGGAGGCATTGGAGGGTCGGACCGCGCTGGTGATCGCACACCGCCTGTCCACCATCCGCGCCGCCGACCAGATCCTGGTGCTGGAGGACGGCCGAATCGTGGAGCGCGGCAACCATACTCAGCTGCTGGCTGCCGAGGGACGCTACGCCGAGTTGTACCGCACCCAGTTCGCCGAAGATCCCGTCACTGTCGCCGCCTGATCGGAAGCCAGTCGGCCGGTCGTTCGGCCCGCCACGCCGTGTCGGGTCGAACGATCGGTTGCGACGGTGACCGATGTGATCGGCCCATGCCGACCCGATCCATATCGGAACATTTTGGCGCGCAGAAGGTTCGAGCGAACTCAGACGTTTCGCCGTCTCTCCAGGCCGTCCAGGATGCAATCGAGTCCGTACTGGAATTGGCGGTCCCTGGCGGCCGCGGGGTCCTGGTCCCAGGAGCCGTTCGCGTCTGTCTGCTGCAACCTCGGGTAATCGTGGGCGGCCTGCTCCGCGGCGGGCCGCAGGGTGGCCAGGAACTCCCCTTCGGTCTGGCCGCTGCGGGCCAGCATGGTCAGCCATGCGGCCTCGCTGACTCCGATGCCGATGACGTAACTGATGACGGCGCCGATGGCGTCACTGCGTTCCTCCGCCGGGAAACCGCCCGTCTCGAAGAGCGCCAGCATACGGTCGTTGAGCCGCATGACATTCGGGCCGAGGTAGGACAGCCCGACCTGGCCGAGGGTCGAAGCCATCCACGGGTGGCGCAGGATCATCGCGCGCAGGCTGCCCGCGCACATCTCGGTGGCCGCGCGCCAGTTGGCCGGATCATCGATCTTGGGCACCTGGATCTCGCCGTAGACCTCGTCCACGACCAGTTCGATGAGCTCGTCTCGGTTGGCGACATGTCGATACAGCGAGGTAGCTCCCGCGTTGAGCCGGGCACCCAGCCGGCGCATGCTTAGCGCGTCCATGCCCTCGGCGTCCAGTAGCGCGACAGCCTCGGCCACGATCTGCTCTCTGGTCAGCGCGGGCTGCTCCCGCCCACGACGCGGGCGCGTCCACACCGATCCGACCTGCTGCTTCTCGACGGGCATGTCGACTCCTTTCGTTGCCGCCAGCATAGCGCACGACGTTCACTGTCGCGAACAGTAGATCATGGTGCGTACAGTGTTCGCAATGCGAGAACGTCGTACTTAACACCGTTGAGAGAGATTCCGATGGACGCGAGTGCAGCCCGCAACCCGAGGCGCTGGTGGATCCTGATCGTGCTGTGCCTCAGCACGCTGGTCCTGGTCATCGACAATTTCGTCCTAGCCGTCGCGGTCCCGCCGCTGGCCGCGGATCTGAACGCGAGCGCCCAGGACATCCAGTGGATCCTGGTGGTGCCACCTTGACCACCCGCAACACCAAGAACTTCCACGGCGCCGGAATCGAACTGGTCGATCCCTGGCGCACGCCGTGACTCTCGAAAGAGGCCGCGTTCTGTCCGTCAGAATTCGCCTGCGACGCCGAAGACCGTTCGGCCGGAGTGGGTGCCGTTCTTGATCGAGCTCAGGACCTTGGGGGCGTCGGTGATGGGGGCGTAGTGCTCGATGGTGGAAAGGTGTTGGGGGCGTATTTCGTTGCCGAGCCAGGACCACAGCTCGCGGCGCTTGTCGATGGGGACGTAGGCGGAGTCGATGCCGATCAGGGCTATGCCGCGCAGGATGAACGGCATGACGCTGGTGGGGAGGTCGGAGCCGCCGGTCAGGCCGCTGACCGCGACCGCACCGCCATAGCCGATGGAGCTGAGGATGAAGGCGAGAGACTTACCGCCGACGCTGTCCACGGCGCCGGCCCACTGCGCCTTCGCCAGCGGGCGGAGCTTGGCATTCGGATCTTCGGGGAGGCGGCCGATCACTTCGTTGGCGCCGAGTTCGGCGAGCAGGTCGCCCGCATCCGTCTTGCCGGTGGAGGCGATCACCTCGAAGCCGAGGCCGGACAGGATGTCGATGGCCACGCTGCCGACACCGCCGGTGGCGCCGGTGACCAGCATCGGGCCGGCGTCGGGGGTGAGGCCGCGGTCGAGCAGGGCCTGCACGCTCGCTGCCGCGGTGAATCCTGCGGTGCCGATGGCGGCGGCTTCGCGGGGGTTGAGGCCGTCGAGCTTGACCACCCACTCGGCGGGCACGCGCGCATATTCGGCGAAGCCACCGTGGTGTGAGACGCCGATGTCATAGCCGTGCGCCACGACCAGATCACCGGGGACGAAGTCGTCGTCCTCGGAGGTCACGACCTCACCGGCGAGGTCGATGCCCGGCACGATCGGATAGTTCCGGACCACGTTCGCGCCCGGGGTGATCGCCAGCGCATCCTTGTAGTTCGCGCTCGAGTAGTGCACCTTGATCGTCACGATGCCGTCGCCGAGGAAATCCTCGGTGACCTGCTGCCGCTCCAGGACGATCCCGCTATCCGTTTCGTGTGCCACCATCGCCCAGAACTCCATGCCGATGAGCATACGAGCGTCCCGGTCGGCTCGGGCGAATCTCACGGTCGAAACGGACCTGCGGTAGCCAGGGCTCTACCCGGCGGGGACGAGTTCCAGGCGAACACCGAGCAGGCGGATGGGGCGGTCGAGCTCGAAGCGGTCGATGATGCGGAGCGCGGTTTCCACGATCAGCGCGATGTCCGTGGTCGACTCGGGGAGTTTTTCCTGTTTGCTGCTGGTGTAGAAGGTTTTGGTGCGGACGGTGACCGAGACCCGGGTGCTGATACGACCCGCTGCGGCCATCTCCTCGGCAACCTCGGTGGCCAGTCGCGCGACCTGGGCACGGATCTCGTCGGGGTCGGTGAGGTCGTGCGGGAAGGTTTCGGATTTGCTGCGGCCCACCGGAACCCGTGGCTCGGTCGTGACGTCCGTGTCGCCTTTGCCGTGGCCGAGCACCCAGAGATAGGGGCCGGTGTTGGGGCCGAATTCGGCGGCGAGGCGGTGGCGGTCCGCCGCCATCAGATCAGCGACTGTCTCGATACCCAGCTCGGCCATGCGGGCGGCGATCCGATTTCCGATGCCCCACAGGGCATTTGTCGGCCGGTGCGCCATCACCTCGACCCAGTTCGCGGCGGTGAGCCGGAAGATGCCCGCGGCCGCGCCGTCGGTATCCGCGGGTGCGGCGGACGATTTGCCCGAGGACTTCGCGAATCCGGTCGCCAGCTTGGCCGTGAGCTTGTTGTCACCGATGCCGATGGCGCACGTCAGGCCCAATTCGGCAATGGCGCTTCGGATTTCGCGAGCGAGCTGCTCCGGGTCGTCGGTGTCGGCGGCGAGGAATGCCTCGTCCCAGCCCCACACCTCGACCCGGCCGGGAAAGGTCCGCAGCAGTGACATGACCTCGTCCGATGCCTCCTCGTAGGTGGCCATGTCCAGCGGCAGGAACACCCCATCGGGACATTTGCGCTCGGCGCTGCGCAGCGCCATCCCTGCGCGCACACCGTAGGCGCGCGCCGGATAGGACGCACAGGTCACGACCTTGCGCGGCTCCTTGGGGTCGCCGTTTCCGCCGACGATGACCGGCAACCCGCGCAGTTCCGGATGACGGCGGAACTCCACCGCCGCCTGGAACTGGTCGAGATCGACGTGCAGCAGCCATCTGGCCATACGTCTGTCTTACCGCACGGCTATGACATGCAGCGGAAATTCGCCACGATCGAACCGCTACCCGAGTCGTAGGATTTCTGAGGACGATCAAGGGGAGCACTCCGATGACCGACGCGCAGGACAATTCCGCAGCACTGACCGCGGTTCGGATCGGCGACACCGATCGCGAACTCGCCGCACGACAGCTGCAGATCGCCGTCGACGACGGCCGACTCGACCTGATGGAGCTGGACAGGCGGCTCGTCGCGATCTGTCGCGCGCTGGTGGCGGACGCATGCTCGCTACGGCGCGGTACGCGAACTGGAACCCGACCTCGTCTACGCGCTGTGGCTCGGCCCGGCACAGGAGTTCCTGTCGTGACACCGATGAGTTTGCGTCGCGCAGCCTGTCTACACAGGTGACCGAAAGGAATCCAGTGACAGACTTCGCGACTTCCGCCGACGGCACCCGTATCGCCTACGACCGATTCGGCGACGGCACACCGGTCATCGTGGTGAGCGGCATGTTCTGCGCGCGACCCATGACGCACGACCTCGCCACCCGGCTGGCCGAACAGTTCACCGTGATCAACTACGACCGCCGTGGCCGTGGCGAAAGCGGTGACACCCTGCCGTACGCCCCGGAACGCGAGGTGCAGGACCTGGCCGCTTTGATCACCGAGGTGGGCGGTAAGGCAGCGGTCTACGGGCATTCGTCGGGCGCCGGACTCGCGGTGCGTGCCGCCGCGGCCGGGTTGCCGATCACCCGCCTGGTGCTGCACGAACCGCCGTACGGCAGCGATAACGAGACGAGCAGGGACAGCGCGCGGGCGGTCGCCGACCGGATTCAAACGGCGATCACAGGGGGCCGGCCTGGCGATGCTGTCGCGATCTTCATGACGAACTCGGGTATGCCACCGGCGATGGCGGAGGCGACCGGTCGAGATCCCGGCATGCAAGCCGCGGCACCGACGATGCCCTACGACCTCGCGGTCATGGACAGCTTCGAGGGCGGTGGCGTGATTCCCGCCGACGTCGTGCGCACCCTGGACATCCCGACCCTGGTGTTACTCGGTGGCGCCAGCCCGGAGTTCTTCGGTTCGGCTGCAACACGTCTCACCGAATTGCTGCCCGACGCACACCTCACCGTGCTCGACGGGGCGGACCACGGCGCGCCCGCCGATGTCGTCGCACCACCGGTGGCGGCCTTCTTCGCGTGACAACGGCACAGCTGACAACGGCAAGGGTCGTGCACGTTTCCGTGCACGACCCCTTTCGATCAGATCAGGCGGTAGCCGCGAAGGACCGGCCGTCCAGCGCCGGTTCGGCTACCGGCTCGATGGCGTAGGCCAGGATATCGGCCACGTCGGCGACGGGGCGAACATCCAGGGCGGCCAACACTTCCGCAGGCACGTCGTCCAAGTCCGGCTCATTGCGGGCCGGGATGAACACCGTCTTCAGACCGGCACGCGCAGCGGCGAGCAGCTTCTGCTTGACGCCGCCGATCGGCAGCACCCGGCCGTTCAGCGTGACCTCACCTGTCATGCCGACGTCCGCGCGGACCTGCCTGCCCAGCGCCAGCGACACCAGGGCGGTGACCATGGTGACGCCCGCCGAAGGTCCGTCCTTCGGCACCGCGCCCGCCGGGAAGTGCACGTGGATATTGCGATCGAGCACCGACGGCTCGATGCCGATCTCCTCCAGGTGCGAACGCACGTAGGTGAGGGCGATCTGCGCCGACTCCTTCATGACGTCACCCAACTGGCCGGTCAGGGTCAGCGAACGCTCACCCTCGGCGACATTGGCCTCGATGTAGAGGACATCGCCGCCGAGTCCGGTGACCGCCAGTCCGGTCGCCACACCCGGCACCGCGGTGCGTTCCACTGAGTCGGGGGTGAACCGCGGTCGGCCGAGGTACTCCTTCAGATCAGCGACGTCGATCGTCAGTGACTCTTCCGGAACAGCCCCGGCGCTCTCGGAAGATACTGCTGCCGACGACTTCTCGGACCTCACCAGCGTGTCGTAACCCAGTTCGGCGCCGTAACCCAGATCGGACACCACCGCATCGGATTCACCTGCGGCCGAGCCGATTACATCCTCGGACAGCCGAGTCGCCGCCTTGCGCAACGCCTTCGCGATCAACCGCTCCATCTGCCGCACTCCGGCTTCCCGGGTGTAGTTGGCCGCGATCTCACGCAGTGCCGCGTCGGTGACGGTGACCTCCTCGGCGGTCAGCGCATTGCGTTCCAGCTGCCGTGGCACGAGGAAGTCGCGGGCGATGGCCACCTTGTCGTCCTCGGTGTAACCGTCGATGGTGATCAGCTCCATCCGGTCCAGCAGCGGGCCGGGGATGGTGTCCATGACATTCGCCGTGGCGATGAACAGCACGTCGGACAGGTCGAGATCCAGATCCAGGTAGTGATCGCGGAATGTGTGGTTCTGCGCCGGATCCAGCACCTCGAGCAAAGCCGCCGCCGGATCGCCGCGGAAGTCGGAGCCGACCTTGTCGATCTCGTCCAGCAGGACAACGGGATTCATCGATCCCGCCTCCTTGATGGCACGGACGATCCGACCGGGCAGCGCGCCGACGTAGGTGCGCCGGTGGCCACGGATCTCGGCCTCGTCGCGCACGCCGCCGAGGGCGACGCGAACGAACTTGCGTCCCATGGCCCGTGCCACTGATTCACCCAGCGAGGTCTTACCGACACCGGGCGGACCGACCAGTGCCAGCACCGCGCCAGAGCCACGTCCACCGACGACCTCCAGACCACGCGAGGCCCGCCGCGAACGCACGGCCAGGTACTCGACCATGCGGTCCTTCACCTCGTCCAGGCCGTGGTGGTCGGCGTCCAGCACCGCGCGGGCAGCCGAAACATCGGTGTTGTCTGTGGTTTTCACCGTCCACGGCAGCTCGAGCACGGTGTCCAGCCAGGTCCGGATCCAGCCGGATTCCGGGCTCTGATCGCTGGCCCGCTCCAGCCTGCCGACCTCGCGCAGCGCCTCCGCCCGGATGTTGTCGGGCAGATCGGCCTGCTCGACCCGAGCGCGGTAGTCGTCGGCGCCGTCGGGCTCGTCCTCGCCGAGTTCCTTGCGGATGGCGTTGAGCTGCTGACGCAGCAGGAACTCGCGCTGGCCCTTCTCCAGGCCCTCGCGCACATCGTCGCTGATCTTCTCGGTGACCTCGGCCTCGGCGATATGCGCCTTGGTCCACTCGATCAGCGTGGTCAACCGCTGTGCGGCATCGGGGGTTTCGAGCAGTTCGCGCTTCTGATCGTTGGTCAGGTACGGCGCGTAGCCCGCGGTGTCGGCGATCGCCGACGGATCGATCAGCTGATTGACCGCGTCGATGATCTGCCATGCCTCGCGGCGCTGCAGCACCGAGACGACCAGCTTCTTGTATTCGACGGCAAGTTCTTTGGTGCGCCCGTCGGTCGCGGGCGTATCAACCGGCTCGGCCTCGACCCACAGCGCCGCGCCGGGCCCGGTCACGCCGTGTCCGATCTTCGCGCGCCGTTCGGCCTTCAGTACCGCGGCGGGCGCGCCACCGCGCATCCGGCCGACCTGTTCGATGGTGGCGACCACGCCGTAGGAGGCGTAGCCCTCGGTGAGTCGCGGTGCGAGCAGCACAGCCTCGGTCTTCGCCGCACGCGCGGCATCGATGGCGGCCTGCGCCGATTCGTCCAGTTCGATGGGCACGACCATGCCAGGCAGCACGATCGGATCGGTCAGGAACAGCACCGGCAGGTTCTGTGGTGTAGTCACGTGGTCGACCCTTCCAAAAGTTGAGCGATGCCCAGTCAACCCCGAGGCTCCCACGTTTGTTCCGCGCTGCCCCCGACGTTCGCTCAGGGCGAATCGAATAGTCGGCGGCGAGCCGGACCGCGAAATGCCTGGTCGCGTTGGGGCGAAAGACCGCTCTACCTGGTGGCCTATCGTTGAGCGCAGCGCGCTGCTAGTTTTCGGCTGGATCATCCTGCACCTGGACCGATTACGCGTCCACCGCAGAATCCGAACACCGCTGGCCATGGGCTTCGTGTGGGGTGCGCTGGCCGGGACGGGCATCGCGATGTTCGCCAACGACCGCAACATGCGGATGATCCAGAACCTGGCCGGTGACGGCTTCGCCATCGACTGGCAGGTACCCCGATTTCGGTCGTCGAGGAGGCGGTCAAAGGTGTCGGCGTCTTCGCCGTCGCTTGGCTGAGTCGGCCGCTGCTGCGGCGGCCGATGCACGGCAACCGCCGTCATCAGTTGCGCAGGCAGCGGCTGCTCCTCGACCGGATCCAGGACCTCGGGGTGGAAACGGACCCGCGTTGACACTCCGCCTGACCCGATGAGAACGTGTCCTTGATATGTCACTACCCGGTCAGCACTAGGGGGACCCCTCGATGACGACTATCGCCTCGGGCGTGCTCATCGACTGGGAGAATCTCACCGGGCAGTCCAAGTTCACCGTCGATCTCATCACTTTCCCTATCTTCAGCGCATTGGCGGGCTGGCTCACCAACTGGACCGGCGTCCTGATGCTTTTCTGGCCCATGGTGTTCCGTGGCATTCGGATCCCCGGCCTGCATGTGCTGTATCCCTATTTCCCGCGCCGGGTCCAAGTGCTGCCCACATTTTCCGGCGACGGCCGCCGACTCGGATTTCAGGGATTCATACCGGCACGCGCGGAAAAAATGGCGAGCATCTGTGTGGACAAAGCGCTGATGCGGATCGGCAGCCCGAAGGATTTCATTCACGAACTCGATCTGGACGGCATCGCCGACTACATCGCGATACTCGCCCGCAAACAGGTACAGCCGCTGGTCGACGAGCTAATGAACCGGGAGAATCCGGACCTGTGGCGCACCATGCCGCGCGCCATGAAACAGCTCGTCTATCAACGGGTGGATCGGGAACTGCCCGCATTGTGCCGGCGCTCGTTCGAATCACTCGGCGACAATGTCGATCAACTCATCGACGTCAAGAGTTTCGTCATCCGGTACCTGCAGGAAAATCCCTACATCCTGAAGGACCTGACCACCACCATCGCCGCACCGGAACTGAAGTTTATGGTCCGAGTCGGCCTGCTCGGTGCGCCGTTCGGTCTGCTACTCGCGCTGTATCTGCATGTGCACGCCCGCATTCCGGTGCTCGGCTGGGTGCCAGGATGGGTGATCGTGCTGTTGGCCGCGGCGGCAATCGGTGTGATCGTCAATGTCATCGCGGTCAAGATGGTGTTCGAGCCGGGCGATCCGCAGCCCCGCTACAAATACCTGTGGCAACAGGCGTTGCTTGCCAAACGGCAGCCGCAGGCCGCTGTCGACCTCGCCCACATCCTGGCCTACCAGGTGCTGACCCTGCCGAACCTCTCGAAGGAATTGCTCGAGGGCCCCAACGGCGACAAAACGCGACAGTTGCTGGAGCGGTTGATCTCCGAGGAGATCCATCGCCAGCTCGGCCCGACCAAGTCGCTGGTCCGCGCCGCCTTCGGGCGTCGCCAGTTCGACAATCTCACGGTCGGAGCAGCCGGCGCCGCGGTCGGTCTGGCGCCGAGCCTGGTCGAGGACGAGGAATTCACCCTCGAGCAGGCCAAGAAGATCGAGGAATTCGCCGCGCGCAAGCTCCAGCACCTCACGCCAGGGGAGTTCATGGAGATGTTCTACGCCTCGGTCGAACAGGATGCCTGGCTGCTCTACCTGCACGGCGCGGTCCTCGGCCTCGTGGTCGGCGCCACCCACCTGCTGCTTTTCGGTTGGTAATCACCGGCTTCACGATCGACCACACCTCGGCAGATAACTCTCGTCGTAAATACAAGCACGCGTGCTTGCATTTTTCTGAGCCCGCTGCGATGCTGAAGCGCGACGGCGCACAGAGCAGTGTGCCTGCGACCGCAAGGAAACAGATGGCTGACCTCGACGCGCTACTCGGTGATTTCGCCGCGGAATGCGCGGATCTGGAACACCTGGTCGCGCCACTGGCGCCGGAGGACTGGTCCACCCCCACACCCGCGCCCGGCTGGGATATCTTCCATCAGATCGGCCATCTGACCTGGACCGACGAGGTTTCCATCCTGGCGGCGACCGACGCGTCCGGCTTCACGCGGTTGCTGGCCGAGGCCGCACCGAAGGCGCTGACCTTTGTCGATGAAGCCGCGCAGGAGGCGGCCGCCACACCCGCGCCGGAACTGCTCGACCGGTGGCGCCGGGGCCGCACCGCACTCGCCGATGCCCTGCGCGCGGTGCCCGCGGGCAGGAAACTGCCGTGGTTCGGCCCGCCGATGAGCGCGGCATCGATGATCAGCGCGCGGATCATGGAGACCTGGGCACACGGACAGGATGTGGCCGACGCCCTCGGCCTCACCAGGACGCCCACCGCCCGGCTGCGCACCGTCGCCCATCTCGGCGTCCGAACCAGAAACTTCGCCTACTCGGTACACGGCAAGCCCCCGCCCGCCGAGGAATTCCTGGTGGAACTCACCGCGCCCGACGGCACGATCTGGTCCTGGGGACCGGCCGATGCCGCGCAGCAGGTGCGCGGACCCGCCCTCGACTTCTGCCTGCTGGTGACGCAGCGCCGTCACCGCGACGACCTGGCGCTGGAGACGATTGGCCTGGATGCCGCGGACTGGCTGACGATCGCACAGGCCTTCGCGGGACAGACCGGAGAAGGACGGACAGCGGGCCAGTTCGCCTGACCCGCTGTATTTTCCCGACCACCCGGCTTCGGGAGCGGGCGAGCGCCACACTTGGGTGCGCCGTTCGTGTCGACGGCCGGACGCCATTGGCCGGGTGTCTCAATGTGGCAGTCGAGAATGACGCTCGCCAGCTATCTGGGTTTACCCGCCCGACAGCTGATGGAAACATGAACAATGCGAAAAATCGGGCGGGGACCCGCCGCTGACGACGTCGTTCGCGCGACTTTGTGATGCTGATCTCACCGACGCGGTGGCCCCGCGGGCTACACCGTAACCTGGACAAGCGTACGGCTTTCAACGATGCGGGCCGCGCCGCAAGGACCAGGGGCGGAGGAAAGGAAAGCATCGTGACTGCACACACGCCTGCCCAGGTCGTTCGGCATGCCGCGATCGTGCTCGCCGGTGCAGCCAGCCTCAGCCTCACCGTCGCCTCCGGGGCCTACATCGTGAACCAGATGGCGGACACCCACCGGGCGGGCAGCGAACTCTCGGCACCGCCCGCGCCCGCGCCCGCGGTCCGGGACGTCATCCCGCCCACCGGCCCGGGGCCGTCGGAGGCCATGCTGACCGGCGGAAGCCGCGATCTCCCAGCGATATTCATGCGGGCGCCCGCCGATATCGACACCGCTGCCGCTGCCGCGGAAACTGAGGCGCTCCAAGCCGACCCGGCGCCCAGCGCGTCGAGCGCGCTGGGCGGGAAGCTCCGGCTCGGCACCACCTATATCGGTGCGCAATTGGCTCCGGTCCGCGCCGACACCGTCGCGCTCTCCGTGGACACCAATGCCCTGGCCACGCTGACGAATTTCGTGCTGTCCGAGCCGATCAGGAAGCGTCTCGGCGTCACCACCGACCCCGCCGCGACCACGCGGGTCCGGACCGAATTCGACACCCACGGCGAGGTCACGCTGACGTTCTCCGACCCAACCCTCGGTGACCACTCGCTGCGTGCGAACCGCTACTCCGCACCGGCCCCGGAGAACACCTACTCCGCACCGGCCCCGGAGAACACCCCGAGCCCTGCGGTGGAGGCGACGTCGCCTGCGCACACCGAGGCGACGACCGAGGCCACGGTACCCGAAACCCCTGCGGCGCCCGATGACTCGGCAACGCGTCCAGCCTGACCATCGCGCGTGGCACCATCAACGTGTGACGACAGCCGAACACCACTTCTGCGTAGTCGGGGGCGGGATCGTCGGGGTGGCGACCGCACATCGCATCCTGCGGCGGCATCCCGGCGCAAGCCTCGTGCTCGTCGACAAGGCCGCCGCGCTGGCCACCCATCAGACCGGACACAACAGCGGTGTCATCCATTCCGGCATCTACTATCCTCCGGATAGTTTGAAGGCCAGGCTGTGCAGGCAGGGCGCGCAGTGGACGAAGGATTTCGCCGCGGCGAACGATATTCCGTTCGAGGTCTGCGGAAAGTTGCTGGTGGCCACCGACTCCGCCGAACACGAGCGGATGCTCGCACTGCACGAGCGGTCGGTGACCAATGGCGTGGACGTCGAACTGCTCGACGCGGCCGAACTCACCCGCCGCGAACCGCGGGTTACCGGCGTCGGCGCCCTGTTCGTGCCGAGCACCGGCATCGTCGACTACACCCGCGTCACCACGGCGCTTGCCGAGGAGATCCGCGCGGCGGGCGGACAGATCGTGCTCGGCGCCGAGATCGACTCGATCATCGAGACCGACGACGCGGTGACGGTATCCGGTCCGTCGGGGTCGTGGACCGCACGCACCCTGGTGGTCTGCGCGGGACTGCAGGCCGATCGAATGGCCAGGCTGGCGGGCCTGCGCACCGATTTCCGCATCGTGCCGTTCCGCGGCGAGTACTACCGGCTGCCGCCTGAACGGGCCGGGCTGGTGCGCACGCTGATCTACCCGATCCCCGATCCGGGCCTGCCGTTTCTCGGCGTCCACCTGAGCCCAACCATCGACGGCGAGCTGACCGTCGGCCCCAACGCGGTGCTCGGGCTGGCCAGGGAGGGCTACCGCAAGGGCAGCTTCAATGCCCGCGACGCCCGTGAGGTGCTCGGCTTCGCCGGGTTCCACCGGGCGGCCCGCGCGCATCTGCGCACCGGGGCACGCGAGTTGCGCAACTCACTGTTCAAGCGCGGCTATCTGGCCGAATGCCGACGGTACTGTCCCGAGCTGACGGCCGCGGATCTGCGGCCGCGCGAGGCGGGCATCCGGGCGCAGGCGGTGATGCGCGACGGCACCCTGGTGCACGACTTCCTGATCGAGCGCACGCCGCGGTCGATCCATGTGCTGAATGCACCGTCCCCGGCGGCGACCTCGGCCATGCCGATCGCCGAGTATCTGGTCGATCAGCTCTGAGGCCATCCGTGAGCAACCAAGCAACCGCCCGGTAGCAATGCGGAAACCCGACAAACCGAATCCTGGGCAATCCTCCAATAAAGAGGAGAGCTGTAGTACTTTTAGCGCAGCCGTGGAACAGGGAGGGCCTATGGGCCATATCAAGTACGCGAGTGACGTCGGAGCGCCCGTCGAGGTCGCCTTCACCTACACCGACAACCACCTGTTCGTGCCGAACTGGATGTTCGGTGTCGCAGGCTTCGAACCTACGGGCGAGATCGACCAGGGCCTCGGCGCCAACTTCACGACCACCACACGGCTTGCGCTGTGGCATCACACGATGTCCTGCGAGATCACCGAATACCGGCGCGATGCGGTGATCGGCTACACGCTGCGCGGCCGGTTGTCTGGAACACTCACACTGCGGTTCGATCCACTCGGCTGTGGACAGTCGGTACTGACGTCCGAGGCGGAGTACGCTCCACCGAGCGGCTTCGTCGGCCGTCTGTGTCTCGGTTTGGTGGACTCCGCCGTGAAATCGGCACTGCGCCGCACCGAGGCTCAGTTGCGAAGGGAGATAGAGGAATTCCACGGTACCGATCTTGTCGGTCGGATTGCGTAAGGTGCCAGACATGATCATCGTGAGCACCGACGGATCCTGCCTCCGCAACCCCGGTGGCGCCATCGGCTGGGCTTGGGTCAATCATCAGGGCTCCTCGCGCAGCGGGGGAGCCGCATCAGGAACCAATCAGGTCGCGGAGCTTGGCGCAGTGCTGGAGGCGATTCTCGCGCACCCCGGTGAGGAGCCCCTCTTCATCGAAAGCGATTCGCTCTACGCCATCAAGTGCGCGTCGGAATGGATCTCGGGCTGGCGGGTCAACGGCTGGCGCACCTCCACCGGCGGCGCGGTGAAGAACGTCGAACTCATCAAGCAAATCGACCGGGCCATCGCCACTCGGCCGGGACCGGTCCGGTTCCGCTGGGTGCGTGGACATGTCGGCAACTACTTCAACGAGCAGGCCGACGCACTCGCGGGTGAGGCGGCCAGGCAGGCCGCAGTGACAGCCGCGGGCAGCGAAATGGCCACCGCGGAACTGCCGACGGTGGCGGAGCTGCCGACCGTCGCTGACCTTCCGATGGTGACCGAAGCCGAAAAAGAAAAGACTCCCGGGCCGCGGGCCGCGGGGAAGCCGGTCGCACCGGCGGCGCCTCAGACATTGACTCTGTTCTGAGTCCGCCGCGGCGCGAACGGAGCGCAGGTCCGCCGAAAAACCTCCGGCGGTGGAGCTATTCGCCCACCGCCGGGGGTGTTTCGGAGATCAGCTAGCCGGTCAGTTGTTGCCGAGCTGCTTCAGGATCGGCAGGTCGAACTTGTTGACCAGCCATTTGTCGCCCTGCTTCTCGAGCCCAGCGACCACTACGAGTTCGACCTGGCTCGGCGGCTTGTTCGCCGCGGCGATGTTCACGTTGGTGGTGGTCTGGCCGATCACCACTAGCACGGTGGCGTTGTTCTTGTCACCGGACTGGAAGCCGCACTGCATGTCGTAGGTGGACGACTTGGCCTTGGCATCGACGACCACGCCCTTCAGGTCCTGGCCGATCTTGCTGAAGGTGTCCTTCCAATCGCCGGTCGAGGCGGCGTCCACCTTCTTCAGATAGTCGTCGATGGTCTGCGGGTCGTAGGTGGAGATAAGGCGACCGTATTCGCACGCGGCCTTGGTGGCATCGGCCTGTGCGGCCAACTTGTCGCCGCGGTCGGTGGCCTGCAGGTAGAACACGACGACGGCGGTTACCGCCGCCACCAGCAGGATGCCTGCCACGAAGGCGGAGATCACCGGGACCAGGCCGAAGCGGCGGCCCTTCGGAGCGTCGCCCGCGCTGTCCTGCGCCGGCTCGGCAGACTTCGCGGCGGCGGCATCTTTGTCCGCGGCGGGCGCGTCGGTAGCGGGCTCGGCCGACGACTTCTCGAGGTCGATCGTCTTGTCGTCGGTCTCGGGGCTGTTCTCGGCGGTGGTTTCGGTGGCAGTGGTGTCCTCGACCCCGCCTTCCTTATCCGATTCGGGGTTCTTGGATCCAGCGTCATCGTTGGACATCGATACAATCCTGCACTTTCCCGGCGCGCTCGAGCGCGCCGATTTTGCCTTGTCAGCCCGTTTCCGGCGAACCGTTCGCACTCTGCGGACGCAGTATCCCCGGCCGGGGAATTCACCACCGGACCGGGGTTGACTCACCGCAGCGGCGGAGGCGTCATGTCATTCGGGTTCGCGCCCGGTGGCATCTGGGCTCCATTGTCGGGCACGTCCGGTCGCGGCGCATTTGCCGAACCACGAATCTGCAGGCCGGGCGGCGGATTCTCGCAGTAGTTCCACTTGGGCAGCGAGCCGTCCTGCACGACCTCGTTACGGATCGGCGTGTGCTTGTACTGGCAGATCGGCCGAACCCAGATATCGACGATGGTAAAGAACTCGTTGTCGTGCGCGGGCACACCCGCGGCCGAGAGACCGACATTCAAGGATGGGAACAGAGCCTGCAGCGCCGGAATACGCAACTGCGCGGCCTTGGTCATCGCCGAGAAGTTCGCGGCCAGGCTGGTGATCGGATCGGCGGTCTTGTCCAGCACCGCGCCAAGGCTGGTCAGCTGCCCCGGTGCCTGCTCCAGGATCGTCTGCAGCTCGGCATTGGCGTTGTTGAACTGGTCGAACAACGCGCCCGAATTTCGGGTCAAGGTCGCCAGATCAGGCTGCGCGTTCGAGGTGGTGTCCGCGATGGTGCGCAGATTGGTGATCAGGTTGGTGGTCTGCGGCAGCAGCGAATCGAAACCCGCCATGGCCAGGCTGATCCCATTCACCAAGCCGCGCAACTGATCCGGGCCACCGCTGAGTGCGGTGTCGAGTTCGGAGAGGATGGTCCCGAACTTGTCCGGATCGATCTGCGCGATGAGCGCGCTGGAGTTGTCCAGCACCGACCACACCGGGGTCGGCGTCTTGATCTTCTCCGGATCGAACTTGATGACCGAGCCGTCGTGCAGGAACGGACCCTGCTCGCTGCCCGGCCGGAAGTCGATGTACTGCTCACCGGCGCCGGACAGGGCCTGCACCGCGATCGCGGTATCGACGGGAATCGTGTACTTCGAATCGATTTGCGCCTTGGCCGTGATGGACTGGCCGCGGTCGGTCAGCTGGATCGAGGTCACCTTGCCGATCCGGTATCCGCGCAGCGTCACATCATTGCCCGGCTGCAGACCACCCGAGCGGTCCAGGTTCACCGTGACGGTATAGTTGGATTTCAGCGGATTAACCCGCATGACGCTCACCAGCAGATACGTGGCGCCGAGGATGAACACCAGCACCAGGCCGATACTCGACAGCAGCAGCTTGCGCCGAAACAGATTGCCCAGCCAGCTCACTTGTAGGTCCCCGTCACTCGCGCTTGAATCAACTGCAGGACGGTGATCAGACTGCCTGCCAGGTCTTGCACGTCACGGAGATCCTGGATCTTGCCGTGTGCCGGATCGCTGAGCACGCTGAGATCGAGATTCGTCGCGGTCGCGTAGACGGCGAGGCTGTTGCCCTTGAACGACGCGTCGATGCCGGGCTTGATTTCGTGCAGCGCGTCGAGCGCGGGTCCGAAGTTCTGCTCGGTCTTCGACAGCGCGTCCATCAGCTTGTGCACGTTGTCGAGCAAGCTACCAAGCTGATCGCCCGAGTTGGTGGCGTAGTCGTCGAGCGCGGCACTGGTCACCGAAATCTTGGACAGCAGATCGCCGATGGCCCTGTTGTTTTCGGCCACGGCGCCGATCATCTGCGGCAGTGTGTCAGCGACCTGGCCGAGTTCCGAGCGCCTTGTCTCGATGGTGGTGGCCAGCGCGCTGAATTGGTTCAGCACATTGTCGACGCGGGTGGTGTTGGCGTTCAAACTGCCGACGACACCGGTCATCTCTTTGATCAGGTGCGCCATTTGGTCACCACGGCCGCCGACGATGGAATCCATTTCCGAGGTCAGCTTGCTGAGGGCGGCGATTCCGCCGCCGTTGAACAGCATGGACACCGAGATCAGCAGTTCCTCGACCGTGGCGCCGGCCGAGGTCTTGTCCAGGCCGAGGGTGTCGCCGTCGTGCAGGATCTGGGTGCCGGATTCCGTCTTGGGCTTGATCACCGAGACGAAGACGTCACCGAGCGGCGTGGCCTGCCGGAGTTCGGCCGTGCTGCCGGTGGGCAGCTCGATGTCCTTGCTGATCGTCAGGTCCACGATGGCCTGGAAGTTCTGTGTCCTGATGTTGGACACCACGCCGACATCGGAACCGCCGATCTTCACCTTCGCCTGATCGGGCAGGTTCAGCGCATTCGCGAAAACTGCGTGCAGAGTGTAGGTTTCGCCGCTCGCACCGGGCTTGGGCAGCGGCAGCTTCTCCACCGTGAATCCGCACCCGGAGGTCACGGCCACGCCGGCCACGGCTGCCGCGGCGATAAGGGTGCGGCACACTTTCTTGGTCAGCCGGTTGGTCATTTGGTCATCCCCAGCAGTGCGGCCGTCATTCCGAGGTCGGGTCCGAGGTCCTCGAGCTTTCCGGTCCGGCACCCGTCCGACTTCATCTGAATCCGTTCACAGAACACGCTCAACAGCTCGCCGTTGAGAAAGGTCTGGATATTGCCGTGTAGCCGGACGTAACCTTGCTCCCGGTTCATCGACCGATCGAGGTTCTGCATCAGCAACGGCGCGAGGTCGACGACCTCAGTGAGGCCGCGGGCATTGGCGCGCAGCTGATCGGTCACCTTGGTCAGCCCGGTGAGCGAACTCGACAGCTGGTCCTGGTACTGCGCGAACACCGAGCTGGTGTTGTTCAGGAAGTCGTTGAGCTGTTGCAGCGTTGCCTGCAGGCCGGGCGCCTGATCCGCGAGCAGCCCCGTCATCTGGGTCATCCGGTTGCTGAAATCGCGGACCGACTGGTCGTTCTCGGCCAGCATGGTGGTCAAGTCGTTGAGCTTGACGATGATGTTGGAGACCGCGTCCTTGTTGTCGACACCGACCTTCAGTGCGCCGGAGAGCGCATTGAGGGTGTCGCGCATCTTCTCGCCCTGGCCGTTGAGCATCGGGTAGAGCACCCGGCCCGACAGCGGGCCGATGCCCTCGGTGCCCGGCTCCGGTTTCAGCGCGGCGGCGAACTGATCGATGGTCTTGATCATCGTGTCCAGCTCGACCGGTGTCTTGGTCTTCGCCTTGGGCAGATGCGTACCGTCGGACATGGTCTCGCCCTGGGTGTACACGGGGGTGAGTTCGATGTGCCGGTCGGTCACGATGGACGGCGAAATAATCGCGGCCATCGCGTCTTTCGGAATCTTCACGCCGGAGTCGATCGACAGGTGCACCTCGACCAGCGTGCCCTTCGGCACGATCTTGTCGACCTTGCCGACCTCGAGGCCGAGCACGGTGACCGGGTTGCCCTCGTACATGCCCGCGATGTTCTCGAAATCCGCGGTGATGTGCATGGTGTTGCCCAGCGCGTCGTTCGCCGAATGCGGCAGGATGGAGCAACTGCCGACGGCCAGCGCCGCGGCGCTGATCATCAACGTCTTTGCGACGGTACGGAAGCTCATCCCTGGCACCCCTCGATCATGTGGGCGAAGCACAACCAGTTGTCGGGGAAGCCCCACGGCAAGCCGACCTCACCGTACGGACCGTTGCCGAACGCATTGTTGAACTGGCGCACCGACACCGGCATGATCGTCAGCAGCCGGTCGAGGTTGTCCTTGTTCTTCTGCAGGCCCTCGGCCATGGTGTTCAGCTGCTCGATAGTCGGGCCGAGCTGATTGTTGTTCGACGCGCCGATCTCCTGCAGCTGCCTGCTCAGCCTCGACACATTGTCGAGCAGCTGACGCAGCAGACCCTGGCGCTCCATCACCCGGTTGGCGATGGCCTCGCCCTGGGTGATCACCAGCAGTGCGCTGTTGCGGTTGTCGCCGAGGATCTGGGTGACCCGGTCGAGATCCTTGAGCAGGCCGTCCACTTCGGTCTTGCGCGAATCCATCACCTTGGCCAAAGCGCCGACGCTGTCGAGCGCCTGCGACATGAGCGCGGGCGAATCGCCCATCTGCTGGTTGATCATGTCCAGCGAGGTGGCCAGCTTCTTGGTGTCGAGCGCCTCGAACTTCGGGGTGCCGACCTCGACGACGTCGGCCAGATTGTACGGAACCGAGGTGTTGGACAACGGAATCCGGCTGCCCTTGAGGCCCGAACCGTCGCCCGGCTCGACATCCACATACCTGGCGCCGAGCAGCGTCGCCATCTTGATCGACGCGTGGGCGTCCGGACCGAACTTCACGTTGTTGTTCACGCTCAGCGACAGCAGGACATGCCCGCCCTCGAGCTTCGCGCCCGCCACGTGACCCATCGGGACACCCGCGACATTAACCTTGTCGCCGACCTTGACCCCGGCGGTCTGCGCGAACTCGGCCTTGATCGTGTTCTCACCGACGCCGAGCTGCTTGTAGACGGTCGAGCCGACCAGCAGACCGACGATGAGGATCGCACCGAGTACGCCGAGCCAGAGGTTGCGGTTGTTGTTGAACCTGGACTTGATCGTCGTCATGGGCGGCACACCGCCGACTGCCCGTTGCCGCCGATCTGTGGGAGCAGACCGCGGGGGAGCAGGATTCCGTACAGAGACACATCCAGGCGGCACATATAGGCGTTCGCGTAGGCGCCGTCCTGGGTGAACTTACCGATATTCGCCAGGATCCCGGGCAGGTCGATCGCGGCCTGGTCGAGCTTGGCGCCGTTGGCGATCAGCAGCGTCAGCGCGGAAGTGGTGGAGTCCTGCGCGGCCTCGAGCTTCGGCTGCACCTTGCCGACCATGTCGACCAGCGCGCCGGTCGCGTCCGCGATCTGCATCGTGGACTGCTGCAGCGACTGACCCTGGTCGTACAGACCGCCGATCAGTGCCCGGGTCTGGGTAACCAGGGTCTCCAATTCATCACCTCGCTTGGCCAACCCCTGCATGACGCCGCTGAGGTTGGTGATCACATCGCTGAGAATGGCGTCCCGGCGCTGGAAATCCGTAGCCAGGGTCGCGGCCTGAGTGACGAACGCGCTCAACGAAACACCGTCGCCCTGCAATGCCTGGATGAAGGTTTCCGACAGCCTGTTCACCTGCTCGGGCTGCAATACCTGGAACAGCGGCTGGAATCCGTTGAGCAGCGCCGACACGTCGAAGGACGGTTCGGTGCGCTCCAGCGGAATGCTGGCGTTGTTCTTCAACGGGGCCGGGCTGGCCGACTTGCCCTGGGCCAGCGCGATATAGCGCTGGCCGATCAGGTTCTGGTAGCGCACCAGGGCTTTGGTGTCGTCGTACACCGTCTGGTTGCGCTGCACGATGAACGTCACCTTGGCGTCGTTCTTGCCGTCGAGTTCGATCTTCTCGATCTTGCCGACCCGGACGCCCGCCATGCGGACATCGTCGCCGGGACGCAGGCCGAGCACGTCGCTGAAAGTGGCGGAGTAGGTGTTGGTATCACCGTCCACCACCCGCGCCAGGGTGTTCCAGATGACCACGGTCACCAGGATCGAGACGATCGCGAACAGACCGAACCCGATCAGCGGTTTGCGAATGCTCATTTGCCCTCACCGCTTTCGGTGATCTGCAGGGTTCCCCCGCGCAGCGCCGAACTCAGCAACAGATATTCGGCGGTCGTCGGACGGCGGCCGAGCAGCGCGGTGATCGCGGCATCTCCTTCGTACGAAATGGGACCTGCCGCGGAGGCGCTCGCTGGTTTGGCTGGCAACCCGCCTTCCGGCGCGGGCTGTCCTGCCGCCGGAGCGGGTGCGGGGGCGGCGCCAGGAGCGGGCGGGAACAGCTGCGGGAACAGCCCTTCCAACGGCGTGCCCGCGAGCGGACTCGTCGGCCGCGGACCCGTCAGTCCCGGAATCCCCGCCGCGGCATTCGCGGTCCCACCCGGCGTCGTCACGCCCGGGATCTCCGGCAGCCCGGCGGGCAGCGGCAACTTCGGCAGACCCGCCGCCGAATCCAAAGCGCGCGGCCGCATCGACTCCGGCAGGTAACCGGGATCGGCGATGGTCGGCGCGGTGACACAGCTCGGGCCGGCCAGGCTGCCGTAGCGCGGGCAGTCTTCCAAGGCGTACGGCTTGTACGGGGTGAGGGTGATGCCCGCGTTCCACACCATCTGGCGCTGCGGACCCCAGTGGAAGGTCGTGTTCAGCTTGCGCAGCGAGGTGTTCAGGCTGGCGATCGCCTCCGGGATCGAATTCGGGTCGGCCGCAAGCGCTCCGAACATGTCGCTGGTACCCGCGGTCACCTGCTTGCCCACGTCACCGTTGCGGGCGAACAGGGCGTTCACGGTGTCCACCGTGCCTGCCCCGTTGGAGATCAGCGCGATCAGCGCGGTCCGCCGGTCGGCGATGGTCTGCGCGGTCTTCACTGAGCTGCCGAGCACGTCGACCAGTTCAGGCGCCGACTGGTTGAGCGCGTGGAAGGAGGTGGAGAAATCATTCAGTAGCACACCGAGATCCGGGATCGAGTCGTCGACGGCCTGCAGCCAGCGGTCCAACCGCTCGATGGTGGATCCGGGCATCCGGCCGCTACCGTCGAGCGCCTGCGACAGCGTACCGAGCACGCGGCCGAACTGCAGCGGGTCGATCTTGTCGAGGATGGTGCGCACCGTGGTGAGGGTGTCCTGCAGCGCGATGGTGCCCTGGCTGCGGTCCTCGGCGATCTGCGAACCCTCGTGCAGGTATTGGTCGGCGGGGCCGTTGAAGACCAGTTCCACGGAGGTGACGGCGAACAGGTTGCTCGGCACCACGCGGGCGGTCACATTCGACGGGATGTCACCGGCGAACTCCGGCTTCAGCTCGATCTTGACCTTCTGCTGCTCGCCCTTGGCGGCAATGTCGACATTCTTGACCGCACCGACCAGCACGCCGCGGAACTTCACGTCCGCCTGGCTCGGCAGTCCGTCGCCGGTGGTGGTCAGATTGGCGACCACGTTCACCTTCGGCACGAAATAGCCGCGGTAGCGGGCCATCAGAAAGCCCAGGATCAACGCGAAGACAACCAGCCCGCAGACGCCCGCGATGAGCAACTGCCGCATGGTGGGTCCGCGCCCACTCGGATCGATGATCATTCTCGCCCTACCCCGAGATCCGGATGCCGGGGTTGACGCCCCAGATCGCCAACGTCATGAACAGGTCTGCGAATACGACAACGATGATGCACATCTTGATCGCCCGGCCGGCCGCCACGCCGACACCCTCCGGGCCGCCCGAGGCGAAGAACCCGTAGTAGCACTGGATGAACGTGGTGATCGCGACGAACAGCATCGCCTTGGCCAGCGAGTAGAGCACGTCCGTCGGAATCAGGAACTGATAGAAGTAGTGCGCGTAGGTGCCGCTCGAGGTGCCGCCGATCACCTGCACCGTCAGCGAGCACGAGATGTAGGCCATGGCGAGGCCGAGGCAGTAGAGCGGGACGATGGCGACCATCGCCGCGAACATCCGGGTGCTCACCAGATAGGGCAGCGGCCGGATCGCCACCGACTCGAGCGCGTCGATCTCCTCGGAGATGCGCATCGCGCCCAGCTGCGCGGTGAATCGGCAGCCGGCCTGCACGGCGAAGGCCAGGGCCGCCAACAGCGGTCCCAGCTCCCTGGTGGTGGCGAAGGCCGAGATGGCGCCGGTGATCGGACTCAGTCCGAGCAGGTTGAGCGAGGTGTAGCCCTGGATGCCGACCGTCATACCGCCGAACGCACTGAGGATCACGACGACGCCGATGGTGCCGCCGCCGACGACCAGGCTGCCGTTACCCCAGGTGACGTCGGAGAGCAGCCGCCACACTTCCTTCGGATAGTGCTTGAGCGCCAAAGGAATCGCGCCGATCGACCGCAGGAAGAAGAACACCTGGTGGCCGAGGCGCGCGAGCAGATCTACCGGCGCCTGCGCGGACTTCTTCAATTGCCGAAGTGGCCGCAGCAGCGGCGGTACATAGGTTGATGACACCGGCTCAGACCACCTGTGGGGGGAGGAGAACGTTGTAGATCTGGGTGATGATCAGGTTCACCCCGAACAGCATGATCGCGGAGCTGACCACCGCCGAGTTCACCGAGTTCGCGACACCTCCGGGGCCGCCGCGAGTATTGAGCCCGGTATCGCAGGCGATGATGGCGGCGAGCAACCCGAAGATCAGCGATTTCACCAGTGCCACAAGAAGATCGATAGTTACGGCGAACGAGGAGAAGGTGCCGACATAAGACCCCGGCGTTCCGTTCTGCGCGAAAATATTGAAAATGTAGCCCGTCAGAAATCCGACGAAGACGACGAAACCGCAGAGCAGCACACTGACCAGCATGGCCGCGCCGAGACGGGGCGCGACCAGTCGGCGCATCGGATCGACACCCATCACGCGCATCGCGTCGATCTCTTCACGGATGGTGCGCGAGCCGAGGTCGGCGCAGATGGCCGAACCAACGGCGCCCGCGATCATCAGCGAGGTGACCAGGGGCGCGCCCTGCTGAATGATGCCGAGGCCGTTGGCCGCACCGATGAACGATGTCGCTCCGACCTGACCGGCGACCGCGCCGACCTGAATGGAGACGATGACACCGATCGGGATGGCGACCAACAGTGTCGGGGCGGCGGCGACGCTGGACATGAACGCGCATTGCCGGATGAACTCGTTGAACGGAAAGCGGCGCCGGAATATCGCGACGAACAGCTCGGCAACGGCGGCGATTCCCATGGTGATCTGCCTGCCGAAGGTCTCCAGCGACCGCTTCGGGTGGTCTTCCCAGTAACCTTTTGCCCAATCAACCGCGTCCCTCGTCCGCGACTCCGAAGGTGGACTCTTGGTCGACTGCACCGGCTAACCTCTCTCGACGCCGGTAACCAACCCCGACGACTTGTTTGCTTGACGCACCTTACTACGGAGTAGTGCAGAACACACCATCGTCATGTGATTGCAGTCATAGACCGGCATCACTGTTGGGGAAGGGCTATGAGTCGCGGCCCTGGGCTTGGTGTGGGACCCAAAGTTAACCGCCCATCTTCTAGAACAAGTTACAGTTCAGCTGCGCCGATCACCGCCACGATCCGGTATCTCGCTCTAATTGCGCGGATAATATTCATCGAAAATCGCATTCGTTTCGGAGCACTAACGCAAGCGTCCGAACTGCGTCCGAAACACAAACTCACCACGCGGACCAACTAACTTATAGAATATTGCTATGCAATCGGAAAAGATACTTTCGGCGTGAAATGTCGAAAAATGAAGACTCGCGACGCCACCCGCGCTTCCGCGGGTACAGGACGCGCCCGGAGCCGATTACTGACACGATGGGTGCGACAGATTGATATTGTGCGGGCTTCCGACGTCTGGAGGGACATGTTCAGCAAACTCGCCAAGGTGGCCAACGCCGCCTTCGCCGTAGCCCTGGGAGCGGCGCTGCTCGCTACGGGTGCAGGGGCCGCGGACGCAGACCCGGGTCCGCCGGTCGTGGGCGGTGGTTCCGGAATCATCATCGATAACCAATTCGAATGCACGGTCACGACGGTCGGCTACGACGGTGCCGGGCGGCTGGTCGGCCTGACCGCAGGGCACTGCGGCGACCCGGGTGCGCAGGTCTACGCCGAGGCCGACCGCAGCGCGGGCGTGATCGGCCGATTCGTCTACTCCAACCACGATCTGGACTACGCGATCATCCAGTTCGATCCGGGCGCGATCGTCCCGGTGAACCGGGTGGGCAACGTCACCATCACCGGAATCGGCGGACCGGCCCAGTTCCCGATGATCGTCTGCAAGGAAGGCCGGACCACCGGCAACACCTGTGGCGTCGCCTACGGTGACATCTTCGGTACCAATATGGAGACTTGGTCCCAGATGTGCGTGGTCGAGGGGGATTCCGGGGCACCGGTCGTCGTCGGCACCACGCTCGTCGGCATGGTGAACGCCTATCTCGCCCTCGCCTGCTTCGGACCCGAGGTCGGCACCAATATGAGCTCGATCATGGGCGACATCAACGCGCGTGGCAGCGTCGGCGCGGGCTTCCGACCGATCTGATCCAGCTGTCGGAAACAATGAGCGGGCCCCGAGGGCCCGCTCATTGTTCGTTGCGGTCCGGTGCCAGCGCGGGGCCGGACACCGCCGCGCACTGCGGCATGCAGTCGACGTTGTCCAGCGCCGGGGCGCGGCGCGGGTGCCGTAACAGCAGTGCGGCCAGCACTGCGCCCGCCGCCAGCAGTCCGGCGCAGATCCACATCGCGACACCGAACCCGCGATCGAATTCGGCCCGGTCGCCGAGCGATCCGGAGATCCCGGCCAGTCCGGGCAGCGCGGCGACGGCAAGCAGCTGGGCGGTCCGGGCGATCGCGTTGTTGACACCGGAGGCGATACCGGCCGCACTGGCGGGCACCGCGCCGAGGACGGCCCCGGTGAGCGGGGCGACCAGCACCGACAATCCCAGACCGAACACCAGCACGCCGGGCAGCACATCGGTCACGTATGTGGTGTCCGGTCCGATGCGCAGCATCAGCACCACACCACCGGCGGCGAGCAGCGGTCCGAGCGTCATCGGGATGCCAGGACCGTGCACCTGCGCCCAGCGGCCCGCGGGCGCCGAGAGCGCCAGCATGATCAGCGTGACCGGGACAGTGGCGGCGCCCGACATCAGCGGCGAGTATCCCGCCACCAGCTGCAATTGCAGGATCAGCAAGAAGAACACCCCACCGAGCGCGGCATAGACCGCGAGCGTGACCAGGTTCGCCGCGGTGAAGACCCGCGACGCGAACAGCGACGGCGGCACCAGCGGGTGATCGCTGCGCATTTCGATCGTCACGAAGACCGCAAGCAGCGCCAGACCGGCGACCACCAGCAGCGGCATCGAGTCGATCAAACCGAAGGTCAGCGCACCAAGGGCGAGCGCGACCACCACGACGCCCGGAATATCCAGGCGCGCGGCGGCATTCGGATCGTGACTTTCCGGCACGTGCCGGAGGGTGACGAGCACAACCACCAGCGCGAGCGGCACGTTGATGAAGAAGATCGATTGCCAGCCCGACACGTCGATCAGCCAGCCGCCCAGGAAGGGCCCGAGTGCGCCCGCGACGCCACCTAAGCCCGACCACAGACCGATGGCCGCGCCCTGATCGCGTTCATCGATGGACGAGGAGATCAGCGCGAGGCTGCCCGGCGTAAGCATGGCGCCCGCGATACCCTGCAGGATGCGGGCGAAAATCAGCATCTCGATATTCACCGCGGCGCCACACAGCACCGAGGCGAGCGCGAAACCGATTGTGCCCCAGACGAAGACCTTGCGGCGGCCGAGGTGATCGCCGAGCGACCCGCCGAGCAGGATGAACGACGCCAGCGTCAGCGTGTAGCCGTTCAGCGTCCACTGCAGACCCGCCACGTCGGTGTTCAACGATTCGCCGATCCTGGGCAGTGCGATATTGACGACGGTGGCGTCCAGCGACGCCACCGACGACCCCAGGATGGTGGCCAACAAAATCCAGCGCCCCGTAGCCGAACGCAAGCGGGGAAGCTGCGCGGTGCTCACCGCATCAACCTAGCCGCCGAAGGCCGGGGTCCGTGCTCAGAGCTCTTTGACGCAGACCACGAAATGCCGCTGGGGGTAGGTGAAACCGCTGCCGCTGCCGCAGACGCCGGCATCGTCCGCGTTCTGTGCGATGTTGGTGACCTTCACGGCTTGCGTCCCGTGCTCGGTGCAGTCGATGCGCTTGGGGTCGTCCCCGCCGACGTCCATGCAGCCATCGACGACCCAGTCGATGTCGAGGCACAGCGCGCCCTGCTCGATCCCGTTCACAGTTTCCGCGTAGTAGTTGTCGCGGTCGCTGACGCATTGGGAGTTGCTCGGCGCCTTGCCGATCACCTTGTAGTTCGAGGCCCGGCTGCCGCAGGACGCCTTGGCGATAGTGGCGTCGGAGATCGTGCCACCCAGGGTCACGCAGTCACCGATGTTGGCTTGGAAGTCGGTGTTGCCACCGCGATCGGTCGAGGTGGGCGTCGGCTTAGCCGAGGACGGCCGATCGGTGGTCGGCCTGGACAGCGAAGCCGAGGTTTTCGGTGTACCGGTGGTCGATATCGCATCGACGGTTCCGTCGTTCATCGCAGGCTGCGCGGTACCGCTGATGGTGGAGCCACAACCCGCTACCGCGACCAGGGCTACGGCGGCTACCGCCGCGAATGCGGCAAACGCGAGGCGACCCGAAGGTAGTTGACCAGACACGTACAGTCCTCCCGAGCTGTAACGCTCCGAACTCCCACCTTCGTCAGAATCCGAAGTTGACATAGCAGAGCTTGAAATACCACGCCATGCATACACCATGGGCGATGTTGGCGTCGACTCGAAGACCACGCTGAGCCGCTAGGGCGCAAGGCCGCACGCACGGCCCGGCCGCGGGCGAAATCGGCCCTCCTTCCGGTACCGCACCCGCCCCACCGGCGGAATCGCGCTCCCAGCAACCGATCTGGGTATGGTTGGGAAGTCCGATGTGAAAGGAGTTGTCCGTGAAGCTGATCAGCGCAATCGCCTGCACGACCACCGCGATGGGCACCTCCCTGTTGCTTCCCGCGGTGGCCTCAGCAACCACAGTGCACTGCACCTCGGAGCGAGGGACGGACATCACCGTTATCGATGGGCGCACCGGGTGCCGGGCGGCAAGCGACACCTTCAGCCGGGCCCACGGCGCGGGTTACGACGGTGTCGGCTACGCGAACGCCACCTCCGGTGCGACCGCCTACGGCGTCGGTGCCGCGGGTGGCGTCGGCGCCAGCGAAGGGTCGGGCGGGATTCCGATCGCGATCGGAATAGGTCCGGACGCGCTTGCCCGGACCTCGATTTCCGATCCGGGCGGGCGCGGCGCCGGTTGGCCGCTGCTCGCCGTGTCGATCGCGTTCGACGGGTCGCGGGCCGGGGTCGACACCGCCGACAGCTCGGTGGTGTGCCTCGGCTGGGCGGCCTTCGCCTGGAATTCCCTGACCGGCGCCACCTGTCTGGCTACGCCGTTCGGTCGCTGGCAAACCCCACCCGCCGCGTTAGGCTGAAATACCGGCCGTTGAGTTCGTGTCCGCATCGGCCGGCCGAGCGGTCAGGAGGTGCGACCAGTGGTTTCTGCCTTCCAACCATCCAGCAGGCGGCTTGCCGCGCCGAGGGAAATGCTCGTCGACCCGAGGTTCGTCCGGTTCGCCGACCATTTCTTCGGCATGTTCACCCAGCCGAGCCGCGGCGGCGGCGCACTCGCGATCTATCTGGACGGCAGACCCGTTGTCGACATCTGGGCGGGGTGGGCGACCAAGGACCGTCGCTGGAACGGCGAGAACGTGGCGCTCACGTTCTCCACCGGCAAAGGCGTCGCATCCACGGTGCTGCACCGGCTCGCCGAGCGCGGCCTGATCGATTACGACGCGCCGGTCGCGCAGTACTGGCCGGAGTTCGCCGCGCACGGCAAGGACGAGATCACGGTGCGGGATGTGCTGTCGCACCGGGCCGGACTACATCGGGTGCGCGGGCTGGTGCCCGGCCGCGAGGGCATCCTCGATTACGACGCGGTGGTGCGGGCGCTGGCCGACAGTCCCGCGGACCCGCGCCGAATCCGCAGCTCGGGCTACCACGCGATCACATTCGGCTGGCTGGTGGCCGAGATCGTGCAGCGGGTGACCGGCGACCAGTTCACCGATGTGGTGCGCCGCGAGATCGCGGAGCCGCTCGGCATCGACGAATTCTGGTTCCGGGTACCGGAATCCGAGCGATACCGGATCGCCAAGATCTTCCCGCACCTGAGCCCACCCGGAATCCGCTGGAACACCGCATCATCGGTGCTGTCCTGGGTGCGCCCGATCCGCGGGCTCGCCGAGGCCGGCATGCCGGAGAGCTTCGACGAACTGGTGCGTGACCCACGGGTGCACGACGCGGTGATGCCCGGCTGGAACGGTGTGTTCTCGGCGCGTGCCCTGGCCAGGATGTACGGGGCATTGGCCAATGAGGGGCGCGTGGAGGTGGGCCCGGACAAACCCGGCGAACAAAGCGCCCAGGGAATCAGAACCGTGCAGTTCCTGAAGCCGGAGACGATCGAGACGATCAATCAGGTGCAGCCCTCGGAGCACCGCGATTACGTGCTCGGACTCCCGTTGCGCTTCACCCTCGGTTATCACCGCCCGGTGCTGATGACCAAGCAGCAACCGCGAAAAGCCTTCGGCCACTACGGCATCGGCGGATCGGGCGCGTATGCCGATCCGCTGCTCGGCATGTCGATCGCCTTCGTCACCAACCGACTCGGCAATGCCCTCACCGCACTGGGGGACGCGCGGCTGGCTCGGTTGGCCGCCATGGCAAGCAGCACGGTGCACAAGCGTCCTGAGCCAGCGGAACCGAAAGTCGAACCCGAAGACCGATGAGTTCGTACATTTAGGTATGGATGTGGGCCTATCTCCCCGCGGCGGGGACGAAGCAGCGCCGGGTGTCGCGCATTCGCCGCGGGCGCCACGGCTGGTTGTCGCGCACGCGCTGGCGGCGGGCATCGATTTCGAGCGGTATTTCCGATGGCGGCGCGCGCACGAGGGCGACCCGTTCTATGTCCGGTTTCCTGGCTTCGGTTCGGTGCTGTTCACCGGAACACCCGAGGGCGCCCGCGAGATGTTCCGCGCACCAATGGAACTGCTCGAACCGCCGCGGCCGAATCCGATCGAACCGCTGGTCGGCTCCGCGTCGCTCATCCTGACCGCGGGCGAGCGGCACCGGCGTGATCGGGCACTGCTGGCTCCGGCCTTCCACGGCGCGCGTATCCGCGCCTACGGCGAGCTGATCCGCGATTCGGCGCTGGATGAAATATCCGGTGGCACAGACGATTCCGGTCCGGCCTGGCTGCCTGGCTCCCGCATCGATTCGCGAGCGGCGGCCAGGGCGATCACGCTGCGGGTGATCCTGGAGGCGGTGTTCGGCGTGGACAGCCGCGAGCAGCGGGCCGCCTACACCGCCGCGGTCGGCGAATTCCTCAACGCGTTCTCCGGACCGCTGATGCTGCTGCCGATGTTGCGCCGCGGGCTGTTCGGCCACGCCCCGTGGGACCGCTTCGTCGCGGCGCGCGACCGGCTGGACCGACTGATCCTCGCCGATATCGCGCGCCGGAAAAACGAGGCGAACCACACCACGACGGACATTCTCGGGATGCTGCTGACCACCAGTTATGACGACGGCACCGCGATCTCCGATGTCGATCTGTGCGAACAGTTACGCACCCTGCTGGTGGCGGGACACGAGACCACCGCGACCACCCTGGTGTGGGCGCTGTTTCATCTGCATCGGGAACCCGAGACGCTGGAGCGACTGCGCGCGGAACTGCGCGAGGCGGGACCCGATGCCACGCCGATCGAGTTGACCGGCCTGCCCTACCTCGACGCGGTATGCCAGGAAACGTTGCGACTGCATCCGGTGGTGCCGATCGTGCTGCGCCGGGTGACCGCGCCGTTCACCTTGCTTGGGGTTCCGCTCGCGGCGGGCGACACGATGGGTGTCGCCGTGCCGCTGTTGCACTCCGATCCGCAGGTGTGGCCCGAGGCGGAGCGGTTCCGGCCGGACCGGTTTCTCGAGCGCCGGTACGGACCGTTCGAGTTCGCCCCGTTCGGCGGTGGACATCGACGCTGTGTCGGGGCGTCGCTGGCCGATTACGAACTGCGGATCGTGCTGGCGACGATCCTCGGCCGGGTCCGGCTGCGACTGACGCCGCGATACGCGCGCGGCCGGGCGCCGCTGTCGGTGCCGCACAACATTGCGACCGGTCCGCAGCGGTCGATCCCCTTCGATGTCTTGACGTGATTTACGTCACGAACGCGTTTGGTGTCACCTACAACCGCCCGCGCGGTCCGCTGTGCGGCCACGACCGGACTCGCCGGTGTGACCGGGATCTTTCGCGAAAGTCGGTGACCGCCAACGACATATGTGATGCACAGCACACTGAATGGTTGGGTCGAATCAATGTGAACCGCCACTGGCTTCGAACCGCCCCCGAAGGTAGGAATGGACGTCAGGGTCGGGTGCGTTAAAACCGCGGGGCTGCTACATGGGTCCCGCGCCATATCCGTGGAGCCGCGTCATTGGCTCCGCGACCTATCGACGCGGAGCGCTTGGACCGGCTCCGCGCTACATCAGCGGGGTGCTGCGCAGGCTCCGCGCCAATAGTGGGGCCGCAGCGCAGGCTCCGCAACGTTATCCGTGGCGCCGTTACGCAGGCTCCGCGCCTATGAAAGATCTGGTCCGCGCGTGTGGACGAGAGATGGAATGGACGAGAAACCTATGCATGTCGCTTTGCACACCAGGTCGTTGCCGACTGCTCGACGGACAGCAACGCTAGCCCGCCGGGTCCGGCAGGGCGTCCTGTTGTCGGCGGCGATCGCGGCGGCATGTGCCGCGCTCGCCGCGCCCGCCCAGGCCGAACCAGTTCTGCCCGGCGGCCTCGGCTCCGGCTCCTCTTCAGCCGCCGCCACCGACCCGACTCCAAAGGCGAACTTCGCACCACCGTCGATGAATATCGCCGACGGCGAGACCGTCGGTGTGGCACAGCCGATCATCATCAACTTCAAGGACCCGGTCACCGATCACGCGACCGCCGAGAAGGCCATCAAGGTCACCTCGTCGAATCCCGCGCCCGGCCACTTCTACTGGCGTGGCGACAAGCAGGTTCGCTGGCGGCCGGAGGCGTTCTGGCCCGCCAACACCGACGTGACGGTCCAGGCAGGCGATACCCGTAGCGCCTTCCGCATCGGCGACGCACTGGTCAGCACCGCCGACGACACCACGCACACCATCACGATCACCCGCAACGGTGAAGAGCTGATGACCATGCCGACGTCGATGGGCAAGACCAAGCACGAGACCCCGAACGGCACGTACTACGTCGGCGAGCAGCTGCGCAAAATGATCATGGATTCGTCCACCTACGGTGTGCCGACCACCGATCCCGAGGGCTACAAGCTCGAGGTCGAGTACGCGACCCGCATTTCCAACAGCGGCATCTTCGTGCACGCCGCACCGTGGTCGGTTAGGCAGCAGGGTGTTTCGAACTCGAGCCACGGTTGCCTGAACGTCAGCACCGAGAACGCCAAGTGGTTCATGGAGAACACGAGGAAAGGCGACCCCGTCGTCGTGCGGAACACCGCGGGCGGCACGCTGAGCGCCAGCGACGGCATGGGCGACTGGAACTGACTTCTCCCACGCTTCGCCACAACTTCAGGTCGTAGTTGACGCCTGCCCGTTCGCGGGCAGGCGTCAGTCGAACAATACGATCGAATAACTGGAAGTTGGCGACCGGAATGTCCGGTCTTTGCTTCACTTGGTCGGTGTTTCGAAAGTTCAACCTGTCGAGGGATGATTTTAACCGGACGTTTGCCCCAAACCGTAAAGTGCCCGCTGTGCGAACCAACCCCGAGCGAGTACTACCGCAACCCAGAAGTCGCGGTCTGCGGGGCCGACCGTGGCAGGATTACGCACTGTTCCTGGTGCTGGTCGTACCGAATCTCGCGCTGCTGACGCTGTTCGTCTATCGGCCACTGCTGGACAATATCCGGCTGTCGTTCACCGACTGGAACATCTCCGATTCGTTCGTGACCTACATCGGCTTCGACAACTACCGCGAGTGGTGGGGCCGGTCGGATTCCTGGCAGATCGTCACCAACACAGTGGTTTTCACGCTGGCCGCAGTGGTCGGCAGCATGGTGCTGGGGCTGGCGCTCGCGCTGTTGCTCGACCGTAAGTTGTTCGGGCGCAATGTGGTCCGCTCGGCGATCTTCGCGCCGTACGTCATCTCCGGCGCCGCCATCGGCGTGGCCTTCCAGTTCATCTTCGACCCCAGCTTCGGCCTGATCCAGGACCTGATGCACCGTATCGGCGTCGACAAGGTGCCGGACTTCTACCAGAATCCGCACTGGGCGCTGTTCATGGTGACGGTCACCTACATTTGGAAAAACCTCGGCTACACCTTCGTCATCTATCTGGCCGCGCTGCAGGGCACCCGGGCCGATCTGATGGAGGCGGCCGAGATGGACGGCGCGAGCCGGTGGACCACCTTCACCAAAGTGCTACTGCCACAACTGCGCCCGACCACGTTCTTCCTGTCCATCACAGTGCTGCTGAACTCGCTGCAGGTCTTCGACATCATCAATGTGATGACCCGCGGCGGGCCGCTCGGCACCGGCACGACCACGATGGTCTACCAGGTCTACGAAGAGTCCTTCCGCAACTTCCGCGCCGGATACGGCGCCACGGTGGCCACCATCATGTTCCTGGTGCTGCTGACCATCACGCTGATCCAGGTACGGATCATGGATCGAGGCGAGCAGTGAAATACGTTGGCACCACCACGTCTTCGTACCAGACGCGGCAATTGCTGGTGAAGCTGCTCGGCTACTGCGCCATGCTGTGCGTGCTGATCATCGTCGGCGTTCCGCTGTTCTGGATCATCATCACCTCGTTCAAGGCGCGTCCGGACATCTACACCCAGCCCGCGGTGTATTGGCCGCACAGCTGGCATCCGGAGAACTACGGGGAAGCCACCACCACGCTGCCGTTCTGGACGTTCCTGCGTAACTCGCTGATTGTCACCGGGATCGTCTCCGCGGTGAAGTTCGTGCTCGGCGTGTTCAGCGCCTACGGCCTGGTGTTCCTGCGCTTTCCCGGCAAGAACATCGTGTTCCTGATCATCATCGCGGCGCTGATGGTGCCCAATCAGATCACCGTGATCTCCAACTACGCACTGATCGCCCAGCTGGGTTGGCGAAATACCTTCCAGGGCATCATCGTTCCGCTCTGCGGCGTCGCCTTCGGCACCTTCCTGATGCGCAACCATTTCCTCTCGCTGCCCGCGGAAGTGATCGAGGCGGCGCGGATGGACGGCGCCAACTGGTGGCGGCTGCTCACCAGGGTGGTGCTGCCGATGTCCGGGCCGACCATGGTCGCGTTCGCCGTGGTCACACTGGTGAATGAGTGGAACGAATACCTCTGGCCGTTCTTGATGGCCGACGACACCACAGTCGCCACCCTGCCGGTCGGCCTCACCCTGCTGCAGAACACCGAGAATCCGAGCGTCACCAACTGGGGGCCGGTGATGGCGGGCACGCTGCTCACCATGCTGCCGATTCTGCTGGTGTTCCTGCTGCTTCAACGCCACATGATCAAAGGCCTCACCTCGGGTGCGGTCAAGGGTTAACCGATACAGGAGAAATCACGTGTCCACTTCACAATTCCCCGCGCTGTCGCGGCGCGGATTCATCGGGTTGGCCGGTGCGGTCGCCGCCGGCGCGGCACTGACTGCGTGCGCGGGTGGCGGCGGTGGCGGCAAGCAGTCCGGCAATGCCAACACCATCACCTTCTGGTCGAATCACCCTGGCACCTCGAAGGACATCGAGACCGAGCTGATCAACCGGTTCCAGGCGAAGTACCCCGACCTCAAGGTCAACCTGGTCGACGCAGGCAAGAACTACGAGGAGGTGTCGCAGAAGTTCAACGCGGCGCTCTCCGGCGGTGACCTGCCGGATGTCGTTGTGCTGTCGGATGTCTGGTGGTTCAACTACGCCCTCAACGGCACCATCGAACCGCTGGACGGGCACTTCGGCGACGCCGGGGTGAAGCTGGACGACTACGTCGATTCGCTGGTCGCCGACTACCTGTTCAACGGCAAGCATTACGCGCTGCCCTACGCCCGCTCGACCCCGCTGTTCTACTACAATAAGGACGTCTGGTCGAAGGCCGGGCTGCCGGATCGCGGTCCGCAAAGCTGGCAGGAATTCGACGAGTGGGGCCCGAAGCTGCAGGAGGTCGTCGGCGACGACAAGCTCGCGCACGGCTGGGGTGACGCGAAGAACTACCTGGCCTGGACCTTCCAGGGTCCGAACTGGACCTTCGGCGGCGCTTACTCCGATCAGTGGACGCTGAAGTTCACCGATCCCAAAACCATTGCCGCGGGCCAGTTCCTGCGCGACATGATCCACACCAAGAAGTACGCGGGCATCAAGCCGCAGATCGCGGTCGACTTCGGCACCGGCGTGATCGCCTCCACCATCGCCTCCACCGGCGATCTCACGGGCATCCAGAAGACCGCCGAGGGCAAGCTGCAATTCGGCACCGCGTTCCTGCCGCACCCGAACGGCCCCGGCGTCACCACCGGCGGTGCGGGCCTTGCCATCCCGTCGCGGATTGCCGATCAGCGGAAAGTGAACGCGCTCAAGTTCATCGAGTTCATCACCAACGGCGCGAACACCGCGTACTTCTCGCAGGGCACCGGATACATGCCGGTGCGCAAGTCGGCCGTCACCGATCCGAGCGAGCAGGACTTCCTGGCGAAGAACCCGAACTCGAAGGTCGCCATCGAGCAGCTGTCGGTGACCAAGTCGCAGGACTACGCCCGAGTATTCGTGCCGGGCGGCGACCAGATCATCGGCACCGGGCTGGAGCAGATCGGACTACAGAACGCCGACCCGGCAACGGCTTACGCCAATGTCGCCAGCCAGCTGCAGGCGATCATCGACCGGCAGATTACGCCGAAGCTGCCGAAGTAATTTCGAGACGACACTAGGAGATCGACAGCATGGCAACAGTGCACTTCGACGGGGTGACGCATCTGTATCCCGGTGCGCCAACGCCTGCTGTCGACAGCCTGGACATCGATATCGCCGACGGGGAATTCATCGTCCTCGTCGGCCCATCGGGCTGTGGCAAGTCGACCAGCCTGCGAATGCTGGCCGGACTGGAATCGGTGGAAGCCGGCCGAATCCTCATCGGCGGCAAGGACGTCACCAGATTGCCGCCGCGCGCCCGCGACGTGGCGATGGTATTCCAGAGCTACGCGCTCTACCCGAACATGACCGTCGCCCAGAACATGGGCTTCGCCCTGCGCAATGCGGGCATGAACAAGGCCGACACCCTGATTCAGGTCCAAGAGGCCGCCAAGATGCTGGAGCTGGAACCGCTGCTGGGCCGCAAACCGGCGAAGCTGTCCGGTGGCCAGCGGCAGCGAGTTGCCATGGGCCGCGCCATCGTTCGCCGCCCCCAGGTGTTCTGCATGGACGAACCGCTGTCCAACCTGGACGCGAAACTGCGGGTGAGCACCCGTTCCCAGATCGCCGCGCTGCAGAAGCGGCTCGGCACCACCACCGTCTACGTGACCCACGATCAGGTCGAGGCCATGACCATGGGCGATCGGGTCGCGGTGCTGCGCGACGGCAAACTTCAGCAGATCGCCGCACCACGCGAGCTCTACGACAACCCGGTGAACACCTTCGTCGCGGGCTTCATCGGTTCCCCCGGCATGAACCTGCTGGACGCACCGGTGCGCGACAACGCCGCGGTCCTCGGCGACCTGCGAATTCCCCTACCGCACAGCGTGCAGACCGATCGCGTGGTGGTGGGTGTGCGCCCCGAATCGTGGGAAGTCACCACCGAACCCGACAGCCTCGCCGTCGCGGCCGAACTACTCGAAGAACTCGGCGCAGAGTCCTTTATATATAGCCACGGCATCACCGAACAGTGGAACAGCCGCTCCGGCAAGGTCGTAGCGCGGGTCGACCGCCGCTTCCAGGTCGCCCTCGGCGATCGCCTGCGGCTGCGCCCCAAGCTCGACGAGATCTTCTTCTTCGACAGCGCCACCGAGTTGCGCCTGCGCTGAGGGAGCCGCCCATCACCACGCCGGTGGTGATGGGCGCGCAAGGGTACTACCAGATCTTCACGCGCTCAGCCGGATCCAGGTACAGCTCGTCGCCGGGCTTGACGTCGAAGGCTTCGTGGAAGCTGTCGATATTGCGGACCACGGCGTTGCAGCGGAATTCGGGCGGGGAGTGCGGGTCGATGGCGAGGCGGCGAACGGCCTCCTCGGTGCGGGCCTTGGTGCGCCAGACCTGGGCCCAGCCGAAGAAGACGCGCTGCAGCCCGGTGAGGCCGTCGATCACCGGCGCCTCGGCGCCGTCGAGTGAAATCCGATAGGCGGCTAGGGCGATGGAGAGGCCGCCGAGATCGCCGATGTTCTCGCCGATGGTGAAATCGCCGTTCACGGTGTGCTCGTCGGGCAATCCCTTGGGCGAGAGCACGTTGTACTGGTCGATCAAAGCCTTTGTCCGCTTACCGAATTCGGTGCGGTCGTCGTCGGTCCACCAGTCGATCATGTTGCCGTCGCCGTCGTACTTGGCGCCCTGATCGTCGAAGCCGTGCCCGATCTCGTGGCCGATCACCGCGCCGATACCGCCGTAGTTGGCGGCGTCGTCGGCCTTCATATCGAAGAACGGCGGCTGCAGAATGGCCGCGGGGAAGACGATTTCGTTCATGCCCGGGTTGTAGTAGGCGTTCACCGTCTGCGGGGTCATGAACCATTCGTCGCGATCGACCGGGCCGCCGAGCTTGTTCAGGTCGTAGTCGTGGTCGGCGGCGTAGCCGCGGCGGTAGTTGCCGACCAGGTCTTCGGGATCGATCACGATGGCCGAGTAATCGCGCCACTTGCCCGGGTAGCCGATCTTCGGGGTGAACTTCTCCAGTTTGGTCAGCGCGGCCGCCCTGGTGTCGGGTCCCATCCAGTCCAGGTCGGCGATATTGGCCCGGTAGGCCTCCTGCAGGTTGGCGACCAGCTCCACCATCCGCGCCTTGGCCTCCGGCGGAAAGTGCTCGGCCACATACAGTTTGCCGACCACCTCACCGAGCAGGTCCTGCACCAGCGAGACGCCGCGCTTCCAGCGTTCCCGGTTCTCCTGGGCGCCGGTGAGGGTACGGCCGTAGAAGTCGAAGCTCGCCTCGACCAGCGCGTCGGTGAGATACGGTGCGCGCGAGCGGATCACTCGCCAGGCGGCCCAGGCCTGCCAGTCCGCCAACGACTCGGCGGCCCAGGTCTGGGCGAAGGTGCGCACATAATCCGGTTGGCGCACAACCACTTCCGCGAAGAGCTCTGGACCGGCGCCGGTGACGCCCTCGGCGAGGGCCGAGGTCCAAGCGGTCCAAGCGAATTCGGGGTGGTCGGCGGCCAGTGCGTCGAAGGTGGTCAGATTGTAGCTCAGTTCGGCGTCGCGGCGGCGTACCACGTCCCAGTGCCCGGCGGCAAGCTTGCGCTCCAGCTCGAACACCCGCTGCCCGACGGTGTCCAGGTCGTCCGGCAGCAGGCCCGCGACCTGCGGATCGGCGGCGGCCAGTGCGAACATGCGGCCGATGTGCTCAATGTACTTCGTACGGATCTCGGCGAATTCGTCCTGCCGGTAATAAGACTCGTCGGGCAGGCCGATCCCGGACTGGGAGGCATGCACCAGGTACCGGTTAGAGTTCTTGTCGTCGGTATCGACGTAGAAACCGACTGCGCCGCCGACGCCGGTGCGCTGCAACCGGCCGAGCAGCGCGGCGAAGGCGCGTCGATCGGCGACCTCCTTGATCGCCGCGAGTTCCATCGCGAGCGGCGCCAGCCCGACGGCCGCAACGTCCTCGGTGTTCATGAAGCTGGAGTACAGGTCGCCGATCTTGCACGCGTCACTACCCGGCTCGGGCTCCGACGCGGCGGCATGCTGGATGATCGTCTGCACGTCCAGCTCGGCCTGGTCGTACAACGTCCGGAAGGCGCCGTCGACCGCACGATCGGCCGGTATCTCGTAGGTGTCGAGCCAAGCGCCATTGACATGCGCGAACAGGTCGTCCTGCACCCGCACGGCCTCGTCGAGATAGGACAGATCAATACCGGAAGGACTGGTCAGCTCGGAAGTCACGATCTCCAGTATGCCGATCCGAGCGATCGGGTGCGGAGCGGTTTCAAGCGGGCAAAGCGCTGCGGTCGAACTCACCGGCGCGTGCGCCCGCTAGAAAGGCGTCCCACTCTGGGGGGGTGTAGGTGAGAGTGATGCTGCCGTGGCGGAGCGTGGTGTGGCTGCCGGCGGCGGTGAGCGCGGTCAAATCGCTGTGTGATCGCCCGCGGATAAGGGTGTCGAGGAACGAGGTCCATTCGCTCGCGGTGACGGTGATGATCGGCTCTTCAGCAGGACGGTTGGCCGGGTTACGGCGGTATTTGCTGTCACGGATGAGGACCGCATCACCATCGAACCGGACCTCGACGCATTGGTTGCCGTTGTTCGATCGGGTCGATGTGAACCAGTCGGTGAAAACCGACCGGGAGGTAGCGATGGTGGCCATGGGCAGCATTTTACACTCGGGCATACCGGTTGATCAGCGCCAATGACTCGGCACGATTCAATGACTGTTCCAGTGCGCGTACGTACGCGAAGCTCAGATCGCGCACCTGTTCCGGGTCGTCGACGGCGCCCCCGAACACCGCGCTCTCCGCCCAGCCGAAGGTCGGCAACTGCTCGCCCGCGAAATCGATCAGATGGAAGCTGGAGCCGCCGAGCACCGCGCCCGCTGTGGCGGCGAACGGGATCACCCGCAACTCGATGCTGTCGAGTTCGTCGAGCAGTCGGGCCAGATAGTTGAGCTGCCCGCGCAGCACTTCCGGCCCGCCGGTCTGCTGCAGCAGGGTGCCCTCGCCGATCGCCGCGGTCAGCTCGATTCGGTCACGTCCACGCAATCGCTCCTGACGCCGCATCCGGATGGCTACCAGCTGCTCGACCTGGACCGGGCGGATCATCACGTCGGCGCTGATCAGCGCGCGAGCGTAATCCTCGGTCTGCAGCAGGCCGGGCACGATCGAGCTGTCGTAGCTTCGGATGCTCTGCGCGCCGGACTCCATGCCGTAGAGGCGCTGCAGTTCCGGACCGATCAGCGCCGAGGACTTCGTCCACCAGCCACGCTGTTTACTGGCCTCCAGCAGCGCAAGCAGTTCTTCCTTCTCCTCGGCGTCCACCTCGAGCAGTGCCAGCACGGGGCCGATGGTGTTCGTGGTGAGCACTCGTCTGCCCTTCTCCACATGCGACCAGTTGGCCGGGGTGAAGCCGACGCGCTTGGCGAACGTGGCCGAATCGAAGCCCCGTTGTTCGCGCAATTCCCGCAGGCGCAGCACCAACTCCCAGCGGGCAACGGTGGGTGAGACGGGTGCCATGACAGGGATGGTACGCCCCGCAACTCACCGGCGTGTGACTATTGTCAAGTTAATTGTGCAGGTCTAGTCTCGAATTGAGCGGCCGATCCATCAATCACGTCGATCCACTCAGCATCGAGGCGAGGTTCGTCATGAGCGCGTCAGGTAGCTATGGGGTGTTCGGACGGGCCAACGTCCAGCCACTGACGGCCGCCCAGGATTACACGGCCGTGCAGGACGCCATCGCCCGCTGCCGTCGCTACCGCAAGGACCACGGCCTCTACGGTGTGGTGGATCCCGCACTCGGGCGAATCATGTTGGAAGTCGGCGCGGTCGGCGCGGTCGTCATGCCCGCGGTGCTCGGCAAACGGGTGCGTGAATCCCTGGTGGCCAGCGGGCTGCACCACGGTCCGATCATCGCGCATCCACGCTCGGGTCGCTGGACCTTCCTGACCGGTCCCACCGACAACTCATATCTGGACATGGCCCTGTTTTCCGACCTGTTCCGGGTCTGCGCCTCGGTCGCGCTGCCGGGCAGCCGCATCGTGCTGCCCTCGCCCGCCGACGAACACAGCATCTATCGCACCTGGATCGCTCTGCCCGAGCGCGACTTTCGCCCCGAACTCGCCGAGGTGGTCGCCGCGACCCGGGCCTGCTCTACCCGCTGAGTGCCGCTGGCGCGACGGTCAGCGGGTGGGCGTCGGCTGCGGAGTGATGGTCACGCTGTAGCGGTTCTCCAATGTCTGATTCCACTCCCGCGTGCACTGATCGATCTTGGCTTGATCGCTGCCCGCCTTGTTCATGCAGTCGACGTAGTCCTTGGTGCCGGAGTTGACGAACAAGCTCCAGCCGATCACCGACAGCAGGATCGCGCCGGCCAACCCGAGCGCGCCGAGAATCAGACCGGCAACGGCCATGCCGGTACCACCGGAGCTCCCCGAGCGCGCCTTCCCAAAGGCGATGAGGCCGAAGATGATGGCGAGGGCGCCGAACAGGTAGCCGCCGACCAGGGTCCAACAACTCAGCAGGGCAAGGATGCCGAGGACGAGCGCAGTGATCGCGAGGCCCTTGCGCTTGGGCGACTCCTGCCAGTAGCCGGGCTGTCCCGGGTACTGCCCCGGCGGGGGATACTGACCGGGCGGCGGGTATTGGCCGCCCGGCGGCGGGTATTGGCCGCCCGGCGGCGGATACTGGCCGCCCGGCGGCGGATACTGGCCGCCCGGCGGCGGATACTGCGACATGGACTTCCTCTCAGTCCGGCGGTGTGCCCATACGGCATTCCCCTACTGATCGCCCTCCCTACGCAGGGATGTTAATGCCGCGCCGGCTATTGGGCGCCCAGCCGCGCGTGCATCTCCCACACCAGAATTTCCGAGGGCCTGTGCGCGATGACCCGTTGGCCACCGGACCTGGTCAGGCGCACGGCGTCACCCTCGTACAGTGCGCCGACGCCTTCCATCTCCACCTCACCGCGCGCGACGAACAGGTGCAGGTAAGGCGCGTCGGGCAGGTCGATCACCTGCTCGGCGTCGTCGGGCTCCGAACCCGCCATCCTGGCCACATGCAGCGCGGAATGACTGCTGGCGATGGCGATGGCGGTCCGGTCGCGATAGCGCGGCAGGCCCGAGGCCACCGTCACCAGGCCACCGCCCGCGAGTTCGTCATCGATTTCGAGTTGCTCGTAGCCCGGGGTCAGCCCAGGCTCATCCGGCACCACCCACATCTGCACGAAATGCACGGGCTCGTCGTGTTCGGAGCCGGCATTGTCGAGACGCCAGGAGTCGTTCTTCTCCGAGTGCAGGATTCCGGTGCCCGCGCTCATCCGCTGTGCCAGCCCGGGATAGATGACACCGCTGTGGCCGAGCGAATCCTGGTGCACCAGGCTGCCGTCGAGCACCCACGTCACGATCTCCATATCCCGGTGAGGATGGGTATCGAAGCCTTGACCAGGGGAAACAATGTCCTCGTTATTGACGAGCAGCAGGCCGTGGTGGGTGTTGTCGGGGTCGTAGTGCTCTCCGAAGGAGAACGAGTGCTTCGAATCCAGCCACGACACGCGCGTTTTCATGCGGTCGCCGCCACGATGGATATCGATGTGTGGTGTCGTGAGTGTGGACATCATGGTCCTCCTCTCGGGACCGTGCACCGATCGCCTTTCAGGGTAGGAGCACTTCAGTCGCGGTACTCCGAATTCCTAGTAAATTGTCCTGCACTCGGCATTTTACGCGAGCGACCAGCAGGTGAACGGTAGGCGAGCAGAACCAACCGGTACGGCGCATCGGTGGGCGGTCCGTCTCGATATCGGTCGAGACGGTCCGCCCATTCGAGTGTCGGGCTTCGTAACATAATGTGCTCCAACGGAACCGGAGGTGACGGCAAGATGCGGCCCGAAGTGCTCGCAGGCATCGAGCGGCACCTTCGCGACTAGGCGCAACGCGACGACATCACCGATTTCGTCGTCGGTGTGGCGGTGTTCCGTGACCGCAAACTGCTGGTGGTGCGGCGGGTACCGGACGACTACCGCGGCGGGATGTTCGAACTGCCCGGCGGCGGCGTCGAAGCCGGGGAAACGTTCGCCGAATGTGTGGTGCGGGAACTGTTCGAGGAGACCGGGTTGCGGGTGCGCCGGATCACCGAGTTCCTCGGCGGGTTCGACTACGCCACCAGAACCAAGGCCAGGGTGCGCAAGTACAGCTTCGTGGTGCAGGTGGAGCCGGGCGAGGTGGCGTTGGCGCCGGGTGAGCACGACGCGTTCGCGTGGATCGACGCCACCGCCCTCGACGACTTGCCGATGGCTCCAGACATGCGCGAAGCGGTCAGCTCGCTGATCAGCTGAACTTTATTTGGCATAGCTGAATTGGCAGCCACCCGTCCGCGGGCTGCGCGGTAGCCTCACGGCGTGTCTACTGGTCGCTCCGAACGCTCCATGCCCGCGGACGAGCGGCCGGTATCGCTGCGGACCGCGCTGCGGGAAAGCCCCGGGGTGCTGCGCTTGGCATCGGTGCGGTTCGCCGGGCAATTCGGCGACGGCATGTTTCAGGCGGCGCTGTCGGGCGCCATTCTGTTCAACCCCGAGCGGGAGACAGATCCGCTCGCCATCGCGGCGGCCTTCGCGGTGTTGCTGCTGCCGTACTCGTTGATCGGTCCGTACGCCGGGGCGTTGCTGGACCGCTGGGACCGGCGCGCGGTGCTGCTGGTCGCCAATGTGTTGCGGGCGGTGCTGATCGGCGCAGTGAGCGTCGGACTGTTGGTGGGCGCTGGCGAGAAACCGCTACTGCTGCTGGCCCTCGCCGTGGTCGGGATCAGCAGGTTCGTGCTCGCGGGCGTGTCCGCGGCGCTGCCCAGGGTGCTGGACCAGCACTGGCTGGTGCCCGCGAATTCGGTGCTCGCCACGGTGGCCTCCGCCTGTGCTGGGATCGGGGCCGCCGCCTCGGTATCGATCATCGACCTGATCGGCGCCGGTGATTTCGCCTCCGCGGTCGCGGTCGCGATCAGCGGCATCTGGTCGGTGCTCGGCGCGGTCCTCGCGACCGGGTTCGGCGCCAAGGTACTCGGCCCGGAAGCCAGGTCCTCGACCAGGGAAAGCACGCTGCGTGCCATCGCCACTGGGCTGCGTACCGGCGCGACGGCGGTCTGGGGATCGATTCAGGTCACCACCGCCATGCTCGGCATCGGTGCGCATCGGATCGTGTTCGGCATCAACACCCTGATCATGGTGCTTGTGCTGCGCCAGGCTCCGACCGATGGAGCCGGCATGAACAACGGTCTGACCCGATTCGGGGTCGCCATCGGCGCCACCGCGGCAGGCATGCTGGTGGCCGCCATCGCCGCACCCTTTCTGATACCGCGCCTCGGGCGGCCTCGGACGGTGATCGCCGGTCTGCTGACCGCGACGCTCGTCCAATTGACGCTGGTCACGCCGACCGCTGTCGCGGCGCCGGGGGACGGCGCACACCGGGCGCATCAATTGCTGCTCGTCGGTGCCTTCCTGTTCGGATTGGCGGGACAGACGATCAAACTCACCGGCGATGCGACTATGCAGATAGATATCGATGACACCAGGCGCGGTCAGGTATTCGCGCTGCAGGACACCGTCTTCAATATCGCGTTCGTGCTGGCGATCGCGATCAGCGCGCTGCTGATCCCGGCGGACGGGCGGTCGGTGGCGGTGGTACTGGCGGGCGCCGGAATCTACGGCGCCGGAATGGTGGCCATCGCGTTCAATTCGCGGCGCACACCGGTCACGAAATGAACGACTCGCCGATCCGGCGGTCGTCGAGATTCGCCGATCGGGTGGTGTCTTCGGCCGAGGCGGCCCGATGGTCGTGCAAGGCGCCGACCTGGTCGAGCGTTGCCTGCTGATCGGACCATGACGCCGGATGATTCAGCGGCGCACCGGGATCATCGACCGGCGACGCACCGGAATCCGAGATCTGCGTGCCGAACTCTTGGGCGACAACATGTTCCGGCGCTGCGCCGAACTCCGGCCCCGGATCGGTGCGCACGATCCAGTCGAGCGGCTCGCTGCCCGCATCGGACTCGGCGCCGGTGATCAAGTGATCCCAGATGCCGAAGCCGGAAGGGTCAGTATAGAAGTGGTCGAGCACGCCGTCGTCATCTAGATCCAGCCCGACCACGTCGGCGACGCCGGTGCCATGCGGTTCCCACATCACGTCGTCGGCCAGGCCGTCGCCGTCGAAATCCAGTTGCACGGCATCGGGAATGCCCGAGGTGGTCAGCTCCAGATTCGCCTGTGACGACCAGGCGTGCACCGTGCCGTCACCCGTCCCGAACACGTACTCGATCTCGTTCATATCTCCTTGGACGCAACGACCGTGGCCGCGGTTCCCTCCCGCGGCGGATCAATTCCATCAGCCCGCCGTCCCGCATTCGGCGATGGTGGTCCGGTAAGTTGATCTCTCGCGACTCGAATCGACAGGGAGGCATCGACGGATGGCATTGCTGCCGAGGGGGTCACGGACATCCATTCCCCTTCCCCGCGAAGTGACGACAGAACCGCCGCAGACGTGACATCCCGAGTCGGAATCGAATCCCCCTGCGCGCCAGCCCTGTTCGGCGTGCTGCTGGCCGGACTGCTCGCCGTGCCGACGCCAGTCGCTCAGGCGGCGCCGTTTCCGTGGGCGCCACCGCCGGTGAACAGCTGCGGCGAGACCGGCTTCGACCCGTTGAACCGCGAGCCGGACCCGAACGCACCGCCACCGCCGCCCCTGCCGCCGCAGATCGATATCCCGGTGCCGATTCCCGAGATCACGCCGATCCCGGTTCCCGATCCGCCGCAGGACAACACCCGGATCAATCCGGAGCCGCTGCCTACGGACCCGTGCCGCAATCCGTGCCCCGATATTCGCGATTCGCCGAAGCCGCCGGAACCGGCTTCCGACACCGACCCCGAACCGCACCCCGGACCCGCTCCGACACCAGAGAGCGGCTCGGGTTCGGGCACCGGCTCCGGCATCGGCACCGGCTCGGGCTCCGGCATCGGCAGTGGCTCGGGCTCCGGCAGTGGCTCGGGCTCCGGCAGTGGCTCGGGCTCCGGCAGTGGCTCGGGCTCCGGCAGTGGGTCCGGCTCCGGCAGTGGGTCCGGCTCCGGATCAGGGTCTGGAGGTCCGTTCACGTTGCCGCGCATCGAGATCCGGCCCGAGATCGAGCCCATACCGTTTCCGGTGCCCGGTGGCAAGGGCGAACCGCCGCAGCCGGCGCCGCCGCAGGTGGTGCACCCGGCCGAACCCGGGCCGCTCGCCGCCGCCGTTGCCGCGCCGCATGTCGACTCGGTGCGGCTGGTCGGTCAGTTGACCGGGCACGGTTCGCAGAATCGCACCGATATGCGCTGGCAGGTGGACGGCACCGATCTCGGCCTGATGTGGGAGACCAAGCCGGGTGAGGTCGCGGTCGTCTTCGGCGACACCTTCGGCTCCGGCTGGGGTGGCGGCGGCGCCGGTGGTGACAACCAGGATTGGCGCAGCAATGTGCTGGGCTACAGCACCGACCGCGACCTGTCCGACGGGCTGACCATCGATACGATGGTGCAGGACAGCCGCTGCCATGCCGCCGAACTGCTCGGCAGCCGCAAGATCAAGAACTGGGAGACGACCACCATCCCGACCTCCGGGTTCGCGATCGGCAATCGCCAGTACCTGAGCTACATGTCGGTGAACCGGTGGAGCCGAATCCCCGGCATGTGGACGACCAACTACGGCGGCCTGGCCTACTCCGACGACGACGGCCGCACCTGGACCAAAGATCAGCATGCCAAGTGGGACAACTTCTTCGGCCTCGGCCGCTTCCAGGTCGCGGCCATGGTGCCGCAGGGTGACTACGTCTACATGTTCGGCACACCCAACGGCCGTGTCGGCGTGATCGGGCTGGCCAGGGTGCCGAAGGCCGAGGTGCTCAACAAGTCGGCCTATCAGTACTGGGTTGGCGGCACCTGGGCGCCCGCGGCCGAAAACCAGGCCACCCCTTTGGTTCTCGGAATGGCCAGCGAACTGTCGGTGCGCTTCGATCAGGCATCGAGGCAGTGGCAGATGGTCTATCTCGATTCGGCGCGGGGCGCGATCGTAATGCGCACGTCGGCGACGCCACAGGGAGCGTGGACCGAAGGGGTGCCGCTGGTCTCGACCAACGATTACCCGAAGTCCTACGGCGGCTTCATCCATCCGTGGTCGACCGATAAGGACCTGTACTTCACCATTTCGTCGTGGGACAGCTACAACGTGTATCTCATGCACGCCGAGCTCGATCCGCCGCGCTGATCGCGATCGGGTCGGCGCAACGGCGATTCGGTATGGTGCACATGTGATCGACCAGCGCATATCCATTCAGGACGGGCGGCTCCGGTGACAGGCAGCGCGCCCGCGCGCCCGGCGGACGGACCGGGCTGGCAGTTCTGGATCGATCGTGGCGGCACCTTTACCGACGTGGTGGCCCGGCGACCCGACGGCAGGGTCGTCACCCACAAACTGCTCTCGGAGAACCCGGCGCGCTATGACGACTCGGCGGTGGCGGGCATCCGCGAAATCCTCGCGGACGCAGGCCAAGGCGACGCCGACATCGAAGCCGTCCGGATGGGCACCACGGTCGCTACCAACGCCCTGCTCGAACGCAAGGGCGAGCGTACCGTTCTGGTGATCACCCAGGGGTTCCGCGACGCATTGCGCATCGCCTACCAGAATCGCCCGCAGATCTTCGCGCGGGAGATCGTGCTGCCGGAACTGTTGCACGAGCAGGTGATCGAGGTGGATGAACGCGTCACGGCGGATGGCACGGTGCTGACACCGCCGAACCTGGACGCCCTCGCCGACGCACTGAAACCGTTGTACGACAGCGGTATTCGTGCCATCGCCGTGGTCTGCATGCATTCACACCTGTATCCCGCGCACGAACAGGCGATCGGCCGCGTCGCCCGCGATATCGGATTTCCGCAGATCTCGCTGTCCAGCGAGGTCAGCCCACTGATGAAACTGGTGCCGCGCGGGGACACCACGGTGGTGGACGCTTACCTCTCGCCGGTGCTGCGCCGTTATGTTCAGCAGGTCGCCGACCAGCTCACGGGCGTGCGACTGATGTTCATGCAGTCCAATGGCGGACTCACCGAGGCAGGACAGTTCCGCGGTAAGGACGCCATCCTGTCCGGTCCGGCGGGCGGCATCGTCGGCATGGTGCGAATGTCCGAACTCGCCGGATTCGACCGCGTCATCGGCTTCGATATGGGCGGAACCTCCACGGACGTCTCGCATTTCGCTGGCGAATACGAGCGAGTCTTCACCACCCAGATCGCCGGGGTCCGGCTACGCGCGCCGATGCTCGATATCCACACCGTCGCGGCGGGCGGCGGCTCGATCCTGCACTTCGACGGCAGCCGCTACCGCGTCGGCCCGGATTCCGCGGGTGCGGTGCCGGGACCCGCGTGTTATCGCGGCGGCGGACCGCTGACCGTCACCGACGCCAACGTGATGCTCGGACGCATCCAATCCGACTACTTTCCAAGGGTTTTCGGTCCGAGCGGAAATGAATCGCTCGACGATGCGCTCGTGCGCGACCGATTCGCGGAACTGGCCAGCGAAATCGCCAAGAGCACCGGTGACGACCGCACCCCGGAACAGGTCGCCGAGGGCTACCTCGAGATCGCGGTCGCCAATATCGCCGCCGCGATCAAGCGGATCTCGGTGCAGAAGGGCCACGATGTCACCCGGTACGCGCTGACCACCTTCGGCGGTGCGGGCGGCCAACTCGCCTGCAAGGTGGCCGATTCCCTCGGCATCCGCACCGTGGTGGTGCCGCCGATGGCCGGTGTGCTCTCCGCGCTCGGCATCGGTCTAGCCGATACCACCGCCATGCGTGAGCGATCGGTGGAGTTGCCGCTGCGCGATGCGTCGATGCCGCGCGTCGTCGAGATCGCCGACGATCTGGAGGCCATCGCCCGCGCCGAACTACTCGGTGAAGATGTGCCAGTCCACCGGGTCCGCGTCGTGCGCCGCGCCCAGCTGCGCTATGACGGCACCGACACCACGCTGACCGTAGAACTCACCGAACCGGCCAGAATGGCAACGGATTTCGTCGAACGCCACCGCAACACCTATTCCTTCGTGCTCGATCGCCCGATTGTCATCGAGGCGCTTTCGGTCGAGGCGACCGGGCTCACCGAACCACCCGACCTCGCCGATCTGGCCAGGCCACTCGCGGCCACCAGCGAGCCGGAGGCCGTGCGGCTACACACCGACGGCACTTGGCGTCACGTATTGCTTTACCGGCGTGCGGAATTGGTGCCCGGCAGGGCGGTGCGCGGGCCCTCCATCATCACCGAGGACAACTCCACCACGGTTGTCGACGACGGCTGGCAGGCGGTGGTGAACGATCTCGGGCATCTGATCATGGAACGGGTCGCGGTGGCGACCGGACCGCAGGCGGGTGCTGTGCCGATGGGGGCGTCCGCGGGGCCCTCCATGGTTACGCAGGCTGCCTCCTCCGGGCCCGTCGCTCCCGCCACCGAAGCGGATCCGGTGCTGCTGGAGGTCTTCAACAATCTGTTCATGTCCATCGCCGAACAGATGGGCGCGCGGCTGGAGTCGACCGCACAATCGGTCAATATCAAAGAGCGCCTGGACTTCTCGTGCGCGCTCTTCGATCCCGACGGCAATCTCGTCGCCAACGCGCCACATATTCCGGTACATCTCGGATCGATGGGTACCAGCGTCAAGGAGGTCATCCGGCGCAGGCAATCCGGGGAGACCATGCGCACTGGCGACACCTATGCGGTCAACGATCCCTACCACGGCGGCACCCATCTGCCCGATGTCACGGTGATCACGCCGGTATTCGACACCGCGGGCACCCAGATCCTCTTCTATGTCGCCTCGCGCGGCCATCACGCCGAGATCGGCGGCATCGCCCCCGGCTCGATGCCAGCGAACAGCCGTCGCATCGAGGAGGAGGGCGTCATCTTCGACAACTGGCTGCTCGTCGAGAACGGCCGGTTCCGGGAAGCGGAGATCTTCCGGTTGCTCACCGAAGCGCCGTACCCGTCCCGCAATCCGGCCACCAATCTCGCCGATCTGCGTGCGCAGATCGCCGCCAACGCCAAGGGTGTCGACGAGGTCAGGAAGATGATCGAGCACTTCGGGCTCGACGTCGTCGAGGCGTATATGCGTCATGTGCAGGACAATGCGGAGGAATCGGTGCGCCGCGTCATCGACGCGCTCGACGGCGGCGAGTACGCCTACGAGACCGATCTCGGCGCCGTCATTCACGTCCGGGTCACGGTTGATCGGGAATACCGCAGCGCCACCATAGATTTCAGCGGAACCTCGGCACAGCTCGACGGTAATTTCAACGCGCCCTATGCTGTGGCGAACGCGGCGGTCCTGTACGTCTTCCGCACGCTGGTCGCAGACGATATCCCGCTCAACGACGGCTGCCTGCGCCCGCTGCGGATCATCGTGCCGCCCGGCTCGATGCTCGCGCCCGAACCGCCCGCCGCGGTCGTCGCTGGCAATGTCGAGACCTCTCAGGCGATCACCGGCGCGCTGTACGCGGCGCTCGGGGTGCAGGCCGAGGGATCGGGCACGATGAACAACGTCACCTTCGGCAACGACCGCAGCCAATACTACGAGACGATCGGCTCCGGTTCCGGTGCGGGCGAGGGCTTCGACGGCGCGCCCGTGGTCCAGACCCATATGACCAACTCCCGGCTCACCGACCCGGAGGTGCTGGAATGGCGGCTGCCGGTGCTGCTCGAGGAATTCTCGGTGCGCACGGGCAGCGGTGGCACGGGTCGATGGCACGGCGGTGACGGTGCCGTGCGCCGACTGCGGTTCACCGAGGCGGTGACGGTATCGACGCTGTCGAGTCACCGTCGGGTACCGCCCTATGGTATGGCGGGCGGTGCGCCGGGGGGCATGGGCCGCAACCGCATCGAGCGTGCGGACGGCACGGTGCAGGAGCTGCGCGGCGCGGATTCGGCACAGCTCGATTCCGGCGATGTGCTGGTCATCGAGACGCCCGGCGGTGGCGGGTACGGCAGAGTGATGTAGCTCACGTTCAAGAGTGTCACGCCGGAAAGGGGACAACTGTCCGATGGACATGAACGACACCAACAACGTATTGCTGGCTGGAGCGAGCGGCGTGTTGGGCGGCCATATCGCCGCCGCGCTGAAGCAGTCCGGCTACACCGTGATCTCGCTGCCCCGCGGCGCGGACGCCGATGTCCGAGCCGATCTGATGAATCGTGACCAACTGTTGCGCGCGGTCGAGGGCCGCACGATCGACACCGTGGTGCATGCCGCGACGGCACTGCGCAAGGCGCCGATGCGGCACAAGGACATGTACGCCACCAACGATCTGCGGGTCACCGGCACCGCCAACCTGATGGCGGCCGCACGCGCGGACACCTCGCTCCGGTGTACAGCTTCGAGACGTTCGCGCGGGAAGTCGATCCCGGTGTCCGGCGTCATACGCGACCCGATATTCGGCTACCGGTCTCCCCATTCGCCATCCGGCATTCGCCGTCCGGCACCGGTAGCCGCCACAGGTTTGCGGCAAGCATATCCGTCATGCGTCATGCGTCGACAGACCGTGCGCGCTCACCTGCTCGGCACGAATAGCAACTCAGCAGGGATAGACCTGGACCTCGGCTGCTTTCACCGCGAAGTGAACCCACCGGCCTGGAGTCAGGTCGAGCTCCGCGACCGCGGCGGGGGTTACGTCGGCGACCAGGCCCGCTGAGCCGTCGGACCGATCCGCCGCCTGTACCCGGACGATGCCGCCGCGATCTGTGAGCTCGGCGATTTGGACGCCGAAAGTGTTTCGGGGGCTGCCTTCCGGTAGTTCCCGGTACACGGAGACCGCGGTGGGGGAGAAGACCGCCGCCGCGCGTCCGGCGGGCACCCAGGCACGATCGGCTCGACCGTGTACCGCCACGTCGTCGGTGTGCACCACGCCCTCGACCCAGTTCGCTTCCGAACCACCAGTTCCTGAACCGTCGAGCACGGACCCTCCGGCCTTACCGACGATCAGATTGACACCGGCAACCCGCGCCGCGAACGCACTGCGCGGCCGCGCGAGCACAGCGGCGACGAGCCCGGACTCGACAACGCGGCCCGACTCGATCACCACCAGCCGATCGGCCAAGGTCAGCGCGTCGATGATGTCGTGGGTCACCAGCACGGCACCACGCTCGCCCACCCCGGAAGCCCCTGCCATCGGCTCGCGCAACACTCGCCGCAGCAAGGCCCGCATCACCGGTGCCATCGCCACATCCAGCGCGGCCATCGGCTCGTCCAACAGCAGCAGCCGAGGATCGACCGCCAACGCCCTGGCCAGCGCCACCCGCTGCGCCTGCCCACCAGAGAGTTCACCCGGCCTGCGCGATGCCAGATCCACGGCGTCGACGGCGGTCAGCCACTGCCATGCCACCTCGCGGGCGGCTCCAGCGGCCAGTCCTGCGCTGCGCGGCCCGAACGCGACATTTTGCGCGACGGTCAAATGCGGAAACAGCATCGCCTCCTGCGCCAGCAGCGATACTCCGCGCCGATAGGGCGGTACGGCCACGTCTTTCGCCGTGTCGGTCAGGGTGCGTCCGGACAATCGGACGTGCCCCGAGTCCGGTCGCACCAACCCGGCGACGATCTCCAATAATGTCGACTTACCCGCGCCGTTGGGCCCCAGCACGGCAAGGACTTCGCCCGCCGCCACCTCGATCTCCACGTCCAAGTCTCGGTCGGCCAGTCGGGCCGCGACCACCAGCCCCGCCCCGGATCCTGTCGGCCAGTCGTGCCCGTCGTTGGGAGTTTCCTTGTGCCGCTGCAGATATCGCCTCACCGCGAGTCCTCCGCTCGACGACCGCGCGGCGTCGGTCGGCGCGGGTGTCCGTCCCGCGGGCGCGTCCGGGCGCGCGTCGTTCGCGGACGCCGGGTCGGCGAGTCCGGCGCTACCCTGCGCAAGGTTCTTCTCGTCGTTCGGGTCGGACACCGCGTATCCACGCGAACCCCAGTCACATCGAAGAGCCGCGCGGAGCCGAATTGCGTTGCAGCATCCCGTCTCAGTGCTGATCCGCCCTGTCTCAGTGCCGATCCGCCCCGTGTCAGTGCCGATCGACGCACCGCACAGTCGCACGCGGGATGTCGCGGAGAACGGGCACTACGCGTTGGCATTCGACGAGTCGGCGCCTGCACGTGCACCAACGGATTCGGGCAGTGCATCATCCACCACCCCCGACTCCGCTGACCGCAACAGCACCACGCCTCCCTGCGATCCGGCCCACCTTCCAACCACTCCGCAGCGCCGTCCCCGGGCCCGGCATCATGCCCGGGCGCCGGTAGGCGACCAGCACGATCAGCACTGCCACCACGACCAGCAGCAGCGAGAGCGCCACGGCCGCATCAGGATCCGCCTCCCGCTCCAGATATATCTCCAGCGGCAGTGTGCGAGTTCGGCCCTGCAGGCTGCCCGCGAAGGTGAGGGTCGCGCCGAATTCGCCGAGGGCGCGGGCGAAGGACAGAACGGCTCCGGAGATCAGTGCGCGGCGCAGCAGGGGGAGGGTGACGCGCCGCCAGACGGTCGTCGGGCGGGCGCCAAGGGTGGCGGCGATGTCCTCGTAGCGGCTGCCCGCGGTGCGCATCGCCGCCTCCAGGGTGAGCACCAGGAAGGGCAGTGCGACGAAGGTCTGCGCCAGCACCACCGCCGTTGTGCTGAAGGCGATGTGGATACCTGCCATCTCGAGGTGCTTGCCGATCAAGCCCTGTCTGCCGAAGGTGTAGAGCAGTGCGATGCCGCCGACCACCGGCGGTAATACCAGGGGCAGCAACACCATTGCCCGTAGTAGCGGCAGCCCGCGCCACCGCGTCCTCGCCAGCACGGCGGCCATCGGCACGCCGAGCACCACACACAGCAGGGTGCTTGCGGTGGCCGTGCGCACGCTCAACCACAGCGCGTCCTGAGATGCGGCTGTGCTCACCGAGGCGAGAAACCTCGACCATTCGACGCTGTAGGCCAACGCCACCAGCGGAACCACGACTAGCGCGAACCCGATCGCGGCGGGCGCGAGCAGCCAGCGCGGCAGTCCGGTACTCACCGGTCGTCCCGACTCATGGCGCGCCGAATCCCGCCCCCGCCAGCGCTTCCCGCCCCTTCGGCCCGGTGACCAGGCTTTCGAACTGGTGCGCCAGCTTCGCGTTCTTCGAATCCGCCAGCACCGCAATCGGATACATGTTCACCGCGGCGGACGCTTCCGGAATCTTCACCGCCGCAACCTTGGCGGCAGCCGCTGCCGCATCGGTGACGTACACCACCCCGGCATCGGCCTGGCCCGAGGTGACCTTCGTCAGCACGTCGGCCACCGACGCTTCCTCACTCACCGGTGTCAGCGAAACCCCGGCGGTCTCGGTGATCTTCTTGGTGGCACGCCCGCAGGGCACCTGCGGCGCACAAACGACCAGCTGCACCCCGGGCTGCGACAGATCACCCAGTCCGGCAATGTGTTTCGGATTCCCCGGGGCGGTGATGATGGTGAGCACATTGGTCGCGAAGTTCTCCGTCGGCTCGGTGATCCGGCCCGAGGTCACCGCCGCGGCCATGGTCACCGGGTCCGCGGCCGCGAATACATCGGCCGGGGCGCCCTGCGTCAGCTGCGCGGCCAGGTCCGACGAGCCCGCGAAGGAGAACTCGACCTTCGATCCCGGATGTGCGGTTTCGAATTCCTTGCCGAGAGCGGTGAAGACCTGATTCAACGAGGCCGCCGCGAAGACGGTCACGGTCCCGGAATCCGTTCCCGCCGTGGTTGTTTCACTCAACCCACAGGCCGCCACCGCCAGCAATGCCACTGCGGCGGCTGTCCACCCAGCTCGCTTCGCCCGGCTCATTCGGCGGCGGTCTCGACGACGACCGTCGTCGCCTTCACGCTGGCCAGCGCCACACTGCCCGGCTCCAGCCCGAGCTCGCGCACCGCCTCGCTGCTCATCAACGACACCACTGTGAACGGTCCGCATTGCATCTCCACCTGAGCCATCACCGTGTCGGTCACCACGCGGGTGACCAATCCAGGAAACCTATTGCGTGCCGAGCTGGCACTGCCGAGCCGAGTCTGCGGCGTCCGCGCCTGCTCGACGGCCAACGCCGCCAGCTCTTTGCCCTCGATCACCAACCGGCCGGAGGAATCCTTGGCCGCGGTGAGGGCGCCGGAATCGATCCAGCGCCGCACCGTGTCATCGCTGACGCCGAGCAGCTCGGCCGCGTCCCGTATCCGCAGAGTCGCCACCGCGTCAGCATAGTGCCGTAAACTCGGACAGAACAATCGAATCTGTCCGTATATGCGGACGGAAAGCGGCGCTTTGCCCGCGTCAAGTCGTAGATACGAACAATTGACCGGCCTGGTCCGCCGCACGGCATGGGCGTGTTCTCCGGCGCCAAGTACGCTCGGAGCAATCATGGCCACGTATTTCGATCCGACGTCATGGTCACCGTTGCGGGCGGTCGATCTCGGCAAGCGCCTCTTCGACCAGTCCCTGCTGGAGCAATGGATCTCCTTCACCACCGCCTGGGTGGATCCGGTGGCCGACTTGAGCGCGGGCGCCGTCACCGCCCTGATGCCGGACGTGCTGATGACCGTGCTCAGCGAGGGCATCCTCAGCCGGTTCGGCGGGCAGGGGGTCAGCGCGACCCTGCTCGGCCACGATTTGAATGCCACCCTGCAGGTGCTGAAGGTCCGGCGCCGCGGCGCGCACTTCCAGACCAAGACCGTGCTGTCCAGGATGCGCTGGGACGATCACCCGATCGAGTCGGTGACCGTGATCGCGCACGGTGTCCGACTGATTCCCGGCGTGCCGACGAAGGTGCGCACCCAACAGCTGGACCTCGACGGCACCGTCACCACCGAGACGCTGGTCGGATGGCTGAATACGCAGGCGCTGGACTGGGAGTTGCGGGTCGAGGACAACGGGCTGATCAAGGCGAAGCATCGGCGCAGGCTGATCACCGCCCTGGTGGACGCCCAGGTGCGCGACGAACTTCTCACCGTCGAAATCCACCGGGCGAACTGGCTGGGCATCCGGATTCCACGCAAGCTGCTGACCGCACCCGCCATAGGGTTGACCGGCCTGCCGAACGATGCGCGCATCGTGCACGCCACCCGCGAGGGCGACCTGGTCCGATTCCGGATCGAGCTGCCGGAGATCACCGGATCATTCGATCTGGCGCAGATCCGCTCGGCCATCGTCACCGGCACCACGCTGATCATCTTCTGACCCGCGTCAGGCCTGCGTCTTCCACCACTCCAGCAGTGCCGCCTCGGCCTCGTCTCGCGTGAGCGGTCCGCGATCCAGACGCAGCTCCTTCAAGAAGCGCCAGGCCTTACCGACATCCGGACCTGCTTGCAGGCCGAGCAATTCCATGATGGCGTTGCCGTCCAGATCCGGGCGGACCCGGTCCAGATCCTCCTGCTCTTGCAGCTTCGCGATCCGCGACTCGAGCTCGTCGTAGGTGGCGCGCAGCGCGGCGGCCCTGCGCTTGTTGCGGGTGGTGCAGTCGGCGCGAACCAGCTTGTGCAGCCGCGGCAGCAGATCGCCCGCGTCCGTGACATACCGGCGCACCGCCGAATCCGTCCACTGCCCCTTGCCGTAACCGTGAAAACGCAAGTGCAGGAACACCAGTCGGGCCACGTCCTCGGTGAACTGCTTGGGGTACTTCAGCGCGCGCATCCGCTTACGCACCATCTTCGCGCCGACCACCTCGTGATGGTGGAAGCTGACGCCGCCGCCCGGCTCGTTGCGCTTGGTGTCCGGCTTGCCGATGTCGTGCAGCAGCGCGGCCCACCGCAGCACCGGATCGGGATCGCCCTCCTCCTGATCGATGGCCTGATCCAGCACAGTCAGCGAATGCCAGTACACGTCCTTGTGCTGGTGGTGCTCGTCGATCTCCAGCTTCATCTCGGGCACCTCCGGCAGCACCCGCTGCGCCAGCCCGGTTTCGCACATGACATTGATGCCGTCGATCGGGTGCGCGGAGGCGATCAGCTTGTCCAGTTCAGTGCGCACCCGCTCGGCGGTGATCCGGTCGATCGCGGGGGCCATCGCGGCGATCGCGGTCCGTACCCGCGGATGCAGCTCGAAGCCGAGCTGGGCGACGAAACGGGCGCCTCGCAGCATGCGCAGCGGGTCGTCGTTGAACGAATCCTCCGGCGCCGCAGGGGTATCCAGCATGCCCTCGAGCACGGCATCCATCCCGCCGAGCGGATCGACGAACTCCATCGACCCGTCCGCCCCGATCCGCACGGCCATCGCGTTGACCGTAAAATCCCGGCGCACCAGATCGCCCTCGAGCGTGTCGCCGAAGGTCACCTCGGGATTGCGGGAGACGCGGTCATAGCTGTCGCTGCGGAAGGTGGTGATCTCCAGCTGCTGATCGGCCTTGGACGCACTCACCGTCCCGAACGCCAGACCACCGGTATCCCACAGGTGATCGGCCCAGCCGCGCAGCATCTCCTGCACCTGCTCCGGCCGCGCGTCGGTGGTGAAATCCAGATCCGTCCCCAACCGCCCGAGCACCGCGTCTCGCACACTGCCCCCGACCAGGTACAGCTCATAGCCGCGTGCGGCGAACAACTCGCCCAACGGCGTCAGCACATCGGACAGCCTCCCGAGCGTGACCGCGGCCGCGGCCAGCAATCGGGTACGTCGATCCTGCGCTGCATCCTCAGACTGGGGCGAAACCACGAATCAGCAGCTTACCGAGCCACCGCAACCGACATTCCAGCGCAACCCTTGCAGCAACTCCAGATATATTCCAGATATATAAGGCCTCCCGCATGCGCCGGGCCAGAACCGGGCTGACGTCGTCGACATCATCACGGCTCCGCCCATGTCGAAACCGTTCGTCATAAAGGCGACCCACAACGCGCTGTCTTACGAGCGCCGTTCGCGGCCGGCTTGCGTCCGAGTGGCCGAAGCGCATGCGACGCAGTCGCGAGTCTCGCACCGCTCGGACGCGAGCCTTCGGGGCCGCGAACGCGCCGCGCCGCAGGCGCGGCCAATGTGCACAGTAGGATTGCTGGGTGTCTCCGGCCGATCGCGCGAACAGTCGACGCCGCCAGCCTCGGCGCCGCGGTTCGGCCGCCAGCGCGGCGAAACCGCGCATGCGCACGGTCCGGGAAACCTCGGCCGGTGGGTTGGTCGTCGATGGGCTCGACGGTCCCAAGGAAAAGCGCAGCGCGGCGCTGATCGGGCGCACCGATCGCCGCGGCCGGTTGCTGTGGTCACTGCCCAAGGGTCATATCGAGGATGGCGAGACATCCGAGCAGACGGCGATCCGTGAGGTTGCCGAGGAGACCGGGATCAATGGTGTGGTGGTCGCCGAGTTGGGCAGCATCGATTATTGGTTCGTCACCGAGGGTCGCCGGGTACATAAGACCGTGCATCATTTTCTGCTGCGTTCGATCGGTGGTGAACTGTCCGACGCCGACGTCGAGGTCACCCAGGTCGCGTGGGTTCCGTTGAGTGAATTGGATTCTCGGCTTGCCTATGCCGATGAGCGGCGTTTGGCCGAAGTAGCGAACCGGATGATCGACCGGATGGAGACCGGCAAGCGATGACACGTGGACTGTTCCGGATCATCGTGGCGGTCCTGACCATTCTCGGCTCGGTGACGGCAGCGCCGGTGTTGTTTGCCAACCAGGCGACCGCGCAACCGCCTGGGTCGAGTGGTTCGTCGACGCCGAAGTTTCTGAAGCTGTCGCTCGATTCGGTGACTCCGACTGCGGTAACCACGCTCAGCGATCCGGTGCTGACGGTGTCGGGCACCGTCACCAATATCGGTGATCGGGTCGTCGACGACATCAGCGTCCGTGTGCAGCGCGCCGAGGCGGTCACCTCGCCGAGTGTGCTGCGTTCCACGTTGCGCCTCGATCAGGTCAATTACGACGTCGCCGGTCCATTCAAGGATGTCGTCGACCGGTTGAGCCCAGGGCAGCGCCGGCAGTTCACCGTGACCATCGCGCTGCGTCCCGGCGATGCCGCAATCGCGGCGTCGCTGGACATCACCAAGCCGGGCGTCTATCCGCTGTTGCTGAATGTGAACGGTGAACCGGCATATGGCAGTCAGGCCCGGCTTGACGATGCCCGATTCCTGCTTCCCGTGCTCGGGCTCCCGCCTGCGGCGAGCGGCGACGCGACACCCACGGTGCCCGCCGCCACAGACGCTCCGGTCGCGACGACCCTGCTGTGGCCGCTGGCCGACCGGCCCCGGCTGGTGGCGGGTCATCCGGGAATAGTCAATGGAAAGGCCGAGCTCACCGACGACGAGTTGGCCGCCTCGCTCGGCAAGGGCGGGCGTCTCGATCAGTTGCTCGGCGCGCTGGAGACCGCGATCGGCGGCAATGTCGGTCACGATCGGACCCTCGCGACGGCGGTGTGCATCGCGGTCGATCCGGATCTGCTCGGCACGGTGCAGGCGATGATCAAGGGCTACCGGGTGCTGGCGAGTCCGTCCGATCCGGATGGCGCGACCAGGCCGGGCACCGGCGCCGATCAGGCCAAGACCTGGCTCGACCGGCTGCGCGCGCTCGCCTCGTCTTTGTGCACGGTCGCATTGCCCTTCGCGCAGGTCGACATCACGGCGCTGGCCGCGGTGAACGATCCCGACCTGTCGGCCAGGGCACTGGACGCGCCCGCCGACATCGTCGATTCGATCCTGTCCACCAGGTCGGTGCGCGGTGTGAGCGTGCCCGACTCCGGCAGCATCGGTGCCGAGGCGGGAATGCTGTTGCGTAACCACGGTTTCGGGACCGCGGTGCTCGCCGACACCGGCGCGGTACCGGTCGGCACCGCAGGCTCGAGTGATTCGTCGCCCGCGGCCAGCGACAACAGACGCGCCACCACCGGCAACCAGGCGAACGCGAATCAGAGCGCCTCGACCCCGGCGATTCCCGAGCCCGCGACGCCCGATGTGGTCCGAGTGCCCGAGATCACCGCGGCGCCCGTCGCGAACGAACCGGAGGCGTCCGCGCCGGAGCCGCCGACCAGCGTCGCACCAACCACCAGCGTCGTACCGACCAGCCCGGTGCCGACCACCGCCGCGACACCCCCCAACGGCCCGAACCCGAGCACCCCGAACCCGCCGGCGGATCCGGCATTACATGCCGCAACCTTCGATATCTGGTCCGCGACAGCGCTCGCCGCCGTCGGATCGAATCCGCCGACGCCCTCGTTCACCCCCGCCAAGGTGCGCTACGACGTCACCAACGATTCTCGGATGGCCCGGCTGCAGGACGCACTCGGCGCCATCTCCTGGACCGCGCTGAACCCGCAGCCGAACCGCCCGCGCTCGATGCTGCTGGTGCCGCCGCAGCAGTGGGGGGCCAACCGGGACGAGGCGACCGCGCTGCTGCGTCAGGTGGATCTGCTGATCCACAACAATCTCGCGACGCCACGTGCGCTGCAAGAACTGGTCGCCGAACCGGCGGACAGCCAGCCCTATGAACTGGACTATCTGCCGCAGGCCGTCCAGGACGCGGTGCCCGGCCGCTTCGTACTGCCTGTGCGCGACCAGGAACGCCGGATCACCGAACTGATGCACGCGATGGTCGAGGTGCCGGAGTCGGAGCCGACGCCACGCCAGTTTCTCACCCCGCTGCGCGACGACCTGCTTCGGGTGCAGACCCTGTCGGATCGGCGGGCAGGCGATACCGCGCAACCCGATACCGCCGCCCAGCGACGGCTCGACCAGACCACCGGAACGCTGGACAGCCTCTATCGATCGGTCACCGTGCTGCCGCCGGGCGGGGTGTACACGCTCGCCTCCGAGCAGAGCCCGTTGCTGCTGGTCGCCCGCAACGAACTGCCGGTCGCGATCCGCATCAGGTTCCGGATCGAGGCGCCCGCTGAGACGAAGATCACCGACATAGGCGAGCAGCAGTTGCCGCCCACCGGCACTCGTTCGTTCCAGATCCCGACCGAGGTGATCGACAGCCGTAACTTGGCCATTCCTATCTCCCTTACCACGCCCGACGGAATCCCGCTCGGCAATCCCACCTCGGTTTCGGTGCGTTCAAACGCCTACGGTCAGGCCTTGGCAATAATTACGGCATGTGCCGGAATACTGTTGTTTCTGTTGGCCGGGCGCCGCTTGTTGCGCCGGTTCCGCGGACAGCCGGATCCGGCCGATGAGGGTTTCGACGCAGGCACCCGGCGCCGGGTCAACCGGTACCGGCGTGCGCGCAAACGGGTACTACAGCAGGAGCAGACGGAGGCACGGTGAGGGACAATCGCGAAGCGCCCTTGCCGTACCTTCCCAAACCGCTCTTACCTGCATCGATTGGGTGTCTCGCCGTATGAGATGGCACAGTGGGGGACAATTGCACCGCGTTCTCATCGGTGCCGATCGGTGGGGGGCGATTGGTAGAACCGAGGAGTCGAGGTGAGCACTACGGGCAAGACGTCGCTCATCGCACCGTTGGGATGCAGCTGTTCGGGCGGGTACAGGAGGCATGATGAGCGACGATGACTTATCCGCTCATCCGCATCGACCTGGCGATCGGCACGACGGGCCACCGGCCCGCCGCGCTCCGCTGGCGCCATGGGAACGGCAATTACAGCATCCGCCCGAGGAATCGGACATGAGTTCCGATGACCCCTATGGTGACCCGGGCAGACCGATGCCTCGGGTCAGCCACCCCGCCGCCCCGCCGCCGCCACCACCACGGCCGGGCCAGCGGATGGCGCCACCCACGCCGCCGTCGGGCCCTATCCCCCGACAGCCACCTCCGCCGCCGCGTCCGGCGCCGCGCCCGCATCCGGGTCAGCGCCAGTACCCGGTGCCCCCGCCGCCGCCCGGCCCCGGCCAGCCGCGGCCGCTCCCGCCGAGTCAGGGCCGCCCCGGCCCGGCCCAGCCCGGCCGCATGCCAGCCGAACGTTTCGCGCCGCCACCGGCAGGCCCGCAGCAGTACCCGCCGCGACAGTGGCAGCGACCGCCCGGTCCTGCCCCACGCGTCGCGCAGGACAACCGCCCGACCACCCGCGAGATGTCGGCCCAGACCAAGTCCGCGACGGCCACCGTAGAGCCGAAGCAGAGCGCGAACGCCAAGCTACTCAAGGACTCCGGTTCGATCGCGCTCGCCACGCTGGTCAGTCGAATCACCGGATTCGGCAAGCAGCTGTTGCTGCTGACCGTGCTCGGTCCGGCAATCGCCAGCTCATTTACCTCCGCCAGCCTGATCCCGAACATGATCACCGAGCTCGTGCTCGGCGCCGTGCTCACCGCGATGGTGGTGCCAACACTGGTCCGCGCCGAACAAGAAGACCCGGACGGCGGCACCGCCTTCGTCCGCCGCCTGGTGACCGCCGCGTTCTCGGTGCTCGCCGCTGCCGCGCTGTTGGCGACCGCCGCGGCGCCGATCCTGGCCACCCATGTCTTCGTTTCCTCCGACGGCAAGGTCAACACCGCGCTCACCACGGCGCTGACCTTCCTGCTGCTGCCCGCGATCCTCTTCTACGGCATGTCGGCGCTGTTCACCGCGATCCTGAACACCCGTCAGGTGTTCAAACCAGGTGCTTGGGCACCGGTGCTGAACAACATCGTCGTGCTCACGGTTCTCGGCCTCTACGCGGTGACGCCGGGCGAGATCACCTTGCATCCGGTACGGATGAGCGACCCGAAATTGCTCATTCTCGGCTGCGGCGTCACCCTCGGCGTGATCACCCAGGCGGTCAGCCTGCTGCCCGCGATCCGCCGGGAAGGCATCGACCTGCGTCCGCTCTGGGGCATCGACGCCCGCCTCAAGCAGTTCGGCACCATGGGCGGCGCCATCATCCTGTACGTCCTGATCAGCCAGGTCGGCCTGATTTTCGCCAACAACATCTCGTCGCACGCCGACGAAGCGGGTCCGGCGATCTACACGCAGGCATGGGCGCTGCTGCAGCTGCCCTATGGCATCCTCGGCGTGACACTGCTCACCGCGATCATGCCGCGCTTGAGCCGCAATGCCGCTGCGAACGACACACCGGCCGTGGTCGACGATCTCTCGGTGGCGACGCGGCTGACGATGATCGCCTTGATCCCCGTGGTCATCTTCCTGACGCTCGCCGGACCGCAGGTGGGCGAGGGACTGTTCGGCTACGGGCGATTCGCCGAAGACGCCGCGCGCCTCGGCCACGCGGTGAGCTGGTCGGCCTTCGCGCTGATTCCTTATTCACTCGTGCTGATTCACCTGCGTGTCTTCTACGCCAGGGAACAGGCGTGGACACCGACGTGGATCATCCTCGGCATCACTGGCGTGAAGATCCTCTTCTCAGCGTTGGCGCCGGTGGTCGCAAGTAGCAGCGATCAGGTTGTGATCGTGCTCGGTGTCGCCACCGGCCTCGGCTTCACCGCGGGAGCCGTCATCGGCGGCTACCTGCTCCACCGCAGTCTCGGCGATCTGCGCATGGTCAACGTTAGTCGCACGGTGACTCGCGTCGTGCTGGCCTCGATCGCGGGCGGCGCGGTCATGCTGATCGTGGACAAGGTGCTCGGGCTGGATCAGTTGTCCGCCGGGTTCGGCTCGCTCATCCGCGTCGCGCTGTGCGCGATCGTGATGTTCAGCGTCGCGTTCGGGTTGATGCGCCTGGCCGGTATCCCGGAAATCGTCGGGATCACTGTCGCCATCTCGCGCCGTCTCGGCATCACGCCGCCCGCCCCGGATCTCGATCTGGACGGCCCGGTCGAGGATGCTTACGCCACTCAGGTATTCCGCAGGCCGGACGCCTACGCTTACCCACAGTTCGACCCGTACATGGATGCCCAGACCATGGTGCTGCCCGTGATCAGAGCCGATGCCGTTGACATCACCGGCAGGGGTGAGTTCCCGTACCCTGTTCGGCAGAGAAGCACAAGTGGCGAATTCGCCGGAACCTCGACATATCAGGGCGAAGGAGGACCGAGGGTGAGCGATGACGCGGCGGTGGGCGGCGTCCCCGCCGATTCTTCTGCGAGCACGGCAGGCGGGCTCTCCACCGACGCCCCGCCGACTGCGGGGGATGCGTTGGATTCCGCGTACGCGAACCAGGAGGCCGACACCAGCCCACCGGATCGTGACGCGGGACCGGCACCGGGCGAGGGCCAGGTCCACGCTCCGGAGCGCGACCCGATGTACGACACCGGGATGATTCCGATCCCGCCCCAATTGCCGCCCATGGGTGGCGATCCGGGTGGTCGAAGAACCCCGCGCGGTCCCAAGCTGATTCCGGGCGCCTCGGTGGCCGGTGGCCGCTACCGGCTGCTGGCCGGCCACGGCGGTGCCCGCGGGCTGAAGTTCTGGCAGGCGCTGGACATCAAGCTCGACCGTGAGGTCGCACTGACCTTCGTCGACGCCGACCAGAAGGCGGGCGAGAACTCCGGACACGATGGCCCGCAGGCGATTCTGTCGCGCACGCTGCGCCTCGGCCGGATCAACTCACCCGGTCTGGCCCGCGTGCTCGATGTGGTTCGCGGCAGCTCCGGCGGCATCGTGGTGGCCGAGTGGACACCGGGCCGATCACTGCGCGAAATGGCCGAGACGGTGCCCTCACCAATCGGCGCGGCCCGTGCGGTCCGTGCGCTGGCCTCGGCCGCTGAATTGGCCCATCGCGGCGGTGGATCGCTCTCGATCGATCACCCGGACCGGGTCCGGATCAGCGCGTCCGGAGACGCGGTGCTGGCCTTCCCTGGCACCCTGGCAGATTCCGACGCGCAATCCGACGTCCGTGGTCTCGGCGCCATGCTCTACGCCCTGATCACGGCACGCTGGCCGATCCGTACCGGCGGGGTCACCGGCACCGCGACGATCGGCGGGCTGCGCTCGGCCGATTTCGGCCCGGACGGCACCCCGGTGGAACCGCGCCAGATCCGGCCGGAAGTGCCGTTCGAAATCTCCGCGGTCGCCGTGCGCTCGCTGGAATCGAATAAGGGCGTTCGCACCGCGGCGACCGTCCAGCACGTGCTCGAGCAGGCATCGGTGGTCGATCAGAAGACCGACTTCATCCCGGTCCTTCGCCTGGGTCAGCGCACGCCGAGCGGTGTCGACGAATCGCTGGCCGATCCCGAAGTGCTTGCGGCGGAACGGGAACGCTCGCAGCGCTTGATGTGGATCATGGTCGGGCTCGGCATCCTGGCCGCACTCGTGGTCGGCATCGTGATCTGGTGGATGGTGAGTGTCTTCGCGCCGGGCGCGTCGGACGCACCGCTCAACGAGCAGCGCAATATCGGCCTGACCACGAACAACTCGCCCGCACCCGCACCCGCACCCGCACCGGGGGGAACCCCGAGCACCCCCGCGGGCGGGGTCCCGGTTCCGGTCACCCATATTTCGGTGTTCTCCCCGGAGGGCACGCCCGACGGTGTCGGCACCGTCGGGGCGGTGCTCGACCACGATCCCGCCACGACGTGGCGCACCGACCAGTACTTCCAGCAGTTCCCGGCCCTCAAGAAGGGGATCGGGCTACTAGCGACGCTACCGAGCCCGGCGAAGCTGACGAACGTGTCGATCAACTCGCCGAGCCCTGGCACGTCGGTAGAAATCCGCACCTCGCCGACCGCGTCGCCGACGCTCGATCAGACCCAGCTGATCGGCTCGGCGCGACTGGGGAACGGGATCACCGACATTCCGGTGCACACCGATCAATCCGCCCGCTACGTGCTCGTCTGGATCACCGGATTGGGGAACTCCGGTGGTCAGTTCCAAACCGCGATTGCCGATCTTCGTTTCGACGCCGCCCTCTAGGCGCCGCACAGTCCGCCGCTCGCCGCACGTGTCCACACCGTGTCGTCGCTGGCCGGCGCTCTCATTCCCGCGTAACCGTCTTCCCGCGCTGTCCACGCGCGCACGTTCGGCACCTCGCCCCGATCGGTCTGGTTGCTGCCGAATCGTTACTGACGATATGATCTACTCCGCGTTCTCAGCAGGGGAGCTTCCCGGGTTCTGGTGTTTCAATCCTGGATGCTGCGAAATCTTCGGTGACGGTCGTCCGTGTCCGTTTGCCGTGAGCGCCGTCCAAGGGGTTGGCCTTTTTGTCCGAACTGAACGAGGATTCCCGTGGGGGGAGATCGCGGCCGGTCGCGTACCGCGAGCGCTCGTTCATGCCCGACGAGCTCACCGACGTCGAATTGCTCCGCGCGCACGTGCGCGGCCAGCGGCAGGCCTTCGCGGAGCTGCTGCGCAGGCATAACGATCATCTCTGGCAGACCGCACTGCGCACGTCCTACACGCGCGAGGACGCGGCCGACTCCCTGCAGGACGCGTTGCTGTCCGCACACCGCACGGCCGCCTCGTTCCGCGCCGAGGCCGAGGTGCGCAGCTGGCTGCACGCAATCGTGGTCAATGCCTGCCTGGACCGGATCCGGCGCAACAAGACCCGTCGCGCGATCTCCCTGTCGCCCGAGACGATGCCCGAACCGCGTGATGACCGGGACGAGTACGGCGAATTGGAGATGTCGCTGGTCATAGACCGTGCCCTGTTCTCGCTGCCACCGGATCAGCGGACGGCGCTCGTCGCGATCGACCTCGAGGGGTATAGCGTGGCGGAAGCGTCCGCGATGCTCGGCGTTCCGGAGGGCACTATCAAGAGCCGGTGTGCGCGTGCCCGGCAGCGTCTGCAAGAGCGTTTGGAATTTCTGCGAGATCCGGGGAACCGGAAGTAGTCGAGATGCGTCATTAACAGTGACGAACCATTAAACGATGTACAGCTGTCCCCCGTACTGCGGTGGGATCCCCGCGATGTCAGACGAGAAGACGGAGGTGCAATGGCGACCCGGTCCGTTCCGCAGCCTCCGTTCTCGGCCGAATTGCTCGCCGATCTGCACGCCGACAATGTGGCACCGGAGGTCGGGGAGCAGCTGTGGCCCGCGGTTCGGCACGATCCGGACGCGCTGCGGTTTCTGCATTCGCTCGACGAGGTCAGCGCGCAGTTGCGCACTCTGGGCCGTGATGACCGCATCCTCCATTCGATGCCCGATGACGTGGCGGCCCGACTGGAGCAGTTCATCGGCGGATTCGAACCGACCGAGGACCCCACCGAACGGGCGGCCACCGCCCACCGGTTGCCGTTCGCCGCCGAATCTTCCGACACCCCAATGCTTTCGGCGACCGAACCGACAGCAGACCAGGAACCACCCGCCTCGGCATCGCCGATCTCGCTCGACGATCGCCGCCGCCGCAGACTCCGCTGGCTCGCCGCTGCTGCGGCCGCGGTCGCGGTGGTCACCTGCGCCACGGTCGCGGTGGAAACCCAGCGCAGCCACGAGGTCGCTCCCACCGCCCAGCCGACCACCGGCAATGTCGAGTTGGGCGATGAACTGAATGCCACCGTGGCGCTCAGCGCGCTCGGCCGCAACGACGTCTCCGGCTCGTTGGGCAGCCCGACGGCCCTCAACCGCTGTGTGCATGCCAACGGCCTCGATCGCACCGTGCTCGGCTCGACCAACACCACCTTCCAGGGCAAGGACGCGGTCTTGATCCTGCTCACCGGCCCCCGCCCGCACAAGATCTCCGCGCTGGTCGTCGGAATCGGTTGCACCACCGACGATCCGCAACAACTCGCCCTCACCGACATCGGCTGACCGCGCGGGCGGCCCGGCCGCAACCGCACCTCGGGAACAACAACGTTTAGGCTGTTGTTGACCGACACGTCCCTAGATTTCTCCCTCGAAAGGGCCCCATGAGCACGCCAGTTCGCGACTTGATCATCGTCGGCTCCGGACCCGCCGGCTACACCGCCGCCATCTATGCGGCCCGTGCCGAGCTCCAGCCGCTTCTGTTCGAGGGAACTCAGTTCGGTGGCGCGCTGATGACGACCACCGAGGTCGAGAACTTCCCCGGCTTCCGCGACGGCATCATGGGCCCGGACCTGATGGAGGAGATGCGCGAGCAGGCCAAGCGGTTCGGCACCGATATCCGCACCGAGGACGTGGACGCGATCGACTTGAGCGGGCCGGTCAAGACCGTCACCGTCGGCGGCGAGACGCACCATGCCTACGCCGTGATCCTCGCCATGGGTTCGGCCGCGCGCTACCTCAACGTCCCCGGTGAGCAGAAGCTGCTCGGCCGCGGCGTCAGCGCCTGTGCGACCTGCGACGGCTTCTTCTTCAAGGGCCAGGACATCGTCGTGGTCGGCGGCGGCGACTCCGCGATGGAGGAAGCCACCTTCCTGACCAAGTTCGCCGCCAGCGTCACCATCGTGCACCGCCGCGAGAAGTTCCGTGCCTCGCGCATCATGCTGGAGCGGGCCAAGGCCAACCAGAAGATCAAGTTCGTGCTCAACGCGGAGGTCGCCGCGGTCAACGGCGACACCAGTGTGACCAGTCTGACGCTGCGCGATACCCGCACCGGCGAGACCTCGGAGCTGGCCGCGACCGGCCTGTTCGTCGCGATCGGCCACGATCCGCGCAGCGAGCTGGTGCGAGGTCAGGTGGAATTGGACGACGAGGGCTACGTGCAGGTGCTGCATCCCTCGACCGCCACCGAGGTGCCCGGCGTGTACGCCGCGGGCGACCTGGTCGACCACACGTACCGGCAGGCGGTCACCGCCGCAGGCACCGGCTGCCGCGCGGCGATCGACGCCGAGCGCTGGCTGGCCGACCAGGGCGACATCACCGCCAACACCCTGGACCACGCCGGCAGCCCGGTTACCGTGCCCGCCAGCTGATTTCGTCAGTTTTCCATCCCGAGGAGAGAACCATGTCCAAGAGTGCCAACACGGTCATCGTCACCGACGCGTCCTTCGCCGATGACGTGCTGTTGAGCGAAAAGCCCGTGCTCGTGGACTTCTGGGCCGATTGGTGCGGTCCGTGCAAGATGGTCGCCCCGGTGCTGGAGGAGATCGCCGGTACGCACGCGGACAAGCTGACCGTCGCCAAGCTGGACGTGGACGCCAACCCGGGTACCGCCCGCGATTATCAGATCCTTTCGCTGCCAACTATGATGCTGTTTTCCGGTGGAAAGCCGGTCAAGCAGATCGTTGGAGCGAAGGGCAAAGCCGCCCTGTTGCGCGAACTCGAAGGCGTCATCTAACGCTCTGAAGCCGAAGGTGCCAAAGGACACCATGATCCAATGACGCGCCGTAGGATGCCTGGACTCGGGAATTGCCGAATTCCCGTCCGGGTCTGAAACAATCGACCGACCTCCGGTCGTGCGAAGGGTGTAGCCGACGCATGAGTGGGTACCCGGGTTGACGGAAGGAAAGGGCTCTCACGCATGCACCGACTTCGTCACGGCGACACCGGTCCAGCCGTCGCCGAGGTTCGGAGCACCCTGGCAAGTCTCGGGTTTCTGCACACTCACGCCGTCGGCCCCGATGCGCGCGAGTATTGGAAGGACACCGACGCCTCCTTCGACCGTCAGCTGGATTCGGCCGTTCGCGCGTTCCAACAGCATCGCGGCCTCCTCGTGGATGGTGTCGTCGGTCCGGCCACCTATCGAGCCCTCAAAGAGGCCTCCTACCGCCTCGGTGCGCGCACGCTGATCTATCAGCTGTCCGCGCCCCTCTACGGTGACGATGTGGCGACGCTGCAGCGCAGGCTGCAGGACCTCGGTTTCTATGTGCACCGGGTCGACGGGTACTTCGGGCCGCACACTCACGAGGGTCTGACCGCGTTCCAGCGGGAGATCGGGCTGGCGGCCGACGGTATCTGTGGGCCGGACACGCTGCGTTCGCTGGAACTGCTCGGTGCGCGCGTCACCGGCGGCAATCCGCACCGGATCGCCGAGGAAGAAGTGGTGCATCGGGCCGGACCCCAGCTCACCGGCAAGCGGATCGTCATCGATCCTGGCCTCGGCGGCCCCGACAAGGGCCATCCGGTGCCCACCGAGTATGGCGACGTCTACGAGTCGGAGATCCTCTGGGATCTGGCCAACCGGCTGGAGGGTCGCATGGCGGCCACCGGCATGGAGACCTTTCTGTCGCGGCCGTGGGGCGCCAACCCGACCGACGCCGAACGGGCCGACACCTCCAACGCGTTCGACGCTGATCTGATGATCTCGCTGCGCTGCGCGACCAACCCGAGCCGGTCGGCAAAGGGCGTTGCGAGCTTCCATTTCGGGAACTCACATGGCTCTGCGTCGATGATCGGTCAGGTGCTGGCCGGGTTCATCCAGCGTGAGGTCGTCGCGCGAACTTCGTTGCAGGACTGTCGAACTCACGCCCGCACCTGGGATCTGCTGCGGCTGACCAAGATGCCGACGGTACAGGTCGACATCGGTTATCTCACCAATGAATACGACGCGACGGTGCTCACCAATCCGAGGATGCGCGATGTGATCGCCGAGGCCATCCTGATCTCGGTGAAGCGGCTATACCTGCTCGGACAGGACGACCAGCCCACGGGCACATACACTTTTGCGGAACTGCTAGCCGAAGAACTGGCTGCCGCCGACCGCGTATAGTGGCGATTACACCAATCAATGAGCGAGGCCCCTGCCGATAGTTGTCAGCAGGGGCTCACTTCGTTCGGTGCCTCAGCGGCTCTCAGGGCGCCCCGACGCGGAAGGGGACCGTCAGCGACGCGGCGGCGAGCAACTGATCGAGCGCCCGTTCGACGTCTTCCTTCCAGCCATGGTCGGAGTTCAGCTCCAGCCGTAGCCGCGGGAACCGGTGATGCGGCGCAACCACCTCGAAACCGACGTCCTCCAGGAAGTCCGCGTCGATCATGCAGGTTTCCGGCGAGCACCGTGTGGCCGAGCTGGCCGAGGCTGCGTCCCGGGCCGGTGAGCCGATGCGTTCCATCAGTGTCATCGACCCCATCAACCGATCCGACATCGCCTTGGTCGGCGGATCGGTGCGGATGCCGAAGGCTTCCAGCGCGCGCACACCACGACGCACCAGATCCGCCACCACGGCCGATATGAGCCGGTGGGCTATCTCATTGTCCTGGTAGGGGAATTCGGCGCTCAGCGTGGTCAGCAGGACCGCGTCCGGGCTTACCGGCGATGTGGGGAAGAGGGCAGCCCGCGGAACGGCGCTCGGTGGCGAATACAGGGCACAGCCCGCCACGTTGCCGTTCACATTGGCGACCTGTCCGCACGAACCCCATTCCAGCATCACCGTCGAGAGCCATGCCTCCTTTTCGAAGACCGGATCGCTGAACTCCCGGGAGTTCTCGGCGACGGCTGGATCGATCTCCCAGAACACACAGCGCCTGGCGTGTGTGGGGAGTTTGTCGAGTCCACCCAGGGTAAGTGCTGTGACGCTGGTCGACACCGCTCTACTCAGCCTCCAGCTGTCCGATTCATCCACGCTCACGCCGCATCAGTACTTGCTCGCCAGCAAGAATAAGCGATCAACGAGATCCCGCCTCATTCCACGTCACTGTGCTGTTGGTCAGGTGCCCTGAGCCGGTTCGCCGAGGTCCTATGATGGGGCACCGTCACTGTGACGTTTCGGCGCCAGGCCCCTACCTGTCGAGAACCCAGGGCTATTTTTGCGATTTTCGTCACATGCCGAGCTGCTGTTGCTCCATCATGCCGACGATGCGTTCGAGATCCTCGACCGAGCCGAACTCGACGACGATCTTGCCCTTGCGCTTGCCGAGACTCACTGTGACCCGAGTGTCGAAAGATTCCGACAACCGCTCGGCCACATCCTGCAGACCCGGCATATGAATCGGCTTGCGCCGGGGAGTGGGGGGAGCCGCCGCGTCCGGATTCCGGTTGGCCAGAGTGACGGCCTCTTCGGTCGCTCGGACGGATAGTCCCTCGGCGACGATGCGGGCGGCGAGCACCTCCTGCGCATCCGCCCCGGCCTCGAGACCGAGCAGCGCACGAGCGTGTCCGGCGGACAGCACACCTGCCGCCACCCGCCGCTGCACCGGGATCGGCAGCTTCAAAAGGCGGATCATGTTCGTCACGACTGGTCGGGATCGACCGATCCGCGATGCCAGTTCCTCATGGGTGACATCGAATTCTTCAAGCAGCTGCTGATAGGCGGCCGCCTCTTCCAGCGGATTGAGCTGCACCCGGTGGATGTTCTCCAGCAGGGCATCGCGCAGCATCGACTCGTCGGCGGTCTCCCGAACGATCGCCGGAATCGTGGCCAGGCCCGCCTCCTGGCAGGCCCGCCAGCGCCGCTCACCCATGACGATCTGATACCGGTCCACCTCGGGGTCGACCCTACGCACCACGATGGGCTGCATCAGACCGAACTCACGGATGGAGTGCACCAGTTCGGCGAGCGCCTCCTCCTCGAAGACCTGCCGCGGCTGCTTCGGATTGGGCTCGATCAGCTCCGGGTCGATCTCGCGATAGATCGCACCGCCGGGGGAGGAGAGTTCCTCGTCCTGTTGCGTGGCCGAGCTCGGGTCGGGAACCCGGTGCAGGAACGCGGACGCGGGCTGCGGGCCGATCGGATCGAGGCCGATGACCACATTCGCTGCGGCACTGCCGAGACCCGGTGTGGCCACGGGGCCTGTCGGGATCAACGCGGCAAGACCGCGTCCTAGTCCACCCTTCTTCGCCTGAGTCATCGGTCTACCGACCCCTTCCCTGTTCGCCACCACGCCAAGTCCAACCGCTCCGAGTGCAATCGCTTCGGGTCACTCCGCGCCTTCTGCTACAGCACGCCGCGGCACCGAACGCGCCGCCATCTCGCGCCCGGCATCGAGATAGCTCATCGCACCCCGGGAGCCTGGATCATAATCGAGCACCGTCATGCCGTAGCCCGGCGCTTCGGAGACCTTCACACTGCGCGGGATCACCGAGCGCAGCACCACATCACCGAAGTGACCGCGCACCTCCTCGGCGACCTGGTCGGCCAGCTTGGTCCGACCGTCGTACATCGTGAGGACCACGGTCGAGATGTGCAGTTCGGGATTCAGGTGCGCCTGCACCAGACCAATATTGCGGAGCAACTGACCCACACCCTCCAGCGCGTAGTACTCGCACTGGATCGGGATCAGCACCTCCTTGGCCGCGACGAGCGCGTTGACGGTCAGCAAGCCCAGCGATGGCGGGCAGTCGATCATCACGTAGTCGATGTCGTACCCGGCGATATTCGTCTCCTGGATGGCCGCCTTGAGCCGCCCCTCCCTGGCTACCATCGATACCAGTTCGATCTCGGCGCCAGCCAGATCGATGGTGGCCGGAATGCACAGCAGCCGCTCGCTGTGCGGGCTCTGCTGGATCGCGTCCTTGACGGAGATCTCGCCGATGAGGACTTCGTAACTGGACGGCACACCCGAGTGATGCTCGACCCCAAGGGCGGTACTGGCATTGCCCTGGGGGTCCAGGTCGATCACGAGAACCGTCATCCCTTGATGCGCCAGGGCAGCCGCGAGGTTGACCGCTGTTGTCGTCTTACCGACGCCGCCCTTCTGATTAGCGATGGTGATGATGCGTTGCTCGTGCGGTTTCGGCACTGTCACCTTTCCTGGATGCAATATCTGGCTGGCGCGTTGCGCTTCGGCTGCGATCGGGGTCTCACTGGGGGAGATATGCCCGAACGGTGTGCTTCCAAATGCCTCCGCGTCGAGGTTGCTGGAGTCCAGCATCCCCGGCACACGCGACGTAGTTTCCCGTGAAACATTCGTCGGACCGCTCGACATAGACAGCTCCTAACCCGAGAACTTCAGATCACGTGCCGCCGACGAGCGTCGGCGCCGTGTCATCAAACAGGTGTGTCGGATCGAACATGATGCTCATTCGGGTCCGCGGCGCCCGATCGACCGAGCGGAGCTCTCGCCGCTGTGACAACCACAATCCCTTCGTGGCACCAACGCTCACGCCCGACGATCATTAGCTTGCCAGCACTGAGCAAGATAAGAAAGCTGAATCGCGGCAACGCGCACATGACACGCAAATCTGCGGCGATTCTCCGTTGCGCAGCCGATATTTCGAACGCCACGGACGATGTTTCACGGGAAACGTCGCATCGAATCCGATCTTCCAGACGACCCGCGGAGCAAAAGATCCAGTGCCACCTGGTCCAACACATGCTCACCCAGCACATGCTCACCCAGCCCGACGCCGACACCTGCTCAGTCCAGTGGCGCTCGTCCGATCCGTCGACTGAACCGACCCAGTCCGATACAAGGCGCTCAGCGCTGGCGCGGAGCCGCCGCCCGTGTGCCCTGTGTCCGTTCCAACTTTTGATGACGTCGACGTGTCCTCTGTCCAGCGGTTCGACATTTGCAGCCGGACGTGGGCCGCAGAGCCATCCGGCCTCATGTGGCGAGCTGTGGTGTCTCAAACCGCTTTTCGATGCGCTGGCTGTTCCAGATCGCGCCGCGGAATTCCTGCATCTGTCTACCCGACCACCTATAACTGCGCAGGTGCCCTCGTTGTCGTCCGTGGTCCACCCGGGGCCGGTAGGACCACGCTGGCGCATGTCATCGCCCGTCCCGGTGGGGTGCCCGGCAATCTGCCGCGACGAGATCAAGGAAGGCATGGTGCACGGGACACCTGGATACACGCCCGAGGAGAATGACGAGCTGAATCTCCAGACACTGCCAGCATTTTCGGAGTCAATGAAACTGCTGCTGACAGCCGGTGCCACCACGGTGGCGGAAGCAGCATTCCAAGATCGTCTGTGGCGTCCGGGGCTGGAACCGCTGGCCGACCTCGCCGACATCCGCATCGTGCACTGCATCGTCGACCGAAAGATGGCCGCAGCCAGTATCAACCAGCGCCACCCCGGCAATCTGTTGCGGCGAGCACATTCGGACCCACAATCGAAGACGCCGGTTCCATCTGCTCAGACGTTCGACCGAGTCTCGATCGGCGCAGCGTCGATCGACGTCGACACCACTCATCCGGATATCGGCCCGGCCTCGATGAGATCATCGCCTTCGTTAACGGCCGACGGAGCGCCCACGACCACGCCTGACCGCCGCGCAGCGCTGGACAGGGCGACTGTGCCCCACCAACTCCCGTCCGCCGAACAACCGAGACGAACACCCGAACCCCGCCATCTACATCCGGACTTCGCAACTCACTCGCCAACTATTCCCGAACCCGACACTCGACCACGCGCCGCTCGGTCCGCAGATACACGAAGATCCGCCAGTTGGCCCATCACACCCATACGAGATGGCTACGCCCTCCCCAGCACAGTTGCCCGAACTCACCCAGGCGCGGCGCGGTCCGCACCACTCACCCCATCCGGACGCTCCCTCCATCGGCAGGGCAGATGCCTCGAACATGACTGGTCAACTCGTACTCGCGCCAACCGGCGACACCCGAGCTCAGTCCAACACAAGAAGCTCACGCCATACCGAGGCAGACGCTCTAGTCCGACCCACGCACCTTCCAGGTCCACCGACACGCGACGGTCCTGTCGGCAGAACAACTCGACCGACGCTGAGTTCACACAGTCCCAGAAGCACATGATCGACCGGCTCGTCCTAGGCGCTCGCACGGCCGGCAGACGCCTGCGCGATCCTTCGCTAGAACAGACCCGCGGGACCCACAGAAGGCAAGCCACTCAATCCGCGGGACACAAGCCGTCTGCGCTGGCATCGACTCGATCCACTGACACCCCCAATCCTTCGGCGGGACACAAGTCCGCACTCAAACCCGTCGGACAGACATGCCCACCTCAGCACATGACAGGCACTTGCTCATACCCATGGGCAGGCAGTCAATCAGCCCGACACGGTCGCTGACTCGATCCGCCGACACCGGCTCGCCAACCTGACACAAGCACTGACTCGATCCGCGGGGTCGAGATTCCTCAACCTCCGACCGCAACCTCACTGGGGCACGACAGGAGTGCCAGTTCGATCGGGCAGCAGCAGCCGACTCGGCAGCGGTCAAACGCCAGACCGTCGTCTGTGACGTAGCCGCCGAGACACCGCCCCGCCCGCTCGAACACCGCCGACGAAGTTTCACATGAAACATCGTCGTGGATTCGGTCCTACGACTCGGCCTTCCGGGACTGCCGGGCGGATCGTCGGGGTGCGCGCTCGGCCCGGGCCAGTCGCTCGGCACTGATCACCAATGTCGGCGTGGAGACGACACCGGCTCCGCACTCGAGCACCCTGGCATTGCCCGTGCCAGCGCGTGCCAAGGCATCACTGTCACGCTTCAGTTCCTCGGCGGCGCTGACTCCCTTCAGCGCGAGCATTCGGCCGTGATCGCGCAACAGGGGGAGTGACCACTGGGCCAGCTTCGCGAGCGGAGCGACCGCGCGAGAGGTCACGACATCGGCGCCGCCCGCTTCCTTCATCACGCCCGACTGCTCGGCCCGCCCGCGCACCACGGTGACCTCGAGTCCCGCCGCTTCGATGAACTCGCTGAGGAAGATCGTGCGACGCAGCAGCGGTTCGACCAAAGTGATCCGGAGGTCGGGGCGCGCGATCGCCAGAGGGATTCCGGGCAGCCCGGCGCCGCTGCCGATATCGACGACGGTCGCACCCTCGGCGATCAATTCACCGAGCACCGCGCAATTGAGGATGTGCCGGTCCCACAACCGCGGCACCTCACGCGGACCGATCAGGCCGCGCTCCACGCCAGCGGTGGCTAGTGCGGCGCAATAGCGTCGCGCGAGATCGAGCCTGTCGCCGAACACCATCGCGGCGGACGCGGGCGGATCCAGCTCGGGCGGCAGAGCGGTGGTTCCACCCAGATCTCGTTCCACGTGAAACATCCTTCCGAGCTGAGAGTCGATGGGGCGGCAGGGCGATCAGGGACCGGACAGAAAAAGGCCGCTGATCCGAAGACCAGCGGCCCTATCCAACCATTGCTCATCCGGTCACCAAACATGGCGTCCCGGAGCAGAGTTCACGACGGCACCACGACCACGTGCCGGGTCGGCTCCACGCCCTCGCTCTCGCTGCTGACACCGTCGACGGCGGCGACCGCGTCGTGCACGATCTTCCGCTCGAACGGAGTCATAGGCGCCAACGGCTCCGGCGCGCCCGACTCGAGCACCCGCTGCGCGGCGGCGGTACCCAGCGCGCTCAACTCGGAGCGACGCTGGGCGCGCCAGCCGGCCACATCCAGCATCAGCCTGCTACGCACGCCGGTGGTCTGCTGCACGGCCAGGCGGGTCAGCTCCTGCAGTGCGTCGAGCACCTCACCGTTACGCCCGACCAACTTCGAGAGATCGCGGCCGCCGTCGATGCTGACGATGGCGCGGTCACCCTCGACGTCGAGGTCGATGTCACCGTCGAAGTCGAGCACATCGAGCAATTGCTCCAGGTAGTCGCCCGCGATCTCGCCCTCTTCGATCAGGGCTTCTTCGGCATCGCTCTCGGCATCGCCAGGTTCCGCTACAGGGTCCGGTTCATCCGCCGCGGTGTTCACCATCGTCGTCGTCGCCACAGTGGCGTCCCCTCCGTCGGTTTCAACAGTCATTTGATTTCCTTCATCTGCTTATCGCGCGGGCCCGGCGACCGACGCCGGACGGGTTCGCGATCAGGGTTGCTCAGCACTTCCCAATGCACACGGTGCTGTCAGCGCCGGCGCTTCTGGTTTGCCCGGCCTCGTGTGCCCGGTCGCTTCTGACCGCCCGAACGACGCTGGCCCGATGTCCTGCCCGCGGGCTTCGCGGTGCCGTTCATCGACGGGGGAGCGTCCGTCTGCCCGCTTTCGCTCGCCTCCGCGTCGACCGGCTCGGCATCGACGGGTGCGGCGTCGACCGGCTGCTTCTTCTTCGTACTGACCGGCTTTGCGCCCGGCTTCGGCGCATTCTGCGCCCGCAGTTCCAGCTTCGCCTGCTTCTTCTCTTCTTCTTCTTTGGCGATCCGGCCGAAGACGAGGTGCTGCTGCCCGTAGGTCCAGATATTGTTGGACACCCAGTAGAGCAGGATGGCGATCGGCAGGAACGGACCACCGACGAGCACGCCGAGCGGGAACACCCATAGCGCAAGCTTGTTCATCATCGCGGCCTGCGGGTTGGCGGCCGCCTCGGGAGTCTGGCGGGATGTGGAGGCGCGGGCGTTGAAGTGCGTTGCCAGGCCGGCGATGATCATCAACGGAATCGAGACCAGCGCGATGCTCAGCTTGGTCGGCATGCCGCCGTAGTCGGCGAACGCCTGCAGCTGGCTGGGCGGGCTTGTGATGTACGCCGAGATTGGCGCGCCGAAGATTCGGGCGCTCAGGAACGACTGGACGTCGGTGGCGCTGAATACATAGCTCGGCGTGTGCGCATTGTTGTATGCCGACATGCTCAGCTGGCCGATACCGGTACCGGTTCGGTTGAACGAACGCAGCACGTGGAACAGACCGAGGAACACCGGCACCTGGACGAGAATCGGCAGGCAGCCCATCACCGGGTTGAAGCCGTGGTCCTTCTGCAGCTTCTGCATCTCGACCGCCATCTTCTGGCGGTCGTTCTTGTATTTTTTCTGCAGCTCCTTGATCTGCGGCTGCAGCTCCTGCATCTGCCGAGTCGTGCGGACCTGCTTCACGAATGGCACGTAGAGCACCAGGCGGAGCGTGAATACCAGGAACACCACGGCAAGCGCCCAGGTGAGTCCGTTGTCCGCGCCGAACGCGAACCCGAAGAGCCGATGCCAGAACCAGAGGATCCAGGACACCGGATAATAAATGAAGTCGAGCACGGCTCTATGCACTCCCGTCGTTCGTGTCGCCGATCACCGCGCGCGGTGATCCTTACAAGCGTGTGGTGCCGGCGTCTCAGGGTCGGCGGCTGCCTTGTCCCGTCGGCGCTGGCTGCGCTCCGGAACGGGGTCCCACCCACCAGGGTGCCAGGGTGCACATTTGGCCAAGCGCACGACCGTCAATACGAGGCCGACAAACAGTCCGCGGGTGCGCAGCGCGGTGACGGCGTACTCACTGCAGGTCGGGGTGAAACGGCACACCGGCATGCGAGTGGGGGAGACGTAGGTCCGGTACAGCTCGATCAGAAAGATCACTGTGTTGGCGGGCAGTCGGGTGACGGTCGCGGTGAAACTCACGACGAGCCATCCGATTTCGAGCTGTTCGCGGCAGTCGATTCGCGGGCGACACCGAGCTTGCGCAGCGCGCCACGCAACTGACGCAGCAGCTCGTCCGAGTCGGCGTCCGCAGCGCCGGGCAGCGCGCGGATTACGATATCGGTCTCGGCGGGCAGGTCGGCGGTCACCCGGGCACACATATGACGCAGGCGGCGGGCCACCCGGTGACGAACCACCGCGGAGCCCACCGCCTTACTGACAATCAATCCGAAGCGCGGTCCGCCAACGCGGACCATCGACCCGGCTCCTGCCGGATCGATAAGTTGTCCACTCGCGCCCACGACTCCGTCATACCCGTGCACAAGCGCGTGTACGACCAGATCTCGCCTCCCGATTCGCTGGCCGCGGCGCACCGTCCGGGAGAAGTCGGCACGATGATGCAACCGATACGGCTCAGGCAACACCCGGGCGTCCGAGAGTGAGGATCAGGCGGTGAGGGTTTTGCGGCCCTTGCCGCGGCGCGCGGAAACGATGGCGCGACCCGCACGGGTCCGCATCCGGAGACGGAAGCCGTGAACTCGCGCCCGACGACGGTTGTTCGGCTGGAACGTCCGCTTGCCCTTGGCCACGGTCAACACTCCTCGAGTAGGTGGGCGCCGGTCGACACCCGAAGCTTGGGTATTACGTATTTCGCGATGAATCGCAAACCTGGTCATCATCGGCGCGCGTCGGTCCTGGCGCACAGGTCTGGCTCCACCGAACACGGTCAGCACAGGACCGCCACCGCACCAAGGGGTGACTGTACGAGGGTACTGATCGGCCGGGAGCAGGTCAAACTCGGCCCACCTGCACCGGTCCGAGCCCAGGCCGTCCGCGTTGTGCACAGCGGGTGACGCATTCGGGCCGTCACCGTGAGTTCGTCCACACCCCTAGCCGTGGACAACCTCGGCAGCCAGCCCATGTAGCCAGAAGATTGCTGTACATCTGCAGGTCCAGGCCTTGTCACGGGCAAATGCAAGCCCGTTTCACATTTCCCCAGAGTTCTCCACATCTGTGGATAATTGTGTGGAAAGACCCCTGGAGTGGCATATTCGTAGGGCCGACGGTGCCACGTCGCCGCCCGGGATGGGGATCCGGGCAGCGTCCGAACCGGTAACGGACGTACGCGGGTTCACTCAAATCTACCTTGTCCGGTAGCTGCCCACGTACCCCGGCCGTCTGCTCCTATCGCCTACTTCCGGGGAGGAAACTGCATGGACGACGAGCAGAACGTGTTGGCCACGGTGTGGCCCGAGGTGGTCGCCGAACTCACCACCGGCTCACCCGATGGTGCCATCCCGGCGGTATCCAGAGCACAGCAGGCCTGGCTGAAACTGGTCAAGCCGCTGACGGTGGCCCAGGGCTTCGCCTTGCTCTCGGTGCCCTCATCGCTGGCTCAGGAAGCCATCGAACGCGATCTGCGCGAACCCATCCTGCGATCGCTGGCCCGGCGCCTCGGTCCCCAGGTCGAAGGTCTTGGCGTCCGGATCGCCGCGCCGACCAACCAGCCCACCGAACGTCCCGGCAACTCGGCGCGACACGTCAGGATGACCAGCAGGCCCGAGCGAAGCAGGGATGGCGGACGCGGTCCTGCCGGATATCCGTCAGCCGACTATCCCGGCCGCGCCGACTACCAGGCGCCACGGTACGCGCCGCAGAACGATTACGCGGCAGGGCCCAACGGCTATGCTCCGGCGTCTAACGACTACAGGCAGGCGCCCAACGACTACGCCCCCGCATCCAACGACTACGCCCCGCCGCAGAACGACTACGCCCAAGCCGCGGACTACGAACCCGAATACGCGCCGTCGCAGGAGTACTTGCCCGCTTCCGAGTACACCCCCACCGGCGAGTACCCCACCGACACCTATCCGACCCGCGGCGACTACCCGGGCCACGGCATGCGCGGGGAAGGTCCGATCACGCCGACACCAGAGGTGCTGCCCGCGCCGCGGCGCGAATCCGGGATGCCGCCGCGCCGCGATTCCGTGCCGCCCGGCCAGGAGTCGCTGTTCACCCCCGAGCCGGTCCGCGGTCCGGCCCGAGCGCCGATGCGTGAGACGGGCCCCGGCGAGGATCCGGCGATTGCCGCGGCACACGAATCGGTCCGCGAGCCCATGTCGCGTCAGCAGCTGCCGCGAGAGCAGATGTCCGACAACTCGCGCCCCGAGCATGCCGACGACGAGCCCGTCGTCAATGTCCGCAACTCGTGGCCGACCTACTTCACCAAGTCCCAGGAGACCCCCGCCCAGTCGAACTCCTCGGCGAGCCTCAATGCGAAGTACACCTTCGAGACGTTCGTGATCGGCGCGTCCAACCGCTTCGCGCACGCCGCCGCGGTGGCGATCGCCGAGGCGCCCGCCCGCGCCTACAATCCGCTATTCGTTTGGGGTGCTTCGGGTTTGGGTAAAACCCATCTGCTACACGCGGCTGGGCACTACGCCCAGCGGCTGTTTCCCGGCATGCGGGTGAAGTACGTCTCGACCGAAGAGTTCACCAACGACTTCATCAACAGCCTGCGCGACGACCGCAAGGTCGCCTTCAAGCGCCGCTACCGCGAGACCGACATCCTGCTGGTCGACGACATCCAGTTCATCGAGGGCAAGGAAGGTATCCAGGAGGAGTTCTTCCATACCTTCAACACCCTGCACAACGCCAATAAGCAGATCGTCGTCTCGTCCGACCGACCGCCCAAGCAGCTGGCCACTCTGGAGGAACGACTGCGGACGCGGTTCGAGTGGGGTCTGATCACCGACGTGCAGCCGCCTGAGCTGGAGACGCGCATCGCGATCCTGCGTAAGAAGGCCAGGATGGACCGTCTCGACGTGCCGCACGACGTGCTGGAGCTGATAGCGGGCCGGGTCGAGCGCAATATCCGCGAGCTGGAGGGTGCGCTCATCCGGGTGACGGCATTCGCGTCGCTGAACGGTCAGCCGCTGAACCTGCCGCTGGCCGAGGTGGTGCTGCGTGACTTGATGCCCGACACCGCGGCCCTGGAGATCAACGCGGCGACGATCATGGCCGTCACCGCCGAGTACTTCAACACCACGCTCGAGGAGCTCACCGGGCCGGGCAAGGCGCGGCCACTGGCTCAGGCCAGGCAGATCGCGATGTACCTGTGCCGCGAGCTCACCGATCTCTCGCTACCGAAGATCGGGCAGGCCTTCGGCCGCGACCACACCACGGTCATGTACGCGGACAAAAAAGTGCGCAAGGAGATGACCGAGCGGCGGCGGGTCTACGACCAGGTCCAAGAACTAACAGCCCGGATTAAACAGCGCTCGCGCTAACCGGCACTAACACCCTCGCACCGCCCCTGAACTGGGGCGGTGCTTTTTTGTGGGTTGTGGAATCCTCGAGGAATTCTTGTGGAGTCCTCGAGTAATCTCCGAGTTGTGCACCGGTTGGTGCACAGGCTCGGGGAGTGGCTCCGGCGGCGGGACTAACAGGGCGATTTCAACAGTCTCCACACCCGATCCTGTGCACAGGCACTGACCAGCACCGCACTCGGTCGGATGGCTGTTGAGTACTCGAGGATTACTTGTTGAGTCCTCGAGGAATCCTCGAGTAGTCCACGAATCGGTGCACACGTGTGAACAACCGGGTGAATCTGGTGGAACAACTCGAGGAGCACTCGAGGATGGATGCTGAACAACTTCGGAGCCTCCACAGACGCCTCCCGTTCATCCTCGAGTCACCCGATGGCCATCCCCACGGCACCATGCCCCCGGACCTGCGGATACAGCCGCACTCCACAGATTCCACAGTGCCTACTACTACTTCAGTTCTTCTTCTTAGAAATCTCTCTTCAAAACAGGGTGTGTGGAAAGTTAGTTGGGAGCGGTGCGTCCGGAGCCACTCGCCCGCATCGGCAAGGAGGAGGACACCCAACGCCTCGGTCGTCGACAACCGATCAACTGATCTGGTGAGGACATGGGTAACTCGCCGGGCACGCCCAAAGGCCGGACAGGCACTCGACGTAGGACCTGAACGCGAATCTCGCGGCGCTTACCGGTATGGCCTGAGTACGCGGAGAGGCGGATGAGCTACGGTTTGGTGTCGGTCGCCTGTGCCACACTTTCGAGGCGGCTGACTCAGCACCCCTTTCGAGAACTGACGAGCCGAGATAGATCACGAAGCCGGGAGAGGACAGATCGGGCGATGGAGCTTGCAGGCATGAAGTTTCGGGTCGCTCGAGAAGACTTCGCCGAATCCGTTTCGTGGGTGGCTCGCAGCCTCCCGTCCCGGCCTCCCGTCCCGGTACTGGGTGGCGTGCTGCTGGTCGCCGATGACAGCGGTCTCACCGTCTCCGGCTTCGACTACGAGGTGTCCGCACAGATGCGGGTCGCCGCCGAGGTCGCCGGTCCTGGCGAGGTGCTGGTGTCGGGTCGACTGCTCGCCGACATCACCAAGGCGCTGTCCAACAAGCCGGTCGATGTCTCCGTCGACGGCACTCGCGTGCTGATCGCGTGTGGCAGTGCGAAGTTCTCGCTGCCGACCATGCCAGTGGAGGACTATCCCCAGCTTCCCGAGGTGCCGCAGCAGACCGGTGAATTGAGCGTCGAGGTATTCGCGGGCGCGGTCGGTCAGGTCGCTGTCGCCGCGGGCCGCGACGACACGCTGCCGATGCTCACCGGTATCCGGGTCGAGATCGAGGGCTCCAAGGTCGTGCTCGCGGCCACCGACCGGTTCCGGCTCGCCGTCCGGCACATCGAATGGCAGCCCGCCCTCGCCGATCTCCAGACCGCGGTGCTCATCCCCGCCCGGACCTTGTCGGAGGCCGCCAAGACACTCGGCCCGTCGGATGCCCCGGTACAGCTCTCACTCGGCACCGGCACCGGATCTGGCTCCGATGGACTGCTCGGCATCGTGAATGCCGGACGCCGGACCACGACCAGGCTGTTGGATGCCGAATTCCCCAAGTTCCGTCAGCTGCTACCCAAGGAACACACCTCCATCGCCACCCTCCAGGTGGCCACACTGACCGACGCCATCAAGCGCGTCGCCCTGGTCGCCGAGCGCGGCGCCCAGGTGCGTCTGGAGTTCTCCAGCGAGGGCGTGCTGCTCGCGGCCGGAGGCGACGACGCCGGGCGCGCGGAGGAGTGGCTGGAAGCCGACTTTCGCGGCGAATCCCTCACCATCGCATTCAATCCCGGCTATCTCGTCGACGGGCTGTCCGCGCTGCACACCGAGCGGGTCACGTTCGGATTCACCACACCGAGCCGACCCGCCGTGCTGCTGCCCGCCGCCGACGAGGAGCCGGAGGTGCTCGACTCGGGTGCCTTCGCCGCGTTGGCCAGCGAGTACATCTACCTGTTGATGCCGGTTCGGCTTCCGGGCTGAGCGTCTGTGCATGATCGGGTGCCGTGCGCTCCGGCGCGGTGTGATCAAGTGCTGGACGCTTCGAGCCCCCTAGGGCCACAGCCGCATTCAGCCTCGACGCACCCCGCACCGTCGTCTACTATCCACAGTTTTTCCACAGTGTGTGATTGGGCGCCGAGGTTTTCGGCGTTCCCGCCCTCCCGGTCGGCCCCGACGCTCCTACCAGCGACAACAATGACCGAGGTGGGGTAGACGGATGTTCATCCGGGCGTTGTCGCTGCGTGATTTTCGGTCCTGGGAGCACGCCGAACTCGAATTATCCCCAGGCCGAACGGTTTTCCTGGGATCGAACGGCAACGGCAAGACGAATCTGCTGGAGGCGATCGGCTACCTGGCAACCCTCGGCTCACATCGGGTCGCCGCCGATGCGCCACTGATCCGGCTCGGAACCGAGCGAGCCAGGATCGGCACGACCGTGGTCAACGCCGGTCGGGAACTGCGGATCGATCTGGAACTGAACCAGGGCACGGCGAATCGAGCACAGATCAACCGCTCGCCGGTACGCAGGCCACGGGAAATCCTCGGCATCCTGCAGACGGTGCTGTTCGCGCCGGAGGATCTCGCGCTGATCCGTGGCGATCCCAGCGAGCGGCGGCGGTTCATGGACGAGTTGTGCACAGCCCGGCTGCCACGGCTGGCCGCGGTCCGTTCGGACTACGACCGGGTTCTGCGGCAGCGGTCGGCACTGCTGAAAACCGCTGGGCGACATGGACGGTCGCGCGGAGACCAGTCCGGCACCGAGCTCAGCACGCTGGATGTCTGGGATGGGCACCTTGCGACGCATGCCGCGCAGCTGCTGGCCCAGCGGTTGCGACTCGTGCACGACCTGCACCCGTATCTCACCCAGGCATACGCCTCGATCGCGCTCGAATCACGGCCCGCCACAATTGGTTACCGCAGTGGCACGCTGCCATCGGAGTACCTGGATCCGGCGCGCGAGCCGCTGCCAGAGGACGTCGAGGCTTTGGAGGCGATCATGCTGCGCGAACTGGCGGCCGCGCGTCCGAAGGAACTGGAGCGCGGCGTGTGCCTGGTCGGCCCGCACCGCGACGAGCTGGAGCTGATGCTCGGCGATGCGCCGGCCAAGGGGTTCGCCAGCCACGGTGAATCGTGGTCGTACGCGCTGGCCCTGCGCCTGGCCGCGTTCGAGCTGTTGCGCGCCACCGGCGCCGAACCGGTGCTGCTGCTCGACGATGTCTTCGCCGAACTCGACCGCCGCAGGCGTGCCGCGCTTGCCGCCGTTGCCGCGGGCGCCGAGCAGGTGCTGATCACCGCTGCGGTGCCGGAGGACGTGCCCGCGGAACTGGCGGCCGTCCCGCTGCGAGTCGAGACTACGGGCGGCGGGAACGCACGTACCTCCCGGATCGCGGAGCCCCCGGCCGGGTCGGGACCGGCGCAACAGCCTGAGCCGCGGTCGGCCGAGACCGCGAGCGGTGTCGACGACGCCGACGACATCGCGGACCGTCAGCCCACGACAGATTGACTCGAGTCGGCTGGCTCGGGAGCCGGCCGTCGTGGGCATCGCGGGCGCTGATGTGTGCCCTAGGACTGTCGGAGGGCTCCCGTACAGTGACCATGCGTCGGGGGCACTGCCACCGATACGGACACCTCGGCCGGACTACCCACACCTGTGGATAATTCGGCCCGGTCAGCCGCTTCGCGGGCCGGCGGAACCCGGTTCCAGACGGCGTCAGCCAATGTCCGACCAGAGCGAAAACGCCCGAGCTGGGCGTGGAATGTGGTGACCGACACCCGTACCTCGGCTGTCCGGTCGCGAATTCTTTTGCCGTGCAGTACTCAATCGGCGGCTGGGGACAGAGTGGACAAAGCTGGGGACAAAGCAAGTGCGTGCGAACGGAGCGGGTTGATGAGCGATCAGCCGGAACAGGGCGCTGCTGCCGCACAGCCTGGTGCGGAGCCGGAGTTGCGTGGCATAGATCTGGCGCGGCGGGCGCTCGAAGAGGCCCGCGCGGCCGCTAAGGCCAGCGGCAAGTCGGTCGGGCAGGGACGGGCTTCGCCGCGCAGAAATCTGCGGGCCGGTGGCAGGCGCCGCACCGGATGGTCGGGTGCGCGCCCGGACGACCGTGATCCCCAGCTGCTTTCGCGGCTCACCGGGTCGATCGCGAAGAACCGCGGCTGGTCGACGAAGGTTGCCGAAGGCATGGTCTTCGGCCGTTGGTCCAGCGTGGTTGGCGACGATATCGCATCGCACGCGACTCCGGTGACGTTGAAGGACGGGGTGCTGAATATCGCCGCCGAATCGACTGCCTGGGCGACTCAGCTGCGCATGCTGCAGGGACAGATCCTGGCGAAGATCAATGCCGCGGTCGGCCAGGGCGTGGTCACCTCGTTACGTATTTCGGGACCGGCGGCCCCGAGTTGGCGCAAGGGCGAACGGCACATCAAGGGCCGTGGGCCTCGGGATACGTACGGATAGCGGGGTCGAACACCGGGCCCGAACGTGGTTTTCGGTATACGTTGAACTCGTTGATATCCAGCACTTTTCACATGGCCTTGCCGGAGTGCGGTGCGGTAGCCCGCCGGTCCGGCATTGGCTGCGAGCGTTCCACGTGAAACTACCGACCGCCAGCAATACCGACTATGTCCCAACTGATTTCAGTAGCAGGGTGCGGCCGCACTATGCCCGCCCCGCACACTGGTGACGAGACTCCATGTCATCCAATGACCGGCACGAGTCACCGCTGGGGTAACTCGTCGGGTGCCCCCGACCGCTGCCCATGGTTGCGGTGTCCGTCGGGCGACGAAACTTCGCCGCCGTCCGACTGTCGACAAACGGCGGGGAAGTCGAGGAGTGGACGTGCCTCCCTCAGGGCAGCCGTGATGCGTTGAAATCCTCAGAAGGCAGAACGGACCCGTCGTCGTTCGATTTCTCGCATCCACGGAGCTGCCAGGGGTGTCGTAGGTGCATTGTGGCTTGGGCCTACCAGTAGGATGGTTACGTAACTAGCGGCGATACCTTCGGCGCGTTCGGCACAGCCAGCGCGTGGACCCGTAAATCTCGAGTAATGAGACCCCGGGCCTCACGTGTGCTACCCGACCGCTGTGCCGGGGATCAGCAAGTAAGGAGAGCTACCGACCAGTGGCTGCCATGGACTCCAACGCATCGGGCTCGACCAACGCGACATCGGGCAAGCAGGACTACGGTGCCTCCTCCATCACGGTCCTCGAGGGACTCGAGGCGGTCCGCAAACGTCCGGGCATGTACATCGGCTCCACCGGCGAGCGCGGCCTGCACCACCTGATTTGGGAAGTCGTCGACAACTCCGTCGACGAGGCGATGGCCGGATACGCGAGCAAGGTCGAAGTCACCCTGCTCGCCGACGGCGGCGTCGAGGTGGTCGACGACGGACGCGGTATCCCGGTGGCGATGCACGCGCAGGGCGTTCCGACCATCGAGGTCGTCATGACGCAGCTGCACGCGGGCGGCAAGTTCGACTCCGATTCCTACGCGGTGTCCGGCGGTCTGCACGGTGTCGGTCTCTCCGTGGTCAACGCGCTGTCGAGCAGGCTGGAAGCCGAGATCGACCGGGACGGCTTCCACTGGAGCCAGACCTACAAGGACTCCACCCCGGGCAAGCTGGTCCAAGGCGATCCGACCAAGCGCACCGGTACCACGATCAGCTTCTGGGCCGATCCGGAGATCTTCGAGACCACCACCTACAACTTCGAGACGGTGGCCCGCAGGCTGCAGGAGATGGCGTTCCTGAACAAGGGACTCACCATCACCCTGACCGACGAGCGCGTCTCCGACGCCGACGTCACCGACGATGTGGTCAGCGAGACGGCCGAGGCGCCGAAGCACACCGACCCGAACGCTCCGGTCGCCGCGCCGCAGCACAAGGTGAAGACCCGCACCTATCACTACCCGGGTGGGCTCGAGGACTTCGTCCGGCACATCAACCGGACCAAACAGCCGATCCACAACTCGGTCGTCGGATTCACCGGCAAGGGCGCCGGGCACGAGCTCGAGGTCGCCATGCAGTGGAACTCCGGCTACTCGGAGTCGGTGCATACCTTCGCCAACACCATCAACACCCATGAGGGCGGTACCCACGAAGAGGGCTTCCGCGCGGCGCTCACCACGGTGGTCAACAAGTACGCCAAGGACAAGAAGCTGCTCAAGGAGAAGGACGGCAACCTCACCGGTGACGACATCCGCGAGGGTCTGGCCGCCATCGTGAGCGTGAAGGTCAGCGAGCCGCAGTTCGAGGGCCAGACCAAGACCAAGCTCGGCAATACCGAGGTGAAGTCGTTCGTGCAGCGCTCCTGCAACGAGCACCTCTCGCACTGGTTCGAGGCCAACCCGGCCGACGCGAAGACCATTGTGAACAAGGCGGTCTCCTCCGCTCAGGCCCGTGTCGCCGCGCGTAAGGCTCGCGAGTTGGTGCGCCGCAAGAGCGCCACCGACCTCGGCGGCCTGCCGGGCAAGCTGGCCGACTGCCGGTCCAAGGATCCGAGCAAGTCCGAGATCTACATCGTGGAGGGCGACTCCGCCGGTGGCTCGGCCAAGTCCGGTCGCGACTCGATGTACCAGGCGATCCTGCCGCTGCGCGGAAAGATCATCAACGTCGAGAAGGCGCGCATCGACCGCGTGCTGAAGAACAACGAAGTCCAGTCGATCATCACCGCGTTCGGCACCGGCATCCACGACGAGTTCGATATCGCCAAGCTGCGGTATCACAAGATTGTGCTGATGGCCGACGCCGACGTGGACGGCCAGCACATCTCGACGCTGCTGCTGACGCTGCTGTTCCGGTTCATGCGCCCTCTGGTGGAGCACGGTCACGTGTATCTCGCCCAGCCGCCGCTGTACAAGCTGAAGTGGCAACGGTCGGATCCGGAGTTCGCATACTCCAACAAGGAGCGCGACGGTCTTATGGAAGCGGGTCTCGCGGCCGGCAAGAAGATCAACAAGGAAGACGGCGTGCAGCGCTACAAAGGTCTAGGCGAGATGAACGCCAAAGAGCTCTGGGAAACCACCATGGATCCGTCGGTGCGTGTGCTGAAGCTGGTGACCTTGGACGATGCGGCGGCGGCCGATGAACTGTTCAGCGTACTGATGGGCGAGGACGTGGAAGCCCGGCGCAGTTTCATCACCCGTAACGCCAAAGACGTTCGCTTCCTCGACGTTTAACAGCCCTGACGCAGAGAGTCCTCGGGCTCGGCTTCCTTCGATGGCGAATTGCCTCGGGACCGGGCCGCGAACTCCATAAGGAGCCTTCATGACTGACACCACATTGCCGCCGGTTGGCGGGGCAGGCGACCGCATCGACCCGGTCGACATCCAGCAGGAGATGCAGAACAGCTACATCGATTACGCGATGAGCGTGATCGTCGGCCGTGCGCTGCCCGAGGTGCGCGACGGCCTCAAGCCGGTGCACCGGCGCGTGCTGTACGCGATGTACGACAACGGCTACCGGCCCGACCGCGGTTACGTGAAGTCCGCGCGCCCGGTCGCCGAGACGATGGGTAACTACCACCCACACGGTGACGCCTCGATCTACGACACCCTCGTCCGGATGGCGCAGCCCTGGTCGCTGCGCTACCCGCTGGTCGACGGCCAGGGCAACTTCGGTTCCCGCGGCAACGACGGCGCGGCCGCCATGCGTTACACCGAATGCCGGCTGACCCCGCTGGCGATGGAGCTGCTACGCGAAATCGACCACGAGACGGTCGATTTCGTGGCGAACTACGACGGCCGCTCGCAGGAACCGACGGTGCTGCCGAGCCGGGTGCCGAACCTGCTGATGAACGGCAGCAACGGCATCGCGGTCGGTATGGCGACCAACATCCCGCCGCACAACCTCACCGAGCTGGCCGCGGCGATCTACTGGGCGCTGGACAACTTCGACGCCGACGAGGAAGCCACCCTGGCTGCCTGTATGGAGCGGGTCAAGGGTCCGGACTTTCCGACCTACGGGCTCATCGTCGGTGGTCAGGGCATCCACGACGCCTACACCACCGGCCGCGGCTCGATCCGCATGCGCGGTGTGGTCGAGATCGAGGAAGACAACCGTGGCCGCACCACGATCGTCATCACCGAGCTGCCGTACCAGGTCAACACCGACAACTTCATCAACTCGATCGCGGAGCAGGTGAAGGACGGCAAGATCGCCGGCATCGCCGATATCCACGACGAGTCGTCCGACCGCGCCGGCATGCGGATCGTGGTCACGATCAAGCGCGACGCCGTCGCCAAGGTGGTGTTGAACAACCTCTACAAGCACACCCAGCTGCAGACCAGCTTCGGCGCGAACATGCTGTCGATCGTCGACGGCGTACCGCGCACGCTGCGGCTGGACCAGATGATCCGGCTCTACGTCGATCACCAGTTGGACGTCATCGTCCGGCGGACCCGCTACTTGCTGCGCAAGGCCGAGGAGCGGGCCCACATCCTGCGCGGCCTGGTCAAGGCCCTCGACGCGCTCGACGAGGTCATCGCACTGATCCGGCGGTCGGCCAACACCGACACCGCGCGCACCGGGCTGATGCAGTTGCTCGACATCGACGAGATCCAGGCCACCGCCATCCTCGACATGCAGCTGCGCAGGCTGTCTGCCCTGGAACGGCAGAAAATCATCGACGAGTTGGTCAAGATCGAGGCCGAAATCGCCGATCTCAAGGACATTCTCGAAAAGCCGGACCGCCAGCGCGCGATCGTGCGCGACGAGCTGGCCGAGATCGTCGATAAGTACGGCGACGAGCGGCGCACCAAGATCGTGGCCAACGACGGCGACATGGCCGACGAGGACCTGATCGCCCGCGAGGACGTGGTCGTCACCGTCACCGAGACCGGCTACGCCAAGCGCACCAAGACCGACCTGTACCGCAGCCAGAAGCGCGGCGGCAAGGGCGTGCAGGGCGCGGGTCTCAAGCAGGACGACATCGTCAAGCACTTCTTCATCAGCTCGACGCACGACTGGCTGCTGTTCTTCACCAACAAGGGCCGGGTCTACCGCGCCAAGGCCTACGAACTGCCGGAGGCCAGCCGGACCGCCCGTGGTCAGCACGTGGCGAACCTGCTCGCCTTCCAGCCGGACGAGAAGATTGCCCAGATAATTCAGATCAAGGGCTACGAAGACGCGCCATATCTGGTGCTGGCCACCAGGAATGGTCTGGTCAAGAAGTCGAAGCTGTCGGACTTCGATTCCAACCGTAGCGGCGGCATCGTCGCTGTAAACCTGCGCGACGAGGATGAGCTGGTCGGTGCTGTACTGTGCTCGGCGGACGACGATCTGCTGCTGGTCTCGGCGCACGGGCAGTCGATTCGGTTCTCGGCCACCGACGAGGCGTTGCGTCCGATGGGCCGTGCCACCTCCGGTGTGCAGGGCATGCGGTTCAATACCGACGATGAGTTGTTGTCGCTCAACGTGGTTCGTGAGGGCACCTATCTGCTGGTCGCAACGTCCGGCGGCTACGCCAAGCGGACTGCGATCGAGGAGTACACGGCGCAGGGCCGCGGTGGTAAAGGTGTATTGACTATCCAATATGACATCAAGCGTGGCACCCTGGTCGGTGCGCTCATCGTCGACGACGAGGATGAGTTGTATGCGATCACCTCCGGCGGTGGCGTCATCCGGACGGCGGCGAAGCAGGTTCGTAAGGCTGGACGACAGACCAAGGGCGTGCGATTGATGAACCTCGCTCATGGCGATACGTTGCTTGCTATCGCGCGTAATGCCGACGAGCCCGAATTGGTCGACGGCGACGACGGCACCAACGGTTCTTCCTAGCAGTAAACCCACAGCGGCGGCAACGAACGGATCTAAGGATTCCCATTGACCACTCCGAATCAGCCGAATGACGAGCGGCACCAGACGAACGGTGTGACCGAACGGATCGCACCGTCACCGATTCCGCCGCGGCCGATCCCACGGCCGGTCGCTTCGGCCGAGAACGGGCAGCAGGGTGGCCCGCCGGGTGGTGCCCAGTCGCACGAAACACGCAACAAGCAAGGCGAATTCGCGGCCAAGCAGCAGTCGGCGTCGGAGCAGGGCTCCGGCACCGAGGGGCCCGGATCGTTCGACCAGTCGACGGCGCGGAGGAAGAACTCCGAATCAGGGTCGTCCGAGTCCGGCGAGCAATCCAAAGCCGGTGGCCAGTCGCAGTACCAGGACAGCTGGGCGCAGCTTCCGCAGCGGGAGCCGCAGTCCAACCTGTACCGCCCCGGCCAGTCGCCGGTGACCGGTCGCCCGACCGGGACAGCCGGTCTCGGCGGTGGCGGCGGTGGTCTGGGCGGTAGCGCGACCAACGCGCGCACCACCGCCGACCTCGCGGCCAAGGCGGCCCGCAAGGAAGCGGCGATGGTGAAGTCGGTCGGCATCGACGGGCCGACGCGCAGCATTGCCCGGCCCGAGCTGATCAAGGACATGCCTGACCTCTCGGAGATCCGGCACCCGTTGCCGCCGATGGAGTCCACCGGCCAGCAACCGCCCATCTCGCCCGCGGTTCCGGTAGCGGTGGCCGCGGCCGTCGCCAGCGGTGAGCCGCTGCGGGCGACGGTGCAGATCCGTCGTATCGATCCGTGGTCCACCTTGAAGATCTCGCTGGTGATCAGCGTGGCCATGTTCTTCGTGTGGATGCTCGCGGTCGGTCTGCTCTACATCGTGCTCGAGGGCATGGGCGTGTGGGAGCGGCTGAACAACACCTTCACCGACATGGTGTCGCAGGACAGTGGGTCGATGGGGCTGATCGACGCGGGCACGGTCTTCGGCTATGCCGGCATCATCGGCCTGATCAACGTGGTGCTGTTCACCGCACTGGGCACCGTCGGCACATTCATCTACAACCAGTGCTGCGACCTCGTCGGCGGCATCCAGGTGACCCTGGCCGACCCCGACTAGATGTGGCTTTCCACGCGGCCGGTACCGACCCCTCGCGGGGCCGATACCGGCCGTTTTGGTCATCAGCAGACCGGTAGGGTAATCTCGTGCCTCGGTTCGGTTAACAGCTTCGGCGGGGAATCGAACAGGATGAGGGCCTATAGCTCAGGCGGTTAGAGCGCTTCGCTGATAACGAAGAGGTCGGAGGTTCAAGTCCTCCTAGGCCCACCGAAACTTCCAGCCAACTCTGCTGGTCAGAGGGTTTTGACCAAGAATTTTGTCTGTTTTTTTCTGTATTTTGTGGTGCCGCGCAGGCGGGCTTCTCGTCAATTCTGGATCGCAAAAGATGTCTGTGAGCTGGGAAGTTGGTCTCCGCGTCACACTTTCGTGCTCATTTGAGTCCTCTTACCCTTCGGCTACGGTGCCAAATAGCCCTTGGTCTGGTCTTTTCCGATTTTGATTTGGGTTGTTGAGGTTCTCCTACCCCATTGTTTCGGCTTGGCATTCGGCTGGCTACCGGGCTGGACCTGGAGAATCGACTGCGGTGTCTTGGTGAGCCCTCAATCGGTCACACGGCTGTCCCTCGTGTGCCGTTTCCACGCCAGGATCGCGATCTCGAGGATGACCCGATGCACACAGCGTTCATTAATCTGACGGTTGGCGGTGCGGGGCTTCGTCTGTGTGCCTGGCCGGGAACTGCTGCCTGTTCCAAGGCGGGCATGCGGTCGGGGCGGTGTTAGGTCCTGCTAGCGGGTGTTGCCATCGTCGTCGGCACGCTGGATGGTCCGCCGATTGCCATTTCAGCTGGCCTGTCCGGATGGTGGTCCACGTTGTGCCGCCGGGTGCAGAGCACGGTTCGGCTCGCGGTGTGTTTTGACCGTGCGGACGGATGGAGGGTACCGTTCTCCGGGCGTCCATCGACGCCGCCGCTATCAACGGTGTCGGGGCCTTAGCTCAATTGGCAGAGCACTGCCTTTGCAAGGCAGGGGTTAGGGGTTCGATTCCCCTAGGCTCCACTGAGATAGTCCCAGGTCAAGGCTATAATTGACTGGGAGTTGGCTACTGGGAGTTGGCTTCAGGTCCACACCAGCGGTCCACATGTGAAGATGAGCGACTCGGCGAGTAGCCCTCCGGAGGATTGCATGCCGAGACCGCGTCCACGCACTCGCAAGGATGGATCGGCGTGCTGGCAAGTGTGTTTCCGCGTGTCGGCGGTGCTGGGTGCTACGGCCGGTAACGGCTGGCCCGTTCCTGGGTGAGATCGTAGAGCGGTTGCGGGCCTGGTGAGCTCGAGATCGGTGGACGACGTTGTGGCGAAGCTGTGCTCGATGTCGGCAGCCACCATCGACCGCCGACTGGCCGGTGATCGGAAACGGTTGCAGCTCGGGGGAAGAACACCGACCAAGCCGGGATCGCTGCTGAAGTCTCAGATCCCGATCCGCACCTGGGCCGAGTGGGACCAGGCGCGCCGGGGTTCGTGGAGATCGACCTGGTCGGCCACGAGGGTGGCGATACTGGTCGGTGGTGCGTCAGGCCGTGGCTATCACCGCTGCCATACCGAACCAGAGTTGTTGCTGCTCAACGAGATCTACGCGACACTGCGGCCGCAGATCCACTTCTTCGCACCCACCGGAAACTCATCTCCAGTAGTTCGCCGCACTGCCCACAGGTGGCAAGTTTATGGCGTTCATGTAATCTACTGCCCGGTAACGTACACAAAGTTCGGTAGGCGACCTCGGGTCGATCGCCAAGATGTAAGGGACAACAGCATTGGGTCAGCCGACGAGGCTGGTCGTCCGCGCCGCGACGCGAGACGACATTCCCGGGATAGTGCAGGTGCTCGGCAGCGCCTTCGCCTATGGCGACCCGGTCGACGAGTTCATCTTCCCCTCTGATGACGTCCGGCTTCGGCGGGCGCCACGCATGATGCGGATCATGCTCCTGTACCGGTTCTTGCCGGTCGGCGGTGCCGAGGTGGCCACTCTCGACGGCCGAGTCGTGGGCGCGTTGCTGTGGTATCCGGTCGGTTACCGGAAGAACGCCTGGCGCGAATTCGTCTCGGGGCTGCGGCTCTTGTGGGTGATGGGTACCGCCGTTACCCGAGGGATGGCAGTGGACGCCGCCTTCGAGCGCGTAGCGCCCGAGGAATCACATTTGTTCGGCGTCTATCTCGGTAGTGATCCCCAGGTGCAGCGCTCCGGCGTCGGCCGCGCACTCGTCGGCTCGCTCATGAAAAAGGCCGACACCCAATCGGTTCCGCTCTTTTTGATGTGTAAAGACGGGAATATCGATTATTACCGAGCGTTCGGCTGCGAGGTCGTCGGGCGCACGGTGCTCGGGAGCGACGGTCCCGAGCTCAACGTGATGGCAAAAGTGCCGGCACGAGCCGACGCGTAACCGGACATTCCGGCGCGGTTCGACGAATCCATTCCTCGGGGGGGGAACCCCAGTGTTAGTGAGTTCGACCGAGGAGTCGTAGTGTCCGACATTGCAATTATCGGTATCGGCTGCCGCTATGCCGGCGGTATCGATTCTCCCGAATCCTTCTGGGAGTTCGTGGTGGGCAAGCGCGACGGCGTGGTGGAGATACCCGCCAGCCGCTGGGACTACCGCCGCTTCTACGACCCGGACAGGCGTACCCCCGGCCGGATGTATACCAAGCGCGCGGCTTTCATGACCGGCGACCCGTGGGCCTTCGACCCCGACTTCTTCGGTATCTCGCCGCGTGAGGCGGCGGCGATGGATCCGCAGCAGCGCCTCATCCTCGAGGTTTCCTGGGAGGCATTCGACGACGCCGGCATCGCAGGGCAGATCACGGGTGCGCCGCTGGGCGTCTACGTCGGTGCATTCACTATCGATCAGCTGGGTGTCTCCGTGGGCGGCCCGGCATTGCCGTTCGTCGACATGCATACCGCGGCCGGCGCGTCGTACACGATGATCTCGAACCGGATCGCGTACGCGCTCAACCTCCTCGGTCCCGCGATCACCGTCGACACCGCGTGCTCCTCGTCGCTGGTCGCGCTGCATCTGGCGCGCCAGGCGATCGACAACGGTGACTGCGAGGTCGCCATTGCGGGCGGTGTGACGGTGCTGGCCGAGCCGGAGCTGTTCGTCTCCATGTGCAAAGGCGGCTTCCTCGCCGCCGACGGCCGCAGCAAGCCGTTCGACGCCGCCGCCGACGGTTACGGCCGTGGTGAGGGTGCCGGCATGGTTGTCCTCAAGAAGCTGGCCGATGCCGAACGCGATGGCGACCGGATCTACGCGGTGATCAAGGCGACCGGCTCCAATCAGGACGGGCGGACCACCGCCATCACCGTGCCCAACGCGGATTCGCAGGAGGCCCTGGCGAAGACGGTCACCCGCCGTGCGGGTATTGCGCCCCACGAGGTCAACTACGTGGAGGCGCACGGCACCGGCACTCCGGTGGGAGACCCGTTGGAGCTGCAGGCGATCGGCCGCGCCTACGGCGCCGTCGAGGGCCGCATCGCGCCGCTGGGGGTGGGTTCGGTGAAGGCCCAGCTCGGTCACACCGAGGCCGCCTCTGGAATCGCAAGTGTCATCAAGTCGGCGCTGGCGGTGTCCAAACGGACCATCGCTCCGCAGGGCTGGCTGGACACCCCGAATCCGGATATTCCGTTCGAGGATCTGGGTCTTCGGTTGCAGCTCGAGGCCGAGCATGTCGGAATCGAAGTCGAACGAATGACCATCGCGGTCAACGGATTCGGCTACGGCGGCACCAATGCGCATGCGATCCTGCAAGAGCACCGCGCCCCGGAGACAGGGGAGCGGGAGCCGAAACACTTCGGCGTGCTGCCGATTTCGGCGCGCAGCGAGGAGGCCGTGCGTGACCTTGCCCGCGGCTTCGCCGAGCGCATCGCAGATGGCGCCGACCCAGGCCGCTTGGCCGAGGCGGCGTGGACCCGGCGTAATCACCATCTGTGCCGCGCCGGGATCACCTTCGGTGATGACAGCGAATTGGTGCGCCGACTGGTCGAATTCGCCGGTGGCGAGGGCCGGATCAGCCGGGCTGTCTCGCGCAAGGTCCCCGAGCCGGTCTTCGTGTTCACCGGTATGGGTCCGCAGTGGTGGGCGATGGGTCGCGACCTGCTGCAGGCAGGCGGCACCTTCACGGAAGAGGCCGCGCGCATCGACACGGTATTCCAGGAAATCTCCGGCTGGTCGATCGTTGCGGAATTGCTGCGTCCGGAAGAGGAGTCTCGCGTCACTACCACTGCGGTGGCACAGCCCGCGAACTTCCTTGTGCAGGTAGCGCTTTTCGCGATGCTGCAGGAGCTGGGCATCAAACCCGCCGCAGTCCTCGGCCACAGTGTCGGTGAAGTGTCGGCCGCCTATGTAGCCGGGATGCTGTCACTGCACGACGCTCTGCTGGTGAGCTACCACCGCGCCCGGCTGCAGGCCACCACCGCCGGTTCCGGCGGCATGCTCGCCGTCGGCCTGGCGCTCGCCGACGCGCAGGAACTCATCGCGGGTGACGCCCGGGTGGACGTCGCCGCGATCAACAGCCCGTCCGCGGTAACCCTGGCCGGTGAGGTCGCCCGGTTGGACGAGATCGCCGAATCCCTCACGGAACGAGGAATTTTCGCCCGGCACCTGCAGGTCGAGGTGCCCTACCACAGCTATTTGATGGATCCGATCCTGGACGAGCTGCGCACTGTTCTCGCCGATCTGGACTTGTCGGAGCCGCGAATCCCGCTGTACTCCACAGTGACCGGTGATCGCGTCACCGGAGCGGACTGGAATGCCGAGTACTGGTGTGGGAATGTGCGCCAGGCAGTGCGCTTCGCCGATGCGATCACCGAACTCGTCCGCGATGGCAGCCGCGTCTTCGTGGAGGTAGGCCCGCATCCGGTGCTGGGCACCAACATTCGCGAAATACTGATCGCCGCAGGCGAAACCGGCACCACCGTCGCCACCCTCAATCGCAAGCAGCAAGACGCCGAGAGCATCCGGCAGACCGTCGCCGGGCTGTACACGGCGGGCGTGCTCGAAATCGACGCGCTCTTCGCCGATCTGCCCACGCCGACCCGGCAAATCGAGCTGCCGGTCTACCCGTGGCAGCGCACCCACCTGCGCAACGATCTCCCGGCGTATCAGCGCAAGCGGCACGGAACCCCGGATGCGTATCCGATGCTGGGCGACCAGAATCCGGACGACAAGTCGACCTGGCAGCTTCAGTTGGGCATCGAATCGCTGCCGTGGCTGGCCGATCACGTGGTCGGCGGATCCCGGATCTTGCCCGGCGCAGCATATGTGGATGCGGCACTCAGCGCAGCGGTGCTGCGGACCGGGTCCGCGCGGGTGGCAGTCGAGGACCTGCGCTTCGTCGCACCGCTGGTCATCGATGAGGGCGAGACGCCCATCATGGAATTCGATCTGGAGGAGTCGACCCGGCGATTCACCATCCGCTCCCGCACTCTGGCTGGTTCGGTCTGGACGATCAATGCCGTCGGACGGCTCGTGGAAGGTGTCTACGAACCGACCAAGGTCGATGTGCCCGAGGTCGATTCGATGCTCGAGATCGACCCCGCCGACTTCTACGCCGGGCTCGCGGCCCGTGGGCTCGATTACGGGCCCACGTTCCGCCGTGCGACCTCGGTCCGAATCTCCGGGTCCACGGTCGTCAGCACCCTGGATGGCACCATCGCTCGCCAGGGGCGGCATCCTGCACACCCGGCGGTCGTCGACGCCGCGTTGCAGAGTGTGGCCGCCATGCTCGAGGGCGCCGGCGGTACGCAGGACGGTGCTATGGTCCCGGTCGCTGTTGGTGCGGTGCGGTTGCTCGCGCCGTTGCCCGAAGAGGTCACCGTGGTGGCCCGCCTCGACACCACCGATGAGCCGACGGCCGATATCGATCTGCTCGACGCCGATCACAACACGTGCCTGCAGATCATCGGAATGAAGTTCGGTTCGATCGCACCGAGACCCGGTGCAATGCAGCGCATGATCGACTTCTTCTACGAAGACCGCTGGGTGATGCGCGATCCCATCGATCGCGGTGCGCTGCCGCCGACGGACGGATTGTTCACCTTGGTGGTCGCGATGGACTTCGCCGCCACCGCGCGCGCCGAGCAGATCGCCCGCATCGCTGCCCGATCCGAGTTGCTCGTCACAGGTGATCCGTCTCGCGAGGATCTGGAATCCGTACTGGACGAACGACTTCGGGCGGTCCGCACGATCCCGGGCATAGACCGGCTGCACCTAGTGGTGGTCGCCGGCTCGAGTTACGACGATATGGACAACCTCTGGACCCTGCGCCGGATCGCGCTGACCGCCGAGCAGTTCCTCGATCCGACCGCCGAGCAGTTCCTCGATTCCTGGCTGCAAGAGCAAGGCGCCGAGAAGCCGGTCCTGGGCGACGGCACCTATTACGCCTCTGTCGTGACCGAGCACGCTTCGACTCACCCCGAGGGCAGCGCTGCGCCGAATCCCAGCCATGCCGCGCTGGCCGGTGCCCGGCGTGCGCTGCTCAACGAGCAGCCTCGGTTGCGGTGGCGGCTGATCGATGTCGAGGCCGAGGTCGCCGACGCGGATCTCGGTGCGGAACTGGACGTTCCGGGTGCCTTCACTCACGACCATGTCGACGAGGTGTTCCTGCACAACGGTTCGCGCTGGACCACCGTGGTGAGCCGGACGTTGCAGAACCGCCTGGACGTACTGGACGAAGCCGAACCGCTGACCGATCCGGAAGCCGACTTCCGGCTGGAACTGCCCAAGACCAAGACCTTCTCGCGACTGGGCTGGCGCCGGGGCGACCGGCGTGAGCCTGGCCCCGGCGAGGTCGAGGTGCGAATGAAGGCTGTCGGCCTCAATTACAAGGACTCGCTACGGGTCATCGGCCTGCTCGGCGAGCGCGAACTCGGCGACACCTTCTTCGGCACCGTCCCGGGCATGGAGGGCTCTGGCACCATCGTCCGCATCGGCCCGGGTGTCACCGGAGTCGAGATCGGCGACAACGTCAACTTGGCCTGCAAGGGGATGATCGGCCGATTCAACACCCTCAGCACAGATCTGGTCTGGCGGGTCAGCTCCGGCTTCGAACCCGGTGGGTGCAGCAGTTCGACCTCGTTCACCGCCGCCGAATACGCGCTGCTGGAGTTGGCCCGGCTACAGCCGGGGGAGACCGTTCTGGTACACGGCGCAGCCGGCGGTGTCGGCTCGGCGGCCGTGCAGATCGCGAAACTCCATGGCGCACAGGTGATCGGCACGGCCAGCACGGGCGAGCGCCGGGCCTATGTCCTGGAGGATCAAGGTGCGGACTACGCGTTGCACTCGCGATCGCTGAACTTCGTCGACGACGTCCTCGAGCTCACCGACGGTCGCGGCGCGGATGTGGTGATCAGCTCGGCGCCTGGCGAGATCCTGGTCCAGAACTTCAAGGCGGTCGCGGAATTCGGGCGCATCGTCGAGGTCGGTAAGGCCGACATCTACTTCGGCGGCGTACTGGAGCTGCGTCACTTCGACAAGAACGTGGCGTACTTCTCGTTCGACCTCGACCGCATGATGAAGGTGCGCCAGCAGCAGGTCTTCGATTTCGTCCGTAAGGTCAACGGCAAACTTGACGACGGCACCTACCGGCCGCTGCCCTTCGAGTTGTTCGGCACCGCCGACGTCGCCCATGCCTTCGAGGAGGTCGCGCGATCCACTCGGATCGGCCGTGTCGCGCTGCGGCTCGACGAGGAGGCACCGCTGGTGCGTCCGCAGATCCCCGATGTCGTGATCGATCCCGACGCGCAGTATCTGATCACCGGTGGTTTCGGTGGGTTCGGCCTGGCGATCGGCCGCTGGCTGGTCGGCAAGGGAGCCCGGCGCCTGACTCTGCTCGGGCGCGGCGGCGCTACCACCGAGCAGGCCCGGCAGCAGTTGGTCGTCTGGGAGCAGCAGGATGTCGAGATCACCACGGAACTGGTCGATGTGACCGATGCGGAGGCGGTCACCGCGGTGATCGTGCGGGCACATTCGCCCGAGCATCCGCTGAAAGGTATTTTCCACACCGCAGGTGCCGTGGACGACAAGCGAATCGGTGTGATGGATCGCGCCAGCCTGGCCAAGGTGTTCGGGCCGAAGCTCAATGGCGCGCGGGCCTTGCGGGCGGGTGTCGCCGCGGCCGGTGCGCAGCTCGACCAGTTTGTCCTGTTCTCTTCGGGCAGCGCCATTTTCGGTGGTATCGGTCACTACTCCTACACCGCGGCGAACATCGCGGTGAACGCTTACGCGGAAGCTCTTGCTCGTGAGGGGATCAACGCGCTGGCGGTCGGCTGGGGCCATATGACCGGCGCCGGTATGGCGGCAGCCGACGAGAATCTCGCCCGCTACTTGGTCAACACCGGTTTCGACACGATCGAAATGGACGAGGGGCCGCAATATCTGGAGGAGGCACTCCGGCTCGGAGTCACCCGGGTCGACATCTTCCCGATCAACTGGACCCGGGTCGCCGCCACGGGGCCGCAGCTGGCCCTGACCGGCCGGATCGAGGCCATGATCGCGGCGGCGGCGCAGAACGATTCCGCCGCAACCCGATTGCGGGCCGAACTCGCCGCTCTCGATGAAGCCAAGCGCAGCGAGGTGGTCGCGCACATGCTCGCCGAGCAGCTGGCGTCGGTGATGGGTGTGTCCGCCGAATCGATCGACCTGACTGTGCCGTTGCCTGAACTGGGGCTGGACTCGCTGATGGCCGTGGAATTCGGCTCGCTGGTCACGCAAACCCTTGGTGTCGAGCTGATCTCGCTGAAGCTCGGGCGTTCGTTCAGCCTGGAGCAAGCAGGTGCCAAGGCCGCGGAGGCGATCGTCGAGGGTGCCGGATCGATCGGAATGCCACCCGCACCGGCCGAGGTGCCGGTGGTGACGGCGGAGGTGTCGGCATGACCGAGTCGGCACGTGACCTTGCACGAAAGCTGCTGGCGGGAAACAACTCCGGGGAATCTGCGGCAGCATCGACGGCGACGCTGAGGATACCGGTCCGGCCTGCGGCACCGTCCCGCCCCCGTCGTGGGCCGGGGCGGCAGTTCGCCGATCACCCGGACGTGGCGGCGGCCGTGCAGAAGCGGGCGATGATCTCCGCACTGTACGAGCAGGGCCCACTGGTGAATCCGTTGTTCCTGCCCCGAACCGGGCCGAACGACACGGTGATCCATGCTTCGGACCCGAAACTGGCGAACGCCGAGCTGGTCAACTTCAGCGCCTACAACTACCTGGGACTGGCCAACCATCCCCGGGTGATCGCCGGGGCCAAGCAGGCACTTGATCAGTACGGTGCGTCGGCGTCGGCCAGTCGCATCGTGGCCGGTGAGATCCCGCTCTACCAGGAGTTGGAACGCCGCCTGGCGGATATTTACGGCGTCGGCGACGCGATGGTGACCACCAGCGGCTACCTTACCAACGCCGGAGTCATCGGATTCCTCCTGAATGATGGCGATGTCGCGATCTGCGACTCACTCATCCACGGCAGCGTCATCTCCGGTGTCCAGTGGTCCGGCGCCCGGCGAATCAGCTTCCGCCACAACGACCCCGAATCGCTGCGGTCGGTGCTGCGCACCTCGCGTAGTGGATTCGACCGGGGCCTAGTGGTGCTCGAGGGCCACTACAGCATGGACGGCACCGTCGGCCGCATCGACGAATTGGCCGCCATCGCACGGGAATACGACTGCGCGGTCATGGTCGACGAGGCGCATTCCTTTGCGGTGTTCGGCGAGCACGGCCACGGCATCCGCGAGCACTACGGCATGCCCGGCGAAGCCGTCGACATCTGGATGGCCACGCTGTCCAAGGCACTGGGCAGCTGCGGCGGATTCGTCGCGGCCGACGCCGATCTCGTCGGCGCGATGAAGTCGTCGGCCCCCGGCGTCGCGATGCTGACCGGCGGCCCTGCACCGTCTGCCATCGGCGCGGCCCTGGCGGCCTTGGATGTGCTGGAGGAGGAACCCGACCGGCTGACCCGGCTATGGGCCAATGCCCGGCAGTTCCACGCGGCGCTGACCGACCGCGGCGTGAATCTCGGTGTCTCCCAAGGTACACCCATCGTCCCGGTCATCGTCCCAGGCGAGATCCGCGCCAGCTACGTCTCTTCGACCCTGCTCCAGAACGGCATTTACGCCGGCATGATCGCGTCCCCCGCAGTCCCCGCAGGCCAGGAACGCCTCCGCTTTTTCATCACGTCGGAACATACGGAGGAGCAGCTGACGAAAACCGTAGATCTACTGGTTGTGACGATCGCACAGACGGAAAAGATCCCCGACTCGACCGTCGAGAGTTAGTCGGAACCCACGAGAAGGTTGCCATCATTCTCGTTGCCCGTCTGCAGAACCGAACCGTGACCTGCCCCAACCAGGTGAGCGTCCCGATCCGTCCCGGCGCTGATGGTGGTGGCGCGGCTTCATTCGGAAAGGTTTGCGCCGGTTGCCCGTTGGCCGCCCAATGCACCGGCTCCAGCAAAGGCCACAACGTGACCATCGGCCCCCACGAGGCTCGACTCACCCGTGCCCGCGTCACCCGAACCGACCGGCCTGGCGGACCGAATACACAGCGACCCGCCGAAAGTGGAACGCAAGATCGGCCACCTCATGCGACGTCAACACGGTGGACGCCGCGCCCGCGTGATCGGCCTCGACAAGGTCGCCGCCGATTTCTCCCTGCTCGCCGCCGCGACCAACCTCGCCCGCCTCGCCGTGCCCGGTATCAACAGCGGACCCGGCCGGACCTGGACCACGGCCACCGCCTGATCCCGCCACGACAACCCACCCAGGGCCCCACCTGCCCCGTCGAACCCCTCCCACGCACGCAACGACCGATCCCGAAAGACAGGCGACCGCCCGCCACCGCCAGCTGCGATGGCGGCCCCACCGCCACGACCTGAGCACACAACGAGCCCGTTCGACACCAGCCACCTGATATGTAGGCCAAGAGGCATGGGGAAGCGGCGTCCAGGACCGTCGTCGTGGACGCCGCTTCGTTTGCCGGATCGGTCCGGCCCCAGCCTAGCTAGGAGTTGCGGGCATCGGTGTCTGGAGCGTGGTCGTGTGAGCCGGAGTGGTCCGTACGCCATTGTCGCGATGTAGCCACCTTCGTCGTGCGGCTGGCGATTCCTGTCTGAACCTCGAGTAGAGAACTGACGCCCGTTTCATGTTTGTCGGAGCCCCAGCGGTGGGCTTGCCAGCGGGTTGCACGTGCACCGTCATCCACGCCTGATCTGTTCGGGAGGCGGCTCTGAAGCAGGCAGGCTGCACGGGGAGCGGCTCATCCTCCTTCCCTTATTGACAGTGACGTTAGATTCATGTTCCATGTGACCATGGTTACAAAGGCCGTCGCGACGGCTCAGGCGAGTACCTCCCATGGGGTGCCGCGACTCACTACCAAGGGGACGCGATGAGCTTGCCCACTGTCGCCATCGAGTACTTCAAGCACCTCACCGCGGGCCACTTCGCAGAAGCCTCGCGCTGCTTCTCCGAAGACGCCTTCTACTCCCACCCCGCCTATGACCCGGACCTCACCGGCCCCACGTCGCGCCGCATGGAGGCATCGGGCCGGGAGGCCATCGAGCGCCTCTTCGAGGCACGTGGTCCTCGCGCCTGGACCCACGAGTCCCGCTTCGACACGGTCGGTGACCGGTTCTACGTGGAGGGCTGGGTCACCGAGGAGTCGGGCGCTGAACTGCTGTCGTACCTCGCCGTCGGACTCGTCGGCACGGACGGGCTCATCGCCAGATACGTCGCCTATGACTCCCGCCCGCCGGTCGGTCGCGAAGGAGGAGTGGGGTGATCCAGTTCCTCGTCACGACCCTGTCCAACGCCGCGATCTACGCGCTGGTCGCGGTCTCGCTCAACGTGGTCTACCGCTCGAGCGGCATCCTCAACTTCGGCGCCGGCTACATGGCGGCGATCGTGGGCATCTTCTACGTCAACGAGATGTCGCCCGACGTCGTCGGCATCGTCGTCACGATGCTGGTCGCGGTGCTGCTCAGCCTGGTGGCGTACTTCGCGTCGACCTGGTGGGGCCAGCGCACCAAGCTCGACCACGTCGCGCTGTCGCTCGCGCTGCTCGGCTTCGGTATGGTCCTGGACTTCGTCGCCGGGCGGGTCTGGGCCACCGAAGGCTACTCGGCCGGCCCCATGATCGACGGCACGATCACCATCGGTGACACCACCTTCGCCACCGAGCGGGTCCTCGCGGTCGTGTTGGCGGCGGTCTTCATCGCAGGCGTCCTCGTCTTCGTCGACCGGACCATGGCCGGCAACGCACTGGAGGCGACGGCGGCCGACAGCGAGCTGGCCGGGATGTACGGCGTCCGCACCGGTGTCGTGGCCTGCGTCGCGTGGGCGCTGGCCGGAGGCGCGATCGGGCTGGCCGGAATCCTGCAGAGTTCGATCTCGGCCGTCTCGATGGGCAACGCGCTCCCGCTCGTCATCTACGGCATCGCCGCGGCCGTGGTGGGTGGTCTCGGCAGCATCAGAAACGCGGTCGTGGGCGCCCTGGTGGTCGCCGGCGTGCAGGCCGCCTTCACCCAGTTTGTCAGCCCTCGCTACTCGGTGAGCATGGTCTTCGTGCTCCTCTTCCTGGTCCTGGCACTGCGACCGGCGGGGCTGTTCGCCAACGCCCGCACTGCGGAAAGGGTCTGACGCCGATGTCCAGTGCCTTCTCGATGCCCCGTGCTTGGTGGCAGACGCTCGTGGCCCCGGTCGTCCTCGTGCTCATCGGTCTGTGCGTGCAGGGTGACGGCTTCTACGTCTACCTGGCCATCACCGCGGCGACGGCGTTCATCCTGACCGTCAGCTTCAACCTGATCTACGGCTACGCCGGGGTCTTCTCGCTCGCGCACATCGCCGTCTACGGCATCGGCGCCTACGCAGCCGTGTTGCTCGAGATGAAGGCCGGACTCCCGTTCCTGGTGGCCACGCTGCTCGCGATGTTGATCTGCGCGGTCGTCTCCATCTTGGTGTGGCTGCCCACCCGCCACCTGCGGGACCTGTTCCTCGCCATCGCCACGCTCGGCCTCGCCGTCACCGTGCAGGAGCTCATGCTCAAGTGGACCTCGCTGACCGGAGGCGCCGAGGGACTGCTCGGCATCCCCTACGCCACGGCGTTCGGGAGCGACCTGCCCGCCAACTCGATGGCCTACTACTGGTTGGCCGCCGTGGCCGCGATCCTGGCCTGGGAGGTCTCCGCGCGGCTCACATCGTCGGGCATGGGCCGCAAGTTCATCGCCCACCGCGAGTCCCCGGTCGCGCTGGCCGCGGTCGGCGTCTCCCCCGGTCGGGTGCGTCTCGTGGCGTTCGTGGTCTCCGGCATGCTCGCCGGCCTCGCGGGATCGCTGTTCGCCCACCAGGCGCTGCTCGTGGCCTCGGAGTCCTTCGGCCTGCCCCGGCTGATCCTGCTCATCCTGGCGGTGCTGATCGGTGGCGCCGGCACGCAGCTGGGACCGGTCGTGGGTGTGGCGGCCCTCGTCTTCATCGACGAGGCGGGCGCCGCGAGCTCGGGCTACAACACACTGATCCTCGGCGTCGCCATCTTGGTGCTGCTCGGGTATTGGCAGGGCGGTGTCTCCCGACTGCTGGACCTGACGGTGGGGCGCTGGCTGCGGCGTCGTCCGCCGGAGATCAAGCCTTCCCGGGTCTCCTTCCCGGTGGTCGAGAACACCGAGGTGCTGCGGATCGAGGGCATCGGCGTGGAGTTCGGCGGGGTGCACGCGCTCGACTCCGTCTCGCTCGAGGTCCGGCCCGGTCACGTCCTGGGTCTGATCGGGCCGAACGGTGCAGGCAAGACCACCCTGGTCAACTGCGTGACCGGTCACGTCGTCCCGACCGCGGGCCGGGTGGTGATGGGCTCCGAGCGGCTCGACGGTCGTCGTCCGGAGAAGGTGGCCGGGCTGGGCGTGGTACGCACCTTCCAGACGGCGAAGCTGCTGACCGAGATCTCGGTCGTGGGTAACGTGGCACTCGGCTTCGCCTCCAGCGCCCGCGCTACCGTCCTCGGCGAGGTCCTGGACTCGCCGGCGGCGCGGGCGGACACGCGCCACAGCCTCGAGGAGTCGGTCGGCTTGCTGCGCGCCCTCGGCGTGGACACCGACCTCTGGGAGCCGGTCGGAGCGCAGCCGTACTCCACCCAGAAGCTGGTCGAGATCGCCCGCGCCCTGGCGGGCTCCCCGTCCTTTCTGCTGCTCGACGAGCCCGGAGCCGGTCTCAACGAGCACGAGTGCGCGACCCTCTCCGACATCATCCGCAGGCTCGCCCAGTCCGGGATCGGGATCCTGCTCATCGACCACAACGTCTCCTTCGTTTCTTCGGTCGCGGACCACGTTCACGTGCTGGACGGTGGCCAGACCCTGGCTGCCGGAGCCCCCCGCGAGGTCTTCGACCGGCCTGAGGTCGTCGCGGCGTACTTCGGAGGTGGTGAGTGATGTCGTTCCTCGAGGTGCGCGGACTCCGGGCGGGGTACGGCGTAGCTACCGACGTGCTGCACGAGATCGACATCGACGTCCCGCAGGGGGCGGCGATCGGCGTGATCGGCGCCAACGGTGCAGGCAAGAGCTCCCTGCTCAGGGTGCTCGCAGGCCTGCAGCCGGCGCGTGGCGGGACCGTGCGGCTCGACGGGAACGAACTCCCGAGCGAGAGCGCCGCGGCAAGGCTGCGCCGCGGGGTCGTCCTGCTTCCCGAGGGCCACCGCGTGATCCGCAAGCTGACGGTCGAGGAGAACCTCCGCCTAGCCGCGATCTCCACCTGGCCGCGCGGCGTCAAGACCCGGCTGGCGGCCACGCTGCCGACCGTCTACGAGCTCTTCCCGAAACTGCACGAGCGACGCAAGCAGCTGGCAGGACTGCTGTCGGGAGGTGAGCAGCAGATGGTGAGCATCGGCCGGGCCCTGGTGTCCCAGCCGAGGCTCCTGCTGCTCGACGAGCCCTCGCTGGGGCTCGCCCCGGTCGTGATCGACCGGATATACGAGTCGCTCGGCCAGCTCAAGCAGACGGGCCTGTCGATGCTGCTCGTCGAGCAGGACTACGCCCGGCTCAACAGGTTGTGTGACCAGATGCACGTGCTCCGTCTCGGGACCGTGACGCTCTCCGCACCGGGAGCGCTCACGGACGAAGGAGCTGTCCGTGCCGCCTACTTCGGTCATGAGGAAGCGGCCAGTTCCACCGACATGAAACCTCCAAAGGAGTAGGTCAATGAACAAGAAGCTGGTGGCTGCCCTGGCAGCTGCATCCATGGTCGCCCTGTCGGCCTGTGGTTCCTCCGGCTCGGGCGGTGGTGGCGGTGACACCCTGAAGGTGGCGTTGATCATCCCCCTGACCGGAGCCTCGGCCAAGACAGCGAAGCAGATGGAGAACGCTGCCAACCTGGCCGTCGAGAAGATCAACAAGGGCGGCGGTGTCAACGGCAAGAACATCTCGCTCCAGGTGTACGACGACAAGCTGACCCCCGAGGACTCCACCAAGGAGTCGCAGCGAGCCATCACCCGTGACGGTGCCGTCGCCGTGGTCGGTGCCCAGAGCAGTGGCGAGGCGCTCGCGATCCGCGAGGTCGCGGAGCGCTCCAAGATCCCGTTCATCACGTCGTCCGCCACTGCCGAGTCCGTGACCAAGGACGCGACGTTCACCTACCGCATCGCGCCGTTGCTGACCGACTACGCCAACGGGGTCGTCGACACGGCCAAGGCGCTGAAGCTCACCAAGCCTGCGGTGCTCAACGACTCGGGCGCTGCGGGCCTGCTGCTCAAGAACCTGTTCGAGGCCCACGCCAAGGATGTCGGACTCTCCTTCGCCGGCGCCCCCATCGAGTTCCCGATCAACGGCACCGACGTGTCGGCGCAGGTGTCCAATGCCGCCGGGCTCAAGCCGGACGGTGTGCTCATCGGTGGCTCGGCCGGTAGCGACCACGGACTGGTGGCCAAGACCATGCTCGAGCAGGGACTCAACGTGCCGCTGGTGGGCTTCAGCCCGATTCTGGTCAGCGACGCCATCAAGATCGCGGGCAAGGCCTACAGCGACCTGCCCGGTGTCTACTCCCTGCAGAACCTCGACCAGAACAAGGCCTCCACGAAGGCGTTCATCGCGGCATACGAGGCGAAGTACGGCGCGGAGGATCTCACCGAGCAGCCGGCGCAGACCTACGACGCGCTGATGATCCTCGCCGCCGCCCTCGAGAAGACGAAGGGCAAGGGCGGCCAGTCGCTGGCCGACGCCCTCAACTCCATCGAGCCGTACGAGGGGGCCTCCGGCAAGGAGGGCGCGAAGATCCAGTTCACCAAGGACCGGCACGACGGGTTCAAAGGTGACTACCTCGTCACCTACAAGATGAACGGCGCGAAGGCCGAGCAGGTCGACCTCACCCACTGATGTGGACCGGGTGCTCCCGCATCAGCGTGGAGCACCCGGAACACCAACACCCATCCATTGAGAGGAGAACCCTTGTCCGACCCCAGACGGCGCCTCAGTTTTCTCGGGCGCACGGCCCTTGCCGGCGTGGGGATGACCGCGTTGACGAAGGCGTCCGGACGCTCGGTCCTCTCGCTCGCGGTCGAGGCCTGCCGGGGCGCCGCGGACGACGCGGGCCTCGGCCTCGCCGACATCGACGGTGTGATGAGCTTCAGCTTCAACAACGACTCCGTCTCGTCGCAGGCTGTTGCCACCTCCCTTGGGCTGCCGGCGCCGCGCTACCTGGTCGACGTGAGCCTCGGGGGACAGGCACCGGCCTTCTTGATCATGCAGGCGGCCGCGGCGATCGAGTCGGGCATGGCCCGGAACGTGCTGGTCTACCGCGCGCTCAACGGTCGTAGCGGCCAGCGCGTGGGGAGCACCCGTGCTCCCGGCCTCGCGCCTGCGTTCCGCTACCCCTACGGCCTCACGGCGTACCCTCAGTTCATCGCTATGTGGGCGCGGCGCTTCCTGATCGAGACCGGCGGGTCGGAGCTCGACCTCGGTGCCGTCGCGGTGGCCCAGCGTGCCTGGGCGGTCGACAACGATCGGGCGCTGCGGCGTACGCCGCTGAGCATCGAGAAGTACCTCGAGTCGCCGATGGTGGCCGACCCGTTCCGCGCGGTCGACTGCACCACCGAGGCCGACGGCGCCTGCGCTGTCCTGGTCACATCGCGCTCGCAGGCCCTGGACCTGCGCCACGACCCGGTCGTGATCGAGGGTGCGGCGTACGGGACGGGAAAGCGGTCCGGCCTGGACGCCGGTGACGCGATGCTGTGGCCCGACCTCACCCGCAACTACACGAGCATCATCGCCGAGGAGCTGTGGAACAGCGCGGGCATGAAGGCGGGCGACGTCGATATGGCCCAGCTCTACGACTGCTTCTCCAGCAGTGTGCTGCTCGCCATGGAGGGGCTCGGGCTCGCCGGTCGTGGCGAGGCGGCTGACATGATCCGGGCCGGCCACACCCAGCCGGGTGGGCGGCTCCCGGTCAACACCAACGGCGGCCTGCTCGCCGAGGGCTATCTCCACGGCATGAACACCGTCGCCGAGGCGGTCTACCAGATGCAGGGCCGGGCCAGCGTACGCACCGTGGAGGGGGCTGAGACCTGCGTGGTCACCTCGGGCGCCCTCACCGACGGTTCCGCCCTGGTCCTCGCCCGTCAGCGCAGGGAGGCGGCATGAGCATCTCACCAGCCCAGGCACTGCTCACGGGGAGCGACCCGGACGCGGACGGCTTCTGGGCGGCCGTCGTCGACGGCGGGCTGCAGCTGCGCCGCTGCACGCGCTGCGGCACCTGCTTCGTGCTGCCGCTGCCGTCGTGCCCGGAGTGCGCCGGTGAACCCGAGCTGGTCCGCTCCGAGGGGCGCGGTTCTCTCTATACCTGGGTGGTGGTGCACCACGCCTTCGACGAGGATCTCGCGCGACAGGTGCCGTACGTCGTCGGCGCGGTCGAACTCGACGAGGGCGCCCGCATCTTCGCGCGGGTCGAGGGGATCGACCTCTCAGCGCTCGAGGCCGATGTGCGGCTGCGGGCAACGTACCCCTCGGATCCGGGCCGGCCACCCATCGTCTTCGTTCCGGAGGAGAGTGGGGTCTCGTGACCACCAAGACCGTCGGCGTCCATAGCGACGAGGCAAGGCGCAGCTACCGGGACCAGGGCCACTGGCCCCAGTACACGCTCGGCGAGCGGGTGCGGCACTGGGCCGCGGAACGACCCGACGCGATCGCCGTCGTGGACGGGGCCGACAGCCGCCGGGTGACCTACCGGCAGCTCGCCGAGGACAGTGCCCGCGTCGCCGCGTGGCTCGTCGACCGCGGTGTCCAGCCGGGTGACGGGATTTCGGTGCAGCTGCCCAACCGCTACGAGACCGTGGTCATGGACGTCGCCGCGCTGTCGGTGGGCGCCTGCCTGAACCCGCTGCTGCCGAACTACCGCCGCAACGAGCTCGAGCACTTCCTGCGCGTGTCCGAGGCCCGGGTGTTCGTCACTCCGTCGACCTACCGGCGGTTCGACCACGCGGCCCTCGCCGAGCAGCTGTGCGCCGAGCTCGGCGGCACGATCTTCCACCTCGTCGTCGACCACGATGGCCACGAGTTCGGCGGCATCCCGTTCACCGACGCGCTGGTCCACGAGCCGCTGACCAGCTTTCCTCCGTCGGAACCGGACCGGGTCAGTGAGCTGATCTTTACCTCAGGGACCGAGTCGCTGCCCAAGGCCGTGATGCACACCGAGGAGACGGTCAACCACTCCGTCGAGGCCACTATCGCGCACCTGGGCCTCGGTGTCGACGACGTCGTGTGGATGCCTTCGCCGGTGGGGCACTCGACGGGTTTCAACTTCGGCGTCCGGCTGGCGCTCGTCGCCGGCGTGACCGTCGTCCTCCAGGATGTCTGGCAGCCGGCCGAGGCAGCACGGCTGATCGAGGAGAACAGGTGCACCTACACGCTGGCCGCCTCGACGTTCCTCGCCGACCTGCTGCGTGCGGCGCGCGAGGACGGTCGTAACGTGAGTTCTATGCGCACGTTCGGGTGCGGCGGGGGACCGGTTGCGGCCGAGTTGGTCCGCGAGGCGGCCGCACAGGGCATCCACGTGCTGCGCATCTACGGCTCGACCGAGGGCCTCATCATCTCGTGGAACCAGGCGGATGCGCCGCAGGACAAGCGCGAGGAGACCGATGGTCTCCCACCGCAGCACACGGAGGTCGCCGCCTGGGACGATGAGGGCCATGAACTCCCGGCGGGCGAGGTCGGCGAGCTGATGGTCCGCGGGCCGAACGTCTGCGTCGGCTTCTTCGACGACCCCGAGCGCACCGCCGCGACCTTCACGCCGGACGGCTGGCTCCGTTCGGGCGACCTGGGCTTCGTCGACGACGACGGCTACGTGACGGTGTCGGGACGCAAGAAGGAGACGATCATTCGCGGCGGCCTCAACATCGCCCCTCGGGAGATCGAGGACCTCCTCGCCGGGATGCCGGGTGTGCGCGACGTAGCCGTGATCGGGGTGCTGGACACCCGTCTCGGGGAGATCGTCGGCGTCTGTGTCGTACCCGAGCCAGGGGAGTCGCCGACTCTCGCAGATGTCGTGGACTACCTGGCAGCCAAGGAACTCGCGAAGTACAAACTCCCGCAGTACATCCACGTGCTCTCGGAGCTGCCACGCACTCCCACCGGCAAGATCCGCAAGACGGAGCTGGCCTCATCCATCAACACCGAACGGAGCCAGTCCGCATGAACGCATCGACACCGGTCACCGTCCGCGAGGAGTGGGAGCTCGATGGCACCAAGGGCGTCCTGATCCGGCTCAACAGGGCCGACTTGCGCAACCCGCTCGACCACGACACCGTGCGCGCCCTGCTGCGCCACCTCGACGAGGCTGAGCAGGACCCGACCGTCCGGGGCTTCGTCGTGACCGGCGCGGGCCCCGCCTTCTCCGCGGGCGGCGACCTGCGCAAGTACGTCGACCTCTACGCCCGTCCCGCGCAGTTCAGCGCCTTCCTCGCAGACTTCAAGCAGCTGTGCGAGCGGCTGGAGCGTGGCCCCCTCGTCACGTGCGCCATGGTCAACGGCGCCTGCGTGGCCGGCGGCCTCGAGCTGGCGCTGGCCTGTGACTTCATCACGATCTCGGAAGAGGCGCGGATCGGCGACGGGCACCTCGGCTCCGGACAGCTGCCCGGAGCTGGTGGTAGCCAACGCCTCGGCCGGGCGATCGGCTGGCAGAAGGCCAAGGAGTGGATGCTCTCCGGACGCCTCTACTCGGCGCGTGAGGCCGAGCGCGTCGGGCTGGTCTCCCTCGTCACCGAGAGCGAGAACTTGGAGTCCATGTCGCTGGCGATGGTGGCGGCGGCGGGGCAGCACAGCCCGCTGGCCTATCACACGCTCAAGCAGCTGATCGACGTCGGCCGCCAGGCCCACCTCGACGACGGGCTCACCCGCGAGGTCGAGCTGGTGCACGAGTACGCCACCACCTCCCGTGACGCCACCGAGGGTCTCCTGGCCTTCCTGGAGAAGCGGCGGCCGAACTACGACGGCTTGGCCAGTGGGTCGGCGACGTCCGACAACGGGCTGCAGCCACGCACGCAGAAGGGCAACCGCACGCGGGCGCTGATGAAGGCGTCGGCACGCACGGTGTTTGGCCGGAGCGGCTACGGCAACGCCCGCATCTCTGACATCACGGCGCAGGCGAAGCTCTCGCAGGGCACTTTCTACCGCTACTTCACCGACAAGGACGCGGTATTGCACGAGCTGCTCGAAGACCTCCTGCGCGACGTCGTCGAGTTCGCGCGCGACAGCTGGAGCGCCTCCGACCCGGCAAGGTCGGTCCGTGTGACCACCCGCAAGTACCTCGAGTTCTACCGGGACAACGCCGACCTCTATGCACTGCTGATCGAGGTCGCGCAGACCGACCCCCGGGTGCGGCAGATGTGGGGGGACGCGCGCGACGCCTTCTACACGCGCATCGCGCGGATGATCCGGCGGTCGCAGGAGAAGGACATCGCCGGTCCGGAGCTGAACCCCGACTTCATCGCCATGCTTCTCGGCGGGATGACCGAGCAGTACGCCTATGCGTGCTTCGTCGAGGGTCGCTACGCGTCCCTTCCCATAGAGGAGGTCGTCGAGCAGATCTCCATGGTGTGGGCCGACGCGATCTTCCGCGGAGGCTCCAAGGGATCGGAGCATGCCGGTGAGTGAGGACGTGCGTCCCGTGGCGATCGTTTCCGGGGCAGCCCGGGGGATCGGCGCCTCGGTGGTCGAGCGGTTCGTGGCAGCAGGGTGGTCGGTCGTGGGCGTCGACCTCGACACGGGGGAGTCCGACGGGGCCTGGGTCGCGGGGGACGTCACCAGCGAGGACACCTGGCAGCGCGCCCTGGCTCTCGCCGAGGACCTGGGTCCGTTGCGGGTGGTTGTGAACAACGCCGGGGCGCAGGGTGTGGGTGGCCGGATCGCCGACACCGAGGTCGAGGAGTTCGATCGGGTCATCGACGTCAACGTCCGGAGCGCGTTCCTGGGCACCCGGCTGGCGTTGCGGCACGCCGTGCCAGGAGGTGCGGTCGTCAACGTGGCCTCCAACGCCGGACTTCGCGGGATCCCTAGGTTCGGCCCGTACGCCGCGGCCAAGCACGCGGTTATCGGCCTGACCAGGACGGCGGCCCTCGAAGGTGCCCGCAAGCAGCTGCGGGTGAACGCGGTGGCCCCGGGCCCGACCGACACCCGGATCATGCAGGCGGTCGCGCGCTCCTTCGACGCCGACTCCCCTGAGACCGCGATGGCGCGGATGACCAGGGCCAACCCGATGGGGCGGTTCGCCCAGGTCGAGGAGATCAGCGCGGCCATCACCTGGCTCGCGGGTCCCGACTCGGCGTACGTCAACGGCTGCGTGCTCTCGGTCGACGGCGGACTGACCGCCGCGTGACCGAGCCCAGCAGACATCGAACGAAAGGCAACAACGTGGAAGGCAACCTCTTCGACCTGGAGGGCCGCGTCGTCGTGGTCACCGGAGCCTCGAGCGGGCTCGGTGCGCACTTCGCACGCCGGCTGGCCGGGGAGGGCGCGCGTGTGGTCCTCGCAGCGCGCCGCCGTGACCGGATCGACGCGCTGGCGACTGAGCTCCCCGACGCCCTGGCCGTCGAGTGTGACGTCACCTCGGAGGACGACTGCGCCCGGCTCGTGAGGTTCGCGGTGGAGCGCTATGGCGCCATCGACGTACTCGTCAACAACGCCGGGGTCAGCAAGCCGGCGCGGGTCGCGGACGAGACCGTCGCTGACTTCCGCCACGTGGTCGAGGTCAACCTGGTCGCGACGTACTCGCTGAGCCGGCGCGTCGGCACGCTGATGGCCGAGCGTGGCCAGGGGTCGATCGTCAACATCGCCTCGGTCGTCGGGCTGGTCGGGCTCGGGCGGATGCCCCAGGCGAGCTACGCGGCCAGCAAGGCCGGCGTGGTTAACCTGACGCGCGAGCTAGCGGCGCAGTGGGCACGCAGCGGCGTACGGGTGAACGCCATCGCCCCGGGTTTCTTCCCCTCGGAGATGACCGAGGCCCTCTTCGGTGACCCGAAGGGAGAGGCGTGGGTCGCCAAGCTGACGCCGATGGGCCGCGGTGGACGTGACGGGGAGCTCGACGGTGCGCTGCTCTACCTCGCCAGCGACGCCAGCAGCTACGTGACTGGCTCCGTGCTCCCGGTCGACGGGGGCTGGACCGCGGTCTGACCGACGGCCGTCCGCCCCACGCTTTCGACAAGGAGAATTGGTGCTTCCTTCCATCTACGACGCCGACCACGAGGCATTCCGGGCTACCGTGGGCGAGTTCCTCACCCGCGAGGTCGTCCCGCACCTCGACGAGTACGCCACCGCGAAGGGCTTTCCGCGCGAGCTCTGGAAGAAGGCGGGCCGGCAGGGGCTGCTGGGGCTCGAGGTGCCGGAGGACTACGGCGGGTCCGACGCCGGCGACTACCGCTACAACGCTGTGATGTTCGAGGAGCTCTCGCGCGTCAACATGGCGCTGCCCTCATGCCTGGGCATCCACGCCGACATCGTCGCGCCGTACCTCGTGGGCCTGACCACGCCCGAGCAGCGTGAGCGCTGGCTCCCCGGCGTGTGCAGTGGCGAGCTGCTCACGGCCGTGGGCATGACCGAGCCGTCGGGCGGCTCCGACCTCGCCGCGCTGCGCACGACGGCGGTGCGCGATGGCAAGGAGTGGGTGATCAACGGGGCCAAGACCTTCATCACGAACGGCTACTCCGCCGACCTCGTGCTGGTCGCCGCCCGCACCAGCCCCGAGAAGAAGGCCCGCGGCATCACCCTGTTCGCCGTCGAGGCGACCCGGGACGGCTTCTCCCGCGGCCGCAAGCTGGACAAGGTCGGCCAGGACGAGTCCGACACGGCTGAGCTGTTCTTCGACGGAGTCCGCGTACCCGACGCGAACGTCGTAGGGGAGGTGGACCACGGCTTCATCCACATGATGAACTTCCTGCCGCAGGAGCGGCTGCAGTCGGCGATCACCAACCTCGCCCACGCCGCGCACATCCTCGACGAGACCGTGCAGTATGCGCGCGAGCGCACCGCGTTCGGTCAGTCGATCGGCAGCCTCCAGCACAACAAGTTCCTCATCGCCGACCTGGTGACCCGCGTCGAGGTGACCCAGGCCTACGTGCACCAGTGCGTTCTGGCGCACGCGCGCGGGGACCTGACGCCCATCGAGGCAGCCAAGGCCAAGTGGTGGACGGCCCAGGTGCAGAACGAGGTGCTGGACGCGTGCGTGCAGCTGTATGGCGGCTACGGGTATATGAACGAGTACCGCGTCGCCCGGGCCTGGCGCGACGCCCGCGTCACCAAGATCTGGGCTGGTTCCAACGAGATCATGAAGGAGCTGATCGGCCGTGACCTCAACCTCTGACCGTAGTGCCGTCCGCGGCGAGAGCGGTACGACGGGCAACATCACCTTCGGCTTCACCGGCCGGACGGTTGTCGTCACCGGAGCGGCGCGGGGCATCGGCTTCGAGGTCGGCCGCGCCTTCCGGGATTCGGGGGCAACGGTCTACCTCGTCGACATGGATGCAGGCGAGGTGGCAGCAGCCGCCGACGACCTCGGGGTCCGTGGACTCGCCGTGGACGTCAGCAGCACTGAGCAGGTGGAGGCTGCCGTCGAGCAGGTCGTGGCCGAGACCGGCCGTCTCGACGTGGTCGTCAACAACGCAGGCATCCTGCGCGACGCCTTGCTGTGGAAGCTGACCGACGCGGACTGGGACCAGGTCCTCGGCGTCCACGTCGGGGGCACCTACCGGTTCCTCCGGGCGGCGGTGCCGCACTTCCGGGCCCAGCAGCACGGTCGCGTCGTCAACGTCACCTCGTACACCGGCCTGCACGGCAACATGGGCCAGGCGAACTACGCGACCGCGAAGGCCGGGATCATCGGCATGACGAAGACGGCGGCCAAGGAGCTCGCCCGGTTCGGGGTCACCGTCAACGCGATCTCCCCCAACGCCGAGACCCGGATGATCGCCTCCATCCCCGAGGCCAAGCGCGCCGAGCTCACCGCAGGTATTCCGATGGGGCGCTTCGCCGACCCGTCCGAGATGTGCGCCGCGGTGCAGTTCCTGGCCTCCGACGAGGCGGGCTACATCACCGGCGTCGTCGTCCCGGTCGACGGCGGGCTGTCGATGTGACCAACGACCACAGGAGGGAATCATGCTGCAGCTGAGCTTCGAGGAGCTGGGCGAGCGGAGCGGCGTGCCACTCGGCGTCACGGATTGGATCGAGGTCTCCCAGGGCGACATCGACTCGTTCGCGCGCACCACCCGTGACACGCAGTGGATCCACGTCGACCCCGACCGTGCCGCCGAGGGGCCCTTCGGCCGCACCATCGCGCACGGCTACCTGACGCTGTCCTACGCCTCGCACTTCCTCGGGGAGTTGCTGCACGTGGACGGCACGACCAAGGTGGTCAACTACGGTGTCAATCGGGTGCGGTTCCCCGCCCCGGTGCCCTCCGGGGCCAGGCTGCGCGCCCGCGGCGAGCTGCTGGACGTCGAGTCGAAGGGGTCCGCCCGCCACGCCCGCATCTCGATGACAATCGAGATCGAGGACGGCGACCGGCCGGCCTGCGTGGCCGAGGTGCTGGTGCGCTACTCACGGGACGAAGGATGAGCGACATCGGTCAGGAGTCGCTGCCGACGGAGGGTCCAGCCGACCTGCCCGGCCTCGACCTGGGCCGGCTGTCCGGCTGGCTCGACGAGACCCTGCCCGCTGGTCGATCCGGCGAGCTCACCGCGCGACCGCTGACCGGAGGACGGTCGAACCTCACCTACCTGGTCACCGACGGCACCGACTCCTGGGTGGTACGCCGGCCACCGGTGGGCGAGGTGCTGGCGACCGCCCACGACGTCGCCCGGGAGCACCGAGTGCTCGCGGCGCTCGCTGATACGGACGTGCCGGTGCCGCGGGTGTTCGGGCTCTGTGACGACCCTGCGGTCCTCGGCGCTCCGTTCTACGTCATGGAGCACGTGGTCGGTACGACGTACCGCGACGCCTCCGACCTGGAACCGCTGCACCCCAACCGCACCCGCACGATCTCGGAGGGTCTGGTGGACACCCTCGCCCTCCTGCACTCGGTGGATGCCCGGGCCGTCGGGCTCGACACCCTCGGGCGGCCCCAGGGCTTCCTCGCCAGGCAGGTCCGCCGCTGGTGGGTGCAGCTCCAGGCGTCCGAGACCCCGGCGATCTCGCTGGCGCGCACCCTGCACCAGCGCCTGGAGGAGCGGGTGCCTGCGGACAATCTGCTGGGAATCGTGCACGGCGACTACCGCCTCGACAATGTGCTCGTGGCGCCGGACGACCGCACCACCGCAGTCATCGACTGGGAGATGGCCAGTTGCGGCGACACGATCACCGACCTGGCACTGCTCGTCGTCTACCAGCGCACCGCGAGAATCGCCGAGGGCATCGTCGTGCCCACCGCGTCGTCGGCGCCCGGGTTCCTCACCGAACAGGAGATCGTTGAGCGCTACCAGCGGTCCGCGTCACGCGACCTCGACAGGTTCGGGTTCTACCTCGGACTCGCCTCGTTCAAGCTGGCGGGCATTATCGCGGGCATCCACCAGCGCCACCTCAGCGGTCAGGTCACCGGTCCGGGTGTGGACAAGGTCGACGCGGTGATCGAGCCGCTGCTCGAGGCCGGGCTGAGCACACTTCGGGAGGACGACTGACATGCATTTCGCATACGACCGCAGGACCAAGGACCTCATCGCGCGGGTGCACGGGTTCATGGACGAGGTGGTTCAACCGGCGGAGGAGACCTTCGCCGCGGAGATGGACCAGCTCGAGGACCGCTGGGCCTGGACGCGCACCCCCGTGATCGCCCAGCTGCGCGAGGAGGCGCGCTTGCGCGGGCTCTGGAACCTCTTCCTCCCCGGGAAGTCCGGCGCCGGTCTCACCAACCTCCAGTACGCGCCGCTCGCCGAGATCAGCGGACGCAGCCTGCAGCTCGCTCCACCGGCGATGAACTGCGCAGCGCCCGACACCGGCAACATCGAGGTCCTCGAGATGTTCGGGACGCCCGACCAGAAGGAGCGGTGGCTGGAGCCGCTGCTGGCAGGGCAGATCCGGTCCGGGTTCGCCATGACCGAGCCCGACGTGGCCTCCTCGGACGCGACCAACATCACGACCCGCATCCAGCGCGACGGCGACAGCTACGTGATCAACGGACGCAAGTGGTGGACGACCGGTGCCATGAACCCCGACGCGCAGATCCTGATCGTGATGGGCAAGACCGACCCGGAGGCGGACCGTCACCGCCAACAGAGCCAGATCGTGGTCCCGCGGGACACGCCCGGTGTCGAGTTCAGGCGCGGCATGCAGGTGTTCGGCTACGAGGACCGTGAGCACGGTGGCCACGCCGAGATCGAGTTCCACGACGTACGCGTCCCCGTCGAGAACCTCATCGGCGGGGAGGGTGAAGGGTTCGCCATCGCACAGGCTCGACTCGGTCCCGGCCGCATCCACCACTGCATGCGCTCGATCGGCTTGGCCGAGCGGGCGGTGGAGCTGATGTGCGACCGGGCCAACCAGCGCGTCGCCTTCGGCAAGCCCCTGGCCCAGCAGGGCGTGATCCGCGACTGGATCGCGGAGTCACGGGTGCGCATCGAACAGCTCCGGCTGCTTGTGCTCAAGACCGCCTGGTTGATGGACACGGTCGGCAACAAGGGCGCCCACACCGAGATCCAGGCGATCAAGATCGCGACGCCGCGCACCGTCGAGTGGATCCTCGACAAGGCGATCCAGGTCCACGGTGCGGGAGGGCTCTCGCAGGACTTCCCGCTGGCGGCGTCGTACGCCAACATCAGGTCGCTCCGGTTCGCCGACGGCCCGGACGAGGCCCACAAGAACTCGCTGGCGCGCCACGAGCTCCGCAAGCGGGTCAGCGCGTAAGCCCACCACGAGTTCGATGGGCCTGGCGGAGGATGGACCGCTGCTACCTGTCCTGATCCGGCGTTGTCCACGTTTTCGGACGCGATTCGCCCGTGGACGCAGATCTACACCCTGCTTGCCGGCAAGGTCGCCGACGACGAGATCCGCGCCGCTCGGCGCCGCCGCGAAACTCGAGAACGCGACCACTCCACCGCTGGAGTTGTCTGCGGTAGCGGAAGGCCAGCTGCCTGCAGGGGCGCTTCTCAGGTTTGCAATCCTTGGACGGCCGGCCTGGTTTACCGGGTTCCCGGGTAGGTAAGTCCCTGCTGCACCGTGGCCCCGCCCCTCTTCTGACGGCGCTTGGTTGCCGAGGTACGGCAAGAGCCGGTCGCGGTGCACCGGATCCAGCCGCACCCTCGGCAAGACGGAAACGGCATAAGGCGCTCGGCGCAGCGTAGTCAAGCGGTGACGCGCAACGACTCGATGCCGACGTCGAGCGCCGCCTCCAGAGTCGAGCGCCGCCTCCAGATACGAGAGGTCGCCGGTAGCGAGCATGACGCCGACGCCGCCCTGGGTACCGGCCAGCAGGGCCGCCCTGTCGGCATCGAGCCCGGCGGCAATCTTCCCGGCGCCCTGCATGTGGCTGATGCCGGCGGCGATGTCGTCGTGCCACTGCCGGATCAACGCCGCTGTCATGGCCTGAGAACCCGGCGTAATGCGGCCACATGGGGCGTGGCAGCGAACGGGCGTTCGAGGTGATGACGCCGTCATCAACAGCGGATCGATGACCGCGCTGACCTGCGTGATGACGGCGTCATCAGAATAGTGGTAGTTTCGGTCGCGAAAAGTACCGAAGTGTTCTGAAAGCCTATTGACGTGCGACGAGCTCTGCGACGTAAGCCGCTGAACAGGGGTTTTGTAAGAGGGTCGGCTGGGGTTCAAGTCCTCCTAGGCCCACTCCCGAACATCACAGTAGGGTGGGAACCATGAAGATTCTTGTCACGGTCGGTGTCGTAGTCGCGGTTCTCATCGGAATCACCAAGCTGCGCAAGCGCGACGACGCGGACTTGTGGCACGAGGTAACCACCCGCTGAATCTCGGGTTGCCGATACACCAGGGGCCTTAGCTCAATTGGCAGAGCACTGCCTTTGCAAGGCAGGGGTTAGGGGTTCGATTCCCCTAGGCTCCACAACCAGGCGAGTGCGCGGAGAGCGCTCGCCCGTTCGGTGTTGCTGTTGCGGCTGCCGGGTTCGTTCTCGCGGGCTCGGTCCTTGCTGCTGCGGAGGCTCCGTAGTCTGTCGAGGCTGTCGCGACGAACGGGTGGCTCGACGGGTGGAGCGCCGGTCGTCCAATCTGCTCACTGGTTTGGGGAATCTGATCGGGACCGGTTCGGGGGCTGGTGGCGTAGCCGCTGCCCTGATCGCTGCGGTTCCGATAGCAGCCGTAAAACGTTGCCCTGCAGCGGGACTGGTGGGGCAACGTTTGTTCTGAGGCGGTCAGTCGGTGGACAGTGGGCCGTGGCGGTCCAGGTGCAGGTACGTGTAGCAGGTGACCAGTAGGCACACGACAGTGGCGCTGATCAGCATCGCCCAGCCTGCGACCAGCAGGCTCAGCAGCCCGCCCAGGGTCGCGCCGAGGGTGAAGGCCGAGTAGAGCAGGCAGTAGCCGAGCCAGTCGGCGTAGTCGCCGCCGCTGATGTGGCGTTCGATGCCCTGTGCCATTTTGACGAGCGTTCCGGTCACATAACTCAGCGGGACCGACACCTCGCCGTCCTTGACGAACGAGGTGTTGAGCGCCCCGACGCCAAAGGCTACGAACAGGATCGGCACGAAGTCGATGTTCGGTGTGTCGAACGATCGATCGATGATGGAGGCCGCGGCGAGGCTGGCCGTGGTGAGCAGCGTCGGGCCGTGCGCGTGCCGGGACCAGTAACGCCTGCGGCACCAGGAGGCAACCACGACGCCGGACAGGAACGAGACCAGCAGTAGGGCCGCGGAGATCGCGGTGTCGGACTCGTCGTGGAAATGCCCCAGTACCGCACGCTCGGTATTGCCTGTCATGAACGTGACGAAGTAGCCGGCGGTATGCATGAACGCCGCGGCGCCGATGAGACCGGCCAGTGCGGCGAGCACCAACGACAGCCTGGCTTCGCTGTCATAGAGCGCTTTTCTGCGATCTTCGTCCGGTTTCGGCACAGGTCGGGCTCCTTTCGAAGCGGGTATGCCACACAGTGATACCCGCTCGTCTCGCGAATCGGCGTCCGCATCGCCGCAGCGTGTGCCGGTATGTGGCCAGGCCGACAGTGCATCGGCCGCGGGTACCGTGCAGACGTGGATTCAGTGCTCGATTACCTGCTGTCCGAAGCCGTCGATCCGGCGCCGCTCGACACCATGGCGGCGGCCTGGGCCCGGCATCGGGTGGCCGCGGCGCGGTTCACCACTACCATCGATGCCTCGATCGCAGGCGGATTCGGTGCGGACCGACTGGGTTCGCGTTCCTGTCGGGTTATCAGGAGGCGTTGCGGGCGTTGCTGCCCGATCTGCCGACCGACGAACTAGTTGCGATGTCGGCGAGCGAGGCGGGCGGTGCGCATCCGTCCGCGATCCGGACGGCGCTGTCCGAGACCGGCGGTAGCGCGACGGTGCATGGCGCCAAGTCCTTTACGACGCTGGGGATCATGGCGCAGAGGCTGGTGGTGATCGCCAGCGCGGGCGGCCGCAACCTGCTGCGCGCGGCGCTTGTCGATACCTGGCAACCGGGCTTGCACGTGACGAATCTGCCTACGGTCCCTTTTGCCCCCGAAATTCCGCACGCCACAGTGACATTCGAGGATGCCGCGGCGCGAGTGCTGCCGGGGGACGGCTATACCGACTACCTCAAACCGTTCCGCACGATCGAGGACATGCATGTGCTCGCGGCGGCGCTCGGCTGGCTAGTGCGGGTTGGCCGTGAGTCAGGGTGGCCGCAGGCGGTACTGCAGCGACTGCTGGCGGCGGTGGCCACCGTGCGTGGCCTCGATATCGATCGGCCGAGCTCGCCGGGTGTCCATATCGCGCTCGGTGGCGCCTTCGAATTGCTCGAGCAGTTGTTGGCGGAGTTGGATCCGCTGTGGGAGCGCGCCGATCGGATTACGCGGGAACGTTGGGAGCGTGATCGCCGGTTGCTGGCGACTGCCCGACGGGTGCGCGCCCTGCGATTGACAGCGGCTTGGCGCGAACCGGCGCGGAGCACCGCGGCTGAGCGTGTTCGACCCTGGTCCAGAAATGGGGAGCGGGCCTCGGCGAAGGGGGGGAGTTAGCCGAGGCCCGCGTAAGGTCGGCCCGGGGGGGAGGGGCCGACGTGAAAGATCCTACGCGATGATCGGCGATTGTGTGAGCGTGGGGATCGCCACTTTCGAAGATTTTCGGGGTCGACTTACTTCCCGCAGAAGGGCCGGCGGCCGAGTCTGTTCTACGGGGTGCGAAGGCGCTTTGTACATGATCGCTTGTTGTTAGCCAAAAACGTTGTAGTACAGATAAATACGCGACGACTACCGGTCCGGATCTGGTGCTGTAACCAGAGTGAAAAACATGCCGACCGGTCGCTGTGTGGCGCGGATCGCGCGTCGTCTTCGTTTGGATTTCGCCGGTTTTGCCGCGTGTCGAATGGGCGCCCGGCATGTCGGGAGCCTGGCGTCGCGCAGCGAAATCTGTCGTACCCCGATGCGAACATGTGTTCGTGAATATCGGGACCTGCCGACAGCGCGGAACCGTCGAGTCGTCGGCTGCGTGCCGACCTGAGTGCCGGGTGCGGCCGAAGCGGGTAGTCGGCTACGCGCGATCGCGGAGGTGGATCGGCGGGACTAGTGAGCCGGTCGCATCCCGATCCGGCACCCCTGAGCACCGCCTGGGCCGGGATGCGGCCGTTTTCTTTCGTCCGGCCTGCGCGGGTGCGGCAGCGGCCCTGACAAATCGGATGAAAATGTCGCTGTGCACGGCAATACTGACTCGAGCATCGGTCAGTCACCGGTCCCGCGAAATCGGCACCGTAGGCCGCCGTCGTAGTAAATCCGACATCGAGAATTACGAACGTCAGGAGAATCATGCCCGACGCAATAGTCGCCGAGGGTCTGGTCAAACGATACGGCCGGCTGATCGCCCTCGATGGACTCGACCTAAGGGTGCCCGAGGGCACCGTCACCGCGCTGCTCGGACCCAACGGCGCAGGTAAGACCACCACGGTACGGGTGCTGACCACCTTGCTGATACCGGATGAGGGGCGCGCGACCGTCGCCGGAATAGACGTGCTGCGCAATCCGCAGGCGCTGCGCTCGCATATCGGAACGTCGGGTCAATATGCCGCCGTCGACGAATATCTCACCGGTTTCGAAAATCTCGAGATGGTGGGACGGCTGTACCACATGGGTGTACAGCGCAGTAAGGAGCGCGCCCGCGAATTGCTCGATCGGTTCCGGCTGAGCGACGCCGCCGATCGGCCCGTCAAGGGTTATTCGGGCGGTATGCGCCGCAGGCTCGACCTAGCCGGTGCGCTGGTGGCCAATCCGCCGGTGCTGTTCCTCGACGAGCCGACCACCGGCCTGGATCCGCGTGCCCGCCTGGACCTCTGGGATGTCATCGAGGAATTGGTCGCGGGCGGAACCACCTTGCTGCTCACCACGCAGTACATGGAGGAGGCCGACCGGCTTGCCGATGCCATCGCCGTGATCGATCACGGCAAGGTCATCGCCCGCGGCACCGCGGACGAACTCAAGACACTGGTCGGCGGCGACCGCATCGAACTCACCGTCGACCACGCCGACAACCTCGGGATCGCGCAGCAGGCGCTGAAGGGCCTGGCCGACGGGGAGATCCATCTGGAGCCCGGGCTGCGGCGGATCATCGTTCCGGTCAGCAACGGTTCGCAGGCGCTCGTCGACGCGATCGGTGAGCTGGCCAAGCACAATGTGCAGATCCACGATGTCGGTCTGCGTCGGCCCTCGCTCGACGATGTCTTCCTCACCCTGACCGGGCACGAAGCCGAGGAGCTCAGCAACGGTAAGAGCGGCGACCGGCTCGAAACAACGGAAGGACAGGTCCGATGACCGCGGCCACGACATTCGACAACCGAACGACGATGCCGTTGGGCGAACGACTGTCGATCGTGTTCAGCGACAGCGTGACCATCGCCAAGCGCAACGTCATCAAGATCAAGCGCGTCCCCGACGTGCTGATCTTCTCGACGCTCTCGCCGATCATGTTCGTACTGCTGTTCGCCTACATCTTCGGATCGGCGATCGAGGTACCCGGCATGTCGGGTGGCTATCGAGAGTTCCTGATCGCGGGCATCTTCGCGCAGAGCGTGGTGTTCGGAGCGACCTTCACCGGCCTCGGCCTGGCCGAGGACATGCAGAAGGGCATCATCGACCGATTCCGCTCGCTGCCGATGGCACCCTCGGCCGTGCTGGTCGGTCGGACGCTCAGCGATGTGGTGATCAACGTGGTCAGCCTGGTGGTGATGTCGCTGACCGGTCTGCTCGTGGGATGGCGGATCCGTGGATCGTTCCTCGACGCGGTGCTCGCCTATGTGTTGTTGCTGCTGTTCGCCTACGCGGTGTCGTGGATCATGGCCGTCGTCGGCCTGCTCGTGCGGGCGCCGGAGGTGTTCAACAACGCCAGCTTCATGGTGATCTTCCCGCTGACCTTCCTTGCCAACACCTTTGTGCCGCTGGAGAACCTGCCCATGGTGCTGCGCGTGTTCGCCGAATGGAATCCGGTGTCCGCGGTGACTCAGGCGACCCGCGAGTTGTTCGGCAACACCAGCTCGATGGCGCCGAAATCGGATGCCTGGTCGATGCAGCATCCAGTGGTGACGACGCTTGGCTGGGTGGCGATCATCCTGCTGGTGTTCATTCCGCTGGCGCTGCGTCAGTACAAGCGGACCGTGAGCCGCTGAGCTGGGCCGTTGATCCGAATTGTCGGTCAGTGACCGTTTTCCGCGCCGGCCTCCGCCAACGGGGTCGGCGCGGAACCATTGCGGGAGTAACCGATTCGCGGCGGGGCCGCAGCCGGCTCCGGGGCCTGCGGCCGCTTGCTGCGTACCACCCAGGCCACGCCACCCGCCAGCGCGACGAAGATCGCGGCAATGAGCCGGTTACGAGTAGGTGCGGATACGTGAAGGCGCCCCAAGGTCATTCGACCACTCTGGCACATACCAGCGCGTCGCGCAGTAGGTGCAGTTCAGGGTCCCGCTCGGCCCGGTTCCCGGTCGGGCGTGGCACGATGGGCGACGTGACCACACCGAATCAGACCGCCGTGGCGACGCTGCACACCAACCACGGTGACATCAGGATCTCGCTCTTCGGTAACCACGCCCCGAAGACGGTGCGGAACTTCGTCGGCCTGGCCGACGGCACTGCCGAGTACACGACCGCGAACGCGAGCGGCGGGACCTCGGGACCGTTCTACGACGGCGCGGTCTTCCACCGGGTGATCGACGGGTTCATGATCCAGGGTGGTGACCCGACCGGCACCGGGCGGGGTGGCCCCGGTTACGAATTCGGCGACGAGTTCCACCCGGAGCTGCGCTTCGACCGCGGCTACCTGTTGGCGATGGCCAACGCGGGACCGGGCACCAACGGCTCGCAGTTCTTCATCACCGTCGGCCCGCAGCCGCATCTCAACCGCAAACACACGATCTTCGGCGAGGTCGTCGATCCGGATTCGCGCAAGGTCGTCGATTCCATCGCGACCGCGGCGGCCGATCGCAACGACCGCCCGAAGGAAGCGGTCGTCATCTCCACGATCAGCATCGAGTAGTGCGATGAATGCCAAGCCGCCCGCACCCACGTGCGTCCGCCACCCCGCACGTCCGACGGGCCTGGCCTGCACGCGTTGCGGGCGGCCTGCGTGCCCCGAGTGCCTGCGGCCCGCCGCCGTCGGCCAGCATTGTGTCGACTGTCTGCGCCAGGAGCAGCGTGAGGTGCCGCCGGTGCGCACCGTCGCTGGTGCGCAATCAGCCAAAACGCCGATGCCGTATGTCACCTACGCGCTGATCGCGGTGAACGTGCTCGTCTTCGCGATCACCGCAGCCCAGTCGCGCAGCCTGGTGGACAACTACAACGGCTCGGTGCTGTTCCGGCGCTGGGTGCTGGTTCCGCATTTCGTCGCCAATGGCGACTGGGTGCGGGTGATCGGCTCCGGGTTCCTGCACTACGGCCCGATTCATTTGCTGCTCAATATGTTCGCGCTGTATGTGGTCGGCCGTGATGCCGAACTGGTGCTCGGACGGCTGCGCTATCTTGCGGTCTATCTGGTCTCGCTACTCGCTGGTTCCGCCGCGGTGATGGTCTTTGCCCAGAACAGTGCTACCGCGGGCGCGTCCGCGGCGGTGTATGGCCTATTCGGTGCGATCACGGTGATCTTGATTCGGTTGCGGCAGAACCCCAATCAGATGTTGATCCTGATCGGCATCAACATCTTCATCAGCTTCTCGCTGCCCGGCATCTCTCTGTGGGGGCATCTTGGCGGTCTGACCGCGGGCACGCTGGCCACTCTCGGCATCCTGTTCCTCCCGGCCTGGCTGCGCGCGAAAACCCGAGAAACCGCGGGCATCATCGGCTGGGTGGCCCTCGCCGTGCTCGCCATCGCCGCGGTCTCGGTGACCGGCGCCGCAGCGGTATCTCTCGGGGCCTGACCGGCACAGGCATCGAAGTCGGCTTGCTTCACGTGAAACGTAGCTCGCCCCGATCGGTGCCGTCAGTCGGCCGGGAGCTCGGCCAGCCCGTGTGCTACCAGCGCCTCGAAGACATCGTGCGGGTTGGCGCCGAGGTCCCAACGGCCGAAGATCAACAGGCGTTCGTCACCGTTGTGCCGGACGTCGATTTCCAGCATGGGCGTCTTGCGTCCGAGGCGGCGATAGCCGAGCACCCGGGCGCGCAGTATCTGGTCGCGGCGATACTCCGTCGGGCCGACCAGACTGCGCACCACGAGGCGTGGTTCCGGGTCGGAGGTGATCGACAGCCGCGGTCGCTGTCGGAAGCCGAGCACCGCGAGGAACAGCAGACCGGCGGCCGCCACGCCGATTAGCAGGCGGCTCGCGGCATCATTGGCGAGGATCGCGGCGCACGCCAAGATCAGCCCGCCGCCGGTGACCGCGATGAGTGCTGGGGTCGGCGTGGTCCAGGCAATGCGGGGATCGGGAATCCGGGACTGGGGATTCTCGGGATTCACGTGCCACTCGCCCCAATCGTTGCTCGAGTTGTCCACAGGGTCATCCACAGGTGTGAATGAATGACACGTCTGTAGTCCGGGGTTTGGCAGTACGAAAGCTCAGCGCCACCGCATGGTCATGATCAGGCCGACGACCATGAGGCCGAAGCCGATCAGGAAGTTCCAGGCACCGAGGTTGGCCATCCAGCCGATCTTGTCGTTTGCCAGGTAGTAGACGAGCAGCCACACCAGCCCGGCGAGCATGAAGCCGAGCATGATGACTACATACCAGACCGGCGACGGCCCGGCCTTCACCTTCACCGGCGTCCGGCTGGCGGGATTGATCGTATAGTCGGTCTTCTTACGGACCTTCGACTTGGGCATGACGTCCTCGTGTTCGGCGTGCAGGTCGGGACCGGCGGGACAGCGTCGGTTGAGTTGTGCCGAACGCCACTCGCCGCGGTGTCCGATCCGGGATCAGCCGAGACCGGTCCGGGCGAGGCTCGAGTCCCCTCCGGTGTGCCTCTAGGCTATCTCAACTGGTAATGGATGCGACGCGCTGCCATGCAGCCACGTAATCTCGACCTCATGCGTGTACTCGTCGTCGACAATTACGACAGCTTCGTGTTCAACCTGGTGCAGTACCTCGGCCAGCTTGGCCCCGAGGCCGTGGTCTGGCGCAACGATGACCCACAACTGGCCGATGTGGACGCCGTGGCCGCCGAATTCGACGGCATCCTGATCAGTCCGGGGCCTGGCTCCCCGGATCGTGCGGGTGCCAGCATCGACCTGGTGAAAGCCTGCGCCCGCCAGCGCACCCCGTTGCTCGGCGTATGCCTTGGCCATCAGGCGATCGGTGAGGCGTTCGGCGCCACCGTCACCAGGGCGCCGGAGTTGTTGCACGGCAAGACCAGCTCGGTGTTCCACATCGGCGCGGGCGTGCTTGCCGGATTGCCCAACCCCTTCACCGCGACGCGGTACCACTCACTCACAGTGCTCGAGGACACCCTTCCCGACGAGATCGAGGTGATCGGCCGCACCGAGAGCGGGATCGTGATGGCCGTGCGGCACCGGACGCTGCCGATCCACGGCGTGCAGTTCCATCCCGAATCGGTGCTGACCCAGGGCGGGCATCGGATGCTGGCGAACTGGCTCGAGGTCTGCGGCAAGCGTCCGGCCGAGGGATTGGTGGAGATGCTCGAGGCGGAGGTCGTGGCACTGGTGACACAGTGACGCGTCCGTATGTCCTGCTTTCGGTAGCGGTGAGCCTCGACGGATATATCGACGCCACGGGACCAGAACGCTTGATGCTGTCTGATGCGGCGGACTTCGACCGGGTGGACCAGGTGCGCGCGGAATCCGATGCGATCCTGATCGGCGCCGAAACGCTGCGCCGCGACAATCCACGCCTTTTGGTCGACAGTCCCGACCGGCGGGCCGAAAGGGTCGCCGGGGCGGGTAAACCGGAATATCCGCTGAAGGTCACTGTCACCGCGAGCGGTGAGCTGGACCCCGACCTGAAGTTCTGGCACCATGGCGGCGATAAGCTCGTCTACACCACCGACAGCGGCGCCGCGCACCTCGGTGCCCGCTTGGCCGGACTGGCCGAGGTGGTCAGCCTCGGCAGCGAGGTCGACCTCGTCGCAGTGCTCGACGACCTCGGCCGCCGCGGCATCGCCCGCCTGATGGTGGAGGGCGGTACCCACATGCACACTGCCTTCATGGCGGCGGACCTGGCAGACGAAGTGCACGTGGCCGTCGCCCCGATCCTGGTCGGCGACGCCGCGGCCCCGCGGTTCCTCAACCCGGCCAGCTATCCCGGCGGTACGCAGCGTCGGATGCATCTGGCCGATCTCATTCGAATCGGCGATATCGCCCTGCTCATCTACCTGCCGAAAGCAACCACCGATACGGCACAGGACGGCGCTGATGGCCGGTAAGGACACCGACCGCGAATTCATGCGTAGGGCAATAGAACTGGCGCTGATGTGTCCGACAAGCGCGACCGCCTTCTCCGTCGGTGCTGTCATCGCGGTCGACGGCGTTGAGATTTCGTGCGGCTACTCCAGGGAGACCGATGAGAAGGTCCATGCCGAGGAGTCCGCGCTGAACAAGCTCGATGCGGAGGATCCCCGCCTGGTGCGGGCGACGATCTACAGCACCCTCGAGCCCTGTTCGCAGCGCGCCACCCCGACGCGGCCGCCGTGCACCGACCGGATCCTGGCAGCGGGGATTCCGCGCGTCGTCGTCGCGTGGCGGGAACCCACGACCTTCGTTAGCAACTGCGTCGGTGTGGAAAAGCTACGGCAGCACGGCGTCGAGGTGGTCGAGCTGTCCGACCTGGCCGAGGCGGCCATGTCGACGAATCGGCATCTGGATCTGTCTTAACCGGCGCTCAGGGCCTGCCGTAGAGCGCCGTCACGAATTCGCCGAGCTGGTTGTCGTCGAGGTGGCGGGCCAGGTCTGCCTCGCTGATCATGCCGACCAGACGCTTGGCGTCGATCACCGGCATCCGCTTGATCCGATGGCTTTCCATTTCGTCGAGCACCTCGTCGATATCGGCGTCGGCGTCGACCCAGCGCGGCGTCGATTCGCAGAGGTCCTCGGCGGGGGTGGTGGCCGGGGGCCGGCCCTGGGCAATGCACTTCACCACGATGTCGCGATCGGTGATGATCCCGCACATACGCTCGTTGTCATCGGCGATAACCAGGGATCCGACTCCGAGTTCGGCCATCACGCGGGCGGCCTTGCCGACGGTCTCGTCCTTGGAGATCCACTGGGCACCGGGCTTCATGATGTCCCTGGCAGTGGTCATGGGGCTACCTCCTCGTACTCAGCTAGCAGGTGGATGGAGCAGCTGGGTGGGATGAAAGCAGCCTCATTCTCGCCCGGATAACACCGACCGGTCTGTGTTTTCGGGTTATCCGGGCGAGTTGAGCGTCTTTGATCTCAGGGCGGGCCGAGCACGCCGGTACTGATCGTGACCGCCCCGGTTTTCGCGATCGAGGAGCCGACGGAGGGTTGCTGGCTGAGGATCCGGCCGACATTGCCCGCGTCGAACGTGCCCTGAGTAGCCTGGGTAATCTGACTCGCGGTGCCGGTCCAGCCGTTCTGACGCAACCTTTCCAGCGCCTGGTTGGGGGTCAGGCCGATGAGGCTCGGCATGCTGATCTGATCACCGGTGGAGACATTCACGGTCACCGTCGAACCCTTGTCGGCGGTAGTGCCGCCGGCCGGGCTGGTTGAGATCACCTCGCCCTTGGGCTTCGAGGACGGCGTGTCCTGAATGACGACCTTGAAGCCGATGCCTTCGATATTCGGCTGAGCGACGTCGATCGTCTGCCCGATGACGTTGGGCACTCGTACCGCTTCCGGGCCCGTGCCAACGGTGATCGTGACGAGCGAGTCCACGTCGATTTTCGCCCCTGGTGACGGGTTCTGTTCGGTGACCGTGTCCTTCTCGGCGCTGCTCGACGCTTTGCGTTGCACATCGGGACTCACTTGCAGCCCTATGGAATTGAGCTTCTGCTCTGCCTGCTGCTGACTGAGCCCGGCCAACCGCGGCACCACCACCTGCGCCGGGCCGGTTGACACCTGCATGGTGATGGTGCTGCCCTTGTCGACCCGTGACCCGCCGAGCGGCTGGGTGGCGATGACATTGCCGATGGCGACCTTGTTGTCCGGCTTCTGCTGGCTGGCCACCGTGAAGCCGAGATTCTGCAGCGCGTCCTGCGCCTGCTGCGCCGACTTGTTCGACAGATCTGGCACCGCAATCTGATCCGGTTTGCTTCCCGGCCCGAGCAGCACCCAGAACAGCGCGAATGCCACCGCCACCGCGGCGGCGGCGCCGATCGCGATGTAGATGTTGCGGCGCGGGTTTGGGGGTTCGGCGGGTTCCTGTTCGGCGGTGTCGTCGTTGCGTTCGACGGTGCGGAACGTGCGCGGCGCGGGTTCGTTGGCGCCGAGGATGGTGGTGCGGTCCTCGTCGGTCATCACCATCGGCGCGCTGGGCTTCTGGCCGCCGAGCACCCGAATCAGATCGGCGCGCATTTCGGCCGCGGTCTGGTACCGGTTAGCCGGATTCTTGCTCATCGCCTTGAGGATGACCGAGTCGAGTTCGCGGGGCACCCCGGAATGCACATGCGAGGGCAGCCGCGGATCTTCCCGGACATGCTGGTAGGCCACAGCGACCGGTGAATCACCGGTGAAAGGCGGTTCGCCGGTAAGGATTTCGAACAGCACGCAGCCGACGGAGTAGACGTCGGAGCGAGCGTCGACGGTCTCGCCGCGTGCCTGCTCGGGCGAAAGGTATTGCGCGGTACCGATAACGGCCGCGGTCTGGGTCATCGGGTTGGAGCTGTCGGCGATCGCGCGCGCGATGCCGAAGTCCATCACCTTCACCGCGCCGGCGCGGTTGATCATGATGTTCGCAGGCTTCATGTCCCGGTGCACGATCCCGGCCTTGTGGCTGAAATCCAGCGCGGCACAGACATCGGCGACGACCTCCATCGCTCTGCGCGGCGCCATCGGGCCCTTGCTGCGCACTATATCGCGCAGCGTGTCGCCATCGACGTACTCCATCACGATGTAGGGCAGCGGGCCGCCGTCCACCTCGGCCTCACCGGTGTCGTACACCGCGACGATCGCCGGATGGTTCAGCGCGGCCGCGTTCTGCGCCTCGCGCTTGAAACGCAGATAGAAGGTGGGGTCGCGCGCCAGGTCGGCGCGCAGCACCTTGATCGCCACGTCACGGCTCAACCGCAGATCGCGCGCCTTGTGGACCTCGGACATGCCGCCGAACCCGATGATCTCGCCCAGCTCGTAGCGGGAGGAGAGATTCTTCGGGGTCGTCATGGCTGTCCTTGCGAAAGAGGGGCTGCGCCGGGGGTGAACGAGGGACCTCGGGCACCGGGACCATCCGGAAATGGTAGGTCGAACGTCGGGATGCGCGCGCGGCCGGTGGTGGTCGGCACCGTCGTCCTCGGCGGCCTGGTGTTACTCGGCGTCGTCGTGCTCGACGGAGTCGTCGTCGGCGGTTCGGTTGTGGTGGTCGGTGGTTCGGTTGTGGTGGTCGGTGGTTCGGTGGTCGCCACCGGCGGCGGGGGAACCGGCCTCGGCGTCGTGGTGGTGACCACCGGAGTCGGTGGCAGCAGCACGGTGGTCGGCGCCACTGTCGAGGTGGCCGGCGGTTTGACCGTGTCCGGATTGGTATTGCCACCGAACAGCAGCCAGAGGACGGCGCCGACGAGCAGTAGCGCGCCCACGCCGAGAACGGCCAGCCACTTCTGAGTTGTGGTGAACCGCTTGCCATCACCGGGCGGCGGGTTGGCGCGGTTGGCGTTGGTGCTCATGACGGTCGCGGGTGCGGCCCCCGCGCCGAGAGCTCCGCCAGCGGGGGTGGAGTACCGGACCGTCGGGCCATCGTCGTAACTGTGCTGTCCGGATGGCAGCATCACCGTCGGACCCGGCGGTAGCACCCGGGTGGCACCCGCCGTCATTGGTCCGCCGCCCGAAGCGGCGCTGCTCGGTGGCGGTGGCCTGCGCCCGGCGCGGACCGCGGCAACGGCGTCGGCGAACTCGCCGCCGCGTGCATAGCGGCGCCCCGGTTCCTTGCCCATCGTGATTTCGATGAGTTCGCGCACGTTGGCGGGCAGATCCGCGGGCATCGGCGGCGGGGCCTCGCGCACATGCTTCATCGCGACGGTGATCGCGCCGTCGCCGGTGAACGGCCGCTGCCCGGCGAGGGCCTCGTAGCCGACCACGCCGAGGGAGTACACGTCACTGGCCGCGGTGGCGTCCTCGCCGACCGCCTGCTCCGGCGCGATGTACTGGGCCGTGCCCATTACCATGCCGGTCTTGGTCACAGCAGAAGCGTCGACCGCCTTGGCGATGCCGAAGTCGGTGATCTTCACTTGGCCGGTCGGCGTCACCAGGATGTTGCCCGGCTTCACGTCGCGGTGCACCACGCCGGCCTGGTGCGCGACCTCCAGCGCGCGACCGGTTTGCTCGAGCAGGTCCAGACCCTGGACGACCGAGAGTCGGCCGAGGCGGTTCAGCACCGTATTGAGAGGCTCACCCTGGACCAGTTCCATTACCAGGTAGGCGGTTTCGCCACCGCTGGGATCCAGGGTCTCGCCGTAGTCGTAAATCCCGGCGATACCAGGGTGATTCAGCTGCGCGGTCGTCTTCGCCTCGGTGCGGAACCGGTGCCGGAAGGTGGGGTCGGCGGAGAACTCCGACTTGAGCACCTTGACCGCGACCCTGCGGTCGAGCCGGGTGTCGAGCGCCTCCCAGACCTGACCCATGCCGCCCGTGGCGATCAGGCGTTGTAGGCGGTACCGGTCGGCGATCATCGCGCCGTTGTTCAGCATCGGGGTCCCCGTACATTCACTCGCACGTTCATATCGTTCAGCGCCCTCGCAAACCGGCGTCGAGCACCGCGCGGGCAATGGGCGCGGCCACCGAACCACCGGTGGCGGCCAGCGCTCGGTCTCCGCCGTTCTCCACGATGACCGCAATCGCGATCTTCGGGTTCTGCGCGGGAGCGAAAGCGATGTACCAGGCATGCGGCGGGGTGTTGCGCGGATTGCTGCCGTGCTCGGCCGTGCCGGTCTTGGATGCGATCTGATACCCGGATTGGCCGTGTCCGATGGTGTTGTCCTCCGACGCGATCATGAGGTTTGTCAGCGACGACGCTACCTGGGCGCTGACAGCCTGGCCTACTGAGACGGGCTTGGTCTTGGACAGTTCGCTCAGATCCGGTCCCTGCAACTGATCGACCAGGTACGGCTCCATCCGGACACCGCCGTTGGCGACGGTCGCCGCGATGACCGCGTTGTCCAACGGGGTAAGCGCCACATCGCGCTGTCCGATGCTGCTCTGGCCCAGCGCCGGGTTGTCGGGAATCGTCCCGACGGTGCTTTCGGCGACCGGCATCGGGATGCCGCGGTGCGCGCCGATCCCGAACGCGGCCGCCTCGTCCTTGAGGTTGGGGGCGCCGACCTTGAGTCCTAACTCGACGAACGCGGTGTTGCAGGACATCCGGAATGCGTCGTAGAGCGACGCGGTCGGACCGCTGCCACAGGGGGAGCCGTTGTAGTTCTCCAGGGTGGTGGTGGTGCCGGGCAGCGTGATGGTTGGCGCGGCGGTGAACTGGTCCTCCGGGGTCGCGGTCCCGTTGGCCAGCGCGGCCGCCGTGACGACCACCTTGAAGGTCGATCCCGGCGGATAGGTCTGCGAGACAGCACGATTGAGCAAAGGCTGCCGCGGGTCGGTGCTCAGCATGTCCCATTCCTTGGTGCCGCTGGCACCGTCGTGCCCGGACAACAAGTTGGGATCGTAGCTGGGTGTGGAGACCATGGTGAGGATCTTGCCGGTGCTCGGTTCGATTGCCACCACCGAGCCGGTGTAGCCCTTACTGGTCAGCTGGTCGTAGGCGACCTGCTGCATGGCCGGATCGAGGGTGGTGAGCACGTTGCCGCCGCGCGGATCGCGACCGGAGATCATGTCGATCAGGCGGCGCCCGAACAGCTGGCTGTCGGAGCCGTTGAGCACCGAGTCCTCGGCGCGCTCCAGGCCGGTGCTGCCGTACTGCATCGAGTAGAAGCCGGTGGCCGGTGCGTACGCCTCCGGAGCGGTCGGGTAGCGGCGCAGGTACTTGTAGCGGTCCGCGGTGGCGACCGAGTTGGCAAGCACCGTGCCCCGTGCGGAGATTTGCCCGCGCTGGCGCGCGTACTCGTCGAGCAGCACGCGGGTGTTGCGCGGATCGTTGCGGTAATCATCAGCCTTGATCACCTGTACATAGGTGGCATTGATCAGCAGGGCGACGATCATCAACATCACCGCAACCGCGACCCGCCGTAGGGGTGTGTTCATTCCTGGGGCCCCACTTCCGATCGGCCCGATTCAGATTTGCGCAGCATCTCCGTCGGCGCATCCGCGATCGGTGCGGGCTCTTTCTTGCGGATCGGCGCGGGGGCGCGGGCGGCGTCGGAGACCTTGATCAGCGACGCCAGCAGTGCGTAGTTGGCCAGCAGCGACGAACCGCCGTAGGACATGAAGGGGGTGGTGAGACCGGTCAGCGGAATGAGTTTGGTGACGCCGCCGACGACGACGAACAGCTGGATCGCGATTGTGAACGAAAGCCCGGCGGCCAGCAGCTTGCCGAAGCTGTCGCGCACGGCGAGCGCGGTGCGCAGGCCGCGCACGATGAACACCAGGAACAGCATCAGCACCGCGGCCAGCCCGATCAGGCCGAGCTCCTCGCCGATGGTGGTGATGATGAAGTCGGTCTTGGCGAAGGGCACCTGCGAGGGTCGCCCGCTGCCGAGGCCGGTCCCGGCCAGGCCGCCGGTGGCCAGGCCGAAGAGCGACTGCGAGATCTGGTAGCCGGTATTGTTGTAGTCCGCGAACGGATGCAGCCACGTCTGGGTGCGCACCCGCACGTGGCTGAAGGACTGGTAGGCGAAGAAGTACCCGACCGCTAGCAGGCCGCCGCCGATGATCAGCCAGCCCACCCGCTCGGTGGCGATGTAGAGCATCACCAGCACCGTGCTGAAGATCAACAGCGAAGTGCCGAGGTCCTTTTCGAAGACGAGCACGCCGATGCAGACGATCCAGACCACCAGTATCGGGCCGAGGTCGCGGGCGCGAGGGAACTCCATACCGAGGAAACGGCGACCAGCGGCGGTGAACAGATCGCGCTTGGCCACCAGCACCGAGGCGAAAAAGACGATGAGCAGGATCTTCGCGAATTCACCTGGCTGCACACTGAATCCGGGCAACCTGACCCAGATCTTGGAACCGTTGGTCTCCGAATAAGCGCTGGGCAGCAATGCCGGAATCGCCAGCGCGACAAGGCCCATCAGGCCTAGGGTGTAGCTGTAGCGGGCCAGCGTGCGGTAGTCGCGAAGCACGGTGAGCAGCGCGATGAACACGACCATCCCGAGACCGGTCCACATGATCTGCTGGTTGGCATCGGGGGAGGGGACGGCCGCGGAGTTGTATTGGGCGCTCTGTGCGTCGGCGAGGTCGAGCCGATGGATCAGCACCAATCCGAGCCCGTTGAGCAGGGCCACGATCGGTAGTAATAGTGGGTCGGCGAACGGCGCGAAGCGGCGCACCGCCAGATGGGCCACGCCGAACAGGGCGAAGAACGCCAGGCCGTATTTGGCGATCTCCCAGGTGATCGACTGCTCCTGACTGGCCTCAACCAGAAACAGGGATGCGGTCGTGATGACCACCGCGATGGCAAGTAATAACAGTTCGGTATTACGTCGGGTGGACGGCGGCGGCGCAGGAGCGAATCCGCCCGGGGGACTGGGAAAGGCCCCAGCGGACGGCGGTGCCGGTGCAGACATCAGTCCGTCACCCGGCAGGTCTCCCCCGCGATCTGGGGGTTCGGCGCCGTGGTCGCCGTCGGCGCCGTCGGCTCCGACTTGGTCGGCGTCTTGACGTCGGTACCCCTGGCTTCACCCGGATGCGGATCGCCGCCCGGCGGCGGGTTGTCGGCGGTGGGCGGCGCGGGGGTGCCGGTCGCCGACGGCGGCACAGCAGGCGGGACGACCCCCGGCTGCGGTGCCTGCTCACGTGCCGGGCAGGGCGGCAGCAGCTCGTCCTGCGCGAGGACCTTCATCTGGTCCTTGGCCTTGTCCAGCGAGGTCGGCGGCAGTCCCTTGTCCACCTGGGTGCGCCCGGTGGGCTTGAGGTCGGCCGCCTTCAGCACCCGGCACCCGGTGGGCAGGTCCTTGCCGGGCTGCTCCAGGGTCAGCTCACCGGAGGTCTTCACACAGCCGACCAGATCGACCTCGTGGATCGAATACCCGAGCACCGAACCGGGCAGCCCGCGTAGGATCACCACTTGGGCGCTGTCCGCGGCGACGTAGTAGTTGCTGCGAATCATCTTGTAGCCGACCAGAAGTCCGACACAGACCGCCACCACCAACGCGACCGCGAGCAGGATCCAGCGCAGCTTGTGCGACTTACCCTTCGCCGGCGGCTGCAGGGTGGGAGCGGCGCGGCGCGGGGCGGCGCGGGGTGGACGCATGGCGGCCGCGCGTCCCGCCGCGGTGTTCGGCGGCGGGGTGTCCTCGTCCTGACCGGAGGCGGCGCCCGCCACGATCGGATGGCTCTGCCCGTAATCGAGATCGATGACATCGGCGACGACGACCGTGACGTTGTCCGGTCCGCCGCTGCGCAACGCGAGTTCGATGAGCCGGTCGGCACATTCGTCCTGCGTGCCCTCGCGCATGGTGTTGGCGATCGTCTCGTCGCTGACCACATCCGACAGGCCGTCGGAGCACAGCAGATAGCGATCCCCGGCACGCGCCTCGCGCATGATCAGCGTCGGCTCGATCTCGTTGCCGGTGAGGGCACGCATGATCAGTGAGCGCTGCGGGTGGGTGTGCGCCTGCTCGGCGGTGATCCGGCCCTCGTCCACCAGTGACTGCACGAACGTGTCGTCCCTGGTGATCTGAGCTAGCTCGCCACCGCGTAGCAGATAGGCGCGGGAGTCGCCGATATGGACGAGGCCGAGTTTCTTGCCCGCGAATAGGATCGCGGTGAGCGTGGTGCCCATGCCATCGAGTTCGGGCTCTTCCTCGACATGATCGGCGATCGCGGCGTTGCCCTCATGGGTGGCCGCGTCGAGCTTGCCGAGCAGATCGTCGCCTGGCTCGTCGTCGTCGAGATGCGCTAGGGCCGCGATCATCAGTTGGGAGGCCACCTCGCCCGCGGCATGGCCACCCATGCCGTCGGCGAGTGCGAGCAGCCGTGCGCCTGCGTAGACGGAGTCCTCGTTGTTGCCTCGGACAAGACCGCGGTCGCTGCGCGCTGCGTAGCGGAGAACAAGTGTCACGATCGCAGCTCGATCACTGTTTTGCCGACACGGACGGGGGTGCCGAGTGGAACTCGGACTGCGGTAGTGACTTTCGCGCGGTCGAGATAGGTGCCATTTGTCGAGCCGAGGTCTTCGACGTACCAGTCGTCACCGCGCGGGGACAGTCGTGCATGCCTGGTCGAGGCGTAATCATCGGTGAGTACCAGCGTGGAGTCATCCGCACGTCCGATCAGCACTGGCTGGGTGCTGAGCGAGATGCGGGTGCCGGCGAGTGAACCTTGAGTCACCACAAGATATTTGGCGCCCTTCTGGCCTCGGCTGAAGGAAGGCAGCACCGCGGAACCGCGTGCGGCCCTGGGCTGGATCCGTATGCCGGATGCCGCGTAGATGTCGCTGCGCAAGGTCCGCAGTACCGCCCACACGAACAGCCACAACAGCAGCAGGAACCCCGCACGGGTCAATTGCAAGATCAATCCCTGCACGGCATTCCACCTCCTGTTCGACCGTGTACGTCGGCGCCGTAGGCGCTGGTTCGCCCCACCGGCTTGCTGGTCTTGCCGGCCCCGAGTCTGGTGCCGCGCGTGTTGGCAGCATCATAGGGCCGTCTGCCGATTCCGATCACGATACGACCGCAGAATCCCTGATGGCCATGTCGTGACCTGCATCGCGAGCTTACGGGATCAGACGATACGGATCAGAATCTCAGAATGCCCGGCGCGGATCACATCTCCGTCGGCGAGCTGCCAATCCTGCACGGGGGAACCGTTGACGAGCGTGCCATTGGTGGAACCCAAATCCGAGAGCATCGCGGTCTGGCCGTCCCAGCGGACCTCGATGTGCCTGCGCGAGACACCCGTGTCGGGCAGCCGGAAGTGGGCGTCCTGGCCGCGGCCGATGATGTTGCTGCCTTCCCGGAGCTGGTAAGTGCGGCCGCTGCCGTCATCCAGCTGCAGGGTGGCGGAGTAGCCCGAACCGGCCTGTGCGCCACCGCCGTACGCGGGCGCCGCGTAGCCGGGCTGTTGCGAGTATGCCTGGCCGTAGCCGCCCTGGTCGGCGGGCGCGGCATAGCCCGGCTCGCCGTAACCCGGTTCCTGGTAGCCCGGCTCGCCGTACCCCGGCTGGGCGTACCCCTGCTGGCCATAGCCTTGCTGCTGACCGTAGCCGGGTTCCTGGTACCCAGGTTCGCCGTAGGCGGGCTGGGCGTACCCCTGCTGGCCCTGGCCGTAGCCCGGCTCGCCGTAGCTTTGCTGGCCGTAGCCGGGCTCCTGGTAGCCGGGCTGGCCGTAGTCCTGCTCGGCGTAGCCGCCCTGCTGGCCGTAGCCGCCGCGATCGCCGTAGCCCGGCTGGCCCTGTTGGCCCTGTTGGCCCTGTTGGCCGTAGCCGGGCTCCTGGTAGCCCTGTTGGCCGTAGCCGCCTTGACCACCCTGCTGGTAGTCGTAGCCGTTCTGGTAGTCGCCGTAACCCTGCTGTGAGTCCGGTGCCTGGTAGTCGGAGCCACCGGCGTACGGCGCGCCACCACGGCCGTAATCCTCGCGGTACGCACCGTTTTGCGGACCGCCCCGCCCGGCGGGCGGTGGTGCGTACCCGCGGTTGCGTGGATCGGACTCCGCGGGCTCACGGCTTGGGTCGTAGCCTGAGTTCTGCGTCATGGGGCCAGCTCCTGGTTGCGGGTTTGCAGGTCGTTGTGGCGTGGGCTCGGGGCGGTGAGCTGGTGTGGCTCGACGACCGACGTCGGGGTCGACCCGGCCGCTGGCCCTGAACTGTCCGGTGTGCAGCGTAGGTGATGCCGCGAATGCCACGTGTACTTCACCGTAGGTCTGCCAGCCTTGCTCGCGGATGTAGTCCTGTAGATGTTTGGCAAAAGCCCGTGTCGTGAGGTCGTGATCGGCGATGAGTTGCTCGTGGTCGGCCGAGTTGATGGTGATCACATAATTGTTGGGCGCCAACTGGTGGCCGCTACCCAGATCCTGGATGTGATCGGCGGCTTCGCGTTGCAGCGCCGCCTCCACCTCCTGAGGTATGACGCCTCCACCGAAGGCTCTGGCGAACACGTCATCGACGGCGCCCTGCAGGCGACGCTCGAACCGTGAAACGATGCCCATCTCGGCCTCCCTTCGGTGAGCGTCTCTTCTGATTCATAACAACGACACACGAGTATGGCGTGTCGCGTATCGACCACGTTCATTGCATGATATCCACGATCGTCCGCACCTGTAACTCCTGGAAATCCCAGCAGGTTCCCTATGGTGTCCAGCCCGCCCACAATGGCCGCCCGGCGCCGATTTCGTGTCCCGCAGATGTGCGTGATACTGTCTCCCAGTCGCTCGGGCGAGTGGCGGAATGGCAGACGCGCTGGCTTCAGGTGCCAGTGTCCTTCGGGACGTGGGGGTTCAAGTCCCCCTTCGCCCACAACGAGTGCGACTGGTCAGGGATAGAATCATCGTAACTTCCTGACCAGCCGTCAACGTTCCGGTCAACATCTTGCATCCCCAGTGGATGTCGGCGCAGTCACCCTTTCCTGGAGCTGCGTTCCCACTCCTTGTCCGTGCACCCACAAAGACGGCTCGACCGTGTGGAAGGTGCCCTCCCGTCCGGGGAACAAGCCCACCGTTTGAGACCTTCGATGGGTTCGACTCCGCCCAGCGGTCCGCCGACTGGAACGAGAAGGTCAGCGCCATCGAGGCGCTGCGCATCCGGGAGACCCAACGGTCCGCGCGCCTCCCGACGCCGTCACCCCCGGTGACCCGGCCGCACGACCCGCGTCCACTGGCCGTAACGACACCTCCACCACCTCCCCTGATCCCGGACCCCGGCGTGCTTACGCCCGTCGATCCACAACGCCTGCACCTGCCCGGCCCAACGCCCCTGTTCCGGCGGTGGCGCCGATCGAGGCACCCGTCGGCACGCTGCGTGCGCATCGGTTCCGTCGTGATCGGCCGCCGGGACTGGCTGAGTCCTGAGTAGGGCGAACAGATCAACGACCCCGTCGCGGGCGCGGAAGCGGGCCTAGCGCAAACGCTGGATTCGTCGGGCTTCGAACCGTCGCGCTCGGACCGCATCGCCGCCGACATTATCGGCTCCACCGCATTCGGCGCCGTGGCTGTGGTCAGCCCGCTCGCGGTGGTCGGAGCAGTCATGGGGGCCGTCGGCCTCGTCGTCGGCTTGCCGTTCGCACCGGTCGGACTCGTGTGGGGCCCGATGCTCGCCACCGGCCTCGCTTACACGGTGATCACTGCCACTGCCGCCACCGTCGGTGCAGCGGTCGGTGCCGCCCAAGGCATGTCCGCGCCGCCGACCGTCCTGGCACGCTAACGGAATTCGCGCGGCAACGCTCGCTTCCCCCTCGCGGTGAGATCCGCCCGGGCCGTGCGGCAGAACAGGATTGCCACCCGACGAATCGGTGACGTTTGGTTCGATTTCATATCGCGCACAACTGTGTACCCAGGAAGACCCGGCTTCGCCCGAGTCTTCCTGTTCGAAATTCATGCCCCACGCTCGGCACCCTCGACCGGGTCGGGTGCGGTGGCGGCGCCGCCGAGCGCGGGCGGCTCGCCCACGTGAACGGTGCACCGGCCCAGCCTTGATCGAAGGCGACGCCACAGCTCACGTCACCTACCGCCGCATCGACACCAACCAGGCCGACGGTGCACCGCCGACGCATCTTCCTCGGTTCGTCCGCCCGGTTAGTAGCTAGCGGCATCAGTCGGGCTCAGCCAGGTCGACAGCTGCCGCGGGCCTGGCATCTCTGCCGATCCCGAATACGAAATGGTGACTTGTCGGTCCGGTACATGAAATGAATCCACCGGCCGCTTCCTCAGGCCGCCGGGCTTTCGCACTGACCAGCCCTGCCACAGGGCGCGGTCGGTCAAAGGCGTATCTCTGGCGACGAAGTACACCGTTGCTTCGCGAACAGCATTCTCTACCGGAGATCGCGCACCGACACCACGATAATCGACACGGCTCCGACTGCCGCGGCTATCGGCGGCGCGCACTTATACCAGCTGACGCTCTTCGAGGCTGAGTTCGTGGACCCGGCAAGAAAGCTGGATCGGGCACCAGCGTTATCGCCAGGGGTGAGCCGATGTCGAAGCAGTCGACGCGAAACCAAGAACGTCAGGAGCACCCACAGGCAATCCCACGTAGTGATGTCGGCTCGGTCGCTAAGGGCTTGTCCGTCTCTAGCGGAGGCCAACAGCGTCCCGACGGCAGCGGGAACAGATATCTCGAAAGCCGACACGTCTTTCCGCAGTGCGTGCCGTACGGGAGCAGCCTCGGGCGCGGATTCGGCCGTAGCTGGTTCGCCGGCCTGGTTCGCCGGTGGAGATGCATCGCCTCGCGCTACAGCTTGATCTGGACCCATTGGCCGACTGGGAGAACTCGGTGCAGCGGTAGCCTCGGCGGCGGAGTCTTTCGGGGTGGCGAGACTGCGGGCCAGTGCTGCAAACCAATCCGCGACGAACTGGGCAGGCGTCTGGCCGGTTTCGGTGACGGATTCCGATACATAGGCGCCGTGGCGTGCGACAACATCCTGATATCTCACCCACGTTGCGGGTTCGAGGAGCGCGGCGTTGTCTGCGACGGCAAAGGCGACCGCGTCGAACGCTTGTGTCACCAGGTTCCGGGCGGGTTCGATCGGCACCGATGGGAATCGCGGGCCGGTAACTTTTTCCGTGAGGAGGGCAATGCCGTCCAAAGGTCTATTCTCGCCGACGCTGAGAATGTCGGCGACTTCGCTCGGTTCGAGTGTTACGCCTACTACGGCGAGCAAAATATTGAGCGCGACGGTAGCCACTTTGAGCAACGCCGCCTGCGCGTCGGGACCATAAACCGGCACCCGCGGGTCCGAGGCTTCGGCAAGGCGCTGGCTCAACGTCCTTTCGGACGTCAGCGTCAGTGTTCCGAGCGTGTTGCCGACCAAGTCATGGCTTGCCACGGCGGCGGCCGTCTTCACGGTTGTCGCGACAACGGCTTGAATGATCGAGGACAGTGCGGTGAATGGATGGAGGGGGGACAGCAGTGCCTGGCCGATGATGTTCGTCAACGCGTGCAGTATCGGTGTGCCGGTGGGTGCGTCGCAGGTGAGGTCTTCTGCAATGCATAACGAGGCCACGCGTCCGGTGAGCGCGCCGAAGTCTGCGGCAATGTCTTGTTGCGGTCCGATGCCACCGCCCGCCGGCATCGTCTGTGCAACTGGTGTCAGCCCCGCTAATGCTGTTCGGTCGGTGCCGGGCGCGGGGGCGGGGGTGAGCTGTCCCGGCGCGCCGGGGAACGCTGGCGCCCCCGGGTCACGGGTCGGGTCGCCGAAGAGTGCGGCGCCGGCTATCTTGTCCGGTGCCACCACACCGTGTCCGAGCCCTACTTCTCGCAGGAACAACGAAACAACGTGCGCCCCTTGTGAATACCCCAGCAAAGCCAGGCGAGTGTTCTCGCATTTGTTGCTGATCGCGCGGGCCATGCTCCGCAGCTCGTCGAGTCCGGCGGAGACCGATTGCGCGTATGGCGGCGTGGCAGCGCCTGGCACGATCCCGCCGAACGCCGCGGGATAGGGCACGTATGCGCGATCGATCGCTCCGGGCTGCGAAATGCTGGCCAGCAATGGCGCGAGAACGTCCGACAGCAGGCCGCTGTCGACGGTGGGCGATGCGCTGAGAGAGGACTGCCCTGTGCCCTGAACACCGAGGGTGTACAGGGCCGGGCAGTCGGTCGGATCGAATTCCGGAGCAGCGGTGGACGGTTGGGCGGCGACGGTGCCGGTCGCTGCGATGACGGTACACACTCCGGTTACGGCGAGTGCTTGAGCTATCTTCCTCGACACAACGATCCGTCCTCTCACCGACTCGAGCGTTCACTTGGACTTGCCGCACTCCACGTTCATCCCGCTGCGGTTGTCATAAACCCCTAGAGCAGGCCGCCGCTCAGAACGTGGAGTAGGTCTCCAGCGACGGTGAGAAGTCCTGTGACGATGTTGATTACGGGCTGGAGGATCATTCGAACAGCCTCTCGGTTGATCATCTTTGTATCGCTGCTGCGTAGTGAATTGTTTGCGGCCCGACCCCCGACCGACTGTTTTGAGACTGTCGGGGGTCGGGCCGCAAACCAAGCATTCGTGTCAGAGCAGCGCGTGGACCAGAACGCTGATGACACCGGTGAGAAGGTTGCCCACGACCGGCAGCAGACCGCTGAGGAGACCGCCCATGTTTGTTTAACCTCTTCCTGTTTGGTGATTGGTGGTGCCCCCAAGGAAGGCCTCGAGGGTGCTTGCGTGGTCGCCCGCCAGAGGAGGGATCGCGCACTGTTGCGAACCGCTGATACTTCCGTGGCGAGACTCGACCGTGACACCGCGCGCCGCTGCAGCAGCAAGCAACTGGCGCGAGCATCGCTCGCGCCCGTTACATCGGCATCGGAAGGTACTTCGTAGGCCGCTCGAACCCGGATGGGTTAATTTCTGGCATCGGCTTGTCAGGGGTTCGCTCAGGTTTGGAATTCAACCTTTTCGAAATGGCAGAGGGTCGTGTGTAATTCGCGACCGGGCCGACCCATCCACTGTTACCAGTTGGATCGAAGACAGACCGTGACATTGATACGTCTGCCGTTCAACGGCGAAGGGAAACTATTGACATGGCCGTCCAACTCGCCCCGGACGCATCCGGTCGGGCGATTGATCGTGGCTGTAGCGACGGTTGTGACCGCCACATTCCTGCTGATATTCAATGGGGTGGCGTCAGCGGTCCCGCCGCCCCCGGTCTTGTTAGGGACGACCGCGCCCTTCGCGATATTGGCGGGCCAGACGGTCACCAATACCGGCCCCTCGGTGATCACCGGTGATCTAGGGCTCTTCCCGGGGTCCTCGGTCACCGGCTTTCCGCCGGGAATTGTGGTCGGAACGCAACACGTGACCGACGCGGTCGCGGTCCAAGCGAAATCAGATCTGGTTATTGCGTATAACGATGCCGCGGGTAGGCCCCCGGACGCCACTGTTGGTGATCTGACCGGCCTAACTCTGGTCGCGGGGGTATACAACGCGCCTACCGCCATGAGCCTGACCGGGACCGTCACCCTCGATGCGCAGGGTGATCCCAACGCGGTCTGGATCTTCCAAGCGGGATCTACGTTGATCACGGGAACGGACAGCACCGTCAGCGTCATCAACGGGGGCTCAATGTGCAACGTCTTCTGGCAGGTGGGTAGCTCCGCGACACTGGGCGTCAGGACTACCTTCGTCGGAACCATCATGGCGTTGACCTCGATCGCGGTGCAAACCAATGCCACCGTGGATGGACGGGTATTAGCACGCAACGGCGCGGTCACCCTGGACGACAACAGGATCACCCGACCCACCAACTGCCCTATTTCACCGCCGCCGACCACGACGACAGCGCCGCCGACCACGACGACGACAGCGCCGCCGATAACCACCACCGCCAACGGCGTCCCAATTGTTCCGATTCCCATTCCGATTCCGATTCCGATCCCCCTTGGTCCTCCGGGTGGATGGGGTATTCCGGGTCTTCCGGGTGGATGGGGTGGACCGGGTGTACCCGGTGGTCCCGGTGGGGGTGGACCGGGTGGTCCCGGTGGACCGGGTCTTCCGGGTGGATGGGGTGGACCGGGTGGACCAGGTGGGGGTGGACCGGGTGGACCGGGTGAGCAGGGTGGTCCCGGTGGACCGGGTGGACCGGGTGAGCAGGGTGGACCGGGTGGACCAGGTGAGCAGGGCGGTCCCGGTGAGGGCGGACCTGGCGGTGGCGGGTACATCATTCCCAAGGGGTATCCGGAAACGGGTGCGGGTGGTACTGCTCCCCACGCCAATGGCAGTGTTCTCCTCCCATACGTCGCAGGACTGGCCCTGGCCGGGTCGGGTGTAGCGCTAGGTCAGGGAGCACGGTTGCGCAGGCGGCAGGGATGAGCGACCTGGGCCTCGAGGCAACGGAAGACCCGGGCTGCGAGGCAACGATAGGCCGGGCACGACGCAGGCGGGTACTGGCAGTAGTCCTAGTGCTCATTGCTCTGCTTATTGCTGCGGTTTTCCTCGCCCTGCACGGCAATCGAGTTTCGGGGAGTCCGCAGCTCGGACCTCCATCTGTGATAGGCACCGTGCCGACGCCCTCCAGGGGGGCGTCTGGCCCGGAGCCTGTTGCGCTGCGGATCCCCACGATAGGAGTGGACGAGTCACTCGTCACGCTCAGGCTCAATCCCGACGAAACAGTCGAAGTGCCCACCGATTTCGACAAGCCGGGGTGGTATAAGTTCGGGCCGTCTCCGGGCCAACTGGGTTCGGCCGTGATCTTGGGGCACGTCGACTCCGACAAAGGCCCGGCGGTGTTCAACCGGCTAGGGTCGCTCCACGAGGGAGACTCGGTGGAGGTGAGTTTGGCCGACGGCAGCGTCGCCCAATTCAGTGTCACGAAGGTGGAAACCTACCCGAAGACCGAATTCCCGGCTCAGGAGGTATACGGATCGCACGGCTACGTCGCCCTCCAACTGGTCACCTGCGGAGGGGAATACGATCCCGAAACCCACAGCTACCTCTCCAACGTCGTTGCCTACACTTCTCTGGTCGCGATCACACCCCCGGCAGTCGGAGCCACAGGTCAGAACTAACCTAAATGGGTGCGGGCGCCGGATTCGAACAACGCGGTGTGCAGCAGCCACGCCGCTTCCAGTTCGATGACGCCGCCGAGCAGGTCGAGGAATACGCGGCAGAACTCGAGTCCGTGTGCGGGGGTGCCGGGCGGTTGGAGGTGATGGGCGAGTTCATGCAGGACCACCAACTCCCGCAACGCATCCCGAGACGGCCAGATACCGCGATGGTCGCGATCGCGGGCTCGTAATGGGCGCGGGCATCACCGGCGCGGGCCTGTACCCGCGCCGGGAACACCGCTCGCGGCCACCATGCACGAACCCAGTCAGCGCCGGCACCCGGTCGATGTAATCGCTCACCGATTTCAGCGACGTCATGCGCCGCTCCACCGGCACCGTGATGCGGGAGCTGAACACGTCAAGCGTGTGGTCGGCCGTCGTGTCGGCCTGATCGAGGATGTACCGGGGGAGTTGCTCGGCGTTCTTGGATGCGATGCCTGAGTATTGGCATGCGCAGACCGAATTCTCTCCGGCGTCGATGCCCGTCACAGCGAAGTCGCTGCCCTGCTCGTTGGTGACGTGTATCGGGACATCGGGGCGGTGCGGATCACGAAGGCGTGGAACACACTACCGGTCAACTCAGGTTGGGGCGCCGAAGGCCAAGCGGGGCGTGCGGATGGTGAACGTGCCCTTGGAGACCGTGGAGCTGCTCGACCTCGACTGGCCGAAGCACGAGCCGTTGTCCGCACTGGTGAGGGTGGGGCTGGTGAGTAACTGGCAACTACTACCAGCAGGCATTCCAGCCGGCGCTACGCGCCCTTGCTCGGATCGGCGACCACGGCAACGTGATCGAAGACAGGCTCAACGGGAAGCGGCCGAGCCGTATACTTTGCCGCATATCTGGCGGCGGCTGCTGGGCGGGGTGCCGATGTTCGTGGTGTCCCTCGAGGCCCGCCACGACTCCTATGACACGACCGGCAATCCGGCAGCCATCCCGAAAGGCGGTTTCTGGTGAGGTTCGAGAAAAGGTCGTGGGCCCAGGCACTCAAACCGGACGGCCCAGCCGCGGTGATCTGTATCCGCCTGCTGGTCGGAATGGTGTTCCTCAGCGAAGGGATCCAGAAATTCCTGTATCCCAACCAGTTGGGGCCGGGGCGGTTCACCCGGATCGGGATTCCCGCAGCGACCTTCTTCGCCAACCTCGACGGCGTGGTCGAGATCGTCTGCGGGACTCTCGTCATCGTCGGGCTGTTGACCCGGCTGGCGGCGATTCCGCTGTTGATCGACATCTGCGGCGCAATCATTCTCACGAAGGTCCCCGAGCTGCGCTCGGGTGGTTTCCTTGGTGTCCAAGGGTTTTGGGGTATGGCCCACGATGCCCGTACCGACTTCGCGATGCTGCTGGGACTGATCTTCCTGCTGCTGACCGGGCCCGGTGCATGGTCGCTCGACGCACGAATGGCCCATCGCGCCACAGCAGACCCCGGCATACGTGAGGTGTCGTGAGGGTGCTCCGTGGGGAGCCCCACGGTGCGGTATGCCCAGTGACGTTCGAAGGTGGGCTATTACTCGCCAACCGTGGCTGATCAGGTGCAGTGGAACAGTGCCATGAACCCGAAGTCCTTGTGGAGTTACGAATGACAGTGCGGCAGTGACAAAGCGGGTTGGTCGGCGACGAAGTCGATGTCCATCGTCTGGTAGCAGCCGAGCAACGCGACGTCTTTGAGCAGTCCGGCTGTTGGTGTTCCGGCGATGTCGGTGAGCTCGAAACTGTTCTGCCTGGCCTGTCTGCCGATCTCGGCAGCGGTTGTTCGTATCGAGGGCACCAGAATCCTTCGGGGCGAGGGATGTTCACGAATGGTGACGTCACCGCCGACAGCGCGCTGCGTGGCTATGCTACAAACAGGTAGCCGAAGAGTAGCGGCGCGCTGTCATCGGCATATTAGTGCGTCGAGGTCGGAGCCGCGATTTCGCAAGACCACGCGTCGAGAGGTGTTAGAGGATGTCCACGTGGACGATCGTCGGAGCCGTGGGAGTACGACCGTCGCCGCTACGCGGTCACACAGGTGAGCGATGTCGCCGAGCGAGACGGATTCGGTTGGAACTTGCCCCGACCAGCTCGAGTGGGCCTAGATTCGCCCGGCTCGGCCGGCTGACGGCGTCAGCTTGATCGCGCTGTGCCGACCCGGTAATCGCCGCGGCCCGACGGGGTATCCGGGGTACCGGAGGATGGATCGGCGTGTTTCGGGCACATTTCCAACTATTTGCGCCAAAGTTGCTATGTGTTGTTGGTATTTGGGTGAGAATGAGATCGGTCAAGCGAGTACGTCCCAATCAACCACTTTTTGGAGGGAACTCACATGGCACAGGAAACAGCCACCGATGTGAAGCGCGACAGCGCCCAGGACATGCGTGACCTCGACATGATGCGGCTGCGTATCGATGAGGCGCGGCAGGAAGCGCAGAGCGCTCGTCAGTACGCTCAGCAGGCGCAGAGTCTTGCCCGGCAGTCGCAACAGCAGTCGCGTCAGGTTCAACACCAGGCGCAGGTGGCACAGAACGAGGCCAGCCAGGCCAACCAGCAGGCCCAACAGGCCCGCCAATCGGCGGTCCAGGCGCAGAACCAGGCCCAGCAAGCCCAGGGCGAGGCCGACCGGGCACAAAGCCAGGCCCAGCAGGCGCAGGGCGAGGCCAACCAGTCCAACCAACGGGCTCAATCGGCGCAGGATCAGGCCGACCAGGCCAGCCAGTTGGCCCAGCAGTCCGAGGATCAGGCCACTCGCGCCCAGGACCGGGCCGGGCAGTGGGAAATGCAGTTGCATCAGATTCGTCAACAGGTACGCCAGAGCTAGGAACGCCAACCGCCGATTTGCATGGCGGTCGATCACGTGTCGACGAGAGGGACCGCCTGGGTGGGTGTGTCCTTCTCGTCGACCGGTGAAAGGTGTAGCGGATGAGCGAACCGCCTGAGCCGCAGGCCGATGTCGAGGTGATCGTGCCGGAGGCGATGAGCGTCGGCGTCTACGCCAACGGGTTCACCTGCTGGTACAACCGGACCGACTTCACCGTCGACTTCCTCGTGTATTTGCCGGAAGATCCTGGACTCGACGAAACCGGTGAGCCGGTGGCGCGTCAACCGGTCCAGGTGGTCTCACGGGTGAAGTTCCCGCCGGCGCTGATCTTCCGCCTGATGCAGACCTTGAACGACAGCATGAGCAACTACGAGCACCAGTTCGGTGCGATCGTGCACCTCGGAGAATGACCCGATTAGGAGAAACAGGATGCCCGCATCCGGTCCCATCACCATCGTCGCAGGCCCACACGACCGGGCCGTCGTGACCGACCCGTCCTTCCGCTACCGACCCGACAAGATCGAGGGCCGCCGCTACAGGACAACCGCCACCGCCCCACAACCGCCACACAAACCCGCAACCGAATGACCACTGTGCGATTCGGGAGCACGAAACCTGTAGCGTCGCCGCCTATCTCTTTCGTGTGGGGACTGTAAATAGCTCCTCTGTCAAGCGGCGGCGGCGGTTTCGGTGGGTTGCTGGTCGGCGAGCATGGCGCGAAAGACGACATCGGAGAGCCTGCGCTCGAGGATCCGTAACGCTTCCATTCCGCCGTCGTTCGTTGGCCTTGCGTCTGGCCAGCAGCGCCCGGGCTTCGGGGCGGCAGCGTGCCTGGATGAGGGCGATGCGGTGGATGGCGGCGTTGATCTGCCGATTTCCCGTGCGCGACAAGCGATGCCGTGCACGATTGGATGGCCGGTCGCCGCCGCCCGTAGTCGCGACGATGCGCACCGGTCCGGCCAGGGTTCCGGCGGTGGCGTGATCGACGAGCAGTGAGTCGCGCCGTGCCTCGGCGAGTTCTAGCTCCAGCTTTCGGCGCGAGCCCGTTCGGACAGTCGCTCGACGGTGCCGGCGAGGGGGTGCCTTCAATGCTCGGAGGTCGAGGTCGAACATGTCGGCCAGGCTGCGTTGTTCGACCGGCGCGACCGCGATCAGGCGCCTGGACCGGCGCATGTCGGCGGCTGCGGCCGCGTGAGCGGGGTCGGCGATGGTCTGGTGATCTGCCCAGCAGCGGCGATGCCGGGCCACCTCGCTGCCAACCCGGTCACAGGGTCGACAGGCGGCAATGCCGGCATCGGGGCCCGGTCGGCTTCCCATCGGTCGACCGGTCTGCACCCGAGTCTGCGGTGATGGCGGTGATCACCAAGCCCTTGGCTTCCCGATCGGCGAGCCAGCACTGAATCACCTTGATACCCAACGTTCCACGGAACGGTTCATGGACTCGGTCAACTGCGGCTTCCCGCCCCGCCACTGCCCAACAGGAACTGTGTTGCCGGGAGCCCGGCTCCCCTGTTTGCCGATGTGGTTTTACAACTTGTAGCCGATCTGGCGCAGTAGCTGTCTGCGGTCTGCCTGGTCGTCGGCATTTTCTACGCTCAGCGGCGCGGACCCGTCGATCACTCCGACGATTCCTCTGCCCAGCTCGGTCTCGGCAATCAACACTTCCACGGGGTTGGCTGTGGCACAGAAGATTCCGCAAACTTCCGGGACGTGCTTCACCGCATTGAGCACATTGACCGGGTAGCCCTCGCGTAGAAAGACGATGAACGAGTGTCCCGCGCCGACTGCGACAGTGTTCTTCGTGGCGAGCTCGACCAGATCATCGTCGTTGCCGGAATGGCGGACCAGGCGCGGTCCGGACGCCTCGCAGAATGCCAGCCCGAACCGCAGGTGGGGACCGATCCCGACCAGCGCCTCGTGCAGGTCCTCGACGGTCTTGATGAAGTGGGCCTGTCCGATGATGACGTTGAGATCGTCCGGCTTGTCGATGCGCACCGCGGTTAACTCCACAGGAACATACTGCGCCTCACTGATGTGGATTCACAGCACTTTGGCACCGATTTCCTCGCGCAGCCTCGGGCGTCGATCGGAGCCCGGGGCATAGCTGCGCAGCGGCTCCGGAGAGCAAGAATGAAGTTGCGCTGGATCACCTTCGGTCATGTCGAGGCGGACGAATGCGGGCGATGAACCTCTTCCTCGCTGCCGCGCCGCATGCGCAGGTGGCCACGGTGAGGTCGGCTGCCTTGTCTCGATCGACGATGCGGATCGGCTGCCGCGCCGGTTGGCCGACGGTGAGGTCATCGATCTCGGTGACCGTCGAGTACGGCATCTGGATACTCCGCACGCACCGCCGCAGGGCTATTCGTCGAGCCTCACCCTCGAGAACTGGGGTCATTCGACCCACACAATGCGGTGCGGCGCCGTCGTAACGACGACGCCGCTGTGCGGTCATACCAATTCGGGTACGCGCAGGTGCGCGAGCGCCAACTCGAATTCACAGACGTCGACCACCTCGATGTCGGCTTGCCGCGTGATCTTCTCCCGCAGGGACGTAGCCTGCTCGCGGTTGCGCTCCATCGCGTCGGCGCTGTCGAATGTGACACACGAGACGCCACGCCCGGATGTCCGGTCGATCATCAGGCTCGCGCTGCAGAACCCCTCGAGCCTTTCCATTTCAGGCAGGGATTGGGACTTGTAGACCTCGATCGCCGAGTCGAGTCGATCCGGGTCGGTCTCGAGCCAGATCGCGTGCGCACAGGCACCCTGCCGTGAGTGGTGGTCACGATGCAGGACGGCAATCTCCCATTCCTCGACCTGTGCGCTGCCGCCGAACATCTCGGCGACGCGATCCCGAATCGAGCGAACCCGGTCCGCGCTGTCGTGCATCGCGTCCTCGGATTCCCACGCGGTTGTAGTGATGCACCGGCCGGACTGCCGGTCGACCAGCAGCGACAGCCCTATATAACCGGGTATGCCTGCCAGCTCGGGCATCACTTCGTCGCGAACGTGCGCAATCCCGGCATCGATAGCGGAGCGTTGCGCCTGAATAGTGGTAGAACGTGCGAACACGATCCACCCCCTTTGTGCTCAGGGCAGCGCCCCGGCGGCGCCACCGGTGTCCCCCACACTGCTCCGCCTCAGTCGTCGTGGCAATAGCGGGTAGCCGCTCACACGCGCTGCGCAAAGTGGCCGTGATTTTACGCGCCGAGTACCGCCGTCGTGGTCCCCTCCCGCACGTGACAGCGTCGTTCGCTGTTGCGGGCAGGTTCCGCCCGCCCACTTGTTCCGACCCAACGGCCTCCGGGCGTCCGACGCGACCTGCCGGCGCGGCCCCCGAGAGCGGTTCTGCCGCATCACAGCACGGACGATAATGCTGACGCCGTTGCGTGCCTTCGTGGCTGGCCTTTGAGACATCCCAGGGCTTAGCTTGTCAAGCTGCGGCTTGTTGATCTTGGGTGTGGTGTGTCCAGGCGGTGGTCTCGTTGTAGAGGGTTCCGGATTTGAGGCAGCCGTGGAGGATGCCCACGAGCCGGTTGGCGACCTGACGCAGGGCGGCACGGTGGGCTAGGCCGCGGGCGCGTTGCTTGTCGTAGTAGGCGCGGGCTCCCGGCGATACGTTGAGCGCACTGAATGCTTGGGCCATCAGCGCGTCGACGAGCCGGTCCTGGTGCACGAACCGGGCCGCGACGACCTTCATTTTCCCCGAGGCGCGGGTGATGGGGCTGGTCGCGGCATAGTTCTTGCGGGCCTTGGCGCTGGCGTAGCGGGTGGGGTCGTCCCCGAACTCGGCGAGCACCCGGGCGCCGAGGATCTTGCCCAGTCCTGGCTGGGACAAGATGATCTCAGCGGCCGGGTGCCGGCCAAAATGGGCCTCGACCTCCCCTTGCAGGACTTTCACCTGCTCGTCGAGGGTGGCCAGGACCGCGACCGCGGCGCGGGTCCCTGCCGCGTAGGCCGCCGCGATGACCTGGTTGCGGCCCAGCTGCTCGCTGCGCAGGATTGCCTGGATACGGGCGGCTCTAGCGTCGAGGTCGCCGCGGCGGCCGGCCCGCTTCAGCGCGGCCCGGATCTGGTTGAGCGACAACCGCGCCGCGGCGGCCGGGTCGGGTGCCTTGCCGAGCAGCTCCAGGGCGTCGGGAGCGTCGAGGTCGTCGAACGCTTCCAAAGCGGCGGGGAAGTACTCCCGCAACGCGTACCGTAACCGCTGCGTGTGGCGGGTGCGTTCCCAGATCAACGTTTTATGTGCTCGCGCAACAACTTTCACCGCTTCTGCGGCGGGACTGTCCCCGGCGACCGGACGCAACTGGTGCGCGTCGGTACGGACCATGTCGGCAAGGGTATGCGCGTCGGCGGCATCGCTCTTCGCACCCGAAACGCTGCGGCGTTCCCGGAACCGGGCCGCCTGCAACGGGTTCACCGCGTACACCGTGTAGCCGGCCGCGATCAACGCCGCGACCCACGGGCCACGATCGGTTTCGATCCCGATCCGTACCTGCGCGGCATCGGCGTCGTCGCCGAGGTGTTCACCGATCATGGCGTGCAGCCGGGTGATCCCGGCGATCCCTTCCGGTAATCGAGCCTTGGCCAGCCGTTTCCCGGCCTCATCCATCAGCTCGACATCGTGGTGGTCCTCGGCCCAGTCATCACCGACCAGCAGCACAGCTGTTCCCTCTTCATCGTTGTCGGACACCAAATCCGGCAGCGTGCGGGAGAACGTCGGCGACCTAATGAATCGGTGCTCACGCCGTCATGCGGCAGGCACGACATCCCATCAGCGATCCATTTCTCCCGGCCGACCGGCAGGGGCACGATCTCAAAGCAGGACTCGAAGTCCGGGGCGAATCAGTGCTCACCTACCAGCCGCTACCAGTAGCGAGTCTGCCCGATCGACCGACCCGCTACATCTCATTAGGAGGAACGCTCGCCGTTTGTCGTGGAAGCCGTGCTCGTCATGGAAGATGTCGCGCGATACGCGTTCGAGTTCGTACCCTTCGCAGGCGTCCAAGTCCACCGGCCGGCGGCCGTGTTTGGTCGCGATGATCCTCGACCACCGATCGGGCCGCGTGTACTCCCTGACGAACTGCGTCAGCCACTGGTCGACATCGGCGTTGGGTGCGATCTGGTCGATGAGTCCCAGCTCGAGCGCGGTGACGGTGTCGATGGGTTGACATTCGGTCAGCAGGTGACGCGTGGCTGTCGCGCCGACACGGCGGGGCAGGGTGTGCGTGTGTAGCTCGGAGCCGAACAGCCCTAACGTCTGGTAATGCGGGTTGAGCACGACGCGGTTGGTGGCTACCACGACGTCGGCGCCCAGGGAGAGCATGACTCCGCCCGCACCCGCGTTCCCCGTGAGCGCTGCGATCGTGACCTGGTTCGTGCAGGCGAGGATCGCACGGCACACGGCGTTGATGGCCAGCAAATTTTGCCAGGTTTCGACGGCCGGATCTCGGGCGAGTTCGATGGCGCCCAAGTGGATTCCGTTGCTGAAATATGGGCCATCATTCTGGAGGACGAGTACTTTCGTGTCTTGCCGTGCCGCGTGGGCAATTGCCTCCGCTAGTCGTCGGCATTGACTGGTTCCCATTGCGCCGTTGTAGAAGTCGATGGTTAGGTTTCCGATTTCGCCGTCGCGTCGGTACCGGATCTCCCGATAGGTCGAGGCCGGGTTGGTGGGTACAGAGGTGATGGGTAGTCCGGCTGTGGCCAGTACCTGGACGGCCGGACCTTTGCACGAGAGTTGTTCACCTACCGCGGATCTCAGGTGGCCGACCCAGATGCTCCCGTGGCGGGTGGCGACCTCGAGCGCGTGGTGGTGGCGTCCGATCACCGTGCCGGGCAGGGCCTCGACGGATGTCTGTCGGCCGAGGCGGGCGTCGTAGACGAACACCGCATGACCGGCGATTGTCGCGGCTGTGCCGGGCATCCCGTCCCCGGCGTGGATGAGCCGCAGGATGGCCTCGTCGCCGTCTGACCAGCTGATCTGTCTGTCGCGCAGCCGCATTACCGGTCGTGTGCGAGCATGCCCGACCGGTCGCGGCGCGTCCTGCTGGGCGAGCGGCTTGAAGGTCGGATCGAGGGCTTTGTCGACGGTCTCGAGGATGCAGGCGATCGCTGCGTCAGCGACGACAGTGTTGTACACCTCGGTCTTCCGCTCGAGCGGTAGTGGGAAGGTACGCGACGCCCAGATCGGGCCTGCGTCCATTTCCTCGACCGCGGATAGTGCGATGACGCCCCAAATGGGATTGTCCTCGGCGATCGCCCAATCCAGCGAGCTGGGGCCGCGATCACCGACCGGGCCGGGATGAACAATGACGCAGGTCCACTTTTCGTGAATTGATGCCGGTATTTTCTTCGTCAAGAACGGACAGACGATGAGGTCGAATTCGTTGCGCTCGGTTGCCGCCTGCATGTCCGCTTCGCAGGCGACCACTTCGGTCCGTACTCGACGCCCCGATCTGCGCAGTGCGAGCGCGGCTCGTTGCGTCAGTCCATTGTCGGCGCTGGTGAGGATTAGCACATGCTGTGTCATCTTCACCCGTCGATGATTCTCCGACACCGGTGCGCAAAGCAATGCATTTCGCCCGAAGCGCGCTTCGGGCGGCGCCGACGCGCCGCAACGCGTGGTGTCGCGGCCACGGTCGTGCAACGTTATGGCCGGCCTTGCGGTCGTAGCGGATGTTGAGCCGGTGATAGCCGGTCAGCCAGGAGATGGTGCGTTCGCAGCGGTGCCAGCCGAGGCAGTACGTGGAATTTTCGAACCCGCCTTGCCGCGGTCCACACCGCTCGGCCCGGTCATAGAGCCCCCCCAAATGCTCGCACCGACGCCGCGTCGGCGTTGCTGACCTGACGACCGCACTACTCCTCCACTACCGTGACTTGACGAAACCAGAGCCCGATCGGTGGGAGTGAGCGTGTCGTTATCGACGATCGAGAACACCGTAGTGCCGGCCTCGGCATGGACAGCGCCAGTGCGCCGCACGATTCCCGCCGTCGTGTTCTGGACTATCTCCGTGCTGGGCATGGTCGCCGGTGGGTACTACGTCAAGCAGGTCCTCGACGCGCCGCTGGTGCTGATGCACCTCAAGGATCTCAGCGTTTACCAGATCGCCGCGAACCGAGTGGTTGACGGCGCTTCGGTCTATGACACACCGCTGCTGGGCAACACTCGCGGCGTCTGGGAGTTCGTCTACACGCCGTTCGCCGCGCTGCTGTTCGTGCCGCTGGTCGGACTCCGGGGTGACCTGTACACCTATGTCGGCGCGTTCGGCGACTTCGCGGTGCTGACCGCGGCGGGCTGGGCGGCGTTGTCGATGCTCGGCTACCGGCGGGACCTGCGGCTGGTGATGTTCGGCCTGCCGGTCGCCGGGCTGCTGCTGTGGTGCGAGCCGGTTCGCCAGACCATGGCCTTCGGGCAGATCAACATCTTCCTGCTGCTGCTCGTGCTAGCGGATATGGCGCTGCCCGACTCGTCGCGCTGGAAGGGCGTGCTGACCGGCGTCGCGGCCGGGATCAAGCTGACCCCCGCCTTCTTCGTGATCTACCTGCTGGTCACCGGCCGGTATCGGGCCGCCGTGACGGCGATCGGCGCGTTCGTCACAACCGTACTCGTCGGTCTCGTGGCCATGCCCAAGGACTCGTTGACGTTCTGGAGCGGCGCGTTCGCGGACCCCGCTCGCGTGGGTGTGCCGGAGAACCCGGGAAACGAGTCGCTGCGAGGCATGCTCGCACGGACCATTGGCGTCGAGGGCGGTCACCAATTGCTCTGGCTGGCAGGCGCGGCCGCCATCGCCGTTGTCTGCCTGTTGCTGGCGCGACGGCTGTCGCTGACCGGACACGAACTGCCCGCGGTGGTGCTGTGCGGACTCACCACCACCGCGGTGTCGCCGTACAGCTGGGTGCATCACTGGGTCTGGCTCGCTCCGCTGCTGATCTACCTGACCGACCTGGCGTTGCGCAGGGGCGGTGTCGCCGCGCCGATCGGACTGGTGGTGGCGCTCGCGGTCGCGTCGGGTGGTGTGCTGGCCTTATTCGACCCCACGAGGAGCAGCATCCTCGACTATCCCTCGCAAAGCCACCTCGGCGTGTTCTACCACAACGCGTACATCTGGCTGACGCTCACGCTGTTCGGGGCCGCCGCCACGCAACTGCGGCGCTCCGCAGTCCGGGAGGGTGAAAGTCACGACGTCAGGCGAACTACGGTCCGCTGAGTCGACAGGCCGTCAAGGTCGGTGGGCAGCGAGTCGCCGAAGGAGGCCGACAAAGCTCCTGTGCCCGTGGGGACATCAACCAGCTGAGATGAATCGTCGCGCCGCCTCGACACCTTCGTCCAAGTCGGCAGTCAATGGACAAAGAAATCGACGTGGTCGCCGTGGAACTCGGCCTCATCGTCGGCCCAGATCAGTTTCAGGGCAGCCAACTGCTCGTCTATCAGGCGTCCGCGGGTGCGTGGATCCCCGCCGCGGTTGCGCATTTCGGCCCGATTCCAGCCCGTGCCGACGGTGAGGATCACGCGGCCGCCGGAGACAGGTCGAGGCCGGCGACCTCCTTGGCCGTATCGATGACGATTCGCCACGCCATTCGGCCAGTAATCGGGCCAACCGTCGAGCATGCGCAAAACCGCACGGCTGTCAAACTTTTTTCTGGCATGTTTCCTCGAACTGCTTCACGTCGACCCGATCGCCGGATCGACGTAGCGTCGAAGTCGTGATAGTTCCAGAACACCTGCCCACGACCGTGGGCGAGTTGCGTGCGGCCGGCTACCCGCCGCGCGGCGTGAAGACCGAGATTCGCGAGAACCTGCTGGCCCGGTTGGGTTCCGGCGGCGATCCGTGGCCCGGCATCGTCGGCTTCGACCGGACCGTCCTGCCGCAGCTGGAACGCGCGCTGCTCGCGGGTCACGATGTCGTCCTGCTGGGTGAGCGCGGCCAGGGCAAGACCCGGCTGCTGCGCACCGTGGTCGGCTTGCTCGATGAGTGGACGCCCGTGATCGCGGGCGCCGAGTTGGGCGAGCACCCGCTCGCCCCGATCAGCCCGGCCGGCCGTCGGCTGGCCGCCGAGTTGGGCGACGACCTGCCCGTCGCGTGGCGGCACCGCTCGGAGCGCTACGCGGAGAAGCTCGCCACGCCGGACACGTCCGTCGGTGACCTGATCGGTGACGTCGACCCGGTCAAAGTGGCCGAAGGCCGCAGCCTCGGCGATCCCGAGACCATCCACTTCGGACTGGTGCCGCGCGCCCACCGCGGCATCGTCGCGATCAACGAGCTGCCCGACCTCGCCGAACGCATCCAGGTCGCGCTGCTGAACGTGATGGAAGAACGCGACATCCAGGTCCGCGGCTACACCCTCCGCCTGCCCCTCGACGTGCTGCTCGTCGCCACAGCCAACCCCGAGGACTACACCAACCGCGGCCGGATCATCACGCCGCTCAAGGACCGGTTCGGCGCGGAGATCCGTACCCACTACCCGCTCAGCGTTCAAGCCGAGGTGGCCCTGGTCCGCCAGGAGGCCGAATTGGTGGCCGAGGTGGGCGACCCGCTGATCGAGGTGCTCGCCCGGTTCGTGCGGCAACTGCGTGAATCGTCCGCGATCGACCAGCGCTCGGGTGTGTCCGCACGGTTCGCGGTCGCCGCCGCCGAAACGGTTGCCGCCGCCGCACTCCGCAGGTCGGCGCTGACCGGCGAGCGTCCTGCGGTCGCCCGTCCCGTCGACCTCGAATCCGTGCCTGCGGTGTTGCGCGGCAAGCTGGAGTTCGAGTCCGGCGAGGAGGGCCGTGAGCAGGAACACCTCACCTACCTGCTGAGGCGCTCGTTCTCCGAGGCCGCGAGGGAACTGCTGGGCGGGCTGAACCTGCGGCCGTTGGCCGAGGCTGTCAGCGGAGGCCACGTGGTCACCACTGGCGAACGCGTGCCGGGCAAGGAACTCCTGTCCGCGCTGCCCGAACTGCCCGTCCTGCACGAGGTCGCTGGTCGGCTCGGCGTCGGCGCTACCGACCCGCCTGCCCGGATCGCGTCGGCCGTCGAGTTCGCCCTGGAAGCCCTCTACCTGGCCCGCCAAGTCGACAAAGATTCCGATGACGGCACGGCGGTGTACGGCTCGTGACCGCCGAAGCACCCGGTCCTGGTGGGCCATCATGACCGCCCCCGACCGCTACTCCTACGGCCCCTATCACGACGGGCCCGATCCACTGGCGCCCCCGCTCGACCTGCGGGAGGCGCTGGACCAGATCGGGCGCGATGTGATGGAGGGCAGCTCGCCCCGCACCGCACTGGAGGAGCTGCTGCGGCGCGGCATGCGCGACACGCGCGGGCTGGACGAGCTGACCCGCCAGCTGTGGCAGCGTCGTTCGGAGATCTCCGGGCGGCACCGGCTCGACGGCACGCTGCAACAGGTCCGCGAACTGCTGGAAGAGGCACTGGAAGCCGAGCGCGGTGCACTGTTCCCCGATCCGTCCGACGACGCCAGGTTCGCCGAAGCGCAGCTGGACGCACTGCCGCCGAGCACGGCGGCCGCCGTCAACGAGCTCGCTGACTACAGCTGGCGATCCGAAACCGGCAGGCAGAACTATCAAAAGATCCGTGACCTGCTCGGCCAGGAACTGCTGGAATCTCGCTTCCAGGGCATGAAGCAGGCCCTGCAGAACACGACGCCCGAGGACGTCGAGCGAGTCAGGCAGATGATGTCCGACCTGAACGACCTGCTCGCGGCGCATGCGCGGGGCGAGAATACCGAGCAGCAGTTCGCCGATTTCATGGCCGAGCACGGCGAGTTCTTCCCGGAGAACCCTCGCAACACCGACGACCTGATCGACGTGCTCGCCGCCCGCGCCGCGGCCGCGCAACGCATGATGAACTCGATGTCCGCCCAGCAGCGGGCGGAGCTGGCCGAGCTGATCGGCCAGGCGTTCGGCGACCCGAGCATCGCGCAGCAGATCGCCGAGCTGGACGCCAACCTGCGGGCGCTTCGGCCGGGCGAGGACTGGGACTCCCGGCAGCGGTTCCGCGGCCAGGACCCGTTGGGCCTCGGTGAAGGCGCGCAGGCCATGCAGGACCTCGCCGAACTGGACGCGCTCGCCGAGCAGCTCAGCCAGTCCTACCCGGGTGCCAGGCTCGAGGACATCGATCTGGACGCACTGGCCCGCCAACTCGGCGATGACGCCGGCGTGGACGCCGCCCGACTGGCCGAACTGGAGCGGGAACTGCGCAGGCAGGGCGTGTTCGAACGGGCACCGGACGGCTCGCTTCGGTTGACGCCCAAGGCTTTGCGTCGGCTCGGCGAGACAGCGCTGCGTGCTGTCATCGGGCAGTTGCGGTCCCGGCGCGGCGAGAGGGACACGGCCTTGGCTGGTGCGGCCGGCGAGCCGACCGGTGCCACGCGGCAGTGGCAGTTCGGCGACACCGAGCCGTGGGACGTGCCGAGGACCGTGCGCAATGCCGTGCTGCGGTCGATGTCGGTGGGCAGTCGCAGTGTCAAGTTGGACGTGTCCGACGTCGAGATCATGGAAACCGAGCAGCGGTCAAGGGCAGCCGTGGCGCTCTGTGTCGACACGTCGTGGTCGATGGTGCAGGAGGGCCGGTGGGTACCGATGAAGCGCACTGCCCTCGCACTGCACCAGTTGATCAGCACCCGGTTCCGCTCAGATGCGCTGAGCGTGATCACGTTCGGCCGGCACGCCATGGCTGTCGACATCGGCGAACTGACCGCGCTGGAAGGGGTATGGGAACAGGGCACCAACCTGCACCACGCACTGCTGCTGGCAGCACGGCACCTGCGCAGGCATCCGGACGCCGTGCCCGTCGTGCTCGTCGTCACAGATGGCGAGCCCACGGCCCACCTGGAGCCGGACGGTGAGGCGTACTTCAACTGGCCGCCGGAGCCGCGCACCCTGGCCATGACGATGGTCCAGGTCGACGCCCTGACCAAGCTCGGCGCGTCGGTGACGGTGTTCATGCTCGGCGACGACCCGAAACTGGCCGCGTTCGTCGACCTGGTGGCCCGCCGCAGCGGTGGCCGCGTCGTTGCGCCCGACTTGGACGGTCTCGGCGCCGCTGTGGTCAGCGACTACCTGCGCGGCAGGCGCAGCTGAATCGAGGCACGCCAACGGTATACGCTGCAGACTGGGCTGCTGGAGGACAAGGCGTCGTCACCGAGCCACGGTAGGGCAGGGCGGGCACGTCGATGCACCGCAGCATCGGGTCGCCCTTGCGAGCGAAAGCGGCCTGGACCGACTTCGTGGCGGTCAGGTTGCTGTAGATGATGATGAGGTTGCCGACCAGCACGATCGGCTGAAAGATCCGGGACAGGGTCTGGCCCCAGTGGGTCCCGGTCAGCAGCAGGGTCGCCAGGATCGTCATGGTCAGGGCGACGGTCGCGGGGACGATCGTTTCGTGGCCGCTGGCATCGAAGCTGAGGTTGTTCTCCTTCAGCGCGGCGGTCGGTACGCACTGCCGTTGGTGGCCGGTGCGGTCAGCGCGCAGCGGGTGCCCTGGTAGATGGTCGGCATGCAGCGGTTGCAGTGGGTGCATGGCGATCTCGTGATGCCGTCCGCCTGCATCTGGTTGATCAGCTGCGGGTCGTAGAGCAGCGCGCGGGCCATGGCCACGAACTCGAAGCCGTTCGTCATCGCGGTGTCGATCGCCGCGCGCGAGGCGATGCCGCCGAGCAGGATCAGTGGGAGATCGAGTTCGGCGCGAAAGCGCAGGGCATCGTCCAGAAGGTAGGCGTCACGGTACGGATAGGTGCGCAGGAACTGCCGACCGGCGAGCCGGATACCCCAGCGCTGCGGCGGCGGGAACTGGGCGGCGAACTCGCGCAGCGGGACGTCACCGCGGAACAGGTACATGGGGTTGCGCAGCGAGCTGCCGACGGTGAGCTCCAGTGCGTCGAGGTTGCCGTCCTCGGCCAACCACTGTGCGACGGTGCGGCTTTCGTCGCCGCCGAACCCGCCGCGGACACCGTCGTCCATATTGAATTTCGCGATGACCGCTATCTCGTCGCCGACCTCCCTGCGCACCGCGTCGGCGGTCTGTCTGGCCAGCCGGGCGCGGTTGGTCAGCGTGCCGCCGTATTCGTCGGAGCGCTTGTTCAGCGCGGGGCTGAGGAAGGCGCTGATCAGATAGTTGTGGCCGAAATGCAGTTCCACCGCGTCGAATCCGGCGCTTACCGCCAGCCGGGCAGCCGTTGCGTGCGCATCGATGATGCGCCGGATATCGGCGGTGTTCGTGGCGTGCGTGACTCGCATGCTGATGGGGCTGAGCTGGCGGCTCGGCGCGAGCGCGGGCGCTCGATTGGAGGACGCGTTCGCCACCGGGCCCGCGTGGCCGAGTTGCGCGGAAGCGGCGGCGCCCTCGACGTGCACCGCGTCGGTGAGTCGTTGCAGTCCGGGCACCGCGTCGGTGCGCATCCAGATCTGGTGCCGATCGGTGCGGCCTTCCGGTGCGACCGCGCAATAGGCGACGGTGGTCAGCGCTGCGCCGCCCGCCGCGACCCGGCGGTGGAAGTCGACGAGTTCGTCGGTGACCAGCGCGTCCGGGGTGCGTCCCTCGAAAGTCGCGGCCTTGATGATGCGGTTGCGCAGCTGGACCGGCCCGAGCATGGCGGGCCGGAACGCGTCACCGATCTCCGACGGCATGAGTCCACCCTAGAACGTGTTGCAGTTTTGTGCCTGCGAAATCCGTGACGTGGATCTGTTGACTCCTAATGAGAACCTGTTCTAATTTTTGGCATGCGTAGATACGACGGCCGCCGAGTGTTGGTCACAGGAGCTGGATCGGGCATCGGACAGGGCATTGCCCTGCGGCTACTCGATGAGGGGGCGCAGCTGGTCGCCGCCGACATCGACCAGCCCGGCCTGGAGGCCACCGCGGCGAAGGCGGGCGACGCCGCCGAACGACTGCGGATGGTCCAGGTGAACATCGCCGATCCCGAGTCGGTCCGCACGGCAACGGCCCAAGCCCTCGAATTCCTCGGTGGACTCGACGTATTGGTGAACGCGGCGGGCATCCTGCGCCCCGCGCGCACCGACGAGATGCCGCTCGAGGCGTGGAATCAGACGATCTCGGTGAATCTCACCGGGACCTTCCTGATGACGCAGAGCGCGCTGCCCGCCCTGGTGGAGTCCGGGCACGGGGTGGTCGTGAATCTCTCCTCGTCCGCCGCCTTCAGCGCGGCGCCCTATCTGGCGGCGTACGCGGCCTCGAAGGGCGGCGTCAACGCGTTCACCCATGCGATCGCGCTGGAGTACGCCAAGAAGGGTCTGCGCGCGGTCAATATCGTGCCCGCGGGCATCACCAGCGGCATCACCACGAAATCCATCAGGGACCAGCCGGAGGGTTTCGACCCGAGCCTGTTCGCCCGGTTGACCGGCTGGCTCAACGGCGGTGCGCTCGGCACCCCGGACGACGTCGCGGGCGTGGTCGCCATGGTCGCCTCCGACGACGGCCGCTACATGACCGGGTCGGAGATCCGCGTCGACGGCGGTGCGCTGATGTAGCTACGCGGGCCTGGCGACGAGCAGGTGATGCGGGATCGGTGGGTTGGGCAACTGCTGATGTTCCACGGTGCACCCGGCGCGCGCGAGCGCGGCGATCACCTCGGCGACCGGCCGTAGCGTGAATCCGTATGCGGTGAAAGGCATCTTCTTCATCGCGTCGGCGTCACCGATCCCGATCACCAGTCGGCCGCTGGGCCGGACCACGCGCGCGAGTTCGACGCAGGCGGCATCGAGATCGGGCACGAAATAAATGGTGTTGATCGTGATGGCGGCATCGAGACTGTTGTCCGCCAGCGGCAGGGCGGTCAAGGAGCCCTCGGCGAGTCGCAAACGGCCGGTACCGATTTCGCGTGCATACGCGGAGCGGGCCCGAGCCAGCATGTCCGGGGAAATCTCAACGCCGTGCACGACGCCCTCTTCGCCGACGCGCTCCAGCAGCAGCGAAAGCCCTGCGCCACCACCGAATCCGATATCGGCGGCCGTGGCGCCCGGGGCGACCGCCGCGGCGTCGACGGCGCCGACAATGGCGCCACGGTTACCGCGGTTGAGGATGAAGACGACACCCTTGCCGAGCACGCCGTGCGGATTACCGAGCTGACCGGCGAGCGTGGACAGCAGGCGAGCCCGAACACCATTCACGGCCGCCATGCTAGACCGTGCCGACGAGGTTCCCAGCGGGCCGTCGGCAGCCGGGTCCAGCAACTGCGTAACCGGCGCCTGCTTCGCCAGGTTCTGCAGGGCACGGTCACCGGAATCCTGCGGATCAGCTGACGGGCCACCGCGATCATCGCGCGGCTGTCGAGCGTTCTTGTTCTCCGCTGCGAACATCCTTGCCCGTCACGGTCTCCGGTGTCGGATACATGAATGCACCCGCCCGTCCGTCTCATCCGACAATGGGCGAGCGCCTGCCGCGGCGGGCGGGTCGAGTTCGGATGGCGCGGCGCGTTCTCCGGGATCGGCGTGCCTGTGGATGGTTCGCCCGCAACACCTCTGGCTCACGGTCGAGTGAGTCTTTCCACAGGCGGAGCTTTCCACAGGGCCTGTGCATGTTTGCGCTACCCATGTTGGTGACCGCGCGTATGTGGGGATGACGCGGTGCAATGCCTGTGGATAGCGCACCGTATCTGTGGACATGAGTGTGCGGCAGCGGTGTTCGTCCGTGCACCGGTCGTGCCGGGTCTGCACAGCTTGTGCAGTGGGCGATTTCGAGTGCTGGGGATGGTTGCGTCGTCAGGACGTGGAATCGTCGAGTGCCGCACGTGCGTTCGGGCCGGTGGCGAAGCCGCGTAGGACCGCCGCGACGGTGTGAGTGATGATCTGATCCCTGGCGGCGTCGTCGAGGCCGGGAAGGGCTCCGTCGACCAACAGCGCGGCTAGGCCGTGCACGCTCGACCAGGCCGCGATCTCGGCGTTCGGGCGATGCGCGGGGTCCATGAAGCCGATCTCGACGAGTTCGTCGAGCAGTGCGGAGAGCAGGTTGAAGGCGGGTGCGTCCGCGGGTCCGCGCGCCTTGTCATGGCCACTGTCGGCGGGGGCGTTGTCGCAGAATGCGGTGCGGAACAGTCCAGGTTCGCGCATCGCGAAGGCGATGTAGCCGCGCCCTGCCGCATTCAGACGCGCGGTGGCGTGCGCTTGCGGGCCAAGGCTGTCCATAGCCTCGGACATGGCGCCGAACAGGCTCTGCAGCGCCTTGTCCTGGGCGGCGCCGAGCAACTGTTCGTGATTGGTGAAGTGCCGGTAGGCCGCGGTCGGGGTGACGCCGACCAGACGGGCGGCCGCGCGCACGGTCACCGCCTCGGGTCCGCCGGTTTCCGCCAGCTCGCCGGCGGCATGTACGAGGGCATTGCGCAGGTCGCCGTGGTGGTACGGGCCCGCGCGGCCGGACCGCTTCGGCGCTTGTTCCGAATTCGTCATCACTCCGATGTTGACACCCGTCCACATCGCATGGCAAGTTAACATCTACCAAGTTTGCGCCTGTGCCGGTTGCGATGCGCCTGCTCGGGCGAGCCGCCTGGTTCGCACCGCAGCCGTTGCGTCTGGTCCACGCGCGCCTCGGGCTCGCCGAGGCCTGATCGCTGTCGGACCGACGGCCCCGCGCTCGGCGTGCGGGGCCGTCCCGCGTGTGCGGCCGGGTCCACGGGCTGTCGGTGATCGACTGCCGCAGCGTTGATTTCGCGCCCATCCGCATGGCGATTTCGCCCGGTTCGCGAGCCCTCCGGCACAGAGTGAGGCGAAGATCACAGCGGTTTCCATAGTTGCGGTTATGGTGCTGACGGTCGGGTGCTCGGTGACAGATGCGCCCACCTTTTCGCAACTGGTTAATTATGATCTTGACCAGCACGGAGTACACCAACAAGCAGTGCCACATGGTGTGGATCTAGTTTATTGTGGCAATAAACAAACCTGGAGTCGCTTTCTGTTCATACGCAGCCAGCTAACTCGATTATCATCCGGGAAACCCACAGGTGGCGGTGGGTGCAGGTTAACCATGGAGAGGTCTATTGATGCGCCGCAGCTAATCGTTCGAAGAATATGAGTTTCGTTTCGAGCGGGTTCGAGATCGCCGTTCGGGAACACCGGGCAGCGGCCTATTACCAGCTTCGAAGCGGGTGCCGGTAGCGCCGCCGCGAGTTAGCTGGATGAGTGAAAAACCGTGTGGCCACATGGGTTTGCTGGCGTGCTGCCCTGTACGCCCGACCTCGGCGAGGAGGGTTGCGCGGGGGTAACGATTGTGTACAGTTGACGGTAACGCTGGCCGCAGCTGAGCTCGACTCGCTGCGGCCAGCGGAACTCAAATGGGGGACTTCGAAATTAATCCGTGACGCGGCGTTGCTGCTGATTGCCCGGACCCACTTCACTCACCGTGTGCTCGGCGTTGTCTGCCAGCGGTCTTCGGGATCAACCGCGAGCGCGGCGCCGCGCTGCTCCAGCGCAGCGCGACGGCCGACGCCGAACACGTAAGCCAGGAACAAGAGTTCGGCGGCCAGGCCGATCGCGATGCGCGCGGAAGCGGGCAGCGGACTCGGCGTCACAAAACCCTCCAGGAAGCCGGATACCAGCAGCACCGCGACCAGGCCCAGCGCGATCGCGGCCGTGGCCCGGCCCTGCCGCGCCGCCGCCTCCAGCCGACTCGACCGTCCCGGATCGATCAGCGTCCAGCCCAGCTTCAAACCGGCGCCGCCCGCCACGAAGACCGCGGTGAGTTCGAGCATGCCGTGCGGCAGGATGAATCCGAAGAAGGAATCCAGTCGCCCGGCCTCGGCCATCAGCCCGGCGCTGACCCCGACATTGAGCGCGTTCATGAACAGCAGATACACCGCGGGCAGGATCAGCACACCGGTGAACAGGGCCATCGCCGCCACCCACGCGTTGTTCGTCCACACCTGAGCGGCGAACGCGCCCTGCGGATGCTCCGAGTAGTAGGTCTCGAATTTACCGCCCGGTTTGGTGAGCGTGTCGGTGTTGTCCGGAAGACCGAGCAATTCGTGCGCCGAACCGGAGCCCTGCACCCAGATGGCCAGTCCGCTGGACAGCACCAGGAACACCGCCGCCACCCCGACCCACCACGGCCACGTCCGATACACAGCGGCGGGAAAGCGGTGCGTGAAGAACCGGCCCACTTCCTGCCAGGCGTCGGCCCTGGTGCCGATGACCCGGCCGCGCGCACGGGTCAGGACCGCACTGAGCCCGGCAATGAGTTCCGGGTCAGGACTGTGCGATTGCAACCGAGCCAGCTGCTGTGAGGTCCGCCGGTACAGTGCGACCAACTCGTCGGCCTCCGCGCCGCTGAGCTTGCGCTGCCGTGCCAGAAAATCCAGTCGTTCCCACGACCGTCGGTGTGCGTAGCTGTACGCGTCAACGTCCATCGGTTGCCTCCCATACCGCCGGTCGGAAGAATGTTATTCGACATGGCTGAATTCACTACCGGCGAAGCGGTCGCGCTCGAGTTGCCTATCGCGCGGATACCCACTCGGGCCACCGCGTTCCTCATCGATCTCGTGATGCAGTTCGTGGTGGGCATGGTGGCGTTGTTCGCCATCGCCGCGGTGCTGGTGCCTGCCGGGGTGGATTCCGCCTGGATGGACGCGATGGCGCTGGTGACGATCGTCGCGGTGCTCGTCGGCTATCCGGTGGTCTGCGAAACCTTGCTGCGCGGGCGCACCGTCGGCAAGATGGCGCTCGGGTTGCGCGTGGTCCGTGCGGACGGCGGTCCGATCGATTTCCGGCACGCGCTGACCCGTGGGCTGGCCGGCGCCATCGTCGACTTCTGGATGCTTGGCGGCTTCGGCGCCATCGCGGTGCTCACCTCGATGTGCTCGCCGAACGCCCGCCGGGTCGGCGACGTGCTCGCCGGGACCGTCGTGGTTCACGCCCAGGCAGTGCTGCCGAGGCCATTGCTTGCCGTGGCGCCACCGTGGCTCGCGGGTTGGGCCGGACAGCTCGAACTCGCCGTAATCCCCGAGGATCTCGCGCTCGCGGTGCGTCAGTACCTGGCCAGGGTCCGAACCCTCACGCCCGCGGTGCAGATGAACCTCGGTCAGGCGTTGGTCGTCGCCGTCTGCACCCGCGTGCGGGTGCCGCCGCCAGGGGCGTACCCGCCGGTGCAGATCCTTGGCGCCATCATCGCCGAACGTCAGCGCCGCACACTGACATCGGGGGCTGCACTCGCGCTGGCCGCTGCGCGGTTCTAGGCTGCGGCTCGCCAGGTGCGGCGAGAGGAGCCTCCGAGACGGGTGGCCGACTCGGCGTTGCGGCGGCGACACGCAGGTGGTCGGGCATCGACGACGACCGGTGGTCGCTGCACGCGGATCGCGTCGACCGCCGCCTGCTGCTTCGGGTCGACCGTCACATGGTGCCGGACCGCTTGAGTTCGAGGTATTCGTCGGCCAATGCTTCCGCGAGGCGGTCCGGGGGCGCGGCGACGACCGCGATTCCCTTGCGGCGCAGCGATTCCTGCACCAGCGCGCGTTCGGCGAGGATGGTTTCGGCGGTCGCCGCGGCGTACAGATCGGCGAGGGTGTCGCGGTGCGCGGCGGCCGCGGCGACCTCGGGGTCGGTGACGGAGACGATCAGCACCCGGTGGCGTTGGGCAAGCGCGGGCAGCACCGGGAGCAGGTTCTCCTGCACCGCGGCGCCGTCGAGGCCGGTGAACCAGACCACGAGGCTGCGGCGGCGGGTGCGCTGGATGGCGGCGCGGACCAGGCCCGCGCTGTCGGTGTCGACCAAAGCCGGGGTGATGCCCGCCATCGCGTGCATCAGCTTCAGCTGCAAGCTCTTTCCGCCGACGCCGCGCACCTCGGCGCGGACTTTTCGGTCGAAGGCGAGCAGGTCCACCGAATCGCCCGCGGCGGCTGCGAGTCCGCCGAGTAGCAGCGCGGCATCGATGCTCGCGTCCAGGCGGGTGCCGTCATCGATGTGGTCCGGGCTCCCGACCCGGCCCGCACTGATTCGACCGGTGTCGAGCAACAGCATCATGTGGCGGTTGCGTTCCGGACGCCAGGTGCGCACCATCACGTCGGTGGCGCGGGCGGTGGCGCGCCAGTCGATGGCGCGCACGTCGTCGCCGGCGACGTACTCGCGGAACGAGTCGAACTCGGTGCCCTGGCCACGCAGATTCGCGACATTGCGGCCCTCGAGATGTTGCAGCCGTTTCACTTTCGACTGCAGCAGGCGCTCGCTACGGAACGCGGGCAGCGCGCGTACCCGGGCGGGCACGATGTGTCGGGTCTGTCGGCCCGCCACGCCGAGCGGCCCGATCAGTCGCAGCGTGACCGGGCCCGCCACCCGATCGCCGCGGTAGGTCGGCGTCAGTGTGGTGTGGAAACGGGTCAGGGTGTTGGGTGCCAGATCCAGTCGGTGGGTGCGGGTTCCGGCGCGGGCGCTGTCGGGCCAGTCGTCCCACAGGGTGCCGCGCACGATCCGGGTTCCGGTGTTCAGCACGGTCAGCTCCACCTCGGTGGTGCGGCCGAGCCGAACCGTGGTCAGCGGATCCCTGGACAACGTGACGTCCCTGGCGCGGGCGACCGAAGCCATATCGAACAGCACGACAGCGGCCAGTGCGCTCGACATGACCAGCACGCCGAGCCACGACGGCAGCACGAACACGACCAACAGCGCGACCACCGCCGCCGCGGCGGCCAACCGACCGGTGACGACCACGATCTACACCGGGACCGGGACCAAAAGCAGCAGCGACGACATGACGCCCTCGGTCGTCACCCCGTCCAGCTCCGCCTCGGGACGCAGCTGCAGGCGGTGCCGGAGTACCGCTACCGCAACCGATTTCACGTCATCCGGGGTGACGAACCCGCGGCCGTTGAGCCAGGCGAAGGCGCGGGAGGCCGCCATCAGCGCGGTCGCCCCACGGGTGGATGCTCCATGCTGCACGGCGGGGGAGGAGCGGGTGGCCCGGCAGATGTCCACGGTGTATGCGAGTACCTCGGGGCTGATCGTGACGTGCGTGATGGCGGCCCTTGCGGCCGCGATATGGGCTGGGCCCGCGACCGGGCGCAGCCCGGCGGCTATCAGATCGCGCGGATCGAAGCCGGAGGCGTGCCGCTGCAGGATGCGGAATTCGTCGTCGCGGCCGGGCAGCTTGATATCGACCTTGAACAGGAACCGGTCCAGTTGCGCCTCCGGCAGCGGGTAGGTGCCCTCCTGCTCGATCGGGTTCTGGGTGGCGACCACCACGAACGGTTCCGGCAGCGGCCGCGGCTTGCCGTCGACGGAGACCTGGCGCTCCTCCATCGATTCCAGCAGCGCCGACTGGGTTTTCGGGGGCGTGCGGTTGATCTCGTCAGCGAGCAGCAGGTTGGTGAACACCGGGCCGTGCCGGAAGGTGAACTCCGCCGAATGCGGATCGTAGATCTGCGAGCCGGTGACATCGCTCGGCATCAGGTCCGGGGTGAACTGGAGCCTGGCGTGCTCCAGATCGAGCGCCGTCGCCAGTGCCCGTACCAGCAGCGTTTTCGCCACGCCGGGAACACCTTCGAGCAGCACGTGGCCGCGGCACAGCAGTGCGAGCACCAGGTACATGATCGCGGTGTCGTTGCCTACCACCGCCTTACCGATTTCGGCGCGCAGTGCGGCGAACGCGGCGCCGGCCTCCTCGGCGGTGGGGGTGTGGTTGGTGTCCGTGCTGCTGGTCATCCGACCTCCGACTCAATCGATTCGAGTTGTGCCGCTACAAGTTGCAGGGTGTCCGCGTCGGGTACCGGTCCGAACAGGGCGGCGCCGACGACCGCCGGGTCGGCGCCGATACGGGCGGCGACGGCGGCGATCAGCCGGTCCGGTGCGGTATCGGCCGTCACCCCGAGCGCGCGGCGGATACGGCGCAGCGTGGCCGCGCGCAGCTTTCCCGCGACGTGATCGTGGTCCTTCGACCGGCGATACAGCGCGGCCTGGCCCGCGAGTAGTTCGTTCGCCGCGACCTCGACCGGCCGCGGCTCGCCGACCAGCGCACCGCGCCGCCGCGCCCGCCACCACACCAACAGGGCCGCGGCGATCAGGAATTGGAGCGCGCCGAAGGCGACCGGTCCGGGCAACCGGCCGAAGATGGAGTCCTGGCCGGCACCGGGGTCCGGCCGGTGGACGCCGCCTGGGTCCGGGTAATCCGTGGGCGGCGGCAGGTTCGGCGGTGGTTTCGGTGCTGGCGCGGTCGGTGCGCCACAGGAATTGAGCACCGCGTACAGCAGCAGGATGACGGCGATCGCGCCGGCGAGGGTGGCCCAGAACTTGGGGTCGCGCAACAGTTCCGGCAGCGGCGGCAGCTGCCTGCGCGCCCGCGGCGCCTTTTCGATGACCGACTTTTCGACCGGTTCCGGTGCGGGCGCAGGAGCGGTTCCCGAGTATCGGTCGGCGTATTCGAGCCTGCGGTATTCGTCCTCGGTCGCGCGCCTGCCGCCGTAGACGACCTCGTCGAAACAGAAGGCGGCAGGCTGTAGTTCGGTCGCGGACTCGACCGGCAGTGCGGTGGTCGCGTCGTCCGCGGTCTCCCGTGCGGTGCGCGAGCGGCGCACCTCGAGTAGCCCGCCCTGTTCGAGTCCGCGCAGCACCGCGCGGAAGCGTTCGCGCAGTGCGGCATCGAAGTCACGCCGCGCAGCGGCGCTTTCGGCGGACGCGCGATGGTCGGCCGCAGGACCGAGCCGGGGTGGCAGCGGGGCCGCAGGCTCATCCGGCAGGCGGTCGTCGTTCATCGCCCCTCCGTGCCGGGGACCCGAATGTCGAGTCCCTCACGGCGGCAACGGCGATCGATGTAGGAGACCACCCGCGTGGCCGCCTCCACGACCTCGCCGAAGGCGACGATCAGCAGCACCGCGGAGGTGGTCAGCACGATCACCTGCCAACGGTGCGTGCCGGAGAAATCCGAGAGATACCATGGGATGCCGAGCAGTGGCACCGCCAGCAGCACCATCAGGCAACGTTGGCACAGCCACAGTCCGGCGATCGACCATTCCGCGCCGTTGGCAAGGAGTTTCGAGCGTGCCACCGCCGCGGCGTGCGACGTCCGCTCGACGAACATCACCGGCACGGCGACGAACCGCTGGGCCCGCAGATAGCTCAGCCACAGCAGCGTGAGCGGGAAGGTGACGATCAGGACGCTGCCCAGCGCCAACACACTCACTCCGACCAGCGTGAACAGCAGGTGGAACACCAGCAGGGAACCGCCAACAGCGGCCGACCTACTCAGCGCTGTCCGCCAGCCGATCGGTGAACCGGCGACACTCGCCAGTCCGATCGCGACGGTCATACCGCGCAGCACGAACCGCAGGATCCAGGCACCCGTCGCCGTTGCCAGGATGGCCGCCCATGCGGTGCCCGAATCGGAGCCATGGGTCAGGTAGGAGACACCCGCGGTGATCGCGACGACGATGGCCTCTGCGAGTACCAGCCCGACCACACTCGAACAGGCCAGCACCACGATGTTCGCCTGGATCAGCGCGAACGGCTCGTCGAGCAGTTCGCGAAAACTCAATGGACGGATCGGCACCGTCGTTCCAGGGGACCCTGGTGGTGAATGATCTCCCGCCCCGACGGCACCGGCCGGGTCGGCGGCAGGTAGCACGGGCCGAGTCTAGCCGTCAGCGGTCCGGCGGGCGGTCCACAACGTGCCGCACGCGACGGATTAGATGGACCGGCAACAGTGCGGCCGATGCCTGTCGTCGAAGGGTGAGCGCACTTTGCGGCCGGCCTCGACCGCGAGGCCCCGACGCCCGACTATGAGTCTCGACTGTTCGAACCTCTCGGCAGCGCTCCGGATCGATGACCGGTGACCGTATCCGCTGTCAGCGGTCGAGCAGTCGGTCCACGACCTTGCGGTAGCGCTCCGGTCGATCGGGGGCAGGCCGAGCAGGGCGCGCATGTATACGCCGTCACCGACGAGCCGAATGATGTCGGCGCGCACCGGATCGTCGATCTCCTTGTCCAGTCCGTCCGGCCAGGAGTCCATCACCTGGGTGAGGGCCTCCTATTACTTCGTCGGGCTTCGGGCCGGAGCTGGCGTCCATCGTGCGCATGGTGGCGAGCGTGGATCGGTGGAGTGATTGGGCGGGTCTCGGCGTGCTCGCGCTCGCCCTGCTGGCTGTTCGCGGTCGACGCGACGGTGCTCGACATGGCCGTGCGCGCGATCAGCGCCGATCTCGCGCCGACCACAGCGCAGCTGCTGTGGATCATCGACATGTACTCGTTCGTGCTTGCCGGTCTGCTCGTGGTGATGGGCAATCTGGGCGACCGAATCGGTCGACGCAGGCTGCTGCTGCGCCAGCGCATCGTGGCCATGTCGGTCCTAAGCGTCGGCGGCACCGGTGTGCCGCGATCTTCGATGTGGCGAAAAGCACACCAGGACGTTTGCTGAAAATGTGCTGAAAACCGCAGACGGCAAAAGAGTCCGGACGGTCGGATCGGGTTCCGCGCTTGTCACGCCCCTGTCGGAAATGTCTAATCAGGCCCCTGGCGAGTTAGCCGCCGATGAGGTGGTTTGCCGGGCCCGGACCTGGGGAAATCATCTTCGATGCAGGTGAGCGCCAATTCTGGGAGCGTGCTGTGTGTACTGGAACCAGCTCGACGCGCCTGTTGTCACTGGTGGCACGCAGTGCCAGGGGATCGATTCCGCCAGGTTCGCTGCCTTACACTGGACAACGCGCACACGTGGAGGACCACATGAAGAAGCCCAGCTAGACCTAGTTATTAGCGCAGCCTAAGTTGGTTGGGCCCCGGACCTGACTTATCGTTTGCTCTTACGCCGAACACTGAATGTTCGGTCACGATTGCCCGCTCGGTCACCTCAAGCCGGTGCCCAGCGTAGCGGGCGAGCACCCGCACGGAGGTAAGGAATACGTAAGTGTTCCGTTACCGCCGAGCACCCACTACGTAACACCAGCGGGTGGACAACTGGAGACGTGACTGCACGCCGAAGACCATCAGCGCGGCTGGATTCGGACCGTACGGGCGCAGTCTTGACGGAGGCATTCGACGAAAGGCCTTTTTCCCGCAGGCCAACCTCATCGAGGCCGACTTTCTTGAAGGCAGAGGCATGACGCAACTTCCTGGCCACAGGTCCCCTGGACCCATCGGGCTCTATGACCCGGCGAACGAACACGACGCCTGTGGTGTCGCTTTCGTCGTCGACATGCACGGCCGCCGCAGCCGCGACATCGTCGACAAGGCTATTACGGCTCTGTTGAACCTAGAGCATCGCGGTGCCGCAGGCGCCGAACCCAATAGTGGTGACGGCGCAGGCATCCTGATCCAGATTCCGGACCGGTTCTTCCGCGCCGTGGTCGATTTCGAGTTGCCGCCGGAGGGCTCCTACGCCACCGGTATCGCCTTCCTCCCGCAGGCCCGCCGCGAGGCGACCAAGGCCGCCTACGGCCTGGAACGCATCGTCGAATCCGAGGGTCTCGCCGTGCTCGGCTGGCGTGAAGTGCCGACCGAAGAGTCCACCCTCGGTGCGCTCGCGCGCGACGCCATGCCGACCTTCCGTCAGGTCTTCATCGGCTCTCCGAGGGGTGCGGCCGAACAGCTGTCGGGCCTGGACCTGGAGCGTCGGGCCTACGTCGTCCGCAAGCGCGTCGAGCACGAGCTCGGTAGGGCGGGCGCGGGCGAGGGTTCCGTCGGCAAGGAGTCGGTGTACTTCCCGAGCTTGTCCGGCCAGACCTTCGTCTACAAGGGCATGTTTACTACGCCGCAGCTGCGCGGGTTCTACCTGGACCTGCAGGACGACCGGGTGGAGTCCGCCCTCGGCATCGTGCACTCCCGGTTCTCCACCAACACCTTCCCGTCGTGGCCGCTGGCGCACCCGTTCCGCCGGGTTGCGCACAACGGTGAGATCAACACCGTCACCGGCAACGAGAACTGGATGCGGGCCCGCGAGGCGCTGCTGCGCTCCGACGTGTTCGGCCACAACGAGGCGGGCAACAACCGCCTGGACAAGATCTTCCCCGTCTGTACGCCGGGGGCGAGCGATACGGCCCGCTTCGACGAGGTACTCGAGCTGCTGCACCTCGGCGGCCGCAGCCTGCCCCACGCGGTGCTGATGATGATTCCGGAGGCGTGGGAGCGCAACGACACGATGGACGCGCAGCGGCGCGCCTTCTACGAGTACCACTCGATGCTGATGGAGCCGTGGGACGGCCCGGCGTCGGTGTGCTTCTCTGACGGCACCGTCGTCGGGGCCGTGCTCGACCGCAACGGCCTGCGCCCCAGCCGCGTCTGGGTCACCGACGACGGCCTCGTCGTGATGGCCTCCGAGGTCGGTGTCCTCGATATCGATCCGTCCAAGGTGGTCAAGAAGGTCCGGCTGCAGCCGGGCCGCATGTTCCTGGTCGACACCTCGCAGGGGCGCATCGTCGGCGACGACGAGCTGAAGACCCAGCTGGCCGCCGAGCACCCGTACCAGGAATGGCTCGACGCAGGCATGACGAAGCTGGCCGACCTGCCCGATCGCCCACACGTGCACATGTCGCACGACCGGGTGCTGATCCGGCAGCAGATCTTCGGATACACCACCGAAGAGCTGAACCTGCTGATCTCGCCGATGGCCAAGACCGGTGGCGAGGCGCTCGGCTCGATGGGCACCGATACCCCGATCGCGGTCCTATCGTCGCGGCCGCGATTACTGTTCGACTACTTCTCCCAGCTGTTCGCGCAGGTCACCAATCCGCCGTTGGACGCGATCCGGGAAGAGGTAGTCACCAGCCTGCGCCGGGCCATCGGCCCGGAGGCCGACCTGCTGCACCCGAGCCCCGAGTCCTGCAAGCAGATCAGTGCCGAGTCGCCGATTCTGGACAACGACGAGCTGTCCAAGCTGGTGCACATCAACGACGACGGCTCGCAGCCCCAGCTGCGTTCGGTGGTCGTGCGCGGTCTGTACCCGGTCGCCAAGGGCGGCAAGGGACTTCGCAAGGCGCTCGAGGCGATCAACACCCAGGTGTCGGCGGCCATAGACGGCGGCACGCGGATCATCGTGCTGTCCGACCGTGAGTCCAACGAAAAGCTGGCGCCGATCCCGTCGCTGCTGCTGACCTCGTCGGTGCACCACCACCTGGTTCGCGAGCGTACGCGCACCATGGTCGGCCTCGTCGTGGAAACTGGTGACGCCCGCGAGGTGCACCACATGGCCATGCTGGTCGGCTTCGGGGCAGGCGCGATCAACCCGTATATGGCCTTCGAGACCATCGAGGACATGCTCGAGCGTGGCGCGCTCGACCTGCCCGGCAGCACCGGTGACCTGGCCGCCGACTACCGCAAGGCGGTCGCGAACTACAACAAGGCCGCCAGCAAGGGCGTGCTGAAGGTGATGTCCAAGATGGGCATCTCCACCCTGGCCTCCTACACCGGCGCGCAGCTGTTCCAGGTGATCGGCCTGTCGCAGGAGCTGGTGGACGAGTACTTCACCGGCCTGCGCTCGCATCTGGACGGCATAGGGCTGGACGAGATCGCCGCCGATGTGGCCGGACGGCACACCATCGCGTTCTTGGAGAACCGCAACGAGCGCGCGCACCGCGAGCTCGAGGTCGGCGGCGAATACCAGTGGCGACGCGAGGGTGAATACCACCTGTTCAACCCGGACACCGTGTTCAAGCTGCAGCACGCCACCCGCAGCGGTCAGTACTCGATCTTCAAGGAGTACACCAAGCTGGTCGACGATCAGTCCGAGCGGTTGGCCTCGCTGCGCGGTCTGTTCAAGTTCAACACCACCAGCCGCGCCGCGATCTCGATCGACGAGGTCGAGCCGGCCGGCGAGATCGTCAAGCGGTTCTCCACCGGCGCGATGAGCTACGGCTCCATCTCCTCGGAGGCGCACGAGACCCTCGCGATCGCGATGAACCGCCTCGGCGGCCGGTCGAACTCGGGTGAGGGCGGCGAAAGCCCCGCGCGCTTCGAGCCGGAGGAGAACGGCGACTGGCGGCGCAGTGCGGTCAAGCAGGTGGCTTCCGGCCGCTTCGGCGTGACCGCGCACTACCTGACCAACTGCACCGACATCCAGATCAAGATGGCGCAGGGCGCGAAGCCAGGTGAGGGCGGCCAACTTCCGGCGCACAAGGTGTACCCGTGGATCGCCGAGGTGCGGCACTCGACGCCGGGCGTCGGCCTGATCTCGCCGCCGCCGCACCACGACATCTACTCGATCGAGGATCTGGCGCAGCTGATCCACGACCTGAAGAACGCGAACCCGCAGGCGCGGATTCACGTGAAACTTGTTGCGGAGCCGGGTGTCGGCACCGTCGCGGCCGGTGTGTCGAAGGCACACGCGGACGTGGTGCTGATCTCGGGTCACGACGGTGGCACCGGCGCCTCGCCGCTTACCTCGCTCAAGCACGCGGGTGGTCCGTGGGAACTCGGCCTGGCCGAGACTCAGCAGACGTTGCTGCTCAACGGACTTCGCGACCGCATCGTCGTGCAGGTCGACGGCCAGATGAAGACCGGCCGCGACGTAATGATCGCCGCGTTGCTCGGTGCCGAGGAATTCGGTTTCGCCACCGCGCCTTTGGTGGTCTCGGGCTGCATCATGATGCGGGTCTGCCACCTCGACACCTGCCCCGTTGGTGTCGCGACGCAGAACCCGGTGTTGCGCGAACGCTTCACCGGCAAGCCTGAATTCGTCGAGAACTTCATGCTGTTCATCGCCGAAGAGGTCCGGGAACTGCTGGCGCAGTTGGGCTTCCGCACACTGGACGAGGCCATCGGCCGGGTAGACATGCTCGACACCACCAAGGCCAAGCAGCACTTCAGGGCCAGCAAGCTGGACCTGTCGCCGATCCTCGACGATGTCGAGACGGCGTTCATGCGCCAGGATCGTCGCTGCACCAAGACGCAGGACCACGGCCTGGACAAGGCACTGGACCAGCAGTTGATCACGCAGAGCCGGGACGCGCTCGAGCGTGGCCAGGCGGTGAAGTTCGAAACCAAGATCACGAACGTGAACCGCACCGTCGGCACCATGCTCGGCCACGAGGTGACCAAGCTCTACGGTGGCGCGGGCCTGCCCGACGACACCATCGACATCACCTTCACCGGCTCGGCAGGCAACAGCTTCGGCGCCTTCGTGCCCGCTGGCATCACGCTGCGGGTGCAGGGCGACGCGAACGACTATGTCGGCAAGGGACTTTCCGGCGGGCACATGGTGGTGCGCCCGTCCCTGAACGCACCGGCCGAGTTCGTGGCGGAAGAGAACATCATCGCGGGCAACGTGATCCTGTTCGGCGCCACCAGCGGCAAAGCGTTCATCCGCGGTGTCGTCGGCGAGCGGTTCGCCGTGCGTAACTCGGGCGCCCTCGCGGTGGTCGAGGGTGTCGGCGACCACGGCTGTGAGTACATGACCGGTGGTCGGGTGGTCATCCTGGGCGAGACTGGCCGCAACTTCGGCGCCGGTATGTCCGGTGGTGTCGCGTTCGTCTATAATCCGAACGGCACCTTCGAGGCCAAGCTCAACCCCGAGCAGGCCGACGCCGTCGAGCAGCTGTCCGGTGACGACTTCACCTGGCTGCACGACATCATCACCCAGCACCGTGACCAGACGGGTTCCGCTGTCGCCGAACGCATTCTGAGCGATTGGTCGCAGCAGGTGAACAACTTCGTGAAGGTCATGCCGCGCGAATACAAGAAGGTTTTGCTCGCGATCTCCGAAGCTGAGAAGAGCGGCAAGGATGTCGACGAGGCGATTATGGAGGCAGCTCGTGGCTGACCCGCAGGGATTTCTGAAGCACACCAAGCGGGAGCTGCCGACGCGTCGTCCGGTTCCGCTGCGTCTGATGGACTGGAAAGAGGTCTACGAGGAGGGTTTGGCGCACGAGACCCTGCAGCGTCAGGCCAGCCGGTGTATGGACTGCGGTATTCCGTTCTGTCACAACGGCTGTCCGCTCGGCAACCTGATCCCCGAGTGGAACGACCTGGTCTACAAGGGTCAGTGGCGTGAGGGCATCGATCGGCTGCACGCGACCAACAACTTCCCGGAGTTCACCGGGCGGCTGTGCCCGGCGCCGTGTGAGTCATCGTGTGTGCTCGGCATCAACCAGGATCCGGTCACCATCAAGCAGGTCGAGGTCGAGCTCATCGAGAACGCCTTCGACGAGGGCTGGGTGACCCCGGTCTACCCGACCCGTCTGACCGGCAAGAAGGTCGCCGTAGTCGGTTCCGGTCCGGCCGGTCTGGCCGCGGCGCAGCAGCTGACCCGCGCGGGCCACACCGTGACCGTGTTCGAGCGGGCCGACCGCATCGGCGGTCTGCTGCGCTACGGCATCCCGGAATTCAAGATGGAGAAGCGCTTCATCGACCGCCGGATCGCGCAGATGGAGGCCGAGGGCACCATCTTCAAGGCCGGTGTGAACGTCGGTATCGACATCACCGCCGAGCAGCTGCGCGAGCAGTTCGACGCGGTGGTGCTTGCCGGTGGCGCGACCCTCGCCCGTGACCTGCCGATCCCGGGTCGTGACCTGGACGGCATCCACCAGGCGATGGAATTCCTGCCGTGGTCCAATCGGGTTCAGCTCGGTGACGACGTCGCCGACGCCGACGGCCTGCCGCCGGTCCACGCCAACGGCAAGAAGGTCGTCATCATCGGTGGCGGCGACACCGGCGCGGACTGCCTCGGCACCTCGCACCGTCAGGGCGCGGCGAGCATTCACCAGTTCGAGATCATGCCGCGTCCGCCGCAGGAGCGTGCCTCCTCCACCCCGTGGCCGACCTACCCGCTCATGTACCGAGTGTCCTCGGCGCACGAGGAGGGCGGCGAGCGGGTGTTCTCCGTGAACACCGAGCGCTTCGTCGGCGCCGACGGCAAGGTCACCGGTCTGGACGCGCATGAGGTCAAGATGGTCAACGGCCGCTTCGAAAAGGTCGAAGGCACCGAATTCACCCTCGAAGCCGACTTGGTCCTGCTGGCCATGGGCTTCACCGGCCCCGAGAAGCCGGGTCTGCTCACCGATCTCGGCGTCGGCTACGACCAGCGCGGCAACGTCCAGCGCGACAAGAACTGGGCCACCAACATCCCCGGTGTCTTCGTCGCCGGTGACATGGGCCGCGGCCAGTCCTTGATCGTCTGGGCCATCGCCGAGGGTCGCGCGGCCGCGTCGGCCGTCGACAAGTTCTTGGAAGGCGAAACCGCCCTCCCGGCGCCGATCACCCCGACAATGGTCGCTCAGCGCTGACAAAAACCCGCCTCTTACCGGAGCGGAAGGCGCCTGTGGATAACTTGTCCACAGGCGCCTTTGTCATGTGCCAGACGTTTGCCGCAGCGGCTGCGGCGTTCGGCGATATCCGGGCAAAGGGATGGGCGGCGTGGATTTTGGTAGGGCGGAAATCGGACACGCATCGGGGTCCGAATGGCGTGAGCGAGTTTGTGGCTATATTGTGATCTTCGATGTGCCTCGGATCTTCGGATTCGGATGGCGTAGCGCACGTCGTATTGTCGGGTAATTTGCATTGACCCGACGTGCACTGGAACGACATCCGTCGAGGTCAGCATGAGTAGCGACAACTCGGGATGCCCCGCGAGGGCAAAGTTTTGAACTGGAGCAGTATGCAGTTGAAGAAGGTTGCCGCGGCCTTCGGTGCGTGCGCGGCGATGGCATCTGGATTGGTATTCGGTAGCGGTTCCGTAACGGCGGCTCCGGGATGCCCGAGCCTGTACGTGGTGGCGATCCCGGGTACGTGGGAGACCGGTCACGACAAGACTCCGCACCCCGGCATGCTCTCCGGCGTCACCAACGGTCTGCCCGCCTCGGTGGACGTCGACTACGTGACCTATGCCGCGACCGCCTTCCCGTGGGAGGGCGACGTCTACGGCGCGTCGAAGAAGGAAGCCACCGACAACGCCCGCGGCATGGTCGGTGCGATGGCGGCGCGCTGCGGCGCCACCAAGATCGCGCTGGTCGGCTACAGCCAGGGCGCGGATGCCGCCGGTGACCTCGCGGCCGAGATCGGCACCGGCCACGGTGTCGTCCCGCCGGACCGGATCGCCGGCGTCGGCCTGATCTCCGATCCGCGCCGTTCGCCCACCGATGTGCAGGTCGGCCCGCCTGCCGCGGGCGCGGGTGCCGGTGGTCCCCGGGTCGGCGGATTCGGGTGGGTCAGCGACCGCACCCGGACCATCTGCGCCACGGACGATCTCTACTGCGCCACAGCGTCCGACGACTTCGTGACCCGGTTCGCCGGCTTCCTGGCCCAGAGCTCGGACCCGAACCCGGCGAACGTCTGGCGCTACCAGCTCGAGGCCGGCGCCATCATGAACGACCTGATGGCGCGTGGCGGTGTGCCGCTGTTGCAGTCGCAGCTCACCGATTCCGCGAATGAGGCGCGGGCCAAGGAACTGGAGCAGTTCTACATGTCGCAGGCCCACACGGTCTACGGCAGCTACTCGGTGGGCGGCGGCCAGACCGCCATCTCCTGGATGCACAACTGGATCGCGGGCATGGCCTGATCTTTCGGTCGAATAACAGCGAAGGCCCCCTCACCGTGGTGAGAGGGCCTTCCCTATTGGTGCTTAGTAGTTTATCCCGAGCCGGTCGGCGGCAGGAGCCGGTGGAAATCAGGGACGTCGGGGCCCCGGTGGTCGCCCTGGTCATGGCGCGGCCCGTTGTCATCCCGGCCATCCCGGCCATCCCCACGCGGGTGTCCATCGTTGTCGTTACCTTGTGGCCAGAAACCGTCCGATACCGACTGGAGCTGGATGGTGTTGGACGTGTCCGGGGTCTGGGCGGACGCGGTGACCGCCAGAGTGGCGAGCGGAACAGTGACCAACATGCCGGCCACCGCCACACGGGCCATGCGACGCCTGAACGGAGTCGATGTCTTGGGGAGCAACACGGAATTCCCTTCTCTCGAACCGTGAGTCGCGGTGTAGCGGCTCACCGGTTCCATAGAAGGCCCCGTCACTGGGACTGTGGTGCGATCCGCCTGGCAAGTGTCTGTGAGTGGCCGGGAGACGCAGACCAGTCGCTCAGGCTGGTGGAGCGATGTTGCGCGGCAATAGATCCCAGACGTGCCCGTTCTCATTGATAGTGGCCGCGGTGCGGTGGCCGGTGCGGGAGTACAGAATTCGGGTAATCGAGCAGTAGTCGATCGGGAAGGTCAGCGGTCGCCGCAGCTCGAGCACCTCCTGCAGGAGCACATTGATCACGCCGCCGTGCGCGAAAACCACCACCGTATCAGCGGGATCGGTGGCCGCGACGATCTCGATGGCGGTGTAGCGGACCCTGGGGATGAAGGCGTCGGCGTCGATCTGCTCGGGTAGGTAGCCCGCCTTGATCCGCTCGTAGGCGTCGCGGAACTCGACCTTGGCGTCCTCGATCGGAATGTAGGCGGGCAGGTCACGATCGTATTCCGCCAGATCATCCATGATTTCGACGTCGAGACCCAGCTTGGTCGCGGTCGGTGCGGCCGTCTCGCGCGCCCGCCGCTGCGGACTGCTCACCACCCGGCTGATCCGATGATGGCTCAGCGCCGCGGGCACCCGCTCGGCCTGCTCGCGTCCGACGGCGGCCAGTTCGGGATCGGCGGGGCTGTCGGTGTTCAGCACGCGACGTGGCTGGGCGTGACGCACGAGAATCAACTGCACACAGCCCACTCTGCCGTATCGTCGGCGCCCGCTCTCGGCAGGGCGGGGCGGTGAAACCCCGGCCCGCCTATGGCGGCGCGCACGCCGTGCTCGCCACGCTGTCGGCGAGCAAGATCGAGCATCTGCTGGCGCACGGCACCGCGCCCGCGCTGACGCGGATTCCACCTCGCGTTCTGGGTGGGAGCCGCACTGGTTGTCGCCGCACTGGTTGTCGCCGCACTGGTTGTCGCCGCGCTGGTGGTGGCGGTGGTCGTGCTGAAGTCGGTGCCGCCGAACCGGCACGGTCACGGAAGCGACGGCGCCGCAGCCGATCTCGACGACGAGCAGTTGCTCGACGCCGAAGTGACCGCCGAGCGCACCGCGCTGTAGTACCTACCGCCTGAGTACCTACCGCCTGAGTAGTCCGAAGACATGAAACGGCCCGGTTCGCGACCTGCGAACCGGGCCGTTCGTATCGATACGTACTACTGGCCGTATGGCGGCGGCTGGTTGGGCGGCTACTGCTTGTTGCGGTTGACCAGCTTGTAGATGCCGAAGATGATCAGCGCGACTACGAGCAGACAGCAAATGCCGCCGATGATGAGGCCGGCGCCCCCGCGACGGCTCTTTTTCTTGGCCTCGTAGTCCAACGCCGCGGTCCACACGTCCGGACTCGCCCACACGTGGGTGTCCAGCAGGCTCGCGTTCGTCAGCAGTTCAAGATGCATATTCGATCCCCATCTCGTGTCTCGGACTCCTCCATCGAGTGAACAAGGGTAACTGTCCGATTCGTCCGATGTGAAGCCTTCGCGGTGTCGACCGAACATCTATCGAACCCCGATCAGCGCGGCTTCACGATCAGCGCGGTTTCACCAGCGGGAAGGGCAGCGTCTCGCGGATGCTGCGCCCGGTGATCAGCATGACGATTCGATCCACACCCATCCCCAATCCGCCGGTTGGGGGCATCGCGTGCTCGAGCGCCTGCAGGAAGTCCTCGTCGAGTTCCATCGCCTCCGGATCGCCGTTGGCCGCCAGCATCGACTGCTCGGTGAGCCTGCGGCGCTGCTCGATCGGATCGGTGAGTTCGCTGTATGCGGTGCCGAGCTCGACGCCCCATGCAACCAGGTCCCAGCGCTCGGTGACACCTGGAATGCTGCGATGCGCCCTGGTCAGCGGCGATACCGAGGTGGGGAAGTTGATGTAGAAGGTCGGCTCCTCGGTGCGAGACTCCACCAGGTGCTCGTACATTTCCAGCACCACCTGCCCGGCGTCCCAGCCGTGCTGGTAGGGCACGTGCGCCTTGTCGCACAGCTCTCGCAGTTGCTCCAGGTCGGTTTCCGGCGTGATCTCCGTGCCGAGCGCCTCGGATACCGCACCGTGCACGGTCTTCACCGGCCATTGGCCGGAGATGTCCACCTGCTCGACCGAGCCGTCCGGCTTGGGCCGCATCGCCACCATCGCACCATTGGCCGCCATGGCGGCGTTCTGGATGAGCTGACGGCTGACGTGCATCATCCGCTCGTAGTCGCTGTGCGCTTCGTACGCCTCGAGAATGGTGAATTCCGGATTGTGGCTGAAGTCCACACCCTCGTTGCGGAAGGTGCGGCCAAGTTCGAACACCTTCTCCATGCCGCCGACGCACAGCCGCTTGAGATACAGCTCGGGCGCGATCCGCAGGTAGAGATCGAGGTCGTAGGCGCTGATGTGGGTGAGGAACGGAGTGGCGTTGGCGCCGCCGTGCACCTGCTGCAGGATCGGGGTCTCCACCTCGAGATATCCCCAGGTGGTCAACGTGTCGCGCAGCGAGCGCAGCACCGCGCTGCGTTTGGCCAACACCTCGCGGGTCTCGGGGTTGATCGCCATATCGACGTAGCGCTGGCGCACCTTCGCCTCGGGATCGGACAGCCCCTTCCACTTATCCGGCAACGGATGCAGGCACTTGCCGATCATCCGCCAGTCCGCGGCGAGTAGCGAGAGTTCGCCGCGGCGGCTGCGCCCGATCTGACCGCTGACCTCGATCAGGTCACCGAGGTCGAAGAATTCGGTGAATTCGGCGCTGTGTTCGGCGCCGACCCGGTCGCGGTCGATCACCAGCTGGATGTCGTCGGTCCAGTCCCGGACCACCGCGAAGATCACCCCGCCGTAGTCGCGGATGCGCAGCAGCCTGCCGCACACCCGGACGGTGGTGCCGCGCGGGGAGTGGCGAGCGTCGGCGACGGTGTGGGTCGGCGGATAGGCCACGGGATAGGCCTCGACACCGGCGTCGGTGAGCCGGGCCAGCTTGTCCATCCGCACCCGCACCTGCTCGGGGCGCCGGTGCTGCCGTTCGGCGGTCACGGTGTCGGTCGGATCCGGCGGGCTGCCGTCGTCGTGCAGCCCGGTCAGCGTCGGCGGTACCGCGCTGTAGGCACCGGTGTGGATCGCGGTATCGGGTTCCTTGCCGAATCGCGGCAGGAAGCCCTCGGCCAGTGCACTGGCCACCGCGACCCGCGGCAGCTGCCTGCGCTCCTCGAACAGGAAGAACCGGGGCACCCAGTGCGGCTGGTACTTCACATTCGACCGGTACAGCGCCTCCAGCTGCCACCATCGCGAAAAGAACAGCAGCACACCGCGCCACAGCCGCAGGACCGGCCCGGCGCCGATGCGCCCGCCCTCCTCGAACACCGACCGGAACACGGCGAAGTTGAGCGACACCTTCGTGATGCCCTGCTGCTCGGAGGTCAGCGCCAACTGGGAGATCATCAATTCCATGACCCCGTTGGGGCCCTTGGGATCTCGGCGCATCAGCTCCAGCGACGCGCCGGTGTGACCCCACGGGACCAACGAGAGCATGCCGAGCACGCGACCCTGACCGTTGACCGCCTCCACCAACAGACAGTCACCGTCGAGCGAATCGCCGAGCCGGCCGAGCGCCATCGAGAATCCGCGCTCGGTCTCGGTGTCGCGCCAGGCGTCCGCGCGGGCGATCACCTGCGCCATCTCCTCGCGCGGGATCTCGCGCTGCCTGCGGATCCGCACCGTGATGCCGTTCTTGCGCAACCGGTTCGCGGCCTGGCGGACCTGCTTCAGCTCGGGTCCGGCCAACGAGAACGTCCGGGTATCGAGGATGGCCTCGTCGCCGAGGCGCAGCGCGGAAAGCCCGGCCCGCCGGTAGGCAGTGGCGCCGATCTCGCTGGCGCCCATGACCGCCGGCGCCCAGCCGAATTGGTCGGCCAGCCGCAGCCACGCGTCGATCGCCTGCGGCCACGCCTCCCTGATCCCGACCGGGTCCCCGCTGGCGAGGCAGACGCCGAGTTCAACGCGATAGGTGACCGCCGCCTTGCCGCTCGGTGCGAACACCACCGCCTTGTCGCGCCGGGTGGCGAAGTAGCCGAGCGAATCCTCCACGTCGGAGCGTTCCACAAGTCCACGGATCGCGGATTCGTCGGTCCCGGTCATCGCGTTGGCCGCGCGCTGCGAACGCAGCAGGATGACCACGGCGGCCAACAGTGCGATCGCGCCGAACAGGCCGAGCAGGAAATTCACGAACGGGCGTGGGTGGCCGTCGAAGTGTTCGTTGTCGACCAGCACCGCCGCGGTCACGCGATAGATCGCCCAGGCGGGCCGCTGCGCCCCCTTCGGCAGCGAGCCCGGGAGCAGCTCCACCAGGCCCCAGCCGAGCAGGCAGCCGACCGCCAGACCGCTGAGCAGCACACCCAACGCCTTGAGGCCCGCGCCGCGGCGCACCTTGGTGTAGAACTCGCGCCATGCGGCGATCAGCACGCCGATCGCGACGAGGTGCACCCCCATCGCCACCAGGGCATTGATATCGCCGGAGTTGGTGAAGTCGACGATATTCGACAGCGTGTACAGGGCGAGATAGCCGATGAGCAGCCACCAGGCGATGCGTTTCCGACTGGCCAGCGCACCAGCCAGCAGGCCGACGACGAGCGCCCACATCAGGTTCGTGTCCGGTGTGTCGAAGTAGTAGGCGTCGACATAGTGGCGTGGCACATGTGTCACATAGCGCAGCCCCGGCGAAAGACTCCACAGGAAACACAGCACGGCGAACACGCCGAGGACCATGCCCGCGATGTGCGGGACCTCCCTGAACCGTCCGTGTCCGCGGTGCGGGACGGGTGGGATCGGTCTGTCTACGGGTGGTTCGGTGTCCGTGTGGTGCCCGGTGTGCGTGGAAGTCACAGAACCAGTGTGTACGGTGCCGCCGTCTCGGTGCTCCAAGACCGCCCGGGCATGTCGGTTCCGGGCGCGTCGGGCATGCGTGTCAGTCTTCACGATGGGGGTTGGCGTTTCGTGCGGCACACTCGCAGGGTAAGGATGTATCCATGTCCGATCCAGTCGATGTGCCGATCGATGACGACGTCATTCGACTCGGCCAGTTCCTCAAGCTGGCCAACCTGATCGAATCCGGCTCGGAGGCCAAGACGGTTATCGCCTCCGGGTTGGTCCGGGTGAACGACGAGGTGGAGCTACGGCGCGGCCGCCAGTTGCACCCCGGCGACGTGGTTACCATCGCAGGTCACCGGGCACGCGTAGCAGGGGTTTGACCATTCGCTCGGTCAATCCTCGGCGCGGACCACGACACCGTCGTGGTCGCTGTAGAGCATGTCACCGGGGGTGAAGGTGATGCCGCCGAACTCGACGGGGACATCGTGCTCGCCCGAACCGGTCTGGGTGCTCGTGCGCGGGTTGGTGCCCAGCGCCTTGAGCCCGATCTCCATGGTGCGCAGGATCGCCGAGTCGCGCACGGCGCCGTTGACGATGACCCCCGCCCAGCCATTGGCCACGCCGCGTCCTGCGATGATGTCGCCGACCAACGCGGTGTGCACGCTCGCGCCGCCGTCGACGACGAGCACACCGCCGTTGCCCGGTTCACTCAGCGTTTGCTTGACTAGCAGGTTGTCCTGGAAGCAGCGAATTGTGGTGATCCGCCCGGAGAAGGTCAGGTGGCCGCCGAACTGGATGAACTGCGTGTCGCAGCTACGAATCTCGGGGCCGATTTCGTCGGCCAGATCAGCGGTGGCAACTTTCTTCGATTCGGTCACTGTGTCAGCTTAAAAGATGATCGAAGGGATTTCGGGCAGGCGTATACCCGGTGTGGGCTCGATCGCTATCGGTGCCCGTACCGCATCTCGTAGAGCTCCCGATCGTGTTCGGTGAACTTGGTGTGGTCGACCAGTTCCGGGTTCAAACCGTGCTGGACCAGCCGGAAGCGACGCCATACATAGCTGAGCGCCACCGTGAAGATGACCATCGGAACGATCATCATCACGATGATGCCGATCTTGAGCGGCATCGGGCCCGGGAAAAGCAGTACCAGGGCGAAGAACGGGATGCTCGGTCCGAGAAACCGGACGAGATAGCGGTCCATGGCCCCGTGTCCCACGAGGTCGCGGATAACCCACTCGTGTAGCTCCTCGGGGAGCTCGCGGCCCAGATCATAGGCGATCCGCTGCCTTAATGTGGGGGTATTCATATCTATAGGCTATGCCTGTGGTATAAATCACCGCCAGCCTCGACTGAGTGGGAATCAGCAAACTTCAGGCGCGACCGTGGCGGCGTTCGTAGGCCTCCCGCTCGGCCGCGCCGCGGCGCCTGGCATCCGAATCCGCGAGGGCCGGATCGAGGCCGTGCTTGACCAGACGGCTGCGCCGGTACACATACATCAGCGCCACCGTGAAATAGATCAGCGGCAGATACAGCAGCGCCATCATCGCAAGGCCTATCCATTTCGGGCCAGGCACCAGCAGTAGCAGCAGGAGGACCGGTGTGACCGGGAGCAGAAACCGCATGAGATAGCGGCGCGCCGCGCCCGGACCGGTCAGATCGTTGAGCACCCACTCCGACATCGCCTCCGGCAGCGTGCGTCCGAAGACATAGCCGATCCGCTGCGCGAAAGTCGGTGTGGTGCGTTCAGCCATATACCCAGCTTCCTCGGTGTGGAGCCGGTCGGACAAGTCGCCGGTGCTCAGCTCTGGTCATGAAGTGACTGTAACTGCGGGTTGGCTGACCGGCCTGCTCACGCTGTGACGGCCAGGGTGGCCGCCAACCCGAACGCCAGCGCCATCACAATTACCTCCAGCACCGCCCGTCGCAGCGACGCGTCGGCGTTCATCCGATGGTCCGCGGCGCGCTGCACCCAGGTCCGCCGCCACCACCAGCCCAGGGCCAGCAAGCCAAGCAGCACAAGGGTTTTCGCGAGCAGGATGCGGCCGTAGCCGGTAGTGACGAACGGCGTCAACCCGCCGAGGCGCACCAGTCCGTTGACGAGTCCGGTGCTCGCCACCGTCGCGATCAGCGGCGGTGCCAGAGCGGAATAGCGGGGTAGTGCCGCTGCCCATTCGCCGCGGGTGCGCACCACCAGCGCCAGCGCGACCAGCAACCCGAACCAAGCCGCCGCCGCCAGCGCGTGCACCGCGCCGAGCACCGAACCGAACGGTTGCTGCGACATGTGCCCGGTGATCGGCCGCAGCGCCAGCGCCACCGCCGTGAAGACCAGCACCAGATCGGTGGACGCGGTGTCGGGTCGCCGGAAGGCCAGCGCCGAATAGCAGGCGACCGCACCGGTGCCGACCAGGATGGCGATACCGACCTGCCCGCCGCTGACGTCGACAAGATAGGCGCCGAACCGGCCCCCATCCAGCCGACTCATCGAAACGCCGACGACTGCGGCGGCCTCGAAGGCGAGCACCGCGAACTCCGCGGCGCACCAGATCCCGGCCAGCACGGCCAGCAGCCGCCACGGTGGCCGCAGCCGCGCATACAGACGCGGCAACGCGGCCAGGCCGAGCACCGTCGCACCGGTGCCGTCCGCGATCACCCGGACGCCGCCCTCTGTCGGCATCGGCACCGGGATGTCCAGCGCCCAGGCGATCGCCACCCCGAGCAGGCCGGCCGGGACGACCAGCAGCAGCGCCCGCGCGTCCCGGCCGCCGGTCGTCGTACCGCTCACTGTTGTTTCCGACTCCTGCCGCCGAACAGGGCGAACGCGAGGCCGCCGCCGAACAGCACTACCGCACCGACGATGAACACCCACAACGGAATTCCGTTGGAGCCGCCGTCATCGCCGGAGCCGTTCTGGGCGCCGGGCTTGGGACCGGGCGTGCCCGTGCCCGCTTTGGTGAGGGTGAACGTCCGCTCACCCTTGACCGGATGTCCGTCGGCGGAGGTCACCCGGTATCCGATCCGGTAGACGCCGACCGGCCCCAGCTCGCCGACATCGACGCTGACGGTCGCCCCGTCGACGGTCGGCGTGCCCTTGGACCACAGATTGCCGTCCGGCCCGACCAGGGTGAGTGCCGGGAAGCTCGTCTGCAGCGCTTCGTTGAAGGTGATGCTGACGCGTCCGGGGCTGACATCGACGCTGGATCCGTCCGCGGGCACGCTGCCGACCGGCGACGAGTGCGCGGCGGCGGTACCGGCCGCCGCGAGGCCGAAGCCGGTGAACAGTAGACCCGCGACGAGCGCGGTGAGCAGGCGTCGCGTCGAGTGGCCGGTCACGAGCGCCGCGCCCGGATCACATTGCCGACGCCGAGCGCGACGCCGAGTAGGCCGAGCGCGAGGCCGATGCCGCCGAGCCAGCGGGCGGTGTTGTCGTCGGCCTCGTCGGTCGCGTGATTTGAGGCGCCAGTGGCCGACCCGTGATTGTGGCCGCCGTCTTTGCCTGCCGCCGCGAGGGTGAGCATCGGTGCCGGGTGCTCCGGCTCCGATCCGTCGCTGCCCATCGGCTGATCCCAGCTGACGATCTTGCCGTCGCTGTAGGTCTGCTTGGCCGGGAAACCGACGTTCCCCTGGGTCGGCAGCGGGCCGACCGAAATTGCGAACCGCTGGAACTGGCCGGGCCCGACACCGGGGGCGCCGGGGTCGGCGGTCCAGGTGACGGCGGTGGCCTCCGACTTGTCGTTGTGATCCACCTTGGCCGTCCACCCGGCGATGGGTTCGGTACGCGCACTCTTCAGGTTGGGGAGGGTGACGGTGAGTGCCGTGGTACCGGCGGTCTCCGATTCGGTCGGCACTTGGAAGGTGACCACCGAATATCCGCCCTGCGCAGCGCCGGGTGCATCGGCGGTGACGTGTGCGGCGGCGGTGCCAGCGGTGAGCAGGACCAGGCCCGCCGCGGCAACGGACGTGCAGGAGGCACGCGAAATGAAACTACACATGGGATGAAACACTTTCTGTCCGAAAGGAATTGGTGCGAGCGGTTCAGGCGGGCACCGGTGGCGCGCGCGGACCGATCGCGCGGTTCGGATGAAAGCGGCAGCCCCGCAGGCCGCGATCGGACCAACGGGCCGCGCCGGTGATTCGAGGGCGGCCGGGCTCGGCAAGGACCGCTCGGATCACGCTGGAGGCCATGGCATAGAGCCGTTCGGCCAGCAGAATCAGCGCGGCGCCGCCGAGCGTCGCGATGAAGTGCGCGGCCAGCATTCCATCGGCGGGCAGCGCGGCGGCCGACAGATGCGCGAGAGCGCCTGCGCCCGAATTGTGGCCGTGGCCGAGCAATCCGGACAGTGCGCAGTGGCCGGCGAGTTGTCCGGCCGCGAGAAAGCCGAGCAGGCCCGCGGGACCGCGCGCGAGAGACAACGTGGCCGCCGCGTACCCCGCCACCGCCGCGACGAGCAGCACCAGCGCCGCCTCCGTCGAGGTCGGATAACAACCGCCCGCCGCGCCGTGCGCGGCCACGGCGAATGCGCCGACCATGACGCCGACCAGGCAGCCACGGAGGCCGATGCTCGGTCTCGGGCGCATCGCGATCGCTGAGGTCAGTTCACGCCGAGGCGCGCCAGGACATCCGCCTCGATCCCGGACAACTCGTTCGAGATCGACGCGTGCACGGCGCGACGGCGCGGTGCCGGCATCTGCTCCGCGGTCCGCACGGCGGCGGTCAGGCTGCCGAGCCGATCCTTCGTGGCGGCGACGAATGCCTTGCCATCGGCGCCCTTGCTGTCGCCGATCTTGCCAAGTGCCCCTTCGGTATTGGTGATACGGGCCTGCAGCCGAGCGCCGTGGCCACTGAAATCGCCGAGTTGTTCGATGCCGATGCCCAACTGATGGGCCCGGCGGCTATCGATCCGGCCGCGAATGAAGGTCGCGCCACGGTAGGCCAGCGGTGCAAGGACGGGCACGAGCACGCGAGCCACCCCGAGGTACTTGCGCACCTGGCCCGCGCTGAACGGATCACGCTCGGCCTTCGCGGCCAGCTTCAGTGCGGCCTTCTCTTCGGCCTGCAGTGTGGAGATCTGTGCCTTGGCGACCTTGCGCTGGGTGCGGGCCTCCGCGCGGCGGGCCTTGCGATCGTTCTTGGCGCCGAGTTTGGCCTCCATCGCGGCCTTGTGCTTGAGTGCCTTCGCCTCGGCCCTGCGGCTCGGCCGCCGCTTGCGCTTCGTGAACAACCCCATCGAAGGCCCTCCGTCATGCTGGTTTGCCATGGCAGTACGACGTCGGGGAACGCCCGTCCGCCCATGTCACACGGTTTGTCGCTACCCTATACGGTGACATTTTGCACCGCCTGCGGCGCTGCGTGTTCGCGGCCCCGAATGCGAGCCGAACGCGAACGTCGCTCGTAAGACAAGCGCTGGGCGGGGGAGTCGGCGTCAAATCTGCTGTTGCCTGTGATGCACGTTGTGTCATGCGGTTCACCGTGTTGTCGGGGGTAGGGACCATACTGCATACGTGTATTCGGGCATCGGCGACCGCGACGGTCGCAATCACGAGGGCCGCAATCGGGACGGCACAGCCGACGATCGGCCTACGGACGTGCGCGATGCGCGCCGCGCTTTCGTCGATGCCAGGGCGCTGATCGGGTGCCGTCATCGCTTGCATCTCAACGCGGCTCATCCGGAAATGTTGACCGGCGTGGTGGAGGATGCCGGGATCCGGCAGCGCCGGGAGGCCGCCTCTGCGCACCGGACCCAGGTGCGTGATGCGCTGATCGCCGCGGATCCGGACGGCTGGTTGGTGATCGACTCGACACTGCGCGCGGGGGAGCGTGCCGAGGTGACGCTGCGCGCGTGTGCGGCGGGCACACAACACATTTGGGGCGGATTGCTGCCGCAGGAGCCCGACACCGGCAGGCGCGGCGGCTCCGAAATCCTCCTGCGCGACCGCGACAGGGGCGGCTACATCCCGGTGATCGTGGTCAATCACAAGGTGACCGACCCGCGGCAGCCGGAACCGGCCGACTTCCATCCGACTACTTCGGATCTGTATCACTGGGATCCGCAACCCGATCCGCATCGCAAGCTGCGCCAGCAGCCGCGCGACCAGCAGCGGCTCGTCCATCTCTATCGCATGCTGCAGCGCCACGGTCTGGCGAGTCCGGCGCTGCTCGGCGGGGTGATCGGGTATCACGTCGACCGGATCCTGGTGCACGATCTCGGCCCGCTGCTCGCCGATTACGACAGGCGCTACGCCGATCGGATCGCCGTGGTGCGCGGCGAGCTTCCCACCGTTCCTTCGAAAGTGCCGGAGTGCAGGCAGTGCCCATGGTGGACCCGCGGCGACGCAGGGGAGGGGAGCGAAAACGGTCTCAGCTGCGAGGGCTGGTTGATCGAACATCGCGATGTGAGCCTGGTGGCGCCCGGTTCGCGCGCCGAGGTGCTGCGCGGGCACGGCGTGGAGACCATCGACGATCTGGCGGCCTGGGTCGGCGACGATCCGGAGGACTGGCAGCACGGACCGTTCGGCGAGGCCGTGGTCACCGCGCGGGCATGGCTGGCCGGTGCGCCGCTGGTCCGCCGGGTCGACAAGGTGTGGGTGCGCCGCGCGGACGTCGAGGTGGATGTCGACCTGGAGAGCTACCAGGAATACGGCGCCTACCTGTGGGGCACGCTGCTCGACGGGCAGTACCGCCCGTTCGTCACCTGGGATCCACTGCCTACCGAGGACGAGGGCCGCTCCTTCGTCGAGTTCTGGACCTGGTTGATGACCGTGCGGGCCGAGGCCATGGCGGCCGGGAAGACCTTTGCCGCCTACTGCTATTCGCGTACCGCCGAGGACAAGTGGCTGTATGAGTCGGCGCGCCGGTTCGCGGGCCGTCCCGGGGTGCCGACGGTCGAACAGGTGCGCGCGTTCGTGGACGGCCCGCAGTGGGTGGATATGTTCCAGGCCGTGTCCGACCAGTTCATCTGCCCGAACGGCAAGGGGCTCAAGAAGATCGCGCCGGTGGCGGGTTTCGCCTGGCGCGATCCCGAGGCAGGCGGCGAGGCGTCGATGAGCTGGTATCGCCGCGCCGTCGGTTACGAGGACGAGCCGGACCTGGGCCAGCGCACGCGATTGCTCCAGTACAACGAGGACGATGTGCGCGCCACCATGGTGTTGCGCGAGTGGATGCACCCGCGTGAACCCGTGCGGCATTGCGCGGACCTGGAGGTTCCTGCCCTCGCCGATTTCGGGCGTCGTACTATCGCGACGTGACAGAGCATGTCGAACAACTCGAGTTCCAGGCAGAAACCCATCAGCTGCTCGAGCTGATGATCCACTCGGTCTACTCCAACAAGGACACCTTCCTGCGGGAGCTGATCTCGAACGCTTCCGACGCGCTGGACAAGTTGCGGCTGGAGTCCTACAGGGACAAGGATCTGCACGTTGACACGTCCGACCTGCGCATCGAGCTGGCGGTCGACAACGACAACCGGATCCTGACCGTCCGTGACAACGGCATCGGTATGTCCCGCGCCGAGGTCGTCGATCTGATCGGCACCCTCGCCAGATCCGGCACCGCGGAGCTGCGCAAGAAACTGAACGAGGCCAAAGGTGCCGCGGCCGCCATAGAAGATCCGGCGGAACTGATCGGCCAGTTCGGTATCGGCTTCTATTCGACCTTCATGGTCGCCGACAAGGTCACCCTGACCACCCGCAAGGCCGGCGAGACCGAGGGCACCCGCTGGGAGTCCACCGGCCAGTCCACCTACACCATCGAAACCCTCGACGAGGCGCCCCAGGGCACCACGGTGGCGCTGCACCTCAAGCCTGCCGACGAGGACGACCACCTTTTCGATTACACCCAGGAGTGGAAGCTCCGCGAGATCGTCAAGAAGTACTCCGACTTCATCGCCTGGCCGATCCGCATGCAGGTCGAGCGGACGATCAAGGACGACAGCGGAGAAGAAGGCGGCGAAGCCAAGACCTCAGAGAAGACGATTCTCGAGGACCAGACCCTCAACTCCATGAAGGCGCTGTGGACCCGCCCCAAGAGCGATGTCAGCGACGAGGAGTACAAGGAGTTCTACAAGCACGTCAGCCACGGCTGGGACGATCCGCTGGAGATCATCCCGATGAAGGCCGAGGGCACCTTCGAATACCAAGCGCTGCTGTTCATTCCGTCGCATGCGCCGTTCGACCTGTTCACCCGCGAGCACAAGCGCGGTGTGCAGCTCTATGTCAAGCGGGTGTTCATCATGGACAACTGCGAAGAGCTGATGCCGGAGTACCTGCGCTTCGTCAAGGGCGTGGTGGACGCACAGGACCTGTCGCTCAACGTTTCTCGCGAAATCCTGCAGCAGGACCGGCAGATCCAGATGATCCGCAAGCGCTTGGTCAAGAAGGTGCTGTCCACGGTCAAGGACCTGCAGGGCGCCGAGGACCAGGAGAAATACCAGACCTTCTGGAAGGAATTCGGCCGCGTCCTCAAGGAGGGCCTGCTCTCGGACACCGACAACCGCGACACCATCCTGCGGGTCTCGTCGTTCGCCTCCACCGAGTCCGACACCGAGCTCACCACCTTGGCTCAGTACGTCGAGCGGATGAAGGATGGCCAGGACGCGATCTACTACATGACCGGTGAGACCCGCCAGCAGGTCGAAAGCTCGCCGCACATGGAGGCTTTCAAGGCCAAGGACCTCGAGGTGCTGATCCTCACCGACCCGGTCGACGAGATGTGGGTCGGTTCGGTGCCGGAGTTCGATGGCAAATTGTTCCAGTCCGTCGCCAAGGGCGAGGTCGACCTGGAATCCGAGGAGGAGAAGAAGGCCTCCGAGGCGCTGCGCGAACAGCAGGACAAGGACTTCGCCGAGGTGCTGACCTGGCTTGGCAAGACTCTCGACGCCAGCGTCAAGGAGGTGCGCCTGACCAACCGGCTCACCACCTCCCCGGCCTGCCTGGTTGGTGACGTCTTCGATTTCACTCCGATGCTCGAGCGCATGTACCGCGCCTCGGGGCAGCTGGTGCCGGAGACCAAGCGGATTCTCGAGCTCAACCCGACCCACCCGCTGGTCACCGGCCTGCGCGATGCCTACGACACGCGCAAGGACGACGCCGACGAAGGCAAGGTTCCCGAGCTCACCGAGACCGCCGAACTGCTGTACGGCACAGCGGTTCTGGCCGAAGGCGGCGAGCTGAAGGACCCCGCGCGTTTCGCGCACATCCTCACCGATCGGCTCACCCGGACGCTCTGACGCCGCACCGACCGAAGGCCACCCTGCCGGTGGCCTTCGGTCGCGGACGAATCGTGCGGCAGCTGGTTACCTTCGCGCAGAGCGATATTCGCGCAGGTTCGTGGGTTTCGAGTGACGGCTTTAGCCTTGGGCGAATCGAAAGGACTGCTCTCACATGTCAGGAAACCCGCTTGCCGACACCGAACCGTGGGATCTCGTGGCCGACGGTTACGCTGAATTCGCGCCCGCGATCATGGAGCCCTTCTCCGCACACGCGCTCGAACTGGCCGCATTGTCCGCGGATTCGCACGTGGTCGACGTCGCCGCCGGCCCGGGTACGCTCAGCCTGCTCGCCGCCGAGCAGGTAGCGCAGGTGCAGGCCATCGACTTCTCCGGCCCGATGATCGAACGGCTCACCGATGCCGCGAAGGTTGCGGGACAGGACAATATCGAGGCGCGGGTGGGGGACGGGCAGGCGCTGCCCTTCAAGAATGACCGATTCGACGCCGGTTTCTCGATGTTCGGGCTGATGTTCTTTCCGGAACGGGCCAGGGGATTCGCCGAATTGTTCCGGGTGCTCCGGCCCGGCGGTATCGCCATTGTGTCGAGCTGGGCGTCGGTGGCGGAATCGCCGCTCATGCGAATGATGTTCGGCGCCTTCGCCGCCGCCGACCCGAGCATCCAAGAGCCGGAGCCCAATTTCCTCAGTCTGGAGAATCCGGAGATCTTCGCGACCGAGCTGCGGCGGGCGGGTTTCGCGGGCGTCTCGATTCAGCGGCACTCCACCACGTGCTCCTTCGACAGCGCCGAGGAAATGTGGGAGACCATGGTCCGCAGCAGCGCACCGCTGGTCTTGATGCGGCGAACCGTCGGCGAGCAGGTGTGGGACGAACGCTCGGCTTCGATGAAGGCGTACCTCGAAGAGAACTACCGGCCGAACCGGCCACTGTCCACGACCGCCTTCCTCGGCATCGGTCACAAGCCGCAAGCCTGAAAACGACACTGCGCGTGGCTCTTCGGATGAAGAACCACGCGTAGTCGTCGTGCGGGGGGTTTAGCGCGGCGCCATGCGCAGCGCGCCATCCATGCGGATGGTCTCGCCGTTGAGGTAGTCGTGCTCGATGATGTACTGCGAGAGCTGCGCGTACTCGTCCGGGCGGCCGAGGCGGGACGGGAACGGGACGCTGGCCTCGAGGCCCTTGCGGTACTCCTCGGTGACACCGGCGAGCATCGGGGTGTCGATGATGCCGGGGGCGATGGTGTTCACGCGGATGCCGAACTGGGCCAGGTCACGCGCGGCCGGAACGGTCATGCCGTGTACGCCGCCCTTGGAGGCCGAGTACGCGATCTGGCCGATCTGGCCCTCGAACGCGGCGACCGAGGCGGTGTTGATGATGACGCCGCGCTGGCCGTACTCGTCGACGGTGTCGGTCTTGGCGATGGCGTCGGCGGCCAGGCGCATGACGTTGAAGGTGCCGAGCAGGTTCACGGTGATGACGGTGCGGAACAGCTCCAGGTCGTGCGGGCCGTTCTTGGACAGGATGCGGCCGGCCCAGCCGACACCGGCGCAGTTCACCACGATGCGCAGCGGCACGCCGGACTCGGCGACCGCGGCGACTGCGGCGGAAACCTCGTCGTTGCTGGTGACGTCGGCCGGAATCAGGGTGACACCCGCCGGCACGTTGTCGCCTGCGCGCTCGATCGATTGCGGCACGTCAAGGCCGAAGACGGTGGCACCCAGATCGGCGAAACGCTTGGCAGTGGCAGCGCCGAGGCCGGATGCGCCTCCGGTGACAATGGCGGCGGAACCCGAAATCTCCACGATGGTCCTCTCGTTCGTGACAGCCAGTTGGCCCTTCGTCAATTGCACCCTAGCCAATGCGCCGTGAGAGCCGGATCACGGCACCCTCTCATCCCTGATGCCGCTGAAAAGTATTTGCGAACATTTGTGTTCATCGGTGGTAGCGTCGCAGACATGAACGTGTTTTCCCCGGCGCCCGTGGCCGGTCGGCGGATCTTGATCACCGGAGCGGCGCGGGGTATCGGGGCGGCGCTGGCTCGGCAGCTACATGCGAGCGGGGCGCAGGTGGCGCTACTGGGGCTGGAGGCCGATCTGCTTGCCGAGGTGGCGCGCGAATGTGGTGACGCGCCATGGCGTTACTGCGATGTCGGGGACGCCGCGCAGGTGGAGCGGGTGGTGACCACGCTGGTCAGTGAGCTCGGCGGACTGGATGTGGTGGTGGCCAATGCAGGGGTGGCCCGCCAGCTGGCGCTGCTCGGCGGCGATCCGGCGGTGATGGAGGAAACCCTCGCGGTGAATGTGCTCGGCGTCTACTACACGCTGCGCGCCGCGGGGCCGCACATCTGTCATCCGGACGGATACGCGCTGATCGTCTCGTCGCTTGCGGCCGCGGTGAACCTGCCGCTGGCCGGCGCCTACAGCGCGTCGAAGGCCGCGGCGGAGGCTCTGGGCAACACGCTGCGCAACGAGGTCAAGCACACCGGCGCCAAAGTTGGCATCGCTTACTTCGCCGAACTCGACACCGATATGACCACGCGCGGCTTCGGTACCGCGGCCGCCAGAGCCATCCTTGGCCGCTCCACGGTTTCCGGCGTCGCCCCGCTGGGTCCAGCGATCGACGCCGTCGAGCGGGCCATCCGCCGTCGCAAGCGTGAGGTCGTTTCGCCCTGGTGGGTGGCGGTGGCGCTGCCATTGCGGCCGATCGCCCAGCGCGTCATCGACATCGCGTTGCGTCGTGGCGTCGCGCAGGCACTCGACATCGCCCGCACCGAAGAGGCACCCTTCACCACTGATCAACCGGCCCGGCCGAGCAGAATGGAGCGGCCCGCCTAGCGCGCCAGAACAACCTGCCCCACCGAACACCGGAGTCACCGAATGACCGAACCCAGCACCGCACGACAACTCCCTCGGGGCCGCCACGGCCTGCCGAGGGAGCAGGTGATCGCCTCGCAGCGCGAGCGGATCCTGCATGCGATGGCCGAGGCGATGGCCGAAAACGGTTATGTCGGAACGTCGGTCGCGTCGGTCCTGAAGCGTGCGGGAGTGTCGCGGGAAACCTTCTACGAGCAGTTCCGTTCCAAGGAAGACTGTTTCGAGGCGGCCTACGAGCGGGCGTTCGAACTGTTGCTGTCCCGTATCGCGGAAGCGGCGGCGCCGCAAGCTGATTCGGACGAACCCGGGCAGGGTGGATCGGCCGAACCCGATCCCGACCGGATGGGCCGCATCCTCGGCGCCTACCTCGACGGCCTCGCTGAACAGCCCGCCTACGCCAGGCTGTTCCTCGTCGAGGTCTATGCGGTGGGCACCAAGGCGGTGGCGCGGCGTGCGCTGCTGCAGGAGTCGTTCGTGGCATTGATCGCCGACGTGCTCGGCGCGCGCAACGAGCAGCAGCGCTTCGCCTGTCAGACCCTGGCGGCCGCGGTCAGCGCGATGGTCACGGCTCGAATTGCGGCCGATGATCTGGACGGACTTCGTGGGCTGCGGGAACCGCTGCTGGATCTGGTCCGTCGCAGTGGTGATCTGTACGGGACGGCGATGCTGCAACAGGGCGGCGTGCGCGCGTGAACAGCAGCACCACAACTCCGGCCAGCGCTGGTACGAGCGTGGTAAGCCCCGCCACGGCAAATCCGCTCATGCCGGGTGCGACCGTCGAGAGCAGCGTCGCGGACCCGAAGTAGAGGAACAGCAGCCCGGAGCAGATCCCGATGACACGTTCGGGCAGATGCTTGCCGACGACGATTCCCGCCGCTATAGCGAGCCCGCCCGCAGCGACCATGCCGATGACCGATCCGATCCACACTCCCAACCAGTTGTTCTTGGCCGCGAGCGCGGTGGTGGCGAACATGGTCCGGTCGCCGAGTTCGGCCAGCAGGAAGGCCGACACCACCACGAAAAAGGCTCCACTGGGCTTCTGACCATGCGCGGCAGGTTCGGCCTCTTGCTCCGACACGTCGGCAGGACTTGGAAGCGGGACGGTCTCGCGCAATGTCCACAGTCCGACCGCGATCAGGATGGCTGCGGCGCAGAGGGCGATGACGTCGGTCGGCAGCGCCGCCCCGAGGAAATGTCCGACGGCCACCGCGATCAGATTGACCGCGATGCTCGCGGCTGTGATGCCACCGAGCACCACCCACCAGCGGTAGCGCAGCGAGAAGGTCAGGGCCATGAGTTGCGATTTGTCGCCCAGTTCGGCGAGGAACAATGCGCCGAAACTCAGCAATATCGTGGCGATCATGTGTACTCCCGGGTCTTCGGCCTGCCGGCCGGGAGATCGGGGTACGTCTCCGGCCGACAACGAATAGGTTGTCCAGGCCGAAGGTCTCGCCCACCGGACCGATGCCGGTTCGCACAGCCGGACCCGCGGCGCCGTGTGGCCGCAAGTCAGTATGTCGACTGCATGATTGCGGGCTACTCCCCTTCGTCGCTGTCGACTGTACCCCGGCTGCCGTGGGTATGCCAAGTTCTTGCTTCGCCAAATCGCAATGCGCACAATAAGTTTGGCGATCCGCGTAGCGTGTTTCGGGTGCCCTTACGCAGCAAGCAGCATAGCCAGAACCGCAGTGTCGGGATCACTGATCGGGTCTAGTCCCACCCGGCTGATCAGCGAGGTGACCGTGCCGTCGGACTCGGTCTCGGCCCACGCCGCCCGATGTTCCAGCCCCAGATGCGGGACCCCGGGCAGCAGCACACACCCGGACGCGGCGCCGGTGCATTCCGGCAGCGAAGGGCGTGTTTCCGAGGGCGGATGCAGCATCAACAGCGCGGCGGGCACATGATCGGCAAACCGACCGGGCGCCAGCGCCTCCGCGCCGAGCACCGTGCCCTCGGCCAGCACCAACCCCACCGTGCCCGGCTGCGGGTCATCCGGCAGCTCCTCGCGCACACCGAATACGGTCGAAGTGGCAAGCAGCCCCGGCATGGTCGCGACGCGCACCGCGAGCACAAGTACCTGCGCCCATTCCTTGGTGGTGTCCGGCCAACGGCCGGAGATGACAAACCCTCGCAGCGATCCGCGGGCTTGGAACGGCGTGATGCCGATCGGTCCATTTGTGTGCATGGTGCCTCCCGTCATGGAACCGGGGGCGGCGTTGCCCGTCCTCGTACTGTGGATTCCCGAGAATGGCCCACGAATCACCTGGCACACAAGTACCAAAGAGTGCTAACCGGACAAACGAACGAGCCCGCAGACGAATCACACAGTCCACGGGCTGGTCAAGCTCTTGCCCCACGCCGAACCGACATTGATCTACGGCCCGGGCGTGTCCAAGGCATCCCGCTGGTCGCCACTGTCGGTTGCCACCGCAATATCTCGGTGCACCACAGCTTTCGAGCGAAGCGAGATCGAGCACTAAAGTTCGCGGCCCGGCTCGCGTCCGAGTGGCCGAAGCGCATGCGACGAAGTCGCGAGTCTCGGCCACTCGGACGCGAGCCATCAAGGGGCCGCGAACACGCAGCGCCGCAGGCGCTGCCAATCAACTCAGCCGAAGATCAGGCCCTTGGCCTGGCCGACGGCGCGGGCGAAGCGCTCCTGCGCGTCTTCCCAGTTGACGACGTTCCAGAACGCGGTGACGTAGTCCGCCTTGACGTTCTTGTACTGCAGGTAGAAGGCGTGCTCCCACATGTCGACCTGCAGCAACGGGATGATGCCGAGCGGCACGTTGGCCTGCTGGTCGTAGAGCTGGAAGGTCAGCAGCTTCTGGCCGAGGGTGTCGTAGCCGAGCACGGCCCAGCCGGAGCCCTGCAGACCGTTGGCCGCAGCGGTGAACTGCGCGCGGAACTTGTCGAACGACCCGAACTGGTCGTCGATGGCCGCGGCCAGTTCGCCGACCGGCTTGTCGCCACCGTTGGGGGAAAGGTTCTTCCACCAGATGGAGTGGTTGACGTGGCCGCCCAGGTGGAAGGCCAGGTTCTTCTCGTTCAGGAAGATGGCGGCGTGATCGCCGGCCTCGCGCGCGGCGTCGAGCTTCGCCAGCGCCGAGTTGGCGCCCGCGACGTAAGCGGCATGGTGCTTCGAATGGTGGATCTCGTTGATCTGCCCGGAGATGTGGGGCTCCAGGGCGCTGTAGTCGTAATCCAGATCTGGCAGCGTGTACTCAGCCACGATGTCCCTTCCTAAATGTCGGGCCGTGTGCGCCCGGGGTATCGAGCACACCAACCATCATTCGTACCACCCGCTCCGTTGCAACCGGGCTCTGTGCCCCCACATTCCTTGGGGGACTTGCTGTTGTGCTCTGCCGCCGACGTGACGACTGATTTCGTGAGCACATCGGAACCGAGCCTAAGCCGTACGGCTCTCGACTCGTATGACGTGAAGGCCCCGGAGCGGCGGACTAGTATCGAATCATGTCGTGGTACGACGAACTAGTAGGGCGTGTCCGTCTTTCGGAGCCGGCTATGGTGACGGCCGAGCAGGCCCTGCCCGGCCGTTCCGAACCGATTCTGGTGCCGGATACCCATTATGTGAACGAGCACCCCATCCGTCCGCCGTTTCCGGATGGCATGCAGGTCGCGGTGGTGGCGATGGGCTGTTTCTGGGGTGCCGAGAAAGAGTTCTGGCAGATCGACGGCGTCTACACGACCGCGGTTGGGTACGTGGGCGGCTTCACGCCGAACCCGACCTATGAGGAAGTCTGTAGCGGCCGGACCGGGCACACCGAGTCCGTACTCATCGTCTTCGATCCCGAGGTCATCGACTACGCCGGTGTGCTGCGGCATTTCTGGGAGAACCACGATCCGACCCAGGGCATGCGGCAGGGCAACGACCGTGGAACCCAATATCGCTCAGCCATTTTCACGCTGAGTCCGGAGCAGGCGGAGATCGCGCACGCCACCGCGAAGGCATACGGTGAGCGGCTGGCGGCGGCCGGTTTCGGCGAGATCACCACAGAGATCGCCGAGCTGCCCGACCTGTCGGCCTTCTACTACGCCGAGGCCTACCACCAGCAGTACCTGGCCAAGAACCCCGGCGGTTACTGCCCGGTGCACGCCACCGGCGTGAGCTGCCCGGTCGGTCTGGGCGCCTGACCTCCTGAAACGAAATACCGCACATCCGGTGGATCGGATGTGCGGTATTTAATATTTACTGCTGCGGGTTCGCGGACTAGAGCGGCGGCACGATGCCGGGGCGCATGGTCTGTGGATCGCCCGCGTCGTGGGCGTTCCACCAGCGCACCCCGCCACCGATAAAATCGGACAGCGGGATCTCACGACCGCTCGAATCGTGGATGACCATGCCATCGAACCACACGCGCACGTCCAGCTCGCGCGGGTCGATGCCCTCCTCCTGGGAGAACTCCAGCACGTGCGCGGAGATGTGGTCATCGATCTTGGTGTCGAAGCTCAGCAGCTCGCCCCACAGCGCCCAGCCGCTGTCGTTCACGTCGATGAATTCCCAGCCGTGTAGCCGTCCGCCGCCGAAACTGCGGATCGCCTTGTCCAGGCCATCCAGCTGCAACGGCAGCACCTCGGCCGCGACGTCGTCCCAGCGCTGGATGCGCATCGAGGCGGCGACTCGGCCGACGCCGGTGAAAGTCAGCCGAACCCGATAGTCCTCGGGCGCCGGTCCGTCGGGTGGAAGCGTCAATACCGCCAGTTCCAGACTCAGCCGACCGACCGCCTGGTCCACCTGCAACCCGAGGCAGGTGGCCTCGGACAGCGCGGTGTTGAGCCCAGCAGTGTCCATTCCGTCGAGTAGGCCCCTGCTCACGTTCATAGGCCAAGGCTACCGACAGCACCTGCTGGAACCCAGTATTTCATATTCTCGCTAGTGTTCTCGTTTTTATGGAACCGAATCGGACCCGTCGCCGTCCAAGTAGTTATCGGGACCTGGTCAGCCTCAGGTCCCGAAGCGGCGGCGAACGACCGCTCCGGGATGGCAAGGAGGGGAGTCCCGGATCGGTCGTTCGCAACGTATCAGTTCGCCACGGGTCTGCTGAGAATGCTCGGCCCATCCGGACTCGACGCCTCATTGCTCGAAGATTCGGTCCACCAGCGGTTTGCATTATAGGTGCGGGCTGTGAGTCGTGTGCTGCTTGATAGCCAGTGCCTGTGGATCAAGTTGTGGATTATGTGGATAACTCTGACAAAGATATGCACAAGCCGCCTGGAGCGGTGCATAGGATGGGATCCAGAAAGGACAGAACATACCTGAGGTAGCCGACCGCTGTCGAGGCCGTAGCGGATCGGTGGCGGGCCCGGAACTCCGCAGCAGTGCCGCGCCCATGGCAGGATCGAAGAGTGACGAGCCCCGAAGTCCCGTCGGTGCCGGTGGCAGCCGTGCCCAGCGAATTCGACAACACCGAACGTGCCGCGTCGGATTCCCCGGCTGCGATCCTGCTCGACCTGCGTGAGGACGACGAATGGCAGCTCGGGCACGCACCGGGAGCGATGCACATTCCGATGGTCGACGTGCCCGCCCGGGTGGACGAGCTGGATTACGACGCCGACCTCTATGTCATCTGCAGACAGGGCGGACGATCAATCGAGGTGGTCGAGTACCTCACCCATATCGGTTTCGACGCCGTGCACGTCAGCGGTGGCATGGTGGCATGGCAGAAGTCGGGCCGTCCGCTGGTCGCCGAGGGCGACCACCAGGCGAAGATCTACTGATGAAAGAGCGAGGTGTGTACGGCATGAGCGTCAGGCCCGCAGGCGGCAGCGTGCGCAACCTCGGTGGGCCCGTGAATGCCGTAAAGGAGACTCGGTGAGTACGGTGGTGCAACCTTGCGCGCGCTGCGGCGCGCGCTGGGCCGTGCAGACGACCCCGATGCACTGGTGCCCGCGCTGTCGAGGCGTGTTGCTGTCACCTGCGCCCATCGATGCACCCGCCGAAAGGCGTAATTACCGCTGGGTGGCGCGCAGGCCCGACCAGCGCATGCGGCGGCCCTCGACATCCGGGCGCAGCGGGCAGCCGCTCGAAACTCCCCGCTACGCACAGATTCCGCGCTGGGGGTTGTCGGATCCGCCCGCCCAGCCCGTCGCCGTGCCGAAGCGTCGGCTCGGCGCGTTCGCCGACCGTGTCGGTGTGTTGTTGCTCGCCACCGCGGCGATGTTCGCGGTGGCCTGCGGCGCCGAGCTCGGGCGCTACGGAATTCTGCTGCGCAACCGCACCCGGCTGATCGACCCGCTGCTGCTGACCTTTTCCGACTATCTGCTGTACTTCTCCGCTTTGCTCGCCCTCGGACTCGCGCTGGCGTCCGCGCTGGCGCTGCTCGGCTGGCTGATCGAGGCGCGCCGTGTTGCCTACGGACAGGCCGGACGCCGCGACCCGCGGTCCGTGCGTTCGCTTGCGCTCGGCTCGCTGATTCCGGTGGTCAATCTCTTGTGGCCCGGTGTCTTTCTCACCGAGCTGGTTTCGGTATCGGCACAGGACCGCCCGGTCGATCCGCGGGTGCTGCGGGCGGTCCGGATCTGGTGGTGCGTCTGGGTATCGAGTGGGGTTATCGCGGTGGCGGCGCTGCTGTCACGGATGGCGGACTCGTTGCAGGCCAAGGCGGATGGGGTGCTGTTCACCGCGTTCACGGATGCGGTGGCGGTTGGCGTCGCGGTGCTGACCCTGTGGGTGATGCGGATGATGGAGGGCCGGGACCTGTTCGGCCACACCAGGATCGCGCGGCGCTGGATGGTCGCGGTCGATCCGCGGGTGCAGGTCATCGAACCCGTGCACCCCGGTGGCATTGCCGCGGCGCAGTCGACCTCGAATGGAGTGGAGCGCGGTTCCGAGAATTCAGCGGGGCGTGGTGCGGTGGATACCGGCGTCGCCGAGGATCAGGACATCGACAACGATGCATCAGACCGTGAGCATGAGGAGGTTATGGCCAAGTGAGCCAGGGCAGTCGCGCACCGTTCGTCGTCGCGCATCGAGGAGCCTCGGCGGCGCGCCCCGAGCACACACTCGCCGCATACGAGCTTGCCCTGCAAGAGGGCGCCGACGGTGTGGAGTGTGATGTCCGGCTGACCAGGGACGGGCATCTGGTCTGCGTGCACGACCGGACCGTCGATCGGACCTCGTCGGGCACCGGTCTGGTGAGCGAGATGACTCTCGACGAACTGAAGGCACTGGATTTCGGGACCGACGGCGCACCGTCGTCCGTGCTCACTCTCAGCGAGCTGATCGAGCTGGTGCTCGACTGGCGCAGCAGGCCGACCAAGCTGTTCATCGAAACCAAACATCCGGTGCGCTACGGCGCGCTGGTCGAGAACAAACTGCTCGCCGAACTCCAGCGCTTCGGCATCGCGACCCCCGCCTCCGCCGACCACTCCCGCGCGGTGGTCATGTCCTTCGCCGCCACCGCGGTGTGGCGGATCCGCCGCTCCGCGCCGCTGTTGCCGACGGTGCTACTCGGCGAATCGTCCCGCTACCTCGGCGGCAGTGCGGCGACGACGGTCGGCGCAACGGCAGTCGGCCCATCGGTGAAAACCCTGCGTGAGCACCCCGATCTGGTTGACAAGGCCGCCGCGGCAGGCCGCGCGACCTACTGCTGGACCGTCGACGACCCGGACGACGTACGCCTGTGCGCCGACCTGGGCGTCAGCTGGGTCGCTACCAACCACCCCGGCCGAACCAAGGCCCTACTCGCTGCCGCCTGAACCAGCAACAACCCACCGCACTACCAACCAACCACGCGCGAGTCTTACGCGCGAACACGCAGCGCCGCAGGCGCTGCAATCAAACAGAGCTCACCCTGTAGGTTGTGCTCCTGTGGGTAAGAGCAAGCGCAATAGTCCGAAGCCCGGAGGGAACCGGGCGCAGCGTCTCGCCGAGCGGCAAGCGGCGTTGGAGCAGTCGGCGCAAGCCGTCGCGCGCCCGTTCGAGGGGCTGGCCGCGGAGTGCGATCTCGTCGCGCTACGGGAGTTCGTGCCGTCGGCGACCGGGACCCTGAAGCTGTCGCCCGATGTCGCGGCGGAGCGTTCGGTCGTGCTGGCCACGGTGCTGCCCGGCGCGGTCGCCGCGCTGGTACGGGCGGGCGATCAGCCGACCGGTTACGTCGGCGCGCAGGTCCAGTTCCAGGGCGCCGACCCGGCAGCCGATCTCGCAGCGGCAATCCTGTGGACGCAATCCGCGGAGCCGGGCGAATCGCTGTCGGCCGCCGACAGCGTGGCAGGCGGTCCCCGCATGGCCGACGTGATCGATCCGGGCGCCGATCTGGAACTCACGGTGCACCAGGACTTCGATTGGTGGGTCCCGGAGGGTGTGCAGCCCGATCCGCAGGTCGCCGCGACCATCGAACAGGCCAAGCAGGCGATCATGCCGTCGGCACGGCTCGACCTCAACGCGGATTCGATCGGTGCTGCCTGGTGGGTCGATGCTGGCGAGAAGGCGCATGTGCGCTGGGTTCGGCCGGAGAACGAGGACGAGTTGATGCTGGCGCTGGCCCGCTTGCATGCCGCGGGCGGGCTGCATCTCGGTGCGGGTTCGCGTTTCGCGGGCTCGTTCCGTACGCACGGACTGCTGGTTCCGGTGTTCGATCTGGATCCGGAGATGCATGCCAGCGAGTGGACCAAGCCGGCCATCGAGTTCGGTGCGCGGCTGGCCGATGCGCTGGCGAAAGACGCGCCGCTGTCGGCCGATGAGCGACGTTCCAGGGACGGGCTGCGGTCGCGTCAGGTCACCTTGCGGTGAATCAAAAATAATCCCGGGGATTTTTGTGAAATATCCTCCTTTCTATTCATCGCTCGGCTCAGGTTCTCATCATCACCGAAAGATGGTGGTGATGGGGACAGTCTCACCAGTCAGATGAGGGAAAGATAGGGACACCATGGACGCGATCCTCGCATTGCTCAAGATCCTGCTCAGCACCTCGAGCGCGAAGTAGACTTCTCGAAGCACAAATGATGGCGGGGTATCGATTCCATCCTCGATATAGCAGCGATCAGGCCCAGCTCGTCGTGACGAGCTGGGCCTGATCACATCGAGAATATCTTCGACTAGATGATTCCGCCCGCAGCGGACGGAGCGCCGGAAGTATCGCTCGCACCGCTCATTTCACGGGCGATGAAATCCTCCAGATCGAACAGATTCGACCCGGCACGATCGGCAATGGTGAGCAAGGTCGTCATATTGGAGACCTCCTCGACCTGCTCCTTGAGGAACCACTGCATGAACTGTTCGCCCAGGTAGTCTCCCTCTTCGCGGGCCGTGCTCGCCAATTGGATGATCTGGTCGGTAACGCCCTTCTCCTGCGCGAGTGCCAACGCGATCGGTTCGCGGACATTCTCGAAATGAGATTTCGCGCTGTCGATACCGGAAAGCTCGACGCTGATATCCCGGTCGAGGAAGTACTTTACGATCATCATCGCGTGGTTACGTTCTTCGACCGCCTGCGCATAGAAACGCTTGGCCAGCTGCGGCAGATCCGCATTGTCGAACCACACCGCGATAGCGATGTATTGATGCTCGGCGGTGAATTCATGCCGGATCTGGTCGTGAAGCAGGCCGTGGAATTTGCTGCGTGGGGACTCCGGATGGCTGGACATGGCAGCGACAATATCGCTGGTCAGCCCACGTGTCATCCAAGTACAGCCTTATTGAGGCTAGTGTTGCCTAATTGATTCCTGGCTATCATCGGGGTCAGTTTCGTGCTGCCCCCGCCATTTTCGGGGCGGTGATGTCGGGGCGTGGCGTGGTGCGCAGTTCGCGCGAGATGAACTCTTCGACGTCGAACAGATCGCCTGCGGCGCGGTCGGTCACTGTCAGCACCGTGGTCATCCCGGTGACGTCTTCCACCTGCTCCTTGAGGAACCATTGGATGAAGCGTTCGCCGAGATAGTCGCCGGAGGAACGGGCGGCGTCCGCCAGCGTGGTGACCTGCTTACTGCGGACGTGTTCGGTCTCCAGCAGGAAGGCGATTGCCGCACGGGGGGATTCGAAGGTGGACTGTACCTCGTGCAATCCACCGACCCGGACGTCCAGGTCGCGGTCGAGCAGATACTGCACCATTCGCAATGCATGCTCGCGGTTCTCGCTGGACTTGCCGTAGCAATACTTGGCCAATTGCGGCAAGCGATTCGAATCGAGATACACCGCCGCGGCCAGATACTGCTGGGCGGCGGTGAAGCAATGACGGATCTGTTCGCGCAGCAGTGTGGGGAACGACTGGACCTCGTCGGTGTCGCGCATGTTCCCGACGCTACCTCGTCAGAAGATCGTCCGGGACGGGTTGGTCCTTGGCCAGCGCATCGAAGAACCGGCTGGCCCGGTCCTTGTCCCACAGCAGCACATTTCCGCTGTCGGTATCGGCGAAGCCACCGACCGGGACCGTGGTCGCGACCGTACTGCCGCGCAATGCCCAGCCGAGTTGGCCCAGATTCCAGATGTGATCGCCGTTGTCGACCTTCAGGGATTTGGCGGTGTCGCGGGCCAGCGGCCACAGCTTGAACGGGTTCGCCAAGGTGGCGGTGCTGGTCGCCTTCTTCAGCAGGGCGGCCATGAACAGGCGCTGGTTGTTCATCCGATCGAGGTCGGCGAGGGGGGTGGCGCGGCTACGGACGAAGCCGAGCGCCTCCGAACCGCTCAGGCGCTGGCAGCCCGCCTGCAGGTTGATTCCAGCGAGCGGGTCGTCGATGGGCTTGGGCACGCAGACATCGATGCCGCCGAGGGTGTCGACAACACTGGCAAAGCCGCCGAAGCCGATCTGTGCGTAATGGTCGATTCGCACGCCGGTGGCGATCTCCACGGTCTGCACCAGCAGCTGCGGGCCGCCGAAGGCGAAGGCGGCGTTGAGTTTGTCCTTGCCGTAGCCCGGGATGCCGACGTAGGAATCGCGCGGCAGACTGACAAGGGTGGTGGCGCCCGACGCCGGGATGTGTACCAGCATGATGGTGTCGGTGCGTTCCGGCCCGACCTCACCGCCGGTGGCCAGCAGCTGTTCCTGTTCGGGCGTCAGCCCGGCCCGGCCGTCCGAACCGACAAGCAGCCAGTTGGTGCCCGGAGTGTCACCCACCCGATTGGCGTACCCGGCAAGTGCGTCCACCCGGTTCAGCGAGCGATCCAGCTGGATAACGGCGCCGACCACGGCGAGCACGAGTACCAGCAGCAGCACGAGCAACCACCGGAACCAGTGCCGTTTGCGGCGTGGACGTGGCGGTTTGGGTTCGCGGCCCCGGCGCGGCGGCGGCGCGGCGGGCGGGACCGGCGGTGGTGCTTCCGCTCGGTACGGCCGCGGCCGCTGGGTCGGGGCATGGGATCGTTGTGCGGGCTCGCGATAGGGCATCGGTTGCTGCGTGGGCTGATGCGTCGGCGCGGGCTTCCGGAGGTGCGGTGGCGGCGTACGCATGGTGGACGGGTCCGGTGGGGTCTGCGAATAGGCCAGCGGCGGCGCGTAGCTCGGCTGTCCGTCGCGATGCAGCTTTTTCGTGGGTTCGATGTACGAACGGTCCGGCCCAGGGGCAGACGTGTACGGCTCGGGCCGGTGCGGTCGCGGGGCCGGCGGTTCGCCGGGCCGGCCCGATGGCGGCGGGACCCGGCGCGTCCGTGCGTTGTACTGGGGGTCGTCGCCGTTCATCACTAGGACTCTACTGATCGGGGGCCGCGCGGGTTGGTTACGCGACGGCCGGATGTGGGTTTGGGGTCGGCGGAGTCGGTCTTTCCGAGTGCTCGTGTGGACGGACCGAGTGCGTCTGTTCGGGGTGCTTTCGCCTCGCCGCCCCAGCGTCGATCGCGAGCGGTCGGCTATTCGGCGCTCCCTATTGGTTTCGCGTACGGACCTGGTTACGGCAACCAGGAAACGTGACCGCGCAGGATGGTGTAGCCGATGTAGGCGACCGCATCGATCGTGGCGTGCGCCAGAATCAGCGGCCACAGCCGGTTGATGCGCTGCCAGTAGCGGCCGAAGATCAGGCCCATCACCAGGTTTCCGAGCCCGCCGCCCAGGCCCTGATACAGGTGGTAGCTGCTGCGCAGCAGCGCCGAGGCCAGCAGCGACGAGTTCTCCGACCAGCCGAGCTTGCGCAGCCGGGTGATCAGGTACGCGACCACCAGGATCTCCTCGGCCGCGGCGTTCGCGCACGCGGACAGGATGAGGGCGGGCAGCCGCCACCAATGATCGCCGAGCGAACTCGGCACGATCGTCACGCTGAACCCCATGGCGTGCGCGGTCAGGTACAGGCCGAGGCCGGGCAGTCCGATGATCGCCGCCAGGACCAGTCCGTGCAGCACATCCGGCCGCCACCGGATCCGTGCGAGCCCGATCAGCCGTGGCCCGATCCCGCTGCGCCACAACAGGTATAGGCCAAGCGCCGCCCACCCGATCAGCCGCGACACGCTGAGCAGCTGAAACAGCAGATCGATCGTGGACTGGGCGGCCCGTGACGGGTTCAGCGCGACGCTCTGCCCGCCGACGCCGCCGGGCGACAGCGCGCTCTCGAGCAGCGACAGCGCCGCGTTGAGCCCGCTCAGACCGAAGGTGACAACCAGGACCACCGCGATCTCGAGCCGAATCGCGAATCGATCCCGATCCGTCGGCCCGGGTTCGTCCCACGTGGGAACCGATTCAGCAGCACTCATGGGGTCGAATCTATTGCCAGCGCGCCGGCACTGTGCGCTGCGCAGCCGGCGTCGCATGCAACTGCGCCGCCGCCAGCCGGGTTGGGATGCCGGGGTGTTGGTGTTCGATGTTGCTGACGCAGGCTGGATATGGTCCGCCGCGGCGCTTGCCTGCGGTGGCCCGGATGCGGCTGAGCGCCGGGTTGGATAGTGCTGGCGCTGCGTCGGATAGTGCTGACTACGCCGCCAGGTTGGACTGAAATCCGTTGATCAGATGCGGCGCAGGCCGTTCAGGAAGGGGCAGCCTGCGAGGTTGCGGACGGCTCGGCCGAGCGACTCGATGTCCTCGGCGGGGGAGTTGAAGGACAGCCGGAAGTCGTGGTCGCCGTCGATGCCCTCGATGCGCAGGGTGAGGCCGTAGCGGTCGATGGACAGCGGATGCACGACGCCGCGTTGCAGGGCGGTCGGCAGATGGCGCGCGAGTTGGGCGACGACATCGGCGTGCTCGGCGTCCATGTGCCGTAGCCAGGCGGACTCGAGCCCGCAGAACGGGTCGGGCTCGGCAACGCGGAGCTCGGCAACGCAGACAGATTCGGCGCCGCTGGAATCGGCAACCACCGCGGAATTGATCACCACCCGCAGCAGGGTCGCGGTGTAACCGACATCGAGCAGGCCGGGATGCGGATGGTCCTTGGCCACCTCGGAGGCCAGCGCGTGCTGCGCCTGGGGCGGCACGGTGCGGACCCAACCGCGCAGCCAGACCAGCGCCCGTACAGGTTCCCGCAACGTCAGCGGCGAGTGATCGGTGAGTTCCAGCACCGCGGGTGCACCGGCCTCGCCCGAGTTCCCGGCCAGCGCCGCCGCTATCGATGCGGTCGGCACCGCGATCACCGCGTCACCGCATTGCCGCAGGTAATGCGCCGAAACCGAGGTCGGATCGATGCCGGGCATCGCGAGCACCGCCTCCTCCGCATGGGCGCAGGCACTGCGAACCCGCTCAGCGGTGGACAGTGCGACGGTCGGGTTCGGCATGCAGACCTCCAGTGCTGGACGCGCCTAGCGTTCGTTCGGCATTGAAATTAGGTAAACCTAAGCTAAGTGGCAAAACGACAATCCGCAAGCATTCGCACCAGCCAGATCCTGAGAGTTCCCCACGAGTTCCACGCGACCGGCCATCGCTACGGTGAAGGCATGGCGGATGCAGAACCTGTGCTGGTTTCGTTGTCGGCGCCCGCACGGCGCAGCTTGGTCGACGGTCTGGTGTGCGCCACCGGATCGGGAAAGCGGGACTCGGCGGCGCGAACCGTCGATGCGGATGCATCCGACGCCGAAATCGCCGACTCCCTCGCCGAGATCGCGCACGCGGACACCGGGTTCGTGGCCCGCACCTCGAATGGCACGCGAGCACTCGCCGTGGTCGCGGGAACCGTTGCCGCCCTGTGCGGCGAGGACATCCGCGCCGCCCTCGCCAGCCCCGACATCGCCTGCCTGACCGCACTGAAACCGCCGGCGGTCGAAGCGGTCCGCACCGTCCTGCTCGCCATCGAAACGGACACTCCGGACGCGGTCGCCCGCTCACTCGACGCACTCTCCTGACTTCCCACTGCTGAATTATTCCAGCACGAGGGCAACCGCAAGTACTGTCGTAATCGTGCCGCGCATCGCGTACTTCGGGCCGTCCGGAACCTTCACCGAGATGGCCCTTGCCAAGCTCGAATCGTCAATGGCCTTCGACGGGCCGGTCGAGCGGATCGCCGCGCCCAGCCAGGGGGCCGCGCTGGATCTGATTCGGTCCGGTGATGTCGAGGGTGCGGTGGTGCCGATCGAGAGTTCGGTCGAGGGATCGATCTCGGCGACGCTGGATTCGTTGGCGATCGGCCCGCGACTGCAGATCGTCGCGGAGACCGAGCTGGAGGTGAGTTTCACGATCCTCGCCAGGTCCGGCACCGCGCTCGCCGACGTGCGGACCCTCGCCGCCTACCCGGTGGCCGCGGCGCAGGTGCGGCTGTGGGTAGCGCGCCAGCTGGCGAACGTGCAGATGTACACGTCCGCGTCGAATGCCGCTGCCGCCGAGGATGTCGCGGCAGGTCATGCCGACGCGGCGGTCTCCACGGCGCTGGCCGGTGAGCGCCTCGGTCTGACGGCGCTGGCCTCCGGTGTGGCCGACCACGAGCAGGCGATTACGCGCTTCGTGCTGGTCACTCGGCCGCGGGTGGCGCCCCCCGCGACCGGCGCGGATCGCACGTCGATCGTGCTGGAGCTGCCGAACGAGCCCGGCTCGCTGATGCGGGCGTTCGCGGAATTCGCCACCCGCGGCATCGATCTGACCAGAATCGAATCCCGGCCGACCCGAACGGGTTTGGGTACCTACCGCTTCTATCTCGACTGCGTCGGCCACATCGATGACACAGCGGTCGCCGAGGCTCTGAAGGCGCTGCACCGCACGGCGCGGATCCGATTCCTCGGGTCCTGGGCCGCGACTTCGGCGACCGGGACGCCGCCGCCGTCGGACGAGGCGGCCGCGGAATGGCTGACGCAGCTACGAAAGGGGGTGGCGGATCTATGACCGGGAAGCTGATTCTCGTCCGGCACGGCGAGACCGAGGGCAACGTCGCCAAAATCCTCGACACCAGGGTGCCGGGGATGCCGCTAACCGAACGTGGTGCGGCGCAAGCGAAGACCTTCGGATCGAGTTTGCTTCGACCGCCGCGGGCGTTGTTCTGCTCGGCCGCCCTGCGCGCCAGGCAGACCGCGAGCTACATCGAGGCGGCCACCGGTGTCGCCGCCGAGGTGCTCGAGGGGGTGCACGAGGTGCAGGTCGGTGACCTGGAAGGTCTCGGCACCGACGAGGCGCATGAGATCTTCCAGCAGATCTACCGTGCCTGGCACGAGGGCGACCTGTCGGCACGGGTGCCGGGCGGCGAATCCGGGTACGACGTGCTCGCCCGCTTCCTGCCGGTGATCGAGACCCTGCGGGCAACCTACGTGTCGTCCGACGCGAACGACGGCGACGTCCTGCTGGTCGATCACGGCGCCGCCATGCGACTGGTGTCGCGCACCCTCAGCGGCGTGGCGCCGCCGTTCACCACGAACAACCATCTCGACAACACCGAGACCATCGAATTGGTGCCGCGCGCGGTCGGCGGCTGGGAGTGCCTGCGTTGGGGTCGTTTCACGCCCCCGTTCGGCTACGACGAGGCCGCGCCGACCGCCGATGATCCGATGGGGTAGTCCGGTGGGGAGAGTCGGCGTCAGGACAGTGCTCTGTTGCGCGGAAAATCGGTGCGTTCCGGCAGCGAATTGATCAAGTCCTGCAACGCGGTTCGCAGCCGGGCCGTGGTCCCGCTGCTCAGCGAGGTCCACTTGGTGCCGTCGTCGGAAACTCTGGCGGTGGCGATGAATCGTCCACCACGGGTGTTGAATACGGCGATGTGGTTCTCGGCATAGTCCTTGGTGCCGTCGCCGTAGATCACGCCGACGATCTCGGCGTGCGAATGTACCTGCACCATTGCCGAGGCAATCGCCTGCGCATCCCGGGTGGGATGACCCACCTTGGCGAGGCGGGCCGCGGTCGTCTTGGCGTCGCCGGTGTCGTCGAAGACCGGGACGAGTTGCTCGGTGGGGGCCCGCATCCCGGTCAGCTCGAGCGGCTCGGCGGCCCCGAGTGCGGAGATCAGTGGACCGGGCAGATCCTCTTCGGCCTGGTCGATGACGTAGGACTGCGGCCCGCGAAGGGCGACGGTGACAATATCGTCGCCCTTCGCGAGACACATCCGACTCGCATGTCCCTCGACGAACAGGCGCAGTGCGACCACCCAGTGGGGTCGGTACAGCGCCCGCAGCCGGTCTTCGAGTTCCTGATGGATCGCATCGCCGATCAGGAGTTCCCGATCGGTGAGCGACTGGGCGGCCACGGCCATCGCGGCATCGTGGTCGGTCGCGTTGTCGTAGCGCCCCATCGCGTTCAGCACGATGGGGAGTTCGTCGATCTCGAGTTTCTCCAGGATGTACTGCATCTCGTCGAGCGACAGCACAACCGCCGCGAGCATCGACGGGCCGCGGCCCGCTCCCAGCACCGTCACTTAGCCGGTCCGGCGGCGTCGGCACCGATGACTCCATCGGCGGCGTAGCGGCCGTCGTTGAAGTGCTCGGTCGACCGCAGGTAGTCGGCGGTGGTGTGCTCGGACTCGTCGTCCTCGCTGCCGTGCGGCTGGTGACCCATCAGCGGGCTGCCCGAGGACGCGGGGCGCACCGGCGCCGCGTCGAACCGCGCGACGTTGACGGGCTCGCTGACCGGCGCGGCGGCCGGCGTGCCACCGATGGATGCGCCCGCGCCCCAGCCCTCTGGGAGCTCGAGCGTGCCGTTGAGGTTGACCGAGGCACCGGGTGCGGCCGCCGACCGGGTCGCCGCGCCCGCGGCGCCCGCCACGCCTCCGACACCACCCATCATTGCCATCGGCGCCGACATACCGCCCATCGCGGGCGATGCAGCGGCCGAGATCACGTTGGCGCCGAGGCTGCCGACCGTGCTGACACCCGAGGTGGCCACCGAGCCGACCACGTTCGCCACCTGCGTCGCGGCGCTCGCCACGGCGGGGTTGTTCACGAATCCGGCTGCGGCGGCGATCGCGCCCTGCACCGGATCACCCTGGAATGCGGTGTCCGCCGACTGGGCCGGGTCCGCGGTGCCCGCGCCGTTGGCGATCGCCGGCGGCACCATGAACTCGCCCGGGGTCACCACCGTCGCGCTGGTCGCCGCCTCGTAGGTCTCCATGGTCAGCGCGGCGCGTAGGTCAAGTGCGGCCTTGGCCGCCTCTGCCGCCTCGGAGCTGCCGTTCAGGACGCCGCCGGTGGAGGCGGCCGCGACCCGCGCGGTGTCGACGGCCGCGATCTCCGGAATGCTCGGCATGGCCAGCGACGCGACGGTGTAGGCGATCGCGTTCGCTGCGGCCTTCGAGCCCATGGTCGCCGCCATGACACCCTGCTGCTCCGCCCAGCCGGTGAAGCCACCGAGCCGGCCGAGCGCCGCGATGCCGTTGACACCCTGCATGCCGACGCCAAGCTCCGCCATCACCCGGGCGACGGTCGCGGTGGCGTCGATCCAGGCGCCGGTCAGCGCGCCCCACGCGGTGGCGGCAGCCGAGATAGGGATGGCGTGCGCGCCCGCGTTGAGCGCGATGGAATTTGCTTCTGCCATACGGGGCAGCCAGAACACCCCGGTGATACCTACGGTCATGCTTGTTTCTCCCCTTTACCTGTGAATCAGTGCGGTGTCCGCGGACTACACCTGAACTGCGTTGATGACACCGGCGCGCACGACATCCTCGCCGAGGTGCGTGGCGAGCTGCATGCGCAGCGTGGCGGCGGCGTGGTGCAGCTCCAAGATGGCCTGCGCGACCGCGTGATCGTGGGTCATCGCTGCCCGGTTGAAGTGATTCGCCGCCACCAGCGACACCTCGTCGACACCGGAGGGGATGACGTGTGTCGCCGCGGCGCTCAGTGCGGACGCGGCGGCCAGCCGCTCGGCGAGCAGATCCAGCTCTGCTGCTGCGGCGAGGACGGCTTCGGGTGCGATCAGTACGTGGCCAACCATGACTCGACTCCTTCTAGTGGCGGCTATTGGGCGGAACCACGAGAATTCCCCCTGCGAGTGATAGGACGCGACAGCCACGCAATCGGTTCCATCGGATCCCCAATTTTCTTTACGGTCATACCATCTGCGCTCCGGTCCCACACAGCTGGCTAGAAGACTAGCCCCATCCCAGCTGATGGAGACGGTCTTCGTCAATCCCGAAATAGTGTGCAATCTCATGGATCACGGTGATCGCGACCTCCCTCACGACATCGCCCTCGTCGCTGCATATTTCAAGGATCGCGTCGCGGTAGATGGTCACGGTGTCGGGCAGCGCCCCGCCGTAATGGCTGTCGCGTTCGGTGAGCGCGATCCCGTGATAGAGGCCGAGCAGATGCGGGTCTTCCATATTGCGTGGCTCGATAAGCACGACCACGTTATCGATGGCTCGGGCAAGTTGCGCGGGGATGAGATCGAGCGCATCGCCGACCAGTTCCTCGAACCGGTCGGCGGACATGGTGACCGACATGAGCCGGCGGCCTACCGCGGCTGGGGCGGCAGCGGTGCGGCGCCGGGCAGCGGCGTCGGAGTCGAGCGCCCGGAGTTCGGCGGCGGAACCGGCGCTTGGCCGTCGATCAGGATGTCGCCCTTCGCCGAGCCGGTGATCGGTGCGAAGCCCTCCCGGTCGGTGCCCTTGCCGATCATGCAGTCCAGCTTGCGGCTGCCTGCCAGCCAGCTGCGCGCATCCAGGTAGTCGAAGAACAGCGTCAAGGTCTTGTTGCGCACCGCATCCGGCGACCCGAGATAGTCGGAGGCGGACGTTGCGCATTCGTCCTCGACGAACTTGTCCTGCTCGTCCTTGGCGGGCGGTCCGCCGGGGAACCGTGCGCCGAGGTCGACGGTGGACACGATTTCGACGGCGTGCGGCTGCGAGCAATCCACCGGATCGGTGGGCAGGTTCTGGTTGATGCCGAGACATATCCCTGGCTCGAATACCTTCGACTGGTCGTGTTCGACGACGCTGCCGGTGGACGGCAGCGGTGTGCCGGCGCTGCTGGAGAACTGCAGCCCGCAGCGCAGCGTCCGGTCGCCGTGCTTCCAGCCGTCGGGGCTGGGGTACATCAGGCCGACCACGTAGCGTCCGCGCGGATCGAAACGTCCGCTCAGGTACTGCTGCACCGCGGGGACGCAGTGCTCTTCCTTGAGCTCGGTGAGCCGCAGCGAGTCCGGGAACCGGGAGCCCGTGCCGAACTCCTTGCCGGGGTATTTGCTCATGTCGACGTCGGCGGCCACCTCGAACAGATGCTTGTTCGAGCAGTTCACCTTCACCAGGTCGCCTCGGTCCGGCTTGGTCCAGCTGAGGCAGTCGCCCGCCGCTGCGGTGCCGAACTCCTTGTCGATCACGGTGCCGCCGGGCGTGCCGGGAGTGTGTGCCTCCAGTCCCTTTTTGTTGTCGAAGCCGGTCACGAACAGGGTGACCATGGCCGCGATCACGGCGCCCGCCGCGACGGCGAGCAGTCCCCAGCGCAGGGTCGGCGCCGACAGATGCAGGTTGCCGCTCGACAGCGCCGCGCGGGCGGAATCGAGCGACCGAGGAAACGAGCCGGCGCGCGACGATCCGCCGTCCGAGGGAGGCTCGGGCGCCTGCTGGGGCTGGGGCACATTTTCGGAGGACATCGCGGTCCATCATGGCAGCGTCTGATCTCCGGTGCCACGACCTGGTCCGCGGCGTCGGCAGCCTCAGCCGCGGAACGCCGACAGGAAAACGCCCGGCAGCCGCGCCGGGTTGCCGCTCGCATAGAACTCGGTGAGCTTGCGTCCGGTCTCGGCCGCGGTGGCATTGGTCGCGAACCACGGCGGCTTCGGTGACAGCACCAGCTCGCCGTGCGCCAGCGACCGCGGCGACGGCCGGAACGGCCCGGTCAGTACCGTGCGCTCCACATCGTCGAGCAGGAAAGCGTTGTGCACCACGCCGATTCCGCTCTGCACGTCGTCGAGGGTGTGACCGGGGAAGGCGCCCCACGCGGCCCGTGGCACCAGGAAGGCCAACCCGGTCCAGGCGTTGACGGCGATGGCGCCGTAGCGCAGTCGCTCGATCGCGCGGTCGAAGACGATGCCGAGCTGCTTGATAGTGCTCGGATCCGCGATCACATTGGCGCCGAGCGTGCCGGTGAGTTCGGTGTTCGCGAAATCGACCGCGCGCTGCAGGAATTCGCCGCCTTCGTGCGGCAGTTCGACCACGCCGAGCACCGGGGAGAAGTACTCGGTGCGCAGCAGCGGGGTCTCGGTCTGCGGCAGATTCTCGACAAGGACACGACCCTTGCCCGGCCCGAGCCGCGCCGCCTCCGGGTACGCGGACACCGCGTCGGCGACCCGATCATTGCTGCCGGGGTAGTACGCCGGGCGCTGCGGCGCCCGGTCCATCGCATCGCGCAGTTCGGCGAGGAACCTGTCCTTCTGCGGCCAGCTTGCACTGAGCACCACCGCCTGGGCGGCGATGCAGTTGTAGCCGCCGTTGTGCAGCCGTTGGGTCGCGACGTGCTCGGCCTGGAAACGCAGGTCGGCGTCGGTCCATTCGCCCGGCACGATGATCGTGGGCGAGACGCCGCCGAGTTCGCTGGTGATCGGCTTGTCCAGCAGCGGCCGGTGCGCTGCCTTGCGTTCTAGTGCCTCCGGCCCGAGTCCCCAGACGATCGCGTCATGGGTATTGGCGCTGCCGGTCATGTGCACATGCGCGACATCGGGATGGCGCACCAGATATCCGCCCGCGTCGGCGCCGCCGGTCAGGATCCGCAGCACCCCCAGCTCGATGAGCGGCGCGAAGACCATCTCGAGCACCGTGTACAGCGGGTCGGTGATCGGGTTCAGCTTGAGCGCCACCACCCGGTTGTTGGCGTAGAGCTCGTACAGCGCGTCCAGCGCTGGAATCGAGGTGATGTTGCCGGCGCCCAGGATCGCGCCGATGCCCGCGGTCGCGGTCGGGTCGAGCTGGGCAAGCCCGGCCCGCCTGCGCGCGGTATCGGCGTCGATGCCGGGTCGCAGCCACACTTCGCCGCGAAAACCGTTGAGCAGCATCCAGTCGTAGAATCCCATCGGCAGAATCGGCACGGCGACCCGCGAGCCGGGAGCCGCGCCCAACGCGACCCCGTCGAGCGGGCTGTGGCCGGCCTCCAGCGCCGCCAGCGTCGCCGACAGCGCGGCGGTGGCCTGCAGCAGGGCCAGCGGTCCGGACATCCATTCCTCGCCGACCAGCGGCGAGTCCTCGTCGAGGCCCTTCCAGGTGCGCGCCGCCCGCACCCAGTCGGCAGCCAAGCGTCCGGTTCGGGCGTGGATACCGTCGAGGAGTTCGCGGCGGCGGTGCAGCGGGGTCTGAGCCCACGTCTTCTCGCCCGCGGTTAGATCGGAGAGTGCGTCATCGATGACTGATTCGTCGAAAGTTGTGCCCACAGGCCAACTATGCGCGCGCTGGTTGTCCGATGGTCCGCATCGTGGGATATCGGCGTGAAACGGCAATATCACGACCACTAGGCTGGCTACCCATGATCGACCTCCGATTCCTGCGGGACAACCCCGACGCGGTCCGTGCCTCGCAGCGTGCCCGCGGCGAAGACCCCGCCCTCGTCGACGCCCTGCTCGAGGCGGACGCGGCGCGCCGGGCGGCGGTGGCGACCGCCGACAACCTGCGTGCCGAGCACAAGGCGATGGGCAAGTTGGTCGGTAAGGCGAGCCCGGAGGAACGTTCCGCGCTGCTCGCGCAGGCGCAGGAGATGTCGGTGAAGGTCAAAGAGGCCGAGGTGGCGCAGCACGCCGCCGACGCCGACCTGGATGCCGCGCAGCGCGCCCTGTCGAACGTCGTGCAGGAGGGCGCGCCGGCGGGCGGCGAGGACGACTACATCGTCCTGGAAAACATCGGCACGCCAAGGGAATTCGACTTCGAGCCGAAGGACCACCTGGAACTCGGCGAATCGCTCGGCCTGATCGACATGGAGCGCGGCGCGAAGGTCTCGGGCGCGCGCTTCTACTTCCTCACCGGATACGGCGCGCTGCTGCAGCTCGGTCTGCTGCAGCTGGCCGCGCAACGGGCGGTGGCCAACGGTTTCACCATGATGATTCCGCCGGTGCTCGTGCGCCCGGAGATCATGGCGGGCACCGGATTCCTCGGCCAGCATGCGGCCGAGGTCTACCACCTCGCCGACGACGACCTCTATCTGGTCGGCACATCGGAGGTGCCGCTTGCGGGCTACCACTCGGGCGAGATCATCGATCTGAGCGAGGGCCCGAAGCGCTACGCGGGCTGGTCGTCGTGCTTCCGTCGGGAGGCGGGCAGCTACGGCAAGGACACCCGGGGCATCATCCGGGTGCATCAGTTCGACAAGGTCGAGATGTTCGTCTACACCACGCCCGACCAGGCCGACGCCGAGCACCGCCGGCTGCTCGCATGGGAGCAGGAGATGCTCGCCGCTGTCGAAATGCCTTATCGGATCATCGATGTCGCGGCGGGCGATCTCGGCAGTTCGGCGGCGCGCAAGTTCGATTGCGAGGCTTGGGTACCGACCCAGCAGACCTACCGTGAGCTCACCTCGACCTCGAACTGCACCACCTTCCAGGCGCGCAGGCTGTCGGTGCGATACCGCGACGAGAACGGAAAGCCGCAGATCGCAGCCACCTTGAACGGCACGCTCGCGACTACACGCTGGATCGTGGCGATCCTCGAGAACCACCAGCAGGCCGACGGTTCGGTGCGCATTCCCTCGGCACTTGTTCCGTTCGTCGGCACCGATGTGTTGCGCCCGAAATAGACAGGCGTACATTGCCGGCAGGTAAATAGCTATCGGATCGCCGTGCCGGATTCACGGGATGTGGCAACTACTGACAATCGTTGCCTCTAGGCTATTGCCCGTGCGAGGAATCGGGGCGTGCGGCGATACCCGAACCCGGGTGCGGGCGGCATCGGCGCTGGCGACAGCTATGGTCATGGCCCGGACCACCGGGGCGTTCTACGTCATGGGTGGTGTGCTGGGCCTGGTTATTACTGCCATCGCACCGGGGGATGAGGGTAATCGACTGCTGGTTGGCGCGGCTGCGGCAATTGCGCTGGTGCTCGGACTCACGCTGATCGCGTGGGGACCGCGCCTGCCGCATTCCATCCATCACGGGTACGTCTCGATCGCGACGGTGCTGGTGACCGTCGCGGTGCATTCGTTCCCGAACACCGTCGGCGCGATCAGCCTCGCCTCGTTCTATGTGTTCGTGGCGTGCGACGCGGCACTGTTCTTCGCATGGTCGCAGGCGCTCGCGCACATCGCGTTCGCCATGGCGATGTGCCTGTGGGTGCTGCCCGCGCGACCTGTGCATCCCGCGCTGCCCTGGTGGTCCGGGTTGATCCCGGCAGGCGTCACCTTCGGGGTCGGCGTTGTCGTCGGCATCCTCACCAGGATGGCGTCGGAAGCCGATATCGACGTGCTCACCGGCCTGCTCAACCGGCGCGGCTTCGACCGCGCGTTGAACACCGCGATCGAGCATGCCACCCGCAGTGGGCAGGGGCTGGCGCTGGTGCTTGTCGACCTCGACCGCTTCCAGAAGATCAACGATCACCTCGGCCATCGCGCCGGCGACGCGGTGCTGCAACGGGTCGCCGACACCTGGTCGAAGCTACTCGCGCCTGATCAGCAGCTGGCCCGTTACGGCGGTGACGCTTTCGCGCTGCTGCTGCCGAATACCACTGAGCAGGCGGCGATTCTGCTGACCGAACAGTTGCGGGCGGCGGTGACCACCGGGTGTTCCGCGGGCGTCACGTCGTGGCAGCCGGGAGAGTCCGGTTCGCTGCTGGTCAGTCGCGCCGATGTCGGTCTCTATCGGGCCAAGCAGGCCGGCCGCAACCGGACGGTGCTGGAGTCCTCGCGGCAGCTGCCGCTGGCCGTCGAGTTGCGCGAGGCGATCGACCGCGGTGCGCTGGACGTGCACTACCAGCCGATCGTCAGCCTGACCGAGGGCGGCGGCAAGGCGGTCGGCGTGGAGGCGCTGCTGCGCTGGTCGTCGAGTGCGCAGCCGGATGTCACCACCGAGGGGCTGATCCGGGTTGCCGAGGAATACGACCTCATCTCCGATCTGGACGAGCTGGTATTGCGTCGAGCCTGTGCCGACGCGGCCCAGTTGCAGGAGACCTTCGCCCAGCTGGATCTGACGCTGAACGTCAATGTGAGCGGCCTGGAGTTGGCCGAGGCGGGTTACGCGGACCGGGTGGCGAACATCCTCGCCAACACCGGCTGGCCTGCCCACCAACTCGTGCTCGAGGTGACCGAGAGCGAGCTGGCCGCCGAATCCCAAACGGCCATCTCGAATTTGCACATCTTGCGCGAGCGGGGCGTGCGCATCGCCATCGATGACTTCGGCACCGGCTACTCCTCGCTGAGTAGGCTGGCCACACTGCCCAGCGATATCCTCAAGGTGGACCAGTCGTTCGTCGCCGCGATCCGCTCGGACTCTCCGGCGCCGCCGCTGCTCGGCGTGATCGCGGCCCTGAGTAGTGCGCTCGACCTGCAGGTGATCGCCGAAGGCGTGGAAACCGAATACCAGGCGGCGGTCCTCACCGAACTCGGCTTCGCGCTCGCGCAGGGCTACCACTATAGCGATTCGCATCCGGTCGCCGACCTGATCAGCGACCTCAACGAACACCAGGGCCGCGTCGGCCCCGGCCTGTCGGACCGGGAACTCGGCGGCGACGATCTGCACACCGCCAGCTGGCTGCCGCTCGGATAATTGCCGCGCCTGGAGCGGGCGATGGCGTTTGCCTTGCGCTGCTCGATTGCGCCCGGCGGGTCGGTGGAATGCCGGAGTCGTTCCGTCGGGTTGAGTCGACTGGCAGAGCTGGGCGTTCGGTAGAGCCAAGCCTCTTGGCGGCTGGAACACTCGCCGCTATAAAACCGCTTGACGGGGGCCGGTGGGGCGCTCGAGCCGAGCAACATGCGGTTGCTCTTCTACGGCTGTTGAGTCGATAAGTCGCTACGCGCCCGATTGACGGGTCGCGCCGACAACCTTCGTTCGCTCACGGTGCGCGCGGTGCAGTTCAAGGGCACCGGCGACCTGATCCCGCTCTATGCGCTATACGCGCCTGCCTGGCGCCACGCGGTCGATCTCGTACGGGCGAACGGAGAGCGCCGCTCGACGTTTCCGCAGCCAGGTGCCCCTCGGCAATCGGGCGACCGTGATCATCACCACCTCCGGCATCGACCTCTAAGCGGCGGGCCGATACCGCGTGTGTCATGGCGTGACCAGAGTGAACCTGTACGCGGTAAATTGCAGCTGGATTCGAGAGGTGTCCGGCGGTCCGGTGATCGGGCGCAGCGCAGGTCTAGCGGTACGGTGCGGGGATGACCGGACGGACGCGGGTTGGGCTGGTCTTCGGGTTCTGTATCGGGGCCGGGGTGGCGGCGCAGGGTCGGATCAACGGTGCGCTGGGGGCCCGATTGCATGACGGAATTGCCGCCGCCTGCATCAGTTTCGGTCTCGGACTGCTGGTGCTGGTCGTCGCGTTCGCACTCAGCCGCCGACTGCGCGACGGGCTCGCGCAGGTTCGTGCGGCGCTTGTCTCCCGGGAACTGCGGCCGTGGCAGCTGCTCGGCGGACTGTGCGGCGCGTTCTTCGTCGCCTGCCAGGGCCTCACGGTGGCCGCGATCGGCGTCACCGCCTTCACCGTGGCGGCGGTCGCGGGTCAACTGGTGAGCAGCCTGGTGGTGGATCGCCTCGGCCTGGCCCTGAACGGTCGCACCCCCGTCACCCCGCTGCGTCTCGGCGGCGCCGCACTCGCGATGGTCGCGGTATTCCTGGCCGCCGCCGGCCGCTCCGCCACACCGGCCGGTTCCGCCGCGGTACCCGATTGGCTGCGCGACGGTCCGACCGCGTTGCTGATCATCCTGCCCGCCTCGGCGGGCATCGGCCTGGCCTGGCAGCAGGCGGTCAACGGTCGAGTCGGCACCGTCGGCGGCCCCTTCTCCGCCACCCTCGTGAACTTCGGCATCGGCACTGCCGCCCTACTCGCCATCGAAGCGCTCATCCTGACCCGCATCGGCTGGCCCACCCAATTCCCCAGCGAGCCATGGCTTTACCTGGGCGGCCTCATCGGCGTCGCCTTCATCGCGCTCGCCGCCCTGACTGTCCGCTGGATCGGCGTCCTGCTGCTCGGCCTCACCTCGGTAGCAGGCCAACTCTTTGCCTCGCTTGCGCTGGACGTGGCCGTTCCTACGGGTGCCGGGCTCTCCGTCACCGCGGCCGTCGGCTGCGCACTCACCTTCGCGGCTGTAGTAATCGCGGCGCGCTCTCGAACCTGACGCGCCCGCTTGTGTCCGAACAGCCGATAGTCGTCGCGACCGATTCAGCTCAGCTTACGAGAGCGCAGTTCGTGACCCTTGGAGGTCTTGCAGCGACCCGATTCCAGATCCCACTGCCAGCCGTGCAAATTGCAGGTGAGGGTATTGCCCTCGACCACACCGAATTTCGACAGATCGGCCTTGAGGTGCGGGCAGCGACGCTGGACTTCCCAGCCGTCGAGTTCGGTCGAGGCGGAATCGTCGTGTGCCTCGGCGAACCAGCCGTCGGCATAGGCGATGCGTTCGTCGGTGAGGCATTTGAAGAAGGTGTAGAGGAATTCGTTGTAACCGCCGATACGCCACGCCTGGAAGCGGGTGGACAGGAAGATGGTGTTCACCCAGTCCGGCTCGTTGTCGCGCAGCACGGTGCGCACCAGCTCCGGCGCGATGCGGAAACCGTAGCGGTACTTGCCTCCTCCGTCGATAACCTCGCGCACCACGCGCTTGGGGAAGTCGAGCACCACGGTCTCATCGCCGATGACCAGACCGACGGGGTAGCCGATGCCGTCACAGATCAGGTCGCTGCGCGCCATGATCGGCTCGAAAAGCGCCTTCAACGGCTCCAACAGCGGCCCGTCACCACCGGAAGGCCAAGCCCACGATTCCTTTTCTTTGTCCAACACCGTGGCGAGGCGTTGTGCCATCTGCTCGATGTATTCGGCCTTGTTGTCGTAGATCTCGGCCGGATCGCTCGGGTGGGTGAGGGTGAGTTCGGCGCCATGCACGTCGGCGACCGAGCCCGGAATCATCAGGATTCCGCCCTCATTGCCGTGGATGCGCATCTGCTCCAGGAACACCATCTGGTCCGGGAAGATATTGCCCTCCTCGCCGCGATCGTCGTTGAGGTAGCGCAGTTCGTCGTCGAGGAACACCGGCGGACCCGCCGACGGCACCACCCAGGTGGCGCCGACCTGTTCGATGTAGCTGCGGCAGCGGTCCATCCCGCGCTGGCGCTTCTGCTTGCCGAAGTTCGACTTGGTGCGGCTGGGAATGTCGTAGACCATCGGGTACCAGATGGCGCCCGAGTACTGCAGCAGGTGAATGTCGATGTGGCCGAAGGCGTCGTGCAGCACGTCCATATCGACCGGGCGGGCGTCGTTCATGTTGAAACAGGTGGTCGCACCGTCGGAGACGACCAGCCCGGAATCGCCGATCGGTCCGTCGGCGGGCGTGCGCAACGCGATGATCATGATGTCCATGTCGCCGCCCGGGCCGGTCACCGTGTGCTTGACCGAGTCCTCGGTCTCGAAGAACTTGGTGAAGCCCAGCTTCTCCAGCTCGCGCTTCAGATCCGGCACCGGATAATCCGGCAACAGCACGGTCGCGTCCTTGTTGACGTGCTCGGCCAGGTTCGCCGCGTCGAAGTGGTCGCGGTGCAGGTGCGAGACGTACAGGAAGTCGCAGTTGCCCAGCTCGTCCCAGCCCAGTCGGGTGTTGTCGGGGAACGGAAACCACGAACCGAAGTACGCGGGATTGACCCAGGGATCGCAAAGGATCGACCCGGCCGCGGTACGGATGTGGAATCCGGCGTGTCCGACGCTGGTGATCTGCACGAGCTGCCTCCTAGCCGTTACCAGCTGTCCAGGGTAGTGGTTATGGCGAAACGTCACCGATGCAGTAGCCCTCAGGGCTCTCGATCAGGGTAAAGGTCCGGGTCTGGGTGCCGCCGACGGAGCTGGTGACCGGGACCTGGACCGCGATATAGTTCGCGCCGAGTCGCTCCGAGCGGATCTCCTGGTCGGCGAACTCGGTGACGCCGGTCAGCTTGTGCGGATTGTTCGCCAGCGGTGCGGGGAGCGGCTGACCGCTGCCGGTTGGGTCCCACGTCGGCAGGTTCGCGTTGCAGACCAGCGGGTAGGTGCTCTCCTTGTCGGCCGGGTCGAGCGGGCTGCCGACGGATCGGACGAGGTAGCGGCGCACGGCATGGCGAGCGTCGGCCTCGTTCAGGCCGGAGTCGGCGCCTGCCGGAGCGACCCGGGGGCAGGCGTAGCCGGTGTCGATGGCGGCGCGGTCGACGGTGACGGTGGTGGTCCGGCTCTTCCAGCTGACGGCGTCTCGAGTCGCCGTGCCCGGCTGGGCGAGCGCGGCTAGGACGGCCTGCTTGTTCTCGGACATGTCGGAGACGTTGCCGGGGGCCATGGTCCAGCACCTGGCCTGCAGCTGGGCGATGGTGTCGGACTGCAGGTCCACCGCGAAGCGCTGCACGGCGGGCGCGGCGGCGGGCAGGCCGGGGACCGCGCCGACCGGTGGGGCGTCTGACGGAAGTGGCGGAGGCGTCGAGGTGCTCGGCGCGGTCGGGACCGCGGAGGGTGGGGTCGTCGCCTGCGCGCTGGGCTGCTCGGTCTCGTAGTCGGTACCGGCGATGCCTGCCACGGAGTCGCAGCCCGCGAGCAGGAAGACACTGGTGGCGGCCAGCCCGCCCGCCACGCTCATGCGGACCCGCCGTGGGTTCGCACGCTGCGCTTTCCGGTCGCATTCGCGCGAAACTTTCCGGTCGCGTGCACGCGGCATCGGTCGGGCGCGTTCCACTTCGAGGGTCCTCTTTCGTAGGCATGCGGGCGGGGCCGGTAATGCGGTCCCAGCTCCGGTTCGGTGCTCGCGTGCACGGCGCGCAGGGCGGCGGCTGCAGGATGGGACAGTCAGCGACTACGCTAGCGGAACTGTGGAACCCGTCTACCGGACGATCATCGGCCTGGCCCGTACCGTCTTCTTCGTCGAAGGTCTCAAATTCACCGTCAAAGGTGAGGAGAACATCCCTGCGCGGGGTGGCGCCGTGATCGCGGTCAACCACACCGGCTACATGGACTTCACCTACGCCGGGCTGCCGGTGCGCACCCCCAAGCGTTACGTCCGCTTCATGGCGAAGAAAGAAGTGTTCGACAACAACATCTCCGGACCGATCATGCGAGCGCTCAAGCACATTCCCGTGGATCGATCCGCTGGCGCCGACTCCTACAAGGCCGCGGTAGAGTACCTCCGCAAGGGCGAACTCGTCGGTATGTACCCCGAGGCGACCATCAGCCGCAGCTTCGAGATCAAGGACTTCAAGTCCGGTGCCGCGCGCATGGCGATCGAGTCGGGCGTGCCGCTCATCCCTATCGTCATATGGGGCGCTCAGCGGGTGTGGACCAAGGGCTTCCCGAAACGCCTCGGCCGCACCAACACTCCGATCTTCATCGCCGTAGGCGCCCCGATCCAGCCCTACGAGCCCGCGTCGGAACTCACCGCCCAGCTCCGCTCCACCATGCAGGAAATGCTGCTCGAACTGCAGCGCGACTACCCGCACGAGCAGGGCGCCTACTGGGTTCCCGCCCGCCTCGGCGGCAGCGCGCCTACCCTCGAAGAAGCCGATGCCATGGATGCCGCCGAAGCCGAAGAGAAGGCGGCGCACCGGGCGGCGAAGGATTCTTCGTAGGGGTTTGTATGTCGCGGGAACCGGTCTATGACATTCTCACCGGCTTGGTTCGCACCGTGTTCGCGGTGCAGGGCCTGCGGATCGATATCGCCGGGCAGGATCGGATTCCGCGATCCGGTGGTGCGGTGCTGGCCGTGAATCACACCGCCTACCTGGACTTCATGGAGATCGGACTGGTGGGCCGCGGGTCGGGCCGCAATGTCCGATACATGATGAAGGCCGAGCTCGAGCACGGCATCGTCGGCTTTCTCATGAAGCACTGCAAGGCAATCGGCGTGAACCGCACCGCGGGCGCCGAGTCCTACGCCCGCGCGGTCGAGGCGTTGCGCGAAGACGAACTGGTGGTGGTGTACCCGGAAGCGACGATCAGTCGCAGCTTCGAATTGAAGAATTTCAAGTCCGGTGCGGCCCGCATGTCGCTAGACGCGCAGGTGCCGATCATCCCGGTGGTGATCTGGGGCGCGCACCGCGTCTGGACCAAGGGTTTCCCGAGACAGCTTGGCCGCCACAACTTTCCGATCAATATCCGCATCGGAGCCCCGATCTCGCCTGTCGACCCTACGGACGAACTGACCGCCGAACTCCGCCGCCGAATGAGCGACCTCCTAACCGAAGCCCAACAGGGCTACCCGATGCCGGCCAGCGCCCCATGGGTCCCCGCCCGACTCGGCGGCACCGCCCCCACCCTCGCCGAGGCCGCCGTCCTGGAACAGGAAGAATTCGCCCGCCGCCGAGCCAAAGCCCTCGAACAAGAACAACAGGCGTCACGGCCTTCGAACACCAAGCGCCAGTAGCCCATACACCACAACCCGCGCGGTGAGTGGCACATGGCCGCGGCGAACGTCGAGTAGCGCTCTCGCTGATGTCCCGCTCGCCTGGTGGCGGCCGCGGCGTGCGGCTAGTGGCGGGGGGACTGGCAGGGGTGGCGGCGGAGCAATACCGATTTCCACTGCACGATCGCGATAACGAATCCGGCGCCGCCATGACGATTTACCTCGCGCCTGCGCGGAAGCTGCGCAGGCGCAGGCTGTTGCTGACCACGAAGACCGAGGAGAACGCCATCGCCGCGCCGGCGAGCATCGGGTTCAGCAGACCGGCCATCGCGAGCGGGATGGCCGCCACGTTGTAGGCGAAGGCCCAGAACAGGTTGCCCTTGATGGTGCCCAAGGTCTTGCGAGACAGGCGGATCGCGTCGGCGGCGGCGCGCAGGTCGCCACGCACCAGGGTCAGGTCGCTGGCCTCGATGGCGACGTCGGTGCCGGTGCCCATGGCCAGTCCGAGATCGGCCTGGGCCAGTGCAGCAGCGTCGTTGACGCCGTCGCCGACCATGGCGACCACCTTGCCTTCGGCCTGCAGTCGCTTGACCACATCCACCTTGCCCTGCGGCAACACCTCCGCGATCACCTCATCGATGCCGACCTCGTCGGCAATGGTGCGGGCCGCGACGGCGTTGTCGCCGGTCAGCATGATCGGGGTCAGGCCCAGGGTGCGCAGCTGCGAGATCGCTTCGGCGGAGGTGGCTTTCACCGCATCAGCGACAACGAGCACGCCGCGCGCCGTGCCGTCCCAGCCCACCGCGACCGCGGTCTTGCCTTCGGCTTCGGCCGCGTGCATCGCCTGCTCCAGGTCGGCGTCGAGGTGCTGGGACCAATCGGCGAGCAGCCGGGCGCGTCCGACGATCACCGCGTGGCCGTCCACCACGCCCTGCACGCCGAGGCCTTCGATATTCGCGAAGCCCTCGACCGGCCGCAGGTCGCCGACCTTGTCGCGGGCACCCTTGGCGATGGCCTGCGCGATCGGGTGTTCCGACGAATCCTCCAGTGCCCCGGCCAGTGCCAGGATCTCACCGGTGTCCTCGCCGTCGGCCGGGACGACATCCAGCAGGGTCATCTTGCCGGTGGTGACGGTGCCGGTCTTGTCCAGCACCACGGTGTCCACCCGCCGGGTCGATTCCAGCACCTCGGGACCTTTGATCAGGATGCCGAGCTGCGCACCGCGACCGGTGCCCACCATCAGTGCGGTCGGGGTGGCCAGTCCGAGGGCGCAGGGGCAGGCGATGATCAGCACCGCAACCGCGGCGGTAAAGGCCGCTGCGATGGACCCGCCGGTGCCGAGCCAGAATCCGAGCGTCGCGACCGACAGCGCGATCACGATCGGCACGAAGATCCCGGAGATCTTGTCGGCCAGCCGCTGGGCCTGCGCTTTACCGGTCTGGGCGTCCTCGACCAGCTGCGCCATCTGCGCCAGCTGTGTGTCGGACCCGATCCGGGTGGCGCGCACCACGATCCGCCCGCCGACATTGACCGTCGCGCCGACCACCGTGTCCTCGGGACCGACCTCGACCGGCACCGATTCCCCGGTCAGCATCGAGGCGTCGACCGCCGAGGAACCCTCGACCACCACGCCGTCGGTGGCGATCTTCTCACCGGGTCGCACCACGAACTGGTCGCCAACAGCCAACTGCTCGACCGGAATTCGCTGCTCGGTCCCGCTGTATCTATTGCCGTGCTCCCGGGGCCCTGCGTGGTTACGCACGCTGCCTCCTCCGGGCCCGTCGCTCTCACGGCGCAGCACCGAAACCTCCTTGGCGCCGAGTTCCAGCAGCGCCCGTAGCGCCGCACCGGCCCGCCGCTTGGAGCGAGCCTCGAAGAAGCGTCCGGCCAGGATGAAGGTGGTGACGCCGGCGGCGGCCTCGAGGTAGATGCTGCCGGTGCCGTCCATCCGCGAGATGGTGAACTCGAACGGGTGCTTCATGCCCGGCGTCCCGGCGGTTCCCCAGAACAGCGCGTACAGCGACCAACCCAGTGCCGCAAGGGTTCCCATCGACACCAGGGTGTCCATGGTGGCGGTACCGTGCCGCAGGTTGGTCCACGCCGCCCTGTGGAAGGGGAGCGCGCCCCACACCACCACCGGCGCGGCTAGCGTCAGCGACAGCCACTGCCAGTTGGTGAACTGCAACGCGGGCACCATCGCCATGGCGATCACCGGCACGGTCAGCACCAGCGAGACCAGCAGCCGCGTCCGTAGCAAGGCTGTCGGATCCGGCTCGCCCGCAGTGGTTTCCGTGGGTGTCTCAGTCTTCGGCGCAGGTAGCGCTGCGGTGTAACCGGCCTGTTCGACGGTCGCGATCAGCTCCTGCGGCGAGATGTCACCACCGAAGTCGACCCGCGCCTTCTCGGTCGCGTAGTTCACGGTCGCGGTGACGCCGTCGAGCTTGTTCAGCTTCTTCTCGATGCGATTGGCGCAGGACGCGCAGGTCATGCCGCCGATCACCAATTCGACCTGACCGGTGGCGGATGATTGTGTCGCGGTGGTCATCGTGAGTTCCTTTCTCTGCGGCATGGGTGGGGTTCGACTATCTCTGCGCGGGTTCGGCGGCATGGACGACCTGCTGCTCGCCGGTGGTTGGTTGCTCGGTTACTTCGCCCGGGCGTGGGCCGCCCTTGGCGGCGGGCTCTTCCTCGTGTGCCATCGCATCGTGCGCGGTCGGCTGGGTGGGTTCCGGGCCGAGCGTGGCGCCGACGGCCAGAGCGATCCCGAAGACCGCTGCGAGACCGAGGGCGAAGCCGGCGAACTTGCTTGATGCGTTCATCGGGATGCTCCGTTTTGTCGTAAGGGCTGCGGTCAGTCGGCGATCTTGTAACCGGCCTGGTCGACGGCCGCGGCGATCGCGCTCAACTCGACCGGGGCCGAGCTGCCGACGGTCACCGTGCCGCTGGCGAGATCGACGTCGGCAGTGGTGACGCGGTCGATCCGGCCGACCTCCGTGCTGACCGAGTTGACGCAGCAGCCACAGGTCATTCCGGCGACGGTGACAGTGGCGGTGGTGGCTGCGGTGCTCATCTGGTCTCTCCTCCTGGCGATGACGGCGGTGCGCCGATTCAGTTCTTACCATACCCCCCTAGGGTACATTGTCAAACAGTTTCGAGAAACGCAGGCGACATGCCGCCCGCGGTCACCAGTGAGGCGGGCAGTACATCGATCCAGAAGTTCCCGGTCGCCCGCGACATGATCCCCAGTCCGATACCGAGCACCAGCAGACCCGTCACGATCATCGGCTTGGCGCCGAAGCGTTGCATCACCCGTGGGGCGATCACCACCGCGGATTCGGATCACCGAGCAGCGCGGGCGTCTGGCCGGCGGCATGTCCGGAAACGGCGAAAGCCCGGGCCTGGCGATCGGTGATCGTCGGGACCGGGCTCTCGCCGCGATCCGGCGATCAGCGGCCAGGGGTTCAGTGTTTCGTCGCGCCTGCGATTCGGCACCCGTCTCGAGACGAGTCTTCGATGCCGTCAGACGGAATGTAGGCGGCGGGCTGTCGGGGAGGCGGTGACGTTCGCCGGGTCCGGGTGGGTGCCGAAGAGGCGGTCGGCGGTGCCGGAGGTGGTGACGGTGAACCAGTAGTGCTCGTTCTTGTAGTGATGGCGGCGGTGGTTGCGCCACACCGCGCGGTAGAGCGAGCGTTTCGGCTTGTAGTCGGTGTGGATCAGGTAGTGGGTCCAATGAGCACCTTGCTCACATTGTTCGATGGACCGACCCGAGCGCGGCAAGGACTCCACAATGCCCATGCGGCGGCACCGAAGGTCTGCAGGACACCAACGCCAGGGGCAAACGAGGCTACGGCCGCCCCAATCGGATGCCAGGTCCTCGCTTTGATCAATCGCAGCGTGAATGCGGAACGGACATCGGCCGTTATTCTTGGCTTATGAGCATCATGGACACCGACGTGAGCCTCGCGGAGTTCGAGGTGCTGGAGCGTGCGTCATCCGAGGAAGTCAGCGTCGAACTGATCAACGGAAGGATCTACGTGGTACCGGCTCCTGATGGCGACCACGACGAGTACGCGGCATCAATCGGAGACCAGATCCGGTCCCAGTGCCCGGATCTTCGGCTGATGCATGAGCGTGGCCTCGAGATTCCGGCATACCGCGCGGGCAGAGCTCGTGTCGACGGCGCCGTCGCGCCCCGCGGCTACTTTCGCGGCCAACCGTCCTGGTCTGATCCATCCGGCGTGTTGATGGTTGTCGAAATAACCTCCGGGCGGGAATCCGATGCACACGTCGACCGGATCGAGAAGCGCGACGCCTACGCCCAGGCCGGCCTTCCGTCGTACCTGCTTGTCGACCGCCACCGATCCGAGGTGACCGTTTTCTGGGCACCGGCCGAAGGTCGCTATCTGCACACTGCTTCGGCGAAGTTCGGCGTCTGCCTGCGTCTGCCTGAGCCGTTCGATTTCGATTTGGACACCAGCGAATTCCTCTGAGCGCCACCACGTGTAGGTGTCGATGCGTCAGCTGGGGTCGGAGCCGCGGATGGCGGAGAGCCAGGTGGTGGCGGCGGCGGCTATGCAGGTGGCGGCGATGAAGGCGGGGAAGCCGCCGTCGGCGACATAGACCCACATCAGGGCGATGAAGGGGGCGGCGACGGTGGATTGGGCGTCGAGCAGGAGGCGGCGAGTTGGGCGGGTTGAGTTGGTGGCGATGGCGGGGGCGTCGGGGTCGGGGCGGGAGGGGTTGTCGATGAGGCGGCCGGGGGGCTCGGAATCGCGGATGCGACCGGAGGGGTATAGGTGGAGGCCGTCGGCGTGCACGGCGCGATCTGTCATCTCGCCTTCGGCTTCGGTGAGGGTGAGCAGGGCCGGGTCGAAATAGACGGGGAGCCAACGGGGGCGGCCGGTACCGCTGATTTCCAGCCAGGTTCGGCTGAGCAGGCGGTGCTCCTGGCGCACGCGCTTGATCCCGACAGTTCTTGCGCTGCCGGTCAATCCGTTCGACAGTCGGCCCAGCGCCATGCTCAATCGGTAGGCCGTGTACCCGATGATCCCCAGCGCCACCGTTGCCAGCGCGGCGATTTGGTCCGGATCGGCGAACGGCGCCCAGGCGAGGCATATCGCGAGGGCGCCGATCGTCACGGTGACCGGATACGCCAGCGGGTGGCCCGGTCCAAAACTCACTTCAGGAAGCCGACTTTGGTGTAGTCGGGCGAGGCGAGGCCGAAGGCGCCGTAGTTGGCGAGGTTGTCGCGGACCGCGTAGGTGCCCGACGCCTGCTGGAGCGGGATCGAATAGCCCTCGGCGAAGATCATCTGGTCGCACTGGTTGGCCAGGGTGATCGCCTTGTCGGGATCGAGTGAAGCCTCATGGATGGTCCTTCCTGTTCGCGGATGACAACCCGAACATCACTTCAGGAAGCCGATCTTGGTGTAGTCGTAGGATGCCAGCCCGGTGGCGCCGTAGTTCGCGAGGCTGGCGCGGACGGCGACATTGCCAGGCGACTGCATCAGCGGCAGCGAGTGTCCCTCTTCGAACACCTTGCGATCGACCTGGTTGGCCAGCTCGATTGCCTTCTTCGGGTCGAGCTCCGAGATCGTCTGCTCGATCAGGTCGTTGAGTTCCGGCGAACCGACGCGGCCGTAGTTGCCCTGCAGATCGTTCGGGTTGTAGCCGTAGATCTGGACCAGGCCGCTCAGCGGGAACGGATCGCCCAGCCACGTCCACTGCGCGACGTCGAAATTGCCCGGCATGATCACATCGGTGAAAAAGCCGGTGCCCGGCTTGGTCTCGATGGTCATCTTGACGCCGATCTGGGCGAGGTTCTGCTGGATGATCTGCGCCATCTGCACCCAGACGTCCTGGTTGTACATCACGTCGCGGATTTCCAGCTTGCGGCCGTCCTTTTCGCGGACGTCACCATTGAGCTTCCAGCCGAGTGCATCCAGTTCCCTGGCGGCCGCGGCGGGATCGAAACCGAGGCTGTTGTCCCGGTATCCGTCCTGACCCTGCAGGTAGACGTGGTTGTTGAGCGGCTTCGGATTCTCGACGAGACCGTTCTGGATGGCGGTCGCGATACCCTGCCGGTCGATCGCCTTCGAGATCGCCACACGCAGACCCGGGTCGGCGAGAATCGAGCCGGGCGCACCGTTGAAGGTGAAGTGCGACCAACTATTACCCGGTGCGCGCCGGATCGCGATACCGGGTGTGTTCGTCGCCGTCTTCAATTCATCCCTGCTGGCCAGGCCCACCGCGTCGATCTCGTTGTTCTGCAAGGCGGGCAGCATCGCGGAATTGTCCAGCACGCTGAAGGTGATGGTGTCGAGTTTCGGCTTGGCGCCCCACCACTTGGGATTCTGGCCGAGCACCACCCGGCCCTGGGCCCGGTCCACGGACTGGACCACGAATGGTCCCGCGGTGAGTGTGATGCCGTCGAGTTCGCTCTTGTTGAAGGTTTCGGGTGTCGCGGTCACCGACTTGGGGACCAGGAAGCTGTTGCCCGCGAATTGTCCACGCCAGTCGGCGTAGTGCTTCTTGAACGTAATGACGGCCTGCCGGTCGTTGACGCCGCGTTCGACTTTCTCCACCCGGTCGAAGCCACTGTTGTTGGCGATCAGGAAGGCTTTGTCGGCCCCGCTGAGCGCATTGGCCTGGGACTTGATGTCCTCCCAGGTGATCGGGCTGCCGTCGGACCAGACGGCCTTCGGGTTGATCGTGTAGGTGACCTGCTGCGGTTCGGCGGCGGTCAGCGCGACATCGGTGAAGTAATCGGTATTGACCGAGAGTTCGCCTGCCGCATTGGTGGTGAACGCTCGCGGCATGATCGGCCGTTCGATACCGCCGGTGTCGCCGTCGTTTCCGTCGTTGTGCAGAGAGTTCCAGTTCTGCGGAAGCGAACTGATTGCGAGGCGCAGATTGCCGCCGTCACGCAGTTGACTGACATCCATCGGATTGATGTCGTTGGTCGTACCGAGCGCGGCGGTGGCGCCGTGTGGCGCAGCGTCCTCGTTCGAGCCGCATCCTGCCACAATCAATCCGACCACGACCAATGGAATGGCCAGTCGAGTTGTCAGTGAACGAATCCGCATGGTCCGCTCCTTTCCGCAGGGATGCTGCGCAGTTACTTCAGGAAGCCGATTTTGGTGTAGTCATAGGACGCAAGTCCCGGTGAGCCGATATTGGCGAGATTCGCGCGCACACCGAAGCTACCGTCGGATTGGGTGAGCGGCAGAGAATGGCCCTCCTCGAACACCTTGCGATCCACCTCGTTGGCCAGCTCGATCGCCTTCTTCGGATCCAGTTCCGAGAGCGTGCGATCGATCAGGTCGTTGAGTTCCGGTGAGCCGATGCGGCCGTAGTTGCCCTGCAGATCGTTCGGGTCGTAGCGGTAGATCTGTCGAATGCTGCCGAGCGGGAACGCGTCACCCTGGAAGATGAATTGCGCGGCGTCGAAGTCACCGGGCTGGATGACATCGGTGAAATACCCCGCGCCCGGCTTGGTATCGATGGTCAGCTCGACGCCGATCTGGGCGAGATTCTGCTGGATGATCTGGGCGATCTGCACCCACAGCGGGTCGTTGTACATAACGTCGCGGATGACCAGCTTGCGTCCGTCCTTCTCCCGCACGTCGCCGTTGCGTTTCCAGCCGAGTGCGTCGAGTTCGCGCGCCGCCGCGGTGGGGTCGTAACCGAGGCTGTTGTCGCGGTAGCCTTCCTGACCCTGCAGGAAAACGTGACTGTTCAACGGCTTCGGATTCTCGACCAGGCCGTTCTGGGTCGCGGTTGCAATGCCTTGCCGGTCGATGGCCTTCGAAATAGCGACGCGCAGGTGTGGATCGGCCAGGATGGAACCCGGTGCGCCGTTGAAAGTGATGTGCCGCCAAAGGTTACCCGGTGCGCGCCGCAAGGCCAGTCCCTGGGTGTTGCGCACCGTCTTGACCTCGTCGATCGTGTTGAGCCGGACCAGGTCGAGTTCGTTGTTTTGCAATGCCCCAACCCAGGCCGGATGGTCGAGCACGCTGTAGATGATGGTGTCGAGCTTCGGGGTGTCGCCCCACCATTTCGGATTGCGGCCCAGCACGATTCGGCCCTGCGAACGGTCGGTGGACGCGACGATGAACGGCCCCGCGCTCGGACCCATGGCGTCGACCAGGCTGTGGTTGAACGAATCCGGATCGGCGGTCACGGATTTCGGATACAGCGCCGAGTTGCCCGCGAACTGGCCACGCCACTCCGCATAGGGATGCTTGAAGGTGAGGATTGCCTGCCGGTCGTCGACGCCGCGCTCCACCTTGTCCACGAATTCGAAGCCATTGGTGATCGCGATCAGGAAGCGCTTGTCGGCGCCGCTGAGCGCGTTGGCCTCGGATCGGAGATCCTCCCAGGTGATGGGGTTGCCGTCGGACCAGACGGCCTTCGGGTTGATGGTGTAGGTGACCTGCTGCGGATTGGTATTGGTCAGCGCGATATCGGTGAAATAGTCCTTGTTGCGCGAAAGCTGGCCCGACGCATCGGTATCGAAGGAACGCGGCATCATCGGTCGTTCGATGTCGGCGATCTCGGCGTCGTTGCCGTCGTTGGACAGGGTGTTCCAGTTCGCCGGGAATGTGGTCGTCGCCAGGCGCAGGTTGCCGCCCTCGCGCAGCCGGTCGGCGCTCTTCGGGTTGATATCGCTGGTCGTGCCGAGCGCGTCCGACAATCCCGTTGCCGACTCGGTGTCGTTGGAGCCGCAGCCGGTCGCGATCAGCCCGATCGCGACTACCGGAGCGGCCCACCGCATTGCGGTCATTCGGGGTGAGCCCAGCCGGGCTCGGCTCGATCGGACCCGCATTGCGCTCTCCCTTGCTCCCCGGCTGACGACTGCTACCGGCTGACGACCGGAACCGGCACCGCGTCGATCAGCGCCCTGGTGTACTCATTGCGCGGATCGGCGAAAATCTGTTCGGCAGGACCGGATTCGACGATCTTGCCGCGATACATCACCGCTATGTCGTGGGCCAGGTTGCGCACCACCGACAGGTCGTGCGAGACGAACAGATAGGACAGGCCGCGCTCGATCTGCAGGTCGCGCAGCAGGTTGAGCACACCGGCCTGGATCGACACGTCCAGCGAGGACACCGGTTCGTCGAGTACGAGCAGTTCCGGGTCCAGCGCCAGGGCGCGGGCGATGCTGATGCGTTGCTTCTGCCCGCCGGAGAAATCGGCGGGGTAGCGATCGGAGTGTTCCGGGCGCAGGCCGACCTGTTCGAGCAGTGCCGGTACCCGGCGGTCGATTTCGGCGCGCGGGCGGCCGTCGATGCGTAGCGGCTCGGCCAGCGCGTCGAAGATCGGCAGCCGCGGGTCCAGCGACGCGGTGGGATCCTGGAAGACGATCTGCATCTTCCTGCGGATCTCGCGCTTGCGCACCTTGGTCAGGGTGGCGACCTCACTGCCCAGGATTTCGATGCTGCCGGATTCGGGCGTGACCAGGTCGAGAATCTGGGTGAGCGTGGTCGATTTCCCGGAACCGGACTCGCCGACCAGCGCCAGCGTGCGCCCCGCGCGGACCTCGAAGCTGATGCCGTCGACCGCGCGCACCTCGCCCTTGCGGCGGCGGAACACCACACCCGAGGTGATCGGGAAGGTCTTCACCAGCTCCGAAACCTTCAGCACCACCCGGTCTTCGGTGGCAGCCTCGGCTTCCGGTTCCGAAATCTCGTGCCGGTAGGCCTCGAACAGTTCGGTCGGACCTAGTTCCGCGGTGCGGATGCAGGCGGCGGAGTGGCCGGGATTGGTCTTCTCCAACGGCGGTTCGGCCGCCCGGCAGTCGTCGATCGCGATCGGGCAGCGCGGCGCGAACGAGCAGCCCGGCGGCAGCGAGTGCATGGCGGGCGGTGCGCCGACGATCGGGATGAGCGGGGTCCTGGCGGGGGCGTCGATGCGCGGGATGGAGCCGAGCAGACCCACCGTGTAAGGTATCCGCGGCGCGTTGAAAAGCTCGGTGGTGGTGGCGGTTTCGACGATCTTGCCCGCGTACATCACCGCGACCCGGTCGGCGAGGGTGGCGGCGATACCCATGTCGTGGGTGATCATGATGACGCCCGCACCGGTGATGTCGCGCGCCTTGCGCAACAGGTTCAGGATCTGTTTCTGCACCGTCACATCGAGCGCGGTGGTCGGCTCGTCGCAGATGATCAGCGCCGGATCGTTGGCGATGGCCATCGCGATGACCACGCGCTGGCGCATACCGCCGGAGAACTCGTGCGGAAACATCTTGGCGCGCACCGCTGGATCCGCGATGCCCACCAGATCCAGCAGCTCCACCGCCTTGTCGGCGGCTTCCTTCTTGCCCACGTTGCCGTGCGCGAGCAGCGCCTCGGCGACCTGCTCGCCGACCCGATACACCGGGGTCAGCGCCGAGAGCGGGTCCTGGAACACCATGCTGATGGAACTGCCACGCAGCTTGGACATTTGGCGATCACCGAGGCCGAGCAGCTCGCGCCCGCGCAACCGGATGGATCCGTTGATGCGGGCTTGCTCCGGCAGCAGCCCGATGACCGCCAGCGCCGACACCGACTTGCCCGAACCGGATTCGCCGACGATGGCGAGCACCTCACCGTCGGACACGGTGTAGTTCACCCCGCGCACCGCGTCGATGCGACCCTCCTCGCTGGGGAAGGACACCCGCAGATCGGTGACCTCGAGCAGTGGCGCGGTCGAATTTGCTCCCGTCATGCCTTTGCTTTCTTCCGCGAACGGGCCCGCTTGGCGCCCGGATCGAAGGCGTCGCGCCATCCGTCACCGACCAGGTTCGCGCTCAGCACCGTGATGATCAACAGGCCACCGGCGAACAGGAACAGCCAGGGGTAGGTCAGCGCCGACTTGGTGCCTGCCGCGATCAGCGAGCCGAGCGACACATCGGGCGGCTGCACACCGAAACCGAGGAAGCTCAGACCGGTTTCGGCCATGATCGCGGCGCCGACGCTCAGCGTGGTGTCGATGATCAGGATCGAGGCGATATTCGGAATGATGTGGCTGAGGATCACGGTGCGCGTCGGTGCTCCCATATACCGTGCGGCCTTGACGAATTCGCGATCGCGCAGGCTCAGCGTCAGCCCGCGCACGATGCGCGCGCTGATCATCCAGCCGAACGCGGCGAGCAGCACGATCAGCAGCACGATGGATCCGCTGCCCTTCGTGCGCGGCGCGAACAGCGCGATGATGATGAAGCTCGGCACCACAAGCAGCAGGTCGACGAACCACATGATCGCCCGGTCGGTCCAGCCGCCGAGTAGTCCGGCCACCGAGCCCGCGGTGGCGGCGATGGCGGTGGAGAACAGCGCGACGCAGACGCCGATGACGAGCGATTTCTGCAGGCCGCGCAGCGTTTGCGCGAGCACGTCCTGGCCGATCTGGGTGGTGCCGAACGGGTGCTTGGGGCTCGGCGGTTTCAGCAGCGCGGTGTAATCCAGCTGCTGATAGTCGTAGGTGAGCAGCGGCGGCAACGCGAAACTGGCGACGAACAACACGATCAGCACCACCGCGCCGCCGATCGCGGGCTTATTGCGCAGGAAGCGCCGCCAGACGAGTTTGCGCCGGCCCGAGCCGGTGATCTCCGGCGCACCCTGGACGATGATCTCGGCTTCGGTCATCCCACACGCACCCTGGGGTCGAGAATCGCGTACACGATGTCGGAGAGCAGGCCCGACACCAGCACCACCAGTCCGGCGAAGGCCGTCACCGTCACCACGACATATAGGTCCTGGGCGTTGATCGAGTCGACCAGCCACTCACCGACGCCGTGCCAGCCGAAGATCTTCTCGGTGAACGTCGCGCCCGTGATGAGGCCGCCGAGACTGTAGGCGAACAGCGTGGCCATCGGGATCAGTGCGGTGCGTAGGCCGTGCTTGTACAGCGCCTTGCTGCGGCTGAGGCCCTTGGCGCGGGCGGTGCGGATGAAGTCGCTCTGCAGCACGTCGAGCATGGCGTTGCGCTGATAGCGGCTGTATCCGGCCATGCCGCCGAGCGCGAGGCCCGCCGTCGGCAGCACCAGATGTTGGAGGCGGTCGAGCAGTTGTGGCCAGAAGCCGTTGACCGTGTTGGCCGAGGTTTCCCCGGTATAGAGGAATATCTGCGAACCGGTCAGCGAATTGACTTCCAGCGCGCCATATTTCAATAGGGTGGCGAGCAGGAACACCGGCGTGCTGAGGACCAGCAGCGAGATGACGGTGGTGAAGTAATCACTGAATTTGTATTGTCGGATCGCCCCGGCCGCACCGATCAGCACGCCGAGCACGGTGCCGACCAGTGAACCGACGATCAGCAGTCGCAAACTCACCGCCACCCGGCGAGGCAGTTCCTCGCTGACCGGCTGCCCCGCCAGCGTGGTGCCGAAGTCGCCGTGCGAGATGCCCTTCAACCAGGTCACATACCGCTGCGGGATCGGATCGTTGAGATGCAGCTGCTCGGCTTTGGCATCGATCACCGCCTGCGGTGGTCGGGGATTGCGCTGTTCGAGACTGTCCAACGGCCGAAACGTCAGCGATGCCAGGCTGAACGTCAGGAACGAGGCCAGCAGCAACAGCACGACATAATTCAGCGCGCGTCGTAGCAGGAAGCCGGTCATCAGTCCTCTGGTCTTACGGCTGGACAGGGCCAGCGTCGAGTATTAGCCCTGATCATAAGGACGTGTGTGCGGACGTGCGTACCACGCGGCGGGCACGGCATGTCCTCTATTCTGTCGGTACAGGTGCGTCCGGGCTGCTCGACGCTAGTAGGACACGTGAATTACCCGCAGTATCCAGGTGGTTACGATCCCTATCCCGCCCCGCCGCCGCCCAATGGCGCCACCGCGATCATCGCCGGAGTCCTTACGGTAGTCGGTGAAACGCATCGCGATCGTCCCGAGACCGTTTTCGGGCAGGATGGCGTAGGTGACTTGCCTGCGCCTGCCCAAACCGAAGATGGTTGCCACCGATGTCGATGGCACCCTCATCGATCACGACGAGCGGGTCACCGCGCGGACCAAGGCCGCCGTCGATGCCTTGGTCGCCGACGGCGTGCCGTTCGTGCTGGCCACTGGACGGCCACCGCGCTGGATCGATCCGGTGGTCGACGGCCTCGGCTATGCGCCGCTGTGCGTGTGCGGCAACGGGGCGGTGATCTACGACAGCGCGACCGACCGGGTGCTGGCCAGCAGGACATTGGACGTGGACACCCTCGGCTGGATCGCCGATCTGGCCGAACGCGCACTGCCCGGCTGCGGTCTCGCCGCCGAACGGGTCGGCGAGCGTGCGCACGACGCGGTGACGCCGCAGTTCGTGAGTTCCCCCGAATACGAGCACGCCTGGCTGAATCCGGACGACACCGCCGTCGCCCGCAGCGAGGTGATCGACGCGCCCGCGATCAAAATGCTGGTCCGACTACGCGGCACCGCAAGCGGGGACATGCGCGCGGTGCTGGCGCCGCTGATCGGCGACCGCGCCGACATCACCTATTCGACCGACCACGGCCTGATCGAGCTGTCCGCCCCGGGCGTCACCAAGGCGTCAGGTCTGGCCTCGGTGGCGCAGCGGCTCGGCGTCGAGAACTCGACGATCATCGCCTTCGGCGATATGCCCAACGACGTTCCGATGCTGGCCATGGTCGGTCACGGAGTCGCGATGGCGAACGCACACGCGGAAGCGATCGCCGCCGCGAACGAGGTCACCGCGGCGAACTCCGAAGATGGTGTTGCGCAGGTATTGGAACGCTGGTGGGTGTGAGTCGGATTCGGTTGCTCCCGAAACCGCTTCGGGGTGCCAAACCCGTGATGTCGACCGATCCTCTGCCGGTTGTGAGTCGGATTCGGTTGTAGCCGAGGTCGACTCGGCGGTGCCACTCCGATCGAAATCCACAACGATTGCGCCCCTGCCGACTACAGGGCAGGGGCGCACTTCGTTTTCCGCCGAGGGCAATCTCAGGCTGCGGGTGCAGCGGCGGGGTCGTGCTCCTCCGGTGCTGGAACAGCTTCGGGTGCGGCGGGGTCTTGCTCCGGTGCTGGAACAGCTTCGGGTGCGGCGGGTTCGGGTGCTGGAGCAGGCTCTGGTGCCGGGGCGGGTGCCTGAGCAGCACCGGGCGCAGGTGCATCGCTCGGCGCTACCGCGGCGCCGGGTGCCGGGGCCCCGCCGGGAACCGCTGCGGCTCCGGGTGCGGGGGCAGCGCCGTGGGCTGGAGCCGGGCCCGGGGCGGCGACCTGACCGTTGGGGCTGTGCCCCATTCGCTGCTGGTAGGTCTCGTTGTAGGTCTTCCAGACGGTGGTGACGATGCCGGTCAACTGGTTGAGGACCAGCGAGCCGTGCTGGAAGTCCGAGCGCACTCCGTCGGGCACCGGGTAGGCGTTGCTCAGCGGCAGGCCGAGGACGCCCGCGTCGGCGCCGAGTTGCAGGAAGCGGTCGAGGATCGGCCCGAGCACCTCGTACACCTGACCATCCGGCGCGGAGTACACGTAGCCGTTGGCGAACTTGGCGTACTGCTGGCCCTGCGCGGCGGGCAGTAGGTCGGATTGCGCGACGCCGAGTGGTCCATTCGAACTACCCGTATCGGACCAGTACTTGGCGATGCCGCTCTGGTTCACCAGCCCGAGCAGCTTGGTCGTCAGCGCTGCCAAGGCCGCCAGGTCGGTCTGCACACGCGGACCGGACTGCTGTTGGTCACCGGCTTGCGGCGCGGTGCCCAACCGTCCGCCGCTACTCGCGGCGATATCGCGAATGCGATCCATCAGTGCGTACGCGGCGTCGCCGGGGCAGGCGGTGTTGCCGACATCGCGGTGCGCGAACACCACCGGCAGTCGGACGCTCGCACCCTTCGCGTAGGGGGTGTACGAGGTGCCCTCGGAGTACATCGTGGTGTACCCCTTCGGGTCCAGACCCGCGACCTTGGTCCGCCAGCCGACGAACTTGCCGACGGCGGCCAGCGCCTCGTCGGTCGGCGGCTGGGATTCGTGATTACCCATCAGCGCTACGCCGGAGGTGTTCTCGTTGAACCCGCCCGCGTGCGCGCCCTGTACCGGGCGGTCCAGGCCGCCGAAGCGACCCTCGAAGATCTGGCCGTACTTGTCGACCAATGCGTTGTAGCCGATGTCGCACCAGCCCAACGTCTTTGCGTGATAGGTGTAGATCGCACGGACTATGCCTGCGGACTCGGACTTGCTGTAATCGTTGCGTCCCGCGGTGTGATGCACGGTGACGCCGCCGAGTCCGTCGTCGTAGGTGGGTTCCTCGCACCGGATGGATTCGTCGGCGCCCCACTGGGCGCGGCTGATCACGTTCGGACCGTCGCCGGGCAGTGCGGCGGCGACATCGGACAGTGCGCCGTCGATGGCGCTGCGGCCAGGATCGATGAGCACGGCGGTCAACGCCGACGCGTTCATCTGGGCCGGATCGTCGGAGCGGGCGGCGGCCGGGATGGGTTGCACGGGGGCACTGCCCGCGTGATCCGGCGCGGTCGCCGCAGTGGGCTTGCGGGTGACAAGGATCTGCACCGACTTCGTGTTGCCGACATAGATCGGTTCGGTGCCGGTGGTCCGCGGGTTCGCGGCGCGGTCGTCGCGGCGGGTGTCGACCGCTTCGGTGTCGTACCAGGGTCCCCACGTGCCGTCGGGTTGACGGGCCCGGACCATCGCCTTGGTATCCACCAGATCGCTCGCGGTGAGCGCTACGACGCTGAACGATGTGTCGCGGCTGAGTTCCTTGACCTGGGCCCCGACCTGGTTGGTCAGCGCGGGCGGCACGGCGCCGGGCGCCAATGCCGGTGTCTGCGGGGTGGTTCCGGGTTCCAGCTGGCTGGGATCGGCGATGAAGCTCGCGGTCGGCGCCCGGCTGGGCAGCGACTGCCCGGGACCGGTCTTACCCGGCAGCGGCATGCCATCGGGAATCGGTAGCGACGACGGCGACGGCAGCATGCGCAGATCGGACAGGTGCAGATCCGGCAGGTTGAGGCCGGTGAGCTCCTTCAGTGGGAGCGTGATGTCGGGTGCGGAGGCCAGGGCCATTTCCGCGAGTTGTGCGGGTACGGCAGCCAGCTCGCTATCAGTGGTCGAGCGGAAATCGATCGAGTCGCTCAGCGTGAACGTGGCGAGCGGGGCCGCTACCGCGAGCGTCGTGACAACCGGGAGTACGTAGGAACGTTTCGGTTTGCGGTACGGCACGTGCATCTCCATTCAGTCGAACTGGTGATCATGTGCAAAGAGTCAGGCTTGCTTCCTGATGCATCAACGACCACACTAGTTCACAACTGTCACATATTCTAAACCTCTGGTAGAGGAATAGAGTGATTGCTCGAATGTAGCTCTCGGATTGTGTGCGGATGTAACGACATGCCGACAGGTATCGACCCGATCCGGTCCTGGAAAACCGTGGGAGTGAACAATGCGACGCAGGCGGCACCGGAATGAAATAGCGCAGGGGGAACGACAATTGCAGGCGAAAAGCCGACCGCGCAAACCCCGCCTGCGCAGCGGGTATCGCGGTCGGATGGGGCGCTCCGCGATTTCGGTCCGCCCGGTGCTGGTCACCGGGGGCGCGCTGCTGCTCGCGGGCGGCGTCCTCGCTTTCGGGGGCCGGCCGGGGGAGACGGTGTATCGGCCGACGGCCGGGCCGGGACACGGTCGCGGGATGAGCCAGGTCGGCGCGTTCGACAGTGCGCGCGACGGGTGGGTGGCCGAGCGCATTCTCGACCACTATTACCCGGGTGCGACGCTGGGCCGGATTCCGCCGGCCACCGTGACGGTGCGGCTCACCGCGCAGGACGACTCCACCCTCGACACCTACGCCGACGCCGGGGGGCAGGTCGCGGGTCGAATGCTTTCGCCTGGTCAGGTCGCCCACCTCACCCCGCTGCCCGACGGTGGCGCGAACGTGGTCGTCACCGTCGGCTGTGACGGCGAGGTGCTGTGGCAGTCGGCGACCGACGACCCGTGGGTCTACCCTGTCGACCCCGGACCCGGCCGGCCCGCCGCCGAACACTTGACCCTGTGCGGTGGTTCGGCGTACCGGGGCGCGCTCGGTGTGGCGACCGAGAACGGGGCGGCCCGCACCGTCAACCGCGTCGACGTGGAGGATTATCTGCTCGGCGTCGTCCCGGCCGAGGTGCAGGCCAACTGGGCGGACAAGGGTGCGACGGAAGCCCTTCGCGCCCAAGCGATCGCGGCGCGCTCGTATGCGCTCGCCGAGCACCGTTATCCATACACGCAGACCTGCGACACCGCCGACTGCCAGGTGTATCCCGGTACCGCCAAGGAAGATCCACGCGCCGCCGCCGCTGTCATGGCCACTGCGGGCACTGTGCTGCTTCGTGATGGCCGGATCCTGCGTTCGGAGTATTCCGCCGCGCCCGATGGCGACGAGCCCGCCGATATCTACACCTTCGCGGTCGGTCCGGCGCCGAGCGATTTGGGGCCGGTACCTAACGAATTGGGTTCCGCACCAAGCGAACTCGGCGTCGGCGATCCGGCGCCGGGTGCCGGGCCGCCGTCGACTGGTGCACCCGATCGCACCAGGACCATGGTCGGCGAATCACCGATCGACGTCGAATATCGGCGGCTCGGCGGCGCGAACAGCTCGGTCGGCCAGCCGATGGGGCCGGAGATGGCGCTGCCGCAACACGCTGGGACCTATCGCCTGTTCACCAACGGTGTCATCATCTCGACGCCCACCCTCGGAGCCCAGGTCGTCGACTTCAGCAGGCTGATGGAGCTGGTGCCGGAGACGACCAGCCATGAGTCCACGCCCGGCAGCACCCCGCCGCCGGCTGGCGCCGTCTCGACCACGGGCACCGTCGCACCGAATACGACATCGACTCCCACCCCGCGACCGACCCCCGGCGCGGCAATCGCGTCCGGCGGGCTCAACCCGGGGTCGTCTCTGATCGATCGGGAGGCGTTGCCTGAGGGTTGCTGCTAGCGGGCCCGAATGTCGACGCCGCTGCAGCGTGTCGTGCGGTGTCAGATCCCCATATCGGCGCGTTCTTCCCGCTGCTGTTCCTGGCCGCCTACCGCCTGCCCGGCGGCGTTGCCGGTGTACTCGGCGCGGTCGCGCCGATGTTCGCGCTGGCCTTCGCTACCGTGGTGCTCGCCGAGAAGCCGAACGGGCGCAAGGTGATCGCGGGCCTCGTCGGCGTCTTCGGGGTGGCGCTGGTGGTACTGCGCGCCAATGCGCAGCTCGATACCGTCGGCGTCATCGCCGGACTTCTCGGCGCCGGGACCATGGCCGCGGGCACCGTGCTCACTCAGCGTTGGGGCCGCCCCGAAGGTGTCGGTCCGCTCGCCATCACCGGATGGCAGCTCACCGCGGGCGGCCTGTTCATCGCGCTGTTGGCCTTCCTGATCGAGGGTGCTCCGCCCGCGTTCGACGGCCGCGCCATCGGTGGCTACCTCTGCTAGAAACTGTCGTAGAAAAGTGTTGACCTTGACGTTGCGTCAACTTGCAAACTGGTAACACCGACGAGAAAGAAGGGAGAACAGATCATGACAGCGACAACCCGCAACGGCGAATGGTCCATCCAGGATCTGGCCAAGGCGGCAGGCACTACCAGCCGAACACTGCGCTACTACGGGCAGCTAGGACTGCTGCCGCCCAGCCGGATGGGCGCCAACGGGTACCGCTATTACGACCAGAACTCCCTGGTGCGGCTGCAACGCATCCTGTTGCTGCGAGAACTCGGCCTCGGCCTCCCGGTCATCGCCGAAGTTCTTGCCGGAGAACAGGACCCCGCCGCCGCGCTGCGCACCCACCTGGAACTGCTTCGGCAGGAACAGGATCGGATCCGGCGCCAGATCGAATCGGTGACCACCACGCTGCACAAGACGGAACGAGGTGAACAACTCATGGCAGCAGAAGTTTTCGACGGGTTCGACCACACTCAGTACAAGGATGAGGTGATCGAACGCTGGGGCAAGGACGCCTACGAAAGCGGTGACCGCTGGTGGCGTTCGATGAGCGACGCCGACAAGAAGGCGCACTTCCAGACGCACCTCGACGTCGCGGCCGATTACGGTCGAGCACATGCCGCCGGGCTTGCCCCGGACGACGACGAGGTCCAGGCCATCGTCCAGCGCCACCGGGAGTGGATCGGTCTGGGGTGGCAGGGCCGCCCCGTCACGGCCGAAGCTCTGATAGGCCTCGGCGAAATGTACGTCGCCGACCCGCGTTTTGCGAAGAACTACGACGTACACGGCAAGGGCACGGCCGAATTCGTGCGCGACGCGATGAAGGTCTACGCCGAGACCCGGCTCCAGTAACCGGAACAGGCTCGGTCGAAAACAGGCTCGGCGCCCGCGTGTCACGTGACACGCGGGCGCCTTCGTCCCGAACCCGATCACCGGCTACGGTCGAACACTGTGGATGCCTACGTGAATCCGGGAGTGGCCCCGTCGTCGGAACCGAGCGCGGCGATGGCGACGACGGCCGGGCTACTGGCCCTCCTCGCGGGAGCGAGCAACCTGATCGGCGCTGGCGTGCTGCTGAACGCATTCCGCGGCAACTCGGCCCAATACGACAGATCGCTCACCATCTTCGCGACCCTTGGCGCGCTGGTGCTGGCCTTCGCGTTGATCTACGGCGCGATCCAGCTGTTCCGCCGCGACGAAACGGGTCGCTACACCGTGATCGTCGCCGCGGGTTCGATGGTCGTCCTCGGTCTCATGGCCCTGGTCTGTGCGCTCACCGGCTACGAATCCAGCTACGGCATCCACTGGTTCACCGAGGGCGCGCGCACCGCCGACGCCACCAAGTCGACCTTCGGCCTGGTCGGCACCCTCACCGCCCTCGTCCACCAAGACTGGATCGACAGCCTGATAGCCACCGTGCTCCCGCTGGCCACCTTCGCCTCCGCCGCATCGCGCCACGCCGCCCGCTGGGCAACCACCCGCCCTCGCCGCCGAACCATCCTGCTGGACGCTCCCACCCATTAAACCGCGCGGCCGACGAGCCACAGCTGGCGGATCAAACGATGACAACAAACCGGACGGACGCTCAGCTCAAGTGCTCATGTAATCGCGACTGCGTTGCCGTTTCGGCAAACTTGCGGCGAAATTCGGATGGCCCCGGCGCGAAATCACCTGCCTGAACAGGACGTCTCGGCCCTCCGACGGCTTGGCACCGCACTCCACCCGGACACCGCGACGACTTCCGATACTCTGGGCTCCCGTGACCGTCGCATCGTCCCCGGGTAACTCCGCCAATTCCGCCTCACAGTTCGATCTGATCGTCGTCGGCTCCGGATTCTTCGGGCTGACCGTCGCCGAACGCGCCGCCAAATTGCTTGGCAAACGGGTACTGGTGATCGATCGCCGCTACCACCTCGGCGGCAACGCCTATTCAGAGCCGGAGCCGGAAACCGGAATCGAGGTGCACAAGTACGGGGCGCACCTGTTTCACACCTCGAACAAGCGGGTGTGGGATTACGTCACCCAGTTCACCGAGTTCACCGGCTACCAGCACCGGGTCTTCGCGATGCACAAGGGGCAGGCATACCAGTTCCCGATGGGGCTCGGTTTGATCTCCCAGTTCTTCGGCCGCTACTTCACGCCGGAGGAGGCGCGCACGCTGATCGCCGAGCAGGCCGCCGAGGTCGAGACCAAGGACGCGCAGAACCTCGAGGAGAAGGCGATCTCGCTGATCGGCCGCCCGCTCTACGAGGCGTTCGTGCGCGACTACACCGCCAAGCAGTGGCAGACCGACCCCAAGGAACTGCCCGCGGGCAACATCACCCGCCTGCCGGTGCGCTACACCTTCGATAACCGCTACTTCAACGACACCTACGAGGGGTTGCCCGCCCAGGGCTACACGAAGTGGCTGGAGAACATGGCCAGCTCCGACCTCATCGAGGTCCGGCTGAACACCGACTGGTTCGACGTGTGCGAGCAGATCCGCGCCGAGAACCCGGACGCGCCGGTCGTCTACACCGGCCCGGTGGACCGCTACTTCGACTACAGCGAGGGCGAACTCGGCTGGCGCACCATCGATTTCGAGACCGAAGTGCTGCCGACCGGCGACTACCAGGGCACCTCGGTGATGAACTACAACGACGCGGACGTGCCCTACACCCGCATCATCGAGCCGCGCCACTTCCACCCGGAGCGCGACGGCTACCCGAACGACAAGACCGTGATCATGCGCGAGTACTCCCGCTTCGCGCAGACCGGCGACGAGCCGTACTACCCGATCAATACGCCGGAGGACCGCGCCAAGCTCGCCGCCTACCGCGCGCTGGCCAAGAAGGAAACCGCAACGGAGAAGGTCCTTTTCGGCGGTCGCCTCGGCACGTACCAGTACCTTGACATGCACATGGCAATCGGAAGCGCGCTCAGCATGTTCGACAATGTGCTGCGGCCGCACTTGGAGTCGGGCGAGCCGCTCTCGGATGAAAGCAACGAATGACCTCCCAATCGATCCTGGAAGACATGACCACCGAAACCCGCGCGAAGTCGCTGCTGCAGCGCATCATCCTGCCCCGGCCGGGTGAGCCGCTGGACGTGCGCACCCTCTACGTCGAGGAGTCGCCGACCAACGCCCGGCGCGCGCACGCCACCACCCGCACCTCGCTGGCGGTGGGCGCGGAGTCGGAGGTGTCGTTCTGCACCTACTTCAACGCGCTGCCCGCGAGCTACTGGCGCCGCTGGAGCATCCTGCCCTCGGTGGTGCTGCGGCTGGAGTTGGCCGGCCACGGCCGCGTCGACGTGTACCGCTCGAAGGCGGACGGTTCGCGAATCCACGTGCAGGGCAAGGAGTTCGCAGTCGCGCCTGGCGCCGAATCCGAGCACGTCGAGTTCGAGACCGATCTCGGCCCGTTCGAGGACGGCGGCTGGATCTGGTTCGACATCACCACCGACACGGCGGTCACGCTGCTGGCCGGCGGTTGGTACGCCCCGATCGAGGCGCCCGGCGACGGCAGCCTCGCGATCGGCATGCCCACCTTCAACCGGCCCACCGATGCGGTGAAAACCCTTGGCGCCCTTGGCTCCGACCCGCTGGTGCTGGAGAAGATCAAGGCCGTCATCATCCCGGACCAGGGCAACCGCAAGGTGATCGACGAACCGGGCTTCGCCGAGGCCGCCGCCGTGCTCGGTGACCGGCTCGCCATCCACAACCAGCCCAACCTGGGCGGCTCCGGCGGCTACAGCCGGGTGATGTACGAGGCGCTCGATACCACCGACGCCCAGTACATCGTCTATATGGACGATGACATCGAGATCGAGCCCGACTCGATTTTGCGCGCGTTGGCCTTTGCCCGGTTCGCCAAGTCGCCCATGCTGGTCGGCGGGCAGATGCTCAACCTGCAGGAGCGCTCGCACCTGCACAGCATGGGTGAGGTCGTCGACCGCGGCATCTTCATGTGGACCTCCGCGCCGAATGTCGAATACGACCACGACTTCTCGAAGTACCCGCTCAAGGATCGGGACAACTCCAAGCTGCTGCACCGGCGCATAGACGTCGACTTCAACGGCTGGTGGACCTGTGTGATCCCGCGCCAGGTCGCCGAGGAGATCGGCCAGCCGCTGCCGCTGTTCCTAAAGTGGGACGACGTCGAATACGGTCTGCGCGCTCGCGATCACGGATACTCGACGGTGACGCTGCCTGGCGCGGCGGTGTGGCACATGGCGTGGAGCGACAAGGACGACGCCATCGACTGGCAGGCGTACTTCCATCTGCGCAACCGCTTGGTCGTCGCCTCGCTGCACATGCCGGGCAACGGCCGCGGCATGGTGGTGAACACGGTCAAGGCGACCCTGAAACACCTGCTCTGCCTGGAGTATTCGACGGTCGCCATCCAGAATCTGGCCATCCGCGACTTCCTCGCGGGTCCGGAGCGACTGTTCCAGCTGCTGCCGAGCGCGCTCGGCGCGGTGCACGAACTGCGCAAGCAGTACCCGGACGCGGTGATCCTGCCCTCGTCCACCGAGCTGCCGCTGGCCAGCCACATCGGCGTCGGCGCGGTCGGCGAACCGGCCAACCCGATCGCCAAGGTGGTCCGCCTCGCCAAGGGCGTCGTGCACAACTTCCGCCCGGCACACAGCGAGCACCACGAGCGTCCGCAGTTGAATGTGCCGACGCTGGACGCCCGTTGGTTCCTGCTCTCGCAAATCGACGGCGTCACTGTCACCACCGCCGACGGTCGCGGCGTCGTCTACCGCAAGCGCGATCCACGCCAAGCCCTCGGCCTGTTCAAGGAGGCCATGCGCCTGCGCAAAGAGCTGGCCGCCCGCTTCCCGGAGATGCAGCAGCGCTACCGCGCCGCCCACCCGCAGCTGACCAGCACCGCGGCCTGGGAGAAGGTCTTCGGCATCGGCAATGACGCGAAAGGTGAGCAGCAGTGAGTCTCGGAACCGGCGCCGCGGCGGATGACAGCACCGCTGTGAACCCGCCATTGCAGAGCGCGAACGGACACGGCGGCCCGGTTTCGGCGACGCCGAGCCGGCCCGCGCCGCCCGAGGTCGCGATCATCAATGCGGTGCAGGCCACCCTCGGCGCCAAGCCCGAGGTGGTCAAGGCCGCCCGCGCCATGTCGCACTTCGGTGAGCACGCGCTCGGCTGGGTCGGCATCGCCGCCGTCGGCTGGGTTGCCGACAAGCCGCGTCGCAGACAGTGGGCCGGTGTCGCGGTCGGCGCCGTCGGTGCGCACGCCGCCTCCATCGTGATCAAGCGGATCGTCCGGCGTCCCCGCCCGAACGATCCATCGGTGCAGGTCAATGTCTCGACACCGAGCAAATTGAGCTTTCCGTCCTCACACGCCACCTCCACCACGGCGGCGGCGGTGTTGCTCGGGAAACTGACCGGGCTACCCTTGCCTGCGGTGCTCGTTCCACCGATGTTGCTGTCCCGAGTCGTGCTCGGGGTGCACTATCCCTCCGACGTGCTCGCCGGATCCGCGCTCGGTGCCGCGTCCGCCGCTATAGTGCTTGCCGCCGAAAAGAGACTCGATAGTGACCGCACAAGAAAGAGCCTTGGTTGACATGAGTGAAGAGCCGACCGGCGCCGACCTAGCCGACGCCGTCGTCAAGGGGCCGCCCAAGACGTTGGCCGGTGGGTTGATCAAGGCCGTTCGGCCGCGACAGTGGGTCAAGAACGTCCTGGTGCTTGCCGCGCCGCTGGCGGCGGGTTCGGCCACCGAGATGGACGTGCTCGCTCATGTCGGGATCGCCTTCGTGGTGTTCTGCACGGCGGCCTCTGGCATCTACCTCGTCAACGACGCGCTCGACGTGGAAGCCGACCGGGCGCACCCGACCAAGCGGTTCCGGCCGATCGCCGCGGGCGTCGTCCAGGTGAACCTGGCCTACATGCTGGCCGCGGTGCTGCTGGTCGCGTCGATCGCCGGATCGTTCCTCGCGTCCTGGCATCTTGCCGTCGTGATGGCGGTGTACATCGGCATCCAGCTGGCCTACTGCCTCGGACTCAAGCATCAGGCGGTGCTGGACATCTGCATCGTGTCCTCGGGCTTCCTGCTGCGCGCCGTCGCCGGTGGCGCGGCCGCGAATATTGATCTGTCGCAGTGGTTCCTGCTGATCATGGCCTTCGGTTCGCTGTTCATGGCGGCGGGCAAGCGCTACGCCGAACTGCAGATCGCGTTGGGGACCGGCGCCAAGATCCGCAAGTCGCTCGAGTACTACACGCCCACCTACCTGCGTTTCATCTGGACGCTCGCGGCGACGGCGGTGGTGGTGTTCTACGGGCTCTGGGCGTTCCAACAGGACAACCTGAAGCACACCAACTGGTTCGCACTCTCGATGATTCCGTTTACCATCGCAATCCTGCGCTATGCGGTGGACGTCGATGGCGGCGAGGCCGGTGAACCCGAAGAGATCGCGCTGGGGGACCGCATCCTCCAGTTCCTCGCAGTCGCCTGGATCGGAGCGGTGGGTGTCGCTGTCTATCTCACCTGACGAGACGTTGGTAAAGGGAGTGGAGCGACCGGAATACGCCAACCACGAGCCGGCCGAAGGGCCGGCTCGCTCGGCGTTGCGGCACGCGAAGCTATCCCGAGCCACCTTCGTCGGTGGGATCGCGCTCACCGTCGTCCTCTTCGCGACGGGCGCCTGGAACCGGCGCTGGATCGCCGATGACGGCCTCATCGTATTGCGAACGGTGCGAAACCTGTTGGCGGGCAACGGGCCGGTCTTCAACAAGGGCGAGCGCGTCGAAACCAACACCAGCACGGCCTGGACCTACCTGGTCTGGTTCTTCAGCTGGCTCACCCAGGCCCGGCTCGAGTACGTGGTCCTCGGGGTCGCGCTGACGGTGTCGATGGCCGCGGTGGTTTTCGCCATGCTGGGTTCGGCCCGGCTGTGGGGCGGCGCCAAGTCGGCGCTGCTGCTGCCCGCCGGTGTGCTGGTCTATATCGCGATTCCGCCGGCCCGCGATTACGCCTCCTCCGGCCTGGAGAACGGTCTGGTGATCTGCTGGCTCGGCCTGCTGTGGTGGCTACTGATGCGCTGGAGTCAGGCCGATCGGGTGCGGCTGCCCGCCCAGTTCGGGTTGGTTTTCCTCGCCGGTCTCGCGCCGCTGATCCGCCCCGAGATGACACTGGTCGGGGCGCTGGCACTGGCGATGATCTTCTGCGCCCCGATGCCACAGACCCGATTGCGCCCGATTGTGCTGCGCGCGTTGATCGTCGCGGTCGCCGGGATCGTCCCGCTCGGCTATCAGATCTGGCGGATGGGTTACTACGGCCTGCCCTACCCGAACACCGCCGTCGCCAAGGACGCGGGCGGCGCCAAATGGGGCCAGGGCTTCAAGTACCTGTGGGACCTGGTCGGTCCGTACTACCTGTGGGTGCCGCTGCTGGTGCTGCTTGCCGCGGGCGTCGTCGCGGCGCGCGCCGCGAACCCCGCTGCGCCGGCGCCCGCCGGTCGGCATGCCGCGCCCGAGGAGCAGCCCCGCTGGAGCGTGCGCCGGGTGCGTAAATGGCTGCGCTCGCCGGGCGCGGTGGTCGCGCTCATGCTCGGCAGCGGGTTCATCCTCACTGTCTACACGCTGCGCGTCGGCGGCGACTTCATGCACGGCCGAATGCTGCTGCCGCAGCTGTTCTGCCTGCTGCTGCCGGTCGCGGTGGTGCCGATCCGATTGCCGGAGCGTGGTCTTCGGTCGATGTCGGCCGCGGACTGGTCCTTCGCGGTGATCCTGTTCGCGCTGGTCGGCACCGCGGGCTGGGCCTTGTTCGCCGCGAACACAACGGCCATCAAGACCGGGACCAAGATCAGTTCGACGGGCATCGTCGACGAGCGCATCTACTACGTGCTCAACACCGGCCACGACCATCCCATCCTGGCCGAGGACTACCTGGACTACCCGCGCATCCGGGCTATGGTCGACAACATCGCCGAGACCCCCAACGGCGGCCTGCTGATGAACTCGCCGTCGTTCATGTTCTGGTACATCGCGCCGCCGCCGCAGCCGATTCCCGAGGGCGGCGCCGGGCACACCGTGTACTTCCTGAACCTCGGTATGACGAGCATGAACGTCCCGCTGGACGTGCGGGTGATCGACCAGATGGGCCTGGCCTATCCGCTGGCCGCGCACACCGATCGGCTCACCGACGGCCGCATCGGCCATGACAAGAACCTGTACCCGGACTGGGTGGTCGTCGACACCGGCATGGTGGACCGGAAGCCGTGGCTGCCGTGGTACATGGACGAGAAGTGGGTCACCCAGGCCCGCACCGCGTTGTCGTGCCCGGACACCCAGGCGCTGATGATCTCCTATCGCGACCCGCTCACCTGGAACCGCTTCAAGCACAACCTGCGCCACGCCCTGACGTTCGCCAAGTACCGAATCGACCGAGTGCCGAAGTACGAGATCGAGCGCTGCAATCTGGTCGATCCCTTCCCACAGCCGCCACGTTGAGGGCTGCCACGACGTCCCGGCGCGGGCCGGGATCCAGTCACACTGGGCTCACGAATCACCGTGGGCCAGTAGTTGCGCTGAACTGCATGAGCAAAGTGGCGTACGCCGCTTTATGTCGTTTTGATAACGCCCCTGTATCGATGACGCGATAGGGTGCGGAGGCATGCCGTCGGTGGCGTCCATTTGGACATGGGCGCGACGGACGGTCACCGATCGACATGGCCGAAAGCCGGCCCGATGAGGAAAGGCCGAAATAGATGCGAGGCGTGATCAGGCGAAAGCCGCAGAATGGACGTCCGAGAACCCGGAGACCCGGCTCCTGGTTCAAGCGGTCGGTGCTGCTGTGGCTGGCTATTTTGCTGCCGCTCGGGGTGTCGGTTGCAGGACCCGCCGCCATCGCGTCGGCCGCGTTCAACCCGGACGGGTTCGATTTCTGGGTGGACTCCTCGATGGGGCCGATCAAGTCGCGGATCTTCCGCGCCGCGGACGGCAACACCGGACGCGTCGTGTACGCGCTGGACGGCATGCGGGCCCGCAGTGACATCAGCGGCTGGGAGAGCGAGACCGAAGTCGCCCGCGAGCTCACCAAGTGGAACATCAACGTCGTCATGCCGGTCGGCGGCCCGTCCAGCTTCTACGCGGACTGGAACGCGCCCGGCAACTTCCTCGGCGTGAGCACGGGCTCGTCGGGCTCGGCCAACGGTTCGTCGTCCGGGTCCGCGATGACGGGTTCGTCCGGCTGGAACGAGACGCTGGGTAAGAACAACACCTACAAGTGGGAAACCTTCCTCACCGACAACCTGCGCTCGGCGTTGCGGGATCGACTCGGCTTCAGCCCGAACCGCAACGGCGTCTTCGGCCTGTCCATGGGTGGCAGTGCGGCGCTTACGTTGTCGGCCTACCACCCGGATCAGTTCAGCTTCGCCGGTTCGTTCTCCGGCTACCTGAACATCTCGGCGCCGGGTATGCGCGAGGCCTTGCGCGTGGCCATGATCAGCGCGGGCGGCTACAACATCGACGCGATGGCGCCGCCGTGGGGCCCGCAGTGGCTGCGGATGGACCCGTTCGTCTTCGCGCCGCGACTGATCGCGAACAACACCAGGCTCTGGGTCGCTGCCGGTAGCGCCCTGCCCGGACCGGCGGACGCGACCTCACCGCTCGACATCATCCAGGGCATGCCGCTGGAGGCGTTGGCGCTGGCTAACACCCGGGCCTTCCAAGTCCGGATGATGACGCTGGGCGCTAAGAATGTCACGTACAGCTTCCCGCCCGTCGGCATCCACAACTGGCGCAACTGGGAGTCAGAGGTCTACCGGATGATCCCGGACCTCTCCGCGAACATCGGCTAGTCCGACCAGTCGCGAACAAACCGCCCGGTGCCCTGTGCACCGGGCGGTCTTTCGTTTTCACCCCCGTCCGTAACCGTGGTCGACAACGAATGTGCTGCGACGAAACCTTCAGTTCTTGTGGCTTGGATCACTTTCCAGCAACATGGAGGCATTCGTTGGCGGTTGATACGCGGAGAACATGCACACAGGTGGAAAGGTCTGCTTCCTGGCGGACGTCCCGCCTCCGTGTCCGATGAGGAAGCCGGTCGAGATTGCTTAATATTTGCTGACTGGTCGTCCGAACGAAAGGTCGAGTCGAATGCGAAGTTCGCGCTGGAAACGTAGGCCCGGTAGCTCAGCAACCTCCGGCTCATGGGGACGGAAGTGGGCGCTCGGCGCGGCTCTTTCTCTGCTGTTACCGCTGGGGATCTCGATCGCGGGCAGTGGCGCGACCGCATCGGCGGCGTTCAACCCGGCCGCCTTCGACTTCTGGGTCGACTCAGGCATGGGTCCGATCAAGACGCGCGTGCTACGTGCCGCGGACGGCAACACCAACCGCGTGGTCTACGCCCTCGACGGCATGCGGGCGCCGGAGAACCTGAACGGCTGGGAGATCGAAACCAATATCGCCGAGACCCTGGCGAGTTGGAACATCAACGTAGTGATGCCCGTTGGCGGCATGTCGAGCTTCTACGCCGACTGGAACACCCCGAGCGTTTACCTGGGTATCCCGGCGGGAACCGGTTCGAACTCGGGCTCGGGCGCGTTGAGTTCGTTCGCCGGTGGTCCGGGTAAGAGCTACCGGTACCAGTGGGAGACCTTCCTGACCAACAACCTGCGCTGGGCGCTGCGCGACCGGCTCGGCTTCAACCCGAACCGCAACGGCGTCTTCGGCCTGTCCATGGGCGCCAGCGCGGCACTGACCCTGGCGGCCTACCACCCGGATCAGTTCAGCTTCGCCGGTGCGTACTCCGGCTACCTGAACATCTCGGCGCCCGGTATGCGTGAGGCCATCCGGGTGGCCATGATGGACGCCGGCGGCTACAACGTGGACTCGATGGCGCCGCCGTGGGGCCCGCAGTGGCTGCGGATGGATCCGTTCGTGTTCGCGCCGAACCTGGTTCGCAACGGCACCCGGCTCTGGATCGCTGCGGGCAGCGGCAGGCCGGGCTCGGGTGATGCCCCGAGCTTCAACACGCTCAACGGCATGGGCCTGGAGGCGTTGGCGCTGGCGAATACGCGAGCGTTCCAGGTGCGCATGGCCACGCTGGGTGGCGGCAATGCCGTCTACGACTTCCCGGACTTCGGCGTCCATGCGTGGAACAACTGGCAGAACGAGGCGTACCGAATGATCCCGGATATGTCCGCCAACATCGGCTGACCTTCCGCGACGAACCGCCCGGCGCCACTACGGCACTGGGCGGTTCGATTGTCTCCGCCCGGTCTGTTGCCTTATGTCCGACTGTTTGCTGATTGATCGCTGTCGGAAGATTTCGGTGCCGCGGGACAGGCGTGCTCAGTGGTGGCTCATCGTGTCGGCAAATCTCTGGTTCTCATCACGATCCGGTCTCGCAGTGCGTTTTCGGGAAAGTCTTTGGATATTTGCTCATACAACAGCGGCCGGGTTGCCATGCGACATGCGGCGCGCCGACACGGCTCTCAGTGGCTGGGAAGTCGCACCGAGATCTCGCGGGTGCTGCCAGGTGCAACATCAATGTGGTGATGCCGGTCGGCGGGCAGTCCATCTTCTATTCGGACTGGATCGCGCCGAGCAACACCAACGGTCAGCGGACCATCTATGCCTGGGAAACATTCCTGACCGAGAACCTGCGTTGGGCCATGCGCGATCGGCTCGGGTCACCAATTTCGGCTGACATTCCCGTTCTGAGACGACATTTTCGAACGAACGCGATAGGGTCACCGCACGATCACAGGTTGTGCACGGGCGGATTTCGGCCACTCGAATGCCCCGGCCTTGCAAAGGCTTCGAGCGTCGAATATCGTCCAGCGAGCGCAAGTGTGACCAGATCGTTGTAGCGCCGTCGGTTGCGCCGGAATGTCGGGATCCGGCTCGATTGTGACGTGCGTCTCGTTTGCAGCACGGGTGCTGCCCGGCCCTCATGGGCTGCGGGCCGCACCACAACAGCAGAAAGAGAGCAGGATTCATGCGTTTCGGCAGGGCGGCCGGCCCGAAGAGAAGCACGGGACGGCGAGTCACCCCTCGCGGTTGGCGTAATCGAATTCTGGCTGTCGGTGCCGCTGTTCTAGCGCTACCGATCGCCGCCGGAGTAGCGGCCCCGACCGTCGCCATGGCCACCCCGGCGCACAGCCCCATGCTGCGCGCGCCGGCGGGCGGCCGGGAGGACCTCATGGTCCCGTCGGTGATGGGTCCGATCAAGGTCCAGGTGCAGTGGGCGGCGCGCGGCGGTGACGCGGCGCTGTACCTGCTCGACGGTCTGCGGGCTCGCGACGACCGCAATGCGTGGTCGTTCGAGACGAACGCGCAGGATCAGTTCGGCAATGACAACATCACCCTGGTGATGCCGGTCGGCGGCCAGTCGAGCTTCTATACCGACTGGTATTCGCCGAGTAACACCAACGGCCAGAAGACCACCTACAAGTGGGAAACCTTCCTGACCAAGGAGCTTCCCGACTTCCTCGCGGGCTACGGCGTCTCCCGCACCAACAACGCGGTCGTTGGTCTTTCGATGGGTGGTAGTGCCGCGCTGGCCCTGGCCGCCTACCACCGCAACCAGTTCAAGTTCGCCGCCTCCTACTCCGGCTACCTGAACATCTCCGCGCCGGGGATGCGTGAGGCCATCCGCATCGCGATGCTCGACGCCGGCCGCTACAACGTCGACTCGATGGCAGCGCCGTGGAGCCCGCAGTGGCTGCGGATGGACCCGTTCGTGTTCGCGCCGCAGCTCAAGGGCCTGCCGATGTACATCTCGGCGTCCAGTGGCCTGCCCGGTCAGTACGACCGGCCGAACTCGGCGGTCGGCGTGTTCAACACCGGTAACGCCATGGCGCTCGAGGCGCTGTCGCTGGTGAACACCCGCGCGTTCCAGGCCCGCCTGGCCTCGCTGAAGATCCCGGCCGCGTTCGACTTCCCGGCCACCGGCACGCACTCCTGGAAGTACTGGGAGGGCGAGCTCTTCAAGTCCCGCAACGCGATCCTGGACGCCACCGGCGGCTGGTGAATCAGTAGCTTTACCCAGCCCGGCGCTGTTTGCTTCCCCATTCGGAAGCGGATAGCGCCGGACGCGTTTTCGGGTCCGTTCGGCGACATTTGTCGTAATACCGTGCCGACCAAGTCGTTTACTCCCGCGCGTCCTCCCAGGAACACCGCCCATTCAGGGTAGAAAACTCTTGTGGCAGGGAATATGCGCGGCAGATGGGGGAGAGGCGGGCGGCAGGGCACTCGCACCGCTCGCGGGCGACTGGCGCTGCTCGCCACCGCCCTAGCGCTGCCACTGGCCGCCGGACTCTCGCCGCTGACCGCGCCCGCCACGGCACAGCCCGCCGCCACCCTGCCGGCCGGGGCGACCGTGCAGAAGGTGGTGTGGTTCACCGACCGTCGAGTCGCGCTGTGGATCAATTCGCCGTCGATGCAGGCGCCTGTTCAGGTGCAGCTGTTGCTCGCCAGGGATTGGAACGCCCAACCGGACGCCAAGTTTCCGCTGCTGTTCATGCTCGATGGCCTGCGTGCCACCGATGACGAGAGCGGCTGGACGAAGGACGCGGGTGCGGCCGACTTCTACGCCGACAAGAACGTCACCGTCGTGCTGCCGATCGGCGGCCAGTCCAGCTTCTATTCCGACTGGTTACAGCCGAACAACGGCCACAACTACAAGTGGGAAACCTTCCTGACCAAGGAGCTTCCGCCGCTGCTGGAGAACCAGTGGCGGGCCACGGATGTCCGTGGCATGGAAGGGCTTTCGATGGGCGGCACGGCCGCGATGTTCCTGGCCGCGCGCAACCCGAACTTCATCAGGTATGCCGCGTCGTACTCCGGCTTCCTCACCACGACCACCCTCGGCATGCCGCAGGCCATCCAGTTCGCCATGCGTGATGCGGGCGGGTTCGATTCGGCCGCCATGTGGGGTCCGCCGACCAGTCCCGAGTGGGAGGGGCACGATCCGTACGCGTTGGCGGACAAGCTGAAGGGGATCAGCCTCTACGTCTCCAGCGGTAGCGGCGCGATCGGGCCATTCGACCAGGCCGCAGGCATTCCCGGGGTGAGCACCAACTTCCCGGGCATGGGCCTGGAGCTCCTGTCCAGGCTGACCTCGCAGAACTTTGTGACCAAACTGGGCAATCTGACCATTCCGGCCCAGGTGAACTACCGTCCCTCCGGCACCCACTCGTGGCCGTACTGGGATTTCGAGATGCGCCAGTCCTGGACGCAGGCCGCCGCCGCACTCGGGGTCGACGCGGGTAAGGCGTCCTGTCAGGCGGGCGCCGCGATCGCCGCGGTGGCCAATGCCAACGGCTGGCTCGGTGACTGCGTCACCGCCGAATACCAGGTGAACGGCGGTGTGGCCCAGGACTTCCGGTCCGGCCGGGTGTTCTATTCGCAGGCGACCGGCGCGCATCCGGTTGGCGGCATGATGGGTGGCGGCTACCAGGCGGCGCTCGGTGCGGTCGGACTGCCGACCGGCGACGAGCGCGGGCTACCCGACGGCCGCGGCCGCTTCCAGACCTTCCAGAACGGCACGCTCTACTGGACCCCGCAGACCGGCGCCCAGGTGGTGCGTGGCGCGATTCTCGACGAGTGGGGCAAGCAGGGCTTCGAGCGCGGTCCGGCGGGTTATCCGATCGCGCCGGAGGTCAAGTCTCCGAACAGGGACGGCGTCGTGCAGGCCTTCGATAACGGCCCGTTCTACTACAGCCAGAAGACCGGCGTGCACCGGCTGCAGGGCCTGATCATGGGCAAATACGCCCAGATGGGTTACGAGAACAGCTGGCTGGGTTTCCCGGCGGCCGAGGAACTGCCGCTGAAGGACCTTGGCCGATTCAGCAGGTTCGAGGGCGGCAACATCTACTGGAGCCCGCTGTCGGGGGCGTGGGCGGTGCGCTCGGGCCCGATCATGGATACCTGGAAGGACGCCGGTTACGAGAACGGCAAGCTCGGGTATCCGATCAGTGACGAGTTCACCGTGCCGGGTGGCGTGCAGCAGAATTTCCAGGCCGGATTCATCGTGGTTCGCGACGGCAAACCCGAGGTCCACAGCCTCTGATTCCGATCGGCCCACCAGTTGATCGCTGCGGTTCGCCGCACAGGTGACCACCTCGTGCGAGACTCGGCCGCTCGGACGCAAGCCATCAGGGGGCCGCGAACAAGCAGCGCCGCAAACGCTGCAAATCCGACACGGCTAGCCTGGTTGGCGACCCGCCCCCTTTTGCGACAGATCGAGGACACGAATTCATGCATCGGACCCGTGGAAAGGTACTCGGCGTGGCTGTGGCGATCGCCGCCACCGGATTGCTCGCCGCCTGCGGCGGCAATGATTCGACGGCATCGAGCACGCCGACGCTGACCCACACCACGACGGCAGCACAGCCGCCCGTATCGAGCAGCGCCGGTGGCGACACCGGACAGCAGGCGCCCGCCCCCGAGTCGACCCAGCAGGAGCCCGGATCGACGGTGGCGCCTGAGCGCCCGCAGCCGGTTCCCACCGATGCCGCGCCCCCCGCCGACAGCTCCAAGCTCACCGACAAGGACAAGAAGTTCCTCGACGCGCTGAAGGCCCAGGGCATCAGCACCTCCACCCCGGATATCGCGCTGAACATCGGCAACTATGTCTGCCAGGGGATCGCGGCCGGCGCGTCCGAGTCCGACCTGACCACCTTCGTCAACGCGATGGCCGGGTCCGACCCGTCCTTCGATCCGGCCAAGATGCCGGTCGAGAAGGCCGGGAAGATCTACATCGATACCGCTAAGCAGACGTACTGCCAGTGAGCGCGCGCCGAGGCTCGACATCCCGCCGGTCGCGACCGGCGGGATGCCTGGTGCTCCTCGCGATCGTCGCGCTGATCATCGTTGTCGTCGTGCTGCTGTGGTACCTGCTCGCGGGCCGGTTGCGACCGCCGGCACCGGGACCGAAGCCGCCGGAGCGACCGACCTCGCAGCCGGCCAGCTGCCCGGACGTCCAGATGATCTCGGTGCCGGGCACCTGGGAATCCAATAGCAACGACGACCCGCACAATCCGACGGCCAACCCGATCTCGTTGATGCTCAACATCTCCGGACCGGTGTCCCAGCAGTTCCCTTCGAACAGGCTGGATGTGTACACCGTTCCCTATGTCGCGCAGTTCTCCAACCCGATCGCGATCCCGCCGGACGGCCAGGCGTCCTACAACCACAGCCGTTCCGAGGGCACCCAGCGGATGGTCGATGCGATGGTGAATCGGCATCGCGAGTGTCCGCTGACCACCTATGTGATCGCGGGCTTCTCCCAGGGCGCGGTGATCGGGGGCGATATCGCCTCCCAGATCGCCGCGGGTAAGGGTCCGGTGCCCGCCGACCAGGTGCTCGGCGTGATGCTGATCGCCGATGGGCGCCGCACCGGTGACACCGGGCCGGGACAGGCCATCCAGATCGGGAACCCGCCACCGGGAGTCGGCGCGGAGGTCGCGCTGAACGGCGTGAACGTGCCGGGAATTTCCATGACCGGTCCGCGTCCGGGCGGCTTCGGCTCGCTGGCCGACCGCACCTTCACCATCTGCGCGCCGGGCGATCTGATCTGTGATTCACCGCGGCAAGCGTTGAGCCCCCTGAACATTGTGGGCAGCGCGCTGACACTGATGGGCGCGGCGGGTAACCCGGTGCACAGCCTGTACAACGGCTTCGTGGTCGACGGCGGCGGAACCACCGCGACCCAGTGGACCGTCAACTGGGCGAACGGCCTGATCGAAGGGGCGCCGCATCCAGCGCATTCCTGAGGATCGGGCCATGTGAACGATCACAACGAGCCAGGCCGCCACGCGGTAGTGCATGTCTCCATACCGAAGCCTCGGCAATCGAACACGAGCACGCTGTAAAGTGCGCTGATGATCGCGACGTCGGCTCGTGCCCCCAGGACTGTGGGCAGGCGGCGCGCAGGCAATTTCCTTACAGCCAGGAGCATGAGTTCATGACAGAAGCCGCCGCACCGGCTGGTGAGTTGACCGCGTTGGGCACGCCGCTGCGTAGCTTCCGCTTCGCGGCAGCGGGCGAGGGAAACAAGCAGGAGGGCGGTGCCCGCAAATTCATCCAGACCGCGCAGCAGGCCGAGGAGTACGGCTTCGACAGCTTTGTCGTGCCCGATCACCTCGGTGACCAGATCGGTCCGATCGCCGCGCTGGGTGCGCTGACGCAGGCCACCGAGAAGATCCGCCTCGGAACGTCCGTGCTGGCCAATGGTTTCCGGCATCCGGTGGTGCTGGCCAAGGACCTCGCCACCATCGACGTGCTCTCCAAGGGGCGCCTCGAGGTCGGTCTCGGGGCGGGCTGGAAGCAGGACGAATTCGTAGCCGCGGGCCTGCCCTACGAGACGCCCGGCGTCCGCCTCGAGAAGCTCGACGAGGCGTTGACCATTCTGGATGTGCTGCTGCGCGGCCAGGAGTGCACCTTCGAGGGCAAGCACTACCAGGTCAAGGGCATCAAGGGCACGCCACGGCCGCGGCAGGGTCCGCGCCCGCCGATCTGCACCGGCGGCGGTGGCCCGAAGATGCTGCGGCTGGCCGCCAAGCACGCCGACATCATCTCGGTCGTTCCGGTTACCACCAAGAACGGCAAGGGCCTGCTTTCGGGTATCACCATGGCGAAGACCATCGAGAAGGTGAACCTGATCCGCGAGGCGGCCGGTGATCGGTTTGCCGACATCGAGTTGAATTGGGCCATCACCGCGATCGTCATCACCGACGATCGGGAGAAGACGGCGGAAATAGCCCTTTCCGCGCTCGATCGTGGCCTGCATCCCGACCTCGAGGTCGACGTGAAGCTCTCCGTCGAGGAGATCCTCGAATCGCCGTATGTGGCCATCGGTACATTCGAGGAGATCGCCGAGCAGATCCGTCGGGTGCGGCAGCTCACATCGATGTCCTATGTCGGTGTGTTCCCCACCCAGATGGACGCTTTCGCGCCCGTTATTCCGCTGCTGCGGGACGAGTGAGCCGCTCTTCATCTGTACCATGACTCTGGTTTGAGAACCTAGCCGATGGCGGTCACCGCGCAGACCGCCACAAAATCTGCAGGCTGGCTCTTGCATATAGAGCACCCGCGGGCGATAGCGAGTCGGGGCCTCACAGGTAACAGCGGCGAAGTCGCCGTCTTGCTGCGTGTGCCTCGGAGGAGAAGAAGGAATGGAAGAGACTTTCGACGACTACCTGGATGAAACCGGGAACATCAGTATTCCCGAGGATCACACCCTGGTCGATCACGTCGAGAAGCACACCAGGAACGACGCGAACACCCTTGCTTACCGCTACATCGATTACTCGCGTGAGCGTGATGGCGAGGCGCAGGAACTGACGTGGCGTGAGTTCGGTATTCGGCTGCGCGCGGTGGCCGCTCGACTGCAGCAGGTGACCAATCCGGGCGACCGGGTCGCGATCCTCGCGCCGCAGGGCTTGGACTATGTGATCTCCTTCTTCGCCGCGATCTACGCGGGCACCATCTCGGTGCCGCTGTTCGACCCCGACGAGCCGGGTCACACCGACCGCCTGCACGCCGTCCTCGGCGACTGCGAGCCCTCGGCCATCCTCACCGCCAGCTCCTCGGCGGCGGGGGTGCGGCAGTTCTTCCGCTCGCTGCCCGCCGCGCAGCGCCCACGCATCATCGCCGTGGACGCGATCCCCGACAGCGTCGGGGAGACCTGGGTGCGCCCGGACATCGCCATCGACGACATCGCCTACCTGCAGTACACCTCGGGTTCCACCAGGATCCCGGCCGGTGTCGAGATCACCCACCGGGCGGTCGGCACCAACCTGCTGCAGATGGTCGACGCGATCAACCTGGACTGGAACTCCCGCGGCGTCACCTGGCTGCCACTGTTCCACGATATGGGCCTGCTGACGGTGATCCTGCCCGCGGTCGGCGGCAAGTACATCACCATCATGTCGCCGAGTGCGTTCGTGCGGCGTCCGTACCGCTGGATCAAGGAACTGGCCGCCGCCTCCGACGGCGCCGGAACCTTCGCCGCCGCACCGAATTTCGCGTTCGAGCACGCCGCTGCGCGTGGTCTGCCGAAGAATGGCGAGTCGCTCGACCTGTCGAACGTGATCGGCCTGATCAACGGCAGCGAGCCGGTCACCACCTCGTCGATGAAGAAGTTCAACGACGCGTTCGCGCCCTACGGTCTGCCGAAGACGGCGATCAAGCCTTGCTACGGCATGGCGGAGGCGACGCTGTTCGTGTCGGCGACCAAGGCCGAGGACGAAGCGAAGGTCGTCTATGTCGACCGCGATGCGTTCAATGCGGGTCGCATGGTCAAGGTGGAGCAGACAGCGGAGAACGCCATCGCCCAGGTTTCCTGCGGTTATGTGGCGCTATCGCAGTGGGCCGTGATCGTCGATCCGGACGGTATCGACGACGACGCCGGCCGCGAGCTGCCCGACGGCAGGGTCGGTGAGATCTGGTTGCACGGCAACAACATGGGCATCGGCTACTGGGGTCGTCCCGACGAGACCTCCGTGACGTTCAAGAACAAGGTGCCGCATCGTTTGGCCGAGGGCAGTCACGCCGAAGGTGCCGACGCGGACGCCAACTGGATGCGTACCGGCGACTACGGCGTCTACCTCGACGGCGAGCTGTACATCACCGGGCGGGTGAAGGACCTGGTGATCGTGGACGGTCGCAACCACTACCCGCAGGATCTCGAGTTCTCCGCGCAGGAAGCCTCGAAGGCGCTCAGGCCAGGCTTCGTCGCCGCGTTTTCGGTGGCCGCGAATCAGCTGCCTGCCGAGGTCTTCGAGCAGGGCAGCCATTCGGGCCTGAAGTTCGACGCCGATGATGCCTCCGAGCAGCTCGTGATCGTCGGCGAGCGCGGCCCTGGGGCGGGCAAGGCCGATCCGCTGCCGATCGCCGATGCCGTTCGCGCGGCCGTTTCGCAGCGCCACGGTGTGACCGTGCGCGACGTGCTGCTGGTACCAGCGGGGTCCATCCCGCGTACCTCCAGCGGCAAGATCGCTCGGCGCGCCTGCAAGACTGCTTATCTGGAGGGAACGCTCCGGGGTGGTTACACCCAGCAGGCATTCCCCGATGCACCGGAAGAGTAATTGCCCCCAGGGGTGAACTCGGCGAGCCGATCATCGACGCTCGGCGCCGACCCATCCCACGCCGCTAGCGACTGCTTGCAGGTCGCTCGAAACGACCTGCGCGTCAATTCGCGGCGCGCCCGGTACGCAGACAGGTAGCTTGAGGAATTGATGGCTGACAACGAGGGCACGCCCACCCAAACGACCGAAATCGTGCTCGCCGACGCGACCGATACTTCTTCGACCGCGGCAGACGCTGCGCCTGCGACGACCGATATGTCGGTCGCCGAACTGCGAGAGTGGCTGCGGCGCTGGGTTTCCGACGCCACCGGTCAACCGCTGGAGAACATCACGGTTGACCGGCCGATGGAGGAATTCGGGCTGGCCTCGCGCGATGCCATCGCGCTCGGTGGTGACATCGAAGAGCTGACCGGTGTGGCGCTGAACGCGACGATCGTCTATCAGCATCCGACGATCGCTTCGCTGGCGGAGCGGGTCATCAACGGTGAGCCCGAGGCTCCGGCCGAATCGGCCGACGATGCCTTCTACACCGCCGGGTATACCCCGGGCGAGGCGCACGATATCGCCATCGTCGGCTTGTCCACGCGCCTGCCGGGCGCGGGCGACACCCCGGAATCCACCTGGGACTTCCTCGTCGGCCGTGGTGACGGTATCCGCGACCTACCCGAGGGCCGCTGGAGCGAATTCACCGGCGACCCGACCATGGCCGAGGCGATTGCGAACGCCAACACCAAGGGCGGCTACCTCGATCAGGAGGTCGTCAAGGGCTTCGATGCGGAGTTCTTCGCCACCTCGCCGGTCGAGGTGGAGCGTATGGATCCGCAGCAGCGGCTCGCGATGGAATTGACCTGGGAGGCATTGGAGCACGCCAGGATTCCCGCCAGCGGACTGAAGGGCGAGCCAGTCGGTGTGTTCATCGGCTCCTCCGGTAATGAGTTCATGCTGATCGCGGCGCTGGCGCTCGGCAAGGAACCCGATGCGAATACGCCGCTGTCGGCCGAGGCGTACGCCATCATGGGCAGCGTCTCCTCGATCATTCCGAACCGTGTCTCCTACTTCTTCGACTTCCGTGGCCCGTCCGTGGCTATCGACACCGCTTGCTCGTCCTCATTGGTTGCGGTGCACGATGCGGTGCGCACGCTGCGCAGCGGTGACGCCGATCTAGCGCTGGCCGGTGGCGTGAACATGCTGTTGGCTCCGGCCGCGACGCTCGGCTTCGACGCCAACGGTGGTGTGGCCAAGGACGGACACATCAAGGCGTTCTCCAACGACGCCGACGGATTTGTCCGCTCCGAGGGCGGCGGCCTCGTGGTGCTCAAGCGCCTGGCCGACGCCGAACGTGACGGCGACAAGATCTACGCGGTCATCAAGGGCACCGCGGTCAACAACGACGGCCGCTCCAACGGCCTGCTTGCGCCCAACCCGGATGCGCAGGCGGACGTGCTGCGTCGTGCCTACCGTGATGCCGGAATCGCACCGTCCACCGTGGATTACATCGAGGCGCACGGCACCGGCACCCTGCTGGGTGACCCCATCGAGGCCGATGCGCTCGCCCGGGTGGTCGGGCGCGGTCGTGACGACGACAAGCCCGCGCTGCTCGGTTCGGCCAAGACCAACTTCGGTCACCTCGAGTCGGGCGCCGGTGCGGCCGGCCTGGCCAAGGTGATCATGGGGTTGCAGCACAACGTCATTCCGCCGAACATCAACTACGTCGGCCCCAATCCGTATATCCCGTTCGATCAGGCGCACCTGAAGGTCGTCGCCGAGCCGACGGAATTCCCGCGCTACAGCGGCACCGCGACCGTCGGTATCTCCGGCTTCGGTTTCGGTGGTACCAACGCGCACATCGTCATTCAGGAGTACGTGCCCGCGCTGCCCGCGCCTGTCGCCGACGTCGATGATGCGGTCGTCGCGGACGCAGAGACGACCGACGTGGTCGCGGAGGCGACCGAGCTCGTCGCCGAGGCCGCGGAAACCGCTGCGCCCGAGGCCGAATGGTCGGCCGAGCGGGCAGAGCCGCTGCCGGTGATCCTGGCCGTTTCGGCCTACCTGCCCTCGCGCCGTCGCCGTGCCGCCGCGGATCTCGCCGATTGGCTGGAGTCCGACGCAGGTCGCGACGTTCCGCTCGAGAACGTCGCTCGGTCGCTGGCCAAGCGCAGCCACAACCGTTCGCGCGGTGTTGTGCTCGCCAAGACCCATGACGAAGCGGTCGCCGGTCTGCGCGCGATCGCGGCGGGCAAGCCGGGCACCGGTGTGTTCACCGCCGATGCACCGGCCGTCAACGGCCCGATGTGGGTGCTGGCCGGATTCGGCGCGCAGCACCGCAAGATGGGCAAGCAGCTCTACCTCGAGAACGCGATCTTCCGCAAGACCGTCGACGAGGTCGACGAGCTGGTGCAGGACGAGGCCGGGTACTCGGTGCGCGAGATGTTCCTCGACGACACCCAGGACTACAACGTCGGCACCTCGCAGGTCGGCATCTTCACCATCCAGCTCGGCCTGGCCGCGCTGCTGCGCGCGCACGGCGCCGAACCCGCCGCGGTGGTTGGTCATTCGATGGGCGAGGTCGCCGGCGCCTACATCGCCGGTGGTCTGCCGCTCGAAGACGCGGTGCGCGTGATCTGCGCCCGCTCCCGCCTGATGGGCGAGGGCGAGGCGATGATCACCGACGCCGACGTGCGCAATATGGCGCTGATCGAATACAGCGCCGAAGAGGTCGAGGCGCTGCTTCCGGAATACCCGGATGTCGAGGTCGCGGTGTACGCGGCGCCGACCAACACGGTCATCGGCGGCCCGGTGGATCAGGTGTCGGCGATCGTGGCGCGGGTCGAGGCGGCGGGTAAGTTCGCCAGGGTCCTGCAGACCCGCGGCGCCGGACACACCTCGCAGATGGATCCGCTGCTCGGCGAGCTGGCCGCGGAACTGGCCGGCATCGAGCCGACCAAGCTGAAGGTCGGCCTGTACTCGACGGTCGACAAGGAACAGTTCTACCGCGCGGGCCACGACCCGGTGCACAACGAGGACTACTGGGTGAAGAACATGCGCCACAGCGTGTACTTCACCAACGCGGTGCGCCTCGCGGTGGAGACCGGGCACACCACGTTTCTGGAGCTGGCGCCGAATTCCGTTGCGCTGATGCAGGTTCTGGGCACCACCTTCGCCGCGGGCGTGCACGACGCGCAGCTCATCCCCACACTCAAGCGCAAGGAAGACGAGTCCGCGGGCGTGCTTTCCGCGCTGGCCCAGCTGTACGTGCACGGCCACCGCGTCGACCTGTCCTCGCTGCTGCCCGCCGGTGATTACGCGGATATCCCGCGTACCGCGTTCCTGCGCAAGCAGTACTGGCCGAAGGCGAACATCTCCATCGGCGCAGGCGGCGGCAATGCCCGGGTGCCGGGTGCGCACGTCGCGCTGCCGGATGGCAGGCACGTGTGGGAGGTGCAGGCCGCGTCCGTCACCGACCTGGCCGCGCTGGTGAATTCCGCTGCGGCGCAGGTGCTCAGCGACGCGTCGCTGAGTGCGTCGATCCCGCACGCCGGGCTGCCGACCTCGGGAACGCTCACCACCACGCTGACCCCGCACCTCGGCGGCGCCTCGGTACAGGTGCACGCTCGCGAGGGCTCGGCCTTCCGGTTGCTGTTCGACGCGGTGGTCACCTCCGGTGCTGCGCTGCCCGAAACCGTTGTCGCGGCGCCTGTTCCAAGCGCCGAGTTGGCGACCACGGGTGCTGCCGACATCGAGATCGTCGAAACCTTCGGTGAGCGTTGGGATCCGAACGGTACACAGACTCCGGAAGAGCGGCTGGCACTGATCGTCGCCGAGTCGATGGGCTACGCGGTCGAGGACCTGCCGCTCGAAATTCCGTTGATGGAACTCGGTTTGGACTCGCTGATGGCGATGCGGATCAAGAACCGGGTCGAGTACGAGTTCGATATCCCACAGCTGCAGGTGCAGGTCGTGCGAGATATGAGCCTGCAAGAGGTGGGCAAGTACCTGCGGTATGCGATCGAGCATCGCGACGAGATAAAGGCCGTCGCCGAACAGCAGGGCGACGGCGAGGACAGCGGATTCGCCGCCGCGGCCCGGGCAGCGCTGGAGGCGCAGGCGACCGGTGGCGCGGATGTGACCGATGTCGTCGCCGCGGCGAAGGCTGCGCTGGAGGCAGAGTCGGCCACGGCCACCACGGACAACGTTGCCGCCGCAGCGGATTCGCAGGCTGCCGATGCGACGCTCGACCAGGCACTCAGCGCGGAGAACACCACCGTGGAGGCAGCGGCTGAGGCGATAGTCGCCGAGGCCGGGACGAAGACCGAGCCTGCTGCTGCGCCCGTCGCCGAGCCTGCCGCGGCTCCGGTTGCCGAGGAGGACAACGTGCCACCGCGCGATGCCGCCGAGCGGCTGACCTACGCCACCTGGGCCGTCGTCACCGGGAAGTCGGCCGGAGGCATCTTCAACAGCCTGCCGATCCTGGACGAGGACACCGCCGAGAAGCTGGCGGCTCGACTCACCGAACGGGTCAAGGCCGAGGTTACCGTCGACGACGTGCTCGACTGTGAGACGATCGAACAACTCGCCGACATCGTGCGCACCCTGCAGGACAGCGGCGCCGATGTCGACGGCTTCATTCGCCCGCTGCGGGCGCGGCCCGAGGGCTCGAATGTGGCGCCGGTCTTCGTGTTTCACCCGGCGGGCGGCAACACGCTGGTCTATGAGCCGCTGCTGAAGCGACTGCCCGCGGATACTCCGATGTATGGCGTCGAGCGGGTCGACGGTGCGATCGAGGAACGTGCCCGGCAGTACGTGCCGGAACTTCGCAAGATCCAGGGTGACGGTCCCTATGTGTTGTACGGCTGGTCCCTCGGCGCCGTGCTGGCCATGGCGGTTGCTCAGGTCCTCCGTGCGGAAAGCGCCGATGTCCGCGTGGTCGGCCTGATCGACTTGGCCATTCCGACCGAGCCGGAGGACAACAGTCCCGAGGAGCGGGTGCGCCGGATCGAGCGCTTCCAGGCATTCGCGCAGAAGACCTACGGCGTCGAGGGCGAACTGGATCGGACACAGCTGCATGAGCTGGCGTCGTCGTCCGACGAAGAACAGTTCAAGATGGTGTTGGATCTGATCAAGTTCAGCGGCGCAAAGATCCCCGGCGGCGTGCTCGAGCACCAGCGCACCTCGTGGATCGAGAACCGTGCCCTGCAGCAGGTGCGGCCGACGCGCTACGAGGGTGACGTCGTGCTCTACCTCGCCGATCGCTACCACGATGGCGCGATCGAACTGGAGCCGCGATACGCCCACCGCCAGCCTAACGGCGGTTGGGACGACTACCTGCCGAACCTGGAAGTCATCCACATCCCGGGCGACCACCTGCAGATCATCGATGAGCCCCGGATCGGAAAGATCGGAGCCGACCTCACCGCGAAACTTGCTGCGATCGCGACGAAAGAGTCCTAGTGAGTACTACTGCCGAGAAGCTTGCCGACCTGCGTAGAAGGCTGGAATTGGCGCAGGAACCAGCGGGTGAAGTGGGAGTGGCGAAGCGGGCGCAGAAAGGCATCCCGAGCGCCCGCGACCGGATCAATATGCTGCTCGATCCGGGCACCTTCGTGGAAATCGGTGCGCTGGTGCGTAAGCCGGGTGATCCGTCGGCGCTGTACGGCGACGGTGTGGTTACCGGGCACGGTCTCGTCGACGGTCGGCCGGTCGCGGTGTTCTCGCACGATCAGACCGTGTACGGCGGGTCGGTCGGCGAGATGTTCGGCCGCAAGGTCGCCAGCATCATGGAGTACGCCGCGAAGGTCGGTTGCCCGGTCGTCGGCATCAACGATTCCGGTGGTGCGCGCGTGCAGGAGGCCGTGACCTCGCTGGCCTGGTACGCCCAGCTCGGTCTCCGCCACGAACCGCTGTCGGGCATGGTGCCGCAGGTATCGTTGATTCTCGGTAAGTGCGCGGGTGGCGCGGTGTATGCCCCGATCACCACCGACGTGGTGGTGGCGACCGAGGAGGCGTACATGTTCGTCACCGGCCCCGGGGTGATCCGGGAGGTTACCGGCGAGGACGTCAGCCTCGAGGAACTCGGCGGCGCGCATAGCCAAGCGCAGTACGGGAATATCCATCACATCGCCAAGGACGAGACCGCGGCGTTCGAATGGGTGCGCGCGTACCTGAGCTTCCTGCCGACCAGCTGCCAGGAGCTGGCGCCGGTGGTGAATCCGGGTCTGGAGCCCGAGATCACCGACAGCGATCTGGAATTGAATTCGCTTGTCCCCAACTCGGACAACGCCGGCTACGACATGCACGAGATCCTGTTGCGCATCTTCGACGACGGCGACTTCCACGAGATCGGTGCGCCGGCCGGACGCAATGTCATCACCGGATTCGCCAGGGTGGACGGGCGTAGCGTCGGCGTGGTGGCCAACCAGCCGATGGTGTACGCCGGTGCGCTGGACGCGCGGGCATCGGACAAGGCCGCGCATTTCGTGCGCATGTGCGACGCGTTCGAGATCCCGCTGGTGTTCGTGGTGGACACCCCGGGCTTCCTGCCGGGTGTGGAGCAGGAAAAGATCGGCGTCATCAAGCGAGGGGGCCGCTTCCTGTTCTCCTACGTGGAGGCCACCGTGCCCAAGGTGACCGTGGTGATCCGCAAGTCCTACGGCGGCGGGTACGCGGTGATGGGCTCGAAACAGCTTGGCGCGGACGTGAATCTGGCGTGGCCGACGGCGCGCATCGCGGTGATGGGCGCCGAGAGCGCGGTCAGCCTGATCGGGCGCAAGCAGATCGAGGCGGCGCCCGAGGACCAGCGGGCGGCGGTGCGCAAGCAGATGATCGACTTCTACAACGCGACCGTTGCGACGCCGTGGGTTGCCGCCGAACGCGGTTATATCGATGCGGTCATCGAGCCCGCGGCGACGCGCCTGGAGCTACGTCGCGCGCTACATCTGTTGCGCGACAAAAAACTTGCCCGCAATCCGCGCAAGCATCATCTGCTGCCGCTCTGATTCGTCTTGCGCGATCGGGCCGCACCCTATTGGGGCGCGGCCCGATTCGCGTTGTGTGACAACAGGTCAAGCGATGGACGCGGATTCGATAATGACGTCGTCGCGCGGCACGTCCTGGTGCCCGCCCTTCGAACCGGTTGCGACACCGGCGATCTTGTCGACCACCTCGGTGCCCTCGACGACCTTGCCGAAGACGGTGTAGCCCCAGCCCGACTGGGTCGGCGCGGTGTGGTTCAGGAAGCCGTTGTTGGACACGTTCACGAAGAACTGCGCGGTGGCCGAGTGCGGATCGTTGGTACGCGCCATCGCGACGGTGTACTTGTCGTTCTTCAGGCCGTTGTTGGCCTCGTTCTGGATCTGCTGCTTGGTGGGCTTCTGCTGCATGCCAGGGACGAAACCGCCGCCCTGGATCATGAAGTCGGGGATGACGCGGTGGAAGATGGTGCCGTTGTAATGGCCCGCGTTCACGTAATCCACGAAGTTCGCCACCGTGCCGGGTGCCTTCTCGTCATCCAGCTCCAGCACCATCGGTCCGTAATTCGTCTCGATATTCACCTTGGTCATGACCCCAGCTTTCCATTGCCCGCGCAACCGGTCAGCCATTCGGGGTCTACTTTCTGCGCGCCGCTGCCGCCGCCAGGTCCCCTTCCCATCGGCCAGGCCTTTTCCCGGTGCCAAGGAGAACGGGGATATTCGGTCGGTGGCCCCGGCTTTTGCCAGGATAGCGGCGCTATTACTGGCAGTCGGCTAAGAATTTGCTGGGAGCTCGGCGCGCCTGATGTGCATGCGCTGTCCGCGCAGACACGCGGGCAGATAGCATTGCCAACCGTGCCCGACGCCGCTACTGCTGTCTTGACGAAACCGCCCGCCGCGCCCGCGGCCGCGCCGAACGATTTCCGCACCGCGCGGATAGTCGCGTTGGTCGCCGGTGTGCTCGGAACGCTGTTCGCGCTGGCGAGTCCGTTCTTGCCGGTCTCGCAGACGACTGCCGTGCTGAACTGGCCGCAAGACGGCAAGCTCGGCAACGTGCAGGCGCCGCTGGTTTCGCAGGTGCCGATCGACCTGGACGCCACGATCCCGTGCGCTGCCGTCGCGGAGCTGCCGCCGCAGGGCGGCATGCTGCTTGCCACCGCGCCGCCGCAGGGGGATGGGGCGGCGCTGGAGGCCATGTTCATCCGGGTGTCGGACACCGCGGTGGACGTGATCGACCGCAATGCGGTCGTCGCCTCGGCGCAGCGCTCGCAGATGGGCGACTGTACGTCGATCACCATCAGTTCCGACATCAACAGGACCAGGGCGGCGTTCGACGGCCTGACCACGATGGTGGAGAAGCCGGTCGAGGGTGGGGCGCCCGGAGCCAAGCAGCTGGTTTCGGTACCGGTCGAGGGGCAGTTGAGCGGTGACCTGCGGCCGCAGGTGGTCGGGGTCTTCTCCGATCTGCAGGGTGCGGTGCCCGCCGGGCTGTCGTTCAAGTCGACGGTCGATACCCGGTTCTCCTCCAGCCCGACCGCGATCAAGCTGATCGCGATGATCGCGGCGGTGCTGTGCACGCTGATCGCGCTCGCCGCGCTGGCCCGGCTCGATGGCAGCGACGGGCGCGGCCACCGCCGGTTCCTGCCCGCCAACTGGCTGAAGCCGACCTGGGCGGACGGCACGGTCATCGGCACGCTGCTGGTGTGGCATTTCGTCGGCGCCAACACCTCCGACGACGGCTACATCCTGACCATGGTGCGGGTCGCTCCGCACGCGGGCTATATGGCCAACTATTTCCGCTGGTACGGCGTCCCGGAGGCGCCGTTCGGCTGGTACTACTACGTGATCCAGGTCTTCTCGGAGATCTCCACCGCCAGCCCGTGGGTGCGCGTGCCCGCGCTGGCCTGCGCCATCCTTTGCTGGATGGTGATCAGCCGCGAGGTGGTGCCGCGTCTCGGTCGCGGCGTGCGCAACAGCAAGGTGGCGCTGTGGACCGGTGGTCTGGTGTTCCTGGCGTTCTGGCTGCCCTACGACAACGGTCTGCGCTCGGAGCCGATCGTCGCGCTCGGCGCGCTGCTCACCTGGGTGTCGATCGAGCGCGCCATTGCCACCGGACGGCTGCTGCCCGCCGCCATCGCCGTTGTGGTCGCCGCGTTCACGCTGGCGGCGGCGCCGACCGGATTGATGTGTGTCGCGGCATTGCTCGCCGGTATCCGTCCACTGGTGCGGGTCGTGGTGCGACGGCATCGACAGTTCGTCGCGCAGGGCAGTCGGTGGGTGTCGACACTGTCGCTGCTGGCGCCGATAGCGGCGGCCGGTGTGCTGGTACTGACCGTGGTCTACAGCGACCAGTCCTTCGCCGCTATCCAGGAAGCCAACCGGGTGCGTCAGGTGACCGGGCCAAACCTCGCCTGGTACGAGGATTACCTGCGCTACTACTATCTGTTCGTGGAGACCGTCGATGGTTCGCTGTCGCGCCGGTTCGCCTTCCTGGTGATGCTGCTCTGCCTGTTCACCACCATGCTGGTGTTGTTGCGGCGCAGGCAGGTTCCCGGCATCGCCAGCGGCCCGACCTGGCGGCTGATGGGCGTGGTCTTCGGAACCATCTTCTTCATGATGTTCAACCCGACCAAGTGGACCCACCACTTCGGTGCGTACGCGGGCATCGCCGGATCACTGGCCGCGGTCACCGCGGTCGCGGTCTCGGCAAGCGCCTTGCGGGCGCGGAAGAATCGCGCGATCTTCCTGGCCGGGTTGTTCTTCGTGCTGGCGATCGCGTTCTCCGGGATCAACGGCTACTGGTACGTATCCAGCTTCGGCGTGCCGTGGTTCGACAAGCGGATCTCGCTGCACGGCTACCAGTCGAACACGGTGATGCTCATCTTCTTCGGGCTGACGCTGGCGCTGGTCGGCTGGTATGCGTTGCGCGAGGACTACACCAAGCCGCAACCGTCACCGAAGTCGCCGCGCGGCAGGCGAATCCGCAAGTTCGCGGCCATCCCGTTGACCGTCGTCGCCGCGCTGATGGTTGCCATCGAGGTGCTTTCGCTGGTCAAGGGCGCGTACTCGCAGTACCCCGCCTACTCGCTGGCCCGCTCGAACTTCGACGCGATCGGCGGAAGTTCGTGCGGCCTCGCCAATGACGTGCTGGTGGAACCGGATCCGAACGCCGGCAGGCTGCAGCCGATCATCGATCCGGCCAACCCGCCGAAGGACCCCAACGATCCGCTGGCGGGCGCCGATCCGGTCGGCTTCGATCCCAACGGCGTGCCGAAGGACCTGTCCGCCGACAGCGTCGAGGTGAAGCCGGGTACCGGCAACACCTCCACCCAGTCCATTGGCGCCGCGTTCGAGAAGGGGCAGAGCGCGGGCACCGGCGGCGGTGAGGGCGCGCGTGGCGTCAACGGCAGCACGGTGGCGCTGCCGTTCGGGCTCGACCCGGCGACCACGCCGATCCTCGGTAGTTACCAGGAGGGCGTGCAGCAGCCCGCGCACGTGGTGTCCAGCTGGTACCAGCTGCCCGCCCGTTCGGCGGACAGGCCGCTGGTGGTGATCTCAGCGGCCGGCCGCATCTTGTCCATCGACGACACCGGATCGGTCAAGTACGGCCAGTCGCTCACCGTCGATTACGGCAAGCGCCAGCCCGACGGCAGCGTGCAGTCGCTCGGCACCTACCTGCCGCGGGATATCGGTCCGTTCCCATCCTGGCGGAACCTGCGGGTGCCGCTGGACAAGATTTCGCCCGAGGCCGACGCGGTCCGGATCGTCGCCAACGACCCGATCCTGATCGGCGACCAGTGGCTGGCCTTCACCCCGCCGCGGATGCCGAAGTTGCAGTCGCTCAACAGCTTCATCGGCAGCGAGCAGCCGGTGCTGCTGGACTGGGCCGTCGGCCTGCAGTTCCCGTGCCAGCGTCCATTCGACCACAAGAACGGCGTCGCCGAGGTCCCCGGCTACCGCATCCTGCCCGACCGCCCGCTGGCCGTCAGCTCCACCAACACCTGGCAGGCCGAAGAGTTCGGCGGCCCGCTCGGCTTCACCCAGATGCTGGCGAGGTCGACCACGATTCCGACGTACATGAAGAACAACTGGGCACGCGACTGGGGCTCCCTCGAGCGCTACGACCAGTACGACCCGAACGCGAAGGCCGCCCATCTGGAAACGGGTACCGCGACCCGCTCGGGTCTGTGGTCCCCAGGCCGGCTCCGGGTCTTCTAACGGCGCCGCGGTAACCTCCGGCAGGCACAACGAAAGGCCGTCGCATCGGATCAACCGATGCGACGGCCTTTCTGCTCTCGGTGCTCCGGCGGGTGGTCAGACCTTCATCATGCGAAGGCCGAGTTCGCGGCGGAGCAGTTCTTGTGAGGGGTGGCGTGCGAGAACGCGAAACACCGCCGGTCGTATTTCCCGTTGCTCGTCGGCTGTGAGCAGTCCGACGAGGTCGCGCAGATCCATATCATCGAAGGCCGCGGTCATGGTTCACAGATTACGGTCCGCCAGCACCCTCGGCAGGTTTTCGAATCACCAATCGTGGGGGTACCTGGTTGTCCGGTGACGTCCTATTGCCGTCGTAGCGCTCGGACGCAATGAGCACCTCGGTCCGCTATGTTCCTCAGGCTGAAAGGAGTTGGCTCACTCGCTGATGTGAGGTACCGATCAGTGCGGCGATATCGCGGACGGGCACCTGCTTGGCTGCGAGTTCCTTGGCCAGCGCCGCTGATTTCTCCGCGATCGTCTCGTGGATGTCATCTGCCTGTGCACGCAACGCTCGCAGCTCTTCGGACCGCGCTCGCGTATCGGCAGTGAGGCCGATGTCATCGAGAATCACCTGGACCTCGACGGTCGATGGCGCGACATCCATGGTCACCGCGATGTAGTCGCGGGCTTCCCGCTCGACCTCCGACAGCCGCCGCGCCTGCGTGAGCGCATCCTCCCCGAGCTCCGGGATTGCCAGCGCCCACCAACGCCCTTCCCTCGATACACGCACGGTGTAGGCCATCACGCACCTCCTTCGCAGTCGCAAGACATGATCGCCTTGCGGATCACGCGGACCACGCCCGGTCGAATCGTTCGGTGTCCATCCGGGACGGTAACCGTGTGTCGCCCGCCGCCACATTGCCAAAGGCTATGGCTGCCTTTGGCATTGCGCTTCAGGTTCCATCCGGCGTCGATGAGCTCTCTGAGGATTGCACGGGTCGCGTGCTCCGCAATCATCAGAATAGGCTAGGGACTAGACGATATCAAGTAAAGCAACTAGACGTTTGGTTGGCTCGGCTTAGGATCGTGTGCATACGCGCCGCGCTCGCACCGGAGGACCACTGAGTGAGCGTCCGGGAACTCTCGTCGGCCGTGGCAAGCCTGCGTGCAGAACGCCTACAGCCTGGTCTCTCGCGACGACGAGGACCTGCTCCAGCTGTGCCTGGCCGAGGACATCGCCTGGGTGCCCTACTTCCCGCTCGGCGGCACCTTCCCCGGCCTGCCCAAGGCGACTGACGAGCCCGCGGTGCACGCGGTCGCGGAGTCCCTGGGGGTCACGCCCTCCCAGATCGGCCTCGCGTGGCTGCTGCACCACGCCCCGAACGTGCTGCTCATCCCCGGCACCGCCAACGCCGCCCACCTCGAGGCCAACGTAGCGGTCAGCCGGATCACCTTCGACGCCGCGACCCTCGACGCCGTCGAGTCCCGCTCCAGCGAAGTCCCCATCGGATGAGGGGCACAGACATTAAGGACATCTCGATGAAGGCCATCATCTACCGCGACAACGGCGGTCCTGAGGTTCTCGAACTCGTCGACCGCGACCTGCCCTCACCCGGCCCCGGCGAGGTCCGCGTCCGGGTCGCTGTGTCGGGCGTGAACCCGACCGACGCGCAGGCCCGTTCCGGCATCGCCCACGCCCCTGGACACGGTGTCGGCGACTGGTCGTTGGCCGGGCATGGCGAACACAGACAACTCGGCAATACTGGCACGCGAACTCCTGGCAGAACATGGTCTCGACAACCGATGCTCTACCAGGAGTTCTTCATATTCGGGCTACACCAGGCCGAACCGAACATCATTGCCTTGCAACTACATTCGCCCACCCTTGCACCACCAGACCCTGGCACAGCCGAACCCTCCGCCAACTCACCACCAGCCACGGCCGACGAGAGTTCCCGGACGCTCACTGAGAGGTGGCGAAGACTGGTGCGGCTTGGATCATTTCGGTGGGGGTGGCGGTTAGATCCATACCGACTTCAGCTGTGTGGTCGCTGTCGTGTTTGTTGGCGATGGCCAGAAGCGGCCCGGTGTCGCAGACGATCACTCGTTGCCGCCCAGCTCGCGCCGGAGCACCTCCTGAGAGGTGACAGCGAAGTCTGGTTCTGCCTTGTAGCTGCTCGGGCGGCGGTCGATCACTGGACTCGGATGGGGTCGGATTTGGCCCAGCCGTTGCGGGGTTCGACGGTGACGCCGATGGTGGCGGGGGTGGCGGTTTTGTCGTCGGGGGTGAACTTTTCGAGGGAGCCCCAGTCTCGGAACCAGTTGTGGTCGAGGTAGGTGGGGATGGTTTGGGAATTCAGGAGCAGGCCGGTCCAGCCGAGCGGGCCGCCGCCGATATCGTCCTCCCAGGCGTTGGAGGCGTCGGAGCCGACTCGGTCGGGCAGGATGCGCCAGTTGGGGACCTCGGCTACGCCATCGTGGTGGTTGAAGGGGCGCTGGCAGGGGAAGGCGAGGCCGACGTGCCAGTCCAGCAGCACCGGATCATTCGATCCGACAACGGAATTCAGGGTCGCCAGCTTGGGCAGGCGGGGCGGGGTGACCGCGAGCCACTGCTTCTGGGTGATGTCGTTGTCCACCGCGACCAGGCGCACCGCGTTCACGTCGGTAGGCAATTGGTCCAGTGGGACACGCAGATTGCGCCACGACGGGGCCGGGCCGATGTCGAGCGGGGTCACCGAGCCGAGCGTCTTCACCTCGCCGTTCGTGCCCCGGGTTCCATATTCGAGGCGCAGGTCCGCACCGTAGGTGACGACGCCGTCCGCGTCGACCGAACGGATCCGGCCCGCGGCGGTGATCGACAGCACCTGGTAGGCGGGGTCGTGGCGCATGCTGTCGGTCAGGTCGAGGCGATACCACTGCGAGGTGAGCTTGGCCTGCTGCTGCTCGCCCTCCTGGTAGCTGCCGAGCACCGGCGTCCGCGCCGGATCCAGCCCGAACGGCAATGCCACTGTGCTGCCGTTGATTCCGGCTTGCTCGCTGGTGCCGCCACCGGTGCCGGCGCCGGTTGTATTGGTGGTCTTGTTCTTCGCGCCGCTGTTGACCGAGTTCGCGCCGCCCGACACCGTTTCGTCGGCATCGGCGGTGAGATCGCCGGCGACCCCGTTGGGCGTGAATCCCTTTGATTCCGCGGACAATCCATCCGCGGGCGATCCGGTATAGGGCTGCAGCAGCGAGTCCGCGGTGTCCGTCTCCACCAGCACCTCGTTCGCCAGCGCGCACGTATTGCCCGACAGCGAGTCCAGATTCGACTTCGCGATGGAATACGCGGGGTACTGGGTGACGGCCGCCTTGGCCAGCGAGGCCACCTCGAACAGCACCAGCACCGCCGCGGCTATGGTCAGCGGCGCGGAGGCGAACCGACCGAAACGGGTGGGGCCGCAGGCGCGCGTCCGCAGGTACGGCTCGCGATAGTGCAGCCACACCGCGACGATCAGCGCCACGCCACTGAGCACGAGGAACATCGTGGAGACGCCCTTGCCCGCGATCAGCGGCGCCTTGTCCCACCACGGCACGCCGTAGCTGGAGACGTACCACCAGCCGTTGGAGCCGGTGAAGGTGATCGCCAGCAGAAACAGCACCGCGGCAGTGAACAGCGCCCTGTTGCGTGGCGCGCGAATGCCCTCGCTGCCCACGGCGACCGCGGCCAGCGCGGCCAGCGATCCGGCCAGCCCGGCATACACGCCGAAGTGGTGTGTCCACTTGGTCGGCGTGAACATCATCAGCAGCAGTGACGCGAAGACGATGCCGAGAATCCGTACCGACGGCCCACGCGAGGTACCGGGAATCCGGCCCTTGCGCAGCACCTGCAGCACGCAGACCAGCAGGCACAGCAGCATGACCAACACACCGAACCGCCGCGACAGCGAACCGTCGGGGGCGAGCATCAGCAGCGAATCCCAGCGCGTGCGTTCGTCGAACCAGGCCACGTTCGGGCCGATGATGGTGCGGACCCGGGTCGCTTCCATCACCGTCGCCAGCGTCTGATCGGCGAAAACCACTACCAGTACCAGGGTTCCGGCAGCGAGCCCCGGCGCGAGCAGCGCGAGATACCGGAATACCGCGCCCAGACGCGACGGGGGTTGCTCGATCCCAGGGGCAGCGGTGCTACGTCCGGCCGCCGTGGCGCCCGCATTCCCGGCCTGCTGCGCGTCGTCGTCGGATCCCGGCACCGCGGCAGAGAACGCGTCGCTCCCAGTCGGATCCCCGTCGCCCGATTCGGCTTTGCTCGCAGCGAGATTCGCCGCGGCACCGGCTCGGCGCACGCCGCCGAGCGTGCCCGCCGCATCACGCGCCCGCCGGACGATGATCTCCAGCACCGGCCGGGAACCGGCGATCAGTGCCGCGATGCAGATGAGTCCGGTCGGCCCGGCGGCCAGCGAGAACGCCGCGATCAATACCGCGATCGCCGCCGGCAGCAGCCGACCCGTCGCAATGGCGCGTTCGATCGAGCACCAGGTGAGCAGTGCGCCCGCGGCGATCAGCGGTTCGGGGCGCAGGCCATTGTCGTAGGGCAGCCAGAAGGCGAGGAAGACCAGCCCGGCCGTCCACAGCGCGACCTTGTTGCGCCGGACCCGAGCACCCAAGCGGGGCAGCACTTCTCGGCTGATTACCAGCCAGCACACCACGCCGGCGGCCAGCGTGGGCAGCCGCATCCACGGGCTGGCATCCGAGACCCGTGTCATCCAGGCAAGTACCTCGTAGGACCAGCCGAACGGCGCCTCGGGCACCCCGAACCAGCGGTAGTAGTTGGCCATATATCCGGCGTGCTCGGAGACACGCGCCATATTCAGGATGTAGCCGTCGTCGGAGGTGTTGGCGCCGATGAAATGCCACAGCACCAGGATGCCGAGCATCGCGCCGTCGGCGATGGTGAAGCGCCACCAGTGCGCGGGCAGGAAGCGGCGGGCGCGCCTGCCGTCGGCGTTGTCCAGCAGATGCAGCGCGATCAGCGCGACGATGGTGAGGACGGCCGCGGCGATCATCGCGGCAAGCTTCAACGTGGACGGTGTGGAGGAGAAACGCGAGTCGATATCGGCGTGCAACCGGGCGCCGTCCAACTGTCCGGCTTTCAGATCGGTGAAGACCCCGACCACCTGCGGTCGGATGTCCCGGTCCACGGTGTTGCGGAACGGCGTACCGTCCTGGCGCTTGGCGCCGACGAATTCGGCGGTGGTCCCGGCCGCGGTCGAGGTGACCGTGACCGCGTCACATCCCGCGATCTCGGCCACCGGCGCCGACAGCAGCGGCACGTCACGCAGGATCAGCGAGAGCACCCCGTCGGTCACCGAGACGACCAACCCCTTGGCCGTCGCCTGCCCCGACGCGGCCGGGATGGTCGACAGCACCGTGCCCGACCCGGCCGCCCGCACGACCGCGCACGGCAGGGTCGTACTCAACCGCTGTGGCACATAGGACACCAGCGGTGCTTCGACACTGGTGGCGCCGGTCTGGGGCCAGTCCATCGTCGCCTGGTCCTGCTCCACCGGTAGCAGCGGTGTCAGCAGCGCCAGCACGAATCCGAGAAGCCCGGAGACGAGGGCGATCAGGCGGTTACGGGTGAATGCTCGAGATGATCGGTCCGGTCGCACGGAGTTGATGCTAGCTACCGTCGCCTATGACCCCCGCTATCGCAGCGCTCTAACGTCCCAGAGCCACACATCATCGACTCGTGTCGGTGGGGCGTCGAGCAGTTGCGTGATGGTCGTGCGCAGCACGTCGGCGTTCTTGGCGGCGGGCAGTACCACCACGTCGGCCTGCCAGAATCGAAGGTCGTCGAGGGCCTGTGCGCGTGCGTCGCCGTCGAGGGCGGGCACGACGCCGGTGTCCTGAGCGCGGACCAGCAGGGCGGCGGTGGGTCGGATCTCGGGGCCGTAGATGCCCTTTTTCGTGGTGCCGGTCGGGCCGACGAAATAGCCGCCCGCGAGCGGGAAGTCGAAGTTCGCGTCGGCCTGCCAGAGCAGCGCCCGCGCGTCGGGTGGCCACGGCGGCGGCACCATGACCACCGAACCGCCGCTGACATAGTTCCGCACTTTCCCGTCTGTGAAGAATTGCGGCGTCGGCGGGCGATTGATCACCGGCAGGATGGTCGGGACCAGTGGCAGCAGTGCGAACGTCAGCGCGGCGAACCAGGCCAATGGCCGCCAGTCGCCCGCCGACTGACGCCACGATGCGAGCGCGCGCTCGGTGACCAGCGACAGCACCACCGCGATGGCCGGAATGGCCGCCATGGTGAGCCGGGTTTCCAGCACGGTGTTGAGCAACGGGACCTTTTCGGCCCACTGCCATGGCAGCTTGATACCGGTGGATTGCTTGCCGAGCATGGCCACCGAACCCAGCGACAGCACCCCGAACACCGCGATTACCACACCCGCGGCCCGCACCGCGCGCTCACGCCACAGCAGTGCCAGTGTCACCGCGACCAACAGCAGCAGTGGCCAGCCGAAGTAGGCGTTCTGTTCGGTCTCGTTGATGGCCACGTATTGGCCTGGCGCGAAGATGCCGCCCAGCGATTCGGACGGGAACTGCACGATCGCCTTCAGGTCGTTGCCCATCGGGCCGTGGTCGATGGAGCGATAGCTCTGCGGCCCGAAAAACTGCCACCACAGCGGAATCTCGGTGAGCATCACGGTGATCACCCCCGCCAGCGCGATCGTCGGAATCAGCGCGCGCAGCACCCGTAGACCGGTGCGTGGCGCGTGGAGGTAATACACCACCGCGAACAGCCCGAAGGCGAGCGCGAAGATCAGCAGCGGTTCCTCGCCGAGCGCGATCTGCATGGCGACCAGCAGGCCGAGGGTCACCGCGTCCCGAATGCGCCTGCGCGGCCGTGGATCCGCGCTGAGTGCGCGCCGTGCCAACCGGATGAGCAATCCCGCAATGATCGGAAGCAGCAGCAGCACAACAAAATTCGGATGCGCGTTGGCGTGCGAGATCATCGCAGGCGCGAATCCGCAGAACACGCCGCCGATCGCGGCGGCAAGTTTGGAGTCGACGAGTTCCCGGGAAAACAGCCAGTACCAGGCGAAGGCCGTGGTGCTCAATCCGAGCGTGAGCACAAGTACGAACGTGACGGTCGGACCGAACAGCAGCGTGATCGGCGTAAGCGGCACCCCCACCCCGAACATGGCCGTATTGGCCATCATGTTCACGCCCGCCGGGGAATTCTGCAGATCGGTCCCGAGCGGATTCTGCAGATGCGCCACCGAATGCGCCGTGACCGCGAAGAACCACTCCCACATCGTCTGGTCCTGACCACTCTTGATCAGATACCCACTCTGTGTATTCCGCCACTGCCCCGACAACACCGTGAACGCCAACGCCAGATAGCCCACCGCGACGATCAGATGACTGCGACTGACGCGTATCCGCAGCCGTCTGCGTTTCCTATCGGGTGCCTTCCGGCCCGGTAAAGGCACTCTGCTCGGTGTCGATTCTGATACGACGCCTACAACTTCCGGTGCCTCAACCTGCAAAACGAATTTCTCCTCCATGCCCGAATCAGCCGTTCAAAGTACCCAACCACCCTGTGAACACCCGCGCAACGCGGCTTGTCGGGTGTTCAGCCGTGCGTTGGGAGACCTGCGCTCAACTCCTGCGCGGATTATCTGGCCAAGTTCTGGACGTCCCCGGTGACTTACCCTGCTACTCCACAAGTCACACATCGATGCGCACCCGATCCGCGCGCGGATCCGTTCGGTCTACGTCGAGTGCGGCGCCGCGATCGCGCGGCGCGTACGGCATTTGTGGTCGCCGGCGGGCACACCGGCTGCCCGCCGCCTACCCCGCGGTGGGGTGCGCGCGGCAGGACCGCAACGAACTCTCGGACCTGCTGATCTACCGGTGGGTGGTGATGAGCGTGAACGGGCCGATGTCTGTGGTGGTGAAGTGGGGGTCGGTGAAGAGTTTCTTGGGGAAGCTCACTGTGTAGCGCTTGACATTGGGGTCGTTGGGGTAGACGTCCTTGGCCAGGCGGAGGGTGTAGTTGTCGCCGCTGCTGCGAAACAGGAAGGCGTCGGGTGCGCGCCATGGGGTGGCGGCGAGGGCGTCGAGCATTGCGGTGGAGGAGTCCAGCTTGCTCCAACCCTCGATGGTCGCGGCGCGACCTGCGAAGTCCGCCAACGGATTTGAGTAGTGCGAGGTGAGTGCCTGGAAGCCGTAGTAGGGGTAGAAGGACAGGAAGCTGGTGTCGGCGGTGAGGACCACCGAGTCCGAGCGTGGCCGGCCGGTTTGCGCCAAAAGCGCCGCGTCCACCTCGCGGTAGTAGAACACCGCCGATGGACTGCGCTTGTCGGCGCGCTCGCCGTTGCCGTCGGTGTCGGTGTAGGCGGTGGTGATCTCCGGTGCCAGCACTCGCGGAATGTCCTGGGTGAACGCGAGCGCACCGATGGTGGCGACCACGATCACCGCGAGCCGGAACCGGCCCGGTTCGTTGAACGCCTGGTAGGCCGCCCGCGCGCCTTCCACGAATCCGAACGCTCCGGCTGCGGCCAGTAAAACCTGCAGGATCGGCTCGAGTCGGAACGACAGCAGTGTGGTTCCCGCGGCCGTCGCTGCCATGGACAGCAGCGTCCACAGGTAGATCGCCACGACACCGATACCGAGCGCCTGCGCCCGCCGCGACGACGCGGCCCGCACCACCAGCCATGCGGTGCCGATCAGACACAGCCCACCCAGCAGCGAGAACTCCACCATCGGCAGTGGCAACTCGGCGCCGGATTCGGGCAGGTAGTGCTGGGCGGTGCCCGACTTCGGGGTGGTCGCGCGCAGGTATTTCAGCAGATACGGCAGCCAGAAGATCGACGCGACCACCCCGGAGATCGCACCGATCACCACCAACCGCACCAGCGGCTGGATCGCCGCACGCCACGGCCGGACGTCGGCCGATGCCACAGCCGACCGACTCGGGTGCGTGGCCGCGCGCTGCTCGCGCACCGCGAGCCCGGCGGCGACCAGACCCATCAGCCCGATCGCGAACACCGCGAGCAAGAAATACAGCGTGTAGAACAGGGCCGCCACGCCGAGGAACAACCCCGTCCCGATGACCGCGCCCCAGCCGCCCGCCGTTCGGCCGTCATGCTCCGCCGAGTCGATACTGCCACCGACAACAGCGGGGCTGTTCGCCCCGGATTCGTGGCTCTGCGCAACCGCAGCATCGGTGACCGACGGCTCCGAATGGCGTGCTGCCGATTCGCGCCGGATGCCGCGCTCATGCGGCCGATGCAGCGCACCCCAGGCGAGCACGAGTGCGGGCGGCAGCAGGATGACGATGACAGCGCTGTATGCCTCGGGTGCGGCGGAGGACAGCGCGACCGCCGTGATCGCCGCGGTGATGCCGACCGCCAAGTCCGCGCGAATCAGCGTGGACCACAACACCAGCGAGATCACCGCCGCGACGGCGAGCGATCCGATGGCGTACGGCTTGAACGCTTCCCAACCGTCCATGCCGAGCACGTTGGCCACGCGTCCACCGATCCAGAACCACCCGGCCGGGTAGTACGGCGGCAGGTCGGCGTAGGTCATGTCGTGCAGCGCCGCGCTGTCGGTGAGGCGTGTCAGATACTCGGTGCGGAACTCCTGATCGACCGAGACACCGAACAGATACAGCTTGGTAGCGGCCAGCGGCATGCCGAGGGTAAAAGTGACAAACGTCGAAATCCCCACCCACGACAGCAGTTTCGCCATCCAAGGCCACCGCCGAGTGCGAATGAGCCCGATTGTCACCGCCAGCATCACCACGGCGACGACCTGTCCGACGGTGGTGAGCGCGCGCGTCACATTGGATGAGTTGAACGCGGGCCACTGCACCATCGAGAACGCCACCAACCCGACGGCTGCCACAATCGCGGCGACCGCAGCGGCCAGCACCGCCTCGCCCAACCCGGTGCCGATGTGCCGGGCCAGCACTGCTGTTCGGCCCGACACAGGCACGGGCGAGTGGGCGTGCTCCGCGGTTGCAGTGCTCAACGGCATGCTCCGTCCGTGATGTGCCGCCCCGCCTGCGGTTCGAGCGCTCGCCGGTGGCCGCCGCGCTCGTTGCGGCGAGTTGCACGCTGGTATCCGCTCACTCGCACTACGCCTCCGTATTCAGGTCGGCCGTGATCATGGTCGGCTCCGAACTTGCCACGCCGCCCGGCCGCCCGCACCAGCAGGGTGCCGGAGCGTGCCGATCGACCGGTGCGAGCGTGGTGCACTGTTTGCGCGGCCGTCTCCGGAGTAGAGGTTCACCACGCGATCAGTCCCTCGATGCGTCCTCCGCAACGCTGCCCTGGTCCGGGCGGCGTCTGCCGCAGCTCGATCGCATCGTATCGGTGGCCACTCACCCATGAAAGAAACCGGCCGCACCCGCGCCGTCCAACGCAGGGCATGCGCGGACAGTCCGGGTGCGGCTCGGGGAAATCAGATGGGCAGCTTGCGGAAGATCGGGCGCGGGATGTGGCGCAGGATCATCATTAAGTAGCGGAAGGCGCCGGGCGCCCAGATGAGCTCCTTGCCCTTCTGCGACGCCGAAACCGCAAGCGCTGCAACATCTTCCTTGTCGACGGTGAGCGGGGCTTCCTTGACGCCTGCGGACTTCCAGTGCTCGAGTGTGGTCCGGGTGCGAACCTGGCCGGGGCGGATGACCAGCACACGCGGGCCGAAGGGGCGCAGCGCCTCGCCGAGGCCGAGGTAGAAGCCGTCCAGGCCGGCCTTGGTGGAGCCGTAGACGAAGTTCGAGCGTCGCACCCGCTCACCGGCGGCCGAGGACATGGCGATGATCCGCCCGAAGCCCTGCGCCTTCATCTTCTCGCCGATCAGCACGCCGACGGAAACCGCTGCGGTGTAATTGATTTCGGCGATCTGCACGGCCTTGCGCTGGTTCTGCCACAGCTCCTCGGCGTCGCCGAGCAGGCCGAAGGCGACGATGGCGACATCCACGTCGCCGCCGTCCCAGGCCGCGTCGATCACCTTCGGGTGACTGTCGGTGTCCAGAGCATCGAAGTCGATGACGTCGGCGCTGCTCGCGCCCGCCGACTTCATCTCGGCGACCGCGGACTCACGCAGCGGGTCACCGGGCAGCGCGGCGAGAATGATCCGCGCCGGACCCTTCTTCAGGTACTCGGCGCAGATCGCCAAGCCGATTTCCGAGGTACCGCCCAGCAGCAGGATGGTCTGCGGGTTGCCTACGGCATTAATCACTGGAGCTCCAGCCTTCTCGCCATATCGGACATGAAAACGCCTGTGGGATCGACACTCCGGCGGACCTTGATCCACTCGTCGATCCGCGGGTACATCTTGTGGAAAGCCGCCGCCGTGGTGCGCGAGTCCTTCGCGGTGTACAGCCGCCCGCCGAACTTCATCACCCGCTTGTCCAGCTCGCCGACCAGTTCGTTCAGACCCGGCTTGATCGGGAAGTCGACGCAGATGTTCCAGCCCGGCATCGGGAAGCTCAGCGGCGCTTGATTACCCGGCCCGAACAGCTTGAAAACATTCAGCGCCGAGTAGTGGCCGGAGGCCTGGATGTCGATGATGATGCGCTTGAATTCCTCGACCGCCTCGGTCGGCACCACGAACTGGTACTGCAGGAATCCATTGGATCCGTAGCCACGGTTCCACTCCGCGATCATGTCCAGCGGGTGGTAGAACTGCGTCAGATTCTGCACCTTGCCGGTGTAGTTGCCGCCCATCCGGTAGTACGCTTCGCCGATGGACATCAGCGTCACCTTGTTCATGGTCCAGTTCGGGAAGATATCCGGAACCGTCATGAGCTGGGGCGCATCGAATTTCAGCGGCTTGCGCTGCAGCTTCCTGGGCAGCTCGTCGAGCTTCGCCAGGCGACCGCGGGTGATGGTGGCGCGGCCGAGCTTCGGCAGCGGGCTGATCACGTCGAACCACGCGCTCGAGTAGGTGTAGTCGGCTTCGCTGCCATCGCTGTGCGCCGCGATCGTCTCGTCGAGGGTTGTGGTCTTGACGCCGTCGTTGAGGAAGTACGCGGTCTCGGTGACCGCCATCTCGACGGTCGCGCGCAGGATGATGCCGGTGAGGCCGTTGCCGCCGACGGTCGCCCAGAACAGCTTGGCGTTGCGCTTCGGTGTGACGTGCTGCACCTGCCCGTCGGCGGTGAGCAGATCGATCGAGCGCACGTGGTTGCCGAAGCTGCCCTCGCTGTGGTGGTTCTTGCCGTGGATGTCGGAGGCGATGGCGCCGCCGATCGTCACCTGACGAGTGCCGGGGAGCACCGGGACCCACAGCCCGAACGGCAGCGCGGCCTTCATCAGCTGATCCAGGCTGACCCCGCCGTCGACATCGACGATATGGGTGTCGCCGTCGATGCGGTGGATGCGGTGCAGCGCCGTCATGTCGACGACAAGGCCGCCGGCATTCTGGGCGTGGTCGCCGTAGGAGCGGCCCAGTCCACGCGCGATCACGCCGCGGCGCAAATGTGCGGGCTTGCTGTCGTTGTCCTCGGCGACCATGGCGACAGCCTTGGCGATCAGTTCGGGATCGCTGGTCGAGAGGACCTCGGAGGAAGTTGGTGCGGTGCGACCCCACCCGGTCAACGCCCGAGTGCGTGTCGGCAGAGCGAACGCATCATCGGGGGTAGTGCCGGAGTCGATACCGGTGGTGGCGGCGGTCGGAGCTTTCGTGGACATCGGCATAGAGGCTACATGCATAGCCGGACATCCGGTCGGCGTCGCCGTACTCCCCAGTATGGGAGCTATGGCTTTGCCCGCAGAAGCGCTTACCGACGGCCGCAACACCCCGCTCGTCCCGCTACGCTCATCGCGTGCATGCCGAACCCCATCTCCCGCTCCCGGCCGAGTTGCCGTTGGTCGACGAGCCGGGTGGTACCGAAGTCGAGTTGAAGACGCAGATCATCCGCTTCGCCCTCACCGGCGGGCTGTCGGCCATCGTCGACTTCGGGTTGTACGCGTTCCTGTTCAAGGTCGTCGGACTGCCGTTCAACGTCGCGAAGGCGATCAGCTTCATCGCGGGCACCACGACCGCCTATTTGATCAACCGCCGCTGGACCTTCAAGGCGCCGCCGAGCCGGGCCCGTTTCATCGCGGTGATCGCGCTCTACGCGGTCACCTTCGCGGTGCAGGTCGGCCTGAACTGGGTGATGTACCACGCGCTGCCCGATCAGTGGTGGCGGCTGCCGCTGGCGTTCTGCGTGGCCCAGGGCACCGCGACGGTCATCAACTTCATCGTCCAGCGCGTGGTCATCTTCAAAATCGGAGTCTGATTCGCGGCCCTGCGGCGCCGCGAACGGCGCTCGTAAGACTCGCACCTGGTTGGTTGAGTCGGGAGCGGTCGATCAGTTCCGAATCGGCGTCGGCTCGGCGGGCTCGCGGGACCGGGCTTTGGCGCCGAAGTAGTCGCCGCCCTTGGCGCGGGTGTTGTCGGTGCCCCAGTCGCGCTGCTCTCGGGCGGCGGGCACCAGATGCGGAATGTGTTTGCGGCAGTGGATGTAGGCCTCTTCGACATCGACGACGACCCAGCGTTCGGCGGCGCGGCCTCTGTGGCCCTGTGGCAGGTTGGTGACGGAGTGGCGCAGCACGGTGTCGTCCACGATCTGGGCCGAGCCGTTGATGTGCAGGCCGATCAGATCGCGGACGACATCGATGAGCAGGATGCCGACGTGGGGGTTCTCCAGGATGTTGCCGAGGCTGGCCATGACACCGTTGCCGCGGTATTCGGGGTAGGCGATCGTGCGCTCATCGATCACGTGCATGAATCCGGGGACACCGGCGCGGAAGCTGGAGTCGCATTCTCCGTGCTTGTCGGAGGTGGCTATGAACGCCATATCCATCCGGCCGATGAATTCGATCATCGTGGGGTTCAGCTGGTCGAGCACCTGGTCTTCATAGAAGCGCTCGGCTCTGTCCTGCGAACCGTACCTGTCTTGTAGCTCGTGCTCACCATCACTGCCACAATGTGTACCGGGCATCTGCGCCCTCTCTGGTAGCCGGAGTCCGGCTCTTCGAGGTTCGACGCTGAACCGCGACTAAACCGAAATCCTGTCCATCTTAATAGGTTTCGCCGAGCGAATCTTCAAAATCCATGTTGAGAACGCATCGAATGCCTAATTAGCGCAAAGGTCTCCGCGAATTTGCCACGAGTCGACCGGCGCGGATTATAAATCCGCTCGGATCATTTTAGGTCTCGTGTCGAGCACCCCTCAGGCCGGGGTCAGCGTCACCGGGACGCCGTTGAACACGGCATTGCCCGACGGCACGTCGACCACCGAATCATCGGTCAGTACATTCGCATTGACCCCGGCGTGCTCCCTGGCGACGGTTTGGGTGCTGTCGGTGTGACCCCACCCATGGGGCAGGCTCACCACCCCCGGCATGATCGCCTCGGTCGGCTCCAGCGGCACCGTCAACGCCCCCGCGGCGGACTTCACCACCGCGTTGTCGCCGAGTCCGAGCCGCGCCACGTCGGCCGGATTGATATGCAGCGTGCACTTATTCGACCCGCCGACCAGCGTCGGGATGTTATGCATCCAGCTATTGTTGGACCGCAATTGGCGGCGTCCGATCAGCACGACGTCCGGCGCGGCATCGGCGAGCCGGGCCCGCAGCCTGACCACGTCGTCGAGCAGCGGCTGCGGCGCGAGTTCTACCCGCTTGGATTCCGTGCGCAGGTTCCCCGGCAGTTTCGGCTTCAGCGGACCGAGGTCGACGCCGTGCGGATTGTCCAGCAGCACTTGCAGGTTGAGGGTGCCGCTGTTCCACTCGCCGAAGGGCCCGAGGCGCAGCATCATGTCGATGCGCTGCTCGGTGCTGTTCGCGCCGATCAGTTCCGGCCGTCGCTGCGGCATCCCGGCCTTGTGCAGCGTGCCCGCGATGATCAGCTCGTCCACGGCGGTCAACGGGTCTTGCCCGTCGGCGTCATCGTGCGGTGTGCCGGTGAGCGCCGCGGCGAGGCGGGCCATGATCCCGGCCTCGGAGGGACGGTCGCCCAGCGGCACCAACGGCGGCGAATAGCGGGCGTAGTTGTGGACCGCGAACTGCAGCAGCGCGAAATCGTAGTGCGGCGACTGCACGGGTCGCGGCGGCGGCAGGATCACATCGGCGTGCCGGGTGGTTTCGTTCAGGTATCGATCGACGCTGACCATGAAGTCCAGCTCCGCGAAGGCCGTATCCAGCCGGAATCCGCTCGGCGCGGACAGCACCGGGTTTCCCGCGACCGTGACCAGCGCGCGAACCTGCCCGTCGCCCGGTGTGCTGATCTCGTCGGCCAGGGTGGCCACCGGCAGTTCGCCCATCGCCTCGGGCAGTCCGCGCACGCGGCTGGCCCAGCGACCGGTGCGGAACGGCCTGGTGCGGGTGATGCCTCCGGCTGCCGCATGGGCGAACATGGCGCCGCCGGGGGAGTCCAGGTTGCCGGTCAGCACGTTGATCACCTCGACGAGCCACTGCGTCAGCGTGCCGAATTCGGCCGTGCACGTTCCGATTCGCGCGTACACCGCGGCGGTCGGGGCCGCCGCCAGTTCCTGGGCCAGCCGGATTACGGTCTCGGCGGGCACACCGGTTCGGGCCGCGACCACCTCCGGGGTGAATTCCGCGGCGGCCGCGCGCACCTCGTCCAGCCCGGTCACCTCGACGCGCACGTCGGTCAGCTCCCGCGTGAACAGCGTGTGCACGATCCCGAACAGCAGATAGGCATCACTGCCCGGCTGGATGAACAGGTGCTCGTCGGCCAGCTTCGCGGTCCGGGTGACCCGAGGATCGACCACGACGAATCGACCGCCCCGGTTGCGCAGCGCCTTGAGCCTGCCGGGGAAATCCGGTGCGGTGCACAGAGATCCGTTCGATTCCAGCGGATTCGCGCCGAGCATGAGCAGATAGTCGGTGCGGTCCAGATCCGGCACCGGCACGGTTAGCGGGTCGCCGAACATAAGCCCGCTGGCCACCTGCTTGGGCATCTGGTCGGCGGTGCTGGCGGAATAGAGGTTCTTGGTGCCGAGCGCGCGGATCAGCACCGGCAGGTACAGCGCGCCCGCCACTGTGTGCGCGTTCGGATTGCCGAGATACAGTGCCGCGGCCTGGTTTCCGTGCTCGGCCACGATCGCAGGGAAGCGCTCGGCGATGAGATCGAACGCCTCGGTCCAGGACGCGGAGCGCCACGTATCGGTCGCGCGGTCGCGGATCATCGGTTCGGTCAGCCGGTCCGGATCCCCGTCCAAATGCCCGAAGCTGGCCCCCTTGGGGCAGATGAAACCCTTGCTGAACGGATCCTCGCGATCCCCGCGGACCGAGGTCACCTGGTCGTTCGCATCGAGCGTGACTTCGAGTCCGCACACCGCCTCACATAACGGGCAGGTGCGCAGTAGCGTCCGGGACGCATCGGTGATCGGGGCCATACCCCATCATCGCGCGCCGAACCGCCGAGTCAAACAGGAACGAACCCACGGATTTCCGCAGTACCCGGGTAGCTCGGCAACGCGAAATGACCGATACCTCGGATTCCGGGTATCGGTCACTGTGGGCCGAGTAGTGCAGGACCCTGCCCTACGTGCAGGTGTCGTTCAGCAGGCGACGCTGGTGAGCTGCGTGCGCTGCGCGCGCTTGCGTGAGGTCGCCGACCGGACGGCCGCGCTGATCGCGACTACCGGCGGGATCCAGCGAGCCTCGCTCGGCGCGATACCCCAGCACGCCGATCCAGCCATGAGCTGGGTGGGCGGCAGCGGGATGCCCGCGCCGTCGGTGTGGATGGTGGCGCCTGCCTCGCGCAGCGCCTCCAGGGCCATCGCGGCCTTACGCAGGCCGGTGACCAGATGGATCTCGCGACGCTCGGCGCCCGGGATCTCGATCACCGGACCGGACAGGCTGTTCGCGCGCAGAAACCGGCGCACGTCGCCGGCCAGTTCGCCGCTGACCTCGATGCCCGAAAGGTCGGCATCGGTGATCAGGCTGATCCCGTTGGCCGTTTCGGCGATCGTCCACCCGCGCTGGATGTAGTCCTGCGCAGCGGCAGTGACTGCTGCCGCCGAGACGGAAGTCGGAAACGTGGTGCGCACTGTCTTTCTCCATTCCCCGATGATCTGGGTCCTGCATACATGGGTCGTATCGGCGGCGGGCTGCCTGAGCGTTACGGGTTGTCCAAAAGTTCTTCGCGAGTGTTGGATTCGTCTCACCCGGCGTCTTGCTGCTATCGGTCTCGCAGGGTTGCTTTCCCGGTCTCGCAGGGTAACTTTCGGCCACTGAACTGGTGCGCGGCTGAGTCCCAGCTGGGACATTGCTGTGGACGGGTCGGCGCCGAATGATCCGGCTGGCTCAGCTGGTGAAAGACGGGAAGGATTCCGGCATGACCGATGAATCCAACGGCCCGGCGCCGGATTCGGATGAGTTCGAGACCGAATCGCGCTGGAACGCGTGGAAGGAGCGGTTCGCCCGCACTCCCACCACGGCGGAAGAGCCCGCCGAGCCCTTCGAGAGCCCGCGCGCCTTCGGTCGATGGAGCGTCGAGGCGGCGCGCGGACTGCTCGATGTGCAATTCCACCATCCGGCGACACGGACGCTGCTGCCGCTGGCCTACATGCTCGGGCTGGCCTTCGCGGTCGGCATACCGATCGCGATCACCGTGCTGATGTGGCAGGTCTCGGCGGTGCTCGGCGTGCTGGCCGCGCTGATCGCGGTCCCGCTCGGGCTGACCATCGCGGCCGTGGTTCGTCTGCTGCTGGAATTCGTGGAGAACGCGTCCCGGCTGGCCACCCGGGTGGAGCACATCAGTGATCTGGCCGTCGATCTGTTCCAGGCGCTGTCGGATGTCGCGGAGCCGGTCAACCAGCTTTCGGAAGACGTTCGTGCGGTGCAGTTCTGGCGCTTCCGCAAGGGCGGATCGCGCAAGTAGCAACTGAACTGAATTGCCGCAACCGCAACGGGTTGAACGTATTCGGCGTTACTGCGCCGGTGGCGTATCTGTGACACATACGGTGACTGCTGCGAGTTTTGTTGTGAAACAATGCTGTCCGGATATCCAGTAGGGAGCGTCGTACTCGCGAGCACGGGGGCTCGCGAGTGAGTCCGACGCACGGCACGAGGGGGAAGCATGGCTTTACCGCACGGGACCACCGGTTCGACCATGCCCCGCAGGCAGCTCGGCCGACACCTGCGCGATCTGCGCAATCGAGCCAGGATGACCACCAGGATGGCCGCCCAGCAGCTCGAATGGTCCGAAGCGAAGATCTGGCGGATCGAGACCGGTCAGACCTCGTTGCGCAGCCTGGACGTCGAGGCGATGTGCAAGATCTACGGTGCGCCGAGCGAGCTCGTCGAGCCGCTGACCGCACTGGCCAGGGAGACGAGGGCCAGGGGTTGGTGGACCGGCTATAGCGACGTGATCGCCGAGGGTTTCGATGTGTATATCGGGCTGGAGGAGGCCGCCCGGCTGCTGTCCACCTATGAGAACGAGCTGGTCCCGGGACTGCTGCAGACCGAGGCGTATGCCCGCGCGCTACTGACGGCGGCGCGCCCGGAGGTGCCCGCCGCCGAAATCGACCGCAGGGTGCAGCTGCGCATGGCAAGGCAGGCGTTGGTCACTCGCGGTGATGGGCCGTTGCAGCTGGACGTGGTGATCAGCGAGGGATTGCTGTGGCGCCGCCTCGGCGGCACCGACGTGACTGTCGAACAGCTCGACCACCTGCGGCGCATGTGCGACCTGCCCAATGTGCGAATCCAGGTGGCGCCATCGGGTTCCGGCTATCACGACGGCATGGACTCCGGCCGGTTCGTGCTACTCGATTTCGCCGAAGTCGCAGCAGGCAAGTTGGCCGAACCGCCGGTCGTCTACCTGGAGGCGTTCACCGGACCGATCTACCTGGACAAGGACCAGGAAATCGACCGGTACCGAAAGGCTTTCGTGAGCATCAAGGCCGCGGCCGTGGACGCGCGCGCAGCCATCGAGGAAGCGCGCTCGGCGCTGTAAATCCGCGCTCTTGCCTACATGGTGCAGATCTTGCCGCTGTCCCACGTCTGCGCGAGGACCGCGCGATGGGTCGGCAGGGCCTTCTCATAAACCTCGCGGCCCTTCTCGGTGAGGCAGACGAAAATCGCGCGGCGGTCTTCGGCGCACATGCTGCGCGAGACCAGACCGTCGCGTTCCAGCCGGGCCACGGCGCGCGAGAGAGCGCTCTGGCTCAGATAGATGTCATGAGCCAGATCGCTCATCCGGTAATTTCCGCAAGCCGCGTCGATCAACCGGTCCAGCGTCTCGAACTCGCTGAGGCCGATATCGTGCTGACCCTGTAGCGCTTTTTCGAGTGCGCAACTCACCGCCGCGTGCCGGTCGAGCAACTCGCGCCACTCGCCCACCAGCCCGGTCGGCGCGACGGTGCGCCGGGCTACGTCTGGAGTCGCCACCTTCGACATGGCCTCATCCTAGTGGCCATCGGACATCAATGCAAGTGCATTAGTTGTGTCCGCATTTAATGTGGCTGCATGTAATGTTACGTTCGGCTTTTACGTACGATTTCTGCGCGCGAGCGTTAGGAAAACGGCGGGGCGGCAGCGTCTTTGGGTGAGCGGACGTAGGTGAGTCGGTTGCCGTCGCGGCCGACGGTCGGCCACTCGATGCCGAGTTGGGGATCGAAAGCGTCGATGTCCCTGTCGAATTCGGGGGTGTATTCGAGTGAGCACAGGTAGGTGACGGTGGAGTGATCTGCCAGCGAGAGGATGGCGTGGCCGAGGCCTTCGGACAAGAATACCGAGCGGCGGTCGACATCGTCGAGCACCACGCTGTCCCAGCGACCGTAGGTGGAGGAGCCGGGGCGCAGGTCGACGACCACGTCGAGGAAGGCGCCGTGCACGCAGGTTACGTATTTCGCCTGGCCCGGCGGATCCTCGGTGTAGTGGACGCCGCGCAGCACGCCGGCGGCGGAGACCGAGCAGTTGACCTGACGCAGGTCGAACGGGCGGCCGGTCACCTTTTCGAACTCGGAGGCCTTGAACGATTCGAGGAACATGCCGCGGTCGTCGCCGAATTGGCGCGGCGTGATCACCCAGGCGCCGGGCACGGCGAGTTCACGGAACTCCATGCTCACCAGTCCCGCCCGCGCTCGAGCAGGTCGAGCAGGTAGCTGCCGTAACCCGAGCGGACCAGTGGTTCGGCAAGCGTGCACAGCTTTTCATCGTCGATGAAGCCCATTCGCCACGCGACCTCTTCGGGCACACCGATTTTCAGGCCCTGTCGTTGCTCGATGGTGCGCACGTAGTTGGCGGCGTCCAGCAGCGAATCGAAGGTGCCGGTGTCCAACCACGCGGTGCCGCGGGCCAATACGTCGACCTGCAGTCGGTCCTGTTCCAGGTAGGCCAGATTGATGTCGGTGATCTCGTATTCGCCGCGTGCGGAGGGCCGCAGCGTGCGCGCGATCTCCACCACGTCGTTGTCATAGAAATACAGCCCGGGGATGGCGTAGTTGGAGCGCGGCGCCTTCGGCTTCTCCTCGATCGACACCGCGCGCCCCTCGGTGAATTCGACGACGCCGTAGGCGGTCGGGTCCGACACCCAGTACGCGAAGACCGCGCCGCCGCCGATCCCGCTGAAGCGGCTGAGGCTGGTGCCCAGTCCTGGCCCGTGGAAGATGTTGTCGCCTAGCACCAATGCCGCGCTGTCGGTGCCGATGTGGTCGGCGCCGAGCACGAACGCCTTGGCCAGCCCGTCCGGCTCGGACTGGACCACATAGCTGATGGACAGACCGAATTGGGCGCCGTCGCCGAGCAGCCGGGCGAACGCGGCGGCATCCTCCGGGGTGGTGATCACCAGGATGTCCCTGATGCCCGCGAGCATCAGCGTGGACAGCGGGTAGTAGACCATCGGTTTGTCGTAGACCGGGACCAGCTGCTTGCTCACCCCGCGCGTGATCGGGTGCAGCCGCGAACCGGTGCCGCCCGCCAAGATGATTCCGCGCATGCCGAGGAGTCTGCCAGCTTCGCCCCGCTCGGAGTCGGGGAGGTTCCGACTCGCCCACAAATTGATCACGAACGTTTGGTGACCGGGCGCGTCGGACGATTTATGTTGCGTAGGTCATGTTCGCGTGGTCTTCTGAAATATCACTGTGTGAGATGTCAGCGTCGACAACTCGCCTGAGAACCTCCGGTCGGGTTCGGCGCGCCAGTTGTGAGGTAGGTGCGCTATGTCAGCGATCAGAGTCGGCGAGCCCGGTGTGGTGATGAATCCGAATGGTCTGAGCGCACCGTCGCGGGTGCTGTTGGCAACGTGCCTCGGGGTGCTGCGACCGGCTTTGCGGGTGGCGCCGATCACCCGCGCGACCATTCCCATCGGCGCCGTCGCGATCGACACCCTGGCGCGGCTGCGGCCGGAGCCGCGGGGGATCGATCGGGAACAGGTGGCGCTGAACGGTTTCCGGATGGAGATCGTGCGACCGGCGGGCGGCTCACGGGCGCTGCGGCATGGTGCGGTGCTGTACATGCACGGCGGCGGGTTCGCCGTCTGCGGGCTGCGTACCCATCGTCCGGTCGCGGCCAGCCTGGCCAGGCGCACCGGGCTGCCGGTGGTGAATGTCGACTACCGGCAACTGCCCGCGCAGAGCATCACGCAATCGGTCGACGATTGCCTGAACGCCTACCGCTGGCTGCTGCGGCACGGCGCCGATCCGGCGCGCATCGTCTTCGCGGGCGACTCGGCGGGCGGCTATCTGGCCTTCGCCACCGCGCTGCGTGCGATCGAACTCGGGCTGCCCAGCCCCGCCGGCCTGATCGGACTGAGCCCGCTGCTCGATCTGGACTATGCGGCCAAGCGGGACTACGTCAATGTGGTGCGTGATCCTTATATTCCGCTCTCGGCGTTGCGGGCGGTCGTGCGGATCGGTGCGGAGGTCGACCGCAGACTCGACCCGATGCTGTCACCGGTCAACGGCGCACTGGCGAGCCTGCCGCCGGTGCTGCTGATCGCCGCCGAAGACGAGGTGCTGCGCTACGACTGCGAACTGATGGCGCAGCGGCTCACCGCGGCGGGTGTGCCGCACTCGCTGGAGCTGTGGCGCGGCCAGGTGCACGCGTTCATGAGCATCTTCCCGAACCTGCCCGAGGGTAGGGCGGCGCTGGCCCGGGTCTCCCGGTTCGTCCGCGCTCGCCTCGAGCAGCCGGAGCAGGCTCGGACGGCCTGATCACGGTCGGCCGGACGAGTCGAACCCCGTCCCGGAGTTCCGGGACGGGGTTCATTGTGTGCTGGCGTGGCCATCGATGGACAACCTGCGGTCGGAAACAGGCAACCCCGCCCGGCTGAGCGCCGAACGGGGTTGCGTTGTATCTGGTTGCGCGGCTTCGACTATCGGCCGCGATACCGTGCTACTTGGCCGGAGCCGGCCGAATGGACGGCTGATTGATGGTGGTGATGTACTGGATCGCCGCACCGATCGCCACCGGCGCGCTGATGAAGATCTGACCGGCCAGGGTGCCGATCGCGCCGACGGCGACGATGCCGCCGATGCAGCCGATCACCGCGGCGGGCAGGAACGCACCGAACAGGCCGACGATGGTCGCAGCGGCGACGGTCGCGCCGGCGATGCCGCCGAGCACGCAGCCGAGGGCCGCGCCGCCGAGGCCGCCGACCAGGGTGGCGACGGTGGCGCCCGTGCTGATCGTGTCCCTCAGGCGGTTGAAGGCGGCCTGCTCACGGTCGAAGTCCGACTTCCAGGGCGCCGTGTTCTCGAAGGGCAGCGCGACCGGCTTGTAGACCGCCTTGGCCGGGTCGATCTGCGGGGTGAGCGTCGCGGTGCGGCCGGAGATGTCGGCGGCGATCGGGAACTCGAAGTCGTCGATGCGCAGGTGCAGCGGGGTGCCCGCGACAACGTTGCCGTTGGCGGCCTTGATCTTCAAGGCGCCGTCCTCGACGACGATCGAGCCCGAGTCGGTCGTGATGATCGACGACGTGTCGGTGGATTGGGCAGTGAAGTTGATCGGGGCGTCGGCGGCCGGAGCCGCCGGTGCCGCGTTGACGGTGCCCGCGGTGACGCCGATGGCGGCGATTAGTAGCGCCGAGGTTGCAGCAAACTTCTTGATAATCATGTGGTGTGGTCCTCTATCAGGTGCGCTTTGAGCGGGTGGAGTGACCGAAACTTGGTTCGCAAATATTCAGTAACTCGGCCCGGCGGCAGAAAACCCGCCCAGTCGATAGCCCGGGGCGGGTTTTCTGGCCCGCTTTTCAGTTATGCGAGTTCAGTTGTGGAGAAGTACGCGCGATTTACTTGGCGGGCGTGAACGGCTGGTTGATGGTGGTGAAGTACTGGATCGCAGCACCGATCGCCACCGGGGCGGTGATGAAGATCTGGCCGGCCAGGGTGCCGATCGCGCCGACGGCGATGATGCCGCCGATGCAGCCGATGGCCGCGGCGGGCAGGAACGCACCGAACAGGCCGACGATGGTCGCAGCGGCGACGGTCGCGCCGGCGATGCCGCCGAGCACACAGCCGAGGACCCCGCCACTGAGGCCGCCGATGAGGGTGCCGACGGTGGCGCCCGTGGCGATGGTGTCCTTCAGGCGGTTCCAGGCAGCCTGCTCACGGTCGTAGGGGGTCTTCCACGGTGCGGTGTCCTCGAAGGGCAGCGCGACCGGCTTGTAGACCGCCTTGGCCGGGTCGATCTGCGGGGTGAGCGTCGCGGTGCGGCCGGAGATGTCGGCGGCGATTGGGAACTCGAAGTCGTCGATGCGCAGGGACAGCGGGGTGCCCGCGACCACGTTGCCGTTGGCCGCCTTGATCTTCAGTGCGTTGTCCTCGACAACCAGCGAGCCCGAGTCGGTGGTGATGATCGACGAGTTGTCGGTGGTCTTGGCGGTGAAGTTGATCGGGGCGTCGGCGGCCGGGGCCGCCGGTTGCGCGTTGACGGTGCCCGCGGTGACGCCCATGGCGGCGATCAGCAGTGCCGACGTAGCGGCGAATTTCCTCATCAGCATTTGTTTGGACCTCAGTGTGAAGCGTTCGTAGGGGACTAGACCATCGAAATCTAGACCAGCTAACGAGTGGTGAACCCTTTGTGACCGTTTATTCAACTTTTGTTCACCATCGAGACTTGCTGCACGGTGGGATGCCGGAAATGTAGGTGCCGACTAGGGTTTTTCCTAGAGAACCAGACTGGTCGTCTTGCGGTCTCCGCTTGATTTGAGACAAATCTCACAGAGTGAACCTCTGGAAGCGCCTCCCGGCTCGGCGAAGGGCCTCGGCCACCGGCGGCCCGATCGGTGGACGTAGTGTCGTGGGGTGCGATTGCTCGTAACCGGCGGTGCCGGATTCATCGGTGCGAATTTCGTCCAGCAGACCGTGGCCGAACGCCCCGACGCTACGGTAACCGTCCTTGACGCCCTCACCTACGCGGGCAATCGCGCATCGCTCGACCCGGTGGCCGACCGTGTCGACTTCGTGCATGGTGATATCGCCGATCTCGATCTGGTCGACGAGCTCGTCAGCGGTGTCGATGCCGTCGTTCATTTCGCCGCCGAATCGCACAACGACAACTCCCTTGCCGATCCGTGGCCTTTCGTGCAGACCAATATTGTCGGCACCTACTCGCTGCTGCAAGCGGTGCGCCGCCATGAGGTGCGCTACCACCACGTCTCCACCGACGAGGTCTACGGCGATCTCACAACCGACGGCGCCCCGTTCGACGAGACCACCGCCTACAGCCCGTCGAGCCCCTACTCGGCGACCAAGGCCTCCAGTGATCTACTGGTACGCGCCTGGACCCGCTCGTTCGGCGTCCGGGCCACGATCTCCAACTGCAGCAACAACTATGGGCCCTATCAGCACGTGGAGAAGTTCATTCCGCGCCAGATCACCAACCTGATCGATGGGGTGCGGCCGCGGCTCTACGGCGCCGGGCATCAGGTGCGCGACTGGATCCATGTCGACGACCACAACCGGGCGGTGTGGAACATCCTCGACCACGGCCGGATCGGGCAGACCTATCTGATCGGCGCCGACGGTGAACTCGACAACAAGTCGGTGGTGCGGATGATCCTGGAGGCATTCGACCGCGACCCCGACGATTTCGATCACGTCACCGACCGGGCTGGTCACGACCAGCGCTACGCGATCGATGCGACGCTGCTGCGCACCGAGCTCGGCTGGACCCCGCGCTACCGCGACTTCCGGTCCGGGCTGGCCGCGACCATCCGGTGGTACCGCGACAACGAATCCTGGTGGCGCCCGCACAAGGCGCTGACCGAGCGCGCGTACGCCGCCGCCGGCGAAACCGAGATCAGCCCCACCCGGTGACCTGAGTAGTTTCTCGTATTCCGTTGTGCTACCGCCTACTTGGCGGGCGTGAACGGCTGGTTGATGGTGGTGATGTACTGGATCGCAGCACCGATCGCCACCGGCGCGGTGATTACCAGTACTTTTCGTAGATGGTCTTGATCGACAACGGAGGCGTGGTTCCCGATATTTCTTGTCGGCCCTATTGCCCGGCAAGCCGTCAGCCCCAGACGATCGAGTAGTACTTCCACAGCGCGGCGATGAGGGCGATCGAGGTGGCCGCGATGATGGTGATCGCCGGGCCCCGCGTCGGCGTCTTGCCGTCGGAGTTGGTGAGCCGCAATGGCATCCACCGCAGCAGCACCGCCAGTCCGACGATCGCCAGCGGGACGAAGTAGCGGCCCTGCACGCCGTCGATGATGTAGTAGCCGATCGGCGTGAACGACATGTACAGCGTCACGTAGATCATCGCGACGCTGGCGGCCACGGTGAGCGCGACGATCAGGGTGCGCCGGAACGTGGCGGTGTCCGTGTTCATCCGATCCGCGATCCCCACGCTCACCGCGAATGCGAGCAGGCAGGCCAGCATCGAGAAGGCGGGCACATCGATGTAGGCGAAGCCGAGCTCACCGAAGAACTGACTGAACCATCGCTGGTCCCGCAGCGCGATGCTCTCGCCGAACACGTTCACGAAATGCAGTGGGTCGGCGATGATTCCGTGCAGCTGCTCGCTGGGCTTCACCGAGTTCCATTGGGGCTGTGGCCGCATCAGGCCCATGCCGTCGCCGGTCGGCGCGGCGACCTTCATCCAGGCCGCGAAGACCAGCAGGCCCGCCACCGCGAATCCCAACGGGATCCACCGCTGCCAGCCGATTCGCGAGTCGCCGCGCTCGATGTCCGGGTCGTTGCGCCACCGCCCGAACCCGAGCCGATGCGCGGGCACCACCACGACCAGCATCGCCAGCAGCACATAGGTCGGCTTGCTGATCGGCAGCAGGATGGTCGAGCTCAGCAGCGCGGCCGTTTCCAACCTCCCGAGCCCGTCGCCGAGGAACAGCGCCTTGACCAGGAGGGCGGACACCAGGATGGCCAGCGCGTTGGTCATCGTGTCCGCGGTGACCGTGCCCGCCTGGAACACCGCGATCGGCAGCACCGCAACCGTGAACGCCAGCCACTGCACCCGGTGCGCGCGCAGCGCGTACAGGCCGAAGCCGACGACGACGAGATAGCCGAGCAGTCCGACCAGGCGGGTCAGCGTGATCAAGCCGCCGACATCGAGGCCGAACAGGTCGGCAAGTCGAATACCGATGGCGGCAGGGACGTACGGAACCGGCGAGTAGGCGGCAGTATTGGTGAACCAGATCGGTTCGGTGGTCGAGGAGACCGCAGCGCCGCCCAGCCGGCGGTAGCCACCGGGATCGTCCACCATCGCGCCCGGCTCTTCGGGGTTGATGGTGTAGTCGTGCAGGGCGTAGCCCATCAGGATGGTGATGCTGGCCGGCACGTCGCCGCCGTAGGAGATGCCGCGACCGTCCTTGATCCGCTCGGGCACGAATCCGCCGTGCGCGACCTGATAGGCGCGACCGAACTGGGTGATCTCGTCATGGCCCCAGAACGGCGGCGTGACAACGGCGAACAGCGCCCCGAACAGGGTGGCGACGATGGTGAACGCGACCGTCGCGGCGCCGAAGCGCGTCACGATGCGCTGCCCTGGTCGACGCACCGAGCGCAGCGAGCTGGACGTCGGATCCGTGGTGACGGGAGACGACTTCGCTTGGGCGGCACCGTTATCCGAGCCCACCGGCTTGTCGAGGGCGGGGGCCGGGCTCGGCCCTGCGTCGGCGGATTCCGTCGTGGTCCGATCGGCGGAGGTGGTCACCGGTCGGCTCCACCGGTATCCGCGTCACCGCCGTTTGCGTTTGGGTGCGGGTCGTCCGCGCTGACGGCCGAGTACCGCAGGTAGACCAACCGGGAAGCCTCGTGCCGGGAGCGGCGGATGCCGTCGAGGATCAGGCCCGCGGTCCAGGCGAGGCTGCCGAGCAGCAGCAGGGTGAAGCCGAGGAACAGCGTGGGAAAGCGCGGCACCTCGTGAGTGTTGTAGAACTCGATGACGATCGGGATGGTCAGGATGATCGAGACCAGCCAGCTCAGCGCGCCGAACAAGCCGTAGAAGGCGACCGGCCGCTCGTGCCTGGCCAGGCCGATGATCAGCGCGAGGATCTTGAACCCGTCGTGATAGGTGCGCAGTTTGCTTTCGCTGCCCGCGGGCCGATCACGGAAGCCGACCGGGACCGCGGTCTGCGGCACCCGCAGGTGCAGCGAGTGCACCGTCAGCTCGGTCTCGATCTCGAACTCCCGCGACACGGCGGGGAAGCTCTTCACGAATCGGCGCGAGAACACCCGGAAGCCGCTGAGCATGTCTTCGACGTTCTCGCCGAACACTTTTCCGACGACGCCGTTGAGCACCCGGTTGCCGGTCTCGTGGCCTGTGCGGTACGCCGACGAGCCTTCCTGCTCCTGCCTGCGGACACCGAGCACGTGGTCGTACGGGCCATCCAGCAGCGTCTTGATCATCAGCGGCGCGGCCGACGCCTCATAGGTGTCGTCGCCGTCGATCATCAGATAGACATCCGCCTCGATATCGGCGAAAGCGCGGCGCACTACGTTGCCCTTGCCCTTGGTGTATTCGTGGCGCACGATCGCACCGGCGGCGCGGGCGCGTTCGGCCGTCTTGTCGGTGCTCAGGTTGTCGTAGACATAAACGACGATTCCCGGCACGGCAGCCTGCAGGTCGGCGACGACCTTCGCCACCGAGGCCTCTTCGTTATGGCACGGGACCACGGCGGCGATACGAAGCTCGGTGGAGTCCACCCGGGTCAATCCTCGAGGTCGGCAGTGTGAATGGGAACACCGGGAGGGTACAGGGCTGTGCGGCCCAGCGCGCACTCGGTAAAGATTGCCCGCTCGGTTCGCTGAGCATCAGGGGCGCGGCCGGACGCAGTCCGTCTATCGCACTGCGCCGTGCCGAGCGAAGGCGAGGCAGTCGCCTACTGGGGTACCGTCGCTCAGTGTCTTACCCCGAGCAGCCCGTGTCATTCCCCGAGCGGTCCGGCTCCCTGCCTCTCACGCCGAGTTCCGAACCGCGGACTCCGCCGGATGAGCCGCTCACCGCGAGGTTGATCGCGGCGCTGCGGCGCGGCGGGGCGTTCCTGGTGGTCGGCGCGATCGGCTTCCTCGTCGATGCGGGCACCTACAACCTGCTGGTGTTCTGGGGCGGGGAGGGTGTGCTCTACCACGCACCGTTGCCCGCCAAGATCATCGCGATCGCCGTGGCTACCGTTGTCACCTACTTCGGTAACAAATGGTGGACCTTCGCGCACAAGAAGACCGACAACCCGGGCCGCGAATACCTGCTCTATGCCGTATTCAATGTGGTCGCCATCGGCCTGCAACTGGGCTGCCTCGGGTTTTCCCGGTATGTGCTCGATGTGTCGACACCGCTGTCGGACAACATTTCCGGCACGCTGATCGGGCAGATCGTCGCGGTGGTGTTCCGTTATTGGGCCTATGACAGATTCGTCTTCGTGGGCGGGCGGGCCGCCGATGGCGCGGCGGAGGAAGGCAGCCTGGCGAACGGCGAGCAACAGAACTGACCGCGGCGCCCGGGTCACTGAGCAGGCAGGTACCGAGGCCTGTTGATATCCTCGGGCCCGCCGCGAACGGCATCCAGGGGCGTGTCTGTCCCGTCGGCACAATGAGGATTTCGAGGAACTTCATGGATCAGTCGGCTACCCAAGCCGTTACCGAAACGAACGATCGCCCTTCGGCGGCGGCCGCTCCGGCCGCGCTGCGCGCCGACCATCGCGCACCGGACCGACTTGTGCTGCAGCGCGGCATCTTCATCGGGCCGTCGGCGAAGGTGAGCGACGAGTTGTATGCCGTCGTGAAGGGTCGGTCGCATCGGGAGCGACTGGCGCTACGACTGGAGAAGGGCGCCACCGCGCACACCAACACCTACTTCGGGCGGTTCGCCGCCAGCTACTGGCAGCGCTGGACCACCGTCACCGAGGTGCGCGCGACGATGGTGCTGGATGTGACCAAGAAGGCGCGCATCCGGGTCGTCGCCTCCGATATCGCCGGGCATCGCCGGATCATCCAGACCGCCGAGATCACCGCGAGCGGCCCGCTGACGCTCTCGGCGCCGCTGGACCAGTACGTCGACGGCGGCGCGCTGTGGCTCGAGTTCGATGCCAGCGGCGGCGACCTCGGGGTTACCGAGCTCACCTGGACCTCGGTGGCGCCCGATCATGTGCGGCCGGTCGCGATCGCGATCTGTACGTTCAACCGGGCCGAGGACTGCGCCAATACGGTGGCCGCGCTGGCCTCCGACGCGACCGTGCTCGCCGCGATCGACGCGGTCTACGTGGTGGATCAGGGCACCGATCTGGTGGAGAACCGTCCGGTGTTCCAGGACACTCTGCCGGTCTTGGGGGACAAGCTGCGCTACATCCGGCAGCCGAATCTCGGTGGCGCGGGCGGCTTCACCCGCGGCCTGTACGAGGTCTCCGCGGCGAACGAGCACGCCGACGTGATCCTGATGGACGACGACATCCTGTGCGAGCCGGAAACGGTATTGCGGCTCAACGCCTTCGCCAATATGACGGTGGAGCCGACGCTGGTCGGCGCCCAGATGCTGTTCTTGCTCAACCCCGACTATCTGAACGTCGGCGCCGAGGAAGTGCACCTGCACGAGCTCAAGCACGGCCAGAAGGTGCCGAAGGCACTGCGCAACACCAGCATGCTCAAGCGCAACCAGGAGCGTCGCGTCGATGCCGGTTACAACGCCTGGTGGACCTGCCTGATCCCGGCCGAGGTGGTCGCGAAGATCGGGCTGCCGGTGCCGATCTTCTTCCAGTGGGACGACGTCGAATACGGCATCCGCGCGCGCGAGAACGGCTTCGTCACGGTCACGCTGCCGAATGCGGCGGTGTGGCATGCGGACTTCTACTGGAAGGACTACGACGACTGGGCGCGGTACTTCAGCACGCGCAACTCGCTCATCGTCGGAGCGCTGCACACCGATCTCGATGGAAAGGCCATCACGCGCAAGCTGTTCCGCGATCTGGCCGAGCACCTGGTCGGCATGCAGTACGGCCTGGTACACACGACGCTGCAGGGCATCGAGGATTTCCTGGAGGGCCCGAAGGTGTTGCGCGACGGCGGCATCGCGGCACTGGCCGCCGCCCGCACCAGCCGCGCCGACTACGCGGAGACGCTCAAGCACCCCGCCGCGACCCCACCGGTCCGGGCGGCCGATATCCAATTGCGACGCGCCGGTGGTGAACCGAGCCGGACCACCGCGGTGCTGATCAAGCGGGCCATCAACCAGTGGACCGGGCGTACCCAGCACGGGCTGATCGGGGTCACCCGAGAGGACGCGCACTGGTGGCATGTCTCGCTGTTCGACCACGTCGTGGTCACCGACGCCTCTCAGTCCGGCGTCCGAATCCGCCGGCGCGACAAGGCCCGTGCCCGCGCCCTGCTGCTGCGCACCATCCGCGTCCTACGCCGTCTGCGCCGCGAACTGCCCACCCTGCAGCAGCAGTACCGCGCCGCGATCCCCGAGCTCACCAGCCGCGCGAACTGGGAGCGTCTCTACGGCATCAAGAGCGACTGATCAGCCAGTCGGCGGCGCCCGTACTGACTTTCACCGCGCCGCTTCTGGTGGCCGAATAACTTGTCGGGCACGCCCAAGGCTTATCAGGCACCCAACGCAGGACCTGAACGTGGAGATCGCGGCACTCACCAGTACGGCCTAAAGAGTCGGTGGAGCGGACAAGAACAGGTCGGTGGTGAGTTCGCCGTCGCCGGGGACGACGCGGTACTTGTCCAGATCGGTGATGCCGTGGGCGGCAAGGACATCGTCGTCGATGAAGAAGTTGCCGGATGTCTCTTTCGACGGTGAGGTGAGCACCAGGTAGGCGGCGTCGGCGTAGATGTCGGGGGTGCGCGAGGTGGAGATCATCTTGTCGCCGCCGAGCAAATTGCGCACTGCGGCGGTGGCGATTGTGGTGCGCGGCCACAGCGAGTTGACACCGATGCCGTCACCCTCGAGTTCCTCCGCCAAACCCAATGTGGTCAGCGACATTCCGTACTTGGCGATGGTGTAGCCCAGCGCCATACCCGCCCACTTGGGATCCAGGTTCAGCGGCGGGGACAGGGTGAGGATGTGCGGATTACGGCCTGCCGCAGCCGATTCCCGCAGCGCCGGAATGCTGAGCTTGGAGAGCAGGAAACTGCCGCGGCAGTTGATGTCCTGCATGAGGTCGTACTTCTTCATCGAGATGGCGTCGGTGGGGGACAGGTCGATCGCCGAGGCATTGTTGACCACGATGTCGATGCCGCCGAATCGCTCCACAGTCTGGCGCACGGCCTCGGCCACCGACTCGTCGATGCGGACGTCGCCGACGAACGGTAGCACCTGGCCGCCCGCGGCCTCGATCTCCGCGGCGGCGGTGTGAATGGTGCCGGGAAGCTTGGGATGCGGCTGGTCGGTCTTCGCGATCAGGGTGATGTTCGCGCCGTCCGCCGCGGCCCGCCTGGCGATCTCCAGGCCGATGCCACGGCTGCCGCCCGACATGATCATCGTCCTGCCCGCGAGCGGCTTGGATCTCGGTTCCGTCATGACCTGCTCCTGTCGTATGTGCCGCAGGTGGCGCCCGCGGCCTTCCGCGGTTTGCACGTTAAGGGTAAACCCTACCCCTATGCAACCAGTTGCATAGGTGGTCGAAAGTGGGGCGCCGAACCGTGGTGGTTCGGCGCGCCGGATCGTGCGCGCGGTCCGAGTGACTCAGACCGCTCACCCTCAGGTGGAGGCGAGGATCATGAACTGCAACAGGACCAGTAGCGCGACCAGTGCCCAGCCGAGGTAGATGAACAGGATGCCCGGCGTCTTCTGGGGCACCAGGCCCATGGCGCCGCTGAGGAAGAACACCGCGGGCGTGCGGTAGTAGATCCTGGTACCCGCACCCTCCGCGACCTGAACCGTTATCTGGTTCGAGCCCATGTCGAACAGCCACGGGGTGGCCACCCACACCTGGTAGGTGCCCGGCCCGACCGGGATATGGGTCGGGCCCCACCGGGTGCCCGGCACCTGCTGACCGTTGATCCGGATCTTGGGCTTGGTCAGCAGCCCGAGCAGGAACGCCACCGGTGTGTAGGAGGAATCGACGGTGATCCCTGGCGGCGCGGGCGGCGCGCCGTAAGGCGCCTGTGGCGCGAATTGCGGTGCAGGCTGGCCGAATTGCTGTACCGGCGGCTGGCCGTACTGCGGCGCCCCGCCGAACTGCGGCTGGCCGTAGGGCTGACCGACGGCGGGCTGGGCGTACTGCGGTTGCCCGACCGCGGGCTGTAGCAGATGCGGCTGACCAACCGGCTGGCCCGGCGCCGGTGCGTATTGTGGTGGCGCACCATAGGGCGGTGGGTACTGCCCGCTCTGGGGTGCGGGCTGACCGTATGCCGGCTGCCCAGGCCATTGCCCGGGCTGCTGGCCCTGAGGCGGATATCCGCCGGGGTAACTCAATTCAACCCTCCAAATAGCGATTTGTGCGTGCCGACCCTATCGCGATTCGGCCGGATCAGCGCCGTGAGTGTCGCGCCTGTAATACAGGCGCTGCTGCTTATTGATGTCGCGCCACACGCGCTCGCACTCGGCCCGCAGTCGTGTGTCCGAGCGCGCGGCCATCCACACGTTTTCCCTGGCCAGCTTGCGATAGCTGTCGAGACGACGCTAGGTAAGCTCGCCGTTGTCGATGGCTTCCCGTACCGCGCAGCCTGGTTCGCGATTGTGTGCGCAATCGCCGAACCGGCAGTGTTTCGGCGCCGCGTCTGCTTTGGTGAGCAGTACGATCGGCTGCGCATTGCTTTCCCAGGCCAGCGCCGGCATCCGCCCGAGATCGACATCGCCGTCGGCCGAATCAGCACGGTGTCGACATTTGCCGCCGGGATCTGTCCCTGCGACCAGCCCGATTTCTAGTCCGGTTTGCCGAATTGTTCGTGGCGGCCGAGGCTGCGGAGGTGGAACCACTCGCGCAGGCCGGCGGGGTCACGGCGGGTAACGAGGAAGAACCAGGAGAACCGGACCCATTCCTGGGGCAGCAGCTTTCGCATGCCGGGCTGGGACATGAGGTAGCCGCGGTTGCGGTAGGTGAAGTAGCGCTTCACCGGGTCGTCGGGATACTGGGTGTGCATGCGCCCGCCGAGGATCGGCTTGAATTCGGCGGCGCCATTGGGGTGTAGGTAGGCCGTCTGTAGACAGGTGCCGAAGGGCAGACCGGAGCGGACCAGGCGGCGGTGCACCTCGACCTCGTCGCCGCGCACGAACAGGCGCAGGTCGGGCACGCCGATCACGTCGACCGCCTTCGCGGAGATCAGGGCGCCGTTGAACAGCGAGGCGATGCCCGGCAGGAAGTCTTCGGCGCTCGTCGTTTCTGATGAACTCAGCTCGGAGCGTAGGCGTCGCCACACCAATCCGCGGCGCAGCGGGAAGGCGAGCCGGTCCGGTTCGTCGATATCGCAGACCACCGGGGAGACCTCGGAAAGTCCGTGCCGCTCAGCGCAATCCAGCAGGATGGTCAGCACCTCGGGGCCTTCGGGCCTGCCGTCGTCGTCGGCCAGCCACACCCAGTCCGCGCCCAGGGTCAGCGCGTGCAGCATGCCGAGCGCGAAACCGCCTGCGCCACCGAGGTTGTGCGCCGAACCGAGATAGGTCGATTCGATCGGCTGCTCCCGAACCAGGTCGGCGACCTCGGCTTCGTTCCCGTTGTCGATCACGATCAGGTGATCCACCGGACGCGACTGGGAGGTAACAACTTTCAGCGATTCCGCGAGCAGTTCCCGCCGCTTATGGGTCACCACGACCGCGACGATTCGAGCATCCGGGCCGGTGCCGACCGGGGTGAACGCTACTGCCGCATCAGGATCGGGCGTCCCTGCCTGCGCGGGTTCCGGCGACTCGACCGGGGACGGGTCCCCTGCGTTGATCGGGGGTTCCTGCCCGGTCGACTCGCTCATGCCTGCGCCTCGCTGACGCTCGGCTCCGCCATGCGCGATGCGCGCTGCAACACGATTCGCTCGCTGCGCTCGCTCATGCCTGCGCCTCGCTGACGCTCGGCTCCGCCATGCGCGATGCGCGCTGCAACACGATTCGCTCGCTGCGCTCGCTCATGCCTGGTTCCGCTCCAGTTCTCGTTCGGTTCCCATTGTCCGCTCGGCTTCCATTTCGCGCAGCACGGTGGCGACGTGGTTTCCCGCGTCCGGTCCTTCGTAGGCGCGCACCACTTCTTCGATACCGCCGCGCAAACGGATCTGCCCGTGGTCGATCCACATGGCCGTATCGCAGAGTTGCGCGAGGAATTCATTGGAATGGCTGGCGAACACCAGGATGCCGGACCTGGCCACCAGTGATTGCAATCGGATCCTGGCCTTCTTCATGAATTCGGCATCGACCGCGCCGATACCCTCGTCCAGCAGCAGGATCTCCGGGTCGATCGAGGTGACCACGCCCATCGCGAGCCTTACCCGCATGCCGGTGGAGTACGTGCGCAGCGGCATGGACAGATATTCACCGAGCTCGGTGAAATCGGCGATCTCATCGATCTTGGACAGCATCTGCTTGCGCGTCTGCCCGAGGAACAGGCCGCGGATGATGATGTTCTCGTAGCCGGAAATCTCCGGGTCCATGCCGACGCCTAGATCGAACACCGGCGCCACCCTGCCCCGGATGCGCGCGCTGCCGCGCGACGGTTCGTAAATTCCCGAAAGCAGCCGCAGCAGCGTTGATTTGCCCGCGCCGTTATGTCCGACCAGGCCGACTTTGTCGCCCTCTTTCAGCGACAGCGTGATATCGCGCAACGCCTCGACCACTACCACGTCGGACCGATTGCGTCCGATCGCGCCACCGGCCTTGCCGAGGACCGCCTTCTTCAACGACCGCGACTTCGCGTCGAAAATCGGGAACTCCACCCACGCCTGGTGGGTTTCGATATTCACATGATCGGTCATCGAGGCCAATCTCCTATACCCAGTACGGCACGCGCGAACGGTACTGCTTCATAGCGAAGATCGCCACGATCCAGCCGACCATGGTGATCGCGCCGACGATCACCCAGTGGCGCAGCGCCTGTGGTTCGCCGAGCAGCGGGGCGCGGACGATTTCGAGGTAGTGGAAGGTCGGGACGAGTTCGGCCAGCCTGGCCCGATCGTGGTTGCCGCCGATCTGCGACTGCAGGTTACTCGTGGTCCACATGACCGGCGTGAGCACGAAAAGCATCAGCGTCGTGCTGCCGAGAATGGGCGCGATATCGCGGTAGCGGGTGCTGAAAATGCCGAACACGATCGACACCCACATCGAGTTGAGGAACAGCAGCACCATCGCCGGAATCGCCAGCAGGCTGGACCATCTCAAGTGCTCCCAGACACCGAAGGCGGCAAGCAGCACCAGATAGATGACCATGTTGTGCGCGAAGAACAGCATCTGCCGCCACACCAGCCGGAAGACATGCACGCTCAGCGCCGACGGAAGTTGTTTGATCAGGCCCTCATTGGCAATGAATACCTCGGAGCCTTCGAGAATGCTCGCCTGGATGACATTCCAGACGATGAGCCCGACCGTCACGTAGGGCAGATAGCCCTTCAGTGGTTGACCGAGCAGTGTCGCGTACAGCACACCCATGGCCGCGGCCTGCAGGCCGGTGGCAATGGTGATCCAGAACGGGCCGAGCACCGACCGGCGGTAGCGCTGTTTGATGTCCTGCCAGCCGAGGGAGAGCCAGAGCTCGCGCTGTGCGAAACCGTCCCGGAAGTCCCTGGACGCGCGGTGGAAGGTCTGCGAATCCGATACCGGCGGCGCGGCTACGGCGACCGATCCGGTCTCGGTAGGCGCGGCCGTGTTCTCTTTCGGAGCCGGATTCTCGTCCTGGTTCTTGTCTGGGCTCACCGGGTTCTCATTCGATTGCACGGGGCTCTCTTCGGAACGCACTCGGCTCTCGCCCGAAGGCGTCTCGTCCAACGACGCTTGGCTGTCAGCTGAATGCACATGGCTCTCTTCAGTACGCACCGGACTCACATCGGAAACCGAGTCGGGGCGAGCGGCAGCGGCGGGCACGGTGCTCGACACTACCCTTGCAAACCCCGACCGGCCCGGGTGGCACACACGGGTGCCGTCGCTCAGAGATACTGACCGGTGCCGCCGGTGACCTGGCCGGGTTGACCGCCGCGGGGATCGACGGCATGGATACCGGGCGGCAGTGCACCTTGACGCATCTGCTCCAGTTGTGCCCGCGCCGCCATCTGCTGTGCGAACAGTGCGGTCTGGATGCCGTGGAACAGGCCTTCCAGCCAGCCGACCAGCTGGGCCTGTGCGATGCGCAGCTCGCCGTCGGTGGGGATGGCGTCGTCGGTGAACGGCAGCGTGAGCCGCTCGAGTTCGTCGCGCAATTCGGGGGCGAGGCCCTGCTCGAGCTCTCGGACCGAGGATTTGTGGATCTCGCGAAGTCGGGTCCGGCTGGCATCGTCGAGCGGTGCCGCGCGCACCTCCTCGAGCAGTTGCTTGATCATGGTGCCGATGCGCATGACCTTGGCGGGTTGTTCGACCATGTCGGCGAGCGATTCGCCGGATTCATCATTTTCATCCGATTGGTCGGATTTCTTATCGCTGTCGGTGACCACCTGTGCGGTGAAGGGCGTGTCCGCCCCGGCCTCCACTGGGATTTCCAGCGGCCGGCCGTCGGGTCCGATCACGACGATGGATTCCGGTGCCTCATCCGATTGCGTCATGTTCCCCATCATGTCGCGTCGCACGCGAACGCGCTAAGGCGGAGGTCATCGGAGTCCGTGCCGCGGTGGTGCGCTGGCGTTCTATTCTGTTCGGGTCGTGTGGTTCGGATTTGTTGAAAGTCGGTTGCCATGCTGAGTCCCAGGTTGTTGCGCTCGTGCCTGCTGGTGTCCATCCGCGAGAGAGGGAACGCGGTTACGCAGCCTCGCCCGCTGCCCTTAGAGTGGCCAACATGACTTACGACGTCGCGAGGGTTCGGGGCCTGATACCGTCCCTGGGCGACGGCTGGATCCATCTCGACCCGCAAGCGGGCATGCTGGTCCCGGATTCGGTATCTCGTGCCGTATCAACAGGTTTCCGCATGTCGTCGTTTTCCCATATCGGACGCAACGGCGCCGCCGTGCGCAGCGCCGAGATCCTGTACGCGGCCCGCGAGGCCGTCGCGGATCTGGTCGGCGGTGATCCCGCGGGTGTGGTGCTCGGACCGGACCGAGCGGTCTTGTTGGCCTGGCTGGCGGAATCGCTGAGTTCGCGGCTCGGGCTCGGCACCGGGATCGTATTGTCGCGGCTGGACGATGAGGCAAATGTCGCGCCGTGGTTGCGGATCGCGAATCGCTACGGTGCGCACGTGCGCTGGGCCGAGGTCGAGATCGAGACCTGCGAGATGCCGTCCTGGCAGTTCGAGGAATTGATCGGGCCGACCGCCCGGCTGGTCGCGCTGACCGCCGCGTCGCCGATCGTCGGGTCCGCGCCCGCGGTGCGGGTTGCGGCGGACCGCGTGCACGAGGTGGGCGGTCTGCTGGTCGCCGACGCGTTCGGTGCTTCGCCGTACGCGCTTATTGATATCGACGAACTGAATGCCGACGTGGTCGCGCTGAGCGCCCCGGCCTGGGGTGGCCCGCAGATCGGTGCGCTGGTGTTCCGCGATCCCGCGTTCCTGGATCGCATTCCGTCGATGTCGTTGAACCCGTACGCAAAAGGTGCCGAGCGGCTCGAGGTTGGTGGCCACCAGTACGCCCTGCTCGCCGGGCTGACCACATCGATCGATTTTTTGGCCGGGCTCGACGAGCGGGCCGTCGGCACCCGCCGCGAGCGCTTGGAAATGTCCATCATCTCGCTGCAGGACTATCACGATCAGCTCTTCGAGCACCTGATGGACGTCCTCGACAAGATCCCCAACCTGACCGTCATCGGCCGCGCCTCCACCCGTATCCCGACCGTCAGCTTCACCCTCGGCGGCATGCAGGCCGAAAAGGTCGCCGCCAAACTCGCCGACAACCGCATCGGCACCCTCAGCGGCGTGCACGGCGGCAGCCGACTGCTGGATGCACTCGGCGTCAACGACGAGGGTGGCGCGGTAACCGTCGGCCTGGCTCCGTACACCACGAAATTCGAGATCGACCAGCTCGGCCGCGGCCTCGCCGCCCTGGAGTGATCTCGGCCGAACCTCGTACGGATCCGATTGGCGGGAGCGGACTTTCGAGTCAGAAGTCGCGGACGCGCAGGATGACCTTGCCGAAGGTTTCCGAGGAGTCGAGTAGGCGGTGCGCCTCGGGTGCGTCCTTGATCGGCAGTTCGGCGTGGATGACCGGAACGATGGTGCCGTCGGCGATGAGGGGCCAGACGTGCCTGATCAGCTCGGCGATGATGGTGGCCTTGCTGTGGTTGCCGGTGGCGGGTCTGTTGCGCACGTTGTTCGCGTGCACGCTGCCCCATTTGCCGAGCAGCGCAGCCAGATTCAGCTCACCGTTGACGCCGCCCTGCATGCCGATGACGACCAGGTGGCCGTGCTGCGCCAGCGCCTTCACATTGCGCGGCAGGTAGGCGGCGCCCATGTTGTCGAGGATGATGTCGGCGCCGGGGCCGCCCGCGCCGGACTCCTCGGCACGGATCGCCGCGACGAAATCGTCCTCGCGGTAATTGATCAGCACGCTCGCGCCGAGCTCCTTGCAGCGGTCCAGCTTCTGTTGCGACCCGGCGGTTACCGCGACTCGCGCACCCCGGGTCTTTGCCAACTGGATGGCGTGCGTGCCGATCCCGCTGCCGCCACCGTGGATCAGCACCAGCTGGCCCGCGCGCAGTCCCGCGGTCGTGACGAGGTTCGACCACACCGTTGCGGCCACCTCCGGCAGCCCGGCCGCCGCGCCGAGATCCAATCCCTCGGGCACCGGCAACACCTGTGTAGCGGGCACTACGACGCGTTCGGCATACCCGCCGCCGGAAAGCAGCGCGCACACCCGGTCGCCCACCTGCCAGTCCCGCACACCGTCGCCGACCTCCGCGATCACTCCGGAAACTTCCAAGCCGAGGATGTCGCTCGCACCCGGTGGCGGCGGATAGAAACCCTGCCGCTGCAAGAGATCCGCGCGGTTCACACCGGCCGCGGCGACCTCGATCAGCACCTCCCCATGCCCGGGCACCGAATCGGGCGCCTCGGTCCACTCCATTACCTCGGGGCCGCCGAAACCATTCAGGTTGATAGCTCGCACACGACCCATACTGCCGGTTGCGGAGCCCGGCCGCGCGCGGGACGGTATATCCGCCGCCCTCGGCCACCAATCTCGCGAGCACGCCGCATGAATGGGCCGGACGGACTACCGACCTCCCGTGAGCGGTTTCGTCGACTTCCAGAATGAGATCTACCTGGGTGGATTGGGGCCTTCGATCGGTATCGGATCGTGCCGCGGATGCTGCGCGGCGCCTCCGGGCCAGGGGCCCGCGATCTGGCGGTGGAGGTGCTCGGGACGTGATTGGCCGCGCTGGTGCTGACCGCGCCGGTGGGGGTGCTCGAATTGCCGCACGAGCGCGGCGAGGTGGTCGTCGGCGAGGTCACCAAGGAACTCGGCCTGGGCTGCTGTCGACCGCGGCGTCTTCCACCACCGAGGCTCTTCTACTCCGGCATCCGCACCGGCTCGGACATGCTGATCGCGCTGGCGCTCGGCGCGAAGGCGGTGCTGTACGGGCGGCCGTGGTTCTATGGTCCCGGCATCGCCGGCCACGCCGGAGTGCGCCATGCCCTGCGGCTTCTGCTGTCCGATTTCGACTCGACATTGGGTCTGACCGGGTGCGCGAGGCCCGTCGAATTGAACCGATCGTTCGTCGCGACCGCCCGCGCAGCCGCCCCGCGCGGGGATTTCCCCAGTTCAGCCCAGCTTAGAATGGTGAACGTGCATCCCGAACCGAGCGGTCGCGCGCCCGCTGAGCCGAAGTGGCTTGCCCCGGCGCAGCAGCGCGCATGGCGGGCCTTCATGGACGGCCACCTGCGCCTGATGACGGTGCTGAACCGTCAGCTGCAACAAGATTGCGATCTCAGCGTCGCCGAGTACCGGATCCTCGTGCTCCTCTCCGAGGCGCCCGACCGGTCGCTGCGGATGAGCGAGCTCGCCGACGGTGTGCTGTCGTCTCGAAGCAGGCTGACCCACCAGATCCAGCGCATGGAGGCGCAACAGATGGTGCGCCGCAACACCTGCCTCGAAGACGGCCGCGGCGTCCTCGCCGAACTCACCGACGAGGGCATGCGCCGCCTGGAGTCCGCCGCCCCCGGCCACGTCGAGGCCGTCCGCCGCGACTTCGTCGACCTGCTGACCCCCGGCCAACTGGAGATCATCGGCGAGGTCTTCGCTCGCGTCGACCAGGCAATCGGCGAGCGTGCCGATTAGCGCGTCCGCTACCATCGTGACCCTGGAGACGTGGCAGAGCGGCCGAATGCACTCGCCTTGAAAGCGAGCGTCGCGAGAGCGACCGGGGGTTCAAATCCCTCCGTCTCCGCCGGTTGCGCCGTAGGTCCGGGGTAGTTTTTCGAACTCTCCCGGCCTGCGGTGAGCACGGCTTCCGCTACGCCGCGATGGGGGCGGCAGCGGCCTTCGAACCGGAGCCGCTGATTCCGGCCAACCCGTGCATCGGCACCCGTCTGCCGTCAGCACGTGCGCGCCGAGATAGTATTCCCTGCCGCCGCGATCGCCGCCACCCTGCAGCCCGCCCAGCCCAAACCACCGACACGAGTGCGCAGTCGTTGGCTCAAAGCGGGCCGAGTAATAGGCAAGCGGTGGATCCCGCTCTCGCGCTTCAGTTGTGGGAGATGTCCGAGCGGGTTGCCGGTTCGGCCGAGTAGCGGCTAGTGCTCGGCTTCGGCGAGCCGGGGGTGGAGGCCACCCTCCGTATCGTCCGGCTCCACGCCGACGCCGAACACGCCGCCGGTCAGGGTGCTCACATCGAGTTCGACGATCGCCTGCGCGACCTGCTCGGTGGGCACCAGCGCCGGAAAATTGTTGGGCGCGATGGCATTCGCGCGCACCCCGAACTCCGCGAATTCCTCGGCGATATTCCGGGTCAACTGGTTGAGCGCGGCCTTCGACGCGGAATAGAGCGTCTGCCCCGGGTACACCTCCGAGCCGGAAATGCTGGAGACGTTGACGATGTTCCGGTTCTCCGCGCGGTTCTCCGCCCCCGCGTGCAGCCAGAACCGTTGCGCAAGTCGAGCCGAAAAGCGCAGCGGCACGCCAACATTCAGTGCGAAATGGGGCTCGAACTGCTCCAGCGCGGCATCGCCGTCGACGATCCCGCGTGGCTGCAGCCGGATGTGGGCGGCGTTGTTGACCAGCAGATCGACCCGCCCGTACCGGGCAAGTGCGAGATCGACCACGCGCTCGACCTCGCCGGGCTGGGTGAGATCGGCGCGGACCACGAAGATCCGCGAATCATTCTCCGGTACCGCCTGTTCCGGCTGGAGCGGATCGACGAACCACTCCAGCTGCGACGGCACCGCGGGCGTGTGGGTGCGGCATACCGCGACGATGTCGTACTCGGTGTAATAGGACCGGCAGAAAACGTCGCCCAGCGTGCCGCTCGCGCCCGTGAGCAGGCAGACCCGGCGTTCACCAATAGACAATCTTGTCTCCGCCCCAGCGCCGCACCGCGTCGTCCTTGGTCCGGTGTACCCACATCACCACGTTGTTGCGGTCCTTGGTGTTGTTGCCCGCGAAGGTGTGCCACGTCCGCGGCGTGACTTCGAAGAGGATCAGCGAATTGTCCAGTGGCGGGATGAGGGTCAGCTGCGGCAGCTTCTCGCCCTCGGCGATGTGGTCGTAGAGCGCGGTCTCGCCGCCGTCACCCGGCTGCCAGCCCGGATTGCCGAAATAGAACAGCACCGCCACCGCACGCACCGACTCGCGGGCGACGACACCCGATGCGCGTGCACCGGACTTCGTGTCCACCGTCTCGTCCGGCAGCCGCACCTCGTCGGGAGCAGGAGGCTCGCCGGGAAACCAGGCGGGATTGAGGTCGTTGTGCGGCCAACCGTACGGGGCGCCCGGCGTGTGGTGATGGACCGATCCCTCGATATCACCGGTCGCGGTGACTCCCGCGATCCCCGCGACGAGGTCGTGCCATTCCCGGGAGGCGAACACCGCGAGCGGGCCGTCTCGCAGATCGGCGAGGCGCACCCCGTCGGCGCTGTAATCCGCCGCGACCTTCCCGAACAATCCGGGGCGTTCGCGCTGGATCCGCCCCAGCTCGTCGGTCATCCGCTGATAGAACTCGGGCACGAACACGTCACGGGCATACACGTGCGGGAACGGCTGACTGCGGCGTATCCAGCGCCGATGGGCGAACAGATCCGTGAACCACGGCGGCACCGCGGGCGCCTCTAGTACCGACTCGGTTGTCACCGTCACTCCCTCCCGGTCGAACACTCGCGATCATATTGCCCGCCTCCGGCTCGCGGCGGTGGGTGTTCGCGTGCGCGGCCGGAGGGGTGAGTCGACCGCTGCGACAGCACGGTTCAAATCCCTCCGTCTCCGAGCTCATCCGCCTCCCTGGTACTCAGCGGACCTGCTGAGTGCCCAGGCAGGCGCGTTGTCTACGTGCGGCGGACGAAGTTCGGGCGGATGTCCATGTCCGGCGGGTCGTAGTACCGGTGGAAGGTGGGGGTCAGGCCCGAGGAGATCGGGGGGTTTACCCAGGTCCAGTCGGTGGGGCAGGTGCGGCCCGCGGCTTCTTCGCGTTTGACGTGGTCGCAGAATTGTTTGGCTACGGTGTGGTGGTCGACGATGTAGACGCCGGACTTACGGAAGCTGTAGAGGACGGCGCGGTTCAGTTCGACGAGGGCTCGGTCGCGCCAGAGGGTACGTTCGGTGCCGGTGTCCAGGCCCATCATGTCGGCGATCAGCGGGAGCATGTTGTAGCGGTTGGTGTCGCTGAGGTTGCGGGCGCCGATCTCGGCGCCCATGTACCAGCCGTTGAACGGGGCGAACGGGTAGGTGATGCCGCCGACCTCCAGGTTCATATTCGAAACCACGGGCAGCGCATGCCATTTCAGGCCGAGCCCCGCGAACCAGTCGAAGTCGGGATGCTCGAGTTCGACCTCGCGGGCCAGTTCGGGCGGAATGTCGAACCAGCGGATCGGCTCGTCCGGCGTGCTGATGAGTAGCGGCAGGATGTCGAACGGCGAACCCGTTCCGCGCCAGCCGAGCTTCATCGCGAACTCGGTGATCGCGACATTGGCCGCGTCGCCGGTGACACTGCCGTCGCCATTGCCATACCCCGCGTAGCGGATCAATTGTGGGCTGACGATACGGAATTCGCGGCCGTCGGGCTGGCGCGGCGGGCCGACGGTGATCATCGACTGGATGGCGCCGCCGTTGGTGGCCATGTGCAGATGCTGCCAGCACACCTCGGCGAGTTCCCTGGCCGAGCGCAGCCGCCTGGCGTCGAGCAGTTTGAGTGAGCGCCAATGCTTTCGACCGACGCAGCGGGCATGATTGCGCCACGCGAGCTTCGCTCCGATCAAGATTTCCTCGGCGGTCTGCACGTAGCCGCCGGTCTCTTCGAGCTGCTCCAGCGCCGAGCGGCGGCGGTGTGACGAGAGGTGCGCCAGCTCGGGGAGACGAAAGAATTCGTCGCAATCATGCATTCGCCGACGTAGGTCTAGGCTGAAAGGCTTTGTGTCGGAAGTAGATTCGAGGGCAGTTTCGAGCGACGGTACGGGTAGGACTTGGTTCACAGTTTTCTCCGGTCGGGCATCAGGTACTGCGGCCAAACAGACAGACATCTTTCGAGCAGAGAATTCGCGCATGCGGGCGCGGCCGATACCGATCATGGCGGGCGGGCCACGAGATAGCCGTCTTGTTGCCGTGGCTGCCGGAGTGCGGTGGTGATCGAAAGGGGCTGCCGAGCGGGCTTTCGGGTCGTCGCACCCACGCACGGCGCCGCGACCTCGATGCCGGTGTTTGCTGTCGGTGATCATGCCCGTCCCGTTCGACGCCTGAAAAGGCCCGTGTAGCAGCGTAAGGCCGGTGTGCTGGTCGTGTGCCTAGATTCGATGTAATGCCTGTTCGGATCGCCGAGGACCAACCGGTGTGCCGGTGCGGCGGTACGGTTGATCGGTTCGGATCGTCCAGCAGTGAGGGTTTGGCTCGTGCGCGGTGTCGTGGGTATTGCGGTTGCTGTCGTCGCGCTTCATGTCCTCGGGTAGGGGACATTGCTGCTGTTCGTGGTGCCGGGGCAGCACGTGGTACAGGGGGCGGTGTTCGGCGTCGGACTCGGTCTCACCGCGTACGCATTGGGGATGCGGCATGCCTTCGAGGCCGACCGCATCGCCGCGATCGACAACACGACGCGAAAGTTGGTGGCGCAGGACAGCGGTCGGGGATCATCGCCTGGATCGGGAACCTCGATTTGGGTGATCTCGGTTACATCGTGGTCGGTCTATTCGTGGTGACGTGGGCGATCGCGGTAGCGGTGTGGCGCTTCGCCGGAGTGGAACGCCGCTGGCAGGGCACGCTGGCTACCGACTAGGAAATGAAAGTTTAGCCTGTCACAAATACCGGCCGTTAGGTATCGCAACCGCTTTGACCTGAGCGTTTCTGGCAGTATGGCTGTCATGCTGTCTCGGCGCGGGGTCCGTCGTTGGGTTTCCAGCGTCATGGTGAGCGTCGCACTGATATCGGGTGCGGCGGCAGTCGGTGCACCGCAAGGATGGGCGACGCCACCGGCCGACACTGGATCATCGGATGGTCCGAGCCCGGCCGAGCCGACCACACCGCCCGCGGCGAAACCCACCATCGACCGCATCGAACCGATCACCGATCGCTGGCTACGGGTGTTCGTGCACTCGCCCGCGATGAGCCGCTCGGTCGAGGTGCAGGTGCTGCTGCCGCGCGACCAGAGCCATCCGCGCCCGACGGTGTACATGCTCGACGGCCGCAGCGCGAACCCGACCAGCAACAACTGGACCGAACTCGGGCACGCCGACCAATTCTTCGAAGACAAAGACGTCAATGTGGTGCTCACGGTGGGCGGCCCGGCCAGCTTCTATACCGACTGGCAGCAGCCGGATCCGGTGCTCGGCACCAACATGTGGGAGACCTTTCTGGCCCGCGAACTGCCGCCGCTGATCGACGCGAAGTTCGACGGCAACGGCCGCAACGCGGTCGTCGGCGTCTCCATGGGCGCCGAGGCCGCCATGATGCTCGCCTTCCGGCACCCGAAGCTGTACACGGCGGTCGCGGCGCACAGCGGATGTTTTTCCATGGGAACCGATCTGGGACAGGCGCAGGCCCGTGCGGTGGTGGCCACCTACAGCGGCGAGCCCGACAACATGTTCGGCCCACAGAACGATCCCGCCTGGCTCGACCATGACGTAATAGTGCACGCGGAAGCCTTGCGCGGCAAGGCAATCTACCTGTCGGTCGGCAGCGGTCTACCCGGCAAGTACGACAGACCCGACAACCCGGACCTGGTCAGCACCATCGGATTCGGGGGTGCGCTCGAGGCCGCCGCCAATGCCTGCACGCACCGGCTCGCCGATCGGCTCATCACCCTGGGCATTCCGGTGACCGCGCACTTCCGGCTGACCGGAACCCACTCGTGGCCCTACTGGAGCGACGAGCTGGCCCGGTCCTGGCCGACGATCTCGCGGGCGCTCGGCGTCGCTTAGCCGAACCGCGCCACCACGGCCGGATCAGTGGCGAAGCGCAGGAACTGATCGTTTTCGTGCGGATCGCCGATGGTCACCCGCACACCGTCGGTGCCGTACGGACGCACCAGCACACCCGCTTCCGCGCTCGCCTCACCGAACTCGGCGCCGCGCGCGCCCAGCGGCAGCCAGACGAAGTTCGTCTCGCTCGGCGGCACCCGGTAACCGGCGGCGAGCAGCGCGTCACGGATCCGGCCGCGTTCGATGATGAGGTCGTCGGTCCGATCCAGCAATTCGTGCCGCGCCTCCAGCGAGGCGATCGCTGCGGCCTGCGCGACCTGGTTCACGCTGAACGGGATGTGCACTTTCATCAGCGCGGTGATCACGGCCGGATCGCCGACGGCGTACCCGGCGCGCAGGCCGGCCAAGCCGTAGGCCTTGGAGAAGGTGCGCAGCACAACGACATTGGGTCGGCTGCGGCCGAACTCCACGCCGTCCGGGCGCTCCTGCGGGGTCAGCCGCATGTACTCGTAGTAGGCCTCGTCGAGCACGATCAGCACGTGCTCGGGGATCGAGTCGAGGAAACGCGTCAGCTCGGCCTTGCCGACCGCGGTGCCGGTCGGGTTGTTCGGGTTGCAGACGAAGATCAGCTTGGTGTGCTCGGTGACCGCGGCCGCCATCGCGTCCAGATCGTGCACCAGGTCCGGGGTGAGCGGCGCCTGCACGATGGTCGCGTTGCCGACCTGGGTGACGATCGGATACGCCTCGAACGAGCGCCAGGCGAACAGCACCTCGTCGGTCGGCGCGGAGCAGGTGATCTGCACCAGCTCCTGACACAGTGCGACGCTGCCGCAGCCAACCGCGACGTTCGCCACGGAGACGCCGAGAAAGTCCGCGAGCGCCGCACGTAGCTCGCTGGCCTGATTGTCCGGATACCGGTTGGCCAGTTCGGCGGCCTCGGCGATCGCCTTGGCGGCGGCCGGCAGCGGACCGAAGGTCGTCTCATTGCTTGCCAGCTTGACGGCGCCTGGATGGCTGCGGCCGGGGGTGTACGCCGGGATAGAATCAAGGTCCGGCCGGATCTGCACGCTCACACTCCTACCCTAGGCCCGGTACCAGAAAATCTGTGGGCAAGGGCCGCTGACGTGCAATTTCTCGCGAAGATAACGAAGTCGCCATATTCTGGTTCCATGTCGGGCATATATGACGATATTGCGCCGCTGCGCGGTGGCGACGACATGAATTCCGACCGAGACGCGGAATCGTCGCAGGAGGATCGGCCACAAGCCGACAACAAATATGTGCCCATCACCGTGGCCGAGCCGGAGGGCAACGCGCGCGGCGGGATCGTGGTGCTGCACGAATCCAGGGAGTTCACCGGCACATTGCTGGACCTGATGGGCGCCCTGGCGACCGAGGGCTGGACGGTGGTCGCGCCCAATCTGTTCCATCGGGTGACCGGCGATCCGGCCGCCGGGGTGTTCGGCGACCAACTCTTCGAGGACTTCGACGCCTGCTTCGACTGGCTGACCCGCCGCGGCGTGTTCCCCGACTGCATCGGCGTGCTCGGCTTCGACCACGCGGGCACCGCGGCCTTTCTGGTCGCCACCAATCGCCCGATCGGCGCGGCGGTGAGCGTGGCCGCGTCCGGGATCGTCGAACCGCTCACCGACCAGGCCGACGCCCTGGTGCACGCGGCCCCGAACCTGCAGGCGCCGTGGCTCGGCCTCTTCGGCACCGACGACCCCGCCACCCCGCCCGCACACGTCGACCAACTCCGCGACGCCACCGCCCGCGCCTTGGCGGCGAGCCTCGTCGTGAGCTATCCCGGCCTGCATCACCGGGCCGACCACCCCGGCGCCGACGACGACTTCGACTTCGTCGACTCACAAACCAGGATCTTCGACTGGTTCGACAGCAATTTACGCTGACAACCAGGCGTTTTGCGATCTCGACCGCGGCTACTGTAACCTTGCTGCTCGGCGGTTCGAAAGGACCGGTGCCCTCGAAGAGAAGGCTCCAGGAGGCGTGCCAGAGCGGCCGAATGGGACTCACTGCTAATGAGTTGTCCCTTCACGGGGACCGGAGGTTCAAATCCTCTCGCCTCCGCCACACCCGGGTAAAACCGGGCAACAACTGAATAACCATGCGCCCGTAGCTCAACGGATAGAGCATCTGACTACGGATCAGAAGGTTGGGAGTTCGAATCTCTCCGGGCGCACAGAAGTTGGCCCCCGGCCTGCGTAAGCAGTTCGGGGGCCAACTGGCGTTCACGATCATCTGCAACAGATCCAGTACTTTGCCCTTACAAACCAGTCGTTACTTTCCCTCGGCGAATCGGTCGAGGGTGCTCCGAACGTCCGGCCCCTGGGTCTGCCGCTGAAGGTAGTGCTGCTCGGTGGTCGACAACTTCGCGTGCGAAAGCTGAGCCTGCGCCTGGGCCGGACCGAGGTCGTCGCGGACCAACGTCGCCACCGTCCGCCGGAAGCTGTACGGCGTCACCCATCGCAGCTCATCAGGCAGAGCAGCCCGCAGCGACCGACGCAGGTTCGCCAAACTCATCCATCCGCCGTCACGGTTGGCGAAGACCGGGCCGTCCGCATCGGTGGGATTGCCGAACAACCTGGTCAGCGCATCCACCGCCAACTTCGGAAGAACGACCGTGTGATCCGGAGCACCACCCTTGCGTTCGTCCTGACGGTGCACGCCCTTGCCGGTCACCTTGCCGTGGTCCAACGCCGTGCCAGCAGTCGTCATCGTCGGTGGATCAGCCAGCAAGTCGACATCGGACCAGCGCAGCCCAAGCACCTCATTTGGTCGGCATCCCGTCGACGCCATCACGTCGATGAACTCCAAGAGCAACCGGCCCGGACGTGGCCCACTCACCCCAGGCCGATTGCGGTACGCCTGTACTGCCGAACGAACCGTCGCGAACTCCTCCGGCGTCAATGCCCGCGCTGGTGCAGCCTTGCTGGACTTACGGGTCACCTCCCGAATGGGATTTACCGTGAGCACGTCATACCGAACAGCCGTCGCGAACATCCCGATCAGCACCACACGCAGCGTCCGGGCGCGCGAGGTAGGCAACGTCCCTATATATCGTTCGGCGCGGCTCGTCGGGAGCTCCCGCACCCGCAGCGCCCCGAGCTGGGATGCACCGTGCTTGTCCCACACCCGGCGGTACTCGTCGCGCGACTGCCCTTTGAGGTTTTCCTTCAGTGAAATCCATACCTCGAACAGCTCCGACAACGAGGTTCGTTCACTTACCACAGCACCCACGGTGGGCGTGGTTCGCTTTTTCAGGTGCCGCAGCAGTGCCCGCCGCGCATCCTCTTCGCTTGAACCGCTCCGCTCCACCTGCCGGCGACGCCCGTCCTCGTCCCGGATGTATGTCGATGCGGTGAACCGGCCCGGCCCCGACTTCCTGACCGTGATCTTGCCCCACTCACCAGGGGTCATACGCTGTCTAGGCACAGGTTCACGCCGCCTGATCGAGCCCGGCGATGTAGTCAGCGACAGCCTGTTCTGTCACGAACCGTCGTCGACCGATCTTTACCGAGCGCAGTTCACCCGATCCGATGAGCTCGTAGTACTTGCTGTGTCCGACCGGAATGCGCTCCCGGACCTCCTGCTCGGTGAGCAATCGCGCCATCTCCCCTGTTCCCTTCTATGCCGCTTGTGGGATTGCCGAAGTTTCTTGCGCCCCAGGTGGACCGGCAGCCAACTGGGCTCTCAGGTACTCCGCCCGCCACACCGTGCGCTGCGAGATCGCGGCCATGATCAGGTGCTCACGCAGCGGTCTGGACTGATCACCAGGTTCGACCGGGGTGACCCTCAGGTGTGAGGTGTCCGGTTTGACGATCCCGACATCGGCGAGCAACTGCCGAACGAAATCGGCACGATCGGCCTTGTGATCGGGCAGCGTCTTCCCGCTCCAGCGACGCGACACCAGCACCCGCCGACCGGGAAGGCCAAGGGTGTCCCGCCTATGGGCTTTGCCCTTGCAGCGGCCGGCAACGGTTTTGTCGGTGGCGCCCTTGGGGACGATGCCGTAGCGCAACCAGACCGCGCATTTCGGTGAGCACGGGGTGTGCTTGAGCTCGGCGTGCAACCGGTCGTAGTGGGTGGCTGTGCGGACCGAGTCGGTTTCGAGGACTTCGCTGATGCTCTTGGTGAGGTACTTGGTGGCGTAGCCGATCGCCCGGTCGGCGTCCTTGCCGGGGATGTGGCCGCGGACGTCGCCGGGGTCCATGCGTGCCCCGAACTGGACTGTGTAGGCCGGTTTCAGGTCATCGACGGTGTCGAGGATGTCCAGGGCCTCATCCCAGCCCGACAACGCCTGTTTGGTGTCGGGGTCGACGAAGGTCATGGCTTGGTGATCCCAGACCGGCATCCGGTCCCCGGAGTACACCTCGTTGTCGGGGTCGAAGTGCGGCCACCACACTTGGTGGTAGGTAGCCGCGGTGACCAGTTTCAGGATGTCGCGCGGGATCGCGGTGCGCAGCAGCACATGAAAGTGCGGGGCACCCCGTTTCTGGGGCTCCACGGCCGCGAAGTACTGCACGTCATAGCCGACAGCGCGGCGAAGGTTTTGGATCCATCGGTCGAACAACGCCGAGCAGAACACGATATCTCGTGCGGCACTGGGATAGTCGTACTCGTCGGGGCGACGTGGGGAACCATCCGAGCACGGCTGACCGGTCTTCTTGTCGATGGCGCCATCAGGGTTGATCGCACCGTAGGACGGCATGGTCAGGGTGACCATCATCGACGGCCGGTACTTGCCGCCGTAGACGCGCCCGATCGTGTTACGGGCAACCTTCTTGCGCGGCAGGTCCGGCACGTCCTGACGGCGTTTGGTGGAGCGGGCACGCCGCTTGGCCGGTTTCGGGTCCAGCGACGGCAGTGGGCCACGCAGACCGCAGGCACGCAACTCCTGATCGAGGTCGGTGACGATCTCGCGGATAGCGGCCATCAGATCCTGGTCGCCGTCGTCTTTGGCTTCCTGGTATTGGACGGCGAGATCAGCTCGGGCGGTGAGTAATTCGGTTTGCCACTGGGTAGGTTCGCGTGTCTGGGCGACCGGTTCGGTCTCGGCGTGCCAACCTTCCCGGCATTGGGTGATCCGCAGATACCGGGCCTTGTCGGCACATGGCTTGCACACCGATGCGATGGTGGCTTTGCACGGTGACCCGACATAGGACACGGTCCCGCTCTTGGGATCTTCTACTCGCATCGTGACCGGGCGAACGCAGACCCCGAACTTCTCGGCCGCAGCTACCGCCACTTCGTAGAGGTTGGGCAGGGCGCGACGATCAGCAGCGCTTTCCCGGATCTTGGGTTCTTCGATAGTGGTCTCGTTCATCAGGCAGCGTCCTTAGTCCAGCGGCCACCGTCGATACGGGGCAGCTCGATCGTTTCGGCGAGGGAATCGGCATGACGGAAAACCAGTTCCACCAGCGCGGGGCCGACGATCGAGATCCGGCATTCCAGGGCGCCGAACCCGTGGGCGAGGTGTTCGACCCGGTTTTCCCAGTCATCCGGGCAATGACCTTCCAGCATCCGCACCCGAAGCCGATCGACCGTGTCACCGATAGCGACCGACACCAGCCGCGGGACGAGGGTGTTTTCGTCGCGAATGATGCTCAGGTGGCAGGCATCCATGAGCCGAGCCCAGCGACGGCGATACCTAAACCACGCCAGGAACCGGGTGCGTGCCCGCGAGGTGATCCACCGCTCGAAGGTCTGGCGACTCCTGCGGCGCCACAGCACCATCCCCGCGATGGACACCCCGACCACCACGACAGCCGCAGGCCAGCCGATCAGGAACCCGGCAGCTACCGCCAGGGCGATCGGGACGGACACCATGGGGAATAGCGCTGCCCACCAGGCGAGCACGCCGACGCCGATCAGGGCCCACCACACCGTGTTGAGGACGGCCAGGCCGATCAGGTCGAACGGGTCGTGGCGGGTGGTTGTGGTGTTGGTCATCGGGGTTGCCTCTCTGCGGGCAGGTCGAACAGGGCCAGTTGTTCTGGTTTGGTGCGACGGGTTTTGCCACGGTTGGACTTGATCCCTGCCGATGCCGCGACGACGACCGGGTTCGGTTGACGGCGTGCGGGTTTCGGGTCGCCTCGATCGGTCATGCCGCCACCTCGTGACCGAGCGCTTCCGCGACCGCGGATACCAGGTCCCGAGCCGCAGGTGGGGTGACAGCGTTACCGGCTTGGCGGACCTGTTCACGACGGTTACCGAGGATCACGTATTTCTGGTCGAACGCCATGGCGCGAGCGATCTCGGAGGGTTCGAGCATCCGGAACTCGCAGTCCTGGACCACCGGCGCCACTGTCGCCAGCGCGTGGTGGTTCCCGGCCGCCGCGATCGTGTCCAACGGGTCGGAGACCGGTTTCGCGGTGTTGTGATTACGCAGCGGGACCACGAACGCATACCGGTCGTGGGTGGTCATCGTGCCGTGCGGATCATCCACCGGGCGCGCGGTGCCGTTGCCGTAATAGGGCACCAACAAAGCGGTTTCGCTGCGCGTGGTCATCGTGCGCACCGGAGCCGACACCGGGCGTGCGAACACACCCACACGGCCCTCCACCGGCACGAGCAACGCATCCGTCTCCCGGGTGGTGCGCGTCGACATCGGTGCAGCCACCGGCGCCGCCTCATCCCGCCACGTGCCACCAGAGGGCACCAGCAGTGCGCCACCCAGCTTCGTCAGCCCGGTTTGGATGCGTTGCATGGTTTTGTCCGCCAACGGTTTACGGCGATCCCCGATCCGTTCACCACGAAGCGTCCAGTCGATCGCGCAGGAGGCGGGCAGCCACGCCGGTTCCACGATGGAGTTGCGGCAAGCGACCTGCGGGCAGCGCCAGGAATATTGGGCGCGGTAGCGGCCCCACCGGCGACGTGGGTTCTTCCAGCCCTGCACCGCGGTCACTTCCCGGTCGCAGTGGCCGCACCAGGCTTGCGGGCGGGTCCAGCGCTCTAGGTCCGGAGCACGGTCACCGGCACGCCAGCACACCACATACATCCGATCGCGCGACTGCGGCGCCGGGAGACCAGCGGCTTGGGCGTGCATGCTGTTGAGGTAGACCACGTGATGGCGGTAGCCGAGCAGATCCAGCGCTTGCAGCCACGCCGGCCACATCACCCACTTGGCGGCATCCACCACGTTCTCGACGATGATCGCCCGGTAGCGGTGGTGTTCGGCGAAGCGCACCACATCCCACATCGTCGCGCGGGATCGTTCGGCGGCTTCATCGGGCAGGATCTCACCGAACAGGTCCGGGGTCGAGTCGATGTTGCGGGCACGACCGCGAGCGACACTGTGATTGGTGCATGACGGGCTGGCCCACAACACATCCGTGCGGGGAAACAGCCGCGGGTCGACCTGCGAGAGGTCAGCGCACGCGTGGTCGGTCTTCGGATGGTTGGTGTTGTGGGTTTCCACCGCCAGCCGCCAATGATTGGCCGCCATCCGGACTTCCACCCCGGGGACTTCGGACGCGCCGGTGCTGGAACCGCCTGCACCGCAAAACAAATCGGTCACCGTCAACGTCACCGTCTCCACCCCTTCGCGTGTTCGGCCCGGACGCATGCGCCGATGTAGCGCGGCGTGGCCACGAGACGTTCCTGCTCGTCGTGCAGGGCATGCCCTGCGAGCTGATCCAGCGCATCATCCAAATCACTCGCCAACTCTCGGTTGCGAACCGCCAGTTCGGCATTGGCGTGCGCGAGCCGGTCACGCTCGGCGGTGACGATGGCCAACTGTTCCTCCAGCCACGCGGCGCGCATGTTCGAGTCGACCAGTCCAATCGTGGTCATGCCACCCAGTCCTCTCCACCGTCCAGGCCGTCATCCCAGCCGGGGACATCGCCGGTCTCGACCAGCAGATGCACCGCGACCGAGACCGGATCCAAGCCGCAGCGTTCGTAATGGCAGCGGCGCCGCGAACGGATATCGACAACAGCATCGATGTCTTCGTCTTCCAGGCGACCAGCCAACGTGGTACGGAAACGACGAATGCTCATGGAAGGACCTCGATTTCAGGGACGCCGCACACCATGCAGGTGCGGCAACGAGTGGAAGTGCCCAGCGGCCACACGGTGGTCTGCCAGGCTTCGGGGAAGTGGTGGCCGTGCTCGGCGCACCGGGCGGTGGCCAGGCAGCCGTCACACAGCACCCGGTCGCCGTCATACCGCCAGCCCACGCCGGCGCTACGGGTGTTGATGTAGGAGACGGCCTGGTGGGTGGAGTCGAAGCAGATCGACTCGGCTTCGTTCTCGCTGTAGATGTCGCCGCAACCGTCGCAGTAGACGACGACATGCGTCTCGGTCACGAACCCTCGCTTCATGCCGCCACCGACCCGTCTTCGTCGCCGAGGTCATCAGGGTCGAAGCCGCTGTAATCCTCAGTCGGACCGGTGATTTCAGGGGCCGGGGAGTAGGCATCCACAATCGCGTCGGTGTCGTCGTCGGAGACGTAGAACGCGCGCACCCGCACGAACTCGGTGGTGCCGTCCTCCCCGACATAGCCGACACCCGGTGTGCGGGCGCTGATCTCGTCGCAGCGTGCACCACGATCCCTAGCGCCCTGGCCGTGGACCATCGCGTTCTGGGTCGGCTCATCCAACCGGAGACCGATCCGGACCGGGAACAATTGCCGGTTAGGCATCGTCTCCTTCGACGGGTCCTGCAACGCGGCCACCACCGACACCGCCGCCGCACGGCCCTGAGACAGCAACAGACCGGTCAGACGCCGGAACTCCTGCTGTTCATCCCGGCTGGCATACGACGACAGCGACGCGGCCTCATCGATGATGATCAGGACCAGCGGCTCATCGGTACTCGGGACGATCTTGCGGATACCAACCGTTCGCATCCGGGCCAGCCGCTCGCGCATCGTCTTCTCGGCTTCGCGCAGCATCGCCAAAATGGTGTCGGTGTCGGTGGCGAAACGGACGAACAGTCGATCCTCACCACGCCCGAACTCCGCGCCACCCTTCGGGTCTGCCAGCCACACATCCACCAACCCGGCTTTGATCGCTGGACCGAGAGCGGCGAGCAGCGACCACAACACGCTGCCCTTACCGCTACCCGTAGCACCGGCGAGCAGGATGTGCGCGTACAGCACCCGAAGCCGCCAGGTGTCGAAGTCCTCAGTCACCCCGACCGGGACCGCTTCCAGGTCCACCTCGCCAGAAAACAGACCCGACAACGTTGCTGTGTCGGCGAGGGTGTCGAAGACACGCAGATCCAGACGGACGAAGCCAGGATCGACCGACGAGACGATCACTGACGCGACACCCAGGTACTGGGCGAGGGCATCGCGGGTGTTGTCGTTGGTCCAGTCCTTGAGCGACTGACCACCCAACATCTGCACCTGCACCGACATCCCGAACGCGGTGTAGGTGGCCGAAACGACATTCGGGAAACCGACCTGCCACGATCCGAGACCCAGAGCGGGCCACATCACTGACAGTTGCGCCGGATCGGTCACCACGAACACCGCGGTCCGAAGCTCCAGCGCAGCCGCAGCCGCGTGATCTTGCGGCGTCGGTGAGTTACCGGCACCGATGCGCCGCCACTGCCACATCAGCCCCGACGTCACGGCCACACCAGCAGTGACCAGAGCAGCAGTCACAGACATCACGCCACCCCCGCACCGGTATCGGAGCGCTTACCCAACTCGCAGAACAGGCGGCAGCCGCCGGAATTCGCAGGCGGAGCAGGCTTTTCGTCACAGAACATCACGCACGCGTCCGGAGACGGACGGCGCTGCTGGTCCTCGCAGAACATCACACACTCACTGGTGGAGGATTCGGGCGTAGCCACAGCAGCCGGAGCCACAGCCACAATCAACGAGGCGAGCGCTACCCCAACCGGCAGCATCAACGACTTCGACATCACGCCACCGCCTTCAACAGATCGACGCGATACTCGGCGTTTTCCTGCTCGACCACGGCCTCACCGTGCACGTACAGGGCCTCACCCAGCGCGGCCATCAGCGCCTGGGCATCCTCGATGCTCAGCGTCATCCGAACGTCGCCCATGGACACATACACGGTCGCCCGGATCGGGCACGCGTACTCGTCCCCTTCGCCGAAGCGGTGCACCCTGGCGGGCTGGTACTGCGCCCTGTGAAACTCGAAATTGGTTGTGGCAGTGACGAACGACATCACACACTCCTGACAGGAACAGCGATCGGCAGCGCTTCTTGCACCGGTCGCACGGGATGAATAGGTCGAACCGGTGCCGTGACCGGTCGTCGAGGTTTCACCGGCACCTGTGCCGGACGAACCGGAGCCGAGGCCACCGGCGCGGGAGAAGCCGCGGGCACCTCCACCGGTTCTTCGGCCACCTCGTCCACCACCGCAACCGGTACGGACACTGCGGGAGCCGAATTGTGTTGTGCCGCACGCAGAAGCACAGCCAGACCATGCGTATCCGCGAGCAGCGATATCGGGGCGATAGCGGCCACCACCGCCGACAGCACCGCTGAAGCCCACGCCGGCAGCACCATTCCGGAGACCACCGCGTGCAGGCAGTTGCCCGCGATCGACACCGCCGCGCCGATGATCAGCAGCCGGACGAAATACAGGCGATCGGGGCTGTTGGCCAGCACCAGCGTGCCCAAGGTCGCCAACAGGATCGTGCCGTCGATGACGACCGGAAGCAGCCACGCATCACCAACCGGGATGTGCGCGAGCACGGCCAGGTCTTTCAACGTGGCGAAGGACAACCGGAACGCCGCAACCCCTACGCCGACGATCGTCACGACCGCGAACACACGAACGAGCAGCATGCTCGCGGTCGCCACGCTGAACCTCATGACTACGCAGCCTTAGCCGGACGGGCCGCACCCGGATCAGCCGCAGGCACCTTGGCACCGGAGGTGTCACCCTTGATCCCGGTCGCCCGGAACTTGTAGGTGACATACGAGAAGTTCTTGTCACCCGAACCCTGGCGCACGACGACCGGTTCGGCGGTCAAGCCCTCCAACTCGATCATCCGCATCCCGGTCCCCTTGATGATCTCCTCGTTCTGAGGCACCGGCTGATGGGTGGCCACAAAGATGATCTGGAACGACGCCCGCTGCGCCTTACCGTCGCTGCCCTCATGCGGGTCGGTCACCGACGCAGCCCACAACGGGAACCCGGTGCCGTTGCCTTCCTTGTCGAAGTCGAAGACACCCTCAGCCAGCGCACGCGGATCCGGGTTGTACTTCGTCATCTGCGAGATCTCACCCAGCAGCAGCAAGCCCTGCGGGAACGCGTCCTTGAACTCGATCGGGAATCGGTAGCCCCTCTTAATCGCCATGTTCTGCCCCTTACGGCTTGCGGAATATGTTTCGGTATGTTTCCTAGGTTACTATCCTCATCACTAGTTGTCTACACTTTCCTAGGAAACCCGATCCAGGACCATCCTGCACAGCCTGGGTAGACTTGCCGTGTGTCGAAACAGCTGATGGACCCCGACGATCTGCGGCCCGTGTACTTGCGGATCGCGGAAGCGCTCCGCAGCGCCTACACGCCAGGTCAACGACTTCCCTCCACTCCCAAGCTTGCCGAGGAATGGGGCGTCGCGAAGGAGACCATTCGAGCGGCCATCGACGTGCTTCGCTCGGAAGGCTTGGTCGTGTCCTGGCAAGGCCGAGGTACCTTCTACCGTGTCCCCGCCGACACTGATGCGGAGCCCGCCGACGACATCATCGATCGGCTTGACACGATCATGACTCGGCTCGACGACTTCGAGACTCGCTTGTCCGCGCTGGAGCACTCTCCAAAACGCGAAGCCTCTCAGTAAGCCCCTCCAGCCGGGCCGCTACGATCGCTAAGCGATCCTCGATCTGCGCCCGGTTCTCACTGCTGATTTGCATAGATACAGGCAACCGCAGCTGCCTATTCGGCCGGACCATGTGAACGCCCATGCGAACCCTCGCGGAACCATGCGGGACCTTTTCAGAGGTGCCGCGCCGCGTATCATCAGCCGGGAGAACGAACTGACGGTCTCGGAAGAGGGTGGACCACGATGGCCGAGCCGAACAACGCTCTTGCAGCGCTGATCACTGAATCCGGTATGTCTTGGGCAGGACTTGCCAAGCGCGTCAACGATCTTGGCGCGAACGAAGGTCAAGCACTGCGCTACGACTACACCGCTGTAGGCCGATGGGTGAAGCAAGGGCAGAAGCCGCGGGGCATCACTCCGACTCTGATCTGTCGGGTGCTATCCGAACGACTCGGTCGTACAGTTCGGCCCCATGACATCGGCATGGAAGGAATGGACTCTTTGGCAGCGAGAGGGCTTGAGTACTCGCCAGACCCTGAGACCACGTTGGACACTATCCGGGATCTGGGCGCGGCCTATAGTACCGGCATGTTCAACGCTCCATTCATCCTGGCAGCGCTTGCAGCTCCCAGCCGAGATTGGCTCCTAGCCACGTTCAAGGAGCTGGACTCGGAGCGTGGCCCCAGGGCGATTGGAATGCAGCAGGTAGCCGGAATCCGCAACATGTTCGGCCTCTTTCAGGAGATGGACGTCATGCGCGGCGGTGGACACGCCCGCACAGCGCTGATCAGCTATATGAACAGCACCGTCATTCCGCTCATCCGTCGCGAACATCAGCCCGATGTCCAAACAGCCCTCTACGATGCCGCCGCTGAGCAGGCGTACCTCATCGGCTGGATGGCCTACGACGACGGTGAACACGGCCTAGCGCAGCGGTATCTCATTCAGGCACTTCGCCTGTCGCAGGCAGCTGACAACCAGGTTCTTGGCGCCCACGTTTTGGCCGGCATGTCCGACCAGGCCAACCTACTGGGTCATTCGTATGAGGCTGTGGCCCTGGCACGCGCTGGACTTCATGGGATCACGCCATCCGATTCTGCTGCCTGCTACGCCGACCTTGGCATTCTCGAAGCTCGTGCCCTTGCACGCCTAGGAGATGCACGAGCTGCCACAAAAGCACTTACCCGCGCAGAATCGACCTTCAGCACGATCGACCACGACAGCGAACCCGAATGGGCACGGTTCATCGATCGGGCCTACTTCTATGGCGAAGCTGCACAGTGCTTCCGCGATCTCCAGCAGCCCGCCGAGATCGATCATTTCGCCGACCTCTCGATTCAGGAATGCCGCGAACAACGCCGTGCGCGCCGTGGTGGCCTGAGCCAAGCTGCCGTAGCCATGGCTCACCTCCAGCGCAATGACATCGACGCGGCCGCAGAGAACGCGAAAGTCGTTGTCCGACTCACGGCATCAGTTAACTCGTCTCGCTGCCTAGAAGCAGTGACCGACTTGCAGCGGAGTCTGAAGCCCTACGCCTCAGTGCAAGGAGTCCAGGACTTTAACCACGAGGCATCGCAGTTGCTCGGCCTGGTCGCCTAATCTCCCCCGTTCGATGTAAAGTAACGACTATCACGCAAGTGATGCTGGGCGGTGGGACGCCGTTGCGACCGACGCCCCACCTGATGGGTTACCTAGCCCGCAACCAGCGGACCAGCATGAGCGCCCCGGCGATCACGGCAGCTGTCATCAACACGATGCCGTAGTCGACCGGGGCCTTGCTCATTTTCCGGCGATGTTTCGCCAAACCCACCACCTCCCTCCTGGGCGCGATGTCTGGACCATGTCCACCGCCCCGCGGATAGAGGTGTCACCACACTACGACAGGCCACCGACGAGAATCGTTGGAACGCAGCCGGTTCCACAACCCAGGCAGTGGCCAAGGACGATGCCCGATCAGGCTTCATGAGCTACGCCGTTCCGGCTTCCGTCACGCCAACCGTTCGACGGTTGTTGCCGAATTCAGCCATACAGGTACAAGAGCGCCTGCGGCGGCGCTACGCGCCGCCGCCGCGCTACGACGCGCAACGCTCCCTACGCATGCTCCGGCCGCGGCGCGTCGGCACGTCGGCGACGCGTTGCGCCTCCAATGTCACTTCAGGACACTGTGGCTCACTTTTGCGATAACCGAGGAAGTGTGGGCACGACGTGAGCCGTACCCGACCTACCTCCCGCAGCCGATCACGAATCGGCTGGCCTCTGCCCAGTCGACTGGCTGTGGTCACCATGCCCCAAGCCAGCACACGACGAACGGCACGATCCGAGATGGAGTCCGCGGGTAGGTCCCTGCCTCCTCATGGCCCCATGATCTCGCTCTACTCGGACGGGTCAAGAGCGCCTACGGCGTCGGCAAGCCGATGGCGCACGCGCCACCCTTGACACGACCTCCCTTCGCTGAGGGACGGCCAGTATGAGGAAGCAGGGGAAGGGAAGTCGCCGGGGCGGGCAGTCGGTTCGGGTCGGTGATGTGTCCGCGCCACAAAATGGCTCGGGTGACACCAGCGCCCTGGCTATGCTCCATGCATGGAGTGGGAGGAACGCCTCGGGCGAACTGAGGTGCTGCCGGCGATTGTTCGTCGCGCGCTTGCCGAAGTCGAGGGGTGTATGAAGGGTGGCGCTTACGCGATGGCCACTGTTGCCGCGCGCCGCGGTTTGGAGGCGCTCTGCCGCGATCAAGGTGCTACGTCAGGAACACTCGAAAAGCGCCTGATAGCGCTACAAGGCGATGGCAAGATCGACGGTCGCCTCGTGGATTGGGCCACTCACCTTCGCCACATCGGCAACGAGGGCGCACACGATCTCGATTTCGACCCTGACCGTGACGAGGCTTTTGATTCCCAAGCTCTGCTCGAAGGTGTCGTCAGGTATGTGTACATCGACCAAGCCCGCTACGAAGACGCTAAGCGTCGCTGGGAGTATCGCCGCCTTCCTCCCCTCGAGGTGACCTATGAGGTCATCACGTATCAAACCGGGTGCCAGGAGCTAAGTATCCTGAAACCGCAGGCAGCGATCGACGCGCAGAATGACAACCGCCTCCGCGCCATCGGCACATGGACCCACCACAAGATCTCGCCCACGAATTCAGGCGTTGGTATCAAGACTGCGATCAAGCCTGATATCGAGGACGCCGTCTGGGCATCCTGCCGCGCGACCGCAGTTGAGTGGTTTCAAGGTCGGAACTTTCGGATCGGCGAGTGGAAGAAAGTCGTTCCCTCCAAACAACGGCGGGAATGTTTGGACATCGTGCACGCTGACGATTCCCCCTTCTAAAAGACCAGGGAAACTCCAGCGCAATACCGCCGGTCTCGTCCGCAGTCCGTCCGCAGCACAAGTCACCGACACCCACGAGGGTAGTACTCCTCGATGTACCGGCCGACGACATCACGGGTCCATCGAAGCCATTTCAGCCGGTCGTCGTGAGAAAGCGGCAGAGCTTCACCATGTCGCCGCGGCGTCGCCAGCTCTGTCAATGGATCCATCTCGGCCTTGGAAGTACGCAGAGCGGCGTGCATGCGTTCCCACGACCGTCCGGGTTTACCTTCGTCCTCGGGGTAGACAAACTCTTGTCGTAGGCACTCGATCGCTCGGTAACAGTAGAAGGCTGTGTCGATCGTGAGCCGAAGTGCCATTCGCATGTCGGCGAGCGCGTGGCGTACGTTGGCGTTCTCGTTCGACGCAGCTAAGTACTTTCCGAGCGACTCGCCATCGACACGGTCCCCCTCGACGCGGGCGAACGCGGGCAGTGAGGTTAGTCCGCCGACGATGGCATTGGCGTCTGCCCTTCCAGTTGTCATCTCAAGCTCAAGCGATGCGGCCAAGACAAACCCCAGCGAGTCCAGTACTGCCTGCACCACTGCCTCTACCTCGTACCAGATCGGGTTAAGCCAGACACTGTCGTCTTCGCCGCTACCGAGCTGGTGGCTATCGCTGAAGGTGACGCGCACGTTGAACACGGAATTGACGAAAAACACCTCAATCACGCGTTCACCGTCGTTCATCGTGGCCGGGCGATCGAGGCGCCAGGACCCAGCTTGCGGATGGATGAGGCCTGTAAAGAACAGATCGTGTTGATGACTCGTCATGCCCGCGTCTTCCTCGCCGCTTTCCATCTGAGTCGAACTCTATTAGCTCTACTCCGACACGGCGTGCCACCAGTCAACATGTCACCCGTTGTCACCGAGTTGTCATAAGTCACCCGGACCGCCCCGGACACGACAAGACTCCCACGGAGGCGTTTCGGCACCTCACGTAGGAGCGCGTACGCCCGCGAGACCAGCGCGGACACAACGTATTCGACTTGAAAGCGAGCGCCCCAACCGTGGCCGGCCTTCTCGACCGATCTAGTACTTTCCCCGTACAAACGTGCCCGTACAGACGCGAACTCCGAGGGACTTACGGGAGTACATCGAGCCGAGAACCGTTGTGCCACAGCAGCAATCGCGTACTCCGGCAGACAGTGCCGGACGGACGAACGGATCAGAAGGTTGGGAGTTCGAATCTCTCCGGGCGCACTTCGACAAGGCCTCCGGTGTTCACGCCGGAGGCCTTGTTCATATTGACCGGGCGCAGAGTTACTCCCTGGACGATCGTTGGTCCCGACCTCTTGTAGCCGACGATCCGTCAACGGCATCGAAACCTGTCGTATCCGAATGCGATGGTCGTCGTCCAAGCACATCGGAACAGTTCGGACAGATTCGGGGTCGGGATTGTTCAAGTGTCGGTGATGCACAACCGATCCAGGCACAATGCCGCTTAGCTCGCCCCCTGTAGAGCTGTGACCGGCGGTTTTGCGGATGGTCGTCGTTGTGTCGGCGTGATGCAGCTTTGGTTGGCCAGCCGGATGGTAGCGGGTCCGGTGTGACGGGTTCCCTTGTCTGCCTTGCGTTTTACTCGGAAGCTGTTGTGTCTGGCGCGTTTGACGACGCGGGGGTAGGAGCGGTGGCGGCGGGGGTTGAGGTGGCGTTTTGCGGTGATCTGTTCGGCGAGTTCGGTGTGGAGCTCGAGTTGGCGGTCAGGGGGAAAAACCGTCCGGGCCTGCGATGGTGTCGCGGGCGAGTCGGACGGTCTGGGTGAACTTCACGCGGTCGGGATCGATGCCGGTCTCGACCGCGGCCCGGCAGATCAGCGAGCAGATCGCGTAGTGGGCGATGAGGAATCCGTATATTTCCTGGCGGACCATGTCCGGGGTTTGCGAGCGCAGGGTTTTGGCGGGGCCGCGGAGCTGCGTCTTGATTTGCCTGTTCGCGGCTTCGTGTTCCCAGCGTTGGTGATAGGCCTCGGCCAGGATCAGCGAGGGTGCCTCGTGCGGGTCGAGGATGGTGGTGAGCAGGCAGATCAGCTCACCGCCTTCGCCACGGTCGGTGATCTCGTACTCGATGACGCGGGCGAAACGAGTCCGGTCCCAGTCCAACTCCTCCCCGGCTATGGCCGCCTCCAGCAGCTCGGCCCGCATTTTCGCCGGGGTTTTGGGCGCGAAAAGCAGTGTCACATAGGAGCCGTCACCGAGGCGGTCCACGATCGGCAGGTCCATAATGTCACCGAGACGCCACAACAGGTCGGCGTCGGTGTCGGCGCCCTGGCACCACAGTTTGAAACTGTAGAACCCCTGGTCACACACCAACATCATGCCGGGTTCGAGTAACCAGATCAGTTCGGCCGCGGCGGTGCGTTCACCGGTGCCCTTGCCCACGACCGGCCCGATCACCGCGCCCAGGCTCACATGCGAGCCGCATTCGGTCAACGTCACCACCCGTGCCTGTGGCAACACTCCCTTGCTCGGTTTACCGAATTCCGTTGCGTTGGCCTCGGTGTCGGCCACGTCGAACACCATGCCATCAATCGAGACCAGCCTGCGTCGCGCGTAGAACGCGTCCAGGGTCAGCCGCGACGCCACCGGCACCGCGATCCGCTCGAACAGTGTTTTCATCGGCTCGAACCCCAGCCGCTGCCGGGCCTGGGTGATCCCACCCGAGGTCGGCAAACTCCACTTCGGATCCCAACAACGCCAAAGCCGCAGCGGCCCAACCAGTTTCCGCATCACCCCCTCGTAGTCCACACCTGCGAACAACGCCAACGCGACCACGAAATACATCACCAAATGCGGCGGCAACGTCCCACCACGACGCTTGGGCGCCTTGCCGTGCTCGGAAATCGCCATCTCCACCGCATCACGGTCCACCACAGCGGTCAACACACCCAACGACACCTGATCGATCAACGACACCGCACCCACATCCACCACGTCGGCGACGCTAACCCCAGCACCGACACGATCCGGCACCGACACGCCCAAAAACGCTCCACACCAACCAGTCTCACAGACCAACCAGCTGGCACTACATCGCAATCATGCCGATGACCTGCGAAAACACGTCAAGCTAAGTGGCATTGGATCCAGGCATACCGATCTGCTCTCGATCCCACGCCGGATCAGGTTGTCATGCCGCGGTCGCATTGTGGGGCACAACGATTCGCGTTCAATTGGGGACTCGCGCTGGTCAGAGCCGACCTCGAGCAGCAGACGGTGGAGCGGTCCTACGGTTGAGTGAGCGAGTGTTCCGTTGCGATGAATGCCGCCTCGTACTGGATCGTGACCGCAACGCGCCGAACGCTATGCCCACCCGTATACGTTGTGATAGCGCAGTGCTGTCACGCCGGATCCGGTCACCGAAGCCCGTGCGACCGCGTAATGCTCCTACGCCACTGTGGCTGCCGCGTACCCGATTCTGATGTCTGTCAGCGCAAATATTGCCGAACTCGGCCGTGCCGTCAGACTTTCGTCACCAAGCTGTCGATATCGGCGGCGGGTACAGACAGGCTGGACGAACCTTCTCCGGTCCCGGTCCCGGTCTCGTCCGAGCCCGAGGGTTGTCGGCAGGCGAAGAGTCGACAGGAAGCCGGTGCGACGGCCGGGGCGGCGAGTCGGTCCCGGCCTCCGCCGCGCCACGAATTCCGTTGTCTCGAGGTCACTTCCATGCGGGTAGTGGTGGGAGATCGCCCGTCAGGTCGGCTCCGATCGAGCGGCCGAGGAGCCAGGCCAGTAGGGAGTGGGCGGGGCCGGTGATGGTGTGGGATCGGGCCGCCGTGCCGATTGTGCCGGTGAAGTTGGTATCGCTGGTGTGGATCTCGAACGTCGGGGTGGTCTCGGAGGCCGCAGCCTTGTTCAGGTCGGCGACTGCGTGGGGCAGTAGGCGCGTCACGAAGTCGGTCGGCCAATCGGCGGGCTGGTATCCGGCGGCGAGGTCCACGTGGTGGATTTCGACCTCTTGTAATCGCATCCACAGCACCTCTGTCGCGGCGATCGGCCTGCCCTGCCTGGTGCGCACGATCGCTTCCCAGGCCGCCGGGGGCATCGTCTGGGCGAGGCTGAGCCAGCGCCTCGCGGCGGTCTCGTTGTCGGTGAGCTGTTCGGCCAGTGGCCGTGGGGCGCCGGCTTCGATGTCGGCGTCGCGGATGAATTGGCTCGGGTACTGGGGGGTTTCGATGCCGGTGCGGGCCCACAGCAGGAGGTTGACCAGGCTGTCGGCATTGCGGGCCAGGTGGGCGAGCACGTGGCCGCGGGTCCAGCCGGGCAGCAGCGAGGGCTCGGTCACGTCGGCTTCGCCGAGACCACGGACGGTGTCGAGCAGGCGGGTCGTCGCCTCGGCGACGGTATCGAGCTGGACGGTGGTTTCCGGAGCATCGCTGGTCACGATCCGACCCTAGCGACACCGTCCCTGGCCCGCCGGGCAGTGCCGACGAGCCGGGCTGCGGGGTTTTACTCGCTGACGATGGCGTCGGCCTCGATCTCCACCAGCAGCGCGGGCGTGATCAGGGCGCTGATTTCGTACATGGAGGCGGCCGGGCGGATCTTGCCGAAGACCTCCGAGTGCGCCTTGGCGACCTCGGGCCAGCGTGAGATGTCGGTGACGAAGATGCGAGTGCGCACCACGTCTTCCAGGCTGGCGCCGGCTTCGGTGAGAGCGGTAGCAATGCGGTTGAGGGTTTCCCGAGTCTGCTCGCCGATATCATCGCCGCCGACCGCGGTGCCGCCGGGAGCCGAGGCGGTGCTGCCGCTGACCGCAATCACATTACCGACGCGGACGGCGCGGCAGTAGCCGACGATGTCCTCGAACTCGGAGCCGGAGGAGATGTTCACACGATCACCCATGGCGCCATGATGGCAGGCGGTGATGTGCGGCGGCGCCCGGGTGGACACCGACTCGTACTCCGGGTTCGCTGACCCGCCGCTTCGACGGCGCGCTGGTCTACCAGCCGAAGCCCGGCTACACCGGCACTGACTCTTTCAAGGTCACCACCACCGACGCGGTTCGGTTGCACACCACCGACATTCCGCCGATCGGCGACTTCGGCGGAACCACCGTGCAGGCCAGCGGTTTCGGCTCGGCCTGGACGACGGCGCCCGGCAGCAAGGACGAGTTCTACGGCCTCACCGACCGCGGCCCGAACGTGGACGGGCCCGGCAAGAACGAAAAGATCGCGCCGACACCGAGTTTCGTCCCCACGATTGCAGGATCCGAAGAGCACCAACGTCGCGCACTCCGAGATCACGGCGCTGAGCGCCACCACCTTCCTGGTCGACGAACGCGACGGCGACCTGGCCCCCGAGTCGGACAAGAAGTTGTGGACCGTTGACATCTCCGGCGCCACCCGTCGGACCGGACTCGAAGGTCGCAGGCGCGCAATACGATCCAGAGCGCGGCGGGCGGCAGGTCGACGGCAAGCTGCTGGAAACCCTGGTCGGCACGGTCGCCACCACCGAGGGCATCGCGACGCTGACCAAGGTCGGCATCGCCCCAGCGGCCAAGACGACGCACCTCGATCTCACCGCACTGCTCAACGGCCTCAACGCCGACGGCAAGTTCTACGGCCACGACAAGGTCGAGGGCGTGGCAACCCTGGACGGCGGCAAGACCCTCTATATCGCCAACGACAGCGACTTCGGCCTCGCCGCTAGCATCGGCGAACAACCGCCGTTCGGACTGAAGCCCAAGACGCTGCCCAACGGCGTGCAGGACACCGGCAAGATCCTGATGGTCGACACCACCAAGCTGCCCGCCAAGACCGACACCCACACCGTGGCGCTGAAGATCGACTAGTTATCCGGGTCGATCCATTCGCGACCCTCCAGAATCACGGCCGCGGCCAGCGTGATCAGCCAAAGCGACATCGATCCGACCTGGATCCGCTGGGCGATGCCGAGGGCGTGACGGCCGGGCAGGTTGTCGGCGACCAGCATCCACACGGTCGCCGACGACCCGATCACCAGCACCGCGAGCCCGGCTTCGCGCAGGATCCGCCAGCGGCGGTACCGGAACGCGGCAAGGCTGAACGCGAACGTCGCGATGGCGACGGCGGTCACCGCGATGGTGCTGGTGAGCGCGTGCGGCTGGTGCAGTTGCGGGAACAGCTCGCTGCTACCGTCGCACGCGCTGTCGTTGTGCGGGGTGCAGTCTCGCAGTGGCAGCAGCACGTCGCCGATGGTCGCGGCGGCGAAGCAGAACAGTGCCACCCAGCCGACGGTGGTCAATCTGCGGCGCGGGAACAGCAGCAAACCGGCGATGGACGCGGGCATCAGCAATATGCCCACGACCTTGTCTGCCGTAGCGAACACCTGTCGACCAGGCTTACCCTCCGCGTCGAGTTCGCTGAGGAACGAGTTGACCGGGTCGACATTGATATGCAGGACGAATTCCAGCAGCCAGGAGGAATAGGCGAGCCCTGCGATCGCGATAGCCGCGGCGATGAACGAGGAGACCACTCGTAGGTGTCGTTCGGCAATCTTCTGGCGACCAGTCACCCGACCCATTCTCCTGCTTGCACCTGGTCCGCTGATCAACGGTAGGTCAGTGTGTCCTAACCAACTCGGGTTCGGGCGTTATTCCCCACCCGACTCCCAACCCGCCCACAGGGACCTGTCAGGTCGGTCCGACATCCTGAAATGGACGAAGGAGGTTCCATGATTGCTTTTGCGACGGCCGCGGCCGGAATCGCGGTAATGACAGGGATGGCGGTGTCGGGATATCTCGCCGCCCACGCGCCACGCAGCCTGGTTCGGGTACGCCACCGCTAACTCAGGGTTGCGCATCGAGGGCGGCCTGAACCCGGTCCGCCGCCGCGACGGCATTCTCGTGCTCCCACACCCGAATCACCCGCCAGCCCGCCTCGGCCAACGCCGCGTCGGTGGCCCGATCCCTGGCCACATTGCCGAGCAGTTTCTGCGCCCACCATTGCGCATTGTTCTTCGGATCGGTCGCGTGCTGCGGGCATCGATGCCAGAAACACCCGTCGACATAGACCGCGACCCGCCGCCGGGGAAATACCAGATCGGCCCGGCGGCGCTGACCGAGTAGCGGCGCCCGATCGACGAAATATCGCAGACCCCGCCGGTGCAATTCTCGGCGCAGCGCGAGTTCCGGCGCGGTTGCGCTGCGCCGCTGCCGCGCCATCCGCGCACTCGTCGCCGCATCCGTCGCAGGCCGCTGCGAGGGCTGGCGCGAGCTCATGCCGCCCAGCCGCCCATGCGATCGAGATGGCTTTCCATATCGGCCAGGAAGCCGGGCGGAAACCGCAGGCTGCCCATGCCCGTGCGGCGCAGGAATCCGGCGGTGGCGCGGGCCGACAGCAGCCGGGAATCGGCGAGGAAGTTCCCCAGATCCTCATATGGCTCATGCACCGGCCAGGTCGAGACCGGCACCCGATGAGCGACGCCACCGCGACCCCACGCGGCGCTCGGCCACGGCGCGCCGGGCGGCAGCCGCTGGTCCTCGGGTATCGAGCCGAGCGGTGCGGCAAGCCGTGCCCCCACCCACGCCGCCATCCGCACATTCACCGCATTGCCGACCAGCTTCCAACGATGCCCGCTGCGAACGCCCGGCGCGTCGGTCGCGGGTGCGGTCCAGTCGGAATCGAAGCCCTGCAGACGTTCGCCGTCGACGATGCCCGGCGTGACCACCTCCCCGGACGGCAGCCGCACCGCGGGCGGGCTGGCGATGCCGAGCGCCGAACCGCCCTTGATGGTCGGGATCGCGTTCACCGCCCAGCCGAGGCCGCGCACGCCCTCGGTCCAGTAGAAGCCGCACGGATCCCGCTCCGGATCGCCGACGTCCCGTGGCCGGGCGTCGTCACCGAAGAGCACCTGGCGCGGATCCTCGGTGCGTGAAGCGAGCATCAGCACCCGCTGGCGCCGCTGCGGCAGGCCGAACGCGCGGGCATCCACCACCCGGTATGCCCAGATGTAGCCGAGCTCCTCCAGCGCCTCGGTGATATGCCGCATGGCCGCGCCGCGGCCGAGCTGCAGCATGAACGGGACGTTTTCGATCAGCAGCCAGCGCGGCCCCCGCTGCCGGCGCACCAGGCGGAACACCTCGTCGACCAGACTGGAGCGTTTTCCGGTGATGCCCGCGGTGCGCCCGGCCTGCGACAGGTCCTGGCAAGGGAAACCGGCGGCAACCAGCTCCGTCCCGGCCGGAATGGCGCGCAGCCTGGTGATATCACCGTGTAGCGGAATATCGGGGAAGCGCGCGGCCAGGACCGCCTGCGCGCCGGGATCGATCTCGCAGAGCAACTCGGTATCCCAGCCGTGCGCGCCGAGCCCGAGCTCCAGCCCGCCGATACCGGCGAACAGCCCGACCATCCGCCCGCCCGTCACAGTCATTCCTTTCCGCGATTCCACGTGCTCGCAGAGCAGGTTACTCGAGTCGCTATTCGGGCGATTGCCACGGCCGCGTGTCTTGCGATGGGAGCCGATCGGTCCGTCCGATAATGCATATCGGCATAATGCCTGTAGGCCGAGTCACGTCACGGCCCGCTCGATGCCAGGAGGCATATCCGCTCCTGGCCACTGCTGACCTTCCGGCGCTCCAGCGTCGCCGCGCAGTCCCCGGTTCTCCCCAGTGATGCCAGGAAAGTGAGCGAGATGCAGATTCCGTCTACCAAGAGCGGGAACTATCCAAACATTGTCGTGACCAGCCTCGCAGCGACCACATCGATCGCAGGCGATGTCGATTCGACCTGGAAGGGCCTGCTCAACGGCGAGAGCGGCATCGATGTCCTCGAAGACGCCTTCATTGATGACTTCGGCCTGCCGGTCCGCATCGGCGGACACCTGAAGGTCGCGCCAGGAGCGGGCCTGTCCCGCGGCGAGACCCGGCACCTGTCCTATGTGGAGCAGATGGCCATCTGCCTCGCCCGCGAGGTCTGGCGCAATGCGGGCAGCCCGGAGGTGGACCGGGATCGCCTCGGCGTGGCGGTCGGCACCGGGCTCGGTGGTGCCGAGGCCATCATCGACGCCCGCGACAAGATGGAAAACGGTGGCTACCGCAAGGTTTCCCCGCTGACCGTGCAGGCGATCATGCCGAACGGCGCGGCCGCGTGCGTCGGCTTGGAACTCGGGGCGCGGGCCGGTGTGGTGACACCGGTATCGGCCTGCTCGTCGGGCTCGGAGGCCGTCGCCAATGCCTGGCGGATGATCGTGATGGGCGATGCCGACATGGTCGTCGCCGGCGGCGTCGAGGGCTCCATCCAGGCGCTGCCGATCGCGGCGTTCACCATGATGCGCGCGATGAGCACCCGCAACGACGACCCGAAGTGCGCGTCACGGCCCTTCGACTCCGATCGGGACGGCTTCGTGTTCGGTGAGGCCGGGGCGATGATGATCATCGAGACCGAGGAGCATGCCAAGGCGCGCGGCGCGACCATTCACGCGCGGCTGTTGGGGGCGGGCATCACCTCCGACGGTTTCCATCTGGTCGCCCCCGCCCCCGACGGCAACGGCGCCGCCCGCGCGATGACAAGGGCGATGCAGACCGCCGGTCTGACCAAGAACGACATCACCCACGTCAACGCGCATGCCACCGCGACCCCCATCGGCGACACCGCCGAGGCGCGGGCGATCAACATCGCCGTCGGCAACCACGCGTCGGTCTACGCGCCGAAGTCGGCGCTCGGCCACTCGATCGGCGCCGTCGGCGCCCTGGAATCGGTGATCACCGTGCTGAGCGTGCGCGACAGCATCGTCCCGCCGACCCTGAACTTGGAAAACCAGGACCCGGAGGTCGATCTCGACGTCGTCAAGGGCCAGTCGCGACCCGGGCGGATCGATTACGCCGTCAACAACTCGTTCGGCTTCGGTGGGCACAACGTGGCGCTCGCATTTGGCCGGTACTGAGTGATCCGGTGCCGGGCGACCTGCTAATCTTCCCGGCGCTTCCGGTATCGATCTGTGTTCGGTGTCACTGCACGGCCTACTGCGTGCGTTGGAAAAGGATAAGGCGATGATCGGCGAGACCTTTGACGACTATTTGGACGAACAAGGCAATATCAAGATCCTGGGTGACAAAACCCTGATCGATTTCGTCGATAAGCACAGCGCAGAGAACGGAGACGGACTCGCGTACCGCTATATCGACTACTCGCGTGAGCGTGATGGCGAATACCAGGACCTGACCTGGCGTGAGTTCGGAGTTCGGCTGCGTGCGGTGGCGGCCAGGCTGCAGCAGGTCTCGCAGCCGGGTGATCGGGTCGCGATCCTCGCGCCGCAGGGCTTGGACTATGTGATCTCCATTTTCGCCGCGGTATATGCGGGCAATATCGCGGTTCCGCTGTTCGATCCCGAGGAACAGGGCCACACCGATCGCTTGCACGCGGTGCTCGGCGATTGCACGCCAGCGGCGATCCTGACCGTCGGCTCCGCCGCGGCGGGAGTGCGGAACTTCTTCCGGCATCTGCCCGCGGCACAGCGCCCGCGCATCATCGCCGTGGACGCGATCCCCGACAGCGTCGGCGCGACGTGGGTGCGGCCGGAGATCAATATCGACAGCGTCGCGTACCTGCAGTACACGTCGGGTTCCACCAGGACCCCCGCGGGCGTGGAGATCACCCACCGGGCGGTCGGCACGAACCTGCTGCAGATGATCGACGCTATCGGTGTCACCGAGAACTCGCGCGGTGTCACCTGGTTGCCGCTGTTCCATGACATGGGTCTACTGTCCGTGATTCTGCCGACCATCGGCGGCGAGTTCATCACGATCATGTCGCCGAGTGCGTTCGTGCGGCGTCCGTACCGCTGGATCAAGGAACTGGCCGCCGCCTCCGATGGCGCCGGAACCTTCGCCGCCGCACCGAATTTCGCGTTCGAGCACGCGGCAGCCCGAGGTAAGCCGAAGGCGGGCGAGTCGCTGGATCTGTCGAATGTGATCGGGCTGATCAATGGCAGCGAGCCGGTGTCGGTCTCGTCGATGAAGAAGTTCAACGACGCGTTCGCGCCCTACGGGCTGCCCAACACCGCGATCAAGCCCTGCTACGGCATGGCAGAGGCGACGCTGTTCGTGTCGGCGACCAAGGCCGAGGACGAGGCGAAGGTCGTCTACGTCGACCGCGATCAGCTGAATGCCGGATACATGGTCGAGGTCGAGCCCGGTACCGATAACGCCATCGCCCAGGTGTCCTGCGGCTATGTGGCGCTATCGCAGTGGGCCGTGATCGTCGATTCCGACACCGGTATCGAGCGGGCCGACGGCGAGGTCGGTGAGATCTGGTTGCACGGCGAGAACATGGGCATCGGCTACTGGGGTCGCCCGGACGAAACCGTGGAGACCTTCCGCAACACGCTCGTCACGCGACTGCCCGAGGGCAGCCACGCCAAGGGCACCGGACCCGACGCACAGTGGATGCGCACCGGTGATTTCGGCGTCTACCTCGACGGCGAGCTGTACATTACCGGGCGGGTGAAGGACCTGGTGATCGTCGATGGGCGCAACCACTACCCGCAGGACCTGGAGTTCTCGGCCCAGGAATCGAGCACCGCACTGCGCCCCGGTTTCGTCGCGGCGTTCTCGGTGCCCGCAAACCAGTTGCCCGCCTTGGTGTTCGAGCAAGGCAGCCACTGCGGGCTGACCTTCGACGCCGACGACACCTCCGAGCAGTTGGTCGTCGTCGCCGAGCGCGGAACCGGTGCGGGCAAGGTCGATCCGGAGCCGATCGCGGACACCGTGCGTGCGGCCATCGCGCAACGCCACGGTGTCACGGTGCGTGATCTGCTGCTGATTCCGGCGGGTTCGATTCCGCGCACCTCCAGCGGCAAGATCGCCCGGCGTGCATGCCGGGCCGCCTATATCGAGGGCACACTGCGCGGCGGGTATCAGCAGCAGGATTTCCCGGACGCACCAGTCGATTCCGAATCGCAGGGCGCGTCCGTTTAAGGATCGCGTCCGGTGAGCTGTCGAAGCGCTCACCGGGTGCGACCCTTGACCTCGAGATTGCTCGAGGTTGTTGGCTTGGGGCATGGGTGCCGTGCCGACCTGCCAGCCGAGTGTGATTTCCCTTGTGGATACCGGTTCGCGGGTATCGGACCAGCCGAAAAATCGGTTGGCCGATCCGGGCGTCGATGCGACGCTGGACTGTCGGACCCAGGTGCGAACATCATTGGGCGGTCCGTTCGCGACACCGCCAATCCGCGGACCACGAGGGGGAGCTTTGTCTGTCACGCTCGACCGGCCATCGGTCGAATCGGAGGCCGACAGACCGGCGCTGCCCGCCGCTTCGGCGTCGGGTCGCCTGCATTCGCTGCGCCGGTTTATGCCATACCTGCGCCCATATCGCGCCGCACTGCTCGGCGCCACCGCGCTCGCGGTGCTCGCCACGCTGACCGCGATCGTGATACCGCTGGTGATCGCGCGGATCATCGACGGACCCATCGCGCACCGCGATTTCGCGGGTCTGGTCGTTCCGGTGCTCGCGGTGCTGGTGCTGGGCCTGCTGGAAGCGCTGGGTGTGTGGGGACGCCGGTGGCTGGTGTCCAAGCCTGCGACGCATTTCGAAATCACGCTGCGCGCCAAAATCTTCCGCAAGTTGCAGTCGCTCGCCATCGGGCGTCATGACGCGTGGGAATCGGGTCAGCTGCTCTCGCGTGCGATCGACGATCTGGCCACGCTGCGCCGGTTCGTCGGGTTCGCCGGGCCGTTCCTGATCATCCACATGATCGTCATCCCGGTCGGCCTGCTCGTGCTGTGCGCGCTGAGCTGGCAGATCGGCCTGATATTTGGGATCATCTCGATCCCGCTGAGCTACATCTGTACGCGGTTCGCGCGGCGCTACGAGGTGGCGTCGCGGCGCTCGCAGGATCAGTCCGGTGATCTGGCGACCACCGCCGAGGAGTCGGCGCAGGGCGTCCGGGTGCTCAAGGCGTTCGGCCGCGGCGTGTTCTTCGGCGGACGCTTCACCGCGCAGTCGCGCGAACTCCAGCAGACCGAACTGCTCAAGGTTCGGATGGACGCGACGCTGATGTCGGCCACGGAGTGCCTGCCGCAGCTGGCCATCGCCTTCGCGCTGGGTTACGGCGGCTACGCGGTCGCGCACGGCACGATGACGCTCGGCACCCTGGTCGCGGGTATTACGCTGTCGACCTTCCTGCAGTGGCCGATCATCTGGACCGGCTTCCTGCTCGCCGAGCTGAACGATGCCCGCACCGCGGCGGATCGGTACTGGGAGATCATCGACGCTCCCGTCGACATCACCGATCCCGCTGATCCGGTGGAGTTGCCCGCGCTGATCGCGGGTGAACTGACCCTGGACGTTGTGCGATTCGCATTTCCCGATGCGAAAGGGGAGGTGCTGCATGATGTTTCGCTCAAGATTCAACCGGGCGAGACGGTGGCACTTGTTGGCGCGACCGGCAGCGGAAAGACCGCGCTGCTCAACCTGATTCCGCGGCTCTACGACGCCACCGGCGGCGTCATCACCATCGACGGTATCGATATCGCGTCGATGCGGGTGGCCGACCTGCGTTCGCTGGTGTCGGTGGCGTTCGAGGATCCGGTGCTGTTCTCGGCGAGCGTGCGAGAAAACGTCGCGCTCGGCGACCCGGAGGCCACCGACGTCGATGTGCGGCGCGCGCTCGACGTGGCCCAGGCCGCCGACTTCGTCGCTGACCTGCCGTGGGGGCTGGACACCAGAATCGGCGAGCAGGGCCTGAGCCTGTCCGGCGGCCAGCGGCAGCGGCTCGCGCTGGCTCGCGCGGTGCTCGCTAGGGAGGGCGCGGGCGACCGGACCCGAATCATGGTGCTCGACGACCCGCTGTCCGCGCTGGATGTGGAAACCGAAGAGCGCGTGCAGGAGCGGTTGCGCACGGTGCTGGCGGGCGCAACCACGCTGCTCGTCGCGCACCGCCCGTCGACGGCGGCGCTGGCGGACCGGGTGGCGGTGCTTGCCGACGGCCGGATCGTCGCCGAGGGCACCCACGACCAACTGCTGAAGACCAGCACTCGTTACCGCGAGCTGATGGGAGGTGAATCATGACCGCGGAGACAGAAGAGCATCCGGCTGCAGCGGCGGGTCCGGCAGACAAGAGCCCGACCGGTTCGGCCGACCAGGATTCCGCCGCCGACTGGCGCGGTATCGCCAGCGAGGACAAGGAGGTCACCGAGACCGGAAACCTGGTGCTGGCCGGTCGATCTCGGCGTCTGCTGCTCGATCTGGTCCGGCCCTACCGCAAGCTGGCAGTGCTGGCCCTGGTGCTGATCGTGGTCGACAACGCCGCGACGGTCTCGGCCCCGCTGTTCATCGCGCACGGGCTCGACACCGGCATCGCCGAGGGTAGCCGGGGCAACTGGATGCCGTTGACGCGCACCGTCGCCGGCTATCTCGTCTCGGTTGGTCTCGGCGTGCTCACCACCTTCTTCTTCCTGCGTATCTCCGGAAAGCTCAGCCAGAGTGTGCTGATCGACCTGCGGGTGCGTTCGTTCACGCACATGCAGCGGCTCAGCGTCGCTTTCCACGAGAAGTACACCTCCGGCAAGGTGGTCGCCCGGCTGACCGGCGACATCGAGACCCTGCAGGAATTGCTGGAGAGCGCGCTGAATCAGGCGCTGAGCGCGGTCCTTTCGGTGCTGACCATCGCGGTGCTGCTGATCTACCTCGATCAGACCCTCGCCGCGATCGTGCTGGCCGGTTTCGTGCCGCTGGTGCTTGTGACCCGCTGGGCGCAACGCAGGCAGCGCGCGGGCTACCGGCGAACCCGTGGCGCCATCGCGAGGGTCGTTGTGCAGTTCGTCGAGTCGATGGGCGGCATCCGCGCGGTGCAGACCTTTCGGCGCGAGCAGCGCAACGAATCCGTGCTGGCGTATGAGGATGCCGAGTATCGGCAGGCGACCACCGCCGCCATGCGCGGCATGGGTGACTACGCCGGACTCACGCGGCTGCTCGGCAACCTGACCACCGCAATCATCATCGTGGTCGGCGCCTGGCGGGTGATCGAAGGCGACCTCGCGGTCGGCGTCCTCGCGGCATACCTGTTATACCTCAACGAGTTCTACGGACCCCTCGACGAACTCGCCCAGGTCTTCAACTCCTACCAGTCCGCGGCGGCGGCGCTGGAGAAGATCTCCGGCGTGCTGGAGGAGGAACCCTCGGTGCCGGAGCCCACCGACCCGGTGTCGCTGGGCAAGGCGGCGGGCGCGGTCCGGATGGACCACGTGTGGTTCGGGTATGACACCAGCCCGAAGCGGCGCGGAAGTGTCGAAGCGAAACAACCAGCGAACACCGCGGTGACCGCGGTGGAGCAAGGCGAAGACAGTGACGCGAAGGCCGCGATCGCACTCGGAAAAACCAGCGGGAGCCCTGGGCTGCTGTCCGGAGATACAGCGGGCACAGCTGCGCTGTCGGTCGATGGTGGAGCCGCAAAGCTTGTGCGGCGCAACGATATTGCCGACAGCGCGCTTGTGCTGTCCGACAGGAGCGCGGCCGAACCGCCGCAGCGATTCCAGGCCAGGGCGCGTCCGGTGCTGCCCGAATTCACGCTGGATATCCCGGCCGGTCAGGTGATCGCGCTGGTCGGTGCGACCGGCGTGGGCAAGTCCACGCTGGCCAAGCTGCTGACGCGGTTTTACGACCCGTCCGGCGGCACGGTGACGCTCGACGGCACCGATTTGCGCGAGCTGACGGATGCCGACCTGCGCCGCAATGTCGTCATGGTGACCCAGGAGTCGTACCTGTTCTCCGGATCGGTGGCCGACAACATCCGGCTCGGCCGGCCCGATGCCACCGACGAGGAGGTCTATGTGGCGGCCCGGGCGATCGGGCTGTACGACTTCGTGACGGCACTGCCCGAGGGTTTCGCCACCGACGTGCGCAAGCGCGGCGGCAGGCTCTCGGCGGGGCAGCGGCAGCTGGTGGCGTTCGCCCGGGTGTTCCTAGCGGATCCCGCGGTGATCGTGCTGGACGAGGCGACCTCTAGCCTGGACATTCCGAGCGAGCGGTTGGTCCAGCAGGCACTGGAAACGGTGCTGCGCGACCGCACCGCGGTGATCATCGCGCATCGCCTGTCCACCGTCGCGATCGCGGACCGGGTGCTGGTCATGGAGGCCGGCCGGATCGTCGAGGACGGCGCCCCGAGCGCGCTGATCACCGGCACCGGTCGGTTCGCCGGATTGCACGCGGCCTGGCGCGAGTCGCTGGTGTGATGCGGACGCCGGGGGCGCGTCCCTTACGGTAGATACGTGACGAACCCAGCCTCTGGCTCCGACAGCCAACCGGCGGCATCGCGGTGGCCGGCGATTCTCACGTGGCGCGCGCACAACGCGGTGCGGATGGAATCGGTGCGCGTGACGCTGAACGGGAACCGTATCCGTGCCGCGGGCCGCATGATCGGTGGCGCCTGCGCCGACCATCCCGCCTTCAGCGCCTCCTATGACCTGGTCACCGATGAGAACGGCGTCACCAAGCGGCTATCGCTGCGCAGCACCACCGCGGCGGGCGAGCGGCACGCGTCCATCGCCAGAGACGCGGAGAACTACTGGCTCGTCGACGCGGGCGGCAGCCACGTGCGCTCCACCTTCGCCGGTGCCCTCGACGTCGACGTGGTGTTGAGCCCGTTCTTCAACACCCTGCCCATCCGCCGCTTCGGCCTACAGAACGTGGTCGGCGATGTGCAGGTCCCGGTCGTCTACGTCCGTCTCCCTGACCTGCTCGTCCAGGAAGCTAGCCTCACCTACAGTGGCGCCGCCGACGGCATCAGCGTCCTGTCCCCGGTCTCCAGCGCCACCGTCACCCTCGACGCCGACGGTTTCCTGCTGGATTACCCGGGGCTGGCCGAACGCATCTGACCGGGCGTGAATGTCACGACCGGACCCGGCAGCGGATGCCATTCGAAAGCGAATCGCCCAGCCGGTTCGACCGCGCGGACCGTCGCGGGAAAGCTGCCGTGTTCGTCCCACCGAAACACCATCGCGCCGCCGGGTCGCGGGTCCACCTCGGCGCCACCGAACGCATACCAATCCCGCAGCTACCTACCCTCGGTCAGCAGTGGCCAGATGTCCTCCGGTCGAGCGGCAATGAGGAGATCCTGCCGGACGGTGATCGGCATAGTGCATTCGCCTCCGATGTGGTTCGGACGGATCAATTCAGCTCGGTGAGCACACCACCGTGTTGGCCCGCCTCGTGTAATTGCCCGAGCCAATTGTGGTCGCCCGGGCGGATATCGGTGATGGGCCAGCGCTGTGCCGTTTCATAGCGCTGCCTGGCGTCGTGGCCCGCTTCGGCGAGATCGGCGAGCGACCCTTCCCCGAGCAGGCTGTCGCGCGCGGCGGCCAGCACGGTGAGCGTCTGTTCGAGCACGCCCAGTAGGGCCTCGGCGTTCGGCTCGCAGATGGCGCGGACCAGGTCGGGTGCGGTCGCGGCCACCCGGGTGCCGTCACGGAAGGACCCGGCCGCCAGGCCGAGCGCCAGTTCGCCGCCGGTCGCGCCGACCACCGCCAGCGACTCGGCCAGCACATGCGGCAGATGCGAGATCCGGGCGACGGCCCGATCGTGTTCTTCGGCGACGACCGGCACCACCACCGCGCCGCAATCCAATGCCAGCCGCACCACCCGGATCCACGGTTGCGGACGCGTGCCCTCGTCCACCCCGACTGCCCACGCCGCGCCCTGGAAGAGGCCGGGATCAGTGGCGGCCCAGCCGGATTCGGAGGTGCCCGCCATCGGATGGCCGCCGACATAACGGGCCGACAGCCCGTGCTTGCGTACCGCCGCGGCGACCGGCGCCTTCACGCTCACCACATCGGTCAGTGTGCAGCGCGGCGCGAATGTGGACACGTCGGCGAGAATGTGGTCGACCGCGGGCATCGGCACCGCGAGGACGATCAACGCGTCTGTGTCAGCGGCGCGGGTCAGCACGCCGAGCAGGTCGCTGGTGACGTCGAATCCATCGGCTCGCGCGGCCTGCGCACCCGCCTCCGAACGGTTGTATCCCCAGGCGTTATAGCCCGCGGCCACGGCGGCACGCAGCAGGGAACCACCGATCAAGCCCGCCCCGAGGACACACACGGGTGCTTTCTGGTCACGAGTCATCGGAACAGATTCGCATACGACTTCAACATTTCGGCTCGAGCCGACTACCGTTGCGGCCATGGCAGCACAGCGCTCGGGCACGAACAGGGCGGCGTCGGATGACTACGACGACGTAGAGGGGTTCGCAGTGGCCGTTGTCCGCGAAGAAGGACAATGGCGGTGCACTCCGTTGAGTTCGGCCGCGCTGACCGATTTGTCCGCGGCGGAAACCGAGCTCAAGGCATTGCGCAGTTCCGGCGCGGTGTTCGGATTGCTCGACATCGATGACGAATTCTTCGTAGTGCTCCGGCCCGCGCCGAGCGGTACCCGGATGCTGGTCTCGGATGCGACGGCTGCGATCGATTACGACATCGCCGCCGACGTGCTCGAGGCACTGAATGTCGAGATCCCCGACATCGACCCCGACGAACTCGACGACATCGACCCGTGGGAAGAGGGCGACCTCGGTGTGCTCGCCGATCTCGGCTTGCCCGAGCCGGTGCTCAGTGTGATCCTCGCCGAGACCGACCTGTACCCGGATGAGCAGCTCGGCATGATCGCCCAACGGCTCGGCTTCGCCAATGAACTATCGGCGGTGCTGGACAAGCTACCGCGCTGACCCGGGTTATCGGCTGACGTGGGTTTGCTGACCGACGGAATCTCCGACACCGACATGGTGCGCGCCGCGATCGCCGCGGCGGGTGGCGCGGGAGTTCGTGACGTGCCGGTGGGTGCGGTCGTGTTCGATTCCGCGGGACGCGAACTCGCGCGCGCGGCCAATGCCAGGGAAGCCCTCGGCGACCCGACCGCGCACGCGGAAATCCTCGCCCTGCGCCGCGCCGCCGAGGTGCACGGCGACGGCTGGCGTCTCGAGGGCGTCACCCTCGCCGTCACCCTGGAACCGTGCACCATGTGCGCCGGCGCGCTGGTCCTGGCTCGGGTCGGCCGCCTGGTCTTCGGCGCGTGGGAGCCGAAAACCGGTGCGGTCGGCTCGCTGTGGGACGTGGTCCGCGACCGCCGCCTCAATCATCGTCCTGAGGTTCGCGGCGGCATCCTCGAGCGGGAATGCGCCGCCCTGCTCGACGATTTCTTCCGCACCCAACGCTGACAGTGCTCGGCATAGTCGGGCTCGAAACCCTCACCCCCCGGCCTCTACAGGCGATTTATCGATCCGGCGGCGGTCCGGTATGGTTGTCGGCGGTGGCGTGTCCGAGCGGCCTAAGGAGCACGCCTCGAAAGCGTGTGAGGGGTAACCCCCCTCCGAGGGTTCAAATCCCTCCGCCACCGCTTATGCCCCTCACCTGTTTGTGCAGGTGGGGGGCAATTTTCTTCTCTGTAGCAGGGGGATTTAGTCTTGGCACGTGTTGGAAACAAGCCCAACGCCAACTCCAGTTCCAGTGGGTCGCGAAATCGTTCAACCCACTCGCGTTCGACGCCGAGACAGCCAACGTGTATGGGTCGTTGGCTTTTCTCCTCGAGCAGATCGGGCGTAAACCGCGAGGACGAGTGGCCGACATCCAGATAGCAGCTACAGCAGTCCAGTACAGCTTGCCGCTTTACACCCGCAACCCAGACGACTTCAAGGCGCTCGGACCGCTGCTGAACGTCGTCGCGGTGTAGCAACATTCGCCGGCCCAGTTCTGACTCCCGACGATCCTGACGGCCCCGGGGCCGGTCATTAGCGCACGCGGCACTTACCGCTGTGATGTTGGTGCCGACCGGTCGTCGCCGGGTGGGTTGAAAGGTTCCCGCAGACATGGTCGAATTAGTGCACGACGGGTGGCTGGTCGTGGCAAACGCTGGACTGCTTCGCGGTGTCGATCCGCAGGCTGCCGCGGGGTAGCTCGCGTGCTCACGATTCTCGACAAACACCTGCCGCGTATGGCACGCGTTTTCGTCTCGACACGAGCAATCGACTTGTGCTCGCTGCCTGCACACCGCCGGGTCATCCGCGGTGCCGTGTATGACACCGACCGACGACTCGGCTGACCGACCGGCGCCGACGAGGTGGAGTCCAGGTTCAGCACCGATGGTGGGGCCCATGACCGCCAGCCCGCCGACGTCGCACAACGGTCCCGATGGGGCCGCGGCTCTATGTCTGTGGAAAAGGAGAGAGATGTCTGAGCCGAACTACACGACCGATGCCGCCGGAATTCCGGCACCGAGCGATGACCATTCCTTGACCGTCGGCCCGGATGGCCCGATTCTGCTGAACGACGCGTATCTGATCGAAAAGATGGCGGCGTTCAATCGTGAGCGCCTGCCGGAACGGCAACCACATGCCAAAGGCGGCGGGGCGTTCGGCACGTTCGAAGTGACCCACGATGTCACTGCCTACACTAAGGCCGATGTGTTCCAACCCGGCAAGCAGACCGAAGTGCTGGCGCGGTTTTCCGCCGTCGCCGGCGAACAGGGATATCCCGACACCGTGCGGGATCTGCGTGGGTTCGCTGTGAGGTTCTACACCGAGCAGGGCAATTTCGACCTGGTCGGCAATAACACACCCGTCTTTTTCGTGCGGGATCCGATGAAGTTCCAGGACTTCATCCGGTCGCAGAAGCGCCGTGCCGACAACAATCTGCGCGACAACGACATGCAATGGGATTTCTGGACCCTGTCACCGGAATCCGCGCACCAGGTGACCTGGCTGATGGGAGATCGCGGTATCCCGGCCACCTTCCGGTACATGAACGGGTACTCCAGCCACACTTACATGTGGATCAACGCTGCAGGCGAACGGTTCTGGGTCAAGTACCACTTCAAGACCGATCAGGGCATCAAGTTCCTGACCCAGGACGAAGCCGATCATATGACCTCGATCGACATGGACTACCACCAGCGCGATCTGTGGAAAGTGATCGAACGCGGTGAGTATCCGAGCTGGACCCTGAAGATGCAGATTATGCCGTTCGACGACGCGAAAACCTACCGCTACAACCCCTTCGATCTCACCAAGGTATGGCCGCACGGCGACTATCCGCTGATCGAGGTCGGCAAGATGACCTTGAACCGCAACCCGGCCAACTACTTCACCGACATCGAAGAAGCGGCGTTCGAGCCCAGCAACGCAGTACCCGGCACGGGTCCCAGCCCCGACAAGATGCTGCTCGGTCGCTGGTTCTCCTATGCCGACGCGCATCGACACCGGATAGGAATCAACTACAAAGAACTACCGGTCAATTCGCCACACGCCACTGAGGTCCGATCGTGGGCGAAAGACGGCGCCATGCGCCACAACAACCCGGGCGATCCGGTGTATGTGCCCAACTCGAAGGGCGGACCGCACGCCGATCCCGCAGTGGCGGGACAGCCCGCGGGTTGGTATGCCGACGGCGAGATGGTGCGAACCGCCTACACGCTGCGCGCGGACGACGACGACTGGGGACAGGCCCGCACGATGGTTCGCAAGGTTCTCGACGATGCCGCCAGGACACGACTGGTCAACAACATCATCGCGCACCTGCTCGACGGAGTGAGCCCACCCGTGCTCACCAGGACGTTCGCGTACCTGCGCAACATCGACAAGGATCTCGGTGACCGAGTCGAGCAAGGAGTACGCGCCAAGCAGGCACAACACGAACCGACCGCCGCAGACCGACCGAAAGTCGGCCAACAAGGTAGATGAACACCGGCGACTGATCTAAATAGGCGTAGCTCCTTCGTGGGGACTCGCTGACCTGTGTAAACGTGGCGTGGGGCTGTTGCGGTTGCAAGAACTCGCTGAACAGCCCTAGCCTCCACCATCGCATCCTGCGGACGCAGCTGGACCACACCGGACACCAGCTCCCGATGCGCTGTTCCCCGCCGCCAGATCGACCTGCCGCAACCCCGCCTCCCGCGCCACCGAACAGCGGGCGAGTCATGCATCAAATGGGATCGTCTTGGCAAACTGCAAGGCCAGCAGCCGTTCTCGCACTATCGATCCGCGAGCCTGAACCCCAGATTCCATCAGGCAACCAGGCGATTCTCGCCCGTCAGATGCAATTCCCGAGAGTTCGCGTAGGTGTACAGCGTCTTCTTCAGCGTCAAAGTCGCGAATTTGATGATGGTGCAGCACATTCGCAATGCGGAAGCAGTGACGATCGCAACGCCCGGGCTAGAGCACGGCGAGGACATGAAACAGGCGATCACCGAACTGTGCGCACTGATCACCCCCGAGCAGGTGTACCCGCGCGGCTATCGGTGGCCGTCGCTGCCGCCCTCGGAGCTCGGTGAAGGTTCCGTGACGCTTACTGAATGGGATGAAACCCATATCCGCAGTCGTGCAAAACGACTCGGATATGACCTCGCCAAGACGTGGTGTTCGGTCTCGGGCCCGATGACTCGCCTGCTGGACGTGGTGGCACGGGTGGATGTCGACGCGGTGATCGTGCTGAATTTGGAACATCTCGGTGGAGATGTGCCTGACGAGTTGGTGAAGGTGTGCGACGCGATCACGGTGTCGCCCGAGAACACCTACGTCCGATGGCCGCGCCCGTTGCCGGGTTTGCCGGGGGGGCGGTGTGTGAACACCTAGCAGCAATGAGGCTGGAAAGGAGGTGACAACGATGGTGAGTGTGCAGGGACCAGGGCCGGATGGCAATGCCAACGACAATTGGAACGAGCAAGCGAACGCCGATGACGACGGTCAGGACGACTGAGCAGGTCAAGCGGCCATGATCGAGTTAGAAACGCGATGCGGTACCAGGTTCGAACGGCCGCGAGGCCGAGATTGAAGTAGGCCCCGGAGAGATCCGGGGCCTACTTGTCATCGACCGCAGGACGACGGTCTGGCGGTTGAGGTCGACGCCGAGTCGAGGGGGTGCGCCCTGGGCTTCTTCGTCGCGCAGCATCGAGATCGAGTCGCGTTGGTCGAGTTCCATGCGCTTGGTTCCGTAGAACATCGCGGTGAACTCGTCGGTGAAGGTGCCCGAGACCGGGTTGCGGCGTTTGCGCCGTTTTCTGGTCAGCGCCTCGTAGAGTGCGACGATCATCAGCAGCATGACCCAGCCGGGAATGCTCCACGCCAGCAGTGCCTCCATGTCCGGAAGAACGACTCGAAATCGGTCGAAGTTCCCTGGGTAGTCGTCTATTTCGCGGGTATATGCGAAATAGGCAAGTGCGGCAAGGACGCAATGACATGATGCGCCGCAGGACGGTCCGCGCGGGAACGATGCGCAGAAGATACATGAGCGAGAGTCGCATGAGAATAGGTAGCCTTTTGGTCCTGATCTGGTTGGTTATCGGTGCGATAGCCGCAGGTCAGCGCCACTACTTCGACAGCGGTCCGGTCAACTGCGCCGGCTTCAGCACCATCGCGGTCACCGTGATCGCGGGTCCGCTCAACTACATGGGTGTGAACCCGAAGGTCTCGGATTGCAATGTGCCGCAACCTAGTCCGTAACAGCGCGGGCAGCTGACAGCGGCATTACGGCAGCTGGGCCGGGGACTGCTCGGCACGGGTGGTCCAACGGCCCAGCTGCGCCGTTGTCACGGGTCGGACGGCGCGGCGCGCAAACAGTCGCAAATGGTGGGCGGGTCGCGCGTTGGCACGGATAATCGGCTCACGCGCGGGTATCCGCCCGGTAGGAAGAGCGGGACGGACGCGATGAGAATGCGCCGTCGAACGCACCCGCGCGGCAGAGATGCGCGGGTGAAACATGAAACGGGGCACTGCTCTAGTCCTGATCTGGCTGGTCATCGGCGTGATCGCAGCGGGTCAGCGCCACTATTTCGACAGCGGTCCGATCAATTGCGCCGGGTTCGGCACGGTCGCGCTGACCGTGATCGTCGGCCCGCTGAACTATATGGGTGTGAACCCGAAGATCGCTGATTGCAATGTGCCGCAACCTAGTTCGTAGCGGTAGGTGATCAGGGAGGCCGATCGAAGTACGCACCGAGCACCGGTGGTCCGTGGACCTCCGGTGCTCGGTCGTGTCGGTCGCAGCGCCTGCCGAGAAACATCGCAGCAACATCGTGGATAACCCGAGTGTCTACGGGTATTCGGGGGAATACGTGAGTGCAGAAAGAAGGCGATGGCAATGCGCGAGCGAACGATCAACCGGAGACCGCAACACGAGACAAGAACGCGAATCGTCAGTCTGCTGCTCCTTGTCTGGTTGGCCATCGGCCTCATTGCCGCCGGTCAGCGCCACTATTTCGATAGCGGCCCACTCAACTGCGCCGGTTACGGCACGGTCGCCGTCACCGCGGTCGCAGGTCCGCTCAACTACATGGGTGTAAACCCCAAGATCTCGGTATGTCAGTTGCCGCAGCCGAGCCAGTGACCCGGCCGTTCGGTGACACAGCCAGCCAGCAACGCCGCCGTCGGGTGACACCGCCTGATTCGTGACGCCCCCGACACAACCGCGCCCCTCATCCGAATTCGGATGGGGGGCGCGGGAATCTCATCGACCCGATTCAGCCGGAAGCGGCCGCTTGTTTAACAGCTGCGGGTCCGTACACGGACACAGGCTCGCCTCGCGGTGATCGGATCGCGGCACAAGATCAAGAACAGGGCGGAAAAGCACTCGGCCCGGCAGCCGGTTTCCGGGTGCGGGGCCGAGCGGTCGTTCAGGTGCGGGTCGGTCAGCCGACCGGGACCGGCTCCTTGTCCAGCTGCACAGACTTCTGCTGCAGCTCACGCAGCTTCGTGCCCTCGACGTCGATTTCGGGCAGGATCCGATCCAGCCACTTCGGCATCCACCAAGACCAGTTGCCCATCAGGACCAGCAGCGACGGGATCAGGATCATCCGGACGATGAAGGCGTCCAGCAGCACGCCCACCGCCAGTGCGAAGCCGAACGACTTTGCGGTGGCGTCGGATTCGAGCAGGAAGGATCCGAACACCGAGATCATGATGATCGCCGCCGCGGTCACCACCCGGGCGCCGTGGTGGTAGCCGCCGACCATGGCTTCCTTCGCGGACTTGCCCGCCACGAATTCCTCGCGCATGCGGGTCACCAGGAACACCTGGTAGTCCATGGCAAGGCCGAACACCAGACCGATCAACATGATCGGCAGGAAGCTGATGATCGGGTGCGGGTCGTCGATCAACCCGAACTTGCCCTCCTGGAAGATCAGCACCGTGGCGCCGAAGGTGGCCGCCATGGACAGCAGGAAGCCGAGTGCGGCCGTCAGCGGTACCAGGATCGAGCGGAAGACCAGGATCAGCAACAGGAACGCCGCGCCCGCCACGATCGCCAGGTAGGGCACGATCTTGCCGAGCAACACATGGTCGACATCGGCGAAGATCGCCGTACTGCCGGTGATGCCGTACTCCATGCCGTATTCGGATTTCAGCTGTGACTCGGCTTTGCGAGCGTTACCGACCAAGTCCTTGGTGGCCTGATTGTTCGGCCCCGACTTCGGCACGCCGTCCAGCAGCGCGCCCGCCTTGTCCGCGCCGCTCCACTTCGGTGCGGTGACGTAGTCCATGCCGGAGTAGGATTCCAGCTTGCTGCGTAGCGCGGCGACCGCGGCCTCGCGGCGATCGGCGGGCACATTGGTGAGGTCGGCCGCGACGTTCAGCACGCCGTTGCTGCCCTCGCCGAAGCCCTCGGTGCGCAACTCGTACGCCTTGCGGATGGTGGAGGTCTTCGGCTGGCTGTCGTCGCCGGGCAGGCCGAGGTTCAGGCCCGCGGCTGGTGCGGCGAGTAGTCCGAGCACGACCACGCTGAGCAGCAGGGTAACCGCGGGCGCCTTGCCGATCAGCTTGCCGAAGCGCATGCCGTTGGTGACCGAGGTTTCGTCCTCCGGGTCGTGCTTGGCGATCAACGGCAGCTTCGGCTTGAACAGGAAGCGGCCGAACGCGCCGAGCAGCGCGGGCATCAGCGTGATCGCGGTGAGCACGGCGAAGCCGGCGGCGATCGCGCCACCCAGACCCATGAAGGTCAAGAACTGGACACCGACAATGCTGAGTCCGGCCAGGGCGATGATCACGGTGAGGCCCGCGAAAACGACCGCGGAACCGGCCGTGCCGAGCGCCGTACCAGCCGCCTCTTCCGGCGAATCCTGTACCGCCAGTTCATGTTTGTACCGCGACACGATGAAAAGCGCATAGTCGATCGACAGCGCGATACCGATCATCGAGGCGAGGAAGGTGGTGAAGCTGGGCACCTCGATCACCGAGGTGCCGAGGAAGATCAGCGAGGTGGCCGCACCGAGGCCGATGATCGCGGTGATGATCGGCACGAAGGCGGCGACGATCGCACCGAAAGCGACGACCATGACGATCAGCGCGATGCCCATGCCGATCTGCTCGGACTTGCCGCTCGGCATCTGCTGTTGGGTCGCGATCGAGCCGCTCATCTCCACGGCGAGCCCGGCATTGCGCGCGTCGCTTGCCACGTCATACGCCGCTTTGCGCTGCTCGGAGGTGACATCGGTGAACTTCTTGATAGTGAACGGCACGCTCATGAAGGCGACCGAATCGGGTTCGGTCTTGCTGAGCACGTTCAGCGGCGCGCCACTGCACTTGGTCGGATCGGCGTCGGTCAGGCAGCCCATCTTGTCAGCCGCCTGGACCGGGTTCATGACCGGCTTGCTGTGATCGACGATGTCGAGTTGGCCGAGCTTGGCGATGAACGCATCGAGCGCCGCACGGTTCGCCGGGTCGGTCAACTTCTGCCCCGCGGGTGCGGCGATGACGTATGTTCCGGTGACGGCATCGAACTTGAAGGCGTCCGAGGCGCCGGGGAAGTGCTTGTCGAGGATGTCGTTGGCCCGGGCGGACGGCAGCGCCGGCATGCTGAAATCATTGCTCATCGGCTGCTTAAGCTGCGTGCCGAGGCCGCCGAGGAAGACGAAGAGGATGAGCCAGACCGGAAGCACTATCCATTTCCGGCGGAAAGCGAACTTTCCCCATCTATACAGGTAAACGGACACGAGGGTTCTCCTAGCGATGACTGAGGGCGGGCTGATTCGCGGCCTGTAGACAGCACTCGCGGGGAGCCCTGCCTGCCCCGTCTCCACGTGACGCTTTCTGCCTACCGTGCGGTAGGTAGATTACCCAGAGGCTAAGCGGAGGTACAACCTCAACTTCGGTGGCAACGTTAGCTCAGCTCAGGAGTGATGAGAGGATCATCCGATGACCGTCCCTGACGCAACCGGCGCCGTTTCCGCAGGTGGCGGCACCAAGATGGCGATACGCGACGCCGCGGTGCAGCTATTCGGCGCCAAGGGATTCGAACAGACGAGCCTGCGCGAGGTCGCGGATGCGGTAGGAATCACAAAGGCGTCGCTCTACTATCACTACGCCTCGAAGTTAGATCTATTACTCGCGATCATCGATCCGATCATCGATCACATGCGTGCGGTCGTCGAGGATCTCAACTCGGTGCCGCACGATGCCGAAGGCGTGCGTGCGGTGCTGCGTGACTATCTGCGCGGCATGATCCGCAATCGCGATGCCGGGGCGCTGTGCGTGCGCGACACGGTGGCCATCATCAATGCGATGGCCGACCGGTATCCCGACCTGATGGATTCGAACCGACGCCTGCGCATCTGGCTGGCCGGAGCGGACGCGTCCGACGAGGCGATGCTGCGCGCGTGCGCGGCGCTGGAGGTGCTCGGAGTGGCGCTGTTGTCCCAGGAGTTGGTGCCGGGTGCGGCCGATTCCATGGTGGAAACGACGCTGCTCGACGCGGCCACCTGCGTGCTCACCGCCTGCGGCACCGCGTAGATTCGACCTGGTCATCCGATAGTTCAGGAGTCGCCGCTGTGCACATCACCGCGAAGGTCGATTACGCGGTGCGGACCTTGCTCGAGATCGCCCGCGCACCGCGGGTGAGCCAGGCCCAGATCGGATCTGACGCCGTGGTCCTGCCGGACGGCTCGATCGTGCAGGCAGTCCCGATGATCACGGCCGCCGCGGTAGTGAAAGCCGATGCGATTGCTACCGCCCAGCGAATTCCGCCGAAGGTGCTGGAAACCGTGCTTGCCGAACTCCGCAGGGCCGACCTCGTGACAAGTAGGCGTGGCCCCGACGGCGGCTACTGGCTGGCCCGCCCGGCCGCCGAGATCTCCATCGCCGACGTGATCCGGGCGATCGAGGGTCCGCTCGCTTCGGTGCGCGGGCAGCGTCCCGAGGACGTGAACTACCCGGGCGCGGCCGAGCCGTTGCAGCGGGTGTGGATCGCGCTGCGGGTGAATATTCGCGCCGTGCTCGAGAACGTCTCCATTGATGACATCGCCCAGAATCGCCTGCCGGGATTCGTGGCGGCGCTCACCGAAGACCCCGGCGCGTGGGCGCGTAGGTAATACCCGCGCACAATGCGCATCGACGCTGGTCAGGAATCCGCGCGACGCGCGTCGGTGTTTGCCGGTAGCCTCCCAATCATTATGTTGATCAGACTGCTCCGTACCTACCTGTACCCATATCGGGCGCAATTGGCGGGGGTCGTTGTGCTCCAGTTGATTTCCGTCATCGCGATGCTTTACCTGCCGAGCCTGAACGCCGATCTGATCGACAATGGAGTCACCAAGGGTGACATCGGTTACATCTGGACCACCGGCTTATGTATGCTCGCGGTGACGGGTGTGCAGATCGTCGCGTCCGCGTCCTCGGTCTATCTCGGCGCACAGGCCGCGATGGGTGCGGGGCGGGATCTGCGTGGCGCCGTGCTGCACCGGGTGGGCACCTTTTCCGCCCGCGAGGTCGGCATGTTCGGTGCGCCGTCGCTGATCACCCGCAATACCAACGACATCCAGCAGGTGCAGCTGCTCATCGTGATGTCCGCGACGATCCTGGTGATGGCGCCGATCATGTGCATCGGCGGCATCATCATGGCGCTGCGCGAAGACCTCGGCCTGTCCTGGCTGCTACTGATCGCGGTGCCCGCGCTGGCGATCTCGATGGGTTTCATCGTCGCCAAGATGGTGCCCGGCTTCCGCGCCATGCAGACTAAGATCGACGAGGTCAATCGGGTGCTGCGGGAACAGATCACCGGCATTCGGGTGGTGCGAGCGTTCGTCAGGGAGCGGCAGGAAACCTGGCGCTTCGGGGTGGCCAATACCGAGCTGACCGATACCGCGCTGCAGGTCGGCAGGCTGATGGCGCTGATGTTCCCGCTGGTGATGCTGATCAGCAATGTCACCGCGGTGGCGGTGATCTGGTTCGGCGGGCACGCTATCGAAGCCGGCACCATGCAGATCGGTTCGCTCACCGCGATGCTGTCCTACATCATGCAGATCCTGATGGCCGTGATGATGGCCTCGTTCCTGGCCATGATGGCGCCGCGCGCCGCGGTCTCGGCGGATCGGATCGGCGAGGTGCTCGACACCGAAACATCGGTGGTGCCGCCGCGGCTGCCGCAGCCGTTCAAGGGTGATCCGGGATCGGTCGACATCGCATTCGCCGAGTTCGCGTTCCCCGGTGCGGAGAAGCCGGTGTTGCGCGCCATCAGGTTCCAGGTCGAACCGGGCACCACCACCGCCATCGTCGGTTCCACCGGTGCGGGCAAGACCACGCTGCTCAACCTGATTCCCCGGCTGATCGACGTTACCGACGGCGCCGTCTACGTCGGCGGGACCGATGTCCGCCACATCGACCTCGAGCTGCTGCGCACCCAGATCGGCCTGATACCGCAGAAGGCGTACCTGTTCTCCGGAACGGTGGCGAGCAACCTGCGCTACGGCAATCCGGACGCCACCGACGAGGATCTGTGGCAGGCGCTGGAAATCGCCCAGGCCGCCGACTTCGTGCGGGACATGCCACTGGGTTTGGAGACACCGGTCGCGCAGGGCGGGACCACGGTGTCGGGCGGCCAGCGTCAGCGCCTTGCCATCGCGCGGGCGCTGGTTAAACAGCCGCGGATCTATCTGTTCGACGATTCCTTCTCCGCGCTGGATGTCGCCACCGATGCCAGGCTGCGCGAAGCGCTCCGGCCGGTGACCAGGAACTCCTCGGTAATCATTGTGGGGCAACGGATTTCCACCATCCGCGATGCCGATCAGATCGTGGTGCTCGAGGACGGCGCCATGGCCGGGATCGGCACCCATGAAAAGCTGATGCGCGACTGTCCGGAATACCAAGAGATCTGCGCATCGCAGCTCAGTGCGGAGGAAGTCCGATGAGGCCCGGAATGCCGAGTCCCGGTGCGCCGGATACCAAACCGAAGTCGTTCAAGCCATCGCTGAAGCGGCTGCTGCGCAGGCTCGCTCCGGAACGGGCGTACGTCATCCTGATCGTGTTGCTCGTCATCACGGCGGTGGTGCTGAACACGCTCGGCCCGTACATCCTCGGCAAGGCGACCAATCTGGTCTTCGACGGCGTGGTCGGCAAGCAGCTGCCCGCGGGTATCAGCAAGGACCAGGCGATCGAGGCGCTGCGGGCGAAGGGCGACAACACCTTTGCCGACATGCTCGGCGCCATGAATGTCACCCCCGGTGTCGGCGTCGACTTCAACGCCGTCGGCCGGGTGCTGGTGCTGGTGCTGGTGCTCTACGTCGCCGCCGCCGTGTTCGGCTGGCTGCAGGGCATCCTGCTCAACCTCGTCATCAACCGCACGGTGAAGCGGCTGCGCAGCGACGTCGAGGAAAAACTGCATCGACTTCCGTTGAGCTACTTCGATTCCGCGCCGCGCGGCGATATGCTCAGCCGCGTCACCAACGACGTCGACAATGTGTCACAGAGCCTGCAGCAGACCATGAGTCAGCTGCTGACCTCGGTGTTCTCGGTGCTCGGCATCCTGATCATGATGTTCTGGATCTCGCCGCTGCTCGCGGTGATCGCGCTGCTCACCGTCCCGGCGGCCATTGTCGTCACCGCGCAGATCGCCAAGCGGTCCAAACCGCACTTCGTGAACCAGTGGAAGTACACCGGCATGGTGAACGCCCAGGTCGAAGAGGCATTCACCGGGCACGAAATCGTCACCGCGTTCGGCCGTAACCGCGAGGTCGGCAAGGAGTTCGACAAGCGCAACGACGAGCTCTACGACGCCAGCTTCAAGGCGCAGTTCATCTCCGGCCTGATCATGCCCGCCATCATGTTCCTCGGGAACGTGAACTTCGTGCTGGTTGCGCTCGTCGGTGGCCTGCGCGTGGCGACAGGCAGCCTGTCGCTCGGTGAGGTGCAAGCGTTCATCCAGTACTCCCGGCAGTTCAGCCAGCCGCTGACCCAGATCGGCGCGATGGCCAACCTGCTGCAGTCCGGCGTGGCCTCGGCCGAGCGGATCTTCGAGATCCTCGACGCCGAAGAGCAGTTGCCCGACCCGGCGGTGGAGAACGCTCGTCCGGTCGACCGCGGCCGGGTCGAATTCGAGGCCGTCTCGTTCCGCTACGAACCGGAGACGCCGATCATCGAGCGACTGTCGCTGGTCGCCGAGCCAGGGCATGTGGTGGCCATCGTCGGTCCGACCGGCGCGGGCAAGACCACGCTGGTGAACCTGCTGATGCGGTTCTACGAGCTGGACGCGGGCACCATCACCATTGACGATGTCGACATCACCGAGATCACCCGCGACCACCTGCGCTCCCGGATCGGCATGGTGCTGCAGGATACCTGGCTCTTCCGCGGCACCATCCGAGAGAACATCGCCTACGGAAATCCGAACGCCAGCGAGCAGGACATCATTGCCGCGGCGCGCGCCGCGTATGTCGACCGGTTCGTGCACGCACTGCCCGACGGCTACGACACCATCATCGACGAGGAAGGCTCGGGGGTGAGCGCAGGTGAGAAGCAACTCATCACCATCGCCCGCGCCTTCCTGGCGAAACCGTCCATCCTGGTCCTCGACGAGGCGACCAGCTCGGTCGACACCCGCACCGAGGTGCTCGTCCAGCACGCGACCGCGGCGCTGCGCCGCGACCGCACCAGCTTTGTCATCGCGCATCGCCTTTCCACTATTCGCGACGCCGACCTGATCGTCGTGATGGAAGCGGGCCGCATCGTCGAACACGGCAACCACGAACGCCTGCTGGACGAGCGCGGCGCCTACTACCGCCTCTACAACGCCCAGTTCGCCGCGGCCGCGGCCGACGCCTGACCTGAATTCCGGCCCCCGCCCCATCGTCTCCGGAGGATTGCCGTCCTGGGAGGATATTCGGGTGTCTGATCCGGAATCCTTCTCGTTCACCGTCGGTACTCGCCTGGATGGTGGGCGGCACGGTCGGTCCGGCGTGATCAGCACACCGCACGGGACGATCGCGACGCCCGCGTTCATCCCGGTCGGCACCAAGGCGACCGTGAAGGCGGTGCTGCCGGAGACGATGAAGGAGATCGGTTCGCAGGCGCTGCTGGCCAACGCATATCATCTGTATCTGCAGCCCGGCCCGGACATCGTGGACGAGGCGGGCGGGCTCGGCAAGTTCATGAACTGGGACGGACCCACCTTCACCGACAGCGGCGGCTTCCAGGTGATGTCGCTGGGCGTCGGGTTCAAGAAGGTGCTCGCGATGGAGGCCGTGGACGTCCGCAGCGACGATGTGATCGCCAAGGGCAAGGAGCGGCTGGCGACCGTCGACGACGACGGCGTCACCTTCCGCTCGCACCTGGACGGATCCAAGCACCGGTTCACGCCGGAAGTGTCGATGGGCATCCAGCACCAGCTCGGCGCGGACATCATCTTCGCCTTCGACGAGCTCACCACCCTGCTCAATACCCGTGGCTACCAGGAGAAGTCGTTGCAGCGCACGCACGAGTGGGCGCAGCGCTGCATCGACGAGCACGAGCGGCTGACCGCGGCGCGCGCGCACCGCCCGTATCAGGCGCTGTTCGCCGTGATCCAGGGCGCGCAGTACGAAGACCTGCGTCGCAAGGCATGTCGCGAGCTGGAATCGATACGGGGCAGTGCCGGAACGAGTTTCGACGGCTACGGCGTCGGCGGCGCACTGGAAAAGCACAACCTCGGCACCATCGTCGGCTGGTGCTGCGACGAACTGCCCGAGGACAAACCACACCACATGCTCGGCATCAGCGAGCCCGAGGACATCTTCACCGCCGTGGAAAACGGCGCGGACACCTTCGACTGCGTGAACCCGTCCCGGGTCGCCCGCAATGCCGCCATCTATGTCGCCGAGGGCCGATTCAATATCAATACCGCGCGTTTCCGCCGCGACTTCACCCCGATCGACGACACCTGCGACTGCTACACCTGCGCGCACTACACCCGGGCCTACATCCATCACCTGTTCAAGGCCAAGGAGATGCTCGCCTCGACGCTGTGCACAATTCACAATGAGCGCTACACGATTCGGCTCGTCGACCGCATTCGCGAGAGCCTCGAGGGCGGCTACTTCGACGAGTACAAGGCCGAAACCCTCGGCCGCTGGCAGGGCTGTGTTTGATTTGCAGCGCCTGCGGCGCTGCGTGTTCGCGGCCCTGAAGGCTCGCGTCCGAGCGGTGCGAGACTCGCGACTGCGTCGCATGCGCTTCGGCCACTCGGCCGCGAGCCGGCCGCGAACGGCGCTCGTAAGACTCGCGCCGTGGTGGTCAGCAGACCAGTAGCTGTGTTTGATTTGCGGCGCTGCGTGTTCGCGGCCCTGAAGGCTCGCGTCCGAGCGGTGCGAGACTCGCGACTGCGTCGCATGCGCTTCGGCCACTCGGCCGCGAGCCGGCCGCGAACGGCGCTCGTAAGACTCGCGCCGTGGTGGTCAGCAGACCAGTAGCTGTGTTTGATTTACAGCGCCTGCGGCGCTGCGTGTTCGCGGCCCCGAAGGCTTGCGTCCGAGTGGCCGAGACTGGCGACTGCGTCGCATGCGCTTCGGCCACTCGGCCGCGAGCCGGCCGCGAACGGTGCTCGTAAGACAGAGCCGTGGTGGTTGCGAAATGCCCGCGACGTGGAGCGGGATCAGGACGTGGGCCGAATCAGCTGAGCAATGCTGGGGTTTCGCGCGGGGCGTAGCTCGGTTCGTGCTTCTTCAAGAAGGCGATCACCCGGTAGGTGATGGGCAGCACGATGACCTCGGCCAGCGTCTTCCAAATGAACCCGACGATCACGTAATTCACGAACTGGCCCCAGCTGTCGATGCCGATGGCGGTGGCCGCGATCGAGCAGAAGATCAGTGTGTCACCGAACTCGCCGACCACAGTGGAACCGATCAGCCGCGCCCACAGGTGCTTCTCCTTGGTACGTTCCTTGATGAGCACCAGCGTCGCCGAGTTCAGCATCTCGCCGACGAAGTAGCCGGTGAGCCCGGCGGCGACGAGCTGCGGGGTCGTTCCGATGACGGACCGGAACGCGTCCTGGTTTTCATAGAAGCTCGCGGCGGGCAGGCCGATGGCGATCTCGAAGCACACCACCGCCACCAGCAGGATGGCGAAGCCGTAGTAGATGGCCCTGCGGGCGGCGCGGAAGCCGTATACCTCGCTGAGCACGTCGCCGATGATGTAGGCGAGGGGGAAAAGGAACCAGGCGCCGTCGGTGGTGATCGGCAAGATCTCCAACGGCCCCAGCTTCACCGAATGATCGGCGAAATATTGAACGCCTTTGGTGGCGCAGATGTTTGAGATGATCAGCGTTGCGGTGAACAACGCCACGATCGGTGCGTAGTACCCTCGCGCGACCTGGGCGAATGCCGCATGGTCCGGCGCGGGGTGTCCAGATCCGTCGTGTTCTTCGGTTTTAATCGACTCACTCACGCGCTTCATCCAACCAGGTTGTGGAATACCCTGTAGCAATGACGAATCCCGGCGATTCCGACGAGTGGTGGAAACAGTACGGCGGCCAAGGCGTGTCGCCGGAGTCTGGCGCACCCGGTTCGGTTCCGCAATATCCGACCGCTGAGCCGTCCGGATACCCGTCGGCTCCGCAGTACCCGCAGCAGCCTGCCCCGCAGATGACACCGCCGCCCCAACCACAGTATCCGACCTATCAGCCGCAGCAGCCTGGCGCGCAGCCGTATCCGCAGGCGCCGAATTATGGCTACCAGAACGCTGCCTACCCGAATGCATACCAGCCCTACGGTTATCCGCAGGCGCAGGGGACCAGCGGTATGGCCATCGGCGCGCTGATCGCGTCCCTGCTCGGGTTCGTCACCTGCGGTATCGGGTCGATTGTCGGGATTATCCTCGGCGCTATCGCGGTGAATCAGATCAAGCAGTCCGGCCAGGACGGCCGCGGTATGGCGTTGGCGGGCATCTGGATCGGTGTCGGCGTGATCGTGCTGTCGGTGGTGTGGTTCGTCATCGTCCTGGCCAGCAGCAGCACCTAGTTCTCGAAGGCACCGAAAACGTCAGGGGCGCACCCGATTCGGGTGCGCCCCTGCGCGTTGTGTCGATCGTGCGAGCCGGTATCAGCCCTTGACGACCTGGGTGCCGCCAGCGAACTTATCGTGCCAGCCCTGTTTGTTCGGGTCCTGCGAGGTGGAGATGATCATGTAGATGACCAGGCCGAGCGCGACCAGGCCGCCGATGCACGGGATGACCTCCGCCGCCACGTAGATGTTGCGCTTGAACGAGGTCTCCGGGCTGATCTTCGCCGCGCCGCCGGGCGCGAGCACCTTGAGACCCAGCAACTTCTTGCCGAGGGTGGTGCCCTGAGTGGTCTCCATGCCGATGAAGTAGCCGAGCAGCGCGAGCGAAACCACCACGCCGTTCACGATCGACCCGGTGGTGCTGCCGAAGCCGAAGATGACGGTGACGATGATGAAGACCGGGATGCCGACAATCAGGTGGTCGATGACACGAGCACCGATGCGGGACCCGACATCACCCGGCTGGCCGCCGCCGTAGCCATAGCCGGGCTGTCCGCCATACGGCTGCTGCGGGTACGGCTGGCCGTAGGGGTCCTGCGGCTGTCCGTACTGGGGCGGCTGCCCGTATTGCGGCTGCTGGCCGTACTGGGGCGGCTGCTGGCCGTAGGGGTCCTGCGGCTGTCCGTATTGCGGCTGTTGTCCGTACTGGGGCGGCTGCTGCCCGTATTGGGGCGGCTGCTGGCCGTAAGGATCCTGTGGCGGCTGGCCCTGGGGATACTGCTGCCCGCCCTGTGGATATTGCTGCCCGCCCTGCGGATACTTGTTGGGGTCGTACCCACCGCTTGTCATATTGAGTCCTCGTCAGTGATCAGTAGATCGGTCGAGTGCGTACGTTACGGACATCGGCTGCGTTGCAACAACCCATTCTCGTCGAGTATCCACGGTTCTCTGGGCAGATGGGTGGGTGTGAAACGGCCGAGGACCTCGACCGGCGACAACGGCGGATATCCGAGCGAACAGGCCAGCGCGGCGGCCACCTGCTCGGGCGTGTTGCCGAGCGCGGCCTGATCGGCGAGGGTCACCGCGCCGTCGCGTTTGGCCAGCCGCTGTCCGTGCTCGTTCAAGACCAGCGGTACATGGACGTATTGCGGAACCGGCAGGTCGAGCAGCGATGCCAGATACGCCTGTCGGGGCGTGGACGACAGCAGATCGTCGCCACGCACCACCTGATCGACCCCCTGTGCGGCATCGTCCACCACCACCGCCAGGTTGTAGGCCGGGATACCGTCGCCGCGGCGCAGCACCACGTCGTCCACCGGGCCGCGGTAGGGACCGTGCAGCTCATCGATGATTTCGAACTCGGTCGCGGTCGCGCGCAGGCGCAGCGCCGCGGGGCGACCGTTGGCCCGATGTTCGGCGCGCGCGGCGTCGGTCAGCGTCCGGCAGGTACCGGGGTAGGAGCCCATCGGTCCGTGCGGTGCGATCGCGGCCCGCTGGATTTCTCTTCTGGTGCAATAGCACTCATAGGTGAGCCCGCCATCGGTCAGTCGATCGATGGCCGCCTGATAGAGAGGCAGTCGTTCGGATTGCCGGACGACCGGCCCATCCCAGTCGAGGCCGACCGCGGCCAGATCCGCCAGCTGTCGCGCCTCTGCGCCCTGGCGCACCCGGTCCAGATCCTCTATTCGCATCAGGAAGCGCCGCCCGGTCGAGCGGGCGAACAGCCAGGCCAACAGTGCCGTGCGCAGGTTTCCCAGGTGTAGATCGCCGGACGGGCTCGGTGCGTACCTGCCCGCGCCGCGCGCTACGTCGGAGACGATTGACACTTTTGCCATGTTAGGGGTGGTCTGCGGTCGGTCATGGTCGGCCCTGCAGCCGTGGTTTGAGCCGATCGGCGGCGATCGGTGTCGCGGAATCCAGTTCGGCGAGCAGAGACTCGGCGTGCGCGATCAATCCTGGTCGGTCGATTCCGTAAGGGGTATCGACATCCGTTTCGCCGCTATTGTCCGGTTGGTAGGTAGTCAGCCGGGTCACGGCGCGGGTCAGCAGGGTGCGCGCGCCCTTGGGATTGTCGCGCTGGATGTGTGTCAGAGCGACCGCGTATTGCGCTAAACCCTGCCACAGCATCCGTTCGGCGAACGGTCCGTTCTTCCATGCGGCCTCCAATACCTCGTGTGCGTTGAATGCCAAGCCTTCATCCAGCAGTTGCTGGGCGTAGGAAAGAGTTTGCTCGGGCGGCAGAGTCAGGTCATCCGGAATTCGCCGTATGCCGGGGCTGCCGAGCGGTAGCGGGCGCCCGAATCTGTCACGTGGGCGGGGATTGCGGGCACGACCTGCCTCGTCGCGGGGGCGTTCGACCATAGACCCATGATCCACGGGTCGTTGCGAAGCTGTCGAGGCAACGGGGTGGAGGTGATCAAATGACGGATCACGGAGTAATCACATCGACACAAAAGTTAGCGGTGCACCAGTGGTCCGAATGAAAGTCACCGACCTGGCAATGTCTCCGCAACATTTCATCTTCGCAAGATTGGCAGATGCGATGATCGAGCGAGCAAGACATCGGCAAATTGTCGATGAACCTGCTAGTCTTTAGCCCGCGGGGACAACCCCGGGGGTGTATTCCACCTCGAAGCGCAGTGCGATCGCGATGCACCGTGAAAGCGGCGCGCTACCACAGAGCGCACCACGGGATTCGGCGTTCCCGCCGGGTGCCGGTGCTAGTTAGAACGATGTCAGAAGAATTCTCGTTCTCGACGCAGCAAAGGAGCTAGGGTCGTGGAGGTTGATTTTGCGGGTGCTGTGTGGCGCAAGAGCACATACAGTGGCCCTGACGGGAACTGCGTGGAAGTCGCATTTACCGTCGACGGCAATGTAGCGGTTCGCGACACCAAGAACAATGGATATGGCCCGGTGTTGGCATTCGCGCCGGATGAGTGGGACGCATTCCTAACGGGAGTAGCGGCGGAGTTCAGACGCTCTTGAACCACATGAGCATCTGAACCAGCCAGCATAGGCCCCGGGTCGACAAGGACTTGGGGCCTTCGCGCTGTTCAAGGCACTTTTGCACTGCTCATGGGCGGTGCCCGCTGCCTGACCCGTTGCCGCGGTGGCCGTTGGTCTGCTCCTGAACCCGGCGCAGTACCGCGAGCTGTTTGTGCTCTTCTTCGTGGTCGACGGTCCGATTGCGTTCGGACTCCTGCCGCGGGTCGGCGCGGAAGAAGCCGCCGGTACCGGGCTTACCGGCCGCGCCCAGCTTGCTCATCTTCTTCGGTACCGGCGCGCCCTGGTACTCCAGCGGGATCGGATGGCCGTGCTCATCGACCGGGCCGAGCGGCTGATGAATCTCGATGTACTCTCCGTGCGGCAGCCGCTTGATCACACCGGTTTCCACGCCGTGCTCGAGCACCGCGCGATCGCTGCGTTGCAGGCCGAGGCAGATTCGATACGCGATGAAGTACGCGGTCGGCGGCGCGATCAGAATGCCGATCCGGCCGACCCAGGTTGTCGCGTTCAGTGAGATGTCGAACTTGTAGGCGAGGATGTCGTTGACGCACGACAGCGTCAGCACCACATAGAAGGCGATCACCATGGCGCCGATCGCGGTGCGCACCGGCACATCTCGCGGCCGCTGCAGCAGGTTGTGGTGCACGGTGTCCTTGGTCAGGCGCCGCTCGATCCACGGATAGGTGATGAGCAGCGTGAACACCAAGCCCATGATCAACGCGCCCCAGACCGGCGCGGGCACCGTATAGCGGCCCAGATACAGCTCCCATGGTGGGATCAGGCGCATCATGCCGTCGGTCCACATCATGTAGAAGTCCGGTTGCGAACCCGCCGACACCTGAGACGGGTTGTACGGTCCCATGTTCCAGATCGGATTGATCTGCAGCAGGCCGCCCATGATCGCGACGATGCCGAGGGTGAAGGCGAAGAACGCGCCCTGATCCAGGGAGAACACCGGCACGATGCGGGTGCCGACCACATTGTTCTCGGTGCGGCCCGGGCCCGGGAACTGGGTGTGCTTCTGATACCAGACCAGCGCGATATGGGCGGCGATCAGCGCGAGCATGATGCCGGGCAGTAGCAGCACGTGGGCGATGAACAGGCGCGGGATGATGATCGTGCCCGGGTAGTCGCCGCTGAACATCAGCCAGTGCATCCAGGTGCCGATGATCGGGATGCCGAGCGTGATCGACGAGAACGCCGCGCGTAGGCCCGTGCCCGACAACAGGTCGTCGGGCAGTGAATAGCCGAAGTATCCCTCGAACATCGCCAATATCAGCAGCAGTGAGCCGATCACCCAGTTCGCCTCGCGCGGCTTGCGGAATGCGCCGGTGAAGAAAATGCGGAACAGGTGCACGATGATCGACGCCGCGAAAAGCAGTGCGGCCCAATGGTGTACCTGGCGGACGAACAGACCACCGCGCACCTCGAAAGAGATGTTCAGCGCCGTCTCGTAGGCCCGCGACATGGTCACGCCGCGCAGCGGCTGGTAGGTGCCGTTGTAGATGACCTCGTTCATCGACGGGTCGAAGAACAGGGTGAGGTAGACGCCCGATAGCAGCAGGATGATGAAGCTGTAGAGCGCGATCTCGCCGAGCAGGAACGACCAGTGGGTCGGGAAGACCTTGTTGATCGACCGTTTGACGAATGCCGCGGCCCGATATCGCTCATCCGCGGCATCGGCTTGTGCGCTGAGCTTGCGACTTACCTGACCAACCATGATCGACACCCCGCCCCTCGGGTGAATGATACGTAGTTCTACTACAGACGGTAGCAGAGGAGCGGGTCGAAATCGATAGGTTTCGTCGAGCGCAGGTGCGGAGCAAGATCATTCAGCGATTGGGGGCGCCGCCGCCGGGGCGAACGACGGCCGATATCGTCGATAGGTGAGCTCCGTGGCACCCCAGGACGCGACGATGTACTGGTTGTCGGGCCGCACCCGCAACGATCTGTTCCTGCTGTATTGCTTTGCCGATTCCGGTCGGCCCACCACGGAACTGCGCGCCCTCGTCGCGCGGCGCAGCGCCCGGATCGCCGATCTGCGGGTCCGGCTGCGCGAGGTCCCCGGGAATCTGGACTATCCGTCCTGGACGCCCTGCGATTTCGCCGCCGAGCAATTTGTGGAGCATGCCCTGCCGGAAGCGAATTGGCCGAGTGTGTCGAATGCGCTCGGCAAACTACTCGGCACCGGAGTGGACGCGGCCGGACGCCCGTGGCGATTGCATGTTTTCCGCGGCGTGCTGGGAGCCCCGGGGCAATTGTCCGATGGGGAGCCCGCGACTGTGGTGGTGCTCCAAATGTCGCATGCGTTGGCCGATGGGGTGCGCGGAGCGCACATTGCCCGCGAGTTATTCGCGGAACCTGCCGCGGTCGGGGCGGGCGGCGTCGGCCACCCGCCGAAGGCCGACTCGGCTGTGCGGGCGGCGGAGATGGTCCAGACTTTGCGGCCGATGCCTGAGTCGGCTGGGCAGGCGCCGGGAGTGGTCCAGACTTCAGGGCCGACGTCTGACTCGGCCGTGTATGCGGCGGAGGCGGTGCCCACCCTGCGGTCGACGTCCGATCCGGTTCATGCGGGGTTGGAGATGGCGCGGGAGCAGGTCGGCCAATGCCGGTACCCCTTCCTACCCTCGGCCACACCGACGTGGGCTTCCGCACTGACCGATTCAGCGCTGGGACTGCTGCGCATGCCGATCCAGCTGACGCGAACCGCCCTGCGTGGTTATCATGCCTACCGGGCGCAGCAGGAGTTGGCCGAACTTACGGCAGCCGGTCAATTGCCCTCGCCTGGGACGGATTTCGCGCCCAGCCTGGTCAACCGGCCGATCGCGGTCCAGGCGCCGGGCCATGTGGCGCGCATGCTCGTCCGTGACGCGGGCCCGCTGCGCGGCACCGACTGGACCGTCACGGTGGTTGTCCTGACGGCGATTTCGATCGCGCTGCCCCGCTACCTGGAGTCGCGCGGCGAACCGGTCGACCGCCTCGGCGCCCAGGTTCCAATGGCGCTGGCAGGCCCGCAGTCCGCCGCCCGCAACAACTACCGCAGCCTCGGCGTCGACCTGTTCATCGACGAACCGGATCTGCGCGTTCGGGCTGGCAAGATCGCGGCGGCGCTGTCCGATCGCCGAATCCGCGCCCAACACCCGCTGCTGGCGGCGCAGGATCGGGTCACCGCCGTCGTCCCGGCCCCGCTGCTGCGCCGCGACATCGACCGCTATCCCATCGACACCGTCCCGGACTCCATCGCCGGACACACCGTGGTGTCGAGCGTGTATCGCGGGCCCGCCGACCTGACCTTCGGCGGCGGACGAGTCCTCTTCACCGCAGGCTTCCCGGCCATCGGCGCGGTGATGAACCTGACCCACGGCGTGCACGGAATCGGCGACACCATCACGATTTCCGTGCACGCCGACGCTTCGGTACTTCCCGACATCGACATCTACACCGGCCTGCTCGACACCGCATTGCGCGAAGTGGCCGCGGCTGACGGCTACGCCTGAGTGCCGGTATGCTCGTCGACGCGCTCGACGCTGCTGCGCGCCCGCTCGACCGCACCGATCAGCAGATCCGGGTCGATCAGTCGCCTCATATGGCATAGACGTGTCGCAGCCTGGTTCGGTTCGAGCACACGCGGGAGCAGGCGTCTCCGGGCCCCTAGCTAGGTAGCCGCTATAGGTAGATCCGTCGGTATCTGCCGATGCGTGGCGCCGCCCTACTCGCTGAGCATTGCTGATGGTCAGGTTGTGGGTTTCGTGGCCGGAAGTTGTGGGTTTCGTGGCCGGAAGGATCGACAAGGTGCGACGCATACAAATTTGGGCGGGCAGGCGTGGTCTTGCGTACCGACTGCTGCAGCGTGGCCGGTCGGTCACCTCGATTGCGGACCGAACCCCTCGGGCCGCGCTGTCTGGGGCGGTGTCCAGCACACAGGGTGAAATTTCGGTCAACGTCCGATCTCGAAGCAAGTTGTCTTGCTGCGGCACCGACCGGACCGACCGGAGAACCGCGATGACCACGGAAGTCCTGCGAACCGCCCCGCAACCCGCAGTGTCGTCAGTGATCGTGGAACGGCCGAACCAGGCAAGTATGGGAACCCGGATCGCCAACCCACTGCTGCGCGGCACGGTCGGGCTCGGGTTGGCAACCCTGGCGCGGATTGGCGGCTACAGCCAGCTCGAGCAGATGAGGTGGATCGGCCGTCTCGCCGATCTCCCGGCCACCGTGCTCGTCCCTCCGAACGGCACCAAACGCGCGACCGCGCAGTTGGAAAGGTTCCGCGCCGAATGGTTATGGCACGACGAGTTGGCAGACCCACGGCAACGGCAGGACTCTGCGCTGCTGTACTTCCACGGCGGCGGGTACATCAGTGGCAGCCGGAATACCCATCGGCGCCTCGTCGCCAAGATCGGACGAGCCAGCCGGATGCCCGCGTTCAATGTCGACTATCGACAGCTGCCGAAAGCGCACTTCACCGAGACACTCGACGACGCGGTCCAGTCGTATCAATACCTGCTCGAGCAGGGCTTCCAAGCTGAGCGCATCATAGTGTCCGGCGACTCCGCGGGCGGCGGAATCGCCTTCCGGCTCGCGCTGGCCACTCGGGAGCGGGGATTGCCGATGCCCGGCGGCATCTCCGCGATCTCACCATGGGCCGACTTCGACTCGACGACGCGCAACGCCCACCCCAACCGGCACCGCGATTCCTACCTGCCTTCACGGTGTATGGAAGTAATCGCGCGGCAAGGTTTTGCCGTCAACGGCAAACTCGACCCGACATGGTCGCCGGTCAACCACGACTTCACCGACCTACCATCGGTCCTGATCCAGGTCGGCTCCACCGAATGCCTGCTGCCGGACGCCGAGTTGCTGGCCCGACGCTGCGCCCAGGCTCAGGTCCCGACACGGCTGCAGATCTGGGACCGCGCCCCGCACGTCCACCACGTCGGCTCGGATCTGCTCTGCGACGCCCGCGCCGCGATCCACGACCTGGGGCAGTTCCATCGGCAGGTGATCACCGGACAGAATCCAACGGGCCGGATATCAGTTCACGACCGACGACATGTCAGTTAAGGCCATGACAGTGACCATCGTCGTGACACGCGCTCGGGGCAATGGCCGGCCACCGAGCACGAGATGCCCGATCCGCACCAGCGCGGGTCGGGCTGCCCGGCCAACGATCACGGCTGGAATGCAACGCCGATGAACGGGGTGGGATCGTGGCAGCGGGACCTGTGCCACATACAGGTGCGGTTCATGTGTCCGCCGTTGGAGTTGGACTACCAAGACGACCGCGCGGTGGCCGACCGGTTCGCTGCTGCCGCCTACAAGGTCGGTGCGGCCGTCACAATCGACAACAACCTCAGCGGCAGTTGGCCACCCTTGCCATGTCGCAGACTATGGACATGAACCATCAGCAACACACTCGAGCCCGATCAACAGGCGGTCTGCCAGGACAATAGGAGGACAACCCGATCAGCGGCACCGCCGGCACGTTGGTCGAGCGCGCCGCGCGGCTGGTGCGGCTGCACCAGCACCCATCCGAACGAGCACACCCGGGCGCCTGGAGAATCAGCCCTGATCGAGGCAAGCCCGGTGCCTGGCCGATATCGATCAGCTCCCGGCGGCGCCGGCTATAGCAGCGACCAGCGGCGTGTTTGGGCGACTACGCTCGGTATTATGTCGGCGACACGCCGAGAACGTGCTGGGGATCCGGTCGCGGCAACGGGTGATTTCGTTGGTCGTGGTCCGGAGCTGGACAAGATCAGTACCTTACTGGTGGGTTCGGCTCGGTTGATTACGTTGATCGGCCCGGGCGGGATCGGGAAAACACGACTCGCAACCGAGATACTCCGCCGATTCGGCAAAGCTGGGCGCATACCGGTGTATTGGGTGCGGTTGGCGCGGCTGGCCAAGGGCTCGGATGTGGCCGCGATCGAGGACGAGGTCGCGGCCTCGGTGATCGATGCCGACTTCTCGGGACGATCGGGGTGGGACGCGCTTGTGGATACGTTGACCAGGACCGACGCGGTGGGGCGGAATCTGCAGACGGTGCTGGTGGTGGACAATTGTGAGCATGTGCTCGCCGACGCCGGTCGCCTGATCGCGGAGTTGCTGGAGGCGGTGCCGGGATTGACCATCCTGGCGACCAGCCGCGAGGCGATCGGGTGGGTCGATGAACATGTCATCGTGGTCCCCCCGCTGACACAGCAGCAAGCTCTGACGTTGTTCCGGCAGCGCGCCGTACTCACCGATCATCCGATCACCGACACCGATCAGGTTGCGGTGGCCGGCCTGATTTGTCGTCATGTGGACAACCATCCGCTGTATATCCGCTTAGCCGCGGCACGGCTGCTTCGGCAGCCGTTGACGATGATCCTTCAGGAGTTGAGCGGCGAGGCGACCGACAAACGGATGCGGTGGTCGCATGGGCCTCGGGTGGGTGCGGAACCACGCCATCAGGGGGTTCGTGACGTCATCGCCTGGTCCTATGACCTGTGCCAGGACAAGGAACGGCTGCTTCTGGACCGGATGTCGGTCTTCGCCGCGGGATATGACACCAACCCCGAGGACGACACCAGCTCCGCCCTGAATGTCGGTGCCGACCTGGAAGCAATCGAGGTGGTTTGCGGCGACGATCCGGCACCCGGACACGACCGGGGAAACGGACAGGCGATGGTGAGCGTGGCAACCGAGGAGGTCGAGGGCCTGCTCGAGCGTCTCGTCGACCAGTCGCTGGTAACCCGTCACATCACCCCGACCACAGTGCGGTACTCCCTGCTGGAAAGTATTCGCCTCTTCGCCGGGCGACAGCTGGCGGAACGTTCCACCCCGGAGGTGGACGAACCGGCGCGGCTCGCACAGCGTCACCGCCGCTACTATCGGGACAAAGTCGTTGCGGCGCAGCTCGATTGGTTCGGTCCCGCCGAGCATGAACTGCTGGACTGGGCTCGCGCGGCGTGGGACAACATTGTGACCGCGATCGAGACGAGCCTCACCTCCGGCGAGCCGGCACTCGGTTTGGAGATCTCCACGGGTCTGATTACCTTGCCCATCTTCAGAGGTTCACCCCGGGAAATGCGTCACTGGACCGAACGCACGCTACAGGCCACCCACGCGTGGACCCCGCAGACGACCGAACTCCAACTTGCCGCGATGACCTTGACCGGATGGCTCTTTTTCCTGCAGGGCAGGAACGACGATGTCGAGTGGATGCTCGAGGAATGCGCCGCCGTCTGCGTCGGTGACCCGAAGGCCCGAGAGAATTGGCGGCAGACGCCGGAAACCGACACAGGTCTGCCCGCTCCCCTCGAATTCTTGTGGGGGTTGGAACTGATGATGGCCCACCGAGACCCGAGAGCCGTCACTGTGTTGGCACGCGCCCGTGAAAAGTTCCGTGCCCTCGGCGATCGTGGTGGCGAGGTGATGAGCGAGCTGAACGAGGGCTGGGCCGCGAGCTTCCTCGGATCGGCACAGCAGGCCCTCGAGATCACAAGACGCCACCTCGATCACGTCACCGCGTCCGGATCTGGGTCGACGAAATCCTGGGCCGAGATGACATGGGCGATCGCGTTGACCAAACACGGTGATCCCACCGAGGCGTTGGCAATCGGGCGCGCAACACTGGCACACCAGGAAGCTGTGGAAGACCAGTTGGGCGCGTCGATGGCGGTGAATATTCGGACATGGTCATTGGCGCAGATCATCAGCGACTTGATCGCGGCGGGAAGTACCGACCGGGCGAGGCTCAAGGCATTGGCCACCGAAACCGGTCAACTCGCTGGAGGGGCCACAACGCTGCGAGCGGGGCTAAGTGTCAATTTTGAGGATCTGGCGCTCATAGCCGCTGAAAACGACAATGCGATCGTCGTTGCCCGCCGCGTGTTGGGGCCTGAGACGTTCGCCGCCGCCTATAGGCAGGGCTCCCTGCTGCGTCCCGGCCTGCACGAGGTGCAGCGCCTGGCGCTGGGCACACTGTCCATTGACAGGCTGCCGATGGACCATCCCGCCAGGAAGAACACCTCATCACACTGGGACGAGCTGTCCAGAGCCGAGCAGCAGGTCGCGATCCTGGCGGCGGCGGGATGGACGAACACCGCGATCGCGGCCCGCCGAGGCAACTCCCACAGAACCATCGACGCGCAGATGGCCGCGATCTTCCAAAAACTGATCATCACCTCACGAGAAGACATCATCGAACTCGTTCCCAAAGACCAGATCGGTGAGGTTCGGAAAGAAGCAGCCAGGCGGCCACACCGGACCGGACAACCACCACGTAGGCCGCGGCGACGGTGATAGATCGGGTATTAACCTCGACTTCGCGGAATCCAGGACGCACAAGCATGCCGAAGGTCATGGGTGCGTTGGCGTTTCCCGTTCAGCGGGTGGTCAGGAGCGTGGGACATCTACCCGGCCGGCGGCATTGCCCGCCGTCGCGGTCGAGTGCCTCGCTCACCCCGGCCGCCAAAGGTGATTGAACGCCCGCCGGCGTGCCTGGCCCGAGGGTAAGCATCCGGGCAGAATCGCGAAGGCCAGCAGCAGCAACGCGATGCGCCGGTACCGGCGGACATCACGAAGACAATCTTCGCAGGCCGGGCATTCGAAACGGACAAGCGCCTCCACTCCGCCGGACTCACGATTTTCAACGGCAGGCTGTCCGTGCTCACTGCACACTTCGGGCATCGATTCGAGAAGGATCAGTTCGATCGGTGTCGTCTGCGGGGCTTCTGGTCGGCACCTGCGACCGTGTGGCTGTGGCCGAGACCTCTGGCGCCCGACTCATCGTGCTGGACGGAGCAATGTCTCGAAACGACTCCGCCCAACCGCGCCATTCAGGGGAGCAGATCCCCTGATGGGCGGAAGCCGCCGACCTGCGAGCTCTGACCTATCTCGTAAGTGGTCGACGTTGTCTGTCAACAAACAACAGCAGGTCAGGACATCAAAAAACGTGTCCTGACCTGCTGTTACGGCGGAGGATAGGGGATTTGAACCCCTGAGGGCGTTAACCCAACCCGCGTTCCAGGCGAGCGCCATAGGCCACTAGGCGAATCCTCCGTGCAGCAGCATACCGGTTGCACCCCGTCGGTCGCCAAATGGGCCCTCGTCGAGGCTATTTGCGCAGGCCCGCCATGACTTTTCTGGCTTGGGCCTCGCAGGCGGCGGCGACGGCGGACTTGTCGATGGGGGTCTTCGAGTAGACGCTGATCTCGAGCTGGATCGAGAGGTTGCTGTCCAGTACGCCGATCGTGTAGTCCAGCGTGTTGAAGGAGCTGGACGCGTCCTCGCGGGAGGAGAAGTAGGCCTCCTCGCCGAGCCCGCTCACCGGGCCGGAGGCGCGCCCGGTGCCGGTGGTGCTGGTGGCCGTGTCCTTCCAGATCTTGTACGAGGGTGAGCTGTATTTGCTTGCGAAGTCCGCTTGCATGCTGAGGGTCGCGTCGTTGATGCCGGTGCCCTCGTTGCGCGCCCTGCAGTTCAGCGAGCCGCCACCCCAGCGCGAATCGGGTTGGTTCTCGGTGTGTGTGACGTCCTTCTGGTTGGGCGCCCACTGCCCGAGGATGTTCACGTCGACCAGCTTGCAGGAGTCGGTGACCTTGTCCATGGCGTAATTGCCCTCCCAGGACTTGTCGCCACCGCCGAGGCCGTTCGCCGCCACGATGAGGCCGCCGCCCAGGGCCGTCACCAGGACCAACGCGGCGATACCGCCGAGGATCCACGGCGTTTTGCTCTTCTGGCGCCGCGGCGGCATGCCGGGATACTGGCTGCCGTAGGGCGGCGGTGGGTAGCCGGGCGGCCCTGCGGGCGGGGGAGCGGGCTGCGCGTACTGCGGTGGTTGCTGCGCATACTGCGGTGCGTACGGCTGCGGTGGCGGCGTGTACGGCGCGCCCTGGGCATACGGCTGCGACGGGTAGGACGCGAACTGTCCGGGTGCGCCACGCACTATCGTCGGATCGGCGCCTGCCGTGCCCGAGCTCCCGGTGCTCGGAGACTCCCACCACGGCTCCGCCGCCTCGGCGGAGCCTTCGCCCGATGCGTCCAGCGGCGGCATCTCGTGGCCGCCGTGCGGCCGATTGTTGTCTGTCACCTGTACATCCCCTCGTACATAAGGAAAGCCCCTCCTATGTTGGACAGATCGTAGCCAGTGTTAGCGGGTGTGTGGTGGCCCCGGATATAGGGGTGTGATCAATAGGCCGCTACACTGGTCCACGGATCCCGCGCGGCGCGCATCCTGTGAACTCCCCCAGGGCCGGAAGGCAGCAAGGGTCAATGGGCTCTGCCGGGTGCGCGGGGTCCCCTTATTTATCGCTCGGGCGACAACGAAGTTCCATCCGCCTCCTGGAGCGTTGCGTGGGCGAAGGCCCGGCTGCAGATGTTCCCTCCAGTTCGAGGCAACCGCCGGGTAACGTGAACAACGGTTCGCCGACGCCTCACGCAGGTAACGGACGGACGTCCCCCTTGCCCCTTTTGCTGCTTCGAAAGGCTGCCCAGGATGCCCAGGCAAACGCAGATCGGTTTGATGAGCCACGCGGAGCTCGTGTCCGAACACGAGACCCACAACGCGAATTACGCGACGCTCAAGACCGAGAAGCTCACGCTGGATCTGACCAGGGGAAAACCTTCGCCGGAACAACTCGACCTCTCCGCCGACCTGCTCTCGCTGCCCGGCGCGGGCGATTTCCGCGATGGCGCCGGGACCGACTGCCGCAACTACGGTGGGCTGCACGGACTCCCGGAACTGCGCGCGATCTTCGGTGAGCTGCTCGGCATTCCGGTCGAGAACCTGCTCGCGGGCAACAACGCCAGCCTCGAGCTGATGCACGATGTCATCGCCTACGCGATGCTGTACGGCACCCAGGATTCCAAGCAGCGCTGGGCGGCCGAGTCCACGCTGAAGTTCCTGTGCCCCAGCCCCGGCTACGACCGGCACTTCGCGATCACCGAGGCGCTCGGCTTCGAGATGATCCCGGTCCCGCTGAACCATGACGGCCCGGACACCCACGCCATCGCCGAGTTGCTGGCCAACGACCCGCAGATCAAGGGTCTGTGGGCGGTGCCGAACTACGGCAACCCGAGCGGCGTGGTGTTCTCCGAAGAGGTTGTCCGGGAACTGGTTTCGATGCCTGCCGCGGCGCCGGACTTCCGGTTGTTCTGGGACAACGCCTACGCGGTGCATCCGCTGACCGACACCGCGGCGCCGGTGATCGACGTGCTCGGCCTGGCGGCCGCGGCCGGAAACCCCAATCGCCCCATCGTCTTCGCCTCCACCTCGAAGATCACCTTCGCAGGCTCCGGGGTCAGCTTCATCGGCGGCTCGACCGCCAATCTGGACTGGTACCTCCAGCACGCGTCGAAGAAGAGCGTCGGCCCGGACAAGCTCAACCAGCTGCGGCACGTGCGCTTCTTCGGCAACGCCGAGGGCGTGCGCGCGCACATGCAGAAACATCGGGCCATCCTCGAGCCGAAGTTCGCGCTGGTGTTGAAGATCCTCGACGATCGGCTGGGCGCGTACAAGGTGGCGTCCTGGACCGAGCCAAAGGGCGGTTACTTCATCAGCCTCGATGTGCTCGAGGGCACCGCGACCAGAGTGGTCGCGCTGGCCAAGGATGCCGGAATCGCGCTCACCGCAGCGGGTTCGACGTTCCCCTACCGGAATGACCCGGAGGACAAGAACATTCGCATCGCGCCGACCTTCCCGAAGATGGAGGAACTCGAGAAGGCAATGGACGGTCTGGCCACCTGTGTGCTGCTGGCCGCCACCGAGAAGCTGCTCGACAAGTAGCCGAACGCCAACGGGCGCATACCGATTCGGTATGCGCCCGTTGGCGTTTCGGAATCAGTGCGGCTTGTGGGCGAGCACGGCGAACATCGTCACCGACAGGTGGACATCGCCACTCTCGGCGCCCTGCTTCAGGTCGGCGATCAACTGGTCACGCTGTGCTTCGGTGATCACACCGCGCGCCACCGCCATTGCCGAGATGCGAGAGACCAGCGAACCCGCTCCGACGGTCCGGTCCTGTACCAGGGCGTGCGAGCCGATCTCGTCGATCACCAGGCCCGCCTTGGTGAGCAATCCCGGCAGCCTGCGCCCGGAGAACGGGTTGGTGGTCGCCGACACCAGCGTGTCGACGACCTCGCGAACGACCTGCCGGTCGCCCGGATGCACGATCGCCGTTCCCCAATCGCTGTCCACCACTACGACCCGGCCGCCGGGTCGCAGCACGCGCGCGATCTCGTTGGCAGCGCGGATCGGCGCGGTCAGATGTTGGAACACCCGCTCGCACAGGGCGGCGTCGAAGCTGTCCGCGCCGAAGGGCAAGCCGTAGGCGTCGCCGGAATGGAACTTGGCCGGTGACCCGGCCTGGGCGGCGCGGCGTTCGGCGGCGGTGAGCAGATGCGGGTCGGGCTCGACGCCGATCGCGGTTCCGGTCGGCCCGACCGCATCCGCGAAGGCAAGCACCTCCGAACCGGAGCCGCAGCCGATGTCGACCGCGTGTTCGCCCGGTTGCAGTGCGAGTGCGTCGTGGGCCCAGTTGCGCAGCCGCCGGATTCCCGGCAGTGTGGCCTGTAGATCGCGCACATCGACTAACTGATCCCGGCCCGCGCTGTCGAAGCGGTCCGGGCGTAACCCGAGCGTATCCATGGGTCCGATTCCGTCCCTCGTTATGGCCGTCGTCTGAGGCATGGCCGAGAGCCTACGCGCGACCCTATCTCATCGCACGACAGGTCTGTGGGGTGCGTCATGATTCGGTCATGGTGCCGATCCAGGTGGCCGGGACCACCGTCGTCGCCAAGTGAGATGATCGACAGCAGTCGAGCACATTGGCACAGGAGGATCGGCGATGAGTCGCAAGTTTTGCCTGGCGCAGGACCCCGAAGCGGACAAACTGCTGTCCGAGGATGATTTCGCCCTGCTCGTGGGCATGCTGCTCGATCAGCAGTTCCCGCTGGAACATGCCTTCCGCGGTCCGAAGAAGATCGCCGACCGGATGGGCGGACTGGACATCCATCGGATCGCCGAGGCCGATACCGCGGAGTTCGAAGAACTCTGTGCGACGCCGCCCGCTATCCACCGCTACGGGCGGTCGATGGCGCGTCGGACGCAGGAGCTCGCCAAGTACGTGGTCGAGCACTACGACGGCGACGTCGCCGCGATTTGGACCTCAGGCGATCCGGACGGCAAGGAAGTGTTGAAGCGGCTGAAGGCGTTGCCTGGCTACGGCGATCAGAAAGCGCGGATCTTCCTTGCGCTGCTCGGCAAACAGCTCGGAGTCGAACCGAAGGGCTGGAAGACGGCTGCCGGGGCCTACTCGGAAAAGGGGTCGCGCCGCTCCGCCGCCGACATCGTGGACGCCGAGTCGCTGTTGGAAGTGCGGGCGTTCAAAAAGCAGATGAAGGCCGCGGCAAAGTAGGAGCAAAGCAGGCTGCCCACTGGGCCCGGTTCGGTTGCGCCCGATTTGCGTAGTTGGAATCTGCCTGCATTTTTCCCTCGTCCTCGATCGATACCTCATTGATGCTTTGCCTCGGAAGAAGCTCTACCTGAGATGAGGGATGCAGTACATGAGGATGAGGAAGCTTGCCGTCGTCGCGGCGCTGGTGACCATGGCGACCGGGGTCGCTGCGGGCACCTCCGGCGCGGCACCGGCTCCCGAAAAGGGCAGCGACGCAATTAATTTCACAGCCCAGTCCACCGAGGCATCGTCGATCATCACGACCGATGCGGGCTCGCTCGTCGTCGAGGACGACGCTTTGAAGATCAAGGCGGCCAACGGCAACGTTGTCGCGGGCACCCCGCTGCACCTGCGCATCGACGACTTCGAGTTCCCGATCGCCGCCGACATCTCCGGCCGCACCGCGACGCTCACCCCGCAGATCGACCCGGCCAAGGCGGTCTACAAGCCGGTCGCGCTGCCCTTCGAGGACACCGCACCGTGGAAGACCCCCTACGACCGTGAGCAGGCTGCCTGGAACCGCCTGAAGGACACGATCAGCGCAGGCGCCACGGTCGGCACCATGGTCGGCGGTCTTGGCGGCGGGGCCCTCGGCTGCGCGCTCGGCAGCATCGCCGGCGCGACGGTCGCCGCTGCGACCATCGTCGGCCTGTTCGGTGCGTTCCTGCCCGCCGCGGTGATCGGCTGCATCGGCGGCATCATCGCCGTCGGCGCGATCGGCACCCTGGCCGGTCAGATCTTCATCACCGCGCCGGTGGCGATCGGTGCGGCGATCCAATACTTCACCACCATCAATCAGCCGTTTATTCAGCCGGCTCCGGCCAAGTAGACCGAACCGGCACCCGCGGCGGCCACCGCCGCGGAAACAGGCCCCGCCCAGTACCTTTCGACTGGGCGGGGCCTACCCAGTCCTCTCGACTGGGCGGGGCCTGCCGCATTCTTGGCCCGACCAGGAGGTTTGTGCGCCCACATTAGATGCATTGACAATTAATGCAGGTGCATCTAAATTAACCGACGTGACTTTGACGGCTACACCACTCGAGAACCAGACAGCTCCCTCGTCTGCCGAACACGCCCCCGGTCGCTGGGGGCCCAAGCTGTGGGCCGTGTTGTTCGTCGCCGGTCTGGCGATGTTCCTCGACGCACTCGACGTGTCGATGGTCGGCGTTGCGCTGCCGTCCATCGGCTCCGAACTTCACCTGGAGACCGCCGGCCTCCAGTGGATCGTGAACGGCTACATCCTGGGCTACGGTGGCCTGCTGCTGCTCGGCGGACGAGCCGCCGATCTGCTCGGACGGCGCCAGGTCTTCCTGACCGCCCTGGTCGTCTTCGGCGCCGCCTCCCTGGTCGGCGGTCTGATCGACGACGGTGGACTGCTCATCGCCAGCCGGATCGTCAAGGGCGTCGCCGCCGCGTTCACCGCACCGGCCGCGCTCTCGATCATCACCACCACCTTCAAGGAAGGTAAGGACCGCAACCGCGCGCTGTCGATCTTCACCGTCTTCGGTGCGACCGGCTACGCCTCCGGCCTGATCGTCTCCGGCCTGCTCACCGGCATCGACTGGCGACTGACCTTCTACGTCCCGGTGATTGTGGTCGCCGGTGTCGTCACCACCGCCTACTTCGTGGTGCCGCGCAACATCGAGAAGGAGCAGGGCCGCATCGACTTCGCCGGCGCCGCGCTGCTGTCCGGTGGCATGCTCGCCGCCGTCTACACCATCGTCACTGCACCCGAAAAGGGCCTCACCGCAAGCGTTGTCGCGACGGCTGTCATCGCGGTCGCACTGCTCAGCGCGTTCTTCGTGGTAGAGAACAGGGTTGGGCACCCGCTGGTCCGGCTGAGCATCTTCAGGGTCAAGTCCATCGTGCGGGCCAACCTGGCCGCGCTGGCAATCTTCGGCTCCTACATCAGCTTCCAGACGATCGTGTCGCTGTACCTGCAGAACACCCTCGGCTGGGATCCGCTGAAGATGGCGCTGGCGCCCACCGGCATCATCGTGGCAATCCTTTCGCCGATCGCGGGCAAGCTCATCGACCGCTTCGGCACCACCCCGATGATCATCGCCTCGATGGCCTCGTTCGTGCTCGGGTACGTGTGGTTCCTGGCTCTCGGCGGCAGCGCCGATCCGAACTACGTCGTGGACTACCTGCCCGCGTTCCTGCTGCTCGGCCTCGGCTTCGCGCTCGGCTTCTCTTCGGTCATGGTCCAGGCCACCGACGGCATCGCCGACCACGAGCAGGGACTGGCCTCGGGTCTGGTACAGACTTCGGGTCAGATCGGCGGCGCGGTCGTGCTGGCCGTCGTCACCGGCCTGATCAGCGGTGGCGCCGCCACCAGCATCGCCCAGTACCGGCCCGGCCTGTACCTGGTCGCGGTGGTCGCGCTGGTCGGACTGCTCGCCTCGGCCACCGCGCTGCTGACCCGGCGCGAACTGGCCGCCGAAGCCGCGTAGGGGGCTGAGCAGTCACCCGATGGGGTCGCCGGGTATCGGCGGCCCCATTCGGTTTTTCCTGGACAGGTTTTTCCTGGACAAATCGTGCGCTGGGCCACAGCGGATCGGAACATTATGTGGGGCAAGGTTTTCGGTGTAAAACCCCGATTCGGGGACCGCTGCGCGCGTCGAGGGGGCTTGGTGAGCGGGGGTTTCGGTGTTAACTTTGACCCCATGTCTGCTAGTCGCCCCACCGCTCTGCGGGTCACGTACGTGACCGCCGCGCTGGGCTTGCGGCTGCCATTGACACGCGAACTGTGTTGTCCCTGCCGCCGCAGCTGAACCGTTTTCCGGCTCGCTCGCTGCCTCGTCGCCACACATGTAGGCACGTCCCGCAGCCCGGGACTTCGGCAAGGAATCTTCATATGTCCCTCCCCATTCTCGAGCGACCCGTTTCGCGGGTTGCCACCGGTCGTGTTCGTGTTCAGCGCCCCGTCGTCGCGCCGGAACTCCGCATCGCCGACAACCCGGCGGCGGCCGTGCTCCGGTCCGCGACCGGCGGCCCGATATCCCGCGATAATGCCGCGCGCGCAACGGGTTTGAGCATCGCGACGGTCAACCGTCAGGTGTCCGCGATGCTGACCGCCGGGCTGCTGCGCGAGCGCCCCGACCTGACCGCATCGGGTTCGGTGGGGCGTCCGCGGGTGCCCTTCGAGATCGACCACGAGGCGTACCTGACTCTCGGCATCCACATTGGCGCCGCGGTCACCAAGATCGTCGTGGCCGACCTGCGCGGCCGGATCCTCGGCGGCTTGGCGATCGCCACCCCGCAGACCGGGCAGGACTTCGCGACCACCACCGTCGCGCGCAGCGCACGGGCCTTCCTGCAGCGCTGGCATCGGCGCAAACCGCTCTGGGCAGGTGTCGCGATCGGCGGCCGGGTCGACCCGCTCACCGGGGTGGTCGACCACCCCAAGCTCGAGTGGAAGGGCGTACCCGTCGGTGCGGTCCTCGGCGACGTGCTCGAGCTACCCGTTTCGGTAGCGCCGCACGTCGAGGCCATGGCCGCCTCCGAGTTGCTGCTGCCGACCCCGGAATTGCGGGACGCGGCGGCCCAGGGTCGTCCCTTCGGACCGGAGCGGGCCAGCAGCCTGTACTTCTACGTCCGCGAAACCGCCGGTGTCGCGGTCACATTGGACGGCCGCGTGCACACTCCCAGCAACGGGCCCGGTTCCATCGCGCACCTGCCGACCGGCTCCGATGTGGTGTGCCCATGCGGCAGGCGCGGCTGCCTCGAGGTGACCGTCGGTAACCGGTCGCTGCACGCGAGGGCCGTCGGGCGCGGGATCATCCCGGCCTACAACGGCACCGCGGGTTCGACTATCGCCGATCTGTATCGGGCGGCGGAGGCGGGCTCCGAGCCTGCGCGTGAACTGCTGGCGGAGCGGGCCACCATCCTCGGCCAGACCGTCGCGCTGGTGCGGGACATGCTCAATCCGGACCGGGTGATTCTCGGTGGTCAGGCCTTCACCGGGTACCGCCCGGCCGTGGCCCATGTGGCGCGCGCCTTCCAGCAGTCCTCCAGCCTGCCGCCCACCGACATCCGTATCAGCGGATTTGGCCGCAAGGTCCAGGAATTCGCCGCCGTGGTGACCTCGCTCAGCGCTCTGTATGCGGACCCGCTGTCCGCCATGCGGCGCGCCGCGGCGGTCGACTGATCGACTTACCGCGGAGAGGCTGACGGCTGGGCAACTGCCCGGCCGTCAGCTGGTCTGTGTGGCAGTGGAATCGGGCGAGGAACGCCCGGACTACCGTGTGCCGCCGGACGTTCCGAAGAGTCCCTCGAGCGCGGTGATGAAGTACGGGAAGTGGGCGGCGAAGCGCTGCAGGTTGCGGTCGCGTTCGAAACCGCCGAACCAGTAGATGCCGGGCTGCGAATCGGCGGCCGGGTTCAGGTCGCGGAAGGCGCGCACCCAGTTGTCGGCCCGGCCGCTGATGACGGTGAACGGCAGTGCCCTGGAGAACACCAGTTCCTGATCGGCGGGTGGAATGTGTTCGCGCGCAGTCGCGTCCAGTCCGCGCTGGAGGGCGCGGATCTGTCCGGCCAGGTCCCGGCCACGCGCCGTGCGGACCGGCAAGTAGCGCGGCAGTAGCAGGGTCGCCACGCCGGCGAGCAGGATCGCGACGCCGACTAGGGCGTGCCCGGAGGTGGTGGCGAGTGCGATGGTCGTGGCGATGCCCGCGACAATCAGGCCACCGCCCACCCAGACCGGCAGTCCAAGGCCGGACCGTCCGACGAACGCGCCGCGGGCGACCGCGTCGGCGAGCATGGCCTTGCGCACCGGCTCGGCCGGTACGCGGCCGGGTGCCCGCAGGTCGGCGACAGTGATCGAATCGGTGCCCTCGGGCAGCAGCGCCCAGTAGACCGCCTTCTCGTAATCACGCAGCTGGTCGTCGGGCGCGTTGACGCGATTGATCCGCCAGTCGGAGACGCTGATCGGAGTTATCCACAGATACCGGCGCACCGCGAGATCTACCACGGTGGCCGCGATGTCGGCGGGATCGGCATGCTCGTCGAGCACCAATCCGGCCTCGCCGGGCAGGATGCCGTCGGGGGAGGTGAACTGCACCCGATCGCCCTCGCGCAGCAGTGGATCGATCGTGTCCGAACCCGTTCCCGCCGCTGCGTTTTCGCGGCGCGCCTTCAGCACATACGCGGCCATTCCGACGAGCGCGAGCAGCAGTACGCCGAACGCGACGAGCACCGGTGTGGTGACGGCGAAGGGGCCCGACGCGCTGCCGTCGCGAATGTCGGCGTTGGTCGGCACGGTGCCGGGCGGCAGCTGCAGGGTGAGGTCGATGGAGTCGCCCTTATGCAGGTCGGACTCCTCGAGGAACAGCGCGCCGTCCGCCTCGACCTGTACGTCGTTGCATTTGCGCGCATTGGTGGGCGGACCGAGTTTGCAGTCCACGATGCCCATTTCGTAGCTCGGGCTGATCAGCGACGCGCTGATCGAGGCGACGTCGGCATTGATCACCCCGAGCCAGTGGAAGACCTGGGTCCCCGGCGCCTCGCTGACCGCGCCGTGGATCGCGTAGTTGAAGGTGGACTCGCCTGGCTTGGCGACGATGGTGAATTGGTCGTTGGCCTCCGTCGTGGTGCCCGCGCCCTGGGCGGCGACATCGGTGACCTTGAAGACGCGTTCGACATCCTTGCCCACCTGCAGGCGCAGTGGCAGCGACATCTTGAACTCGCCCTCGGGCGGCACGACCACCTTCTCGGTGACCTCCAGGACGCCTTGCCTGCTGAGTTTCAGATCGGCGGTAATGGTCACGCCGTTGGTTGCGGGCTCCGTGTGGGCAACTGGTGCGGCCGCGATCATTCCCGCGGTGGCGAGAATCAGCGCGCCTGCGGCGCCCCCCCGAAAAGTGAGCATGGCTGCCTACTCTAGACAAGTTGCTATTCTGCGTCAGCGGCTGTCGGCGATCATGAGATGAGGGGGTACGGGGGAGTGACACAACCACCGTACGGTTATGGACCGGTTCCGCCTGGTGGGCGCCCGGTTCCGCCGCCCCCTGGGTACGGCTACGGACAGCAGCCGGGCTATCGCCCGCCGCCGGCGTATGGCCCGCCGCCCGGATACGCTCCGCCGCCGGGCTTTTCGCCGCCGGGATACCGGCAGCCAATGCCGCCGCCGATGCCCTACGGCCCGCCCGGTCGTCCGCCCGGCCCGCCGCTCAAGCGTCGTGGTGGCGGCTTTGTCACCTTGCTGCTGGTCGTGGTGTTCCTGATCGCCGGTGCGCTGGTGCGGTTTGCGGTGACCACAGGCACGGTCGGCACCGACTCGTCGGGACCCGCGCCGAGCTTCACCTTCACCCCGGATCCGAACGGTGCGGCAGGCCGCGCCGAGACCGGATCCAACCCGCTGGTGACCGATCCCAACGCGACTTTGCTTCCGGCGCGGTGCAATTACGCGCCGTGGGGCACCCAGGTAGATACCGCGCGCAAGTTCTTCGAGACGGCCGCCGGTTGCCTGGAGGCGGCGTGGAAACCGGTGCTGGAGAAGGCGAATCTGCCGTTCCAGTCGCCGCTGCTGAATGTCAGCGCCACCACTGCGGGCATCACCACCCCGTGCACCGGCACCACCAGTAATTTCGCCGCCTTCTACTGCCCGGCGAACAAGACCGTCTACATGCCGATCAGTCAGCTGCAGACCGACCTGTTCAAAGACAATTGGGTGGTCTACCTGTCGGTGTTCGCGCACGAGTACGGCCATCACGTGCAGGCGATGTCCGGAATCCTGCGCAAGGCCAACAGCGATCGGGTCGACGCGGGCGCGCGCAGCGACAAGGGCCTGGAGCTCTCGCGCCGAGTCGAGTTGCAGGCCAACTGCTTCGACGGCATGTACATGGCCTCGTCGTCCGGCGGTGGTTCGCTGACCCCCGCACAGATCACCCTGGCTCGCCGCGACGCGCACGGCCGCGGTGACCAGCGCGGCGATATGCGCGATCACGGCACCGCCGAGAACGGCGGCGCCTGGTTCGAGACGGGTGTGGACAAAAACCGTGCGGCACAGTGCAATACGTTCACGGCGCCGGCCAACGCGGTGAACTGACCGGATGTCGGCGTAACAGCCATTTTGCACACCGCGTCAGCCAGGCGTTGGCGCTATTGGTGCTTTCGGTCAGCGATCCTGGTCGGTCGGGCCGCCGTGCGGGAACCCGAAGTATCCCTCGCCGAAGCGTCGCGGTGAATGGCCGTGCACGCCTTCGGCATACGCGGTTTCGGCGTGCAGTGCGAAGTCGATGCCCGCGGTCTCGTCTTCCGCGGTCACTCGGAAGCAGATGACGCGGTCGATGCCCTTGCCGAGGGCGAAGGTCACGCCGAAGGCGTAGGCCGCGACGACGAGCACGCCCACCAACTGCTTGCCCAGCTGAGCCAGACCGCCGCCGTAGAACAGGCCCTCGACGCCGCCGGTCATCACCTGGTTGGCGAGCAGACCGATCAGCAGCGTGCCGACGATACCGCCGACGAAGTGCACACCGACCACATCGAGCGAATCGTCATAGCCCGCCTTGAATTTCCAGCCGACCGCGAACGAACACACCACGCCCGCGGTGAGTCCGACGACGAGCGCACCGAGCGTGTTCACCGAACCGCAGGACGGTGTGATGGCGACCAGACCCGCGACCACGCCGGAGGCCGCACCGAAGGTGGTGGGGTGCCCGTCCCTGATCTGCTCGACAACGAGCCAGCCGAGCATGCCGAGGCAGCCCGCGACCAGCGTGTTCAGGAATACCGCTGCCGCAACACCATTGGCGGACAGCGCCGATCCGGCATTGAAACCGAACCAGCCGAACCACAGCAGACCCGCGCCGAGCAGCACGAAGGGCAGGTTGTGCGGGCGCATGGCGTCGATCTTGAAGCCGATGCGCGGGCCGAGCACGATCGCCAGCGCCAGCGCGGACGCGCCGGAGGCAATCTCCACCACCAGACCACCCGCATAGTCCAGCGCGCCGAAGGACGCCAGCCAACCGCCCGGAGCCCACACCCAGTGCGCGATCGGCACATACACCACCAGCGCCCACAGCGGCACGAACGCCATCCAGCCGGAGAACTTCGCGCGGTCCGCGATCGCGCCGCTGACCAGTGCCGCGGTCAAGATCGCGAAGGTCAGCTGGAAGGTGGCGAACAGCAATTCCGGCACCGACCCGTGCACCGCGTTCGGAGCGATGCCCGCCATCCCGAAGTGGTCCAAGTTCCCGATCAAGCCGCCGCCCGCATCGCCGCTGAAGGCGAGGCTGTATCCGGCGAGCAACCAGACCACGGGGGATCGCGATGAAGTTCATCATCAGCATGTTGAGTACGCCGGTCGAGCGCACCATCCCGCCGTAGAAAATGGCCAGCGCCGACGTCATCAGCAGCACCAGGGCTGTACTGATGAGCAGCCAGGCGGTGGCCGCGGGATCGATGGTTGAAGATACGGGTAACTCCTTTCACGCAGGAATGCGTTGCAAGGAAATTACCGAATGCTCACTGCCCGCCCGACCACCGCAGGTGCGTCAGCCCAGTACAGCAGGGTGCGTCAGCGTCGAGACTTGCGCGCAACCGCCCGCAGACCGCGACGGCCGGGAACCGGGAGTTCATCGCGTACCGCCATCCATTCGGCGGTGGTCAGCCACAGCTGCTGGGTCCGGGCGTCGGCGGTGTCGTGGAAGATCCGGCGGCCACGGTCGTCGCGCAGGTCGTGGGCGAGCGTCGACCAGCGCGGCGGTCGGTCATGTTCGGTCAGGTGCTCGTCCAGGAAGGTCGCGACGATGGCTCCGATGACGTTGACCGGTCGCAGTGAGACCCGGTTGCCATACTTGGCGGCATGGAAACGCCTCGCGGCGCAGAGTGACCCGGGCTCGGGGTTGGATGCGATCCAGCCCGCGCGCTGGGCGCGCTCGATCAGCCAGAGGTGTTTCACTGCGGTGGGCGCGATATCGCCGATTCGTTCCCGGATCAGCGTCATCACCGGTTCGGACTGCAGTACGTCGCGGCGGATGGGCCCGGCGCCGTATTCGGTCCAGTGGTCGTGGGCCAGCTGGGCGAGGACGCGGCCGAAGTCATCGATGCTGCGCTGCGCCCGCCGGCCCAGGCGTTCGATACGCGTGGCCTCGCGGCGCATCTCGTTCTGCGCGGTGAGGGTCCGGATGGCGGCCATGGTCGGCACCTGGCCACGCTCGAGTAGTTCGAGGATTGCCGCGGCGGTCGCCGGATCGGCAGCGGCGGCCACCGGCAGCGCGTCGCGCTTGATCGCGAAGTCCTGCGGGCTGATGGCGCGGCTGAGCAGATCGACAGCGGCGTGGTCGTCGGCGAGGTCGGTGCTCGAAAGCCAGGCGACGGCAATGTCGTCACACGACGGCACGATAGAACAGCCCTCCGGTGGAAGCGTGGAATTTGTAGTTGTGCCCCGGTCGGGATGAGGGACCGGCCGGGGCCACCAACCTGATGAAGGTTTGGCTACCGAAGTCGCCGATAACCACGGTAGCCAGCCGATTGCCTCGGTGTCACTTACCTTGACGGTTTCGTTATCTCTGGAAATGAGCCTCTAACCAGGGTGAAAGTTCAACTTAAAACTTGATAAGGAGGTGGTCAAGTGTCAAGTTTCCCGATTCGACCCCCGTCGTGCAGGTGATTGCTGGGGTATTGCCACTTTCGTCGCTGATCAAGGGGGGTTAAAAAAGGATCCTGCAGATTGTGATCTGCATCACATCTACTGTCGGAAATCTCTTGGTACCGCGCCGCGCCGGGTCCGCGGGTCGGCGGGAATGTTCTTTGTCGGTGCTCGCCGGTAGCCTCGGGCCGTGGCTCTGTACCGGAAATACCGACCGGCAACATTCGCTGCGGTAGTGGGTCAGGAGCACGTCACCGATCCGCTCAGCATTGCGCTCGACACCGGCCGAATCACTCATGCCTATCTATTCTCCGGTCCGCGCGGCTGTGGCAAGACCTCGTCGGCCCGCATTCTCGCGCGGTCGCTGAACTGTGTGCAGGGCCCGACCTCGAAGCCATGCGGCGTCTGCCCGTCCTGTGTTGCGCTCGGACCCGGCGGTCCGGGAAACCTGGACGTGATCGAGCTGGACGCCGCGAGCCACGGCGGTGTCGACGACACCCGCGAACTGCGTGACAGGGCCTTCTACGCGCCTGCGGAGTCGCGGTACCGGGTGTTCATCGTCGACGAGGCGCACATGGTCACCACGGCGGGCTTCAATGCGCTGCTGAAGATCGTCGAAGAACCGCCCGCGCACCTGATCTTCATCTTCGCCACCACCGAGCCGGACAAGGTGTTGCCGACCATCCGCTCCCGTACCCACCACTATCCGTTCCGGCTGCTGCCCCCGGCGACCATGCGTGGACTGCTCGGGAAGATCTGCGAGCAGGAGCAGGTCCCCGTCGAGGAGGCGGTGTATCCGCTGGTGATTCGGGCGGGCGGCGGCTCCCCGCGCGACAGCCTGAGCGTGCTCGACCAACTGCTCGCGGGTGCGGGCCCGGAGGGTGTCACGTATCCGCGGGCGGTTTCCCTGCTCGGCGTCACCGATGTCGCGCTGATCGACGACGCGATCGATGCCCTCGCCACCGGCGATGGCGCGGCGTTGTTCGGCACGGTCGATCGGGTCATGGAGGCTGGGCACGACCCGCGTCGCTTCGCCGTCGACCTGCTGGAACGCCTGCGTGACCTGATCCTGATGCGCGCCGTACCCGACGCCGTCGACCGCGGCCTGGTCGCAGGACCCGGCGATGTACTCGAGCGCATGCGTGACCAGGCGCAACGCCTCGGCCCGGCCACCCTGGCCCGGCATGCCGAACTACTGCACGAGGGCCTCGGTGAAATGCGTGGCGCCACCGCCCCCCGACTGCTGCTCGAAATCATCTGTGCCCGCATGCTGCTGCCCTCGGTCTCGGACGCCGAATCCGCCACCCTGCAGCGCATCGAACAACTCGAGCGCGGCATCGCGAGCGGCGCGACCGCGCCCGCGGCGGCCGCCACCCCGGCGCCCGCTGCTGTGTCGACCGGTCAGGCCCCAGCGCAAGCGTCGCCTCCCAGCGCTCCGCGCAGGCGGGGGGCCGAATTGCTGGCCGCCGCCCGCCGCGAGACCCGCGCCGCCAGTGATGGCCCTGGTCTGGGAGTCGCCGAGCCGGATCCGGCTCCTGAGCCGCCCCCGATCGCCGAGCGGACGTCAGTTGACGAGCCGTCCACCGGCGCCGAACCTGCCCCGGTCGCCGACCGTACGCCGATGGTCGAGCCGACTGCCATCGCCGAGTCGACCCGGGCGGTCGAGCCGACTCAGGCTGCGGAACGGACCCCTGCCGCCGAACCAAGCGCTCTAGGTGAACCGGCCGCGGTCACCGAGAAACCCGATGCCGCTGCTTTCGCGGCATCTCCGGAAACCGAAGCAGCGCAGCTGGTTTCGGCGCCCTTGCCGACGGTGCATGCGGCCGAGCCGGAAGTGCTCGCAGCGGCGGAGCCGGTGGATCAGGCAGCGCCGGCCGAGCAGGGCGCGGATTTGCTGCGGAAGGTCGAGGCCGCCTGGGCGGACATTCGGGCGAAGGTCCGCGAGTTCGGGCCGACGGTGCAGGCGTTGTTGTCCGGGGCGTCGGTGTCGCGGCTGGAGGGGAACGTGATCGTGTTCGCCCATCAGCATGCGCCGCTGGCCAAACGGCTGTCGGATCCGCGCAATCTGGAGGCGGTGCGATCGGCGGTGCGCGCCGTGCTCGGCCGCGATCACGAGGTGCGGTGGGAGGCCGGAGCGCCTGCGCCGCGACCTACGGCCGGGACCGCCGCCGGTAGGTCGCGGGGCGCGGCCGGACGTGACTCGGGGAATGCGCCCGCACGTGAACCTGGCGCCGCGGCCGGGCGTGGCTCGGATGCCGCCGCGCCGCCGCGATTCTCGCGACCGAGCCAGGCGCGGGGCGCGGTGTCCGACGCCGCGGCGGGCGCAGGCGCCCAACGACCGAGCCCGAGTCCGAGCCCGGACCTGCGGCCACGCGAGGGCGACGACGACATTCCGCCGCCGGACTTCCCCGACCTACCCGATGACCCGGGACCGGTGGACTACCCGCCGGTCGACGGTGTGCCGCCGCCTGCCACGCCGGAGGAAGAGCGGGAGATGCTCGCGCAATCCGCGGAGCCGGTGGCCCCCGGCGAGCGGCGAGACCCCGACGAGATCGCCATGGAGTTGCTCAAGAGTGAGCTCGGCGCCACCCGGCTGGACGGTTGACAACCACCGCCTCGACGACGTTAAGTTAACCGTAGTTCGCACGCCACGGTAGTATGAACGGGTGGGCGTGAGCTCAGGTATGGCGAAGTTCTATGGTGTGCCCAGGCGTCTGGGCGCCTAGAACATGCCTGCCGCTGCTTGCCGAGTTTTGTACAGCGTCAGGACGGTCGGTCGCAGGGCCGGTCGACGAGGTTATCCGCGGCCCCGCCGCACACACGGTGCCGGTTCGCCCCACCGCACCCCAAGGAAGGAAACACTCCGATATGACCACAGAGGCCTACATCTACGAGGCCATCCGCACTCCACGTGGCCGCGGCAAGAAGAACGGTTCGCTGCACTCGGTGAAGCCGATCGACCTGACTGTTGGTCTGATCCAAGAGCTGCGCGGCCGTTTCCCGAACCTCGACGAGGACCGGATCTCGGACCTGATCCTTGGTGTCGTCACCCCCGTCGGCGACCAGGGCATGGACATCGCCCGCACCTCCGTGACCGTGGCCGGCCTGCCGGACACCGTCGGTGGCTTCCAGCTCAACCGCTTCTGCGCCTCCGGCTTAGAGGCCGTGAACCTGGCCGCGCAGAAGGTCCGCTCGGGCTTCGATGACCTGGTCATCGCCGGTGGCGTGGAGTCCATGTCCCGCGTGCCGATGGGCTCGGACGGCGGCCCCTGGATGCTCGACCCGGCTACCAACTACGACACCTACGTCGTCCCGCAGGGTGTTTCCGCCGACCTGATCGCCACCATCGAGGGCTTCAGCCGCGATGACGTCGACGCTTACGCGGTGCGCTCGCAGGAACTGGCCGCCAAGGCCACCACCGGCGGCTACTTCGCCAAGTCGATCGTCCCGGTCAAGGACCAGAACGGCATCGTCGTGCTGGACAAGGACGAGCACATGCGTCCCGGCACCACCGCTGAGGACCTGGCCAAGCTGAACCCGTCCTTCGCCGTGGTCGGCGAAATGGGTGGCTTCGACGCCGTGGCGTTGCAGAAGTACTACTTCGTCGAGAAGATCAACCACGTGCACCACGGCGGCAACAGCTCGGGCATCGTCGACGGCGCCGCGCTCGTGCTCGTCGGCACCGAAGAGGCCGGGAAGGCGTCCGGCCTGACCCCGCGTGCGCGCGTCGTCGCCACCGCTACCAGCGGCGCCGATTCGACCATCATGCTCACCGGTCCGACCCCGGCCGCCAAGAAGGCGCTGGCCACGGCGGGCCTGACCCTCGACGACATCGACCTGGTCGAGATCAACGAGGCCTTTGCCTCCGTGGTGCTGAAGTTCCAGAAGGACCTGAACATCCCGGACGAGAAGCTGAACGTCAACGGCGGCGCGATCGCCATGGGCCACCCGCTGGGCGCCACCGGCGCGATGATCACCGGCACCATGGTCGACGAGCTGGAGCGCCGCAACGGCCGCTACGCGCTGATCACCCTGTGCATCGGTGGCGGCATGGGCGTTGCCACCATCATCGAGCGCGTCTAACCCCAACCGAGACTTCAGATTCCACGGTGACGCGAGCGACGGGCCCGGAGGCGGCAGCCTGCGTAACCACGTAGGGCCCCGCGAACGCCACCAATTCCACAAGGAGACACAGAGCTGTGAGCGAGACCAACATGATCGGTTGGGAACAGGATTCCGACGGCATCGTCGTACTGACGATGGACGACCCGAACCAGGGCGCCAATACGATGAACGAGCTGTACAAGACGTCGATGACCGCGACCGTCGACCGGCTCGAGGCCGAGAAGGACACCATCACCGGTGTCGTGATCACCTCGGCGAAGAAGACCTTCTTCGCGGGTGGCGACCTGAAGAACATGATGAAGGTCGGCCCGCAAGACGGCCAGGCCCTCATGGACGAGCTGGCCACCATCAAGGGCGCGCTGCGTCGGCTGGAGACCCTCGGCAAGCCGGTCGTGTCCGCTATCAACGGCGCCGCGCTCGGCGGCGGCCTGGAGATCACCCTCGCGACCCACTACCGCATCGCCGCGGATGTACCGGGTGTACAGATCGGCCTGCCCGAGGTCAGCCTGGGCCTGCTGCCCGCCGGCGGCGGTGTTATCCGCACCGTGCGCATGCTCGGCCTCCAGGGCGCGCTGATGCAGGTGCTGCTGCAGGGCAACAAGTACCGCCCGGGCAAGGCCAAGGAGCTCGGCCTGATCAACGAGGTCGTCGGCTCGATCGAAGAGCTGGTGCCCGCCGCCAAGGCGTGGATCAAGGCCAACCCCGAGGGTGGCGTGCAGCCGTGGGACAAGAAGGGCTACAAGATCCCCGGCGGCACCCCTGCCAGTCCGGCGTTCGCGGCGAACCTGCCCGCGTTCCCGGCCAACCTGCGCAAGCAGCTCAAGGGCACCAACATGCCCGCACCGCGGGCCATCCTGGCCGCCGCGGTCGAGGGTTCGCAGGTCGACATCGACAACGCGTCGCTGATCGAGTCTCGCTACTTCGTCTCGCTGCTGACCGGCCCGGTCGCGAAGAACATGATCCAGGCGTTCTTCTTCGACCTGCAGTCGATCAACAACGGTGGCTCGCGGCCCAAGGATGTCCCGAAGAAGGAGATCCGCAAGGTCGGCGTGCTCGGCGCGGGCATGATGGGCGCTGGCATCGCGTACGTCTCCGCCAAGGCGGGCTACGAGGTCGTGCTCAAGGACGTCACCATCGAGGCGGCCGAGCGTGGCAAGAACTATTCCGAGAAGATCGAGGCCAAGGCCCTCTCGCGTGGCAAGACCACCGAGGAGAAGTCGAAGGTGCTGCTGGACCGGATCACCCCGACCGCGGATGTCGCAGACTTCGAGGGCGTCGACTTCGTCATCGAGGCCGTCTTCGAGAGCACCGAGCTCAAGCACAAGGTGTTCCAGGAGATCGAGGACATCGTCACTCCGGACGCGCTGCTGGGCTCCAACACCTCCACCCTGCCGATCACCGGTCTCGCGTCCGGTGTGAAGCGCCAGGAAGACTTCATCGGCATCCACTTCTTCTCGCCGGTCGACAAGATGCCGCTGGTGGAGATCATCAAGGGTGAGAAGACCTCCGACGAGGCGCTGGCCCGGGTGTTCGACTACACCCTCGCCATCAAGAAGACCCCGATCGTCGTCAACGACAGCCGTGGCTTCTTCACCTCGCGCGTGATCGGCACCTTCGTCAACGAGGCGATCGCCATGCTGACCGAGGGCATCGAGCCGGCCACCATCGAGCAGGCCGGACTGCAGGCGGGCTACCCGGCCGCGCCGCTGCAGCTGTCGGACGAGCTGAACCTGAAGCTCATGCAGAAGATCGCCAAGGAGACCCTGGAGGCCGCGGCGCACGGCGACGCCACCCTGGGCAAGAAGCGGCACCCGGCGCAGGACGTCATCGACTACCTGGTCGAGCAGGGTCGTCCGGGTCGCCTGGAGAAGGCCGGCTTCTACGAGTACGACGAAGACGGCAAGCGCACCGGCATCTGGCAGGGCCTGCGCGATCACTTCAAGACCACCGCCGATTTCACGGTCCCGCTGCAGGATCTGATCGACCGTATGCTGTTCATCGAGGCGATCGAGACCCAGAAATGCTTCGACGAGGGTGTGCTGATCACCACCGCCGACGCCAACATCGGCTCGATCTTCGGGATCGGGTTCCCGGCCTGGACGGGTGGCGTGCACCAGTTCATCGTCGGCTACCCGGGTGGCCAGGAGGCCTTTGTGGCTCGGGCCGACTGCCTCGCCAAGACCTATGGCGATCGCTTCGAGGTCCCGGCCTCGCTGCGTAAGTAGTCCACGCACGGTAAACGCAACGACGAAGCCCGCCATCGCTTTTCGCGGTGGCGGGCTTCGGCCGTACCGGGCGACCGGATTTCGGATGCCGTTAACCTGTGCGCTCGGCACTATGGATACCGTTGCCGATCGTGGCCAGACGTATGCAAACCCTGTTCGCCGCGACCGTCACCGTCACCGTCGCGTTAGCTATCGCGCCGTCCGCGACCGCGGCCCCTGCGCCGGTCGCTGAATCCGGATCCCCGGTCCGCCTGCTCGGCGAGCAGATCGTCCCGCACGATCTGGACTTCCACGGCACCACCGTCGGCGGCCTGTCCGGTATCGACTATCAGCCGCGTACCGGCGAATACGTGCTGATCAGCGACGATCGCTCGGAGCGCAATCCGGCACGCTTCTACACCGCCCGCTTCGGTGTCGACGCGAGCGGCGTCGGCCCCGTGACCTTCACCGGAACGCGGCCGCTATTGACCAGGGATGGCGCCGTATACGCGCCGAAATCGTTGGATCCCGAGGAGATTCGGGTCGACCCGTGGACCGGTGACTTCTACTGGACCCAGGAGGGCGACCGCACCGACACGGTGCTCGCCGATACCTCGGTGCGGGTCGCGCGCCCCGACGGCAGTTTCGCGGGTGAGTTGCCGATCCCGAACAATGAGCGAACGCTGCCCACGACGGGTCCGCGGCAGAACTTGGCATTGGAAGGCGCAACCTTCGCCGCCGGTGGTTCGCTGTTCGTGACGTCTGTGGAGGCGCCGCTGTTGCAGGACGGCCCGGTCGCGACCACAGCGTCGGGCGCCATGTCGCGGATCACGGTGCAGGCCCGCTTCGGTCCGCTGCTCGCCCAGTACGCGTATCCCCAAGAGCCGGTGTTCGCCGAATCCCGGCCCGATCCCGGCCAGGGCATGAACGGTGTCGCGTCGATACTGGCCGCCGACCCGCTCGACCCGACGAAAATCCTTGTGTTGGAGCGGTCCTATGTGCTCGGCGTCGGCAACAAGATCCGGATCTATGAGGCCGATACCAGCGCCGCCACCAACGTGCTGGACGCACCGCTGGGCAACGCCCGCCCGGTCACCAAGCGCCTGCTGGTCGATCTTGCCGACGTCGGACTGACCGATGTCGACAATGTGGAGGGGATGACCTGGGGTCCACGCCTGCCCTCGGGCGAGCGCACCCTGGTCCTGGTCAGCGACAACAACTTTGCCGCGAACCAGATCACCCAGATCATCGCGCTGGCCGTCCGATAGGGGTGACGGGGCCGAAACCACGCTGTTGTGAAAGCCACCCGCTGGGTGTAATCCCGCGCTACGTTGGAGTATGCGTAGGCATATCGATCGGACATCAGATGCAGCCACGATGTTCGAAGTCAGCGTGTTCCTTTGAACGCCGGTGACGCCGATTCGATGTGAGTTCGAGGTGATCACATGAATCCACAGATGCGTTCGGGCAGAGTGAGCCCCGAATCGACACCGGCCGAATCGGACACGCAGCGACATGCGCCCATTGGGATCGCCGACGAACTGGAGGCGATGGGCCTGTCCGGTGCGGTCGAGATCGGTCGGGGTGGCTTCGGGGTGGTCTACCGCTGCATCCAGCAGACGTTGGATCGCGTGGTCGCGGTGAAGGTGCTGTCCTCGGACATCGACGTGGAGAGCCGCGAACGGTTCCTGCGCGAGGAGCAGGCCATGGGCCGGTTGTCCGGCCATCCGAACATCGTCGACATCCTGCAGGTCGATGTCACCGCCAGCGGGCTGCCGGTCATCGTGATGCCCTACTGGACCCGCGGTTCGCTGGAGCAGCTCATCCGCGATCGAGGCCCGCTCACCTGGTCGGATTCGCTGCGCGCCGGGGTGAAGCTGGCGGGCGCGATCGAGAGCGCACATCGCGCCCAGATTCTGCACCGGGACGTGAAACCGGCGAACGTACTGCTCAGCGGCTACGGCGAGCCGCAGCTGACCGACTTCGGGATCGCGAGGATTCCGGGCGGATTCCAGACCTCGAGCAGCTTGATCACCGGTTCGCCCGCGTTCACCGCGCCCGAGGTGCTCAAGGGTGCGCAGCCGTCCATCCGCTCGGATGTGTACGGGCTCGGCGCCACGCTGTTCGCGCTGCTCACCGGACACGCAGCCTTCGAGAGGCAGGCGGGGGAGAAGGTGATCGCGCAATTCCTGCGGATCACCACGCTGCCGGTGCCGGACCTGCGCGACCAGGATATCCCGGCCGACGTGGCCGATGTGATCGAGCAGGCCATGTCCACCGACCCGCTCGAGCGCCCGGCCTCGGCCTACGAGTTCGGCGAATTGCTGCGCGGGGTGCAGCGCGAGCACGGCCAAGTGCCCGATGAGATGGCGTTGCTGGATACCGCGGTGGAACCCGATGCCGCGGTCAACGGCAGCGCCGCGTCGACTGCCCAGCAGCCCGCGGTGACCGCACGCCGCAACTGGCCGCTGACGCTGCGGCCCGCAGTGTCGCAGTACCCCGCGGGGACCGAACCGACGGTGGCGATGCTGCCGCCGACGGCGGCCACAAAGTTCCGGCCGCCGACCCCGGCCCGGGATCCGATCCCGCGTCCCCGGCTGCTGGACACGCTGCGGGCGGGTGGTCGACGCAGGCTCGCGGTGATCCATGCGCCGGCTGGGTTCGGTAAGAGCACGGTGGCCGCGCAGTGGCGCGCCGAGCTGACCGAGGGCGGTGTCGCGGTCGCCTGGATCGGCGTGGCCCGCGACGACGACAACGAGATCTGGTTCCTCGCCCACCTCATCGAGGCCATCCGCCGGGTCCGCCCCGACATCGGCGAGGGACTCGACCAGGTGCTGGAGGAGCGGCCCGCCGACGCCGTCGCGTTCGTCATCGCCACCCTCATCGATGAGATCCACGCGGGGGGTTCCACCATCGTGGTGATCATCGACGACTGGCATCGGGTCACCGACCCGGGCGCGCATCAGGCGATGGAAGCGTTGCTGGACAACGGATGTCACCATTTGCGCTTCGTGGTGACCAGCCGGGAACAGTCCGGCCTGCCGACCAGCCGGATGCGGGTGCATGACGAACTGATCGAGATCGGGTCGTCCGCATTGCGGCTGATGGCCGCGGAGACCAGGCAGATTCTGGTGGAGCGCAATGGTTTCGCGCTCACCGACGAGCAGGTGGAGCAGATCTACACGGCCACCGACGGCTGGCCCGCCGCCATCCAGTTGGTGAGTCTCTCGTTGCGCGGAAACGCCGATCCGGACAGCTTGATCGCGAATCTGTCCGAGGGCAATCACGGTATCCGGGAGTACCTCGCGGAAAACGTGCTCGACACCCTCGAACCCAAGATGCTCGATTTCCTGATGTCGATCTCGGTGACCGAGCGGGTGAGCGGGTCGCTGGCATCGGCGCTGTCGGGGGATCCCGACAGTGAGCACCTGCTGGAGCAGGCCGATCAACGAGAGTTGTTCCTGCAGCGCATCGCTCACGATCCGGAGTGGTTCCGGATGCAGCCGCTGTTCGCCGAACATTTGCGGGCTCGGCTGGAACGCGCCAACCCTGAACGGCTGAAGTCGTTGCACCGCAAGGCATCCCGCTGGTATGCCGAGAATCAGCTGTTGCGTAAGTCGGTCGATCACGCATTGGCGGCGACGGATCTGACGATGGCGTTGGACCTGGTCGAGGGCGGCGGCATGGACCTGATCGACAAGTCCCGCCTGGCCACGCTGCTGGGCACAGTGTCGAAACTGCCTATGCAGCAGGTCGCTTCGCGGTCCGAGCTGTTGATGGCGGTGGCTCGCGCGAATGTCAACCTGCAACAGTCCGGGGCGGCCCGGTCCGCGCTCGGGCGGTTGTCGAATGCACTGGCCCGCGGCTCGGCCACCGACGCCGATGTCATCCGGCAGCGCTGTGAGGCCGCGGTGCTCGCCGCCTCGGATGCCATCGCGAGGGATCATACCGAAGGCGTGCTCGATCAAGTGGCGGACTGTCTGGAACGGACCGACGAATTGCCCGCCTGGACCGTGTCGACCGCCGCGAACCTGACTTCGTTCGTGCGTCTGTGCGAGTTCGATTTCGACGGTGCCCGCGAGATCCAGGACTGGGCCGCGGAGTATCACGAACGTTCCAAAGATCCGCTCGGCGCCGTCTTCGGACTCTGCGTGCAGGGCGCCGCCGCCTACGAACAGCTCGACATTGCCACTGCGACGGCGTGTTTCCAAGAGGCGTACGAGACCGCGAGCGTGCGGTCCGGTCCGCGCTCACATGCGGTGCGGGTGGCCGCGGCGCTGCTCGGTGAGGTGAATTACCGCTGCGGCGATCTGGATACGGCCGATCGGCTGCTCGACGAGAGCCACCAGCTGGTCACCAGGCTGGGGCCGGTCGATTTCCTGATCTCGACCTTCGTCATCGGCGCCCGGGTCAAGGCGGTGCGCGGCGACTTCTATACGGCCACCGCCCGGCTCGACGAAGGCGCCCGAATCGCCGCCGACAACAAGCTGATTCGCCTGGCCGCACACATCCGTGCCGAGCGGTTGCGGCTGGGACTGCCGATGGATACCGCGGCACGCCGGGTCGCCGACTTCGTGAGCGGCTACGACTCGGACAGCTCCGGTGCCATCCACCATTCACATCGGATGACGGGGGCGATCGCGCTGGCGGCGGAGGCGGAAGAGATCGCCGCGATCCGGGGCGTGCTCGCCGAACGCCAGCTCCGCTCCGACGACCGGGCGGTGCGCCGGGCCCGCGCGCTGCACGGTCGAATGGTCGAACAGAACCGTCCCCGTGCCGAATTGGATACCGGACTGCTGCTCGCCGAATGTCTGGCCGCCTCCGGCTGGGTCGGCGAAGCCACCGGGCTGTTGCTGCCCGCGGCCGTCACCTGTGCCGAACTCGGCTGGACCCGTCCCCTACTGGACGCCGGACCCGGAGTGCTCGCCATCCTGCGCGTGCTGCGCTCCGAAATGCGTTCGGGACCAGAACAACTCGCGGACACGACGCTGCCCGCCCTGTTCCTGGATGAACTCCTGGACTGAGCGGGCAGCGGAACTACTCGATTACGCCGTCCACCAGGGACGCAGCGGGAGCCCGGATTCACCGTTCGGGCCCAGCTTCACGCCGAGCACCTGGTGCAGCTGAACCACGTTACGCTGGAAGCCGAGTCGGCAACCCGCCATGTACAGGCCCCACACCTTCGCGGTGCCCTCGCCGACCTCGGCGACGCACGCGTCCCAGTTGGCGACCAGGTTCTTGCACCATTCGTGCAGGGTCAGCGCGTAATGCTCGCGGAGGTTCTCCTCGTGCATCACTTCGAGCCCGATGTTCTGGATTTCGGAGATGATCCGGCCGGAACCGATCAGCTCGCCGTCCGGGAACACGTAGCGGTCGATGAAGTCACCGGCCTTGGTAGTGCGCAGGTTGTCCGGGCGGGTGATGCAGTGGTTGAGGAACAGGCCGCCGTCGCGCAGCTTGCTCTTGATGTAGTCGAAGTAATACGGGTAGTTGTGCACGCCGATGTGTTCGGTCAGCCCGATCGAGGACACGGCGTCGAAGCCGACCTCGGGGAGGTCGCGGTAGTCGGAGTGACGCACCTCGGCCAGGTCGGATAGCCCTTCCTCGGCGATCTTCTTGTGCGCCCACGCCGTCTGCTCGGCCGAGAGGGTGGCGCCGATGACCTTGACGCCGCGCTTGGACGCGTAGCGCACCATGCCGCCCCAGCCGCAGCCGATGTCGAGCAGCCGGTCGCCTGCCTTCAGCCGAAGCTTGTCGAAGACCAGGCGGTACTTGTTCTCCTGCGCCTGCTCCAGGGTCCATTTCTCGTCCTCGTAGACCGCACAGGTGTAGGTCATGGAGGGGCCGAGGACGTACTCGTAGAATGTATTCGAGACGTCGTAGTGGTGGTGGATGGCCTCGGCGTCGCGCGTCTTGGAGTGCCGCAGGCCCTCCAGCGCGATTCGACGCCAGCGCGGCACGGTCTCCTGCGGCGGCGGCGCGATCGGACGCAGCCGCTCCCAACCGAGCGAGCGGGCGATGGTCACCAGGGCCAGCGCCGAGGGGCGACGGAACTTCAGCCCGTCGATCACCTCGAGGATCCTGTACGGGTCACCGGGATGCACGCCGGTGGCGGTCATATCGCCGGAGATGTATGCGCGGGCCATACCGAGGTCGCCGGGGGCGGTCGCCAGGTAGTTGATGCCGCGCTGCGAGTTCACATCGAGAGCGAACTCCGAGTCCTCGGGTCCGGTCGCACTGCCGTCGTAGGCGGTGAATCGGATCGGGACTTCGCCGTCGATCAGCGTCTCGAAGATCTCGGCAATGCTGAGCTTGGTTCCGAGATCGGCGAAGACATCGGAACGGTCCTTGAATGTAGTCATTTGCGTTGCACCGCCTTCGAATACAAATCCAGCAGTCGCTGGTCCGGGTCGTAGCGCTTCTTCAATTCGGTGTAGGTCTCGCCGCCGTAGAGGGCCGCGAATTCATCTTTGCCGTAGTACGAATCCGAGTACAGGGACTTATGTCCGTCGAATTTGGTCACCGTTTGCTCGATAGCGCGGTTGGCGGCGCCCTGGGGCCGGCCGGCGACGGTCGGGACGGCCGACCAGAATCCGACGTTCACGTAGGTCCGGTTCGGCTCGAGCGGGTACAGCGGCCAAGCGCGTTCTGACGTCGTCGATACCGCGGTACCCGATTCGCCGCCGGTATCACGCAGCCGCAGCGGGCACAGCCAAATCGGCTCGATCGGGATCTCGCGCAGGAACCATTCGACGAAGTCGGCGGTGCGCTCGACCGGCACTTCGATGTCCTGCACCACGCGCTCGCGCGGCGGGTTGCCCTGACGGGCCTCCAGCCGGTCGCTGACGTGGTAGCGGTGGTCGAGCGCGATGAGTTTCCAGTAGAAGCTGCTGCGGCGGTAGCGCTTCGGCCAGAACCGGCGGTACTTCGGGTGCTGTGCGCCGAAGGCACGTGAGCACCAGAACCAGTCGGTGTCCCAGCGCCACAGGTAGTCGTGGATGGTCAGCCGGTCGCGCTTGGATTGCGCGGCGTCGTGCTGGATGGACCGGTAGTAGATGTCCATGTCGGTGTAATCGCTGACCGGGCCCGGCTCGTCGGTCTGGCGGCCCAACGTCAGATAACTCTCGTCCGCGGTGAACACCACGCCGTCGAGGCAATCGACGCGCTCGCCGTCGTACACCTGCTCGGTGACGATCTGCGCCAGAGTCGATTCCAGCTCGCGCAGGTCGTGGAAGCGAACGTGCCGCAGCGCGACGTAGGGCTGAACGGCCTCGAGTTCGATCTTCAGCCGGACGGTGTAACCGAGCGTGCCGTAGGAGTTGGGGAAGCCGCGGAACAGGTCGGCGTGCTCGCCATCCGGTGTCGCGGTGATGATCTCGCCCGCGCCGGTCAGCACGTCCATCTCCAGCACCGACTCGTGCGGCAGGCCGTTGCGGAACGACGTGGACTCGATGCCGAGACCGGTGACCGCGCCGCCGAGGGTGATGGTCTTGAGCTGCGGAACCACCAGCGGCGCGAGCCCGTACGGCAGCGTGGCGGCGACCAGTTCCTCATAGGTGGTCATCCCGGCCACGTCCGCGGTCTTCGCCGCGGCGTCCACCGATATGACCTTGGCCAGCCCGGAAACGTCCAGGCCGGGCGCGGTGTTCTTGGCCCTGGCCCGGAAGAGATTGGAGGTTTTCTTCGCCAGCCGCACATTGGCGTCGTCGGGTATGGCTCGATAACTCGCCAACAGCCTGTCTACGCCCGCTCGGTGCGCGGCGAACCCTGATTCGTGTGCGGCCGGTGCCCGTCCGGCCTTCCCCAACAGACTCACTGCCACTCCTCGACGCTAGTACGCACCACTGTGGTCAGCCACCGCGAAATCGCCGACGAGGGAGAAATGTCACGCATATGTTGCAACGGGAATAGTAGAGCCAGGCCACCATATACCGGGCGATGTCGCATCAGCGTGGCAGATGTCCGCGAGAGTAGCGCAGCGGCGTCCGGTTGTCGGGGGAATCGGGGGACAGGGCAGGATAGGGGGTGGTCGAGATACCGCATCCGGACAAGGAGCTCATTGTGGGACAGGTCAGCGCCAGCAGTTCGATCACCCTCGCGGCGGATCCGCAGCGCGCACTCGAGGCCATTGCGGACTATGCGACGGTGCGGCCGCGTATCCTCTCCTCGCACTACCACGACTACAAGGTCATCGAGGGCGGCAAGGGCGCGGGCACCGTGGCCGAATGGACCCTGCAGGCCACCGAGAAGCGCACCCGCAACGTGCATGCGGTGGTCTCGGTGTCGGATTCCATGGTGACCGAGCGTGATTCGAACTCGACGATGGTGAACACCTGGACGGTGACGCCCGACGGTTCCGGTTCGCAGGTCACGCTGCGCACGTCCTGGAAGGGAGCCGGCGGCGTCGCGGGCATCTTCGAGGGCATCTTCGCGCCGTTGGGGCTGAAGAAGATTCAGGCCGAGGTGCTGGGGAACCTGCAGCGCGAACTGGCCTGATCCAACGACCGCACCCCGATAGGCGATCGGGGTGCGGATGTCGTGGATCGGTTTACTCGGCGCCGATATCGAAGAGGTTGCCCTCCGGGTCGGCCAGCGTCACCCATTTCGCGCCGTACTCGTCGAAGTCGCCGATGTGCTCGGCACCCAGGCTGATCGCGCGGTCGATCTGTTCGCGGTAATCGGCGGCGTGGAAGTCGAGATGGATCACGTTCTTGCCCGGCGTCTTGTCCGGCACCTTGATGAACATCAGCACCGGCTTGATTCCCGCGCTGTTTCCGACAGTGGCGAAATCGGCATTCGCGTCCGGATCGACAGGGCGAGCGAGCAATTCGGACCAGAACCCGGCGAGCGCGGCCGCGTCGTCGCAGTCGAAGGTGACGTGTCCGAGTGAGAGTGGCATCGAGCTTCTCCTATTTCTGCAGCAGGCCGATGGGCCAGCAGACTTCGGTTCGGTAAGCGTTGGGGTCGTCGATATCGCCGGGGCCGAGCACATATAGCTCCCGCACGGGTTCGGCCAGCGCCGTGTCGTTTTCGGCGACGTAGCTGCCCAGCGCGCCGTAGGTGCGGTCGAAGTCGTCGAAGGGCCCGCTGTGCACGGCGATCGCGAAGCGCCGCGCCGGTAGTTCGATGACGGATAGTGCCCCGGGCGGGTCTATCCGGGCGTCCGCGGGGATCGGGACGAACGCAACCACCTCGCCCGCCTCGTCGGCGAAGAACTCCATCGAGTAGGTGGCGCCAGGGATACCGGCAGCCGCCACACCCGCTGCCGCCAGTGTCTGGTCCAGCAGCGGGAACGCCGACGCGCACCACGCATCGATCCCCCCTCGGGTGACCGTGTCGATGAACGCGAGGGCCCCGAACGCGGGAACCGAGCGGTATTCGACGGTGATCGGCGCCGCCGGTGCGAGCAGCGACCGCAGCGAGGCCACTACATCCCTGGTGCGCTGCAGTTCCGCCTCCATCCGCGCCAGATGCGCCCGCAACGCGGCGTCCCTGGCGCCCGCGTCGGGGGCGGCGAGCACGGCCTTGATCTCGGGCAGCGGCATGTCCAATTCGCGTAAACGCCGGATCAAATGGGCCTGCGCCACCTGATCGGTCGAGTACCGCCGGTACCCGGACGCCGGGTCCACCGCGACGGGCTCGAGCAGTTCGATGTCGTGGTAGTACCGGAGCGTCTTCACGCTGAAATAGGTCAGCCTGGCGAACTCCCCGATGGAGACGGTCGCTGTCATGCCTCTCAGCGAACACCCTCCAGTGAGGGGAGAGTCAAGCGGTCCCGGTCATGCGAGGGCGAAGCTCGGCAGCATCGTCGCCGGGTTGGTGTCATGACGCTGGATAGTGTTGTGGTGCAACATATCTCGCCGATCTATTAGGGGTAGGCGAGGGCGAAGGTCAGGAGCAGCGTCGTTTGGAAGAAACCACGCCACCAGGAGTTGCCGAACCACACGCTGGGCGTGATCTCGCGGATCTCGTCATAGACCGGCGGGGTCGGGGAGGGGTCGTAGTTCAGCGCCCACGCAGGCTGATGGTCCAGGATGGCGGGCGCGGTGTAGACGTCGGCTTTCCATGCCTCGATACCGGCGCCGGTGACTCTGTTCATCAGGTAGCCGCCGTCGGGGCCGGTGTAGAAGGTTTTGCCGATCCAGAAAGGTAGGGCCGCCGCCTGTGCGTACTGCGGACCGATCACCCACCCGTTCGTGACGCCCATCGGCACGTCGCCGCGTGGGGAGTCGCGAAAGATCGCATCCTGCTGGGCGGGCCCGCAGCGCAACCGCAGCGAGTCGATGGTCGCGGCCGGGTTGTCCGGATAGAGGATGCAGCCGCCACCGTAGTCCGCCACCGCCGTGAAATCAGGGTCCGAGGCCTCCGTGACACCGGAGTCCGCCGACGCTGTGGGGGAGCCGACCCCCAGGAAGGCGCTGGGAGAACCCAGGGAAAGCGCTACAGCGCTGAGCAAAAGTACTCGGTTAGTGCTCATATCTGTCTCCAGAGTTCGTCGCACCCGTCCCGATCACATTCGATGGTAAGCCGATCGCACCGGCCGGATCCTGGGAACGGCGGAACCGGGGCTACGCTGGACGGCGACACTTTCCGCAGAGAGGAGCAAGCCGTGCAGCCCGGTGGTCAGTTCGACATGCAGCAATTACTCGCCCAGGCGCAGCAGATGCAGCAGGCGGTGATGGCGGCTCAGGCCGAGATCGCGGCGTCCGAGGTGGAGGGTCAGGTCGGCGGTGGGCTGGTCAAGGTGACGATCAAGGCGACCGGTGAGGTGGTTTCGCTGACCATCGACCCGAAGGTTGTCGACCCCGACGACGTGGAGGGGTTGCAGGACTTGGTGATCGGCGCGGTCAACGATGCGATGGCCAATGCGCAGCGGCTCGCCTCCGATCGGCTCGGCCCGCTGGCCGGGGGCGGCTCCATGCCCGGTCTCCCCGACTTCTGATTCGAGGGCCTAACCGTTGTATGAGGGTCCGGTCCAGGATCTGATCGATGAGCTGGGCAAGCTGCCCGGTATCGGTCCGAAGAGCGCGCAGCGCATCGCATTTCACTTTCTGCAGGTGGAGCCGCCGGAGATCGACCGGTTGCAGGCCGCACTGCAGAAGGTGCGCGACGGCGTGCAGTTCTGCGTGGTCTGCGGCACCGTCGCCGACAACGAAATGTGCCGCATCTGCGCCGATCCGCGCCGCGATCGCACCATGATCTGCGTGGTCGAGGAGCCGAAGGACGTGCAGGCCATCGAGCGCACCCGCGAGTTCCGCGGCCGCTACCACGTGCTGGGCGGCGCGCTCGACCCGCTCAGCGGGGTCGGCCCGGACCAGCTGCGGATTCGGGAACTGTTGGCGCGCATCGGAAATCAGGAGGACGGTATCGATGTCACCGAGGTGATCATCGCGACCGACCCGAATACGGAGGGCGAGGCGACGGCCACCTACCTGGTGCGGATGCTGCGCGACTTCCCTGGCCTGAGCGTGACGCGGTTGGCCTCGGGGTTGCCGATGGGTGGCGATCTCGAATTCGCCGACGAGTTGACCCTCGGCCGCGCGTTGTCGGGGCGTCGCGCGCTGTAGTCGACCGGGTCGCGGACGGTGTGACCCTTGGCCGTGCGGTCGGTCGGCGCGCGGTAAATCGGGGTTGCGGTCCACCGGATGCGGGTTACTGTGTCGGGGATGAGCATCGAGTTTCTGCTGACCACGCTCGTCATCGTTGCCACACCCGGCACCGGCGTGCTGTTCACACTGGCGGCCGGACTATCCCGAGGCACCAGGGCCAGCGTGATCGCGGCCTTCGGCTGCACGCTCGGCATCATTCCGCACATGATCGCGGCGGTCACCGGCCTGGCCGCGCTGCTCAATGCGAGCGCTGTCGCGTTCCAGACGCTGAAATATCTCGGTGTCGCCTACCTGCTGTACATGGCGTGGAATACCTTCCGGGACAAGGGCGCGCTCGCCGTACCGGAGGAGGTACCGGGAGAGCCCAAGACGCCCTCGGCGCGGCAGGTAATCACCTCGGCAGTGCTGCTCAACATCCTCAACCCGAAGCTGACGATCTTCTTCTTCGCGTTCCTGCCCCAGTTCGTGCCGACCGGTGCGCCGAATGCGCTGGCGCGCATGCTCGAACTGAGCGGCATCTTCATGCTGGCCACGTTCGCCGTGTTCGCTGTCTACGGCGCCTGCGCGGCGGCGGTGCGCAATCAGGTCATCGCCCGCCCGGCCGTGGTTACCTGGATGCGCCGCGTCTTCGGGGCATCCTTCATCGCCCTGGCAGGCCGGTTGGCCGTCCAAAACCAGTGACCACGAACCGGATTCGGTGGCTAGAACTCGACGCGGGTCCAGGGGAGGGTCTGCATGCGGGTGCGGTCGTCGGTGGCCCACTCCCAGATCAGCGCGGCGACAGTGGGTGCGTCGTCGACCGTGGTGCCGAAGTGCTTGTTGGGGGCGCCATCTCGGTATTCGACGGTGAACGCCCCTGATTCGCCGCGGTAGGTCTGGATGTAGACCTGGTCGGCGCGCTGCACGATCAGGTACGGGTTCGGCGGAGCGAGTTCGGAAACCCACTGATCCGCAAGAGCTTTCGTGAGGTAGGGGAATTCGCCCGCGCCGCCGTGGGTGACGGTGGCCGGCACGCGCCCGGCCGGGTCGATCAGCCACGCGAGCTGCGGGTCGTAGACCGCGTAGTTCAGTGGCGTCGCGATCGCGAAAAGCAGCCGGCGGACGAATCCGATGGCGTCGTACGGGCATGGCACGTGCAGCACCGCGCCGGTGGCCGCGCCGCCGACGGAGTCGGTACCGAGAAAGTGGTCGTCCTCCGGTAGCTCGGCATTGCGGTTGTTCAACTCCGCCGCCATCGCCGCGACCACGTCCGTCTCGGCAAGTCCCTGCTGCGTGGACAGGTAGGCATCCACTTCCGCGAGCGTCGAAGCAGCACCGGACGGCAACAAGACGTGGTCGTAGTTCACCCGGCCAGCGTACGGGGACAGCGAACGCGGGCCGGGCGCAGTTACGCCTGTTCGCCGTGGCGAACATTCCGTACGGGCAGCTCTGCAGCAATCGCACACCCTGCGTCGCGCTGGGCGCTCGTCCGCGGCGCGATCGAACCGTGGCACACCCTCGGCGAGCTGCCACCACCGCTCGGGTCGATCTGGGGGAGTTACGTGCAAAGATGGCAGCACAGTCCACCGACATTGGTGCGCCGGGCATCCTCGACCTACGCCGGGCCCGTATGGGGACTGGTCAGCGACCGGTAAAGCGGAGGGTCGGACAGCCGTCACCCGGCGCTCGAGCAACGTCTGGCAGCGGAAGTGAGGTCGGCGCGGTGAGAATGCGCGACGAAGCGGACACGGTCCGAGCGGAGACAATGCTGCTGGGCGACGCTCGACTCGTCGTGCGCGAACAGATCGCCGAACAATTCGCGAGGTACCGCGCGGAGGGTGCGGACACCGCGGCCTATGACGAATGCGGCCGACCGATGAACGGCTACTACGACGAGCTGGTCGACTCCGACGGCCGGGTGCGGCGCATGTGGTCGGAGCTCTCTGCCGACTTCGTCGAGTCGGGCACCACCGGTCTCGGCCGACTCGACAGCCGGGTGTGCAGGCTACCGGATGAATTGGATGTCACCGACGACGGTGGCCGGCGTACCGAACTGGCTGAGCTACTGGCGGGTGTGCACTTGCGGCTGCGCAAGATGTCCGAATCGTTCGAGACGACCAGATTAGCGCTGCCGGTGGGTACCCAGCCGATGTGGGGCAGCACCAGGGTCGTCGAATGATCGGCCGCAGCGGTTGCGTCCGTCGCTATCGGGTGGCGCATCGCACCACGTACTCGTACTCCGGCGAGGTCAGCAGCTCGTACGGACGCGCGTATCTCACACCACGCGAATTCCCAGGGCAGCGGCTGCTTTCGCATGAGATCACCATCGATCCGGTGCCCTCGGACCGCTCGATCGGCACCGACGTGTATGGCAACACCACCTCGTATTTCCATGTCACGTCCGAACATCGGACGCTGGTGGTCATCGGCGAATCCACGGTCGAGGTGGACCCTCCCGACGGGGCCACGCGGGGCCCGGCCGCCGAACCATGGGAGAACGCGCGCCCGACCGTCGTCACCGGACCGCTGGCGGTGGAGTTCACCCTGGACCTGCAACCGCCCGAGATCACCCCCGAGGTAACGGCTTACGCGGCAGAATCACTGACCCCGGGCAGGCCGCTACTGGAAGCGGTGCGGGAGTTGAACACTCGCATCTATACCGACTTCACCTACAGGTCGGGATCGACCACCGTGTCCACCAAGGTCGCCGACGTGTTCGCCGCTCGCGTCGGCGTCTGCCAGGATTTCGCCCGCATCGGTGTCGCCTGCCTGCGCTCGCACGGTCTGGCCGCCCGATACGTATCGGGTTATCTCGCAACGGATCCGCCGCCGGGCCGGGAACGTATGGTCGGCATCGACGCCACACACGCCTGGTCGGCGGTATGGGTGCCCGGTGATACCACCCACGACCGGACCGGCCGCTGGATCGCCTTCGACCCCACCAACGACCAGTTCGCCGACGAGCGGTATGTCACCGTGGCCTGGGGTCGTGACTACGCCGACGTGCCGCCGCTGCGCGGCATCATCTACACCGATGCCAGGGAGAGCTCCATTACCGTCTCGGTCGAAGTCGCTCCTCTGGAGGTGTAAGCGGATGCGTGATTTCACCTGTCCGAACTGCGGCCTGAGGCTTCCCGCTCACGCGGCAACGGCGGTCCGGTATTGTGTGGATCCTGCCGCCTGACGCGGACCCGGGCCAACGACCACGATGCCGACGGCCTGCGCGCGTTCGCCGAGGCCGAGGCGTCGGTTGATCATGGAGCTGGCCGTGGTTGAACGACTACCCCGCGTGCGATCTAGCTGCTCGGGCGGCGAGGTCAGGCTGCCTGTGCGGCAAAGATGTGGGCGGATGCCTCATTGCGGGCAGTGGCCGTTCGGGAGTTCAGGCGCGCAGGCGTTCGCGGCGCAGTTGGTCGACCTCGGGGAGATCCAGCGGTGCCAGTTCCGATACGTCGAGGGCGCGGGCGAGTAGGAGGTCGGCGAGTTCGGGGTTGCGGGCCAGGGCGGGGCCGTGCATGTAGGTGCCGAGGGTCGAGCCCTGTACTACTCCCTCGAGATTGTCGCCGACGCCGTTGCCGACGCCACGGGTGACGCGTGCGAGACCGGTGGCGCCGCTGCCGAGTGTCGTTCCACCACGGTGGTTTTCGAAACCGGTCAGCGGTGCGGTGAGGCCCGGCAGCAGCGGGGTGGTGGTCACCTCGCCGATGGCGCGCTGCTGCTGGGGTGCGGTGGTGACGTCGATGAGGCCGACGCCGTCGACGCGTTCACCCGAGGAGGTCTCATACCAGTGGCCGAGCACCTGGATTGCGGCGCAGATGGCCAGCACCGGTGCGCCTTTCGCCGCCGCCTGCTGCAGGCCGGGGTAGCGCTGCAGGTGGCGGGTGGCCAGGCGCTGCGCTGAATCCTCCGCTCCGCCAAGGGTGTAGATGTCCAGCGACTCGGGAACCGGGTCGGACAGGGTGATTTCGACGATCTCGGCGTCGTAGCCGCGCATGCGCAGTCGCTGCCGTAGCACCAGCGCATTGCCCCCGTCGCCGTAGGTGCCCATGACATCGGGCAGTACCAGCCCGATCCGCACCGTTGATTCGCTCATGCCGTCCGCCCCTCGAGATCGCGGTTCAGATCACGGAACGCCGTGTAGTTCGCCAGCACCTCGACCCGGCCCGCCGGGCAGGAAGCGATGGCGCGCAAGGGATCCGGCACCGTGGTGTGTTCGACTCCGGCGTAGGTGAGGCGCACCGCGAGGTCGGTGGCGCGCTCGCCGGAGGCCACCACCTGCACGCCCTCGAAGTGTTCGAAACGCACATCCCACAGCCAGGACAGATCCTCGCCGTCGGGCACCTGCCCGTTCACCGCGATCACCAACCCGGCCGCGGTGGGCTCGATCATCGAAAGCGCCTCCTGCCAGCCCGCCGGATTCTTGGCAAGGAGCAACCGCGCGGTGTGCTCGCCGACCTGCACGGTTCGGTACCGGCCCGCGATCTCCTGCACCGTTCCTGTCGCCGTCGCCGCGGCCGCCGGGTCCGCGCCGAGCGCGACCGCCGCGGCGACCGCCTGCGCGGCATTGCCTCGGTTGGCCCGCCCCGGCAGGGCGAGTCGCAGCGGCAGTCGCAATCCGTCTGGGCCGCACAGCTTTTCGCCGTCGAGCCACCAATCCGGTTCCGGGCGTTGGAAATCCGTGCCCGTGCTCCGCCAGTGCGTGCCCTCCCACAGGATCGTCTCGCCGCTGCGCGGACAGCTGGTCGCATCCATCGCCCAGCCGCTGCCCGCGGCCACCCACACCACATTCGGATGGTCATAGGCGATCGAGGTCACCAGCACGTCATCGCAATTGGCGATCACCACGGTGCCGGGGTGTTGCGCAAGCCCGGCCCGCAACTTGCGCTCGATCATATTGATCTCGCCGACCCGATCGAGCTGATCGCGGGTGAGGTTCAGCAGCACCACGGCAGCCGGGTTCAGCGCATCGGTGACATGCGGCAGATGCAGCTCGTCCACCTCGATCGCGGCCAGCGGCGCACCCAGGTGCGTGCTCAGCGCGGCAACGATACCCGCGTCCATATTGGCGCCGTCGGCCTGCGTGGCCACCGCACCGAGGCTGCCCAACGCGGCGGTGGTCATCCTGGTCGTGGTGGATTTGCCGTTGGTTCCGGTCACCAGCACCGTGCGCTTGTCGCGCCCGAGCTGCTCCATGACGGTCGGATCGATCTTCAGCGCGATCAACCCGCCGATCATCGACCCCTTGCCACGTCCGGCTTTCTGCGAAGCCCACGACGCCGCAGCCGCCGCCCACAGCGCGACCCGCCCACGCACCGATATGTCTGCCACGCCGCGAGTCTATGCGCAGCGCCCGATTGCCCCACATCGACCGAATGTGACGCCTGTCGCGTCTCAGTCCCGGTAGAGCTTCACATTGTAGTTCGCCGGCGAGTAGTAACGCTCGAGTTCCTCGACCGACTCGCTGATATTGGTCTGCACCTCTTTGACCAGGCAGGCATGGCTAGGCAGGGTGTCGACCGGCCACTGCTCCGGTTCCCACAGGTGGCTACGGATGAAGGCCTTGGCGCAGTGCAGGAAGATCTGCTCGATATCGACCTCGACGGCGAGGATCGGGCGATGGCCGCGGACCAGCATGTCGTCGAAGTAGGGCGCGTCACGAACCAGGCGGGCGCGGCCGTTGACGCGCAGCGTCTCGCGGCGGCCGGGGATCAGGAAAATCAGGCCGACATGGGGGTTGGCGAGGATATTGAGGTAGCCGTCGGCCCGGCGGTTGCCCGGGCGCTCGGGGACGGCGAGCGTGCGATCGTCGAGCACCTTCACGAAACCGGCCGGATCGCCCTTGGGGGAGGCGTCGCAGTTGCCGTCGGCGTCGCTGGTGCTCATGACGACGAACGGTGAGTTGGCGATCCATTCGCGGTCCCGAGGGTGCAGCGTGGTGCGTTCCTTGTTCGCGGCGCGTGGCATGACCTCGCCGAGCAGTTGTCGGAGTTCGGCCGGGCTGGTGATCTCGGCCGGGCTGGTGGTCTCGGCAGGGCTGGTGGTCTCGCGCATAATTCGATTGAAACACCGGCGAACAGTGCCGAGCTATCGAATTCCGTTTCGGCGGGAGGAGATCGATCACACCCGCCGGACTCAGATCTGGACGTCGAAGAGGTTCGGCTGGCCCGCCGCGTAGCGGTCCGCATCGATCCGGCGCAGCGGCTCGAACTCGGCCGCGCGATACAGCGTGAACATCCGGCAGCGCTCGGCATTCGAGCCCGAGACATCCAGCAGCGCGTTCACCGCGGTGCGGGCGGATTCGTTGGCGCCCTCCATGGTGGCGAGGTCGATGTTGGTGCGCACGTAATCACCTGCCAGGAACAGGTTTTCGAGGGCGCCGTGTGACTCCGGCCGGTATTCCCACGATCCGGCGGTATTGATCAACAGCGGATCGGCGTTCGCGTTGCGCTGTTGATCAGACTGCCAGGTGATGCCGGGGTCGAGGAACCAGGAGTGCAGATCGTCGTCGCGCAGCACCGTGCCGCGGTCGTCGAGGTGCGCGGTCATCTGCGCCCACACCTCGCGGGCGATCTCCTCGCGTGTGCACTCCTTGGCGGGCTTGCCGTACAGCATGCCGGGGGTGCTCCAGTCGGAGATGTCGACCGAGAGGCAGTCCTGCACGGTGCCGTCGCCGAATTCAGTGAGTTTCCGTGTCCAGAGCTGATTCTGGGTGATCGAGGTGAGCGACCACGGCGCGTCGATGTAGGCGGTGTGGCCGCGCGAGATGTCCGCGGGCCTGCGCAGATAGAACTGGATGCCGTTCATCCAGTCGACGTACAGCCGGTCCATCGCGGCAAGTTCCGGACGCACGGCAAGGACATCGGGCGACCATAGTTTGCGGGCCTGCTCGGCGGACAATGCCACCACGAAGTAGTCGGCGTCGATGGTGCGCTGGGCGCCGTTCTCGTCGACGATCCGAGCCGCCGAGATCCGCTGGTCCCGCACGTCGAGCGCGCGCACCTCGGCGCCGAGCGCGAACCGCACACCCAGATCCCGCAGCCGCTGCGTCCACGGCTCGATCCACGCCGCATTGGTCGGACCGTTCAGCACCCGATCCAACGCGCCGTCATTGCCGATCTCGAAGGGATTGCCCAGGAACTGCTCACCCATGGTCCCGATGGTGCGGACGCTGGCCACGTCCTCCTTGGCGGCGACCATGATGCTGGTCAGGGTGCGCGAGAGCAGCGCACGGAATTCGTGGGACCGCGCGTGCCCGCCGACGTAATCGCGCCACGACATATATTCCCACTGCCCCAGCCTGCGCGCGTCGCAACTGCTGTTGAAGACCAGTAGACGATCGGTGAAGTACATGCCTTCGGCGGCGGATATTTTCAGCGCCGTGCTGATGACCGCGCCGACCGTCTCCCGGAACATCTCCGGCGTGAACGCGATACGCGCCTTCGGTCCGAGCGGGAGGCGGAAGTCGTCGCCGTCCTGCCTGGCGAAGCGCGCCTCGGGCACGCCGATCAGGTTGTTCCAGACGCCATTCGGGTTGCTACCGAACGGGATCCGCCGCATCGTGTCCGGAATGTGTTGGTAGAAGCCGGGAAAGAAGCGAAAGCCGTGCTCGCCGGGCAGATCCGGCCGTCCCCCCGATCCGCTGCCCGGCACCGGGATGCTGCGCGCTTTACCGCCGAGCGCGCGCCGTTCATAGACGGTGACCTCGAAACCTCGCTCGCTGAGTTCGTGCGCCGCGGTCAGTCCCGCGACGCCACCACCGAGTACCGCGACCCGCCTGCCGCCCGGACTACCGACGGCAGGCGCCGGTCTCAGGGCACCGGCCGTCAAAGCCCCCGCTGTCGCCACCCCTGCCGCGACCGTTCCGCGAAGCATTGCCCTCCGCGACACGGTCCACCGCTGTTCTGCCATGCGCAACTCTGCTGCCTAGCCTCGGGACCTGTTAACACGCACTGCACACTGTAAAGCGGCCTACCCGGGGCCTGGCTACCCAACCCCGGTTACCGCCGCCTAACCGTAAACCGCGGGCAGCGCGGCCGGGTGCGAACGAACGAACCGCCACGACTCCGACCAGCTCGGCGTGTGTCCGACGAAGGTCGCGATCAGTCGCAGCAGGACCGGTAAATGGCCGCGACCGGCGTCGATGCCGGTCAAGTTGCATGGCGGTGATCGCGTGAGACGGCAGCCGTTCGATCGGGTCGAGGTAACCCGTCTGGGGCGCGGAAACCCGAACTCCCGGCGTGATCGATGAAGTCCTGGGACGAAGGCACTCAATACAGTCGCGGCCCGGCGCAATAAGCGCCGGACCGCACCAGTTTCGAGCTCCTAGTGCCGGCCGGGCCGGTACTGCTGGGAGCCGACGTAGACGAAGTCGTCGGCCACCATTGCCGCCAGTTCCAGCAGTGCCCGCCGGGTCGGCTTGCTCACCAATTCCAGGTCGATTTCGGCGCCCTCGGCGAGGTGGTCGTCGAACGGGACCACCTGGACCGCGCGGGTGCGATCGAGAAACAGCTTGCGCAGCTGGTCGAGGTCCACGGTGGAGGCGCCCCGCCGCGACGCGTTCACCACCACCACCGTGCGTTCGACGAGCTTGCTGTAGCCGTGGTGGTCCAGCCAGTCCAGCGTCGCCGAGGCGCTGCGGGCGCCGTCGATGGCCGGCGAGGTGACCAGCACCAGCGAGCTGGCCATGTCCAGCACGCCCGCCATGGCCGAGTGCATCAGACCGGTGCCGCAGTCGGTGAGGATGATGTTGTAGAACGACTGCAGGATGCCGATGGCCTGGCGATAGTCGGCCTCGCTGAATGCCTCGGAGACCGCCGGGTCCTGTTCGCTGGCAAGCACTTCCAGTCGGCTCGGCGCCTGCGAGGTGTGTGCGCGGACATCGGAGTACCTGGTGATGTGCGGGTCTTCGAGCAGATTGCGGACCGTGGAGCGGGTCTGGCGGGGTATCCGGTGCCCGAGCGTGCCGAGGTCGGGGTTGGCGTCGATCGCGATGACCCGGTCACCACGCAATGTCGAGAACGTCGACCCGAGGCCCACCGTTGTCGTCGTCTTGCCGACGCCGCCCTTGAGCGAGAGGATCGCGATCCGATAGTCGCCGCGCACCGGCTGATTCACCCGTTCGACGAGATCGCGGTAGACGACGTCGGCCGAGGACTCACCGGGATTGAGCATGCCGCCGGTGGCCTTGTGCACTGCTCGCCGCCAGCCGCTGCGCGGGGCCTTGCGGGCGCGCTTGAGCAGGTTCAGGTCGTTGACCGAATGCCCTGGCTGCCCCGGCTGCGGCATGTGCTGCGGCTGGAAGGGCTGCTGCGGCTGGTGCGGATTGTGTTGTTCACCTTGCCAACCGGGCGGCGGCACCTGACCCGTGGGTCCGGTCTGACCGATGGGCGGCTGACCGATGGGCGGCGGTCCGATGTGCGGCTGCCCCATCGGACCGGGCTGCTGGTACATCGGCTGCTGCGGCGCGGGCTGCGGCATCGGCGGAGGCGGAGGCGGCGGCGCCCAACTGTAGATTGGGCCGCTCTGCTGATCGGGCTGGGCCTCGTCGTGCGAGACCCGCCGGACCAGCCCGTCGGAGCCGATCTCCTGCCGGTACTCGCCATACGACTGGTTGTGCTGCTCAGGGGTGGGCTGGACCGGATGGTTACCGCTCTCGGTCGGGCCGACCGGCGCACCGGGCTGGTAGGGGTACGGATCCTGCTGATAAGGACCGGGCTGGTACGGCTCCGCCGCGTAGGGCGCCGGCTGCGCGAACTGGCCAGTGATGTACGGCGCGAACACTTCCTGCGGACCGGGCGGCACGAAGCCGTCGGGCGGTCCATAGGTCGGCGCCGCGGCCTGCGGGTACGCCGTGGTCTGCTCCATCGATCCCGCTCCAGCCGGGAAACCGGCGAATTGCTCCGGCTCCGGCTGCGCGGGCGCCTGCGGCTGACCCGATCCGGACCTTTCCGAGGCATCCGCCGTGGCGGACTCGTGCGCTTCGGCGTCGCCGATCGGCTCGGGCGAGACATCGGCGGGCGACGATTCGCCCGCCTCGTCCAGCGCCGCGTTTCCGGCGGACTCGGTGGTGACGTCGGCCGTGTCCACCGAATGACTCTGCAGCCAGGGCGGAGAGGTCGGGTTGTGGTCGTTGGTAGTCACAGTTCCCCCATCTGCTCGGGAATTCGAGCAGAGAGCTCGGCGCTTGAGTGCGAGTCAAAGCTAGCACGGGGTTCGGCGGCCCGCCCCGCAGTGTAGACGGCGGACGCGCCGGGAAGACACGCCGCCGATTGTGGTCCGATTGCTGGTCTCTGCCAACAAGTTCGAGAGCCGGATGCCCGGGTCGGCAACTTCACGTTGCGCGATCGGGCATCCGGCTTTCACCGTACTCCGAGGTCGAGATCAGTGGGCCCGGTTCACCGCGGATACCACGGCACGCAGTGACGCGGTGGTGATGGAGGTGGCGATGCCGACGCCCCAGACGACCTTGTCGCCGATCGCGCACTCTACATAGGCGGCGGCCTGTGCGTCGTCGCCCGCGGACATCGCGTGCTCGGAGTAATCCAGCACGCGCACATCGAAGCCGACGGTCGCGATCGCCTCGACGAACGCGGCGAGCGGCCCGTTACCCGTGCCGTTGATCTCCTGCTCGACGCCGTCCACCTTGACCACGGCGACGATGGAGTCCACGCCCCCATCGGTTTCCGACGCGGTCACCTTCTGCCGCATCCGCTCCAGCGGCCGGATCGGGCTCAGGTACTCGTCGGCGAAGACATCCCACATCTCCTTCGGCGTGACCTCGCCGCCCTCGCCATCGGTGATTTTCTGCACCGCCTGGGAGAACTCGATCTGCAGCCGCCGGGGCAGCGCCAGCCCGTGATCGGTCTTCATAATGTAGGCGACGCCGCCCTTGCCGGACTGCGAGTTGACCCGGATGACAGCCTCATAGGTGCGGCCGACGTCCTTCGGGTCGATCGGCAGGTACGGTACCTCCCAGGTGATGTCGTCGACGTCGGAGCCGGCCGCGTCGGCCGCCGCCTTCATCTCGTCCAAGCCCTTGTTGATGGCGTCCTGGTGGCTGCCGGAGAACGCGGTGTAGACCAGGTCGCCGCCATACGGGTGGCGCTCGTGCACCGGCAGTTGGTTGCAGTATTCGACGGTGCGACGGATCTCGTCGATATCGGAGAAGTTGATCTGCGGGTCGACGCCGCGCGAGAACAGGTTCATCCCCAGGGTCACCAGGCAGACGTTGCCGGTGCGCTCACCATTGCCGAACAGACAGCCCTCGATGCGGTCCGCACCGGCCTGGTAGCCCAGCTCGGCGGCGGCGACGGCGGTGCCGCGGTCGTTGTGCGGGTGCAGCGACAGCACGATCGAATCGCGGCGGGCCAGATTGCGGCTCATCCACTCGATCGAATCGGCGTAGACGTTCGGGGTCGCCATCTCCACGGTCGCGGGCAGGTTGATGATCATCGGCTTGGCCGGGGTCGGCGCGATGATCTCGGTGACCGCGTCGCAGACCTCCTTGGCGTAGCTCAGCTCGGTGCCGGTGTAGGACTCCGGGCTGTACTCGTAGCGCCAGTTGGTGTCCGAGTACTTCTGCTCGATCTCCAGGCACAGCTTCGCGGCGTCGGTGGCGATCTTCTTCACCGCGGCCTGGTCCGCACGGAACACCACACGCCGCTGCAGGACCGAGGTCGAGTTGTAGAAGTGCACGATCACGTTGGTCGCGCCGGCGCAGGCCTCGAAGGTGCGCTCGATCAGCTCGGCGCGGCACTGGGTCAGCACCTGGATGGTGACGTCGTCGGGGACCGCGCCGTCCTCGATGATCTCGCGGACGAAGTCGAAATCTGTCTGGCTGGCCGACGGGAAGCCGACCTCGATCTCCTTGTAGCCCATCCGCACCAGCAGGTCGAACATGCGGCGCTTGCGGGCGGGGCTCATCGGGTCGATCAGCGCCTGGTTGCCGTCGCGCAGGTCGACGGCACACCAGCCGGGGGCGCGGTCGATGATCTTGTCCGGCCAGGTGCGGTCGGGCAGCGTGATCGGCTCGACCTCCTCGGTGAAGGGCCGGTACCGGAAGGTCGGCATCGAGGAGTTCTTCTGCTCGTTCCAGCCGGGCTGGTCGGCGTTGGCGGGCTTCGACGGCGGCACGATGGTGCGTGAGCCGGATACGAAGGCGTCGGCGGGGGACATTCGGTATCTCCGTGGGGTGTGGTGGATCCCATGTCAAGGGTCGACCGGCGCAGCAGAACCCCGCGACGGGAGGCCGGTCGGATCAGACCCCGTCGCGGCGGCCGAGAAGAAGTGCCCGCTGCATGATGTCCGCGACCTTACCGTGTCGCAATACCGACCTGAAAGTCCGGTCCAGTCGTCCGGTCATCCGGCGTTACCTATAGCGTTCGTTCGGCGCCGGGCACCAACGCTTGTACGGACTTGGTCCCACGGTACGTCGAAGGAACTGTTTCTTTATGACCTGGCTGGAACAACTGGCCGTCTTCGGTGCGGGCATCGCGGCGGGCGGTATCAACACCATCGTGGGCTCGGGCACCCTGATCACCTTTCCGGTGCTGCTCGCTTTCGGGCTGCCGCCGGTGACGGCGAACGTGTCGAACACCATCGGCGTGGTATCGGGCGGGATCAGCGGCGTGATCGGGTACCGCCGCGAGCTCGAAGGGCAGCGGGCCAGACTGCTGCGGCTGGGCACCGCGTCGCTGCTCGGCGGTATCACCGGCGCGGTACTGCTGCTGACACTTCCGGCGACCGCCTTCAAGGCGGTCGTGCCGGTGCTGATCATCGCGTCGCTGATCCTGGTGGTGGTGCAGCAGCGGCTGGCGCGGTGGGTGAAGCGGCGCCGCGAGATCGACACCGGTCCTGCGCCCGAGCACGGCGGCCTGATCCTGTTCGTGGCGATTTTCGCGTGCAGCATCTATGGCGGCTACTTCGGCGCCGCCCAGGGCGTGTTGCTGATCGGGCTGCTCGGGGTGTTCGTGCACGAGGACATCCAGCGCCTGAACGGGGTCAAGAACGTGCTCAGCCTGCTGGTGAACGCGGTGTCGGCGGTCATCTTCACGGTGATCGCCGACGTCGACTGGACGGTGGTCGCGCTCATCGCCGTAGGTTCGGTCATCGGCGGGCAGCTCGGCGCCAAGATGGGCAGGCGTATGTCGCCCAACGTGCTGCGCGGCGTCATCGTCGTGGTCGGCACCATCGCGGTGATCCGGCTGCTCATGACCTAGGCCATGCCGGAAATATTCATGCCGCGGTGGCGGCAATACCGTGCGATGCGGCGAAAATCGCGCGAAGTGGCCCGCGGGTTTGTCTACTTGAAGGTAGTGGCGGATGGCGCTGGAGATGCGAGCCGAGTGTGAGCGATGCCTGGCCGGGCTCGAAGTCGACGGGCCCGCACACATCTGTAGCTACGAGTGCACGTTCTGCGAGGCGTGCACGCGGGCGGTGAACAGTGGGTGCCCGAACTGCGGCGGCAAGTTGGTGGCGCGGCCGCGGCGGGTTCGACCGGCCTAGCGGATCGCTTCGGGCGCTGCGGCACAGCCGATCTCGTCACAAAGGAGGACGACGCGGAGGTGGTGTGCGCACAGGATGATCACTGTGGGTAAGTCGAAGATCGTCGTATTCGGTGTGCTCGTCGCGCTGGCGCCCGCGCTGGGTGGGTGCGGCTCGTCGCCACGGCAACAAGCCGAGCAGCAGCAGTCGAAGGTCGCCGAGCTGGTCGCCCAGGCAGATGCCGTGCGGACGCCGCGGCTGGACTGGTCGCCGTGCGTCGAACCTGAGCTCAGCCGGTATCAGTGCGCGACCGCGAACGTCCCGCTCGACTACGCGCAACCCAACGGTCCGACGCTGCCGCTCGCGGTCCTCCGGCAGCCCGCCACCGATCCGGAGCATCGCATCGGCACCCTGTTCACCGCGGTCGGCGGGCCGGGCGGATCGGGATTCACGTGGGCGCGCCAGGGTGAACTGTTTCCCGGTGAGCTCAGTCGCCGCTTCGATGTGGTGACCTTCGACCAGCGTGGGATCGGCCGCAGCGCGCAGGTCCGCTGTTTCGCCAATGCCGATGAGCAGCAACGGTTCTGGCTGAATTCCCCGCAACCGCCGGCGAACCCCGAGCAGGAACGCGCCGCCGAACGCGGTAGTCGGGCGCTCGCGGCGGGCTGCGCCGCCCACGACGGTGCGCTGATCGCGCACCTCACCACCGTCGACGCCGCCCGCGATATGGACCTGCTGCGTCGCGCGGTCGGTGACGCGAAGCTGTCCTACCAGGGCGGTTCCTACGCCAGCTACCTCGGCGAGGTCTACGGCGCGTTGTTCGGCGAGCGGGTTCGGGCACTACAACTCAGCGCGATGATGGATCCGGAGGCATACACCAACGACTCCAGCGCCGCGGTCGCCGATACGGCGGCGGGTACCGAGGAAGTGCTCGGCGAATTCTTCCGGTTGTGCACGCAAGCGGGTCAGCCGAAATGTGCGTTCGCGGGCGAGGATGTCCGAGCGCGCGATCGCGCACTGCTGGATCGGCTGCGGCAGGGACCCATCGTGGTCGGGAAGGGCGAGACCGCGGCGCAGGTGAGTTACGGGGATGCCGTCCAAGCGCACGCGATCATGCTGTACGACTCGCAGCGCGGCTGGTTCGGACTGGCCGATTTGCTTGCCGAACTGGAGCGTGGCGCGAACGGTAATCCCGATGTCGTGCGCGAGGTACTTGCCTCGGCCCCCTTCTCCTTCGACTTCCTCGACTCCTTCACCGCAATTACCTGCGCGGACAGCACACTTCCGGGACAACCGGAACAGTGGCCCGTGCTGGCACGCGAATTCGCTGGTACCGCACCGACTTACGCCGCGTTCTGGTTGTACATGCGTCAGCCCTGCGCCGCGTGGCCGACGCCGCAGAACGGTTATCCACAGCGCTACACCGGCCCGTGGACGCTGCGCTCCGACGTCCCGGCGCTGCTGATCAACAACCGGTTCGATCCGGTGACCCCGGTGCCGTTCGCGCGGCGCGCGCAGCAAGCATTGGGCAATGCCCGACTGGTCGTCGTCGATGGACGCGGGCACGATCCGACCGGCGATTGCACCAGCAAGCTGCAACAGCGCTATTTAATAGATCTGCAACTACCCGATCCCGGTACCTCGTGCAAGGCCGATCGACTGCCCTTCGAGTGACGGATGTCGCGTCGGCGCCGTCCACCCGATCTCTGTTCAGCGCTACCGAATCCCGGTAGTCTGCGCTCGGCCATGCGTGATGAGGGAGGTGGCTGGTGCATAGACGTGCCTTTTTCAAGGCAGCGAGTACGGCAGCATTGCTCGGTGTCGCCGGCACGGCGTTGAGTGGGGGGACTGCCGCGGCCGACCCGATCTGGGAGGGCTTGTTTCGCGGCTGGGTGCCGGAAATCTTTGCGCCACTGCCTGATCCGCCCGAGCATTCGCCCGCGATCGTAATCGGTTCCGGTTTCGGGGCAGCGGTCACCGCGCTGCGCCTCGCGCAGGCAGGCGTTGCAAACACCGTGCTCGAGCGCGGCTCGCGCTGGCCCAACGACCCGTGGCGGGAGATCTTCACCGGCGACGACCTGCCCGACGGCCGCGGCTTCTGGCATCGCACCAACTTCACCGGCGTCACCAAGGTGCAGATGCGGTTCGCCAGTTTCGGTGGCGTGCTGGACTGCACCGAATACCCGGGCATCGACGTGTGGCGGGCCGCGGCGGTCGGCGGCGGCTCGGTGATCTTCACCGGCGCTATGGTCGCGCCGGAGCGCCGCTTCTTCGATCACGTTTTCGGCGGCACCGTCGACTACGGCGAGATGGATCGGGTCTACTACCCGCGGGTGCGAGAGATGTTGCGGCTCAGCACGATTCCGTCGGACGTCTACGCGTCGTCGCCGTTCACCCATTCCCGCGCCTGGGACGAACAGGTGCGCAGGGCCGGATACCAGCCGCAGGCCAACGACTCGATCTTCACCTGGGACATTTTGCGCGCCGAACTCGCGGGCAGCAGCCGCCCGTCGGCGACGGTGGCCCGCAGCAACCTGGGCAACTCCAACGGCGCGAAGTTCGATCTCAACCAGAACTACCTGAAATACGCACAGGACACCGGCAAGTCAGCGGTGTTCCCCGGCCACCGGGTCGACGCCATCGCGCAGGAACCCGGCGGGCGGTATTCGGTCACCGTCACCAAACTCGCACCGACCGGCGACGTGCTCGGCACCCGCACCCTCACCTGCGATCGCCTGTTCCTCGGCGCGGGCTCGGTCGGCACCTCCGAGCTGCTGGTCCGCGCCCAGGCCACCGGAACCCTGCCGCACCTCAACGAACACATCGGCGACGGCTGGGGCACCAACGGTGACGTGGTGCTCGCCCGCGGCGCGAGTCAGCTGGCCGGTCTCGGTCAGGGTGTGCCGAGCGTGAGCCGGATCTTCGACGAATCGGCCGTGCCGCTCACACTCGAAAGTTGGTATATCCCCGGCATTCCCTTCGAGACCGGTGCGCTTGCCTCACTCGGCATGGTGCTCGATCCGGTCCGCGCCCGCTTCGGCTACGACCGGGCGAGCAACCGGGTCGGGCTGTCCTGGTCGACCAAGAATCGGGACGACACGATGGCCGCCGCCCGCGCGATCGACCACCGGATCGCCGAACATTCCGATGCCCTCGTCGACTACGGCACGCTCGGCTACGCCGCGAACGCGCTGTTCACTGCCCACCCGCTGGGTGGTGCGGTGCTCGGCAAGGCTACTGACGGCAACGGCCGCGTGCACGGCCACCCCGGCCTGTACGTCATGGACGGCGCCGCCATCCCCGGCAGCACCGGCACCGTCAACCCGTCGCTGACCATCACCGCCCTCGCCGAGCGCAATATCGAAGCCGTCATCCGCGCCGGTAAGTAACACTCTGCAGCGCCTGCGGCGCTGCAGAGTTCGCGGCCGGCGAAGGCAAGCCGGCCGCGAACATCGCTCGTAAGACTCGCTCCGAGGTGGTCGACTTGCCCTCAGTACTACCCTCGGCCTCACTGTTCGGCGTCGAAGGGATCTTCTCGTGGTAGCTCCGACCACCGTCTCGGGTTTCGATGTAGCGCCGGAGCCGGACGACTATCCACGCAAGCCGCCTGCGCTGTGGACGGACTTTGTGATGCTGGCGCTGGCCATCGTCTCGGTGGTGCTCGTCGCGTGGATCACCTTCTTCCCGGTCGCCGCGAATACCTATCGGGTGATCGTGATCATCGACTACTCGGTGTGCGCGGTGTTCGCCGCTGAGTTCCTGTGGCGCTGGCACCGGGCCGGCTGGCCGTGGACGTTCCCCTTCATCTACTGGTACGAGGTACTGGGCATGATCCCGGTGACCAGCCCGTTCTTGCGCGGGTTCCGATTGCTGCGGATCGTGGTGATCGCGGTCCGCGTCGGCCGGGTCGCCGACCGGGCCCTCGGCGACCGGGTGACCGCCGCCGTGGTCAACCGGTTCGTGAAAACCATCGTGGAGATCATCAAGCGACCGATGACCATCGCGGTGCTCGACGAGGTCGCGCACGTGCTGCGGTCAGGCCACTACACCCGCAATATCGCGGCCGCGCTGCAAGAGAATCGCGCCGAAATGGACGAGATGATTCTCGAGCTCATCAAGAAGGACCCGCAGGCCGGGCGGGTGCGCTACATCCCGTTCCACGACGACATCATCCGCCTGATCGCCGACACCACATTTCGCATCGTGTTCCAGGTGCTGGAGGATCCGCGCACCGACGAACTCGTTTCGGACATGTTGCGGGAGAACATCGATCAGATCAGGACCGCGGTGCATGCCGGGGTCCGCCTCGAGCCGTCCGCGTACGGTCCGACACCGCCCGAATTATCGGTGCGACATCAGCTCAGTCGTGTACCGCGTGCCTGATTTCGTCACGCGGCCGCGCGTACCTGGTCATCTCGAAGAGGATCAGCGCGACCAGCACCGCGCACAGCATCGACAGCGCGGCGAGCGCGGGCAGCGCGGCGGCCAGCGGGATCAGCGCGAGCAGCAGCGCGGCGGCCACCAACCGCACCACGGTGACCGAGCCGGTCGCGTAGTGCTTGAACCCGACCAGTGCGAGCAGATACAACACCACGCCGCCGTACAGCGTGAACAGCGGTATGCCGTATAACGCGTCCTTCAGGCTGTGGTGCGACGCGTCGCCGACGTAATAGAGCACCTTCTTCAACCCGAGCGACAGCGCGATGATCCCGACGATCATCGGAAAATGCCAATAGGTGTAGGAACTTCGAGCGATCTTGATCTGCCGCTCGCCCTCGGCGTGCGCGAGTTCGTGTTCCACCGACAGCGCCGCGACATCGAAATACGCCCACCACAGCAATCCCGACACCGCAAGACCCAGCAGCGCGCCGACCGCGATCGGCCACGAGATCGGCAGCCCGGCGACGCCGATGCCGATGGAGACGATGGATTCGCCGAGCGCCACGATGATGATCAGCCCGTATCGTTCGGAGAAATGACTGGCGGAATTCACTCGCCAGTCCTCACCCGCGAGCAGGGTCCACAGCATGTCACCGGCGATCGCGGCAATCCACAGCGCGATCTGCACCAGCCCCGAGGTCATCGCCGCGATCACCAGCAGCGTGGTGCCGATGGTGATCGAACCGAGTCCCCACCTCATCACCTGCCCGCGCAATTGCGCGTCCTGCGTGCTGGCCAGCCAGAACATGCCGAGGTGCACCAGTCGTACGAGTAGATAGGCGATCGCGAAAACCAGTGGCCCGTACCAGCCGCCGGGCAGATCGTGGAATGCCTCCGGAATGCTGAGTGCCGTCAGGAAAACGCCGCCCATCGCGGCGAACATGGCCACCCGGGTGATGCCCTCGTCGGCGCGCACTACATTGCCGAGCCACGAGTAGGCGATCCAGACCCACCACATGACGGCGAGTACCAGGGTCGCGCGCAGGAGATTCTTCGCGCTGGTCTCCCCCGCGGCCAGGTCGGTGACCATGGTGAACGCGAAGACGAGGACGAGATCGAAGAACAGCTCGAGCTGAGTTACCGACGCGCCTTCGGCTACCAGCTGGAACCGAACCCGTTTGGAACCGATCATGCTGCACATATTCGCACCCCGGTGCGACAGGTGCCTGCTGGATACGCTGCGCGCCGGGCTTTTTCACCGGCCATGTCGGGCCGGTGACGAGTTATACGTCGGCTATATCGCCTCGTAGGTGTCGGTCTCTGGAAATCGCTCGGCGAATGCGATGAAGTTCGCCACCGCCTCCTGGTTCGAACGGCGCAGCGTCCGGCTGACCAGCAACCCGGGAACCGGAATCGGCAGGTAGAGCTCGACGTGGTACCAGACGTGCGTGCCGTCCTCGCCGTCCTCGCCGTCGGAAATTTCGAACCAGCCGCGGCCCTTGACGCCGCGCGTGCTGTCGGTGACCTCCCACTCGGACCGACGATCGGTCCAGTCGTATTCCAGGACTTGCAGATCCGACCCGCCCATCAGTTCCGCTTTGACGAATACCCGGCGCGGTCGACCTTCGTCATCACGTGTCGCGACCCGGGCGTCGAGATAGGAAGTCGACCATTCTGGGAGGGATTCAACTGCCGCCAAAGCGTCCATCACCTGATCGGCGTTGGTATCAACGACGAATCGGATATCGGTCTTTGTACGCATCCATACCTCCGCCCCCGCTCAACTGCATCGGCCGATTGTGCCCAGCGACACAACTGATCGTCAACTGTTCGGAAAATGGCTGCGACCACTTCGGGCGGGTTTCGGCGCCGGGCAGCGCCTCGGCAACTATCGATCGTGAACTGGGCGAACAAGTTTCGAGCGTGCATCAGTCGGACGGCAGTATCGTCGATCCAGCCGTCTTGTCATCCAATGGGCGGTCCCAGGCCGCCCGCACGTCGATCTCGGTTACCTCGGCTCTACGACCGCGTCCGAGCCCGGGAACACGAGCGACTCGTGCCCGTCGTCGTAACGCACCAGGTAGGGCGGTGCGCCCGCGGGGCCGCGGACTTCGATGATCTCGCAGTGACGATCAACCTGTCCCACCACGTGTCCGTGCACGAGTAATTGGTCTCCGACATTTGCCATCATGGGCTCCATTATCGGATGGGAGTGATGCGTGTCACAAGGCACTGGTCAAGCTTCGGCACCGATCAGCCGCTCGACCGCCATCTCGATCAGTTCCTGGCTCTGCTCCTCGGTGAAGACCTCGGGCAGCGTCAGCCGGTCTACGATCAGCCAATTCAGCGCCAGGTAGAGCAGCAACACCGACTTCTCGTCGCCCGGCATGCCGGATTCCAGGTGGTTGCGCACGTTGAAATCGATGTCGGCGCGCACCCGCTCGGTCAGCACGGCGCGCAGTTCGGGTCGCCTGGTCGCCTCCAATCGGAGTTCGAGCAGAGCCAGGTAGCCGGTGCGGAATGCCTCGATGCGCGCAACGGTCTCCTTCATCAGTTCAGTGATGTTGGCGCGGGTCTTCGGCCCCTCGGTGAGTTTGGCCATGGTCGCCTCGCTCGGCTGCAGCCGCTCGTAGAACCGGCTGCCCGCCTGGGTGAGCAGGTCATCGCGGTTGGCGAAGTAGTTCGACGCCGTCCCCGCGGGCACGGCGGCCTCCTTGTCCACCGCGCGGAACGTCAGCCCGCGCGCCCCCTCGTCGGCCAGCACCTCGATCGCCGCGTCGAGCAACGCCTGCCGTCGTTCCGGGTTGGTCCGCACTTGACACCACTCCGTTCGTAGTACTACATTCGAAATCACTCTAAGCAGAGTACTACGGATCAGGCGGTATGCGAAAGCTTATTTACTACGTCGGCATTACGCTCGACGGCTATATCGCCGGTCCGGCAGGGGAGTTCGACTTCTTTCCGTTCGACGCCGAAATGGCGGCCTGGATCAACGCGGAGTATCCGGAGTTCGTCCCCTCCTATCTGCGTTCGCACGCGGGCATGGCGCTGGACGAACCCAATAAGCGCTGCGACACGGTGCTGATGGGCCGAGGCAGTTATGAACCCGGCCTGGCTGTCGGCGTGACCAGCCCGTACGCGCACCTGCGGCAATACGTCGTGTCGAGCGCGCTCGGCCGGATCGAAGACCCGAAGGTCGAGTTGGTCGAGAGCGACCCGGTTGGCCTGGTGCGGCGCCTGAAAGCGGAGGCGGGCGGCGATATCTGGCTCTGCGGCGGCGGCAAGCTTGCCGCGCAACTGCTCGGCGAGCTGGATGAGCTGATCATCAAGAGCTATCCGGTCGTCGCGGGCGGCGGTGTGCCGGTCTTCTCCGGCGAATTCCGCCCGACGATGTTCGCGCCGACGCAGCGCAAGGAATTCGGCAACGGCGCGCAGGTCACCTGGTTCAGCCGGGCCTGACCGAGCCCGAGTCCCCGGCATCGAAGTTCGACTGAAAGGGCTATCCAACCCGGACATCGCCGCTCGTTTGTTCATGAGCCGTGGCACCGTCAAAACCCACCTGGCGCACGTCTACGCCAAGCTCGGTGTCGCCAACCGCACCGAACTTGCCCGGCTCGATGCCGCGGCGCGGCGTGCCCATTCCTGATCTCAGGCGCTGGTGAGCAACGACAGGCGCACCTGTCGGTCTGGATTGTCGACATTGAGGTCGACCAGGGCGATCGACTGCCAAGTGCCCAGCGTCAGAGCTCCGTCGATGACCGGGATGGTGGCGTAGGGCGGGATCAGTGCGGGCATGACGTGCGAGCGGCCGTGGCCGCGGGAGCCGTGCGCGTGCCGCCACCGGTCATCGGCGGGCAGTAGGTCGCGCAGGGCGGCGAGCAGGTCGTCATCGCTGCCCGCACCCAGCTCGATCACCGCGATCCCCGCGGTTGCGTGTGGCACGAATACGTGCAGCAACCCGTCGCCGCCCGCTGCCCGCGCGAACCGCGCGCACTGGGCGGTGATGTCGTAGACGACTTCGCTGCGGCCCGTGGCCACGTCGATCACGGTGCTCTTCATAGCTCCATCGTGCGTGCGGTTGTGGCGTCGCTCAACCGGACTCGCCGTCGCGTAGCCGCGCGGTCACCCGCATCGACGTCTCGTGCAAGCGCTGGAACAGCTCGAGAATCAGCTCGAGCTGTTCGTCGGTGTAGTCGGACATCGTGTCGGCGAATTCCTTCGCGAGCATCTCGTAGTGTGGCGCGATCTCGTCGATGCGCTCGGGGACGGCGGTGATGATCACCCGCCGTCGGTCCTGATCGTCGTGCTCGCGCCGCACGAAACCACCCCTGAGCAGCCGATCGATCATCCGGGTGATGGCACCTGTGGTCAGCCCGGTGCGCGTGGCGAGTTCACCCGCGGTGGCGGCACCGCCGAGTCGAAGCATGTTCAGGCAGCGCAGGTCGGTTACGTGCATGCCGAGTCGATCCGCGACCGCCTGATGCATCATCACGCCGTCGTTGGCGCTCTGCTGGGCCGCAATGGTCAGCGCTGCTGACAAATCCGCATGCTTCGGCATCTCTTGACATCCTCATCTCACTCGATAAGTATCTTACTCAATCAACTATTGACTGATTCAGTTGATGATCTGATCAGATTGTACCGAGAGGAACGCCATGACCATCGACCAGCACACCGACGAGGCCGCCATCCACCGTCTGTTCGACCGGATGAACGCGGCATGGGCCGCGGGCGACGCCAAGACCTACGCCACGGCGTTCACGCCGGACGCGGACTACGTCAGCTTCCTCGGCACCCACTACAAGGGGCGGGAGGCGATCGTTGCCTGCCACACGCCGCTGTTCGAGAAGTTCCAGAAGGGATCGCACCTCGACAGCGCGATCACCCAGCTGCGCTTCGTGACGCCGGACGTGGCGCTGGTGCACAGCGTGGGCGCGGTGGTGAAGGGGAACAAGCGGCGCACCCGTCGCAACACCAAGGTGCAGACCTCGGTGGCGGTGCGGCAGGACGGCGAATGGTTGTTCGCCGCCTTCCAGAACACCAAATACGGCTGGCTGCTGGTAATCCTTTCGACTAAGTTCGATTCGCGAATGGCCCCTTCGGTACTCGTCCCCTGAGAGGTGGGGGCAAATCCGCTGGACCCGGGTCGGTAGTCTTGGTGGCTGTCAGCAGCTGATTGTCGATCTTGGAGGACCCTGTCGTGGCTCTCGTTGTTCAGAAGTACGGAGGATCCTCGGTAGCAACCGCCGAGCGCATCCGGCGCGTCGCTGAACGGATCGTCGAGACGAAGAAGCAGGGCCACGATGTGGTGGTCGTCTGCTCGGCGATGGGTGACACCACCGACGAACTGTTGGACCTGGCTCAACAGGTGGCGCCCGTGCCACCGGCCCGAGAGATGGACATGCTGCTCACCTCCGGTGAGCGCATCTCCAATGCGTTGGTGGCCATGGCCATTCATTCACTCGGTGCCGAGGCCCGCTCGTTCACCGGCTCGCAGGCCGGCGTGATCACCACCGGTGCGCACGGCAACGCGAAGATCATCGACGTCACCCCGAGCCGGTTGCGCAGCGCACTCGACGAGGGACTCGTCGTGCTGGTCGCAGGCTTCCAGGGTGTCAGCCAGGACAGCAAGGACGTCACCACACTAGGCCGCGGCGGCTCCGACACCACCGCGGTCGCACTGGCCGCGGCGCTGGAGGCCGACGTCTGCGAGATCTACACCGACGTGGACGGCGTCTTCACCGCCGACCCGCGGATCGTGCCCGACGCGCAGCAACTCGAGCAGGTCTCCTACGAGGAGATGCTGGAACTCGCGGCCTGCGGCGCGAAAGTTCTGATGCTGCGCTGCGTGGAATACGCGCGCCGCTACAACGTTCCCGTGCATGTGCGCTCGTCCTACACCGACAAGCCCGGCACCTACGTTTACGGATCTATGGAGGACATCCCCTTGGAGAAAGCACTCCTCACGGGCGTCGCGCACGACCGCAGCGAGGCCAAGGTGACCGTGGTCGGACTGCCGGACGAGCCCGGCTACGCGGCAAAGGTGTTCCGCGCCATTGCCGATGCCGAGATCAACATCGACATGGTGCTGCAGAACATTTCCAAGATCGATACGGGCAAGACCGACATCACCTTCACCCTGCCCAAGACCGATGGTGCCCGCGCAGTGGAGATGCTGACCAAGCGGCAGAGCGAAATCGGTTTCGCCCAGGTGCTTTACGACGATCACATCGGCAAGGTGTCGCTGGTCGGTGCGGGCATGAAGAGCCACCCTGGCGTCACCGCCACCTTCTGTGAGGCGCTGGCCGATGCGGGCGTCAACATCGACCTGATCTCCACCTCGGAGATCCGAATCTCGGTGCTGGTGCGGGATTCCGAACTGGACGAGGCCGTCAAGGTGCTGCACCGGGCCTTCGATCTGGGCGGCGACGAGGTCGCCGTCGTGCACGCGGGAACGGGGCGATAGCTCATGGGCGTACGGGTAGGCGTTGTCGGCGCGACCGGACAGGTCGGCGCCGTCATGCGAAAACTGTTGGAGGAGCGCAACTTCCCGGCCGACGAGATCCGGTTCTTCGCCTCGTCGCGCTCGGCGGGTAAGACGCTGCTGTGGCGCGGCGGCGAGATCGTGGTCGAGGACACCGAGATCGCCGATCCGTCCGGCCTTGATCTCGCGCTGTTCTCCGCGGGCGCGACCATGTCCCGCGTGCAGGCACCGCGTTTCGCGGCCGCCGGTGTCACCGTGATCGATAACTCCTCGGCCTGGCGCAAGGACCCCGAGGTCCCGCTGGTCGTCAGCGAGGTGAACCCGGAGCAAACCCGCAATCTGGTCAAGGGCATCATCGCCAACCCGAACTGCACGACCATGGCGGCCATGCCGGTGCTCAAGCCGCTGCACGATGTGGCGGGGCTGCAGCGCCTGATCATCTCCAGCTACCAGGCGGTGTCCGGCAGCGGGCTCGCCGGTGTGGAGGAACTGGCCTCGCAGGTGCGCGCCGTGGTCGGCGATGCCGAAAAGCTGGTGCACGACGGTAGTTCGGTGGCATTCCCCGCGCCGAACAAGTACGTCGCGCCGATCGCCTTCGATGTGATCCCGTTGGCCGGTGCGCTCGTCGACGACGGCTCCGGCGAGACCGACGAGGACCAGAAGCTCCGCAACGAGAGCCGCAAGATTCTCGGCCTGCCCGAGCTGCTGGTCAGCGGCACCTGCGTGCGGGTGCCGGTCTTCACCGGTCACTCGCTGGCGATCAATGCCGAATTCGCCGAACCGATTTCGGTCGAGCGCGCGCAGGAACTGCTGGCCAAGGCCCCCGGCGTCAAGCTCGTCGACGTCCCGACGCCGCTGCAGGCGGCGGGCATCGACGAGTCCCTCGTCGGCCGCATCCGCCAGGATCCCGGTGTCCCGGACGGCCGTGGCCTCGCTCTGTTCGTCTCCGGCGACAACCTCCGAAAAGGCGCCGCCCTCAACACCATCCAGATCGCCGAGGTCCTGCTCGCCGACCGCTGAGTCCGGTCGGCGGCACCTCGAACGCATGACCTCGAACGGCGCGGGATTGTCCACATCGGTTGGACCACCGCGTCGTTCGGCGTTACGGCTGCCTGTTGTGTATTGACGTCGGTGCGCGCCGACTGCTTCGATCAGCGGCTGCGTAGCCCGTCGAAGACGACGGTGAAGGCGCGCTGCCGTTGATCGGCGTCGGCGCCCGTGCTCTGGGCGGCGAGGAACGCGCCCTTGATGATTCGCATCAGGTCGTCGATGTCGATATCGGTGCGCACGGCGCCGGACTGCTGGGCGCGGGTGAGTAATTCGCTGATCGCCCTGCTCATTTCGCGCACCGGCTTGAGGTTTTCCGGAGCGGTGTGGCCGCCGACGGCGTCGGCGAGGTCGCGTTTCATACCGCCCTCGATCACCATGCGCCCGAGGAACTCGAAGAAGGCGCGGCCGGGGTCGTCGGCTGTGGATAACTCGCGGGCCTGCTCGATCATGCGCTCGGTGCGGTCCACGATCGCGGCTTCGAAGAGTGCCTCTTTCGTCGGAAAGTGCCGGTAGACGGTGCCGGCGCCGACACCGGCGCGACGGGCGATCTCGTCCAGGGGCACCGCCAATCCTTCCGCCGCGAACGCTTCCTGTGCGGCGGCGAGCACGCGGTCGCGGTTGCGGCGCGCGTCGGCGCGCAGGGTGCGGGGCTCCTTCGCTGGATCGGTCACGAAAGCTGAGTCTACCTATGCCATTGACAAACGGGGCGATCGTTCCGAATAATAAACGGGCTATACGTTCCGCTTCTCTGAAAGAGGTGTTTCATGGTGGAGTTTTCGGTGGAAAGCCCGCGTGAACTGGTTGAACGGATGTTTAAGAGTCTGCCTGCGCGTGATGCCGACGCGTTCGTCGACATGTTGACCCCCGACGCGGTGTTCGAGATTCCCTTCCCGATTCCCGGCGTGCCGGCCCGGCTGGTCGGGCACGAGGAGATTCGCGCACATCTCGCGCAGCGCTGGTCGGGCATCTCGGGCATCGAGGTACACGGGATCTATCCCCAGGTGTACGAAACCACCGATCCCGAGGTGGTACTGGTGGAGAACGAGGTCGACATGACGATCCCCGGCGCCGAGCGGGCCCGGGTTCGTACCTCCGTCAATGTCATTCGAGTGCGCGACGGCAAGGTGTCGCTGTTCCGCGACTATATGGATACGGCACGGGCGTCCCGGCTCGCCGAAGGCTGATCGACAGCTGGTCGCCCATGCTCGGAGCGTGGGTGACCATGCCGAAACCGGTCGATCCGCGGCCGTTGAAATAGGCTCGCTCGACCGCTGTCTCGGCTGATAGCCTGCGCCGATGGCGAACCCTCATGCCCATGTGTACTTCCGGGACCGGATTGTCCCTGCCGCTGATGCGTCGGTCGGCGTCGCATCCTCGGCAGTGCTCTACGGCCTCAGTGACTACACCGTGTTTCCGGGTGTGGGAACTCCCGGTGTGATTCAGCGGATGCCCGGCGTCCGCGGACCGGGTCCGAGGCAGGCCAGAATGGCGCAGCCCGGCGCGGTATCCGCGAACGGCGGCGCCAACGGATAGTTTAAACAGGCGAAGACATTGCATCCCGGATACGCGGACGGCCCGATCCCGAATACCGCGAGCAGGATATTGGTATCCACGAACCGGCTGGGATCCAGTCGCAGCGGCGGCTCGACATACGGGCCGGGATCGGGTACCGGATTGTCGTCGAACGCCGCGAACAGCCTGCGGAAGAACTCGTGCGGCAATTCCGAAGTGTTCTGAACGATTCCGGACAGGCCCTCGTTGCTGACGTTGCCGAAGACCCCGGTCCAGACCACCGTCAAATCCAGGCTGGGGATGATGAAGACGTTCTGCAGGCCGAGCCCGGACATCGAATACACGTCGGCGGGCAGGAAGGCCGCGGTCTCCGCGCACGCGGGCCCGAGCCAGAAGAGATACCCGTAGCACTTATTCGCCGGTGACGGCTGCCGCGCCTGGCGCAGGTAGGCCCGCGATACGAGTTGCTGGGCACCCCAACGTCCGTCGTTGCTCAGCAGCAGCCCGAGCTTCGCGAAGTCGTTCGGCGGGATCATCAGGTGCGCGTAGCCGTAGGTATGTCCGGCGCGGTCGCGTGCCCAGTAATAGTCGCTGCGGGCGATGCCGAGCGGATCGAACAACTCGCGCTGCGCGAATTCCTGCAACGGTTCGCCGACCGCGAGTTCGATGACGTACGCGAGCAGATCGACATTGCGCTGGCTGTAGCTGAAGACCGTGCCCGGCGGGTTGTCCAGCGGCACTCCGAGCGCCTGCATCGCGCTGTTCGGATCGAGCGGAATCACCCCGGTAATGCCCTCGGTGAGCACCCCGACCTTCATGCCCGACGTCTCGGTGAGCAGGTTCTGCACGGTGATCGACCGATGCGCCGCGTCGCCGAGCCCGGGCGGCAGATACTGATCGATCGGCGCATCGATATCGAGTTTGCCTTGGTCCCACGCCATCCCGGCGAGAATGGAGACGACGCTCTTGGTCGCGCTCCAGACATTCCACGCGACATTCCCGGTCTGCTCGTTCGTCGGTCCCTCGCCGATCAGGCAATTGTGGCGAAAAACTTGGACATTAAACCGATTTCGCCCACCCGCGAACGCCAACGCCTCCGCCAGCCGCTGCGAATCCAGACCGACCTGTTCCGGTGCGGCCCGCTCCGGCTCCCGCCCGGAGGACACCCCGCATTCGACCTGCTCGGTCGGGGTCGCCTGAGCACCCCCGGCGAACACGCCCCCCGCTACCAGCGATACCGCCACGATTCCAGCCAGGAATCCACAGAAACGCCCCATGGCCAGAAGGCTATCGTGCCGAGGCACCCTATACCCGCCGACAGCACCGGTGAAGCAAACTCGATCTGGCGGCAGGTGCGGTGGGCCGATGTGACGGGAACTGGAGTTATCGGGTAGACAGAGCGCGAATTCCGTACCAAACGGCCCCGATCGCGAGTGCCGCGAGTCCCGCGAGCACGGCGGAGATCGGCAGCGCGAAGCCCACGCTCACACAGCCGACCGCCCCGACGATCGGCACCCAGCGGGCGGGACGATCCTCCGCCGCGGTCAGCGTCGCCGCCGAGATGTTCGCGATCAGGTAGTAGACGAGCACCGTGAACGACGAAAAGCCAATGGCCGCACGCACATCGAAGGTCGCTGCCAGTACCGCGACCACCGCACCGACCACCAACTCCGCCCGATGCGGGACCCCGAACCGTGGATGCACCACCGCCAGCGCCCCCGGCAGATACCGATCCCGCGCCATGGCCAGCATCGTGCGCGAGACGCCGAGGATCAACGCGAGCAGCGATCCGGCGGCCGCGAGCACCGCACCGACTCGAACCACCGGCGCCAATTCAGGTATCCCCGCGTCGGATACCACCCGAGCCAGCGGGTCCGTCGCATCCGCGAGCCCCGCCGATCCGAGCACCTCCAACGCCACGATCGCCACCAGCGCATAGACCAGCACCGCGAGCCCGAGCGCGATCATGATGGCCCGCGGAATCGTGCGCCGCGGATCCCGCACTTCCTCCCCGAGCGTGGCGATGCGGGCATACCCCGCGAAGGCGAAGAACAGCAGCCCCGCCGCCTCCAACACGCCCCGGGGTCCGATCCGATCGGGCAGAACCGTCGCCGCCGAATGCGTTCCGAACAACCCGACCCCGACAACCACCGCAAGCACCGCGAGCACCAGCGCGACAATAATCCGGGTAGCCAGCGCGGACTTCTGCACACCCGTGTAATTGATCGCGGTAATGGCGACGACGGCCCCCACCGCGACTGCGTTGGACTGCTCCGGCCACGCGTAATTGCCGACCGTCAACGCCATCGCCGCACAGGACGCGGTCTTGCCCGCAACGAACCCCCACCCGGCGAGATATCCCCAGAACTTCCCCAGCCGTTCGCGCCCGTACACATACGTGCCACCCGACACCGGATACCGTGCCGCGAGCCGCGCCGAGGACGTCGCATTGCAGTATGCGAGCACCGCGGCCACCGCCAGCGCGACCAGCAACCAACTCCCCGCCGCCGCGGCGGCCGGCGCGAGCGCGGCGAAGATCCCGGCCCCGACCATCGACCCGAGTCCGATGACCACCGAATCCGCGAGCCCGAGCCTGCGCTGAAGTACGTCGTCGTGTGAGGTCACCCCCACATCCTTGGGGAAGCGATCCGCGAGCGCGAATCGGCCATGCCCGACATCTACATCCTCGGCCCGACCAACCATCCCTGGGACAGCGACGTCGCCCTGCGTCGCCCCGGCCGATTCGACCGCATGATCCTGGTGACCCTGCCGGATACCGCTGCACGCAAGGCGCGGCGGGTGACCCAGGGCACAGATTCTCTGGGATTCTTTTCTTGATTAATTCCAGAAAAGAGGCAGACTGAGGCCATGCACACCGATGGCCCCGATCCGCGTGAGCAGTTGCGCGCGGCCGGCCTGCGGGTTACCGCCCCGCGGGTCGCGGTGCTGGATGCGGTCGCGGCCCGACCGCATTCGGATGCCGATCGGGTAGCTGCCACGGTTCGGGAAGCATTGGGTTCGGTATCCACGCAGGCCGTCTACGACGTGCTTCGGGCCTGCGTGCACGCCGGAATCCTGCGGCGTATCGAGCCGGCCGGTTCGGCCGCGCTCTACGAGACCCGGATCAGGGACAACCACCATCACCTGGTGTGCCGAAACTGCGGCGCGGTCGTGGACGTGGACTGTGTCGTGGGCAGGGCCCCCTGCCTGGAACCCGTGGAAGACCACGGTTTCGCGATCGATGAGGCAGAGGTCGTCTTCTGGGGTCTGTGCCCTACATGTCGTTCGCAAGGACGGCAGTCACCCTGACAGCCCGGGTCAGCCACCCCCGGGACGTTTGTTCATCAGCCAAGGAGGCTTCGATATGACCAGGCCGACAACCACTAACACCGGTACCCCGGTGGAGAGCGACAATGAGTCCCTCACCGCGGGTACCCAGGGACCGATTCTGCTGCACGACCACTACCTCATCGAGAAGCTCGCCCAGTTCAACCGCGAGCGGGTGCCGGAGCGGATCGTGCACGCCAAGGGTGCGGGTGCCTACGGTGAACTGGTTGTGACCAATGATGTCAGCCGCTACACCAAGGCCAAGCTGTTCCAGCCGGGTACGCGGACCGAGTCGCTGGTGCGTTTCTCCACGGTGGCCGGTGAACAGGGCAGCCCCGACACCTGGCGTGACCCCCGCGGTTTCGCGGTGAAGTTCTACACCGAAGACGGCAACTACGACCTCGTCGGCAACAACACTCCGGTCTTCTTCATCACAGACCCGATCAAGTTCCCCGACTTCATCCGTTCGCAGAAGCGCCTGCCCGGCAACGGTTTGCGCGACCACACCATGCAGTGGGACTTCTGGACCCTGCGTCCGGAGACCGCGCACCAGGTGACCTGGCTGATGGGTGACCGCGGCATCCCGAAGACCTACCGCCACATGAACGGCTACGGCTCGCACACCTACCAGTGGATCAACGCCGCCGGTGAGCGCTTCTGGGTGAAGTACCACTTCAAGACCGACCAGGGCATCGACTACCTGACCCAGGCCGACGCCGACCGGATCGCGGGCGAGAACGCCGATTACCACCGCAAGGACCTGTGGGACGCGATCGAGCGTGGCGAGTTCCCGAGCTGGACGGTGCACGTACAGGTCATGCCCGTCGCCGCGGCGGAGGGCTACCGCTTCAACCCGTTCGACCTGACCAAGGTGTGGTCGCACAAGGACTACCCGCTGATCGAGGTCGGCAAGTGGACCCTGAACCGCAACCCGGGCAACTACTTCGTCGACATCGAGCAGGCTGCCTTCGAGCCCTCGAATGTCGTTCCCGGCATTGGTTTTTCGCCGGACAAGATGCTGCTCGGCCGGGTGTTCTCCTACGCGGACGCGCACCGCTACCGGATCGGCACCAACTACGCGCAGCTGCCGCCGAACCAGGCCAGGGCCGCGGAGGTGAACTCCTACTCCAAGGAGGGCTCCATGCGGTACCACTACAACCCGGCCGATGTGCCCGTGTACGCACCGAACTCGTTCGGCGGCCCGCACGCCGACCCGGAGAAGGCGCCCGATGGCGGCATCTGGGACTTCGATCCGACCATCGTGCGCGCCGGCTACATCGAGCACGCGGAGGACGGCGACTTCACCCAGGCGGGCACGCTGGTGCGCGAGGTGCTCAATGACGAGCAGCGCGAACGCCTGGTGAACAACATCGTCGGCCACGTGCTCGGCGGTGTTCAGGAGCCGGTGCTCAGTCGCGTCTTCGAGTACTGGAAGAACGTGGACACCGATCTCGGCAAGCGGGTCGAGGAAGGGGTCCGGGCCAGCCTCGACGGCTAGGCCGCCCGTCGCCCTCGCAGGGCGCAGCGCGGTAGTTCGACACCTGGGCAGGTGCGCATCCTTCGGGTGTGCACCTGCCCTGCCGCAGGTCCTCTGGACCGACGTTCCGTTTGTCCGGCGGTCCGATCACCTGACAAGGTGATGGCATGTTTCGGACGACACGTAATTTTCGGGTAGCCCTGACCGCCGCGCTGGCGCTCCCGGTGCTCGCCGCCTGCGGTACCGATTCGAAGGCGGCACAGAACCTTCCGAGCGCGACGGCTCCGGCGCCGGTGCGTAACGCCGCTCGGATCGCGGATCTGGAAATGCGATACGAAGCCCAAATCGGCTTGTTCGCCGTCGATACCGGCACCGGCAAGACCGTGTCGAACAGCAGCAACCAGCGCTTCCCGCTGCTGTCCACCTTCAAAACGCTCGCGGTTGCGGCGTTGCTCAAGGCACATCCGCTCGACACCGGATACTTCGATCGGGTCGTCCATTTCACCGACGCCGACCTCGTGGCGAACTCGCCGGTTACCACCGCCAAGGTGGCCGATGGCATGACCGTGGCTGCTCTCGCCGAGGCGGCGATCACCCGCAGCGACAACACCGCGGGCAATCTGCTGCTGCGCGAACTCGGTGGGCCAGAAGAACTTACGGCGTTTCTGCGCACCCTCGGCGATCAGGTGAGCAGGCTGGATCGCTGGGAGCCGGACCTCAATACCGCCGTCCCCGGCGACCCGCAGGACACCACCACTCCCGCCGCGCTGGCCGCCGACTACCGCGCGCTGGTCGTCGGTGACGGGCTCGGCGCACCGGAGCGGGACCGTTTGATCAGTTGGCTGAAGGCGAATACCACCGGCGACAAGCGCATTCGCGCCGGCGTTCCGGCGGGCTGGAGCATCGGCGACAAGACCGGAACCGGCGACTACGGCTGCATCAATGATGCGGCGATCACCTGGCCGGACGGCGGTCGCGCCCCGATTGTGATCGTGGTGCTGACCCGTAAAGGCGCCCAGGATGCCACGCCGGACAACGCCGTAATCGCCGACACCGCAAAGCTCGTCGTCGAATCGATGCGCTGACCTACCGACATTTGTTCAATCACGTTTGCGCAGTGCGAGATCCAGTCCGTCGAGTATCAACCCAGTTCGTGCTCGAAGGATTCGTTTCGGTGACTTCGGTATGTCTCCTGCTGGTTGTGCGACATAGTGTTTGTGCAGCGGCGGGCCACATCTTCTCGAACCACTCTGGTCGGCCTCTTCCATGCCGAATCCGGCTTCCTCGAACACGGCGAGGATGGCCTCGTTGCCGCGCACCATGTTCGGCCCGAGGTAGAGGGTGCCGACCTCACCGAAGACCGATGCCAGCCAGGGGTGGCGCAGCACCGTCGCGCGCAGTCCGATGGCAAAGTCCGTGATGGCCGCTCGCCAGCCGCGTGCATCCGCAGGATCAGGGCCCTCCAGCTCGCCGAACACCGCATCGGCGACCAGTTCGATCAGCTTCGGCCACGATCTGCGCCCCGGTCAGGGCCGGTTGCTCGCGCCGCTGCAGGTGCTCAATGTGGCGATCCCGCAGATCGCCACCGACCTGGGCGCCGGAGCCCAGGACATTCAGTGGATCATCGATCGACGCTTCGAGTATCGCGGGAACCAATGGGGACAGCGGTCTCGCCGCCGCGGCTAGGGCGGCCTTCTCCACAGCGATGTCCACCACGTTCGTTGCCGCTGCCCTGCCCGGTGCTCGCCGCCGCCGTGCTAGGCGCGAAGGGAATTCCGTCACAAGTGATCTCGATGACGAAGTGGGAGGTCGCCGAGCCGATCGGCACCGATCAGGTCCGCTGACAATGCCGCCCTGACACTCGAAACCCGCTCTCCTGCTGACTCTTTCGATCAGCGGTAGAGCCGGTTTCGTCATTGTGCCGGGCCGCGCCGAGTCCGCGGTCCGACGACGCCGACATCGGCGCTAGGCCCTACAGCAGGCCCCACCAATACACCAGGCAGGCCAGCAGCCAGACCACCACGGTTTCCATCGCCGCTCCAATCTCCTTGGCGCCCTCGCCTCCATCATCCCGCGATTCGCGGTGACGTGGTGGCAACTCGACTGGTTCTCGCTGGTCATATCGCCGCTACCTGCTGATTTGTTCCTACAAGGTCTTCTTAAGGGCGTGGCAAGCCCCGGGCCGCATTGTTTGTGTCAACACCGGAAAACAAACACCCGGACCTGACAAGGACGCACTGACGATGATCGGCAAGCTGACCACCGCCCTCGCCCTCACCACCACGACCGCCGCCCTGCAGTTCGGCGCGGGCACCGCCGCCGCGGAGACCACCGGAATCCCGGGCGCCGCGCTCACCGGCCAGGCCACCTGCACCCATAAGAACGATCGGATCGAGATCGAGATCGCCGCTCCTGTCGTTTACGCGCAGCCCGGTGAACACCAGTTGGTCCGCTACCGCACCGTCATCTACGACGCGCCCCAGGGCACGTTGGCCGGCGCGGGGGAGTGGCAGAAGGGCAAGGCCACCGACACCAAGCCGGCCGAGATGAACGACACCGACATGAAGGTGCTGCGCAACGACCCGAACCGCTACAGGGTGGTCCAGCAGGTGCAGTGGCTGGCGCCTGACGGCGAGAACGCGGTCGCCAGCACTGATCTCCACCCCACCGGCTACAGGACGGCCGCACCGTACTCGGCACCTTCGAGCACTGCCAGTAGGCCCTACCAGGGGGATGAACCACCACGGGGGGTGGGGACCGGGCACGACCTGTCTTCGAGGGGTTGACAGGTCGCAGCCCGGAGATGAGGCCGGCCGGACTGGTCCACGAGGGGTGACCGGTCCGGCTGGTTTTCGTTAGAGGGCAACCACTTTCGGATGGCTCTTCCAGAAGCTCCTGCCGACGGTAACCATTCGGTGCACGCCGACGATCCCACCCAAGTACTGGCCGGGCCGGTTCACGAGGGTGACCGGCCCGGCCGCCTCCATTCATCCTGGTTGTCGCAACCTACACGGCACTCCTCATGCGACGGTTTCGCCGCGCGCGCCACGGTGACGCTCTACCTGCCGTTGCTCGCCGAGCGCTACGAGGAATGGATCATCGAGGGCCAGGTAACCGCCAGCTCAGCGACTACTCTAGACAGAACCGTCATTCTGTCTTATCGTCGAAACATGTTGCTCCAAGAGTATCGTGATGCTCCGTCCTTCGAGCTGCGGTCGGGGGAGACCTGGAGGTCGCCGTGGGGGATGTATGCCGCGTTGCGGGATCAGGATCCAGTGCATCATGTGGTCCCCGGGGAGCGGCCGGAGCGTGACTACTGGGTGCTTACTCGGCATGAGGATGTCTATGCGGCGGTTCGGGATACCGAGACGTTTTCCTCGAGTGACGGGTTGACGGTGGAGTACGGGGAGTTGGAGCAGATCGGGCTGACCGACAATCCGCCGATGGTGATGCAGGATCCGCCGGTGCACACCGAGTTCCGCAGGCTGGTGTCGCGCGGGTTCACCCCGCGGCAGGTCGTCGAGGTCGAGCCGGTGGTTCGTCGGTTCGTGCGCGAGCGTCTGGACCAGCTGGCCGAACAGGGTGGAGGAGACATCGTCAAGCAGTTGTTCAAGCCGCTGCCGAGCATGGTTGTCGCGTATTACCTCGGTGTGCCCGCCGAGGATCGTGGGCGGTTCGACGGCTGGACCGACGCGGTGGTCGCGGGCAGTATCGACGCGCGCAATACCCACGCACAGCAGGCATCGTTCGAAATGCTCGGCTATTTCGCTGAACTCATCAAACGCCGCCGCACCGACCCTGGCGACGACACGGTGTCGCTGCTGGTGCAGGCGGGCATGGCCGCGGAAGACGCAGACGTGCGCGGCCTGGTGCAGATCTTGGCCTACACCTGGACGATGGTCGCGGGCGGCAACGACACCACCACCGGATTGCTCGGTGGTGCAGTGCAATTGCTGCAACAGAGGCCGCAGCAGCGGGCCGCGCTGGTGGCCGACAAGGACCGGATCGGCGTGGCGATCGAGGAACTCGCCCGGCTGACCTCGCCGGTGCAGTGCTTGGCCAGGACGGCGACGCGGGAGGTGGAGTTGGCCGGGACGACGGTGCCCGCCGGACGCAAGGTGCTGCTCGTCTACGGTTCCGCCAACCGCGATGACCGGGCCTACGGCGCGGATGCGGAAGAACTCGATATCGACCGGAATCCGCAGCGGATCATGACCTTCGGGCACGGACCGCATCACTGCCTCGGTGCCGCCGCGGCTCGGATGCAGGCCCGAGTTGCCTTGGAGGAGTTGCTGGATCGCTTTCCCGACTATCGCGTAGATATCGACGCGGTCGAATACGCGCCGGGGCCCTACGTGCGTAGGCCGACGACGGTCCCGTTCCGGTGCGTGGCATGAACGGAGACTGGCTGGCCGACGGTCGCGCGGAACTCGCGACCGAACGCATCCTCGACGCGGTGCGCATGCTGTTTCTGGAGAAGGGCGTCAGCGGGGTCGGGATGGCCGAAGTCGCCGACGCCGCAGGATGTTCCAGGGCGACGCTCTACCGCTATTTCGACAACCGGCAGGCGCTGTATGTGGCCTTCGCGGGCCGGGAGGCGCGGCAATTGGTCGAGCGGGTGTGGCGCGACCGGCCTTTCGAGGCCGCCGCCGACCATGCGGAGCAACTGCTCGACACGGTGACCGCGGTGCTGGCCGAGGTGCGCAAGACCCCGCATCTGGCCGTGTGGTTCGAGCCGTCGAACTCCGGAATCGTTGCCCAGCTGTCGAATTCGTCGGACGTGATCGATGCGATCGGCGCCGGTTTCGTGGCAAGCTACCGCCCCGGCTTATCCGCCGACGCCGCCCGGTTGCTCGGACAGTGGGTGATCCGGGCGGTCGTGTCGTTACTGACCCTGCCCGGTGCGGGCGGGAACGAGGAGCGCGCGATGCTCCGAAATTTCGTGCTGCCGTTTCTGCTCGACGAGCGGATGACGATCGAATGATGCCTGCTGGAAAGGCGATGACCGGCGCCGCGGTCGACGGCGCCGGTCATCGCGAATCCTTGGGTGGTCAGCCGACGGATTGGGCCGAGTAGTCCGGCAGGTCGTAATCCTCGGTCTTGGTGAGCATCTTCATCATCACCGGCTTCATCACCTTCGCGGTCATCAGCTTGCTGAACATGAGCCCCGCGCGAATTCCGAAGCGGGACTTGGGCGTCATCGACCGCAGGCCACCCGGCGGCAGTTCCTGCGCGGTGGCGACGAACGGCCGCAGCACCTCTTCGTAGCTGGTCAGCGCCTGCTGCGGATCGCCTGCGTACTTGACGATTTCACCGGCGAGGACGTAGGCGCCCACCAGTGCCATGGCGGTGCCCTGCCCGGTGAGCGGCGAGCCGCAGGAGCCCGCATCCCCGAGCAGCGTCACCCGACCCTTGGACCAATTCGGCATATCGATGCGGGCCAGCTCGTCGAAGTAGAAGTCGTTCGCGTCCGCCATGGCGTCGTTGACCGTGCTCGCGATCCGGCCGCCGCCTGCCAGCCGCTCGCGGATCTGCTGCTGCTGCGCGGGCACATCGCGGCGCAGTGTCGGATCCGCCTCTTTGCGAATGGTGATGATCGCTTTGCAGGTGGCCGGGTCGCGATCCGGGCGCAGCCCGACGCCGGTGGCGCCGACCAGCGAATTCATTGTGAACCAGTTGTCTTCCGTACCCGCCGGGGTCGGCAGCGTGAAGAACGACATGTACCCGCCCAGGTAGGTCGAGAACTGTTCCTCGGGGCCGAATACCAGGCGGCGGGTCGCGGAGTGCAGTCCGTCCGCGCCGATCACGATGTCGAAGCGCTCGGTGCCGCCGGAGGCGAAGGTGACCTCGACGCCGGTGTCGTCCTGGTTGATGTCGGTGATCCATTCGCCGTAGCGGTAGTCCACGCCGCCCGCCTCGGCGAGTGCGTCGAGCAGCACCTGGTTCAGGTCGCCACGGGTGAGCTCCTTCTCGGCGACAGCGCCCTTGCCGTCGAACATCTCGGCGGGCATGCGCAGCAGGTCCCGGCCTTCGCTGTCCACCATGACGATGCCGCGCTCGTCGAGCTGGTAGTTCCGGATACCCGGCATCAGGCCCATCCGCTCGGCCACCTCGCCGCTCGGGCCGCGCAGGTCGACAGCCTGCCCGCCGGGGCGCGGTGCGTCGGCCCGCTCGACGACGGTGGCCCGGATGCCGACCCGAAGCAGTTGCAGGGCAACGGCATTACCGCCGATACCGCCGCCAGAGACGAGGATGCGGGGCTGGTTGGCGGCGGAGTGGCTGGCGTTCATTGTCTAATCCCTTGCTCGACTGGAGTGTCTTAGACATATGTTTAACAAAGGCTTGCACGCTTGTCTAGTACAAATGTGTAAGACGAGCGTACAGTGGTCTGCATGGAAAACCGAGAAGCGCTGCTACACGCGGCCCGCACCTGCATCTACCAGCGTGGATTCGCCGGGCCATCACCCGCGACGGCTAGCTCTGCCGCTGAAGGTATGCCTTCCAGCCACCGAACGAGGTGATATCGGTCGCCGCCTGTGCGGAGTCATAGGTGCAGGCGAAGCCGATAACCGAACGGCCGTCGGCCAATTCGATGCTGGTCAATGCCATTGGTGCGGGCAGCGCCGCGAGGAAACGACCGAGCCCGGCCTCGGATACTCGGAAGAGCTCACCGAGGATCGGCGCGCCGAGACCGTCACCGTGTCGCACCAGTCCTGGTTTCGTTGGTGTGGTGTCCAGTGCGGTGAGTCGGTAGGCGTCGGTGGTGCGGATCTCCCCGGCGAACCGAGCTCCGATCTCCTCCAACTGCCAATGCAGTGCCTGTCCACGCAGATGCGCGCCGAAGACCGCCAATTCCGTGCCGCGATCGACCAGCGCCGGAGTTGTGTCGACGCCGACGATGCGTGCGGCGATATCGACGGCGACCTGGTCGGCGAAAGCGGGCGCGACGACCATCACGCCGAACGGCGCGGCGTCGGCAGTGGGTAGGCCGGGGACGGCCACCGCCGTCATATCCAGCAGGTTGCAGAAGTTGGTGTAGGTACCCATCCGCCGATTGATCCCCAACGGATCTGCCTGCACTGCAACGATACTCGGGTGCTCGGTGGTCGTCGGCAGCAGCAGTCCGTGGAACTCGGCCAGCAGGGTGGTGGCGGCGGACCGCGCCCGAGCGAGTGCGTCGAGATCGTCCGCGAATCCGGGACCGGTCGTCGCACGAGCCGCCTCGATGATGGCCGTCACCGTGGGATCGGCGCCCGCCGGTGCGGTGTCCAGGAAGGCGCCCACCGCGGCGTAGCGTTCGGCGACGATCGCGCCGTCGTACAGCAGTCGCGCGGCGTCGAGCAGACCCGAGATGTCGATCTCCGTTGTCGCGATACCGGAATTCGTCACGGCGGCAACGGTTCTGGTGAACGCATCGCGGTAGGGCTCGCTGAGCGCCGCGAGGTCCTCGGCTCGGGGAACGGCGAGGCGCAGCGCCTGCGGTGCGGCGAGGTGGACGTCGGTGGGCCAGCTCCGACTACGCGGGTCGCGTGGCTCCGGACCGGCCATCACCGCGGCGGCCGCGACGGCACGATCGAGGTCGGCGGCCAAGACGGTGACGGCGTCGTAATCGGCGCACGCGGGCACCACGCCGTGCGCCGGGATGACGCCCAAAGTGGCCTTGATACCGACGATTCCGTGCAATGCGGCGGGCACCCGACCGGAACCTGCTGTGTCGGTGCCGATTCCGATGTCCGCGATGCCCAATGCGACCGCGACCGCCGACCCCGAGCTGGAGCCGCCGGAGATCAGCTCCGGATAGTGCGCATTGCGAACCGCACCGTACGGGCTGCGGGTGCCGACCAGGCCGGTGGCGAATTGATCCAGGTTGGTCTTGCCGAGCAAGATGGCGCCGGCCGCGACCAGCCGCTCGATCGCAGCCGCGGTGACCTCGGCGGTGTAGGCGAACTCGGGGCAGGCCGCGGTGGTCGGCAGCCCTGCGACGTCGATATTGTCCTTGACCGCCACCAAAGTCCCGGCCAGCGGCAGGGATTCACCCGCGGCGAGCCGTTGTTCGACGGCGGCCGCGTCGGCGGCGACATAGCCTTCCTGCCGCAGCGTGATCCACACCTCGGGTCGATCCACCTCGGCGATCCGCCGATAGGCGGCGGCGACTCGTTCGGTGGGCGATCCCTGCGGTTGCACTGCGGTGTTGCCTAGGACACCTGCGGTCATTCAGTCGACTCCGATCACGGCTAGCGGGGTTCCCGGCTCCACTTTGGCGCCGGGTGTGGCCAGTACCTTCAGCACGGTGCCCGTTTCCGGGCTATGCGCGGGCAGTTCGAGTTTCATCGCTTCCAGAATGGCCAGGAACGATGCCGCGCCGTGGTCGGTGTCGTAGACGAACTCGGCAGCGTCGGCGATTTCGACATGGGCCGCGCCCACATCGGCGTCCGAGAAGACGGCGACCGTCTCCAAACCGAGCGCTGGGGCCGTTCGCATCACCCGGCACGCGATCTCGCCGCGATCGGCGACGCGCACCGCATCGAACTCCAGCGTCACCGTCGACTCCCTATTCAGTTGCCAGGGACATCGCGGTGATGGCCCGCGTGACTCTCTCGAGCACTACATCCAGCGATCCGCCGACGTGTGTGTGCAGTAGTCGGTATGCGAGCGGAAGATCTTCTGCCAGGACGGCATCCAGGATTCGGAGATGCTCGGAGATGGTGGTCTCGATCCGGTTGTTGACCATGAAGTCGTACATCCGGACATGCCGGATCCGCGAGTTCACCGACTTCAGTGACCGCACCAACTCGGCATTCCCCGCCGCCGTCAGCAAGCAGACATGGAACTCTTCGTCGCGAACCACGAACCCCGGTTCCTGCTTCGGCGGATCCGCCTTCAGCTTCAGCCAGCCAGCCCGCTCCGCCTCCAGCAGCGCACGATCGTGCCGCACCGCCGGATTGTCGATGGCCCGTTGAATTCCCCCCAGCTCCAAGGTAAGTCGCAGCTCATACAGATCCCGAATCAGCGGAATGCTCGGCCGCACCGGCGTGAACCCGTAGTCCTCTCGCTGCAACAACCCATCCGAGCACAGCACCGTCAGGGCCTCCCGAATCGGCGTCCGCGAAATCCCGAACCGAGCCGCCAACTTGGGCTCGGTCAGCCGCTCCCCGAACCGGATGTCCCCATTCATCAACTCGCCACGCAACGTCGTGTAAACCACGTCCAGCAACGGCCGCCCCGCCGCATCAGCCAGCGTGGCCACCCTTGTCGACATACGTGTATACGCTATGGACCTCCCGTTTCATCGAGATGTCCGCAAGTTAGCAAGCGGTAAGAGTCTCCTCACCGCCCTTCCCCGGACGGCTACGACTCCAATGTCCCGATGCCTCTGAACTTGGGACAAATTCTGGGACGCCGATGGCCCCGGGCGTCTGAGGTGCCCCGGGGCCGGGGTTCCGGCTACTCGATGCCGAATGGTGCGGCGTAGTGGACCGTGCCGCGCGGCAGTGGTCGTGCGAGGTCCAGGGTCAGCGCCATCAGCGCCTCGTCCGGGACGTCGATGCTCAGGCCGATGCCGTGCTGGGAGGCCCGGGTGAAGCCGAAGCGTGGGTAGTACGTCGGGTGTCCTAGGACGACTACGAAGGCTTCGCCCATCTTTCGTGCCGCGTCGAGTGCGGCGCGGATCGCGGCGGAACCGGCGCCGCTGCGCTGGTATTCAGGAAGAGCGGCGCAGGGGCCCCAGGCACAATGCTGGGGTTTCATCGACGTGGCAGCGGGTCAGTAGCGCGTAGCCGGTGAGTGGGCCGTCCGAGGACGGGTCACCGCGCAGGGCGCCGATGATGTCGGCCTCCAGGGCGGTCGCGAAGGCAGCGAGATTGATGTCCCGGACTGTGGGGATGTCGGCGTCGGTCTCGACACGTGCGATCCAGTCGGTACGAGTGGTCATTCCGGATTCTCCGTATTCGTGATGCGGCCCCGTTCGAAGAGAGGGCACCACCGTCATGCGAGCCGTGCGGCATGCGACACGAACGCCGGACGAGAGTCGGCTAGACCGGGACCTGGAACGTGTGGAGGGTCCGGGCGTCGTGCGAGACGGTGGTCTTCGGCACGGTCATCAACCCACCTCCTGCAGCCATTTATCAGGTCGAATACGAACGCGTGACGCTAACACGACGGCAGTTCTGCCTGCCATTCAATCTCGAGCGAACGCCAGGTGGACGACACCTCACCGCCGCGGTCGCGACGCGGGGAGCGGACGGAAACACTCGGCAACACCACGTGACTGGTGCCGGACACATTGCCGCAGAAGGCTATTGGGCAACCCCGGCGCCGGGTCGATGCCGTTACCTCTCATCGGCACACCGACCGACCAGAGCCGCCGGCCGGTGGCAACAGCCCCGGCGCCGGGCGCCAGTAATAGCAGCGTCGCGGAGGTGTCGATGAAGCCGCTAGTCCTCATCGCACTGCTGGCTCTCGTATGCGGCCTACTCGCGGTCATCGCCGCCGCGGTGTGGTGGCCGGTTCCCACCCAGCATCCCCTCGCCGTCCGCGAGAGCCGGCGGCGTGCGACCCGCGGCCGGACAGGGCCGGTCGGTTGGCTGCACGAAGCACCGGACATCGCGTTCACCGTCCCCGAGGCGGGTCAAGTCCTCCAACGCCACCGCCAATGCCACATCGACCGCTGCGCCAGAAAGTCGGCGGCCTTCCGCATCCTGCTGGCCGCCGGACACTTGGAATCCGACGCGTTCCGCAGACTCTGAGGGGCTCATCGCACCACCACAGGTCGTGGCCGTCAGGCGTCGGCGTTCTCGTGCCAGGTCATATGTTCCTGGTAAGCAAGGCAATTCGGGTGGGTTGGTGATGACTGTCAACGTCAGAGGTCGAGCAGGGTGCCGCCGAGGACGCGCTCACGCAACTCACCTGGGTCGGTGACCTCGAGGCGGTTCCCGCTGCCGCCGTGGTGGATTCAGAACCGGCGGGTGCCCGTCACCGGCATCTGCGAAATCGGAGTCATCGTGACGCCGATGCCTTCGGTCGCGGCATGGATGACCTGGCCGTCACCGGCGTAAAGGGCCGAATGACCGCCGCCGTAGAACGACACCAGATCGCCCGGCTCCAGTTCGTCCATTGATACCGGTGTGCCCGCGGCGAGCTGGTCGTAGCTGGTGCGCGGCACTTCGACGCCTGCTTGCTCGTACGACCACTGCACCAGACCCGAGCAGTCGAAGGAGTCGGGACCGGTCGAGCCCATGATGTAATCGGCACCCAGTTTGGACCGCGCCGCTTCGACGGCGACCTCGCCGGTGGTCTTCTTCGGCGTCACGGCGGGAGCGGCGGGCGCCGCGCGGTCGATCTCTGGAATGCCGGTGAGGAATGGGAGTTCGATTCGCGGCAGGGGCACCGGGAACGGCAACTCGATTCCCAGCACGGTTGTGTACGTCTGGAGTTCGGCTCCCGGCACCGTGGCGGGCGCGAAAAGTTGGGTTCCCAGCACCGTGGCGGGCGCGGAGAGTTCAGTTCCCAGAATCGCATCGGTTGCGGCGAGCGGGATTGTCGAAGCGGTGCTCGAGACCATAATCTCCGCTTCCGAAACATCTGCGATTGCCGGACGTTCTAATTCCGGAACTGTGGATTCCAGAAGCTGGATTACGGGGATGTCAGCGGTGAGCTCGACCGCGATTCCCGGAATATCCACGGAATTCAATACTCCGATTCCAGTCGGGATCGCGAAGCCGTCGGAGGCTTCGACGGTTCCCACGGCTGGGACTATCAGCGGTTGGGCGGACGCCTGTCCCGCGTTCAGCAGCGTCGCAACGATAGCCGCTGCGGTCGCGGCTCCGATCGCCAGGGCCCACAGGGCCACTCGGCGCAGGTAGCGCGAATATCGTACGTCGTCGGTTGAAGCCATAATCCGGTCCTCCGATCCTCGTATCGAGGGCCGGGCGATGCCGCACTTCGTGGCTGTCACCAAGCCCTCGAATTGATTCGAAAACCAGCACGGTGATCTGTTCGGTACAGCGGATCCGATTTGTCATCGTCCGGCATTTGACACATCTGCACAGCAAATTCAGATAACGAAACAATAACTACTGGAAGTACTTTTAATAACGCGTCGATTGGCAGGAATCAGATATGCAGCCGGTCTGGCGTGAAAATGCCCCGCGGCGGAATGAATTCTGCCGCGGGGCATTCGTGCGAACCCGGTCTCAGGCGGTGATCTGCTCCTCGATCTGTTCGGCCAGAGTGCGCAGTTTCGCCGCGAATTCACGCGCGCCGGCGGGGTCGTCGCTCGATCCCTTGACAACCCGCCGGGACAATGCGGCGAGCCGCGACCCCACGCTGGCGAACAGGTCGGCCGTGCGGTCGTTCGGGTCGTCACGCAGTTCACCACGCAGCCAGGCCCGCAGGCGCTCGACCACATCGGCCTGGTCGAAACGGTCGGGGAGCAACGCCACCGCCTCCCGGATCTTGCCCGCGGTGACCTTCGCATCCGTGGTCTCGGCGATGGTGGTGTATACCGTGATCGCCGCATCTTCGCCGTGCTCGGCCGCCACCGGCAGCAGCTCACGGACTTGACCTTCGTTGATGCCAGGCGCCACCGGATGCAGTTTCGCAGCGAGCGGCCACGCGCGAATCAGCTTATGCGCATACGACCGTTGCATATCCCACCGCTGTTCCACGTACTCGTCGAACGTCCCGTGGCTGTCGCGATACAGTCGGCCGTCGCGCACGATCTGCAGAGCGCGCCCGGCCGCCCAGAATGCAATGCGCAAGCTGTCGATCGACGACTCGCACACTGTCAGCTGAGCCTGTTCGCTATCGCTCAGCGGGCCCTCGCCGCCGGCGGGCAGCGGCATCGTCAACACGTTCAGGCCCGGAGCCTGCGACTCGGTGTCCGCGGTCGCCTGGACGACCCGCAGTTCAGCGCCCGGACGGCGCCACTCGGCGTCGCGCAGCGGGGACACCGGCGGAGTGTGCTCGGCACCATCGGACAGCGGGTTGGCGGCCCCGCCGATCGAACCCTTCCTACGTTGCGGAGGCATCAGGCCGGCACCTCCACCGCGACGCGATATGGGCTGACGAGTTCGTCGCCCACCCGCCGGTATTCCCCCAGGTCCTCTATCGGATTCTCGGCTCCGTCGCCGACCTCGCCATCGGCGGCCTCGCGGTACCACTTCCAGGCGCTCAAGTAGGACTCGAAAACGTCGTACCCGGCGTCCTCCAGGTTCCTTCGCTGCGATCGGTACTCGGTCGACATGTTCACGCCGTTCTTCATGGTCACCGGAACCTTGGTCATCAGGACGCGCACCCGGATCTGACGGTTCCGCTCGGCCACCGCCTCCTCGGCGGCCCTGTAGGTGCTGGGTACCCGCTTCACTTCAGACGGGCTCACACTCGTCAGCAGGATGAGCTCATGGCTCTCCGGAACGGCGGCCTTGAAGATCTCCGCTGACTCACCCCCGGCGTCGACGATGATGACGTCGAAGGCGGCGGCGTTGTCCGTGATGCAGTCGTCGACGTGCCGGGACGGGAAGGCGATCAATTCGAACGGCACATCGATCTCCCCTTTGGTCAGCCGCCGGTACCAGGAGTACCCCGTTTGGCTGAGCGGGTCAGCGTCGATGACGAGCACCCTCAACTCGTGCACCAACGCGAAGTAGGAGGCCAAGAAGAACGCCGATGTCGTCTTTCCGACACCGCCCTTCAGATTCCCCAGTGTGATCACCAGGGGTGTGGGCAGACGGAGTGGTGCAACAGAATTCGTCATGACAATCCTCCATGTGTGAGGAGCGCAGAAGCTGTGCTCGGCCAGTCTCGCACTGCCTCGGCGAACTTCCGCTGATTGCGCACACTCCTCCCGCTGCACTGGCGTGGCGCGAGCGAGTGTGTCCAATTGGACACATTGCGTCCGATAGACACAATTAAATCGTTCTGAAGATCTGGTCACAACAGGCAGACATAGCTGACCGCTCACTCGGCGAGGTGAAGTCCGCACGCCTGACCAGCAAGGAACCTGGCGGACTCCCGGGCCGCTCGATCGGCTCGCCGTAATCACGGAACCGCCGATGTCGGCGTCCATCCAACGAGTAAGGCCCCTGACCAAAGCTACTGGTCAGGGGCCCTGCTGTCGTCTCAACCAACGAGTCGGGGTGACAGGATTTGAACCTGCGACCTCTTCGTCCCGAACGAAGCGCGCTACCAAGCTGCGCCACACCCCGTTGTCGGACCTGAGGTAGCTTACAACAGCTAACGTCTAGACGTTAAACCCGCAGGTCAATCAGCTGCCGTGGGTGCGGACGCTGGTGAAGATGCGCTTCGCGGTCGCCACGTCGACGGCATGGGGCACGCCGGTGTCGGCGGCGATCACCATGACGAAGTTACCGTTCTCGGTGGGCGAGGCGAAGGTATAGACCGAGTACTGGGTGGCGCAGCCGGGTTTGGCGTCGGGGATGGTGCCCTTGGTCTCGACGAACATGCCGTGTTGGGTGTCGTCGAGCGAGTTCAGTGCTTGGCCGCCGCTCGGCGTCGCGGATGCGTTCTTATAGGCGAGGGTGGCCGTTTTGGTGCCGACTTCGGTTGCGGCGCTCGCGGAATCGGACTCTTTGGATCCGGTGAGGAACGAGACGGTGCGGGTGGAGCCGGGGCAGTAGCTCTTGCCTTCGCTGGCGTAGCCCTTGCCGACGACGGCGTTCGGCGGCTCGCCGAAACCGCCGATGGTGCCCTCGGGCGCCACGGTCCAGTCGGCGGGCACGTCGTAGGCGGCGCCGCGATCGGGCGCGACGACCACCTGGTAGCCAGGCACGACCGGGGCTTCGTTGCGGGTGGCGGGCCCGGTGGTGGTCGGCCTGCCCGCGCTGGTCTTGGTCGGGTTGTGCGCACCCGCCGTCGTGGTCAGTGCATTCACCATGGACGGCGAGGTGTCCTGCGCGCGGGTGTCGTCGGACCCGCGATTGGCCACGACCACGGCGGCCGTCGCGCCGCCCGCGACCACGACCGCAGCCACCGCCGCAGCCAGCCACGCCTTGCCCCGGACGCGGCTCGGCCGCCCGTCAGGATCGTAGCCGGGCGGAAATTGTTGAGGCGGACCACCGACCCGCGGCGGCTCACCGTAACCGCCATAGGTCGGCTGCGGTGCGCCGTACTGATTCGCCGGAAACTGCTCGATCGGCGGGATCTCGCCGTACTGGGCGGGCGCGGTCTGCGCGGGCGCGGGCTGCCATTGCAGTGTGGGTTCCGCTTGCGCGGGCCAGCCTTGGTTCGGTTGCCACTGCGGGTTCGGCGTCGCCTCGGCGCCGGTGGCCCATTGCTGGACAGGGATGGGCTGCCATTGCAGAGTCGGATCGGGCTGCGGTGGACTACTGGGCGACTCCTGCTGAGGAGGTGTCTGATCCTCATTGCCCCACTGCCCACCGGGAGTCGGTTGCCATTGCATGGTGGGGTTCGATTGGTCTAGTGCGCCGGAGTTCCCGTGCTGTGCAGTATTCGGTTGCGCCGGTGTGCCAGGGTTCCACTGCTGTATGGAGTTCGGTTGGGCCGGTGTGCCGGCGTTCCACTGCTGCGGGGGATTCGGTTGCGCTGGTGCGCCTGGGTTCCACTGTTGTGTGGGGTTTGGTTGGCCTGGTGCGCCTGGGTTCCACTGTTGTGTGGGGTTTGGTTGGCCTGGTGCGCCTGGGTTCCACTGTTGTGTGGGGTTTGGTTGGCCTGGTGCGCCTGGGTTCCACTGTTGTGTGGGGTTTGGTTGGCCTGGTGCGCCAGGGTTCCACTGTTGTGCGGCGTTTGGTTGGGCCGGTGTGCCGGCGTTCCACTGCTGTGCAGTATTCGGTTGCGCTGGTGCTCCAGAGTCCCACTGCTGCACGGGATTCGGCTGCACACCACGGTTCCACTGCTGCGTGGCGTCGGACTGCCCCTGCGCGCCAAAGGGCGGTTGCGACTGCGATTTTGGGTCGGGCAGCCCTGTGTCGTCCGATCCGCCCCGGCCTGGCGTCCATGGCGTCGTCGGGCCGTTTGCACCCTGATCCGGCTGCGCCTGCCCGTTATCCCATTGCCCAGCGGGACCGGATTGCCCTGCCCCAGATAGCTGTTGCCGATACGCGGCCTCGGGTTGTCCAAGAACCGTCGGTTCGTTGCGGCGGTCGTCGAATCCACTCACGGTCGTCCCCTGCCTGACATTTCAGTCTCGGCAAGCGACCCTAGCGGGCGATGGCCTCCGAGGCTGAAACACCCTGCCCACTGTCGGTGACAGGTCGCTTCGGCGGCGCCGCGACGAGCGTCACGAGCGTCGCCTCCGGTCGGCAGCAGAAGCGGTAGGGCGCCCACGGCGAGGTGCCGAGACCGGCGGAGACATGAAGTTGGGTGTGCGCGCCCCACTTCGACGAGCCCTTCACCCGGGACCGGTCGATGCCGCAGTTGGTGACCAGCGCGCCGTACCCGGGCAGGCACAGCTGACCGCCGTGCGTGTGCCCGGCCATGACCAGGTCGTAGCCGTCCTCGGCGAAACGATCCAGCACCCGCGGCTCGGGGGAGTGGGTCAGGCCGATACTCAGCTCGGCCAGCGGGTTCGGGGCCCCTGCGACGGTGTCGTATCGGTCGCGCTGCAGGTGCGGATCGTCGACGCCCGCGCTCGCGATGCGAATGCCCGACACCTCGACATCGCGACGGACGTGCGTAAGGTCCAGCCAGCCCCGTTCGGTGAACGCCGCGCGCAGGTCCTTCCACGGCAGCGGCGCGCCGTACACGCGGCGATGGTCCTTCTTGAAGTACTTCATCGGGTTCTTCGGCACCGGCGCGAAATAGTCATTGCTGCCGAAAACGAAAAGGCCCGGGCGGGAAAGTAATCCGCCGAGGGCCTGCACCACCGCCGGCACCGACTTCTGGTGCGACAGGTTGTCTCCGGTGTTGATGACCAGGTCCGGCTCCAGCCGGTCCAGCTCGCGCAGCCACTGCTGCTTGAGCTTCTGACCAGGCATCATGTGCAGGTCGCTGATGTGTAGCAGCCGTAGGGACGCCGCACCCGGCTCCAGCACCGGCATGGTCGCCTCGCGCAGCACGAAGGCATTTCGTTCGATCAGCGAGGCGTAGCCGATTCCGGCGACCGCGGCCCCGGCGGCTCCCAACGCGGATCGTCGGATGGCGGACGTCGAGATTACGGGCATTTGCCCAGCATAGGTGACCTCGCTGAGGAACGCCGAGTGTGTTTACGCACAAGCGTCCGGATGTCTCGCCCGAAATCGGACCGCATGGCAAATGTAGTGGGCCGGACCCGCGCGAGCGGCTACCGTGTGGCACATGTCGGAACTCAAATCGCAGCTGCGTGCGGACCTGACCGCCGCGATGAAAGCAAAGGACAAGCTGCGCCTCGCTACCCTGCGGATGCTGCTGGCTGCCATCCAGAACGCCGAGGTCGCAGGCCCGGAGGCGCGTGAGCTATCCGACGCCGAGGTCATCGTCGTGCTGCAGAAAGAGGCGAAGAAGCGCAGCGAATCCGCCGAGGTCTACACCCAGGCCGGGCGCGGTGAGTTGGCCGCCAACGAGCACGCCGAGGCGCGGATCATCGACGAGTACCTGCCGACGCAACTGTCCGACGCGGAGGTCGCCGATGTCGCCGACACGGCGATCGCCCAGGTCGCCGAGCAACTGGGCGAGCGGCCGGGCATGCGTCAGATGGGTCAGGTGATGAAGGCCGCCACCGCGATCGCCGAGGGCAAGGCCGACGGTTCGCGACTCTCGGCTGCCGTCAAAGCCCGCCTCTGACTACTTCTCGATAAAACTATCGGGGTAGCGGTATGGGAATCGGAATCGGGATCGGTGGCAACCGCGGTGGCGGCGGCAGGCCGGGCACAGCCGGTGGTGGGGGACCCGGCGGCGGTGCGGCCCGTTCGGTGCCGTCACTGATGTAGACCGTGATCACCGAGCCGGGGATCGCCGATCCGTTCGGCGCGGTCCCCATCACCGTGCCCTTGGGCTGTGATCCGACACCGGTCACCGGCGAGGCCTGGAAGCCCGCGCGAACCAGCGCGGCGGTCGCATCGCCCTGCGACATGCCTGCGACGTCCGGCACCTGCGCGCCGTTTGATCCGCGGACGTACTTGTCGTCCAACGGCGGCAAACCCGGTGGTGGGAAGTGCGGCATTACCGGTTTGATCGCGTTGAAGAACGTGCGCGCCGGTTCGTTACCGCCGAACAGATTTCCGTCGCCGCAGGGGCGCAGCGGGAACGAGCAGATCTCGCCGGGTGTCGGGCTGTCGCCGTAAACGTAGGCAGCGGCCGCCAGTGCGTTGGTGAAGCCGAGAAAGGCTGAGGAGCGGTGGCTTTCGGTGGTTCCCGTCTTGGACGACATCGGGAAGTTCCAGCCGACCGAGTGGGCCGCGCCGGCGGCGGTGCCGCTGACGTCGTCCTTGCTCATCGCGTTGGCGAGGGTGTTGGCCAAGCCGGGATCGACCACCTGCTCGCAGGCCTGCTGGGTGAGCGGCACCGTCTTGCCGTTGCGGTCGAGGACTTCCTTGATCGGTGACGCCGGACACCATCGGCCGCCAGAACCGAGCGTCGCGGCGACATTCGACAGTTCGAGCGGATTGATCGCGACCGGGCCCAGGGTGAACGAGCCGAGGTTCTGTTCCTTGATCATGTCCGCGAGGCTCTGGTTGCCATGCCCCGAGCTGCCCGGTTCGGTGTAGGAGCGCATGCCGAGCCGGACCGCCATATCGACCGTCGGGGTGACGCCGACGGCCTGGATCAGCTTGACGAACGCGGTATTCGGCGAGGTGGCCAGCGCTTCGGTCACCGACATCGGCGACTTGTACTTGCCCACGTTCTCGACGCAGTAGGTCGCGGGCGGGCAGCCGCGGGCACCACCGTTACCCATGCCCCTGGCTTCGAATCGGCCCGGCACATCGAGCTGGGCGTTGGTGCCCAAGCCCTTCTCCATGGCCGCGGCCGTGGTGAAGATCTTGAAGATGGAGCCCGCACCGTCGCCGACCATCGAATACGGCTGTGGCTGCACGGTTTCGTTCGCGTCCCGGTTGAGGCCGTAGGTGCGACTGCTCGCCATCGCGAGCAGCGGATGCGAGTCCTGTCCCGGCGCGACCACCGACATGACCTGCGCGATGTCGTCGAGGTTCGGGTTGGCCGCCTCGGACACCGAGCGCTTCACCGAATCCTGTACCAACGGATCGAGCGTGGTCTTGATCAGATAGCCGCCCTTGTCGATCTGCTCGCGGCTGATGCCCGAATTGGCCAGATACTGCAGCGCATAGTCACAGAAGAAGCCGCGATCGTTGGCCGCGATGCAACCGCGCGGCAGGCCCTTCGGCTCGGGCAGCACGCCCAGTGCTTCGTCCTTGGCCTTGCGGAATTCGTCGGCGCGGCTGGGGATGTTCTGGATCATCGTGTCCAGCACGGTGTTGCGCCGGACCTTCACTCCGTCGGGGTTGGTGTAGGGATTCAGCTTCGAGCTACTCTGCACCATGCCCGCCAGCATCGCTGCCTGCGGCACGTTCAGGTCGGCCGCGTCGACGCCGAAGTAGGTCTGCGCTGCGTCCTCGATGCCGTAGGAGGAGTTACCGAACGGGACGAGATTCAGATACCTGGTGAGGATCTCGTCCTTGGTCAGCTCCCGATCCAGGGTGAGCGCCATCCGGATCTCGCGGATCTTGCGCGCCGGGGAGGTTTCGATGGCGGCGCGGCGCTCGGCGTCGGTCTTGGCCACGACGAGCAGCTGGAAGTTCTTCACATACTGCTGGTCGAGCGTGGACGCGCCCTGCTGGACCTGACCGCTTGTCGTATTGGTGAGGAACGCGCGCATCGTGCCCTGCCAGTCCACACCCGCGTGCTCGGCGAAGCGCTTGTCCTCGATCGAGACGATCGCCAACTTCATGTTGTTGGAGATCTTGTCGCTGGGGACCTCGAAGCGGCGCTGCTCGTAGAGCCAGGCGATAGGCGCCCCGGTCGAGTCGACCATGGTCGAGACGGCAGGGACGGTGCCCTCCACCAGCTCCGCGGACACGTTGTCGACGGCGTCGGCGGCACGGTTGGAAACGAATCCGAAACCGCCTGCGAGGGGGAACATCAGCCCGGCGATGAGCACCGCGGCCAGCGCGCAGCTGCCGGCCAGCCTCGCGAGCGTTTGTGTGATCGGCACGAAGCTCAGCCTACGGGGTGGCTTTCTGACCGGAACTCGCGGTTCCGGAGCTCGTATGGGCGTGTCGCGCGACGGGATCCGGCGTGTCGCGAGAGGGCGAGGCGCGTGTCGAGTCGACCGCGCGGTTTTCTATCACGTTTGGAGGGACGGACGTACCAAAAAGTCTCGGGACGGTCTTGCGCTCGAGCTATACCTTTACCTAGATTGAGAACCCAGTGTGATAGAGCTAACACTCAAAGTGGAATGTGGTGCAGTTCGCAGCGGGGTTTGAGTTGCTGCGACGCTGACACGCGATTCTGGAGCGCCGTTGACCCGGTGTTCGGACTGCAAAGGGGCACACCAAATGCACATGACAACCCCCATCGCTCGATTGGACGTAGAGCAGGCCGAAGCAAGGATCGCCTGGGTTGCCCAGGCTCGATGCAAAGAAGTAGATCCCGATCAGTTGTTTGTCCGTGGCGCTGCACAGCGCAAAGCGGCGACGATCTGCAGGCACTGCCCGGTGCTGATGCAGTGTGGTGCCGACGCCCTGGACAATCGTGTCGAGTTCGGCGTGTGGGGAGGGATGACCGAGCGGCAGCGGCGTGCGCTGCTGAAGCAGCACCCCGAGGTGACTTCCTGGTCGGACTTCTTCCAGGCGCAGCGTCAGCACCAGGTGGCGATCTAGTCCCTAGCCGAAGCCCGATTGAGCCCGCGGAAGCGGGCTCGTTCGGCGTTAAGAGGGCTATATCAATCAGATATCACGACCGGCTCGGGTGCCGAAGTGCCGGTGAGTTGATCGCCGACGGCCTGCAGCGCCTCGAGGTCGGAGACTTCGAACGGCAGCGCGGTCACGGAGGCGATCGGAACCCGCGGATGCGCGCTTGTGAACCGGTGCAGCAGATGCTGTTCCCGTTTCGCGGTTGCGACGCGCTGAGCATGAATGCGCAGCACCGCGGATGTGATCGGATCCGTCTCGGCCAACTGTTCGGCGGCGGTCAGCGCACGGTCGGCCGACAGTGCGCTCAACACCGGATGTGTCCGGTTCAACACGAGTCCGGCCAGCGGCATGCGCTCGGTGGACAGTCGGTCGACGAAGAACGATGCCTCCCGCAGCGCGTCCGGCTCGGCGGCCGCGATCACCAGGAAGTGCGTGCCCGGATTGGACAGCATCGCGTAGGTCCGGTCGGCGCGATCCTGGAAACCGCCGAACAGCGATTCCAGTGATTGCAGGAAGTTCGACGCGTCCTTGAGCATCTGGCCGCCGACGATGGTGGACACACCGCGCACCGCCAGGCTCATCGCGCCGGTCACCAGCCGGGTGACGCCGCGGCCCGGGGCCATGATGACCCGGATCATCCTGCCGTTGAGGAAGTTCCCGAGCCGTTTCGGCGCGTCGAGGAAGTCCAGCGCATTGCGCGACGGGGGAGTGTCGACCACGATCAGGTCCCACTCCTTCCGGTTTGCCAGCTGACCCAGCTTCTCCATCGCCATGTACTCCTGCGTTCCGCCGAAGGAGGAGGCGACGGTCTGATAGAAGGGGTTGGCGAAAATCTGCCCCGCCTTCTCCGGACTGGTGTGTTCGAGCACCATATCGTCGAAGGTGCGGCGCATATTGAGCATCATCGCGTGCAGTTCGCCCTTGGCCTCGGGGTCGAGCGGTACCCGCTGCGGGGCGTTGTCCAGATCGGCGACGCCGAGTGACTGGGCCAGTCGGCGCGCCGGGTCGATGGTCAACACCACCACCTTCCGGCCCATTTCGGCCGCGCGCAGTGCGATCGCCGCCGCGGCGGTCGTCTTGCCGACGCCGCCGGAGCCGCAGCAGACGACGACGCGGGCGGCGCGATCGGCGATGATCTTCGAAATGTCTAGTGGCGCAGTGGCGTTCGTGCCAGGTGTACTCATCGGACGCCCTGCGCGCTCAGATGCTCGGCCAATTCATATAGGCCGCCAAGGTCCATGCCGTCCTCGAGAGCGGGCAGATACAGCCGCGACACGTTGACCTGGGTGAGCTCGGACGCGCTGTCGTCCTGCGCCCGCAAAGTGGCCGAGTGCTCGATGGTTTCGGTAATAAGGCCATGGAAGTTCTGGTCCGACAACGAGATTCCCACCTCGGCCAGAACGGTGCGGATGGCGTTGGTATCGATATCACCGGTGGAGGCGCGGTTGCGCACGTCCGCGGGCAGCAGGGCCTTGCTCGCCCGGTTCACGATCACCGTGCCGATGCGCAGATCGGCGGCCTCCAACTCGGCGACCGCGTCGGCGGTCTCCTGCACCGGCAGCGCCTCCAGCAGCGTGACCAGGTGAATCATCGTCTGATCTGAGTGCAGTAGCCTCGAGACGCCCTCGGCCTGCGAGGCGATCGGCCCGCCTTTGGCCACCTCGGCCATAGCCTGGGTGACATCGAGGAAGCTGGCGATCCGGCCGGTCGGCGGTGCGTCGACCACGATTTCGTCGTAGGCGGGCTTGCCCGCCTTGTCCACGCGGACGGCGCACTCCTTGATCTTGCCGGTCAGAATGACGTCGCGCAGGCCAGGTGCGATCGTGGTGACGAACTCGATGGCGCCCATCCGGCGCATCGCCCGCCCGGCGAAGCCGAGGTTGTAGAACATGTCGAGGTATTCGAGAAAGGCGTGCTCGATATCGAGCGTAAGCGCGACCACCTCGCCGCCGCCGTCGGCGGTGGCGATCCTGGTCTCGGTCGGCGGCAGAGGCGGCAGATCGAACAGCTGGGCAATGGACTGCCTGCTCTCCACCTCGATCAGCAGTACCCGGCGACCACCTGCGGCAAGGGCGAGCGCCAGTGCCGCGGCGACCGTGGACTTTCCGGTTCCCCCTTTTCCGGACACGAAGTGCAAGCGGGCCTTTTCCGCCCGGTTCGGCCAACCCGTTTCTAGCCCCGGCTCCGCCGAAATAGGCACTGCTGTTGGTACTCCCACGATCGCGAGCCTATAACCCGTTCTGAGATCTCGTCCCAGGGATAGGCTTACTGGTCGGTTTCTCGACCGTTCTGTACCAGACAGTGAGACGGCTCGGCGCGTCCCGGCCGTTCGGACATCAGCCCGAGGCGGCCGCGAACACGCCGTGCCGCAGGCGCGGCAGATCGGACAGAGCTATACGCTCACCGTTATGAGTGATGTGACCGTGTGGGAGTACGCCACCGTTCCGCTTTTGACGCACGCGACCAAGCAGATCCTCGACCAGTGGGGCTCCGACGGCTGGGAGCTGGTGACCGTGCTCCCTGGCCCGACCGGCGAGCAGCACGTCGCCTACCTCAAGCGCCCAAAATAGAGAAGGGATGTCAGCAGTGACCCAGTGGGAGAAGAATCTCGCCCGGCTCGGACTGACCCTGCCCCCGGTCGTGGCTCCGGTCGCCGCCTATAGCCCGGCGATCCGGACCGGTTCGCTGGTCTACACCTCCGGACAGTTGCCGTTCGTTGATGGTCAGCTGTCGGCGGTCGGCAAGGTCGGCGCCGAGGTGTCGGTCGAGGATGCCAAGGAAGCGGCGAAGCTGTGCGCGCTCAACGCGCTGGCCGCGGTGCACGACCTGGTCGGGCTCGACGCGGTGGTGCGGATCGTCAAGGTGGTCGGATTCGTCGCCTCCGCACCGGGATTCAACGATCAGCCGGTCGTGATCAACGGCGCCTCGGAATTCCTCGGTGAGGTGCTCGGCGACGCGGGCGTGCACGCGCGCTCCGCGGTGGGCGTATACGAACTGCCGAGGAATACCCCCGTCGAAGTCGAACTCATCGCCGAGGTGCGCTAAACAGGTTCTCGGACAATTTCGAGCGACCTGCAAGCAGTCGCTAGCGGGGACAATTTCGAGCGACCTGCAAGCAGTCGCTAGCGGGGACAATTTCGAGCGACCTGCAAGCAGTCGCTAGCGGCCACCATTTTCGATCGACTGGGGTAATCCGATGACGCTGACTCATCCCGCGTACGGGCAGCTACGGCAGGTGACGCCGATCGCGGCGGTCCTGCTCGCCGACAATCCGGGCCAGATGACCCTGGAGGGCACCAACACCTGGATTCTGCGCGCACCGGGACGGTCGGACTGTGTGGTGATCGACCCGGGCCCGAAGGACAAAGCGCACAGCGAGGCGATCGCCCGGGTCACCGAGGGCAATATCGCCCTCACGTTGATCACCCATCGGCATCACGATCACACCGGCGGCATCGACCGACTTGTCGAGCTCACCGGCACCCTGGTGCGGGCAAGGACCGGGGAATTCCTGCGCGGTTCGGATGCGCCGCTGGTCGACGGCGAGGTAATCGAGGCGGCCGGATTGCGGATCACCGTCCTCGACACCCCCGGGCACACCCTCGACTCGGTGAGCTTCGTCCTCGACGACGCCGTGCTGACCGGCGACACCATCCTGGGCAGCGGCACCACGGTGCTCGATTCGAGCGACGGTAAACTGGCCGACTACCTGAGGTCATTGGATCGACTGGTCGAGGCGGGCGCCGGGCGCGCATTGCTGCCCGCGCACGGGCCGGATCATCCGGATCTCGAGCCGGTGGCCCGGTTCTACATCAAGCACCGGCAGGAACGTCTCGACCAGGTCCGGGAGGCATTGCGCGTGCTCGGCCCCGACGCGGGCGCGATGGCCGTGGTGCGGAAGGTCTACGTCGACGTCGACAAGCGGCTATGGCTCGCCGCCCGCAGTTCGGTACAGGCGCAGCTGGAGTACCTGCGCGCCGAGCAGGCATAACGTCATCCCGGCGAACGCCGGGATGACGAAAGGACTTCCCGACCGACGGGAAGGCTCAGCGCGCGCGCCGGGCCAGTCGCTCGGAGTCGGAGATCAGTACGCTCTTGCCCTCGAGCCGCAGCCAACCGCGGTGCGCGAAGTCGGCGAGCGCCTTGTTCACGGTCTCGCGGGAGGCGCCGACCAGCTGGGCGATCTCCTCCTGGGTGAGGTCGTGGGTGACCCGCAGCGCGCCCGCCTCTTGGGTGCCGAACCGCTGTGCGAGCTGCAGCAGCGCCTTGGCGACCCGGCCGGGGACGTCGGTAAAGATGAGGTCGGCCAGGTTGTTGTTGGTACGACGCAGCCGCCTGGCGAGGACGCGGAGCAGTTGCTCGGCGATCTCGGGCCGCTGGTCGATCCAGGACTTGAGTGCGTCGCGATCCATCGTGACGGCGCGGACCTCCGTCACGGTGGTGGCGGTCGAGGTGCGCGGGCCCGGGTCGAAGATCGACAACTCACCGAACATGTCCGACGGCCCCATGATGGTCAGCAGGTTTTCCCTGCCGTCGGGGGAACGTCGGCCGATCTTCACCTTGCCGGACGTGATGATGTACAAGCGGTCGCCGGGTTCGCCCTCGTTGAAGATGACATGGCCGCGCGGGAAATCCACGGGCTGCAGTTGTTTGGCGAGAGCCGCGACCGCGGTGGGCTCTACGCCTTGGAAGATGCCGGCTCTGGCGAGGGCCTCGTCCACGAATGTGCTCCTTATGGGAAATGGCTCTGTCCTGGACCGAAGCGAATCGGCCAACAGAGCAGTCTACGCGGCATCGGGGCAGCGCAGTGACAGACACCACGTAACGAGTGTATTGCGCGGCGCGCCGATGCGGGGTTCGGGCCCTAGATTAGCTCGCCCGAGCGACGTCCAGCTCTTCGCTGCGGGACCGGCGCTTGCGCATCCGGGCAACCGCGGCGGGCAGTCCGAGCTTCGTCAGCTCCTTCACTTCGGCGTTGCTTGCGTTGTCCAGGTACTGCTGAACCTCTTCATCGGGTTCGAGAAGTTTGCGGAGCCGGTTCTCGACCCGCTCCATAACCAGTGCAAACAGCATCAGCACCACTGGGAAGAGCGCCACAGCGAGTCCTTGCATAGGGAGGAGTAAACACGGTCTAGGTCTCAGATGGAACACGGCAGCTGATCTGAACGGGCACCGTTGCGTGGTGGTTCCGTATGGTGGACGGGTGCGTGTCTCCCCCTCTGCAGCCGCCGTGAGCGGGTCTTCGCCGGCCCCCGCGACGACCGATGCGCAACCTGCCGCGGGCGGCGCACTCAAACGCAAATCGCGAGCGCGACAAGCGGAAACGCAGCTCGGCCGCACCCGGCGGGCCCGCCGGATGAACCGCATGCTGGCAGTGGCGTTCCCGGACGCGCACTGCGAGCTGGACTTCACCACACCGCTCGAATTGGCGGTCGCCACAATACTTTCCGCGCAGTGCACCGACGAGCGGGTGAATCTCACCACACCTGCGCTCTTCGCCAAGTATCCGGACGCCCGCGCCTACGCCGAGGCAAACCGCGCCGAGCTCGAGGAATACATCCGCCCGACCGGCTTCTTCCGGAACAAGACGAGCTCGCTGATCGGCCTCGGACAGGCGCTGATCGAGCGGTACGACGGTGAATTGCCTCACACTCTCGATGAATTGGTGAAGTTGCCAGGCATTGGCCGCAAGACCGCCAACGTCATCCTCGGCAACGCCTTCGACGTGCCGGGAATAACGGTCGACACCCATTTCGGCCGCTTGGTGCGGCGTTGGGGATGGACCACCGAGGAAGACCCGGTGAAGGTCGAGCACATCGTCGGCGAGCTCATCGAGCGCAAGGACTGGACGATGCTGTCGCACCGGGTGATCTTCCACGGGCGCCGGGTCTGCCATGCCCGCAAGCCCGCGTGCGGCGTGTGCGTGCTGGCCAAGGACTGCCCCTCGTTCGGGATCGGGCCGACCGATCCGGAAGCCGCGGCCGAGCTCGTGAAGGGTCCGGAGGCGGAGCACCTGCTCGAGCTGGTGGGCCGGTGAGCCAGGTACCTGTCGCGGCACGCCTTGCACTGGCGGGATTGATCACCGTGGTGGCGTTGGCGGTTGCGTTGTGGCCGCGTGGCGGTGGTGGCACTGTCGCCGGTGATCGTCAGGTGCAATCGAGCGCGCTGATGTCGGACCAGTTGCGCGCCGAGGCCGGGCTCACCGCCTGCCCGCAGCCCGCCGCGGGTGCGGTCGGGCACGGCCCGCTGGCCGGGATCACGCTCAGCTGCCTGGCCGATGGCAAGCCGGTCGACCTGGCCGCCGCGCTCGCGGGCAAGCCCGCGCTGCTGAACCTGTGGGCGTATTGGTGCCGACCGTGTGCCAAGGAGTTGCCGTATCTACAGGAGTATGCCCAACGAGTCGGCGACGCGATTACGGTGCTGACCGTGCACAGCGATCCGGGCGAAGCGGAGGGACTGGCTCTGCTTGCCGATTTGAAAGTGACCCTGCCCGGAGTGCTGGACGCCGGAACCAAGGTGCGCACCGCGGTCGGCGCACCTGCCGTGTTGCCGGTGTCGGTGTTGTTGCGAGCGGACGGGTCCGTGGCCGAGGTGGTCGTGCGCGCATTCGACGGAGTCGGCGACATCGCCGACACCGTCGCAAGTGAATTGGGAGTACCGGCATGACAGCCCCCACACCGGAGAACATCCCGCCCTGGCTGCGCCGGGCGACCGCGCCGGACACCGATGCCACCGACACGCTGTCGCGGGCGCGGGCACTGCGCAGGGCGATGACCATCACGAGCACACCCCGCCAGGCGGCCGTGCTCGTGCTGTTCAGCGGCTCACCCGAGCCGGACCCGAACGCAGCCGGCGGTTTACCCGCCGACGCGGACGTACTGCTCACCCAGCGGGCCTCCACCATGCGACAGCACCGCGGTCAGGTCGCCTTTCCCGGCGGTGAGGTCGAAACCGGTGACACCGGACCCATCGACACGGCCCTGCGTGAGGCATGCGAGGAGACCGGGCTGGAGCGAGAAGGCGTGGAACCCCTTGCGGTGCTACCGAAGCTGTTTGTGCCGCCGTCCCGATTCGATGTGACCCCGGTGGTGGCCTACTGGCGGACGCCGAGGGAAGTCGCCGTGGTGAACCAGACCGAGACCGAACGGGTTGCACGGGTGCCGCTGGCCGAGATGCTCGATCCGGCGAACCGTTTCCTGGTGCGCGGCAGCCTCGGCTATCAGAGCCCCGCCTTCCAGGTGGACGGCATGCTGGTCTGGGGACTGACCGGCGGTATTCTCGCCGGGTTGTTCAAAGCCGCTGGCTGGGAACGAGATTGGGACCACACGGACGTGCGTGATCTGGAGACGTCGCTCGCCGCAGTAGGGATGACTTTATGAGCTCCTCGGCCTGGCTCGACATCGCGGTCGTGCTACTGGCGCTGCTCGCTGCCTCGTCCGGGTGGCGGTCGGGCGCGGTCGCGTCCGCGCTCGCCTTCCTCGGCGTCGTGCTCGGCGCGGTCGCGGGCATCCTGATCGCGCCGCACATCCTGATCCACGTCAACGAGGGCCGCACCCGGGTGCTCACCGGCGTGCTGCTGATCGTGGTGCTGGTGATTGTCGGCGAGGTCGCGGGCATGGTGCTCGGTCGCGCCGCGCGTGGCGGCATGCGGCATTCGCTCACCCGCAGCGTCGACAGCGTGGTCGGCGCGGTGCTGCAGGCGGTGGCCGTGCTGGTCACCGCGTGGCTGCTGGCACTGCCGCTGGCGTCGACGTCGCAACCGGCGATTGCCACCGCGATCAATGGATCCCGGGTCCTCGCCGACGTCAACAACGTCGCTCCGAACTGGCTGCGCCGGGTTCCGAACGAATTCTCCAAGCTGCTCAACACTTCCGGGCTGCCGGATGTGATCGGCCCGTTCGGCCGTGCGCCGATCGCGGCCGCCGAACCGCCGGACCCGAGCGTGCTCGCCAGCCCGGTTGCGGGCTCGCTGCAGCAGAGCGTGCTGCGGATCCGCGGTGTGGCGCCGAGCTGTCAGCGGGCGCTGGAGGGTTCGGGCTTCGTGATCGCGCCCGAGCGGGTGATGACCAACGCCCACGTGGTCGCGGGCACCACCAGCGTCAAGGCGGACACCGCACGCGGTCCGCTGGATGCGACCGTGGTGCTGTTCGACCCGTCCAAGGACGTCGCGGTGCTCGCGGTGCCCGGCCTCACCGCTCCGGTGGTGCCGCAGGCTCCCAAGCCCGCCCGCTCCGGCGACAGCGCCATCGTGCTCGGCTACCCGGGTGGCGGGCCGTACACGGCCAGCGCGGCCCGCGTGCGTGAGACCTTGGATCTGACCGGGCCGACCATCTATCGCAACGGCACGGTGGAGCGCGAGGTCTACACCGTGCGCGGTCAGGTTCGGGCGGGCAATTCCGGTGGGCCACTGGTGGATACGGAGGGCGAGGTGCTCGGTGTGGTGTTCGGCGCCGCCGTCACCGACGACGACACCGGCTACGTGCTCACCCTGGCCGAGGTCCGTGCTCAACTGGATATCGCACCCGCGGAGGACGCGGCGGTCGGCACCGGGGCCTGTGTCCTGAGCTGACCGGCCGCCCTACCTGTCGAGCAGCCTGATCCCGACGGCCCCTGCTGGATTCGGCATCCGCCGAAATATCGGTGCCGTCGGGATCAGGTCAGTAGTTTGGCCAATTCCGTGGTGACGGCATCCGGGTTTTCCTGGTGCACGAAGTGCCCCGCGCCGGGGATGGTCGCAAGGCGTCGTCGTGGTGACCACTGCTGACCGCGGTGGAAGGTGTTGCGCAGCAAGTAGTTGTCCAGCTCGCCGCGCAACGCCAGCACCGGGATGTCGACGGGATCGCGCATGGTGGCCATGAACCGACGACCGTCCGGACGCCATTGACTGCGGAACGCCCAGCGCTGGTACTCCAGCGCGCAGTGCGCCGCGCCGGGGATCTGGATGGCCGAGCGCATGCGCCGCGCGGTGTCGACGAATTCGGCAGTGCCCGACCAGGTTCCGCCGACTCGCTGGCGCAGCAGCCGCTCGACCTCGAAGCCGTCCTGTGTGGTCAGCAGGCCCTCGGGATATCGGGGTAGCTGATAGCGCAGGAAGTTGGGCAGCCACGCCCTGCGCTGGCGGCCGTCCCGCAGCACCGCGCTCTTGAGCGCGGCCGGGTGCGGCGAGCTCACCAGGGCGATCGAACGCACCAGGCGCGGGTGCAGCACCGCGGTCGCCCAGCAGACCAGTCCGCCCTCGGCATGTCCGACCAGGCTGGCCTCGGTGTAGCCGAGTGCCCGGATGAGTCCGGCGGCATCACCCGCCAGCGTCCAGCCGTCGTAGCCGCGCGGTGGTTTGTCGCTGTCGCCGTAGCCGCGCAGATCCACCGCGACCGCGCGATACCCCAGTTCGGCAAGGCCGGTCAGCTGGTGGCGCCAGGACCACCAGAAGTCGGCGAAGCCGTGCAGCAGCACGACCAACGGCGCGTTCGCGCGCTCGGGAGTGGCCTCCACGACATGGAATCGAATGCCGTTGGCATGAACGTCCCGATGCGTCCACGGTCCGTCATAACGGACGCTGGACGGATCCGGAAAGGAGTTCGACGACACGCCGATCGAGCCTAGTGGTCGGCGTGGCCGGACGAAGGTCCGGCCACCGCCTAGCTGCTCGGCTTGTCGAGGGAAAGGTGTTCCTCGTGCGCAGCCGCGCCGAATCCGCTCGGCAGCACCGCACGAGCCTGTTTGAGCGAATCGATCGTCTTCTCCGGGGCGCGCAACTTCTTCACCCGCCGGTAGCCGAGGAACGCGAGCGCCGCCGTCGCGGCGATCATCAGCAGAAACACGATCAGGAACGCCGCCCAGCGCGCCAGCCAGAGATCTAGCAGCTCGCCGAGGAAGAAGAAAAAGAAGAACGTGCTGAACAGCAGGACGGTCAGCGCGAGGATGAAGTAGACGCTGCCCTGCAGCCCCTTCTTGATCTCACCTGTCACCTCGGCCTTGGCCAGCTCCACCTCGGCGCGCACCAGCATCGACATCTGCTCGGTCGCGTCGCGGACCAGGCTGCCGAAGCTGGCGGACCCGTTGGGGTGGGCGTCGGTGAGTGGAATCGAGGTGACCGTGTGGCCGGAATCGTGCGATGCGGACCGGTCGCGTCGTGCGTCGTTTCCGTTACCGCCGTCTGTGAAACTCACTTGGTCGACCCTTCTCCCTGTCCCGGCACTGCCTCGGCCTCACTCTTCTGGTTGTAGCGCACGCACGTCACGACGCGCCTGGTGGACGCGCCCACGCCGCAACAGTAGCGCTGAACCAGCGAGCGACGCCGCCATTGATGTCACCAACACCGCTGCCTTTGCCAATTCGACAGCGGAGCCGTCGCCGACGTCTGTCAGCGCGAGTTCTGCCACGAGAAGGCTAACGGTGAAGCCGATCGCGCCGAGCACCGACAGGGCGAACATGTCGCGGTAACCGAGATTCGCCGGGCGCTTCGCGATACCCAACCGGATTGCCACCCAGCTGATCCCGAAAATGCCGATGGTCTTGCCGAGCAGCAATCCGAGAATGATGGCCAGCGACAGCCTGTCGGTGAACAGCTGTCCGAAGACCTTGCCGTCCAATGGAACTCCGGAGGCGAACAGCGCGAACAGCGGCACGCACAGTCCGGCCGAGATCGGCTGGATCATGTGCTCCAGCCGGGTGGCGGGCGGCTCCTGCTCGCCGGGATCGGTTTTCACTCTGGTCAACAGGCCGAGTCCGACACCGGCCAGCGTGGGATGGATGCCCGCCTCGTGCAGCGCATACCAGGCGATCAGCGCCAGCGGCAGGTAGACGATCGGCGTGCTGACCCGCTTGTGCTGCGCCAGCGCCCATCCGGCGAAACAGGCCGCGGCCGCGACCAGCCACAAGACCGAGAGCGCGGTGGTGAACAGCACCGCGATCAGCAGGATGGCGAGCAGATCGTCGACTACCGCGAGGCTGAGCAGGAACACTCGCGCGCCGGCCGGAATCCGGGAGGCGGTCATGGCAAGCACCGCGAGCGCGAACGCGATGTCGGTGGCCACCGGAATGGCCCAGCCTCGATCCATCCCGTCGACGCCGAACCCGACGAACAGCGCGATCAGCGCCGGGGTGACCACGCCGCCGACCGCGGCGATGATCGGCAGTGCGGCGCGTTTGGGGTCGGCGAGCTCACCAACGACGAGCTCGCGTTTGAGCTCGAGTCCGGCGACGAAGAAAAAGATGGCAAGCAGGCCGTCCTCGGTCCAGTCGGCCGAGGTCAGATCCAGGTGCAGCGGCGCGATGGGCAGCACCGTCTCGGTCATGGTGACGTAACTGTCGCCCCACGGCGAGTTCACCCACAGCAACGCGGTAGCAGCCGCGATGAGAAGCATTGCGCCGCCGACGGTTTCGGTGCGTAGATAGCGCGTCAGTTCCGAGCGCACTTGGGTGATCACGGGAAACCTTCCGGCACGGTGGTCAGGGCTGCGGACGCACAATCCCACCGATTCAGCTTTCGGGTTCACGACCGCACGCCGACCAGACTTCCCGGCACACCTTACGCAATTCTATCTAACGGATCACCTGCCGTTTGCCTACCTGGATCAGCCGCGACTGGCCCGGATCGCCTCGAAGACGTTCGGGTCGACCAGCGTCGAGGTGTCGCCGAGTTCGCGGCCCTCGGCAACGTCGCGCAGCAGTCGACGCATGATCTTGCCGCTGCGTGTCTTGGGCAGTTCGGGGACCACGTGGATCTCCCGCGGCCGCGAGATCGGACTGATCTCGCGCGACACCTGCGCCTTCAGCTCATCGATCAGCGACGCGCCGGTGTCCTCGGCCTCGGCGGTGAGTATGACGAACGCGACAATGCCCTGGCCGGTGGTGTCGTCACTGGCCCCGACCACTGCAGCCTCGGCGACACCGGGGTGCCCGACCAGCGCGGACTCCACCTCGGCGGTGGAGATGCGGTGCCCGGACACGTTCATCACGTCGTCGACCCGGCCGAGCACCCACAGGTCGCCGTCGGCGTCGAGCTTGGCGCCGTCACCGGCGAAGTACCAGCCCTGCTCGGCGTAGCGCTCCCAGTAGGTGGTCTTGTACCGCTCCATATCGCCCCAGATGCCGCGCAGCATCGACGGCCACGGCTGGTCGAGCACCAGGTAGCCGTTGGCCTCGGTCTCGCCGAGCTGGACCGGCTTGCCCTCCTCGTCGACGACCGTCGCCGAGATGCCCGGCAGCGGGGTCATCGCGGCGCCCGGCTTGGCGGCGGTCACGCCGGGCAGCGGGGAGATCATGATCGCGCCGGTCTCGGTCTGCCACCAGGTGTCCACGATCGGTGCGGTGCCCGCGCCGATCACCTCGCGGTACCAGCGCCAGGCCTCCGGGTTGATGGGCTCGCCCACCGAGCCGAGCACCCGGATGCTGGACAGATCGTGCGCGGCGGGGATCTCGCGGCCCCACTTCATGAAGGTGCGTACCAGCGTCGGCGCGGTGTAATAGATTGAGACGCCGTACTTTTCGACGATCTGCCAGTGCCGGTGCTCGTCCGGAAAGTTCGGCGTGCCCTCGTAGACGACCTGTGTCGCCCGGTTCGATAGCGGACCGTAGACGATGTAGCTGTGCCCGGTCACCCAGCCGATGTCGGCGGTGCACCAGTAGACGTCCTTACCGGCCTTGTGGTCGAAGACGTTGTGGTGGGTGTAGGACGCCTGCGTCAGATATCCACCCGAGGTGTGCAGGATGCCCTTCGGTTTGCCGGTGGTGCCGGAGGTGTAGAGGATGAACAGCGGATGCTCGGCGTCGAACGCCTGCGCTTCGTGTTCCGGAGATGCCTGCGCGACCGTCTCGTGCCACCACACGTCGCGGCCGTCGGTCCAGGGCACTTCGATATCGGTGCGCCGCACGACAAGTACGTGCTCGACACTGTGCGGCACATCGCTAGCGACTGCTCGCAGGTCGCTCGAAACAGCATCGCTAGCGACTGCTCGCAGGTCGCTCGAAACAGCATCGCTAGCGACTGCTCGCAGGTCGCTCGAAACAGCACTGCCGTCGGCGTAGAGGGCCTCGTCCACCGCCTCCTTGAGCGGAGCGGGCTTGCCGCGCCGCCACTGCCCGTCGGTGGTGATGATCAGGCGCGCGGAGGCGTCGTCGACGCGCTGGCGCAGCGCGGTGGGGGAGAAACCGGCGAAGACCACCGAGTGGGTGAGGCCGAGCCGGGCGCAGGCCAGCATCGAGACGATGGCCTCGGGGACCATCGGCATGTAAATGGCCACCCGGTCGCCGGCCGCAAGGCCGAGCTCGGTGAAGTAGTTGGCGGCGCGGCTCACCTCGGCGAGCAGTTCGGCGTAGGTGATGTCGCGAGAGTCGCCCGGCTCGCCTTCCCAATGGATGGCGACCTGATCGCCGTGCCCGTCGAGGACATGCCGATCCACGCAGTTGTAGGCGACATTGAGCTTGCCGTCGACGAACCACTTCGCGACCGGCGCACCGCTCCAATCGAGAACCTGCGTCCATGGCTGATCCCAATGCAGCCGTCCGGCCTGTCCGGCCCAGAACGCATCACGATCCGCCTCGGCGCGCTGGTACAGCGCGGCGTCGGAGTTCGCCGCGGCGGCGAACTCCGAGGTCGGTGGGTACGAGTCCCGGTGGTCAGCAGAGGTATCGGTCATCTCGTCTCTTCTTTCACGTAAATCTGCAGCGCTCGATTCGACGCGCCCGGTGCGGGCCAGTTCGACACTAATCAACTGTGACCTACGGCGTGTCCGGTATGTCCACCGGGTTTCCATCCCGTCACCAGGGTGGGTATCCGGCCCGATCGGCAGACAAACGGGCCCGACGCTGGTTATGGTCTTCTTCTACTCCTCCAGCACCGGATGACCCGCACTGCGGCATTGTTCCGGCGAATTGGTGTTTTCAGCGCCATGTTTTTCGTGTTTCGGCAATGTTGCCGGATTGGTAACAAGTGGAACGAACCTCGGTCAATCCGATGACAAGGCGAGTCCAAATAGCTACTGTCCGTGACATTCCAAGGCGATCGAATCGAGACGCGCTGGAAAGTGATCTCCTGCGCGTGTTGCCGATCTCCTTTGCCTGTCTCGAAATCGGGAGAACGCGTTGAGATTCCACAGAGCTACAGCGTTGACCGCGGCAGTCCTACTGGCCACAAGTCTGGGACTGTCCGCATGTTCGTCGAGCGATAGTGCTGATGCCGGCATCGTCACGACCAACGGTGGTGAGCCGCAGAATCCGTTGGTGCCAACCAATACCAACGAGAATATGGGCGGCCGCGTAGTCGACCGGCTGTTCGCCGGCCTGAAGTACTACGACAGCAAGGGCGTTGCCCACGACGAGATGGCGGAGTCGATCAAGACGACGGACCGGAAGAACTACACGATCACCATCAAGCCGGACTGGAAGTTCACCGACGGCACCCCGGTCAAGGCCAAGTCGTTCGTCGACGCCTGGAACTACGGCGCGCTCGGCACCAACGCGCAGTTGCAGAGCTACGTGTTCACCCCGATCGTCGGATTTGACGAGGTGTCGGCGGACAAGCCGACGGCACAGACGTTGTCGGGTCTGCAGGTGGTCGACGACCGGACCTTCACCGTCGCATTGAAGCAGCCGTCCATCGACTTCGAAACCGAACTCGGTTACGCACCGTTCTATCCACTGCCCGACGCCGCGTTCAAGGACATGAAGGCCTTCGGTGAGAACCCGATCGGCAACGGCCCCTACAAGTTCGACAAGTGGGAGCACAACGTCAAGATCGACCTGGCGCCGAATCCTGACTACAAGGGCGGGCGCCCGGCCAAGAACAAGGGTCTGCGATTCGTGATGTACCAGTCGTTCGACACCGCGTACTCCGACCTGCAGGCGGGCAACCTCGACACCCTCGACACCATCCCGGATAGCGCGCTGAGCTCCTACAAGAAGGATCTCGGCGACCGCGCGATCATCGAGCCGTCCGCGCAGAACCAGCACATCGGCGTCCAGGCGAACGTCGCGCACTTCGGCGGCGAAGAGGGCCTGTTGCGGCGTCGGGCTATTTCGATGGCGATCAACCGAGAGCAGATCTGCGAGACCATCTTCCACGGCACCAAGATCCCGGCGCGCGACTTCACCGCGAGCACCCTGCCCGGCTTCAACGGGAACCTCCCGGGCGCAGAGGTGCTGAAGTACAACCCGGACGAGGCCAAGAAGGTGTGGGCCCAGGCCGACGCCATCTCGCCGTGGTCGGGCCGCTACGAGATCGCCTACAACTCCGACGGCGGTCACCAGGCGTGGATCGAAGCGGTGGCCAATAGCGTGAAGAACACCCTCGGCATCGACGCGGTCGGCACGCCCTACCCGACCTTCAAGAACATCCGAGACCTGGTGAACGCCAAGACAATCGGGAAAGCCTTCCGCTACGGCTGGCAAGGTGACTACCCGACGATGCTGCAGTTCCTTACCTCGCAGTACTACAGCTACTCGGAGACCAATAACGTCGACTACAAGAGCCGGGAGTTCGATCACCTGCTCGACGCCGCACTCGCCGCGCCGACCCTGGACGAATCCTACAAGATCGTCGCGCAGGCCCAGGCCCTGCTGATCAAGGACATGGCCGACATCCCGATCATCGATTACCTTGCCGCCGCAGGTCGGTCGGACAAGGTCAAGAAGGCCGACCTCGCCTGGAATGGCCTGTTCGACTTCGAGAACATCGAGAAGTAGCCGCCTTGGTGGTGCCGTGCCGCCGAACCTCGACGGCACGGCTCCGCCGCCGACCCAGGAGATGAAATGGCCTGGTATGTCTTGCGGCGTCTGCTCCAGATGATCCCCGTATTCCTCGGGGCGACGTTGCTCATCTATGCGCTGGTCTTCCTAGTTCCGGGCGATCCGATCCACGCGCTGGCCGGCGACAAGCCGATGACGCCTGCCGTGGAAGCCCAACTTCGCGCGCGTTATCACCTCGACCGCCCGTTCTTCATGCAGTACCTGCTGTATCTGAAGGGCATCGTCACGCTTGACTTCGGGACCGCCTTCTCCGGCAGGCCGGTGCGCGCCGAGCTCGCAAGGGCGTTCCCGATCACCATCAAGCTCGCCTTGATGGCGGTGGTCATCGAGGGATTCTTCGGCATCGTCTTCGGCCTGATCGCGGGGCTGCGCAAGGGAAAACTGTTCGACTCGACGCTGCTGGTGGTCAGCCTGATCATCATCGCCGTCCCGATCTTCGTGATCGGCTTTCTCGCTCAGTTCTTGCTCGGCGTGAAATGGGGCATCGCGCCGGTGACCGTCACCGGCAAGGCGAGTTTCACCGAGCTGCTGGTCCCCGCGTTCGTGCTCGGGTCGCTGTCGTTCGCCTACGTGCTACGGCTGACCCGAAACTCGGTGGCCGAGAACATGTCTGCCGACTACGTGCGTACCGCGACCGCGAAGGGGCTGAGCAGGCCCCGGGTGGTCACCGTGCACATTCTGCGTAACTCGATGATCCCGGTCATCACCTTCCTCGGCGCCGATCTCGGTGCGCTGATCGGCGGCGCGGTCGTCACCGAGGGCATCTTCAACATCCCCGGCGTCGGTGGAACGCTCTACCAGGCGATTACGCGCGGCGAGCCGCCGACGGTGGTCTCCTTCGTGACGGTGCTCATCGTCGTCTTCCTGATCTCGAACCTGATCGTCGACCTGCTCTACGCCGCGCTCGACCCGAGGATCCGATATGCCTGACCTCGACAACGAAACCCCGCCACGGCAGCAGCACTTCGTCGCACCGGCCGACGAGGTGCAAGTCCTCGCCACCGATCAGGTCGACGAATCCGGCTCGCCGACAAGTATCTGGCAGGACGCGTGGCGGCAGTTGCGGCGCAACCCGATCTTCATCGTCGCCGCGTTGCTGATCCTGTTCATCGTCATCGTCGTGCTGTTTCCCAGCCTGTTCACCGATCAGGATCCGCGCTACTGCAACGGCGATTTCAGCATGCACCCGCGCAGTCCCGGTCACCCGTTCGGCTTCGACAAACAGGGTTGCGACGTCTACACCCGAACCGTGTACGGCGCACGGGCTTCCGTGGAGGCGGGTTTGGGCGCGACGACGTTGTTCCTGGTGATCGGTGGCACGCTCGGGGCGCTCGCGGGCTTCTACGGCGGGCTGCTCGATTCAGTGGTGTCACGCGTGGCGGAGATCTTCTACGCGATCCCGCTGATGCTGGCCGCGATCGTGATCATGCAGTTGCTCGACTCGCGGACGATCTGGACCGTCATCCTGATCCTGGCGGCGTTCACCTGGCCGCAGGCGGCCCGCATCGCGCGCAGTGCCGTGATCGAGGCGAAGAACAGCGAATATGTCACGGCGGCAAAGGCATTGGGCGTCTCACGAATAAGGACGCTGCTGCGCCATGTGCTACCGAATGCGGCCGGTCCGCTGATCGTGGTCACTACGATCTGGCTCGGCGCCTTCATCGTTACCGAGGCGACGCTGTCGTATCTCGGTGTCGGGCTGCCGCGCACGATCGTGTCCTGGGGCTCCGACATCAACACCAACCAGCATGAGCTGCGTGGTGGGTCGCCGATTCTGTTCTATCCCGCAACGGCTTTGGCGCTCACCGTGCTGAGCTTCATCCTGCTCGGCGACGCGGTGCGGGACGCGCTCGACCCGAAGGCCAGGAAGAGGTGACCGCGGCGATGTCCGACAAACCACTGCTCGAGATCCAGAATCTCAATGTCTGTTTCACTTCCGAGGGCAAGAAGATTCCGGCCGTCCGCGATGTCAATCTGGCGGTGTATCCCGGCCAGACAGTCGCGATCGTCGGCGAGTCGGGATCCGGGAAAACCACGACCGCGCACGCGATCATCGACCTGCTGCCCGGAACAGGACAGGTCACCTCCGGGTCCATCCTGTTCGACGGCAAGGACCTCGCGAAGGCGTCGAAGCGCGACGTCGTCGCGGTCCGGGGCAGCGGCATAGGGCTCGTACCGCAGGACCCGATGTCGAATCTGAATCCGGTGTGGAAGATCGGGTTCCAGATCAGGGAAACGTTGGAGGCGAACGGAATCGCGAAGGGCAAGGCGGCCAAGCAGCGAGCGATCGAACTGCTCGAGGAAGCGGGGATGTCCGACGCGGAACGTCGGGTCAACCAGTATCCGCACGAATTCTCCGGCGGTATGCGCCAACGTGCGCTCATCGCGATCGGGCTGGCCTGCCGTCCCAAACTGCTGATCGCGGACGAACCGACCTCGGCCCTGGACGTCACCGTGCAGCGCCAGATCCTCGACCATCTCGACGGTCTCACCAGCGAACTCGGCACCGCGGTCCTGCTGATCACCCACGACCTCGGCCTCGCCGCCGAACGCGCGGAGCATCTGGTGGTGATGTATCGCGGCCGAGTGGTGGAATCCGGTCCGGCACTGCAGATTCTGCGGGAACCGCAGCATCTGTACACCGAGCGTCTGGTGAACTCGGCGCCATCGCTCGCCTCGCAGCGGCTGTCGTCGGTGCGGGAGCGCATCGAGATCCGCAAACAGGCCGTGCAGGTCGCCGAGGAGGTCGCGGCGGCCGACACCGAGCTCGTGGTGGTCTCCGACGATGTGCTGATCGTGCAGAATCTGACCAAGGCGTTCAAGATTCGCGGCAATGCACCGTGGAAGTCGACGGACTTCATCGCGGTAGACGATGTGTCGTTCCGGCTCGAGCGCGGCACCACCACCGCGATCGTCGGCGAGTCCGGGTCGGGCAAATCCACTGTCGCACAAATGGTTCTGGGACTGCTCGAACCAACGGCCGGAACGGTGACCTTCGACGGCAAGGAGGTGGCCAAGCTGGATCGCAAGGGCGCCTTCGCGTTCCGCCGCCGGGTGCAGCCGATCTTCCAGGATCCCTACGGCTCATTGGATCCGATGTATTCGATCTACCGCACCATCGAGGAGCCGCTGCGCACCCACCGGATCGGCACCAGCAAGGAACGTGAGGCGACGGTACGCGAACTGTTGGACAAGGTTTCGCTGCCCGCAACGGTGATGCGGCGCTACCCGAACGAGCTGTCCGGCGGCCAGCGCCAGCGCGTCGCGGTCGCCCGTGCGCTGGCGCTCGCCCCGGAGGTAGTTGTCTGCGATGAGGCGGTCTCCGCGCTCGATGTCCTGGTGCAGGCCCAAATCCTGAAGCTGCTCAACGACCTACAAGCCGAGCTGGGTTTGTCCTACCTGTTCATCACCCACGACCTGGCCGTCGTCCGTCAGATCGCCGACGACGTCCTGGTGATGCAGACTGGCAAGGTCGTCGAGGCCGCGACCACCGACGAAGTCTTCGACAACCCCCGAGAGGAGTACACCCGCCGCCTGCTGGACGCAATTCCGGGGCGCGACCTGTTGGCGGGATGAGCTGTCACCGCCGCGTAGAGTGCATCGGCGGCGACGATGAGCGCGCCGATCCCCGGCAGCTCGGACCTAGCCGCCCAGCCGAGCGCGGCGCCGATGGCCAAGAGGGTCCTGCGACATGCCGATCACGGTCCGCCGCCACTTCACCGACCTTTTAGCGTCGGAGCAGGTGACGGCACTGACCGGTATCGAGGAGACCATTGCCCGGCCCCGGGCGGCAGCGGTCGACTGAACTAGCCTCGTATCCCGTGACCGATCCGCTACAGCCTCTCGTCGATCTGCCCGGTGTGCGCGAAAGCGCTGACAGGGTCCGCGACGCGCTTGCCGACGTGCATCGGCACCAGGCGAACCGGCGTGGATGGCCGACCACGGCCGCGGAGGCCGCGGTGCGCGCGGCCCGATCCTCCGCCGCCATCGACGGGGGAACCACCGAGGTGCCCGCCGATGGGCGCGTAGACGATCCGATCCTGGCCGGGTCGCTGCGGGTGGGGCAGGCCTTGGACGGTGACGCACTGCGGAACCTGGTCGGCACCTGGCAGCGGGCTCCGCTGCAGGCGCTGGCCCGGCTGCACCTGCTGGCCGCGGCCGATCTCGTGACCGACGAGGCGCTGCTCGGCCGACCCCGCGGTGACGCCGGTGTCGCCGAGCGGCTGGACATGCTGGTACAGACCGTGCTCGCCTCCACCGCGCCCGCACCGGTTGTCGCGGCCGTCGTGCACGGAGAGTTGTTGGCGTTGCAGCCATTCGGGACTGCCGACGGCATCGTGGCGCGGGCGGCATCGCGGCTGGTCGCGGTGTCCAGCGGACTCGACCCGCACAGTCTCGGCGTGCCCGAGGTGTTCTGGCTGCGGCGACGGCAGGCGTACCTGGATGCGGCCGCCGCGTTCGGCTCGGGTGCTCCGGATGCGGTGGGCGGCTGGGTGATCCTGTGCTGCGGCGCTTTCGAGGACGGCGCAAGGGAGGCCACGTCGATCGCCGATTCGGCGTCGGGTTAGGGCGGGCGGCGGCGAGGCCCGTACACAGCACAAGCCCTGCGCACATCAAAGCGGGCGGCGTTGTCGTCTGAACGACCTCACCGCCCGCTAACACGGATCACCCGGTTACCAAGCGTGCTAGGTGGGTTGTGTTCTGCGGCCTCGGCGATAATGCAGACTCCACCGGTTCATCCCCGCAACCTGTGCGAGGCGCTCGCCGTCGGCAATCCGTATTTCGCAGGCCCACAACGCTTCTGCCCTTGTCGCGGCGCGCTCCGCGTGGGTACCTGGTGTCCGTGCTGGGAAGAGCAGACGGGAGACTGAACCTTCTCTTCTGGTTCCGCCTTGGCCTTCCGACCTTCCGTAATTACCTTTCTACACTGTGACCGCCCTCACATCAAGGGCTGGGAAACATCCAATATTCGGCGTGTTCATCGGCGTTTCGTGGTTAAATCCCTGGTCGCGACATCCTTCGTGTTATGTCAGCAAACGCTCCGGCAAGCAACCCGCTGGCTCCCCAACAGCCAGTACGCGTGGCCTGTCTGGACCAAGCCTCAGCGGCGCCCACGCAGTAACCGGTAGCTCAGCGCGCCGGCCACCACCGCGCTCAACCCGACCACCGCCGTCGCGGCAAGGGTGGTCGACGAGGGCGTCTGGAACCGCGCCCACATCGACACCGGGTTGGAGAACGCCAAGATCGGCCAGCCCCTGGCGGTGGCCTCCTTGCGCAGATTGCGATCGGGATTCACCGTCGTCGGATGGCCGACCGCGCCGAGCATCGGCAGGTCGGTTACCGAATCGGAGTATGCGTAGCACCGCGCGAGGTCGTAACCCTCAGTCGCGGCAAGCTTTTCGATCGCAGCCACCTTGCCCTCGCCGTAGCAGTAGAACTCGACCTCGCCGGTGTATTTGCCGTCCGCGACGACCATGCGGGTCGCCGCCGTATGCGAGGCGCCGATCACCTCGGCGATCGGGCCGACGATCTCTTCGCCCGAGGCAGACACAATCACCACGTCGTGGCCGCGGATCTTGTGGTCGGCGATGAGATCGGCGGCCTCGGCGTAGATCAGCGGGTCGACCAGCTCGTGCAGTGTCTCTGCCACAATGGATTTTACCTGTTCGACGTCCCAGCCCGCGCACATGTCGGTCAGGTGGGCGCGCATCCGTTCCATCTGATCGTGGTCGGCACCCGACAGCAGGAACAGGAAGTGGGCATAGCTGCTCTCCAATACCGCGCGGCGGTTCAACAGGCCCTGTGCATAGAACGGCTTGCTGAACACGAAGGTGCTCGACTTCGCGATCACCGTCTTGTCGAGATCGAAGAAGGCGGCGACACGTCCGCCTCCGGTGGTTGGCTGATCCGGAAGCCCGGTTTGGTCGCTCTCGGCCGTCACCCGTTCAGAATAGGCGGTCCGCTGCGTCGACTCCGCACGCGCCGATGATGCTGGTCAATGGGCCGCGCGTCGGGTTGACGCGGCGAGTTTGCCCTGGACACGCGGGCCGGTGACAGCCACAAAGTTCTCCGGCGACAGACTTGCGTTGTGGCCGGGGCTTGGGTGTAGTATTGCTGTCACCTGGACATAGTCCAGGCGCGTTCAGCCCGACCCCCCGGGGCTGAACCCGACGGCCCCAGCCTCCTCCCCCCCCGGCTGGGGCCGTCCTCTATTTAGGGGACGGTTCGATTCCTTTCGCTCCGGAGTTATCCACAGCCCCGGGGTTATCCACACTCGGCATATTGCCTCTTCTGCTTCGTCTCGGCATCGACCACGCTGACCTGCATGGATCTCGAAGCTGCACCGTCGATTACGACGCCACCGGCACTTGTGCTCATCCGGGATACCCGCCTGCGCGACGAGGTTCGACGCGTCGCGGCCGCGGCGGAACGCGGTCTCGACGAGCGTGAGCTGCCTGTGGGCAGGCACGCCTGGACCGGTGCGCCGCTGGTGATTCTCGAAACAGCGGCGGCTCGGGAGTGCGCGGAGGCCGGATATCTGCGGCGTGTCGGCGTCGTTCTGGTGACCGACGGCGAGCCCGGATTGATCGATTGGCAGGCTGCCGCGGCGGTCGGGGCGGAGCGCGTTATCGCGCTGCCCGGCGCCGCGGTCGGGCTTATCGAGAAGTTTGCTGAGCACGGCGAAAACCGTGTCGGCGACGGCGCGGTCGTCGCGATCGCCGGTGCGGGCGGCGGCGCGGGCGCCTCGACATTGGCCGCGGCGACCGCACTGCGATCGGCCGCCGAACGGTTTCGCCGTGACACCGTGCTCGTCGATGGCGCACCGCTCGGCGGAGGCCTCGACATGCTGCTCGGTATCGAAACCACGGCCGGACTGCGCTGGCCGGATCTGGTGATCGAGGACGGCCGGGTGTCGGCGGCCGCGCTGCACAGCGCACTACCGGCGGCCGCTCCCGGGTTGGCCGTGCTGTCGTGCGGACGCGGTGGTGCCGGGCGCTTGCCGAGCGCGATCGGTTCCGCCGCGGTGCGTGCCGTCGTCGAAGCAGGTCGTGCCGCAGGTGATTTGGTGGTGTGCGACGTATCCGGCGAACGAGGTCCACATGCCGACCAGATGCTCGACTCGGCCGACCTCGTGGTGTTGGTTGTGCCGGCCCGGCTGCGTGCGGTGGCCGCGGCCGAATCCGTTGCCGCCTACATCGGGCAGCGAAACCCCAACCAGGGCTTGGTAGTACGCGGACCAGCGCCAGGCGGACTCCGCGGCACTGAAGTCGCGGAGGTCCTCGATCTCCCACTGCTCGCCTCTGTTCGGGCACAGACCGGTCTAGCCGCCCGACTCGAACGCGGCGGCCTCACCGTCCGCCGCCGAGGCCCCCTGCGCGATGCGGCCGACGCGGTACTCGCCGTGCTCAGTGCGCCGTCTGGACGGGGGCCGCGATGAGGGTTGGTGAGATCCGCACTGCGGGAACGGATTCGCGCTGTGGCGGCTGCCATACGTGCTGGTCGGGCCGGAGTGGCGATGGATATCGCGACGGTGTCGAACTGCTCGGTCAGCCCAGAACGCGGCCGACGCGATGCGTCACATCCCGGACGTGTCGACGAGGCAGGGGCGGTGCGGCGTGTTGGTGAGATCTGAGTCACCGGAGTGGATCCGCGATGTGACCGATGTGGTGCGTGCCGATCAGGCAGCGGCGGCGATGGATACCGCGGTGGCGTGGAACTGCTGGGTCGATCCGGATCGGCGCCGGCGCGGTGTTTGTGAGATCGGACTTGTCGAGGCGGGCCGGCGACGCGACCGATGCCGTGCTGCAGGTGGTGCATGGTCGGCGGGTATTGCCACAGTGGCGTCCAAACCGCTCGACCAGGTCCCCGCCGATGGCGTGCTTGCTGTATCGGGCGCGCTGATGAGGCAGGTGCGATGAGCGCGTTGGTGACGTCCGAACTGCTCGATCGGGTGCGGGAGCGGCTGGCGGGTGGGTCGGGTGATCCGGATCCTGCGCAGGTGGCCGCGGCTATTCGGGCCGAGGCAGGCGGAGTGCTCGGTGATACCGACTTGCTGCGGGCACTGCGGTTGTTGCAGACGGAGATGACAGGTGCCGGGGTGTTGGAGCCACTGCTGCAGGATCCACAGGTCGCCGATGTATTGGTGACCGGGCCGAACGCGGTGTGGATCGATCGGGGTCATGGGCTGCAGAAGACGTCGGTGGTCTTTCCGGATGAGGCAGCGGTGCGCAGGCTCGCGCAGCGGCTGGCGCTTTCGGCGGGGCGGCGGCTCGATGATGCGCAGCCATGGGTAGACGGGAGGTTGTCCGGAAGGGAAGGGGCGCTGGGGGATTCCGTCGGGGTCCGACTGCATGCGGTACTTGCGCCCGTGGCGCACGGGGGCACCTGTGTGTCGCTGCGTGTGCTGCGTCCAGCCACCCAGGGTTTGGACGCGCTGGCCGCCGCCGGTTCGGTGCCTGCCGACGCGAAACTGCTGCTGGAGCGGATCATTCGGGCCAGGCTGGCCTTCTTGGTGGTGGGCGGCACCGGCGCGGGCAAGACCACGCTGCTGTCCGGATTGCTCGCGAAGGTCTGTTCGGAGGAGCGGATCGTCTGTGTCGAGGATGCGGCGGAGCTCGCACCGCCGCATCCCCATGTCGTACGGCTGGTTGCGCGTACGGCGAATGTCGAGGGCGTCGGCGAGGTGACAGTGCGTGACCTGGTGCGCCAGGCACTACGGATGCGACCGGATCGGATCGTCATCGGCGAGGTGCGTGGCGCGGAGGTGGTCGATCTGCTCACCGCGCTGAATACCGGGCACGATGGCGGCGCGGGGACGGTGCACGCGAATTCGCCGCAAGAGGTGCCTGCACGACTGGAGGCCCTTGCGGCACTTGGGGGCATGGATCGGGCCGCGTTGCACAGTCAGCTCGCCGCCGCCGTGCAGGTGGTCTTGCATGTGCATCGACGGGCCGATGGTTCGCGTGGGTTGCGCGAAATCGGCCTCGTGCAACGTGATGAGAACGCCCGTGTGCACATCGTGGCGGCCTGGCGCGCCGATCACGGCCCGACAGCCGCCGCTGCCGCGCTGACCCGCCTGCTGAACGAACGGCTCGACCGATGATCGCGGCGATGATCTGCCTGGCGCTCGCGCTACTGAGCGCACCGGCGCCGGTAACCCGTCGCCGTTTCACCGGACTGTTCATGGCGTCGGTCGAGGCTCGGAAGCCGCAGCGTGGCACGCTGTTTCGGGTCGCGATCGGCGTCGTTATCGCGGCAGCCGCAATCGTCGGAATCGGTCCGCTCGTTGCCGCGATCCTGGTGGCGGGGACTGTCGGCATCCGGGTTCGTCGTGCGGGACGCGACCGTCGGCGCAGCGCCGAGTGCGCTTACCTGCTGGACGCGGTCGAGGCGGTCATCGGTGAACTGCGGGTGGGTGCGCATCCGAGTGCCGCCGCGGCCGTTGCGGCGCGAGAGACCCAAGGCGAGGCGGCACTGGCGTTCGCGGTGAGCGCCGCCCGCAGCAGACTCGGCGGCTCCGGCGCCGACGGTTTACAGCACCCGGATTCCGTCATCGCCGTCGAACTGACCGGAATCGCCGACGCCTGGCGCGTCGCCGAGCACCACGGCCTCGCCCTCGCCGAACTGCTGTCAGCCGCCCGCACAGATCTGGTGGGTCGCATCCGCTTTCGCGGCCGCACCGCCGCCGCCTTGGCCGGCGCCCGCGCCACCGCCGCAGTACTGGCAGCCCTCCCTCTCCTCGGCATAGCCCTAGGCCAACTAATGGGCGCCGCACCACTAACCGTGCTGTTCGACTCCTCCACAGGCTCAGTCTTACTACCCATAGGCGCTGGCCTGGCCTGCGCAGGCTTGCTGTGGACGGATGCGATCACACGAAAGGTCCTCATATGAACTGGATTGGCGTATGCAGGCGTTCTGTGGGCCGATGCGCACATGCGACGGTCATCGCACGAACCGTGGCGGCGTGCGCGGATCTGCTGTGGATGGATGCGGTCGGGTGGAGCGCTTTTGTACGAAGCGGATTGGTGTGTGCGGGCTTGGCATGCGCCGGTCTGTCGTGGGCTGCCGCGATCAGACGGATGCCTTCGTCTGCGACGGGTTGCCGTGCGCGGGCTGGTGCCGTCGGGTGGCTGGTACTCGACTGATGCCGGCAGGCGCGGGCTCGCTGCAGGATTGATGTGATCATACGAAAGGGGTTCGTACGAAAACGGTTTGGCCTATATCGGGTCTGGGACCGACCGACGTGATCGCTGGCGGGAAGCGGTCGTATGAAAGGGGGTAGGGATGGTGGGGATAACTGGTGGAGCGGTTTTGCTGTTGGCGGGGGCGCTTGTCGTGCTGCCTGGGCGGGTGGCGGTGAGTCGGCGGCTGCTGATGTTGCGTGGGGTTGGTTCGGAGCCGTTGGTGGGGGAGGTCGGGCGGGGTGGAGGTGGTGATCCGTTGGCTGTTGCGTCGGTGTTCGATCTGCTCGCGGCTTGTCTGCGCGCGGGGCTACCGATGGCCGGTGCGGCGCGGGCGGTGGCGGCGGGGGCGCCGGTGGTGCTCGGCGATGCCCTGCGCAGGGCCGCCGACTTGCTTGCGCTGGGGGCGGATGCGGCGACGGCGTGGGAGCGGGCGGCACAGGACGCGGTGGGCAAGGCGGGTGCGAAGGAGGTCGAGTCGTTGGCGCGGATGGCGCGGCGCTCGGCACGTTCGGGCGCCTCGTTGGCGGCGGCCATCGGTGAATTGGCCGAACAGCACCGCGGTGCCGTGGAGGATGCGGCCGCTGCACGTGCCGAGCGGGCCGGTGTCCTGATCAGCGGTCCGCTGGGACTGTGTTTCCTGCCCGCATTCATCTGTCTCGGCATCGTGCCCGTTGTGATCGGTCTTGCGGGACGGGTGCTGGGTAGTGGGCTGCTGTGAGGCGGTGCAGTGCGCGAGCCGCGGCTACCGCGTCCCCTGAGCCTGACGAAACCGGACACCGGCGCGGCGAGGCCGTGGATGAGTGCGTTGCCCGGTTGGGGAGAACTTGCCTGCGTGGACCGTCCGCGCGGGCTGGAGAGAAAGGGGAAACCGGTGCGAATCGAGAAGGCGGCGGATTGGGCGCTGCACCGTTTGGACGGCATCTATATGGAGCTGCGATCGCGGCTGTTGCACGCGGCAGTCGGCGACGAGGGCATGAGCACAGCGGAATATGCGATCGGCACGATCGCCGCGGCCGCGTTCGGGGCCGTGCTCTACGGGGTGGTGACCGGCGACAGCATCGTGAACGCCTTGACCAAGATCATCGATCGGGCGCTCAACACCACCGTTTAGGTAGGGATCTCCGTGGGGTAAACGATTGTGGTGCAACAGGTCTCGGTAGTGAGCGGGGTTCGGTGACGGTAGAGGCGGCGATCGCCCTCGCTGCCATTGTGCTCGGTGTGGTCCTGTGCCTCGGTGCTCTGCTCGCGGCGTCGACACAGGTGCGCTGTGTCGACGCCGCCCGCGAGGCGGCCAGGCTCGCCGCACGCGGTGACCAATCGAATGCGGTGGCGGCGGCCAGGCGGGTAGCGCCGTCCGCCGCCGACATCACGGTGCGTGCGGAGGGCGATCACGTGGTCGCTGTAGTTTCCGCCCGCTCGGCGTTGCTGCCCCTGCTGGTCCTGCGTGCCGATGCCGTCGCCGTGCGAGAGCCAGGAGTAGCTCAGTGAGCGGCGGCGCAGGGCAAGTCCTAGACCGAGCCGACTGCGAGCACCGTCGGGCCGCACCTCGGTGTCGCGCGATCTCGAGCGGCGAGGTTCGGGAGCCGGAGACACACGGTTTGAGCAGCATGTGCGGACGGGCGATAGCGCGGGGTGGTTGGAGTCGAGGTGGCATTCGGCGCTCGGGCACGGTCTCGCCGTCAAGGGGCGGCGTGCGGCACGTCGATGCTGGACCGGTGGTGCGCGAGGGCGACCGTTGGCGAGGTGAAGTCGTGAATAGGGGCCGCGCAGACGATGGGGGAGCGACGGTGCTCGCCTGCCTCGCATTGGCGGGGCTGATCGGGGCGACGTTGCTGGTTTCTCAGGTCGGCGTGGTTGTTGTGGCTCGGCATCGGGTGCAGGCCGCGGCGGATTTAGGAGCATTGGCTGCGGCGGGTGCACTCGAACAAGGAGCGGAGGCCGGTTGCGCGCAGGCGATTGAGCTTGCGCGACGTATGCGAGTGCGGATTCGCGAGTGTGAAGTAGCGCAGTGGGATGCGACCGTCACTGTCGAAGGGAATGTACCAATAGGTCTGTTCGGTAACCGGACGGTTCGAGCTGTCGCTCGCGCCGGTCCTGTCGAAGATGGAGTGTGATCTGTGCGTACACACACTGGTCAGTGGTAGCCCAACGCAGTGTAATTCGGAAATTCCAATGACCGAATAAATATGGGTATCAAACTGATTCCCCTCGAGTAACCGGACAACACAATGAATGAATGCGCATGTGGCAGGGTAAAGGCTGCGGCAATACTTCAGTTAACATGAATCTATTCCTCTTTATTCGGACGCCCGACACGCCTGGGTTGGACCGGCCGGGCCGGTCGGTATGTCCTGGTGACCACCCGGCCAGGTCGATGACCGGTCACACTCGGGGGTCGGCGTCGTCACGGATCGAGATCGGCAGCTTCACCTGGGCGAATAGTCACGGCTGTGCGTTCAGCTCTGCCAGTAGGGCGGCAAGCAGACGCCCCGCGCCCGCCTTGTCCAGCGGATGGTTGCCGTTGCCGCACTTCGGCGATTGCACGCAGGACGGGCAGCCTGCCGCACAGGCACAGGATTCGATGACCGCGAGCGTCGCCGACAACCAGCGCCGCAGTTGCGTGAAACCGCGCTCGGCGAAGCCCGCGCCGCCGGGTTGCCCGTCGTAGACGAACACCGTCGGCAGGCCGGTGTCCGGATGCTCCGCGGTGGAGACGCCTCCGATATCCCAGCGATCACAGGTCGCTACCAGCGGCAATAGGCCGATAGCCGCATGCTCGGCGGCATGCAGCGCGCCGGGCGTATGTTCCGGATCGATGCCCACCGAGGCAAGTAGCTCGGGCGTCACGGTGTACAGCACCGCGCGGGTCGGCAGAGTCTGCGCGGGCAGGTCCAGCTCGACCAGGTCGAGCACCTCGCCGGTGAGCAGGGTGCGCAGATAACCGATGACCTGGCTGGTCACCCGAACCTGCGCCAATGCGGTGGTCACCCGGCCGTGACGGCGTTGTTCGGTCACCGCGTCAACGGCGATGGAGGTGACCTGGCGGGCGCTGGTGGTCCAGCCGGGATCGGCCCCGTGCACGAAGGCAACACCTTCGTCGAGATCCAGTTCGTCGACCATGTAGGTCTCGCCTTGATGCAGGTGAACCGCGCCCTGATGCAGCGTGGCCGGGGCGCGCCCGGCGTCGGCCGTGCCCAGCAGTCTGCCGGTTTCCCCATCGACGATCGCCACCGGCGTCCCGATGCCGCCGCGCACGTCGACGGCGTCGTGCGGCTGCGTTTCCGCGGTGACATACCAGCGTGCCCCGCCGTTCGCGGCGCCGACGACCCGGCGCCGAATCAGCCCCTGGCCTGCGAGATCGGTGAGCATCTCACGTGCCCCGAACGTATCGACCTCGGCATCGGTGAGCGGCAACTCCAATGCCGCGCACAGCAGTTGGGGACCGAGTACATAAGGGTTGTGCGGATCGGTGATGGTGGCTTCGACCGGCTTGTCCAGCAGCGCCTCCGGATGATGGACAAGGAAGGTGTCCAGCGGATCGTCCCTGGCCACCAGCAGTACCAGTGATCCCTGGGTTCGCCGCCCAGCGCGCCCGGCCTGCTGCCAGAACGATGCGACTGTGCCGGGGAATCCGGAGATCACCACGGCATCGAGACCCGCGATATCGACGCCCAGCTCGAGTGCATTGGTGGTCGCCGCACCGAGCAGCGACCCCGTCGAAAGCGCCGCTTCCAGGTCACGCCGGTCCTCGGCTAGATACCCGGCCCGGTATGCGGCAACCCGCTCACCGAGCGCCGGATCGGTCTCGTTGAGCAGCCTGCGGGTCTCCATCGCGGTCAGCTCGGCGGCCCGGCGAGACCGGACGAAGGTCAGCGTCCGCGCTCCCTCGACCACCAGGTCCGCCATGATCCTGGCCGCCTCGGCGGTGGCCGAACGCCGCACCGGCGCACCGTTTTCGCCGGTCACGGCGGTCAAAAGGGGTGGCTCCCACAGCGCGACGGTACGCGGCCCCTGCGGTGATCCGTCCTCGGTGACCGCGACACAGGGTGCGCCGATCAGCCGGGATGCCGCGGCCGCGGGTTCGGCCGTGGTCGCCGAGCACAGCACGAATGTAGGGGCGGCGCCGTAGTGCGCGGCGATCCGCTGCAGCCTGCGCAGGACCAACGCGACGTGGGAGCCGAAAACGCCGCGATAGGCGTGGCATTCGTCCACCACCACGTAGCGCAGCCTGCGCAGCACCCTGGCCCAGCGCTGGTGGGAGCGCAGGATGCCCAGGTGCAGCATGTCGGGATTGGTGAAGATCCATCGGCCGTTCGCCCGCACCCATTGCCGGATTTCGGCCGGGGTGTCGCCGTCATAGGTGGCCGGATGAATATCCCGGAGCGCTCCTTCATGGGTCAGTTCGCTCACCGCACGCAACTGATCGGCGCCTAATGCCTTGGTCGGCGCTAGATAAAGGGCGGTAGCGCGTGGGTCCTCGCGCAGCGCGGTCAGTACCGGTAGTTGATATCCCAGCGACTTACCGGATGCTGTGCCGGTGCTGACGACGACGTGTCTGCCGCCCGCCGCGAGGTCGGCGGTCCTGGTCTGATGGATCCACGGAGCGGTGACGCCGGTGGCTCGCAACGCCTCGACAACGTCCGATGCCGCCCAATCGGGCCAGGTAGTGGTGGCCGCCACCCGGGCAGGCAGCTCGACGACATGGGTCAGCCGCGGATCATCGTCGGGAACTCCGGTTAGGACACGATTCAGCAACGATCCCCCATAACTTTGGAGGTTGCTGGCGCGCGGCCGGGTCGCCGGTTCGGTCGGATTCATGACTCGTGCGTCCCGACACACGCAGAAAGTGTGAAACGTGTGCGCTTGGGAAGCGCTACCTGCCATTTCGATACCAAATAGCGATCTGGGTCACAGGCGGTTTGCCAGACACTCGCTCGGTTATCTGAAGGCAAACGAACCTCAAGTCTAGATTCCGGCATTGTGTCCCTCACCTGCGCATTCGCAAGATCAACTTTTTTGCAAATTGTCGGTAACTCGACTGTTGAATTGCTCGAAGACATGGTTCACTAGTTCCTGGTCGCAAGCTTCTGTGTTCGAGGGACGGATCTAAAGTCCAAACCGTCAGCAGGATCGATGTTGCGAACGGTGTGCTTGGTGCTTTCCTGCAGGGGGAACCAACAGTACAACGGTCGGAACGGACCCGGTGGGCGAACCTACTTGTCCGCCGTTCCGGTAAGAAAGAGAAGGAACAGAATGGCACAGGGAACTGTGAAGTGGTTCAACGCGGAGAAGGGGTTCGGCTTCATCGCGCCCGAGGACGGCTCCGCTGACGTCTTCGTCCACTACTCCGAGATCCAGGGGTCCGGCTTCCGTACCCTCGAGGAGAACCAGAAGGTCGAGTTCGAGGTTGGCCAGGGCACAAAGGGCCCGCAGGCCACCGGAGTTCGCGCGGTCAGCTGAGCGCGCGAACGATCCACCGCTCGTCCCTCACCGCCGGTAACGGAGGTGGGGGACGAGCTATATCTGGGGTAGGGCACAGACAAACCCAAGCACGCCAACGTCATTCAGTATGCCTCCGTTATTGGTCCCCGCCGGCGCCGCATCCGCGACCACCGGAGGGTCGGGTCGCGAGCACGCCGTGCCGCGGGCGCGGCAATTGAACAGGGCATACTGATCGGCAATGACGCGCGTACGCTCTGTGGTTCGGGTCGCAACCACTCGACCACACACAGCGTCAAGGTATAAACGTGTCTGGTGGCGCTAGAAGGCCGTCGCCGACGCTTGCCCCAGCCGCGCAGTGCATGAACAGCGTCGCGCGGGTCGACAGGAAAGGTGTATTCGCCGGTGGCAACACGAGACCGCGGTGCAGCCGACCAGGGCCGTCCCCTGCGTCGTCTCGTGATCGTCGAGTCCCCGACCAAGGCCCGTAAAATCGCGCCCTATCTGGGTCGCAACTACACGGTCGAGGCCTCGGTCGGTCATATCCGGGACCTGCCGCGCGGTGCTGCGGACGTCCCGGCCAAATACAAGGGGCAGTCCTGGGCGCGCCTCGGTGTCGATGTCGACAACGACTTCGAACCGATCTATGTGGTGAGCCCGGACAAGAAGGCCAAGGTTTCCGAGCTCAAGAGTCTGTTGCAGGACGCTGACGAGCTCTACCTCGCCACCGACCCCGACCGTGAGGGCGAGGCCATCGCCTGGCACCTGCTGGAGACGCTGAAGCCGAAGGTTCCGGTGCGGCGAATGGTGTTCCACGAGATCACCGAGCCCGCCATTCTTGCCGCCGCGGCCGACACCAGGGAACTCGACAGCGATCTTGTCGACGCGCAGGAGACCCGGCGCATTCTCGACCGGCTGTACGGCTACGAGGTCAGCCCGGTGTTGTGGAAGAAGGTCATGCCGCGGTTGTCGGCGGGCCGTGTGCAGTCGGTCGCCACCCGGGTGATCGTGCAGCGCGAACGCGAGCGGATGGCATTCCGCTCTGCCGAGTACTGGGATATCGCGGCGAAGCTCGACGCCGGCGGGGAAAACGGCGACGCCACCAATCCACGGACATTCGGCGCGCGACTGGTGAACGTCGCGGGCGCGAGAGTGGCCACCGGTCGGGATTTCGGTCCGGACGGCCGGCTGAAGAGCACCGGGGTCGTAGTGCTGGACGAGGCGTACGCCCGTCGGCTCGCCACCGCGCTCGACGGCGCCGACCTGGTGGTTTCCTCCGCCGAGGCCAAGCCGTACACTCGTAAGCCGTATCCGCCGTTCATGACCTCGACGCTGCAACAGGAGGCGGGCCGCAAGCTGCGGTTCACCTCCGAGCGGACCATGCGGGTCGCGCAGCGGTTGTACGAAAACGGTTACATCACCTACATGCGCACCGACTCGACCACGCTGTCGGAGTCGGCGATCGCCGCGGCCAGGTCACAGGCGACCCAGCTGTATGGCGCCGAATACGTCCATCCCACGCCGCGTCAGTACACCCGCAAGGTGAAGAACGCGCAGGAGGCCCACGAGGCGATCCGCCCGTCCGGCGATACCTTCGCGACGCCGGGTCAGCTGCACTCGCGTCTGGACAACGACGAGTTCCGCCTCTACGAGCTGATCTGGCAGCGCACCGTCGCCTCGCAGATGGCCGATGCCAGGGGCACCACGCTGACCTTGCGGATCACCGGCGTCGCGGCCACCGGCGAGGAGTGCGTGTTCTCGGCCTCGGGTCGCACGATCACCTTCCCCGGCTTCCTCAAGGCCTACGTCGAGAGCGTGGACGAGGAGGCGGGCGGCCAGTCCGACGACGCCGAATCCCGGTTGCCCGCCCTCGACGAGGGCCAGGCCGTCACCGCGGTGGAGCTGAATCCCGATGGGCACAGCACCAATCCGCCCGCCCGATACACCGAAGCATCGCTGATCAAGACGCTCGAAGAGCTCGGCATCGGACGCCCGTCTACCTACTCGTCGATCATCAAGACGATTCTGGACCGCGGCTATGTGTACAAGCGCGGCAGCGCGCTGGTGCCATCGTGGGTGGCGTTCGCGGTGGTCGGTTTGTTGGAGGCGTATTTCGGCAGACTGGTCGACTTCGACTTCACCGCCGCGATGGAAGACGACCTCGACGCCATCGCCGGTGGGCGCGAGCAGCGCGGAAACTGGTTGTCCAGCTTCTATTTCGGCGGCGATCACGGCGCCGAGGGTTCGGTCGCGCGGTCGGGCGGACTGAAGAAGATGGTCGGCGAACGGCTCGATGACATCGACGCCCGCGAGATCAACTCGATCAAGCTCTTTGCCGACGAGGACGGCCGCGATGTCGTCGTTCGGGTCGGCCGCTTCGGGCCGTACCTGGAGCGAACGGTCACCAATCCCGATGACCCCGAAGGCAATTCGATCTCGCAGCGGGCCAATCTGCCAGACGATCTGCCGCCGGACGAGCTGACCCCCGAGGTTGCCGAGAAGCTGTTCTCCACCCCGCAGGAGGGGCGATCGCTGGGCGCCGATCCGGTGAGCGGGTATGAAATCGTCGCCAAGGAAGGGCGTTTCGGTCCGTACGTCACCGAGGTGCTGCCCGAGCCGCCCGCCGAGGAGGCACCGGCGCCCGCTAAGAAGACGGCGAAAAAGGCTGCTGCGCCGAAGCCGCGGACCGGATCATTGTTCAAGTCAATGGATCTCGCGACGATCACCCTCGACGATGCGCTGAAGCTGTTGTCGCTGCCGCGCGTGGTCGGCGTCGACCCGGCCAATGGCGAGGAAATCACCGCGCAGAACGGGCGCTACGGTCCATATCTGAAGAAGGGCACCGACTCTCGTTCGCTGGCGGATGAGGATCAGCTCTTCATCGTGTCGTTGGAGGAGGCGTTGAAGATCTACGCCGAGCCCAAGCGGCGCGGCAGGCAGGCCGCCAGCACGGCGTCGCTGCGAGAGCTCGGTAATGACGCGGCCACCGGCAAGCCGATGGTGATCAAGGACGGGCGTTTCGGGCCGTACGTCACCGACGGCGAAACCAATGCCAGCTTGCGCAAGGGCGACGAGGTCGAGTCGATCACCGACGAGCGGGCCTCCGAGCTGCTCGCCGATCGGCGTGCGCGCGGACCGGTGAAGAAGAAGGCCGCGGCCAAGAAGACGCCCGCCAAGAAGACGGCGGCGAAGAAGGCCACGGCCACGGCGACGGCGACCAAGACCGCGGCGAAGAAAACGGCCGCGAAAAAGATCGCCGCGAAGAAGTCTTGAGCACTCCCTGGCGCCCGATCGATCGGGCGCCAGGCGGCTCGAAGATGCCGTAGCCTCAGTCCGATCTTTTTACGACCGCGAAAGGACGCCGATGGCCACCGAACACCGAACGCGAAGATCTCGTCGCCGTGCTTGCCAGTCAGCGCGAGCTGTTCCGGATCACGCTGCGTGGCATCGACGATGAGCAGGCGCGTCAGCGCACCACGGCCAGTGAGCTGACCCTCGGCGGACTGCTGCACCACCTGATCAGCTGCGAACGGCACTGGACGACCGTCATCCAGGAACGGGACGAGACGGCGGAACTGGACGTCTCGAAATTCGAGGGCGAGTACGCCATGGGCGCCGATGAGACGGTGGTCGGTCTGCTCGCCGAGTGGGACGAGGTAGCTGCGGCAACCGCGAACCTGATCCGCACGGAAAAGTGCCTGGACACCACCATCCCCACACCAACCGCCCCATGGACGCCGGAGCGAGCCTGGTGGTCGGTGCGCTTCACGGTGCTGCACATCCTGCGCGAGATCGCCCACCACGTCGGGCACGCCGACATCATCCGCGAAGCGCTCGACGGAGCGAACTCCACGTATCAACTAGCCTGATTCGACACCGGGTGATCGGACCGTCCCCGCCCGCTTGGTGGCATGCCGCCGCTGAGCACAACATTCGGTAGCGCTGCATCGTGTCGTCTCGACCTGACACTGCCTGAGCACGCTCTCCGATCACCGTGTCGGTGGGGGCCGCTAGGGTGTACGGCGTGGTGGGTGTCTTCGATCGGCTGGTCGGCCAAGACGTGGTCGAGTCCGAGCTGACGGCTGCCGCGATCGCTGCGCGTGCGGGCGTTGTTTCCGGCGCCATGACGCATTCGTGGTTGTTCACCGGGCCCCCGGGATCGGGGAGATCTGTTGCGGCGCTGTGCTTTGCGGCGGCGTTGCAGTGCACGGACGAGGGGACGCCGGGTTGTGGGCGTTGCCATGCGTGCACGACGACGATGGCGGGGACACACGGTGATGTGCGGCGGGTGATCCCGGAGGGGCTGAGCATCAGCACCAAGGAGATGCGCCAGATCGTGCAGATCGCGTCGCGGCGGCCGAGCACCGGGCGGTGGCAGGTGGTGCTCATCGAGGACGCCGACCGCTTGACGGAGGCGGCGGGCAATGCGCTGCTGAAAGTGGTCGAGGAGCCGCCGGATCGCACGGTCTTTCTGCTCTGCGCGCCGTCGGTGGATCCCGAGGACATCTCGGTGACGCTGCGCTCTCGATGCAGGCATGTACATCTGGTCACGCCGTCGGTGCCCGCCATCGCGCAGGTGCTGCAGGACCGCGACAAGCTCGACGAGAAGACGGCCACCTGGGCGGCCTCGATCAGCGGCGGACACGTCGGCCGGGCCCGGCGCCTTGCCACTGACGAGGAGGCGCGGGCACGCCGCCAGCGGGCGCTGGCATTGGTGTCGGCGGTGGCGCGGCCCGGCGCCGCCTATGCGGCGGCCGACGGGTTGGTGAAGTCGGCCGACGACGAGGCCAAGCAGATGAGCGCGGCCCGCGACGAACGTGAACGGGACGAGCTGGCGACCGCGCTCGGAGCCGGTGGTACCGGCAAGGGCGCAGCAGGCGCGACCCGTGGCTCGGCCGGAGTATTGAAGGACCTGGAGCGCAGGCAGAAGTCCCGCGCCACGCGCACCGGCCGTGACGCCCTCGACCGCGCACTCATCGACGTCGCCGGTGTGTACCGCGATGCGCTCGCGGTCCGCTTCGGTGCCGCCGGTCGCGGTTCCGGAGTCGTGCTCACCCACCCGGACATTGCCGACCAGATCCACGACATCGCCGATCGAGTGCGCCCTGAGGGCCTACTCCGCTCGATCGAGGCCGTCCTCGCCTGCCGAGAGGCCCTCGACCTCAACGTCAAGCCCCGCTTTGCGCTCGCCGCCATGGTCGCCACCTTGATGTCCGCCCAGTCCGCGTGACCGGGTTCGATTAGCGGCATTCACGGACCCCTCCGTGGTGACGCAAGCCGCCGCATCCGGGCCCGACGCTCACGCAGCGATGACCACCCGTTTTCGCGATCCGGCCACCGAGGCGATAGACTCGCCACGCCGAAAGGCACGCCGCCTTAGCTCAGTCGGTAGAGCGCTTCACTCGTAATGAAGGGGTCAGGAGTTCGATTCTCCTAGGCGGCTCCATCGAAAACAGGTGTCAGCCTGCGCTTTTGCGTCTTCGCCGCCGCTCCTTCTGCTTGCCGCCGGAGCCCCCGTTGTCACGGTTTGTCACAACTGACTCCAAACTCGACGCCGCGAGGTTCAAGGCATCGTTCTGAGCATGGATGTAGGTCCGCAGCGTGAACGACGGATCCGCATGCCCTAGCCACGCCGCGATGACCACAATGGGCACGCCCTGCATGTGCATGGTCGTCCCGCACGTGTGTCGCGCGTCGTGCAACCGGATTCGGCGCACCCCGGCCTTCCGCGTGACCTTGTCCCAGTAATCCGACAAGGTGTCCGGGTGGTAGGAGTAACCGGCCTCGTTGCACACCACATGGGTTCCCGGCCCGTATGCCTCTCCCAACGCCAGTCGTTCGGCCACCTGCGCCTTGCGGGCATTCGACAGCACCGCCTTCAGGGTCTGCGGCAGCGGTAGCGTGCGCTCGGATTCCTCGGACTTGGGTTTGTCCTCGACGGCTTTCCCGTTCGCGCTCACGCGGTTGTTCTCGATGGTGATCGTTCCTGCCTCGAACGAGACGTCAGCCCACCGCAGACCACCGATCTCGCCGCGGCGCAACCCGGACAGTGCCAGATGCCATGCGTGCCCATTGCGGTCCTCGTCGGCAGCGGCGAGCAGCTTCCGGACCTCGTCCGGCGTGTAGGTCTCCATCTTCTTCTTGGCCACCGGTAGCCGGTCGACCAACGTAGCCGGGTTGCGCACGAGCAGGCCCTGATCGATCAGCGAGTCCAGCACCGCCTCGATGCGGTCGACCATGTAGTTAAGAGTTCCACCGCTCCAGGGCTTGCGTGTGCGGCCCTTGGCCCGCGGGACCGCGCCCGCCGCGAGATCGGTAACCAGATCATCAATCATCCGCTTGGTCAGCCTCTGCACGGGCAGGGCGCCGTGCCTCTCTCGCAGCGGCATCAATGCCTGGGTGTAGTTCGAGTGGGTGGTACGCCGAACCCGCTTGCCCGCCAACCAATCTCCACATGCCTTCTCGACCGTGAGCGCCGACGAGGCGACGTAGGCTCCCCGCGCAACGGTAGAGCCGACCTCAGCCAACGCGGCCCGAGCTTCCTTCTCGGTCCTGTACCGCTTGCGTGTCTGCCGACGCTTCCCGGTGGTCGGGTCTGTCCCGGCCTCGGTGGTCACCTGGTAACGGATGCTGCCGTCATCGAGCGTGATCTTCTTGATCTGTGGCGGAAGCTGTTGTCTAGTCATCGTTTACGGGCCATCCCTTACCCCGGAGCTGGTCGCTTAACACATCCGCACGCAGCTGCATGGTGGCTCGTATCTCGTCGTCTTCCAAAGCCGAAGGACTACGCGTCAGCCTCGCCGCGACCAGGCGGCTCGGCTCATAGCCCCCCGGCCCGCACGCCCCGGCCACGGGTGCCGGTGCTGAGAAACCACTCGATATATCGCGCTTCGTGGCCGACCAGGACGGTTTCGGCGAGACCGGGAACGGCATGGAACCCGAACCACCACGGCGGCCCCGCGGCAAGGAAGTCCTCGGCGCCGGGGAGTGTGCCCAGCAGTGCTTCCATGGCCACTAGTTGTCGTACTCGGTCGGGTCGTCGCAGGGCCAGCAGGACCGCGACCGGGGTGCCGGCATCGATCGCGACCACGGCTGCGGTGGGTTCGCCGAGGGCATCGAGGATCCCTGCCACATCGGTGGCCAGCGTGCCGGCGTCGTAGCCGTCCACCGCACGGCTGGTGGCCCCGAATCCGCGTAGGTCCGGGGCGATGACCCGGTAGTGCGCGGACAACGGGCCGATGATCTCGCTCCAGAGTCGCCAGGTGTGAGGAAAGCCGTGCAGCAGAACAACTGCGGGGCCAGTGCCGGCGATGGCGACATTGGCGTAGATGCTGTTGGTCTCGATCCGGCGCAGCTCGATCGGGGCCACGGACGGTGGCGGCGTGCGGGACATGAAGCCTCCTTGCAGTCACTATTGGTTACCAGGAAACGGTAGGTAACCTTAGGTTGTGCTGCCAAGACGGCACTTCGGCTACAGATGGTGAGGTCCAGGTGACTACCCGATCAGCGCACGCGAAGGCACCGGGTCGCGGAGATCTGTTCGATCGCGAATGCCCGACACGTCAGTTGCTGGACCGTATCGGCACCAAATGGACGTCGATGGTGGTCAAGGTCCTCGCACAGGCCGCCCCGGGTGAGGTGCGGTTCGCCGAGTTGCAGCGGCGAATGCCCGGTGTGTCGCAGAAGATGCTGTCAGTGACCTTGCACAGCATGACCCGCGACGGTCTGGTCGCCCGTCGAGTGGAGCCGACGGTGCCACCACGTGTGCACTATCGGCTCACCGAGCTGGGCTTGTCACTGGAGGTCCCGTTGGCGGCATTGCGGACCTGGGCGGAGGAGCACATGCCCGAGATCGATCGCGCCAACGACGCATCGACCGACTTCACCGCCAGCGAATAACTTCGGTGGGTCATGCACCCCACGCACTGAACTGCCGCATAGCGCGCGGTTCGAAACGGCCACAGCTGGATGTCGAGCGGGCGCCGTGACCCGTCTGGATATCAAAACAGCGTGTCGCGCATTCGGAGCGGCCGATAGCCGGTCGGCCCGAGCTGCGCCAACTCGGCGTCGATGTCGACCTCGATGGCGCCGAAGAAGTTGATATTCTCCGAGTGAGCCGGGGACACCGTGCGCGAGCACCTCGTCGTCCACCCGGCGGCCCTCACGCCGCATCTGTTCCACTGCTAGCCCGAAATACTCTGTTGTCCAGGCGATTACAGCGTTCGTCGCTAGGGTAAGGCACCACATTTGTTCGGATTGGTCCTCGAGATGCCGGGACCGGATCATGCCCTCGTGGGCATAGAGCAGGTCACGTTTGAGCGCGTGGACCGACTCGCCCCGGTTCAGCTGGCGAGCGATCTTGCGCCGATAATCCGGATCCGACAAATAACGGGCGGCGTAGATCGTACGACGAAGCGCCCCATACTCTTTCAACGCTGCCGCCAGCGCGTTCTGCCGGTTCGACGTCGACAGCTTCCCGACCAGTAGCGACGCGGTCGCGTGCCCGAACTTCAGCGACCCGGTCAAACGAAGCAGATCGTCGTAGTGCTCGCCGATAAGGTCGAGATTCAGTTTGCGGGTCAGCAGCGGTCCGGCACACGGGAACCGTGACTCGATGTCCGCACGCGATCCCGGCCGGTACAGGGTGATCTTGCCCAGGTCCCGGATGCGGGGCGAGAGCTGCATACCGAGCAGGTCGAACAGGGCAAAGTTGACCAGGGTCACGCCGTGCGTATCGGTCGCGTGCTCGGTGATCGGCAGATCCTCGGCGTTACCCAGGATCTCGTCCAGAACGTAGTGCGCCTCACGCCGCGTCGTGACGATCACCTTGGTCCCGTAGGTGGTGTGCTGATCGGTGACATGGGTATAGGTCGACAGGCCCTGCTCGGCGAAGAAATGCGGGACCGTGCGGGCGGTGGTCGACTTGCCGCGCGTCGGGAACCGCTGCCCGTCACTGGAAGACAGTGTGCCACCACCGAAAGTCGCGGTCAGCGGCAGCCTTTGGTGGTAGCCGATGATCGCCAAGTTCGCCGCCCGCAGCGTTTCCTCCCGCACGTACCATTCCTCGGTCCACCGCAGAATGTCGTAGGAGATCCCGCACGCATCGGCCATGCTGCGCAACCCCAGGTTGGTCGCGTTGGCCAAAAGGACCGCGATCAGGTTGCGTTTCAGATCCGAGCTGCGGGCATGCTTGCCGGTGGCGTGGGTGAAGCAGTCCAGGTAGCCGGTGCGTTTGTCCAGCTCGATCAGCAGCGACACGATCGGCGCGAACGGCAACATATCGGTCAGCTCCGCTTTGAGTTCGGCCGCCTCGGCCGGCACATCCTCCGCAGTCAACGGCGAGATCACCAGGTCACCGTCATCATCGAGGCGGACCGGGCCATCACCATCGGCGAGGACCTTCTCCAGCTCACCAACCGACTCGTGCAGTTCATCGACCGCGTCTGCCAGGGCGCGAGCCGGATCAGCGGATTTGCCGACCAGACGGCAGAATTCGGCGCGCTGGGGCTCCCACTGCTCGGGCGTGAGCAGATACGCCGCCGGATCGGCGTACCGGCGTGAGCCAGGCACGTACACGTCCCCGCTGCGGAGCCCGTCGCGCAAGCCCAGCAGCACGCACAGCTCCCAATAGTGCCGGTAGGCGGTGGGATTGCCGGATTTGCGGGCCTCTTCGAGGTAGCCGCGCCACTTGGTCGGCACGAATCCGGCGGGAGCCTCGTCGAACACCTTGCGGCGGCTGGTGGCGTTCAGCTCGCGCAGCATGGCCACCGCGATCAGCAGTTCGGTCGCCGCGGTGCCGCCGGCGAACCCGACGCTCGACAGCACGTGCGGGGTGAACTGCCGCAGATAGCTGTAGGAGGCGTTCAGGGCCGCCAGATGCCCGTGATCACGCGGCAACCGTGGCTTGGCCTGCGCGGCCGCGGCCCGCAGGCGCTCCAAGCCGATCCGTTCTCCGCGCACCAAGCCCCCGACCTGCTCGTCGGGGATTGCGGGATCGTTGATGATCGCCAGCAGCTCATCGAGAAGGGCTTGCCGGTCCTCACCGGATTTTCCACGTTCGGCCAGTTCGTCTTTCATCCGTTTTTCGGCGGTACTGAATTTCGCCGAGATCGCCTGGTCGAACAACGCGACCACCTCATCGAGCACATCGGCGGCCGACTGCGCCAGCACCGTGAGCAGGATCGGATGACGCCGCTGCGGTTCCCGCCGCTCCAGGGCCTGCGGCGTCAACCGGCGGCCCATCGTGGCCAGAAACCGGCGGCGCTCGGCGGGCAGCACCGACATGTCCAAGCGATCAGCACCCAGGTCGCGTAGGAACCCTAGCTTGTCGACCTCGGCCTTCACCGCCGCCGCGGATGCTTCCACCGGTCCGGTCGACAGCCACCGCAATCGCGACATCTTCAGCGAGACATCGGTGACCAGCAGCCCGTCCAGCTGCGCACACCGCTGCGGGGTGAGTTCGTGGGCCAGCCGGTCATAGGTTTCCCGTTGCGCCTGCTCGCGGGCGTGAGCCACGTGCTCCACCAGGACCACCGGGCCCGGCCGGATCACCTTCGCCGAGATCAGGTATTCACACGCCAACCGGAACAGCAGCGTCGGCGAATCGTGCTCCATCGCCCGTGCCAGCAGGAACTCGTCCAGCTCCTTCAGCTCCATCGTCCCCGGCCCCCGCCAGCCCAGATATTGCGCCACCAACCGCAGGTGATCGGTGCGTGTCTGCGCGCGGCGGCCGTACGAATTGATCGCGCTCGCCTCGACATTCAGCTCGGCAGCCAGCCGGGCCACCGCCACCGGCGGCGCCGTCGACACCTTGTCCGGCACGAACCCGAGCCAGGGCAGCGTGCACAGCGCAACAGCTATTCCCAACCGGTCTGCCGGGCCACGGCCGCGGCCTGGCGCGATGAACGCCAAATCCGATGGGGTCAGCTTGAAGAACCGGTACAGCTCCTCGCGACTGATCTCCGGGAACTCGCGTAGCCGCGCCAACTCCTCGTCCGCGAATACCCGCGTCGCCACGAACCCCGACCTCCACCACGCCGACCAGCCTCAACCGCACCCCAGCCAAGCACTACCAGCCGAAACACGCATCCCGAGCACGAAACTGGGCTGATACCAACGGATTACGCATATCCGTTGTTTTTTCGGCGATTACTACCGGAACCCCCCGATGCAGCACCCCGAGGGCGCGACAGCGTGGGAGTTCGAGACCGAGGAGTTGACCACCGCGATCGTGTCGACGATCCGAGACGGTGAGCACCAGGTGGTTACCGCGGGTGAGGCCGCCCGCCTGGAGCGGCTGGTGGCGGCGATGGCCTCCTTCGAGGAGGTCCGTGGTGTGAGCGGAGAGGACGCCTGGAAGCTGGCGTGTGATCTGGACGCGTACGGGGTGTGGCTGACGGTGCGGGCGATGCGCATCGTCAACCACCTGACCGACGACCCGCGTGAGTGGACCAACTCCCGGGGCGAGTTCGTCGACGCGATCGGGCTGCACCCGTTCCGTCCCGACAGCCTGCACCCGGCCGATCACCAGCTGCTCGACCGCACCGGGATTGAGCAGGCTTTCGCCGAGTTGGCTGTGGCTGCGGACCCGTTCATGGAGCAGACCCTGCTTACTCGGCCACGCGCTCGGCTCGACGGCGCCGAGCTGCGTTTCGTCGATGCCGCGGAGTCCATCCTGGTCACCGCTCGCGCTACTTCCGTGCTGTCCGCGTCGGAGGCCGGGCGCGCTGAGCGGGTGGTCGCGGCGCTGGCCGCTGGTGAGTGGACCGCCGACATTGTGCGCGACGGCCGGGCCTGGCAGCTGGTCACCAACCCCGACGCGTATTCGGCGTGGATGACCGCCCGCAACTTGGCCATCCACGCCGCTGCCGGGCAGGACAACGGGCTGCCCGTTGATCGGGACGTGATGGCCGCCCAGGTCGCCGAGTTGCGCGGTGAGGCGGTTGAAAAGGCTGGTCCGGTTAACAACCTGGGCGACTGGAATTCGAGGCAGGGGCGGCAGACGGACGAGGCGATCGTGGCCGCGCAGATCATCGAGAACCCGGCTCTGGCGGCGGATTTGCTGTCGCACGACACGCGGACCACCGCCGAGGTGGCCACCGCGATCGTCGCGACCGCGCACGGACAGTTGCGAGAGTGGCAGAGCCTGCGCAAGGACTACACCCACCTGCGGGGTGAGCTCGCGGAGCTGCGGGCCACGGTCGACAAGGCCGCCGAGCAGGCGATCGCCGACCAGCGAGAGCTGACACGGCTGCGCGGCGACAACGAGCGGTTGCAGAGCGCGGCAATGGATTTCGCCGCCGACCTGGGCATCACGCCCACGCGCATGACCGTGCCGGTCGCGATGGCGCCGGTGGCCTACTCGGTCACCGCGTCGCCGGAGTTCCCGGTTCCGGTGAACACGCAGTCGGTGGAGCCGTCGCAGCCGTGGTGGCGCCCGATCTCGCAGAGTTTGGGTCTGAGCGCCCGATCTGAGCGTGGGGCCTCCCGGTGAGCAAGCCGGAGCAGCAGACGACGGCCGCGGCTGCGCGGCCGTCGTTCGACCGTATCACCGCAGCCCTGGACGCCCACGCCGTCGCGAACCGCCACAAGGCTGGTCCTGCATCGTCGTACGGGGAGTGGACCAAGTACCGGTGCCCCAGCCATGACGACCACAACCCCAGCCTGGGCCTGATCTACGACGCGGAGAAGCAGCGCACAACGGTGCGCTGCTTCACCGGGGAGTGCACCGACACCGAAGTCCTGCACGCGATCGGGCTGGATGTGCGGGATCTGTTCGACGCCCCGCGCCGCGGCTTCCGCCCCCGCACACCGCAGCCCGGGCAGGCCCGTCAGCCCGGCCAAGGCACGAGCCGCGAGCAGGGCGGGGGCCGGGAGCGCAGCAACGTTGTCCCGTTCGAGTCACGTCGTGACCGGCTCGGAAAGGTGACCGGTCCTCGCCGGGAGGCCGCGATCTACAGCTACACCGATGAGCGGGGCAACCCGCTCGGGGAGGTTGTGCGCGTGCATATCCCGCACGAGCACGGCATCGAGAAGCAGTTCCGGCAGCGCAAATGCGATGCGGGCGGCCGCTGGTCCGGCGGCGGGTTCGCACCCGTGCTCTACCGGCTGCCGTATGTGAGCCAGGCCGTCGCCGACGGCGAAACCATCTGGCTGGTCGAGGGCGAGAAGGACGCCGACCGCGCCCATGGTGCGGGTCTGACCGCCACCTGTAATGCGATGGGCGCGGGCTCGTTTCGGCCCGAGCACGCCCACCAGCTGCGCGGCGCGGCGCGGGTGGTGATCGTGGCCGACAAGGACCAGCCCGGCTACCGGCACGCCGCCCGAGTGGCGCAGATGCTGACCGGTCGCGTGGGGGAGCTGCTGGTCGTGGAGGCCGCGACCGGCAAGGACCTGTCCGACCACATCGACGCCGGGCACGGCCTGGACCTCGGTGAGTTCGTGCGCGTCGACTCCTCGGTCTTGGCCGCTGCGCTCAATGCCCCACCCGCCGGCCATCCCCACCAGCCCCCGCCCCAGCGCTCCCACGACCCGCAGCAGCAGGCCGCTGCCCCGGCCCCGGAGCACGAGCACGAGCCGCCGCCGGACCCTGCCGACGACGACATCACCCCCTTGGAGGAGGAACCTGTGAGCGAGCACGCCGCAGACATCGACCACGCCGCCCGCGAGATGGCGGTACTCACCCGGATGCTGCTGAGCCTCATGACCCAGTGGGCGCAGGCGGCGGCCGCGCGGCGTCAGCGGAGCCTGGAGTACGCCGCCCGCCAGGCCGCCGCCTGCGCCGAGCTCGCGGAGAAGCGGCACGAGGCCGAACGCAAAGCGATGCACGCCAGCCTCGACGGTGCCGGGTCGGACAACTGGTGGAAGACCGCCAGCGCCGACGACGTCGTCGAAACCTGGTACGAAGCGAACTCGTGGAGCGTTCATGACACGAAAGCCGAACAGGTGCGCCAGAACCTGGCCGCCGGGCTGCGCGACCGCTGGAACATCGACGTCGACGAACTCTCCCGCGGCGCCGACCCCGACGCGATCGAGCGGGTGGTGCACAACGCTTACTCCGACGGCGCAAGCCTGGATCGAGCCCGGCTGGCGCAGAAGTACGCGATCAACGCCACCGCCGAAATCGGCAGCCTCAGCGACGACCAGCGCAAAGCCGTCTACGCCGCGATCGAGGAATACACGCACGCGGCGGCGAAATCCCTGGGGATGCAGCGCAGCTCGACACCACCATCGCCAGGTGTGGAAGCCACCCAGGAAGCGGCGCGGGCCCGGGTGCGGTTCCTGCTCGCCGAGGCCGACGAGCCCGCCCAGGACAAGGTGCTGTTCGCCCTGGACTACCTGACCACCGACCCGCGTGCGGCGATCAGGCAAGCCAACTGGGGTGCCGACGCCGACACCCGCGCGAAGATGGACCTCGCGCTGCTCGACTACCAGGCCCGCCTGGCGCGTGGCGCCGACACCAGCCAGATCGTCTCGCAGCTCACCCGTCTGGTCGCCGACCTGCCCGAAGCCGACCGCGACAACGCCCGCGCCCGCGGGAAGGCGATCAAAGCCGCGCCCGCCCAGGAGTTTCAGCCGTTGTGGCCGGGCGCGGTCGACAAGGACGCGCTGGGGCAGAAGATCACCGACTACGTGCGCGCGGCGCGCTCCCAGATCGAGACCGATCAGGCCAAGGCCGCGAAGCTGCGCGAGGAGATCGAGGCCGCCACCAAGGCGAAGGGCTCCGGCCTGGCCCCGATCGAACGCGACGCGATCAACCTCGCGCTGGCCGACGCCGACGCACCCGGCACCGGCCCGGAACCGAAAACCGTATGGGCAGACAAGGAATCGGCCTACCGCGCCCGCCGCAACGAGGCACACCAAGAGGCTGAGCGCCGCGCTGAGGCGACCCGCGCGGCAGTCGTGACCGTGCTCGCCGGCGGCGGGCACCAGGTGGAGGACGGCAACGCGCAGAAGTACGACCCGGTGTGGAACGCGGTCACCCGCCTGACCCGCGACACCACCGACGCGTTCGTCAACGGCGAAGTCCAGCCCGACGCCCTGGTCTCCCACCGCCGCGCCCTGTCGGATGCCCTGGACCAGGTCGGCGTCACCGATCGGGAAGCGCGCCAGCAGATCACCGCGGCCACGACCCGCCTGGAGACCGAGTCCGTCGCCGCGGCCGCGACCGTGCGGCGGCAGAAAGCCGAGCAGGCCAAAGCGCGGGCGGATGTCCCGGGGTGGGACAGCCCGTCACGCCGCGAGCAGCTCGTCGAGGAGCTGACCGCGCTCGGTGTCGACCGCGAACAGATCACCGCGCTGCTGCTCACCGACCTCGCCCAAGCCCGCCCCGGCGGCGCAGCCACCGCCCCCGGTGAGGCGCCGAAAGCCCGGCGCACCTCCCAGGGCGCGGGCGTGGAGCTGGGCCGCAAACGCGGGCGGGAAGGCCGAGCGTGATACGCCACCAGCTCATCCCGCCCGGTCTCGTCGCCGTTGCCGTCGCGCTGGTAGCCGCCGCTACCCCCGCGACGGCCAGGCAGCCGCCGATCGTGACCCACGACTTCCACCTCTACCCGGTGGGAACCCTCTGCGCGCTCGGCCCCGGCCCGCCAGGCCGGATCGCCGACGCCGACGGCGGCCACCACATCTGCGAACAGCGGATCCCCGGCACCAACAAGTACTACGCCTGACCTACCCGCACACGAGAAGGGCCCCGCCGATCGGCGGGGCCTTCTCGTGTTCAGCGCAAGTAGTGGATGCGCGGCCGCGGCCAGTGCGCCGGGCAGTAGTGCCGGTTCCCCAGGAACCAGCCCCGGCCCTTCGCGATCGTGTGCAAGGCGTGCTCGGTGGCGAGATCCCCGACTTCCTCGATCATCTCGCGGCACTCCGACTGGTCACACACCAGCCACAGCGAATTACCGATCATGCCCCGAGTATCAGGTGTCCCGACCGACACAAACCAGAGCCGCCCTGCGCCTACGGACACCCCGCCCCAGGGCGTCGCGGCAAGGGATCGGCACTTGACACGTCATGGCGGAGTGGCGGCTTCGGCCACGGGCTGGCCTCACGTCTTCGTGTTCAAAACCGGACAATCCGCAGGTCAGGACGCGGCGGCTTCGGCCCGCAAGTAGCTGTAGACGGTTTCGCGGCTGACGCCGAACTCTTTCGCCAGGGCCGCTTTGGACTCCCCGCCAGCCGCGCGGGCGCGCAGCTGGTTCGCTTGCTCGGCGGTAAGCGCGGGCTTGCGGTCGGTGTAGGCGCCGCGAGCCTTCGCCGCCGCGATGCCCTCACGCTGACGCTCGAGGATCAAGGCGCGCTCGAACTCGGCGAAGGCACCCATCACCGAAAGCAGCAGGTTCGCCATCGGCGAATCCTCCCCGGTGAAGGCAGTGCAGGAACACAGACGAAAGTAGCGCTAACGAGTTACCGCACATAGTTACTCGCTATGCGCGATAGCTCGGATGGCGACCTGGTGTTTTGACCGGCTGCTGTCGGACCCGACACGACTGGCGCTCATGTCGGTGCTGTCCGCGGCGCAGTGGTGTGATTTCGCGTTCCTGCGCGATGCGGTCGCACTGTCGGACTCGGCGCTGTCCAAACAGTTGGCCACGCTGCGCAAGGACGGTTACATCGAGCAGCAGCGCACCTATTCCGGCCGGATACCCAAGACCACCGTGCGCGCCACCGACCACGGATTGCGTTGCCTGGCAACACATGCCGAGGCATTGCAGGCGATCCTCGACCGCGCCGGCGCACCGCAGCCCGACCGGCGATAACCACCGAAATACCGGCGATAACCACCGAAATTAGGGGTACCACCATGTTCGACAACCGGCTCCGAGCACGTCTGGCCGTTCTCACCGCAGCGATCGGCTGCTGCGCAGCCCTCACCGCAACCGCGTCCGCTCAGCTGGCCGACTCGATCCACGTCGAGGGCAATCCGGACTCGACAGACGGCATATATACGTTCGAAGGTTCCGCCACCTGCAACGGAGGCGGGCAGGCCGATATCGAGCTCGACGGCTCGCTGACGTCGAGCAAAGGCAATTCCGACCTGGGTCCCGCCCAGGGGACCTCGATCACTTGTCACAGAAGATACGCAGCCAGCGGGGCGTGCTGGTCTGCACCGACCGGGTCAGCGGGATCCGCCCGGATCTGGTGATCGACTCGCATCCCACCGAGTGCATCGGCGTCGGCCGCGGATCCGGCCGGGTACAGCAGATCAGGGTGGTCATCGATGTCTACGGCCGCAATACCGCCCCGCGACGCGGCGAACTGCTGCTCGGTGCCGCCGACATCGCCGGACGCACGGCCTGGACTCGCATACCTCGCCGGCGTACACGACTGCCGCGCACCGCTGGGGTCGCGCCGGATGACCGGACAAGGTGATGATGCCGCCGGTGCGTCGTATCGGCGGCTATCTCCTCCGCGAATCGTGCTGGTGGACCCGACCCGCATCTGGGTTCCCCCACGAGCGCAGCCGCGAGGGCAGACGATCGGGATGCGCGCCCACAGTTTCGACGCATGCCCGACCACCAGCTGGCTCCGCGCGACCCAATACGCCTGGATTCTTCTGCGCGTCACCGATGCCTGCTGGTACGCGGAGATATCGCTCGACCTCCGTACACGAAATCGACAGCGGGAGAAAACCGTTCATCAGTGGGTGCCGTGGGATGCCGTGCGTCTACTGACCGCCGAAGAGCGCCAGCAGTGGTGATGCGGGGCTCATGGCCGCCGGTCGGGGTCGTCGAGGTGCAGGTCGGGGGTCGGGTGGCAGGCGGCCGAGATCCCGCTAGCGCCGGATTCAGGCCCTCTACCCCCGGGTCACCGGCTCGACCAGCTCATCCAGCGCAGCGGGTAGCCCTGGGTCGATCTCCTCGGCGCGCTTGTGGCCCGCGCCCGGGCGGCGTATCTCCCCTCAGCCAGAGGCTTTTTGCAGTTCCTCGCCGTTCGGGAAAGCGTTGGGGGTGGCCCCGCCGTGGCGCGGGTGGCATCGGCGGATTTCGATGAGGACGCGGGCCGGCTGGACTTCGTGCGTCCACTTCAGCGGCGTTCCTCACGCCAGGATGGCACGAGCCGATCGCGCCACGATAGCCCGTCGATCGTCGACGTCGCGGGGGCGTACTCGCAGCCGATCCAGCCCTCGTATCCGAGCGAGCTCAGGGTACTGAAGACGGCGGGCCATCCAGTCTCTCCCGTACCCGGCTCCGTGCGGCGCGGTGCGTCGGCCACCTGCACGTGACCGATCAAGGGGAACAGGTTCTCCAACCGCATGAGCACATCGCCTTGCCCGACCTGGCAATGGTAGATGTCGAAGAGGAGGGCGAGGCTGCGGCTGCCGATCGTCTCGACGACGGAGGCGGCCTGCTCGATCGAGTCGAGCACGAAGCCGGGCACATCGCGCCTGTTGATCGCCTCGAGCACAAGGGTCACATCCGTCGACACGGCCTGTTCCACGGCCCAGGCGAGGTTGGTGACATACGTGGCGAACGCCCGATCCCAGCGCACATCGTCCGGAACGACGCCGCCCACGACATGAACGACGGAGGCGCCGAGCGCGTCCGAGTAGTCGAGCGCGGCGAGCAGCCCCTGACGGAACTCGCTGACCGCGGACGGCAGACAGGCGCTCCCCCAGTGAGAGGGCGAGCCGGGCGCGCCCACGGGCGTGTTGATGAGGACCTGCTCCAGTCCCGCGTTCTCCAGTCTCGCGCGCAACTCAGCCTTGTCGTACTCGTACGGCGAGGCGAACTCGACTGCAGTGAATCCCGCTGCCGCTGCGGCGTCGAACCGCTGCTCGAACGGCAGTTCGGTGAAGAGCCATTTGAGATTGGCGTCCAGACGCAACGGTGTGCTCATCGTCGTCCGACGAGGAGCCCCGCGTCGGCATACGCCTCCTGTGCCGCTTCGGCAGTGAGATGCGCGTGCAGCCGACGGGCCGTCTCGGCATGGTCGGATCCGAGCCCGAGCGCCACGGAGAAGTCGGTGTATCTTTGGACGGCCTCGGGCAGCGGGCCAACGACGTCGACACCACGAACGAACCGCAGCTCGCTGATCTGCTGGATCGCGATGTCGGCGCGGCCGTCGATCAGCGCCTCACCAGTGAAGCCCTTCGGTATGACGGTGGCCTTGGCATTGACCTCCTCGGCGATGCCGAGTTCCTGGATGAGCGACGCGAAATAGATCCCGCTCTGGCCCGCACGCGAGTAGGCCACGGAGCGGGCGGCACGCAAGCTGGCCGTGAGCTGCTCGATCGTCGCTATCTCCGGCCTGTCGGTCCCATCGGCGACGCCGATGCCGATGCCGGTTCGGACGAGGTCAGTGATCGAGCCCGGCACGAGAATCCCCGTAGGAAGGGCCTCGAGGGAGTCCGTGGTCGAGACGATGACGTCGGGACGCTCGCCCTCGGCGAGGCGTTGCATGAGAACGGTCGTGGGATCGAACGACGCGGAGATCTCGACCCCACCGCTCTTCGTGAACGCGGGGAGGACTATGCCCTCGAATGCGCCGCGGACGGGCAAGGCGCTCCAGAGCTTGAGGATGGCAGAGGAAGCGGGTGTCATTGTGTCTCCTTTTCAGCGGTGATCGTTTCAACAGGCGCGAGAGCCGCTCGTTCGGGCTCGGACAACGGACGCGTCGGCATTCCCCGGAGGAGGAGGAAGAGCTTCGCCGTCTCCTCCAGCTCCTCCAACGCATCCATCGCCGATCCGAGCGTGGTCCCAGCGACGATCGGTCCATGGTTACGGAGGAGAAGCGCGTGGCTCCGCCGTGCCCGATCCTCCGCGACCGGACCGAGACCGCGATCACCCGGCGCGAAGTAGGGGAGGACCGGAAGACGGCCGACCCTCATCGCGAAGTACGCCGTGAGCGGTGGAAGGGCATCATCGTCGTCCAGATCGGCGAGGCACGACACCGCTGCCGCATGCGTCGAGTGGGTGTGGACCACGGCGTTCGCGTCGGGTCGTGCTCGGAGGATCGCCGCGTGCAGGAAGGCCTCTTTCGATGGCTTCTGTCCGCCCCTGTGCCTCCCATCGAGATCGATCAGCGAGAGTTCGTCCTTCTCGAGGGTTCCGAGGCTGCTGCCGGTCGGAGTGACGAGAATCCCGCCCGCGGTGCGGACGGAGAGGTTGCCCGTGCTCCCATGGGTGAGCGATCGGGAATGGAGCGACCGCGCAGTGGCGATCAGGACATCGCCGACATCCGTGGTCATTCCGCCCCCGCATCGCCGGAGCGCGAGGACACCGTGTCTGAAGTGCGCGCAAGCAACTCACGGTCTCCGAAGTTTCCGGATTTCAAAAGGAGCGCGAGCTGCGGCTCTGTCGTCGTAAAGATCCAGGGGACGCCGGGGGACTCCTCCTCCCCGATGAACCCGCCGGTGACGTTCAACGCCGTTACGATCGCACCGGACGTCTCCCCGCCCGCGGAGATCACTCGCGTCACCCCGCGATCGACGAGGCCACGGGCGACACGTCCGATGGCGTCCTCCAGGATCTCCGCCGACTTTGCCACGCCCAACTCCGCCTGGATGCGACGGAGTGTGGCGGGTTCGACGGACGAGTAGATGAGCGGTGCCGCATCGGGGTCGGACTCCACGAGGGCGTCGTACCAGGCGAGCGCTGCCGCCGCGAGCGATGCGGGCTCCGGGTCGGCGATGGCATCGAGCCGATAGGAGGGACGGCCCCCGGCCTGGAAGAAGGCGATTTGCTCGAGCGTCCGCGCGGAACAACTGCCGGCGAGCACCACCGACCTGTGGCAGCCACGGAGTAGATCCCGCTCTGGCGCGTCGGCCGCCCGCTGGGGGCCAACCTCGGTGAGAACGGATGCCAGCCCGGCCGCGAGCCCCGACGCGCCCGCGACGAGAGGCGCGCCAGCGATCGCGCGCCCGATAGTGCGCAGATCGTCGTCGTCGATGGCATCGGCCAGGATGTACCGCTCTCCACGATCCTCGGCTGCCCGGACGGCTGCCCGGACTGCGACGTGGCCCTGTGCGACGACAGCATGCTCCACGAGGCCGATGCTCTCCGGTGTCTGCCCCCGTAGCAGGTGTCCGATATTCGAATCGGTCATCGGCGTGAGCGGGTGGTTTCGCATGTGGGATTCGGAGAGGAGGAGAGCACCCACGAAGAGGTGGCCCTGATACTGCGTTCGTCCATGTTCCGGCGAACTCGGCGTCATAACGACGCTGCGCGCGCCGGTAGCGGAGGCGAGGGCATCGAGCACCGGCCCGATGTTGCCTTGCGACGTGGAGTCGAAAGTCGAGCAGTACTTGAAGTAGAACGTGGAGACGCCGCGATTGTCGAGCCACCGGTGGGCGTCCAGCGACTGCTCGACGGCCTCCTCGCTCGGGATCATGCGGCTCTTCAAGGCGATGACGAGGGCATCGTGCGGAGGGAGCTCCTCGTGCTCCGAAGGAACGCCGAAGAAGAGGAGCGTCCGAAGTCCCGCACGACGGAATGCGACCGACACATCGGTGCCGCCGGTGTAGTCGTCTGCAATAGCGCCGATTACCACGCTCACATCCCGCTCTCGACTCGGGAGCGAAGGAGAGTCGCCGCCCTGAGAGGGCCGGACAGGACAGGGATACCGAGTGCTGCCGAGAGCGGTTCAGTTGCGGGAGCGAGCGAGTACTGGGCGAGGAGGACAGCATCCACGGCGCCGACGAACGGCTGGCATCCCGCGATGAGCGCGTCGATCAGCGCGGTGGAATCGCCAGCGTTTGTCGCGGCGAATGCACCGTCCGGCACCGTCGACTCGATGTGCGGTGAAGCGGCGGCTGCGAACGCACCGAAGCGTTCGACCGCGTCGACGAGAGCCGACTCGAACGACGCGACGACGAGAACACTCCGAAACCCTCCGTCGATCACCGCGGCGAACACGGCGTCGTCGGAGCCGAGCACAGGAACACCCGCACCGTCGAATTCGCGGGCCGCACTTCCGTACATCGAACAGGTCAGCAGGATGCCTGTCGCGCCTTCCGCCTTCGCGTGTTCGATGAGGCGGATCATGCGGTCGCGGAGTCGGGCGTCGACACCGCCTGCGTCGTCCGCTTCGACGAGAAGCCGGTCATCCAGGATGTTCCAGACGGTGGCGCCGGGAAAACCTTCCTTCAGTCCAGCGGCGGCCGGGCCGATCGAGGCGGGTGTGCCACTGATCACTGCGATGAGAGGGGCCAACTGTGTTCCGGAATGAATCATCGTGAGTATCTCCGAGGCGCAATCGCAGGCAGTGGGGGTGGATCTAGGCCGCGGGCTCGCGGCACTGTCGCTATACTATAGCACTATATGCACTATAGTATAGTTTGCTGTCGGAGTACGGCCACTGAGCTCCGGAGCTCCAGAAAAGGGATGAAGCATGAGCAGAGATGTCGTTGTTGTGGGCGCAGGAATCGTCGGGCTATCGACCGCCTACGAGCTGGGCTCCCGCGGACATCGCGTCACTGTCCTCGACAAGGAGACGGCCGTGGCGGTGCACCAGACCGGCAACAATTCAGGCGTCATCCACTCCGGCCTGTACTACGAGCCCGGCAGCCTCAAGGCGACGCTCGGCACCGCCGGCGCGATCTCGATGAAGGAGTTCGCCGAGGAGCACGGCATCGCCGTCGATATATCCGGAAAACTCGTTGTCGCAACGAAGCCTTCGCAGATCGCCGCCCTAGAAGAACTCCACCGGCGAGGCAAGGCCAACGGCGTCACGTGCCGCATTGTCACGCCGGATGAGGCGCGGGAGTACGAGCCACATGTTTCAAGCGTCTCCGCGCTTCGCGTGGAGTCGACGGGCATCATCGACTACCGCGGCGTGTGTGAGGTGCTCCGTCGGCTCATCGAGGCCAATGGAGGTTTCGTTCGTCTGAATCAGGAGGTCGTCGGAATCGGCTCGCGCGCCGACGGCGTGACGGTGACGACCACGACGGACGAATTCGACGCCGACTACCTCGTGAACTGCGCCGGGCTGCACAGCGATCGCATCGCGCGTCTCGCAGGCATCAGGCCGCAGGTGCGGATCGTCCCGTTCCGCGGCGAGTACTTCGAGCTCACGCCGGAGGAATCACATCTCGTCAAGGGCCTCATATATCCCGTGCCCGATCCGAAGCTTCCCTTCCTCGGCGTGCACTTCACCCGCATGTTCAATGGATCGGTGCACGCCGGACCCAACGCCGTCTTCGCTCTCGCCCGCGAAGGCTATACCTGGCTAACGATCAACCCCCGCGACCTCCTCGAAAGCGCCCGATGGCCGGGCCTCTGGAAACTGGGCCGGAAGTTCTGGCGCACCGGCATCGACGAGGTACTGCGATCCCTGTCGCAGAAGAGGTTCCTCGCAAGCCTTCGCGAGCTCGTCCCCGACCTCTCCGACCACGGCCTCGCGCCGACCCACGCCGGCGTTCGAGCGCAGGCAATACGACGCGACGGCAGTCTCGTCGACGACTTCTACTACGAGCGTGCGCCTCGGCAGGTCCACGTCCTGAACGCGCCTTCGCCGGCCGCTACCGCCGCGCTCGAGATAGGCAAGAAAATCGCAGACGAACTGTTAGGAGAAGAGCTGTGACGGAGGCCACAACGATGAAGCGCTTCACCGCTGAGGACCTTCATGCGCAGATCGTCGCAATCCTCACCGCTTGGGGTATGGCTGACGACGCCGCGCGAGCCACGAGCGATGTCATGGTGGACACCGACCTCTCGGCGATCGACTCGCACGGAATCTCGATGCTGATGATGTACGAGAAGTTCCTGACAGAGGGAAGACTCGACATCACGGCACGGCCCCAGATCGTGCTCGACGGCCTGGCCTTCGCCATCGTCGACGGACAGAACGGACTCGGGCATCCGGCGGCACTCGCCTCGATGCGGATCGCGATCGAAAAAGCGCGTCAGGCCGGCGTCGGGATCGTCGCCGTCCGCGGCTCCGCCCATTTCGGAGCGCTCGGATACTACGCACGTCTGGCCTCCAGCCAGGGACTCATCGCGATCATCACCACCACGACCCCCACCCCGGTAACCTCGGCCACAGGCGGGACCACTCCCATCCTCGGCACGAATCCGATCGCCTTCACGGCGCCACGCGTTTCCGGCGAGCCCCTCGTCGTTGACATGTCGACGAGTGTCGTCGCCCTGAACAAGGTCAAGGCCTACGCCCTCAAGGGCTACGAGCTCCCCGCCGGCTGGGTGAACGACAGGGAGGGACGGCCGGTGACCGACGCCTCCCGTGGCTATTCGCTGCTCACGTCCCTCGGCGCTACCATCAATCCGCTCGGCGGCCCGACCCCCGAGACAGGCGGCCACAAGGGTTTCGGACTTAGTCTCATGGTGCACGTGCTCAGCGCCGCATTGTCGAATGCCGCCCTCCCCGCCCAAGCCGGTGAACACGGCAACCTCAACCTCGGACATTTCTTCCTCGTGATCGACCCAGAGCTGCTCAATCCCGGCGGGAAGACGGCGGAGTACATCGAGGCGCTCCTCGAGGCCATCCAACGGGACGAGCCCGGCGTGCTCATTCCGGGGGAACCGGAACGCTTGGCGCGCGCCGAGCGCAGCGAGAACGGAATCCCCCTACCCGACGGTCTACTTGAGCACATCGGGGCAATCTGCTCCCGTGCTGGGATCCCCATGAGCCTGGCGACGGCGACGATCTGAGCGAGAATTGGCAGGCTCCGGCACCGCGCCGTCCTGTCTCGCCGATCAGTTCCCGGCGATCGACTTCCGATCCGACAATGATCGGGACTTTGCGTTCTGGATGTGGTCGTGCATACGAGTCGCCGCGGCATCGGGGTCGCGGGCCTCGAGCGCATCGTAGATCGCCCGGTGTTCTTTCGCGGCGAAGCTCGGATCCCACGAACTGAGCTTGGCGAACAGACGATACCGCTGGACCTGCCCGCCGAGGGATCGGTACGCGCCTTCGAGGAAAGGATTCGCTGACTGTTTGGCGATCAGCGTGTGGAAGTCCTCATCCGCCGCCCAGTAGTTCCGGAAGGACTGTGCACCCTCCGAGCCCGACGCCGTCACCCGCTCGATCGTGTGGAGAAGTTGATCGAGGAACTCTGGAGTCACCCGCCGTGCCGCTTCGATCGTGAGAGCAGGCTCGAGGACCAGCCGTGCCTCCATGAGCTTCTGGAGGTCCTGCTCGCTGAACAGCGGAGCGACGGAGTATCCCTTGAGCGCCTCCCGCTGTACGAGACCAGTGTGCTCAAGGCGCGCGAGCGCCTCGCGTATCGGTGTTTGACTCACGTCGAAGCTACGGGACAGCGTCGGGATGTTGAGTGATTCACCGGCCGCCCATGTGCCATTCATGAACTCACCGAACATCAGTTCGTACACGCGGTCCGCCTGCGTCTGACGATTGGGATGCATGCGGGTCACCAGAGTCCCTCCTTGCTTACTATAGTATATGTGCATCGTGGTCGACTCTGGAAACTATGCACGGTAAGGCTCGCCCGGCGGCAAACGCCCAGGTCGACTCGCGCTACCGCCGGATTCCGCGCCACTGCTCCTCACGCGACGGAAGCTCGACAGCGGACCCCGGCGCCTACGGGAAACCGATCGCCTGATCAAGGGGCCGGACTCGAAGTACTCCTTCCGCGCCAAGGGCCAAGTGGGCTTGCCCACCCGCAAAGCACCAGCAAAGGTCATCACCTTGTGCCCGGCGATAGTAAGCAACGGCATTGGCCGGGCACCTCCAAGTGGAACCGAATCGAGCACAAGTTGTTCAGCTTCATCTCGATGAACTGGCCGGGGCAGGCCGTTGACCAGCCATGAGGTTGTCGTCAACACCATCAGCGCGACCACCACCACGTCCGGGCTGACGGTCAGCGCCGAGCTGGACACCGCGCCCTACCCAAGGGCATCAAGATCTCCGAGCGGGAGATCAAGAAGTTGGAGAAGACCAGGATTCGTTCCGTCCAGACTGGAACTACACCATTCACCCCGATACCACGGCGAAGATCACCACCGAGCCAACCGGAGACCTTTATTCAAGTTGAGCCCTCAGTCCATGAGAGGGAAGGCCATCGGTCGGATGGGGGCCCCGGTGGCGCCACGGAGCCGCAGACAAGCGCCGACGAACGCGAACTCGTAGATGCGTTCGGCGGCCAGCTCCTCCAGGTTCGCGATCTCCAGCATGGGGATTCCGGCCTCCGCGAGGAGGTAGCAGTGCACGACGTTCCAGTTGTCCGGGGCGTTCGAGGGCGTCTGCTCGAAACTGGCCGTGTCCGTCCCGAGTAGCGAGGCGCCGGAGCGTGCCAAGAACCTGGCCCCGTCGAGGTTGATCCCGGGACTGTCGACGATGTACGCGTTCTGGTCCGGCCACGCGCGCATGCGCCCGGTCCGTACGAGGATGACGTCCCCGAGCCGCAGCTCGACGCCCTGCCGCTTGATGCAGCTCTTCAGGTCGTCGGGGCCGATGCCGTAGCTCGCCGGCAACTCGTCGATGCCGAGCATCGCCGGCACGTCAAGCAGGATTCCACGCGCGATCACGGGGGGATGCTTGTCCGCGCCCGAGACGGTCCAGTTCCTGCTGCCCAGATGATCGTGGGCCGAGAACTCGTTGAATATCCGTCCGTGGTAGCCGAAGTGATTCAGTGCATCGATATGCGTTCCGCTATGGGTGTACATCGAGATCGCGTCGCCGGAGTACGTCACGAGTTCGTTCTGCGCATCGTCGACGTTCGTGAGGTTGTCGATTTGCGTTCCTCGAGGAGTGTGCGTCATCCATATCTGGTATGTCGGGTCACCGCCCGCGATCCACCCGGGCATCCCGACGAAGTAGTCGACAGAAAGGTCGAACACGCGGGTCGGATCGGTCCGGCTCATGATCGCCTTGCGTGAGGCGGCATCGATCAGGTTGAGCATGCCGATCTGATCGTCGATCCCGAAGGGACTCTTGCTGACCGTGTTGAACTTGGCATGATAGGAAGCGATCTTCGCCTTGGTCGCGTCGTTGACCATTCTGGGACTGCACATTCTGCTTCCTCCAAGCGAAATAGTGGATCTGGAGCCGTTGGGGCACGAGGGCGGTCCTTGGTCCAGGGCCGCTCCTCGTGCCGCCGGCTGGACGGCGCTGTTCTCAGATGGGCTGCGAGACCGTGATGCCGCCGTCGACCCGAATCTCTGCACCCGTGATGTATGAGGATTCGGGACCTGTCAGGAACCGGATCACATTGGCGACCTCAGCAGCCGTTCCCACGCGCCTCAGCGGAATTCGGGGCGCAGCGGCCGTGAGACCTTCCTGGCCGAGGGAATGCGTCTGGTCGAGCGACTGCGGCGTCTCGATGACTCCGGGGAGCACGGTGTTCGCCCGGATTCCGAGGGGGCCGAGCTCATCGGCAAGACTTCGCACGAAGCCTAGAATGCCGGACTTAGCCGCCGCATAGTGGGAGTGCTCATTCCATCCCCATACGCCACCGGTCTGCGACGATACGGCGACGAGCGCTCCGCCGCTCGTCAAGTGCTTTACACCCGCGCGGAAGATCTTCATGACGCCCGCGAAGTCGACGCTCATGATCTCGTCCCAATCGCTGTCCGTCATCTCGTCGAGGCGAGCGCGTCGCAGGATGCCAGCGTTGGCGACGATGGAATCGAGCCTGCCATACGTGGCGATCGCTGCCTGCACGAGTGCATCGCACGACGCCGTGGAACGGACGTCGGCCTCGACCATGAGACAGTCGCCTCCCACTGCACGGACCGCCTTGCGGGTCGTCTCCGGATCGTGGGGATCGCCGGGGTAGTAACCCACGACGCTTTTCACGCCGGCCTCGGCGTATGCGACGGCCAGTGCCTGTCCGATTCCGCTCGCGCCACCGGTGATGACTGCGACGCGCGAATCGGGGGAGCTCTGGCTCGGTTCTGAGTGGTTGTTCATACCCGTCCTCTCAACACTAGTATAGCCGTTGCCAGTATAGTATACTAAGACCGCCCAGTCCGCGATCGCGGACTGGGCGGCTCGTTTATTTGCAAAAATTCAAAGGAGAATTTTGCATGCGTAGAATGCATTGGTTGCCCGTCGTTGCCGCCATTCCTCTCGTCCTCGCGGGATGCAGCGGAACTGACAGATCGGCCACTCCCGGCGGTGGCGCCGGCAAACACATCAATATTCAGGTCGTGACGCACGGCCCCCCCGGCGACACATTCTGGGACGTCATCAAGAGCGGCGCCATGCGCGCCGGGTCGGACCTGGGGGTTACGGTCAACTACCAGAGCGCCGGCGACCCCGTGAAGGAGAGCCAGCTCATCGATGCCGCCGTGGCCACGAAGCCCGACGGGCTCATCGTGTCGATGGCCAACCCGGATGGTGTCAAGCAATCCGTCGAGAATGCCGTCCACGCCGGAATCCCTGTCATAGTTATCAACAAGGGTGACAAGCAATGGCAGCAATTCGGCGCCCAGACGTACGTCGGGCAGAGCGAGCTAGTCGCGGGTCAGGAGACCGGCAAGAGACTCCAGGCTGCCGGGCTCAAGAACGTGATCTGCGTCATCCAGGAGGTCGGCAACACCGGTCTCCAGGATCGTTGCAAGGGCATCTCGGAGACTCTCGGCGGGGTGACGAAGAACATCCAGGTCAACGGAGCGAACGTTGCGGACGCCCAGAACGTCATCAAGACCGCACTCCTGGCCGATCCCACCATCGACGGCGTGGTGAGCCTGGACTCGCCCATCACTCCGGCCGCGAACCAGGCCATCACCGAGGCGAACAGCAAGGCGAAACTTGCTGCGTTCGAGCTCTCCACCGGCGTCCTGAAGCTCGTCCAGGATGGCAAGGTCCTCTTCGCAGTTGACCAGCAGCCCTACCTGCAGGGATACCTCCCCGTCGTGTTCTTGACGAACGAGGTCCGCAACGGCGACGTCGTCGGTGGCGGGCAGCCGATCAGTACCGGCCCCAGCTTCGTAACGGCACAAAATGCTGCGCAGGTTGAGAAGTTCGCGAAGAACGGAACTCGATGAGCGCTAACACAATGAGCGCTAACGCTGCAATGACAGTAGTGGATGAGCGACTCAAGAAGACGAGTCTCGTTGTCGTACTGCTACGCCGACCGGAAGTCGGCGCAGCAGTGGCGGCGCTCGCAATCCTCGTCTTCTTCTCGTTCACGACGCAGGCGTTCCTCACTCCACCGGGCATCTCGACCTGGCTGTACTCGTCCTCTCTGTATGGGATCATGGCGGTCGCCGTCGCCATGCTGATGATCGGCGGGGAGTTCGACCTCTCTGCGGGCGTCATGACAGGCACCACGGGCCTCATCGTGGGAGTGCTCACGACACAGTGGGGTTTGAACATCTGGGTCGCGATGATCCTGTCGCTGGTCGTCGCCCTGGCCCTGGGCGCTGGCAACGGCTTCGTCGTGATGAAGACGGGACTGCCCAGCTTCATCGTGACGTTGGCCACGTTCTTCATTCTCCAGGGCGTCAACCTGGCGGTGACCAAGCTCATCACGGGAACGGTTCAGGTCGAGGGCATGGCGGATGTTCCGGGCTTCGACGTGGTGAAGGTCTTCCTCGGTTCGTCGTTCCCATTCCTGGGGATGACCGTGAAGATAGGGATCGTCTGGTGGATCGTGGTGACAGTCGTAGCGACCTGGATCCTGCTGCGCACTAAGTACGGCAACTGGATATTCGCCGTCGGGGGGCAGGCTACGAGCTCGAGGCAACTCGGAGTTCCTGTCACGAAGGTCAAGATCGGGCTGTTCATGACGACGGCGGGCGCGGGCTGGCTGGTCGGGATGCTGCAGCTTTTCGATGTCTCGACGGTGCAGGCCACGACCGGGGTCGGTCAGGAGTTCATCTACATCATCTGCGCCGTGGTCGGTGGCTGCCTGCTGACCGGTGGGTACGGCTCGGCCATCGGCCCAGCCATAGGAGCCTTGATCTACGGCATGACACTGCAGGGAATCGTCTTCGCGCAGTGGGACAACAACTGGTTGATGACCTTCCTTGGAGCCATGCTGCTCCTCGCGGTGCTGGTGAACATCTACATACGTAAACGAGCAGGAGCACGATGATGACCGATCGATCCACACCCGGTGCTCCGCCGATCCTGGAAGTACAGGCCATCGGCAAGACATATGGTTCGATCATCGCCCTGCACGGCGTGAGTGCTTCGGTGGACGTCGGCGAGGTCCTCTGCGTACTGGGCGACAACGGAGCCGGGAAGTCGACGTTCATCAAGATCCTGGCGGGTGCGCATCAGCACACCGAGGGGACGCTTCGCACCTATGGGGTCGAGCGCACGTTCTCAAACCCCCGTGAGGCGCTCGACCAAGGCATCGCCACGGTCTATCAGGACCTCGCGGTCGTTCCGCTGATGCCCATCTGGCGCAACTTCTTCCTCGGCTCGGAGGTCACGAAGAGGCGCAGGCTCGACGTGAAGGGCATGCGCGCCACCACAAAGAACGAGCTCGCCAAGATGGGTATCGATCTCAGAGATGTCGATCAGCCCATTGGGACCCTCTCCGGTGGCGAGCGCCAGTCGGTCGCGATCGCGCGTGCCGTGTATTTCGGGGCGAAGGTCGTGATTCTGGATGAGCCCACTTCCGCCCTGGGCGTGAAGCAGGCCGGCGTCGTGCTGAAGTACATCGCGCAAGCGCGCGATCGTGGGCTCGGTGTCGTGTTCATTACCCACAACCCTCAGCACGCGTACCTCGTGGGCGACCAGTACCTGCTCTTGAAGCGTGGGACGAGCCTTGGCAACTACAAGAAGAGCGAGATTGCGCTCGATGAGATGACAAAGCTCATGGCCGGAGGCGCCGAGCTCGACGAACTTGCGCATGAGCTGCACCGCCCGGGCACTCCCGTGCCGGGGCACGCCTGACTGCGCACCCGGGATCCCGAGGGTGTTCGGAGAGGTAGAGAAAGGGAAGAAGATGACAGAATCGCTGCTGTACGCGGCAGCCGAGCTCGCCGCAGTGCGGCCCGACGACACGGTATTCGTGGCAGAGTTGTGCGCTGACCTCTCCATGCTCGCGGACCATCTCGCGACCGTGATGCCGTCTGTCGCGTCCTCTGCCCCGCTGACCGTCGTCCCCGAACCGAGGAACTCGTGATGTCGGCTCCTCATCTACCGTCGAGCATCGACGATGCCCGCGGGCTCCTCCTGGGTGGGGTGATGTCCGCGACGGAGTTGACCCTGGGCTCGCTGCAACGAATCGATGAGACCGACTCCCACATCAATGCGTTCATCACCGTCACCCGGGCCGAGGCCCTCGACGCGGCACATGCTGCCGACGAGGCAATCGCGCAAGGAGAGTCTCCTGGCCCATTGCACGGCATACCCATCGGGGTGAAGGACAACATCGACGTTGAGGGAGTTCGCACGACGGTCGGTTCGGCATTCCTCGATGGCATCGCCGAGCGCGACGCCACTGTGGTTCGGCGTCTCAAGCAGGCCGGGGCGATCGTCATCGGAAAGACCAACCTGCACGAGTTCGCGTGGGGAGGGACTACGGAGAACGAGCATTTCGGTGCAACTCACAACCCTTGGGATATAAGCCGCAATGCTCACGGATCGAGCGGGGGCTCGGCCGCCGCGGTCGCCTCCGGCCAGTGTCTCGCTGCGCTGGGTACCGATACCGGAGGGTCGATACGCAACCCGGCTGCCGTAACCGGGTTGACAGGTCTGCGTCCCACGGTGGGAAGAGTCAGCAACGTGGGAGTCTTCCCCGTCGCGTGGAGCATGGACACCGTCGGCCCGATCGCGCGAACCGCCTCTGAGGTCGCGCTCATCCATTCGATCATCGCCGGGCACGATCCCGCCGATCCGGACACGAGCAGACGACCCGTTCGACAGCCGTCCGCGGAGAACGGCATCCAGGGCCGACGCGTCGGAATCATCCGTGATTTTTCCCTGACGAAGATCGACGATGGTGTCCGCGATGCGATCGAGCGGGCATTGGCGACCCTCGAGGGCGCCGGGGCGGTGATCGTCGATGTGGACATGCCGGATATCGAAGACTACTACAGCTCATGGCTGATCGTTCAGACCGCCGAAGCCGCGTCGGTCCATCGTCGTATGCTGGCAGCTCATCGCGACGAGTACGGCATCGATGTGCGCGGACTGCTGCATGCCGGGCAGCTGATTCCGGCAGCGGACTACATCCTCGCGCAGCGTTTTCGACGCCATCTCCGGCGACGGTTTCTCGCGCTCTTCGAAACGCTGGACGCTTTCGTGACGCCCACGTGCGCGACGACCGCGGCGCCCATCGGAGTGGATCCGCGCCGAGCAGCGTTGGCGAGGACCGCCATGCACAGAGACCGCGCCGTCTACACGGGCTTGGCCAGCGCGCTCGCGATGCCGGCGTTGTCAGTGCCCTGCGGCACGTCGGAGGGAATGCCCGTTGGTCTACAGATCATGGGCGCGCCCTTCGACGAGGCGGGAGTGCTCGAGATCGGGATCGGCTATCAGGCGGTGACCGACTGGCATCGAGCTTTTGCACCGGAATCGATCGGGGACGTCGCGTGCACAGGGGAACTTGGCACGCCCGCGTAGGCGGTGACGTCGGCCCGCCGGGTCGTCGGTGTGGTCGCTGAACACCACGATCTTGAGGTACTCGGGGGTTGAGGGGCAGGTGAACATCGGTGCGAAAGTAGCGCTAAGGCGGTTGCCGCACCGATGTTCACCTGGGACTCCGCGCGCCACCGGACCGCGCTACACGCTGGCGACTCCGGAAATGTGCCCGCAGCGCCGCCTGGATTGATAGCCAAACCGCTTAGCGTGACTTTTTCGCGGATCAGTCTCAAGCCCCTCCATGCACCGCTGGGTCCGCACCGGCGAACTCCGCACCCAACTCGTACTCGATCGCGACAACTGAGGAGAACCCAGGTTGTTCCGGATTCGGGTCGTCGGTGGCCGGGTGGCTGTGCGCGTCCTGGGGCTATGTTTGTCCGGCACAATCAGGTCTTTTCGGATCCGGATCGGCGGTGATGCCGGCGGATCGGTGTGAGGCCTGCCGTCTCCGGCGGTCTCATGTTTTTTCGGATTTCTCCGGCACTTGCAGGTTTTTCCGGACTGCGTTGCGCCGCCGTTGTCTCGGATCGCCGCAGCCTCCTACTCTGCCTTCATGAACGAGATTGTGATCAGACCGGCAGTGCAGGAACATCGGCACCGAAAGTAGCGCTTAGCGGAGGTTTGAGCTTGAGGCCGACCTCGTGGCGGTCGGATTGACGCAACGGTGAGCGGTGTTGCGGTGCAGGTGATTTCATGGCGCGGTGATGGATGAGGGCTACGGCCGGTTCGGTTCGTATTCGCGTGTGGAGATGGAGCGGTTCTTCCACCTGGACGACGAGGACCGGCGGCTAATCGCGGCTCGTCGCCGCGATTACAACCGGCTCGGCTATGCCGTGCAGATGATCACAGTCCGCCATTTGGGCATGTTCCTGACCGACCTTGGCCCGTCCCCAATGAATGAGACCGCTCGGTATTAGAGTCCTGTTGGCCCTGGTAGGGGCCAGAAGGGACGATTGGGATCATGGCTGGAGGACGGAAGCGGCATTCCGCGGAGGAGATCGTGCGGAAGCTGCGCCGTGCCGATGAGCTGGCCGCGGCCGGTAAGTCGGGCGAGGAGATCGCCGCAGAGCTGGAAGTGTCGGCGGCGACGTTGTACAACTGGCGCCGCTCTTACGGCGGTATGGATACCGATGCGGCGAAGGAGCTCAAGGAGCTGCGGGAGCAGAATTCCCGGCTCAAGCGGCTGCTGGCCGAGGCGGAGCTGGAAAAGGACGCCCTGCGGGAGATCAGCCGGGGAAAATTCTGAGCCCAGCGTCCAAGCGCCGTGCCGTCGACATGCTCACAGCAGTGAAGGGCGTGTCGGAACGGTTCGCGTGCAAGGTCGTTGGGCTTGCTCGTTCGACGTATCGGCGGCTGCCCCTCGCGCAGACCCCGGATGATCCGGACGCCGGTTTGCGGGCCTGGCTGCGCTCGTATGCTACGAAGAACCCGTGTCACGGGTTCCGGCGGGCGTGGGCGCGGTTGCGGTTCGACGAGGGCAGCTCGGTGAACAAGAAGAAGGTGCATCGGCTCTGGCGGGAGGAAGGGCTGCAGGTGCGTGAGCACCAGCCGCGTAAACGGGCCGGCGTTTCGTCGATGCCGCCGGTCGATGCGGATGCACCGAAGGTGGTGTGGGCGTTGGATTTTCAGTTCGATTCCACCATCGACGGCAGAGCGGTGAAGATCGCGTCGATGGTCGATGAACACACCCGTGAATCACTATTGCATCTGGTTGAACGCTCGATCACCGCCGAGCGGCTCGTCACCGAGCTCGAGAAGGTCTTCACCACTCATGGTGGGTCGCCGACGGTGTTGCGGATGGACAACGGGCCGGAAATGATTTCCCATGCGCTGCAACAGTTTTGCGCAAACCGGGTCGGGATCATCTACATCCCACCGGGCACGCCGTGGAATAACGGATTCGTCGAATCGTTCAACCGTCGGCTGCGCAAAGAATGCCTCGACCGGAACCACTGGACAAGCCTGCTCGAAGCCCGCGTCGTCATCGGCGACTACAAGGTAGACCACAACCGACGACATCGACATTCGGCGCTGGGCTATCTGACCCCGGCCGAGTACGCTGCCCGCTGCAGCCACAGCCACCACCCGGTGGCCTGCGGCATCAACTGAATACGGATCGAAAACAACCTGGCTCTAAAACCGGGTGGTTCCGTCATCGGGGACCGGTCAGGTGGAGTATCTGGCCGAGCACCCGGCATGTTTGAAGGACTACGCCGACCGGCGAATGACCCGGTTCGAGCATCAGGCCGAGATCACGCAGGAGTACGGCTTGGCCGCGTTCGCGGACGTGGAGGCGGAGCTGGCGGCGTGGATCGCGGACCAGGCGTGGATGACCGGCGACGGGCCGAAAGTGATCTTCGGCGGCGCGGTGGCGTGGCTGCGGACGCCAAACCCTGCTGCCCGGCATCACGAGGTTGCAGAGGTGTCAGTCCTGTCGTCGGGGCGCACCGGTGGTGTAGGTCACCGGCCAGCACATGACCCCGGGTGAATGCTGGCGACCGCCGCCACGTTCGAGGGCGCCGGGCCATTCCCCGGTGCGGGCCAAGGCCGCCTCGACGTTGAGACCGATCACAGCATCGAGTGCGGTCAGGTCCATCGCCTGGAAACAAAAACATCTATCTGGCCGGTGCGTGTGCCGGTCACGGTCATTTCTCGGTTTCAGTCGAGGTCGGTGCGCTGGTCGAGGGCGTGTTGCAGGTTGGTGTTGAGGCGTTGGGCCTCGACGAGCTGGTCTTCGAGAATGACGATGCGGCACGCCGCCTCGAGGGCGTTACCGGCATCGACGAGCTCACGCACACGCCCGGCGATACGCAACTGGTAGCGGGAGTAGCGGCGGTGCCCACCAGCTGACCGTTGCGGGGTCAACAGTTCGGCGGCGTCGAGGCCGCGCAGGAACGCTTGGGTGACGCCGAGGATTTCCGCGGCGCGTCCCATGCTGTAGGCGGGGTAGGTGTCGTCATCGAGTTTGTCGGCGGCGCTGGGACCGTCGGTGGGGTTCGGGTTCGGTCGCTGCACAGCGCCTCTCGGGTTTCAACGCCGACAGGCCCCGGCGCAGCTGCGCCGGGGCCTGGGGTCTACGAAAAGGGTGGTGATATCAATTCTGCTCACCGGCCACCTGCGCCGATGTCCTACACCGCTCCCGACACTTCCCGGGACGCGGAACTGATAAATGACTACTCAGTGAGCACCACCTCCTGGATTGCCGGGTCCTGTCTGCGTACTTCTCGGTCTTGCTCTTCTTCCTTGCTTCTTCGCCCCCTCCCGGCGGTCCGGCCTACTACACCGGATTAGCGCCTCCGCCGGAAGGGGACGGTCGAACTAGTACTTCCGGGTAGCTCACCTACCCGGCCAACCTGGCTTTCTCATCTGCAACGACAGCGACTGTATACCGGCCCTCGCGGAATGTCTACCCCCGACACAACAGATTTTCCTCTGCCAGTGCAAGGTGTTTATTTCACGCGGGGTAGACGGTTTCAGGTCATCGCACCGGGGTAGATCCGATGCACCCGAGCAGGGACGCAAGGAAGGGGCAATGGCCATGACGGCACCGGTGCTCGATGATCTGCACCACGACGGGAACCACGGCGTGGCGATGGATCTCGACCTCGACCTGATCGGGAGGCGAGGAGCATCCGCGCGGAATCCGGCGGTAGCGCGAATCGAACTGGCCGTTTGCTATCGGGCCGCCCCCGGCGTGGCCGGTACCGCGCATAGTTTCCAGAGTCGACCAGTCCCGGCCAGGCCAAAGTGCCAGGTCGACCATTCGAGTTACCGCGCATAGTGCGCTGCTATGTGCACTCGGTAACTCCTTAGCGCTACTTTTCGCGCCGATGTTCCCGCACTGCCGAATTGGTAGGTGCTGCCGTTAGACACCTGGCGAACTCGTGAACGATTGTGGTGAACTGCTCAGGCTGGTCGAGGTTGCACAGGTGACCGGCGCCTGGGACCACGACCCCCGTGGCGCCGGGGATCGCCCGAATCTGATGGTGGTGCTCGGCTCGGTTGCGCCGGTCCCGCTCCCCGGTTACCACCAGGACGGGGTTGGGGTAGGCGGCCAGGGTGCCGTGCCAAACGGTCCGGGTCAGTTCCGTGAGGGCATCGCCCATCGCGGCGAATGTAAGGCCTCCGTCGATAATCGTCTCGGCGTATGCGGGGTAGGTGCGGCGCAGGGCCTTTGCTTGAACTCCGGTCAGTAGCCGGGTGGGCCACAGGGTGAGGGCCAGGCGGTTGGCGCGGACCAGCAGCGGATAGCGGCCCTGGCTGTAGTCGATCGCGCAGCCGGACAGGACCAGTCCGGCCGCCAGCAGCGGGTAGCGGGCAGCGCACGCCATCGCGACGTAGCCACCGAGACTCAGCCCGACCAGGACCGCTGGGCGGTGTGGGGTTTGCGACAGTTCTTCTGTGACCACCTCAACCGCCCGCTGCATGCTGAAGAGCTCGTGGCTGCGGGCGCCGTGTCCGGGCAGGTCGACCGCAACCACCGGGAAGGTGTCGGCGAGCGCGTCGAGCTGCGGCGCCCAGCTTGTGCGGGAAACGCCGACACCGTGCAGGAAGACCAGCTGGGGCTCGTTATCATTGACCATATGGTCGATGATAACCCGTGGGGGTTGCCCTGATGAGTCCGCGTGGTGCGGCGCACAACGCCAGGCTGCGCCAGCGGTCGACTGATGCGCTGCTCGATGCCGCGCTTGAGGCATTTGCGGCGAAGGGTTTCCACGGTGCCTCGGTCGCCTCGATCGCGGCCCGCGCCGGTACCTCGAAGGGACTGCTCTACGCGTACTTCCCGACGAAGGAAGAGTTGCTGATGGCCGTCATAACGCGGCGGCTGCGCGAGGCGGTCGTGCTGCTGGATGTGGTACCGCAGGCCCCGGCCGACGAGCAGCTATGCCGATTCATCGGCAACCTGCTCGATCATGCCGCCGCCCACGTCGCAACCCACCGTCTGCTTCTTACGCTGGAACTACAGCCCGACATCGCGCCAGTGCTGCACCGGGCCGATGACGCCCTGCAGGTGATGCTCGCCACGCTGCGTGAACGTCTCACCGGCATATTCGTCCAGCTCGGCGCACCGGATCCGGCGATAGAGACCCTCTACTTCCAGGCCACGCTCACCGGCGCGATACACGTCCTCGTGCAGAGTCCGGAACACTTCCCCCGCCAGCAGTTCGAGCAACGCCTGCGCCACACTTTCATCCGACACCGCTGTCGGTAGGGGTTGAGGGACAGTCGCCCGAGATCCGGCGCTAAGGAGTTCCGGCGGCTATGTTCCTCGACCCCCGCAAAGGCGCCGCCGGGGCTGTTGTCCAAGATCAGGGGCATGGGGAACATCGGTGCGAAAAGTAGCGCTAAGCCGGGCACCGCAGATAAGGGCGCAATTATCTGCGGTACTGGCTTAGCGCCGGATTCCGCGGAGCTGCACCACCTAGCGCTTCGCGCGGTGCCAGCACGCGCTATGCATTGGCGACTCCGGAACTTATCTGCGATAACGCCTGCCGCAACGCTCGGATTGATAGCCAAACCGCTTAGCGTGACTTTTCGCGGATCTGTTCCCCATACCCCGCGGCTGAGCCGAGCGACCAGAACTCCGGCGAGGATCAGTGAGACCACCCGCAGCGGTGTGCTCGGCGGTATAGCTGGACGTAAGATCCGCACTGACCGCGAGATATTGTCAAGACCTGTGGATCAGCAAGTTTCAGGCGACCTCCTCCGCCTCGGCTGATGACGGGCTGGTCGGTGTGTTCGGGGTGATGTCGGCGGGCCGTTCCAGGAGTTTGCCCTTGTGGAATACGGCCCCGGCCCGGACGAGTGCGACTAGGTGTGGGGCGTTGACGGCCCGCCAGCGCGTTTGAGCGGCCTCGATCAGCTTGAAGGCCATGGCGAGCCCGGCCGCGCGGGAACCCGGCCCCTTGGTGACCTTCGTCCTCAAACGCACTGTGGCGAAAGTACTTTCGATCGGGTTTGTGGTGCGTAGGTGGATCCAGTGTTCGGCCGGGTATTTGTAGAACTCGAGCAGCACGTCGGCGTCATCGACGATCTTGGCGACCGCTTTCGGGTATTTCGCGCCGTAGTCGATCTCGAAGGCCTTGATCGCGACTTGTGCCTTGTCAATGTCCTCGGCCATGTAGATTTCCTTCATCGCCGCCAACGCGCCAGGATGCGCCGACTTCGGCAGCGCTGCAAGGACATTCGCGGATTTGTGGAACCAGCAACGCTGCTCTCGGGTCAGGGGGAATACCTCACGCAGCGCCTTCCAGAATCCGAGCGCGCCGTCACCGACGGCGAGCACCGGCGCGGTCATGCCGCGGCGGCGGCAGTCACGCAGCAGATCGGCCCACGACTCGGTCGACTCGCGATAGCCGTCGGTCAATGCGACGAGCTCCTTGCGGCCGTCGGCGCGAACCCCGATCATCACCAGCAGGCATAGTTTCTGCTGGTCGAGCCGGATTTTGAGGTGGATGCCGTCGACCCACAGGTACACGTAGTCGGTGCCTGAGAGGTCGCGGGCGGCGAAGGTGCGGGCTTCGTCCTGCCACTGCGTCGTGAGCCGGGTGATCGAGGCCGCCGACAGGCCCGCGCCCGTGCCGAGGAACTGCTCCAACGCCGGCCCGAAATCGCCGCTGGACAGCCCATGCAGGTACAACAACGGCAGAACCTCCGTCATCTGCGGCGATTTTCGTGCCCACGCGGGCAGGATCGCCGAGGAAAACCGCTGCCGCTCACCGGATTCGGGGTCGACACGCTTGTCGTTGACACGCGGTGCCTTCACCGTCACCGCACCCGCGGCGGTCAGGACCTCCCGCTCGACGTGGTAGCCGTTGCGGACCACCAGCCGCCGGCCTTCGTCGTCGACCTGGTCGGCGAACCGCTCGATATAGGCCGCGACCTCGGCCTGCAACGCTGCGGCGAGCATCTTGCGGGCACCGTCGCGAACAATCTCATCGAGCAACGACCGGGCGCAGGACACACCGGGATCGTTGGACTCCGCCGCATCGTGAACTACCTTGAGCACCGGCGTACCTTCCCGCCAGCGTTGGCGCGCTGGACTTGATCAAATACCTATGGCTTCGTAGATCATCCGGGAAGGTACGCTTCCCGGCCATCCACAGGTCCTGATCATTTCTCGCACTGACCGCCCGCGAACGACAAACGGCTACTTATGCGGGTCGGCGAGCTGCCACTGCGCCATGCGATCGGCGGGCTTCAACGAACCGACGAACGCGACGTATGGTCCCCGGCTCCCGGCACGAAGGATTACCAATCCGTGAACCTGCTGGCCGAGGGACACCGAGCCGACACGTAATGGAGCAGGCGGCCCGAATGGCCGGTAGTCCTCGCTCGGACTGGGCCCCCAGCTGAGCTTGTCACTGGTGTGGGCATATGCCGGATCGGTCTCGTTGCTGCCGAGATAGGCGAACTGGAAGTCAGACTCGGTGTAGTGGTACGCCGTCTCCGAGGTTCCCTCTATCGTGACGTCGAGGACAATCAGTTGAGCTCCCATGGAATCGCCGAGGACCGGCGCGTATCGGACACCATTCAGCACAATGTTCGCAGTCGCTCCCGATGAATCGTGAACGGGCACAAGGTTGCCGATCCCGTCGTCCCGGACTCCAGGTGCTGGCGGTGCAGCCTTGGCGGGCGGAGAAGGCGATGGCGGGGGTGCCTGCTCTGTCTGGCTGGTGGGAGGTGGCACGATCAGGGTCGACGCTGATGTCGTCGGCACGGAAGTCGACGTCGGGAGCGCGCTAGTTTTCTGCGCTGTCTTCTGTACCTCGCTCGTCGCTGGTGTTTGCCTAGTACTCCAGTTGTAGATCGTTACCGTGCCGAGTGGTCTGTTTCGGGGTGATGATTTGCAGGGCAGGGGGATTCGCGTGGCCGAGTTGGACGAGGGCGGCCACCGCGTGTTCGTGTTGACTGTGTGTGCAATACAACCGAATCGGCGGTGGCCGCTGCCTGCAGCGTAGACCCTGCGCGGTGGGACGAGGGTTTGGACGGGTTGATGGCGCGGATCGCGGGCTGTTTCCGCCGCGTGGAACCTCGCAAGACCGCGCGAGCGATGGTGGCGGGGCTGGCAGCGAAGCTTCCGAACAAGAACTGCTGGACTTTGTCCGAACACACAGGTCACGAAACCCCTTATGCCATGCAGCATTTGCTGTCGCGGGCGAAGTGGGATGAAGATGCGGTCCGCGACGACCTGCGTGATCATGTTGTGGACCATCTCGGTACCGATCAGGTGATCGCGGTGATCGACGAGACCGGTGACCTGAAGAAGGGCGCCATGACCGCCGGTGTGCAGCGGCAGTACACCGGCACTGCCGGACGCATCGAAAACGCCCAAGTCGCAGTGTATTTGACCTACTCCACCACACGAGGGCACACGCTCATCGACCGCGAGTTGTATCTGCCGAAATCCTGGACCGACGCCCCGGACCGGTGCACCGAGGCCGGTATCCCCGCCGGCGAGGCGGTGCTGGTGACCAAACCCGCCCTGGCGCAGCGGATGATCACCCGAACCCTCGACGCCGGCGTAGCGCTGGGCTGGGTCGCCGGTGACGAGGTCTACGGCGCCGACCCGAAATTGCGGGCAGAACTCGAAATCCGCGGTGTCGGTTACGTTCTCGCGATCGGTGCCAACCGCCGCGTGCACACCGCTGCCGGGGACCTGCGCGCCGACACCGCCGCTGCGGCACTACCGTGCAGCGCCTGGCAGTGCCTCTCGGCCGGTGACGGCGCGAAAGGCGCCCGCCTGTACCACTGGGCATGGATGGACATCGACGCCGACCCCGACGCCTCAGGTCACCGATGGCTGCTGGTCCGACACAACCGGGCGACCGGGGAAATGGCGTACTACCGGTGCTGGGCCCCGCAACCGGTGACTCTGCCCCAACTCGTCACCGTCGCCGGTCGCAGGTGGACCGTGGAGGAAGATTTCCAATCCGGAAAAGGGCTGGCCGGCCTGGACGAGCACCAGGTCACCTCGTGGACTTCCTGGCGGCGCTGGACCATCCTGGCCATGCTCGCACTGGCATTCCTGACTATCACCGCGATCACCGAAAACACCACCCACCCTGCCGCGCCAGACCTGATCGCGTTGACCCGCAACGAAATCCAAGCTCTCTTGCCGAGGAACCCGCTCACCGCCGTCGCCGACCTCGCCTTCCGGATACGCCGATCAATCTGGCGTCGACGACACCAACACCGAGCCAAACAATGCCACTACCAGCGACGATCACAACAGACCTGACGGTACGTCACGAACTACGACTGGAGTACTAGACGATGAGGACGGTGCCGTCGCGCTATCAGGGGCCGGTTGTTTGGGCAGGAGCGCCCCACCTGTGATGAAAGCTGCGAACGCGATCACCATGATCAGTGCGGCCCGCTTTCTACCGTGGACTCGCAGTGGTGAAATCCGACCAACGATCAGACCGATTAAGCCGACCAGGAATGCGATCACACTGACGAGGACGAGGACAGCGCCGACGAATTCCGTGCTACTCACCGCCCCCTACGCGAAGATGACGCCCGCTGCCTATGCTCGCGGTTGACTAGATCTCCGCAGGACCGCCGACGAGAATTCCCACGGGCGTTGGGGTTTGACTCTAGCTCAGTTGAGCGTTGAGGGGGCGCCTAACCGGCATCAGCAACCTCACGTTGTCGCTGAGATCCGTTGGCATGCACCAGATACTACCGGCCGATCCGCATCGTCGCCTCACCCGCCGGCATCCGCCGCTCATCGATGCGGCGAGGTATTTGCCGTAGAACAGCGCCAGCCCGACCGCCGCGGCGATCCCGGCCAGAAACCAAACCCGGGACGCTCGATCAACACCCTCAGCATCAGATTCACTGAGTCAGCATCAGATTGGTCAATTACCCGCATCAGATCTATTGAGGCAGCATCAGACCGACTGAGCCAGGACACGCTCGGTTCGGAGAACAGGACGACACTACGGCTCTGACCGCCGGTAAGGTTCACATACCGCTGAGTCTGGCTGCGTCGCAGGCAATATCACCTGTAGGCGATTTGCCTAGCTCGGTCATTCCAGCCCCGGCGGCCGGAATCGCTCAGCCCGCAGGAGGGCTTCCGGGTGGCCGGTCGTCGAGGGCGTGCCGCAGGTCGTTGTTGATGCGTTCGGCTTCGGCGAGCTGGTCCTCGAGGATCACGATGCGACAAGCCGCATCCAGGGAGTCACCAGCATCGACGAGCTCCCGCACGCGCCCGGCTATACGCAACTGGTAGCGGGAGTAGCGGCGGTGCCCACCCGCCGAACGCTGCGGTGTCAAGAGCTCGGCCGCGTCGAGGCCGCGCAGAAACGCTTGAGTGACGCCGAGGATCTCCGCGGCGCGTCCCATGCTGTAGGCGGGGTAGGTGTCGTCATCGAGTTTGTCGGCGGCGCTGGCGCCGTCGGTGGGGTTCGGGTTCGGTTGCTGCACAGCGCCTCTCGGGTTTCAACACCGAAGGCCCCGGCGCATGTGCGCCGGGGCCCGGGGTCTACGAAAAGGGTGGTGATATCAATTCTGCTCACCGGCCGAGTCGGCCGATGTCCTACACCGCTCCCGACGCTTCCTGGGACGCGGAACTGCTAAATGACTCCTCAGTGAGCACCACCTCCTGGATTGCCGGGTCCTACCTGCGTTACTTCTCGGTCTTGCTTCTTCGCCCCCTCCCGGCGGTCCGGCCGACTACACCGGATTCTCTTCTCCGCCGGAGGGGACGGTGGAACCTCATGTTCCGGGCAGCTCACCTGCCCGGCCACTGGACTCATCAATGCGAACGACAGCGACTGTATACCGACTCTTGACGAATGTCTACACCCGTCACGACAGACTTTGTTTCCCGCGTGTCCGACCTTATGTGGAGGGGCAGCCCACATGAGGTGCGTACTCGAGGTTGCACATTTGGTGCATTCCTGAAGGTGCGTGCTCGACTCGGACCCGCGCGACAGCCTGGCCTACACCCATGTCTGAAACCTTGGTTTCGAGACAGGATCCGGCGACACCCTTGTCTCCGAAGGACTCCCAGCTCACGAAGCCTCGAAACCTTGTCTCGAAATCACGTCGCGAAGCTGCCGCTATCGGTGGTCAGCTTTCGATAGCCACGCGACTACGACCGAGCTCGGGGATGTGCTTGTAGAGGGTGCCGCGAGAGACCCCGAGTAGCCGAGCGACGGAGGACACCGTTTCTTCCGGTCGGGTGAGGATCGCGCGGGCTTGGCGGATCTGCTCGGCGGTCATCGCCGGTGGCCGGCCGAGACGTTGGCCGCGGGCTCGGGCGGCGGCCAGGCCCTCGTTGGTGCCATCGACGATCAGCTCGCGGATGAACTCGGCGAGGGCTGCGAAGACATGGAACACCAGTCGCCCGCCCGGTGTGGTGGTGTCGAGTGCTTCGTGTAGGGAGCGGAATCCGATGCCGCGCTTGCGGAGTTTGGCCACGATCGTGATCAGGTCTTGCAGGGAGCGGCCGAGCCGGTCCAGCGACGGCACCACGAGGGTGTCGCCGAGGCGCAGGTAATCCAGGCACGCCCACAGCTCCTCGCATTCAGCGTCCTTGCCCGACTTCTTATCGGTGAAGATCCGCTGGCATCCTGCCGCGGTGAGCGCGGTGATCTGACGGTCGAGCAGCTGGCCTTTGGTCGAGACTCGACCGTAGCCGACGAGAGCACCGCCGCCGCCGATCGGATCGAGGGCGTCGCCGTCGAGGGTGAGCACTTCAGGTCGGTCGGTCGTCGCGGTCATAGCCGGGACTGTAGAAGAAAGGTCCGACAGGACTTGTTGAACACCAACCGTTTTCGACACGTTTATTGAACACCGGACCGGTTCCGTCGTCCTGGCGATTCGTGTCGATGTTCGAAGTTGTCTGCACTGATGTTCGGAGTGCTCTGCACTGCGCATTCAGGGGCCTGCCGAACAGCGACAGTGGGCGGCAGAACCGAGTGGGCGAGGTGATTCGAGAACGCGGGCACGCCATCAGAAGGGTTAAACGCGGGTTAAACTAGTCAATTCGGGCAGTTGCGGTGCGTGCAGCCCGGCGGGCCATCGAGTCGGCAGCGCCGGACGTTTTTCTCGGCTTGGTTTGTGGTCGTTCGTGATGTCGGTCGATGTGGATACGCTGCGGGTATGGCCCTGTCGATGGAGTGCAGCGACGTCCGGTGGGCGCTGGCCGCCGCGCTCGATGTCGATCTCGACGTCGCCGACGACTACCCGATTGCGGACTATCTGTCCGAACCCGATGACGATGATCCGACGTATGACTGGCGGCCGTCGGTGATGGCGTTCGATATGAGCGGCGTCCCGGGACAAAACCGATGTCGCCTGGATCGCGTGGCCCGGCTGATTCCACACCGTCCACAACACCGCGGCGAGGTCTGCGCGCGGCCGGCAGATGTTCGATCCGCACGGGTGTGGAAGGCTCTGCCAGTCCCGGCCCGTGGCTGCGACCCGGGCCCTGCACGTGCGCGTTCTGACGTTGTACCAGCAGAGGCAGACCCCAGCCGAGATCGCGACGACCGTCGCCTGCTCGGTCGATGAGATAGAGCGGATCATCATGTTCCACCGGTGAAAACCGGCTGGTTCGGTGTGGCCGGGATCTGGTGCAGGCAGTCCAGAGTGAGATGTCAGTAGAATTCGTCACCGGATGTCAGTTCCGACTTGCCTGTTCGGGGATGCAAGGCGAAGTTCAGAGATGCGTTACAAAGAGGGCAGACTGCAGTAGCTGCAGGAAGCCAGGGATGCCCGCGACCAGTCCCTGGGATTGCGGGCATCCTGCCGTAAATGTGCTTGGCGGCGATCAGCGGCAGTGCGAAGGCTCCGAATACCAGACGTTCCACCCCGGATCAGAGGCGCCTCCCCAGATGATGCAGACACCCGGAGCGGTCACCTTCACCGGGCCAGCGTAGTTAGTGTATTCGCCCTCGTCATTGATGTTGCTGTAAATTCCGTCTACGTCTTTCGCGATGGAAGCCAACATCATGGTTTTGGTTCCGGGGTTGTTCTTCGTCGTGACTACGCAGTCGGTGGTGCCGTTGTAGAGCAGGTGGATACGTGCGCCGGGGATGTCGTGGTGATCGATTTCGTGGTAGTTGCTGCCGCATGCCTCGGCCGGGGTCGCTACCGCATTCGCCGGGCCGGCCACAGCTATTGAGCCAGCGACGACCGCCGACGCGGCGAAGGCCAGCCTGACTGCCTGGGTGAGTGTGCGCATCTACTCCACATTCGTTCTGTGCCCGCTGGTGCGGACAAAAGCTAGAAAATATGAGATAGATATCGTACGAGTCACATTCAACCGATCGCGTCGATCGCCTCCCCAGTGGTGGTTGGTTGTGGCACCCCGACAGGGGCGAGGCGCATCCATGAGCCCGTCCCGGCGCAGGCGGGCGTGTGATGTTGGGGCACATCCGAACACCCGCTCATGATCATCATGTAGTCGCGTTGTGCAGTCGATCCCGGTAGATCCGGTATGCCTTGCGGTCGGCGGCCGACGCGCTCTCACCGACTGTTTCGGCAGCAGCCAGTAGCGTCCGGTGGACGTGCGGCGGCGCGGTGACGTGCAGGCTGTAGCCCTGTCCGCGTCGTATCTCCCGGCTCTGTTGCAGAGCGCGGCGCTCGGTTTCGCCGAGGTCGGCGGTATGGCCGGTCAGGTGGCGGGCGATCTTGCCCGGGATCTCGATCCGGATCGGGCCCGGTTCGTCCATGCGGGCGGGTGCGGGTTGTTCGGGGCGGCCGGGCAGAAGGTCGGCGAGGGCGGTGCGGATCGCAACTCGGCTCACCTGGTGCCGGCGGGCCAGAGCAGCGATTGTCGCCCCTTCGCGGAATTCCTGGCGTACCTGGTCCAACGCCCCGTTCGTGGCGACCTGTGGGCGGCGTCCGGATCGGGCGCCTTGTGCCCAGGCGGCGGCCAGGCCCTCGCGGGTGAGTTCGTTTTGCAGGTCGCGCTGGAATTGGCCGACCGAGATCAGCACGTTGACCAGCATGGTGGTGGTCGCGTCGGCCGCGGCAAGATCGGTGATGCCCGATAGCGCCCCGGACAGGACCCGCAGCTTCACCCCGTGCAGCCGGCACCAGTCGCGCACGGTGAGGATGTCGGCGAGGTCGCGGCACAGCCGGTACAGCTCGGACACGGTGAGCTGGTCACCGGGGCGCGCATATCCGGCCAGCCGACGGAACCCGTCGCGTTCGAGTGCGGGGATCTTCGATGAGGTGGCCGGGTCGGCGAACAATTGCACACCGTCTGCGCCGTCGACGAGACCGGCCTCGCCGATCAGGTGGGTCTGGCGTGCGGTGCTTTGCTCGTCGGTGGACACCCGTGTGTAGACGAGTTCGGCCATCGCAGCGCCCTTTCACCTCGACCCGATTAGCTTCCATTCACCGTTCTATCTGTCGTCAAACCCTGTCGTCAATCGGGAACGGACCGCATTGGATCGATTGCGCCGTTTCCGCATGATCCGGACGGCGCGGAAGCCGCACTGACTACATGTCTTCAAAGGGTCATTTGACGACATCAACGGATCCGTTTCGGCGGTCGGGTGCGCGCTCGCGAGCCTGGACCGACAGGCCATGTCGGTCGCCGATCCACTGGGGGAGGTCGTCCAGGCGCATGCCCATCTTGCGGATCACCGCGAAGACGTCGTCGTCGCACATCGGGCACAGCCGTGTGGCGTACTCGGTCGTCGTGGGCAGGAAGTCGGTGGAGATGCCGAGGATGACGAGAAAGTCGCGTTCGCGCTCGAAGTGCTCCAGTGTCCGGACCGACAGGGTCGCCAGCGCGAGCAACTGCTGCGCGGTCGCCGGATCTACGCGGGCGCGGTCGATCGCCGCGGTCACCTCGGTGATCGCGGTCCTCCAGGCGGTCACCAGCGGTGTCGGTCTGTCGCCCTCGTACACCGGGGTGTGCGGCGGGGTCACCAGCGCCGAGGCGAACTCGCCGTCGGCGGTGATCCGCCGCGCCGCGACGAGGTCGAGCGCGACCGCCGCCGCGTGGCGCATCGCTTCCTGCGTCGGCGGGTCCATCAGTTCGTAGGGTTTCCAGGCGCTCAGCCCGCCGCGCGGCCCGCGGCCGGTGCTCTGCCAGATCAGTTCGAGGCGCGCCTTCGTACGCTGGCGGCGACCGAGCAGGCTGACCTCGTCCAGCAAGCTCCGCAACAACCGCAGCCACACGGCCACGTGGATCGGGCGGCCGGGCAGGCGAACCTGGCCGGTGGCCAGGCCCTCGTAGGTGAGACGGTCCAGCCTTGCCAGCGGTTCGGGAACCGGGATCGGTTGTAGGCGTTCGTGTTCGGGAAGAAGAAGCTTCCACCTATCGCGGTTGTCGATGAGGCGGCATCCGTGCTCGGCACACCCGGTCACCAGCGGCAGTTTCCACGCCAGCGCCTGGGGCCGCGCGGGGTCGGTGGCGCAGACTGGGCAGTGCCGCTGCCGGTATGCGGGACCCGGCATCCAGGGCCCGCGCCAGCGCCGCTCGGTCACATGGTTGCGGCCGGCCTCGCCGGGGCGCAGCAGCACCGAGTTCTGCCGCACGTAGGTGTCGAACACTTCCTGCGCTTCGAAATCGCGCACGCCGGCTTTGTCGAGCAACCACGGCGTCCACCCGCCCAACGTCATTGTCTTCAGGTGTCCGGGATCGACTCCGGTCCGCTCGACCAGCGCTTTCGCCAACGGTTCGGGGACCTCCCACCGGTCGTCCTCGATGAGGTGCGGGGATAGTTCGGGCACGAGGGCGGCGAGCAGTCGTTTGACCGGCATTCGGTAGATCCCGGCCAGTCGCCCCAGCCAGGATGACAGCGACTCCAGGGGGTCCGGTTGCGGATGCAGCGGCCATCGCGTGGATGGCGCGGTCACGCCAGTTCGCGTTCGAACATCCGACGGCGTTCGGTCGGCCCTGCATAGGACGCCATCACCAGCGTGCTCTGGTTGATCGCCTCCTGGCCGGACTCGATGGCCGCGATCGCGGCATCGGTCAGCAGCGCGGTCAGCTCGCCGATGGTGCCCTCGCTGCGAGTCAGCAGATAGGTGGCCATTTCCGCGGTCCCGATCGCCGAGGGCCGGCGCAGCGGGAACGCGGCGGCGAAGCTGGCCAGCAACGCACACCCCTGAGCGTCGGGCTGCCACCGAGGAAGCAGGAACGGGGCGAACCGGTTCTCCAGTTGCGGGTCCGACCGGATCGCCAGATAGGCGTCGTTGGTGCCGACCCCGACCAGCGGAATCCGCAGCTCGTTGCCGAGGAACCGCAACAGGTTCAGAAACTCCCGCCGGACCGCGCTGTTGCGGCCGCCGAGGATGTTGTGCAGCTCATCGATCACCAGCACACGGACACCGGTAGCCCGCAGCAGGCTCAGCACCAGCTGCTCGAGGTCGGCCAACCGTGGCGCGCGGGCCCGCATCGGCGCGCCCAGGGCGGCCAGTAGCGCGGTGTAGAACCGGGTCACCGACGGCTCGGAGGGCATCTGCACCGTCAGCACCGGGATCTGTTCACGATCCGAATGTGACACCGGCGGATGAGTCCGGCAAAACTTCTCGATGATCATCGACTTGCCGTTGTTCGTCAGGCCGACGATCAGCAGATTCGGCATCCGCTGCTTACTGGGCGTGTCCAGCAGCGTTTCTAACCTGGTCAGGGCTTCGGTGGCGCGGGTGTAGCCGATCCACCGGTCCCCACGCACATACCGCAACCGCTCCTCGCCCGGCAGCATAGCGATCGGCTGCGCCGACGGGTGCAGATGCGACAGGTCCGGTTCACCGTTCACCATTGCTCGATCACCTCGAACGGCTTCACGGGTCCGGGCGCTGTGTCGGCGGGTGGTTGCGGCGCAACCAGAGACGGTCCCTGGCGCGGCGGGGTGTTGTTGCGGCGGCGCTGCCCGTCGCGGCGGGCCTTGCGGCTGGCCGAGGTCGCGGCGTCGGTGATGTGCCGCATCTGCTCGACCATCGCGAACAGCGCGTTCTCGTCGATCTCGCCGCGGCCCTGCTCCCGCAGCCGCGCCACCGCCGCGGTCTGCTCCCACACACTGATCGCAGGCCGTGACCACGTCCGATACGGCACCTCCAGATATTCGCCGGTGTCGGGATGCAGGGCCCAGATGCGGGAGATGTCGCGCGGATCGCGGCGTAAGACGAACTTGCCCAGTGGTTCCCGGCGCGCGATCAGCGGTTTCAGCGCGTCGCAATAGTATTGGACGTGGTCGAGCCGAAATCCGCTGCGGGTCAGAGATCTCCGGATCACCGGTAGGAAATCGACCAAGAACGCGGTCGCGTTGGTCACGGTCTTCGGGGTTCCCTGCTCAGCTGCCTTGTCCGTCCACACCCCGCCCGGGGGCCGACCGCCCAGCCCGTCGTGCGGTTCACCGTGATAGCAGGCCACCGCCAGGGCCATCCACCGCTGCAGTTCGGTCAGGGTGAGCACGGCTTTCGCGTCACTGTCGTAGCCGCCGCGCTCCCCTGGGTTGGAGAACGTGGTGCCCGGCAGCTCATGGGTCAGCCGCATCATGGTGCCGACCAGGCGTTCGATGATGCCGCCGTAGTGCGGTGCGCCCGGCGGCCGGTAGTCGATGTCGATGCCGTGCTGCTCACAGCCGCGGCGCAGGGCTTCGCTCTTGAACTCGCTGGCGTTGTCGACATACAACTTGGCCGGTTTGCCGCTCATCGGCCACACCGCATCCAGCCCCAGGCGTTCGAGCCAGGCCCGTTTGTCGATCGCCATATGCGCCAGGCACAGCCCGACCGACGCCGCTGACGGCGCTTCGAGGGTGATCACCAGCCCAGGAACGCATTTCGACGCCTCGTCGATCGCCGCGGTCACATACGGCCGGCCGATCGGCAACCGGTGCAGCTCATCGACCACGATCACATCCGCCGGAGTGTGATCGATCTGCACACGCTCCAACAGACCCTCCACCGGCGGCGTGGAACCACCCGCCGCGCGGCGTGAGCGGGCCGCGTCGGAGCCCTCCCGCACGGTGATCGCCTTCACCTGGTCCAACCGGCCGATCCGCCGCACCACCGCCGACCGCGACGGCGGCCGCAGGCCCTTGGCCCGGCATTCATGGGTGATCTCGCGGCAGATAACCGCCACCGAACGACGCTGCCGCGTCAGATACCTCGCCCGCAGCACCTTCCGCACTATCGCTTCCACCTCATCGCCCAGCCGCTCACCACCACGACCACCACTCGACCTACCGGGCAGCAGATCCGAGGCTAGACCGTCCCCCGCCCGCCACCGCTTCACCAGCGCATACACCTGCCGGCGTTTCAACCCCAGCTCCGCACCGGCTTCACCGGCAGCCGCTGCGCTCACCCGATCGTGGCGCGCGAGACGACCGATCACCTCCGCCCGGCGCACTGCAGACTGCCAACGCGACTCATCCGCGGTGACCACACCGCGATCCACAGCCGTGGCCGTATTCTCGGACATACCGCAGCTCTCTCGTGCACACGAGTTCGAACGAAAAGCACGGTAGTGCAGACGAGTTCGCGACACGCCGATGTCCGAAGTCCACTGCAAACAGAACCGAACCCCAGGACAACAGTGCAGAGGAGTTCGAACATTGACAATTCGTTCCGACCGGGCCGGTGTTCAACAACCGATCGATTTCCAACAGGGTTTCTGCCTTGCTGCATCAAGCTGCGAATCGGTGCCGGTGCCGGGCCGTGATGTCGTGGAGAGCGAGTACAACAACAGCATGACAAGGTTCGATGAGACGTGGCATCGACTGCGGGAGTGGACCTCCGGGCAAACTCCGTCGGAGCGCTTGGCCGCTCAGGTCCTTCATCACGAGGGATTTGAAGACATTGATCCATCGCACCCGCTTGGAGGTAAAGACGGCGGGCGTGACGGTATGTGCACCAGGAACGGTCAGCCGTGGGTTTTCGGGGTGTACTTCCCTCGTGGCCAGGACAGCTTTGCAGAGATCAAAAATAAGTTCGCGGGCGACCTCAAGGGTGCGATCAAGCATGACCCCCACGGGTTCGCATTCGTCACAAACCAGGAGTTCCGACTAGCAGAGCGGAAGGAACTGCAAGAGCTGGGCGGATCCGTGGAGATCGAGTTGTATCACCTCGAGCGGGTCAGCGCGATCCTCGACTTCCCCGGGATGGCCCAGGTCCGTAAGCAGTTCCTGGATATCGAGCCCAGTCCGATCCCGATCTCCATCGATCTTGAAATCGTCGGCGAAGCGGGCTATTTCGTACGCGGCGACGAATTGCGGGAGTGGTACATCCAGCACGAAGCCACCGAAGCCCGCAACGGCCACATTCAGCAGGCAGCCAAGCCTCAGCCGGCCTATGCCGCCGCCCTAGGCCTGCCCCCACCGCCGACAGCGGAGCAGATTGAAGCCCGGATCGAACGCTGGACCACCAAGGTTCGAAACGACTGGGAGAAGCACGAGGACCACCTCGCCGCGACCGCTTGGCCAGGGCTGGAGTTCAGAGTTCACAACACCGGCGAGGTGTTCCTCAATGACGTCCGTATCGTCATCACAATCGGTGGTGTACGTGGCTTGAAGTGGAAAGATCCGGGACAGTTCGAGTTCCATGAACTGTTCCCGCCGCTCTACCCGGGCCCGAAGGATCCGTTCGGTGACCTCCGGAATCCTGACCCCCTCCGCCCCAGCTATCCGGTCAAGTGGAAAAACCTCCCCGATGCAGTCGAGATCACCATCGATCTTGAGCACCTGCGGCCGCACCCCGAAGGTAGCTCGAATCCGGAGTGGAGCGGCGAGCACGACCTCGTCTTGGTTCTTCTGGACCACGATCCGGCGGCGGCCGTGACTGCTGAATGGGTAGTGACTGCACAAACCTATGGCAGGGCATACACAGGACAGTCTCGCGTGATCCCAGTGCGAGCAATCGAAATCGGCGAGTCTTTCTCCGCCGTCGGATCCACCGACTAGTGGGATCTGACCGCCGGGTTCGGGAATCGCCGCAGGACTGAGGGTCAGGAACGAGGCCCCTGCCCGCTTTTAGGCTGGATCGGTTGATCACACACGTACCACGTCCGGCACGAGAAGGGGCTACACGTTGACTCACAAAATCGCGACCGCCGCCGCGGTCGGCATCCTGTCGGTCTTCCTGTCCGCAGGCGTCGCCACCGCCCAGGCGCTGGACCCGGGACCGGGAGAAGGGCAGGCGGGGGAGCCGACCCCCGGAAGTAGTGCCACGGGCACGGGCACCGACTTCGGGAATCAGGCCGGTGCTGTCGAACCCGTGCAGGTCTTCGGGCCCTCTGCGCCGCGGAGTTCCGACGATGGCGGCAGCGCGGGCGGTGCCGGGAACGAGGGCAAGGGTGGAGGCAAAGGCAAAGGCAAAGGCAAAGGCAAAGGCAAAGGCAAGGGTAAAGGCAAAGGCAAAGGCAAAGGCAAGGGTAAAGGCGAGAGCGCGGGCGGGGCCTCTGGCCGTCGATAACATTCACTTCGGGTCGGTTCTCGGCGGTCAGCGCCGACTCGAACAGCTCGAGGGCGGACTGCGATCTTGATCCGTAGTCCCGATGGTGCACTCCGGTGAACTGACGACCTTTCGCTTACAAGGCGAGTGCTCTACCCGAGGCCCCGAGAGGAAACCACAAAGGCGAGTAAACCTTTCGGTCCGGCGCACCGCGCGCGTGCATCGAGTCGCGTGATCAGCCTGCCTGGCTGGTCAGTGGCTGACCTGCGGATTCGTCACTCGGTGTCGGTAGGTCTCGTCACACGATGTCGGAGTTCACCTGCGGATTCGTCGCTAACGGGCGCGGTCGCGGCCCAGGTCGCCCCTCCGGTCCAGAACGGATCCATGTGGGTGCATGTGCGGTCTGTGTCGACGTAGTCCTCGCCGGTGCGCTCGGCGACCAGCAGCCAGAAGGATTTCGCGCCGAGGTAGTGCGCGCTGGTCCGCCAGGTGTAGCCGGGTACCTGCTCGCGGATGTGGGCCAGCGCGCGGGTGGCGATGCCATCGCCCCACAGGTTCTTCTGCACGTCGATGTTGCCGATGAAGCCGCGGCGGCACTCGTGGCAGATCAGATAGCGGACCTTCCCGATCGGCCAACCCTGCTGATCTCGGTGCCAGAACGTGATCGAGCGCATGTCCGTGGCCCGGCCCTCGGTAATCGACGGCCCGTAGTGCTCGAAACGGACCGCGCGGCGAGTCTGCCACCGCTGTCGGATGCGGCGGGGACTCAACTTCCGCAGAATCGGATGCGGCGGCTGCGGCCACAGGTACTTCGCGTACGGATCCACATCACCGTCGTCGGAGGTGTCATCGCGCACCACAGTCACTCGCCCCCTTCGGCTTTCCCCTGATTGTGCCCGTGGCCACCGACAGATCCCGGTCGTACCCTGAGCCGATCAGGCCCTGCCGCCGAAGGGGAACACGCAAATGCCAAGCCTGCATGAGGAATTCAACGACACGATCACCGAACTCAAGCGCCTCGACGCCAAGCCTCGAACTTCCGAGCTCGATCCGCTGCGCGAGCGTGTCGAGGCGCTCGACGCGGACCTGCGAGACATCACCAACCGCGATGAACACTACGAACTGGCCAAGCTCAGCCACCAGGCCCATGCCCTGCTCATCGCCGCGCACGAACGAGCCGGGATGGCCCTGGATGTCGCCTGGGCCGCCCGCGAGCGCCAGCTCCACGACGTGCTGCACCCCACCATCACCAGGCGAACCCGGAGGTCGACCGAATCGTCGTCGGTCTTTGCCAGAATGGCAAGTCAGCTTGGCAGGATCGCCGCACGACCGCAAAGCTCGGGTCATGGAGACAGTATGGGATTGCATCGTGGTGGGCGGCGGTGCCGCCGGATTGAGCGCTGCCCTGGTGCTGGGCCGGGCCCGGCGGCGGACGCTAGTGGTGGACGCGGGCGAGCAGAGCAATCTGGCGGCCCATGGCATCGGCGGCCTGCTCGGTCATGATGGCAGGCCACCGGCGGAGCTGTATGCGGCTGGACGGCAGGAGCTTTCGGTGTATCCGACGGTGCAGGTGCGCCGCGGTGAGGTGATCGACGGCGGCCGTGACGGTGACACGTTCACCTTGGAGTGCGGCGACGGCACTCGCGAGCGGACCCGGCGGGTGCTGCTGGCGACGGGGATGGAGTACCGGTTGCCGGCGCTGCCCGGTCTTGCCGGATTGTTGGGTGGTTCGGTGTTCCATTGCCCGTTCTGTCACGGCTGGGAGATGCGGGATCGGCCGTTGGCAGTTCTGGCACGCAGCGAACGCGGCGTGCATGGGGCCCTGTTGTTGCGCGGCTGGACCGATGACGTCGTCCTGCTCACCGACGGTCCGGCGGACCTTGAGGCCGATGGCCGCGCCCGGCTGACCGCCGCTGGGGTGTCGGTCGACGAGCGACCGGTGGCCGAGCTCGTCAGCGTTGACGGCGAACTGACGTCGGTCGTGTTCGCCGACGGGAAGCGCATGGCGCGCGGGGGAATGCTCGTCGCGACGACACTGCATCGACGGTCGCGGCTGGCCGAGCGGCTGGGGGCGACGGCCGCACCTGCGGGACCCGTCGCGGTCGATGCGCTGAGCGTCGATCCACTGTGCCGCACCACCGCGCCCGGGGTGTTCGCGGCCGGCGACGTGAGCGCCCAGATGCCGCAGGTAGCCGCCGCGGTGGCCGCAGGCTCGCTCGCCGGGGCAGCGGTGGTGCAGAGCCTGCTGGCCGACGACGTCGGCCTGCCAGTACCCGGGGCGCCTGTTTCGCCGGCTGAAGGTGAGCGGCGTGTCGGCATCCGCTGAGACACAACAGTTCTAATCATTATCGTCAGGCCGATGGGTGTGGAGTGGGCGGCCTAACGCAGGCCTAACGCGCGGTTGGTCGAGGTGGCCGCGGATCTGACGCCAGCCGCACGCTGGATGGGGTGCCGTTTGGCCACCGCTGGCATTCGCAGCGCGCCATCGAATGCGCAAGGTATGTCCGAACATCGCGCTCGCTCGGACCGTCCGACCACCTTTGCGGGCGCAGGTCAGCCGGAAGTCCAAGGCGGCGGTGTTCGTGGTGTGGCGGGGATAACCCGCGCGCCCTGGTCGAGCTGGCGGGCGGACACTCATGGCGAGGGGTGCAGGTGCGAGCGTTGCCCGTCGTGGTCGAGGATGACGAGGACTTCAGCCGGTCCGTGATGGGAGCGGATGGCGTGGGGGGTCATGGTGGAAAATTCCGCCGCCTGGCCGGTCTCGACAAGGATGCGTCGCTCTCCTAGCAGCAGCATGACGGTGCCGGACAGGACGGTGAGCCAGTCCGTGCCGGGGTGCACTCCCAGCTCGTCCTCGCCCTGCGGGTGCGCCTGCTGGGTGATGCGCATCTTGGCCACGGTCCGCCCCGAGGGCCCGCCCTCGCGGCTGAGCAGCCACACGGCCATCCCGCGCGCCTTGTCCTGGTGCGGCCTGATCACCACGTCGTTGTCGTCGGCGGATTCCACCAGCTGGTCGAGCGTTGTCCCCAGTACGCGGGCGATCGTCGTCAGCTGGTCGAGGCTGATGCGCTGATGGCCGGTCTCGATGCGGCTGAGAGTGGAGGGGCTCAGGAAGCAGCGTCCCGCCAGGTCATCCAGCGACCAGCCCCGGGAACGGCGCAGCCCCCGGATACGCATACGGACGATGTTGTCCACCACACTGTCTTGCATCATATGCAAGATCCTATGCGATTGATGCAAAGCAGCATTACGGTCGAGTCATGACCACACAGCATCAGCACGCGAGGGCTGGCTCCGGCGACATCGCTATGGCTGAGCTGTTGGACCTCGACGCGGAGATCCTGCACACCTACCTCGCCGATGTGACTGCCTGGCTCGCCGATTTTGCGGGTAACCGGCCTGTGCGCCGGATCCTTGACCTCGGCAGCGGGACCGGAACGGGCACCTTCGCACTGCTGGAGCGCTTGGAGCAGGCGCGTGCGACCGCCTTGGACGTCTCACCACAGATGCTGCACCACCTGAAGAACAAGGCCCACGCCCGCGGCATGCAGGACAGAGTGGAGACCATTCGGGCGGATCTGAACGGCGCATGGCCGGATCTCGGCACCGTCGACCTGGTGTGGATGGCCTCCGCCCTGCACCACACGACCGACCCCGGGCACATCCTGACCCAGGCGTTCGACGTACTGCGTCCCGCCGGACTTCTGGTCGTCACCGAGATGGACTTCTACCCGCGGTTCCTGCCCGACGAGATCGGCCTGGGCCGCCCCGGCCTCGAAGCGCGCATCCACACCACTTTCGGCGGTGAACAGCCCGCCCCCCTCCCGCCCCGGCTCCTCGAGGCCGGCCTCACACCGGAGGCCGAGAGGCTTTTCCGCATCGAGCTGCAACCACCGCTCCCGCCAGCAACCGGCCGCTACGCGCAGGCGTCCCTGAGCCGGCTGCGCGACCACATCGACGGTCACATCGACGCCGAGGACCTGGCCGCACTCGACACTCTCATCGCCGACGACGGACCCCACAGCCTGCTGCACCGCGCCGATCTCACCGTGCGCACGACACGAACCGTCTGGGTGGCCCGACGGCCCTGAACGCTCCTCAGTCCACCGCCTGCACCCGGCCCCGCCACGTTGTCCACCCCCAGCCCCCCTGGACAGGGCCGCGCCCCTCTCCGGTAGTGACCACCACGACTCGTCACGGCCCCAACGAATGAAGGAGTCTTCTCATGGCCCGCATGAAGAACCCCGCACGGATCCTGCCCGACGTCCAGAAAGCCATTGCGTCGCTGACTGTGGCCACCCGCAGCGGCGGCATCCCGGAGCCCACCTTGGAGCTGGTCCACCTGCGGGCCAGCCAGATCAACGGGTGCGGATTCTGCGTCGACAACGGCGCACGATCGGCACGCGAGAACGGAGAGTCGGACGAACGGCTCGCTGCGGTCGCCGTGTGGCGCGAGACCCCGTACTTCACCGACGCCGAACGAGCCGCCCTTGACCTAGCCGAGCATGCGACCCGTCTGTCCGACCGCCCGGACCCCGTTCCCGACGCCGTCTGGCAGGAGGCCGCCCACCACTACGACGAAAAGGCACTCGCCGCCTTGGTGGTGAACATCGCCACCACGAACTTCTTCAACCGCATCCTGGTGACCACCAAGCAGATCGCAGGAAGCTGGTGAGCACGGACACCGAAGCCCGACGCCGGAGGCAGACTCTGTTCGGCGAACCTGGCGAGCGATCCGCATAAACGACCAGCTCCGCTGGAGCATCCAACGGATCGGCCAAGAAGGGGTGGGACCGGAATACGAGCGAAATGTGCCACACGCCAGCGGCCAGTACGTCACAGGCACGAACCGGTGTCGTAGGCGGCGGCGAGGACGTCCGCCGACTCGAAGAGACGACAACGCGGACACTGAGGTTGTTTCATAGGTGGTCGCTCATGAAACACCCGCCCGACCGGCGCCCCACCTGCGGCGACCATGTTTCATGAGTCGTTGCAAACGACTGGACTCCGGAAACACCCTCATGAAACAGTCGGGGCCGTGAGCGACGACTTCAAGCGCGTGGAATCGCACGACTGCCCGATGTCCACTTGCGCCGCACCGGCGGGCTCCCCGTGCCGGACCGCCAAGGGCAAGGTGGCCATCCAGTACCACACCGCCTGCTTCCGCCTCGTGCCCCAGCTCGCCAAGGTCTTGAGCGTGCCGACCCCGGCGGTGCGCAAGCCCGGCTCGCTGTGGACCGAGCTGCCCCGGCCTGCGAGCGCCGGCGCCGCGCCGGGCGGGCACGTCCGTCTCGGGTACGCCCGAGCCTCGACCGCCCGGCAGTCCCTCGACGCCCAGCTCGACTCCCTCGCCGAGGCCGGGGTGACCCGGGTCTTCTCCGAGAAGATCTCCACCCGCGCCACCCGGCGGCCCGAGCTGGAGGCCGTGGTGAAGCTCGCCGGGGAGATCCGCTCCACCGGCGTCGCCGTCACCCTCGTTGTCCACGAGCACAAGCGGCTCGGCCGCGGCATCGAACTGGCCGTGCTCGCCGAGGAGCTGAAGGCGAGCGACGTCGGCCTGGAGTTCCTCGCCGGAGAGCTGCAGGGCTCCCACGATCCCTCCGGCATCGTGTTCACCGTGCTGGCCGCTATGTCCGGCATGGAGCGCGAGTACATCCGCGACCGCACTCTCGAAGGACACGAGTCCGCCCGCAAGCGCGGCAAGACCATCGGCGGCGCCGGCGTCACCGACGACTCCATGCTCTCCATGGCCCTCCACCTGCGCGACCAGGAGATGAGCCTGCGCGACATCGCCAAGCGCCTCGTCATCACCACCGGCGCGAAGAAGGGACAACACCCCTCACCCGCCACCGTCATGCGAATGCTGCGCGAGCACGACCAGCTGACCACCAAGCCCGGTCACTCTGAGCTACTTGTCCCTTTGCCGTAGCTACCCGAGTGCAGGGCCGTCGCGGTCGGTGTCGTGGACGTCCCCGCGGTCATGGCCGAGGGCGACTTCAACCCCGCATGCGCGAAGTACGCCGTGAGCGTCCCCGTCACCACGAGCACGTCCCCGATGAGGTCCGGGTTGGTCTGCAGCCCCCACGCCGACCGGTACGAGCTGGTGATCTGCACGTACAGCATGTCGTCGGTGTCGGTCGCGGTCGGCTCCCCGACGATGTAGCCCTTGACCGTCGCGCTGCTCCCGGTCTGACTGCTGATCGCCTGCGCCACGGTGAGCGTGTCAGCCGCGCTCGCGGGCACCTGGAAGAGCGTCACCATGAGCGCGAACAACCCCAGCACGGCGGGGACACCGATCCCGGCCGCACGGCGATACGTCCTCGGACCCAACATGGACCCTCCGACCCACCAGGCTATATAGATGACAATCAGCGTAGGTGACCGCGCGATCAGGCCCGTCATACCAGCTGCTTCATACGCAGGGCCGTTTCCCCTCACAGCAAACGGAAAGGTTCAAGCGCGCGGCAGCACACCCATGAGCGCCGAGGTGAAGGAGTACCGCAGGGCGTCGCGCAGCTCCATGTGGAACACGCCGAGGGCGGGCTCGTCCGCATAGGCGGCGAGGAGGCTGGGCGGTGGCGGGACGTAGGACGACAGGGCGCCCGCCGAGACCAGGCTCATCAGGCAGAACAGTTGCGCGCCGTCGCCGAGCTCGGGCACATGGCGGCGCACGAGCTCGGACATGGCCGCGAGCCTGGTGAGGGAGGACCGCTTGTGCCGCTTGACCACCTCGACCGAGACGTTGTGCTCCAGGACGCCACCCTGCCCGCCCAAGAGGTCGCAGAGCACCACCCGCTCCGCCAGCGACCGGCTGAGGATCTCGGCCAGCTGACCCGCCCGCACTTCCGGTGCCGCCTGCGCCTCGACGCCTGCGGCCAGTTCGTCCGCCAGCTCGGCGAGCCAGCTTCCCAGGAAGTCGTCCAGCAGTTCGAGCAGCACCGCCTCGCGCGACTCGAAATATCGCAGGACGTTCGACTTGGCCAGGCCCACCCGCCGACTGAGCTCGTTGAGCCTCACCTCGGCCATGGGCATCTCGTCGAGCATCGCCGCCGCCGTGTCCAGGATCGCCCGGCGGCGGATCTTCCGCTGCTCCTCGCTTCGCGCCCGCTGAAAGGTCACACCCTCACCCTAGCTTAAAGACCACCGGTCCCTTGACAGAAGACCGGCGGTCTTTTACGCTTCTTCATAAAAGACCGATGGTTCTTAATGAGGAGTACGTCATGAGCGGCAACTGGACCGAGCAACACATCCCCGACCAGCACGGCCGGGTGGCGATCGTGACCGGCGCCAACACCGGGCTGGGTTTCGAGACCGCCCGGATGCTCGCCGCACGCGGGGCGGCGGTGGTCCTGGCCGTCCGCAACATCGAGAAGGGCAGGCAGGCAGCCGCCCGCATCACCGGCGACGTCACCGTCCAGGCCCTCGACCTGACCTCCCTGGACTCGATCCGGTCCGCAGCGGCCGACCTGCGCGTCGCCCACCCGCGCATCGACCTCCTCATTAATAACGCGGGCGTGATGTACACCCCGCGGCAGACCACCGCCGACGGCTTCGAGCTGCAGTTCGGCACCAACCACCTCGGCCACTTCGCCCTGACCGGCCTGCTGCTGGACCGGCTCCTGCCCGTCCCCGGCTCCCGCGTCGTGACGGTCAGCAGCACCGGCCACCGCATCCGGGCCGCCATCCACTTCGACGACCTGCAGTGGGAGCGCTCGTACAGCCGCATGGCCGCCTACGGCCAGTCCAAACTCGCCAACCTGATGTTCACGTACGAACTGCAGCGCCGGCTCGCACCGCACGGCACCACCGTCGCGGTCGCCGCCCACCCCGGCGTGTCCAACACCGAACTCGTCCGCAACACGCCCACCGCGCTCCGCCTGCCCGTCACCTGGCTCGCGCCACTGCTCACCCAGAAGGCCGACATGGGCGCCTTGCCCACCCTGCGCGCCGCCACCGACCCGGCCGTCGTCGGCGGGCAGTACTACGGCCCCGGCAACCGCGGGGAGATTCGGGGATATCCGAAGCTGGTCACCTCCAGCCCCGACTCCCACGACCAAGCGGCCCAGCAGCGCCTGTGGACCGTCTCCGAGGAGCTCACCGGCGTGACGTTCCCCCCCAGCCGGGCCGTACGGTGACCCGCGTCCGGGCGGGACGACTCCACAGCGGATGGACTCCTTGAGGCCGCAACCGGATTCGAACTGGTGTGCACCGCTTTGCAGGCGGTTCCCTGACCACTCGGGCATACGACCAGGCCGCTCGGGACGACCGGCGGAGCTCCGATGCCCGGACTCGAACCGGGACCTGGACGGTTAACAGCCGTCTGCCCTGCCAATTGGGCGACATCGGATGGGAGCAGGGGCGGGATTCGAACCCGCGATCTCCGGCTTATGAGACCGGTGAGGACGACCGAACTCCTCTACCCTGCGCGTGTCGTCGGGTGGACTTGAACCACCGGCCTCGGAGTTATCAGCTCCGCGCTCTGACCGACTGAGCTACAACGACGGGAATGCACCCACAAAAAAAGCCGCCCGGGTCAGGGGGCGGCGGCGTTCCGGAAAGGGGCGCCGCTAACGAGCTCGTGCACGGTTGGCGGTGAGGCATCGAAGGCTTCGGCGTGGCTCCGTGTTCACATCTGCCGTGCTGAGGCCAGGTCCGCGGTCTGCTGGTGGGACAGCAGACCGGCGACGGCCTCGAACCGGGCGTTGTCGGAGAACGTCGCGTCGTCGAACCGGGCGGGGCCGGAAAACGTCGCGCCCTCGAACAGGGCGGCGCCGGAGAACCTCGCGCCGTTGAAGTTCACTTTTTCGAGGTAGGCGGCACGGAAGTCGAAATTACATGCGGACCAACTGTATTCGGCGCGGGGACGCAAGTGGTCGGCGACGACGCGCAAGATGGTGTTACGGACTTCACGGTCGTTTTGGCGGTACTCGAAGTGATCTTCATTCTCGTCCGAGTCGTCGCTTCCACGTCGTTTTCGAACGCGTTTGCTCTGGTGGTTGGCTCCCAGTTCCGGGGTGTAGGGCAGCCGAAGGTAACCGCAAAGAACGTCGATGCACTGCTGGCGGCGTAGCCCGTCAGATTCGTCTGCCACACCGGCCATCGCGTAGGCCCCGGCGATGCGGACTGCGACATCGGTGGCGCCGAGTTGGGCGGCCGCAGCGCTGAACCGTTCGACGAACCGGCTCTGCTCGAGGTCGCGTTGGCGGCGGTAGGCGATCACCAGCGCGACTACACCGCCGACGCCGGCGACAACGGTCAGCGCGACCTTCGTGAGATCGATCGGCGCGGCCTTGGCATCGCTGGTCGGAGTGATCCACCGCAACACCGCATACGCGACGAAGGCCACGATCAACCCGGCCGCGAGAGCCAGAGCGATCGCGGGGAACAGCCGGACCCGACCGGCGCGGCGCCCGAGCGCGGCCCGACGGTCCTCGGCCAGTTGCCTGCGCACCATCCTCACGACTGGACGTGCTTGTGCGCCAACGGCGCTCACCCACCCGAACATTGCTCGATTGTGCAAGCAGTTCCTCCGCTTGTCTCCCGCGCGGCGGCGGGGGCCCGGCCCTGACGCCCGAGTTCATTCACTTATCGGAGGTCAGAAACGGCCGGTTTTTCGTCAACGAAAATGAGGGATGGTCGCGACGCAAGAAGGCTAACCAACAGTCGACGAGTTCCTGAGCCGTCCTGTCTTCTCCCCCCTGCCGTTTCGTGCCTGGGCCTGGCGGTTTCCTCGTTCCCCTGCGCCATATCACTCGACTGAAGTAGCCTCGCTGCGGCCGATCAGATCACGGCTGTAGCGATAGTTCTTCACTGGGAGTGAAATCAAGGAGGCGTGGGTTGGCGCTCGCGGCGGTGCGGGATCTGCGGGAGCTGCGGGCTCCGGCGACCGAGGACGAACTCGCCGCGTTCGAGACCGACGTGCTATCTGGGTTTGTTCTGGCGCGGGCCTCCGCGGGGCTGGTGGACTCCACGATCCGTAACGACGTCAATCACCTTGAGCTGGTTCGGGATTGGTTCGGTCGGCCATTGTGGGAGATGGAGCCTTCCGACGCCGACACCTATTTTGGGAAGGTGCTGCGGGAGGCGAAGCCATCCACGCGGACCGGCCGCGCGGCCGCGCTGACGGTGTTCTTCCACTTCCTGGAGCTGCGACACAAGGTCGAGCTGCACAATCTCACCGGCCGGGTCGTGGAATGCCCACTCGACGAGATCAACCGGCCGCGGGCGTCGGTGGATCCGCAGCTACGCATCCCGCCGACGGCCGAGGAGATCGAGCAGTTGTTCGCCGGGTGGCGCGCAGAGCTGGCGACCTGCCGCAAGTTCGCCCCGATCGCCCGCAACTACGCCGTCGCCCGCCTGGCCGCCGATGTCGGCTTGCGGATCAACGAGGCCCGCATGCTCGATCTCGACGACGTGCGGTGGGAGCTGGGCCGGTTCGGAAAGCTGAATGTCCGCCATGGCAAGGGATCTCGCCGCAAGGGCCCGAAACCTCGACTGGTGCCGCTGATCAACGGCGCCGACCGGAGTCTGCGCTGGTTCATCGAGGACGTCCTCGGTCTGTTCGACATCGACCCCTCGCGCCACGGGACGCCGCTGTTTCCGTCCGAGCGTAAGAACACCGACGGCACCGCCATGCGCGCGACCGCCGACGTGTTCCGCCGTGCCCTCGCCGATGCCGCCGACCGGCATCTGCTGACCTGGTCCGGGAAACTGACACCGCATGTCCTGCGCCATTTTTGCGCTTCCCAGCTTTATCTCGCTGGGATGAACCTGTTCGCGATCCAGGAATTATGTGGTCACTCCTGGACGGCCACAACTGCCCGGTATATCCACGTCCACGCCACCCATGTCGAAGACGCGTGGGTGACCGGGCAGCGCCGGGTCGCCGACCGATGGAAAGGACTCACCCGATGAAATGGAACCTGCGCCTGGCCGCGGCCAACCGCGGCATCTGGAAGGCCAGCGAACTGCAACGCATGCTCGCCGACCGCGAGCTGGTTATCAGCGCCGGGAAGATGTCCGGGCTGTGGTCGGGCAACCCGAATGTCGTCAAACTCCGCGACCTGGACGTCATCTGCGCTGTCCTCGGCTGCGGCGTCGAGGAACTGCTCATCCCCGAACCCGAGACCGTCACCGCACCGGTTCCGGCGGCCGAGGACACGCCTGCGGCGGTCGGCGAGGTTCGGCCGGTCGTCCCACGCGCCCGGACCGGGAGGTCGCTGCCGCCTCGATGAACTGCCTGCACTGCGGCACTCCGCTGCCGGAGAAACGGCGGCGAGACAAAATCTATTGCAGCCGAACCTGTTCGGCACTTGCCTCCTACTACCGGCGAAGAAACGGTGAGCCGCTCCCGTCACGCTGGCAGCACCAAGCGCTGACCGTCAGCGATCCCGCCCTGCGGGCGGCGGCGCAGCACGCGCAGCAGCTCGCCGCGACGAGGGGCTGGAGCCCGTCGACCTTGCACTGCGTGCTCGATGGGTTGGTCACCGTGCTCGACGGGCGGACCGCCGGTGACAAGGTGCCGGTGAGCGAGATCCGTCAGCGACCTCACCGCCACGTGTCCAGGACACGGCTGATCGAGGTGCTTGCCGATCTGGATCTCCTTCACGACGATTCGACACCGCCGGTTCGTTCCTGGATCGACCGCGCGACAAGCGATCTCGCGCCCGGATTCGCCAGTCCGGTCCGATCCTGGCTGCTGGTTCTGCTCGACGGCGACGCCCGCGCCAGACCCCGCTCGCCCGCCACCTTATATGCCTATTTCGGCGACGTTCGGCCGATCCTGCGCCAATGGGCGACCCACTACGGTCACCTGCGGGAAGTCACCAAATCCGACATCTACGCCGCCCTCGAGCCGCTGCACGGCTACCAGCGCAACAACGCAGTTCAGGCGCTGCGCTCGTTGTTCCGAACCACCAAGAAACGTGGCCTCACCTTCGACAACCCGACCATCGGCGTCAAAGCACCACACATCGACCCCGCGATGGTGCCGATGACCGACGACGAGATCCGCATCATCGAGCAGTTGGCCGTCCGGCCATCCGACCGTCTCGCCCTTGCCTTGGCCGCCGAACACGCGGCCCGGACGAACACGATCAGAAACCTGATGCTCGACGACGTTGATCTGCCCAACCGCCGCATCACTCTGGCCGGCCACAACCAGAGGGTCGGCGACCTCACCTACCGGGCGATGCGAGCTTGGCTCAACCACCGCCGCACCACCTGGCCGCACAGCCCCAACTCACACCTGCTCGTCAGCCCCCGCACCGTCCACGGCACAGGACCGGTCAGCCACGAATTCGCGCGTTTCTCCCTGGGGCACAACGGATTCAGCATCGACCGAATCCGCGCCGACCGCATCCTGCACGAAGCCCTCACCGCCGGACCGGACCCACTGCACCTGTCCCTTGTCTTCAACATCCACCACGAGACCGCCCTGCGCTACTCGACCGTCGCCGAGCACCTACTCAGCGACGAAATCGAACAGCCACCTGGCCGATAGAACAGTCCGGAACGGCTAGAATCCGGCCACGAACCCACCGCATTCCAGATCTGCGAGCGCCGAAAAGCCGTGGGTTCCCGTTGAAATCGCTTCAGTCGCGATGAACCCACGGGAGAGCCCGGAATCCTGAAGCAGTCAGGAAGTGCAAAGTAGCTTCGGCGGCAGCGGGTTTCGTCTACTAGCGGCCGGGGTGGTTGGCGGCAGTGATGGTGGCGTGGTTTCGGTCGGCCAGAGCGGCGACGATGGCCAGGCCCAGGCCGCTGCCGCCTGCGGTGCGTCGGTGAGCGATGTTCACACGTTGGGCCTGAATGTGTAGGTTTCGCCGTGAGCGAGGTAGACGAACTCTGTACTCGTGGTCAAGGTTTGGGCGGCCTTCTTGAAGTCGTCGAGTCCCGACAGGAATACCGAGAAGTCGTTGTAGTGGATCGGGATGGCGGTGCGAGGTTTGGTGATCTCGACGGCCTTCACTGCCTGCTCGCCCGTCATCGTGACTACCGTGACGAGAAAGGTCGTGCCACCTGTGTGAATCAGACCGAGGTCTATGTCGGGGTAGCGGCGCGGAATGTCCTCGAGGCTATCGATGAGCATCGTGTCCCCGGTTATGTAGAGCCGGTACAGGTGATCGGAGTTCCGGCTGAAGTCGAGCATGTGCCCATTAACAGGCATTAGCAGCGCGTTGACTGCGTCGTCTGTGGCGTGCTTGGCCGGCATGGCGGTGATCTTCAGCGTCGCGTCGCCTTTCTGCACTACGAGGGATTCCCAGGTGTCGAGGGGATAGCCCTGCTCAAAGCCGAGAGAGCTGAGCTTGCCCACCGCGTCAGCCGTTGAGACGATGGGCAGTTTCTTGTCGAGCTCTTGCGCGGCGACGTTATCGAAATGGTCACCGTGGTAATGCGACAAGATGACCAGATCTATCGGTGGCAGGTCGGCGATCTGGCAAGCTGGCTCGACCTCGCGCCGGGCCCATATGCCATGACCCAGATCGACGTGCTCGCCTTTGTGGAGGAAGGCGGGATCGGTCAGGATCCAATGCCGCTTAGCTCGCCCCCTGTAGAGCTGTGACCGGCGGTTTTGCGGATGGTCGTCGTTGTGTCGGCGTGATGCAGCTTTGGTTGGCCAGCCGGATGGTAGCGGGTCCGGTGTGACGGGTTCCCTTGTCTGCCTTGCGTTTTACTCGGAAGCTGTTGTGTCTGGCGCGTTTGACGACGCGGGGGTAGGAGCGGTGGCGGCGGGGGTTGAGGTGGCGTTTTGCGGTGATCTGTTCGGCGAGTTCGGTGTGGAGCTCGAGTTGGCGGTCAGGGGGGAAAACCGTCCGGGCCTGCGATGGTGTCGCGGGCGAGTCGGACGGTCTGGGTGAACTTCACGCGGTCGGGATCGATGCCGGTCTCGACCGCGGCCCGGCAGATCAGCGAGCAGATCGCGTAGTGGGCGATGAGGAATCCGTATATTTCCTGGCGGACCATGTCCGGGGTTTGCGAGCGCAGGGTTTTGGCGGGGCCGCGGAGCTGCGTCTTGATTTGCCTGTTCGCGGCTTCGTGTTCCCAGCGTTGGTGATAGGCCTCGGCCAGGATCAGCGAGGGTGCCTCGTGCGGGTCGAGGATGGTGGTGAGCAGGCAGATCAGCTCACCGCCTTCGCCACGGTCGGTGATCTCGTATTCGATGACGCGGGCGAAACGAGTCCGGTCCCAGTCCAACTCCTCCCCGGCTATGGCCGCCTCCAGCAGCTCGGCCCGCATTTTCGCCGGGGTTTTGGGCGCGAAAAGCAGTGTCACATAGGAGCCGTCACCGAGGCGGTCCACGATCGGCAGGTCCATAATGTCACCGAGACGCCACAACAGGTCGGCGTCGGTGTCGGCGCCCTGGCACCACAGTTTGAAACTGTAGAACCCCTGGTCACACACCAACATCATGCCGGGTTCGAGTAACCAGATCAGTTCGGCCGCGCGGTGCGTTCACCGGTGCCCTTGCCCACGACCGGCCCGATCACCGCGCCCAGGCTCACATGCGAGCCGCATTCGGTCAACGTCACCACCCGTGCCTGTGGCAACACTCCCTTGCTCGGTTTACCGAATTCCGTTGCGTTGGCCTCGGTGTCGGCCACGTCGAACACCATGCCATCAATCGAGACCAGCCTGCGTCGCGCGTAGAACGCGTCCAGGGTCAGCCGCGACGCCACCGGCACCGCGATCCGCTCGAACAGTGTTTTCATCGGCTCGAACCCCAGCCGCTGCCGGGCCTGGGTGATCCCACCCGAGGTCGGCAAACTCCACTTCGGATCCCAACAACGCCAAAGCCGCAGCGGCCCAACCAGTTTCCGCATCACCCCCTCGTAGTCCACACCTGCGAACAACGCCAACGCGACCACGAAATACATCACCAAATGCGGCGGCAACGTCCCACCACGACGCTTGGGCGCCTTGCCGTGCTCGGAAATCGCCATCTCCACCGCATCACGGTCCACCACAGCGGTCAACACACCCAACGACACCTGATCGATCAACGACACCGCACCCACATCCACCACGTCGGCGACGCTAACCCCAGCACCGACACGATCCGGCACCGACACGCCCAAAAACGCTCCACACCAACCAGTCTCACAGACCAACCAGCTGGCACTACATCGCAATCATGCCGATGACCTGCGAAAACACGTCAAGCTAAGTGGCATTGGGTCAGGATCGTCAGTCCGCAGAAACGGATCAATGTGGTGGCGTTACCGATGCAGGGCTCCGGCGTTGTCGCCTAACTAGCCTGCGACCAAGGGTTTTGGGTGTTCGTCAGCAGGTGGAGGCCTCTGTTCGGTGAGAAGGCTGTCGTCCGGCAGGCCTCGGCGATGTTGGCGGCACCATCGATGCGGTGAAGGCTTATCGCCGTGTTTCGGAGCGTCGCGGCGACTTGCGGAGCGGTGCCGGTCCGCAGGGTGCTGCGGTCTTCGTCGTAGGTCACATCACGGACCCAGTGGATCGCATTCTCAATTCCCCAATGGTTTCGCAACCATTCGGCTAACTGTCGGGGTTTGGCTTGCTCGAAGGTGACACTGCAGATGGCGTATACGGTCTCGACCGTCAGTTTCCCGGTGGTGACCTGGACGCGTTCGCGGGTGATCTGCATGATCTGGCGGGCGTAGGGAAACCCGATCCCGCGCGGCACGCTCAGCACCTTCATGGTGCGGGTCTCGATCCTGCCGTGCGATGGCTTGGCGTCGGCGTCACGGTGGGCGATGGGGACCTCGGCCCACGGCTGGGCGATAATGCGAGCCAACAGCTTGGGCTGATTCGCCTTCACCGTCATCAAATAGTGCGACTTGAGCTGCCCGCAGATCAGTTTCGCCGTGGCGACCTGCGTGTGCATCGCATTGATCGTGGCGATGAGCCCGGTCCGGTTCATTGCCTTCAGAAGCTTTCGCACCGTGGGGATTTCGTTGGACTTCGCGGCGACTGCCAGCTGGCCGAGGACCAATCGCGCGTGGTGGGCGAAGATCGACACCAGGTGCGGTGCGCGGCCCCCGCCCAGGCGCGCCCCGCGCACGGTTTTGCCATCCAGGGCCACCGCCATCAGTCCGCCGGAGTCCGCGGCAGCGGCCACGGCGGCGAAATAGTCACCCAACCGGCGATCCAGATCCGCGGCGTCGAGTCTGGCGATGAGGGTTCGCAACGTCTTCTCGCTCGGGCGACGCACTCGGATGCCCAGTTCTGCCAACACTTCCGGTGGCGCGGTACGCACCCAGGTGGCGAACCCGGCCACCGACTGCATCCCCGCCGCCGTGGCCAGGATCATGATCGCCAGCAACCCCACCAACGGGTACCGGATTCCACGGGGATCACGCGGGTCGGGAACCGTCTTCAGCACCTCCAGCAAACACGGTGCGACCGTGTGGGTTTCCGGTTCGACGCGCCGTCGATCCAACACCTCCACAACGGGCTCGACAAGGGATACTGAACAGACGGACACGGGCGACTCCGGGGAAGATTCTGGCCTAAGGAACCTTCATCCTCCTCGAGCCACCCGTGTCCGCCTCGCATCCGAAACGGCGTGTCGCACAGCTAATTACCGCAGCTCACCGGCTTGCAGACCGACAACGCCGGAGCCCTGGTTACCGATGAAGTAAAGATCGCCCTCATCGAATTCTGCCGTCCCACCGCTGGCCAGCTCCAAGGAAGTCATCGTGTCCTCTCCTTTGGGTGGTGATTCCTTACCATCGTTACGCCCTTCTCCAATACGGGCTTGGGATGTCACAGTTCCAGTCTGGGTCAGATCGTGCGGACGGGCTAGGGGCAAGGCCGCTTAGTTTGGGTTCCTGCCTGGTTGTCAACCGGGCAGGATGTGCACGATCTGGGTTTTGTAGATGTTGCGAGCGCTGCGCCTTCCGTCGCGCGTCCCGCGTCTCGTCAACGGTCGTCTGCGATAGACCGGGATCCAATCTTGATCTGGTTGGCATTCCCCAGCTGAAGTTTCGCCATTTTATAGAGAAAGGACTTGGTCCGCGTCCGCGCCGAATGCGACGACCTACAAACCCTTACCCAGCAGTTGGCCCGCATCGTCCACGTTTTAGAAGTGGAGAACCAACAGCTCAAGGCCACGAACTCCGCCCTGCAACAGCAACTGGCCACGCGCAGCGGCGTCACAGACCTTGCCAGCCGCCGAGTCACCCGCTCCGGTCCGAGATGGGTGTAGCTCGCGGCTCATCCAAGATTTTCGTAGCCGGTGATCGTCGGCGCTGACGGGGTGTGACTTCGCGCTCGTGCGGCGGGGTGCTGGGGCATGTCCGACGAGGTGCTGGTCCTGTTGCTTGCTCGACTCAGGCCCGTGGTTGTCGAGTCGGTCGCGGTCGTCGATGGCGTGTTGGTCATCACCGCCCGCACCCGGGGCGGTGAGGCTAGAGACGTGTCGCAGTCCGGATGAGGTCGGCGACGGCTCTGGATCGGCTGTGCGGTGGCCAGGCGATCACGGTGGTGACTGTCGGCGCGTCCAGCACGGGCACGGCGGCGAGGTCCCCGTGCAGTTGGGCTCGGCACGACTCCGGTGAGATGGTGCAAGCACGGCCGAGCGCGATCAGCTGCAGCAACTGTGTGTGGTCGCGGACCTGCGGGCCGGGGCCGGGCGGGTAGGTGCCGTCGGGGTCAGGCCAGCGTGGCAGGGGCAGGCCCGCCAGTGCGGTGATGTCGGCCATGTGCACGTGGGCCCGGACGGTGAGCGGATGCCCGGCCGGCAGGACCACGACCTGGCTCTCCGTGCTGAGCTCTTCGGTGTCGAAACCGGCTGTCGAGTCGAACGGCCGGTGCAGCAGTGCCACGTCGGCCCGCCCGTCACGCAGGAGTCGTTCCTGCTCGGCCGGGCCGCACAGGATGACGTCGACGGGGACCGCGCCGGGTTCGGCGGCGTAGGCGTCGAGCAGTTTCGCCAGCAGTTCGCTGGACGCGCCCGCTTTCGTGGCCAGGACCGGACCGGGACGGCCGGTCGCGGCGCGGCGGGTCCGGCGGTCGGCGGCGTCGACCGCGTCGAGGGCCGCCCGGCCCTCGGTCAGCAGCACCAAGCCGGCCTCGGTCAGGGTGACGGTGCGGCTGGTGCGGTTCAGCAGCGCTACCCCGAGCCGGCGTTCGAGCTGCTGGATCGCCCGTGACAAAGGCGGCTGTGCGATCCCGAGCCGCTGCGCGGCGCGCCCGAAGTGCAGCTCTTCAGCGACAGCGACGAAGTATCGCAGTTCCCGGGTCTCCACGCAGCCAGGGTATCCCGGGATCGATACCTGGACGGTATCGTTGCCCACCTAATCGGTGTTGGACCCCTCGCCAGGGTCCGGGTCAGCATTGTCCCTATGAGTGAACGGACGATTGCGCTGGTTACCGGCGCGAACAAGGGAATCGGGTACGAGATCGCGGCGGGCCTGGGCGCCCTCGGCTGGAGCGTCGGCGTCGGCGCCCGCGACGATCAGCGCCGGGAGGCCGCGGTGGAGAAACTGCGCGCGGCTGGCGTCGACGCGTTCGGCGTACCGCTGGACGTGACCGACGACGCGAGCGCGACCACCGCCGCACGGCTGATCGAGGAGCAGGCCGGGCGCCTCGACGTGCTCGTCAACAACGCCGCCGTCACCGGTGGCATGCCGCAGGAGCCCACCCGGGTCGATCCCGCCATCATCCGGACGGTCGTGGAGACAAACGTGATCGGCGTCATCCGCGTCACCAACGCGATGATCCCGCTGCTGCGCCGCTCTGCCTCGCCGCGGATCGTGAACATGTCCAGCAGTGTCGGCTCCCTCACCCGGCAGTCAGGAACCGCTGGTGAGCAGACGACGGGTCCGGTGGCCGTGGCGTACGCGCCGTCGAAGACGTTCCTGAACGCCGTCACCCTTCAGTACGCCCGGGAGTTGAGCGGCACGAACATCCTGATCAACGCCGGCTGCCCCGGCTTTGTCGCGACCGATCTCAACGGCTTCCGTGGCGTGCGTACCCCCGAACAGGGCGCGGCGATCGCCATCAAGCTCGCGACCCTGCCCGACGACGGCCCGACCGGCAAGTTCTTCGAGGACGCTGGCGTAGTGCCCTGGTGATGTGCACGGCGGTCATCACCCGCCGCATGAGGCGGGTTCGCCCGCGCGTCTCGAACAGGTTCATCGACTGTGGCGGCAGTCCCAGCCAACGCTTCGGCGCCGGGGCAACGCTCCGCACCGCTCCGGAGGAACACTCCGGTCGGTGAAGCCGAAACCGGGCGTTCCCGCCCGCATCCCCGCCGTCGGCTTTGTGAGCTGGCGGCATGCCCCCGAAGAGGATCAACATCATGACCGAGTCGACTCCCACTGACGTCGTCAGCGCGCCCACTCCTGTCCTTTCGTTCAGTCCGGTGGTGCTGTCAGCTCCCAGCCGAGCCGTGGACCTGCAGGTCAAGGTTTCCGCGCCCGCGACCGGAACCGAGCTGCCGATCATCCTGCTCTCGCACGGCCATGGCAGGTCGAATCACCTCTCCTCGCTGAGCGGTTACGCCCCGCTCGCCGACTTCTGGGCAGCGCACGGCTTCGTCGTGATCCAGCCCACCCATCTGAGCTCCAAGACGCTGGCCCGCAGCGTGGATCCCGACGACCCCGAGGCGCCGCTGTTCTGGCGCACGCGGGCTCGAGACATGACGCGGATCCTCGACCAGCTCGACGTGATCGAAGCCGCCGTCCCGCAGCTGCAAGGGCGCCTGGACCGCAGCAAGGCCGCGGTAGTCGGGCACTCGTTGGGCGGGCAGACCGCGAGCATGCTGCTGGGCGCGCGGCTGACCGATCCCCAGGACGGAACGGAAGTGAACCTGGCCGATCCCCGGATCAAGGCGGGGGTGCTGCTCGCCGCGCCCGGCCGAGGCGGCGATGCCCTCAGCGAGGCCGCGGCCAAGAACTTTCCGTTCTTCTCGACCATGGACTTCTCCAGGATGGCCGCGCCTGCGCTCGTGGTCGCCGGCGACCAGGACGTCTCGCCTCACCTGACGGTTCAAGGCTGGGAATGGCACGCCGACCCGTTCCATCTCGCTCCCGGCCCCAAGTCCCTGCTCACCCTGTTCGACGCAGGGCACATGCTCGGCGGGATCTCCGGATATGACGCCGCCGAGACCACGGACGAGAACCCCGAGCGGGTGACCGCAATCCAGCAGCTGACCTGGTCCTACCTGCGCACCGAGCTCTATCCCGCAGATTCCTCCTGGCGTGCAGCGTGTGACGCGCTGACCGCCGCAGACAACTCACTCGGCCGGGTCGAATCCAAGTAGGCCCCACGAAACCCATCCGTCCGTCGGACCAGCAGCATGAAATCGGTGCTCTTCCCCGAAATGGTCATCGCGCGGGCCGTCTTGAGCTGCTGGGCATGGCAGGTAAAGACGCCGCGGCTCAACACGAGTCCTCCAGCGAGCATGCTCATGAACAGTCCTGCCAAGACCTGGCCCAGGTAGGCGGAGGCCCCCGGAATGCGGGTGGGTCAGTCCCACGCGGGCGCGCAGGTTTCTGTTGACGACCTGCTGGTTGAACGTGGCTGACGCGAGCAGCACCCGTGCGGACGCCGCCCCGGGCATCGTCCGGTAGTGGTGCCCAGTCGGTCAGTGCGGTTCGGCATCGAATTAATACATCTATCGCTCATGTTATTTGAGCCCAAACTGTCAGGAGACTGTTGTGCACATCGCGATCATCGGCAAGGGGAAAGTGGGCTCTGCCCTGGGAGCACGGCTCGCGTCCGCCGGCCACGAGGTGGCTTACGGCTCACGTACCCCCGAGGACCACACCGGGTCGGTCAGTCAGACGGATGCCGTCCAGGGCGCCGAGCTGGTCATCATCGCCATCCCCGGCACTGCTGTGCTCTCTACGTTGGAGGAGATCGGGGAGGATGTCCTCGCCGATCGGATCATGCTGGACATCTCGGCCGCCTTCACGCCGGACATGGCGCTGGCCTACCCCAACGACAGCGTCGCCCGGCGGGTGCAGGCGCGCTTCCCCCGGGCCCGGGTCGTCAAGTCTCTGAACACCATGAACGTCTCGATCATGGTCGACCCGCTGGCCTCGCTCTCGCAGGCAACGGTGTTCGTCAGCGGTGACAACCAGGACGCCAAGGCGGCCGTCAAGGAATTGCTGGCCGACCTGGGGTGGACCCCGGAAAGCATCCTCGACCTCGGGGGCGTGGCCAGCGCGACAGCCACCGAACACGCCGCACCGTTGTTCTTCGCGACCTACACGGCCTTGCAGACGATGCGGTTCAACATCACCATCACACGCTGACGGCAGTCGCGTCGGGCGGTACCGCCCGCTACCTAGTGAGTCCCCGCCGTAGCCACGATCCGGTGAGGCGCAGCCTGGAGCCCAACCAGTGGGCGACGCAGCGCCACCAGCAGCGATTATCCCTCAGCGCCGAGTCGCTCGTCAGGAAAGCAAGGCCGCGCCAGAATCGACCTGTCCACGCTGAGTCGTCTTGAGTCGGGCAAACGCCGCCTCGCTCTCGACCATCTCCCCCGGCTCGCGGCGGCCCTGTCGGTCAGCACGGACGAACTCCTGCGCGCGCCGATCCGCGGGTGCGGGGCGGTGCGCAGACCCACCACGGCGTCACGTACTGGCCGTTGACCCGGCACGGTCCGGCCGGCGGACTGCATGCGTTCAAGGTCCGTCCGGGTCAGCGCCCGGCGACGCACCCCGCCGCCCGAACTGCCCGTCCACGAGGTCCAGGGGGTCGAGGAGCAGCCGCGCGGAATCCGGCGGTAGCGCGAATCGAACTGGGCGTTTGCTATCGGGCCGCCCCCCGGCGTGGCCCGTACCGCGCATAGTTTCCAGAGTCGATAGTGCGCTGCTATGTGCGGTAACTCCTTAAGCGCCGGATCGGGCGGATTTACTCCTCGACCCCCAGCACCGCCAGCACCGCCAGCAGCGTCAGCCGCACCGGCTCCGGGGCGTCGCGCAGGTCTGACGGGAACATCCGCGCCGCACGGGCCCGCCAGGCGTCGACAAGTTTCTCGCTGGCATCGGCGAACAGCTCCGCCGAAAGCTTCAGCGAACGGACCGCAGTGAGCTTCTCGATCTCCCGCAGCAGCGTCTCCAGGCTGACCTTGCCGGGGTCGGACTTCAACTCCGCCAACAGATTCCGGCCACTCGCCAACGGAGTGGCGGTCTCGGCGACCAGCTCGTTCAGAGCCTGGACCGACGCCGCACTCAGACGCGACATCGTGCGAGCGCAGAATCGCTGATCGAACGTCGATCGCGCCGAACCCACCAGGCGATCGATCCGGCCGGGTGTCGGCGGCTCCAACTTCTCGGCCCGACACCGCACCAGCACAGCCTCGCGCAGCCGGTCCTCACGCAACTCGACCGGGCACATCTCCTCAGCCAACCAGCCGATCAGCTGGTCCTCGTCGCTGACAGCGAATTCCCGGAACCCGAAAGCAGCACGAACCTGGGCACGGTGATACTCGATCGTCCGGCCCGACCACCGATACGAGGCGAACAGCTCCGGATCGACCTTCACCTGCTCGGCGACGTAGCTCACCACCACAGCCGGCACCTCCGCCGCCGCACGAGGGAACCTCGCCTCGATCTCGAAGAACTTCAGCAATACAGCGAACCCGAGCCTGGTAGCACCCGATTTGTTGCCCACCAACCGCCAGTCGTGCTTGCCGATCAGCGTCCACGACCCGATCAGATCCTCGGGCGACCACTCCAACTGCACGAAACGAAACCGTAAGGCGGATCAACAGTTACCCGCGCGTCCTACTTTGCACTTCCTGACTGCTTCAGGATTCCGGGCTCTCCCGTGGGTTCATCGCGACTGAAGCGATTTCAACGGGAACCCACGGCTTTTCGGCGCTCGCAGATCTGGAATGCGGTGGGTTCGTGGCCGGATTCTAGCCGTTCCGGACTGTTCTATCGGCCAGGTGGCTGTTCGATTTCGTCGCTGAGTAGGTGCTCGGCGACGGTCGAGTAGCGCAGGGCGGTCTCGTGGTGGATGTTGAAGACAAGGGACAGGTGCAGTGGGTCCGGTCCGGCGGTGAGGGCTTCGTGCAGGATGCGGTCGGCGCGGATTCGGTCGATGCTGAATCCGTTGTGCCCCAGGGAGAAACGCGCGAATTCGTGGCTGACCGGTCCTGTGCCGTGGACGGTGCGGGGGCTGACGAGCAGGTGTGAGTTGGGGCTGTGCGGCCAGGTGGTGCGGCGGTGGTTGAGCCAAGCTCGCATCGCCCGGTAGGTGAGGTCGCCGACCCTCTGGTTGTGGCCGGCCAGAGTGATGCGGCGGTTGGGCAGATCAACGTCGTCGAGCATCAGGTTTCTGATCGTGTTCGTCCGGGCCGCGTGTTCGGCGGCCAAGGCAAGGGCGAGACGGTCGGATGGCCGGACGGCCAACTGCTCGATGATGCGGATCTCGTCGTCGGTCATCGGCACCATCGCGGGGTCGATGTGTGGTGCTTTGACGCCGATGGTCGGGTTGTCGAAGGTGAGGCCACGTTTCTTGGTGGTTCGGAACAACGAGCGCAGCGCCTGAACTGCGTTGTTGCGCTGGTAGCCGTGCAGCGGCTCGAGGGCGGCGTAGATGTCGGATTTGGTGACTTCCCGCAGGTGACCGTAGTGGGTCGCCCATTGGCGCAGGATCGGCCGAACGTCGCCGAAATAGGCATATAAGGTGGCGGGCGAGCGGGGTCTGGCGCGGGCGTCGCCGTCGAGCAGAACCAGCAGCCAGGATCGGACCGGACTGGCGAATCCGGGCGCGAGATCGCTTGTCGCGCGGTCGATCCAGGAACGAACCGGCGGTGTCGAATCGTCGTGAAGGAGATCCAGATCGGCAAGCACCTCGATCAGCCGTGTCCTGGACACGTGGCGGTGAGGTCGCTGACGGATCTCGCTCACCGGCACCTTGTCACCGGCGGTCCGCCCGTCGAGCACGGTGACCAACCCATCGAGCACGCAGTGCAAGGTCGACGGGCTCCAGCCCCTCGTCGCGGCGAGCTGCTGCGCGTGCTGCGCCGCCGCCCGCAGGGCGGGATCGCTGACGGTCAGCGCTTGGTGCTGCCAGCGTGACGGGAGCGGCTCACCGTTTCTTCGCCGGTAGTAGGAGGCAAGTGCCGAACAGGTTCGGCTGCAATAGATTTTGTCTCGCCGCCGTTTCTCCGGCAGCGGAGTGCCGCAGTGCAGGCAGTTCATCGAGGCGGCAGCGACCTCCCGGTCCGGGCGCGTGGGACGACCGGCCGAACCTCGCCGACCGCCGCAGGCGTGTCCTCGGCCGCCGGAACCGGTGCGGTGACGGTCTCGGGTTCGGGGATGAGCAGTTCCTCGACGCCGCAGCCGAGGACAGCGCAGATGACGTCCAGGTCGCGGAGTTTGACGACATTCGGGTTGCCCGACCACAGCCCGGACATCTTCCCGGCGCTGATAACCAGCTCGCGGTCGGCGAGCATGCGTTGCAGTTCGCTGGCCTTCCAGATGCCGCGGTTGGCCGCGGCCAGGCGCAGGTTCCATTTCATCGGGTGAGTCCTTTCCATCGGTCGGCGACCCGGCGCTGCCCGGTCACCCACGCGTCTTCGACATGGGTGGCGTGGACGTGGATATACCGGGCAGTTGTGGCCGTCCAGGAGTGACCACATAATTCCTGGATCGCGAACAGGTTCATCCCAGCGAGATAAAGCTGGGAAGCGCAAAAATGGCGCAGGACATGCGGTGTCAGTTTCCCGGACCAGGTCAGCAGATGCCGGTCGGCGGCATCGGCGAGGGCACGGCGGAACACGTCGGCGGTCGCGCGCATGGCGGTGCCGTCGGTGTTCTTACGCTCGGACGGAAACAGCGGCGTCCCGTGGCGCGAGGGGTCGATGTCGAACAGACCGAGGACGTCCTCGATGAACCAGCGCAGACTCCGGTCGGCGCCGTTGATCAGCGGCACCAGTCGAGGTTTCGGGCCCTTGCGGCGAGATCCCTTGCCATGGCGGACATTCAGCTTTCCGAACCGGCCCAGCTCCCACCGCACGTCGTCGAGATCGAGCATGCGGGCCTCGTTGATCCGCAAGCCGACATCGGCGGCCAGGCGGGCGACGGCGTAGTTGCGGGCGATCGGGGCGAACTTGCGGCAGGTCGCCAGCTCTGCGCGCCACCCGGCGAACAACTGCTCGATCTCCTCGGCCGTCGGCGGGATGCGTAGCTGCGGATCCACCGACGCCCGCGGCCGGTTGATCTCGTCGAGTGGGCATTCCACGACCCGGCCGGTGAGATTGTGCAGCTCGACCTTGTGTCGCAGCTCCAGGAAGTGGAAGAACACCGTCAGCGCGGCCGCGCGGCCGGTCCGCGTGGATGGCTTCGCCTCCCGCAGCACCTTCCCAAAATAGGTGTCGGCGTCGGAAGGCTCCATCTCCCACAATGGCCGACCGAACCAATCCCGAACCAGCTCAAGGTGATTGACGTCGTTACGGATCGTGGAGTCCACCAGCCCCGCGGAGGCCCGCGCCAGAACAAACCCAGATAGCACGTCGGTCTCGAACGCGGCGAGTTCGTCCTCGGTCGCCGGAGCCCGCAGCTCCCGCAGATCCCGCACCGCCGCGAGCGCCAACCCACGCCTCCTTGATTTCACTCCCAGTGAAGAACTATCGCTACAGCCGTGATCTGATCGGCCGCAGCGAGGCTACTTCAGTCGAGTGATATGGCGCAGGGGAACGAGGAAACCGCCAGGCCCAGGCACGAAACGGCAGGGGGGAGAAGACAGGACGGCTCAGGAACTCGTCGACTGTTGGTTAGCCTTCTCAGGGGAGAAGTGTGTCCGGAGAACCCAGGAGGTTCGGTGGTCGAGATCGTCGGGATCATTACGATGTGCTTCATCTCCTACTTGGTGTTGTGCGCGGTGGTGGTATCGGTAGGGAACATCGGTTCATGCACGGCGCACCAGCGGGCGAAGTGCCGCCAGTCCCCTCGGTACCGGTCGGCCAATCCCGTTGGTGGACTGGTTATCACAGCTCCAGCGCATCAGAGGATGCGGCACTAGGCTGAGTATGTGGCTGTAGTCATCGTCGGTGCAGGATTCGGTGGGGTGGCGATGGCGTTGGAGCTCGTGCGCTCCGGTCACCATGATTTCGTCATCCTGGAGAAGGCATCCGAGGCAGGGGGCGTCTGGCGGGAGAACACCTATCCGGGTGCGGCATGCGACGTTCCGTCGCCGTACTACTCGTTCTCATTCGCCCCGAATCCCAGTTGGCCGAGACGGTATTCGGAGCAGTGCGATATCAAGGACTACCTGAACCGGCTGGTGGACGACTACGGTCTGCGCCCGCACATCCGGTTCAACACAGAGGTAGCCGGCGCGGACTTCGATGCGGCCACGCGACGGTGGCGAATCGAGACGAACACTGGCGAGACTTTGGATGCTGACGTGTTCGTGCCCGCCACTGGCCAGCTGTCCCGACCGGCAATTCCGGCAATCTCGGGCCGGGAGTCATTTGCGGGTGTCAGCTTCCATTCCGCGGAGTGGAATCATGACTACGAACTCGCCGGTAAGCGGGTGGCGGTCATCGGAACCGGTGCGAGCGCCGTCCAGTTCGTGCCGCGGATCCAGCCGGTGGTGGCCGATCTGACGGTCTTTCAGCGATCGGCTCCTTACATCCTGCCGAAGCCGGACACCGCGTACGGTCGTCTGCACCGGTTGACTTTTCGGCGGAGGCCACTGCTGCAAAGCGCGGAGCGGCTGCTGTGCTGGTCGGGCGGGGAACTTGCAGCCTTGGGCCTTGCGGGGAATCGAAGCATCACACGCTTTGTCGGCTGGATCGCGAAATGGAATCTGCGCATACAAATTCCGGACGAGAAACTGCGGGCGGCGCTGACGCCGGACTATCCGATCGGGTGCAAGTGTGTGATATTCGGCAACAACTTCTATGCCGCGCTCACCGAAACCAATGTGCACGTGGTGACCGAGGCCATCACCGAGATCACCCCCCGAGGAATCCGGACTGCCGACGGTGTTGAGCACGACGTCGACGCCATTATCTACGGGACAGGTTTCCTGGCGCAGGAACTGTTGGCGCCGATGAAGATCCGAGATCACAACGGTCGCGACCTGCACGATGTGTGGGCCGCAGGCGCGCGGGCCTACCTAGGCATCGCGGTTCCCGGTTTTCCGAATCTGTTCATCATGTATGGCCCGAACACCAATCTCGGCTCCGGGTCGATCATCTACATGCTCGAACGCCAAGCGCGCTACATCCGCCAACTCATCGAGCATCTCGACACTCGTCCGGGAACCGCGCTCGACGTTCGCGCCGACGTCGAGCGACACTACGATACCGAGGTGCAGCGCAGGCTCGCCTTGACGGTATGGGCTTCCTGTGCGAGCTGGTATCGCTGCGAAACCGGCCGGATCTCGACGAACTGGCCCGGACTGGTCAGTGAATACGACCGACGCACCCGCCGAGTCGAGATCGCGGACTACCGGCTCATGTCGTAGGCAGAAGTTACGGGCGGTCCAGGGATAGGGAGCATCTGCCGGAAATCCGGCGGTAGCGGCATGGAGCGCCGTCCAACTGGTAGTTCGTACCGCTTCGGATGCGATCCGATTGCGTTGTACGGCAGATAGTTTCCCGAGTCACCTCGGCTGACGGCTCCGTCGGACCAGAACGACCCGCGACCTATGGCAGATAGTGCGCGGCTATCTGCCATAGCGCGCTACCGCCGGATTTCTGGCGGATGCGCCCCTACCCCTACAACACCCGACCCCAACTTTGACCTGAGTGGCTGTGCCGACGAATTCCGACGTCGTGATGTCAAGTTGGGGCATGAGCTGCTCGAATAGCCCGGCTGGAGGCGTGACCTTCCCAAAAGCGTCCCCCGCGACCACCACGGTCGATTGCGGGGGACACCCTGCTTCGCCGGCTGCGGGGGCTTACGGCGCGGTAGGAGTCAGGTCGTCGGCCGGGAGGTAGATCTCACGGCGCAAGCGTTCCAAGTCCGGCGCTGCAGAGGCGGAGGGTTGCTCGTACCGACCGCTCTCACGCCCCCAGAGCCCCACGTTCGCCATGTTCACGTATATCTCCGCGTAGTCCTTCCCCCGGCCCGACAGGCCGGGAAGCACGCGGAAGAGCGCGGGGACGTAGCGGATCAGCGCCTCGAGCTGGGCGCGCTGCTCGGCCACTTGGCGCTGCACCTGCTCGACGGCTTCACCGCGGGTGCAGCCGGTCTCGTGACGGATTGCCCGCACCAGGTTGTAGGGGACGTGGTCGGCCTCGTCCTGATCCAACCCCACCAGGTCGTTCTCCACGAAGGTCACCCAGAAGCCGAGTTCCTCGAGACGGCGGGTCACGGGGTGGTTGCGCAGCTTCGGGGGCAGTTCCCGGTCCTGGTATACCTCCACAGTGGCGAGGGCGGTTTCGATCCCACTGACCGACTTCCGCAGCGGCAGGTAGTCGGCCGTGGACGGGATGTAGCCATTGATGCGATGGTGCGCTTCGCGTTCGGCCGCTTCGAACCACTCCTCGATGCCGTCGAGGAACCGCTCCTGCCAGCGGGGGGTGCGGCCCTCGCGCAGGCGCGGCCACAAACTCGCCCACGCCGTCGGGATCGCGCCGGGCCGCCACGGTTTCTCCGGGTCCTGGCGCAGCATTGCCACCATGCCACGCCTCAGCGCGGTCACGGCTTCCGGGTCCTTCAGCTGCGGATCCTCGAAGAGGTCGTCCCACATAAGGACCAGCACGGCCATGGCGTAGGCGGTCTGTTCACGGGCCGCGTCCGCTGCTGGGACCAAGGTTTGTACCGGGCTCCAGAGCGCTCCTATCCACCGGTGGTAGTCGGCCTCGGCAGGGGTGACGGCAAGGCCGGTGTCCACCATCCAACTCCTCAACCATTGCGCGACCCCCGGCGGGAGCCCATCACTGTGAGCCCCGGGGGCCTGCGTCGACTGCCGGGGGACCGCGGGACCAGGAGTTCGCCGGTCGAGTATGGAATGGGCGTAGGCGGTCATTGCGTGGCGGGCGTTCGGGTCAACGGGCAGGGCGGCGAGCTGGCCGGCGGCCTGGTCGATGAATTCATCGGCCCTCGCTTGTGCTTCGTCCACGGCGCCGGAGGCGATGACGAGCTCGCGGGCGCGGGCGGCTTGGTCCCGCGTCATTCGTTGGCTCAGCAGGCGGGCAAGGCCTTGGTCGCGGGCAGCAGCGCGGATCACGGGAAGTGTGTAGATGCCCTCGGGCAGGTCCGCGTTGACGGGCTTGCCCATTTCTTCGGCGGTCGAGGTCAGATCGAGGATGTCGTCATAGAGCTGGTAGGCCACCCCGAAGTGTCGGCCGAACAGCGCCAACGCCTCTTCCTCGTCCTCGGAGCGGCCGGCCTGCATCGCGCCTACCCGGCATGCCAGCGACAGCAGCGCCGCCGTTTTGCCGTCGACCGTGTCCAGGTAGGACTGCTCGCTGCGGGAGGCCACATACTGGTCGGCGGCCTCGATCACCATGCCCGCGCACATCTGCTCACCCGCGATCGTCGCCGCGAGAACTTCACGCCCGCCGAGCTCGGCCAGCATGCGCATGCCCGAGAACGTCACCGAGTCCCCACCCAGCACCGCCATATGTGAACCCCACACCACGTTGGCACTGGGACGGCCTCGACGCTCGTAGGCATGATCGACGACGTCGTCGTGGTAGAGCGAGCCCAGATGCAGCAACTCGACAGCGGCGGCGGCGCGCACCACCCGGTCGTCGGCCGGGGTCGCGGGATCGGTGAGCAGGTAGTACGACAGCAACGTCAAGGTGGGACGCACCAGGCGACGAGAGGTGTCCGGTCCTTCGTCTGTGAGTGCGGTCAGTTCGGGCCTGCCCCGCAACTGCACGGGGCCGAGAACCTCACGGACGCGGTCCAGGTCCGCATCCAGATGCGGGAAGACAGCCGAATCGATTTCACGTGGCACGCGGGCACTCCTGACTGGTTACATCGATCATCTACACACACTGTTGATCAGTGGAATTTGACACCACCCTGGCGCGGAAGGTGTTGATATCAGCCAATTTCGACGTATCCGTCACAAAGGTGATGTCGGTTGATGAGTGCCGCTGGGGCGAGTACCTCCCGATCGACGTGCCGGGGCCAAGTTAGGGTTATTCCGGGACCAGGGCCGGGGTACTCACGGCAGCAGTTCCTCGTACTTGCGACATAGTTTTGATACAGACGGTGGGCGCAGAAATCATCACGGCGACAACAGATCCAGAGATCGAGAGGTTGGCCAAGAAGATCAAGCGCGCCGCGGACGACCTGGAACGCGACCTCCGCTAGTCGCCCTCCCTCCTCAACCGGCCGCCGATTTGGTTCACTTATCGGCGGTCAGAAATCGCCTATGCGTTCGAGTGTTTTCGACTCGAAATCGGGCCGATTGTCACGACTGCTCCCATGTAGCGGCAAGGTGAGATGTCGGAGCTGCCGCCTACTGTCGGGCGGTATGACGACGGAATCGGTTGGGCGCCTGTACCTCACGCGGCAAGCCCTCGGAGCGCTGCCGCCAATGCTTCGCGGTATCACCCTCGATGTGGTCGAGGGGATCCCGGTCTCGGCTATCACAATGATCAGCGACACCGGCTGGCTCAGCGCCCACGTCATCCCGGACGATGACGACGGCAGCGACCACAACAACTGGGTCGAACTACGCCTGCCACCCAACGCGGTTGCGGCATGGCTCCCCAAGTTGTCAGGAAGTGCAAAGCGTTGCGTAAAGTCACGACCTTGGAAACACAATCGGGGTGGGTGATGCTTCGTGGATGTGCACGACAATGACGCAATCTCAGGATCTCCAACGCCTGAACCTCTGCCTCCATGGTTGACCGATCATCCCGCTGCGTCGGCGGAGGCGACCCACGTCGCAACGCCGCCCGCACACAGATGAATCCGGGCCACCCCCGCGTACTGGTCTGCCTGAAGTCGGCGACTGGGCATTCACCGCCGTAGTTCCCCTAGGTGGTTGGTGTTAAACGAGGCCTTGTGAATCAGAGCCGGTAAATCCGTGGCGTGGGCGATGCCATGGAATGGTCCCTGGATGTGTGGGGACGGTGTCGGGATCATCTGGTCGCTCGGCGGATTGGTGGTTTCATGGGGGCGGGCGGCTGATGGGCCTTGACAGCTGCGGATATAGCTCTTGGCGGGGCCTGTCAGGCGGTCGCGGTTGTCCAGGTTCGGTCGGGGCCGCCGGCGATGCCGAGGACCGTGAGCCTGGCGAGGTTGATCGCGGCGGCGAGCAGGGAGAAATCGGCTGCGACTTTGTCGCGGCCGAGGACACGGGCGCGGCGACCACCGTGCTTGCGTCGCATCAGATGCCCGATCTTGCGTTCGACTTTCGGGCGGGTCGCCCGGTACTCGGCACGCCACGCGGGATCGGCCTGGGCGGTGCGGGCACGGACGAGTTGCGCCTCATACGGGGTGATGGTCACATTGCGCCCCTTGCTGGAGCTGGTGCACTGGGTCGCCAAAGGGCAACCGGCGCATGCCTTTCCGAACGAGGCAACCCTGTTCCCGGAATCCGCGGTGGCTGGGCGGATCGCCGCGGTGATCCCGTTGGGGCAGGTGACCGTGTCATGTTCCAGGTCGACGACGAAACGATCCTTGGCGAACCGACCGTCCCTCGACGCGGGGGGCTGAACCTTCGTCATGATCTCCGCGTCAGCGTCCTCCAACTCCTCGAGCAGCTTCCCCGCTCCATAAGCAGCGTCGCCATACACCGACAACCGTTGCACGGCAACGCCATCCGTATGACACTCGTCGCCGTCGGCGCGGGGTGCCCCACCGTCGCTGTCACCGCACATCTCGTCGATCTCGTCGATCTCGTCGATCTCGTCGATCTCGTCGATCTCGTCGGCGTCGTCGATCTCGTCGGCGTCGTCGACCTCTGTGTCGGCGCGGTGGGGCAGGTCCTCGGCGAGCAGGTCGGTGGCCGCGTCGACATCACCGGTGTTGCCCGGAGTGAGGCGTGGTGGCGGTGACGATCTCCGAATCCGGATCGACCGCGACGTGCCCCTTGTAGCCGTCGAAACCCCGCGCGGCGGTCTTGTGTCCATGCCGTGCCTGCGGATCCACGATCGAGATCACCCGATCCTTCGCCACCCGACGCGCGATACCGAACACCCCATCGACGTCCTCGTCGAGATCCTGACCGATCACCGTCGCCAACAACTTCGCGGCCTGGTCGATCCCCGCCGACAACTCACGCCCGTCCACCACCGCCAACAACGCCCGCGCGTCGGTGGCCAACGCGTCGACCAGCGCTTCCCGCGCCTCGGGGTCGTCGTAATCACAGACCGGTTTGCCCGCCGCCACATAGTCGTCGTCGCGACGCAACACCGACCGAAGCTCCGCCTCCAACGCCAGGTCCGCGACCCGCAACAACGACCGGATCGCCGAACGAATCAACGTGACCGTGTCCATCGTGGCCACCGCGTCATACAACGGCGTCGAGTCCAACACCCGCTTGCGGCCCACCAACCCCGCCGCCTTCGCCACCTCCAACACGGCTTCGAAGATCCGGTTCGGCCGATCCGAGGACGCCAACCTGGCCCGCATATCCACCAACACCGTGTGCACGAACCCCGGATAATCGAAATCCAAACCCCCCGCCGCGTACTTCCACCGCGCGTCGAACGCAAACCGGTCGGCCGCCTCCCGATCCGACAAACCCTCCAACCGCTGCAACACCATCACCACCGCCACGATCATCGGCGGCACCGACCGACGCCCCACCACGGTGAACAGATCAGCGAACATCTCATCCGGGAACAACCGGACACACTCCCGATGCAACACACCATAAATCGAGCCCGCCGCCACCCGACCCTCGCAGAAATGCACAGTCGACCGAAAAAGATCAGCCTGCCCCGGCGTCCGTCCCAACGTCACCCAGTCATTCAACTCGAGCCCCACCCAGCCGGTCAACGCCAGACGAAAAACACCAGCCACCTAGTACTCCAGTTGTAGATCGTGATCGTGCCGATCGGTCTGTTGTGGGGTTCGGTGTGAGGGCGGCCGAGCGCCGAATGTGGCGATAGACGAGGGCGGCCACCGTGTGTTCCTGTTGAAAGTGTGTGCAATACAACAGAATCGGCGGTGGCCGCTGACTACAGCATAGACCCGCAGCGGTGGTCGCGGGGCCTGGACACGTTGATGGGGCGGATCGCGGGGCGTTTCCGGCGGGTCGAGCCCCGCGCCACGGCGCGGCGGATGGTGGTGGCGCTCGCGTCGAAGATACCGAACAAGAACTGCTGGACACTGTCCGAGCATGCTGGCGACGAATCTCCATATGCGATGCAGCACTTGCTGTCCCGGGCCTCGTGGGATGAAGACGCGGTCCGTGACGACCTGCGCGCGCAGGTGGCCGAGCACCTCGGTGACCACGACGTCGTGGCGGTCATCGACGAGACCGGCGACGTGAAGAAGGGCACCGCCACCGCCGGGGTCCAGCGCCAGTACACCGGCACGGCCGGGCGGATCGAAAACGCGCAGGTCGCAGTGTATCTGACGTACTCGACCCCGCGCGGGCACACCCTGATCGACCGGGAGCTGTATCTGCCGAAGTCGTGGACCGGGGATCGGCAACGGTGCGCCGAGGCCGGGATCACCGGCAAGGACGCGGAATTCGCGACCAAACCCGCACTGGCGCAACGCATGATCACCCGCACCCTCGATGCGAGTGTGCGTCTGGACTGGGTCGCCGGTGACGAGGTCTACGGCGCGGACCCGATCCTGCGCGGCGACCTCGAGTCGCGCGGTCTCGGATACGTCCTGGCGATCGGCGCCAATCGCCGCGTGAATCTCGGCGCCCGAGCCGTGCGCGCCGACGAGGCTGCTCGCACCGTGCCCACACGGGCGTGGCAGCGACTCTCCGCTGGCGACGGCGCGAAAGGGCCCCGCCTCTACGACTGGGCGTGGATCGAGATCACCGCCGGCCCCGACGACGACGGGCATCGGTGGCTGCTGATCCGCCGCAACACCGACAGCGGGGAACTGGCCTATTACCGCTGCTACTCGCCCCGGCCGGTGACCCTGGCCGAGCTGGTCGCCATCGCTGGGGGTCGATGGACGGTAGAGGAGGATTTCCAATCCGGAAAGGGCCTGGCCGGACTCGACGAACACCAGGTCACCTCGTGGACCTCGTGGCGACGCTGGACGATCCTGGCCATGCTCGCTCTGGCGTTCCTCACCATCACCGCCATCGGCGAGAACGCCGAGCGGCCCGCCCCGGCCGACCAAATACCGTTGACCCGCAACGAGTTTCAACACTTATTCGCCACCACCACCGACTTCCCCCACCACGACATCGCCTACCGGATCCGCCGATCGACCTGGCGACGCCGACACCAACACCACGCAAAAACATGCCACTACCAGCGACGATCACAACAGACCTGACGGTACGTCACGATCTACAACTGGAGTACTAGCCGCGATCTATGCCAAAACCCTGGTAGAGGCCCTGGCAACACGCAGCGCCGACGGCATCACGGCGTGGCCGGGCAAAGTCCGTCAACGCTGGTTTCGTCGCGGCACACGCCGCGTCGTGGTCGTCCTGGAACCGGAGAACGGCCACAGCGCTGCCATCTTGGTAACCGCGGACCTCACCGACGACGCCCGCCTTGCCCTACTGGACCTAGACCTCACCCACGAATCGTTGCGCGGCAAAGTCCTGGCATGGGACGAGAACGTCCGACGATGGGTTCCTACCGAGCCCCCGGCCCGGCCGATCCCCGGACCTGACCGCCCCTAACACCCACATCTCTGCCGCTATCGGTGGTCAGGCTTCGACGGCTACCTGCCTGCCGCTGCCGAGTTCGGGGATGCGCTTGTAGAGGGTGCCGCGCGAGACCCCGAGCAGCCGCGCTACCGAGGACACCGTTTCCTCCGGGCGGGTAAGGATGGCGCGGGCTTGGCGGATCTGCTCGGCGGTCATGGCCGGTGGCCGGCCGAGGCGTTGCCCGCGGGCGCGGGCGGCGGCCAGGCCCTCGTTGGTGCCGTCGACGATCAGTTCGCGAATGAATTCCGCCAGCGCGGCGAAGACATGGAACATCAACCGGCCGCCCGGGGTGGTGGTATCGAGGGCTTCGTGCAGGGACCGGAATCCGATGCCGCGCTTGCGAAGTCCGGCGACGATCGAGATCAGGTCCTGCAGGGAGCGGCCGAGCCGATCCAGCGACGGCACCACGAGGGTGTCGCCAGGGCGCAGGTAATCCAGGCAAGCCCACAACTCTTCGCGCTCGGCGTTCTTGCCGGACTTCTTGTCGGTGAAGATCCGCTGGCACCCGGCCGCGGTGAGCGCGGCGAGCTGGCGGTCGAGCAGCTGGCCTTTGGTCGAGGAGCAAACCCGCCCGATCCGGCGCTTAGCAGTTACCGCACATAGTTCCTCACTATGGGCGATAACTCGGATGGCGACCTGGTGTTTTGACCGGCCGACGGTGGGTCGACTCTGGAAACTATGCGCGGTACCGACGACCTTGAAGGCTCGCCAGGCGGCAAACGCCCAGGTCGATTCGCGCTACCGCCGGATTCCGCGCCACTGCTCCTCACGTCCCAACACGAAGACGTGAGGCCAGCCCGTGGCCGAAGCCGCCACTCCGCCATGACGTGTCAAGTGCCGATCCCTTGCCGCGACGCCCTGGGGCGGGGTGTCCGTAGGCGCAGGGCGGCTCTGGTTTGTGTCGGTCGGGACACCTGATACTCGGGGCATGATCGGTAATTCGCTGTGGCTGGTGTGTGACCAGTCGGAGTGCCGCGAGATGATCGAGGAAGTCGGGGATCTCGCCACCGAGCACGCCTTGCACACGATCGCGAAGGGCCGGGGCTGGTTCCTGGGGAACCGGCACTACTGCCCGGCGCACTGGCCGCGGCCGCGCATCCACTACTTGCGCTGAACACGAGAAGGCCCCGCCGATCGGCGGGGCCCTTCTCGTGTGCGGGTAGGTCAGGCGTAGTACTTGTTGGTGCCGGGGATCCGCTGTTCGCAGATGTGGTGGCCGCCGTCGGCGTCGGCGATCCGGCCTGGCGGGCCGGGGCCGAGCGCGCAGAGGGTTCCCACCGGGTAGAGGTGGAAGTCGTGGGTCACGATCGGCGGCTGCCTGGCCGTCGCGGGGGTAGCGGCGGCTACCAGCGCGACGGCAACGGCGACGAGACCGGGCGGGATGAGCTGGTGGCGTATCACGCTCGGCCTTCCCGCCCGCGTTTGCGGCCCAGCTCCACGCCCGCGCCCTGGGAGGTGCGCCGGGCTTTCGGCGCCTCACCGGGGGCGGTGGCTGCGCCGCCGGGGCGGGCTTGGGCGAGGTCGGTGAGCAGCAGCGCGGTGATCTGTTCGCGGTCGACACCGAGCGCGGTCAGCTCCTCGACGAGCTGCTCGCGGCGTGACGGGCTGTCCCACCCCGGGACATCCGCCCGCGCTTTGGCCTGCTCGGCTTTCTGCCGCCGCACGGTCGCGGCCGCGGCGACGGACTCGGTCTCCAGGCGGGTCGTGGCCGCGGTGATCTGCTGGCGCGCTTCCCGATCGGTGACGCCGACCTGGTCCAGGGCATCCGACAGGGCGCGGCGGTGGGAGACCAGGGCGTCGGGCTGGACTTCGCCGTTGACGAACGCGTCGGTGGTGTCGCGGGTCAGGCGGGTGACCGCGTTCCACACCGGGTCGTACTTCTGCGCGTTGCCGTCCTCCACCTGGTGCCCGCCGCCGGCGAGCACGGTCACGACTGCCGCGCGGGTCGCCTCAGCGCGGCGCTCAGCCTCTTGGTGTGCCTCGTTGCGGCGGGCGCGGTAGGCCGATTCCTTGTCTGCCCATACGGTTTTCGGTTCCGGGCCGGTGCCGGGTGCGTCGGCGTCGGCCAGCGCGAGGTTGATCGCGTCGCGTTCGATCGGGGCCAGGCCGGAGCCCTTCGCCTTGGTGGCGGCCTCGATCTCCTCGCGCAGCTTCGCGGCCTTGGCCTGATCGGTCTCGATCTGGGAGCGCGCCGCGCGCACGTAGTCGGTGATCTTCTGCCCCAGCGCGTCCTTGTCGACCGCGCCCGGCCACAACGGCTGAAACTCCTGGGCGGGCGCGGCTTTGATCGCCTTCCCGCGGGCGCGGGCGTTGTCGCGGTCGGCTTCGGGCAGGTCGGCGACCAGACGGGTGAGCTGCGAGACGATCTGGCTGGTGTCGGCGCCACGCGCCAGGCGGGCCTGGTAGTCGAGCAGCGCGAGGTCCATCTTCGCGCGGGTGTCGGCGTCGGCACCCCAGTTGGCTTGCCTGATCGCCGCACGCGGGTCGGTGGTCAGGTAGTCCAGGGCGAACAGCACCTTGTCCTGGGCGGGCTCGTCGGCCTCGGCGAGCAGGAACCGCACCCGGGCCCGCGCCGCTTCCTGGGTGGCTTCCACACCTGGCGATGGTGGTGTCGAGCTGCGCTGCATCCCCAGGGATTTCGCCGCCGCGTGCGTGTATTCCTCGATCGCGGCGTAGACGGCTTTGCGCTGGTCGTCGCTGAGGCTGCCGATTTCGGCGGTGGCGTTGATCGCGTACTTCTGCGCCAGCCGGGCTCGATCCAGGCTTGCGCCGTCGGAGTAAGCGTTGTGCACCACCCGCTCGATCGCGTCGGGGTCGGCGCCGCGGGAGAGTTCGTCGACGTCGATGTTCCAGCGGTCGCGCAGCCCGGCGGCCAGGTTCTGGCGCACCTGTTCGGCTTTCGTGTCATGAACGCTCCACGAGTTCGCTTCGTACCAGGTTTCGACGACGTCGTCGGCGCTGGCGGTCTTCCACCAGTTGTCCGACCCGGCACCGTCGAGGCTGGCGTGCATCGCTTTGCGTTCGGCCTCGTGCCGCTTCTCCGCGAGCTCGGCGCAGGCGGCGGCCTGGCGGGCGGCGTACTCCAGGCTCCGCTGACGCCGCGCGGCCGCCGCCTGCGCCCACTGGGTCATGAGGCTCAGCAGCATCCGGGTGAGTACCGCCATCTCGCGGGCGGCGTGGTCGATGTCTGCGGCGTGCTCGCTCACAGGTTCCTCCTCCAAGGGGGTGATGTCGTCGTCGGCAGGGTCCGGCGGCGGCTCGTGCTCGTGCTCCGGGGCCGGGGCAGCGGCCTGCTGCTGCGGGTCGTGGGAGCGCTGGGGCGGGGGCTGGTGGGGATGGCCGGCGGGTGGGGCATTGAGCGCAGCGGCCAAGACCGAGGAGTCGACGCGCACGAACTCACCGAGGTCCAGGCCGTGCCCGGCGTCGATGTGGTCGGACAGGTCCTTGCCGGTCGCGGCCTCCACGACCAGCAGCTCCCCCACGCGACCGGTCAGCATCTGCGCCACTCGGGCGGCGTGCCGGTAGCCGGGCTGGTCCTTGTCGGCCACGATCACCACCCGCGCCGCGCCGCGCAGCTGGTGGGCGTGCTCGGGCCGAAACGAGCCCGCGCCCATCGCATTACAGGTGGCGGTCAGACCCGCACCATGGGCGCGGTCGGCGTCCTTCTCGCCCTCGGTCACCGGGTGATGTACTCCGCGTGGGGGACGGTCTTGTCCCACAACGTGGAGGTGGCGGGGTTGGGATGTCGCCCGATCGAACGAGTAGCCCGCCGATATCTCCGGTCGCGGGGGGATCAGTCAATCCCCATCTACCAGGACAGTTGCCTTGGTTAGATGCCTGGCACACACGGTCATAGCAGCAGGTCGATGGCATTGAGAACAGGCAGTTTTGGGTGTGGACGGTATCTATTTCCGTCTACCTGGAGGTTTGTTGGATTGCCAACCCCTCGTCCGAGTGTCCGTCGTGACGGCACGGTCGAATAACTCTGCTGCGACTTCGCTACTGTCTGTGCCGTGTTCGACATCGCTAGCCGAGGCCCTGACTACCTGTTGCGTTGGCCGCGTGAGCTATTCGTTCTGGAAGCGAAGTCGATCCTGGCCGCTGCCCCTACGGCTACCCGCAGCAGGTCGGATTGGGTCGATGAAGTCATTCTTCTGCTTGGCGAGGCGTTCGCTGCCGAGACACCGCAGCACGATTTCGAAGGTGTCGTCAAAGCCGGAGCATGGTCGCCACCGGCGGGATCGACCGACCCCCGGAGCGACCTCGACGCAACACTCCGAGCCCGGACGCCAGCAAATCCGGAACGCGATTTCCTCGAAGACCTCGTCGCTGCCGCCCCGGAGCTCGCCGAGCAGCATGCGCCGAAGCCCTACTACTCACAACGGACTGCCGCTGCGAGCAGTGCCGCCACGTGGGGCATCGAGCGAGATCTCGACTCGGCCCAGCGTGATTGGTGGACCGTGGTGGACGACCTCCAGCGACGCGGATATCTGAACCTGACAGCTCCGATGCCGTGCGTGGACGATGACTTCGACGTGAACCCGGACGAGGTCCTCGATACAGTCATCGGGGACCGGCTCGGTAGGAAGAAACTGTGGTCTCCACGCCCAAGCGCCTGGGACGAGCCGACCTTCTTCGACCTCATCGAGGTCTTCCACGATCTGGTATCCAGGCCGCGCCGACGGTGGCACCACCAATACAACGGTTGCGGTTGGCACTACGCCGGGTTCACCCCGCGACCGGCACAGATCCTCTACCGATGGACGGTCAATCGACTTCTGGCCCGTAACGGCATCAGCCTGCGTTTGGCCAAGAGTGGAGAAGACGTCGGCCGCTTGGTCCACGAGGTCGACGATGCACGTGCGGATTTGGTCGACGCTGCTCTGTCCGCCCCCGATCAGGCACGCCGAGCAGCCACTGCTCACGCGGTGGCCTTGTTTCGAAGTCGTAACGCCGGATTGGAGGACAAGCGAAGTGCCTGTGTAGTGTTGGCGGGCCTGCTCGAGGAGCGGCGTGCCCTGCTCAAGCAAGAGCTGTTCAGCACCGACGAGGGTGCCCTGTTCCAGATCGCCAACAAGTTCGCGATCCGCCACCGCAACGCCGACCAGCACGCCGACTATGACTCGGCCTACCTCGACTGGGTCTTCTGGTGGTATCTCTCGACGGTCGAACTGACCGACAAGCTTCTCGCCTCCCAGGCAGGCGACGGCGAGTAGTTGCCTGATAACTCCTACGGTTCTCGCGGTCACGGCTGCTCGGTGGTGAATACGGCGGGGTAACGACGGACGGAGCTTGTGCCGATCCCGCGGCCTGCAGGTACCTCAACGCCATCGTTGCCTCGTCGCCATGGCCTGGCGTGACAACTATCGCTCATGCCGCCCATATTGGGTGCAGGACCCGGTACCGACTGTCCGAGGTAGTGGCTAAACGCAGGTCAGCATAGGTTCTCACTGTGCCGCCAATGTGCCAAGACAGTCAGGTACAGGCCGGACACGACGACATCAGCGGGACGCGAAATGCCCTCTGACCTGGACGGGAAGATGCCAACTGGACGCCACAGCTCGCCTCCGGGGTCACTCGTAATGAAAGGTCGGGGGTTCGATTCCCCCAGGCGGCTCCAGGTCAGAGGGTTTTTATGGTTTCGGAACCACTGTTTGACACCCCCAGTGTGCCAACGCTCGGGAGAAGTTCCCCGTAGAACGCCTCCTCATTGGCTTCAGATCTTCGGGTTGTGGGTCGCTGTAGAGACAGTGAGATTGGCTGGTCGCGGGGTGCCAGGCTGCGATGGTGCTGAGGCTGGCTGCAACTTCCCATGCTGGTGGCGGAGGTGTTGGTTGCGGCGATCGTTGCGCTGTTCCGCGCGGACCCGGAGGATGCTGCGAGCGTATTCGGCCTGCTCACGACAGCTTTTGGTCAGTGGCGCGAGCTGTTCAGGCATCGCGAGCGTGGTGGTGTAGACGATGCTCCTGTGTCGGCGTCGCCCAGCCACGAAGTCGTGGTCAACACGATCGCACCGGGCTGGCCGTCTACGCCGAACTCGACTCCGGCCGCTACCCGACCGGCGTCAAAATCGACGACGACCAGCTCGCCGCCGTGCCGCTGGCCCGCCACGACCGGCACGGGGACTGGAACTACACCATCCATCCCGCACCCGAACACACCGCTGTCGCCGACAGCCCGACCGCCGGCACCGCAGCCCACCCCGCGCGTCCGGACCTGACCTGGCTCCGCGCCCCGGCATTGACCGGGCTGACACCGCCGCAATGGGACACGCTCATCGAGAAATTGACCGTGACCCGTCACGCCCAACGCGAAGCCCAGCTTCACCAGCGACGCGGAGGCGCCCGCCAGGCAGCACCCGGAACCGGCCGCAAAGCCGTCCTGTCCCTCGACGACCGCCTCGCAATCACCCTGCTGCACCTGCGGTTCGCCACCCGCCAGCGCACCCTCGCCGAGCTGTTCGCCGTCACCCAGCAAACCATCCACAAAACGATCAAACACACCAGACCCCTACTCGACCTGGCCGGACACCCCGCCCACCCGACCGGCATCACCCTCGCTGACGCCCGAGCAGTCAACGAATTCGCCAGCAGCACAATCGAACACAGCTAGATTGCGTGTTATTGATCGGCAGGCCCTAACTGCGCGGCCTTGGGACTAGCAGGCCCTAACTGCGCGGCCTTGGGACTAGGAGTCGATCCTCCAGGTGTCGAGCAGGGGCGCGAGTAGGTCCTTGTTATGGGAAGGCTGAGTGGTATAGGGGTAATCGCCGTTATTGAAGGCGAAGAGTGGGACCTTCTGTTCGTAGAGGCTGCCGTGGGTGCGGTATTCCGCGGGCAGTTGCTCGGACTCGGAGCCGGTCGGCAGTTCACCGAAAACGGTGTCGGGGTCGCCGAGGGCGACCAGGTCGCCGATCCGGTCGGGGTTGAGGTGGAACCGGCTCGCGGCTTCCTCGCGGCGGAGCACGGTTTCGACCCCGGGCAGCGAGGACAGAGTCTGGGCGACGTTCGACTCCTCGGCCGGGTGATTCAGCCAAATCCACGCGGTGCCGCCGAAGGTGCGGTGGTGCTTGACATAGCGGTCCTTCTCCGCCGAGAGCGTGAAGCGGACCGGTGCGTGCCGGTTGGCCAATGCCTGGGCCAGGTCGTAGACGAGCTTCTTGCCGTTCATACCGTGATCGGCGGTCGCGAAGAAGGCGGCGTCGGGCGCCGCGGCCACGGCCTCGCCGATCAGCTCGTCGAGCCGGCGGAGGTGGGCGATGGTGCGGGGGTCTCCGGGGGGCCAGGCGTGCATGGGGTAGTCGGTGGTGTGGACATAGAGGAAGTCCAGGTCGGGCTGGGTGGCCAGCAGGTCGACCGCGACCTCCCACAGCCAGTGGTTGATCTCCGCGGAGTAGATATCGGGCGCGGCTCCGTACCGGTCGACGAACTCGGGGCCCGGCTCCTCGGCGGCGACGGCGAGGGTGGTCCGGTTGCCGAGCAGTCGGACGGTCTTCTTCTTGGCGGTGAGCAGTGCCGCCTTGCCGCCGGCGGCGGTGACGCGCTCGAGCAGGGTGGGCTGGGTCAGGTGGGTCCAGTCCTCCATGTAGTCAGCCTCGCCCGTGGCGGGATTGAAGTAGCTGTTGCCGGTGATCCCGTGTTCGGAGGGCCAGGCGGCGCAGGAGATGCCGGCATTGTTGGCGTTGGTCACGGTGGGCGATATCGCGTCCACGATGTGACTGGTACCCTGGGCGCCGAGGCCGCTGAGCACGGGCATGGTGCCGCCGTCGAGATAAGCGGGATCCAGACCGTCGATCATCGCCACGATGACACGCTGGTGAGCGAGCACAATCATTTCCTTAACGTGAGTTCTCAGAGCAGGTTGACGACGTACTCGGCGCGATCGGCGCGAGTGCGGTGCTGGATGCGCGCGAGGTCGTTACCCTCGGCATCGGTGTTGACGCCGGCCACGATCAGCAGCGGGGCGCCGGTCTGGACTTCGAGCCACCGCGCGTCCTCCGCGGTGGCCGCGTCGGCCGAGAATAAGCGGCGTGCACGTCGGCCGACGATGCCGGTGTCGCGGGTCAATCGCGCGAACGGACTTTCGGGGCCGCCCCAGTCCCGCGGGGCCAGCGCCGCGGGCAGCACTGCCTCCGACAATGACCAGGGGGAGTCTTCGAGGGTTCGGCGGTAGCGGAACCGGACGGTGGCTCCGGGCCACTGCGGGAACTCGGGCAGTCCCGGCGCCGACGGTTCCTCGGTCACTTCGATGACCTGGTGGACAACGGTCAGACCGCGTTCGGCCATGCTTTCCGACAGGCTGACCCGGCCGTCGTCGATGCGATGGCGGATCGACGGCTCCCGGACGAAGGTGCCCACCCCGTGCTCGGTGCGCACCACGCCGGCGCGCGCCAGGTCGGCCAGCGCACGCCGGACCGTGAGCCGGTTGATTCCGTACCCCTGCGCGAGACTGGTCTCGGACGGCAGCTTGACACCGGGTGGGAACTCACCGGCAACGAGACGTCGCGTGAGATCGGCTTTGACCTCCTCATAGAGCGCGACTCCGGCCCGCCTGGCCAGCGGAGCGCCGGCTGGCGGGCTGACCTCACGGCCTTGTTCGTTCACGGACTGTTCACCGCCTCAGGGTTTGTAGATGTGTAGATGTCTACCAGACTCAACCTCGCATGTCGAGCCAATGAGGAGTCGTAATGATGAAGTTCGTCGGGGTGCTGGCGGCAGCGAGCGCCGTCCTGCTCGCCGGTTGCACCGATGGCAACGGCGGAAGCGCCAGTTCGGGACCGCAGATCTCCTGCACCGGAGCCAGCGGAAGCGTGCAGGCCCAGGGGTCCACGTTCGGGCTCAACATCGAAAAGCAGTGGATCTCGGACTTTCAGGCCGCGTGCGGCGGCGCGACGGTCAACTACACCGGCACCGGATCCGGCGCCGGTGTCCAGGCGCTCACCAACGGCCAGGTGGACTTCGCCGGATCGGACGTGGCACTGAGCGGGACCAAACAGAAGACAGCCGACCAGTACTGCGCCGGGCTGAAGGCCGACGCCACCGCCGTTTCGATTCCCGTCACCGCGGGGGCCGTCGTCTTTGTCTACAACCTGCCCGGGGTCACCAACCTGCGGCTCAGCGCCGCTACCCTGGCCAAGATCTTCCTCGGCAAGATCACCAGTTGGAACGACCCGGCGATCGTGGCCGAGAACCCCGGGACGAACCTGCCATCCATCGCGGTGCAGTCGATCCACCGCACCGAGGGCGCCGGCACGACTCCGGTGGTCACCGACTACTTCGCCTCCCTCGCTGGGCAGGACTGGACGATGGGGGCCACCCAGTCACCGGTCTGGCCGGCCGGGCAGGCAGTCAATGGCAGCGACACGGTCGTCACCGTGGTCGGCCAGACCCCCGGGGCGATTGGCTGGACCGAGAACTCCTTCGTCCCGAAGAAGGACACCCTGGTATCGGTGGCCGGCCCGAGCGGTGCCTTCGTCGCACCGGAGGCCGCTGCGGTGAACACGACCGTCCAGGCCGCCACCGTCAACAACGACAGCACCGGAGTGCGGGTGGACCTCACCGCGGCCAAGACCCCGTCGGGTGGATACCCGTTGGTCACCGCGACTTATGCGATCACCTGCACGGCCGGTGACGCGCACGCGCCGCTGCTGCGGGCCTACCTGAACTACGCGCTGGGAGCAGGGCAGGCCGAGGCTCCCCTGCTGGGGTACTCGGCACTGCCGGCCGATATCACCAAGCAGGCGAGTGCCGTTGTGGCCACGCTGAAATGAGCCGGCTGGCCATGCCGTTCTCCTGGCTGAGCGCGCTCATCGTCGGCGGGGCCGCCGCCGTGGTGTGCGCGTACCTGGCCGCGCACTTCGTCCCGGCGCTGCAACACGACACGGCGCCGTTCTGGACCTCGCGGTTCTTCTCCGCCAGTTCACAACCACCTCGGTACGGGATCGTGGCCCTGGTCTGGGGAAGTGTGCTGACCAGTGGCCTGGCGCTGCTCATCGCCTACCCTCTGTCGCTGGCCGTCGCGCTGTACTGCGTGGTCTACGCGCCGGGCCTGCGGGGCCGGCTGCTGGCCCGGCTGATCGACGCGGTGGCCAGCATGCCGAGCATCGTTGTCGGATTGTGGGGCCTGCTGTTCCTCGTACCGCGGTCGGTCGGCGTGCAGACCTGGCTGTCCCGTCATCTCGGCGCAGTGCCGCTGTTAGCCAACCCCACGGGCAGCACCGGGCGCAGCGTGCTCGCTGCCTCGGTGGTGTTGGCCGTCATCATCACTCCGCTGATGGCGTCCCTGGCCAGGGAGGCGTTCGGTCGGCACACCGAGTTGTGGGGCGGCGCGCTCACCCTGGGCGCCACCACCTGGCAAGCGGTACGGCTGGTCCTGCTCGCCGGCGCCCGGCCGGAATTGCGGGCGGCCCGGCTGCTGGGGCTGTCTCGGGCGCTGGCCGAGACCGTCGCGGTCAACCTGGTGCTCGCGGCCAGTTTCACCGTCGATGTCGAAATCGTGCGCGGCGACGGCGCCAGCACCCTCGCCGATACGATCGCGAATCAGTTCCAAGAGGCCGATACCAACGGGCTCGACGCCCTGTTGGCAAGCGGTGCGATCCTGCTCGCCCTCAACCTCGGCCTGCGCCTGGTGTCGGCTCTGGCCGCTCGGAGGCAGGGGTGAACGTATCAACCGGACGGCCCGCGAGGCCGAGTCTGAGCAGCCTGATCGCGGCAGGCGTGGCCTGCTGCGCCGCGGTCACGGTCAATGCCGTCGACCTCACCCGCGGTGTGATGTCCACCGTTGTGGTGGTGGTCATCGCCCATGTCCTCGCCGAGCACGTGGCGGCCTGGGTCGCGCTCGACCGCCACCGGGCGGTGGACAGCACCATGCGTACCCTCGTCCGGCTGGGCACCGGGGTGGTGACGATCACGTTCGGGCTGTTGCTGGGATACACGCTCTACCTCGGGCTGCCCCACGTGACCGGGCTGTTCCTGACGCATACGATGCGCGGCACCAGCCAGCTGCGACCGGTCGGGGGCGGCGCCCACGCGATCTTGGGCAGCGCCGAACAGCTGCTCCTCACCGGGCTGTTCGCTGTACCGATCGGCGTGGGCGCGGCGGTCTTCCTCACCCATCCGCACCGCGTCCCGGCCGTCCGGTCGGCGACACGGTTCGTCGGCGCGGCCATCGGCCTGCTCGCCGGCGTGCCCAGCATCGTCGCCGGGCTCGTCGTCTACAGCCTGTGGGTCGTCGGCGCCGGAGCCGGTCCGTCCGGTGGCGCGGCGGCCGTCGCCCTGGTCCTGCTCGCGGTCCCTCCGATCGCGGTCGGAACGCAGAACGCGCTGATGAGCGTCTCTGCCGAAATCACCGAAGCCGGTATGGCACTCGGGCTCAACCCGGGGACCATTCTGCTGCGTATCACCATCCCCACCGCCCGCTCGGGCATCATCACGGCCGCGGGTCTGGGTATCGCCCGCATCGCAGGGGAGACCGCACCGGTGCTGCTGACCGCAGGCAGCTCCGACAGCATCAATCACAACCCGTTCAGTGGACCGCAGGAATCGCTGGGCACCTTCATCTACCAACAGGCCACCTCACCCATCCCCGGCGCCTCCGACCGGGCCTGGGCGGCGGCCACTTTGCTCATCGGCGCGATCACGGCGGTGGTGCTCCTCACTCGTGTCGCCTTCTCCGCAGATGACAACTGAATGAAACACGTTCTACCCTGACGGGGTGGACGTGACATATGAAGGCACCAAGAGGGACATCAGCACCGACCAGGGCGTGCTGCGCCACCACGAGGCCGGGACGGTCCGCCGCTGATCCTGCTGCACGGCTCGGGTCCGGGCGTCACCGGGTGACGCAACTACCGGGGCAACCTGGGGTTCTTCGCCGAACATTTCCACTGCTACGTGCTCGAGTTCCCGGGCTTCGGCGTCAGTGACCCGGTCGAGGGGCACCCGGTGCTGACCGCCAGCGCGTCGGTGATCCGGTTCATGGACGCCCTCGGCATCTCCTCGGCCTCGGTGATGGGCAACTCGATGGACGGTGTCGTGGCCATCAACCTGGCCATCAAGTACCCGAGGCCGATTCGGTCGAGAGTGATGGGGCGGTTAGCCCAGATGAGCTACAGCAGACCGAGTTTCAGCATGAGGGCGCGGTCTAGTTCGGCTAGTTCATTACCGTCGAGGCTGCCTTTGAAGTCGCCGAGGCGCTCGGGTGACACCGTATAGATCTGGTCGGCGAGGATGCGGGTCTTGGTGCCGTCGAATTCGATTTCGGGTCGATAGACGGCGGGTCCAGCGCTGGTGGATGTCATGGCGACTATTACGGTGCTGGATGCGAACCGGTCGGATTGGATGATGACGGCGTAGCGGCGGCCCTGCTGTTCGTGCCCGCATGCGCCGGGGAGGGCCTTGATCTCGTAGATTGCCCCCCGGAAGATCACGCCACGCCCATGAACCGCTGGATCGCCAGTATTTCGGCCTGGTCGTCGGGTTCGTCTGCGAGTCGCTGCGCGTCGGCGTCGGCCTGCTGCAACAGCAGTTGCTTGTAGGTATGCAGCAGGGCGTAGCGGACAGCTTCGGACCGGGTGGTGTGACGCGCCGCGGTAAGTTCGGCCAGTGCTTTTTCCATCGCGTCGTCGGTGCGTACGTTCAGGCTTCCCATATCTCCCAGTGTAACGCAATTTGTGTTACAGCCTCGTGTGCACATAGCTGCAACGCGGTCGGGGATCTACTCCTGCGCTGCCCGACTTCGCCCGGCGGAATGCACACGCATGGACCCCTCCAGGCGGCCAAGTGACCACGCCCATCGACGAATTCGGCGACTACGCGGCGCCGGACCGCGAATCATCGAGGAAGGACTGGCAGGCTTCGTTGACGGACGGCACTTGTTCGATCTCCTGGCCGAAGACGTAATCTTCGACTACGTGATTTCCGTTCCCGGATACCCACGACGGGTTGAGGGACGCAGGGCCGTGGCCGAGCTCTACTGCGGCTACGGCAGCAACATGGTCCTGCGGAGCGCAGACGAACTGGCCGTTCACCGGGATCATGAGGCGTCGGTGATCGTGCTCGAGTATGCGGTGCACGGGCAGGCAGTCCAAACCGGGCGGACCTACGACAACCACTTCGTCTCTGTGATCACCATCAAGGACCGCAAAGTCACGCACTGGCGGGACTACCTGGACCCCGTCGCAGTCCTCAACGTGATCGGATGGCCTGCACAGTAACGGTCGACTCGCGGCGGCTCCGAGCTCGACGCTCTCGCCGAGGAACCCTGGTGAGCGCGAGAGCCCCGGCGGGATCTGCGATCTCTGGAGGACACGGGCCGCCTTGGCTCCTGCGGAGGGGTGGCGACCTCGTCGCGGGTGTGCGCCGACGCGGCGGTGCTGAGCTCGTCGGCCGCCGCCGAGAGTACCTCGGCCGACTCAGCCAGCGGCAGCACCATTTCGTCCACCCCGCTCAGCCGACGCTGCCGCTTCTTGACGATCTGCGGCTCGAAGCTGTCCCGCGGTCGCGGCGCACCTCGATCTCGACCGGACCGACCTCGGTCAGCACGGTCTTGGACCGCACGCCGTTGCGAGAGTTCCCGCTTCCCGCGCCGGCCGGGTCGTGCTTCCGACTGTGTGCGCTGGTCGTCTGCGAAGGGAATGGACCCTACGAAAATCCGGACGGGGTCGAGATCGACTTCCCGTTTCCGATCCGGATTACCTGGTCCAACTCGAGTCCTGACCGGCGGTCATCAGGGTGTTGCTCCTGGACCGGGTGTCGTAGACCGGCTCAGGAGAACAGTTGTCAGCCTGCGGCGGTGGTGCGGTGGCTGGTGCGCTGGATGATTTGTTCCAGTTCGGCATTGAAGCGGTCGGCGGCTTCGATATTGCCCAGGTGGCCGGTGGGCCAGACCTGGTAGTCGGCGAGATAGCCGGTGCGGGAGAGGGTTTCGACGATCAGGCGCGACATGCGTTCGGGGAGCAGGTGGTCGTTGCTGCCCGCGATGACGGTGGTCGGCGCGGTGAGATGCTTTGCGGCGTCACCGAGTTGGACCATGCCAAGTGCCGCTGCGTGGCGGCCGCGGGTCAGTGGGCGGCAGGAGCGGACGACGCCGAAGGCGAAGTTCACCTCGTCGGCGGTGGCTTCCTTGGACATCACGCGGTCCTTGAAGATCGCGCTCGACGGCCAGCCTCCGGGCAGCGGAACCGGTGTGGTCAGCACCGTTTCGGCGATGAAGGCGGGCAGGCGCACGGCCGCGCCGAACACTGTGACGGGCCTGCTCGCGATCGTCAGCGGCTTGTTGAGCATGGGGAGCACATCGCTGTCGTCCATGACATTGCCCGAGGTGGTGTTGAGCAGCACTACGGCGGCGGCGCGGCGGGGGACCTGCTCGGGGTAGCGAGCTGCCCACGCCTGCAACGTCATTCCGCCCATGCTGTGTCCGACGAATACGGCGCACTGGTCGCGGCGCAGGGCGGCGTCGAGGACGGTGGAGAGGTCGTCGGCGAGCGATTCCGCGCTCGGGCCGACGGAGCCGAGCTGGCTTTCGCCGTGGCCGCGCTGGTCGTAGCAGACCACGCGATACCGGTCGGCGAAAGCATTGATCTGCGGGTTCCAGTACTCGATGCTGCAACTCCAGCCGTGGATCAGCACGATCACGTCGCCGTCGGCGGGGCCGTAGGCATGCACCCGCACGCGCGCGCCGTCGACGGTCGTGACGGGGATGACCTCATGCGGGGCGGTGGGTGTATTCAGCGATGCCGTCCGATAGGTGCGCGATCGCAGCCCAGCGCGGTAGGCGGCGGTGAGGGCGCCATTTCGCGCCTCCGCCAGCGTCTTCATCGACTTCACCAGCATCAGAGCACTCCTTTGTGTCCGCCGCCACACTACCGTGCAAGCAAGGTGCTTGCTAGTGCAAGCGCTCGGTGCCGGAAACCTGGCTTATTCACGTGGATACCCGATATTCGGACGGGCGAACAGTCCTGATGGAAGAAACATCGGGCGACGACCGCCATACCGTGGATATCGGAGTGCGGAGGGACACCGTTATCCGGTGCGGTTTCGCGCGGCCGTCGCCGTCGCAACGACGGCGGGATAGCGGCCGGATCTCCACAGCGCGCAGCGACGGGAGCGCGATTCCGCGAGTGGCGGTGGCGGGTGGCCCACGGTTACCGTTGTTGCTTGTGGAGACCACGCACGCGGCATCCGGTCCGGCAGCGCACCCTGAACCGGAAGGTACGCATCGCTCGGGGTGGCGCGCTTTGGGAGTACCGCTGCTCGTTGCGGGCGTCGGGATCGGGGCCGTGGTGCTGCTGCACTTCCGGGATCCGCACGACGAGGGCTCCTACGGAATCTGCCCGGTCTACGGACTGACGGGGTATTACTGCCCCGGATGTGGCGGACTGCGGGCGATGCACAATCTGACCGATGGCCAGATCATCGATTCGCTGCACAGCAATGTGCTCGCGGTGCCGCTGGTCCTCGGTTTCGTGCTGCTGATCTGCGATTGGACAGTGCGTGCCTGGCGTGGTCAGCGGATGCGCCTACCCAGGATCGAACGCAGCACGATGTGGGTGGTGCTCGCCCTGTTCGCGGTGTATTCGGTGGTGCGCAATACGCCGTGGGGGACCTGGCTGACTCCCGTCTAGGAGAATTCACCGCTGTTCGCGGCGGGTTCGATGTGGCACGTGTGGTTCCTCCGGCGCAGACCGGGCAAGCTTCGAATATGAGCGACTCACTGAAGGAACGCGTCCGCGCGAAGCTACTGCGCCAGCTCGGCGAAGACGGCACACCGGATTCCGAGCAGGAAGATACGCGGCAGCTCTCGGTGGAGACCGACCTGGAAGCACTCGACAGCGTCGCCGCGGACCATCCCCTTGTCGAAGAACTCGCCGAGCGTTACCTCGTGTTCTGAGCCGATGGTCAGGCGCCCGTGGAGAGCCCGCCGTAGGGCGGTAGTTGGGGCAGTGGCTCGCCGCGCAGCCACTCGTCCCACAGTGGGCGCAGCGGGACATTGCTGTAATGACCGGCCAGGTCGGTGAATTCCTGGGTGCTGACCGAGGCGTGCCGGTAGCGGCTGGTCCATTCCCGGAGTAGATCGAAGAAAGGCAGGTCGCCGAGTTCTAGGCGGAGTGCGTGCAGGGTGAGCGCGCCGCGTTTGTAGACCCGGTCGTCGAACATGCGCCGCGGGCCGGGGTCGCCGACGGCGATGTCCTGTGGCTCCCGCGACAGGTTGTGCCGGGCGGCGCGCGCCAGTTGATCGGCGGTCGGACCGCCCGCGGCCTCCGACCAGATCCATTCGGCGTAGCAGGCGAAGCCCTCGTGCAGCCAGATGTCGCGCCACTGACGGATGGTGAGGCTGTTGCCGAACCACTGGTGTGCCAGTTCGTGTGCGACAAGACGTTCGGCGCCGCGGCGGCCGTCGCAGTGGTTGGCGCCGAAGATGGAAATGCCCTGTGCCTCGATAGGGATTTCGAGGTCGTCGTCGGTGACCACGACGGTGTAGCCCTCGAAGGGATAAGGGCCGAACCGTTCAGTGAAGACCTCCATCATCCGCGGCTGGCGGGCGAAGTCGTGTTCGAAGTTGGCGCGCAGCCGGGCCGGAATGACGGCCTGCATCGGCACTGAACCGTGCGGTGCGGCGATGCGGTGCTTCTGGTATGGGCCGATCTGGATGGTGGCCAGGTAGCTGGACATCGGCTCGGGCTGCTCGTACACCCAGGTGGTCTGGCTGGCCTTGGTCTGCTTGCGCACCAGGGTTCCATTGGCCAGCGCGTAGTACGGGGTGTCGGTGGTGATCGAAATCCGGTAGCTCGCTTTGGAACTCGGGTGATCGTCGCAGGGGAACCAGGCCGCGGCGCCATTGGGTTGGCTGGCCACCAGTGCGCCGTCGGTCAATTCTTCCCAGCCGACTTCACCCCACGGCCCGCGCACCGGCTTCGGTAAGCCCGCGTACTGGATCACCAGCGAGAGCACCCCGCCCGCGGGGATTCCCTGCTGCGGGGTGATGACCAGCTTGCCGTGCTGGTGGCTGTATTTCGCGGCCTTGGCACCGTTGACGAACACCTTGGACACGGTGAGCGATTGGGACAGATCCAGCGCGAACCGCGGCCGGATGGCAGTGGTCACCGCGGTGATCTCGGCGCGGCCTGCCAGCCGGTTGCTGGCCACCTTGTAGACGAGGTCGAGCTCGTACCGCGATACCCGGTAGCCGTGATTTCCGTTCTGCGGCAGGTACTCATCGACGGGCTCTTCGTAGAACTTGCCCGGCATCAGCTGGCCGCTCCGGCCCCGCTCGGCGTCGGCGCCGGACTGGACCACGGCGCGATCGGATTCCCCCACCAGCGGGTGGACGGCGGCACAGTGTCACCACGCATGACCAGTGAAGCGGGGCCGATGGTCGCGCCGTCGCCGATGCTCGCCGCGGGCAGTGCGACGCAGTGCGGCCCGAGGGTGGCGCCCGCGCCGAGGGTGACGGTGTCCATGGCCATGATCCGATCGTGGAAGAGGTGGGTCTGCACCACGCAGCCACGTTCCACGGTCGCGCCGTCGCCGAGAGTCACCAGGTCTGCCTCCGGTAGCCAGTAGGACTCGCACCATACCCCGCGCCCGATCTGCGCGCCGAGCCCACGAAGCCAGAGATTCAGCACCGGAGTACCCGTCGCGGCGCGCGCGAACCATGGTGCGGCAACGGTCTCGACGAAGGTGTCGGCAACCTCGTTGCGCCACACGAACGAACTCCACAGCGGATGCTGCTCGGCGCGAATTCGGCCGACCAACAACCACTTCGCGGTGACCGCGCTCGCACCGGCGCCCGCGCCCGCGGCCAGCAGCACCAGCCCGCTGAGCAGCGCGGCGGCCAGGTAGCCGATTGATTGCGCGGTCCAGGCCAGCGTGAACAGAACGCCGAGACCGATGGCGAAGCTCACCAGTACCGGTATGAGCCTGCAGGTTTCGACGATGCCGCGGGCCACCTTCAGCCGTAGCGGCGGATCGAAGGTGCGCTCGGTATCGCCGGACCCTGAGGCACGACGCAATCGGACCGGCGGGCTGCCCAGCCAGGACGAGCCTGCCTTGGACTTCGACGGCGCCGCGGACAGCACAGCGACCAGACCGTTTTTCGGCACTCGCCGTCCTGGCGCGGTCATTCCGGAGTTGCCGAGGAACGCGCGTTTGCCGATCTTCGCATCGCCGATGCGCAGCCAGCCGCCGCCGAGTTCGTAGCTGGCGATCATGGTGTCGTCGGCGAGGAACGCGCCGTCGGCGATTGTGGTGAATTTCGGCAGCAGCAGCACCGTGGACGCCTCGACGCTCTTGCCGATCTTCGCGCCGAGCAGGCGCAGCCACAGCGGGGTGAGCAGGCTGGCGTAGAGCGGGAACAGGAAGGTGCGTGCCGAATCTAGCAGTCGCTCGGTGGCCCAGACCTGCCAGCCGACGCGGCTGCGCACCGGGTGGTGGCCTTCGGTTAGGCCGATGCCGAGCAGCCGGACCGCGACCACGGTCGCGACCGCGTGGACGATCAGACTGAGCAGGGTGGCGACGGGCAGGATCGCGAAGCCCCGGCCGAGCGCGCCTGCGAGGGTGCGGGCGTCGCGAATGAACCAGGCGATGAACGCGCCGCCTGCGGCCAGGCCGAGAATGGGCATGGCGGCCAGCGCCATCGAGGTCACGCCGAAGATCGCGACCCAGTGCGCGGCTCTCGCGGGGGTGTGGTCGGGCCAGCGGTGTTGGGCCTTACCGACTTTCGTCGCGGGCGAGCCCGCCCATTCCTGCTCGGCCTTGACCTTGCCCGATACCGCCGAGCCGGGTGCGATCTCCGCGTTCTTGCCGATTTTGCTGCCGGGCAACAGGATCGAGCGCGCGCCGATTACCGCGCCGGGGCCGATGACGATCGGTCCGACGTGCACCACATCGCCGTCGATCCAATAGCCGGACAGGTCGACCTCGGGTTCCACACTGCAGCCGTCACCGAGTTCGAGCATTCCGGTCACCGGAGGGAGGGTGTGCAGGTCGATGCCATTGCCGATCTTCGCGCCGAGCGCTCGTGCGAAGGGCACCATCCATGGTGCGCCGGAAAGGCTTTCGGCTCCGCTGGCCTCCGACAGCCGGACCGCCGCCCACAAGCGCAGGTGCACCGATCCGCCGCGTGGATAGCTGCCGGGGGCGACACCGCGCAGCAGTACCCGAGCGCCGGTCGCGCAGATGACCATTCGGCCCGGTGGGGAGATGAAGAGCAGGAACGCGGCCAGGGTCCACCACCAGGACAGGTGTGGCAGCCACGGCAGCGAGCCGGACCAGCCCGCGATATTCCCGACGATCGCCAGCCAGGTGAGCCACTGCATTCCGGTGAGGGTGGACAGCGGGATGGTGGCAAGCACCTGGATCCACTGGGCGCTGAGCGGGGTCGGACGAACGGTGCGTATTTCGGTGGCGGCCGTCGGAGCGGTCTCGTCCAGCAGTTCGGCGAGTGCGCCGAGGCGGGGATGGTCGTAGAGGTCGGCGACAGTGACGCGTGGGTAGCGCTCGCGCAGCGCGGTGACCAGTTGTGCGGCCGCCAGCGAGCTGCCGCCGAGGTCGAAGAAGTCGATGTCGGGGCCGGTGACTTCGGCGCCGAGGATCGAATCCCACAGTCCGGCAACCCAGCGCTCGGTTTCGGTGAGGTTGTGGCTCGGGGTTTCGGTGGCGTTCGGCAGCGGCCATGGCAGCGCGTCCCGGTCGACCTTGCCCGAGGTGCGGGTGGGCAGTTCGGACACGATGGCGAGCCGGGGCACCAGCGGCTCCGGAAGTTGTTCCGCGAGTAGAGATCTGGCTGCCGTGATGTCGAAGTCGGGGGTGGTGCCGGTCAGGTAGCCGACCAGGATCTTGTTGCCCGCCTTGGTGGTTCGAATCGCCGCAGCGGCTCCGGTGACACCGGGCAGATGCTGTAGTGCGTTGTCGATCTCGCCGAGCTCGATGCGGCGTCCGCCGAGCTTGATCTGGTCGTCGGCGCGGCCGAGGAAGACCAGGCCCGCGCGGTCGTTGCGCACCAGGTCGCCGCTGCGATAGGCGCGCTCCCAGTCGAGTGATGGTAGGGGAGCGTACTTTTCGGCATCCATCGCCGGATCGAGATAGCGGGCGAGGCCGACGCCGCCGACCACGAGTTCGCCGGATTCGCCCTCGCCCACCGGATTTCCGGCGGGGTCGACGACGGTGAGATCCCAGCCGTCCAGCGGGAGACCGATCCGGACCGGGAAGCTGCCGTCGAGCAGCGCCGCGCAGGCGACGACGGTGGCTTCGGTGGGGCCGTAGGTGTTCCATACCTCACGGTCGGAATCCTCGTTCCCGGCAAGGCGTTCGGCGAGTTCCGGCGGCACCGCTTCGCCGCCGAAGATCAACAGGCGGACCGGGTCGAGCGCCTCGGCCGGCCAGCTCGCGGCCAGGGTGGGCACCGTGGAGACGATGCTGATCTCCCGGCGCACCAGCCAGGGGCCGAGGTCCGCTCCGGTGCGCACCAGGGCGCGCGGCGCGGGCACCAGGCAGGCCCCATTGCGCCAGGCCAGCCACATTTCCTCGCAGGAGGCATCGAAGGCAACCGAGAGCCCGGCGAGCACCCGGTCGTCCGGGCCGATCGGGGCGTCCTGGAGGAAAAGTCGCGCCTCGGCGTCGACGAACGCGGCGGCGTTGCGATGGGTGACCGCAACACCTTTCGGTGTCCCGGTGGAACCGGAGGTGAAGATAATCCAGGCGTCGTCGGCGGGGGTGGGCGCGTCGCGGTTCGGCTCGGAACCCACCGCGGTTGGTTCCGCGCCCGCCGCGGTCGGCTCGACGCCCGCGGCCGTCACGATCACGGTGACCCGGGCTTCGCCGAAGACCAGCCGGGCTCGCTCCTGCGGGTCGTCCGCGTCGACAGGTACGTAGGCCGCTCCCGCGTGCAGGATGGCGAGGATGGTGACGTACAGCTCATGGGTGCCGGATGGCATCCGCACGCCGACCCGGTTGCCCGGGCGCACGCCCGCCGCGGTGAGCCGGGTGACTCCGGCCTCGATCTCGGCCAGCAATTCTGTGTAGCTGAGCACGACGCGCCCGTCATCGATGGCGGCGGCGTCGGGGTGGGTGTGGGCGGTGCTGGCCAAGATGTCGACGAGGGTCCTGGCCTGCGGGGCGAGTGCGGTGCCCAGCAGTGGGTCGGGGGCTGATTTCCCTGCCGTCGGGCCCTCGCCCGCCACGGCGTCGACCTGCGGCTGCAGCATCACGTCCTGCCCACCTCTCATAGACCTGCCTAACGCTTCACGAGTGTTGTTTCACAAGAGGGTTACCAATGGGCAAACGCCATGGTGACCAACAGTCCACGGTACCCGCGGTACCGGCCCTTTGCGGTCTACTGAACCGGTCGGTCGGTCTGTTCAGCTGTCGTTATCGCGATGGGATGTCGTAACCGAGGCTTTGAGCGCCAGCCGATGCAGGCTCTGTCGTTCCTCCGCATCGAGGCGGGAGCAGCTCGAGACATTCCGCAACTGGGTTTGACGTGCGAGAATAGTGCCCGGCGGCGCCGCGCTCGCTGGGTCGGGTTTTCGAAGCTGATTGACAGCTGCACGGTGCGTCTGTCAATCTCGGATCAGGTCATGAGTACCAGCATCAAGCCCTGGCTAGCTGGTCGGCAACCCTCCTCCGCGGTGGGGTGCTCCAGGTGACGACCTGGCCGCCGCCCGACCGGGCGCGGCAAGCGCGGACTCGAATAGCCCCTGGTTATGGGTCCCATAGCTGACGGGATTTCGTGATGACTGCTGTTGCGGATAAGATCTGTGCCGCCCTCGCCCGAGTCTCCGGCGACGACCTGCGGGTGCCGCTGGTCCAGGGCGGAACGACCACCTACGCGAACTTCGACTACGCCGCGAGTGCTCCGGCATTGGCGCAGGTCACCGACAGAGTGCAGCAGCTGCTGCCGTTCTACGCGAGCGTGCACCGCGGTGCAGGCTACGCCTCGCGGATCTCCACCGACTGCTACGAGACCGCCCGCGGATCGGTGACGCGGTTCCTCGACGCCGCCGACGACCAGGTGGTGGTGTTCACCCGCAACACCACCGATTCGCTGAACCTGCTCGCGGCCTGCGTCCCCGGCGACACCGTGGTGCTGGATATCGAGCATCACGCGAATTTCCTGCCGTGGACCAGGCACGGGCGCCGCGTGGTTCGGGCCGCCGACACTGTCGACGAAACCATCCGATTGCTCATCGCCGAGCTGTGCAGCAAGCCTGCTGCGCTGCTGGCGATCACCGGCGCCTCCAATGTCACCGGCGAGGTGCTGCCGCTGGAGCGGCTGGCCACCATCGCCCACCAATGCGGCGCTCGAATCTTGGTGGATGCCGCTCAGCTGGCGCCGCATCGCCGAATCAGCCTGCGCGACACCGGGATCGACTACCTCGCGTGCTCCGGTCACAAGCTGTACGCGCCGTTCGGTGCCGGCGTGCTGGTCGGCCGTCGGGATTGGCTCGACGCAGCCGAGCCGTACCTTGCCGGTGGCGGCGCGGTCCGCGAGGTGTCCACCACCCGCGCCGATTGGGCCCCCGCCCCGCAGCGCCACGAGGCGGGCTCGCCGAACGTCCTCGGAGCCGCCGCCCTTGCCGCCGCCTGTGACGCGCTCTGTGCGATCGATCCGGAGACCCTCATCACCCACGAGCGCCTGCTCGCCGACCGCCTCCGCGCCGGGCTGTCCGCCATCCCCGGTGTGAACCTGCTGCGCATCTGGAGCGACAGCCCCGACACCGTCGGCATCGTTGCCTTCACCCTCGACGGTTTCGTCCCCGGCCACGTCGCCGCGTACCTCTCCGCCGAACACGGCATCGGCATCCGCGACGGCCGCTTCTGCGCCCACCCGCTGCTCGCCCGCCTCGACCTCGACGGCGCCCTGCGCGCCAGCATCGGTCTCGGCACCAGTTCCGCCGATGTGGACCGCCTCGTCAACGCCGTCGCCACCCTCGTCGAGTCCGGCCCCACCTGGGACTACGCCACCACCGACGGCCTCTGGAATCCCACCCCCGAGACCCGTCCCTTCTCCACCACCGATTCCGGGGCCGGCGCGGCACCCTGCCTGATCGGCTGACCGTCTCGGGTCGAGCTCGGCGCTACAGACGGCCCGCCGCTGATCGGGTCGGCGGCGGGGGTGTTCGGTGTTTCGGTCGACATTCGATTGCGGCGCTGCGTGATCGACTCGCGCGACCGCACAGCTCGACTTGTGGACGGGTCGATGATTGGAAAATGCAGGAACCGGAGCCGCTGGGACGAGCCCCCGATGAGCGACCGACTCGAGCGGGCAAGTCCGAACCCAGACCGACCAGCTGACCACCGAATGTCGACCGTCCGGGCGCGACTCGATCGACGGTGCTTCAGTCGCCGAGCGAAGTCGGGCGGTGGTAGCGGCCGTTGTAATAGAGCAGCGGCGCGGCGGCGGGCTTCTCGTCGGTGTTGTCGTGGACCCGGGTGACCAGGCCGACGACGAGGGTGTGGTCGCCGATGGGGATCAGTTGTTGGATGGTGGCCCGGACCCAGATGGGGGTGCCGTGCAGCACGGGCTCGCCGGTGTCCAGGGTGGTCCACAGGGAGCGGTCGGCGAAGCGTTCCTCGGCGGTGCGCGCGAAGCGCTGGGCCAGGTGGTGCTGGTGTTCGCCGAGGAAGTGGATGACTATGGAATTGGCCTCGAGCAGGGCCGCGATGCTCGACGAGGTGTGCGCGATATTGAACGAGACCAGCGGTGGCTCCAACGACAGCGACGCGAACGAGGTCGCGGTGAACCCGATCGGACCCTTCGGAGAGCAGAGCGTGACCACCGTGACACCCGCGGGGTAGTGGCGCATGGAGGCGCGGTACTGCTCGGCGGTGATGCCGCTCAAATCGTTGGGGATCTGGAAATCGGTGGCGGGCCGGTGTGCTTCGGTCACATGACGAAACTACGCCCGGATTGCGGCCCGTGGGCGGGCGCGTTCGATTGATGTTCGTCCGGTGATTTTGCGCTGCTCCGGAACCCAGTCGGCGGGCGGGCCGCGATTCAATCCACGTCGATCGGAAGTCCGGCGGTAATGCGGACCAGTTCGCGAAAAGACGTGCGGAACACCGTGTTCGGGTGTCCGCCCGCGGCCCACAGTTCACGATGCCCGGACAGTGCGGTGTCAACCCAGGTCGGCAGATTGGTGGGGTGCCCGACTGGGGCGACACCACCGATCGACTGCCCGGTGACTTCCCGCACCATCTCGGCGGGGGCGTGGGTGAGCTTGCCTTCGAGCCGTTCGCCGGTGTGTCGCAGGTCGACCTGGTGCGCACCGGAGACCAGCAGCAGCACCGGATCCTCGTCCAGCAGGAACACCAGCGCTTTCGTGATGGCGCCAACATCGACGCCGAGTGCCCGTGCGGCATCGGCGGCGGTGGGGGTTGGGTTGGACTGGGTGACGATGACGCCGTGATGTCCGCGCGCGATCAGGGTGTCCGCGACTCGGCATGCGACTGGTGGAAGGGACCCGCGCATGACACAAGGGTAGAGCGATTGTGGGCGGTACGCCGGGCGAGCGAATCGGTCAGTAGGCGGGGTAGCCGTCGGTGGGCCCCAACATGCTGTCGATTCGCGCGCGGGTGATGCGGGCCAACTCGGTGACGCTGCGCCGCGAGAACTGTTCGTGCACAACCGCATCGAAGGCGCGATCCAGATCGGTTTGGGATATCGCGAGCAGCTCGACATCGGCCTTGGCCAGCAGCGCGTCCCGATCGGGGAACGGGCGGGCGTCGGCGATCTTGGCCGCCCAGGTGACGTTGCAGCAGCATTCGAACAGAGCGTGAACGGCACGACCGCGACTGATCGTATTGAAGCGGTCCAGGCCGATTCCTTGATGCATCAGCACGATGACCTCCGAGCTCGATGAGCGGGTTTGCTGATTGGTCCAATCATGGGCGCTGGTGCGCGGCGTGAACCAGTGGGACGCACCGATTTTGCAAAGCCTTAACATGCCGTGCGGACTGCTTCGTCCCGGTCGCGTGCCGGGTTTCCGGGATCCGGAGTAGCGGGCCGTGCCGCCCTGGATACGCTGGTCGAATGACTGATTGGCAGGCTTTCACCGTCCAAACCAAGGACCATGTCGCGCAGGTGACCCTGATCGGTCCCGGCAAGGGCAATGCGATGGGCCCCGACTTCTGGGACGAGCTGCCGCGGATCTTCACTGAACTGGACGCCGACGAGCAGGTGCGTGCGATCGTGCTCACCGGCTCGGGCAAGCACTTCTCCTATGGGCTGGATCTGCCCGTGATGGCAGGGTTGTTCGGCCCGCTCATCGCCGAGCGTTCGCTGGCCGCGGCGCGGACCTCCTTCCTCAAGGACATCCGCAGGCTGCAGGCCTCGGTGACCGCGGTGGCGGACTGCCGCAAGCCGGTCGTCGCCGCCGTCTCCGGTTGGTGTGTCGGCGGTGGCCTGGATCTGATCGCCGCCGCCGATATCCGGCTGGCTAGTGCCGACGCCAAGTTCAGCCTGCGTGAGGCCAAGGTCGCGATCGTCGCCGATATCGGCTCGCTGCACCGGCTGCCCGGAATCATCGGCGAGGGCCACCTGCGCGAGCTGGCCTTCACCGGCAAGGACATCGACGCCGCGCGCGCCGAGAAGATCGGCCTGGTCAACGATGTGTACCCGGATCAGGAAGCGGTACTCGACGCCGCGCACGCATTGGCGCGCGAGATCGCCGCGAACCCGCCGCTGGTGGTGCAGGGTGTAAAAGACGTGCTCGACCAGCCGAAGGCGGGCAAGGTGGAAGAGGGCCTGCGCTACGTCGCCACCTGGAACGCGGCCTTCCTGCCGTCGGAGGACCTGACCGAGGCCATCCAGGCGGTCTTCGAAAAGCGGGCGCCCCAGTTCAAAGGCGCGTAAGCCGTCGGTCACCGGCCGACGCGATTGCGGAACAGGTTCTATAACTTCGGCTGACGAATCTGTTAGTACTGCAACGGCACTCAGTGTTGGGGATCTGTCGGCATATGGTTGTCGGTGTCCGTGGTTAGGGTCGGGGTGCGGTGGCGGAGTGCCATCGGTGTGGCCTCGCCGCACGAGAGTCGAGTGTTGTGGAGCGAATGTGAGTGACAGCGGTCTGGTGACGGTCGCGTGCTGTGGAACTGTCAGCGAGACGGTCGACCGGTTCTCCGAGGCGGTCGAGGCGGCGGGCCTTGTGGTGTTCGCGCGTATCGATCACGCCGCGAATGCGGCCGAAGTTGGCTTCGAGCTGCGGCCGACCGAGTTGCTGATCTTCGGTAATCCGCGAGGCGGCACCCCACTGATGCAGGATCGGCAGACCGCGGGGATCGATCTACCGGTCAAGGCGTTGGCCTGGCAGGACGAGCACGGACAGGTGTGGCTGACCTACAACGATGCAGAATGGATCGGAGAACGGCACGGCCTCGGTCCCCAGAGCCGCCCGACGTTGGATGCGATCGCAGCCGGCGTAGCGAACATTGCCGGCCACGTGGCCACTGGAGCCCCGGCAGCGTAACTGTCGTGGAGCCGGTCCCGGGAGCCCTGTGCGGGCCGGTAATCATACCGCACTATAGGTTCGTGGTGTTGGATCGTGTTGTGGCCGAGTTGGATTCGTTGATGTCACGGATAGCGGGCAGGTTCGCGCGTTCGGAGCCGCGGGGGCGGGTGCGGGAGTATGGGGCCTGCACCGGTTTCGGCCTCGGCAACCTGATGCAGCCACTCACCCTTGCACTGCAGAATGCCTTGCGGCCCAAGGCCGCTCGCGGGCGGCGCGACGGTGAATCCACCGGAGGACGTACTGAGGTGGTGGCAACACCGAAATGACGAAGCGGGAAGTTCGTACGCACCGGACTTCCCGCTTTTGTCGTTGCGCCGGAGGCTGTTTCGGCATCGGGCACCGTGAACTCAGTGGCCGCCGTTGTCCTGCAGCCGCTTGATGGATGCCTCCACCTCGGCCTCGGCCTCGGCGCGACCGACCCACTCCGAGCCCTTGACGAACTTGCCTGGCTCGAGATCCTTGTAGCGCTCGAAGAAGTGCTTGATCGCGGCCAGCTCGAACTCCGGCACGTCGGCCAGGTCCTGGATATGGTCCCAGCGCGGATCGCCCGCGGGCACGCAGAGCACCTTGTCGTCGCCGCCGGCCTCGTCGGTCATCTTGTACATCGCGACCGGACGTACCTCGATGAGCACACCGGGGAACACCGAGTCGGGCAGCAGGACCAGCGCGTCCAGCGGGTCACCGTCCTCACCGAGGGTGTTCTCGATGTAGCCATAGTCGGCCGGATAGACCATGGACGTGTAGAGGAACCGGTCGAGCCGAACCCGACCGGTCTCGTGATCGACCTCGTACTTGTTGCGCGAACCCTTGGGGATCTCGATGGTGACGTCGAACTCCACTGCATCTCCTTCTTCTGCTGCTTCGATGAGTCGAGCAGGCACGAACTGCCGACTCATCAGGTGTTCTGGGGAATGGTTGCGCAACGAGGATAGTGTGGTCCGCGAGCACATGGGTGCGGCAGGCGGCCGCGTTGAGGAGAGACGGCGGGACGTGGTTGGTCGGAGCAACAAAAACATCGGTGGCCTGGCCGCGCGGCGGCGCCGCAATATGTGGATCGGGTTCGCGATCACGCTGGGCCTGCTGCTCGGGGCCGGCGGCGGAGCGCTGCTCGCGGTCAAACCGTGGACGCCGGAATTCCGGCACGGCGGGCTGACGATCGCGCCGCCGCCCGCGGCCTCCCACCCGTTCCCGCAGGTCGCGCCCGCGCCGTCGAACGCCCCCGCGCCGAGCCTCTCCGGTATCGCCGCAGCGCTCGGACCTGTCGTCGGTAATCTGGATCTCGGCTCGTTCGCCGGCGAGGTCACCGACGCGGACAGCTCGACCGTGCTGTGGAACGGCGACGCGAACCAGCCGATGATTCCGTCCTCCACCGCGAAGATCCTGACCACGGCCACGGCGCTGCTCGAGCTGCCGCTGGACCATCGGGTGAGCACCCGCGTGGTGGCGGGCGCGGCGCCGAACGAGCTGGTGCTAGTCGGCGGCGGCGACCCGACGCTGACCGCGCAACCCGACGGCAAGGGTTACTACCCGAACGGACCGCGTCTTTCGGATCTGGTGACGCAGATCCGGGCCAGCGGTCGCGCGGTGGACACCATCGTGGTGGACATCTCCGCTTTTGCCGGGCCGACCATGGCGCCGGGCTGGGACCCGGTCGACATCGGCGGCGGTTCGATTGCCCCGATCGAACCGGTGATGATCGACGGCGGCCGGCTCGATCCGCTAGTCGAATACTCGCCGCGCACCGCGACACCGGCGCTGGACGCCGGACGACGACTCGCCACCGAACTCGGCCTCGACCCCGGCCGGGTGCGCATCGGCACGGCCGCGCCTGGCGCGCAGGAGATCGCCAGCGTGCAGTCAGCTCCGCTGCGTGACCGGCTGCGCGACATGATGGTCTACTCCGACAACGTGCTCGCCGAGGCGATCGGCCGCGAGATCGCGGCCGCGACCGGAACCGAACCGTCGTTCACCGGAGCCGTCGCCGCGGTGACCACCACGCTGAGCAAGGCCGGATTCGACCTGACCGGGATGTCCATGCATGACAACAGCGGACTCTCGACGGACGATCGGGTGCCCCCGCGACTGCTGAACAAGATCCTCGCCACCGCGGCGACGCCGAGCGGTTCCAGCGTCGTGCAGCCGAGCAACACCATGGCCAAGCCCGAAACCGACCGGCTCGCGGTCACGTTGGCGCCGCTGCTGGATGACCTGCCGGTCGCCGGTGCGACCGGCTCGTTGACCAGTCGCTACGTCCACCGGGATCGGGCGGGCGCGGGCTGGGTGCGGGCCAAGACCGGAACTCTCTCGGTCGCCAGCTCGTTGGTGGGGTATGTGCTCGACCGCGATGGGCGGGTGCTGACCTTCGCGTTGATGTCGAACGATCGGCCACCGGAGGCCAGCAGGCCCGCATTGGACGCCATCGCGGGCACGCTGCGTAATTGTGGATGCTCGTGACGGGTGGATGACCATGTTCGAAGGCGCTGACAAACCAGGTGATGCTCGTTCGAGCGATGCCGCAGCTTCGGATACGGGCGGCGCTGCTCCGGACGGAAGTTCGAAAGAGCGGCGTCGGTCCGGGCTGTCCGGCGCCGTCGACTGGCGGCTGGCGGCACGCACGGGTGCCGCACTGGTGCCGTCCGGCCCGCGGACTTCCCGGTTTTCGGCCGAGCAGGTCGTCGTGGAACTGGCCGACGCGTCGGTGCGGGCCGAAGGACCGGTCCGCGAGGTGAGCGGGTTGCTCGACGACGAGCCGGTACCCGCCGCTAGAATCGTCGACCGACCCGGCTGGATCGATGCCGCCGCCGACTCCATGGCTTCGTTGACCGGCACGGGACTGGACACCGCTGAACGCGGCCTGCTCGCGGGCAAACCGGCGGGCGTGCAGGCGGGCGCGATGCTGGCCTTCCTGTCCACCGCGATCCTGGGTCAGTACGACCCGTTCACCGGTCCCGACGGGACGCTGCTGCTGGTGGCGCCCAACATCATGGCGGTGGAACGCGCACTTGGCGTCTCGCCCACCGACTTTCGCTTCTGGGTCTGCCTGCACGAGGTGACCCACCGGGTGCAGTTCTCCTCCGCGCCGTGGCTCGCGGACTATATGCGCACCAATGTCGACGTGCTCGGCGCGGTCGGCGACGAACCGCTGGCGGACATGTTGTCGCGGCTCGTCGAGGAGGTCCGCGACCGCCGCCGCGGCGGCACCGTCCACGATCCGAGCGCGCGTGGCGTGGTCGGACTGCTGCGCGCCACCCAGGCGCCTCCGCAACGCGAGGCACTCGACCGGCTGTTGATGCTCGGCACGCTGTTGGAGGGCCATGCCGACCACGTGATGGATGCGGTCGGCCCGGCCGTCGTCCCGTCGGTCGAACAGATTCGCGTCGCCTTCGACAACCGTCGCAAGCGCCCGACCAATCCGCTGCAGCGCCTGCTGCGCGCCCTGCTCGGGGTCGACGCGAAGGTGGCGCAGTACGTGCGCGGCAAGGCGTTCGTGGACCACGTGGTCGACCGGGTCGGTATGGTGCAGTTCAATACCGTGTGGACGGATGCGGACACCCTGCCGCGGCCCGACGAGATCGACGACCCGCAGCGCTGGATCACCCGAGTGCTCGGCTAGTGCCTCAGCTGCCCGAGACCGAGGCCGTGCTCGAGGTGCGGCTGGCCGTGCGGGGCTGGCTGGCCGACTACGCGCCGCAGGCCGAGTCGAGGGGAGTGGCGGTCGCGCTGTCCGGCGGCGCGGACTCGCTGGCGCTTACGGCCGCCGCCGTGGTGGAGACGGGTGGTGTCGACGCGCTCATTGTGGATCACCGATTACAGCCGCGTTCCGATGCGGTCGCCGCCGATGCGGCTGTGGCGGCGCTGAAACTCGGTTGCCGGTCGGCGCGGGTGCTCGCGGTCGAGGTCGGCAGCGAAGGGGGCATGGAGGCCGCGGCGCGGCAGGCTCGTTATGCGGCGCTGGATGCGGCGCGCAACGGATTGCCGGTATTGCTCGGGCACACCCTCGACGACCAGGCCGAGACCGTCTTGCTCGGTCTCGCGCGCGGGTCGGGCGGGCGTTCGATTCAGGGGATGGCGGCCTTCGCCGATCCGTGGGGCAGGCCGCTGCTCGGGGTGCGGCGGGCGGCCACCAGGCAGCTGTGCGCGGATCTGGGTTCGACGCCGCACGAGGATCCGCACAATTCCGCGCCGGAATTCACCAGGGTGCGGCTGCGCGCCGAGGTGCTGCCGCTGCTCGAGGAGGTGCTCGGCGGCGGAGTCGCGCAGGCTCTTGCCCGCACGGCCGAGCAGTTGCGTGACGACGGTGTGGTGCTCGACGCACTCGCCGACGAACTGTTGCGCGCGGCCAGGGTGGGTGCGGGCAGCGCGGGCGCGGTGGATGCGACTCTGTCGAGTGATGGGGGCAGCCTGTCGATCGAGACGCTCGCCACTGCCCTCGCGGCGGTGCGACGACGCGCGATCCGGGCCTGGCTGCTGGCAGGCGGAGCGAAAGCGCTGACTGACAAGCATTTACGCGCAGTCGACGAATTGGTGACCGGCTGGCGCGGACAAGGCGGCGTCGCCGTCGGCGGTGGACGGCCGGACAGCAGGTTGGTCGCGGCGCGCGAACATGGCAGGCTGACTCTGCGTCTGCGTTGATGACACATAATCAACGGACCTGATGACACATTATGAATCGGCCTGTCGGGATCGACACCACGGAAGGACACAACTGACGTGTACGGGGATGACATCGCGTCGGTGCTGATCACCGAGGAACAAATCGCGGCCAAGACCCGGGAACTGGCCGAGCTGATCGCCAAGCGCTATCCCGCCGATGCTCCCGAGGGCGACCTGCTGCTGGTCGGCGTGCTCAAGGGCGCGATCTTCTTCATGACCGATCTGGCCAAGGCGCTGCCGATTCCGACGCAGATGGAATTCATGGCGGTCTCCTCCTACGGGTCGTCCACCTCGTCTTCCGGCGTCGTGCGCATCATGAAGGACCTGGACAAGGACATCGCGGGCCGCAATGTGCTGATCGTCGAGGACATCATCGACTCCGGTCTCACGCTGTCCTGGCTCAAGCGCAACCTGTCCACCCGCAACCCTGCCTCGCTCGAGGTGGTCACGCTGCTACGCAAGCCGGACGCGCTACGCACCCATGTGGACGTCGCGCACGTCGGCTTCGACATCCCGAACGAATTCGTCGTCGGTTACGGCCTGGACTACGCCGAGCGCTACCGCGACCTGCCCTACATCGGCACCCTCGACCCGAAGGTCTACGGCGGTAAGTAGTCCCGACCCCATCAGGGAACGATCGCGAATATTGTTGCGGGGGAACCCGACCCGCTTCGATAGATCGGCCCGCCGACGAGCACCCAGGCTTCGGTTGCGGGCACTGCGGTGAGATTGGCAAGGCATTCCAGGCTGATCCGGTGCTCCCTATAGAGCAATATCGGTGCGCCCCAGTGGGTTCCGGTGTGTTCGCCCTCTCCATTGTTCAGCGTGCGGACTGTGCCTCCGCATTATTGTGCAGATGCGGCGCGGTCACGCGTTCCAACGCGCGCAAATCGTTCTCCAGCGCGCGAAACAGGATGTACGTCCCGACAAACGCGATGATGCTGCCGATGCACAGGATCCGCACATTGACGATGATCTCGGTGAGATCGGTGGGAGACAGCAGCGTGGCGCCCGCCACCGCGAGCAACGGAATCGACGCCGCGACGCTCAGATAGAAGCCACACCGGCGGCGCAGCCGGTGTAGATGCCTGGCGTCCTGCTCGCTGATTTCGCCGTGGCTCAACAACATCGGATAGATACAACGGACGATGTAGAAGTTCACCAGGAAAACGGGTACGTCAGGGCAATCGCGCCACCCACGGCATGCAGGACCACAAAATGCACGTAGTCGGCCGTGGATACGTCGGCGGTGCCGTGCAGGGCGATCGGAAAGGAGATCCCGACAGCATCCACATCGAGAAGATGACGAGTACCGCGCGGTCGCCGAGCAGTATTGCGTCCGTGCGAGTTCGGTGCAAGGTGTCCGAGCTGTAGCGGACGCCCTTGCTCAATCCGTATGGGACGAAGATCAGGAGAAGATATCGCTGCGAATATCAGGGTCGGCGGCGGCGGGATCGAGCGCCGCCGCCAGTTCCTCGGAGGAGCGGTAGGTCAGCGCATCATGGTGTGTCACCGGATTCGCGCCGCCGGCCGGTTGCAGCGCGAAGTCTGCCAATTTCGGGATGCCCTCGGCGGTGAACAGCACGTTATCCGGTTTGATCGCCCGGTGCACCACGCCGTGCCGATGGGCGTAGTCGAGTGCGTCGGCCAGTCTTCTGCCCACCCAGGCCACGGTCTCCGGCCAGCTGAGCGCGGCGATATCGGCCCGGACACTCGAATCCGTCTGCCGGATTTCGCCTTTCGCCTCCATGGCCGCGTCGACGGCCCGCAACAGCCGGGTGCCCCCGGCCGTCTCCGGACTCCGACGGCGCTCGGCGAGCACACCGAGCGCGGTGCCGCCGGGCATATATTGCATATAGACCAGCCGCAGCGCCGCCGAATCGGCGGGCACCCGCTGGTCGAAGACGCGCACGATGTGCGGATGGTCCAGCTGGGCCATGGTGCGCGGTACGTCGCTGGCGCCTGCGGAAAACCGCACGGCGACAAGGCGTTGCATGGATCGCTGCCTGGCCAGGAAGACCCGGCCGAGGGCGCCGGTCCCCAGATCGGTGCGCAGGTCGAAGTCGTCGATCCGCTGTCCCGGCGCCAGTTCGGCGACCAGCGCGGCGGCTTGGGCACTGTCGACCACGGCCTGGTCGTCGTCGACTCCGGCGTCGGCGTTGCCGGTAGCGGCATTGCCGGTATCGACATTGCCGGTATCGACTAGGAGCGCGCGCACCCGGGCGGCCAGTTCCGGGTATTCGGCGAGAAAGGCATCCGCGTCGAGCGGACCGTGCCTGCGCCGCGCCAAGAACTCCTCGAACACCAGATCGGCCAATTCCCGACTGTGCTCGATCTCGGGAAATTCCTTGCGATACTCGACAATCCGCTTGCCGAGTCCGGCCCGGCTCCAACGCTGCCGCAGGTCGATGCGCACCAGATCAGTGAGCACCGTCAAACGCACCTGCGCACCATCGGGCACATAGTCCGCCAACCGCGGCGGCGCGAACCGATCACCTCGAAGACAACGCTGCCATTCGGCAGCGAACCCGGCGATGGCATCGACTCCGGGATCGATCACGATCGCTTCTCCGGCGCGGCGGGCGCGCCTCGTTCCCGTCCCGTCGAATCGCTGGGCGCGACCACCCGCTCCAGTGCGCTCAGGTCTGCCTCTAGCGCCCGGAAAAGGAGGTAGGAGCCGATGAACGCGACAATGCCGCCCGCGCACAGCACGCGGACCGCGAAAATCACCGACGGAATATCACCGGGCGGCAGGAACGTCACCCCGGCCACGGCGAGCAGCGGCACCGACGCGGCGACGGCCAGATACCCATTGCAGCGGCGATCCAATCCGCGCAGCCACACCGCGTCGTCGGGGCTGATTTCCCCGTGCCGCAAGAACACCGGATAAATACAGCGAACCATGTAAAAAGTCACCAGGAAGAACGGATATGCCACGGCGATCGCGCCACATACCACCAGCGACGCCAGAAAATGCACGACCGCGCTCAGCGAGACATCCCCGGTCGCCCATTGCAGTGCGATCGGGAAGGTAATTCCGGCGATCACCCACAGCGAGAACGCGACGATCACCACTCGGTCGCCGAGCAGCAGCGAGTCGGCTCTGGCTCGCCGCAGCGTGTCCGGGTCATATCGTCTGCCGCGGCGCAGCCCGTGCGGCACCGACAGCACATACCGGGACATGTACACCAGTAGCGCCGCGCCGAGCGGGAAGAACACCGCGTTCACCACACCGGTGATGATGATGAAGGTGTGTTGGGCGTCCTCGGCCATTCTGCTGATGATCAGATGCTGGTTGTGCTGGATGTTGTAGAGCGACGCAAGCACATTCGGCACGCCGACGGCCAGCGCGACGATCAGCAATCGCCATGACCGCAGCCGCAGCCGCCAACTGCCTGGCGGTGGGTCGACCAGGTCCCTGGCTCGCGCGTCCATGCACAAGTCCAGCTGCTTGGCCAGCACCGCACCGCCGGACCAGCGCCGGGTGCGGTCGAGTTCCAGGCAGCTCAGCAGCACCCGGCGCAGGGCGGCCGGGCAGTCGGGCGGCACCCGGTCCAGCGCGGCGGCATCCACGCCGGAACTGCGCCGCTCCAGCATGGCCTCCAGCGTGGTGTCGTCGCCGGCCTCATCGGCACCCGCGGTGGAATCGTCGAAAGGCTTTGCGCCGGTGAGCAATTCCCACATCACCACGCCGAGCGAATAGATATCGGCGCGGGTGTCCAGATCGGCGGCGCTGCGATCGCGGCCGGGATGACACGCTTCCAGCTGCTCCGGTGACATATAGGCCAGCGATCCGCCGAAATAGGCGACCGGACTGGTGTCCTGCACATTCCGGCTGAAGCTGATGTTGAAGTCGGCCAGCTTCGGCACCGCCTCGGCGGTGAGCAGCACATTGGCCGGTTTCACGTCGCGGTGCAGTACACCGTTGGTTGAGGCGTATTCCAGCGCCTCGGCCAGCCTGCGACCCAACCATGCCACGGTTTCCGGCCAACTGAGCGTGGCGATTTCGGCGCGCACGCTGGAATCGGTAGGCCGGAGCTCGCCTTTTTCCTCCATGGCCGCGTCGACCGCGTCCAGCAGCAGCTGCCCGCTGCGTTCGGCAGGCGGTGTCGCGCGCACCCAGCGCAGCACCCCGAGCAACGTGCCACCGGGTAGGAACTGCATGTAGAGCAACCGCAGCCGTCGGATGGCGCCGTTGGGCTCCCGATCGGCGCCGAGCAGGCGCTGATCGAAGACGCGCACGATGTAGTCGTGGTCGAGTTGGGCCAGGGTCTGCGGCTCGGTGCCATGGTCGGCGGAGATCTTCACCGCGACCAGCCGCTGCAAGGACCGCTGCCGAGCCAGGAACACCCGGGCGAACGCACCGCTGCCGAGACCGGTCAGCAGATCGAAATCATCGATTCGCTGGCCGATTTCGATCCGATCGAGCGCGTCGAAGTTCCCGGGACCGGACCCGACGGTGGTCGGGATCGCGGTCGCCGTCCCGGTGAGATCGACGGACGAGCGGGTCACCTGTGTATTACGAAGGGACTGGGTGGTTTGATTCAGTTCTGCTGCGGCCACGGTCCTGGCCACTGTTTCGGCCGTTGCGGTCAGCGTCGGATCCTCCAGCGCCGCCCGCCGCGTGCTCTGGTCTATCTCGTCGGCGTTGAGCAGCGCACGCAGTTCCGGCGCCTGCTGTGGATATTCACGCAGACATTCCCGCGGATCCACCCGGTCGCCGCTGTGCCTGCGGATGACGAATTCCTCGTACACCAGACCGGCTGGAATGCTGTCCGGTTCGAGCTCGGGAAACTCGGCACAGTATTCGGCCAAGCGCTTGCGCGGTGTCGCGGTCTCGGTTCGGTGCACCCACCGGTGCCGCAGATCGACGCGAATCAATTCGAGCAGCGCCTCTTGCCGCAGGGTCTGCGCGTCGGGCAGGTAGTCGGCAATCTGCGGCGGGCTCCCGGTGGATTCTCGCGCCGCGGATTTCCATGCGGTGGCAAAGGCTTTCGCCGCGTTCGATTCGGCTCGAAGCAGGCGGCCGCCCCGACCCGCATCGGTCGCGGAACCCGAAGTGGATTCGGAACTTCTATCGGAATTCGCATTCATTCTCGGACCTAGTGGCTCGGCGGATACCGAAGAATCCGCACTGGTCGGTCGATGGATGTACGGAGAAATTCCGCCACACCCGACGCCATTGTCCCCGAGCAGTCACCCGGAATGATAACTTGCGCCTCAACAGCGGATCACCCGATTTCGACAACGATGCGACGGGGGCAAACCAGCACATGCAGAATGAGGCCATAGCGGTGGCAGACGGTTCCGCGGTGACGGAACCGGCCGCGACGAACACGACCGCCCCGCCAACAGTAGCCGCCCAGGAGGTGCCCATGGGCGCCGCGTTACGTGGCCACGCCGCCACCATCGCGGCCGGCGTACGGGACGGCTCGATGACACCGACCGAAATCCTCGACGCGACCCTGGAGCGTATCGCCGCCGACACTCGGAAGTTGAACGCATTCACCGTGGTTCGCTCCGCCAAGGCGAAGGCCGAGGCGCTGGCCCTCGAGCAACGCGCCGATCTGGACGTGCTTCCGCTGGCCGGTGTGCCCATCGCGATCAAACACAATCTCGCGGTCGAAGGCGAGACGAACCTGTCCGGTTCGGCCGCCACCGACACCCGCCCGGCGACCGCCGACCACCCGGTGGTGCGCAGGCTGCGCGCAGCGGGCGCGGTAATCGTCGGGCTGACGGCGGTGCCCGAACTCGGCCTGTGGGCGATGACCGACGGTGAGGGCCGCATCACCCGCAACCCGTGGAACACCGCCCGCAGCACCGGCGGCTCGTCCGGTGGTTCGGCGGCAGCGGTCGCGGCCGGGTTGGTGCCGGTGGCGCACGGCAACGACGGGCTCGGTTCGGTGCGCATCCCGGCGGCCTGCTGCGGGGTGTTCGGGATCAAGCCGGGTCGCCATACCGTTCCGGCCGAGATCGGCATCGACTCATGGGCGGGCATGGTCGAAAACGGTGTTCTCGCAACCACCGTCGGTGACGCGGCGCTGACCCTCTCGGTGATGGCGGCCCGACCGGACCTAGCCGAGATCGATCCACCTGGCCGACTACGCATCGGGATGGCCGTGGCGCCACCATCCCGTTTCTTCCGCGTCGATCGACATTGGACCGCGGCAGCCCGCACCGCTGGATCGGTCGCCACCGCGGCCGGACACCTCGTGGAGCCAACGACCCTGCCCTATGGCGAGTCGATCATTTCGGTCTTCCTGCGCTGGCTAGCCGTCGGTACCCGCGACGCCGCGACGCTCGCCCACCCGGAACGACTACAACCGCGCACCCGCCGCCACCTCGCGCTCGGCAGGCTGGTGCAGCGCCTGCGCCTGATCTGCCCCGGCCAGATCGATCGGGTAGAGGCGCGACTGCTGGAATTCTTCGAGCACTACGACGTGGTGATCACACCGACCCTCGCCGCCCCGCCACCCAAGGCCAGGGCCTGGCACACCAGAGGCTGGCTGGCCAATGTCGTTACCAGCTCCCGGTTTTCACCGTTCACGCCGCTGTGGAACATGGTCGGCTGGCCCGCCGTCTCGGTGCCGATGGGGATGCACCCGAAGTCGGGCACGCCGGTGGCCGCGCAGCTCGCGGGGCCACCCGGCAGTGAATCGACCCTGTTGCGCCTGTCCGCGCAATTGGAAGCGCTGCACCCGTGGGAGCGCACCGCGCCGCAGAGTTAGCCGGTGACGGCCGACGTCTGCGCGGAGAAGCCGCCATCGGCAGCGCGACCGGCGAACTCGAGAATGGTCGGGCGATTATCGTCGGTCCGCCACGCGACCGCCAGCGCGCACGGCGCGAGTCCGGTCACTGGACGCGCGGTCAGACCTGGCCAGCGGTACATCGGCACATTATTCTCGGCGAGCAGGCAAACGCCGAGACCGAGGCTCACGGCCTCCAGCTTGTCCTCCGGAGTCGCCGCCTCCGCGCCGATCTTCGGGTGACGTCCGTTGCGGGCATCGTTGCCGAGCCAGAAGTCGCGCACCGCACCCGCTTCGGTGGGTAGCGCGATGAACGGCTCGTCGAGCAGATCGGCGAAATCGATGCTCTCCTGATCGGCCAGCGGATGGTTCTCCGGTAGCAGCACCCAGCGTGGCTCGGTGCGCAGCACCTGCCAGCGGTAGCGGTTCGGATCGGGTAACGGCAGCCAGACCAGGGCCAGGTCGGCCTGGCGCCCGGCCAGCCCGCTGGACGGGTCGGTCCAGGACGCCGCGTGCAGCGCGAGTCGATGCCCGCTCGAACTTTCCAGATCGCTGAGCAGACCGCGGCCGAGCGCGGATTGGATGCCGACGCGCAGCACCTCACCCGCCTCCTGCAGCGAAACGTTGGTGACCTCCCACAACTCCAGGATCTTGCGGGCGCCTTCGAGCAATTCCTTGCCCGCGACGGTCAGCGCGACGCTGCGCTGGTTGCGGTCGAACAGGACCACGTCGAGCTGGCGTTCCAGCTGACGAATCTGACGCGACAGGGTGGGTTGAGCGATGTGCAGCCGCTGCGCGGCGTTGGTGAAATGCAGTTCCTCAGCGACAGCGACGAAATAACGCAGGTCGCGCAAATGCGGGTCCATAGCCTCTTGCTATCAGAATCGGTCCTGAATTTCCAGCCTTATCAGGCCGAAAAGTTCGGATACTGGCACCGAAACAGTCGGTGGGTTTGTTAGAGACAGCATATTGCCTGTCATGGTCATTCGCACTATCGAGCCGGCGAACATCCCGCAGTCACCAGCCGCGTTGCTAGACCGGTCCTTAATGGGCATATGACCAGCGACGATGGAGGCTGGCATGCCGTGGCGCCGGCGTGCGGTCGCGTATTCGGCGTCGACCAGCCACCGGCGAGAAATCGGCCTCGGGGCTAGCGGGGGCCATTATCGCGGCAGATAGTGATATTGGTCACAAACAGGTTTTGCGCTGTCGGGTGGACGCCATCGGCCGACCGAACCCGAGCGTCGCGCCCGCGATATGCGATGGCGCCACGGCGTTGTAGGTAGCCAGCCCGATGCCGTGCGCGCCGCCGGTAATGACGACGACCTTGCTGCGGATCTTCGCCGAGTCGCTCACTTGTTGTCTCCCCTGAGCTTGCGCAGCGCCTGGATGTCGACGCGACGCAGGCCACGGGCGCCCGCCGCGCGCATCGCGCCGATCGCGACCAGCAGCTTGGGCATCTGGTACGGAAACCAGATCAGCTCCTTCTGCTGGGTCGGCAGTATCGGCTTGGTGATCGCCTTCTGGCGGCAGTACTTACGGACGCCGCTCGCGCCGCCCCAGCGGGCGCCGACGCCGGACTGACCCCAGCCGCCCATCGGCAGCGCGAAGTTGAACAGGTTGGCGAAGACGTCGTTGATATTCACCGCGCCCGCATTCAGTTGGCGCGCAACACGTTCGCCGCGGTCCTTATCGCCGGTCCACACCGAAGCCGACAGCCCATAGATCGAATCATTGGCCAGCCGAACCGCCTCGGCCTCGTCGGCGACCTTCACCACGGGCAGGGTCGGGCCGAAGGTCTCCTCGTTGATGCACGACATCGTGTGGTCGACGTCCACCAGCACGGTCGGCTCGAAGAAGGTGCCGACACCGGTGCGCTTGCCGCCGGTAAGCACCTTGGCTCCGGCCGCGACGGCCTCGTCGACGTGCCGCTGCACAATCCGCACCTGGCTCTCATTGGCCAGCGCGCCGACATCGTGCTTGGACTCGCGGCCGTCGATACCCTGGCGCAGCTCCTTGACCGCCGCGGTCAGCTTGGTGACGAACTGGTCGTAGACCGGCGCTTCCACGTACACGCGTTCCACCGAGATACAGACCTGACCGGCGTTGAACATGCCGCCGAACGCGATGCCGTGCGCGGCGCGGTCGATGTCGGCGTCGGCGAGCACGATGGCCGGATCCTTACCGCCCAGCTCCAGGCTGTAGGGGATCAACCGCTCGACGCAGGCCGCGGCGATCTTGCGGCCGGTGGCCGTCGAGCCGGTGAACTGGATGTAGTCGGCGTTCTCGACCACTGCGGCGCCGGTCGCGCCCGCACCGGTGACCACGGCGAACACCGGCGGCGCGCCGATCTCGGCCCAGCCGCGGGCCAGTTCGAGTGCGGACAGCGGGGTCACCTCGGAGGGCTTGAGTATGACGGCGGCGCCCGCGGCGAGCGCGGGAATCACGTCGATTACCGGCATGGCCAACGGGAAGTTCCACGGCGTGATGATGCCGACCACCGGATACGGCTTGAACACCGTGGTGAGCTTCTTGACCCGAGCCAGCGGGCTGTGTGGTGACGGGTGCTCGTCGGCGAGGAACTTCGCCGCGCGACGCGCGTAGTAACCGGTCAGATCGACCGAGAACGCGGGATCGATGAGGGCGTCGACGCGCGGCTTACTCGTTTCGGACTGCAGCACGTCGGCGAGGTGTTCGGTGTTGTCGACCAACCAGTCCTGCAGCTCGAGCAGCCATTCCTTGCGGCCGTCCGGACCGATGGCCTCCCACTCCGGCTGGTAGAGCCGAAGCTCGCGCACCTTGGCCGCGACCGCGTCGGCCGTCTCGTTGGGCACGGTACCGACGAGCTCCCCGGTGCCGGGATTGCGCACCTCGATTACGGCAGCGGTCTCGGCTGTCGCCTTGGGTGCCGGGGCCTTCGGGGCCGCCTTGCGTGCTGGAGTCTTCTTGGCCGCGCCTGGCGCGGGTTCGGTGTTGGTCACTGCTGTTCTCCCACTGACGTTGTGCTGTGAACGCCCAAATACTGTGAATCAGTTCACTGTCCTATGATCGTGACACAATTCCGAGCGACTGTCTTAGACCGATTTGTCAACTAATGCGGCCACTTTTGTTTCATGAGCACAATTCGGAGGAATGATGGCCCTCGTCTCACCCGGTGCGATCGGACCGAACGGCGAGGTGGTCCGGGACTGGCTGGCCGAGTACGTCTCCGAGACGATGCGGACCGAGACCCTGGAACAGGTCGTCGAGCGCTTGGACGCCGCGATCCTCGCGCGCATTCCGGAGCTGGCCGACCGCGATATCCAGCACGACCTCGCGGCCAGCACTCGCGCGCACGTCAGGAACGGGCTGACCGGCATCACCCACGATGTCTTCGAATTCACGTTGCCCGAGGAGGTGCATGCCTTCGCGCGGACGCTCGCGCGACGCGGATTCGATCTGCGACTGCTGCTGCGCACCTACCACGTGGGCCAGGAAGCGGTGCTGGAGTACATGACCGAGGCGGTCGACGCACGCAAAGCGCCCTACGAGATCGAGCGGGCTGTGCTGCTGCTGCTCTTCGAACGCTCCACGAAATGGGTCAGCACCTCGGTGGAGTTGCTGACGGACACCTACATGGATGAGCGCGAACGGGTTCTGCGCGCCGCACTCAATCGGCGTACCGAGACGGTGCGTGCCCTACTCACCGGGGACGAACTCGATATCGACCAGGCCTCCGTCCGGCTCGGCTATCGGCTCGCCCAACAGCATCTGGCGTTCGTGCTGTGGACCGACGAGCCCGCGGGCGGCGACAGCGACATGAGTGGCCTGCTGGACGGGGTCGCGGCGCGGCTGGCCACGGCGCTCGGCAGCAGCCGGGTGCTCACCGTGCCGTCCGGAGCCAGCGGCATGTGGGCCTGGGCGGGCTTGGACGATGAGACGCACAGTACCGAGTTGGCTGTGCCGGGCAGGCTCGAGCGGATCGCGCTCGGGCAGATCGAACCGCCGGTGCGGGTCGCCTTCGGGGTGCCCGCGGCGCAGGTCGCCGGATTTCGGCAGAGTCATCGCGAGGCGGTCGCGGCCAGGCAGGTCGCCGAGCGCGGAGCTGTAGGAGCTGATCGGGTCACCGGTTATCGCGAGGTGGAGATCGCACATCTGGCTGGCGCCGACGACGCCGCGATGCGCGGTCTGATCGGCAGAGAGTTGCGCGCGCTGGCAGGGCGAGACACCAATGCCGCACGCTTGCGCGAGACGTTGCACGCCTATCTGAAGAGCCATCGCAGCCCGGAGGCCGCGGCGAAACTGCTTGGGGTGCACAAGAACACGGTCCGCTACCGGATCCAGCGCATCGAGGAACTGCTGGGTCATCCCATCGAAGAGCGCAGCCTGCCGCTGGCCCTCGCCCTGACCTGCGTCGCCACCTACGGCGTCGATGCATTGCCATGAGCCGGGTGCGTCGAACGTAGAACGCTGAGACCGTTTACTCTGCGGATTCGCCCGCACCGTTGCGGCGCAGCGGTGGCTCGGTGGTCGGCGCGACTCGGCCGTCGGGCAGATCCGCAAGCAACTGCGTGGTCGCCGCCGCAATGGCCGCTACGGCCTTGTCGACAGCGACTTTCGTGGTACTGCTCAGGCCGGACACGCCACCGACCGTGCGCACGTACTGTAGTGCGGCGGCATAGATTTCCTGCTCGGTAGGCGCAGGCTCCAGGCCGCGGAGGAGGGTGATGTTGCTACTCATGGGTGCACATTAGCCCTCTGTCCCGCTATGCGGCAGGCCGAGAACATTTGTGCGGACTCGGTCGGCGATTACACGAGCCCTGACCAGATCGATGGGGAAGAATCGAAAGCATGTCCGCCCGCGGTGTACCCACCCTGACCACTTTCCCCTACGAAGAGCTGGACAAGCGGGAGGAAGACCACTGGTCCGGGGCCGCGGTGACCGACGACGAACTGCGGTCGTTGGCGCTCGGCGCCTTCTATTCGGCCCGATGGGACGCGTTCCACGACGCACTGTTGCTCGGCCCCGAACGTAACCACCCGCTCGGCGACCGCCGTGAACTCGCCATCGATACCCTGACCGGCGCCTGGGGCATCACCGACGGCACCGAGGCTCGGGCATCGATGGAACAACTGCTCGACGGTATGCACTCGCCGCTGTACGCGATGGTGCATCCGTTGGTGATGGCCTCGATCAATGCCAGCGAGCGGGACCGGTTCGGCGAGCGTGCCGATCGGCACCGCGCCTTCCTTCGTCAGGTCGGCTCGTTCCGCGGCATGGACAACCCCGAGGCGCTGGTCCGCGACTACGACATCTGGTCACAGGCGATCAAGATCGGATTCACCGATCATCTGGCCCGCCCGCTGCCGAGCGATATCCATGCCTGGGATCTGGCCAGGGTGATCGCGGTGGCCCGAATGGCTTTCACCGCAGGCTATCTCGACGTCGACGTCGCCTGGGACTATCTGGCCCGCGCGCTGCCGCTCGCACAGCGCAAATACCAGAACTGGCGCCAATTCGGCGACGCCTACCTGACGGGCTGGACCTACTGGCAGGCCTGTGAGGACCTGGCCGAACTCAAGAACGGCGGCGTGGATCGGCGCATGGAACTGCTGCGCCTGTGGACCCGACCGACGAGCCCGTGGCGGCGGATCGGCCTGCAATCAGTTCCCGTCGGGGAGTGACCGCAGGATTCCGCGCCCGTAGCGCTGGAACTGGGCGTCGTCCACCATGCCGAGCGAATGCCGCTCGACCAGAAGTTCCCATTCGGAATACAGCTGGGCGACGCCCGGGTCGGCCGGTCCCGCCGCACCGTCGGCGGAATCGCGCCGGACCGCGAAATTCACCGCACAGGTGACCCGCTCGGTGTCGGCGCGATCGCTCCCGGCGAAATGCAGCGTGACATTGCCGTCGTGCACGTCGATGCCGGTCTCGCCGCGGACCGCGCCGATCTCACCCGGCGCCACTGCGGCGCCCTCGGTGGTGCGGGCCCAGAGGACAGCGGGGATCGGTAGTTCATGCGCATACCGCGAGCCCGCGCCGATGGAGATGAATAGGAGCCGTCCGGTCGTCGCGGCCAGCAGCCCGGGTCCATTGCCCGCGGGCGGGTGGGCCACCGTGATCGCGGTCTCCAGCACGTATTCATCAGCCGTGACATAGCGATGCAAGGCGGCTATCGCCGACTTCGCCTCCCCCTTGGGTGCCATCCGGCGCACCGCGCGATCCACGTCCGCCCGGGTCGGCCCGGTCCTGCCCCAGGTCGGGGCGGGCGGCTTCAGATCGGGGGCGGCCACATCGATGCGCTGGGAGGCCAGGATCTGACCATTGATCCGGTCGACCATCTCGGTCGCCGCGGGGACATCGTGTTCGGCTATCAATACCGGTAGCGGGGTGCGGTCTGCCGGCACGCCCGTGAGCACCGGTGTCGGGTATCGCAGGTAGATCTCGATCACGACGGCGTCGTCGGCGCGCCGGTTCAGCCGGACCTTCAGCAGGTCTGTGACCGGCACATCCAGGACCCGCTCACCGTCGGTGCCCGGCCGCAGCACCACCAATCGTCCGCGTCCGTGCCGCAATATCGCTGTGGGTGTCCGTAGCTCGACTATGTCCATACCCCCTGCGCTTTTGTTGTGTCGTCGCTCACGATAGGCCGAACATGCCATGATTGTGACCACTTGGAGTAACCAGACCGGAGACATCGGGAACCACCGTCGTTCCCCGGCCGTTTACCTGTCGAACTGCATCAACTGCCGAACCAACTGCCGAACTGCGCGATGTATCGAGTAGACCGTACGCGGTAACGTGGCATGTCCGCATCCGAACCAACCGGACCCGGACGCGTCGCTAGGCATGCACCGGAGACACACCGGAAAGGACTGGCCGCCCGGCCTACGCTCTATGAACCGCAAGACAGTGTTTCGCACCCTGGCCATAGTCTCGAGTATTTTGCTCGTAATCTATGCGTTCAGCTACTTCGGCAACGACACGCGCGGCTGGAAGAGCGTCGACACCTCGGTGGCGTTGACTCAGCTGAACGACAAGAGCAACGTCAAGAACGTCCAGATCGACGACCGCGAGCAGCAGCTGCGTATCGAGCTGAACAACGGCAACGACGCAACCAGCGGCTCCAAGAAGATCATCGCCAAGTACCCGGGCGGCAGTGAGTCGTCCGCGCAGGTCTTCGACGCCGTGCAGAAATCCGGCGCGCCCTTCAATACCGTGGTCAAACAGGACAGCTGGTTTACTCAGATACTCCTGTTCGTGCTGCCGATGGTGATCCTGCTCGGACTGTTCATCTTCGTGATGTCCCGAATGCAGGGCGGTGGTCGCGGCGGCATGATGGGCTTCGGTAAATCGAAGGCCAAGCAGCTGTCCAAGGACATGCCCAAGACCACGTTCGGGGACGTGGCCGGCGCCGACGAGGCCGTTGAAGAGCTCTACGAAATCAAAGACTTCCTGCAGAACCCGGTTCGCTACCAGGCCCTCGGCGCGAAGATCCCGAAGGGCGTGCTGCTCTACGGTCCGCCCGGCACCGGTAAGACGCTGCTGGCCCGCGCCGTCGCGGGCGAGGCCGGCGTGCCATTCTTCACCATCTCCGGTTCGGACTTCGTCGAGATGTTCGTCGGTGTCGGCGCCTCCCGGGTGCGTGACCTGTTCGAGCAGGCCAAGCAGAACAGCCCGTGCATCGTCTTCGTCGACGAGATCGACGCGGTCGGACGCCAGCGCGGCGCCGGCCTCGGCGGCGGTCACGACGAGCGTGAGCAGACCCTCAACCAGCTGCTGGTCGAGATGGACGGTTTCGGTGATCGCACCGGTGTGATCCTGATCGCGGCGACCAACCGTCCCGACATCCTCGATCCCGCGCTGCTGCGCCCGGGCCGGTTCGACCGGCAGATCCCGGTCGGCAACCCCGATCTGGCGGGTCGTCGCGCGATCCTGCGGGTGCACTCGCAGGGCAAGCCGATCTCGCCCGACGCCGACCTGGACGGTCTGGCCAAGCGCACCGTCGGTATGTCCGGCGCCGACTTGGCCAACGTGATCAACGAGGCCGCCCTGCTCACTGCGCGTGAAAACGGCGCGGTGATCACCAGCGAGCAGCTCGAGGAATCGGTGGACCGCGTGGTCGGCGGCCCGCGTCGCAAGAGCCGCATCATCAGCGAGCACGAGAAGAAGATCACCGCTTACCACGAGGGCGGGCACACCCTGGCCGCGTGGGCGATGCCGGATATCGAGCCGGTCTACAAGGTCACCATCCTGGCCCGCGGTCGCACCGGCGGCCACGCCATGACGGTGCCCGAGGACGACAAGGGTCTGATGACCCGCTCGGAGATGATCGCGCGTCTGGTCATGGCGATGGGTGGCCGTGCGGCCGAGGAACTGGTGTTCCACGAGCCGACCACCGGCGCCTCCTCCGATATCGACCAGGCCACCAAGATCGCGCGCGCGATGGTCACCGAATACGGCATGAGCGCGCGCCTCGGCGCGGTGCGCTACGGCCAGGAGCAGGGCGACCCGTTCCTGGGTCGCTCGATGGGTATGAGCTCGGATTACTCGCACGAGGTCGCGGGCGCCATCGACGAGGAGGTGCGCAACCTGATCGAGGCCGCGCACACCGAGGCATGGGCGATCCTCAACGAGTACCGCGACGTGCTCGACGACCTGGCCACCGCGCTGCTGGAACGAGAGACGCTGCACCGCAAGGATCTCGAGCAGATCCTCGCCGCGGTGGACAAGCGGCCGCGGATCACCGCGTTCAACGATTTCGGTGACCGGCTGCCCTCGGACAAGCCGCCGGTGAAGACGCCGGGCGAGCTGGCCGCCGAGCGTGGCGAGCCGTGGCCTCCGGAGGAGTCGGTGCTGCCGCCACTGCCCGCGGCGGCAGCGGCCAACGGCTACCCCGACGCCGGTTACCAGAACCCGCAGTACGGCTACCCCGCGCCGCCTGCGGGCGGTTACCCGCTGCCGCAGGCCCCCGACGCCGCGTACCCGCGGCAGGGTGGCGGGACACACGGCTCGCGGCCGGATTACGGCGCCCCGGCCGGTTGGTCGGCCCCGGGCTGGCCGCCGCGCGACGAGCCGCAGCAGCAGTCCGGGCAGCCGGGTTACGGCGGCAGGCAGGGACAGGGTGAACCGCAGTCGCGGCACGGCTATCAGCAGCCGTGGGGTCAGCCGTCGGGCGGACAGCCCGGTGCGGGCCGCGGTAACGACCAGGGCGGCTACGACGAGCCGGGGCGGGGCAACCCGAACAACGAGGGCGAGAACCACGATTGGGATGGACCGAACGGTCGGCACTGACCATTGACGATTAGGCTCGGCCATCGGGGTGCCGAGTAATTGCCGGCGCCCGAGATTTGGAGGTGTCCTCGATTGTCGGCCAAGAATCACGTCGGCGGCCACGCACTAGCCGAGTCCGACAGCAGCGGGTCCGACACTAGCGGGTCCGACAGCAGCGGGTCCGACAACGGCCGGTCGGGCAGTGGTGAGCGGAACGGTTCCGGATCGGCGGTGGCCACGCCGGATCTCGTCGCGCTGGAGACCGGAAGCCTGTTCGATCAGCCTCGTGCCGAGGCCGCGATCCGAGAACTGCTGATCGCGGTCGGTGAAAATCCCGATCGTCCGGGGCTGATCGACACCCCGGCCCGCGTCGCGCGCGCCTACCGCGAGATGTTCGCCGGCCTCTATGTCGAGCCGGATTCGGTGCTGAACACCACGTTCGACGAGGGCCATCAGGAGCTCGTGCTGGTGCGCGATATCCCGATGTACTCCACCTGCGAACATCACCTGGTGTCGTTCCACGGTGTCGCGCACGTCGGCTACATCCCCGGCACGCACGGTCGGGTGACCGGGCTGTCGAAGCTGGCCAGGCTGGTCGATCTGTACTCCAAGCGCCCGCAGGTGCAGGAACGGCTGACCAGTCAGGTCGCCGATGCCGTCATGCGCAAGCTGGATCCGCGCGGCGCCATCGTGGTGGTCGAGGCCGAGCACCTGTGCATGGCGATGCGCGGTATCCGCAAGCCCGGCGCCAGCACCACGACCTCAGCGGTGCGCGGCCTGTTGCAAACCAATGCCGCCTCGCGTGCCGAGGCCCTCGATCTCATTCTGCGGAAGTGAGCGAGTTCGCGGTGTCCGGTCTCCGGTTCGCGAGCGGCCGCTCCTGCGTGGTGATGGGCGTCGTGAACGTCACCAGTGATTCCTTCTCCGACGGTGGCCGCTATCTGGATCCCGAACTTGCCATCGCGCACGGCGTCGAGCTGTTCGAGACCGGTGCCGACATCATCGATGTCGGCGGCGAATCGACCCGGCCCGGTGCGGTGCGTATCGATCCGGAGGCCGAGGCGGCGCGGGTGGTGCCGGTGATCCGCGGTCTTGTTGCCGCGGGAGTGCCGACCAGTGTCGACACCATGCGGGCGAGCGTGGCCGAGGCCGCGCTCGCGGCCGGGGTGTCCGTGGTGAACGACGTCTCAGGCGGTCGCGCCGACCACGATATGGTGAAAGTCGTTGCGGCAGCGGATGCCCCGTGGATCCTCATGCACTGGCGGGCCGGTGCCGACTACCGGCACACCGGCCCGGCCGACCATTATGACGATGTGGTCGCCGAGGTGCTCGCGGAATTGTCCGCACAGGTGGATATGGCCATCGCCGCAGGTGTCGATTCGTCGCGGCTGATCCTGGATCCCGGCCTCGGCTTCGCCAAGAACGCCGAACACAATTGGGAGTTGCTCGGCGCGCTACCCGAGCTTGTCGGCAACGGCCTGCCGATTCTCATCGGTGCGTCCCGCAAACGTTTCCTCGGCGCCCTGCTCGCCGATGCCGCAGGCCCGCGCCCGCCGGACGGCCGGGAAACCGCGACCGCCACCATCTCGGCGCTGGCCGCGCAACACGGCGCCTGGGGTGTCCGGGTGCACGATGTCCGCGCCTCGCTGGATGCTATTGCTGTCACTGACGCCTGGCAGCGCGCTACCAGGCAGAACTCGCGAGGAGCGGACCGATGAGCGACCGAATCGAGCTACGTGGCCTGCGCGCCTTCGGCCATCACGGCGTCTTCGAGCACGAGCGCCGCGACGGGCAGGAGTTCGTCGTCGACCTCACGGTGTCGGTGGATTTCTCCGTCGCCGCGGCCTCCGACGATCTCGCGGCCACCATCGATTACGGCCGGCTCGCCGAGCGCGCGGTGCGGATCATCCAGGGCCCGCCGCGCAATCTCATCGAGACAGTGGTGTCCGAGATCGCCGACGACGTGATGACCGACCCGCGCATCCAGTCGGTCGAGGTGGTGGTGCACAAACCATCCGCGCCGATCCCGTACACCTTCGCGGACGTTCGCGTGGTCTCCGCGCGGCAGCGGGAGAAGGTGGCGTGAGCGACCGTAGCGGGGCGTGCTGCGCGAGAGGAGCGCGGTTTTGAGCCGCGCCGTGCTGTCGATCGGCTCGAACCTGGGCGATCGGCTCGGCCATCTGCGCAGCGTGGTCGACGGCCTGGGGTCGCAGGTTGTCGCGGTGTCGCCGGTGTATTCGACCGCGCCGTGGGGCGGGGTCGAGCAGGATGACTATCTGAATGCCGTTGTGCTGGTGGATAATCCGGATTTCGGCTGCTTCCACTGGTTGCACCGGGGCCAGGAGTTGGAACGGGATGCCGATCGCGTGCGCGAGGTGCGTTGGGGTGCAAGGACTCTCGACGTCGACGTGATCTCGTGCGCCGACTCCGCAGGCGCAACGCCGTACCGCAGCGACGATCCGACGCTGACGCTGCCGCACCCGCAGGCACACAATCGGGCCTTCGTCCTGATCCCATGGCTGGACGTCGAGCCGGACGCGGTGCTCGAGGTCGATGGCGCACTGCGACCGGTGCGGGTACTGCTCGACGGACTCGACGAAGCCGAGCGCGCGGGCGTGCGGCCGACCGAGTTCTCCTTGCTCAGATCGGGCCCACACGCGGAGGGATCAGTGCTGTGAAGCTGAAGCCGACTCGAATCCTGGATCTGGTGGCGAACGTCGTCGTCGCCGCGGTCATCGCGTGGGTCGCCACCCGGATGGCGTACGGCATCTTCCCGCCGATCTCGGTTTACGCGGGTGCGTCGCTGTATCCGGTGGCCGCGATCGAGGTGGCGCTGGCGTTCGTGATCCGGTCTCGGATCAACGAACACGAAATCGGTGACGGCACGCATCAGCTGCATCCGATCACCGCAGCAAAGGCGGTCGCGCTGGCCAAGGCGTCCGTGCAGGTCGGTTCGCTCGCGGCCGGCGTCTGGCTTGGTTTCCTGTGCTGGGTATTTCCGCAGCGGGGCGATTTGCGCGCGGCCGCCGGGGATAGTCCGAGCGCCATCGTCGGAATGCTGGCGGGCGTAGCACTGGTTGCTGCGGCACTATGGCTCGAGTATTGCTGTCGGGCGCCCGACGACCCATCAGACGATCCCGCAACCACTTAGCAAATATTATTGACGGAATCACCACACCAGATTCTGGGCGCGGCTCGCCATGCAAGCTACCCTGGCGTCCATGGTTTCACCCTCCCGTAGCAGCACTTCCCGTCGGCTACGGGAAGATGCGGGAAAATTGTTCATCGGCGTCTTGATTCTGCTCGGTCTGGTTGCCAGCTTTTTCCTGGTTTTCAGCGACAGTCTGCAATTTGTTCGAATCGGCTTGGTGGCCGCCCTGTGGGCGGCCGTTGTCGGTGCGCTGGCGGCGACGAGGTATCGCAAAGAGGCCACCATCGACAAGGCCAAGGTGCGCGACCTGCAGACGGTGTACGAACTCCAGTTGGAGCGCGAGATCACCGCCCGGCGGGAATACGAGCTCGGCGTCGAGGCGCGGGTGCGTGAAGAAGTGGGCGCCGACGCCTCCGAACTGGCCGCGCTGCGTGCCGAACTCACCGTGCTCCGGCAGAGTCTGCAGCGCCTCTTCGACGGCGATCTGCCGATGGAACGGCCCGCACTTCGGGCCGATGCGACCCGGATTCATGAGCTGACCAGTGCGGTGGCCGATTCGGCGAAAGATAGCTCAGCGGATGCTGGCGTCCGGGCCTCGGTCGCGGCTCAGCAACCACGCAGCAGCGTCACCCCGGTGTTCGTCGCCGATCATCCGCAGCCGCCGCTGTTCGCCAGCCCTTTCGACGATCCGGTAACCGCCGAGACCGCCGTGGTGCCGATGGAGAACGACGACGACACCGCCTACGATCGCCATACCGAGCCGCTGCAGGCGCCGACCGGTTGGGCGGATGCTTTCACCGAAGTGCTTCCCGCCACCGAAGAGCCCGTCGCCACCGAAGTGCTTCCCGCCACCGAAGAGCCCCCCGCCACCGAAGAGCCCGTCGCCACCGAAGAGCCCGTCGCCGCCCAAGAGCCCCCCGCCCCGGTGCAGCCGCAGGGCCGCCCGACCCCGCAGCCCTGGCCGACCACGTCGGCGCCGACCATCGGCACGCCCAGCTCTCGCAGGCGCCGCCGCGTCGACCCCGACGCGGACACGGGCGATTCCGCACGCCGCCTTTCGGTAGCCGAGATCATGGCGAACCTACAATCCGAGGAGAACGGTCGAGGCGGGCGCTGATCCGCATTCCTGCTGCCGATTCGCCACTGCGGTGCACATCACCACGGTGTCCCATGGCATCGGCCTCCGCGCGGCCGATATCCTCGTGACGTAACGTCCGGTACCCGCATGGCGGGACTGGAACGGATCAGCGCTCGGCGGACGGATGTCTGCCCAACGCACTTCGAGAGGACAACGTTGACCTCGAGTTCTGGCAACCAACCTGTGAGTTCCGGCAACCAGCCTGTGAGTTCCGGCAACCAGCCTGCAGGCGTCGACCCGGCGCCCGCACGCCTGACGGTCGGAATCGTCTCGGCGGGACGCGTTGGCTCGGCACTCGGCGCCGCACTCGAGCGCGCCGGACATGTGGTGTTCGGTGTCGCCGCGATTTCCGATGCCTCCGTGCAGCGGGCGCGTACCAGGCTGCCCGATTCCGAGATCCTGCCCGTCGAAGAGGTGGCGGCCCGCAGCGAGTTGCTGCTGCTCGCGGTGCCGGACGCCGAATTGGCCGGGCTGGTGCGCGGTATGACGTCGGCCGGTGTGGTCCGGCCCGGCACCATCGTGGCGCACACCTCCGGCGCCAATGGTGTCGGCGTGCTCGCGCCGCTGGCCGATATCGGCGCGCTGCCGCTGGCGATTCACCCCGCGATGACCTTCACCGGACACGATGAGGACCTGGCCAGGATCGGTAATGCCTGCTTCGGGATCACCGCCGCCGACGAGGTCGGTTTCGCCATCGCGCAGGCGCTGGTTATCGAAATGGGTGGCGAGCCGGTGCGGGTGCAGGAGCACAACCGCCAACTCTATCACGCCGCGCTGGCCCACGGCAGCAATCACCTCGTCACGGTGATCATCGACGCCCTAGATGCGCTTCGCACTGCGCTGGCGGGTCCGGGACTGCTCGGCCAGCAGGTCGTCGACGATCAGCCCAACGGGCTGGCCGAGCGACTGCTCGCCCCGCTGGCCTCGGCCGCTCTCGACAATGCGTTGCGCCGCGGCCAATCCGCGCTGACCGGTCCGGTGGCGCGCGGTGATGCGGACGCGGTTGCCGCGCACCTGGCCGCGCTGGAATCCGTCGATACCAGGCTGGCCGCGGGCTATCGTGCGCTGTCGTTGCGCACTGCCGAGCGCGCCAAGTCCAGTCCCGCCCTGATCGAACTGTTGGAAGGACGACGCTGATGGATCCGAAACTCCGTGGCACCTTCCGGCCCGGCGAGCTGACCGTGCACCACGATCCCGCGGTGATACAAGCCGTGTCGAAGGCCCTGCGCGGGGTCGGGCGCACCGTCGGTCTGGTGCCGACCATGGGCGCGCTGCACGAGGGACATCTGGAGATCGTGCGCCGCGCCAAGCGGACCAACCAGGTGGTGATCGTGTCGATCTTCGTGAACCCCTTGCAGTTCGGTGCGGGCGAGGATCTCGACAAATACCCGCGCACCCTGGATGCCGATGCCGAGCTGCTCCGCCACGAGGGCGTGGAATTGGTATTCGCGCCGAGCGCGTCCGATATGTACCCGGACGGCATGCGGACCACCGTGCACCCCGGCCCACTCGGCGCCGAGCTGGAAGGCGCGAGCCGCCCGACCCATTTCGCGGGCGTGCTGACCGTGGTGGCCAAGCTGCTGCAGATCGCGCGCCCGACCGAGGCATTCTTCGGCGAGAAGGATTACCAGCAGCTGACGCTGATTCGCGAGCTGGTGCGTGACCTCAACTTCGACGTGAAAATTGTTCCGCTGCAGACGGTTCGCGAGCCGGACGGCCTCGCGCTGTCCTCCAGGAACCGGTATCTCGATGCGGCACAGCGCGAATCGGCCCTGGCCCTGTCGGCGGCGCTGGCCGTTGGCAAGCATGCGGGCGGCCTCGGCGCGGACGCCGTGCTCGCCGCCGCCCGCGGGGTCCTGGATGCCGTCCCGGGTATCGACGTCGATTACCTCGCACTGCGGTCCTCGACCCTCGGCCCCGCCCCGGCCAATGGAAACGCTCGATTGCTCGTCGCGGCCAAGGTCGGCGCCACCCGCCTGATCGACAACACCTCCGTTGCGCTCGGGGCCCCGATCGACGGCGGCAACCCCATGCTTCCCGATTCGCGCCGAGCCGCGGGCGATTCCCAGCCTGCTCAGGCCAACATTTAGGAAAGGCGACGACGATGTTGCGCACTATGATGAAGTCGAAGATCCACCGCGCCACGGTGACCCACGCCGACCTGCATTACGTCGGTTCGGTCACCGTCGACCAGGATCTGCTCGACGCTGCGGATCTGCTCGAGGGCGAGCAGGTCTGCATCGTCGATATCGACAACGGCGCCCGCCTCGAGACCTACGTCATCGCGGGCGAACGCGGCTCCGGCGTGATCGGAATCAACGGCGCCGCAGCCCATCTCGTTCACCCGGGCGACCTGGTCATCCTGATCGCCTACGGGATGATGAACGAGTGCGAGATCCGCGAATACGCCCCCAGGGTCGTGTTCGTCGATGACCACAATCGCCCGACCGACCTCGGCTCGGACCCGGCCCATGCGCCGGAGGGCTCCGGCCTGGTCACCCCCCGCTCGCTGACTGTCGTTTGACAGCCATGTTGCTGGCCATCGATGTCCGCAACACCAGCATCGAGCTGGGCCTGTTCTCGGGTAGCGGGACACACGCAAAGCTGGTGCGGCACTGGCGGATGCATTCCAATCCGCTGCTGACCGCCGACGAGTTCGCCATGCAGGTGCGCGGGCTGGTCGGCCCGCAGGTCGAGGAAATCGTCGGGGTGACCGCGCTGTCCACGGTGCCGCCGGTGCTGCGCGAGATTCGCGCGATGCTCGCCCGCTATTGGGACAATGTGCCGCACGTCGTGGTGGAACCTGGTGTGCGGACCGGAATTCCGCTGCTCGTCGACAATCCCAAGGAAATCGGCGCCGACCGCATCGTGAACACCCTTGCCGCGCATCATCTGTACGGCACCGCCGCGATCGTGGTCGATTTCGGCACCGCGACCACCGTGGACCTGGTGTCGACGAAGGGCGAATTCCTCGGCGGCGTACTCGCGCCGGGCGTGGAGATTTCCAGTGAGGCACTGATCGAGCGGGCCGCGCTGCGTCGGGTCGAGTTGGCGCGCCCGCGCTCGGTGGTCGGCAAGAACTCCGTGGAGGCCATTCAATCCGGCGCGATTTTCGGTTTCGCCGGCCTGGTGGACGGTCTGATCGATCGCATCCGCGACGAATTCGACGCCTTCGCCGGTGACGATGTCGCGATCGTCGCGACCGGAGCGAGTGCACCGCTGATCGTCCCCGAGTCGGAAACGATCGACCACCACCAGCCGCATCTGACACTGACCGGCCTGCGCCTGGTCTACGAACGCAATCAGCGCCGCAAGGGAACTGTTTGATGGACAGCTCCGCCGTCACCGGGCTTTCCACCGCTGTGAAGATAAGGGGGTCTGCTACACTCGCTCCCGTGCATAACCGCGTGACCACCCAGGAGTGTTGTCGAGGCTGATCTGGCCTCGATCGTTCGAGGCTGACCAAGTCCCTCGACCGTCGACACATCTTCTGGAGATTCGCTCATGCGTTCTTCTGCTCTTTCATTCTCCTCTGCCCGGGATGCCTTTTCGGCAACCCCGCCGCTCGACCGTGCCGTCGCGTGGGCGCTTGCGACCCGGTTGCGTCCCGCCGATCTGCTTCGGCTGACCGACGAGGGCGCCGAGGATGTGCGCAGCGGCCGCTTTGACCATTTGCTCCCGGCCGAAGGCGTGTGGCCATCCGACGAACGTTGGGCGACTCGGCTGCTGGCCGACGACGAGGTCGATGTCTGGCTGATCAGCTGGACCCCGGGCAAATCCACCGAATTGCACGATCATGCCGGATCTCTCGGCGCATTGACCGTGCTCAGCGGCGCCCTTTCCGAATATCGCTGGAACGGAACGGAACTGCGGCTGCGCACGCTCACCGCAGGTGATCAGGCCTCGTTCCCGATCGGCTGGGTGCATGACGTGATGCGTGCTCCCGCCGGCCCCCTGCCGATAAATGAGACCGCCGCCGAATCCCTCGGTCCTCTCGATCCGACACTCAGCGTGCATGCCTATTCCCCGCCGCTCACCGCCATGTCCTATTACGAGGTCACCGGCCACGGCACCCTGCGGCGCACCCGAACCGTCCTCACCGACCAGCCCGAAGGTGATATGTAATGACCCGTTTGACCATCGACCAGATGCTCGAGAACGCGCGGGCCCAGCTGAACCGTATGTATGCCTTCGAATTGCCGAAGGCGCTCGCCAGAGGGGCGATTCTGGTAGACATCCGGCCGCAGGCGCAGCGTGGGCTCGAAGGCTCGCTGCCCGGCGCCCTGGTGATCGAGCGGAATGTCCTGGAATGGCGATTGGATCCGACCAGTTCCGCCCGCCTGGCGCTGGCCACCGATCACGATGTGGAATGGATCGTCATCTGCTCGGAGGGCTATACCTCCAGTCTCGCCGCCGCCGCACTGCAGCAACTCGGTCTGCATCGGGCGACCGATGTGATCGGTGGCTATCAAGCGATGAAGGCGGCGAGCCTGCTTACCATCGGCACCCGGGCCCCGCACTTCGCCCGCGACATCGACGCGCTCGCCTCGCTGTAATTGCGGACCAGCTAATTCCATCTCGAAATAGGCGGGGGCGCAGCCGGTTTCGGTAATCACCCGGCATATCGGGCGGCCGAAGCCTGCGCAAAACCGGACATCGACGCGCGCCGGAACCCATACCGGACTGTTACTCCGCGGTAGTGCCTGGGCGGCGCGCAAAACGATTTCCGGTGCCCGCTAGTGTTGCTGGATGTGAGCACCCCGAACACGCCCCCGTCCGATGACGTCCCGGAACAGATAAGGATTCGGCGGGAGAAGCGCGAGCGACTGCTCGCCCAGGGCGGCGAGGCGTATCCCGTGGTCGTGCCGCGGACACATACCCTCGCCGAAATTCGGGCGGCCTATCCGGAGCTGGAGCCCGACACCCAGACCGGCCTGCAGGTCGGTGTCGTGGGTCGCGTCATTTTCATGCGTAATACCGGCAAGCTATGTTTCGCGACGCTGCAGGAGGGCGACGGCACCAAGCTGCAGGCGATGATCAGCCTCAACGGCGTCGGAGCCGACGCGCTTGCGGCCTGGAAGACCGATGTGGACCTCGGTGACTTCGTATTCGTGCACGGCGAGGTCATCTCGTCGCGGACCGGGGAATTGAGCGTTATGGCCGATTCCTGGTCCATGTCGGCGAAGTCGCTGCGCCCGCTGCCGGTTGCGCACAAGGAGATGAACGAGGAGTCGCGGGTTCGGCAGCGTTATGTCGATCTGATCGTGCGTCCGGAGGCCAGGGAAATGGCGCGGACCAGGGTCGCCGTCGTGCGCGCGATGCGCGATGCGCTGGAGCGTCGCGGTTTCCTCGAGGTCGAGACGCCGATGCTGCAGACGCTGCACGGCGGCGCCGCGGCCAGGCCGTTCGTGACGCATTCCAATGCGCTCGATATAGACCTCTACCTGCGAATTGCGCCGGAACTGTTCCTGAAGCGCTGCGTGGTCGGTGGCCTCGAGCAGGTCTTCGAGATCAACAGGAACTTCCGCAACGAGGGGTCGGACTCCACCCATTCTCCGGAGTTTGCGATGCTGGAAACGTACCAGGCATACAGTACCTACGATGACTCCGCGCGCATGACTCGAGAATTGGTGCAGGAAGTCGCGCAGGAGGTGTTCGGCACGCAGGTGGTGACCCTCGCGGACGGTACCGAATATGATCTGCGCGGCGAGTGGTCTACGGTCGAGATGTACCCGTCACTGTCTGATGCACTCGGCGTCTCGGTCACCCCGGAAACTTCGGTTGCGGAATTGCGTGAACTTGCCGATCGAGGCGGTCTGGAAATTCCCGAGGACAAGGGCTATGGCCACGGCAAACTGGTCGAGGAACTGTGGGAACATCAGTACGGCGACAAGCTGTACGCGCCGACATTCGTGCGCGACTTCCCAGTAGAGACATCGCCGCTGACCAGGCAGCATCGGAGCAAGCCTGGAGTTACCGAGAAGTGGGACCTCTATGTGCGCGGCTTCGAGTTGGCAACGGGCTATTCGGAGTTGGTCGATCCGGTGATCCAGCGCGAGCGGTTCGTCGATCAGGCGCGGCTGGCCGCGCAGGGTGATGATGAGGCGATGATGTTGGATGAGGACTTCCTCGCCGCGATGGAGCACGGCATGCCGCCGACAACAGGTACGGGTATGGGAATCGATCGGTTGTTGATGGCACTGACGGGATTGGGAATCCGCGAAACGATACTGTTCCCAATTGTGCGTCCAGTCACCCGCTGACCATCGGATTCCATAGCGGAGATCCCCGTCTTGGAATTTTCGAAATTCGGAGTATTCTTGCCTCGGGTAATCGGCCTAGTATGCGGGTCGCACGATTTCGAGAGGACGTTCATCTCATGGCAAAGAAGGTCACCGTTAGCTTGATCGACGATGTCGATGGTGAGTCCATCGCGGACGAGACCATCGAGTTTGCGATCGACGGTGTGTCGTACGAGATCGACCTGTCGTCGGCAAATGCGTCGAAGCTACGCGACGGGCTGGAAGAGTGGGTTTCGAGTGCTCGGCGCGTGAGTGGTCGGCGCCGGGTCAAGGCTGTGGCGGCTGCTCCGGGTAGCCCCAAGAGCCGGGTCTCCATCGATCGTGAACAAAGTGCTGCAATTCGCGAGTGGGCGCGCCGTAATGGCCACAAGGTGTCCGCGCGGGGTCGTATCTCGGCCGACATCACCGACGCGTACAACAAGGCCGCGAAGGCCTAGTTCCCTTTTTTCTCCGCTGCCGCCCGGGCAAATCGTGCGACGCCCGGGCGGCAGTCTTGTTTGTTGCCGCACCCGGTCGGCTCGATCTTGCTCGGCGTACCCGAACGCGGCACCATGGAACCGTGCAGATGATGTCACTGACGGTATGGAGAGATGGGGATCGGCACAGTGACTGGATTTGTCGGATCTTTGTTGCGGTTCATCGATGATTCGGGCCGTCAACAGGAGTTCATGCTCACCCCGGACCAGCAGCGCGTCACCATAGGTCGCTCCCCGCATGCCGATTTGGCGCTGCCCTGGGACGCCGAGGTGTCCCGGCTGCATGCGGCCGTCGAGTATCTCGGGGCGCAGTGGACCATCGTCGACGATGGTCTGTCCCGCAATGGCACGTTCGTCAACGGCGAGCGTTTGGCCGGCAGGCGCAGGCTGATGGCGGGCGATCGCATTCGGGTCGGCACCTCGCTGGTGTCCTTCCACGATTTCGGGGGCGTGGTCGACGATGCCACCCGCACTTCGACTGGTTCGATCCCAACGTTGCGCTCGCTCACCGAGACTCAGCGCTCGGTGCTGATCGCGCTGTGCCGTCCGTACAAGCACGGGGCGGGCTTTGCGACCCCGGCTTCCAATCAGCAGATCGCCGAGGAACTTTTTCTGAGCGTCGATGCGATCAAGACTCATCTGCGTGCGCTGTTCGCCAAGTTCGGCGTGGAAAGTCTGCCGCAGAATCAAAAAAGAGTCCGACTGGCCGGTTTGGCAATGCAGAGCGGCATCATCTCTGATCGGGATCTCTGAGCCGTATTTCCGCTGGTTCACCGCGCCCCGGACGTAGACGATCGCGTAGTCGGGCGAGCGGCTCAACCATGGCTGGTCACGGCCGTGGGCGGTTGACTAAGAGTCATGAAACGGAGCGATGAAGGCTCCGGCAGATCCTCGGCAGGAGAAAATCATGACCGCCTTTCGAATCGCCGCTCTGGTTGCAGCCACGCTGGCGACCGGCCTGATCGCCGGTCTCTTCTACGCTTACGCGAACTCGGTGATGCCGGCACTGAACCGCACCGATGACCGCGCCATGATCGACGTGATGCAGAAGATCAACGTGGTAATCATCAATCCCTGGTTCATGATCGGGTTCCTCGGCACCGTCGGGTTCACCATCCTCGCGGCGGCGCTACATCTGGGCAAGGACCACCGCACCGTCCTGATCTGGATCGCAGTTGCCCTGGCGCTCAACGTGATCGCCTTCGCAGTGACCTCCGGGCTGAATGTCCCGCTGAACAACCAGCTCGCCGCGGCCGGCGACCCGGCATCGATCGGTGATCTGGCCCAGGTCCGCGCCGACTTCCAATCATCTTGGGTCCGTTGGAATATCGTCCGCGCGGTGCTGCACACGCTGGCCTTCCTGGTGCTGTGCGGCGCGCTGTTCGTCGCCGGTATCCAGCACGGCCGCGGCACCGCTTCGGCGGCCGGGGCGGCAGCTGGGGCGGCGCATGGTGGCTACCTCGCTCAGCAGGCGGGACCGGGCCAGTTCTCGGTGGCGCAGGTATCCGGTCAGTTCGGCGCCCCGGTCTACCGCCTGGCCTGACTCGCCGCGTCCGCCCTCGCCGGGTAACCCGCGCGGTCGCAACTTCTCCAGGGCTCGCCCTTCCTGACCTGGCTCAGCGGCGACGGCGTCTATGTGCCCGGCATCACCTATACCAATATCGTGACCGTCTACGACGAGATCGTCGTCCCGTATACCTTGGGATTCGTCCAGAGACCGAATGTCACCAGTATCGTGGTCCAGGATGGCTGTGGGCCGGACTACTCCGACCACGTGGCGATCGCGGCAGTCCACGGGCCGCTGGTTCCGTGCTCACTGCCCTCGACCCGGGCCACCCGCTTGCGGCCCGGTGCGAGTTGTTCCGCCGTTCACCGGGTAGTCCGCGGCATCGGGCCGCATCGGCGGATCCCGGCGACCGCGCTGGATGCCCTGTTCGCTGAGGGCAAAACCTCAGCGGAAACGAATCCCGCGGCGCCTTCGTTATGAGTGAATGACCGTGCTGCCGCTGGTCCGCAATAGGGTGGACCGGAGACGGCTTTGTCCCTGCCAACTAGAGTGGAGGCGGGGGCCGCAACCCCCGGGCTTCATGGCAGGCTGACGCACAGTCGAACTGAAGCGTCGGACGCCAAGATGTCGGAGCAGGAGAGTGAGGGAGCGATGTTCGAGAGGTTCACCGACCGCGCGAGGCGTGTCGTTGTCCTGGCCCAAGAAGAGGCCCGGATGCTCAACCACAACTACATCGGCACCGAGCACATCCTGCTTGGGTTGATCCACGAGGGCGAGGGTGTCGCAGCGAAGTCGCTGGAATCCCTTGGCATTTCGCTGGAGGGTGTGCGCAGCCAGGTGGAGGAGATCATCGGTCAGGGCCAGCAGGCTCCCTCCGGTCACATCCCGTTCACCCCGCGTGCCAAGAAGGTGCTGGAGCTGAGTCTGCGCGAAGCGCTGCAACTCGGCCACAACTACATCGGCACCGAGCACATCCTGCTCGGTCTCATCCGCGAGGGTGAGGGCGTGGCAGCCCAGGTGCTGGTCAAGCTGGGTGCCGATCTCAACCGCGTGCGTCAGCAGGTCATCCAGCTGCTGTCCGGATACCAGGGCAAGGAGCCGGTCGAGTCCGGTTCCCGCGGTGAGGCGGGCACTCCGTCCACCTCGCTGGTGCTGGACCAGTTCGGTCGCAACCTGACCCAGGCCGCGCTCGAGGGCAAGCTCGACCCCGTCATCGGCCGCTCGAAGGAAATCGAGCGCGTGATGCAGGTGCTGAGCCGCCGCACCAAGAACAACCCAGTGCTGATCGGTGAGCCCGGTGTCGGTAAGACCGCCGTGGTCGAGGGCCTGGCACAGGCCATCGTCAACGGCGAGGTCCCGGAGACGCTCAAGGACAAGCAGCTCTACACCCTCGACTTGGGCTCCCTGGTCGCGGGCAGCCGCTACCGCGGTGATTTCGAGGAGCGCCTGAAGAAGGTGCTCAAGGAGATCAACACCCGCGGCGACATCATCCTGTTCATCGACGAGCTGCATACGCTCGTCGGTGCGGGTGCCGCCGAGGGCGCCATCGATGCGGCCTCGATCCTGAAGCCGAAGCTGGCCCGCGGCGAGCTGCAGACCATCGGTGCGACCACCCTCGACGAGTACCGCAAGTACATCGAGAAGGACGCCGCCTTGGAGCGCCGGTTCCAGCCGGTCCAGGTGGGCGAGCCGACGGTCGAGCACACCATCAACATCCTCAAGGGTCTGCGCGACCGCTACGAGGCGCATCACCGGGTGTCCATCACCGACGGTGCGCTGGTGGCCGCGGCGACCCTGGCCGACCGCTACATCAACGACCGCTTCCTGCCGGACAAGGCGATCGACCTGATCGACGAGGCGGGCGCCAGGATGCGCATCCGTCGCATGACCGCTCCGCCGGACCTGCGCGAATTCGACGACAAGATCGCCGATGCGCGCCGGGAGAAGGAAAGCGCGATCGACGCGCAGGACTTCGAGAAGGCGGCGCGACTGCGCGACAAGGAAAAGCAGCTGGTTGCCAAGCGCGCCGAGCGCGAAAAGCAGTGGCGCTCCGGTGATCTCGACGTGGTTGCCGAGGTCGACGACGAGCAGATCGCGGAGGTGCTCGCCAACTGGACCGGCATCCCCGTCTTCAAGCTCACCGAGGAGGAGACCACCCGTCTGCTCCGCATGGAGGACGAGATCCACAAGCGGATCATCGGCCAAGAGGATGCCGTCAAGGCCGTCTCCAAGGCGATCCGCCGCACTCGGGCGGGCCTGAAGGATCCGAAGCGTCCGTCCGGCTCGTTCATCTTCGCCGGTCCGTCCGGTGTCGGTAAGACCGAGCTGTCCAAGGCGCTGGCGAACTTCCTGTTCGGCGACGATGACGCGCTCATCCAGATCGACATGGGCGAGTTCCACGACCGCTTCACCGCATCTCGGCTGTTCGGTGCCCCTCCCGGGTACGTCGGCTACGAAGAGGGCGGCCAGCTCACCGAAAAGGTGCGCCGCAAGCCGTTCTCCGTGGTTTTGTTCGACGAGATCGAAAAGGCGCACCAGGAGATCTACAACACCCTGTTGCAGGTCCTCGAGGATGGTCGTCTCACCGACGGCCAGGGTCGTACGGTCGACTTCAAGAACACCGTGCTGATCTTCACCTCGAACTTGGGTACCGCAGACATCTCCAAGGCCGTTGGTCTGGGCTTCACCCAGAGCAATGCCGAGGGCTCGAACTACGAGCGGATGAAGCTCAAGGTCAACGACGAGCTGAAGAAGCACTTCCGCCCCGAATTCCTCAACCGCATCGACGACGTGATCGTCTTCCACCAGCTCACGACCGACCAGATCGTGCAGATGGTGGACCTGATGATCGGCCGCGTCGCCAAGCAGCTGAAGAACAAGGACATGGCGATCGAGCTGGCTCCGCAGGGCAAGGCGCTGCTGGCCAAGCGCGGCTTCGACCCCGTGCTCGGCGCCCGGCCGCTGCGCCGGACCATCCAGCGCGAGATCGAGGACCAGCTCTCGGAGAAGATCCTCTTCGGCGAGATCGGTCCCGGTCAGACCATCGTGGTCGACGTCGAGGGCTGGGACGGCGAAGGCTCGGGCGAGGATGCCAAGTTCACATTCACCGGTAAGACGAAGCTGACCAAGTCGACTGACACCGGGGAGAAGCCGGAGGTCGTGCTGACCGCCGCAGGCGAGGGCGCGACCGAGACGGCAGCCTCGGGCGAGTAAGCCCTGATCGCATTCGAAAGGCCCTTCCCCGCTGGAAATCAGTAGGGGAGGGCCTTTTCGTGCCTGGATGGCCTAGGGCAAGATGCTCATACCGAAAGCCTGCGCCGCACGCCCCACCCGGACATCTGCCGCGCGTCGTTACCTGACCTACGCCTGGACGCGTACGGAATTCCGCGCAATGGCGGGTCACCGATGACTGCTCAACATTTGCAGTCGCGGTGCGCCAGTCCCTCAGCTCGGTCGCGGACGTGTTGCCGGAGCTGATCGAAAGGCCGGGAGCAACGAGCGCGAATGGTCCGGCACCGTCATCGTCGTGGTATTCACCGACGACCATGAGTACTCCAGCGGGGAGCGGTCGACTGCCTCGGTGTAATCGCTGACCACCCAGCGGAGGCGTAGCTGTGGTCTGTCGCCCCTATTGCCAGCCGGGGCGGACCAGGCCGGTTTCGTACGCCATGACCACCAATTGGGTGCGGTCGCGGGCGGCGAGCTTCATAAGGATCCGGCTGACGTGGGTGCGGGCAGTGGCGGGACTCATGAAGAGGCGTTCGCCGATTTCGGCGTTGGTGAGGCCCTCGGCGACCAGGGTCATCACCTCGCGCTCGCGGTCGGTGAGTTCCGAAAAGGCCGCGGGCGGTGGCTGTTTGGCGTGCGCTGAGAATTCGGCGATGAGGCGGCGGGTGACGCCGGGGGACAGCAGCGCGTCGCCCGCCGCGACGACGCGGATGGCGCGGACCAGGTCGGCCGGTTCGGTGTGCTTCACCAGAAAGCCCGTCGCGCCCGCCCGCATTGCCTCGAAGACGTATTCATCGAGTTCGAAGGTGGTCAGTACGACCACCCGCACCTCGGCGAGCTTCGGGTCCTCGGCGATCATTCGGGTGGCGGCGAGTCCGTCGAGAATCGGCATCCTGATGTCCATCAACACCACGTCGGGGGTGAGGCTGCGGGTCATCCGGACGGCCTGTTCGCCGTTGTCCGCCTCGCCGACCACCTCGATCCCGTCCTGGGCCTCGAGTAGCGCGACGAAACCGCCGCGCACCAGCGCCTGATCGTCGGCGACCAAAACCCGAATGCTCATCGCCCCTCCTGCCCGGCGGAATCGCCCAGGCTGCCGGTGTCGGCGGGCACCCGCGACGGCAACCTGGCCGCGACCCGGAACCCGCCGCTCGGCCGCGGACCCGCAGTGAGTGCGCCGCCGAGTGCGTGCGTGCGTTCCCGCATGCCGATGATGCCGTTGCCCCCGCTCGGTCCTCCTGACCTCGATTGTGTCCCGGTGGGTCGGGTGTTGTCGACGGTGATGTCGACCGAGTCCGCGGTGTAGCGAACGGTGACCGTGGCCGCAGCGCCCGGCGCGTGCCGCACCACATTGGTGAGCGATTCCTGGATGATCCGGGCTGCCGCCACATCGATGACGCTCGGCAGCCGGTGCGCGTCACCGATGACCCGGGTGTCCACGGTCAATCCCGCCGCCCGAGCGCGTTGCAGCAGCGTGTCCAGGTCTTCGATGCTAGGCGCGGGCGACCGTGGCGCCGGGGCAGGACGGACGGGGGGTGCTTGCTCTTCGTTCGAGACGCGGTCTGCGCCACTCGAATTGCGTTGGGCCCGCTTCGAATCACGCCCGGGACCGCGGCCGACGGCGGAACCACGCCCGCTGCCGTTGGTCGTGGGCGCTGTCTGCGCGGGGACGTCGTCGACAGCGCCGGTCGCGGTGCCGGTGCGGATCGCGTTCAAGAGGGTGTGCACCTCGGCCAGCGCGTCCTTGCTCGCGGCTTTGATCGCCGCCAGCGCCGACCCGGCCTGTTCCGGCTTCTTGTCGAACAGTTCCAATGCCACCGACGACTGCACATTGATCAGCGAAAGGCTGTGCGCCAGCACATCGTGCAGCTCCCGCGCGATGGCGAGACGCTGCTCGCTGGCACGGCGTTCCCGCTGCGCCTCCTCGTCGCGACGCGCGGCCTCGGCCCGCTGTCTGCGCGCCACCTGCACTGCTTTCCGCTGCCGAATGCCCTCGGCCACCGCGATCAGCACACCGAGCCAGGCGATCATCCCGAACGCCAACCACGGATTGGCGGGATGCCCGATCAATGCGGGCAGCGGCCAGACCAGCGCGATATAGCCGATCGGCACGAGAGGGTAAGTCCACCAGCGTGATCCGGCGACCGCCGCGGTGATGAAGGCGATCACCAGCGAAATGAAGATCGGGCCGTAACCGTAGCCGCGCAGCAGGTATATCACGCAGGAGGCGATAGCCACCAGCAGCACCGGTAGCGGCTGCGACCGCCGCAGGATCAGCGCCGCGGGGCCGACCAGCAGCAGCGCGTAGCCGAGCACGTCCAGCGAATGCACGCCGGTCTGGCGCACGTTGGCATTGCGCCCTCCGACGAGCTGGATCACCGCGACGACGAACGCAAGGCCCCAGTCTCGAACGACGGAGCCATGTTTCGATTCCCCTGGCGCGCTCACCCTTGCAGCCTATTCGGCCGGACGCCGCGAGACGTCCGCCGCGCTACGTATTTGCTGATTACGGCGTGTGCGGCTGTCGCACGACACCACGAAAGGGGGATCTACCAGCAAGTTCCCCTGCGTCGTCCAGCTGTCTGCCGGCGGATCTGGCGTGCGTGTGCCCGCGTTTTCGTGTCGGAGCCGCCAGTTACCGCAGGTCAGCGGCGCGGGCGGGGTCCGCGTATGCCGCGCTACGTACGTCGAACGACGCCGCGCGACGGATGTGTCGGACCTGGTCGGAGGCAGATTCTCGAGGCATGACAGATTCCATCGTGGTCACCGCAGGGCTGACCAAACGCTACGGCGCCCACACCGCCGTCGACGGCGTGAACATGAACGTCGTGCCCGGCGAGATCTACGGATTTCTCGGCCCGAACGGGGCGGGCAAGACGACCACGCTGCGAATGCTGGTCGGGCTGATCCGTCCCAGCGGCGGCACCGCCACCGTGCTCGGGCACGCACCCGGCGATCCCGAGGCGGTCCGTCGGATCGGCGTCCTCATCGAGGGCCCCGGCTTCTACCCCTATCTCTCCGGCCGCGACAACCTGCGGGTACTCGCGAAATACCGCGGTCTCGACCGGACCGACGTCGAGGACGCGCTGGACCGGGTCGGTCTCTCCAGCCGGGCCGATGACAAATTCCGCACCTACTCCCTCGGCATGAAGCAGCGGCTCGGCGTCGGTGCGGCGCTGCTCGGCCGTCCCGATCTGCTGATCCTGGACGAGCCGACCAATGGGCTCGACCCACAGGGCATGGCCGAAATGCGGGAGCTGATCACCGCTCTCGCCGGTGATGGGCACACGGTGCTGCTGTCGAGCCACATGCTCAGCGAGGTACAGGAGGTCTGCGATCGGGTCGGCGTGATCTCCGGCGGCAAGCTGCTCGTGCAGTCCACCGTCGCCGAATTACGCGGCGCCTCTTCGCTATTGCTGCGGGCCGAGCCGCTGGATGCGGCCTTCCCCGCGGTCTGCCGGGTGGTCGGCGAGCACGCCGCGATGCTGACGGCGGGCGGCATCAGGATCGAGTCCGGCGTCGGTGCCGCCCCCGCTGTCGCCCGCGCGGTGGTCGAGGCGGGCGCGGATCTGCTGGAACTGCGGGTCGACGAAAAGTCCCTGGAGGAAGTGTTCTTCGAAATGACGCAGCTGGAGGCGGCGAAATGAACGGTCAGGCAATGAAAGACCTGGTGGCAAGCACCAAAGCGGAAATGCTGCGACTGCGTAAGTGGCCGGCATTCTGGATCATTCTCGGCACCTGGATTCTGTTGAATCTCACGTTCTCCTACCTGTTCAACTACCTCGCCTACAGCTCGGGTGAATCCACGCGGATGTCGAACGGATTGCCCAAAGATGCGCTGCTGCACCAGATGTTGCCTGGCGCTGTACCGGAAATCTTCACCCAGGGCATGGCAATGTTCGGTGGGGCGCTGATGCTCATTCTCGGCGCGCTGAACATCGGCAGCGGATATGGCTGGGGCACTTGGAAAACCGTGCTCACGCAGGGTCCGTCGCGGGTTACCGCGGTCGGTGGCGCGGTGGTGAGTCTGGCATTTGTGGTGGTCGCGCTCGTGTCCGTCGCGTTCCTGGTGGACACCGGAGTGGCCTCGATTATCGCGGCGTCGCAATCGCAGTCGCTGGCATTGCCCGGCTTCGGTCAGGCGATGCGGGGAATCGTCACCGGGATAGCGATTCTCGGCATGTGGACGCTTGCGGGCGTATTGATCGGCGCGATTGCCCGCGGACCTGCGCTTGCCGTCGGACTCGGTCTGGTCTGGGTGCTGGTTGTGGAGAATCTGTTGCGTGGCGTGGCAGGCATTTTCGAGCCGATCAAGGTGATCACCGATCACCTGCCTGGCACGGCCGCCGGCTCGATGGCCGGGGCGATGCGGACGGTGCAGGGTCCGGCGACGCCAGGGGTGCTCGATGTCTTGTCTCGGACCGAATCGTTGATCGTGCTGGTGGTGTATGTGGCGATTTTCGTCGGCGGCACGCTGTGGCTGGTGCGCCGGCGGGATATGGCCTGAATTGGCCGACAATAGTTCGTCAGCGGTTTCGGTGTTCGGGGCATGTTGCCGGGTTTCCGAAAAAGCGCTCAATGCTCGGTCGAACGGATGGCGAAGTGAGCCAGTTTGCTCAGTGCCGTCGTAACGGGTCGCGGGTGGCGAACAGTTCGACTGCCGCGGCGAGCACCTTGGCGCGGTTGCGGGCCGCGTCCGTGCGCTCGGTCGAAGCCCCATCCGCGTCAGGCGCAGCCCACGCAACAACTGATTTCGTGAGCACATGGGTAACTCACCGGGAACCCCAAAACGCAGCAAGTCACTCGACGCAGGACCTGAGCGCAAGTGCCGCGGCACCCGACTTGTATGGCCTGAATGCGCCGAGAGGCGAGTGAGCGGTAGGTTCGAGCTGATCTAGTTCGAACATCATTTGAAAGGACTGTGATGCCCACACGTACCGCGCGCACCGCTTGGACCGGGACCCTGCAGGAGGGTTCCGGGCAGGTCGAGCTGGCCAGCTCCGAAGTCGGCAAGTACGACGTGTCGTTCCCCAAGCGTGCCGCCGAGGATGCCGATGGCACGACCAGCCCGGAGGAGCTGATCGCGGCGGCGCACTCCTCGTGCTTCGCGATGGCTCTCTCGGCACAGATCGCCAACGCGGGCGGCACCCCGGAGAGCCTGGATGTCACCGCCGATGTGACTCTCGGCCCGGACCCGGACGGCGGGTTCCGGATCAGCGGCATCAAGCTGACCGTCCGTGGCAAGGTCTCCGGCCTGGACGCCGACGGTTTCGCCGCGGCCGCCGCCGCCGCGAAGGCGGGCTGCCCGGTCAGCAAGGCGCTGACTGGGGTCGACCACATCAGCCTCGACGCAGCGCTCGCCTAGCAATACCCAGGTTCCTCGCACACCTGTCCGCGGACTGTGTGCGAGGAACCACGTGGTTTTGCGATCTTGCGTGCCTCCCTATGCCGCCGCGCGAAAGTAGCGTCGGGTGCCGGGGAAGTACATCGCGGGGATCGCGATCAGGACGGCGAGGACATGTCCGATCCGGAAGGCCCCGGTGATGACAGCGGTCGGCGTGAGATTGTGGAAGAGGTCTCCGATTGCCTTGGCGGACAACAGGGCCGCCAACGGTTCGATGATCAGTGAGGCCAAGCCAACCACGCCGATGCCGAAGGTGAGGACGACGCGGGCCCAGCGGGCGCCGTGAGCCATCCGGATGGCGACCGCGAGGACCACCAGATAGATCGCGCCACGGACGGCCAGGCCGGTCGCGAGGGAACCGACGTCGGCGTTCGGACTGTCGAGCCGCACCGTGACATAGGTGAGCGCCTCGCCGACACCGCACAGCAGCGCGACAACGAGGCCGGTGAATGCCACCGATACGGAGCGGGGTGGCCGTTGGGGATGGTCGGTGCGCAGCGGTGCTGGCCACACGAAAAAGGCAGTGCCGGTCATAGGAACGACACTGCCTTCGAGGTGCCGAACTCCGGATCAGCCCGCAGTAGCGACCCGGTCTCGTACCGGAGTGCTAGTGCGCATCGCGAATTCGGTGAGGGCCGCGAATCCGAGCCCCAAGCAGGCCCACAGCGTGGCCGATTCGGCCAGCGACGCGGCCCGGAACTGCCACAGCAGGGTGGCGGGGAAGTCCGCCTTCACCTCGTTCACGCCGGGCAGCAGGATGTAACCGACCGCTGTGACCAGCACGAACGCCGCGACACCCGCGATCAATCGGAAGGTATCGAGCTGTGCGGCAAGCATTTTGTAGACGAACGCGCCGATGCCGACGGCCGCGAGGCCGAGCAGCACCGCCGCGACCCACAGCAGGGTGCGCTGGTTGATGGTGTCCGGATCACCTACCGCGGGCGGATTTGCCGGGTACTTGAAGAACGGCACCGCCACGATCGCGGCCCAGCCGCCGATCGCCAGCGCGAGCGCCAGTTTCGGTCCGGTCAGGTTGATGTACCGGCGCGCGAAGTGCGCGACCGAAGCGAAGATGGCGCCGAACGCGAGACCGGCGAGACCGAGCGCGAGGAACTGGCCCGCTTTCTGCCCGGACCGGCTCACCAACGGTTCTTCCGCGTCGCCGTGCGAATGTCCCTGCGCGGAATGGGCCTCTTCGATGGCAATGGCGGCTTCCACTTTCGGCTCGCCGACGAAGAAACCCACTGTACCGGCCAGCAGACCGGCGATGAGGCCGGCCAGCAGGCCGCGTAGCAGCAGGGTCTTCAGTGATCCGATCAGTGGCACGGAACACCCAGCAGGTGGCGTCCATCGTGCATCAGCTCATGCAGGTACATCCCGCCACGGGAGATGACGCCCTGGTCGAAGCCGACCAGGTACAGCGTGAGCAATGCGAGAAGAACGACGCCTACTGCGATGAGGACGGTTGCCAGTGAATCGGTTGCCCGGCTCGGTGACTGCGCGATGGCCATTCGAATCCTCCTAGGGATGCGCGTCCCGTCGAGTGTCGGTGCGACGGTGCCGGTGTCTGGCTTTCCGGCACCGGGACTCGAACGAGCCCCTCGGGGTCTAGAAGAACTCACCCCTGGTGCGTGGAACACAGTGGCGCGACCGCTCCGGAATCACACCGGAATTACCGCGTCACCATCGCGTTTTATCCTTCGCACTGTGACACCCGTTGGCACCCGCCGTCAATACGGCCGAGCCTTTACCCGTCGGTTCGGGCGCGCCGCGTCTGGGCGATCCGAATCTGCCGGGCGATCAGGAACAACGGGAACGCGACGCTCATCGCGACGAGAAAGCTCAGGATCACGTAGACCCAGACGAACCGGATTCCGAGCCTGCGCGCCTCGACGAACATCAGGATGAACACCGCGAGGCCGAGCAGCAGCAAATCATTGGTGAGCGAGGCCGCAGCACCGTTCACGTAGCCGCCCTTGACGAAGTCGACGATGCTCATGCTCCCGTCGGCGAAGAACGCGAGGTTGTTCGACCAGGTGAGCACGAGCGCGACCACCGCACAGCCGCCGTACGCCGCACAGAGCAGGCGATCGGCCCGGGTCAGGTAGTCCATCGCGGAATCGTCAGGAGGCGGGCTTCGCGGCGACGTCTAGCACGACCTCGAATTCCAGCAGCGAGGCCCCGGTCGCGACCGGCTTGGCCCGCTCGCCCGAATGCGCCTCGCGCGCGGGTCCGTCCCGCCACTGCGCGAAGGACTCCTCCGAATCCCACTGGGTGACAACGAAGTACCGGTTGTCCCCGGCGACCGGGCGGAGCAACTGGAAGCCGAGGAACCCTGGCGAGCCCTCGACCGCGTGCGCGCGGTGGGCGAACCGCTTCTCCAGCTCGGGGCCCGCGCCCTCGGGAACCTCGATTGCGTTGATCTTCACGACTGCCATAAGAACCACGCTAGTGGCTGCCGCGGAGTGCGTGGTTGAGAGCTTGGTGTTCGCACGCCTACGTATTGTCGAATCCGATGTTGCATGACGAAGGCGGGGCAGGGGTGCCGATCCTGCTGCTGCACGGATTGATGGGTAGCGCCCGCACCTGGCGTGATCAGCTGGAGTGGCTGCGGGGGTACGGGCACGTCTACACCTTCGATGCCGCCGGGCACGGTCGCCCGGCGCCAGAGAAACTGACTACCGAGGCATTCATCGACGATCTGGCCGCGGCGATCACGGAGATCACCGAACCGATGGTGGTGATCGGGCATTCCATGGGTGGCCTGCACGGCTGGGTCTTCGCCGCGCAGTTCCCGGAGCGGGTGCGCGCGCTGGTGGTCGAGGACATCGCCCCGGATTTCACCGGCCGCACCGCCGAGCACTGGGCGGCCATGATCGAAGCCTGGCCACAATCCTTTCCGGATGAGCACGCGGTGCTGGACTTCTTCGGACCGGTGGCCGGACGCTACTTCCTGAACTCCTTCGAGCACGGTCTCGACGGTTACCGGCTGCACGGTTCGGTCGTCACGTTCCGCGATATCTCCGAGGAGTGGGGCACCCGCGACTTCTGGACGCAGTGGCGTGCGGTCGAGGCGCCGGTGCTGCTGATCGAGGGCGAATTCACCATCACCCCTGAGGGGCAGATGTGGCAGATGGCCGTCGCCCATCCCGATGCCGACTATGTGCGCATCCCGAACTCCGGTCACCTGGTGCACGACGACCAGCCGCAGCGCTATCGCGCCGAGGTCGAGCGGTTTCTGCATAAAGTGCTCGACCGGTAGTCCGTCGTCAGCCGACGGCCTGCCCGCCCTCGCCCGCCAGGGCGAAGAGGCCGTCCGGTGTCTGCTCGATCAGTCCGTCGACGAGCAGCGAATCCAGGGCACGGTCACGCTGGCCCGGGTCTCGTGTCCAGGCCAGGTCCAGCCGGATCCGCTCGACAGGTCCGGTCGCGTCGCGCAACACGTCCAGCAGCCTGCCGCGCGCCTGCCGATCGGTGCCCTCGTACTTCTGCGTGCGCCGAACCGCCTCGGAGACCGGCCTGCCCGCGGTGACCCACGCGCATTGCGGCAGCGGGCAGCGGGCGCAATCGGGCGTGCGGGCAGTGCACACCGTAGCGCCGAGTTCCATCAGCGCGGCGGAAAAGGTTGCGGCGCGGTCGATTTGCTCGGGCAGCAGGGCCTCGGTTTCCGGCAGATCGCGCGAGGACGGGCTGCCCGCCTCGGCACGGCCGTGTACCGCGCGGGCCACCACCCGGCGAACGTTGGTGTCCACCACCGGAACTCGCTGACCGTAGGCGAAGCAGGCAACCGCGCGCGCCGTGTACGCGCCGATTCCGGGCAGGCCGAGTAGCAGTTCGACATCGCCGGGCACCTCGTCGCCGTGTTGTTCGGCCAGCACCCGCGCGCATTCGTGCAGCCGCAGCGCGCGACGCGGATATCCGAGCTTGCCCCACGCACGCAGCACCTCGGCCTGTGACGAGGCGGCCATCGCCGAGGGCACCGGCCAGCGGGCCACCCATTCCCGCCAGATCGGCTCGACCCGCGCCACCGGCGTCTGCTGCAGCATGATTTCGCTCATCAGGATCTGCCAGGCCGTCACGTCGGCTCGCCGCCACGGCAGATCCCGTGCGGTCTCTTGGTACCAAGCCAGCAACGTCTCAGCATCGATGCTGTACCGCGCCGCTTCGACCTTGCTCACCGCGCTCGCGCCCCTGTGCGCTGCGCTGCGCTTTTGCACCGCCGTCACCGTTCCTAGTGTGTTTCGGCCAGTCGATATTGCCGCTGTAACGAAACGAACTCGCTGGTAACCAATATTTTGTGCACAATGGTCGGTATGCCTGATTCCAATCCAATCAGTGCCTGGAAATCTCTTCGCGAGGGCAACGAACGCTTCGTCAACGGCACCCTGCTGCATCCTAGCCAGGGCGCCGTCGACCGAGCCAAACTTGTCAGCGGCCAGCACCCGTCTGCAATCCTGTTCGGCTGCGGTGACTCTCGCGTCGCCGCCGAACTGATCTTCGACCGGGGCCTCGGTGACATGTTCGTGGTGCGCACCGCGGGCCACGTGGTCGACAGCTCGGTGCTCGGCTCGATCGAGTACGGGGTGCAGGTCCTTAAAGTGCCGCTGATCGTGGTGCTCGGGCACGACAGCTGCGGCGCGGTGAAGGCCACCATCGAAGCGCTGGACGGCGGGGAGGTGCCCGGCGGATTCATCCGCAGCGTCGTCGAGCGAGTCACGCCGTCGATCCTGATCGGCCGCCGCGAGGGCCTGTCCACCGTCGACGAGATGGAGGCCAGGCACGTGGTGGAGACCAGCAGGCTGCTGATGCAGCGGTCGATGATCATCTCTCAGCGGGTCGCGACGGGCGAGTGCGCAATCGCCTGTGTCACATACAAGCTCGCGGACGGCCAGGTGAAGTTGCACCGTGTCGTCGGCAACATCGGCGAGCTCGCCTGACCACATCGGAGGGGTGTTTCCCCAGCGTGCGGGGCAAAATCGGGCCGCCACAATCGCGTTTTCCTGCCCGACACGCCGGGGTCCTGAGTCGCTGCGCTCGATCGTGCCCTTACCGTTGAGTCGTGCTGGAACCGAATGGACCGCTGCCTCCGGAGATCTATTGGCGTCGCCGCGTTCTCGCCATCGGAATCCTGGTCCTCGCGCTCGCGCTGGTGATCTGGTTGGTGGTGATGATCGCGCGCGGTGGCAATTCCCCCGGAGATACCACCGCGGCGGCGAGTTCGTCGTCGTCGGCGCCCAAGCCTGTCGATGCGTCCTCGGCCAAGCCGTCGATCAGTGCGGAATCGAGTGCGCCCAAGCCCCCCGGTAGCGCGGCGGCCACCCCCAGCGGCACCCCGGTCGCGCAGGGACAGTGTCCAGACCAGTCACTCGCGGTGCGGGTGACGGTGGAGCAGCCCACCTACAGGACTGGTGAGCAGCCGGTATTCGGCATCGTGATCACCAATATCTCGTCTGCGGCGTGCTCCCGCGATGTCGGCTCCGGCCTGCAGCAGGTTTCCGTGCTGACCCTCGACGGCCAGCGCAGGCTGTGGTCGAGCACCGACTGCTACCCGGACGGCCAGCCCGACGTGCGCACGCTGAACCGCGGTGAGCAGGCGGCGTTCACCGTCACCTGGTCGGGCTCGACCTCCCAGCCCAACTGCGCGGGCGACCGCGTCCCGGTGCCGCCGGGCGCGTATGCCGTTGTCGCGCAACTCGGTTCGGTGCGCAGCTCGATAGAGCCATTCAACATCGCCTGAGCTGTGTTTGATTTGCAGCGCCTGCGGCGCTGCGTGTTCGCGGCCCCGAAGGCTCGCGTCCGAGTGGCCGAGACTGGCGACTGCGTCGCATGCGCTTCGGCCGCTCGGACGCGAGCCGGCCGCGAACGTCGCTCGTAAGACAGAGAGTATGTAGGGGAGCCCCGCGGTAGCCGTCCTGACTCTTCGTAAGACTGACCTCGGTGTCTTGGGCGAGATCTGTCGGTCGGTCTGCCGCGGGGCTCCCGTGCACGCACCGGACGCGGCGTTGGTGACTTCATAGGAGCCTGTTGCAGCAGACCCGTCTCTGTCTTGTCCGTTCGTCCGGCTGGTGCGTGCCGCCCTGCCCACTTCGCTACGAGCACAGGACGGCGATGCTCTCCATTACACACGAACACGACCCGGTGATCGGCGAACACGACCCGGTGATCGTCGCCCGCGAGCTCTACCAGCTCATCACCACCGAACCCGCCACTTGACATCCATAGGAGCATCTCGCTTCGTGGTGGTCACGTGGGCGGCATGAGCGGCTTCATCAGAAGTCTGGCGCTTTCTCTGCGGTCTTCCGCGATTTGCGCAGGCCGGCCAGGCGGATGGCCGATTTCAGGTCGGTGACCTCGTGGATCTTCATGCCGCTCTTCGCGCGTTCCAGGCCGGGCGGCACCAGGGCGGTGGTGAAGCCGAGGCGTTCGGCCTCGGCCAGTCTGCGTGCGAGTCCGGTCACCTTGCGGACCTCGCCGGCCAGTCCGACCTCGCCGAGGATCACCCAACCGGGTGGCAGCGCGGTATCGGATTCGGCGCTGGCGATGGCCAGCGCGATGGCCAGGTCGGCGGCGGGCTCCTGCAGCCGCATGCCGCCGACCGTCGCGGCGTAGACGTCATGCTTGCCGAGGAAGACCCGGCCGCGGCTCTGCAGCACGGCGAGGACCATGGCGACCCGGTTGTAGTCCAGGCCGCTGACCGCCCGGCGCGGCTGCGGAATCTCGGTGTTCACGGTGAGTCCCTGGACCTCGGCGACCAGCGGGCGCTTGCCGTCCATTGCCACGGTGACCGCCGTTCCCGGCACCGAATCGGTGCGGTGGTGCAGGAATAGGCCGGACGGGTCGGTGACACAGGCGATGCCGTCGTCGTGCAGCTCGAAGCAGCCCACCTCGTCCGCGCCGCCGAACCGGTTCTTGATCCCGCGCACCATGCGCAGGGTGGAGTTCTTGTCGCCCTCGAATTGCAGTACGACGTCCACCAGGTGTTCCAGGGTGCGCGGGCCCGCGATATTGCCGTCCTTGGTGACGTGTCCGACCAGCAGCACCGCGATCCCGGTCGCCTTCGCCAGCGAGGTCAGCGCGGCGGCCACGGCGCGCACCTGGGTGACGCCGCCGATGGTTCCGTCCACGTCGGGGGCGAGCATGGTCTGCACCGAGTCGACCACGAGCAGCGACGGCCGCACCTGTTCGACATGCCCGAGCACCACCGAAAGATCCGACTCCGCCGCGAGGTACACCCGTTCGTGCACCGCACCGGTCCGGTCCGCGCGCAGCCGGACCTGCCCAGCCGACTCCTCGGCGGTCAAGTACAGCGACTTCTCGTCGCGCTGGTTCGCCCAGCGATGGGAGACCTCGAGCAGCAGCGTCGATTTACCGACCCCGGGTTCACCGGAGAGCAGCACCACCGAACCGGGCACGAGGCCGCCGCCGAGCACCCGGTCGAGTTCGGAGACACCGGTCGGCCTGGCCCTGGTCACCTGCGAATCGATCTGGGAGATCGGCGCCGCGGCGGTGCTCGGCAGCATCGCGCGCCGCCCTGCGGGTGACCCCGAGCCGCCCGCGGACCCGGCTATCTCGTCGACGGTGCCCCAGGCGCCACAGTCGGGGCACTTGCCCACCCACTTGGCGACCTCGTGCTTGCAGGCGGAGCACTGGAAGATCGACTTGGTCTTTGCCACAGGCGCACCTTACGTACCGCGTCCGACAACCCGGCTCGACAGAAAATAAAACGGCTGCCGCGCGTAGTGCGCGACAGCCGTGTTCACCCCAGCGCGGTGGCGGAGTGACAAGTACTCAGTGTCCGCCCTCGTGCCGGTCGGCAGACCCGGCGTCGACGGGCACCTGGACCTGCACGGTGCCGTTCTGCTTGAAGTTGAACGACACGGTGTAGGTCAGGCCGGGGATGATGTCCTTGGTCAGACCGGTGATCTCGATGAGCCCGGACTTGGCCTCGGGGGCGATGGCCGGCTTGTCGGTCGGCTGCGCACCGGGCGCGGTGCTCGGCGCCACCTCCGGCTTGGCCGAGGCGTGCCCGGTGGCGGCCGCGACGACGGTCTGCTGCGGCGCGATGATGAACGCCGGATCACCGGGCGGCGGGGTGATCTTCACGGTGCCGAGGTCGCTAGTGATGCTGGTGAGCTCGTCGGGGACCGACTCGCTGTTGTTGATAATCGACAGCGCGACGAGCGCGTTGCCGCCCTTGGTGTTGGTGTAGCCCTCGCCGGGAAAGACGATGTACACATTGCGCAGCGCGATCTTGTTGATGTTCGCGTGGTTGCCGTTCACGGCGGCGGCCGACACGGCGGTCTGCGAGATCTGGCCCGCGCCGCAGCCGGACAGTACGAGCGCCGCTCCGGCGGCGAGTGCGGCAACCGTCACCATGCGACGTCGCGCCCCCTTCGAGGCGGTCACAGCTTTCAGGGCAGTCACGGGTTGTCCCTCCATGTCGACCGGGCTCACTCCGCTAGGGAGAGTAGTAACTAGGGAGCGTAGTAGTTGCCTTCACGCCAGCGGGCGCGGGGGCTCGCGACTCGCGGGCGGTAGGTAACAGTTCGGTCGAGTGTCGAAGAGTTGAGGGGGTCCTGCTGTCCGCGCCGACGGGCCGATGTGGTAATCACGCCGGTCGATAACTCGTTCTAGCACAACGTATATGCACACCCGGTGGGTTCTGTCAACCCCCGCGGTTAGCTCGTTGTGGCCCTGACCTGCACAGTTGATCGCGCCGTTACCGAGTCGCATGTTAAACTGTGAGCATCGAAAGGGGCACGGGACACATGATTTTTAAGGTCGGAGACACCGTCGTTTACCCCCACCACGGAGCGGCGTTGATCGAAGCTATCGAGACTCGCACTATCAAGGGTGTGCAGAAAGAGTATCTGGTCCTGAAGGTCGCTCAAGGTGACCTGACGGTTCGCGTTCCCGCAGAGAACGCCGAATACGTCGGCGTGCGTGACGTTGTCGGCCAGGAGGGTCTCGATCGAGTCTTCCAAGTACTGCGGGCGCCGCACACCGAAGAACCGACTAACTGGTCTCGCCGCTACAAGGCCAACCTGGAGAAGCTCGCCTCCGGCGATGTGAACAAGGTTGCCGAGGTCGTCCGCGACCTGTGGCGTCGAGAGCAGGATCGGGGCCTGTCCGCAGGCGAGAAGCGCATGCTGGCCAAGGCCCGTCAGATCCTTGTCGGAGAACTCGCACTTGCCGAGGGAACCGATGATGGCAAGGCCGAGACGCTGCTCGATGAGGTTCTCGCAGCGGCTTCCTGACCGTGAATGTCGTGAACAACGACGGTTGCGTCGTTGCATTGGTACCTGCCGCCGGCCGCGGCGTGCGTCTGGGTGAATCCACACCCAAGGCGTTCGTCGCGGTCGGCGGCACACTTATGGTTCGGCTCGCCGTCGACGGCCTGATCGCCTCCGGGGCGGTCGATCGGGTCATCGTGATGGTTCCCGCCGAATTCGTGGATAGCGCCGTTGCCCTGCTGCCGCCCTCGGATTCGGTACAGGTGGTCGCCGGTGGCGCCGAGCGCACCGATTCGGTGCGCTCGGGCATTGCGGCCGCTCCCGATGCCGACTATTTCCTCGTGCACGATGCCGCCCGTGCGTTGACGCCGCCCGAGCTGATCGCCCGGGTCGCGGCCGAGCTGCGGGCAGGCAATCCCGCGGTCGTGCCCGCGCTTCCGGTTGTCGACACCATCAAGTCCGTCGATCCGCTCGGCGGCGTCACCGGCACGCCCGACCGCTCGGGCCTGCGGGCCATTCAGACGCCGCAGGGTTTCGCAGCCGGTGTGCTTCGCGACGCCTATGCGACCGAGGGCGTCGCAGTCACCGACGACGCCGGGCTGGTCGAAATGCTCGGCATCCAGGTGCGCACGATCCCCGGAGACCCTTTGGCTTTCAAGATCACCACACGGCTCGACCTGCTGCTTGCCCATGCGGTGCTCGACGGCGCGGATATTCGGCGCGCGGTGGGCACACGGTGACCATGCGCGTGGGTATCGGCAGCGACGTGCATCCCATCGAACCGGGCCGCCCCTGCTGGATGGCCGGTCTGCTCTTCGACGGCGCCGATGGCTGCGCCGGGCACTCCGATGGCGATGTCGCCGCGCATGCGCTGTGCGACGCGCTGCTCTCGGCGGCGGGGCTCGGCGATGTCGGCGCGGTATTCGGCACCGGAAGGCCGGAATGGGAAGGCGTGTCCGGGGCCGCGATGCTGAAAGAAGTGCGCAGGCTGCTCGACGCGGCGGGCTTCGGTGTGGTGAATGCCGCGGTGCAGGTCATCGGCAACAAGCCGAAGATCGGTCCGCGCCGAGCCGAGGCACAGGAGGTGCTCGGCGAACTGCTCGGCGCGCCGGTTTCGGTCTCCGGTACCACCACCGACGGACTCGGACTCACCGGCCGCGGTGAGGGTGTCGCGGCGGTGGCTACCGCGTTGCTGAAGGCTCGGGTATAGCATCCGGGCCGGTCAGACCCGAGCCGGGCCATGAACCAGCAGGTACACCCGCTAGTATCGACGGTCGTGACTCTGCGCCTTTTCGACACCGAGACGCGGACCATGCGGGAATTCACGCCGCTGGTCCCCGGCCATGCCTCGGCGTACCTCTGTGGCGCAACGGTTCAGGGGGAACCGCACATCGGACATGTGCGTAGTGGAGTCGCCTTCGACGTCCTTCGGCGCTGGCTGACAGCGAACGGCTACGACGTGGCCTTCGTCCGGAATGTCACCGATATCGACGACAAGATCCTGAACAAGGCCGCCGCCGCGGGCCGCCCCTGGTGGGAATGGGCCTCGACGCACGAGCGCGCCTTCGACCGCGCCTACTGCCAACTGGGCGTGCTGCCGCCGTCCGCGGAACCGCGGGCCACCGGCCACATCACGCAGATGGTCGAGTTGATGCAGCGGCTGATCGATCGTGGGCACGCATACGCCGCGGAAGGCAACGTTTACTTCGACGTGGTCAGCTACCCGGAATACGGCAGCCTGTCCGGGCACAAGCTCGACGACGTGCATCAGGGCGAGAGCCTCGGCACGGGCAAACGCGATCCGCGCGACTTCACGCTGTGGAAGGCGGCCAAGCCGGGCGAGCCGTCCTGGCCGTCGCCGTGGGGTCCAGGTCGCCCCGGCTGGCACCTGGAGTGCTCCGCGATGGCCGAGTTCTACCTCGGCGCGGAGTTCGACATCCATTGCGGCGGTATGGATCTGATCTTTCCGCACCACGAGAACGAGATCGCCCAGTCCAAGGCGGCCGGTGACGGCTTCGCGCGCTACTGGCTGCACAACGGCTGGGTGACCATGAGCGGCGAGAAGATGTCCAAGTCGCTCGGCAATGTGCTCTCGGTGCCCAATGTGCTCAAACAGGTTCGGGCCGTGGAACTTCGGTTCTATCTCGGCAGCGCGCACTACCGGTCGATGCTGGAGTACTCGGACAAGGCGCTCTACGATGCCGCGCAGTCCTACCAGCGTATCGAGGCTTTCATCCATCGGGTCATGGAGCGGGTAGCGGAGATTCCGGTCGGCAAGTGGACCGATGCTTTCGCCGCCGCCATCGAGGACGACCTCGCGGTGCCGAAGGCGCTTGCCGAGATCCATCACGTGGTGCACCAGGGCAACAAGGCACTGGAGGCGGGCGCGGTGGATGCCGCCCAGGACCTGGCCGGCCAGGTGCGCGCCATGCTCGGCATTCTCGGGGTCGACCCGCTCGACCCGCATTGGTACACCCCCGAGGACAACTCGGCCGCACTCGACGCGCTGGACGTGCTGGTGCGCGCCGAACTCGAACGTCGCCAGCAGGCGCGCGCCGATAAGGATTGGCCGAGCGCCGACGCGGCGCGAGACCGGTTGCAGGCCGCCGGGATCGAAGTGACAGATACCGCAAACGGTCCGGAATGGTCGCTGGGCACACTTCAGAGTGGAAAGGCGAACTGATGGCAGGCAACTCGCAACGTCGTGGCGCAATTCGTAAGGGTGGCACCAAGAAGGGCGCCGTCGTCGGCTCCGGTGGCCAGCGCCGCCGCGGCCTCGAGGGACGTGGCGCGACCCCGCCTGCCGAGGCGCGGACGAAGCATCCCGCGGCCAAGCGCGCCGCGGCCAAGGCGAAGGCCGAGACGAAGGGCCGCCCCGGCGCCCGCGGCAGTGCGGGTCGACTTGCCGGACGCAAGAACGACGACGCTCCGGAGATGGTGCTCGGCCGCAACCCGGTGGTCGAATGCCTGCGCGCCGGTGTCCCGGCGACCGCGCTGTACGTCGCGGTCGGCACCGAGAACGACGAACGGCTGACCGAGAGCGTGAAGATGGCCGCCGACGCGGGCATCTCCATCCTGGAGGTGCCGCGCACCGATCTGGATCGGTTGAGCGCCAACGGATTGCATCAGGGCGTCGGGCTGCAGGTGCCGCCGTACCGGTATGCCCACCCGGACGATCTGCTCGCCAAGGTTCGCGATTCGGGTGAGCCCGCCCTGCTGGTGGCGCTGGACAATATCTCCGATCCGCGCAACCTCGGCGCCGTGATCCGCTCGGTGGCGGCATTCGGCGGGCAGGGTGTGCTGATTCCGCAGCGGCGCAGTGCCAGCGTCACCGCGGTGGCCTGGCGCACCAGCGCGGGCGCCGCGGCCCGGCTTCCGGTCGCCCGTGCCACCAATCTGACTCGCACGCTGAAGGATTGGGCCTCGCAGGGCCTCCAGATCGTCGGCCTCGACGCGGGCGGCGACACCACCCTCGACGATTTCGACGGCAGCGAGCCGACCGTGATCGTGGTCGGCTCGGAGGGTAAGGGCCTGTCCCGCCTGGTCCGCGAGACCTGCGACTCGATCCTCGGCATCCCGATGGCCGGCCCGGTGGAATCGCTGAACGCCTCGGTCGCGGCGGGCGTGGTGCTCTCCGAGATCGCCCGCCAGCGCCGCGCCTGAGCCATTCGGTCGGTGTACCGCAACTCGACTCACGCCGGTTCGCGGCAAATCGTCTCCGTCCCCGTAGAATTCGGCCTGTGGTGATACCCAACCAGCCGATCGGTGAGCCGGTCGAACATCCGAACGCGACGGCTGTGTTGTGGCTCGGCGCGGCAAGTCTGCTCTGCTGTGGCCTGCTAGGGCCGGTGGCCTGGGCGCTGGGCAAGCGCGCGCTCGACCAGATCGAAGAGTCCGGTGGCGCCTACGGTGGCCGCACTCAGGTGCTGGTCGGGTACATCCTGGGGATCGTCGGCACGATTCTCATGATCATCTGGGCCACGCTCTTACTGCTGATCCTGATCGGCGGCCGCGCGTAGGTGCGCGTCGCCTACCCTGATCAGTCCAGGCTCGGCCGCTCGGCTTCGCCGCTGCTGTCCCAGGCCGGCCATTCCTCGCTGACGCGGCCTGTCCAGTTGGGCTGCCTGCGATCCCGGAACGCCGCCATCGCCTCGCCGCCGTCGATGCTCGTGCCGACGTGCTCGTTCAGGTCGGTCTCCAACTGGCCGACCATGGTCGGGCTCATTCCGATCCCCTCCCACAGCAGCCGCTTCGACAGCGCCACCGGTAGCGGCGCCGTCCCGTTCGCGATGTCGTGCGCGATGGCCAGCGCCGTCGGCACCACCTCGCCCGCGTACAGGCAGCCGTTGGCCAGGCCCATCGCCTTCGCCTCGTCACCGTCGAAGGTGCGGCCGGTGAGCATGATGTCCGCGGCGTTGGCCATGCCCGCCAGCCGGGGCAGCGTCCAGTGCGAGTAGCCGTCCGCAAGCACTCCGCGGCGCACCTGGTTGAGGCCGTACACCGCGTCCCGTGCCATGTACCGCAGGTCGCATTGCAGTGCCAGCGCAAGCCCGATGCCGACCGCGTGACCGTTCACCGCGGCGATCACCGGTTTACGCACCCGCCACGGCGGTGGATCGATGGTCGCGCTGACATCACCGACGCGATTGGACAGGTCCGCGCCCGCGCAGAACGCGGGCGGCGTGCCAGTGATGACCACCGCGCGAATGGCATCCTCGGCATCACAGCGTTGTAGCGCGGCACTCAGGTCGGCAGCCATCGCCGGAGTGAAGGCATTCTGCTGAGCGGGCCGATTTAACGTAAGCACGGCGATGCCCGCGGAGACGTCGACGAGCAGTTCCGAACTCATGCCACGCATGTTAGTCGACCGGGGCGGCTGAGATCGTGGGCAAAAAACTCGATCCAACGTGATCCGACCGCGCACACGCGCGGAAAATGTCACCGCAGGACCTTACGACCGATGGCGTACTTGTGCACCTCGGTGGGGCCGTCGTAGAGGCGGAAGGCGCGCATGTCGCGGAAGATCATTTCCACGACCGTCTCGTCGCTGATGCCGATGCCGCCGAGCACCTGGACGCAGCGGTCGGCGACTTTGAACAGCTCCTCGGAGACGAACGCCTTGGCGATCGAGCTCTCGTGCCTGGCCTTCTCGCCCTGGTCCATCAGCCAGCAGGCGTGCCAGATGGTGAGGCGGCACTGATGCAGCGCGATCTCGTTGTCCGCCAACATGAACGAGACGCCCTGGTGTTCGCCGATCGACTTGCCGAAGGCAGTGCGGGTCTTGGCGTATTCGACCGCGATGCTCTGCGCCCGCTCCGCCGCGCCGAGCCAGCGCATGCAGTGGGTGAGCCGGGCCGGGGCCAGCCGCAGCTGGGCGTAGCGCAGCGCCTGACCGGTCTCGCCGAGCAGCGCCGACTCGGGCAGCGAGAGGTTGTCGAAGCGGACAACGCCGTGCCCGCCGACGTAGTTGCGGTCCATGGTGTTCATGGTGCGTTCGATGATGATGCCGGGCTGGTCGCCGTCGGTCAGGAACAGTGTCGGGCCGTCGGGCACGTGCGGGTTCGGCGCGACCTTGGCCATGATGATCCAGGTCTTCGCGCCGTCCGCGCCGGTGATCAGCCACTTGCGGCCGTTGATGGTGAAGTTCTCGCCGTCGAAGGTGGCGGTGGTGGCCAGCTGGCCGGGGTCGGAGCCCGCGCCGTCAGGCTCGGTCATCGCGAAGACGGTGCGCTGGTGTCCGGCGACCGCGGGGGCCAGGTGGCGCTCGACCTGTTCCGGGTTGGCGATCTTGGAGAGCAGGAACATATTGCCCTCGTCGGGCGCGGCGCAGTTCATGGCGACCGGGCCGAGGGTGGACCAGCCCGCCGCCTCGTAGATCACGGCCTGCTCGATGTGCGTCAGGCCGCGCCCGCCGAGCGCCTCCGGGGCCTGGACGGTCAGCAGCTTCTCGGCACGGGCGAGTTCGACGAGTTCCTGCCGGAGCTCGTCGGTGGGGCCGTGCGAGGTCAGTCGCGGGTCGCGCTCGTAGGGGACGATCTTATCGATGACGAACTGCCGGACCCGGTCGCGTTCGGCGGCGAGCTCGGCGGGAACCGTGAAGTCGATCATCGTTGGTCACCATTCGTTCGGGGGCGCGTCCGTCGAGCATACGAAATCCGCGGCCCGCTACTGAAGGCACCCGCCCTCAGCAATCGGAGGTGCTTCTTTCGAGGAAGCGGAAAAACTTCGGTCGATGCGCGGTCAGGAGATCCTGGGTGGCGGCGACGCCGGACACGAGTCGGTGTTTCCCGCGTCACTCCGGACGCAAAACCGGGCCCGCGAACAGGGGGTTCGTTCGCGGGCCCGGATGATGTCGGAATGCTCAGACGAACGCCTCCACCGGCTTGCCGAGCAGCTGGGCGCAGCGCAGCAGGCCGAGGTGGCTGTAGGCCTGCGGGTGGTTGCCGAGCGAGCGTTCGGCGACCGGGTCGTATTCCTCACTGAGCAATCCGGTCGGACCGGCGACGTCGACCAGCTGAGCGAACAGCGCCTCGGCGTCCGAGCGCTTCCCGATCAGCAGGTACGCCTCGACCAGCCAGGCCGCGCACAGATGGAAACCGCCCTCGCCGCCGGGCAGGCCGTCGTCGTGGTGGTACCGGTACACGGTGGAACCGCTACGCAGCTCCGCCTCGGTCGCCACCACCGTCGCCGCGAACCGCGGATCCGACGGATCGATCAGTCCGCTGAGCCCGATGTGCAGGGTCGCCGCGTCCAGGTCGGTGCCGTCGTAGGCGGCCGTGTAGGACTGGACCTCGTCGTTCCAGCCCTTGGTCCGCACCTCGTCGGCGATGGTGTCGCGCAATACGACCCAGGCCGGATCGACCTGCCGATCGAACTTCTGCGCCAGCGTGATCGCGCGATCCGCCGTCAGCCAGCCCATCACCTTCGAGTACACGTGGTGGCGCGGGTTGCCGCGGATTTCCCAGATGCCGTGGTCGGGTTCCTGCCAGCGCCGCTGCACCGCGGAAACCATGGCTTGCACCAGTTCCCAGTCGGCATCGGGCAGCGCATGGCCCGGATCGGTGATTCCCTTGTGCTCGCGCCCGTGCGCCAGCGCCGCGATGAGATCGACGATCGGACCGAACACGTCCAGCTGCACCTGCATATTCGCGGCGTTGCCGACGCGAACCGGACGCGATCCGGCGTAACCGGGCAACTGGTCGATCACGGCCTCGGGAGGCAGCGTCTCGCCGTAGAGCGTGTACAGCGGGTGCAGCCGCTCCGGCCCGGGCAGCGTCTCGAGCACCCGATGTACCCAGCCGAGGAATTCTTCCGCCTCGGTCAGCGAGCCGAGCGACACCAGTGCCTGTGCGGTCAGCGAGGCGTCGCGCAGCCAGCAGTAGCGGTAGTCCCAGTTGCGCACGCCGCCAATGTCTTCCGGCAGCGACGTGGTGGCCGCCGCCAGGATCGAACCAGTCGGCGCGTGCACGAGACCGCGCAGTATGAGGGCCGAGCGCTTCATCAGATCCGGCTTCAGCGGCGGCAGTTCGAGCCGCGCGGCCCACTGCGACCAGTACGCCTCAGCGTCCCGCCTGCGCTCCAGCTCGCTGCTCATGGCGGGTGCGAGATCCTGTGTACCGCAGCGCATTTCCAGCACGATCGGGCCGCGTGACGGATCGACGACGGCGCGGGCCGAGCTGTGCGTGCCGTCGCTGAGGATTTCCCACTCGACGCCGGACGAGCGCAGCACCATCGGGTCGTTGGTGCCGAGCACCCGCAGCCCGGTCGGTTCGCATTCGATGGTCACCGGCACCTGGCCGAATTCCGGCCGAGGAGCGAAGGTCACCACGGCCTTCGCGTGGCCGGTGATCACCCGGGTCAGGTCGGTCCGGTTCGGCGCCACGTCGTGCGGCAGGTAGTCGATCACACTCAAGCTGGCCCAACGGGTTTCGACGGTCATGGTGCCGTCGATGTAGCGCTGCGAGAGCGGCAGACCGGCCCGCTCCGGGGCGATGGTGAAGTGGCCGGCCTGCGGTCCGCCGAGCAGGTGCGCGAACACCGCCGCCGAATCCGGCTCCGGATGGCAGAACCAGGTGACCGTCGCGTCGGGGGTGAGCAGCGCGACCGAGCGCGGGCTGGCCAGCATGCTCAGTCGCTCGATCCGCGGCGCGCTCGCGCCCGCGAGCCAGGTGCGCCGCTCCTCGAGGAGATAGGCCAGTGCGCAGGACACCGCCTCGGTGCTGTCGACCCGGTACTTGGCCAGGCTGTCGCCCTCACCGACCTTGATGCCGACGTCGGGGCCGGAAAGCATCCGGAAGGCCTTCTCGTCGGTGACATCGTCACCGAAGAACACCGCCGCCGACGCACCTTCCTGATGTCGGATGGTGTCGAGTGCGGTGCCCTTGTCGGTCGGTATCACCGCCAACTCGATGACCGACTTGCCCTCGGTCACCTGCACGCCGACCCAGCAGGCCGGGCCCAGTTGGGCCTGCTGGAGGGCGCGCCGCCCGATTTCCGGACTGGCATTGCGCATGTGCAGCGCGATGCTGGCCGGTTTGATCTCGACCGAGGCACCGGGATTGTCCGCGGCGATCTGTGACAGCGCCGCCTGCACTTCCTGCAGCAATTTTTTGGCGTCGTTGTCGATGGCATGTACGAAGCCGACGTCGAATTCGGAACCATGACTACCGATCAGTTGCACCTCGACCGGAAGTCGAGACAGTGCCGCGAGATCCCGCAACGCGCGGCCGGAAATCACGGCGGCGGTCGTGCCGGTGAGACCGGCGAGTGCGCGTAGTGCGCTCACCGATTCCCGGTGGGGAAACGCTTTTGCCGGGTCGGACACGATGGGCGCGATCGTCCCGTCGTAGTCCGAAGCGACTAAAAGCCGTGGCACGCGCGCAACCGTCGACAATGCACGGCGAAGTTCCAGTGGCAGATCCTGTGCGCTCACGCATCCAACCTAGTGATCGGAGGAGTTTTTTCATGGGCGCGCTGAACAATACTGTGTTTAATTTGCCGCACATACGCGTGCTGGTGTGCGTGCGCACGATTGTGTCTTTGCCCGCTGACCATCTACTGGATCTGCCCAGCTGGCACGCCTTCTACACAACTTCCAGCGCGGGCTGCCTCACGCCGGACCGACCGACCGACCGGGACGGGCCACTAGTCGGGTAAAACGAGCGTGCTGGATCTGCCTGGGATGAATTGAGCGCCGGGTCAGCCGCGCTCGCCGAGCAGCAGGTCCACCGTCAATTCCAGGCGCTCGGTGACATCGGTCGCCGAGGCGCGTCGGGTGAGCCAGGCGACCAGATTCGACAGCCACACATCGCTGATAACCCGCGCGATCGCCAGCTGGCGCTCCGTTGGCTCGCCGTCGTTCATGGCGCGCGCGAACACCCGATCCATCACCCTGCCGACTCGGTCGACCTCGGCGGCGGCCGACGCGTCGGCGAACATGAAGGCTCTGGTCATCGCCTCGGTGAGCAAGGGATCGCGCTGCATCATCCGGGTGATCTGAGTGAGCAGCAGGTGCATGCGTTCGCGCGGCGACTGTCCGGCAAGAGGCTTACGTTTGCTCTCGATCTGCTCGAATTCGCGCGAGAGCGCCGAGACGAGCAGGTGCACCTTGGACGGGAAATACCGGTAGAGCGTCCCGACTGCGACATCGGCGCGTTCGGCCACCGCGCGCATCTGCACCGCGTCGTAACCGCCCTTGGAGGCCAGCGCCAGCGTCGCGTCCAGAATTCGCTTCCGGCGTTCCCGCTGTGCGGCCGAACTCAGCTCATCCTCACTGAGCGTGGTGACCGTCGCGGTAGGCGGCGCCGTGCTCGAGTCGGCTGGCTGCGATCGGGAGGGACTGGCCATTGATTGAGAGTCCTTTCCGGAAACGTCGTTGTCGGCGGCTTTGCGTGCGCATTCGATTTAGCCCGCTGCGGGGTCGTCTCTTGACTTCCGCCCAGCTAGGATATTAGAACATGTTCTAGGCGTGGGAGTCACGCCGGAGAGGCGGTATGGAGTGTGACCATCGCCACCACTGACGAGCATAAAGCCGTTCAGGAGTCGATGCGCGGATGGGCAGGATCGGTCCGTCCAATTGCAACAATGCGCGATGATGCCACCAGCTTCTGGCGCGCGTACTGGCCCGCGTTGGCCGACCTCGGGATCTTCCGGGTCGCGGTCGCCGAAGATGCGGGCGGCGCCGGCGGAACGGTCGCCGATCTCGCTGTTCTGCTCGAACAGGCGGCCCACGATCTGGTCGGCGGACCGGTGCTGGCCACGGCATTGGCGAATCTGGTCACCGCGGCCGCCCTCGACGAGGACCTGCCGTGCGGTGTCGCACTCGACTTCATTGTCGACTCGGGCGTGAGCATACCGGCCGCGTCCGGCGAGCTGTCGCTCACCGGTGTCTGGGATTCGGTGCTCGGCGCCGCGCCGCAAACCGCGGTGCTGCTACCGGTGCAAACCCCGAATGGGCAGCGCTGGTGCCTGATTCACCCGGATGCCGAGGGCCTACGGGTCGAACCGTTGCCACCGCTGGATCCGAGCACTCCGCTGGCCAGGGTGCACTGCGCCGAGGTACGGGTGTCCGCCCAGCGGGTGTTCGAGTCCCCTTATCCGGTCGAGGATCTCGTGGTGGTGCTTGTCGCCGCCGAACTCGCCGGACTTGCCGGATGGTGCCTGGAGACCGCGGTCGAATACGCCAAGGTGCGTGAGCAATTCGGCCGCCGGATCGGGTCTTTCCAAGCGGTCAAACACATGTGCGCCTGGATGCTCTGCCGGGCCGAGCTGATCCGTGCCGTCGCGGCCGACGCCGCGGCCGCCGTGGACGAGGGAGGCGCCGAGCTGCCGATCGCCGCCGCGATCGCCGCCACCATTTCGCTGGACGCTGCGGTCGAGACCGCGAAGGACTGCATCCAGGTGCTCGGCGGGATCGGCTTCACCTGGGAACACGACGCGCACTTCTATCTGCGCCGGGCGGTCGCCCTGCGTCAGCTGCTCGGCGGCGCCACGCGCTGGCGGGCCAGGGTGACCGAGCTGACCCGCGCCGGCCAGCGTCGAACCACCGGAGCGGACCGGGTTTTCGCGGCCGACGATGTCGCCATCGACGACAGCAGTGCGAACGAACTGGCCACCGAGGTGGCTGGGATCGCCGCGCTGCCCGCCGATGAGCGGCGCACTGCGCTGGTCGAGGCCGGGCTGGTCATGCCGCACTGGCCCGCGCCCTACGGCCGTGGCGCGGATCCGATGACGGGCCTGGTGATTTCGGAGGAGTTGCGCCGTGCCGGTTTGGAGTCGCCGGATCTGGCGATCGGCGGCTGGGCGGTGCCGACGCTACTGCAATATGGCACCGAGGAGCAGATCGACCGGTTCGCCTGGCCGACGCTGCGCGGCGAGGTGATCTGGTGTCAGCTCTTCAGTGAGCCAGGGGCCGGTTCGGATCTGGCCGCGCTGCGCACCACCGCCAAGAAGGTCGACGGCGGTTGGGTGCTGCGTGGGCAGAAGGTGTGGACGTCGTTGGGCGACAAGGCGAACTGGGCGATCTGCCTGGCTCGCACCGACGCCGACGCGCCGAAACACCGTGGCATCAGCTACTTTCTCGTCGATATGCGCTGCGCGGGGCTGGAGGTGCGTCCGCTGGTGCAGATCACCGGTGAGGCGCGTTTCAGCGAGGTGTTCCTCGACGATGTCTTCGTACCCGACGACGGTGTGGTCGGCGCGCTGAATAACGGCTGGAAGATCGCCCGCTCGACGCTGTCGACCGAACGGGTCGCCATGGGCGGCAATGGAATCGGGCCGGTGCTCGAGGAGCTCATCGCCAAGCTGCCCGCTGCCGGGCCCGGCGCGGAGCTGCTGAACGACCGGCTCGGCGGATTTGTCGCCGATGCGATCGCTGGACTATTGCTGGAGCAGCGCGCCGCGGTGCGAATGCTGGCGGGCGGCGATCCGGGCGCGCAGAGCAGCGTGCGCAAGCTGGTGGGTGTCCGCCACCGCCAAGCGGTCGCCGAATTTGCCGTGGAGACGGCAGGTCCTATCGGTGCGCAGGACTCAGAGGTGGCAAAAGAGTTCCTGCTCACACGCTGTTTATCGATCGCCGGTGGTACCGAGCAGATTCTGTTGACCGTGGCTGGTGAGCGAATCCTCGGACTACCACGCGACGCGGACAGCTAGTCGACGAGTCAACTGGGAGAACAAGCGTGGATTTCACCAGGGACGAGAGCCAGGACGCCGTGGCCGAAGTTGTTGTGAGTTTGCTGGAACATGAACCGGCACGCGATATCGAGCTATGGCCGAAGCTCGTCGACAGTGGGTTGCTGTCGGTCGCGTTGCCGGAGCGCTTCGGCGGTGATGGCATGGGCCTGCCGGAAGTAGCCGTGCTGCTGACCGAGCTGGCCACCGACGCGGTGGCGGTGCCTGTCGTGGCGACGCTCGGCTTCGGGCTGCTGCCGATATTGGCCTCGTTGCCCGACAGCGTCGCCGAGCAGGTGTACCCCGAGTTGGCCAAGGGTGCGGTGCTCACCGCCGCGCTGAGCGAGCCTGCCAACCCCTTCGTCGTCAAACCGGTAACCAAGGCGGTCTCCGACGGGGCTTCGGTGCGGATTACCGGCCATAAGGTCGGCGTGCCGTACGCGGAGCAGGCCCGCTGGCTGCTGATCCCGACCAATTCCGGTATCGCCCTAGTCGATTCGGGTGCGGAGGGACTCACGGTGACCTCGTCGCCGGTGTCCGGCGGCATGCCCGAGGGCACGGTGCGCCTGGATCGGGTCGAGATTCCGGCCGATCGATTGCTGCCTGTCGGCATCGGTGACCTCCACCGGCTCGCGGTCGCATCGATCGGTTCCGTCGCGGACGGACTGCTGAAGGGCGCGCTCGTACTGACCGCCGAGCACGTCCGGACCCGACGCCAATTCAACAGGCCGCTTGCCGAATTCCAGGCCGTTGCCCAGCAGATCGCGGACCTGTACGTCGTCTCGCGCACCCTGCATGCCGTCGCGGTATCGGCGAATTGGGCGCTGGCACAGGATGATGCCGGTCCGACGCACCAGGAGCGGGTCGACGACGATCTGGACGTGCTCGCCTACACCGTGGCGTCGGAACTGCCCGCCGCCATGCAGAAGTGTCATCACCTGCACGGTGGCCTCGGTGTCGATATCACCCACCCGATGCACCGCTATTTCTCACAGGCCAAGGACATCGCCCGCTGGCTCGGCGGTGAATCGTTCCGACTCGATCGATTGGGGGCCAGATGTTCATCGACCTGACCGCGGAGCAGCGCAAGCTGCGCGATGAATTGCGTTCGTATTTCGCCGATCTCGTGACTCCTGCGGAGGAAGCCGAGATGGCGGTGAACCGGCACGGCGATGCCTACCGCGCGGTGGTGCGCCGGATGGGCGCCGACGGCAGGCTCGGCGTCGGCTGGCCGAAAGAGCACGGCGGCCAGGGCTTCGGGCCGATGGAACAGCAGATCTTCTTCAACGAGGCGGTGCGCGCCGATGTGCCGCTGCCGCTGGTGACTCTGTTGACGGTCGGACCTACTCTGCAGCAGTTCGGCACCGAGGAGCAGAAGCAGAAGTTCCTGCCCGGAATCCTTTCCGGTGATATCCATTTCGCGATCGGTTACTCCGAGCCCGAGGCGGGCACCGACCTGGCGTCGCTGCGCACCAGCGCCGTCCGGGACGATTCCGGGGACTGGATCGTCAACGGGCAGAAGATCTTCACCACCGGTGCGCACGAGGCCGACTTCGTCTGGCTGGCCTGCCGGACCGGCTCGGTCCAGGCGCGGCACCGCGGCATCACGATCCTGATCGTGGACACCACCGATCCCGGCTACAGCTGGACCCCGATCATCACCTGCGATGGCGCGCACCACACCAACGCGACCTATTTCGACAACGTGCGCATCCCCGCGAACATGCTCGTCGGCGAGGAAAACGGCGGCTGGAAGCTGATCACCACCCAGCTCAACCACGAGCGGGTGAGCCTCGGCCCGTCCGGCAAGATCGAGCAGCTCTACGACAGGGTGCGCGACTGGGCGCAGCCGCGTGGTGTGCTCGCCGAGATCGATGTGCGCCGCTCGCTCGGCCGTATCCACGCCATGGTTCGGCTGAACGAACTGCTGAACTGGCAGGTCGCCGCTGCATCCGATGGGCGGCGTTCGCGGGGCCCTGCGTGGTCACGCTCCGGGCCCGTCGCGGCCGCCGCCGATGTCGGCGGCGACGAGGCCGCGGTGATCGCCGATGCGTCGGCCACCAAGGTGTTCTCCACCGAAGCACTGCAGGAGGCGGGCCGGCTCGCCGAGGAAATCATCGGCCGCTACGGCGATCCCGCCGACCCCGCCACCGCCGAACTGCTCACCTGGCTGGACCGCAGGACCAAGCAGAACCTGGTGGTGACCTTCGGTGGTGGCGTGAATGAAGTGATGCGTGAACTGGTCGCCTCGTTCGGCCTGAAGTTGCCGCGAGTACCGCGATAGTGAACAACCAAAGGAGCCGCGCGTGCCGGAAACCATGACACCGGAAGCGATTACCGCTGCCGCCGACCGCATCATCGCGGCGGGGGATTGCGCGCCCCGTCTCGGGCGTGACCCAGTGAACCAGCCGATGATCAACAACTGGGTCGAGGCGCTGGGGGATGGCAACCCCATCTACGTCGACGAGGGGGCCGCCAGGGCTGCCGGTTTCCCGGGCACCGTGGCGCCACCGGCCATGGCCCAGGTGTGGACCATGTTCGGGCTCAACGGTTCCCGCCCGGACGATGATCCGATGGCCCAGGTCACCGAGCTGCTCGACGGCGCGGGCTACACCTCGGTGGTCGCCACCGATTGTCAGCAGACCTACCACCGGTATCTCAATGTCGGTGAGCAGGTCGCGGTGACCAGCCGGTTGGCCGATATTCGTGGCCCGAAGCGGACCGCGCTGGGGGAGGGCTGGTTTGTCACCTTCCAGACCAGCTGGCAGGTGGGTGACGAGGTCGTCGCCGAGATGCTGTTCCGGCTGCTGAAGTTCGCGCCGGGCACCGGTGCCGCGCCGAAAGCGCCAGCCGGAGAACGGGTCAAGCCGCTGGTCTCCTGGGACACCGAGTTCTTCTGGGAGGGCGCCAAGGCCGGGGAACTGCGGATCCAGCGGTTGCCCGATGGCACGTTGCGGCACCCACCCATCCCGGCGATCTGGAAGGACAAGTCCGAGCAGACCGACTACGAGGTCGCATCGGGACGCGGCGAAGTATTCAGCTACGTCGTGCATCACGCGCCGAAAGTGCCTGGGCGGCAACTGCCGTTCGTCGTCGCGCTGATCGAATTGGAGGAAGGCGTGCGCATGCTCGGTGAACTGCGCGGCATCGAACCGTCCGAAGTCGAGGTCGGGCTGCCGGTCGAGGTGGAGTTCGACAAGCTCGACGACGAGATCGTGCTGCCGGTCTGGCGGGTGATCGCATGAGCGAGCGCAGCGAGCGAACAATAGACACAGCCGAGCGGTCGCTCGTGACGGCGCCGAGCGTTAGCGAGGTGTCGGCATGAGCGAGCGAATAATGAACACAACCGCTATGGCGGGCCTGACGGAGCCGAGCTCGAGCGAGGCGCAGTCATGACCGCGACCGCGGTGGAGGTCGGTACCGTGCTGCCGGAGCTGGTCATCACCGTCGACCCGACCTTCGTGATCAGTACGGCCTTGGCCACCAGGGATTTTCAGGATGTACACCACGACAGGGACAAGGCGGTCGCCCGCGGTTCCAAGGACATCTTCGTCAATATCCTCACCGACACCGGGTTGGTGCAGCGCTTCGTCACCGACTGGGCCGGGCCGGGCGCGATCGTGAAATCGATTGCCCTGCGGCTGGGTGTTCCACTGTATTCCGATGACACGCTGACCCTTTCGGGCACGGTGACCGAGGTGGCGGGCGACGACATCCACATCGATGTCGTCGGCCGCGACAGCCTCGGTGACCACATCACGGCGAAAGCCGTTATTTCCTACCCCAGTTCAACGGAGCGAGCGTCGAATGATTGAGCAGGGTATCTCCGGCCGCGCGGCTATTGTCGGCATCGGCGCCACCGACTTCTCCAAGGACTCCGGGCGCAGCGAATTGCGGCTGGCCGCCGAGGCGGTCACCGCCGCGCTCGCCGACGCGGGCCTCACACCCGCCGATGTCGACGGCCTGACCACATTCACCATGGACACCAACACCCAGGCCGCGGTCGCCCGCGCCGTGGGGATTGCGCAGCTGAAGTTTTTCAGCCACATCGGTTATGGCGGTGGCGCGGCCTGCGCGACCATCCAGCAGGCGGTCATGGCGGTCGCTACCGGGGTTGCGGACGTGGTGGTCGCCTACCGTGCCTTCAACGAGCGCTCGGTGTCGCGTTTCGGTCAGTTCTCCACTGCCCTGGCCGCCGCGCCGACCTCCTCGGGCATCGATGCCGGTTGGTCTTATCCACAGGGCCTCGGCACCCCCGCCGCGCAGGTTGCCATGGTCGCGCGCCGCTACATGCACGTCTACGGTGCGACTAGCGAGGACTTCGGTCGGGTCGCCGTCGCGGACCGCAAACACGCCGCGGTGAATCCGAACGCCTTCTTCTACGGTAAGCCGATCACCCTGGAGGATCACCAGAATTCGCGCTGGATCGCCGAACCGCTGCACCTGCTGGACTGCTGCCAGGAGTCCGACGGCGGTGTCGCGATCGTGGTCGCCAGCGCCGAACGCGCCCGTGACCTGCCGCAGCGTCCGGCCGTAATCGCAGCCGCCGCACAGGGTTCCAGCGCCGATCAGTACGTCATGACCAGCTACTACCGCGATGCCCTTACCGGGCTACCCGAAATGGGCTTGGTCGGCGAGCAGCTCTGGGCGCAGAGCGGTTTGCGTCCCGACGACATGCAGGCCGCCATTCTCTACGACCACTTCACCCCGTTCGTCCTCATGCAGCTGGAGGAACTCGGCTTCTGTGGTCGCGGCGAGGCACGGGACTTCATCGCCGACGGCGCTATCGAAGTGGGTGGGCGGCTGCCGCTGAACACCCACGGCGGCCAACTCGGCGAGGCATATATCCACGGCATGAATGGCATCGCCGAGGCCGTCCGCCAAATTCGCGGCACGTCGGTCAACCCGGTCGAAAACCTGGAGAACATCCTGGTCACCGCGGGAACCGGCGTACCGACCTCGGGCCTGGTGCTCAGTGCCAACTGACCGGGTGCCGGCGCTCGCCGGGATGACGGGGCTGTCGCGGGGCGGACGGGGCTGGTGTCTGCCGTCCGCGGCCCGATGAGCTGGCCTACGCCGCTCGACATCAGGTCCGTAGTCGCAAGATCCGCGTAGATTGGAGCGGCAGCACCGGCCTTGGAGGAGTTTGATGACCGACCGCCACCTCGTCGACGTGCACGTTCTGCTCATCCGTTCCGACGAGCTGTTGCTCAGCAAGCGACGCAGCGACGACGAGTTCGATGGCCTCTGGCACCTGCCGGCAGGCAAGCTGGAGGCGGGCGAGTCGGCCACCGCGGCGGCAGCGCGCGAGGCGAACGAGGAAGTCGGCATCGTCATCGACCGGGCGGACCTGCGCCATTTCCACACCGCGCATGTGGTCGGCTCCGGCTACGAACCCCGGCTCGGCCTCTTCTTCGAGGCGAGGAGCTGGACTGGCGATCCGGTCAACCGCGAGCCGGACAAGTGCTACGAACTGCGCTGGTTCCCCCTCGATGCCCTGCCCGAGGGCGCCATAATCCGCTACCCCGCCGCCGGAATCCGGGCCTACTTCACTGGCGTCACCTATAGCGAACGGGGCTGGGACTCGTAGTCCCGTCGTCCTGGCGAAACGCCGGGACCCGAATATGTTCGACAAGCCGAGACATGCCGCAGGTCGAGCCAGGCGGCGATGTCGTGTGCGGTGGCCTCGGGATCGTTGGGCCCGGTTGATTCGAACTGTGCGGCGATGAAGTCCGCGCGGGAGCGGGTGGTGATGCGGTCCGATCCACCCGTGGCGGTGGCCTAGCCGCCGTCACAACATTCGGTCACGGCGTCTGTGACGCGGTCCGAACGGTGTGAATGGGCCCTCGCCGCGGCCGCGGTTGGTGTCCGAAGCCACAGTGTCGCGGATACTGTAAAAGAGGAGGTAGTCCTAAGTATTCGATTCCCTCCCGAGCCGACCGCTCGGCATGTAACCATGTGGCTGTTTTGTGCAGCACTCAGATGATGTGGTGGTAGCGGAGTGGCCGGGGCGCGAGCGCCGATATCGCGCGTGATCGTGCTGATCACGCTGCTTGCGTTTGCCGCGATCGCGTTGCGCGGGCACATTCCGGGGGCCACCGAATCCGCCGATCACCGATCGACTCCGTCCGCGCTCGCGGTCGCCCTGATGCCGGTGCTGCTGACCGTGTCGGTGGTCATCCTGCTGGCCGGTGTGATCGCGAGTCAGCATCGGCTGCCGCTCGCCATTCCGGAACCCGATCGCGACAGCGAGCGGGAGCGCTGGCGCCTCGGCAGGGTCGGCCTGCTGGTGCTGGCCGTGCTGGCGGGCTTGTCGCTGGTGCTCGCGGCGGCCTCGGCGATCTTTTTCGTCGGCGTCGGCCACGAGAGGCCGACCACGCCACCGGCGCCGCAGACCGGATCCAGCCAACCCGCCGACCAGGTGGCCAACCCGCCTGTGGATCCCGGCGCTGAGCCCTCCCAGCTGACCGGGACGGCGTTGGTATTGGCAAGGGTCGCGGCGGGCGGGCTGGTCGCGGTGGCCATCGTCGGACTGATCGTGGTGGCCGTGGCGGCCCGGCGTGAGCCAGTCCCGATTGCACCGCCGACGCTCGAGCCGGCACCGACCACGGCGGGTTCGCTGGCCAGGGCGGCCGAAATGGGCCTGGCCGCCATGAATGCGCCGGGCCAGAATCCGCGCACCGCGATCATCGCCTGCTACGTCGCCATGGAACACGGCCTGTCCTTCAACCGTGCGGCGGCCCCGCTGGCCTCGGACACCCCGATGGAGGTGCTCGCGCGGGCCTTCGAGCGCGGCGCACTGCACGACGCGTCCGCAAGGGAACTGGTCGCGCTGTTCGGGGAGGCCAGGTTCAGCCCGCACTCGATGCTGGAGTGGCAGCGGATGCGAGCCGCGCAATTGCTGCGCATCGTGCTGGCCGATCTGCAGGGGGAGACGGTATGAACCGCACGGCAATCGTGATCGGTGCGGTGCTGGTCATCGGGCTGATCGAGCTCGTCACCCTTGGAAAGGCCCGCGGCGCCATGCTGGTCTTCGCCGGAATTCCGGTGGCCCTGGCACTGATTCAGCTGATCTGGTCGTTGCGGGAACGCTCGGCGTCGCGGATCGACATCGATCCCGCCGATATCGAGAACGGCCCGGCGGAGATGCTGTACCGCTGGCATGTCAGGGCAGAGATGCTGGCCGACCGTGCCAACGGCACCCGTGCCGACTGGGACCGGCACCTGCGTCCGTTGCTGGCTAAGGAGTTCGAGTCGTCCACAGGCATTCGGGTCGCGAAGAACCGCAGGGCGACCGAGGCCGCTGGGGTACTGCAGTTCGGCCCGGAACTGTGGCGCTGGGTGGATCCGGCGAACTCGGCACTGCGCGATCAGACGACTCGCGCACCGGGGCGGGCTGCGCTGGATGAGATCCTGCGCCGTCTTCAGAGAATGTGAAATGGGTTGAGGCAAGTGCGGGTAGATAAATGACGATGCCGATGGACGCGACCGTCCAGCGCAGCGAGGCGGTGCTTCGGGAGCTGTCCCGGGTCATCGTTGGCAAGCAGGATGAGTTGCAACTGATCATGATCGCCGTGCTATCCGGCGGTCACGTCCTGATCGAGGACCTCCCCGGCCTCGGCAAAACACTCATCGCCAGGTCCTTCGCCGCCGCGCTCGGCCTGGATTTCACCCGCGTGCAGTTCACGCCGGATCTACTGCCCGCCGATCTACTCGGGTCCACCATCTACGACATGTCCTCGGGCCGGTTCACGTTCCGGCGCGGGCCGGTGTTCACCAACGTGCTGCTGGCCGACGAGATCAACCGGACCCCGCCGAAGACGCAGGCGGCGCTGCTGGAGGCCATGGCCGAGGGGCAGGTCAGTATCGATGGCGAAACCTTCCCGCTGCCACAGCCTTTCATCGTGCTTGCGACCGACAACCCGATCGAATACGAGGGCACCTATCCGCTGCCGGAGGCCCAGCTCGACCGCTTCGCGATCCAGTTGCGCCTCGGCTACCTGTCCGAGCACGACGAAACGCAGATGATCCGCCGCCGGTTGGAGCGCGGCTCGACACCGGCGACGGTGGGGCAGGTGGTGGACGCGAACGGGCTGCTGGAGATGCGGCAGTCGGTCGAGTTCGTCACGGTGCATTCCGACGTGGTCAGCTACGTGGTCGCGCTGGCAGGTGCGACGCGCGGGCATCCACAGGTGGAGGTGGGCGCGAGTCCGCGCGCCGAACTGGATCTGGTGCAGATGTCGCGGGCGCGGGCCCTGTTGCTCGGGCGGGATTATGTGATCCCGGAGGATGTGAAGGCGCTGGCGATTCCGGCGATGGCGCACCGGATCACGTTGCGGCCGGAGATGTGGGTGCGCCGGATTCGCGGCGAGGATGTCATCGCCGAGTTGTTGCGCCGCCTGCCTGTTCCGCGCGCCTCTGTGACGTGAGCCGTCAACCATGAGACATCGCGACGCGAGCACGACGGTCGAGGCCGAATTGCGGTGGCGGCCAGCGCCACTGGTCTTCATGCTGGCCCTCGGCGCGGCGGCGGCGTTGCTGCTCGCGGTGGTGCTCGGCCGGTGGCAACTGGTGGTTTTCGCCGCACCGCTGCTCGGTGTGCTCGCCACCGGGCCGTGGCAGCAGTCCTCGACCAAGATCCAGGTCGACGGCGGCGGGACGCTGCGGTGCTTCGAATCGGAGGAGGTCGTGCTGACGGTCGCGGCCTTCGTAGAATCCGGCCACGTGCTGCTGCGCTGCAAGCCGGAAAAGGTTGCGGGACTCGGGATCGAGGTCGAGGAGGCGAGCGATTCCGGGGCGGCTCCCGCCGGGCTGCGGCTGGCGCTGACAGCGGACCGGTGGGGCCGGTATCCGCTGTCGGTGCGAGTTTCCGCGCTCAGCCCGGCGGGACTGTCGGTGGCCACCGCGGTGCTGCCCGCCGGTCAGCTCTTCGTGTATCCGATCACCGATCCGCAGCGAATGCGGTTGCCGCGCATCGAACTTCCGGAGCGGCTCGGCACCCACCTCACCCGTAAGCACGGTCCCGGCGTCGAGTATGCCGACATCCGGGCCTACGCTCCCGGCGACCAGTTGCGGATCGTGAACTGGCCTGTGAGCGCGCGGCGCGGCCGACTGTATGTCACCGAGCGGCTGACCAATCGTGCTGCGGAGGTGGTAGTGCTGGTGGATACCTCGCAGCAGGCGCCGGGCCCGGCCACCGATTCGCTGGAGCTGTCGGTGCGCGGCGCGGCGCAGGTGGTGCAGTCGACGCTGCAGGCCGGAGATCGCACCGCGGTCGTCTGCCTGGGGCAGCAACCACGTTGGCTGCGGCCGGATATCGGGCGCCGCCAGTTCTACCGAATCGTCGACACGGTGCTGGACGTGGGCGACGAGCACATACCGACCACCGGCACGCTGGCGCCGCACAGGGCGGTGCCGCTCGGCGCCATCGTCGTCGCCTTCTCCACGCTGCTCGACACCCAGTTCGCGCTGGCACTGATCGATCTGCGCAAGCGAGGACACGTGGTGGTTGTCGTGGATGTATTGCGCGGCACACCTTTTCACGCCCATCTCGATCCGACCCTGGCCAAAATGTGGCAACTGGAGCGAACGTCGATGTACCGCGACATGGGTACCGTCGGCGTGGACATCGTGGCCTGGCCCGAGACCGCCCGCCTCGACGAGGTCATGCGCCTGATCCCGGAGCATCGGCGGACCGTGCGGGTACGCCGATGATCCGTTTCCTGGCAGTCTTGTCCGGTGCGCTGCTGGTCGCGTCGGTAACCCTCATGACGCCATGGGCAGGTATACCGGCGCTGATCCTGGTCGCCGCGGGTTGGTGGTTGAGACTCTGCGCCGTCGCCGCGGTCCTGCTCGCCATCGCCGTGCTCGCCGTCGCCGACACCGGCGTACTCGCCGCCGCCGCGACGGGATTGGTCGCCACCGCTTACCTGCTGAACGCCGCGACCGTCTCAGCGCCGGTCGGCGTGGTTGCGACGACGGTCCCCTCGGTTGTCGGCGCAGTGGCTTTCGCCGCGGCCGCGGTCGGCGCGGCAATGCTGCCACTGCGCCTGGCCTGGGCGCCGATAGCGGCCCCGATCCTGGTGATCGTGTTGTATGCCCTAGTGATTCAGGGACTGAGCGCCCGACGCGGAAGTGTCGGCGGCGGCGCCGTTACCGACGGGTAGTAGCCGGGCCGGACGGCTACCGGTCGTCCTCGTTCAGCTCCAGTGCCCACCCCCACAATTGCCGCGCCGTCGCGGTGCGACGAGCCGAGCCATTCCGTATGGTCGCGGTCGGCGATCTGTGCGTGTTCGGCCGCGGCGGGGTCTCGCATCGGGTAGAGCGCCATGGCCAAGCCCATGTCGGAACGATCCTCTCGCGACCGAAATGGCCGGATGTCCACCGAAGGTTCGGTGCGTACCGCCTTCGGCCCCGGCTCGCTGGTCGTGTCTCGAAGTGAGACCGGGCCGCCGAGCCGACGGCGGTGTGCTCAGGCGGGCCGGAAGCGCAGCGACACGTCTCCCAGTACCGGTGCGTCATCACGTTCGACAACCGTTGCCGCGATGATCAATTCGTTGTCCGCACGCCAGATCCGGGTGCGGAGGGTTTCACCGGGGTAGAGCACACCCGCGAAGCGGGCACGGAATCCGGTGACCCGGCTCGCGTCCGAGTCCAGCACCGTATCCGTCGCGGTCTTGCAGACGATGCCGTAGGTGCATAGGCCGTGCAGGAGCGGGTCGGGAAAGCCTGCGGCGCGGGCGAATTCGGGGTCGGAATGCAGCGGATTGCGGTCGCCGCACATCCGGTACAGCAGCGCCTGCTGCGGCAGCGTCGGCGTGGTGACGTCGAAATCCGGTGCGCGATCGGGCAGTTCGGACGTGGTGCTCGGCCCGCGTTCGCCACCGAAGCCGCCCTCGCCCTTGGCGAAGATGGACGAGCGCGCCGTCCACAGCGGCTGACCGTCGCAACCGGTGACCGTCTGCTCCTGTACGACAACGGCGGCGGAGCCCTTGTCCCAGAGCTCGGTGATTCGCCCGGTGCTCGCCGCCTTGCATTCGGCCGGGATCGGACGGTGCACCTCGACCTCCTGGTGACCGTGCACCACCTTCGCCAGATCGATATCGATGCCGGGGAACTGGACCTTCGGCGGCTCGGTGTCGTGAAATGTGGCCGCGACGGTCGCGAACGTCGGCAGCACCTGCGGCCCGCGATCGTCGAGGTAGCGCAGCTCGGCCGGATCCCTCCAGCGTGCACCCGCACCGAGCCCGAGCTGATACAGCTGCACATCGGACGGCGACCAGGCGAACTCCCGGCTTGGAAGTTCTGCTCCCAGAGCGACTTTCGGATCGATGGGCATCAATTCTCCTAGGAATGCTCGGCGGCGGAAGGTCACCTCGTTCGCCGCGATGACAGGCACTTCCGGTCGGACTCCGGCGCAGGCGTCTGCTCGGATCGATACTGCGGTGCCGACCCGGGATGGGCAAGGGGCGTCCGTTCCGTGGGACGCCCCGATCCCGTCACGCCTCGGCGACCGTTTCGGCGGGCTTCTCCTGCTTGCGCTTCACGATGTCGAGCACCGACAGGTACCCGAAGGTCAGCGCCGGGCCGATGGTCGCGCCGGGGCCCGCGTAGGTGTGGCCCATCACCGGGGCGCTGGAGTTACCCGCGGCGTAGAGGCCCTCGATGACGCTCTGGTCCTCGCGCAGCACCCGGCCCGCGGTGTCGGTGACCAGGCCGCCCTTGGTGCCGAGATCGCCGGGCACCATCTTGGCCGCGTAGTACGGCCCCTGCACGAGTGCGGCCAGGCACGGGTTCGGCTTCACCGTCGGGTCGCCGTAGTAGTGGTCGTAGGCGCTCTTGCCGCGCCCGAAATCCTCGTCGACGCCGGTCTGCGCGAACGTGTTGAACCGCTGCACGGTATCCGCCAGATTCTGCTCCGGCACCCCGAGCTTGGCGGCCAGTTCGGCCAGCGTCGGGGCCTGCACGATCAGATCGTTTTCCATCCAGCGGGACGGAAACCGCAGTCCGGGCTGCAGGCCCGCGAAGATGTAGCGATCGCGGTAGCGCTGGTCGAAGACAAGCCAGGCGGGCACGTTTTCACCCGGCCCCGCACCCTGCCCGTATTCACCGCCGTACATCGTGTGCACGGCCTCGACGTAAGGAGCGGCCTCATTACCGAATCGCTTGCCGTCGGAGTTGACGATGATGCAGCCGGGCAGATTGCGTTCGGCCAGGCAGAACCACGGCTTGCCGCCCTTGAAGACGGTCGGCCCCCACCAGGCGTCCGACATCACGTCGATGGCCGCGCCGAGTTCAATACCGGCCCGGATGCCGTCGCCGGTATTGGCCGCGGCGCCGGTGGTCCACTCGGTGCTGATCGGTTCGCGCTGGTACTTGTGGCGCATCTCGGCATTGTGCTCGAAGCCGCCCGCGGCCAGCACCACGCCGTGCCTGGCGCGCAGCCGGATCTCCTCGCCGTCGTGGGTGGCCGTGACACCGGTGACCGAGCCGTTCTCGGTGATCAGTCCGGTCAGCGGAGTATTCAGCAGCAGCGGGACCTCGGCATCCATCAGACCCTTGCGGATGGCCGCGGCCAGCGCCTGGCCCATCACCATCAGATGCTTGTTGGTGAGCTTTGCCCAGGTGGTGCGCGCGCCGACCCGCATCGCCCGCAGCATGCCGGTCGGGTGCCGCTTGATCAGGTTGAGCAGCTTGAAATCCGCCTGGGTCACCGCGACATTCAGCGGCGTCTTGCTGTACGGCGGTTCCAGCTTGAAGCGTTCCTCGCCAAGGATCTTGGCGTTGAACGGCTTCGGTTCGCACGAGCGTCCGTCGGCGGTGCCGCCAGGTGCCTCCGGGTAGTAGTCGGAGTAGCCCGGCACCCAACGCATCTTCAGCGGCGTGTGATCGAGCACGAAGTCGAAGGCCTCGGCGCCGTGGTCGATGTAGGTATCGATCCGCTCCTTGGGGACGGCGTCGCCGATGATGCTGTGCAGGTAGGTGCGGGCCGCCTCGCGGTCGTCGGGTCGGCCCGACGCGCGCAGTGCCTTGTTGCCGGGGATCCACACGCCACCACCGGAGCGGGCGGTCGACCCGCCGTAGAACGCGGCCTTCTCAATGATCACCGCGCTCAGCCCGTGGTGTGCGGCAGCGAGGGCGGCGGTCATGCCGGCGGCGCCGCTGCCGACCACCACCACATCGTATTCCCGATCAGTCATATAGAACACGTTATAGAATGATGCCGCCATTGGTCTATGTTGTGTGGCAGAAGACTTGCTCGGCATTTCATACGCTGAGAAACTCGTTTCAGTTTCAGACCGGAGTGAAGTACATGGGCCTCGATTGGGACCTGGCCGCCGACGTGGTGGTCGTCGGATACGGCGCGGCGGGTGCCGCGGCCGCGCTGGAAGCGACGGCAGAAGGCGCGCAGGTGCTGGTACTCGAGCGGTTCGCTGGTGGTGGCGCATCCGCGCTGTCCGGCGGCATCATCTATGCGGGCGGCGGCACGTCGGTGCAGCAAGCGGGCGGTGTGACCGATACACCGGAGCAGATGCTTGCTTACCTCGAGCGTGAGGTCGGCACCGCCGTATCGCCCGAGACGCTGCGGCGCTTCGTGGCCGAGAGCCCCGCCATGATCGAGTGGTTGATCGGCCACGGCGTCCCGTTCGAGGCGTCGCTGTGCCCCTACAAGACGTCCTATCCGAACGACAGCTACTACCTCTACTACTCGGGCAGCGAGGTATCCGGTTACGGCCGCGAGGTCGCGACACCCGCGCAGCGCGGACACCGCGTCAAGGGCAAGGGTACCTCCGGCAGGCAGCTCTTCGCCCCGCTCGCGGCATCCGCGTCGCGGCTGGGCGTGCGGGTGGAAACCCTCACGCGGGTAACCGAATTGATCGTCGATGACAACGGCACCGTGATCGGTGTCGAGTGCCGCACGCTGCGCGACGCCCCCGGCCGGGTCCGCGACCGCTACACCCGGATGGCGAAAATCGCTGCCAAGCCCGGCATCTACTATCCGCCGCTGCGCAAGGCGCTGGAACGGCGACTGGCCGAGCTGGATCGCCGCTACAGCACCACGATTCGGATCCAGACGCGCCGGGGCGTGGTGCTCAGCGCCGGTGGATTCATCGCCAATCGCACGATGATGCAGGAATACGGGCCGCGATATCGCGGCGGCTTACCGCTCGGCACCACCGGTGACGACGGTAGCGGCATACGGATGGCGGGGCAGGTGGGTGCGGCCACCGACCGAATGGGCAATGTCTCGGCGTGGCGATTCATCTTGCCGCCCAGTGCTTTTACCGGCGCGTTGCTGGTGGATGCGGCGGGCCGCCGGGTCATCGACGAAACCCGCTACGGCGCCGCGGTCGGGCACGCACTGATCACCGAGCACGACGGCAAGGGCTGGCTGCTGGCCGACGATGCGCTGATGCGCGCCGCGATCGCCCAGATCCCGAAGCAGTCGGCCTGGTTCCAGCGCGGTCAGTTCGAGGCACTGCGCCGCACCGCGGTGCGTGGCGCAACCCTCGACGCGGTTGCCGCGAAGGCAGGTATCGACGCGGCCGGACTGCGCGCGACTGTGGCGGAGCACAATGCCGCGATCGAGGACGGCACGCCCGACCCGGTCGGCAAACCGGCCGAATTCACCAAACCGGTAGGCGTAGGGCCGTTCTGGTTGTTGGATGTCGGCATCAAGCCCAGTGTCATCAATCCGTGCCCGATGCTCACGCTCGGTGGCGTGGTCGTCGACGAGACCACCGGATCGGTGCAAACGGCTGCCGGAAACGATATTCCCGGCCTCTTCGCGGCGGGGCGGACGGCGGTCGGGATTTGCTCGGATTCGTATGTCAGCGGTCTGTCGCTGGCCGACTGCATCTTCTCCGGTCGGCGCGCGGGCAGGTTCGCGGCAGGCGCACAGGCTGGGGCAGCCGTACTCGACTCGACAACAGTGGAAGGAAACTAGCGTGCTGTCCGACGCGGTACGAACCGAACTCGCCGATGAACTCGAACTCGCCGAACGCGATCGGGTGCCCATCGACCCCCTGGTCGCCCGGCATCCCGACATCGATGTGGTCGATGCCTACAAGATCCAGCTGATCAATATCCGGCGCAAGCTCGACAACGGCGCCCGCGTGGTCGGGCACAAGGTAGGTCTGTCCTCGCTGGCGATGCAGCAGATGATGGGCGTCGACGAACCCGATTACGGCCACCTGCTTGCGGATATGCAGGTCTACCAGGACGTTCCGGTCGAGGCGTCGCGGTATCTGTTGCCTCGCGTCGAGGTCGAGGTGGGTTTCGTGCTCGGCGCGGACCTGCCGGGCGAGGATTGCATCGAGGCCGACGTGCTGGCCGCGACGGTCGCCTACGCCCCGTCCATCGAGCTGATCGATTCGCGCATCAAGGACTGGAAGATCGGGCTCACCGACACCATTTCCGACAACGCGTCCTCGGCGGGTTTCGTGCTCGGCGCCGAGCGGGTCGCGCCGAAAGACCTGGATATCAAGGCCATCGACGCCGTGCTCACCCGCAATGGCGAGGTGGTCGCCGAGGGCCGCAGCGACGCGGTGCTCGGTGATCCGGTGATCGCGGTGGCCTGGCTGGCCCGCAAGGTCGCCAGTTTCGGGGTGCGGTTGAAGGCGGGCGACATCGTGCTGCCCGGCTCGTGCACCCGCGCCATCGATGCCCATCCGGGCGACTCTTTCCACGCCGAGTTCGCTGGACTCGGTTCCGTTCGTTTGCAATTCACGTAGGAGGCTTGCCGTGTCCGAAACGGGGACCGTCACCGCCGCGATCATCGGATCCGGCAATATCAGTACCGATCTGCTGTACAAACTGCTGCGCTCCACCACGGTGCAGCCGCGGTGGATGATCGGAATCGACCCGGACAGTGAGGGTTTGAAGCGGGCTCGTGGGCTGGGTCTGGAGACCTCCGCCGAGGGCGTCGACTGGCTGCTCGGTCAGTCCGAGCTGCCGGACCTCATCTTCGAGGCGACCTCCGCGTACGTGCACCGCGCCGCCGCGCCGAAGTACGCCGAGGCCGGTATTCGGGCGGTCGACCTCACGCCTGCCGCCGTCGGTCCCGCGGTGGTGCCGCCGGTGAACCTCGGCGCGAACCTGGATGCGTTGAACGTCAACATGATCACCTGTGGTGGCCAGGCCACCATCCCGATCGTGGCGGCGGTGTCGCGGGTGGTCGAGGTGGCCTACGCCGAGATCGTGGCGTCGGTGTCCTCGGTATCCGCCGGACCGGGCACCCGCGCCAATATCGACGAGTTCACCAAGACCACCAGCCGTGGCGTCGAGACGATCGGAGGTGCGCAGCGCGGCAAGGCGATCATCGTCCTGAACCCGGCCGAGCCACCGATGATCATGCGCGACACCATCTTCTGCGCGATTCCGCAGGACGCCGACACCGACGCGATCGCCGGCTCCATCCGCCGGATGGTCGCCGACATCCAGAAGTACGTGCCCGGCTACCGGCTGCTCAACGAGCCGCAGTTCGACCCGCCGTCGGTGGTTTCCGGTGGTATGGCGAAGGTTTCGGTGTTCGTCGAGGTCGAGGGCGCGGGCGATTTCCTGCCGCCGTACGCGGGCAACCTCGACATCATGACAGCCGCCGCCACCCAGGTCGGCGAAGTCATAGCCCAGCAAATTGCGAGCCGAGCGCAGCGAGGCGACCAATCGGACACCGCGGCTCGGGCGTGAGAAGGGATCAAACCATGACGTACTCGACAGAACTCGACATCCGCGTCACCGATACCTCGCTGCGTGACGGTTCGCACCACAAGCGCCACCAGTTCACCGGCGAGGACGTGCGCAATATCGTTGCGGCGCTCGATGGTTCCGGTGTTCCGGTCATCGAGGTGACGCACGGCGACGGCCTCGGCGGCTCGTCGTTCAACTACGGCTTCTCCCATATTCCTGAGCAGGAACTGGTCAAGATCGCCGCCGAGACGGCGAAGCAGGCCAAGATCGCGGTCCTCATGCTCCCGGGTGTCGGTGTCAAGGAAGACATCAAGGTCTCCCAAGACAACGGTGCCTCGATCTGCCGGATCGCGACGCATTGCACCGAGGCGGATGTGTCGATCCAGCACTTCGGCCTGGCCCGCGAACTCGGACTGGAAACCGTCGGCTTCCTGATGATGGCGCACACCCAGCCGCCGGAGGCGCTGGCCAAGCAGGCCCGCATCATGGCCGACGCGGGCTGCCAGTGCGTCTATGTGGTCGACTCCGCCGGAGCCCTTGTGCTGGAACAGGTTTCCGACCGCGTTGCCGCCCTCGTCGCGGAGTTGGGCGACGACGCCCAAGTCGGCTTCCACGGTCACGAGAACCTGGACCTGGCCGTAGCCAACTCGGTCTACGCGGTCCGCGCCGGCGCCAAGCAAATCGATGGCAGTGCACGACGTTTCGGCGCGGGCGCCGGCAACACCCCCGTCGAAGCATTCGTCGGCGTCTGCGACAAACTTGGCATCAAGACCGGCATCGACTTCTTCGCTATCGCCGACGCCGCCGAAGACGTCGTGCGCCCGGTGATGCCGCAGGAATGCCTCCTGGACCGCCAGGCCCTCATGATGGGATACGCGGGCGTCTACTCGAGCTTCCTCAGGCACGCCGAACGCCAAGCCGAACGCTATGGGGTGTCGGCGGCGGAAATGCTTGTCCGCGCGGGCAAACGCAAGCTCGTCGGTGGCCAGGAAGACCAGCTCATCGACATCGCACTGGAACTCCAGCGCGAACAGCAGATCGTCTCCGCCTGAGGCCGTCTCGAGTGGGCTGCGAAGCGGGCCAACCGGATTGCGGCCCGCTCTCGTGCGTCCGACAGCGCGGGAGGTATATGTCGGTCTCCTCCGATACTCTTCATCGATATGACCGACGATCTCGCGGGGCAGCGGCTTGCCGCTGAGCAGCGCGCCCGCGTGGTCATCGACTCCCAACTTGCCGCGGCCGGTTGGGCGGTGCAGGACAAGCGTGAACTGAACCTGTTTGCCGCGCAGGGGGTCGCGGTGCGGGAGGCCGGGATGGCGCCCGGTCACGGCCGCGCCGACTATTTGCTCTACATCGATAAGAAGGCTGTCGGTGTGATCGAGGCCAAGCCCGTCGGGACTCCCCTGTCCGGGGTGGAGTGGCAGTCGGCGATGTACGCCGATGGTCTCCCCGCCGACGTCCGGTTGAAGTCGCTGACAGTGGACGGCCGATTGCCGTTCGTGTTCGAGTCCACCGGCTCCGAGCTCCACTTCACGAACGGATACGACCCGCAACTACGCGCCCGCAACCTTTTTCACTTTCCCAAGCCGGCGACGCTGGCGCGTATCGTCCGTGACGCGGCGGCAGACCCCGCGGCGCCCACATGGCGGGGCAAGGTTCGCTTACTGCCCGTACTGGACACGTCGAGCTTGCGTCCGGCGCAGATCGAGGCGATCGGGGGCGTCGAGCGGAGCCTGGCCCAGCAGCGGTTCAAACGCAGCCTGGTGCAGTTGAATTGACGGCTGTGTTTGCCGCTGCCGGAACGGTAGTCGAAACAGTCGATGTAGAGCGGGTCCGGTGACCCGCAGGCCGGTTTCCTCTTCGACCTCGCGGGCGAGGGCTTGGTCGAGGGCTTCGCCTGGTTCGACTTTGCCACTGGGCAGTTCCCACATGCCGCCCATGAAGTCGTCGCCGGGTCGACGGAGGAGAAGGACCTTGCTGTCGTGTTCGACGACTGCGCCGACGACGAGTTGCTGCACTCCATCGCGTTCGGCTTCCGCGGTGAGGGCTTCAATAGGGGTGGGCACGATGGTCATCCTTTCAGTTCGTCAGCGTGGAGAATTACCTTGGCGATGGCGTCGAGGTACCTGGGGTTCAGGTAGTAATCGCCGAAAAACCAACGGATATGCGTAATCCGTTGGTAGTTAACAGTTCTCGTACTCAAGATGCGAGTTCTGGCTGGTAGTGCTTGGCTTGGCGCTGATGGGGTTGGTCGGCGTGCTGGAGGTTCGGGTTCGTGGCGACGCGGGTGTTCGCGGACGAGGAGTTGGCGCGTCTGCGGGAGTTCCCGGAGATCAGCCGCGAGGAGGCGACCGCGTCGCTGCTGGTCGGCAAACTGTCCGCGTCGGGTCGGCAGAACTCGCTGGCGGCGGCGCTGAAAGAGTATGGGGCGCTTCGCCGTACAATCTACGCCGCCCGGTATATATCGGATCCTGGCTACCGGCGCAGGATCGCCCGTCAGCTGAACAAGGGCGAGTCGATCCACGCGCTCAAACGTGACTTGCTTTACGCCCATGAAGGCATCATCCGGGCGCGGCACCTGGATGCCCAGACCGAGCAAGCCTGGTGCTTGACGCTGGTTACGAACGCGGTAATCGCCTGGACGACAGAGTATTACGGGCTCGCGATCGAGCAGATGCGGCGGGCGGGGCGCCGCATCGATGACGAGGTGTTGGCGCATATTTCCCCGGCGCACAGCGAGAACATCAACTTCTTCGGCGCGATCGACATCGACGCCGAGCTCGCCCAGCTCGGGCCGACCGATATCGGCCCTTGCGGGTGCGTGACACGCTGTTCTGACGGCAGTCCACGCGCGGGTCACGTGCTGCCGTAACCCCCGGTTCGGCCGCTGAGCCACGCTGTTCTGACGGCAGTCCACGCGCGGGTCACGTGCTGCCGTAACCCCCGGTTCGGCCGCTGAGCGTGTGTTCCTGCACTGGCTGTTCCTCTTGGAGTGTTGCGAGGTACTCGGCCGCGGTTTGCTTGCGTGGGCACGGCGGTCACAGGGGCGTGGATGGTGAGGATTCCTCTCGCGCGGCGCTCGTCGATGTCGTCGACGTAGCCGTGTTCGCAGTAGTCGTGGAGAACCCGATGCTCAAATGGTGAGGGCCCCGCGGCAAGCATTACCCGTGAAAGGCACCGGAGCGAATGTCCCTCGCTCCGGTGCCTTTCGTATGTCAGACGGCGGCCTCCTCGGGCAGTAGGGCCAACAGTTGCCGGGTGTGGTTGGGGATTTCGATGTCGGCCAGGCCCCCGAACAGCCCGCGCAGCGGCACGACCGCGTCGGTGAGCAGGGCGCCCGCGGAGAGCCCGAGGAGCGGGACGGGGCTATCGAGTTCGGGATCGGACAGGGCGGGTCCGCCGAAGCCGCAGAGGATCTCGGCCTGACGGCGCAGGCGCTCACGCAGGCCGGAGAACCCGCCCGCCCGCTCGGCCACGCGGTCGATGGTCCAGGTGTCGAGGGCGTGGCGATTGTCGTAGGTGGTGTGTTCGCCCGCCGCGCCCGCCGCCACCGCGGCGATGGTGCCCGCGGTGACGAGACAGACGTGGGCCAGGATCCGATCGGCATTCCATTCACCCGGCGGGGGCGTCCGGAGGTGGGCCGAATCGGCCACGGTGACAGCGGCTTCCAGGAGCGAGTCGTAGGCCTCGCGCAATGCGGTGGTGTCCAACATCAGGCGTGCACCGCCGAGTCCATTTCCCACGGGGCCTGTGGGAGGACCTTGCCGGTTTCCAGCAGAGACTTGAGGTTGGCGATCACCGAGGGCCAGCCGCGCGAAATGCCTTGCAGCATTTGCTCGTTCGGCAGATTTTCGTGGGTGACGGTGAGCCGGACGATGTCCCGGTAGGACTCGACCAGGAAGGTGACCACGGACGGCGAGCGGTCCTCCTCGGGGGAATCCTCGAAGGTGAGGACCAGCTTCGTCGGCGGTTCGGACTCGAGCACCTTGCCGACGACGTCGATCTTGCCGGAGCCGTCGGCGCGGCGGTGCTCCCAGGGCGAACCGGGCTGCCAGTCGGACACATTCTCGTGGAACCAGTACTGGGCGGTCAGGTCGGCGTCGGTCAGCGCCTTCCACACCCGCTCGGCGCTGGCGTGAATATAGGTGACGTAGACGTAGCTCGGCACGGTGGCGGTCATGGCGTACTCCTCTGCCTGGTTCTTGATGGCGCGCAGGACATCCAGCCGGGGGCGGTCGAAGACGGAGATCCAGCGCTGTTCGATGTCGTAAATCGGTGTCGGATTGATGTAGTGCACCCGCTCGCGCCCGCGCCGCAGCACGGTCACCAGCCCGGCCCGCTCGAGAATGTCGAGATGCTGGGTCAACGACTGCCGGGCCATATCGACCCGCTCGCATAGCTCCCGCAGCGTCTGGCCGTTGTGCTCCCGCAGCCGGTCCAGCAGCAGTCGGCGGGTGCCGTCTGCCAGCGCCTTGAAAACCGCGTCCATCTCGGGTTTGGATTGCACGCCGAAAATTATGCAGGCATTTACCTGCATATGTCAACGCGCAGCGCCACCGACCGGCGTATCGGCCCGTAGGAACCTCCCCTAAGAGTCGGGGTCGCCGTAGTATTCGCCGAAAATCGGGCGGATATGGCGTAGACGCAGGTGAAGCGGCTGTCAGCGACCGCGATCGGGTCCGAGCAGGCTGGTGAGGTCGCGCATGGCCTGGAGTGAGGGTTTGAAGTAGCGGCGCAGGTTCTCGGGTTTGCGTGCCGGGATTTGGCCATGAGCTCGAGTCAGAAAAACTGTTGACGGGAGACCCACCTCTGCTGCTATTCTCTTCGAGTCCGTGACACACGCAAGGAGGTGAGACCCATGAACGCAGTAGTTGTTGGGTGCTCCCATTTCCGTTCGCGGACGGTCGGTTGACATTGGTGTCGCCGGGAGCGCCGATAGGCAATCCCGAAAGGCAATACCATGAACCACAACACTATTCACTTCAGCGCTGAGACATCTTCCGATGGCGTTCTGGAGCGTTCCTTCACACTCGGCGACATCACCGGTGTGCTCTTCTCACCCGAATCCGGCCCCGTACCTGGCGCGCCGCTGCTCCTGAGTGGACACAGCGGCGGCATGCACAAGCGAGCGCCGGGACTCGTCGCCAGCGCACAGCACTTGGTGACCACCAGGGGCTACATGGTTGCTGCCATCGATGCGCCCGGTCATGGCGACCGTCCGCGAAATGCCCGGGACCAGGAGTGGGTCGACGCACTACATGCGGCCCGGGCGGCAGGTGAGCCGATGGATCAGGTCATCATCGAATACAACACCTCGCTGGCCGAGCGGGCCGTACCGGAATGGCAGGCGACCATCGATGCCCTGCAGGCGCTGCCGGACATCGGCGCCGATGCTCCGATCGGCTACGGCGGCACCACCTTGGGCGTCGTGATCGGGCTGATGCTGACGACGGCCGAACCCCGAATCGCCGCAGCGGCTTTCGGACCGGTTTTCGCATACGACGCCGTGATCGAGGCCGCCCGGCAGCTCACGATCCCGGTCGAGTTCACGATCTCATGGGACGATTCGGAAATCGGCCGTCAGCCCGGCCTGAAATTGTTCGATGCCTGTGCCTCTGAGGACAAGGCGTTGCACGTCTATCCGGGCAGGCATCAGCAGATGGCCGCATTCATGGCCGACAATCACGCCCGGTTCTTCGATACCCATCTCGGCTGGGCCGGCGTACCGGCGATCTGACCTGACGGGTATCGGCGTCCAGTATCGAACTGGACGCCGATACCACTGAAACCGACTGCTGTTCAGTCGAGTTCAGTACTCAGAGCTGTTGGGGTTCCGGACGGCGCAGAAAACAACGAAGTTCGTGTAGCTGCTGGTCAGCGTCACCGTTCGGCTCCGGGGCTGAGGAGGCTGGTGAGGTCGCGCATGGCTTGCGGTGACGGTTTGAAGTAGCGGCGCAGGTTCTCGGGTTTGCGGTGCCGGGACTTGGCCATGAGTTCGAGCAGGCTGGCCCCGGATTCACCCAGATGTGTGAGGCCGGAATGCCTGAGTTCGTGCAGGTCCCACCCGGTTCCGGTCCCATTGATCGCGGTGGCGGCGTCGAGGAGGTCACGCGCCTGGTCGTAGGACAGCCGTGCCAGCCCGGTATCGGGGCAGACGTCGCGGTCGGCGAGGTACTTGCCGGGCCCGGGACGGCGGTGGGTGACGAACAACGGACCGGCGCTACGGTCCTTGATCAATCTCGGGAGCAGCCGGGCGGTGCCCGCGTCCCAGTACACGGCCGCCAGAGCGTATTCGTGGTGCGCGGCGCCGCGGCGGCGGGTACGGGGTGTCGCGCCTTTGGATTTCACCGGGCAGCAGCGCCCGGCCAGGTCCAGGTCTTCGATGTTGACTTGGAGCAGTTCGTCTGCGCGAGCGCATGTTTCATACAGCATCCGCCACAGCGTCTTCTCCCGCATGTGGATGTCGCGGCGGGTGATGAGTCGGTCGATCGCGGTGCGTGAGCGGACCGGGGTGTCGGAGTCCGGCGGGGTCGAGCGGCCCGCCGAGGTGGGAACGGCCGGTGCGTCCCAGCCCTGTTCGCGGCACCAGCTCAGCCACTTGCCCACGGCCGCACGGCGCGCGTTCCAGGTATTGACCGCCGCTGTGCCCCACAGGGATTCGAGGGCCGCGCCGATCTCGTCGCCGGTTACCGAGGCCAGCCGGCGGCTCGGTGTGAGCAGGCCGTCCGGAGCACGGACCCCACCGCGCCGCCTCCCCACCTGATGCAAACGCCGGGGGCGTGCACCTTCACCGGGCCGGCGTAGGTGGTGTAGTTACCCTTGTCTTCTGTGAAGTTGCTGGAGCTTCCGTCCGCAAAGGATTTCGAGATGTCGGCAGACATGAGGATCGCGGCGCCCGGGTGGTCCCGCACGGTGACTACACAATTGTTGCCATCACTGTTGTTGTAGGTGAGGAAGATGGTGGCGACGTCCCCCAGGTCTTTCTGGTCGATCACGTGGTATCCGGCACCGCACTGACTGCCATACGATCTTCTTAGCGTTGATCACGCAGAATTTCCCTTCTCAGAGCTACGGAAATGGAGACGATCCCACATTCGCCGCGGGAGCGGTGCCGCCTGCACTCGCCATCGATGGGAAGGGGGCACGTGCCGTTGCTCGAGTATCAATGACCGCGCACTCGCTCCCACCTGGTCCATGACAGCTTCAGAAGTTTCGTTGTATCGCTACCCCACACCAGCGCCCGAACAGGAGTGAGTTCGGCGGCTGCCTCGCCGAACAGGGCGTCATGAACCAGGTGAAACGAGCGTTATCTAGAGCCGCTGATTGCCCCGGTGGTGCTGACCTGCGTCTGTTTGTCGGCGACAACGTCGCCGACAAACAGACGATCCTGATGGGATGGTTGATCAGCACGGGCCGATCGTTATGGACCTGGAACGCGGTGGAGGGCTGGGAGACTCGATTTCAGGTGCGGGGCGAATGCCCGCGTGCCGAAGATGGCCGAGTGCTTCTGCGAGTTGGCGTCGCAGCCGCTGGTTTTCCTCGGCCAGTTCCCGGTTTCTGGTATTCGCGAGTTCCAGTCGGCGGACCAGCGATGGGTCGCTGGTGCGATGACGTGCTGGTAGCGACGTTTCCGGGGCGCGGCGTTTGAGATCGCGTAGCCTCTGGATCTCGGCTCGGATGTCGAGCTGGGAGTAGAGCCAGGATCGCGAGACCTCTGCGGCGGCGGCAACGGTCTGGAAGGTCACGGGTGCGCCAGCGGCATCCAGTTCGCGGATTGCTCGTATGGCCTTGCTGCGGGTTAGTTCGTGCCGGTGATGTGCTGCGGCAACGAGGTGCCGGCTGTTGTCAGCTCGCATCCGCCGCTCCTTGCTCGGTGGAATTAGGGCCGTTTTCGAGGGCGGTGATGATGTTGTTCAGGTTGCCGAGAATCTGCTCATTCATCTCCGCAAGGCGCTGCTGGCCGCGGGCATCGGCGGCGGAGATCAGTTCGATGACCTGCTGGCGGTGCTGTCGATGCTGTGGGAGGAACTCGGCGGTAGTCACGAACATCGGGCAGGTCAAACACGCGTTGGCATGCGGACAGGTTCTCACCAGCGGAAGCCCGCAGTATCCGTTCGGCAGGGCCTGGGTCGCCCGGCTGACACGCTGTTTGGCCCAGGACACCTCGGCGAGTGGTCCATCCGGATCGAGGACGACGGTATCGCCAGCGGCGCCGACTTTGTGGGCGGCTTCCCAGTGGCGACGGATAGTCGTATCAGACAGCCGGGCATATCGCGCGGTCATCAGGTGTGAATCGTGATCGAGAATCCGGCGGACCACTTCCTGCGGAACGTCGCGGTTGATCAGCCGGGTCCCGAGAGTATGCCGCCACTGGTGCGGCGTGACCCGGACCCGCTGCCCGTTCTCGTCTCGGATATCGCACCGCGCCAACCACCTGCGCAGAGCGCGGCGATAGACGTCACCGTAAATGGGCCTTTGACCGTCTGGATTGTTCCTCTCTTGCGAGAACAGGCGCGGAACCCCTTGCGGCCATTGACCTTCCAGATCGTGCAGGTGCTGTTTGATGGCTTGTTCCAGTTCCTCGTCGATGGGCACCAACGCTTCCCGGCGCATCTTGTGGTTGAAGTACCTCAGATAAGGCGCGCCTTCGCCGTCACGAACGATGCAGTCGACGCCGAGACCGAGCGCGTCGGTAACGCGTAGCCCGGATCGCATGAGGATGAGTGTCACCAGCCGATATGCGGGAATGCGCCACTTGTCGAGATTCTGAGGGCTCTCCAGTTGCGCCATGACGTGGTCGCTCAACGCCCGCGGCAGCCACTCACCATCCTTGGGGATGTCCTCCGGGAAGAACATGGCGCTGACCGGCAGCGCAGTGTCCCAGCCATGCTGGCGGATCGCGATCAAGAACTGATTGAGCTGCCCGATCATGTGACGGTGCATCACCCGCCCACCACATTCGGAGTGCAGATGAGCCAGATACCGCTCCAGCAGTAATCGATCGATTTCTCCAAGGTGGCGGACCGGAATCGGCTGTGCAGCAAGGAATTCAGCGAACCTGGTGATCGCGCGAACGCCCAAGCCGACGGTCTCGCTGGTCCTTCCGACCGAGATCCGCCACCTTGACCACCGCTTGGCCAACTCCTTCAGCCAGCCTTGAGGGATGCCGCCGAACCGCAGATACGCCAGATGCCCGTGTTCGCGGCGCGCACCGACCCGACGGAGATTCCAGGTGTCGCGACTGTATTCCTCGGCCCAGGGGTCGTCGTCGCGGCTGGCCGCACGGATTTGAGGCCGCCGGTTTCCACTGGCCTCACTGATGTCGCTGATCGAGGCACTCGAGTTCACAACGTCACCTCGTTCCCGCTGAACCATCCGGCTTTCTCAAGGATTTTCCGGGCGTCTTCGACGGTGAGGTGACCGTAGACGGTCGAGGTGACGGTCAGACTGGCGTGGCCGAGCAGCTTCGACACGACCTCGATCGGCACACCGTCCCGCAGCATCCGGGTGGCTGCGGTGTGCCGGCACCAGTGCGGATCGAAGTCGATTCCGGTCCGTTGCCGTAGGCGGCAGACCAGGTCGTAGACCGCCGGATACGACCAGGGACGCCCGTATGGACCGGCCCAGAGGTTGACGAAGACATAGTCCGAATCCAGGTCCCCGTACTCTCCATGCAGATAGTCGGCATAGAGGCGAACCAGCTCGCCGCTGACGGGGATCGCCCGTGGCCGTTGGGATTTCGTGCGAGCACCGTTGTCGTTGTCCCGCGGCACGATGCTGATTTCCCGCTCAGCGGCAGCGATGTCCTCATGTCGCAGGCCCAACGCTTCGCCGATCCGCATGCCGGTCTCGTGCAGCAGGGCGAACAGGAACCTGTCGCGTAGCCGGTCGCAACCGTTCAGAATGGCCTGCATCTCGGCGACGGTCAGCACCCGCGGAAGTTTCCGAGGCGCTTTCAAAGCGATCGCGCGCCAAGCCTGCGGCTCTCGCTTGGTGACATGATGCAGGAACGGCTTCCAGCCCGTTCCCCGACGATGACCGGCCGGCTGCCACGTCACCAGCAGTTCGCCCAAGTCCACGCCATTACGGGTGGCGTGCTGGTAAAAGGCGCTGACCGCCGACAGCTTCCTGTTCACGGTCGATTCCGTGCAGTGATACTCCACCGATGGCAGTACGGCCACCGACCCGTCCCGAGTGTTCGGCGGCCGCCGCAGCCACGACACGAACTCCGCGACATCCTCCAGCCGGACCGCCCGCCAGTCGATCTCCTTCTGGCTGAGGAAGACGAACCAGTCCTTTAGATCGTGGGCATACGCCTTGATCGTGTTCGGCGACCGCTCGATGTCGGTCAGATACGCCAGATACCGCTCCACCGGTCCCACCGGCCCGTCGTCGCCGAGGACCGTCCACGACTCACGTCGCGAGACCGGGGACAACACCCGCACCACATGCATCGCTCCTCCAAGACAATTCGCGAGATGGACGGGCTGTAGGTAACCACGTCCACCACGCGAACCCGGGAAGCCGAAACCCTCGTGCTCGACATCAACAACACAGCTCCGAAGGCTCTAGATAACGACCGTTAACGGCACCCGGAGAAGGATCCTTCGCTGCACGCGCCCCACACGCAGGCGGACAGCGCGTCGGGATGGCGGAGGCTTTGCTGGTCAACTCCGGCGGAGGGGGCCAGGTCAAGTCGCCACGACATCCTGAGCTGTTCCGTAAGCCGATCGGCCAAAGGAACACCACAGCCGCAAGATTCCGCCCTAGGTCACAGTGTTCCGTAGAGGTATTCCGCGAACTGTTCCGATGATCCCCTGTCATATGGAACGAACGATCGGGCCGTGATCGAGCCCTTCCGTGTCGGATACGTGCGCTGCTCCACCGACGAACAAGACGTCGAGATCCAAACCGAGCAGCTGATCGCCCTCGCAGTGCCACGCGAACGGATCTTGATCGACAAGGGGTTCTCCGGCACCACCCGCCGCAACCGCACCGGGCTGGACAACGCGCTCACAGCGGTCACCTCCGCCGCGGCAGCCGTCACCGGGCGGCAGGTGGTGCTGACCACGACCAAGTTCGACCGGTTCGCCCGCAACATGGCCGAGGCCGGCGAGATCCTGACCGACCTGCGTGAGCGCGATGTCCTGTTCGGGCTCGGCAGCCAGGTCTACGACTGGGCCGACCCGTTCGGCAAGCTGTTCCTGCAAACCCTCGCCATGGTCGCCGAGTTCGAGGCGAACCTGAACCACTGCGCACCCGCGAGGGCATGGCCAAAGCCCGCGCGAAGGGCCGCCTCAAAGGCAAACAGCCGAAACTCCCCCTCACAGCACGCAAGACGATCCACCGCCGCTACCACGACCCCGACGACGACGCGAGCCTCGCCGACCTCGCCGAGGAATACAGCGTCGGCCGCTCCACCATCCACCGCATCACCAGCAGCCCGGCCCCGCGCACCTGAGCCCACCGGGCGAAGCCGGATAACCGTCCTTCACCAGCGGTTACGAGAACTTCGTCACCTGCGGCTATGCCATATCCGTTGTTTTTTCGGCGATTACTACAAGTCCGGTACTCCGACTTCTGAGACAGACTCACCTGGGGAAAGGGTCGGGGACCCCCGACCGGCAACCCGTCTCACTACCCTGGTTTCGAGACAAGCTCGGAGTGCCCGAATACGGTGCTCACCGGGGTGCCGCTGCGGCAGGATCCGCCGGTGCCGCACCGAGTGTGGCAGGAGCGGCACCCGGCGCGGCTGCGGTGGGTCAATCCGTCGTCGTATCCCTAAGCTGGTCGCCCAGCACTGCTGTCCGCGTCTGGTATTCGTCCTGGGTGAGCTCACGCACCTCGAACCCCGGGGTGACCTCGAGGCCGTCGCGGTGGCGCTGGGCCATCTCCCATTGCTGAGCCACGTAGGCGGGATCATGCATCCGCTTATCGGACTCGGCGACCAGGCGCTTGATCGCGTCCTCGCGATCGGTGCCGGTGACGTGCCAGTCCTCGCCAGGGTAGTAGGCGCGGACCGTGCCATCGGACTGTGACACGAACTGCGGGCGCCGCATCACGTGGACAACGGGCTTAGGGGTTGGCTGCGGGTCCGGGTGCATAGAAGATCTCCATCGAACCGTCGTCGTGGTGGACATAGCAGATGTACTGCATCCCAGGATGGTCTACGACCGGCCCGGAATATACACAATTGATCGTCGAAGCTTCCGCCGTCGTCGCCGATATCGCCAGCGGGAACACGGTCAGCACTCCGGCCGCGGCGACCGTCATCATCCATTTAACACTCAGCGTCATCGTGTTGCCCTTCTGTTGTGTGGCGTTACACAGTGATTGGACGCGGCACGCCCCGATTCGGTTCCTCCCGAACCAGCCGCTGTCTCAACGTCTATCGGCCGTGATGGCGCTGATATGCGCTGGCACGCTGGCGGTGTTGAGCCCGAACCGTTCGCACGCCTCGGTGATGAACTCGGCGAGCACATCTGGCGGCGTGCCGCGCCCCAGCGCCGTTTCCAACTCTGCGGCGAGTTCTTCCAGCCGCTCGGCCGCCCGCGCTTGTCCTGCGGCCCACGCGAATGCGGCGTCACGGGCGTGTTTGCGGCCGGGGTCCCGGAGCAATGGCGGAAAATCCAACGAAGTTGCCTGTCGCCATGGATAGGGGCCTGTTATCCCCTGGCGACACCAGAACCGACCAGCGGCAACACCTCTCGCGCAGCGGCGAGTCGACCCTGCTATCTGTGCCAGCCCCAGAGCGCTGAACAGGGGATACGTCCATTTCCGTTGTTTTTTGCGCGAAAACAGTCCGAAACGCCACAAGATGACGGCGGCGGTCGTCGGCCGCGACCACACCGAAGCAACCGTGCACTTTGTGCGGTGGAACCACTGGCTCGCCGCCGATCACCACCCGCTGTGTAACCGCGGCCGCCACGAGAGAGGCGCAGTCCGCCATGTCGGATTCGCCAATTCGTTCTCCAGCCTCAGCAGGTAGGACATGGTGCGGTCTTTTGGTTGTAGGTGCTGCCGCTCGTCGCTGCGGACGTAGGCCGCCACACTGACCGCCACCCCGGCCCCGACCGCGGCCAGCCCAGGCTGGCCCGTTGCGAGGCCGCCGCCGAGCAGGGCGGCACTTGCCAGTATCCCGAGGTCGACCTTCATCCGTAGTGGTACGCGCGAGGATTCGACGCCTATGCCCCGCAGCGCGCGTCGGAGCTCTTCCACCTGAGGCTCGGTCTCGGTGCGATAGACATTGCGCAGATGCGAGGCGGCGACGGCCGCGTTCTCAGCCAGTGCTGCCTCTCGTAGACGATCCCCCAGCCCCTCGACGTGTCGGTGAAAGGCCAGTAGTTCGCCGCCGTAGCGCTCACGGAAGCGGAGCAGCTTCCCCACCGGCACCTCGGCAAGACGCTCGGGCCGGATCGCCGCCTCGACGGCCATCTCCATGAACGCCGCGTTCTGAGCTCCCCTGCCCTGCGGTGGGCCGTGGTCGTCGAGGAGTTCGGCCGGCAGCGGATAACCGGCCACTTCGTAGACGATCGGATCATCGGTTACCAGGGAGAGGCAATTGCTCTGGGCAATCGCGTCGCCCAGGACTGTCAGATACAACGCCGCCAACCGCGGATGAAGCCCCAGCCAGCAATCCGCGCCCCACTTATCATCCGACCTGAGCTGTGCGAGATCACCCCGGTCAGCTCCTTGACCATTCTCGGCGCCATCTTGTAACCATGCTTGACGTAGATCCATATGAGGTCCGGCGGCAGCTCCGGACCGTGCGCGAGCCTGCGGGCACCTACGCCGAGGTGCTCACCCTCGTCGAGAGTGAGGGCCCAGCGCTGATCGCGGTGGGTTTCGAGCCCCCGGTTCCATATTGTCAGGATGAATCGTGCGCTGGCCTCCTCCACGTCGCGCAGACCAGGGTCGATGTCGATGATGAAGTCGGATTCGGCGCAGATCTCGCGCACCATAGCGCTGTCGTTGTCGATGAGGCTGGGACGTACACGCACCAACCGGTCCCAGCACAGCAGCGAGAGCTTCACCCAATTGTCGCTCTGGAAGTGCATCCAGGGAAAATACAGCCCGAGCGGCGAATGCCCCCCCCAGCGTAGGCCTTTTCAACCTCACAGGCCTTTCCCCTGGTGCACCTGCCCCCGGGGCGGGCTCGTCCTCACCGCTCACCGCGTAGAACACGGTGAGCCACCGATGGATCTGCTCGCCGGGGATGCCGCACACCTGCAGGGCCAGCCGCAGCCGGTCGGCGGTCAGGTACCGGCCGCGCACCATGTCGCCGATCATGCTGCGCGACAACCCGACCCGTAAGGGGGAGACGGTGGCGTCCCGGTTGGCGCACACGGTGGCGCTGCTGGACTGCCCGGTCGGCGATCCGCTCACCGTCCCCAATCTGATGCTCGCCGAAGCTGTTGCTGCGGACGGCATCCGGGTTGCCCTCAACGGCGAGGGTGGCGACCCGGTCTTCGGCGGACCCAAGAACCTGCCGATGCTGATTTTCGAATTGTCCCGCGATAATCCGGATCCGGACGCTCGGGCACTGGCCTATCTGGACAGCTACCGTAAGTGCTACGACGATCTGCCGGTGCTGCTGAGCCGCGATGCGCTCGCCGCACTGACCGACGCCCCGCCACTGACCGAACTGGTCGCGCCTTATCTGCGACAGGGGCGGATGAACAGCCTGCTCAACCAGCTGTTGCACACCAACCTGCGCACCAAGGGGGCGCACCACATTCTCACCAAGGTCGAACGCCTCACCGCGGCCAGTGCGATAGAGGGGCGGGCGCCGCTGTTCGACCGGGCCGTGATCGATCACGCCTTCCGGGTACCGCCGACGCTCAAACTGGCAGGCACCACCGAAAAGTGGATCCTCAAACAATCCGTGCGTGATCTGCTGCCCGCGACCATCGTGGACCGGCCGAAGAGCGGAATGCGGGTTCCGGTGCAGCAGTGGCTTTCCGGTCCGCTGCGCGAACTCGGCCATGAACTGCTGCTGGGGCGTTCTGCACGGGCGCGCGGGCTGTTCCGGGAGGACACCATTCGGTCCTGGCTGCGCGGCGACGGCGCGCTGCTGCCGCGGCAGGGCGGCAAATTGTGGCTGGTGCTTTCGCTGGAGCTGTGGTTGCGCTCCTTCGACGTGGGGCCGTGATCCGCCGTCGCACCGGCCGTATGAGCAGAGCATCGAGGAGTAACCACCGAATGTCCGATCCACGCATCAAGAATCGCGCCGACGACGAGAACGAGGTCCACGATCCGGCCTGCTTCCAGGACGCGGGCCGCAACGCTGTCACGCCCGTGGCGCGGTTCCCGGCCGAGGTCGCGGCGGTGGTCGTGCAGGCGTTCGCCGACATTGTCAGGAACGCCAAGGCCAGCCACGCGGCGACGACACCGGACGCCGAGGGCATCGTCCGCTCGCAGACCTTCGAGGAGGGCGATGTGTACATGATCGAGACGCCCTTCGACGGATTCTTCGCCGATCGCTACATCATGGATTTCTACAACGCCGAAGAGCGCGGCATCTGCTCGCGGATGCATCTGCATACCGGCCTGCGCTTCGTCCGCATGATGACCGGCCCCGACACCCACATCCGGGTGGGCAGTCTGTCGCCTTTCGACGTGACCGACGTGCCCGGCGTGACGCCGTTTCGGCCCGAGCAGTTCCAGGACGAGTTGCCGGATATGCCGCCCGGTGTGCACAGAACCAGATACAACCTGATCGTGCCGCCGTGCTCCTTCGTCGATATGCAGATTCCCCGCGGCGCGAGCCACCAGTTCAATGCCATCGGCCCGCATGCGGTGATCGACTCGGTCCACCCCGAGGAATCCATCGAGGTCTTTCGCGAGCGGATGTCCGGCTTCAAGATGATGGCCCAAACCGTGTTCCTGGCAGCTGAATTGCCGGATGCCGCGACCTGTACGGACCTGACGCCACAGCACACGCGCACCGCCGCGGCCGGGCAGCGAGATCGATCAGGTCCACCTGCCGACCGTGCGGACCAGGAGTAGCCGTGCGATCCACGGATCACCCCGGCAACTTTCGATGGCCCTTGTTGGTCGGGCCAGTTGGCCGGGCCATTCGCGGACTCGGCCAGTTAGAGCCAGGTGTCCAGTGTGGTGGTGGTGAGGAAGTGCTCGAGGTCGTGGCGCCAGGGGGCGGGGGTGGTCTTGTCCGGTTCTATGGCGGTGTATTGGCCACGGTAGAACAACAGCGGCCTGCCGGAGGTGGTCGACTCCGACAGAGCCAGCACTCGGCCGATCACGATGTAGTGATCGCCGCCGTCCACGACGCTGTCCACCTTGCACTGGATGGTGGCTAGGGCGTCGTCCAGGAGCGGGAGCTCCAGTTCTGAGGTGTGCCACGGGGTTTCGGCGAACTTGTCGGGTTCGCGGGAACCGAAGCGGGCACACAGCTGCTGCTGTTGCTCGGCGAGGACGTTCACACACAAGCGGCCGGACGCTTCGATGGCCGCCCAGGACCGGGAGGTCTTGGTGGGGCAGAACAGGACAAGGGGCGGTTCGAGGGAGAGGGCGGCGAACGATTGGCAGGCGAACCCGATCGGGGTGCTGTCGGCATCGAAGGTGGTGATCACCGTGATGCCGGTGCAGAACTGCCCCAGCACATTTCGGAACTGCCGTCCGTCGATCGCCGGCTGTCCGTCGGTTGTCATCGTCGCCCTCGCCCCGTCCGTCATTGCTGTTTCATTCCGACCGTGAAGTCGTGACCCCACAGACTCACCGCGGTGGATTCCCGTGCGATCCATGAATGATCGTCGACTTCGAGTCCTTCGCAACCGAATTCGACATCGAAGCCACCCGGCGTCTTCATGTAGAAGGACAGCATCTTGTCGTTGACGTGCCGACCCAGCGTCGCCGACATCTTCACCTTCTTGCGCAGCGCGCGATCCAGGCACAGCCCGACGCTGTCGGAGCCCTCCACCTCGAGCATCAGGTGCACGATGCCGCTCGGGGTCGGCATGGGCAGGAAGGCCAGCGAGTGATGCCGCGGGTTGCAGCCGAAGAAGCGCAGCCAGGCCGGTTCGCCGTCGGCGGGCCGCCCGACCAGCTGCGGCGGCAGCCGCATCGAGTCACGCAGCCGGTAGCCGAGCACGTCCCGGTAGAACGTCAGCGACGCCTTGTCGTCCTTGGTGCTCAGCACCACGTGGCCAAGTCCCTGTTCGCCGGTGACGAACCGGTGCCCGTACGGGCTGACCACACGCCGATGTTCCAGTGCCGCACCATGGAATGCCTCGAGCGTATTGCCCGAGGGATCCTCGAAGCGGATCAGCTCGTCGACCCGGCGATCGGCCCGCTCCTGCGGGGTGCCCTCTTTGTAGGCCACCCCGGCCGCGTCGAGCCGATTCCGAATATCCTGCAGCTCACCGGCATTCGCGGTCTCCCACCCGGAAACCTGTAGCTGGTCCTGCTCGCCGGGCACAATGACGAGCCGCGCCGGGAAGTCGTCCATCCGCAGGTACAGCGCGTCCGGATCGCTGCCCTTGCCCTCGATCATGCCGAGCACCTTGAGCCCGTACTCACGCCAAGCCGCCAAATCGGTGGCCTCGATGCGCAGGTACGCGAGTGATCGAATACCCATCACTTCTCCTGTGTCATGCGGTCGGGACGGTGCGTGGCTGCGCGATTGTCACTCATCGTGGCTCTTTGACGCCCGCGAGGAAGTCGGTTGCCAGCCGGTTGAATTCGTCGAACTTCTCCAACTGCGCCCAGTGCCCGCAACCACCGAACACATGCAGCTGCGCCCGCGGAATCAGCTTCGTCGCCACGATCGCGCCATCCAGCGGATTGACCCGATCCTCGCGACCCCAGATCAGCAGCACCGGCTGGCGCAGCTTGTACGCCTCACGCCAGAGCATGCCCTTCTCGAAGTCCGCGCCCGCGAACGATTTTCCCATCGCGCGGGTGGCGGCCAGCGCCTCGAGTGTATTAGCCGAGGCGAAGCGCTCGTCGATGAGTTCCTCGGTGATCAGCGACTGATCGAAGACCATGATCCGCAGGAATTCTTCCAGGTTGGCCCTCGTCGGCTCCGCGTTGAATTTCGCGAGCTTCTTCACGCCCTCGGTCGGGTCGGGCGCGAACACGTTGACGCTCAACCCACCCGGGCCCATCAGGACCAGCTTGCCCGCGCGATCCGGGTTGTCCAGCGCGAACCGCACCGCCGCACCGCCGCCGAGCGAATTGCCGAGCAGGTGCACCCGTTCGGTGATCTTCAGGTGGTCCAGCAAGTCCTTCAGTGCCGCGGAGCTGTGCACGAAGTACTGCGGATGGTCGACCGGCTTATCCGACCGCCCGAACCCCGGCTGGTCCACGGCGAGCACATGAAAATTCTGCGCCAGCACCGGGATGTTGCGGGCGAAGTTCGACCACGAGGAGGCGCCGGGTCCGCCGCCGTGCAGCAGCACGATCGTCGGGCCGTTGCCGACACCGGCCTCGTGGTAGTGCAGCCGCAGATCCGGCCGCACCTGCGCGTATCGGGAGGTGGATTCGAAGGTGAGCTCTACTGTCGAGGTCACAAAGTCTCCTAGACCATGCCGTCGGTAACCGGCAGCCCGAACTCGTGGGTGCCGTACATAACATAGGCGCGCTCGGGATCGTTGGCCGCGTGCACCCGTCCCGCGTGCGCGTCCCGCCAGAACCGCTGCAGCGGCGTGCCGTTCGCGAGCGCCGTGGCGCCGGAGCTCTCGAACAGCTTGTCGATGGACGCGATCGCCCGGCCGGTGGCGCGGACCTGATCACGCCGTGCCCGCACCCGCAGGTCGAACGGAATCTCCTCGCCCGCGCGCAACAGTGCGTACTCGTCGGCGACATTGCCGGCCAGCTGCCGCCAGGCGGCGTCGATATCGCTGGACGCCTCGGCAATTCGCACCTTGGCGAACGGATCGTCCTTAGCCATTTCGCCCGCATAGGCGGCGCGAATGCGCTTGCCCTGGTGCTCGACATGCGCCTCGTAGGCGCCGTAGGCCATACCGACGATCGGCGTCGCGATGGTGGTGGGATGGATGGTGCCCCACGGCATCTTGTAGACGGGATCGGTGTTCTGCTCCAGGCCGGGCGACTTCAGCTCGCTCATCGCGCGGAAGCTGAGGAACCGGTGCGACGGCACGAAAACCTCTTCGACCACAACGGTATTGGAGCCGGTGCCGCGCAGGCCGACCACGTTCCACACGTCGTCGATGTGGTAGTCGGAGCGCGGGATCAGGAAGCTGCCGAAGTCGACGGGCTTGCCGTTCTTGATCACCGGACCGCCGAGCACCGCCCAGGTGGCGTGGTCGGAGCCCGAGGACCAGGCCCACGCGCCCTTGACGAGGTAGCCACCCTCGACCACCGTGCCCGCGCCCATCGGAGCGTAGGACGAGGAGATGCGAACGTCGGTGTCCTCGCCCCACACGTCTTCCTGCGCCTGCTGCGAGAACAGCGCGAGGTGCCAATTGTGCACGCCGACGATGCCCGCGACCCAGCCGGTGGAACCGCATGCGCTGGCGACCTTGCGGACCGTGTCGTAAAAGATCACCGGATCTGCCGCGTGGCCGCCCCACTGTTTGGGCTGGAGCAGCCGGAAGAAGCCGGTCTCCTGCAGGGCCTTCATCGATTCGTCGGGGATGCGCCGCAGGTCCTCGGCCTCCTGCGCGCGCTCGCGCAGCGTCGGCAATAGCGCTTCGACCCGTTCGGTCACTTCTTGCGTCATCTGGGGACCTGCTCCTGCCTGGTCGGGTTGATAACCGGTACTCATTTGTCTCTGAGACTAGAACAGGTTCTTATTTATGTCGAGAACGGGTGTTCAGCTCGGACAAAGTATGGACATGTGCTGGAAGTAGGCCGAATCGCTGGCGTGGAACGCGACATTTTTGTAACGTGTTCTAGTACAGAAGGAGGAGGAATCGCGATGGCAGTTACCCCACAGGGGAGCGGTGCGAAGGAAAGGGGGACGGTCGACGGCGGAGTGGGTAAGCCCAGAGAGCTCGATGTGGGCTCCGCCCCCACCCGCTATGCGCGGGGATGGCATTGCCTCGGCCTGGCGAAGTCGTTCCGTGACGGCAAGCCGCACGCCGTCGAGGTGTTCGGCACCAAGCTCGTCATCTGGGCCGACAGCAATGACGAACTGCGGGTGCTCGACGCGTACTGCAGGCATATGGGTGGCGACCTGACGATGGGTGAGATCAAAGGCGACGACATCGCCTGCCCGTTCCACGACTGGCGCTGGGGCGCCAGCGGCAAGTGCACATCGATTCCCTACGCGCGGCGCGTACCGCCGCTGGCGCGCACCAGGAAATGGACCACGCTGGAGCGCAACGGTCAGCTGTTCGTCTGGCACGACTACGAGGGCAGCCAGCCGCCACCGGAGGTGACGATCCCGCATATCGAGGGCCCCTACACCGACGCGGACGGCAACCCGACCGAAGAGCTGGACAGCGGGTGGACCGACTGGACCTGGAACTCCATGTTGATCGAGGGCGCGAACTGCCGCGAGATCATCGACAACGTCGTCGACATGGCGCACTTCTTCTACATCCACTTCGCGTTCCCGACATACTTCAAGAACGTCTTCGAGGGGCATATCGCCACTCAGTTCCTGGAGACCAAGGGTCGTCCCGACATCGGCATGGCCGCCAAGTACGGCGGCGACACCCTGCTGAAGTCGGAAGCGTCGTACTTCGGCCCGTCCTACATGATCAATCCGCTGATCAACATCTACAGCGGGTACGTGGTCAAGAGTGTCCTGATCAACTGCCACTACCCGGTATCGCAGGACTCGTTCGTCCTGCAGTGGGGCATCACGCTGCAGAAGCCGCAGGGCGTCGAGGGCGAGATGGCCGACAAGCTGGCCGCGAAGATGACCGAGGGCATCAGCGTCGGCTTCCTGCAGGATGTCGAGATCTGGAAGCACAAGTCCAAGGTCGAAAACCCGCTGCTGTGCGAGGAAGACGGTCCGGTCTATCAGCTGCGTCGTTGGTACGACCAGTTCTATGTGGACCTAGCCGAGGTGACGCCGAAGATGACGCAGCGCTTCGAGTTCGAGGTGGACACCTCCAAGGCCAACGAGGCGTGGGAGGCCGAGGTCGCGGAGAACCTGCGTCGCAAGCGGGAATCCGAGGCCGAGGGATCCGAAACCAAGGAAGCGGAAGCGGGCGTCTGATGGCGGCAACCTGGGCGAAAGCACCCGACTTCGCCGACCAGCCGGCCCGGCGGGCCGCGGTGCAGGCCCAGACCGTGGTCGACAAGCAGCGCTATCTGGAGGAGGGCCTGACACCGTTGCGGTGTCAGGCCTGCCAGAGCGAGGTGCTGGTGCGCAAGAGTTCTTCGCACCAGACCTCGGTGCAGTGGACCGAGCCTCCGGCTACCCGCTGCCCGGTCTTCGCCAAGCTGAGCGCGGAGGGGCACGGCCCGGGCCGTCCAGAATCCTGTGCGCAACTGGAGAAGACCATCAAATGGGCCGTCGACGAGGGCGTGCTCGAGGTCGTCGAGTAGTCAGTCCAGCCGGAAATCGGCGAAGTCGAAGCCCGGTGAGACGATGCAGCTGACCAGTACGTAGTCCTCGCCTGCCGGGCGCGCGGCCTGGCTGACACCGCCCGGCACCACGGCCTGCAACACCTGACCGTGCTCGACAACGGGGCCGAGGATGATTTCCTCGCCTCCGATGTCGAGCACCAATGGTCCGCCACGATGCCAGAGCCATAGCTCATCCGACCGCACCGTATGCGGTGCGGACTTCTCACCCGGCAGTAGAAGGAAGTAGATCCCGGTCGCGCTCGCGCGGGGACCGTCGTACCCCTCCGGCGTGAATTCCACGGCGCTGCGCCAGGTTTCGCGGTACCAGCCGCCCTCTGGGTGCGGCTGAAGATCGAGCGCGACGGCGAGCGGCGGTCGGTTATCGGTCATGCTCCGACTATGCCTCATCGACGTGCGCATGGTGGTGTAGCTCACAGTTGGCAGAGCGACTGGTTGTGGTCCAGGAGGCTCACTGCATCTTCGATGCGCCAGGTGATCCCGAAGGGAGCGAGCGCGTCGAGGAAGTCGGCTGCGTCGAAGGCCTCGGCCGGTGCCAGCGTGCCGGGCTTGGCGGTGCCGTCGATGAGACGGACCCGCGGCTGCTACCGCCATCAGGGCCGAATCACGGTAGGAATGAACGCCGCTCACGACGGCCGGGACCTTCGCGCCGTCGACTCCGTAGGCGTCCACGACGAGGTCGTAGCGCAGATCCGAACTCGGACTGTCGGGCAGCGAGTCGATGATCTCCTCGGTGAATCGGGGTGTGGGGTCCACTTTCGAGAAAAGTCACGTTAAGCGGTTTCGCTATGACTGAGCAGGGCGGCCGGGGCGTGCTCTACCGCAGATAATTCGCGGAGTCACCTGCCCAGCGGGGTGCCGTTCACCCAGTGCAGCAGCGTTGCTACCGCAGATAAGGGGGGCTCTTACCTGCGGTTACTCGTTACCGTGACTTTTCTCGAATCTGGACCCCACGTGCCGAATCCACTCAGAGTTCGAGGATCTGTGTGGCCAGTACGCCCTCGACATAGGAGACGTTCGAGTGCCGGGGAATCGTGAGTACCGGGGGCTGCGGGAATTTCGCCACGGTGGTGGGTGCGGTGTCGCCGGGGAAGGTCATTTCGGTATGGCGAGCTGTTGTGCCGGTACGGAATTCGCCGTCCGCATAGTGCCAGCCAGGATGACGTGTGTCTCGGCGATCCGGCCGAAGACCTGGCTGCCCTCGGTGCGGGATACGGCGCAGGCCTGCTGCGGCGGATACTCGCGCTGGATGGTGCGGCCGACCCGAAGCTGTGGACCCGAATGGCAGCTATCCAAGGAACTTTCGCACTGCAGCAGGCCCTCGCCGCCTACCGCGACGATGACACCGCGGAGTTGGCCGATGGATTGGCCGGGTACCGCGAGTGACGGCTGAGATCACCATGTCGTTCTGCCGAGTGCCGACCTGACCATGATGGCGTTCGTCGCGGTGTGAGCCGGGATCCTGCCCGGTAGCCGGATCAACGCCCGTACAGTTCGTCGAGCCCGATCAGTTCGACCTCACCCCGCCGCTGCGCCGTGTGGAGTTCATCAGTGAATCCGATGCCAGAGAAGCACAGCAACCTGGTCTGTGTGACGTCGTATTTCCCGCTGCCTTCGGCGAGCGTCCGGATGTGGCGGAGCCGATCGAGGTGCGGCATTCCCATTGTTTCGTTCCACTTCGCCTCGCCGAGTCCGAGCAGTGGTGGCCGATTGTCGTCGGCATAGCCAACAGCGACTATATCGACCTCGTGCGTTGTGCGGTTGGCCGGATCGTTGACCGTGCCGGAATTGACGCGAACCGGTAGGTCGCCGAGGCGATCACGTGCGCTGGGTTCGTGCGCGAAACGCAGTGCCCACTCACGACATATACGCTCGAAATGTGGCCCAACCACATTGCTGGCGAACCGATGCGTGGCTCGCTGCCAGATGCGTCGGGTATCGGCCGCGAGAGTCAACTGCGGCCAGAATGGGCGCATGATCGCGTGGTAGAAGGTCAGTAAGGGTTCGCAGATGCGGAAGTCCGTGCGATTCGACCGAAATGCATCCACTTCGCGGGAGATCAGCCCTGCGTCCTCGAGGACTGTCAGCGGGTGAGCCAGCTCGTTCGCCTTTCGTCCGATGTGCCCCGCAATGCCGCCGCGACCGGTGTTGCCGCTGGCAATCGCATTGAGCACCGAGTGATAAAGGGCCGCGTCACGCAGATCTGGCTCCTCAGCCAGCAGATAACGCGCTTCGAGGAACATCGGGCTGCCTGGCGACAGGATTGCACGTACTACCCAGTCGTCGAAGTCGGATGGACCCGTCGGGGTGTCGTATCGGATCATTTCCGTTCGGTAGGCCGGTGTCCCGCCGACAACGGAGTGCACGAGCAATGCCAACTTCGGATCGGCGATCCCCCAGAAGTCCGCAGCCAAGCGGAAATTCAAGGTGTGAATTGGTAGTTCGAGGGATGCTCTGCCACGCAGTGGTGCGTTGCCGCTCAGTAGACCGCCCATGAAGGACAACGCCGAACCGCACAGCAGCAATCGGGTACGCGAACCTGTTCGCTCGGCTCGTCGGGGGGCATACGCGCCTTGAATGATGGAAGGGAGTGCCGGGTTCGCTCGGGCGAGATAGGGGAACTCATCAATGACGACTGGAGTGTTGCGCTCCGCCCCCATTCGCAGCAGGACATCAATGATCTGACCCCAGTTCGTCGGGGTGAATGGAACAACCGGATCCAGATGCCGGGTGAGCGCTTCCCCGATAGAGATCAGCGATTCTCCGTCGGTCGCCTCTTGAGCTGAGAAGTAGAACCCTCCCGCAACCTCGCACAGCGCTTCGAGCAAGAAGCTCTTTCCCTGCCGTCGACGACCGGAGACGACGCCGAGAGTGGCGCTCGGCGCGTCATCCGCTACGAACCTCGTCAGTGCGGCCCACTCACGGTCGCGGTCGAACATGTCCTTCGGCTTCCGCAAGGCGTCTCCTGAGAGAAGTATAGTTGCCATAACTGTACTACTCTTAGATTAGACCTGCTCAGAAGCTGTTTCTATGAAGTACTTTCCTCAGCTGAACGGCGTGTGTGGCCGGTCCTGGAGTTCGCCGTCGAGGTAGATATCGACCTTCTCGTTGTAGAAGCAGGCCAGGCCCGCGATCTTCTGGCTCTCCGGCAGTGGCGTGCGGTAGCCCCACACGATGTCGGGGTAGTCCTTGTCGCCGATGCGGACGTTCCAGTACTCGGCGGTGCCCTTGTAAGGGCAGCTGGTGTGGGTCTGCGAGGGGTGCAGCAGATCCATGCGCACGTCGGTCAGCGGCAGGTAATACCGTGCGGGAAGGCCGGTTTCGAAGAGGATGCGCGGCGAATGGGAGTCGGCGACGGTGACGCCGTCGATCTCGACGCGCACGTGCCGCGAGCTGGCCAGGATGTCGACCCGGGAGTACGGGTCGCGCGGATGGACGTACACCGGCTCGTCCTCCTCGAACCATTCGCCCATCGAATTCCAGTCCAGCCGGACCAGGTCGTTGAGCTCGGCGAACGGTGAATCGTGGTAGCGCCGGGCCGCGCCCGCGGCCCTCGCGCCGTCCACGACCACGTCGTATCCGGTCGCGTCACCGCGGCTGGGGGAGTGCTTGCTGGTGCCATTCGGCTCGAGTTTCGCGTGCAGATCCGCGATCGGCAGATAGTAGGTCGGGTAGTGCGGCCACTCCCAGACCAGGACCGGCCGCGCCGAATCAGCGACCAACTGTCCCCCGAGATAGACCCGCACCCGCTTCTGGCTCGTCTCGATCTTGACGCGGCCCCGCTTCTCATCGGTCATACCTCCCGAACTTACTCCGCCCAGGTGACCCGCCGAGCGAAGGCGAGAAGCCCGTCACGAACTCCCACGTGCTACCGCCCATACGAACGCGGGTGGCACATCCATGGTCATGCTCGGGTGTCACCTCTAGGTTGAATAGTGCTGCGGCGCAGCCTTCTTCAGGGCGTCCAGCAGTTCGTTCAGATCTTTTTCCATTCGAGCGAGTCGGTCGGTGTCGAACTCGGACAGTCGGGTCGCGAGTGCGGTGCCGAAAGCGCGGCGCGCGTGGTGCAAACGGTCACGTCCGGCCGGAGTGAGTTCTACGACGACGGCCCGGGAATCCTCCGGGGCCTTGCGCCGGGTGGCGAATCCATCCGCGACGAGTCGGCCGATCAGCGCCGTTGCCGCCGGCTGTGAACATCGATCAATGCGGGCGAACTCGCTGACCCGCAGGGCGCCGTGTTCATCGAGCACCGCTAGTGCCCGCATCACGGCCCGCGGCAGGTCGTCGCCGCCGATCACCCCGGCCAGCCGGGTCAGCCGACCCGCGGTGACGACTAGATTGACTACGCTGTCTGCTGCTGATGTCACGTGAGCCTGCTGCACCCGAATATTACTACATAACCTAACTATGTATTTCTCATGAAGGTGCGTCACGATGCTTCTACCTGCGGATACATGTCGATGCGGCAGCGCCCCGGGGAGGGCGAAGACTCCGCCGGGTCCCCTGTGGTTACGACGGGCTCGGTGACTACGCAGGTTGCGTGCGGGGCCTGCGCGGTGTCCCGAACAACTGGGCGTCGCCATGGGCGCGCTTGAAGAACAGGTGCGCGTCGTGTTCCCAGGTGATGGCAATGCCGCCGTGCAACTGGACCGTCTCGGCGACGATGGTGCTGAGGGCCTCCGAGCAGTGCATGCGGGCGGCCCAGATGTCCTCGGCGGCCGACGGGCTGCCGGCGGCGATAGCGGCGGTCGCGGCGTAGGACGCGGACTTGGCGGATTCCAGCAGTACGTACATGTCGGCCATGCGGTGCTTGAGGGCCTGGAAGCTGCCGATCGCCCGGCCGAACTGCACCCGGGACTTGGTGTATTCGACCGTCATCTCCAGGCATTGTTCAGCAGCGCCGACCTGCTCGGCAGCCAGCGCGGCCCAGGCGATTTCGTGCAGGCGTGCGATGGCAGCCGCCGGATCTTCGGTGCCGAGCCTGCGGGCGGGGACCGCCGCGAAGGTGATCTCGGCAAGCTTGCGCGTCGGATCCATGGTCGCGACCGCACGTCGGGTGATACCCGTCGCGTGTGCCTCCACCTCGAACAGACCGGAGCAGGTCACCGCGACGAGGGTGTCGGCATGATGACCATTGAGCACGTAATACGCTGTGCCGGTGAGTGTTCCATTGTCTTCATGGACACCGAACTCGTCCCAGCCACGCTCGCTCGCCCAACACACGGCAAGGGTGCGGGTGCCCTCGGCAACCTCGGGTAACAGCCGGTCGCAAGCGTCGACATCGCCGGACAGCAGCACCGCCTGCGCGCCGAGCACGGCCGAACCGATCATCGGAACACCGGCCAGGGTGCGACCGAGTTCGCCGACCACCACAAGGGATTCGACGAGGCTCGCCCCGAAACCGCCATATTCCTCCGGAATCGCCAGCGCCGCAACACCGATCTGCTCGCACAACAGCCGCCACAGCGCCTCGTCGTAACCGAGCTCGGTATCCATACCAGCGCGAACCGCGCTGCGGCCTGCATGTTTGGCGAGCAGCGCCCGCACCGACGCGACGAATTCCTGATGTTCGGTGCTGGTCATGTGGTGCCCCGTGAGACTCGATCCATTCCGGCGGCCACGAGCTGAACACGGATGCTGTGGAACCGGGCTGACATGGTGGCCCCCTGATACTGCGCGCCAGTCGTACAGGGTGCGCCAGGATGCCGGCCGGTGTCGGTCATATCGCGCCTCGCAGAGCTCGGTCGCGCACGGCTTCGTCGCGCAGGGCGCGGGCGATGCGTGAGCGGTGCAGATCCGTTGTGCCCCAAGCGGACCGGAGCGCGGTGACCTTGGTCAGCCACAGCGACAGGTCGTACTCGGCGGTGTAGCCGATGGCGCCGTGCACCTGTAGTGCGGCCCGGGCGGACTGGTACGCGGCGTCGCCGCAGGCGATTACCGCCGCCGATACATCGCGGCTGCGGGTGGTCTCGGCCATGGTCAGTGCGGCGCGGAACAGCAGTGGCTCGGCCAGGTCGAGGCTGATCAGCACATCGGCCAGCTTCTGCTTGACGGCCTGGAATTCGCCGATCGGCTTGCCGAACTGCTTGCGCTGCTTGGCATATCCGGTGGCGGCGTCCAGCAGGGCCCGGCCCGCGCCGAGCAGTTGGGCCGCGGCGGCCAGTGCACCGGTGTCGAAGGCGACCGCGATGGCGTCGGATACCTGTTCGCCGTCGGCGACCATCTCGTCCGGTGCGAGGGTGAACAGCCGCCGGGCTGGATCGACCGACCGCACCAGACCGGTCCGGTGCGCGACGAACAACTGGTTGCCGTTCGCGATCAACACCACCTCGGCGGTATCGGCATCCAGCGCGATGGTGCTCTGATCGGGCGAGGCGAACGCCACGGTGCCGAGGGCGGCGCCGTCCGCGAAACCAGACAGCCAGCGTCCGGCCAGTCCGGCATCCGGAAGGCCCTGCAGCAGCGCGGGAATCGCGGCGGCGGTCTCCACCAGCGGGCCGGGCGCGGCGGCGCGGCCGATCTCCAGGAATGCGACGACCAGATCGATCGGTTCGGCGCCGAGTCCACCGTGCTGTTCCTCGACGGCGAGGCCGAGCACGCCCGCGCCCGCCAGCTGACGGATCAGCGACCGGCCGGGCCGCGGATCACCGGCGGACCAGGCCCGCACCGCGGCGGGTGTGCGCCCGGCATCGAGCAGCTTGCGCACGCTGGTGCCGAAGTCGAGTTGTTCCGGGCTGAGCGCGAACCTCATCGGCTGCTCCCTCTCGGTAGTCCGAGCAGCCGCTCGGCGATAATATTGCGCTGAATCTCGTTGGTACCGGCGTAGATCGGGCCCGCCAGCGAGAACAGGTAGCCGTCGGTCCACGGTCCGGACTGCTCGGCGGCGGCGCCGAGTACCTCCAGCGCGCTCTCGTGCATGGCGATATCGAGTTCGGACCAGAACACCTTCGTGATCGAGGATTCCGCGCCGAGCTTGCCGCCTTCGTTCAGCCGGGTCACCGTGCCGAAGGTGTGCAGTCGATAGGCCTCGCTGCCGATCCAGGCGTCCACCACCGCGTCGCGCTGTGCGGTATTGGTGCGGTCGCCGGTGTCGAGCCACAGATCGATCAGCCGCTGCGCGGTCGCGCTGAACCGGCCGGGGCTGCGCAGCGACAAGCCGCGCTCGTTGCTCGAGGTGCTCATGGCCACCCGCCAGCCGTCATTCGGCTCGCCGATCACGTCGCGATCGGGGACGAAGACGTCGTCGAGGAAGATCTCGGCGAAACCGGGCTCGCCGTCCAGCTGTGGGATCGGGCGGATTGAGACACCGTCGGCCGAGAGCGGGAACATCACATAGGTGAGTCCGCGGTGCCGCTCGGCCTCGGGATCGCTGCGGAACAGTCCGAATGCCCAGTCCGCGAAGGACGCTCGCGAACTCCAGGTCTTCTGTCCGCTCAGCAACCAGCCGCCCTTGGTGCGGCGCGCGGTGGATCGGATGCCCGCCAGGTCGCTGCCCGCCTCGGGCTCGGACCACGCCTGCGCCCAGATATCGTCACCGCGTGCCATCCGCGGCATGATGCGGTCCAGCTGTTCGGGGGTGCCGTGTTCGAAAAGCGTTGGGGCGAGCAGGAAGATGCCGTTCTGGCTGACCCGCCCCGGCGCGCCGGCGGCGTAGTACTCCTGCTCGAACAGCACCCACTCCAGCAGCGAGGCATCGCGGCCGCCGTACTCCGGCTGCCAGGAGACGACCGACAGACGTGCCGCGGCGAGGGTGGCTTCCCACTCGCGGTGCGCCTCGAAACCGGCCCTGGTATCCATCGAGGGCAGCGGCTCGGCGGGCTTGTTGGCGGCGAGGAATTCGCGGACTTCCTGCTGGAATTCCTTGGTCGCCTGGTCGAGATCCAAATCCACTACGCTGTCCCGTTCTGCTCGGACGTTGGCTGCGCGCTGTCGGCGGTCGCCTTCATGGACTTGGCGTTCATGCCGCCCAACGAGTCGGCGCCCACCTCCGCATTGTGCGCGTGCGCGAAGTGGTGCAGTCCGAACACCGAATCCATGCCCGAGCGCATACCCATGAGGTCTTCGGCCTGATTCACTGCCTTCTTGGTCAGCGCGAGCCCGAATCGCGGCATGGTGGCGATCTTTTCGGCAAGCGCGAGGGTCTCGGCCTCGAGCTCGGCACGCGGCACGACCCGATTGACCATGCCCCATTCCTTGGCCTGCGCCGCACCGAAGCGGTCCCCGGTGAACAGGAACTCCTTGGCGGCCCGCGGCCCCATCACCCAGGGATGCGCGAAGTACTCGACACCCGGAATGCCCATGCGGACAACGGGGTCGGAGAAGAACGCGTCGTCGGACGCGACGATCAGATCGCACACCCAGGCGAGCATGAGGCCGCCCGCGATGCACGCGCCCTGCACCATTGCGATGGTCGGCTTGGGAATCTCACGCCAGCGACGGCACATGCCGAGATAAACCTCGAGCTCACGCGCGAACCGCTGATCGCCGCCGACCTTGTCGACGTGGTCCCACCACAGCGCTGCCTTGTTCGGGTAGTGCACATGGTGATCGCGGCCGGGGGTGCCGATGTCGTGTCCGGCGCTGAAGTGTTTTCCGTTGCCCGCCAATACGATTACGCCGACCTCGTCGTCCTCGACGGCGCGCTCGAACGCGGCATCGAGGGCGTAGGTCATCACCGAGTTCTGCGCGTTGCGGTAGTCCGGCCGATTCAGGGTGACGATCGCGACCCGACCGCGCCGCTCATAGGTGACGACGTCCCCCTCGAGTTTCTCCCGCCCCTCCGCCCCAACGGAATCCCCGGCTTCGTCCGACATTACTTCTCCTCACGTAGTTGACGCTTGAGCACTTTCCCGGCGGCGCTGTAGGGCAGCTGATCGCGGAATTCGATGAACCGTGGCACCTTGAAGTTGGCCAGCACGCTGGTGGCATGGGCGAGCACCTGATCGTCGGTCAGGGTGGAGCCCGGCTTGCGGACCATATATGCCTTACCGACCTCGCCCATCCGGGTGTCCGGCACGCCGATGACCGCGGATTCGGCGACGCCGTCGAGCCGGGCCAGCGCCTGCTCCACTTCCGCCGGGTACACGTTGAAGCCGCCGGAGATGTACATGTCCTTGAGCCGGTCGGTGATCTTCAGATAGCCGCGCTCGTCGATGGTGCCGATATCACCGGTGTGCAGCCAGCCGTCGGAATCTATTGTCTCGGCGGTGCTTTCGGGATCATCGAGATAGCCGAGCATCACGTTCGGGCCGCGCAGCAGTACCTCGCCGTCCGGTCCGAGCCGTAGTTCGAAATCGGCGACCGGCCGCCCGCAGGTGCCCGCGATGGTCGCGGCGTCGTCGTCCGCGCGGCACATGGTGCCGAAGCCCGCGGCCTCGGACAGGCCGTAACCGGTGATGACGACATCGAAGTCCAGCTCCGAACGCATCCGCTCAACCAGCACCACCGGCACGGTCGCCGCGCCGGTGACCGCGACCCGCAGCGTGCCCAGGTCGAACTTGTGGCGGTCCGGGAAGTCGAGAATCGTCTGATAGATGGTGGGCGGCCCGGGCAGCACCGTGATCTGCTCCTCGCTCACCAGGCGCATGGTGGCGGGCACGTCGAATACCGGCTGCGGAATGATCGTCGCGCCAGTGACCAGGCAGGCCAGGATGCCCGCCTTGTAGCCGAAGTTGTGGAAGAACGGGCTGACCACCAGATAGCGGTCGTCGCCGTTCAGCGTGGTGCACTCCGCCCAGGCCCGCACCACCGACAGCGCCTGCCGGTGCACGACCAGGGTGCCCTTGCTGCGCCCGGTGGTTCCGGAGGTGAACAGGATGTCGGAGATGTCTTCGGGGTCGACCGCCAACGCGCGCTTCTGCGCCTCGGCCACCGTGATGGACTCGGCGACCCCGGCCAGTTCCGACCAGTTCAGCACGTTCTCGCCGGAGGCTTCGGCGCCCGGCTCGACCGGGATGACGACGACCGTATCGATGGTCAATTCCGGTGCGGCCGCGTTCAGTTCGGCGAGCCGGTCGCGGCCCAGGAAGGTGCCCGCGATGAACAACGCCTTCGCGTCGACCCGCGCGAGCACGTCGGCGGCCTCGTCGGCAACGTAACGGGTGTTGAGCGGCACCAGCGCCGCGCCCGCGTAATGGGTGCCCAGCGCCGCGATCACCCAGTGGTGGGTATTGGGTGCCCAGATGGCGACCCGGTCGCCTGTCTGCACCCCGCGCGCGATCAATGCCCGCGCCACCTCCTGGACCGCCGTCAGCAGCTGCGTCCAGTCGAGCCGCACATCGCCGTCACCGACGGCGGGTGCGGCGCCGAAGGTGCGCGCGGCGTCGTGCAGGGCCAGCGGTGTCGTTTGAGCAGGGGTTGTCACGGTTGTCCTCACCGTCGGTGCGGTCATTTGATGCCAATGCTCGGTCAAAGTCCGCAGGCTCTAACAAAGCAAGTGCTTGGTAGGTTATCCTACCGGCGTGGTTGCGATCCAGACCTCAGATTCCGACACTGCCGCACAGGACGCGCGGTTTTCCGCAGAAGTGCGCGAGTGGTTGGCAGAGAATCTCAACGGAGAATTCCGTGAATTGCACGGACTAGGCGGGCCGGGCCGGGAGCACGAGGCGTTCGACGAACGCCTCGCCTGGGACCGGCACCTGGCCGCGTCCGGCTGGACCTGCCTGGGCTGGCCCAAGGAATACGGCGGCCGCGAGGCGTCCGTGCGGCAGCAGGTGATCTTCCATGAGGAGTACGCCAAAGCCGATGCGCCCGCCCGAGTCTCGCATGTCGGTGAGGAGCTGCTCGGCCCCACGGTCATCGCCTTCGGCACCGACGAGCAGAAGGCTCGCTTCCTGCCCGGTGTCCGGAATGTGACCGAGCTGTGGTGCCAGGGCTACTCGGAACCGGGGGCGGGCTCGGACCTGGCGGCCATCACCACCGCGGCCCACCTGGACGGCGACGAATGGTCGATCAACGGCCAGAAGATCTGGACCTCACTGGCCCACGTCGCCGACTGGTGCTTCGTGGTCGCGCGCACAGAGCGCGGCTCGGCTCGGCACAAGGGCCTGTCCTACCTGCTGGTTCCCATGAAGCAGCCGGGTATCGAGGTGCGGCCGATCATCCAGCTGACCGGAACCTCGGAATTCAACGAGGTCTTCTTCGACAACGCGCGCACCGCCGCGGACCTGGTGGTCGGCGCGCCGGGCGACGGCTGGCGCATCGCCATGGGCACGCTGACCTTTGAGCGCGGCATCTCCACCCTCGGCCAGCAGATCAGGTTCGCCCGCGAACTGGCCGATGTCGAGGCGCTGGCCCGCCGCACCGGCGCGGCCGGCGATCCACTGATCGCCGACCGGATCGACAAGGCTTGGGTGGGACTGCGCGTGCTGCGCGCCCACGCTTTGCGCACGATGGAGGGCACGAGCGCCGATGATGGGGGACAGGCGTCGGTCTCGAAACTGTTGTGGGCCAATTGGCATCGCGGACTCGGCGAACTCGCCATGGCTGTGCTGGGACCGGCGGGCCTGGTGGCCGATGCAGACGATCTGAACGAATGGCAGCGGCTGTATTTGTTCACCCGCGCCGACACCATCTACGGAGGTTCGAACGAAGTGCAGCGCAACATCATCTCCGAGCGCGTGCTCGGCCTGCCGCGGGAGGCGCGTCCATCATGAGCGAGCGGAGCGAGCGAATCATCAACACAGCGGCCCGGCCGGGTATGACGGAGCCGAGCGTCAGCGAGGCGCAGTCATGACCGGCCCACTTTCCGTTGCGCCACAGCCCATTCCCGGCCACGGGCTGCTGACCGGCCGGACCGCCGTGATCACCGCGGCCGCGGGCACCGGCATCGGCTCGGCCACCGCTCGCAGGCTGCTGTCCGAGGGCGCCGACGTCGTCGTATCCGATTGGCACGAGCGGCGTTTGGCCGAAACCGAAATCGAGCTGAAGGCCGAGTTCCCGGATCGCCGAGTCGCATCGATCGCCTGTGACGTGCAGAGCACCGAGCAGGTGAACGAGCTGGTGCGCGGCGCGGCGACCGCGCTCGGCCGCATCGACATCATGGTCAACAACGCCGGACTCGGTGGCGAGACCCCGGTGGTCGACATGACCGACGAACAGTGGGACCGCGTCCTCGACATCACCCTCAACGGCACCTTCCGCTGCACCCGCGCCGCACTCGGCTACTTCCGTGATGCGGGCCATGGCGGCGTGATCGTCAACAATGCCAGCGTCCTCGGCTGGCGCGCCCAATACGGCCAGGCCCACTACGCCGCGGCCAAGGCGGGCGTGATGGCACTGACCCGATGCAGCGCGATCGAGGCCGCCGAACTCGGCGTCCGGATCAATGCGGTGGCCCCGAGCATCGCGAGGCACGCATTCCTGGACAAGGTCAGTTCGACCGAATTGCTCGACCGGCTCTCCGAGGGCGAGGCCTTCGGCCGCGCCGCCGAACCGTGGGAAGTAGCCGCCACCATCGCCATGTTGGCCAGCGATTACACCTCGTACCTGACCGGTGAGGTCGTCTCGGTGAGCAGCCAACGCGCCTGACTGTGTTTGATTTGCCGCGCCTGCGGCGCTCGTAAGACTCGCGCGTGGTGGTCGGTAGCGCCTTGATGCGATCGCCTTCTGTCCTCTGTCCTCGCTGCCGAAGTGGGCGTCTGATCAGGTAAAAAAAGGACGGCGCGTTGCGCAGCGAGGTGTGCCATGCTAGGAAAGGTCGGATCCTGCACTTCCCAAAGGGGCGATGGCTATGGGCCCGGATCGCCCACTTGCCCGCGAACAGCTGGAACTCGAATTGGTGCGCGAAGTGGTGTTGGCCAGACGCAGTCTGGACAGCCGGGTACTGGCCGCGCTGACCTTCGGCGCCGAACTGATGGACCACCTGTCCGAGCGGGCGACCGCGGCCAGGGCCGCGCAAATCCTGGAACTGTTTGCCGTCGACGAGCGCGCGGTCGCGCGCGATCCGCGCGGCGCGCTGCGCGCGGATATGGCTCGCGATCACGAGCGGGCCTGCCGGATCGGGCTCAACGCCGAGCCCGGCGTGGCGCCCACCGAACAGGACCGGCGAAGACAGCGGCAGACCGCGCGGCTGTACGAGGTGCGAGCCGATCTGCTCGAGGTGGTCCGCAAGTGCAGGCAGTTCCGGTTCGATCGCGTCGCGTTCGCGGACGAGATCGCGCAGGGACTGTCCGCCGCCACCGACAAGTTGGTGATCGGTGCCGACATGGACACTTATCAGGCATGGCAGCGCGGCATGGTGCTGAAGCTCAGAGAGGAAGCGGTGCCGTTCGGTCCGCCCCGGGTGATGGCCACGGTGGACGCGGGGCCGGGTCGCGGGCAGCTCACGGTCGAATGGGACAGCTGCGAGCGACGTTTGGCGCTGGTGGCGCGGATGGTTCGGGCGGGCATCTCGCCGGTGGTGATCTGCGACCGGCTGCTGGCGGATCTCTCGATGTCCTCGCCCCTGCGGTACTCGGTTCGTTGAGCGCGGGGTTCGTTGAATAACCGGTGTGGCGCTCGACCAAGCAAATGCTTGGTTGTATTATGACCACTGTGACCGCACCAGACGCCTCGAAATCGGCACGGCGCACCGAATTGCTCGCGCTGGCGGCCGCACTGTTCGCCGAGCGGGGCTTGCGCGCGACGACCGTGCGCGATATCGCCGACGCGGCCGGAATCCTATCGGGGAGCCTCTACCACCACTTCGATTCCAAGGAGTCGATGGTCGACGAGATCCTGCGCGGCTTCCTCGACGATCTGTTCGGGCGCTACCGGGAGATCGTCGGCTCGGGGCTCAGCGCGCGAGATACCTTGGAAGCCTTGGTGATCGCGTCCTATGAGTCCTTCGACCGTTCACATGCGGCGGTGGCGATCTACCAGGCGGAGGCCAAGCGGCTGCGTGATTCGGAGCGGTTTACCTACATCGCCGACTACAACCGAGAATTCCGTGAGCTCTGGCATCGGGTGTTGACCAACGGCGTGCAGGACGGCAGCTTCCGGCCCGAACTCGATGTCGAACTGGCCTTCCGGTTCCTGCGCGACACGGTGTGGGTTGCGGTGCGGTGGTACGAGCCGGGAGGCGTCATCACCGTCGACAACCTTGCCAAGCAATACCTGACCATCGTGCTCGACGGGCTCACCATGTCGGAATCCAGTTCGGCAGTCGCGGGGCCCCCCGTGGTTGCGCAGGCATCCACCTCCGGGCCCGTCGCTCCCGCCGAGTAGCACACCAAGTAGGAGTTCTTTGATGTCAGCACCATCCGCTCGCCGCCCCTACGCCCCGCTGCGGGATGCCTATGTGATCGACGCGGTGCGCACCCCGGTCGGCAAGCGCAATGGCGCGCTGGCCAGTGTGCACCCCGCCGATCTCGGCGCTGCCGCGTTGCGAGGTCTGTTGGACCGCAACATGATCGACCCCGCGGTGGTCGATGACGTGATCGTCGGCTGTGTCGACAACATCGGCCCGCAGGCGGGCAATATCGGCCGTACCGCGTGGCTCACCGCCGGTTACCCGGAGGAAGTTCCCGGCGTCACGGTCGACCGGCAGTGCGGATCCTCCCAGCAGGCCATCAATTTCGGCGCACAGGCCATCATGAGCGGCACCGCCGAGGTCATCGTCGCGGGCGGTGTGCAGAACATGAGCGCCATCCCGATCTCCGCGGCCATGCTGGCGGGCAAGGAGTACGGGTTCGATTCGCCGTTCGTCGGCGCCACGGGCTGGGATCACCGCTACGGCACCGGCGAGATCTCGCAGTTCAACGGTGCGCAGCTGATCGCCGAGAAATGGGACATCAGCCGAGAAGACATGGAGCGCTGGGCTTTGCGCAGCCACGAGCGGGCCCGCGCGGCGATCAAGAACGGTCGATTCGACCGGGAGATCGTGCCGGTCGGCGACTTTTGGATCGACCAGGGACCGCGCGAGACCAACCTGGAGAAGATGGCCGCGCTGCCCGCGCTCGCCGAGGGCAGTCCGCTGACCGCCGCGGTGGCCAGCCAGATCTCCGACGGCGCCAGCGCCACCCTGCTTGCCTCCGAATGGGCCGTCGAGGCATACGGATTGAAGCCGCGGGCTCGGATCCACCACGTCAGCGCGCGCGGTGCAAACCCGATCTTCATGCTGAGCGCGCCGATCCCGGCGACCAAGTGGGCACTGGATAAGACCGGTCTCACCATCGATGACATCGACGTGATCGAGATCAACGAGGCGTTCGCCCCGGTTGTCCTCGCCTGGCTGAAGGAGACCGGCGCGGACCCGGAACGGGTCAACGTCAACGGCGGCGCCATCGCCCTCGGCCACCCGCTCGGGGCAACGGGCGCAAAGCTTTTCGCGACGCTTTTGAACGAGCTGGAGCGCATCAACGGCCGCTACGGCCTGCTCACCATCTGCGAGGGTGGCGGCACGGCAAACGTCACCATCATCGAGCGCCTTTCCCGCTGACCCCGCACAGGTGAGCGGTGTTTATGCATAATTTTGAAGTTAATGACATATTAAACACACCTTGATGTAAAGTTATGCATACAATGCGCATATGGATAGCGCGCGCGTCCGAGAGCTCATCGACGGTGGCGAGACACTGACCACGGAGTTCAAGCGAGGATCTGCCGGGAAGTTCAACGATTCCGACCTGGTCGAGACCGTTGTGTGCATGGCGAGGTCAGGCAGTGATTGTGCAAGCCCGCACTGATCTCTGTATCGACAATCGAAATGCTTTGCGCTCAGAACAAATCATTGGCGCGTGAAGTGAACCAACGCGGAATGCTTACCGAGCTGGAGCCGATGGCCGAGGACTGATTCACCGACACCGGGCTGGGGCCTGGGGATTGGTGGTGCGACGAACCGATCCGGGGTTGCCATCGGCGAAGCTGGACACGATCGCCGCGGCCGGGTGCGGGCGAACCACCAAGCGCGCGGTGCCGAAGCTGTATCGGTCGGTCACACAGCCGGTCCATCGTGACGAGGTCGACATCTCATCGTGATCGGCACCTGACCCGCACACTCCTACGGCGTGACTGCTCGGATTCGCGGATTCAAGGAGTTTGTCACAGACTTCGAGTCGGCCGACGTGCTGCCGAGGTCACGGGACAGTGGTGAACAGTTCGTAGCTGTGCCCGTTGTTGGTGAAATGGCAACCGCTGCTTCGATCAACTCACCGCCGAATGGGATGAACACGACCGTCGCCAGTTCGCCATCTATTTACAGCGTCTGGCCGACGAGACAACCGCCTGAACCCGAGCTCGAGGGCCGGACCTCGGGCACGGCTGCTCAGCTGCCCACGATGCGGCGACCGGTCAGAGAGTCCAAGTCGATGGTGAGCGGGAAGGGGGTCTCCACTTTCACAGCACCGGTTGCCCTCGGCGTGACGTGGTACTCGCCGGTGATGTCCAGGGTATAGATGGTGAGGCCGACAGATTGATGGCGCGGCTGTGCGGCGCCGCTGAGCGAGCGTTCACGAGCAAGAATCCGTTCTCGATCTCGTACCTATGGCTGGTGTCGACAGACAGAGCGTCGAATTCTTCCACGGTGATGGGCTGCCGGTGCGGCATCGGCACCATCTCAACCGTCATAGTCGGCCTGTTCGTCACTACGCCTGCCGTCCTTGCCGCGCTCGTCAGACACTTGACCGGCGGAAAATGTCAACTGGTGTAGGTGCCGACCAACCGGCCGTATCCGACACTGGCTTCTTCGATCGCGGATTTCGCCTGAGCCACTGAGGTTTCCGGGCTCGATACGACCGGGTGTGACAGCGCGTGCACGGTGAACCGGTAGTGGTGCACTCCGGTCCCGGCCGGTGGGCACGGTCCGAGATAACCGGCGCTGCCCGCGCTGTTGGCGCTGACTACACCGCCCTGCGGTGCCTGCCCCTCCTGGCTGGATGTCGTGGTCGGTGGGATGTTGCTGACCACCCAGTGGGTGAACAGGCCGCCGACCGCGTCCGGGTCGTCCATGATCAGGGCCAGCCGGACGGCTTGCGTCGGTACGGTCCAGGTCAGCGGGGGTGGCTCGTTGTTTCCGGTGCACGAGTAGACTGCCGGAATGGGAGCGCCGTCGGCGAAAGCGCTACTGGTCACACTGATCTCGTTGGTCGCAGGCATCGTGGCCTCCGCTCGAGTGGTGGTGATTGTGGTCGTCGAGTCCTTCGATTCGCCCGTGTCGCCGCATGCCGCGACGATCCCCAGCGCCGAGAGGGCTGCGGCAGATACCAGGCGAACCCGGTACATGGTCATAGATCAACAGTAGGCCGAGGATGCCCGGCCAACCAGACTGGTCCGCCTCGGGCTGGGGCAAGAAAGCGCTGCCCTGCGCAAACAGGCAATCTCCGTGCTCGGATTCAGAGGGCCGACTGGCCGAGGCCGACAGCACCGTGTGATCGTCATTGCCCCTTTCCGGCGTATACGGGTCTTACCTCCCAGGAAGGGGTGAAGTGGGTTCACCCGGGCGCGTGCCGGGGATGGTCGCGCGCGAGGTCGGTGGGTATGCCGCATTGACAGAGCGAAAGCGAGAGCCTTTGGTCCACTGGACCGAAGGCAGCACGTACGTCACTCGGGATGGCCCGCAGCGGTTTCCGCGCGGTCGGCGAGCGCGTCGATCGCCTCGATCCGCGCGACCGCGTCCGTCACAATCCGGTCGATCAGTTCCTTGCACGTCGGCAGATCATCGATGATCCCTGTCACCTGACCCGCGGCGAGCACACCCGCCTCGGTATTGCCCTCGACCAACCCAGCGCGCAGCAGCATCGGTGTATTCGCCGCCATCACGACCTGAGACCAGCTGAGGTCCTTGGTCTTTCGCATCGCCAGGCCGTCGCGGATCATGGTGGACCACTTCATGCCGGTCATGCTTTTGAACCGGGCGGCATTGCCGACCGCTGCGGCGAGCCCACGCCATCGTCCCGAATGTTCCAGGCGCTGCACCAGTTCGGTATTCAGGACGCGGTGCGGCATGCCGTCGACCTTCAGCGAGACCACCGTGTCCTGGAGCTGCCTGCTCAGGTACTCCTGCTTGACGGCGTCGGGCACCGTGCTCTCCTGGGTGAGCAGGAACCGAGTGCCCATCGCGACACCTGCCGCACCGTAGGCGAGGGCGGCGGCGAGGCCGCGCCCGTCGAAGAACCCGCCCGCCGCGACCACGGGTATGTCCACCGCGTCCAGCACCGAGGGCAGCAGGAGGGTGGTGGCGACCGGGCCGGTGTGCCCGCCGCCCTCGCCGCCCTGCACGATCACCGCGTCCGCACCCCAGGACGCTACTTTCACCGCGTGCTTGGCCGCACCGATCGACGGAATCACTACCACGCCTGCGTCTTTCAGCTTCGCGATCAGATCCTGTTTGGGCGCGAGCGCGAACGACGCGACGGCGACCTTCTCCCGGATCAGCAGATCGATTCGCTCCGGGGCGTCCGCGGCGTCGGCGCGGATATTCACGCCGAACGGTTTCGCGGTGTGCTCCTTGGTCTTCGTGATGGCCGCCTTCAGCTCCGCGAAGGTCATGGTGGCCGAGGCGAGGATGCCGAGGCCGCCCGCCTCGGCGGTTGCCGAGACCAGGCTCGGACCTGCCACCCAGCCCATGCCGGTCTGCACGATCGGGTGTTCGACGCCGACCAGATCGGTCAGCGCGGTGTGTAGCTGCGCGGTCATGACGGGACCTCGGTTTCGCGAATCATCTTGGGGTCGAGCACCTCTCGAATCAGCCGCAGCTCCTCGACGGTCGGCAGCCGCGTCTCGCCTGCGTCGGCGAGGCCCGCGATCTCGAACGAGGTGTTCTCGGCGACCTCGTCGGCGGTGACGCCGGGGTGCAGGCTGCGGGCGCGCATGGTGTGATCGGGACCTTCGAAATCGAAGACGCCCAGATTGGTCACTACGCGGTGCAGGTGCAGGAAGCGGTAGGCCGGGTTGGCCGGGTCCACTTTGTCGTAACCCACACCGGAGACAATGTCGACCTGCTCGACGAACACCCGCTTGGTGTGCCGCGCAACCCAGTAGCTTGTGGCGTGATTGACGGTGTTGCCCGGCGCGCCGCGCACGCCGAACATTTGCCGGGTGGGTTGCTGCAATGGGCCGAACGCCGAGAGGTTCTGGTTGCCGAACCGGTCGATCTGGTTGGCGCCCATCACCACGTGCCTGCGGCCGGAAGCCACCACGTCGAAGACCTTCCGGAACGGAATCCAGCCCTCGATCGGCGCCTTGCCGCCCAGCGGAGGAGTCTCGGCGAGCAGCAGCGCCTCGCCGTCGGAGAGCAGCAGATCCGGTTCGGTGGTGAGCTTGGCGAGGCGTGCGCCGATGATGGACATCGGCGACATGGGGCTTGCCATGATTTCCCCCGCGCCATGGAAGATCTCCGCGCAGGCGACCGCGCACACCTCGGCCCTGGTGATGGTTTCGGTGCTGGTCATCGCGACGCCTCCTGTGTCATGCGGGACACCCGGTCCACTGCTGTCATCACGCGCGACCTTCCGCGAACTCGCGCACGGCGGCCTGGTACTGCTCCTCGGAGCGGGCCAGGTATTTATCGACGAATTCCTGCCAAGCTTCTGGCGTCTTGGCGGATTCGACATAGTGCTTCTGGAACTTCTCGTCCCGGCCGTAGCTCTCACCGGCCAGGGTGAAATGCGCGCCGTTGGGCGCTTCCACCACGCCGTCGACCATCATGCGGTTGAGTAGCAGTGACTGCAGCGGAACGGTTTTCACCAGCTCCTCGGTCTCCACCACGCGTTCCACCGAGACATAGCGCCGCTGCGCCGCCAGGCAGAACAGGTCGTCGAAATAGGGATCGACGCCGGTGTAGGCGGCATTGCCGTGCGGGTCGCCCAGGTTCAGATGCACCAGCGCCGCATCGAGATTCAGCGCGGGCATGGCGATCAAAGTCTCCGGTGTGCCGTCTTGCCCCGGGTAGGGCGATGCGACCGTCTTCAGCTCGCCCTCCCAGAAGTTCGGGACATCCGAGCCGAGCCCGGCGCGGATCGGCAGGAATGGCAGTCGCGCCGCGGCCGCCTCCAGCCCGCACTGGAGCATGCCCTCGTCCATCTCGCGGGCGACCAGCGCGCCCGAGCTGCGCGCCTTGGCGAACCACGGATCGTAGAACGGCGGCGAATCCAGTGACACGAAGCCGTAATACGCCTTGCGGACCTTGCCCGCCGAGCAGAGCAGTCCGAGATCCGGACCGCCGTAACTCACCACGGTCAGGTCGGTGATGTCCGAGCGCAGGATGGCCCGCACCAGGGCCATCGGCTTGCGCCGCGAACCCCAGCCGCCGATGCCGATGGTCATTCCACTGCGCAGTTCGCCGACGACCTCGTCGAGCGACATTCGTTTGTCTCGCATGACTTTCCGCTCCTATTCGCCGGCCTTGCGCGCGGCCAGATCGTCGTCGAACCGGGCCCGGATCTCGTCCGCGACACCGGCCAGGTTCAGCTCGAAGGTGAAGCCCTGCTCGTAGCGGTAGCTGCGGTGCACGTCCTGCACGTCGATGCCGTTGAGCGCCCGCTTCGCCGCCCGGATCACCCGGCCGTCCTTGGCCGCGATGTTCTTGGCGACTTCCAGTGCGGCGGCGTCGAGTTCGGCGCGGGGGACCACCTGGTACACCGAGCCGAAGTGCTGTAGCTGCTGTGCGGTGATGGTGCTCGCGGTGTAGAACAGCGCCCGCATCAGATGCTGCGGCACCAGCCGCGATAGGTGCGTGGCCGCGCCGAGTGCGCCGCGGTCTACTTCGGGCAGGCCGAAAGTGGCGTCGTCGGAGGCGATTACGACGTCGGCGTTGCCGACGAGTCCGATGCCGCCGCCGAGGCAGAAGCCCTGCACGGCCGCGATCACCGGCACCGGGCAGTCGTAGACCGCGGCGAACGCCTCGAAGCAGCCGTGATTCGCGTCGATCAATGCCTGGTGGCCGGGTGTCCGCTGCATCTCCTTGATATCGACACCGGCATTGAATCCGCGGTTCTCCGCCCGCAGTACCACCACCTTGGTCTCCGGGTCGCGTCCGGCCGCGCGCAGCTCGTCCGCGATGGCGAACCAGCCGTCCGACGGTATGGCGTTGACCGGCGGGTAGTCGACCGTGACCACGGTGATCCCGGTTGATTCGGAGTGACGGTTGATCCCCATCGCGTGTCCCATCGTGCGTGCCGGACCGACCCGGCGGTCGAATAAGCCCAGCGCATTGGCGAAGCAAGCAGTTGCTTGGTAGGTTAGCACGGTGGCACTCGAAATCGATCTCGCCGGCAGCGTCGTTCTGGTCACCGGAGGTGTGCGCGGTGTGGGCGCTGGGGTGAGCAAGGCATTTCTCGCCGCGGGTGCGACCGTGATCGCCTGTGCGCGCCGACCGGCCGACGGCCCGGTGCGCAGCGGTGGACGGGAGATCGAATACCTGCCCTGCGATGTGCGCGATTCCGCCGCCGTGCGGGCCATGGTCGACTCGATCGTCGAGCGGCACGGCCACCTCGACCACCTGATCAACAACGCGGGCGGCGCTCCCTTCGCCCTCGCCGCCGACGCCGGCCGCAACTTCCACGCCAAGATCATCGAACTGAATCTACTTGCGCCGCTGCTGGTTTCGCAGGCCGCCAATGCAGTGATGCAGCAGCAGTCCAGTGGCGGATCGATCGTGATGGTCTCCAGCGTCAGCGGGCACCGGCCCTCGCCGGGCACCGCCGCCTACGGCGCCGCCAAGGCGGGCATCGACAGCCTCACCTCCTCGCTCGCCGTCGAATGGGCGCCCAAGGTCCGGGTCAACTCGCTCGTCGTCGGTCCCGTCGAGACCGAACAGAGTCAGCTGCACTACGGCGATCAGGACGGCATCGACGCGGTGGGGGAGACCATCCCGCTCGGGCGCATGGCCCGGCCCGAGGACATCGGCCGCTGTGCGGCCTTCCTCGCCTCACCGCTGGCCGCCTATGTCAGCGGCGCCACGCTACTCGTCCACGGCGGCGGCGAGCGCCCCGCATTCCTGGCCGCGTCGAATGCGGCTGTCGGCACTGTGCCGAATGCGGCCGTCGGCACTGTGCCGAATGCGGCCGTCGGCACTGTGGCGAACGCGGCGGCTTCCGGCCAAGGGCCCGCACAGGCCTGAACAAACCGAACCCGAAAACGAAGAGGACATAGGTTTATGGACACCGAGCAGATCTGCGCCGGGCGCACCGTCATCGTCACCGGCGCGGGCCGGGGGATCGGCCGGGCACATGCGCTGGCCTTCGCCGCCGCCGGAGCGCGTGTGGTGGTCAACGATCTCGGTTCCGCGCTCGACGGCGCGGAAACCAGCGAGACACCCGCCGAGCAGGTCGTCGCCGAGATCAAGGCACTGGGTGGCGAGGCCGTCGCCAACGGTGACGACATCGCGGACTGGGACGGCGCGCGCAACCTCATCCGGCAGGCCGTAGACACCTTCGGCGGTCTGGACGTGCTGGTCAACAATGCCGGTTTCGTGCGCGACCGGATGTTGGTCAACCTCGGCGAGGACGAATGGGATGCGGTGATCCGCGTTCATCTCAAGGGCCACTTCGCGACCATGCGGCACGCGATCGAGTATTGGCGCGGTGAGTCCAAGGCGGGCCGCCCGGTCGAGGCCCGCATCATCAACACCAGTTCGGGCGCGGGCCTGCAGGGCAGCGTCGGTCAGGGCAATTACGGCGCGGCCAAGGCGGGCATCGCGGGTCTCACCCTGACCGCGTCCGCCGAGTTCGCCCGCTACGGCGTCACCGTGAACGCCATCGCACCCGCCGCGCGCACCCGGATGACCGAGACCGTTTTCGCCGATACCATGACGGCGCCCGAGGACGGCTTCGACGCGATGGCGCCGGAGAACGTTTCCCCGCTGGTCGTCTGGCTCGGCAGTGCGCAATCCGCTCGCGTGACCGGACGGATGTTCGAGGTCGAGGGCGGCAAGGTGGCGCTCGCCGACGGCTGGCGGCACGGCGCCGCGGTCGATCGTGGCGCACGTTGGGAACCGGCCGAACTCGGTCCGGTCGTGGCCGACCTGATCGCGAAGGCGGTGCCGCCGGAGCCGGTGTACGGCGCCTGAGCGAGGGCGCGTAATCCATTGGGCGACATAGTGGTAGACGCGCGCTGGATTGCTCCGCCCGAGGGAATCAGCCCGCGCGGCTGGGTCGGAGACCATCGCCCATGCCTACGAGGCGACTACTCCAGCGTCGGTACGGAATTGATCGTCTCGTCGATTTAAGGATCACCTCGGCGCGTTGTCGACCAAACCCAACGGTATTCAATCCCCTTGGTGGAACACGAATCCGGCTCGGCGATCGCCGAGCCGGATTCGTGTAAGCCGACCCTGTATCCCACTGTTTTCGTGCGCATGGGTAAGTCGCATGGACGCCTATAACCCAACCCCGCACACCGCCGCCAGCCCACAACTCTCGGGGCATCGCAGGCGTGATCAACTCGCCAGGGAGTGCCTGACCCATGACGCAGTACGGTGCGGCCCGAAGGCCGCACCGTACTGCGCTGCAGGAGAACCTATTCGGTGCCATCCGGAGGGATTTCAGGCAGGCCCTCGCTTGCCCGCAACTTCTCCGCCATAGACGTGAGGAGGTTCTGAGATTCTTCCGACAGATCGAACGCTCTACTCGACAACCGCCGCAGTCCGTAGCCTTGCAGCTGGGACAACAACTCCAGATCGTGATCGATCTTGGCGGCATAGATGTCGTTGAAGAAGTAGTCCGGCTTGACCTTGAAGAACTTGGCCAGTGCAGCCACCGTTTCGTCCGACGGGTTGGTCCGCTGCCCCGACCGCAACTGGGAGAGGTACGGTTTGGAGATCGGATGCCCGGAGGCTGTCAGCGCAGCCGCAACCTCCGCGTTGGTGTGCGGCTTGCGCCCCGGGGGATGCACGGTTTCGAACAGCTTGTTCAGCCGCGCCGCGAAATCAGCCATTGTGACCCGCCCAATTCCCTTCACTGTACTAACAGTCGTTATCTCGGATACGTATCATCGATATTAGCGGCTCAGTAACTGAAAACCTACGCCTGATTCAGGATTTCCTTGAAGCTTCTAGGTACCGCTCCGGGGAAGTGGCTGCGACCGTTGCGTTTGCGGGTCACCCCAACGCCTCTTGCGAAGGGGTGGTGTCACCCGGTTCTGGCCCGTCGCAGGGGTGTTCCCGAACGGAATCATGATAGCCGAAAGATAGCTGACATCTCATGGAACTGGTCTGTAGCGGCGGTTGTGTGGCGTGCGACACGTTTTGGCGGCTCTGGGATGAACGTTCAACCAATCGTGGGGAATTGTTGACGCTCCTACAACCGCTCGATGATCGTGCCTGTCGCCAGTGCGCCACCCGCGCACATGAGCACCATCGCTGTACTTCCACCGGTTCGCTCCAGTTCGTGCAAAGCCGTTGTGATGAGCCGAGATCCGGTGGAGCCTACCGGATGTCCGAGTGCGATCGCACCACCGTTGACATTAACCCGGTCCATGTCCGGATTGTGTACGAAAGCCCACGAAAGTGCGACCGATGCGAAAGCCTCATTGATCTCGAATAGATCGATGTCGCCGATATTCATGCCGGATCGCTCCAGCAGCCGGGTGCAGGCCTGCACCGGTCCGTCGAGGTGGAACTCCGGCTCGGCGCCGACGAGCACCTGGGTGACGATCCGGGCGCGTGGCCGCAATCCTGCTCGCTGCGCGGCCTTTTCGTCCATCAGCAGTACCGCGGCCGCGCCGTCGGAGATCTGCGACGAGGTGCCTGCGGTGTGCACGCCGCCCTCGAGGACCGGCTTCAGCTTGGCGAGGCTCTCCAGGTTGGTATCCCGCAGGCCCTGGTCCCTGGTCACCTCGAGCTTCTCGCCGGTGAGGTTGCCCTCCTTGTCGACGGCCGGCGCGGTCACCGTGAGCACCTCGCGGTCGAAGCGGCCCTCGGCCCACGCCTGTGCGGCCCGCTGCTGTGAGCGCGCGCCGAGCGCGTCCACGTCGTCGCGAGTAATGCCGCGCCGCTTGGCAATTCGCTCTGCCGCCTCGAACTGGTTGGGCAGGTCGATATTCCAGGAGGCGGGCCTGCGCGGACCCGCGTTCGTACCGACGTTGGCGCCCAAGGGAACTCGGCTCATCGCCTCCACGCCGCAGGCCATGCCGATGTCGATGGCACCGGTCGCGATGAGCCCGGCGATCAGGTGGTTGGCCTGCTGCGCCGACCCGCACTGCGCGTCGATGGTGGTGGCGCCGACCTGCCACGGCAGCCCGGCATGCAGCCATGCGACGCGGGTGATGTTGTTGGACTGCTCGCCCGCCTGGGTGACGCAGCCACCGATGACCTGCTCGACGAGTGCCGGGTCGAGGTGCGCCTTGTCCAGCAGTCCGCGCTGGGCCAGACTGAGCAGTTCGACGGCGTGCAGGCCCGACAGCCAGCCTCCGCGCTTGCCGATCGGGGTACGAGCGGCCTCGACGATGACGGGTGTGCCCATGTCCGACCTTTCTTTAGGGACAGAAAACTGAAACGTGTATCCACGATAGCGCCAGGTGGATCCGTCCTGGTTCTTTCCTCATTCTTCCTCCTGTGCTTCAATGATTGTAGAACGTGTTTCAGTTTGTCGAAGGAGACATCTGGTGGTAGACCCCCGGAATGCCCGGCCGAATCTGCCGGAAGGGTTCGACGTCACGGACCCCGACATTTATGCCGAGCGACTCCCCGTCGAGGAGTATGCCGAATTGCGCCGCAGCGCGCCGATTTGGTGGAACCCACAGCCACCGGAGGTCGGTGGTTTCCACGACGACGGCTTCTGGGTGGTCAGCAAGCACGCCGACGTCAAGGAGATCTCGCGGCGCGGCGATGTGTTCTCCACCTTCGAGAACACCGCGATCCCGCGCTTCAACGACGACATCCAGCGTGAGCAGATCGAACTGCAGCGGCTGGTGCTGTTGAACATGGACGCGCCCGAGCACACCAAGCTGCGCAAGATCATCTCCCGTGGCTTCACCCCGCGCGCCATCAATGGCCTGCGCGCGGAACTGTCCAATCGCGCCCGCGAGATCGTCGAGGCCGCGGCCGAATCCGGGTCCGGTGACTTCGTCACCCAGGTCGCGTGCGAACTGCCGCTGCAGGCGATCGCCGAGCTGATCGGCATACCGCAGGAGGACCGGATGAAGGTCTTCACCTGGTCGAACGAGATGACCGGCTATGACGATCCGGACATCGATGTCGATCCGGTCGCGTCGTCCGCCGCGGTACTCGGCTACGCCTACGAAATGGCGGCGGCGCGCAAGGAATGTCCGGCCGACGACATTGTCACCACCCTGGTCCAGGCGGATGTCGACGGCGATCAGCTCTCGCCGGAGGAGTTCGGCTTCTTCGTGATCCTGCTGGCCGTCGCGGGCAACGAGACCACCCGTAATGCGATCACCCACGGCATGATGGCCTTCCTGGACAACCCCGATCAGTGGGAGCTGTTCAAGAAGCAGCGCCCGGCCACCGCGGTCGACGAGATCATTCGGTGGGCCACCCCAGTCACCTCGTTCCAGCGGACCGCGCTGGAAGACACCGAACTCGGCGGCGTAGCGATCAAGAAGGGCCAGCGGCTGGTCATGCTGTACCGGTCGGCCAACTTCGACGAGGATGTCTTCGAGAACCCGGAGAAGTTCGACATCATGCGAACCGGCAACCAGCACTTGTCCTTCGGCGGCACCGGCGCGCACTTCTGTGTCGGCGCGAACCTGGCCAGGCTGGAGGTCGAGCTGATCTTCAACGCCATCGCCGATCACCTGCCCGACATCACCAAGATCGGTGACCCGAAGCGGCTGCGCTCCGGCTGGCTCAACGGCATCAAGGAATTTCCGGTGGACTACAAGACCAAGGGTTGCCCGGTCGCCCACTGAGTTGCCCCGGTCGCCCACTGAGTCGGTTACGCCAAAGGGCCCTCGTACCGGTAGTCCCCAACCGGTTCGAGGGCCCTTTTCGCGTACCGAGGGGCGATACGCGGGTTTGTTTAGTCGACGCGTTCGGCGGTGGCCATGGCGCGGTCGACCTCCCAAAAGGCGCGCAGGGCAGCGATTTTGCCTGAATCGTCGACCCGGTAGGTGTACACGCCGTCGGCATCGATCTGATGTCCGCGGAGCTTGCTGCGGATGGTGCCGGTGAAGGCCACCTCCTTGCCGCAGGCGAACGAGTCGTTGAACAGGAACTCGATCGACTCGGTCTGGGCGATCACCTTGTCCCAGAACGCCGCGATGGCGTCGCGACCGCGGTGGCCCTTGCCTTCAGGGTCGAAACCCGAGGGGCCGACGGGATCTTCGACGATGCCGTCCGCGGCGAACAGGTCGAGCCATGCCTCTTTGTCGCGGGCCCGCACCGCGGTTTGGGAGGCCAGCCCGGCAACCCTGGCCGGATGTTCGGTGGTGGTGGCGGTCATCCCTGCTCCTTCGCGATGATCGGATTCTCGATGGGTGAACTTCACCGCCGCTGCGACCCAACCACCCACATCGAGAAGTACTGTGACCCACCGCCATACGCGTGTCCGAGCGCCTTCTTCGCGTTCTCGACCTGGTAGGCCCCGGCCCGTCCCATCACCTGCTTGGCTGCCTCGGCGAAGCGGATGAGACCGGAGGCGCCGATCGGATTCGAGGACAACACGCCGCCGGAGGGGTTGATCGGCAACGTGCCGCCGATTTCGGTCTCGCCCTTGTCGGTGAGCTTCCAGCCGTCGCCCGGCGGCACGAAGCCGAGGTTCTCCAGCCACATCGGCTCGAACCAGGAGAACGGCACGTAGATTTCGGCGACATCGATCTCGGCGAGCGGATCGGTGATACCCGCGGCCTTCCACAGCGCCGCCGCAGCATCCTGGCCGGCCTGGGGATTGACCTGGTCGCGTCCGGCGAAGAAGGTGGGCTCGGTGCGCATGGCGGTGCCGTGCACCCAGGCGACCTTCTTGCCGGCGGCTTCGACGGCGGTCGCCGCCTCCTCGTCACCGATCACCACCGCGCACGCGCCGTCGGAAGACGGGCAGGTTTCGTCGAATCGGATAGGATCCCAAAGCATTTGGGACGCCAGCACCTTCTCCAGCGTGATGTCCGGCTGGTGCAGGTGCGCGAGCGGGTTCTTGGCGCCATTACGGCGATCCTTCACCGCGACCATGGCGCCGATATGGCTCGGCGCGTTCGAGCGGCGAATGTAGGAACGGACGTGCGGCGCGAAGTAGCCGCCCGCGCCCGCGCCGACGGGCATGGTGAAGGGCACCGGAAACGACAACGCCCACATGGCATTCGACTCCGACTGCTTCTCCCACGCGATCGCGAGCACGCGCTTGTGCACCCCGGCCTGCACCAGGTTGGTGGCGACGATACCGGTGGAACCGCCGACGGACCCGGCGGTGTGCACGCGCAGCAGCGGTTTTCCGGTGGCGCCCAGGGCATCTGCGAGATACAGCTCGGGCATCATGACGCCCTCGAAAAAGTCCGGGGCCTTGCCGACGACCACCGCATCGATATCCGCGATGGTGAGCCCGGCATCGTCGAGCGCACGATCGATTGCCTCGCGGCACATGCCCGCCATGGACACGTCGGTTCGTTTCGTCACGTGATGGGTTTGTCCGGTGCCGAGCACCGCGGCCGGGAAGCTCATCGGCTGGTCTCCGATTCCAAAACAGTCACAAGGTTCTGCTGCAGCGCGGGGCCGCTGGTGGCATGGGCGAGGGCACGATTCGCGGTGCCCGCCATGATGGCGTCGGCCGCGAAGCCGATTCGTTCCAGGCCGACGGCGAACATCGGGTTGGCCGCGAGTGCGCCACCCGACGGGTTCACCTCGGTATCGGATGTCAGACCGATCGCCTCGGCGAGGATCAGCTGCTGGTGGCTGAACGGCGCATGCAGTTCCGCGATGTCGAACCCACTGGTGTCGCCACCGGTAACGGCTTGTGCCGCAGCCGAAGTCGAGGGTGAGACGGTGAGATCGCGGGCGCCGAGCACGGGGGTGTCCACGCGGTGCGCCATGCCGGTGATCCAGGCCGGTCGCTCGCAGAGCTCGCGGGCCCGATCGCCGACCGCGAGCACGATTGCCGCCGCGCCGTCGGTGACCGGTGCGCAGTCGTGCGCGCGCAGCGGGTCGGCGACATACGGTGTGGCGAGCAGGCTTTCGATATCGCCGCAGGCACCCGCGGCCACCGCCGCCATATCGCGTTCGGTCCAGCGTCCCGCGTCGAGTCCGGCGCGCGCCTGCAGGCCCGCGATGGAAAACGAATCCGGCCACAGCGGGGTGACCAGGTAGGGATCGAGCTGCATCGTGAGGATCTGACGCAGGTTGCCCGCGGAGGATTTACCGAATCCGTACACCAGGGCGGTCTTCGCTTGTCCGGAGCGAAGTTTCACGAATGCCTCGTAGAGCGCCCATGCGGCGTCCATTTCCACGTGGGATTCGTTGATCGGCGGCACCGCGCCGATGGCGTCGATCGCCGAGATGAACGAGAAGGCCCGTCCGGCCAGATAATCGGAGGAACCGGAGCACCAGAAGTCGATATCGGACTTGGTGATGCCGAGCTGGGCGTAGAGCTGCTGGAAGATCGGCACCAGCATCTCGACACCGTTTGTGGTGCCGAAGGTCTCCGGCACATGCGGTGCGTGGGCGAAACCCACGACCGCGATGTCGGTGGAATGGTCGGTCACGTGGGCCTCTCTAGAGGTGGTGCTTGTAGGTGTCGTACTCGGCGTCCGGCTCACCGGTGGGACGGAAGTGGTCCACGTTGCTCAGCGCGTAGCCCCATTCCTCGCGCGGTTTCCACACCGCTTCCACCCGCATGCCCATCCGCACTTCGCTCGCTTCGGTGCCGAGCACCAGGTGCAGAACCGGGATATCGGCACCGTCGAGCAGCACATAGGCCGCGACGTACGGTGGTTTGATCCGCTGGCCGAGGAACGGCACATTGACGATGCAGAAGGTGGTGACAATGCCGCGATCAGGCAGTTCGATGATTTCGTCGGTCGGCCTGCCGTCCGTCGGGTTCGCGCCGCGCGGGGGAAAATACACCTTGCCCGCGGCGTCGGTGCGCCCGCCGAGCAGCTTGCCCTCGGCCAGTCCGCGCAGGTAGATGGTCTCCTGTGGAGAGGCGCTGTGCGTATAGTTCAGGTCGACCGGCGTGGTGATCACCGTAACCGGCTCGCCGTCGGCAGCGGATTGCGCTGGTGCGTTGGATTTTTCGCCGGGCTCGAAGCAGGCGATGTCCTTGATGCTGCCGGTGGTCTCGGCGGCCCACCTGACGGTCACGCGCTGGCCGGTGTGGATATCCTCGGGCGCGGCCACGTCGACGGCGTGCAGCAGCGCGGTGTCCGCACCGTCGAGCTTGATCAGTGCCCAAGCGAAGGGGCGATCGAACGGCTGGCCGGGCAGCGGATCGCGAACCCAGGTCCACGATTCGACCGTGCCGGTATCGGCCACGTCGACGAACTCGGTCAGCGGTAAGGAGGTGATCGGATCATATTCCGGCGGCGGCACGTGCACCCGCCCATCCGTGCCGCGTACGCCGACGATCTTGCGGGCGCGTAGCGCGGTCAGGAACTTGCCGACGGTCGGTCCGACGTACCGGGTGTAGTCGAATTGCACCCGAAGGGGCGCGCTGAGTACATCGGGTGCGGCACCGATTCTCGGGTCGCTGCGCTCCTGCTCGCCGGTGTTCAAATCCGACCCTCTCTCATCCGCGATTGTGCCGGATGCAGTATTCCGCTGAGTCACAATGTTGAGTAGAACAGGTTCTTATTCTGCTGGCAAGCAGTTGGGTGAAAGGGTCCATCATGAAGTTCGGATTGCAGCTCGGGTACTGGGGTGCGACACCGCCGGAAAATGCGGGTGATTTGGTGCTTGCGGCGGAGGATGCCGGATTCGACGCGGTGTTCGCCGCCGAGTCGTGGGGGTCGGATGCGTTCGGTCCGCTGACCTGGTGGGGATCGTCGACAAATCGGGTGCGTCTGGGAACTTCGGTGGTGCAGATGTCGGCCCGTACCCCGGCGGCGACCGCAATGCACGCACTGACCCTCGACCACCTCAGCGGCGGCCGGGCGATCCTCGGACTCGGCGTCTCCGGGCCGCAGGTGGTGGAGGGCTGGTACGGCCAGCCGTTCGCCAAGCCGTTGCAACGGACCCGGGAGTACGTCGGCATCATTCGGCGAGTGCTGCAGCGGCAGGGGCCGGTCACCAGCGACGGTCCGCACTACCCGCTGCCCTACTCGGGGCCTGGCTCGACCGGGCTCGGCAAGCCGTTGAAGCCGATCGTGCATCCGCTACGTGCGGATTTGCCGATCTGGCTGGGTGCGGAAGGGCCGAAGAACGTGGCGCTGACCGCGGAGATCGCCGACGGCTGGCTCGCGATCTACTACGCGCCCCGGCTGGCCGGGATGTACAACGACTGGTTGGACGAGGGTTTCGCCAGGGCCGGTGCGCGCCGGTCGCGGGAGGACTTCGAGATTGCCGCGAGCTGCCAGGTGGTGCTCACCGACGATCCCGCGAGCGAAATCGAGCGGATGCGCTGGATCATGTCGCTTTACATCGGCGGCATGGGTGCGCCGGAACTGAATTTCCACGCCCAGGTCTACCGGCGGATGGGCTACGAGCGTGAGGTGGACGAGATCGGCAAGCTGTTCATGGCGGGCAAGAAGGCCGAGGCGGCCGCGGTCGTGCCGGACGAGATGATTATGGATACCGCGATCATCGGCGACGAGGAGCATGTTCGTAAGCAACTGCGGGTCTGGGACGCGGCCGGCGTCACCATGATGTTGGTGTCCGTGCCCGACCCCGGGCAATTGCATCGGCTCGCACCCCTTGTCGATATGTAGAACACGTTCTAGATTCAAAGTGTGACGACGCAGGAGTCAGTAGAAATTCTCGGTCTGTGGAACATTGCGAACGCCGAACCCGATCGGATCGCCCTGGTGGATCCCTCGGGCCGGGAGGTGAGCTATCGCGAATTGTCCACCCTCGCCAACCGATACGGCACCGGCCTGCGGTCGTTGGGCCTACAGCCGGGCGACGTGCTGGTCAGCATGGTGCACAACAGTGTGGAGGCGGTCGCCGCCTACTTCGCGGCCTACCAGGCCGGGCTGTACATCGTCGCGGTGAACTGGCACCTGACCGGGCCGGAGGTCGCCTACATCCTGTCCGACAGCGAGGCGAAGGCGTTCATCGCCAGTGACCGCTTCGCCGCGGCCGCGATCGCCGCCGCCGACGAGGCCGGATTGCCTGCCTCGGCACGCTTTTCGGTGGGCGAGATCGAGGGCTTCAAGTCGGTGGCCTGGCTCGGCGCCGCCGACACCGGTCGGCCGGACAACCGGACCACCGGTGCGCCGATGCTCTATACCTCGGGAACCACCGGTCGCCCCAAGGGCGTTCGCCGCCCGCTCACCGGGGCCGACCCGGATGTCGTTGCGCCATATACGAATGCCTTCTTCAGCCTGTTCGCGCTGGCGCCCTACGACGATCACGTGCACATCTGTGGCTCGCCGCTCTACCACACGGCGGTGCTGAACTGGGCGACCATCTCGATTCAGTTGGGGCACAAGGTTGTTCTGATGGATCGCTGGGACGCCGAAGAGATGTTGCGGCTCATCGAGAAGTATCGGGTGACCCACAGCCACATGGTGCCCACCCAGTTCCATCGACTGCTGGCACTGCCCGCGCAGGTGCGCGCCAAGTACGACGTGTCCTCGCTGCGCAGCATGGTGCACGGCGCGGCGCCGTGCCCGCAGGAGACCAAGCGACAGATGCTGGAGTGGTGGGGCCCTACGGTCACCGAGTACTACGCGGCCACCGAGGGCGGCGGCACGGTGATCAACGGGACCGAGTGGCTGCTCAAGCCGGGCTCGGTCGGCAAGGCCTGGCCCTGGTCGGTGGTCAAGGTGCTCAGCGAGGAAGACGGCGGCGAGCTGCCCGCGGGGGAGCCCGGCCTGGTCTACATGCGGATGGGCGCTTCGAGTTTCGAGTACCACCACGACAAGGCGAAGACCGAGGATTCGCGGGTCGGTGACCTGTTCACCGTCGGCGACATCGGCCACCTCGATGAGGACGGCTACCTCTACCTGCACGACCGTCGGTCGGATCTGATTCTGTCCGGCGGGGTGAACATCTACCCGGCTGAAATCGAGAGCGTGCTGATCACCCATCCGAAGGTCGCGGATGTCGCGGTGTTCGGTCTGCCGCACGCGGATTGGGGCCAGGAGGTGAAGGCGGTGGTGCAGCCCGCGAATGGTTTCGAGGGCGACGAGGAACTGACCGCCGAGCTGCTCGCTTTCGCCGCAACACAATTGGCGAAGTACAAGATGCCGCGCTCGATCGATTATTTGCCGGAGCTGCCGCGAGACCCGAACGGCAAGATGTACAAGCGCAAGCTCAAAGAAAGCTACAGCGTTTGATTGCAGCGCCTGCGGCGCTGCGTGTTCGTGGCCCCCTTGGGCTCACGTCCGAGCGACCGATGCTCACGACTTCGTCGCAATCGCATCGGCCACTCGGACGCGAGCCGGGCCGCGAACGGGCCGCTCGTAAGACAGAGAGTATGTAGGGGAGCCCCGCGGTAGCCGTCCTGACTCTTCGTAAGACAGAGCGCGTGGTGGTCGCCGGAGGGTGCTCCGGTCTCAGACCGGTTCCCGCAGTTCGGGAGGCAGGCCGAACAAGGGGAACAGCTTCTCGGTGTCGAGGAAGAAGTTGAGTCCGGCGATGGTGCCGTTGTCGAGTTCCAGCACGGTGACCGACCACGGGATCCACACGCCCGGCTCGTCACCGGGCTTGTAGTGGCCGAAGGCGGGCAGGCCGTTGGCACCCTCCAACTGGACCAGCCGGGAATCGCGGCACGCCTGGCCGGTGCCGAGCATGAACGCGGTCACGTTCTCCGGACCGGAGATCCACAGCTTCAGCGGCGGCATCGACAGCGCCACATCGGCTTTCAGCAGCGTGGTCAGCGTGTCCATGTCGTAGGCCTCGAAGGCCTTGACGAAGTCGTCGACCAGCTTGCGCTGGTCCTCATCGGTCTCGTCGTAGTTGTCCGTGGTGGTCGGCTGGACCTTCGACATGGTGGCCCTGGCCCGCTGTAGCGCGCTGTTCACCGATGCGGGTGACATAGTGAGCGCTTCGGCGGTCTCGCTGGCCGAGAAGCGCAGCACCTCGCGCATGATCAGAATGGCGCGCTGGGTGGCGGGCAGATGCTGACAGGCCGCGACGAAGGCCAGTCGCAGGGTGTCCTTTGTGCTGACGTGCTCGGCGGGATCCGAGCCGAACGCCAGCGCATTCGGGATCGGCTCGATCCAGACATAGTCCGGCTGCGGCATGGGCAGCGGGGAATCCGGCCGCGACGGCCCCGACAGGTCCATCGGCCTGGCGCGCCGCTGCGGACCGTCGATCATGTCCAGGCAGACATTGGTGGCGATCCGGTACAGCCAGGAACGTAGGCTGGCCCGTCCTTCGAACGAGTCGTAGGACTTCCAGGCGCGGGTGAAAGTCTCCTGCACCGCGTCTTCGGCCTCGAAGGAGGATCCGAGCATTCGATAGGCGTAAGCGCACAGCTCCCGCCGATGGCCCTCGAAGGACGAGAGGACTTCCGGGGCGAGGCCGGCGGTTTTGCCGGACAGGTCGGTCATGGCTGTCACCCTGCCACAGCCCACCGACACGGCGCAGACCCGAAAGCCTCCTACCTGCGCAATCAAGATCATCAGCGCTGCCGCAGGTCCGGTTGCACGGCTGTGTCCGGCATTACGACACCGGGCAGCGATGAGTTCTCGGTCGATGGTCCGTCTGTATTTGTGACCGAAAAAGACGGACCACACGACGGACCGACAGAAGGACGCCGAACATGAGCAGCAAGATGATCTTCATCAACCTCCCCGTCGCCGATCTGGGCCGGTCGAAGAACTTCTACCAGGCTCTCGGCTGGAAGGTGAACCAGGACTTCACCGATGACAATGCCGCCTGCATCGTGGTCGACGACAACATATGTCTGATGCTGCTGACCAAGGATTTCTTCCTGACCTTCAGCAAGCGCCCACTCGCCGACACGGTCTCGAACATCAGCGCCGCCTATGCGCTGGCGCTGTCGGGCGCCGAGGAGGTCGACACGCTCACCGCCGCGGCGTTGGCGTCCGGTGCGACCGAGGAGGTCAACGAGGACAAGCGGGCGCAGGAAGCGCAGGTCGGCATGCACGGCCGCACCTTCATCGATCCCGACGGCCACCAGTGGGAGCCGTTCTGGATGGACTACCCCGGCGGGAGCTGAGCCCCACCGCGAGAAACCCCCGGCGCGGAAGGCGCCGGGGGTCCTTTGTTTTCAGTTGCCGGTGAAAGTGGGCTTGCGCTTCTCGGCGAAGGCCTTCGGCCCTTCCTTCGCGTCGGCCGAGCGGAAGACCGCCATGCCCAGCTTCGCGTCGATCTGGAAGGCATCTTCCTCGGGCAGGCATTCGGTTTCCCGGATGGTGCGCAGAATCGCCTGCACGGCGAGCGGGCCGTTGGCGGCGATCTGCGCGGCCAGCTCCAGCGCCTTGTCCAGCGCGGTCCCGTCCGGAACAACGTGCCCGATCAGGCCGATCTCCTTGGCCTCGGCGGCGGTGACGTGCCGACCGGTCAGCAGGATGTCCGCGGCCACGGTGTAGGGCACCTGGCGGACCAGCCGCACCGCCGAACCACCGAGTGGGAACAGGCCCCAACGCGCCTCGGACACACCGAATTTCGCGCTCTCGCCAGCCACCCGGATGTCGGTGCCCTGCAGGATCTCGGTACCACCCGCGATGGCCGCGCCCTCCACCGCCGCGATCAGCGGCTTGGTAAGCCTGCGGCCCTTGAGCAGCGCCTCGATCTTGGACAGATCCCAGCCGCCACCGGCGAACGAATCACCGGGGTGCTGCGCGGTCATCGCCTTCAGATCCGCGCCGGCGCAGAACGCGCCGCCCGCGCCGGTCAAGATCGCGACGCGGATGTCGGGATCGTTGTCCACCTGGTCCCAGGCGTCGCGCATGATCGCCATCATCTCGCCCGACAACGCGTTGCGGGCCTCGGGGCGATTCATGGTGACGATGAGGACGTGATCGCTCTTCTCGACGAGGCAATCTGGCATTGCTGATTCTCCTGACTTTCAAGCCTTGTCAGAAACAGTAACACGTTCTATTTTTAGGTCTGTGAGCTACAACATAGCGGACCTAGTCGAACACGCCATCGATCTGATGCCCGACCGCGTGGCGCTGGCCGACGACGGCCGCGAGGTGACTTACGCACAGCTGGAGGAGCGAGCCAATAGATTGGCCAACTACCTGCTGGAACAGGGCGTCCAGCCGGGCGACAAAGTGGGCATCTACTCGCGCAACACGGTCGAGGCCGTCGAGGCCATGGTCGCGGTGTTCAAGGCTCGCGCCGTGATGATCAACGTGAACTTCCGTTACGTCGAGAACGAGTTGCAGTACATCTTCGACAACTCGGACATGGTCGCGCTGATTCACGAGCGCCGCTACAGCGACAGGGTGGCCGGGGTTCGTCCGAATACCCCGCTGCTGAAGACGGTCATCGTCGTGGACGACGATACGACCGGCGCGATCCCCACCGCAGGCGATTCGGTCGAATACGAGGCGGTGCTCGCCCAGTCCTCGGGCGAACGCAACTTCGGCGCGCGGTCCGCGGACGACATCTTCATGCTCTACACCGGTGGCACCACCGGACTGCCGAAGGGCGTGATGTGGCGCCACGAGGATTGGTGGCGGGTGCTCGGCGGCGGCATCAACTTCCTTACCGGTGAATACGTCGATGACGAATGGCATCAGGCCAAGACCGGCGCGGGCAATCCGCAGATGGTCCGCTTCCCGATCCCGCCGATGATTCACGGCGGTTCGCAGACGGCCACCTTCCACAGCCTGTTCGACGGCGGCAAGGCCGTGATGATCCCGGAGTTCACCGGGCACGGCGTGTGGCAGCACATCGACCGCCACAAGATCAACCTCATCTTCATCACCGGCGACGCCATGGCCCGGCCGATGGTCGATGCGATCATCGAGGGCAACCCGGAAACCGGTGCACCGTACGACCTTTCGAGCCTGTACGTGATCGCCAGCAGTGCGGCTCTGTTCTCGCCGACGCTCAAGGACCAGTTCCTCGAACTGCTGCCGAACCGGATGATCACCGATTCTATCGGCTCCTCCGAGACCGGCTTCGGCGGGCTTTCCGTGGTCGCCAAGGGTGTAAATCACACCGGCGGACCGCGGGTGAAGATCGATGCCGCCACCGCGGTACTCGACGACACGGGCAATCCGGTGGCGCCTGGCTCCGGCCAGATCGGCGTCATCGCCCGCCAGGGCCACATCCCCATCGGTTACTACAAGGACGAGGCCAAGACCGCGGCGACGTTCAAGGAGTTCAACGGCGTTCGTTACTCGATTCCCGGCGACTACGCCAGGGTCGAGGAGGACGGCACGGTCACCATGCTCGGGCGCGGTTCGGTGAGCATCAACAGCGGTGGCGAGAAGATCTACCCGGAGGAGGTCGAGGGCGCGCTGAAATGCCACCCCGAGGTCTTCGACGCGCTCGTGGTCGGTGTCGAAGACGAGCGCTGGGGCCAGCGGGTGGCGGCGGTCGTGCAGTGTCGCGGCGACAAGCGTCCCACCCTTGACGAATTGCGTCCGGTGCTCACTCAGGAGATCGCGCCCTACAAGCTGCCGCGCAGCCTGTGGTTCGTCGATCAGATCAAGCGCAATCCCGCGGGCAAGCCCGACTACCGCTGGGCGAAGGCGCAAACCGAGGACCGGCCCGCCGACGAGCATGCCGAGGCGAGTAGTAAGTAGGTAACACCAGCAAATGGCAAGGGCGGCCGCGACGGTGCGGTCGCCCTTGCCATTGCGTCGTTGTCGGAGTCCCGGTCGGACAGGGGATCGAATTGGTCGAGCAGTACGCGTTTTTCGTTGCCACGGATCGTGGCTTCGAGCCTTTGCCGATGGCGGCGAGCGCATGGTCGCGCGACATGATCAATGGGCCCGCGATCTGTGCGCTGATGGCGCGGGCGCTGGAACGCGAGCATGGTGTCGAGGGGTTCACTCCTGCTCGATTGACCGTCGACCTCTTTCGCCCGACGCTGGCCAAGCCGATGCAGGTGGTGACCGAGGTGGTGCGCTCGGGACAGCGGATTCGCGTCGCGGATGCCGCGCTGATGCAGGACGGCAAGGATGTCGCCAGGGCATCGGTGATCTTCCTGAAGCGCTCGGTGCAGCCGCCGGGGCAGGTGTGGACCCGCGACGCTCATCCGGAGCCGCCACCAGGCCCGGTCGCCACCGGACCGACCCGGCCGCTGTGGAACAGCGACGGTAATGCCGACGGCTGGTCGGCCAGGATCGGGGAGCACCAGAACGAAAGCCGCAAGCGCACGTGGCAAGTGCCCGTGCCGGTGTTCGCGGGCGAGACACCGTCGGCGTTCGTCGGCGCCGCGACGATCGGCGAGGCGACGAGCATGATGACCAACTGGGGTAGCGCGGGGATCGGATTCATCAATGCCGATATGACGCTGGCCCTCGCGCGGCTCCCGGTGGGTTCGGAGGTCGGTGTGGAGGCCGACAGTCATATCAGCGCGGAGGGGATTGCCGTCGGCAGCGCGACACTGTTCGATCGATCCGGGTCCTTCGGGACGTGTGTGGTGACCGCGCTGTCGAATGCGGAGCGACAGGTCGATTTCGCAAACGACGAGATGCTTGCGAAAGTCGGTACTCGCTTCGCCATTCCGGACTGAGCTCACTCGGTGGGTCCCTGCTCCGGCCGGCGGCAGACGGCGCGATGTCGGACACGGCGGCGGACCGAGTCGCATGCCGGACGGGGCAGGCGCTCGCAACGGCTCGCCCTACGGTGTGGGGCGGGCCGAAAACAGTGGCCATGGCTGATCGGGCTCAGCGATTGCCGAGTTCGGCGAGCTGGTAGGCCAGCTTGGTGCGGACCGCGGGGATGCTGGTCAGCAGCGACATCACGGTATTGCGCAGGATCCGGGCGGGGCGCGGGCGCAGGGTGGCCACGCGGGTCATGCGGTCGGTGAAGGCGACGACGCCGAGAGCCACTGGGCGGCGGGTGGTTTCGTAGGTGTCCAGGATGGAATCGGGCTCGCCGTTGATGACTCGGGCGAGCAGCGGGCCGACGAACGCGGCATCCTGGATGCCGGTGTTCATGCCCTGTCCGCCCGCCGGGCTGTGCACGTGCGCGGCGTCGCCCGCGAGCAGGACGCGGCCCGCGCGGTAGTGATCGGCGACGCGGTGGTGCACCTGGAAGCGTGAGCTCCACAGCACCTCATGCACTTTCACCGTGCCGCCGGGGCCGCGGGTATCGAGGATCGACTGGATATCGGCGGCATTGGGCTGTTCGGGGGCGTCGTCGACGGTAGCGACGACCCGGTAGCGGTTCGCTTCGAGATCGTCGGGCAGCGGCCCGACCACGGTGACACCCTCCGGCGAAAGATGCAGTGCCACTTCGTTGCGCGCGATCGGCCAGTCCATCCGCACATCGGCCAGCACGAAGGAGGCCGGGTAGGTGTCGCCGGTGAAGCCGATGCCTGCCTGCTCCCTGACGACGCTGTGCATGCCGTCGGCGCCGATCACGTAGGCGGCCCTGATGGTTCCGGTCGCGCCCGCGCCGTCCACGTATGCCACGGTGACGCCGGCATTTTCGTCGACGACCTTGCTCACCTGGTATGGCCGGTATACCGCGCCGCCTGCTTTGTGCAGCCGGTCCAGCAGCACCGCCTCGGTGGTGTCCTGCGGAACTATGAGGGTGTAGGGGTACTTGGTCGGGAGTCCGCCGAAGGACACCGTGGCCAGTGTGCGGGCGCCGTAGCGCACGGTGAAGGTCGGCACGACGATGCCACGGGAAATGAGCTCGTCGGCGATGCCGAGTTCCTCCAGCACTTCGAGTGTCCGGGCGTGCACCACCGCGGCGCGAGAAGTGTTGGCGCCCTCGGCGAGCCGATCCAGCAGCACGAAGTCGACGCCGGCATCGGCCAGCGTGATGGCCGCGGTCAGTCCCGCGGGTCCGGCTCCGACGATGACGACGGCGGTGGTGTCCGGCAGTTCGTGGATCGGGGTGGTGTTCATCGGAACTCCTAGGTCGAAACCAGGTCAACATCTGTTGGCCAACGCTTGTTGACATAAAGGTAGCAAGCGGCGCTTGTCAAAGTCAACGGCTGTTGGCCTACAATTGTTAGCATGCCCGTCGAGCCTGATCACTCCCCTTCGCGCCGCTCCGATGCCACCCGCGCGGCCATCCTGGAGGCCGCCCGCGCCCGCTTCGCCACCGAGGGTTTCCGCAAGGCGACGATCCGCGCCATCGCGGCCGATGCCGCCATCGATCCGTCGATGGTGATGCGCTACTTCGGTAGCAAGGACGGGCTCTTCGCGGCGGCGGTCGATGTCAGTCTCGATCTGCCGGATCTCGCCGCCGCCGATCCGGATGCCCTTGGCGAGTTGTTGATTCGGCGATTCCTGGCGATCTGGGAGGACCAGCCCGATAACAAGGCGCTGGTGATCCTGCTGCGGTCATCGATCACCGATGAGGGTGTGAGCCAACGCGTTCGGCAGATCTTCGCCGAGCAGGTGCTGCCGGCGGTGCTGCGCTTCGGCGATCCGGCCGATGCGCCGCGCCGCGGGGGATTGATCGTCACACAACTGCTCGGGCTCGCGCTGTGTCGCTACGTACTCGAGTTACCTCCAGTCGTCGGGCTGACGCGGGATCAGATCATTGCCGACGTGGCCCCCACCCTCCAGCGCTACCTGACCTCCAACCCTCGGCAGAGCAGGCCCTGACCGGTAGCGGCTGCCAGGCGGAGGTCAATTCTTCAGGGTGCGAATCATATTCACCAGCATCTCAGCTGCTGCCTTGACGGTCGGGTCCTCGCCGCCTTTGAACGCGTTACCGTGTGGCAGGTCGCTGGTATGAGTGCGGGAATGCCCGGCTGTCGCGCGCATCGCGACGTCACGGTTGGAACATCGGAAGAGGTGGGCGGTGCTGAACGGAACTAGCTGCGGCGAGGTCGATGGTCGGTCATCCGCCGTCTGCCTGCGAGCGATGAACAACAGTGCTGGATGGGTCAGGCTCCTTACGAAGGGGCCGACTTGCCGCAGTGAGAATAGGTCTTGCCGCGGTCGTAGCAAGGATACCCGTGATTGGGTGAATTGTTCAATGTGTACGTTATCGGCCTTGTCCATCGTATTGCGGACATTGAATCGGCGGTCAACTTGAGAAAGTTCGAGACCTTTGGGCACGGGAGAGCGGTATCGTGAGTAGTCCATCTTCTGGTTCCATCGTTGACAATTCTGCAACGAGTCGCGAACGGCTGATCGGTGTAGAGGGAGTGATAACTCCGGACTGGGCATCCACGGCTACCAGACTGATTCAGATCTCATTTTGGAAGTCTCTTCGGACTCTTCCCCGATCATTTTCCGCAATTCTCGGAATGGCCTGGCGAACTTCTCCGAGACTATTGATTGCCATGTTGGGTCTAGACCTTTTGTCGGGCTGCGTCGGGGCCTTCGGATTGCTTGCCACTGCCAACGTTTTTACCAGTCTATTGGAGAGTGGTCCGACCCCACATCGTGTGTTGGCTTCGATACCTGCAATGGCCATAGTCGTGTGCTCTTATGCTATCCGTGCACTTCTTGATAGTGGGTCCGGCGCGGTAGAAGGCGTGTTGCGGCCCAGAATCAAGCGCAATGCTGACGTTCGGGTTACGGAAGCCTTAGTCAGAGTCCGCCTTCTCGCAATGGAAGATGCAGACTTTCGCGAGCTTGCGCGTCAAGGCGCCCACGACGGGGTCACTGCGATCGAGAATTCAGTTCACACTGTAGCATCTTTGATGGGATCGTCCGTAGCCCTGATTTCTGCGCTGGCCACTGTTGGATATCTCAGTCCGTGGCTGCCGCCGGCGTTGATACTAGCGGCTGCGATCAATGGTTGGGCCGCCACAAAAGTTGTCCAGCTAAATCACCAGCACTTCATGGATACTGTGACAGAAAATATGCGTAAAGCGGTTATCGATGAGGTAGCGACCGATCGTGCTTTCGCGCTGGAGCGGCATGCTCTTACCTTGCAGGAGCAACTGATTTACGAATATCGGCAGGCCGCTGATTTCCTTATGGGAAGAGAAGTCGCCCTTGCGGTTCGACGCACGTTTGCTCAGCTTAAGGGGCGAGCGGCAACAGGTATCGGATCAGGGCTGATTTATGTGCTGCTTGCTGTATTACTCTACTTTCATGGAATAGAACTTGCGCTTGCGGGCGCAGCGGTTGTTGCGATGCGTACAGCTTCTGCGGCACTGTCGAATTCTTTGAGCCAACTCAATATTCTGCACGACGGCAGTCTTCGGATAGATCTTTACCGGCGGTTGCTTGCCGAAAGTATACGTTTCAGACCCGTGGTGACCGGTAGGCAGGCGCCCCAAGCTCCTCAAAAAATTCAGCTCTCCGGTGTGTCGTTTTTCTATCCCGGCAGGGCAGAGCCAGCGCTATCAGGTATCGACTTGGTTATCCATGCCGGCGAGACTATTGCACTTGTCGGCGAGAACGGATCTGGGAAGACCACACTGGGCAAGATTATGACAGGTCTGTATCCGCCGACTGAGGGGGCGGTATATTGGGATGGCGCGGATTTGTCCGAGGTCGACGAGCTGAGTGTTCACTCCCAGGTTGCGATAATTGCTCAGGATCCTGCTCGTTGGCCCATGACAGCTTGGAATAACGTCCACATAGGTCGGCTTGATCGTTCGGATACCGACGATCAATTATGGAAGGAATCCATCGAAAAATCGGGTACAGATACAGTAATTGCTCGCCTTCCGGAGGAAAGTCGAACTGTGCTGTCCAATAAGTTTAAAAATGGTTACGATCTATCGGGTGGCGAATGGCAGCGTTTCGGCGTTGCCCGAGGCATATTCCGTGACGCGTACATCGTTGTTGCCGATGAGCCGACTGCCGCGTTGGATGCAAAGGCTGAAACGAAAGTCTTCGAAAGTCTTCGTGGTCTGGTCGAACGCACTAATGGAATAGCGGCTCTAGTGACACACCGACTGTCCAACGTAAGAACCGTTGATAGAATAGTCGTGCTGGATAAGGGGAAGATAGTAGAAAGTGGGACTCATGAGGAGTTGATTGCGGCGCATGGTCACTACTACGAACTGTATGAGCTTCAAGCGCGCGCTTATCGCGATTAGAGTGGCTGTATTCGTGATGGTGTCATGTCACATCGGGACACCTGTGGTGAATCGAAAGGCGTTGAACACCAGGCAAACTCGACCGATTAGGTCGGTGACTGCTGCCAGGGGAAGGGGGCGAGGTCGGGCTCGACCAACCGCGCCTTGCCTGCGGGGTTGCCAAAGTGGCTGGACGGTAGAAGCGAGTGGCGATGGGTGTCGGACTACTCGCCACGGAGCAGGTCCATGATTTCGTCGGTGCTCATACCTTCGATATCTCGGCTCTTTGCGGTTCCGCGCAGCCGACGGATAAGGCGTTGGCCTCGGGTGGGGGCACCTTCGGTACGCACGATCCGGAGCGCGCCATCAACTTCGACGATCTCGATGTCATCGCCCTCGCGCAGATTGTGCTTGGCACGAAGCTGGGCGGGGATCGTTACCTGGCCTTTGCTGTTGAGCAGCACAGTAACGTCCTCGGGCTGAATCTGTAATACGCATATTACGTACTACTACTAAGGAGATTGAAAGTAAGTCGAGTCAGGCGGTGATGTAGGCCAAACTCGGGTCGGCGAAGAAACCGCGTACTTTCGCGGGCAGTTTCTGCAGTCGGCGCAGCGCGTTGGTGGCCTTGTTCTTCAGGTCGTCCTTGCTGGTGACGCCGATCTTGCCGACTCGGTCGTGCTTGACGTTCTTCCAGACCCATTCGTCGGGGTTGAGCTGGGGTGAGTAGCCGGGCAGCAGGAACAGTCGCAGTCGCCCGCCGGTGGAGGCGACGAACTCGGCGGTCACCTTGGAGCGATGGCAGGGGTGCCCGTCGACGACCAGAAAGACCGGGCCGTCGGTGTCTTTGAGCAGGCGTTTGCAGAACTCGACGAACACGCCCGAATCGACGGTGCCGTCGTGCACCATGAACCGCAGTGCGCCCTGGGCGCTGACCGCCGAGAGCATGTTGACCGAGTAGCGGGCTCCGGTGTTCGCCACGACCGGGGTCCGTCCGACCGGCGCCCATGTGGTGCCGGTGTGGTAGTCCGAGCGGATACCGGCCTCATCAGCGAAATACACTGTTGCACCGGACTTTTTGGCTTCGGCGCGGATGGCTGGGAACTCCTCGTCCTTCCAGCGTTGCACCTTCTCGGGATCCTGCTGGTAGGCGCGATGCAGAGGACGCTGCGGCGACAAGCCCATCGTACGCAGCAGCCGGCCGACGCTGGCCACGCTCAGCTTCACCCCGAACTCGCGGCGGATCAACTGCTGCACCATCTCCCGGGTCCACAACGCGAACTCGAACGACAACTGCCGCGGATCGACACCCACGATCAGCCCGTACAACCGCGAGATCTGGGTCGCCGACAGCTTCGGCGGACGACCCGCAATCGCCTTGGCTTTCAACGCATCTCGACCACCCTTACGCGCCTTGGCCAACCAGCCGTACACCGTGTTCTTGTGGAACCCCAGCATCACCGCCACCTGTTCCGGGTGCGCGCCCGCGGCGACCTGCTCCACCGCCCGCATCCGCAGCACCTCAAGGGTCTTGTGATCCAGCTTCCGGCCGTCGTTGTCACGCACACCGGAATTCTGCACCCCATTCCGCCCGGAAATACGAATATCGACCGACGTGTCTCGACTTACTTTCAATCTCCTTAGTAAGCGCGAACGGGCTGATCAGCGCCGTGGTATCGAAGGTCGGCCCGCTAGCTAGGCAGCGACGTTTGGGCGACTGAGGTGACGATCGGGTCGGCGTCAGCGCTGGCGGTTGATGCGGCGGACACCGAAGAGCAGGGTCGACGGGTGGTGTTGCGACCGCGCGGAGTCACTCTGGATCCCGGAGGGTCTGTGTCATGCGGGTGATTTCGTGGCGGATGGTGGCGTTATCGCATGGCGCGATGTGGAATTCGTTGTACCGGTGACAATAGAGGTAACGGCCGTCGCCGTCGATATCGAACCAGTTCAGGTACTCCGATATGGGCGCGGGTGAATTCCGCAGGCCGCGAAAGCATTCCACGGTTCCCGAACCTGAGCGTGGGGCGCACAGCAGGCGGCGGATTCGGTCTGATGTGGTTTCCTTGGTGCCCGTCCAGGATTCGAGGCTGCTGAGTAGCCGGTCGGTATCTTCGGCCAGTGCCGGATGTTTACCGGGAGGAATATCGCCGAGCACCGCCGCGAATACCCTCGACACGGTCGCCGGAGCACCAACTTCGATCACGACGTTTCCGCCGAAAACGGGTGTGGGGCCGGGCCTTTGGACCAGTGTCACACCGATATCGGTGTCGATCGCGCCGTAAGCCCGCATCGGGCGCCGCCGAGTGCCGATGAGCGCCAGCGACGTTTCGGGATCAGCGGCCACCCGCAATACGGCTGTGAGATCCGGATCGTTGCCGAGCGGGAGGCGTTGATCCAATTCGCGTGCCAGCCGCTGGAACTCATCCTCCCATCGCACCGACGCGATCAATCGCAGGGGGAATGGGTAGCGGTCCGTGCCGGTCTCCCGCCAGATGTGCATGAACTCGTCGGGGGTGAATTCCCATTTCACCGGCGCTGATCCCGGCTTGGTGGGCGCTGTGGCGAATCCGGCCGGGTCGCGGGCGCGTCGTCCCCGATAACCTCCGGGACCATCGGAATGTGATGGCCGAGTAGTTCTTCTTCGTGATCACCGATGAGGTAGTCGGGAGTCTTTCGAGTCGAGTCGGCGTCGTCTTGCCGCTTCCCCGCACCGGGCGACATCATGCCCGGCGTGCCGGATCGACTGGTCGAGGTGGTGCCGCTCGATCCGCTGCCGGTCGCCGTCGCGGTGGGACTCGCGCCGACCGGCACCCCGGAAACGCTGCGTCCAGGGCTGCCCGAACCCGGCCCGCCGAGGCCGCCGGGCATGGCGGTGCCGCGGCCGGGACTGACCGGCTGCGTGCCGTGACTGGTCGGCGCCGTGGCGGGTGAGGTGCTGGTGTTGCCGCCGGAGTTGGTCGTCGCATCCGGTGTGCGGTTACTGCTCGACTGCTGTGCGCCTGTCGAATTCGAGTCCAGCGCCGCGGCCTGCGTCGTGGCCGGATCGGTCGGCGATGGCTCTTGCGCACCCTGCCCGCCACTGTTGCCGCCGTCGTTGCCCGTGCCCCCGGTGCCCGGCCCGCCGGTCTCGCCACCGCCACTACCGCCACCGGTTGCGCCGCCCGGCACTTCCACGGGTACGAAGGTCGGGACGCCGTCCCCGGCTGGTCCGTAGGACGGTTTGTAGTTGTTGTTCATGGTGTCGATCGCCGTGCGATACAGCGCCTCCACGCCGCGCTGATAGGCGACCTGGTCACCGTCTCCGGCGCTCGCCAGCCCCGCGCCCACCGCGGCGATGATGATCTGCGCCGGTTGCAGCGCGTTCGGCGAGCCGGCGCCTGATTGCGCTGTGGCGGGTGGGGGCACCGACATCTTCACCACCTCCGCGGCGTGCGCGGCGGCCTTGATGCGGTGCCCACAGGTGCTGATCACCTCCTGCGCATCGCTCGCCTGTTGGTAGAACTTCCGCGCGGCGGCGAGTGCCGCATCCGCCATCTGGCCCTCGATACCGTTGGTCAGCGCCTTCTGAATCGCGAGATTCGCGCCGAGCAGGCCGCCGCTGAGAGTGTCGGCAATGCTGATCCAGGTATCGGCCTGAGAGTGCATGATGCCCGGACTCATCGCCTGGGCATTGCGGTAGATCTCCTCGTGCGTGTGGCCCTCGAACTGTTCCATCCGGGTGATGTACGCCGGATCCGCGCCGGTGTAGGAGATGGACTGCTGAGTCTGCTGTGCGCCGTGCTGCTGAGTGTGCGAGAGGGTGTTCGGCTGGGTGGTATCGGGCTTCTTGTCCGGGAGGAAGGTGCCGAGTGCGGCGGGATCGTTGTTGATATTGATGTAGCCGGGGTCGGTCATGGTCAGTTGTCCTTGCCGATTTCCGGTTCGATGGTGGAGGCGATGTCGCGCATGCCGTCGCAGGGGGCGAGATCGCGTGGGGCGCGGTCGGTCAGATCGACGCTGATTTGTACGAATCCGACCTTGGTTCGCACATCGATCTGGCAGCCGCGAGGAGTTACCGGGTCCCGGACCAATAGGGCCTCGCGGCCGTTCACGGTGATCGGCTCGCTATAGGAACTGACCTTGGTGAGGTCTTCCGCCCAGGTCACGTTCCCGGAGTTCAGTCGTAACGTACGTTGCTGCGATGAGAAGGTGCACGTCAAGAAGGTGTACTCCGCCACGAGATCATCCAGTCGTTTGCGGGATGGTGGATCGAACCCAGCCTTCTGAATTGTGTCGTCGCTAATCCATGTGCATGGGTCGAAGACGACCTTGGAGCGTGCCGTGCTGGCTGTGTATTTGTTGTCCTGAGACGGCGGCTGAATCTTCGGGTTCGTGAGGGTCGGCCGGGCCGGTTGCGTTGCGGTGGACGACGTGGTTGCCTGTGCCGAATCGGTCGGGCGTTGTGTCGCGGTATCGGTACCTGAACAGCTCGCGACGGAGATGATTACCAACGACAGCAGAGCTATCGAAGCGCTACGGATCGGCGTCATGTCTGCGGCACCCCCGCAGTGGCTGTGCTGATCGCGTGGGCATACATCGCATCGGCCTCCTCCACCAACTGACCAGCCCGGAGGTAGGCCGCTGCCATCTGTAGTGCCGCTTCTTTGATCCCGTTGAGCGCTTCGGTCATCCCCTCCGCCTTGCCGGAGAAACCTGACTGCAGTTGCTGGGCGGATTCGAACCCGCCGAATCCTGTCAAGGAATGCAGGTTGGATGAACGCACGATCTGTGGATCTACTGTCGTATCGACGAATCTGGTGTAGACCTCGGCGCACCGCCGAGCAGCGTCGGCTTCCATCCGAAATGTCCCCGCCACGGCCTGCTGGTACAGCGCGTTCGCAGTCGATTGCCCCACATCCATCGACAGGCCCTCCCTCTCTGCTGGCCTGTTTACTGTACTGGACGCATGAATCGGACGATCGGTTCCATTGGGACGCGAAGGCGCTTCGAGTGGGATCGGTGCTGGGGGTTCAGCTCGCGTCGGGCCGTGCGCGGGTGACAGTCCCCCGGCTGAGGTGTGGTGGGTCGGGTGCGCGATGAATCGTGCAGGTGCGGCGAACGGGATGGCTTTGGTGTCGAGGTGCGCTGCGAAATCGCTATGGGATGCAACGCTTCCTGGGGCTATGCACTGATTGCATGAGAATTCGCGGTGATGCTCCCGTGCGGGATTGCGGTGTGCTGTGCTGGGCGAGCAACGCAAACCTGGAGGGAGGCGGCATGTCGGGGAACGGGTCGACGCTGGCGCGGCGGCAGTTGGGGAAGTTTTTACGCGACGGACGGGACGAGGCAGGGTTCACGCTCCAGCAAGCGGCCGAGCTGATTCAGCGCAGCACCAGCACACTGCAGCGCATCGAGAAGGGTGTGGTGGCGAAGCTGCGCGATGTGGATCTCGAGGCGCTGTGCAAGATCTACGGTTTCGATGCGGACCACGCTGCGGCGATGAAAGGTCTTGCGGCGCAGGGCAACGAGGATAGTTGGTGGTGTGAATATGGCGACTTGATTCCGGGAAACTTCCAGTTCTACGTGGGTTTGGAAGCCGCGGCATGGAAGCTGACAACCTATGAGGCAGAGTTCGTGCCGGGCCTGTTGCAGACTCCGGCCTATGCCAGCGCTGTGATGCATGCCGCTCATCCTGGGGACAGCGCCGACGAGCATGCGCGGCGAGTTAATTTCCGTATGCGGCGGCAAATCCGCGTCACCAGGAAGCACAAATCGGCGGCGCTCGACGTCCTTGTGCGAGAGTCGGTTCTCAGGGGTGTGGTCGGCGGTCCGAGGGTTATGGCGGCACAGCTGAAGCACTTGGCGGACATGGGGACTCGCTCCAATGTCAGTATACGAGTCCTTCCATTCAGTGTGGGGTTCCCGCTTGGGGAGGCGGTCGGTCCGTTCGTCATCCTCGAGTTCGGCGCAGACCGGACAGGACAGGAGATCGAACCGCCGGTTGTCTACTTAGAATCCTTCATGGGCGAGTTGTATCTCTCGAAACCCAACGCCGTCCGCCGGTACTATCAGGCATACGGTTGCCTTCGGCAAAGTGCATTGGATGATGTGGCCAGTCGAGACCTGTTGCGGCAGATGGCGAAGGAGTACGCGACTTGACGAACGAACAATCGAAGCGGAAGTGGTTCAAGAGTAGTCGCAGCGACGGCTCCAGGAACTGCGTCGAGGTCGCGTTTCTATCGAACGACCTTGTCGGCGTTCGTGATTCGAAGAACCCCTCTGGGCCGGCGTTGATGTTCACCGCGTCCGAGTGGTCGGCCTTCACGGTCGCGGCAACGCGCGGCGAGTTCGACTGCTGACGACGCTGAGTCTGCCCGGGCGGGTGGAGAAGGAGTGCACGAGGTGATTGTGGATCTTTCGAACGCGAAGTGGTTCAAGAGCAGTCGTAGCGGCGGTGACAAGGCATGCGTCGAGGTCGCGTTCCTCTCGAATGACCTTGTCGGCGTTCGTGATTCGAAGAACCCCTCTGGGCCGGCGTTGCTGTTCACCTGGGCCGAGTGGTCGGCCTTCACGGTCGCGGCAACGTATGGCGAGTTTGACAGCTGACGACGCTGAGTCTGCCCGGGCGGGTGGAGAAGGAGTGCACGAGGTGATTGTGGATCTTTCGAACGCGAAGTGGTTCAAGAGCAGTCGCAGCGGCGGTGACAAGGCATGCGTCGAGGTCGCGTTCCTCTCGAACAACCTTGTCGGCGTTCGTGATTCGAAGAACCCATCCGGTCCGGCGTTGCTGTTCACCTGGGCCGAGTGGTCGGCCTTCACGGTCGCGGCAACGTATGGCGAGTTTGACAGCTGACGACGCTGAGTCTGCCCGGGCGGGTGGAGAAGGAGTGCACGAGGTGATTGTGGATCTTTCGAACGCGAAGTGGTTCAAGAGCAGTCGCAGCGGCGGTGACAAGGCATGCGTCGAGGTCGCGTTCCTCTCGAACGACCTTGTCGGCGTTCGTGATTCGAAGAACCCCTCCGGCCCGGCGTTGCTGTTCACCGCGTCCGAGTGGTCGGCCTTCACAGTCGCTGCGGCGCACGGCGAGTTCGACCGCTGACTGCTCACAACCGCCGCCCTCGCAAGGGAGTCGTCGTCCGCTGATTCCTGATCAAGGTGTCCGACCTCGGTGTGCTGATCGGACTCGGCCCAGCCCTCCCGTGACTGCCCCGGCAGGCGAAGACTAGTTCGGCGGGCACCCTTGCCGCGCGGAGTGCGAGCACGGAAACCGTTGGGTGGTAAATGAAGTCATCGAGGAGTGCATTTGCGGACCCTACGACGAAAGTCAAAGGAACCGAGCATGACCGGCAGTAAGTAACCGGTGATGGTCTCACCGACGGCGTGATCAATGATCCGTGGGCCGGCCTGCGGGCACGGAACCTTGCGACGCAACCCGCGATCCCTTCGCATAACCCGAGTAGGTCGAAGGCGGTCGGCGCGGGCAGTAAGCGAACCATTGATCCGAGGTTCCGACAGGGGGTGTCGCACGCCTGCGGGGTGGCAATCGTCGCGTGACGACGAACCCGATCGTGGCGGTGCGTGCCGCTACCGCGCCTGACCGACCTAGCGAGTACTGGTGGTACGTCGTTCTCGACGCCCCCATGGTGGAGTCCGGTTACTAGTCGAGTGTCGCCCGGCGTTCGACTGTGCAGCGGGCGCGCACGGCGCCATGCGTCCATGCCTGTCCGCTTCGAAATCGGCATGGTCAGTGTTCGAGACCACACGGGGCATGAGAGTGCTTTCAGAAATGGCGAGTTCACGCCCGGCCGGTCGATGGTTCTCAGGGCGGTGGCCCCCCGACTCAGAGTAGGGTTGCCTCGGCATTGTCGCTCGTTGGGGAGAGCGCTCGTCGTGGTTTGCGGTCGTTGCCGTTCGCCGGCCAGCGTGTGCCTTCCGTGGCGAGAGTCGCTTTGGTCAGCAGCGGTCCGTTGAGAATCCTGCCCAGCAGGTCCTCCTGTTGGGGCTCCAGTTCGACGAGACGCCCGAGCACGGACAATAGGTCGAGTAGCTCCGATGTCCACTCGGCGGGCCACTGGTGCACGTGGATATTGTCGAGCGGTGAGGTCTTCTTCCCGCCGGGGGATGCCTTGCGGTAGTTGAACCACGACTTCAGGACGTTCTTTCCGCCGACATCGTAGGCCCAGACGGCGGGCGGCACGGGACCGAACTCGCCTGCGCCGAGCCGCAGAACCCGCCGATTCTCGTCGTAATCCATGGTCGCCGGCATTTCCGTGATCGGCGTCAGCGCCCGGGGCCGGCGCTCGTCGCCGACCGGATACCGCACGTTCCCTTCCGGCCGGTCCGCGTCCGAGAAAATTTCACCGTAGGTGTGCAGCCACAGCACCCGTTCACCCAATTCGACTGCTTCGGTGAACAGTTCCGCATCACCCGTGATCGGAACACGGATGCCCGGAGTCGTGAGCTCGTCGGCGAAGGTGCGTGTGTAGGCGGGATGCGCGACGACGCCCGCGATGTAGGCGAGGACGTGCGCAGCCGAGATTTCGCATACGAGAACAGAGTTCAGTGCGTTCAGGAGTCCGGGCGCGAGGTTCGCCGAGCCGTCAGGGTGCAGGCACGGCAGCGCTCGCCCGCCTCGATTGTTGAAGAGGTCCATGTCAGGTATCAAGGTCGTGAACAGCAGGCCGGGCCCGCTACTTATGGGCTTGGAATGCTGTTCGACCACGAAGACTTGCCCCGGAATCCGAGACTCCCACAGTGGAGGACTCTCAGCATGCATGAGCCGCGAATCGGGAATGATCCACTGCCGATCGAACGCGCGGTATGCGATTCGAAGCACCGCTGGCGGGGGCCCCGTTTCAGCCGCAAACGGGCCGGCGAACTGATGAGTTCCCGCACCACGCAGCGGCTTCTTCACTCGATCAAGATACGCATCTCGGCTCTCCTTGAAGAGGCGCACCTTCTCTTCTCGTGTCGAAGCTCCGATGATCTGTCTCCACCGTTCATCGAGGATCGACCGTGCCGGCGCGTAGATCCACGTTCGATTCGGCTTGACACCAGGTGCGACCCAGGGGAGGAGGTCGTCCATGGCGGGGTGGTCGTCCCATGCGCCGTCTGCGGCCGGCGTGAGCGGCGCTGTCCAGTCCGTACGAGTCAACTGCCACCCCGCCCCGTCCAGTGTGATCGCCTTGAGCGCGTCGAACTTCTGTGCCTGGCTGCCGGTGATCGACCGGAACCGGATCGCGGCCGGTGTATCGGCTGAGGTGTCGGCCTTCCGGACGAACAGGCCGATGGCCAGCGGCTGCCGTACGCCTGGGAAAATTCGGGTCGGGATATCGGGTGTCTGACCTTCCGGCGTCACATCGACGACCCACCCCTCGGACGCCCATTTCCGCAGATAGCGGCGCATACCCTTGAATCCTGGCCCGCGCAGATATCCGGATGTCGAGATGAAGCAGACGATCCCCGAGTCACCATCTGGATCGGTTGGTGTGGATTCCCACACCTTCCACGTGGCCCACCGCCAGAAGTACACATACAGGTTCTTGAGGGTGTACTCGACGCGACCGTTGGCCTCCTCCCGGAAGTCCTCGAGAATCGCACGCGGGTTCTTCCCATCCGCCTTGCTTCCCGATTCGACCCAGCCGCCCAGGCCCTCGGCCCGCTCCCGGTACGGCGGATTGCCGATGACCACGGTCACGGCCGCCTTGGCCTTGACCTTGTTGGCCTTCCTGCGCTGCTGGGCGATCAAACGCAGCCCCGACGCAAGCTGTGTCTGCGCCGCGTATGGATCATCCAGAGTATCGGTCACATACAGGTGCATGCCGGTCGGCGGCGGGCTGGCCCGGTGCGTCTTGAGCAGATCGGCAGTGCGCAGCTCCGCGACCGCGTACGGACCCATTTGCAGCTCGAAACCGACAAGCCGTTCCGCGACCTGCTGGACTGCTCCGGGCACCGCGCCTGGTCCGTCGTACGCCTCCACCACTTCGGCGACGCGCTCGAGAATCGTGTGCAGATACGTTCCCGTGCCCATCGCCGGATCGATCGTCGTGACGTCCTCGTCACGGAAACCTTCGGCCTTGTCCAATCGCGAGACCAGCGCCTCCTCGGTCAGCCGCACCATGAAATCGACGACCTCGCGTGCGCAGATCGTTGTCGTAGTCCTCGAGGAAGTGCTCGTACAGGTGCAGGTACGTGTCACGTCTGCCACGCCGGACCCGCGGCCAGTCCACCGCGCCGACCACTCGTACGAGCAGACCGAGCGTCACCACGAAGTCCGCTGCCACGTCAGACGTGAGCAGCTGTAACGCGCGCCCCATCAAGGAGTGACCCGAACCGAGGGCCTTTCCTACCTCATGCAGGGAAGATCCCGCGATATCGATTCCTTCGGTCCGCGCGAGCAACAGAGCGAAAGTGACCGTCTGCGCGTACCCGTCGGCAAAGGTGGCATCGCTTGCCTGCGGGAACAGCAGCATTCGCCAATCATGCGCGAGCCCGAGGAACGACTGGGCGTCCTTGTCCTCCCCTCCCCGAACCGCATACCGCTCGACCTCCAATTGGTCGAGCACTTCACCGCGCAGGAGCCGGGTCAACGGTGCGACCGCCCGGACCAGCGCCGCCACGGACGTGATCGGATTCGGCTGCCAGCGCAGAAAAGCCGCCATCAGGGACTCGAACTGCGCGGGCGCCTCCAGCCCGGCCCCCGCAACGGTGAGATCACCGCCGCCAAAAGACAGCGGCCCACCCCGGGGCTCCCCGTCCTGGTACAGCCGCCACTCGGTACCGTTCGTGTACAGCAAGTTCGGCAGATCCTTCTGCCGCTCCCACTGCCGCTTGTCGTGACCGGTCAGCCGCGCCGGATCTATCGGTTTGCCCGGTGCCTTGACCTCGATGTACCCGATCACAGCACTGTCGACGCTGACACCGTAGTCAGGACGGACTCGCCGCGACGTATCGCGTACCTCGTCATGGAACACAGCCGGAATCCCCAGACGGGAACCGACTGCCCCAAGCAGGCCCTCGAGCGGAGTTCGGATCGCCGCCTCGCGATCCCCCGGGCCCGCCAGCTTGTCACGGCAGGCAGACCCGAACTCGGCCACCGCATCCGACAGCCACCGCGGCACTGCGCTGCTCATCCGCGTCCTTCCGTCCCAGCGATCCATCCGGGCGTGACACTACCCACCAACACCGACACGACTCGCTGACCTGCTCTCGCTCGCTCAAAAGAATTCACGCCGTCTACGACAGGTCTTCGTGACGGTGCTTAGTGGTTGACCATCACCTTCGCAACTGACGCCATACGACGACACCGAGGCCCAACAAAATCCCACGAAAAGTACCCACACGTCAATGGTTATAGCTCGCGGGACTGTCAAGATAACGGTGTAAGTTGTTGTCCTGCAGTTACTTCCGTCCGGTGGACAGGCGTCCGTCGAAGGTCGTGTCGAAGGCGTTGAGGGTCTCCTTCCATCGGTTGGACCAGCGTTTGCGGCCGGTGCCTTTGGGATCGGTGGCCATGATGGCGGGTCGAATTGACCGGCCATGTAACTCCCGCAGCGATAGCAAGCTCAATGAACCCGCGCCGACTCCCGGAGATCATCGAACTACTCACCGGATGCTGCGCCAGAGGTGCAGGAGGACCAGCGTCGCAAACGTGTCGATGCACCCTACGATAAGGGCGTACAGCAGCGAGAAATTGCTGTGGAAACGAGCGGCTTCGATCAGACATAGGACTGCCAGGGTCGCAATGCTCGACGACAGAATTGCGATCGCTGCAATATGCACGAGCCGAGGGGTCCGGTAGCCCAGCCAGATGACGGGAATCACAAGGACCGTGACCACGGCGGTGAGAGTCAGCGCGATGACATCGAGTTCGCTGTACTCGATGCCCTCACAGCTGGTAACCAGCAGGCTGTGCCACAGCAATGCAGTGAATCCCGCGATAACCGCAGTGGTCAACGCGTAGACGGTAGTTTTTACTCGGTTTCCTGTCGAGTTGACGTCCATTCGGCGTTGCAAACGTGTCGATGCACCCTACGATAAGGGGGTACTGCAGCGAGAAATTGTTGTGGAAACGAGCGGCTTCGATCAGACATAGGACTGCCAGGATCGCAATGCTCGACTGCGGCCCTAACTCAGGCGCTGCCCAAGTTCCATTTCGCCATCAAACTGTTCAGTTGATGATCTCTGGCCCAGCCGTGCCGATCGTCGCCGTGTATGTGCTTGGCACCCAAGAGCATCGAGAGTTCGTCCTGGATCCGGCGCTCGCGCCGCCGGTACGGGAAACTGCCTGGCCCGGGACCTTCACCGAGGCATGGTCGACCGCGAAGTCGGTTCGCTCGCAGCAGCTTTCCCGACGGACGACGACCGATTGGCCAGCTTGACAAGACCTTTAGGTGCAGAGAGGATCGTCGCGGTCGCCGCGCGTGGCGGTCGATTAGGCGCAAGCGGGGGGTTTGATTGCCGATTCCCAAGAAGGGCGTTGCCCACATGGGGCCCGCCAACCCTTGCCGAGAGGTCATGGGAATCCGAGGAGAAGTCGGCTTGATCGAACTGAGAGTGCCTCATCCGCAACTGGTGCAGGCCGACAACATGATGATTAAGAATGCTTTGTATGGACAACAGCGGAGGAAGTGAATGACGGAGTGACTACTGGCCTCATCGGGTTGGGACTGTTCGAGATGAATCTCGATGAAGGTCGCCTTCCTGTACACGTCGAAGTAAACCGCAATCTCCACAACCGTTTGGATCCACAATATTTCTCCGCAGCGGCAATGACTGGCTACTACGTGGCACTTTGGCGTCACGACGCGCCGATCATCACATCAGGGAAATGGGCCGCGTTGAGCAAATCTCCCTCGCGCCGTGCCGAATTGATCACACTCCTCGACACACAGTCACTCTCCGAATTCGAGGCAGTCGAACGGTCGAACGAGCCCTGCGCCTGCGTGACGAATTCGTTGGCCGAGGTCCCTTGACCGACTTCGGTCGACCTTCGGTCACTGTCGCAGCGAGTATCTCGCGTATCGGTGAGATCAACATCGATGGGCGATGGGCAGCAACGGCCAGCCCATCGTACATCGCCCACGATATCGTCGACTGCGCGAATCAGATCCGTCAACAGCGCCCAAACTTCCACGAAGGCGGATCGTGGGCGGCCCGCTCCGATGACGAACTCGAGTACGAACTCGGGGAATACAAAAACTATCTGATGAGGAACTCATAATGGCCAATTTCGCGCTAGATCTGAACGAGTTGGTTTCCGCTTCGAGGGCCTGGGGTCATGCGTCCGACAGGCTCGGCGAAGCCGCGACAAAGGCACAGAATATTCAAAATGGCAACAAAGAGGTTGTCTGGGCATTATTTCAGGAGGCATGGGATGCTCAAGTCGCGGCCGCGCAATGCATGTACGACCGGCTGACCGAGGGATCCACGGAAACAGATTCCATCGGAGCCGTCCTCGAACATGTCGCCAAGGTGTACCAAGAACAAGACCAAAACTTCGCAAACATCCTGATCAAACTCGACGAAGGATAGTAATGGGCGCTACCAAATCTCTCGAAGAGATCAATAATGTACTTAGAAAGTTCTCGAACCAGATAGAGCAAATCAGGACTCAGCCTGCCGAAGTTGAGAAGAAATTCGAGCAGGCAGCGATTGCGCTTTCGGCGAGCGAAGGAGCAGCCTTCGGATCGGTCGTACCTATCTTCGGCACTGTGATCGGCGCGGCGGCTGGAGCAGCTTACGGCGCAATAAGCGAAGATGATATGACCGGCTACCTAAAAGACCACAAAGAAGAGATAAAGAAAAAGATCCAAGAACTTTTGGAGGAACTGCAGAAAGCCGTCGATGGATTGAAGGCTCCTATTGTGTTCCTGCAAACAAGCGGGGACTGGCTGACTCTGAAATCTAAGATCGGCGAGGCCCAGAACAACGAAGTGAACAACGGGAGCTTAACCGGCTATTGGGCGGGTGCGGCGGCACTCAAATACGCGGCGGCACGTACGCTCCAGGACACCGCCATGGATTCGGCCAAAACGATCTGCGATAAAATGAGTGACACTCTCGGGTCGATATCAGATGCCGCTTGGAATTTCTACTCCACCATCGTTAAGGACGTAGCCGGTTTTCTTGTGGACTTCGCCGCAGCTCTAGGTAAAATTGCCACCGGAGTTGGGGCCCCGTTTGGAGTTTCAGATGCTATAGATCTTCTTGGCAAGATCATCAAGAGTGCAATAGATTACGGAGATAAGCTCGTCCAAGCTCTTACCGCAGAACAGAAGAGCATAAAAAAGATAACCGAAGCCACGTCAAACCAGAAAGGATTCTACAACAACTGTTGGCCGCAAAGTAAATCTGACGCCTTCAACATCAACGTTACCAGCCCCACCGAATGGCAGGCGACATGAATCTGCTGAAGGTTGCCGCGATTTCGGTGCTGACGATATTTCTGCCCGGATGCGGCCTGCTACCCCGCACCCATCCCGACAAGTACGCAGTGTCGTCGAGCAACCATACGCTCCAGGAGTTGTGCGATTTTCCGAAACAGTTCTTTACCACTCGGTATAATGCCACTAAATTAGAGGCCAGTGTGACTGCCACCAGGCCACTGACCGAGAAAATTGGGACCGGCAACGGATGCAGTTATCAAACGCCGGAACGGGATTACCTCGGATACGTCTTTCTGTCTCGCATAGTCGAGGACTCGACATATTCGACAGAAGAGAATTTCCCGGCTCGCGTCATAACAGTGGACGGTGTGGCCATCTCCGAAATCGTGGAACCCGTACCGGCTCCCTTGGATCCCTCCACCACGCTCCCATCATTCATGCTGACTGCCAGTATCGACGGATGGAAGGGTGAACTCGGGTTCGAACAGGGCGATGAGAAAGGGACGCAAGCGGGCGCACCCGTTCTGGTGAATATGATTCGCGCCTTGAAGGGTTCATGATCTTCACTGGCCGATCGACCGCTGTAGCGCCAAGCGCTGCGACACCAGCTCTCAGGCAGGGCTCCGGCGTTGTCGCCTAACTAGCCTGCGACCAAGGGTTTTGGGTGTTCGTCAGCAGGTGGAGGCCTCTGTTCGGTGAGAAGGCTGTCGTCCGGCAGGCCTCGGCGATGTTGGCGGCACCATCGATGCGGTGAAGGCTTATCGCCGTGTTTCGGAGCGTCGCGGCGACTTGCGGAGCGGTGCCGGTCCGCAGGGTGCTGCGGTCTTCGTCGTAGGTCACATCACGGACCCAGTGGATCGCATTCTCAATTCCCCAATGGTTTCGCAACCATTCGGCTAACTGTCGGGGTTTGGCTTGCTCGAAGGTGACACTGCAGATGGCGTATACGGTCTCGACCGTCAGTTTCCCGGTGGTGACCTGGACGCGTTCGCGGGTGATCTGCATGATCTGGCGGGCGTAGGGAAACCCGATCCCGCGCGGCACGCTCAGCACCTTCATGGTGCGGGTCTCGATCCTGCCGTGCGATGGCTTGGCGTCGGCGTCACGGTGGGCGATGGGGACCTCGGCCCACGGCTGGGCGATAATGCGAGCCAACAGCTTGGGCTGATTCGCCTTCACCGTCATCAAATAGTGCGACTTGAGCTGCCCGCAGATCAGTTTCGCCGTGGCGACCTGCGTGTGCATCGCATCGATCGTGGCGATGAGCCCGGTCCGGTTCATTGCCTTCAGAAGCTTTCGCACCGTGGGGATTTCGTTGGACTTCGCGGCGACTGCCAGCTGGCCGAGGACCAATCGCGCGTGGTGGGCGAAGATCGACACCAGGTGCGGTGCGCGGCCCCCGCCCAGGCGCGCCCCGCGCACGGTTTTGCCATCCAGGGCCACCGCCATCAGTCCGCCGGAGTCCGCGGCAGCGGCCACGGCGGCGAAATAGTCACCCAACCGGCGATCCAGATCCGCGGCGTCGAGTCTGGCGATGAGGGTTCGCAACGTCTTCTCGCTCGGGCGACGCACTCGGATGCCCAGTTCTGCCAACACTTCCGGTGGCGCGGTACGCACCCAGGTGGCGAACCCGGCCACCGACTGCATCCCCGCCGCCGTGGCCAGGATCATGATCGCCAGCAACCCCACCAACGGGTACCGGATTCCACGGGGATCACGCGGGTCGGGAACCGTCTTCAGCACCTCCAGCAAACACGGTGCGACCGTGTGGGTTTCCGGTTCGACGCGCCGTCGATCCAACACCTCCACAACGGGCTCGACAAGGGATACTGAACAGACGGACACGGGCGACTCCGGGGAAGATTCTGGCCTAAGGAACCTTCATCCTCCTCGAGCCACCCGTGTCCGCCTCGCATCCGAAACGGCGTGTCGCACAGCTAATTACCGCAGCTCACCGGCTTGCAGACCGACAACGCCGGAGCCCTGAGCTCTCAGGGCAGGATGAAAAGGCTCATCTTTTTCTTCTTCTTCTTCTTTTACCCCACGATCCAGTTGGTTGGACACAGTGTTCATACACATTGTGGATGGAAGCGACCTGCGAAAAGTAGAGCGGGATTGACATTGACAAGATTCCCCAATCCTCGTCTGGGAACGTGAGAACCGCCGCTACTGCCACCGCCGCATATGTAGTGAAAAAAGCGCTGCGCATTACGACCAGGAGTCGCCCCTGTGGCGGCTCTCGTAGGCTGATTGCGATCCCAAGCAGCAGCACTGCCAACGCTAACCCGATCGCAACTCGCTGGACGAGACCGGCTCCCACCACATCACCGGCGAACGTGAATATAAGTCCACACCCGATCAGGGTGGGCACGATTGCTGAGACAACGAGCCCGAACACGCGGACCCGCCGTTCCCGTTTCGTTCCGCTCTGGAGCCCTTCATGGGACACGATTACACGATCTTCCAATTGGATTTGTTGTCCCCTTCAACCGATGCATCACCAAAACTCGACGCCTGCGAGTCCGGCCACTTCCCGTCGGGGAAGGCCCTATCGAGCTCACCGTATGCTTTTGCCTGTGATCCGAGAAAGGTCGCTAGCAGGCCGATTGAAGTCCAGAGCGCTGCTGTGGAGATCCCGGATGTGGCGGCGATATCGGCGATGCTGACACCTGCTCCAACACCGGTGCACAGCTCACCGATCGCTCTGGCGAGACCCATAAGGAATTCAGCACAAGTCAGCAGCACCCCGACATAAAAGGCGAGGCCCCCCAACGCAGAATCCATCATCGCACTCCTCGCCTTCTCGGCGATGTCAGAAAATGTTCCTGCGGCGCCACTCTGGCTGGTGCACGTCTGCATATACGATGTTCGCGCCGCACCTTCCCAGTTTCGAAGTGCATGCACATTGTTGGGGTCGAGCCCCTGCTTGACCCCGCTTGCAGCGTCCCGCACATCCGCCCAGTCCTTGCTTCGCAGGTACATTTCGTACGGTGCGCGTACTCCATGGTATATTTCTTTGATCTTTTCCCATATCCATTTGCAAATCTCGATAATCTTGTCTGCGCAAGCCTTGATGACCCGCTGAAGCGCGGGAAGTAATCTCACGTAGGGGAGATCAAGGGCATCGTCCTTGGCATTCGGGACCTCGATTCTAATTGCGTCATCAACCTCGCTAAAGAACTTGTCAAACCCATCGAGAACCGAATTGTATTGAGAAATATCAAAACTCATTATTAGCTTTCTGATTTACCAAACATTGTCGATGCGATGCTTGCCCGCCGCATCCTCGGCCTCGTAAGTATCTGCGCAAACGCGCAGCACGTTGGCCACCTCAGTGAAGCGCTGGGAAGCTTCGCTTGATCGGCTGGCCAAGTCCGTGACAAGTTCATCGTTCGCACTGACGATAACCTGGAACAATCCCGCTTCAAGGTGGGTGAACGTCAAGGTCTCTATCTTTGTCTTGAGGTCCGACATGGTGGTTGACTTGCCATCCCAAACATTTGCGTCGTTACGCAATGAGTCAGTAGCAACCCTGAGTTTCTGTGGATCAGCACCCACTAGTTTCCCCTCCTCGATTGATTTTTGATGTTCAGTAAGGCCTGAATAGCGTCGCTGGCCAGCGTCCCGAATGCGTTCGGCGAATTGCGGGTCCCGGCGGCGAGTCGGTGACTATGGGCCTGGTCATATGATTCTTTGACTGCCCACGCAATCGGGCCGCCTCCGGCATCCATTCCCCATGGAATGCGGACGATGCAGTCGGCAATACTGTTTTGGCTCAACGTGACCGAAGCATAGAGTTCGTCCTCCGAACCGGCCGTGCCCACGAATTCGCCGAACTTCTCTTCGTCGGGATTGCTGTTCAGCATTTGAAGCGCCTCCTCCAGTAGCTGCTCGGTGCCGACTGTAGGGGAGGGTGTGGGTTCTGGTGGGGCGAACTTGGTCGGTACGACGTCGTCCATACTTAATGTTTCGAGTCTATCGATAGTGCCGTTTTCGACTGCGGTGGTGCAGGTCGATTCGAAACGTTGCTGCTCGGCGTTCTTGACGGCGTTGACAACGGCTGTACCGATACCACCTGGATCGAGGTATCGTCGCCAGTTGTCTGAAACGATAATTTGAGCAAGTTCTCCTGTGTCCGTGAGAATGACCTCCACCGCCCCCGTGCTATCGCGACCTGTAACGTGGGACGGCCCGGCGGAAAAGACCTCTTGCATCAGACCGGATATTTCTTGGGTATACGCGTGGAACTGGGCAAGGTCGTTGAGTATCTTGTCGAATCCTCCTAAATCTGATGTTTGAGGAGGCGTCGTACCGGGTGCGGAAAAAGGCGCCCCCCACAAACTTGATGTCGGCGAGGTATCGGGACCTGCGGGGGCGACGGGAGGAGGCGGGTTGAACGGGCGAGGCGGGGTGACGGGACGAGCGGGCGTCGCCGGCGGGTCTGGACTGAACAAAGGAGGCGGGCTGACCGGATGGTGTGGAGTCGACGCCGCAGGAGAGGTTTTGGGTTTCTGTTCAAGGGGTGCTTCGTCCCAGAATTCGTCGGGGTCGTCGTAGTGGTTGTAGAACCCTTGGCCAGCCATCATTGCACCTCGCGGTTACCGCTGGCCGTCGACGCGGACAGCGTTGTCTTCTCTGGAATCTGCATCAAACCCCCATTCGCGCTACCTCCACCATGAGGCGGACGCCACCACCCTGTCTGGCATCGTTCGTTTTGTCAAACGGGGCAGAAGTGGTGCTTCCGCGCGCGAAAGCCATTGTGGACGAATGTACTTCATGCGCAGATCCCGCCCGATGGCACCGCCGGAGCGCAAATGTGCGCTACCGCCGGGCGTTTGGTCGCTCCGGGCTCAGAAAGCTTGTATTGCAGCTATTTCGAGGGGCTGATCTTCGGGTTATCTGCCGAATGTCTGCTGAAATGCCGCGGCCGAGATTCGCAGGCTAATCAGCCCGAAAGTGCGATGACGGATATTGCACGGGTATAAATCTGAGACGATTCATTCCGCGGTGGGCATGCAGGTTCTGGTTCACGCCGACCTGAACGGGGAGACGGCCATCGTCGAGCGTTATCTCGAACAGGCCAACCCCGATCAAAGAAATAGTCACGCTGTCGTTCACTTTCCTTGCTGGTGAGTTCCTGGTTGAGCCGAGTCCCGCTCCGATGCCTCGATCAGTCGCGCGGGCGGACTGGATAGATGGCAAATGCCAAGCGGCCCAACAACATGTTGTTCGGCGAGTACCGAAACGAGCGTAGCCCCGAGTCGGCCAGCGCCGTAACCAATACCCCCTAAATTGATCCGAGGCGCAGACCCTATTGGATCGCCAACCGGTTCGGATGAGTGAGCGACAGCAATGCCGCCGCATGACGATGTGTGACCTCGGCGGCCTGGATGCCGAGCGCAGGTCCGGCGGTGTCGCGAGCGTTGCATGTAGAGCATTGACGATCAGCATCGGTCTCCTTGCGCAGGGATCAGACTTCCGGTCACAACATAGGACGTCTTTCCTACGCTTCCGGTTCCATGAAAACCGGATCAAATCCGCTCGATGAGAGTGTGGTTTTGCGAATGAGCACATCCGGAGGTTTTGTACCGGATACTTGACACGACCGCCAGTACGCTGTCGCGAACCGCCACAGGCGATTCCGGCGTGGTGTTCCTTCACCGGAATGGCCGCTGAGCGGTCCTGCCAGGCTGTCGACCTGGCCTACGCTCCCGTCAGCGGTAATCGAGCGCCTCGGCGAGGTGCTCAGCAATCTCGGCGACCTCATGCATCGTGCCGCTGGCTACCGAGATTATCAACTCGTACGCGAGATCCTCGTCAAGCAAGTCGATAGAGAAATCGTTGCGGGCGAGGAAAATGGCAGCGGCCGTGGTCGCGGACAAGGTAATTTTCGATGACGTCGCCGGCGATGACATGCAGGTCTGCGACGGTCAGATAGTAGGGCGAGGGCCTCGTCACTCAGCGAGCCTGTCGAGCAGACTGCGGTGGCGTTTGGCAAACTGCTCGGACAACGTGCGGACCTGGCTGTCCGCCGTCTCCGCCATGACTTCGGGGACAACTGCCGCGACTCTTCGGCCATGGCGGGTGAGATGCACGACCGTACCCGCCTCGGCCGCTGCGATGACCTCGGCCAGTCGCTCTCTTGCTTCAGTGACCGGGAGTTCCCAGTTTTCGGGGGCGGGCGATGCAGTCATAGCAAAACTGTACTTCTAAGTCGAAATTACGTACAGAAGTGTGCCGCTACCACGGCAATCGGCCCGCCGGTGGCAGGGTCGGCGGGCCGATTCGGGGGCGGATACCGACCTTTTCGAGGGACCTGCAAGCAGTCGCTAGCTGACCTTTTCGAGCGACCTGCAAGCAGTCGCTAGCGACGAGGTCAGGCAGGAGTGTCCGCTAGTAGGGCGCCGATGGCTCGGAGGTGATCGGTGGCCGCACCCAGAGCGAATTCATTGTGCTTGGCGGCGGTGAAGTAGTTGTGCACGATGTGGTCACGATCGATGCCGACACCGCCGTGCACGTGAATGACGGTGTGCGCCACGCGATGTCCCGCGTCGGCGGCCCAGAACTTGGCGGTGTGCACCGCTTCGGTGCTCGGCAGGTTCTCCGAGAGTTGCCAGGTGGCCTGGGTGACCGCCAGGCGCAGGCCCTGGACATCGATGTAGGCATCGGCGAGGCGCTGGGCGACGGCCTGGAAGCTGCCCACGGCCTTGCCGAATTGTTCACGCTCGCGGGCGTAGTCGGCGACGAGCTCCAGTGCGCGCTCGACGGTACCGAGCTGTTGGGAGCTCAGGCCGAGCCAGGCCCGGGTCAGCAGCCAGTCCAGGATTTCGGCGCCGTCGTCCACGGTGCCGACCAATTCGGCAGGGGTGTCGTGGAATTCGATCGAGTACTCGGCGCTCAGGTCGGTCACCTGCTGGGCGGTGAGCTGGATCGACGCATCGGAGGGATCGACGAGGAACACTGCGGTGCGACCGGAAAGCGTTGCCGGAACCAGGATTCGGGTGGCCTGCGCGGCGAACGGCACCGCCAGCTTGGCGCCGGTCACCCGCCAGGCACCGTCGGTTTCGACCGCGGTTGTGGCCGGCTTGGTCGGCTCCCAGTTCCGCTCCTCGGCCAGTGCGACCGTGAGGATCGCGCTTCCGGTACCGGCTCGGTTGGCCCAATCATGTTGTGCGTCAGTGCCGAACGCGGCCAGCGCGCCCGCGCCGAGTACGACCGACCACAGGTACGGCACCGCGGCCACATGCCTGCCGAGCTCACGCAGGATGGCGCTCTGCTCGAGCGGGCCGAAGCCGTTGCCGCCCACTGCTTCCGGCAGAGCTGCCGCCAGTACGCCCGTCTCGGCCAATGAGGCCCAGAGCGGTTCGTCGAAACGCACGGCGGTCTTGTCGAGTTCGCGCAGCCGGTCGGCGGTGACCAGCTTGCCGCACACCTCGCCCGTCAGCCGGCCGAGATCGAGCTGGGCCTCGGTTGGGGTGAAATCCATGGCGATCTACCTACTTTCGAAAGGTGTGGCGTCAGCGTGCCGAGGCCGGCTGTTTCAGGGCGGTCATGGCGATGATGTCGCGCTGGACCTCGTTGGTGCCGCCACCGAAGGTGAGGATGAGCGCGGCCCGGTGCATCCGCTCGAGCCGCCCGTGCAGCACGGAGCCGGGGGAGTCCTGCCGCAGGTACGCCTGGGGACCGAGGACCTCCATCAGCAGCCGGTATGCCTCGGTAGCCAGCTCGGTGCCGTACACCTTGCAGGTGGAGGCATCCCACGGCCGCGGTGCCGCTTCGCCGCCCGCATCGGCGCGGCTGGCGATCTCCCAGTTCATCAGCTTCAGGTACTCGACCTTGGCGTGCACCCTGGCCAGATTGAGCTGTACCCATTCCTTATCGATCACCCGCTGGCCGTCGGCCGACTTGGTATTGCGCGCCCAGTCCACGGTCTGGCTCAGCGTGAGGCTGAGCGGTCCGGCCGAGGTCAGCGCGACCCGCTCGTGATTGAGCTGATTGGTGATCAGTGCCCAGCCGCCGTTCTCCTGACCGACCACCGAACTCGCCGGCACGCGGACGTCCTGGTAGTAGGTGGCGCTGGTATCCGGGCCCGCCATGGTGTGCACCGGCGTCCACGAGAAGCCCTCCGCCGTGGTCGGCACGATGAGCATGCTGATGCCCTTGTGCTTCTTGGCGGTGGGGTCGGTGCGCACGGCCAGCCAGATGTAATCGGCGTAAGCGATCAGGCTGGTCCACATCTTCTGACCGTTGATCACATAGTCGTCGCCGTCGCGCACGGCGGTGGTGCGCAGGCTGGCCAGGTCGGTGCCCGCGCCCGGCTCGGAGTAGCCGATGGAGAAGTGCAGTTCGCCCGCGGCGATCTTGGGCAGGAAGAATTTCTTCTGCTCCTCGCTGCCGTAGTGCATGATCGTCGGCGCCACCGAGTTGATGGTCAGGAACGGCACCGGCGCGCCCGCGATGGCCGCCTCGTCGGTGAAGATCAGCTGGTCCATCGTCGGCCGGTCCTGGCCGCCGTATTCCTTGGGCCATGCCAGGGTCAGCCAGCCGTCGTGGCCCATCTCCTGCACGACTTCGCGGTACACGTTGCCCTGCCCGTACTCGCCGGTCTGCGAGCTCAGCGCGGCTCGGCGCTCCGGTGTGATCAGCCGCGCGAAGTAGTCGCGCAGCTCCGCGCGGAGCTCTTCCTGCTGCGGCGTGTACGCAATGCGCATGGCAATACCTCATGCCTTCGTTCGATTGGGTTCAGTCGATCATTGCATATAAACTGGAACATGTTCCAGTATTGCAGGTGAATCCGTTCGATGATGGCGCGCGCCGCCACATCGCCTTGTTAGGCTTCGGCCAGAGTCGTGTCAAAGGAGTTGTCATGAAGGTCAGTGTCGATCTGGACCAGTGTGAAGCGAACGGAATCTGCGTCGGAATCGCCCCCGACGTGTTCGAACTCGATGATGAGGACGTATTGCACATCGTCGCGGCCGAGGTGCCCGCGGATCGGCTCGCCGATGTGGAGGATGCGGTGGCGCAGTGCCCGAAGGCAGCCTTGCGGTTGCTGTGACCGCTTCTTGCTCTTGATAGGAACACGTTCTAGAGTCGGCGCCGTGAGTGAGCGAAGCGAGCGAACCATCAGCACAGCCCCGTCGGGCACGACGGAGCCGAGCGCTAGCGAGGTGCAGTCGTGAGTGAGCGAAGCGAGCGAGCCATCAGCACAGCGCCGTCGGGCACGACGGAGCCGAGCGCTAGCGAGGTGCAGTCGTGAGTGATTCAGAAGTGATGGGCAACACAGACCTCGCGGGCCGGGTGGCGATCGTGACCGGGTCCGGTGCCGGGCTCGGGCGGGCAGAGGCGCTCGCCCTTGCCGCCGCGGGCGCGTCGGTGGTAGTCAACGACCTGTCGGAATCGGATGCGGTGGTCGACACCCTCGCCGAGATCCGGGCACTCGGCGCGAAGGCTGAGTTCGTCGCCGGCAGCATCGCCGAGCGTGCGACCGCCGACGCGCTCATCCGCATCGCGGACGAGGCATTCGGCGGCGTCGACATCGTGGTGAACAACGCGGGCATCACGCGGGATCGAATGCTGTTCAACATGACCGACGAGGACTTCGACGCGGTGATCGCGGTGCATCTGCGCGGTCACTTCCTGTTGTCCCGCAATGCCGGAGCCTATTGGCGCGCCAAGTCCAAGGCGGCGGGCGCGCCGATCTACGGCAGGCTGGTCAATACCTCGTCCGAGGCGGGTCTGCTCGGGCCGGAGGGGCAGGCCAACTACGGCGCGGCCAAGGCCGGTATCACCGCGCTGACGTTGTCCGCGGCGCGCGGTCTTTCCCGTTTCGGCGTGCGCGCCAATGCCATCTGCCCGCGGGCACGGACCGCGATGACCGAGGCCGTGTTCAGTGCGCCGCCGGAGCGCGGCATTGATCCGCTCTCGCCGGATCACGTGGCCCGGCTGGTCACCTATCTGGCCTCGCCCGCGGCCGATGCGGTCAACGGTCAGGTCTTCGTGGTGTACGGACCGATGGTCGCACTGATGGCGGCGCCAACTGTGGAGCAGCGGTTCGACGCGGCCGATGGTCAGTGGTCTGCCGGTGATTTGGCCGCCACGCTCGGCAGGTACTTCGCCGATCGGCCCGAAGGTCGTACATTTTCGGCAGCTACGTTGCTCGATCTCGGCTGATGGCGGTTGTCGTCAGTGAACTACTGATCATGTGACCAATTGTTGATCGCCAGTCCGGCACTTGGTAGACATGGGAGTCATGGTGTGTGACGGCTCACAAAGCGTGGGTCGCGCATTTCTGACACACGTTTCAATATGCAATCCCGGCGTTGCAGAAAAGTGCAGTTCAAATGTGGCGAAAAGCTTCCATAAGCAAAATGAACATGTTCTAATCGGTGAGGCAAAGGCGCCCCGATGGGGCTTCACGCTTTGAGCTGTACACGCAGGTTGAGCAAGGAGGATCGCGAATGAACGACATCCTTGCTGTGCCGTTGCGGGCGGTCGGCGGGTTTTTCGAACTCGTCGCCGATGTCGCCCGCGCCAGCATCCGTAGACCATTCCAAGGGCGCGAGTTCATTGATCAGGCCTGGTTCATCGCCCGTGTCTCGATTGTTCCGACGCTGCTGGTCGCCATCCCGTTCACCGTTCTGGTCAGCTTCACGCTGAATATCCTGCTTCGCGAGATCGGCGCCGCCGACCTCAGCGGCGCGGGCGCCGCATTCGGCGCGGTCACCCAGGTTGGACCGATCGTCACCGTGCTCATCGTGGCGGGCGCGGGCGCTACTGCGATCTGCGCCGACCTCGGCGCCCGCACCATTCGCGAAGAGATCGACGCGATGCGCGTGCTCGGCATCGACCCGGTGCAGCGGCTGGTGGTGCCGCGGGTGCTTGCCTCGACTTTCGTCGCGCTGATGCTCAACGGCCTGGTGTGCACCATCGGCATTGTCGGCGGCTTTCTGTTTTCGGTGTTGCTGCAGGGCGTGAATCCAGGCGCCTTCGTCAATGGCATCACCCTGCTCACCCATCTGCCCGAGTTGGTCATCTCCGAAGTGAAGGCCGGCTTGTTCGGGCTGATCGCTGGGCTGGTGGCCTGTTATCTGGGCCTGAATGTCAAAGGTGGTCCCAAGAGTGTCGGTGATGCGGTGAATCAGACCGTAGTGTTCGCCTTTATGGCACTGTTCGTGGTGAATGTCGTGGTCACAGCGGTCGGTATCAAGTTCGCGGCACGGTGACCTCATGGCTTTCGTGATCGAATCCCGGTTTCCACGTACCGTGCGGCGAGTGCGTCGATTTTCGGGCTCACTCGATTCAGTGGGTAAACAGGCTGTGTTCTATGCACAGACAATCGGGTCCATCCCGCGTGCGCTGGTGCACTATCGAACCGAGACGATTCGGTTGATCGCCGAGATCAGCATGGGCACAGGCGCTTTGGCTGTTATCGGTGGCACTGTCGTGATCGTCGGGTTTCTCACCCTGTTCACCGGCGGCACCATTGCGGTGCAGGGTTATAGCTCGCTGGGCAATATCGGCGTCGAGGCGCTGACCGGATTCTTCGCGGCCTTCATCAATGTGCGCATCGCGGCTCCGGTGATCTCCGGTATCGGCCTGGCGGCCACCATCGGCGCGGGTTCGACCGCGCAGCTCGGCGCGATGCGGGTAGCCGAGGAGATCGATGCGCTGGAGTCGATGGCGATCCGGCCGGTGCCATATCTGGTCGGCACCCGGGTGCTGGCGGGCATGATCGCGATCGTGCCGCTGTACGCGCTCGCGGTGATCTGTTCGTTCATCGCCAGCCGGTTCGCCACCGTGGTCATCTACGGGCAGTCCGCGGGCGTCTACGACCACTACTTCTCCACGTTCCTGATCCCCAGCGACATCCTCTGGTCGTTCGCGCAGGCGATCTTCATGGCCCTGGCGGTCATGATGATTCACACCTACTACGGCTATCACGCCGCGGGCGGGCCGGTCGGGGTCGGGATCGCGGTCGGCAATGCGGTGCGGGCCTCGCTGGTCGCGGTGGTCACGGTGACACTGCTGATCTCGCTGGCCATCTACGGCACCTCCGGCAACTTCCACCTCTCCGGGTAAGCGGTATGACGCAATCGACGCAAGCAGAAAGCGGCCTGGCAGCAGCGCTGCGGGGTGGGCTCGGACTGAAGCTCGCCGGCCTCGCGATGGTGCTGGCGTTGGTCGCGATCGTGGCCGTCTCGCTGGTGATGTTCGCGGGCGGGTTCACCAAGTCCGCGACCGTCACCATCGAGTCGCCGCGCAGCGGACTGGTGCTCGACCCCGACGCGAAGGTGAAGATCCGTGGCGTGGAGATCGGCCGGGTGGCGGCCGTCGACCAGATCGGCGACGGCGCGCGGCTGCGGTTGGCGCTCGATCCCGACAAGCTGAAGCTGGTGCCCGCCAATGCGACGGTGGATATCAGGTCCACCACCGTATTCGGCGCCAAATACGTGAACTTCGTTGTTCCGCAGCAGCCTTCGTCGCAGTCGCTGCGGCCGGGTACGACGCTGACGGCGGGCGCGGTGACGGTCGAGTTCAATACGCTGTTCCAGCATTTGACCGACGTGCTGGCCAAGATCGAGCCGGAGAAGCTCAATGCCACGCTGTCGGCGCTGGGTACCGCGCTGCAGGGGCGGGGCGAGAAGCTCGGCGATCTGCTCGCGCGCAGCGACGCCTACCTGCGTGACATCAATCCGAGTCTGCCCGCGCTGCAGCGGGACCTCAACTCGGCGACCGGTGTCACCAACCTGTACGCCGATACGGTTCCGGATCTGTTGCGCACCACCGACAACGCCATCGTGACCAGCAAGACGATCGTCGAACAGGAACAGCAGGTCGACGCCCTGCTTGCCAACCTGATCGGGCTGGCCGACACCACCGGCTCGGTACTGCGGGACAACGAGAACCAGCTCGTCTCTGCGCTGGATCTGCTGCGCCCGACCGCTCAACTGCTCAACGACTACAAGCCGGCGCTGCGCTGCATCGTCGTCGGCCTCGCCGATGTGCTCCCGCTCGGTGAGGACGTCTTCGGTGGTCGGTTCGACGCGGTGCCGCTGAACGCGAGTTTCATGCCCGGCGCCGATCCGTACCAGTACCCGCAGGATCTGCCCAAGGTCAACGCTACCGGTGGCCCGCATTGCGATGGCATCGAGAACCGGGTGCCCGACAGCCACGCCAACTACGTGGTCACCGACACCTCCGAAGGTCACGTGTGGACGCCGTCCACGTCGCCACATCTGAACGGACCCAAGGTGTTCCAGCTACTGTTCGCCGGACTTCCGGGGGTGGATCAGCCGTGAGGATCAAACCGCACGCGGCTACCGTCAAACTGACGATCTTCACGCTGGCGATGGCGCTCGTGCTGGCCGGGCTGGTCATCGTGTTCAGCCAGATGCGCTTTGCCCGCGAGAACGGCTACCACGCGGTGTTCACCAGTTCGTCCGGGATTCTGCCAGGAATGAAGGTCAGGATCGCCGGTGTGCCGGTCGGCTCGGTGTCCGGCGTGCACGTGGGCACCGATCACCTCGCCCACCTCGATTTCAATGTCGACAGCAAGTACCGGCTCTACACCAGCACCAAGGCGACCATCCGCTACGAAAACCTCGTCGGTGACCGGTATCTCGAGCTGCTGGAGGGTCCGGGCACCACGCAGGTACTGCCGAAGGGCGGCACCATCGACAAGGACCGCACCTCGCCGGCACTGGATCTGGACATGCTGCTCGGTGGCTTCAAACCGCTGCTGCGCGGCTTGGATCCGGCTCAGGTCAACGATCTGACCAATGCGCTGCTGCAGGTCTTCCAAGGGCAGGGCGGCACCCTCGTGGCGCTGCTCAACAGCTCCGGGTCCTTCAGCAAGACGCTCGCCGACCGGGACGCGCTGATCGGTAGCGTGATCGAGAACTTGAAGACCGTGCTGGCCACTATCGATGACCGCAATCAGCAGTTCGGCACCACGCTCGACGAATTGCAGCGACTCGTCAGCGGATTGGCCGCCGACAAGGATCCGATCGGCGCCGCGCTGCCACGCCTCGCGGGCGCGACGGGCGACCTGACCCAGCTGCTGCAACAGGCTCGCCCGGATCTGAAGTCGACCATCGAGCAGGCGGGCCGTCTCGCGAGCAATCTCGACGACGGTTCCGACACCGTCCAATATGTGTTGGAGAACCTGCCCGACGCCTACAAGAAGCTCATCCGGATCGGTTCGTACGGATCGTTCCTGAACATGTACATCTGTGGGACGAACATCGTCTTCGACGGCCCGAACGGTCAGCCGATGATCTTCAACACGCCCGGTGGGCAGGAGACCGGAAGGTGTGCGAAGAACCGATGAACGAACCTCGATCACGCGCAGTTTCCATCGGCATCGTCGGCATCGTTGTCGCGGTGACCGTTTCGTTGTCTGCCCTACAGGTCGACCGGCTGCCGTTCATCCACTCCGGCGCGGAGTACTCCGCATTCTTCGCCGACGCGGGCGGGCTGGTGCCCGGTGACCAGGTACAGGTCGCGGGTGTGCGCTCGGGACGTGTCGACGAGGTCAAGCTGGACGGCGCGAAGGTGTACGTCCGGTTCACCCTGGACGAGTCGATCGTGCTCGGGCGCAAGACGGCCGCGGCCATCAAGACCAACACCTTGCTCGGCCGCAAGTCGCTCGAGGTAACGCCGGCCGGGGACGGCGCGACCCGGCGCGACGACACGATTCCGTTGGACCGCACCACTTCTCCCTACTCGCTGACCGACGCGCTCGGTGACCTGTCGAATACCGTCAAGGATCTGGACATGGACCAGGTCAACAAAACCCTGGACGCGCTGTCGACGACCTTCGCCGACACTCCGGCGCCGCTGCGGTCGGCGTTGGACGGCGTCACCCAGCTGTCGCGCAGCATCAACACCCGCGACAAGGCGCTGACCGAGCTGCTCAGCCATGCGCAGAGCGTGACGAAGGTGCTCTCGGACCGCAGCAATCAGATCAACTCGCTGCTGGTGGACGGCAACAGTCTGCTCGGCGAACTGAACAACCGACGCGCCGCGCTGAGCCAGCTGATCGTGTACGTGAACGGGCTCGCGCAGCAGCTGACCGGCTTCGTCAACGACAACGAGGCCCAGCTGAAACCCACACTGGACAAGCTGAATTCGGTGCTGGACCTGCTGGAGCGGAACAAGGAGAACATCGGCAAGGCGCTCGACGAGCTCGGGCCGTTCGAGGCGGCGCTCGGCGAGCAGGTGGGCAGCGGCCCGTATTTCCAAGCGTACGTGGCCAATGCGACCAGCCCGGGCCTGCAAATACTGGTCGACTCGCTGGTGTGGCCGCAGCATCTGCCGGATGATCTCCGCCGGTACTTCACCGAGCCGAAGCCACCGACGCTCGGCCCCGCGATTCAGGAGCCGCCGCGATGAACGCCCTTCGCAATGTCAAGAAGGCGCCACGGTGGGCACGAGTGCTCGCCGCGGTGGTGGCGGTCTGCCTGGTGGTGGCCGTCGGTTGGTCGGTTCTCTCCCGGATCGGGAAGACCTCGGTCACCGCGTATTTCCCATCGACGAACGGCCTGTACGCCGGGGACGAAGTGCGGGTACTCGGGGTCAAGGTCGGGCGGATCGACTCCATCGATCCCGGCAAGGATCGGGTGCGGGTCGCGATGACCCTCGACCGCGGCATCGACATTCCCGCGGACGCCAAGGCCGTGATCATCTCGCCGTCGCTGGTGTCGGCCCGGTTCATTCAGCTGGCGCCTGCCTACGTCGGCGGGCCCAAAATGCGTGACGGCGCCCAGATCCCGATCGAACGCACCGCGGTACCTGTCGAATGGGACGACATCAAGACCGAACTGTCCAAGCTGGCCACGACCCTCGGTCCGGTCGGTGAGGACAAGCAGGGTTCATTCGGGCGGTTCGTGAACACCGCTGCCGACAACCTCGACAACGGCAATGCTCAGGCGTTCCGCGACACCCTGCGTGAGCTGTCGAGCACCCTGAATACGTTGTCCGACGGCCGCACCGACCTGTTCGGCACCATCCGCAACCTGCAGCAGTTCGTGGACGTGCTCTCCAAGAGCAACGACCAGATCGTGCAATTCGGCGGACGGCTGGCCTCGGTGTCCTCGGTATTGGCCGGCGTCTCCGACGACCTCGGCGCCGGTCTGGACAACCTGGACACCGCCGTCGGCGATATCAAACGTTTCCTGGACGAGCGCGGCGGCGCGCTGACCGAGAGCGTGCAGCGGCTCGGCGCCGCCACGCAGGTGCTCGCCGACAAGCGACCCCAGCTCGAGCAGGTATTGCATTCCGGTCCAACGGCTCTGGTGAACTTCTATCAGATCTACGACCCCGCTCAGGGCAGCTTGACCGGCGCCGTCGTCGCGCCGAACTTCGCCAACCCCCTCGCCTTCTTGTGCGGCGCGGTCCAGGCCATGGAGGCGAACCAGTCCGATCACAGCGCGAACCTCTGTGCACAGTACCTGGCGCCGGTGGTCCAGGGCCTGATGATGAATTATCCACCGCTGCTGGCCAACCCGGCCTCCAACCAGACGGCGTTCCCCAATCAGCTCGTCTACAGTCCGCCGAGCCTCGCCGCCGGCGGGCCGAGCGACGCGACTTCGGGGACGGCCCCGGTCACCGTGCCGAACGGGATTGCCGGACTGGCCATTCCGGGAGGAGGGCGATGATGCAACGTCGACGGATCCGGATCGCCTGCGCCGCGATCGGCTTGGCCGCTGTGCTCGGCGTCAGCGGCTGCCAATGGGACGGCCTCAATTCGCTGCCGATGCCGGGTGCGATAGGCAATGATCCGAATGCCTACCAGGTGAAGATCCAGATGCCCAATGTCACCACGCTGACCCGGAATTCTCCGGTCCGCGTCGATGATGTTGCGGTCGGCACGGTGTCGAACATCGAGGTCGAGGGCTGGCATGCGCTGGTCACGGTCACCCTGAGTCATGATGTGAAGCTGCCTGCCAACGCGATCGCGCGGATCGGGCAGACCAGCCTGCTCGGCAGCAACCATCTCGAGCTGTCCGCACCGAAAGACGTTCCGGCACAGGGTGAATTGAAGAACGGCGATCTGATCCCGCTGGAGCGGGCCGGCGCATACCCCACCACCGAGCAGACGCTTTCGTCGTTGTCGGTGGTGCTCAATGGCGGCGGTATCAGCCAGCTCGAAACCATTACGCACGAGCTGAATGCCGCGTTCACCGGACGTGCGGACGCGATCAAGGATCTGCTGCCGCAGCTGAACCAGCTGACCACCACCCTGGACGCCCAGACCAACGACATTATCGGCGCGATGAACGGCCTCGATCGCTTCAGTGGGCAGCTGGCCCAGCAGAAGGATCGGGTGACGGCGGCCATCGAGCAGATCCATCCGGCCTTGACGGTGCTTGCCGACCGCCGCGAGAACATCACCAATACCATTGTCGCCCTAGGCGATCTCAGCGATGTGGTGCAGCGGATCATCGCGCAGGGCGGCGACAGTCTGAAGGCCGACCTGGCGAATTTGGCACCGGTGTTGCAGACGCTCGCGGACACGGGGAGCAAGCTCGTCGAGGCGCTGAAGGTCATACCGACCTTTCCGTTCCCGATGAAGAACCTCAGCAATGCGATCAAGGGCGACTACATGAACTTGATCATGACCGTGGACCTCACCGGCAAGCGGCTCGACTCGAACTTCCTGACCGGCACCCCGCTCGGCGGCCGCTTCGGTGGTGTCGAGGGCGCACTCGGAAGCTTCGCCGGTTCGGCCGAGGGCAACAGCAACCCGGCGACCGCGCCGCTGCAGCCGCCGCCACCCGCGACTCCTGCGCCGACGCCGAGTATCCCTGGCCTGCCGCCGATTCCGGGTCTGCCCGCGATTCCGGGTCTGACGGTTCCGCCTGCCGGTCAAACCGCACCGCAAGGGGGTACGGGTCGATGAAGCTCACTCGGTTCGTTCGGATCCAGCTGACCATCTTCGGGGTGCTGACCGTGATCGGCCTGGTGGTCATGGCCGGCACCTACGTGCAGCTGCCCGCCATGTTCGGCATCGGCCGCTACGAGGTGACGGTCGAGTTGGCCGCGACCGGCGGGCTGTACCCGACGGCCAACGTCGCCTACCGCGGGACGAATGTCGGCAAGGTGCAAGAGGTTCGGCTGACCCCAACCGGGGTGGACGCGAAACTGTCCATCGACAGCGATTACAAGATCCCCTCCGACGTCGATGCGTGGGTGAAGAGCGTATCCGCGATAGGCGAGCAGTACGTCGACCTCGTTCCGGTTGCGAATCCGAAGGGCGGCAACCTTTCCGACGGGTCGGTGATTCCGGTGGACCGCACCAGACTGCCGCAGGACATCGGGTCGGTGCTCGATCAATCCGACCGCCTGCTCGCCAGCGTCGCCGACACCAAGTTGCGGCAGGTGATCGATGACGCGTTCACGGCATTCAACGGGGCAGGCCCCGATCTGCAGAAGTTCATCGACTCCGCTGCCCTGCTGGTGCAGGAGGCGCAGGCCAACGCCGGGCCGACCAAGGATCTGCTGGACAAGATCGGTCCGCTGCTGGACACCCAGAACCAGTCCGACGCCGCCATTCGAGAGTGGACGGCCGACCTGGCCACGGTCACCGATCAGCTGCGCGCCCACGATCCGGCGCTGAACAACCTGTTGAACAAGACGCCCGCTGCGGCACAAACTGTCAGCAACTTGTTCCAGGATCTGAAACCGACACTGCCGCTGCTGCTTTCGAACCTGGTCAGCGTCGCACAGGTGGGTGCGACGTATCACGCCGGGCTGGAACAGATCCTGGTGGTATTCCCGCCGCTGGTCGCGGCCTTCCAGACGGTCGTTCGGGGGCCGCTCGAATACGGCGCCATCGTCGACTTCCATCTCGAGCTCAACGATCCGCCCGGCTGCACCACCGGCTTCCTGCCGCCCGACCAGCGCCGGGCGCCGTCCGAACTCGACTCCGCCGACACCCCGCCCGGCATCTACTGCAAGGTTCCGCAGAACGCCGCGGAGGCGGTGCGTGGCATCCGAAATACGCCGTGCGCCGAGGTGCCCGGCAAGCGGGCGCCGACGCCGGAATTGTGCCGTGACCCGAACGGTTACGTGCCGGAAGGCAACAACCCGCCGTTCGGTGCGCCGCAGGCGTTCACGCCGTCGGGTCAGCCGATGGACGCGCCGGGAGCGACTCACCCGGCCGCACTCGGCAGGTCCTACGATCCAGGCAGCGGGACATTCATGGGACCCGACGGTCGGACGTACCGGCAGGGGGATATCGGGAAGGACGGATCCGGCACGATACCGGCGAGTTGGCAGGCGATGCTACAGGAGCAGCAACGATGAGTGAATCCAGTGTGGTGAAGAGCCGGTCCCGGCGACGCGCGGTGCGCTCAGCGGGCCCGCCGCCGGACGACACCAGCGAAATCGAGGAGATCGAGGAGCGCGACACCGGGGAGCGGATCAAGCTGTCGAAGGCCGCGGCCGTCGATGTCACAATAGTGAAGTCCGCGCCGGTCGTCGCGAATGCCCCTGCTGAAACCGCGAGCGACGCCACGGATTCGGTGTCCGAACCGGCGCGGGACATCCCCGAGGCCGCGGATTTCGTCGATACCGAGGCCAAGCGCGGTGTGCCACGGTGGTTGCGGATGGCCGCGGCGGCAGTGGCCGCGGCCGCCGTGATCGCGCTGGTGGTGACGAGCGGCTTCTTCATCTTTGGCTTGCGGTCGGCCGACGCCCGCGACGCCCGGCGCGCGGACTACGAGCAGACCGCTAAGCAGGCGATCCTCAACCTCACCACCATCAACGACGAGACCGCCAAGGCGGATATCGACCGCGTCCTCGCGGTGGCCTCCGGTGAGCTGAAGGCGGAATACGCCGAGCGCAAGGACGCCTACGCGAGCGTGGTGGAGCAGGCCAAGGTCAAGGCCACCGGCGAGATTGTCGAGACCGCCATCGAGAACGAGGATCCGAATTCGGCGCGCGTGCTGATCGCCGCCAAACAGACCCTGACCAACGCGGGTATGAAGGATCCGCAGACGCGGTTCTACCGGTTCCGGGTGACTGTCACCCGCGGCGACAACGGGATCATCACTGCCTCACAAGTGGAGTTCGTGGCATGAGTGAGCGCAGCGAGCGAACCATAAGCACAGCCGTGCGTCGAGTAGTTCCGTGGGCCTGCGTCGCCCTTGTCGTCGTGGCCGCGGCCGTAGTGTGCGCAGTGACCGGGTTCAGGTACTTCGACAACCGCGCCAGCGAGCAGGCCCGCACCCAGGTGGTCCCGGTCGCGCAGCGCACCGTCGAGGCGATGTTCACCTACAACTTCAAGACCGTGGACGCCGAATTGCCCAAGGCTGCGGACAATCTCACCGGCAGCTTCCGCGACGACTACCTGAAGCTGATCAAGGAAGCGATCGCCCCCGGCGCCAAGGACAAGCAACTGAACGTTCAGGCCACCACCCAGGCCGCCGGTGTGGTCTCCACCGAGCCGGCGCGCGCGGTGGTGATGCTCTATCTGAACCAGGTGAGTACGAGCAAGGATTCGCCGCAGGCCAACATCAGCACCAGCCGGGTCAAGGTGAGCCTGGACAAGGACGGCAATCGCTGGATGGTCTCCGATGTCACGCCGATCTGATCGGCGAATCAACCCGGGTTCAGTGCGTTTCGCGCGGCAGCCGCACGCTGAAGGTGGCGCCCTCGCCCGGGGTGCTTTGCGCATCGACCGTGCCGCCGTGCGCGGTGACCAGCGCCTGCACGATGGAGAGTCCGAGGCCGGTGCCGCCGCTGCTGCGGGTGCGTGAGGTGTCGGTGCGGTAGAAGCGTTCGAAGATTCGGTCGACTTCCTCGTCGGGGAGGCCGGGGCCGGTGTCGGAGACTTCCAGGACGACCTCGTCGGGGCGCGGGGTCAGGCGGACCGTTATCGAGGCGTCCGGTGGGGTGTGGGTGAGTGCGTTGTTCAGCAGGTTGGCGAGGACCTGACGTAGGCGGGCTTCGTCGCCGATGACCTCCAATGTGCCGTCACCGGGGCGGATTTCGAGCTGGATCGAGCGGGGCGGGCCGTCCGGGTTTCCGGCGGCGGCCGCGGCGCGCGCGTTGTGCACGGCGTCGCTGGCGACGGCTAGCAGGTCGACCGGGTCGAGTTCCAGTGGGCGTTGGGCGTCCAGGCGGGCCAGCATCAGCAGGTCCTCCACCAGCAGGCCCATGCGCTGGGCTTCGCGTTCGATGCGGTCCATGAACAGCGCCGGGTCCGAGGTCGCGCCCTGGCGGTAGAGCTCGGCGAAGCCGCGGATGGTGGTGAGCGGGGTGCGCAGTTCGTGACTCGCGTCGGCGACGAAGCGCCGCATGTTCGCCTCGGAGCGGCGCGCGGCGGCCTCGGATGCCTCGGTTTTCGCGAAGGCGCGCTGGATCTGCGTCAGCATGCCGTTCAGCGATTGGGACAGCCGGTCGACCTCGGTGTTGGTGCCGTGCACCGGAACTCGGCGATGCAGGTCGCCCGCGGCGATCGCGGCGGCGATATTCTCGACGCCGCGCAGCGGCCGCAGGCTGCTGCGGATCACGAAGTAGGCGGCCACCGCGAGCGCGGCGAGGACCGCGGCGCCGACGATGAGCTGCAGCATGATCAGCCTGCGCACGGTGTCGATGTTCTGGGTAAGAGGTATGGCCACCGTCGTTGTCGTCTCTGGCGTGCCGACCACCAGGGCCCGCCACCGGATCGGTGCGTCGTTCTTGGAGCCGACGGTCCTCGGCTGCATGAGGACGACCGGACCGACGATCCCCTGGTCCGAACCCAGTTGCCGCACTTCGTTCGATGGGGCGGGGACGTCCGGGTCGATACCGATATCGACACCGAACGGTCTGGCCTCGAAGTGGACGCCGCCGCCGTTGGCCGATTCGGAACGGATGTAAAACGTGCTCGACGGATGTATTGGATTCTGCGGAGCCTGTCGCTGCGGACGCGCCCACGCCATCGCGGCGTCGCGCAACTGCTGGTCGGTGCGCTTCGTCAGCCCCTTCTCCAACGAGGAGGTGACGGCCATCCCCGAGACCAGCAGCCCGAGCGCGGACAGGATGACCAGCGCCAGCACCAACAGCACCCGCAGCGGGATCGCCAACCAGGTGCGCGACACCCGGCGTCGGGCGCGTTCGAGCGGCTCAGCGATCATTTGTCGTGCTGTCGGGTCCGGTTCGGCGCGCGCATCACGTACCCGACGCCGCGCAGCGTGTGGATCAACCGCTGATCCCCGGTGTCTACTTTCTTGCGCAGATACGACACATAGGTCTCCACCACCCCGACCTCGCCGCCGAAGTCGTAGCGCCACACGTGATCCAGAATGCGCGGCTTGCTCAGCACCGTGCCCGCATTGACCATGAAGTAGCGCAGCAGCGTGAATTCGGTGCGGGACAACGCGACCGGCTCGCCGGCCTTCCACACCTCATGGGTGTCGTCGTCGAGTTCGATGTCCTCGAACCGAATGCGCGAAGTCTCCCGCACCGGCATGTGCTGGCCGGATCGGCGCAGGATGACCCGCAGCCGGGCCACCACCTCTTCCAGGCTGAACGGCTTGGTGACGTAGTCGTCGGCGCCGAGCGTGAGCCCGGCGACCTTGTCCTGCACCTCGTCGCGGGCGGTCAAGAACAGCACCGGGGCGTCGATGCCATCGGCGCGCAGCCTGCGCAACAGCCCGAAGCCGTCCATGCCGGGCATCATCACGTCGAGGATCATGGCCTGCGGCCGGAAGACGCGGGCCTTGTCCAGCGCCTGCGCCCCGTCGGCGGCCGACTCGACCTCGAACCCCTGATAGCGCAGGCTCACCGACAGCAGCTCCACGATCATCGGTTCATCGTCGACCACGAGTACCCGAGCCTCGGGTGTGCTCTCCGCAGGCACGTTCATACCTTCATGGTCCGGGACGGGACTGGGAACCCGCTGGAACTTTCCTGGGTGATTCCTGTGAATGGGTAAGTCAGCGATGTGGTTCCCGGGATTCGGGGTATAGGTCGTCGTCGGTGAGCAGGGCGCTGCCCGCGACCTGGTCCTGGGCCAGCGCCTCCATGAAGGAGCGGGCCCAGCGGTCCACGTCGTGGGCGAGTACCTGGCGGCGCAGGGAGCGCATCCGGCGCCGCTTGGTGTCGCGGTCGTCCTCGAGTGCTGAGACGATGGCGTCCTTCACGCTGTCCAGGTCGTGCGGGTTGCACAGGTAGGCTTGGCGCAATTCGGCTGCGGCGCCGGTGAATTCGCTCAGGACCAGGGCGCCGTTGAGACCGCTGTGGCAGGCCACGTACTCCTTGGCGACCAGGTTCATGCCGTCGCGCAGCGGGGTCACCAGCATGGCATCGGCGGCCACGAAGAAGGCGATGAGTTCGTCGCGGGGGATGGGGCGATGCAGGTAATGCACCACCGGGTGGCCGACCTCGGAGAATTCGCCGTTGATCCGGCCGACCTGGCGCTCGATGTCGCCGCGCATCTGGACGTAGCTCTCCACCCGCTCGCGGCTCGGTGTGGCCAGCTGCACCATCACCGTCTCCGTCGGATCGATCCGGCCCTCCACCAGCAGTTCCTCCAGGGCACCGAGCCGGATGTCGATGCCCTTGGTGTAGTCGAGCCGGTCGACGCCGAGCAGGACGTTCTTCGGGTTGCCCAACTCGGCGCGGATCTTCGCGGCGCGTTCCCGCACCGACCGGCGCCGGGAATACTCGTCGAGTTCGGCGGAGGCGATCGAGATCGGGAACGCACCCACCCGGACCGTGCGGAACCCGACCTGCACAACGCCGAGCTTGGAACGGACGCCGACGGTGCCACGCGAGGTGGGCTGACCGGCGAGGCGCCTGGCCAGGTACAGGAAGTTCTGTGCGCCGCCCGGCAGATGGAACCCGATCAGATCGGCGCCGAGCAGACCGTCGATGATCTCGGCCCGCCATGGCATCTGCATGAACAGCTCGACCGGCGGGAATGGGATGTGCAGGAAGAACCCGATGGTCAGATCGGGGCGCAGCATACGCAGCATCTTCGGCACCAGCTGCAGCTGATAGTCCTGGACCCACACGGTGGCGCCCTCGGCGGCCACCTTCGCGGTCGCCTCGGCGAAGCGTCGGTTCACCTGGACGTATGCGCTCCACCATGCCCGGTCGTAGACCGGCCGCACGATCACATCGTGATAGAGCGGCCACAGCGTGGCGTTGGAGAAGCCCTCGTAGTAGTCGGCGACCTCTTGCGCGGTGAGCTGCACCGGATGCAGCTCGAGCCCGTCCTCGATGATCGGATCGACGTCGACGTCCGGCACGCCGGCCCAGCCGACCCACGCCCCCTTGTTGTTGCGTAGCACCGGCTCCAGCGCGGTGACCAGGCCACCGGGGCTGCGCTTCCATCGGGTGGAACCATCAGGCAGACGTTCCAGGTCGACCGGAAGGCGATTGGCGACGACGACGAAACCGGAGCCGGCCCCGTTGGTTTCAGCGTGACCGTTGGTTGTCACCTCGAGGTCGGCGGTATCAGGTGAGAGCTTTGGTAGGGCGTGCTCGGAGTCGTCGGACGGCTGCTGTGTCATTGGTCCACTCACGCATCCTTTGCGCGTCGCTTTTCCCGCTGAAGTTATCGGTTGGTCGACGGCGCCGTTGTCGTCGAGCTCGAGTTGGTCGCTACTCGCCTCGGGCGCTCGGTCCGATGCCGAGCATCGACAACAGCATCCGGCACTCGTCCGCGTCCTCCGCGTACGCGGCAACGACGCGCTGCGCTTGGCGTGCGGTCTCGTCGGCGAGTGGTTCCAGATCGTCGTCCGCGATGTCGTTCGCGCTGCCCTTCGCGGCCATCTTCTTGTCCTCCCGGCTCGTTACGCTCGTACGTGCGAGTAGTCAATGATATCTGGATCAGGTGAGAACGCGCCGCACCCGGATACCAGTTCGCCCGGGGTCGGTGCGTCCCCGCGCGCGTCCCTATACCGTGGTGACCCAGCACCACTCCACGAAAGGGTTTGAAGATGCCGCTGGCCACGGTGAACGGAATCTCCCTCAACTACCAGGTCAAGGGCGACCGAGCCAGGGGCACGGACGTCAAGGGATCGGCCCCGTTGGTCGTGATGATCATGGGTACCGGCAGCCCGGGACGCGTCTGGGAACTGCATCAGGTTCCGGCGTTGCTCGCCGCCGGATACCGGGTGTGCACCTTCGACAACCGTGGCATCGCGCCGTCCTTCGAGGCCCCGTCGGGCATGACCATCGACGACCTGGCCGCCGACACCGCCGGGCTCATCGAAGTGCTCGACGAGGGTCCCGCGCTGGTGGTCGGCACTTCGATGGGGGCGCGGGTGGCCCAGGAAGTGGCGCTGGCCCGGCCCGAACTGGTGCGCAAGGCGGTGTTCATGGCCGGTCACGGCCGCCTCGATCAGTTCCAGAAGACGCTCTCGTTCGGCGAGCACGAACTCGATGCCAGCGGCGTCAAGCTGCCGGTGAAGTACGAGGCCGCGATGACCGCCGTGATGAACCTGTCGCCCGCGACGATGGCCGACCCGAATGCCGCTCGCGACTGGCTGGATCTGTTCGAGTTCACCGGCGGCCCGGTCACGCCGGGTATCCGTGCGCAGCGCCGGATGGACCACGATTTCGATCGGATGCAGGCATATCGGGGGGTCAAGGTGCCGTGTCTGGCCATTGGGTTCGCCGATGATCGGATGATTCCGCCATACCTCTCGCGCGAGGTCGCCGAGGTAATTCCGGGAGCGCGCTACCAGGAAGTTCCCGATGCGGGACACTATGGATACCTGGAGCGTCCCGAGGCTGTCAACAAAATCCTGCTCGATTTTTTCGGGGCCTGAGGTAACTGCCTACGCGTAACGTCTGCCTTGCTAGGGTCGACACAACGCTCGGGGAGTCTAACGGCGCTCCAGCAGCGCCGGACAGGTCCGGAGTAATCCCGTACATGCGCCAGTATCCAGTGAGGTGAAATTGAGCACCAACCCCTTCGATGACGAAGACGGTCGCTTCTTCGTCCTGGTCAACGACGAGGAACAGCATTCGCTGTGGCCGGCCTTCGCGGAGGTTCCGGCCGGATGGCGAGTGGTTTTCGGCGAGGACAGCCGCGCTGCCTGCGTCGAGTACGTCGAAAAGAATTGGACCGACATGCGTCCGAAGAGCCTGCGTGACGCGATGGCCGCCGATGACGCGGCCCGGCAGGGCGCCAGGTCCTGACCTGCAGTATCCGCTACTGCGCCGGGACGTTCGACTGAACTGCCGCTGCGTGGCACCGTAATCCGGTGTCACGCAGTTGGCGCGCCCGGTTATGATAGGCACCGTTTTCCCGCCTCCTTAGCTCAGTGGTAGAGCACTCGCCTTGTAAGCGAAAGGTCGTCAGTTCAATCCTGACAGGGGGCTCTTTCCGGCCACTGCGCGGCTGAGCTCAGCGGTCGAGGCTCTGTCGATGGGCGGAGTGGAAACGCATCGCGGCGGCGGGACACGCCCGCCGCCAACGACGCGGGCAAGAGAGCGTCTTCGGTGAACCGCGAAGTCAGTCGGGAACGTTCGCGCCGTGCCCTAGGTCGCGCAGCGCCTGCTTGATCTTGGCCTGAGCCTCGTCGAGGGATTCCGGGGAGGGATTCGGGTCGGCGCCCGAGATATCGAAGTTGCCCATCGTAAACGCGGGGAAGACGTGCACGTGCAGGTGCGGCACCTCCAGCCCGGCAATGAGCAGCCCGGCGCGCGGCGCGTCCCACGCCTGCCGCACCGCCTGCCCGACCTTCTGGGCGACGCCGTTCAACCGCGCGAACGTTTCGGCGTCGATGTCCTGCCACTGGTCGATTTCCTTGCGGGGCACCACCAGGGTGTGACCGGGGGTGACCGGGGCGATGGTGAGGAAACCGACGAATTCGTCGTCCTCCCAGACGAATCGGCCCGGCAGTTGACCGTCGATGATCGCACTGAAAACAGAAGCCATGCCCGCAGGCTACGCGCCGGTGTCGAACGATTTCGAGAGTGCACGGTGTTGAGGCCGCCTGAAACTGTGTCTAACATACACATATTAGTTTCCATCAGACACAGTTTAGGAAGATGATGATCGCCATCGCGCTCGCCACCGCCGCCGCATTCTCCGCCGCCCCCGCCGGCCTGCTGAGCCACCGCCAGTTGCGTCGCCGCGGCGCCGCACGCGCACTGCGTATCGACACCCCCAACGGCATCGTCGAATCCGGCTTCGTTCGCATCGGGGGCATCGACCAGTGGCTCGAGATTCGCGGCGAAGACCTGAATAACCCGGTGCTGCTCGACCTGCATGGCGGCCCCGGCGCCACGAACACCTACTTCGCCAACCGGACCCGCGAGTGGCAGCGGCACTTCACCATCGTCCGCTGGGACATGCGCGGCACCGGCAAGACCTTCGGTCGCGGCGAGCAGGGCGAGATAGGTGTCAACCGGCTGTTCGACGACGCACTGGAGGTCACCCGCTACGTGCGGCACAGGCTGCACAAGGACAACGTGGTGCTGCTCGGCAACTCCTTCGGATCGGTGCTCGGACTTCGCCTGGCGCGCAACCACCCCGAGCTGTACTCGGCCTACGTCGGCACCGACCAGAACATCTGCGGCGGCGAATGCGACGACAGCGCGTTCTACGCGACAGTGCGGCGGCTGCGCGATAGTGGAAAGCGTTCCGCCGCAGTGAAACTGGAGAAGATGGGCCCGGATGCCACCAAGTGGAGCGCCGAAGAGTGGGGACTGCACGCCAAGCTGAAGACCAGCTCGGACCCCTTCCTCGTCACTATGCTGAAGCAGCTGATCCTCCCCTCGATGTGGTTCTCACCGCAGCACCGGCTGCGCGACCTGAAGGCAGGCGCGGACGGCATGAAGTTCTCCGAACGGATCGGCGTCGAATCCGTGCACTTCGATTCCTGGCTCGACGGAACCCGGTTCGAGCTCCCGTTCTTCATCTTTCAGGGCGAACACGACAGCCTGACGCCTGCGGCCCGCGCGCGCCACTACTTCGACGACGTGCGGGCGCCGCACAAGGAGTTCGCGCTGATCACCGACGCCACCCACTTCGCGTCGTTCTGGCAGCCCGAGCAGTTCCTCGAACTGCTGCTGACCCGGGTGCGTCCGGTGGTCGTCGAGAGCCGGGTGGCACCGGCGGCTCGATAGCGGTGGCGGCGGGGGGCTTTGGCGCCGATACACGACAAAACTGTTACGCCGCAACACTGTTACACGGCAACGAAATGCGACAGGATCCCTTGCACCTCATAGATGTCGACCTGACGATTGAACCGCTTCTGCACCGGCTCGTGCGACCCGGAAATCCAGATGGCGAGCTCGGCGTCCAGGTCGAAGGTGCCCGCGGTTTCCACCGAGAAGTGCGTGATCGCCCGGTAGGGGATGCTGTGATAGCTCACCTTCCGGCCGGTCACGCCCTGCTTGTCTACCAGGATCAGGCGCCGGTTCGTGAACAGGATGGCATCGCGTACCAGCAGATACGCGGCGTAGATCTCTTCACCGTTACCGAGGAGCTTCGCGTATTCGCGGGTCGCCTGGCCGGGATCGATCCGTCCGGCATTGCCCATCAGTCCGTCGATCAGACCCATCGTCAGCACGTCCTTTGCGCAGTCCGAGTGTGGTTGGGGCAGATTCGACGCCCACCCCCGATCCATCATCCTCTCCGTCGGGCTCGTGTCGGCCGAGGTGACAACTGATTTCGGCGCACCTTTAAGATGTTGGCCGTGCGCGTACTCGTCATCGGTTCCGGAGCCCGTGAACATGCCCTCGTCCTGGCGCTGCGCCGGGACTCCGCGGTGAGCGCGCTATACGCCGCGCCGGGCAACGCCGGGATCGCCCAACATGCGCAGACCCGGCCGGTCGACCCGTGCTCCGCCGAGGCCGTGGTCGCCCTGGCCACCGACCTCGACGTGGATCTGGTGGTGATCGGTCCCGAGGTGCCGCTGGTGCTCGGTGTCGCCGACGCGGTACGGGCGGCGGGCATCGCGTGCTTCGGTCCGTCGGCGGCGGCCGCGCGGATCGAAGGATCGAAGGCCTTCGCCAAGGACGTCATGTCGGCGGCCGGGGTGCGCACCGCGCACAGCGAGATCGTGGACACCCCTGCCGAACTCGATGCCGCGCTCGACCGATTCGGCCCCACCTGGGTGGTGAAGGACGACGGCCTTGCTGCGGGCAAGGGCGTGGTGGTGACCGCGGACCGGCACGCGGCACGCGATCACGCCGCGGAACTGCTCGAGAACGGCCACCCGGTGCTGCTGGAATCCTTCCTCGATGGGCCGGAGGTTTCGCTGTTCTGTCTGGTCGACGGTGCGACGGTGATTCCGCTGCTGCCCGCGCAGGATTACAAGCGCGTCGGCGACGGCGATACCGGCCCGAACACCGGCGGCATGGGCGCCTACACGCCGCTGCCGTGGCTGCCCGAGGAGACGGTAACCGCCATCGTCGAGGACGTGGTCAAGCCGGTCGCCGCCGAAATGGTGCGGCGCGGAGATGCCTTTTCCGGCCTGCTCTACGCGGGTCTAGCGATCGGCGCGGCCGGGCCGGCCGTTGTCGAGTTCAACTGCCGCTTCGGCGATCCGGAGACCCAGGCGGTGCTCGCGCTGCTGGACAGCCCGCTCGGCGAGCTGCTGAACGCCACCGCCACCGGCACCCTGGACGAGGTCGACGCGCCGCGCTGGCGGGACGGCTCCGCTGTCACCGTGGTCGTCGCGGCCGAGAACTACCCGGGCCGCCCGCGCATCGGTGATGTAATCACCGGAGCGGGCGACGGCGCTGTCGACGACTCCGCCGCGGTGCTGCACGCCGGAACCGCCCAGCGCGAGGACGGCGCGCTGGTCTCCGCGGGTGGCCGCGTCCTCAGCGTCGTCGGCATCGGCGCCGACCTGGCCGAGGCCCGTACCCACGCGTACGACCGCATCGCCTCGATCAAACTCCCGGGCAGCCACTACCGCACCGATATCGGACTCGCCGCCGTCGAGGACCGCATTACCGTCTAGCCGAAGACGAGGCCGTGTGCGGCGAGCCACGGCAGCGGGTCGACATGCTGGCCGCCGATGATCACCTCGAAGTGCAGGTGTGGGCCGGTGGAGTCGCCGCGGTTGCCCATGCGGGCGATCTGCATGCCCGCGGGGACGCGCTCGCCGACGGAGACGAAGAAGTCGTACATGTGCCCGTACACCGTGATGCTGCCATCGTCGTGGCGGATGCGCACCCACAGCCCGAAGCCCTGCGCGGGGCCCGCGTCGATGACAGTGCCGTTGGCGACTGCGTAGATGGGGGTCCCGATCGGGCCCGCGATGTCGATGCCGGCGTGGAAAGTGCCCCAGCGGGCACCGAATCCGGAGGTGAAGGTGCCGCGAGTCGGTAGCACGTACCCGGTGCTACCGGGCAGTACCGAACCGGGCACCACCGGCGCGTTGCCGGTCATCCAGGGCTGCCGGTCCCCGGCGACCGCGGCGGCGGCCTCGGCCTTGGCGCGGTCCAGAGTGGCGCGGGCGGCCGCCGCGACCACCGCTTGCTCGCGCAGCTGCTCGCCATCGGCGATGGCGTTGAGGTATCGGCGCACCGACGGCGGGGTGGACTGCACCTGCGGCGGGTAGGCGATGGCCACCCGTTGCGCATCGTCCGGTCCCGGAGCGCGGGCGGTGACGCCCCAGGTGTACGGCGCATCGGCCGCGGCGAGCACGGCCGCCGCACAGACCCCGGCAATCAGAATCCGATGCTTGCGCAACAGCGCGCGATAATCGGGACGCGGCCGCTCCTGCAACCCGGCGCGCCAATCGGGCGGAATGACTCCGACGCCACCCACTCCACGTACTCGTTCCAGTCCAGCGCGGCGAGCTTTGTCAAGCATCAAGTCGACCATAGCCGCGACCGAACGGAAGTGGGTGCTCTACCGTCTGTCGGGTGTCCAGAGAATCTCGCCGGTCGACCATTGCACCTTTCTACGTGATGGATGTCTGGAAAGCCGCCGCGGAACGGGCCAGATCGCATGGCGGTGTGCTCATGTTGGCCGCGGGGCAGCCGTCCACGCCGGCGCCCGCGCCGGTGCTGCGTGCGACGAAGGCGGCAATCGACGCCGAATTGCTTGGCTACACAGAGACTTTCGGTATTCTGCCGTTGCGTGCGGCGATCGCGGAGCACCACCGCGACACCTACGGCTACCACGTCGATGCTGACGACGTGGTGGTGACGACCGGATCCTCGGGCGCCTTCACGCTCATTTTCCTGGCCGCCTTCGATCCGGGCGACACCGTGGTGGTGGCCCGACCCGGCTATCCGGCCTATCGAAACTCCCTGGCCGCGCTGGGGTGTCGCGTGGTCGAGCTGGATTGCGGTGCGCAGACCAGGTTCCAGCCGACTGTGGCGATGCTGGAAGCGCTGCCGCAGCCGCCAGCGGGTCTGGTGGTGGCCAGCCCGGCCAATCCGACGGGCACGATGATCGACCCGGCCGAACTCGCCGCCGTGGCGCGCTGGTGCGACGCGAACGGCACGCTGCTGATCTCCGACGAGATCTACCACGGCATCACCTACGCGGGCGCCGGCGCGGGCACCTCGTCGGCGTGGGAGACCTCGCGCGAATCAGTGGTGATCGGCTCGGTGTCGAAGTACTTCTCGATGACCGGCTGGCGGCTCGGCTGGATGCTGGTGCCGAGCGGATTGCGGCCCGCGCTGCAGCGGCTGGCTTCGAACATGACCGTCTGCCCGCCCGCCATCTCCCAATACGCGGCGCTGCATGCCTTCGGCGCCGAGGCGAAGGCCGAGCTCGACGGACACGTGCAGCGCTACGCCACGAACCGGCGACTGCTGCTCGATGGCCTGCCGGAACTGGGCATCACCGACCTGGCTCCGGCCGATGGCGCCTTCTACGCCTACGCCGACATCGGCCACCTCACCGACGATTCCCGGAAGTGGTGCGCCGAGGTGCTCGAGCACACCGGGGTGGCGCTGGCGCCCGGCGTCGACTTCGACACCGTTGCCGGACTCCGCACCGTGCGCTTCTCCTTCGCCGGAGCCACCGCGGACATCGAGGAGGCACTCGTTCGGCTGCGTCGCTATCTGCGCGGCTGATCCTCGTGTCCGGCAACGAGTTTGCACAGTTCGTCACCCGGACCGCGCAGATGCGGTAAAAAACGGTGGCTGGGTTTTCCTCTCTGATTTCGCACGGATGAACTGATGACGACTGGCACGATGGCACGGTGATAACCGCGACGACCCCGAAAGGCGAACGGCGTCGCCAGGCTCTGGTAGCAGCCGCCGCCGAGTTGTTACTCGAAGGCGGATTCGACGCTGTGCGACATCGCTCGGTCGCGACGCGAGCCGACCTTCCGTTGGCATCGACCACGTACTACTTCGAATCGCTCGACGATCTGATCGCGCGCGCGGTCGAGTTCAGCGGTAATGCGGAGTTGGACGCGATGCGACACCGGGTCGGCGATGTGAGTCATCGCCGGCGTGGCGCCGAGGCGACGGTCGATCTGGTGCTCGATCTGTTGGTCGGGACCGACGGGCGCGACGAAGATGCGCGCGGTCAGCTGATCGCGCGTTACGAGCGGTCGGTGGCCTCGGCGCGGCATCCGGAACTACGGGATGTGCAGCTACGACTACGGGCGCAGCTCGATGAGTTGCTCGCCGATGTGCTGCGCCGCTCCGATCGGGCGGTGCGACCGGAGCAATTGCGCAGGCTGGTGGCCGTGGTCGACGGCGCGGTGGTGGCGGCGCTGAGCGAACTGGACCCGGAGCCAAGACGAATGGCGCGAGGCGCACTCCTGGAAGTGATCGATATCGTGGCACCCGCGACGCCCCAGCAGATCGATAGGTTCCGGGCACTAGACTGATCGGTCGTGAGTGAGCGCAGCGAGCGAACCATCGGCACAGCGCCCCGGCGAACGACGAAGCCGAGCGTCAGCGAGGCACAGTCGTGAGCATCGTCCCGAACGTCCTAGCCACCCGATACGCCGGCCCGGAACTGGTGCATCTGTGGTCGCCCGAGAACAAGATCGTGCTCGAACGGCGGCTGTGGCTGGAGGTGTTGCGGGCGCAGTCGGAGCTCGGCATCAACCTGCCGCCCGGTGTCATCGCCGATTACGAGCGGGTCATCGATCGGGTCGATCTCGGCTCGATCGCCGAGCGGGAGCGGGTCACCCGACACGACGTGAAGGCGCGTATCGAGGAATTCAACGCGTTGGCCGGGCACGAGCACGTGCACAAGGGCATGACCAGCCGCGACCTCACCGAAAACGTCGAGCAGCTGCAGATCCGGCTCTCCCTCGAGCATGTGCACTCGCACGGCGTCGCCATCGCGGCCCGGCTGACCGAGCGCGCCGCCGAGTATCAGACGCTGGTGATGGCGGGTCGTTCGCACAATGTCGCAGCGCAAGCCACCACGCTCGGCAAGCGCTTCGCCTCCGCCGCCGACGAGATGCTGATCGCGCTGACCCGGCTGCGGGAACTCATCGACCGGTATCCGCTGCGCGGTATCAAGGGCCCGATGGGCACCGCCCAGGACATGCTCGACCTGCTCGGCGGCGACCCGGCCAAGCTGGCAACACTGGAGCAGCAGGTCGCCGGGCACCTCGGCTTCGCCACCGTGCTGACCAGCGTCGGCCAGGTGTATCCGCGCTCGCTCGACCACGACGTGCTGTCCGCGTTGGTGCAGGTCGGTGCGGGTCCGTCGTCGTTCGCGCACACCATCCGCCTGATGGCCGGCCACGAGCTGGTGACCGAGGGCTTCCAGCCCGGCCAGGTGGGCAGCTCGGCGATGCCGCACAAGATGAACACCCGCTCCTGTGAGCGCGTCAACGGCCTGCAGGTGGTGCTGCGCGGTTACGCCTCGATGGCCGCCGAACTGGCGGGCGCGCAGTGGAACGAGGGCGACGTCTTCTGCTCGGTGGTGCGCCGCGTCGCGCTGCCGGATGCCTTCTTCGCCATCGACGGCATGATGGAAACCTTCCTCACCGTGCTTGCCGAATTCGGCGCCTACCCGGCCGTCATCTCTCGGGAACTGGACCGCTACCTGCCCTTCCTCGCGACCACCCGGATGCTGATCGCCGCCGTTCGCGCCGGCGTCGGCCGCGAAACCGCGCACGAGGTGATCAAGGAGCACGCCGTCGCCGTCGCGCTGGCCATGCGTGAGCAGGGCCGCGAACCCGACCTGCTCGACCGGCTCGCCGCCGACGAGCGTTTCCCGCTGGACCGCGCCGGTCTCGACGCCGCCCTCGCCGAGAAGTCCGCCTTCATCGGCGCGGCCGAGGCTCAGGTCGCCGACGTGGTTGCCCAGGTCCAGAAGCTGGTCGACACCTACCCCGAGGCCGCCCGGTACACCCCGTCCCCGATCCTCTGACGGCTGGTCGGCGGCACCGGCCCGACCGGATCCGAGCTTGGTCGGGCCCGGATAACCGGCGATAGTGAATGCCGTGAATCCGTACACGATCTTTGCCGACATCGTCGCCGGGCAGGCTGCCGCCAGCAAGGTGTACGAGGACGATGATGTGCTGGCCTTCATGGACATTCGGCCGATGACGCCGGGGCATCTGCTGGTGGTGCCGAAGGTAGCGGCGCGCAGTCTCGCGGAGCTCGATCCGGTGATCGGCGGAAAGCTGTTCCAGGTGGGGCAGCGGTTGGCCGGGGCGCTGCGGGCGTCCGAGGTGGACTGCGACGGGGTGAACTTCTTTCTTGCCGACGGGGTGACGGCGGGGCAGGAGGTGTTCCATGTGCATTTGCACGTGATCCCGCGCACACCGGGGGACGGATTCGGGCTGCGCGGACGACCGACCAGTCCGAGGCGCGCCGATCTGGATTACCTGGCCGGCTCGATTCGCGGCGCACTCGAGCGGATTGCACAAGGTTCCTGAGCGCGAGTTGGGCAGCGGGTGCAGAATCGAACCCGCTGGCCTTCCTTCATTGTCCGTCGGTCCGAAACATGCGTTCGCGAAAGCTGTTGCGAGCTGGGTAGTTTACTGAAGAAGCGCCAGAATGCCGATTTGCTTCCTATGTGTCAGTCGGTGAGTTACGTTGAATGCCAACTGCGTTGGGCTGGTGGAGGTGGGGACATGCAACGAACAGTTGTTGCTGTCGCTGTGCTGACGTTTGCTTTCGGTGTGCTCGCTCCGGTTTCGCTGACGCCCGCGCAGGCATCGGCCGCCCAGGTTGTCGGGATCGACGACCTGAGTCCGACCAAGTCGGCGGTATTCATCGACTCTCCGTCGATGGGCAAGACCGTCCAGGTGCAGGTCCTGCACCCGGCCGGTGGCCGATCGCGGCCTTCCTACTACCTGCTCGACGGCCTCGATCCCGGCGTTGGGCAGAGCACCTGGACTAACGCGACCGACGCGGAGGACTTCTTCGCGGGCAAGAACGTCAATGTGGTGCTCCCGGTCGGCGGCCAGGCCAGCTACTACACCGATTGGCAGCAGGACGACCCCAAATTCGGCCATTACACGTGGGAAACCTTCCTGACCCAGGAACTGCCGCCGATCATCGACGCGCGCTTCGGCGGCAACGGCGTGAACGCTATCGGCGGCCTGTCCATGGGCGGCAACGCGGCCTTCATCATCGCCGCCCGCAATCCCGAGCTGTATCGCGCGATCGCGGGCTACAGCGCCTGCCCCGATACCGGCCTCGCCCAGGGCGCGGTGATGTTCTCCATCGCCAACCGCGGCGGCAACCCGGTGAACATGTGGGGCGCCCCCGGCAGCCCCGCCTGGGCCGAACATGATCCAGCGCTGATGGCAGACCGCTTGCGCGGCAAGGCGATCTACCTGTCCACCGGCACCGGAATTCCCGGCCCGCACGAGGCCGAGATCAAGCCGCAGCTGGCCGAGAACATTTTCCTCGGCGGCCCCGTCGAGGTCGGTGTCCACACCTGCACGATCGCCTTCGAACAGCGCCTGCGCGGCCTCGGCATCCCCGCCCGCGTCGATTACAGCCCGAGCGGCACCCACTCGTGGTCCTACTGGCAGGACACCCTGCACGCCTCCTGGCCCACCGTCGGCCCGGCGATCGGGGCATGAACGGCTGACCGAGCCAATCGAAGCTGTCGGTGAGCACGCCGCCGAGCAACGCGCCGGGGGTGAGCCGGTAGTCGGGCTCGCATCGCCCCGAAGCGTCTGTTCGCGGCCTCCTAGCGGTGGTGGTAACCGTCGGTGGCTGTCGCTACGCTCGGCTGGTGTACGGCGGCAGGAGGTCCGCTGCGGTGCAACACTTTTCGAGGGGAACCATGAATGAGCAGTAACCCGCTGATTCGGCGTGCCGTTGTCACGGCCGTGATCGCGATCGGCACGGCCACCGGCGCCACGGGCGTCGCGCACGCCGACCCGTTCGCATCACTGTTGTGTCAGAGCGGATCTGCCGCACTGTGCCGCCCCCACGACCCGCGCTTCGGGCCGCCCGCTCCCAGTACCCAAGAGGGCCGGCCGCCCTACCCGTTCGGCGGCTGACCAGCTAGCGGCGGGCGGGAGGTCCGGGTGACGGCGAGGACCACACCGATCGCGGCCAGGGTCGCTGCGCCGAGGATGACCAGACCCGCAGGCAGGCCGAGGATCTCGACATTCTTGGTGCGGTAGATCACTTCGCGGTAGTCCTCGTCGGTCGCAGCGGCGGCAAAGGTGAAGTCGGTGCTGATCGCGGTGGGGTTTCCGATGCTGATCGACAGCGCGGTCAGGTAGTCGCGGCCGTTGCCGGCGGACTGTTTCAGGTCCGCGTCGCCGATATCGCTGATCCGCCCGGCGAAGTCGACGCTGCTGGTCTGGTGGTCGGCGTCGGCGTCCGTGCGTTGGACGCGATGGTCGCTCAGTACGTAAAGCCGCACGGACTGAGCGTATTTCGCGGCGCTGGACATGCGCATGGGGTAGACGAAGCGGTCGGAATCGAAGGTCAGCCGGACCGGATCGAGTGTCCCGTTCAGCGGCTCGGCGCTGGTGAGGCGCATCGCCACGAACGACCAGCCCTCGCGCAGGTAGGGCTCCAGGGTGGCGGTGACTTCGGGACGCATTTCGTATCCGTTGTCGCTCAACCATTTTCGGATACCATCCAGGCCGCCGCCGGACAGGGTGGTGGCCTCGAGCGGTCCCAGTTGAACCTGGCCGAGCACCGTGGGACCGCCGGGGGTGGCCGCCGATCCGGCTGATGCCCCGTCCGACCATGCCCCGGAGCCGAACCACCGATGGTCGGTGACGACCGCGGGTGCGGTCAGCCGCCGCAACTCGGTGAAGGTCGAAGACGAACCTGCGGCGACCGTGGCCGGGGTGGGTGTCGGCACGATCAACGCCGCGGTGCCGGAGCCGGATTGCATGGCCAACTGCATCAGGATGGTCTCGCGGCGTCCGTCCCAATCCGCAAGCGCTACCTCGTTGTTCACCGTCGCGGTCTCGTTACGCACGTTGACCACGCCGCCGCACGCGCACGCGTACGCCGGTGTGACCACACCGATTCCGCCGGTGGCGAGCAGCGTCGCCGCAACGGTGGCAACCCGAACGGTAAAGGCGAAACGCATGGCCACGAGCCTAGTGCGAACCGCGGCGGCGCTGCGGGACCGACAACCGCCGTGTCCCGGTGCTACGGATCTGCATCGGACCGGCCAGGTGCTCGATGGCATCATCGCGTCGGCTGGCGGGCAGGTGCCAAAACAGTAGGGTAGTGCCCATGGCTCTCGACAGTGGTACCGGAACAATGTCCAACCCAGACGGTGTTGTGACGGCGCCGATCGCCAAGGCCGTGCCCACTGAGCGGGTACATCACGGCGACACCTTCATCGACCAGTACGAGTGGCTGCGAGACAAGAAGAACCCCGAGGTCATCGCGTACTTGGAGGCGGAAAACGCCTACACCGAGGCGCAGACCGCGCACCTGCGTCCGCTGCAAGAGAAGATCTTCGAAGAGATCAAGGCGCGTACCCAGGAGACCGACCTTTCGGTACCCACCCGGCGGGGGGAGCACTGGTATTACTCGCGCAGCTTCGAGGGCAAGCAGTACGGCGTGCACTGTCGCTGTCCCATCGACGCCGATGCCGCGGGGATCGACGCCTGGACGCCGCCGCAGCTGGAAGTGGGCACCGAGATCCCGGGCGAGCAGATCCTGCTCGACAGTAACGAGGTGGCCGAGGGCCACGACTTCTTCGCGCTCGGTGCGTTCTCGCTGAGCCACGACGGCAATCTGCTGGCCTATTCGGTGGACACAGTCGGTGACGAGCGGTATGTGCTGCGGTTCAAGGATCTGCGCACCGGTGAGCTGCTCGCCGACGAGATCGCCGGGGCCGCGCCCGGCGCGACCTGGTCGCTGGACGGGACGCACGTTTTCTATCAGACCGTCGACGAATCGTGGCGGCCCGACACCGTCTGGCGGCACCGGCTCGGCACCGGCGTCGATGCCGACGTGCGGGTATTCCACGAGCCGGACGAGCGCTACTGGGTGGGCATCGAGGCGACCCGCTCGGAGAAGTACCTGATGATCTGGGTCGGCTCCAAGATCACCACCGAGGGCTTGGTCCTCGAATCCGATAATCCCGAGGGCGAATTCCGGGTCATCCTGCCGCGCCGCGAGGGCGTCGAATACTCCGCCGAGCATGCGGTGGTCGGCGGCGAGGACCGCTTCCTGATCCTGCACAACGACGTCGTGGACGGGGTCAAGGCGGAGAACTTCGTGCTCGCCGACGCCCCGGTCGCCGATCCATCGAATATGACGATCCTGATCGGGCACCGCGACGACGTGCGGCTCGAGGACATCGACTGCTTCGCCGAGCATCTGGTGTTGAGCTATCGGCGCGAAGCGCTGACCCGGGTGGCCGTCTGGCCGCTGACCGAGTCCGGCTACGGCGAGCGGCGCGAACTCGAATTCGATCTGGAACTGTTCGCCGTTGCCTCGGCCGCCAATCCGGAATGGGAGCAGCCGACGCTGCGTATCACGCTGACCTCGTTCATCACGCCGCTGCAGGTGTTCGACTATGTGCCCGCCACGGGTGAGTTGCTGCTGCGCAAGGAGCAGCCGGTACTCGGTGGTTACGACCCGAACGACTATGAGCAGCACCGGGATTGGGCAGTGGCGGCGGACGGCACCCGAATCCCGATCTCACTGGTGTGGAAGAAGGACGCCGACCCGGCTGCGCCGAAACCGTTGCTGCTTTATGGATACGGCTCCTACGAGATCAGCATCGACCCGTCCTTCTCGGTCTCGCGCCTGTCGATGCTCGACCGCGGCATGGTCTTTGCGGTCGCCCACGCTCGCGGTGGCGGTGAGATGGGTCGGCTCTGGTACGAGAACGGGAAGACGCTCACCAAGAAGAACACCTTCACCGATTTCGTCTCCTGTGCGAGGCATCTCATCGATACCGGCGTCACGTCGGCCGACGTGCTCGTCGCCGACGGCGGCAGCGCGGGCGGTCTGCTGATGGGTGCGGTGGCGAACCAGGCGCCCGAGCTGTTCGCCGGCATTCTGGCGAACGTTCCGTTCGTCGATCCGCTCACCTCGATCCTCGATCCGTCCCTGCCGCTCACCGTCATTGAGTGGGACGAGTGGGGTAATCCGTTGGCGGACAAGGACGTCTATGACTACATGCGCTCCTACGCGCCATACGAGAACGTCGACGCCAAGGACTACCCGGCCATCCTGGCCATCACCAGCCTCAACGACACCAGGGTGCTGTACGTGGAACCCGCCAAATGGGTTGCCGCACTGCGCGCCACCAAGACCGGCGATGCGCCGCTGCTGCTCAAGACCGAGATGACCGCGGGCCACGGCGGCGTCAGCGGGCGCTATGAGAAGTGGAAGGAAGTGGCGTTCGAGTACGCCTGGGTCCTCGACACCGTCGGCTTGGCCGACGCATAACTCACCGAAGGTGTTAAGGAGTCGGGTCCCCCGATCGACAAGAGCTTGACGGGGAGTTCTTCGCCAGGTCATCGGGGCTGCACGCCCAGTACATCTACCCCGGGCATCGTGAATTCATGAACGCTGAGTTGATCGTGTCGGTTTCCGGAATCCGGGACACCACTCGGGACGCGGCAATCGAATTCGCGGCGGAGATGGATCTTCGTGGCGTGCCGCTGTCGCTGTTGGTGGCGCCGCGGCTGCGGGGGAAGTACCGCTTGGTCGACGATCCGGCGACCCAATCCTGGCTGCGTGGTCGCCGCGCGCGTGGCGATGCCATCGTGCTGCACGGCTACGACCAGGCGGCGACCAAACGTCGTCGCGCCGAGTTCGCGACGCTGCCTCGACACGAGGCGCGGCTGCGGCTCACCGCCGCGGACCGGGTGATGGAGCAGGTGGAACTGCGTACCCGGCTCTTCGCCGCGCCGCGCTGGGATGCCTCGGCGGGTGCCATCGAGGCGCTGCCGGAGGTCGGCTTCCGGCTGGCGCTCAGCCTCACCTCGATCCTCGATCTGGAACGCAATGTGGCGCAGAAGGCCCGCGTGTACGGCATCGGCGAGGGCTTCCGAGCCGAACCGTGGTGGTGTCGCGCCATGGTGATGGGCGCCGGTCGCACCGCCCGCCGCGGCGGGGTGCTGCGGCTCGCGGTTTCGGCGGCTCAGCTGGGCCGCTCCGGCCCGCGCCAAGCCCTGCTCGACGCGGTCGACCTCGCGCTTTTCCACGGCGCTGCCTGCGGTGTGTACCGGTGGGAATCGTTCACCGCAGCCCAGGCGGCGTGAGCGACACAGCCGTGTGAGTGGTGTGGTCGGCACCGCCACGCGAGGCGCCGCCGCCCGCAAATGGCGTGACCGGGCGGCGGCGCGCGGCGGCACCCTATTCGGCGCCAGCTCTATTCGGCGACGATTTCGCCTTGGCGGGCTTCACCTTCTCGCTCGGAACGGCCGCGGTCGCGCTGTGGGTGAAGCCGCCCGCCTCTTCCTTGGTGAGTGACGACGTCAGCGGATGCTTTACCAGCTGGTTCATGCCGCGGATGACATCCGACAGCAGCATCTCGGCCATATCGATGGTGAACCCGTGTCGAATGAGGGCGCGCATGATGGTTTCGTTCTCGCGGTCGGCCGGCAGCGGGTAGGCGGCGATCAGCCAGCCGCGGGTGCGCAGCCGATCCGACAGGTCGTAGAGATTGAAGCCTTGGTCCTGTTCGTCCTTCAGCCGCCAGGATACGGCCGCGATGCCGTGTTGCGGGTTACCCGCGTGGATCATTTCGAACGGACCGAGCTCGCGCAGACCGGCGGCCAAATGCTTTGCGACGCGATAGATCTGGGACTGCACCCGGGTGTATCCGGCGCGGCCGAGCCGAATGAATTCGTAGTACTGGGTGATCACCTGCCCGCCGGGGCGGGAGAAGTTGAGGTTGAAGGTGGCCATGCTGCCGCCGAGGTAGTCCACATTGAAGATCAGTTCCTGCGGCAGGTCGGCGGCCTCGCGCCAGATCGCCCAGCCGGAGCCGAGCGGGGCCAGGCCGGTCTTGTGGCCGGAGGCGTTGATCGACTTCACCCGGGACAGCCGGAAATCCCAGATCAGGTCCGGCGCGGTGAACGGCGCGAGGAAGCCGCCGCTGGCGGCGTCCACGTGGATGGGGATGTTCAGACCACTGACCTCTTGCAGCTGGTCGAGGGCCTTGCTGATGCCCTCGACGTTCTCGTACAGTCCGGTGTAGGTCTGGCCGAAGGTCGGCACCACCATGAAGGTGTTCTCGTCGCAGTAGGCGGCCACGTCGTCCGGGTGCATGGTCAACCGGTCCCCGCGCAGCGGGATCTGCCGGATCTCGACATCGAAGTAGCGGGCGAACTTCTCCCAGCACACCTGCACCGGACCGCAGACGAAGTTCGGTGTCCCGGTGCCGCCGCGCTGGCGCCAGCGGAACTTGGCGGCCAGGCCGCCGAGCATCGCGGCCTCGCTGGATCCGGTGGTGGAGGTGCCCAGCGTGCGTGCCGGGTCGGGGGAGTGCCACAGGTCGGCGACCATGCGCACGCAGCGGCGCTCGAGTTCGGCGGTCTGCGGGTATTCATCCTTGTCGACGATGTTCTTGTCCATGGATTCGGCCATCAACCTGCGTGCCTGGTCGTCCACCCAGGTGGTGCAGAAGGTTGCCAGGTTCATCCGCGAGACGCCGTCGAGCATCAACTCGTCGTGCACGATTTCGTAGGCGACTTGCGCAAACAGCTCCCGTATCGGGAACCCGGATTTCGGCGCGGTCCGGCTCAGGCCGGGCAGCGTGAACAGGTCGTCGGCATCTGGGGTGTCGGGCATCGAAAAGTCCTCCCGAGTATCGGCTCGCTTGATGTTTGCCATGCGGTGGATCACAGTATCTGCGATTCGAAACTGGCTGCGGTACCTGCATATTCATCGAAACAATATGGATGCTAACCATTTACTATTCACACCCTGGACTATCAGCATGTCATAGGGCAGGCGATGTCTGATACTAGATCGAGCATCGGTTCCGGCCGTATCGCGGACTGCCTTCCCGATACCGCGAAGGTCGATCCGAACCAATTCGGGTGCACCGCGGTAGACGAAGGCGCCTATCGGATCGGCGTGCCATGCAGTCGTCCTTCGCCGAGACGACCGGCTGCTCAGTGTGCTGAGGTTCGCGACACAGACCGCTCGGTCCGGTGAATTAGCCTCTCGGTCCTCCCGGTTCGTGTCAGAGTGCAGTAGCGGCAAGGTAGCGGGCCGCTTCTGGAGTGTGCGGGATCGGATCGAACCGAAACGGGCAGCAGGGAGCGGCGATGACGACGAAGGCGGCGGCGAAGGCGACCGCGTACATCTCCTGGATGACGCTGGCCCCTGATGACCACCAGCTCGGTGGCCGGCCTGCGGCCCGCGCCGACGATGACGGTGTAGCTGCTGAGCTACCCGAAGGTCATCGCGGACACGCTCGTCCGCGATGGTGGGCAGGTATGTCGCAGGATATGAAGTTCGACAACACAACCAAGTGAGGCGCTGGCATGACTTCCGACGAACCTGATATCGCCGAGCTGCGCGAGCGCGTCGCGGCCCTGATGGCGCAGGCGAAAACAGATCTCACCCAGCTGGTTTCGTTCAAGTCGGTGGCCGACGCCCGGCAGTTCCCGCCGGAGGAATGTCACCGGACCGCGCAGTGGGTGGCCGACGCGTTCGCCGCGGCCGGGCTGACCAGGGTGGGCCTGCACGAAACCCCCGACGGCAGTCGGGCGGTCATCGCCTCGCGGCCTGCGCCCACGGGTGCGTCGAAGGTTTTGCTGTACTGCCACTACGATGTTCAGCCGCCGCTGGACGCTGCGGCCTGGCGTACCCCGGTCTGGGAGTTGACCGAGAAGGACGGGCGCTGGTACGGGCGCGGCAGTGCCGACTGCAAGGGCAATATCGTCATGCACCTGACCGCGCTGCGGGCGCTCGGTCCCGACGTGCCGCTCGGAATCACGCTGGTGGCAGAGGGTTCCGAGGAACAGGGCACCGGCGGGCTCGAGCGGTTCGTCGAGGCCAACCCGGAGCTGTTGCGCGCGGACGCGATCGTGGTCGCCGACTGCGGAAATTTCGCCGTCGGCGTGCCCACCTTCACGGAAACTCTGCGCGGCACCGTGAATGTCGTCATCACGGTCGAAACCCTGTCCGGGCCGGTGCATTCCGGCATGTTCGGCGGTCCGGCTCCGGACGCGCTTGCCGCGCTGATCCATGTGCTCGCCACCCTGCGAGATGAACACGGCAACACCACCGTGTCCGGCCTGCCGAGCGGCCAGAAGTGGCCGGGCGCGCAGTATCCGGAGGAGCAGTTCCGCGCCGACGCCGGTGTGCTCGGCGGCGTCGAGCTGACCGGGGACGGCACCGTCGCCGACATGCTCTGGGCGCGACCGGCTTTGACGGTGCTCGGCATCGACGCGCCACCGGTGGTCGGCTCGTCCGCCTCCATCCAGCCCTCGGCGCGGGCCCGGCTCAACCTGCGTATCCCGCCGGGCACCGATCCGAATCAGGCATTGCAAGCGCTCACCGAGCACTTACAGGCCAACACGCCGTGGCAGGCGACGCTGACCGTGGACACCGAGGCCACCGGCTCGGCGTTCAAATCCGGCAGCGGCGGACCGGCCCGCGTCGCGATGGAGGCGGCGCTTGCCGCCTCCTACGGTCGACCGGCGACCACGCAGGGGCAGGGCGGGTCGATCCCGCTGTGCAATGTCTTCGCCGACACCTACCCCGACGCCGAGATCATGCTGCTCGGCGTCGAGGAACCGAAATGCCTGATCCACGCCCCCAACGAGAGCGTGGACCCCAGCGAGATCGAGCACATGGCGCTGGCCGAAGCCCTGTTCCTGACCACGTATTCCGGGCGGGCCTGAGGGCTACAGGTCAGCCGAGTCCTCGGGATCGATCACCTTGAAATTTGTTCCGGACGGGGCCATTTCGGCGAACCGGCCGAAGTAGATGCCCTGTGCCGCGGTGGCGATGATGCCGTAGTGGATGGGGAAGGCGGTGCGCGGACCGACCGCGCGCAGGTAGTCGACCGCCTCACTGATCCGCATCCACGGGGCCACGGCCGGTAGCGCGAGCACGCCGACCGGCACCGGCGGCACCCACAGCGAGTCGCCGGGGTGGACCAGCTGCGCGGGGTCGTCCGGGGTGCCGAGCTGGAACACGGTGTTGTCGATCACCGGGATTTCCGGGTGGATCACCGCATGCCTGCCGCCGCCACCGGTGATCTGCAGGTCACCGAGGGCAAGGACATTTCCCGCGTGCACCGCCTGCCACGGTTCACCGCGCTGCAGCGCGGTCTGCGGGTCGGCGAGCAGCCGCGCGCCGGGATTGGCCTCGATCAGCGCCTCGATGCGGCGCGGGTCGATGTGATCGGGGTGCTGGTGGGTGACTGCGATGGCGTCCAGACCGGTGATGCCTTCGAAGCCGTGCGAGAAGTTACCCGGATCGAACAGGACCTTCTTGCCGAGCAGCTCGACGAGGATGCATGAATGGCCGAAGTGGGCTATGCGCATGCTGCCATGCTATTGGCAGCATGCCGATTTTGACCCGACCCCGCAGCTAGCACGGACAGCCGGGACAACTACGCTGCTCAGGTAACCCCAATACCACCTGAGGAGCAACGCGTGGCACGAGTCGTGGTCGAGGTGATGCCGAAGGCCGAGATCCTGGATCCGCAGGGGCAGGCAATCGCCGGCGCGCTGCCGCGTCTGGGATTCGCTGGAGTCTCGGATGTGCGGCAGGGCAAGCGATTCGAACTCGACATCGACGACAGTGTCAGCGATGCGGAGCTCGAACAGATCGCCGAGGCGCTGCTGGCCAACACCGTGATCGAGGAATGGAAGGTCGTTCGCGTCTCATGACGGCGCGCATCGGGGTCATCACCTTTCCCGGCACGCTCGACGACGTCGACGCCGCCCGCGCGGTGCGGCTGGCCGGCGCCGAGGCGGTCAGCCTGTGGCATGCCGACGCTGACCTGAAGCAGGTCGACGCGGTTGTCGTGCCCGGCGGTTTCTCCTACGGTGACTACCTGCGCGCCGGCGCCATCGCCCGGTTCGCGCCGGTGATGGGCGAGGTCGTCCGCGCCGCGAGCCAGGGCCTGCCGGTGCTCGGTATCTGCAACGGCTTCCAGGTGCTCTGCGAGGCCGGCCTGCTGCCCGGCGCGCTGACCCGCAACGAGGGCCTGCACTTCATCTGCCGCGACGAATGGCTGCGCGTGGAGTCGGCGGATACCGCATGGACCTCGCGGTACGAGCCCGGCGCCCAGATCCTGGTCCCGCTGAAGTCCGGCGAGGGCCGGTTCCAGGCCTCGACCGCCGTGCTCGACGAGCTGGAGGGCGAGGGCCGGGTGGTGTTCCGTTACGCGGGCGCCAACCCGAACGGCTCGCAGCGCGGTATCGCGGGTATCGCCTCGGCCAACGGTCGCGTAGTCGGCCTGATGCCGCACCCCGAGCACGCCACCGAACCGCTGACCGGCCCGAGCGACGATGGCCTCGGCCTGTTCCTCTCGGTGCTGGACACCCTGGTCTCTGCGTAGTTGGCTCGCGTCCGAGCGTCCGAGCGTCCGAGCGTCCGAGCGTCCGAGCGTCCGAGCGTCCGAGCGTCCGAGCGTCCGAGCGTCCGAGCGTCCGAGCGTCCGAGCGTCCGAGCGTCCGAGCGTCCGAGCGTCCGAGCGTCCGAGCGTCCGAGCGTCCGAGACTCGCGACTGCGTCGCATGCGCTTCGGCCACTCGGCTGGATCGAATTGGTCGCGACTTCGCGCGGACGCGAGCCGGCCGCGAACGGTGCTCGTAAGACCCGCGCGTGGTGGTCGGGTCGAACGATGCGGTCGATGATCTCGAACTCGACGCCTTCCGCACGCGCGATGTAGCACGGTTGGATAGCCTGGTTCCCACCTCGTCGGCCACCTCCCTAGGCGCCCGCCCGCCGTCGATATTCGTGGTATGAATTTCGCGCCCGAGAATTCCTGCGGCGTCGTTGATTTCGTCCACCGCGAGGGATATTGCCGCGTCACTGGAGGGCGCCACGATACCGCCGGGACCCTGCATCGGAACGATGTTCAGGACCTCGGCGGTCCCGTCTGGGCTCTCGCCGAACGCCGGCATTCGGTACTCTTCTTCTCGTTCGTTCTCGTTCGAGCGAAATTCATGGCAGGCAGGAAATAGTGACGACCATGGTAGGCGGATATTCCACGCTGCATGGTGCGCTGCGTGCCGCGGAACGTCGTTGGCTTGGTCACCTCGATGACGCACTGTGCGCCCGGCAACTCTCCGCCGATCAATGGTCGATGCTGTCGAATCTCTCCGATGAGACCGGCATCACCATGAGCGAATTAGCGACCAGGTCACAGTTGGCGCCGTCGTCGGCGACCAGGCACGCCGACTTCCTCGCCGAACGTGGCCTGATCTTCCGACTGGCCGCCGAGGACGATCGGCGCCGAATTTTGATCGGGCTGAGCAGGCTCGGAGTCGATTTGGTCGAGTCGGTGCGTGCTGAGGAGGTGCGCGCGGAGCAGCAACTGCGGGCCCGGATGGGTGCGCGCCGTTACGCCGAGCTGATGCGATTACTCGAACTCGTTTCCGCGACTTAGTGTCCGATCGGCTCGGCGTTTCATCGACCTGGTGTTTCGGTGATGCGACGTTTTCGACGAATTGATGCAAATGTAAATCATGGGATGTAATCGTCCGATGAATTCCTCGTACGTCCGGTTGCCGCGTGACGAGTGAGCGGAATACCGTTCCTTCGGTTGTGTTTCCGAACAGAATTAGTTCGGGCCGATCGAAGCGGTTGTGTCGAACCCGGATGCGGTACACGTGGGAGTCGTCAACCATGTGATGCCGCGGCTGCCTACCCGTGCCGAAGTACTGGCGAACCGCTACCGGATCGGTCATCGGCGAGCCGAGCGCGGCCGAGTCGTAGGCCGGTTCGCTCGCGCGCTGCTGGGTGCGTCGCGGGGTCTGCCTAGGATCGCAGGCATGCCCGTTTCCAGTACCGCCGCCACGGCCGCCGGGTTGTGCGCGTTCATCGACGAGTCGCCCTCGCCGTTCCACGTGTGCCGGACGGCCGCCCGAGAATTGGAGGCCAACGGCTTCACCCGGCTGCCGGAATCGCAGCCGTGGCCCTCGGACGGGCCGAGTCGCCACTACGTGGTGCGCGGCGGCTCGCTGGTTGCCTGGGCGACCGCCGACTCGTCCGGGACTACGCCGTTCCGGGTCGTCGGTGCGCACACCGACAGCCCGAACCTGCGCGTCAAGCAGCACCCGGACCTGGCCGTAGCGGGCTGGCAGTTGGTCGGGCTGGAACCCTATGGCGGCGCCTGGCTGAATTCCTGGTTGGACCGGGAGCTCGGCATCTCCGGCCGTTTGAGCGTGCGCGACGGAAATGTGTTGCACGACAGTCTAGTTCGTATCGACGAGCCGATCCTGCGGGTGCCGCAACTGGCGATCCACCTGTCCGAGGATCGTCGCGGTGTCACGCTGGATCCGCAGCGGCACGTCAACGCGATCTGGGGTCTCGGCGCGCAACCGCGTTCGTTCCTCGAGTTCGTCGCCGAGCACGCGGAGGTCGATCCCGGCCAGGTGCTCGGCTGGGAGCTGATGACCCACGACCTGGCGCCGAGCCGATTGGTCGGGCGTGACCGCGATCTGGTGAGCGCGCCGCGGCTGGACAACCAGGGCACCTGCTACGCGGGGTTGCGCGCGTTCCTCGCGGCGATCGACGAACCGGGCGACGCCATTGCGGTGCTTGCGATGTTCGACCACGAGGAGGTCGGCAGCCAGTCCGATCGTGGCGCCCAGTCGGATCTACTGCCGGCGGTGCTCGAGCGCATCGTGCTGTCCCGCGGTGGCGGTCGGGCCGAGTATTTGGCCGCGCTGGCCGGATCCGTGTGCGCCTCAGGTGATATGGCGCACGCGACGCACCCCAACTATCCGGACCGGCACGAGCCGGCGCACCGGATCGAGGTGAACGGCGGCCCGGTGCTCAAGGTCAACCAGAACCTGCGCTACGCCACCGATGCCGCGGGCGCCGGCGCGTTCGCGCTGGCCTGTGCCCAGGCGGAGGTGCCGCTGCAGCGCTATGTGCACCGCGCCGATCTGCCCTGCGGTTCCACCATCGGCCCGATGACAGCGGCCCGCACCGGCATGTCCACCGTCGATGTCGGCGCCGCCCAGCTGGCCATGCACTCGGCCCGCGAAATCATGGGTGCGGCAGACGTTTCGGCCTACGCCGCGGCGCTGGCGGCGTTCCTCACCCCGGCCACGACCGGGCGGTAGGTGGCCACGGCCACCACGAACACCCCGAGGGTGGCGAAAACGTAGCTGCTGCCGATGATCTGCTGCCACCAGGCCCAGCCGAGCTCGCGGTCTTGCTGGTGTGGCAGCAGCCACTGCGGGCCGATCAGGAACAGCACGGTGAAGGCCGCGACGGTGCCGATGAACCAGCGGCCGCGCCTGCCGCGCGCGATCGCGTCGGCGGCCATCACCAGGGCGGGCGCGATCCACACCCAGTGATGCGACCAGGAGACCGGCGAGACCAGCAGGATCGCCGCCGCGTTGACCATCAGCGCGGCCACCTGTGCGCCGGCCTCGATGAGCCTGCGCATCCAGAACGCCGCGAGTGCGATCGCCACCAACGAGAGCGTGATCCAGATCAGGGTCGCAGCAGAGTCTGCGACACCGAGCCGGAAGGCCATGCCCTTGATCGACTGATTGCCCGCGTAATACGGCGGGCCGATGCGGCCGGTGTCGGCCAGCGTGTGGAACCAGTATTCGGCCGAATCGCCGGGGAAGAGCAGGAATCCGAGCCCGACCGCCGCGATCGCGGACACCACCACGGTGCCCGCCGCCTTCCAGTCCTTGCGCAGCAGGAAATACAGCAGGTACCCGCCCGGGATCAGCTTCACCGACACCGCGATGCCGATCAGCATGCCGCGCGGCCAGAATGGTTTGCGGACAAGACAATCCATGGTGATCGCGGCCATCAGCACCAGATTGATCTGTCCGAATCCGAAGGTCTGCCGAATCGGCTCCAGTGTCTGCGCCAGCGCGACCGCGATGATGACCAGCGTGAGTATGGCAAGTCGGTCCAGTTCGGGCCGCAGCCGCGACAACACCAGCCACAGCGTGATGCCAAGGCTCGCTACCGATGTGGCGAGCACCAGCACCTCGGCGATCAGCAGCGGCAGCAGTGCGAGCGGCGCGAAGAACAGGGCGGCCAGCGGGGGATAGGTGAACGGCAGCCCAATCCCCATCACCGGCGGCATCGGGCCGTACAACTCGCCATTGTCCAGCCAGACCCGGGCACCGTTGCGGTAGACCTGCAGATCGATGTAGCCGCTCCACCACCTCGCCAGTAGCGAGACGAGGACCGAGACGACGAACAGGCCGATGGCGCCGATGAGCCAGCGCACCTGCCGGTTCGACATCGCCGAAAGCGGCGACACGATGTCGGAGGTTGCGGAATCCGAGCGCACGTTCTCCGAAGTGGCGGGCTGCTCAGCCTGATCCGCAACCCCCGATCGATCGTTCACCGCCAAAGCGTAGCGGTTGCGTTGGCGCACTTTGGGTGCCGGCCTGAGCCACTTGCCGGGACTTACACCATGTTCTGCGTCACATTCCGGACCGGGAAATCGTCGCCGCGGCGGGCGAGTATCGGCACTCGAAACCGGCGATCCGGGCTGCCGGTCGATGCGGCCCGCTGCCCACCGAGGGCCACGGCTAAACTTTGGAGCGAATCCCCAGCTTCGCGCTCCCGGCCCGAAAGGACCCTGGTACTCCGTGACTCCGCAGGTCGACACCGTCAGCGCAGCCGCAGCAACTCCCGACACTGCGCAGCCGTATAAGGAACTAGGTCTCAAGGACGACGAGTACGCGCGGATCAAGGAGATCCTCGGCCGCAGGCCGACCGACGCCGAACTGGCTATGTACTCGGTGATGTGGAGCGAGCACTGCTCCTACAAGTCCTCCAAGGTGCATCTGCGCTACTTCGGCGAAACCACCACCGACGAGATGCGGGCCTCCATGCTCGCGGGCATCGGTGAGAACGCGGGCGTCGTCGATGTCGGCGACGGCTGGGCGGTCACCTTCAAGGTGGAGAGCCACAACCATCCCTCCTACGTCGAGCCGTATCAGGGCGCGGCCACCGGTGTCGGCGGCATCGTGCGCGACATCATGGCGATGGGCGCGCGACCGATCGCGGTGATGGATCAGCTGCGCTTCGGTGCGGCGGACGCGGCCGATACCCGCCGCGTTGTCGACGGTGTGGTGCGCGGCGTCGGCGGCTACGGCAACTCACTCGGCCTGCCGAATATCGGCGGCGAGACCGTGTTCGACGCGTCCTACCAAGGCAATCCGCTGGTGAACGCGCTGTGCGCGGGCGTGATGCGAGTCGAGGACCTGCACCTGGCCTTCGCCTCCGGCGCCGGCAACAAGATCATCCTGTTCGGTGCGCGCACCGGGCTCGACGGCATCGGCGGCGTCTCGGTGCTCGCCTCGGACACCTTCTCCGGCGACGAGTCCGGCACCGGCCGCAAGAAGCTGCCGAGCGTGCAGGTCGGCGACCCGTTCACCGAGAAGGTGCTCATCGAGTGCTGTCTCGAGCTGTACGCGGCCAAGCTGGTGGTCGGCATCCAGGACCTCGGCGGCGCCGGATTGTCCTGCGCCACTTCGGAACTGGCCGCGGCCGGTGACGGCGGCATGCACATCGACCTGACCAAGGTGCCGCTGCGCGCCACCGGCATGACCCCGGCCGAGGTGCTCTCCAGCGAATCGCAGGAGCGCATGTGCGCGGTCGTCACGCCGGAGAACGTGGACGCGTTCATGGCCGTCTGTCACAAGTGGGACGTGCTGGCCACGGTGATCGGTGAGGTCACCGACGGCGACCGGCTGGTGATCAGCTGGCACGGCGAGACCGTTGTCGACGTGCCGCCGCGCACCGTCGCCCACCAGGGCCCGGTGTACGAGCGTCCAGTGCAGCGCCCCGACGAGCAGGACGAGCTCATCGCCGACAGCACCGACAGGCTCACCCGCCCGAAGACCCCCGACGAGCTGCGCGAAACCCTGCTGCAGATGCTTGCCAGCCCGCAGCTGTGCAGCCGCAAGTGGATCACCGAGCAGTACGACCGCTACGTGCGCGGCAACACCGTGCTCGCCGAGCATGCCGACGCGGGCGTCATCAGGATCGACGAGCAGACCGGCCGCGGCATCGCGCTGGCCACCGATGCGTCGGGTCGCTACACCAAGCTGGACCCCTACACCGGCGCCCAGCTCGCGCTGGCCGAGGCCTACCGCAATGTGGCCACCACCGGCGCGACGCCGAAGGCCGTCACCAACTGCCTGAACTTCGGTTCCCCCGAAGACCCTGGCGTGATGTGGCAGTTCCAGCAGGCCGTTCGCGGTCTCGCGGATGGCTGTGTGGCCCTCGGCATTCCGGTGACCGGCGGCAACGTCAGCTTCTACAACCAGACCGGCCAGGACGCCATCCTGCCGACCCCGGTGGTCGGCGTGCTCGGCGTCATCGACGACGTGCACCGGCGCATCCCGACCGGCCTCGGCCTGGAGCCCGGCGAGACGCTGATCCTGCTCGGCGACACCCACGACGAGTTCGGCGGGTCCATCTGGTCGCAGGTCGTGCACGAGCACCTGGGTGGCGTGCCACCCAGGGTCGATTTCGCCCGCGAGCAGCTGCTCGCCGAGGTGCTGACCGCCGGCTCGCGCGACGGCATGATCAGCGCCGCGCACGATCTGTCCGAGGGCGGCCTGATCCAGGCCGTGGTCGAGGCCGCGCTTGCCGGTGAAACCGGTTGCCGCATCCTGCTTCCCGAGGACGCCGATTCGTTCGTGATGCTGTTCTCCGAGTCGGCCGGCCGCGTGCTCGTCGCGGTGCCGCGCTCGGAGGAGACTCGGTTCACCAAGATGTGCACCGCCCGCGATCTGCCGTGGGTGCGCATCGGTGTGGTCGACCAGGGCGCCGATTCGGTCGAGGTGCAGGGCCAATTCTCCATCCCCATGGACGAATTGCGCGCCGCACACGAGGGCACGCTGCCGAAGCTGTTCGGGGCCAGCGCGATTTGATCGGGGCTGGGGCTGGAGCGGTCTTAGCACGTCTACGCGATGGCGTCGGCCGGATTGTCGGCGCCGTCGAGCGGTTCGGCTGGGCGGCGATCGCACAGCCGCCGGATTGGTCGGCCGAACTGTCGGACCGAATCCGGGTTTACCTGGAGCAGTCGGCCGTGCGCGAGCGCGCGCTGAAATTAGGAACGCGACACCCGAGCGGACCCGGACCCCTCGTGTGCCGGGCCCGCCCAGGTGCGCGTCGTCAGGCGACGGACTTGAACGGATCGTGCTCCGCGATCAGCTTTTCCATCCGTGCCTCGTCGATGCGGCTGCGTACGGTAGCGGTTTCCTGCTGGTCGCGCACCACCTTCGCCAGCGTGAAGGTGCTCGTCACCAGGAACAGGACGGCCATCGCGAGGAAGCCGCGCTGCCAGATGTCCAGTGGGAGATAGAAGATGCCGACGCCCGCCCCGAAAAAGCTGACGCCGAACGCGATGGCGGCCTGCGCGACGAAGGCCGAGGTGGTTTTCGGCTGTGCGTTGGGTGTGCTCATGGATAAAAGTCTGCTGGCCCGGCGGCGCGCGCAACCGCGTACAACTACTCGAGCGAATTGGGTAGTTGCCGTACCAGCGGAATCGCTTGGTTAGCTGGGCAATTGGTAGATCCCAACCATCCACACCAACCCAACCACCACGGAGCGAGTCTTACGAGCGACGTTCGCGGCCGGCTCGCGTCCGAGCGGCCGAAGCGCACGCGACGCAGTCGCCAGTCTCGGCTGCTCGGACGCGAGCCTTCGGGGCCGCGAACACGCAGCGCCGCAGGCGCTGCAAATCAGACACCGCCATACTGTTCGGGTGATGATCGCTACGGACCCGCCGACGCCACCCATGACCGACCTCCGCACCGTGCAGTCAAGCTGAGCCGACCGTGCTCGAGACCGCGACGACCCTGACGAAGCTGCGTGCCCGCGGCGTCGTCGTGGTGCGGCGTGCCGAGGACATCATCGACCTGAATTATGTCGGGCTGGTCGTCGCGACGGTGTTCTTCGCGCTGTCGGTGACGCCGTCGCTGGTGCCACGTGACTGGCTGTTCCAGGGCCTGATCAGTGGCATCAATGCCGCGCTCGGCTACGGCCTCGGCTGTGTGCTGGAATGGCTGTTGCGCCTGTGGGTTCGGCCGCGGCTGAAGTTTCCGGCGCCGCCGACCTGGGTGCGCTACACGGTGAAATCCGCCGTTTTACTGACCAGCGCGTTGAGCGCGGCCTTCATGCTGGTGCAGTCGGCGCGCTGGCAGCGTGAGATCACCGCGCTGATGGGGATGACGGGTACGACCACTCCGGCGTATCTGCGCACCGGGCTGCTCAGCGTGGCCGTGGGTGCGGCGGTGGTCGCGGTGTATCGGACGCTGCGCGAGATCATTCTGTTCCTGGCCCGCCAGCTCAATCGCTGGGTGCGGGTGCCGCGCGAGCTGGCGCCGACGGCCGGTTTCCTGGTGCTCGTGGTGTTGATCGTGACCATGTTCAACGGTGTGGCCTCACGCGCGTTCTTCGCGGTGGCCAACTCGGCGTTCAGCGTGCAGAACGACCACACCTCGCCGAATGCGGCACAGCCGACGCAGCCCGAACGCTCGGGCAGCCCTGCGTCGCTGGCGAAATGGGACTCGCTTGGTTTCGAGGGACGGTGGTTCGTCTCGCACGCGCCGTCGGCCGGTCAGATCGCCGCCGTCACCGGTAAACCGGCCCGCGAGCCCATCCGGGCGTATGTGGGCCTGGAATCGGCGGTCAGTCCCCAGACGCCCGCGGAGCTCGCGGTCGCCGAACTCGAACGCACCGGTGCGTTCGACCGGAAGGCGCTCGTGGTGGTCACCACCACCGGCACCGGGTGGGTGAATTCGATGGCGGCCGGTGCGATCGAGTACATGTACGGCGGCGATACCGCGGTCGTGGCGACGCAGTATTCGTATCTGCCCAGCGTGCTGTCGTTCCTCGCGGACCGCAGCAAGGCCGCGACGGCTGGTAGGCAGCTGTTCGACGCGGTCTACGAGCATTGGTCGGCCCGCCCGCCGGATGTTCGGCCGAAGTTGCTGGTGTACGGCGAGAGCCTGGGCTCGCAGGGCTCGGAGGCGGCCTTCGACGGGCTGGCCGATCTGCGATCGAAGGTGGACGGCGCGCTGTGGGTCGGCCCGCCGAACTCGAATCGACTGTGGGAACAGTTCGTTTCGCGGCGCGACCCGGGCTCCCGGGAGGTGCAGCCGGTGTACGCGGACGGGCTCGTGGTCCGCTTCGCCTCCGACAGTGCGGATCTCGCACGGCCATCGTCCGAATGGCGCGCCCCGCGCATCGCCTATTTGCAGCACGCTTCCGACCCGATCGTCTGGTGGTCGACGGATCTGATTTTCTCGCAACCGGATTGGCTGTCGGAGCCGCGCGGCTCGGATGTGTCCTCGCAGATGCGCTGGTGGCCGTTCGTCACGTTCTGGCAGGTGGCCGCCGATCTCACCAACGCGCAGGGCGTGTCCGACGGTCACGGACACCGCTACGGCAGTTTGGTGGTGGACGGCTGGGCGGCGGTCGCCGCGCCGCCGGATTGGACCGCGGAACAGTCCGACAAGATCCGGGTGCAGATCGAGGCCGCGGAGGACTACGAGCGGGAGATCAAGTGACCGGGGGTATCCCGAGAATCGTTGCTGCCGTTGCAGCCCCGCTGCTGTGGAGCAATGTGGTGCTGCCACGGCTGCGGCTCGGCATGCGCGGTCGCACGGCCGCCAATGCCGGATTCGCGACAAGTTACGCCGCCGCGTTCGGCGGTCGGCCGAACTGGTGGTCCGGGCGCCGCCTGCGTGTCGGGCTCGTAGCGGCGAGCGTTGTCACCGCTGGTTATGGTGCGGCCCTTGCCATTCCGGCCGTGCGGAGCACGCTTGCCGCGGTTGCCGATCGCAGCCCGGAGGTGTCGCCCGCCGAATGGATCGCCGTGCACATCCCGATCGGCACCGTGTACAGCGAGGAGCTGATCTTCCGGGCCACCCTGGATCCACTGCTGGACAACGCTTTCGGTCCACGTTCCGGTGGACTGCTCGGCGCGGCGACCTTCGGACTGTGGCACATCCAGTCCGCTCGCGCCGCGGGCGATAGCGTGCCTGCTTCGATCGCCGCCACTGCGGTAGGCGGTCTCGTATTCGGATGGTTGCGTCGCCGCGCCGACAGCAGCACCGCCCCAGCCCTCTTGCATCTGGCCATTAATTGTGGCGGCGTGATCGTCTCTACCTTGTCGCGAAAGATCTCGGCTACATCGTGCTCGGCAATACCGGGCAACCCGCTGCGCCGCGCGTTTCAGTAACCTCGTTGGTCGTGGCGGGACGTGGAACGGTGGATCCGGCAGAGGTCAGGGCGGCGGTGGCCGCGGTGGCCGACTGGTTGCGCGATGAATCGGTGCCGCAGCCTGCCCGGACCGATCTGGCCGCCGCCGTGCGCACCACCGCGCGCACCCTCGCCGCCTCGGCGCCGGGCCATTCGGTGGAGGTCCGGGTACCACCCTACGTGGCGGTCCAATGCATCGAGGGGCCGCGCCACACCAGGGGAACACCACCGAACGTTGTGGAAACCGACCCGCGCACCTGGCTGCTGTTGGCTACCGGGCTGCTCGAATTCGCGGTAGCGGTAGACGTCGGGGCGGCAACCGCATCCGGCAGCCGCGCCGGCGAGGTTGCCCACTGGCTGCCGATCGTGCGAGTGTCCTCGGACTGACGATCGTTGCCGGGTAGCTGCCTGGGCGAGCCGGAACCGAACCGCCCGTTATGAACTGGTGGTCAGAAGTTCAGGCCCCCGACAACCGCTTGGACGAGGATGGGGTCAAGCGGACAATCAGCTACCACGTTCGGGCGATTGGGGTCGCAGACATGAACAACGGAAATGATGCCCTGCCACACAAGTACACGATGCGGATCAGTCGACTCACCATCGACAAACTCGGAATTCGGCTCTACGACCGTGTTTCCGCGGTGCTGGCCGAGCTGATCGCCAACGCCTACGACGCCGACGCCACCGAGGTGGAGGTGTCACTGCCGTGGGGCGTGACTCTGGCCGGGACGCTCCAGGCCGCCGAACACCCGCCCTATCGAATAATGGTGCGGGACAACGGCCACGGCATGACGTCCGACGAGATCAACAAGCATTACCTGATGGTCGGGTCGGACCGTCGGCTGCGGGTCGGCACCGACCTATCGCGACGGCTCGATAGACCGGTCATGGGCCGGAAGGGGATCGGCAAACTGGCGGCCTTCGGAATCTGCCGAACCATCGAGGTGGTGTCGGTCGGTGGCGGTGACGCGGAGCGGACCCCGCAGGGCTGGCCGGTGGCGAACATCGTGATGAGCCTGGACGAGATGCTTTCGGACACCGAACGCGACTACCACCCGCGGCCGGGCCCGCGGGAGGGCACCTTCAGTGACGAGCGCGGCACGACCGTGATCCTGCGCGACTTCCTGCGCAAGCGGGTCGGTTCCGGCGCCGAACTCAGTCGTCAGCTGGCATCGCGATTCGGGCTCGAGCGCAGCGATTGGCAAGTGCGGGTGCACAACAGCATCGCCGTGCGCGACACGCCGCAGAATTTCGTGCTGCGGGACCTGTCCGTCGATGTGATGGAGGAGACCAGGATCGATGTCGGGACCCGGCCGGTGTGGATCGGCGACCGGTTCCTTCCGGTGACCGGATGGGCGGCCTATGCCAAGCAGCCGTACCGGGACGAGGCGATGGCGGGCGTCCGGATCTATGCCCGAGGCAAACTGGTCGCGCAGACCCGTGACTTCGGGATTGCCGCAGGCTTCACCGGCGAGTTCAAGCTGCGCTCCTACCTGGTCGGCGCTGTGCACGTGGACTGGCTGGACGACGAAGAAGATCTGGTCCGCTCCGATCGGCAAGACATCATCTGGAATTCCGAACGCGGCGAGGCGCTTTCGGTATGGGGCCGTACCTTGGTACGCGAGCTCGGCAGGCTCGGCGAGAGTTCTGTCAAGCGGCGCGTCTGGGAGGAGTTCGTCGAGCGATCGGGAATTCACGCGACCTTGCAGGCAATTGCGCCGCAGGACAGGGTATTTCGGAAGTCGGTGATGGATGCTGCGCGAATCCTGGTGAACAACAAGGATCGGGCCGCGCTGGAGGACACCGTCCACGTCGAGAGCATCGTCCGGCTCGCGCTGTCGCTCGGTCCGCAGCGCAGCCTGCTCGAAACCCTGAAGGAGGTCGCTGAAGACACCGACAATCAGCTCGATGTCGTCGTCGCCCTGTTCGAAACGGCGCGGGTCGCCGAGGTGTATTCGCTCGGCCAGATCGCCTCCGAGCGGGTCGCCGTGGTGAACCGATTGCAGAGCCTGATCGATGACCGCCGCTCGCTGGAGCGTCCTTTCCAAGAGCTGATCGAACGGGCGCCATGGCTGCTGGCCCCGGAGTGGACTCCGCTGGGCATGAACGAATCGCTCCAACGCGTCCGCGCCAGCTTCGAGCGCTGGTACAAGCAGAAATTCGGCGCCGTCCTGGTCACCACCGCGATCGGCAGCGAGAGGCGTGAGCCCGATTTCGTCCTGCTGCACGACGCGGGGGAGCTCTGGATCGTGGAGATCAAGCGGATGGACTATCACCTCACCGACGAGGAGTACAACCGCGCGATCAACTACCTCTACGCGCTCGACACCTTCCTCAACGAAAACCCGCGCATCGGTGCGCAATTCCCGCGCCGCCGCCTCACCGTCATCGTCGACCACATCGACAAACTGCGCCCAGCCTCACTGTCCTCGCTGGTCAGTGATCAGCGAATCGATCGAAGAACCTGGCGTGAACTCCTCGACGCCACCCTGCGCGCCCACCGCGACTTCCTGGAACGGGTCTACGCGATGCGCCTCGGCGAACAACCCGACGGCGACACCGCGGATGCGACCGCGGGCTAGCTCGTGCTCAGACGTCGGCTATCGATGCTGTGGCCGGTACCGACGTCAGGCCGCGGCGGGGGCGGCTGCGGCGCCGCGGTGCAGGCCCCTGCGGTCGTAGTAGTGAGTGATGACCGTGCCGAAGACCAGGCCGACGGCGAGGCCGAGCACGGCCATCCATACGCCGCGGGACAGTCCGGCGGAAAAGTTGTTGTCGAAATACAGGATTGCGCGCACGCCGAGGAACACCTGATGCATCGGCTCGAACTGGGCCAGCCAGCCGAAGTACTTCGGGGTGGCCTCGATCGGCACCGTGCCGCCCGAGGAGGGCAGGCCGAGGATGATGAACAAGATCAGGTTCACCAGCAGGCCGGCGGAGCCGATCGCGGCGAGTATCGACAGACCGGTGATGCCGACAGCGATGATCGCCAACGCGCTGTACAGGAACAGCCCGAGCGGATGGTCGATCGGCATGCCGAGCGCCTTGGCGATGATGAGGAAGATCACAGCCACGATATTCGCGGTCAACACCATCACGCCCCACTTGATGAGCAGCGTGTGGAACCGGGAAATCGGGGTCGGCGGGAAGTGCACGAACCACGGCCCGTACTCGGTCGGCACGAAACCGAGCGCCGCGTCGACCATCGTGTGAATGGTCATCGAGCCGACCAGCCCGGCCAGCAGCAGCAACAGCGCGAAGAAGAAGGCGGTCAGGCCCTGGCCGGTGCCGCTCGGCAGCGGACGGAACGGTTCGACGACGATCTGCAGCGGATTCGCCAGTGCGACCCGGGTGGCTCCGGTCAGCTCCGGTGCGGGCGCCCCGCCGGGCGGCGGCGTCAGCTGTGCTTTCACCTGATCGGTCAGCTGCTTGCCGACCTGTGTGTTCACCTGCGGCAGGGCCTGGGCGCCGATGCGGTTGACGATCTCGGTGGCAAAGGCGCCGGTGCGCGGGTTGGTCCGCAGCGTGATGATCGGACGCTCGATGTCGCCGGGAACCACGCTGCCGACACCGAAAATGCCGAGCCGCTTGCTGAAATCGCTCGGAATGATGATGGCGCCGTAGATCTTTCCGTTCTGCATCTGCAGCTGGGCCTCGTTGATGCCGATTACTCGCAGGTCGATCTCGTCGCTGGGCACGGCCTGCTTCAGCCCCTTGACCACCTGGTCGCCGAAGTTGACGCGCTGCTCCTGGCCGGGCGCGCCCAGGGTGTCCCCGACATCCTGGTTGACCAGCGCGATCGGGAAGTCGTGCAAATTCTTTTCCGGATCGACGACATAGTCCAGGTACATGATGCCGAGCAACGTCGTCAGCAGCGTCAGTACGAGGACCGGGAGCAACACCATGCGAGCCCAGCGGCGCCGCTGCGGTTCACCCGTACTGCCGCCTGCTGTGCTCCCACCCGCGCCCGCGCTGTCCGTAGTCGTCACCGCAGGCACGGTAACAGCTGACCGTGTCGGAATTCGGCAGCTCGGCAAGGCGATTGCTGCGCGGATGCGGTGTCGGTGATCACGCATGGAAAAACACCCGTAGAATGACGGTTGCCCCCAGCCCGCCCGAACAGGGAGCAAATGGTGACCAACGCCGAATTGCCGGTCGACAGTATCCCCGCCCCTCCGGATCAGGACGAGAACGAGCCACGTGAAGAATGTGGCGTCTTCGGAGTCTGGGCGCCGAGTGAGGACGTGGCCAAGCTCACTTACTACGGCCTGTATGCATTGCAACACCGTGGTCAGGAGGCGGCGGGCATCGCTGTTTCCGACGGCTCACAGATCCTGGTCTTCAAGGATCTCGGGCTGGTCAGCCAGGTATTCGACGAGCAGACCCTGGCCGCCATGCCGGGCCATATCGCCATTGGCCACTGCCGCTACTCCACCACCGGCGCGGTGACATGGGAGAATGCGCAGCCGATCTTCCGCACCACCGCCGTCGGCTCCGGACTTGCCTTGGGCCACAACGGCAATCTGGTCAACACTTCCGAATTGGCCGGTCGCGCAAGGGAACTCGGGCTGATCGGCGCCCCGGTCATGAACGGTCGTCCCGCGCCGATCGCCGCGACGTCGGACTCCGATGTGGTGACCGCGCTGCTGGCGCACGCCGCCGCCGACTCGAGCATCGAGCAGGCCGCCATGGAACTGCTGCCCACGCTGAAGGGCGCGTTCTGCCTCACCTTCATGGATGAGCACACCCTCTACGCCGCGCGCGACCCGCACGGCGTGCGTCCGTTGTGTCTCGGCAGGCTCGATCGTGGCTGGGTTGTTGCCAGCGAGACGGCCGCGTTGGACATCGTCGGTGCGGCGTTCGTGCGTGACATCGAGCCGGGCGAACTGTTGGCGATCGACTCCGAGGGCGTGCGCTCGTCGCGCTTCGCCAACCCCGAGCCCAAGGGCTGTGTCTTCGAGTACGTGTACCTGGCCCGGCCGGACAGCACGATCGCCGGCCGCTCGGTGCACTCCACCCGGGTGGAGATCGGCAGGCTGCTCGCGAAGGAGCATCCGATCGAGGCCGACCTGGTGATCCCGGTCCCCGAATCCGGCACTCCGGCCGCGGTCGGCTACGCCCAGGGTTCGGGCGTGCCCTACGGACAGGGCCTGATGAAGAACGCCTACGTCGGGCGCACCTTCATCCAGCCGAGCCAGACCATTCGGCAACTCGGCATCCGGCTCAAGCTCAACCCGCTGCGCGAGGTGATCCGCGGCAAGCGGCTCATCGTCGTGGACGACTCCATCGTGCGCGGCAACACCCAGCGCGCGTTGATCCGGATGCTACGCGAGGCAGGCGCTTTGGAGATCCACGTGCGGATCGCCTCGCCGCCGGTGAAGTGGCCGTGCTTCTACGGTATCGACTTCGCCTCGCGGGCCGAGCTGATCGCCAACGGCACCGGCGCGGAAGGCAGCTTCGACGAGATGGTGGAAGGCGTGCGCCGCTCGATCGGCGCCGACACCCTCGGCTACATCTCGACCGAGGGCATGATCGCCGCGACCGAGCAGCCCCGCTCCCGGCTGTGCTGCGCCTGCTTCGACGGCAACTACCCGATCGCGCTGCCCACCGAGGCGGCGATCGGCAAGAACGTGCTGGAGGGCATGCTCACCGGCCAGTCCGAGGCAATGCTGTTGAGTGACAACGCGAATGCGAGCGCGCTGAGTCGCCCTTGATTGCGCGCTGAGTCGTACCTGAGCGCTGAGCCGTTCTTGATGGCCCGAACCGGTGCGCGACGGCTCGGCCGAATCCCGGACCCGCCCCGAACACAGCAATCGTCTTCGACATGGTTACTCCTTCGAATCAATAACTTGACGGTCTGGTCAAGGCGTCGACCACACACCCGACGCCTGGCGTCGTCACCTGGCTCTGCTCACCGACGGCTTCCGCGCCGTCGGTGCGCACCCGCTACCGGGCCCCGCCGAGCCCCGCCACCCGGTTCCACCGCTGACGACCGAGCACCCCCGATATGGGAGCACTCGGGGCCAGTTCTCCAGCGGTGGTTTGCCTCGCACTCGCCTTGGGCCGGCTCAATCTTGCCGATTCTCGTGCCATGGCGTCTTCGAGACATGGCCGCGGCGGTGACGGCGCGAACCTGGTCATTCGACCGGTGAGCGCGCGGCGCCTCTGCGTCATACGCAACGACTGATAACACCCCGGCAATTTTTCTTTGAAAATGCAACCTGTCGGAAATGGTTCGTGGGTACGGTCCCGGTTATATCGGAAGTTCACCGTGTCCGTACCGGGCCTGTGATCCAGGAGAACGTGGTGCGGCGCTCGAGAAGTGGGGCCTGATGTTGGTTTCAAAGAAGCCTGGGCGAAGGAATCAAACGAAACGGATCGCTGCGGTCGGGGTGGCGGCGCTTGCCGTTTCCGCGATCGCGGGCTGTGGTTCCGGTCGTACCGGTGGTGGTAGTGACGGTGCCGGGTTGGTTGCCGGTACCACGGACAAGATCTTTTCGTTGGATCCGGCCGCGGCATACGACAACGGATCGCTGCTGGTCGAGACCCAGATCTACTCGTACCTGCTGAACTTCGCCCCCGGCGATGCCACGCCGAAGCCGGACGCCGCGGAGAAGTGTGAGTTCACCACGCCGACCGTGTACACCTGCAAGCTGAAGTCCGGACTGAAGTTCGCCAACGGGAACGCGCTTACCGCCAAGAGCGTCAAGTTCTCGTTCGACCGGATGCTCAAGATCAACGATCCCAACGGACCCGCCTCGCTGCTCGGCAACCTGGACAAGACCGACGTCATCGATGACCTGACCGTCGCGTTCACGCTGAAGGTGGCCAACGACCAGACCTTCCCGGCGATCCTGCCGACCCAGGCCGGTCCGATCGTGGACGAGAAGGTCTTCCCGGCCGACAAGGTGATGGCCGACGAGGACGTGGTGAAGGCCAAGGGCTACTCCGGGCCGTACACCATCGCGAGCTACGACAAGAACAAGCTGGTCGAGTACAAGGCGTATCCGGACTACAAGGGCATTCTCGGGACTCCGAAGACCACGACGGTTTCGACGAAGTACTACGCCACCTCCGACAACATGAAGCTCGACCTGCAGAACGGCGCGCTCGACGTCGGTTACCGGACCTTCACGCCGACCGATATCGAGTCGCTGCGCGGCAACAACAAGGTCAAGGTGGACGACGGCCCCGGCGGTGAGCTGCGGTACATCGTGTTCAACATGAACACCATGCCGGGTGGCACCCCGGAGCAGAAGCTCGCGGTACGCAAGGCCGTCGCTTCCTCGATCGACCGTCCCGCACTGGCCGAGGGTGTCTACAAGAACACCTATCAGCCCGCGTACGGGTATGTGCCACAAGGCATGCCGGGTGCGGCCGAGCCGCTCCAGGAGCTCTATGGCGCGAAGCCCAACAAGGAAGCGGCCGCCAAGTTCCTCACCGACGCAGGTGTTGCGACACCGGTCGAGCTCAACCTCCAGTACAACCCGGATCACTACGGCTCCAGCAGCTCCGAGGAGTACGCGGCGATCAAGTCGCAGCTGGAGGCGAGCGGGCTGTTCAAGGTCAACCTGCAATCCACCGAATGGGTCACCTACCAGAAGGAACGGGCCCGCGACGGGTACCCGCTCTACCACTTCGGCTGGTTCCCGGACTACCCGGACGCAGACGACTACCTGACCCCGTTCTTCGCGCCGAACAACTTCCTGCAGTCGCACTTCGAGAATCCCGGCATCACCGCGCAGTTGAGCGCTGAGACGACCGAACCGGACAAGGACAAGCGGGTCAAGCTGATCGAAGCGGTGCAGCGTGATCTCGCGCAGAACTTCCTGCCGACGCTGCCGCTGTTGTCGGGCAAGCAGATCGCGGTATCCAATCCCAAGGTCCAGGGGGTGCCGCAGACACTCGATGCCTCGTTCAAGTTCCGCTACACGGTACTGAGCAAGTGACATCCGGTGAAGCCGGGCTCGAGGCATCGCTAGCGACTGCTCGCAGGTCGCTCGAAACGGCATCGCTAGCGACTGCTCGCAGGTCGCTCGAAACGGCACCGCCTCGGGCCCGGCGGCTCGGGCTGCCGCGCCGCGTCAAGGGGGGTGGCGGGGACTCTCGGCAGCTGGCGTTGTTGCGGTACTTGGGGATTCGGCTACTACTGATTCTGCCGACCGCGTGGATTCTGGTGACGGTCGTGTTCTTCCTGATGCGGGTGATCGGCGATCCGATCAGCGCGGCAATGGGCGGACGCATGACCCAGCAACAGATCGAAGTGCGCAAGGAAGCGGCTGGTTTGAACCGGCCGATCCTGACCCAGTACTGGGAGTACATCCGCGGGCTGCTGCACGGGGATTTCGGTCATTCCCAAGACAATCGGCAGATCAGCGAGGTGGTGACGACCTACGGTGCGGCCACCCTCGAGCTGGTGTTCTGGGCGTTGATCGTCGCGTTCGCGGTCGGTGTCCCGTTGGGCAGATACGCGGCGACACATCGTGATTCGACGGCCGACGCGGGGCTGCGGATGTTCGCCATCCTGGCCTACGCGGCGCCGGTCTTCTTCGTCGGCATGCTGTTGAAGTTGATATTCGCGGTGAAGCTCGGCTGGCTGCCCGTCGCGGGCCGGGCCAGCACCCCCGTGGAACTCGAACTCCAGCACGTATCGCCGAAGACGAACATCATGGTGATCGACGCGATCCTCTACGGGGACACCAACTATCTGGTCGATGTGCTGAAACATGCTGTGCTGCCTGCGATCGCGCTCGGTCTGCTGACCGCGGGCATCTTCCTGCGGCTGGTGCGCATCAATCTGATCCAAACCCTGCGCAGCGACTACGTGGACGCCGCACGGGCGCGTGGTCTCTCGTCGCGGGTGGTGACCGGTCGACATGCCGTGCGCAACGCCATGATTCCCATCGTCACGGTGATGGGCATGTACATCGCCATGATGCTGGGCGGAGCGGTGCTCACCGAGACGACCTTCGAATGGAAGGGGCTCGGCTATCAGCTCGCGGAGTACCTGCACCAGCGTGACTTCATCGCCGTGCAGGGCATTGTCGCATTCGTCGCACTGGCGGTCGCTGCCATGAGCTTCCTGGTGGACGTCGTCGTGGCGCTGATCGACCCGAGGGTGAGGTTCTGATGACCGCACCGGAATTGGCCAACGAGCCGTTGGTCGTGCCACCGGTGCCGCCTGCCGTGCGCAGGCGACTGCCCGGGCTGCGACTGTTCACGATGACCGCGGGGTTGCAGCGAGTGACCCTGATGGTCGGTCTCGGGCTGGTCGTGCTGTTCGTGTTGACGGCCATCTTCGCGCCGTTGATCGCACCGTACGGTCTGGCCCAGAACTCCTCCGACGGAGTCGCTTTCGTTGCGCAGCAACCGCCGTCGGGGCAGCACTGGTTCGGCACCTCGGTGCGCAGCGAGGACGTGTTCTCCCGGGTGATCTACGGCGCCCGCACCGCACTGTATGTGATCGCGATATCGCTGACGCTGTCATTGCTCATCGGCGTGCCGCTGGGTCTGGTGTCCGGGTACGTCGGCCGCTGGGTCGACCGGATACTTGTGCTGTTCATGGACGCCATCTACGCGTTCCCGACGCTGCTGCTCGCGATCGTGGTGTCGATCGTGGTGGCCGGCGGGCAGTCGAGCAGTTTCGGCGGCGTGCTTTCGGCGGCGGTGGCGATCACGGCGATTTATGTGCCGCAATACTTTCGGGTTGTTCGCAACGCGACCGTCGCGGTGAAGAACGAACCGTACGTAGATGCCGCCCGGGTCACCGGCGCCTCCACCACTCGAATCCTGTTCCGGCACATCCTCGCCAACGTCACCCAGTCGTTGCCGGTGATCGTCACCCTCAACGGCGCCGACGCCATCCTGACGTTGGCCGCGCTCGGCTTCCTCGGTTTCGGCATCGAGCCGACCCAGGCCGCCGAATGGGGTTACGACCTGAACAAGGCGCTCAACGATGTCTCCAACGGCATCTGGTGGACCAGCATCTTCCCCGGTACCGCAATCGTGCTGGTCGTGTTGGGGATGACGCTGGTGGGGGAGAGCCTCAACGAGGTCCTCAACCCGCTGCTGCGTACCCGTCGCGCCGTGGCGGTGTCCGCCGACGACAGCATCACCGTCGCCGGGTCCGACGATGCCGCAGGGGTCGACGACCCCGATGATGTTGTCACGGAAGACGACTCCGTTGCCGAAGAGGACGGCGCCGCCGGGAAGTCGGCCACGGCCGGCAGTTCCACCGCCGCAAGGGAAGTCGATGACACCGGGCCGGGCGATACCGCGGCCGCGGGGACCGCCCAGACGGCAGGTACCACGAAGAATCCTGCTGGTGCCGTCGAAACATCAAGTGCCGCAGGTGAACCCGATGTCATCGGCAAGAGCGGTGCTGCGGACGAGAAAACCGCGGGGAAGGGCGAGACTAATGAGTGAATCATCCGCAGTCGCTGATCGGGGTCGCCCCGCACTGTCCATCGAATCGCTGTCGGTCACCTTCGCGACCGATGCGGGTCCGGTTTACGCGGTCAGCGACGTGTCCTACGAGGTGTTCCCCGGCGAGGTCCTCGCCATCGTGGGGGAGTCGGGTTCGGGCAAGTCGGTGAGTTCCCGCACGGCGATGGGGCTGCTGCCGTCCACCGCGCGGGTGCGCGGCCTGGTCACGCTCGGCACCGAGGCCATCACCTCGATGAACGAGCGGCAGCTCACCGCGGTGCGCGGTGGCGCGATCTCGATGGTGTTCCAGGAGCCGGGCCTCGCGCTCGACCCGCTGTTCACCGTCGGCTTCCAGATCTGCGAGGCGCTGCGGGCGCACAGCGACATGGGCCGCAAGGCGGCCAAAGCCCGTTCGGTGGAACTGCTTGGGATGGTCGGCCTGCCCGACCCCGAGCATCGGGTCGACTTCTACCCGCATCAATTGTCGGGCGGGCAGAAGCAGCGCGTGGTGATCGCCATCGCCATCGCGTGCGAGCCGAAGGTGATCATCGCCGACGAGCCGACCACCGCACTCGATGTCACCGTGCAGGCCGAAATCCTGGAGCTGCTGCGCGATCTGCGCGATCGCATCGGCAGCGCCATCGTGCTGATCACCCACAACATGGGTGTGGTCGCCGATCTGGCCGATCGCGTCGTGGTGATGCGCGACGGCAGGGTGGTCGAGGAGGCTCCGGTCGACGAGCTGTTCGCGAATCCGCGCGCGGACTACACCCGCGCGCTGCTCGCGGCGGTTCCGCATTTGGGTACCGAACAGGTCGAGCACGGTCCGGCCGACAATGTCACCATCGCGGGCGAGCCGGTGCTCGAGGTCTCCGATCTCGTGGTCCAATTCCCGGGCCCCTTCGGCCGCCCGCCGTTTCAGGCGGTGGACCGGGTGAGCCTGACCATCGGTCCGGGCGAGACGCTGGGGCTGGTCGGTGAATCGGGCTCCGGCAAGTCGACCATCGGCCGCTGCGTCGCTGCCCTGCAACGTCCTACGTCCGGGATCGTCCGGGTGCGTGGGCAGGACATCGCCGGACTGTCACAGCGGCAGCTGCGGCCGATCCGGCGGCGCTTCGGCTTCGTGTTCCAGGACCCGGCCAGTTCGCTGAATCCGCGGCTCACCGTGGGCGACTGTGTCGCCGAGCCGCTGATCGTGCACAAGATGGGCAGCGCGGCCGCGATCCGGGCCAGGGTGCGTCACCTGCTCGACGACGTGCAGCTGCCCGCGGGGACCGATCGCCGGTATCCGCATGAGCTGTCCGGCGGTCAGCGCCAGCGCGCCAGCCTGGCCAGGGCCTTGGCGCTGGACCCCGATCTGCTGGTCGCCGACGAGCCGACCAGTGCGCTCGACGTCTCGGTGCAGGCCGCGGTGCTGGAGCTGTTCGGGCAGTTGCAGCGCGATTGCGGCTGGGCCTGCCTGTTCATCAGCCACGATCTGGCCGTGGTCGACCAGCTGGCCGACCGGATCGTGGTATTGCGCAACGGCGCTGTCGTCGAACAGGGTGACCGGGACCGGATTCTGCGGGCGCCGCGCGAGGAATACACCCAGCGGCTGGTGGCCGCGGTGCCGGTACCAGATCCGGTCGAGCAGCGCAGGCGCCGGGAACAGGCGGCGGGACTTTTCGCCACCGAGCAGGCCGAATGACCCGCATCCGTGTTCTCCCCCGCCTCTACGCGAACTTCTGCCGGTCGGTAAGTGCCGTGAGCCGTGCATCGCGGGCCGGCGGTCGAGCGACTGGCTGGATTCTGGACGTGCCCGGCGAGTTACTCCATGTGCTTGCGAAACCAGTTGTTCACGTCATACCGCGAAGGGCATGAGGCGGGGGAGCACCAACGCCGGTGCAGGCTCGTTATCCGGCTCCGGTAGCGTGATCAGGCATCTATCCGCCGATTCGGTTTGGAGCTTTCCCCGAAAATGACTGAACAGACACCAGGTGGCGCCGGTGGCTCCTACGCCGCAGCGGGCGTTGACATCGCGGCCGGTGACCGCGCCGTCGAGTTGTTCGGACCATTGGCGAGGAAGGCCAGCCGTCCCGAGGTCCAGGGTGGTCTCGGCGGATTCGCCGGACTGTTCGCGCTGAAGAGTGGCTACCGCGAGCCGCTGCTTGCGGCCTCGACCGACGGGGTCGGCACCAAGATCGCGGTCGCGCAGGCGATGGACAAGCACGACACCGTCGGGCTGGACCTGGTCGCCATGGTCGTCGACGATCTGGTGGTGTGCGGCGCCGAGCCGCTGTTTTTGCAGGACTACATCGCGGTCGGCAAGGTGGTGCCGGAGCGGGTCGCCGAGCTGGTCTCCGGCATCGCCGAGGGCTGCGTGCAGGCCGGCTGCGCGCTGCTCGGCGGCGAGACGGCCGAACATCCCGGCCTGATGGATCCCGACGACTACGACCTGTCCGCGACCGGTGTCGGCGTGGTCGAGGCGGATGCTGTGCTCGGCCCGGATCGGGTCCGTCCCGGCGACGTTGTCATCGCGATGGGCGCGTCGGGTCTGCACTCCAACGGTTACAGCCTGGCCCGCAAGGTTCTGCTGGACATCGACCGGATGTCGCTGACCGGACACATCGAGGAGTTCGGCCGCACGCTCGGCGAGGAACTGCTGGAGCCGACGCGGATCTACGCCAAGGACTGCCTGGCCCTGATCGCCGAGACCGACGTGCGCACCTTCGCGCACGTCACCGGCGGCGGATTGGCCGCCAACCTGGCTCGGGTACTGCCCGCCGGGCTGGTCGCCGAGCTCGATCGTGGTACCTGGAATCCCGCGCCGGTCTTCAAGATGATCGCCCAGCGCGGTCGGGTCGAGCGGGTCGAGATGGAGAAGACCTTCAACATGGGCGTCGGCATGGTGGCCATCGTCGCGCCGGAGGACGTCGACCGCGCGCTGGCCGTGCTCACCGCCCGGCACATCGAATGCTGGACCCTGGGCACCGTCAAGAAGGCCAAGGATGCCGACGCATTGCGTGCGGTCCTGGTCGGTGAGCACCCGAGGTTCTGACCGACCGCAGAACGCACAACAGGGTCCCGCATCGGATGATGCGGGACTCTGTTGTCGTACGCAGGTGATTGTGTTGCAGGCCTAGATGGTTGCGTCCGCTAACACAGGGTAAATCGACGCATGAAAAGCGAGGGAGGTCTTGGCCTCCCCCCATACGTTGACGTGTGTCAGCGGCGCCAGTCGTCGTAGTTGTCGTCGCCGTCCCACGGGGACCGCGACTCGTCGACGTCGTGCTCGTCGGAGATCACATCACTGCGCTGCGCGGTGTGGGGAGCACTGCTACCCGCCAACTCGCGCTGAAGGCTCGTGAAGTCGGTCGACGGAGAGCTGTACTTCAGCTCGCGTGCGACCTTGGTCTGCTTTGCCTTAGCCCGGCCACGGCCCATGGCTGACCCCCTCGCGTCACTGCGGGGCGGCCTGGGGTGGTTTGGCGGCCCCGTTCGAATTGATATCTTCCTGACAGACACTTTAGCGTGTGTCCGGCGGTCTCGCTTCCACGAGTAGGTGAAGAACTCTTCGAGTGGTTCGGTTTGCCGGTTGTCGCCCTCGGCGCGAGTGCCTACAGAACCCCGGGGATGGCCCGGATGACGCCGACTCTGGCACCGCCGCCGAGCACCGCCGGCGCAGCGAGTTCGGTGTGTGCGTCGGTCCAGTCGACTCCGATTCGATGCAGAATGGCCAGCGTCAGGGGGATTCGGGCCCGATCGTGGCCATCATCGATCTTGTAGGCGAAGGCCGTTCCGTCCGGCAGCGCGCCTGCGTGCACACCGTCGGCACCGATCTTGCAGACCAGTCCCGGGGTCGCCTGCATAGTCAACAAATCGGGGGCGTTCGTGCCGGAAATCACTCGCGGATGGGCGCGAATCGCGTCGGCGACGCGCCGCTGCGGTGTCCCGGGATCGGCCGTCGCCATGGTCGCGAACGCGCGCGCCAGGTTCACCAGCGAGACCGGGATGATAGGCAGCCCGCAGCCGTCGATCCCCAGATCGGTCTCCGGTTCGCCGGTGAGATCGGTGATGGTGGCGATGACCGACTGCTGTAGCGGGTGCGCCTCGTCGGGGTAGCCCTCAGTCGGCCAGCCGTTGATCGCACAGGTCGCCAGCATCGCCGCATGCTTGCCGGAACAGTTCATGTAGACGCGGCGCGGCTCGGCGGATTCGGCGAGCGCGGCGGCCCTGGCGCGTTCTTCGAACGGCAGGTCGGGCGGGCATTCGAGGGCCTTCTCGTCGAACCCGAACCGGTTGAGCAGGCGCCGCACCAGCGCGACGTGAGCGAGTTCGCCGTAATGCGAGGCCGTGGCGATGGCCAGCTCCGCCTCGTCGAGCGGTTCGAAGCCATTGCGCAGCAGGGTGATCGCCTGCATGGGCTTATTCGTGGAACGCGGGAAGATCGGCAGGTGCACCTCGCCGAGCGCGAGGGTCGGCTCGCCGTCGGTGCCGAGAATCACCGCCGAGCCGCGGTGCACGCACTCGCGGAAACCGGAACGAACGACTTCGACGAGCTCGACACTCATAGCTGGGCTCCCGTCCCGAGTCCGTCGTTCGCGCGCCGCTCGGCTCCGCGCTTGGCATTGGCATGACGGCGGGCGTGCCGTTCGACCTGCATCCGCACGTCGTCGGAAATCGTCGGCTCGTCGGATATCAGGATCGCGAGCAGATCCGGGTCGTCGCCGGTGAAAAGATCGCGGACGGTGATGCCGTGCTCAGGAACGTACTCAATGGTGATCGCGTCGCCCGCTCCGATGCTGCCCTCGGTCAGCACCCGCAGGTAGGCCCCGGTGTCGCTCTGCACGGTGAAGCGCTTGACCCACTGGGCCTCCTCGGACCAGTGCTGGAAGGTGGCGCACGGCACGCGCGGCGCGCTCACCTCGAGCAACGTGTCACCGATGGACCAGCGTGCGCCGATTACGGCGTCGCTGACCGCGAGCCCGGAGATGCGCAGATTCTCGCCGAACCAGCCCGGCGGCAGTTCGCGACCCAGTTCGTCGGCCCAGCGCTGCGCGTCCGCCTCGGAGTAGGCGTAGACGGCCTGATGGGTACCGCCGTGATGCTCGGTGTCGCACACGTGATCACCGTCGAGTCCGAGGGTCCGCACCGCCACCCGACCGGGCTGCGGTCGCTTGTCGATCGCGCTCCGGCCGATCCGGCCTGGCACCTCGAGCTCGGCGTGCACGACGCAGACCGCCAGCACGCGGGCGGAGTCATCGGTTCGCATCGGCACTGCCCCTCTCACGGTGTCCGCGCTGGCGGGTCACGAGGCTATCGAGGACCCCACGGTCTTCGGGGACTGCGGCATTCATGCGACTTCAGCGTCCGCGCAAGCGGTCGACCGCGAGCCTGCCTGCCTGCGGTGTGTCGTCGGCGGGCATCGAATCCGGGTCGATGGCGGCGGCGCACGGCCCGACCGTCAGCTGGGTATCGGCCGGAATGGTGCGCTTGATCAGGGCCAGTGCGATCGGGCCGAGTTCGTAGTGGTCGATGATGGTGCCGATGCGGCCGATCGTGCGACCACCGGCGGTGACGTCGTCGCCGATCGCGGGGCGGTCGTCGGCGGAGCCGTCCAAGTGCAGCAGCACCAAGTGGCGCGGCGGTTTGCCGAGATTGTGCACGCGGGCCACCGTCTCCTGCCCGCGGTAGCAGCCTTTGTCGAGATGGACCGCGCCGTGCTCGGCGACGCCACCGATCCAGTGCGCCTCGTGCGGGATGGTCCGCTCGTCGGTGTCCAGCCCGATGCGTGGGCGCAGCGACGCGACGCGCAGCGCCTCGAAGGCCCACATGCCCGCGGGTTCGGCGCCTGCCGCGGTAAGCCGGGTCCACAGATCGGCCAGTTGCGTGCGTGGCACCAGCAGGTCGTAGGAATCGTCGGTGGGCCACGGCATCCGACGCAGGAAACCGCCACCGGGCAACGAGATGGCCGCGTAGGTTCCGGGCAGCTGGTCGGTCAGACAGAGCACCTCGGTCAGCTTGCTCACCTGCGGACCGAGCAGGCTCAGCACCGCGTAATCGGTGGCCGCCTCGGGCTTGGCGTCGGCCCAGAAGACCATCTTCCGCAGGAACTCCAGCAGTCCGGGTCCGCGCTCGGCCTCGGTGTCGATCCACAGCGTGCCGTCCAGATCGGTGAGCACGAAATGGTGCAGCACCCGGCCGTTGAGGTCGAGATCCAGGTTCTCCGCCGACTGCCGGTCGCTCAGGTTCGCGATGTGCTGGCTGCTGATCGTATGCAACCAGGTGAGCCGCTCGGCGCCGGTAATGCTCAGCACGAACCGATGCGACCGATCGACGACCGCCACCCGTTCCGCGGCCGCGCGTTGCTCCCCGAACGGATCACCGTAATGCCACGCGACGGGCGCATCCGGAGAACCGGGCGGTCCCGCGACGGCGCCCGGGATAGCGAGGATGGGACTGGGTACAACGACCACGGACACGCCAACCACTCTATGCGGGTGCCGAGTCGCGTGCCGTAGCCGGGCTGTGAACATACCCGTGCCATAGGCGCAGCAGTCCAACACCGCCTACGCTTCCAGCATGGTAGATCGAGTCCTTGTGACACTCGACGGCGCGGTGCGGGATCCGGACGCGCCGTTGTTGTTTGCCGACGATATCGGCGTGCTGCGCGGTGACGGTGTCTTCGAGACGGTACTGGTGCGTGGTGGCAATCCCTGTGCGATCGAATTTCATCTAGGTCGGCTACGTCGTTCGGCCCAGGCGCTCGACCTGCCCGAGCCCGAATTGGGCCGGTGGCGCGAGGCGGTCGAGCGGGCGGCGAAGGAGTGGGGCTCCGAGCGCGAGGGCCTGCTGCGGCTGGTGTGCACGCGCGGGCGCGACTCCGAGCTGTCCGGCACCAAGTCGTCGGTCACCTCCGGTGATCTCGCCGCCGCGGTGCCGGTGCCCACCTCCTATGTGCTGGTGCTGCCGGTGCCGGAGCGGGTGCTGAAGGCCAGAACCGATGGCGTTGCGGTGATGTCGCTTTCGCGCGGCGTCTCGGTCGACCTGGCGCAAGCCGCGCCGTGGCAACTGCTCGGTGCGAAGACGCTGTCCTACGCCACCAACATGGCGGCGCTGCGGTTCGCGCAACGGATGGGCGCCGACGACGTGATCTTCACCAGCACCGAGAACCGAGTGCTGGAGGGTCCGCGCTCGAACGTGGTGATCGCGCGTGACAAAAAGCTGATCACGCCGCCGGCGAAGAACGGGATCCTGCCCGGCGTCACGCAGCGAGCGCTCTTCGTCGAGGCGGAGAGGGCTGGCTGGCAGTGCGAATACAAGTCGCTGTTCACCGCCGACCTGCTCACCTGCGACAGCGTCTGGATGCTGTCGAGCATCACGCTGGCCGCGCGGGTGAATTCACTGGACGGACTGCGGATGATGGCGCCGGACAACGCGGCCGAAATCATCGAGCTGGTGGATCGAGGAGTGGAGCGGCCCGGGGCGATCAGCGATTGGTAGGTAGTCGGGACGGTCTCCCGTGATCTTCGTCCTTCTACAGCATGTAGGAGTTTGTGGCGAGCTCGGGAAATGGACTGCTGCGGGCCAGAAACCCCGGTGTGTCGTGGCGTAACACTCGTTGATCGGCCCAGCCTCCGGCGTAGAATTACTACGTCTTGTCGTAGAGCGGCTGGAGGTCGAATGAGCGTCCTTGACATCTCGCGCTGGCAATTCGGCATCACGACCGTCTATCACTTCATTTTCGTCCCACTGACGATCGGCCTCGCGCCGTTGGTCGCAGCCATGCAGACGGCCTGGGTGGTCACCGGTAAGGACCACTGGTATCGGCTGACCAAGTTCTTCGGGAAGCTGTTCCTGATCAACTTCGCGCTGGGTGTGGCCACCGGCATCGTGCAGGAATTCCAATTCGGGATGAACTGGAGCGAATACTCCCGCTTCGTCGGTGACGTGTTCGGCGCCCCGCTCGCGCTGGAGGCGCTGGTCGCGTTCTTCCTGGAGTCGACCTTCCTCGGCCTGTGGATCTTCGGCTGGACGAGGCTACCCAAAAAGCTGCACCTCGCCACCATCTGGGCGGTCGCGATCGGCGTGAATGCCTCCGCGTACTTCATCGTCGCCGCCAACTCGTTCATGCAGCACCCCGTCGGCGCCAGGTACAACCCGGAGCGCGGGCGGGCCGAGCTCACCAGCATCTGGGAAGTGCTGACCAACAACACGACGCTCGCGGCCTTCCCGCACGTCGTCGCGGGCGCCTTACTGACCGCGGGCACGTTTGTCGCGGGTATCTCGGGCTGGTGGATGGTTCGGAATGCGCGCAGCGGCGATGCGACGAAAGTTGCCGAGGCGCGGGGGATGTGGCGCTCGGCGGGCCGCGCGGGCATGTGGGTCATCGTGGTGTCCGGGATCGCCATCTTCGTCACCGGTGACATCCAGGGCAAGCTGATGTTCCAGCAGCAGCCGATGAAGATGGCGTCGGCGGAATCGTTGTGCCACACCGCGACCGACCCGGACTTCTCGATCCTCACGGTGGGCACGCACAACAACTGCGACAGCGTCACGCACGTGCTAGAAGTGCCGTATGTGTTGCCCTACTTGGCAAAGGGCGAGTTCAGCGGCGTCACCCTGGACGGTGTCGTCGACCTGCAGCAGGCATACAACCAGAAGTTCGGGCCCGGCGACTACCGGCCCAATCTGTTCGTGACCTACTGGTCCTTCCGCGCCATGATCGGCCTGTCCGCGGGAGCGATCCTGCTGTGGTTGGTCGGCATGTGGGTGACGCGCGGTGGCCGAGTCGCCGACCAGCGCTGGTACTCGTGGCTGTGTCTGATCGCCATCCCGACGCCGTTCCTGGCCAACAGCGCGGGCTGGGTCTTCACCGAAATGGGCAGGCAGCCCTGGGTTGTCGCGCCGAATCCGACCGGCGACCCGCGGCTGCGGCTGATGGTGCAGCAGGGCGTCTCCGACCACGTCGCGGGCACGGTGATCACCTCTCTGGTGGTCTTCACCCTGCTCTATGGCGCGCTCGCGGTGGTGTGGTTCTACCTGATGCGCCGCTACGTCATCGCCGGACCCGAGCAGCCGACCCTCGGCCCGCCCCGCGGTGGACCGGACGACACCGACGGCCCCGTTGGCCGCCACCGCGCCGAAGAACCTGCCGTCGAACAGCTTTCCTTCGCCTACTAGGAGTCGACGATGAGTCTGCAAGAGTTCTGGTTCATTCTGATCGGCGTCCTGTTCACCGGCTACTTCGTGCTGGAGGGTTTCGACTTCGGGGTCGGCATGCTGATGCCGATCCTCGGCAAGGGCAGTGATGCGCGAAGGCGCGTGGTGCTCAACACGATCGGTCCGGTGTGGGATGGCAACGAGGTCTGGTTGATCACCGCGGGCGGCGCGATGTTCGCGGCCTTCCCAGAGTGGTATGCGAGCCTCTTCTCCGGCTTCTACCTCGCGCTGCTGCTGGTGCTCGTCGCGCTGATTCTGCGGATCTGCGCCATCGAATACCGGAGCAAGATCGACGACCCCAAGTGGCGGGCACGCTGCGATATCGGTATCGGAATCGGTTCCTGGATACCGGCTTTGGCGTGGGGATGGGTGTTCGCCAATGTGGTGCACGGTGTTCCGCTGAACGAGAAGAAGCAGATCGCGGGTTCGGTGTGGGATCTACTAGGTCCCTACGCGCTGCTCGGCGCTCTCACCACCGGGCTGCTGTTCGGCCTGCACGGCGCGGTCTTCCTGGTGTTGAAGACTGGGGGCGAGGTGCGCGACGACGCCGTGAAGACGGTTCGGTTGCTGCTGGCCCCGACCGCTGTGGTCGTTGGTGTCTTCGGTGTCTGGACGCAGCTGGCCTACGGCACCGGCTGGACCTGGATTCCGTTGGCGCTCGCGGTGATCGGACTCGTCCTCGCGGGGGCGGCCTCATTTGCCCACCGTGATGGTTGGGCGTTCACCGGCACCACGCTGACCGTCGCCGCGGCCACCGTGCTGCTGTTCGGGTCGCTGTACCCGAATGTGTTGCCCTCCACCATCAGTGACCTGTTCAACCTGACCATCGACAATGCGTCGTCCACGCCGTACACGCTGAAGGTGATGAGCTGGGCCGCGGTCATCGTCACCCCGGTCGTGCTGGTCTATCAGGGCTGGACGTACTGGGTGTTCCGCAAGCGCATCACCGTCGATCAGATTCCCCCGCCCATCGGCCTCCCGCTGGAATCGGCCGGGCCGGTGGAAACAAGCAAGGACTGATCCCATGGCTCGTCCGCCCGTCGATCCCCGCTTGTGGCGGCACGCTCGTTCGGCCCGCCGCTACCTGACGCTGAGTGTGGCGCTGTCCCTGGTGATTACGACCTCGATCGTGGTCACCGCGGTCGCGCTGGCACGGGTGCTCGCCGGGGTCATCACCGACCCCGGCAAGCGCACCCTCGGCGCGTGGACGACAGAACTCGTGGTGCTGGCCTGCGCTATCGGCTGCCGGGTGCTGGCCACCTGGTGGCAATCCCGGCTCGCGCATCGGGCGGGCGCGACCGTGGTGACCGAGCTGGAAACCGCGGTGTTGGGCGCTGGCGCCCGCCTGTCACCGCGCGAACTCGAAAGCCGCCGAACCGAACTCGCGGTGGTCGTCAGCACCGGCTTGACCGGACTGCGCGGCTACCTGATCGGATATCTCCCCGCACTACTGCTCGCCTGCCTGGTGCCACCGATCGTGCTGGTAGTCATCGCCGTTCACGACCCGATCTCCGGCATCATCGCAATCGTCACCCTGCCGCTCATCCCGGTCTTCATGGTCCTCATCGGCCTGCTCACCCAGGGCCGCGCCGAAGCCACCTTGGCCGCCACCACCCGCCTCTCGGACCAGCTGCTGGACTTGTTTGCCGGTATGCCGACGTTGCGCGCGCTCGGCCGCGAGAGCGGTGCGGGCGAATCTGGCAGGGAATTCCACCTCGATGCCGCTGAGTTCGCTGACGTGCAGCAGAATCCGCGGGGCGGATCCCCGAGGCGAGTCAGTGACGCTGACGATGTTGTGGATGCCGGTGCGGGTGATCGAGTGCGGCAGGCTCACTCGATGGAGCATCGGGTGCGCGAGTTGGGGGATGCGTTGCGGCAGCGCACAATGCGAGCGCTGCGGGTGGCGTTCTTGTCCTCCATGGTGCTGGAGATGCTCGCGACGCTCAGTGTGGCGCTGGTGGCGGTGTCCATCGGGCTGCGGTTGGTGTACGGGGAGATGAGCTTGTACGCGGGATTGGTGGCGTTGATCCTGGCGCCCGAGGTGTACCTGCCGCTACGGATGGTCGGCGAGCGGTTCCATGCCGCGCAGGACGGAATGGTGGCCGCGGAAAAGGCCTTTGCGGTGCTGGAATCGGTGCCTGCGATGAAGGCAAACGGGGGGGACAGCAGCGATGTCTGGTCGGCCGATATCAATTCCCTTGGTGCCGTGGGTGGTACGGCGGCCGACCGCACGAGCGGTCCGGCGGGAGTATTCGGCGGTGTCATCGAGATTCACGATCTGACCGTCGGTGCCAGGGACGGTGCCGCGCCCGCCGGATTGTCCGCGGTGCTGCGACCCGGGTCGGTCTCTGTCCTGACCGGTCCCAACGGCAGCGGGAAATCGACCGCACTGCAAGCGATTCTGAGCCTGATCGAGCCTGATCGCGGTTCGGTGACGGTCGATGGCACCGATGTCCGAGAACTGGACCAGGATCGCTGGTGGGCGCAAGTGGCCTGGCTGCCGCAGCGCCCGGTCCTCGTGCCTGGGACCCTCCGGGAGAACCTCGAGCTACTCGGAGCCCGCACGCCCGATGATGTGACCGGTATGGCCACCCGCGTCGTGGACGACCTCGAAGCAGCGTGCGTCGCCACCGGATTCGACGCCGTCCTCGACGAACTGCCGGACCGCTGGGACACGGTGCTCGGTACCGGCGGCGTCGGCCTCTCACTCGGCCAACGCCAGCGCCTCGCTCTGACCAGAGTCCTCGCCGCCCCGCGTCCAGTCTTGCTGCTCGATGAACCCACCGCCCATCTGGACCCCGACAGCGAGGCTGCCGTGTTGGCCGCTTTGCAGCAACGCGCCGGCACCGGCGCCACGGTCGTCGTCATCGGCCACCGCCCGTCGGTTGTCGCCGCCGCCGACCACATCGTCCGAATCCACGCCACCCCAGACTTCATCACGGCGGTGCACCAATGACCCTCCCCATCGCCGCCCCGTCCCCGAGCCCCCACCGGACTCGAATCCGCGAGCGGCACACGGCCGCGGCAACACGCCGAGTTCGCCTCGACGGTGCGCCACTCGCGCGGATTGGTGGCGCGGCTGGGGTGGCTGCGGGTAGCGGTGGGTCGGCGAGTGCCACGTGGGTGTGGCGTTTCGCGGGAGGCGCGCACGATGGTGTGCCACTGCGGCGGAGGTCGCAGCCGGTGGAGCACGTCGAGGTCGGAGGGGTGGTGTGGGGATGAGTCGTCAGGGGAGTCCGGCCCGCCGTCGGCAGGGTGGCGCGGCGCTTGTGGGCGATGGGACCGTGTTCGGCGATCTTCGGCGGATGTGGCGGTTGCTTGCGTTGTCGCCGTTGCGGATTGCGGTGGCCATCGGGTGGGGGACGTTGGCGTTGGGGAGTGGGCTGGGGCTGGCAGCCCTTGCGGCGTGGTTGATCGCGCGGGCTTGGGAGATGCCGCCGGTGCTGGATCTCAGTGTCGCGGTGGTGTCGGTGCGGGCGCTCGGTATCTCGCGTGGTCTGTGCCGGTATCTGGAACGTCTTGCGACGCATGATGTTGCGTTGCGTGCGATGACTACCGCGCGCACGACGGCCTACCGCACGCTGGCTCGGTCCGATCAGTGGATGCGGCGGCGTTCGGGCGCGGGCGGGACCGGCGCAGGTGCTGTCGCAACGGATTCCGCTGCTGCGGTTCGGGCGAGCGTCGGTAGTGATCCCGCCCAGCTGCGGCGCGGCGATCTGCTGGTTCGAATCGGCAGTGACATCGACGATCTCGGTGCGGTCGTGGTGCGAGTGTTCGTGCCGATCGCCGTGGCGCTGGTGTTATCGGCGGCGGCGATCGGGCTGCTCGCCAGTATTTCGGTGGGTGCGGCGGCGATTCTCGCGGGCGCACTTGCGGTTTCGGGGATCGTCGCACCGTGGTTGTCAGCTCGCGCCGCCCGCGAAGCAGAGACGGCCGTGCGGGCCGATCGCGCCGAGTTCACCGCACAAGCAGTCACGGTCCTGGATCACGCGGCCGAGTTGCGCGTCGCAGGACGTCTGGATGCGGCGCTGGCGGCCGCGAGCCGTGCAGGGCAACGTGCAGTGGCAGCGGAGGATTCGGCGGCCGCACGCAGCGCCTGGGCGGCCGCGGCGACGCCGCTCTCGATCGGTGCCAGCGTGCTCGGCGCGCTGCTGGTCGGAATCGCCGTCTACGGCCCGAACGGCGGCAGCCTCGGCGCGATAACGCCGATGGCGCTCACCATCCTTGTGCTGCTGCCACTTTCGGCCTTCGAAGCGGTCGGCCCGCTACCCGCCGCCGCCCAGGCACTGACCACCGCCCGTGCCGCCCTGTATCGGCTGAGGCTGATCGAACACAGCGCGACCGGTGCGAGGCGAGATCTGCTGCGGCAGCGGCAATCCGACGGCTCCAACGGTGGCAGCGGCGAACGCCCTCACGGTGACGGGGTCGCCGGTGTCGGGACGTTGCCGGGGCTACCGCAGCTGCCCGATCGCCCCGACGGCCGCCGGATCGCGGTCGTCGGCGCGAGCGGTGCGGGCAAGACCATGCTGCTCATGTCCTGGGCCGGGCTTTTCGACACACCCCACTCGGGCGTGACCTTCTTCGCCGAGGACGCCCACCTGTTCGGCACGTCCGTCCTGGAGAACCTCCGAGTCGCCCGCGGCGACCTCTCCGAGCAGGAAGCCGAAAAGGCCCTGCGCACCGTCGGCCTCGGCGACTGGCTGGACTCGCTTTCCGACGGCGTACACACCGACCTGGTCGGCGGGGCGGCAGCCGTCTCCGGCGGCCAACGCCGCCGCATCCTCCTCGCCCGTGCCCTGATCTCGCTGGCGCGGGTGCTGCTACTCGACGAGCCCACCGAACACCTCGAGGCCGAACCGGGTGCCCAACTCTTGCGCGATCTACTCGACATCGACAGCGGCCTGGTCGAACCCGACCGAACTGTGGTCGTCGTCACCCACCAGCTGCCGTTGGACCATCGCGCCGAAGTGGTCGTCCGCGTCGCCGTATCAGGCCAGGTGACAACCGATTTCCCCGCCTCGGCCGAACCGCTGGAACCGCTCCTTTCCGCCGAGGCCAGAAATTCCGTTGCCGACCGGCTGACACCTCGCTAAGTTCGTTTGTACACAAGGAAGGAGGTGGTTCGAAGAATGTATTTCCAAAGGACACGTGAGGTGGTTGTCCGCTAGCGCCACCGCTGCAGGAGGATTCCCGCGCGAGCGCAAGCGAATCCCAGGCAGCCACCCGGCCCCCGAGCCCCCGGTCTTGTCCGATCGGGCCCTTGTGTGAGTTGCATCCACAACGGGAAGGCTCGGGGGTCGTTCTTTTTTGGGCCGATCTTCAACCTGAGCGGCGCTGGATGACAATCGATGGCACGCCGAACACGGCCGACTCATGACGCCTGATGGGACTGTCGGACTGCAGAGCGCCCCGGCCTGGTGAGTTGTTCGAGATGCGGGCGCTCTTCGCCGTAAACAGGCGTGAGTGCACTGTGCGGTACCTGCCGCGCTCGGTACTAGCCGATGTAGCGCTGGAGACGCGCGGATAGGCGGGGCTGCAGGGGGCCGTCGGCTACTACTCGTTCCTCGACGTAGGCCAGGTCGCCGCCCTCGACGATGCCGTAGAGGCGCTTGGCGCCGCCGACGACGATGCCGGACTGGCTGCGGATGACGACGTCGGTGGCGAGTTCCCAGGAGGACTGGGTGAGGGCTTGGCCGTAGAAGAGTTCGACGATGCCGGTGCTGTGGGTAAGCAGCAGTTCGATGACCTCGTCGTCGCCGTCGATGCCGACCCGCCAGAAACCGCTCTCACGCAGGTCCGGGCCGCCATACCTGCCGTCGGCCTCGATGACCCAGGAACGAGATTCCCAGGTCAGGTAGTCGCCGCCGTCGTGCGCGACGATGATCTGCTGCCCGAATCGGTAATCGCCGCGCTCGGGGGAGTTGCCTTCGCCCTCGCCACGCCACACACCGACCATCGGCAGCATCGCTAGCATCGAGGAGCTCAGATCCGGTCCGAGGCGCAGGTTCGCGGTGTCTTCCGGCAGCGGGAGATCCGGCAGGACCGGAATATTGCGGGCACCGGTCGATTTCGCGCGCTCGGCGGCCTCGGCCACGGCCTGGTCGCCGCTGCGCCGAGTGGACTCGGACCGAGCGTTGCCGTTCAGTTGTTCACTCGCTCGCTCGGCCGGGTTGGAACCTTCGCTCGCGAGTTCACTCATGATTCGGTGAACAACCGGTAGAAGACGTACAGACCGAACCAGCCGATGAGGATGGCCACGGCCACCAGCAGAATCTCGAAGAAGAGGACCACGTTTGGAGTCTAACGACTTCGGCGGCGCCCAGCACAACGGCCCCGGAGCTTCCCCACGAAATCGGGGAAACGCCGGGGCCGTTGGTGGCTCTGGGTCGCCGCAGCGCCCTCAGCTATTACTTCGCGACGGCGACATCGACAGGATGGATGCCCACGCCGTCCGGACGGATCTCGGCCGAGCCGTTGCCGGCCGACGAGAGCGCCCGCACGGTCCACGCGCCGGGAGCGGCGAAGAAGCGGAAGTCACCGGTGCCCGAGGCGACAACCTCGGCAGTGAAATCGCCATTGCCATCGAGCAGGCGCACGAACGCGCCGCCGACGGGCTCACCGTCGGTGCTCAGGACGCGGCCGGTGATAACCGTCTCCTTCTCCACATCGACTCCGGCCGGAATGGCCTGACCCTGGGTAGGTGCTGCGCACATGTAATTAGGCTCCCAATTCGATAGGTGCACCGACGAGGGAGCCGTACTCGGTCCAGCTCCCGTCGTAGTTCTTGACGTTCTGATGGCCGAGCAGCTCCTGCAGCACGAACCAGGTGTGCGAGGAACGCTCACCGATGCGGCAGTAGGCGATGGTGTCCTTGGATCCGTCCAGGCCGGCCTCGTTGTAGATCTCGGTCAGCTCGGCGTCGGACTTGAAGGTGCCGTCCTCGTTCGCGGCCTTGCTCCACGGCACGTTGATGGCGCTGGGGATGTGCCCGGGGCGCTGGCTCTGCTCCTGCGGCAGGTGGGCCGGGGCCAGGATCTTGCCGGAGAACTCGTCAGGCGAACGCACGTCGACCAGGTTCTTGGCGCCGATGGCCGCGATGACCTCGTCGCGGAAGGCGCGGATGGTCAGGTCGGGTGCGGCGGCCTTGTACTGGGTGGCAGGGCGGTTGACCGCGTCGCGCGAGAGCGGACGGCCGTCGAGCTCCCACTTCTTGCGGCCGCCGTCGACCAGCTTGACGTTGTTGTGGCCGTAGAGCTTGAAGTACCAGTATGCGTAGGCGGCGAACCAGTTGTTGTTGCCGCCGTAGAGCACGACCTCGTCGTCGTTCGAGATACCGCGCGCAGAGAGCAAATCGGAGAACTGCTCCTGGTTCACGAAGTCGCGACGAACCTGATCCTGCAGGTCCTTCTTCCAGTCGAGCCGGACGGCACCCTCGATGTGGCCGCCGTCGTAGGCGGAGGTGTCCTCGTCTACCTCGACGAAGACGACGCCGGGGGCGTTGAGGTTCTCTTCGGCCCAGTCAACGGAGACCAGGACATCGGAGCGAGCCATGTTGTTCCTTTCGGGTGGTGACTTGCAGTGTCAGTTCGATGCCGGGGCCGGGACGGTCCGGCGGAACCGGGCTACCAGCGGATAGATCTGGCAACCCAGGCAGATCCCGAACGCCGCGTTCAGGAACGCCGCGAACAGGGCGAAGCCGGCGAACACCGCGCCGACGACGGTGGAGCCGGCCAGGAAACCCAGCAGGCTGACGGCGCTGAAGACCAGGCCGAGTAATTGGGCGAACCGCAGCGGTGCCACGGGTTCGGTTTCGGCCGGCGGGCCGACGCGCGGTGCGACCAGCGCGGCGTAGATCCGACCGTAGGGGCTGCACCGCGGACCGGTGGCGGCGCCGATCGCGAAGACCACCGTTTGGATCGTGACGAGCACGGCGGCGGCCGCGGTGGAGAAGGCGGCGGCGATCAGCACGACGACGAGGACGGCGGTGGTGATCCATGCGGCGAAGCGGGGACCGCGGACGTCCACGGAGTTCGGTGGAATGGGCTGCCCGGCGGCAATGTTACGAGTTTTGGGGGACATTGTGGGTACTCCTGCGCTGAATGACACTGGTGGCTGGAAAAATTGCCAGTTCGCCGGGGGATCAACGAGATCACTCGCACGGCGGACATAGCTCGGCGTCAGGAAATCTGAACGAGCCGACCGATCAGCGGCACAGGCAGCAACAACCACCGAGGCGACACAGGTCAACTGTGCGGCGTCGGGTGAGCATCAGCTCGTGGTTGGATTGCACGATAGGCAGTTTACCCGGTTCGGTCGGAGAATTGGACCCCGGGTTCGTCGCATCGGCCATTAAGCCTTTTCAAGCCCGATTTTTACACTGTCAGCGGCTCGAGCGCGGTGCGCAGGTCTCCGGTCTTGGGGACACCGGAGATCCGGAATCGCTCCCTGCCCTCGACATCGAAGACGAAGGTGGTCGGCAAGGAGAGCACGTTCAGTTCCCTGGCCAGTGCGGGCTCGGCGTCGATGTCGATCTCGATATCCAGCGGCGGATTCGGCGAACTCGCCAGTTCCTCGGTCACCCCGGCGACGACCCGGCGCACCGCGGCGCACGGCACGCACCAGTCGGCGGAGAAATGCAGTACCGCGGGACCCGAACAGGTCACTCCGGCGGCGGCGAGTAGCTCGGCGCGCGCGGACGTCGCCGGCTCGACCACCGTGGTGGCGCGCAGCTTTCCCTCCCGGCGCCGCAGCGCCGTGCCGACCACCAGCGCGGCCAGCATCATCACCACCAGAATTGTGATTTCGATCATGGCCGCTGCAATCGGTCGAGGTCGATCATCACGTTCTCGCCCTTGCCTTCGATCCAGATCTGGCCGCCCTGCGGGGACACTTTCGTGGGCCGGACACCGAAAGGTAATTCCTTCGTATCGATGGTGCGCGTGAACTGCGCGAGCACCGCGGGCCGGTCGGCTTCCGGGATGACGGCGGTCGGGGTCGCGTCGGCGCCTGTGCCGCGGTAGAAACCGGTCGCGACGATCCGCACCTGGTCGCCGTCGAGCAGCAGATCCGCCTGCACACTCACCTTGTCACCACCGAGCGGTGTGCGCGGGCCCCCGGATGACGCGGGAGCGCCAGGCAAGGTGCCGGTGAGCACCAGCACGCCCGCCGTCGTCATCCCCGATCCGCCCGATCCGCCCGATCCGTCGGATTTGTCCGCGGCGGGCGAATGCACCTGCAGGTCCGGGATATTGAAGAGCCTGCCGAGTTCGGTCGGCTCCAGACGCATCCGCCCCTCGACCCGTTCTACCGGAACATGACGCACGCTGCCGTCGACCAGATCATGCAGCGGCAGATGCACTCCGGTCAGCGTCGCCTCGGCGGAAACTTCGCCGGGGATATCCGGGCGCACGATGCGCGCGCGAATGTCGACGCTCTGGAGTCGGCCGTCGAACGCCTGGGTGAGAAAGGGGAAGCCGTGGATGGTCACCTCGGGATCGGCGATGAGATCGGCGCCCTCACGCAGAGTGCGCGAGACGCGATACTCGGAGTAAGCAGCGGCGCCGAAATCGATGACGACTGCCAATCCCGCGAGACACAGCAGTCCGATGATCAGCTTTCGCATGAGTTCAACCCTATCCGGCGGTGCATTTGGGGTATCGAATGTCTCGTTACCTGAGCATTGGTCACCCGGATGGCGAGGCAATCGCGGTTCACGCGCTAATCTTGCATCCGATTACGTGTGATGAGCGACGTGGCTTCGGCGGTGCAGCTGTTGTCGTCGGAGCTACGAGATGGGAGGACGGCTTGTGGAGCTGCTCCTGTTGACCTCCGACCCCAACCCCGAGTCGGTATTGCCTTCGCTCGCGCTGCTGGCGCACAACGTGCGTCCGGCACCGACCGAGGTGGCGTCCCTGCTGGAAGCAGGCACCGCGGATGTAGCACTTGTCGACGCGCGCATCGACCTGGCCGCCGCCCGCGGCCTGTGCCGGCTGCTCGGGAGCACCGGTTCCTCGGTGCCCGTCGTCGCCGTGCTCACCGAGGGCGGCCTGGTGGCAGTGAACGCCGATTGGGGCCTCGACGACATTCTGCTGCCCGGCACCGGCCCGGCCGAGCTGGACGCCCGGTTGCGGCTGCTGGTCGGCCGCAACGGCGGGGTGGCGAGCCCGGAGAACACCGGCAAGATTACCCTCGGCGAGCTGGTGATCGATGAGGGCACCTATACCGCGCGGCTGCGCGGTCGCCCGCTCGATCTCACCTACAAGGAATTCGAATTGCTCAAGTACCTCGCGCAGCATGCCGGCCGGGTGTTCACCCGGGCCCAGCTGCTGCAAGAGGTGTGGGGATACGACTTCTTCGGCGGCACCCGCACGGTCGACGTGCATGTGCGTCGACTGCGCGCCAAGCTCGGCAGTGAATACGAGTCGCTGATCGGCACCGTGCGCAATGTCGGCTACAAGGCGGTGCGCCCGTCCCGGTCGGCCGCCAAGGGTGAGCCGGCTCCGGTCGTCGAGGACGAGACCGAGGGCACCGATGACTCCCCGCTTGCGCCCGTGAACGGGTCCGTGCAGTGACCTCGGCCGGTGCGGCTGTCGTCCGCGCCATCCCGGCGGAAGCCGGGATCCAGTGTTGACCTGACCTCCTCTGGTACTGCTGGATTGCGGCATTCGCCGCGATGACGAGAGAGGTGTGGCCGATGGCTGATACGACACTGCGCTGGATCGAGCCGATCGGGGCCGATGCGGCGCGGTCGGTACGGGACCTGCTGGATCGTGCCACCGCAGCGGACGGCGTCGCCCCGGTGTCCGAACAGGCCGAGCTGTCGTTGACTACGGCCGGCACCGCTCGCCACCTCCTCGCGCTGCGCGACGACACCATCGCCGGATACGCGAATCTCGTTCCCGCACACGGCGAACATCCCGCGATGGCCGAGGTCGCGGTCGATCCGGCCGCCCGTGATCATGGCATCGGCACGCAACTGGTGGCTACGGCACTCGCCGAGGGCGGGTCGGGAACCCGGGTCTGGGCGCATGGAAATCGGCCGCCCGCCCAAGCTGTCGCGGCCCGGCTCGACCTTGCGACCGCGCGCGAGCTGTGGCAGATGCGACGACCAGTGGCAACACCTGAGCTACCGGAGCTGGCCATCCCGCAGGGCATCGCGCTGCGCACCTATTCGGGTCCCGCCGACGACGCCGAATTGCTGCGCGTGAACAACGCCGCCTTCGCCTGGCATCCGGAACAGGGCGGCTGGACCGAGCGCGATATCGAGGCCCGCCGCAACGAGCCGTGGTTCGACCCGGAGGGCCTGTTCCTGGCAACCGATGCCGCCGAGCCGGCCCGCCTGCTCGGATTCCACTGGACCAAGGTGCATTACGACGAGGACCCGGTCGTCGGCGAGGTATATGTGGTCGGCATCGACCCGTCCGCGCAGGGCCGCGGACTCGGCCGCCTGCTCACCCTCGCGGGCCTGCACTACCTGCGTGAACGGCACCTGGCCGAGGTGCTGCTCTACACCGAGGCCGACAACACCGCGGCGGTGCACACCTACACGCGCCTCGGCTTTTCCCCCGCGCATATCGACGTCGCGTACACCGCCCGGGACTGAATGGAAAGCAGCCTGACGGGGTAGTCCGAGTAACGCTGGGGCAAATGTCACACCTGACGGGCCAATCGCGCCGGGCTGTTCAACTTCTGTTCACCCAGCCTGGTCCAAATGTCAACCGCGCGACTCTACGTTACTTATGGGCGGCACCGCTGCCTGGTGCGCAAGTTCCTCGCGAACGGCACCACAAACACCCGCCCGGGCTGGTGAGGGACCGGGCGGGTCGGACGTGATTTCTCGGAGGAATAAGTGAACTTCAAGCGCAGCAGCGCCCTCGTCGGCGTGCTGGCCGTTGGCGCCATGTCTCTCGCGGCCTGTGGCAGCGACAACAACTCGTCGACCGCCGGCCCGAGCGCCGCGAAGGTCGACGTCGCCTGTGGCGGTAAGAAGGCCCTCAAGGCCAGCGGTTCGACGGCGCAGAAGAACGCCATGGATCGCTTCATCGCGGCCTACGAGGCGAACTGCAGCGGCAACACCCTGAACTACACCTCGAGCGGTTCGGGTGCGGGCGTCAACGAATTCATCGGCGGCCAGACCGATTTCGGTGGCTCCGACTCGCCCCTGAGCCCCAAGGCGCAGGAGCCGGCCAAGGCACAGGAGCGTTGCGGCGCCCCGGCGTGGGACCTGCCCACCGTGTTCGGTCCGATCGCCGTCGCCTACAACATCGACGGCGTCACCGACCTCGTGCTCGACGGCCCGACCGCCGCCAAGGTCTTCAACGGCGCCATCACCACCTGGGACGCCCCGGAGATCAAGGCGCTGAACCCGAACGCCAAGCTGCCCTCGGACAAGATCGCCGTGATCTTCCGCAGCGACGAGTCGGGCACCACCGACAACTTCCAGCTCTACCTGAACAGTGCGTCCGACGGCGCCTGGGGCAAGGGCGCGGGCAAGGTCTTCGCCGGCGGTGTCGGTGAGGGCGCGAAGGGCAGCGAGGGCACCTCGGCCGCGATCAAGAGCACCAAGAACTCGATCACCTACACCGAGTGGTCGTTCGCGAAGTCGCAGAACCTGTCGATCGCCCAGATCGTCACCTCGGCGAGCAAGGACCCGGTCAAGCTGACCGCCGCCACCGCGGGCAAGGCCATCGACGGTGTGAAGATCAGTGGCCAGGGCAACGACTTGGTGCTCGACACCACCTCGTTCTACAAGCCGACCGAGGCGGGCTCGTACCCGATCATGTTGGCCACCTACGAGGTCGTCTGCTCGAAGTACAGCGATGCCGACACCGCCAAGGCGGTCAAGGCCTTCCTCACCTCGGCGGCCACCAACGGCCAGAACGGCCTTGACGGGGCGGGCTACGTCCCGATCCCGGACAAGTTCAAGACCAAACTGACCGCCGCGATCAACGCCATCTCCTGATCGCACTGCCATGACCGTGCACCCTGAGGTGACCGCCGCGGGCTCGTCGGACTCGATGAGCCCGCGGGCGGCTGGAGATACTGCCCCTATGCCGAGTGAACCGAGCACCGAACCGGCCCTGAAGAAGGGTCGTCCTGCCCACAGCCAGCGGGCGGAAATCGTTTTCCGGTCGCTTGCGATGGCAGCCGGTGCCACCATCGTCGCCGCCATCGCGCTGATCGCGTTGTTCCTGCTGATCCGCGCGTGGCCCTCGGTCATGGCCAACGAGGCGAACTTCTTCACCAGTACGGAGTTCGTCACCAACAACGCCGATCACCTACGCTTCGGCATCCGCGATCTGCTGATGGTCACGGTGCTGAGCTCGTTGCTCGCACTGGTGATCGCGGTGCCGGTCGGCGTGGGTATCGCGCTGTTCCTGACGCATTACTCGCCGAAGGCGATGGCGCGGCCGTTCGCGATGCTCGTCGACCTGCTCGCGGCAGTGCCGTCGATCGTGTTCGGCCTCTGGGGCTTCCTGGTGCTCGCGCCGCAGCTGGAACCGGTGGAGACCTTCCTGAACAAGAAGCTCGGTTGGTTCTTCCTGTTCTCCGACGGCAACGTGACCATCTCCGGTGGCGGCACGATCTTCACCGCCGGTGTGGTGCTGGCGGTGATGATCCTGCCGATCATCACCTCGGTGTCGCGTGAGGTCTTCAATCTGACCCCGGCCGCGCACATCGAGGCCGCACACGCGCTGGGCGCCACGAAGTGGGAGATGGTGCGGATGACGGTGTTGCCCTACGGCCGTAGCGGCGTGATCGCCGGTTCCATGCTCGGCCTCGGCCGCGCGCTCGGTGAGACGATCGCAGTGTTGCTTGTGCTGCGCACCTCCGCGCAGGCGGGGCACTGGTCGCTGTTCGACGGCGGCTTCACCTTCGCCTCCAAGATCGCTTCCGCCGCTTCGGAATTCAGTCAACCGCTGCCGACCGGCGCCTACATTGCGGCCGGTTTCGTGCTGTTCGCGCTGACCTTCGTCGTCAACGCGCTGGCGCGCCTCGTGGCCGGTGGAAGGGTGAACGGATAATGACCACCACGACACTCGACAAGCCCGTCAAGGCGCCGACCTTCCGCCATGTGAGCACGAGCCGCCGGATTCGCAACAACCTCGCCACCGGCGTCGTGTGGGCCTGTTTCGCCATCGCACTCGTGCCGCTGGTGTGGGTGCTGATCATGGTGGTGAGCAAGGGCTTCCACGCGATCGCCTCGCTGTCTTGGTGGCAGAACTCGCAGAAGGGCGTGCTGCCCGACCAGTTCGCGGGCGGCGTGTATCACGCGATCTACGGCACCATCGTGCAGACCGCTGTCGCCGCGGTTATCGCGGTGCCGCTGGGCATCATGGCCGCCGTCTATCTGGTCGAGTACGGCCGGGGCGTACTGGCCAAGGTCACGACCTTCATGGTCGACATCCTCGCGGGTGTGCCGTCGATCGTCGCGGCGCTGTTCATCTTCGCGTTCTGGATCGCCACGTTCGGCTTCCCGCAGAGCGCCTTAGCGGTGGCGCTGGCGCTGGTGCTGCTGATGTTGCCGGTGGTCGTGCGTAGCACCGAGGAAATGTTGAAGCTGGTGCCCGACGAGCTGCGCGAGGCGTCCTATGCGCTCGGCATCCCGAAGTGGAAGACGATCGTGCGGATCGTCGTGCCGACCGCGCTGCCGGGGATGCTCAGCGGCATCCTGCTCTCCCTTGCCCGCGTGATGGGTGAGACGGCGCCGGTGCTGGTGCTGGTCGGCTACAGCAAGTCGATCAACACCAACCTCTTCGACGGCAACATGGCCTCGCTGCCATTGCTCATCTACCAAGAGCTGGCGAATCCGGAGCCCGCCGGTCGACTGCGGGTGTGGGGTGCGGCGCTGACGCTGATCCTGATCATCGCGCTGCTGTACCTGGCGGCGGCGGTCGTCAACAAGCTACTCACGCGGAACCGATAACAGCGAACGGATATTCAGATGGCCAAGCGGATCGACGTCAAAGACCTGAACATCTACTACGGCAAATTTCATGCGGTTGCCGATGTCAAGCTGTCGGTGTTGCCGCGCAGCGTGACCGCCTTCATCGGTCCTTCGGGTTGCGGTAAGTCCACGGTGCTGCGCTCGCTCAACCGCATGCACGAGGTGACGCCGAATGCCCGCGTCGAGGGCGCGGTGCTGCTGGATGGCGAAGACATCTACGGTTCGCAGGTCGACCCGGTCGGTGTGCGTCGCACCATCGGCATGGTGTTCCAGCGCCCGAACCCGTTCCCCACCATGTCGATTCGCGACAACGTGGTTGCCGGGCTGAAGCTGCAGGGCGTGCGCAACAAGAAGGAACTCGACGAGGTCGCCGAGCGCTCGCTGCGCGGCGCCAACCTCTGGAACGAGGTGAAGGACCGCCTCGACAAGCCGGGCGGCGGCCTCTCCGGTGGTCAGCAGCAGCGTCTGTGCATCGCGCGCGCGATCGCTGTTTCCCCGGACGTGCTGCTGATGGACGAGCCCTGTTCGGCACTGGACCCGATCTCCACCCTGGCGATCGAGGACCTGATCACCGAGCTGAAGAAGGAATTCACGATCGTCATCGTCACCCACAACATGCAGCAGGCCGCGCGCGTGAGTGACCAGACCGGTTTCTTCAACCTGGAGGCCCAGGGCAAGCCGGGCAAGCTCGTCGAGATCGATGACACCGAGAAGATCTTCTCCAACCCCGGCCAGAAGGCCACAGAAGATTACATCTCCGGTCGCTTCGGCTAGGGAGTACATACAAGAAGGGCCCGCGCCGTAGCGCGGGCCTTTCTTGTTGTCCGGCAGCGTTTTTCGCCGAATCTCACACTTCCACGTCGGGGTCGGGCGGCAGCACGCCGGTGACGAGGAAGATCACCCGGCGGCCGATCTCGACGGCGTGGTCGGCGAAGCGCTCGTAGTAGCGGCCGAGCAGGGTCACATCGACCGCTGCGGCCACGCCGTACTTCCAGTCGCGATCCATCAGCAGCGTGAATAGGTGACGGTGCAGATCGTCCATCGCCTCGTCGTCGTCGTTGAGTTGCGCGGCGCGCTCCGGGTCGCGCGTCTCGAGTACCTCCTTGGCGCCCGCGCCCATATTCACCGCGATGCGGCCCATCTCGGCGAAGTAGCCGTTGACCGATTCCGGCAGCGCATGGTTGGGGTGGCGGCGCCGGGTGACCTTGGCCACGTGCAGCGCAAGCGCCCCCATCCGGTTCACGTCGGCGACGATCTGGATGGCGCTGACGACCTGTCGCAAATCGCCGGCGACCGGAGCTTGCAGCGCGAGCAGGGCGAATGCCCGCTCCTCGGCGTCCTGGATCAATTCCGCGATCCGGTCGTATTCGGTGATCACCGACTCGGCAAGAGCGAGGTCGGCCTGGAGCAGTGACTGGGTGGCCCGGTCCATGGCCGAACCCGCCAGGCCGGCCATCTCACCCAGCAGGCGGGCAAGATCGGCCATTTGCTCGTTGTAGATGACACGCATGAGTTCAGACACTAGTTCCAAGCCCTGACCAAGTCACGAACGGACGGTGAATGACCGGTGCATTCGGTTTGCGGTGGCGTTGCCGCAGCTGAGAGCCGTGGTTACTTGCAACTCTCGTCGCCGGCGTTGACGTGCTCCAGATCCGCAGGCAGTGTGACCGGCGCCGCAGTCGTCGGTGCGCTGATGGACACATTGGTGATCGGGTCGCCGACCGGTGTCGGGGCCTTGACCGTCCCCGCGAAATCGCCGCCGATCACCACCTCGATGATGCCGCCGAGATCGCTGGCCTGCTCCAGAGTCGCCCCGGGTATCGCAGTCGCCACCGTGGCCGCATCGGCCTCGTGCCCGGACGCGTACCGGATCTTGGAGGTCGGCGAGGTGCCGCCGGAGTAATTGCCGGTGTTGTAAATCGGGAAGCCCTGGTTGCTCAGCTTGGTGGCCACCTTGCTGGCTGCGCCCGCGGTATCCGAGCCGTTGGAGACCAACAGCGATACCGAGCTCGGATCGACCGCGATCACGCGCGGCGGTGCGGGTGGAGCCGTCGAGCTCGACGATGGTGCGGGCGTCTGCTTCTTCTCACCGGGCAACGGCTGGTCATCGATGATCGCGCGGAAGATCGACTTGATGTCGGACTCGCGCGGAATCTCGTTGCCGTAGGAGGTGGTTCCCGCGGTCGGAATGGTCAGGAAGGTCACCGCGCCCGCGTCGACCTTCTGCAGCGAGCGACCGAGCGTCAGCAGATCGGTGGGCGTGACCTTGTCGACGAAGGTGTGGCTGGTGAACGCGGTGATGAAGCCGTTCAACTTGCCCGGATCGAATAGCACCTTGCTGGACATCGCGCCGCGCAGCAGCGACGCCATGAACCGCTGCTGCCGGTTGATCCGGTCGTAATCGCTGCGTTCCTCGCCGTAGACGTGCCGGGCGCGTACGTAATTGAGCGCGGTCGCGCCGTCGATCCGCTGCGTGCCAGCGGTATCGAGCACGTTGCCGAGAACCTCATCGACGACCGGCTTGGCCGCGCACACCTCGACGCCGCCGACCTGGTCGACCATCGTCTCGAACCCGGCGAAGTCGATGCCGATGAAGTGCCCGATGCTCAGGCCCGTCATTTTTCGGATCACGTTCACCAGGCATTTCGGGCCGCCGAGGGCGTAGACGGCGTTGAGCTTGTCGCCCATGGCGGAGGGGAAGTTGTCCTGGGTGTAGGTGCCCTTGTCGTTGTCCCAGCCCGCACACTGCGGCCGGGTGACGTCGAGGTCGCGCGGGAACGACACCGCGACGACCCGCTGTCGGTTCTTGGGAATGTTCACCAGCATGACTGTGTCCGACCGGGCGCCCTCGGCGTCCGCAGTCGAGCCCGCCCCGACCTGCCCGTTGGCGCCCGCGCGGGTGTCGGTGCCGACGATCAGGTAGTTCTCGTCGCCTAGCTGCCCGCCCGCGTCCACCACGTCTTCCGGGTGGTCGTCGAGTGCGTTGACTTGGGTGAAGCCGTTGGCGGTCGAGCGTAGGTAGCTCCAGCCACCGCCGGTGACGAGCAGTGTGAGCACCGCGCACATCATGAGGGTGACGCGCCCGGCGAGTCGCAGTCGCCTATCGCGGCGCTGCTTGCTGGCAGCCAGCCGGGACAGCGGCGGCTTGCCGACGGATTTCGATTGTGCGGCGGTCTCGGGTTTGTCGGATCCGGTTGTCGGCCATGCTGCTGGGCGACGCTTGGTACGAGTCGGCTCGATGACCGGGGGGATGACGTCGGTGACGACCTCGGGCGGCTCCTGCGCGCCCGGCGCGCCCAAGGCCGAGCGCCGACTGTCCTCGGGCGTGTCGCGTCGCCTGGTAGTTGGTCGGGAGGTTGTGGGCTGTCCGCCCGCGGCGATGTCTTCGACGACGGGCGAGGAGGTGGCGCGCCGTATGGTCGGATTCGACGGTTGGGCCGGGGCAGGGTCCGACGGGCGCCGCGGCGCGGCGTTTGGCGGGCGCGGTGGTGTCGTACCGGTTCCGCGGGGTGTGGCGCTGGTTCCGGGGGGTGTGGCACTGGTTCCGCGGGGTGTTGTACCGGTTCCGCGTGCTGCGGTGGGGCCTGCCTGCCGTGGTGGGGCACTCTCCGCGGGAGGCGGTGGCGCGGCCTCCGACCGTCGGTTGGCTCGCTTGCGCCCGCTGCGTTCGTTGTCGACCTTCTGGACGAGATCCTGCACCGTCAGCGGCGCCGAACCGGTGTCAGGGGCGCCGTCGGTATGCCTGGACCGCCGGGACGCCCGCGAGCCGTCTCGTTCGGTGTAATCCGCCGTGGGATTGCGCTCCCACGGTGCGCGACCTCCGGGCCGTGGCGAACGCCCGTGCCGATCGTCACCCACCAACGAACCTCGCTTTTCGTTTCGACGCCTGGCTATTCAACACCACGGTCGGTTTCGACCGGCATGACCGATTCCGCCAATGATAACGATTTCGCCACGAGGAGCCAGCCGAGTGCGAAATCGGATCGGCCACTGGGGTGTTTCGAGGCGCGTGACCGCTGGTCGAGGACTCAGCCGCCGCTGTGCATCAGATCCGCGCCTGCGGGCACGGCGGGGTCGTCCGGGTCATCGAGCCAGCCGTGCGGAAGTGCGACCTTGCCCGGCGAGCCCTGCCGTCCGCGCGGTCCTTCGGCGTCCTTCGGGAACGGGGCGGTCGGGTCGAGTTGTCCTATCAGGTCCCGCAATTCGGTCAGCCGCGACACGGTGGCGAAGCAGCGGCGCAGATCCGCGCCGACCGGAAAGCCCATCAGATACCAGGCCATGTGCTTGCGCAGATCGCGCATGGCCTTGTCTTCGCCGAAATGCTCGGACAGCAGCCGCCGAGGCGGGTGACCTTCGGCACCGGGCAACTGCCCCCGGGGACCTGGCGCCGTGAGAACCGCCAGCCCAAGGGGCAGATTGCTAACCACCGCTATGCATGACATCGGCAGCCGCAGGCACCGTTAGATCGTCAGGATTGTCCAGCCAGCCGTGTGGCAAGGCGACCTTGCCGGGAGATCCTTGCCGCCCGCGTGGTCCTTCAGCATCTTTCGGGAACGGTACAGCGGGGTCGAGCTGACCGATCAGATCGTCAAGTTCGGTCAGCGACGAGACGGTCGCGAAACTGCGGCGGAGTTCAGCGCCGAGCGGAAAGCCCATGAAGTACCAAGCCATATGCTTGCGGAGATCGCGCATGGCTTTGTCCTCGCCATGGTGCTCCGACAGCAGACCGGCATGCCGACGGAGTATTCCGCCGACCTCACCGAGGTTCGGTGGGGTCGGTTCAGGTTCTCCACGGAGGGCCGCACTCAGCTCGGCAAACAACCACGGGCGACCGAGACAGCCGCGGCCTACGACCACTCCATCGCAGCCGGTTTGCGCCATCATCGCCACCGCGTCGGCCGAAGAGAAGATGTCGCCGTTGCCGAGTACCGGGATGCTCGTCACCGCTTCTTTGAGCCGGGCAATGGCTGTCCAGTCGGCGGTGCCCGAGTAGCGTTGCGCAGCCGTGCGCGCATGCAATGCGACCGCTGCGGCACCCTCGGCCTCGGCGATACGGCCAGCATCGATGAAGGTCTGATGGTCGTCATCGATACCGATTCGGAACTTGACCGTGACCGGCACACCCGCCGGTTCGGCGGCCTTGACCATCGCACGGACGATTTCTGCGAACAACCTGCGCTTGTAGGGAAGCGCAGCACCACCGCCCAGCCTGGTCACTTTGGGAACAGGACACCCTAAATTCAGGTCCGTATGGTCAGCCCAACCTTCCCCTGCGATGATCCGTACGGCCTCTCCAAGAGTTGCCGGGTCGACACCGTAGAGCTGCATCGACCGCGGATGTTCCCCTTCGTCGAAGCTCATCATGTGGAGCGTCTTCTCATTGCGTTCGACCACGGCGCGAGCGGTGATCATTTCGCAGACGTAGATCGCGGTCGGGCTGCCGAACTCGCGGCACAGCTTGCGGAACGCCAGGTTGGTGATTCCGGCCATCGGAGCAAGCACGACTGGCGGATCAACCGGGTAGGGGCCGATCCGTACACACGCTTCCTTCTGGGCGTTCTGCACGATAGCCATTCTCCATGCTGCCGCCCGTTCGGCGGCGGCGGGATCCTGCAGGCGTTGGGTCTGGGTGGGGTGCGGACGCGTCGGGGGTGGTTGTGGCGGGAGCCCCGACAACTCGACACCACGGCGAGCATGGAACCCGCAGAACGACGTTAACGCCGAAAGCTTCCGATTCATTCACGCTGGCAGCCGAACAATGCGGCTCCACCATCGGCAGCACCGCCGGTGTGAGCGTCGATTCCGGTGCAGCGGAAACCTCTCGGCCACGGCATGCCGGAGAAGCGGGCGAACACCGGCCTCCCCAGGTAGTCGGCCTCGTCCACGGTCCGGGCACGGCGGGCGAAGGCACCGATGCGCACCATCGCCTGCTCGGGAGTCGCAGCGGCCGTGGAGGTTTCGGCCGCCAGCGTCCGCAACCCGGTAAGGTCGCTGCCGGTGCCCGCGGGTATCGGCAGCGGGCCCTTGACGTACCCGGCGAGTTCGGCCAGGTCCCTGCCCAGGGCGAGCGCCGCACCCACCACAGATCCCGCCGAGGTGCCCACGATGAGGTCGGAGCCGGACAAATCGGCTCCGCGCCGACGGAACGTCTCCAACAGCCCGGTCTCCCAGGCGATTCCGAGTGGTCCGCCGCCACCGAGAACGAGCGCGCGGGTCCGATAAAAGGTCATAGGACTGTCTCCGTAGTTCGCGGGAAGAGCAGCAGGGCTGCGGCGGCGGCACGGGATCGGGCCGCGGTTCAGCGACGCCTACCTCGCCGGGCAACCGGCTACCGCGGCATTGAGCCGCTGCCCCACCTTCCCGGCGGATCGGCTGTCCGGAGTCGTCGGACCCGAGGCCACCGAACTCGAAGCACCCAGTCTCGCCGACCTACGGCAACTTGCCAGCGAACCCGTCACCGCACCGGCCACTCAGCTGCCGGGCGCCGACGGGTCCGGCCCGATCGGCAAGCCGGGCTCCTGACGTCCATCCCGCCGGCTATCCGGTTCGGTGATCCCACAGGGCCGACATCGGCAGCAGGTACAGTCGGTCGCCCAATGAAAGGCCGTGGTTTCCGAGGTAGAGAACGATGCCTGCGACGAAACGGGCGCCGAGCTTGTCTCTGAGCCAGGCCAGGTGCTGGGTGTCCGAGCTGCGTGGTGATGCCGATGCCTTGATTTCGATTGCCACTATGCCTCCGCCGGGACCCTCACAGATGAAGTCGATCTCGCGGCCGTCCCGGTCCCGATAGTGGTAGAGCCTGAATCCTCGAGTCGTCAGGGCTCGCATTTTGAGCAGCTCGGAGAATGCGAATGTCTCGACCAGCCCGCCGAGAGCGCGGTTGCCTGCTGAGGCAAGGTCATCGACGGACACCTGAAGAAGATGCGCGGCCAGCCCCGAATCGGTGAGGAAAGCCTTCGGGCTCTTGGTGACTCTGCTGGTGAGATTGGTAGACCACGCCGTGAGTTCGTCGACAATGAAGACGGTCTCCAGATAGGACAAATATGTCCGGATGGTGTTGTGGGTGATGCCAAGGGACGCTGCGAGGTCGCTGAGCACAAGGCTGGAGCCACTTCTAGCGGCGATCAGCTCCAGCATTCGCGGCAGGTCCGTAATGCGCTGAACTTGGGCGAACTCTTGAACGTCCTTCATCGCAACGGTTTCGACATAGGCGTCGTACCACGCGCGCCGCGCCAGGGGCGAGGTCAAGCTGGCAACTTCGGGAAAGCTACCACCCACGATGAGACCGAGATAATCCCTGCGGCTCCAGGAAGATTCGGATCCGACGAGCCGGCCGGGCTCGGTGAATATCTGATCGATGAAGTCCGGTGCCGCGCCGAACCTCTCAGCGGCGGAAAACGGCCAGAGTTCGATGAAGACGGTCCGGCCGGCCAGGGACTCCGTCAGGGTCGGGATCGTCAGAAAGCGAGAGGACCCGGACAGCACGTATTGACCACGGCTCCGGTTGGTGTCTACCGCTCGCTTGATTGCGAGGATCAGGTCGTTGCCTCCGCGTTGGACCTCGTCAATGATGAGCGGCCGGGGCTTCTGGTCTGCGAAGGTCACCGGGTCCAGATCAGCCGATCGGCGCATATCCGCATCGTCGAGCGAACGCATGGTCCCACCCACATCCTGGTGGAAGAGTTCGAGCAGCGTCGTCTTGCCGGCCTGACGGGGTCCGTTGACGATCACGATGCGAAATGCAGCGGCAAGTTCCCGCAATAGCGCACTAGCCGCCCGCGGAACCAGCTGGTCCATACTCATCGCTTATTACCGATCTGCCGTAAAGTTCATTACCAATCTGCCGACATGATGCTACCGAGCAGCCGGGCGCTCCGCTACCAACCTGCCGATCCTCTGCTCGTTGCTGCGAGAGTTGCGCACACCATCTGGGCCGACCACTCCGGCAGTGCCTGGTTTATCACCGATCGGCAGCTCGAACCCGTCGAGAACTATCAGCACGGCGTCCCGCCAGATAAAAACCCATCGTCGCCGACACCGTCGACGAACTTGCCGACGCGCTGTCGCTCCCGCGCGAGCGTTTGCAGGTCCTGGGTGGCGAGTACGTCGATGGCCTCGCGGTTTCAGCAGTCGTCGAGTATTGGCGGTGCGATCGATGGGAAGAGGTCGCCGGGTCCGGGGTTCTCAGGGTGGGTTGATCCGCCGAGGTGGCGCATGACGCCCCACACGGCGTTCAGTGCCGTCGTGACCGCGCCCTCGGCCCAGCCGGCCGTCCACGATATGTCGTCGCCGGCCAGGAACAACCCCCGTTGCCTGTCTGGCAGCGAATCCTGCATGAAGTGCGTGTACAGGCGGCGCTGGTACCGGTATTGGCCGGGCAGGTTCGCCTTGAACGCGCCCATGAAGTACGGCTCGGTCTCCCAGGAGACCGTCAGCGGCGTCGCGATGATGTGTGAGCGGATGTCGAGGCTCGGGTAGATCTCCGCGAGGGCTTCGAGGGCGACCTCGAGGCGCTCCTCGCGCGAGAGCGGGACGAACCTCATCGAGTCGTCGGCCCACGTGTAGGACAGACAGATGACGCCCGGCTTTCCCGGCCCTTCGTCCAGCAGGTACACCCCGCGCGGCATGCGATCGGTGAGCGTCATCGACATGGTGTCCCGGGTCGGGTAGTCGGGGCTCGGGTCGAGCCAGAACGGCCGGTCCACGACGACGAACAGTTTCGACGCACCCATGTAGTGCGTCCTCGACACCGCCGTCCACACGTCGGTCGGCAATAACGCCTCGTCGCACTTGATCTTCGACAGCATCATCGAGTTCTGCGCAGTGAAGACGGCGGCCCGATACGTCCGGATCTCGTTGTCCGCGTCGGCGATCGTGATGCCGTCCTGGGTGCGGTACATCCGCGTCACCGCGGGACGCGGGACGCCGCCGGGGTGCAGCGACTGGACCGACGTCCCCACCGGCCAGTGCACGATCTCCGTGTCCTGCGGGGCACGCCACAGCCGGAGCGGAAGTTGTCGGCAGCCACCGACGACGCGCCGGTGGTAGTCGTCCGCGCCGGTGTAGACCACACGCAGGATCTCCAGCATCGAGTTGGGGAAGTCGGTATCCCAGCCTCCGGTGCCGAATCCCACCTGGCCGAAGACCTCGCGGTGATGAAAGGACTTGAAGGCGGGCGACTGGGCGAGGAACCCATAGAAGGACATATCGTCGAGCCGATGCACCATCCGGGACCAGATCTCGCGCACCGTCGCCGTGTCGCGCTCGCGCATCGCGTGCTGCATCTGCGAGAACTCCACGCCGTTCGCCGGGTCGTCGAGGGCATCGGCCCAGGCGTTCGCCACCTCGTGGTAGACCGGCGGCAGGTCGTCGAGAGTCCTCGCGTAGTGCGAGACCCTCTCGAGGTCGATGACGGTGCTGGGGGTTGAGGCGTCCAGCGGGTTGGGGAACGGCTCGGTCCGTAGGCCCATCGTGCCGAAGTACGTGAACAGAGCGGCGGACGACAGAGGGAACCGCATCGCGCCCAGCTCGGCCAGCGCCTCCGGAACGCCCGGGAACGGCGTGGAGCGCATCCGCCCGCCGAGCTGATCGGCCTCGTACACAACCGGCGCGAGCCCCATCTTCAGCAGCTCGTACGCAGCTATCAGCCCTGCCAAACCTCCGCCGATGACTGCCACCCCAGTACCCCGGGCCGCATGTGGGACCGACCCGATACCGGCCGGGTGGACGAGGTAGTCGTCGTACGCGAACGGGAAGTCGGGTCCGAACATCGTGATCGGCTTCTTCGCATCGCAGGAGACAGGGTCGGTTACCTCGTGCACAGTGGGCGGGACAGCAGGCCCCGGCAGGCTGCTCATCGCGCTGCCGAATGCGGAAGCTGGGCCTGCTGCGCCGACGGTACTGTGAAAGCTGCTGCCATGCTTGCCAGCCCACTACCCGACGGGGTCGTTCGCACCGCTAAACAGTTGCCGATAAGTTGCCGGTAAGTTACATTTCATTGAACGAGTTGCCGGTACGCTACGGTGGCGCCGTCCACCGAAACATGTTCGTGCCCGGCATTTTTCGCAGCCAGCAGCACTATCTGCAGGTCCGGGGCCTGCGCGGCGAGTGGACGGCCTCGTGCAGAGGCTCATACGCGGTGGTCTTCAGCGATCCCGGTGTCGACCGCCAACTGCGCCGGGATTGCGAGCCCAACGTGTCGACCGCGCAACGCAACGCGTGCGGATTGCGATTAGAGGTGTCGTAGTAGATCCTGCGCAGATGACGGCTGACGGGAAGCTCGACCTCAATGCCACGTAGCTTGTGGCTGATTGAGGCTTGAGCTGGGGTTTTGTGGGTTGTTCGGCGGTGGGGCTCAAGTTTTTGTTGGGATCTCGAGACGATGCCGGCGTGAATGATGTTGTGGTGACGCCGGATATGGTGTCGTTGGGGGTGGTGGTGAACGCGGTGCCCCGGGATGTGGTCGATGCGGCGGTGGCGGCGTGCGGGGTGGAGTCGAAGCGGTCGGGTGGCAAGTTGCCGCCGCATGTGACGGCGTATCTGATGATGGCGTTGTGCCTGTTCAGCGACGACGATTATAGGAAGTCGCCACGAGGGGCACGGGGTCGTTGTCGCGGTGGGGGTGTTGGGACGCCGCGTGGACTGTGCCCACGGCCAGCGGATCACGCCGGCGCGGAAACGGTTGGACCGCAACATTATGTCCGAGGTGTTCGAGGGGTCGCCCAACCGGTGGCGACCAGGTTCACGCGGGGTGTGTGGCTGCGGGAATGGCGGTTGATGGCGATCGACGGGTTCGAGGTCGACCTGCCCGACACCGACGCCAACGCCGCCGAGTTCGGTTACGCCGGGTCCGGGGAGAACCGGTCGGCGTTCCCGAAGGCGCGGGTGGTCGCGTTGGCCGAGTGCGCAACCCACGTGTTCGTGACCGCGGAGGTCGATGCTTGCCCTGGTGGGAAACGGACTCAACGCGGGCAGCTCCTGCATCCGCGTGCCCTGAGTGCCGCCGCAACCGAGAGATGAGACTCTTGAAAACTAGCGCGACAGCGGAACAACCGGCCGGGTCACGGGAACCAGGTCCAGCAGGTCGTCGAGGCCGCGGAAGTCGTCTGGGTTGGTGGTGAAAAGAGGCAGGTTCTCGGCGATTGCGACGGCGGCGATCATGAGATCGGCTACCCGACGGCGTGGTTTACGTCCGATGCTGATGACACCTGCACTGACCCTGCCGTAGGCGCGGGCCGCCTCGGCTCCGAAGGGGATCGGATCGAATTCGTGCTCGGCGCGCTGCAAGACATCAAGTCGTCGGGCGCGCTCGATGTGCTCGTCGTACTCGTCTTGTTCGTCGTTGCGGCGAACCTCGTGCGGTCCGGCCGATAGCTCGGCGAGGGTGATCGCGCTGATCGCCATCTCCGCGGGCAGTTCTGTCGGGTTGATCCATTTCCGCAGGATCATGATGTTGGTGTCGAGGAGGCCTTGGTCGTATTCAGCGGGCATACGGGTCGTTCGCATCGTGGTCAGCGGTAGCGTCCTGATCAGCGCGGAACGCGTCGATGGAAATTCCCGGTGCGCTGCGTGACATCGCCGCGAACTCTGCTCTGGAGACGAATCGCCTGCGCCGGCGCAGTGGGATCAGCTCGCCGATCTGGTGGCCATCCCGCGTAACGGTGAACGACTGACCCTGCTGGACTGCGTCCATGATCTCTTTAGACCGGTTACGCAGGTCACGTTGGGTAATTTCCGACAACGCCGACATATCCCGACCTTACTCCCATGTGCCACCATGTGCCACCCGGTGGCACACTGAAACGTCCGAATTGGCCGTGAACCGCACGCGACCGCGAACTTACCCAGAGATGAGATAGATCTGTCTCGAACTGGATCGACGTGGTTCGGTGCCGGCGACGTGCTGGTCGACGCGACTGGTGATCACACTGCCGGTGTGGGACACGGTCGACGTCAGGGCTCCGGCATTCTCGACTGGCAGGTCTGTGACCTGCGGGGAGTCGGCGTGAATTAGGGCGTGGCTCTTGGTGTTTCGTGTGGGCGGGCACGGATGACTCTGTGAGGATCGAGTTACCACACAAGAACGTCACTGGAGTCGTCCGTGCCCGCTGTAGCAGTATCGCCTGTCGCGCCCACTTCCGAAACCCTGGATCGCTGGCAGGTTGCCGACAGGGTGGATGTAGTGGATTCGGAGTTCCTCGAGGTGCTGGCATCGGTGCCCGATCCCCGAGATCCGCGTGGCAGGCGGTACCCGTTGGTGGCGTTGTTGGCGATGGCGATCCTGGCCGTCGCGGCCGGGATGCGCGGCTATGCGGGGTTTGCCTGCTGGGCCCGCACCGCACCACCGGAGGTGTTGGCCGGGTTGGGGCATCAACGCCGAAGTCGTCCTTCGGAGAGGACCTTTCGGCGAGTCTTGTCGAGCCTGGATGCTGCCGATCTGGACCGCCGATTGGGTGCGTATTTCGCCGAATTGGCCGTGACCGCCGGCGGGAACGGAGAGTTGCTGGTGGTGTCGATGGACGGCAAGACCCTAATGAGATGTAGCGGGTCGGTCGATCGGGCAGACTCGCTACTGGTAGCGGCTGGTAGGTGAGCACTGATTGGCCCCGGACTTCGAGTCCTGCTTTGAGATCGTGCCCCTGCCGGTCGGCCGGGAGAAATGGATCGCTGATGGGATGTCGTGCCTGCCGCATGACGGCGTGAGCACCGATTCATTAGGTCGCCGACGTTCTCCCGCACGCTGCCGGATTTGGTGTCCGACAACGATGAAGAGGGAACAGCTGTGCTGCTGGTCGGTGATGACTGGGCCGAGGACCACCACGATGTCGAGCTGATGGATGAGGCCGGGAAACGGCTGGCCAAGGCTCGATTACCGGAAGGGATCGCCGGGATCACCCGGCTGCACGCCATGATCGGTGAACACCTCGGCGACGACGCCGATGCCGCGCAGGTACGGATCGGGATCGAAACCGATCGTGGCCCGTGGGTCGCGGCGTTGATCGCGGCCGGCTACACGGTGTACGCGGTGAACCCGTTGCAGGCGGCCCGGTTCCGGGAACGCCGCAGCGTTTCGGGTGCGAAGAGCGATGCCGCCGACGCGCATACCCTTGCCGACATGGTCCGTACCGACGCGCACCAGTTGCGTCCGGTCGCCGGGGACAGTCCCGCCGCAGAAGCGGTGAAAGTTGTTGCGCGAGCACATAAAACGTTGATCTGGGAACGCACCCGCCACACGCAGCGGTTACGGTACGCGTTGCGGGAGTACTTCCCCGCCGCTTTGGAAGCGTTCGACGACCTCGACGCTCCCGACGCCCTGGAGCTGCTCGGCAAGGCACCCGACCCGGCCGCCGCGGCGCGGTTGTCGCTCAACCAGATCCGGGCCGCGCTGCCCCATCACCCGCGCCTCGGGGAAAATGAAGGTCGTCGCGGCCCGGTTCGTGCACCAGGACCGGCTCGTCGACGCGCTGATGGCCCAAGCATTCAGTGCGCTCAACGTATCGCCGGGAGCCCGCGCCTACTACGACAAGCAACGCGCCCGCGGCCTAGCCCACCGTGCCGCCCTGCGTCAGGTCGCCAACCGGCTCGTGGGCATCCTCCACGGCTGCCTCAAATCCGGAACCCTCTACAACGAGACCACCGCCTGGACACACCACACCCAAGATCAACAAGCCGCAGCTTGACAAGCTAAGCCCTGGGATGTCTCAAAGGCGTGTCATCACCCAGGCTGCGCCAAGAGTTCCCCGACCTGGTGCAGCACTACTGACGCGCGCAACACCTGTGGTGAGGGGGCTCCTACTTCGCCGGATCGGTGCACGGTGCCCCGATCAGCGTGTTACGGCACTACATTGAGCAGCAGGACCGCCCAGTGTAGGACACGCTCACCCGCTGCACCGACTCCCACATCCGCCTTCACCACCGCCCTGAAGGGCGGCGCACTGGCGGACATTCGGTAGCCGCGCTGCGGGTCGTTCGGCAAGCGGACATAGAGGCGTCGCTACGGCTGGTCCGTGCGTCACCAGGTGGTAACGGTGGCACATCAGTAGGTTGACGCAGCCCAGCCTGTCAGTCGTTCACCGTCATGCGGGATGGCCACCAGATCGGCGAGCTGACTACCTGCGTCGGCGCAGGTGATTCGTGCCAAAAGTGGCGTGTGAGTAGCAGTTTCGGTTCGAAGGTCACCGACCAGGCGACACCGGCGTGGCCGGCGAAAGATCACAGCCGGCAACTGAACTCCGCGACTCGATGCAGCAGAATCTCGCGAACACCTCTTGTTATGTGCCATAAATCAGCGGTACATTACATAAAACAGTGGCACGTTTCGCACCATAGCGAGTGGGCATGACGTTGAAACTCACCCGGACCCCCGGCTCGATCCGGGCCTCGGGACATCCGATCGACCCCGGGGACCGACCCGCGGTTCCCAGCACGGCCGGAGCTCATGGAGCCGAGGCCGGAGGGATGCTCGATCACGACCGTAGCCGGGGCGGGACATCGGGCGAATTCGGGTGCCCACGAGGCGATTTCGGCATCGATATGCTGGTGGTGCAGCTCGACGGCATGTTCGACGGTAAACCCCGCCGGGCCTCACTCGACGGATACCAGGTCGTCGCGGCGCTGCCGGTACCGCAGGTCGGCAGCCAGGATCCGAGTTGCGCACTGCTGGCCAACCTGCAGCACACACAACCTCGCCAGGCTCTAGATCTGCTGCAACGGATGCCGGACCGAGCATGGACGGCACCGACCGGCGCGCCAGGATCGTTCGAGTTCGAGGCGTGCCTGCAGATGATTCGCGTGCGTCACGGCCTCGAGGCCGGCCTGTGCGCATTGGCCCAGACCACGACAGATACCGATCATCGAATCCGACTGGTGGACCTCGCCAATCTGGTCCGGCCGCGAACCTGGTTTTAGAAACATCATTGCCACAATTATCGATACAGTTCGGAAGGATTTCGGTTATGGGCATATGGAATCTGGCGTTGGTGGTGCTGGTGGCCCTTGGCGGCATCGGGTTCATTTTCGCGTTGCTGTGGTCGATCGGACCGTGGCGACCGGCAATGTCCGGACACAGGTCTCCCCCAGCCCGCCACCGCCCGGAAATATCGGCTTGGCCGCCCGCATGGTCGTGTTCGACACCCGAACAGCCGCTGACGATTGCGGAAGCCCACCGCACGATGCAAATGCATCGGGAACACTATTGCGCCCGCAAGCGCGCCGCGTTCGCGACGCTGATTGCGGCGGGACATATCAAGCCCGATTCATCGCGTCGGGGATAGAACACACAGAACGTCGAGCAGATATCCGTCGGCAGCATAAGCGTGAGTTTCGATGACCCCGTTGGGGAATGGTGGTTGCCGATTCGGCGGCCATCCGATCGCCTGCGTTGAGTCCGTTTCCAACCACGTCGACCGCAGGGCTCCGGCGTTCTCGTTAAGCGGCCTGTGACCTGGGCGTTTGTGGGTTGAGGAGATGGATTCCGCGGTGGGGGTCGAAGGCGGTTTCCCGGTTGGCTTCGGCGATGTTGGTGGCGCCGTGGAAACGGTGAAGGTTGAGCACCGTGTTTCTCAGGGTCGCCATGACCTGCGGTCCGCTGCGTGCGGCTACTGTCGAGCGATCCTCATCGAACGTCACATCGCGGACGTAGTGGATAGAATTCTCGATGCCCCAGTGCGATCTGATCCAGAAGGCGATCTGTGCGGGCCGGGCCTTGTCGAAGGGCAGGCTGCAGATCGCGTAGACGACCTCGTAACTGGTTTTTCCGGTGGCGATTACGAGGCGTTCGCGGGTGATGCGGATGACCTGTTTCGCGTACGGCCACTTGATGCCTCGGGGTGCGGCGATGATCTGGAAGCTGCGGTGTTCGTCGCGTCCGTGGCCGTGGCTGTCATCGGTCGCGCAGACCGGGACGCGAGCCCAGGGCAGGGCGGTGATCCGGGCCAGCAAACCGCACTGGTTGGCCTTGACGACCATTATGTAATGCGATTTCAGGGTCCGGCAGATCAGTTTCGCGGCAGCTGTCTGCGTGTGGAGGGCGTCGACGACAACCAGCAGCGGAATACGCGGGAATTTCTTGAGAAGTTTTCTCAAACAAGGTATTTCGTTGCTCTTGGCGTCGATGGCGAGCTGGCCCAGCACCAGACGGGTGCGGTGTGCGTACATCGACACCAGATGCGAAGCCGCTGCTTTGGCCTTGCGGGCACCTTTGAGACATCCCAGGGCTTAGCTTGTCAAGCTGCGGCTTGTTGATCTTGGGTGTGGTGTGTCCAGGCGGTGGTCTCGTTGTAGAGGGTTCCGGATTTGAGGCAGCCGTGGAGGATGCCCACGAGCCGGTTGGCGACCTGACGCAGGGCGGCACGGTGGGCTAGGCCGCGGGCGCGTTGCTTGTCGTAGTAGGCGCGGGCTCCCGGCGATACGTTGAGCGCACTGAATGCTTGGGCCATCAGCGCGTCGACGAGCCGGTCCTGGTGCACGAACCGGGCCGCGACGACCTTCATTTTCCCCGAGGCGCGGGTGATGGGGCTGGTCGCGGCATAGTTCTTGCGGGCCTTGGCGCTGGCGTAGCGGGTGGGGTCGTCCCCGAACTCGGCGAGCACCCGGGCGCCGAGGATCTTGCCCAGTCCTGGCTGGGACAAGATGATCTCAGCGGCCGGGTGCCGGCCAAAATGGGCCTCGACCTCCCCTTGCAGGACTTTCACCTGCTCGTCGAGGGTGGCCAGGACCGCGACCGCGGCGCGGGTCCCTGCCGCGTAGGCCGCCGCGATGACCTGGTTGCGGCCCAGCTGCTCGCTGCGCAGGATTGCCTGGATACGGGCGGCTCTAGCGTCGAGGTCGCCGCGGCGGCCGGCCCGCTTCAGCGCGGCCCGGATCTGGTTGAGCGACAACCGCGCCGCGGCGGCCGGGTCGGGTGCCTTGCCGAGCAGCTCCAGGGCGTCGGGAGCGTCGAGGTCGTCGAACGCTTCCAAAGCGGCGGGGAAGTACTCCCGCAACGCGTACCGTAACCGCTGCGTGTGGCGGGTGCGTTCCCAGATCAACGTTTTATGTGCTCGCGCAACAACTTTCACCGCTTCTGCGGCGGGACTGTCCCCGGCGACCGGACGCAACTGGTGCGCGTCGGTACGGACCATGTCGGCAAGGGTATGCGCGTCGGCGGCATCGCTCTTCGCACCCGAAACGCTGCGGCGTTCCCGGAACCGGGCCGCCTGCAACGGGTTCACCGCGTACACCGTGTAGCCGGCCGCGATCAACGCCGCGACCCACGGGCCACGATCGGTTTCGATCCCGATCCGTACCTGCGCGGCATCGGCGTCGTCGCCGAGGTGTTCACCGATCATGGCGTGCAGCCGGGTGATCCCGGCGATCCCTTCCGGTAATCGAGCCTTGGCCAGCCGTTTCCCGGCCTCATCCATCAGCTCGACATCGTGGTGGTCCTCGGCCCAGTCATCACCGACCAGCAGCACAGCTGTTCCCTCTTCATCGTTGTCGGACACCAAATCCGGCAGCGTGCGGGAGAACGTCGGCGACCTAATGAATCGGTGCTCACGCCGTCATGCGGCAGGCACGACATCCCATCAGCGATCCATTTCTCCCGGCCGACCGGCAGGGGCACGATCTCAAAGCAGGACTCGAAGTCCGGGGCGAATCAGTGCTCACCTACCAGCCGCTACCAGTAGCGAGTCTGCCCGATCGACCGACCCGCTACATCTCATTAGGGAGTTCACTAGCTTCGACAGCGCCACTTTCGGGGGAAAGTTCACGAGAAGGTGGACGTGGTTGGCCTCGCCGTTGAATTCGATGAGTTCGCATTCGAAGTCGCCGCACACATCCCGCATGACCTGTTCCATGCGCATGAGGTGGCGTTCGCTGAACACCCGATGTCGATATTTGGTGACGAAAACCAAGTTGGCGTGTAGCACGAAAACACACTGTCTGCCAGTGCGAATGGAATGGTAGTCCGCCATAGGCCAATGATAGAATTGTCGTGTGCAGCGCAGGTACAACTTCCGCGTCTATCCGAAGCCCGGCCAGCGAATCGCGCTGACGAAGGCGTTCGGTTGCGCGCGGGTGGTGTATTAGGCGGATTACGTCGGAGGTAATTTCCTCGAACTTCGCGAGCTGCCCGCCGCCGGCATCGAACAGTGGACATACCATCGACTAGACCCGATCTGGAGTATCCCGATGACCAGCAGCACCCCCACCGGCTATAGCCGCTGGACTCGACAGCCGCTGATCTATCTGCCGGTGCACCGGCGCGGTCAGGTGATCGGCTTCCTGTGGGCCGCGACCACCCAGTACGCCGCGGGTTTCGAACGCCGCCTCGCGGTGGCCGGTGACGATCTCGACTGCCTGATCGCCTGGGAGACAAGGCTGAACGAGTCAGCCGCACGCGGGTTTGCCCCGGCCGCGGCCATCGAACAGTGGATCGGTGCACCCGAGGACGCGTCCGCGGGCGCTGTCCCGGCCGATATCCGGCCCGGCAGGTTTGCGAGCCTGGCGGAGCTGTGGGATCGGCTCAATCCGGATGGCCCGCCCCTGGACGACGGCCCTCTGATCCAGGACGGCACGTATCCCGATGGGACACCGGTCGATCGGGCAGAGGGCTGGGGACCGCTGGTGAGCGTCCCGCTGCAGACCTACGCCGCAGACACCGACGCATCGGTCCGGTATCTGCCGGTGCGGCTGGATTCGGTGGTCGTCGGCTACATCTGGGCCGCGGTCACCGGTGATGCGGCCGGATATCTGCCGCGGGCGCAGGCCGGGCGCACCGGCGAGGTCGCGGCAGGACTGTGGCAACTGCGGTTCAGCGACGCCTACCTCGCCGGGCAACCGGCCACCGCGGCATTGAGCCGTTGCCGCACCTTTCCGGCGGATCGGCTGTCCGGGGTCGTCGGACCCGAGGCCACCGAATTCGAAGCACCCAGTCTCGCCGATCTGCGGCAACTCGCCGGCGAACCCCCGGCGGCACCGGTCGGCGTCTGATCGGCACTACCGCGGACTACCGTCCGATGTTGCCGCAGAGGATGGGCTGGAAGTACAGGGTGGGTTGCCCATTTTCCTCGATCTGGCTGGACGACCCGAGGTGCATGTTTTGAGGTACCAGCCCGATGACGGCGGAGCTCCCTGGGTGCTGCATGAGCCGGCCGGGCCGCCCTCTGTTGCTCGTGGTTGACCAGCAGACAGGTCATCAGAAGCTGCGGAATACGCCGTCTTCGTCCGCGCCGTCGACGTAGTCCTGAATGTCCATGTTGGCCTCGTCCAGGTTGGCGACCACCTCCCATAGCTGGGAGGAAGCGACACGAGCGGTTGTGCCGCGCCCCTCTTCGAAAAGGTCGAGAACCAGAATCGGGTGCTCATCACTTGCCATGGTCTGCTGGTCTGCCAGCATCAGGTACGTGCCGGCATCCTCTTCCGGGAGCAGCTCGAGAAACTGCTGAACCGTGATGTCGCGGTACTCAGGATTGTCGAGGAACTCGACAAACGTGCCCGCCTCGCCGGTAGCTTCGACCGCGGAAGTCTCGATCGACGAACGGCAGGCTTCCCAAGCCTGCTGATCGGAGAAGTCCGTGCGTACGACAAGCGAGTTCTCGATGTCGGGCAGAATGATCACGAGCGTGGAATCCCTTCCAGGGTAACGGATGTGGCGACCATGATCACAGCACATCTCCCGCTCATGCGCTCTGGAAACTCGTCTGCTCGCCCGCCCCGTCGCGGTGCACGCTCAGGGAGTTCGAAGCACCATGTTGCATAAGATCGACCGTACTTCGGATTCTCGCGCCGAGGCTGGGTGCGTCACACCCCCGCTGATCGGGTTGGCGTCGCCTCGAGGCACGCTGCGTTTCGGCGATGGAGCGCAGTTGCTGGAACCTTGGCAAAATATAACTAAAATCAAGGCAAATGTAACTGATTTCTGGTTATATTTGCCTTATGGGCCAGGGCCTGAGCGAATTGATCGAGCGGCTCCGCGCGACGGGCGGCGACCATGACGAGGTGGAGGTCAAGTCCGCGGCCGGTGGCTTGCCGCAGTCTCTGACCTCGACGTTGAGCGCCCTGGCCAACCATCCAGGTGGCGGGACGATCATCCTCGGCTTGGACGAGGCGACCGGATTTCGGCCGGTGCCGCTCGATGACCCGCAGGCGCTTGGCGCACAAGGCACAGACTTCGTTCACGCCGCCGATACGGCTCACCCTCAGCGATGGCGAGGTTGACGGTCTTACCGTCGTCGTCGCGCAGGTCCACGAGTGTGACCCTTCAGTCAAGCCGTGCCGGGTTACCGCGACGGGCGTCGGCTATGTGCGCGGCCATGACGGAGACTTCCCGCTATCGACCTTGGAGGAGCAGGCGTTCCTCGGAGCCCGTCGGGCACCGCTTTTCGACCGTCAGCCTGTGGCCGGTGCCACCAGAGACGATCTCGATACCGACCTCGTGGATGCGTTTATGCATTCAGCTCGAGACCGGGACCCACAGGGGCTGGGGCGGTTCCGTGACGATGGGGAATTGCTGCGCCGAGCAGGTGTAACTGTGGCCGACGGGACGCCTACGGTCGCAGGGCTGCTGGCTTTGGGTGTATACCCGCAAGAGTGGTTCCCTCGCTTCGTCATCCAAGCCTCGGCCGAACCCCTTGCCACCGATCCGGCAGGTTCGAGGGCGCGGAATCAGGCGACGATCACCGGGGCGATTCCTCGGATGTTGGACGAAGCGTTGGCTTGGGCGCGGCGAGCGTTCGACACCACGATCGTCTCGAATCCGGACGGGACCGTCCATGACCGACCTGCCTATCCCTACATCGCGTTTCGAGAGATCATCGCCAACGCTTTGATCCACCGTGACCTCGACCAGTGGTCGGCGGGTATGGCCGTCGAAGTCAGGCTCCGCAGAGACCGCCTGATCGTGTCTAACCCGGGTGGTCTGTACGGGATTACCGTGGAACGACTTGGCCGTGATGCCGTCACCTCCGCCCGAAACGCACGATTAGTCGCAATCTGTCAGCATGTGCGAACCCCCGGAACCGGAGCGCGCGTGATCGAGGCACTAGCAACTGGCATCCCGATCGTCACCGCATCTCTGGCCGAGGCTGGGCTTCCGCCCGCACATTATGTGGATGCCGGCATTCGCTTCACCGTCATCCTCCAGGAAGCTTTCCGTCGAGTTCAGGCAGGCGACGACCTGAACGAAACCGAACTACGCGTGTATGACGCACTGGCGCTTGGAGCGAAGAGCGCGGCCGAACTCAAGGAGGAATTGGATCTGTCGGCTCCCAACGTCCGTAAGGTATTGCGCGAGTTGCGGTCCAGAGGCTTGACCGAGCAGCTGGGCGGCAGAGGAAAGCCCACCAGTTACCGCAGAACCTCTGAGTAGAGGCCGTTGGCAGGATCCAGGTGGTGACCGGGGACCGTCCGACTGGGTGGTTGCGTTTGGGCCACTACTTCGGCGCCGATCACCACCATGACCAGGGTCGCAGGTAGTTGGCGAGGTCAACTAGGGCGTATCGCTGCAGCCTGCGCGGGGCCGCGCGGGCGATGTGGCGCAGTAGCAGTTCGATTCCCTCGCGGAGGTCTTCGTCTGTGTAGCGGAGACCGAGGATCGTCGCGTCCGGATCCTGCGGGCGCTGGCCGCGCCGCAGCCAGCCCAGCGCGGAGCCGAGGACCAGGGCCTGCATCTGGAGTAGGCGGGGTTCGTCGGGCAGGCCCCGCAGGCGGTCGGCGGCCTCGTCGAGATCGGATTGGGTGAGGTCGGTGACCGGACGTGAGACCAGCAGTAGGCAGGCGGTTATGCGTGCCACGTTGTGGTGCCGCGAGGTTTCGGGCACCTGCTGGAGGGTGGCGACGGCGGCGGCGGTATCGCCGTCGTCGGCGAGCCGGCGGGCCAGGCCGAATGCCGCGCTCGCCACGCCGCGATTGGTATGCCAGACGGCTTGGTAGAAGTCCGTCGCGGCCCGCGCCCAGCGGTCCTGATGTTCGGTGTCGATATCGAGCAGGAGTTCGGCGGTCGCGGCCAGCGCCAGCTGCGGTGCGATCTCGCCGGGCACCATGGAATGCACGAGATCGAATTGCTCGTAGGCCTTTTCGTGGTCACCGCTGGTGAGTTCGGCGACGCCCGCGTACCACTCGATGCGCCAATCCGTGCGATATCCGAGCCGCAGGTCGGCGAGTTTGGTCCGCACATATTCCACCTCGCCCAGATCGAGGTAGGCGCGGACCTCTGTCAAAGTGCCTTCCAACTCGAAGGATTCGGGTGTGCCGATTTTTCCGGTGCGCATGTTCTCCCGGCTCTGGCGCAGCGTGTCCAGGGCCAGGTGCGGATCGCCGTGCAGTAACGGCGACAACAGATCTGCGTTGGGATCCTCGCTGTCGATCAGCGGAACCGGTAGTGCGGAAACGACACTCGGCGCATCGAGGGCGGCCGCCCGGCGCACGCCGTCGACGATACCGTCGGACTGCCGGATCAGCGTCTCGATCCCGAAATCGCTACGCGGAGCACTGAATACGGACGACACCTGCGGATAGTCTCGGTCGGTGTCCTCCGCCAGGACGGCGCGCAGTACGCCGAGGAGTTGGCAGTACATCGCGTAGGCGGACGGGAAGCGTTGTGCGGGATCCTGTTCGGTGGCCCGCGTCAGTAGGCGTGCGAACGACGGATAGCGGCGCAGCACCGGTTCGTCGTCGGGGGAGGGGAGGTCGGGCAGTTTGTAGCTGTGCCGGTCGGTCGGCATCGTCATGGTCAAGGCGGCCAGGGTGCGTCCCACCGTATAGATATCGGAGGCCACCGTGGGTCCGGACCGGGTGAATTCCGGCGCCTGATATCCGGGAGTCCCGTACAGGCTGCCACCGGACTGCCGGGCCGCGACCGCGCCGAGGTCGATGAGTTTGACCTCATCCTCGCTGACCATGATGTTATCGGGCTTGAGATCGTTGTAGGCCAGGCCGAACGAATGCAGATAGTCCAATGCCGGAAGGATTTCCAGCATGTAGGCGAGGGCCTCGGCGACCGGGAGGTGGTCCGGGGCGCGCAGATCCAGCTCGGTCTTCAGGGAGCGCCCGCCGACGTACTCCATCACGATGTAGCCGACCGGAATCCCGTCCGCGGAACGGTGTTTGACGAAATTGAAGATCTTCACGATCGCCGGATGTGCCATCTCCGAAAGGAATTGACGTTCGGCCAGCGCCACCACATGGGCCTCGATATCGAGGGGATTCTGCAGCCCCTTCAACACCACCCAGCGGCTGCTGACATTGCGATCGCGGGCCAGGAATATCCAGCCCATCCCGCCGTAGGCCAGGCAGCCACGCACCTCGTACTGGTCGGCGACCAGCTCGCCGGGCTCGAGCAGTGGCCGGAAGTTGAACGGTGATTCGCAGTGTGCGCAGGTGCCCCCCGAGGTGCCCTGCCGGCCGTTGTCGGAGCGCCCGACCGGCTGCTGACATTTCCAGCAGTACCGTTTGTCCTCGGGCACCTCGGGATTGCGCAACACCGCGGCGGTCGGATCGACCGGCGTCACCCGCGGGAGCGTGACCAGCCCGGCCCCGATTCGCCGCACGCTGGGCCGGGACCGCCCGTCTGAATCCTGCTCGGCCGCGCGCGACCGCTCTGAGTTCTCCTCCGGTTCCCACGGACTGGGTTGGGTGGCCACAGCCTGCCGAGTCGCCCATTGGTGCGGCACATCGGTGGCGTCGCGCAGCTGCCGGGTCGCCCAGGGTGACGGCTGCGGCTGGCCGGATGTACTGGAATTCTCGGCCATTCGCCTTCTCAGAACCTCGAACTTTCGCACTGACCCGGAAAAACCCGACCGCTCCGCAGACGGAGGGCATCCGTGCTGCGGAGCGGCGGGGGCCGGTCCCGGTGGCGTCACGGTCGGATACCGGGACCAACGGGCATTAGTGCGATTGTGCCTCATCATCCGGCGTGGTGCCGGGACTCGCTGCCGAAGGATCCGCAACGTGCTCGGCACGGTGTTGTACGGCGTGCTCGGCACGGTGTTCCATCGGCCGCTCGGCCAGCACCGGGAACTGTCCGGTGTAACCGACGCGTTCCGCCGCCAGGCTGAGTACCCGGCGCCGGGCCAGGAACCAGCCGCCGACCATGAGCGGCAATACGCCGCACACCATCGCGATAACGGCCCCGCGCTGCACTATGTCCGAACTGGTGGCCATGATGACGACCACCACCGCCAGGAAGATCAGCGTCGCGATACTGGTGTAGGGCGCGCCGAACAGGCGGAAGGAGGGGCGCTCCATCTTGCCTTCACGCGACCACCGCCACAGCTGCAGCTGGCAGAGGATGATCGTCGCCCAGGCACACATGGTGCCCAATGCCGACACGTTCAGCACGATGTTGAACGCCTGGGCCGGGACGATCGCGTTGAGGCCGACACCGGCCAGCGCGATCGTGCCGGTGGCGAGGATGCCCACGTACGGCACACCCCCGGTGGACATCCGCGAGGCGATACTGGGCGCGCTGCCGTTCATCGACATCGACCGCAGGATGCGGCCGGTCGAATACAGGCCGGCGTTCAGGCTGGAGAACGCCGCGGTGAGCACGACCAGGTTCATGATCGTCCCGGCGCCGTGGATGCCGAGCTTGGCGAAGAAGGTCACGAACGGGCTGGTCTTGGAGTTGAAGTCCGTGTAGGGCACCAGCAGCGAGAGCAGCACGAGCGAGCCGACGTAGAACAGTGCGATGCGGGCGATGACCGAGTTGATGGCCCGCGGCATGATCTTTTCCGGATTCTCCGACTCACCGGCGGCGGTACCGATCAATTCCACCGCGGCATAGGCGAAGATGACGCCAGTCGTGGACAACACCAGTGGCATCGCGCCATGTGGCAGCAGGCCGCCATGCTGGCTGATCACGCTCCACCCGGTAGTGGCGCCGTCGATCGTGAACCTGCCGGCCAGGAAGATCGTGCCGATGACGAGGAAGGCGATCAGGGCCACGACCTTGATCAGGGCGGCCCAGAATTCCAGTTCGCCGAACCACTTCACCGAGATCATGTTGATGCTGACCACGATGACCAGCGCCAGCAGCGCGATCAACCACTGCGGGATCGCCTTGGTGGCTCCCCAGAAGTGCACGTAGGTGGCGATCGCGGTGATATCGACGATGCCGGTCATACACCAGTGGAAGAAGTACATCCAGCCCACACCGAAGGCCAGCTTCTCGCCGTAGAATTCGCGGGCGTAGGAGACGAACGAACCCGAGGACGGGCGGTGCAGCACCAGCTCGCCGAGGGCCCGAAGGATGAAGAACACGAAGATGCCGCAGATTGCGTATGCCAGAAACAAGCCGGCGCCCGCGTCGTGGAGCCGGCCGCCCGCGCCGAGGAACAGTCCGGTCCCGATGGCGCCGCCGATCGCGATCATCTGCAACTGGCGTGGTTTCAGTGCCTTGTGGTAGCCCGCGTCCTCGGCATGAAGCGTACGTGCTTCCGGGTCCGGGGGAGATTGGACGGTGGTCATGATGGGACCTTTCCTGTGATGCCGATCATACCGCTATTCGGTGTAACGTACCGCTGAGAAATGGCACATGCAAGAGGTGGCGCTACTTGTAGCCCCACTGAAACCCCAGGCCGCCATCGCAGCTCGATCGCTACGCTGCGGGTAGGGATGGGTTTCGGTGTGGTTTCCTGGAGGTATGGCAGTGGATTCGGAGTTTACGATCGACGAACTGGCGCGCGAGGCCGGTATGACGGTGCGGACGCTGCGGGTGTACAACGAGCGTGGCCTGCTGCCGCCACCGGCACTCAAGGGGCGCACCGGCTTCTACAGCGACGAGCACCTCAATCGGGTGCGCATCATCAGCCGCCTGCTCGATCGCGGGATCAAACTCAACGGCGTGCGTGATCTGCTGGAGGCGTGGGACCGTGGCGACGATCTGGGCGCCGTGCTCGGGGTCAGCGCCTCGGCCTCGGCCGTGGCCCCGGTGCCGAAACCGGTTGTCGTGGAGGTCGAAACCACGATTGCCGCGACCGATCTCGCCGAACGGTATCGGGAGATTCCGAACGGCCTGGCGAGGGTCGTTGCCGCCGGGCTGTACGAGCCGGTGGACGCCACCACCTACCGGGTGAAGGATCCGAAGCTGGTCGACATCGCCGCGCAGTTGCTGGGGGCCGGTATGCCGCCGGCCCGGGTGCTGGACGAGTTGGAGCGGCTCCGCGACGACTGCGACCACATCGCCCGGCAGTTCGTCGATATGTTCGAGCGGACCGCGGTGCGGGATTTTCGCCGCTCGGATCGCAAGTCGCAGGACGTGGCCGAACTGGTCGGGCATCTCTCGATGACCCGGACCATGCCCGGCCGGGTGGCCGCCGAGCTCATCGGTCAGTACGTCACTCGATATCTGGAACACGTCACGCGGGAGCTGGGCGACGTGCTGCCCGACGGGGCCTGAGCCTCGGCCAGGTGTCCACGCTCGGCCGGCGCGCGAATTAGATTCTGTGCCTTCGAAAAGCATTGTCGCGGCATTGGTCTGCCTGTCACCGTGAGGTCATCCGGATCCGGTGATGTGGACACGGCGCTCGGAAACCGCCGGGGCCGGCCAGGAGGTTGTCGACATGAGCACTACGGGCACGGTCGAGGTGCTGCCGGATCAGTTGAACAAGGCCGCCGGCGAGATGTACGCGCTGGCAGGCGATCTGGATGCCATCGTGCAGACGCTGTCCACCACACTGGCCTCGCTCGGGACGCGATGGGGGCAGGACAGCTACGGGAAAAAGTTTGCCGACGGTGTCACGGGATACCTGGCGGTCAAGCAGAACCTGATCGGCGACGGGTCCGCCACCACCACCGGTGTGACGCCCGGCGCCCAGGGGCTCGTGGCCAGCCTGCGGTCCTTCGGTGACGGGATGGTGGCCACGGTGCAGAAGGTGAACGAGAACGAGCAGACCGCCGTCGACGTATTCCAGGCGGCGTGAACGGCGCAGGGGATGGGGCTTTACCTGCCGCCGGAGCTGTCCTGGCTGGGATATGTCGCCGGCGCGGCGTGGCCGCAGGGCGATGAGGACGGCCTCTGGGCGATGGGCGATGCCTGGCAGCACGCGGCCGATCAGGTCAGGGCCCTGATCGTGACCGTGGAGCAGGCGCAGCGCGATACCGCGGCCGCTTATCCCAGCGGGACCGGCAGCGACCAGATCGCGCAGTCCTTCGGTGGGCTGGTACAGGGTTCGGGTTCGCTGGCCGATCTGGCCGATCAGTTCGCGCAGGTGGCGACCGCGTGCACCGGCACCGGAACGCAGCTGCAGAGCACCAAGCTGACGATCATCAGCTCCCTGATCATGCTGGCCTATGAGATCATCATGGCATGGCTGTTCCCGCCGACGGCTCCGGCGGTGGAGGCCGGCGCAATCGGGGCCACCCGGCTGTTTCTGCAACAGGTGGTCGAGCAGACCTACGGCCGGATCGCGACCTGGGTGGAGCAGCTGATCGATGCGCTGCGCGAATTCGCGCCGTTCATCGTCCGTGCAGAACAGATCGCGGGCGATGCCAAGGCATTTGTGGTGGGGTCCATCGAGAATGCGGGCGACCGGGTGGCGACGGCGATCCGCGAGGCGGCCGGCGAGATTGTCGCCGACGCGGTGTCGTATTTCCCGAAGCTGGCCTGGGACAGGGCGGCCGATACCATGGCGTTGTCCGTTAAGCAGGATCTGGCGGTGCAGCTGGTGCAGATCGCCGAGGGGAAGAAGAAGGGGCTCGACTGGGAGGAGCTCGGCGTCTCGGCGGCGGCCTCGGTCGCCGGCACGCTGGCGGGGGTGCCGCTGGCCAATATCGCCGCCCGTGGTTTCGACCGGGTGGCGGTGGGGACGTTCGGTGCCGATGTGTCCGGTGGGCTGGCCGGCGGGGTGCGCGGTGCATTCGCCGGTTCGGTCGGCGGTCTGGCCAGTGGGGTGGCCGGAAATATCGTGTCCGACCTGGCATTCACCGGTACGCTCGATCCGAGCGGATGGGGTGCGAGCCTGGTCGGCGGCGTGGCCCGCGGTGCCGCGGTCGGCACGATCAAAGGGTCTGTCGGTGAACTCGGTCTGAAGGCGCCCGGCGAGGGGGCGGCCCGCGCCGACGTCAACCCCGACGACGGTCGGACCGGACCGACCACTACGCGATCCGCCGACGGCCGCACCACGACGACGGTGACCAAGACCTACGACGACACGGGCGCCGAGACCGGCCGCATCACCACCAGCAGTTCCACCGATCGGCAGGGTCGGACCACCACGATCACCACCACCACCACCAGCGGCCGCGCCGATGCCGTCACCACTCGTGGTACGGATGCCGTCACCACTCGTGGAACGGATGCCGTCACCACTCGTGGAACGGATGCCGTCACCACGACCACGCGCGCCGGCGCCACCACCCGGACCTTCAGCGACGATCAGGGCAGAACCATCACCGAGACTGCAGCAGGCGACGGTTCGGTCACGCGGACCACTGTGCAGCCCGATGGGACTCGCACCTCCGAGACCACCCGCGCCGGCACCGCGACGACCAGTGCGTTCGACGCCGCGGGCAATCGGGTGTCGACGACCACCGAGCAGGGCTTGATGACCACCACCCGCACCGGCGGTGTCGCCGTCACCCGGGATGCGCTGGGTACCGAGACCACCACCGATACGGGCGGTGTCACGAGCACGGTCCGGATCGGCTCGGGCGGCGACAAGGAGACGACGGACGAACACCTGTCGCATCTGCCGGAGCAGCAGGATAATCCGGTCCAAGCTCATCAGGATAATCTGTCGCACAATGAAACTCAGGCCCGGCAGTCCCAATTCCGCAGTCAGCAGCGCGCCGCCGAGGCGCAGGGCAAGCGCGATGAGCTCGGCGTGACCCAGGACCGCGCGAGCCGGTGGCAGCAACAGCGGCAGCAGGGGGAGCAGCAACGTCCGAACGAGACCCAGGCGCAACGCGTCGAGCGCCACAACACAGAGCGCGAGGAACTCGCCCAGACGCAGCGGGGTGAATCCGAGGCCTTGGACCGTGCATTGGGCCGCAACGTCCAGAAAACGCTGTCGGGCGAGAGTTTGCGCGCCAGGACCCGGCTGAAACAGCACCAGCAGTCCTATGCGGAGCCGGCGGGCTTCACCGCGGTGGCGGCCCCGTTGTCGTGGCCGGGCAGCATCGGTCCAGGTGCCGGCGATGGAAGCAGCCCCGGTCCGGGTGCCGGTGGTAACGGTCCAGGTGCCGGCGATGGAAGCAGCCCCGGTCCGGGTGCCGGTGGTAACGGTCCAGGTGCCGGCGATGGAAGCAGCCCCGGTCCGGGTGCCGGTGGTAACGGTCCAGGTGCCGGCGATGGAAGCAGCCCCGGTCCGGGTGCCGGTGGTAACGGTCCAGGTGCCGGCGATGGAAGCAGCCCCGGTCCGGGTGCCGGTGGTAACGGTCCAGGTGCCGGCGATGGAAGCAGCCCCGGTCCGGGTGCCGGTGGTAACGGTCCAGGTGCCGGCGATGGAAGCAGCCCCGGTCCGGGTGCCGGTGGTGACGGTCCGGGTGCTGGTGATGGAAGCAGCCCTGGTCCGGGTGCCGGTGGTGACGGTCCAGGTGCCGGTGATGGTCAGTCGCAGCAGGGCCACGGCCCCGATGACGACCAAAACCAGGGCAACGACGGCCGCGCCGACCTTGGTGGCGCTGGGCCCGATTTCTATCGGGGCATACTGCAGGCCCTGGACAATGCCGAGCAGTGGGCCGCAACCGGTTTGGGCGGTCCGCGCGGCGGGCCCGGGTGATTCACGAGATTGCCTCGAGTCGGTCGAGCCGCTGTTCCCGGCACAGCGTGATCCGAAAACTTGCGTCGCGGCAGATCGTGGACCACGCTGTTACCGAGTGCGCCCTGGCTACCGCGGCGGTGCCGCAGATCCCGGCAGCGGCGCCTGCGTCCCAGAACCACTGATCCGATCGAAATACGGTGCCCGCGATGCGTTTTCACGTTGTCAATCTGCCCCACACGCAGACCACCAAGCATTACTCGCCGTGTGCTTACACGCAGAAGGTGCGCCGGTTCTGCGACATGATGACAAGCCTGGGGCATGAGGTGTTCCTCTACGCCTCGCAGGAGAACGAGGCCACCTGCGCGGAGCTGATCACCATCGTGACGAAGGACGAGCAGCGGGAGTGGTTCGGCCACAACGACGTCTTTGAGGGCCCCATCAACATCACCTGGGGTATGAAGGATAAGCACTGGGTGGTCACCAATCACCGGGCCATCGCCGAAATCGCCAAGCGTGCCGAGCCGCGTGACTTCATCTGCATTATCGGCGGAACCTGCCAGGAGGCCATCGGCGGCGCCTTCCCGGACATGCTCACCGTGGAATTCGGCATCGGTTACAGCGGCGTATTCGCCAAACACCGTGTCTTCGAAAGTTATGCGTGGATGCACGCGGTGCACGGCGCCCACACCACACTGCCGGGGATCATGAGCGACCGCGGCCGCTTCTTCGACGCGGTGATCCCCAACTATTTCGAGGTGGAGGACTTTCCGTTCTCCGCGGAGAAGGACGACTACTACCTGTTCATGGGCCGGTTGGTCGAAGCCAAGGGTATTCAGATCGCCATCGACACCTGCCGCACCCTGGACCGCAAGCTGGTGGTCGCAGGTGCGGGCACACCACCGGACTTCGGCGAGTACGTCGGCATCGTGGATAGCCAGCGGCGTGGCGAGCTGATGAGCCGGGCCCGTGCGGTCTTCGTGCCGTCGCTGTATCTGGAGCCTTTCGGCGGTGTCCACGTTGAGGCGATGCTCTGCGGTACCCCGGTGATCACCACGGACTGGGGCGCTTTCAGCGAAACCGTGCAGCAGGGCGTCACCGGCTTCCGTTGCCGCACGTTGCGCGAATTCGTCGATGCCGCCGACGCCGTCGACAAACTCGACTATCAGGGGATTCGTGACTACGCCGTGTCCCGTTTCTCCACCGACATCGTCGCCGAGCAGTACGAGACCTACTTCCACCGCCTCGAAACCCTCTGGGGCGACGGGTTCGACGCCCTCTGAGCCTCACACCGGCGGCAGGTGGCAGGCCTGGATGAGCTCCAGATCCCGGGTGCGCGACACCAGCATGCCGCGGCCGGGCGGGTACCTCGCGGGCCGGACTTCGCCGAGCAGCACGCCCTCGTCCTTGGGTGTGCTCATCAGGATGCCGTCGACGGACATATCCTTCATCGGGCCGAGCACATTGTCGTAGAGCGCCCGGCCCGCGCCACCGGACCGGCGGGCGATGATGACGTGCAGGCCGATGTCGCGGGCCTGCGGGATGAGATCCATCAGTGCCAGCAGGGGATTGTTGGAGGCCACCATGTCGTAGTCGTCGACGATCACATACACCTCCGGTCCGGTCCACCAGCTGCGCTCGCGCAGCTCCGCCGGGGTGATGTCGGAGCCGGGGATGCGCTTGGTCAGGAAGCCCGCGACCTCCTTGATCGTCCCGATCGAGGTCTGCGCCGAGGTCGAATAGCCGGCCAGATGCGGTCCTTCGATCACGCCCAGCATGGTGCGGCGGTAGTCGACGAGGATGATCCGCGCATCGTTCGGGTGCGAGTTCTCCACGATGCCCATCGCGATGTTGCGCAGCAGGGTGGTCTTGCCGCAGCCCACGTCGGCGAACACCATCAGGTGCGGCTGCTCGTCGAAATCCAGCACCAACGGCTGCAATTCGGATTCGCCCAGGCCGATCAGCACATGCTTGTGGTCCAGTTGCACACCCAGCTCGCGCGCCGTGGCCAGCGCCTGCTCGCGCGGGATCTCCAGCGGCAGCATGCGCACGGCGGGCGCCCGGCGTTCGCCGTACATCTCGGCCAGCCCCGTCTTCGCCGCAGTCACGCCCTCGGAGAGAGTCTCCGGGTCGGAGTTGGAGTCCAGCCGGGGCAGGGCCAGCAGCAGGTGCAGCTTGGCACTGTTTATGCCGCGGCCCGGCCGGTTGAGCGGAACCCCGGCCGCGGAACGGCGATCCATCTCGGAGTCCGACGGGTCGCCCAGCCGCAGCTCGACGCGGGTGCCGATCTGATCCCTGATCACAGGTCGGATCTCCGCCCAGCGGCTGGCGCCGAGCATGACGTGGATGCCGTAGGACAGGCCGCGGGCCGCCAGCGACACCACGTGCCCGTCGAGGGCCTCGAATTCCTCGCGGAACCCCGCCCAGCCGTCGATCACCAGGAATACATCGCCGAACAGATCCTCCGCCAGCGGATGCGTGGCCTGCTCCGGCTCGGGCTTGGCGGCGAGTTCGGCCTTGAGCCTGCGGAATTCGCGCATGTTCTCGATGCCCAGCCGCAGGAATCGGGCCTCGCGCTGCCGGAGCAGCGTGACGAGTTCGGCGATGGTGCGGCGCACCCGGTCGATCTCGAGCCGGCTGGCGGCCGAACCGACGTGCGGCAGGTCGCCGAGCCCGGCGAGCGTGCCGCCGCCGAAGTCGACGCAGTAGAACTGCACCTGTTCGGGGGTGTGGGTGGCGGCCGCGGCCATGATGATGGTCCGCAGCGTGGTGGACTTGCCCGACTGCGGACCGCCGACCACCGCCACGTGGCCCTGTGCCCCGGCCAGGTCGATGGTGAGCACGTCACGCTTCTGCTCGTAGGGTTTGTCGATGACGCCGATCGGCATCCACAGCTTGCCGTGCTGGTTGCCGGGGGATCGCCAGTCCGATTCGGGCAGCAGCATATCCACGGTGGGTGAGACGTCCAGCGGTGGCAGCCAGACCTCGTGCGCGGGGCGCCCGTGGCCGATGAGCCGGTCGACCACCACCTGCAGCAGGCTGCGTTCCGGACCGGGTGCATCCGGTTCGGCGAGCAGCGCGCTCAGATCAGGCAGCGCGACCTCGACCGGTCCGGGCGCCTCGCGCACCGCCACCGGGCCGGCGGTGAACAGGTCCGCGGCACCCGCCGCTGCCGGTCCGCTGCCGATCCGTGGGCCGGTGTCGGCCGGCGGCACATACGTGCCGGAGACGTAACTGCCGTTGAAGCGCAGCGGGTCGGCCGCATCGCTCTTCAGGTAGGCGGCGCCGGGTTGGCTCGGCAGATGGTAGGCATCGGTGATGCCGAGTACCTGCCGCGATTCGCTGGCCGAGAAGGTACGCAGGCCGATCCGGTAGGACAGGTGGGAGTCCAGGCCGCGCAACCGGTTCTCCTCCAGCCGCTGCGAGGCCAGCAGCAGATGTACCCGCAGGGACCGGCCCAGCCTGCCGATCATCACGAACAGCTCGGCGAAGTCCGGCTTCTGCGACAGCAGTTCGGTGAATTCGTCGACGATGACGAACAGCGCCGGCAGCGGGTCGAGCTGGGCACCGTGTGCGCGCGCCTTCTCGTACTCGGTGACATTGGAGAAATTGCCGGCCGACCGCAGCAATTCCTGCCGGCGGTTCATCTCGCCGGCCAGTGCGTCGCGCATGCGGTCCACCATCGAGAGCTCGTCCTCGAGGTTGGTGATGACCGCGGCCACATGCGGCAGCGGATCCAGGCCGAGGAAGGTGGCGCCGCCCTTGAAGTCGACCAGCACCAGGTTCAGCAGGTCCGGGGAGTGGGTGGTCACCATCGACAGCACCAGGGTGCGCAGAAACTCCGATTTACCCGAACCGGTTGCGCCGATGCACAATCCGTGCGGGCCCATGCCGTTCTCGGCGGCTTCCTTGATATCCAGTTCCACCGGGGTGCCGTCCGGGGTGGTGCCGATCGGCACCCGCAGCCGTTCCCGGACCGACCGCGGCCGCCAGGCCGCGTCCGCATCGATGGCCGCCGCGTCCGGAATCTTCAGTAGCGACATCAGACCCGGGTCGGCGACGAGATCCTCGCCCAGGTCGACGATCTGGCTGGCGGTTGCGATGCGGTAGCGCGCCATCCCCCGGGCGAAGGTCGTGGACTCGACCATGCTCACCCGGTCGGGGCCGGCGAACTTCTCCACCATGCCGGACGTGCGGGCCCCGATCACCTCCTCCTCCACCACCAGCTGCAGGCCGCGGCGCACGGCCAGACCGGCCTGCGGCGCGGTCAGATCCAGCACGGTCACCGAATCCAGACCGGCGTCGCTGATGATGCGCTCGGAGCCGCTGACATAGCCGTCGTCGATCACCACCACCAGGTGCAACCGCCCGGCGGTGGGCGGTCCGTTGCGCAGGAACCGGCCGCGTTCGAGCAGATCCTCCGACAGCGCGGTCTCCAGTTCCGACAGCGACTCATACAGCATCCGAGCCGAGCCGATGGCGTCCTTGTCCCTCGGATGCTGCAGGTGCGGCAGCCATTTCGCCCACTCCCAGTGCGCCGCATCGGGATCGGCGGTGACGATCGCGATCACCAGATTGTCGGGGCCGTGGAAGGTGGTGAGCTCCATCATCACCGCGCGCGCCAAGGCGCGGCCGTGCTCGCGCGGACCCTCGATGTTGATCGCGGGGAAGGCGCGCAGCGAGATCGCGGTCGGCAGGCCGTGCACCACCGAATGGGTGCGCACGAACCGGCGCAGCGCCACCGTCGCCACCGGTTCCAGATCTTCCAGCGGCCCGGTTTCGGGCCGAGCCAGTTTGGTGGCGATGCGGTGGCTGCCGACACCGATGCGGACGTGCCCGAAATCGGGGTCGTTGGGTCGGCGTTCCCACATGCGCCGGGTACCGATGAGGGCGGGCAGGTCCCGGGGATGCGGATGACTCCAGGTCAGGGCCTCGCGCTGCGATGTGCCGGTGTGGCGCACGTCCCTGCGCAGCTGCTCCAGGTAGCGGAAGTAGTCCTTGCGTTCCTCATTGAGTTCGGCGGCTTTCTTACCGCCACCGCCACGGTTGCCCGCGACCATGCCGCCCATCGACATCAGCATCATCATCGGGAACATCATGGTCAGCGGGTTGCTCAGCATGGCCTTGCCGCTCATGGTGAACATCAGGCCCATCATGCCGAGCACGGCGACCACCATCACCAGCGGCATCAGCCGCTGCCACAGCGGGTTCGGGATCGGCGAGGTGATCTCCGGCGGCGCATCGAGGATCACCTCGCCGCCGGGCGGACGCGGCGGCGCGATCCGGGCCAGCCGGACGAAACCTTGTGTGGTCATGGCTGTTCCCTCAGTTGTCGTCGCCCGGCAGGACGAGTGGGCGCCGCTTCTCGCGGCGGAACGGAATCGACACCGCCAGCACGATCGCCAGCAGGGCCAGGCAGGTCAGTGCGCCGCCCACCCCGATGCGGCGCGGCCACGGGTCCACCCGCGGTGGCGGCGGCGGCGCGGGAATCGCGTGCCCGAGGTCGGGCGTGCCGGACTGCGCCGGCAGCACCGCCGTCAGCGCGGCCACCGGATCGACCAGGCCGGCGCCGATGCGGTCGTCGCGGCCGCTGCCGGGCCCGTGTGCGGTGCGCACGATCCGGTCGACGACCTCTGCGGCGGATAGACCGGGGTAGTGGGCGCGTACCAGGGCGGCCACGCCGGCGACGAACGCGCTGGAGAAGCTGGTGCCGTCGACCGGGGCGACCGTGCCGTCTGACTGCGGGGTGCCGTTGACCAGGCCGGTGCCGTCGGGGTTGCTGTCCAGTGACATCAGGTTGCTGCCCGGCGCGGCCACCCCGACCCACGGGCCGTAGAGCGTGAACGCGGATGGCGTGCCGTCGGTTTCGACCGAGGCGACCGACAGCACGTTCGGGGTGAACCACGCCGGGGTGGCGATGGTCTTCACCGAATCCCAGCCGGTGGTGCCGTTCTGGGTCTTGCACGCGCCCTGGCTCTCCAGGTTGCCGGCCGAGGCGACCACTACCACGTTGTGGTCGGCGGCGTACCGCAACGCAGCCCCCAGCGCGCCATCGCCCGGGTTCTGGCCTACGGCGGTGCATGACACCTCGGAGATGTTGATGACCGTCGCGTCCAGGTCGACCGCGTGCACGATCGCGTAGGCGAGGGTGGTCACGTTGCCGTAGCCGCCGGCCGACATCTGGCCCGGGTGGTTCTGGTCGTCGCTGTTCTTGGCCTGGTAGGCCAGGCTGGTCTGGCGGATGGACAGGATGGTCGCGTCGGGCGCCACCCCGGAGAAGCGGTCGCTGCCGTCGGGGGCGGGGTGGCCGGCGATGATGCCGGCCACCAGGGTGCCGTGCCCGTCGCAGTCGACGGTGCCGTCGGAGGTGGACACGTAGTCGCCGCCGGGGATGACGGCCAGCCGCGGGTGGTTGTTCACGCCGGTGTCGATCACCGCTACCAGTTGGCCCGCACCGCGGCTGAATTCCCATGCCTGAGTGAGCTCGAGCGCTTTCTGCGCCGCCGGTTCGCTGGTCGGTGCGGGGCCGGTCCAGACGGGATGCGAGCACACCAGATGCTGCTGGGTGGCGGTCGGCGGCGCCACCGGGGCGCCGAGCACCAATGCCCCGGGATCCACCCCGGGCGGTGCGACGCCCTGGGCGACGCCCGCCGGCGCGAGCGCGAGCGCCAGCACCGCGGCGACGGCCCCGAGTCGCTGGGCGACAGCCCCGGGACGGTGGGCGGTAGCGGTGCGGGCAGCGCGTGCGGGGATGGCGAAGCTAGGCATTGCGGGCGAGGGTGTAGATGTCGAGGATCCAGAACGCCAGGGGGCCGATCACGCAGATGAGCAGGTATTCCAGTATCTCCCCGAGCCGCTGCACCACCGGCGACACGTCCACCCGCGGGCCGATGACGCCCACGACCACCGCGGCGACCGAGAACAGCACCAGCGTCTCGGCCGCAGGCAGGGCCAGGTTGTGCAGCCTGACTCCCAGCAGTATCGACAGGGCCACCAGGATCGTGCAGCCGCCCAGTACCAGGGTCGACGCCTGGGTCAGGTCCGCGAAGGCGCGGCCGCGCCGGCACAGCACCAGGCCCGCCGCGGCCGCCAGCGCGGCCCCCTGCCAGCGGTGATCGGCCGATCCGGTCGCCGCGAGTGCCCCCGACACCGCCGCCAGCACGAGCCCGATGAGCATGCCGGACTGGTATTCGTTGGCCAGCCGGGACCGCTGGCCCAGCCCGGCGGCCGACGGGATCGCGGTCGCGCCGATCGCCCCGATGCCCTCGATGGTGGGCCGCTGCTCGTGGTCGCGTGGATCGATCACGCCGCCGGCCGTCGGCACCGGCGGCACCGGCAACCGGGCCGCCGCCACCGCGAGGCGCGGCGCGAACGTGACACTGAGCAGGGCGCACACCACCGCGACCACCCCCACCTTCGGCAGTGCGGGGTGCCACAGCGTCGTCGCGCCGGCGCCTGCGATGCCGAACACCGCGGTGGTGATCACCGCCGCGAATACGGTGGTGCCCGTGCCGACCAGGCGCAGCGTCGGCACGGCCAGCAACAGGGTGACCGCGCAGCCCAGCAATAGCTGCGGGGCGCCGACACCACCGGGCACCAGCACCGCCGCACCGGTGCCACTCAGGACCAGACCGCACAGCGACAGCGCGGTCGCCGCTCGCGGCTCGGCGTAGAACCGCGCGGTGAGCGCCGCCGCCACCAGTGTCAGCAGTCCCACGCCGAGACCGACTCCGCCGGCCGGGAGGCCTCGGCCCTGCGCCGCGGTCACCACCAGCAGCAGCGCCGCGCCGATACTGCCCGCGATCGCGGCCGCCAGCCCGGCCCGCCCGGCGATCTCGGAACTCCACCCGCGGAAAGAGCTTTCGGTCAGCCGGGCCACCGCATCGATGACGTCGTCGAACAAGGCGGGTGCTTCGACGGTGTCTACTGTGCGCAGGATGAGCAGCTCGCCGTCGAACACGTCGGCCTCGGTCAGCGACCGGTGCGGCTCGATCGGCTCATGCCCCAGCCGCGCCAGGGTCCAGTGCTGGGCGTGTAGCTGTGCGCCGCCGTCGTCGTGCTCGGACAGATCCGGGTTGCGTGAGGCAATGAGCGCCACCACATCCGGGATGAAATTGGCGACCGGGATCGAGGCGGGTAACGCCATATCGACCTGGGTGTTGCCGCCGATCACTGAAACACGGCAGAGTTGTGGCTCGGTGGTCGATGATTCGAACAATGGACGAACTCCCGTATCTCAGGTCGTGCCCTTGTGGAAGGTATCAGATGCCCGGACGCCGCGCCTCTCGGACTTGCAGTGCAGTCGCCACTTTGGCTGTCGGCGTGGCAAAATGCCTGTCGCGGCCCAGTTTTCATAATTGTCAGCTGTGAATCACCTGTGCCGGTAGGAGATTTCGGTTTACCTTCAGGGAGTAGCCCAGCATGTCCGCCATTCAGCAAGCGCAACAGATCTTCGACGCGGGCGTGCTGTCCCTGGGTTTGATGGTCGACGGTCAGCAGGCCGCCAAGGATCTGGAGTACGCCAAGGTCGCGTTCCGGCGGGCCACCGAACTCGACCCGACCATGTGCGATGCCTGGCTCGGCCGCGCCGCCGCCGGCGAGGTGACCCGTGAGGTGCTGTTCAACCTGCACAAGACGTCCGCCTCGGCGCTGCTGCGCGAGCAGCGCCGGATCGGGCTGGCGCCCCGCCAGTTGGCCGGCCGGTTCCAGATCGGTCAGTACATCGAGTATCCCATCGCCGGCCTCACCGAGATCTGGCTGGCGCAGGCGGTCCAGCTGATGAACGATCAGGAGTACGACGACGCCGAGCAGGTGCTCGACGAGCTGGAGCAGCGGCGCCGGGTGCGCGAGGATCCGGACCGGGCCACCGACGACCGGGTGTGCGGCTATACGCGGGCGGTGCTGCACTTCAACACGCAGCGCTGGCCGGATGTGATGTCGGTGCTGGCCGGCTCGGCGGAGTGGCAGGATCCCTATATGGCCGCCGGTGCGCACGTCATGGTCGGCACCGCGTGCGCGCACCTCGGAATGTTCGGTGAGGCGATCCGGCGGCTGGAACTGGCGGAGCGGGGCCCGATCCCGGCCGCTCGCACCGCCGCGATGTACTGCCACGGCCTGTGCCTGCGTGAGCAGGGCAACGATGATGCCGCCCGTGCGCTGTTCGAGACGGTCTACACCCAGGTTCCCGGTTTCGAGGCCAACGTGCAGGCCATGCGCGACCCGGCGTTCCGGATCATGGGGACGAGCCGGGAGAACATCGAATCCCGCACGGACCGCTGGGATCCGGCGTCCGCGCCGTCGCTCGCGGAAGTCGCCGAGCAGGATCATCAGGACAAGGCGGAGGCGACCCTGGCCGCCGCCCGCGCCGAACTGGATGCGCAGATCGGCCTGGGCGCGGTGAAGGTTCAGGTCGCCAAGCTGCAGTCGTCGGCCACGCTGGCGCAGATCCGCGCGGAGAAGGGGCTCACCAGCATGCCGCGCGGCCAGCACCTGGCCTTCACCGGCCCGCCCGGTACCGGGAAGACCACCATCGCCCGGGTGGTGGCCAAGATCTACTGCGGGCTCGGGCTGCTCAAGACCGACAAGGTGGTGGAGACCAAGCGCGCCGATTTCGTCGGCCAGCACCTGGGTTCCACCGCGATCAAGACCAATAAGCTGATCGACAGCGCGATGGACGGGGTGCTGTTCATCGACGAGGCGTACACGCTGATCCAGCAGGGTCTGTCCGGCGGTGACGCCTTCGGCCGCGAGGCCGTGGACACCCTGCTGGCCCGCATGGAGAACGACCGCGACCGGCTGGTGGTCATCATCGCCGGATACGACGGCGAGATCGACCGGTTCCTGGCCGCCAACGACGGCCTGGCCTCCCGGTTCGCCAAGCGGATCAAGTTCGACTCCTACTCGCCCGACGAACTGTGCGAGATCGGCCGTCTTATTGCCCACAATCGCGATTCCACCATGTCGGACGAGGCGGTCGAACTGCTGCGCAGGGCGTGCGCGGTGCTGTACGACGCCGAGCGGACCGATCAGAGCGGGCTGCCGCGGCGCGGTATCGACATCGCGGGCAACGGCCGTTTCATCCGCAACGTCATCGAAAATGCCGAGGAGGAACGGGAATACCGCCTCGCCATGGACGACAGCGTGGACCTGCGAGCGCTGGACTCGGAGACCCTGATGCGGATCGAGGTGGCGGATATGGTGAAGTCGCTGGAGAACGTGCCTCAATAGCGGGGGCCCCAGGCACCGGCCAGGGGGTCGATGGCCGCGGCAGTGTCCAGGATGCCGGCGAGAATGTCGGTGATGGGGCGCCGGGAGATGACGGCGAAGCCCTTGTCCGCCAACTCGGTTCGTGCGTTGTCGTCGCGTACGAGGTCGACACAGGTGTCCACCAGCTGTGAGAGGGGGACGGCGGCGATGCCGTCGCCCAGCTCGTCGTCGTCGTCGCTGTGGTTGATCTCGGCGACGACCGCCTTGCGGTTGCTCAGCAGGTATCCAACGCGCACCGACTCCAGCGCATGGTAGTCGTCGCGTGCGTGCATATTCAACACGATCTTGGCGCGGGCGATGGCGGGATCCAGATCGCGGCAGAAGACATCGTCGAGATGACTCACCCGCAGCCCGGCGTAGCGCAGCGCCGACAGGATTTCCATGCGGCGCGGCGTGCCGACGCCGTAGAACAAGACGTCGATGTCCTCTTCGTCGGCGACAGGGACATACTGCATGGCGGGATGATGGCCGACGGGCACGTAGTGTGCTGCGACGCCGTGATGGCGTAGCCGCTCGATATTGAGCCGGGAGTAGTCCCAGACCACATTCGAGCACAGCCGGGGGATCGGGATGTGGCCCATCTGCATTCGCCAGTCACACACCGGTTCCAGCTGGTAGAAAATCGATCGCTCCGGAAATGCCTGCGGTCCGGTGTAATAGGCGAACACCATGTTGATCCGGTCGGCGGCGAACCCGCCCGCGTCAACGGTGGTATGGCCGAGATCACGCAGCCCATGGCCGATGGTTTCCATCATGTCCAGATAAAAAGGGAGCCTCCGGTGCGGGGGCTGGGTGAGGTTGAAATGCATGGTGGTTGGTCCTCCGGACCGATCGACTCAGTAGCGCGGGCCCCAGGCGCCGGCCAGTGGGTCGAGTGCCGCGGCGGTGTGCAGGACGCCGGCGAGGACATCGGTCATGGGACGACGGGAGATGGTCGCGAAACCCGCGGCCTCCAGCTCGACCCGGGCCGCGTGGTCGCGGACGAGGTCGACGCAGGTGTCCACCAGCTGGGGATACGGGACGGCGGCGATGCCGCCGCCCAGCTCGTCGTCGTCGTCCTGGTGGCCGACCTCGGCGACGACCGCCTTGCGGTTGCACAGCAGGTACCCGACGCGCACGGTTTCCAGCACCCGGTATTCGCTGCGCGAGTGCAGGTTCAGTACTACCTTGGCGCGGGCGATGGTCTGATCCAGTGCACTGCCGTGGATACCGCCGCTGATATGGACAGTTCGCAGGCCCGCCCGGCGCAGCGCGGAGAGGATCACGAGCCGGCGCGTGGAGCCGGTGCCGTAGAACAACACGTCGATATCCTGCTCGGGCACCGAGGGGACACGCTGCAGGCGCGGATGGTAGCCGATGGGTACGTAATGCGCCTGCACTCCCCGCGCGCGCAGTTGCTCGACATTGAGCCGCGAATAGTCCCACACGACATTGGCCCGCAGCACATCCAACGGCACATGGCCCACTTGCAGAGTATTTCCGCACACCGGCTCCAGCTGATAGACGACCGATCTATCGGGGAACCGCTGCGGCGCGATGTAGTGCCCGAACACCACGTCGATGTGCTCGGGAGCGTGCCCGCCGGCGTTCACCGTGGTGTGGCCGAGATCGCGCAGGGCAGCGTCGACGCCGATCATCACGTCGTCGAAGGCCGGCGTGACCAGGTCCGGATCCGACAGTGTGACATTGAATTGCATGGTCACCGCCTACAGTGTGTAGAAGCCGTCGCCCCACAGGGTGTGCAGGCGCTGGAAATAGTCGTCGTACTGTTTGGCGACCGCCTCGGTGGAGAACTTGGCCACCGCGTAGTCGCGGATCCCCTGGTAGTCGAGCTTGCCGACCGCCTCGGCGGCATCGCAGAACTCGCGCAGCGTGTGGCAGCGGAAGCCCTGCACGCCCTGCTGCACCGTCTCGCTGAACGCGCCCCAGTCCGTGGTGATCACGGGCGTCCCGCACAGCATGGCCTCGACGTGTACGCCGCCGAACGGCTCCAGATAGAGCGACGGCGTGAATACCGCTCGGGCCCGGCTCATCAGTTCACCGCGCCGCTGTACGTCCACGACTCCGGCGTATTCGCCGTAATCCGGCGGGCGGCCGGCGCCGGCGACGATCAGCTTCGCGCCCAGGCGCTTGCAGGTGTCGACGGCGATCTGAAAGCCCTTGGCCTCGATCAGGCGGCCGATGAACAGGAAGTAATCGTCCTTCTCGGCGGAGAACGGAAAATCCTCGACCTCGAAGTAGTTCGGGATCACCGCGTCGTAGAACTGGCCTTGGTCGGACATGACACCCGCGACCGTGGTGCGCGCGCCGTGCACCGCATGCATCCAGGCGTAGCTTTCGAACACCCGGTGCTTGGCGAATACGCCGCTGTAGCCGACGCCGTACTCGACCGTCTGCAGTTCGGGGAAGGCATCGCCCAGTGACTTCTGGCCGGATCCGCCGATGGCGCAGATGAAGTCGCGCGGTTGCTTGCGCTTGGAGATCTCGGCGATGGTGCGGGCGTTGGTGATGAGCCAGTGCGGGTCCTGCTGGTTCCAGCTGAACCAGTCGAATCCGTCGGCGAGTGTCTTCTCGCCGAACCATGCTTGCCGATCCTCCTCGGTGACGACGGTGATCAACTCGGTGCAGGCGGCCTCGTTCTCCTGCGAGGCGTACAGGAACACCTCGTGGCCCAGGCTCATCATCATGTCGCAGAACTTGCGCACCTTCTGCGTGTACGCGCACGACGAGTAGTACTTGGTGGTCTGCGTGTGGGGCAGCGCAGCGACGTGGAATCTCATCGGCTCACTTGTGCTCGTCGGTAGTGGGTCCGGGTGCGGGGGGTGATCACTGGCCGCCACCGTGACCGGGGGGTGGCCGACCGGGCGGATCGGCCTGGCCGGTACCCAGGGTGTCGTGCGCGACCAGCGCGGACTGGCGGTCCAGCATCGGGCCGGCCGGCAGCAGGCTCACGATTTGCCAGGGCGCCAGTTTAGGGGCGGACAGGCCGAGCATGGTGGCCGTGGCGGTATCGGGGATGCCGAACCGCACTCCGGTGTCGGTGACATAGAACAGCACCTCCCGCCGCGCGCTGTCCGGATCGATGCCGGTCACCTGCACGTATTCACCGGTCGACGGTGGTACGTAGGCGTCGGCGAGCTGACCCCGCCCGCCGTCGACCAGCGTGACCGGATGCATGTTCTCGGCCAGGGGCACCTGCTTGCCCACCAGCAGTCCCAGCCGCGCGGCCGGGTCGCGCTGACCGCGCGACCAGTGCGCACAGGCCACCGGCTGGTCGTCGCCGGACACAATGCGCGGCTGTTGCGCCGGAAACTGGTCCACCGCAAGCTCATCGACCACCGGCACACCGGCGAGCGCGTCCGGCGGGACCCGCACGATGTCGGTCAGTCCCATGGAGCCGGCGGTGCGCACGACCTGCGCCGCGAACGGCGAGAGGTGCTGCACGCCGTTCGGCAGCGCCACGTACAGCGTGGTGCCGCCGACCTTGTCGACCTGGATCACCGCACCGGCGGTGACGTTCGCCGACCGCACCGGGCTCGGCGCCCCCGCGCCCGGGATCGCCGGGGCGGTGAGGTCCGGCGCTACCACCGTGGCGTTGAGCAGCCCGTCGCTGATCGGCCGCGGTCGCAGCCCCTGCAGTCCCAGGGTGGCCACGATCGCGGTGTTACCCATGTCGATGCGGGCGTGCTTGCCGTCGTAGACGAGATAGGTTGACTGGCCCTGGGATACGAGCAGCGCCTCGTCGGCGGCCACCTCGCGCGCCAGCGGGCCCAGTTGCGGCGGGCCGGACAGAACCGTGGACTTCACTCCGGTGGTGACGTCGTCACACAGGGTCCAGTCGGACCGGTCGCGGTCGGCCGGGCCGGGCAGCGCCGCCGGCACACCGGGGATACCGAGCAGCGGCCCGCGCGGCAGTGCCGCCAGCTTGCTGTCCTTCACCGAGGTCGGCGACTCACTGCTGCCGGTGATCAGGCGGGCCGAGGCCAGATTCAGCACCGGGTGCAGGGTGGTCCCCACCATGGCGTACATCGCGCCGCTGTCCGAACCCATGATGATCTTGGATTGGCCGACCTGGCCCTGCGGATGCAGGAATGCCAGCACCGCGCAGCCGCCCGTGGCCAGCACCGCCAGCACCAGACCGGTTATCAGGGAACGGAATTGGATGCGCATGGGATCGTGCAGCATGCGCACATCACGGCGCACCAGCGCGTGCTCGAAACGCTGCAACAGGAATCGATAGCCATTGACCTGCGCCCGAGTGGTCAGCTGTGCCGGCACTGCAAACTCCTCCACCATGCCCGCGGTCACCCGAAACTGGCGGACGTATGAGAGGCTACCGTAATGCGGGGGTGAATGCTGATGGGAGACATGCCGAATGGCTGATACTGCCGCCGCGTCCGAGCAGACCGAATCGGTGACGACGGGCCGGGAGACAATCACACACTCGGCCCGAGAGCTATCCGAGGGGCCGCCGCCATTGACATCGGATAAGCCCGGTGTCTTTCATCGTCTCCCGCTGCCGGTGATTCTGCCCGCGGCCACCCTCGGGGCAGGGGTGGGTACCGCGGTGATCGCATTCCACGGGCCGCTGGTGGCCGCACTCGGCGCGGGGGCCGTCGTGGCCGCATTTGGAGCCCTGCGAGTGCATGAAAGAAATGTTTGGCGAATTCTCGGAATGCGCCTGGCACTGCGGTGGCGGAAAAGGCGCCACGCCGGTATTGCGCCGAGCGCGGAACCGTTCGATGTGCCGGTCCCGGAAACCGGCGGCGACATATACGGAATGCGCTGGGACGGCCGGTGCCTGATCACCATGCTGCGGGTGGAGCCGAGGGGGGTGGCGCCGACGCTGATGTCCCCGACGGTGATCCGCACCGCCGACGAGGTCCCGCTGGACGAGGTGGCGCGCTGCCTGTCCCAGTTCGATATCCGGCTGGCCGCCATCGACGTTGTCGCGCTCGGGGTCCGCGTCCGCGGCAACCACGAGGCGGTGCGGATATACGAGCAGATACTGGGATCGCTGCCGGCGACGGCGACGCGCACCGTGTGGCTGGTGCTGCGCTTCGATCCGCTGGACAACGCCGAGGCGATCGGCAATCGCGGCGGCGGCACCGAGGGCACCGTCCGCACCGCGGTGGTTGCCACCCGCCGGGTTGTCAACCGGCTGGCCCGGCACGGTGTGCGGGTGCGGGTGCTGAGCGCCGCCGGGCTGACCGCCGCGGAATCGGCCGCCCGGCACGACACCGATCCGGGGCAGTGGCGCGAGGACTGGCATGCGCTGCGTTGCAACGAAATCGAGCTCGCCGGGTATGCGATCCGGCCGGATCGGCTGAATTCCGATGTGCTGGCGGGGATCTGGGCGGTGTCCGGACTGTCGACCATGGTGCGGCTGCGGGTGTGCCCGGCGGAGGGGGCCGATGCCCGCCGCGAGTCCGGCGGGCGGGTCGCGGTCACCGCGCTGGTGCGGCACGACGTCGCCGGCTCGGTCACCGGCGAGGTACGCACTGCGCTGTCCGAACTGGGTCTGCGGTCGCTCACCGGGGTGCAGCGACAGGTGCTGCTGGAAGGCGAGGAGCATGCGGCCGCCGCCTACGGCGTGCCCGCGGCCCTGACCCGGTTGACCGTGCCGTCCGGCGGATGCGGGCAGGTGATCGGCGCGACTGCCGACGGGTTCGGTGTGGCGGTGCCGATGTTCGGACCGGCGGTGCGGCGCGTGGAGATCGTGGGCAGCTTGCGGCTGGTGCAGCAGACGACACTGCGGGCGATGGCGGTGGGCGCCCGGGTGATCGTGCACAGCGCCCGGCCGCAGGACTGGGCGCACCTGGCCGCGCAGATCGACGCGCCGGAGGCGCTGTCGGTGTCGCGGCCCGGCGTCGGCGCGCAGCACACCGCGGCGGCGACATTGATCGTCTACGACGGCGTCGCCTCCGCCGGCCAGGTATCGGAGGCGACCGTGGTGCACGTGCGCGCCCCGGATGAGGAGGTGTCCATGGCGACCCTCGACGCCGACGTCGTCCTCATCGAGTCGGCCCAGCGTGACGAGGTGCGCATCCGCACCGCGGCCGGGGAACTCACTGTGCGGATGGTGTCGATCCCGGAGGAGCTCCGGTATCTGTCCGCCGTGGATCCGAGCGAGGTGGAGACCTTGCAGCCGGCGTGAGTGCAGCCGGTATGAGCACACGTTCGTGCAGGCCCGGCGCCGGGTGGCGACGGGCCTGCACGGAGTCCGGGCGGGTTACCAGGTGAAGTCGTCGGCGACCTTGGTGTCGGTCGACCTCGCCCGAGTCAGCGCGTCCGTCACGTTCTGGGTTCCCTTGGTCAGGATGTCGAGCAGGCCCTGCATGTCGGACATCAGAGTTTTGTGCTTCGCCTGGAAGGCGGCCGAGGCGCCGGTGTCCGTGCCGGAGTCCCAGCCTTGGCTCAGCAGATTGTTCGCCGCATCCTGGGCGTTTTGCATCTCCGTGGTCAACGTTTTGTTGTAAGTGGTGAGATCGCTGACCAGGTTATTGACGGTGCTGTCGTCGTATTTCAATGTGCCGCTCATGAAGAATCCGTTCTCGAGTCCTTGTATTGCTGGTTTGGGTGTTTGTCGTCGGCGGGCGCAGGAACTAGCTGTAGGTGGCGGCCAGCGACGTGAATCCCGACGTGCTTTCGTCGTCGGATGTGGAAACGCTCTTCTCGCCTGTATTCAGTGCATCGACGACCGCGGTCAGATCCTGGTTCACTTTGGTGATCTGATCCTCCAGTTGTGTGGTGAAGGAGGCGAACGCGGTGTAAGCGGTACCCTCCCAGCCCGACTTTGCGGCTTCTGCCGAGGACCGCAGCTGATCCACGGTCTTGTTGATGGGGTCGATGACAGCGGCATAGGCATTCGCAAACTTCTGGAACGTCGCGAAATCAAGATACTGGGTAGCCATGGGAAATCCCTTCGAGTATTGGATGGGTCGGTGTCGGCGGAGGCATGGATCCGGACGGTTCGGACATTGGGGAGCTGCCGGTCGATCCCGGCATCGAAATCACACACGAGCTACGGCATCCACCTGCCTTCCGGCAGCGACTCGATCAGCGCGGCGATCACCTGTGCCGTCCGATGGTCGCTGCCCGGTGCGAGCGTGGTCCAGGTCTGGCCGTCGGCGGTGACGCTGCCGCCGCCGATGATGCGCCCGGCTGCCGTGTCATAGACGGCGGCCGCGGCCGGGGACCGGACGGCGAGGCCGTCGCGGTGGCTGTAGCAGACGATCTCGGCGGTCGAATACCGTTGGCGCAGCGCCAGTCCGAGGGAGACGGCGTCGGTCTCCGGCATGCCCAGGCCATGGGCAGCGCCCGCGTAGTCGGCGCCTACGGCGTCGAGGCGCCGCTGCAGGTCGGTGGTCGGGGCGCTGAACGCCGGGATATCGGCGGGCGGGCATGACCCGAGCACGGCCAGCAGCGGGCGGGCCAGCGTCATCGGATCCTCGTCGGCCCACACCGTCCGTACATCCAGCTCGTCACCGGTGCGGACCGCGACGGCATGCTCGAGCCCCCGACGGACCAGGCAGAACCGAATCAGCGTGTCGTGTTCATGGGGCATGCCCGAGGGTCCTGCGTGGTTACGCTCCGCTGCCGCCGCAGTGTCCGATAGCGGCGCTTCCGAGGGCTCTACGCGGTTACGCAAGCTGCCTCCTCCGAGCCCGCCGGGCGCGCCGCGGCCTGACTCGGGCATGCCGGGACGACGGATTCGCGCGATCAGTTGACGTTCGGGGCGGGCGAGCGCGAACAGCGCGGTGATCAGGTCGTCGTCGCGGACGTCGCCGTCGGGATCCAGCACGCCGCGGTCGCGCAGGCCGGCCGCGGCGGCGGCGCGGGCCGCAGCGAGCTGCCCGTGGTCGGTGTGCCGGGGACGCACCGCCAGCGCGGTCGGCAGCGTCTGGACGCCGAGTGCGGCCGCGACGGCCAGTACGCCGTCGGTGGTGAGGGTGGTCATGACGACTCCGGTTCCGGCGTGGCAGGGGCCATGACCTGTGCCGCGGCAGCTGGTGCCGTCCCACCCAATACCGCAGGGGCGGTGGCGAATCCGGCATTGACCATGATCGTCTCGGCCGTAGCGCCGGCGTCGGCGGGGACCGCGCGGGGCGCCAGTGCGGGTGCGGGTGCGGCGATCGCCGAGGCCGGCACCACCATCGGTGGCGCGGCGGTGGCGGGCTGTGGCTGCACCACCTGCGCAGGCGCGGGCATGGGACCGGCGGGTACGGTGCCGGGCAGCGGCAGCGCGGGCATAGCCAGTGCCTCGCCGCCGACCGGGACCGTCGGGACCATCGGGGCCGGTTGCAGCGCGGACAGATCGAGCTGCGGGAGATCGGGCATCGCATGCTGCAGCTGCGGGGTGCTCTGTGTGGCCCCGGACGACGGCGCGTCCGCCGGCGTGCTAGGCGACTGTTCGGCAACGAAATTCGCGCCGGCGGACACCTCGGGAGCGTGATCCTGCTGCCATGGGTGGGCCAGCCGCTCGCTGGCGGACTCGTACGCCTGCATCACCCGTGCAGCTTGCTGCCGGATATCGTCGAGCTCCTGCTCGGCGATATCCAGCAGGCCGGCCAGGGGGGCGCCGAGCAGGCTGTTTCGCATCAAATCCTCTGCCGCGCGGGCGGTCTCGGCGACCTCCACGAGATGGGGGAGAGTGGTGCGGGCGATCTCATAGGCGGCCGCCTGCCGGGTCGCGATCGCGGCGTTGGCATGGGCCGAGGCGGTGATCCGATCCAGCCACTCGGTCAGCCCGGCAAGCTGATTCAGGCCGTCCGCGCTGGTTGAGGACCCCCATGCGTCGCCGAGCACGGACAGGATGGCACGGTATTCCGTTGCGGCCTCGCTCAATTCGGCGGCCAGTCCGGAGTAGGCGAGCCCGGCCCCGGCCATCGGCGCCGCCCCCGGGCCGGTGGTCACCTCCTGTACCAGCTGTTCGGGCGGGACGGCCTCCCACACTGTGCCGGTGAACCCGGGCTTCGGTGGTTCCACCATCGTCTCGGTCCTCGTCTCGTTCTCACCGCGGAGGGGTCACCCGCGGTGTCACAGCAGGGCGCGGGTCACAGCAGGGCGTGGAATGCGTCGACGGCCTGATCGTCGGTGTCGCCGAACGAGTCGGAGTGCGAGCGCAGATTGGCGGCGATCTTGCGCAGCTCGAGCACGCCCGTGCGATACGACTGCTGGAACGAGTCGCCGACCCGATCGAAGGTCTGCCCGGTGTGCACTGACACCGGGTCGAGGGCGGCGGCCGCCGGGCTGAGCGAGATCTGCGTGTCGCGCAGACTGCCCTCCAGCTGGTCGGCCAGCGTGTCCAGCCGACCGGCGGCCTGCCGTGCCAATTCGTGGTCGAAGGCGGTCTTGTTCACGGGAAACTCCTTGTGAGAGTGTGAATATCGGGAGGCGGGTCGCCTACAGACTGAACGGGGTATCCGGGCTGGTTGGGCTGGTTGGGATCGCGCCGATCACCGGCGCGGCGATATCGTCGGGGTCGTCGCCGATCAGTTCGTCGGTGTGGCGGGCGTTCACCAGCGCCTCGGGTGTGCTGGTGGAGGCGCTCGCCCGGAAGGCCGACAGCGCACCGCCACCCGGAACCATCGGCGGTATCGCGGCGCTCTCGGACACCGCCGAGGCAGAGGCGATGGTTTCACCCGTGGGTTCTGCTGCCGCGGCCTCCGTGAGGTTGTCCTCTTGCCATGCCTCCATGGGTACGGACCCCGCCGCACCGGGGGCGCCGAATCCGCCGCCGGCACCGAATCCGGCGGCGGCGAGTACGGCACCGGCACCGGCACCGGCACCGGCGAGCGAGTCGAACTTGGCAGGCGCCAATATGGGAGTGGCCGTGGGCCGCTGGACCGGGCCGGCGCCGACCTGCTGCGCCGCCGACAGCAGCGGCTGTGCGACCTGAGCGACCTGCTCGGCCCCCGACATCACTTCCTGCAGTACGGATTGCGCGCTGCTGCTGGTACTGGTGGTGGATCCGCCGCTGACCTGCACCGTACCACCGGTCTGTGTCATCGTGGCCGCCTGCACGAGGAGTTGGGCCTTGGTATTGGCGGTGATCGCGGCCGCCTCGGCGGCCGCCTCCAGTGCCGCGGCCAGCAATGCTGCTTGGCCGCCCGGGGTGGCGGCCAGCGGCGCCAGGAGCGCTTCGGTGCTGACCAATTGGGCCGCCACCGCGGCCATTTCGGCCGCCCCGGTCGCCACCGTCGCCGACGCCGCGGCCAGCGTGGCGTGGATCTGTGTGGCCTGAGTGGAGACGGCCGCCGCACTGCCCTGGGCGGCGACTCCGGACGCGGTGGCGGCCTGGGTGCCGGAGCCTTGCATCGACCCCAGCAGTTGCAGGCCCTGCTGAGCCGCTTGCATGGCCGTGCTCAGCGCCTGAATCACGTTCTGCAGCAGCGACTGCGGGTTGAGGGCCCCGCCGGCGCCCAGGACGCCGGTGCCGAAACCGCCGAACATGTCGGTGATCGGCTTGATCAGGGCGGCCGGATCCAGAGCCGGCAGTGCGGGCATCCCCGGCAGTGGTGCCAGTGCGGGCGGTTGCGGCATAGCGGGTAATCCCATGGTGGCCAGCACCTGCGCGACAGGTTGGCCGACCAACGGTGCGACAGGCGTGTTCTGTAGGGCATCGAGAACCGTGGGATGCAATGGCGCCGCCAGAGTTTCGGCGGCGGGGCTCATTGTGGGACCGGTTCGGCCGCGATGAATCCGGCCGCGCTGCTCAGCTCCGTCTGCTCGTAGGCGCCCGCGGCAGTATGCGCGGCTGTCGACGTGTTGGCGTAGACGTTCGCCAGCTGGTTCACTGCGGTGAAGTGATTACTTTGGGCGTAGGCGAAACTGGCCAGGAATTCCTGGCCGATGAGTCCGAACACCGGCGCCGCCGCGGCCACACTGGCGGCCTCGTCGACAGTGCCCGCTGTTGCGACCGCGGTGGCCATGCCCGCCGTGATATCGCCGTACTGCTGAAACGTGTTGGGTTCTACTTCGAGAACGCCCATCACGTCACCTCCTAGCGCTGTTTTGCGTACTTGCTACCTCCGTGACGCCTGCTTAATGTTAACGCGCACAGCAAGTTCGGCAAGTCGGGGGCCGATCGCGGGCCAAGTGTTTACCTCCGCGTTGTATTCGGTGATCAGCTCACTGCGCGCGTTGAGAGCCTGCTGTGCGGCGGCTGTGACCACGGTGTGGGTACGAGCTCACCGGTCGATGATCGAGCGCACGCTCAACGGATCCTCACCGAGCGCCTCGTCCAGGTTCTCCTTGGAGTCCAGGGCGGAGGAGCGCTTGCGGTCCTTTTGCTGGCCCTGCGCACCGCCTCGGCCCATGCCGCCCCCCATCGGCATCATCGGGCCCTGTGCCCCGGGGGCTATCCCGGCCTGGCTCGTCGACTGTTGCTGGTCGATCGTGGAGTTGCCCGGGGTGGTGGCGCGGGGGAACAGGGCGGCTCCGCCGACGGAATCCTGCGACAGGGGGCTCGAACTGCCGGGCCCGAGGGCGCCACCGCCGCCACCGCCGGCCCCGGACAGCAGGCCGGGCAAGGGGCCGCTCGCACCCAGGAGCTTGTCGAGACTGGCGGGGCTGGGCCCACTCACGCTGTACGGCCCGGATATTCCGAACGGCCCGCTGATCAATCCGGTGACGCCGGTGGCGCCGGCCAACTCCTGCAGCAGCGTGGAGAGGGCGCTGCCTGTTGCGCCGGTGGCGCTGGTGGTTGTGGAGCCCGAGGCGGCGCTTGTTGTGGTGGTGGAGCCCGTGGCGGCGCTTGTTGTGGTGGTGGAGCCGGAGGCGGCGCTTGTTGTGGTGGTGGTGGAGCCGGAGGCGCTGGTATCGGTGGGGGATGTGACGGTGTAGCTGGTCGGGCTGGTGGCGCCTGTGGCGCCGGTGACAGTGGTGGGGGTGGCGGCAGCGGTAATGGGGGTAGTGGTAATGGGGGTAGCGGTGGTGGTGGGGGTAGCGGCAGCGGTAGTGGTGGGGGTGGCCGTGGTGGGGGTGGGGGATGTGGTAGTGGGGGTGGGGGATGTGGTGGTGGGGGATGTGGTGGTGGGAGTGGGGGATGTGGTTGTGGTAGTGGGGGATGTGGTTGTGGTGGTGGGGGATGTGGTTGTGGTGGTGGGGCCGCTGGCTCCGGTGGTGGTTGTTGTGGTGGTTGTGGTGGTGGGGCCGGAGGCGCCTGTGGTGGTGGTGGTGGTTGTTGTGGTGGTGGTGGTGGGGCCGCTGGCTCCGGTGGTGGTTGTTGTGGGGCCGCTGGCTCCGGTGGTGGTTGTTGTGGTGGCGCTGCCGCTTGCTCCGCTGGCTCCGCTGGCTCCGCTGGTGGTGGTGGTGCCGGGGTCGGAGAAGGTGGGGGTGATGGCGGCGATTTGTTGGAGGCCGGGGGGGTAGGTTTGGTTCCAGAATTGTTGGAGGGTGCCGACGTTGTGGGTGTGTCGGTTGCAGCCGCTGTAGGTGTAGTAGGTGCCGTCTCCGGTTTGTGCTGAGCCGGATTCGGTGACGGTTCCGTCTTGACCTGTTGCGTCGGTGTATTGGTATTGGGTGGGCATGTTTTTGTAGATGTCGGCGAGCAGGCTGACGAGTTCGGTGATGGTTTTGTTCATGGCGCCCATGGTTTGGCCGAGTGCGGTGGCGGCGCCGTTGGCGTAGTTGTCGACGGCGGTGGCGGCGGCGGTGGCGCCGCTGCCGGACCAGGCGCCGGAGTTGAGGGCGTTTTTGATGTTTTCGTGGAACTGGGTGGCCCAGACGTTCCAGGTTCCTTGTAGGGAGCTCCATTGTTGGGCGGTGGTTTCGAGGCCGGGGTTGTTGTCGTTGATGGATGTGCCGATGTTGAGGAAGTCGTCCAGGGTGAAGGAGGTGCCGTCTTCGGCCATGTCGGCGATGGTGGTGGCGTAGCTGTCGGCGCTGACGAGGTTGGAGCCGCTGCCGCCGAGGCTGGAGGAGCCTGAGGAGCCTGAGGCGTAGGTGCTCGACCAGTCCGGGATGCTGCCGGTGGAGCCGTTGGCGGTGATGGTGACGGGGATTGCTGTGGGGTTGAGTGAGGCGAAGGTTGCGGCGCTGGTGCCCTCGGCGGCGCTGTAGGCGGTGGCGGCGGCGACGAAGGTTTCGGCCATGTCGGTGAGGATCAGTGAGTGTTCGTAGAGGTCGTTGTAGAGGTCGGTCCATTTGCCTATGAGCAGGGCGCGGAAGCTCGAGGCGGAGTTGATGGAGTCGAGGGTGGTGTTGAAGTTGTTGGTGACGAGGGGGTTTGATGGGCTGGTGAGTGTGGCGACGGTGTTCATCATGCCTGTGACGCCGTTGAGTAGCTCTTGGCAGGCGTTGTAGCAGGCGGTTGCCACGCTGGTGTCGAAGAGCAGTTGGCCTGATTGTGCATCCGTTTTCAGGGTCGGCCACGCGGACGTGTCGCTACCCACACCTACAGGCCCAGTCACCACACACTCCTGTAACTCGTTCTACGCCACCGGCTTCCACAGATCGACTAGTCGTCGAAAACGCTCGCCCGCACGACGCCTTCCCGGGATTCGTCCTGCGCCATGCGCAACATCTCGGCGATCCCCTGATCGATGTGCCCCTGCAGCCCGGTGGCATCGATGCCGATCGCCGCCATCGGTGGGACCAGGTCGATGAGATAGCGTCCGTCGCCGGGGTGATCCTCCCAGAACATCTGCTTCATCCCCATTCCCCGCGGGCCGAACTTCGACTTGCCCTGGCGAATCTCGATAATGCCGACGGTTGCCTTCTGCGCACGCTGCCAGCGGTGACTTCGGTAATCGATATCGTCGTCGCCGTCGTCGTAGAGGTTCGAACGGCCACTCCAATGGTCCACCGTTTCCACGCCGTGGGAGCTCATCAGCTCGACGCGGCCCTGCGACCCGGCCGGCATGTCGGGCAGGCTCTCGACGAGAATGGAAGACAGCGCTTGCGCATCGCATTCGACGATGCGGTAGCGGTCGTAGGTCTCGGCACGGCTCTCACAGAGGCCATGTATCAAAACAGCACGAGAACCACATCGATTGCCCACCATGAAGTATCGGCCCGCAGGGTCGCGGATGTCATGGCTGTCCCAGCATCTGATCTGGACCCGGGCATCCGGATCACCGGCATTGATGATCGCCTCGGCCAGATCAGGGTCCCAGTTCGCCTGCAGTCTGGACCAGATCTGCGCCTGCTCGCGCAGGAAGTCGATGCGGGTGCGGACCGGACCGACATATGTGAAAGGCCAGGGCAGGTAACGGTTGAGCAGTTGCTTGCGCAGGACGATGAATTCCAGGTCGGTGATGGTCCAGGTACGGTGCATCTCAGGCGTCTGCTTCCGGTGTCACTGGAGCCGAACTCGAATCGGTATTTGTTGCGCTGGCGTTTGTCGTGGTATGGGCCACCACGTTGTCCGGTACCGCCGGTGTGGACTCGGTGGGGGCCGATGCGCGGAAGAATGCCGGTTCCGGCGATAGCGGACCGGTTGGGCCCGCGGGTCCGGCCAGCCCGACCGCTTCGGTGACGCTCGGCGGGGAGATGCCGAGAGCTCTGTCGATACCTCGCAATTGATAATCGGCGTACTGCTCCAGGCGATGAATGTTCGTGCCGACCTCCGCCGAGGCGGCGCCGAAGGCTTGCTGCAGGGTCAGTGTGCCGTTCTGGAAATCCTGGCCGAGTTGCTGCAGGCCCGCTGGCAGCTGCTGCAACAGCTGGCTGCCGAGCTGCTGCAGTGCGGGAATACCCGACCCGAGCAGCTGCATCGCCTCCGCGAACAGGGTGAGCATGTCCGTAGAGCTGCCGGAGGCGCCGGAGGCTGCGGTTGTTGTGGTTGTGGTGGTGGAGCCCGAGGCGCCGGTGTCGGTGGCGCCGGAGGCTGCGGTTGTTGTGGTGGTGGTTGTTGTGGTGGTGGCGCCGGAGGCGCCGGTGGTGGTGGGGGATGTTGTGGTTGTGGTTGTGGGAGTGGGGGATGTGGTTGTAGTGGTGGGAGATGTGGGAGATGTGGGAGATGTGGTTGTGGTGGTTGTGGCGCCGGAGGCTCCGGTGGTGGTGGGGGATGTTGTTGTGGTGGTGGGAGTGGTGGGGGATGTGGTTGTAGTGGTGGGAGTGGTGGGAGTGGTGGGGGATGTGGTTGTGGTGGGGGTGGGGGATGTGGTTGTGGTGGGGGATGTGGTTGTGGTGGTTGTGGCGCCGGAGGCTCCGGTGGTGTCGGTGGTGGTGGGGCCGCTGGCTCCGGTGGTGGTTGTTGTGGTGGTTGTGGTGGGGCCGGAGGCTCCTGTGGTTGTGGTGGTGGTTGTTGTGGTGGTGGTGGTGGGGCCGCTGGCTCCGGTGGTGGTTGTTGTGGGGCCGCTGGCTCCGGTGGTGGTTGTTGTGGTGGCGCTGCCGCTTGCTCCGCTGGCTCCGCTGGCTCCGCTGGTGGTGGTGGTGCCGGGGTCGGAGAAGGTGGGGGTGATGGCGGCGATTTGTTGGAGGCCGGGGGGGTAGGTTTGGTTCCAGAATTGTTGGAGGGTGCCGACGTTGTGGGTGTGTCGGTTGCAGCCGCTGTAGGTGTAGTAGGTGCCGTCTCCGGTTTGTGCTGAGCCGGATTCGGTGACGGTTCCGTCTTGACCTGTTGCGTCGGTGTATTGGTATTGGGTGGGCATGTTTTTGTAGATGTCGGCGAGCAGGCTGACGAGTTCGGTGATGGTTTTGTTCATGGCGCCCATGGTTTGGCCGAGTGCGGTGGCGGCGCCGTTGGCGTAGTTGTCGACGGCGGTGGCGGCGGCGGTGGCGCCGCTGCCGGACCAGGCGCCGGAGTTGAGGGCGTTTTTGATGTTTTCGTGGAACTGGGTGGCCCAGACGTTCCAGGTTCCTTGTAGGGAGCTCCATTGTTGGGCGGTGGTTTCGAGGCCGGGGTTGTTGTCGTTGATGGATGTGCCGATGTTGAGGAAGTCGTCCAGGGTGAAGGAGGTGCCGTCTTCGGCCATGTCGGCGATGGTGGTGGCGTAGCTGTCGGCGCTGACGAGGTTGGAGCCGCTGCCGCCGAGGCTGGAGGAGCCTGAGGAGCCTGAGGCGTAGGTGCTCGACCAGTCCGGGATGCTGCCGGTGGAGCCGTTGGCGGTGATGGTGACGGGGATTGCTGTGGGGTTGAGTGAGGCGAAGGTTGCGGCGCTGGTGCCCTCGGCGGCGCTGTAGGCGGTGGCGGCGGCGACGAAGGTTTCGGCCATGTCGGTGAGGATCAGTGAGTGTTCGTAGAGGTCGTTGTAGAGGTCGGTCCATTTGCCTATGAGCAGGGCGCGGAAGCTCGAGGCGGAGTTGATGGAGTCGAGGGTGGTGTTGAAGTTGTTGGTGACGAGGGGGTTTGATGGGCTGGTGAGTGTGGCGACGGTGTTCATCATGCCTGTGACGCCGTTGAGTAGCTCTTGGCAGGCGTTGTAGCAGGCGGTTGCCACGCTGGTGTCGAAGAGCAGTTGGCCTGATTGTGCATCCGTTTTCAGGGTCGGCCACGCGGACGTGTCGCTACCCACACCTACAGGCCCAGTCACCACGTACTCCCATCATGCTCGAGCCAGCTGCGTGGCTCATATTCATAGTTGTTCTCGGCACCGAGTTCGGTCTGTTCAACCGCGTCCTGAGTGGGCAGGCCCAGCAGGTCCAGGGCTCGGTCGGTCAGGCCCAGACGCGTCAACTCGGCGCGTCTGGCCAGTCCGGCACGGTTGGCTGCCAGCCGGCACAGCCGCAGTAGGTCGTCGGCAAGGTCGTCGGGGTCGCGGCGGAGCTGCCCGGGGGCGACCTGCAGATCCAGCAGCAGACCGGATTCGGTTGCCGTGACGACGATCTCGCCGCCGCGCAGGGTGGCCTCGCCGGTCGAATAGGCGGTGAATCCGCTGTCCTGCGGCGTGCCGTCGGTATCCGGCGCTCTGTGCTCGGCCGGATCCGCGCCGCCGGGATCCGCGTCGCTGCCGACATCGGCCTCGTCGCGGGGCCCCTCGTAGACGGCGGTCTCGTGGATCGCGGCTCCGGAATCCGTAGTCTCGCCAGCGGGGTACCAGGGCTGTTCAGGCACGGCGCTCGTCCTCCAGTGTCTGGCGCACCGTGGCGATGTCGGTCGCGATCAGCGCCGCGAGCCGGTGCGGATCGACGCCGACCGCGACCGGGCGGGTGGTGTCGGGGATGGCGTAGCGGCCGTCGTCGACCAGATCGCGCCAGTAGATGCGGCGGGTGGTGATACCCCGGGGGCCGAAAACCGAACTGCCCTGGGATGTCTCGATGGAACCGAGCACGCGGACAGGATAATTCAGGAAGGCGGTGCTGCGCCGCTCGAGTTCCGGATAGCTGTCGTGCACTTCGGATTGCCCGTACCAGTGGTCGATGTCGCTGCGATCCGGCGCTTTCACCATGGGGGTATCCGGTAGCCGGCCCGGGTCGCGCGCGGGCAAGGCGCCGACGACCGCGCCGGCGAGGCGTTCGGCGTCACCCATGGTGATCACGAATCCGCCGCTGTGCCACATGGATTCGCCGGGAAGCTGCTGAATCAGCACGCCCACCGAGCCTTGCTGCGCACCGAGCACCCGGACGCGGGCTTCGGAGTCCTCCGGATGCTGTGGATCCACGGCGTGCGCAACCACCCGCACGTCGGCGCGCGCCACGCGACCGAGCGCGTCGTGCAGCGAGCCGTCGTAGCGGTCCTGCAGGCCGGCCCAGGTCCGGGCGGCCGAGCGGTGGAGTTCGTCGGCGTAGTGCACCGGCAGCAGTGCGCACAGCGGCGACGGCAGACGCTCGCTGAACAGTTTGTCCCACGCTACGACCAGTTCGGCATCGGTGAGATCCCAGGTGACGGTCACGACTGCACCTCATCGGCGCTGGGTTGCGCCGCGCGCTGTGTCATCGGTCCAGTACCGGACGGACACTGCGGTCGAGTTCGCCGATCGCCTCGTCCAGGTGCTCGGTGGAGTTGAGCAGATCGGAGTGCTTTCGTTGCTTCTCCTGGTCTTTCTTTGCACCGGGGGAGCCGCCCATCGGGTAACCCGGTGCCCGCTCCTCCTCCGCCAGCCCGGCCCGGCCCGGCCCCTCCGGCCCGGACAGGCTCGAGCGCGGGAACAGTTTCGACCCCTGCTGGGGTTGCTCCGCGGCGGTCAGTGGTCTGCCGCCACCGAGCCCGCCACCGAGCCGGGAGACCATGCCCTTCTCCGCGTTCGTGAGTTCGCTGGCCAGGTTGCCGGCGGACGCCGCCTTGGCCGACGTCGGCAGGCCGCTCGACGAGTTGCCGAGCGAGTTCGTTGTCGACGGGATGCTCGGGATGCTCGGAATCGCCGACGAGGTGGTGGTGGTCGGCGAGGTGGTGGTGGTCGTCGGTGACGTAGTGGTCGTGGTGATCGGCGAGGTGGTGGTGGTCGTCGGTGACGTAGTGGTCGTGGTGATCGGCGAGGTGGTGGTGGTCGTCGGTGACGTAGTGGTCGTGGTAATCGGCGAGGTGACGCTCGGTGACGTGATGGTGGTGGTGATCGGCGAGGTGTCGTTCGGTGAGCTGCTGGTGGTGGTGATGGTCGGTGGTGAGGTGGTGGTGGTGATGATGGGTGGTGAGGTGGTGGTGGTGCCCGTGGTCTGGCCGCTGCCGCTGCCGGTGGTCGAGTAGCCGTTGTTCGAGCCGCCGTCGGTGGTCGGCGGGCGCGTCACCTGCAGCGGCTCGGGTAGCACGACCAGATTGTTGCTGGAGTCTCCGAATGAGTCCGTGTAGTTCGTGGTGAACGCGCTCTGGTAGGGCGCGGTCAGCTGGGCAATATCGGCGGCCGTGGTCTGATAGCCCGAGCCGCTGGTGGTCGGCGGGTTGGGCGTGGTCGGCATGCTGTTCTTGGTCTGCTGCAACCAGTGCGACGTATAGAGCAGGACGTCACCGATCTTGTTCATATCGCTGGTGAATTGCTGGGATGCCGTGGTGTATCGCTGAGTGGCGGAGATTGCCCGTGTCGCACCGGTTCCGGTCCACTGATTCGCCACCGCGTCGATATTGCTGCGCAGCGTCGCGAAGTTGTCGGCGAGATCGATCGCCAGCCAGTACCAGACGCCCGCGGCGTTGGCCACCGCTTGGGGGTCGATACTCTGGCCGATCGCGTACAACTGCTGCCAGGAGAAATTGCTGCCCTCCTCCGGGGTGACGTCCACCTTTTCCATCACCGTGTCCGGGTAGTTCGGCGGCGGTTGATCCGGGAGTAGCGCCTGCACAACCGGCGCACCGCTCGGCGAGGTCCCGCTCGGATCGTCGAACGATATGCTGTCGAAGCTCACCGTTGAGTCGGTTTCGCTGCCCTCGTATGCCTGTCCTGCCGCGACGAACGTGTTGCCCATATCGGTGAGGACGGTCTGATGCTGGAGCATCCGCACTTCCATCTCGATGGCGATCTTCAGCTCGAAGGCCCCCGCCAGGTCGGTGCCCGACTGCGTGGCTGCAATGGTCGGGCTCGCCTGCTGGAAGTTCGTATAGATCCAGGAATTCACGCCGACAATCGAATTCAGCACGGCCTCGACGTGCTGGGCGGACGTCTTCGCGATTCCCGGCTCCAGCGACAGCTGACCGTCGCGCGCGGCCGTACTCAGGCCCGACCAGCCGATTTTGTCGGAAATATTCGTTTGGGGTGCCACCGTCAAACTCCCACGTGCCGTTTGTGATTATCGTTCAGCGCAACTGATCTCGCATATTTGCGATGCCACTAAATGTTTCGTCCATATCGATGCGGTCGGTGGGATCGGTGGTGATCGGCGCGAACAGCGCCGTAGTCTGCTCGGCCACGTCGGCCACCGCCAGCTGTGATGCCTCGGTGATCGCGGCGGCGATCTCGTCGTAGTCGAGATCGCCGATATCGGAGGAGAATTTGATGTCGATCGTGATGCCGTCGGCATTCACCGTCACGGTGACCCGGCGGCGCTCGACGACGCCGACGCCCATCAGCTGGGTGCGTTCCTGTTGCAGACGGGTGATTTCGCCCAGCTTGGCGTGGTACTGCTCGAGTTTCGCGGTGGACTCGTCGTCGTGCATGCGCAGGAATCCTCTCAGCGATCGAATGTGCTGCGCCGGGACGGCCGATACTCCACCGCGTCCTCGAACTCGGCGCTCGCCGGGGCGGCCTGCCGCTCGCCGGGCGGGGTCAGCGGGGCCATTGGCGGCGCGGTGATTTCGTCCCGCAGCCGGGGTGCGCCGTCGAACAGATCCGGCAGCTGCGGCAGCCGGGCTCGCGCCGCCTGCAGCGGTGCGAGCAGCGCGTCGCTCTTGCGTTTCACCTCGGCCGCTGCCTGCTGCGCCGCCTCTACGGTGGCCCGAGCGATCTGACTGTAGGTGAGATCGTCGACGTCCTCGCTGAACAGGGTCTGCACGATGGAACCGGAAGCGTTGACCACCACGGTGATTCGCCCGCGTTCTACGCTCGCCGACGCGGTCAGCGCGTCACGTTGCCGACGTGCGTCACTCGCCTGCGCCATGGCGCTCTGGAAGGAATCCAGGAACTGGGTTACATCGGTGATCAACCGATCATTTGACTGGGACACGACGCCTCACCACATCTCTCGACGTACTGTCGGGGCAACGCTACCGCGTCTTGCACTGTGCCGCAAAAGATATCGCCTCGCCGATCACGCCGGTGATTGTGGCGGGCGGCGGACATCACAGGTCCGGCAGCATCACAGGTCCGGCAGCGTTGTCATGGATAGTTCGATCCCCTCGGTCTCGAGCGGGAGGCCGGTGTACTGGACCAGGTAGTCGATCACCGCGGCGGAATCCTGCTGTCCCTCGGCATCGGGCAGCAGGACCAGGAAGCGGCTCGGCTCGGGATTCTGCTCGCCGACCAGGGCAACCAGTTGGCCGGTGCGCAGCCGCAGCACCAGCAGCGGCATATCCGCATCGGACTCGGCAGTGAACGATGCCTTCACCGCCTCCTGCACCAGCGGCAGGGGCAGCTCCATCCATGCGATCGGCAGGCTGGAGCCGAGCGATGGCCACTCCTCGGGATCGGCCTGCACCAGCGCCGGGGCCGGCCACGGCCGCCGCCGCTCCATTTCGGCCAGCAACTGCCCCAGAAATAGCAGGAGCGCTACCTCGGAATGGTTTTCGGCGGCGGCCAATGCCGTCGGCGGCAGCGTCGCGGTGCTCACTGCCCGGACGAACGCCCGATGGAAATCTGCTATGGCGGGCTGGTAGCTGATCCCGTCGATCAGGTCGTCGGCGGCCTGGGAAATCATCTCGCCGCCTGCCAAATCCGGAACGTCATTCGCGGAGGCGCAGAACATTTCGAGCAGCGTCTCGTACCGTTCGTCGCCGGTGAACGAATCCTGTTCCGCGGGTTCGGGGTTCACGGGCCATCTACCTCTCGCTGCAACTCACGTGCCCGGCTGCTCCTCGGGCGGGTCCGAGGAGGGAGCGGACTGCTCGGACGTGGCTTTGGTGGCGCCGAGGCGCTTCTTGCGGTCGGATTCCGACGACTTGCCCCCGCCGGAGGAGCCCGAACTCGACGACGGCGAGTAGGGCATGTCCCCCTGCTGCATGCCGGCGCGCGGCAGCGACTGGGACAGGCCGGTCGACCGCGCGAGCTCCTCGCCCTGGAATTCCCCCTTGGCCAGCTGCTGACTGGCGAGGCTCGCGTTGGCCGCCGTGGGGATGGTGGAGGCGCCCGGCAGTCCGGAATTCGGCAGGCTGCCGGGATTCTCGGTTCCTCCGGAGTACGAGTTCAGTGTGCTGGGGAACGAGGACGGCCCGCTGCTGCCGGACGTTGACGGTCCGGTTGTGGTGTCGGTTGGGCCGGTGGCGTTAGTCGTGGTTGTGGTTGTGGTTGTGGTGCCGGTAGGGCCGCTGGCGCTCGTTGTGGTTGTGGTTGTGGTGTCGGTTGGGCCGCTGGCGCTCGTCGTGGTTGTGGTTGTGGTTTTGGTTGTGGTGCCGGTAGGGCCGCTGGCGCTCGTCGTGGTTGTGGTGCCGGTAGGGCCACTGGCGCTCGTCGTGGTTGTGGTGCCGGTAGGGCCACTGGCGCTTGTCGTGCTCGTGGTGCTGGTAGGACTGGTGGCGCCGGTGGCGCCGGAGCTGTTGGGCGTGGAGGTGGTCGTGCTCGGTTGCGTGGTTCCGTCGCTGGAACCGGTTCCGCCCGAGCTGCCGTAGGCGCCGTTGTTGGTGCTGGGCGTGCTCGAGGAAGTTCCGCTGCTACTACCGCTGCTGCCGTTGGAGCTGCCGCTGCTTCCGTTGCTGCCGTTGGAGCTGCTATTGGAGCTGCCGCTGCTGCCGCTGGAACTGCTGCTGCTGCCGCTGCTGCCGCTGGAACTGCTGCTGCTGCCGCTGGAACTGCTGCTGCTGCCGCTGGAACTGCCGCTGGAGCCGCTGCTGCCGCTGGAACTGCCGCTGCTGCCGCTGGAACTGCCGGTGCTGCCGCTGGAACTGCCGGTGCCGCCGATCGCTTCGATAAATTGCTCGCCGTACGCATCGTCGCCGTTCTGGAACGCTGCGGCCGCGTCGACGATTTCGCTGCCGTACACGCTGAATATGGACTCGAACGACGACAGTGCTCCACTGGCGCCGAGGAGGGAGTCCTTGGAGGCGAGGTATCCCGATGCGCCCTCGGAGAAGTTCTTACCCAGGTCGTCAGTGCCCCAGGGCTCGCCAAGAGCGTTCAGGCTGTTGTTCAGGTTCGAGACGAGCGACGTCAGAGTGCCCGCCAGATCCTCGAAGTTCGTACCCGCCGTGCTCAGGTCATCTACCTGAACTTCCAGCGGGTCGGACGAGTTAGGCGACGACACGGGACCTCCTGACAGCGCACCGGGAGGGCCGTTGCGCCGGAACCATCACGACAAATATGCAATAAGGGCAATGTGGAACGAGTGCAATAAGATTAGTGAATGCGAAGGGATTCCGCGACTCAGGAGCGTTATTCATAAGCCTCCGCGAAAAAGTGCAGTGCGACTATCGTTTTCAGGGCAGAGGGGAATTTGTGGACTGGCGCGCGGTAGCGGCCGCCTTCCTCGCTGAGCATGCGCCAGGTCTTCAGGTGAGCGACGGCTCGCTCCACCGCGGCCCGGATTCCGGAGAGTGCGGTATTGAACGCGGCCTGGCTCTCGTGCAGTTCGCGGCCCGGAGGTTTCTTGTAGGGCACCAGATCGATTCCGTCGACACCGACGTAACCGGAATCGGCGACAGTGTCGATCTCGGCGAGAAGGTCGGCGAGTCCGGAGGCGGCGTATGCGTGCGCGTCGTGTCGGGCGCCGTGCACGATCGTCATGCCGACCGCGACGAGCCTGCCGTCGAGGTCGGCGGCGATCTGGATGTTGAACCCCGGATACTGGGTTTTTCCGGAGAACAGGTCCGGGATCGCCGACCAGTCCCAGGTCGGGCAGATTGTGCCGTCCACCAGCACGGACCCGACTCCGATGACGTCGCGGGGGTTGGGAACGAACTCTTCGAGTACGTCAGCGATCACCGGTCGCAGCAGATCCCAGCGGCGGCTCACCGTGGACTGACTGATCCCGAAGAACGCGCCCGCGACATCCTGGACGAGGTTTCTGCGCATCAACGACACCACCAAAGCGACAGACCTGAACAAGCTCAACGCGTAAGGGCGACCGGCCGACTCGAACCCGCCGACGGTCTCGTGTACCCGGGCAGTCAGTTCCGTCAGTTGCCCATCGGTCAGCCCCGTAATAGCCTTGTACCGCAACGGCCCTCGTTCTCGCTCGTAGACTTCGTAACTCCACGAACTGAGATACATGAGGGCCGTTGCCAATTCGGCTGCGACGCGCCGACGTATCAAGCAGTGCGATCACCGTCTCACCGGCCACACAGGCCACGAGAGTTGCTATGCCACAGCCGATTGCGGGACAGGCTTATGAATAAGCCTCCAGGCCTTCTTGCCCACGGCGCCGTAGAGCGACACCCGCTTGTCATAGCTTTGCGGGTGCTCGATGCCCTCGTTGCGCCATCGGTGGATCACCTCGACGCCGGGCTCCACGAGTTCCAGCCCGTCGAAGAAGCGCGTCACTTCCGCGCGGGTCCGCGGCCGCACGGGAATCCCGCGATCCACGTAGAGTTGCAACAGGCGCTATGCCTTCGGGGTCGTTGGCGCCGTCGTCGAAATCCGTTGTGACATGCGACATCGCCAGATAAGACCCCGGCGCCAAGGGCGCCATCAAACTGTTCACGATGTCGTAGACGTCGCCGGGCACGAAATGGATCAACGCCATGAGCGACACCGCCACCGGCTGCGAGAGATCCAGCGTCGCCCGCAACTCCGGCGCGGCGAGGATGGCCGCCGGATCCGAGGCGTCGGCCTGAATGTAGGAGGTGCGACCTTCGGGCGCACTCACCAGCAGCGCCCTCGCGTGCGCGAGCACAATCGGGTCGTTGTCGACATACACGACCCGGGACTCGTGTGCCTGCTCCTGGGCGACCTGGTGAAGGTTCGGTTCGGTCGGGATGCCGGTGCCGATGTCGAGATACTGACGAATACCCTGTCCGGCGAGGTAGCGCGTGGCGTGGCGCATGAACTCGCGGTTGGTGCGGGCGGTCAGTTGGACGGACGGAAAGTCACGCAGCGCCTGCTCGGCGGCCTGGCGATCGGCATCGTAGGAGTCCTTGCCGCCGAGGAAGTAGTCGTACATCCGAGCCGGGTGCGCCACGTCGGTGTGCAGGTCGATAGGGCCGTTGGGCACGGCAAAGTCTCCTTGTGCGTTGGGATCTGTCGCCGGTCCATCGAATGCACGATCACGGTGTCGCCGTCGCGAACGAAGGCGAGTAGCTCGTCGAGCTTGGGCCGTACGCAAAATGTCAGGCTGAGTTTCAAGAACCTGCCGGACAGATGTCAAGGAATTCGTGATCGGACTCTATTCTGACGCCTTTCCGGCTGGTCGCGAGTGTGGTGTTGGGGTTACCGCAAACGGACATGCCGGTCTCTGGAGCCGTCAGCAAGACCGCGTCCCTTTAGGTTGGTCTTGGGCTTCAATCGACAACCGCTAGACTGGCGAGGATCTCGCGCCTCCTCGCCAGGTATTCCAACCCATCGACATTGCCCCCGACAGCATCTGTAAGGACGGACAATTCCGAGTACTCGCCCCTAGCTATTGTCAATTCTTGTGCCTGCAGCGTGGCTAACAGGTTGTCTGCGCACTCTTCCCACTCGCCACCGAAAATCATGGATTCGCATGCCTCCACTGCGTCAGGGCGGAGACGATCTGCCATGGCGTGAAGCAACGCAGTGGCCCTGGATTCCCATTCCGATGCGCCCCATTCTGGTGCAAGCATTTCACTCCCATCTTTTTGGCATGTCAGTTCAGCGGTTGAGGAATTCCATTGCCGTCATTCTTGCAGACGCCGGGACCACTGGTAGGCCAGGCCGTCCGGATCGTGCCGTCCGCGTTCACAATCACAACGATGTGCACCCCATCGCGGGTACCTTCGACCTTGTATCGCCCGTTGGGCTGCGGTTGTTCGGGTACGCATCGGGCGACTTCGCGACATCGATGACGCTCTGAACAATCTTGGCCTCGTCCCAACTTTTAGGGAATACCGTCTTGCTCGGCTTTCCATCTTCGTCTTTGTACATGTGCCCACCGCCGGTGCCATCACTGTAGACGACATGGGTAATTCGGTCCGGGGTGAATTTAATCTTGTCGCGGGGTGGATATTGCTGGATGCGAAAGTGCCCCTTGAAAAAGAGTTCCAACGGAATGTCATGATTCCATATCTCTTCAAGAGTGACGAAAGTGACTGTCTGTGTGAAATCCGCCTCGTCGTCCGCGTGGACATTGGGAATCTCCCACCAGAGATATGGTTTCCATCTTTATGGACCGCGACTTCCACGGGCTTGCCATTGATGTTCACAATAATGTAGCTGCCGGTCACACGGCCGTCGTCGATGCCGGTCTGGACTCCGCCGGTCAATGTTCCGGTCTGCGACCCCGGCGCGTCCGGCAGCCAGGTAACCCTGCCTGGCGACGGCTGAGTCGGTGGATCAACCAAGAGATTGGAATCGTAGTTTTTGTTCGGATCGACGGGATTGAGACTCCCATCGCTGACCGGGCCGTTCACCTGCTCAACGGGAAGCCCAGAGTGCCCGACTCGCGTCAGCGGAGAACAGGCCCGGTCGAGCGCCTGCCACGAACGCGGTCGCTCCGGCAAGCACGAGTAGTGCAAGCCGAGGGTCTGGGCGACGGCCAGGGTCGGGCGTCTGCGACGGTATCGACACACCCGATGCAGGTGCTGGTACGGGCGCCGCTGCCGGTGCGGGCGCGGGTTGTGTGGCCTCCGGTGCAGGCCGCGGTTGCTCTGCGATCGGCGGGGATACCGGTGGCGGGGCAGTCGCCGCCGGTACGGGTTGCTGTTGCAGTGGCTGAGTCGGCGCAGCCGGTTGATTACCGGGCAGTACGGGGGTCTCTGCGCCGGGGACTGGCATGATCGGTGTCCCGTTACCGGGCGCGATCGGTGGTGGGGTGAGCGCGCCCGCGCTGATCCCACCGCCGGTGCCGGATTGGCCGGGCACGGAAGGGTTCTGCGACGGCAAGGGGGCTGGGTGCAGACGGTGTGCGGGCCGCCCGGCGGCGGGGTGGGGACATCGACGCACGGCCAGCCCGGATGCATGGCCTGCCACACGGCACATAACCCTGCGCGGTCGCGGCCGGCGAGCCGGTGACGACCTCGGCACCGACGCCCAGGCCGGCCGCGGCCGCGGCCAGCACCAGCGCGGCGTGCCGCGCGAGACGGGCGCTCATCGGCGACCCCGGCGGTTCTTGGCTTGCTCGCGCAGGGTGTCGATGCCCCACCAGGTGAGCCGTCCGGCGATGGACATATATAGGAAGAACGCCAAATAAACGAGAACCGTGCCGTAGTCGTCGGCCCAGCTCGGCATCCGATTCAGATTCGCGAACGCCACGATCAACAACAACAAACCCAGCGCGAGGCCACCGAGCGCGACGATGGTCGGGTTCAACGGCTCCGGCGCGGAGTCGGCACGAGTGATGTACTCCGGCACGGATTTCGGCTCAGGTCGCCGCACACGAGTTTGGGGCGCAACGTGATGATCGTGCGCTGCGTGTTGTCAGCCTCGCCGGTCTGTCGCGGGTTCGCCGGCGAGTTGGCGTAGATCGGCGAGACTGGGTGCTTCGAATTCGGTGACCTCGGGTCCGACGACCCCGGACAGCCGATCCGCCGGAAAGGTGCGGCAACGGCTCAATGCCGCGGTGGCCGGTTGCCCGGCGAGGTAGGCGTCGCTGAACCGCAGTTGCCACAGTCCTGCCGCGACCTCGCCGGTGCGCCCGGCCTGCGCCCGCGGCAGATATCCGGCGGCATCACCGGTGACCGCGGCCCAGATGTAGCCGACGACCACCGAATCCAGCCGCACCGGCAGATACCGGACCGATGCGTCGGTGTCTGCGGCGTAGGTCTGCAGCGGGACGCTCACCAGCGGTCCCCAGCCCTCTGCCCGATCGACCGGTGTCCCATCGGGATACGTGCCGTCCTGGATCAGAGGGCCGTCGTCCAGGGGCGGGCCATCCGGATTGAGCCGATCCCACAGCTCCGCCAGGCTCGCAAACCTGCCGGGCCGGATATCGGCCGGGACAGCGCCCGCGGACGCGTCCTCGGGTGCACCGATCCACTGTTCGATGGCCGCGGCCGGGGCAAACCCGCGTGCGGCTGACTCGTTCAGCCTTGTCTCCCAGGCGATCAGGCAGTCGAGATCGTCACCGGCCACCGCGAGGCGGCGTTCGAATCCCGCGGCGTACTGGGTGGTCGCGGCCCACAGGAAGCCGATCACCTGACCGCGCCGGTGCACCGGCAGATAGATCAGCGGCTGCCGGGTCCAGCGGTGATAGACGGTCGGGGTGCTGTTCATGGTGGGTACTCCGGGCTCGACGGTATCGGCGGGCAGCACTTCGGCCTCCGGGAACGATGATGCCAGTTGTCTGGTCGCGCCGCTCGGTCTTGCGGTCATAGACCCATCCAGGATGTGTGCGTCCTATCCGCGAGCGTTCTCGGTGGTGTGGACGGCGACCTCGAGGTGCTCGAGGCCGCGCAGGCCGTTGTTGATCATCGGTGTCGAGGCTACGACTTCGAACCGGGTCACCCGGTCGGCCAGCCGATCGAGCAGTGTGCTGATCTCCAGTCGCGCCAGATGCATGCCGACGCAGATGTGCTCGCCGCGCCCGAAGGCCAGGTGGTCCGAGGGGCGGCGGGTGATGTCGAAGCGCTTCGGATCCGGGTAGTGGCGCTCGTCGCGGTTCGCCGAACCGTAGAGCAGTGCCATCCGGCTGCCGGCCGGGACGGACACGCCGCCGATCTCGTGGTCTTCGGTAAGGACCCGGCTGAACTGCGGGACCGGGGACTCCAGGCGCAGTGACTCGTTGATCGCATGCGGAATCAGCGACCGGTCGGCCCGCAGCAGGTCCCACTGTTCGGGATGCTGGGCGAAGAGCGCTATTGCGTTGGTGATCGCGAGGATGGTGGTGTCCAGGCTCGGGGTGACGTAGTCGAGCATCATCCCGGGGCACTTGTCGCGTGGCAGTTCCCCGCGGTCGGCCGCCTGGTAAAGGTGGGCGGCCCAACCGTCGGGGTCGATGCGTCCGGGCACCGCCTCGTTGTTCGCGAAGGCGATAAATTCCTCGACCGCGGGCATGGCGTTCGCGAAGCGCTCGTTGGCCGGGCCCTGCGCATTCCACATGGCCGCGGCCCATTCCAGCATCTTGGCGCGGCCCTGGTCGGGCAGCCCGACCAGGTCGGAAACGACGGTCATGGGCAGATGCTCGGCCAGTTCCGTTGCGGCGTCGAACCGGCCCCGGTCGACCAGCGCCTTGACGATGCGGTCTGCCTCAGCCTCGATCGTGGGCGCGACCTCGCGCATCCTGTCCGGGCGCAGGGGACCACCCAGCGCCGAGCGCATCATGGTGTGGTCTGGCGGGTCACTGCACAGCGTGATGCCCTCGAGCTGGGAGTTCACCGTCGGGTCGACGAATACGCCGCGAGCCGAGGAGAATGTTTTCCAGTCCATGAGGGCCGCACGGACCTCTTGATAGCGCGGAAGCGCATAGAGGTCGTAATGGGACAGATGCACCACCGGGCCCAGCGCGCGGAGCTCTTCGTAGATCGGGTACGGGTCGATCCGGGCCTCGTGGGTGTAGAGGTCGGCATCGCTGACCGGTATAGCGGCCACAGTTGCTCCAGACGATTCGAACAGTGGTTGCTGCATCAAAGTCGTTGGGGTGCTGTGGCTTACGACTCTGACGCAGGCTTGTCAAGCAGCGTAACGGATTTCTGCTCGAATCGCCGCTCAGTCGCCGAGCGAGGGTGCGGTAACCGGCTCACTGACCCCGGCCCCACGGTTGGCCTCGGCCACGGTGAGTCCACTGATTCCCCTGGCCGACACCAGTTTTAGCGCGGTTTCATCCGCCATCGTGGCGGCCGGTGGTAGCGATGTGTGGCCGGGCGACCGATGAACGGGCCACGGCAGTGCTGCATTTCAGGACGGTAATTGACTACGTGTACAGTGCCGGTGACGCGAATGGTCCCGTAGGTAGTCGGTGAGACGCGCGAATTCAGCGGGACGCACCTGGCTCGGAGGCATGTCTCGTGAGTACCGGATCCGGGCGGAGCGACAGGAAAGCATGTGAACCGGCAGGACATCACCGTCGGTCATCAGCAGATCGCCTTCACACAGAGTTACGGCCGTGGCCGCACAGTCATTTTCGTGCACAGCAACTCCTCGTCGGCCCGCACCTGGGATCCGATCCTGACCGGCTCGTTCGGCCAGCGCTTCCGTTGTCTGGCCTTCGACCTGCCGGGGCACGGATCCTCAGCCCGCGCAAAGAACACCGAGGACTACTCCCTGCCCGGCCACGCCGCCGTACTCGCCGGGTTCGCCGCTCGAGGCAGGGCCGGAGCGGCCTCGAACGCGATATTTCCGCCCAGGCTCCAGCCCACGATTACCGCGTTGTCACTGCCCCAGTAGCGACCGTTCGGGCCTCGGTCGCGAGCTTCACCGCGCCCGGTTCGGCCCCGTCACACAACGAGTCCGGCGCACCGTTCACGCTGCTGTACACCTCCGCCGAAAGCGGGTTGCGGAGGCTGTTGACGAGGTCGTGGAATTCGGTCTGCCGAGAGTTGTTGAATTGCTGGTCGTATTGCTGGCGGCGGTCGGTTTCCGCCTTCCATTGGCCGGGTGTGAGCCGCCCGATTCAATATTCGGCGTCGACGCCGTCGCGGCGGCGACGTTCATCCTGCAGGGTCCGGCGGATCTCGGGGGTCAAGGGCATCGACCGGAGACTCGCGGCGGGATTCTCCGCTATCCGCCCGACGAGCTCACTACGCGCATGGTGTGCTGTCGGGTAGCCGTACAAGCGTGACAGCGCCTCGAACAGGTGATGGCCGTTGTCGGGCAGCGGTTCCCATCTCGGCCCGGGGGTTCCGGGGTGTGCTGTGGGTTCGATGGGAATGCCGTGTGCTGTGTAGAGGATGGCGTGGGTGTGTGCGAGTTCTCGTCGTGGTTGTGGCGGGAAGGGGTGTCGCACACCGAATCCGCGGTCGTCGACGGTGATGGTTCCGTGGTCGTTGATCAGCAGATAGGTGTGGGCGCCGATGCCGTGTTGGTCGGTGGTGGTGTAGGTGTCGACGACGAGGGCGATGTGGCCGTGGCCGAGTGTGCGGAGGTTCTCGGCGATGTCGTTGTGGTTGAGGAATGGTCGTAATGGTGCTGCGGCGGCGTGTTCGAGTTGGGTGCTGGTGATGCCGGTGAGGTCGGTGGGGGTGGTGATCGGGCGGACGACGGGGCTGTTTGTGTGCTCGATGAGTGCGGCGATCGTGAGCGGACCGCAGTTGTTGCGTTGCGAGTCGGTCGCTGGGGTGTCGGAGAGATCGATGGTCGTGTGCGGGGTTGCACCGATCTGGGCGTGTGATGTGTCGTGTGCGTGGGGTGTGCTGCCGTCGGTCGTTTCGAGGGTGGTTCCGTCGGGGCGTGTGATCGTGGGAGTTGTTGTGCTGTGCCGTGGTTGGGGATCCGTCGGTTGGAAGACCGGGCGGGTGTGGCGGGGTGAGGCCGATGCGTGGCTAGTTGCCGGTTGAGAGGTGTTGTACGGGGAGTATGTCGGCGTCGAGGAGGAGGAGGCCTGTTTCCGGATGGCGGTACACCGCGGTGATGCGGTATCGGGTAAGTCGCGCCAGGAGGAGTTCGGTGCCCTTGGGTACCGCGCTGCGTAGTCCGATCCAGAGGCCGTGGGTTCCGACGGGCGCGGTGAGGTCGAGGCGGGCGGTGAATTGTTTGCCGCTCGGCATGGTGACCGGGTTGCGGCTGACCGAGGTGGACAGGTAACCGACCTCGGTTTGTACGGCGCCCACCAGAAGTGCGGGGTCCCTGTCACCCAGGGGGTTTCCGTCCGTGGCAAGCAGGAAGGTGATCTCGAACAGGCCGCGGACGAGACGGATCGGTTCGGTGATCGGCACCGGTCGGCGGGTGGCCTGGTCCATCAGGGCGATCTGGTGGTGGATGGAGTCGACGTGCACCGGCAGGCCGAGGTTTGTCTGGAATATGCGGTGGTGTCGCTGCGCGGTCTCGTGGTTGCTGATCACAGCACTCAGTGCGAGGTCCGGGGCTGGGCTTTCGAAGATCTTGTGGAGGACCTGCCAGGTGGCGGTTGCCCGTTCCGGATCCGGAATTGCTTGGTGCAGGGCTGTTTCCCCGCCTCGGTACATCGGTGCGAGCTCGGCCAGCGACGGATTTTCCGACTTGGTCAGTGCGGTGAGCAGCTTCAGGGATGCGCTGTCGGCGGCGGCCTTGACGAGCTCTTCCTGCACATGGTCATCGCCGAATCGTAGAGCGCGGTTGGGGGTGGGGCTGGCGTCGTAGCCCCACACCGCGTGCTGTTGTGCGGATGTTAGTTCGGGCCAGCGGTTCAGCATTGTCTCGCCGAAGTGCAGACCTGCTGCGTCGGTGTCGAATACCCGGATGCCGTCGATGTTGATGTGGCCGATGCCGGGCCCCTGGTGGTCCGCCCCGGTCGGCACGGCTGGCAGTGCGGCGTGACCCGGCGGAGGCGTGAAGGCTGCGGGGGTGTGCAGGTCCGCCGGAGGGAGGGTGAAGCCGGTGCCGTCGGCGGCCATCGCCACCCGCGTGTGTGCCGGATTCTGGAGGGGCATGTACAGCAGCCTGAACGGTGCGTCGGACTCGTTGTACTGGAGCACAATGCGCGCGCGATTCGGCTGCAGTGCAATGAGATTGAGCTCGAGCACCCGGGCGGCGGTGGGCAGTAGAAGACCCGACAGCTGGTCGGTGGCCTTCTGGTGGTTGCGGAGAAAGTCGATGAAGCTCCGGAGTTCGGTCCGCTGGAATTGGCCGACATGCTGCTCGAATTGCTGGCGACGGGTCGTTTCCGCCACCCACTGCTCGGGTGTGAGTTTCCCGCCCCTATGGTCGGCGTCGACGTCGCGGCGCCGGATATGTTCAGTCCGGCGGACCTGGCCTATCCGGGGAGTGATGAACGCATGGGCACTGGTGTCGAAAGTCTCCTGCAGCCGGTTGATGAGCGCATCACGCGCCTCGCGCGCGGTCGGGTAACCGTACAGAATGGACAACGCCTCGAGCGCCTTATTGCCGGTGTCCGGCAACAGTTCCCAGGACATCGGCTCGGTCGGGCCGGACGAGTGAGCGGGCTCCTGATGTGCCGCCGGTACGGTGCTGGGGCCTGCGGCGGTCCGCAAGAACGCGGTGTGGTCGGCGTGTGATGGCGACGCGGGCCGGTCGGCGGGGGCCTCGGGGATGTCTGTCGGGCGGGGGCGGCCACTGCGGCCCAGCGGGGGGCTGGGCGCGTGGGGCGAGACGCCGAGCGTGCCGGACTCCTCGGGGGCTGGCCCGAACAGGCCGCGTGCGCCGGGGCCGCTCATCGCCACGGACTCGAATTTCGGCACGTGCGCGAGGTCGACCGCGATGAGTCCACCGCGGCGTGGAATGGTCGGGTCCTGCCATGTGGTGTGGCCCAGGTGGTAGGCGGACCAGTCTGTTTCGCCGGGTCTCTTGATGAAGTACTGGCCCTGCTCGGTCGGTTCGGGGGTCCTTAGATACTCGGTCTTGTCGGGCGTCTCCCAGGTCACGGTGCCCTCGCCGTCCGCCCAGTACTGCGTGCCGTCGGGGCTCCGGAAGTACCGCTTTCCCTTGGTCGTGAGTTGGTACAGCGGGCGATCTTCTTCTGAGGCATCCGGGTCATCCGGAACCGGATCGAGGCGATCCTGGGTGCCGTCCGAAACGGCGATGTATTCGGTTCCGTCCCTGGCCGTGACGAACCGGGTGCCCGCGTCATCGGTCCAATCACTGATGAAGTCGCCTCGGGCAGGGATCAGGCGGTATTCCATACCGTCCAGCGGGGTGGGATAGCTGATGGGTTCGAAATCCTGGTCGTCCCACGGGTTCTCCAGGAGCAGTCGCATAGGTTTGCCTGTGTCGCGGTCGTATTCGACCGCGTGGACGGCCAAGGTATGGTTGCCCGGCAAACCGGGCACCGAGGTCTCCTCGAACTCGTGGGTTGTCAGCAACACCACGGTGTGACGTGTGAGGGCGTAGTCGATTTGGGTGGCGAAAACCTCGGCCGCGACCCGGTATCTTTCCGGCAGTAGGCGATCTCCGGGCTCGCCGCCGTATACGTCCTGGTAGTAGTCTGCGAGAGCGTTCTTCTCGGCTTGCCACTTTCCTGGGAACTGGTCGTTCAAATATTTGCGGAAATCCTGGACCGCGTTCAGATCGTGGGTTTTCACGATTTCGGGCCACTTGGCATTCCTGGTGACCTCATCGTCCGGATACTCCATGACGAGACGGTCCCAGGCTGGTTCCAACAGCTCTTCTTGCTGTTCGTACCAGTGTTCGGCGGTATCGGCGAACCGGCGCGAGAACGCGGGGTCGATCGGGGATCCCTTCGGCAGTGCGGCGTGCAGCAGGGCATCGACTGTGTCGGGGTCGAACCGGAGCGGAAGCAGCAGATTCTTGACGCCGACGCTGCGGGCAGGTTGTTGTATTGCGTCCTCGTTCCTCTGATAGAAATTCTTGACGAACAACGCGGCGTAGAGTCCGTAGAACTGGTAGCCGTTGCCGGCGCCGAATTTGACCGCGTAGGCCTTTTCGATCATGGCGGCCCACAGCGGTTCTCCGGGTTCGTGATCGATGAAATAGCCTCGTTCGGTGCCCGGTGCGACGTAGATGCTCTTTTCGACACGGACCCATTCAGGGACGTCGTCGATTATGAAGCGGACGCTGGCGGTGCCGTCGCCGTGGTCGTGCAGCGCCTCGACGATCGATCCGGGTTCGTTCTCCGCCAGCTGCTTCATCAACGCGACCAGGGCACAGTTAGGCGCCCGGCGCTGGCGTGCTTCGTGCGGTCTGGGGAGCTGTGGTCTGCCGTGTTCATCCAGCCTGAACAGGGGTGTGTCGCGGCGCGGGACGAGCGTGGGCAGCTTCGGCATGACGCTGGGAGGGGCATTGATGGCGACCCACTGCCTGTCACCGGGATTCTTTACCCACACCTGTGGCGAGTCCCCGGGCTGGGCTACCAACAGAGTCTCGGACGTGTCCCCAGCCCGTGCTATCAACAGATTTTCGGGCGATACGGAGACCACACTCGTATCCCCCGCCTCTGTGTGGCCGAGGAAATGGACTCCGCCTTTCGGCATGCTCCAGCTCAACGTGCCGGATCGGCCGTCGATGCCGGGCTTGAAATCGAAGCCCTCGACCTCCGCCAGATCGACGGGGATGTCCTCGGTTTTTCCGTCCTCCGGATGCCGGATGGTGTAGAACGGCCGTCCGTAAGGCGGGTCGGTGCGTATCGCTGTTCTGATGCCCGAGAGGGGTAGATAGTGCGGGCCCGTCTCGTCGACCAGGACCACAGCGTCCCGTCCGTCGGGCAACTTCTGGTGGGGCAAGGTGATCGGGACGGCCGGTGCCGGCAGTAACTCATCCCTGTCCTCGGGGCTGAGGTTTTTCAGCTGGTTGGCGGGGAGCGGTCCGGGGCGTGCGAGCCGGGGGTCGTCGAAGCGGGTCCGCCTCAGGTCCGGGTGATCGGAGTCGCTGGGCAGTTCGAATTTCTTCGGTTTCATCAGTTGCTTCAGCAGGTCGTCGCCGAAGTAGGTGTCGCCGCCCTCGGGCTCGAACGCAGGTGTGGGGCCGGTGTTTTCGGACCCGTCGGTATCCATCGAGTCGTCGCCGATGGACTCGGACCCGTCGGTATCCATCGAGTCGTCGCCGATGGACTCGGACCCGTCGATATCCATCGGGTCGTCGCCGATGGACTCGGACCCGTTGCGGCCGCCCACGCCGATGCGCCCGGCGGTGGTGGGGGTGGGGGTGTGGTTGTGCCGGGGGGGTGTTGCGGGGTTGCCTGCGGGGTCGAGGTAGATGACCTCGATGCTCGAGATTTCCCGGAGTGGTCGTGGGGGGAAGGAGCCTGTTATGTCCAGTGCGCGGTCTTCGACGATGAGTTTGTCGTTGGTGGGGGTGGTGGCGGGGTTGTTGTCGTTGGTGTTGGTGACGGGGTAGGCGTGGGCGCCGATGCCGAGTTCGACGATTTTGTAGTTCTCCACGGCGGTGGCGCTGTAGCCGGGACCGAAGAAGTTTTTGAGGGTGTCGGCGATGGTGTTGTGGTCTCCGACGGTGTAGAGGCGGGCGGTGGGGCCGTGGGCTTGTTCGAGTTGCCGGTGGGTGTTGCCTTCGAGGCCGATGGTGAGGTGGCCGGTGGTGAGGTTGGGGTTACCGGTGTGTTCGTAGTGGACCTCGACCACGCGGTGGACGCAGTTGTTGGCAGGCGTGTCGGTGATAGGGATGTGTGGTGTGGTGCCAGTAGTGGTGGTGTGCGGTGCGGTACCGTCGCCGGTCCGGCCGGGGGTGACGGACCGGGCAGGCTCTCGAACAGGGCTGCCGGGGTCGTCCCCGAAAGGATGCGCGCCGATAGCCACAGGAGGGAACACACGCCCGGTGGTGGTCTCACCGTGTGATCCGTCGTGCTGTCCGCCGCCTCCGCGGAGCGAGACCCGAGCACCAGAGGCACTGCCATCAGAACCGGCACCCAGCGGGCCGCAGTTGTTGGGGCGTGGGTTTGTGCCGTGTGGTATGCCGTAGTCGACGGTTCGGTCGTTGCCGAGGGTGTGGCTGCCGTCGGATGTCGGGCGCGCGACGGCGGAGTGCTGAATTGTTGCTGTGTTGCGCTGTGGATGCAGGCCGGGGTGCGTGAAGGTATCGGCTGGTAGTGCGTGACCGATCCGGCCACGGCGTCCACCGGCGGGGTGGGGTTGTGATCCCGCAACGGCCGGTGCGTTTCGGTCACTGTTTCCGCTGACCCCCGGTCGGGTGATGACGACGGTACAGGCGTCGTGCAGTTCCAAGTTATAGGCGAGGACGTCCCAGAATTCACTGGCACGGACCCGGGCGCGGCCATCGTCCTGACTGTTGTCCTCGAGATCGTCGGTGATCCGCACGGACCAAGCGAACTCACTGCCGAGTCCGTCTTCTACTATCCATTCCGGGTTCTGGAAGTCTATTGTCGTACCGGCCGGGAACACGGTTCCGGACAATCCGACGAATTGCTGGAACGGAAGTTCATCGCTGATTACCGCAGGCAGAGAATACCCACCGTCGGCCTCGAACCTGGATGCGGTGGCGGGTGGGTCCAGATCCATTTCCATGAAACTGGTGTCGACAGGCACATATACTGCACTGCCGTCCGAGCCCGCCACGACGCCGACGGGGCGTGTCACCTCGAGATTCGAGCCACCGCGGGGTGACGATACACCCTGCGCGGCAATAACCGACCTCGGGGCATCGGCCGAACCGGCCACCGGCCGCGTGGGCAACCACCCCAGCCCGCGAACCACCTCGACCGCCTCTGCCCACGTGGCCACACCCAGCCTGCTGGCCGCAATGTTCAGGATTTGCGTTAATTCGGACGGGTACTTCACGAACCCGAAGGTGGGGTTCCGGCGTGCCCATTGCGCCATCGCGGCAGTGTTCCCGAGCTGCGCGTAGAGGGCGAGTACCCGCAGCTGGCTATCGATCAGGTCCATGGCCCGGCCAGTAGCATCGAACGCCACATGAGTGCCGTAGTCCCGGTCACCGGGCACCGCACGCGCAGGCAGGTGCCCGCGCGTGCGGGCCCGCGCCACAGAAACCAATCGGGCTCTGTCTCGATCGACCCCGTTGCCCGGATCCGTCAGTCCAAAAGCGTCGAGTGCATTCCTCACGCTCTTTGCGGATATTCGGAGGCGTTTGGTTATCTCGGCGTTGTTTTTCCCGTGGGTGATATCGGCGAGTATCTGGTACTGCCTGTGCTCGGTTATCGGGCTGTCGGGCCGGGCAGCGGTGAACGGGGCGAATGCGTCGCCTTTCCTGATGACGCCGATTTTGTATCCGCCGGCCTCGGGTGATCGTTTCAGGAAAAGATACGGCCTGGCCGGTGCGGTAACGTACTCGATCCGTGACGGGCCATCGAACAGGACAACATTCACCCCCCAGTACCGGGATACGAGCAGCAATAACAACTCCACATGCTCGTATCCCTCGAGCCGGGCATCGTGGAAGTCCTGCCCCCCGCGTATTGCCTCTATCAGGCGATCGATCACGGCAAGCCTGTCGGCAACGGTGCCGGTGCCGGCGATAGCACGCGCATACCACTGCCGGTGACGAGTCAGATGCTCGAGCAGATCCCCCTGCAACACAGGTACCGAACCATCGGGCCACGTGCCCATGAGACCGTAGTCCAGCATGTGCACCAGCGAGTTCCGGCCGGTGGAGAATCCATGCCAGTCCGGGGCAGCGGGCTGGGTGATCGTGACAGTGTTGACGTGCGGGGATGCCAGGTGTGCTCGGAGTTGAGCCAGTGTCATGGGCTGGATCCACTCGGTCGGGTGCCCCACCACGGTTCGATACCCGTGGAAAGAACCACCGGCATACACGATCGCCGTTGTCTGGGTTCCGGTGGCGGTATCGCGCCAGGTGACCGCGGTTCCGGTAAGCAGATCATTGCCGGTGGCCCGGTCCAGGAATTCACTGGTCCGGTGAACACGGTCCGTGGCGGTGGCGGTGAACGCGGGCTGGGTGAGGATCACACGAGAGTCCGCGTCCAGGTTCCGGCCGGACAGGGTCGTCCAGAAATCACCGGCGGGCACCTCGTGCCGGCTGTCGCTGCGGTCGCCCGGATCACCGGCAATCCTCACCGACCACACGAACTCATCATCGGACCCGAGGGCTTCCCTCCGCCCCGGGGGCCGGATATCTATGGTCGTCCCGGGCGGGAAAACAGCCCCGGACAATCCACCGGCGAACTCCGGCAAAGCAAAGTCCGCCACCGCCGGCCCCGGGGAGAAACCCGCACCGTGATCGCCGGCTTCCGACCACGGCGCGATGACCGCCGCAGGCTCGTCCAAGGCCTCATCCACCGGCTGCCAGGCACGATCGCCGGATACCTGCATCGGATCCGGGACCGCCCGGCGCTGTTCGATGGTTACCCGGTTGGTCTCGTCGATGATTATCAGGTCGGGGGCGGTGGGGGTGGGGGGTTGGTCTTGTGTGCTGGTGGCCCGCACGCTGGTGGTGACGGTAGCGATTCCCGCGAGGCGGTTCTCGAGTTCGGTCACGGATTCGGTTGCTATCGGGGATGGCTGCTGGTCGCCGGTGTCGCGCAGGGCGATATCGAAGAATCCATTGCCCCGGGCAACCGCGATTATTGTTGGTCCGGCCGCGCCGGGCTGATCGGTGTCCCCACCGCTGGTCCAGGTGAGGGTGCTGCCGATGGTCAAACCACGGGCCACGCTCGGAAAGTCCGAGGTTGCCCAGATCCGGTTGATAGACTCCCCGACCGGGGGAAGCACGTGGATCTTGTAGCCACCGTTGCCCCCCGGCTCTTGGACGGCCAGGATTGGGAGAGTTTTCCAGAAGTCGCCTACACTGAGCAGACCGATGTTTTCACTCGGGATGCCGTCCTGACGGCGGAATTCCTCAGCGTTTCCCCGTTGGATGGTCTGCACACCCCCGGCGGTGAATTGCGCGGTCAACCCCCTGCCCTCATGGCTCTCGTCGCGGGCGATGATCCCCAATACGGTGCCGTCGGCGAAGACGGTCCCGGAGAATTGCCCCAGGAATTGCTCGAGGGCGACCCCGCGATCGAGATCGGTTGGATCGGGTGGGTCGAGATCCATCCGGTGCAGGTCGTAGGTGAGCTGTTGGTGCGGGGGTGCGCTGATGCGGGTCCGTGGTGTCCACGGTGGGATGCCGGCCGGAGCGAGGATGTCGGGTCCGGCTACTTTGTTTCCGGCCGCATCAGGAACAGAAAGATCAGCGGCGGGAGGGTCGAACTCGAAGCCCATCGGGTCGCCCGCTTGGCCCCCGGGTGCGCCGATGCCGGCGGTGGGTAGGGGGTGTGTTTTGGTGTTGTCGGGAAGGGGGTGTTCCTGGCCGGTGGGGGTGTGGATGATGGCGTGGGTGGTGCGGACGGGGCCTGGTGTGAAGAATTCGAAGGGTATTTCGGTGTGGGGGTTGGTGCTGTTGTCGCGGACGAGGATGGTGCCGTGGCGGTTGGTGATGGTGTAGGCGTGTGCGCCGATGCCGTATTTGTTGGTGGGGCCGTGGTAGCTGTCGACGACGAGTGCGGTGGCGCGGTGGCCCAGGTTGCGTAGGAGTTCGGCGATCTCGGTATGGCGGTGGAAGTAGTGCAGTGTTCCGTCGTCTGCTTTTTGGAGGGTGTGGGCTGTCCAGCCTTCTAGGCCTGGCGGGTCTTGCTTAGCGGGGGGGATTCTGCCGGTCAGGAGGGTGACGTCGTCTAAGGCGAGTTGCCCGCAGTTGTTGTCCTGTGGTGGTGGGTTGTGCTGGCTCGCGGTTGCGGGCTGGTGTTGGAACTGGGCGGTGCCGTCGCCTGGTGGACCCCGCCGCCAGGCAACCGGCTCGCCACTACTGCCGGCCGGATCAATACGGGCGGACCGTATGCCCGGTTGTGTACCGGACGGACCGGGTGCCGGTTGACGTATCAATCCCATCCTGCGGGCCTTGTCCACAGCCTCCTGTCGTCTATGAACGTTCAGCGTGCTTGATACATTTGCCATTACGCCGTTGATGGCTGGCTCGCTCGGCTCCCCCTGCTCATTGAGCATCCCCAGATTTGCGGCTGCCTGGGTGTAGCTGTGGTCGGGGTTGTCCGAGAGGTAGGTGAGTACTTTGTACTGAAGTTGTGTCAGTTCCACCTCCTTGCGGGTGTCGCGATCGCGCGCGATATGCACGATGTCCGGTTCGCCGGGTGCCGGTGGTGTCAGCAACCATAGTTCACGGGCCCGCTTCACGGCACGCTGCGGAGTGCTCGGGTTCACGTTCAGGATTTTGAAGATTTCTTCCCTGAGATGGTCGACTTGTTTCTTGGTTTTGTTGAGGTGGGCGGCCGTCTGGCTAATAGTGTCGTTCGGTGCCATGTGCTCCATCTGTTCCATGAGGGCGAGCACATCAAACTGGTCGTCGGTCAGTGAGACGTGCGCGCCGGTGTCGGGTTCGATGCCGATATGGGGGGAGGTGGGTTGTGTGGTGGTGAGCAGGGCTTTTTCTGTGGTGGAGTCGATGGTTTGTGTGGTGGTGCCGATCTCATAACCGTTTTCTCCTTGCCGCAGGAAGATATGTGGTTTTCCGGGGTTCAGGATGTAGTCGGTTCTGAGTTGGCCCGGGTCCAGCATGGTGGGGTTGTATCCCAGGTGTATGAGGGCTGGCAGCAGCCAGAATTTCAGGGCTGGGGATCCGATCATCCGGTTGTCGCTGTGTCCGGTGGGGTCGCGCAATGCGGGGTTGCGCAGTGACTCTATTTCGGTGCTCAGCGCTTTACGCTTTTCCTCCAGTACCTGCCGTTCGGAGGCCGGGTTCGTGGCAGTGTGGTCACCGGTCATGTTGTCGATAGTGTCGTTGGTGATCAACGTCGCGAAGTGCTCGAAGTTCCAGGCGAGTAAGTCGGCCACGCCGTCCCATAACTGTGTCAACTGCGTCGGGTTGGCTCCGGGGGTCAGGGCGCGCAGGAACGCATCCAGGCGCGGGGGGATCGGATGCCATTGGGTGGGTGTGGGTAGCGTGATTTCGACAGCGTCGACACGCTCGGTTTCGAGGCGGCGCGCGAATTGGGCTCGTAGTTCCACGACGTTGAGGCCGATGTTGTTTTGGACGGCGAAACTGCCGTCGGCTCGCAGGACCGCTATTGTCGTTGCGGTCGCGTCACGCCAGGTGATGGTGGTTCCGGTGGTGAAGTCGTTGCGGTATACCGCGCCCAGGAAGTGGGGGGTTTCCCAGACCCGGCTGGCGTGTGTGCCTGCGATGGCTGGTTGCGTCACCGTTATCTGAAGGTTGTCGCCCCAGCCCTTGTCGTGGAGACCTTTCCAGAAGTCGGTGACACTCACCGCCGAGAGGGTGCCCGTGTTGTTTGTGAGTTGCACGTCCCCGTCGGTGAACTCAGCGGTCATCCCCAGCCAGTCGTCGTCGGCGGGTGGGAAATGTATGGTCGTGCCGGCCGGGTAGCGGACCCCGGAGATTTCCTCCTGGACGGTCCGGGAGAATTTCCGGACGAAGTCGGTCATGAGGAATGTGTCGATCTTTTCCGCGCGCGGATGTGAGCCGATGCGGCGGCGCAGCCTGCCGAGCCGGGAGCTCGTGCGGGGCTGGGAATCGGCGCGGGTCTGGGAGCCGGCGGGATTCGGCCCGCCGGGGTGGGGGAGTGATCCGTCGTTGCCGGGTGGGCCGCGGGTACCGGTGAGGGGGATTCCGTCCTGGTCGTGCATGTGCACGACGTGTGGATCCACCTGCTGTGCCGCGGATTGCGCGATCGATCGGGGTGCGAACACCTCGATTCGTGCCAGACCCACAGAGCCGGCCCTCGACCGGCGTGCGTCGACGAACGCCGAGATCGCCGCAGCGAGCCGAGTCGCCGCAGCGAGCCGATCGGGGCGGTGCGAGCCGGGCAACACACGACGCAGCCACGAACGGTGGGGAGCGTTGTGTGCGGGAGGGGGATCGCGGGGGAGTCGGAGAGTGTCGTGCCCTGCGGAAAACACCGTCGCGTAGTCGGGTCGTCCTGGGGTATGTCGTTGGTGCCTGCGCGCTGCCACCATCAACTCTCGTTGCATCTGGATCGAGTTCTCTATCGCGCTTGTTCCCGCGGGTGCGGCATCGGCTACACGCCAGTGCACCGTCCGGGCTTTGTCCACGGGCCCGAACCCGATGACCTCACGATGGCGCCCCTGGTGGTCGTGCTCGAAGGACAGCAGATGCACCCGGGAGGCGGTAGGACCGGACTGCTCGAAGTTGACCGCCATCTCGATGTCCGCGGTGAGTATGTTCCCGTATAGCCCCGAGACCTCCTCGAACCAATGACGACGTGCGACGGGCTCGGCCAGGGCAACGGCGCCCGGTACAGCGCGCTTCACGAGTTGGAGGTAGGTGCGGTTCAGCTGATCTCGTACCGGTGCGGGAATGCCTTCACTGTTACGCAGGTCCGGGAAATCGGTGAGCAGGCGCAACTGCTCCTCGACCGGCCAGTCCGCGAAATTCGCGGTGTCCCACCATGTTCGGCCGTGTTGGGACCACCAGTCCGCCCTCTCCTGCGGGGACCGCCTGGCCCCCGCACTCCCACGCGGCAGTCCCGGTGGCGTAGCGCCGGCGGGGTCCGGGACCGGCAGCGGCCGCCGGATCATGCCCCGGCCCATCTGACGCTCCCACTCCCGAAGATTGCGCTCATGCTCGTCCATAGCCAGGTTCACGGCTTCCATGACCGCCCTGGGCGTGCCAACCAGCTCACCCCCGACCATCCAGTACCCGGACAGCTCATGTTTGAGGAGGGCGTGCGCGTCCCAATCGCGCTTGAGCTCGTTCCTCTGTCGCGCGATCTCGCGGTTACCGTTGTCACCCAACAAGGCGAGCAGCTCGCCCGGTCGACGGGCCTGGCCCAGCTCCTGCTGCGCGCCGGCGCGCAGCTGGAGAACATGGATGTAGTCTCCGCGGCGGTACCAGTCCTGGCCGACCAGCAGGCCCTGGCGCCGCAACAGGTCCATCGCGCGGATGCTGGGAGGCGCGGCCGCGTCGTCGGGTGGCTGGTTGCCGATATAGCGCCCGGTGTGGAGGTAGTGGTGACTGTATATAAAGCGCAGATCTTCCGTCACTAAATCCACGGTATGTCCAGGGAAACCGTTGTCACGAAGGAGAATGGCGATATCTCGATGGGAGTAACCCAGGTCGGAGAATTCGAGCGCCATCGTCACCCCGGGTGGCAGTGTGCCCGGAGGCAGGGCGGGGGGCGGGGCCGGGAGAGCGGTGATCGCGTCTTCATCGAGCAAGCCGAGCTGTCGTGCCCTGGCGACAGCGACGGCACTGAGCTGGACGGTGTGCACGCCCTCGCTACGGGGAAGGCCGAGACGCGTGTGCACCGTGAGCATCCGATCGCGTACCTGATCCCCGGACACATTTCCACGTCCGTCGACACGAAGGAGTCCGTCGACACGAAGGAGTTCGGCGATGTGCTGGTAGCTGGTGTAGCCCCTGGCGGCGTAGTGAAGAATCCTCGTGTCGAGGCTGTCCAGTCGTACCGGTAACACGGGTTGCGGGAGTGCGGCGAGGGTGTCGTCATCCAGCAGCTGCAAGCCGGCATCATTATGTTGCTGCCACGGCCGCAGCGCGAGGACGAAGACCTCAGCATTGGACATCATTGTGTCCTGAGGCAAGACCTTCCGGCGTGCATTTCGCATAGTTTCGCGCACCAATTGCTCGGTGGCGGTGGGAAACCCGTTGGCACGAAGGACCCTGGCGATATCTTCGTCGCTGTCGTAGCCCCGGGCAATGAGATTGAACATCATCATTTCCCGGGGTGACAGTCGATCCTGTGGCGGCGTCATCGGTCGAGCCGGAATGGCAGCCGGATCGTCAGGATGATAGTGGTTAACCGTACGGCGGCCATCAGGATAATGGTAGGCAACCAAACGGCTACCGTCAGAATAATGGCGGTCAACCAAAACGTTTCCAACCCCATGATCGATAGCCGTGTGGCTACCGTCACGGTGATAATGGGTAACCGAACGAAGGCCATTGGCCTGACGGTAGGCGATCGCGCGGATACCGCCGGGGCCATGAAGGATTTCCACGGTACGGCTGTCGGCTTGCCGGTAGGCAACCGTGTTGATGCCGTCGGGCAGGCGGTCGGTGATCTTGACCAGACCGTTGGTGTGGCTGACAATCTCCGTGCTCGTGCCGTCGGGATGGCGGATGGTTTCCGTGACGCGGCCGTCGGGATGCTCAATGATTTCGGTGATGAGGTGGATATAGGCGTCGGTGAAATGGCGGGTAACCGTACGGGCGCCACCGAGGTAATTACGGATTTCCGTGTTGCTGCCATCGGCGTGCTGGCGTGTCACCGTATCGGTACCGTCGGCGAGATAGAGATCGAGATAACGTGCGACCGTACGGATACCCTCAGGATCACGGATGGTGACGGTGCGGAGACCGTCAGGTGCGTCATGGATTTCGGTGCTGCTGCCGTCGGCTCGCTGGTAGGTGACCAGGTAGGCGCCGTCGTCGTTGTGGCGGATGGTTTCGGTGACGCGGCCGTCGGGAAGCTCGGCGGAGGGGGTGACCGGGTCGCCTTGCGCGTTGGGCGTGGAGGAGTGGTCGGGGCTCGGCCTGCCACGGTGGGGGACTGATCCGTCGTTGCCGGGTGGGCCGTCGCCGCCGTGTTCGGTGCTGCGGTTTCCTACTCCTCCGCGCAATGTCGCGGATACACGCGGTCGTGTGGCGGCAAGCATCCACTCAACGTGCTTTAATGCGGCTTTCGCCTCGGCGGATTGCCCTGCCGGATATCTGGAGATGGTGGGATCGGGCGCGCCGCCGTTCCTGCTGAAGTAGTAAAACTTGATGCCGCGAGCATGCAGCAGTCCGAGTGCCAGATCATTGCTTGCCGACACCGGCCCGTAGTCCTCGACCAGGTCATTCCATCCCGTGAGTTTTCCGAGGTTTATACGGACGTATGCGGCGGCAGTGATCGTTTGGTCTCCGAAGAATGAAGAGTGACGAATAATCCCATTCCACAAGGCCAGCTTCTCAATGGCGTACATGTTCCCGAATTCGTCCATGACGAATAGCGCCATCATGGGTGCATGGTATAGCGAACCGTCGAACGCTCGATGCAACAGGCCTTCCTCGTCCATGAACAATCGATGCGTTTCACGCTCCAATTCATCCATGTAATGAACCGACGCGAGAGCGGGCTGTGAGGCTGTCGCCGCGTCGAATCTGGCAGCTTGTTCCGCGGAAAGCCTCCCGCGCAACGTCGTGTCGAACCCCATCAGCCTATTGTTTGCCATAGACGAGCGGTTGATGGTGATCTCCGAAAGCACAGGCTTGTGCGGGCCTACCAGGAGTTCGGTGAACTTCGATGGAATATCGGCTTTCGAAACAACATTGTCCCAAGGCCATCTCTCGGCTCTATACCGAGCCGGTCTCGCGGCGCTGAACAATCCACCCTCGGTGGTGGCGCCCATTTCGTAATGACCGTCCTCGAATTGCTTCAAGGATATGGTCGGCCAGCCATCGGAATCGGGATCGGTGATCCCAGGAGTGGTGACCAGTCCATCCGGGTCCGTGATGACGAGTTTGAGGCTGTGCGCGTCGGCCGCGGCGACCAGCATGAAATTATGCTGGGTGTCCCGATATCGGCCGTTGAGGTTTGCAAGGCTCGCGCCGTCGCGCACGGCTGTGAGATACGACAGCAAATCCTCTGCCCGAATATCTTTAATCGCCTTCAGTATTACGTCGAGCTCCTCCTCCGCCGCGCGGAGTGTCTCGTCGGAATAATCGTCACCGTAGATCGTGAGCACCTCCTCGCGCCTCCTCGCGAGCGACTGCATGTTTATAAAGTCCTGCCGGTCGCTGTCGAACCAGGGCGAGTATCGTTCGATGTCTCGCTTCAGTGCATCGACTGTCTTCTCGCGGGCCTGTTGCGGTGTCGAGTAATTAAATATATGAGCGATGATGCTGAATGGATCGTTGTCGCCGGGGGCCGGGAACCAGCCTGCGGGCGCGGGTCGTATCACGGAAACCGATTCGGCATCGATCTCGCGCAAAAATTCGGCGGGGGTGACAATTTTGTGGACCCGGCTTTCTCCGTCCGCGCTCACGCCCTGCACGCGAATATTGTCCAGCATGACCGTAGCTTCTATCGGGACGGTCCGGCTGGTCGCGAAAATTGTGGTTCCGCTCAGAAAATCATTGCGCTCGAACAGGTCTTCGAAACGCGAGGGTTCCATTTCTTCTACTTCGGCATTCGGATTCGCTGCCAGGACGTCCGCGGCGGTCCGATGGGTCAATCGCGGCGCGGCGGGCCTGGGTAGGGTACGCGGTGCGAAGGCCGCGGAAGCGAGATCGGCCAGAGCCGCCGCGCGGACCATGTATTCGGGCAGGGCGTCACCGGCGGGTCGCGGCCCGGTTTCACCGGCGAGCCACTCCGGTGCGGGCCGGAACTTCGGTGGCATGACCGAGAACACGGTGTCGTCGGCGTTGATTCCGACCTCGTAGTCGTCGCCCTTCTTGGTCTTGCGCACGAAGTAGATCGGCGCCGATCGGGTGTTCAAAATACTTACCGATTCCGCGGTGATGAAATTCATGCGGAAGGCCTCGGACGCCGCCACCAACGTGAAATCCGTATTCTGCAGACCTACGACCCGATGTCCCAAATTGGGGTCGTACTGGTTTTCCAGCATCGAAATATGCTTATCCAGAATGTCATTCTGATAATCCAGCCTAGACGACTCGAAGTTGGGGTCCGATTCCAGAGAATCGTCTGTGATGAGTCGCGCGAAGTACTTTTTGTTGCCCTTGATGTAGGCAGCCACCTTCTTCTGCAGCTCCACGGGGTCACCGTCAGTGAGGAGATAGTGGAACATTTCGAACAAACCCTCGAAGGCCTCGCTCCACAATTCCGGCGTGGGAAGCGTGATCTTGACGGACGTCGCCCCGCGCTCCTGAATGAAATCACCGAATTCCGACCGTGGCACGACTCGTGGGTGCGCGACCGGATCGGATCCGGGATCACGAATCTCGAAATCACCGTCGGCGTTCATGACGGCCGTCCGGACCGAGTCGCCGTCACGGAAATGTATGACGGTGTTGCTGTTGAGGTCGTTGCGGGACAGCTCCTCGACGAAATGGGACATTTCCATGACCCGGTCGGCGACCGAACCCACCGTGACCGTCGCGGGGTGTGGAGGTGATCCGTCGGCGACAACGCCGCGATACGACGGCGGGTCATCGGACGGCAGCGGCGCATCCGCCGCATCGCTGCGGTCGGCGGGGTGGCTGGATTCTGGTGGTGGACTGGCGGAATCGGGTGTGGGCTCGTGCTGTCGGGTGGGGCCGGTTGTGCCGAAGCGGGTGTTGTGGAGGGTGTTGTGGTCGATGATGGGGAGGTCGGGGATGCGGAGTGGGTTGCCGTGTGGGTTGTAGAAGGTGACGGCGGTGGCGGTGATGCCGGCGGGGATTTTTTCGTCCCAGAGTCGGTCTGTGTCGGTGATTGAGTCGTAGAACCAGGTGTTGTGGTCCAGGTTGTAGAAGAGGCTGGAGTGCGCGCCGACACCGTAGTGGTCTGGGGTGTGGGTGTCGGCGAGGATGGCGACCGATCCGATGCCGAGGCCGGGGTGGTAGCGCAGGTAGCCGGCGATGGTGGCGTGGTCGTTGACCGGTTGTAGTTCGACGTCGCCGGCGTAGGTCCGGAAATCGGTGCCGCTTGTGCCGGCCAGCCCGGGCTCGGTGGCCGGCGGTCGGATGATGGTGGTGCCGTGGTCGCGGAGGAGTTGGGCGGCGCGTCGTAGTGTGCGTGGCGCGCAGGTGTTGATCGACTTGCTGGGCTGCCCGAGCGCTGGGATCGGGGTGTTGTCGCCGGGGGTGGAGAAGCCCGCGGGCGGTTGCTGGGCGATCGCCGTCAGGTAGCCGCCGTCGTGGTCGGGGTCCGGTTGCAGGTAAATGACTGGCTGGTCGGGTGCGTGGATGAGTTGGTGGTGGCTGCCGTCGGCGTGGACGGCGACGAGATTGACCGGCAGGAGCCGGGCCACGACGGGGAGTATGAGAGCGAGGCCTTGGTGTCCGAGCAGGGATACACCGGTGGTGTGTCCCGCGCGCAGGGACAGGATTTCGTGTCGCAGCAGGGCGGCGCGTTCGGTGGCCAGTGCGGTGTCGAACGCGTCGGCGCGGTTTCTTTCCTCGGTGTATACGTCGAGGTCGTCGTGTGAGGAGTAGGTAGTGAGGAATTGCTGGCGGCGGGTGTCTTCAGCGGCTTGCCGGGCGTCGAGGTCAGCGGTGGTGATGAGGCCGAGGTAGTAGGCGAAGTGAGCGTACAGCCAGTCCGCCACGGCGTCCCGGAGGTCCTGGGGCTCAACACCCGCCGCCAGGGCCAGAGAGGCAGTCAGGGGATCCTCGCGGTCGCCGTGCTGGCTGGGTTTCCAGTCATCGGCGGCGGGAAGAGCGGTCGGCTGGTGCACCACCGGCACGGACACCCCAGAGGCCGGCTGCGACAGCAAACCCAGTTTGCGGACCTCCGCCACCATAGCCTTCGGAGTCATATCACCGGGCAGGCCCAGCGCCTCGCGCAGCCCGCCCAGGAACCTACTGACGTGTTCCGCGCGTATGCCAATCTGTCTGGCCACGTCGGCAAACTGTTTGGTTTCGTCTGCGAGGAGGGTGAGTGCTTGCCACCGCGTATGCGTCAGTTGCACGCGCTTGCCGGTCGGAGTGGTCGCGATATGAACGATGTCGACCTCACCCGGTTCCGGCATCGGCAGCAACCCATACTCGCGGGCCCGCTGCACAGCGGCCTCCCGAGTCAGAACCTCACCCGTCAGTCCCAGTTGGTTTTTTGCGTGCGCCAGATCACTCTTGATAGTATTCGTATCTGTCTCATTCGTATCTGTCTTAAGCGCCGTGGCTATCTCGGCATCAGATTTTTCCTTCGCGACGAGGGTGAGTATTTCCCACTCGCGATGCGTCAGCCCCACACGTTTGCGGGTAACTGGATTGATATAGGGCTCGCCGGTTATCGGATTGGTCGCGACATGAACGATGTCCGCCTCACCGGGCAGCGGCTTGGGTAGTAACCCCAGCTCACGAGCCCGCGCCACCACATCCCTCCGATCCAGATCCTCCTGCATACCCATCGCCTTCGCCGCTTGCGATATGCGCTTGTCTACAGCATTCGCGGTGACGGGTTCATTGGGATTTTCGGTGAGAGCCGCGCCTATCTGCCGGCTGGTTTTTCTCTCTGCGGCGAGTTTCAGTGTCTTCCACTGGTCATGTGTGAGCTTCCAGCGTTTGCCGTTGACGGTCACGGCATGAACGATGTCGATCTCACCGGGCAGAGGTTTGGGCAGCAACCCCAGCTCACGGGCCCGCTCCACCACATCCTCCGGAGTCACAGGATATCCCGAAATCTCCCGGGGAATATCCATCGCCTTCCTCACATGCTGCCAGATGCTATCGAGGGCGTCCTTTTTTTTGCGGAGGGCCTCGCCGATCTGCTTATTGGTTTTGCCTTGCGAGGCAAGGTAGACCGTTTTCCAACGGAGCTGTCCGAGTTTCGCGCTGCCGGGTCGCACGGTGGAGAATGGGATGCCGGTGGTGGTTGTGCCGATTGCGTATACGCCGGGGGCCGTTTCTTTCAGGAAATACCGTGGCCTCGCGGGAACGGGAGTGTATTCGATTCTGCGCTGACCCGTCTCCTGAATATAGTTCAGTCCATTGATTCTCGCTGCCGGCAACAGTGAGAACTGCGACCGCGTGGGAGTGTTGACCCGATTATTACTGTTCCAGACGGGATCGAGCAGGTTGTTGATCTCCTTTCGCGCCAATATCGAACCCTGGATCACCAGTTTCTGAATGAAGTCGTCCTCGGTGGCGGGGTCAACGAAATTATGGCCAACGACATAATTGACGAGAGCGTCGTCGGTGATGGATTGCCTGTACCCTTCGATGTTCTGATCGAGGTATTCGGCCACTTCCCGCCGGAACCCTGTCAGATCATCGGTCTCGAGGATGCGGGTCAGGTCGTTGATTGTGCGGTTGCGGTGATGGGGCAGGCCGGCGGCGAACTCGCGGAGGTAGGCCAGAGCGTGGAACAGTGAATCCCGGCCCTGGGGCAGCGGACGCCAGTCCGGAGGCTCCGGCAGGACAACCCGGACCTCAGCAGCCACACCCGCGGCTCGCAACTTCCGGGCGAGTTCATCCCCCGGCACGGCGCGGTGCAGGACCGGGACATCGAAATTGCCGTCAGAACGCACCGTCGCCGACGTGTCACCCCACACCAGTGTGGTCCCCGACGTGAAAACGTTATGACCCATCCCATTCAATACCTCACCGATCCCCCAGACGCGATCACCGGACACCTCGACCACATCAGCGACAGAACTACCGACAACCGGCCCCGCAACACCCACACCCGCTGCCTCCGTCGCCTCAGCAACGGAACGATCGGCGGGAGCGTCGAGCTGGAGGTCCATCCGGTTGTCCACCTGGCCCCCGGGTGCGCCGATGCCGGCGGTGGGTAGGGGGTGTGCTTTGGTGTTGTCGGGGAGGGGGTGTTCCTGGCCGGTGGGGGTGTGGATGATGGCGTGGATGGTGCGGACGGGGCCTGGTGTGAAGAATTCGAAGGGTATTTCGGTGTGGGGGTTGGTGCTGTTGTCGCGGACGAGGATGGTGCCGTGGCGGTTGGTGATGGTGTAGGCGTGTGCGCCGACGCCGTGTTTGTTGGTGGGGCGTTTGTTGGTGGGGCCGTGGTAGGTGTCGACGACGAGTGCGGTGGCGCGGTGGCCCAGGTTGCGTAGGAGTTCGGCGATCTCGGTATGGCGGTGGAAGTAGTGCAGTGTTCCGCCGTCTGCTTTTTGGAGGGTGTGGGCTGTCCAGCCTTCCAGGCCTGGCGGGTCTTGCTTAGCCGGGGGGATTCTGCCGGTCAGGAAGGTGACGTCGTCTACGGCGAGTGGCCCGCAGTTGTTGTCCTGTGGTGGTGGGTTGTGCTGGCTCGCGGTTGCGGGCTGGTGTTGGAACTGGGCTGTGCCGTCGCCTGGTGGACCCCGTCGTCCGGTGACCGGCTCGCCGCTGCTACCGGCCGCAGCGCTACTGGCAGAGCGCATACCCGGTTGTGTACCGGACGAACCGGGTGCCGGGTAACGCACCAACCCCATCTCGCGGACCTTGTCCACAACAGCCTGTCGTACTCGTACCTCAGCCTTACCCTTAACTTTCAGCGCGCGGGCTGCACCGTCCAGGAAGTTTTTGAGGGGTTTCGGCCGCCCCCACTCATCCAGCAGCCCCAAATTCTTGGCCGCCACGGTGAGAGAGTGGTCGGGGTTGTCCGAGAGGTAGGCGGCTACTTCGTACTGAGTTTGTGACAGTTCCACGTCCTCGCCGGTGTCGGGATCGGACTCGATATGCACGACCAGTTCACCGGGCGCCGGTGGCGGCAGCAATCGCAGCTCACGAGCCCGCCTCACGGTACGCTGCGCAGTGCCCGGTTTCACCTTCAGCTTTGTGGAGATCTGGGTCCTGAGTCTCCGGACTTCGGCGAAGTCGTAGGGTTTCCCGAGGTGGTCGGCTATCTGCTGATCTGTGTCGCCCTGCGCCAGGCGGGCGAGCACATTGAACTGGTCGTCGTCCAACACGATGCGCAGGTCGGTGACGGGATCGATGCCGATGTGGTGGGGGGTGGGTTGTGTGGTGGTGAGCAGGGCTTTTTGTGTGGTGGAGCCGATGTTTTGTGTGGTGGTGCCGATCTGGTATCCACCGGTTTGCAGTCTCCACAGGAAGATGTGTGGGTTTCCAGGGGTCAGGATGTAGTCGGTTCTGAGTTGGCCGGGGTCCAGTAGGGTGAGGTTGTATCCCAGGTGTTTGAGGGCTGGTAGCCACCAGAATTCCAGGCGTGCGGATCCGATTATCCGGGTGTCGCTGTTTGCGGTGGGGTCGCGTAATGCGGGGTTGCGCAGTGACTCTATTTCGTAGCGCAGCAGGGCACGCTTGGTCGCCAGTAGTTGCTGCTCGAAGTAGTCCGGGTTCGTGGCAATGGGGGCGCGGGTCATGTTGTCGATAGCGTTGTTGGTGATCAACGTCGCGAAGTGCTCGAAGTTCTCGCGGTTCTTGTTCTCGTCGAGGTAGTCGGCCACATTGTCGCGTAACTGGTTCGGATCGACCTCGAGGATATCGGTCAGGGTGTCGAAGAAAGAGTCCGGGCCCGGGGGGATCGGATGCCACTCGGTGGGTGTGGGTAGCGTGATTTCGACAGCGTCGATGGTCTCGAGGCGGCGCGCGAATTGGGCTCGTAGTTCCACGACGTTGAGGCCGATGTTGTTTTGGACGGCGAAACTGCCGTCGGCTCGCAGGACCGCTATTGTCGTTACGGTCGCGTCACGCCAGGTGAGGGTGGTTCCGGTGGTGAAGTCGTTGCGGTATACCGCGCCCAGGAAATGAGGGGTTTCCCAGACCCGGCTGGCCTGTGTCCCCGCGATGGCCGGTTGGATCACTGTTATCTCGTCGTTGCCGCCCCGGTCGACCTTGTCGCGGAGGCCTTTCCAGAAGTCGGCGACACTCACCACCGAGAGGGTGTCCTCAGCGTTTGTGATATGAACGGCCCCGCCGGTGAACCGAGCGGTCCTCCATTCGCTGTCGGCGGGCGGGAAATGTATGGTCGTGCCGGCCGGGTAGCGGACCCCGGAGATTTCCCCCTGGACGGTCCGGGAGAATTTCCGGACGAAGTCGGTCATGAGGAATGTGTCGATCTTTTCCGCGCGCGGATGTGAGCCGATGCGGCGGCGCAGCCTGCCGAGCCGGGAGCCCGTGCGGGGCTGGGAATCGGCGCGGGTCTGGGAGCCGGCGGGGCTCGGCCCGCCACGGTGGGGGACTGATCCGTCGTTGCCGGGTGGGCCGCGGGTACCGGTGAGGGGGATTCCGTCCCGATCGTGCATGTGCACGACGTGTGGGTCGACCTGCCGTGCCGCGGATTGCGCGATCGAACGGGGTGCGAACACCTCGACTCGTCCCAGATCCACAGAGCCGGCCCTCGAGCGGCGCGCGTCGACGAACGCCGAGATCGCCGCAGCGAGTCGATCGGGGCGGTGCGAGCCGGGCAACACACGACGCAGCCACGAACGCTGGGGAACGTTGTGTGCGGGAGGGGGATCGCGGGGGCGTCGGAGAGTCTCGTGCCCTGCCGAAAACACCGTCGCATAGTCAGGCCGTCCGCGGGCCTCTCGTTGGTGCTCGCGCACTGCCACCATCAACTCGTCCCGCCTCCGGATCGAGTTCTCTCTCGCGCTTGTTCCCGCGGGTGCGGTATCGGCTACACGCCAGTGCACCGTCCGGGCAGTATCCACGGGCCCGAACCCGATGACCTCACTATGGCGCCCCTGGCGGTCATGCTCGAAGGACAGCAGATGCACCCGGGGTGCAGTAGGACCGGACCACCGGGAATGGACCGCCATCTCGATGTCCGCGGTGAGTATGTTCCCGTGTAGCCGCGAGACCTCCTCGCGCCAATGACGGCGTGCGGCGGGCTCGGTCGGGCCACCGGTGCCCGGTGTATCGCGGATCACGAGTTGGAGGTAGGTGCGGTTCAGTTGGTCTCGTACCGGTGCGGGAATGCCTTCACTGTTACGCAGGCCCGGGAAATCGGTGAGCAGGCGCAACTGCTCCTCGACCGACCAGTCCGCGAAATTCGCGGTGTCCCACCATGTTCGGCCGTGTCGGGACCACCAGTCCGCCATCTCCTGCGGGGACCGACTGGCCCCCGCACCCTCACGCGGCAGTCCCGGTGGCGTAGCGCCGGCGGGGTCCGGGACCGGCAGCGGCCGCCGGATCATGCCCCGGCCCAGCTGACGCAGCCACTCTCGAAGATTGCGCTCATGCTCGTCCAGAGACCGGTGCACGGCTTCCATGACCGCCCTGGGCGTGCCAACCAGATCACCGATCGCCAGACGCACCCAGAGGGTGTCGTGCGCGTCCCAATAGCGGTTGAGCTCGTTCCTCTGCCGCTCGACCTCGCTACTATGCTCACCCACCGCGATGTAGTCCCCGCGGCGGTCCCAGTCCTGGCCGACCAGCAGGCCCTGGCGCCGCAACAGGTCCATCGCGCGGATGCTGGGGTATGTCAGGGGCTCGGCCGCGTCGTCGGTGGTGTGGCCGAGTTCGGAAGGCTGGCTGCCGGTATCGGGGGTGTTGGGGGGGGCATCGACCCGATTGTTGTCCGCGCCGGTATCGCGCCCGGTGTGGAGGTAGTGGTGGTTACGGTATATGGAGTGGTGGTTACGGTATATAAAGCTCAGAGTTTCCGTCACTGAATCCACGGTTCCAGGGAAACCGTTGTCACGAAGGATAGTGGCGATATCTCGATGAGAGTAACCCAAGTCGGAGAATTCGTACGCCATCGTGTCCCGAGGTGCCAGTGTAAGTGTGCCCGGAGGCAGGGCGGGGGGCGGGGCCGGGAGAGCGGTGATCGCGTCTTCATCGAGCAGGCCGAGCTGCCGTGCCCTGGCGACAGCCACGGCACTGAGCTGGACGGTGTGCACGCCCTCGCTACGAGGAAGGCCGAGATACGTGTGCACCCTGATCATGCGATTGCGTACCTGAACCCCGGACAAATTTCTATGTCCGTCGACACGAAGGAGTTCGGCAATGTGCTGGTAGCTGGTGTAGCCCCTGGCGGCGTAGTGAAGAATCCTCGTGTCGAGGCCGTCCAGTCGTACCGGTAGCACGGGTTGCGGGAGTGCGGCGAGGGTATCGTCATCCAGCAGCTCCAAGCCGGAATCACGCCCTGCAGTCGGGGCAGCTGCGAGGATGTCAGCATTTGTTGCGTCCTGACGCAAGAGTGACATCGTTGCGACCTGATTCAAGAGCTTCCGGCGTGCATTTTGCATAGTGTCCCGCACCAATTGCTCGGTGGTGGTGGGAAATCCGTTGGTACGAAGGACCCTGGCAATATCTTCGTCGCGGTCGTAGCCCCGGGCAACGAGATTTAACATCATCGTCTCCCGGGGTGACAGTCGATTCTGTGGCGGTGTCACCGCTAGATCGGTAACCGTATCGTCAGGATCATGGTGGGTAATCGTGCGGCTACCGTCACGATGATGGTTGGTCTCCATGGCGCTACCGTCAAGATAATGGTTGGTAACCAAACGGCTACCATTAAAAAAATGATTGGTAACCGTGCGGCTACCGTCAAGATTATGGTGGGTAACCGTACGAGCGCCATAGCGACTACGGTGGGTAATCGTACGGATACCACCGGGGCCATTAAGGATTTCAAGGATTTCCACAGTATCGTTATCGGCTCGCTGGTAGGTAACCGTGTTGGTGCCGTCGGGCAAGCGGTCGGTGATCTTGACCAGGCCGTTGGTGTAGCAGACAATTTCCGTGCTCGTGTCGTCGGTATGGCGGATGGTTTCCGTGACACGGCCGTCGGGATGCTGAATGGTTTCCGTGACACGGCCGTCGGGATGCTGAATGGTTTCCGTGATGGGGTGGTCGGGATGCTGAATGGTTTCCGTGATGGGGTGGTCGGAGTTACCGTGAGTGTCGGGGCCGGTGGGCTGGAGCGGGATATCGGCGTCGGTGAGATGGCGGGTAACCGTACGGGCGCCACCGGGGGAATTACGGATTTCCGTGCTGCTGCCATCGGCGTGCTGGCGTGTAACCGTATAGGTACCGTCGGCGAGATGGAGATAACGTGCAACCGTACGGATACCGTCAGGATCACTGTTGGTAACTGTACGGATACCGTAAGTGGCATCATGGATTTCCGTGCTGCTGCCATCGGCTCGCTGGTAGGTAATCGTGTAGGTGCCGTCATAGTTATGGCGGGTTTCCGTGACGCGGCCGGCGGGAAGCTCAGCGGTTACCGTGATGGAGTCGACGTAGTGGTCGGAGTTACCGTGAGCGTCGGGACCAGTGAGCGGGAGTGAGGTGTCGGGGGTGACCGGGTCGCCGTGTGCGTTGGGAGTGTAGAAGTGGTCGTAGGGGAGGGTTGTGGTGTAGTAGCTGCCGTCGGGGTGTCGTTGGAGGAACACCACGGGGTTTCCGGCCGCGGCGGCAGGCAGGAACTGGTACCGGCTGCGGCCGGGGTGGATGACGACGAGGTTGGTGCTGGTGACGCGGGCGGCGATCCACAGGCGGAATTCGACATCGTCGTTGCCGCGGTACCGGCTGTCGGTAGCACGCCCGGCGTGCAGCGCCGGGATCTCCTGCCGCAGCAGATTGGAGCGTTCGGCGCGGTCGGTTTCGGTGTCGACCGGTAGGTGCTGGGCGCGCGCGCGGGCGTGTTCGGTGTCGAGGATGTCGTTGGTGATTTGGTCGCGGTAGAGGTCGGGATTGTCTTCCAGGTGCCGTGCCACTCGCCGGCGCAGCAGTTCGGGGCTGATACCGCGTGCCATGGCCAGGGCGTCGAGCCCGTCGTGGCGGGTGCGCGACCAGTGTGCGAGGGCAGGGGTGGGGTGGGTGATCTCGACCTGACCGTGCTCGAGCCAGCCGTCCACGAAGTCGCCCCGGTCGATGACGTCCCCGCTTGCCGGGGGTATGTGGTCCAGCTGGATGTCCAAGTCACCATCGGGGCGTAGCACCGCGTGCCCGCCGGCGAACCGGAACCGGGTACCGGCGAGCAAATGGTTGAGGGGACCGGCCAGCTCCGTGCTGTACATTCGCACGACCGGGCCGGAGTTATCGGGCTGTGGCGACCGCACCACGATCGGTCCCCCGATGTCGCGAGTGTCGAAATGATGTCTCAGCAGTTTCTCGGTGGCCTCCTGGTTGAGGACAGTGCCGTCGTGGTAGAAGCCGTCGACCGCGCGGAACCGCACATCATTGAGCCGAGTATCCGTCTCGGTGTCGCGCCCGTCGGTGACGGTCATCCGCAGCGTCCACCGGTAGGACAGGTAGTCACCGGAAGAATGTATTCGGGTACCGGGCCGATAGTCGGCGCCTTTAAAGGCTGTCAGGAACTGCTTAGTGTCGTCGAACACCGTGACTTCGGCGTTGTCGCCGGGTGCGCCGATGCGGATGTCGCCGATGGCGTCGACGCCGTGGGCGTCGTCGGGGACGAGTTCGGGTTGTTTGTTTGGGGTGTAGACGACGGCGGCGATCATGGCGACGCCGGCGGTTTTGTGCAGTGCCAGGGGGTATTCGTGTTTGGTGTTGGGGTCCCAGACCCAGATTTCGCCGTTTTTGTTGCTCAGTTCCAGGCCGTGTGCGCCGATGCCGTTGTGGTCGGTGGGGCCTTTGTAGACTTCGATGAGTCCGGCCCTGGCCCCGTCGCCGAGGTTGGTGAGGTGGGTGCCGAGGGCGGCGTGGCTGGCGAAGATTCGCAGTGTCCCCCGGGAGCGTTCCTGGAACTCGCGGCCGCTCATGCCGCTTAGGCCGACGGGGTCTGTGGGTGGGTCGATGTTGGGGATTGTGGTGGCCAGGCGTTGTAGCAGTTGCCGACCGCAATCGTTGATGATCTGCTGGCTGGTGGCCTCGTCCACACCGACGTGGACGTGGGAGTTGCCTTCCGTGCGTGTCGGGTCGGGATTGCCGGCAGTTTGACGGGTGTGGCCGGCCCGGCTACTCCCGTCGCTGATATGGGTATGGCTCGTTCGGTCACCGCCGCCGGATCCGGGCGTGGATCCCACAGCGGCTATATCCCGCGGCCGGTAACCGCGGTTCCGAATGGTCTTGTTGGTCTTTTTGTCGTAAGCCCTGACGATGTCCTGGGGAGAGATGGGTTCGGTGAAGGCGACCTCCTTTTCCCAGGAGAACGGGTAGGTGTGTCCCTGCAGCTTTAAGGTCTGGGCCACGTCGATGCCGGAGCTCGGCGGCCGGATCATGTAGCGGTAACGGCTGAGCCTGTAGAAGAAGTTCTTGTTTAACGATGTGGCTACGAACTGCGTCTTTCCGGTCGTCTTGACGTGGAACTCAATTGACCTGAGTGGGTCCGGTTTCTCGGGCAGAATGCCCTGCTTGAACACCTCGTCCGGCGCGGTGTCGGTGGTGTGGTAGACGATGATGCCGGGTTCGGTCTCGACGACCCGGCCCTCCTGGTCGTCCGGCACGAGCAGGTCCTGGTTGACGGGGACGAACCAGTCGCCCGATCGGGCTGCCTCGTCGACGGTGATATCCGGGGCCACCCGCGGCGCCGGGTGTGGGTTCCACGCCTCCACCAGCCCGTGCTGGCTGGTGAGGGTGTGCTCGATCAGCCACGCCCCGCGGGGCACCAGGCGCACCCCGGACGCCGACAGTCCCGCCATCGGCCCGCCGGGCACCACCCGGCTGCGGGTGCCGGTGGCCAGGAACACTCGCCTCCGATCCAGGTATCCATCGGTCAAGCCCAGGAAATGCAGTGACTCGTGTCCTCGGTCGCGTGGAGTGTCCGACGATTTCCACCGGACCTGATCGGTGCCCGAGGACGAATCGTCGGGCAACAGCAGGACCCGGGTCGGGCGTACCCGCGTCGGATCGGCAGGCTCGTCCTGTTTCGCCACGTCCAGCCGCACGTAGATCTGGTCGCCGTTCGGCAACCGGAACCCGTGATCGTTGACCAGCTCGTCCAGCCCCGCCTGCGCTTCGGCGGCAACCCGCTCCTCGGTCCCTGGCAGCACCTGCTGTGCATCCCACTGCACGCGCACGGTGAATTCCCGCACGAACCGATCGCCCACCCGGATCCGCCGTACCTCGTAGCGCACCAGCTGCCGCGGCCCGCCCAATCGCCCCGTGGCCGGCGCCGCGGGGCGACCGGGCCGTAATCCCGGCTCCAGTGCCCACACATCCGGATCGGCCACCTCCACGTCCACCACCCGCACCGGCGCGGACGCGCGTGCGTGTTCCCAGTCCGGTAGCCGCAGCGGCGCGACACCCGGCACCGGATCGAACCACGGCGCCGATTCCGCGGTCGAATGGCGCCACGACTGGTCACCCAGCACCTCCGCGGAACCCGGTCCCACAACCCGTCCCACACGCTCGCGTTCGAGCTCCTGCATCACGGACTCGGTAGGAGGGCGATGCGCAGGCAGGATCCCGTCTTCATCCGTGAGCCGCTGCTGCACCGCCGGTGGCCCCTCCGGCAGGCCTCCGCGCATCCCCTGCCCACCGTCCGCATCGGGGTGCGGCGCGGGGACTTCGGCGTTGTCGTGGATCGGCGAGGTTCGTTTGTCGACTGGCCCGGCATCGGTCGGTGTATCCGAATGGCCGAATTCCTGGTCGAGTTCCTGCAGTGTTGCCGGGCGCACTATCCGCGAGCCTGGGAAGGGCGGTAGCAGAGCGCCCGGAGACAGGTGTGCCGCGTGCGGGTCTGTGATCACGAGCATTGGATCGACCGGGTAACCGTCTGTTGTCCATCGTTTCGGATCCTGCGCGTGGAGTTTGGCGAGAGTCTCGGTTATCACCGTTGCCGGGCCGCTGAGCTGCCGAGTCAGCGCGTCCTGCGGTGCGTTCAGTGCCACCAGCAGCTCCGGCAAGGACAATGGTGTCCTGCCCAGGGCGGGATCGAACACCTGCCAGTCGGGGACGCCGAATTCGACGGTGTGCACGAGGTTGCCGACGTACTGCTTCAAGGGCACCTCACGGCGCGATCCGTCCGGCATTCTTGTGGACACGCGCATGCCCTCGCCGCTGATGATGATCCTGCGGGGATAGGTGCCCAGCCGGATCAGTTCCAGTGCCATCAGATGCGCCCGTTCAGCGGATCCGACTTCCAGACCAGACTCCGGTTGGTCCCCGGTCCGATGCTCGAATGTCATGCCGTCCAGGCCCCTGATCCAGTCGAGCGCCGTGTCCTCCTGGACCGGCGTCGGTACCGCGCCCGGCTCCCAGGCCAGGACCTTCGCCGACGGCTCAGCGAAGACGTGGTCGATGTAGTCGTGCTCGTCGGGGAGCGCGTTTCGCAGGTCTGTGATCAGCTCGCGTCCCCTGGACACCTGCTGGTAGGCGCCCTGCACGGCCCACAGCTTCCGTGGATCCCGGTCCAACCGCGCCACCAGCGCGAGCGCGGCGTCGGCCCGCCCCGAGCCGACCTGCTCCCATACCGCGTTCGCGTATTGCCGCACCGCCGGCAGGTTCTCCGGTCGTTCTCCCGGCTGCACCGCCATCCGGGGTGGGGCCGGCGCGGATGGGGGCAGCGCATCGGATGCCCAGCCCATCAGTCGCGCCACCCGAGACGCCTGCGCGCTGGACAACCGGCCCGCCGCGTGGGCCTGGCGCACTGCGTCGTCCAACCGGACTGGGCCGTCCGATCGGTCCTCATAGGCTGACTGGAAGGCGGCTTCCAGGAAGGCGCTGTCGCGTCGCGCCGTCGCCTGGCGCAGGTTGTCCAGCACCGCGCGGAAGTCGACCGAGCCGGTGCCTCCCAGGATCGTGGCAAGTTGCGACGCGTAGTCGTTATCCGCATCCGATTCCCGGTTTCCCGCAAGAACAGCATCGAACCGGGTGCGCAACCGCGTCCGCAGAAGAGCGGTGAGCCTGGGGTTGGCCTCCAGCAATCCCACTCTCGCCGGGTTGCCTGCCAGCCGCGACGAGACGATAACGAGGATGTCGTCCTCGGCGGGTGTTTTCCCCTCGGCCTCTCGTGTGCGGAGATAGTCGTGCACAGCATCGGTGATCTCCCCGCCGAGGTTCCGGCGCGCCATGATGCTCAGATGTTCCAATAAGCGATTGTCACTATCATCGCTTGCCAGTGCTCGGTCGAGTTCCTGCAGTGTCTCCCAGCGGTAGGCTTTCTCACCTGGGCGAGGCGGTAGCAGACGGCCCGGCGCCAAGGCCATCGCGTGCGCGTCCGTGACGACCACGGTCTGATTGCGCAGATAACCGGCACTTGTCCACCGGTCCTGTGTGCGGTCGTTGGCCTTGTCCTCGGTGCGGCGTTTGTCGAAAGTGTCGATGATGTGCTCGACCGGCCCCTCGAGGCGTTCTGCTTTGTCGGTGTCGATGTGTATCGATGCCAGCCACTCCCGTACGGTCACCGGTCCGCGTGCGACCGACGGATCCCATACCATCCAGTCGGCGTGACCGTCCTGGTTGCGGGTGTACACGAGGTTGGCGACATGGTGGCGCCAGTCCAGTTTCTTGACCGAGCCGTCCGGCAAGGTCTGCATCATCCGCAGGTCCTCACCGTTGACGAGAATCTTGCGCGGAAAAGTGCCCAGCCGGATCAGTTCCAGCGCCACGTGGTGCGCCAGCTGGACGCACCCGGTGTCGAGGAAGGCGTGGGGCATCGGATGGTCGCCGGTCCAGTGCTCGAAGGGCATGGTCTGGATGTGCGAGAACCACTTCTGCGCCGTGTCCCACTCCACCGGTACCGGCTCGGTGCCCGGCTTCCAGGCCGTGGATTCCGCTGGCGGCTCGGCGAATACGTGGCCGATATAGTCCTTTTCCTCCGGTAGCCTGGTGCGCAGGTCCTCGGCCAGGTCGCGTCCCCCGGTCTGCTGCCGGTATCCGTCTTGTATCGCCCACAGCTTGCGCGAGTTGCGGTTCAGCTGCTCCATCAGTGCCAGTACGGCTTTGGGGTTGGTTGCGGTTCGTATCGCCTGCAGGTAGTCACGCACTCCCGGCAGTTCCTCCGGCGCCTGGCCTGCTCGTACTGCCGTGCGGGGCGGTGCGGGTGCGTCGGCGGGCAACGTCTGCTTCGGCTGCCAGCCCATCAGCTGTGCTATCCGCTGTGCCTGCGCCTGGGGCAGCCGCTGCTGTTCGACCGCTTGGCGGACCGCGTCCTGCAGAGTCCGGCCGTGCTCACCCGCGAACGTCTCTTCGAGCAGGTGCCCGTCCCCTTGGGTGTTGGTGTGGCGCAAGATGGCCAGCACCCGGGCGAAGTCGACCGGGCCGTGCCCGCCCAGCACTGTGTTCAGGGCCTTTGCATATGGCAGGTCGGCCATGGGCGCGAATCCGGCCCGCGACCGGGCTGCCTCGTCGACCGTGACCTCCGGTGACACTTGCGGCGCCGGTCCTGAGTCCCCAGCCCCGACCGGTCCGTGCCGGCTGGTGTCGGCCGAGGCCGATTCGTGCTCGGTGCCGCCGGTGTCCTGCAGTCCGCCGATACGGGTGCCGGCGGGGAGGTCGAAGATTGTGTCGCCGCGGGTGCCGGTGGGGTGGGCAGGGGCGCCGGTGCCGTTGGACGATGCCGTGCCATCGGATATCGCGAAGGTTCCGTCCGGGTGGGTGATGGCGAGAGTCGGTATGCCGTGCCGTGGTTGGAGATTCGGCGGTGCGAAGGTGCTGCGGGCGGGCGCATCACGAGCGGTCCGGGAATCGGCCGTCTGCGGCCGCGTCGAGGATTTCTGCAGGTGGGAGCCGTCCTCGTGCACGGTCACCGTCGCGGGATCGACATGCGGCCGTACCGATTTCGCCGTCGACGGCGGGACGAACAGGTGAACCTGGTGCGGCAGAGCGGTTTCCGCGCCGGAACGTCGTGCCTCGACGAACGCGGAGACCGTGCTGCTCAACCGGCCGGGGCGCGGGCCGGTGAACATGCTGGGAAGCAGCTGCGACGGTGTGAACCAGTTCCGGGTGGTGTCGTGGTGTGCCCATACCACCGTGGCGTGATCGGGTTGCGTGCGAGCCGCCTGCGCGTGTAGCTGTGCCGCCCGGGTGACGGCGTGGCTCATCGATCCGACCGAGGCGTTCGCGGGCGCGTGCCAATGCACCGACGCCGCGGTATCCACCGGGCCGAACCCGATTCCCGCGCCGCCGCGCCGCCCCTGCGCATCCTGCTCGAACGACAACAGCCACACCGGGAGGGCTCCGGCACCGGATCGCCGGGCCGCGATCGCGACCTCGAGTTCCGCGGAATGCAGGTCGGCGAGCGTGGTTTTCAGGTTCTGCAAGGGACGACGGTTGGCCTGCGGCAGGTTTCCGGTGCCGTCGGGTGTGTTCAGCCGGGCGATCTCGAGCTCGAGATATCGGCGGTTCAGCTCGTCTCGGACCCGGGCGGGGATCCCCTCGCCGTTGCGCAGGCCCGGGAAGTCTGTGAGCAGGCGCAGCTGGAACTCCGGTGACAGGTCCTGGAAATGCAGAGCGTCCCACCATTGGCGGCCGTACTTCTGCCACCACTGCGACCGGGGCTCGATGGATCCGGCGTCGTCGAGCCCGCGCGGCGGGTGCGGCGGTGTGATCCGCGCGTCGGGCTCGTAGGTGGGGCGGTGGCGTCGTCTTCGATCGTCTTCGATCCACGGGACGGCAGAGGGGGCGGGGTGCGCAAAGATCTGGTTCCCCAGGTCGTGCTGGATCTCACCTGCGGTCAGGCCCTCGCGCCACTGATCGATCCGGGCCTGCACGTGGGTCACGCTCTCGCGCAGGGTGTTCAGGGTTTCGTGTGCTACCGCGTCGTCTGCGTCGTAGGTCCGCTCGCCGCGCAGCAGCGCCTGTTTCGTGGCGTCGAGCACGATCTGCCGGTGCGCGATCTCCGCCCGCTGGCGGTCCAGCTCACCGACCCGATCGCGTGGCCGTTCGTCGTAATCCCACCGGACGAAATCGGGGTCGGGCACAAGCCCCTGCCGCCGTAGCAGATCCAGCGCGTAGTCGTTGATCTCCGGGCGCGGCAGGTAGTGTCCGCTGCCGTCGCTCCACAAGGTGAGGCTGCCGTCGATCGCCTCGATCTCACCGGCTGCGGTGACGGTCCGCCCGGCCAGGAACGACGAGTGCTGTATCCGACCGTGCTCCTCGGGGGCGGCATACAGGTTTCTGAACTCGTCCATCACGAACAGCACTCGATCGAAGCCGCCGTCGCGCAGGTCGCTGATCTGCGTCGTGTCGAACGGCCGGCCGTCCGAGGCGCGGTACAGCCTGCCGTCCCGTCCCCAGGGGAATAACCGATGCGATTCGAGTTCCTCGGCGTCCATGTAGTGATGGGGGGGCCCGGGCCGGTCTCCGAGCTCCGGAAGCCCGGCGCCCGGAATGAGCCCGACGACGACACGGGATGCAACGGCGATCGGCCGGGTTTCGCCGAGAAAATCCTTCCCCATCCTCGCGGCGTCGAGCAGCGGGATCTGTGATCCGATCAGCACCCGGTTCAGCGGCTCGGGGATCTGGTCCCTGGGGATTGCGCCGCTCGCGGAAGCGAGCCGATCCCACAGGCGTGGCCCTCCCGGCAGCTCGAACAGCCCGCCCACCCGGGTGGCGCCGATCTTGTAGCGGCCCCTGCGTGTGCGTTGCAGGAACGTCGTCGCTGCACCGGGTTTGGTGATGATCTCGACCACTCGCCCGTCCGGATGCACGCTGACGAGGTTCTGCTCGAAGGCCGCGGCGGCCAGGCGCAGCGCGAGGTCGGGATCGGCTGAGGCCGGTCGGGCGGTGTGATCCTGCGTGATCCGGGCTGCGTGCGTCAGCCAGCCGTCGAATGTCCGGCGCCGCTCGAGTTCCCGCCGCCATCCGGCGTCGTCGATCTCTCCCCGGCGGTGCAGGTCGTCGGCCTCTCCGCGGCGCTCGCGCTCGAGGTCCCGCTCCTCGTACAGGTGGTCCACGATCGAAACGTGGACGTGCTCGGCGCTGGTGTTCAGGATGCGGGCGACGGCGACCATCGGATCGCGGGTTGGGCCCACCCGCACCCAGCGTGGCGGCATCGGCGGGGGCTCCACCGTAGCGTGCACGACGGTGATTCCCGCGTCGTCGGGGTCCACCCCGACGCCGGTGATGCGGTAGCGCGTATCCCGCGCCATCAGCAGTTTCTGCCGCGTCGGACGGCGGTCGTCGGGACCGACGTACAGGCCCCGCGCGCCGGGCTCCACCGCCAATTCCAGGCGGTACGGCGGGGCGCGGTCGGCTCCCGGCGCCTCGGCCAGGTCGGCGCCTACCGAGGTGAGCTGGTAGCCGCGTTCGGTCTGAGTCGCGCCGATCAGCCACTTTGGATCTCTGCCGGCCAATGGCTTGCCGTCCGCGGCGATCATGTCGTCGATTCCGGCGAGGCTGCGCGCGGCGCGGATCGGCGTGGTCAGCCGCAACCGGCGTCGAGTCCCGTGATCGAGCTGTGCGATGTATTCCCGGACGGCGGACGGCTCGAATTCCCGGCCGAGGTGGTCGCGGAAGTATTCGCGCAGTTCGCGATACAAATCGGCGTCCTGGTGGATCCGCTCCCATCGGTCCGCGGCCGTCTGCTCTTCCGAGTCCGGGGCGGGATGGTCGGTTTCGCTGTCGAGGAAAGTAATCGAATCGTCGTCCCGGAGGTGCTCCCACGGATCCGGGGTCGGTTCCTCGTATGCCACACCGGTCCACACCTCGTCCAGCGTCCCCAGCTCCCGCTCCTCGTCGCGGGTGCGGTCGGGCTTGGCGCGCAGCTGGTTTCGCCGATCGGTCAGCGCGGCCAGGTTCGGCCGGCCGTCGTGGGGGCCGGACAACAGATCCGCGAGGCCGGCGTTGCGCTGCAGCCGATCAATCCAGGCGGGGAGTTCCGCGTCCGAGGCGTTTCGCAGCACGGTGTCGATCCGTGGCGCGTCCTCGTACGCGCGCACGGCCCCGTGCACATCGTCGGGCAGGGCAACCGGGATACGCAGTGTGGTGAGCGGGTCGGGCGCCGCCGTCTCGCTGGGCTGCTCAGTGTCGTCGAACATCTGTTCGTGCTCGTGTTCGGTGAATTCCCAGTCGGTGAATTCCCAGCCGGCGGGGTAATCCTCGGGACTCAAGCGCTGATCCTCGGGAAGCGTTGCGACCGGGTCTCCGTCGTCGTCTATTGCGGTTGTCGGCGCGTCGGGGTTCGCGGAGTGTGTGCTCGGCGGTGCCGTCTGCATGGCGTTCCAGTCGCGTGACTCCGTCGGGTCCGGGTTTCCCAAGGCGAAAAGCGTACCGGTGCCGCCGATATGCAGGCTCAAGAATTTATTCAGATGCTTGATATCGACATCGAGCTTCGCGCCTTCGCCGTAGGCGACGCCGTCTATGACATGAGGGACGTTCGGGTTGTGGCTCCACGTATTCTCCAGCTGCAACATGATGCGGCCGTTGTCGTCGGGCTGCACGCCGAGCACGGAATAAATATGGCGTCCGAGCAGGCCGGGGTATTTGGTCATGTTCGCTGCAGCGTCGCCTAAATCATGAGTGCCGATAGTGACGACATCGCCGCGATCGAGTAAGTATCGTACGAAACCGGAGAAATTTCTTCCGGCAACGTCGCTGGTGAATAGTTTATCTGTGTCATGTGCTCGAGGCAGATAATCCACGATCGCAGCGATCTCGGCCGACCACCGGTTCTGTTCGTCATTGTTCAGGTGCTTCTCCAGGAAAGTCCGGAAATCTGCGGATAATAGGTCGGTCTGCGCAAGGTGCCACTCCCGCAGCCATTGCGACTCCAACTCGGCGAGCCGTTTCGCGAACGCGAACGCCGGTTCGGCGTTCTCCATCTGCTCGGATATCAGCTCGTGCAGCGTATCGACATCGAACCGGATCGGATGCAGGAATGTCTGCATTTCGAGAATGCGACCCGGGTGATGTACAGAGCCGAAACCGCCTATCTCATACGGTGGCAGCAACTCCTCCAGTACTGTCGCCGGGCTGTCGCTCCGAACCTTTTCGAAGTCACCCCACTTCCACACCGCATAGGCTTTCTCGATGAGCGCCGGCCACAACGCATGGTCTTTGTCATGGGCCGCATAGATCATCTTTCCGGTCGCATCGGCAAACAATTCCTTGGTGATCCGCACCCAGACCGGAACTTCCAGATCCTTGATGAACCGCACCGCCACAGTGCCGTCCGGATATTCGCGAATCATATCCGGGATCACCTGGCGTTTACCGTCGGCCAAACTCTTGAGCGGCGCTATCAGAAAGCAATCTCCGGCCGAGCCCTGCGCCGCATCCTGCGATACCGGCATCGGATTTCCGTCGTCGCCGGTACGGAAGACGCGAACGGTCGGGGTCTTTATGGTCAACCCCAGCTCCCGCAGCGCCTCCTTGGTAACCGGCGTGTCCCCGTCCACCAGCAGGACGCCCTTCGGCCCGACCGCCACCGGCACCGATCCGCCGGGCAGAAGAAGCATCCGGGTGTCTTGCCTCATCCACCGCAAGCCCGCGATGTTGGGCACCGTCCAGTGCCGTCTGCCGTCACCGGCCAGGTTGGATATGTCGGCCAGTTCGGCCAGCAGGTTGCGGTGCACCCAGTGCACTACCGGGTCGTTACCGACGCGCACCGAGATGAAATCCGGGACGGCGGGGTCGTTGGTTTCGTGGAGCTGGTCATCGGGCCGCAGGGTTAGCAGTCCACCGCTGCGGTCCACAATGCTCAACCGGTCTGCCGGGGCATTGACCTTGGATCGCGGCATACCCCGTATCGGCAGCGAATTCGGATCGACCGGTGCGCCGAACGGCCGGACCGACACCGTCGCAGTGCCGTCGATCTGGAACTGCAGCAGCGAATATGCCTTATGTGCCAGCGCCGCCCATATCGGCTCACCGTCGGTGTGTGCGATATATGCCGGCCGTCCGACCCGGGGATCGTGCAGGAGACTCCGGTCGATCCGTATCCATTTCGGCTTGGCGTCGACGAAGAATCGCACCCCGACGGTCCCGTTGGGGTACTCATGGAACATTTCCACCAGCGCCTGCGGGTCCCGGTCGGCGATCTCACGCAAGTTGTACGCCATCGCGGCAAATCTCGAATGAGTGCCCTGCCGGGCATCGGCCGGTTGCGGTGTCGGCTGCCCATTCACCTGTGCGAACACCGGGCCGGTATGCATCGTCATAAGCGGCTGCGTGTCCATACCCAGCGCGGTCACAGCGTGTGGCGGGAGCGCCACAACCGTGCCCTGAATATCGAACTGCAGTCCGCCGCCCTCGGCCGGCCGGGTCGGCACCTGGGCGCCGGATTCCAGATTCACCCCGGGCCCCTGCACGGAGGTGAACAGCAGCTGACTGGGGGACTGGTTGTTCTGCTCTTGTGCCGGGGAACGCTTGGGTGTGCCGAGCATCAATCCACTCGGATGGGTGGACCAGGCGAAATGGCTCAGCAGCTTGCTACTTATCTGATGCGTTACCCGGGCCGGGTCCGAATCGAGCCACATCGAATAGGTCACCGCCGAGCCGCTGGGATCGACCGTGCGGTCCAGCCACACGCTGTCGGTCGGCCCGATCACCAGCGCTTGACCGTTGTTATCGATCAGCACGGTGTTCCGTGTGTGCCCGATCGTGTTCACCTGCTGCAGCGCCAGATCGCGCGGTACCGCCGAGGAGAACATCGTGTGCGCGGCGCGCAGATCCTTACCCGTGTCCTTAGGCACCGGCCCGTCCTCGAACAACCACCGCAACTCGTCCTTGACGAACTTGAACCGCGGGGCCACGAGATACCCGGGACCCGCAGGGTAATCCGCCATCTTTCCTGGGAACTCCGACTGTCCGGGCCCGGCCGTGGACTGTGTAGAACTGCTGCCACTCGCAGGGGTCGTAAACTCAACGCCTTCCATCGGATCGCCGAACGTGGTGTCGGTGACCGGGGTCGTCCCGGCGCCTGCGCGGAGTGGGTGCAGGGTGGTGGTGGGTTCTGGTGTGGTGTGGGTGTTTTGGTGGTGTGTGACGGGGGTTCCGTTGTGGTGTACCGCGACGTGGAGGTGGCCTCCGTCGTCGGTGTCTTCGCGGAAGAAGGTGTATGTGGGGGTTTGGGTGTCGGGGTCGCTGTGGTGTAGGGATCGGGTGTAGCCGTCGTCGTAGTAGATGTCGAGGTTCAGTCCGAGGGTTTGGGTTATCGCTGGTAGTAGGTATTCGGCTGCGGCGAGGGCGTATGTCGAGTTGATGAGGAGGTCTGGTAGTTCGTCGAGTGTGGCTTGGCGGAATATCTCGTACTGTGCCCGGCGGGTGTGGTCGGGTTCTGTGGGCAGGAAGTCGGTGGGTGGTTGTGGGGGTGCGTTGGGGTTTTTGGTGAGGTTTTGGTATGCGGCTTGGACTGCTGTGGCGCGGAGGTCTTCGTGTGCGGTGGTGTCGTTGGTGTCGATGCCGAGTACGCGGGCGAGGGCGTGGAAGAGGCAGTTCCCGTCTGCTGGTTGTGATTCCCACACGCCGCCCTGGGGTGGGTACACGTTATTGATGTGGGCGCGGAGCGCGCGTTCGGCCGATGGCTGTGACCCGCCACCCGCACCGAGCCGACGTAATCCGCCAAATCTTCTACCCAACCCCGCAAGTCCCCCTCGCTGCTCCGCAGATCCCGGTTGTCCGGCAGGTCCTGGTTGTTGGGCAGGTCCTGGTTGTTCGGCAGATCCCGGTTGCTTGGGAGTCGTCACCGCAATGCTTGTTATCTCCCGCTCGGTGAGCAGTTCGATAATTTCCGACAGCGTCAGTGAATGTTCCTCTTCGTGCCCTTCGCTGTCCGTTTCATGAATCAAATATTTCCGGTTGCTGATAGTTTTTCTGAAAGTGACGGTGCTGGTGCGGCCGGCGCCGACAAAGTGTGCGTAGGATCCGGGTGGCAGACCTTTCTGGACCAGGTTGGTCAATGCGGTTGTATCATCTTCTCTGTCGATGCGGTAGTACCGGGTTTGTGGCCGGGTGTCGGTGTTCTGTGCGGCAAGTATCTTCTTAACGCGCTCGAATGCGGCTTTCTCATTGGCAGATTGCCCTGCTGGATATCTATTGTATATCTTGTCGTTCCTCATGAAGTATCGACTAAACGCAATGCCGCGAGTTCGCAGCAGTCCGAGTGCCATGTCATTGCTTGCCGAGACCGGCCCGTACTCGTCGGACCGGTCCGTCCACTCTAGGAGCAGCCCGTCCTCTACCACAATTTCTCCAGCGGCAGTAACCGTTCCACCCCCGAAGAATGAGGAGTGATGAATACCTGCGGTGGCATACAGGTTTCCGAACTCATCCATAACGAATATCGTCCTGCCGTTCAGGTATCGAACCATTCGCGTATCGAATAGTCGCCCGTCGAATGCTCTATACAATTTGCCGTTCTTCTTGCCGATGAACAGTCGATGCGTTTCACGCTCCAATTCGTCCATGTAATGAACCGGCGTAAGATCGTGCATCGGGGCCCGAATTAGCCGGTCGCGGCGTTCGTCCGAAGCTAGGGCCGCGTCGAACCTGGTGGATTGTTCCGCGGAAAGCCTGTCGCGGAGCTCTGTGTCGACCTTCACCAGCCTATTATCTGCCATATATGATCGGTTGATGGCGAGTCCTGAAAGCAAAGGTTTCTGCCGGCCTATCAGGAGTTCGGTGAACTTCGATGGAATATCGGCTTTCGAAACAGACTCGCCCCGATCACTGGCGTAGTGACGCAGGAATGTGAATGGAACCCTGGGACTGAACAAGCTACCCCGGGCGGTGGTGCCTATTTCGTAATGACCGTCCTCGAATTTCAAGAACAGGGGCAACCAGTGATCGGTATCCGACTCGGTGATCGTGGGTATAGTGGTCCGTTCGTTCGAATCGACGATGTTGAGCTTGATCCGGTGTACGTCAGCTAAGGCGACCAGCAGGTAACTATGCTGGGTGTCCAGATACCGACCCTCCGGGCTCGCGCCGGCGCGCAGTGCTTCGATATAGGCTCGAAAATCCACTACTCGAATCGCCTTAATCGTCTCCAGCGCTTCGTTATGCTGCTCGTGCGCTCGACGGAGTGTCTCGTCGGAATATTCGTCAGGATACCTTTCAACCACCTCCAACACCTCCAACCGTCTGCTCGCACGCCACAGCGCATTTTTCATCCGGTCGCTGTCGCTGTCGAACCGCGATGAGTATTGTTCGACGTTTCTTTCGAGCGCATCCGCTGTCGCATCGCGGAGCTGTTGCGGTGTCGAGGAATTCAATATATGCGCGAAAATGCTGATTGGATCGTTATCGCCGGGAGCCCGGACCCAATCTTCAGGCACAGGTCGTATGACGGACACCGATCCGGCATCAATCATGCGCAAGAATTCGCCGTGGGCGACGATTATGCGGAACCGGATTTCTCCGTCCGCGCTCACGCCCTGCACGCGAATATTGCCGTCCAGCATGACCGAAGCTTCTATCGGGGTAGTCCGGCTAGTCGAGAAAATTTTCGTTCCGCTCAGGAACTCGTTGTTCCTGAGCAGGCTCCCGAAAAGGGGGGTTTCCATTCTTTCCACTTTGGCATTCGGATTCGCCGTCAGAACGTCCGTGGCGGTGCCGGTGCGGAAGTCACTGGCGCCGATGGTGTCGGTGGCAGTGGCGTCGGGCCCGGGGTAGTACGGGTGGCCCGCTGTGAAGGCGGTCAGGGTCGCGCGGACCAAGTGATCCATCAGGGCGTCGCTGTCGTGTCGCGCCTCGATTACACCGGCGAGCCAGTCCGGTTCGGGGCGCCACCGAGGTGGCATGACCGAGAATACGGTGCCGTCGGCGTTGACCCCGAACTCATAGTCGTAGCCGCCCCGCTCGTTCTTGCCTGATTTGCGCAGGAAGAAGATCGGTTTCTCTCGGTCGTTCAAAATCTCGATTCTTCCCGAACCTGGATTCAAGGTGATGAAATTAGCACGCTTGGCCTCGGACGCCGCCACCAAGTCAAAATCAGTGTCCGGCAGGCCCATGACCCGGTGCCCCAAGTTCTCGTAGTCGCCATTCAACATCCGTATATGCTGTCTTAGAATTTCATCCTGATATGCCAGCATCAACGACCCATAGTTGGGATCCGAGCGTTCCCGCCGGTCTTGCATGCGGTCGCGGTGATTGTCTGTGATGAGGTGCCTGAAGTAATCCGATTCTCTTTGGACGTAGACAGCGACCTCCCGCTGCAGCCACCTATCGTGATGGACACCGAGGACATGGGCCAACGTGTGGTACAAGTCAGTCTGGGGATCGGCCCCAAAATATATCTCGGGGACCGCTCTCCATGATTTCGGTACCGGAAGAGTAATCTTGACAGACGTCGCCCCGCGCTCCCGGATGAAATCTCCGAATTCCGATCTGCTCACGACCTCTGGTTGTGTGACCGAATCGGATCGAGGGTCGCGAATGTCGAGATCGCCGTCGGCGCGCATGACGGCCGTCTTGGCTGAGGTGCCGTCACGGAAATGTATGATTGTTCCGCTGTTGAGGTCGTTGCGGGACAGCTCTTGTCTAAAGTCGGACATTTCCATGACCCGGTCGGCGGCGGAACCGAGTAGAGCCGGCTGGTGCACTTCCACGCGAGCTGATCCCATTGCTGTGTCCAAGGATGCGAGATCACTCCAGAATTCGTCGACAGTTCGCCGGACCGTCTCTTCCGGCCGATCGCGAGGACCGCCGCGCGACGTCACTGTATCGACGCCCTGCTCGGTGAATGTAGCGGACATTTCGTGGCCCGGGGAATGTAAACGTATTACTGTCCTGGCAGGATATTCGGTCCCGTTGAACTTCGAGCGGAATTCGTCGATGCCGAACTCGTCGCGCTGCTCGGCGGGGTCGAGTAAGCCGATCCGGACGTCCGGGAAGGGGTGCACGGTGGTGGTTTCGACGGTACGAGGGACCCCGGCCGAGGTGTAGAGGATGGCGTAGGTAGCGATGCGGTCCGGGGAGGTCTGCGCGGCCAGGGATGGCACTGGGCCGGTGATCGGGTCGACCTCGATGAGGCCGTTTACGTTCCGGAAGACATAGGTGTGTGCGCCGACGCCGTAACCATCGGTGGAGCCGCCGTAGGTGTCCACGACGAATGCGACGGAGCCGGGACCGAAGTCTTTGCCGAGCAGGTGCAAGGCGACGGCGCCGTAGTCGTTGAAGTACTGAAGTCCGGCGCCGGCGGCAGTCTCGAATTCGGCGGCGCTCATACCGGCCGGACCGACAGGGGCCTCGGGTGGCCGAACCACAGTACTGCCGGTCAACTCGACGACTCGTCGCATGGCCACCTGCGCGCAGTTGTTGACGAGGTGGTCAGCGGAGAAGGCACTGGCTGTGGTAGCGGTATGCGAAGCGACCCCGAGGTGGGGTGTGCTGCCGTCGGATCGGGGGTTCGGGTTGGCGATCGCCGTCTTCTCGGTGATCTGGGCCAGCGTGGAGTCCCGCGGCCGGTAACCGGGGTTCGGAATGGTCTCTCCGGTCTGTTTGTCGAAAACCTCGACGATGTCCTCGGGAGAGATGGGTTCGGTGAAGGCGACCTCCTTTTCCCAGGAGAACGAGTAGTAGTGTCCCTGCAGGGCGAAGGTCTGGGCCACGTCGATGCCGGAGCTCGGCGCCCGGATCGTGTAGCGGTAACGGCTGAGCCTGTAAAAGTAGTCCGGGTTCAACGATGTGGCTACGAACTGCGTCATTCCGGTCGTCTTGACGTGGAACTCAATTGACCAGCGTGCGTCCGGTCTCTCGGGCCCAATGCCCTTCGCGAACACCTCGGGCGGCGCCGTGTTGGTGGTGTGGTAGACGATGATGCCGGGTTCGGTCTCAACGACCCGGCCCCGGTCGTCGGGCACGAGCAGGTCCTGGTTGACCGGGACGAACCAGTCGCCCGATCGGGCTGCCTCGTCGACGGTGATATCCGGCGCCACTCGCGGCGCCGGGTGTGGGTTCCACGCCTCCACCAACCCGTGCTGGCTGGTGAGGGTGTGCTCGATCAGCCACGCCCCCCGGGGCACCAGGCGCACCCCGGACGCCGACAGTCCCGCCATCGGCCCGCCGGGCACCACCCGGCTGCGGGTGCCGGTGGCCAGGAACACCCGCCTCCGATCCAGGTATCCATCGGTCAAGCCCAGGAAATGCAGTGACTCATGTCCTCGGTCGCGTGGAGTGTCCGACGATTTCCACCGGACCTGATCGGTGCCCGAGGACGAATCGTCGGGCAACAGCAGGACCCGGGTCGGGCGTACCCGCGTCGGATCGGCAGGCTCGTCCTGTTTCGCCACGTCCAGCCGCACGTAGATCTGGTCGCCGTTCGGCAACCGGAACCCGTGATCGTTGACCAGCTCGTCCAGCCCCGCCTGCGCTTCGGCGGCAACCCGCTCCTCGGTCCCTGGCAGCACCTGCTGTGCATCCCACTGCACGCGCACGGTGAATTCCCGCACGAACCGATCGCCCACCCGGATCCGCCGTACCTCGTAGCGCACCAGCTGCCGCGGCCCGCCCAATCGCCCCGTGCCCGGCGCCGCGGGGCGACCGGGCCGTAATCCCGGCTCCAGTGCCCACACATCCGGATCGGCCACCTCCACGTCCACCACCCGCACCGGCGCGGACGCGCGTGCGCGTTCCCAGTCCGGTAGCCGCAGCGGCGCGACACCCGGCACCGGATCGAACCACGGCGCCGATTCCGCGGTCGAATGGCGCCACGACTGGTCACCCAGCACCTCCGCGGAACCCGGTCCCACAACCCGTCCCACACGCTCGCGTTCGAGCTCGAGCTCGAGCTCGAGCTCGTGCGCGGGCGCGGACTCGGTAGGAGGGCGATGCGCAGGGTTGACGGTTCGGTCGAAGTTGTCGAAAGTATCCACCCGCGACACCGCCGTCCCGTCCGGATCCACACGCCCAACCACACCGTCGTAGATTGTGTCGCCGCGGGTGCCGGTGGAGTGGGCAGGGGCGCCGGTGCCGTTGGACGATGCCGTGCCATCGGATATCGCGCCGGTGGCCTCGTCCACACCGACGTGGACGTGGGAGCTATGCCCGCCGCGGGACTCGGTGGTCTGGGTGTCCGGAGGATCCTGCTCGGCCGGGTGGTTTGCATTACCGGGCCTGCCCGGGCGGGTGTGGGATCCGTCGTGTGCTGTCGTGCTGTGGGGGCGGATGGTGCGGGTTCCGCCCAGCGATATCGGTGCGAACAGGTCGACTCGTAGCAGCCCGGCGTTGCGGCGCGCGTCGACGAACGCCGAGATCGCCGCGCTCAACCGGTCGGGCTGCGGGGACGGTCGCAGTCTGGAGAAGAAGGTTCGTGGCTGTGCGGCTGTCTGTAATTCCTCGGGGGTGGCGTGTTTGTGGAGGGCGTCGCCTGCCGACACCACTGTCGCGTGGTTCGGATGGGTAACGGCGGCCTGGACATGCTGGTGACCGGCCTGGATCACCAGACCGGTCAGCGCGTCGAATGGTGTTGGGCCCGTTGTATCCGGTACATGCCATTGCACTGTGGTGGCGGTGTCCACGGGCCCGAATCCGATGATTGCGCGGCCGGGTGCGCGTCTCGTGACCGGATCGGTTTGGGCGTCGCTGATGTCACTGCCGACAACCAAGGACAGCAAATACACCGGGGGCTCGGTGTGACCGGATTGCCTGGCGATGAGCGCGGTCTCGAGGTCCGCGTTGATCACGGCCGCCTGGACAGCGTGCAGCCTGGCCCGTTCTTGGTACCCGCCGCTGAACCTCGCCAGGCGGGGGCTGCGGTTGAACCGGTCGATGCTGAGCTCTAGATACGTGCGATTCAACTGGTCTCGCACCGGTGCATCGATGCCTTCACCGTTGCGCAGACGCGGGAAATAGGTGACCAGACGCAACTGTACTGCCGTCGGCTGATCCGTGAAGTGCAGCCTGTCCCACCATGCGCGGCCGTACTGCTGCCACCAGGTGGCTAAGTCCCGCGGGGTCGGCCCGACGCGCCAGAGCAAAGGTGGTGGTTCCGGCCGACTAGTGGGACCGTAGGGTGGCGGTTCCGACGGACCGACGTAGATTCTCCGTAAGTAATTCTGATCGCTCCACGCCCGCAGGATCTCGGTCTGCCGGCCCAGGCTCCGACGCATGGCCGCAATAAACGCCTCGGACGAATTACTCGGACTGCCCACGCCCTCGCGACGATCCAACCCCCTCTCCACTCCCCCGATCACGCCCAGCAGGCGCTGGATCTCGTCATATTGACGGCTCAACTCATCGAAACGGCCACCCTCCATGATGTAGTCGCCGTGATCGTCACACGCCGGGATGATGTAGTTACCGTCGCGGGTGAAGCCGTCATTGAGCCTGAGGCCACGCCGACGTAACAGATCCGCCGCCAAATCGTCCATGGTCTGGTTGTCGCCGACGTACGGGGGTGGGACGGGGAGTGTGAGAGGGGCGTCGGTGGGGTGGTCCGTGTATGCGGGGGGCCTGTCCGAGGCGTCACCGGTGTTGGCATTTTGGGGGTGGTCGACCGATACATCAGCGTTGCTGCCGGGTGCGCCGATGCCGCGGGGGTTTTGCTCGTCGAGGCCGATGCGGTGTTGTGCGGGGGGGCCATCGTGGGTGGTGGTGGTTCGGCTCGATTCGGCGGTGGACACCGCGGGGGGTGTGGCCGGTGGCGCTGTCTGTACGAGGTTCCAGACGTCCGGCTGCATCGGATCGGGATCTCCGAAGGCGAAGTGCGCACCGGTGCCGCGGATGTGAATGACCCTGAATTTATTCAGATGCTTGATATCGACATTGAGCCTGGTGCCTTCACCGTATGCGACGCCGTCCATGATGTCAGGTACGTCCGGGTTGCGACTCCGCGGATTCTCCAGCTGCAGCGTGATACGACCGTTGTCATCGAACTTCGCATCCAGCACTGAATATCCGTGGAGCCCCACCAGCCCCTGGTATTTGATGTCGTTCTCCGCTGCGCCGCCGAAATCATGAGTGGCTAAAGTAATTGTATCGCCGCGATCGAGGGTGAACCGGATCAAATCGGCGACATGCTTACCGGCGATGGCACTGGTGAATGGCTTATCGATATCATAGGCTTGAACTAAATAGCCGAGCATGGCAGCGATTTCGGCCGACCACTGGTTTCGCTCATCATTGCTCAGATGATTCTCCAGGAAACTCTGGAAATCCGCAGACAGCGGGTCGGTCTGCCCGAGGTACCACTCCTGCTGCCATAGCGGCTCCAACCTGGCGAGCCGTTTCGCGAACGCGAACACCGACTCCGGTTTCGCATCCTTCCCCATCTGCTCGGAGATCAACTCCTGCAGCGCATCGGCACCGAACCGCATCGGATGCAGGAACGTCATCACCCCGAGACTGCGTACCGGCTGATGTATGGAGCCGAAGCCACCTATCTCGTAGGGCGGCAGCAACTCCGCCATCGCTATCGTCGGGTTGCCTCCGTGGATATTATCGTAGTCTCCGCCTTTCCATGCCGCATACGCTTTTTCGATGAGCGCCGGCCACAACGGATGGTCTTTATCGTTGGCCGCATAGATCACCTTCCCGTTCGCATCGGCAAACAAATCCTTGGTGATCCGCACCCAGATCGGAACTTGCCCCTCGAAGAATCGCACCGCGACAGTATCGTCCGGATATTCGCGAATCATATCCACGATTGCCTGTGGTTTACGCTCGGCCATGTTCTTCAACGGCGCTATCAGATAACAGTCCCCGAGTTTGCCCTGCGCCACATCCTGTGACATCACCACCGGTTTTCCGGCGCTGTCGGTGCGGAACACCGCACCCCATGGGGGCTGTATCGTCAGCCCCAGCGCTCGCAGCGCGTGCTCGGTCACCGGGGTATGCCCGTCCAGCAGGACACCGCGCGGCCCGACATCCACCGACAGCGGTTCACCGGGCGGAAGGTGGTACGCGATGTCTTCGGGTTTCAACAATCGCAAACCAGCGACGTCGGGCACCATCCATTGATACTTACCGTCACTGCCCAGGGTCAGCTCGGGTAGCAGGTTGCGGTGCACCCAGTGGACTGCCGAATCGTCACCGACACGCACCGAGATGAAATTCGGGACCTTGGGGTCGTCGGTTTCGTGCAGCAGATCGCCGGGCCGCACGTTCAGCAGCCCACCGCGGCGGTCCGCAATGCTCAACCGGTCCGACGGCGGGGTGATCGTCGACCGCGGCATATCCTGTACCGGTAGCGAATCCGGGTCGATTGGTGCGGCGAACGGCAGGACTGACACCGTCGCATCGACCCCGACCTGGAACCGCAGAAGCGAATATGCCTTCTGTGCCAACGCCGGCCACATCGGCGCGCCGTCGGTGTGGGCCACATACACCGGCAGCCCGGACCTAGGGCCGTGCATTAGGCTCCGGTCGATCCGCACCCATTGCGGCATGCCGTTGACGAAGAACCGCACCGCGACGGTTCCGTCGGTATATTCCTGAGTTCCGTCGGTGTATACGTGAGTTCCGTCGCGGTATTCGTGGAACATGTCCACCAACGCCTGCGGGTCCCGCTTGGCGATCTCACCCAGGTCGTCCACCAGCTCGGCATATTTCGAATGAGTGCCGCGCTGGGCATCCGCCGGTTTCGGTACCGGCTGCGAATTCTCCTGCGAGAACACCGGTCCCGCATGCATTGTCATCGCCGAGGCCGTATCCATACCCAGCGCGGTCACAGCGTCCGCCGGGAGCACGACGCGCATGCCCTGATGCTCCAAATACAGTCCACCGTCGCCGGTCGACTGGGTCGGCACCTGAGCGCCGTATCCCAGCTTTACCCGCGACCCTTGCGCGGTCGCGAACAGCAGCTGGGTGGGAGATTCGTTGTGCTCCTGGTGCCGCTGGTCACGCGTCGGCCAGCCCTGCACAGCGCCGCTCGAATCGGTGGTCCAGCTGAAATGGTCGAGCAACTCGATACTCACCGGATGCATCACCGGGTCCGAATCCAGCCGGATCGAATATCGGAACGCCCCGCTGGGATCGGCCTTCTGGTCCAGCCACATCCTGTCCGTAGGCCTGATCACTACCGCCTGACCCTTCTCGTCGATCAGCACGGTGTTCTGTGTGTGCTCGATCGTGCTCAGCTGCTGCACCACCAGTTTGTCCAGTACTGCCGAGTCGAACCTCCTGCGCCCGGCATACGGGTTGCGCGTACCCACCAACTCCGCCCCGAACAGGTTTCGCTCCCTCTCGGTGAATTCCCAGTCGAATTTGTCGAATTCCCAGTCGGCGGGCACATCCTCGGGGCGTAGGCGCTGGTCTTCGGGGAATATTGCGACTGGGTCTCCGTCGTCGTCTATTGCGACGTGGTAGTGACCTCCGCCGGTGTTTTCGCGGAATCCGAACGTCCTCTGATAGCCGGTGTTTTCGCGGAAGAGTGTGTATGTGGGAGTTTCGGTGTCGGGGTCGCCGTGGTGCAGGCGTCGGGTGTAGCCGTCTGGGTAGCGGATGTCCAGGTTCAGTTTGTAGGTTCGGGCTACTGCGGGTAGCAGGAATTCGGCCGCGAGGTCGGCGTATTGCCCGTCCAGTAGGAGGTTTTCCAGTTGGTTGTTGAACGCGGCTCGGCGGAATTCGTTGTACCTTGCTCGGCGAATCTGGTCGGATCGTGTTGCGGGCATGAACTCATTTGGTGGGCCGCCCGGCATGAAATCATCGGGTGGGTCCGCCTGCGCCGATTGGTCGGGGGTGCCGGTCCGGCTGGTGTATACGGCCTGGACTGCGCTGGCGCGGATGTCTTCGTGTGCGGAGGGGTCGTTCATGCCGACTATGCGGGCAAGGGCGTGGAACAGGCAGTTCCCGTCCCCTAGCTGTGATTCCCACATGCCATCGGGTGGGTAGATGTTGTTGATGTGGGTGCGCAGCGTGGGCTGGGTTGATGGTGTGCGGGAACCACCTGCCAGGGGGTGCTCACCGTGGGACTCGGGGGTAGATCCCACTGCCTGAAGCGCATTTGGCAGGGACGACTGCGGATCCGCGACATCGCCCATGGGCTGCCACGCCGCCGGGCCGGACCGCTGGGCGGTGGCGGCCGGCGCCTGCTGCTGCGCGCGCTCGGAGTGCTGCCGGCTCGGCTGCCCGCCGAGATCGGCGGCCGCCGGTCGGACGCCCGCGTGATAGTGGCCGCCACCGTAATCGACGCGCACCAGCACCGCGCTCGCGGTGGCCGGATCGCCGATCGGCGCGGGCCACCGGTCGTCGAGGATCGCGATCGTCGTGTGCTGTGATTCCATGATCGCCCGCGGCAGCAGATCGGCCAGGTCGTTCTGGTACACCCCGGCCGCGCGCAACCGCTGCAGTTCCGCGTCGAACCGCGCCGCCCGATCCTGCTCAGCGACGCCCGGCGGGTTGTAGAGCGCGAAGAAGGCCGCCCGGTTCGCCGCGATGTGGCCGACGGCCTCGGCGCGGACCCTCAGGTGATCCTTCACACTGCCCGTGGCGATGACGAACGACTCGAACAGGCAGTCGCCGGTGGGCTCGACCGTGATCAGCTCGAGTCCGGCCGCCCGCAGCGCCTGCAGCTGGGCATGGTTCGGAGCCCAGTGCTGAGCACGCAATTCGGTGAACGCCTGCTCCGGATCGGCGGCCTGCAGAACCTGGGTCAATGCCGCGGCCGCCACCCCTGCCCCTGGATCGTCGGTCGCCGACAGCACGTCACGGAGGGTGAGGACCCCCTCGCGGCCCTGCTGCCGTGCCATGTCCAGCGGGCCGGCGAACTCGCCGGCGAACAGCAGCCGGGCCGCCTCCCGGCGCTGATCGTGCGTGAGCGCGGGCGTCACCGCGGTAGTCTCTGTCGTGGGGGCCGGGGTCACCGGCACCAGCTTCGGAGCGAGGCCCGGGATTATCATAATCGCTGTGTGACCGAGCTGTGCCTCGCTCTCGTCGGTCAGCCAGCCCAGCGGTTTGAAGGTCGCCAGAATCGCCGGATCCATCGCGGCGGCATAGTCTTCCGCGGCCAACGACGCCAGCCCGAACACCCGGACGGCATAGTTCGCGATCGACCCGTGCACGCTCCTCTCGTCCCTCAGGGGCTGCATCAGCAGCGGACCGCTGACACCGGGAGCAGCCCGGGCCAGCCGCGGCGGCAGCACGCCGCGCAGCGTAGCCAGCTGATGCAGGCGCAGCACAGCGGCCGGGATCGCCTCGATGCCACCGGTCCGCAGCGATTCCAGGAGGCTCTGGTACTCCCGTCCCAGCACGGTGCGTTCCGGCTCGCCCTCGGCCGCCGCCAGCCTGCTCAACATCTGCTCGAGCTGCGCGCGGTCGGCCTGGATCGCGGCACGGTCGGACTCATGGTAACGGGCAACGAACCGCTCCGGGACCGCCGTCATCAGGTCCGCCAGATACCGGGAATTCCGCGGCGCCACAATGAAGTGGTTGCCCAGCACCCCCCGCCTATATTTGCCCTCGACCGCGGCCTGCAACCGCTCCGCGGCGGGCAGTTCCTGCAACTCCTCCGCCTCCAGATCCTCTCGGTCACGAATCCCCGGGCCGAACACCGGAACATCGTCCTCGTGCAGGAACATCGGCTCGAGGTCCGCCAGCTTCACCGCACCGGGGGCCAGGTCCACATCGGCGTACACGCCACCGCGCAACGTCAGCACCGCATACCGGCCGATGTCCGAGACCAGGTTGAAAGCCCCTGTCTGCAGGCTTAATTCGTAAATAGCAGCCACTTCCCCGCCGCCCACCTCGGCGACCAGGTCACGCAGATCATCGCGGATCACGAATTTGTGTGCGGCCGCCCGGATGTCCGGGTCCTGTTCCAGCTGGGCGCGAACCTTGTCGTAGCCACCCTGAGTCCAGAGCGTGAACGCCCAGTCCGAATTCCCCGCGGATTTCACCCACGCCTTGATGTTCGCCAGTGCCGTCGGAGTGAGTTCGCCACCGAACCAGGTGAAGTTCATCTCACGGGGTATCTCGTGCACCAGGGTCGCGTCGGCGGCACGCAATTTCGGCAGCAGATCCGCGGCCATCCGGTCGCCCACCCGGCGCAGACCGGCGCGCCCGGCACCGGCGATGAGCAACCGGGCCGGAAGCACGACCCCGGAACCGGTGAGCCGATCGAATTCGGCGGGCAGGTCACCGATCGTCACCGCCCGGTCGCCGAGGGTCGCGGCGGTGCGGGTGCGGAACTGCAGGTACCCGGCACGGGCCTGGTCGACCGTGAGCGCCCGGCCCTTCACCTTGAGATTGTCGAGCACATCGAGTAGCAGGGCATGGTGCAACGGGGTCACCGCGCCGGCCGCCCCCGCATGGAAATCGGTCAGCAACCGATCGACGTGCGCCACGGTCGGCGCCGTCGATCCGGGCAGAATTCCCCGATCCCGCAGGAGATCCGTCAGCCGCCGGACGGTGGTGAGCTCCCGGACCTTCGCCTGCACATCGCCGGGCACCAGGCCGGTCAGGTCGGTGTGCAGGTTCTCGAGCGCGCGTAGCCGCGGCCCCGGATCCTGGAACAGGCCGGTGAGTGCGTCGGCGCGATGATGCAGTCCGATCGCCTTGGCCAGCTGCAGATCTCGCGCATCGTGGGCGAGGAAGTGTGCCGGCGGTTCGAATGCGGGCGTGGGCCGATGTGCCGCAACGGAATTGGTGGCAATGGCCAGGTGTGACGACCCGTCACTGGCGCCGATGCGGACGTTGCCGATGGTGCGGGGGTGGCCGGGTATGGTGATCGGCTGGCCTTGTGGGGTGATGAAGATGGCGTGCAGGGCGCTGATTTTGGTGGGGTCGTGTGGGGTGAGGGGGGTTTCGGCGCCGGTAAACGGGTTCGCTTGGACAACGTCTGTGTTGTTGTGGCGCAGGTAATAGGAATGTGCGCCGGCACCGTGCTGATCGGTGGTGGTGAGGGTGGCAGCGATCATGGCGTGGGAGCCGGGCCCGAGTTCGGGATGGGTTTTCAAGATTTCGGCGATGGCGTCGTGGCTGGCGAAGGGTTGTAGTTGTGCGCCTTCACCTTGTGCGTTCTCACCGCCGTACTCTTCGAATTCTTCGGGGCTGATCCCAGCAAGTCCGACCGCACTGGCAAGTCCGGCCAAGCCGCCTGGGCCGTAGGGGGGGCGCATGTGGGTGCTGTTGGTGCCGGCAGCAACTCGCTGCGCGGTGAGCGGCGCGCAGACATTGATCGAATATCCGCCGGGAAGGTATCCATCGGACGTGCCGGTCCGGGGTGCCGGGAGTTGTTGTGCGGGCGCCGACGATTCGGGGGCGGTGGCATGCTGTCGGCTGCCGTCTGTCACGAGTGCGAGGTCGGCGTGGCGTTTCGTGACGGCTGTGTGGGCGGTGGCGCCGTCACCGTGGGTGGTGCTCGATGCCAGGTTCGTAGTGGGAGTGGTTGTGCGGCTGAGTGATTGGCGCACGAGCCGTCGGAACAGGGCGCTGATACGGCCTGGGGTGCGCTCGGTCGGCGGGGTTTGGGTGTGTTGCGCTGCCCGCGATATTCTCGGACCGCCGAAGATGCCACGGCCATCGATACGGGATACCAGGCGTTGCAGAGCACGCGGTGCGCTGGAGGGCTCGCGTGGGGTGTCGGCGGTGTGGATGTGCGTGCTGCCGTCGGTTCTCTGGGGGTTATCCCGTCCGGGGCGGGCCGTTCCGGGGGGCCGGGCCATCTCGGCCCGTAATGTTTCGCCGTACCGCCCGTGTGTCTCGAGGCCCGGCCAGCGCACATAGCGTGGCGGCACCAGCGTTGCCTGGATGCCGAACGGACGCTTCGGTCGGGTCTGTTGCGTCTCCCGGTCCGATCGCCGCTGACCGATCGTATCGGACTGCTTGGTATGCAGTAGGGAACCGGAGACCCACTCGTAGGTGCTCCGGAGGGGAACCCGGTTCTGTCTGGAGATATCGTCCCGCTGCGGATGCGGTACGGAGGTGTCGCGGCCGGGAACCTCGATGGTGAACGTATGAGGAAGCCGGGTGCGCAGGGAGGTTTTGGCTCCCTGCGTGGAGGTTTCGGCCCCTCGCACATGCGGTAGGGAGCTGGTTCGGGGAGGAATCGCGGGCCGGCTGCCGTCTGTCACGTGTGCGGGTGCGTTGTTACGTGTGACGCGCCGGGCAAGGATCTCGCCGAATCCGAGACCGGATACCCCGATGCTGTGATCCGATTCGCCCAGCGCGTTGATCCGGCGGGCTTCGTCGAACGCGGACAGCGCGTTCTGCAATCGGCCGGCGCCGTCGAGTACCGGGCCGTCCAGTCCCTGCGCCAGTTCACCGAATTGGTACGGATTCTTGTAGTCGACCCATACCACCGCCGCCGCAGGCTGATCCGGATATTTGCTTTTCGTCGTGACGTAGAGCTGCATTCCGCTGGTCAGAGCGCTCATCGACGTGGTGAGATCGTGGCTCATCGAGGCCATCGAAATGCGGCCTCTGGGGACGTACCATGACAGTGAAGTCGCGGTATCTATATCTCCGAAGCTCATGACCGCCGCACCGCGTCCGCCGAATGCGTCGGGATCGGCCTTCAGCAGATATACGGGTGGTGTGTCGATTCCGGATTGCTCGGCGACCAAGAGGGCCTCGAGCTCCGCAGTGTACAGGTTCACCAATAAATGGCCCAGGTTGTCCTTGCGCTGCTGCTCGAGTTCCGATCGTGCGGGGTTATATCCCTGCTTCTGTAGCGCGGATTGGATATAGCTCCGGTTGAGTGTGTTCCGTACCTCGGCGGGAATACCGTCGGCATTGCGTAGTCCGGGGTAATCGGTGACCAGGCGGTACTGGAATTCCGATGACAGATCGGAGAAGTGCAGATCGTTCCACCACTGCTTGCCGTACTCGTTCCACCAGTTCGCCAGCTGCCGGGTCCGGCCGCGCGCGGCTGTCGTCCCTATCGTCGTGCCGGTTCCGCGCAAGCCTTCCGGAGCGTTCGGTGGCACGATCCGGTCGTGCTCGTCGTACGCGCCGTCCGGCCGGCGACGCGGCGCCGGATGCGCCCAGAGGTCCAGGTCCAGAGAAGGACGCACGGTCCCTGCCTCGAGCGATTGCCGCCAATTCTCGAGGTCTTGCTGCCGCTGCGCCCAATTCAGGCGTTCTGCAAGTAGCTTATCCGTGACCGCCGACGTGTTTCCGCTGCGACTCTCCCAGCTTTCGAGCAACCCGTCCTGTGCGTCAAGGAGCCGTAGCTGCCAATCGACCTCGGCGGTTTGCCGCGCCAGTTCGCCGACTCGCTCCCGCACAGGGCCGTTGATGCCCGTCGTGTCGTCCGGGCCGACGGCCTTCCTCTGGAATCCGGGTGCGACTCTGAGGCCTCGTCGTCTCTGCAGGTCGAGGAAGTAGTCGTTGATCTTCGGCCGAGGATGGTAATGCCCGCTGTGGTCGGTCATCACCTCGAGCAATCCGTTGTTCACCATGAGGTAGCCGGCGGCGGTGACCGTTTTCCCGCCGAGGAACGACGAGTGGTACCGCACCAGGTGCGTATTGCCGGCGTACCAGTTGCCGAACTCGTCCGCGACGAATTTCGCGCCGGCCGGTGCGTGGAACGGAGCGCCGTCGCGCGCTTGATACAACCTGCCATCGGGGCCCACGAATATCCGGTGCTGTTCGCGTTCTTCCGGTGTCATATAGTGGGTCGGTATATTGACTGTGTCTGATGTGAACTTGCGGTTTCTGCGATCCACCACCTTTCGACTGCGCAGCCCGAGCCACGTCCGGTGTCGAATCGTCCGGTGCCGAATCGGCCGGTTCTCGCCGAGGTATTTCCTGCCGAGCGCGGCACCATCCAGCAATGGTATCTGCCGGGATGCCACAATGCGATCGTACGAGGCCGGAATATCCTTCAGTGGTATTGCACCGGGAACAGTAGCCGGATGGGTAGCGGGTTCGAGCGGGTTCATCCACGCGAATAGCGAGCCGTCGGAATTCACCCCTATCTCGTAATGGCCCAGAGCGGATTGCCGCACGTGTATAGTCGATAGCCGACGATTGACCACCGAGTGGGTCGGCAGTCCGGTCCGGTGATAGTCCAGGACGAGATTCGCATTGAACCGATCACCCACCAGTTTCAGCAATTCCCGGTGTGTCAGGTCGTGACCGGCGGCGGCGCGGCGGCCGAAATCGATCCCGGGATTCCGTAGATCTGCCATCGCCCGCTTCAGCCGTTCGGCAGCTTCACCCAGATGCTGGTCGGTGTAGCGTTGCTGCTCGGCCTGTCCCCACGACCTCCACTGTTCGACTTCAGCCGGATCAGTCAACGTCTTCAGCCATATGTCGAAATTCTGCCGGCGGGCGATCTCCGGAGCATGGATGGACTGCCGCTGTTCTGGCTCGAAGACTATCGCGTAATCGCGCAAATACTCGCCGATCTGATCGGCGAGCGCAGTGCGCAGACTCAGCGAATCGTCCATATTGAACACCCGGGCCAGTGCGGTGAACAGCGGATCGCGGGTACTGTGCACCGGCACCCATTCCTGCGGTGTGGGCTGGGAATCCGACTGGATCGGGCCCACAGGATCCTGCGGCAACGGCGGGCTGAGATCGGGCACCGCCGAATCGCGCGACGGGTCCGAGACGGCGGAAGGCACCGGGGTCACCCAGGATGCCGTAGGCGCCTGCACGTAGCCGACTCCCGCCGCTTCGAGCAGTTGCCGCAACCGGTTCGTGTCGATTTCGCCTATGTACCTCCCCTCGAAAGCGAGGTAGACCCGACGCAATGAGTCGTCTCCGATGACCGGACCCAACGTTGCTTGATACAGCTCGTCATAAGCGTCGACATACCATATAGCGGTTCCCGCATCCCAGCCATGGTCGAGCTGTTCCCATATTGCAGCGACCCGGTCGTCGACACCCCGATACGGCGTCTCCACCGCATCCTCGGGCAGATCGCTGGGCCGCTGCGCGGGCTCGGACTGCTCGTCACTGTACGTCGAGGAGGAATCCTCGCCGGCCGTCGGCGAATGGATCGTCCGCGGATCACCCGCATCGCTGCCGTTCTTCGATCCATCGTTCTTCGTGGGTGTGCTGCCGGCGAGCTCCGCAATGGGCTCTTGCTGGCCTTCGGGGATGGGGCTGCGCTCGCCCAGACCGCCCAGCTCACCTAGCTCGCCCAGACCGCCCAGCTCACCCGGACCGACCAGACCGCTCAAACCGACCAGACCGAGGAAATAATCGGGGTCTTCGTTCACGCCAGTCGAATTCGGCGAAGACTGCGGCTGCTGCGGTGGTGCACGGTTCTGTTGCTCGTGCTGCACCGACTGTATGTTGCTGACTTCCAGCGTCTCCACCGCATCCTCGGGCACGCCGCTGGGACGCTCCGTGAACTCGGACTGCTCGTCGCTGTAGGCGGAGAATGTACCGTTCACTCCCGGGGGGTTCGGGCGCCAGGATTCAGGTAGGGGGAGAGTGATCTCGACATAATTCAGCCCATGGTCGCGAATTGAATTATAGAATTCCTGGCCGCTTATGACCGGGAACTCGGCGGCCGGTTCGGATCCGGGGTCGCGAATTTCAAGGTTACCGTCATGGCGGACGACAGCGGTCTTGGCTCCGGAATCGTCTCGGAATTTTATAATCGCCCCGGCGGTGAAGCCGTTGCCGGCTATCTTCTCTCCGAAGGCGGAAATCCCCCAGACACGGCTGGCGACGGAACCGGCCAAAGCCGGTTGAACTACCGTTACGTCACCTGATTTCAATGCCGCACCCTGGCGTCGGAGATAGCTCCAAAAACCAGCGATCGAGTGCTCGCTTTTAATGGACATGTCATGCACGTCGTCCGACATGTCCACGTGACCGTCGGCGAATACAGCGGTTATCGAACCTTGGGGAAGCGAGAAACGCATTTTCGTACCGTCGGGGTATTCGGCGCCGTCGAACGTCGCGAGGAATCCGGCGGTGGCGAAGGTGTCACGCTGTTCGGTGGGGCCGGGCACGCGGATGCGGGTGTCGACGTTGCTGCCCACCGGCATGGACTGTGCAGAACTGTCGTCCGCTGCGGAGGCCGTGGGCTCGACACCAGGCGAATTCGGCGAAGACTCCTGCTGCTGCGGTTGTGCGAGCCGGTTCTGCTGCTCGGGCCGCATCGGCCGTACGCCGTCGACTCCCGGCAGCTCCACCGCATCCTCGGGCACGTCGGCAGGTAGCACGACGCTCGACGGCTCGACCTGTCGCGCACTGTCTGCGGGCACGGACTGCTCGTTACCGTGCGTCGAGGAGGACTGCTCGCCACTGCTGCTAGCAGGCCGGGAACCCTCGTCGTCCGCGATGGGCTTTTGCCGGTCTATGGATATGGGGTTGTGCTCGATCGTCTCGTCCAGACCGCCCAGACCGCCCAGACCGATGAAATAGTTGTGCTCGATCTTCTCGCCCAGACCGCCCAGACCGAAGAAATCGGGATCGATGTCAGCGTCCTGGGGGTCTGTGGTGTTGTGCGACAGCGGTTGGCTGAACTCGTCGTCGTGGGTGGAGCCGGGCGAGTCGGGCCGCGGACCATCGGCCGGCCGGTCGGGGGAAGGGGTGCCCTTCGAATCTTGGGAGTACACGCTCTCGGAGTAATCGGAGTGTGAGCTTCCAGGTCTGCTCGGGTTGGGATCCTCGGCCGCGGGGGTGCTGCGGTGTTCGAGTTGGTTGTAGACACGGACGACGGTGATCTCGTCGTTGGCAAGCACTTCATCCAGGTTTGCCGTCACCGGTTTGTCATTGGCATCGTGCATTCCACGGTTCGGTGAGCCATCAGGTTGCCGCCAGATGTACCATCCGCTGAACTGGTCACCCAGCACCGTAATTTCGGAAGGGCTCGGGGCGTACTTCCCGAACGAGTTCTTCGAGGGCCGTTGGAAATTCGTGCCGAACCGGGCTGCGATCTCCGCCCAGTCCTTGCCGAGTGAGTGTTCCATGTGCTGCTCGTGCGAGGGCGAACGCTCCGGCGAGCGCGGTGCGCGCTGTCCGGTCTGTACGGCGAGGTAGTAATGGCTCCTGTAGATCAGGACCGAGGCGTCGGGTGCTGCGGTGGTGTCTTCACCGAGGATCACTCCGGCCGATCTGTACGCCTCGCTCTGCAAGCCCAGCAGAAGCCCTCGGCGGTTGATTACGGCGCTGGCGGCTCGGGGTACCAGGTGGCTGATCGCGTTCCGCCAGACGCCTCGGTTGGTTATTGCCCGGATCTGCTGGTGGAACCGGGCCAGGAGTTGGAAGTTCTCCCGTGCCTGAATCAGGGCTCGCAATTCTGCGCGGTCGAGAATTCCGGCGTGAGGTTCGGCTACGGCCCAGTCGATGACGGTGTAGAACTGCCTGAAGTAGTCCTCGACATTCGCTCTGATCTCGTCGGCGACCTCCGCGCGCAGCTCGGTGATCCGCTGGTCCAGTACGGCCTGCGTGAGGGGTGGGTCGTCCCGGTAGACAACGCGCTCGAGGGCATAGAAGAAGCAATCACCGTCGGCGGGCATGGACTCCCAGACATGCCCTGCCGGTGCGACGATGCCACCCACAGTGTCCGATCGCGGGCCCTGCCGCCGGACGCCGGTCGGCGAAGGCTGCAGAGCTTCGCTAGGGTTGTCGTCCTCTGCCGCACCGGCTTTGGGCCGCTCCGTTTCGGAGTGCTGGTCGCCGGTAGATGCCTTGGGCTGCGCTGGCTGTTGCGCCTGCTCGGCCGACTTGTCCAGTGCTACGTCATTATTGGTCTCGGAGTGGGTGGCGGCATCGGTGCCCTGCTGCTGCGCCTTGGTCTGCTTGGTCGAGTTGTCTAGTCCTACATCATTATTGGTGTCGGAATGGGCGGCCGCATCGGTGCTCTGCTGCTGCGGCTCGACCTGTTTCATCGAGTTGTCCAGTCCTGCATCGTTATTGGTCTCGGAGCGGCCGGCATCGCTGCTCTGCTGCTGCGGCTCGGTCTGTTGGGCCTGCTCGGTCTGCTCCGGCTGGTGCTGGGGTTCCGCGGCGGGGACGATCTGCTCGGTTTCCGCTGGATCTTTGATGGGGGTGTCGAGGGCGGCCATCGCCACCGGACCGCCCGCACCGGCCGAGCCGTCTCCGCGCGGTGGGGTTCCGCTCCGTGGCACGGCAAGCGACTGCCCCATCCCAGCGCCGGGGGGCGCGATGTTCGACTGCTGCCCATTCTCCTGCGTCGGGGACGGGGATTCGCCGGTGTCCCTGAGCGGTGGTTTCTCGATGGTCCGGAACCAGGCGTTGCCGACGACCCAGTAGGTGCCGGTACGGTTGGTGATTTCGAGGACAACGCCGGCCTGGACGACGTACCCGGCCGTTCCGTTGCCGCCGAAGCGCAGGAGGTAGCGCCTGACGCTGGCGATGGAACCAGCATTGCCCTGCGTGCGGTGTGTACCGATAAGGGGGAGGTTGGGTGTGCCTTGGTTGGCGTTGTCCGGGGTGAGCTCGCTTCTGACGCCGAAGGTGACGGTGGGGCTGAAGGTGGAGCTCCCCTGGACTTGGGAACCGTAGACCGTGAAGTCGAAGTGGTCGATGGCGACGCCGTCGTCTGTCTCTACGAGGTTGGCCGGGAAAAGCGTGAGTTTGACGGTGGTGTCGGTGGCGTGGACGCCCTCGGCGAGCTCCGGGGGCCCGGGCAGCGGTTCCGCAGGCGCCTCGGCGCTGAGGAAGGGAAGGGCGGCGGCGGGGCTCAGGACGGTGACACGGCCGCTCGCGGCCAGGGTGTTCAGGCGGGAGAATATGGCTTCGGCGGAGTGGGGGTTGAAGATTTGCTCGCCATCGGCGAGGGAGGCGAAGGCGGGGTCGGCGCCGAGGACCTGGGCCAATTGTTCGGCGCCGTCGAATGAGTAGATTTCGAACGGCATGGTAGGCACCCAGGCCGGTCCGGCGAACAGGGCCCGCGCATCGCTGGACATTTCCATGTCGATGGCGATGGAGTCCGCGGGCGCCGGCGGGCGGGGGACTGTGGGGTTGGACTGGAGTATGCGGGGAGTGATGCGGGGGATGGTGGCAGTGTCGCCTACTTCTCGCGTTTCTCTGGTGTGGAACCGGAGGCTGACCTCGGCGGTCAGCTTGCCGCGGGAGACGTTGGTCGGTGCCGGCGCCGGTGCCGGCGCCGGTGTCAGTGCCGGTGGGGCGGCCGGTGGCGCAAGGATCCCGAAGGGGAGTTGGCCGCTGTGGGCGAGGGTGTGCATCAGGAGGTTCAGCACCCAGATGTCCAGCAGGTTCCACAGGGCCCGTCCGCCGTAGACGAGACCGGCGATAACGCTGAGCACCAGGAAGTTCAGCAGCGGATCGTGATCGGGTCTCGAGCTGACCTCGACGGTGAACAGATAAAGGACGTCGGGGAATTCGGTAGTGCTGCCGCCACTGTGTATCCAGTCGCGCCGATCGCGGCTGGAAGTCTGGATTTGGCCCTCTCTCTTGTCATTTTGGAAGGCAACGGTGAACATGGGGCGCTGGCTGACGAACTGGCCGCCGACGGACAAGCCGTACTTGTTGGTGCTGGTGTGAGATTCGCCGACCATGGTGGCGCCGGGAACGACGAGGGCGGCCCCGTCGCCGGTGGAGTGGCCGGAGACCTTGTCCAGGGCGGAGGTGGTGGGGACCTCTCTACCGGTCACCTTGTGCAGGTCGGTGTCCGGGCGTGCGGACAACACGATCGTGACTTTGCGGAGACCGCTCCGGGAGCGGTAGGGGAAGCTGAAGCCGATACGTCCGTCGGGTCCGGCGTTGGGGAGGGTGCGCTTACCGAAGCTGGTGGTGAACTCGTTGATCAGGGGCAAGACGGTGTCGTTGTAGGTGCCCGAGCCGGGTGTGGTGACACCGGGAGCCTGTTGCTTCACGAGCCGGACAACAAGATCCTGGAAGGCATTACGACCGCCTGTGACCTTGACTTCGGCGGCGCTGGCGTACCCGAGGTCACCACCACTGCGGATGAACGTCCAGGGCAGCCCACGATTGCGCGGTTTTGCGTCGGGAATTGTGGAGCCGGTACCGCCCAGGGCGTTGCCGGCGGTGCTGGCCTGGGCGAGGGCGAGCAGTTCGGGGTTATTGTGCAGGTCGTTGGCGACGACGGAATACTTCACGCCGTTCGGGAGGTCGATGACGCGGGTCAGAGCGCCGAGTGGTTTGCCGGCGAACAGCATTTCGGTGCCGCCCTTCACCCGGACGACAAGATGGACGGTCCCGGAGACCCCCCAGGAGCGGGCGCCATAGTCGGAGATGACACGGATGTTGTCGGTCGCGTCGGTGGCGGCGGAGGATTTCGTGTCGGTGGACACATGCTGATGGATAGGGGTGAAGATCCCGGCGAGATCGATGGTCTGGCCGGTGTAGATGGATCCGGTGGTGCCAAGCGCCCAGCCGAGCTGGCCGCTCTTGCCCTTGGTCGAGAAGTCGACGGACTCGAGCCAATGTTCGAAGCCCTGTTCCGGCTCCGGACGTACCTCGAGGTCGGTGATGTAACCCTCGATCTCGACGATGGCGTGGATATCGGGCCCCAGGCCGGGGACTGTGACTGCGAAGACGTACCTGCCGTCATAGATCAGCAGCGCCCTGGAGAGCATGTGGTGCGGGGAGAGTGCGGTATGGATGACCCCGTGGGCCATGGACGCCGGATTCGAGGCCTGTCCGCTGACCGCGGCGAGCGCGTCGTGTAGTTGCGCCTCCAGGTCGGGCTCGTCTTCGATCCTCTGGTTAACGTCGGACACCGGCGGGGGCGCCTGCGAACCACCGCGCACAACCTGTAGTTCGTACCCATCCTCGGTGAGGTCCGCAGGGAAGGCTCCCGGCATCGGCGGGGCGTCCCGGGCGGCGGCGTCCCGGGCGGCGGCTTTGTGGGCGATAGCGGCTTTTTGGGCGGCGACGATTTCCTGAACGAAGACGGCGTCGACGAGTTTGGCCACGACCTCCTGGAGTTCCCCGGCGCCGGCGCTCCGGTCCAGGTTGAAGGGCTCGCGAAGTTTCGATGGTAGTGCGAGTTGCCGGATGTCCTCGTCGGTGAGATCGCGGACCGTCGCCGGGGCGGGCCGCGGTGTGTTGGCGGGTTTTTCGTCAAGGGTCCGGAAGGTGGGGACAGCCATGCGGATGTTGCCGTGGGCGGTGACGCGTTCGGGGTTGGCGCGGTGGCTGTCGGTGAAAACCCCTTCGGTGGTGGTGGGCACGGTGAATACCTGAGTACCGGTCTCGGGGCTGAAGTTGTACACCTCCTCGCCGATGCCGAAACCGCGATCTCGTGTCTCGGATTTCGAACCTATGCCGGTAAACACCGAGGTGATGGCTTGGAGCCACGTGCCGCCACTGCTACTGAAGGGATCGGTGATCGAACCGGTGGGGCCGAAATTCCACCCGAACGGCGTCTTGGTGAACTGCTCGTCTCCGAGAAGGCTGGAGCCGTAGTAGTTCATCGTCTGGATATCGGGGAAGGTCCAGTCGTGGGAGACACCCTCATGGGGATCCAGTGAGAGATAGCGGCGTTTGGTGTTCAGCGTGACGGTGAAGCGCCGGATGCCGGTCAGGGTGGGCAGCTCGAACACCTCCTCGATGCCGCCGTCGGTCGCCTCGTCCACTCCGGAGCGACGACCGGCCAGACCGATCATCTGGATGAAATTGCGAAGATTGTTCAGGCGCTGTTCGTCGACGGCATCCTGGGTGATCTTGTCCAGCAGGCCCTGGGGGTTCTGGCCGAAGGGGAAGAAACCACGGTCGGACAGGTGCTGCCAGGCCCGTGCGAACACCGGATACAGACCGAGTACCTGGAGCGGGGTAACGGACACCCCGAGCTGCCACAGGTGCAGGATCTCGGCCGGCAGGTACAGGGGTTTGGTCGGTTCCTCACCGAGGGCTTTCAGTGAGGGCACCATCATATTGACCGGATAGGCGCGACCCCCGTGCAGCGGCGTCCCCGGTGCCGCTTCGACGGGGGGACCCTTGGGGCGGACAAGTCTCATCTGGACGACCATGTCGGGCGTCACGTCCAGCAGACCCTCCTCCTTCTGCGCGAGGCGCAAACTGTGCGAGGTGTAGGCCCTGCCGCCGTAACTGTTGGCGCTACTGACCTGATGCGTCGCGCCACCCGTGAGGCCGACCTGGCCGCCGATGGGTGCGATGCCGGTAACGGGGTCGGTTGGGCCCGAACCCAAACCCGCGGTGGCCGTCACATTCAGACCGAGAGCGTTGGTGGTCATGGAATTGTCCTGCGTCGCCACTATCCGCACCACGTTGGATTCGACCACGGAGTTCTGCATGGTGGGGCCGGTGAGCTCGGTCCCACCACGCATGTCGGCAACGACCAACTCCAGATAACCGATCACGTCACCCGAAGAGGTTTTCAAGGTCGGGCTGGGCACCGAGCCACCCCACCCCAGCGGGATGTCGCTAACGGTCGCGTCGCCCCACGCCAACGGGATGTTGCTGCGGAGATTGCCCTCGGAGAAAAACTCCAGCAGCTGTACGGCGGATGCGTCGGGGATATCGGAGAGATGCGTGCCGAACGACGCCATGACATCGGCGAGGATCTGGTCAGCGTTCGGAATACCGACCACGCCATACAGGGGAGACGCTTCCCGGAGACGGCGGATCGGTGCGGGCACGGTCTCGGGCCTTGCCCGATCGATCCTCGGCGGTTGCGCACCTGCGTCGGCCAGGTATTTGGGGTGCCAGACCAGCAATGTGTCCGGCGCGGTACCGATGTCCTGCCAGCCGGTGGTCGGCACCTCCGGCCCCAGCACACCCCGCACGCCGTCATTGTTGAGGCGTGCCTGCCAGACCATATTGTGGTCGAAAGGTCTCGAAGGGCCCTTACTGCGGACCTTGACTATCGACTGAACCGTCTTGGTGACGTCGGTACGGCCGGTCACCTGGTTGTAGATGAGGCTTGGCTGCAGTGAGAAGACCACATTGCGCAACGCGTTATAGTACCTATTCCAGGCGGGGGAGAACGCATACGTGAAGGCCCGAAGGGTGCCGCTGGCGGCGGTTCGAGCGGTGGCGAAGGTGCCAATCCCCCAGCGCTGAGAGGTCACCGGCGGCTCGCCCTTCACCGGCGCGATCTGCTCCTGCGACGGGCCGACGACAGGCAGGACCAGACGCAGCACAATCGGGTACAACTTGCCCCGATACGTCACCCGCAGGGGCATGCCGGACCTGCTCAGCAGGCGGGCCCACTCGCCGGAGAGCGCTTGGGAGGTCAGTACCCCGCGCACGGCGGCCTGGAATTTCTCATCCCGACCCACCAGGCCGAAGACTTGCTCGTGCAGCCATTCGACCGTCCGTTGCGGGATATCGGTGATGTGGCTCATTCCCTGGGCGCCGTCACGCTGGGTACCGAAATTCCGGATCCACGGATTGATACCGTCCGGCGGGGGCGCACCGTCCGGCGGGGGCGCGTTCTTGGTAGTGGGATCGCCCGGCTTGTGAGAATCCCCCTCCGACGGAGGTGTGATTTCGATGGTGATGGGGGGGATGTCCGCCGGAGGGTCGGGTTCCTCTTGCGCCTTGCTGCGCTCCCCCTGCTGGGCCTCCTCGACATCGACCTTCTCAGGTCGGACATCGGTGGGGTGCTCGGCCGGATTCTCTGCGGGGGTGACGACCTCCGCCTCGAAAGACTGGTGCGTGTTGGGATCCGGGTCCACAATGTCGACTTGCTGTCGCGCCGGGTTCGTTTTGATGGTCGGCGACGGGAGGCCCTCGTCCACGATCGTGGGAATGTCCTCCGCGGGAGGCGTGATTTCGATCGTGGGGATGTCCGCCGGAAGTTCGGATTGCCCCTGATGCTGTGACTGCTGTTCGGTCGACGGCGAATGCTCCTCGCCCGACGGCTGCGGAGTACGCGACTGCTCCGGGGGCGGGCTTACGGTTTGCTGTTCGGTCGACAGCGAAAGGTCCTCGTACGTCGTCGGCTCGGCGACCCGTTGAATATCCGAGAAAGAATTGAATGGAACATCCGGGGAAGAATCGAGCGGGGTCCGCTGATGCCGGTCGGCGTTTTCCGGTTCGAGCGTAGCGGCCGGTGGCGTGACGGGTTCGGCAGCTGCGTGGTCCGACGGCTCCGGGCGGAAGACGGTGACTGTGCCAGCGGACCTGTTCTGGACCAGATCGGACAGTTGTTCCTGAGAAAGGGAAGTGGGCCGTTCCAGACGGTTGCCGTTGGTTTCGCGATAAACTCGGGCATCACCATCAGGTGTGAATTCGACCCTGGTGAGATTTTGTTCAGTGAACAGCAGCGAGGTGCCGGGTTCGATGCCGTTCCGGGAAAGCCAGTCAGCAAACTCATCGGGTGTGAGTATCGTCGCCGCGGAGTCCTCAGTGGTCTTCTGATGTGTGGCGGTGTCGTCCGGTCGGGGCGTATCGGTCGACCGCTTCGGGGGGAAGACGTCGACGGTGCCGACGGCCCTGTTCTGAACCAGTTCGGATAGTTGTTCCGGGGAAAGTGAGGTTGGCTGTTCCAGACGGTTTCCGTTGGTTTCGTGATAAACCAGGGCGTCGCCGTCGGGTGTGAATTCGACGGTGGTCAGGGTTCCTTCGGTGAACAGTAGCGAGGTGCCGGGTTCGATGCCGTTCCGGGAAAGCCAGTCAGCAAATTCATCGGGTGTGAGTATCGTCGTCGCGGAGTCCTCAGTGGTCTTCTGATGTGTGGCGGTGTCGTCCGGTCGGGGCGTATCGGTCGACCGCTTCGGGGGGAAGACGTCGACGGTGCCGACGGCCCTGTTCTGAACCAGTTCGGATAGTTGTTCCGGGGAAAGTGAGGTTGGCTGTTCCAGACGGTTTCCGTTGGTTTCGTGATAAACCAGGGCGTCGCCGTCGGGTGTGAATTCGACGGTGGTCAGGGTTCCTTCGGTGAACAGTAGCGAGGTGCCGGGTTCGATGCCGTTCCGGGAAAGCCAGTCAGCAAATTCATCGGGTGTGAGTATCGTCGTCGCGGAGTCCTCAGTGGTCTCCTGATGTGTGGCGGTGTCGTCCGGTCGGGGCGTATCGGTCGACCGCTCCGGGGAGAAGACGTCGACGGTGCCGACGGCCCTGTTCTGAACCAGTTCGGATAGTTGTTCCGGGGAAAGTGAGGTGGGCCGTTCCAGGCGGTTTCCGTTGGTTTCGTGATAAACCAGGGCGTGGCCGTCGGGTGTGAATTCGACCCTGGTGAGATTTTGTTCGGTGAACAGTAGCGAGGTGCCGGGTTCGATGTCGTTCCGGTAAAGCCAGTCAGCAAATTCATCGGGTGTGAATGCCCCGATTACGCCACCATCAGCGGCTTCCGAAGCCTGCGAGACGATATCGGACGAGTCGTCGTGCTCGGAGCTGGACGAGCTCGACTGCGAACCGTGCTCCGACCGGCCGGAGTCCGAGTCATCCGAGGAACTGGAGTGCGGGATCCCGGGGCTGGTCGAGGTCGGATCGGAGCTGTTGGGATCGGACTCGTCGGCTTGCTGTTCGTCCGAGGGCGACTGGGCATTATTCGTCGGTTCCGGATCAAAGTTGGACGGCGGATCCTCCTGCTGGGCCTCGGAGACATTATCGGCGTGAAGCTGCAGATCCGACTGGGTCGGTGACGGCGACCGAGTCTGATCGCCGGGGGTCCTTGTGATGTCGTCCGTTGTGCTTGCGTGAGGCTGTGGTTCGACGGGCTCGGTAGTTGCGTTGTTCGATGGTTGCGGGGGGATGACGATGAGCGTCCCGATGTGCCTGTCCTGAACCATTCCGAGCAGGCCGTTGCGAGTACGGGTGTATTCCGATACATCACCTTTGCCGTTGACGTCCTGAACGAGGACGTTGCCGTCACCTGTGAGCTCGACTGTCGTGGTTTGAGTTTCGTCCTCGGCCGTCGTGGCCGGGGTTTCGTCGGTGAACAGTAGCCGGGTTCCGGGGAGGGCTTTGTTGCTGGACAGCCAGTCGGGGAGCTGGCTGGTGTGGAGGAGTGTGATCGCGCCGGCATCAGCGGATCCCGGTGTCGGGGAGAAGATGTCGGACGAGTCGTCGTGGCCGGAGCCCGACGAGCTCGGCTGTGAGTTATTGGTTGCCGGGTTGCCCGCGGTGTTCGTGATGCCGGTCTGGGCAGCCGCCGCGCTGTTCGCCGAGGTCTGGACGGTGGTGCTGTCCGACACGGTGGACTGCGTGTTGGCGGGGGAGGCCGCGTGATCGATCGGGGCGCTGCCGGTCCGAGTGTCGGTGGGCGCTGGAGGCTCGGTGGAAGGTGTGGCGCGGCTGAGCGTCCGGTTGAACTCGGCGCGGGCTGCGGCTTCCTTCTGCAGTTGTGGAGTCAGCGCGAGGATCTCGTCTTTCGCTGCCTCGAGCCGTGCTGCGGCGTCGGCTACCTTCGCCGCGGTGGTGGCCTGGATGTTGTGCGGGGCCGTGGCGGGGTCGTCGCCGTGCTCGGCGGCGATCCGGTCAAGCTCGGCGACGGCCCTGGTGTGGTCGTCGGCGGCCCTTGTGTAGTGGAAGACGGCGATCGGCACACCGGGATTATGCGATTCCGCATACAGCTCGTCGGTGACCGCGGTGTGAAAACCCGCGGTGCCGTTTTTCCCACCGCGGCCCGCGCGGGCTGCGCGTTGGTGGTCTTCGTCGGGGACGTTGGGCTCGCGACCCAGCATCCCCGCGTGCAGCCCGCCGATATTGTTGACGTTGTCGCTGATCTCGATGTCCGCGCCGCGGCCGAGCAGCCCGGTGGCGACCGTGATCATGCCCTCCTTGCCGGCTACCTCCTGGATGTGCATCAAATGTATTTCGGCCAGCGCGTTGGCATCTCCCTCGCGCAGCAGGTCGCCATGCTCGGTGGGTTTGAACCAGTCGGTGTTCTCGGGCCCCTGCACCCAGTCGGCAAATTCGTGCTTGAGGAACCACTCGGCGTCGACATGCTGGTGCGGTATTCCCTTGGCGGTGAGCATGTCGCTGAATCTGGCGACCTGGTCGTTATAGGGAGCGATCTCCGCCACCGGCCGCTGGGTCTCGTGCACTTCGAGGGCTTTGTTGAGGGCGTCGGCGAAACGCTTCGCGTCGGTGCCTGACACCCGGTCGGGTTCTATGCGCAGCCGCGAGCGGACGTTATCATCTATTCGCATAATGCCGCGCACCGGGAAATTTGCTTTTATTTCGGTAGCAGCGCCGTCGAGGGTGCCTGACATGCCCGAAATCTGGTCGTAGTTCTCGGAGCTGTAGGTCTGTTCACCGGTGATTTTTTTGATCCGATTGGGATCGGTTTCAGCATCGATCTCTTCGAGATAATGTTTGGCTTGCACCGCCTGATGCATGCCGTCCTGCCATTTGCTTTCGGTCGAGAGTTTGGCGTCGCGCATCGGTTTGCCATCGATATCGAGCAGGACGATATTCTTCTTACCCGCCGCGTCGGTGTGGACCACGTAATGCCGGTTCTCGATCTTGGTGTATTCGGCCTCGACCGCTCGGGTGAAGTCCTTGGCTTCCTGGGTGCTGAATTCGTGCCCCCACAGCTCTTCGGCCTTGGCGCGCACCGTGTCGGTCACCGCCACTCGACTGCTGACCTGTCCGGGCGTGCGGCCGAAGTCCTGCTCGGTCAAGGTGCCGAGTTTGAGCTGCTTCTCCAGGAATGCCCGCATCCCGTTGACCTCGGCCGCTCGCTCCGGGCTCGCCTTCTTGTCGCCGCCTTCGGAGAGATAGTGCTCGGTCTGCCGGTGCACCAGGACTGCGTCGACCTCGTCGAGGATGACCGTGCGACCCGGTGGCGGATTGTCTTTCAGGCGGCCGGTCTTGTTCTCGCCATCGGTCAGCAGCAGGATTGTCGGTTTGTCCGACTCGACGAAACTCTGCTCCGGGTTCCACCGAACGGCCCTGATCCCCAGCAGATCCGCCGTGGGCCCGAAGTCCTTCTTGAGGGCTTTGTTGGCGAGTGTCTCGGTCGTGGTGACCACCTGGGTGGTCCCCTCCCGGTAGGCCTTCCACAGCGCATGCCCCAGTGACACCAGCGTTTTGCCCTGGGAAGTGCTCATCTGCTTCATCCAGCCGTCGCGGGCGCCCAGCGTCGCCCACACCTGATTCCACCGCATCACCCTGCCGGTCCCCCGGTGGATCGCCTCGAGCATGGCCGTCATGGCGTCCAGCTCGCTGCCGTGCTGCATCCTGGTCGACAGTTCCTCAGGCTCGAGCGCCTTCATTTGCGTACGCGCCGCCAAGTAATACTGCCGGACCCGCGCCGCTGCGTGTTTGTACTGCGTGACCTCCTCAGGGGTGGCGTCATGAGGCGCGGATTCGTGTGGCCCGGCAAGCGTCGCCAGCGCGCTCTCGGCCGCGTCCCTGAGCGTCTCGACGTGCTGGGATACCGCATCGTCGTATTTGCGGGCGGCGGCCACGGTGTCGTGCGGGGTGGTGTCGTCGGTGGTGCGGGTGGTCGCGGTGTGGTCCTGCCGGGTGGCCTCCTTCAGCGCATACCTGGCATCGGCGACCCGCTGTTTGGAGTCGATGATCAGGTTGTTGTGGTGCTGCCGTTGCTGGGCTGCACGGATTTCCGCCTCGGCGATCCGCTGCCGCGTCTGTTCGGGGGTTTCCTCGCTCTGGGTGGCCGCGTCCCTGGTGGGGGTTTTGTCGGTCTGGGTGGCTGCGTCCCTGGTGGTGGGGGTTTTGTCGGTCTGGGTGGCTGCGTCCCTGGTGGTGGGGGTTTCCTCGGTCTGGGGCGTCGTGTCCCTGGCGGGGTTCGCCGAGGTGTCCGGGGGGTCGTCGTGCCCGCCGGATCGTGGTGTCTGGGAGGTGGTTTGCTGGGATTCGTTATCCCGCGAACCGGTGGATGCCTCGTCGGAGACCGGTTTGCCGTTGTAGTCCAGGTGGCGGAAGTCATCGGTGCGTTCGATGCCGTCCAGGACGGTGGCCAGGCGGGTGCGGTTGGGTAGGTAAGGGCCGACGTAGTCGGTGACGGACTTTATGACGCCGTGATGGACCTCGATGGTGCCGCCCGCGTGGATGCCGAGATCGTCGAACGCTTGGTGGGTGCGGACCCAGCCGAGGTCGGGGGCGATGTAGTGGTTGCCGTTGCGGTCCGAGACGAACAGGTGCCCGCGGGTGCGGGTGGGCCATCTGGTGGCGGGGCTGTCGGGGGTGTGGACGAGTTTGCCGGTGCGGGCGGAGTAGAGCTTGCCGTCGTGGACGACGACACGGAATTGCTCGGCGAGTTTTTCTGTGAGGTACCAGGGTTCGGGGAACCCGGTGTCGGGTTTCGTGTCGGTGCCGGTGCGGGAGTCGCCTGCGCCATTGGTGCTGTCGGTGCTGTCGGTTCGGTTGTTGCCGGTGTCGGTGCGGTTTTCGGTGTCGGTGTGGCTGTTGTCGTTGCGGCTGCTGGTGTGGCCGTTTCCGGTGTCGGTGCGGTTGTCGTGGTTGTCGGTTTTTGTGGTCGTGGTGCGGGGGTTGCGGCGCAGGGTGAGGGGGGCGTCGTTGTGGATGCGGGTGGTGTTGCGGGCGGGGACGAGGTCCTCGGTGCCTTCGAAGTGGATGGTTCGGCTGGCGGGGTCACGGGTGAGGAGCTCGCCTATGAGGCGGAACAGGTGTCCGATCACGGGGATCCGGAGCAGCAATTCCTTGGCGACGGAGCCGGGGCCGCGCTGGATGGCGCCGCCGTCGGTGGTGGTGCGGTGCGCCGCCCCGCCGCGGGTGGTGGTTGTGGCACCGGGTGTGGCGGAATCGGGTTTGGTCGTTGTGCGGGCGGGGTCCGTGCCGGCGGATGTATTCCGTTGTGTGCCACCGTTTTCCGGGGCGCGCGTGTCGGTGGGGCGTACGGTGGGACGGGTTCCGCTCGCGGCGGTCTTGACGTGGGTGATGTCGTGGACCGCGATCAGCGCGGTCAGACCGGCGGCCTCGGGCTCGGACTTGTCGAACGTTGCGACGGCTTCGTTGTTGTGGTCGACGACGCGCACGCTGTCACCGTCGACGCGGGCGACGAGTTTCATATGGGCCTGGTCGCCGAGCAATGCGGTACCGCTGAACTTCGTCAGATCGGCCAGGAACTCCTGAGCGGTCCGCTCCTGCAACGGCGTGCCGTCGCCGAGGTCCTTCCACGCCGGTCCGGTAGCGTCGCCCGCCGGCGTGCGGCCGGACGGCGATGGTTCCTGATTCTCGTGGACTGCAGGGCTATCACCCTGTGCGACATGCGGATCCCGGGCGCCCGCGGTGATCGGGGAATCCTTGCCATCGGTGCGCGGCCGGGCGGAGCCTTCGGTGTGACCGGCCGACTGGCCGACGCGGATCTCGGTGATGCCGCGCTCCGCGATCAGCCCGTCGATACCGCCCTTCAGTTCGACATGTTCTCCGCTGCCGGTACGCGTCACGGTGATCTCGCCCGGATGGACGACCGCGGTGAACTCGGCATGGCTGTCGTCACCGAGGAATGCGACACCGTCGTTTTGTTCGCGCCACTGCTTGAACTGCTCAGGGGTCAGCTTCTGCAACGGACGTCCATCGGCCGCGCTATCCCAGGGGACCCTCTGATCGTCGGCCTGCACGGACTCCGGGGACTTGGACGGGCCCTGCTTGCCGACACCCGCACGTGGCTCGTTACCGGTTTCGTCGCTGCGGTTGTTCCCCGTCGACTGCTTGTCCGCAGTTTGTGTTTTCGTCGACTGCTCGTCGGTAGCTTGCTTTTTCGACTGCAGGGTCGGATCGTTCGGTTCCGAGGCTGCAGTGCGTTGCTGGAGAGAGTTTTCGTTCCCGGGGCGTTGCTCGTCGGCTGCGGCCTGCCGGCCGGTGGGGCCGCTCTGGCGGCCGGCGGCGATCGGTGTGGGGGACTGCCTGCCGCTGTTGGAGGCACCGGTCTGGTCCGAGCCGGCGACCCTGGAGTTCTGCTGCGAGGAGTTCGTATCGTTCGGGTTCACACCGGCCCGTTGCGTGCCGGTCTGCGCGTCGCCGGTCTCGGTGATCGGCCGGGATGCCTCGGTTTTCGAGGAGGACGAACCGTTCACCACGGTGTCCTGTATCGCCGCGGAATTCTGCCGTGGCGACACGGTGGTCGGGTCGGATACCGACGAGGTGACCTTGCCACCGGAGATGCTGTTTTCGCTGGAGATGTTGTTGTTGTCGGTGGCTTTGATGCCGTTGCTGTTGTTGCTGGTGGTGGCGTTGCCGGTTTCGTTGCTGCTGATGTTGCTGGTTTCGGAGTTGTTTGTGTTGTTGCCGGAGATGTTGTTGTTGTCGGTGGTTTTGATGTTGTTGTCGTTGTTGCTGGTGGTGGCGTTGCCGGTTTCGTTGCTGCTGATGTTGTTGGTTTTGGAGTTGTTTGTGTTGTTGCCGGAGATGTTGTTGTTGTCGGTGGTTTTGATGTTGTTGTCGTTGTTGCTGGTGGTGGCATTGCGAGTTTCGTTGCTGCTGATGCTGCTGGTTTCGGAGTTGTTTGTGTTTTCGCTGGAGATGCTGTTGTTGTCGGTGGCTTTGATGTTGTTGCCGGTGGTGTCGTTTCCGTTGCTGCTGATGCTGCTGAGGCTGCTGGTTTCAGAGCCGTGTGTGCTGACGCCAGCGATACTGCTGTTGTCGCTGCTACTGCCGCTAACGCTGGGATCGACCGCCGGCACGTTGCGCTCCGGCAGCACAGAACTCCCGCCCGCTATCGGCTTCAACATGCTGGTATCGATCTGCGGCACACTCGCGCCCACACCCTCACTACCCGAACTCATCCGATACCCCCGCATGCCCCCCGACATCGCCCCCGCCACACCAGCACCGAACCCCGCCATATTCCACACGAACTGCCCCCCGTTGAACCCCATCGCCACCAGCGAACCACCCAACATGCCACCCAACCCACCACCAACCCCCGTCACCACAGTGCTCGCGATCGCCCGCCCCCGACCCCCCACAACATTTTCCAACTTCGTCCCGACCGTGTTGTCGAGCACCTTGCCCGCCCCCCGCGCCACAGCATGACCCGCCGCGCCCCCTCCCGCACCCATAGCCACCGACTGTCCGAACTCGGTCCAATCGAAACCCTGCCGATGACCCTGAGCGATCTGTATCACCTGAACCAACGCATCGGTCACCCCCATCACCAACGCACCCACCGCCGCGGCCTTGATCACCTCCATCACGATCTGCTTCGCGATCGCCAACGCAGCCTCCGTTGCCGCGATCTCCGCCGCCTCCACCGCCGGCGCCGCCGGACCCGCCATCCACGCCGTCGCCAGGTCATAAGCCAGCCACGCCAACCCCACCAGGATCTGGATCTTGTACGCCTGGATCTCGTCTCCGACCTTGTTAGCCGAATCCGCCACCTGCTTCATCGACGCCGCCACCGCCTGCACCGACTGCGACCCCGAATCGGTCAACGTCGCCAGCGTCGCCAGCATCGCATCCCGCCCCGGACCCGACGCATACGCTTTCTTGATCGCAGCCACCGCCGACTCGACCTCATTCACAAAATCCCCCGACAACGCCGACGCCGCATCCGACCACTGCGTCGACAGCGAGAACATCCCCGTCTCACTACCCTTGGGCCACGGCGCACCCGCCAAATACGACAACGGCTGTAACGGCGCCGGGAGATCAATATCAGTCACAACAACTCACACCCGGCTCACAACAACTCCGCACCTGGGCCGGACCACGGTGCCACGGCAGGCGGCAAAACCGTTGGGCGTCACGGGTACTCCCAGGAAGACTCGGTCAGGCGAAGCGACATTACCAGTGTGGGAACAACACTCATACGATAGTCAACCGTCGGCAACCCTGCGACTTGAAGGCCGCGGATCGGGTAGCCCGCGGCGTCGATGCGATCCCGCGGTACCGGAACGAGTTCGGTGAGCTCGGCTGCTCGGAGCCGGCTCACCAGGTGCGCATGGCCGCCACGGGCTACCGGTCGAAGTCGACACCGGCAAACTGATGGCGCCGGTCCCGGAGCAGGAGGCCCGGCTGCTCGAGCTGTCGGATCTGACTCCGGATATGCCAGATCTGAGCGATCGCTAACCCAAGGGCATACGGGCGCCGCCGGCCGGGCAGCGACGTTCTCGAGAGCCGGGTGTCACCGATTCCGGCTGGTGACAAGAGAATTGATCACCGATGGACTTGATGAGTGTGCTCGGCTGGGTAGCAATGAGACGATGCCGTTGTATGGCGCGACGGTGGTGTACGCGGCAAGATTGCCGGTGTCCGTGATGAGGCCGGCCGTCGCGGCAATGAGGAGGGCTCAACCATATGAACGATCCGCAACAGGATCCCGCCGAGGGCGACGAGGCTCCGGACTTCACCTTCAGCCTGAGCGGCCTGGAGGAGTCGCCGTCCGAGGCGTCGCAACCGGCCGCCGACGAGAGTGAATCCGCCGCTCTCGCAGTCGGCGCCCCCGACGGGCCGCCGCCGGACGCCCCCGACGGGCCGCCGCCGGACGCCCTCGACGGGCCGCCGCCGGACGAGTCTGTCGTCGACGACGCGCCGTCCTCGGTCGAGGAGCAGGCGACCCAGCTCGCCCACAGCATCGCGCGCGAACTCGCCGCCGCCGGTCCGGAGGGATGGCGGCGGCTCGAGGCGGTCTTCGCGATCACGGTCGTGGGCGGGGTCACGTACACGCTCTACTACGACGATGCCGACCGCGCCGCGCGGTCCGAGCCGTCCTCGGACATTGTCGAACTGGTCCGGATGCAGCGTGAGTTGTCGGCCCAGCTCGGCGACGGCCCGTGGTGGCGGATGGTGGTCCAGCTCGATGTCACCGGTCAGGTGGAGGTGGACTACGACTACGGCGATGAGCCGTTCCCCGACGATCAGCTGCTGGTTCCCGATGCGTATCTTGCCGATCTGCAGGCGTTTCCGCGCGAGCGGGTGCCGGTCTGGCTGGCGGCCTACGTCGGCCACGACAACCGCCAGTGGCGGTCTCCGCAGCTGGCGGCGGCGCAGTCGCGCATCGACCATGAGGCGGGCATCACCAGCGTGCGGTCCACCGACGACTTCCCGGTGCTGCCCGTGCTGTGGGCGCGCTGGGCGACGATCGCGGCGGCCTTCGTGGCCATCGGATCCGAGTGGGGTCCGCGAATCCTGCCCGCCCTCGGTGTCTTCGAGGGCTCGGCCCGCAGCGGTTCCACGCTGTATGTGCTGCCCGGCGGGCGCGCGGTGCTGTCGGGTGGGGTATGGGACGCAGCCGAACTGGATGCCGCCTACAACGACGGCGAGCCCATGCCCGATCTGTATGCGGGCGCACCGGAGTGGATGGCCAACCAGGTACTCAATCCGCGTGCGGCGCGGGGCATGCTGTCGTTCTGCTACTGGTGGGACGGCGGCGGCTGGCACCGCGGCGAGTCGCCGACCTCGGACAAGATCAGTGCGGCCGTCCCCGGCGTATGGTCGGCCCAGACGGTGGCCGATGTCATCTGCGGCGTGGTGAGCAGTGATCCCAGCGAGCAGCAGCGCGCGGCCGCGGCCAATCTGGTTGCCGCCGCGGAGGCCGGCGTGGTGACCCGCGATACCCTGGGCGCGCTGTTCGACGACCCGTCCGACGATATCGACAGCGCGCTGTACCAGCTGTCGCTGGCCGGGCTGGTGACCACGGATCCCGTTGCGTTGCCCGAGGATCGCGCGATCGCCCTGGTGCGCGAGCACATTCTCGGACTGGGTGTCGACACCTCCGGCTATCCGGTGGAGGATCTGGTTGCCGAGCGCCTGAGCGTGGGCTGGATGGTGTTCGTGCCGGTGGCTCCGGGCGAGATCGCCATCGGCCGGGCAATTTTCTACATCGCCGACGACGGGGTGATCGAGCAGTCCTCTTCCTCGATCGCGCCGTCGATCTACACGGAGAGCTTCGAAGAGCGTTTTCACCTGCGGCAGACCAGGGCCGCGGTCGATTTCACGATCTGATCACCAGGGGGGTGAGTCGGCCATGACCAGCGTGCTTTCGGCCGGAATCCACCGCCGGTGGTCCCGGCCGAAAGCACGCCGGAATGACGGGCCGGTGTCCGAGGATACCCATGCCATCCGTGGTCGTACGACTGGTTTGTCCCGCTGGTCGATCAGGTCCGGGTCGCTGGTGTCGACGCCGTGATCACCCCGGCGCCGGACCATCTCGACGTGATCATGCTGCACGCCGTGATGTGTGTAGCGCAGGTCGAAACAGCCTGCCCGCGAATGTCTTTTGCCCGCTGGGCGGCCATGCCATCGGGACGGTTCGGGTGAGCGGCGGCGAGGTTGTCCGGCTCCGCCCGATCCGTCCCGAGCACGTCGGCGACGGGTGGCGAACGCCAGTTCAGGGCGATATGAGGACCCAATCAAGTCATCCGCCGGGACGACTGGTGAGGGTATGCCGGGATGTTCCCGGCTTCAACCCCCCAGACCGAGGGAGGAGAGCACGCTCCCCAGGGCGATGTGCATATCCGGCGCCTCGATGCGCATCAGGACCGATTCGTCCACCTGGCTCAGATCGAGCGATTCGTCGTTGGAGAGGCGGAATTCCCGCTCCTCCTCGGCGGCCTCGACGATGTTGCGGATGAACCGGCCGTTACCGGCCAGGTCGACGCCGCGCCGTGGCTGCCCGTTCTGATCTGTGCTCTCCATGTGGTACAGCCGATCACATGCCTGGATCAGCAATTGCAGTGCCTCGCTGGACAACTCGGAATCGCGGGCCTTCGCGATGACCTCGCCGATCCGGCCCAGTTCCTCGGCGCTGTAGGAGGGGAATTGCAGGCGTTTGGCGAAGCGGGAGGCCAGCCCGTCGTTCGCGGCCAGCAGCCGGTTGATCTCGCCGTCGTATCCGGCGATGATCACCACCAGCCGGTCGCGATCGTTCTCCATGCGGGCCAGCAGGGTGTCCACGGCCTCGCGGCCGAACGCGTCACCGCCGGACAAGCCCGCCTGGATCAGGGTGTACGCCTCGTCGATGAACAGCACGCCGTCCATTGCGCTGTCGATCAGTTTGTCCGTTTTGATTGCCGTGCTGCCGAGATGTTCACCGACCAGATCCATGCGCTTGGCCTCGACGACCTTATCGGTTTTGAGCAGTCCGAGGCCGCAGTAGATCTTGGCCACGACCCGGGCGATGGTTGTCTTGCCGGTGCCGGGCGGACCGGTGAAGGCCAGGTGATTGCCGCGCGCCGCACTCGACAGGCCCTTCTCTGCGCGGATCTTTGCCAGCTGTGCGGACGATTGCAGCTTGGCCACCTGGGTTTTCACCGACGCCAAACCGATCTGCCGGTCGAGTTCCTTGCGCGCCTCGGCCAGCACTCGCTTGGCCCGGTCCTCGGTATCGGCCTGTTGCTGTTGCTGCATCGAGGGCGCCGAATCGGGATCCCAGCGGTCGGTGCGGGCGGCGATGGTCTCCTTGGAGGTGATGGCAATCCGGTAGCTCCGGTCGCGCATCGCCTCGGTGTTGGCGGTGAAATCGGGCGCCTGGGCATACACCTTCTCGAACAGACCCTGCGCCTCGTCGCCGGCGCCGTTCTCGCGCAGGCACAGGCCGCGGCAGAACATGGCGGTGGTGCGGGCCGCCGGAATCGGGCCCTGCTCGGCCAGTTCCATGCGGCGAATGGCCTCACCGAAAAGCCCCAGTTGGGCGCAGGCCGAGCCGACCATCACGTGCGCAGCGGCGGCCATGTACGGATCGTCCCATTCGGCGGAGCCAGACAGTACGGTCATCACATCGGGCCAGCGCTGCGTGGTGTAGTGCAGCACGCCGTGCATATAGGCGGCGATCCGGTTGTCGGCCCCGGCCTCCGGCGTCTGCGGCTGCGCACGCAGGAAGTCGGCGAGTTCGGTGAGCACCCGCTCGGCCTCGTCGAATTCCTTGTCGGCGATCAGCTGCCCGGCCTGGGCGCACCAGATCTCGGTGTAGCTTGACAGCGGGTAGTCGATGTACAGACCGGTGGCGAACCGGCCGGCCAGCTCCCGCGGCCGCAGCCCGAGCCGACGTTGTTCGCGGCAGAGCGTCGAACCGCTGGTCTTGTACAGGTTGGACAGCACCTCGGGGGAAATTTCTCCGGCGGCGGCCAGGCCCAGCCAGGCATCGCACATCGTCGGATCCCGTTCGGTGGCGCGATGAAACGCCAATTTGGCGTAGTCCAGGTCGCGTGTGGCCTCTTGCCCGTCGATGGTCAAACCCAGGGACAGGACCCCAGCGTCGAAGGCACGCTGTGCTTGGCGGTTGCCGGTCATAGCAGTCGAACCCCGAATTTTCTTTTGTTCCGGTCCATTCCGTACGTCTCCTGACCAGCCTACCGATCGCGCCATGTCCGCCTGTCGGATACATTAGGGTTCGCTGCCGAAGGGTTGCAACGTGAACGCATTTGACGGGGTGAGAGTGGTTCTGCCAGCACACAGATCGTCGTGGGAGCACCGTTGATCCGGAGTTGACTGTCTGATGACCGCACCATCGCACGGCGGCCGGACGGCCGCGGAACCCGAACTGTGCCGAGTATTGATCCTGCTGTGTCGTCGACCGTTTCGGGCGCGGTGTGGAACGTGTCGAAACTCGGCGCGGTGTGGAAGGACCCACCCCGAACTCGGTCCAGTCGAAATGCCGGCGCTTGCCCGCAGCCATAAGGTCGGAGCACCTTTCGCCGCGACCACGGCACCCGCCCGGGGGAACGCAAGACAAAAACGCGCCGCCGTCCGAAATCCGGACGGCGGCGCGTTCTCGTCGGTGTGGGATCAGCTCACGGCGACCCCGGCCAGCTCGCGCTTCTTTGCCTCGCGGGCAAGCATGCGGTCGCGCTGCTCCTCGAACTTGATCACGTCGCCCGCCAGCTTCTCCAGGAAGATGCCGAGGCGCTCGCGGACGGCCTCACCGCGCGGGGTGAAGTCGTTGCGCTCGAAGATGTTCCACTTCTTGAGCACCGGCTGCACCACTTCTTCGAGGTGCTGGCGCAGGTCGTAGATGCCGTGCTTGGCCATGAGCACGCCGTTGCGACGGAAGTTGGGCATGCCCGCCCCGGGCATCTGGAAGTTCTCCAGGATCAGCGTGATCGCCTCGATGGACTGGTCCGGCGTCAGATCCAGCGCGGCACCGCACATGTTGCGGTAGAAGATCATGTGCAGGTTCTCGTCGGCGGCGACGCGCTGCAGCATGCGATCGGCGATGGGGTCGTGGCAGACCCTGCCGGTATTTCGGTGGCTGACCCGGGTGGCCAACTCTTGGAAGGTCACGTACGCGACCGAGTGCAGGAAGCCCGCGTCGGCGTCGGTGGGGGAGGCGAACCCGTTGGTCATGTGGATCATGCGCGCCTCTTCGAGGGCGACCGGGTCCACGCTGCGGGTGACCACCAGGTAGTCCCGCATGACGATGCCGTGGCGGTTCTCTTCGGCGGTCCAGCGACCCACCCAGGTGCCCCAGGCGCCGTCCTGAGAGAAGTTCTCGGCGATCTCACGGTGGTAGGAGGGCAGGTTATCTTCGGTGAGCAGGTTGGTGATCATGGCCGCTTTGGCGACCTCGCCCAGCCGGGACTGCTCCGGGTCCCAATCCACCCCGCCGAGTGCTGCGAAGTTGCGGCCCTCATCCCACGGGACGTAGTCGTGCGGATGCCATTCCTTTGTCAGGGAGAGGTGCCGGTTGACGTTTTCTTCGGCAACCGGCTCCAACTCCGTGAGCAGATCGAGTTGAGTTAGATCCCTTGCCATGCATATGCCCTTCATGTGTGCGTGCGCTCTTGCAGGTCGTCCCCCCAATGTAAGACCGTGCCGATGCGGCCATACCTTACGGCACCGTAGGTGTGATGCGAAACGCATCTCTCGAGCAATTTGATGCCCGGTGATGCACGCATACGCCGTCGTTGGCGCTCGGCGACCCCGTCGAGTGTATGCCGAGAGTTGTTGGCCCCGGCGTGCTCGAGGGCACAAAGCGCCTGGACGGAGGATTCCGGCCGGTCGCGACCGAATGCGCTCGGCCGGACGGCCACCGGGTGTGTCGCGAGCGCTGGCTCAGCGTTTGCCGCCGAACAGGCCGCCGAGTACGTTGCCGAGACGTTCGTCGCAAGCGCTCTCGCTTCTCTGGCGTTGGCCGGAACCGCGCTGGCCGCAACCACGAACACCCCGGCATCCGCCGATGTGCTTCCCAACCTGACGGGCCCCGCGGTTCCCGCGGTCGCCGACCTCAACCACGACGGCTACCCGGACGTCGTGTTCAGCGACTTCGTTCTCGGTCTCGGCGTGTCGGTTTTCCTGGGCAAGCCCGGCGGGGCTTCCAGCCCGCCGTCCGCTACACCACCGGTGGTCAGGTGGTGGCGTCTTGTGATCTCGAGGGCCTGCTGTGCCGATCCGAGGAAGCTCGCGGCCCAGCCCTCGTTCAGCTCGCTCATCACCTCGCCACCACGATCGCCGAGGGCACGGAACTTTTCACGGGCGCGTGCCAACACAGTGACGGCTCTCGGGTCTCGGTGGGCCATCATCAGTTCCAACCCCCACAAGAATTCGAGGGGAGCGGGGAGGCATGTGTCGGTTTCCGGCGTCTGCCGCCGAAGAAGAGCCATCCGGTCAAGGTCATCGCGGCAAGTTGGAGTTCGGTCGTCTGCGGGGTCCACGCGTGGGTGGCCTGTAGCGTGCGTTCGGTCCAGTGACGCATTTCCCGGGGTGAACCTCTGAAGATGGGCAAGGTAATCAGACCCGTGGAGATCTCCAAACCGAGTGCCGGCTCGCCGGAGGTGAGGCTCGTCTCGATCGCGGTCACAATGTTGTCCCACGCCGCGCGAGCCCAGTCCAGCAGTTCATGCTCGGCGGGACCGAACCAATCGAGCTGCGCCGCAACGACTTTGTCCCGATAGTAGCGGCGGTGACGCTGTGCGAGCCGCGCCGGTTCGTCCACCTCCGGGGTGGAACGTTCCGCCAGCTGTCGCCCGGCGAAGAGGCGAATGCGCAGGGCCGGATATGCGGCCTTCATTGATGAGCTCAAGAGGTAGTAGCACTTCGCGACGGTCGAGGGCGCCATGCCAGCATTGGATAGCCCGGTTATCCACGTCTGCGCATCGTCGTTGTGATCAACCGTAGGACTTCGTTCTTCCATTGGGGCGAACGTGATCCCGGAGTCGAACCCTATCCGACCGCGCTGTGCTCTTTCTCACAATTCGCGCCGCATCCCAGCTGGATTCCCACTCGCCCCACGTCAGCTTGTCGACACCGGCCGGAGGGGGAGACCTCCGCTGCTCAACTTCCTTGGCTGTCGCATGGCGCTCCGCCTCCTGCTGGCGTGCAAACGTGCCAGGAAGGCTCCGCTTCGCCCCGCCGGTCGCGGTAGACGCCGCGGTACCTGCCGCTGGGAAGCGTCTCCGCCCATGCCATCGAGCCAAGCTCCTTCTATCGGTTCGTGCCCGGCAACCGCTGTCAGGTACTCTGTCCCGTCGAGCCCCTATAGCTCAGTTGGTAGAGCTACTGACTTTTAATCAGCAGGTCGTAGGTTCGAGTCCTACTGGGGGCACTCACGTTGGAGGCTGCGAGCCCCACGTTTGGCCCCATGATCCTAACGTTTCCCCAGTTAGATGCGCCCAAGCTTGCGGATTAAGAGTCCGTAGCTCTACCGACTGAGCCATAGGGGCGCGGGGCCGGTGTAGTAAGTCCGGGAGCGCATCCGGTAACCGGGGGAGGGGCGGGTTCAGACCTGTCGGAGCTCGGTAGTCGGCCGCGGCGGTTGGGTGCTGCGGCGGCGCGGGTCGCGCGCTGCCGAGACCTGTTGTGGCGCCGGGTAACAAAGGGTGCGGGGACAGCGATGTTACCGGTAAACATTTGGTACCCAGCTTTGTTCATTGCGACCGAACATGGATATTATCGAAACATGTTGCCTACCAACGCCTTTAGATTTGCGCGAGGCGCGGAGCCGAAGCTCGGGGGAGAGCGCCGTGGACGCGGGTGGATGACGCGCGTCGTGTGGTCTGGTGCCCGGTCGGCCGGTCGACTCGGGTGAACGTGACTGCGACGCTGTCGAATTCGGGAATCCGCCGAGGCACCCTAACTGATTGCGAGATGTTTGCTGTAACAGATAACTATGTGTGGTTACTACCCGACTCTTCGGTTTGCCGCGTGTCGGATGACGATTCCGGGTACGGTGACGACTTGGTGAATACCGGAAGAATCGCCATCTTGCCCGGCGTTCCGGAATTCGGCTTATCGTTGTTGTGCCCGAACGTGTCGCGAGCGGTACGGTCAATCGCGGCTTCCTGCGAGTCGACGCCGGGGGAGGCAGATTCGAGACGAAGAAATACCCGGGTGCGCACCCCCTGCGGCGCACCCGGGCAGAGAAACTATACCAGCTGGTGTGTTTCAGGATTTTCGCCAAGTTTTCGTACCGAAAGTTTGAAACTGTGCGAAAACCCGATTTGAAGTATTGATAAAACTCATAACTTCGCGCCACGGGTCTGTTCTTTTGCGGGCACCGTCTGGCGGCGAGTAGGCTTCGGAGGCGTTTCGAGCATGGCACGGCAGCAAGAGCGGGCCCGCCGAACACGTGCGGCGATTATCAGGTCCGCCGCCGTTGAGTTCGGGAAGAGCGGCTATGCCGCTGCATCGCTCAACCGCATATTAGAAGGTTCCCGCGCCACCAAGGGCGCCATGTACTTTCATTTCGATTCCAAGGAAGATCTAGCCCGGGCCGTCCTCGAGACGGCGGTCGAACGCTATCGCGCGTCGGCCGAACGTTGGCTCCCCAGAACGGATCTCGGCGCGCTGGACATCCTGCACGGGATGATCGACGAGATGGCGCTGCGTTTGGAACACGACATCATCGTCCAAGCCGAGTACCGGTTGATCATCGAGCCCGACTTCTATCGGGACGTGCAAACCGGCGGCGGACGGATCCTCGGCCGCGCGACCCGGATGCTCACCGTCCGCGCGATCGAGCAGGGCCAGCTGCGCGCCGACGCCGACCCCGATCGGTTCACTCGAACACTGGCGGCCGCGCTCGCCGGCCAGCGCTACATGGTGGATCTGGTCGGCGGCGGAGTCGATCTGCGTGGCAGATTCGAAGAGGCGCTGGAAGTGATGGTCGAGTCCATGGCCACCCCGGAGTGGAGCGAGAAGTTCCGTAAGGACGGCTGGCAAGCCCAGGCTCGCATCGAGGACCTCGGTTTGGAGCTTTGACCAGCCGGTTTGGGAAACTCCACCGGTCTGTCATAAGCTAGCCGAGCTCCCAACGGACACCCGTTGTAAGCCGGTCTGGAGGAATCCAGGACGAGCCCCCTTCGTCTAGCGGCCTAGGACGCCGCCCTTTCAAGGCGGTAGCGCGGGTTCGAATCCCGTAGGGGGTACGGTCTAAGGATCGTTGGTAGCACAGCAAGGCCCTGTGGCGCAGTTGGTTAGCGCGCCGCCCTGTCACGGCGGAGGTCGCGGGTTCGAGTCCCGTCAGGGTCGCATGTTGAGTGCCGGAGCAATCCGGCACTTCGCGTATGGCATTCAAAATACGGGTGCCTGCGGCCAGGTAGCTCAGTTGGTACGAGCGTCCGCCTGAAAAGCGGAAGGTCGCCGGTTCGATCCCGGCCCTGGCCACCATTGAGGACCAGTCGAATCGGCTGGTCCTCAAGCATTTTCGGGTGGTGTACGACCAGTCTTCTATACACCGTGATCTACCGCCGATCCCCCGCATTTGCCGCCCGCTATCGCACGCAGGTCGCACGCTCGTCATCGGCACCACGGGGCTTGAGCGTGACCCAGACGCTGCTGTATTGGCGACATCGTCAGTGTCGGCGGTTAGGGTGAGGTATGGCCTCTCCCGCACCACTGCCCGAACCAGTGATGGGTGTCCCCGCGGCTGAACCAGCAGCGATCCGCGCGGCGCTGACCCGCACGCTGCTCGCCGAGTTCGACCATGAGTGGGAGATCGTGCTGGATCGAGCCAAGGACAGCAAAGAACTTTCCGGCGTCCTCGAACTGCTCACCAAATGGCGGCACATCGCCACCACCGAGGCGCGCGAGCCGGGAGCCTACTTTCGGTTGCAGGCCAAAGCCGAGCAGATCCAGCGCGCCGGCACCAACCTGGGCGCGGGTTCTATCGAGGACATGCGGGCACTGATCGCGCGGCGGCAGGCCAGCTGAGATTGTACCGAATCATCCCAGACCCGGAAACGTTCGAGCAGGTCGCGGCACTTCCAGTTGAAGCGCTGGCGGACTAAGCGGAAGTGCTGACTGTGCTCGAGGTCCAGCCGTGGGCGGGGCACCCGCAGCACACAGCCAATCCCGACGGTGCCGTCCGCTACTGGCTGTTCGGCCCCGGCTCTGCCGGGCAGGTCGTCTACCTCGTGCTCGAGCAGCAACGCGAGGTTCATTTGCTGCTGGTGCAATGGCTGGGTTGACCGGCATCGACACTTTTCGCTGAGTGTGTTCACGGCTGGTCGGCCGGGCAGACCGGAGGTCGATTTTGGACGCCGCTGGCGAACTATCGGCCCGGCAATGCCTTTCGCGCGGTTCTCGGTCGCGGATCTGGAAGCTTTCGCACAGTCCGGACGCGTCGAGCCGGTCAAGGTGAACTGGCACGGCGGGCAGGTGAGCGCGTAATGGGCCGCGCGCGCCGCCGGTTCGGCCTCGTTCGCAAGCTGCCGTCGGGCCGGTTCCAAACGGCGGTCTTGGTGGGGTTCTGTGTCTTGCGGCTGTGTCTTGCATTGCGGCTTGGGGATGATCTCGGGGGTTGGAAATGCCGACTCGGGGGAGGCTGCGGTGGGATGCTGGGGGTATGGCTGAGCGCTGGTATTACTGCCTGAAGCATCATTGCGCCGAGAGGGGGCGGCAGTGTTGGTTTCAGGATCGGATGGGGCCGTATCCGGATCAGGCGACTGCTGAGCGGGCGTTGGAGATTGCTGAGGCGCGGAATGAGCGAGAGGACGCTCGGGATCGGAATTGGCGCGAGGGGGAATGAGATCTGGTGGGGGTGCGTCGGTCGCTCGGGTTTGTAGATCTCTGCGCGGCAAGTGGTTTCGTGCGGGTGGGGGTGGGTCGTCCAGGTCGGGCGGACTCGGCGATGGGTAAGGCGTGGGCCTGCGGCGCGGGCTGTGGCGGGGGAGTGCCGGGTGTGCGGTGGGGGCGTAGCGCATGCGCTCAGGTGCTCGTTAGGTCGATCAAGTACGGTTTCTTGAAATCAAACGAATGCTCGGGGTCCTGTCGTGGGCTCGGGGCTGACAGGTGAGCAGGGAGGGCGACCCTTGAGGGTTACCGTTGTTGTGCCGACCTACAACGAGCGGGAGAATCTGCCGGTTGCGGTGGAGCGGCTGACGGCGCTGCCAGTGCCCGACCTGCACGTGCTCGTGGTGGATGACAATTCGCCGGACGGGACCGGTGAGGTCGCCGACAAGTTGGCGGCGGAGCTGCCGAACGTTGTCGGCGTGCTGCATCGCACCGATAAGGACGGATTGGGCCGGGCCTACATCGCCGGGATCACCCGGGCGCTGGACGAAGGCGCTGATGTGGTGATCCAGATGGACGCCGACCTCTCGCACCCGGCCGACGTGATTCCGGCGATGCTGGAAAAGCTGACCACCACCGATGCCGGTGTGGTGCTCGGGTCGCGCTACGTGCCGGGCGGGTCGACCGCTGCGGAGTGGAAGTGGCATCGCAAGGCGCTGTCGGCGTGGGCCAACTTCTATGTGAACCTGATCCTGCGGCTCGGCGTGAAGGACGCGACCGCGGGGTTCAAGGCGTGGAAGGCCGACACGCTGCGTGCTATCGACGTCGCCTCGATCCGCAGCAACGGGTATTCGTTCCAGGTCGAAATGAACTACCGGACGATCAAGCAGTGCATCTCCATTGCCGAGGTGCCGATCCGGTTCGAGGAGCGCACCCTCGGCGCCTCGAAGATGACGCTCAAGGTGCAGTTGGAATCCGCGCTCATGCCGTGGAAGCTGCTGTTGGGCCGCTCGGTGTAATCGAGCCGACGCGGGTGTAGTCGATAACGCAGGCCCGGTATCCACTCGGATACGGGGCCAGCGTCGTTACGGGGTCAGCGCTAGTCGGCGTCCGGCTCCGGCCAGTTCAGCAACGTCTCGATGTACAGCTGCCGGACCGCTTCCACCTTGTCGTCCATATCGTCGGGATCCCAGCCGCTCACGTCGATGGGCGCGAGGATCGCCACATCCACGGTCCCCTTGCGCGCGATCATCGAATTGCGCCACGAGATTTCGCCCGCATTGCGAATCACCACCGGAATCACCGGCACACCCGCCTGCAGCGCGATATGGAATGCGCCCTTCTTGAACGGGAGCGGGCTCGGCGTGTAGGAACGGTGCCCCTCGGGCGCGATCGCAATGGATAGACCACCGCGCAGGGTTTCCACCACCGGCGCGAGCGCCGCCTTCGCCCGCTCGGTGTTGGAGCGATCGATGAATGTCACGCCGACAAACCGCATCAGCGGCCCGAAGATCGGATTGCGGGTGAGTTCCTTCTTGCCGATCCCGGTGACGCCGCCACCCAGCACATTGGGCACGATGATGACGTCGAATTGGCTCTGGTGATTGAAGAGGAACACGGCGGGCCGTGGTGCGTGCGCATTCTTCGCGCCCGATACCCGCAGTCGCACTCCGATAGCCCGGAGGGTGCCGCGCGTTCCATAGGCCATCAGCCCGTCGGCCATCTTACGACGCTGCCTGGTGTAGGACTTCGCCATTATGCCGAGGAGCGCACCGCCGAGCAGGGCGACGAATCCGGCGATCGTGCGGGCGTAGTCGCTCGGGCGGGGCGCCCGCCGCGGCCTGAAGGCCAGCGTCGGCCAATCCTGTTCGGCGGCAGTCGCACCCAGCCGTCGATCGGGATTCACCGTCACCGGGTGGCCGATCAGTGACAGCAGTGGCAGGTCCGCGATGGCGTCGGCGTAGGCGTAGCTGCGGCTGAGGTCCGCGCCGTTGGCGGCGGCGAAATTGCGAACCGCATCGGCTTTGCCGTCGCGCCACAGCGTTTTTCCGTCGACATATCCGGTGAGCACGCCGTCGATGGTCGCCATCACGGTGTACAGAACGTGCTTGATGCCGAGTTCGGCGGCGGCAGGCACTACCTGGAATCGGGTCAGCGAGCTGGCAAGCACGATGGTGTGACCGGCGGCTTCATGGGTTCGGATGAGTTGCCACGCTTCGGGATACAGGTGTCCGTAGATGGTGCGGCGGAACAGCTGCTCGCCCAGCGCGTCCAGCTCGGCTTCCGACCGATTGGCCAGGGAGTGCATGGACAGCTGCACGAACCGGCCGTATTCACCGTCGGTGAGGCCGTTGCGGATACCGCCGAGCAGCGTGGCCGCCGCGGTCCGCGAGGCGCCAGGACGGAAGAGGCGCTTCAGCAATGACGGTCGGGCGAACCCGTCGACGACGGTGCCACCGAAGTCGAAGAATACGGCGATCTCGGGTCCCTGCGGCCCCGATCGGATCGCCGCGATGGCCGACTCGAGGTCCGCCGGAATCGCGGCGCTGCGTGGCACATCGATATCCTCGGCGGCGTGCCGCGTACCCATCACGGCTCCCGCCGGAGCCGGTTCGACGGATCCAGTAGGGCGGCCTTCGAGATCCGGTGGCCGATGGTGCGCAGTCGCTCGGCGAATTCGATTCGGCGCGCGGTCAATTCGGCCCTGCGTTTGGCCGAATCATGCCCGACCGGTGCCAGCAGTCCGTAATTGTCCGCGAGTTTCAGAGCGCTGGTGAACAGTTCGGTGGACACCGATTCCGGGCTGTGCAGCCGCTGCTGCAACATCATCTGCTTGCCGACCCGGACACATTCGTCGATGAATTCCTTTCGGTCGATCTCTTCGGCCGGATTGTGGGCGGCCAACCGTTCGGCCACCACCAACTGTGCGTCGAAGAACGAGCGCAGCGTGCGGTGCGCCATCATGAATCCGGAGGCGGTGAGCGTCGCGAGCACGTCTTCGCCGAAGGTGTCCTCCCTGGTGTGGCTGTGCCAATCCGGGTCGAGCAGTAGCATTTCCGCCGTCAGTTGTGCCGCGAACTCGGCGCGTTCAGGAAAGAAGAAGTCGAACTTCAGCAGATCGCGCAGCCGGAATGCCTCATCCCAGCCCGCCTCCAGTTGGTCCGGCGCTTCCGTGTCGATGGAGGCTAGGATTGACAATTCGAGGATCGCGCGGTTGATGAACCAATGCACGGCGCTGTTGCGATAGAAGGCGGCCTCCAGGTGCGCGCCCGCCTCGATCGAGTAAACCGGCTCCAGCCCACCGCGATACACGGTGACCACCTTGGCCAGCGACAACTGTTCCAGCACCACTGCAAGGCCTTGGTCGTCGCGCAGTGCGTCGAGCTCGCCACGCGGCAGATCGCGCTTCTCGATGTAGTTCAACACCGGCGCGAGCACGGCACGCACCTCGCCGAGCGTCAGCGCGCGTTCGTGCACGCCGAGCAGCGCGAGGGTGGCCAGCGCGTTGACCGTGATCGGAGTGACCGCGTTGATGCCGACGGCGACCTCGAACGCGAGTCGTTGCACGGCCTTTCGTCCGAGTTCGGCGGCGTCGTCCTCGGCGGAGGCGGTACTCGGTGTGTCCGTCGTCGAGTCGGTGCTGTGGAGTGGGATGGACAGCGGTGGCGTGGTGAGCGGATCGCCATGTGCCGCAAGCCGTTCGCGCGCGGACAGCGGCTCGCCGAAGCGCACATAGACGTGTCCGGCCGAATGCTGTTGGCTGCGAATATAACGCGCCAGCCAGGCCAGGCCCTCGGGCTTCTTCCGGCCGCCCACCTGTTCGGTGGCGATGGCGCCGAGCTCGTTGAGCCGCTCGTATGTGATCGACACGGGAACCAGCATGACGTCGTCGATGCGATTCGTACGGACCGCGGCGGCAAGGTAATTCAGCAGACCGTAGCGCGGTGGCCGCAGCTTACCGGTGCGGGTGCGGCCGCCCTCGAAGTACCACTCCAGGTTGAATCGCTTGGCCAACAGGTAGGCGAAGTACTCTTCGACCGCCGCTTTGTAGACCTCGTCGTCGCCGAAGCTGCGCCGGATGAAGACGGTGCCGGTGCGCCGGGCGATCGGGCCCATCGGCCAGAAGCTCAGGTTCGCGCCGCCGATCACATGGTTCGGCGGAAAATCGTTGCGGGCCAGCACGTCACCGAGCACGAAGGCATCGACGTAGGAGCGGTGCGACGGCAGGAAGACCAGCGGATAGCGCCGGTTGAGCGCCCGCAGCGCGGCCAGCCCCGACTCCTTGGTCTCCACCTTCCAGGTCGAGGCATGCACGGGCCGCATGGCCTGCGTGAACAGGTCGGAGACCAGCCTGCTCTGCGCGGCGACCAGTTCCCGCAGCGCCTTCTCCGCCCGCCGGTACACCTCATGCTGGTTGGCGCCGATCTGGTCGGCGATGAGGTCGAGTCGCTGCAGGAATTCAGGCGAGTCGAGGATCTCCTCGGCCACCAGCCGCGGCACCTTGTACCGATCGCCGATCACATTGCGCTCGGCGCGTCCCAGCACCACCAGTGCGGCGCGCACGATGGCGCGGGCGAACGGCTCGGAGGCGCCCGTGTCGAGCAGCGCGGCGGCCTCGGGGTTATTGGCACGCAGCTCGCTGAGCAGCGCGGGCTGCCCGGTCACCACCACGTGCCGGTCCGGTGATTTGCCGATGAGCCTGCGCTGGGCCAGCCGGTGCGGCTTGCGGGGGTTGCTCAGCAATGCCAGGTCGGCGAAGGTGACTCGCCGGACCCCGTCGCGTTCGGGTGGCAGCCACAGCACACGTACCGGGACGACCAACGGGTCGTCGTGCCGGCCGACCAGCCGGGTGGCGATTGCGTCCGCATCCAGGTCCAGCTGGGTGACCGGTGCGTCGACGCCGAACTCCTTGGCGATGCCACCGTCGTTCAGCCAGGCGCCGACGAGTTCGCGTTCCACGCCGGAACCCGCATCGACGAGGGCCACCACCGATCCGGGCATTGTTGCTCTGTGAGCTGGCGCGGGTGAGTCCCCGCGGTGATCGATCATGGCCTGATCCCTCCGCAACTGACGATCTCCCTATTGAAGCCCGCCCGCGGATTCCGCGCAGGAACTCCGGCGCGCGAGTTGTCGCGCCCGACTATCCGGCCGTCCAAGTGCGAGGCTATCGACGCCTACGCCCATTAGGCTGCGCGCATGGATTGGGCGTTGCGCGCGTGCGGCTGGCACGGTCATTACACCTACGCGCCGGACGAAGACGAACTGCGGGATCGGCTGCGGGTCGAGACCGTCGCCGGGGCGGCATGGCGTTGTCTGCGTTGTGGCACTTTCGTACCGGGCGATCCGGTCGGCTCGGGGCCTGCCGATCATGCGCCAGAGGTGCCACGCGGCCGGCTGCTACGGGACCGCTGGCTGATGCGCGCGTTGGCGATCGAGCGGGTGGCGCGCGCTCTGGTGCTGATCTTGGGCGCGGTGGTCGTCTTCAAATTCCGTTCCTCGCGCGAGACGATGCGGGCGGCGTTCGACAAGGATCTGCCGATGCTGCGACCGTTCACCGATCAGATCGGCTGGGATATCGATCGCTCCAAGCTCGTGCATCTGGCCGGTGAGGCGTTCGATCTGTCGGCTACGACCCTGATGTGGATCGGCATCGGCATCCTCGCCTATGCGGGTCTGCAGGTGATCGAGGCGGTCGGGCTGTGGCTGGTCAAGCGCTGGGGTGAGTACTTCGCGGTCGTCGCGACCAGCATCTTCCTGCCGTTGGAGATCTATGAGCTGACCGAGAAGATCACCGTGTTGCGCGTCGGCGCACTGGTAATCAACATCGCGGCTGTGATCTGGCTGGTCTACAGCAAGCGGCTGTTCGGACTGCGCGGGGGTGGCGCGGCGTATCACGCCGAGCACAGTGCGGAGAGCCTGCTGAGCGTCGAGCGTTCGGCAATCGCGCTGCCCGACAAGTGACCCGGTGGCGGGCCGGTTGCTGTGGTTGTCGGCACAGTTCCGGTCAGTCAGGTAATTCCGGTGCGGTGCTGACGGTTTCCCCGACCTGCGTCATAGAGGCGACCCTCGTCCTGCGAGCGGTCTACCAGAACACCGAGGGCGCGTGGCTGTGTGCGGGCGCGAGCATCGTCGGCATGGCGCGAGGCGGGGCTCTGTGGAACCGTCCAGTTCGCACTAGACTCGTAGGTATGAGTCGTTGGGACACCTCGAACATCCCCGATCAGAGCGGCCGGACGTTCATCGTGACCGGCGCGAACAGCGGCCTCGGCGCGGTGACCGCGCGGGCGCTGGCCGGGGCGGGGGCACAGGTCGTGCTGGCCTGCCGCAATGTGGCCAAGGGCGAGAAGGTGGCCGCCGAGCTCGGGGAGCGGGCGCAGGTGCGCAAGCTCGATCTCGCGGACCTGGCCTCGGTGCGTGAGTTCGCCGATACGGTGGACAAGGTTGACGTGCTGATCAACAACGCCGGTGTGATGGCACTGCCGGAATCGCGGACCGCCGACGGCTTCGAAATGCAGGTCGGCACAAACCATCTCGGCCACTTCGCGCTGACCGGCCTACTGCTCGGCAAGATTTCGGACCGGGTTGTGACGGTGTCCAGCGGCGCGCACGCGATGGGGAAGATCGATCTGGACGACCTCAACTGGGAGCATCGGAAATATCAGCGGTGGGCCGCCTACGGTCAGGCGAAGCTGGCCAACCTGATGTTCGCCTACGAGCTGCAGCGCAGGCTGACCTCGGCGGGTTCGCCGAAGATCTCGGTCGCCGCGCACCCCGGCTACGCCTCGACCGATCTGCAGTCGCACACCGAGTCCATCCAGGACACGATCATGGCGCTTGGCAACCGGCTGCTCGCGCAGAGTGCCGAAATGGGAGCGCTGCCAGAGCTTTTCGCGGCGACGGCCCAGGTGGACCCGGGCGCGTACTATGGGCCGACCAGCTGGCGCGGGCTGCGCGGCCATCCGGGACCGTCCGGTTCGAGCAAACAGTCACGCGACGAGGCGACCGCCCGCAGCCTGTGGGAGCTGTCGGAGAAGTTGACCGGCGTCAGCTACGACTTCGCGAGCTGAGTGCGGTCTCACTCAGTCGAGGATGTGCAGGTCGTAGAAGAACTGGTAGCGGTTCGGATTGTCGGGCAGCAACCAGTGGAAGCCCTCCAGCCCGAACACCGCCACCAGGTTGACGGCGAGCACGATGCCGAGGAACCACAGCGCCATCCGTCCGATGATCCGCTGCGGTTTCGCGGGAATGGTCATGGCGGCCGTCCGGTGTGAAAACGACAGCACGACACCGATAGTCGCGATCGCGGCGACGAAGAGGATCCACGCCCAGACGTACTGATGCAGGCCGAGCATCGGATCTCCATAGCTGGGATCGCCGGGCAGGATGTGCAGCACGGTCTGCCGCCAGGAGGCGAATCCGCCTGCGACACAACCGACTATGGCAAGCCCCCAGCCGGTCGTGTAGTCGTGGGGTTCGATCATCCCGTTCATCCCCTCGCGCACGATGAAGGCCGCGCCCAATGCCGCAAGCGCCATGAACATGCGCGCCACGATGCACAGCGGGCACGGGTACTCCCAGGCGCCGAATTGGAAGGCGAGTCCACCGCAGATCACGCCGGTCCAGCCGACCACGAAGATAACGGCGAGCCAGTACTGGATCTGCCCCAACAGCGCGCTTTTTCGGGCGGTCGCTATCTCGATGATCGCCATCAGTAGGTTAGTCCGAGTCCGAGACTGCTGGTGATGTGATGCGCCAGCAGCAGGATCGTCGCGATCAGCAGCACCCACCACGCGCCGAGCACCACGCGCCGGGAACGTTGCTGGAACAGGGCGACCATGGCCGCCAGCAAACCGCCGAAGATGAGCGTGTCCATGGTGCCGCACGGTACTCTTTAAGCTTGTTTACCTGCGTGAACACCGCGTAGGACACGCCGCGCAACGTACTGTTCGATGTGGTTCGGCAACGGTTCAGCGATGCGGCCGGGATGGTGCACAACCACTGTGCGAGCCCGCGATGATTCGGCCGACCGACGGCTATGGTCCCGCTCCCACCCTCGGGAGCGAAACCATAGCCGTTATGCGGATTCGGGCGCGAGTTCCACATCGGTTGCCGCAACGGGTTCTGTCGAGCACGCGGGCCGGATCAGCGCCAGGGTCAGCACACCGCCGAGTAGGCCGACAACGCCGGAGCCGGCGAGGGCACCCTGAACACCGGCAACCGCCGCCCCGTGCACCGCATCCTGGAGCGCGGACCGTGCCTCCGCGGGAGCGTTGGCCAGCAGCAGCGACGAGCGCCCACCCGCCACCGCCCGCGCCGCCGCGGCCGCATCCGGCACCGCGTGAGCAGTGAGCACATCCTGTGCTCGAGCGGTGAATACGCTGCCGAGCGCCGCGATTCCGAACGCCATCGAGGACGCAGATCACGCGCTGCTGGAGCTATTGGCCCGAGACGGGCGCACCAGCTACGCCGTGCTGGCCAGGGCGACCGGCATGAGCCGCGGCCGCGTCATCCGCCGTATCGCCGCACTGCAAGCGGGCGGGGTCCTCTACTTCGATCTCGATATGGCCCCTGCCGTGATGGGTTCGGGCCTCGCGGCGTTCCTGTGGCTCAATGTCGGTCCGGCTCAGCTGGATTCGGTCGGTCGGGCCTTGGTCGACCATGACGAGACGACCTATACGGCGGCGGTCACCGGTCCGTTCAACCTGTTCGCGGTGGTGTTCTGCGACAGCGCCGACCATCTGTACCGCTATATGGCGACGAAGATGGCCGCACTCGACGGCGTCCACAGCTTCGAACTCTCGCCCGTACTGCGGCGACTCGAGCAGGCCGCGGCGCTCACCGTCGGCGACCGGCTGGCCCAGCCGACCCCGGCGCCAGCTCGCCGCCGCCGTTGAGCTGTGAGTGACCCGAGTCACATTCAACCGTTGTCACACCCCGATGCGCTGCGCCGTCCTCTTTGTGAACCCAACAGATAGGAAGGTCACATCATGGACGCTCGGATCAACCTCTACGGCAACCCCGTCGCCGCCAGCTTCACCAAGCGACTCATCATGGCGGGCAAGGTAATCAGCGATTCGGCGCTGCCCGCCGCGACCTACGAGCTGGTCAAGATTCGGGCCAGCCAGATCAACGGCTGCGGCTATTGCACCGACATGCACACCAAGGACGCGGCGCACGCCGGAGAAACCTCGGTGCGGCTCAATCTCGTCGCCGCCTGGCACGAGTCCACCGTCTTCACCGAGGCGGAACGGGCCGCGCTGGCGCTGACCGAGGAGGCCACCCGCATCGGTGACGGCCGCAGTGTCAGCGACGAGGTCTGGGACCAGGTGCGCAAGCACTACGACGAGGACCAGGTCGCCGCGCTCATCGCCGCCATCGCGATGATCAACGCCTGGAACCGCATGAACGTCATCGCCCGCACCCCGGCAGGCAGCTACGAGCCCGGCCAGTGGGGATAAGCCGGTCACTGGAGATAACGGTCACTGGGGACAACTAAAAGTGACCCCCCAACCCGACTACCACGGAGCGAGTCCTACGAGCGACCGTTCGCGGCCGTCTCGCGTCCGAGTGGCCGAAGCGCATGCGACGCAGTCGCGAGTCTCGGCCGCTCGGACGCGAGACCTCAGGGCCGCGAACACGCAGCGCCCGCGCTGCAATCCAACACAGCCTGGTACTGTTCCCGACGTGCAGCGCGTGTATTTCTGGTTTAGCAAGCCGGCCCCGGATGGGTCGGTCTGCGGCAACCTGCTGCGCTGACCAACCTCCACCCCGAGCCGGATGAAGACCGGCTCGACGGGTTTCAGTCCGTGGGTCGGCCTGATGAAAAGGAACCCACACGATGACTACCGCAGCCGACGTCGATGCGCGGCATTCCGATCTCGATGATCAACGCACCCTCAGTGTGAGCCCATTGCGCTCACCGGCCGAGGTGCGCCGCGTGCACCCCATTACCGATGCGCTCGGTGATACCGTCCGCGCAGGCCGCAAGGGCACCGTCGATGTGCTCAACGGCGACGACGACCGCCTGATGGTGATCGTCGGACCGTGTTCGGTGCACGATCCCGCTGCCGCGCTGGACTACGCACGCCGCCTGGCCGCCAAGGCCGCCGAGCTCGACGACCGGCTACACGTGGTGATGCGCGTGTACTTCGAAAAGCCGCGCACCACCCTCGGCTGGAAGGGGCTGATCAACGATCCGCACCTGGACGGCTCCTTCGACGTCAACACCGGCCTCGGCTTCGGCCGCAAGCTGCTAGTCGACATCACCGCCCTCGGCCTGCCGGTGGCGTGCGAATTCCTCGACCCGATCACCCCGCAGTACATCGCGGACCTGGTGTCCTACGGCGCCATCGGTGCGCGCACCGCGGCCAGCCAGGTGCATCGCCAGCTGAGCAGTGCGCTGTCCATGCCGGTCGGCATCAAGAACGGCACAGACGGTGACGTGCAGGTGGCGGTCGACGGTGTGCGTGCCGCCGCCGCGAGCCACGTGTTCCCCGGCACCGACCTGGACGGTCGGGCGGCGCTGATTCGCACCTCCGGCAATCCCGACTGCCACGTGATCCTGCGCGGTGGTAGCACCGGCCCCAACTACGACGCGACCTCGGTCGCCGAGGCCTGCATACGGCTGGAGAAGGCGTCGCTGCCGCAGCGGCTCGTGGTGGACGCCAGCCACGGCAACAGCAACAAGGACCACAACAAGCAGGTCGACGTGGTCACCGATATCGCTGGTCGATTGGGCGCCGGTGAGCCCGGCGTCGTCGGCGTGATGCTGGAGAGCTTCCTCGTCGAGGGTCGCCAGGACCTGACCCTCGGTCACGCCGATGAGCTCACCTACGGTCAGTCCATTACCGACGCCTGCCTCGACTGGGAGACCACCGCTCGCCAGCTCGACCGGCTGGCCGGCGCGGTCGCGCAGCGTCGAAACCTCTGACACCACAAGGATTTTCGGTCAGTATCGGTATTACCGCCCGTCACCCCGGCGCAAGCCGGGGCTGAGGGTGGATCCCGGCCGGGCTCAGACTCCGGGCGGCCAGCCATCCGCGGGTCCAGTGGGGTCGGTGGACAAGCGGGCGCCCAGCCGGCGCTGCTCCATTCGAGCATGGTGTCATGTGGGCGGCGACCGGTTCATCGGGATTTCGAATGGCGGACCCGAGGGAGGCGTGGTAAAGACACCCTCCGCGAGACCGTAGAATCGGACCGATGGTTGCCGCTCTTCTCGCCGACTTGTTCGAATCGCATCGGGCACACCTGCTTTCCGTCGCATACCGGTTGACAGGCAGCGTCGGCGATGCCGAGGATGCGGTGCAGGAGAGTTGGCTGCGGCTGGCGGGGGCACGCCAGTCCGGGATCGAGGATCTGCGCGCCTGGCTGACCACCGTGGTGAGTCGAATCTGCTTGGACCGCTTGCGCAGTGCCGCGGTGCGCCGGGAAAGCTACGTGGGGCAATGGTTGCCGGAGCCGGTGGTGACCGCCATCATGCCGTCCAGTACGCCGGATCCCCTGGATGTGGTGGTCCGCAAACAGGAATACCGCTTCGCCGCAATGGTCGTGCTGGATTCCCTGACGCCGGCGCAGCGCGTTGCTTTCGTTCTGCACGACGGCCTTTCGGTGCCGTTCGACGAGATCGCCGACATTCTCGACATCTCGGCCGATGCGGCCAGGCAACTGGCCGTCCGCGCCAGAAAGGCCGTGGCGCATACGCCGGAGCCGGTGGCCGATACCGAGCACGAAGCCGCCGTGCGGCGCCTGCTGGTGGCATTGAGTTCCGGCGATGTCGCTGCGGTAACCGCTGCACTGCACCCGGATTCGGTGATGATCGGCGATGCGAACGGCACCACCCCCACCGCGATCAATGTGATCGGCGGCGCGGACCGGATCGCCCGGTTCTCCCTCGGCCTCGTGCACAGGTACGGGCTCGACGGGTCCATCGATAAACCGGCATTGGAACTCGAATTCGCCGTGGTCAACGGCCAACTGGGCCTCGTGCTGACCCAGGCCGAGCCTGATGATGTGCTCAGCGGGCATCGCAAGCGGGTCATGGGCTTCGCGGTGCGCGACGGATTGGTATGGGGCGCTTACGATGTGGCCAATCCCGATAAGTTGTCGGGCCTCCACCTCGGGTGAACGACGCCGGGCCGGGCCCTCATCGTCCGGCCGGGCGTCGCCCTGTCACAACGGGATGGTCCAGCCGTAGAACGAGTTGCCGGTCGATGACCCGAGGGCCGCCGTTGCCGACCGACGATCCGGGGCCCTGGTCCCCGGTCGAGGAACCATAGGACTATCTGGCGATCAGATCGTGTGCGATGTCGCGGAGGAAACCGAGTACCGATCCGGCGACCTCCGACGCGGCCGGCTGCAGTACAAGGTCGAGGTACGAGGCCATAATCGCCCCTTCAAGCTGCGTCGGCGAGATGTGAGGTAGAACATGGTGAGGCTGGCCGCCGTTGGGATAACGCAAAACAATGCAGGTAGAAGTCTAAATTTAAGCGAAACATAGCCTTTCGCTATCTAATCGCAACAATAGCGATCGCTGGGTTACTCTCCGTTTATGCTCTCGCGACCTGCCACCGTTGCCCGCCTGCGCCCCTTTGCCTCGACGATTTTCGCCGAGATGACCGAGCTCGCCGTCCGCCACAATGCGGTCAACCTCGGCCAGGGCTTTCCCGACACCGATGGCCCGGCAGGCATGCTCGAGGTCGCCCGGCGCGCCATTGCCGACGGCCTGAACCAGTACCCGCCCGGGCGCGGCATGCCGGTGCTGCGCCGCGCCGTCGCCGACGACCGGGCCCGCCGCTACGGCACCCAGTACGACCCCGACACCCAGGTGCTGGTCACGGTCGGTGCGACGGAGGCGATCAGCGCCGCCATGCTCGGCCTGGTGGAGCCCGGCCGGGAGGTCGTGCTGATCGAGCCCTATTACGACTCCTATGCGGCCTCGGTCGCACTGGCGGGTGCGCGTCGGCGCACGGCCCGCCTCGTCGCCGACGGTGACGGCTTCGTCCTCGACCTGGACAGTCTGCGCGCTGCGATCACCCCCGCGACCCGGATGCTAGTGGTGAACTCGCCGCACAACCCGACCGGAACCATCCTGGACCGCGCCGATCTGACGGCGATCGCCGAAATAGCCTGCGAGCACGACCTGTTGGTGCTCACCGACGAGGTGTACGAGCATCTCGTCTACGACGGCGCCGAGCACATCAGCCTCGCCACGCTGCCGGGCATGGCCGAGCGCACGGTCGTGGTATCCAGTGCAGCAAAGACTTTCAGCGTCACAGGCTGGAAGACCGGCTGGGCATGCGGCCCGGCGAACCTCATCGATGGCGTGCTCGCCGCCAAGCAGTTCATGACCTTCGTGGCGGGCGGGCCGTTCCAGCCTGCCGTCGCGCACGCCTTGAACAATGAGCTCGGCTGGGTGGCAGGGCTGCGAGACACCCTGTCGGAGAAGCGTCTTCGGCTCTCCGCGGCACTGGCCGAGACCGGTTTCGCGGTGAAAGCGAGCGCGGGCGGCTACTTCGTCTGCGCGGACATCACTCCGATGGGAGCGTCCGACGGGCTCGCCTTCTGCAGGCAACTGCCCGAACGCATCGGCGTCGCAGCCGTCCCGGTCAGTGTCTTCGCCGACGACACCGAGGCGTGGAAACGGCTGGTGCGCTTTACCTTCTGCAAGCGGGACGAAATCCTGGACGAAGGCGTGCGTCGCCTACGGGCGGGCGAGCGGGTGAGCTGACGCGTGGCGAACCGGGAGGTCAGGCGGACTCTTCGTCCCGATATGTGTCGATCTGTGTCGCCATAATGTCCAGTCCGGCGGCCATGAATCCGCTCCCTTCCGAGTGCACCCTGCTGGAAGGGGGCGCTGTGAGCTCGGTGACACCCTGGTTACCGGCGCGTCTCATAGAGTCCACGGGATGGCCGCACCTGCCGCCGTTACGGCCGACTATGCATGGATCGACGAGGACCACTTCGAGCCCTACTGCCTCGCATTCGTGCGTGGACTCACCCCCCTGGAGTCGTCCGTTCGTCCAGATCTCCGGCAGGGTTACCGGTACTGCGGTGCGGACACCATCGCCTACCTGAAGCGTAAGCGAGTCGATCCTGCAGTGGCCTGATGGACGACAAGGTGGAGGTGATCCCGTTCGGCGTCACGGTCTATGGGTGAGCTCGACGTTGCCGATCCGCGGTGCCGCGCGGTTCGGGGTCTTCCTTCTTGATGCGAAGACAGGCGGCGGAGGAGTTGGTGCAGCGGCATCGCGAGTTCGGCAGCCAGGGCACTCATGACCTGTAGCATGGTGCCGCTGTCGAGCTCGTGAGCGATGAGAATCTCATCGAGAACCATGGCGCTGAACACTTGCTTGCGGGTCAGCACCCTTTCGGGCAGCCAGGTCAACCTCCACCGTTCTCCGCGGGTTCCGCCATTTACCCTGGCCGCGAACTCAGCGGAGTGCGGGTTGGTAATTGTGAGCTGTGTGACATGCAGAGCGTTGATGTGCTCGATGATCAGGTCGCCAACGGGGCCGCCCGACCACGTCGCAAGTTCTGGCGCGTGCTCGCCCGTCGTTGCGCCAGCACGGATGCGGGTCTGCGCTGATGCACGGGCGGGGACTTGGGTGATTTCTTGGGATATGACGGCTTCTTTGGACATGACCATGTCGAGACTCCTTGAATTGCCCTGTGGACCTTCAGAATCGTCTCGCCGCATGCCTTTTGTCGTCGGTGCTGGCCTCCATCAGGCATCCCGCCACCCCGACTGTGCGTGTACCTGCTAGCTGCAACTCGGCCCGGGTCGCTTCCCGATCCGCGCCCCTGGTCCCGGCGGTAGTCGCTAGGTCGCAGCTCTGCGAGCTGCGGTTTTCCGCCCTGCCCCGTCCCATCGGGGGTCCTCGATGTCTGCTACAAAATAATCGCAGGCTCAGTCCGGCACTTCGCGGCCCGAACTCGTCGACGCAGATCACCCGGCCATCGGTAGGCGGATCGACGTGGAGATCCAGGACCCGCTCGCCCGCACGGCGTGAGGTGAGCTGGTAGGCCGTGCCGAAGGCGACTGTGCAGGCAGTGCCGAGCTGGCCATCGACCTGGGTTGCCCATGACGACATCGAGCCCCAGTCCTTGGACGAGATGGTGGGTGCGCTGCGAGCCGGTGAAGCCGGTCCGTCTGGCACCTCAACGCGGATGCCATCCGCTGTTCGCGGGGCTGGCGATCCGAAACCTGTGGTGGTTCTCACAAATGCGGCGCACGGCGGTCTGTACGTGTCGTATAGACCGCCGTGCGTGGGAATTTGCGTCGAGGACTTAGCCGCTGGAACCGGTGGACAGGCACACCGAACCCGTGCACTGGCTGGGTCCGGGTCCCACCGCGATACCGGCGGGGTTGCTCAGGCCGGTGGCGACGACGGTGGGCGTGCCGCCGGTCGTCGGCAGCGAGACCACCTCGCCGTTATCTACTGTGATGTACACCGTGGTGCCGGACACGGCGATACCTTGGCCGAGGTTCGGCAGGGTGGTCAGGGTGGTGGGGATGCCGCCGGTCGTCGGCACCGAAACCACCGGTCCGGCGCTTTGGACGACAAAGAGGGTGTTGCCGGACACGGCGAGGGCGGAGGGGTTGATCAGGGAAACCAAAGGCGTGGGCGTGCCGCCGGTCACCGGCAACGAGACCACCGCACCAGCGCCGGCGTTTTCGGCGATGTAGAGGGTGTTGCCGGACACAGCGATACCTTGCGGATTCGGCAGGCCGGTAGCCAGGATGGTCGGTGTGCCGCCGGTCACCGGCAACGAAACCACGTCGCCGGTGCCTTCGGTGACGTAGAGGGTGGTGCCGGACACGGCGATACCGAAAGGGCTGCTGCCGGTCAGCGTGGCAACAGTCGTGGGGGTGCCGCCGGAGGTGGGCACCGAAACGATCGTGTCGGTGCCGGGCACGGCGATGTAGAGGGTGTTACCCGACAGCGCCAACCCGTACGGATGATCCATGCCCTGGGCCAGAGTGGTGGGTGTGCCGCCGCTCACCGGCAGCGAAACCGCTATGCCGTTGCTATTTTCGGCGATGAAAAGCATATTCGTTGGGGGCGTCGCGGCGGCGGGGCCGCTGGCGGTAACCGCGATTGCTGTCACGAGCGCCAATGGGGCCGTCGCGGCCGCGGCCAGCACCCTGCTCACTGACCTCGCCCCGGCGGCGAGACGTCGGCCACCCCGGGCCTGACGGAAATGCAGGTTCACGCTCTGTATCTCACTCTCTGTTGTTCTCGACATGGTTCACAGACGCGGCCGCCACGCTAGGGCGACGACACGCTGAGGTATCGACTACGGAACAGGCCGCACAGGGACCCCGTGCGGGTACAGCGAAAAACCACTCACTCGTCGGGGTGGGCAATGCGCGCACCCCTCGGCACGGACGCCACAAAGCGGCCGCACCGCCGGGAGTGAACAGATCGACAACAGCGTTGCCCGACACGGTCAGGCGAACTTGCGCACCGCGGTCACACGGATCTCGAGGATGATCCACTTGCAGTGCCGCATCAACATATCCGCGTCATCAACGATGTCAACGACCACGAGCTTTTCAGATCCGGACCGGGAACGAGGCGGTCGCCGATCTGTTCACCGATGTGGGGCGTCGGTCGGTGCCGCCGATGATCGTGGCGGTGGTGATGGTGGTGCTGCAGCGCATCGAAGGACTGTCGGATCGGGAAGCTGTCGAGCGGTTCGGTTCGACGCGCGCTGGGAGTACGCCGCTGGTGGCCTGGACTTCGACAACCCGGGGTTCGTGCACACTGTGCTGATGAATATGCGGGTATGGCCGGCTCGCTCAGATCGGCCCGGCCGGATCTTCGACGCGGTCCAAACCTTATCCCAGCTGACAAGGTTGCCGCAGGTCATGAAGCCCAGTCGACTCGCTGGTGCGTGGTTGTCGGTTTGGGTCGATATCGTAGGCTGATGGCCAATGGCGAGAAGGACACCGGTCCTCTGATCGTTCAGAGCGACAAGACGCTGCTGCTGGAGGTCGACCACGAGTTGGCCGACGGGGCGCGGCAGGCCATCGCGCCGTTCGCCGAGTTGGAGCGCGCCCCGGAGCATATGCACACCTACCGGGTGACGCCGCTGGCGCTGTGGAATGCGCGCGCGGCGGGGCACGACGCCGAGCAGGTGGTCGATGCCCTGGTCAGTTACTCGCGGTATGCGGTGCCGCAACCGCTGCTGGTGGACATCGTGGACACCATGGCCCGCTACGGGCGGCTGCAGCTGGTGAAGCATCCAGCGCACGGGCTGGTCCTGGTGAGCCTGGATCGGGCGGTGCTCGAGGAAGTGCTGCGGCACAAGAAGATTGCGCCGATGCTCGGCGCCCGCCTCGACGACGACACGGTGGTGGTGCATCCGTCGGAGCGTGGCCGGATCAAGCAGATGTTACTGAAGATCGGCTGGCCCGCCGAGGATCTGGCCGGTTACGTCGACGGTGAGGCGCATCAGATCGACCTGGATTACACCGGCGGCCACTGGCACCTGCGCGATTACCAGCAGATGGCCACGGATTCCTTCTGGGCGGGCGGGTCCGGTGTGGTGGTGCTGCCGTGTGGCGCCGGCAAGACGATGGTCGGCGCGGCCGCGATGGCCAAGGCGAAGGCGACGACATTGATCCTGGTCACCAACACCGTGGCGGGTCGGCAGTGGCGTCGCGAGCTGCTGGCGCGCACCTCGCTGACCGAGGACGAGATCGGCGAGTACTCCGGCGAGCGCAAGGAGGTCCGGCCGGTCACCATCGCGACCTACCAGGTGATCACCCGCCGCACCAAGGGCGAGTACAAGCATCTGGAGCTCTTCGACAGCCGCGATTGGGGACTGGTCATCTACGACGAGGTGCACCTGCTGCCCGCGCCGGTGTTCCGGATGACCGCCGACCTGCAGTCCCGCCGCCGCCTCGGCCTCACCGCGACGCTGGTGCGCGAGGACGGCCGCGAGGGCGACGTGTTCTCGCTGATCGGCCCGAAGCGTTACGACGCACCGTGGAAGGACATCGAGGCGCAGGGCTGGATCGCCCCGGCCGACTGTGTCGAGGTCCGAGTGACCCTGACCGACGCCGAACGGATGGCCTACGCGACCGCCGAACCGGAGGAGCGCTACAAGCTGTGCTCGACGGCACACACGAAAATCGCTGTGGTGGAATCGATCCTGGCCCAGCACCAGGATGCGCCGACGCTGGTGATCGGTGCGTACCTGGATCAACTGGATGAACTCGGCGCCGAGCTGAACGCGCCGGTGATCAAGGGCTCTACGAAAAACAAAGAGCGCGAAGAACTCTTCGAGGCATTCCGGCGGGGTGAGATTCCCGTTCTGGTGGTGAGCAAGGTCGCGAATTTCTCCATCGACCTGCCGGAAGCCTCTGTGGCGGTGCAGGTTTCGGGAACCTTCGGATCGCGTCAAGAAGAGGCGCAGCGACTCGGTCGGCTGTTGCGGCCGAAACAGGATGGTGGCCAAGCCCACTTCTATTCGGTCGTCGCGCGTGACACCCTGGACGCCGAATACGCCGCACACCGCCAGCGCTTTCTCGCCGAACAGGGGTATGCCTATCGCATTACAGATGCCGACGACTTGCTGGGACCGGCCATCGGATAAGCGGAGGCGTCGTCCTCCGCAACCTGTGCTAGGAGTGAAACGTGCGACGCTTCGAATTCGCGGTTGACCGCAGGCATGCCCATGCGGTCAATGAGGTGTTCGCCGACCTGCGTCGTCTGCGCGTCATGGCCATCGCCGCCTCCATCATCGCCGCGACCGGCACTGCCCTCCTGATCTGGCTGGACCATCCGTGGGCCTATCTGCTGGCCGTCGCCTTCGTGCTCGGTGCGGTGACCGCGCTGTGGGTAGCGCTGTGGACGCCGCACCGGTCCAGCATCGACAAGCTGTACGCCGACGGGGAACTCGTCCCCGCGGTGGTCTCCGAGACGCACCCGAGCGGGGTGGTGCTGCTCGCCCTTGTCGATGTCTCGAAGCCGGACGCGACCGATCCGCGCTATGCCTTCGTGATCAGGAAGGTTCGAGACCTGCCCGGCCACCAAATGCGGGCGGGTGAACGGGTGCCCTCGGTCGCGGTGCGAACCGATCGGGCGCCGCGGCAGGTGGGGGAGCGGTGGCAGTCGGTCAGTGCCATGCCGATCGCGTGGGGCACCCGCGACGGGACGGTGATCGAACGGGCCTGCGCCGCGATTAACGAGACCGAATGGCGGCTGCTCACCGACAATCTCGCGCTCACCGACAAAGTGCGCCGCACCTCGACCAAGCGCCTACTGCTCGATCCGCATCAGTTGCCCGACGATCTGCGCGCGTGAGTTGCGCTGTGATCTTCCAGAATTCGGGTTGTGCCGCCGCATAGACTCGGTAGATGGTGCCCACGACCAATCTGCTGGAGTTCATCGCAGCATCGTTTCTCATCATCATCATTCCCGGTCCCGGGGTGCTGTTCACGATCGGTCGGGCCCTCGCCCTCGGCCGCCGCGCCGCCCTGGTCTCGGTACTCGGACACGCCGCGGGGGTCTTCGTCGCGTTGCTGCTCGTCGCAATTGGCCTCGGCGCGCTGCTCGCGGCATCGGCGATCGCGCTCACCGCGGTGAAGTTCGCCGGCGCCCTGTATCTGATGTATCTCGGGATTCAGGCGATCCGGCAGCGCAAGTCGCTGCGAGACGCGATGGGCGCGCATATCGACCCGGTGGTCGATGCTCGAGTGTTCCGTCAGAGCATCCTCGTCGGGCTGACCAACCCCAAGGCGATCGTCTTCTTCGCGGCGGTGCTTCCGCACTTCATCGCGCCGGAGGCCGGCGCGCTGCCGCTGCAGATCTTGATTCTCGGCAGCATCTTCCTGGCGATCGCGTTGGTCTCCGACAGCGCCTGGGGGTTGCTCGCCGCGTCGGCTCGGTCCTGGTTCGCGCGGTCGCCGCGCCGCCTGGAAGCGATCGGCGGAGCGGGCGGAATGATGATCTTCAGCCTCGGCGCGTCGGTGGCGCTGACCGGCAGCGCTGATTGAAGCGGCTACCATCCACCGAGGCCGGTATGCCGGTACCGGAATCAGGGGGGCGGGAAAAGGGGTGGTAGTCGAATGCGGTTGTCCGGCTTGTTGTGCGTCGCGGTGGCCGGTGCGCTTGTGACGGTCTCGTCCGCGAACGCCGATCCGCTGGTCGGCGCGCCGGGGTTGGGCGATCCGTACTACCCGCTGGATGGCAACGGCGGCTACGACGTCCGCAACTACGACGTCACCCTCGACTACGACCCGCCCAGTCATCAGCTCACCGCGACCACCCGGATCGACGCGATCGCGACGCAGGCACTGCGGGCGTTCAACCTCGACTTCAACGGCCCGGCCGTGCGGATGGTGTCGGTGAACAACCTGCCCGCCGGATTCGACCGCAACGGCGACCACGAGCTCACCGTGACACCGCTGCTGCCGCTGCTGCCCGGCCTGCCGTTCACGGTGACCGTGGACTACGCGGGCCCGGCCGCGGACGCGCCGGGCGCGGGTTGGATCATCGCGCCGAGCGGCGGCGCGTTCGTCGCCGGCGAACCGCATTCCGCCGCCACCTGGTACCCGCTCAATGACACACCGCTGGACAAGGCCACTTTTGCGCTGCACGCGACCGTCCCCGCCGAATGGGAGGTGATCTCCAACGGCGTCCGGACGCAGGACACGGTCACCGGCGGCAAGCGGACGGTCGGCTGGGAAACGCACCAGCCTGTGCTCGGCTATCTGACCACCATCGCGATCGATCGGTTCAGCTTCCTTGAGCAGTTCCGTGCCAACGGCACCCCGCTGATCAGCGCCTTCGCCCCGGATGCCGAGCGCAACAGGGACAACGAGCAGCGGCTGCCGGAGATACTGGACTTCATCGAATCGCTGTACGGCCTTTATCCGTTCGATGCCGCGGGCGGAATCTTCGTCGATGCCGACATCAGGTTCTCGCTGGAAACCCAGACCCGCCCGATCTACGCGCCGTGGACCGACCTGGACACCGTGGTGCACGAAATCACCCATCAATGGTGGGGCGATTCGGTGTCGGTGCGCCAATGGTCGGACATCTGCCTGAACGAATGCTTCGCCAGCTACACCGCCGAGTACCTGTGGCGGGAGCGGAAGGACGGCGTCGACGTCGACGCCGTATACCGAAAGACTATCCAGAAATACCGTGACGTGCAGAAGTTCTGGGATATTCCATTGGAAAACCCGGGCGCCGGAAACGAATTCACCTCGGTCTATTACCGTGGCCCGTTGTTCCTGCACGCACTGCGCAAACAGCTCGGTGACGACGTATTCTTCGCCGCCGTCCGGGAATTCAACGCCGCGCACGCCTACGGCAACGCCTCGATGCCGGAATTCCGCACCTTCATGCAGTCGAAATCCAAAACCGACCTGACCGGGTTCTTCGGCGCCTGGCTCAATCAGACGACCGTGCCCGCTGACGAGTACCTGTTCCCTGGTTCGCTAAGCGGATAGGCGCGTGTCACTCGTTGTCGACGCGCTCCCGCGCCCGCTCCACCCACCGCTCGACCCGATCGAGTTGCTTTTGAGCAGAACGCAATTGGTCCTGTGCGGCCCGTTCGGCGGTGCGGGCGAACTGCTTCTGCTGCTCGGCGTGGGTGAGCTCCTCGCGCAGCGCCGCGAGCCGAGATTCGCTCTCGGCCAACTGATTCGCCGACTCTTCGGCCGCCGAATGCGCTGAATCCCTTGCCTCGCGGGCGGATTCGAGAGCTTCGAGCGCTTCGTCCAGCTCCTGGCGCGAGCCGGCCTCCGGCGCGGGCTCGGGCTCTGCTGCGGCGTCGTCGGTGTCCGCGTCGTCGACCGCGGTCAAGGTGGGCCCGGCCGGGCCGAAGCCCTCGTACGTCGCCGCAGTGGCCAGCGTCCCGGTGCGAACCTGCTCGGCCACCTCGGCATCGGCGAGCGCCGCGCTCAGCGTCTGGCCCACCTCGCGCAGCACCCCCTCGCCGACCGGATGGCCGTGCTCGGCGGCCAGCGCCCCGGCCCGCTTGGCGAGGGCGTTCACCACCTGCTGGCGCTGCGTGGTCAGGCTGCGCAGCTGCGCACCCGATAGTTGCCGCTGTGCGGAGCGCAGCGCGGCGCCGAGCCGCAGCAGGGCGTCGACCTCCTCGGGCACGGTGCGAGCCAGCAGGTTCACCGTCCATGCGGTGACCGTTGGCCTGCGCAGCTTGCCGATGGCCGTGGCCAGTTCCTTGTCGCCCGCGTCCCTGGCTTCCTTGACCCGTGCAGCTCGCGCCGCGACGAACTCGGCTGGGTCGAGCCTGTACATGTCGACGGCAACCTCATCGAGGGTCATACTTTCCAAGCGTAACGATCTGAGGTTTCCGGGCGACAGAGTGCACGGATTGCATGAACGCTGTACGCCCCGCACTGAAACACCCACCCCGGAAAGGCCGGGCTCACCAAAGGTCATCCCGGGTGCTGATGCGGCTGCGACAAACATGAGGGTATCCTCTCCGCGTTCACGACTGCCGTGAACGTGTGCGGTGAGAGAGGTCCTCAGGTGAAGTTCCCAGGAACGAGGCTGCTGGCACGTATTGTGCTTGCCCTCCTGGTGGTGGCTGCGGTCGCGGTGACCGGTTGTTCGGCGATCAACGGGGCTAGCAAGTCCGACACGGCCAAGGCGAAAGTCGGTGACTGTATCAATGTCATCAAGGGCTCCGCGGCCGATTCCAAAACCGAGCCGGTCGATTGTTCGTCGGAAAAGGCTGTGTACAAGATTGTGCAGACCTACGACAAGAAGACCGACTGCGCGAAGGACTACACCTCCTACGAAGAGACGCGCAACGGTGGCACCACCGCATTCCTGTGCCTGGCGCCGAACTTCAAACAGGGCAGCTGCTACATCGACAACAACCTCACCGGATACCAGTTCTCGGACTGCGCCGCCACCGACGCCACCTTCAAGGTGATCCAGCGGATCGACGGTCAGGTCGATGAATTGCTCTGCGGCTCGGACTCCGACAAGTTCATCACCGTCTCGGATCCCAAGACGACTTTCTGCCTCGGCAAGCCCAAGGGCTGAGCACCGGCCGACCCGATTATTCGAGTAATGCGACCGACGCGATCCGGTGCAATGTGAAGTGCCGGACCGCGCCGGTCACCGGGTCCAGCGCATCGAGCTGGCCGTTGCCCACTTTCAACGGCTCGACCACGCGCTGGGTGGCGATGCCCTGGGCGTCGACATAGCCGATATTGACCGACCGCCGCACCCGCGCCGCCAATTGCAGCAACGCCAGGGTCGCGGCGGTACTGGTTCGGGTGCCGTCGGTGCGTACCGCCTGGCCATTGCGGGCGCTGGCAGCGCGCTCGCCCGCCCGCAATTCCGCCACGAGCAGCCCCAGCTGGTCGGTGCTCGGCGGTGTCGGCCGATAGGGCTGCCGTGCGTTCGGCCGAACCGCGATGCGGGCGCCACGCGGGCGCAGATCGACGATCGTGCCCGCCGAATCCTCTCCGGCAGGCGCGAATCCGGCCGCCCGTAGGTGCTCCAGCAGTTCACCGAGCGGGGCCTGCGCGATGGCGACGGTGGGGGCGATGCCCCGCAACGCGAGAGTGCTCGCGATCGGTGCGGCGAGCACCTGCGCCAGCAGCGCGGGATCGTCGCTGCGCACGAACGACTGCGCCATTCCGGCCCGGAGCTGTCCGTGGCGGCGGGCCGCGTCGTCGATCAGATAGGTAAGTGCCTGCGGAATCGGCGTGCGGGAGTGCGTCGTGAACAGCGCGTGCAGTTCGGCGGCCGTCATCCCGGCATCCAGTGCGCGCCGAACCGAGGTGCCGCCGACTCGGTAAACCGTTGCAGCCCCTGCGGATTCGATATCGGCGACCAGCGCGATCTGCTGCTGTAGCTCCGGCGTCAGCGGGCCCGGCGCGATCACAGTCAGATCGGCCTGGACAAGCACATGGTCGATGGGTGCGGGCAGTGCCGACTCCATCGCCGCCTCGGCGTCGGCCGCGCTGGTCGACGCGTCGTGTAGCAGTGCCCTCGCTGGTGAACCGAGCGCGCCTCGCCCCACGAAGCCGAGCGCGGCGGCCTCAGCGAGGGTGGGCTGCACTGCCTCCGAGCGAAAATGCCTGCGCCACCGCGGTTGACGCCAGGCCATGATCCGGCCGATATCGGCCGGATCGAGTGCGGTGCCGGACGGATATGCGGCGAGCAGGTTCAGGATGGCGCGGCGGTCGCGTGGCGCGTGCGGGGTGCGTAGCTCTATCGAGAGCGCCGCGAGCGGTTTGTCGTTGGCGTCGCGCATGCCGATCATCCACGGCATCCGGTCCAGGTCGAGCCAGACCAGCGCGAGCGTCACCCAGCGCCGTGCTGGCGGCGCCGCCCGCCAGGCGTCCGAGGCGGGGGTTGGCGCCCAGAAGTCGTCGGTGGAGTCGAAATCCGGCGCCGGGTCCGGTAGGCCCTTCTCGACCAGCTTTGCCGCCGCGAGCAATTCGACAAGCAGCCCCGCCCGCGCCTCGTCGACACCGGTCTGCTTGGCGATGCGGCGCAACTCGCGCACGCCGAGCCCACCCGCCCGCAATGCGGGGGCGGGCGCCTGGGCCAGCGCCTCCAGTACATCCGTGCAGTGCCGCAGCAGCTCGCCCACTTCGCCCGCCGCCACCGCGTTCACCTCCGCCGAGGTCTGCTTCGACAGCCGCGGCAGGGGCGGCGTAAGGGCATGTGGGTGCGTCACCGGCTCCCGGCGTAATACCTGGCCGACGGTGACCGGCAGTTCGACCGTCTCGTCGTCGATCCAGTGCAGCAGGCGGCGCGTCAGCAGCTGTTGGATCGGTCGGTCGGCAGGTGTGCCCGGTGCGGCGTCCCTGGTGCGCCCGCGCGGGCCGGTGGTGGCGAGCTTGTCAAGCAGCGCCCGCTCGCCCGGTACGATCTGTGCGAGCGCGGCGACCACCTCCGGTTCGGTGAGTGAATCGGGGATCTCGGTGGTGCTGCCGATCGGCCAGGGCAGCGCCTCGACGGCGGCCGGGACCAGATGCAGGTCCTTGCCGTCGGTCCAAATCAAGGCGCGTTCGGTCAATCGCTCCAGCGCGGCGTCCAGCGCGGCGGCGGTCACCCGTTCGTTCATCTGCACGTGCAATGCGCTGCGAGATAGCGGGGTGGCTGCCCGGTCCGAGCGGGTGACGCCATGTACCGCAAAGGTTTCCACGATCGCGAACTCGAGCGTGTCGAGATCGTCGGTGGCGCGCAGCACCGACGCACGCTGTTCGGCGCGCGCGGCCAGCACCGTCATCGACGAGGGCAGCGGCACGGCCAGATCGGGCCGGAGTTCGAGCAAAGCCACGAGCTGGGCATCGCTGCGGGCGCCGAGCCATCCGGCCAGGGAGTCGGTCGCGGTCATCCGATCCAGCCTACGGTGCACGACTCACCTATGTCGGACCGGTGGCGCGCCGGGTCGCATGCCAGAATGAGGGTGTGGTGAACAAATCGAAGAAACCCTATGTCGACAATGGCTGGCCCAAGACGGCCGACGGTGACCACGCGGTGACCGAACTCTCGTCGGCCCGTTCGGGTGGGCTCTCGCCATACGGCGAGGACACCGAGTTTCCGGTACCGGCGGAGCAGCTGCCATACATGCACCCCAACACGGTCATCAACCGCTGAGGTCTGCCGGATCTGCGGCGCCCGCGGTGCTGCGTGTTCGCGGGCCGCTGCGCTCGCACCCGAGTCTCGTCGTCCGGCCCGACATGGTGTTCCTCGTCGAGTGGCCGGTGCCGTGACTCTGTAGCAAATGGCACCAGCCATTGTGCTGCGCTGATCGGCCTTGCCCGCGTGCTCGTAGGGCACTCATATGAACAAAACGAGAGCCCCACATCGCCGTTGATGTGGGGCTCTCGTTGTGAACGAGATGGGGTCAGGCGGGGAGAAATCCCTTGTTGGCCTCGAAGAAGTTCACGACAGCGGGGTCGAGCTTGACGTTGTTCGACTTGGTGCTGTTCAAGAAATCGAGGGCTTCCTGCGGAATCTGGACGCCCTGTGCCTGGACCACGGCGACGGCGCGGTCGACGGCGGAGAAGACCTGCTGCGAGCTGTCAGCGGCCTGCACCTGCTGTGGGGCGGAGGGCTCGGAGGGTTCGGAGGGCTGCCAGCGCGGCGCGGCGTCGGGCGTGTGCGGCGCGATGCGCTGGGTGGGCGCGCTGCTCAGGCCGAGGTTGGCCGAGCACGAGGGCCAGGCTCCCCAGCCCTGGGTTGCCAGCACCTTTTCGGCGACGGCGATCTGTTGTTCACGGCTGGCCTGGTTGGCGGTCGCGGCGTACTCGCCGCCTCCGTGCGCGGTCCAGGTGCCGGGGGAGAACTGCAGCCCGCCTTGGAAACCGTTACCGGTGTTGATGCCCCAGTTGCCGCCTGCCTCGCACTGCGCGAGGCGATCCCAGTCGGAGTCCGGTGCCGCGGCGGCGTTGCCGGCGAGGGCTACACCGGCGGTGCCGATGATGGCGCCGGTAACGGCGACCTTGGCAACAGTGCGCCCGGTGGCGGTTTGCTTGCGATGGCGTCCACTCATATCGGGTTCTTCTGCCTCTCCTACGCACCTGCAAGTGGTCCGGACTGAGAGGTTGTCCGTCCGCCCTCACCCCTGTTTCCGTCGGGGTCCGGTACCCGCGGGGTGAGGCTTGGTGCGGCGGGCCGGTGGTTGCCGGGTGTCCCGGCTGGGTAAGAACTTACGACGATCCGCGGGAAAAATCACTATTTGGTAACCGGCGTGTATGCGCGGGTCTCGGGCTGGTCTCAATCCGTGTTTTGATGCTTCCGCGCAGCTTAGGTGCGTTTCGGGCGGGCCGATAGGGGGTCGTCACCACTCTGTGACCTCGCTGTTATGTGATGAGGATCACATCTGGGATTTGGTAACGATTACCCCGGGTAACCGTGTTCGCGTCACCTTGAGCGGCGGCCGGACCGTAGTGCGTAGACGATGCCGACGAGGAATCCGAGCGGCGCGAGCATGGCAGTCGGATACAGCCAGAGCCCCGGCGACGAGTCGCTGAGAACCGGTGTCAGGAATATCGCGACAATTGCCAGCAACCCGATCGCGAACAGGGTCAATGCGAGGTACAACAGCCGATCGCCTGCGCGGCGCGGAGGCCGGCTCGGAGGTGGCGGCGCGGATGGGTTCGTCACGCGAAGACCGTAAAACTGATGTGCTTGCGTAATTGGCACCGGGGTAGACTCGACGGCAATCGCGTCCTGCATGCCTGTGGGGCGCGTTCTTTTCGCAAACTGACAGGATCTGCTCGCGGTGTTTCGCGGGCAGATCCCGGGCAGATGGATGTGCTCGGGCCGATGGGGTTCGAGTTCCGATGATGAACGGGTGAGCGCAGTGCCGACCGGCAGGGTGAAGTGGTACGACGTCGAAAAGGGCTTCGGCTTCCTTTCCCAGGACGAGGGTGAGGACGTCTACGTCCGCTCGTCCGCGCTGCCTGAGGGCATCGAAGCGCTCAAGCCCGGGCAGCGCGTCGAATTCGGGATGGCCGCGGGCCGTCGCGGGCCGCAGGCGCTGAGCCTGAAGGTACTCGAGGCGCCGCCGTCGATCCGCCAGAGCCATGAGCGCGAGCGCGCTGCCCACAAGGACCCTGTCGCCCGCAAGCACACGCCGGACGAGCTGCACGGGATGGTCGAGGACATGATCACCCTGCTCGAGGCGAAGGTGCAGCCGGACCTGCGCAAGGGCAAGTACCTGGATCGCAAGACGGCGCAACGCATTTCCGAGGTCGTACGCGCCGTCGCACGCGAACTCGATCACTGAGGTGGATTGCCGCGCCTCCGCGCGGCGTGTTCGCGGCCCCCTTGGGCTTGCGTCCGAGCGACCGCTGCTCGCGACTGTGTCGCAATCGCAACGGCCACTCGGACGCAAGCCGGGCCGCGAACGGCGCTCGTAAGACTCGCGCGTCGGGGTTGGGTAAGGCCGACCGATCCGGCTACGTGGTGCTGATGGACCAGGCGGCATGCGGGAGGTAGAACTCTTTGCCTGTCTCGTCTTTGGCGAGGGTCGGCAGCTGCATTTCGACGCCGATGAGGCGCAGCTCCGGTTCCGGCTTCGAGTCGATGGTCAGGTTGAGCGCGCCATCGGGGTAGTCGTTGCGGCTGATGACGCGGTCCACGGAGTCGCCGTTGGGCAGTGCGTAGACCAGTCGGGCGATCCACGGTGCTTCGGCGATGTTCTTCGGCAGCGACAGCTGCAGCGGGTACCCGGGGGGCACCTCCAGCCGAACGGTCTTGCCGGTCAGGCAATCCGGGGTCTGGTCGCCGCAGGGGAGTCGGGAGAATACCGAGCCGGTGTCGGAATCCGCGCTGCGTTCGGGCAGGATGCGGCAGTCGCGCATCAGCGGTGTGCAGTACCCGAAGGGCGATACGGTGACCGTGGTCCCGTGGGAGTAGGCGGTGAGCTGCGGCTCCCGCGCGGGTGCGTTGCGGATCAGCACGGCCAGGACGCCGACGAACGCGGCCGTGAACACCAGCAGAGCCGCCGTGCCGAGCACGACGATGGTGCGAGTCTTGGGCTTGCTCACCAGATGGGATCTCCCGTCCCTCGTTGAATGCGTTGGGTGTGGCCTGCTTCGGGAGGTTCGTGCGCTCGCGTTGTCGGAACTTCCTGCTCTGCGTGTTGCGGCCGGTTGCCGCCGAGGCCAGGCAACAGCGAATGACCCCGGAAGCTGACGAACGTCTGGATCAGGCCGATCACGAGTATCCCCGACACGACCGCGAAACCCTTCCAATAGTCGGTGGGCAGCAGCACACCGGCCGCGCCGCCGACGACCCAGCTGAGTTGCAGCACGGTCTCCGACCGGCCGAAGCCAGACGCGATCGACTCCGGCGGCAGGTCGTCCTGGATCGAGGCGTCCAGCGAGACCTTCGCCAACGCGCTGGCTCCCGAGGCGACCAGGGTGGCCAGACCCGCGCCGAGCAGGTTGTTCGTGAACACCGCGAACAGCGCGACGAGGGTGCATGCCGCGGTGCAGCCGAGCACGATCAGCGAGGGCTTGCCGAGTTTGATCCTGGCGCCGGTCGCGTTGCCGGTGAAGTTACCGATGGCCGCCGCGACGCCGACCACACCGAGCATGGCGGCCTGTTGCACCGGACGGTGCTCGGTCGCCTTGGCGACGAAGGCCACATAGAAGGTGAGGAAGCCGGTCAGCACCCGGATGGCGCTATTGCCCCAGAGCCCGGTGACGACCGAGCGTCCGAGTGGTTGCCTGCGTCGCCGGGCCGGAACCGCGGTTTCGGTTGTCGCATCCAGCACTTCGGTGTTGGCGTGGTAGCTGAGGGTCGCCGGGACCTCGCCCTCGGTGACCTCGACCCAGCGCGGGATGCGCAGGCTCAAATAGGTGCCCGCGACGGCGATCAGAGTGGCGAAGGCCAGTGCGCCATTGGAGCCCGCGATCGCGGCGGCCAGCGCGGCGACCGCACCGGCGCCGATGGTGCCGCCGACCAGTCCGAATACGGTGAGTCGTGAGTTGGTGCGGACCAGATCGATATCGGGTGGCAGTACCCGCGGCGTCACCGCGCTCTTGAGCACCGAGAACGATTTGCTCCCGATCATCATGCAGAGGGCGAGCGGATAGAGCGCCCAGGTGTCGAACACCAGGATCAGCGCCACCGCGACCCCCGCACGCAGGGCGAACGAGACGGCAAGCGCCAATCTGCGGCCGCGCTGCAACCGGTCGAGCAGTGGTCCGATCAGTGGCGCGATCACCGCGAACGGCGCGATGGTGATCAGCAGATACAGCGCGACCTTCGATTTGCTCTCCGCGGTCGCGCTGGCGAAGAACAGGGTATTGGCCAGTGCGACGGCGATCGCGGCATCGAGCGCGAAGTTCGCCATGGTCGCGTAGGTCAGTGCGGTGAGGCCGGACTTGTCGGCGCCGTCCGCCTTGGCGGCTCGTTGGAAGCTCGCGATACCGCGCTTGGTCAGCTCCTGGCCGCGCATGGCGGCGGCCCTGGTGACGGTCGGCTTGCGGGGGGCACGTTGCGGCTCGGCGGCATCCGACGCCGCGCCGTCGGTCACCGGTTCGGCGTACTGGTCGGGGTCGGGTCGCTGCCCGCCGTGCTTGTGCAGGTCGGGGTCGGGCCGATCGACCGGTTCGTGGCGCCCGCCGTGCATGCGGCGGGTCTCGAACTCCGCGGCGCCGGCGGGTTCAGGCCGAGTCTCGGGGAGCGGCCGGGTGGACGGCGGGCCTTGCAGCGGTGGCAGTGGCCTGCGGGTCGAGGGAGCGTTGGGCGGCGGATAGCGGTCGAACCCGGGGTGGCGTTGGACCGGCGGAGACTCCTCGCCATCCCACGGACCACGGTCAGGGCCGGAAGGATCGCGCGGAGTAGTCACGCATTCAATTCTGTCGTACTTCGTCGCGGCGGGTTCACTCGAGCTCCAAGGAGTCGGGCAAACGTGACGCGGCTCGCGATTCAGGCGGGTGCGAATCCGACTTCGAACATGGTCGGCCAGTACTTGCCGGTCAGCAGGAAGTGGTCGGTGCCGGGGATCTGGGCGATGCCGTTGAGCACGTCGGTATTCGCGCGGACAGTGGTGGGGAGCAGCCCGTGGGCATCGATGTCGGCGAGGACGGCGCCGGTGTCGGGATCGATGCGCACGATCCTGTCGGTCGGCCAGTCGTTGGCGTACACCGAACCGTCCGCCGCGCAATCGAGTTCGTTGAGGCGGACGTTGGGGTGGCTGGTGAGCAGGACGGTGCCGGTGGGCGCGAAGGTAACCGGGTCGCGGAAGGTGAGCTTGTTGGTGCCGTTGCTCATCACCAGGCTGCCGCGGCGAGTGCAGATGCCCCAGCCCTCACCGTCGTAGCGCACGCGGGCGCGTTCGGCCAGTGTCCGCGGGTCGCGGGCGAAGGCCACGTTGTCCTGCCAGGTGATCTGCCAGAGTGTGTCGCCTGCCAGCGTCACGCCCTCGCCGAAGTATTGCTCGGGCAGGTCGACTCGGGCCAACTCGGCGCCGGTGGTCAGGTCGGTGGCGCGGACACTCGACGCGCCCGGCATGCCCGTGCCTTCGTATAGCACGTTGCCATCGATCTCCAGGCCCTCGGTAAACGCCGTCGGATCGTGTGGACGGGTGCCGATGACCTGGATATTCATCCGTTGTGCTCCGTCGTCGGCGCCGCTGCATCCCGTCAATGCGAGCAGGCTGACCAGTACTGCGACGGCCAACGAACGCCGATTGCGCTCCATACGGCAAAATGTAGGCCGTGAGCGCAGTTTCTGTTTCGGAGTCCGGCGTGTGGCCGATCTTGGCCGACGCCGTCGACGTGGCCCGTCGAGCGCTCGTCGAGTCGGAGCCCTCCGGGGTCGGCGCGCATTTGGGGGTGACCGCGGAGGACGACAGTGCGGCGACCCACCGATTCGAAGCCACCCTGCCCGGCTACCGCGGCTGGCAGTGGGCCGTCGTGGTGGCGGCCGCACCAGGGGCGCTCTACGCGACGGTGAGCGAGTCGGCGCTGCTTCCCGGCCCGGACGCCTTGGTCGCGCCCGATTTCGTGCCGTGGGACCAGCGGGTACGACCGGGCGATCTGGCGCCTGGCGATCTGCTCGCCCCCGAAGCGAACGATCCGCGGCTGGTGCCCGGCTATGTCGCCACCGGCGATCCGGTGGTCGATGAGGTCGCACTCGAGGTGGGCCTCGGCCGTACCCAGGCGCTCAGCCTCGAAGGCCGGGAAGAGGCCGCGGAGCGCTGGTACGCCGAGTTCGGCCCCGACACCGACATGGCCAAGGCGGCCCCATCGACCTGCGGCCTGTGCGGCTTCTACCTGCCACTGGCCGGCAGCCTGCGCGCCGCCTTCGGCGTCTGCGGCAACGCGATGGGCGCCGACGGCCACGTAGTCCACGCCGAATACGGCTGCGGCGCACACTCCGACACCGTCCTCCCCACCGGCGGCAGCTCCCCGCTGTCCGAGGCATACGACGACGCCGCGTTCGATGTGATCGCACCGCAAGCTCCACGCAAGCCGGAATCGACGGAGCCCGGCGCCGAGGCATCGACTACGGAATCCGAGACCGACTCGAGCACTACCGCGGCCGCCGATGGTGCGGCAAAGGCCGACGCCGGTTCGACCACCGACGTTGCGGCCGACCTGAACGCAACGGTCGAGACGACTGCTGTTGCTCCTGAGAGTGCCGAGGCCGAGTCGAACGCCGATGTTGCGGTTGAGTCGACCACGGCAGCCGAAGTGGGTGCTGTGGCTGCAATGGGTGCTGAGGCTGAGTCGAGTGCCGATGCTGTGGCGAGTGCGGATGTGGAAGATATCGCGGCTGAGTCCGACGCCGCAGCCCAGCCGAGTGCTGTTGCGTCCGTGAGCGACGAGGTGGCCGGCGTTCCGGCTGAGTCGACGGCTGCTGCGGGCGCTGTGGGGCAGCCGAGTGTCGGTGCTGTGGCGAGTGCGGACGTTGCGAGTGATGTTGCGATTGAGCTGAACACGGCGGTCGAGGTGACTGCTGTTGCTCCGGTGAGTGCCGAGGGCTATTCGGTGGCCGAGGCTGTGTTGATTGCGGATTCTGCGAGTGATGTTGTGGCTGAGCTGAACACGGCGGTCGAGGTGACTGCTGTTGCTCCGGTGAGTGCCGAGGGTAACTCGGATGCCGACACTGTGTCGGCTGACGATGTAGCAGGCGATGTCGCGGCTGAGCCGGGCACGGCTGCCGAGCCGAGTGCAATTACTCCGGTGAGTATCGAGGCTGAGTTTTCGAGTGTCGAGGTTGCGTCGAGTGCGGACTTGGTTGGCGATGTTTCGCTCGAGTCGAGTGCCGCGGCTTCGTTCAATCTCGAAGGCTCGCCGAGCGAGTTGGCTGAGGAAGCACCGGCGCTCGACCAGGCTGCCGAGGCGGCTGTATCGGAGCCGGCTGCCGAGGCGGCTGTGTCGGAGCCGGCTGCCGAGGCGGCTGCGTCGCATCGGGAATCGGCTGTCGACTCGGAGGCGAGTACCGAGCATGCGCCGGGTGCTGAGTCGGCTCCGGCTGGTGAGCAGGCGTCGGCTGCCGACTCGGAACCGAGTGCTGATGGCCGGGACGAGCCGGGTGTCGATGTGCGGCCGGAGTTCGGGTCATCGGCGCAGAGTTGAGCGACACGGCCGGGGTGGCCGATCCCTTCGGTACCTCGGCGCTGCGTGCGGCGGTCCTTGCGGCGTGGCGTGATTCGCCGACGCGGCTGCGCGAGGACGCGGCCACCGAGGCGGATCTGGTTCGGGCCGGGTATCGGGATCGGCTGCTGACCGAGCTGGCGCAGAACGCCGCGGATGCCGCCGCGAAGGCGGGCGTAGCGGGACGCCTGGTGGTCCGGCTGGACGGGTGCACCCTGCACATCTCGAATACCGGTGCGCCACTGGATGTTCCCGGCGTGCACGCCCTCACCGCGCTGCGTGCCTCGGCGAAGGCGAATCCGGCGGCGAGCGTCGGTCGCTTCGGCGTCGGCTTCACCGCGGTGCTTTCGGTCAGCGACGAAGTCGAGGTGCACTCGACCACCGGCTCATTGCGGTTCTCCCGCGAACGCACCTGGGCGGCCCTGCGCGACAACGCAATCACCGTCCCGGAACCGGCCGCCGCCCCACCGGTGCTGCGCCTGGCCTGGCCGGTCCCCACACCCCCAGCGGACGGCGACACCGAGATCGTCCTCCAACTACGCGACGACATCGACCCCCAATCCCTGCTCGCAACCATGCGCGCCGAGGCCGTCGACCTCCTCCTGGAACTGCCTGCCCTGCACAGCATCCGAATCGGCGACGACGAATTGACATGCACGGTCACCGAACTGAGCGGCGAGGGTCAGCAGCAGGCCGCCCCACACGAGCCGCGGTTGGACGGACAGAAACTGTCCGACCTTCGGGAACCGTGGCTCGGAGAGTCGGAGCGAGCCGAACTGCGAGAGCCGCCCAACGACGAGCAGCAACGGCCTGACCTGGCGGAGCGGCACAGCAGCGGACCGGAGCGGTCCGACCTGCGGGAGTTGCACGCCGATGGACCAGAGCGGCCGGGAGAGCTGGACCCGCAGAGGCAAAGACGGGGGCAGTCCGGCCTGCCGAAGCCGTATAACCGAGAGCCCGAGCGAAACGTACTCCGGGAGTTACGTATCGATGGACCGGGCGGGGAGCACCGAGCGTGGTGGGAGTACCGGACTGCCCGCGCTCGCTGGCTGTTGCCGCTGCGCGACGGCAGGCCGGTCGCTGCCGCGGCGGACGTGTTGCGGGCTCCCACCCGCTCCGATGAGGAGCTCTCGCTTCCCGCCCTCCTGATCGCCGACATTCCGATGCAGCCGGATCGGCGCCGACTGCTTCCGGGCGCCCGAATCGCCGAATTAGCCCAGGGCTACGCCGATTTCGCCCGCGCCCTGCCGCCCCGCGACCGCCTCGTCCTGGTCCCGACCCCTGGCTTCGCGCGCAGCGAGGCCGACGGCCTGCTCCGTGAAGCGCTCGTCCGTGAACTCCAGACGCATTCTTGGCTGCCGGTTGTCCCCGGACTTTCCCCGGCCGCAGCGCCCGCCCTCGATGACGCCGAATTGCCCTGGGGCGAAGCATCTCCGGACGGCACAGCCGCTACGCCGACCGGAGAGCCTGGGTATTCCGGACCTTCCGTATCTGCTGCTTCGCCTCTCGACGGTGTGGAATCGCCTGGGGTACCGAGCCATCCGGGTTCAGCTACTGCGGATTCCGATCTTGCCGATTTCCTTGCCGGCCTGGAGTCGGGTCCGGCCCAGGGCTCGACCGATGTCACGGTGTCGGCGAGCGGTGTCGCCGGCGTTACCGCCACGAACGCCCGGCAGAGTGTGGAATCAGCCGGGCGCCAGACATTGTCGAGTGGCGTGGCAGCTACCGCGGTGCCGACTCGGGCGAGTGTGTTCGCCGGGCTGACAGTCGAGTTGGCTCGGCTGCTCGATGATGTGGTCGGGCCGTTGGTGATTCCGGAGTTGTCGGGGCGGACGCATTCCGAGGCGCTGGGTGTGTTGGACGTGCATCGGTTGGGGCTGGCTCGACTTGCGGAGTTGTCGGGTGGGCTGGAGCGGTCGCCGGACTGGTGGTATTCGCTGTATGCGGCGCTGGAGCCGTTTGTGGTGGATCCGTTGGCCGCCGAGGAGTTGGGGGCGCTGGCCGTGCCGCTGGCGGACGGGCGACTGGTGACCGGTCCGCGCACCGTGGTTTTGGATGATCAACTCGAGGTGCCGATTCCGGTGCACTGGGCGCGGCTGGTGCACCCGGAGGCTGCGCACCCGCTGCTGGCTCGGCTGGGCGCGCGTTCGGCCACCGCCGAGGACTTGTTGAGCGAGCCCGCATTGCGCGCCGAGCTGGAGGACCAGCCGGGCGATGCGGATACCGCCGACGCGGTGCTCCGGCTCGCTTCGAACGCCGATCCGGTCGCGCTGCCGTCCTGGCTCGGGTTGCTCGAATTACCGGACAGCTCAGGGGAATTGCTTCCCGCCGACGAACTGCTGCTGCCCGATGCACCGCTGCGTGGACTGCTGGTCGAGGATTCGCCGTTCGGCACCGCCGCCAAGGATCTGGTGGACGGCTATGGCGTCGAGGCGCTGCGGGCCGTCGGTGTCGGCTGGGATTTCAGCACCGTCGTGGAGGCTGATCCGACCGGCCCGGATCATCATCTGGACGACGAGGAGCGCTGGTGGTCGGGCCTGCCCGAGGACCCGCCGGAGTTAGCCGCCGTCCGCGACCTGGATTTGGTGGCCGAGACCGCCTGGCCGCAAGCATTGCGGCAGTTGGCTTCCGGCCCGCGCACCCGACGGTTGCTCACTGATTCCGACGGGTACACGGCGTGGTGGCTGCGCAGGCACGCCCGCATCGACGGCATCACGCTCGGCCTGCTGCGCCACCCCGCCGATACCGAATTCGCGGATCTGCTACCAGAATTCGCGGTCACCGGGCTCAGCCGCGCGGACATGGACGCCCTCCGCGCCGTCCTGGCGAACCCCGATGCCATCACCTCGGAGTTGGCCGCCGCACTCTTGGAGGCGCTGGCCGATTTCTCGAAAACCCCGTCACCCGAGGTAGTTTCACGAACTCACGCCCGCCTGGCCGCGGCGGTCGCCGCCGACCGCCTCGACCTGGCCGATCTCGATCTACCCGACCGGGTCCGCGCACTCTCCGGCGCGGTGGTCGACCCCGCCGCCGCGCTGGTGCTGGATCAGCCATGGTTCGGCCTGGCGTTGCCTCCCGATCGTCTGGTGTTCGGTGACATCGACACCGCTCCCGCCCTGGCGACGCTGCTCGACTTGCCTCTCGTTTCCGAGTCCGTTATCGCCGCGGTGGTGAGCGCCGGCCGCCGGACCGCTTGGTCAGCCGAACCACTCGGTGTCGTTCTGCGCCAACTGTTCACGTTGCCCCCGCAGGACGGCGACCTGGTGCTGCACGATGATCTCAGAGTTCGCGTGCAAGGCGAGGCGTTGGATGTCACGGTTGCGGTGCCCTGGTGGCGGGACGGCACGACCACGCATGTCCGAGTGCCGCAGCACGATTATTGAGCCGCGTAGTAGTTCGCGACCATCTCGCTCAACAGATCCAACTGCCCGCGCACGCTCTCGCTGTCGTTGTCGACCAGCCAGCGCAGCACGATCCCGTCGATCACATTGAGGGTGAACCGGCTCAAGTCGTGCACCGGGATGGTGAACCGACTCGACGTGGCATCGCGCGCGTGATCGAGGATGTCGGCGACGGTGGAGTCGTTGAATGCGTACTGTTCGCGCGCTATCGCGAGTTTTGCGGGAGTCTGTTCGCCTTCGCGAAGTGCATAAGTGGTGGTTTCGTAAGTGAGCAGTTGTCGTTCGGGTGTGGCCTCAATGTTGAGCCACATGAGTTCCAGTCCGGCGCGCACCAATTTTTGAAGCGCTTCTTTTCCACTTCCGGCGTCTTGCCATACCGTTTCATCGGCGTCGACAGAATCGCGTAATTCCATCGACAACGCCTTGACCAGCTCGGTCATCAGCGCGTCCTTGTTTTCGAAACAGTAATGCACCACACCGAGTGAAACACCTGCCGCCTGAGCCACATCGCGCGTGGTCACGCCCGCCACGCCTTTTTTCTCGGCAAGGCCGATGGCTGCCTCGATAAGGTGGGCCCGTCGTTCTTCGACGCTCAATCGGGAGGACACCTCAGGGAGTTAAGCGTCCGAGAAGCGCACAGTCAATTCGCGGGGCCGAAAAACCATGATTGGACGATCGTCCAGTTGTGTGGCCCGCTTCACGGCGGGATCGAAGGGAGACGCGTATGCCCGTGTCACGCAGAAGGGTTTTGGCGGCGGCCACGATGCCGGGCGTAGCCGCGGCACTCGGAGCGTCGGCCGCGGCTGTGGCCGCGCCGGACTCGGGTGAATACCTCATCGGCATCGGCCTGTCCGACATCACCGGACCGGCCGCCGAATGCGGGATGATGGGCTACCGGGAAGTGGGCCAGTGCTCCTGGCCTTCAGGCCGGGGGTGAAGGCCCACGCGGGAGGGCCGCCAAGGCCCGAGCGTGCTCTAACGATCAGTGTTCGCCCTGCGCCCGCTCGGCGGACTCGGCGACATGCACGGGCACCACGGCGGCGATCTTTCGCCCACGGTTGGTGATGTAGGTGATGCGGCCCCGTACCGCTGCGGTGTTGAGCACGTCGGCGAACTGGCGGCGGGCCTCGGCAGCGCTCATCTCTTCGGATTCCATGCACGCCATGATACTTGGATGCACCATCACGTACGTGGATGTACCATTGATCTGTGCAGCTTCGTTACAACTTCCGCCTCTACCCGAGGCGTGGGCCAGCAGGGGTCGTTGGCGAAGGCGTTGGGCTGTGCAAGGGTGGTGTTCAACGATGCGTTGCGGGCACGTCAGGACGCGCGGGCTGATGGGCTGCCGTACCTGTCGGATGGTGAACTGTCCAAACGGTTGACGCAGATGAAGAAACCCGGAACGGGTGTGGCTGGCGGACGTTTCTTCGGTGGTGTTGCAGCAGGCGTCGGCGGATCTGAACACGGCGTACCGGAATTTCTTCGGCTCGATCACAGGGAAACGCAGGGGCGCGAAGGTCGCTGCGCCGCGTTTTCGTTCCCGCAAGGACAATCGTCAGTCGATCAGGTTCACCCGCAACGCCCGGTTCAGTATCACGCCCGGCCGGAAGCTGAGCTTGCCGAAGATCGGCGACGTGCAGGGGCGCTGGTCACGGGAGTTACCTTCGGATCCGTCGTCGGTGACGGTGATCAAGGATGCGGCTGGCAGGTACTTCGCGTCGTTCGTGGTGGAAACCGGGGAACAGCCGTTGCCGATGGTCGATTCCGAGGTCGGTATCGACCTGGGGTTGACGACGTTCGCGGTCCTGTCCGACGGCAAGGTCATCGAGTCTGCGAAGTTCCTGCGGCACGCCGAACGCAGGTTGCGGAAGCGTCAGAAGGCATTGTCCCGCAAGGAAAAGGGCAGCAAAAACCGTGACAAGGCTCGGGTCGAAGTCGCCAAGGCGCATGCCAAAGTAGCCGACACCCGGCGAGACTGGGCGCACAAGCATTCGACACAGATCATCCGCGAAAACCAAGCGGTGTACGTCGAAGACTTGTGCGTGAAAGGTCTCGCGCGCACCCGGTTGGCGAAATCGGTTCACGATGCCGGGTGGGGCATGTTCACCCGCATGCTCGAAGAGAAAGCCGCCCGTTATGGTCGGACCTTCGGCAAGGTGGATCGTTGGTTCCCGTCGACGCAGATGTGCTCCGTGTGCGGGGCTGTCGGCGGCAAGAAGCCCCTGCATGTCCGGGAGTGGACGTGCACGTGCGGCACCGCCCACGACCGGGATGTGAACGCCGCGAAGAACATTCTGGCCGCAGGACGTGCGGACAGGTCAACGCCTGTGGAGCTGGTGTCAGTCTCGACTTCGGTCGAGCGACCGGCTGTGAAGCAGGAACCCGCCGGGAGCGCGGCGTAAGCCATGCAGACCGGAATCCCCGCCCTTCAGGGCGGGGAGGATGTCAAACCGAGCAGAACGTGCTGCTCACCTCGACGCACTCGCACGCGACCTGCGGCGGCTCCAGCAACGACTACGCATACAACCTGTCGATCCTCGGCTTTCAGCAGTACGTCTACGACGCGGAGGTCAACGGCATGGTGGAGGCCACCGCCGCCGCGCACGCAGACCTCGGCCCGGGCTCGCTCGCGCTGGGCCGCAGCGAACTGCACGACGTCAGCGTGAACCGCTCGCGAGTTCGACCGCAACCCCGATGCTCGGCCTGCTGCCCCCGGTGCCGTGGGTACCGAATGTGGTGCCCATCCAGATCGTCCGCCTCGGCGGGCTGTACTTGGCCTGCGGCGGTGGGGAGTTCACCATCGTCGCCGGCCTGCGGATCCGGCGCGCCGTCGCGGCCGCGCTCGGTGTCCCGCTGGAGCAGGTGCTCACGCGGGGCTACGCGAACGCCTACCACGAATACGTCACCACCCCGGAGGAGTACGACTCGCAGCAGTACGAGGGCGCGTCGACCCTGTTCGGTCGCTACACCCTGTGCGCCTACCAGCAGGAATTCACCCGGCTGGCAACGGCTTTCGCGGCCCGCCAGCAGGTGCCCCGCGGCCCGGCCCCGCGCGACGTCTCTACCATCCAGCCGAACTTCCAGTCCGCGCCCGGCCCCGACGCCGCCCCGCCCGGTCGCAACTTCGCCTGACGTGCTGGTCCAGCCCGCCTCCGGCGCCCGAGGCGCCCAGGTCGCCGCAGAATTCGTCTCCGCGCACCCGAAACACAATCCGCGCCGCAACGACACCTTCCTGGAAGTGCAGCGGCGCAACGACTCCGGTGACTGGGTACGCGTCGCCAACGAGGGCGAATGGAACGTGCGGTTCCACTGGAGCAAGCGCGGTACTGCCGAATCGGTGGCCCGCTTCACCTGGGACATCCCGGGCAATGCCGCGCCCGGCCGATACCGTATGCAGCACTTCGCCGACAGTCTCGGTGTCGGCGGTGCGCTGCGCCCGTTCATCGACACTACCAACGAATTCGACGTGGTCTGACGCTCGCCTAGAGCCCGGTCTGTGCGCCCTTGTCGCCACGCCGAGCGCCGCGGCGCTGGATCGCGAAGATCGTGTATCCTAGCAGCCCCACCGCCAGCCCCATCAGACACACCGGGCGAGCCGACTCCCAGCGATCGCCACTGGCCCATACCACGATGGTGGCGATCAGCCACAACGCGCTGCCGACGGCGAGCACCGGCCGTGGATCGGTCAGCCGAGGCGGGATCGCGGGCACTTTCTGAGTCACAGCCCCAGGGTAGCTGCGGGAACAGGCGTCCGGCAGCCGACGGGTCCCGTATCGTTTGCCACTGTGACAACGCCATCGGATGTTCGAGCTCTCGCTGGTGAGCTGTCGATTGCGGTGGTGCGTCTGACGCGACATCTGCGGGGGCGGCGCGCCGACGCCCAAATCTCGCTGACCCAATTGTCGGCGTTGGCCACCCTGCACCGGGACGGCGCGATGACCCCGGGCACTCTGGCCGCCAAGGAGCGGGTGCAGCCGCCGTCGATGACGCGGGTGATCGCGTCACTGTCCGATCTGAAATTGGTGGAACGTAAGCCGCACCCGACCGATGGCCGTCAGATCATCGTCTCGCTGTCGGACGCGGGTCGCGCGCTGATCGCCGATGAGACCAGCGCCCGCGAGGCGTGGATGACCGAACAGCTCTCCTCGCTCACCGACGAGCAGTTGGTCGTCCTCACGCGTGCCGTCGGCATCATGAAGCAGCTCGTCTCCGAGTCCGAATAGCCCGGGACTACCTAGTACCGAGCGTCTGTCGGGTACCGCGCGCCGAACGGCTGGTCGCTGTCGACGATTTCGCGGCCGAGCGGGAACAGCGACAGCGGGATCAGCTTCAGATTCGCCCAGCCGAACGGGATACCCAGGATCGAGATGAACAACGGGATGCTGGTGAGCAGATGGCCCAGCGCCAGCCACCAGCCCGCGACGATGAACCAGATGATGTTGCCGAGCAGCGAACCCGCGCCGGCGGACGGCTTCTCCACCGTGGTCCGGCCGAACGGCCACAGCACGTAGGCCGCAATCCGGAAGGACGCGATGCCGAACGGGATGGTGACGATGAGGATGCAGCAGATGATCCCCGCCAGCATGTACCCCAGCGCCATCCAGAACCCGCACAGCACCAGCCAGAGGATGTTGAGAACCAGCTGAATCGGCTTCATGCGCTCCAGCATGCCAGTAGCCCGGCAATTCGGGCATCACTCCCGGGGACTACATCCTTCTCAGGGGCGGACCCTGATGCGGCCCCGGAAAACCAGCCAATGGATCGGTGTCGTGACGTGACGTCAGAAGAACCAACCGAGCACCGCGTCACGCTCGGCGCCGAACGCCTCGTCGATGGCCCGCAGTTGCCCGGAATCCTTGGCCTGCAACCGATTCGCCGCCGCGAACACCCGCGCTGGATACGCGCCGAAGTACATGCTGCCGAGCACGTCGATGCCGAGTTCGATATCGGCGCAGCGGGTGGTCGGCGTGCATTCGGCCACGCCGTCGCGCACCGTGAGCGCGAAGGCGCCGCCCGCGTCGCGGAACGGATCGGTCACTTCGAGGATGACATCCAGGTCACGGCGATACGAGCGGGCGGTGAGCGCGGCCGGTACATCCATGAGCCGCAACCAGAGTCCGTCGTAACGACTGTTGGTCCGTACCAGGCGAGGATCGGTCAGCAGGTAGGGGAGCGGGTCGTTGTCCGGGAGTTCGGCGTCGATTCTGGTGACGAGATCCAGTCCGCAGAGCGTCCGCCACAGAGCGGCATGGGCTTGCGCCGTCAGCGCCCGCATCTCGACCACATCGGCGACCTTGACCGAGTCGCGATAGTGGTACCGGTACAGCACGTACCCGTCCGGATGCACGAGGGGGAACAGGGTGGCGAGTTGCTTCAAACCGAGGTCGACGCCGACGACCCGATCACGGGTTCGCGGCACCGGGTCATGGTCGGGCAGCTCTACCGAGAACGACACATGCCAGCGGCCACGCTGACACGACAGGGTCGCCGACCGTATGCGCGCCTCACTTGCTTCGATCTTGCGGGCCAGCTTGCGAGTCGATTCCGCAGTGCGGACAACACCGATGACCGGCAACTGGATGTGTCGACGGTCGCGGGCCAGCCCGAAACTCCCTGTCGAAAATCGGCACGACAGTCGGGTGCGGTGCTTCGATTTGAATCGGGGCATCCTTGCCCGCCCTGCCTTCCGGTTGCCCAGAGCGGTCGAGAGATTCGCGCAGCCCGAGGCGTACGCCTCCTTGCTGTTGCCCGACCACCATGGCGCGTACTCGGCTTTTGCTGCGTTCCATGCCTTGCGGAGGCTGTAGGCGGACGTGCTGATCCATGGCGTGAGTTCGTCCCCGGTCAGCCCATAGGTCTGCTCGGCCGAGCGTTGCGCCCAGTTGGCTCGAACCTGCGCGAGGCACCAGTTGCAGGCCACACGCGCCGCTCCGCAATGGGAGCGCATCGAATCCGTCTGAGCATCGGTCGGCTCGAGCGCGAACAGGTAGGCCCGGATCATGTTGCGCCCTCTGCCGGATCGGCCCTGGTCGCGTTCACGGCGGCAGCTGCGCGGCGGGTGGCGGACCCTCGCCCGTACAGGCGGGCGCACATCGCGGTCAGGACTTCGGTCATGTCGCGAACGAGGTCGTCGGCTATTTCGGTGTCGTCGAGTACGACGATGGCGCGACCGTGGGCGGCGAGTGCGGATTCGAGATGTTCGACACCGAACCTCGCCAGCCGGTCGCGATGCTCCACGACGATGGTGGTGACGTCGGGGTCTGCGAGTATCTTCCGCAGCTTGGCGCGTCGCCCGTTGCAGCCCGAACCGATCTCGGTGACCGTGCGGTCGATCGTGATCCCGCGCCGGGTGGCCTCGACCAGGACGCGGCCTGCTTGCCGTTCGAGGTCGGCTTTCTGGTCATGGGATGACACCCGGCAGTACGCGACAGTGGCACCGGATTTCTCTGTCGGCGGTTCGACCAGGATCGTTCCCGTGGGAAGTTGCCGAGCGGGCACCGGCAGTGTCCCAGCGTGGAACCAGTTGAGCGCGGTCCGGTACGAGACGCCTTGCGTCTCTGCCCACGCCCTCAGCTTCATTCGACCCCGTCCGGATCGGGGACGGACGGCAGGAACTCGGCGAACCGCCGATCGATGCTCACCGCGTTTGCCCGAATAGTCGGCCCGTAGCCGAACCGTCCGTAAATGGGTGCCCTGGCTCGCGGTGAAGATCGTCAACGGCAGCCCGGCCGCCTCGGTGCGCCTATGCTGCTCGGCATACATGCGCGCAGAATCCCGCGCCGCCGATGCGTCGGCGCCACCACGACCGCCGCGATCCCGCAGGCGTTCACGGTCCGCTCGCCGGGCACGGTCACCGTCATCCTGGTCGACGCCACATGCCCAACCACACGCTCACCGTCGACCGCGACAATCGCGTCCTGCGGCGGAAACAACCTCTGATACGGCTCCCGCAACGACTCGTCGGTCCGCATGCCGAAGGACGTCTGGATCACCAGCCCGATCCCGGCGGCGTCGCCCTCGGTAGCCGGTCGAATGGTGATACCGGGTATCAGCGTCATACCTGGACCATCCCACGGACCGACACCCGGCCGCACCCGAATTTCTTCCGTCCGGACGCACTTCGCTCGTAGATTCGTCCGCCCGGCTGCGGCCGGCGAGTGGGGTGGTCGCGCCACCTGACACCGGTGTCCGCGCGGGTAGGTTCGCGCGGCAGGATGTAGCGGTGGCCGAAGTGATCGATATCGATGACCCCGCCGATCCGCGGGTCGATGACTTTCGCGACCTCAAGTCCGCCGATCGTCGACCGGACCTGCCCGGGCGCAAGGGGTTGGTGATCGCGGAGGGCGTGGTGGTTGTGCAGCGGATGCTGGATTCGCGATTCGCGCCCACCGCGTTGCTCGGGGTGGAGAAGCGGCGCGCGGAGTTGGCGGACGATCTTGTCGGTGTCGACGCGCGGTATTACCGGGCGAGCGCCGAGGTGATGGCGGCGGTGGTGGGGTTCCACCTCAATCGCGGGGTGCTCGCGGTGGCGAACCGGCCTGCCGAACTGTCGGTGGACGAGGTGCTCGACGGGGCGCGCACCGTGGCGGTGCTGGAGGGTGTGAACGATCACGAGAACCTCGGGTCGATGTTCCGGAATGCGGCGGGGCTGGGGGCCGAGGCCATTCTGTTCGGGGATCGGTGTGCGGATCCGCTGTATCGGCGGGCGGTGCGGGTGTCGATGGGGCATGTGTTGCGGGTGCCGTTCGCGCAGCTGCCGCAATGGCCGGATGGTGTGGATATCTTGCGGGGCAAGGGGTTTCAGATCATCGCGCTCACCCCGGACCCCGCAGCAGTGAACCTGGCTACGGCCATGACAGGGGAGCGGGTGGCGTTGCTGCTCGGCGCGGAGGGACCGGGATTAACCGAGGAAGCCATGCGGGCCACCGATATTCGGGCCAGAATTCCGATGTCGCCGGGCGCCGACTCGCTGAATGTAGCGACCGCCGCGGCAATGGCGTTCTATGAGCGGGTGAGGACATCGTGAGCAGCTACCCGCCGAATGGCTCGTACCGGCCCTATCAGCCCTATCGGGATCCGACACCGTGGGCCGCCGGACTCACCGTGGCGGGCATGGTCGCGCTGTTGACGGCGGTCGCCGTGTACGCGTTCGGGGACGCACTCGCACAGGTGCATCCGCTGCTTTCGGTGGTGGTGAACCTGGTCGCGGCGGGTGGCGCCGCACCGACGGCATGGCGCTGGCGCTTTGCGCCGGTGACCCGCTGGGTGCTCGCCGGCGGCGCGGTGGGCGTGCTGCTGGGTTGGGTGGTGCTGTTGCTCGGTGGGTTGGCGGGTTAGGAGACTCGATCGTGGCCGCGCAACCAACTGAACAGGCCGCGTCTGTTTCTCGTTTGGTCCTGCGGCTCCTGGTCCGCGGGCGCCAGGGTGGCCGGATCGGGTGCTTGCCCCTTCGGGTACAGCGTGAACCCGCACACCGAAATGTCGCCGGGCAGTAGCTCGCCCTCGGTGCCGGACGCACGGTAGTGGAAGCCAAGCCATTTGTGATTGGCGGCGTCCGCGAAATCGGGTGGGTCGAAGGGCAGCGTCTGCGGATCCGGCAGATCACCGGGCTGCCACTGCACCGGATGGTCGCCCGCCCAGTACGGGCGCTCCCAGACCAGTGGCAGGCCGTCGTCTTCGAGGATATTCACCCGCGTCGAGCTGAACGCCCGCCGGAATTCGCCACGCTCCCAATGAGCGAACGCACCCCAGCCGTGCGCGGCGTCGAACGAGATGAGATAGGTGTGTTCCGAAGCCAGCGGACGGACGAGCAGTTCCGGCAGCGCTGTCGGACGCACGAGCGCGGCCTGCGTCGAACACATCACGGTGACACCGGGATAGCAGCCGATGTACACCTCGTCCATGTCCGGGCCCGCGCAGCCGCCGAGCGTGCCGACCATGATAGGCAACACGTCACGGTCGGCGTGCAGCTGCTTCGCCAAGGCGAGTGCGGCATCCGGATCGGAGTCGTGGTTCGCGCGGAGTACAGCCAACGGATCGAGTGCGTCGACATACCAGAGGGACGAAGCTTTGGATAGCATTTTCCGGCGCCTCCCGATGGTTGCACGAAACAGCTCCGCGAACTTCGAGCAACTCCCGGTGATTTCGACAACTCTCCGTCACCGGGAACCGCCCTACGCCGACATTTGCAGTCGACTACACACCAAAAATCTACCCGCACTTCACCGTGAAGTAGGTGGCTTCGGACCCCGAACACGCCAGCGGGCGAAGAAATTCGTTCGACAACGCCCATCCAGCTACCTCGCCGGTTGCTCCAGCAAACCGATATCGGCCAGGATTAGGTAGCGCCGCACCGCTAATCGCGATGCGGCATCACCTGGACCGGAGCCCGCATGTCATCAGGACTGGGGCGCGGCGACTGGGTCTGCTCGCCTCGGGGCCAGGTGACTTCGCCATCGGACCGGCGTCTTCTCGTTATCCCGCGAACCCGGGGCCCGGATGCGAGTAGACCGAGAACGTCACCACTGGATTCGACGTTCGCCGAGGTAGGAGACGACCGCGGAAAGCCTGGTGCGTAGCCCGACTCAGTGACCGGAGCTGCGCACCCCGAGCAGCACGTCCTCCCAGGACGGCATGGGCGCCTTACCCCGCTTGGTGCGGTTGGACTTCGCGGGAGCCGCCTTGCCATTGTTGGGCTGGGCGTTCTCCTCGGCGGCCGCGGGCGTCTTGGCCGCGGCGGGAGTCTTCGGCGCTGCGGGCGCGGACGGGGCGGTGCCCGTTGTCGAGGTGCCCGCGGCGCTGCCACCGGCGGCCGGAGTTGTGCTGGTTCCCGCCGTAGCCGCGGTCGCGTTGCCACCCGCGGCCGGAATGGCGTTGGTGCTCGCGGCCGGGATCGCGGTGTTGTTCGCGGCGGCCGGGATGGCGGCATTGCTGCCGCCCGCGGCGACGGACCGCTGCTCGTAGTATTCGTCCAGCGTCGGCTGGCTCTGCCGGGGCGCGGTACGCGCGGCCGGGGCCGCTTCCCTGGCCGGGCGGCTTTCTGCGGGGCGAGTCTCTGCCGGACGGGTTTCCACCGGCGGCTCGGGTGCGGCAGGCGCCTCGATCTCGGCCTGCGGCGGGAGGATCGTGGCCAATCCGCGCAGGGCACGGCCGAAGTCGGGATCGATCAGATCGGAGGCGGGGTCGTCCAGCGGCGACACCGACCCACCGTGCGCGTCGGGCTGGTAGCGCCAATGCGCGGTGATGTCGGAACGGCCGTTCCGCCACTGCAGTTGGGCGACCCAGAAGCCCTTCTCGTCCTTCCAGGCGTCCCATTCGACGCCCTCGATATTGTGCCCGCGCTCGGTGAAGGCAGCGGTCACGATATCGATGAGGGTTTCTACCGCGGGGCCGTCGGCGCGGACCGGATGCGCCTTCTGCGCGAGTTCGGCGGCGCGGGCTCGCTCGAGCAGCACCGGGTAAGCGAATCGCTCGACCCGACTCGCCGGCATCCCGGACTCTTCGGTGACTTGGTCTACGGAGGCGCCGGCGCGGATGCGAGCTTGAATATCGCGAGGACGCATAGTTGCTTCCATTTCGATCTCAATCTGGCCGAATCGGGCAAGGTCTCCGCGGGCTGCGGCTCGAAGCTTGTCGTCGGCGGGCAGCCGGTACTTGGTGCCGGTCTCGGTGTCGATGCACACGATGTGCGTGGAGTCGGGCGTCACCCCGATCACTCGAAGTTCACGCACCGTTACCTCCTTATCGCGTCGGCTCGCGACACCGCCCACTTTCCGAAACAGTAGTGCACTACTGATGATCTCGAGGCAAGACACGCGGGGCGGAGATCTGCGAACAACCTTCCGTACCCCGCTAATCTGCTCTGTTCGAGTCGCCGCGCCTCCCGGCGCGGCGTGTCGAAAGCGGAGTGTCGCGGGCCTCAGCCCAATTTCTCGACGACCCAGTCGATGCTACGGGTCAATTGCGTGACGTCCTCGGGGTCGATCGCCGGGAACATGCCGACGCGCAGCTGGTTTCGGCCCAGCTTGCGGTAGGGCTCGGTGTCGACGATTCCGTTGGCGCGCAGCACCTTCGCGACGGCGGCAGCGTCGACCGAGTCGGCTAAATCGATGGTGCCGACGACCTGCGAGCGGTGCGCGGGGTCCGCGACGTACGGCGTGGCGAACTCGCTCGACTCGGCCCAGGAGTACAGCCGCGACGACGAATCCAGCGTCCGCTTGACCGCCCAGTCCAGACCGCCTTTGCCGTTGAGCCACTCGATCTGGTCGGCGAACAGCAGCAGGGTGCCCAGCGCCGGGGTGTTATAGGTCTGGTCCTTGGTGCTGTTGTCGATCGCGATCGGCAGCGAAAGGAATTCCGGCGTCCAGCGACCCGAGGCCTTGATCTCCTCGACCCTGGCCAGCGCGGCCGGGCTCATCAGCGCGACCCACAGACCGCCGTCGGAGGCGAAGCACTTCTGCGGGGCGAAGTAGTAGACGTCGGCGTCGGTGATGTTCACCGGCAGACCGCCCGCGCCGGAGGTGGCGTCGATGGCGATGAGCGCGTTCTCCGAACCGGCCGGGCGCTGCACCGGAATGGCGACGCCGGTGGAGGTTTCGTTGTGCGCCCAGCCGATGAGGTCGGCGGACGGATCCGACACCGGCTCCGGCGCGCTACCCGGCTCCGACGAGACCACGATCGGGTCGCCGATGAACGGGTTGCCCTTGGCGACCGCGGCGAACTTCGAGCTGAACTCGCCATTGGTCAGGTGCAGCGAACGCTCGCGGATCAGGCCGAACGCGGCGGCATCCCAGAACGCGGTGGTGCCACCGTTGCCGACCACGACCTCGTACCCGTCGGGCAGCGCGAACAGCTGACGCAGCCCGTTGCGCACGCGCGCGACCACATCCTTCACCGGTTTCTGCCGATGACTGGTTCCGAACACCGAGGCGCCAACGCTCACCAGAGACTGCAACTGCTCCGGTCGCACCTTGGAGGGGCCACAGCCGAACCGTCCGTCTGCGGGCTTGAGATCGTCGGGAATAGTCGGCAACTCAGTGGTCATGGCCAATAGGGTAGACGGTGATAATGCTGTGTCGCTGACCACACTCCAGCTAACGTTGACCGTCATGAACATGGCGGCGGCTAACTCGGGGTGGCGACTGCGCGGTCGGCGGGCACAGAATTTCGGACTGCGTGCGGGGGCGATGTCGGATGCGGCGCGACGGGAGTTGTTGATTCGCGGAGCCGCGGGCTCGGCAACGATCTTGGGGGTGCGGCCGCGGCGCAGCGAACCGGGGCATGTGTTCTGGGTGCGGGTGCAGGTCGATGGGGAGTTGCCCTATGAGACCCGGGTGCGTCAGCGGATGCGCGAGGACGACCTGGAATGGATGCAGCCGGGCGATGTGGTCTGCTGCCGGGTCGATCCCGGCGATCGTGACCGGGTGGTGCTGTACGTGCCGGATATCGCGGAGGCGGGCCGGGCCAGCATTTCGAAGATTCTGTCCGACGGCCGTCGCGCCGATGCCACCGTGCTTGCCGCCGCGCCGGTGGCCGCCGACTATGGCGGCCGCGACGATCCGGTTCTTCGCCTGGATCTCGAGCTGCGCGCCTGGGACGAGCCGAAGCCGTGGCGGGTGCGCCTGGTCCAGCCGGTGCCGTTGACCGCGATCGGCCTCGTCGATCTCGGCCAGCATCTCGAGGTCGCGTTCTTCACCGTCGACCGCGGTGACTCGGTCGCGGTCGATTGGATCGCCTCGCTCGGCGAGGACTAGCGCGCGCGATTGGTCGAGTCGAGTCGGTGGCTGTCCCTGCGAGGCCTGCCGTTCGGCTACGGGGGAGTGACCCGGCTCAGCGCGTAACTGGTGACGGCTATCAGCGCGTTCTTCGCCGACTCGCGGTTGCGTGCGTCGATCATCATCACCGGAACGTCGTCTGGCACCGATAGGGCGTCCCGGATGGCTTCTTCGGGGAACCGCGGTGCGTCGTCGAATTCGTTGACGGCGACCAGGAAGGGTAGTCCTAGCTCCTCGAAATAGTCGACAGCCGAGAAGCTTTCGCCCACGCGGCGGGCGTCCACCAGCACGATCGCGCCGATGGCGCCGAGGCTGAGGTCGTCCCACATGAACCAGAACCGGTGCTGGCCCGGGGTGCCGAACAGGTAGAGCACCAGGTCGTCGGCCAGGCTGATGCGCCCGAAATCCATGGCAACGGTGGTGGTCTGCTTGTCTGGAACCGGCGACGTATCGTCCACCTCGGCACTGAGATCGGTGATCAGCGCCTCGGTGCGCAGCGGCACGATGTCCGACACGGCGGCGACCAGGGTGGTCTTGCCGACGCCGAACTCGCCGGCGATGACGATTTTCGCCGAGACGGCGCGGGTGCCGGAAGAGTTGTCTACGGATTCGGTTGCGGTCATCGGATGTCCTCGGCTGCAAAAGGGTTCGACGATCGAATTGATCGGCCGTCACGTACGCCACGGTCATAGCTATTGAGCCCGGCCCGGATCGACTCGGGTTCGGGACGGGCCTGGGTAGGTTCTTCCTGCACCGAGGGACCGGGCTCGGCCCCGCCGGGCACCAGCTGATTCCCAGGTTCCCGGCGTGGCAGACCGGATTTGGTTCGCTTAGTGATCGGCGGCTCCGCGGCCCGTCGCGCCGCCGACCACCCTTCGTCCGCCGCTGAGTTCCAACTCACCGGAGCCTCCTCCTGACTCGCCATCGGATCCGCGAGCCACGCCGAAATCATCTCCTCGAAGATCGGGGTCGTCGCCGAGTCGTCGGCGGTCGGCGTGGATCTGGTGGGCTGCGCAGGCCGGGACGTGGGTTGCGCAGGTGCGTTGGCCGCCTGCGCTGCCGGAGAGTCGGATTCGGCGAGCATGGATGAACGCTGCTCGGGCCGAGAAAGGGACTGCGCGCGCAGGGACTCGGGCGCGGTAGGTCCGGAACTGGGTTGCGCAGGTGGGGGCGCGGATTCTGCAGGTGGGGGCGCAAGTTGTGCAGGTGGGGGCGCGGGCTGGGACGCCGATGGGGTGGGCGCGGCCGGTTCGGTAGGCGGGGCTTCGGACTCCGCGGGTGCGGACGCGGGCTGCTTGGACGCAGACCGGAAGAACGAGACCGTCTTGGCGACGCGGAATTGGTGTGTGTCCGGCGCAGTGGAATTCGAGGCAGGCGTGGTGGACGCGGGTTGATCGGGTGCAGTCGGTGCTGTCGCGGTCCGTGCCGCCGCCGTTGGTGACGTTGCGGTCGTTGCAGTCGCGGTCGGTGCGGGTATGGCAGCGGGAGTGCGGCGCTGGCTGCCGCCCGACTTGCGGCTACCTCGGCGATTGGCGCCCGGAACCCGTTTCGGCAGACCGTAACTGGTGATAACCGGAGCTACCTGCGCCGGTTCGGGGGCAGCCGCGGGGCGCGGGGCGAGTCCTTGCTTCACTGCCGGGATTTTCGTCGTGTCGGTTTGCGGACCAGGCGCCTTGGCCCGCGGGCCCGTCGGCTTGGACTGCGATGGTGTCGACTTGGACGGCAGCGTGTTGGTTGTGGTCGGCCTCGCCCCGGGTCCAGGATGCATCGCGTCTCGGGGCACCGGAATGATCGGGTGCCCGTTGGCCGGAGTGTCGCGTTCCTGGGGCGGCACCGAGATCAGTGGCGCTGGGATATGCAGGCTCGCGGTGATGCCCGGATTCAGTGCGTTGTCCTGGGTGCGGCGTAGTCGGACGGTGATGCCGTGGCGTTCGGCTAGCCTGCCGACCACGAACAGCCCCATCTGCCTGGTCGTCGCGAGGGTGGCCGTGACCAATGTCGAAAACCTGCGGTTGATGTCGTCCAGTTCGCCGGCCACGATGCCGATGCCCTCGTCGATCACCTCGACGAGCAGCCCGCCTTCCGAGGTCCGGCTGTAGGCGACGGTCACCCCGCTGTCGGGCGGCGACGCCCGCAGCGCGTTCTCCAGCAACTCCGCGATCAGGTGCACCAGGTCGGTGGCCGCGGCGCCCGCTACCCAACCATCCGGTGTCGCACCGGCTTTCACACGCTGGTAGTTCTCGACCTCGGAGAGCGCGGCGCGCAGGATGTCGCGCACCTCGACCGGTCCGGACCGGTCGGGCCGCGATTTCGTCCCGGCCAGCACCAGCAGGTTGGCACTGTTACGCCGCATGCGGGCGGCCAGATGGTCGAGCCGGAAAAGGTGGTCGAGGCGCTCGGGATCCTTCTCCTCGAACTCGAGCGCGTCGATCATGCTGAGCTGGCGATCCACCAGCGTCTGGTTGCGCCGGGCCATGATTTCGAACATGTCGTTGATCTGGTCGCGCAGCAGTTGTTGCTGCACGGCGAGTTTGAGCGCCTGCGCATGCAACCGGTCGACCGTGCGGGCGATTTCGCCGATCACGCCGCCGGTGTGCACGGGCACCGGGGTGACCACGATGTGCTCGAGCCGGGCGCCGAGGCTGATGCGCTCGACCTCGTCCGGCAGATCGCGATCGGCGAGCTTGGCCGCACCCGCCTGCAGCCGCCGCAACGGGCGTAGCAACGACCGAGCGACGAGCGCGGCCAGCACGAGCGCCGCGACCAGCGTGCCGAGCACCACGAGGGAAGCCTGGATCGCGGCAGATCGGGCCGCGTTGGCCTCGTGGTCGACGTCGGCGATGATCCGCTCGACGGTCTCGTCGGCCAGCTTGGTGAACACGTCGCGGGACCCGATCGCGAGCGAGCGCAGGTCGGGCAGGTTCACCTGCCCGCTGCGGATCGCCTCGTCGATCGTCCCTTTCAGCGCGACATTGTTGGCGCGGACCACCCGGTCGAGATCGGGCTTGGCGGAGGGCAGGTCGCGTTCTACGGTATTGGTCATCGCCACGAAGGCGCCCTGCTCGGCGTTGAACTCGTCGACCTTCTGGGGATCCTGGATGGCCGACATTGCGCTCATCAGCCAATTGAAGCCCTCGACCTTGCCGTACAGCAGGTCGAACAGCTGGGTTTTGGCGACGACGACCGAAGCGATCTGAATCGGCGTGAGCAGGTTGTCGATGGTGCCGATTGCTTCGCGGACGACCGCGTTGTTCAAACTCACCGCCTTCAGCGGATCGCCACCGCCCTTGCCACCGGAGCGGATGACCTCACTGGTTGCGGTCATCTGCCGCAGCGCCGTGACGACTGTGGCATCGAGACCCGGGCGTCCGGCGCGCACGGTGGCGCTGGTGATCGCGGTGGACAGCTCGACCAGATCCTGGTCGGTGGTGGTGCCGTAGACCTGTCCGCCCGCGACGGTCGAGGCCGCCGACTCGAGCGCGGTGATCACGGGAATGTCGGAGATCCGGTCTGCCGCATCGTCGTATGTCGAGTAGTTGCCGAAGGAGACCGACAGCCGAAGGCCGCCGAGCAGCATGGCCGCGGCCAGCGGAACCGCAACGGCCGCAGTGACCTTCCAGCGAACCCGCCACTGCTCGAGGTTCAATACCCGAGTGCGCGCGACCGTTCCCTGCGCCACCCTCATACCTGCCTTCCGCTCGGATCCGGCTCGATCCGGGCACCTCGCCATCGGCGAAATATCCGGTGAACAACCGCGATCCGTCTAACCGTGTGCTACGCCCGATCAGGGCACGCCTGACCTCGGACAGCATCAGCATCGGTACAATACTGGCTGGATGCCAATAGTTCCGACGTTTGGGCGTTTCGCTATCGGCTTGTGCTCCGGTCAGAGATGCACGAAGGTAAAGCCCGCCGCACGCAAGGCGGGCAGCGCGGCGGTCATGCCCGCGGCGGTGCCGGACTTCGGGCGATGCATATGGGCGAGTGAAATCGCGCCGGGCGCCGCTGCACTCATCGAGTTCTGCACGGCGGTCGCGTTCGCGGTGGCCCCGTAGTCGGCATTGATGCTGAAGCCGACGGGAGTCTCGCCAAGCTCGTTGACGATCGACACCGCGACATCGTCATAGTGCGCGGTGCCCGCACGGAAGAACCGCGGCGGCTTGCCGAGCAGCGTGGTCAGCCGCTCGTGGTTGGACCAGACCTCGTCGACCGCCTCCTGCGGCGAGCCGGTGCCGGTAATGCCGTAGGCGGATTGGCCCGACACCGACAGCGGCTTATGCGCCACACCGTGATTGGCGAGTTCGAACAGTGGATTCGCGGCCAGTTGCGCGGTGCGCTCGGGATTCGCGTCGATCCAACGCTTGTTCAGGAACAGCGTGGCCGGAAACTGCTGGGAGATCAGCAGATTCAGCAGCGTCTCGTCGATGTCGTTGTTGCCGGTACCACCGCAGGCGTCGAAGGTCAGCGCCATCTGCTTGCCGTTCGCCGCGAAACTGCTGGTGATGCCCCGCATCTCCATGCCCCACAGCTGCGGCTGGTCGGCCGCGTGCCTGGCCGCCACCGCGGCAGGCGTTGCCGCGGCAGGCGCCCGCCGCACCGCGGTCACCGGGATGTCCGGTGCGGCACTGGCGCGCGCTCCGGCAGCGGTTGTCGTGTTATTCGATCGGGCGGCAGGCGTATTGCTCTTGTCCGTACCACATCCAGCAGCCAAACTCGCGACGGCAGCGGCGCCGATTCCGAACATCCGCCGCCGCGACATTCCTCTATCCAGCATTCCCCGTAAGCCCTCTTTCCAGCACGCGTCCACCGGGATGTTACGCGAGCCGGGCTGTGTTTGATTTGCAGCACCTGCGGCGCGGTGTGTTCGCTAAGACGCACGCCTCCGTGGTTTCTTGCGAAAACCGGTGGCAGGTAACTCAGGAGTGGGCGACGCCGGCCCAGCCCGTGACCTCTTCCGGCCGCCGCGGCGCCGGGCCGGTGTAGATCGCGGCCGGGCGGACCAGCTTGCCCAGCTGCTTCTGCTCGAGGACGTGCGCACACCAGCCCGCGGTACGACCACAGGTGAACATGGCGGGCATCATGTGAGCGGGCACCTCGGCGAAGTCCAGGATCACCGCGGCCCAGAATTCGACGTTCGTCTCGATGGCTCGGTCCGGGCGGCGTTCGCGCAGCTCGGCGAGGGCGGCCTGCTCCAATGCGGCGGCAACCTCGTAGCGTGGGGCGGCCAGACGCTTCGCGGTGGCGCGCAGCACGCGGGCGCGCGGGTCCTCGGCCCGGTACACCCGGTGCCCGAAGCCCATCAGCTTCTCTTTGCGGTCCAGGATGCCCTTGACCAAAGCGCGTGCGTCACCGGCCTTTTCGACCGCTTCGATCATCGGCAGCACGCGCGCGGGCGCGCCGCCGTGCAGCGGGCCGGACATGGCGCCGATCGCGCCGGACAGTGCGGCCGCCACGTCGGCGCCGGTCGAGGCGATCACCCGGGCGGTGAAGGTGGAGGCGTTCATGCCGTGCTCGGCGGCGGAAACCCAGTAGGCGTCGATGGCCTCGGTGTGCCGCGGGTCCGGGTCGCCCTTCCAGCGGGTCATGAACCGCTCGGTGACGGTGGTGCACTCGTCGATCTTCCGCTGCGGCACCGCGGGCTGGTAGATGCCGCGCGCGGACTGCGCGACATAGGACAGCGCCATCACCGAGGCGCGTGCCAGGTTCCCCCTGGCGGTCTCGTCATCGATGTCCAGCAGCGGCTCGTAGCCCCAGATCGGGGCCAGCATGGCCAGCCCGGCCTGCACATCGACCCGCACGTCGCCGGTGTGTACCGGCAGCGGGAACGGCTCGGCGGGCGGCAGCCCGCGCCCGAACTCCCCGTCGACCAGCAGCGCCCATACATCCCCGAAGGTCACCCGGCCGAGAACCAGGTCCTCGATGTCGACGCCGCGGTAGCGCAGCGCGCCACCGTCCTTGTCCGGCTCGGCGATATCGGTGGTGAATGCCACCACACCCTCGAGTCCGCTGACGAAGTCGCTGGGTACGGTGGCCTGCCCACCGGGAACCGCGGGGCTGGTAGTCATGTTGTGACTCTCCTTGCACATCGGGTCGCATGTTCGCGGGCAACAGTGGATGTGGTTCGCCCAGCACATGCCGATCACGAAAACCTTATCTCCTTGCTACCGCGGAGTAACGTCTGGCCCATGCGTGACCTGGACAATTCACCTGGCGGTGAGGAAACGGCCGAAAACCCCGCCGGCGCAGATCCGGCTGATGCGCGCGCAGCCGCCGATCCGGCCGTGCTGCGGGCAGCCACCGATCTGGCCGCGATGCGGGTCGAATACGGCGGCACCCCGTTCGGCAATGGCGAAGACACCGATCTGGACGAAACCTGGTTGGCGGGCGGCTGGGAGCCGTTGCTGCGCCACTGGATCGAACAGGCTACCGCCGTCGGTATCGCCGAACCGAATGCGATGGTGCTTGCCACCGTGGCGCTCACCGACGCCGGGCCACGCCCGGTCGCGAGAACGGTGCTGTGTAAAGGACTGTCACCCGAAGGCGTGACCTTCTATACCAACTACGACTCGGCCAAGGGCAACCAACTCACCGCGGACCCGTTCGCGGCGGCTACCTTCGTCTGGCCGGCACTGAGCAGGCAGGTGAATGTGCGCGGCGCGGTCGAAACCGTGCCCGCCGAGACGACCGCCGTCTACTGGCGCTCGCGTCCGCGGGACTCCCAGTTGGGTGCGTGGGCCTCGCAGCAGTCCCGGCCGATCGGGTCGCGGGCCGAGCTGGATCGTATCCTGGCCGAAACCACCGCCCGCTTCGCCGATGTCGACGAGATCCCGGTGCCGCCGCACTGGGGCGGCTATCTCTTACGGCCGGACGAAGTGGAGTTCTGGCAGGGCAGGCGCAGCAGGCTGCACAACCGAATCCGAGTCCTCATCGACGGCGCCGCGATGCAGGTGGACCGCCTACAACCCTGACGAGTGACCGATATCGCGTCGAGCCGCTGATCGACTCGTTACGCTCTCGCCGGTGAAGCTGCTCGCCGACACCACCCCGCTGCGATATGCGGACTATCGACGACTGTGGTCCACCAACGTGGTCACCGTCATCGGGTCGCAGCTTGCCGTCGTTGCGGTGCCGCAGCAGATCTTCCAGATCACCGGCAGCTCGGGGTATGTCGGCTTGGCAGGCCTGTTCGGCCTGGTGCCGTTGATCGTGTTCGGGTTGTGGGGCGGCGCGCTGGCCGACGTGATGGACCGCCGCAAGCTGCTGCTCGTCACGAACGCGGGCACCGGACTGACCGCGCTCGCGTTCTGGGGACAGGCCGCCGCCGGACTGGACAGCGTCTGGGTGGTGCTCGGGCTGTTCGCCCTGCAGCAGGCATTCTTCGCGGTGAACCAGCCGACGCGCAGCGCGGCCATCCCCCGGCTGTTGCCGCCCGAACAGCTGCCCGCCGCCAACTCGCTGAGCATGACCGTGCAACAGGTCGGCGCCATCGCAGGACCGGTGCTTGCCGGTGCGCTGATCCCGGTGGTCGGGCTGCCCACCCTGTATCTGAGCGACGCCATCGCCCTGCTCGCCACTGTCTGGGCGGTGTGGCGGCTGCCTGAGCTGCCACCGACCGGGTCGGCACGTAAGGCCGGATTCCGTACCGTCCTGGACGGTTTCGCCTATCTCGCGACCCAGCGCATCCTGCTCGCCTCGTTCGCGGTGGACGTGATCGCCATGGTGTTCGGCATGCCGCGCGCGCTGTTCCCGCAGATCGCGCAGGAGACCTTCGGCGACCCGGCCACCGGTGGTGTCGCGCTCGGTCTGCTGTTCGCGTCCATGTCGGTGGGCGCGGCGCTCGGTGGCGTCTTCTCCGGCTGGATTCCGCGCATCCGGCGCCAGGGCCTGGCCGTGGTGGTCTGCATCGGACTGTGGGGTGTGGCCATGGCCGGGTTCGGTCTCGCCGTTGGATTCACCGGGCACGGCCTCGATCTCGGGCTCGGCCTGTGGATCGCGTTGGCCTGCTCGGCCTTCGGCGGCGCGGTCGACATGATCTCGGCCGCGCTGCGAGTGACGATGCTGCAGACGGTTGCCACCGACGAAATGCGCGGCCGGTTGCAGGGCGTCTTCATCGTCATCGTCGCGGGCGGTCCGCGCATCGGTGATGTTGCCCACGGTTTCGCCGCGGCCGGCCTGGGTACCGCCGTTGCCGCGGCGGGCGGTGGCGTGCTGGTGGTGATCGGCGTGGTGATCGCGGCGGTGGCCTTCCCGGCGTTCGTCCGCTACCGAGTGGGCAGGTCGCATTCCGAGCCGGTGCCTGCGGTGAGTGAGCGCGGCGAGTGAACCATCGGCACTCGCTCGACGGGGTGAACGAACACGGCGGCGCGGGCGTCGAAACCTCACTCGGGGAGCGCACGTTTGTAAGCTCGTCCGGTGGGCACCCTCGTTCCCGGACCGGGTGGGCAGCGACTAGCGTCTAGATAACGCACCGCCGTGCCGACCGCACCCCGATGCCGACGGTCCTAGCCTGAGAGGGATCTTTCCGTGCCCGAAAACGACCACATCAACGACGCCAAGCCGGTGCTGAGCTACCCGGGTGGCGAATACGCCATGACGATCGCCGAAGCCTCCGAAGGCAATGACGGCATCGACCTTGGCAAAATGCTGGCGAGCACCGGGTATGTGACCTACGACCCGGGTTTCATGAACACCGCGCCCACCAAGTCGGCGATCACCTACATCGACGGCGAAGCGGGCATTCTGCGCTACCGCGGCTACCCGATCGACCAGCTCGCGGGGTCCTCGACCTTCATCGAGGTCAGCTACCTGCTGATCTACGGCGAGTTGCCCACTCCGGCGCAGCTGGACGATTTCACCGATCGTATCCGTCGCCACACCCTGCTGCACGAGGACCTGAAGCGGTTCTTCGACGGCTTCCCGCGCAACGCGCACCCGATGCCGGTGCTCTCCTCTGCGGTGAACGCACTGTCGGCCTACTACCAGGACTCGCTTGACCCGCGCGATCCCGAGCAGGTCGAGCTATCCACCATCCGACTACTGGCCAAGCTGCCGACCATCGCGGCGTACTCGTACAAGAAGTCGGTCGGCCAGCCGTTCCTCTACCCGGACAACTCGCTGAGCCTGGTGGAGAACTTCCTGCGGATGACCTTCGGTTTCCCGGCCGAGCCCTACGAGGTCGACCCGGAGATCGCTGCCGCGCTGGACATGCTGCTGATCCTGCACGCCGACCATGAGCAGAACTGCTCCACCTCGACGGTGCGTCTGGTCGGCTCCTCGGACGCCAACCTGTTCACCTCCGTCTCCGGCGGCATCAACGCGCTGTGGGGCCCGCTGCACGGCGGCGCCAACCAGGCCGTGCTGGAGATGCTGGACGGCATCAAGGCACAGGGCGGCGACGTCAAGGAATTCATCCGCAAGGTCAAGAACAAGGATGACGGCGTGAAGCTCATGGGCTTCGGGCATCGCGTCTACCGCAACTACGACCCGCGCGCCTCGATCGCCAAGAAGCACGCCGATGCCATCCTGAGCAAGCTCGGCGGCGGCGACGAACTGTTCGACATCGCCAAGGCTCTCGAAGAGGCCGCGCTCACCGACGAGTACTTCATCTCGCGGCAGCTGTACCCGAATGTCGACTTCTACACCGGCGTCATCTATAAGGCCATGGGCTTCCCGACCCGGATGTTCACCGTGCTGTTCGCCATGGGCCGACTACCCGGCTGGATCGCACACTGGCGCGAAATGCAGAGCGAGCCACTGAAGATCGGTCGTCCGCGCCAGATCTACACCGGCTACGGCGCGCGTGACTACCACGAGATCAACAATCGCTAGCGACTGCTCGCAAGTCGCTCGAAACAATATCGCTAGCGACTGCTCTCAGTTTCGACCACCATCACCTATCGAAGGGGATAGCCGAATGACCAAGCCGGAGATCGAGTTCCAGGCGGGCCCCGCGCCCACCGAGCTGGTGATCAAGGACATCATCGAGGGCGAGGGCACCGAAGCTGTGCCCGGCGGCAATGTCGAGGTGCACTACGTCGGCGTCGAATTCGAATCCGGCGAGGAGTTCGACTCGTCCTGGAAGCGTGGCGAGTCCATCACCTTCCCGCTGCGGGGCCTGATCCAGGGCTGGCAGGACGGCATCCCCGGCATGAAGGTCGGCGGCCGTCGTCAGCTCACCATCCCGCCGGAGCTGGCCTACGGGCCGGCCGGTGGCGGCCATCACCTGTCCGGCAAGACGCTGGTCTTCGTCATCGACCTGCTGAACGCCAACTAAGGGAAAACGCTTACCGCGGCCCGTGTTCCACTCCGGTGGACACGGGCCGCGGTCGTTCTATTCATGCACGATTTCGACCGGATCGGTGAGGGCAAGAGCGAGCGCGGCCTGTTGGTTGCTGCTGCGCTGGGGGAGTGCGGGTGCCGAGATCGGTGTTCGGATCCACCGCGCCGCCGACCAGCGAGCCGATACCGGTCAGCTGTGATCCGGCCTGGCCCGAAACGCTGTGCAGGGCTTCGAGTTTCCCGATGATGTCGGCCACCTGCGGATCGCTACCGGAGAACGGAGGCGGGCGTACCGGCAGCAGCGACCCCCGATCCGGTTGGACCGGTCACTGCGCCGTGCGGTCGGGCAAGTGCAGGACCAGGCGGATGCCGCCCAAGGTGCCGTCGTCGAAATAGGCTCGCCCGCCATGTAATTGAGCCTGTTGGGCGACCAGGGCCAGGCCCAAGCCGGAGCCACCCTTGCTGGCCTGGCTGCCGCGGTAGAAGCGTTCGAAGACCGCGTCGCGTTCGGCTACCGGGATACCGCGGCCGTTGTCGTCGATGGAGATCACGATGTGCCCGTCCGGCGCACGGTGCGCCGACACCAGGGCCTCGGTGGCGCCGCCGTGGGTGACTGAGTTCTTCAGTGCGTTGTCGACGGCCAGGCGCAATCCGGCGGGCAGGCCGCGGGTCACCAGTTCGGCGTCGGTGTCGATGCGTACGGTCAACCCTGGGAAGTGCCGCATGGCGTCGTGCGCTGCCTGGTCGCACAGGTCGCCGACATCGGTGGCGACGTGGTCGTGCTCGTTGGTCAGGTCGCCGGTGGCCAAACGCTCCAGTGCGGCGAGGGTGGTCTCCACCCGGCCCTGGCTGCGCGCGAGGTCGGTGAGGATCTCGACGCGCTGCGCCTCATCGAGCTCCATGGTGCGCAATACCTCGAGATCGGTGCGCATCGCGGTGAGCGGGGTGCGTAGCTCGTGGGCGGAGACGGCGGCGAAATCGCGCGCCGTCTCCAGTGCCGCCGCGGTCTGGCCTTGGGCCTGATCCACTCGGTGCAGCATGGTGTTCACCGCGTCGGCGAGCTTCTCCGCCTCCCGCACGCCGGATCCGTCCACCGGTGGCTGGGGATTGTCCGGATCGGGGAATCCGCTGCGGGCGCCGACCTGACGCGTGAGGTCGACGATTGGGCGCACCGCGCGACCGGCGAGCAACCAGCCGAGCGCGGCCGCGGCGGCAATGGCGAGCAGTGCGCCCGCCAGCACCCACCGTTGCTGCTCGGCGGTTGCGCGGGCCGCCTCCGCGGCGGGAATGCCCAGCGACACCGTCCGTCCCGCGGGTTGATTCTCGGTCGTGGTGAGCACCCGATAGCGGGTGCCGCCCGCGGTGATTGTGCGGGAACCGGTTGGTAGATCGGGCAATTGGGTCGGGCCGCTTGCCACGCCCTTGCCGTTGTCACGGACGGTGATCGCCAGGTTGTTGTTCAGCCCGGAGAGGGTGACGAACCCGGCGGCGAGCTCTGGCTGGAGCAGGACGATGCGCGAGACGATGGTGAGCTGCTGATCGATCTGCTGCACATTGTTGCGTTCGATCGCGCGCACGCTGATCGCGCTCAGCAGACTCACGATGATGACTGCGCCGGCGGCGGCGGCCGCGGCGACCCGGGTGCGCAGCGAAAATGACCCACGCCGACGGCTCTTCGTGGGTGCCGTCGCTGTGCTGGGGTTCTTCATACCCGCCGCGTCCGCACTCGTACCCGCCGAACCCGGAATTGCATTGGGGTCCGGTGACTTCGGGTTTGCTGGACTCGAATTCATCTACGCGCCCGAATCATTTGGGCGTCCGCAGCACAAACCCGACCCCGCGGATCGTGTGCAGCAGCCGGGACGTGTCGCCCACCTCCAGCTTGCGTCGCAGATAGCCGACGAAGACGTCCACCACATTGGTGTCGGCCGCGAAGTCGTAGCCCCACACCAATTCCAGCAGTCGTTCGCGGCTGAGCACCACGCCCGCATTCCTGGCCAGCGTGGACAGCAACTCGAATTCTCGCTTGGTGAGCTCGATTTCGCGCCCGTGCAGCAGTGCACGATACCCGGCGACGTCGACCTCCAGCGGCCCGACCGTGATCGCGCCCGGGGTGGCCGCGGCCGGGGTGTCCGCGCGACGACGCAGCAGCGCCCGGATCCGCGCCACCAGCTCGGCCAGCACGAACGGTTTGACCAGGTAGTCGTCGGCGCCGGATTCCAGCCCGGAGATCCGGTCGTCGACCGAGGCCCGCGCGCTCAGCACGCAGATCGGCACCTCGTTACCGAGCGCACGCAGCGCGGTGACGACCCCGGCGCCGTCGAGCACCGGCATATTCATGTCCAGCACGATCGCGTCCGGCGCGTGCTCGGTCACGCTGCGCAGCGCCGCTGCGCCGTCCCTGGCGACCAGCACTCGAAAGCCCGACAGCCGCAGCCCGCGTTCGACCGAGGCGAGCACGTCCTCGTCGTCATCGACAACAAGGACGGCCGGGGTCGAAGTGCGCTCGGTGGTCACGTCATTCATTGTGCCGTCATATGACGCCAGGGCCGGTCAGCATCGGCTGGTGTGCCGGTTAGTAGCTGTGGCAGGAGTTGGCCACCGTGCGGATCGTTTCACGCAGGCTCGAGCCGCGCGGATCGTTCTGTGCGTCCTGCGCCGCGCCCGGGTTCTCCTCGATGAGGCGCTGGAACTCCGCGCGACGCTGCTCGACCGGCTGATCGAACTTGCGCGCCAGCTCGGCCTTCTGGGTCGGGTTCGCATCGAGCATCGAGGCCAGCTGCGGCGCCTTGGCGTGCAGGGCGGCGTCGACCTGGGCGAAGGAACAGTCGGAGTTCAGCAGCGGCGCGGCGAGGTCGGCCATGGGGTCGGCCGACGCGATGGCCGGCGCGAGGAACATGGTGACCGTGGCGATACCGCCCGCGGCGAGAACGGCGTAGGCCGGCCGACTGCGCAAAGCCTTCATGGTGTGCCTCCAGATCTTCGAGGGGTGCGTGCGTAAGTGGTCTCGACGCGGTCTAGAGGCTATTGCCCACAGCTGGCACCTGTGTGAACAAACTCTGAGGAATCTCTGAGCAGGCCAACTGATTTCGTATGTAGATGGGTAACTCGTCGGGTACGCCGACAACTCGCCGAACACCTGACCGCCAAGCCCTGAACGCAGCGTACGTGGCACCCCAATGGTATGGCCTGACGACGCGGAGAGGCGGGCAAGCAATCTAGGACGGCACAACCGGATCCGTGTTCGGTGTGCGGTCGGTGGCGGGGTGGGCGGCGGCGATTTGTTCTTTCAGTGCGGCAAGCACCGACGGATCCTCGATGGTGGAGGGAATCTCGTAGGCATCGCCCGCGGTGATCTGCCGGAGCGTCTTGCGCAGGATCTTGCCCGATCTGGTCTTGGGGAGCGCGGTCACCACGACGGCATCGTGCAGCGTCGCGATCGCACCGATCTGCTCACGCACTCGATTGATCAGTTCGTCGCGCAGCTGGGCCGGATTCATCACGATGCCGGACTTGAGCACCACGTACGCGATCGGCCGCTGCCCCTTGAGTTCATCGGGCAGGCCGATCACCGCGCATTCGGCGATCGCCTCGTGGCCCGCGATCGCGGCCTCGATACTGCCGGCCGACAGCCGGTGCCCGGCCATATTGATGACGTCGTCGCTACGGCCGAGGACGAAGAGGTAGCCGTCCTCGTCGAAGTAACCGGAGTCACCGGTCAGGTAGTGGCCGGGGAAGGCCGACATATACGACCGGACATAGCGATCTTCGTCACGCCATAGTCCGGTGAGGGTGCCCGGGGGCATCGGTAGCCCGATCACGATGTTGCCCTCGGTGTTCGGCGAGACGGCGTTGCCCTCGGCGTCCAACACGCGCAGGTGGAAACCGGGCACCGGCGCCGACGCCGAGCCGACCTTGATCGGAAGTTGCTGCATTCCGAGCGGATTCGCGCAGATCGGCCAGCCCGTCTCGGTCTGCCACCAGTGGTCGACGACGGGGCAGTCCGGCTGCTCGGCGAGCAGCGTGTCGGTGGCCCATGCGTAGGTGGCAGGGTCCAGCCGCTCGCCCGCGCAGAACAGCGCATGCAACGAGGACAGGTCGTAACCGTGGGCAAGCGCGGCGTCGGCATCGGCCTTGCGGATGGCGCGCAGCGCGGTCGGCGCGGTGAACAGCACCCGGACCTTGTGCTCCTCGACCACCCGCCAGTACGCGCCCGCATCCGGCGTGCCGACCGGTTTACCCTCGTAGAGCAGGGTTGTCGCGCCGACGAGCAACGGTGCGTACACGATGTAGGAGTGCCCGACGACCCAGCCGACGTCGGAGGCCGCCCACATCACCTGGCCCGGTCCCACGTCGTAGATATTGCGCATCGACCAGGTGAGGGCGACCGCGTGTCCGCCGTTGTCCCGCACGATGCCCTTGGGCTTCCCGGTGGTGCCCGAGGTGTAGAGGATGTAGAGCGGATCGGTCGCGGCGACCGGCACCGGATCGGCGCGCGGTGCATCGCGTACGGCGTCTTCCCAAGACAGCCACTGGGCCGCGACGGACTGCGCTGAGCTCGGTAGCGACTCGGTCGCGGGCTGCGGTGCGGGGAAGCGGATCGGCGGGAACTGCGAACGCTGCTTCACGATGACGGCGCGCGGCGCGGTGGTCTCGGCGAGGTCGAGTGCGTGCAGAACAATTGGCGGATAGTCGATCCGGCGGCCCGGCTCCAGACCACCGGAGGCTGTGATAATCAACACTGGCTCGGCATCATCGATGCGCGCCGCGAGCTCCGGTGCCGCGAAGCCGCCGAACACCACCGAGTGCACCGCGCCGATGCGCGCGCAGGCCAGCATGGCGATCACGGCCTCGGGGATCATCGGCAGGTAGATGATGACTCGGTCGCCCTTGGTGACACCGAGCCGGACCATCGCACCGGCGAAGCGGGCAACCTCTTCGAGGAGTTCGGCGTAGCTGAAAACTCCTCTGGCGCCGGTCATAGCGGAGTCATATATTAGGGCGGGCTGGTTCGCCCGGCCCTTCTCGTCGGCGGTGCCACTTGCCGTGTCCCCGTACACATGTCGGTCGAGAGCGTTGAAGGAGGTATTGAGTCGAGCATCCGGAAACCACCTGGTCATCGGACGACCCGTGGTGTCGACGATATGGGTTGGCGGCACCACCCAGTCGATCGCCTCGGCCGCGCTGCTCCAGAACTCAGCGGGATCGACCAAGCTGGTCTGATAGACCGATCGGTACTCGTGCCACGCGTTCAACCCGGTGACTCCCTAGCCTCGCCTCGATGCCCGCCTCGATAGATCAGCCTGATTGTGGCAGACTTCACGCGACGCCCGGGTGGGTGCCGCGACCTTTGGTTATGCCTGGAACGGGCTGGTCAAGGCCAGTAGCCTTACTCGGAGTCATCCAAGAAGTTATTGATCCGTTAGAATCTGATGTCACTTAATTGGGCAGTCGTAGACGCAATTTCTCGGCCAGCCGCAGTTCCTCGGCCAGCTCTGCCTGTCGAGCCAGCATGCGAGTGTGGAGGTTCGCTGATGGCGCGTGGTTGGGGCCAGTTTGGAAAGTGAGTGGGAGATGCGTGACGCCGCTAGGTCCGGCAGGAAGCGCTGGGCGCTCGGCAACTGGGACCTGCGCTGGAAGGTTACGGCTGTTTTGGCCGTGCCGCTCGCAGTCGCGGTCGGCCTCGGCGTGTCCAGGATCGCGTCCGAGTTCGCGAACGCGAATCGACTGGGTGCCGCTGCCCAGAACATCGTGGCCATCCCGGCGGTAACCGGGCTGAGTGCACAGACGGCGACGACCGCCGCCTCGCAGATGATTGCCCTGTTCCCGGGTGCACCGTCCATCGTGTCGGACAAGAACCTGTCGGATCTCGATGCCGCCATCGCCAACGCGGAGGGCGCGGTGGACCGGCTGAGTGGGGTGCCAGGCGCCCGCGCGTCGCTCAACAGCATGCTCACCCAGGCGAAAGCCGTGCGCGCCCAGGGCAAGACCGCGTCGACGCAGTCCAGCACCGACATCGTCGCGATGATCGACCGGGTCCGCAACGACAGTGTGCGCATTGTCGAGAGCACGGTCGGTCAGGTCAGCGACCCCGGCATCGATCAGGCGAAGCTGCGCCTGGTCGACTCGCTCAACACCCGTGCCTCGCTGGTTGGCGAGGTCGCCGCGTTCCCGGAAGTGCTGCGCAATGCGCCGACCGGCGTGCAGGGCTTCCTCACCGCCGCGAACACCGAGCGCTCGCTGCTCAACGTGCTCGCGCATCGCTTCCCCGATGGCGATACCTCGATCGCCGATCTGCGAGCAGGCATCGACACCAGGATCGCGCTGCTGAGCAGTCCGCAGGCGCAGGCCGGTCAGATCCCGATCGGCGACTTGAAGAATTCGCTGACCGCCAGCCTCGATGTCTACGAGCGCGTGGTGGGCAAGGCAATCAAGGACATCGACGCCACGATGAATTCGCTGGTGTCCACGGCCAATACCGACGCGTGGACCTACACCGCCGTCGTCGTCGCGACCATCCTCGCGGCGCTGTTGCTCGCGGTGTTCGTGGCGCGCTCGATGATCGTGCCGCTGCATCGGCTGCGCCTCGCGGCCCTGCGGGTGGCCGAAAGCGACCTGCCGCACGAGGTCGCCCAGCTGCGTAACGGCGCGTCCCCCGAGGACGTGCCGCTGGAGCCGATGCCGGTGCGCAGCACCGAGGAGATCGGCCAGTTGGCGCGCGCCGTCGACGATATCCACGGGCAGGCACTGCGACTGGCGAGCGATCAGGCGCAGATGCGTTCCCAGGTCAACGACATGTTCGAGACGCTGGCCCGCCGGTCCAAGTCGCTGGTCGACCATCAGCTCACCCTGATCGAGGCAATGGAATACGACGAGAAGGATCCACGACTGCTGGAGAACCTCTTCCGGCTGGACCATCTCGCCGCTCGTATGCGTCGTAACGGCGACAACCTGTTGATTCTCGCCGGCACCAGGCAGCGCCGCGCCAAGTCCGCACCGGTCGAGATCGCCGACGTGCTGCGCGCCGCGATCTCCGAGGTCGAGGACTACGAGCGTGTCAAACTCGGTGCGACGCCGCGCGGTTCGCTGATCGAGCCCGCCGCCTCCGATATGGCGCACCTGTTCGCCGAGCTGCTGGACAACGCGCTGCGCGCCTCCCCGCCGGAGACCGACGTGAAGTTCACCTTCGCGCAGGCCCACGACCAGGGCATGCTGATCGAGGTGGCCGACCGCGGTATCGGTATGCCGCCCACCGAGATGGCCGATATCAACCGGCGGTTGGAGCAGACCGCCGAGCCCGGCCGCGACACCGCGCGGCACATGGGTCTCTTCGTGGTCGGCAGGTTGGCCGAGCGGCACGGGCTTACCGTGCGACTGCGGCCGACCTTCGACATCGCGCGCGATCCAGGTGTCACCGTGGTCGTGCACGTTCCTGTCGGTCTCATCGTGATCGGAAAGGGACCGAAATCCGCAGTGGCCACGCAGGCCGGGCCACAGGTGTCGGCAGCTGCCGCGCAACGGCAGGCGGCTCCGTCATCGATGCAGATGCGGGGGATTACCAGGACTCCTGGGGGCAATGTGATGGTCACCGTCGATCCCGGGGTGAGCGGCCCGATTCCGGTGAGCAGCCCCGCCCCCGCCGTAGGCCGCCAGGCTCCGGCCGATGGTGGTTTGCCGCAGCGGTCGCCGGGATCGTCGATGGCCGCTGGGCTGCGACCGAATTCGGCACAGCCCGGTCCGACCCTGCGTCCGCCGCCGGGTCAGCAGGGACAGGCGCCAAGCGGTCCGCAGCGCGGCAAGCTCGCCGCGGCGAACCTGCCCAAGCGCAACCTAGTGGGCGGTCCGCCGCCGCGGCAGCCTGGTGGTGCCGAGCCGACCGTGTCGGGTGTGCCGCCGCGTGATGCCAACTCCGGTGAGCTGCCGCAGCGTCAGTCGGATGCCAACGGCGTGCCACAGCCGAACGCCACCGGTGGTCTGCCGCAGCGCCAACCGGGTGTGAACGGTGTGCCGCAGCGTGACTCGAATGCTGGCGGTCTGCCGCAGCGTGAGCCCGGTGTGAGTGGTCTTCCGCAGCGTCAGGCAGGTCTGAATGGCGTGCCGCAGCGTGAGCCGGGTGCGGGTGGTCTGCCACAGCGCGATTCGAACACGGGTGGTCTGCCACAACGTGACACGAACACCGGTGGCCTACCGCAGCGTCAGTCGGGGCTGAACGGTGTACCGCCGCGTGAGCCGAATACGGGTGGTCTGCCGCAGCGCGATTCGAACACGGGTGGTCTGCCGCAGCGCGATTCGAACACGGGTGGTCTGCCGCAGCGCGATTCGAACACGGGTGGTCTGCCGCAGCGTCAGCCGGGTCTGAATGGTTTGCCGCAGCGCGAGCCGGGATCCAGCAGTCTGCCGCAGCGTGATCCGAGCGCGGGTGGTCTGCCGCAGCGTGACCCCGCTGCCGGTGGTCTGCCGCAGCGTCAGCCCGCCGCCACGAATCTGCCGCAGCGGGACGCGCCAAGCGGCCTGCCGCAGCGTCAGCCGGGTTCGCAGGTGCCGCCGGGTCTGCCGCAGCGTCAGCCGGGTTCGCAGGTGCCGCCGGGTCTGCCGCAGCGTGATTCGGGTTCGACCGGTCTGCCGCAGCGGGAAGCGGCGGCGGGACTCGGTCTGCCGCAGCGGGAGCGGAGCAATCCGCAGTCCGCGCCGAGCGGCGAACAGCCCGCGGTCTCGGAGTCCGGTGTACCGCTGGGTGGCCGCGACCCCGGTCGCCACAGCTTCAAGGCCGATCCGGGGAAGACCGCATCGTTCTTCCAGACTCGATTGCAGCCGGCCGCCGAGACCAGCTCGCCGATGGACAGCCCGATCTTCGCCGAAATGATGTCGGCCTGGCTGTCGGATCCGAATCCGGACCGGTCCCAAGTGGCCGCTTCATTCGAATCACCGGGCGACGAAGGTTGGCAGGCAGCTCGCCGGGCGAGCGAGGCGCAGGCCGAAACAAAGACGGCCGCCGGGTTGCCGCAACGCAATCCGGGCGGAAGGCTGGTCCCCGGTGGCGTCAACGGCACCGCGGATCGGGCGCCGCGTCGCGATCCAGAAACCATCAGGTCCAGCTTGAGTCGTCACCAGCAGGGCGTCCGGGATGGCCGCGCAATGAAGGCAACGAACCTAACCGGAGATAAAGGAGACCGATGAATCCCGATCTAGGTGGTACGAATCGTCAGCTGGATTGGCTGGTTTCGAACTTCGCCAACGATGTTCCTGGCGTAGCCCATGCCGTCCTGGTCTCGGCTGACGGCCTACTCATGGCCGCGAGCGCCCAGCTGCCCGTTGATCGCGCAGAGCAGCTCTCGGCCGTCACCGCGGGACTCGCCAGCCTGTCAGTGGGCGTCTCGAACCTGTTCGAGGGTGGCACCGTGCTGCAGTCGGTCGTCGAGATGGAGCATGGCTACCTGCTACTCATGGCAGTCGGCGACGGCTCCTACCTCGCGGTCCTGACCAACACGTCCTGCGATATCGGTCAGGTCGGATACGAAATGGCCTTGTTGGTCGAGCGTGTGGGTCAGACAGTTCAGGCCACGCCACGCGTCACGATGGGTTCCTGATGGTGGGATGGACATAGACGATCACCGCGTAGGGAGCGCCGAGCCGAGCCTCGTACGTCCATACTCGCTGACTGCTGGCCGCACCAGGCCTGCGGTCGAGTTGGCGTTGGAAGCCCTCGTCGCATCGCATCCGGGCGCCCTGGACCGGCAGTTCGAACTGACCAACATCGAGACGTCAATCGTGGAGTTGTGCAGAGAATCGCCGTCTGTTGCCGAGGTAGCAGCACGTTTGGGTATTCCTATCGGGGTGGCCCGGGTGCTGGTAGCCGACCTCATCGAGGCCGGACATGTCCGCGTTTCGGCAACTTTGAAAGACGATTCCAGCGACGATGAACGTCGCGAGCTGATCGAAAGGGTTCTCAGTGGACTCCGGCGTATTTGATTCGACGGCGCAGGTCGATACCCGCACCAGTAAGCCGACTTCGGCGAAGATCGTCGTCGCCGGTGGCTTCGGTGTCGGCAAGACCACGTTGGTCGGTGCAGTTTCGGAGATCGTTCCGCTGCGCACCGAGGCATTGGTGACCAATGCCAGCACCGGAATCGACAACCTGACGGGCGTTCCGATGAAGGCCACCACCACGGTGGCCATGGACTTCGGCCGAATCAGCCTGGCCGACGATCTGGTGCTCTACCTGTTCGGTACACCTGGCCAGTACCGGTTCTGGTTCATGTGGGACGACCTGATCCGCGGCGCCATCGGCGCGGTGGTGCTGGTCGATACCCGCAGGCTAGAGGACAGCTTCGCGGCCGTCGACTACTTCGAAGCGCGCAACCTACCTTTCTTGGTCGCGCTCAATGAATTCGACGACGCACCGCGCTACCCGATCGAGGACATCCGCCAGGCCCTTGCGGTGCCTGCGGACGTGCCGATTCTCTCGATCGACGCGCGGCGGCGTGATCCTGCCAAGCATGCACTGGTCTCGTTGACCGAGTACGCCCTGCGCAAGGTGATGCAGGGCTACTGAGTTGCTCGCGCGGCGCGCGCCGGAGACGTGATCGGGTGATTAGGCTCGCCCGGTGAGGATTTCGGCGCGCGTACTGCTCGAGCAATTGCTCGACCCGGACTCGTTTGTCAGTTGGGATCGGCCGCCCGTCGCGGTGGCCGTCACCCGGCAGTATGACGAGGATCTGCGCAAGGCCGCGGTGGCGGCGGGCACCGACGAGTCGGTGCTCACCGGCGTGGGGCTGTTGCGTGGTCGTAGGGTGGCCGTAATCGCTTGTGAGTTCGGCTTTTTGGCGGGCTCGATCGGTGTCGCCGCGGCCGAGCGGATCGGCTCGGCGGTCGAGCGCGCCACCGAGCTCGGCCTGCCGCTGGTGGCCTCGCCGACGTCCGGCGGTACTCGCATGCAGGAGGGCACGGTCGCCTTCGTGCAGATGGTGAAGATCGCCGGCGCTGTCGCGACGCACAAGGCCGCGGGCCACCCCTATCTGGTGTATCTGCGCGACCCGACCATGGGTGGGGTGTTCGCCTCGTGGGGTTCGTTGGGGCACATGACCTTTGCCGAACCCGGCGCGTTGATCGGATTCCTCGGCCCCCGGGTCTACAAGGCGTTGTACGGCAAGGACTTTCCCGAGGGCGTGCAGACCGCGGAGAACCTGTATCACAGCGGTGTCATAGACGGCGTCGTCCCGGTCTCGGTGTTCCGTCGAATTGCGCACCGCGCCTTGAGCGTGCTGAGCGGTGTGCCGGATCCCGTTGCGGCGGAACCGGGTTGGGCCGTACCGATTGGAGAAGGTGAGCAGCCGCGACCGGTGTCCGTCGAAATTCCGGCATGGGAATCGGTGACGATCTCGCGCCGCCCCGGCCGCCCCGGCCTGCGCGACCTGCTGCGCCATGTGACGCAACGGGTTCCGCTCAGCGGCACCGGCCAGGGTGAGTCCGATCGCACTATCGTGCACGCACTGGCCAAGTTCCGTGGCCAGCCGTGCGTGGTGTTCGGGCACGATCGCTCGGGCCGGCTGGGCGAGTACACCATGGGTCCCGCCGCGCTGCGTGAGGCCAGGCGCAGTATGGCGCTTGCTCAGGAGTTGCGGCTGCCGCTGGTGCTGGTGATCGACACCATCGGCGCGGCGCTGTCGAAGGAAGCCGAGGAGCGCGGACTGGCATCCGAGATCGCCCGCTGCATAGCGGATTTGGTGACCTTGGACACGCCGACCATCTCGGTGCTGCTCGGGCAGGGAACCGGCGGCGGCGCGCTGGCACTGCTGCCCGCGGACCGGGTACTCGCCGCCACCCACGGCTGGCTTGCGCCATTGCCGCCGGAGGGCGCGAGCGCGATCGTGTACCGCGACACCGACCATGCGGCGGAACTGGCTCGGGCGCAACGGATCCGCGCGGCCGACCTACTCCAGGACGGCATCGTGGACCGGATCGTGCCGGAACTACCCGACGCCGCCGACGAACCGGTCTGCTTCGCCCGCCGCATGGTCGCGGCCATCGCCGAGGAGCTCGCGGCTCTGCGCGCCCGGCCGGTGGCAGAGCTGCGGGCGACGCGCCACACGCGCTACCGCAGGCTCGGCCTACCCGCGGGCTGAACGCCCCCGTCCCTGGGTCCTGCCGCCGCCCCGGATTTGATCCGGAACCCAGGCGACCGGGGAACCGCCGCCGGACTCGAACCACGGCCGAGGTGGCGGTCGGACCGCCGACCGAAGTCTCGGCCGGAACCCGAATTGCCGGGGGTAAATCCGCGTCCGACCAGCGAATTGTGAATCAACACGCCAAGCGGTGTCGTTGACGACTCGCCGCGGCACTTCTACCGTCGAGAGGTGACCTTCAAAAGCGAGACCAACGCCATTCCCTCGATCGTGCTGAACGACGGGAACGTGATCCCGCAGCTCGGCTTCGGCGTGTTCCAAGTGCCACCCGATGACGTCTTCCCGGTGGTCACCACCGCACTGGAGGTCGGCTACCGCAGCATCGACACGGCCGCCGCCTACGGCAACGAGGAGGGCACCGGTCGCGCCATCCGCGAATTCGGGCTGCCGCGCGACGAGGTCTACGTGACCACCAAGCTGTGGAACTCCGACCAGGGCTATGACTCCACGCTGCGCGCCTTCGACGCCAGCATGGAGCGGCTCGGCCTGGACTACCTCGATCTCTATCTGATCCACTGGCCGGTCGCGGCGGCCGATCGCTACGTCGACACCTTCCGCGCCTTCCAGGCATTGAAGGCGCAGGGCAGGGTCCGGTCGATCGGCGTCTCGAACTTCACCATCCCCGATCTCGAACGGCTCATCGGTGAGACCGGCGAGATCCCGGTGGTCAACCAGATCGAACTGCACCCCCGGCTGGCTCAGCGCGACCTGCGCGCCTTCCACGACAACAACGCCATTGCCACCGAGGCGTGGAGCCCGCTCGGCCAGGGCACCCTGCTCGATGAGCACATCATCGTCTCTATCGCCAACGAGGTCGGCCGCACCCCGGCGCAGGTGATTGTCCGCTGGCATCTGCAGCACGGCATCATCGTCATCCCGAAGTCCGTCACGCCCGAGCGCATCGCCTCGAACTTCGACGTCTTCGGATTCGAACTCACCCCTGAACAGATGGACGCGATCGACGCACTGGACAAGGGCGAGCGAATCGGCCCGGACCCGGCCACCTTCAGCCTGGGCCTGGATGCCTAGTTACTTCGACAGCCCCGCCTGACCAGCACCGATCACCAGCATGTCGAAATCTGTCAGCACAGGGGCGAATCGTATCGCGGTGTGATTTCCAGCGACCTGCAAGCAGTGGCCAGCGGTTCGTGCCGCAGACTGTGGCAGAGTTGATGTAACCACTCGAACCGGTCAGTTGGGGAGAATGCATGCTCGGAGTTAGCCGCGATGGTGAGGTCGTCACCATCGAACTGCAGCGCGAGGAGCGTCGCAACGCGCTCGACAACGAACTGGTGGCACAGTTGCGCGAGGCGGTGTGGACGGCGGCCCAGGAAGCGCGGGTGATCGTGCTCACCGGGCAGGGCCCCATCTTCAGCGCGGGTGCGGATCTGTCCGGCGCCTACTCGGACGAGTTTCTCGAGGGCCTGCTGGACATGCTGCGAGCCATCGAGTCCGTACCCGTCCCGGTGATCTGCGCGATCAACGGCGCGGCGCTCGGCGCGGGCGTGCAGATCGCACTCGCCTCGGACCTACGGGTGATCGCCCCGGACGCCTACATCGCGATTCCCGCGGCCAAGCTCGGTATTTCGGTCGACCGCTGGACCGTCCGGCGCCTGGCGTCGCTGATCGGCGGCGGCCCGGCCCGGACCATCCTGCTCGGCGCGAAATCGGTATCGGCCGCCGATGCCTACGCCTTCGGCTTCGCCAACCAGCTCGGCACCCTCGCCGACGCGCAGGACTGGGCCAAGTCGATCGCTCAGCTGGCTCCATTGTCGCTGCGCCACCTGAAGTTGGTGCTCAACGACGACGGCACCCGCGACCCCGAGAACCATCGGCAGCGCGATGCCCTACTGGCCGCGTGGACCAGCGCGGATGCCGAGGAGGGACGCCTGGCTCGGCAAGAAAAGCGCGCCGCGAAGTTCGTAGGGCGATGATATGAGGGCGAAGAAGATCGTCGCCGCCGCGGCGGGCGCGCTGGGTGTTGCGTGGGTGGTCCGCGCGGTGTGGGATATCCCCTCCGCGATCGGCGCCTCGATGTCGGCCATTCAGTCGAATGCATCCGGCGCGGTGAGCTACCGCAATAGCCAGTTCCACAACACCGAGCCGAGCAGTCAGCTCGTCGAGGGCGCGACGCTTTCGCTGCTGTATTCGGCGCTGACCCGGCGCAATGCCGGCCATCCGCGTGGCGCGATTCCGCTGGAGACGCCGGTGGTGCCGCAGGAGGCCGCCGATCTGGCGGTCACCTGGTATGGGCACGCGTCCGCGCTGGTCGAGGTGGATGGCTACCGAATTCTGACCGATCCGGTATGGAGCGAACGGGTTTCGCCGTCGGCCATCGTCGGTCCGGCGCGGATGCATCCGGTCCCGACGCCGCTGTCGGACCTGCCGCCGGTGGATGCGGTGATCATCTCGCACGACCATTACGACCACCTGGACAAAGCCACCGTCCGGGCGCTGGTGCTCGGTCAGTCCGCGCCCTTCCTGGTGCCGATCGGTATCGGCGCGCACCTGCGGCACTGGGGTGTTCCGGAGCATCGGATCGTCGAATTGGATTGGGGCGGTACGGTATCCCTTGCCGCGCTCGGCCGCGAGCGGGACGGCACCGATCTGGTGATCACCTGTACCGAGGCGCGGCATTTCTCCGGCCGCGGCCTGGTGCGCAACACCACGCTGTGGGCGTCCTGGTCCATCGTCGGTCCGACCCGGCGGGTGTACTTCGGTGGTGATACTGGTTACACCAAGGCATTCGCCGCAGCCGGTGCGGCGCTTGGTCCGTTCGATCTGACTTTGCTGCCGATCGGCGCGTACGACGAGCGTTGGCCGGACGTGCACATGAACCCGGAGGAAGCGGTTCGCGCTCACGCCAATCTGTGTGTCGGCGATCCGGGCCACGGCATGCTCGTGCCCATTCACTGGGCGACCTTCAATCTGGCCTTCCACGGATGGTCGGAGCCGGTGCGCAGGATGGTCGAGGCGGCGCGGGCGGCGGGCACCGCGATCGCGGTGCCGATGCCCGGGCAGCGCGTCGATCCCAATGGCCTTCCACCACGGGATTCGTGGTGGGAAGATGTGGGTTGATCTACCTCGGTTCCGTGACAGGAAGGAACGACAGATGAGTCTGGCGGACAGTCTGAAGGGCCTCGTAGGTAAGGGCAAGGAAGCGGCGTCCAAGAACGCCGGCAAGATCAATGAAGCGGTCGACAAAGCCGGTGATTTCATCGACGAGAAGACCAAGGGCAAGTACTCGGACAAGATCGAGAAGGGTAAGGAAGCCGCCAAGAAGGTGGTCCCGCCGAATCAGCAGCCCGGCCCCGAAGCCTGATGAGCGGCGGGGACCTGCCATGTCGGTCCCCGCCTCTAAAATTCCACTATGGTGACCCGCCGGAAATTCGGTGGCGGCCCGGGTCGGCCGAGCATCGAGGTTGAATTGAGCAACCTCGACAAGGTGCTGTACCCGGCGACCGGAACCACCAAGGGCGAGGTCATCGCCTACTACGCGGCGATCGCCCCGGCCATGCTGCCGCACATCGCGGGCCGCCCGGTCACCCGTAAACGCTGGCCCAACGGGGTCGACGAGCCGTCGTTCTTCGAGAAGAACCTGCCCGCGCATGCCCCGTCGTGGCTGGAGCGCCATACCATCGAGCATTCCGAACGCCGGGTGGTGTATCCGGTGATCGACTCGGAGGCCGGGTTGGCCTGGCTCGGGCAGCAGGCGGCGCTGGAAATCCATGTGCCGCAATGGCGTTTCGACGGTGACGAGATCGGCCCGGCCACCCGGCTGGTGTTCGACCTCGATCCGGGACCCGGCGCGGGGCTGGCCGAGTGCGCGCGGGTGGCGTTGGCCGTGCGCGACATGGTCGAGGGCATTGGGTTGCACGCGTTCCCAGTTACCAGTGGTAGCAAGGGAATTCACATCTATGTGCCGTTGGATCGGGAGCTGAGTCCGGGTGGTGCGTCGACGGTGGCCAAGCAGGTGGCCACGAATCTCGAAAAGCTGCACCCGGATCTGGTGACCGCCACGATGGCGAAGGCGGTGCGCAGCGGCAAGGTCTTCCTGGACTGGAGTCAGAACAATCCGGCCAAGACCACGATCGCGCCGTACTCATTGCGCGGGCGGACCGAGCCCAATGCGGCGGCGCCGCGCACATGGGACGAGATCGAGAACCGAAACAAGCTGCGGCACTTACGCTTCGACGAGCTGCTCGTGCGCTGGCGGGACGACGGCGACCTGCTCGCCGAACTCGACCCGCCGCTGTCGAGCGCTGATGCGCTGACGAAGTATCGGTCGATGCGCGATCCGGCGCGCACGCCGGAACCGGTGCCCGCGGCAGTGGCCGACTCGGGGTCGGGCGATCGGTTCGTCGTCCAGGAACACCATGCGCGGCGGTTGCATTGGGACGTGCGGCTCGAACGCGACGGAGTGCTGGCGTCGTGGGCGGTGCCGAAGGGGCCGCCGACCTCGTCGGACCAAAACCGTCTCGCTGTGCACACCGAGGATCATCCGCTGGAATACCTCGACTTCCACGGCGCTATTCCGAGGGGCCAGTATGGCGCGGGGGAGATGACGATCTGGGATTCGGGGACCTACGAGACCGAGAAGTGGCGCGACGACGAGGTCATCGTCGAGTTCCATGGCACTCGGCTCCAGGGCCGATACGCGCTGATCCAGACCAATGGCAACCAGTGGCTGATGCATCTGATGCGCGAACGGCCGCCCCGTGCCGACGATACGACGCAGCCCAACGGCTCGGAGGGCACGACCAAGAGCTCCGAACATGAACCGGACGCAGCCGAGGCGCCACGGGTGGCGCAGCGGTCGAGTGAACCCGCGCCGTTGCCGCGCGGTCTCGAGCCCATGCTGGCGACCCAGGGCGAGGTCGGCGATCTCGATGCCGCCGAGTGGTGCTTCGAAACCAAATGGGACGGGTTCCGGCTGATCGTCGAGATCAATTCCGGCACACTGACATTGCGCAGCCGCAAGGGCAATACCGTGACGAACCGGTACCCGGGGATAGCGGCACTTGCCACCGAATTGGCCGGGCACAGCGTGGTACTCGACGGTGAGGTCGTGGTGTTCGACGATCGTGGCGTCGCTAATCTCGGTCTGCTGCAAGCGGATGCGGCGCGAGCGGTGTTCGTTGCCTTCGACCTGCTGTATCTGGACGGGACTTCGCTTATCCGCAAACGGTATTCCGATCGCCGCCGGGTACTGGAGGCACTCGCCGCGAACGCACCGTCCATGCTGGTGCCGCCGCGGCTGGACGGCTCGGGCGCCGACGCGCTGCGCTACAGCCAGGAGCAGGGGTTGGAGGGTGTGGTCGCCAAGCGGAAGGACTCGGTGTATCTGCCGGGCAAGCGCGGGCATTCGTGGGTGAAGGAGCGCAACTGGCGCACCCAGCAGGTGGTAATCGGCGGCTGGCGGCGCAGCGATGCAAGGAATTTCAAGTCGCTACTGGTCGGCATCACGCGCGAGGGCAGGCTCTACTACGTGGGCCGGGTCGGCACCGGGTTCAGTGAGCCCGACATGAGGGACCTGGCCAAGCGGCTGAACAAGCTGGAACGCAAGACGAGTCCGTTCGACAACGAACTGACCGCGGACGAGCGCCAGGACGCGGTGTGGGCGTCACCGAAAATCAGTGGGACCGTGCGGTTCATGAACTGGACCGAGACCGGGCGGCTCTGGCATCCGGCATGGTTGGGTACCTCGGACTGATTCGGTACCGCCTGGTCGGCGCTGCGGTGTGATCGTGCTCGCCGTCGTCATGCCCGCCGATTGCGGCGGTGCCGTCAGGCTTGGTCGCCAACCAGTAGTGGGATGAGTGTCGTGCTGTCGGTGATCATGGCGTGGCCCTGGAACTCGAAGTCCTCGTAGGCCCGCGTCATGGCATCCTTGTCGCGGCCGCCGCAGGCATCGCTGATGACCACCGGCACGAAACCGAGATCGGTCGAATGGGTGACGGTGGGGGCGATGCCGATCTCCAGCGCGACGCCCGCGATCGCGTAGGCGCCGATACCGAGGTCGCGCAGCACAGCGGCCAGCGGCGTGCCTTCGAATGCCGACATCGAGGTCTTGTCGAACACCACCTCGTCGGCGAGTGGCCGCAATTCCGGAACCAGTTCGAAGGCCGGGGTATCGCGTTGCAGGATGAATTTCACGTCCTCGACGGACTTCGCCTGCTGCCAGCTCATCGCCATCCGCAGGGCGAACGTGCCGCTCAGTCGCTCCGGCAGGAAGAAGTGCCGCAGGAAGATCACCGGGTAGCCGCCGCGGCGGGCGGCGTCGACGATGCGCACGACCCGTTCGATGATTTCCGCGCTGTCGGGTAGTTGGCTCAGCACACCGACCTGCATGTCGTAGACGATCACGGCCATGCGGTGCGGCGCACACACATCGGCGAGTTCTTCGGGAATGTCCAGTCCGTTGCCATGCCGCATGGTTAGCTCACTCCATTCTCCATGCCCGATCACGGTCCGGACCCGGCCGATCGCGATTCGGTTGCGCTAAAGGTACTTTCGAGCCCACTGTAGCGATGGACATCCAGGACGCCTACGGCGACCGCGCGGCCCTTCGATGACCGTTGCCGGGCCCTGTTCGGGCAGTACCGTCAGTGGCCGGTGGGGCCGCCAGGGTGCTGATCAGGGTTCTCCGCGGGCGAAGCATGCGCCCAGCCGCTATTGCAAGACGTTGACCGCTCGGGCGATGACCAATGCCGCCAGAATGAGCGAGATCATCGACTGCACCATCATCATCGCCTTGGCCCACCGCGACATCGGCATCACATCGGTCGGGCTGAACGCGGTCGCATTGGTGAACGACAGATACAGGTAGTCCGCGAACTGCGGCTCCCACTCCGGCGGGGCCAGATCGGGGTTCTGCATCTGCACGAACAGGAAGTCCGGCAATGGCTTTCGCGCATGCGCCCGCGCCGCGGGCCCACCGCGATCGAACTCCCAGTACCCCAGTCCGAACACCACCACATTGGTCAACCAGATCGCGCCGCCCGACCCGAGCAACTGGGCGGGCTGGTCACTGAGGGTCCCGTCGATCAGACCGAGCACCAGCCGATCCGCCGACCAGGCCGTCGCCAGCGCCAGCAGCGCGGTCATTACCAAGCCGCCCGACCGCAGCCATCTCTCTTCGCGGTCGATCCGCACTGGATTGGCCACCACCAGCACTACGAGCAGCGCCACCTCCAGCGTGGGCAATAGCCACGCGGGTTCCGGCAGGAACTCCTTCGGCAGCACAATCTGCAGAACCACGATCCCGAGCATCGCCACGGTTGCGGCAATCCGAGACTCACCGGCCGTTCGCCGCTGCCAGGCCGGAACGTCGTCGTCGCTGTCGGTCACACGGCTCAGTATCGTCGCGTCCCTACCGGTTCTGCGCGCCTGCCACGCATTCGAAGTTTGCTGGATCCAGGACGCGAGCATGCCCTTGGTGATCGGCTGATCGCGCCCGCGCGGGCGTTCATATCAGTAGGCCGAGCGCGACCGAACCGAGGCAGACCGCGACGACGACGGCCAGCGCGATCGCGTCCCGGCGGCCGGGGGAGCTGGGGTGGGCGGTGAGTTGGCCGGTGCCGCCGCGGGCGGTGATGGCCTCACCCAATTCGCCTGCGCGGCGTGTGGATACGACCATGGCGGCGGTGAGGATGTCGATGAGGGGGTTTTGGGTGGCGCGGTGCACCAGATCGGGTTTGGGGCGCAGCTTGCGCGCCGCGCGCAGCACCCGCATTTCGTCAAGCAGCAGCGGCAGGCCGCGCAGCGTGAGGGCGGCGACGACGGCCCATTCGTCCACGGGCAAACGGAGTTTGCGCAGTGGCGCACCCAGTTTGGCGAGCGCGGGAGCTATATCGCCCATCGGCGTCGTCCAGGCGATCAGGAATGACGCGGCGATCATGACCAGGCCGAACGCCGCGATCTGGGCATAGCGCAGCACGGCCGCACCGCCGACCGGCACGTTTACCAGCGCGCCGACACCGAGTAGTGCCCAGAACCACCAGGGCAGCCGCGGCAGCGTGCCGAGCGGCAGCCGCGCGACCACGCCGACCAGGAGCAGGAACGCGACCATCACGCCGAGCACCGGCCAGGACGGCAGGAACATCAGCACCAGACTGATCAGGAACGCCGCGATCATCTTGGTGCCAGCCCACAGGCTGTGCACTGGGCTCGACACCGGGACCTGACGAAACAGCACCGGGCTCATCAGTGGCCTCCGTGCTCTAGGCGCCATGCCGTCGCGGCATGCGAATCATGCTGACGTACCAGGGAATTCGTGGTATCGGCCTGCTGATGCACCGGCTCGGCGCCCAAGATGCGACCGGACTGCAGGTGTACGGTCCGGTCGCAGACACCCGCCAGATCATCGACGTCATGCGAGATGACGATCAGCGTGAGCCCGGAATCACGTAGGCGCGCAAGGAGTTCGACCACATCGGCGCGGCCCTCGGGGTCGAGCCCCGCCAGCGGCTCGTCGAGCACGACGACCTGCGGGTGGCTGGCCACGATCGCCGCGAGCACCACCCGTTTCGCCTGTCCGCCACTGAGTTCCTCGATGGATCGCGCGGCCAGCCGTCGATCGAGGCCGACGGCATCCAGCGCGCGCCCGACCGCGCCCGAGCCGGTGACCCGCCCGCCCCAATCGGCGATCTCGGCGCCGACGGTTTGCTTCTGCAGCTGCAGCCGGGAATGTTGGAACGCCAATGCCACTCGGCCGATCTGCTTCCCGATCGGCTTTCCCGCGAGTTCGCAGCGCCCGGAGCTCGGTTCGATCAATCCGGCCATGATCCAGGCGAGCGTCGATTTGCCGGATCCGTTGCCGCCCACGATCAATAGCGCCTCACCGCAGCGGACCGACAGGTCCACACCGTGCAATGCCGGTGCCTCCCAAGGGGTTCCGTGATTGTAAGTGTGGCGCACATCGCGCAGTTCCAGGATCGGCTCGCCCATCGGGCGGCGCCGCAGGTCGCGCATCGGCCGCGGCCAGGCGGGCAGCCGATCGACGGTGAATCCATCCGACAGGTGCACGACCCGATCGGCGGCCGCGGCGTCGGCCTCGTGGTGGGTCACCAGCACCACCGCCATGTGATGCCGTTTCGGCAGCCCGGCGAGCAGGATGACCAGGTCGCGACGGCCCGCGGGATCGATCATCGACGTGGCCTCGTCGGCGATGAGCAGCGCGGGGCGGCGGGCCAGCGCCGCGGCGACCGCCAGCCGCTGCTGTTGGCCGCCGGACAGGGTGGCCGTTTCCTTGTCGCCCATGCCGCCGAGACCCACCTCGCGTAGCAGCGCGTCGATGTCGACCTCGGCGGCCAGTTCCTCGGATAGACCCCACACCACGTCGTCGGCGACCAGCACGCCGACGGTCTGGCTTTCGGGCCGCTGCAGCACCATCGCGGTCCCGCCCAGGTGACCGAGGCCCGCGGAGCCGGGGCGTTGCACCGTGCCCGAGGTGGGCGGGAGACCGGCGAGTAGTCGGGTCAGCGTTGATTTGCCGGATCCGTTGTGGCCGACGATCGCCACGAACTCGTCGATACCGACGGTGAGGTCGATGCCGTGCAACGCGTCCACCGGCGCACCGGGATACCGGAAGGTGACATCGCGCAGCGTCACCGGCAGCGGGGCGATCGGCCGGTCATCCGGTGGCGCGTCAAGCCGGTCGCTGCCGGGCAGCCAGGCCAGCCGGTCCAACACCGAGCCGAGCACGAACCAGGAGAACACCGCGGTCGCGACCACGCCGGCGCTGATACCTGCGCCGACCCAGGCCCACCACGAGGCGAGCACCGAATCGGTGAGGTCGGCGGCGACCCGCCCGAGCGGCGCCAACTGCGGCTGGCGATCGGCGAGGTTCTGGATGCCGTGCGCGAGGTTGCGAACGTTGTCGAACAGCAGATCCCTGGATCGGGACAACACCAGCAGCGATCCGACGGCGAACGAGGCCCACAGCAGACCGGCCAGCGCCGAGAGCCCGAGCACCGCAGTCAGGCCGCCGCCCCGCCGTTTCACCGTCCCGATGATGCCGGCGAGTGTGGCGGAATTCACCAGACCGATGGCGGGCGCGATACCCGCCGCGACAAAGGTGACCATGGTGGCCGCGATGGTGGCGGCGATCAGGGCGCGCAGCCGGTAACGGTTCGCCAGCAGGCCGAGCGGCACCGCGGCGACCAACTGCAACCCGGCCGCGAACGGGATCACCGATCCGATGGTGACCAGCCCGACGGTGACACCGCCGAGCACCGCGCCGGTGGCCAACTCGATCGGGCGCAGCGCTCCACGCGCGACGGGGTCGGCGGCAATGGGTAGATCACTCACAGAACAAGTCTGCCAGCCCGAAGCAGGCGGGTTGCGGCAATGCGCACGCTCGCAGACGTCCGGGCGGTCAGGCGGCAGGTGTGAGGGTGTAGTCGGCGGCCTTGATTTTGCGGATGCCGCGGCGGTAGCTGATCTGGGTGCCCGGCCAGTTGTTGGTGATGCGGCCGGAGGCATTGCGGTACCAGCTGGAGCAGAAGTTCCACGGCGTCCTGGCCAGGCGCTGTTGCAGTGCGGTGTTGAACTGCTGCTCCGGCTCCGCACGCACCTCGAGGTAGTGACCGGGGCGGGCGGCCAACAGCTCGACAGCCTTGCGGATGTAGCGGGCCTGCGATTCGATCATGTAGATGATCGATCCCACACCGAGATTGGTGTTCGGGCCGTAGATCAGGAACAGATTCGGGAAGTCCGGCACGGTGATTCCGTGATACGCGTGCGCGCCGGTCTGCCAAGCATCCGAGAGCTTGCGCCCCGCGCGGCCATAAATATTGATCGGCGAAAGGAATTCGGTGCCCTTGAACCCGGTCCCGTAGATGATCACGTCGGCCTCGTGCACGGTCCCGTCGGCGGTGCGCAGGCCCTGCGGCGTGATCTCGGTGATCGCGTCGGTCTCCACCTGCACGTTCGGCTGGGTCAGTGCGGGGAAGTAGTCGTTGGAGAACAGCCCGCGCTTGCAGCCGATCGGATAGTCCGGGGTCAGCTTGGCGCGCAGCTCCGGATCGGTGACCTGCCTCTCCAGATGCCGGGTGGCGATCCCGCCGACCAAATTGCCGATACGCGGGAACTCGACGAACCCGAGCGCCACCAACTCGGTGATGGCCCACCAGCCGAATCGCTCGACAATCAACGCGCCGGGCAGCCGTGCGAAGAGTTTGTGCTGGATCGGCGTGTAGTCGGTGTCGAACTTTGGCAGCACCCAGGCCGGGGTGCGTTGGAACAGTGTGAGGTGCGCGACCTTCGGCTGAATTTCCGGGATGTACTGGATTGCGCTGGCACCGGTTCCTATGCAGGCCACCCGTTTTCCGGTCAGCTCGACGCTGTGGTCCCATTCGGCGGAGTGGAAGGACTGGCCCGCGAAGGTGTCGATGCCGGGGATGTTGGGCATGGCAGGCCGCGACAGCTGGCCGACCGCGGGGATCAGGACGTCCGCGGTCCGCGTGGTGCCGTCCGTGGTTCGCACCGTCCAGCGGCCTGAGGCGTCATCGAACTCGGCGTCGGCCACCTCGGCGCCGAACTGGATGCGCTCGAGCAGGTGATGCCGGTCGGCTACACCGCGCAGATAGTCGTGAATGGCCACTCGGCCCGAGTACCGTTGCGGCCAGTCCGGCTTCGGTTCGTAGGAGAACGAATACAGCGGCGAGGGCACGTCGCAGGCGGCGCCGGGATAGGTGTTCTCCCGCCACACGCCGCCGATGTCGGTGGCCCGCTCCAAGATGGTGATGTCGTCGAAACCGCCGCGCCGCAGCTCAGTCGCCATTCCGATGCCGCCGAAACCCGATCCGATGATGAGGACCGACGGCCGGTCTCCAGTTTTCATGTGACACCCCTCACCGCAGTGCATTGATTCCACTCTAGGACCGCCGGGCGCGGCGCCGCTGGAGATTGCGGACGGCGGATCGAGATTTTCGGCCATAATGACCATGTGGGATGGGTGCAGGATCCAGGAGTCCGCAACTGGAACTTTCCGCGCGGAATAGCCAGCGTGGTGCTGATGGTCGGCTACGCGGGCGAACAGGGCGTACCCGCGGCACGGATGCTTGCCGGGACCGGGCTGACCGAAGCGATGCTGCGGGACCCGGATGCCCAGATCGACGCGCATATCGAGCTCGCCGTGGTGCGCAATCTGGTGCGCGAGTTGGCCGACCGGCCCGCCCTCGGCATCGAAGTCGGCCGCCGCTATCGGATCACCACCTTCGGGATCTTCGGCTTCGCCTGTGTGAGCAGCCCGACGCTCGGTGAGGCGATCCAGTTCGCGTTGCGCTATCTGGAGCTCAGCTTCACCTTCTGCCTGCCCTTCGCCGAATGGCGCTCCGGCGAATTCGTCGCCTGGGTGCACGACGAATCGATCCCCGCCGACGTGCGCCGGTTCCTGGTCGAGCGCGATGTCGCTGCCATGCATCAGGTCATGAGCGACCTGCTCGGCAACCATCTGCCGCTCGCCCGCGTCGAATTCCGTTCCGCCGAACCGACATACGTGGACCGTCTCACCGAGGTGCTGGGAGTTCGACCCCGATTCGGGTGCACGCAGAACCTATTCTCCATCGATCCGGTGATGCTGGAACAGCCACTGCCGCAAGCCAACGAACACACCTGGGCGATGTGCCTGGCCCAATGCCGCGACCTGGTCGATCGCCGCCGCACCCGCTCCGGCATCGCGGCCGAGGTCCGCGAACTGCTGGTATCCGGCGGCAGCGACGGCTTCGCCGCCCCACCCGGAATCGACACCGTCGCACGCGATCTCAACATGAGCACCCGCACCCTACGTCGCCACCTGGACGCCGCAGGCACCAGCTACCGCGCACTACTCGACGAGGTCCGCCGCGCCCTCGCCGAGGAAATGCTCACCGCCACACCACTTTCGGTAAGCGACGTAGCCATTCGACTCGGCTACGCCGAATCCTCGACCTTCATCTATGCGTTCAAGCGGTGGACCGGGGCTACTCCAGCCGTGTATCGGCGGGAGCGGGTGCTGCACAGGTAGGGCGGGGGTTGTGCGTGCCTGAGCTTGTCTGGGCGGTCCCCCTACTACCGGCACTCGTACATCGCAAAGTCTTAACTCGTTGCTGCAGTTGACATTTGGGTGCATTTCAACAATCATCAGCGGCGCCACTCGACGATCGGAACGCTCTCACCAATTGACTACAACTCAGGAGTAGCTCCTTTCACCGATCCGGCACCGTCCGGGGGTTCGTTGATCTGCGCACAGGAGGCTCCATTGGTTCGGCGATTGCGGCGCAACGGTTCTCGTCGAATCAGTGCCGTCGTAGTCGCGCTTGTCTTCAGTGCCACCGCACTCGGCACACCCGCCGCGGCCACCGACGGCGTCGACCCCTATCTGGATGGTCTCGCCGAGGCCGCGCCGACGCCGGAACTGCACTGGTCCGACTGCCAAGACGGCTTTCAGTGCTCCGCCGCGCGAGTACCGCTGGATTACCACCGGCTCGATGGCGACCAGATCGACCTCGCGGTGGTCAAGCTGCCGGCCGCTGATCCGAGCCGTCGCATCGGCACCCTGTTCGTCAATTTCGGCGGTCCCGGCCCGTCTGGCGTCGACCGACTGCGGGAGCGGGCCCGGTGGCCATGGTTGTTCTCCGATGAGCTGCGGTCGCGTTTCGACCTCGTGGCTTGGGATTCACGGTCGGTGGCGCGCAGCTCGGCGACGCGGTGTTTCCCGAATACCGACGAACAACTCGCCTTCCTCGGCTCCATGCCGGAAATGCCTACCGATGCCAGCGGCGAAGCTGAGTACTTCGCGCGCGCTGAGGAACTCGCCGACCGCTGCGAACGCAACGCCGGGCCGATCCTGAATCATGCGTCCACCGCCAATACCGCGCGCGATCTGGAATTGCTGCGCCGCGGGGTCGGCGATCCGCAACTCACTTACCACGGAATTTCCTACGGCACCCAACTCGGCGCGATCTACGCGAACATGTTCCCGAGCCGGGTGCGGGCGATGGTGTTCGACGGGTCGATGGACTTCGAGGGCAACGTCAACGGCCATGACGGACAGGGCACGGCGGTCCCATTGGACGTCAGACAGAATGTGGCCGCCGGTATCGCGGGCACCTTCGACGAATTCCTCCGCCGGTGCGCGGCAGCCGGTCCACGCTGCGCATTCGGTGCGGGCGATCCGCGACTGAAATGGATGGTGCTCACCGAGCGAGCGCGCGTGGCGCCCATCAGGGTGGCGGACCAGAGCTGGACCTATTCGGCGATTATCGGTGCGGCCAGCGCACTTTCGCAGCCGTCGACCTACCCGGATCTCGCCACCCTGTTGCAGACGCTGTTCGATACGGGCACCGCTCTCCCCGCCCTCCCCGGCCTGCGGTCGATCGCCGACGCCTCGTATCTGGGCAACCGCACTGAGGCGTTCTACGCGATCCAGTGCAGTGACAGCGCCGTGCCCACCGATCCCGCCGTCTACAGCCGCGCGGCCATCACCGAGGACCAGCGGGTACCGCACTTCGGACGGGTCGGCGTCTTCAGCACCACCGTCTGTGCCTTCTGGCATGGCCACGACGCCGACCGGTACACCGGCCCGTGGAATCGCTCGACCTCGGCCCCGATTCTGGTCCTCAACAGCAGATTCGATCCGGCCACACCGCTGTCCGGCGCGGTCGCCGGCGCCGCCGAACTGGCCAGCGCCCGGGTCGTCGTGATCGAGGGCGCCGGCCACAGCAGCATGTATGTGGCGAGCACCTGCGCCGAACAGGTGAAGCGGGAGTACCTGACGTCCGGGCTGCTGCCCGAGGCCGGCACCAGCTGCGACATCGACAAAGCCCCGTTCGACTGACCACACCGCCGCTACACGGCCGCCGAAAACGTCCAGGTCGGGGTCCCGGTAGTAATCGGGGCTGATACTGGTAGGCACCCGTATTCAAGTGGTCGGAATTCCTCCCGGTGAAACGGGCTCAGCGGGTGTGGTCGCCGGGTGCGTAGGTGTTCCAACTTCCTCCGGCGGCCGTCCAGATCCGGTTGAGTGTCGTTGCAGTAGCATTCCGACAGCTTCCCTATCTAATCGCGTCGATCAGCAACTTCGCTGCCACCGTCGCCCCGTCGGCGCGGATCATGCCGGCCACTACGCTTGCGCGCGCTCGGGTGGTGGACGTCAATGCCATGTCGAGAGCGGCGGACAATGACGCTGTATCGGGACCAGCGTCCTCACACGCCGCGCCAATGCCGAGACCGACCACCCGGCGCGCCCAGTACGACTGGTCCATCATCTGGGGTACCACCACTTGAGGCACGCCAGCCCGGGCAGCGGTCGTTGTCGTGCCCGCGCCGCCGTGGTGGATGACAGCGGCGACCCGAGTGAACAGCGCCTGATGGTTGACCTCTCCAACGGCCATGCAGTCGGGGAGGTCGTCGATCACGGCCAACTCGGCCCAGCCACGAGAGAGGAGCGCACGGCGGTTGTGCGCGCGGATTGCTTCGATCGCGACCCGGGCGATGCCGTTGTGCACCGGCATGCTGCCGAAGCCGATATACACCGGGGGTGTACCCGCGTCCAAGAACGCCTCCAATTCGGCGGGGAGGGGGCGTTCGTCGGGCACGATCCAGGCACCGGTCTGTACGACGTCCAGACCGGGTGATTCTGGCCATGGCCCCAGAACCGGGTCCGCTGCCAACCACGGGCGGTCGGTGATTACGTGGTCGCGCACACTGCCCACCGGTGGCAGCCCGAGCGCCGCCCGGCGGGTATCCAGTGCTTCACCGAATTGCGCGTTCCACCCCTGAGCGTCGATCTCCCACTGCACTTGGTTACCAATCGCCTCCGGCGCAGGCCGATCGCCCGGCATCCGCGGCATCGGCGGATGATGCGGCGAGGGCAGGCTGGTCGGCTGGTAGCTCGCGTACTGGTAGTGGATTCCCAGCTTCTCAGCGACCGACCGGGCGGCGATCTCCGTAATGCCGGTTGCTATTACCGCATCGCATCCTGCGGCTGCTGTGGAGATCGTGTCGAACTGAACTGCGGGCCACTGGTCTGCGTAGTCCAGCCGATCCGCCAGCGAGGCTTTTGCGCCATGCGAACCTGGCATCGGCGGCCCCAACGGCACCAGCGGCACGCCCAGTTCGGTGAAGCGCCTCTCGAAGTCCGGTGGCGTGCACACCCGCACCTGGGCTCCGAGTTCCCGCAACCGCAGCGCGAGCCCCAAGGCCGGCTCGATATCGCCGTGCGTCCCGCTCGCAGACAACAGCACCCGCAACGTCACTCCTTATTCGCGTGTTCCGGCGTGGACCGTAGTCGGCCATAGGAAGTCCGGCGATCAAAGTGTCCCCACCGGTGACGATGGCTTCGGCGTGATGACTCGTCCAGGCTCGCTGCGGCTGTGACGAGTGGCTTCGCGTGGCCCGAATGTGTCCCGGAACCACCGAGCAGATGCTGCAAACTGCTCACCTCGTCCACCACCCGAGTGCCGTTGCAGTACTAGAGTCCCGGGTGATGGTGCGGTCGAATAACACCCAGTCTCAGTGGGACTGGTGTTCGCCCGTTCGGCGCGTGGGTCAGAGGGGTTGGTCGCCGATCCAGCCGCCCATCGGGACGCTGCGGAAATGTGTTGTCATGCGGTGGTTTTCGTCGATGACGTGTAAGGCTACGGCGGGGTCGGGAGCGTAGTCCATCACGTGGTGAGGGAGGTCGAGTTCCCACTCGCCGCCCAGTATCGATGCGGTGCTCGGGGCGACCAGCAGCGGGCGCCCGGCGAAGGTGGTCGCGACCGAGGAGTGGGCGTGGCCGGTGACCACGCCCACGATGCGTTCGTCGGCGGCGACGAGTTCGGCGAGGCGGTCCGGTTCGGTCAGCGAGATCTCATCGATGATGGGGCTGAAGAGCTGGGCCGGCGGATGATGCAGTGCCAGCAGCACGGGCGCGTCGGCGGGGGCGGCGGCGAGCACACCGCGCAGCCAGTCGTAGGTCTCGTCGGTCAGCCTGCCGCCGGGTTCGCCGGGGATGCTCGAATCCATCAGGGCGACGGTCAATTCGCCGACCTCATGCGCGTGATTGATCGGTGCGGTCGAGGGCGGTTCACCGAGCAGCGAGGTGCGGAAGGCGGCGCGGTCGTCGTGATTGCCGGGAATGGCGTACACCGGAATGTCGGCTTGCAGCGCCATACGCGCCTCGGCGTACTGATCGGGCTTGCCGGCATCGGTGACGTCGCCGGTCAGCAGGATGGCATCGGGCCTACGTCGCAGGTCTGCGAGAAAGGCCATCACCCGCTCGACACGTTCGGCGTTGCGGGCGCCGAGATCGAAATGTGTATCGCTGACCTGAGCCACCAGGATCATCGGCGTTCGCTTTCTCTGGGGGGATCGCTCCGTTGCGTCAGAGTGTGCCCTCGTCGCGTTCACGGCACGTCATCAGGCTAGATGACCTGCGCATTACGCGTCGCCATGAGCCTCGCCACCGGGGTGCCCCGGACTGAATTGTGTCGACTCTCACAGTCGCACATCGCCGGTGTGGTGCGCCGGGCTCATTTGCTCTCCGTTGGTCCCGCCGCTCAGCAGTCCGCTATGCGGCCTTTCGATGGCCGGACCACCGGCTTACGCGGACAGTTTCGGTCCCGATCGCGAGCTTCCTGGTTCGAGTCGGCGAACGTGTCCGTGCAGGCCGATCTACCGCTGCACGGTTAGTGCGGAGAGGGTCTGTAGTGCGCGGAGAAAGGCTTGGCGATCCGCTGGGGTCAGGTGCTTCAGCAGTCGGTCTTCCTGCTCCTGTATCTCGCGTTGCGCGTTGTCGCGGGTGGTCCGGCCTGCGGGGGTGAGGGACACCAGGTGGGCGCGGCGGTCGGCGGGGTCGGGTTCGCGGTGGATGAGGCCGCGCTGCTGCAACTCGTCGAGGACGCCGATGATGCGGGTCTTGTCCGCGCGGATTGCCTTCGCGAGGGCGGACTGGGTGTAGACGGGCTCGTCGCCGAGCCCGAGCAGTACCCCGTAGCCCCACATCGTCAGGTCGTGGCGCTCGAGCACGGGCAGTTCCGCCGCGGTGAGCGCGCGGCCGAGCGGCACAATCATTGCGGCCAGGTCGGGTCGCTTCACTTCCGGCATGGTTAGAAAATACTGCTTGTCATATCGTAAGCATAAGCATATGGTAAGCGATAGATTATGATTTGTCCGCACATCGAGAGGACTCCAATGACCAGCGATTCGGATACCCGCGCGGTAGCAAAAGAGCTGCGCGCCCTCAACGCGCTCGGCGACGACGTCGATCTCGTCGCGCTCAACGCACAAGCCGTCCGCACCAGCATCGACCTGGTAGCCCAGGTCGCGGCAGCGGATCTGTCCAAGCCGACACCGTGCGCGGGCTGGACACTGCACAGCCTGCTGACGCACATGATCGCCCAGCACTATGGTTTCGCCGCCGCATCGCGCGGCGAGGGCGATCTCGCGCTGTGGAAGCTGCGGCCCCTCGGCGACGACCCGGTCGCCGATTACCGCGCCTGCGCCGAGCATGTCATCGCGGCTTTCGCCGAGGACGGCGTGCTCGAACGGAAGTTCCCGCTACCGGAGTTCAGCGCCGGCTTCCTATTCTCGGGTGCACAGGCGATCAGCTTCCACTTCATCGACTACGTCGTGCACTCCTGGGATGTCGCCCGAACCCTCGGCAGGACAGTGACTTTCGACGACCACCTCCTGAAAGCCGCCCTCCCCGTCGCCGAAGCCGTCCCCGGTGGCCAGATCCGCCTCGCCCCAGGCTCCGCCTTCGCGCCCGAGGTCCCCTGGTCCGGCGATTCCACCCTCGACGAAATCATCGCCATCTTGGGCCGATCACCCAACTGGCCGGAATAGGCCGAGAGCCCGCGCCGGTTTCGTGCCGCTGCCTTCCGCTGAGCGGCTATGCGCGGTGTGGAGGAGTTCGTCGACTCGGTGGAGACCCGTGGCGGGTGGCTAAGGTCGGTAGGTGTCAATTCGCTTCTGCCGGGCGGCTGTTCGGTGGCGTGTAGGTGTTGATCGGCTTCGCGGCGATTGTGGCGTGGAGGCGGGTCGGTGGGGCACCGGTTCGCTTCTGCTGAGCGGCTATTGCGCGGCGTGCAGTAGTTCGTCGGCTCGGTGGAGGATCGTGGTGACGGTGTTCGGGTCGGCCTGTATTGGTTGCCAGAAGTCCGGGCCGGGGGTTGCTTCGAGGGTGAGTTCTTGGGCAGTGCGCCATGGTGCGGTAAGGCCGAGGCGCCAGGAGTGTAGGTAGGTGCGGTTGTCTTTGCCGGACTTGTCGAAGAGTGGGTCGCCGACGATCGGGTGTCCGATCCAGGCCAGGTGCACGCGGATCTGGTGGCGGCGGCCGGTGATCGGGCGCAGCGCGAGGACGGTGTGTTCGTCGCAGCGGTGGATTGTGGCGAACTCGGTCACCGACGGATAGTTCTTGGTATCCAACAGGTCTGCCGCGTCGACCGACCAGCGGCAGTCCTCCTGGCGAATGCTCTCCCGCGGCGCGGCGATACGGACTCGGTTCTTGCGCCCGACGCTGAGCGGCAGATCGATGACGCCGCGATCGGGCAGCCCCGTCGATTCGACAATAGCCAGATACGCCTTCTGTGCGGTCTGTTTGTTGAACTGCCTGGTCAGCTGGCCGTGCGCGGCGAGTTCCTTGGCAAGCAGCACGAGCCCAGAGGTCACCTTGTCGATCCGATGCACCGGATACAGCGTCTCGCCCGCCGCCGCGGCCGCCTCGACGATGTCGGTATCGTGCCGCTCCCCGGTGACGGAAATTCCGGCGGGCTTGTTCAGCGCCAAAACCGCCGCGTCCTCCAACACGACGCACGTCCGCCGCAACTGCGCCCAGTCCACATCCACCAGCATGAGCTTAGGGTCATGCCCTGAGGTCGAGTCGGGTACGGCCGGAGCAAACGTCGCGAAGGAGAACTCGGAAATAGTAAGGCAAACTTGCAAGCTTTCCTGTCGATCGTTAGCGTGGTGGAGTGACGGCTGAACGGCAGGTGCGCGAAATGGCCGAGGAACTACAATTTACCCTCGGCCTGCTGGTCCGGCAGGTGCGGGCAGCATCCGCCGCCGATGGCGTGACGCTGTCGCAGACTTCCGTACTCAAACACCTCGCTCGCGAAGGTTCAACGACCGCGGTCGAATTGGCTCGTGCCGAAAAGGTCCGACCGCAATCGGTGATCGCGACCGTAAATGCCTTGCAGGAGCAGGGTTTCGTCGCCCGAACGCCGCACCCGACCGATGGCAGGCAACTGCTGATCGCGCTGACCGCACAGGGGCGTGAGTTTCTGCGCAAGCGCCAGGCCACCGGCCTCGGACTGCTGGCTCAGTTGATGACCGAGCGCTTCACCCCCGCCGAACAGCAAACCCTCTCCGCCGCAATCCCTTTACTGCGCCGCCTTGCCGAACACTGACCCACATTCTCGAGGAGATCGCCATGCCCGAACTCGCCTTGGACAACACCGCCCTTGTGCTCATCGACCTGCAAAAAGGCGTCCTCGGCCTGCCGACCACGGTCCCGGCGGGCGAGATACTGCGACGAGGCATCCAGCTCGCGAATGCCTTCCGCGGTAACAAACTTCCCGTTGTACTTGTCAAGGTTGCCTGGTCCCCGGACGGCGGTGACCTGCCCGTCGCCGCGGCCGATCAGCCCGGCCCGGTCGCCGCGCCACCGGCCGCCTTCTCCGAAATTCCCAGCGAACTGGCCGAACTCGGCGATGTCGTGATCACAAAGCGGCACTGGGGCGCCTTCACCGGAACCGAACTCGATCTGCAACTGCGCCGCCGCGGCATCGACCGCATCGTCCTCGCCGGCATCTCCACCAGCGTCGGCGTCGAATCCACCGCCCGCACCGCCTGGGAGCACAGCTACCAGCTGGTGTTCCCCGAAGACGCCAGCACCGACCTCGACCCCGCATCGCACGCGCACTCCTTCGGGAAGATCTTTCCGAGGATCGGCCGGGTGACCACGACAGACGAAATCCTCAGCACGCTGCACGGCTGATCGATGGCCCGCAGCGTGGCTGTCGGATTGGAAGGGTTGCTGACGCGCGGCCGGTTTGCTCGGCTACTCGGGTCGTTTCTGGCCCTCGGATGACGGTGGGGGAACATGGACTTCGTTTGTTCAGAGCGTCAGTGCGGAAGGCGTGACCTCGCTGCGGGCGGAGCTCGGTTCGGAGTCGCGGGAACGGTTGCGTCGGCTCGCCCTCGCCGCGGCCGCACCGCCGCCCTCGGCCACGCCCCGGTCGACGGATGTGTATGACCGGGACGCCAACCGAACTCACCCTAACTATTGACCGCCAGGGTGATCAGATCGCTCACCGCATCGGACATGGAAACCGCGACCGCGTGCGAGGCGGTGACCTCGACAGCGTGGGCGCCGGCACGTTCGACCATGAACCGCTGGGCACGGATCGGGATGCTCTTGTCCTCGGTGGTCAGCAATGCGTAGGCGGGGATGGACTTCCACGCCGCCGCTGATGCCGTCTCCTGCAATGCGGCCAGCGCGACCGGCCGCTGTGTCACGGCCATGAACTCAGCGGTCGCGACGGGAACATCGGCGGCGAACTGCTGGCGGAATTGCTCCTGCCGGATGTATAGCTCGGTCGCCCAGCTCCCGTCGGGAAGCGGGTAGGACGCCTCTCGAGTGGTCGATGCCAGGGTGGACCCGGGGAACTTGGCGGTCAGTTCCAACGCGCTCTCGCCTTGGTCGGGGATGAACGCGGCGATGTAGACCAAGGCTTTGACGCGAGGATTCGCCTCGGCCGCCACGGTGATGACGCTGCCGCCGTAGGAGTGCCCGACCAGGACGATCGGTCCCTCGACAGTGCGCAGTACCGAGCCGATGTAGGCGGCGTCGCTATCGAGACCGCGCAGCGGGTTGGCAGCGGCAAGGACTGAATGTCCCTCCTGGCGCAGCCGCTGGACGACTCCGTTCCAACTGGAGGAGTCGGCGAACGCGCCGTGCACCAGCACGATGGTCGGTGCGTAGGACGCGGTGACTGGATCGGTGCTCATGACTGTTGTCCTCCATGATCGTGCTGCCGGTGGGCTGGCGGATGGGGATCATGCGGGGTACAGGGCGGATCGCAGTGTCGCAACAGCCTGTGCGACAGCGGCTTTCGCGGCGTGGGTGTAGTGCATGGAGTTGACCATCACGAAGTCGTGGATGATCGCGCCGTACCGGACCTGCGTCACCGGGACACCCGCCGCGCGCAGCTTGCCCGCGTATGCCTCGCCCTCGTCGCGGAGCACGTCGGCCTCGCCCGTGATGACCAGCGCCGGGGGCAGACCGGTCAGCTGCTCGGTGGTGGCGCGCAGTGGCGATGCCGTGATCTGCGCGCGGTCCGCCGCGCTGGTGGTGTACTGGTCCCAGAACCACTTCATGCCCTCGAGGGTGAGGAAGTATCCCTCGGCGAATCTCCGGTAGGACTCGGTGTCGAAGTTGGCGTCGGTCACCGGGTAGAACAGAACCTGCTGCACGAACGAGACGTCGCCGCGCTCCTTGGCCATGAGGGTCAACGCGATGGCCATGTTCCCGCCGACGGAGTCGCCCGCGATCGCGATTCTGGACGCGTCGAGACCCTTCTCGGCGCCGCTGCTGGTGACCCACTGGGCGACCCGGTAGGACTGTTCGTTCGCGACCGGGTACCGCACTTCCGGCGACCGGTCGTACTCGGGGAACACCACGGCCGCCTGCACGCCGACGGCGATATCGCGCACCAGCCGGTCGTGGGTGTGTGCGTCGCCGAACACCCAGCCCGCCCCATGGGTGTAGACAACGACCGGGAGCGGTTCGGTGGCGCCCTGCGGTTTGACGATCCGGACCCGCACCGAGCCGGTGGGGCCGCCCTCGACGGTGATCCACTCCTCGTCGATCTCGGGTTTGAAGATGGGGCTGTCCTGCACGCCGTCGACGGCCCTGCGGCCCTCTTCCGGACTCAGCTGGTAGAGGAATGGCGGCTCCGAAGTCGCGTCGACAAACTCCTGCGCCGCCTGCTCGAGCGAGATACGCAGCGGGTTTCCTGTCATCGTCGTGCCTTTCTCGTCATCGGATGTGTGGTGAATGGTGAAGCGGGTCAAGCAAGTTCGGCGATCGCCTCGGTGTTCACCGAGACGTCGGTTGCGGGTTCGCCACTCTCGATCGGGTACGGCGGGTAGACGAGGTTGGCCGCGAGGTCGGAGTCCGAATCCGCCTTGCAACTGGCCGAGGCTTTCCCTCTCTTCGAGCGCAGACGTTGTCCGCCACACCGGCGACCGTGATCACCGCGCGCCGCCGTACGAATGCCCGGCCAGGATCACCGGCCCGTCGATCTGCTCCACGAACGACTTGATGTAGGCGGCATCGGCGGACAGGCTGTAATTGAAGACTGGCGGCGCCAGCACCCGGTGGCCCCGCCCGAGCGGTCGCTCGGTGACCGGGGACCTACTGGATGCGTCAGCGAAAGCGCCGTGCACCAGAACAATTGTGGGGGTTGCGGACGGCATGCATCCAGTGTTCGGCAGATACGCATCGATCCGCCCCGCAGCAGGTATTTGCCGTCGACGAGGTTCACCGGAACGTTGTCAGCCACTCGGGTGCAGATCGTCGAGGCCGATCAAGACTGTTTCGCCGTCCGTGGCCGCGTCGCGCAGCGCCGGCATGAACCCCGCCGCGCTGTAGCAGGCAAGGCGGGTGTGGGTGGTGTCGAATCTGGCGGAGAGCCGTTCTCTGATACGGCGGAGCCGGTCGAGATGGCCGATACCCATCACGTCGTTCCATTTGGCTTCGCCGATCGAGAGCAGGACCTCGCGGCCGTCGGGGAGTTCGCCGAACACTGCAATGTCGATCTCGTGGGTTGCCTTCTCGGTGGGGTCGTTGACCATTCCACTCCCAACACGGGAGATGTGGCCGCCGAACACCTCATCTGTGGCATGCTCGGCGACCCAGTTCCGGCATATTTCCTCGAAATGCGGCCCTAGCACGTTGCTTTCGAACCTGTGCCGGCGTCGCTGCCACAGGCGTTCGGTGTTGCGCCCACGCTCCCATTCGGTCCAGTCGGGTCGCAGGATTGCCTGATAGAAGGTGACGAGTGGTTCGTTGATCCGATAGATCATGCGGTTGCCGCGGAACATGTCGCGTTCCCGGCGCACCAGCCCGCAGTCCTCGAGGACCGCCAGCGGGTGGGTGATATCGCTAGCCTTGCGTCCGATGTAGGAGGCAATGCCGCCGCTGGTCGAATTGCCGTGTGCGACCGCCGCCAGCACCGAGTGGTACAGGCCCGGATCGCGCAATCCGGGTTCCTCGCTGAGCAGATATCGGGCCTCACGGAACAGCGGGCTGGAGGGATTGAGCACCGTTCGCGATACCCAGGCGTCGAAGTCGTCAGGACCGGCGGGCGTATCGTCTTCGACGAATTCGCGTCGATACGCTGGTGTTCCCCCGACGATCGCGTGCACCTGCACCGCCAGCCGCGGATCGTCGATCGCCCAGAAATTCGCCGCAGCCCGGTTTCCAGGGTGGGCACGATCAGCTCCAAGCCGGCACGTCCGCGCAATGGCGCGCCGCCGGACAGCAGCGAACCCATGAACGACATCGCCGAACCGCACAGCAGCAACCTCGCCCGCGAGCGGAGCCGTTTGGCTCGGCGCGGCGCCAGCGCCGACTGGATGATCGACGGCAGCGACGGGCTGGCCTTGGCGAGGTACGGAAATTCATCGATGACAACCGGCAGCTCGCGTTCGGCGGTCACTGCGAGCAATGTGTCGACTGCCTGACGCCAATCGTCGAACCTGATCGGCAACGATGAACCCGTGAACTCCGCCACCGCCGCGGCAAGGTACCGCAGCGACTCCGCCTCGGTGGCTTGGTCGGCCGCGAAATAAAACCCGCCCGTGGCCTCGCACAGTGCCTCCAACAAGAAGGTCTTGCCCTGCCGCCGCCGACCCGACACCACGCCGAGGGTCGCGTGCGGCTGCCCGCTGGTGACGAAACCGGCGAGCGAGCGCCACTCCCGCTCACGGTCGAACATGTCGGCTGGCTTGGTGACCAGTGGGACCACCTTTCTCATTTGAGACATCCCAGGGCTTAGCTTGTCAAGCTGCGGCTTGTTGATCTTGGGTGTGGTGTGTCCAGGCGGTGGTCTCGTTGTAGAGGGTTCCGGATTTGAGGCAGCCGTGGAGGATGCCCACGAGCCGGTTGGCGACCTGACGCAGGGCGGCACGGTGGGCTAGGCCGCGGGCGCGTTGCTTGTCGTAGTAGGCGCGGGCTCCCGGCGATACGTTGAGCGCACTGAATGCTTGGGCCATCAGCGCGTCGACGAGCCGGTCCTGGTGCACGAACCGGGCCGCGACGACCTTCATTTTCCCCGAGGCGCGGGTGATGGGGCTGGTCGCGGCATAGTTCTTGCGGGCCTTGGCGCTGGCGTAGCGGGTGGGGTCGTCCCCGAACTCGGCGAGCACCCGGGCGCCGAGGATCTTGCCCAGTCCTGGCTGGGACAAGATGATCTCAGCGGCCGGGTGCCGGCCAAAATGGGCCTCGACCTCCCCTTGCAGGACTTTCACCTGCTCGTCGAGGGTGGCCAGGACCGCGACCGCGGCGCGGGTCCCTGCCGCGTAGGCCGCCGCGATGACCTGGTTGCGGCCCAGCTGCTCGCTGCGCAGGATTGCCTGGATACGGGCGGCTCTAGCGTCGAGGTCGCCGCGGCGGCCGGCCCGCTTCAGCGCGGCCCGGATCTGGTTGAGCGACAACCGCGCCGCGGCGGCCGGGTCGGGTGCCTTGCCGAGCAGCTCCAGGGCGTCGGGAGCGTCGAGGTCGTCGAACGCTTCCAAAGCGGCGGGGAAGTACTCCCGCAACGCGTACCGTAACCGCTGCGTGTGGCGGGTGCGTTCCCAGATCAACGTTTTATGTGCTCGCGCAACAACTTTCACCGCTTCTGCGGCGGGACTGTCCCCGGCGACCGGACGCAACTGGTGCGCGTCGGTACGGACCATGTCGGCAAGGGTATGCGCGTCGGCGGCATCGCTCTTCGCACCCGAAACGCTGCGGCGTTCCCGGAACCGGGCCGCCTGCAACGGGTTCACCGCGTACACCGTGTAGCCGGCCGCGATCAACGCCGCGACCCACGGGCCACGATCGGTTTCGATCCCGATCCGTACCTGCGCGGCATCGGCGTCGTCGCCGAGGTGTTCACCGATCATGGCGTGCAGCCGGGTGATCCCGGCGATCCCTTCCGGTAATCGAGCCTTGGCCAGCCGTTTCCCGGCCTCATCCATCAGCTCGACATCGTGGTGGTCCTCGGCCCAGTCATCACCGACCAGCAGCACAGCTGTTCCCTCTTCATCGTTGTCGGACACCAAATCCGGCAGCGTGCGGGAGAACGTCGGCGACCTAATGAATCGGTGCTCACGCCGTCATGCGGCAGGCACGACATCCCATCAGCGATCCATTTCTCCCGGCCGACCGGCAGGGGCACGATCTCAAAGCAGGACTCGAAGTCCGGGGCGAATCAGTGCTCACCTACCAGCCGCTACCAGTAGCGAGTCTGCCCGATCGACCGACCCGCTACATCTCATTAGGAAGTATAGTTCCACTAACTGTACTTCCTCATTGTGGTCGCCTCGGCTTCCGGGCTGGCCATCGTCGACATTCCATACGCCTTGGTGCGCCGCTACCAGCGCGCGGGCCAGCCGATGCCGGCACATGCCGCCGAGCTTGCCGAACAGGCCCGGCGTCGTCCTCCGCGATACCTAGTGGTCATGCTCGCGCCTGCCCATTGAAGTGGGCGGTGGTGGAATGTCGTTGGTGTGCAAGGAGTCCCGTCCAGAAGTCGTGGCGGACCGCGTCCCCACGGCTCCCCGACCGATTCGCCGCATGCCCGATCGGCATGATGGTCGGAGCCATCCTCCGTCGCGCCAACTACCATTGCGGCATGTCCGGTCCGCGTATCGAGCGTCCAGATCTCCCGGAGTACATGACGTGGGAGGAATTGGAGCGACTTCCCGAGGATGTCGCGGAGCAGATCGAGCTGTGGAACGGCCGTGTCGTCTGGGTGCGCCGTGGTCCCTCCGAGCATCAGACATTCACACGCCGCCTGACGAATTCAATCGAAGGTTGCGCACGGAAGGTGATGTCGGAGCATTCGCAGAGCTGCTGGCGTGTCGACTTCGAGACGAATGTCTTCTTCGGGAAGAGCGGGAAGTCTGACTTCCTGACACCCGACTTTCTTGTATTTCGCTGCCTCGAATCCCCCTACCAGGACGTCCGTGCAGGCGACGTGGCACTGGCCGGCGAGGTCTTGTCCCCGTCCAACACACAGACCGATATCGAAGCGAAGAAAGGCCGCTACGCGAGCGCCGGTATCCCCTGGTACTGGGAAGTCACTCTGGCCCCTGGTTCGAGCGCCATCGCAACCGTCCGCGCGTACGCCCTCGAGACTTCACCCGGCCGCCTCCCACCGGGGGTGCACCCATTGCGTTCCGCAAACTATCTCTTGACCGGCGAATGGACCCACGACAACCTGGACGGCATCGAGATCGACTTCCCGTTCCCGATCAGCATCCCCTGGTCCGAACTCGAGTACTGACTCGACGGCTACTCGGCTCGGCCTCCGTGGTCGCGCTCGCCGAGCGGCACAACCCGACCCATGCCGCGACCACAGATCGACGGCACTTCACCGTGGTTCGGCCCGGGCGCGCGGCGATCCCTTTACCCTGCTGCCGTGGCTGGTTCGAGCTCTGGGGCGGGTAGGATTCCGCGTTGGGATGCCATACGCGACCACAGGGCTCTACGGCCAGCACACCGCGGCGACCGGGCAGGAATTCAGTTCTCGCGCAGTGGATCTCGCCTACTTCTACACTCAGGGCCAACCCTGGCTGGTGAATGCCCTGGCCGCGGAGGTCGTCGATCGGATGCGGGTCGAGACGGTGATCACCGACGACCACATCGACGAGGCGAAGGAGCGGTTGATCATTGCCCGCGCCACCCACCTGGACTCTCTGGTCGCCAAACTCGAGGAAACCCGGGTGCGGCGCGTTATCGAACCGCTTATCGCAGGGACCCTTCCGAACGTCGACCTGACCTTCAACGATGCCATCGCCTACGTTCGCGATCTCGGTCTCGTCGCCACCGGCAAGACGGTGCGCATCGCCAACCCGATCTATAACGAGGTCATCGTCCGGGTTCTCGGCAGTGGAGTCGAAAGTGTCATCCTCGCCGAGCCCAGCAGCTTCCGATTGCCCGACGGACGCCTCGATTTCCCACGACTACTCACCGAATTCGCCGCGTTCTGGAAACTGAACGGGGAAATTCTCACCGCACAGCAGGGATACCACGAAGCCGCCGCGCAACTGGTGATGATGGCGTTCCTGCACCGGATCGTCAACGGCGGCGGCTATATCGACCGTGAATACGGTGTCGGCCGCGGCCGTATCGACCTGCTCGTCCGCCAGCCCTACATCGATGTCGATGGCCGCCGAGCCTGGCAGCGCGAAGCCATGGAACTGAAGGTGTGGCGGGAGCTCTATCTGTGCGGCGATCTCCTCGGGGAGGCGCTCCAACTCCTCCCAGGTCATGTACTCGGGGAGGTCCGGACGCTCGACACGCGGAACGGGACATGCCGCATCGTAGTAGTTGAGCGACACGTGGAGGACGCCTTTCTGAGGTGGCGTGGCTCGAAGGCGGCATGGTCGGTGTGCGGGACAGCAAGAACCCGACCGGTCCGGCGCTGGTGTTCACGCCGGCGAATGGGACGCTTTCACCGCAGGTGTGCAGGGTGGAGAGTTCACGCGGCCGGAAATACTTGCGTGAGGCGCGCCAGGCAGCAAACATGTCGCTCGACGAGGTCTCGACGCTCATGCAGTGGTCTTCGAGCAAGCTGCAACGCGCGTCGAGAAGGGCCAATCACGGCAGGTCCGCACCGTCGATGTCGAGGCACTGTGCCGGTTCCTCGACATCGACGACGAGACCGCCACCGCACTTGAGGGTCTGGCCTTGCAGGCATCGGTCAAGAGCTGGTGGCATTCGTACCCTGACCTCATACCGGGCAACTTCAATGGGTATGTGGGGCTGGAATCCAGCGCGCAACATCTGATCCTCTACAGGCCGGATATCATTCCGGGACTACGCCAGACCCCGGACAGTGCTCGCGCGCTCGATCGGGCTTACTTCCCCGACGATCAGCCTGAGGACTTGGATCGACGTGCACAGCTCCGCGCCAAACGACAAGCTCGGATCAACCGTATGGTCGAGCATGCTGACCAAGAATCCTTTGGCATGCGTCTTATGTTTGTAATACACTTGCCTTATGGCTACCACGATCACCTTCCGCCCCACCCCCGATGACGAGAGGATCATCGAGCACGCCCGTCATGGCGGTGAGAACACCACCGATGTCATTCGCCGCGCCCTGCGCCTGCTCGACCAAGAAGCCTGGCTCGAGCAGTTCCGTGTCGACGCCGTCAAGCTTGCCGACGAGGATCTCAACGCCGAGGAAGATGCCTGGTGATCCGGGGGGCCGTCTACCAAGTCGACCTGGGCGAGTACAAGCGCGGACACGAACAGCGCGGACGGCGGCTCGGTGTACTTGTCTCCCCGACCGATTCGCCGCTGTCAGTGGTCACGATCGTGCCCACCTCGACCACAGCCGGGCCGTCGATCCACCGGCCCGCCGCAGTTGTCGCCGGACGCGAAACCAGGTTGCTGGTCGACCAGGTCCGCGCCGTCGACACGATGTACATCGGCGACATGGTCGACTACCTGCCGCGTGACGTCCTGGCCGAGTTGGATCACGCGCTGGCGCTGTATCTCGGGATCGGCTGAAACCAGGGCTGGATCGGGCGACCGGGGTCATGGCCGTGCCTGCTCGTTTTCGGTCGAGGTGGCGGAATGTCGTTGGTGTGCAAGGAGTTCCGTCCAGAAGTCGTGGCGGACCGCGTCCCATAGTTTGGTCATTTCCGGTAGCTGTTCGCGGGCTTGTGCGAGGTCGGGGTACCGGCCAGGTGTGAATGACACTGTCGGTGTCGAGTTGGATGTGTTGTGCACGAAGATGATTGAGATGCGGTGGTGGTCCAGTCGCCAGGTGGCCCGGAAGCCGTCGGCTTCGGTCTCGTGCATGTCGTCCATTCCGCATAACTCCCGTTCGCTTCGCGTGTTTTCGAACGGGCGGGTGACGAGCGTGCGGGGGTCGGTGAGTGCGTCGAGCACATTCAGCAGCGTTTGCATGTCGGGGCCCACTGATACGGGCAGTTGATCGGCGGCTGGTTCGAACCTCAGACCGCGGGTGGCGGCACGTTCACGCGGGCTCAATGCCGGGGGAACGAGTTTGCCCGCTCGTACCAGTCGGCTGAGTGCCGTTGCCTTTCGCGGGCATTCGATAGCGCGACATGTTTTGTGCTGCTGCATGATTCGATGCGATTGCGCGACGGTGAGTTCGTGGTCGGGGTAGGTGTGGGCGGGGCCGATGGTGCCGGGCTGGGCACGCGCCCATGTCACGGCTGGGCACACTGTTTCGAGGTCGCATGTCTCGCAGACTCGTGCTGGGGTGTTGTTCACGGTAGTGAGGTCGTGGACGACGAGGGTGGCGGCGTGGACTCCGATTGCGATGGTGAGCGCGTATCCGATCGGATCGGGTTCTCTTTCCGGGGGCGGACGGTGTAGAGGTAGTGGTAGCCCAATTGTTCGGCGTGGCGGCGGATCTCGGTTGCGTGGCGGGGCGCGTGTAGTCCGGACACGTCGGTCCGTACCAGCCCTACGGCTTTCGGTTTCTGTGCGTTGTGGATGACTGGCCGGTCGGCCTGCTCCGTCGTGTGTGCGTGCATTGTTGTCCCCGAATCATGTTGGTGGCGTGTGGTTTCCGTGGCATCGGTGGCTGCACTCGCCCGCTGGATCGGTTCCGCCCGAACGCCGAAAACCAGGACACCACCAGCGACCGACGGATACCATCAAAAGCGAGAACCCAGACCTGGTTTGCTCAAATGCCCAGGATGGGACTCGGTTCTGGAGCAGATAGAGATCGATTTCCAACCCCGCACGACTCGATTTCAGGAGACCCCTGTGACCAGCCCTGATGAAGAAGGCCCCTCGTCGACCCTGCCGCGCCGCCAACTCGGACGCTTCCTGCGCGACCGCCGCGAAGCAACCGGGTTCACCCTCGCCGAGCCCGCGAAACTAGTTGACCTGTCCAGGGCGGTACTCCAACGCTTGGAGACCGGCCAGATTCAGAAGGTCCGCAAACAGGATGCGCAGGCGCTGTGCGAGGTGTACGGCGTCGATGCGGCTGAAACGAAGGCGGCTGTCGACCTTGCGGTGCAAGCCAAGGCCAAGAGCTGGTACCACGCGTATGGCGGTCTCTACAGCGGGGCTTTCAACATGTACGTCGGGCTCGAAGCCGCCGCGCGGCGACTGACCACGTACCACGAACACGTCCCTGGTTGGTTGCAGACCGCCGACTACGCACGCGCTGTGATCGGGGCGTACCCGAAATTCAGCGGCGACGACACCGGCAGGAGGGTTGAGCATCGACTGCGGCGGCAGGCCCTCGTCACCCGCAAAACCAAGCCGGTGGAATTAGAAGTCCTTCTGCACGAGTCAGCACTGCATCGCGTAGTCGGCGGCCCGAAGATCATGGTGACCCAGCTCCGGCAGCTGGCCGAAATCTCCAAGCGGCCCAACGTCTCGTTGCGGATACATCCCTTCGGCGCGGGACTGACCTGGGGGATGCCGCATGGTTTGTTCATCGTCATGGAGTTCGACTCGAACGCCAAGTGTGAGCCCGTCGAGCCGCCGATTGTCTACTTGGAGGGAGGGCCAAACCAGGATGTATATCTGGAGAAGCCCGAGGAGATACGCCACTATAGTGAGCTTGCTTCGGCTATCCGGGGAACATCTCTGGGTGAAGTGGAAACGCGAGACCTGCTGCGGCGGGTGGCGAGGAGTTACGAACGGTGAACGGTGACCTATCCAGAGCGAAATGGCTCAAGAGCAGCCGTAGCGCCAGCGGTTCGCAGTGTGTCGAGGTGGCGTGGCTCGAAGGCGGCATGGTCGGTGTTCGGGACAGCAAGAACCTGACCGGTCCGGCGCTGATGTTCACGCCGGGTGAATGGGATGCCTTCACCACAGGTGTGCAGGATGGGGAGTTCGAGCGCCCTGCCTGACCGGGACTCGCACATGTAGCCGAATCGAGCAGCCCCGCTCCCGACCACCGCGCGGTCGGAGCGGGGCTGTTGCATACCTAACCCCATCTAATTCCCTTGCGGCGCAACGACTCTGGCGACTTTTTCGGCCGTGGCGGTGAGCTTCGCGGCCATGTCGGCGACAGCCGGGGCGTTGTAGACATCCTTGTTCGAGTCGGACATATTGCCTGACCAGCGGCGCATGTTGTAGAGCATCGGGGCGGTGCTGGCAACCGTGATTGCTCGGTCGACATGGTCGGGGTCGAGCGCGCCGACGCCGATGGCTACCTGTCCCGGGTCTCCCGCTGCAACCTGGCGTTGTGCCGTTGCATCAGGTCCACGACCTCGAGGTACTTCCGAGATCTCGAGGTCCCCAGCGGGGGGAGACCCGAGCGGTCGCGGAAACGGTCCAGGCTGAGCCAATAGCCTTTGAGGATGGCGCGTCGCTGGTCCGGACTCACGTCGTGCGAAGACAACTTGATGGCATCGTAAAGAACCCGCTGAGCGTCGAGGTACTGGTCGTAGACCTGCCTGTTCCAGCCGCCGAGGTTGGAAGGGAGAAGACTGCCCATCACGCGGTGGTTCACAACCGCGAACTCGTAGTCGGGATCTCCCGGGAAGGCTATCCCGTAGTCGATGATGATCAGGCGACCCTTCTTGTCGATGATCGTGTTCGCGTCCGTGATATCGGCGTGCACCAGCTCGAATCGTCTCGGCGCTAAGGTATCTGCGGCCGCGCGCACCGACGCCATGGGTCCGTCGTGGAGCAAGCCCACCGCGGCGAATATCTCGGCCAGCTCTTCCTTGTGCAACTCGAAAACCCGCTCATCGGCCTCGATGAGACGTAGGAGGAATCCCCGCGTATCGTCGCCAGTGGCCAAAAGCACGGATGGTGCAGGCAATTCCGACAGCGGCATCTCACTGAGCTGGTTGCGGACAACCCTCGCCTCGGCCGGCACCAGGCGTGCGAACTCATCGAGCGTCGGCCTACGGCCCTCGATGTACCGCTGAACGGAATATTTCACCCGCCGACCATCTGACAGCGTCCACTCGAACTCGCCCAGCACCCGGGGAATCCGATCGACATACCGGCCCGCCACCGCCAGCACCTGGTTCTCGTTCTTGTAGACCTGGAGATTCGGGCTGTCCCCCGCGCGCGGCTTCTCATACCGCACAACCTTGTCGCCGACTCGGATACTCACGTTGTGGAAACCCGACATCTCCACGGCACCCGGGAGTTGAGACCGCCGGAGCAACTCGTTCCCCTCATCCGGGGTCATCACCACCCCGGACTCGCCACCGAGATACCGGTACTCCCGACCCGGACGAATATCGCCGTGAACAAACCCGGTCACGGCCCGCCGCGGTCGCGGCCGCGGCGAGCGGGCGGGCGGCTGCTCCGCAGAAACCTCCACACCTGTACCCGCGAGGAATTCGGCCAACCGGCGCAGAGCGTCGCGTTGCAGGGCCCGGACCTCAGCATTGTCACCGAGGTCCGTCCATTCCGCGATGTCGGCTGTCGACCGCCCGTCCCGGAATCGCAGCATGAGCACCCGCCGGTGGTTCCGGGACAGTTGTCCGAGGCCACCCTCCAGCGCCAGTTCGTCGGCTTCGGCCAACGCCCGTCCCAACTGAGCGGACGTCGAGAAACCCACATCGGCCCGGAAAGCGGTGTGGAGCCGTTTTCGGATTGCGATGAACTCGCTGTGTTCCGATTCAATGTCTCTAGAGATACGGAAAAGCCATGCCTCGATAGCCGCCCGCCCCACCTGCAGCGTCGCGATGTCACGGGCGGCACGCCGGAACGTCCGTGCCATGATGTCCTCCACCCGGAGGTCCTTCTCCGGCAGCCACTGACGCGTCAAGAACTGATGCACCTTGTCCCGATAACGCTCGCGCAGCCATCCAAACGCCTCCTCGTCGCCTCCTTGGGCGGCCCGCACCAACGCCCATCCCGGCGAACGCGCTGACAGCCCCGCACCGTCGGTCGCCGAGACGCACTCGGCTATCCGATGCAGGTCGGTGACGACGGCATCGGCGCCCGCGCGAGCGAGCGCCTCGGCTTTGCTCGGCTCGGCGGCGTACCCGATGGACCGCAGGCCGACACTGTTCGCGGCGGTGATCGCATTGCCGATCACGATGCACCCCTGCCTCTCCGAGGCGGTTTGGCGGAGGCCGAGGTTGGCGAGGGCCCACCCCAACGGCAAGGAGTTCGGCTGGAAAAAGGCTCGATCCATGCCCCGTCGACCGGACACTTTGGCAATAAGGTCACCCAGGCCGCGCCTGTCCATATACTCGCGAATCGCCCGCTCCGAGATGGGACCGACCAACACCACCGGACGCCCACTGCGCTCGAGCACCTCGAGTAACGCTCGCGCGCCCGGCGTCGGCTCGGCGGACCGTGCGGCTTCGACCTCCAGCTCGGTGAGCAGCTCCACGATCCGGAGCTTCGGCACTCGGTCGAGCCGATGCGCAAATCTCAACACCGCCATTGGATCCCGCGCTTCGACGACCTCCCGCGGGAGGTCGAAACCCTCCTCCGTCAGGCGCCCGCAGAGCCGGTCGGCGAGCTCTGCCCGCGACAGGTGCGCGTAGAAGTCGCAGATCGGGCCATCGACCTGCACCAGCGCATACTCCGTGGATTCCAGAACGGCACGCAGTCTTTCGGGGTCGTCCACCTCGACCGGCTCCGGCGCGAGGTGGTCGGCCTGCTGATTCGAGGGCGTGTTGTCCACGGGCGGCACGTCTTGCACAGGCGCCTCGGAAATCGACTTTTCGCTAGCGGGTGCACTCTCCTTGGCGCGCAAGGGTTTGTCGGGGCTGGAGACGTCGCCGCCCCCGATCATGGCTGCGGGCCGGGCACCGTCGGAACTGGGTTCGGGCGTCGGCTGGTGTGCCGATGGCGGCGCGAGCGCTGCCTCTGTTATGCCGTCGCCGGCTGGTTGGTCAGGTGTGTGCGTGCCAGTCGTATGTGGAGCCCAGGTCGGTTGGGCAGGGTGGTGCTCGGTGGCGCCGTCCCCGGCGGGGCCGGGCGGAACAATCAGCTTGCGGCCGCCCAGGCTGCTGTCCACCCCCGGGAGAGCGGCAGCGGTGTTTCGGCATGCCGCGCAGTTATCCAGGTGCTCCTTGATCTCGGCCCCGACCTTTCGACCCAGACCTCTGAGTACCCACATGCCGAGCTGCTCCGCTGTGGAGCGGCATGACTTCGGCAGGTAATGGGATAGATCGTGGAGCAATACCCGGCTAGCTACTACACCCGTGCGGCGTAGGTACGGACCGACGACCAAATCCAAGTATTGCTGTTCCCACCGTTTGCAGGCGATCTTGGTGAAGATGACGTAGGTCAGGTAGCGGTGGCGCAGGAACTCGGGCGACTGCGACGGAAAGTCTCGCGAGGCGGGATAGTGCACGCCCCACAATGCATCCTGGCCGTACAGCCCATCGTGGCCGTTTAGCCCATCGCCGCCGTTCAGACTTAGCCACAATGCGTACTCTTGCGGAGTGAGGACAGGATCGTGCTCCACCCCCATGAGGTTGTAGCCCTCTGCATAACGCCCCGCCACCATGAGGTTGTGACCTTGTGCGCGCACCACTCGTCCCCCGACGAAGGACAGGTAGCCGTCGCGAATCTGGTCGGTCTGAGGCAGCTCATCCCCGGACCACGCCGAAATGTACTGCGCGAAGGGCGGTTTCAGGTCCGCATTGGCGGGAGATGACTCGCCTACCGGCGTGCCATACGGCATGGTCCGGTACTTCCAGACATCGATCTCCCCACGGCCCGGAATGACCCGTCGTTGCTTCAGCAGCAACGGTCCGGGCGTTGCATTGGGCGCCTTCAGCCATATCTCGGCTGCGAGTGTCAACCGTATGGCTACGCCGAGGGCCTTATAAAGCGGGGTTCGTAGAGTCGCCCGCCTCCTCATCCAGTCTTTTCGCTCCTCGCTTTCGAGCCACGCCAGGCCGGATAGCTCCCCCTCCCGTGCCCTCTCGAGGCTCCAGAAGTACCAGAAGCTTTTCTTGTACGGAAGCAGCTCTTCCATGAGCTCTTCGAGAGTCGGATCGGCGGGTATTACATAGGCAGCGGGCACTATCAGTTTGCTGGTCGGGTCGGGGGGCACGATCAAGCCGGAGGGCACTATCAGACTGCTGCCGCTGGGAGTTCCGCGCCCGGACCAGGTCAGGCGGTCTCGGCGACCGACCGAGTCCCGCTGGGTCTCCATGCCGCCGTCGGATGTGGTGACCCGCCCCCACGGGCCGCTCAGCACGGCGAGCGGGCGCAACACGGGATCGGTGGCGAGCTGCTGAGCGGTCGAGTGAACGTCTTCGGTGGCATCTTTGTAGCGCTCGGCGTCGCTCTGCGGAGGTCCGGGAGGAGCTGATTGTGTGCCGTCGTCCGGTGTCGGTCTGTCGTCTTTGTGCGGTGAGTCGGTGCTGGGCGGCGGGTCCTGTGCTTGCGCCGGCTCGCGTGCTGCGGCCCAGGGGTTCTTCGGCTTGCTGGACCGGCGGTCGTCCGGCTCCCCCTGCGCGGGCGGCCGCGCGGAGCGGTCATCCTGCCGATCATCGCCAGGTGGCGTGTCGTGGGCGCTGCTGCTCCACGGCGTCTTCAATGGTGAATCGTCGTCACCCGCTTCCGACCGCGCGGCACCGGTCGACTCGGTGCGTGCGTCGACCACCGCGTGGGTGGCTGGGCGGTCTTCGTGGGAATGCGGCGCAGTGTCGGCAGGGCCGGTTGGGCTGGTGGCGAATTCGCCGGGATCGAGGTATCCCTGGTGGGCCTGCTCGTCCAGCCGTTTCGCGTTCTCGTGCGCCTTGTTGTACCAGTCGGCGTGCTCAACCAGATCGTCGACGTCCAGCATCCGCTGTGCCTGTTGCGCGATCACCGGCCCTTTGTCCCCGGCCAGTAGATTTTCCGGCCACCTCCCGTGCGACTCGCCCAGATACTCGCCAAGCGTGTCCGTCAACTCGTCACGCTCACGACGCAATTGCGCCAGACGCGAATCGCGCGGGCCCAGCTCCTCCGGATTTTCCCCCAACCGCGCGGCGATACGGTCGCGTTCCGACCGGGCCTCTGCACGCTCCTCGTAGGCGCGGACGGCCCCGCCTAGTTTGCGGGCCTGCCGATCCCACTGATCGTATTCATCGACTGCTTCGATGAGTGCATGCACCAGCGGATATTCCTCGGCCAGCTCGATCAGCCGAACGGTCTCCGGCGATCGCTGCGCCACGGGTTCTGCACTGGCCGCGAGCAGTATGTCCTCCACCCGTTGCCCGGTCAGCTTCCCCCGGTTCCCGGGCTCGAGCAGCTGGTGGGCCTCGGCCAGATCGGCCAGCTCCGTTCGCATCCCGTCGCGGTCACCACGCAATTGGGCCAACGTCGGCGAATTCCCCACCAACTCAACCGGATTTATCTCGAACGCCTCGCCTAGCTCGGCAAGCGCTGCCCTCGCCTGATCGCGGCGAGCCTCGCTAGCCGCCAATTTCCGCCGCAGCACGGTCGATCGGTCCGGCTGCGGCGCGTAGGGATCATTGTGCGGGCCGGAGTAGTGGAAGGTCGCCTGGTCCCCAGGGTTCGACCTGCCGCCCGCGGCCTCGCCCGGCAGGTTTTCGGCCACTATTGGGCGAAGCTTCTTGGCCAAATTCTGAACACCCCGGCGCAGGGTTTCTTCCACCTGCCTCCTGTTGCCCTGCACCGCACGCACAACGTCGTCGACTGACTGGCCAAGGACGTATCGCAGGTAGATGCACTGGTGCTGGCTCGCACTGTCGAGCTGCGCGACGGCGCGGAAGAATGCCACCCGATGGCTGGCACGAACCGCCAGAATCAGTGTCAAGTCCTCCCCGGCATTGCGAGGCACCGGCATCTCGGGCATATCCGGCACCGGCGGTTCCGGCAGGAGATGCTCAACCACTGCTGGTTCCGGGTTGGCGGGCTCGTCGGCCACTGTCCCGAGCCAATCGCCGACATCGACACTCGCCGCCGGCGTTGCCTCGGTCGCTCGCTGGAGCACAGTGTCGGCCAGGAACAATGCGGCGGCGACCTGGGCGATGTCGGTCGAAGTGCCGGATGTGCCGGAACTCTTTGTGCCGGAATTGTTTTCGCTCGTCTCGATACCCGGAGGGTTGTACGTGACGCCGGGACCGCTCTCCGGACACATGTACTGCACGCGGCCCCCGGCATCCAGTTCGAGGACGAACTTGACACCCTCGTGCTCGGCGTGCAGCAACCATTGACGATCCGGTCGATCGGGATTATCGGCGACGGCATTGTTCCGGAGGGCGCGTTCCCCTGCTTCGGTGATGATGCGCATAAAGGCGTCCAGGTCATCGACCCACTCGGCCGGGAACTTGGCGAATCCGGGTGCCTTGCTGTCCGGTCCTCTGCTTACCAGCACTTTGCCAACGGTGCGGCGGTTGATCCGTACCTTGTTCGGTGGCAACGGTGTCGGTGGTGGTGGTGTCGGGTTTCTGATAACCCCAGGTCCACTCGCCGGCCATGCGGTAGTGATATCGCGCTCTGACGGATCCGCAACGGCAGAGTTGTTACTGGGGGGATCGCCGGCAGCGGGAGTAGCATTCCCGGTTGTCTCGCCGGGCTCGTGAGCAGCGGAACCGGGAGTGCTGCCGGTGGCGGCCGGTTGCTTGTCGCCGGGCTCAACGGCTGCCGCATTCGCGTCGGAACTGCTTACGGCCGAACTGGTTTCACGCGCGGGGCGGCTGCCCGCTTGTGGCGCGTGTTTTTCCGTGGGACGCACCGGGTCCCCGGCCGCCAGATCGGGCGGGTAGAGGTGAATCACAGTGCCCTGTTTGTCGATCGCAATGACCTCCATGAGGCCACGGGTCGTCGGCGGGCGGCGTAGCCGGGCACCCAACTCGTCCGGGGTGACGTGGCTGTTGGCCAGGTTCACCACGATCCGGTCGGCCTGCCCCTCACCCACCTTCTCCGACAGTCTGACGACGACGTTGTCCAGTCGGTGGGTAATCGGCGCGTAGTGGTCGAAGATCCGGCCCTCGATGCGATAGTCAGGGTTCGCACGACCCTCGACACTGGGATTCTGCTCGATCCGGTAGCCCGCCCTGGCCAAGATCTGCGCCGACTCGTTCTCGAGTCGCAGCTGGCGGTTCATGACTTCGTCCGCGTTCGTCTGTTTCGCGCGCCGCCCCTCCGGCTGTGCGTCCGGATCGGGGTGGCGTGTGGGCCGGGTGCGAGCGGAATCCGGTTGCGGGCCTGCGGGTTCCTGCGGATCGGATGGCCGGTGGTCGTCACCTTCGGGCTGGATCTCCTCGCGCGCCAATCGCAACTCCGCGAGATCGGCGGCAACCTTCGGATTGCGTACCATCGCCATTCGTTCCGTCACCGCCGCCTCGAACCGGTCACGCACTGAGTCGTTCCCATCGGGATCACTGGAGATTCTCTTGTCCGGCCGCCCACCCGGACCAGACCGCACCTGCTCCGGCTCGAGCGACGCCTCGTCAACTCCGGGGTTCTCATCTACCGGGCGGGGTTCCACGCCTGCGCCCCGCGGTCGGCCGATCGCCCCGCGATCGTGATAGGCGGCGGTCGGTGGAGAGGTGGGACCAGCGGGACGGCGATGTCCGGGTCGGCCGGAACCGTCCATGAGCTTGTGCCGGAAATAGGCGTATACCAGTGCGGTTTCGAATGCGCTCTGCCGGTTGTCGGCGGTGTCCTCGTGCCCGCCTTCCGCGCTTTCGTAGAACCAGACCTCATGACCCTGGTCCTCCAGCAGTGCTGCCATTTTCCGGGCGTGGCCGGGGTGTACGCGGTCGTCGTTTGCGGAGGTCCGAAATAGGATCGGGGGATAATCCCGGTCGGCGTTGGTCTCGTGATATGGGGAGATGAGGTGGGCAGCCTCCTCTGGGATCTCGGGGTCACCGTATTCGGCGACCCAGCTTGCGCCCGCGCGCAGCAGGTGGAAGCGCCGCATGTCCACGAGGGGGACCTCGGCCACCAGAGCACCGAACAGTTCCGGAAAGCGCGTAAGCATCCCACCCATCAACAGTCCACCGTTGCTCTGGCCAATCGCACCCAGCTGCGCGGGTGTGGTGATACCGCGCTCGATTAGATCCTTCGCTACCGCGGCGAAATCCTCGAACACCTTGTGCCGGTTCTCCTTCACGACACTGGTATGCCATTTCGGCCCGTACTCGCCGCCACCGCGGATGTTGGCCACCACAGAGATTCCGCCGTCCACGAGCCAGGCCATTCCCTCCGCACCGAGATAGCAAGGCGTCTGCGAGTCTTCGAAGCCGCCATAGCCGTGCAGGATGGCCGGACCGGTCACGCCACGTTTCCGGGTGACGAAATACGGGATTCGGGTGCCGTCGTACGAGGTGGCGAAGAACTGCTCGGTGACCATGTCGGTCGCATCGAAGGCCGCCGGCGCCTGCTCGACCACGCTGACCTCGCCATCCACCGAGCCGGCCAGAACGCTGGTCGGTGTGGTGAATCCGCTGACCGACAGCAGGAATTCATCGCCGGCCGTCAGTGGGTCTACACCGATCACCGTTGCCGTCGCCATCTCCGGCACACCGCCGAGCGACCGGCGAGTCCAGCCATCAGCGCCGGGAGTGAGAATTTCGACCCTGGTCTGGACATCGGACAGCAATGTCAGCAGCAGGTGATTCTCCGTCCACGCGTAGTCATGCAGAACGGTATGTGCATCGGGGGTGAACAGCACCTCGAAGTCACGGTTGCCGGCAAGGAACGCATCGAAATCCGCTGTCAGCAGGCAACCGGTCGGGTACTCGCGGCCTCCGACAGCCCACGGGCTCTTGAGTTCCACCATCAACCGATTCCGCGACCACGTCGCCTGCGCGTCCAGCGGAACCTCGAGCAGCTGCGTCGAACCGTCGGGAAGCAGCACGTAGTACTCACGGTTGTAGAACTCCACATACCGTACGACCTGCTGCGGATCCATACCGGGCTTCACCTCGTACCCAGCCGCCACCACCCCATCGGTGACCTCGCCCTCGAGCAGCGTTTCTGCTTCGTTCAGCGGTGTGCCCCGCCGCCAGCGCTTGGCGATGCGGGGATAACCTGCCTTGGTAAGAGTGCCTGGTCCGAAATCCGTTCCGACATAGACGGTGTTCTCATCAGTGTTATTATCGGTCCGGCCCCACGCAAACCGATTCTTCGCCAATCGAAGGTAAAAGCCACCTTCTTCGGGGGGGATGCGCTGTTTTGTCAGGATATCGAATTCGCGCACCTCATTGTAATCACCGCCGCCGTGTGACAGGCTGATCAAGGCGCGGTGCTGCCCGGCACGCAGCACCTTCGCCCGCCCCCACACCCAGTTCTCGCCCTCTGCCTCGGTCAATGCGTCCAGATCGAGCAGGACCTCCCATGCGCGGGCGCCGTCGCGATAATCCGTGACAGTGATACGCCGCCATATCCCCTTCGGGTGTTCGGCGTCGCGGCGGAAATCGTAGAACCAATCACCGTAACGCTCTGGTTGAGCGACGCGGTCTTGGTGGCTGAGCATGCCGAGAATCCGCTCCTCGAGTGCGGCGAATTCCGGGGAGGCCGCGAACTCGGCGACCGTGCGTTCGTTGTGCACCTGCACCCAGGCCAGCTGTCTATCACCTGAGACTTCCTCCTCGAGCCACAGATGAGGATCGTCGCCCCCGACCTGCGCGCCGGCCATCGGCTGGTGAGGCAGGTGCGCCGACATCTCGGGATCGGCTGAATCGACTTGCGAGGCAACGGGTTCAGGATGTTTCGAACGGGGAGGGCGGTCGTCCGGCTGTGGATTGTCTCCCCGCGCCCAACCGTGATCGCCGAAGGCGTTGAATTCCGCTTCCTCGGACGCGGTATCAGACGACGTCGGTGTTGCAGCGTCCTCGCCGGCTTCAGCAGCTTCCGCCGCGAGTGCCGCGCCCGCATGATTGTCGGGCGCAATGCCACTTTTCGCTTCTTCCGCCGGCCTAGCCCCGTCCCCAGCCTCAGGCGACTTCCCCTTCCAGCTCCACGGCGTTAGGCCCTTGCGGAAGCCGTACGCGACTGCACCGTCCGGAAGCCCGAACGCACCAGCGTTGGTGGCCGACTGCACTTCTCCCCATGGGTCGTCGATGTCCCCGATGCCGATAAGGTGGCCGCGCTGTGCTTTCTGCGGTAGTTGGGGATCGTCGTGGACGCGTGGGTTGTCGCCCTCGGTGGGAGCGTCTCGTGTCTCCGGATGATCACCACGCTGCTCGGGGTTGTCACGTGTCTTGGGAGCATCGTCCAGGGGTGCGTGCGCGGGCAGTGGCTGCGCCGTCGAGGTCTCGACAGCTGCCGGATCAGCGCTGCCGGTGTCTGGTTGCGGCACAATGATTCCGGCCGCGGACTCGGTAGTCGCGGCGTCGTGTGGCGTGGGGGGTGATGTCGGGTTGTGTTTGCTGGGCGGCGGGTCCTGTGCTTGCGCCGGCTCGCGTGCTGCGGCCCAGGGGTTCTTCGGCTTGCTGGACCGGCGGTCGTCCGGCTCCCCCTGCGCGGGCGGCCGCGCGGAGCGGTCATCCTGCCGATCATCGCCAGGTGGCGTGTCGTGGGCGCTGCTGCTCCACGGCGTCTTCAATGGTGAATCGTCGTCACCCGCTTCCGACCGCGCGGCACCGGTCGACTCGGTGCGTGCGTCGACCACCGCGTGGGTGGCTGGGCGGTCTTCGTGGGAATGCGGCGCAGTGTCGGCAGGGCCGGTTGGGCTGGTGGCGAATTCGCCGGGATCGAGGTATCCCTGGTGGGCCTGCTCGTCCAGCCGTTTCGCGTTCTCGTGCGCCTTGTTGTACCAGTCGGCGTGCTCAACCAGATCGTCGACGTCCAGCATCCGCTGTGCCTGTTGCGCGATCACCGGCCCTTTGTCCCCGGCCAGTAGATTTTCCGGCCACCTCCCGTGCGACTCGCCCAGATACTCGCCAAGCGTGTCCGTCAACTCGTCACGCTCACGACGCAATTGCGCCAGACGCGAATCGCGCGGGCCCAGCTCCTCCGGATTTTCCCCCAACCGCGCGGCGATACGGTCGCGTTCCGACCGGGCCTCTGCACGCTCCTCGTAGGCGCGGACGGCCCCGCCTAGTTTGCGGGCCTGCCGATCCCACTGATCGTATTCATCGACTGCTTCGATGAGTGCATGCACCAGCGGATATTCCTCGGCCAGCTCGATCAGCCGAACGGTCTCCGGCGATCGCTGCGCCACGGGTTCTGCACTGGCCGCGAGCAGTATGTCCTCCACCCGTTGCCCGGTCAGCTTCCCCCGGTTCCCGGGCTCGAGCAGCTGGTGGGCCTCGGCCAGATCGGCCAGCTCCGTTCGCATCCCGTCGCGGTCACCACGCAATTGGGCCAACGTCGGCGAATTCCCCACCAACTCAACCGGATTTATCTCGAACGCCTCGCCTAGCTCGGCAAGCGCTGCCCTCGCCTGATCGCGGCGAGCCTCGCTAGCCGCCAATTTCCGCCGCAGCACGGTCGATCGGTCCGGCTGCGGCGCGTAGGGATCATTGTGCGGGCCGGAGTAGTGGAAGGTCGCCTGGTCCCCAGGGTTCGACCCGCCGAGCCCCGGGGTGAGAGTCCCCGGGGCAACCCGGCGGGCCGGATCGGGCCAGACCTGATGTTGTGCAACGTGTTCAGGCTCGGGTACCACCGTCGCATGGATCGCCCAATAGCCACCGTTGCCCAAGTCTTCGACGCTATCGATGCGGTAGTGCAAGCCGCGTGCCAGTAGGAGGCCAGGAATGGAAGTCGGAGTGGGCGACAATCCGTTCAAGAACAACGCGGGAGTGCCCGCAGGGACGGTCAGCTCGAGGTGGAAGCGAGTTCCTTGCATTACGGGGATCTCCCCGATCACCGCTCGCACGAATTCGGGCAGTCGCTGGACGGTTCCCGTCGGATTGTTGGTCATGTCCAGCGGACTCTCGGCGGTGCCGTAGGTCACCACGATCGACTCCTGCAGCGGGCGGCGACCCAGGACGTCGTCGATGATGTCGATGATCCGGGCCAACTCCGGGGTGAGTTCAAGTTCTCCGCGCAGCGCGGCATTGACCATGGCGGCGATTTCGCGATCGGATCGATCGAGCGATGCGAAGGGGCGCAACACCGCACGCTCATCGTCGGTCAGCCGACTGACCACCTCAGCCCAGACTTCGTGCCCATATCGCGACCGTCCCTCGAAATCCGGAGCGCCCCCGTCGGCCAGGAATCGAACCTGCTGCGGCGTTTGAAACTGCGGAACCTGCTCGGGCGCGGGTGCCGTCGCGGATTGCGGTTCGGGCCAAGTCTGCTGTTGTGGAATGGGATCCGACGGTGCCGACACCTGAGGACGCGGTAGGCCGAACGCTGCCAAAGCCGCGGCCAGCTCATGGACTCTGAGGTCGGCGGCCAGGTAATCTTCCAGCGCATCCGCCAGCCGCTGGTCCAGCTCGGCTCTGGTGCGGGTGCTCCCGGTCCGGTCGGTGTTGAGAATGTTTATCCAGTTCGCGATCCACGATGCTGTCGCGAGGAAGTTCTCGACCAGTGCCGCCAGCTCGTCCCGGCCGATCAGGGTTCCCGGTTGCTCCATGACTGCGATCAGGGCCTTGAGCGCCGCGAAGTTATCTCGCAGCCCTAGATATCGCACCGACGCTTCGTCCAACGCGGCGCTGTTCGGACCCGCGGCATCCATGGCTTCCGCGGCCGGGGCCAGTTCCGCGGCGATCCGCTCCGAGACCATATGCAGGACATCGAGGTCGACGCCTTGCAACAGACCCGTGCCGTCGGCACGCACGCGCGTTTCGGCTGGTACTGCACTCAGCTTGGCCGCGGCCTCCGCAAGGCGACGAACAGCTTCATGGAAGCGGTCCTCCGCCTCGGCTCCCATCCGGGTCCGCTGGGCTGCGGTGGGTTGGACCTGTCGGATTTCCGCCTCCGCGGCAAGCGCCTGCCCGGCCGTCCGAAGCCAGTCGTCCACGGCGTCGGCGAAATGCCGCAGCAACCTGAGCCGGGCAGCGGGGATCGGCGCATTCGGGTTGTTCTCAACGAAGAGCAGCTCATCCAGCAGGGCGAGCATATCGGCATGTTCCGTGGCATGTTCCTCGGCGACCACCTCGCGCAGCGCCCGCAAGCGGTCGACGCTGCTCGGGGTGGCATAGGGCGAGGGCCTACCGTAGGGTTCTGCGCCGTGAAATAAGCCGTCACTCTGTTGTGCGCTCGGTGCGGTCTCCGGCGTTGTGCCCGAAGTTCGCTCACTGTTCGGTTTCTCCCGGCCGGGATTGACTGGACCGAAGTTGTTGAGCACCCAGGGCGCCTGGCCCCTGCGCCGGTCGAAGAATCCGTGATCGACCGCGGGATCGACGTCGCTGTAGAACTGCAGTTCCGGACCGACGGGCGGACCGCCGACGGCTCCGCCGGGACGGGATGCGCTATCGGAAGGTGTCGTGCCACTGGCGGCGGGAGCAGCTGATGTGCCAGAACTCCTTGTGCCGGAATCATTTTCGGACGCGCCGGTGGTGCTCGACGGCTGCGCGGGGGACGGATCGGGCGGTTGATCGTCGGGGGTTGCCGGGTTGGCGTTGTCCGCAAGGGGGACTGGCCCCCACGGGCCGCTCAGCTCGGCGAGCGGGCGCAGCTTGGGATGGGCGGCGAGCTGCCGAGCGGCCGAGTGAACCTGTCGGGTGGCATCGTGCTGGCGCTGCGTCGCCTGCTGCGACTGCGACCCCGACTCCGCTGCCTCGGCAATGTCGTCGCGCGCGGCATTCCACTCCACCACCGCCGCGGCTAAGCCTAGCAAGTGCTGGCGTTGCGACGGCGAAAGCCCCTCCGGCACCAACCGGTCGGCGAACTCGCCGACTCTGCGCTCCAGTTCGAGACAGCGGTCGATCACCGACTGCGCCGCCTCGCGCACAGCCTGTTCCTCTCGGCCGGGCCCGTCGTCCGCCGGATGTCTGTTGTCGTTCTGCGCACGGTCCAGCTCGCGCAGACGAGCGACCGCGGCCCTCATAGCCTCCCGTGCATGGTGGTAAGCGATCAGGTCAGCCAGCCACGCCCGCAACGGTAGCTGGAATATCTGACTCAAGCGGTCATACGCCGCCAATACTTCGTCCGGTATTTCTACTTCTACCGTGACGCCCTTATGGGGTAATTCCTGCAGCCCCTTTATTTCAACCAGGATCGCCACTACGACTTCGACTGGGTCGGGTTTCCGGAAGGGATTACGTCGTAACCCGTATTCGATGTAGTTCTCCCAGGAAACGGGAGAAGAGACCACACTGACATGCTGGACGTCCGGCTGCTGCTTCGCAATTATGGCCTTTGCGCGTGCCTTGTGGTGAGGTGCGCAGACAAGAATGACCTTGCTGGGGTCGTAACCGAGCTCTTTCAGCAGTTCTATGGATCTGTTTACATTTTCTACTGTGCGTTGGGCTAACGGTTCTTCGATGATTTGATCAGGGTTCAGTCCGAGCTTCTCCGCGGCCAATCGGAATATGGCGGCCTCGCCACGATAGCCGGAAAACACCACGGGTATATCGAGTTTATGTTCGTGAACGAGATTTGCGGCGACAGCCGCGCTGCCGATGTCCGGGCTGCCGAGCACGATAACAGCATCGTGGTTGACATGAGGATCGAACTCCGACCGTTGGAGGAAATTATATATTTTCGGCAGGTCGTTAATAACCTGTTTTATGTCCATCCCCCGCGCTTCGAGTTCTCGCATAGAGGGAGTCAGGCGGACCTCATGCTCCGGCGACAGGGCCAGCACCTCTTCGGCGCCAGCCGGGTCACCAGGCACCGCACCGCCCGCAGGATCGCAGACGGCGGGGATCTCCTGGTTCCGATCTCCCGCGCTGCTCGGGGTGGCATAGGGCGAGGGCCTACCGTAGGGTTCTGCGCCGTGAAATAAGCCGTCACTCTGTTGTGCGCTCGGTGCGGTCTCCGGCGTTGTGCCCGAAGTTCGCTCACTGTTCGGTTTCTCCCGGCCGGGATTGACTGGACCGAAGTTGTTGAGCACCCAGGGCGCCTGGCCCCTGCGCCGGTCGAAGAATCCGTGATCGACCGCGGGATCGACGTCGCTGTAGAACTGCAGTTCCGGACCGACGGGCGGACCGCCGACGGCTCCGCCGGGACGGGATGCGCTATCGGAAGGTGTCGTGCCACTGGCGGCGGGAGCAGCTGATGTGCCAGAACTCCTTGTGCCGGAATCATTTTCGGACGCGCCGGTGGTGCTCGACGGCTGCGCGGGGGACGGATCGGTCTGGTTGGCCCGGACATCGGGTTCCAGATCGATGGTCCCGTCGCGCGCCGCAAGCTCGAGCGCGCCCCGAGTACTGAAGCCGAGCTTGCGGACCATGCGGTCGATATGGGTGCCGACGGTCGTCGCCGCGATTTGCAGGGACTCCGCGATTTCCGCGTGCGTCATGCCCTGGGCGCGCAGGCCGAGGATTTCGGTCTCGCGCTCGGTCAATCTTCCGCCAGCGGGTCGGGCCGCGCCCGCGGGATCGTCGCCGGAGAGTTTGCCCGCGCGTATCGCCGCAACCGCCATGCCCGCGCGAGTACCGATGCCGAGCTTGCCGCTGGAACGCGCCAAGGCGTCCTTCACGATCAGCTCCGACAGCACCAGCACCACAGCGATCTCTTTGTTGGACATGCCGTCCGCGGCCATGCCGAGGATTTCGGTCTCGCGATCGGTCAACTTGTTCGCACTGCGGCTGGGTGTTCCCGCGAGTGGAAGTTTGCCCGCACGTATTGCCGCCACCGACATGCCGGCCCGGTCGGTGATACCGAGCTTCTCGCCGATGCGGGCAAGGAAGACCTTCACGGTGGCATTCGACAGTTCGAGCGCCTTGCCGATCGCCGTGTTCGACATGCCTTCCGCGACCAGGCTGAGCACCTCGATTTCGCGGTTGCTCGGTTCACCGGGACTCGGCTGCCGTCGCGCGCCGACGAGGTCGCCCAAGGTGCGGACCGCGTCGAGCTGAGCGAGGGTAAGGGTGCCATCCGCCGCCGCCGACCGGGTGGACTCCTCGATGAGCGTTCGCTGGGCGGCGTCCAACTGAGCAAGGAGCTGCTGCAATTCCGATTCGGTCAGCTGTGCCAGCGCCAGTCGCACCGGGGCGGATTTCGCGATCCCGAGGCCGGAGAGGAAGTTTGTGATGAGTCCGGCCCGCTGACGGAATCGGGTGATTCCGTCAGGGGTGCGGGGAATCTCGTTGTCGCTGTGCCACGTGGCTTCAACCAGCACCGCGCGATCACGAGCGCCGAGCTTGTGCAGGACGTTTGTCAGATGATCACTCGCGCTGGCTTCGGGTATTCCCAGCGTCTCCGCGATAGCATTGTCCGTCTTCCCGCTCGCTGCCAGGCCGAGCACTTCGACCTCGCGATCGGACAACAGATCGTCATTGGGAAGCAGGCCTGCGTTTGCTGCGGCCTCGGCCATCCTCGCTCGACCACCGATGCCGAGCTTGCTGTGGACGCGGGCAAGGTATGCCTGCACCGTCCGCGGCGATATGCCCAGTGTGGCACCGATTTCGGGATTCGATTTGCCTTCGGCGACCAGCGCGAGGACTTCTTTTTCGCGGTCGGTCAGCAAGGCTTGGGTGCTAGTGGGGGTTTGTTCGGGAAGGATGTCTGCGCGTACCGCTGTTACTGCCATGCCCGCTCGGCCGCTGACCCCGAGTTTGCGGTGGGCGCTGGCGAGGTGGGTCTCCACGGTGTTCACCGATATGCCGAGTGAGGTGCCGATTTCGGGGCTCGATTTGCCTTCGGCGACCAGCGCGAGGACTTCTCGTTCGCGTTCGGTTAGCGAGGCTCGGCTGCCGGTGGGGGCTTGTTCGGGGAGGATGTCCGCGCGCGCGGCTGTTACTGCCATGCCCGCTCGGCCGCTGACTCCGAGCTTGTGATGGATATTGACGAGGTGGGTCATTACCGTGCTCGCCGATATGCCGAGTGCTGTGCCGATTTCAGGGTTCGACCTGCCTTCGGCAACCAGGGCGAGCACCTCGGTCTCGCGCTTGGTCAGAGCGTGGCTCGCAGATTCAGGGTTCGGATCCGCAGGCTCCGCCGGAAGCGTGTTCGCAATGTCCCGGTCGCCACGCACGGCGGCTATCGCCTCCGTAATGACGTTGCGCTGGGCCGGGCTGAGCGCATTCAAGCGACGCTCCAGGGTATTCCGCGCCATGCGACGCAGCGCCTCGCCGACGTTCTCGCCCTCGGCAAACGCCCAGCGCTGTGCGTCGGCATTCTCGAACACAGCGCGATTGACCGCCTGCGCGAACAGAACAAGTGGTTGCGGTAACTGTACGTCCGAGGAACGGATACCCCCCAGCTGACCGAGCACATAGTCGAGAATTTCCCGCCCGTACCGACCCCGAAGTTGTTCGGATCTTTCCAGGTCAGTCTGCGGCGCATCGGATTGCGCGCTGGCCGGAGCGGACTTCGGTGTGGTAGCGGCACCGGCGGTGTCGAGCTGTGTTGTCGGGTGCCGGGGCTCATCGGGCTCCGATGGCGCTGTCTGCGCCCGAGCTTGCGATGCCTGGTCCGCGCTCGGGTCCCGAACGGACTGCGGAGCTGGCGATCCGGCGCCCGGTGTGTCGGAACTGTTCTCGCCACCGGCGGGCGGATCTGGCCTCCGGGCCACGAACCACACCATCTTGCGTGCCGCGACGACGGTCACACCCCACCGCTGCGCTAGAGCGTCCAGCAGTCCGTAACCACGCCCCCCCATATTCTCGGATCGCCCAGTTTCGTCCACCTTGGTCAAATCGGTGGCTTCGAGGTAGCTTTTGAGGTCGAACTCCGCCGGGCTCTGCTCAGGGGTGCCGAAGTTGCTCTGCGGCTTCCACTCCGGGAAAAGCGGACTGTCGTCGAGGACCGCCACCAGCACTTCGTCCCCGTGCAGCCAAATCCGCACATGCGCGTTCCCCGCCTTGTGCACGTGCACGTTGGTGACCAACTCCGTCAGCGAGAGCTCGATATTGTCCAGCGAGGGCGCGGTGTCGTCATGCGGTACCGAATCCGGCCAATCGACACTGCTCAGCAACCGATGAATCGTGTGCCGAGAGATCCCGACTCCCTGTTTCACCTCGCCCTGCGAGAACGTCATATCCTCGTTGGGATCGGACGTCACCCCCGGCGGATCATGCTGTCCTTCAGTTGCGGAGAGCTTGAACCACCTCTGCCTTGTCCCCCGGTTTCCGGTCCGAGCGTGTTCGCCCAGATTGCTGAACGTGGAGCCCCATGTTGTCGTGAGCTCGTCGAACAACTTGGTCAGTCGACCTGGTTCTGTCGACGGCTTGTCGGGCTTATCCCGTACCGGAAGAAGTGACCCGGCTCCCTCCTCGAACCTTTCGGTGAACTTCTCGGTTACCTCCACCCGGACTGTCTCCCCGGAAACCGTGTACCGCACCTCTATACGGCCGTGCGATGTCCACAGCAGTGCCTCGACCAGCGCTTCGGTCGCCGCGATATGCCCCTCGACCGGCGAATCCGCCAGCAACGCGCGAATGGCACTGCGTGCCTCCGACACATTCTCCGGATGCGACTTTCGGGGATCTACCCTCGTTACTGTCGCCAAATCCCTACGCGCCTGGTCATTTTCGGTACGCGTACGGTCATCCCCATCCTGACCGGATGGCTGCCCGGGCTGCGCGCTCGGATCGAGTTCGTCATCGCCGACGCCGTCCGACGCACCTGGATCGGGGCTGTCCGGCGCCGGCGATCCCAGCGCCCCGGCGGAGCCGATCAGGCCGCGGACTCTGCGGCCTTCCCGCCACGAGTGCAGCCGGGCCGCAACGCTGTCACCCAGCCGCTGATCAGGCTTGCCGTCGATGAATGCCATACCCACGAACGGGCCAAGGCCGTCCAGATCCAGGCCGTACTCGTCACCAAGCCGCCGCAAGCAATCCGTCAACGGCTCCCATTCCCGAAGCCGTTCCGCGGTATCGGTGTGGAACGACACCCACACATCAGGCTCACCCACCCTCTCGCTGCGGTTGTGCAACGCCATCGTGTGATTCGCCACCTCGTTGCGCCCGACCGGACCCGGACGTTGCAAAACCAGCGCGACTATCGACCCCGGACGCTCGGCCATCCACCCCTCGATCGTCCGCTCCTGCTCCGTCTTCGACGCGTCGCGTCGACTCACCGAGTCCCAGCCGCCTCGGTGCAACGCAGCGCCGAAGATTCGCTGCATTACCCGAACCCGCAAGGCTCCCTTGCCGATCCGCTGGACCGCGCGCTCCCGGATGCTCTCGTCTCCGGTGAGGTTCGCGACAAGTTCTGCTGTACCGACCACACAGTGCTCGGAATTGTTCGCGAAATGCGCCCACACTTCCGCGGTTTTCCGCGCAGTGTCCCCTGTCGACCACGGCGTCTTTTGCGGCATGGAACTGTACGTGCCGCCGTCTGGCGATATCGACGCCTGCTGGGTGCTCGCCGAGCCCCGAGCCCACGGTGTACGGCGTGGCTTCCTCTTCAGACGCCGCGCCGGATCGACGGGGTCGATGCCTGACTCTGCCAGCCGCGCGTCGACCTGCCCGCGGAAAGCGGCCAGGTCGCCACCAGCGTTCAGGGTCGCTTCGAGCGCTGTCCACAACGCCTGCGCGGTCACGACCGGGTATACCGTGCCCTCATCGGCGGCAGCGACTTCGACGATGCTGATGCAGTCCGCGATCGGCCGAGTACCGCCGGGCACGCCAGGCTCGAACAGGAATAGCCCCAACTCCTCGGCAACGCGCTCAGCGGCCTCGAGGTCATCCACCCCCACGACAAGGTTCGCGGCACCGTCCATGGCCGGTCCCGCCATGGCGACATACCGTACGCCCGGGAACCGGTCACGCTGATCGACCACGACATCTGTGAGGTATGGCCCGACGGCATCGAGCGCGTGTGCCGTGGTGGCGTGGACGAACACCCGCACCTTGGCCTTCGGAATCTCGGCCCTCGGCGTCTCCGCCGATGACGACAACGACCTGCGCTTCGCACGGGGAATGACGACACACTCCACACCGCCGGGCGCGAGATCCGCGACGCTGCCGAACGGCACCACTGCCGACGGCTGATCCGTCCGCGTCACCACGACTGCGCGGTCCCGCATCCACATCAGGCGCGGCCAGGTCGCGCTGGGATCATGGTCGATTCCATATTGGAGGCGGTGCAAGTCGAGCCGGCTCCGGAGGGCATGGCGGTTGCGCCACACACGGTCGACCAAAGCGTCGAGGCTCTCGCGTGAGAGGTTGGGAACATCGGACCCGTTTCGCCGATGCGATTCCTTCCACAACACTATGGCGTCGGTGAACGACAGACCCTCCGGCAACGCGACGCGGATCGCGTCGAACGTGCGCGGAGCATCGAAGATGTTCGGCAGCAGTGAAAGGGCGCGACCGGTCAGCTCCGAGCCCGATGCCGCGTCCGCCCGATCGGTCGTCGGCGTCGGTTTGTCGGCAGCCGGCTGCGCGGGCCACACCCTGACGTCGGCAGGCGTACTTCCGGCGGAGGGATTCAGCGCTACCGGATCGCCCCCACCGAAGAGTGCCTTGCGGATGACGCTCGCCGCCTCGGGGCTCAGCAGTATCTTGTCGGGGCGCTTGCCAACCTCGATCCCGCAGACGTATTTCTTGCCGTCCCAGCCGACGTATTCGCCGATCTTGTCGAACTTGGCTCGGCGGCCGAACAGCACCTCCAATTGAGAGGGAGCGACGGAGTACGGCGAGATGTCGCGGCCCGTTCGGGACACGTACCGATGTGTGTCCCATCCGTCTCCGGCACTGCTCGGGCGGCGGGTCGTGCTCGTGTAGCCCTCATCGGAAAACTCCTCGCCGTAGGGGCCGGCCGGATCGACCCGGCGATAGACGAGTCCTACGTGGGGGGGCAGTTTCAGCAGCGCCGAGTCGATACGGGCAATCAGATCCAATACCTGCCGGTCCGGAAGGCGCTGACCACGCAGAGTCGTGTTGATGAGCGGGAAGAAATGCTTGTTGGTGTAGTCACTGAGCGCCCGAATTTCCTCCTCTGTCAGCTCCGCGGGGGCGTCGAAGTCCGAGGGCGCCATCGGATACACGTGCCCGATGCTGCCGTCGGGCAGGACGGCGATGACCTCGTGAAGTTCGGGAAGAGGCCATCGGGCCAATAAGTCCCGCAACGCGTCCGGGTCGATTCCGGTGCGGGACAGGTCTACGACGATGCGGGTGTTCGTGACAGGTTCGCCGCCGTACCGCCCTTGGGACATCACCCGCCGCAGTGCGTCGCGAATCGCCACCAGGTCGTCGGATTGGGCGAGGTGGAACGCGAGATACCGTCCCTCGATGCGGAACGGGTCGGTCACGCCGGGAGCGGTGGGGTTCTGCTCCACGTCGTACCCGGCCCGAGCCAGGGCGACGGCGCAGGCGTTCTCGCGCTCCCACTCTTCGTTGGTCTCGGGGGTGGGTGTGCCGCCCGGGCTGGCGTTCTCGTCCGGCGGGTGCGACGGCAGGGTGCGCTGGGAGTATTCGCGCTGGAACCACCAGTCCAGGCCCTCCATGAAGTGCCGACCGAGGTCCGGGTCGTCGAAACCCTCCAACTCCACGATCTGCTTCGGCGTCCAGTAACCGGAGACCGGACCGCGGAACGCTGCCGCGATCCGCTCGAGCACCACCCGGTCTCGGTCCGACACCTGCGGGGACATTTCGGCGACGCGGGCGAGGATATTGCGCACCGTCGCCGGCAGGTGGGACGGGCGTATATCCCAGTGGAAATCGGCCTGTGCCCAGGTGACCCGGCCGACGCGCGGGGAGTTCTCGTGGCCCGGGTTGACGGAAGCGTACCCGTAGACGACGTCGACGCCACCGTCGCTCAGATACACTTCCATCATCGGCAGATAGGTGCTGCCGAATCCCTGGCCCTGCGCCCATTCCTCGAGATCGACGCCGAACGTCGCGACGGTCCGGCCCGGATACGACCAGTGCAGTTGCCATTCCGCCCTACCGCCGTACGTGGAATTCGCGTCTTCGACTGGTCCCTCCAACGCGACCAACATCATCGTCTCGGTGGGGGCGTCGTTGTCGAATTCGTACGACTGGAGCGGCTCGTTCGTCCTTCCGCGCTGATAGTGTCCCTTTGTCTCGGTTACTTGGTGCCGAAGCGAGCCGAATTCGCCGGGCAAGGACTGCATTGCGTCGGTGAGATAGATGTCGCGCGCGATCCCCTGGGCACGACGCTTGGCGTACGCGATCTGGAGCGCCCGGTCGAGCGGGACGGCCGCGGAGACATCCGGCAGTTCGGCACGCGACGGCGTCACTACCCGATCCTCCGCGTGCGCGCCTGCGGAGGCGGCCGAATCCCGTCCGATACGGAACCAGACCGTATAGCCCCCGTCGGTGCCGTCGAGAACGCTGATACCCCAGTTCTCGTCACCACAGTATTCGCGCAACATCCGCGGAACCCAGTCAGGCTCCATTCCGTCCCGCGCGTGGGGGTCGCCGGTCCACAACGAGCCGTCGGCGACCACTTCGACCCATATGCCGTCCGGCTCGGGGAGGACGGCAACCGCGCCGCCGCCATCGGTGTGCGACATGACATGGTTGACCAACTCCGACGTCAGCAGCGCCACCTCACCCGCACGCTCGTCGCCGAGATCCCGCGCGGCGTCGCGCGCCATCTCCCGTGCCACGCGCGGATACACCATCGGCTGCCATCGCGGCTGTCCGGCCGCGAATGCAGCGGCCACGTCCCTCGCGGCGTCGGTCACCTCCGCTGTAATGGGCGGTGCGTTCGGATCTCCGGTGAGATGCGGTCGCAGATCGGCGGCGACGCCTGGCTCGAGCAGCCGGTCGACAAGGCCGTCGACCAGACCGGGGAACAGGGCATGGGCCACGCACACCGTCAGGACCGGGTCGGCGTCGGTCGCCCGGAGGGTCCCGGACAGCTCGGCCATCCGCCCGGCCACCTCCAGCAACCGCGGTTCGACGTCGGGACCACTCGGACGATCGTGGCCGGCGAGTTGCGGCATCAACACGGCGTCCAGCCATCGCCGCACCAGGTCACGCTCCGTGGCCGGGAGAAGAGTCAGCAGCCGGTCGATCGTGTAGGGATCGCTGCGGTAGTCGCCGACCATCCGCCACACGGACGACAACTTGTCGACGCTCGCGAGGAACCCGGCCCGAGCCTGGTCGTCTCCGAGCGAATTGTATTGGCCCAGAAGCAAGTCGGTCACGGCATCGAGATGGTGCCCGGCGATGACCGAAGCCAGCGCGGCCGGCAGCTGTTTCTCCCGGAAGGCGGGGTGGGGCGACGATTTGCGGCTGCCGTCGTCGTATCGCCCGCGCTCGGAATCAACGGGCGGCGAGCCGATCCTGCGGCCCGGTTGACGGCGATCCACCGAGACGAGGGTGTCGCCGCGGCCCGCGGTGATCTGCGCGACATTGGCCAGCGTTTCGGTGGGTAGTCCGGTCGCCGGGTCGCGATGCAGATAACCCTGATGCACGGCCTCGACACCGGCGAAGTCCGGCGAGTCCGGATACTCGGCGCCGATTCGTCTGCCGCCGAACTCTTCGGAAGCAGGATCCATGCCGAGGCCGAGCCTCCGGCTGATGCGGCTCCACGCGCCGGGCCGGTCAGCACCGAACATGGTCACCAGATCACGCCACGAGGCAGCGACGAAGAAGTTCTCTGCGCCGATACCGAACTCCGCGGCACTGCGCACCGAGCCCGTCCCAGGCGCGCCGGAGACGGTGATCGATGCGACCAGACCCGCCAGCCTGCCGAACCTGCCCGCGTAGCAGGTGGTGACCGCGCCGTAGCTGTGCCCGTAGAGCCGGTTGATCAGCTGATCCGGGTCGGCGGTTCCGGCGAACTGTCTGGTGGCGTGGAGCGCCGCGATATCGCGCAGCAACCGGTTGCCGCCCGTTCTCGCGCGGCCGCGGAAGGCGGCCTTCAGGTAACCGGTGCTCAGGGGCCCGGTCGGTGCGTCATATCCGATCCAGATGATCGATGCCAGCTCCCGCGAGGGATCTACCCGCAGCGTCTCCTCATAGAGGTTGCGCAGCGGCTTGAACTGGTAGGCCAGCGAGTCCGACGTCGTATTGGTACCCGGCACATGCCAGTTCACCGTCTGCGCGGTGTCCACGTTGCCGAGGGCGACTACGACCTTCCCCTTGCCGTTGAAGGCGGTCGAGTCGTAGGACAGGACGTGCACGGGCGGGCTGCCGGGTATCTCCCTGGCTTGGCGGTCCAACTGTGCCAGGTGATTCCGGGTATGGATCAGGTTGCCGAACTGCTTCGACTCCGCCTCGGTGAGCTCGGTCCGGAACCAGTTGAGGATTTTCCTGTCGGGTGGCCTGCGGGCGATGAACTCCGCCAGATCGCGGCTGATCGACAGCCGGTTCGATTGGTCGCGGATCGCAGCGAGAATGCCGTCGGCGTTGCCGATCTGGTGCGGATAGACCTGGATCAGCGCCTGCTGCGTGGTGCTCAGCTCACCAGGCCGGGCGGGGTCGGTCAGCGAGTGCCACCACTCGGCGTTCTCGGTCGCGCGGCGGCTTGCGGAGTCCGCGAAATGGTGGTCGGCGGGACGCTGCAACATGTCCGCGTCGGCGAACCCACCCGCGCGCAGGGCTTCGTTGGCCAGGTCCTGCTGTTCGTCGGTGAAGCCCTTGTCCACGGGCAGCGCGGTCCCGAGATACGCCGGGCGCGCATCCGCCTCGTTCGGATCGGGTGATTGCTCGTCGCTGTGGCTGTCGACAGGTGATCCGGTGATCTTGTGTGGTGGGTGTGCTCGGTCGACGTTGTCGGGTAGTGGTTCGTGGAGGGCGGTGAGAGCTCCGTTGTCGTTTGTGACGTAGGCGACGAAGGCTCGGTCTATGTGGTGGTAGGTGGGTTGCCATGTGTTGTCGCCGTTTTCGTCTCCGTCGTAGTTGCGTACGCGGGGGCCTTCGCCATCGATGAGGGTGTCGAAGACAATGACGTTGCCGTCGATGTTGGTGATGACGTAGCCGTGGGCGTTGGCGCCGTCGTCGACGATGATGACGGCGGTGTCGGCGCCGTCTTTTTTGTTGCGGATGTTTTCGGCGATGGTGGCGAGGGGGTCGGTGCCGTCGGTTGTGGTGGTGGGTTGGTGGTCGAGTTCGGTGAGTTGGGCGAGGATGCCGGTTTCGACGGCGCGCCAGTTGTCCTCGGCGTGCCAGGCGGGGTCGTTTTCGTCGGGTTCGGGTGCGTGATCGTTGCCGAGTGCTCGTACGATGCGGGCGACTCGGATGGCGCAGTCCTCGACCCGCTGGACGGCGGTCCTGGAGTCGGGACCTTTTGCAGCCGAATCGGTTTCACTGCTCGGTCCGGATTGTTCCGCGTTCGGGGTTGCGTCTTCGGTGTGTGGGGGCGCTGGTTCACTGAGAGGAACGTCATCACCGGTTCCGCGGGCACTCATCGCGTCCTGCGGTGCAACCGCCACCGGCGGGTGTTGTTCCTTGCTGTGGGCAGGGTGCTGATTAGTTTCGTCGGCTGACGCTTTTGTCCACGGATGTGGCTGCGCGGCCTGCTGCCCGCCTGCCTGCCCGACGGTGGAGAGCTCGGTCATCTCGATTACAGTGCGTTTTGATATGGGGTCGTAGTAGCGCTCTGTGACAAAGAATTCGGTTCCCGTGCGAAATAGAATCTCAAGCTCTCGCGGCTTGTCGGATATTCTCGATATATCCTTTCCGGTTTTACTTATAATTCGCATCTCGACGTTTGCTTTTTCGGCGGCACCAATAGGTATCCTGGAAATATCGCGAGTGGCTGAAGTGAAGGCAGCTTCAACTACCTTGTTTCCCTTCCTGTACTTATCTAGAATTTCAGGCGGAAGGTTCGTGAGGCGTACAACTGGTCCCTCATAATTTGGCAACTTGGAGAGTGCAGTGTTGATGTCTTCTATCTCCGAAAGTATCCGCTCGTCGGCCCAATCACTCCGAATCGGATCGTTGAAATCATTCCCTAGGGCTGAATAGGCCCTGATCCAGAAGACATCTTTGTGGGTGAGCACCTCCGCCTGCTCGACATGCACAGCCCCTGTTGAATCGATTGGCGATGAAATAAGTTCCGATTGCCCGGTGGGCATCGGTGTTTCCACCTGAGATTCTGCATCGGGTACCTCGAACGGTTTCGGGTAAAGACGGTCGAGTGTCGGTTCGGGCTCGCCAACGCTTACATTCAGGTCGATGAACTCGGCCGACTGTGTGAAGTCTGGGTATTCATCCGGTGATAGCCCGACTGGTGGATGAGCCCTCATAATCTCGGGAAGGCTGCTCCCTAGCGAGCTGTGCAGGTCCAAGCGGAGCATCTCTTCATAGGTAAACCACCCTGCATCGACAGTTTCCCATCTGTCGACTATTGGATCCAGCTGATAGGGTGCGTCCGCCGTATAAGTTATGTAGGTCCAATCGTGGTCAGGGTGCGTGAACACATGCTGACCGCTCAGCGTCAACTGGTCCAAATAGTTCTGTGATGCGCTGACTTCCTCGGCAAGTTCGCGAGCAGCAGCATTTGCGGGCGTCTCATTCGAACCTCTCCCCCCGCCAGGAAGCTGCCAATTTCCTTGTGAGTAGCCTTCCCCCATTTTCACTAGAAAGTAACGCGGGACACCATCAGCGCCAACACACCTCAGCATGACGGCAGATGCTCCGTATAACCCAGCAGGCCCGTAGCCTCCGACTAGCCCCTCTCCAGGATCGCCAATGTTATCTATTATTTGGAATGGGCTGATACCGCCACTGTTGCCTGACACCGTCCGCTTGGGGATTTCCGTCTCGGTCTGCACCTGATCCAAATCTGTCGGCGCGGACTCCTGGTCGGTTGTCCGGTCCTCGGTTCGCATCGATCCGAGTTGATCAGCGCTTTGCACGGCAGCGGCTGTCCGCGCGGAAGTTGTCGCTTCTTCACCGTCATTGGACACGTCGCGCGGCTGGCCGAGGTCGAAGAGGGACTGCTGCTCATCGCGCCCATCGGCCTTCTCCCCAGTGGCCTCGGGGACAGCCAATCCGGACGCGGTGGAATGATCCGGCCCGGGAAGCGAATCTCCCTGGGCGACAGTTTGTACCGACGTGGTTTCCGGACTGCCGAGATCTGCGACGGTGGCGATGTCGCCAAGAGGCTGCTGTTGTCCAGGGGCAGTGTTGTGTGTGCTGCTCGGCGGCGTCTGTGGCGCCTGGTGCTGGACACTGACCGATGCCAGATCCTCCGCAGTGAAGGCCGCGAGTTCCTCAACGATCCGGATCTTCATTTGCTCGGCGTTGCGCAGGTCGACCTTGTCGCGTTCGATCAGACGTTCGCGGGTCCTCTTGGCGGATGGTGTCCCGCCCTCCCGCCGGGTCGTTATCTCGAGCAGTGCTCGGGTGTAGTCAATCACCGCTTCGACCACGGCGAGGTCTTCCTCGAGCCGTCGCAGCTCTGCGGCGATGATCTCGGGGTCGCCGCTGCGGGCGATGGCATGGCTGTCGAGAACTCGCCACGCCACACCGGCGCGATCCAGCGCGGCGCGCAGTTCCGGTCCGGGGACTTCGGGGAGGTTGATGTGGTCGATGTCGGCGAGGGTGACACCGCCGTGGATCTGGCACTCGACGAACTGGTGCTGCCGGAAGGACTGTCCGTTGTAGTCCCGTCCGATACCGCGCAGCGGGTGATCGCTCGGGGTGGAAGTGGAAAGGGCGGCAACGCCGAAGGAGTCCGGTTGCGGGTCGAGGATGGGTGAAGGAATGGTCCGTGCCATTTTTCCGCCGAACATGCTGCCGGAGTAGACGAGCGAATCGCCGACGCAGAATGTGGCCCGTTCACGAACGTGGTCCTTGAGCACGATGTCGATCCGGCCGTACATCGCGAGTCGTTCGGTGCACAGTGTGTCGCTGTCGACGGGCAGCTTGATACTGGCGTCGGACAGCCCAGCCGGACGTTCGCCGCCGACCTGCACATACCCGTACACCGGCCGCAGCCGCGGATCCATGTCCTCGGGGTTGCCGAACCACCGGTTCTCCATTTGTGCCACATGGCTTTTGGCGCCGCCGCCCAAGCCCGTCTCGAACTGGGTCTTGAATCGGCCGTCGGCGAGCACGCCGAACAGTGCCTCCGTGGAGATCCGGACCGCCAGGGACTTGCCGTCGACCAAATCGGACAGCTCGCTGTCCATGCGCGCACGAAGTTCGGTGACGCTTAGGCCGAGTTCGTCGGCCAATGTCCGCATCTCCGCGTGCAGGGCACGGTACTGCACCAGCGGGCCCGATACGCTGGGCTCGAGTGCCTGCGGGTATGCGGCGAAGAAGTCGTCGTTGAGCCGCCCTTGTTCGGCTCTCCAGGCGGCCTCGGCTTCCGGGCTCAGGCCCGGCGCGGGGCCCTTGCTCCCGAGCTCGTATAGCTGTGTGTACGCGTCGAGCATCGCCTGATCAATTGGGCGGAGGGCCAACCGCGGCTCCGGTAGTTCCGGCTGCGCGGCCTCATCGTCGACGACCGTCGGGTCGATGATCGTCGGATCATCTGGTTCGGTCTGGCTTACCGCGGTGGGCTCGAACAGGTCGAGCACCGCGTGGACGTTCCTGGCGAGGGCTGAATGCAACTCCCTGTTGGCGGCCATGGCGCGCAGTTCGGCGGGGGTTACCCAGCGAGCCGCGACCGTTTCCTTGCCGTCGACCACCGGGTCGAACTGCCGCGGAGCGTCGGCAGCCATGGCGTGGTACTTCCAGTCACGCGGCCCGGCGATCACATGAGTGCCCGCGTGCGCCAGGCCGCTCAGGTACTCCGCACTCGCGCCGAGTTCTTCGGTCATCTCGCGGGCGGCGCCGTTGGCCGGTTCTTCCAGTGAATGCAGGGCCCCACCTGGAAGCTGCCAGTTGCCTTGGGAGTAACCGAGTTTCGACTGGCAGATCAGGAATCGCTCCACACCGGCCGCATCCACATGCCGGACCAGCACACCCGCCGCGCCGTAGTGGCCCCAGTATCCCGAGTCGACCTCTCGGTCGCCGGACATCCCCGGATCGGCGAGAACTCGAAAAGGATGGCTGTCCGGGCCGCGGTCATGCTCCGCGCTGTCATTCGTGCCTGCCTCAGCGGTGACAGGGCTTTCTTCGCCACGCTGCTGGTGTGACTGGGCGACCGGTGCTTCGACCTGAGTCTGCCCCGGTAGAACCTCCGTCACCTGGACGAGCGGATCGTCCAACGGCTCACCACCTTCGCCGGGCTCGGAGCGCGCCTCGGCCGTGACGGGGTCGAACTCCAACTGCGCCCGCACCACGGCAAGCCGCGCGCGAAGCCCGTCGGCGAGCCGATCGGCCTCGGCTGCCGGGTTCTCCGCCTGTGCGAGATCGCGCCACGCCTCGTTGAACTCGCGCAGCATCACGTCGGCCCGCCGACGCGTGGTACGCACGAAATCGTTTGACCGCCAATCGGCGTAGGCGCCATCATTCAGACGGCGCGTCAGCGTCGCGTCGATCTTCTCGATCTCCTCGGCCGCGTCCAGCACCACGCGGGGTGTGCCCGCGGCGTCGACCTGCTCGTCGGCGTGCGCGTGAAGCGCGGCGTGCGCGACACGTCGGCGGATGGCGTCGTCGAGGAGACTCGCCTGCTTGACGAGCTTCTCCCGGCCCCGGGCGCGGATCAGCGTGTCGATTCGGTCGAGGTCCGCCCGCAGGCGGGCTTGACGTTCGGCGAAGCGTCGCCGGTCTTGGCCGACGGCTGAACGCAACGCCCCTTCGGTGTTCGCGAGTTGTTCGGCGAGGCGCACACGGAGAGCCTTGGCCTGAGCTTTCTGGTCGGGATTCGGGGGGAGCCGCACCGGCAGGTCGGCGGGGACATCCGGCTCCACCCCTGTCCTGAGGTACTCGTGAATCACCCACTGCGGCGAGCCGACACCGCCGTTGAACACGAAATCCTGGAATCCGACCGCCACCGTTTCCTCCGGCTGGAGTCGCCGTTTCGTCGCGTCGGTGAACGCGTACACCGGAAGTCGCGCGAGCCAGGCTCGAAAGCTCTCGTGAACCAAGCCGGCGTCGTGCAACTTCTGCCATGCCCGTCGCAGCGCCCCGACAACGGTCTTGCTGTAGCGGAGCCCGGCCGCGTGGTCCAGCGCATGCGGGTAGTCGTGGACGACGGTGTCGTGAACGGGTTCCCCTGTTCCGCGCGGTTGGTACCCGTCCAGGTAATCGTGGTGCATGACGGTCGCGTACAACCCCAGCTTCGCCGCGTAGGCGAAGTTGATCGTGATGCTGCTCGTGCGCCCCATCGACGGCGGCTCGGTGGCCTCCGCTCGCCGGTACCGCGCTGTACCGGTGATTCCGTCGTCCAGGAAGTTGAGCCGGATTACGCGGATATTGGTCGGCGGATAGTCTCGCAGCATCCGACGGAGGGCCGTGGTCAGTTGACGGATCGCCTCGACCGGCGCATCGACGAAGCCCACGCCCTCGAACGTCAGGTGCGCAAACTCGAGTTCCAGCTCGGCGACGAGGCGGGCCTTCTGCTGCGCCTCCTTGGTGAGGCCAGTGCGGTCCATCACCTCTTCCGACGTGTGCTCGGCGTGCAGCTGGATTCTTTCGAGCCGCCGCATCCAGTGATCGAATATGTCCAGCTCACTCGCGGTGTAGAAAAGAGGTCGCAGCCGGCCGAGCCGCTGCCTGGCCGCGACGATCTCCCGACGGGGAACGTCGTGATCGATCCACCGCTCGCCGCCCTCGCGGTCGCGAACAACGAAGCGCGCGGCGAACGGATTGTCGGCCCCCTGCCGCGCAGATCGAGCAGGACCTCCGATCACTTCACCATCGGGACCGACGTACCAGTCCCAGGGGTTGCGGGCAACGTCGGTCACCGCGTCGGCCAAGCCGCGCAGGATGCCCGTACGCGAGCCGACGTAGCTGCTCGGCACCATGAAACCAAGGGTCGAGTCCGCCCGACGATCCATGGGCAGGTAGTCCCGATAGAGCACGTTGACATCGGAACGATAGGCACGCAAAACCGGCGCCCCGATCGCTTCGTCCACGTGCGTCGCCAGGTATGACCTCAGGGCCAATCCTTCACCCGTGTCCGGCCCCGGACCCAGATACGTCTCGCGGTAGAGGGTGCCGTCGTGGAACTCCACTTCCTCGATGACGAACTCCGGGGTGCGATGCACCACTCGGGTCGCACGTTCCCCGGAGCGCAAGGTGTCCTCGGTCCGGTCGAGGAACGCCGAACGCTCCGGCGTGATCCCTTCGCGGCTTTCGAATCGCGAGATCGTCGCCTTCGGCCTCCCCGAGCGGGCACCTGCGGGCGCACCTGAGGTTGTCGCGACGGCGCGATGAACGGGGATCAACGCCGACAGGTCACCCGCCGATTCGACCCGGCGATCGGCAGGCAGTTCGCGAGCGACATCACCCGCGGTGGTCTTCACCACCTCATCCACTTGCCGGTATAGCCGCAGCGACTCCTCGAGCGCAAGCAGACGTGCGCGCCGAGCAGACCCCGCGGAGCCGGCTTCCGTGTGGCCAACCTCGTCCAGGATCGGGTGATGCTCCGCCGCGAGGAGCTCGTCGACAACCACCAATCCTTCGCAGGCGCGGCCCAGACCGTGGCGCGATGCTCGCCGTCGGAACAGGATGTCGGCGTAGTCCAGAATCAGCGAGTCCAGCCCCGGCGGCAGCACCGGCCCGGATTCCGATGGCGCGTCGACCACCTCGTCGAAACACCGCAGCACGGCCACCAATTCGAGGTAATGGCGTTCAGCGGCAGAGTGCACGTCACGCCGATGCTCCCGCGTTTCCTGCGCCGCGGCCAACGCGTCGTGGCACTCGGCAACGAGAACCGCGCGCACACGGGCGTTCCAGTCAGGGGCCGGTCCCGCCGACCGTCGATCGGAATCGCCTTGCCCCGTGCGGTTGTCATGACTCACCAACACCGGGCTCGCACCCCGAGGCGCCGACAACACGCTGTCGGTGGCGCGGGGAACCGGGGTCGGCGCAGCCATCGCAGCCGACAGCGGTTCGTCGGGGGTGCTGTCGGGGGTGTCCTCGGGGTGGTATTCAATGCCGTCGTAGTGCTCGACGTTCACATCGGGCAGGAACGGTTCGACGGTTCGGCGGCTGTGGTCGATGCACAGCAGTTCCCCGTGGTGGTTGACCACGAACACCACATGCGCGCCAGTCTCGGAGTCCACCCCGTCCTGGTATTTCACTCGCAGTGTCATGCCGCGGCCGTGGTTGTCGCGGCGCTGCTTCTCCGTGGGATTGCGGCTGCCCCACAGCCTTTCGGCGACTGCGGCGTAGCCCTCGGCACCCGCGCCCATCCGTGCAGGCACGCCCTGGGCGGCCCGTCCCCACGTCGCCTGCTCGGACGGATCGGCGACCGATACGGTCGACAGCGCATCGCTGCGGGCCTCGCCCATCAACGCGTAATAGTCGGCGCGCGCCAGGTGCGCATACGGGGCGGACTGCGGGTCCCCTGCGCGCGTCGCCTCGCCGGTGATCTGGTCGAGCGGGAGGCCGGCTTGACGGGCGGCTTGAATCTGCGCGGCCATCTGGTCGCATTTGCCGTGTAGCTCGTACATCGCGATGATGTCGGCGTTCTGGGCCTGCGAGAGCAGGGCACGGTGTTGTTCGACCAGCGCGACCAGTTCGCTCAGCGGCGGTCCGATCACGTTCGCGGCCTGCAACACCCAGGCGGGGTCGCCGGTTCGGCCGAGCAGCAACTCCAGTTCGGGCCGGACCTCGCTGTGGGCCACCCCCAACGCGGTCGCGAGCCTCTCGGCGATCACCGCACGCGACTGCGCCACCGCCACAGTCGCATCAAGCCGACCCTGCGGGCTCGAGTCCCGGGTCGACGGCCGCCGATCGGCGTCGGACACGATCGGCGAACCCGGCGGCGGACCACCCGAATCATCACCCGGGTTGTGGTGGGCGGCGGTGGGAGGCGCGTTCGGGTTGTTCGGGTTGGACGTGACCGCGGTCGGCGCGGACGGGGGCGGGGTGACGGCGCGGGATTGGGTGGCCACCGCTTGCAACGGGGCCACCAGGTTCCGCATCAACTGTTCCGCTCGCACCTGCCGCACCTCGGTCGCGGTCGTCGCGTGCGCCGCGTGCTCGCCGACGGCTTCCCGGTAGTAGGACACGACATGCCGGGTACGCGGGTCGTTGCTGTGAGCGAACAGATCATCCTCGGGCGAGAGGTAGAACACCGCGTCCCCGCGCTGGGACCGGAACTCGATCCGGTCGTCACCATTCCCCAACACCACCCGCACCGGACCCGTCCGCCCTGCACGGGTATAAGCCTGCTTGTCCAAATCACCCGACAACGCCGACCGACCCGTCACCATCACCTTCAACCCGCGCTTGGCCTCCACCTCCGCATCGATCTTGATATCCGTGCCCCGCGCCGCGATCCGCGACGCCACCAACACCTTCCCCTTCCCCGCCACGTCCGGCTTACCCGCCTCCGCCACGCGCGGCTTACCCGCCTCCGCGGTCACATCCTTCCAATACTGTTTGAACTCCACCCCCTTCTCACACTGTGTACGCGCATCCACCGCCGTGACCGCCTTGGGATCCACCTCCAACAGGCGCAGCTTCGCCGCGATGATCGCGACCTCGCTGTTGCGTTCGCAAATGATCAGGATCGGGCGGCCCTCGTCGATCGCGGCCTTGACGTCGCGCGCGATCGCATCGAGTTTCGCGGCCCGGCTGACACAGACTATGTCGTCGCCGACATGCAGCTCCGACAGCGAGGTCCGCTCAATTTTGAACGCCTTGGCCATCCCGTTCTTCTGCAGCACGTCGTTGGCACCGTCCGCGGTGCCCGACGCCCCGGTGACCGTCTCGTGCATGGCCAGCACCTCGGCGGTGGTGGTCTGCGCGATCACGTCCGCGTCGCTGCGGATCACCAGTCGGTGCTTGGCCTCGATCGCCTGCGCCAAACCCCCACTCCACCGCGACTCCATCGCGGTTTCGGGGTCGAACTGCACCGCATGATTCGACTGTGCGATGATCCGCACCTTCTCATCATGAATCAGGTAGTCGTCCTCCTCCCGGTAGTCCCACTCCGCGGCCGCGGACATCGTCAATCGATGCAAGTCCTCGGCGTCCATCGACCGGCCCTGCCGGATCGCCTCCTTCAAAAACGGCTCCGCCGCCTTTTGTAGCCCCCGGTTCTCCGGGCGAGAGAACCACTGATCCAGCAACGCCCGCGCCTTGCCCACCGACTCCGGCCGCAACCGCGCCGGACCCGTCCACCGATCCGGTACCCGACCGAAATCCCCCTCGGTCAACGCCCCCGTCTTCACCGAATGGTAGAAGAAATCCCGCACCGAATCCACATACGCCTGCACCTCATCCGGCGCGCGCTCCCCACTACCCTTGGCCCGGATGAACACACCCTCATCCCACTTCACCACCGCATCGATCTCATCAATACACAAATAGTCACCCGGCACCAGATGACCACTATTGATGCCATGCGCGATATCCGCCATCGTCCCGACATAAATCGCCCCACGCCCCTCCACCGGCGGAGGCAACGCCTTGTCCGGGTCCATCCGATACACATCGATACCGAGACCCGCCCCCGCCCGCCGGTACAACTCGAATTCACGATCGGCCAAATCCGGCGCGGATGTGATGAACTTCACCGCCCCCCTCTCCGGCACCTGCAACAAATTGTGCGCCAAGAACAACGCCGTCTTACCCTGACCCGGATCCATGTTCGCCGGCGCGTGCTGCAAGTGTCTGGCCCCCATCACCTGCTGCCAGGTCATCACTAGGCCCTCGGTTTCTTTGTCCGTCCGGGTCGCGCGCCGTACCACCTCCATGACCGCCAACACACGCTCGTCGTCGCCGCCGCGGCGATACATGCGCTGCAACTGCTCATTCGACATCGACCCCATACGACTGTCCAGGGCGTCATACGCGTAACACAACCGCTGCGCATCCAACGTGGCGGCACCACCCAACGGGTCCGCCACTCCGGCATCCGCCGACGCACCATCCCCACCCTTGACCGTCCCCTCATTCGGATCGATCAGCTCGTGCTCCCCGGGCACAGCGGGACCACCGCCGCCCGGCCTGTCATGACCCGCCGAAGGGACTACCTTTCGCGGCAGATCATCGACCGACCCCGTCGAGCCGTTCTCCCCGTGCGGGCCGGTGCCGTTGCCGTTGCCGTGACCGTTCTGGCCGCTCGTGCCGGGACCGCTGTCGCCGCCCGTGCTGTGACTGTTCTGCTCGGCGACCGACCCCCCCACGGCCTGCCGCGGTTCGGAGATGACGGGCCCACGCGGTCCACCCTGACCGGGAACGAGTTCGCCGTCCGGCAGCACGACCGCCGCCGCCAATCGGTTTTCGGCAGCCCCACCAGCGCCCTTCTGACCGTCACCGAGGGCTGCTTGCACCTGTGGCGGCTTGCCGGAGTCCTTCGGGGCCTGCACGACCGGCACTTCGACCGGCTTCTTGCCGTCCGCGGTCGAGCCAGGCACAACTTCCCCGTCTTTGCCCGCAGTCGCGGCTTTCACCTGCTCGGCCGGCTGCACCTGCTCGGCGGCGACCTTGACCCGCTCATCGACCTTGACCTCTGGTGTCGCCCCCGCGACAACCTGCTCCTCGGTCACCGGCGTCAACACCCCCTCGGGAGTGTCCGCGGCGACCCGGGCCGCCGCGGCCAACTCACCCTCCGACGGAGCCGTCTCCTCGGCCACGCCGCTCACCGTCGCGCGCCCCTTCAACGCCGCGATCTCCTCCGCCATCGGCGCACGCACATCCGACCCGGCACTGATACGCGGCACACCCAAATCCACCGGCGCGGTAATAACCGTCTCCCGCCCACCCGCCGCCACGCCCGGCAACGGCTTACCCAAACGCTGCATCAAGTGCACCGCCGACCCGGCGAACGCCATACCCGTGCCAGCGACCGCCCCACCAATGACATCCGCCGTCTTCACATGCCCGTACAACACATAGTCCGACACCGCCCCCGCCCCAGCACCACCCGCACCACCCGTCACCGCCGCAATCCCCAAACCCGCCCCCAAACCCACCGCCTTCCGCGCCGCCGCCGACTCGTATTTGTTCGCGGCCCACTTGTCCAGGGACTCCATCGGGCCTCTGGTCAGCTTGGCCATCCCATGCCCCAGCAGACCTGCAACACCACCACCCAACGCCGCCGCCCAAATACTCTTTCCATCCACCATCGGATCCCCCGTCTGATCCTGGGTGTACTTCTCCGCCGCCCACGTCGTCACACCCCCCTGCGCCGCACCGAACACCGGCATACCCACCCACACCAACGCCTTGCCGTGCGTGGCCAACCAACCCAACAACCCCCGACGCTCCACCGCGCCCTCCACACCCCGCGCCCCCAACCGCGCCAACAACTTCCGCGCCGCCGCCCGCAACCCCGTCTCGGTCGCCGCTTCCTTCGCCATCACCATCGGAGCCGTCTCCGGCTGCAACGCCACAATCGCGCCCATCACCACCACCGAGGCCACAAACTCCAGCAACAACAAAATCACCTGGGCCTTCGCCTCGAGGAACGAATCCCGCGCCTGCCGACACTCCTCCGACAAACTCCGCAACGCCGCCGCCTCCGACCGCAACTGCGCCGCCTGCTCGCTCATCGACTTCACCGCCTTCCGAATCGAGTCCGCCGACCCGCTCGCCCCCAACCCTGTCGACTCACCCTCCAACGCCGACGCCAACGCGTCATACTCCACCGCCGTATCAGCGAAGATATGCATCAACATGTCGAACTTGTCCTCATCGGCCTGCGGGAAATGCCCCGCCGCCAACTCCACCGCCCACCCTGGCAAATCAGGAGGCAGTCGCAATGTCACCGCGCCACCGCATCCCTGGTGGCTGCCGATTCCTCCGAAAGGGCAAGCGCCGCCGCCCAATCACCGTATGCGCACGCCATGCGCAGACCGACATCGAAGCGCGCCAATGGCTCCGGCATCACATACCTGTCGATCTCCACTCGAAAGCCCTGCGCCTCAAGCAGTTTCGGATAGGCACTACCCGCGACGTCGGCGGCCACTACGACATCGGCGCGAACTCGCCCGGCGTGCGCCATCGCCATGCCGAACCAGCCCGCCGTGTCGACGCCCACGGCGGCCATCGCGACCGGATCGCCGCCCGCTGTCGCATGCCACCAACGCGGATGGAAACCCGCGAGAATCGCGGCATCGATCGCCGCGGCCTCCTTCGCCCGCGACGGGGCCGCGCCGAACATCGCCACCGGCTCGTCCTGCAGCGGCACGTCCGGGAACACCTCCGCGACGATGTCGTGGTCGAAGACCCGGGCGTGCTCCTCCTCGGTCAGCCGCCAGGACTCGACCGCGCGCGGCGGCTCCTGCTCCCGCCATGTAGTCAAGCGGGGACCGTTATCCCGCAGCCAGGACGAAATGCCCGCCAGATCGGTGGGTTCCAGCTCCAACCACGACCGGTAGCAATCGCGGCGCGCGGTCCGGTCCGATTCGCCGTCGGTCTCCCCTTCGGCGGCCTCGGGATCGGCGAGCCGCACCGAGTACCGGCCCACTATGGCGGCCGCGACCGCCGTCGCGGCCCGGTAGCACAGGATCGGCAGCCACTTCGGGATCGTGGGTGCTCCCGGGTCGCCGTAGTTCTCCCGTGTGTACGCGCGGCCCGCCCGGATCACCGCCGGAACGTCGAGAGCGGGGCGCCTCAACGCGACTTCGGTCAAGGCGAGATCAGTGCGGGGACCGAAAGCACCGGTCACCATCAACGGCCCCCCGGTGACGGCACGGATCAGCTCGTCGTCGAACCGCTCCCGAATCGCGACGTCGTCAGGGGGTGTCCCCAGCCTCACGACGCCGCACCCCCATCAGGGCCGCCCCGCTGCGTGCGCGCGGGGGATTCCACGTGCGGCACCGGCTCTTTAGGCAGGGCCGTATCGACCATCAGCTCGTGCAGCACCGTCGCCGGCCGGGTCGCCTTGTCGCCGTGCAGCCACACGTCGAGGAAGGCCTCCGCGAGCGCGGCACCCGGGTCGAAGCGTCCGTCGCGGAAACAGCAACCGCTCAACTCGTCTCGCCACTGCCGGAACCCACGGATGACACCGCTCAGGGTCGCCGTCTTCGTGTCCACGCCCACGTACGCGGAGATCAGCGTGCGCTGGGTGCGCGGTCGGGCGCGGAAGCGGCCCTCGACGTCCATCGCGTGGCCGAGCCCGCGAATCACCGTCGAATAGATCGGCCGCTGCTGCGAATCGGCTGTCAGCTCACCGGATTCCGCTGCCGCCGTGACGATGTCGAGGTAGCGTTCCGGGTCGCGCGCGGCCGCCGCGGCCACGAGCACCGCCAGCGTGTATAGCTTCGGGCCGTCCGCGTCGTCGGCCCGGTCCCAGGTGACCCGCAGCCACTCCCCGTCCTCGAGCTCCGCGACGCCCGCGCCTCGGACATCCAGCCACGGATAGAGTTTCAGCACCTCCTCGACGGCCGCACCGATCTCCGCCCACACCCAGTCCGGCACGTCCGGCAGGTCCCAGCCGATCGGGAGGACGCCACGGCGGGTCATGCGCCGGATCGCCTCGGCGAGGGCCTTCTCAGCTTCGGCCGCAGCCAGTTTGGCCGCCGCGGCGTTCTTCTTGTCCTTCTTGCCGTCCTTCTCTTCTTCCTCGCCGGGGCGCGAGCTGGGACGAGGAGACGAAGGCGACTGCTGCGGCGCGGAGTCCTGCGACGACGGACCGCCGCCAGTGCCCGCACCCTGACCGGATTTCCCGGCACCCGAACCGTTCCCGTTCGCCGCCGCGGCGTCCTGCATGCCCCAGCCCGCCCGTTTCCCGGCGCCCTTGTCCGTGCCGCCGCCTCGGGCATCGGGGCGGGCGGGCGGCTTTCCCGCCCGCTGTCCGGACTGCACCGCCCCGGGGCCCGAGCCCTGCTGTTGTCCCTGGCTGCTTCCCTGACCCCGACCGCCGGAACCGGACGAAGGCGCGGCCGATGCGCCTTGTCCGGCACCGCCGCGAGCCGGCTGCGGCGTCGCAGTCACGCCCGGCTGCGCTGCACCCGGTCGTGTTCCGCCTCCACCTGGGCCGCCTCCACCTGGGCCGCGGGTTCCCTGATGCGTCTGGGTGCCCGGCGTAGCGGGGGTGACCACCGGCACGCCGCCTCCCGGCGGGTAGTGCGTGATGGTCCCCGGGCCGGTGTTATTCGAGGGCGGGAGCGAAAACTGGTTGTGGTTCTTTATAGCCTGGGCGCTGGCGTTGTCCTGCGCGACGAAGGCCGCCGCCGTGGCCCTCAAGTTGCGGCCGGTGGCTTCGAGACCCTGCGCGAGAGCATTTCCGCCGTCGACGACGGCTCTCGCCCCCGGCACGTAATTTTTCGCGAACACCTGACCCGGTTCGTCGTTACTCCAGCACGGGCCGATCTCTTCCATCGCCCGGCCCATCCGGGTCACCGCGGCCATGGCGTCCCGCGCGAGCTCCTCAACCCTCTTGCCGACTGCCTCGAGGTAGCCGGTATCGACGTACAAGGAATCACCCACAGCGAGACCCCTGTCACCTCTTCGTTACCGCGGAGTCCATCAATCGTAGAGCTGCAACCCCGTTGTCGGTTCTCAGGGCTGGGAAGAAGCGGCCCGCGCCAGACGGTTCGGGGGATACCCCTCATGGCCGTGGTAGTCGCCTCCCAGCCGCGATGTCGGACGGAAGGTCACCGAACCCCCCAACACCGAAGCAAGCCCGTCATACTCCACCGCCGCATCAGCAAAGACACGCATCAATCTGTCCAGCTCGTCCTCATCCGCCTGCGGAAATGCCCCGCCGCCAACCCCACCGCTCACACAGGCAAACCAGATGGCAGCCGCAATGTCATGACGCGCCTTGGCGTTCCCGCAACCGCTGCTCGGCCTCTTCGTGTGCTGATTGCGCGCGGCTCCCGCACACCGGGTGCACGGGCGCCGGATCGGAAAGGTCCGGTGCCAAGCCAGGTCTGGTGGTCAGTACGCGAGTTCGAGCCACGGAATGTGGATGGGGAACGGGAATTCGATGCCGATGCCCTCCGAGTGTTCGTGGGTCCACTCGCCGGTGACGAGGTAGTTGGCCGCGCGGAGCGGATGGACTCCGTCGAGGGCGCGCAGTTCCTGGAACGTGATGGGTGCCGTGTCCTGCACGATCAGCCTCGTGATCATTCGGGATCGAACCGATGCGCCCGCGCGATTACTGCGGGCCCACTTGTTCCTATTTTCCCGCGCCGAGGGCCTTCAACCTACTCGGGGTTATGCGAAGGGATCGCCGGGTTGCGTCGCAAGGTTGCGTGCCCGTAGGCCGGCCCACGGATCATTGGTCAGGCCGTCGGTGAGGCCATCGAAGTTGTGCGCATGTTCGAGCATTGCCATGGCCCTGGCAAGATTCGCATCATTCGGGGTGTATACCCACGGTTCCAACGCATCGAAATAATCGTTGGCGAGGTTCTTTCCGACGCGTTGCAGCGTCGCCTTATCGGCGGCCCGCCACCGATCCGGACTGATTGCCACATCGAGCGGAGTACCCGCCCGCCAGGCGGCGGTGGCATGGTTGACGAGTACGTGGTCGATAGCGGCGCCGGGCGCGGGCGAGGGTGCGTTGTTGCGGAAGTTGAAGGCCGCGACATGCGCTTGGCCGCGCAACTCGGGGGCGATGGCCGAGCCCCGACGATTCTCCGCCGCAGCCGATTCCAACGCCGCGTGTGCTTTTGCCCGGGGCAGATATTCGAAGACGTTCGGCGGTGTGTTTGCCCGCTGAAGAGCGAGGGCCGTGGAAATATTGGAGATGCTTCTAGTGTCGACACCGAGCCGAGTCAGCGAGCCCATCTTGGCTTGGAAGCTGGCTTCCATATCGCCGAGCCCATCCCAGGCATGGGCGTTGCCGACCGGGGTGCCGATTCCGCCGTACGCGTCCGCGCGCGACGTCGCCTTGGCGTCCATGACATGTCTGGCGGCGCGTAGTTCCTCCTGCTGCTCGAGCGTCATGTGAGAGGCCGCGATGCGCATGTTGACCATCTCGGCCTCTTTCCGCAGTCGCGCATTGGGATCCAGCGGTCTATTCGTCTTCAACGCCAACCAGGCCAGCACCGGTGAGGTGTTGGCGGTGTTGAGTGCGGCGAGGCCGGTAATGAGCCCGGAACCCGACATACTGCCGCCGGTATGCGCGGTACCCATCCCCAAGGCGGTGCCGCCGCTGGTCGCGGGCGCCGGGCGGGTGCCCTGGATCGCCAGCGCGAACCGGTTGGCGATCCAGTCGTTGCCGCGACTGAGGCTGCGGCTCAGGCGTTTGAGCTGGAAGATGGCGACGATCTCGATGGTGCCCGCGATCACGATCACCGCCATGGTCTGTCCGCTGGCCTGCTGGAACAGATTGCCCATGAACAGCACATAGACGCCGAGGAAGATGGTGTATGCCGCCATCCGGCCGGCCGCGACGACGCTGTCGACGAGATTGCGGACCAGAAAGGTCTGTGTCGGACCGTAGACGAATCCGCCTGCGGCGAAACCGAATATCGACATGAATCCGTGGTAGATCGTGTCCAGGGCGGCCTTGATGACCCTGACTCCGAGGACCGCCGCGAAAACCAACAGAATGCCACCGCAGATCAGCAACATCAATCCGGTGCCGACCTGGCCCATGCTGGGATTCTCGGCCTTGGCGTGGGCGGCGGAGTCACCGCAGGTCTGCAAACCTTTGCGCACTCGATCCTCGTCACCGGCGGCCATGCCCGCAGACCACACCGACCGGCACGCCGGTTGGTCGTCGATCACATGCCCGAAGTTCCATACCTGCATGGGGTGTCGCGCGAAGTTGTCGGCCAGGTCCTGCTGCATGGTCGTGACCAACTGGGTGGGGTTCGGATTGTTGTTGCCGTTCAAGCCCGCCGCGACCGCAAGGCCCAGATTCCTGCCCTGCGCGAGCAATCCATCCGAGGACAGCACATCGGCCAGCGGCTGGGCCAGGAACACCGGACCCAGCACCGCCACCCCCAACATCGTGACGATCTGCAGCACCGCTTTGGCGTGATAACCACGCAGCCAGAACCAGGCGACGCACAATGCGCCGATCGTGGCCGCGGTGACCAGCAGGATCGGCGTCGCGATCTGACCGGTCAGCCGGTCGGCGACCCCGGTCAACGCCGAGCCGAACATGTTCAGCCACTGAAAACTCAAGGCGTTGCCGATCAGCCAGATTGCGGTCGTCACGATGGCCATGTAGCCGACGAATTCGAAGCCGAGGATCGCCCAGAGGATCGTCGCGCCCGGATTGAATATCCCGCCGTGGTTGGTCGCGAATACGTAGTTCGCCAGCGGAACTCCCGCCGAGTCTCGGATTTTCATCCAGCTGAGCCCGTCGAACTCGGAGACGCTGGCGCCGGTCGTGGCGGCCTCGAGTTGCGCGCTGGCCACCGCACCGATGAGGCCGGGAAAGACGAACAGTACGAAAATGATGACCAGAATCCAGCCCACCCGGCGCCGCCAAGGGCCCGCGCCGAGCCGACGCAGCAACATCAGAGGCTGCCCACAGCAGCCCAGCGGATCCGCTGATCCCCGCCCCAGCCGGACCGGCCGGCTCTTCGACCGTGTGGCCATGACCTCAGCATGACGCAACTACAGTTGCGTGGCAACTTCTTTCAGAAACCTGCTATTCATCTGCTAGAAACCTCTTGGATTTTCACGGCGCCGGGATAGGGTGGGCTGGAATTTGTTGTGCTGCACTACAATACGCCGCTACGCCGCTACAACGTTCAATGCGCTGCGGGTCGTGCTGCTGGTAGGGCAACCCGGTCGACGATGTCTTCGATGTGAGATCGGGCGGCGGTGTTATGTCACATCGTGAGTGACGGTGTGCGAGATGATCTGCGGGAGTTCGTGATCGAACACCTCGGGGACAAAGACGCCGTGCTGGTGGCGGATGAGTGTTTACGTCGCATGAGGTGGCCGATCTTGCGTTCCACTTTCGGGCGGGGTCGCTGTGTATTCGGTCCGCCAGGCCGGGTCGGTTCGGGTGACGCGGGCACGGGTGAGTCGAGCCTCGTGGGGGCCGATGGTCACGCTGCGGCATTTGCTGGAGCCGGTGCATTGGGCGGCCAACGGGCAACCGGCGCAAACCTTTCCGAATGAACCCACGCAAGGTGCGGGTCCGTATCGTCGCGCACCTGTGTGAAATCTACGAGCGTTCCGTCCTCTCTAGTTCGGTGACAATCTCGAGGCCGCGCGCAGGCCGCTTCGTCGTGGTCTCGGCGCCGGGCGCGGCATGAGCACGGTGTGTGGGCGTTCGGTGCGGACAGGGGGTATGCTGGCATACCATGCGGCGGACGACGGTGAAGTTACCGGATGACCTCGATGAGCGTCTGCGCCACGAGGCACAACGGCGAGGGATGACGATCGCCGAGTTGACTCGTCAGGCGATCGCGCAGTACCTATCCGCGCCAGCCGGGGAGCGACGGTTTGCGGCAGCCGGCGCGGGACACAGTGGGCGTTCGGAAGTCTCGAGCCGAATCGACGACATCCTGAGCCAGGAGTGGGACCGATAGCCGCCCTCGTTGTCGACGCCGGACCGCTTTACGCCTACGTCGACGCGGATGACGCGCACCACCAGGCATGTCTGGAACTTCTTCAAACCCATCGCGGGCTGCTTGTGGTACCCACCTTGGTCATTACCGAGGCGGTCTATCTGATCGGCAGCCGACTCGGCGCCGAGGCCGAAGTGCGCTTCCTCGGTGACCTGGCCGAGGGGCTGTTCACGATCGAGCCTGTGCATCCGGCGGATTGGCTTCGTATCGCCGAGCTTGTCGCCAAGTATCGACATCTGCCGCTGGGGACCGCGGACGCCTCGGTGATCGCCCTTGCCGAGCGGCGAAACCTGACCGATATCGCGACCACGGATCGTCGGCACTTCTCTGGGGTTCGGCCACGCCATACCGACTGCTTCACGGTGCTGCCGTAACGCGAGGTGGTCGGCCGCAGCGGTCGGCGCCGATAGACCGGCGCCTAGCTCATCGAGCCACCGCTCGATCTGATCGAGGTTCGGAGCGGAATAGATGTCCGCACCGTCCCCGGCCGTCAGTACTCGAGTTCGGTCCAGGGGATGGCGATGGGGAACGGGGAGTCGATCTGGATGCCGTCGGGGTTCTCGTGCGTCCATTCGCGGGCGAGGATGTAGTTGGCCGGGCGGAATGGATGGACGCCATCGGGGAGGTGGGTGTGTCCGATATCGAGGCCGTAGGCGCGGATCGTCGCAATCGCGCTCGATTCGCGGGCCAAGGTGACTTCCCAGTACCACGGAATCCCGGCTCCCGCGTAGCGGCCCTTCTTCGCTTCGATATCGGTCTGTGTGTTGGATGGCGACAGGACCTCGCCGACCAGAAGGACGTCGCTTGCGCGGACATCTTGGTAGGGCGATTCGAGGCACCGATATACCAGGAAATCGGGTGTCACGAAGTCGGACTTCCCGCTGGTCCCCAGGAAGATGTTGGTCTCGAGGTCGGCGAGCCGGCAAGTCTCTGCGTGCTCCGACATCGCCTTGTGCGCGCGCTGTTCGATCGAATTGGTCAGTCGACGCGTGAATCGCTGATGTTCACCGGGACCGCGGCGCACCCACACCACACGACCATTCCACAGTTCTATCTGTTCGGCGATCTCCGCCGGGAGCCGCTCCAACCCCTCCCAGGTCATGTGATCCGGCAGGTCTACAGGTGGTTCCATCGTTCCCTCGCAGTTCAGGCGGCAGTTTCTTGCCCACAGGTAGGGCATCGATTGGGGGTCTTGCCCACATCTTGCCCACGTTTCGTCTCGGCGCGCACCGCATCGAGCGCCGCGGCCACCGCGTCGATGCTGTCATCGAACAGGCGGCGTACTCCTTGAGCGTGAACCCCGGGTCCGAATGGCCCAGCATGTTCGCCAGCGCCAGCACCGAGGCACCATTGTTCACCGCCAGCGACGCGGTAGTGTGACGTAGGTCGTGGATACGGACCCGCTCGGTTCCCACGTGTGCCTGGGCGCGATCCCACCACCCTGACCCGGTGCCAAGATGCTTGGTGCCAGCTCGATGTCGGAAATTTCCGACGCTCCGGCCGCGCTCCGGACCGTCCTCGCCACTCGGTTCGTCCAAGTTGGACGAACCGGCCGCCTCAATTGACGAATAACTCCGGCGCAGCGCGCCGCACCTTCTTCAACACTCTTGTCGTGCGGTCCGAGTCCACCGCCTGCAAAATCGGCAGCGCAGGACGCCACAGCGACGCGGCATCCTCATGCCTGCCCATCCGCCAGCGGATCAGTCCAGTCTCGGCAGCGGATAGCGCATGAATTCGGGTATGCGTCTGCGGATGCCACATGGTGTGCGACAGATACAGGTACCGCTCAGATTCGGCGAGATCCCCCAATGCCCCGAATGCCTTCGAAGTCTGCCGGGCAACGCTGGCCTTATTCGGGCAGAACAACCGCGCCCAGCGCGGTAGTTCGGTGCTGACCTCCGAGATGATCCATGGTTCCGCTTGCCGCAGAGTGTTGACGGCAGTGCGGTGCTCACCGGTCTCGGCATAGCAGCGCGCCAGGGCAACCAAGAACAACGACATGGTGTCCTGGCTGACCTTGTCGCGCGCTGCCATGACGGCCCGTTCGGCAAGGGCCACACTGTGTTTCGGTTGGCGAACGTCGTTGGCGTGCAGACCCAGGATGCGGAACACAAAGCCGTCCTGTCCCGGCGTCCCGGATTCTTCAGCGAGCCGCAGAGCTGACAGGTAGTACCGCTGCGCCACACCATCGGCGCCAGCGTCGTGGGCTTTGAACCCAGCCAGGTAGGCCAGTTCGGCGGCCGCGGAGAACGCTGCGGCCCGGACATCGGAACTGGCGAACCGCGACCGCAGCAGGGCCGCGATATCGGTGGAGATGAACTCCGCGATCGCAGTCCGGCCTATGCCGCCGCCCCTCACTTCATCGAGCCGCAGGAATGCCTCGGTGATGCCGTGTACAGCGTGTATCTCCGCCATGCCTACCTGGGTGGCGCTGTCGATATGGATGAGTCGTGACATGTCCGACAGGGAGACCAGAGCCGACGCGCTGAATGCGGCGCTGTAGACCGACTTGCGCAGGAATGACCGCCTGTCGACGTCGGCTCGACCCAGAGCGGCTACAGAGGTCACCGGGTCGGCGAACGGCCCGCAGACGCGCTCGTACCATGTCACGACTTCGGTCGGCGGTGTGCGTACGCCAGTCTCGTAGTGGCCGAGAGTGGCACGGCCATACGGGATCTGAGCGGCGAGTGCGGACAGTGATAGTCCAGCCGCTTCGCGAACCTCCCGCAGTCGAGCGCCAACGATTGCGGCGTAGTCGGACTGCTGAGGGTGCCCGCTTTCGCCCATGGCGTCATCGTAGGCCGTTTGTAGACGGCTGGAGACGGGAAGCGGTACTGAAGCCGACCACACAACGCGACGCTTGAGGAAGCACGCGGCGCCGGGTCGGATCGTGAACATCCCCGGCGCCGGGTGCCCCCAAACATCGGACGTACACCAAGGCGGACCCACTATGTCGTTCACCTGGCCTGTCATTGCGCTCATCTGCGCGCTAGCGGTTATCACACTGGCGGTCTGCCTATGGCCAGCCCTCAAGCGGCCGAATCAGGTACCTGTCGGCGAGGTAGTCGAGCGGGTCGTCAGAGAGGACGGGATGGAGCCCTATATGTGGCCAGATGGTTGGCCGCACGAAGCACCCGACAAGCCGTTCACGGTTGCGCAGGCGCACCTCGTGATGCAACGCCATCGCGGGTGCGACATCGGCGCATGCCCCCGCAAGGCCGCCGCCCGTCAGGTCCTCGTCGACGCAGGCAAGGTCCTGCCAGCCTCGCGGCGGGCGGCCCGATGAACCGCTGGGACGACCACTGCGACAACCCCCGCATCCACCCGATCACACCGCAGCGCGCCAGCGGCATCGTCGCAATCCACGAGGACTGCGAACCACCGTGCCCGCGCAAGCGTGCGGCCCTGCTCTACCTCGCCGAGCGCGTCGCAGCCGGTCTCCGGGGGGACGCATGACGGACGGGCCTGAGGACGACCACGAACGCCCGGCCGGATGGCTGGAACACCACGACGGGACATGGTCGGTGGTCGACGAGTACGGGGCGGTTCACGGCCGGTTCAAGGTAGTCGACGGCCGCGCGGTCCCGGTCGACGACGACCGGTAACCGATCAGACCGGTTACGCCACAAGAGGGGTACTCGCAATCGAGTACCCCTCTCGTCGTTTACAGGGAGGCGAACTAGCAGAACGACAGCAGCCCGGATGCGGCGCGCGGGTTCAGCACCGGGTCGGCGACCCAATCCGGTGCGCCCGCATACAGATCCGGCATCGGTGCGCCACCGTTGTACACCGCGGTCAAGGAGGGCGCATGCCACACACCGCCCGACAGCACCGCGCGCCCGGCCGGGAGCGCATGCAGCGTCGCCCCACTGCGCGCGCTGGATTCGAATACGCCGGTCCACGGCAGCATCCGCGGGCCACGCTCGGCCCCGGCGGCCACGAACGCCGCGGCGATCGTGGCCCACCGCGCCCACATCGCGGGCAACGGCGGGAACTCGTCCTCCGCCAACACCGCCCACGGCCGGACCGGTCCGCGCGCGCCTGCGCCGCCGCCTGTTGCGGACTACGCAGCTGCCGGCCGTCGTGATCGACATACGCGGCCAGCCAGATCGGCACCCGCTCGCGCGGATACGCCTCGAGGTCGGCGCGATACACCTGCGGCTCGAATAGCTGTCCCGGCGGGAACGGATCCTCGCCGTAGTCGTACTCGATCTCGATGTCGCCGGAACCGGCCAGCACCACCAGTATTCGCCACCACGGTCCCGCACCGGACCGCGCCGCGATCGCCCGCTGCTCCCGCACGATCGTGAATATCTCCTCCGATGGTGTCATCGACACCGTTTGCTCACCAACGGAATACACGACATGACCGATCTCGGCGGCCACCGTGACCGCGAAGACCGCATCCGCCTGATGCCAGCCCACAGGAGCCGGTTCCGCCAACGCGCGGGCGAGCGGGTGTTCGAAGTTCAGCCCACTCGATTCGCCTGCCACACGATCCTCCTTGCCGCTCAGGGAGGGTATCGGAGGCCGTGCACACCGAACTTCCCAACTGCGGGAGGAATCGGTGTCAGTGACCGTCGGACATCGCGGCGGCGATCTCCAGACGGGAGCTCAGGCCGAGTTTCGCCAGGATGTTGGAGTCGTGCGACTGGATTGTCCCTGTTGTGATGGATCGGTGCCATCAGGCGCGGGTCCGCAACGCGTTGGAGCCCGAGTGGGAAGCCCGGTTCGAGCCTCGTTCCTACGGGTTTCGTCCTGGGCGCAGTTGCGCCGACGCGATCGACTCCTTGTACCTGACGCTCAAAGGGCCACGAGCCAAACGGGTGTGGATTCTGGATGCCGCTTTGTCGGCCGCGACAGAAACTAGACCGATCGGCACGCAAAATCGAGGCCTAAGCGGAGATGTTGCTCATGGATGACGCGATGTTATTTGCATTCGCGACGCGTTCGCCTCGGCTAGCACCAGAGCTTCTTTCGTAATACTGATCAAAGGCTGCCGCCGCAGCGGCGGGCGTTTGCGCAGCCTTGATCTGTCCGTATGCGCCCGATTCACTGCCTTGCAATTCGCTCATCATGAAATCAACCTGGACATGCCAGTCGGTTACAGCCTTACCTTGGGAGGCGGCGAACTGCTCGAGTTTCTGTCGTCGCCCACCTTCCCACTGAACTAGACCTATGGCACCTTCCTTCGAGTTCAGGGCACCGGTATTGAAGCCTGATTCAACCTGCATGTTGCCCAAGATGCCTGCTGCTTGCGCCGGTGTAAATCCCTTCTTTATGAGATACTGATAAATCTCGTTCACCTGTACTCGATGGCTGGCAGCAATCGGCTGAGCAGTTGTGGCGGTGCCGGTAGAAAGGCCGCCGTTACCTGAGCTGTTGGGGTACCTTCCACTCCCTGAATTCACCGGGCTGTAATTGGTAGTCACTGGATCCGGGTTGGTCATGTTACCGGCGCTTTTGGCCAGATGGTCGTGCGCGTCCGCAATTGTTTTCGCTGCTTCGCCAACAGCCTTGTCGATGCTGTCCATGGCCTTCAGCTGCTGCTGTACGCTGGGCTTGCCCGGAACGCTTTTCAAAATCCCTTTGATGGTCTCCACCAGATTCGAGACTTCAGTGCGCGCGGTGTTTATCACATCAGCCGATTTCGCTGCGATATCGGCGACGTTGGTGTCCATCGAGTTCAAGTCGGTCTGGTATTTCTTGACCTGGCTCTGCTGAGCGTGGTATTTCGTCTTCATGTCGCTGGCAGCAAGGGGATTTGGGCCCATTTCGTGCAGACTCGTGACCGTAATGGGTTCCAAAGGGCCGTCGCCGAGTCCCTTCATCAATCCCTGCAGCACCGCTTGCGTGTGGGCGCGGTAGGCGTCCAGGATGGGAGCATCGGCACGCTGCGGCAACGTCACTGAGGCCGAGGCAGCCATGATTCACTTTCCGTCACCACTGGGGGACTTCCTTCCGCCGACACCTGTCCGGTAGTGTAGCCGGGCTCCATCTGTATATCGCCACCCATATTCCCGCCAGTGGGAATGCACGGTGGCACGTATCCCAGGAATGGGAACAGTGGACGCGCGAAGTACAGCGGAACGAGAATTTGTGTCGGCCCAGATTGCCGCGATCGAGACGGAATCCGCTGATTCCCTTGATGGGTTACTGGAGATACTCCAGATCGCTGACGCCGCGCCCAACCGTCCAGCGTGTGAGGTGGGCAGCGCCGCCGAGCAGGAAGATCCGTCCTACCACCCGGCCTCCGGGAACTGCACCGATGGACCCCGTGGAAGACCGAGGTGATCTGTCAGGTGTGCGACGAGGTGATCGGCGGCGGGCTCGACGAGCATTTCCTGCTCTACGTGGAGCAGACCGGCATGAGTCTCCCGATACGTCTTGACCCAGTTCCTGATCGTCTGCTCCGACACCCTCAAATCGCGCGCCACATCGGCTATCGCGCGAGACTTCTCGACCACTTCCATGGCCGCCGCCTCCCGAAACTCCGGGTTGGTGTTGTGCGACTTCTTCTGTGCCACAACAACTCCGTTCGGTAAACCCCAACTCTACTTGGGGTCACCGTCCGAGAAGATTCGGGCACCTCACACATACGTGATGTCGGCGCTGTGGCTGGTCGGTGAAAGTCGGCCTGGGACGCGGTGGCAACCGGTGTGGTTGTCAGGTTCGTGGCCACGTTGGGAATCGCATCCGAGGGTGCCGCCTTGGATGGACCGCAGCCTGTGGCGCATCTCAACGAGATCGCGCGGCCGTCCCGTATCGATGAACGCGGGTTCAGCACTCGATTGCTGGACACGATGGCGCGGGTGCGTCAACGGGGTGGCAGCGTGTTGTGCACGATCGATGTGCCCGAGGACCAGGTGGGCGCGTATGGCGTATTCGATGTCGAGCGGGTGTCCGAGGTGGGCGATCCGAATGTGTTGCAGGTCAACGGTATGGTGGAGAAACCTGCTGTGGGGGATGCGCCGTCCGACGTCCGCGGCCGCGGGACGCTACCTGCTCGACCGCGCGATTTTCGACGCGCTGCGCCGGACGGCGCCCGGTGCGGGCGGGGAGCTCCAATTGACCGATCTGTCGCCCTGCACATATCCGAGGGTCACCCCGTGCACGTCGCCGCGAACCGAGGGACAAGGCACGACATCGGCAATCCCGGTGGATATCTGCGTGCCGCTGTGGATTTCGCGTTGGATCGCGAGGAGTACGGCGAGGCGTTGCGTGCATGGCTCATACACCGGCTCGACATGATCGCGCGCGGCAACCCGGTGCGGCGTGACTCAGGCCATCCGCACGAGCATTCGATGGTTCCCGGTATACGGCATTCGCCCGTGTGCGGTCAGCATATTGTCGACCATCATCAGATCGCCTGGCCGCCACGAGATGGGTAGGGCGCAATCGGCGTAGACCCGGTTGATCGTGGCGATGTCTTCCTCGGAGATTTGTGTTCCATCACTGAGCAGGACGTTGTCGGGGAAGTCCCGCTCCAAGGTCGCCGTGGGCGGGGCTTGGAGTAGGTCCCTCGAGGCGGGGTGGTACAGGTGAGCCTGGTTGAACCACACTGGGCATCGTGGTTCCGGCGTGAAGCGCCAGGCCGGCTGACAGTATCGGGTTCGCAGGATCGGTCCGTCCCACTCGAACTCGTGGGAGTGCTGGAGGCAGTAGCTCTCCACCAGGGCTTGCGAGTCGGTCTGGAACGCATCCTGCCAGCTGAGACCCAGGTCCGTTCGGTAGACGTGGGAGTAGAAAACGCCGGGTGCGAACCGTCCGCGGATCTTGGCGGGCATCATCTGGAAGACGGCTCGGCTGTCGGCGAGGAGTGTCTCGCCGCCGGATGCCGCGGCGGTCTCACACAGGAAGAACAGCAGCGCCGGCCAATTATCGATATTGGAGTCCTTGTTGTGCAATGGAATACGTTGATCCGCAGGGTATTCCGTCGAGGTATGAGGGTTCCCGCGCGCACGCGGTCGGGGTGTCGTGAGCTGCGGGTTCAGCTGGGGTATTCGGCCGATGGTGGCCACGATTGCCTCGAAAACCTCGGGACGCACCGGTAGGTGTCGCAGCAGCACGGCGCCGTACCGCCGCAGGTCGGCGCGGAACTGGGCTCGATACTGCTTGATCCATCGAATCGGATCGAGATCCGATTCGGCTAGCGAGTAGGTGACGAGGTAGGTCTGCCCGTTGGTCTCTAGCGTCCCGGTGATGGGACCGAGGTGAGTGGGGAATGGTGGCAGCGCCGGGGGCATTCTGGTCCTCTTTACGTTCGGGAAGCACATACGTCACAAATATCGTGCCGTCATACAACGATACAATAGTTAGCGGTGCATCGGATACGAACGAGCTAGTCGGCGGCGGGGAGGTCGTGTGCGGCCACCTCGGCGCAGGTGGTCTCGCTGCGGTTACCCGCGTTACCGACGTCGCTCGGGAAATACTCCCAGTGATGGGAACTGCCGATATTCGCACGCCTGAGTTTCGAAGGTACTGTCCACCATCTGGCACGACTAAGAAATGGGCCTCACAGTCGATGCCGGGGTATGTCACGATGCGGATGTTCTTGGGTCGCAATATCTTTGGCCCGATGCCTCACCTCTCGCCCCCTTGCTGAGAGGTGCTGGGGACAGCATCGGGAACCCTCGGCTGTGTCCGCTCGTGACCCCACTCCCGTTGTGGCTTGCTCTCCGCAACGGGAGTGGGATCCTCGCCTCAGCTTATTCATCATCGACACGGATCTCACAACTTGTTAAATCTACTTAACAGGGGTATTAATAGCGCCTTGCGGTCGCTGTAAACGTAGGGGCCACTTCGATGCAATGTAATCATATTGCTTAATCTTTAATTCTGGTTGCGTATGACGTCGGGCCAGCGATCCGGTCATGCCCAGCGCTATCCCCAATATCGGGAATGGCGCAGTCACAGTGTTAAATGGAGTATTTCGCCGCTGCGGAAACTGTATGCGAGGTCGTCGATGTCGGCGACGCCGCAGAACAAGATCGACTCGGCCGCCGACCAGGATCCGGTGTGTGCACGCCGGGTCGTCTACCGGCGTTTAGACATAGTCCGGATCGGCGGACCCACTCCCGCGGGGCGGTGTTCCCGGTAATGGGAAGCGTCATCCGGAGTCGGCGGCCGGTGGGGCATAGGCTGAATGCCTTACCCTGCGAGCCTGCGAGAGCTGGCTCCGTGCGTTGCTTCGCGCCATCGGAAGGACAGTTGATGGACGCACTCGACCGATCGTTTCTCATTTCCTCTGGTTCGGATCCGCTGCTATCGTTCGCGCAACTCGAAGCCTGGACCGAGACAGTCGCGAGGTGTTTGGCAAGAAATGGGATCGGGCCGGGAAACGTTGTGGTCGCCGATCTACCGAATTCGCCGGCGTTCGCGGCCGTGTTGTGCGCTACCTGGAATGTCGGCGCGGTTTTCGCTCCGCTGGATCCGCGTCTGAGTGCTCGGGAGAAACAGGCGATCCTGGCCTTGGCCTGCCCGCGGGTCGTGGTAGCGACCACCCCGGCGCCGACGGGCCTGACGACACTGCTGTGGCACGATCCGTTCGAGCCCCCAACCGGGATCGAGTGGATCTCATCCCCGGCCGAGACCGGGTGGACCCCATCCATGCCCGATCCTGCGGTGGAAGAACGCGACCGGCTGATTCTGTTCACATCGGGATCAGCCGGCCCGCCCAAGGCGGTCACACTCACCGAGACCAATGTGGCGGCCGGGATCGCCGCGGTGACAGGCCATTTCGCACTCAAACCAGACGACCGCACCATCGCACTGCTGCCGTGGTCGAATAGTCATGGTCTCTTCGCGAACTTGCTGGCAGCCCAGCAGACCGGGTGCACCGTCGTATTGCCTACGGTGACCGAAGCGATGCGGTCGCATACGTTACTGGATTCGGCGCGGCCGACGTGGCTCACGATGGTGCCATCGCAACTGGCTGATCTCACTTCGGGGCTGGAAGCTTCCTGCGCGAAGTTACCCGGCATGCGGGTCCTGCGTACTGCGTCAGCGCCGCTGCCGCCGCCATTGCTCGAGCGCGCGGAACGGCTGCTGGGTTGTCCGGTCGTCGAGGCGTTGGAGCTTACCGAGACCAGCCACCAGGCCGCGGCCGATCGGCCGTCGTGGGACCGGGTTCCGGGCACGGTCGGAACACCGACCGGCGTCGAATTCCGGCTGGCCGGCGAGGAGGTAGCGGGCGGTCGCGAGCTGGAGGTGCGCGGTAGGGCACTGTTCAGTCGATATCTCGGTAATCCAACGGCCACTGCGGCGGCCTTCACGGCGGACGGATGGTTCCGGACCCGTGACGTGGCCCGCTGGGAGGCCGGCGGGCAGCTCCGAATCCTGGGGCGGCTCAGCGAAATCGTGCACCGCGGCGGCAACGCGGTCGCGCCGGCCGAGGTGGAAGCCGTGCTCGGCGAACATCCCGATGTCGTATCCTCCCTCGCGACCCGTATACCGCACCCACACCTGGTCGACGAAGTGGCGGCAGTCGTCCACCTACGCAACGGTTCGCACGCCACAACGCGGGACATCCTGAAGCACTGCCACGCCCACCTCGCCGACTACAAAGTCCCCGGGCAAATCCGGATCGTGGAACGGCTGCCGCAATTACCGAACGGAAAACCCAGCCGTCGCATGGCAGCAACACTGTTCGAGGCCCAGCCATGACAGGCTTCTGGATCTTCGGTCAGTAGATCCCCCTACCCTGACGGACTCAGCTCCGTTGCGCTGGACGAGAGTCGCAAATGCCGTGCTGGGCGGACGAATCGTCTCGTCCAGCACGGCATTTCATCTGGGTGAAACGGATCGGTAAGCGCCGGGTTGTGAGCTCTGCCGGCGATCCGGCGGTGTGTGCACCGCTGCCCCGGGTACCGCCTGCTCACCGGGCCCGGCGCTCGCGGGCGCCGGTTGTCAGCTCGGGTCGGGGGGTGCCGGCAGCTCGGAGTGCCGGGCGAAGGCCTGGTCGATCAGTTCCGAAGTGGCGCGGGTGGCGATCAACCGTGCGATGGCCAGATCGGTCTCGAGTTTGGTGCGGTCTTTAGGGGTGCGCTCGGATCGCTCGTAATTGTGTCCGGCCAGGCTGTAGAACAGTTCGGTGGCGTAGCGATCGGCAATCCGATCGCAATCGGCGCGCAGCCGCTCGATCACCTCGAAGGCGGCGGTTGCGGGCAGTCCGACGTCAACGAGCCGGGTGGCCAGATCGCAGCAGCGTGGATTGGTCAGGCGGTAAGCCTCGAGCGGGTCGTCACTGGCGGCGAGGGCCCGCTTCACGTAGTCCGGAAGCTCGGCCATGTGCTCGCCCCGCTCGGTGCCGGCAACCTCTGGTGGCGGCGTGCCCGGGGTCTCGATGGTGGCCTGCTCGGCCGCCACGCCGAGCACATCGGCCAGGCCGTCCCCGCGATCCCAGGCTTCCAGCAGTTCCCGGATCCCGTTGAGCTTCATGCCGCGGCTCAGCAGCCGACTGATCGTCTGCAACCGCTCGAGATGATCCGACCGGTAGTAGCCGATCCGCCCACGCACCTCAGGCGACGGCAGGAGACCGCGCTCGTGGTAGACGCGGACACTGCGCACGGTGGTGTCGGCTACCCGGGCCAATTCATCGATGGTGTATTCCGGCTGCACAGCCATACCTCACAGGAAACCACAACTTACCCGTAGGAACGCGGACCGTGAGTAAACGGGCCGTTAATCAACGATACGTCGACATAACCACTTGGTCAATGTGCCGTTACATAGCGGCGGAACCTATTGCCGGGCGCCGATTCGTGGGTTAACGTGCGTTGCACAGCAGTTCGCTGCTGGTTTCCGGGGACTGTTGAGCAGCCCTGATGCCCGCCCGACAACGGGACACGCCGTGCGTGGCGTGTGCCCTCGGCAGTCTCGGAGACGGCTATGAGCATCATTCAGGCACGTCGGCCCGCGATCGGATCGCAAACGGCCGCGCAGATTTCGATGATCCCCACCACGGCCAAGACGCCGCACCGGCCGGCATGTGCGGACGGTCCAGACAATTGGGATCTCGACGTCGGCACCCCGGACTCCTGGCGAGCTGCCATACAGACCTGCCACCACTGCCTCTTGTTCGCCAAGTGCGGGCAGCTGGCGCAGACGCTCACCGCACGTGGCGACGGTCCGCGGGCAATGATTTGGGCCGGCATCGCCTACGACAGCGCAGGCAGGGTCGTTGAGAACCTGGACCGGCACCGTGCCACCCCGATCGATCCCAAACGGCCACTGCGCATCATCCGCAACGGTGCTCGGCCGGTATGCGTCGAACCTGCGCCCCCGACGCCCCGGCGGCGTATCGTGCTCGGGCACCGGCTGCGGTCGGCCGGGACCAGCGGCCACTGAACTGGCGGCCGGACGGTAAGTGCAAACTCTTCTGGCGGTGGGTGACTTATGACAATTCTGGCTTTGGAGATCGGTCCCGAGGGGTTCGCGGCGACTCGCGTGGCCGACGATGTCGAGGCTGAGGACATCCGGAGAATTCCCATACCTTCCGGCGCCGCGTGGGCCGCCTGCCGCGATCTGTTGCTCGAGGTGGCGCAGGATACAGAGATCACAGCCGTTGGCATCGGCTCGTTGGGGCCGATCGACATGTCGGCCGGGGTGGTGGCTCCGGCCGAGATCCCGGAGTGGCGAACGGGTTTCGCTATCGTAGCGGCGGTGCAGAAGGTCTTTCCGGTAGCGGCGGTGCAACTCGCTCTCGATGGCGTATGTCTGGGCTTGGCCGAGCGGAATTTCGGCGCGACCAACGAGGTCATGGACGCCCTGTCGGTGACGGTCTCGCGCCGGATCAGCGCTGGCGTCATGGTCGGTGGTTTCGTCGTGGTGGGGCGTACCGGGAATGCGGGGCATTTCGGCCACGTCCTGGTTCCCGGTTTCGACGACCCCTGCGAATGCGGGGGTCGCGGTTGCCTGGAAGCCGTCGCGAGCGGCAACTCCATCCTGCGTTGGGCGCACCGCCAGGGGTGGAGTGGAAACTCCATCGAGGCTGTTGCCCAGGCCGCGCTAGCAGGCAACGAGGTTGCCGGATCCGCTCTGAACCGGGCCGGAACGGCGCTCGGCCGGGCGATCGCGTCGGTGGCGCCACTGCTGGACATCGATCTGGTGGTCATCGGCGGCACCGTGGCGCAGTCCGGCCCGGCGCTGTGGAAGCCGCTCACTGCGGCCGTGGCGACGCACGCCCGGCTCGGCTTTCTGACCGCGCTGCGAGTGGTCCCCTCGGAGTTGGATGCGGTCGGCGTCCTGGCGGGTGCGGGTGTGCTCGCGCTGATGGCCCAGGGGCCGACAACCAGCCTCGGCGACTAGGCATCCGGCCTGACACGGTCAGCTGGAAACCGGCGGTTATCAGAGCAGTTCGTGACGAGGACCGTCGCGGTGAGGCGTTCGATCGCGGGCCGCCACCTGGTGTTCCGTCGGCGACGCTCAATGCTGTTCGACCGCAGTCGCGCGCATCCGAGCTGGGCCAGTCGTCGGGGATTGCCTCTCGATCGGCTCGGGTTCCTACCTGTGCCGGGTTCGAAACCTGTGCCAGTTCGTAGCGGGCTGGTGCCTGCCTGTGGCGGCAGATCGCCTGTGCCGCTCGGCATCTTGTCTTAGGGCTATGTTAAGAAACAGACATTCGGTTTGCTCGGCTCCGGTCGAATCGCGAGACTTCATTCAGGTGAGCCGGTGCCGACCTGTTGAATGTACCGCTGGATAGCGGTACATTGATTAGGTCACGATTTTGGCTTATCTGGGTCATGAATCCGGAGGAACGGCTGGTACAGGCAATCGCGATGCGGAGCGACGCAGTAATCCCATGGGTGACCATTGAAACGTTGACGCCAGATGCGATGTCGGTGGCGTCGGTGGGGGAAGCACCGCGCGAGTTCGCGGGCTGGCCCCGTGTGCTGCAACGGCAACTGGCGAAGACGCCCGCGATCTACGACAGTCTCACCACCGCGCGCCTGGCCGAAGCCATGCAGGCGGCGCGCGAACAGGCCGAGGAGGTGGATCTGCGGATCCCGACCCGTTCGGTTCCGCACGAGCTGAAGATCCGGCCGGTATTCGGGCCGGCCGGCGATGTGCACGCGATCCAGCTGTGGCTCGGACCAGCGGCGGCACAGGTACCCGAGTTGCGTCCCGCGGTAGGCGTGATTTGGGACCTGCACTCGCAGACTATTCAGCAGCCCAGCGGCGTCACCCGGCTCTCCGGCATCTCGCCGGAGGAATACGTGCCCAGGATGTCGATTGCGGAGCTGTTCCACCGGATGTCGGCCTTCGATCGGCACGCCGAGGTGCTCGACCTGCTCTACGAACCCAAATCGGGAGACAAGCTGCAATTCGATGTCACGGTGCCGCACGGCTCCGGGCGGGCGGGGAGGTGGCGCCTCACCATCCGCGCCCGTGACGACGAGCGGACCCGGGGTGCGTGGTGGCTGATCGAGGACATCTCCTCCGACGACCAGCCCGCATCGTGGGCCACCCTCGAACAGGTCGGGCTGCGCGAAGCCCACCGCCGGGCCGGGACCCACTTGGCCATCGTCCAACTCGCGCACACCAGCATCTCGCACTGGCTCACCGATCCGGCGCCATGGGTGCGGTGGGATTATCTGTTCCAACCCGTCGACGTATTTCACCCGGACGATCGGGTTCGGCTGATCGAGCTCAGCGACCGACTGCGCGCCGGTGAAACCGCGGGAGTCACGATGCGGGTGCTCAACTACGGCGGCGGCTATACGCCGACGTCACTGCTGCTGTACCCGTATCCGGGATATTCGACCCAGCAGCTGGCGATCGCGCAGCTGGTGCGGGTCGCCGACGACGTTCCCATGCTGGAACCCCACCGGCAGGCGTTCGAGTCGCGGCGCACGCGTACGCCGATCGGTTACGACGATCAGCTGCGCCATTGGCTGGTCGACCGCATGAAACGTAGCCCTGCCTACTGATTGTCACTATTCCCACACACGGGAACAGTTGGGTAATTTAAAGGCGGTCCGGCTCTCTACCATTTCGAGAGTGCGGACAACGGCTGGCAGACAGGCAGAGTCGGGCGATGAATTACTTCGCCGGATGGCCGCCCGCCGCCGCCGCGACAATGCCGTGGTCGCCGTGGTCGCCGTCCTGGCGATCCTCGGCGGCGGCCGCACCATCCTCGGCTGGTTCTCCGCGCCACCATCCGCCCCTTCGCCTGATGCCACCTCGACCTCGATCATCGGGCACGCGCAGCTGGCCGAATCGTTCGCCGAAGAATTCGTGGTCACCTACTTGAGCGCCTCGGCTGGACAACAGGAGCGCCTCGCCGAATACGTCAGTGGCGGGCAGCAGATCACCCTGCCCTCGACCGGGCGGCAGGTATCCGATCCGATCGTCGTGTTCGCCTCGCGCAATGTCAGCACCGACGCGCTCGACGTATGGGCGGTTACGGTTTCGGTCCGGGTCGCCAAGGCGGCCGCCGGAGCCGGCGGCGGGCGAGAGTACTACCGGGTTGCGGTGTCGGTGTCACCCGAGGGAAAACGTCGCGCGCTGGCACTACCGGCCGCCGTCGAGCCGCCGGGACACGGTGACGATCTGGTGCTGGGATACGCGATGCCCTGCGGGTCGGAAACGCCGCTGGCGCAGGTGGCCTCGGGGTTCCTGGCGGCATACCTCACCGGTTCCGGCGATGTCGCGCGCTACACCATACCGAACTCCGGGATCGTCGCGCTGCGGCCGGCTCCCTTCGCCTCGGTGGAGACCACATCGGTGTCATCCGAGGACGGCGGCTGCGGCGTGAGCGGCTCGACCACACGCGTGCTGGCCACGATCAACCCGAAGAGCGGCAGCGGCGCCGCGCCGACCCTCGCCTATCCCCTGACGATGATCAGCAACTCGGGGCAGTGGCAGGTGGAATACATAGATTCGATTCCCGCTCTGAGCGAGCCCTTGACGGTTGTCTCCGCCAACAATTCGCAGGGCGGCGCCGCATCCAGCACGGCGACCGCCGCGCCCTCGACCGCGGTGTCGATCCCGCCGGCGACACAGAACTGACCAGGAAAGGGCATCCCCATGGGTAGTCAACTGAGCTACATCCTCTACAACGTGCTGGTTTTCGTCCGTTGGGCGGGGATCATCATCATCGCCATCGCCGGCATGGGCCTGCTCATTTCCGAAGGGGTGAAATCGAAGCTGTCGCCGGGCAAGGTCCTCGGTGTCGCCGCCTCGGCGGTGTTGGCAGCGGTCCTGTTCTGGATTCTGCCCACCGTGGTCAACTACGCGCGCGTCGACTCCACCCGGATCGTCCCCGATCAGCCCGTCGGAGGGGTGTATCGGTGACCCAGGTGGTCAAGGTGTTCACGCCGATCAAACGGGTTCCCACCTTGATCGGCAAGGCCCAGAACGGGCAGAAGCTCCCGTTCGGGCCATACACCTTGCCACAGGTGATCGGCGGGGTGGCGCTGATGGTGATCACCTCGGTGCTGGCCATGACACTGCCGGCGAATCCCGCGATCACCTTCGTGGCGGGGTTGATCGTCGCCGTCGTCGTCGTCTTCGCCCTGGGGCTGGTGCCTTATACGGGTGTGCGGATGACATCGCGGATGCTGTGGGTGGGCCGGGTGCTCGTCATCCGCAAGCCGGTATCCGCCTCGGGTATGCCGGGCGCCGAGGAGTCGACGCGACACACCCTGTTCGTCGAGGAGAGCGTGGTCGTCATCTTTCCCGATCGCAAAGTCGATCCGGCCGATGATCGTGCACTGGTAGCAGTACTGGCAAGTGAGCGTCCGCTCAACATTCTCGATAAATGGAGCAAGGCACTGCCGCAGGTGAACGAAAGTGGCAATGGTGCGTTACCCGGAGGGCGTCAGTGATGGCATTCGAACGAGATCTTCAGCCCACCGCCGCCATTCGCGGGAATCTGCAGTTCACGCATTCCGGTCTGGTTACCGCCACATACTTCATCAACCCATTGGGCTACGGGTTGCGGAAGACCAGTGACAAGTTCGATGTCAAGGCCTCCCATCACGCGTTGATCAACAACCTGCCGAACGGTTCACTGCTGCTGGGTATCCAAGCCCGCCTCAACACCCTTGACGTGCTCAGCAAAATGGTGGAGGGCGTGGATCTCGACGAATGCGACGATTACGCCACCGAGGTGGTCGCCTCCTACGAGCGGGTCCGATCGATTCTTCCGCAGACACGGATATTTCTGCTGTCGATCCCGGTCGGAGCCAGCAATTCGGGTATCTCGGCATTGTCGCGGATGTGGCGCGGTTCCACCACGACCATCGACGCCACCGCGCTGTCTCGCGCCGACCTCGATGCCTACGACGAGAAGGCCAACGAGATCCTCTCGCGCATCGGCGGCGACTTCGATCCGGTTCCCGTACCGGCCGCGCTGTTCCAATGGTTGTGGGAGCACTACCTCGCCCGTGGTGCGGTGGGGGATCCGGTCGCGCCCACCCGGGCAGGCGTTCTGGACGACGCGACATCAGCCGTCTTCCGCTCGGCCGCACTCGATGAAGGGGCACAGGCAGACGGAGGTCGGCGCATACGTCCGTCCTTCGTTCCGGTTATCAAGGTGGTGCAGCCGGACCTTGTCTTCCAGCCTTCCTATCAGGCGATGCTGACACCTCGCTCATTCCCGTACGCGGGCATGGCATTTCCTGGGGGCAGTGAATTCCTCAGTGTGCTCGAGGGACTGCAGGACGTCACGGTCGACTGGGGGATACGGGTGTCGACGAAACCGGCCGAGCAGGTGCTCAAGCACAACGAACTGAGCCTGCGGCGGCTGGGTGAACAGATGGACCAGCGGGATCAGGAGGTCTCCTTCGCGCAGAACACCTTGATGTCGAAGGCGCAAATGCTCGGCGAGTACAACCAGCATTTCGAGGTCAACGGCGGCGAATCCGAGGTGTCCTTCACCACCGTGATCGCGATCGGCGGACCGTCGCGCGATACGACCATGGATGCGGTCAACATGCTCAAACGTCGATACCGGCGGTTCCAAGTCGAGATGACCGCGCCGGTCGGTGCGCAGGTGGATCTGTGGTCGATGCTGGTGCCCGGCAGTCCGCCACGGCGCGCGTACGACGATTTCGCCCATATCGTTCCCTCCGACATGTGGGCGGGTTTCGTGCCGTTCACCACCAGCCAGATCGGTGACGACAGTGGGCCGGTGATCGGCGTGAACCTGCTGTCGGGGAATTTCGAGCCGATCCATTTCGGCATCATGGAGGCTGCGCTGCACGACCTGTCCGCGTCGTTCGCGGTCACCGGTGAGCTCGGATCCGGCAAGTCCTACTTCCTGAAGCTCATGGCCGTGCTGGTACACGATATGGGCGGCCAATTCCTGGCCATCGATCGCAGTCAGGTCGGCGAATGGGAGCACTTCGCGTCCGCGATCGATAATGCCGTCGTCATCGATCTGGCCAATCCGACGGTGTCACTGGATCCGCTGCGCTTGTTCGAGCCGCGGATCGCCGGGGAGCGAACACTGGATTCGATTCTGCCGCTGCTGGATCTGTCGCCGACCTCCGGAGCCGGAGCGGCCGCCAGCAATCTGCTGTCGCCCAGGGGGATTGCCGAGCACGGCATTCGGAGTCTGCTCGACTTCTTCCAAGTCGTGCGGCGGCTGCGGGACACCCCGGGGGTGGGAGACGATTACGCCGATTTGGCGGCTCGGCTCGGGACGGTGGTCGACCGGGTTCCGGTGCTGTTCGATCCCGAGCTGCGACCGCTGCGGCTCGATGCCGCCGCGACCGTGATCCGCAGCCACCACGTGGCGTTGCCGACGGCGGAGGAGCTCACCACCCCACACCTGTACAACCGGTTGCCGCTGACGAAGCGGCTCGGCACCGCACTCTACGAGTTGGTCGGCGTCGCCGCCCGGGAGGCGTTCCTCACCGACAATGGCAGATTCGGGCTGCTGGTCGGCGACGAGGCGCACCATTTCACCCAAACTCAGGTGGGCTCGGCGGTGACCTCCGACTTCAGTCGCGACGGTCGGAAGCATCTGGCCGCAATCGGATTGGCGTCGCACGATCCGGCGACCGACTTCCAGGGCGCGGCGCACAATCTCATCCCCAATCGGTTCGTCTTCCGGCAGCGGGATGAAACGCTGGCCCGCAATAGCCTGGAGTGGCTGGGCGTCGACCTGGAGCAGGCGCCGTTCCTGCTGCAGATTCTTCGCGAAGAGACGTCCCCGCCGATCGGCCCGGGCCGGCAGGTGCCGGAGGAGCGGCGCGGTGAGATGTTCATGCGTGACGCGCTCAACCGCATCGGCCGCGGTAAGGTGCTCGGCCCGGCGCGCTCCGACCGCGCCGACGCGATCGGTAGCACGCCGTCAGCGGGTGTTGCGGCGCGCCCGGCATTGCCAGCACATCAGGAAATCGCATGAGGATCCGAGCAGCAGTGCCGACCTGGTCGCGCGGTTGGAGCCGGTCGGATCTGGAGCGGGAACTGGAGTTCTGGGATCCGGTCCGATGGCAGCCGAGGACGGTGGCGCACCACTGCTGGATGTGGATCACGGCGACCCGGCGCCGACATTGGATCTTCTGGGGGCTGGCCGTCTTCGTCGTGCTGGTCGTGCTGCCGGTCGTGCTCGGCGCGGTGGCTGGCGCGCAAACCGACACCGGGGCCGTGCAATCCGGAGGCAACAGCGCGCTCGGCTGGACGAATCTCAGGGATTCGTACGGGGTCGACGTATCGAGGTATATGTACGTTTCCAGCGAAGGCAGCATATTCCACCCCGTGGATACGGTGGTCGCGACCACCCTCGGCATTATGTGCGCGCTCTTTCTCATCATTGCGACGGTGCCGATCTGGTTGTTCGGATCCGCGTTGAGCTTAGGGTGGCTGGACTTTATCAACGCGCCATTGAAGGGGGCCGCGGAAAAGTTCACCGGGCAGATCGCGACGCCGATGGTGTTCTTGGTCTTCGTGACGATCGGTGCGTTCTTCGTCGCCTACTTCGTAGTCCGCGGATTTCATGCCAAGGCCACGGTCCAAGTGGTGACGTTGCTGGCCGTGGCGATCATGAGCACGGTGTTTCTCAAGGACCCGCTGGGGGAGGTATTGTCCTCGGACGGAATGCTGGCCCAGGGCCGGAATGTCGGTCTTTCGGTGGCGGCGGGGCTGAATGGCGACAGTAACCCGAACCCCTCCGCGCTGGTAGTGACGATGCAAAAGGACTTGGTCGACAATTTCGTGCGTCATCCCCTACAGGTGTGGAACTACGGTCATGTCGTCGACGAGCGGCCGGCATGTGCCTCGGCATGGTCGTCCGGTGTATCGGCCAACAGCGAAAGCCAGGTGAAGAACGGCTTGAAAGCCTGTGGCGACTCCGCTGCCGCCGCGGCGGCCGACCATCCCGCCATGGGGCAGATCGGAGCGGGTCTGGTGCTGCTGCTCGTGATGCTGCTGGCACTGATGCCCTTCTTCACCTACATGTCGATCAAGATCATGTGGTCGGCGCTGGACTCGATCTATTGGGGATTCATGGGCATCTTCGGCTTCGCCGCGGGTGGCTATGTGTACGGTCCGACGCAGACATTCACCGTTCGCAGTGTCGTGCACGGTCTCTTCTCTTTTTGCCGAATGGCCGCCGAGATGATCTTGGTCGCGGTCGTAGCGCTGATCGAGGATGATTTGCTGCGGCAGGCGAAAGGCCGGGAAATGGCGGTATTGTTCATCACCGCAGTGGTGATGATCGTCGCCTTCCTGCAAGCCAGGCGCTTCAGCCGCAGCCTCGACCACGGCAACGAATGGGTGGCCAACCGCTTCGCGCTGGCTATCCAGAACGGTGGCGCACGGGTCGGGTCGGGTTCCGGAAGTGGCAGTTCGACCGCATTGGGTATGGGGCAACTCGGCGCGAGCCACAGCATGTCGAGCATGGGAATGATGGCTCTGATGGGTGGCGCCAGCACGATTGCCAACTCGCCGTTGACCGAATGGGCGATGATGGGGCTGCCCGGATCGTTCCACCCGCAATCCAGGCTGAAAAAGGCAATGGCGAAGATGCAGGGAGGTGTGTGGAATGGTCCGGAATTCGGCGGGCCCGATGGTGCGTATTACCAGTCTTATATGAAGCAGATGTATTTCCGGGAATTGGCCCGTCGTGCCGGAGCGGCGAACGGCGGCATAGGTACCGCGCGTGGTACGGCGGCAGCCATCGAGGCGGTGGCCTTGTACGGCGGCGGTGGAATCTCCGAGGTCGGTGGCGCGATCGAGCTCGAAGGTGGGCGGCGTGGCATGATTGTGGACGGAATGGACGCTTACCAGAGAATTGACAAACTGGCGAGCCACAACCCCATTTCCGATCGCAATCTTGCGGAGGTGCTGGCGGGGCAGACCCTCGCTGAGAACTCACTCACCCGTTTGAACAGGATGAACGGCAGAGTACCTCGTCCCCGGGAGGAAGAGCATCTGGAGGCGACGATTTTGTCCATGGAAAGGGCAGTGATCAGGTATCGGGAGGATTTTCTTCCGGGCGGGGTCACCTTGGTGGACGGAATCAATGGACTCAACGGCCTCGCTTACGGTGGCGACGATATGGAGGCGGTCGTCCGGAATTTCATCGAGAATCCAACTCATGCGAAGATGAGGGCCTTGGAAGAAGCATCGCGCGGTAATTCCAGCGCTCTGGCCACGGCTTTTAATGATCCAGACCTCATCGAGAATCAGAACCCAAACCATGCGCACAACCTCGCTGCGCGCAATATCGCGTGGGAAGGGTTTGCCCGCGATCCGGCCGGGCGCATGATGAAGTGGATCGCAAACGAAGAGGCCAGGGGCCTGATCGAGTCGGTTGATGCGCTCCGGCAGGACACCGCCTCCATGCGCGATATGAATCTACACCGGCGAGTCAGGTATTACGGCAACCGTGCCGCCAATGTCGATAACTGGTCGTCCGGTTTCCCGCGGAACGCATCTCACCCCGCGCCGCCGAGGCCCTGATAGCAGAAGGGTATTCGATGATCGGTCGCCTCATGATCCTCACAATGCTCCCGGTCTGGGTATGGGGGTTGCTCGCCGTCATGGCGGGGTTGTTCGGCCTCGGAACAGTGGTTGTACTCGCGACGGGCAACACGTCCTCATCGGCCGCCGCGGATCTGCACTACCAGTGTGACAGTGCGGTCGGTCCGGATCCGGCCATCGCGACGGCCACGCCCAGCGCTACCTCGTCGGCCAGGACAACCGATACTTTTTCCGAGTCCGCAGCGCCGACCGTGAACCCCTATGCGGAATGGACCATCGCACCCGACGCCACGGATGCCTCGGACTGGCAACGTACCTGCGTCTCCGCGATGCGGTCCGCGTCCTGGCAGCTCCCGCCGTTGCAGACTGCCAACAACGGGTTCGCCGTCGAGTGCGCGCGGCAGTTGGCTTTGGCGACAGCTCGTCTTCCATCGACCCTCAGCGCCAACGGCGGCACTGCTTCCGGTAGCACAACCGATGCCGCAACGATGACGAAGGCCGTCATTGATGCGGCGTCGGCCGCGGCGATGACGGGCCGTTGCACCCAGGCGGTCACTGCGGGTGTCGACGCTGCGGGGTCGTCATCTGGTGCCACGATGCCGCGAAACGAGACGACACCCAGCTCGTGTGGGCGGCCGGTAAGCGCCGCCTCCGGCGTCTCGTCGACCATCGTGCTACCCAATGCCGTTGCTGAGCAGGGTGTTTGCGGTCAGCGTGTCGATCTGGCCGCCATATCAGCGGGTGATCTGGTCTTCTGGGACTACCGATCCAACGCCCCCACCCGAGTCGGCGTAGCCGTCGATGCGACCCAGATCGTCACCGTCGATCCGGCGTCGGGACGGACAGTTCAGGAAGCGATGCCAACCGGGCGTGACGTCCGGGTGAAGCGTGTGTTGGGTGGTGGGTCGTGACGAGTCCGGCGGAGGTTGGGACCGAGAAGGATGCTCAGGCGCATCCGGATGATGCTGGGGCCGAGGGTGATTCGTCGTCGGGGTCGGTAATACCGTGGTCGGGGCGGCCGCCGGGGCAGCGGCGGGGTGATCAGCCGGGGTTGCCGGGTCAGCCGAGCGTGCCGGGCCAGAACGGGTCCGGGCAGAACGGGTCGGCGCCGGGGACCGCGAATCCGGGTGCGGGGGGCACGAATCCGGGGACCGGTCAGGAGGGGGCGCCGGGGACGAACGCGCCTCCCCCGGGTGCAGCGCCCCCGTCGGGTGCGGCGCCGGCCCCTGGGCAGGCCGTGCCCGGCCCGCAGCAATCAACGCCACCACCCGCGCCGGTGCCGGGGTTGGACGCGGATAAGATCGCGGCGTTGGCCCCGGCGGCGATCTCGGCCGGGACGATGGCGTTGGGGATGCTCCCCATGATCGCCTCGGCGTTGGCCGGACTCGGCAGCGGAAGTGGTAGCGGCAGTGGTGGTTCCGGCTCCACCGGAACCGGCAGCACCGGCAGTACGGGTGAGTTGACTCCCGAAACACAGCAAGCGTTGGACACACTGAAACTGCTGGCCGAAGTCTATGGCGGCGGCGCTACCTCCGACCCCCAGGTCACCGCGCTCCGTGAAGAATTGGGTCTCACCGGAACTGGATCCAGTTCCGGGACCAGTTCCAGTTCCGGATCCGGGACTACCGCCACCGCGATCAAAGCCCAACAGTTGTGGCAAGCCAACGCCGCGACCGCGTTCAACAACCTCGACAACCAACTCGCCAACTACATCACCAACCTGGCCGGAAACCACACAGTCGACAAGAACGCCGTCACCGCCCTCATCCGCGAAGTCAACGTTGCCCTCGCCGACCTCGGAACCCAGGCCTACACCAAAGACGGCCAGCGAAAAGTCCTCCAAATCCTCACCGCCGCATTACAAAAAGCCCAAACCATCGTCTCCGGCACCCAAGCCACCGCCACCGACACCGCCAACGCCATCAACCTCCTCACCGGCCAATACCTCTACAACATCAACGGACAGAAGTACCCAGCCAGCAGCACCGGCACGACAGCGGCGGCACAGACAGCGATTTCCACCGCTCTCGCCCAGCTCGGTGACCCGTACGTCTGGGGAGCGGAGGGCCCCAATTCCTTCGACTGCTCGGGACTCATGCAATACGCGGCCGCAAAGGCGGGCGTCAGTATCCCGCGGGTCGCGAAGGACCAGTATCAGCAGCTGCCCAAGGTCAATCCTGCCGATATTCGCCCCGGCGATCTGATCTTCCCGGATGCCGAGTTCAACAACGGAAGTCCCGGACACGTAATGATGTACATCGGGAACGGCCAATGTGTCGAAGCCCCGCATACCGGAGATGTCGTCAAAGTGATCAGCCTGCCGAGCAGCTATCACGCCAGCCGATGGACGTAGGCCGATCAGTATCCGACGTAGGATCCGCCGCTGTGCAGGTTCGCCACGCCGGGAACGTTGCTGACCGAACCGTAGCGGTGGATGGAATATCGCACTCCCGCGACGATATTGTCGACCGGATTCCAGATATCGCGATGTCCCGGTAGGGAATACGCGTTGAAGGTCGGGTCTATGGTCTGCATCAAACCCTTCGACGGAATTCCCTTGGCGGCGTTGCTATCCCACAGATTGATCGCGTTCGGATTGCCGCCCGACTCGTGCTGGATGATGGTCGCGATATCGGCGGCGCTGATCTGTCGTGTGTCGTAACCGTTTTCGCGCAGGACGCGCAGAGCCTCGTCGATCCATTGCCCCTGCTGGCCGGAGGGCCGCGTACGCGGCGGTCCGCCGCCCGCGGCGCGGGGATCCGGCTGGGTGCTGCGACGCGGCGCCGCCGGCCGGGTGGGCCGCGAATTCTGCAGGTACCGACTGGCCAGGGCCGCGACCTGGTTCGCCGTGAGCGCGGCCGCCGTCTGGCCCTGCCCGAGCACGGTTCCGGCATGCTGCAATGCGTTGCCGAGCGTCGCGATCACGAGCTGACGTCCGGCCGGCGAATCCGCGACGGTGCCCAGGGCGGTCAAGGCCGTATTGACCTCGGCGATGATCGAGTCGATGGCCGCACGGCCCTGGATGGTGGTGTCGACCGCGCCACCGAGCACGCGACGGAGTTCGGTATTGAGATCTTGCTGCGCATCCGCCTGTCCGGATTTGTGCTGGTTGTCGGCCGAATACCGTGGTCCCATTTCCCCGTCCATCACCATGGGTCCCGTAGGCCGCCCGGCTGCGATGCGAGGAGGAGAGTACGGCTGTCCGGTGTCGGCGGTGGGGCTGCCTTCGCCATACTGCGCGGCGATCGACGCCAGCGCACCGAGCGCTGCCGCCGCCATCGGAGTACTGGCGGCAGCGGCCTGCCAGGCGCTCGCATCCGGCCGCGCCATCGATGTGACTGCGGAAGAAGGTGATTCGGCAACCGGAGTCGCCACTGGACCGCCACGAGCCAGCGCCGCCGGCTGGTTCGACGGGCTTGCCGCTGCCGTTCCGCCGGCTGGAAGTCCCGGCACGCGTGGGGAATTGCCGCGCGTACCGGTGGCGGCTTTCCGACGGGAGTTTGCGGTCGTGGCGCGCCGGTCGGCGATCCGGGCGTCGTCGACGTCGACGCTCGGATCCGGCGGTTCCCGCGTCGGCGTCGGCATCAGTAGCCCACATACGCGCGGCCGTTACGCACCGCCTTGACACCCGGAACGTTGCTGACCGGCCCGGCGGTGTGCTCGAACAGCAGATGGTGGCTGCTCATCCGGCACCTCCTCCTACATTGATCACCAGCGGTGGGAAAGATCTTGATGGCCACGTCAATTCGTGCACGTCAGTGCACGTCGTCCAAGGATTATCCTGACCGGTTCGGCCCGCTGGCTAGTTCCCATTGTTGGGAATCATCGACAATGGGCTAGTCGGAAAGAAGTCTCATGAGAATGGTTGACAGCGTCGCTGACGGTGGACCAGGTGAGGCGCTCAAGCGGAAGGTCAGGCAGGTGCCCATATGTCTTTTCTCGGTCTGACCTGGAAAGATGCCATTGTCGGCGCGGCTGGTCTCGTCGGCACGGCGGTCGGTAGTCCGCTGGTGGGGGCCGCCGCTGCCTCCTTGGCGGCGGGGCTCTACACCGGCTACCAGACCCACTCCCTCAGTGCTGCTGTCACGTCCGCGGTGGTAGACGGTGTCGCGACTCGCCTTGGTGCCAGCAAGCTTGTGGGAGGCGCACTCGAGCAGGTCTTCGCAAAAGTCGCTACCAAGTTGGGTATCGGCGCGGCCGCAGCCGCTGCCACCACCACCGCCGCGACCGTCGCTAGCAAGGCCACCGGGTTCGGAATCAGATCCATCATGGCAGGAGTGGGCGGCCTGGTCGCATCTCATTTCGACAATAAAATCTATAACCTCGCACAACTTCCGGTCATAAATATAGGTCGCGGGGACTGAGGCGCGCTAAATGGAAATGAGCGAGTTGTTGATGCCCGATATGACATCGCCCAATTATCCATATCAGTTCAAATATCTCCCGGAAGTGGAAAGTGTCTACAAAGACCTTCCCGGGAAGTTGCGCCTGCTGTACAACGCCTTCGGCAAGGATGCCAAGCAGGAGCCACCGACCGCGGCATGGGTACCGCAAGTCCCCGACCTCACGACCGGATCGGGCTGGTGGTCGGAGATGACGACAAATACGAGCAATACATTCGCAAACTACGCGGTGGTCCAACTGGCTCTGAAGCAGGCATTCGAGAGTCTGCAGGAGGAGGACGCGGCGCTGGCTAAGGCGGTAAAAAAGGCTGGCGACGCCGGAGACCAAGGTAAAAAGGCCATCAACGACATCATCGCCGTGGTCAACGCCGAAGCGCCAACTCTCCCGCCCGATGGTAAGAGCGAAAACGACCATATCTTCGACTACATCACCAAAGCGGTGAATGATTCCGTAGCGGCGATGAAAACTGCTAACGCAGCGATAGCGCAGGCGACGAGTGAGATCCCAAGTCCGACAAAGCCGGGTCCGACAAAGCCGGGTCCGACAACGCCGACTCCATTAACGCCGACTCCATTAACGCCGACTCCGACAACGCCGACTCCATTAACGCCGACTCCGACAACGCCGACTCCATTAACGCCGACTCCAACAACGCCGACTCCATTAACGCCGACTCCAACAACGCCGACTCCAACAACGCCGACTCCAACAACGCAGACTCCAACAACGCAGACTCCAACAACGCAGACTCCAACAACCACCCCGGCCTCGGCAACGGATTCCGGATTGGGCAGCATGTCGTCGGATTTGATGAACCAGATGCTGCTGCAGCAGGCCATGCAGCGGAGCATGGCCGACAGCGGTCTGAACAACCAGCGCACAGGGGCCGATCCGAACCGCGTCGATCAATATCCCGCTGCGGCCGTGCCGGCCGCTGCCACTGCCACCCCGGCGGCGGCTCAGCCCGCGGCCGCCACCACCCCGGCGAACACAGCGAACGCAGCACCGTCGCAGACATCCTCGACGCAGCCGGCTGGCGCGCCCGGTCGCACCCCGGATGCCGACGGCAGCGTGGTGTACACCTTCCCCGATGGGCGCACGCAAAAAGTGTCCGTGATCGTCGCGCAAGCCCTCGACAAAGCATTCGGCAATGCCAGCAGTACCGACGCGCAGGACGCGTACTCGAAGACAACGTCGAAGTGGAAGGACAAGAAGGAGATCGGCGCCAAGGTCGATCCCTACCAGCTGATGACCGGCGATGTCGCCACCTGGGACAACCGGACGGCGATCCTCGTCGTCTTCGGTCCCGACGAGGGTGGCACGCTGGAAGCCGTCGTCGATGGGCACTTGAAGACGTTCACCGCCGAAATGTCCGATAACGCGGGAGACTTCGGAACCTTCGCCGGGTTCTCCCACCCGAACGGCATCGAGATGACCGGCGACAAGAACGCGACATCCGGCGTTCCGGTCACGGGCGACCCGTCCGCGGCGGCGCCGGTCGCCTCGGTGCCCGTCTGATCGGGAGCCGATTGGTGAGAGGAGGCAGTTGTGGCGCTGAATGTCGATCTGGGGGAGCTCGTCGCGGCGGCGGGGGCTCTTGCTGACGTGGCGCGCGGCACCGGTGCGGCGCTGCCGAAGGGCTGGGTGGTGCCCGCGGGCGCCGATCCCATCTCCGCGGCCGCGGTGCCGCAGCTCAACGCGCACGCTGCGAAGTTGATGAACGGAACGATCGGAATACTCAACGAGATTCAGCAGACCGCGCATCACATCGGAGCGTCGGCGGTCGATTACAGTGCGGCCGATGCCGAGGGCGCACGACAGATCAACGGTTCGGGCGCCGACTTGGCCACCAATCCGGTAGGGGCGGTGGAACCGCTCGGGCTGCGGCAGTTACCCGACTTCTCGATGCCGACCCCGAGTGGATCCGTCGATCCGTTGACGTTCGCGCAGCAGTTGCATGCAGGGCCGGGTCCGGGCGCGGCTTCCGGCTTCTCGGATTCGGTCCGGAGCTTCCTCGCCAGTTCCCACCCCGCCGCCACCGCCGGCCTCGATCAGGCGGCGTCGACGATGCAGAACTGGACACCGGTCGGCAGCGCGGCAGCCACCAAGCTCACTCAGCATCGCGACTGGCTCGACCAACTCGGCACCGGACTGGGGACGCTGGCCGACGGTATCGACACCTACAGCAGCGCATTCCAGGCGGCGAAAGCCAAACACCCCACCCCACAGGAGATCATCGCCGCACGCAAGGAACTCGTCGCCGCGATGCGATCCAAGAACGAGCTGGCGATTTCCAAGGCGCTGGCCAAGTTTCAGGAGCAGAACGCGCTGTCGGCGGAGACGATCACCGACTACTCGACTACGGTCGGCTCCAAGGTCGCGACGAGCACTGCCTCTGATTCCGCTTCCGCTTCCGCCTCGGGTTCGGGCTCCGGTAGTGGCAGCGATACCAGCGCGCTGACGTCGATGCTGCCCGCCTTGATGAGTGCGATGACCTCGGGCGCAACCGGTCTGTCATCGGCGAACAGCGACTCCCAGAACACCGGCAATGGCCTCGACGGCTACGGCACCGGCGGATACGACTACGGCACCGGCGGCCTCGGATCGGTGGGCGGCGCCGGTGGGTCGGTCGGTGCCATCGCCGCGGCGCTGGAGCCGACGATCACCACCCCATCGGTCCAGGTGGGGGCGATGCCCATGGTTGCGACCGCGAGTTCGCTCGGCAGTGCACTACCTCGAGCATCGGTGATCGATCCGCTGCAGTCCTCGTCCTCGGCGGCGCGCGGCGCATCCGGAACTGGCGGGTCGCCGATGATGCCGTATATGCCGATGTCGCCGGGTGCGGGCGCTGGCGGCGCCGGTGCCGGCGGTGACCGCAGCCGGGTGGTGGCTTGGCATCCCGATCGCCTGATGTACGTCGATGACACGCCCTACACCGATGCCGTGCTCGGGGAGAGGCCGTCAATCGCCCCGACCGTGACCTCGCCGACGCCGGCCCCCAACCAAGCACCGACCCAAGCCGGAGGTTCTGCATGAGTGATATCCACCCCGACGTACAGGCGGCTCTCGACGCCGCCCGCGAGTTGCGGCACCGGATCGCCGATCTGCGCGAGAAGATCGACGGTATCCGCGCGCGCCGGCCATCGCCCAGCGGCGCGGTCGTGCCCGAGGTCGATGCGATGGGCCGGCTCACCAGTCTCTACCTTGCGCCGGGGACCGCGGTCCGGTTCGATAGCGCGGAGCTGGTCACCGAGATCATGGCGGCCATCCGGGAGAGCACCACGGATGCGGCGCGCCAGTACGAGACCATCATGGATACCGATTCCTGGCCGGATTCCACCGAGTCCGCGCCGGCCGCGTCCGGGTCCGGGCAGCCGTCATGACCGAGACCGAAGTCACCGCCGCCGCCACAGTGCGGTGGCTACATGACGAGGGGCTCGCCCGTTTGGCAGGCGTCGGCGGGCGCGTCCCCAATCCCATTGCCGCGTACACCATCGAGGTCGCGACCGGGAGTGTCGGCGCCCATCCCGCCACCGGGGTCGGTGTCGGCTCGGATGTGCTCACGCTGGCCGCCGACGATCTGCCGCATCCGTCCGGAACGCCCAAGCGGCTGGTGGTCGTCGGCGTCACTACCACCGATTCGGTACTGGTCGTCGACCTTTCGATCACCCATGCCATCGCGATCAACGCCGACCGCCCCGAAACGGCGGCCCGGGCCTGGGTGACGCAGTTGCTGCTCAACCCGGAGGTCACGCTCACCACCAACAGCGCCGATATCACGATCGCGGCCAGTCCGCGCTGCCGGCAACACTTCATCCCCGGCGGCGGTGCAACGGTCCTCAACATCGATGACGAGCGACCGCCGGTCACGACCGTCACCCTCAACCCGACCGTCGAGGGTCCCGATCACCTCGATATTGCCCCGGACGGGACGGGCGAGATGTATCTCGGCGCCCGCTTCTGGCAATTGCGCCACGTCCTGAGCATCGACGATGCCATCTGGAACGTACTTTCCGCACGGCTGCAGGAGCCGGACGAAGAGCCGTCCATCCGGAACGCAGCGGTATGACCCGATACCGGCAGACAAAACTCTCGGAGAGCCGATGACCCAGATGCACCCGACCGACTCGGACGATTTCGATGCCGACGACCTCGACGCGGCCGCGCCGAACTGGCGGCAAATGATCTACGAGGTGTTCAATCCGGACCATACCGTCGGAGTCGCGTGTGATCGCGCAGGTGAGGTCGTCGGCCTGCACATCGACGATGACGCCCGGGACAACGGTGACAGCTGGCTGGCGGCCGAGATCGTCCGGCTGGCGCGGCTCGCGCACCTGAAATCGCGGGTCGGGCTGCGGACCGAGATGGAACACAACGGCACCCGCCCCTACACCATCGATTCGTTCGACCTGCCCACCGAGACCTCATATCGAGCCACGGAGGAAGCCGAGTTCGGCAGAACTTCCTGACTCCACAACGACAGCGCCAGAACAGGACTCGATATGGAACAGCTGGATTTGGACGCACCGCCCGATGTCATCGCGGTGGCGAGTCACTTCGCCGGAGCGGCAACCACGGTCGCCTCCGGGGTCGCGCAGACAACGGTGGATCTGGTGCCGCATCATCGTGCGGAGTCGCCGCTGGATCACGCACTCGTCGCCAAGCAGCAATGGATCACGACTACCTTCGGCAATGCGGTGGCAGCCAGTGGTCGCCGCGCCGATGCGACTTTGCGCCATGCGACGGAAACCGCCAACGCGCTCGGCGCCGCGGATACGTCCGGCGGGAACCAGATCGACCGCTACGAATCGATCTGATTGCCGGATGGAACCGGAGCGCGAAAGTCCTTACTGGAAAGCCATCGTCGGTGACAACTGGCCGGCGATCCCCCCGGGGGACTGGAGCGCGCTGGAAACCCGGGCACGCGACGGGGCCGCAGCGCTCGATCTCGACAGCCTGGAAAGAGAGCGACGCAGCTTCGACAACAGCGTCCGTGCCAGCGTGAGCCTGCAGCCGGTCAAGGACGATATGCGCTCCCAGCGATGGAATCCGCGGGCCTTCGCCGACGCGCTGATCGCCGCCGCCGATACTTTCGGGGACTTCGCCGAGCTGGTGCGCCGGACCCGGAACCAGATACTCGACACCGTCGATCGGGCGACGCGGCGAATCCAGACAGCGTCCAGACCCGACGACTCGGGCGACAGTCAAGCCGATGCCGCGGCGGTCCGGCGCCGCATCGCCCTCATCATCGCCGAGGCCAAGGCGGAGGTCGAAGACGTCGTGCGGAGCGCGCTGAACTCGATCAGCCCGACGGGACTGCCTTCGCTGGCCACGATCGCCGACGTGTTGGGGCAGCCTGGACCATGGGAGGCCGGACATGCCGGTGGTCCGGCGGTGCCGAGGGGGCATGCTCATCAGCATCCGGACCCCTCCCATCCCGACGCGCCACCCGCGGGCCGGTCTGGCCCGGACTTTCCCGCGCCGCTCGATCCGGGGCTGGATCCCAACCTGCCCGTGCCGTATCCCGCTGATTCATACCCGTTGGACCAACCAACGGAGGTGACCGCAAGCGGGCCGGTGCAGGGTCCGGCGGTGACCGGTATGGGGCCGTCCACCACATCTCCCGCTTCGTCCACGAATGGCGTTACTGCCGTGAGCTATTCGCCGACGGACAGCCCGGGCGGCGGGGCCGATATGTCGGCTGCCGGCAGTTCGCCTGGCACGTTCTCGGGCACTACGGAGACCGCCGCTTCCAGAACTGACGGCTCGGTGACCGACACCGGTTCGCAGACCGCGGCTGGTGCGCCCGACGCAAACATGCTGGATACCAATGCGACCGACTCGGTCCCGGGTGCGCAGTCGGCGTTCGCGTCCCCACTGCTCGCGGGTGGCGCCGCGGCCGCGGCGGCAGGACTGCCGCCCACGGTTCTGCCCGGACCGATTGCCTCGTCGTCCGCGTCCGCCGCTGGACCGACGTCGTCCGCGGCACCTTCGTCTGCGGCATCATCTTCTGGGACACCGGCATCTCCGGCACGACCGCCCGGGCCGATGGTCGATTCGCGGGGGGCGACGGCGGACCCGCGAGGGTCGGCAACCGGGCCGAAAGTCTTCGCGGGATCGGCGAATGCACCGGGCGTCTCGGCGTCGTCGACCAAACAGCAACCGCCACAACGCGATACGCAGCCACAAGCGGGCCCGCCCGATGCGGGTGGCAGCGACGAACTGATCCGCGACGTGGTGGGGGCGGCCATGATGTCGGCGGCCGGCCCGTCGTTCGTCGTCGGTGACCGGGTCGATGGTGACCTGGTGCTGGCGCGAACGATCCTGAGCGGAATCCTGGCGGCGGTCGGCTCGTCGGCGGTGGGATTGTCGTGGGCGGTGTCGATCATGCGGCATACCGGTGGGGTCAGCGCGTTCGTGACATCGAACGAGGGGCGCGGGTGGATTCCCGCGGGTCTATTCCTGCCACGCGAGGTGTCGACACCCTGGCTCTGGTCGGAGTCCGACGGTTCCGCGTGGGAAGGCGTCTCGGATCCCGCACGGGTCCTGGCCGAGTTCGGCTCGGCGTGGGGCCGCAAATCAGGGGCCAGGTTGTCTGCCCTGGCCTCCTCGCAGTCCATTGATCCCGAAATGCGCCGACAGTTGGGGGATGCGCCGACGGCGGGCGAGGTCGCGGCCTCGCCCGCGATGGCTCTCGGATCCGCGGGACCCGGGTTGGTCGATCGGCTGGGGCTGGTGGCCGCCCCGCCATTGCTGGAGCGGGTCGCCGGATTGCCCGCCGGGTCGATCGGCCCGCGCTGTCTCGAGTTGGCGTTGGACGCGCATGTGCGCGTGGGAAAGTCGAGGGCAGGCGCGGCGGACGCCCTGGGCGCGCCGGACCTGCGCGAGCGGATACTGGTGGCGATCCGGCGCGGTGCCGCGGTGCCGCAGCAGTGGTGGGACGAGCTCCGCGATGCCGATGATCTGCTGGCGGCGTCCATGTTGGGCCTGCGGGTCGATGTCTCGCGAGTATCGTTGGGAGAGTTGCGATCCGAGCAGACCGACGGCCGGTCGGTGACGGACGCGGCCACCCTGCGGACCATGGTGTTCGAACGGCGCTGCAACGAGCTCGTGTCGATGCTCGCCGAGGAGTCGACACGGCAACGCCTGCGCGATGCCGTCTATGCTCACGGGCAGCTCGTGGAGCATCCCCGGTTCGTGGAAAACCGTTCCGCCGCAGCGGATCAGGACCCGTCGCGCCGTCGCCCGACCATCTCCACCGGTCCGACCGCGCACTGACGAGAAGAAGGGCTACACCGCTCGTAACATCTTCATCGTGGCCCCTGCAGGTCGCTCGGAGTCAGCTGATCCGGCGCCGATCGCGACCGCAAACCGGCGATCTGTGTCTCCAGTGGTGGGAAGGATCGACAATGAGTTGAGTTGGTGGCGGGAAGGATTCGATACAGCATGCCGAATAGCACGGAAATTGACCCTGCGGTGCTGCGTCAGCTGGCCTACCAACATCGGCAGGTTGCCGACGATATCCGGAAATGGGCGAAGCAACCAGCCGATTGGCTGAAGAGCTTTCCAGCGACATACGGCTCGATCGCCACACCGGTGTACGGCGCGCTGGTGGAATACTACGCGGCCCGCGAGCGCGCGGGCAATGCCCTGGCGGCCGACCACGACCAGACGGCGGACTCGCTGGATGCTTCAGCAGCTGCCTTCGAACGGGCCGACCAAGAGATGGCGTCGCAGATCAACAGGCACGGACAGGCGATCGGCGACCACGGCGCCACACCGCAGGGCGGCGGCTCCGATTCGCATACGCCTCCGCCCGGTGGGCCGTCCGGCCCCGGTGGCGGGCCCACTTCGTCCGAAACCCCGGTGGGGACGAACGGTGCGACACCGGTGGGGACAAACGGTGCGGTGCCACATGCGGGCGGGACCGGTCCGGCGATGACTCCGGGATCGACCGAACCCGCGACATCGCCCACCGGCAACGGCGTGGTGCCGCCCACGACGTCGCCAGTCGGCACCAACGGTGTGGTGCCGCCCGCTGAGGTGACCTCGGGCCCGGTCATCTCCGGCCCGGCTGTCGGAGCCGGGTACGGCGGTCCGATGCAGGATCAGACCACGCAGCCGCCCACCGGGGACGCGATGCCGATCCCGGTGCCCCCGCTGACACCATTCGCCGCGGCGGTCGCCGCCGCAAAGGACAAGGCGGCCGAACCTGCCTACGTGGTGGGTGACGAGGTGAACGACGATCTGATCCTCGCCAGGACATTGTTGAGCGGCGTGCTGGCGGCCGCGGATTCGCCGGTGGGTATGGCGTGGGCTGTAGCAGTAATGCGCAGCCCGGCTGGTATCGGTGTGTTCATCACCTCGAACGAGGGCCGCGGGTGGCTGCCAGCCGGGGTGTTCCTGCCCCGGGAGGTGTCCACACCGTGGCTGTGGGACGAGCTGCTCGGCGCCGACGGCAGCGGGTCTCCATGGGAAGGGGTATCGGATCCGGCGCGCGTGCTGGTGGAGTTCGGACTGGCTTGGGGACCGAAGGCCAATGCGCGGCTGTCGGCGCTGGTGTCGTCGGGACCGATCGATCCAGGCCTGCGGGCGCAGCTCGGCGATGTCGCGATGGCGGGGCTCGTCGGTCCGGCCTACGACCTCGATCTACGCGAGTTCGCACCGAACACGGCCGACCGGCTGGGGCTGACCGGCTCCGTCGGGGCGCTGGAACAGGTTGCGCAGGTGCCGGATTCGGCGGTGCGGGCGCAATGTCTCGAACTGGCGGCGGACGCGCATGCGCAGGTCGGTCGCTCAGTTGCGACTCCGGCCGCGGTGAGCGCCGCACGACCGGTGCGGCAACGGATCCTGGCGCTCGCGCAATCCGGGCAGCCGGTACCGCGCGAGCTGTGGAACGAGCTGCGCGACGCCGACGACCTGCTGGTCGCGCAGATGCTGTCGCGGCGGGTCGATGTCGGCAGGGTCGGGCTGGGTGAGCTGCGCGTCGATGACGAGGTATCGGATTTGCGTGCCATGGTTTTCGAACGCCGATGCAACGAATTGTTGTTGCTGCTGGCGGGCGAGCCGACCAGGCAGTCCCTACGCGACGCCGTCTACGCGCACGAGCAGATCGTGGCACATCCTCTGTTCGTGGCGACTCCGGCTGCTGTGTCCACCTCCGACACCGACCGCGCCGTGCGTCCGGCGGTCACTCCTAGCACGGCCACGGCCCCAGCGGTCACCGCTGGCCCTCCGAATGCTGCCGTGGTCGCACCGCCCGAAGACGTTGCGCCCAGGGTTGCCCCGGACCGGCGTAACAAATTAATCGGTGAAGGACGAGCCGAATGAGCGGTGAATCATCCCCGGGGGAGTCGGCGAACGGCAAGGACTCGATGGGGTTCGGTCAGTACCTGGCCCCCGGGGAGTCGCTGCAGAACGGCGACCAGAAGCTGACGTACTACCCTAATGGACAGATGGTCTTGTCCGGCAAGGACGGTAGCGTCGAAAAGACGTGGGACCCGAAGCTCGAGAAGGGTGTCGACCCCAAAGAGCTCGCCAGCGCCAAGGTGTACACATCGTCCGACGGTTCACTGTATCTTTTGGGCAAAGACGGAAAACGGCTCGGAACCGTCAACGATCCCGCCGCGGCTGCGTGTTTTGCCGATACGGCAGTGAAGTTGGGCGGTGACGGAACTGTCACCGCGATAAGTGGCGGTAAGCCGGTTGGCAAGAAGATATTTGATCCCGAAGACAAAAGTAATATCGAGTTTCCGCTGAAACACCCGAGGGGTGAAACCGGTACCTTGAAGGCGGTAATCGACGCGGGTGAGCAGGGAATAGATGCACTCGTCGACCCGATGCGTGCTGGGCATCCGGAAAAAAGTCCAGATGTCGTCAAGAAGCTGGTGGAGGCGGGGCTCGTCGATTCCAAGAATCACTCGGCGTTGACCAATAGTTACTCGGACCATCTAACCGCCATCAATGCGGTCAAATCCGAACTGGGCAAGCATGACCAGAATGTGACCTCGGACATCGGCAAGGTTCCCGACTTCGTTACCGAGGCTCTCGGTAAAATAAAAGGAATGGTCGATGGTCTCAATGAGAAAATAATGGCTGCCTCCGTCAATATTCATATAGCAGGCGCTTATGGGCCGTACACGGACACATACACGGCCGATAACAAGATCCCGCATAGTGTCGAGGAAAAGCTCATAGCATCCGTCGCCGGCGTAATAAACGACGTGCAGACCAAGGTTGACGACGTCAATGATCAGATGCACAAACTTAAGGCTGCGATCGACAAGTCTTCACCCGATTACCGGCAAGGTTACAAGGATGGTCAGGCGAAGGCCGGTAATCAGGCGACGGATGGTAAAAATTCTGGCGGCACCAACTCTAACGGCACCAACTCTAACGGCGGCGGCACCACGTCCGCGACGCCCACCGACTGGAGCAGCACCTTCAAAGACCTGCTGAACCCCGCCGCCAGCAGTACCAGCAGTACGGATACGACCAGCAGCACGGGTGCCTCGAATTCCGCGATGTTGTCCGCAATCAATTCCGCGATCGACAAGATCAACAGCGGGACAAATCCGTCCGCCAGCGGGTCGAACAACGGTGCCCCCACCAGCAACGGCACCACCGCTAGTTCGAGCGGCGATTCGACGGCGCAAATGATGCAAACGATGCAACTGGCGCAACTGATGCAGAGCCTGAACCAGAACAAGCAACAGAACAACAATAGCGGCATCAGTAACGATCCCTACTACCAGAGCGGGCAAGATCCGCGTGCGACGCAGGCGGTTCAGGCCGCGGCCACCGCGCCGTCCACGGTGACCGATACGGCATCGGGCGTAGTGTCCGCCACGGCGGACACGCCGCCGTCTCTCACCGGATCCAAGTCGATGGTGGATATGAAGGTGAAATTGCCCGACGGTTCGACGCAGACGCAGAAGGTGTCGTCGTCGGTGGCGCAGGCGGTGAACACGGAATTGAACAATCCGAACGGCAGCAATGCGCGGGCCGCATATGCGGGGACGGCCGGGCAGGAGTCATCATGGACGACGGCCGACAGTGGGAACCTGCATACCGGTGATGTCGTGCAGTGGGCGAATCGCACCGCAGTGGTGGTCGTGGACAGTGCGGATGGGCGACGATATTTCATCATCGATGGGCATCTCGTCCCGCAGTTCGACCCCAACAATCCGCCGGACGGTCGCACGGGTGGTTACGGTGACTTCCAAGGCTACCGCCATCCCGGCGGCACCAATACCGACAACTCCGCCCAGCTGGTGGCCAATCCGCCCGCGCCGAGTGCGGTGACGGCGGCGCCTGCCGCACCGACGGCACCGCCAGCGGTGACCGCACCCGCCACGATCTGAATCGAACCCCGCCACGGTTCGAGTCGAACCGGGCGGTCGATGATACTCGGCAACGGCCCGAACCGACAGGGGTAAAGGCTCGGTTGCGCCGCCCGGGCTCGATTAAGCCTGAGCCACAGCTGGATCCGGCATGATCGCCTCGTCCGACTGCTCCTCGGTTTCGGCGACATCGCTGGCCTGAGTCGAGTTGACCTGCGTCGCCGGGCGCCGGGTCGTCCGGCGAAGGGCGGCTGGCACTACGGGTGAATTCGACGCCGGAGCAGTGGTTGTGGGGGCGGCCGGTGCCGCCGGTGTAGCAGCCAGCTGTCCGACGCCGCCGGGCGCCGTCGTGATCGGCGGGGCCGCGGTGTCTGGCGCCGGTGCGGCACCCGCCGGTGCGGCACCCGCCGGCGCGCCGGGCTGCTGGCCATTCTGGTTCTGCTGCGCGTCGGGGTTCTTCTCGGGTTTCTTCAGCAAGTCCTGCACGATCGGCGCGGCCACCATCGCCACCATCGGGACCATCGAGGCGAGCCCCTGCACCAGCGACGACAATCCGCTACTGCCGGAACCGCTGCTCCCGGAGCTGCCGCTGCTGGAAGCCGAGCTGCTGGCGGAACTGCCCGCCATATTCGCGTTCGACGTGGCAACAGCAGTGACCATGGCGTAGACGTCCCCTACCGCGGTGGCAATATTCTTCATGAGTGCCACCTCGGTAGGGGATGTCAGCTTGCCTGATCCGACGGCTGCGAGTTGGCTATTCAGGCCTGTGACTATGTTCTCGATGGCAGTCAGGGTTTGATCGTTGCTGGCCGAGATCACGATGGCGGTCTGGATCACCTGATTGTCCATGGTCAGGAGCGCGGTTTGCTTGGAAGCGACCGTGGCCAGGGCCTGCTTGTACTGGTCGGCGGTCAGCCCGCTGCCGAGGCTCTCGTATACCACCGGCTGCAAGAGGTCGTCCACATTCGGTGGCGGGTCGGTGAGGCCTCTGCCCAACATGTCGACCGCGGTTTGGATTTCCGCTTCGGCCATCGAGATGTAGGCCTTCAGGCCCGTTGATGCTCCCGTGGGACGTGGCTTCAGCTCCACGAGAAAGTAATGACCGGTGGAGCCCACCTCAGCTGCCATATCGTGGACACCGCCTCCGTCGAAGTTCTCACTATTGTCTTGGCTTCCCGCCCTTGGGAATGCAATTCGCCCGGACACGGTGCGGTTGCCGCATAGTCGAATGTGTCCCAGGACTGGGAAGCAATGGGATACGAGTGTCGGCACAATGGATGCGCTGGGTCTGGAAGGCGGTCGGTTATGAGCGATGGCGAGTCGGTCCGATGCCACCCACACTGACTGACGACCTGCACGGAGTTCTGCAATCGCTGCTCGGGCTCTACGGCGAAGGACAACCCGATCCGGGTGAGTCGATGACCGTCGTCCAGGCCGTCGCGCACCAACTCCAGGCGCACACCGCAGCCGCGGCGGCCAGTTACACCGATGCGCACGGCCTGCAGCTGGCGATGACCGAATCGCATGCGGGGCGCGACAGCGTCATGCGCAAGGCCGTCGCCGAGTCGGGTGACGGAACAGTCGCCGGACGAAACCGGCTGGCCGATCAGATCGCCGACTTCGGATCACGGGCGCAGGCGATAGCGGCGGTCGGCGATACCCGGTTCAGCGGACCGGCATTACTCGATGCCGCACGGGTCACCATCACGAACGCCACGCGGCAGGTCGATGCCGATGTCGCGGCGGCGCAGCAGCGGGCCGCGCAGATCGTGCCGGCCGCTACTGCGGCGACGACCCGCCGCAAGACCACCACATCGAGTCGTCGCAGGCGGTCTCGCTCGCGGTCCGTCGCCCGGTTATCGCGTCGCACTACGCCTCGGGTGCCATCGGACGGGACCGCAGGCGGCAAGGCCGTCGGCGCGGCCAGCGCTTGGCTCGGCACGCCGTACATCTGGGGTGGCGGCGGAGCGGGCGGGCCCAGCGGCGGCGGCTTCGACTGCTCCGGGCTGACCCAATACGCGATCGCGCAGGCCAGCGGCGGCGAGGTGGTGCTGCCTCGGACCACCTACGAACAGATCTACAGCGGGGTCCGGGTGTCCCCGCACGATGTACGGCCGGGCGACCTGGTCTTTCCCGCCAGTTCGTTCAGTGCCCGGGGCCCGGAGCATGTCCAGCTCGCCGCGGGCAACGGCATGGTGATCGAGGCACCGTACTCCGGGTCGACCGTCAAGTGGTCGCGCATGTCCGATAACGCCGTCGTCGTGCGGGTGTTGTGATAGCCGCCGATATGCCCGATGACATCGCACGTGAGTGCCGTGCCGCCCAGGGCTTTCCGGCTGCCGGAAGGTCATTCGGCCGACAGGCGTAAGCCGGGAGCGACACCGTGGTCGAAGCCCGCCGCGGCGCCCGCCATCGGGTCGCGGCCGGTGCATCGGTAGTCGTCGACATAGATAGATCAGCACAGCGATCGATCAGCACATCGCCATATCGCGGAATTTCTCGGCCGGCATGCCGGCCGATAGGACGGTGCGGCGACCGGTGGGTGTGGGGTGCCAACCGGCCGCCGCACGGGGCGGATCGTCGGAATGTGAGCAGCGACGACCCGCCCCATACCGCGCGGCGGCCGACCGCCGGGGGCACGGCCGCCGACCGCCGCTGGCGGGGCCGGGTCTGCGGGATGAGGGACCGCCGACCCGAAGTAAACATACCGCTAAATGACGGCACAATCAACAGTGTACCTTTATTTGACGTGATGTTAACCGGATGAGGGCCGTCGCGGCGTCCATTCCCAAGGTTGGGAATAGCGCAGGGTCGGAACAAGACCCGAAATGGCTATCTTCGGTCATCGGGATCGTCGGAAGGGAAGTCCGAGTTGTCTGCGGCCGAGGACGCGTTCTACACAGGTGTTCAAAGTCTGGCGCTGGTCGCCGGGGGTGTGCGTAACCAAGATCATGCCGCAGCGGCATTTCGGGCAGCCACCGACTTGGATCCGGATATGTGCGATGCCTGGCTGGGCCGGGCCATGGCAGGCGAGGTCACCGCCGAAGTGATCTACGGGGCCTATCGGTCCGTGCACAACCTCTATCGGGATCAGCAGCGGGCCGGGCTGGTCGATCGGGCGCTGTGGTGTCAGGTCGAAATCGGCATCTACGGGCTGCGCGTCGCCATGGCGGACCGGGATCAGATCGCCATCGCCCAGGCGTGCTCCTACGCCGAGGGTGATGAATGGCAGGAAGCGGCGGCCATTCTCGATGAAGTGCCGCGCGATGATGTCGCCGACTTCGTCCGGATGTCGCTGTTCTTCCGGACCAGGCAGTGGCTCGATGTGCTCGCCGCCCGCAACGCCAAGCCCAACCTCGAGGACGGACTGCTAGATATCGCGGCCGAACTGATGACGGCGAAGTCGCTGGCACACCTCGGCCGATTCGGTGAGGCATTGCCGCGCGCACAGCGCATCGTCGAGGACAGCCAGTCCGGCAATCTGTCCTATATCTGGGCGGACGCGCATTTCCTGCTCGGCATGTTGCTGCGGCAGGACGGGGATCACGATGCCGCCGACAAGATCCTCAAGGGGCTGCAGGGATCCGCGCTGTGGGCCGATCGCCCGGACTGGCAGCGCGCGGTACGGGACAAGACCTATCGGCTCGAGGTCACCACCGCGGCGGTCATTGCGTCGCGAACCAACCAGTGGGATCCGAAGTCCGGTGACGATCCGGCCGAGGTCGCAGCCACCGCCGCGCGCGCGGAACGGGAAACGCTGCTGGCCGAGGCATCCGATCTGCTGCGAACGCAGATCGGCATGGACTCGGTCAAGGAGCAGGTCGATCGGCTCAAGTCGGGTGTGCTGATGGACCAGGTGCGGGCCAAGCGCGGGCTCGCCGTGGATTCCCGCTCGCAGCACCTGATCTTCTCCGGCCCGCCCGGCACCGGCAAGACCACCATCGCCCGGGTGATCGCCAAGATCTTCGCGGGTCTCGGCGTCGTCGAAAACGCCGAGGTGATCGAGGTGTCCCGTAACGACATGGTCGGCACGCATCTGGGCCATACGGCGCCGAAGACGAATGCCTTGATCGACTCGGCGCTGGGCGGGGTGCTGTTCATCGATGAGGCGTACACGCTGATCCAAGAGGGCCTGTCCGGTGGTGACGCGTTCGGCAAGGAAGCCGTCGACACCCTGCTGGCGCGCATGGAGAACGACCGCGACAAGCTGGTCGTGATCATCGCCGGATACGAGGATCAGATCGACCGATTCTTGACCTCCAATGACGGCCTCTCCTCCCGCTTCACCAAACGGATCCGGTTCTCCAGCTACGATGCGCCCGAACTGGTGCAGATCGCCGATCACATTGCGCGCAACAAGGATTCGATCCTGTCCGAACAGGCCCGAGAGGTGCTGCGCGAGCGCTGCGAACAGCTCTCGGAGCAGACCAGGAACGGGCGCAGGCTGATCGATCTGGTCGGCAATGGGCGTTTCGTGCGCAATGTGGTCGAGGCAGCCGAGGCCGAGCGAGACTACCGCTTCACCAGAGACAACGTGGACGTGGTGTCGATGAGCAACGAGGAATTGATGACCATCGACGCGTTCGACATCGCCGCCGCTTTGGCGGGCCTAGCGCCGGCAACGACAGGCTGACCTGGTGGCGCGCTTCCGGGTGGTGACCAAGCACCAGATCTCGGGCTGGCGTTTTCTGCTGCGCCGCATCGAGCATGCGCTGGTCCGCCGGGACGCTTCGATGATCGATGATCCGCAGCGCGGTCGGTCCACCGCGTTGACGATCGGGATCGCGCTCACCTGTGTGCTGATCGCCGGTGCCGCCGTGCTGGCCTTCTTCAAACCCGCCAAGACGGTGGGGGATTCGAAGATCATCGCGGAGAAGGACACGGACGCGTTGTTCGTCCGGGTCGGCGCCAGGATGTATCCGGCGCTGAATCTGACCTCGGCGCGGCTGATCATCGGTTCGCCCGACAATCCGGTGCAGGTCTCGCGCGAGGAACTGGCGAAGTATCCGCGCGGGCCGTGGGTCGGCATTCCGGGCGCGCCGGGCACGATCGCCGATAACGGCGACCCGAACTCGTCGTGGACGGTCTGCGATACCGCGAAGATCGGCGCGGCCGCCCCGGTCAATCCGGCGACCGGGCTACCGACGGTTGCCCTGTCCCCGGTGCGTACCACCGCGATCAGCGGTCCGCTCACCGTCGATGGTGATGCGATCCGCGGACTCGGTGATACCGAGGCCCGGCTGCTGCGCGATGACACCACCACCTGGCTGGTATACGCCGACGAACAGAAGGAAATCGTCCGCGCGGCAATAGATCTGCGCGATTCGGCGGTGATCCTGGCGCTGGGCATCGATCCGACGACGACGGTGGTGTCCGCCTCCAAGGGATTCATCGGCGCCATCCCGGAAGCACCGCCATTGCGGGTGCCCACGGTGCCCGGCTCGGGAGACACCGTGACGTTGTCGTCGGGACTGAGCGTGCCGGTCGGCTCGGTGCTGACGGTATCCATGCCGGATCGTGGCGCGTCCTACTACCTGGTGTCGCAATCCGGTGTGGTGCAGGTCAATTCGGTGCTGGCGGCGATGATCCGCAATGCCGACTCGCACGGCTCGGTCGGCACCAGGACGGTCGGGCCGGATGTGATCGCGGCGAATCTGCGACCCGGTGCGTGGCCGGGTACGGCGAGCTACCCGAACCGTCCGGTCCACGTCGTGGATCCGGGGCGGCTCGGGGTGACGTGCTTTCACTGGTCGCGTTCGGGCACCGATCCGAATGCCGCCATCGAATTATTGGTGGGACGGCAGCTGCCGTTGACGACAGACGAGCAGTACCGCGCCGTCGATCTGGTGACCGCGACCGGATCCCGCGGTACCACCGCTGACGCCGCTTATCTGCCGCGAACCACGGGCCGTTTCGTGCAGGTGACCGGGGTGGACCGGGGATCGCCCCGGCGGGAGTCGCTGTTCTGGATCTCCGACAGTGGCGTCCGTTACGGTGTCGACGCCGGCCCAGGCGGTACCTCCGATCAGACGCTGAAAGCGTTGGCGCTGCGGGCCCCGGTCCCTGCGCCCTGGAGCATCGTGTCGCTGTTCGCGGTCGGTCCCACCCTGTCGCAGCAGGACGCCCAGATTCAGCACGACGGCATCCCCACGGACAAGGCCGCGATCGGGCTCGCAGGCGGAACATCGTGACGAGCACGCGTCGATTCGTGCGGCCCGCTCGGATGGTGCGCGGACCTAAAGCGCCGGCGGTGACCGAGTTGCGGCTGCAGCCGCCGACCGAACTGCCCAAGCCGGTGCCGCCGTCCCGGCTCAAAATGATCATGCCGGTGGTCATGATGTCGGCCATGGTCGGGATGATGGTGATGATGTTCCGCGGCGGCGGGCAGATGTCGCCGATGATGATGATGTTCCCGGTCATGATGCTGGTCTCGATGGGCGGCATGATGGGCGGTGCGCTCGGGGGCGGTGGCGCCGGCGCCGCGAGTCTCAACGAAGAACGCAAAGATTATCTGCGCAGCATCACCGATAACCGCAAGACCGTGCATGTGGCGGAAGCCGAATTGCATACGTTCCTGCGCTACACCCATCCGGGACCGGCCGAGGTCGCCGCGCTGATCGGCGGTAAGCGCATGTGGGAGGTGCAGGTTGCCAGCCCGCAGTTCCTGCGCGTGCGGGTGGGCCGGGGCCGGATCGCCAACCAGGTGCGTGTCATCGTGCCGGAGGCCGCGCCGACCTCCGACCTGGACCCGGTCGGCGTTGTCGAGGTGACCAGGTTCGCGAAGGCATACTCCACCGTCGGCGGCATGCCCGTCGCGATCAATTTGCTGTCGGCTCCGCAAATCGGCATCGACGGCGACCCGGCCACGGTGGCGGGGCTGGTGCGGGCGATGATCGCCGAGGTCGTGGTGCTGCACGGTCCAGACCAGGTCGCGGTCGCGGCGGTGCTTTCTGATCCAGATACGCCGGCGTGGTCCTGGCTGAAATGGTTGCCGCACACCCAGCATCCCCGCGAAACCGACGCGATCGGGTCGAGCCGGATGGTGTATCGCAGCGTCGCCGAATTGCGGGCGAAGGTGCTGGCCGGGCTCAACCGCGGTCCGTTCTCGGCGAATTCCGAACCGACACTGGACCGCAAGCACTATCTGCTGATCGTGGATGTCGGCGGGTCGGCCACCGACCGCGATATCTCGGGTATCGACGGCTGTACCTGGCTGCGGCTCGGTAGGACGGAGCAGACCCTGCCCCGGGCACTGAAATTGACGACGAACGCCGATCGGTCATTGCACGAGGTGACCCCGCGCGGGCTGCGGCGGATCGGGGTCGCCGACGCGATGTCGGTCACCACGGCTACGGCGTTGGCCCGCAACATCTCCCCGTATCGGCTGTCGACGGTGGTCGAGGCGGTGGTCGCCGACCAGGCCAGCGGCGGCACCTCGTGGGAGGAGATGGTCGGCATCGTGGATCCGGGCGCGATCCGGGTCGAGCGGCAGTGGCCGCGGCGCCGCGATGGTGACCGGTCCCGGCTGAACATCCCGTTCGGGCACGATCAGGTCGGGGGCACGGTCTTCCTCGATATCAAGGAATCGGCCGAGGAGGGCATGGGCCCGCACGGCATGTGCATCGGCGCCACCGGCTCGGGAAAGTCCGAATTCCTTCGGACCCTTGTACTTTCGGCGGTGGCGACCCATCCGCCGGATGCGCTGAACCTGCTGCTGGTCGACTTCAAGGGCGGTGCGACCTTCCTCGGCTTCGACCGGCTGTCCCATGTGACGGCCGTGGTCACCAATATGGAGGAAGAAGCCGATCTCGTCACCCGTATGGAAGACGTGATCAACGGCGAAATGAGCAGGCGGCAACGAATTCTGCGCGATGCGGGCAACTTCGCCAGCGTCGCCGACTACGAGCGGGCCCGCGAGCAGGGCGCCCAGCTCGCGCCGCTGCCCACGCTGCTGGTCATCCTCGACGAGTTCGCCGAACTGCTCGAGCACCACCCGAGCTTCTCGAAGCTGTTCGTCGCGATCGGCCGGTTGGGCCGCTCGCTGCGTATCCATCTGCTGCTCGCCTCGCAGAAGGTGCCCGCTAACCGGATGGGTGAGCTGGAGGCGCACCTGTCGTACCGAATCGCGTTGCGCACCAACCAGACCAGCGACTCCCGCGACGCGATCGGCACGGCCGATGCCTATCACCTGCCGAAGAAGCCGGGTGCTGGCTATCTACGCGTCGGTTCGGGCGATCTGCAGCGGTTCCAGGCCGCTTATGTCGGTTCGCCGTACACCGCGCCCGTGCAGACCTCGACGGCGGGCGCGCAACGAGCTCGCAGGCCCGGCGGCGGCTATCGGCCGCCCCAGCAATTCACCACGACGCACATCGTGGATGTGCGGCCCGCGCCCGTCGAGCCCGAATTCGTTGTGCCGCAGCCGGAAACGCCCGACAGCGAGCCGTTGACCGTGATGGAGACGGCGCTGCAGCAACTGGCCGGATACGGCACGCCCGCCCATAAGATGTGGCTGCCGCCGTTGACCACGCCTGCCACCCTGGACAAGCTGCTGCCCGCCGTGACGCCCGGGACGCTGCAAGTGCCGCTGGCGATCGTGGACAAGCCGCGCCAGCAACGCCAGGACGTGTGGTCGGTCGATCTGTCCGCCGCGGGCGGTCACGTGGCCGTCGTGGGCGGTCCGCAGTCGGGCAAGTCCACCGCACTGCAGACGTTGGTGATGTCCGCCGCGCTGACCCACACCCCGGAGCAGGTGCAGTTCTACTGCCTCGACTTCTCCGGCGGTCTGTCCGGTCTGCGCAACGTGCCGCACGTCGGCTCGGTCGCGTCGTCGCGCGACGGCGATCGGATCCGGCGGACCTTCGCACTCGTCACCAACCTCATCGCGAGCCGGCAGGCGTTGTTCGCCGAACTCGGTATCGACAGCATGCGTGAGTTCCGGCGTCGGCGCACCGTAGCGCGGGAGGCGGCGGAGCTCACCGCGCGTGGGGACGAGCACGGCGATGTCTTCGTCGTCGTCGACGGCTGGGATATCGGATTCGCCGTCACCGGACCATATTTCGACGAATATCTGCCGGTGATGGAGTCGATCGCGCTGCAGGGCCTCAACTACGGCATCCACCTGGTGATCAGCAGTTCGCGGTGGGCGGCGATCCGCCCGGCCATCAAGGACCTGCTGCAGACCCGGCTGGAGATGCGGCTCGGTGATCTCACCGATACCGTGTTCATGGGACAGCGCAATGTGGTCTCGGCGATTCCACCGGATCGCCCCGGTCGCTGTATTTCGAATGACGCGCTGCACATGCTGACCGCGTTGCCGCGGATCGACGGGGTGGCGGAGGCCGAGTCGACGGGGGGCATGACGGCCGCGATCGATCAGCTGCACCGGACTTACCAGGGCCGCCGGGCGCCCGAGGTCAAGCTGTTGCCCGCCCAGATCACCTTGGACGAGATTCGTGCGGGCCGACCGGAACCGGCGACTCCGGCGCAGCGACTTGTGGTGCCGTTCGGCGTCCGCGAATCCGATCTGCATCCCGCCGCGGTCGATTTCGGGGTATCGACGCATCTCATAGTGGTGGGATCATCGGGGTCGGGTAAGTCGACGGTGCTCGCGTCGCTACTGGAGTCGATCCGCAGGCAGTTCACCAGGGATCAGGCCCGGGTGCTGCTGATCGACTACCGCCGCCAGCATATGGACGCCGTACCGGAGGAGCAACTGGTCGGGTACCTGACCAGCGAGCGCGACCTGCTCGATGGGCTGCCGCCGTTCGCCGAGAAGATGCGTAGCCGCCGCGCGCCGGACGGCGTCACCTCACAGCAGCTCAAGGAGCGCTCGTGGTGGACGGGCCCGGAGATTTTCGTGGTGATCGATGACTATCACATGGTCGCCCAGCGCGGTCTGCGCAATCCGCTGGAGCCGCTCAAGGACATCATCATCGACGGCAGGGATACCGGTCTGCACGTCATCGTGGCACGCAATATCGCACAGGCCGACACGGCGATGTACGACAACGTGCTCGGGCAGATCAAGAACCTCAACTCGTCGGGGCTCATCATGGACGGCTCGAAACTGGACGGCATTCTCATCGGCGATGTGAAGCCGATGAAGCAGCCGGTGGGCCGGGGCATCTTCGTCGAGCCGTTGCACTCTCGGAAGGATCTTGTTCAGGCTGCCTGGGCGCCGCCGCAGGATTGAGACGACCGACACGTTTAGATGCTGGTCCGCGGTCTGTCGACTGCATTCCCATTGTTGGGAATGGCTTAGCGTTCCTTCTGTAACCACTCAGTATGAGTCGGCGCCAGTTGTTAGGAGACGTCCATGTCCTTCGATATTGTTCCGGAGCTTCTCCCCGTTATCAGCGCGCAACTCGGCATGACCAACGCTGACACGATGCAGGTGCTGACCGCAGCGGCCGCTGCTTGCGTCGCGCTGCCACCGGCAATCGACGATGTGAGTGCGCTGTATCCAGTGGCGACGTTTTCATACGGCGAACGGTTCTTCGGTTGCACGACACCGGGGATGGGGTATCACGCGGACGCGGCGGCGGTGCTGCCGGAAGTGGCTGCGGCCTATTCGGGCAGCGATATGATCGGCGGCGCGAATGTTCTCACCTCGGGTTCGGCCTTTGTGGAATAGCAGATATAATTCGAGCGAAGGCTGATGTCATGCTGCTGTCGCTACCGTTCGCATTCGGCGCGTTACCACCCGAAGTGAATGTCTTCCAGCTGACCACCGGCCCGGGCGAAGCTCCGACGATCGCCGCCGCAACCGCGTATGCGACCGTGGCTGCCGCGCTGGCGGCCGCGGCCAGTGCTACCGATGGCTCAATGACTCAGATGGGCGGGACATATACCGGGCCGTCGTCGGACAAGGCGCAGGCGGCATTCCGCAATCACGCGGCCTGGTTGCGGGAGCAGTCCGCTGTCGCCGAGCAGGCCTCGACTGTATTGACTAAGGCGGCGGCGGAGTATTCCGCGGCGCGGTCGGCCATGTTGGTCGTGGCGACGGCGCTCGCCGAAAACCGGGCGGAACTCGCCAGCCTGATCCTGGCCAGCCCGACGAGTCCGCTTACTGCGCCCTTGATCGCGCTGAACGAAGCCATCTACTTCGGCGTGATCTGGCCGGCGGCCGCCGGCGTCATGTACGGATATGCGGCCGGGGCGCTAGGGACACTCGCGACGTTCCCGCCGCCGATGGTGGCCCCGCCCATCGTTACCGGCGGTGGTGCGGACGCGCCGCCGATATCCGTGACGTACAACCCGCCGGGGCCGCAAGGCTACACCACGTCGAATGTGGGGCATCCCGCAACCACGACGACCAATACCGGCAATGTCAATCAGCCGGGTTCGGACCCCACCAATACCCCCACCGATACCGGCAATTCGCCGACAGATCCCACACAGACGGCGACAGATCCCACCCAGTCGCCCTCGAATGTGGATCAGGCCATGCCGTCCCCGACTGATTCGGCGACGAATCCGAATATGGACGGCACCGGCGAGTCATCGCTGGACCAGCAGGGTTTCTACGGAACCTCACCGAATTCGACGACATTGGCGGGACTGAACGGTGGCACGGGCAGTCTTGTCGCACTCGGCATGGTCCGCGGCGGGCTCGGTTCGATGCCGGGCGCGTCGACCGGATTCCGGATGCCATCCAACTGGCTGCGCGGCCCGGGCACGGCGTTCGGACCCGCGTCGAATCCGGTGACCACCGGACCAGCGGCCCGCGGCGGCCCGCCACGCGGTGCGACCGCGGCCAAGGCTCGAATGCGGCGTCGCCGCGACGAGGAACGCAAGCCGGGCAAGGTTTTCGTGCCGGGCGAGGAGTTCGAAGTCCCGGTATTGGAAAAGCCTCCGGTGATCGGTGTTATCGAATACACCGATCGTCCGGATGAGTCGGTCGCCGATCAGGAAGTGCTGGTCGGTGTCATCGAGCGCGCCGACGACGACGCGGAATCGAGTACCCCAGTTCTTCCGCGGTGAAAGCGCCGAGGTCGAAATCCAGTTGATGGAGAGGAACAACAATGGCTACTTTTACTAATGTCGACCCGGACAAGTTGAGGACGGGAGCCGCCAACTCGGCGGCTTGCCTCAATGAACTCGAGGGCCACCTGAACGGCCTCTCGGGTTCCCAACATGAGCTGGCCGTGGCCATCAAAGGCGCTGCTGGCGCTGCGGTCCAGCGATCGCTGACCGAGGCATACAACGCGGGCAAATCACTGGGCGGAACCCTGCAGGAGATCATCGACGCATTGACCGATACCGGTGTCAAGATCGATGCCCATGACTTGGACGCGGCAGCGCAGCTAGACAGAGGCTTCAGCGCCGTAGACGCGAACGGTGGCGAACAATACGTCGGGCAGGGTGGCGACCACACCTTCCTGGGCATGCAGGGGCCAGCGGCTTACAACGCCGGAAAGGTCGACGTCTCATTCCCCTGACGGGTTCGAGCTGGTACTGAAAGCAAACCAAGGCAAGAAAGGCTATTACGATGTCCCAGCCCATTCACTTCAATTACACCTCCATCCGTGCGGCGACCGATGGGATCGGATCCCTCGTCGGCGCGATGGAGACCAACACCGACAACCTGCGTGCGCTCTACAACCTGCTCATGCAGGAATTCCAGGGCTCGAGTGCGAAGGGCTACCAGGGGATCATGGATATCTTCAACAACAAGCTGACCGCCTACGACGGTAAGGTCAAGGCTCTGAACAACGCCGTGCAGGCGGCTGGCGATGCAATGGACGGTGTCGATAAGCACCAGGCCAGCAGGTTCCCGTCCAAGGTGTAGCGGTAGGAAGTGGAGACCGATCCGATCGCGATCGACCTGAATGTCGATGCCGCGCTGCTATTGAAAGATATGGCCGGCATCGATTCCTACCCCTCGGTGTTGGCATTGCTGCCCAACATCTACAAGCTCGAGGACCAGGATCGGGTGCGCGCTGTCGTCGCGCAGGAGCTCACCGAGGTGGGCATCATCGACGGCGATCGCGTGCATCCGATGGTCGAGCACTGGTTGCAGTGCCTGTACCGCCCGGATGTGGAACTGGTGGTGCGGGTTCTGGACACCGGTCTGGATGGCGAACCGCAGGGTATGCTCCGGCTGTCCCTGGTGCGTAGTGGCGAAACCCATGTATTGGCGGTGCGCTGCGACGACGAGGTCGTCATCCAGCCCGTGTTCCAGCAGGGACGGCAGTTGGAGACGGTGTCCGCCGCTGTCGCTGCGGCGTTGGGCTCCTGCCCGGCGCTGAGTTTCCAGCCGATGACCGCCCCGCAGGCGGACTTCGCAGAAGTGCCCGCCGATCGCGACGATCGGCGGCGGGCGCTGCTGGAGTTGGGTGCGCAGCCGCATACCGCGGGTGTGCTGAGTCGAGTGTTCGAGGAGATCGTGCGGCGTGCGGAGGTGCTGGTGCTCGAACACCGCGACGGTGTCTCGGTGCAGCCGCAAGTGTGCGTGAGCGTGCTCGACACGTTGTCGGGCCGCGTTATCGTGACGCCGAGTAGGGCGATGGACGGGGAAGTCCGTTCGACCTTCGCGCCCGGTGACGATTCGGCTCTGCACGCCGGCATCGGGGGACTGATCGAAATGTTGCCGGGCCGAAGCTGGTTCGACACCAGCCGAGTTGGTTGAAAGTCCCACTGGGGTTTTCGAGAGGACGACAGATATGAGCCGAGCGCCGAGTACTAATGGCCATCCGGCCGAGTCCGTCCGAGCCAAGGGCGGCTACGAAGCCTACTTTTCGCAGGCCGCGGAGCCGACCGGGCCGACCGTCGGGCACGGACCTCGCGAGCACAACCGCGCGCCGGCTCAGCCGTACCCCAGCCGCAGCGAACCCGTGATCGGGGCGCCCGGCCAGTCGCAGCAGCAGGGCGAGGATGGCACCGGCCGCGCTGCCGCGCAGGAGGCTGCGAGCGCACCGGAGCCTGTGCAGGCACATCCGCAGGTTCCCCAGGCGCATCCGCAGGTTCCCGCCGCCGCGACGAACGGGGCAGTGTCACAAGGTAATTCGGTTCCGGTAGTGCCCCCGGCGCCGGAGGCGTGGCTCACCCGTCCGGAGTCTGTCGGCAGCACTGCGGCCACCGAAAACGGCGGCTTGCCATGGCAACCCGCCGTCGCGACATCGCACTGGGTGCCCGATCGAATCGACCGCTCGGCAATGGAATCGGCGCCGCGGGTCGAGGTGCTGCCCGCCGCGTTGACCTCGATGGATCTGTTGGCCGATATCGCCGCGTCGAATCGGGCGCGGCTGCAATCCAGTGCCGGCATGCGCGGAGCGTTGAACAAGGTCGGGTTCCGGCTCGGGTTGTCCCCGGCCGAACAACGCACCGAGGACCGCCGCGCCCGGATCCGCCGCCAGCTCAATATCGCCTACCAGATCGCGGTCGTCAGCGTGAAGGGCGGCGTCGGCCGGACCACCACCGTCGCGACGCTCGGATCGACCTTCGCGGCCCTGCGCCCGGACCGGGTGGTCGCCATCGACGCGAATCCGGATTTCGGTGATCTGCCCACCCGCACCACCCCGCACCCGTACGGCCTGACCCTGCGTGATCTGGCGCAAGCGTCGAATCTGGAGGCCTTCTCGACGGTGCAGTCGTTCATGTCGATCAATGCGGCCGATCTGGCCGTGATCGCATCGCCCTGGACGACCGAAGCCAATGAGGCGCTGTCGGGGCGCGAATACGCGGCCGCCGTCGAGGTCTTGCATCGCCACTACAACCTGCTGCTGGTCGATTGTGGGACGGGCGTGCTGGATTCGGCGACCCTCAGCGTGCTGCAGACGAGCGACGCGGTCGTGGTGGTCACGCCGGCCACCGTCGGCGGCGTGAAAGGCGCTGTCGCCACCCTCAATTGGCTCGGCTCGCACGGGATGCAGCACCTGATCGCCAAGTCGGTGGTCGCGATCGCACATCATCAGCCGTCCAAACCGATTGTGGACGTCGGCGCGATCGAGCGGCTGTTCGCGACCGGGCAGCGGCCGACCTGCATCCTGCCCTACGACGTCCATCTGGCCGAGGGCGGCGAAATCGACCTGCGTCTGCTCGACAAGGACACCCTGCTCGCCTTCGAGGAACTCGCGGCCGGGCTCGCGGACGGTTTCCCGAACCATCTGGCCGGTGGCGCCGGTGTCAACCGGGGCGCAGGAGGGCGGCTATGAGCACAGCCGTCGCCTCGCCGTCCGCGGCTGCGGCACAGCAATCCGCCGAGGTGGCGCGGGCTCGGATGGCGGTCCTGGTATCCAGTTATCAGGTCGACGTCGTGGTGCCGACCAAGTTCACCATCGAGACCTTCATCGACGATCTGCTGGTTGTGCTCGCCAAGGCGATCGACGACGAGAGCGTCGATTTCACCCCGCCGACCGGGCAGTGGAGTCTGGCCCGTCCGGGCGAGGCGCCGATGCCCCGGTGGCGCAGCCTTGCCGATCACGACATCGTCGACGGCACGGTATTGATGTTGACCGCGGTTGAATCGGCGGAGGTGTTCACCCCCGTCGTCGAGGACATCACCGATGCGCTGGCCCTGATCAATGAGCGCGAGTTCGCCGAGTTCGACGCCGATACCGCGGCGACTGTCGGCTTGACCGCACTGGGAGCCGGCGCGGTCGCGGTCGCGGCGATGTTGTCGAGGTCGTGGACTCAGACCGGCTCGATCCTGTGGTGTGCGCTGCCCGCGCTGCTGCTCGGCGCGGCCTGCTGGGCGGGTGCCCTGCAGGCGCGGCGGCGCAGCTTCGCCCCGCGGATCTGCCTGGGGTTGGCATTGTCGGCGATTCCGTTGTTGTTCGCGGGCGGTGCGATGCTGGTGCCGCCCGCCTACGGTGCGCCGGGCCCGTTGGCCGCGGCCAATGTGGCGGCCGGAGCGGTCGTCGCCGCCGTCGCCGCGATGGCCATGATGCGGCTGACCAGGCTGGGGATCGCCACGCTGATGGCGGTGACGGTGTTGGGAGTTGCCCTGGCCGTGGCCGCGATTCCCCTTGCCTACCTGGATCTTTCGATGCGTCAGATATTCGGTGGCACCGCGTTCGTCGGCCTGGTGCTGTTGACTGCGGCGCCGCGGTTGGCGGTGGTGATCGCCCGGATCCGGCCACCCGATCTGCCCGATCCCGGTAACGAGGTCGCACCGGCCACCCTGACCGATATCTTCGATGCCGAATCCGCGCGCGACAATGCCGATCTCGAATCATCCGAGGACACCGAACGGCATCGGGAACAGGCCGTCGTCGGCATCGAAGGTCGCGCCCGGCTGGCGGTGACGAGTCTGCGTGGGCTCATCGCCGCGACCTCGGTCGTACTGTCGGCGGCCGCCGTGTTCTCGGCCGCGGTCAGTCCGGGCGGGATCCGGGAAATCGTCATGGCCGCGGCCATCGCCGGTCTGCTGGCGATGCGGTCGCGCTGGTATCCGGACCGGGTGCAGGCGATCGCACTCGCCGCCGCCGCGGCCGTCACCGTCGCCGGCGTCGGTTTCGTACTGGTCGGCGCCTACGGAAGCGCGCCTGCCCGCCTGGTGGTGGTCTTCGTGGTCGCGGCGGCGGCCGTCGCGGGATGTGTTGCGGCGGCGCAGTTGCCGGGCCGACGGCTGTCGCCGGTGACCCGCCGGATCATCGATTTGGTGGAGTACGCGCTCATTCTCGTGGTGCCGATGATCGCGTTCTGGATCATGGGCGTCTACACCGCGATGCGGGCGATCTGATGCGGATAGGCCCGGCCGCAGTCGCGGTACTGGCCGGGTTGGCGCTGCTCACGGGCGCCGCTCCGGCCGTGGCGGTGGAGCCGCCACAGGTGGTGGTCGGCCCGGCGCCGCCGGACGATGCGCCAGGTCCGGAGTTTCCGACGAAACAGGACAAGGGCTGCCTGGCGACCGGTGTGCTGAAGGACAGCGACCTGTCGCGCACGCCGCCGCCGGAACTTGCGCTCGACTTGGCGAAGGCCCGCGCACTCAGCCGCGGCGCCGGGGTCACCGTTGCGGTGATCGACACCGGCGTGACCCCGAATTCCCGGCTGCCCGGTCTGGTCGGCGGCGGCGACTATGTCGCGACGGGTGGCGACGGCCTGTCCGACTGCGACGCCCACGGCACGCTCGTGGCCGGAATCATCGGCGCCGCAACGGATCCCACCGACGGCTTCGCGGGTGTAGCGCCGGACGCCCGGATCATCTCCATCCGGTACCGCTCCGGCGCATTTTCCGCCGAGAAGCCGAGTGGTGATCAGCCGCAACAACTCGCCGTCGATATCCGGACGCTGGCGCGCGCGATCGTGCACGCCGCGAACCAGGGCGCCGGGGTGATCACGGTGACGCTGCCGGTCTGCGTGAAAGTGGGCCTGGCGATCGACCAGTCGATGCTGTCGGTGGCCATCGGATACGCCGTGCACGTCCGGGGTGCGCTGATCGTGGCCGGCGCGGGCAATACCGGCGCCACGGGCTGTGAGCAGAATCCGGACCCCGACCCATCGCGACCCAATGACCCGAGGAACTGGCGTGATGTCAAGACCGTGTCGGCACCGGGCTGGTTCGGTCCGGATGTGCTGACCGTCGGATTCACCACCGCGACCGGTGCGGTGATGACGGATTCCCTGTCGGGACCGTGGGTTTCGGTCGCCGCGCCCGGTACCGCGATCGAATCGCTCGGTCCCGGCGGCGGTGGCCTGATCAACGGTGTCGGCGAGCCCGACAAGCTGGTGCCGGTCGGTGGCGCCTCGTTCGCCGCGGCCTATGTCAGCGGGGTGGCCGCACTGCTGCGGTCGCGGTTCCCGAACGAGACCCCGGCGGAGATCAGCGCCCGCCTGCAGGCCAGCGCCCACGCCCCGGCACGTGGTATCGATAACGTCGTCGGCGCGGGTGTGATCGATCCCCTCGCCGCACTCAGCTATCGCACGCCACCGCAGCCGCCCGCCGGCCTGTTTCGCTCGTCGGTGCTGGTGATGCCCGCGCCGCCGCGTGCCAAGGACATCCGCCCGATGGTTACGGCGGCGGTCGTCATCCTCGCCGCCATCCTGCTCGGGGTAGGCGCGAGCCGGGCGAGCACCGCGGTCCGGAGGCAGCGGTGAGCCTTCCCAGTATTCGGGTGGGCGGTGTTGAACGGGGCCCGTTCGCCGTCGCGGTGGTCGGCGGCAGCCTGGTGGTGACCGGTATCTCCGCGCACACCCCGCTGTGGGCGAGTGCCGCGGTGGTCACCGTGCTACTGGTGCACGTGGCGATCCGCGTGAACGACCGGACCGCGATCAGATGGCTGCTCGACTGGGCCGACTACCGATTCGGCAGGGCGGACCGTATCCGCGCGCTCGCCGGCCCACCGGATGTGCGGGACGTGGAGGTCCCCGCCGGAGTCTGCGGCATCCGGACCGCGGGCACCTCGCTGATCGCGATGATCCAGCTCGCCCCCAACCTCGACCTGCCCACGGTCATCTCCGAGAAGTCCATTTATACCGAGGACACGGTCCCTGTCGACCTGCTGATCCCGATGCTCGACCAGTTCGGCCTCGCCATCGACATCGATGTCGTGACCACCGGCCAGCGCGTCCGCTCGACCGGTAACTACAGCATGCTGTACGACCAGCTGATCGGTTCCCATCCGGTGGTCGGCCACCGCTTGACCTGGCTGGTAGTTCGGCTGGATCAGGAACGGAATCTGGATTTGCTGCAGCGGCGCGGACCCTGTGCGGTGGTGGCGCCGAAGGCGTTGGCCACGGCGGCGCATCGCATCGCGGGCCGGTTGCGGGAACGTGGTATCGCCGCGCATGCGTTGCCTGCCTCGGCGCTGCTGGAGGCGACCAGGGGACTGCACGCCGGCGTCGAACTGTCCGATCTTCGGGAGACCTGGACCTGCCTCGAGACCTCGGTGCCCGGACGCAGCGTGACCAGCTTCCTGATCGACTGGACCCGGTTCGACGGCGCCGGCCTCGACGACTGCTGGTCCTGGAACCGCGGCCGGACGACGCTGGTGGTCAGCCTCACCGATGCCGATGCCGGCCCGCGGGCGATCGCGCGGTATGTCGGCCCGCCGGTGACGGCCGAGCCACCTGACTACCTGCGTCCCTTGCGGGGTAAGCAGGCGACGGCGTTACTGGCCTCACTGCCCAGCGGAACCTCGCTCCGCGCGGTACCCGCCGACGAATCGGGCGCCGATATCGCCCCCGACGAACTTGTCGCGGATCTCGCCATCGCGATCGGCCCGAGCGGGCAGATTCTCGGTTCGATCAGCGGGCAGCCGGCCCATTCGCTGGCGCTGCCGCTATTCGACCCCGCGCGCTACAACCCCCGGCGACGCACGATCGATGTGCATGCCGACCTACCGGTCGCACAGCAGATCGTCTTGCGCGCCATGGTGGTCGGTGCGGACGTGGAGGTCCATTCGACCCGGCCGCACCGCTGGTGGCAACTGGTCGCCGCGGTCGGTGACCCCGACTCGCTGCGCCTGGCCCCGGATGCCGTGGCCGGCGAACCGGATCCGCCCGTCGGTGCCGCATCGGCGACGATCACGGTGTTCGACAATCTGCCGCCGCGTGCTTCGAATGCGCACACCACCGTCGCCATCACCGACCCCGGTGGGCCGCGCCGTCGATCGGTCGATCTGGCGATCGATCAGGTCAGCGCGACCGCGGTGGATGTCAGCATCCCGATGCGCACCGTACGAGTGGATCTCATCGAGCCGCGGGGCGAGACCCGCTACTACGACGCCACCATCGGCCCACCCGCGCGCAACAGCAACGGAACCAGGCCCGCGCTGCCGGCGACAGTCCCGAACCCGGGTGGCACGATGGCTGACGGATCGGGACGGTAATGTTTGTCGGCGTGGTGGCGGACTCCCAGTCGAACAGCGTCCAATTCCAAAACCAAGATGGCGAGGACGCGCTTACCCCAAGGCAAGCCGCGGCCGCGATCTTCTCCAGTCGATTGTCCGAATTGATCGCGGAATCGGTGGTGTCCACCGAGGACGGATCGACGCGCGGGTTGACGCTGTACTCGCTGGCGCAGCACCTGGAATTGGCGTACCCGGATGTTCCGGTCTCACAGTCCGGCCTGTATCGGCTCATCCACGGTGACGCGATACCCCGGCTCGATCTGATCATTGCGCTGGCACGGGTATTCGATGTTCCCCCTGAATATTTTCTCACCGAGGAGAAGAAGCGCTGACGGTGGTCGCGGGTGGAGACTGTTCCCTGCAGCGGGAATAGCGGAGATCAAGGGCGCGGGCCGGTCTGGATACGATCCGGATCATGCCCGCCGAGGACGCTGGAGATGTCATTCTCCACCATCGAAATGCGGTGTTGGACGCTCTGCTGTCCGATCCGTTGTTCGGGGAGGCCGGCGGGGCGGCGACCGCCATACCAGTACTCAGCGGGCCGTTGGCCGGTGAATCGGTCGGCGAGGCAGCAGGTGACGCACTGACGAATGCGTCCGGAGCGGATCCGTCGGTCGCCAGCGAGCCGGTCGAAGCGGCTCCGGGCCCCCAGCGCCGGTCGTCCGACGGACCGAAGGCCAGCGAACGGATCATCGCGCTGCTGAACGGGCAGTCGCCGGATTCCGCACCGGCGCTGGACTTTTCGTCGAATTTCTCCGAGGTTTCGGGAGGACGGGCCGCGCCGGACAACTCGGCCGAGTCCGCGCCCGGGACGGGGGCACGCAGATCGTCGTTACGTCAGCCCGAGTTCGCCGAGCGGATCACCAAGCTCGTCACACAGCTGAAGAATCCGAAGGTGGCACTGGCGATTTGCGCCGTCATGGCGGTTCTGCTCGTGATCGCGCTCGTCACCACCGGCGGGAAGGATCAGGCGAAACAACCGGACCGGCTCGCGGTCGTCACTGCGACCCAGCCCATGCCGTCGAAACCCGAGCCGTCCGGAGTCGCCGTCGGCGGGCCCCTCCAGGTGAAAGCCGCACAGGCCCACTGCCCGCCGGGCGGCACGCCGGCGATGGACGCCTTTGGCGGACAACAGGGCAAGGCTTGGTCGTGTGCGCGCGCCTACAAGGTCGACGGGCAGGTGCTCACCATCGATCTCGGAAAGACCTATCAGGTCGACTCGATCGGCATCGTCCCCGGCTGGGACAGCGTCGGTGCGGACGGTGCGGACCAGTGGGCGAAATACCGTACGGTCAGCAGGGTTTCGTACCAGTTCGACGATTCGAACAAGACCACCTACACCCAGCAGACACTGGATCAGCGAACTCTTGTGGTCACGAAGATGGAGCCGCCGGTGAGTGCGTCGAAGATAGCTCTGACGGTCCTGCAATCGAAGGGTGATCAGGCGGTCAACACCGTCGCCATCTCATCGATCGTGATAACCGGACATTGACGCTCTCTGATCTGATCTGCCAGTACTGTTCGCACCGGAACACGAGTGCGGACTCCCGGTGTGCGCATTGTGGCGCGCCGTTGGCCCGCGTCGCGGCCGCGGCTGGGGCGGCCGCAACGATGGTGGCGGGGGTCGTAGCGGGTGCCGAAAAGGCTGTGGCGGGTGCCGGAAAGGCTGCGGCGGGTGCGGAAAAGGTTGCCGCCCAGCAGTATCCACAGTGGCAGTGGCGCGCCGCGTTCGCCGGAGTCGCGGTGACGGTGGTGGTGTTCGTTATCGCGATCGTTCACTCGTGTTCGCTGCCGCTGGCGTCGCTACCCGATCTCGATCCCGCCCAGGCCCTGCCGGAACTGGTGCGCTCGGCCGCGTCCTGTCAGCGGGCCGACACCTCGACCTCGGCGCAGCGATGTGTCATCCGGGTGGATCATCCGATACTCGCCGGCGGGATTACCGGCGGCCGGGAGTTAACCTTGTCGGTGGCGCTGGATTCACCGGATCGCCTGTCCGACACCATCTCCCGCTGGCGAACAGCGGGCGCATCCGTGCTCTCCGACGGTCCTGTCTTCGTGGCTATCGGACCGTCGGCAACGGTGTGGTACGCGAACATCTCGGCCGGACTTCGCATCGAAACGGGATCCTTCACCGGCCGCGCGGCGGCGCAGACATTTCTGTCGCGATCGGGCCTGACTCGGTGAGCTGCCGTGCACGAGCCGATCTGTGCGCTTGACCAGGACCGATCCAGCGATCGTGGATGTTACACTTTTTCATGTGCCGCTGTACAACGGTACATGGAAAAGGTAAAGTACTAAAACGTACACAACGGTCTCAAAATCTCGGGAAGGCACGGGTCGATGGCGGCACCCACCCAGCAGACGATTTCCTTCAAGCGGTTCCGCGATGATCCCACCGATCTGGAGGCGGCCTATTTCCGCTGGATCCAGCCGGGCGCGGCGGCGCCGACGATCACGGATCGGGCCGAACAGATTTTCCGCCACCACCTGGAACTGGCGGCGATCCGCATGCCGGGTGTGGCGATCACCCGGGTGTATCGTCCCGAGGACGGCAGCGGGCTCGGAGCGGCGATCCAGATCGTCAACGACGATATGCCGCTGCTGGTCGACTCGGTAACCACCGCGCTGCGCAGGCTCGGCGCCACCGTGACCGAGGTCGTCCATCCGGTGTTCGATGTCGTCCGCGACTCGCGCGGGCGCCTGCGCGGTATCGCACCCAAAGAACGCGACGCCCGGCAGGCGGCCGGCGGCAGCCACACCGTTGCGGAGTCGTGGATCCACGTGCAGCTGAGCCCGTCCATCGGTACCGCGCTGCTGGACCGGATCGACCGCGAGCTGCCGTCGCTGCTGCGGGTGCTCCGGAAGGTCGTCGACGATACGCCGAGCATGGCGAACGCGTTGGTCACGTTGGCGAGTCGGCTCGACCATGTCACGCAGCGGTCCGATGACCTCGAGATCCCCGAATGCGCGAAGCTGTTGCGCTGGTTGGCCGATGGTCATTTCACCGTGCTGGGCTACGGCTACTACCGGTACCGGACCGACTCGCCGGCCGACGCCGGATTCGAGCCGCGGCAGACGCCGGGCACCGGTCTCGGCGTGCTCTGGAACGGATCGAACGTCGATATCGATGTCCCCGTGCTCGGCGCCACACGGCCGGTGCTGCGCCTGTCCAACGGGTCGGTGGATTCGCTGATGCCCGGGTCCGGCGAGCTCTACTTCGTCAGTGTCGCCGACTATAGCCGCGGTGGCCCGGCCGGTAACACCGTGGGCCAGGTGCAGGGCGACCACGTATTCGTCGGTTCCTTCACGGTGACCGGCTTGCACGAGAACATCCTCGACATTCCGGTCATCTCCCATCGCGTGCACCAGGTCATCGAATGGGCGGGCTTCGAACTGAATTCGTTCTCCGGCCAGGCGATGCTGGAGATGCTGCAGTCGTTCCCGCGGGTCGAGCTGTTCTCGACCGATGCCCGCCGACTCTTCGAAACCGTTTCCGCCGTCATGAATTTGGGCCTGCGCAGGCAGGTCCGGCTGTTCATCCGGCGCGACGGGCGCAGCGGCGCCGTCTACTGCCTGGTCTACCTGCCGCGGGACCGCTATTCGACCGAGGTCCGGCTGCGCATGGAGGCCATCCTGCGGGCCGAGTTCGACGGGGAGCAGGTGGCGTACTCGGCCCGGGCGAGTGAATCCGATTTGGCCGTCGTCTATTTCACCGTGCATCGCGGTCCCGACGCGGATCCGGCCGATATCACCGAATCCAATCGGGAGCGCATCCAGGAGTTGCTCTTCGCGAGCAGCAGGACCTGGGCCGACCGAGTGGTGGCGGAGGCGACCGGGGTGTCCGCGGTGTCGTCGAAGGTCGCAAAAGCCTATGCGGCCGAGTTTCCCGCGAGCTACCAGCAGGAGTACGAACCGGCACGCGCGCTCGCCGATCTGCAACGCCTCGAACGCCTCGCCGACGGCGCCATCGACACGAATCTGTACCGGAATGTGGAATCACCTTCTGGGGAATGGCGATTCACGCTCTATGTCGCGGGCGAGGGGGTTTCGCTCAGCCGAGTGCTACCGGTCCTGCACAGCCTGGGTGTGGAAGTGGTCGACGAGCGGCCCTACCGCGTCACGCTGGAGGACGGGTCGCAGAAGTGGATCTACGATTTCGGGCTGCGCGTCCCGGCGGCGCTGTTGCGCACCGCGATCGACACCGATATCGAAGCCGATCTGACCCGGTCCGGCGACGAGCCGATCGCCGAAGGCAGTGTCCGGCAGCGTTTCCCGGAGGCCGTCGCGGCAATGTGGTTCGGCCGCGCTGAGGTCGACGGGTTGAACGAACTGGTACTGCGCGCCGGACTGCACTGGCGGCAGATCACAATGCTGCGCGCCTACGCGAAGTACCTGCAGCAGGCCGGTTTCGCCTACACCCTAGGCAATATCGTCCGGGTATTGCTGGCGCAGCCGGCGATGGCGCGGCTGTTCACCGAATTGTTCGACGCCTACTTCGATCCCGAGGGTGTCGGCCCGGTGGCCTCGGCCCGGGCCGCAGGCATCGCGGAGCGACTGCAGGCCGAGATCGACGCGGTCGTAAGCCTGGACACCGACCGTATCCTGCGTGCCGTGCTCGGGCTGATCACCGCGACCTTGCGCACCAACTACTACCGCCGCGACAGCGACGGCAACGCTCCCGAGTACCTGTCGTTCAAGTTCGATCCGCACGCCATCAACGAATTGCCCAGGCCAAGGCCACAATTCGAGATCTTCGTCTACTCGCCCCGGGTCGAGGGTGTGCATCTGCGCTTCGGTCCGGTGGCGCGTGGCGGGTTGCGTTGGTCGGACCGGCTCGAAGATTTCCGCACCGAGATCCTGGGTCTGGTGAAGGCACAGGCCGTGAAGAACGCGGTCATTGTCCCGGTCGGTGCCAAGGGCGGTTTCGTGGTGAAGCAGCCACCGGCGACCACCTCGGATCCGAGCGCGGATCGGCAGGCACTGCTGAACGAGGGCATTGCCTGCTATCGCACGTTCATCTCCGGCCTGCTCGATGTGACCGACAACGTCGACCACGCCTCCGGGAAGGTGCTGCCGCCGGAGCGGGTGGTGCGGCGCGATGGTGACGACACCTATCTGGTCGTTGCCGCGGACAAGGGCACCGCCACGTTCTCCGATATCGCCAATGATGTCGCGTGCCAGTACGGTTTCTGGCTGGGCGATGCCTTCGCGTCGGGTGGTTCGGTGGGCTACGACCACAAGGCGATGGGTATCACCGCGAAGGGTGCGTGGGAGAGCGTGAAGCGGCATTTCGCGGAGATGGATATCGACACGCAGACAACGGACTTCACCGTTGTGGGTGTTGGTGATATGAGCGGTGACGTGTTCGGCAACGGCATGCTGCTCTCCGAGCACATCCGGCTAGTGGCCGCATTCGACCATCGGCACATCTTCCTGGACCCGAATCCCGATCCGGTGACGTCGTTCCGGGAGCGGGAGCGGATGTTCGCGCTGCCGCGCTCCTCGTGGGCGGACTACGACAGGTCGCTGATCAGCAAGGGCGGCGGTGTGTACGACCGGTCGGCCAAGGCCGTGCCCGTCAGTTCCCAGGTGCGCGCGGCCCTCGATCTGGATCCGAGTGTGACCACACTTTCCCCGCCGGAGATGATCCGGGCCATCCTGCTCGCCCCTGTCGATCTGCTCTGGAACGGCGGCATCGGCACCTACCTCAAGGCCTCCACCGAGACGAACGCCGATGCTGGTGACAAATCGAACGATTCCGTGCGAGTCGACGCGAACCACCTGCGCGTCAAGGTGATCGGTGAGGGCGGCAACCTCGGTGCGACGGCGCTCGGCCGTGTCGAATACTGCGCCGGTGGTGGGCGGATGAACACCGACGCCCTCGACAACTCGGCGGGGGTCGACTGCTCCGACCACGAGGTCAATATCAAGGTGCTGCTCGACGCCGTCATCTCCGGCGGCGACCTCGATGTCGCCGATCGCACCGAACTGCTCGCCGCGATGACCGCCGAGGTCGCCGAACTCGTACTGCGCGACAATATTTCGCAAAACTTCCGGATGGGGTTGTCCCGCGCTCAGGCGGTGGCCATGTCGGGCGTGCATCGCAGGCTGATCTCCGAACTCGAATTCCGTCGGGGTGTGGACCGCCGCCTCGAGGCGCTGCCCTCGGATGCCGAGCTGACCCGGCGTGCGGCGGAGGGGCGGGGCCTGACCTCGCCGGAGTTGGCGAATCTGCTGGCGCACGTGAAGCTTTCGCTCAAGGGCGACCTGCTGGCCGGTGATCTGCCGGACAGTGCGGCCTTCGCGTCGGTGCTGTCGGGCTATTTCCCGGCCCCGCTGCGCGAACGGTTCGATGCCGCGATCCGCAGGCATCCGCTGCGCCGCCAGATCGTGGCGACCATGGTCGTCAACGATATGGTGGACCACGGCGGCATCACCTACGCGTTCCGCCTTGCCGAAGAGGCCGGTGCGAGCACCGAGGACGCGGTGCGCGCATTCACCGTCGCGGCCGAGATCTTCGACCTGCACACACTGTGGCAGCGCATCCGCACCACCCCGATGGCAACGGCGGCGCGTGACGAGCTCGAGCTGGAGACCAAACGCACCCTCGATCGCGCCTCCCGGTGGCTGCTGGCCAACCGCCCACAGCCCATTGCGATCGGCGCCGATATCGCCCGGTATCGCGACGGTGTCCGCGACCTTGCGGGGAAGATGGTGCCCGCGAGGCTGCCCGGATACCTCGCCGACGATCTCGCGGTGCGCTCGCGCGGCGCGCTCGAGCATGGTGCGCCACGCGAACTGGCCGAGGAGGTGTTCCGGCTCATCCACCTCTTCCCGCTGCTGGACGTGGTCGACGTGGCCGATATCGCCGAGCGGGACACCGAGGAGGTCGCGGTGCTCTACTACGCGCTCAACGATCACTTCGAGATCGAGCGACTGCTGAACGCGGTCGCCAACCTCGAGCGCGATGACCGGTGGCGCACGCTGGCCCGGCTCGCGGTCCGCGACGATCTGTACGATTCGCTGCGCTCGCTGACCCTCGATGTGCTGACCACCTCCGAGCCGTACGAGGGCGCTGCGGAGAAGATCGCGGACTGGGAGTCGATCAACCGCTCCCGCCTGGCCCGAGCCGGTGCGTCTCTCGGGGAGATCTTTGCCGCGGGCAAGCACGATCTGGCGACGCTGTCGGTGGCCGCGCGGCAGGTGCGCAGCATGGTGAGCAGTGGGGAATCCGCTGCGGCGGCGCCTGTTTCGGGCTGAACGCCGGTCCTTCGGTCGCCGGGTCCCCTCCGTTGGTCCCGGCGACCGAAGCCTCCGTGGGGCGGGGCCGGTCAGCTATTGGCCGCGGCGGTACCGCAGGTGCTGCAGAACTTCGCTCCGGCAGTCAGATCCGCCCCGCATCCGGTGCAGTGCCGTCGCTGCGGGGCCAGTGGCTCACCGCAGTTCATGCAGAATCGCGCGCCTGCCGGATTGGCGGTCCGGCACCCGGCGCACACCGGCTGTGCCGTGGGGGATGCCGGCTGTTGCTGCCAGGGGCTGGTGGTCGGGTGCTGCTGGATGGCATTCAAACCCAGTGCCGCGCCGAGGAATCCGTTGCCGCCGGTGCCGCCGTGCGCAAATCCCTGACCGGCCCCGAGCGCCAGTTCGCCTGCCGCGTAGCGTTGGAAATCGCCGGCGAGCCGAATGTAGGTGACATCCTTGGCCAGCCGCTTGAGCCGTTCCGCATCCTCCGGAGCCAGGGTGATGTCGAAGTTGCCCATCCGGGAAATGCGCAGACCGTACTCGTAGAGCGTGAGGTTGGTTTGGTGCACCACCGCGGCCTCGATCGGCTGCAACTGCGCCGACAGCCCGAGCACCGGCCAGTTTCCCTGTGAAATACCCTGTGTGACAGCGACTTTCATGGACTTGAGCAACAGGTCTGCGCACCAGGACTCCACCGTAGCCGGGACGGTGAGGTCGGCGGTGCCTGCCAGGGAAGTAACCAGTTCGGCCGGATCCCGCACCGACAGCGCGAACTCACCGAAGACCCGCAGCGTCACGATCTGCTCGCTGACCGGATCGGCGATGTCGGCCAGGCGCCCGCCGAACCTGATCCCGGGAAACTCCCGGGTGGACACGAAATACAGCTCGGCGCGATAGAAGTTGCCGCCGGTGAGCGTGTCGACGAGGGCGCCGAGGACCGGTAGTTCATCGGCGTCGATCCGATGCCTGCCGGGGCCCATGGCGGCGACGACCTGCCCGGATTTGACGAACAGAGCGATCTCGTCGGCGTTGACGATGGCGCGGCTGTAGCGGCGGATGTTGACATCCGGCCACTTGTAGACCAATTGGTTCTTGCGGACTTCGGGGACCGCGATGAACTCCCGATCGAACCATGCCATGTGCGCTCCATCAGTCGTTGCCACATTGAGCGTACCGATAGTTGACGGCCCGATCAATCAACACCACGTCCAGGACCCGGGGCGTATCCGCGGCTGATGTCCAGATTGTTACAAATCGGGGTTCCTATTGAGCGTGCCACTGACTAGCGGTACATTGAACAGCGATATGATCGCCGTCACGTGAAAGGTCTTCACCATGACAACAGTTCGACCCCCCGCGGAGGTGTCGGCGCCAGCGGACGCCCTGCACGCCGAAGATGCGGGCTACCACAAGGCGCTGCGCCCGCGTCAGCTGCAGATGATCGCGATCGGCGGCGCGATCGGCACCGGACTGTTCCTCGGCGCGGGTGGTCGGCTGGCCAGTGCCGGTCCAGGATTGTTCCTGGTGTACGCCGTCTGTGGCGTGTTCGTGTTCTTCATCTTGCGAGCGCTCGGCGAGCTGGTGCTGCATCGTCCGTCCTCGGGGTCGTTCGTTTCCTACGCGCGTGAGTTCTACGGCGAGAAGCTCGCTTTCGCGGTCGGGTGGATGTACTTCTTCCACTGGTGCATGACGGGCATCGTAGACATCACCGCCATCGCCACCTATGTCCATTTCTGGGGAGCCTTCCAGGTTGTTCCGCAGTGGCTGATCGCGCTGGTGGCGCTGGCTCTGGTGGTCAGCATCAACCTGATTTCGGTGCGCTGGTTCGGTGAACTCGAGTTCTGGGCCGCGCTGATCAAGGTCATCGCGCTGGTCACCTTCCTTATTGTCGGCACGATCTTCCTCGTCGGCCGATTCAAGGTGCAGGGCCAGACCACCGGCTTCAGTGTGATCGCCGACCACGGCGGACTGTTCCCGACCGGCTTGATACCGCTGGTCACCGTCACCACGGGCGTCGTATTCGCCTACGCCGCAGTGGAATTGATCGGTACGGCGGCGGGTGAGGCGGAGAATCCGGAAAAGATCATGCCGCGGGCCATCAACTCGGTTATCGCCCGTATCGGACTGTTCTACGTCGGATCGCTGGTGCTGCTCGGACTGCTGCTGCCCTACACCGCCTTCAAGTCCGGTGAGAGCCCCTTCGTCTCCTTTTTCTCCAGGCTCGGTGTCGGTGGTGCGGGCACGATCATGAACCTGGTGGTGCTGACCGCGGCCTTCTCCAGCCTGAACGCGGGTCTGTACTCGACGGGGCGGATCCTGCGCTCGATGTCGATGAACGGCAGTGCGCCCAAGCTGGCCTCGCGAATGTCGAGTGGCGGCGTGCCCTACGTCGGCATTCTCGCCACGGGCGCGATCGCGTTGCTCGGCGTCGGACTTAATGCGGTGGTGCCCGACAAGGCATTCGAGATCGTGCTGAACATGTCGGCGCTGGGCACCATCACCTCCTGGACCGCGATCATCGTCTGTCAGCTGCAGCTGTGGCGGTGGTGGCGCAAGGGTCTGGTGGAGCGTCCGTCGTTCCGGTTGATCGGTGCGCCGTACACGAGCTACGCAACGCTGGTCTTCCTCGTCGCCGTGGTCTTGCTGATGGCGTTCAGCGATAGCGCCGAGCAGCGCGGAGCGGTGATCGCCATGTGCGTCATCGTGGTTCCGGTGCTGGTCGGCGGGTGGTTCCTCGCCCGCAAGCGAGTCTTGAGCATCGCCAAGGAGCGTGAGGGCATCACCGGTCAGTTCCCGGTCCTGGCCGAGCGGCCGCCGCGTCAGCGTGACGGCGAAGTCGTCGTTCTCGACGAGCCAGACGAGAAGTAACCGACATCCGCCCCGGACGATTCGTCCGGGGCGGAGCTATTCCCACCGCAGGGAATAAGGCATGCGCATAGCGGTGGACGGCGGAACAGAATGGGACCTCGACTCAACAGGCTCGAAAGGTTCCCATGCCGGAGCAACCCAGCGCCTCCGAGAATCCGCTGCCGCACCCATGGGCGAATCGGCGGATGCGCGGTACTGAGGTGCCGCGGCGGACGCCGCACCCCTGGGCCACCCGCGGCATGTCGAAAGTCGCACCGTCCCAACGCCTCCCGAACCCGTGGTCGCGGCCGCGCACCACGGAAGGTGAACCGTCGCAACGGTTCTCACTCCCCGGGCCGGGGACGCGGGGCTCGCCGGTCGAAGCGCGCTCGACGATGCCGGTCCTGGATACCTCGGAGCCGGTCTCCGGTCCGATCATCGACTTCGAAGAGCCCGTTTCCGGTCGCAGTGGCCGGTCGCGTCCGAGCGTGCGCCGGCTGGGCGCCGGCCTGGTACCGATGCCGCGGGTGGCACCGGTTGATCCGCGCACTGCCATCCTCTCGAATCCTGAAGTGCCCGAACTCAAACGGTTCTGCTGGAAGTGTCAGGAACCGGTCGGTCGCAAAACCGCCGCCGGACCGGGTGCCGTGGTCGGCGAATGTGGCCGATGTGGATCGCCGTTCAACTTCAGGCCCGCCCTGCAGCCGGGCGAACTGGTGGCCGATCAGTACGAGGTGCAGGGATCGCTGGCGCACGGCGGGCTGGGGTGGATCTATCTCGCCATCGATCGCAATGTGAGTGATCGCTGGGTCGTGTTGAAGGGATTGCAGAACCCGCTCGACTTCGAAGCGCATGTGGTCGCCCTCGCCGAACGTCAATTTCTTTCCGAGGTGGCCCATCCCGGTGTGGTCAAGATTTACAACTTCGTCAAGCATCGGTCGGCACGTGATATTCCCGACGGCTACATCGTCATGGAATATGTGGGCGGCCAATCGCTGAAGAAGGTGCTCGATCTGCGCCACCCGGATCGCATTCCGGTCGTCGAGGCCATTGCCTACATCATGGAAATCCTGCCCGCGCTGGACTATCTGCATTCGTTCGGGTTGGCTTACAACGACGTGAAACCCGACAACATCATGGTCGGTGAGCACGAGGTCAAACTCATCGATCTGGGTGCGGTCGCGGCCATGGACTCCTACGGCAGTATCTACGGCACACCCGGCTATCAGGCGCCCGAGATCACCGAGACCGGGCCCACGGTGGTATCGGACATCTATGCCGTCGGCCGGACGTTGGCCGCGCTGGCACTGGATCTGCCACGGGACCGCGACGGTCACTTTCTTGGCGGCATACCCGAGCCCGACGAGGATCCGCTGCTGGAGCGTTATCCGTGCCTGTACCGGTTGCTGCTGCGCGCCACGGATCCGGAGCCGGAGCGCCGGTTCCCCTCCGCGTATTCGATGTACTGCCAGCTCGCCGGTGCACTGCGGATGGTCCTCGCGATCGACACCGGCCTGGAACATCCGCAGCCGTCGGTCGAATTCAGCTCCATGCGAAACGATTTCGGCACCGATACGCTCATCGGCCAGACCGACGGGATCGTCGACGGTATGACGCGCATGCCCGTGCTCGCGGCGGGCGAAGTCGTCGCGGGCCTGCCGACGCCGTTGATCGACAGCGAGGATCCCAGTGCGGACCTGCTGTCCACGCTGCTGCACGGCGAGCCGCGGCACGCGCTCGACGCGTTGCGCCGGACCCACGAACGCATCCGTGCCGGGACGATCATCGCGCCGGAGTCCTTCGAGTTGGAGGGACCACTGACCGCGGTCCGGGCCTATCTGGACATGGGGGAAACCGTCCCGGCCTGTCAGCTGCTCGCGGATCTGGGACCCCGCTATGGCGCGGACTGGCGCATCGAGTGGTACGTGGGAGTCGCCGCGCTGCTCGACGGCTACTACGAGCGGGCCTGGCAGCATTTCGAGACCGTGCACTCGATGCTGCCCGGCGAGATCGGCCCGGAACTGGCGCTCGCTGCCACCGCGGAACTGGTGCTGCAACGTCTGGATGTTCCCGCCGATACCGATCGCTGGCACCGGTCCGCGGCGGAGCACTACCGGGCGGTGTGGCGGACCAACCACGGTGTGGTGAGTGCGGCCTTCGGCCTGGCCCGCCGGCTCGCCGCCGACGGCGAACTGCTCGAGGCCGTCGCGGTCCTCGACCAGGTGCCTGCCGTGTCGCGCCACCACACCGTGGCGCACACGACCGGTTGTCTGCTGCTGGTGTCGCGGCCGATCGTCGATATCACCGAGGCGGACATTGCCGCGGCGGCGGCCCGTCTGGACGCGCTGCCGGACGACACGCGAACATTGCAATTGCAGGTCATTGTGGTCGGTGCCGCGCTGGAATGGTTGCGTGCGGGTGGCAGACCGCGGAATTCGACCCGGACCATCCTCGGTTTCCCGGTCACCCAGTCGGGACTGCGGCAAGGGCTCGAATCATCCCTGCGTGCCCTGGCTCGCACTGCACCGGATCGCTGGCATCGGTACCGTCTGGTCGATCTGGCCAACCATGTCCGGCCACAGACGCGGTGGTAGGGGGAGGATCCTCAGCGGAGCCGGTCGACCAGGAAAACGACGACGGTACCTGTGGCCGCCAACAACCACACCCAATTGCCCGAGGCGACGGCCAGGAAGACCGCGGCGATCGTTATCGCCGCGGCGAATGTCGCGGCCCGGTTCTTCCGATTGTCGGTGTGCACCGGCGGTGACGGCGGCGCGGTGCCGGGTAGGTCGGCGAACAATTCCGCCAATTGTCCTTTGGTGGTGGCGGCCACCGCAATTGCGGCGCGTTCGTCGAACTCGGTCAGGTTCAGTCGCCCGGTGCCGAGATGGCGCGACAGCTCTTCCAGCGCGCGTTCCCGTTCCGCGACAGTAATTCGAGGAGCCTGCGCTTCACTCATATCGGAAGGATAAGCCCGCGGACCGTTGCATTGTGCGACGTGAATTTCCAACGGCGGGAAGAGTTGCGGCGGCGAGGGGAGCGGGCGGCGGACCGATAGGTGTCCGGCATCGCCGACGTATGCTTACCTCGAGTATGTTTCAATGTGGTTTCATAGAGGTATGGGTGGGGATGTGACGTACACGATCGACGAGCTGGCACGCGAGGCCGGTACGACCGTGCGCAGCCTACGGGTTTACGCCGAGCGAGGCATTCTGCCCCCACCGCAGGTGAAGGGGCGCACGGGCTTCTACGGGCCGGACCACCTCAACCGGGTGCAAACGATCAGCCGGCTGCTGGACCGGGGGATCAAGCTCAACGGGATCAAAGAGCTGCTCGCCGCCTGGGACCGCGGTGACGACCTCGGCCACATTCTCGGCGTCGCGGAACCTGATGCGACACAGCCCGACGTTGCGTCTTCCGGCGACACGATCGCGGCCACCGAACTCGAGCAGCGCTATCGCGATGTGCCGAACGGCCTGGCCCGTGTGGTCTCGGCCGGTCTGTACGAACCCGTCGACGCCACGACGTACCGAATCGTGGATCGCCAACTGATTCGCATCTTCGACCAGCTCGTGGGCGCCGGCATCCCCGCCGACGAACTGCTCGGCGAACTGGAGAAGCTGCGTGCCGACTGCGACCGTATCGCCCGCAGATTCGTCGATCTGTTCCACCGGACCGTGTGGGAGCCGTTCCAGCGGTCCGAACGCACCCCGACGGACCTCGCCGAGCGGGTAGCAGCGGCCCGGGTCTGCCCCGGGCAGGCGACCGCCGAACTGGTGAACCGTTTCGTCGCCCGGTATCTCGAGCAGGACACCGAACTCGCAGAGACCCTGCCCGACGCTTGACGCGGCCGGCACTCGCGCACCGCTTGCGACTGCTCGCAGGTCGCTCGAAACGGCACCGCTTGTGACTGCTGATGTCACCTCCCATCGCATGGGATCCATCACTCCTCCATCATTCCCACCCGTGGTGATACCCATCATAACGTGCCGTTAAATAGCGGTACATTAATCGACGTGATCAACATTCCCGTCGGCCCGTTGGCATCGGCCGGCGGCGACCGATGATGAAGGAAACGTCGATGATCAACCTCAATGGACGGCGCCCGGCGCCGAAACTTCCGGCATGTAGCGCCAAGATCGGTTCGAAGGTCCGAGCGCTGACGCTGATTGCGGCGATCGCCGCGACCGCGGGCGGGCTCAGCCTCGGCACGGCAACCACCACGGCCCGCGCCGACGTCGGCGTCACCTGCCTGTGGGCGGGCACCGCGCATCCACAGGGTGTGCCAGTTGCCGCGGGCGGCTGGATATACCGGTGCCAGATGGACTTCTTCGGCTTCCCCCGCTGGAACCGTGAGGGTCTGGCCCCGGGGCGCAGCACCGTCCGCAATCCTGGCACGAACGGTAATCCCGTCGGCCAGTTCAGCCCGGGTGCGCAGCAGCCCGGCACCGACTACATGGACTCCTGCGTCGGCAGCCAGCTGATCGAGGGCAGGGAGGATATCTACGAGGCCGTCCCGGACGGCCGAGGCGGGTTGTACTGGCGGGCGGCCGGCCCTATCTCCGTGTGGACCTTCGACCTCAGCGCAAACCGCCCGGGCCCATCGTGGCGGTCCTCGAGCCTCTGCATCGACGGCAACCTGACCTGACCTACTTACTGGGACCTACTTACGCCATTGATGAGATCAGAGGAGGCACAAGCCTGTTCGTCAAGACACAGCTGCGATCGCGCGGGTGTGGTGACGAAAAGGCTTGTGCCGTCATAGCAATTGCCAGCGGGGTGGTGGATACGCGTTGCGCAAGCCTGACCGACTTGCAGGTGGCCGTTGCCGCAGACGCTGGAACGACAAAACGTCCCCGCATGGTCCCGGGAATTCGCCTGAATCGGGGCCAGCGGGGGCGTTTTCGCGTCGACAGCAATGACGCGAATGGGGTCAGCGGCGAAGCCAGACCCAGCTCTCGCCGTCGTAATGGCTCTCGTAGTGCGGGTTCCGGTCCGAGTTGGCGGATGAGTCGTGGTCCGCGCGTCGTCCGCCCCCGCCGCCGTGGAAGCTGTCCCTTGCGCCGTTACCGGCACCGGCGCCGTAGCCGCCACGACCGTTGCTGCCGTTGCTGTTACCGTGGCTTCCGGGCGTCGCAAGGGTCGACTGAATCGCCATGGCGGCCGGCGTGATGACCAGTGCGCCGGCGATCGTGGCGGAAATGACGACCTTCTTGGACTTGAGGTTCATGGTTATCGATATCCCCTTCGTTCTGCCGGTCCAGGAACTTGACTGGCAGTGTGTTCACGGACCGCAAATCCTACTAATCTATGTGCCGCTATCTAACGGTACATCAAATAGTGTTCCGCTGGAAAAGTTCTGCGCCTTCCCAATTCTGGGAGGTGGAGTCGGGTTCCGGGCCGGTAGCGGTGCCAGGATCCGCGCAACTCACCCAGGCCGGCCCCGGCCGATCGTGATTTTCCCTGCGGCACCGGTACGGCGTCGGACGCCGAGGTGGTTGCCTATATGGATGTGGACCTGTCCACGGACCTGAACGGCTTGCTGCCGTTAGTGGCTCCCCTGATGTCCGGACATTCGGATCTCGCGATCGGCACCCGGCTCGACCGCCGGTCGCGGGTGGTGCGTGGCCCGAAGCGCGAATTCATCTCCCGGTGTAGCAAGTACGCGCATGGCCACGTCAGATCAACAGTTCCCAGGCGCGGCGGGCCGCGGATGCCGCCAGTTCGGTGAGTTCGCGGGCGGTGACGCCGGCGGCGGCGGGCGGTGGAACGGGCAGCGTGGTGGGCTGGCCGGGTTGGCCCGCCGGCAGTGCGAGTGTCGGCAGCGGGGCCGGTTTTCGTCGGTAGGCGTCCTTGGCAAGCATGCCGGCAGGCGCTGACCAGGCCGGTTTCCTGCGATCGCGGAGCGCAGCGACAACCTCGACTTTCGTGCGTCCCCGCATGAGCAGCAGGGCGAACGGGTCGACGTCGAGCACGTCGGCGGTCAGATAGCAGACGGCGGCAGCATGTTTGCACGGCTCGGCCCAGTCCGGGCAGGAACAGCTGATCCCCAGTTCCCCGGAGCCAGGCAGCAGCTCCTGTTCGGTACCGATCGCGGCTGGCAGTTCACCGTCGAGGAGCGCGGCGAGGTGACCTACCTCGGCAGCCATTGTGTCGAGCAGCTTGGACCAAGTGGCGTCGTCGAACATCGGAACCGTGACGGTCACCGCGTACGGCCATGCCCGGCTGCCCTGGACGAGCGCACGGATGGCGCCGGGTTCGATGTGCAGGTCACGCACCCGGTCGCCGCGCGCGTAGCTCCGGCCCCGGATCAACCGGTTGAGGTCGAGCTTGGCTCGATCAGTGAGAGCATCCAGCCACGCCTTACCCCACCAGGTCCGGCCGTATGGTAGGCGATCCACCTTATTCCGCCCCCAAACTGACAAGGTCCGCTAGTTCGGCGGTCGATAGTTCGGTGAGCCAGTTCTCGCCGGCGCCGGTCACAGACTCGGCAAGCGTTCGTTTGTCGTTCAGCAGGGTGGCGATCCGGTCCTCGATGGTGCCCGCGGTAACGAGTTTGTGGACCTGGACGTGTCGGTCCTGACCGATCCGGTATGCGCGGTCGGTCGCTTGGTCTTCCACGGCGGGGTTCCACCAGCGGTCGTAGTGGACAACGTGGCCGGCTCGGGTCAAGTTGAGTCCGACACCCCCGGCCTTGAGGGAGAGCAGGAAAACCGGTGCCCTGCCTGCCTGGAACTCGGCGACCATTGTGTCCCGGTCGATGGTCCGTCCGTTCAGGAACAGGGTCCGGATGCCTCGGGCCTGGAGGTGTAGCTCGATCAAAGTGCACATCTGGACGTATTGGCTGAAGATCAGCACAGACTCACCCGCGGCCAGGATCACCTCCAGCAGGTCGTCGAGGGCGGCCAGTTTGCCGGAGCGGCCTGCGATCGGCCGCAGCTCGTGCAGGTATTGCGCAGGGTGGTTACAGACCTGCTTCAACGCGGTGAGCAGCTTCAGGACCAAACCGCGCCGTTGGATCCCGGTGGATTGCTCGATGTCGGCAAGGCTCTGGGCAACTACGGCTTTGTACAACGAGGCCTGCTCCGCAGTCAGCTGCACGATCCGATCGGTCTCGGTTTTGGCAGGCAGTTCGGGCGCGATCCCAGGGTCAATTTTGCGACGGCGGAGCAGGAACGGTCTGACCAGTCGCGCGAGTCGCTCGGTGGCCTCCGGATCCCGGTAGCGTTCCACCGGGACGGCCAGCGTCCGGGTGAAGTGGTCCAGCGAGCCGAGCAGCCCAGGGGTGGTCCAGTCCAGCAGAGACCACAGTTCCGAGAGCCGATTCTCCACCGGGGTGCCCGACAGTGCCAGCCTGACACGAGCAGGTATGGCGCGCAGCTGCTTTGCGGTTCGCGATAGCGGATTCTTCACGTATTGGGCCTCGTCGGCCACGATCAGGCCCCACATGACCTCGGCGAGGGCGGGGGCGTCGTTGCGGATCAGGCCATAGGTGACCAGCACCATTTCATTGGACGCGATGCCCTCGAGGTGCCGGTTGCCGCCGTGATAGCGGCGGACCGGAATGCTCGGCGCGAACCGGGTGATCTCCCGCTCCCAGTTGCCGAGCAGCGACGTCGGGCACACCACTAACGTCGGGCCATGGCCCTCCCGATGGCCGTCGCCCTCCCGATGCAAGTGCAGTGCGATGACCTGGATGGTCTTGCCCAGACCCATGTCATCGGCCAGGCAGCCACCCAAGCCCAGCTCGGCCATCGCCGCCAACCAGCTCAGACCGCGCTCTTGGTACGGCCGCAGGGTGGCGTTCAACGAGGCAGGAGCCACGACCTTCGGCGGCTCCGTCAAGGTGTCTTTCAGCGCCAACAGCGCGCCGGTGGCCTTGAACTCGACCAGCTCACCGTCGATGGCGAGGCTGCCGGTCAGTGCGGCCGCCAGCGCTACTGGGCCGGTCAGCGGCCGGCGTTGACGCCGGACCTTGTGCAGTACCTGCGCGTCGACCTTCACCCACTTGCCTCGGAACTGGACCAGCGAGCGCTTGGCTGCGGCGAGTTCAGCCAGTTCGTCCTCGGTGAGAGGTTCGTCGCCGGCCGTGAGTTGCCAGGTGAACCTGACCAACTCGGTCAGGTTGAACACGGTATCGGTGACGCTGCCGGGGGTGGGAGTGGCTACCGCCGTGAGTGTGAGTGGCTCACCAAGCAGTTCGCTGGGCAGCAATATTTCGATGCCGGTGGCAGACAACGGCTCGGCGACGTCCAAGAGTTCGCTGACGGCCTCGTCTGCGACCGCTATCGGGCTGGGGCTGGACTGGCCGAGGATCCCGGCCAACGGCGGCCAGATCCGGGCGCCCCGGCGCAGCGAGGCCAGCAGCGCGGGCTCCGGGTCCGCGCCGAAGCGGGCCGAGACGGCGGGTGGCGCTGTCCACAGCTCGGCGGCATCGATAACCAAGCTCGGGTCGATGGCGCTGCGCAGCCGCACGGCGATGCTATACGGCGCGTCCGCGGCAGTGGGCAGAGCAGCCTGGAGTACGACCCTGGCGGTCTCGTCGGGCCGCAGCCAGTCGAGCGGACCCCGAACCTTGGTCGGCGACCTGCCTGCGAATGGACCGTTGGCGCCCACCCGCGGCAGGGTATCGGCCAGGGCGTCCCAGAAGTCCCGGATCAACGACACCGGCTCATGTACCCTGACCGCAGGCCAGGAACCGGGCACTGCCAGGGCGTGCCCTTCGGGAGGTAACGCGGCGGCCAACGCATGCAGCCGCTCGGCGTCGGTAGCCTCCAAGGGGCCGATCCGCCAGCTGTCGTAGCCGGCCGCAGTCACCGCCGGTAGGAGTCGACCTCGGGCGATCAGCTCCAACCCGGCCAGAGCCGCGGCCGACCACGCTGCCAACGCGGGGCTTTTCTGCTGCCTGGACAGCAGTAGCGGAAGTGCTTGCTCGAGGGACACGAAATGCGCCGCGGTCGCGCGTTTGACTACCGCCCCGGCGTGTCTGACGAACACGTCGACCGTATCAGGACCCGCGATTCCCTTGCCCCACAACGCGAACCGGCCAGCACGTGGGAGCCCGTCCGGCACGAAGACCGCCGACACCCCGTTATCGGGTTGCACGCGGTGCATCTTACAAGTCGGCCTCGGCGCCTGTGATCGAGCGAGTTTCAGAACCCGCAAGCGCACCCTCCAGATCGACGTCCTCCCGGTAGTCGGTGTGGACGTCGACTGTCTCGGTCTGCGGGCGGAACTCCGGATCCAGCCGCAGCAGATCCCACTCGTTGATCCACGCGCGGATGTACTGACGCATGCGGGTGGCGCCGAGCCGTTCCAGCCCGGCGATATCCGGTGGGCTCCAGTTGAACGCGGCCGCGTGCAGGTCCTTCAACCGGGCGTAGGCACGGTCGAGTTCCGCGGTGTCCGGAGGCGTGAGCAAGGTCATCTCGCGGTCGATGATCCGCATACCCGTCTGCGCGGCGGCGGAGAGTTCATTGCCTGCCAGCTTGGCGGGGATATTGACCCGGTCCTTCTTGCCGGTGATGACGGCGGCCTCGAAGTCGTCGGTCATCGCCAAGACCGCGGCGATGGGCAGGCCGGCCGCATCGTGATTGCCTCGGACCCAACGGGTGATCTCCGCGTAGGATTTCGCGCGTTGCAGCACCGAGTACCGGCCGATCAACTCGACCTCGTCGAAGAGCACCAACCAGCCGGCGCAACCCGCGGCGGTCATCAGCCGGGAGACGAACCGAAGGCGTTGGGCGCCCAGATCCCTGACCGACACCGACGAGAGCGCGACCGGTCCCTCGCCGGCGGCCTTGAGCCTGCGGCGCAACTCGGGGGCACTGATCGGATCGCCGGACCAGAAGCGCACCAGCGTCTCGGCGAACTCCGGGTCGGAGTCGCGAATCTTGGCGTACAGCAGCAACGAGGCCGCAAACCGCTCGTTGAGATTGGCGGCAGGCGACATCGCCCAGCGCAACAGTTCGGCGTACGCCGGGCCGTGCACGTCGAGTTCGGCAGCGGCCTCGGCGATGGCCGAATCGTTCCGGCCCGCCACAACAACACAATCGGCGGCGGCCCGGAACACCTTCACCGGGTCGTGCAGCGGGGTTTCCTTACTCACTACGACCCGGCTGACCGCGTACCCCTCATCCAGTGCCAGCCGCATCAGGTGCTCGAGCAGGTGGGATTTTCCGGAACCGAACCCGCCCCCGATGAGCATCCCACCGGGGGTGCCGGTGCGGGCAGCGCCCAACAACTCCAGGAACAGGTCCTCGATCTCGGTCTGGCCGGAGCCGAGCATCGCCACGGCGTCCAGGCTCGGCACGCCTGCCCGCAGGGCCTCGATCGCCCGCCGGTGCGTGACCGACGGCTCTACCACCACCGTCACCGGACGGCCTCCAATCGGACGTCGAGCCGCACCAGCGCGGCATAGGGGTTGGCCCGGTTACGATCCCGGACCTCGTCGGCGACCCGCAGCTGTAACGCGCTGTAGGCGGGCAAGCCGCGGGCCTCGTCGCCGACCAACTCCGGAGGCAGCAGCACCGCGACGAACAGACCGACCAGTTCGTCGGTGGCGTCGATGAGTTGACGCAGTAGTTCGTACGCGTCCAACGCCGCGGCCTTCGAGTAGTAGAAACCGTCGCGCTCCTCGACGGGGGGTCGCCGCCCGACCGCGACCCGCGCCAGATCGAGTTCCAGCACAACCCCCGCTCTGCCCGCACGTCGGACCCACCGCGTCAACGAAGTCAACATGGGCCGGGCGTTGTGCCTGGTGATCCGGTTGTGTATCAACAGCGCCCGCAACTGTGCGGCAGGTACCTTCTCGCCATGTAGCCAGCCCAACACCGCCGCACGATCGGCTTCGCTGACGTCGCCGTGGGCCATCAGCGCCTGACACAACCGCAGCATCGCCACTCGGAACTCGTGGGCGAGGGTGTGGTCGGCAAGCACGAGACTCTCCAGGGCCCGCCGAACGCTGCGGTACAACTCGGCGGCATCGATCCCGTGCTGGGCGGCGACCACCGCGACAGGCAGATCGGCCTCACCGGATCTCGCTGACGGGAAGCCGGCGTGCCGATAGGCGTCGTGAAGTACGTTGGCCGCCAATGACAGCCAGTCGATCTGTCGGGCGATCGCCGCGAACAGTTGGTCCATCAAGTGGACCCTGGTACCCGCGGTGTCGACGGAAACATGGATGAACCCGTCGGTGACATCGGCGAGTCCGGCCGAGAACCGTCGGGCAATGTCGCGGTCCCCAGGGACGACCAGCTTGACAGCTGTCCCACCGTGCGCAACGAAGGTGTGTAAATACTCGGCTGCGACAAAGTCGAGGTAGTCTTCGACCCGATGGTTCCCGCCGCCGCCGGGCAATTCGCCGCGTGCGACCGGGAAGCTCATCGGCCACCGTCAGCGGTGGTGAAGGAGATCCCCCAGTACCGTTGCTGCTGGCCGCTTCTGGCCACCGTGGTCAACACCCCCGAACCCTTCGTGCCGGTGCTCGCCGACCAGCGGAGTTGGCGAGCGCTGCGCGTCGTCGTGGTAACCCCGCTTTGATCCAGCAGGTACAGGTCGCGGGCGAACTCCTGTTTGGAGTATTCCCTGGCCTGGCCCGGTAGCAAGGTCAGCACCGACCACACATCGACCAATCGGACCACGGCGTCGGGATTCTTACCTTCACCGGCGACGGCCAGTTCATAGGCGCCCCGCAGGCTGTCCAGGAACTGTTCCGGCTTGAATCGGGGCGCCCGCCCCTGCGCCGCTGCCAACTGGGCCACCAGTACCGAAGGCCTGATCCGCCGCTCTCGTACCTTGTCGACCTCGACGGAAACGTCGGCAGGGAGCACCCGCAGCAACGACGGATAACACATCAGCCGGTCGTCCTCCTCGAACATTGCCACCCCGGCAACCTCCGCTGCCGCCAGCAGCTCCTTCGTAAAATCGCCCGACGACAGGTACGCCTGCTCATCGATGTCGAAGGAGTCCCGCAACGCCGCGACACCAGCCGTCAGCTCCGCAGTAACCGACTCGGCGGCCGAGAACGCCCGGCGCATGTCACGTAACTGGCCAGACTTGGCTGCGGCGCGGGCCTTCCGAAGTTGGGTGGTCGCCGCACCGGCCAACTTCAAGGTGGCCTCGGCCTGGCGTTCGGCGGCGGCGAGCGTAGCCTCAAGCGTATCTGGCGTCGTCATCTGGACCTCCTCGATGTTGCTGCCGGCTGGTGCCGGGCAGGGGCGACTAACCAAACAAAATAGGCCATTCGCACCGAGAGTGATTGACCGCCACCTCAATAGCGTTCCATAACGCGTATCCGCCCGGGTCTGCCCCGCTGTCCCGGTCGGACCACCCCAGAAAACTTGGAGGCCATGGGTTTTGGGTCGTAACTGGTCAGCGGGTTATGCAGGCAGCCATCGTCGTCCCTCGGCAACGGCTGGTATCAGCGGCTCTATACCGGAACACATTCCAACTGCGACGGGTCGTAATACTGGGCCCGCGCTCGTTCACATGCATCGAGATTCGGATAGGGCCCGGGGTCGAAGCCGGGCTGTTGCGCCGAACCGGACGCCACATTTCCGGCGATCGGCCCCGCCGCCACCGATCTCAGCAGCGCCGGGTCTGATCCTTGCTCGAGCGTCTGGGCTCCAGAGACGCCCATGGCTACCAGACCACACCGCAAGCCCGGCAATGGTGAAGGCCGCGGACGTGATTGATCGGATAAGCATTTTACACTCCTCGCATCGTGGCGGCCGTGCCGAGCCGCACATCTCGCCGAACACCACGACGTGTGATGCTCACGGAGCGATACTGCCCGCACTGGTCGGGACCGGTCCCGACGCGAGTCGGACCTGTGGCGAGGCTCCGTATCTACCGGACCGGGTACATCAGTCGTCGGGGTGATCGAGCAAGCGTAGGTCCGGTGGGACCAGGGTGGTGCTGTCGATGAGTTCGCGGATGAGGTTGTGGTTCAACGTGTTGCCGACCGGCTCGCCTACCTCTTCACGGATGAGACCTGCGACGCCCTCTTTGGACAGGCGTGTGCGGACCTTCTCGACCAGGCATGCGACGTTCCTGTCGGTCCATCCGGCATCGGGTTGCAGGTCGTTGAGGTGGGTCGCTGCCTGTTGCCAGGCCATCGGTTGCGGGTAGGGCTCCTGTAGCAGGTAGCGCTGCGCCAACACGACGAGGACAAGTCGTTCGGGGGTTTCGAGTTTCCATGTTCTCGGCGGTTGAGTGGGGGCGGCGGGTCCCCGCGCCGGTCGCGGTTCGTCGGATTCCGTCACGTACAGCTCGAGCAGGTGTTCGTGAGTGGCCGAACCACGCACGAACAGCGGCGTGTAGCCGGGGGATCGAGCCCGATCGGCTCCTCGTCGGGCGGCGTGCCAGGCGTTCTACACCTCGGCGCCCGACGCGATAGCGAAATACAGCGACATGGTTGCCGGACAAGCTGACTGGAACGACAGCGGCACAGGCCACGAGAACTATGCGACCTGTGTTCTACATCGCGTCGACGACGCACCCATGCTGGGAGGCAGGCGTACGGAGCTGGACCGTCATCCGCATGCCTCGGTGCGGATGTGGCTGTACAACCTGGCTATTTCAGCGAATCCGCCCGTAGGCAGCTGTGTCGAGAGCAAGGTGACTTCGAAGACCTGCTCACCTCGTTGCCGCGGTGGCGTGTGACAGCCCACACTGGGCGCAGATAATGGGCTATCCGATACTCGACGAACCGGGCGCTGCCTGGCCCGGGGATGCCGTGGTCAGTATCCTGGCCTGGTCGGCATGCGATCGAATAGCATTGTCGCCGAAGGGCTTCGAACTCACCATGCTCTATCCGAGGAGCGGCTCCTGGAAAATCCCGAATCAGCAGCAGTACGCCGTTTGCCTGATTTACCAGGCAGGCGACCCGCCGTTCGCCGGGAAGATCAAATGACATGGCCGAGCGCGCGAGTGCGACCGGACGGTGCTGTTGCACGACGGCAACCAGATCCCAGGGCGCCTATGTAGACGACGGCCTGCTCGTCATGGCCGTAGGAGAAGCAGCTTTCGAAGGTCTGGCCGATGGCGAGGACATTCCCGCCACGACGCCAGGCTACGTACCGCCATGAGTGGGGACAGTGGACGGGGTAGGGTGCTCGGCCCGAAGGTCGCATTCCGGCGAACCGAGCAGCTCTGCGAACCGGTCGACGGCCGCGTTGACGTGAGCGTTGAACTCGACCAGGCGGGCTGCTACCCGGAAAGGCTCACTGCCACCCCGGACAGCGATCCTTCCCACAGGCGGTGAACACGCCGGTGGACACAGACTTGATCGAATTACTATGTTCGCGATCATGAGCAGGCGGCAAGCGACCACGGCTGGTCGTTACCCAGCCAACAAGCAAGGTCTCTCGCGATGACCGACAACCAGGTCGCGGGCAGGAGCGCGACCGGGCCTGTCGATGGTCGGCGTGCAACGGTGGCGAAGCTTGCCGAGTTCCAGGAGCGTTATTCATAAGCCTCCGCGAAAAAGTGCAGTGCGACTATCGTTTTCAGGGCAGAGGGGAATTTGTGGACTGGCGCGCGGTAGCGGCCGCCTTCCTCGCTGAGCATGCGCCAGGTCTTCAGGTGAGCGACGGCTCGCTCCACCGCGGCCCGGATTCCGGAGAGTGCGGTATTGAACGCGGCCTGGCTCTCGTGCAGTTCGCGGCCCGGAGGTTTCTTGTAGGGCACCAGATCGATTCCGTCGACACCGACGTAACCGGAATCGGCGACAGTGTCGATCTCGGCGAGAAGGTCGGCGAGTCCGGAGGCGGCGTATGCGTGCGCGTCGTGTCGGGCGCCGTGCACGATCGTCATGCCGACCGCGACGAGCCTGCCGTCGAGGTCGGCGGCGATCTGGATGTTGAACCCCGGATACTGGGTTTTTCCGGAGAACAGGTCCGGGATCGCCGACCAGTCCCAGGTCGGGCAGATTGTGCCGTCCACCAGCACGGACCCGACTCCGATGACGTCGCGGGGGTTGGGAACGAACTCTTCGAGTACGTCAGCGATCACCGGTCGCAGCAGATCCCAGCGGCGGCTCACCGTGGACTGACTGATCCCGAAGAACGCGCCCGCGACATCCTGGACGAGGTTTCTGCGCATCAACGACACCACCAAAGCGACAGACCTGAACAAGCTCAACGCGTAAGGGCGACCGGCCGACTCGAACCCGCCGACGGTCTCGTGTACCCGGGCAGTCAGTTCCGTCAGTTGCCCATCGGTCAGCCCCGTAATAGCCTTGTACCGCAACGGCCCTCGTTCTCGCTCGTAGACTTCGTAACTCCACGAACTGAGATACATGAGGGCCGTTGCCAATTCGGCTGCGACGCGCCGACGTATCAAGCAGTGCGATCACCGTCTCACCGGCCACACAGGCCACGAGAGTTGCTATGCCACAGCCGATTGCGGGACAGGCTTATGAATAAGCCTCCAGGAGCTCGCGGCCAGTTCGCGATCCCCCGGAACGGCGCGCGCGATCGCTAGACAACGTTCCCGCGGCAAGAAGACCGCCCGGGAACGCATCGCACACCTCCTCGATCCCGGTTCCTTCGTCGAACTCGACGCGTTCGCACGAAACCATTCGACCGATCAGAACGTCGACGACCGTCCGTACGGCGACGGCGTCGTGATCGGCCACGGGACGGTGGACGGGAGACCGCTGGCGGTGTTCGCTCAGGACTTCACCGTCTTCGGCGGCACGCTCGGACAGACGCACGGCGAGAAGATCTGTAAGATCCTCGATCTGGCCGCCAAGTCGGGTTGTCCGGTGGTGGGTATCAACGATGGAGCCGGCGGTCGCATCCAGGAAGGGGTAGTCGCACAGGCGCTCTACGGCGAGATCTTCTTCCGGAACGTGCGCATGTCCGGCGTCGTTCCGCAGATCTCGATCATCATGGGCCCGTGCGCCGGAGGCGCGGCGTACTCACCAGCGCTCACAGACTTCGTCGTGATGGTGGACAAGACATCACACATGTTCGTCACCGGCCCAGACGTACTGGCCGTCGCCATGGGCGAACAAGTGGGGCTCGAAGAACTCGGCAGCGCTCGGGTGCACAACTCCCGCTCCGGCAACGCGCACTATCTCGCCGCGGACGAGGAAGACGCGATCGATTATGTCCGGGATCTGCTGGCCTATCTGCCTGGCAACAACCGCGAACTCCCGCCCGTCTACACAGCGGGGAAAAACCCCGACGGAGCCTTGCTGGACTCGCTGGTTCCCGACTCGGTGAACCAGCCGTATGACATGTATGCGGTGGTGAACGCCATCGTGGACGATGGCGACTTCCTCGATGTGCAGCAACTGTTCGCACCCAACATCATCTGTGGCCTCGGCAGGATCAACGGGAATTCGGTCGGTATCGTGGCGAATCAGCCACTGAAATCCGCCGGATGCCTGGACATAGACGCATCGGAAAAAGCCGCGAGATTCGTGCGGACCTGCGACGCCTTCAATATCCCGATCATCACGCTGGTCGACGTTCCAGGATTTCTGCCTGGTTCCAACCAGGAATGGAACGGCATCATCCGCCGCGGCGCAAAACTGCTGTACGCCTACGCAGAGGCCGCTGTGCCGAAGATCACCACGATAATCCGTAAAGCCTACGGCGGAGCATACGTTGTCATGGGTTCGAAGCACCTGCACGCGGATATTTGCTTCGCCTGGCCGACCGCTGAGATCGCCGTGATGGGCGCGGAAGCCGCCAGCAACATTCTGCACCGCGACCAAATTGCCGCCGCGACAGACCCGGCGGCCGTTCGCAGTCAACTGATCGATGAGTATGACCAAACCCATTGCACGCCATACCGTGCTGCCGAACGCGGGTACGTCGACGCGGTGATCGCCCCATCGGAAACACGGCAGAATATCGCTGCCGCACTGTCCGTCATGAACCACAAGCGAGAGCCATCGCCGCCGAAGCGACACGGCAACATCCCGCTGTAGAAATACCCTTCATTGTCTCGATACGAGTTGCGGCAGTTGTCGGAAAGGAAAGAACGATGGTTATCGGTGACATCTCGCATCTGCTCATGGACGAACCACACAAATTTGACGAGCGTATCGCGGTCATCGGGATGGCCTGTCGAATGCCGGGGGACGTCAATTCGGCGGATGACCTCTGGCGTCTTCTGATCGAGAAAAAGGACCCGGTGCGCGAGGGTCCCTTCGACCGATGGGACGTGGATGCCTTCTACGACCCGGATCGACAGGTACCGGGCCGTTCCAACACCCGCTGGGCCGCCACATTGGACGACATCACCGGTTTTGACGCCGCCTTCTTCGGTATATCGCCCGCGGAAGCCGCCTCGATGGACCCCCAGCATCGGCTGCTCCTGGAAGCCTCCTGGGAGGCCCTGGAACACGCTGGCATCCCGCCACGCAATGTCATGGGAACGCAGGGTGGTGTCTTCGTCGGGATCTGGAGTCAGGACAACTCCGTGCGACTCGGCACGCATTACCAGAACATCGATGCCTACGCCGCGACTATCGGGAACGTCCACAGCACCGCGGCGGGACGTGTCTCCTATGTCCTCGGGTTGCACGGTCCTTGTGTCGCCATCGACACAGCATGCTCGTCATCGCTGGTCGCCACCCATCTGGCCGTCCAGAGTCTGCGGACGGGAGAGTCCGACTTCGCGCTGGCTGGCGGTGTGAACGTTATGCTGAGTCCAGAGTTCATGCTGTCCGGGACGCGGTGGGGGATGTTCTCGCCCACCGGACGCTGTCACGCCTTCGACGCCCGCGCGGACGGCTTGGTGCGTAGCGAAGGCGTCGGAATTGTTGTGCTCAAACGGCTTTCGGACGCACAACGCGACGGGGACCGGGTGCTGGCGGTCATCCGCGGCTCCGCGATCAACCAGGACGGGCGGTCGCAGGGACTGGTCCACCCATCCGAGGAAGCGCAACGCATGGTCTACTCTGCAGCGGTCGCGCAGGCGGGGATCGACCCCGGCCTGGTGGGGCTGGTGGAGACCCACGGCCCCGGGACGCCGGTCGGCGACCCGATCGAGTTCCGCGCGTTGTCTCCGATCTATGGGGACGGCGCGGGACGATGCGCGCTGGGCTCGGTGAAGTCGAACATCGGCCATCTGGAGTCCGCCTCAGGAATCGCGGGCTTCATCAAGGCCGTACTCGCGATCCAGCGCGGCGTCATCCCGCCGAATCTGCATTTCCAGCGGTGGAACCCGGAGATCTCTCCGGACGACACCCGCTTCTTCGTGCCGACCGAGCCGACTGCCTGGCCGGTGGACGCGCCGACGCGGCTGGCGGCAGTGTCCTCGTTCGGCTTCAGCGGCACAAACGCTCACATTGTTCTGGAGGAGTACACGGATCCGCCCGCTGCCACGGGGACGCGGACCGACTCCGCGCCGTGCCCGGTTCTGGTACCGCTCTCGGCGACAGCGCCGGAGATGCTGGGTGCGACCGCTGCGCGGCTTTCCCGCTGGCTGACCGACACCCACGACCGGGTTGAACTCGGCGATGTGGTGCACACGCTCGCGGTGCGGCGCTCGCATCACCGGGCGCGGACGGCCGTGGTCGCCGAGTCTGTGGATGAGCTCATCCAAGGACTCGACCGACTCGCCGCGGGCGAGGAGGAGGACGATTCGCTCAGCGGCACCGCCCGCGCTGCTGCCGGCATGGGTGCGGTCTGGGTTTTCTCCGGACAGGGCTCGCAGTGGGCAGGCATGGGGCGCCGCCTACTCGACGAGGAGCCCGTGTTCGCTGCGGCGATTGCCGAACTGGAGCCACTGGTAGCCGCCGAGGCCGGCTTCTCGGTGACCGACACGCTGCGCGCCCCGACGGTGGTCACAGAGATCGACCGCGTCCAGGTCGCCTTGTTCGCCACTCAGGTAGCTCTTGCCGCGATCTGGCGATCCCTCGGCCTGAGACCCGCGGCGGTGCTCGGCCATTCGATGGGCGAGGTGTCCGCCGCGGTGGTCTGCGGTGCCCTGTCCCTACAGGACGGTGTACGGGTCAGCTGCCGCCGTGCCGCCCAGCTGATCCCGCTGGCAGGTACCGGGGCTATGGCGTCGGTTGACCTCCCCCACCAGCAGGTCGAGGAGGAACTCCGCCGGGTCAAGGATGTCACTGTGGCCGTGATCTCGTCGCCACAGGCCACCGTGGTCGCGGGAGGCCCAGAAGCGATACGGCACATTGTCGAGCAATGGCAGGAACGCGAGCTGATGGCCCGGTTCGTCGCCTCCGACGTGGCGGCGCACGGGCCGCATCTGGACCCGTACGCCCCCCTGCTGATCGGTGCGCTCTCCGAGATCCGGCCCGAACGTCCCACCGTGCCGTTCTACTCCACCGTCACCGAAGACCCGCGACAAACGGTTGCCTTCGACGGCGCTTACTGGGCCGACAACCTCCGCAGACCGGTCCGGTTCGCCAACGCGGTCCGGGCCGCCGCCGAGGACGGCCACGCCGCCTTCCTCGAGGTCTCGGTGCATCCCATCGTCGGCCACGCGATGCGAGAGACGCTCCAGGAGACCGACGGCGACGCGGTTATCGCGCACACCATCCGGCGCGACAACGACAATCTGCGCACGATCACCGGCCAAATGGCCCGTCTGTACCGCGCAGGCGTTCCCATCGACTTCGGTCGGCGACACGCGGACGGGACGCTCGTCGCGGCCCCGGCGACCACGTGGAATCGGATACGCCATTGGGTCGATCTACCGTTGCCACACCCGGCTCGACAAGTGGCGGAGGAGATCCGGCCACCGCTGCTCGGCACGCACACGGCCGTCCCTGAGGCCGGGCGAAGGCACCTCTGGCAGGTCGATGTCGGCACACGGGCACAGGCGTGGCTCGCCGGGCACCAGGTGGAAGGCGTCACGGTACTGCCCGGAGCGGCGTACTGCGAGACCGCGCTGGCAGCGGCGACCGAATTCTTCGACTGCGCCGAAGAGCACGTCCAGCTGGTCGATATACGATTCGTCCGGCTGCTGCCACTCGAGGAGCACACGACGCTGTATACCTCGCTCATACCTCGTGGCGATGACACGGCGGTCGTGGAGATGCTCAGCAAGGGAGACGGCGACGACGAGTGGATCACCCACGCGACCGCCGAATTGCTGTATCTACCCCAGGGCATTCCTCCCGAACCGGTCGATCCAGCCTCCTTGGATGCGGTCTATGACGAGCGGATCGACGTCGAAGGCCGCTACGCGGAACTACGCGCCGACGGTTACCATCACGGCCCGGCCTTTGCTGGTGTGGAGAGTCTGCGGAGGGCGGCCGACGGTGGGATGCTCGCGCGGGTCGGCGTACCGCCCGCGGCACGTACGCTCGCCGGGCCGGTGAGTCTGCATCCGGTCCTGCTCGACACATGCCTGCAGACGCTGCTCATCTCGGCGGTCGCCGCGACCGGCAGCGCGGGGGCGCGGCTGCTCTTCCCTGTCGGGATGGGATCGCTTCGCGTCTACGCGGCGGCCGATCCGGCCGCCGCGTACTGCCAGACAACACTTGTCTCGGCGTCGGCGGACGGAGCAATTGGGAAGCTGCGGTTGCTGGCAGAGGACGGCTCCGTGCTGACCGAAGCCGCCGATGTGCGGTTCGCTCCGATGGAGCGGCAGGGACCGGCCTCCCGGCACGAGCGATTGTTCCATGAGGTCCGGTGGACGTCCCTGCCGCTGGAACTGCCGACCACTGCCCGCGGAACGTGGCTCGTACTCGGTGACAGCGACAACCCACTGTCGGCAGCTCTCCATGCTGGACTGGCCGCGTCGGGGGCGCCTGCCACACTGCTGAGCGCCGAGGGCCCACGCGAGTCGTGGCCTGTGGCACCGGTTACGAAGGCGCTGGCTCCCGCGACGGACGTCGTGTTCCTCCCGGCTTCGTCGGCCTCGGCGCAGCCGGATGTCCCGGATCTGTGCCGTGACGAGGTGATGCGTCTCGTCGATCTGACCGGGCTGCTGTCGGAGTCCGAGACCGGCATGCCTCGGCTATGGATCGTCACCCAGGGCGCTCAGACCATCGACGGAGACGAGGCGCCCACACTCGTGCACGGTGGGTTGCGCGGCGTCGCCCGCGTGGCGATGTGCGAGCACCCCGGCCTCCGCACAACCCTGGTCGACGTGGAGCCGGGCACCGACACTGTGCGCAATCTCGTCGCCGAACTCTTCGCCGACGGCTCCGACGACGAGATCGCCTGGCGGGGCGACCGGCGGTGGGCGGCGCGGCTGGTGAAGGCCCACATCAGCGACGGAACCTGGCGAACTCGGCCCCGGCGGATCCGGCGGTACGGCCAGGACCGCATCTCTCTCGACATCGCCCGGCCCGGCGATCTGGACACGATCGGCGCGCTCACCCGGCCACGCCGCGAACCGGCGCACGGTGAGGTCGAGATCAGGACGGCGGCAATAGGTTTGAATTTCGCAGACGTCATGCACATGCTCGACATGTTCCCCGACCTGCACGGCACCTCCGGTCGGCTCGGTCTGGAATGCTCCGGCGTCATCACCGATGTGGGTCCTGGAGTGGACGACCTGCGGATCGGCGACAGGGTGATGGCGTTCCACGACGGCACGGCCGACACTTTCGTCACCTTGCCTGCCGAAGTGGTCGTGCCGGTGCCCGACGGGATGACTGATATCCAGGCCGCCGGTGTGCCCGCCGCCTACCTGACCGCCTGGTACGCGCTGACGCGAGTCGGCCACATCACCGCCGGCGAGCGAATCCTCATCCATGCGGGAACCGGGGGTGTCGGCCTGGCCGCGATAGCGATCGCCCGGTCGCTCGATGCGGAGGTCCTCGCCACGGCTGGCAGCGACCGTAAGCGCGCCTACCTCCGCGCTCTCGGTGTGCAGCATGTGATGGACTCTCGGTCACTGGATTTTGCCGCCCAGACCCTCGCCGCGACCGACGGCGAGGGGGTCGACATGGTGCTGAATTCGTTGTCCGGACCCGCGCTCTTCGCCGGCCTGGACGTGCTGAACCTCGGCGGGCGGTTCATCGAGATCGGCAAACGTGATATTTACGCCAACGCCAAGCTGGGTCTGCTGGCGCTGCGCCGTAACATCACGGTGGCTGCGGTAGATCTCGCTGTTCTCGGCCGCGAACGCCGTCCGCTGATCCGTGAGTTGTTGAACGAACTCCGGGACGAGTTCACCGCCGGTCGACTCAGCCCGCCGGTCTGCACCGAGTTCCCGTTCAACGAGGCAGCCACGGCGTTGCGGCACATGGCCGCTGCCAAGCATATCGGAAAGCTGATTCTGACGGTGCCGCAGCAGGGTGAAGTCGACGTCGCCCTCCCGCACGGTGCCAGGCCTGCCGTGCGTCACGGCGCGAGCTACATCATCACCGGCGGGCTCGGCGGTCTCGGTCTGGAAATCGCTCGCTGGCTCGCCGACCAGGACGCCGGCAGGATCGTGCTCAACGGCAGGTCGGCGCCCTCGGAACACGCCGCTGCCGCGCTGGCCGAAATCCGCGCAGGCGGTACGCAGATCGACGTCGTCCGCGGCGACATCGCCGAACCCGGCGTGGCCGAGCGGTTGGTCGCCGCGGCGACCGCCGACGGACGGGCGCTGTCCGGGGTGCTGCACGCAGCGACCATCCTCGATGACGGTGCCCTGGGCCATCTGAACGCCCAGCGGCTCGAACGTGTGTGGCGGCCGAAAGTGACCGGCGCATGGCGATTGCACGAGGCGACCACTAGTCTCCCGCTGGACTGGTTCGTGTTGTTCTCGTCGGTGGCGTCGCTGCTCGGGAGCCCGGGGCAGGGTAACTACGCCGCGGCCAACGACTGGCTCGATTCCTTTGCTCGGTGGCGACGGGCGCGCGGACTACCAGCTCAGGCGATCAGCTGGGGGGTCTGGGGCGAGGCTGGCCGAGCCACGGAGCTGGGGCGGCACGGGTACGCCGCGTTCACCACCGCCGACGGGCTGCGCTGTCTGGCGGAACTGATCGACCACGAGCGGACCAACGCCGGCGTATTCGTCTACGACCCCGAACACTGGTTCCGTGCCGCCCCTGGCGCAGCCGAGTCCACCTTCTTCGCGGACATGCCGGTCCGGTCGGCGGGCGAGTCCGGCGTCACCGGCAACGACGGCATCAACACCAGGCTCCGGACCGCATCGCCCGATGAGCGAAGCCGGGTCGACCTGGGCTACCTCGGTACATGCATGCAGGCGATACTCGGACTGAGCAGCGCATCGATCGACTCGAGCACGGTGCTGTCCGACCTCGGGTTCGACTCGCTCACGGCCCTGCAGTTACGCAATCGCCTCGAAGTGGACCTGCAGGTGAAGATCCCCGCCACCATCGTGTGGACCCACCCCAGTGCGGGCGAGCTGGTCGGCTATCTCATGGAACGTCTCGACCTGGAAGTGCGGACCACCGACGACGAGCAGACCCATGCCGCCCCCGCCGACACCGGCGTCACCGCCGGACGCTGGTTTCGGACGTTCGTTCCACGACCTGAAGCCACGACACGGCTCTACTGCTTCCCGCACGCCGGAGGTTCGGCATCGACCTACCTGCCCTGGATCGACCTCCTTCCCGAGCACGTAGAGTTGCACGCCGTCCAGTTGCCCGGGCGCGAAGACCGCGCGGAGGAGGAACCGCGGAGCGATCTGTCCGCACTGGCCGAAGAACTCTCAATGATGATCTCAGCGGATCGGGACCCCCGCCCGTTCGCATTCTTCGGGCACAGCGGCGGCAGCCTGCTGGCGTTCGAGACCGCTCGCGCACTCTGGCGCGGACACGGCATCGCCCCTGTGACGCTCGGGCTCTCGGCGATGCCGGCCCCCGACGGCCCGGGAATGGACCAGCTGTCGGAACGTCTTTTCCGTAACCCGAGTCCCGAGGCGTTGGAGGCTCTGGCCTTCATCCCATCGGAGATCCGGCAGGAACAAGCCCTGCTCGAACGCGCCACGCGGGCGCTGACCTACGACTACACCATGTACCGCAATTATCGGTACACGGCGGCATCGACTCTGCTCGACTGCCCCTTCGTCCTCTTCGCCGGAGACGATGACCCGCTTTGCAGGCCCGAACATCTGGAGGGATGGGATAAACAGGCGACCGGTTCCGTAACGACGTATGTATACCGAGGGGATCATTTCTACCTCCGAAATCACCTCCCCGAACTGATCGGGCGGCTGACGACACCGTTCAAGCACTGAAAAGCTTTGTCTAGCCAATTTGTCCCTGGTGGGACGCCCGTCGCGGCGGGGATTATCGACCAGCCCGCACAACAGGGCATGTTTTCCTCGATGCAGCAGCGGATCGAGGACCTCGGCGGCGATCGTGTCGCGGCCGTCGTCGCGGGCCTGGCGTGCGCCGGTGTTGAGCCCGTACAAGGCATCGAGGGCGTGGGTGGGCCACGGATTGTCGGGGTCGGCCTCGCCCGCGACGACGAGTTCGCGGGCGATGTGGGCGCCACACAACGCGTGGGTGGCGGTGGCATAGTCGGGGCCGTCGTAGACGGCCAACGCGTCGTGCAGGCACACCTCGGTGAGACCGGGCAGGACTCCGAACTCGTCGACCGCGACCCGCCCCCGCGACTTGTGCAGGAAATACGATGTCAACGTGGCCGTCGAGGCGATGTGCAGCCACATCTTCTCCCCCGTTGAGGTTGATCGTGGTCTCATCGACGTGCAGCGTGTACGCCGCGATCAACCGGGCGCGGATCGCCGCGTCGGCATCGGCGAGTGACTCGCCCGTGGCCGCGATCACCGAACTGATCCACCCGGTCGAGGGTCGTGCCCCGGTGACATCGGCGATCAACTCACCCCGCACGAGCGAGGGGAATATGTTGATACACCACCAGATACGTCGCCAACGCCCGCAGGTTCGTGCCGTACTGCACCGGGGCGTTCACCCCGTCCGGCGCGTCCGCCTCGGTGACATGACCGCACCCGCACCGCACCGAATGCAGACGATGCTCGAACACCGCGACCGCGATCTCCTCGGGAATGTCGATCACTCGCTGGTCGCCGAGCTGACTCAGCTGTCGAGCTACCGCAGCGACCTCATGCCGATTGAGTGCGTGGGGTCAACCAACTGCGCGCCATGCTCGCCTCTATCTTCCCCGCACTGGAGGCCGAATTCGACTACTCCAACCGCTCGCCGCTGATCCTGGTCGCCGGAATGTGCACCCCGACCGAGATTCGCGCGGACGGAATTGCTGGTGTCACAACATATCTCACCGAGAACGGAGCGTGGGCCAGGACCATCGACACCATCGCCGCCGAGGCTGTCACCGCCGCGGGCGAGCAGGACATCTCGGTGCCCGCGGAAGCGGCCCACCGCGGGATTCGGCATACGTGAGTGGCACATGGTTGCGGGAAACACCGAGAAGCCTCCTCCATAGTGTGCCACTCGTGACGCTGGTGAGGGCGGGGGAGGTTATGAGCTGCTGCCGGTGGAGGGGAGGAGGGACTGGCGCTGGCGGTCGCATTCCGCGTGGTCGGCGTCCGGGCGGTCCTCGCCGGAGCGGCCGCAGCCCTGCGCGTTGTAGCCGCTACGGTCGTATCCCCAAGCGTCGCGGCCGAATCCATCGTAGCCGGATCGGTCGTAGCCGGATCGGTCGTAGCCGTCGCGACCGTAACCGAATCGGTCGAAGCCGTCGAGGCCGTAGCCGTCCAGACCGAAACCTCCTGGGTCCCGGCCGAATCGGTCGCGACCGAATCGGTCGCGACCATCCGCGCCGAAGCCGTCGGAGCCGAAGCCGTCGGGAGTGCAGGGCGGCATGCCGCACGTGGTGTTGACGCCAGGCAGGTCGGTGCCCGAGCCGGGGGTCGCGAACGCCGGTACGGCGAGCGCGGCCGGGGCGAGTGCCAATGTCCCGACGATGGCGGTTCGCGCCAGTGCATGCCGTACTCGGCTCGTGCCCGAGGTCCAAAGCAACATGATTGATCTCCCTAAGTTTGTGGGTGTCTGGGATTTGGTGCCCTGGATGCCCAGGGCGGTGGGGTGTAGCGATGGTTGTTTGCTGCGTTTGTGGCTCCGAAGGAGTGGCTGTTCCGCCGTGCTGGACGCGCCGACACTTATTGAGATCTGATGCGAGTCGTCGCTGTTGGGGACCTGATGGCGGGGTTGTCCACGGGCCTGTTTTGTGTTGACAGGAGTGTGAGAGTGGCTTTGCGTCAATGGATCTGGATCTGGATCTGGATCTGGATCTGGATCTGGATCGATGTCGGTAAGGCCAGCTATCATGTGTGCGTGGTCGACGAGACCGGCAAAGCATGCTGGTCGGGCAAGTTCGGCAACGATCAACACTCGATCGAGTCGGTGATCGCCCGTGCGCGCAAGACCGGGATCGAGTTGCAATGGGCGATCGATCTGACCAGCCCGCTTGCCGCGCTGCTGATCACGGTGTTGCTCGCCGCTGGCGAGCGGGTGGTGTATGTGCCGGGCCGCATGGTGGCCACCATGACCGGAGTGTTGTGCGGCGAGGGTAAAACCGACGCCAAAGATGCCCGCGTCATCGCTGAGACCGCACGCATACGCACCGACCTGACGGCCGTAACCGCACCCGATGAGCTGGTCGCCGAGCTGACTCAGCTGTCGAGCTACCGCAGCGACCTCATGGCCGATTGAGTGCGAGGGGTCAACCAACTGCGCGCCATGCTCGCCTCTATCTTCCCCGCACTGGAGGCCGAATTCGACTACTCCAACCGCTCGCCGCTGATCCTGGTCGCCGGAATGTGCACCCCGACCGAGATCCGCGCGGACGGAATTGCTGGTGTCACAACATATCTCACCGAGAACGGAGCGTGGGCCAGGACCATCGACACCATCGCCGCCGAGGCTGTCACCGCCGCGGGCGAGCAGGACATCTCGGTGCCCGCGGAAGCGGCCACGGCGGGATTGATCAAGCGGCTGGCGGCCAAGCTGCTCGATCTGGATCGCGAGATCAAAGATCTCGACAAGCAGATCGCGACCCGCTTCCGTGAGTGTCCACAGGCCTCGATCATCGAGTCGATGCCCAGCATGGGCCCGCACCCGGGTACCGAGTTCCTCATCGCCACTGGCGCCGACCTGGCCGCGTTCGCCACCCCGGGCCGACTGGCCTCCTACGCTGGGCTGGTGCCAGTGCCGCGGGATTCCGGCCGGGTCAGCGGCAACCTGCACCGACCAAAACGCTACAACCAGCGGTTGCGGCGCGTGTTCTTTATGGCCGCCCAGTCCTCCATCAACACCGAAGGCCGATCGCGAGCGTTCGACCAGCGCAAACGATCCGAACGACTCATCCATACCCAAGCCCCCTTCTAGCCCTGGCCCGGCGCTTGGTCGACGTCCTGTGGGCGCTGCTGCGCGACGGCCGCCACCTCACCGACCAGGCCCCCAACCCGATCGGATCCCCAGCTGCGGCTTGACATCCTCATTGAGACTCCTTTTCGTTGCGGTCGGAAACGACGGTCGTGCCGCGTTTCGGTAGAGCGAAACCGGCGGCGATTAGCCAGGCCAGTCCAGCGAATCGCGCGATAGGCAGCAGAAAGGCCCCGCCGGTGAACATGAAGGTGAGAATGGTCGGCCCAGCGATTGCCCCGATCAGCACACCGCTCCAGCCGAGCCGCGGCCCGAGCGCCCGTCCGAGCACGCCGGAGGCCGCCAATGCAGCAATAAGCATGCCGGTCGGGACGACAGCACCGGGGCCACCGAGGACGCCAGGGTGTGCAGCGCCCGCACCAACGCCAGGTCGGCGACAACATCAGGCACGGTCAACACCCATGTGACGATGGCCGAGCATGCCAAGAACGCCGCGGCAAGCACGCCGCCTGCGAGTGTGACGGTGGCGCCCGTCGCCCGCAGACCAAGGGCATTCAGCCGAGCCGACGCGGCCGATGCGTAGATCACCAGTGGGATCGTGCTGGCGAACTGAAGGGTCGCCCCGGTCCGGACGGCATCGGAATGTGCGGTGAAGTAGGTCAGCGCGGCGGCTGCCGACCCGAACGGTGACGGAAACACGTCACCGCCGGCATGTACTTTGCCGATGACCAACCCGGCCGCGAATAGTGCGGTGGTTATGATGCCTAGCACACCGAGCGGTGGTTCGGATTCTGATTGCCGGTTGTGCACGGTCTCTGGCAGTGGTGACGAAAGCGCCATGTCAATCCATTCCTGCACTAACTCATTCACTGAAGTGAACGGTATTCGAGTGTGTACGATAGCGCGGTGAGCGACATGGAGCAAGGGATGAGAATCGTGCGGCGCGCACACAGCCGCCGCGGGCAGCGCCGTTCCTGCTCGCTCAGACCGGTGCACATGCGGCGCAGCGGTTCTCCGAGCGGATAAGCGATCTCGGGCTTTCGCCACCCGATGTCGGACTGCTCCGGATGATCGCCGCCCAGCCGGGTGGCAGCCAGCGGTCGCTGGCGAGCGAACTCGGTGTCGTCTCCAGTCGCGTGGTGGCACTGGTCGACAATCTCGACAGCAAGGGGGTCGTCGAGCGACGACGTAGCGCCAGCGACCGCCGCAACCACGAGTTGTCGAGGCGGGTTGCTCGTTCCCGGACCCAGCATAGCCGCAGCAATCGCTGCGGTGTTATCGGTGGCCGCGAGGATGATGGCGCTGTGAACTGGACCGACAAGGAGTCGAGAGAGTGCCGGCTCCGCTTCGCATGGGACCAAGACACCCCGAACACGGGACCACGCGTGCCATCCGCTCTGCGCTGTTGCTGTACCGACGACCGCAACGTGACGGCCGCGGCCTCCAACCGCATCGTACGCAGGGGAGTCGGACAGCGATCGGACGAGTGCGTACTTGTGGGCGGAGGACCCCGTCAGTGCGACCCGCGACTGCGATGATCGTCGCCGCGCCGTCGCCCCTCCGCGGACTCAGGGAGGTCGCGGGCGAACGTTGCGCGTGTCAGCAACTTTCGTGCGCCGACCTGCAACCGCGCTGCGCCCGCCGCTCGTACCGTCAGTGGTGCCAGCCGCGGGGGACGTGCGGCGCGGTATGGAGTCCTGCAGCCAGTCCCGGCTGCACTTATGACCTTGAGGAGTCTTGATGCGCAGGCTAGTTCTGGGCTACAACGAGTCCGGCAAGACTGAGGTCTTGTCCGACGCAACCATCTCGGCCACTCCCCGCGGCGACGTCCTAGGTGTAGCCCAGACCATGCTCGACGCGCATGACGGCTGTTCGTGCCTTCCCGACACCATCTCCCGCGCGATCGCCCTGGTCGGGTCGCGGTCGGTGTCCGCGACCACGGCCAGTCCGATGACCAGGAGTTCGTCCGGGCCGAGCGCAACAACGGAAGCTGCGCAGCTACCCTTCGGCGAATTGTGGCTCTACACCACCTGTACGCGCCGCGCCTGCATGCACGCCGACCATGCAGCGGAACTCGATCGCGTCGCCGACGCCATCAACACCGCAGTCGAGCCGATCCTGTCTGCGATCCACACTCGCTACGCACCTGAGTACTACTAGTCCTACGGCGAGCACGTTTCCGCTGCTTCTGTCCGCAATGGTCGCGAACTCGACGAACCCGCGCGACCTCGACTTCTTCGACGCCCAAGTTCGGTAGACGGACGACTTCGACCTCCACTGGTCCAGGCCACGCGGGGCACATTGCGATTTCAAATACCGAAAGCATCACGGGCACAACGACTTCAGGCCGAGCCTGCGACAACGAACATGAGGAACCCATGAACACCGTGCTACGCGTCCTCGACCCAGTGAGCCTGATCGACAATCGTCGCCGGACCTACGAGCGGATCTTCAACGCCACCTCCGGCTTCGACCGCGGAACCGGCACCATCACCATCCGCGGGTGCCACATCGCCGCCGTCCTGATGTCCAAGCAGGTCGGGATCAGGGTCCGTTATATGCTCCGAACACTCGATGAGTCATCCCTGATCGTCGCCCTCAATATCGGCGGCGTGACCTACTGGCAGTTCCTCACCAACGAACCCAGCCATAGGTGGCTGGTGTTTTTCGTGAGGCGTTGACGCGCTTGTGGCGGCTCGAGTTGAATTGTCGGGTGACGTTGGGGCAGGCGCCGAGGCAGGCGGACTTGTTGCGGTCGACGGTGGCCCTCTGTGAGGGCAGGGTCGGGTCGGACTCGATTTATGGTGTGCTGCATCGGGAATGCTTCGGGTTGTTCCCCGATGAGATGTTCGCTGATCTGTTCACCGATGTGGGTCGTCGCAGTGTTCCGCTGATGATCGTGGCGGTGGTGATGGTGCTGCAACGGTTGGAGGGACTGTCGGATCGGGAGGCGGTGGACCGGTTCGCGTTCGACGCGCGGTGGAAGTACGCGGCGGGTGGGTTGGATTTCGATTATCCGGGGTTCGTACACACGGTGTTGGTGGACATGCGTGCCAGGTTGGCTCGTTCGGATTCCCCGGACCGGATTTTCGAGGTGGTCCTCGAGGTGGCCCGGCGAGCGGGTGTGGTGGGTCGTAAGCGGGTGCTGGACTCGACGCCGTTGTATGACGCGGTGGCCACGATGGACACCATCACACTGCTGCGTTCGGCGATTCGTGGCCTGCTCGCGGTAGCCGCCGGCGAGTTGGGTGAGGAACTGCGTGGGGTGATCACCAGCGGCGACGACTACGCCGGCACGGGTAAGCCGAGCATCGACTGGGACGACCACGCTGCCCGTGAGGAATTGGTCGATTCCCGGACCCGTGACGGGATGGCAGTGCTGGCCCGTCTCGACGGGCGCGAGTTGGGCGTCGCGGTGGACAAGGCGTCGCAGTTGTTGGCGACCGTGTTGGGTCAAGACATCGGCGCTGGTGATGACGGGGTGTTTCGGATCCTGCGCAGGGTTGCCCCGGACCGGGTTATTTCCACGGTGGATCCCGAGACCCGCCACGGGCACAAGACCAGTGCGCGGGGATTCGACGGCTACAAGGGCCACATCGCGATCGACCCGGACACCGAGATCATCACCGCCACCGAAGTCACGCCCGGTAACAGCGGCGATGCTGAGATCGCCGAGGAACTGCTCGCCGACATCCTGCAAGCCGAAGCCGAAAATAGTGATGGTGATGGTGATGGTGATGGTCGGAGAGTGTTCGGCGATGCCGCCTATGGTGCTGGTGAGTTGTTGAAACACTTGGACGACAACGGGGTTCACAACGGACTGAAGGTGCAGCCATCGGCGTCGGTGAAGGGACATTTCTCCAAGGATCGTTTCGATGTCGACCTCGAGCGTGAGACGGTGACCTGTCCGGCCGGCAACACCGCGCCCATCCGTGCCCGCAAAGGTGAACGCGCCGTCGGCTCCGCCGCGTTCGGTGCGGTCTGTGCCGACTGCCCACGGCGGCCGTCGCGCGCGTGTCCGGGGACGACTGAAGGTCGCCGCAGACTTCGCATTGTTGGCGGCAGCGACCAACCTTGCCCGGCTGGCCGTACTCGGCGTCAGCGGTGCACCCAACCGATCCTGGACGATCGCGACAGCCTGACCAGTGAACTAGGGCAGATCAGGCGACCACATTAGACCGTCGGGGACATTCACAAGAGGTCGTCGGCACCGAAAACGCAAATCCAGCAACACAAGCCGACCCACACACAATCGACCGTCCGACCCGCCGCACGATCGATCCGTCCGACCCGAGCCCACAAACCACCCCCGTTCGACACCAGCCGGGACTGTACGGTAAACGGTGTAACTCCTGAGACAGAAGGAGCTCACTGTGACTTATGTGATTAATGAGGAGATGGTAGCCGAGCTGGACGCGACCCGAGCGGCGCCGCCGGAGGGTGACCTGATCCGGCAGATGGTGGACCGCGCCCGCGCTGACGGTTTGCGGCTGACCGGTGAGGGCGGGCTGCTGGGGCAGCTGACGAAGGCGGTGATCGAGTCCGCGCTGGAAGGCGAACTCGATGACCACCTCGGCTACGGCAAGCACGACCCGGCCGGCCGTGACGGGGAGAACTCCCGCAACGGCAAGCGAGCCAAGACGGTGCTGACCGACACCGGCCCGGTCGAGATCAGTGTGCCCCGCGACCGCGGAGGCAGCTTCGCCCCGAAGCTCGTAGCGAAACGCCAGCGCCGCCTGTCGGGGGTCGATGACATGGTGATGTCGTTGTCGGCCAAGGGATTGACCCACGGTGAGATCTCCGCGCACCTGGCCGAGGTATACGGCGCCGATGTCTCCAAGCAGACGATTTCCACGATCACCGACCGCGTGATCGAGGGTATGGGCGAGTGGGGAGAACCGGCCTTTGGACTCGGTGTATCCGGTGATCTTCATCGACGCGGTCAATGTGAAGATCCGCGACGGCCAGGTCGCCAACCGGCCGATCTATGTCGCGTTGGCGGTGACCCGCGAAGGCACCCGAGAGGTGCTGGGGCTGTGGGCCGGGGAGCACGGCGACGGGGAGGGCGCGAAGTACTGGCTGCGGGTGCTGACCGAGATCAAGACCCGCGGCGTCGCCGACTGCCTGATCATGGTGTGCGACGGACTCAAGGGCCTGCCCGACGCGATCAGCGCGGTGTGGCCGCAAACGATCGTGCAAACCTGTGTAGTTCACTTGCTGCGCAACAGCTTTCACTACGCTTCTCGCAAGGACTGGTCCGCGATCGCGAAAGACCTCAAACCCGTCTACACCGCGGCGTCGGAGTCCGACGCGCTCGACCGGTTCGCCGAGTTCAGCGAGAAGTGGGAGAAACGGTATCCCGCGATCATCCGGTTGTGGACCAACGCATGGGCGGAGTTCGTGCCGTTCCTGCAGTTCGACAAGGCAATCCGCACCCTGATCTGCACCACCAACGCCATCGAGTCCATCAACGCCCGCATCCGCCGCGCCGTCAACGCCCGCGGCCACTTCCCGAACCAGCAGGCCGCCCTAATGAGATGTAGCGGGTCGGTCGATCGGGCAGACTCGCTACTGGTAGCGGCTGGTAGGTGAGCACTGATTGGCCCCGGACTTCGAGTCCTGCTTTGAGATCGTGCCCCTGCCGGTCGGCCGGGAGAAATGGATCGCTGATGGGATGTCGTGCCTGCCGCATGACGGCGTGAGCACCGATTCATTAGGTCGCCGACGTTCTCCCGCACGCTGCCGGATTTGGTGTCCGACAACGATGAAGAGGGAACAGCTGTGCTGCTGGTCGGTGATGACTGGGCCGAGGACCACCACGATGTCGAGCTGATGGATGAGGCCGGGAAACGGCTGGCCAAGGCTCGATTACCGGAAGGGATCGCCGGGATCACCCGGCTGCACGCCATGATCGGTGAACACCTCGGCGACGACGCCGATGCCGCGCAGGTACGGATCGGGATCGAAACCGATCGTGGCCCGTGGGTCGCGGCGTTGATCGCGGCCGGCTACACGGTGTACGCGGTGAACCCGTTGCAGGCGGCCCGGTTCCGGGAACGCCGCAGCGTTTCGGGTGCGAAGAGCGATGCCGCCGACGCGCATACCCTTGCCGACATGGTCCGTACCGACGCGCACCAGTTGCGTCCGGTCGCCGGGGACAGTCCCGCCGCAGAAGCGGTGAAAGTTGTTGCGCGAGCACATAAAACGTTGATCTGGGAACGCACCCGCCACACGCAGCGGTTACGGTACGCGTTGCGGGAGTACTTCCCCGCCGCTTTGGAAGCGTTCGACGACCTCGACGCTCCCGACGCCCTGGAGCTGCTCGGCAAGGCACCCGACCCGGCCGCCGCGGCGCGGTTGTCGCTCAACCAGATCCGGGCCGCGCTGAAGCGGGCCGGCCGCCGCGGCGACCTCGACGCTAGAGCCGCCCGTATCCAGGCAATCCTGCGCAGCGAGCAGCTGGGCCGCAACCAGGTCATCGCGGCGGCCTACGCGGCAGGGACCCGCGCCGCGGTCGCGGTCCTGGCCACCCTCGACGAGCAGGTGAAAGTCCTGCAAGGGGAGGTCGAGGCCCATTTTGGCCGGCACCCGGCCGCTGAGATCATCTTGTCCCAGCCAGGACTGGGCAAGATCCTCGGCGCCCGGGTGCTCGCCGAGTTCGGGGACGACCCCACCCGCTACGCCAGCGCCAAGGCCCGCAAGAACTATGCCGCGACCAGCCCCATCACCCGCGCCTCGGGGAAAATGAAGGTCGTCGCGGCCCGGTTCGTGCACCAGGACCGGCTCGTCGACGCGCTGATGGCCCAAGCATTCAGTGCGCTCAACGTATCGCCGGGAGCCCGCGCCTACTACGACAAGCAACGCGCCCGCGGCCTAGCCCACCGTGCCGCCCTGCGTCAGGTCGCCAACCGGCTCGTGGGCATCCTCCACGGCTGCCTCAAATCCGGAACCCTCTACAACGAGACCACCGCCTGGACACACCACACCCAAGATCAACAAGCCGCAGCTTGACAAGCTAAGCCCTGGGATGTCTCAAATGCGTCTATCTCGCGGTCATGAGTCTCGACCCCACCGGCAAAGGCCGCAAACGCTGGTCCAACCGTTGGAAAGACGCCCTCAACGCCTTCGAGATCACCTTCGACGGACGCCTGTCCGCCGCACGAAAGTAACCGAGCAATCAATCAGTTACACCGGAAACTTGACAGTCCCCACCAGCCACCTGATATGTAGGCCGGTTTGTCAAGAGGCATGGGGAAGCGGCGTCCAGGACCGTCGTCGTGGACGCCGCTTCGTTTGCCGGGATCGGTCGTCCGTGTCGGGGGTGGCGAGCGTGTCGGTGTCGACGCGTTGTCAGTCTGATATGCGCAGGTTGGTTACCGCAGGTGTCAACGGTCACCGGGAAAACCGGGTGGGTGGACAGCTAGCGTCCGGGCTGGTGGACATTAGTTCTCCGGATCGGCGGCCATTGGTTGTCCGGGTGGGTGGCCGTCGGCGGTCCGGGGTTTCCGCGTTGTGTGAGGTGGTGCATTGTGGTGGTCGTGTCTGACATCCGCCTGGCAACTGCCGATGCCGTCGAACTCGCCGAGATGCTGATGTTTCTCGATGATTGGCTGGCGAATGCTGGTCCGGCCGTTGCGGAATCGCTGGCCGGGGTCGTCGGGTCCGATACCTACTCGATCGAGCTGTTGCGCGTCGATCTGGGCCGGTTCGCGTTCCTGTTCGGCGGCAGCCGCGGCGAGCCGATGTTCGACGGTGAGCCGTTCTAGCCGCGGGCCGCGGCGCTGGAGGTGCTGGGTCAGGCCAAGGCGACCACCCCCTTGCCGGCGAGCGCTTCGGCCAAGCGGTGGGAATCACCTGTGGTGAGCACGAGATGCGCGTGGTGGAGCAGGCGAAAGCGCGCGGGTTCGCCGATTCTCGGTGGTGGTATGCGATGAACCCGTGCGTGGTCGGGTGGTGTGTGGTCGAAGCGGGTCGGGTTCGCGGATGTGGGCGGTCGTCGGCGGGTTGTTACCGGGGTGTGGTGGAGCGGCGTTCGGGGTGGGCTGCTTGGACGTAGGTGATGGCGGTCTTGGCGGTTATGCCGAAGACGCGCATGAGGTGGACGGGGTCGGCGGTGTGTGCGGCTTCGTCGAGGATGCGGTCGCGGCGGAGTTGGGATGGGGTGAGACCGAGCCGCTCGAAGATGATGTCGATGACCCGGTGGGAGACGGGTGGGAGCGTGGCATCGGCTGCGGTCACCTGGCTGACCAGCAGGTGGGGGTTGGAGGTTCGGCTCCAGAGGCGCCGCCGCTGGTGTAGCCAGTCGAGCGCGAGGGTGTGGGTGAGTTCGTCGAGGTAGACGGTGTGGTGTCGGGTTTGTCGTCGAACCAGCAGCCGTCCGGCGGATAGGTCGAGATCGTTCAGTTGCAGGTGGGTGGTTTCTTGTTTGCCCAGGCCGTGGATGGCGATGAGGGCGACGACGAGTTTGGCCATCTGCCCTTCGGTGCGGTCGATGAGACCGTGCAGGCGGTCGGTGGGAATCGGGACGGGCAGGCGACGCATCGCGGTCAGGGTGATCCCGCGGGTGGGATCGCGGAAGATGCGTCGTTCTTGTTTGAGGGCGCGGAACAGGCTGTGCAGGGCCGAGAGCAGGTTGCGGGCTGTGACGGGTGGTTGCCGGTCGAGGGCGGATTGGATGTCGGGACCGGTGATCTCACGCAGGCTGGTGACGGACTCGGTCCAGATGGCCAGCGTCGGCCGCAGGCAGTTCAGGTAGGAGCGGATCGTGGCGAAGGGGAATTGTGGGTGTGGTCGGCGTCCTTCGCCACGCAGAACACTTATCCAGCAACCGATTTCATCGGCGAGGGCATCGGGAAGGGTGTCGATGCGCTGCTGGATGGCCCGTTCGATGGTGTCGCCTTGGCGGGCGGGGTCGGCGATGACCATGCCGTGAGCGTCGAGGAACTGCAGGACGCGTCGGATGGCGGAATTGGGGCGGTGGTCGGCGACCGCACGGATGTCGGCTTCGGGGATGGGGGCGGCTGCGCCGAGCCAGCCCAGCAGGACCCGCAAGGTCATCGCCCCGGCGTTGCGGGGCATCGGACCCCACCCGTGGTTTCGTGCGTGCTGCTGGAACTCCTCGAGCAGGGCTGTGGCTGCCGGTGTCAGCTCAGGCAGGGCATTGGGGGAACCGACGGTGAAGCGACTCCAGTCTCGACGGGCGTCGAACAGCATGATCTGCGTGGGGTCGAGCAGGTGAGGTGATATCGATGGCGCGGGAGGCCGTGGGGTCAGCCGCCGTCGTTGCTGCGGGGTCGGCACCAGGTCGGGGAAGGGTTTTCCCGTTGCGGCACTTGGGTTTTTCCACTTCGCGGGCAGAACGATCGGGGTGGCCCGAAACGAGCGCAGTTCCGGCAGGATCAGCGTGAGTTGCGTCGGGCGGCCGGGCACGGGATCGAGCAGCCATCCGGGATCGTCGACACGCAGGACTTGCAAGCACGAGCGGCAGAGTCCCTCGTCGCTGACATGGTTGCGATGCCGACATCGCAAGCACGGCTTGCATTCTGGGAAGGCGCGGCGCCATTTCCCGCAGGGGGCGCAGGTGGTGTATTGCCGTCTCTCGCCCCAGCCCAGGCAGACCGGGCACTGCCCGATCGGCCAGTTCCTCGGTGTCGCTGTCACGGGTCAGTTCGGCGGCATTGATCGTTTGGTCCCGCCGCGGCGGGCGGTCGGTCGCACGGGTTCATCCGTCCCACCGACGGCCCGATTGGTTTGCCGCTCTTGCTCATTGGCGGTCGTGAGGGGCTCGGCTTCCAGGAGATCGGCGACCGTGCACTGCAGTGCGGCGCATATCTTGTCCAGGTCATCGAGCCTGACCGTGGTGGGTTTGTTGCTCCAGAGGGCGGCGACTTTGCTCAGCGATGGCGTGAAGCCGACCTCGGCGAATACGGTCATCAGCTCGCTGGGCCGCCAGATGTCGCGTTTGGCCGCGGCCCAGCGCAGGTTCCATTTCATCGCAGGGTTCCTTTGTCCATGACGAGTCGTTGCACCGCTCTCCCGGCTGCTGCCAGGCTCGCGGTTTCCGGGTCGGCGTGTGCGGTGGCCAGGTAGGAAACAGTGGTGGTCGGGCGATCGTGTCCCAATAATTTCTGTACTTCCCAGAGCGACATTCCCCGCTCGTAGTTGTGGGTTGCGCAGGCATGTCGGAGTAGATGTGGATGCAGCTCGGTCACTGGGCCGGTGAGAAACCGGCGGCCGACGGCTTTCAGTGCCCGCCGGAACGTCGACGGGGTGACCGCGATGCCGGGGGTGGCCAGATTCAACGCGGCGACGGCCTGCGGGATCCGCTCGGACGGGAACAGTGGGGCTTCGGAATCGTCTGGGTCGTCGCAGAATTCGGCGCGGACTTCCTCGATATACCACCACAACAGCGCCCGGCCTTCCTCGAACAGATAAGCCTCGCGTTGGCGAGGCCCGGATCCGCGAGCTCCCTTGCCGTGCACCAGGAATCGGCCCCATTGACCGGACTCCCAGTGAACGTCGCCGATCCTCACCGAGCACAGCTCGGCGGCGCGAACGCCGGAGATGTAGGTGAGCTTGCCCATGACGTAGTCGCGGCGGGCGATCGCCGGCTTGCGCGACTGCGGCAGCGATTCCCGCCAGCGGCCGAAGAATTCGCGTGTCGCCCGCTGGGACGGCGGTATCCGCAGCCCGAAGTCGCCGCGATGGGTCGGCCGGTTGAACGGGTCGATCGGCGACTCCACGCCGACGCCGTAGTTGCGGGCGATCTCACCGGCATACCGCTGCTCGAGGAAGGCGAAGTAGCTGTCGATCAGGGTCATCTTGCGGCGCACCGTCGAGCGTGCCCGCTTGCCGACACCCGCGAAGTACTTGTCGACTTGGCGTGGGGTCAGTTGCCACGGCACCAAACCGTAGTACTGGCAGATCTCGATGATCGGCTTGGTCAGCCCATCCAGCGTGGCAGCAGCCAAACCCGCTGTGTCCCTGGCCCATTGATACTCAGCGACTGTATCCAGGAAGAAACTCTGCTCGTCGTCGGCAGTAACCTCGGCGGCCTTGCGCCGCTGGAGCGTGACAACATCTGCTAGCCCCGGCTCGAGGATCGGTTCCACAGACGTTTCATCGCCATCGGGCGTGGCCGCCGGAACGAGCGACAGTGGGCGTGTCCCGGAATCCGGCATGGTGTCGCAGATTACAGCAGCTGCTCCAGGATTCCTGTAATAACTCGCAGATTGCCGGATATGTCTGATCAGGCCATCGAACGGGCCGAGAGCTGCTGAGATGCGTTGACACCAGCGAAATCCGGTTGAAGGAACCCGCACCTACTCCGGTTATCGACAGTGGCTGTGGCCAGGGTCTTGGGCATGATGGTGTCGAAACCGGACGGATGAATATTGCTTGTTACCGCGATAGACCGCCGCTCGTATGCTGCATCGATCACCCGGTAGAACGCTTCGGCGGCGTCGGCGCCGACCGGCAGCATGCCGATGTCATCGACCACGATCAGATCACAGCTGCAGATGCGGGCGACCGCGCGAGCGATCGACCCGTCGACCTTGGCTTTGCCGATCGTGGCGGTCAGCGACTCGAGGGTGAACCACGACACCCTCAGATCGTTCTCGATCGCCGAATGCGCGAGCGCTTCGACGAAGTGACTCTTTCCAGTACCCGATGGTCCAGCGACAGCTAAATTCTCTTGTCGCCCAACCCATTCCAGGGTAGCAAGCGCGTTCTGAGTGGCCTCGGTGATAGTGGACTCCTCCGGCCGCCAGGACGAAAATGTCTTGCCAGTTGGGAAATTCGCCGTCTTGCGTCGCATCCGCCGGGTCGCCGAGTCGCGGCCGGTGACCTCTTCGGCGAGTAGCACCCGCAGCACTTCGGCGGGGTCCCAGCGTTGGGCGCGGGCGGTGGCGAGCACGTCGGGTGCGGCCTTGCGCAGATAGGGCAGGCGCATCCGGCGGCAGATCTTGTCCAGCTCTTCCGGCAGCGCCGGTGGCCTCGGGTGGCTCATGCGCCGAACCTTTCCCAGTTACTGGTGCCCGGCTGCGCCGAGTGCGTCTCGTCGGCGCGCGTCTCGTCGGTGAGGCGAGAGAACTTCGCGAGGTGATCGAGGATCGCGGCCAGGTCGCCGTCGTCGAAGCGGCCCGCGACCGCAGCTACCCCGAGTGCTTCCTCGACCGCCTCTGAGCTAGTGAGGGCGGCCAACTCGAGGGCGCGGGTCATTTTCGCGCGGATCCTCGACACCCCGGAGGCTGAAGCCTCGACCAGCCAGCGGTGCGCGCCCTCGCCGAGTTCGAGGAACGCGATCTCCTCGACGGTGCGGGGCCGTAGTTTCCGCACCCGCGGCAGATCACCGCCGACGTGGTGCGGATAGTGCTCATCGAGGATGCGCGGGTTCCCTGGCGTCGAGAGCCGGTGCCGCGCGATCTCAGCCAACCCGGCCGGGGTCGGCCCGGTGATCACCAACTCCTCACCGGCAACCCGGCACCAGACTTTCCTGCCTTGGTGCCCGTCCGGGGTCGAATACCGCACCGACCCCCATCGGATCGTTTGATCGTCGGTGACCAGGCGTTCCTCACCGAGCGCCATCGCATGCGGCTCGGCGGGCAGCACATGCAGATGCTCACGTTCGATCCCCAGCCGGATCACCGGCGCCACGCCGGTCTCGCGGTGCGGGCGGGCGTTGATCCGCTCGCACCACGCCCAGCACGCGTCGGCCAGATCGGTGAACGTCGCATACTCCGCCAACAGGTTCGCCGTGGTCGGCACCAGATCGGCCTTGGCGATCTTCACCGTGTGTTCCGCCCCGCCCTTGGATTCCGGGTCGAACGGCTCACACGTCTCTACCTTGCAGCCGTAATGTCTTCCGGCAGCAATGATTTCGGGATGCCGCACCGGAATCCCCGCGATCCGGTCCACCGTCACGGTTCTCGGGTTGTCGGTCAGCAAATACGTTGGCGCACCACCGATCCGGCGCAACGTCACGTCCACACCTAGCACCAACGAACCCAGGGTTTGATCCCACGACGGGATCACCACCCGGAATCGTGACCACGCCAGCCACGCGCAGAACAACTGCGTGCGCCGACCCGCCACCCGCGGGCCCTCACCCCAGTCGAACTGCAACCACATCCCCGGCTCCGGTGTGTTGACTGAACTACCCGTGGTCCGAGGGTGATTCGGCGGACTCGGGGCCATGGTGTGTGGTTGGGTTCGGTCTCGTGTCTGGATTGCGGGACGCTCCAAGAGATTTGACGACGCTGGTAGTAGCGCGGGTCGGGCGATTGGCCGCGGCGACGGGTGATCCGTGGGAGCCGTATCGGCTGCTCGACCCGTCGGGCGAGCCGGTGGGCCCGGCCGCCGCGTTCTTCGGCGAGCTGCAGGCCGCCGGTCGGTCGGCGGCGACGCAACGGTCGTATGGGATGGATCTGCTTCGGTGGCTCCGGTTCCTGTGGTCGGTGGACGTCGAGTGGCAGAAGGCCACCCGCGACGAGGCACGGGATTTCTCGCGGTGGATCCAGATCACCTCGAAACCTGTTCGGCCGCATTGGCGTTCGCCGGACAAGCCTGGGGTGGTCAAGCCGAAGCCCGTGAACCCGGTGACCGGCCGGCGTCCGCCGGGGCGCACTTATGCGCCGTCGACGATCGCGCATTGTGAGACGGTGCTGCGCAGCTTTTATGCGGTTCACCTGGAAGCCGGGACCGGGCCGCTGATCAACCCGTTCCCGCTGGCGCGAGCCCGGCGTGCTCACGCGCATCACAACCCGATGGACCGGTTCGAGCCGCAACGCGGTGGCTTGTATCGGCCGCGGCAACCGAAGCGGATTCCCCGCCAGATCCCCGACGAGGTGTTCAACGAGCTGTTCGCCCGCCTGTCCAGCGACCGAGACCGCGCGTTGGTGGCGTTGTGGGTGTCGACCGGCGCGCGAGCAGCGGAACTGCTGGGTGTGCTGCGCGGCGGTGCTGACCCGGGGCAGCAACTGATCACTGTGGTGCGCAAAGGATCTCGCGCGTTGCAGCAGCTGCCGGCCTCGCCGGATGCGTTCGTGTGGTTGCGGCTCTACCAGCAGCAGATTCACGGCCAGGTGCCCGCCGGGCCGGACGACCCGTTGTGGTGGACGCTGCGGCGGCCGTTCCGGCCGCTGAACTACCATGCCGCCCGGGCGATGTTCGTGCGCGCCAACAACCTTCTCGGATCGAACCATTCGCTGCACGAACTTCGTCACACGGCTGCTTATCGGCTCGCTCGCGACCCCGAGATGCCGATCACCGACGTCCAGTGGGTCCTCGGTCACGCCTCGCTGACCACCACCCAGATCTATACAACCCCCACCCCGGCCGATGTTGTCGAGTCGGTGCTGGCCCATCACCAGCGCCGATCCCAGCCCGATCAGCCGGCCCCGCAACCGGTGCTGCGGTATCGGCAGGAAAGCCTGGACGTGCTGTTCGGACGGAGCAAGCCGTGACGACAACCGTGACGAAGGCTCCGCTGTCGGTGGCGCGGACCTGGCAGATCAGCAGCGAGGCCCAATCTCTGCTGGAGAAGTTCCCGCCTCGCCCGGTCCGGGCCAGCTGGCCCAGGACTCGCGAGACCCGCGCCGCGGTCGAGGGCCGGTTGGCTCGGGAACCGTTCCGTGCCAGTGACTCTCATGCTCGATCCAACCGGAAGCTGGCGCTGGCGGTTGTGCTGGATTGGCTCGAGCTCTATCCCGGCGACTCCTGGCAGCGGCGATGGGAAGCCACCGGTGCCGGTAGTGACGGCCGCAATGATTGGCGGTCGAAACTGCTTGCCGATCTCGACGCTGCCGGGCTGGCGGGCAAGCATCGAGATCATGCTCGGAATGTCTTGGGTATGGGCATGATTCAGCTGATCGGCGCCGATTATGTTCGCCCGCCGGTGGGTTGGCTGATGACGACCGCGTCGCCGCTGCGGATCGCGAACGAGATCGCCAAGGTCCGCGACCCGCACAGCATCGCCGAACTCCGGGCTGTCCGAATGACCACCACCCTGGGCGATGCGACCATGCTGCCCGCGATCGAGAAGATCGCGCTGATCATGGCTGCCAAGGGCGGCTCAGTCCGCGACATCACCGTCGGCGACTGCCTGGAAACGATGCGGATCACCCAAGAGGTGTTCACCGGCCGGACCCGCGTGAACCGTCACAGCCCCGCCTTCTACCAGCTGCTGCACGCGCTCGGGCAGTTCCCCGCCGACGCTCCGGCGACGGTGCGCATGTTCAACCGCCGGTTCGCGGGGCGGATGACTGTCGAGCAACTCATCGACCGCTACCACCTGTCCTGCCGGCCTATCCGGGATCTGCTGGTGGACTACCTGCGCGAGCGGCAACCGGGCATCGACTACAACACGCTGACGAACCTGGCCACCACGCTGGCGTTGTGGTTCTGGAAAGACCTCGAACGCCACCACCCCGGCATCGGCGCGCTGCAACTGAACCCTGAGATCGCCGCGGCCTGGAAACAGCGGATCCGCACCAGGGTCGTGCGCTCCACCGGCGCCGACGGTGCTGTCACCGAGACCACGGTGGAACGCGACAGCGCCGCCGACGTGCTGATGAAGGTCCGCAGCTTCTATCTCGACCTTGCGTCATGGGCGCTCGACGACCCTGCCCGGTGGGGTCAGTGGGCGGTGCCGTGCCCGATCAAAGCCACCGACACCCGTCAAAAACACATGAAATCGCGTCAGAAAGCGCGGATGGACCAACGCACTCGCGAACGAATGCCGATGCTGCCCGCCCTCATCGCGGCCGTCGACGGTGAACGCACCACCACCGCTGCCCGGCTGGAACTCGCCCGCAACACCGCACCCGGCGAACCGTTCACCGTCGACAACACCACCCTGCACCGCGCACTGCTGGCCCGGCATTCGCCCCGCATCTGGGCTGACGATCCCGCCACCGGCCGGCGCCGGGATCTGACCCGCGAGGAAGACAACGCTTTCTGGGCTTGGGCCGCGGTCGAGGTGCTGCGCCAGACCGGCATCCGGGTCGAGGAACTGACCGAACTGTCCCACCACAGCCTGGTCCAATACCGGACCCCGAAAACCGGTGAACTCGTTGCGCTGCTTCAGATTCCACCCTCAAAGACCGATGAGGAACGACTCCTGGTCATCGCGCCCGAGCTGGCCGATGTCCTCTCAGCGATCATCTGCCGCATCCGCAACCCCGACGGCAGCGTCCCACTCGTGGTCGCCTACGACCACCACGAAAAGATCTGGAACCCGCCGATGCCACTACTGTTCCAGCGCACCATCAGCCTCGAAGCCCGCCCGATCCCCATCGCCGGCATCCGTGACCTACTCACCGGAGCCCTGGCCCGCAGCGGGATCACCGACGCCAGCGGCCAACCACTGACATGGGCCCCACACGACTTCCGGAGAGTCTTTACGACGGAAGCTATCATGAACGGGATGCCGCCCCACATCGCGCAAATTTTATTGGGGCACAAGGATATTAACACCACCATGGGATACAAGGCCGTCTACCCCGAAGAAGCGATCAACGGTCACCGGGCCTTCATCGCCCGCCGCCGCGCCTTGCGGCCCAGCGAAGAATATCGCCAGCCCACCGACGCCGAATGGGACGAATTCCTCGGACATTTCGAACGGCGCCGCGTCGCTCTCGGCGACTGCGGCAGAGCCTGGGGAACAAGCTGTCAGTTCGAGCACAGCTGCGTCCGCTGCCCGTTGCTGCGGGTCGACCCCGCTCAGCGGCAACGCCTGGCCGACATCCACGACAACCTCACCGCCCGCATCGCCGAGGCCGAAGGCGAAGGCTGGCTCGGCGAAGGCGAAGGACTACGCGTCAGCCTCGCCGCGACCAAAGACAAACTCGCCCAGATCGACAACACCCTCACCCGGCACACCACCGCCGTCGCACTCGGCATCCCCAGCTACCGGGAACTCGCCGGACGCACCACCACCGCACAACCGGAAAACAAGCCCTGAACAGCGACTTCTATTCCTCCCACCAGGCTCAGGGGCTAGTTCAGAGAAGGCAGCCACGGCCGGTATTTTCTGCGGTGCCCGGTCTTGAACGCCGCTTTCGCCCTTGCGACCGCGCGCCGCGTGCTGCGGTCGGTGCCGGTGAACCCCATCGCCGTCAGCCGCTGATGCACCACATCCGCACGCACCCGGCCCCCGGACTTGTCCACCCATTCCTCGATCTTCCCATGAACGGGTCTATCGCCCGCGGTCGCCGCAGCTTTGCCAGCGGGTCGTGGCCCGAGTCGCGGACCGCGACATACCGGGCCACCGTCTTCTCGTCCACACCCGCCAACTCCGCGGCCGAATGCGCGCAGCGTGTTAAGTCGAACGCTTCCAGAATCTCCATGATCTCCCTGTCAGACTTGGTCAACGGGATCCCTTCGACGCGTCAGTTGGTTTGGCTCAGCAACCAAAACTCAACTCGCTCGAAGGGATCCCGTTTCGCATTTGCTCAGGCGTGTCCCGCAGACCTCGGATGTCCGCCCACCCGGAGAAATCATGTCCGCCGACCCGGAGCCATATGTCCGCCCAACCGGATTATTACGTGTCCGCTAGCACCGATGAGAACATCCAGCGTCGGCACTGGTGCACCCCGCACCGAGCAAGTCGAACTAGCCGCTCACACGTGTTCCGGTTCGTTGCTGTCCCCTGCCGGGGGACGCATTCACGGATGAGTCCGCTGTCCCGACGATCGCGTTCGGACCGACGCCGTCCCGATCTCCGAGAACCCCGAAGACACGGACACTCGAACTAACGAGCGACCACTTACAGTCCCTCGTCGAACTGGTATCGGGCGTCCAGTGCGGACCGGTCGCCGACAAAATAGTTCATGACGAGGTCATCGGCGACCTGGACCAGCACGTCGCGTCCCTCGACCTCGGATGCCCAATCCATCGGCAGCCCAGACACACCATGGGCGGCGCCGATCAGGTTCCCGGCGACCGCACCCGTGGAATCAGAATCACCGGAGTGGTTCACCGACAACAGCAGCGCGCCGCGCGTATCGCCGGTCCGGGCCGCGTACAGAGCGCAGTACACCGCGATAGCCAGACACTCCTCAGCGATCCACCCCGCGCCGACCTGCTCGACCTTTTCAGCGGTCGCCACACCCTCGGACAGTTCGACAGCTCGAGTCAGTGCCGCCACTATTTCCGCACCTGCCGGGAATGCCGCGAGCTGAGTAATGGTCTGCTGCAACGCAATCGGCAGTTCGACACCGCTCACCATGCGATCGACCAGTGCCGCGAACGCACCCGCTGCGAGATATCCCGTGGGATGCCCATGGGTCAGCTGCGCACCCCGCGCGGCCGTGGTGAATGCGAGGTCAGGCCCGACACCGGCCAATCCGAACGGCGCCGACCGCATCACCGTGCCGCATCCCTTCGACCCCGGATTCACCGGACCGGCTGCGCCGAACGGCCCCGGCGCGAGATATCCCCGCGCCTGCTGACCCAGCCCGGACATGCACGCATTCCCCGGCGCACGCGCCGCATACAGAAACGGCAGACCTGCCAGCCAGCCATCGATTCGAGGGCCGGGACCGGCCTGTCGCTGAGTCTGCAACCAGCGCAGATACGCCCGCCGCAGCGCAGGCACCGGGTCAGCGCCCAGCACCGACCGCAACAACCCCTCCGCGGTAAACAGCGTCATCTGAGTGTCATCGGTAATCTGCTGCGGCGCACCCTCGTCGTACTGCGGTAGAAATCCCGTCACACCTTCGGGCCCATACCGCTCGCGAATCTGCCTCAGCTGCAGGAATTCGATAGGCCACCCGAGCGCATCACCGACCGCCCCACCCAGCAGAGAACCCCGGACCCGGTCGAAGACCATCATGTAATCCACCACGAGACACCATCATTACGCATCCGGCCTATACGGGCCCACCACCTCAGCCGCAACCACAGTCGCATCGACGGTGCAGGCACGCGCGTGCCCCCTCCCCTGGCCACGCGGGCATATGCGCACCTTGCCCCTGCAGTTCGAGCAGCCGCATACCGACAACGTCACCTCCCAAGCCTCCAGCAGCACTTTGAATGAATCTCCTGGTATGTCGAGAGACTTCATTCCTCGAGGAAGGTTGGAGTCCATACACGCGAGCATCGCGTCGAACGCGGTGTCGTAGGCCAGCTGCACACCGGGCAGGTCGAATCGTTGCGACCGTAACCATACCTCGTGCTTACCCGTCCACGCATTCCCGCCGTGATACACGATCCCTTGCCGCAGAAGCAGTTTCGACACTCGATGCCGCACCGACATCAAATCGCCGCGCACATCCTCGCGCGCACGAACCAGATCTCGCGCGGCTTCGCGCGCCACCGTCGGGATCGTCACCGCCACGATCTCACCCAGGTGCAGCAACCGGGCCAGATGCCGCGCATCACGTACGTCGGTCTTCACCCGATCCCCCGCCGGGCGCTGCAACTTCGACGGCGCCGCGACCTGACAGTCGATCCCGGCCTCGATCAGTCGCCGGGCCAGCCCGTAACCGGTCGGACCGGCCTCATAGGTCACCGCCACCGGCGGCGCCAACCCACCGATCCAGGCCAGGATCTCACCGTGATCCGGCGTGAGCCGACGCTCGAACAACTCACCGGTCTCACCGTCCAGACCACACGCCACCACCGACCGTGCGTGCACATCCAGCCCGACACTCGTACGCTGATTCCTCACTGGGCCTCCCACATCTTGTGGCTCTACCGCCAGGACCAACCCCTGTCGGCAACCCACGGTTACATGTGAGAGAGGCCCCAGCCTCCTCATACCGTCTAGGTCGACACCGGGAAGGCTCCCGGGGTGAGGAGCGCGGAGCAGGCGCGGATCAAGGAACTCGAACGCGAGAACCGAGATCTGAAGGAGGCCAACGAGATCCTGAAAGCGGCCTCAATTTTCTTCGCAGCGAACTCATCGGCGAAGCTCAGCTTGTTATTGGATGGGAAGCGTTGCCCTCCCTCATAGCGTGATTCGTTCACGCGCACCTGACCCAGGCCGAGGCATTTGGCGAAACAGTGATGGCGATGGCCGGACGGCCGTTGCATCACCTGTAAGTGACCCCCGCAAAGTGTTTTCGAATAGCCGATGCGCGGAGTCCGTTTCTCGGGTGGATGGTGTGAGGCCCTCACCGACCGGCTTTGTCCTTTTGATGCGCCGCCCAGTTCACGCTCCATTCCAACACCGCATCGAGTACCGGTTCCAGCTTGCGGCCGATCGGCGTGAGCGCATATCGAACCTCGACCGGCCGCGCGACGGTCACCAGTCGCTCGACGACTTCGGCCTGTTCGAGCTCCTTCAGTCGCTGAGACAGCATCGCGTCGGTGATGCGTGGGATGCGGTCACTCACCTCGTTGAACCGCAGCGCACCACCGAGAAGATGTTGGAGGATGAGGCCCGTCCACCGCTTGCCGATGAGCTCGATAGCGGCGTGAAAGTCGGGACATGCGCCCATTTGTCCGGTTTCCGCACCCATGCCTACCATTCTGACACGTCCATAGGAGGTATGTATTTAATAGCGCACTATACTAATCATAGTGTAACCTGAGCTATGAAGCGCACCACACCTAGAAAGGGGACGCCGATGTCCGCCGACACGACCGAGTCCACCTCAGCACACCCTGGCAACCCTGGCCCACATGCGCGGATGCGTGAGCTGGAGTTCTTCCTCGGTCACTGGGAGGCGCCCGATGTCTTCCACGAAACCCCGTTCGGTCCGCGCAAGCCGATCCAGATGCGGATCGATGGCGGCCGGGAACACCGCGGCTTCCGGATCGCCATCGACACCGCCGAAGTGTCAACGCCAGACAACCCCGCCCCGTTGACAGCTCGCTACGTGTGGGGTTACGACTCGGCCACCAGTGAGTTCGTCGCCGACTGGTATGACAGCAACGGTGGCCGCGGGATCCAATGCTCTCCCGGCTGGACGAACGATCGGCTTGTGTTCTCGGGAAGCATGACGATGAACGGCGTGACGGTTCCGCTGCGAGAAACCTTCGCCCGACGCGGTCCGGATACCTATCACCACTTGGGCGAGGTCGACCTCGGTGCCGAATGTATCGCGGTCGACGAGGAGGACGCCGTACGCAAGGCCAGCAGCGCATGAGCGAGGTCGACATCGGTATCGCATCACTGGCCGACATTCAACCAACCACAGTGGACGGCATCTCTCGGACAGTGTGGGAACGCATAGAACAGATAGTTTCCCTCGGCGCGCTGGCCGAGCAACTCGGGTTGGATCACTTCGGACTCGGTGAGCACCATAATCCGGACTTCGCCGTCTCGTCGCCCGCCGTCGTACTGTCCGCGATTGCAGCACGAACCTCACGGTTGCGGCTGACGAGTTCGGTCACTACTCTCGGCGCCCTCGATCCGGTCCGCGTCTACCAGGACTTCGCCACCCTGGACCTCCTGAGTTCCGGTCGCGCCGAGATCACGGTCGGGAGAAGTGCCTATACGGAGCCGTTTACGCTGTTCGGTGCGGATCTACGCGACTACGATTCACTCTTCGCCGAGAAACTCGGCTTGCTGTTGGAGATTCGGTCGAACCCCGTCGTTACATGGCGAGGTCGATTCCGGCCTCCGCTGGACTCTGCGGCGGTTGTGCCGAGGGCGGTGCAGGACCCGCTGCCGGTGTGGCTCGGCGTGGGAGGGACACCCACCAGCGCGGCCCGCGCCGGCCGGCTCGGCCTGCCGATGATCCTCGGGTACATCGGAGGTTCGGCTGCCCCGCTGCGGGAGTTGGCTGAGGTATATCGCGAGACCGGTGAGCGGTCAGGACACGCGAGCGACCTTCGACTGGGGATCGCATTGCATTATTTCGGGGCTTCGAGTGCGGCAGCCGCAGCAGCGACATATCCCTACTACCACGACTTCCTGCGCCCCAAACATCCCCATGGCAACGGCTTCGTAGTCACGCCCGAGCAATTCGAGGTTGGAATGAGAACCGGACAGCACCTGATGGTCGGCACCACCGAGCATATCGCTGCCAAGCTCGCCGAACTGTATGACGCGGTGCCCTTCGACCGAATCCAGGCCCTAGTGGACTGGGGCGGGCTTCCTCGTGAATCGGTGGTGGAGTCCCTGCATCGCCTCGGCGAGGAGATCGCTCCGGCTCTCCGCCGACACGTGAGTACATCCGCGTCGACGTCAACACACATGAGATATGAGAAAGGCGCGCACGATGAATATTGAGCCGCTCACTCCCGAGAACACAACGGTGGTCCGTGTAGACCCGAAGCCGATGCCGGGGACTGGGTGTTCGGTGACGCGGCCTATGGTGCGGGAGAGTTGCTGAAACGGTTGGACGACAACGGTATTGACAATGGGCTGAAGGTCCATCCGGCGACGTCGGTGAAGGGACATTTCTCCAAGGATCGCTTCGCGGTCGACCTGGAGCAGCAGACGGTGACCTGCCCGGCCGGGGTCACCGCGCCGCTACGCGCCCGCACCGGCGAACGCCACACCGCCGCCGCCTCGTTCGGCGCGGCCTGCACCGACTGCCCGCTGCGGGCGCAGTGCACCTCGGCCGTCAAGGGCCGCACGATCAGCATCGGCCCGCATGAGAAATACCTGGCCACAGCCCGCGCACGCCAGGACGACCCGGCATGGAAAGCCGAGTGCCACGCCACCCGCCCCAAGGTCGAACGCAAAATCGGCCACCTCATGCGCCGCCGCCACGGCGGGCGTCGCGCTCGTCTCCGAGGCCGGATGAAGATCGCCGCCGATTTTTCCCTGCTCGCCGCCGCGGTCAACCTCGCACGCCTGACCACCCTCGGGATCGGCTACACAGCACGACGATGGGCCACCGCCACCGCGTGAACAGCATGACTGAGCCGTCCAAACACCGCACATCCAACCGACACGCCAACCCGCCCGTCGCCGCCCACCCGATCAGGGCCAAACCACCACGCCACCAACGAAATCCGCCACTACACCCCGAAATCGACGCCCGCCGCTTCACCGGTCACAGACCTCGTTTGACACCAGCCCCTAGTCTAGGTGCTCGCGTTTACCCCGGCCGGGGTGTCGCCGCAGGTCGCGACACCACATGCGCAACGGCTGGTGATCAGTCGATGCTCGGTGACCAGGATCGTCACCGCCGGAAGATCGAACACCTGACGGCGTTGCACACCGACGTGCTCGGCGTCGCACAACTCGCCTCCGCAGCCCCGGCACGCGGGCGGTTCATGGCGCAGAGTCTCGTTCGGAGAATCGACCAATGCCAGGGTCGAGCCGTGTGGCCGGTCTGCCCGCCCGGCTTACGGCCGGACTTGCGGCGCAACGACTTCGGAGCGGGTTTGACGAACGGCGAGTCCGATGACGGTGGTTCGGCGAGTTTCGCGAGTTCTGACCCAGCTGCCGCCGCAGCTCCGCACTTTCGGCCTCCAACCCCGCGACCCGAGCATCCAACCGCGCGATCGTCTCCGCCTGACTTACAACAAGAGCAGCCAACTCCTCATACGTCGGACACGGATCATCAGCCACCACAGCATGATTCAACAAAAATGGCAGAAACTCGAGCCACCACGCCGAGCACCGTCTGACCAGTCACCGTTGGAAGCAGGCGAAGACCCCGGTCCATGTTCATCGCAGGCGCGATCGGCGCGTGGATGACTCATTTTCCGGAGGTTTTCCCAACGGTGAGAATAGCTTATTTTCAGCCGTACCGACCGAACAGTATGGGATGCCCAATGGATGACGTTTCGCAGGCCGTGCGAGTGATAGCCGCAGCCGATGTCACAGCGAAGATCGGACGCCAGGGGCAGCATCTGATCCCCTGCGTCACCCGGGAAACATGTGGGAGCCAAGGTATTTCGGCGGGGATGGTGAACATGGCTGCGGGGAAGGTGTCTCAGGCCCACTACCACGCGCACAGCGAAATCATCGTCGTATGTATGCGCGGGAGGGCGGCGACGCTGATCGGGCCGGAATTGACGCCGCATCTACATGGGCCGGGTGAATTCATCTACATCCCCGAGGGTGTGGTGCACGTGGCGGTGAATCTCAGCGAGACGGACGATCTGGTCGCGGTGGAAATGCGCACCGATCCCATGTTCAACGACGACGTGGTGCTGACCCCGGAACACGACGCCTATGTGGCGGACGTTGTCGCGCGGTTGCGCCACCAACTCGCGCCGGTGAGCGCCGGACTGTGATTGCCCGACTGAGCCGGGGCGCTACCGCGGTGAGCAGTGGACCGATAGACGATATTTTCGCGGCCCTCGCGCGTCGCCCCGACGTGATCTCGTTTGCCGTCGGCGCGCCGGATCCGGCGCTGCTGCCCGGCGAGCTCGTCGCCTCGCTGGCGGCCGACGCGTTTGCCGAGTACGGGAATTCGGTGCTGCAGTACGGACCGACCCGGGGGTTTCCACCACTGCTCGAGAAGGCGCAGACGCTGCTGGCGGGACGCGGGATCACCTGCTCGCCGGACCAACTGCACATTGCGACGGGCGGATCGGGCGCGTTGCACAGCGTGTGCATGACGCTGCTCGATCCGGGCGCCGTGGTGCTGGTGGAGACCCCGACCTACGGTCCTGCAGTGAAGGTGTTCCGCAGTCACGGCGCGATCGTCGTGGGAGTCGAGTCCGATGAGCACGGCATCCGACCCGAGGCATTGGATGCCGCACTGGCACAACACAATGCCGCCTTCGTCTATCTGTTGCCGACCTTCCAGAACCCGACCGGACGCACCATGCCGACCGAGCGCCGCCGACAGGTGGGCGATGTGATCACCCGGCACGGCGTCATGGTGGTGGAAGACGACGTGTACGTCGAGCTCCGGTACCGGGGCGAGCCACTGTCCGCTTTCTGGGCGATCGCGCCGCACAACACCGTCTATATCACGTCGTTGTCGAAAACCCTTGCGCCGGCACTACGAATCGGCATCGCGGCGATGCCGGTCGATCTGCTGGAACACGTCCTCGCCCTGAAGCAAGGCATCGACATGCAGACCTCGACCTTCAACCAGGCCATCGCCGCCACCTTCCTCGGCAGTGCGGTAGGAACCGCGCACGTGGCACGCACCGTGGAAAGCTATGCGCTCAAGCTGGCAACGCTCACCGCGGCGCTCGGGAAACATCTGCCTCCCGGCTTCTCCTGGACCGAGCCCGAGGGCGGAATGTTCGTGTGGATCGAGGGCCCGAACGATTTCGACGCCGATGCGCTGACCGCTCCGGCATTGGACGCCGGAGTGGCGTTCCTGCCCGGCACGATGTTCTACGCCGACGCCGACGCCGACGCGCCGCGCAACGGGATCCGCCTGAGCTTCGCGAACGTGCCGAACTCCGAGATCGACCGTGGTATAGAACTGTTGGCTGCTCTCTGCGAGGCGTCATGAGCATCGTCGGGGTCTGGGAAGTTCACGCCGACGGCGCGCCGTTCGGGTACCACGTCATGACGTTTCACGCGGAGGGCACCATGCTCCAGTCGAATCCGGACCTCGGAAACCGTGGCACCAGCGACAGCAATGGCATGGGCACCTGGCACGCTGAGGGAGCGCAGGTGTCGGGAGCGTTCCTGGAGTTTACCGTCGACCGGGAGGACCCGGATTCGGTGCACAAAGGAATCGTGCGCTTCGAACTGACCGTGAGCGACGATGAATTCACCGGCTCGGCAAGCGCAATGTTCTACGAACTGAGCGGAATGCCCTGCCGAGGCCCGCTTGCCGCCCGCCTCACCGGCAAAAGGTTCAACTATTCGTCATCGTTGTCGATACCTGCTGGCTAGCATCTGAGGCGATGAAAAGCGCAGACGCCAAACTGGGGCGCGCCCGAGTTCATTTGGACGCCCTCAGCGCGTCCGTGAACGACTACCGTGCCCGCCGTCCGCACGAATTCCGTCAAGAGGACCTCGTGCCGTCCCTCGCGCGAGTGCACTACCGAGTGCACGTCCGCGAGCCCCTTCCCGCGGGCAGGCCGCTGATCATTGGGGATCTTCTTACCAACCTCCGTGCGGCTCTGGATCATGCGGTGTTCGGCCACGCCGCGACCCGACAACCGCTCACCCCGGCACAAGAACGTGGGCTGAACTTCCCCCTCGTGATGACCGCACCGGAGTGGCCGAACGTGCAGCAGATCCTGGCGGGCTACCTCGACCCCGCTGTGCTGGACGCCGTCGAAGATTGCCAGCCGTTCAAGCTGGCCACGCCCGGCGAGCATCCGCTGCAGGTGCTGAATGGCTTGGTAAACCAGGACAAGCACCGAAGCCTGCGGATCGTTACCTACGCCCAGCACAGCTTCACGATCACCATCACCACGGCGGATGTGCATAGTCGCAGACATGCCACGCGAAATGATCGACGGCGCAGTTATCGCCGCGGTCAACATCAACCGTCCGCTGCGCGACCCCAGTCAGCCTGTGCGAGTGCACAAGAATGCCTTTCGATGTCGAGTTCGAATACTCTGAGGAGATCCATCTGCCGGTACCTGGTTGCGATTTCTCCTTACTCCCGGCCATGGAAGGCATCACCGACGCTGTCGCCACCGCGCTTGATGCGCTACGCGCTTGATGCTGAATTGCGACGCCGGGTTGGGAAGGAGACCCAACAGGGGCGACTGGCGTCCTCTGCGCCCTCCGAACTAGCTCCCTGCCTGGGTGGGAGAGCAACCGGGTATCAGGCTCGGCCGTGGCCATCGGAACGGTGGTTGGCGTTATCTCCCGGCGCCCCGGCTCGCTATCTCCAATGAGCGTTCCGGCGTTCCCCTCGGGTTTCGGCGAGATCGGGCAGGTACTTACTGTATAGATGGTCGATCGCGAGACCCTCAACAGCCGGGCGACCGACGACACGGTATTCTCCGGGCGGGTGAGGATGGCGCGGGCCTGCTGGATCTGGTCAGCGGTCATGGCCGATGGCCGGCCGAGACGCTGCCCGCGGGCACGCGCGGCGGCCAGGCCCTCATGAGTGACCTGCACGATCAGTTCCCGGTTGAACTCCGCCAGTGCGGCAAAGACGTAGAACACAAGTCGCCCGCCGGGGGTGGGTGGTGTCGAGCGCTTCGTGGAGGGATCGGAATCCGATGCCGCATTTCCACAGTTCTTCGCGTTCGGTGTCCTTCCCGGACTTCTTGTCGGTGAAGATCCGCTGGCACCCAGCTTTGGTGAGGGCGTGGATCTGCCGGCCGAGCAGCTGGCCCTTGGTGGGGACGCGGCCATAGCCGACAAGGGCGCCGCCCCCGCCGATCGGTCGAGCACGTCGCCGTCGAGAACGAGAGCGGTGGGCTTGTCGAGGGTGCGGGTCGGGCTCAGGGCTCCGGCGTTGTCGCTTAAGCTGCCTCTGACCAGCTGTTTTTTGGTTTCATTAGCAGGTGTATGCCTCTATCTGGGCTGAACGCGGTGGTGCGGCAGGCCTCGGCGATGTTGGTGGCTCCGTCGAGACGGTGGAGGTTCATCGCGGTGTTTCTGAGCGTGGCCGCGACTTGGGGAGCATGGCCGGTGCGCAGAGTGCTGAGGTCTTCGCCGTAGGTGACATCACGGACCCAGTGGACCGAATTCTCGATTCCCCAGTGTAGGCGCAACCATTCGGCTATCTTCCTGGGTGTGGCGTGTTCGAAGGGCAGGCTGCACACGGCGTAGACGGTCTCGAAGGTCCGCTTGCCGGTGCTGACCAGGACGCGTTCACGGGTGACTTCGATGATCTGGCGGGCGTGGGGGAACCCGAGTCCTCGTGTCACGGTGAGGACTTTGAAGGTGCGGGTCTCGATACGGCCGTGGCGTGGCTTGTCGTCGCTGTCGGTGCACACCACCGGCACCGCGGCCCAGGGCTGGGCTTTGATGCGGGTCAGCAGGCCGGGCTGGTTGGATTTTACGGTCATCAGGTAGTGCGATTTCAGCTTTCCGCAGATCAGCTTCGCCGTCGCGGTCTGCGTGTGCATAGCATCGATGGTCACCAAAAGCGTTGTGCGACTGAATAATTGCAGTAATTTCCGGACCGTTGGGATCTCATTGGTCTTCGAGGCGACCGCCAACTGGCCCAGGACCAGGCGGGTGTGGTGGGCGAACATCGACACCAGGTGCGGTGCCCGGCCACCACCCAACCGTGCACCTCTCACGGTCTTGCCGTCCAGCGCGACGGCCATCAGCTCCGTAGTGGTGTCGACCGTGGCGGCTATGCCGGCGAAGTAGTCGCCCAACCGTTGGTCCAGGTCGGCGGCGTCGAGGCGGGCCATAATCGTGCGCAACGTCTTCTCGCTCGGGCGTCGGACCCGGATGCCCAACTGCGCCAACACTTCCGTCGGCGCGGTACGGGTCCAACAGGCGATCCCGGCCACCGACCGCATCCCGGCCGCGGTGGCCAGGATCATGATCGCCAACAACGCGGTCAACGGGTAGCGGACCCCGCGTGGATCGCGGGGGTCGGGCACCGTCCCCAACATCTGTAGCAAACACGGCGCGATCACCCGGTCCTGCGGTAGCGGCGACGGTGCCGGTTCGACGCGCCGACGGGTCAACACCTCCACCACGGGCTCGGCAAGCGATACTGGACCAGCGGACACGGGCGACTCCGGAAATCGATTCAGGCGTAGGAACCTTCATCGTCACCGAGAAGCCCGTGTCCGCCTCGCATCCCGAACCGGCGTGTCGCGCAACCGGTTTCCGCAGCTCATGACCTAGACCCCGACAACGCCGGAGCCCTGGGGTCGGGCTGTCCACGCGGCGAGTGTAGGAGAAAGGTCCGACAAGAATTGTTGGACACCGATCTTTTTCAACACGTTTTTTAGACACTGATCCGGTAAGCGCGTCCTTGAGTTTCTGTCAATGTTCGGAGTCGTCTGCACGGCGTCCGGAGTCGCCTGCACGTCGGTGAGTGGGCCCCGAATCTATGGGAGACACTGAACCGCCCGAGTTTGATGCACACGTGCATCAAACTCGGGCGGTTCACACACCCTCTATGCGCCGCGACTGCGTTCTCCGTATATGAGTTGACCTGCAATGAACGAGACCGCCTTGGCCGCCACCAGTATGACCCAGGGCCGCAGGGTGGTTCTCGAATAGATCGAGGAGGTGTGGGCCGCCCAAGCCGTCTACGACGCGGCGGTTGCCGGTCAGCCGAACTGACCCGGCTGGTAGTCGCCCCCCGGAGTTTGCAGGACGACGTTGAGCCGGTTCCAGGCGTTGATGACGGCGATCAGCGACACTAGTGCGACGAGCTGCTCGTCGTCGTAGTGCTTGCGCGCGTTCATCCACGCCTCGTCGCCGACGCCGCCCGCGGCGTCGGCGATTCGCGTGCCCTGCTCGACCAGTTCGAGCGCCGCGCGCTCGGCCTCGGTGAAGACCGTGGCTTCCCGCCAGGCTGCCACCAGGTTGAGCCGCACAGCTGTCTCTCCTGCGTGGGCCGCGTCCTTGGTGTGTATGTCGATGCAGCGCCCGCAGCCGTTGATCTGGCTGGCGCGGATCTCCACCAGCTGCTTAGTCGCCGCGGGCAGCGGCGAGTCGGTGATCGCCTTACTCGCGGCCTGGACGTACTTGACGACCTTCCCGCCGGTCGGGCTGCCGAACAAATCGAGTCGTGCGCTCATGGTATGTCCTTTCGATATTGCAGTTGCTGACACAACAACGACGAACCACCGCGGCCGGAATCGACAGGACGGGTCGAGCGGGGGCTCGCGGTGCCTACGGCTTGCGGGCGACAACGGCGTAGCCGGTGACTGTGAATGACCCCTGTGTGGCGTTTGAGTACACCCCAACACCACACATCCGACCGGCACGAACAGCGTCAGAATAGGGTTGGTTGCCGAGTTGCATCGCGGCATGGGACGCGATCACCGCGTGTGAAAACAAACGCGACAGCGAAATCGAGGCGCTGCACCTACAGATCAAGACGTTGTAAGCACCTGCGGCCGAAGAGATCTCCGGCCACTGCGCCGAACAGGCGTTGGCCGCGGCGAGTATTCGCGACCAAGGCCAGATCGACGACGTCATCGCCGAACTCCTTGAGATCTCGCTGAAGCAGGCCCGGCAACTGCTCGCCGCGGCAAGCGCCGCAGCGAGGGGGCGGTCAGACAAGCGAGCGGATCGATACGGCGATCAGTGCATCGCCGGGCGCGAGGTCACGCAGCTCATCGGTTAGCAGGCGGCCGGTCGCCCCAGCTGCCGCACCGGGGGACGCACTGTCTGCAGCAGGTAGGCGACCGCGAGGCAGCGACGCAGACCTATCACGTGCACGGTCGGTGCGGTGGCCAGTGTTTTGACCGCGCGGTCCCAGTCGCCGCGATCGATCCGGGCGAAGGTCCGGAACATATGGTTCGCGTCATACTCTGTGATCGCGGTAAAGAATTCGTCGTTCGAGGTCGGCGGCTGGGCACCGGCCGGCCTGCGGACCAGGTACGCCTCGGCGGCGAGTTGTCGGCGGCAGCACTCGACCGGGAGGCTTATTCATAAGCCTGTCCCGCAATCGGCTGTGGCATAGCAACTCTCGTGGCCTGTGTGGCCGGTGAGACGGTGATCGCACTGCTTGATACGTCGGCGCGTCGCAGCCGAATTGGCAACGGCCCTCATGTATCTCAGTTCGTGGAGTTACGAAGTCTACGAGCGAGAACGAGGGCCGTTGCGGTACAAGGCTATTACGGGGCTGACCGATGGGCAACTGACGGAACTGACTGCCCGGGTACACGAGACCGTCGGCGGGTTCGAGTCGGCCGGTCGCCCTTACGCGTTGAGCTTGTTCAGGTCTGTCGCTTTGGTGGTGTCGTTGATGCGCAGAAACCTCGTCCAGGATGTCGCGGGCGCGTTCTTCGGGATCAGTCAGTCCACGGTGAGCCGCCGCTGGGATCTGCTGCGACCGGTGATCGCTGACGTACTCGAAGAGTTCGTTCCCAACCCCCGCGACGTCATCGGAGTCGGGTCCGTGCTGGTGGACGGCACAATCTGCCCGACCTGGGACTGGTCGGCGATCCCGGACCTGTTCTCCGGAAAAACCCAGTATCCGGGGTTCAACATCCAGATCGCCGCCGACCTCGACGGCAGGCTCGTCGCGGTCGGCATGACGATCGTGCACGGCGCCCGACACGACGCGCACGCATACGCCGCCTCCGGACTCGCCGACCTTCTCGCCGAGATCGACACTGTCGCCGATTCCGGTTACGTCGGTGTCGACGGAATCGATCTGGTGCCCTACAAGAAACCTCCGGGCCGCGAACTGCACGAGAGCCAGGCCGCGTTCAATACCGCACTCTCCGGAATCCGGGCCGCGGTGGAGCGAGCCGTCGCTCACCTGAAGACCTGGCGCATGCTCAGCGAGGAAGGCGGCCGCTACCGCGCGCCAGTCCACAAATTCCCCTCTGCCCTGAAAACGATAGTCGCACTGCACTTTTTCGCGGAGGCTTATGAATAACGCTCCAGGGCCTGGTAGCCCGAGAGCCCGAGCATGGTTGCGAAACGCACCATCGAGGACGGATGCACCCCCGCGAGTCCGGCGCTCTGGCCGATGCTGCGGAATGCGGTGCCCTCCGGATCGTCCAATACCAGCCGTGCTATTCGCTGCTGGCCCTCGGCTGGTTCGGGCAATCGCTGCTGGAGTAGGGCGCGCAGTTCCTGGAACGTGATGGGTGCCGTGTCCTGCACGATCAGCCTCGTGATCATTCGGGATCGAACCGATGCGCCCGCGCGATTACTGCGGGCCCACTTGTTCCTATTTCCCCCGCCGAGGGCCTTCAACCTACTCGGGGTTATGCGAAGGGATCGCCGGGTTGCGTCGCAAGGTTGCGTGCCCGTAGGCCGGCCCACGGATCATTGGTCAGGCCGTCGGTGAGGCCATCGAAGTTGTGCGCATGTTCGAGCATTGCCATGGCCCTGGCAAGATTCGCATCATTCGGGGTGTATACCCACGGTTCCAACGCATCGAAATAATCGTTGGCGAGGTTCTTTCCGACGCGTTGCAGCGTCGCCTTATCGGCGGCCCGCCACCGATCCGGACTGATTGCCACATCGAGCGGAGTACCCGCCCGCCAGGCGGCGGTGGCATGGTTGACGAGTACGTGGTCGATAGCGGCGCCGGGCGCGGGCGAGGGTGCGTTGTTGCGGAAGTTGAAGGCCGCGACATGCGCTTGGCCGCGCAACTCGGGGGCGATGGCCGAGCCCCGACGATTCTCCGCCGCAGCCGATTCCAACGCCGCGTGTGCTTTTGCCCGGGGCAGATATTCGAAGACGTTCGGCGGTGTGTTTGCCCGCTGAAGAGCGAGGGCCGTGGAAATATTGGAGATGCTTCTAGTGTCGACACCGAGCCGAGTCAGCGAGCCCATCTTGGCTTGGAAGCTGGCTTCCATATCGCCGAGCCCATCCCAGGCATGGGCGTTGCCGACCGGGGTGCCGATTCCGCCGTACGCGTCCGCGCGCGACGTCGCCTTGGCGTCCATGACATGTCTGGCGGCGCGTAGTTCCTCCTGCTGCTCGAGCGTCATGTGAGAGGCCGCGATGCGCATGTTGACCATCTCGGCCTCTTTCCGCAGTCGCGCATTGGGATCCAGCGGTCTATTCGTCTTCAACGCCAACCAGGCCAGCACCGGTGAGGTGTTGGCGGTGTTGAGTGCGGCGAGGCCGGTAATGAGCCCGGAACCCGACATACTGCCGCCGGTATGCGCGGTACCCATCCCCAAGGCGGTGCCGCCGCTGGTCGCGGGCGCCGGGCGGGTGCCCTGGATCGCCAGCGCGAACCGGTTGGCGATCCAGTCGTTGCCGCGACTGAGGCTGCGGCTCAGGCGTTTGAGCTGGAAGATGGCGACGATCTCGATGGTGCCCGCGATCACGATCACCGCCATGGTCTGTCCGCTGGCCTGCTGGAACAGATTGCCCATGAACAGCACATAGACGCCGAGGAAGATGGTGTATGCCGCCATCCGGCCGGCCGCGACGACGCTGTCGACGAGATTGCGGACCAGAAAGGTCTGTGTCGGACCGTAGACGAATCCGCCTGCGGCGAAACCGAATATCGACATGAATCCGTGGTAGATCGTGTCCAGGGCGGCCTTGATGACCCTGACTCCGAGGACCGCCGCGAAAACCAACAGAATGCCACCGCAGATCAGCAACATCAATCCGGTGCCGACCTGGCCCATGCTGGGATTCTCGGCCTTGGCGTGGGCGGCGGAGTCACCGCAGGTCTGCAAACCTTTGCGCACTCGATCCTCGTCACCGGCGGCCATGCCCGCAGACCACACCGACCGGCACGCCGGTTGGTCGTCGATCACATGCCCGAAGTTCCATACCTGCATGGGGTGTCGCGCGAAGTTGTCGGCCAGGTCCTGCTGCATGGTCGTGACCAACTGGGTGGGGTTCGGATTGTTGTTGCCGTTCAAGCCCGCCGCGACCGCAAGGCCCAGATTCCTGCCCTGCGCGAGCAATCCATCCGAGGACAGCACATCGGCCAGCGGCTGGGCCAGGAACACCGGACCCAGCACCGCCACCCCCAACATCGTGACGATCTGCAGCACCGCTTTGGCGTGATAACCACGCAGCCAGAACCAGGCGACGCACAATGCGCCGATCGTGGCCGCGGTGACCAGCAGGATCGGCGTCGCGATCTGACCGGTCAGCCGGTCGGCGACCCCGGTCAACGCCGAGCCGAACATGTTCAGCCACTGAAAACTCAAGGCGTTGCCGATCAGCCAGATTGCGGTCGTCACGATGGCCATGTAGCCGACGAATTCGAAGCCGAGGATCGCCCAGAGGATCGTCGCGCCCGGATTGAATATCCCGCCGTGGTTGGTCGCGAATACGTAGTTCGCCAGCGGAACTCCCGCCGAGTCTCGGATTTTCATCCAGCTGAGCCCGTCGAACTCGGAGACGCTGGCGCCGGTCGTGGCGGCCTCGAGTTGCGCGCTGGCCACCGCACCGATGAGGCCGGGAAAGACGAACAGTACGAAAATGATGACCAGAATCCAGCCCACCCGGCGCCGCCAAGGGCCCGCGCCGAGCCGACGCAGCAACATCAGAGGCTGCCCACAGCAGCCCAGCGGATCCGCTGATCCCCGCCCCAGCCGGACCGGCCGGCTCTTCGACCGTGTGGCCATGACCTCAGCATGACGCAACTACAGTTGCGTGGCAACTTCTTTCAGAAACCTGCTATTCATCTGCTAGAAACCTCTTGGATTTTCACGGCGCCGGGATAGGGTGGGCTGGAATTTGTTGTGCTGCACTACAATACGCCGCTACGCCGCGGCTTCGGGCCCGGGGGTTCTCCAGGCTCCCGTTCGCATCGGGCCAGCATGTCATTGCCTGGTGAGGTCGCGTTCTTCCTCGACATTTGCGGTGTCCCTTATTCCGATATCGACGAAGGCGACGTGTGCCGGCTTGTCGGCATGGTGCGTGTCTTCGGGAATCTCTACGGACGCAGCCGAATCCTCGACAGACTCCGAATCACGGCGCTCATTCTCCTTCGCGAACGAAACGACACGATCCCGACGATGTCGCACCATCGACCGATTCCTCACCAGCGAAGCGCACGAGGTTGCGTCGATCTCGCACCTCGCCCAGTCAACATAATATTTATGTTACTATAAATTTATTGCCGCTCTACGTCAACTGCTATCGTGAACAGGTGACGGAACTCGACCTGCCAGAGCGCGAAAGGCAGCAGACCGGCCAGCCGCTTGATCGACGCTGTGGCTGCTTCTGCTGGCACCACGATGTCCTGCTCACCGGCGGCAACGACAGCTGCGGCGACGACTCGCATTAGATCTCAATCAGTGGCCGCAGCGTCCAGCGCGGCGGGGCAGCCACTCCTCGTGAGCCAGCTGCAATAACCGTCAGCTACACCCCACCGCCCTAGGCGTCCAGGACACCAGCCCTGAACAACTACAACCTGAGGGAGCGACCCATGACCTCCGCATCTGCCCCACCTCACGCTGAAGACGCAGGCCGTCGTCGCCCCCAAGCCGGCCCGCTATTGCCACTCCCTGTGCTTGGCTACGCTGCGCTGACAATCGCGGCTGTCGTCGCCAACGTGTCCACGCCGCACCCGGACGCTTCGGGCCTGGATGTCGTGCACTACGCGCAGACTCACGACACCACGATCAAGGTGGGTGCCTTCCTGTTGTTCGCTTCGTCGGTGCTGTTGGCCGTCGTCGCGGCGGTGATCTACCGACGGCTGCGCGCACTGGGCATCACCGCGCCCGGTTCGGCGATCGCCATGGTTGGCGGAGTGTTGGCATCAGGTGCCCTCGGCATCAGCGCAATGTTCGCGTGGTCCGTCGGCAGATTGCCCGCCGATGCCGACACCGCATTGGCGCGTGCGTTGGCCGATCTGTCGTTCTTGACTGGCGGTCCGGCCTACGCCGTGATGTTCGCCCTGCTCATCGCCGGGATCGCGGTGCCCGGCTTGATCGGGGGCCTGTTGCCACGTGCCGCGGCCCAGATCGGGCTGGTGCTCGGTGTCATCGGGGCGCTGTCGACGCTCACACTGCTCGCGTCCGGCTTCAGCTTTCTGCTGCCGATCGTCCGATTCGGCGGCACTGCCTGGCTGATCACGATCGCCTTCCTGCTGCCCCGCACCCGTACCGCCCGCAATCGATAACCCAACCCAACCCAACCACGTCCTCACTCAAGGAGTCACATGTCCGACAACTATTCCGATCTGGCCGACAAGGTTGTCCTCGTCACTGGTGGATCACGCGGTATCGGCGCCCAGATCGCGCGGGCCTTTGCAACTCGACAGGCCAAGGTCTGTGTAGTCGGGCGGGACCATGACGCGTTAGCAGCAGTCGTCGGGGACATCAACAATGCCGGCGGCACTGCAATGAGCGCCGCCGCCGATGTCACGGATTCCCTTGCCTTGCAGGGGGTTCGCGAGGAACTTGAACTTCGCTTCGGCCCAGTCGATGTCCTTGCCGCTGTCGCCGGCGGCCAAGGCTTTCCAGTGCCGACAGCGGAGCTGACCGAGCAACGTTGGCGCCAGATCATCGACGCCGATCTGACCTCCGCGTTCCTGACGGTGCAGACGTTTCTGCCCGGCATGCTGGGACGCGGCCGAGGCTCGATCATCACCATGGCCTCGTCGGCCGGTCGCCAACCCAGCCAAGCCAATATCGCCTACGGCGTCGCCAATGCAGGACTCGTCATGCTCACCCGACACCTGGCCACCGAGGTGGGACCGCGCGGCGTCCGGATCAACTGCATCGCACCCTCAGCCATTGGCACCGAGAAAGTCCTGGCCAACATGCCCACCGACATTCAAGACAAGGTCGCCGCCCAGCATCCGCTCCGCCGCTTGGGCACCCCCGACGACGTCGCTCAAACAGCCCTCTTCCTCGCCTCCGACGCTGCCTCCTGGCTGACCGGACTGACCATCGACGTCGCTGGCGGCCGAATCACCAACTGACCCATTCAAACAATACCGAAACATCGTTCCCTACAGGAGATTTCGGAATCATCCATGAACGACGTGCAGCACGACAGTCGAACCGGCCCGAGTCGAACGCTGGGTGAGTTCCAGGTCTGGTGGTGCGGCGACGGTGACACCATTTCAGGTGTTGCCTCAGATTCCTAGACCGATCCAGGACGCACTGTTCGGTGGCCACTTCCCGCAGATGAATGTGCCCGGCATGCGCCGCTCCTCGGGATGGTGCTGCCCTGCTCACGACACACGTTCGTGCGCCCGGTCATCAAGACCGACCAATCAGCTTGGTGCGCAGCGCATGTGGCGGCATTCCAGTTCTTCGGGGTGTCCCGGCCCGTCTGGTGCCCGACAACCTGAAGACCGGTGTCGATAAACCTGACCTCTACGACCCGAAGATCAACAAGGCTTATGCGGAGCTGGCCGCGCATTACCGCACGCTGGTCGATCCGGCACGGGCCCGGAAGCGGCCTGCACCCGCGCCGCCGGTGACCCGAGCTACCGCACGATCAAGGGAATCCTCGCCGCCGGCACCGATCCGGCGCCGAGCATCACCGCCGGGCAGACCCCGTTCACGCCCTACTGGCCGAGGGCACCAGCATCAGAGCCATCGCCGTGGAGTTGGGACTCAACCGAGACAGCGCGCCGCTTCGCCCGCGCCGACACGGTCGAGGAGTTGCTGGTCAACAATTGCGGTAGTCCCTACCGGATCTGTCGCTACCGCGGTCGTTCGCCGGCGCGGGATGGGCGCTTGGCTGCTTCCGTCCGGACCTGGTCGATGTGGTTTTCGGGAACAAGTTTGATGATCTCTTGTCGTGAGGTGATCAGGAGTTTCTGGAAGATCATGGCCATTTGCGCGTCGACTGTTCTGGAGGAGTTGCCTCGACGGGCTGCGATCGCCGTGTTTGTCCATCCCGCCGCGGCCAAGATCGCGACCTGCCGCTCGGCCGTCGACAGGTCGTCCCAATGTGATGGGGAGTTCCTCCTGGCGGGATGGTCTACCGACACCTTGTCGATGGACAGTGTTCCGAGCGCCAGACGCTGCACCTCGCCCAATTCGGGACGCAACAAGGAGCCTTGCCTGTACGCGTCGGCGAACGCCTTGCGTCCCAGCACCCGGCGGGAGACCTCGATCGCCCTGTCCGTTTCATGGGCTATCAGCACTAGATCGCCGAAATTAATACCCGGCCCCGCGCGCAGCCTTGCGGCTCCTCCGGCAAGTTGAGCCGTTTCGGTGGCCAGCGCCCTGAGTTCGGCCTGGTCCGTGCTTCCGGCGGCGATCAAGTCGGTGATGATCTGGGCCAACGACCATTGCCGAATATACAACGCGAACGACACGCCCCACTGGTCACGCGCAGCAACCTGGTAGGCCAGTGCTGAGCGGTCGACGGCCAACGCCTCGGTGGGATCACCGTGTTTGGTCAACGCAATTGCCCAGGCCAACTCGGCCCACGGCTTCGCCCACCCGGACCCGGTGGCGTTCTCGAGGTGACGCCGTGTGATGTCCAGGGCCTGCTTTTCCGATCCGAGGGCGCCAGCAGCCACGGCCTCGTACAGTTCGCTTCTTCCCGCACCGCCCCGATCGTCGAGGGCATCGAACTTTTCACGGGCGCGGCCCAACACTGTAATAGCCCTCGGATCGCGGTGGGTCAGCATCAGTTTCGCTCCCCACAGGAATTCGAAGGCGGCGGGCAGACCGATGTCGGTTTCTGGGGTCCGCCTCCAGTTCTGTCTGACCTTCGGGTCGCCGATGCAGATGGACGCACATTCCTCGAGCATCCGGTCGGCGTCCTCGTTCCTGCTCTGCATCACGGAAAGCCATCCGATCATGGTCATGGCGGCTGTTTGCAGCTCGGTCGGTTGCGAAGCCAGTGGGCGGGTCGCCTCCAGTGTGCGCTCGGTCCACAGGCGTATTTCTCTGGGTGAGCCTTTGATGATGGGCAGGGCAACCAGGCCCGCGGAGATTTCCAAACCGAGTTCGGGCTCGCCGGAGGTGAGGCTCGTCTCGATCGCGGTCACGATGTTGTCCCATGCCACGCGAGCCCAGTTCTGCTCGCCGGGGCTGAACCACTTGATCTGTGCTTTGACGATTTTGTCCCGATAGTATCGGCGATGACGGCGTTCAAGCCGCGCTGGTTCGTCCACCTCGCCGGTGGAGCGTTCTTTCAGCCGTTGTCCGGCGAACACTCGGATACTTTCCAGCAGAGAGTACCGCACCTTCGTCGGCGTGATGTGCGCCGTCACCAGCGACTGGTCGACCAAGCCCTCCAGCAGGCCCCCGACCTCCCATTTCGCCAGGTATACGACTGTGTCACCATCGTGTGGTGGGTCCCCATCGTCTCGGGGAGTCTCGTCGTCGGTGCACACTACCTCGATGGCCTCCAGGTCTGTACCCACATCCATGGCGGAGCCGATGTCGTCCTCGGGGTTAGTGTCGTAGCCTGCGGCGAAGACCGACATCCGGTCCAGAAGCAGCCGTTCCTTGTCCAGGCACAGGTCATAGGACCAGGCGATGACGTCACGAACCCCCTGATGGCGTGGTTCCGCACCCACCCGAGGCCCATGCGACCACCGCATCCGTTGGTCGGTCGCCTCGCCGCTCAACTCCTGAACGATCACCGCCAACGGTTGACGCAGCAACCGCGCGGCTGCCAACCGGATATACAGCGGATGGTTATTCACATGACGACAGATCAGGTTGGCCATGGCGACCTGATCGGTGTCGGCTATGGGGTGATCGGTGAGTTCGGCGCGCTGCCGGAACAAGTTGACAGCCTGATCCTGTGACAGTGGGGGAACCAGCACGACGTGCTCGTCGACCCACCCTATGGCCTGGCGGCTGGTCGCCAGGATTGTCAACCCCTGCACGGCTTGGAGCAACTCCGCGATCAACTGTCCAGCTCCGGCGAGGACATGCTCGCAGTTGTCCATCACCAGCACCGTCTGCAGGTTGCGGCCCACCGCGTTGGTGCTGGTCAACGTATCGACCATCGCATTCCAGGTCGATTGCTCCGAGAAGTCGGCATCAACCACCGAGCGCGCGACCTCGTCCTCGACCGCGGCCGCGGTGGCGCCCTTGACCAGCCGCGCCAATCGCACCGAGTACACCGGTGTGTGCCTGGCCATGCCGAATCGGTGGACAGCCTCGGTTGCGAGGCGTGTTTTCCCGATCCCACCAGGGCCGATCAAGGTGATCAACCGCGCCGGGCCCAGCAGTAAGCTATTGATCTTGTCCAGCTCCGGATCACGACCAACGAAACGATCTGTAGCCGTCACCAGATCCCCACTACGTTCACGGCGCGTTGCCGACATATCGGACGAGCCTACAAGATGCTCGGCCAGCTGTATCACTGCCTCCAAACCTCCCAGTCATTCGATCCCGCAAAGCCTTCAGGCGGCCCGCTGATACACCCCCCGCTACCTTGTTCCTGGCCCCGACGCGGGGCCACGGTCGCCAGTCCCGCCCCTGTCCTTCTCATGATCCGGGGGCGGTGTCGCCGGGTGCTGGTGGCGTCGACAGACCGCTGACGGGGACAGGGCTGCTGGGTAGGTCTCTTCGTAACGTGGGTGCAGGGTGTTGACGCTGGATCGGGCGGCTGTTTTCGGTTTTCGCCTCTATCGTCGACAGTGTGCCTACGAGTTGCTCCTCGCGTGTGTGGAGCTTGCCCTAATTGCACCCCGGTCATCGAGGCACCAGGGCCGGTCCCAGGCAGTCCCCGATGTCCAAGCAGCAGGTTGAGGTCGATCTGCCGCAGCAGACCGAGGTGGGCCCTTCCCGCCCGTCGCCGCCGTGCTGGCGTTTCGCTCGGGCGTCGGGTACGCTCCGCGCGCTGCATGCACTACCCGTGCGGCTCAGGCGCTATCCGGCAATCTCGACTCGCTGCCGGTAGGTGGCCGGCTCCGCCAAGTTCCGTACGATCCAGTCCGCGACGTCGGCCCGCACCGCCGTGGCCGCCTTGCCGAGATGGCCGCCCACCGATACCTGGTACGTGTACGTCGGCTCGCCGTCCTTGAGCATCGGCGCGCGCAGGATCGTCCAATCGAGCCCCGAGTCGGCCACCACCGCCTCCATCCGGGCCAGGTCGGCGTGGATTTCGCCGTAGACGCGCGATGCCACCAGCCGGGTGACCTGGCGCTGGAAGAACGGCAGTTGGTCGGTGGACAGGCCCGCCGACGACATGACGATCAGCCGCCTCGTCCCAGCCGTCCCTGCTGCGGCGACTACGTTGCCGAGGCCCTCGGAGAACACCGTGGTCGCGCCGCGCCCGCGCACGCCCAGTGCCACCACGACCGCGTTCTGCCCCGGCATAGCCGCCGCCAGATCGGCCGAATCGCGTACGTCGCCGCGCACCGCGGTCAGGCCGGGGCGTGTGGTCACCCGGCTCGGGTCGCGGGCCAGTGCGGTGACGGTGTGGCCCTCACGCAGTGCCCGTTCGGCCAGCAGGCCGCCGGTGCGGCCCGCGGCACCCACCACCAGAACATTCATGAGCTCACCTCTCCGTCGTCCGGTGTGTGTAGCGCGACCGGAGTCGAAATTTATTTCGTCAGATAGTCTGTCTGAATAAAGTGTAGCCCGAATGGGAGGACTCTCGATGATCAAGTCAAGTCGCGTTTGCGACCGGGGCGGTTGTGTCGATGGTGAATTCACGTCCGTCTCGCAGCAGCGCCCACAGCACATCGACCAAGCGGCGGGCCAGGGCTAGAAGCGGGCTAGAAGGGCTTGGGTATGGATGAGCCGTTCGCTGCGTTTGCGGTCGTAGAACCGCCGGGATGGCCCTTGCACTGTGAGGCTGGACAGCGCGGCCATGAAGAACACCCGGCGCAGGCGCCGGTTGTAGCGTTTCGGGTGGCGCAGATTGGCGCTGACACGGCCGGAATCGCGTGGCACGGGCACCAATCCGGTGTAGGACGCCAGGCGGCCCGCGGTGCCGAACGCAGCGAGATCGCCGCCGGTGGCGGCCAGAACTCCGCACCCAGCCCAGGCCCATGCCGGGCAGGGATTCGATGATCTTCGCCCATGGATGGGTGCGGAACCGGGCGGTGATCAGTTCGTCGGTGTCCTTGATCCCGCGATCGAGATCGAGCAGCTTGGCCGCGACACGTTTGACCAGCATCGCGGTGTCGACTTCGCCGGGCAATGCGATGGTCTGGGCTTGGTCCGCGGCGATCGCAGTCGTCGCGGTCTTGCCGATCACGGCAGGCCAAGCCTTGTATTCGGCGAGATACGTTGTGACACCGTCAATTCCGGCTGCGCGGATCTCGGCCGGAGTGCACATCCAGGCGACCAGGACCAATGGGGTCCGGTTGAAGTAGTAGAACGCGGCTCCCGGGCCGGGATCGAGCCCAGCAGCGCCCGCAATCGGTTGATCCCGGCCATCCAGTCGGCCATGAGATCGGTGCGGTAGCTGGTCAGCTGGGTCAGCCCGACCACCAGCTCGTCGGGCATCGTGACCTGGGCCAAATCCCTGCGCATGCGCGCGGTTTCGGCGATCACCCGAGCATCCTTGGCGTCGGTTTTGCCCTCGCCACGGAACCCGAGGGTCATGGAGTTGACTACTCGACCCGGCACATACGTCACCGCTCGGTCGGCGGCCAGCAGGACCGTAATCAGCATCAACGCCATCGGGCTGGTCAAGTCGATCGCCCACCGGACCTGTTGCGCGGCTTGACCGGCGCAGGTGATCAGCTGCTCGATCGCGCCCTGGTCATTGCCGAGCTTCTGGCTGAACCCCACCTTCCCGGCCTCATCGATCGCTTGCGTGTGATGCGCTGGCTTACCGACCTCGATCCCACCCCAGATTTCCGGGCGAACCGTCACCCACTCACTCCTGTCATCGCAGCTCGAGCCCGTGGACAACCCCGCCGACAGATCCCTAAACAGCGACGACCCGCAACAAGTTCTCAATCAGCGAACGGAGCGTCCGCCACCCGCCGGGGCAGCCAGTCCTCCCGAGCCATCACAGCTGCTTAACCGGTCAGCATCCCGGGCCGCTTCGCTGGCCCGCCGTGGAGGCGGGAAAATGGGTGCGCGTTCGTCCCGGAACCCCGTAATTTTCCTTGATGCCTCGAGTTCGTCGGTCAGCATGGCGGTTCGGGAGCCACCGACAGGAGTTGTCGATTGTTGCCATGAGCACGCGGATCAGAGTCTTCAGATCCCTGTGGCTCCTCCGGGCGGACGCCCCTGGCAGGACACGGTTTCCGGAGGAATGTTCGTGGAGTTGTTGCATGAGCGGTGCGCCGCGTTGGACATCGGCAAGAAGGATCTCAAGGCGTGCGTGCGGACACCGAGCGTGAGCAAACGTAAGCGCTCGCGCAACCAGGAGATCCGCATGTTCGCCACGACCACCAACGCCCTGCTGGAGTTGCGGGACTGGCTGGTCGAGCAGGAGGTGACCCTGGTGGTGATGGAAGCGACCGGGGATTACTGGCGGGCGGCGTTCTACTTGCTGGAGGACTGTTTGAACGTGATCCTGGTCAACGCCTCCCACGCCAAGGGTCTGCCCGGCCGCAAAACCGACGTCTCCGATGCGGCGTGGCTGTGTCAGATGGGTGAGTGTGGCCTGTTGCGGGCCTCGTTCGTGCCACCCGAACCGATCCGGCACCTGAGGGATCTGACCCGCTACCGGACCACGCTGACGGCCGAACGCACCCGGGAGGCGCAGCGGCTGGAGAAGGAGTTGGAGGACGCCGGGATCAAACTGTCCAGCGTGGCCACCGACATCCTGGGCCGCTCCGGCCGCCAGATGCTGGCCGCGTTGATCGCCGGCGAGCAGGACGCACAGGTGCTGGCCGACATGGCCAAAGCGCGGATGCGCCCGAAGATCCCACAACTGGTCGAGGCGTTGACCGGCAACTTCGGTGAACACCACGCCTTCCTGTGCCGGCTGCATCTGGAACGAATCGATCAGTTGTCTGCGACGATCGAGGAACTCTCGACACGGATCGAGGAGCAGATGCGCCCTTTCTCCCGCACGATTGACCAGTTGGTGACCATCCCCGGAGTCGGTCGGAGGGTGGCCGAGGTCATCATCGCCGAGACCGGCGCCGACATGAGCCGATTCCCCACCGCCGGACACCTCGCCTCATGGGCTGGGGTATGCCCCGGACACCACGAATCCGCCGGCAAACGCCGATCGGGCAAAACCCGCCACGGCGACCGGTGGCTGACCGGTGCGTTGGGCACCGCGGCACTGGCCGCCGCCCGCACCCGCGACGGCACCTATCTCGGCGCGAAATACCGTCGGCTCGCGCCACGAATAGGCAAGCAGAAAGCCCTTGTCGCCCTGCAACACTCGACCCTGGCAGCGGTCTGGCACATGCTCACCGACGACGTCGACTACCAGGATCTCGGCGGCGACTACTTCGCGCGCCTGGATCCCGAACGCGCCATGCGACGCATCGTGCGCCGAGCCAACGCCCTCGGATACGCCGTCCGCTTCGACCCCATCGAAGGAGCCGCCTAATCAATAAGACCTGCAACCACACCAAACGTGACGACCCATCCCGGCTCGCTACGCATCGCCGGGAACTGTCACGTGCCCGCTCACCCGCCCACAGCCACTCACCATGGGTTTATTTTCGGATCAGGAACCTGGGCCGCTGCGCTGGGCCGCCGTGGAGGCGGGAAAATGGGGGCGCGTTCGTCCGGGACGCCGATCGTACTGTGATGCCTTGAGCTCGTGGATCAGGATGGTGTTGGGGACCACCGACAGGAACTGTCGATTGTTGCTTCGAGCACGTGGGTCAGACTCTTTAGCCCTGTGGTTCCTCCGGACGGGCGTGCCAGGCCGGCCAGTCGTCTCGGGAGGGTGTCGTGGAACTGTTGCACGAGCGGTGCGCCGCGTTGGACATCGGCAAGAAGGACCTAAAAGCGTGTGTGCGCACCGCGAAGCCGGGGCGCGGGCGCTCACGCCGCCAGGAGATCCGCACCTTCGCCACGACCACCAACGCCCTGCTGGAACTGCGGGACTGGCTGGTGGCCGAGAAGGTCACCCTTGTGGTGATGGAGGCCACCGGGGATTACTGGCGGGGTGCGTTCTATCTGCTGGAGGACTGCCTGAACGTGATCCTGGTCAACGCCGCGCACGCCAAAGGACTGCCCGGGCGCAAGACCGACGTGTCCGACGCGGCATGGTTGTGTCAGATGGGTGAGTGCGGGCTACTCAAGGCCTCGTTCGTGCCCCCGGAGCCGATCCGGCACCTGCGGGATCTGACCCGCTACCGGACGACATTGGCGGCTGAACGTTCCCGCGAGGCCTCACGGTTGGAGAAGGAACTCGAAGACGCTGGCATCAAACTGTCCAGTGTGGCCACCGACATCCTCGGTGTTTCCGGGCGGGCGATGCTCGCGGCGCTCATCGACGGGGAGCGCGATGTGCGCGTACTGGCAGAGATGGCCAAGGCCCGGATGCGCCCGAAGATTCCGCAGCTGGTGCAGGCGCTGACCGGGAACTTCGGGGAGCATCACGCCTTTTTGTGCCGGCTGCACCTGGAACGCATCGACCAGCTCTCGGCCGTGATCCTGGAGCTGTCGACGCGGATCGAGGAAGAGATGCGCCCTTTTGCCCGTCAGCTTGAACGGTTGGCAACGATCCCTGGGGTCGGGCAGAGCACCGCTGAGGTGATCATCGCCGAGACTGGCGCCGACATGAGCAGGTTCCGTACCGCCGGGCACCTGGCCTCGTGGGCCGGGGTTTGCCCCGGGCACTACGAATCCGCCGGCAAACACAAATCCGGCAAGACCCGCCACGGCAACCGATGGCTCGGCGGTGCCCTGGGCACCGCGGCCATGGCCGCATCCCGCACCAAGGAAAACACCTACCTCGGCGCCCGCTACCACCGACTAGCCCCCCGGCTCGGGAAGAAGAAAGCCCTCGTCGCCCTGGAACACTCGATCCTCACCGCGGTCTGGCACATGCTCACCAACGACGTCGACTACCACGACCTCGGCGGTGACTACTTCACCAAACGCGACCCCCAAGCCGCGATGCGCCGGCTCACCCGCCAAGCCAACGCCCTGGGATTCACCATCCGCTTCGACCCCATCGAAGGAGCCGCCTGACCCCGGCCAAGCGGTTACCTCACCTTCAATTTTCGGGTCAGACGATCGACGTCAGCGCGGCCGGGTGATGATGTGACCACCGCCCACCCCGCGGCAGGATGATATGTACGCGTACGCGCTGCTCGTCGCCGCGCTGAGGTTTGTCCTGCTGTACCTGGCCGATCGGGCCCGGTGCGATCGGTGACCAGACCCCTCACTGTTCGGTACGAAAGCCGATATCTTGCACTACTTTGCGCACAACCACGTCGCAGTCGTCCTGCAGAGTCTGCTCCAGTGCGTCTCGGTCGGACTGCTGGTCCTGGCCGTCGCCGCGAGCCGCACCGACGACCGCGCCGTCCTCACCCGGCAGACCGCCGTAGGCGGCGGTTTCGCAGCCACTTCCAGTTGCTCGCTGCCGAAGGGTTGCACTCGGCGCACGAGGGGGCAGCGAGCTTGTGATACTGACCGCGCTGGTCGATGCCCTGGCAAGGGCGACAGTCGACCGAAAACGTTATAGGCGATACTACTGAGGAGGCCGCCCGCGCCCGGCGACCGGCCGAGCAGGCAGGAGGCGCGAATGAGTCCCAGGCCCTACGAGATGGGCCGCCGACGCGAAGCGGTGGACGATACCCGCGCCCGCATCCTCGCAGCCGCCCGCGATCTGCTGGTCTCCAAGGGGACGGTTGCCGTGGACGCGATCGCCCGCCGGGCCGATGTCTCGCGGGCAACCGTCTACTACCAGTTTGGTACGAAGATCGGCCTGCTGGAAGCGCTCTGTGACGATCTGGCCGAGCGCGGGCGCATGGAGCGTCTCGCCGAGGCGTTCGGTCAGCCCGACGCCCGCGCGGGGCTTCGTACGTTCGTTGAGGTCATCGCCGATTTCTGGGCGGTGGATCGCGACTGCACACGCCGCCTGCGCGGGCTGGCCGCCCTGGATCCCGACGTCGGCCAGGTCATCGCGGCGCGCGATGACCGGCGCCGCGCCGGTGCCGCCGTCCTCGCCACACGGCTCGACGCCGGGCCGCAGTTCGGCCCCATCCTGCACACGCTGACCGGCTTCGAGGTCTTCGACTCCCTGGCGGCCGACCGCCCCATCCCCGAAGCCGCCGCCGCGATCCTGGCCCTCCTCTACGCCGCCTTGGCGACTCCAACGCCGCATCAGTCTGCGGGCTGAGCCGGGGTTCAGGTGCAGCCGCGTTGTGGCTGGTCGCGCAGTTCCCCGGGCCCCGGATGCCGTCTCTCGCAGCGGCCAGTTGCTCCCGGAGTTCCCAGCGGCTGCTCGGTGGACTTGCCCGTGATCTCTGACGGCGGATGTCCGCAATTTTAGACGGCGGTTGGTCCGGTTGCGCCGGGCGCGTCGTTCGCGAACCTGCCAGCAGCTGGGCGGCAACCCGTGGTCACGCGCCACCGGTTCCGTCACACTCGCCTGAGCTGGCTGGCCGAGCTCGGCCTGCCGATCCACGTGCTGCAACGTTAGGCAGGGCATGCCATCCAGACGATGGCCATGCATTACGTCGCGGCCGCGAACAGCACGCGGAGCAGGCGTTCCTGGCGACGGTAAAGCTGAAGGCAGACGGCAGCGGCATCCAGTTCTCCCGCGACGACCACGGCAGTCTGCATCTATTCCGCCGCGCCGACCGGTTCCTACCTAACGGCTGGTGCCTGCTGCCGCCGCTTCAATCCTGCGACAAGGGCAACGTTTGTTTGACGTGTTCGGTTTTCGCCACCGACGCCACCCACGCAGCCGCGCTGCAGCGCCAGCTCGACGACACCACCGCCCTGATCGACCGCGCCACAACAGAATTCGAGAACAGACACGGCCAGCCGATGCCCGACGACAACGTCTGGCCCACCCAACGCCGCGCCGAACAGAGGGCTCTCGTTCGGCTGTTGGAAGCCCGTCCGGCTGCCCCGGCCGCGCCGTCCAGGGCGGCGGCTGCCGCGACAGCGCCCCCGGCCGCATCCAACTCACCCTCGGCCCCATCTGCGGAGGACACGACCGTGACCAGCCGAACCGACCGCACCGCAGCCCTGGTCGCCGCCGCGAAAGCCAAGTCCGGCAAAAAGACCACCGACGCCGAGCAAGCGATTCGGCGCCTGCTCAAACGCGGCGAGCCCGTCACCTTCCAAGCCGTCCAGCGCGAAGCCGGGGTCTCCCACGCATTCCTCTACAACCACTCCGAACTACGGGCCCCGCATGGTACCGGCACATCACCCTCGCGATGCTCGCCCACGCCGTCACCGCCGCCACAGATCCAAAGCCTATGCGGGCTCGGCCCAATCACAGTCGCCGAGATCCGCCATCTCCTGGCGATAATCCTCCACCGCGCCCGCGCCCGCGCCCCGCCTCCCACTGACGCCGGCCACCAAACCCGCGCACGACAAACCCGATACCACCGAAAACGCCCATGACACAACGAAATACGACTGTCGTGCTATGACGTATTGATGTGGTCGGTCGGTCCTGCGTGGTATGGACACCCTGAGAGTAGACTCTCGACAAGCGCCTCGACACTGTCAAACCCGAAGGCCCTCGCGACGACACGCATGTCGTGGAGGGTAAGCGGAGCAGCTACATCTGCGAAGTCCGCAGATGACTGTTTGTGCAATCGCCTAATACGCGCCGAGGGCCTGTTCATGCTGCGCTCTCGGCCGGTCATCCGCTCCGTCCGAACCTGCCGCGACCACCTCGGGCGGGAGGACCGATACAGCTTTGCCCGACAACGGCTTCGTTCACAGATCCTCCGTCCATAAGGAGCGGCACGGAAGGGGACGCAGGCCGTCGCAATCGTCGTGGCTGATTAAGACGGTTGCGCCGATCAGGCGTGCAGACGAAGCGAAACGCTCGGCAACTGCGCGTTCGTCCCGATAATATAATTCCAAGTCGGGATTTTTAAACTGCACCCTCACTCGACACATTCCTGTAGGTTTTTCGATTTGATCTTCCATGTCGTCTCAACTCATAGGATCTAAGAAACAGTCGTTCTTTCGCGTAGAGGCGCGACCCCACGTGCTCATGTGCTGAAATTCGTCCGACGATGTAACTATTCGGTGCCTTCGGTTTATCGGAATTCGCGGTGGGGCGCGAGGGCTGTAACACTCACCAGCGGGGCTCAAGCATCGTCGCGTAGGTAGTGGCAGCACATCGGTAGGTATTAGGTATGTGATGAGTGCGGGGTATGTATCCACAGTCGCCGAGGGGCCGTGGCTGAGCAGGTACTGTGCGGCGTACCGGTCGATGGCTCGCACTCGCTGTCCCGCTTCGCCGATGGTCCAGTGGTGCCACGGGTACCCCACAGGAGGATGTCACGGGGCTCCCCTATCTGACTCGCCCGCCTGGCCGACCTCTGGACCGCCGCACTGGTTGGAGGTCGACGCCGATCGGACGCTCGAAGTCGCGCGCGAGCACCACCTCGAGGGCATCGTGTCCAAGGAGATCGAATCGGCCTACCACCCGGGTCGCCGGTCGCCGGTGTGGATCAAGACCCCGATCCGCCGAATTACCGAGGCGATCGTGACCGGGTGGACGCCCGGGACCGGGATGATGTCGCGCACCTTCGGGTCGCTGGCGCTCGGCGCGTACGACGAGGACGGTCGCCTTATCTACATTGGCAACGTCGGCACCGGGTTCGGCATGGCGGCTCGCCGCAGCCTACGAGCACGACTCGACGAACTCGCCACAACGACTCGCCGAAACCGCAGCTCAAGGCCTCACTTCACGACTTTGCCGGGCCCCTGGCACCTACCCGAGGTCAGCCGCACCACCATCAACAAGGTGATCAAACAGACCCGGCCACTCCTGAACCAATGCCACTTAGCTTGACGTGTTTTCGCAGGTCATCGGCATGATTGCGATGTAGTGCCAGCTGGTTGGTCTGTGAGACTGGTTGGTGTGGAGCGTTTTTGGGCGTGTCGGTGCCGGATCGTGTCGGTGCTGGGGTTAGCGTCGCCGACGTGGTGGATGTGGGTGCGGTGTCGTTGATCGATCAGGTGTCGTTGGGTGTGTTGACCGCTGTGGTGGACCGTGATGCGGTGGAGATGGCGATTTCCGAGCACGGCAAGGCGCCCAAGCGTCGTGGTGGGACGTTGCCGCCGCATTTGGTGATGTATTTCGTGGTCGCGTTGGCGTTGTTCGCAGGTGTGGACTACGAGGGGGTGATGCGGAAACTGGTTGGGCCGCTGCGGCTTTGGCGTTGTTGGGATCCGAAGTGGAGTTTGCCGACCTCGGGTGGGATCACCCAGGCCCGGCAGCGGCTGGGGTTCGAGCCGATGAAAACACTGTTCGAGCGGATCGCGGTGCCGGTGGCGTCGCGGCTGACCCTGGACGCGTTCTACGCGCGACGCAGGCTGGTCTCGATTGATGGCATGGTGTTCGACGTGGCCGACACCGAGGCCAACGCAACGGAATTCGGTAAACCGAGCAAGGGAGTGTTGCCACAGGCACGGGTGGTGACGTTGACCGAATGCGGCTCGCATGTGAGCCTGGGCGCGGTGATCGGGCCGGTCGTGGGCAAGGGCACCGGTGAACGCACCGCCGCGGCCGAACTGATCTGGTTACTCGAACCCGGCATGATGTTGGTGTGTGACCAGGGGTTCTACAGTTTCAAACTGTGGTGCCAGGGCGCCGACACCGACGCCGACCTGTTGTGGCGTCTCGGTGACATTATGGACCTGCCGATCGTGGACCGCCTCGGTGACGGCTCCTATGTGACACTGCTTTTCGCGCCCAAAACCCCGGCGAAAATGCGGGCCGAGCTGCTGGAGGCGGCCATAGCCGGGGAGGAGTTGGACTGGGACCGGACTCGTTTCGCCCGCGTCATCGAGTACGAGATCACCGACCGTGGCGAAGGCGGTGAGCTGATCTGCCTGCTCACCACCATCCTCGACCCGCACGAGGCACCCTCGCTGATCCTGGCCGAGGCCTATCACCAACGCTGGGAACACGAAGCCGCGAACAGGCAAATCAAGACGCAGCTCCGCGGCCCCGCCAAAACCCTGCGCTCGCAAACCCCGGACATGGTCCGCCAGGAAATATACGGATTCCTCATCGCCCACTACGCGATCTGCTCGCTGATCTGCCGGGCCGCGGTCGAGACCGGCATCGATCCCGACCGCGTGAAGTTCACCCAGACCGTCCGACTCGCCCGCGACACCATCGCAGGCCCGGACGGTTTTTCCCCCTGACCGCCAACTCGAGCTCCACACCGAACTCGCCGAACAGATCACCGCAAAACGCCACCTCAACCCCCGCCGCCACCGCTCCTACCCCCGCGTCGTCAAACGCGCCAGACACAACAGCTTCCGAGTAAAACGCAAGGCAGACAAGGGAACCCGTCACACCGGACCCGCTACCATCCGGCTGGCCAACCAAAGCTGCATCACGCCGACACAACGACGACCATCCGCAAAACCGCAGGTCACAGCTCTACAGGGGGCGAGCTAAGCGGCATTGACTCCTGAACCTGGTCGGCCATGCTTCCGATCCGACAGGACCAGGCTGAACACCACCAACGACATAGCCCAATTAGCCACTCGTACAATCTGACTCGCCGAACAAATGTCTATATTACGTGTTATTGATCTGCAAGCTTTTTAACTACGCGGCCACGCCGAGGAGCTGAAAACCTCTCTGCGGCCGAGGGATTCCCGGGCGGCATCGTGCCCGAAGGCATGCGCCTGGCATTGGGGTGCAGCCTGACCGGTGACTCTTGAACTCCCCGCCACGGGGCGAGGGCCGAGGCCATCGCTGAGAAGCGTGGGTCGGCGGTGCCGTTTTTGAGGATCCAGGATCGTATTTGCCGCATGTAGGGGTAGATATCGCCGGGGCTGCCGTTGCGTGAATAGTGTGCTACGGCAAGCAGAATCGCTGTCTTCGCGGCCTCGACAACGCGAGGATCCGCGAATCGCTCATCACGCTGTTCCGGGAAGTATTCGCGTGCCCACATCAGCTCCGGTTCTGTTTCCAGTCCATGCTCGGTGATGGCGACGGTGGAATCCTTGGGTCCTTGGCCGAATACCTCCATGGCCCAATTTGCCCGATAGTTGAGGAAGGTGAGCCGTTCGTCGTCGGGCAGGAATGAGATTTGCCCGCCCCGCCATTCGCTGGCCGGGAGGTGAAAGATGTGACCTTTTTTGCTCTGTGGATGGGGGTCGTCGGGAGAAATGGTCATCACAGCGTATTCGCCCGAAATATCGGTCGATGGGTAGATCTGCTTCAGCAACTCCTGTGTTCTGCCAATAACGCCGTTGTCCACCACGATGAGTGCGCTGCCGGGTAGTCCAACCTCGAACCCGCGTTCATGCAGGAAGTCGGTGAACCGGCGCAACGAGCCGGGCACCTTTGCGGCTAGTTCCTCCTTCAGCTCCATACGGAACGACTCGCCCAGAGGCAGGGGAGTTCCTGTCACCGCCTCGTAATCCCGCGCCACCATCTCCATCTCTTTCCGGGAGACCTCGACCGGGCGGCATCGCCTCTCGGCGAATACAGGATCCCTGCCCCATGTCGCAGCAAGCATTGGGAGCGCGTCTCGACCCATGTACGCGAACATTGCCCGCAGGTTTTCGCCCACATGTTTGTACATGGGGGGGAGCATGCTGTCAGCGACCCAAGCGTAGAACGGGGCGATGTATTCGAGTGACAGATCGTACACCTCGTTGACCGTGTGTGTGCCGCGGGCGTCCAGTGCGAAGGAGCGAGCGATATCGGCGACGCTGGAAAATGCTTGCTCCGCGGGGATTGTGGGGAAGTTCCGGAGGAACAGTTCGCGCGGCGGCGGGGCGGGGTCGAAGGTGATCTGGACTGGTAGCGGAGAGTGCGACATGGAATCGGCAGTCATGCCGAGCGTGTGGAACTGCTGTTTCACATTGTTGTACTCGTCGGCGCGGCGGACCAGAGTATCAAGATCGAACCGCTGTATGGCGACGGCCAAGCGGCCGATCTCCGGGGATTCCCCCATGTTGCCCAAGCGTCTCAGCTCACCTATTGGATCGTTCTCGCGGCTGTAACGGCGGAACTCGATGGGCCCCGGTATTGCGAGCAATTCACGCAGTTGCGTGCGCAGCTCGGCGCGGTTGTGCCGCGACAGGCTCTGTTCTTCGGGGGTAGTCATCTCGTGTTCGGCATCGAGTTGGCGGACCCAGCGCCCCATCCATTCCGCGACCTCCGAGAGCCTGCCCTTTCGGATCGCTTGCTGCCAGCGGTTGAGATCGCGCACCGGCCACATCTCGGCCTGCACCATCTCCATCGCATCTTGCACCCGCTGCGGAGTCAACATCCGCGGGTCCACTTTGAGCTGTGCGGCCAGTTCAGCGCGACCCTGCTCACTTTCGTGACGCAACCGTTCCAGCTCGGGCGAGCCAGGACCCAACGCGTCCGGATTTATGTCAGGTGGATGTTTACTCGGCGACACCGGATGGATGTCGGGACCGGGTACTGGTCCCCGACTTCCCCCCTGGAACAAGTCAGCTACGGTTTTGGCGGTGTAGCTGGCCTTCCAAGGTGATGGTGCTGTCAGCGCTTCTCTCCGTTTCCGGTCTGCGTCAATCTGATCCAATCCAGGCGTTTTGTTGAGCCGGGCAGCCTCGTCATCACGTAATGCCTGCGCCCGCCGGAGCCTTGCCCCGACCTGATCGGCCGTCTCGCGTATCTCGGCGGAACCATTAGCTGGCCCGGTGTGAGCCGGGCCCGGGTCCTTATCCGGGGTGGCTTCGGGTCGGCGACCCCCGGAAGTACCCGCCCGGGGATTTTCCCCCGCGAGGCTCCACGGTGTTTCGAATCGGCCCTGCCCCGACGCGGCCGCGTTCGTCCCGGCTGCCTCTGCCGGCCGCCCACCGGGCCCCGACCGCGCGGAGCCGCCACGCGGCCCAGCATCCGGCCATGGTGTAGTTGCAGTAGTCCCGCCGTGGCCGGACGGGGATTCGTCGATGACGAACCAGAAAGTCATGGTGTCGTCTGGGTTGGCGTACCAGCCGCTTTCGCGTGTCACTAGGACCCTGATCATGTTCATCGTCAACTCATCGTGGTTCTCCCGAAACCGCACTTCATCATCCCCGTAAATGGGGTTGATTCGCTTGTCGGTGAAGGCGACACGTATTCGGCGGGAACCGGGGTCTCCAGTGATGGTGATGTCGATGTCGACGGTATCGCGGCCGATCGCCTCGGGGATGAGCGACATTCGCTGGACCAGCATGCTGTAGGTGAGGTGGAATCCCTGTCTCGCCTGGTCGACGTGCGATTGTTTCCACCGGTCCTGTTGCAGCCGCGCGGCCAGGTTTTCACTCTCTGTCTCGAGCCACTCGAGCCACTGGGAGCGCGCCGGTTCGGTGGGCTGCGGGTGATGATCGGTCCCCGATACGACCGAGCGCACCTTGTTGATCGTCTCGTCCACCGTGAATGTCCTGCGTGGCCGCCCCAAGACGGGCAGCGCATCGGCGAGCGCGGAATTTAGATAGTAGACGAGGCCGAACGCTTCCCGGCGGTCCAGCGTGCCGGCCCTCGCCAGGTCGGTCATGCGTTTCAGGTCGTGCACCACCCGCGCCACCTGAAGGTACTCGAAATAAGGGCCTCGACCGACGCCCTTATTCCGATGGTGAAAGATCGCTTCTTGGAACGACCAAGGACCGGGTTGAAGCAGACCCGGATCCAGCAGGAACAATTTGGCATCTACCTTTTTTGTGTTTGCGGGTTTTGGGTCGGCGTGGAGCACGCCGAATTTTTCCCATAATGGCAACGCCGAGTAGTCCAGTCCCGGACCGGTGAGCAACCGTTTCGGAAGATCGAAGGCGTCGAATACCGCGCAATACAGTGGATCACTCCGCAGAGACTCGTAGACACCCGCCAGGTATTCGAAACGATGCCGCAGGAGCCCCCTGACGTCTCCCGATTCCGGATGGCCCTCGGGCCAGGGCCCGAGGCTGCTCAACGGCACTCGAAATATTTTCTTGAGTATTCGCTCCAGTTGATCGATGTCCGACTGGTAGAGAGTGCGCACCGGGGGGCCGGTGATGGCGAGGTCGATGGTGCCGTGTTCATCGGCATAGATTGTGCGCTGCACCTGGTCGATGCCCGCGGCGGCGAACGCCGTGAGATTCTTGGTTTTGTTGGGGTAGGGGGCGTAATCGAGCGGCGGGTGCGTGTCATTCTCGACATCCTTTAATACGCCCACAGCGAAACCCGCATACACGTGGTAGGTATCATTGTTCCCTGAATATGATTCGCCATTTTTGATCACCACGTCCCGAACCGCCGCGGCTTGGTCGGCGGTCATGACCCGCCCCGAATCGCCACCGGACCAACGAAATTCCGTCGGCCGGGGGAGATCCCGCAGGGCGGGGTGCGACCGCAACACCGCCCACTCCGTCACATACAGCGGCTCCTCGTCGTCGGGCTGCGCCCCATCCTGACCGGATGGCTGCTTGAGCGCGGCGTCCATGAGTGGGGCATCGACTTCAGCAACGCCCTCCTCCGCCTCGTTCTCAGGCTCGAGTGCCTGACGCACACTCGGAGGCAGCTCACCGGGCGCGCCGCCAGGATCGTGTGCGTCCTCAGGTTCGGGCTGCTGCCCGCCTCCCCGGGTCCAACCACCGCCGGTGGCTTTGAAAACCCCGAGCCCACGCGCCCGCTCGCGCACCGTCTCCCGCTTCATCTCGCCCAAGGGGTCACCGACGCCCACTATCCCGAACGGGAGTCCGCGTCCTGACGCCTGCTGCGCGTTCCCGGCTGCCTCTGCTGGTTGCAGTGGGGCGCCGAGTTCGATGACATCATTGTCCGAGTTCGTATCGCCCGGTCGCGTGGTCGGTTCGGCTTGTCGGCCGGGCGTCGGCCTGTCGGCCCCGCGGTCGTCGGACTCCGTTGGCACGGGTGGCTGGGCGGGGCAGTGACCCGGCGTACTGAGCGGGACAGTGTCCGATCCGGTCCCCACAATGGAGGGGCTCCACGGCGTCGGCCCAGGCCCGGCCGGCGAATCGCGGTCAACGGCCTCCGAGCTCGCAGACCGCGCCACCGCTGGCCGCGACGGTCGATCACCCCGTGGGTCACCGCTGGCCGCCTGCACGAGCGGATCGACGTCCTGGAAGAACTCCACTGGGCTTGGGGGCTGCCCGCCGCCCGGACGAACCGCACTAGGGCCGGCATCCCGGTTTGTATCGGCCGGTTCGCCCGACGCCCCGACGCCCTGTACGTCTCCGGGCGGCGTATCGGTCGGGTCGGCTGCTTGCCCATCATTCACGTCTTCGGGGTGGACCCGTCCTCGATGCGGAGGCACCGGTCCGGCGATGCCACCCGCAAGCGGCCCGCCTTCGGCCGGGGCTTTCCGATTCGGCGTGGAGCCACTGACAGGGAACGACGGGTCCATTTCCGCGCGGACATGCTCGTTGCTCACGGGGCGGGGCTCGTCGGAGTCAGAGGACTTCTCGGCAGCAATACCCCTGCCCAGCTCAAGGCCGTGGTCCCGTGCCGGCGAGGTACCGTCGTACATCGCTGGGTTCACCTCGGAGGGCGGGCGCCACGCATGTGCTGCCTGCTCGTAGGCGTACCCGAGGGCCAGCAGCGAAGCCTCGGTGTACGCGGTGCCGACGAGGGTCATTCCGGACGGCTGGCCGTTGTCCGGGTCGTACCCGATTGGCAGCGCGACGGACGGGTACAGGGCCCGGGCGCTGAGCATGGCTCCACCGTTTCCGATGAACAGCAGTGCATCCAGCCGGTTTGCGGCGAGCGTGGCGTCGATCCGATCCCGCGCCATCGCGATACCGGTGTCGCGGTTGATCTGGTACTCCGCCTTCACCGCGGGATCGTCCAGGTCGGTGTCGTTGGATTTGGTCAGCAATGTTTGCCCGAACTCGACCGCGCCGTCATGGGCCAGGTTGAACCGGATTACGTCGTCCAGCGTCTTCATCGGCGCATCCGCGGGCAACCGGGCCGTGTACCGGGGGAAGTCTCGCTTGAACTCGTAGCTCAAGATGCTCGACGGCAGCCCGGTGCTGCTGACCGTGACCGGCAGCAGGGTCGCACCCTGGGCGCTGAGCACCGCCTGCGCGTTTGTGAACGAGGTCAGCAGGTTACCGGTCTCTGTCGTGGCGACCACCCCGATCCGCTTGCCGCGCAGCGCGTCGGTCGACAGTCCCGCGGTGTAGTCGGCGCCTGCCATGCCGACGCTGGCTGCGGTGGCAGGGTCTTCCGGGTCGACTCCGGTCATCGCTGTAAGCAGCACGGCTGCGTCGTACACCGAGCGGGCGATCGGGCCCGCAGTGTCCTGGGTAGCCGAGATCGGCAGTATTCCGGTTCGGCTCACCAGGCCGACCGTGGGTTTCACCCCGACCACCGAGTTGGCCACCGACGGGTAGATGATCGAGCCGAAGGTCTCGGTACCGAGAGTCATCGCAGCCAGCGCGGCTACCGCCGCCACCGCTGACCCGGAGCTGGACCCGCTAGGGTCAAGCTCCGGATTGTACGCGTTGAGCACCTGCCCACCGAGCGCGCTGTAGCCGTTCGGCATCCATTCCGTGGTGATGAAGCCCGCGAACTCGGTCAGGTTGGTCTGGCCGAGGATCACCGCGCCGGCCGCTCGCAGCCACTGCACCACGAACGCGTCGCCGCGCGGGAACGAGTCGCGTAACGCGAGCGCGCCTGCGGTGGTGGCCAGCCCGGCCACGTCGAAATTGCCCTTGACCAGCAATGGGATCCCGTGCAGCGGCCCGCGAACGTAGCCGCGTCGGCGCTCCGCATCCAGCCGTTCGGCATCCTTCACTGCGTCCGGGTTCAGTATCAGGACCGCGTTCAGGCGTGGGCCCTCGCTATCCACCGCCCGGATCCGACGCTGGTACGCTTCGACCAGCTTCACCGAGGTGACCCGGCCATCGACCATCGCATGCTGCAGCGTGTCGCTGCCAGCACGTTCCAGGTCGATGGCGAGTTCAGGCGCGGGCCCGGCATCCGGCGGATCGATGCGGGCGGGTGCGCTGGCACCGGGCGGCCCGCGAAAGGCATTTTCGACCGGAATCGACGGGAAGTCGGCCCCGCCTGCCGATGCCTGGGCGATTGGGGTTGGGCGGATCGTCTGGACTGATCGCTTGGGTGGGGGTGCCAGTTGCGTGGTTGGCAGTCCGCCCACGTTGGGGATGGCGGTGTTGGGGAGGTATTCGAGGCTGTCGGGGTGGAGTTGGGGGCGGTTGGTCGGATCTTGTGGTGCGCCGGGGGTGTTCGGGTCCGGGGGAGTGGCGTAGCGGGCGGATGAGGGGGACTCGTCTGGGCCTTTCTCGGTGGCGGGCAGGTGAGTTGCGGGTTCGGCCTGGTCGCGTGGCAACGCTGGTTCGACGTCCGGTGCCTTTGGGGTCTTCGGGTCGTCGGCATCGTTCGGGTCGGGTACGGGGTTCGGTGGCTGTGGGCGTTGGACCAGAGGCGTGGCCGGCGGCTCTGTCGGTACTGAGGAAGGCAGGTGCGGGTTGACGGGTATGGCTTTTTCTGGCGGGCCGTCGGGCGGGATCGGTACGCCGGGGTTCGTGTAGATGGTGCCCGGCCCCTTGATGAAGTTCGGAGGCCTTTCCATTGGCAAGTCATCGGGCCGTTTGTTCGGGTCGGAATATTCGGGTGGTGTGCCAGTCGGTATCCAAGCTGGTTTTGGGCCGGGAAACTGCTCGGGTTCGCTCTGGGGTTCGTCGGTGTCCACATTGGTTGGTCCACTGTTGGCCCTGAACGGTTGCATCGCGGTCATCGGTGTGCCCGTGGTATCGGGGTTGGGGTGCGGGCTCGATGTCAGTGGCCTGGTTGGTGGTATCGGTGTGGTCGCCGTCGGGTGCGCGGCAGGACTGTTCGTGTCGATATTGGAGTGCGCTGGAGTCGATGGCGTGAGGTCGGATGCGGTGTGTGTGTTTGAATCGGCTGTGGGGTGTGTTGTTGCCGCGTTCGACGCGGATGTCGGCGGGTTCGTATGTGCTGCAGTGGGGTTGGGTTCGGCGATGCCTGCGGATGCGAAGTCTGCTGTGGGTGTTGGGCTCGGGTGTGGTGTAGATGAGTTCGGGTGTGCCGCAGTGGGTTCGCTGATGGTTGCGGGTGCGGTGTCGGGTGTCGCCGTGGGTGTGGCTCTTGGATGCGGTGTCGCCGAGTTCGGTTGTGTTGTAGGCATGTTCGTGTTGGTCGCGTGATCGACTGAACTCGCGGGTGGTGTGGGTTCAGCGGACCGTGGCGAGCCCACCAGTGGAACGTGGGTGTTCGTGTCGGGTGGTGTTGTCGATGGCGTGCTCTCGTGGACGGGTGTCGGCGAAGGCGTGTGCGCGGTGGCCGAGTCCGCAGGGGTGGGGTCGGATGGCGTCGGGGGTGTGCTGCCGCGACTGGAACGCGGTGGGTTTGCCGGTTCTGCGGGGGTGTGGGCACCCTGTTCCAGCTCACGCCTGAAATCCGCCACGATGTTGTCGAAATCGAGGTTAAGGAGGTTGTCTCGTTTGAGGAGCTCCAGGCCGGCGAGGTTGTCGTCCGGTGCTGGCCCTGTGGGTGTTTGTCCGGTTGCCAGTCGTAGTGCTGGTTGTTGGGGGGCTGCGTCGGGTGCGGCTCTGAACCGGATCGCGTGGGCGCTGAAGACGTGGGGTGAGACCTTGGCCAGCCATTGCCCGACCGCGTCGGGTAGGCGGGTCTTGGTCACGTCGCTGCGTTGTCCTTGTGCGTCGACTTTCCAGTGTTGGACGTGGTCACCGGAAAACTGACGGACGGTGTCGCCGACTTGTTCGTGGAGCACGACTTGGCCGTCGGTGTTCCTGTAGAACACGACCGCATGCGCCCCGGCATCGTTTTTGAACTGCAGACCGGCCGAGAGGGTGTCGCCGGTGTTTTTGACGTGGGCGGCCATTGCTTCTGTCGAGGGGAACAGTTCCCAATCCGCGTGGTGTGCTTGCGCATACAGCTCACCAGGGACTCCCTGTGGACCGGCCTTGGCGAGTATCGAGGGATCGATATTTGGGTTCCGGGTCACCTTCGCGGTCTGGGTCGCCGCTTCGAGGGCGCAGTTACGTGTGCCTGCGTCCACTTGATGGGCGGGCACCAACTCCCAGCCCCCGGGTGCGCCCTCGGCGATCGTTGCACCGTTATCGGGCCCGCCCGGGTGTGACGAATCACCCGGTAGGGTCCCCGATTCCGTCGGATGACCCTGTTGGCCGCCGGGCGGGGGCCCAGCCCCGGGCGCGGGGACGTCTGCGGGCGCGGGGACGTGGGCGGGTGCGGGGGTGTGGGTGGGGTCCCCGACCTGGCTGCTGGTGTGCTCGACCGGCCCACCCGATGCGGTGGTCCCGGATTCGGTGGGCGGTGCTTGCATGGGATGGTGACGTTGCCCGCCCGGGGCTTCCGTGGTGTCGGCGCCGGTCTTGCCCGGGTTTGTGGTGGTGGCGCCGGGTTCGGTGCTGTGTGCCTGCCCGGTCGCTGGATGCCCGGCCGACAAGGCTGGTTCGGCCGTGAAGCCGGGACTTTTGACGGGACTTTCCCCGTAGATGGGTGTGCCCGAGTCTTTGATCTTCGCGAACAGCAGATCGGCAGGGCCCTTGAATGCGCGCCCGGGCCCCGAGGGTGTCCCGCCCGGGGGTGTCGCGCCCGAGCCTGATGGCGGGCGCGGCGCATCCGGTGAACCATGTTGCGGGCCTGCCGGTTTCCCCGGCGCTGTAGGGTCTGCGCCACCGTTCGCGGCCGCGAGTTCGCGCAGGGATTCGGCGTGGGCCATCGCTTGCAGTTCCTCGGGGGAGGTTTTCCGCCACTCACTTGGCCGGGGAGGCGAGGCGCCCTCGGCGGGGACGACCTCGCCGGGTCGCGGTGGGTTGTTCTTGTTGGGGGCGAAGCTGTTTATGGCGTCTTGTTCGGGCCCCGGGCGCATTTCCCCGGCGAGCGTGACGGGGATTTCGTTGATCTGTCGCACAAGTTCCGGGTCCGGTCGTGGTGCCTGGCCCTCACCGGCCCCCGGTAGTCTCTCCGGGGCCACCGTCGCCTCCCGCCCGACCGGTACCCGCCCGGCGAGGTCCCCACCAACCGGGACACCGGCCGGGACCCCGGTGCGGGCGGCCCGCGCCGCGGAACCGACGGCGCTGGCGATACCGGACGCGGCTCCGGTGATCGCCATCTGCGCCAGATTCTTGCTTGTTACCGGAGTCCCTGTCAGCCATGACGCGGTCAACCCGCCAGCAACACCGCCGGCACTACCGGCGACAGCACCGGTGGCCGCCACCGCCAGCACCCGCCCACCCATCCGTTGGACTACAGGCGCGACTACTCGCCCGACCTCACCAGCAGCGAAACCACCCACAGCCCCCGCGGCCGCATACACCCCCACCTGACCCCAATCCATCGATGTGCGACGCCCGGGCTCACCTCGTCCCTGCATGATCTGGAGGTATTCGGCACCCGCATACGACCCGCCCCCCAGCACCGCACCCGGTAAACCGGTACGCAACGCCACCGCGAAATGCGGATGCCTGGCGAAGAACGTGGCACGCTCGCCACCCAACCGGACCACATCATCAGCCCGCGCTAAATTCATGGTGGCCTCGGTTTCGACACGATCCAGGGGCACCTTCGCCGCAGCGCCGATCGCCAAATCCACCAGCACCCACGCCAGCAGGGTGATCCCCGCAGCCCACACCAAATAGATTTCCAACTCGAGTGAATTGGCGTTGCCGTACATCAGTTTCGCCATGCTGTCGCAGTAGTCGATCATCGACTGCACATCGGCAGACTGCTGCCGCAACTGCTCACGAATCGCGTCGCCGGTGCTACCGCCGATCGCCGCAGCGGCCTGGGCAGCGGCCAACTCCGCCAACCTGTCGCGCTTCACAACCAGCTGCTGCGCCGGTTCCGCCCACCCGTCGGCGATGCGCCGTAGCGCGGCCGGGTTCCCCACCGGCATATGCCCGAGGACCAGATCCCGGATCCACGGGAACATTCCCGGTGGAAATTCCAGATTCACCGGGTACTCGACCGCTCTCGCGCATGTTCCACCACAAGCCGATGCAGCGCCTTCGCCGGCCCGCACGCATCCTCGCCACGCAACTCGACCTCGGTGAACCCTGCCACCACAGCCTCACGCGGATTAAACCGGCCGCCAATGATGCTGCGGCCACCCAACTGCGCACGCCACCCCCGGTAACCAGCCACCACCCCCGCTAACGTCTGGGCCCCCGCCCACGGGCCACTGATCCGCCGGTACTCGGTGATCAACGACCGCTGCGCCAGCTGCCGGGGCTGGCGGCCCGCTCCGGCTTCGAGGATCCGGCCCAGATCCGCGACGACGGTCGAATACATCGGCCGCGCTTCGGATCCGGGGATCGGCTTACCTGATCGCTGTGTAGCAGAGAGCATTTCGGTGAGTTTGGCGGGATCGGCCACGGTGTTGGGATCGAGCAGGATCCACGCCGCTGTCTTCGCCCCTTCCGTCTTCGCCCCTTCCGTCTTACCGGTCGGCCGATCCCATGTCACCCGGGATGTTTCGCCGGGATCGAGTTGGGTGATCTCGATCCCGCCCAGGTCGAGGAACGGGTACTTCCCGAGGATGTCGTCGAGGGCCGCGGCGATCTCGTGGACGGTGGTTTCCGTGATGCCTGAGGTGTCGAACCCGACGACGCGCAGGCCGTACCTGGCGGCAAGTGCCCGCGCTGCGGCCAGGGCTGCGTTGTCGGTCGCGACCTGGATGCCGGCCGGTTTGACCGATACACGTTTCGGGTTGCGGGAGTTGCTATCCCGGCGTGACGGGGCGGGTTTCGCCGCACCGGGTTGGGCGTCGTTGCGGCGTGGCGCGATAGCCTGACCGGGCGTGCCAGAGCCGGGAGCCGACCACGGTGTGCCGGCGACGTTCCGCGGCACGGGCGTCGCGGCTTGTCGACTCGACCATGGTGTGCCCGCTGCGCGGGTCGTCGCCGGGCGGGCACCAGCGGGGGCAGGCGCGGCGGCGGCCGGGGTAGCAGTGCCCTGGGCGGCTTGGGGTGTGCCGCCCGCAACGGCCTGCGGTGTGCTGCCCGGGGCGGCTTGCGGTGTGCTGCCCGGGGCGGCTTGCGGTGTGGCGCCGGGGGCGGTGGCGCTCGGGTCGAGCTGCCCGCCGTCGGGTGTTTGCGAGCTATCGACCGGGTTGGTGCCGGTGGATCCCGGTTGCTGGGACACATTCGGGTGCCCGGCGGGCTGGTATCCCGGCTGCCCGGATACGACGGGGGAGCCCGACGACCCCGCAGACGCGGTGTTGTTGTTGGTGTTGGACCGAGGAACGGAGGCCGACGGCACCGATTGCGGTGCCGAACCATTCTGTGCTACCGGCAGCCCGACCGGCGGGCTGGTCGAGGGGAGCCCGGTCGAACCGGAGCCGTTGTGCCCGGCCGCGTTGACCTGGCTGGCGTTTTGCTGGTCTTGGTTGTTGAAAGTCTTTGTGGCATTAGCGATCCCGTCACTCAACCCGCGCATGTTGTCGACCAGGTTCTGGAAGCCCGTCAGTCCCTTCTTCGCTTCCGGCTCGTAGGTGTCGCCGATGACCAGTCCCGGCTGGTCTTTGCCCCAGGCCGCACCCTCCCGGTGCAGGGTGTCTTTCAACTGGGTCAGGTCCTGCTGCGCGGAATCGGCCAGCGCGGCGAGTTCGTTGACCAGCGCCTGCGCCAGGTCGGTATCAACGTGCAACGAATCACTCATGCCCGGCAACCCCTCAAACCCTCACCGGTCGTGCCCTGGTTCGCGGGGCTCACGCAAGCTGGGTGCCCCTGGCACCAGATCCGACAGATCCGGCATCGCGCCGATGGCAACGGTGACCGGCGCCATCATTTCCCGGGTTTGCTCGCGCGCCAGCCGCGCCGCCTCCCGTGCTGCCTCGGTCACCGACCGGCCGAGTTGCTGCGGGGTGCTACGCACGGCTTCGATGGTGAACTGCACGTCGGTGACGACGCCGCCGGCGTCGGTGGTCACCTCCACCAGGCCATCGGCCGACTTCGCGGTGCACCGGGCCGCGTCCAATTTCTCCCCGACCTCCGACAGGAGGGCGCGCTGTTCGTCGAGCTGGTTGAGGATGTGGTCGACCTGGTTGCGCATGCCGTTGTTGGCTGAGCGCAGCCCTTCCCGCTCCCAGTCATCCATCGCCTCACCCTCCTGCGATCTGGTCTGAGGCCACCGCGCCGTGGCGTTCGGTGAACCGCTGCTGGAACTCGGCCTGGTAAATCCCGGGCGCGATGGATGACGACGAAGCCTCGAGCACGCCGTCGTCGCCGATGTAGAAGATCGCCCGGCCGATCGCGATGTGCCCTTCCGGCACCGGCACATACACCATCCAGCCGACGCTGAACCGCTCGGCGATCAACGCCGTCAACGGATATCCCGTGGTATCCAGTCCCCGCCCCATGATGTAGTCCCGGACCCGGGAGATCGCCTCAGCCGCCGGCATCCGCTGCGGGGCCGGTGTTACCAGACCGGCGAGCGAGTACTGGTAGAGCACCTGCGGGCTGAATAGCTGTCCCGGCGGGAACGGATCCTCGCCGTAGTCGTACTCGATCTCGATTTCGCCGGAAACGGCCAGCACCACCAGTATTCGCCACCACGGTCCCGCACCCGACCGCGCCGCGATCGCCCGCTGCTCCCGGACGATCGTGAATATCTCCTCCGATGGTGTCATCGACACCGTTTGCTCGCCAACGGAATACACGACATGACCGACTTCGGCCACCGTCTTCGCGAAGACCGCGTCCGCCTGATGCCAGCCCACAGGAGCTTCTGCCGCCAATGCGCGGGCGAGCGGGTGTTCGGAGTTCAGCTCACTCGATTCGCCTGCCACCCAATCCTCCTTGCCGCACACCTTCGGCATGCTCAAATAGCTCTCGGCTGGACCTGCGCGAAGAACCGCGACCCCGACGTCGCCGACCGGTGAACCCGGCTGCTGCCAGGGCCGTTCAGCACCGACGGTTCGGCGTGCCCGGTGAGCACGCGGCCAACCGAGTGGACACGTCGCAGGTGTCGGCGATACCGGTGTTCATGCCCTGGCCCGCGGCCGGGCTGTGCGCATGCGCGGCGTCGCCTGCCGTTGGTGTTCGACTGAGAACCGTAGGAGGATGGCACTGATCGGGGCGTGGAACCGTTGTGCGCTACCGGCTGCTGGACCGCAGGGCTGGTCGACGGGAGCCCGGTCGAATCGGAGTCGTTGTTCTGCCCGATCGTGCTGATCTGGCGGGCGATTGCCTGGTCCTGATTGGCGAAAGTCGTTGTGACGCCGACAATCCCGTCGCTCAACCCACGCAGGTTGTCGACCAGGTTCTGGAAGCCCGTCAGGCCCTTCTTCGCCTCCTGTTGGTAGGTGTCGCCGATGATCCGTCCCGGCTCGTCGTTGCCCCAGCACGCACGCTCCCGCTGCAGGGCGTCCTTCAACTGGGCCAGATCCTGCCGTGCGGCATCGGCCAGCGCGGCGAGTTCGTTGACCAGCGCCTGCGCCTGGTCGGAATCTATGCGCAACGACTCACCCATACACCCGGAACCCTTCAACCATCACCAGCGGAACCGGGAACGTGATTGTCCGTGACCGGATCATCGTATGGCGGGGTTGTGCACGGGCTGTGCATGTGATGGCGGGAGTGTGAGAGTTGCTTTGCGTCAACGGATTTGGATTGGGATCGATGTCGGCAAGGCCAGCCATCATGTGTGCGTGGTCGATGAGACCGGCACGGTGTGCTGGTCGGGCAAGTTCGGCAACGACCAGAAAGGGATCGAGTCGGTGATCGATCGGGCGCGTAAGACCGGCGTCGAGTTGCGGTGGGTGATCGATCCGACCAGCCCGCTGGCCGCGTTGCTGCCGGTTGCCTTCGACTACTCCAACCGGTCGCCGCTGATCCTGGTCACCGGACTGTGCACCCCCGCCGAGATCTGAGCCGCCGGAATCAGCGGTGCCGCGACACATCTCATCGAGAGCAAGGTCTGACCCGGAACCATCGACACCAGCGCCGCGGCTGTCGTTGCCGCCGGTGAGCAGGACATCGTGGTGCCGGCAGAAGCAGCCACAGCGTCGATCAAGCGGCTGGTCGGTCTGCTGCCTTTCGCGCTCTGGCAGGTCGAGTTCCGTCACCTGTTCACGATAGCAGTTGACGTAGAGCGGCAATAAATTTATAGTAACATAAATATTATGTTGACTGGGCGAGGTGCGAGATCGACGCAACCTCGTGCGCTTCGCTGGTGAGGAATCGGTCGATGGTGCGGCATCGTCGGAACCGTGTCGTTATCGTTCGCGAAGGAGAAAGAGCACCCTGATTCGAAGTCTGTCGAGGATCCGGCTGTGTCCGTAGAGATTCCCCGTGAGGTCGCGTTCTTCCTCGACATTTGCGGTGTCCCTTATCCCGATATCGACGAAGGCGACGTGTGCCAGCTTGTCGGCATGGTGCGTGTCTTCGCTGCAAACATCAAGAACACCTACGCATCCACGTCCGGCGTCGTCAAGGACATGGCATCGGTCTATTCCGGATACTCATGCGAGCGACTGGTCGCCACCTGGGCCGCTTTGAGTTCGACGTATGTGGTCGAGCTCGACTGGGCGTGCAAGGTTGTGGCGGAGGCATTGGATGTGGCGGCGGAGGTGATCGCCGTGGTGAAGGCCGTGGTCCTGATCGAACTCGCGGCGTTGGCTGCAAGTTACGCGGCTGTCATGGCTACGCCCGGCTTGGCCGGTGTCGGCGAAGCGGTCACTGTGGCGGCGCGGCGGCTGTGTGATCAGATGCAGCAGTGCCTGGTGGGTTACGTCGTTGCCGGTGTGATTGCCGAGGCCCTGGAACTTCTGGAGTACACCATCGACAGGATGATCAACGGGGTCGACGTCGCGAGCCGTGCCCTGGGAGTGTCACCACCCGACAGGTCGTTCGTGGTGCCCCAGCACATCGAGCCCGACGAGCTTAAGGGCTACGCCAGGGTGCTCGACGATTATGGCGACGAGATCATCAGACATGTCGTGAACTTCGCCGACGACGTGGCGAAGCTGGAGTTCACCACACCCGGCCGGTTCCACAGCATCGACAGTCCCGGTGGGGTGAAGCGCGGCAGAATTCCGCCTGCGTCGACCGACCTGCCGCGGATCACCGCAGACCCACCTGCATCTGTCGCTCCGACAGGCTCTTCGGAGTCTGTGCGTGGGATCTCCGGCCCCCGATCGACGGATGCGGTGGCAGTCGGCGCTGGACCCGCGACCGCGAACGTCCCGGCCACGGGCATCCACAGCTCGGTGCTGCTGTCTAGCGGCGAGTTCGCGACTGTCGCTGACGTGGACCACCACCGCTGAGCGCCCCGGGGTCGAACCTCACTCGATAACATCGGTGCGGCCGGACCTCAATCCGTTGCCCGTTTCTTCCTGTCGCGACGGTCGGCAGGGGGTGCGGAGACTTGTTCTGGATAGCTCGTCAGCCCGTGTTCGAGTAGTTCTAACGCGCGCTTACCTTGGGTGAGCATGTCCTGGATCAGTGGTTGTCCGCGTCTGCCTGCCAGCACCTCGCGATGCAAATACGCTTTCAACCCTCGTTGGACGCCCATCAACGCGTTGGCCACAACCCAAGGTGTGATGTCGCCTTCGCGTGTATCGGTCTCCTCAATCAGCAGCTTGGCTAGCTTGCTGGTGTATTCGTCGAGCAGTTGCCGCTCGCGAGCCTGCAACGCCGTGCTGTCTGCCGCCATCCGTGCCGCCGACGCGAGCCGCTCGATTGCCTCGGGGTCACTGTCGGCCAGCAAGCCGTTCGGTTGCACCACGAACTCGGCGAACGCGGTGAGCACAGACACTCCCCGCGGCCGAGCGCTGATCGCCTCCAGTAGGTCAGCCCCGAAGTCCTCCATCCCACTGAAGACCAGCGCTTCCTTGGTGCGGAAGTAGTTGAACACGGTTGCCTCGGAAACTTCTGCTGCTCGGGCGATTTCGGCCACTGCCACGTTGTCGAAGCCGCGCTCGGCGAACAACGCCAGTGCGGTCTCGGTGATCAGCTGCCTGGTCCGCTGCTTCTTGCGCTCTCGTAGGCCGAGTTCCGTCACACATTCACGATAGCAGTTGACGCGCTTGTCGCACTAAGTTTATTGTGACTCTAAATTTGTGCCGACGGTAATGGGAGTGACTATGTGACGACAGTGGCCGTGCGGGCCGGTCGATCCGTACTTGGCGGAACCGCGACGGCGGCGGGAGGGCGTGCCGCAGTGATGCGGCAGGTCATTTCGGCGTCCCGCTGGGGGGTATTCGTTGATATCCGGGGTGCACGCCGGGGGTTAGGTGCTGTTGCTCGGCGATGCGTTCGAGCAGGGTGGCGAGTTGTTGGTATTCGTTGCTGTTGAGGCTTGCGAGCAGGTCGGTCTCGTGGGTTTTGGCTAGTTGCCACATCTGAGCCAGTTGTTGCTGGGCGGCGGGGGTGAGGTGGAGTTCGTGGTTGCGGCGGTCGGTGGGGCTGCGTCGGCGTTCGACCAGGCCTTTGCTGTCGAGGCTATCGATGAGGGTGACGACGCGGCTGGGGACTACGCCGAGTTGGGTGGCCAGTGCGCGTTGGCTGAGGCCCGGGTTGGTGGCGATCAGCCGGAGTAGGCCCACATCCGGGGGTGTGAGGCCGAGGTCGGCGATGCGTTCGGCGAATCGTTGGGCCGCGTGCGCGCCGATCTGGGCGAGCAGGAATGCCACCGCGCGTGGCGGGTTCGGTGGTGGTGTGTGGTTTTCGCCCTCTTGCCTTGCTTCGGTCACTGCGCTAGCGTACACACCACGCAATCGTTCATTATAGTGAATGATTCAGTAAAGAGAATGGACTGGTATGGCGCAATCGCCACCCTTGCCCGGGCAAACGCGACATCGGCAATCGCCATCCGAACCGCCACTCGGCGTGCTCGCCATCATGACCACCGCCCTGTTCGTGGCCGGGCTCATCATCAGTACCGTGCTTGCCGGAGGCGACATATTTCCGTCACCGTTCGGATCGGCCGCCGATGCGCTGGCGTATTTCTCCACCCACCCCGATGCCGTTCGGGTCGGTGCGACACTGCAGTTTGCAAGCACGATCCCGCTGGTGATCTACGCGGCGACCGCGGCAGCCCGGCTGAACACCCTCGGCCTGCGGGCAACGGGCGCCACTGTGACCCTCGCAGGCGGCGTGCTCGCTGCGGCGTTCCTTGCCTGCTCCGCCATCGTCACCTGGGTGTTGACCGTGCCGGAAGTCATCGCGGACCCGGCGTTGGTGCGGGCCCTGCATACTCTCGCGTTTCTCCTCGGCGGCCCGGGCAATGTCGTCTCGGCCGGCCTGCTCATCGTGGGGTTGGCACTGTCTGGCGTGCTCGGACAGGCGTTCGGGCCACGGCTGGGCTGGAGCGGGGTGCTGATCGGGGCGATCGCTGGACCGACCATCCTCACCTTCACCCTCACCGGCGCGGCATTTCTGCTGCCAATTGCCCGATTCGCAGGACTGGCGTGGCTGATCGCCGCGGGTTTCGTACTGCCGACGCATCGCCCACACCCGACCGCTGTCATCGACCGGAACGAAACGGAGTGAATATGAATGCCGAAGTGATCGAGAAGCTGGTGCGATTCCAGCAGCCGGAGAAGGTGCTGCCCTATCTGAACGGGCTCGACGAGGCACGCACCGCGGGGCTCTTCGGCCTCGATCCCGTCGAATATCGCGATCTGCGTGCTGGATTCACCGAACGGGCACGACAGGCTGCCATCGAGTTGCTGGAGAATGCCGAGTTGGCCGCGCAAGTGGACCGGCTCCCGTTCGCATCGGGCCAGCATGTCATTGCCTTGGGGGAGAGTTCGACCGCAGATCGCCTGTCCTGGTTCGAGATTCTGCGCCAGCTGCTGGCCATTCGACGCCCTGAAGACGCCCTCGAGCTGACGAATCTGGCGGTATCGGGTTGCACCACAACGCAAGCGCTGAGCGTGCTGCCGAGCCTGAGCTTCCACCGACCCGACTGGGTGCTGTGCCAGCTCGGCGCGAACGACGCCCAGCGTCTGGGCGGTGCCGAAGGCCCCAGACTGGTCAGCGCGCTGGAGACGGCGCGCAATCTGCTGTTACTGCGTGACCGCGGCATCGAACTCACTGCGGCACGCTGGGTTTGGCTCACTCCGATCGCGATCGAGGAAAGCCGGGCAGCCGCATTCCCGCATTTTCAGCGAGCCCAAATCGCCTGGGTCGCTGCGGATATGGAGCAGACCGCGCGCCTGGTGTCCGGGCTACCGGAACCGACCGTCGACGCCATTTCGATCACCACGCCGGCACCGGGCGCGGCAATCCATCTGGACGACGGCGTGCACCTGAGCATCGTCGGCCAAAAGGCGGTCGCGGCTGCGGTCGTGGCGAGACTGGCCCAACTTTCCTGAACTGATTCGGTGAGGAGGATCGTGGTGGATCTCGAGGGAGTCGGTTCGGGCCCCGTGGTTGGTTATGTAGACGAGTCGGCTCGGGTAAGTGCGCGCCGGTGGAGCGTGCTCGTGGTGGTTTCGTTGGCGCAGTTGATGATTGCCCTCGATGCGACGGTGATGAACGTTGCCCTGCCGTCCGCGCAGGCCGACCTCGGGTTTTCCGATTCCGATCGGGGGTGGGTGATCACCGCCTACACCTTGGCCTTCGGTGGGTTGCTGCTGATCGGCGGCCGCGTCTGCGATGTGCTCGGGCGCAGGCGGGCCTTCCTGGTGGGGCTGACCGGGTTCGCGGCCGCGTCGGGTGTGGCGGGAGCCGCGCCGAACCTCGCCGTACTGGTGGCGGCGCGGGCGGCGCAAGGCGTGTTCGGCGCGCTGCTCGCGCCGACGGTGCTGGGCTTGGTGAGCGTGACGTTCACCGATCCGCGTCAGCGCGCGAAGGCATTTGCGGTCTTCGGTGCGATCGCGGGCGGCGGTGGCGCCGTCGGACTGGTGCTCGGTGGGCTACTCACGCAGACCCTGAGCTGGCGCTGGTGCTGCTACATCAACATCGCTCTGGTCGGCGCCGTAATCGCGGGCGGCTGGTACCTGCTGTCGGGCGATCGAGGGGCGTACCGGGGAAGACTGGACATCGTCGGCGCGGTTCTGATCACCGTTGGTGTCACCGCAGTGGTCTTCGGTGCCTCCCAGGCTGCGACGTCCGCCTGGACTTCGGGGTCGGTGCTCGTTTCTTTAGTGGGTGGAACGGTCGCGTTGGTGGTGTTCTGGCTGTGGGAGTCCAGGGTCGCTGATCCACTGCTGCCGCTGGCGCTGTTCAAGGATCGGAACCGGGCGGGGGCGTGGTTGACGGTGGCCAGTGCGGTGGCCGGATTGCTTGCGCTGTCCCTGTTTCTGACCTACTACCTGCAATCGGTGCTCGGATACAGCCCATTGCGTGCCGGGATGGCCTTCCTGCCGCTGTCGCTGGCGGTGTTCGGCTCCGCGCAACTCATTTCGGGACCGCTGACGACCCGGCTGCCGCCACGCGCACTCATTGTTCCCGGCCTGCTCGCTGCGGCCGTCGCGATGCTGCTGCTCACCCAGCTGACGCCGACCAGCCGCTACTTCACCGGCGTGCTGCCTGCCCTGTTACTGCTCGGCGCGGGGATGGGATGTGTTTTCGCACCTGCGATCAACGTTGCGACCGCGGACGTGCCACCTAGGCAAGCCGGGGTGGTCGCCGCCGCTGTCAACGCGGGCCAGCAGGTCGGTGGCTCGTTAGGCGTGGCGGTCCTCAATACCGTGGCCGCGGGTGCTACTGGGCGGTCCCTCAGCCGACACCCGCAGCAGTTTCCGGTCGTGGCTGTAGTCCACGGCTACACCACCGCGGCCGCGTGGGCGGCCGCGCTGCTATTCCTCGCCGCGCTTACGGCGGGCCTACTCATCAACCGTCGAGCGGCGGGGCATCGCAACGCAGGCTGACCAGCTCGCCCCGAAGCTATCCATCGGATCCGGATACCGCCGGGTCGAACAACCCATCGAAGGAGAGATATGAATACCCAGGATCAGGTGCGCGAACTCTGTCAGCGCTGGGCCGAGGCCGAACAACTCGAAGACGTTGCCGCTCTCGACGAACTGTCCACCGCCGATTTCGCCCTGGTCGGGCCCGCCGGATTCGTGCTCGACAAGACGGCGTGGCTGGACCGCTACCGAACCGGCGCCCTACGCACTCGATCCCTGACCTGGCAGGACGAGGTCAGCGTGCGCGACTACGGCACAGCAGCGATCGCGATCGGCCGACACATCCAAGAGGCCGACTACCAGGGGAATGCGGCCGGTGGCCGATTCCGGAGTACGCACATCGCGGTACTGCGCGACGGTCGATGGCTACTGGCAGGCCTGCACCTGAGTCCCAGCGTCAGGCCCTAGCAGGAAGCGCTCATCAAGGTACGTTTGCAAGGTGCCACGACCCACACCTGTCGGTCTGGCCCTTGCTCGTACCGCCAAAGCGGTCAGCCTAGCCTTCGACGACAGGCTGCCGCGATCCGCCGATACGTCTTCGGGCGATCGTGTGCGGCGCGGGGCAGGCGTAGGTGCGGCGCCTTCGCGAGCAGGTCGAGGCGCTGTCGGTCAGGGCTGGACGATGGCGGCGTTGCCCTGCGTCCAGGTGGAGCGCAAGGTGCGAGAGGTGATCCGCCAGCCGGTGTCGGTGCGGCGGAGCCGGTCTTCGTACGTGCCTGCGGCGAGGAAGGTTTCACCGTCGGGTGTGCCGCGGCGGAGATGTTGGGCCAGGTAGTAACAGTGGTGCGCGGCCTCGTCGCCGTCGAGGATGACTCGGTGGTTGGTGTTGATGTGCTGAGTGCTGTCGAGTCGTTCGATGCTGGGTCGGATCCTGGCGATGATGGCGGCTGGCCCGGATTCCCGTTCGCCTGCGGCCGAGTATTCCCAGACGGCGTCGTCGGTGAACAGGGTGCCGAGCAGGTCCCAGTCTCGGGTGTCGATAGCGGTGGCGTAGGCGACGGCGGTGTCGATGATCTCGGCGGTGTCGATGAGCTGGTGGATCGTGCGCGGCATAGTGTGTGAGTTCCTCGGCGTGCGTGGGTGATTTGGTTCCGGAAACATGGTTGCCGTCGATCTGTACCAGCGGAAGAAGGCAGTTTCGTGTCACAGAGTCACATCAATGAGTCTGTCCTGGTCAACCAGGCATGCCCGGTCGCGGAAGTGCTCGACCATGTTTCGCGGAAGTGGACGATAGGCATCCTGGTCACCGTCGCGCAGGGCCCGGTCAGATTCGCCGAGCTGCAGCGGTCGATCACGGGGATCAGTCGTCGCATGCTCACCCTGAACCTGCGCAAACTCGAACGCGACGGACTGCTCATCCGCACCGTCTACCCGACGGTCCCACCCCGGGTCGAATACACCCTCACCGATATCGCCCGCGAACTCCACGAGTTCCTACAGGGATTGACCTCGTGGGCCGATCGGCACCGGGCCGCGATCCGCGCCGCGCAAGCGGAGTACGACCGCGCCGAAGCGGACTGGGTGCGGACCGCACTCGACTAGCCGGTCGGTGCGCTCGCGTCGAGGGTAGCCAGCAGGTGGCGGAGGGTTTCGCGCTGGTCGGGGGAGAGCACGGCGAAGAGTTCCTCGGCGGCCTGCCGGCGCGCGGGCGACATCTGGGTCAGGGCGGCGCGGCCCGCCTCGGTGAGGGTGACCGCGGCGGTTGGACGGATCGGGGGTGCGAGCCACGAGGCCCGCGGACTCGAGCGCGTCGACGACGGTGGTGGCCGAGCGCGGGCCACCGAGCTTATCTCGCCGCTGTCGCCGGCAACGACCCCGACGATCACCTTGTGTCGTATGCCGACGCGAATGCGTGTCGGGAGGAGAAGAAGTAGTGAACGTAGTCGTTGTAATCGTCATGGAGGCTTATTCAGAGTCCGATGCTCCTGACCCACCGCTCTGACCTGCGTCGATGGCCAATCGTATGACCGTCCTGAATAAGCCTCATTGTGGCAGTGGTGGCGTTGATCGCGCTGGCACTGTCGATTCGAGTGGTGACCCAGTATGAAAAAAAGCGTGTTGTTCCGGCTCGGACGGGTCATCGAGATACGGGAACCGGGCCTGAATTTCATCATTCCGGTCATCGATCGGCTGCGGAAGGTGACGATGCGCACCGGCCTGCGAACCAAACCGCGGAATTGCTGTGGTCGAATCTGATCTTGGAGCGGTTGCTGGTAGTTCGGGGTTTGCAACTGTGAGAGGAGTCAGGGCAGTGGTGATGGGTGCGAGGAGCGGCCGGTGACCGGCATGGTCGACACGATCGAAAAGCTGGCACCGGTCGTGCTGATCTTCGGGGCGGGTGTCGTGTTCGCCCGCCGCAAGATCATCGACTCATCGACATCGAAAGCGTTCTCCGAGTTCGCATTTCGATTCGCAATCCCCGCCTACTTGCTGGGCGGCCTCTACGCGAGCAACTTGCGCCAGGTTTTCAACGTCACCGCGATCGGCGCGTAGACCGCGACGGCCGTGGCCGCCATGGCGGTCGTCGCGATCGTGGCGCGAGCGGTGACCGGCCTGCTCACAGCGGTCCGGGTCGGTCGTCCACGACTTCGGCAGGTAGAGGGCGCGGTCGAGGAATGCGTGCCCGGCGCGGGTGGCGTAGGTGAGATACACCGCGACCTGGCTGTTTTCGATCCTGTCGGCCGTGCCGTGTACTGGCGCTGCGCCCCGACAGTGTGCACGCCTTATGACGAGCCGATGGTAATGCCGACGAGCACCACAATGCCGCAGGTGGGCAGCGCCTGCCTGCGGCATTGCGATGGGTTGTCAGAGTTGGTCGAGGAATGCCAGTAGGGTGTCGGGGGCCTGGTAGCGGTCCGGGGTGGTGTCAGGTGAAGTGGTTCGGGCGAGGGCTTTTTCTTTGAGGGCCATGTCGGCGTGCAGGTAGATGCGGGTGGTGGTCGGGCTCTCGTGGCCGAGCCAGAGAGCGATGACTGTGATGTCGACGCCGGAATGGAGAAGTTCCATCGCTGCGGAGTGCGGCAGGGTATGTGGTGTTATCTTCTTGCCCTGCAACGAGATACACGTCTTTGCTGACGTGGCGGCGTGTCTTTTGATCAGCTGTTCGACTGCGTCGTGTGACAACGTGCCTCCGGTTCGGGTGCAGAACAACGGGGCGGTGGCGGCTGATGGCCGGTGATGGTCGAGCCAGCTGGTGAGGATCTGCTTGGTGTGAGCGGTAAGCGGGGTGCACCGGTCTTTGCGGCCTTTGCCCCGGCAGTAGACGTGCGCGCCGGTTCCGAGGTGGACATCATCGACCGTCAGGCCGGTGATTTCGGAGACCCGCAGCCCGGTCTGGGCATCGAGGACGAGCAGGGCGTGGTCGCGACGTCCATGCCAGGTGGAGCGGTCGGGAGCAGCGAGCAGGGCGTCGAGTTCGGTGCGGGACAAGAAATTCACGATGGTCGTGGTCGTCCGCTTGGTTTGGATCGCCAGCACTCGGCTGATCAGGTTCGCGTGCTCGGGAGCCTGGAGACTGGCGTAGCGGAACAGTGAGTGGATGGCCGCCAGGCGCGTATTTCGGCTGCTGATGGCGTTGCCCCGCACCGCTTCCAGATGCTGCAGGAAGTCCCCGATCACGGCGGCGTCGAGGTCGGTGAGATCCAGGTGGGCCGGCAGCGTGCCGGTGCGGGAGTGGAGGTAGCCCAGCAATAGTTTGAAGGTGTCACGGTAGGAGGCGATCGTGTGGGGGCTGACGCCTTGCTGGGTCATCAGCCGGTCGGTGAAGAACGCCTCTATGATCGGAGCCAGCGCGGTCATGATGTCCTGCGATCGTGTTCGAGCCGCTCGGCGGCCAGGGCGAGTAGTTCTGGGGTTGCTTGCAGATACCAGTAGGTCGCCTCCGGCCCCCCTGAGTGGCCCAGGAAGGTCGACAGGATCGGCATGCGGGCCGCGACGTCGGCGCCGGACCGATACCAGCCGATGAGCGTGTTGACCGCGAAAGCGTGGCGGAGGTCGTGGTTATGCCGACGTCGGCATAAGCACGATTATGCCGACCTGCGTGTTGTGCCGATCTCCGCTGAAAGGTGTTGTCGGGTGGCGTGATCGCCGCATCGAGGTCGGCATAACGATGTTGGCGTGAGGATCGTCTTCTTCCGGTTTATCGAGAGAGGAGACGGTCATGGCCAGGGCGAGAAGCAGGGTGAGCAGGGTTTCGATCGCGGGTCCGTTGGCCCCGTTCGCGGGTGCGTATGAGCGGGAGCTGAGACGACGCAGCTATACGCCGCTGACGGTGGTGCCCCAATTGCGTCAGCTGGCGCGGTTGAGCGGCTGGCTCAGGGACAACGGGTTCGGGGTGGCCGAGTTGAACGTTGAGCTCGTCGAGGATTTCCTCGCCGCTCAGCGCGACGGTGGGCGGCACCGTGCGCAGTGGTCGCGTCCGGGTCTGTTGTGCGTGTTGGATGTGCTGCGGGAACTGGGTGTGACCGCCGTTGGGCAGCAGGCGGCGATGTCGCCGGTGGATGCGCTGATCGCCGCGTTCGAGGGTTATCTGGTTGCCGAGCGGGGCTTGGCGGCGGGCACGATCCGGGGGTACTGCGGCCACGCGCGTCGGTTCGTGGGTGGGTTGCCCGGCGGAGCGGACCTGGCCGGGGTGCGGGCCGCCGAGGTGACCGTGGCGGTGTTGCGCGAGTCCGCGGCGGTGTCGGTGAGCGCGACCCAGTACTTCGTGGCGGGGCTTGGGGTCGTTTCTGCGGTTCTGTTTCACCACCGGCTTGATGGAGACCGACCTGTCGAAGGCCGTGCTTGCCGCTACGACGACGGCGCAGCTCACCGCTGCCTCGGGGGATCGGGAGGGACAACGCGAAAGCGTTGCTGCGCTGTTGTGATCGTCGCACCGCGGTGGGGCGGGGTGATTACGCGATGATCGTCACGCTGCTTCGGTTGGGTCTGCGCCGCGCCGAGTTGGCGGGCCTGGCGCTCGAGGACATCGATTGGCGGGCAGAGGAGATTGTGGTGCGCGGGAAGGGTGGTCGGGTCGATCGGCTGCCGCTGCCGTGGGAGGTGGGTGAGGCGATCGCCGGCTACCTGCGGCGGGGCCGTCCACCTACCGATCGCAGGGAAGTGTTCCTGCGTGCCAGGGCACCGTATGCCCCGATCGCGGCCGGCACGGTCTCCTCGACGGTGCGCCGCGCGTGCCGCCGCGCGGGACTAGCCGAGGTCGGCGCGCATCGATTGCGTCACACCGCGGCGTGCGAGATGGTCGCCGCGCAGGTCCCGTTGACGCAGATCGCGCAGGTCCTGCGGCACCAAAGTCTGCAAACCACGGCGATCTACGCCCGCGTGGACGTTGAGCAGTTGCGGCAGTTGGCCGCCCCGTGGCCGGAGCAGGTGCGGCGATGAGCACATTGCATGCCCGTGTTCAGGACTATCTGCGGTTGCGTCGGGCGTTGGGGTTCAAGCTCGAACGCGAAGGCCGATGGCTGACCCAGCTCGCGGACTGGCTGGATCGGTCCGACACCCGGACGGTGACCAGCGATTCGGTCATCGCCTGGGCACAGCAATCCACCGACGCGGGCCCTAACCAGTGGGCCAAGCGGTTGGGGGTGGCTCGCCGGTTCTGTGCCTGGCTGGTCACCCTCGACCCCGCCACCGAGATACCCCCACCGGGGGTGTTCCCTGCCCACCGGCACCGACCGGCCCCCTATCTGTGGTCACCCGAAGAGATCGCTCGGCTGATCACGGGGGCGCGAGCGCTCGCTGCGCCGTTGCGTGCTGCCACCCACGCAACCTTGTTCGGGCTGCTTGCTGCCACGGGCATGCGCATCGGTGAGGCCGTCGCGATGCGCCGTAATGACGTCGACCTCGACGCCGGCGTCATCACGATCCGGCACGCCAAACTCGACCGCACGCGTCTGGTGCCGCTGCACCCCAGCACGATTGTCGCGTTGCGCGACTACGCCACCCAACGCGACAACCTGTGTCCGGCACCGCAGGCGGACACGTTCTTCGTCTCCACCGCCGGCACCGCCCTCGACCACAGCAGTGTCGGCAAAACATTCCGGACGATCACGACCTCGGCCGGCATCGCCACCACCGAAATCCACCCGCGCATACATGATCTCAGGCATAGCTTTGCCATGCGGACACTGCTCGGCTGGCAGCGGTCCGGGGCAGCCGTCGACGAACGCATCGCTGTCTTGTCGACCTACCTCGGGCACATCGCCCCGGCCGACACCTACTGGTATCTCGAGGCGTCACCGCAGCTCATGGCGCTGGCCGCGGACCGGTTGGACACATCGTCGGGTGCAGCCCGATGAGCGCCCTCGCGCCTGCACTGCAGGCATGGTTCACCGAACGGCTCATCCGCCAACGCGCCGCCGGCCCCAACACCATCGCCGCCTACAAGCTCACCTTCGGTCTGCTGCTCGGCTTCGCCGCCCAGCAGACCGGCAAAAAGCCCAGCGAGCTGGACATCGCCGACCTCGACGCGCCCCTGATCGCCGACTTCCTGCATCACCTCGAACACCAGCGGCACAACCGGACCACCACCCGCAACAACCGGCTCGCCGCGATCCACTCCCTGTTCGGCTACCTCGCGCTGCGCCACCGGCGAACACGCCGCGACCATCGCACGCGTGCTGGCGATACCACCCAAACGCGGCGAGCGTCGCCTGCTGTCCTACCTCACCGACACCGAGGTCGACGCGCTGCTGGCCGCTTGCGACCAACAGACCTGGACCGGTCGACGCGACCACGCCATGTTCACCCTCACCATCCAGACCGGATGAGCGGATTTCCGAAGTCACCGCACTCACCCGCGCCGACATCACCCTCACCACCGGCTCCCACGTCCACACCATCGGCAAAGGCAGAAAAGAACGACGAACACCCCTGACGCGGAGCACGAAAGCCGTGCTCAAAGCATGGCTCGCAGAAAGGCCCGCCAACCCGACCGATCCTCTGTTCCCCACCATCACCGGCGGGCGGCTCAGCCGCGACGCCATCGAGCACCGACTCGCCCACCACCTCACCCTCGCCGCCGCGGACTGTCCGTCCCTGCACGAAAAACACGTCACAATGCACACCCTGCGCCATACCGCGGCCATGCGACTACTACTGGCAGGCAACGACATCACCGTCATCGCCCTCTGGCTCGGACACCAACAGGTCGCCACCACCAACGCCTACCTCCACGCCGACATGACCCACAAACAGCAAGCCATAGACCGCGTCAAACCGCTCACCACCAAACAAGGCCGCTACCAACCACCCGACGGACTGCTCGCCTTCCTCGAAAGCCTCTGACCGTTATGCCGACCTCGATGCGGCGATCACGCCACCCGACAACACCTTTCAGCAGAGATCGGCACAACACGCAGGTCGGCATAATCGTGAATTCTGGGACGTCGCCGTCCCGGAAGTGTCTGGATCTCGGCCAGGACAAGGAGTTTGGCGAAGGTCTGCTGCAGGCTGCTGGGCTGCGGTCGGTGCCCGTTGGTGGTGAGGAAGAAGCTGGCCGAACCGGTTGCCGGGCAGAGCAGGTCACGGCGTGCGGCGTAACGGCCCAGCATCTGCGCGGTGGTGGAGTGCAGCGGGATCAACCGCGTTTGCTGGTTCTTGCCGACCACGGTGAGCATCGCATCGTCCAGATCGACGTCGGCGCGGTCCAGCGCGAGCGTCTCGCCCAGCCGCAATCCGCTCGCAGCGATCAGACTGATCAAGCGTGGCAGGTAGGGGTCCCGGTAGTAATCGCGCGAAAAACAACAGTGGGGCGTGCTCATCGACACCGAGGAGTTCGCCGTCAGCCTCGACCCGCAGTTCGACGCGGTCGACGCTCAGAACCATGCGGAAGCATGGCGGCTGTGGGACCGCGAGTCCGCCGTGATCGACATCGTGTCCGCCATGCCGCTGCCCGCCACCGCCAAAAGCGCGGTCCACGAGGCGCTTTCAGCATGGCGCGGAATCGGGATCTCCCCAGTCGACCCGCGTGCGCACCTGCGCGGTGAGGCGGAGCGCCGCGAGCGTCTGGGCATCGACCTGACGGCGGCGAAGCTGACCGAGACCGACCGGGCCCGTGTCGAATTCGTCGCCGACTACTACCTACGCGGGAACACCACCGAGGTTGATCTGCTCGACAGCCCCCCGTCGTCGACCCGGGCGAGGAGGCACGCGGGCGGGTGCCGCGCCTGCTGGAGTTGTTCGCGGGCAATCCGAAGGCCGCCAAGGTCGTGGGCGAGGAGATCGCGGTGATGACTGCTGCCGATCAGCAGAAGGTCCGCCAGGCCGGAAGCGAGATCGCCGCAGGACGTGAGGTCGATTTCAAGCTGTGGCCCGACCACATCGACCGCTACGAGCTCAGCGAAGCGATCATCGACTACGCCGCCGAATCCAGCGAGCTGCGCGGCGATGCCGATTATCTCGGTGACGGCAATATCGAGGCCGAGGACCGGGGTCGGCTCGGCGCGGTCGTCAGCTCCGGCGGGACGATGACCGTCACCGACGACGTCAACGGGCGGATCACCCGCATGGCCGAGCAACGTGAGCAGCTGCGCGCGACGATCCTCGGCGGCAAGGGATTGGCCGCGATGGAACGCGCCCAGTTGATGGCCGTGCTCGATGATGTGGACGCCGGGCGCATCCCCGATCACAAGCACCTTCCGGAGCTGCTGTTCGCTGACGAGCGCAGCAAGTCCGACGCCGACGTCAACCGTGTCGGCAAGCCTGCCTCCCGGCTTTCGGCCGCGACCCGTGAGGCGATCACCCAGCGCATCGAGGCCACCGGTGTCGAGATCGGTTACCGCGAGGCCGACCGCCTCAAGTCTGCGGTGTCCTCGATCGGGGATTCGCTCTACATCGTGGCCTGCGGCGCCCGTGGGGCGGGTGTCGAGTACGAGCGGAAGTCCTACGCGGACAAGCGCGGTCGGTTGGGCCAGGCGCTCGTCCAGGCGGGCATCGGCGAACAAGCGCGGAACGAGATCCGGGAACTGGTCGACGACCGCGCCCGCCAGGCCGGAGGGCTGGGCAAGACCGCTGTGCAGCGCGAGCAGGCGTGGAAGATCAAGTTCGATCAGGTCGTCGCCGCCCGTAATGACTCCATCGCCCAACGTCAGGCAGCAGCCGCCGGCCGCGCATCCAACTCCGGGCGAGCCAGCGGACCCCGGACCGACCGGGCTGCCGCCCAGGAGGCTCACGTTCAGGCCCAAGCCCGTGCTCAGTCCCAGACGCGGGCCACTGCCGGGGCGTCGTCAGCTGCACTCGCCGGAGGTCGGGCGGTGACCGAGGTTGTGGACCTGTACGTGATTGCGCGTCTCGAATCCGATGCCGCGGTCGCCGACATCTATTGCTGTGAGGTCTTCTACGACGCCGCCGACGGCAGCGTGACAGGGCGCAGCGTGGACGGCTGGTGGGAGTCGGTGGCGACCAGTCCTGGTGTCCCGGTGACCCTGGACGCGCTCGATGAGGTGCTCAACGCAGGCGGCTATGCCCGGATGGGCGGCTGGCGGCAGAAGGTCACTGCCTCCGGTGCGATGCGGTTCTTCGCCGACGCCACCGCCCGCATCGAGGACATCACCCCATAGCCCGGTAGCACCGATAACGAGCGACAGCCCTGGCGGGCGGAATCCGCCAGGGCTGTCGCATGTCCTGGGTACACGCCCGGCCGACGAGGCTTGAGCGCAGGGGCTATCCGCCCGGGCATTCGTCGTCGAATAGCACCTCGGAGGTGCACCCAGTTGTGTCGGCGACATCGTCAGTGTCGCCGGATATGGTGAGGTATGGCCTCTCCCGCACCGCTACCCGAACCCGCGACGGGTGTCCCCGCGGCGGAACCGGCAGCGATCCGCGTGGCACTGACTGCGACGTTGCTCGCCGAGTTCGATCGCGAGTGGGAGCTCGTGCTGGATCGAGCCAAGAGCAGCAAAGAACTCTCCGGCATCCTCGAACTGCTCGCCAAGTGGCGGCACATCGCCGTCTCCGAGGCGCGGGAGCCGGGAGCTTACTTCCGGTTGCAGGCCAAGGCCGAGCAGATCCAACGGGCCGGGACCAACCCTGAGGCGGGCTCGATCGAGGATATGCGGGCGCTGATCGCGCGACGGCAGGCCAGCTGAGGTTGTACCGAATCATCCCGGATCCGGAGACGTTCGATCAGGTCGCGGCACTTCCGGTCGAATCCTTGGCGGCCTATACCGAAGTGCTGACCTTGCTGGAGGTTCAGCCATGGGCCGGGCATCCGCAACACGCAGCCAACCCCGACGGTGCCGTCCGCTACCTGCTGTTCGGCCCCGACTCCGCCGGCCAAGTCGTCTACCTCGTGGCCGAGGCCCAACGTGAAGTGCACCTGCTGCTGGTGCAGTGGCTGGGCTGACCAGCTGAAGCCGAGGCCATTCAAAGAGCCCTGACTCACGGTTCGCAGCGGGCTGGATCGGGCCCGATTTCGAGCTGAAATCACTCGAACACATAGGCGATTTCTGACCGCCGATAAGTGAACCGAATCGACGGCTATCGGCTAGAAAGGCGGTTCGTCGTTGCGGCCGGGCACCGGCGCGCTGCCCCACGGGTCTGCTGTTCGTGCACGCTCGGCTTCTGCTTCGGCTTCCTGCCGGGCCTTCTCGTCTCGCGTCCTAGGCAGGGCGGCCACTGTCCCGTATCTGGCCAGGGTGATCGGATGGAATACCGACCACTCGAATACAGGCCCTTACCAGTAGAGTCCGCGAAAGGCCCGGCGACGGTTCAGACTTTCAGTCCGTTGCGGGTGACGTAGATGGTGTGGAAGGTGATGAGCACCGCGAGGACGGCCAGCCATTGCAGGGTGGTGGCGAGTGGAATCGCATCCAGCGGAAGGGAATAGGCGAGGGTGACGCGGATGATGGCGTCGAGGGTGAAGCCCGCGCCCCAGACGGCGGTGAGGACGCGTAGGTGGCGGCGGAAGCGGGAGTCGTTGTCCCAGCGGGCATCCCAGTCGCGGTAGCCAGCTTCGCCGATTTTGACGGTGACGATGGTGCGGGCGAGGCTGCGCATCACGGGGTGTTGGGTGAGCAGGGTCGCCAGGATCCAGAGGCCGATCGCGCCGAAGAGCCAGCTGTCGCGCACGAGCAGGGTGTGGGGGTCGCCGGTGATGACTGAGACGGCGGTGCCGATCACGATCATGGTGAGGGTGAACAGGGCGACGGCGTCGACTCGGCGGTGGCGCAGGGCGTCGTAGGCGAGGAAAGGGGCGGTGAGCAGGGCGGGGGCGACAAGTGCCGCCCACGGGTTGACCCCCGCGGCGCGTAGTGCGTAGTAGGCGCCGATCGGCAGGATCAGTTCCACGATCACTTGGCGTGCAATGTGTCTGCGTAGCGCGGCGCGTTTCTGGGTGGGGGTGCGGTCGAGGGGGAGGTTCCGGGCGGTGGTGGGCTGAGCCATGGTCATGCGTCCTTCCTGGTGGCGCGGTCGAACAGGTCGGCGAGTTCGCGGGCGGTGGCCGCGGCGTCGAAGCCGGGATCTACGGCCGCATGGGCGATGGCGGCGTCGAGGGCGGCGCGGATGGCCATCACCATGACCGTCGGATCGAACTCGCGGAATACGCCGTCGCGCTGGCCCGCTCGCAGGATGTCGACTTGACCGGCGGAGACCGAACCCAATTGGTCGAGCAGCCCGAACAGGTGTGGGTCGTCGGTTCCGGCGTTGGCCGCGATATTCGACAGGGCCTGCATGTGTTTGGGGTATTCGTCGACGAGGGCCAGATTGGCAGCGAAGAAATCGAGCATGCGACCCCGGTAGCCGGCCTCGGTGTCGAGCTTGGCGACGACGAACTCCGCCGACACCGCCATGACGCGGGTGACGACCTCGCGGATCAGATCGCCCTTGCCCTGGAAGTGGTAGGAGATCATGCCGGTGCTGGAGAGCCCGGCCTGTTTGGCGATCTTGGCGAAAGAGGCGCTGGCGTAGCCCTGGTCAGCGATGACCTCGATGGCCGCGTCCACGATCTGCGCGCGCCGGGCGTTCTCGGTGAACGTCCGATCCTGTGATTGCTTGCCCGAGTTGACTTTTGCTTGCACGAGCAAAATAGTATCAGCATTTGCTCAACCGAGCAAGAGGTCGATTGCGGCCGGAAGGGGGTGATTCTGCGGCTAACTGGAGAGTCTGGTGAGGAAGGCGTTGATGTTGGTGTTGACTCGGTGGGTCTTCTGTTCGGTGGTGAGGTCCTCGCGGTAGCGGGCGCCGAGTGCGGGTCGTTTCTTGTTGCGCGCGTAGAGGGAGCAGGCCAAGTCGGTGCACATATATGTGCCGATCGAGTTGCCCAGGCGCCCGGAACCACCGGCCTTGCCGGTCATCAGCGATACGCCGGAGCCGGTGTGAGTGGTCAGGCAGATGGTGCACATCTGCGCACGACCGGATCCGCCGGTCTCGTGACGCATGGCGACGCCGACGAGCCGGTCGGCTTGCGGGACAACGACATAGGGGACTGTACGGTAAACGGTGTAACTCCTGAGACAGAAGGAGCTCACTGTGACTTATGTGATTAATGAGGAGATGGTAGCCGAGCTGGACGCGACCCGAGCGGCGCCGCCGGAGGGTGACCTGATCCGGCAGATGGTGGACCGCGCCCGCGCTGACGGTTTGCGGCTGACCGGTGAGGGCGGGCTGCTGGGGCAGCTGACGAAGGCGGTGATCGAGTCCGCGCTGGAAGGCGAACTCGATGACCACCTCGGCTACGGCAAGCACGACCCGGCCGGCCGTGACGGGGAGAACTCCCGCAACGGCAAGCGAGCCAAGACGGTGCTGACCGACACCGGCCCGGTCGAGATCAGTGTGCCCCGCGACCGCGGAGGCAGCTTCGCCCCGAAGCTCGTAGCGAAACGCCAGCGCCGCCTGTCGGGGGTCGATGACATGGTGATGTCGTTGTCGGCCAAGGGATTGACCCACGGTGAGATCTCCGCGCACCTGGCCGAGGTATACGGCGCCGATGTCTCCAAGCAGACGATTTCCACGATCACCGACCGCGTGATCGAGGGTATGGGCGAGTGGGGAGAACCGGCCTTTGGACTCGGTGTATCCGGTGATCTTCATCGACGCGGTCAATGTGAAGATCCGCGACGGCCAGGTCGCCAACCGGCCGATCTATGTCGCGTTGGCGGTGACCCGCGAAGGCACCCGAGAGGTGCTGGGGCTGTGGGCCGGGGAGCACGGCGACGGGGAGGGCGCGAAGTACTGGCTGCGGGTGCTGACCGAGATCAAGACCCGCGGCGTCGCCGACTGCCTGATCATGGTGTGCGACGGACTCAAGGGCCTGCCCGACGCGATCAGCGCGGTGTGGCCGCAAACGATCGTGCAAACCTGTGTAGTTCACTTGCTGCGCAACAGCTTTCACTACGCTTCTCGCAAGGACTGGTCCGCGATCGCGAAAGACCTCAAACCCGTCTACACCGCGGCGTCGGAGTCCGACGCGCTCGACCGGTTCGCCGAGTTCAGCGAGAAGTGGGAGAAACGGTATCCCGCGATCATCCGGTTGTGGACCAACGCATGGGCGGAGTTCGTGCCGTTCCTGCAGTTCGACAAGGCAATCCGCACCCTGATCTGCACCACCAACGCCATCGAGTCCATCAACGCCCGCATCCGCCGCGCCGTCAACGCCCGCGGCCACTTCCCGAACCAGCAGGCCGCCCTAATGAGATGTAGCGGGTCGGTCGATCGGGCAGACTCGCTACTGGTAGCGGCTGGTAGGTGAGCACTGATTGGCCCCGGACTTCGAGTCCTGCTTTGAGATCGTGCCCCTGCCGGTCGGCCGGGAGAAATGGATCGCTGATGGGATGTCGTGCCTGCCGCATGACGGCGTGAGCACCGATTCATTAGGTCGCCGACGTTCTCCCGCACGCTGCCGGATTTGGTGTCCGACAACGATGAAGAGGGAACAGCTGTGCTGCTGGTCGGTGATGACTGGGCCGAGGACCACCACGATGTCGAGCTGATGGATGAGGCCGGGAAACGGCTGGCCAAGGCTCGATTACCGGAAGGGATCGCCGGGATCACCCGGCTGCACGCCATGATCGGTGAACACCTCGGCGACGACGCCGATGCCGCGCGGGTACGGATCGGGATCGAAACCGATCGTGGCCCGTGGGTCGCGGCGTTGATCGCGGCCGGCTACACGGTGTACGCGGTGAACCCGTTGCAGGCGGCCCGGTTCCGGGAACGCCGCAGCGTTTCGGGTGCGAAGAGCGATGCCGCCGACGCGCATACCCTTGCCGACATGGTCCGTACCGACGCGCACCAGTTGCGTCCGGTCGCCGGGGACAGTCCCGCCGCAGAAGCGGTGAAAGTTGTTGCGCGAGCACATAAAACGTTGATCTGGGAACGCACCCGCCACACGCAGCGGTTACGGTACGCGTTGCGGGAGTACTTCCCCGCCGCTTTGGAAGCGTTCGACGACCTCGACGCTCCCGACGCCCTGGAGCTGCTCGGCAAGGCACCCGACCCGGCCGCCGCGGCGCGGTTGTCGCTCAACCAGATCCGGGCCGCGCTGAAGCGGGCCGGCCGCCGCGGCGACCTCGACGCTAGAGCCGCCCGTATCCAGGCAATCCTGCGCAGCGAGCAGCTGGGCCGCAACCAGGTCATCGCGGCGGCCTACGCGGCAGGGACCCGCGCCGCGGTCGCGGTCCTGGCCACCCTCGACGAGCAGGTGAAAGTCCTGCAAGGGGAGGTCGAGGCCCATTTTGGCCGGCACCCGGCCGCTGAGATCATCTTGTCCCAGCCAGGACTGGGCAAGATCCTCGGCGCCCGGGTGCTCGCCGAGTTCGGGGACGACCCCACCCGCTACGCCAGCGCCAAGGCCCGCAAGAACTATGCCGCGACCAGCCCCATCACCCGCGCCTCGGGGAAAATGAAGGTCGTCGCGGCCCGGTTCGTGCACCAGGACCGGCTCGTCGACGCGCTGATGGCCCAAGCATTCAGTGCGCTCAACGTATCGCCGGGAGCCCGCGCCTACTACGACAAGCAACGCGCCCGCGGCCTAGCCCACCGTGCCGCCCTGCGTCAGGTCGCCAACCGGCTCGTGGGCATCCTCCACGGCTGCCTCAAATCCGGAACCCTCTACAACGAGACCACCGCCTGGACACACCACACCCAAGATCAACAAGCCGCAGCTTGACAAGCTAAGCCCTGGGATGTCTCAAATGCGTCTATCTCGCGGTCATGAGTCTCGACCCCACCGGCAAAGGCCGCAAACGCTGGTCCAACCGTTGGAAAGACGCCCTCAACGCCTTCGAGATCACCTTCGACGGACGCCTGTCCGCCGCACGAAAGTAACCGAGCAATCAATCAGTTACACCGGAAACTTGACAGTCCCGTTACCGGCCGTGGGAAGAGCATTGCGGCGCGGGCTGCCGCTGTCAGGCATGATCCTGCATGGTTCGGAAGACTCGACGGAACGGAGCGCCTCAACCATGCGGGTATCGGGGAAGACAGTAGCGATAGGCATGACGCTGGGCGTCGTCGTGGGAGGGATCGTGGCCGGTGCTGGCCCGGCCGGTGCCGCGACCCCCGCCTCGGTGTGCGGGGCCGGTTATAACGAGATCGATCATCACGACATCTACGGCGCCGTCGTGCACCTGCTGTACGACGGCAGCACCGATTGCGTTGTCACCTGGCGGAATACGCCCGGGACCGCGGTCAACATGGACGCCGAGGTCATGACGTTCATCAACGGAAACTGGCAGGGGCCGATAGATTCCGGGAACTACACCACCTACGCCGGTCCGGTCCGGGTACACGCGCCCGGGATCTGCATCGAATGGGGTGGTACCACTTACTTCCCGAGCAACCCCAGCAATGCGGGCAATGGCTACAAGTCGCCGCCGTCGCACTGCAACTAGGCCGTGTCTAAACGGTAGTTCTGGTTGAGGGTGCCGCTGTGCGGCACCCTCAACCAGTTGGTCGGATCATGTTGTTGGCGTGGGTGTGTCGGCACGTGGGGTCCAGTGACGCGAAAAGTCGCGCTAAGCCGACCCGGGTGGGTCGGATTGACCGATTCCGGGTGATTGCTGAGCGTTGTTGCGGCTCTGGTGGTTTCATGAGCGTCTGTGCGGGATGAGGGTGTGGCGCCGGGGTATGGCCAGTTCAGAGCGAAGCGCCGTCGGTCGATGTCGAAGGGACCGCATCACGGAGGCGGGTGTCGAGAAATGATCGGTTGTTGAACACCGGCCCGGTCGGAACGAATTGTGATTGTTCGAAGTCGCGTTCAGTACTGACCTGCGGGTTCGGTTCTGGTTGAAGAGGACTTCGATCATCGGCGTGTCTCGAACTCCGGTTCAGTAGCGTGCTTTTCGCTCGTACTCGTCTTCAGTGAGGGATTGGGATGGCCGGGGATTCGTCGGTGGCTGATCGGGGTGTGTTGACCGCGGAGGAGGCGCGCTGGCAGGTGGCGGTGCGGCGGGCGGAGGTGATCGGCAGTTTGGCGAGATTGGATCGGGTGAGCGTGGCCGCTGCCGATGAGGCTGCCGCAGAGTTGGGGGTGACGCAGCGGCAGGTGTATGCGCTGGTGAAACGGTGGCGGGCTGGTGAGGGGGTGGCGTCGGATCTGCTGCCGCGCCGTTCGTCGGGTGGCCGGGGTGGTGAGCGGCTGCCTGATGAGGTGGAGGCGATTGTGCGGACGGTGCTGCGGCGCGGTATCTGACCCGTCAACGGCGGTCGGTGGCGGTGATCTGCCGGGAGATCGATCGGGAGTGCAAGGTGCGCGGGTTGCGGCCGCCGTCGCGGTCGGCGGTGCAACGCCGGATCGGCAGGCTGGATCCGGTGAAGGCCGTGGCGGCGCGGGAGGGCCAGGGCGCGGCGCGGTCCCGCAGGCCCGCCGGCGGGACCGCGCCGCCGGTGACGGGGGTGTTGGAGCGGGTGCAGATCGATCACACTCCGGCGGATGTGATCGTGGTCGACGAGCATCACCGGCTGCCGATCGGGCGTCCGTATGTGACGGCGGCGATCGACGAGGCCACCAAGTGCGTGCCCGGGTTCGTGCTCACTCTGGAGGCACCGTCGGCGACCTCGGTGGGACTGTGTTTGGCGCACATGGCGATCAACAAACGCGCGTGGCTGGAACGCATCGGGGTGCAGGCTGTGTGGCCGATGAGCGGCAAACCCGCCCAGCTGTATACCGACAACGCGGCGGAGTTCAAGAGCGAGGCCCTGCGGCGGGGTTGTGACCAGCACGGCATCGCGATCGACTACCGCCCGCCGGGTGCCCCGCATTACGGCGGGATCGTGGAACGCCTGGTCGGGACGATGATGCGGATGGTCCACGAATTACCGGGTACGACGTTTTCCGACACTCGCGAGCGCGGCGACTACGACAGCGACGCGAAAGCCGTTCTCACTCTTGCCGAGTTGCAGCGGTGGATGGCGTTAGCGGTGGCCTGCTATCACGGTGAACCCCATGACGGTTTGGGCGGGCGGACCCCGGGCGGGGTGTGGGCGGAGAAGGTCGCTGCCCAGGGCGCGCCACCGACGGTGACGAACGAGACGGCGTTCCTGGTCGATTTCCTGCCGGTGGAGCGCAGATCGGTGCGGCGCACCGGGTTTGTGCTCGATCACGTGCAGTACTACAGCGACGCCTTGAAGCCGTTGATCGCGCGGCGGGAGCAGTTGGGGAAGGTGGTGCTGCGCCGCGACCCGCGCGATATCTCCCGGATCTGGGCGCTGCATCCGGAGACCGGCGAATATCTGGAGGTGCCGTACCGGACGTGGTCGCGGCCGGCGATCAGCCTGTGGGAGCAGCGCGCGGCGGTGGCCCGGTTGCGGGAGCAGGGCCGCGCCGAGATCGATGAGAACGCGCTGTTCGCGATGGTCGAGCAGATGCGCCACATCACCGCCGACGCGACCGCGACAAGCCGCCGAGCGCGCCGCAACACCGAACGCCGCAAGGCGACCCCGGCACGCGGCCGGGCCCAAACCCTGCCACCGGCACCACCCGCGCCGGGACTGGGTGCGGAGCCGGTGGCGGTGGCGCCGTTCGAGGTGATCGAGCAGTGGTGAGTATCGGTGAGCCGGTGGATCTGTCGCATCTGCATCCGTCCGCGCAGCGACCGGCGATGTTGCCGGACGCTGAGCGGATCCAGTACGTGCGGGCGGATCGGTGGATCGGCTACACCCGCGCGACCGAGGCTTTGGCCCGGCTCGACGGCTTGCTGAGCATGCCCGGCAAGCAGCGGATGCCGAACCTGCTGCTCATCGGCGCGACGAACAACGGCAAGTCGATGATCATCGAGAAGTTCCGCCGCGACCACCCGCCGGTCTCACATGAGGATCGCGAGGAGATCCCGGTGCTGACCATGCAGATGCCCTCGGAGCCCTCGGTGTCGCGCTTCTATGTCGCGGTACTGGCCGCCCTCGGCGCGCCGATCCGGCCGCGGGCACCGCGGCTGGCCGAGCTGGTGCTGCGCCTGCTGCGGGCTTGCGGTGTGCGGGTGCTGGTGATCGACGAGCTGCACAATGTGCTCGCCGGGAGGGGAGACACGCGCCGGGAGTTCTTGAACGTGCTGCGGTTTCTGGGCAACGAGTTGCGTGTTCCGCTGGTCGGGGTCGGCACTCGGGACGCCTATTTGGCGATCCGTTCGGATCCGCAGCTGGAGAATCGGTTCGCGCCGTTCACGCTGCCGTTGTGGGAGCCCGGAGACCAGGCGTGCGCGTTGCTGGCGAGTTTCGCGGCGTCGTTCCCGCTGCGGCGGTCCTCGTCGATCGCGACCGAGGAGATGGCGTCGTACCTGCTCACCCGGTGTGAGGGCACGATCGGCGAGCTGACCGCGCTGTTGTCGGACGCGGCGATCGCGGCGATCGAATCCGGGGAGGAGACCATCAACCAGCGCACCCTGCTGCTGGCGGAGTATGCGGGGCCGACCGAGCGGCGGCGGATGTTCGAACGCGAGCTGGCGTGAGCCCAGCGCCGCCGCGCCGCTGGCCGCTGCACCCGCCCCCGGGTGCGCTGGAGTCGCTGTCGTCGTGGCTGGACCGGCTCGCCCGTATCTACCAGGTGCCGGTGGCCGATCTGCTCGGCCCGAATCTCGGTGTGCTGGTCAGCATCCGCGATGTTCTCGACGAGGATCTGCCCCCGACGGTGTTCACCGCGCTGGCCGAGCGCACCGGTGTGCAGGCCGGGCAGGTGCGGGCGATGACGCTGCCCGGGTGGGCGCCGTGGCTGTTCGACGCCTACCCGCTGCCCGAACGCGACGCCGAGGACGGGTTCTACACCTATGTCCGCCAATATTCGGTGCTGCTGGCGCCACGGGAGGCACCGCGTTTCGAGGTGACCCATCGCCGCCGCTGGCGAGGCCCCTGGATTCCGCAACGCCCGTTACGCCGATCGTGCCCACAGTGCGCGGCCGGGCCCGACCCGGCCCGCGCGCTGATCTGGCAGTTACCGCTCACGGTGAGCTGCCTCGAACACCGCTGCCGGCTGGCGCTAGACACCGAGGCATTCGCAGCCGAGGCAGCAGGACAGCCCAACGAGGCAGTTCCGGTCCGCGAACCGGTGGCGACCCTGGACGGCTACACCCGTCAAGCCCTCATCGATGCCTCGGTGCGGTTGCCGGGCCGCACGATCCACGCCGGGGTGTGGTTCCGGCTGCTGCGCTGTCTGCTCGACGAACTCAGCCTCGCCGGTTCCACCATCACCCTCGGTTCGGAGCGGCTTCTCCAACAGATCTGGGACGCGACCGGTGAACCGGTCCGCGCCGGGCTGGCGGTGTGGCAGCCCTACGAGAATCTGGAATGGCCCATCCAGGAGAAGCTGCTGACCGCCGCCGCGACAGCTCTATCCCTGGCCGACGACCGGCGCATCCGGCCCCGGGGCACTCTCGCCTCGTTGCTGACCGAACCGCAACCGCTGCCCGTCTACGACGGCGACCCACCACGGCCACCGGCTCCTCCTTCCCCTGCCGAACGGGCCGGGCGGGACTTCATGCAGGCGATGAACGCCTGGTACGCGCGGGCCCGCATCGATGCCGACGCCGCGCGCGCGGTGCTGCGGCTGCTGACCGCGCTCGATTCGAAATCGGCGCACGCCACCCGGCACCGCGACGTGCTGATCGGTGAGGGCATCCCCGCGCGATTCCTGCGCCAGGATCTGCTGAGGTGCCCAGGCCGACGCACCCGCGACGAAACCGAAACCCTGCTGGTGGCCGAAGGGTTCGATCCCGGCGGGTGGCCTATGAGCTGGACTGTTGCGTCGCCGAGACGATAGCGCTGTGGGAGGTTCCCGACGAGGGCGTGCTGATCGACAACGACGAACTCGGCCAGATCCGCGCCCGCTTGGAGTTGTGACCGTGCCCCGATGGCCGCTACACCCGCACCCGGGCCCGATCGAATCGTTGTCATCGTGGCTGCAACGGCTCGCCACGGTCTATCAGCTGCCGGTGAAGGTGCTGCTGGCGGACCTGTGCGCCGATTCCGGGCTGAACATGCGCCTGGTCACCTCGACCTTTCCGCCGCCAGCGCTGCTGGACGCGCTCGCCGACCGCACCGGCGTCCCGGTGCCCCGGCTGGCGACGATGACCCTGTCCGGGTGGGTGCCGTGGCTGTTCGAGAAACTGTGGCCGCGCGAGTTCGAGCAACAGCAGCTGTTCGACAACTACGTGGGGCGCCAATCGGTGTTGCTGCTGCCCGGCACCATCAAGCGCGACATCGTCCGCCGCGTCAAATCCCGATGGCCCGCGCCCTGGCTGCCGTACCCGCGCAGGCCGCGGGCCTGCCCGGTCTGCGCCATCGACCCGGACCGGGGCCGCGCCCTGGTGTGGGATCTGCCGCTGATGATCAGCTGTGTCGAGCACCGCTGCCGCCTCGAACGCGCCGGCGCCGTCACAGGCGGCGACGCCCCGGTGGTCGCTGTGGACGAGACGGTCACCACGATGGACGGCTACACCTACCAAGCACTCACCACCGGGCTGGTGCGGCTACCGGGCCGCACCGTGCACGCCGGGGTGTGGTTTCGGCTGCTGCGATGCCTGCTCGAAGAACTCTGCGTGTCCCGCCTCTCATGCAGCGCCCGCACGGGCGAGGTCCTGGAAACCATCTGGGACACAATCGAACTCCCGATGCGCGGTCGAATCACGATGCTGGAACCGTATGAGTGCCTGGACTCCGATGTCGCCGAGACGCTGATGCGCGCCGCCGCGTTGGCGCTGGCACTGGCCGCCGAACGATCCATTCCGGCACTCGGGGAACTCGGGTCCGCACTCGCCCCGGTGCCGTACCAGCCCGTGCCGCCCGGAGATCCCCCAGCGCGACCCTCCGCGCCGCCGCGGCGCGATCTGCTGAATCCGCCCCGCTGGTGGCCCGCCGCACCGGTGCAGGCCGGACCACCACGGGACTGGTCACAGATCGCTCGACGTTATGCGCTCAAGCGAGGGTTCCCGGCATGGGTCTTCGGTGGGCTCACCGATGAACCCGGACTCGACTAGCTGTCGGGGTGATCCGGGCACACCGGCCCGGCGTCGGTGACACGCCAGCGGCGCACCGACAGCCAGCGCCGTACCAGTGCCGGGATTTCGCCGGTGTCGAGGAGTTCGGTGGCGTAGACGCCGGTGAGCAAGGGGCCGCCGCAGTCGCAGGCCGCGCACTCGATGTCGGCGATCGGCACGTCGCGGGGCCGGCACCGGTGGCAGTGGCGGGCCTCGATGAGGCCGCCGTCGTCGGCCGGTTCGAGCCAGACGACCTTGATGTCTTCGAGGAGTCGTCCGCGTTCGGCGGTCTCGAGAGCGGTGTAGCCGCAGGTGCCGTTCGGGCAGACCGCGGGGGGCTCGGGCAGGTTCATGCGAGCGGTCTGCTTGAGCCGCCACGCCAGATTCGGCCGCTCGCGAGCGAACTCCCGTGTGCTGCTGCTGGTTTCAGCGTGTTCGCTGGCACTGTTGTCGTCGGCCGCAGGGAGCGGCCGGATGGGATCGGGTTCGGGTGCGACCTCACCGAAGTCGAACAGGCCGTTCGGTGCTGCCTCCTCCACCACTGCGCTGGAACCGCCCGGGGAACCGGGTCGACCGTCGATGGGATCACCGGCCGGGACACCGAGGGTTTGCGGTGTGGCGGTTGCGGTTTCGGTGATGGCCGACACGACATCCGGTGCCTGGTCTGCCGTGTCGACCACGGCGGTGGCCGGTGCACTGGTTGTCGGGGGTGGGTCGGCGGGCCCGGAGTGGGTCCGGGTGCCGATGCTGTTCTTGTCGAGGTGTCCGTAGAGGGTGCCGCGTTTGACGCCGAGGATGTCGGCGGGAAGACCAGGGACGGTCGGTTCGGGTTGCGCCGTGTCACGGTCTCAAAGCGGATGCGGGCCAAGCTGGCAGAGGTCAAAGACCAGCTGCTGCGGAACCGGCATCAGCCCGTCCCCGAGCAGGGCCGATGGCTAGCAAGCGTGGTGCGCGGGCACTGCGCCTACTACGCCGTGCCCGGCAATAGTGAGGCGATACGAGCGTTCCGCACCCAGGCGGCCAGGCACTGGTACCGGGCGCTGCGGCGCCGCAGCCAGCGCACCCGTCTGAACTGGGAACGCATGGACCGCCTCGCCACTCGATGGCTGCCCCAGGCCCGGATCCGGCATCCATGGCCGAGCGTGCGATTCGACGCCCGCACCCAAGGCAGGAGCCCAGTGCGGTAGTTCCGCTCGCTGGGATCTGCGCGGGGGGCCGCCCGAAAGGGCGGTCCCTACCGCGACCGCCCGGATCTGTGGGAGCCCAGGGGTGAGATCCCCCTGGGCCACCCGACCTCAGCTTGATTTTTAACCTCCGGGTCACTGCCCGCCGACCGTCCGGGTCGGTGTTGGAGCGGTTCGATCATCGAAACGTGTTGCTGCCGTGTTGATTTAGGGACGAATTTCGGCGTGTCGCCGTGACATGGAGCGGCCACCGCATCATCATCGTCGGGTTCCCGCTAAAGAGCCTGATGAGAAGTTGTGGTGGCCGTGCCTGTCAGTGTGCCCGAAGTATTTCGTCCGGTCGAGTCGGCGCGCCCGTCGGGACCGGAATCGCTTGCCGCGTTCCGCAATTCGTTCTATGAAAGCCTGACCGCGCGCGCCGACGCGCTGTTCGAACTCACCGACGCGGTGCTGTGCGACGACGGACCGGTCACCACGCTGGTCGGACTGTGTCTGACCGGGGAATATCGACGCGGCCACGGCGCCCTCTACGACGGTCTGAACGCCGGAAGTATCGACATCGCCCGGCTCCGGCGCGCGATCACCGCCACGACCACGGTCGGGCGAGACGACGAAGGTGCGATCATGCTGGCCGTCGATGCCAGTCCGTGGCTGCGTCCCGACGCGGCGACCAGCCCCGATCGATCGTTCTGCCATGTCTATGGCCGTGGCAGGGGGCAAGCGCAGATGATCCCGGGCTGGCTGTTCTCCTACGTCGCCGCGCTGGAGCCCGGCCGGACCTCTTGGACCACGATCCTCGACGCGATACGGCTGCACCCCGACGACGACGCGACCGAGGTCACCGCCGCCCAGATCCGGGAAGTCGTGCAACGCCTGCAAGCCGCCGACCTCCATGTTCCCGGCGACCCGCACATCAAGATCGTGTTCGATGCGGGCTACGACATCACATGCCTGGCATACGAGCTCGCGGATCTGCCCGTGGTCCTGATCGGGCGAATACGCTCCGACCGCGTCCTGGCCTTCCCCGCCGAACCCCGTGCGGGCAAGAGGGGCCGTCCCGCCAAGCACGGCCCCGACTTCGCGTTGTCCGACACCGGGACCCATCCCGAGCCCGCTGTCGTCACCACCACCGACACCGACCGCTACGGCGCCGTGCGTGCGACGGCATGGAACCGTCTGCACCCCAAACTCGCCCGCCGAGGATCCTGGGCCTACCACGACGGGGAACTGCCGATCATCGAGGGCGTCGTCATCGGGCTTCGGGTGGACCGGCTACCCGGCGACCGCAACCCGAAACCACTGTGGCTATGGTGTTCGCAACCCGACATCGCCGACCCCGCCATTATCGACCGAATCTGGCGAACCTTCCTGCGGCGCTTCGACATCGAGCACACCTTCCGGTTCCTGAAACAGACCCTCGGGTGGACCAAGCCGCGTATCCGCGACTCCGCCGCCGCCGACCGCTGGACCTGGCTCATCATCGCCGCACACACCCAACTCCGCCTCGCCCGAGGACTCACCGAAGACCTCCGCCACCCCTGGGAGAGAAAACCAACCAGCCCCAGCCGCCTCACCCCAGCCCGCGTCCGCAGGGGATTTCGCCACCTCCGCCCGACAACCGCTCTTCCGGCCCGCGCGCCGAAACCCTCACGGCCGGGTCCCGGACGCCCGCCCGGCGCAAAAAACATCCGACGCGCACCACACCAGGCGGTCGGTAAGACCACCACGGCTGCCAGTTAGAGGTTAAAAATCAAGCTCAGGCGATCCGCTGAATCGGGATTACGTCGGTTACTTCCCGTGCATGACCGAAGAGGAGGCATGGACAGCAGGCCGGGGCGTATGGAGGGCGAATTAAGAACGTTTGTCGCGGGAGAAGTTTGCACTGATCATCGGTGACGGTCGGGTATGCGCCGTTGGCGAGATCCACGGTGTGTCCGTGCATGAGGATCGGGTGGCCGTCGATGGCAAGGTGCTGGCCGAAGGTCACCCGGTTCGCGACGCCTGGCTCGGCAAACCGGATCCGGTAGTCAACGCCTCGCAGAATCCGGTCGGCTACTGCGACTTGCCGGAGGAAGCCGAGTTCCGCGAACGCCCCTGCGGCTGCGGGTGCGGGGAGATCTCGACCCGCGATTTCCTGCCCGGCCATGATGTGCGCGCCTTCCAGGATCGAGTGCGCAGGATGTTCGCCGGATCGGCCCTGGAGTTCATCCACTGGGTCGACCGCATGGCCGGCGAACACGGCCTACCCGTACTCGACATCCGATCCCACCCCGCCGTTGCGGCAGGCCCCGGCGACCATGGTGAGCCGCCGAGTCCGGAGCCTGGCGATCCGGTGCCGTCCGATTCGGCAGATTCGTTGTCCGGCAACGAATCTGTCGGAGCTTCCTGAGAAGCTCGGCGGGAGGCCGCGGTCCCGTCACCCCCTTCGGGGCAGTGGTCGAGGCGGCCCTGGTCTGTGGTTGATATTTTGTGCATGGTCGGTCACTGACCGGGTAGTTACATCGAATTCGCGGCGGAGTGTTGCGCCTCATGCTGACTTCCGTGAACGTGCACTGAACAAGATCAGCTTCCCGGATTGAGCAGGAGACTCGCGATTCCCCATGCTGGGGGGAGTCGATCGATCGCCGGTTTGGTGAGATGTTCTCGTGCCGGATCGCCAGGACTACGGGTCCCGTTCGTCGCGGGAAGTCAGGTGATGTGTTGAGTCTGCAAGAACTGGAGGAGGCCGTTCCAGCCCTGCTGGACATCCGGTCCGTCGAGCGTCGAAGCATCGACTGGGAGTTCATCCGGCGCGAGACCGGAATCCTATTGCCTCCGGACTTCGTCGCCCTCGCGGAGGCATACCCGCCTTTCACGGTGGACGATTTCCTGGCGCTGCGCATTCCGTCCCCCGGCGAGGAGAAGTACTTCGTCAGCGGCGCGCGGGAGCTACTGGGTGATTTGGCGATGCTTCGTGATGCTGGGATGTCGCATGGTCATGTTCCGTTCCCCGAGCCGGGCGGACTGTTCCCCTGGGGCGGTTCCTGCGAGGGTGATTACTTCAATTGGAAGACATCGACAGAGGACAGTACGTCGTGGTCGGTTCTGGTCAGTGGTCATAACGACGACTGGTGCGGATATGCGGGAGACCTGACCTCTTATCTCGCGGGGTTGGTGCGCGGGACTATTCCCCCGGACGGTTTGCCGCCGGACTTCCCAGGTCCGAGGCCGGTCATCGAAGCCGATTGACGTACGACACCGGGCTCGCCGTACCCGGCGCGGCCCAGCCGGCCGGTATCGGGGCCGCGGACACCGGCCGCTCGATGCTGCCCCATCGGTGATCTCGGCTCCAGGTGCCTGCCGGGTGCGTACGCGCCGCGCCCCATTCACGGCCTGCTGTCCGGTCGTTGGGGGCCTGGTCCCGTAGATTTTCGCCGAGAATCGGGCAGGTTTGTCGTTATCGATTGGTAGAGAAGAGGTTTCGTGTCCGGCTCAACGCTTTTGTTTTTCAAGCCTGTGCACGTAGCGCAGCGGGGCGCCCCGCAGATCGATGCTGAGAGGGCAGGGGTCGTGCTCGTCCAGGATCAGCCTGCAGCATCTCCCAGATGCTGCGGGCGTTCTCCGTCTCGTCTTCGAAGGTCTCATCGTCGAGGTAAATGCTCTCCTTGGGCAGCGGCATCAGGATGACGATCCCGTGGATCCCGTCGGCGATGACGAACTCCCCAGCGCCATAAATGGACATGAAGGCCATGTAGTCATGTGGGAACCGCGTGCCCCATCGCGCCTCGGCCACGGACCAATCGATTTCCTCGTCCGCACCGTGGTCCGGCGGCAGGATCTTGGTCAGCGCAGCGATACCCGTCGGGTCTTCCATGGCAATCCCTTCGACTATATGGCCGCGAGCCTAGGAGGTCGCACCGACAAGCGCCGCGACTGCCGCGTCAGCGGTCCAGTGACTCCGGCAATTGTTCGCGGCAGTACCTCTTGGGCCGCTCGTATTGATAGCCCCAACGCGTGGTGGACTTTTCGCGGATCTGATCCCAAACCCCGTTTCGAACACGCGACACGCGACATGTGGCATGTGCGGATGTTCGGATTCGCTGGCGGCTCAACCCCTCAACAGCACGTGGGGGTGCTCCGGCGATGCCGGGCAGGCGCCGATGACCAGATCCCATACGTCACCTATGTTGATCTTGGTGGGTGAGGCCGTGCCGTCGGCGTGCCGGTCCTCGTAGGGGACCCAGCTGTCGTCTTGCCATTCCGCGGAGGCGATGGTCAATACCGGTTCGGTGGGTGTCCCGCAGGCCGGGCACGGCTCGACCCACGGATCGCTGCGTGCCCAGGCGACATAGCCGCCGATCTTCCACCCGGGTGCCACGGATAGCCCCATCTGGTACGGGCTTTCGGTCCACACACCGAGGTCCTTCACCTCGATGCCGAGGTATCCGGCCTCCCACCGCTGCAGCTGCTCATAGAGATCCTCGTCGAGCTCGAGCGCTGAGGGATACTCGGTCACTTGTTCCGGCGCGATCGTGCACGGTTCGGGAACGAACTGCCCGAGCCCGTCTTGAACCGTCACAGGCTCGGGGGGATCGGCCAGAATGTCGGTGGTCGTGGCCGCGGACCGCCACACGACAGTGGTCTTGGGGAGCAGTTCGTCGTCGTGCTCGAACGGGCACCACAACACTTGCAGCAGATCCTTGCCCGCGGGCGCTCGCAGACCGGGAACGTCGCGGACATACAGTTGCGCGATCGGCAACATGGCGACCGGGCCCTCCGGTAGCACCGGATCGGGGTCGAAGAGCTGCTGAAACCTCGCCAGATCCTCTGGTGTGTCTTGCCATTGGTAGTCGTCCTCGCTCGGCACGGCCTGATCGCGGACGGTGTCGTGGTCCTGGTGCTTCGACCGGGCCTGCTTCAGCGACGTCACCTCGCCTGTGTGCACGTCGTGACAGTGTGGCCAGGGCTCACCCGCTGGCCACAACAGGGGCCCGCCCACGGAACTGTCGTGGCACGAAGGGGAGCCGGGGCGAGGGTGCAGCCGAGTCGCGGTCCGGGCAAGCGGCGCCAGGGCTGGAAAGACGGCTGCTATATCGACCGGTCGGGGCGCGGTGGTGCGGGTCATGCAAGAACCTCCACGAAAGGCGCGATGTCCGTCCGGCGGGCGGCCCCGCGTCGGGGGTGCCGCGATGCGAGTCACCAGGCTAAATCGCCCGTCTCATCAGCCTCTTCCCAAGAGCGGGGAAGGCCGGGCGAACACCCGAGCCGCGAAGCTCAGGGACGATACCGGCATGGTCATCGGGGTCTATCGCCCAACTGAACAGTACTTCGGACATCGCTGAACGGCACTTCGAACATCGACAGTTGCCGCCGAAGGACTCCCAGCTCACGAAGTCTCGAAATCTTATCTCGAAATAGCGTCGCGAAAATATGCTACGGAGTAAGATTATGAGATAACCGAATTGGAGGAGGACCCGTGCAGCTGCCGGAGATAAGACTCGCACCCAGGCTGAGAGCCCTGCCCGATCTCGATCACTACGAAATCCACGCAGGCGCCCTCACCGACAACCACATCGGCCGGACCATCGCCGTCAAGACCGATACCGCCGTCGTCACAGGACCACTTGCGTCGCTCACCGAATCACGGCTCGAAGGCGGGGCGCGCATCATCCTCAATGTCCGAACGGAGAGCACCATCGGCGAACTCATCCTCGGGCTGCACCCATCCCACCCTGTCACCGTCCTTCCGGCCGACCACACACTCACCCTCACCCTCACCATCACTCCGCGCGGGGTCGGTGGGATGCGGTGATGGAGTTCGGCTACGCCCGGGTCTCGACCACCCACCAGGACCTCGAACGGCAGCTCGTCGCGCTGCGCGAGTACGGCATCCCCGACGAGCGGATCCACACCGACCGCAAGACCGGCGCGACTATGGACCGCCCCGGGTGGGGTCGCCTGCAGCAGATGCTGCGCGAGGACGATCGGATCGTGGCCACCAACCTCGACCGGTACGGCCGCAACCTGCGCGAGTGCCTCAACATCGTCCACGAACTGCGCGAGCAGGGCGTAGGGATCAAGACCCTCAAGGACCCGATCCCCATCGACACCAGCGACACCTCACCCATGGCCGAGCTCGCCGTGGCCCTGCTGGCGCTGTTCGCGCACATGGAACGGGTGTTCATGCACGAGCGCGCCGCCCACGCCCGCGAAGTCGCCGCCGCGAAGGGTGCCCGCGCCGGTCGTCCACGCAAACTCACCCCCGACCAGTTGGTCACCGCCCGCGCCGCCCTGGCCGCTGGACAGCGACCCGACGCCGTTGCAACGTCGGTCGGCGTCTCCCGCGCCACCCTCTACCGCCACCTCGCCGAACAGGCCGAATAACCAAAAGTAAGGACTGCGCCATGGCAAATCACGACTACACCGCCTATATCGTGACCGATCTGACAGACCTTCCGCCGCGCCGACAGATGGTGACGGTCGATGACGTCGGCCCGAAATGGCCCACCGGCGCCATCTACCGCGGTCACCTCGTCGGCGCCTACAACGACGCGGACGTGATCGCCGACGCCGAGCAATCCCTCAACGCCGCCGGGTGGGAGCCGACCAGCCACTGGACCGCCGACAACATCGGCTGGCGTGCTCGCGTGACGCGATCGAACACGTGATCGGGGCCCTGAGCGAACCTTGATTCGGCGCGGAATATTATTCGTCCGAAAATTAAGATCCGAGCCCCCCGTTGCTGGTCAACGGGGCTCGGGTTCGTTAGCGGGTCAGTCTTCGATGTGAGGTGGGTCGTCGGGGTATCGCCACCTGATCCGGCTAGGCGGGCCTTATCGGCGGTCAGGCCGCCGAAACGGCCGTTTTCGCAAGGGTTGCACTCACCGAATTGGCGCCGAAAGCGATCAGCTCGTGGCTATCGAGAGGCAGGCCGAAGGCGTGCCCGTTCCCGAACCCGATCGTCGTCCCTGGTTGGGGGGAGGACCCGAATACGACAGAAAGGGGCCGCGCCGGATCCGTTGTCCCTGCGGCCCTCTATGGCTACGGTGACCGGGTGAGTGACGCTCGAGGGCCCAAGCGCAGCGGTGATCTGACCGATGAACAGGCCGCCATGCTGCTGCGGTCCTTCACCGAGACCATCACCGAGGCCGGGGAGATCGCGCAGATGCTCTCCAAATACGTCAAGGCCGGCGGCCGGGACTGGGAGACATTCGAACGGCTACTGGATCATTGGGCACGCCAGGGCCTGGAGATGGTGTTCGCCGGGCGCGGTGCCTTGCGTCCCGAGCTGGGCGCTTTATCGGATCAACGGATCGCCGAAGCGGCCGGGAACGGTGATGCCGGGATGCGGGCGCATCTGCATCGGAAACTCGTGGCCGCAGTCCTGACCATGGTGTGGTACGCGGGCGAGCATCACCTGATCGAGGCCGAAGACTGGCCGGACGACTTGGCCGCCGTGGTCCTCGGCGCGATACAGCAGGCCCCGGGCATCAACGACGATCCGATGATGAACCACCTCTAGAGGTCCGCCGGGGATGACCGGCCGCTGCGAAGGCTCTTCGCTACGCCTCGAAGCTGCTCTTCCATCTCGTAGATCTCTGCCTTGAGGTTTTCGAGCTTGGTGCGGACCGCGCTGCGGGCGTCGGCCGCTTCGTCGGTCAACGACTGCTGGTCCGACCAGTCGGAGTTCAGCCAATCGCGCACGTCCGACAGTGCTGCGGCCGCGTTATGCGCTGCGGCCGCCGCGTTGGTGAAGATCTGCTCTTGTGTCGGCAAGGCGTTCACGTGGTCGCTCCTTTGTCGGTTGTACGGATCGGTTCGCCGTTGCTGTCGAGTCCTCTGCTTCTGAGCGCCGCCGTCAGCATCTCGTCCTCTTGACGCTGCATCTCGGCCAACGCCGGGGTGAGTGTGATCGTGCCTTGGTTCCTGTCGGTTGCGGTGGTTGTGGTCGACGCGGTGTGTCCTGGGGGGCGGTGACCAGATTCGAGAAAAGTCTCGTTAAACGGTTTCGCTATGACCGAGCAGCGGCCGGAGCGTGTTCTACCGCAGATAATTCGCGGAGTCACCCTCCCTGGAGAGGCGCTGTTCGCCCAGTTCAGTAGCGTTACTAGATAAGGGGCTATTACCTGCGGTTTGTCAATGGCCAAGTTGAAGTCCCCGCCGGTGGCCAGGGAAAGTCCCCACCCCCTTGCCGGGGGTGGGGGTGGTTAGGTCAGGGGCGTTCACCTCGCTTGGTCCGGTGTTTCATGCGGTAGGAGTCGCCGTCGGTGATGACGACGGTGGCGTGGTGGAGCAGGCGAAAGCGCGCGGGTTCGCCGATTCTCGGTGGTGGTATGCGATGAACCCGTGCGTGGTCGGGTGGTGTGTGGTCGAAGCGGGTCGGGTTCGCGGATGTGGGCGGTCGTCGGCGGGTTGTTACCGGGGTGTGGTGGAGCGGCGTTCGGGGTGGGCTGCTTGGACGTAGGTGATGGCGGTCTTGGCGGTTATGCCGAAGACGCGCATGAGGTGGACGGGGTCGGCGGTGTGTGCGGCTTCGTCGAGGATGCGGTCGCGGCGGAGTTGGGATGGGGTGAGACCGAGCCGCTCGAAGATGATGTCGATGACCCGGTGGGAGACGGGTGGGCGCGTGGCATCGGCTGCGGTCACCTGGCTGACCAGCAGGTGGGGGTTGGAGGTTCGGCTCCAGAGGCGCCGCCGCTGGTGTAGCCAGTCGAGCGCGAGGGTGTGGGTGAGTTCGTCGAGGTAGACGGTGTGGTGTCGGGTTTGTCGTCGAACCAGCAGCCGTCCGGCGGATAGGTCGAGATCGTTCAGTTGCAGGTGGGTGGTTTCTTGTTTGCCCAGGCCGTGGATGGCGATGAGGGCGACGACGAGTTTGGCCATCTGCCCTTCGGTGCGGTCGATGAGACCGTGCAGGCGGTCGGTGGGAATCGGGACGGGCAGGCGACGCATCGCGGTCAGGGTGATCCCGCGGGTGGGATCGCGGAAGATGCGTCGTTCTTGTTTGAGGGCGCGGAACAGGCTGTGCAGGGCCGAGAGCAGGTTGCGGGCTGTGACGGGTGGTTGCCGGTCGAGGGCGGATTGGATGTCGGGACCGGTGATCTCACGCAGGCTGGTGACGGACTCGGTCCAGATGGCCAGCGTCGGCCGCAGGCAGTTCAGGTAGGAGCGGATCGTGGCGAAGGGGAATTGTGGGTGTGGTCGGCGTCCTTCGCCACGCAGAACACTTATCCAGCAACCGATTTCATCGGCGAGGGCATCGGGAAGGGTGTCGATGCGCTGCTGGATGGCCCGTTCGATGGTGTCGCCTTGGCGGGCGGGGTCGGCGATGACCATGCCGTGAGCGTCGAGGAACTGCAGGACGCGTCGGATGGCGGAATTGGGGCGGTGGTCGGCGACCGCACGGATGTCGGCTTCGGGGATGGGGGCGGCTGCGCCGAGCCAGCCCAGCAGGACCCGCAAGGTCATCGCCCCGGCGTTGCGGGGCATCGGACCCCACCCGTGGTTTCGTGCGTGCTGCTGGAACTCCTCGAGCAGGGCTGTGGCTGCCGGTGTCAGCTCAGGCAGGGCATTGGGGGAACCGACGGTGAAGCGACTCCAGTCTCGACGGGCGTCGAACAGCATGATCTGCGTGGGGTCGAGCAGGTGAGGTGATATCGATGGCGCGGGAGGCCGTGGGGTCAGCCGCCGTCGTTGCTGCGGGGTCGGCACCAGGTCGGGGAAGGGTTTTCCCGTTGCGGCACTTGGGTTTTTCCACTTCGCGGGCAGAACGATCGGGGTGGCCCGAAACGAGCGCAGTTCCGGCAGGATCAGCGTGAGTTGCGTCGGGCGGCCGGGCACGGGATCGAGCAGCCATCCGGGATCGTCGACACGCAGGACTTGCAAGCACGAGCGGCAGAGTCCCTCGTCGCTGACATGGTTGCGATGCCGACATCGCAAGCACGGCTTGCATTCTGGGAAGGCGCGGCGCCATTTCCCGCAGGGGGCGCAGGTGGTGTATTGCCGTCTCTCGCCCCAGCCCAGGCAGACCGGGCACTGCCCGATCGGCCAGTTCCTCGGTGTCGCTGTCACGGGTCAGTTCGGCGGCATCGATCGTTTGGTCCCGCCGCGGCGGGCGGTCGGTCGCACGGGTTCATCCGTCCCACCGACGGCCCGATTGGTTTGCCGCTCTTGCTCATTGGCGGTCGTGAGGGGCTCGGCTTCCAGGAGATCGGCGACCGTGCACTGCAGTGCGGCGCATATCTTGTCCAGGTCATCGAGCCTGACCGTGGTGGGTTTGTTGCTCCAGAGGGCGGCGACTTTGCTCAGCGATGGCGTGAAGCCGACCTCGGCGAATACGGTCATCAGCTCGCTGGGCCGCCAGATGTCGCGTTTGGCCGCGGCCCAGCGCAGGTTCCATTTCATCGCAGGGTTCCTTTGTCCATGACGAGTCGTTGCACCGCTCTCCCGGCTGCTGCCAGGCTCGCGGTTTCCGGGTCGGCGTGTGCGGTGGCCAGGTAGGAAACAGTGGTGGTCGGGCGATCGTGTCCCAATAATTTCTGTACTTCCCAGAGCGACATTCCCCGCTCGTAGTTGTGGGTTGCGCAGGCATGTCGGAGTAGATGTGGATGCAGCTCGGTCACTGGGCCGGTGAGAAACCGGCGGCCGACGGCTTTCAGTGCCCGCCGGAACGTCGACGGGGTGACCGCGATGCCGGGGGTGGCCAGATTCAACGCGGCGACGGCCTGCGGGATCCGCTCGGACGGGAACAGTGGGGCTTCGGAATCGTCTGGGTCGTCGCAGAATTCGGCGCGGACTTCCTCGATATACCACCACAACAGCGCCCGGCCTTCCTCGAACAGATAAGCCTCGCGTTGGCGAGGCCCGGATCCGCGAGCTCCCTTGCCGTGCACCAGGAATCGGCCCCATTGACCGGACTCCCAGTGAACGTCGCCGATCCTCACCGAGCACAGCTCGGCGGCGCGAACGCCGGAGATGTAGGTGAGCTTGCCCATGACGTAGTCGCGGCGGGCGATCGCCGGCTTGCGCGACTGCGGCAGCGATTCCCGCCAGCGGCCGAAGAATTCGCGTGTCGCCCGCTGGGACGGCGGTATCCGCAGCCCGAAGTCGCCGCGATGGGTCGGCCGGTTGAACGGGTCGATCGGCGACTCCACGCCGACGCCGTAGTTGCGGGCGATCTCACCGGCATACCGCTGCTCGAGGAAGGCGAAGTAGCTGTCGATCAGGGTCATCTTGCGGCGCACCGTCGAGCGTGCCCGCTTGCCGACACCCGCGAAGTACTTGTCGACTTGGCGTGGGGTCAGTTGCCACGGCACCAAACCGTAGTACTGGCAGATCTCGATGATCGGCTTGGTCAGCCCATCCAGCGTGGCAGCAGCCAAACCCGCTGTGTCCCTGGCCCATTGATACTCAGCGACTGTATCCAGGAAGAAACTCTGCTCGTCGTCGGCAGTAACCTCGGCGGCCTTGCGCCGCTGGAGCGTGACAACATCTGCTAGCCCCGGCTCGAGGATCGGTTCCACAGACGTTTCATCGCCATCGGGCGTGGCCGCCGGAACGAGCGACAGTGGGCGTGTCCCGGAATCCGGCATGGTGTCGCAGATTACAGCAGCTGCTCCAGGATTCCTGTAATAACTCGCAGATTGCCGGATATGTCTGATCAGGCCATCGAACGGGCCGAGAGCTGCTGAGATGCGTTGACACCAGCGAAATCCGGTTGAAGGAACCCGCACCTACTCCGGTTGTCGAGGATGCTGGCTGCGGTGGTGTGTTCGGGCAGGAACCGGCCCCATTGCTCGAACGGCCAGTGTGAGGCGAGGCACCACGCGCCGTGGACGCGGCATCGGATGCAACCTGCTCAAGACGTTTCGACTGGACCTGGAGCATCAAAATCCGCCATCACTGCTGGTCCAGCCAACTTCGTTGTTTTCCGCGCGATTACTACCGGGACCCCAGGTAGCCGCTGGCATCGGTGCGGCGATGGTCTGCGCCGCGTGCACGAGCGCGGCGACCTCCTCGTCGGTGTAGATATACGGCGTCGGCCGGTGCGCGGGACCCGATAGCAGGTCGGTGGGAGGGACCTCGCAACTCGGGTCGAGCGTGTGCAGGTGACGGGCGAAGGCTCGCACCACGCCCAGCCTGCGGCACCAGTGCGCCGGTGCCGCGGTTCTCGACTCGATCGCCCAGGCCAGCGCCGTCGACACGGTGATGGTTCGCTGCCCGGTCGCGTCGAGCCGGTCGGCGAAGTCCAGCAGCATCCGGCCCTCGGCGTGTAGCCGGTAGCCCAGCGCGCGGCGCATCGCCAGATAGTCCTCGACCCGGGTCCGGATGGTCATCGGGGGGCTCCCTGCGGGCATGGCCGGGCCAGCTCGGCCAGCCGGGCCTGGTCGACCTTGGCGTAGATCGCCGTGGTGCGTTCGTGAGCGTGGCGCAGCAGTTGCCCGATCTCCTCCATCGACGCTCCGGCATCGAGAAGACCGCACGCCACCGCATGCCGGATCCGGTGGGGCCCGAACCGGGCGACACCGGCACGAGCGCAAGCGCGGGACAGAACCTGAGTGACCGATGAGGTCGCCAGGGCTGTGAACGGCGCGACCATGGTCACGAACACCGTGGTGGCGGTCGTCTTCGGCCGCGCATGCAGCAGATACTGCGCCCACGCTTCGCCGACATCACCAGGCAGCGGCAGGACATCGACCCGGCCGCCCTTTCCACGGACGATCACTTCTCCGGTTCGCCAGCCGACGTCGGCGAGTTCGAGACGTGCCACCTCGCCGCCGCGCAACCCCAGACGCGTCAACGACAACACGATCGCGTAGTCGCGACACCCGACCGCGCTGTCACGGTCGCACGACGCGAGCACGGCCCCGATACTGTCAGCCGACGCCGCCCGCGGCACCCCCAGCCGACCAGGATGGGCACGACCGGCCGGGACCGCGCCAGCCAGCAGACCCCGAACATGCCCGGCCACGTGCAGGAAACGCAGCAACGACCGCAACGCCGGCAGTGTCACCATGTCCGGCGGGCGAGGTTCCCGGCGTTGTGCCCACTGCATGACGTAACCGGTGACCTGGCCCGACGACAACCCCGGCAACGACTCGCACGGACCAGGCAGCCATGCCAGGAACAGCCGGGCGCACCGCGGATAGTGCGTGACCGTTCCTACGGACAACCCCCGTTCAGACTCCAGATAACGGCGATACTCGCTCAGCAGAACATCCTGCGGCGTGACCGCAGCGGCCACCGAATGCGGTGGGGCGACCCGCAAACGGCGCAGATACCCCGGTATCGGCGCGACCGCGCGAACGGTCACTCCGATGCGGAGGCCCCGAGCGCGCCGGTCGCGCAGGAACTCTCCGGCCACCTCGCTCGTCAGTCCAGCGCCGGTCAGGCCCCGGCCCGACAGCCAGTCACTCAGATCCGCCAACAGATGCACGTGATCGCCGACCGTGTCCAGGGCATATCCCTGACCAGCCAGCTCGCGGCGCAAGCCGTCGGCGAACGGCGCCAGCGGGCCATCCACGATGATCGGTCCCCAGCGCCGTGCTCCACTTCGAGAGTCCATGGTCGTCTCCTGTCGTCGATGGGACTCATCGACCAGAGACACCACGAACCGGACCCACCACCACGAAATGCCGCTCAACCAGCCTCAGACAGCAACCTCACAACCAATCTCCCAGCCGCACTTCGGCATTACCGTCGGCTCGTCATAAGGTGTGAAATGCCGATCTCGGCATTTCACACCTTTCTTGATGTCGCCTGTTTCGTCCACCACGAGCGTCGCATCGGCATCGCCCAAATGCTCGATCACATAGTCGCGCAGGTCATCTCGCAGACCATCATCGTCCACCGCGGCCGCCGACAGCAGGTGCTGCATCCGACCCGGGCCGGTGTCCCCGGCCTGCTCCGCAACGTCCAGCAGTTCTTGTTCGGCAGCTCCGACACCATCCGGCCAGCATTTTCACCGCCGTGCGGCGGATCTCCACCCGCGCGAACCGCGACTCGATACCCGCGTCAGATCCAGGAACTCCCGCTGCCACCGGCCGCCGTCCACACCCTCACCACCCGACACCGCCAAACCCGTTGCGCCACTCACAAACACGACATGATCACGCCACAGCCACCAGGCCGCCACCCCAACGACGGTGTTCTGCCCGCCGGGTGCGGATCGACTGGTCAGCCTGCATGATCTGGACGCGCGGCCGGTCCATAAGTCCACCATTCCACGCAAGGCCAAGATCTCACCGGCCCGGCGAGCTGTCGACCACAGCCACAGCTTCTGGCGACTGGTCAAGTGGCGCACAGGATCCGAGGGCCGCATCGGCCACCTCAGAGGAGGCTACGGCTGGGACCACAGCCGCCAGGACGGGCGCACCGGAGCGGCGGTCTGGTGCGGATACGGAGTGTTCGCCCACAACCTCACCAAGATCGGCGCCCTCGCCGGGTGACGCGCCAAGAGAACCGCACCGTCACGCCCACGGTGGTAGCACGAACTGCGACCAGATTCCATACGACACCGCATTTTTCAGGTCGCACGAGCTAGGTTCGTGAGCATGTCTCGCGGTCGGCTGGCTGTATGCCTACCACTGGTGCCACTGAGCCTTTTTCATCCTCAGCCGAGAGTTGTTGTCGCCATGGCGGATTGGTGCGGCGTGGCGCCGACGTGAACGGCAAAGCCCCTGGTATATCAGCTGTCGACCAAAATCGCTGTACACCAAGGGCTTCAGATGCTTTTCTACCGGTCCGCGCTGCCGTTGTCACGCCAGACCCTCGACTACGTGGCCGGAGTGATCCGCCGCCACCGCCACCGGATCGGCTCGGTGTGGCGGCGGCTCAACCCGGGCCGGCAAGCCCTGCTCGTACTGGCTTACCTGCGCAAAGGCGAAACCTACAACGATTTGGGCGCCGGATTCGAGATATCGACGGCCACCGCGTGGCGGTATGTCACCGAGACCGTCGAGTTGCTGGCCGCACGAGCGCCGGCACTGCGGAAAGCATTGCAGCACGCCAAGACCGCCGGGCATGCCTATCTGATCCTCGACGGCACCCTGATCGCGATCGACCGGGTCGCCGCCGACCGGCCCTTCTACTCCGGCAAACACCGTCACCACGGGATGAACGTGCAGGTCATCGCCACACCCGACGGTGACATCGTGTGGGTATCGGGTGCGTTGCCCGGCAGCGTGCACGATATGAAGGCGGCATGGATCTGGAGAATTCTCTACGAGCTGGAACGCGGCGGCTGGATTGTGTTGGCCGACAAGGGCTATCACGGTGCGCAGGCACTGCTGACTCCGTACAAGGGCAAGAACAAGCCCGAATCGCAAAAGCAGTTCAACCGTGCCCACGCGAAGCTACGCGGCCCCGGAGAGCGGGCCAACGCGCAGCTCAAAAGCTGGCGCATCCTGCGGAAACTCCGCTGCTGCCCACACAAGACCGGACAACTCGCCAAGGCCATCCATGTTCTACAAGACCGCGAACTCCGCGCTACTCAGCAAGGATGAAAAAGGCTCACTGTCGCTTTCGAGGCGATCGCCACTGCAGCAATGGCACGTCAGCTGATCCCCGCCGGCCCCACATGGCTCGACGCGTTGATCTCGTCGAAGCGGTCGCGGGCTGCTTGGACTTCGTCGATGTTGGACTCGGCCCACTGCTTGATCGCTCGTTGGATCGGCAGTAGCCCGATTCCCAGAGCGGTGAGTTCGTAATCGACGCGGGCGGGTACTGACACGGTTACCCGGCGGGTCAGCAAACCCTCGCGTTCGAGCTTACGCAGAGTCTGGGTCAGCATCTTCTGACTGGCTCCGGCAACGATTCGGGATAGTTCGCTATGGCGGAGGGGTCCGTCGGCGAGAGCACTGAGAATCAGCGTGACCCATTTGTCGCTGATGGTGGCGAGCACTTGGTGCCCAGGACACTCGAGCAAGTTCGCGTTATAGCGCGACCGCTCAATCTCCCGTCGAACGGCCGCCGTAGTCGTAGCCATCTGAACTCCTTGGTCCCTAAGGCACCTGATAGTACCTACTTCCTAAGGCAGCAAGTCAAATTTACGTTCGACTGTATGAAATCGATAATTCTTCGCAAATTCGGTGGACCCGAGGTCCTCGAACTTGTCGACATCGACCTTCCGGAACCGACCCAGGGACAGCTACGTATCCGCGTCGCGGCATCGTCAATCAACCCCATCGACCTGTCCACCCGCGCGGGACGCCTCACAGACGCGGGAATGATGGCACCCGCGCCAATCGTCGGACTCGGCTGGGATGTGGCAGGACACGTCGATGCCCTCGGCCCGGGTGTTCGCCGGTTCGCCCTCGGTGATCCAGTGGTCGGGCTCAGAGACCTACTGTTCGCCCCCGGCGCACACGCCGAGCACGTCATCCTCGACGAGTCCGCCGTGGCGGCCGCACCTACAACAGTATCGCTGATCGAAGCGGCAACACTCCCGCTGAACGCATTGACCGCGGACCGGGCCCTGCAACTCACCGAACTGCACCGCGGACAAACTCTGCTGGTCACCGGCGCGGCCGGTGCGGTAGGAGGTTTCGTCCTCGAACTCGCGGCGATCCGCGGGCTGCGCACCATCGCGCTTGTACGCCTCGGCGACGAGGATCTGGTTCGCGATCTCGGCGCTGACGAGGTACTTACCTCGACCGAACATCTCGGTCCCACCGTACGACGATGGGCGCCAGGCGGTGTCGACGCAGTCATCGACGCGGCTATCCTAGGTATCAAAGCCCACGATGCCCTGCGCGGCGAAGGAACATTCATCACCCTGGTCCGCCCCTTCGCCCCGCCACCGATCCGCGCCACCAAAGTCCTTGTCGCCGAGGTATTCGCCGACGGCCCTCGACTCTCCGAACTCGTAGCACTCGTCGACACCGGACAGCTCACCTTACGGGTCGCCCAAACCTTGCCACTCGACCAAGCCCACGCGGCTCATACCGTTGTCGAACAAGGGGGACAACGTGGACGTGTCGTGCTGCTGCCATAACAACACAAGCAGGGCATAGGTGACGAAAGGATAGGTCTTCAGGCCACGACTCGACCCCAGCGAACCGTGCGCGCCAGAGCACAGGCTCGGACTGGCATCGGCGGACATGTAGTGGCTGGGACCGCCTGTGCTGACCGAAGGCCGCACCTCGTGCCGATACTTCGCCCGACCCGCAGCCCGAGAGCCGTGTGCCAGAGAGGTTCACAGCCGCTGAGCCCACATCGATAGCACAACGAGTTCCGAACGGTGACGGTCACTCGGCGACGCCCCATCTCGTGACCGCAGTCGCACGGTCGTGACACTCATGCTTCGTTCGAAACCATGCATTCCGCGCCAACACGGCACCGCCGTACACGGCCAGTCCGCGCCACAGCAAGCCCCAACCCGCCCTGATCACGACTCCTCCGCGTTTCCGGGCACACCAACGGAAATATGGTCTGTCTCACAGTTCAGTTCGTAGCATGTCTCACATGCGCAGCTCGAAGCGAGTGTGCAAAGGAGACGTCATGAAATACTCACCGCAGCGAAATATGCGTTTGATCCAATTACCGGGTAGGCGGTTGCGCCGGACTGTATTTCGACTCGCCTATACGGTGCAGCGCACCGACTGAAGCCCGCCCGTTGGTTGAGGTCATGAGCCTCGCCATCGGACCGTGGGCTCCCTCGACGAGCCAATCGGCAACCGGGATCGACTCGATGCTCGAATCTTGTGCTGATGCGCAGTAGCGTTCTCCTACACTAGTTTTGGTGTTCATCGGCGCTCTTCCGGTTTCGGAGCGAAACGTGCGGGTGGAGTTGACCCTGCCGTGTGGTCCGGGCGGCAGGTCGGCGGCTGACCGACTCCGTCTCCGACTCGGTAACGCAGGACTCGCTGTCGGAAGCCCATTTTTACCCTGCCCCATATAAGGAGACAACCACCGTGACGCAGATCGAAACCGTCCGCGGAACTATCGACACCGCCGATCTCGGAGTGACGTTGATGCACGAGCACGTCTTCGTGCTTACCGGGGACATCCACCAGAACTACCCGGCCGAATGGGGTTCGGAAGAAGAACGTATCGCCGACGCCGTGCAGCGGCTGCGCGGCGCCTACGACGCGGGCGTACGCACGATCGTCGACCTGACGGTGGTCGGGCTCGGCCGCTACATCCCGCGGATTCAGCAGATCGCCGACCAGGTTCCGGTCAACCTGGTGGTCGCCACCGGCGTCTACACCTACGACGACGTCCCGTTCTACTTCCACTACCGCGGCCCGGCCCTGAACGCGATCGTCGGCGCAGAGGTCCCCGACCCCATGGTCGGCATGTTCATCGGCGACATCCGCGACGGTATCGCAGGCACCGGGGTCAAGGCAGGCATGCTCAAGTGCGCGATCGACCAGCAGGGGCCGACCTCCGGAGTCGAACGGGTCATGCGCGCGGTTGCCAAGGCCCACCTCGAAACCGGCGTTCCGATCACCGTGCACACCCACCCGGGCTCCCGCACCGGCCTCGAAGTCAAGCGCGTCATGTGCGACGAAGAAGGCGTCGACCCCGGCAGAATCGTGCTCGGCCATAGCGGCGACACCACCGACTGCGATCACCTCGCCGAACTGGCCGAGGCCGGCTTCGTCCTCGGCATGGACCGCTTCGGCATCAACCTCGACACCACCTTCGAGGCCCGCGCGGACACCCTCATCGAAATGGTGCGACGCGGCTACACCGACCGGATGGTGCTTTCGCAGGACGCGAGCTGCTACCTCGACTGGATCGAACCCGCCGCAATGGCGGCCCTGCCGCAATGGCATTACACCCACGTGTTCGACGACGTGTTCCCCTACGTGCTCGAACGCGGCGTCAGTAAGGAACAGATCGACACCATGCTCGTCGAGGTTCCGCGCGCGTTCTTCGAGGGCCGCTGAGGCGCCCACGAATCGCCCCGATCCGGCGGATGGGGACGGAGCGACATGAACGGTGGCGACGCCCATCTGCACGCGTCGCCCGCCCCGCCGTCGTCGAAGATCGGCCAATTGCAGGGGCCGACACTTTCACAGCACCTGGCCCGTCCCCAATGAATGAGACCGCTCGGTATTAGAGTCCTGTTGGCCCTGGTAGGGGCCAGAAGGGACGATTGGGATCATGGCTGGAGGACGGAAGCGGCATTCCGCGGAGGAGATCGTGCGGAAGCTGCGCCGTGCCGATGAGCTGGCCGCGGCCGGTAAGTCGGGCGAGGAGATCGCCGCAGAGCTGGAAGTGTCGGCGGCGACGTTGTACAACTGGCGCCGCTCTTACGGCGGTATGGATACCGATGCGGCGAAGGAGCTCAAGGAGCTGCGGGAGCAGAATTCCCGGCTCAAGCGGCTGCTGGCCGAGGCGGAGCTGGAAAAGGACGCCCTGCGGGAGATCAGCCGGGGAAAATTCTGAGCCCAGCGTCCAAGCGCCGTGCCGTCGACATGCTCACAGCAGTGAAGGGCGTGTCGGAACGGTTCGCGTGCAAGGTCGTTGGGCTTGCTCGTTCGACGTATCGGCGGCTGCCCCTCGCGCAGACCCCGGATGATCCGGACGCCGGTTTGCGGGCCTGGCTGCGCTCGTATGCTACGAAGAACCCGTGTCACGGGTTCCGGCGGGCGTGGGCGCGGTTGCGGTTCGACGAGGGCAGCTCGGTGAACAAGAAGAAGGTGCATCGGCTCTGGCGGGAGGAAGGGCTGCAGGTGCGTGAGCACCAGCCGCGTAAACGGGCCGGCGTTTCGTCGATGCCGCCGGTCGATGCGGATGCACCGAAGGTGGTGTGGGCGTTGGATTTTCAGTTCGATTCCACCATCGACGGCAGAGCGGTGAAGATCGCGTCGATGGTCGATGAACACACCCGTGAATCACTATTGCATCTGGTTGAACGCTCGATCACCGCCGAGCGGCTCGTCACCGAGCTCGAGAAGGTCTTCACCACTCATGGTGGGTCGCCGACGGTGTTGCGGATGGACAACGGGCCGGAAATGATTTCCCATGCGCTGCAACAGTTTTGCGCAAACCGGGTCGGGATCATCTACATCCCACCGGGCACGCCGTGGAATAACGGATTCGTCGAATCGTTCAACCGTCGGCTGCGCAAAGAATGCCTCGACCGGAACCACTGGACAAGCCTGCTCGAAGCCCGCGTCGTCATCGGCGACTACAAGGTAGACCACAACCGACGACATCGACATTCGGCGCTGGGCTATCTGACCCCGGCCGAGTACGCTGCCCGCTGCAGCCACAGCCACCACCCGGTGGCCTGCGGCATCAACTGAATACGGATCGAAAACAACCTGGCTCTAAAACCGGGTGGTTCCGTCATCGGGGACCGGTCACACCCACGCCACCATTACATCGGCCGATGCCGCGGCACCGCGGCGACAATCGTCAGGTTCGGCGAACTCGGACGGAGAATGCGACACCCGGTCGGGTCGCGCCGAACAACATCGCGCTCTGCACTCGATCCGACCCAGCCGCCAAACACCGGACGAGCTTCGGCGCGCGGTCGGCCGGGAACGGCTAACCAACAGTCGATGAGTTCCTGACCGATCCGACTTCTCTCACTCCGCCCTTTCCGGCCTGGACCTGGGCCATCCCGCGCGTCCTCAGCGCCGAATCTCCTACTGAAGTGTTCTCGCCTCGGCCGACCGGAATGCGATCGGACCGACGGTTTCTCACTGTGGGTGAAGGCAAGGAGGCGTGGGTTGGCTCTGGCGGCAGTGCGCGACCTGCGGGAGCTGCGGGCTCCAGCGACCGAGGACGAGATCGCTGCGTTCGAGACCGACGTGCTATCCGGGTTCGTGCTGGCCCGTGCTTCCGCGGGGCTGGTGGACTCCACGATCCGCAACGACGTCAATCACCTCGAGCTGATTCGCGATTGGTTCGGGCGGCCGTTGTGGGAGATGCAGCCCGGCGACGCCGACACCTATTTCGGGAAGGTGCTGCGGGATGCGAAGCCGTCGACCCGGACCGGCCGCGCGGCCGCGCTGACGGTGTTCTTCCACTTCCTGGAGCTGCGGCACACCTCACCGGCCACGTCGTCGAATGCCCGCTCAATGGGCGCGCGAACGTCCAGGAGTCGGCCCCGAACTGAGGTCCGTGGCCGCCGTCCGTCGAGCATTTGGGCCGTGAGCACAGTGCAGCCGGCCGACCGGCATGTGGCCGGATCGAGGGTCGGTATCCCGCGATGGCCGAGATTGGAGCGTTCAGATGATGCGGGTGTCGTAGTCGTCACGGTTGGCGAGTACTTCGTCCATGTGCGCCTCTGCCCAGTCTTTGATGCCGCGCATCAGGTGGTGGAGCGAGAGACCGAGGTCGGTCAGCTCGTATGTGACCGTCGTCGGCACGGTCGGGGTTACGGTGCGGGTCAGCAGGCCGTCGCGTTCTAGGGAGCGCAGTGTCTGGGTGAGCATCTTCTGGCTGACCCCGGCCAGCCGACGCGACAGTTCGGAGTACCGCATCCCCGCATCCCGACGCGGTCGCTGCCGGGATGCGGGCCGTCGCTGCCGAGCGCGGCCAGGATCAGCGCGACCCACTTGTCGGAGATCCGGTTGAGTAGTTGGCGGCTGGGGCAGCCCGCCAGGAACGCGTCGTAGTCCGCCTGCGCCTGTACCCGCTTCTGGGCCGCCGTCGTTGTGGGCATGGACCGCTCCTTCCTACCGAGGGGTGGCTTACGCACTTCGAAGTTCGTACTCCCCGTCAGAGAGTTACCACTCCATAATGGAGCGGGTCAAGCGCCGAACACAAGCCAGGAGAAGTGAAACCATGAGCATGTCCACCTTCCGCGCCGCCGTCGTCCGCACCCCGAGCGGACCTGACTCGATCGAGATCATCGATGTTCCCGTCGCCGAGCCCGGACCCGGCGAGGTTCGGGTCGCGGTCGCCGCAGCACCGGTCAACCCCACCGACCTCGGGGTCGTGGGCGGTTTCTTCCACGACATGGGCCTCATCAACCAGCCCCACTACACCGGCCTGGGCTGGGACTTCGCCGGCACCGTGCGCGCCGCCGGTCCCGAGGTAAACCTGGCCGTCGGCACCCGGGTCGCTGGTGTCGTCCTCGGTTTCGACCGCGACTTCGGCACCTATGCCGAACAGCTCGTCGTGCCTGCCGCCGGTCTCGCCGTGGTGCCCGACGGGCTCGACCTGGTCGCGGCGTCGACGGTGCCGCTCAACGGGCTGGGTGCAGCGCAGATCGTCGACTTGCTCGGCGACTCGCCCGCCGATGGCAACTGGCTGCTGGTGACCGGCGCGGCCGGGGCGATCGGGGCGAACGTGGCCGCGCTCGCGCCCGACCGCGGCTGGCAGGTGACCGGCCTGGCCCGAGCTACAGACGAGGAGTTCGTGCGCGGTCTCGGCGCCGACTTCGCCACTCACGCCGAGCCGGGCTGGGACGCGATCGTCGACGCTACGCCGCAGCAGGTGTGGGGCCTGGCCCTCGTCCGCGACGGCGGAACTTTCGTCGGCGTCCGACCCAACATGGTGCCGGCCGCCGACCGCGGCATCAGGGTGAACGCGCTGGTGACGCAGCCCGACGGTCCGCGGTTGGGCGAGCTGCTGACCCGCGCCGCGTCCGGCCGGTTGCCGACCCGAGTGCATGCGGTCGTGCCGTTGGACCAGGTCGCCGACGCCCACCGAGCCATGGCCAAGGGCGGGGTGCGCGGTCGCTACGTGCTCGAGCCCTGATCAACTCGTCCACCCAGGCGCTCGCGCTGTTCACCCGCGCCAAGACCCCGGCTACAAGCGATACCTGAACTCGACGAAATGCCACGACACCAAAGGAATTCCAATGAAGGTCCTAATCGGCCTACCGAACCACATCGCCGGTGTCCCCAGGCCCGTCCTGGGCGAATGGGTCCGCCGCGCCGAGCAACGCGGATTTGCCGGTGTCGCCACCGTCGATCGCCTCGCCTACCCCAGCCTGGACACGATCGTCGGGCTGGCGATCGCCGCCGGAGCCAGCACGAACCTCGAACTGGTCACCAATATCCTGCTGGCACCGCTGTACCCGCCGGCAGTGCTCGCCAAGCAACTGGCCAGCCTGGCCGACGCCGCCGGCAACCGCCTCGCCATCGGTATCGGGGTCGGCTCGCGCGAAGACGACTATGCCGCTGCGGGAGTCGATTTCGCCGACCGCGGACGCCTCCTTGACCAGCAGGTCGAGGTCATGCAACGCGCATGGTGTGGTGAACCTGTCGCCGGTGACACTCCCTTGTGCCCAGCGCCCGTGCAGATTCCGCTGCTGTTCGGCGGGACGTCGAAAGCCACGATCAGGCGAGCTGTCACCGTCGGCGAAGGCTGGGTCGCCGGGGCACTGCGCGACTATCCGGCCCAGTCGGCGTTCGCCGACCGCATCCGAGCCGGATGGAAGGACGCCGGCCGCCTCGGCAGCCCCCGGATCCATGCTTCGGTCAACTTCGCCCTGGGCGACGAAGACCTCACCCAGGCCGGTCGGGATCACCTCACCCGCTACTACGGATTCATCCCCGAATACGCTCAACTCAATGCGGCCGACATGCTCACCTCCGCCGAGGACGCCCGCGAAACCATGCACGCCTACCGAGATCTGGGCTTCGACCAACTGATCTTCCACCCCACAGTGGCATCGTCGGACCAGGTCGACCGCCTCGCCGACGCGGTCCTTGAGGTATGACACTGAATACGTCGGAAAGACATCCCAGGAGTTTTGATGTCAAGTAGCGAGTGGCTGAGGGTGGTTGGGCCAGGCGGTGGCTTCGTTGTAGAGGGTGCGGGTTTTGAGGCAGCCGTGCAGGATGCCGACGAGGCGGTTGGCGAGTTGGCGCAGGGCGGCGTTGTAGGCGAGGCCGCGGGCTCGTTGTTTGTCGTAGTAGGCGCGGGCTCCGGGGGATTTGCTGATGGCGATCGAGGCCTGGCTGATGAGGGCGTCGATGAGCCGGTCCTTGTGCACGACGCGGGCCAGGGCGACTTTCTGTTTGCCGGAAGCGACGGTGATCGGGGAGGTGCCGGCGTAGTTCTTGCGTTTCTTGGCCGAGGCGTAGCGGTCGGGGTCGTCACCGAACTCTGCGAGCACCCGGGCACCGAGTATCGTCCCCAGCCCTGGCTGGGAGGTGATGATCTCAGCGGCCGGGTGCGCCCCAAAATGCGCCTCCACCTGCCCTTCCAAGGTCTTGACCTGCTCGTTGAGAGTGGACAGGACCGCAGCCAGGGCCCGGACCGAGGCTGCGTAGGCGGCGGTGACCACTGCGGGCTGGCCGAGCTGGGTGGTGCGCAACGCGGCCTGGATCTTGGCGGCCTTGCCCGCGACGCCGTGGCGGCGGGCCTGTTTGAGGACGGTGCTGATCCGGGTGATGGTCAATGCCGCGGCCGAGGCGGGGTCCGGGGCGAGGGTCAGCAGCTTCAGGGTGTCGGGGGCGTCCAGGTCGGTGAACGCTTCCAGCGCGGCGGGGAAGTAGTCACGCAGCGCATGCCGCAACCTCAGGGTGTGGCGGGTCCGTTCCCAGATCAGGGTTTTGTGGGTGCGGGTGATCACCTTGATGGCCTCGGCGGTGGCGCTGTCCCCAGCAACTTGCCGCAGCTGGTGGGCATCGAGGCGGACCATGTCGGCCAGCAGGTGTGCATCGGCCGGGTCGCTCTTGGCGCCGGAGACTCCCAGCCGTTTGCGGTAGGCCTTGGCTTGCAGCGGGTTGACCCCGAATACCTGATATCCGGCGGCGACCAGGGCGTTCACCCATGGGCCGCGGTCGGTCTCGATCCCGACCAGTACCTCGACATTGTCGGGGTTGGTCTCGCCGATCTGCCCGGCGATCATCGCGTGCAGCCGAGCCATGCCCGCCACGCCCTCGCTCACCCGTGCTTTGGCCAGCCGGTGGCCGGACTCGTCCTGGATCTCCACATCGTGGTGGTCTTCGGCCCAGTCATCTCCAACGAACAGACGCAACGCTTCTCCTGCTCCCGTGTGCGGTCCCGAGCATCAGCAGCCCACCGGAGGAATCAGCGACCTAATGAAACAGTGCTCACACCAGCACGAGTACGCGGTGGGCACGACATCCCAGCAGTGATCCATCCATCCGGCCGACCGGCAGGGGCACGCTCTTTCGTCAGGACTCGAAGTCCAGGGGCAAAGAGTGCTCACCTACCAGTGGCTACCAACCAGGAGTCTGCCCGATGGCCTACTCCCAGAACTCATTAGGGGCAACGGTGATGTCCTGGCTGTGAGGTGGGCACGCCTGACCAGCGGTGATTACGTTCGCATCTGACGCGAAGTTTTCGCATTTGGTGTGAGACGTTACGGATCCATCGTTCCGGAATCATTGTGCTGCTGCGGTTCTGGAACGGTGTCGTATGGAACGACTTCTGGAACAGTCCATGGCGGCTTTTAGGCCTACCTTGGCTGCTGTCGGGGTCCCGGTAGAAACGGCGCGAAAAACAACACATTTGACCCAGCCCCAAATACTGTCGCGGAGTCGCTTCGCGCACTGTTGAGGCGGTCGCCGCAGGTCGGCGCGCAGGCTGCCCCGGATACCTGGCTGATATCTGGGGCAGCTCTCATCGAGCCGCAGGGGCGCTGACCAGCTGATATACCGAACCTCGTTGTTTTCCGCGCCGTTTTACCGAGACCCCGATTCGGGGTATAGGCCACCTGGTCGAAGCCCCCACGGCGGCTCACGCGCGGCGCGCTAGCGAGGTCGGGAAAGCCACATTCGAGACCTCCCCGAACCCCGCGATACCGGAAACCTAGCCGGCCCGTCTCATGTCCACTGCTCGGCCGCAGGCTTGCCGGCCAGTGGTTTGCCGACCGTGGCAAGCGCGGCGAAGAAGTTCACTTGCCCGATCGCGATCACCAGGGTCGTGAGCGCCTGGGCGTCGTAGTACTCCGACACGTAGGCGAACAGCTCGTCGGACACTCTCTCGGCCTGCGTGGCCGGCTGGAGTACGGCTTCGGCCAACGCTAGCGCGGCACGCTCGGCGTCGGTGAAATAGGGCGCGTCCCACCAGGTCGCCACTGCGGTGATCTTCTCCTCGGACTCTTCTCCCGCATTACGCAGGTTGTCGGAATTGAAGATGGTCAGATAGGTGTTACCGACGATCTGGCCGGCCCGCAACTGGATCAGACTGATCGTGGTCTGCGGCACCGCGCCGTTGCTGGTGGCCTTGAACAGTGCCCCGGACACGGCTGCCAGTTCGGGAACGAGCTGCATGGGGTTGGACAGACGAGAACGCATCGGCTTCTCCTCGGTGGTCGAACGTGATTCCATGACTGGTCTTCCTTTCGATCTTCAGGTTGCCCCCGGTGCTATGACGTATCGGGACCGACGAATGTGACCGATGAGCGAGAAGACCGGTTGAACAGCCGAGTCCGGCGGTCACATCGGCAGGGCCGGTTTCGTCAATGAAGTGACGAAACGATCCGGGAGGACCTGTGACTGTGGGCAAGGAAGACTTTCTCGCGAAACAATTCGAGGCTCATCGCAGCCATCTGAAGGCTGTGGCGTACCGGATGCTCGGCTCGTTGAGCGAGGCCGACGACGCCGTCCAGGAAGCTTGGATACGGCTAAGCCGCTCCGACGCCAGCGATCTGGTGAACCTGGGCGGATGGCTGACCACAGTCGTCGGAAGAGTATGTCTGGACATGCTGCGCTCGCGCGTGGCACGCCGCGAGGAACCCCTAGAAGCCCACATACCCGACCCGATCGTCAGCCCGGAGACCGGCGCCGACCCGGAACACGAGGTGTTGGTGGCCGACTCGATCGGTCTGGCACTACTGGTGGTTCTGGAATCGCTCGACCCCGCCGAACGGCTGGCGTTCGTACTCCATGACATGTTCGCCGTCCCATACGAAGACATCGCCCCGATCGTCGGGCGCTCCCCCGCAGCCGCCCGAAAACTGGCCAGCCGCGCCCGTGGCCGGATCCAGGGAGCCCCCGCCCCAGACACAGACCTGCCCCGACAACGCCGGGTCGTCGACGCATTCCTAGCCGCAGCACGTCACGGCGACTTCGACGCGCTCCTCACCGTCCTCGACCCCGACGTAATCCTGCGCGCCGACACCGGCGCACTACCCATAGGCGGATCGAAGGTCGTCCGCGGAGCCGCAGCCGTAGCAGGGGGCGCACTCACCTTCTACCGGCTCTCCCCATCGGTGCAACCCGTACTCGTCAACGGGACCGCCGGCCTCATCAGCACACAGGACGGACAGCCGAACGCGGTCATGGCCTTCACCATCACCAACGGAAAAATCGTCGCCCTCGATCTACTCACCAACCCCGACCGCCTCCGCCAACTCGACCTGACCGCCCTCACACACTGACGGGCCCGTAAGCCCGAGTTCGACAGTTGGGGTGCCGCAGTTCGTGCAGGTCCACCCTGTTCTGGGCAGTCGAGGTCTCGGTAGAAACGGCGCGGAAAACAACGAGGTTCGGTATATCAGCTGGTCAGCGCCCCTGCGGCTCGATGAGAGCTGCCCCAGTCAGCCAGGTATCCGGGGCAGCCTGCGCGCCAACCTGCGGCGACCGCCTCAACCGTGTGCGAAGCGACTCCGTTATCTGGGGCTGGGTCAAATGTGTTGTTTTTCGCGCCGTTTCTACCGGGACCCCGACGGGCGCGGCCCGAAAGGCGTGTAACCGATGAACTACGTCCGGAAATTCGACCGCGAATGAGGGCCGATGATCATCAGCATTCGTGCTCGGTTGGGGTACCCCAACCTGGCACATCGTTCGGACGATCGCCCGGATGCGCCCTTCGCCGTGCGGCTGCCGCAGCTACTGGCGCCGGAGACCCGTTACAGCCGATTGAGCTTGACCTGGAGTGCGCTCTAGCTGAGAGGCTTGTTTCGTGATCGGCCGGGGGCAGGCTCGGCCGGGGTGCCTCGAGGAAGGAGTCAGGATGCGTACCACGACGCTCGGCGAGCAGGGACCGGAGATCGGCGTGATCGGGCTGGGTTGTATGGGTATGACACACGCCTATGACCCGACCGGCCGGGATGACGCCGTGTCGATCGGGGTGATCCATCGCGCGATCGAGCTGGGTGTGACGCTGATCGACACGGCCGACGCCTACGGTCCGTACACCAATGAGGAGCTGGTCGGGCGGGCCCTGGCAGGTCGCCGCGACCGGGTGATCCTGGCTACCAAGGTCGGGCTGGTGCCGGGCTCGCCCACGCAGTCCCGCAGCCTTGACGGGCGCCCGGAACACATCCGGGGAAGCATCGAAGCCAGCCTGCGCCGGTTGGGCACCGACTATGTCGACCTGTACCAGCTTCACCGGGTCGACCCGGACGTGCCGTTGGAGGAGACCTGGGGCGCGATGGCCGAGCAGGTCCAGGCGGGCAAGGTCCGCGCGATCGGGTTGTCCGAGGTGACCGTCATGGAGATCGAGCGGGCCGCGCGGGTCCATCCGGTGGCGAGCGTCCAGTCCGAATTGTCGTTGTGGACCCGCGACGCACTTGCCGAGGTGGTGCCGTATTGCCAGATCAACGGCGTCGCGTTCCTGTCGTACTCGCCGCTGGGCCGCGGCTACCTTACCGGGGCGATCCGCAGCGTCGACGACCTGTCCGAGGGCGACTGGCGGCGCGTCAACCCGCGGTTCCAAGCCGACACACTTGCCGCGAACCAGACCATCGTCGCGCGGGTATGCGCGGTCGCCGAGCGCTTCAGTGCCACGCCCGCGCAGGTCGCCCTCGCCTGGACCCTAGCCCAGGGCCGGTACGTGATCCCGATCCCCGGCACCAAGCGGCCGACATACCTGGAAGATAACGCGGCCGCAGCCGACTTGACTCTCTCCGCCGACGCGCTGGCCGAGCTCGATGCGCTACCCGCCCCGGCCGGCGCCCGCAACTGAACTTCGGCCACGGTTCAACCGGCGGCCAGCGGGCCACCCCTTTGCTTGGACAGCATGCCGACCAAAGCGAAAGGACCTGCCGACGAAAGCCAGGCCCGGTATGGGTAGACCCCAACGCCACGCCGGTAACCAGCCGGAACAGCATCAAGACAACGTCTTTCGCTGAATTTCTTGACGCAAGTCCGCCGCCTCGATCACGGTCCCGCGGCCAACACGGCCCTTGACCAACAACCGAACGGCCAAGGGACTGTACGGTAAACGGTGTAACTCCTGAGACAGAAGGAGCTCACTGTGACTTATGTGATTAATGAGGAGATGGTAGCCGAGCTGGACGCGACCCGAGCGGCGCCGCCGGAGGGTGACCTGATCCGGCAGATGGTGGACCGCGCCCGCGCTGACGGTTTGCGGCTGACCGGTGAGGGCGGGCTGCTGGGGCAGCTGACGAAGGCGGTGATCGAGTCCGCGCTGGAAGGCGAACTCGATGACCACCTCGGCTACGGCAAGCACGACCCGGCCGGCCGTGACGGGGAGAACTCCCGCAACGGCAAGCGAGCCAAGACGGTGCTGACCGACACCGGCCCGGTCGAGATCAGTGTGCCCCGCGACCGCGGAGGCAGCTTCGCCCCGAAGCTCGTAGCGAAACGCCAGCGCCGCCTGTCGGGGGTCGATGACATGGTGATGTCGTTGTCGGCCAAGGGATTGACCCACGGTGAGATCTCCGCGCACCTGGCCGAGGTATACGGCGCCGATGTCTCCAAGCAGACGATTTCCACGATCACCGACCGCGTGATCGAGGGTATGGGCGAGTGGGGAGAACCGGCCTTTGGACTCGGTGTATCCGGTGATCTTCATCGACGCGGTCAATGTGAAGATCCGCGACGGCCAGGTCGCCAACCGGCCGATCTATGTCGCGTTGGCGGTGACCCGCGAAGGCACCCGAGAGGTGCTGGGGCTGTGGGCCGGGGAGCACGGCGACGGGGAGGGCGCGAAGTACTGGCTGCGGGTGCTGACCGAGATCAAGACCCGCGGCGTCGCCGACTGCCTGATCATGGTGTGCGACGGACTCAAGGGCCTGCCCGACGCGATCAGCGCGGTGTGGCCGCAAACGATCGTGCAAACCTGTGTAGTTCACTTGCTGCGCAACAGCTTTCACTACGCTTCTCGCAAGGACTGGTCCGCGATCGCGAAAGACCTCAAACCCGTCTACACCGCGGCGTCGGAGTCCGACGCGCTCGACCGGTTCGCCGAGTTCAGCGAGAAGTGGGAGAAACGGTATCCCGCGATCATCCGGTTGTGGACCAACGCATGGGCGGAGTTCGTGCCGTTCCTGCAGTTCGACAAGGCAATCCGCACCCTGATCTGCACCACCAACGCCATCGAGTCCATCAACGCCCGCATCCGCCGCGCCGTCAACGCCCGCGGCCACTTCCCGAACCAGCAGGCCGCCCTCAAATGCGTCTATCTCGCGGTCATGAGTCTCGACCCCACCGGCAAAGGCCGCAAACGCTGGTCCAACCGTTGGAAAGACGCCCTCAACGCCTTCGAGATCACCTTCGACGGACGCCTGTCCGCCGCACGAAAGTAACCGAGCAATCAATCAGTTACACCGGAAACTTGACAGTCCCACGGCCAACGGCGTTAGCGAGCCGGGTCGGGCGGAGTTACCGCCGTCCACCGTTCGGATGCGGGTGGCGTGTCGTTGAGGGGTCGATCTTGTAACGGGTTGAGTGACTCCGAGTCGTCTGTGTGGTGGTCCGCCCTACGTTGCGGCGTATGCCGGTTGAGTTCCTGACTGATGATGAGGCACCGGCCTATGGCCGGTACGCGGGGGTTCCGTCGCAGGCAGACTTGGAGCGGGTGTTCTTCCTCGATGATGAGGACCGCGCGCTGATCGATCGCCGCCGTGGCGAGCACATCAAACTCGGGTTCAGCCTGCAACTGGTAACTGTTCGCTGGATCGGGGCGTTCCTGGAGGATCCCCTCGATGTGCCGGTGGGGGTGCTGGACTTTGTCTCCGAGCAGTTTGGGATCGCTGATCCGTCGCAGGTGAAGCGGTACACCGAGCGGGCCAAGACGAAGCTGGATCACCAGTGGGAGATCCGGCGGGTTTACGGGCTGAAGGAGTTCACGGCGGTCGAGGCGGAGCTGCGGGCGTGGGTGGCGGCCCGGTCGTGGACGTCCGGGTCCGAAGGCGATCTTCACGGACGCGGTGGGGTGGCTGCGGGAGCGGGACGTGTTGCTGCCGGGGGTGACGACGCTGGCGCGGCTGGTCGCCCAGGTCCGCGACGACACCACACCCGGACGCCGACTACGGGCCGCTCAACACCTTCGCCCGAGGGAGGGTCGACCTGCGGAAGGTGCGCAAGCACTGGCAGGACGCGTGTTGCCAGCGGATGCAGCCGACGCGCAGCCGCGCGATCTCGTCACTGCGGTGCCCGGAGAACAGCCAGGTCAAGGTAACCGCGCGAACCAGCTCCAGCGGATAGAAGTTCCCGGCGTGGGACTGCGGGAGATCCTCGGCGTGCAGGTTCAGCCCGGCCCACATCAGTTTCGCCCAGACATCATCAGCGATGACTCGGGGATCGGGGCCGAGCAAAGCAGCGATGCTGTGCGGGACGGCCAGCGCGCGTTGCGGGTCGAAACGCCTTGGCAGCCAATCCCATTCCTGGCAGTCCCGGAAGAATCGGCGCATCGCGGCGATCTGGCCCGCTTTCGTGGGAGCTTCCAGCGGCTTGCCGAGGCGGTCGTTGAGCCCGATAACGCGCTGAACGTAGTCGCCGACTTTCATCCGGTCCAGTGCGGCGATCCGGGTTGCGCAGGTCTGTCAGGTCCAATCCGGTGGGATCGGCGGCTTCAGGGTGTTCGGCTTCCAACCATCGGCCGACTCGCAGCAGCGTGGAACGAATGCTGCCGCGAACGCGCGGAGTTACTGTAACGTCGAGGTGTCGTGCCAGCGTTCGACCCAGCGGGCCCATTCCGGCGCGCCGCCGGTGGCGCGGGCCGAGTGTCGGCCCGTCCGTTGCTGCGGCGGATCGCAGAAGCTCAGTTCGGCGACAGCCCGCTGCATGGCATACAAGGTGTTGGCCCGTTCGGCGGGCAGCAATCGCTCACGCCGAATCCATTCGAACAGCTCCGTGCTCAAGTCCTCGAGATGCGGGCTGCGGTTGAGCAGCAACACCAGGCAGGCGATCGTCGGCAGCAGCGTGTCCTCGGCGCGGCCCAACTGGTAGCCCCAGCCGGCCAGCACCGAGCGAATTCGCCCGATCTCGGGCGTCGACCAGGTCGCGGCCGAAGATGTGCCAGGCCAGGGCAAGTCGGCTGAAACTGCCCAGCCGGTAGAACGCGGTGAAGCCACCGAGCAGGAACGCGTGCGCGACCAGATAGGGCGCACGGCGTCGTCGACCCAGTGCGGCATCGCCGCGCGGAACTCGTGCAGGTCCGCGCCGATGAGCCCGGCCCATTCCTCGTCGGTCCACGACCAGAAGGCGCGGCCGGTCTCCGCGCAGCGCAGCAACACCACAACCGTCGTCGAGCACCGCCCGACGACGGTCGGATGTCGCAGGCGCCTGCAGTGCGGCAGCAGCCTCGTCGAGCGGCCGCAACAGCCGACCGATCTGCCTCCATCCCCTCGCGGCGGGATCATGACGAGCCAGCCGACGCAGGTTGTCGCGCCCGAGTTCGGCGATCGCATCCTTCTCCGAGCCCCGCAGCGCGGGTGTCGTGTCATAGCGGTCCGGATCGATCGGCGACTGCCACCGACTATTGTTGTCCGGTCGGTCGGCTGCCGCTGAGGCGGTCACTGGGCCACCACCGTATGGTCGGTGCCGGTCAGGGCTGCGATGCGCGAGGCGTGGATGTGCTGCATGCCGCGGGCGAGTGGGCTTCTCCGTCACCCTGGAGCCCGCCACCGCCGCCTGAGCAGAACCCACAAGTAAACAACCGCAACATGACCCGGCTCCGCTTCGCTGCGCCGGGTGGCTTCGCCACGCCTGGTCACCTTGGGTCATTTTCCGGTCAGCATCCCGGGCCGCTTCGCTGGCCCGCCGTGGAGGCGGGAAAATGGGTGCGCGTTCGTCCCGGAACCCCGTAATTTTCCTTGATGCCTCGAGTTCGTCGGTCAGCATGGCGGTTCGGGAGCCACCGACAGGAGTTGTCGATTGTTGCCATGAGCACGCGGATCAGAGTCTTCAGATCCCTGTGGCTCCTCCGGGCGGACGCCCCTGGCAGGACACGGTTTCCGGAGGAATGTTCGTGGAGTTGTTGCATGAGCGGTGCGCCGCGTTGGACATCGGCAAGAAGGATCTCAAGGCGTGCGTGCGGACACCGAGCGTGAGCAAACGTAAGCGCTCGCGCAACCAGGAGATCCGCATGTTCGCCACGACCACCAACGCCCTGCTGGAGTTGCGGGACTGGCTGGTCGAGCAGGAGGTGACCCTGGTGGTGATGGAAGCGACCGGGGATTACTGGCGGGCGGCGTTCTACTTGCTGGAGGACTGTTTGAACGTGATCCTGGTCAACGCCTCCCACGCCAAGGGTCTGCCCGGCCGCAAAACCGACGTCTCCGATGCGGCGTGGCTGTGTCAGATGGGTGAGTGTGGCCTGTTGCGGGCCTCGTTCGTGCCACCCGAACCGATCCGGCACCTGAGGGATCTGACCCGCTACCGGACCACGCTGACGGCCGAACGCACCCGGGAGGCGCAGCGGCTGGAGAAGGAGTTGGAGGACGCCGGGATCAAACTGTCCAGCGTGGCCACCGACATCCTGGGCCGCTCCGGCCGCCAGATGCTGGCCGCGTTGATCGCCGGCGAGCAGGACGCACAGGTGCTGGCCGACATGGCCAAAGCGCGGATGCGCCCGAAGATCCCACAACTGGTCGAGGCGTTGACCGGCAACTTCGGTGAACACCACGCCTTCCTGTGCCGGCTGCATCTGGAACGAATCGATCAGTTGTCTGCGACGATCGAGGAACTCTCGACACGGATCGAGGAGCAGATGCGCCCTTTCTCCCGCACGATTGACCAGTTGGTGACCATCCCCGGAGTCGGTCGGAGGGTGGCCGAGGTCATCATCGCCGAGACCGGCGCCGACATGAGCCGATTCCCCACCGCCGGACACCTCGCCTCATGGGCTGGGGTATGCCCCGGACACCACGAATCCGCCGGCAAACGCCGATCGGGCAAAACCCGCCACGGCGACCGGTGGCTGACCGGTGCGTTGGGCACCGCGGCACTGGCCGCCGCCCGCACCCGCGACGGCACCTATCTCGGCGCGAAATACCGTCGGCTCGCGCCACGAATAGGCAAGCAGAAAGCCCTTGTCGCCCTGCAACACTCGACCCTGGCAGCGGTCTGGCACATGCTCACCGACGACGTCGACTACCAGGATCTCGGCGGCGACTACTTCGCGCGCCTGGATCCCGAACGCGCCATGCGACGCATCGTGCGCCAAGCCAACGCCCTGGGATTCACCATCCGCTTCGACCCCATCGAAGGAGCCGCCTGACCCCGGCCAAGCGGTTACCTCACCTTCAATTTTCGGGTCAGCAGCGATGCTGGGGGGCGTTTTTCGCTAGGGTCGCCCGTCTAGGACAACTCGGGCGGTCGGTTGAATGCGTCGACGGTTGCCTTCGTTGTCGACGGGTCCTGTAGCACCAGTTCCCACGGTCCACTGTTGATGTCGAAGCTCTTGCCGAACCCAACCCACTTACCTGCCATACGGGTACCGGTCAGCTCGATCAGAAGTTGGATCGCGCCATGGTAGCGGGCACCGCGGTAGTAACCCTCTGAGGCGGTTCGTTCCGACCATGTGCCGGTTACGACGTTCCCGTCAACGGTCAGATCCATCTCCATCGACGACGACGCCGAACCGGGCAGACTGCGAACGGTCAGACGATCGTCGTGCTGCAGGATGACGACATAGTGGACGGCGGTAAACGTCGCGTCCCTGCCGCTGGAGTAGTACTCGTAGCGAGACAGCCAGACCCCGTTGTAGCCGTTGGACTTCTGTTGCGCTCGCGCTGTGCTGTGCGCGGGGTGTACCTCGGCGGAGATATCGCCAATCGCCGATTCGACCACAGTGCCGTCGTCGCTACTGGAGAAACTATGTCCGGCCATGACCATGCCGAACCCAAGCGTTTCGATGGGCAGGCCCATGACCCGCTCGAGGGCTCGGGCATGGGACGGCCGCGGGTGGATGGTAATACCCGATTCCCACCGCTGCACGAGTCGCTTGGTCGCGCTGGTGCATCCCACGTCGCGGAGTGCCCGCGCTAGGTGGTTGGTGTTAAACGAGGCCTTGTGAATCAGAGCCGGTAAATCCGTGGCGTGGGCGATGCCATGGAATGGTCCCTGGATGTGTGGGGACGGTGTCGGGATCATCTGGTCGCTCGGCGGATTGGTGGTTTCATGGGGGCGGGCGGCTGATGGGTCTTGACAGCTGCGGATATAGCTCTTGGCGGGGCCTGTCAGGCGGTCGCGGTTGTCCAGGTTCGGTCGGGGCCGCCGGCGATGCCGAGGACCGTGAGCCTGGCGAGGTTGATCGCGGCGGCGAGCAGGGAGAAATCGGCTGCGACTTTGTCGCGGCCGAGGACACGGGCGCGGCGACCACCGTGCTTGCGTCGCATCAGATGCCCGATCTTGCGTTCGACTTTCGGGCGGGTCGCCCGGTACTCGGCACGCCACGCGGGATCGGCCTGGGCGGTGCGGGCACGGACGAGTTGCGCCTCATACGGGGTGATGGTCACATTGCGCCCCTTGCTGGAGCTGGTGCACTGGGTCGCCAAAGGGCAACCGGCGCATGCCTTTCCGAACGAGGCAACCCTGTTCCCGGAATCCGCGGTGGCTGGGCGGATCGCCGCGGTGATCCCGTTGGGGCAGGTGACCGTGTCATGTTCCAGGTCGACGACGAAACGATCCTTGGCGAACCGACCGTCCCTCGACGCGGGGGGCTGAACCTTCGTCATGATCTCCGCGTCAGCGTCCTCCAACTCCTCGAGCAGCTTCCCCGCTCCATAAGCAGCGTCGCCATACACCGACAACCGTTGCACGGCAACGCCATCCGTATGACACTCGTCGCCGTCGGCGCGGGGTGCCCCACCGTCGCTGTCACCGCACATCTCGTCGATCTCGTCGATCTCGTCGATCTCGTCGGCGTCGTCGATCTCGTCGGCGTCGTCGACCTCTGTGTCGGCGCGGTGGGGCAGGTCCTCGGCGAGCAGGTCGGTGGCCGCGTCGACATCACCGGTGTTGCCCGGAGTGAGGCGTGGTGGCGGTGACGATCTCCGAATCCGGATCGACCGCGACGTGCCCCTTGTAGCCGTCGAAACCCCGCGCGGCGGTCTTGTGTCCATGCCGTGCCTGCGGATCCACGATCGAGATCACCCGATCCTTCGCCACCCGACGCGCGATACCGAACACCCCATCGACGTCCTCGTCGAGATCCTGACCGATCACCGTCGCCAACAACTTCGCGGCCTGGTCGATCCCCGCCGACAACTCACGCCCGTCCACCACCGCCAACAACGCCCGCGCGTCGGTGGCCAACGCGTCGACCAGCGCTTCCCGCGCCTCGGGGTCGTCGTAATCACAGACCGGTTTGCCCGCCGCCACATAGTCGTCGTCGCGACGCAACACCGACCGAAGCTCCGCCTCCAACGCCAGGTCCGCGACCCGCAACAACGACCGGATCGCCGAACGAATCAACGTGACCGTGTCCATCGTGGCCACCGCGTCATACAACGGCGTCGAGTCCAACACCCGCTTGCGGCCCACCAACCCCGCCGCCTTCGCCACCTCCAACACGGCTTCGAAGATCCGGTTCGGCCGATCCGAGGACGCCAACCTGGCCCGCATATCCACCAACACCGTGTGCACGAACCCCGGATAATCGAAATCCAAACCCCCCGCCGCGTACTTCCACCGCGCGTCGAACGCAAACCGGTCGGCCGCCTCCCGATCCGACAAACCCTCCAACCGCTGCAACACCATCACCACCGCCACGATCATCGGCGGCACCGACCGACGCCCCACCACGGTGAACAGATCAGCGAACATCTCATCCGGGAACAACCGGACACACTCCCGATGCAACACACCATAAATCGAGCCCGCCGCCACCCGACCCTCGCAGAAATGCACAGTCGACCGAAAAAGATCAGCCTGCCCCGGCGTCCGTCCCAACGTCACCCAGTCATTCAACTCGAGCCCCACCCAGCCGGTCAACGCCAGACGAAAAACACCAGCCACCTAGGTCGTCCTGGCTCATTAGGCGTGCGTTTCGGGCCGCACGTAGCGCCGTGTTCGGTGTGTTGCCCATGTCGCTACGCTACGTCTTTGACGCCTAAATGTCGCCTTGAATATTGGCGCATTGACGCCGCGTGCGTCGTCGCTTGGACACGTTGTGCCGGAACACGCTGGAGACGCCCGACACGCACTCCCGACACCCCAAGGTGGCGCGCCCCATGCCAGCTCAAACGATCGCACCCATTGTCGTAGTCGCGGCCGTAGCCGCCCTATGGTTGGCCGTCCGCTACCTACTGCCCTGGCTGATCGACAGGGACGATACCCAGCCCGCCGGAGCGGTGATGTCGGCCGACATCCTGATTCGCGTTGCGGCCGAGGGGGTTTTGCGCGGCGACTCGTGGCAGCTCGAGTCGTCCCACCGAGCACCGACCGACCCGTACACCCCGGAGCGGGCGCACAAGGCGATGCAGTGGCATCGCGAATGCCCCACCGACCTGTGCGCCGCGAAGCACGCCGCGTTTTGGACCCTCGTCGATGCCGGACGGGTCATCCCTGATGTGAGGACCGTCCGATGAACCGCCGGGACGACCACTGCGACAACCCCCGCATCCACCCGATCACACCGCAGCGCGCCAGCGGCATCGTCGCGATCCACGAGGACTGCGAACCACCGTGCCCGCGCAAGCGCGCGGCCCTGCTCTACCTCGCCGAGCGCGTCGCGGCCGGTCTTCGGGAGGAACTGTGACTGACTGGCCCGAGGGTGATCACGAACGCCCTGCCGGATGGCTGGAACACCACGACGGGACATGGTCCGTGGTCGATGAGTACGGGATGCTTCTATATTTGTCAAGCCTTGCTGGGTGTTTGGTGGGCAGCGGTGAGGATGCGGAAGAGTTGCCTGGTGACGTAGCGTTTGAGGCTTCGCGTGATCTCTTTGGTTGTGCGGCCTTCGGATCGTCGGCGGGCAACGTAGGTGCGGGTTGCGGGGTCGATGCGCATACGCACGATGACGATGGTGGTCAACGCCCGGTTCAGTCGGCGATCGGCACCGCGGTTTAGCCTGTGGCGCACCGTGTTTCCCGACGATGCCGGGATCGGAGACGTTCCGGCGAGTGCAGCGAACGCTGCCTCGGACCGTACTCGTCCTGGGTGTGACCATGCGATCATGACCGACGCTGCGACGACGGAGCCGACGCCGGGCACTGCGGTCAGCTCCGGCGTGGTGGCTTGGACCAGTGCGTCGAGGCTTTTGCGATTGTCACGCAGTTCGGTGTCGAGTGCTCGGATTCTGGTTGCCATCCGCACTGCCTCGGCCCGGTACGTTCGCGCGGTGACGTCGTCGGACGGGCGTGTGCGCCATGCGGCGATGGCTTGGATCTGTCTGCCCGTCAACGGTTTCCGTGCGTCGATGTCCAGCTCGACGGTGCGGACCAGAGCGGTTAACGCGTTGACGGCTCGCGTGCGTTCACACGTCATCTGTTCGCGGGCGATCACGAGAACGCGCATGGCGACGCGGGGTCCGTCTGCTCGTGGTCGACGTAGTCGGCCGACATCGACGGACAACACCGATCTGGCGATGCGCACCGCGTCGAGCGCGTCGGTTTTGCCGGTGCCGCGCCGGTCCGCTGCCGCCATCGCGGAGGGTTCGGCTACCGGAAACCCCGCCGCGATCAGGCGCTCGGCCAGGCCGGCGCCATAGGAGCCGATGCCCTCGATGACGACGAGGGTGGCCCGTTCACCAGCCCGACGTGTGATCCATGCTCGGGCTCGATCCAGCCCGGCCGTGCTTACCGGGAAGTTTGCCTGATCGACTGCGGCGCCGGTTGCGGTGGCCACGATCGCCAGCGCGTGGTTGGCGGCGTGGGTGTCGACACCGATGACGAGTTCGTACTGATCTGCGACGATAGGCATTGCGGCGAAAGTCCTCCTGATGGGCGACGTCGTAGGTCGGCGTCGGCCCGGAAGGAACACTTCGAGGCAGGCCTGTAATGGGCCACGACCCCGCGGCAACGGGGGGTCGGGCAGGCTTCTGATCAAGCCACCGAAGCAAGACCGGGCCGGCGTCGCCACCACAACCGATGGACAGATCCCGGCAAGTGCACTCGAAGAGGCAAAGCGGTTCACGAGTCACACCAGGCTGCGGCGACGACACCGATCCTGTCAGCCAGCCCCGGGCCGGCCATCACCAACACTTACAGGCGGTTCACGGCCGGTTCAGGGTGGTCGACGGCCGCGCGGTCCCGGTCGACGACGACCTGTAACCGATCCCCTGAAACACAAGAGGCTCTCTGCCACGAAGGGAGGGGGCCTCTTGTCTTGCGCTCACCAGCACCCCGCTCACTGGACTCCGACTGGCTGACGAGGGTCGCTGCGTTTCGATAGCAAATGTGCCCGAATAGCGCCCGACGCAGGTCAGGAGCTGTAAAAATTGTCCCTGACCTGCGGTTATGCCGTGCCCTCGGCAGGATTCGAACCTGCGATACCCGCTTTAGGAGAGCGGTTTGTGGCCAGTTTGTCGTGTTGGTGGGAGTTGGTGCAGTTGGACCAGTCGGCCTGACCTGCGTGTTCGCTGTTGGTGGCGTTGGTCAGATTCGGGTATCCACGATAGTCCTGCGTACTCCGTGCGTACTCTCCAACTAACAGGCGACCGACTGGCGAGGCGCAATCCGGCTGAGTTTGTCGCCGAGGTTCTCGCGCTCACGTACCAGGTCGTATTGCGTCTGAAGGTTGATCCAGAACTCGGGCGTGGTACCGAAGTACCTGGCCAGCAGCAGCGCGGTCTGTGTGCTGATGGCCCTCTTGCCATGCACGATCTGGTTGATCCGCCGTGCTGGGACATCCAGCGCCCGTGCAAGCGCGTTCTGGCTGATCTGCAATGGCTCCATGAACTCTTCCGCGAGAATTTCGCCAGGAGAGGTCGGAGGCAGTGGTGTCGTGGTCGTCATGGTCTCTCCTCCTCAGTGATAGTCGACGATCTGTACGTCACGCGGTCCAGCTGCTTCCCATACGAAGCAGATTCGCCATTGGTCGTTGATGCGGATGCTGTGCTGGCCCTCACGATCGCCTCTGAGTTTTTCCAGCCGATTGGCAGGCGGCACTCGCAAGTCGTCCAACTGCGCGGCGGCATTGAGCATCGTCAGCTTCCTAAGTGCAACCCTCTGCACGTTGCCGAGCTTCGTTGCTGATCGTTGGGTCCAAAGCTTCTGCGCCTCCTTGTCCTTGAACGACTGGATCACCTACCAACTATAACGCGTCGCGTCATAGCTGCCCAGACCCGTCACCCAACCGACACGAGATGGCCGATGGACATCCTGCCTCCTGCCAAGGTGAGGTTCTGCCCCTACCGAGCATGACACTGGATTTCTACGCCGACCTGTTCGATGACGACCTCGAGGAAGTGGCGAGCAGGCTGAACTTGGCACGGGCCAATTTCGCTACTGCGTACTCAATCGGGTGCGGAGGTCGTAGACCTCCGGAAAATACGTGGCTGAGCTGCGACGATGCTGTGCCCTCGGCAGGATTCGAACCTGCGACACCCGCTTTAGGAGAGCGGTGCTCTATCCCCTGAGCTACGAGGGCTGGGATGGTCGTCCGGGAGTCTACCTGGTCGGGAGCGGGGGATCAGAATCGCTGGCGAGTCGCGGTCAGAAGCCGCCGTCGAACCCGCCGCCGTCGAACCCGCCGCCGGAGTCGAAACCGCCGCTGTCCCCGCCCCAGTTGCCGCCGTCGCCGCCACCGGAGTCGTACCCACCGGAGTCGTACCCACCCGAGTCGTACCCACCGGGATCCGTGCCGCCCGCGTCGAGGCCGTCCTGATAGCCGTCGCCGTAACCACTTTCGAAGCCCTGCGCGTCATAACCCACCCCGGACATCCCGGAGAACAGCGACGAAAACAGCAGCGCCGAACCGAGTCCCCACGCGCCGCCGATCAATGCGGGCTTCCACCACGGCTCGGAGTACCAGCCCGCGGGCACCGGACGCCCGGCGACCCGGCCGCCAGGGTAGTAGTTCGGGGTTTCCGATGACGGATTGGGCGAGGCCGCGACTTCCCGGCCGTCGTACTCGACCGTCCGCTTCTCGGTGACCTGACCGGCGGTGTCCTGGCCATCCAGCACCGGAACCGCGGGGCCGGGATCCATGCCCATCGCGGTGCGTGCGGCTCGGATGTAATACATGCCCTCGATCGCGGTCTGCTTGGCCAGCCGCGCCTGAGCGGGCGTGCGGGCCTGTTCGATCTGCGAGCCTGCCGCGATCTGGCGCTCCGACGCGTCCGCGAGCGCCTGCTTCGCGGCGTCGTTACTGCCGGTCAGGTTGTAGACCTGGCCGCCGAGACGTTCGATCATCTGCCGGGCATCGGCGGCGGCATCCGCGAACTCCGTCGCCGCGCGCTGCTTGGTCTGCTGCGCGCGCAGCACCACGAATCCGGCCACCAGCACAACAACGACGATGATCAGTACCCATAACATCGTGTGCGCCTTCCGTCCTTGGTTTAGGTCGCCTCCCAGTTTACTGGGGGCTTGTTTAGACCGAGCTGAGCTTCGTGGCGGGTGAGCCGGGCGCCGATCCGGCTAGCTCACGGCAGGCGTGGGGCCTGCGCGTCGTCGTAATCCGCGAGGTCGACACTTTGTCTTCCAACGATAGAGCGCGGTGGCGCCCGGCCAGTTGTTGGTGATCCGACCCGCCGCATTGCCACACCAGCTGGAGCAGAAGTTCCAAGGCGGGCCGACGAAGACATCGCCGGACGTGAAATCAACACTTTCGGCCATCGTGGCAGCGCCTGCGGCCTTCGCTGTTAGTTGCCTGCGAGTTGGCGGGCGATGACGAGGCGCTGGATTTGGTTGGTGCCCTCGAAGATTTGCATGACCTTGGCTTCACGCATGTAGCGCTCGACCGGGAAGTCCTGGGTGTAGCCATAGCCGCCGAAGACCTGGACCGCGTCGGTGGTGACTTTCATGGCAGCGTCGGTGGCGACCAGCTTGGCGACGCTGGACTGGCGGGAGTAGGGGAGTCCGGCATCGCGGCGGCGGGCGGCGTCGAGGTAGGTGGCCCGGGCCGAATCCACCGCGGCGGCCATGTCGGCGAGCACGAAGCCGAGGCCCTGATGGTCAATGATGTGGCGGCCGAACGCTTCTCGCTCTTTGGCGTAGGCGACGGCGTCGTCGAGGGCGCGTTGGGCAAGGCCGGTGGCGACCGCTGCGATGCCGAGACGGCCGGAGTCCAGTGCGCTGAAGGCGATCGAAAGTCCTTGTCCCGCATCGCCGATGAGCCGCTCGGTGGGCAGGAAGACGTCGTCGTAGGCGGCGGTGGTGGTCGGCACCGCGCGCAGGCCCATCTTCTCCTCGGGCTTACCGAAGCCCAGGCCCGCGGTGTCGCGCGGCACCAGGAAGCAGGAGATGCCGCGCGGGCCCTCGCCGGTGCGGGCGAACAGGGAGTAGAAGTCGGCGCGGCCGCCGTTGGTGATCCAGGCTTTCGTGCCGGTGATCCGGTACCCGCCGTCGACCGCGGTGGCCCGGCACCGCAGTGCCGCCGCGTCGGAACCCGCATGTGCCTCGGAAAGGCTGTAGGCGCCGATGGTTGCGCCCGACAGCATGTCCGCCAGCCAGCGCTGCTTCTGTTCATCGGTGCCGAACGTGAACAGCGGATGGCACGACAGACTGTGCACACTGACCGCCACCGCGACCGCGGCCCAACGACTCGCCAACTCCTCGAGCACCTGCAGATACACCTCATACGGCTGACCGCCACCGCCGACTTCCTCTGGATACGGCAGGCTCAACAGCCCCGCCGCACCGAGCGCCGGGAAGACCCCGTCGGGAAACGTCCCGGTCTTCTCGCACTCGACCACTCGCGGCTCGAGCACCTTGTCGGCAATATCGCGAGTCAGCTCGAGCAGATCCCGGGCCTCCAGCGTCGGCAGCATCCGATCAACAGGCATACCACCTGTTCTACCGCCAGCCGCTGGCTCCCGCGCCCACCAGCCCTGTTTTGCCAGGTGATGCTGCCGCGGGTGGGCTCTGCGGTGCCCCGCCAGGCGTGCGGCCGACTGCCTGTCGGCTGGCGCGGTCGGTCATGACGACTGAGACAGTGAGCTGTTCGAACTGGGGCGGACCGGTCTGTCGGCGGCTTTGCAGGGGGTGTCGCCGGCGTACCGGTCCGATGGGGGCGCAGCGGGTGTCGGAGTCTGGCTATGTGTTCTATTATCTGCGTATGAATGCAGTTAATGAGCCAATGGGTCCGCCTCTCGCGGAAGATCAGGTCCGCGCATGCAGTCCGTCGGCAACCAGCGCCGACGACCCGATCTGCCGCCCGACCCTGATCCGATACAACGCGACAGTCTCGTTTCCGACGAACCCGATCAGTCCGGCCGCGGCAACCCACCCGAGGTGCTGGATCGGCACCGGATCGATGAGCCGCCGAACCGCCTCATACCCCGCGATGAGCGCCGACAACGCGATCATCACGACCACGAACAACCCGGCCAAATCCTCGGCCCGCCCGAACCCATAGGTATAGCGTCGAGTCGCCGCCCGCCGACCCAGCGCGAATGCGATCCACAGCGGCACCGCCGTCAACGCATCCGAGAAATTGTGAATAGTGTCCGCCGCCAACGCCACCGACCCGGACACTTCCACGATCACCACCTGCAGCACTGCGGTTAACCCCAGCACCATCAGACTGATCTTCACCGCCCGAATCCCAATAGCACTGGCCTCCAACGCATCATCAACACTGTCGGCAGCATCATGACTGTGCGGCGCAAAGATCTCCCGCAGGATCCCGCGCAGGCCACCTGGGTGGTGGTGGTCGTGGGCAGAACCGTCGCCGTGCCCATCACCGTGTGGATGGTCATGGCCTTCGACATGGTCGGGCTCGGGGTCGTGATGGCGTCCGAGATCGAGCCCGCGCCAGCGGAAATCGTTGCGCTCGTGGCTCATTCCGACACCGCCCAATCACGAGAGGGCAATTCGAGCATCGCCCTATCGCCGCGGTGGTGCGGCGGCACACCCGGGCCCGCGTGTTCGGCGTTGTAGACGGCGTCCATTACGAGCCGGCGAACGTGCTCGTTCTCCACGCTGTAGAAGATCGTCGTCCCGGACCGTCTGGTTCGGACCAGCCTGGCCATTCGCAACTTCGCCAGATGCTGCGATACCGAAGGTGCCGGCTTCCCGACGTATCCGGCCAGATCGTTCACCGACAACTCCCGCTCCACCAGCGCCCACAGCACCTGCACCCTGGTCGGATCGGCCAGCATTCGGAACACCTCGACAACAAGCCCCACCGACGGGTTCACTTCTCTGGCAGTGCTTTTCGGTGTCAGCGGGGTGGCGCTCGGGTTTCCGCTGGCCGATCCGATTGTCGGCCTGCTGATTACCGTCGCCATCCTGGCGGTGCTGCAGACCGCCGCGCGAGATGTGTTCCGCCGCTTGATGGATGGTGTCGAGCCGGGTTTGGTGGCCACCGCCGAGGAGGCGCTGGTCGCCGAGCCGGGTGTGCTCGGGGTGCGCAGCCTCCGGATGCGTTGGGTCGGCCACCGCCTGCACGCCGATGTCGAGCTGGATGTCGCCCCGACCGCCACCCTGGCCGACGCCCACCGCGTGGCCCACGGCGCCGAGCACACCCTCACCCACGCCGTTCCCAAACTGGATACTGCTTTGGTCCACGCCTACCCTGCGCACGCTGGCTGAGTGGCGTAGGGCTCGAGGCTGCTGCGGCCGGGATGCGGTTATCGGCCGGGCAAGTCCGGTCGCCATGGTCCATGTCCATCGACGCGTTCCGGGTCGTGATCTGGCCCTCCGCTGACCTGGAAAACTGATGGCACCCGCCTCCGGATAGGCCGTGCTCGGTTTTCCGGTCGTCCTGCCGCGTGGGGCCTACCGTTGGGTAGCATCGCCGATGTGATGTGGCTCAGGGTCGGTGTGCGTTAGACCAGCCACCGAAGGAAAAGGAGTTCCGATGTTGAGCACCATGCAGGACGAGCCGTTGTCGCTGGCGACGTTGCTGCGCTACGCATCGACGTTCGCGGGTGATTCCACCGTGTCCACCTGGACCGGCACCGATGTGCGCATCATGACCTATCGCGAGCTGGGCGCTGAGTCGGCCCGGCTGGCGAATGCGTTGCGCGGGTTGGGAATCGGCGTCGGTGACCGAGTCGGCACGTTCATGTGGAACAACAACGAGCACATGGTCGCCTACATCGCGGTGCCCGCGATGGGCGCGGTCTTGCACGCGCTCAATATCCGGCTCTTCCCGGAACAGCTGGTCTACGTGGCCAATCACGCCGAGGATCAGGTGGTGATCGTCGACGGCACGCTGCTGCCGATGTTCGCCCAGTACCTGCCGAACCTGAAGACGGTCCGCCACGTCATCGTCGCCAACGGCGACGCCGCCGCGCTGGAGGCGCCCGCGGGTGTGCAGGTGCACTCCTACACGGAGCTGCTCGCCGCGCAGCCGGACGAGTACGACTACCCGATGATCGACGAAAAGTCCCCCGCCGCAATGTGTTACACCTCTGGCACCACCGGTGACCCGAAGGGCGTGGTGTACTCTCACCGCTCCAACTGGCTGCACGCCATGCAGGTGTGCTCGCCGAACAGCATGGGGTTCACCGAGGCCGACCATGTGCTGGCCATCGTCCCACTGTTCCACGCAAACGCCTGGGGACTGCCGTACGCGGCGCTGATGTCCGGCGCGAATGTGCTCATGCCGGACCGCTTCCTGCAGCCGGGCCCACTGCTGGAAATGATGGAAGCGCAGCGGCCCACCTTCGCCGCGGCGGTGCCGACCATCTGGGGCGGCGTGCTGGCGGGCCTGGCTGCGAAGCCGCAGGACATCACGCATCTGCGGTCGGTCGTGGTCGGTGGCGCTGCGGTGCCGCCGTCGATGATGCGGGCGTTCCAGGAGAAGCACGGCGTGCGCATCCTGCACGCGTGGGGCATGACCGAGACCTCACCGCTGGGCAGTGTCGCGCATCCGCCCGCTGGGGCGACCGGCGAGGACGAGTGGGCCTACCGCTTCACGCAGGGCCGTTTCCCGGCGAGCGTGCAAGCGCGTCTGGTCGGCGACGATGGCAGCATCCTGCCCAATGACGGAGAATCCCTGGGCGAGCTGGAAGTTCGCGGACCGTGGATCACTGGTTCCTACCATTCGCCGGACGGATCGGCGATCGATCCGGAGAAGTTCGACGACGGCTGGCTGCGCACCGGCGACGTCGGCAAGATCACCCCAAACGGCTACCTGACGCTGGTGGACCGCTCCAAGGACGTGATCAAGTCCGGTGGCGAGTGGATCTCCTCGGTGGACCTGGAGAACGCGGTGATGGGCCACCCAGCCGTCGCCGAGGCCGCGGTCATCGGTGTGCCAGACGAGAAGTGGGACGAGCGCCCGCTGGTCGCCATCGTGCTGCGCGAGGGTTCCAAGGCGAAAGCCGAAGAGCTGCGCGACTTCCTGGCCGACAAGTTCGCCAAATGGCAACTGCCGGAGCGCTGGACCTTCATCGCGGAGGTGCCCAAGACCAGCGTCGGCAAGTTCGACAAGAAGCGCCTGCGCGCCCAGTACGCCGACGGCGACCTCACGGTCACCACGCTCTCCTGAGTGCCTGAAACGGCAAGCCCCACGTCACCACTTCCGCGATGGCGACGTGGGGTTGTTGCCGTTCGCGGTACGCAAGCGGACACGGGCAGCATCGCACCCGGCGCGGGCGAATTGTGTTGCCGCGCCGGGCTTATGCGATGTTGCGGGTCAGCAGTTACGGAGTTCCGGGCTCTGATTCAGCAGCTGAGCACGGGTTCCGATGAACGTGCTGTAGGTTTCGCCGCCCACCGCCGACAGCGGGAAGGCCGCCACTCGGTGGCAGTTCTGGAAGGCGAGTTTCACGCCGAAATGCCGCTCGAGGCCGCTGCGGATGGCGTCGGAGGCCATGGCGCGCAACAGTTGTCCACGAGCCACTTCGTCTGGCGGCGGTACGACGTTGTCGGTGTATTCTTCGGTGCCCGAATGCAGTTCGCCGGCCACGCGGCTCACTACCTCCCAGGCGTAGGGCAACGAATTCCGAACACATTCGACGAAGTCCGCGTCGTCGACTTCGCCGCTTTCGGCGCGTTCGAGTAGGGCGGTGGGGACATCGAGGGACATGGCGCTCTCCTCCGGGGGTGGGGTGGATGCGATGCCCTTGAAGTCTAATCGAAAGTGGTTGTCAACAAGCCCGGATTCGTCGTGAAAGTGCCCTCTTCAGAGCTGTTTTCGTCTCGGCGGCCAGGGTGCCGACGAGTTCGCCTGCCGGTAACTCTGGTGCGAGGGCGTGCGTTTGACCTGCCCATAGGTTCACCTCGTCGGGATTGCCCGCGGCGCTGGCGGCGGCCCGCAACGGCGCTGTGGCGTAATGGATTTCCGGATAGGCGCTCGGCGCGGTCGCGCTGTGCTCGTCCATGAAGCGATTGCGCAGGCCGCGCGCGCGGCGGCCGGTAAACGCCCTGGTGAGCATGGTTGGGGTGTCGGCGGCCAGCGCAGCGCGGTGCACCGGGTTGGTGCCCGCCTCCGGGCAACGCAGGAAGACGGTGCCGAGTTGTGCGGCGGACGCGCCCGCCGCGAGTACGGCCGCGATGCCAGCGCCGGTGGTGATGCCGCCGGTGGCGACGATCGGCCGGTCGACGGTCGCGGTGAGGATCTGCAGCAGCGCGAGCAGGCCGAGCGGATCGTTGCTGTCATCGGCCGGGCGGTCGACGAACGTGGCACGGTGCCCGCCCGCCTCGGCGCCCTGTGCGATGAGTGCATCAGCGCCCGCCCCGACCGCGATGCGCGCCTCGGCGGCCGAGGTGACCGTCACCCACACTTCCGATCCGATTGCGTGCAGTCGGGCCACCTCCGCCGCGCTCGGGCAGCCGAAGGTGAACGAGACCACCGCGACGGGTGCGGCGACGAGCAGATCCAGCTTGACGTCCCAGTCGTCGGTGTCGTATTTCGGCGTACCGATCTCGTGCGCCGCACCGAGTTCGGTCACGTAGTCCGCGAAGGTCTCCGGCGGCGTCGGCGGACCGGGAACGAAGAGATTGATCCCGAACGGCGCGGTGGTCAGTTCGCGGGTCTCGGCGAGGCGGGCGGCGGTATCGACCGCGCTTAGATAACCCGCCGCGAGCTGCCCGAATCCGCCCGCTGCGGAAACGGCGGCGGTCAACGAAGGAGTGGAGGGCCCGCCCGCCAACGGGGCCAGCACGATCGGGATGCTCAGTTCGTCGAGGATCACGGTTCCAGTGTCGTCCATCTGGACGTGTTGCCCGGGCCTCACCTGCCGGTCAGAAACCTAAGGTTGCGGAATGGTCACGACGGGGTAGAGTTCCCGTCACAACGGACACTGAAACGTTACAAAGTTCACATGCCGGATCGTTATAAGACGGTCGGCATTGGGCGCGGCGTTCGTTGACCAATGTAGGTCGGAAGCTAGGACACAGCCTTGTCGCAGCATCGTGTAGGCCCCAGTTCTATTACCGTGATGAGCCTGATGGGCGACGGTGTTTCGGGTCGGCCGACGCGGCATCGCGCCGAGTCGACCGCCGCCGAACGGGTGAAGGTCGCCGCGGGTGTCGCGGTCGCCGCCGGTGCATTGCTCGGCACCGCCACCCAGATCGCCCCGGCCCTCGCCGCCCCGCTGCTGCCCGGTGGGCACGACAGCGATCAGGCCGCCGCCCCGATCAGCTTCAAGGGCACCGGCGCGCTCCCGGTCGCCGAGGCCAAGGCGGCCGCGCCGCAGGTCGCGGACGTTGCGCCCGCCCCCGCACCGCAGGTCGCCACCCCGGTGGCCGCGCCGGTCGCGGCACCGTTCGGTATCGGTGGACTGCCGCCGGAGATCGCGGGCCCGCTGGCCCAGGTCGAGGACATCGTGAAGGGCGTGCAGCACCAGGTTGCCCCCTCCACCGCGGTGCGCCCGGTCGCCGGCGAGATCAGCTCCGGATTCGGCAGCCGGTGGGGCGAGTTCCACTACGGCCTCGACTTCGCCGATCAACTCGGCACTCCGATTCATTCGGTCAGCAACGGCACCGTCATCGAGGCGGGCCCGGCCTCGGGCTTCGGCCAGTGGGTGCGCGTGAAGCAGGACGACGGCACCACCGCGGTTTATGGCCACGTGAACGAGATGTTCGTGCACGCGGGCCAGCGGGTGAACGCGGGCGATGTCATCGCCACCGTCGGCAACCGGGGTAACTCGACCGGCCCGCACCTGCACCTGGAGATCTGGGATCAGAACGGCAAGAAGATCGACCCCATGCCGTACCTGGCCGCGAAGGGTGTTCCGCTGCAGTGGGGCCCGTCGGCACACTGATTTATTTGGAACCACGCAGATACCAAGCGGTCGTTTAGGCTCTGGCGGTGACCGCGTTGGGTGACATCTTCGAGCCTGGATCACCGCACGGCCGTACCTACGCCGTGCTGGTGCATCATCCGCGATCTGGCCTGGCCGATATCGCCGACTATCTCGGCGTTGCAGTCGAGGAAGCTGCAACGCTCTTGGAAGTCCTGTGCGAGTTGGAGGCGGCCGAGCGCATCGTCACCCCCGAGGGTGAGGTGCTGTGGGATGCACACGCGCCGGAGTGGTTGTCGGAGGCCGAGGCCCGGCGCAGGCAGCAGGGCATCAACCTCATGCATGCCGCCGCATCGCGACTCAGCGAGACCTTCCGGTCGGTGCGGCGCTCGCCGCGCGCCAACGGCGCCGTGGTGCCGGTGTTCGAGCGCCTAGAGATGCTGGCGGACTTCGAGGAGATGCAGACCGCGGCGCGCAGCACCGTGAAGGTGATCGAGCGCGGGCCGTATCTCAGCGACATGGAACGCGAGCAGCGGCTCTTCCGGCTCAAGCGGACCAGGATCGGCGACGGCATCCGCTACCAAACCCTTTACCAGGACACCATTTACCAGGATTCGGAGCGCCTGCGGCACGCGCTGTCCACCAATGCCAGTGGGGCGCAGGCGCGGACGCTGCCGGAGCCGCCGTTCAAACTCATCATCAGCGACGACGAACGGGCCAGCCTGGTCCTGCACGCCGACGAGCGGCGACCCGACCCGATGGGCCTGCGTATCAACGGTTCCGCGGCCCTGCGGCTGGTGGTCAAGACGTTCGACGTGCTGTGGTCGCTGGCCGCACCGATTTCGGTGAATCCGACCGCCGACGAACTCGACGAGCGCGACAAGGCGATTCTGACGCTGATGGGCCTCGGCGCCACCGACGACACCATCGCGCGCCGGCTCGGCATGTCCCGGCGCACGGTGGTGCGCCGTACCGCTCGGCTGCTGGAGCGACTCGGCGCCAGCACGCGGTTCCAGGCCGGAGTTCAGGCGACTCGCCGAGGTTGGCTGTGAACTCCCTCACGGATAGGGTAAACGCGGCGACGTAGGACGAATTGCGCCCGATAGTCGAACGGTCGCCTATCGATGTCGTGGCCGGTGCCCGCGAAGAGCCGAGGCCCGGCTCGGTGATTCGCATTGCTTATATGATTGCTCGAACCGCGCTGACTCGGGGCGTCAAAGCCCGTGGAGTTGGGGTGGGGGATTGTTCGGCGGCGCGGCCGTGCTCTATGTGATGAGGTGAAAGTACTCGAATGGATGGTGCTCGTCGATCTGTCCGCGGAAGCCGCCGTCGTCGGTCGGGCACCCCACTATTCGGGCAACTGCTGACCGCGTCGGTGGAGTCGGCGGCCGATTCGGTGGCGATTCGGTTCAACCCGACCGGCAATCCGGCCGACCAGCGCGAGCTCACCTACCGCGAATTGGACGAGGCCTCATCCCGGCTCGCGCGTGAACTGATCGACCGCGGCGTAGGCCCCGGCGGCTTCGTCGCGGTGGGCATCACCCGTTCGGTCGAGTCGATCGTGTCGATGTGGGCGATCGCTAAGACGGGTGCGGCCTTCGTGCCGGTCGATCCGTCCTATCCGGCGGATCGCATCGAATACATCCTGTCGGACTCCGGGGCGACCCTCGGCCTGACCACCGCGGCGCACCGCGCCGTGCTCGGGACGTCCATCGACTGGATCGAACTCGACGACGCCGTGCACGCCGCACGCATCGCGACCCGACCCGCGCACCCCATCTCTTACGCCGACCGCCTCGGCACGCTCACCGAACAGCACCTCGCCTACATCATCTATACCTCCGGATCCACCGGACGGCCGAAGGGTGTCGCGGTCGCTCACTCCGGCCTGTCCACGGTGGCGGGCGTTCGGGAGAAGCTCGAGGTCACCGGCGACGCACGGGTGCTGCACGTGAGCTCGCCGAGCTTCGACTTCTCCATCATGGAGTTCTTCATGACCTTCACCAGCGGAGCGACGCTGGTGGTCGCGCCGCCCGGAGTGTTCGGTGGCGCCGAACTCGCCGACCTGCTGCGCCGGGAGCGGGTCACCCACGTGATGATCACGCCGGGGGCGCTGGATTCGGTCGATCCGGCCGGGTTGGTCGAGCTGCGTTCGCTGGTGATCGGCGGCGAGCGGTTGCTGCCCGAGTTGATCGGGCGTTGGGTTCGCGACGGCCGCAAGGTGTACAACTTCTACGGCCCGACCGAGGGCACCGTCGTCATGACCGCCTCCGACCCGCTGAGCGTCGGCGATCCGATCACGATCGGCAAGGCCCTCGCCGCCAGTATCGGTGCGTTCGTTCTGGATTCGCGATTGCGCCCGGTTCCGGTCGGCGTGGTCGGCGAACTGTATGTGGCCGGACCGGGTGTCACGCAGGGTTATCTCGGCCGGCCCGGGCTGACCGCGGAGCGGTTCGTGGCCAGCCCGTTCGGCGAAGAGGCAGGCACTGCGGGGGCACGGCTGTATCGCACCGGTGATCTGGTGCGGCGCACCGAATCCGGGGATATCGAGCATTTGGGCCGCTCCGATTTCCAGGTGAAGATTCGTGGTCTGCGCATCGAGCTCGGTGAGATCGACAACGCGCTCAGCGATCACCCGGATATCGACTTCGCGGCGACCCTTGGGCGGGACCTGCCCTCGGGGGTGACCGCGCTGGTGTCGTATGTGCTGCCGCGCATGGACGACAGCGGGAACCGGGTCGCGGTGGACACCGCCGCGCTCGCCGCACATGTCGGGGAAATGTTGCCCGCCTACATGATTCCCCAGGCCATCATGGTGCTGGACTCGATTCCACTGAACCCGGTGGGCAAGCTCGAGCGCTCGGCGCTGCCGGAACCGGTTTTCGCGGCGCGCGAATTCCGTGCGCCCTCGACGCGGGTCGAGCAGATCGTCGCCGACGTGTTCGCGGCGCTGCTGTCTCCCGACGACCCGGAGGCCCGGGTCGGCGCCGACGACGATTTCTTCGAGCTCGGCGGCAACTCGCTGTTGGCCACCCAGGCCGTGGCGCGCATCGGTGGCGCCATGGACGCGCGGGTGCCGGTGCGATTGATGTTCGAGGCGTCCACGGTCGAGGCACTGGCCGCGCGGGTCGAGGAAGAGACCGGCGCGTCGGCCGTGCCCGCGCTGCGGGCGCAGGCGCGCCCTGAACCAATTCCGCTGTCGTACGCGCAGCGGCGGATGTGGTTCCTCAATCGGTTCGATCCGGCCAGCGGTGTCAACAACATTCCGCTCGCGGTGCGGTTGTCCGGTGCGCTCGATATCGACGCGCTGCGTGCCGCTGGCCGGGACCTGGTCGCCCGCCACGAGGTGTTGCGGACGGTGTACCCGGAGGTCGACGGCGAGGGCACTCAGCTCGTGCTGCCGCTCGACGATCCCCGTGCGGTGCCGGAGCTCGAGGTCGTGCCCGCCACCTCGGAAAACCTGCCCGAACTCGTCATCGGCGTTGCCGTCGCGGGATTCGATGTGCCGGTAGCGCCGCCGATCCGGTTGCGTGTCTTCCAGCTGAGCGAATCCGAGCATGTGCTGGTGTGCATCGTGCACCACATCGCCGCCGACGGCTTCTCCATGGGCCCGCTCACCCGCGACCTGATTTCCGCCTATTCCGATCGGGCGCGCGGCGGAGGGTCGCGGCCGGCGCCCCTGGACGTGCAGTACGCGGACTTCGCGATCTGGCAGCGCGAGGTGCTCGGCGCCGAGGACGATCCGGAATCGTTGCTGGCCAAGCAGATCGCCTTCTGGCGCAATGAATTGGCCGGGCTGCCCGAGCAATTGGAACTGCCCGCCGATCGCCCGCGGCCCGCGGTGATGTCCAACCGCGGCGCCGGCTTCGGCTTCGATATCGACGCCGACACCCATGCGGCGCTGAATCGACTTGCCCAGAGCCACAACTCGACGCTGTTCATGGTGGTGCACGCCGCGCTCGCCGTGCTGCTCGCGCGACTATCCGGCACCAGGGATATCGCGATCGGCACCCCGGTCGCCGGCCGTGGCGAGGCCGCGCTGGACGACCTGATCGGCATGTTCGTCAATACCCTTGTGCTGCGCAGCGATATCAACCCGGACCTGTCGTTCGACGAACTGCTGCGCGAGTTCCGCGAGGTCGACGTCGCGGCTTTCGGACACGCGGACGTGCCGTTCGAGCGTCTGGTGGAACTGCTCGACCCGGCGCGCTCGATGGCGCGGCATCCGCTGTTCCAAGTGATGCTGTACTTCCAGAACATGGCGCAGACCGAGCTGGAATTGCCCGGGCTCACGGTGTCGGGTGTGGATCTCGGTGTCGCGATGGCGAAGTTCGATCTTGAGCTGACCGTCGTGCCGCGCGAGGACGACGGTGTGCCCGGCGGCATGTCGGCGACCTTCGTGTACGCGGTCGACCTGTTCGACGCGGCGACGGTGGAAGGGTTCGCGCAGCGCCTGATCAAGGTGCTTGCCGCGATGGCCGACGATCCGCGCCGGACCGTTGGCACGGTCGAGCTACTGGAGCCCACGGAGCTACGGCGAATCCTGGTGGACTGGAACGACACTCGTCAGCCGGTTGCGCAGGAGCTGCTGCTGGACGGGTACCGGCGCGCGGCCGCGGCGGCGCCGGATGCGGTGGCCGTGGCCTACGAGGGCGCCGAGCTGACCTATCGCGAATTCGACGAGCGGGTCAACAAGCTGGCCCGGTTGCTGATCGGCCAGGGCGTCGGCGCGGAATCGCTGGTGGGCCTGGCGGTTCGGCGTTCGCTGGACCTGGTCGTCGGCATGTACGCGATCGTCGCCGCCGGTGGTGCGTATGTGCCGCTCGACCCGGATCACCCGAGCGAGCGGATCGCGCACATCCTGGACACCGCCGCGCCGGTGTGTGTGCTGACCACGACCGCGGATGCGATTGCGGTTGCCGACGATACGACGGTGCTGCATCTGGACACCGTGGATCTGGCCGGCTTCTCCGGCGCACCGATCGACGCGGCGGAGCTGCTGCGCCCGGTATCGCGGGACAATCCCGCTTACGTGATCTTCACCTCCGGTTCCACCGGTCGCCCGAAGGGCGTGGCGATCTCGCATGCGGCGATCAACAACCAGATGGAATGGATGCTCGCGCAGTATCCGTTCGGGCCGGCCGACGTGTACCTGCAGAAGACCGCCACCACCTTCGACGTGTCGCTGTGGGGCTACTTCATGCCGCTGCGTGCCGGGGCGAAGCTGGTGGTGGCTACCCACGACGGCCACCGCGACCCGGCCTACATCGCGGAAACGATTGCCTCGCAACGTGTTACCGCCACCGACTTCGTGCCATCGATGCTGACCGTTTTCGCCGCGCACACCGTACCGGGCGCCTGCCCGACGCTGCGTGATGTATTCGCGATCGGCGAGGCGCTGCCGCCGGAGACGGTGACCGCACTCGCCGCGGTCTCGGACGCGACCGTGCACAACCTGTATGGGCCGACCGAGGCAGCGGTGTCGGTGACCTACTGGCCGGCGCGCGTCGGCGAGCTCGCCACTGTGCCGATCGGCCTGCCGCAGTGGAATACCCAGGTGTACGTGCTGGACTCGCGGCTGCGTCCCGCAGCGGCGGGTGTGGTCGGCGAGCTGTATCTGGCGGGCGATCAGCTGGCGCGCGGCTATGTTGCCCGTCCTGATCTGACCGCGGATCGGTTCGTGGCCAACCCGTTCGAGTCCGGTGCCCGCATGTATCGCACCGGTGACCTCGTGGTGTGGCGCGAAAACCCGCGCAGGCTGGAATATCTGGGCCGCACCGACTTCCAGGTGAAGTTCCGCGGCCAGCGCATCGAGCTCGGCGAGATCGAGACGGCGCTGCTTGCTCAGTCGACGGTGAGCCAGGCGGCGGCGCTGGTGGTGGCGTCGGCGACCGGCGATCAGCTGGTCGGCTATGTGGTGGCGCGTCCGGGGCAGCAGCTCGAGCAGCAGCAGTTGCTCGCCGCGATCTCGGAAGTCCTGCCGTCCTATATGGTTCCGGCCGCGATCGTGGTGCTCGAGGCCTTCCCGCTGAACACCAGCGGCAAGCTGGACCGCAAGGCGCTGCCCGCGCCGACGTTCACCGCCCGTACGTTCCGTGCCCCGGTCACGCAGTCGGAAGAGCTCGTCGCCGCCGTGTTCGCCGAGGTGCTCGGTGTCGAGCGGGTCGGCGCCGATGACGATTACTTCGCCCTCGGCGGTAACTCGCTGCTGGCTACCCGTGCCGTCGCCAGGATCAACGACGCACTGGAAACCAATGTCGCGGTGCGGGATCTGTTCGAGGCGACGACGGTCGCCGCGCTCGCGGCCAGGATCGTGCCGGGCGTCGGCCGCGATGCCGCGGCCCGTCCGCCGTTGACGCGAGCCGCCCGGCCGGAGTTGGTGCCGCTGTCGCTTGCACAGCAGCGGATGTGGGTGCTCAACCAGATCGCTCCGGAATCCCCGGCCTACAACCTGCCTTTCGCGATCCGGCTGACCGGCACGCTCGACGTACCCGCGCTGCGGCTGGCCGTCGAGGATGTGCTGGTGCGGCACGAATCGCTGCGCACCCGCTTCCCGACGACCGGTGTCGGTGGGCAGGCGCGCCAGGAGGTGCTGTCCGTCGCCGAGGGGTTGCCGGATGGACTCCAGGTCGAGACGCCCGCGGATGTCCTCGCCCGCGTCACCGAGCTGATGTCCGCCGGATTCGATGTCACCGCGCAGGTTCCGGTGCGGATCGCGCTGCTCGCCAACGGCGCCGCGGACGATCATCTCCTCGTCCTTGTCGCACACCATATTTCGGCCGACGGCGCCTCTTTCGCGCCGCTGGCCCGCGACCTGATGGGCGCGTACATCGCGCGGGTCGGCGGCGAAGCGCCCGGCTGGTCGCCGCTGGCGGTGCAGTACGCCGACTTCGCGTTGTGGCAGCACGCGGTCATCGGCACCGACGACGACGAGAACTCCGTCGCCGCAAGGCAATTGGCATACTGGCGCGAACAGCTGGCCGGATTCTCCGGCACGCTGGAACTGCCGCTGGATCGTCCGCGACCTCCGGTGCCGTCCAACCGCGGCGCTTCGGTGGGCTTCACCATTCCGGCCGACGTGCACGAGGGTCTGATCCGCATCGCGCGCGAGCACCGTTCCTCGCTGTTCATGGTCGTGCACGCGGCGCTGGCCGTGCTGCTGACCCGGCTCTCGGGCAGTTCGGATGTCGCGATCGGCACCCCGATCGCGGGTCGCGGCGAGCAGGCGCTCGACGAGCTGGTCGGCATGTTCGTCAACACGCTGACATTGCGCACGCCGGTCGAGCGGACATCGAGTTTCGACCAACTGGTCGAGCTGTCCCGCGAGACAGATCTGTCTGCCTTCGCCAACGCGGACATCCCGTTCGAGCGGGTCGTCGAGGCCGTCGTGCCCGGTCGCTCGGCAGCGCAGAACCCGCTGTTCCAGGTGATGCTTGCCTTCCAGAATCTGGAGCAGCCCACCCTGGAACTGCCCGGATTGACCGTCGGGGCAATGGATTCCGGCGAACTTCCGGCGAAGTTCGATCTGCAGCTTGTCGTCGAACCGCGCCAGCTGGGGGGCGGACAGCCCGGCGAGATCGCCGCGGTATTCACCTATGCCGCAGAACTTTTCGAGGAAACCACCGCGCAGGCATTCGGCCGCAGGCTGGTTCGTATCTTGACCGCGGTGGTCGCCGATCCGGGGGTGCTCGTGGGCGATATCGACATTCTCGACGCCGAGGAGCGCGACCGGGTGCACGCCGCGCCCGCAGCACCCACGGAGCCGAACGCGGGCCACGCCACCAACGGGACCCGGTTGACCCAGGCGTTGGCCGCCGCAGTGGAGGACGATCCTGACGCACCCGCGCTGGTGTGGGGCGAGGAGGAAATCTCCTACCAGGATCTCGACGCCCGCTCCTCGCGCCTGGCCAGGGTGCTGATCGGACACGGCTGCGGTCCCGGTGTCGGGGTGGCGGTCCGACTCGACCGCGGCACCGACTCAGTGGTCGCGGTGTGGGCCGTGCTCAAGGCGGGTGCCGCACTTGTGCTGCTTACCTCACCCGATATGCCGACGCCTGCCGAGCTGGTAGTCAAGGTCGGGCTGACCGTCGGCCATGGCCCGGTCGACACCGGCGGTGTCGAGTGGCTGCGGCTGGACGACCCGGCCACCGTCGCCCGGATCGCCGCGCAATCGGCCCGTCCGGTGACCTACGCGAATCGGACCGGCGTGCTGCGTGGCGACGATCCGGCGCTGGTGATCGCCGCAACCGGCGCGACGATGAGCTACGACGAACTCGCCGCGGCCACCGACCGGCTGCGCACGCGCACCGGCCTCACCGTCGACTCCCGCACCTATCAGCACGGCCGCTCGGATTCACCGGCCGCGCTGCTCGAGGTGGTTGCCGCGGGCGCGACCGGAGCTTCCCTGATCGTGGTGCCGGAGCTCGTCGAATCCGACCTGGCGGCCTCGCTCGCCGACGAGTGGGTCACCCATTTGCTCGCCGATCGGGCGGCCCTGGATGCCATCGATACCGCGTTGCTGGAAGATCTACAGGCAGTGGTGCTCGATGACGGCCAGTCGGTCGGGTCGGTGTCGGTGTCCGGATCGGCCGAGGTGGTCCTGCTCGACGAGTTGCTGACGATCGGACGCCGGTAACGAACACACGCCGATGATCGGTGTGTGCGTATGTGATGACAGTGGCTAGGGAGATTCTCTTAATGGTCGGAGTGTTCGGTAACGAGCGGGCAGCGCAGCGGCGCGGTGACCGAGCGGTGGCGAACGCATGACCCGCCCGGCTCGCGTACGCCCGACCGGAACCCGACGGCCGAGGGTCACCACCCTGCCGCAGTTGATGGCCACCGCCGTCGAGGCCAATCCCAGCGGCACCGCCATTGTCTTCGCCGATGCCACCACGACGATCGCCCAGCTCGGTTACGCCGAACTCGACGAGCGCTCGACCCGCCTGGCCCGATTGCTGATCGAGCGCGGTGTCGGCCCGGAGGATCTGGTGGTCCTCGGCGTCCCGCGCTCGGTGGAGTCGGTGCTCGCGGCGTGGGCCGTGGCGAAGACCGGGGCGGGCTTCGTTCCGGTCGACCCGAACTACCCGGCCGATCGCGTCGCGCACATGGTCTCCGATTCCGCCGCCGTGCTCGGACTGACCGTCTCGTCGGTGCGCGATGAGCTGCCGGATCGAGTGGAATGGCTCGCGATCGACGCACCGGACCTCGAGCCCGCGCTACAGGTGCAGCTGCCGGATCCGATCACCAACGCCGACCGGGTGCGATTATTGCGCGCCGACCATCCCGCCTACGTCATCTACACCTCCGGATCGACCGGCCTGCCGAAGGGCGTTGTCGTCACCCAGGCCGGGCTGTCGAGCTTCTGCGACGAACAGCGTGAGCGCTATCGGGTGACGCCAACCGCCCGGACACTGCATTTCGCGTCGCCCTCCTTCGACGCGTCGGTGCTGGAGTTGCTGCTCGCGCTCGGTGCCGCCGCGACGATGGTGGTGGTGGCGCCGACCGTGTACGGCGGCGACGAGTTGGCCGCGCTGTTGCACCGGGAACGGGTGACGCACGCATTCATCACCCCGGCCGTGCTCGCCTCGCTCAATCCCGAGGGTCTCGGCGAGCTGCGGGTTGTGGTGGCCGGTGGCGAGGCGTGTCCGCCGGAGTTGGTGCGGCGCTGGGCATTACCGATCTCCGTCGGGGAGCGGGAGTTCTTCAACGGGTACGGACCCACCGAGACCACGATCATGGTCAACATCAGCGATTCGATGGTGGTCGGCGAGCCGGTGACCATCGGCGGGCCGATTCGCGCGGTGACCGAATACGTGCTGGACGAGCGGCTGACACCGACACCGAATCGCGCCGTCGGCGAGCTGTACATCACCGGGGTGCAGCTGGCCCGCGGCTATCATGCGCGGCCGGGATTGACCGCGGCCCGGTTCGTCGCCGATCCGTTCGGTCCGCCCGGTTCCCGGCTCTATCGCACCGGCGATTTGGTGAGCTGGACCGTGGGCCAGGAACTGGAGTACCTGGGCCGCAACGACTTCCAGGTGAAGATTCGTGGCTTTCGCATCGAGCTCGGTGAGATCGACGCGGTGCTCGCCGCTCACCACGATGTCGATTTCGCGGTCACTGTCGGTCACGAACTCGATAGTGGCGCAACGATTCTCGCCGCTTACGTGCATGCGGCGGCGGGTGCGTCGGTGGACACCGACGAGCTGACGACGCTGGCCACCCAGCACCTGCCCGCGCACATGGTGCCGACCACGATCATGGTGCTCGACGAGATCCCGCTGACACCGGTGGGCAAGCTGGATCGGCGGGCGCTGCCCGCTCCGCAATTGCGCGCCAAGGTTTTCCGTGCGCCGTCGGGGCCGATGGAGACCCTGGTCGCCGAACACTTCGCCGAACTGCTCGGCACTGCCGAGCCGGTCGGTGCGGAGGACGATTTCTTCGAACTCGGCGGCAACTCGCTGATCGCCACCCAACTCATGGCGCGGCTCGGTGCCGCGCTGGACACCCGGGTGCCGGTGCGGTCGCTGTTCGAGTCGTCGACGGTGGCCGGGCTGGCTGTCAAGCTGGCAGAGTACGCCGGTGGCGGTGGTCGCACGGCGCTGGTCGCCAGGCCGCGGCCGGAGCGGATTCCGCTCTCGCTCGCGCAGCAGCGGATGTGGTTCCTCAACCGGTTCGACGCCGGGTCGGCCGCGTACAATATTCCGATCGCGGTGCGATTGAGCGGCGCGCTGGATGTCGCCGCATTGCAGGCCGCGGTCGCGGATCTGGTTGCACGGCACGAGGTTTTGCGGACCGTCTACCCGCAGACCGAGGATGGCCCGGTCCAGCTGATCTTGACGCCGGAGCAGTCGGTGCCCGAGTGCGCGGTCCAGACTGTCGCGCCCGCGCAGCTCGAAGCCGCTGTCTTGCAGTTCATGGCGACGGTCTTCGACGTCACCGTCGAGGTGCCGGTGCGGGTCGCGCTGTTCGCCATCGAGGGTGCGGACGGTGCGACCGCCGAGTACATGCTGGCGCTGGTGGTGCACCACATTGCCGGTGACGGTTCGTCGATGGGGCCGTTGACCAGGGATCTGATGACGGCCTACGCGGCTCACGCGGCCGGGTCAGCGCCCGGTTGGGCGCCGCTCGAGGTGCAGTACGCCGACTACAGCATCTGGCAGCGGGACCTGCTCGGCAGCGAGGACGACCCGAATTCGCTGGCGTCCAAGCAGGTTGCCTACTGGCAGCAGGCGCTCGCGGGTTTGCCGGATCAGCTGGATCTGCCCTCGGATCGACCGCGTCCCGCGGTGCAATCGTTCGCGGGCGGCAAGGTCGAGGTGCGCATCGCCGCCGCGACCCATCAGGCATTGGCGGACCTGGCGCGCGGCGAGGGCGCCACTCTGTTCATGGTCGTGCACGCGGCGTTGGCGGTATTGCTTGCGCGGCTGTCGGGCACCGACGACATTGCGATCGGTACGCCGCTTGCGGGTCGCGGCGAGGCGGTGCTGGACGATCTGATCGGCATGTTCGTCAACACCGTGGTGTTCCGAACCGAGGTCGACGCGGGCGAGGCGTTCGCGGATCTGCTTGTGCGCCAGAAGGAAACGGACATCCAGGCGTTCGCGCACACGGATGTGCCGTTCGAGCGGCTGGTCGAGGTGCTGAATCCGGTGCGCTCGACGGCGCGGCATCCGTTGTTCCAGGTGGGTTTGTCATTCCAGAACTTGGCGCAGTCCAGGCTGGAATTGCCCGATCTGACGGTGTCGGGTGTGGATTACGACGCCGGGTTGTCGCAGTTCGACCTGCATTGGATCGTGGCCGACACCTATGACGAGGCGGGCGCGCCCGCGGGGATCGTCGGCGCCGTCACCTACGCCACCGATCTATTCGACGAATCGACGGTGCGCGGCTTCGTCGACCGATTCACCCGGCTGCTCGACGCGATCGTCGCCGACCCGCGCACCGCCGTCGGTGACATCGAACTGCTCGAGGCGGCCGAACGGGCCGAACTGGTGTCCGGGCGCAATGCGACCGAGCATGCCGTGGACACCGATGCCACCCTGGTGTCGTTGCTGGATGCGGCCACCGCCGCGGCGCCCGGCGCGATCGCGCTCGTCGGCGCGGATGGCGTTCCGGTGAGCTATGGCGAGCTGGACGCGCGGGTGAATCGGCTTGCCCGGCATCTGATCTCGTTGGGTGTTGGTCCGGAGTCACGGGTCGCGCTCGCGCTGCGTCGCTCCGTCGACCTGGTGATCGCCATGTACGCGGTGGCGCGAGCCGGTGGCGCGTATGTCCCGATCGATCCCGATCAGGCCGTCGAGCGGTCCGGGTACATCCTGGAGACCGTGCGGCCGGTGTGCGTGCTGTCGAACGCGGACGCCGCCTTCGATTCCGCTGCCGCACCGGTGGTTCGGCTGGAGGAACTCGCGCCCGACGGTGTAGACGCGACGCCGATCTCCGACGACGAGCGGATGGCCCCGCTGCGCCCTGAGCACACGGCGTATGTCATCTTCACTTCGGGTTCGACCGGCCGCCCGAAGGGCGTTGCCGTACCGCACCGCGCGATTGTGAACCAATTGCTCTGGAAGACAGCGGAATTCGGACTCGGCCCAGGCGATGCGGTGCTGTTGAAGACGGCCGCCACCTTCGACCTTTCGGTGTGGGAGTTCTGGTCGGCCGCGATGTGCGGTGGTCGGTTGGTGATCGCCTCGCCGGATGGACACCGCGATCCCGCGTACCTGAATGATCTGATGGCGCGGGAGTCGGTGACCACGTTGCACGTGGTGCCCTCGATGCTCGACGCACTGTTGGTCGGTCAGCTGCCCTTCACGCTGCGGCGCGTGCTTGCGATCGGTGAGGCGCTGCCCGGTGTGCTCGCGCAGCGCTTCCGGCGCACCTATCCGCAGAAGGAACTATTCAATCTGTACGGTCCGACCGAGGCGGCGGTGTCGATCACCAGCCACCGGGTCGCCGCGGACGACCAGGTTGCGGTATCCATCGGTACGCCCGAGTGGAACAGCCGCGTCTACGTGCTCGACGCGCGACTGCGCCCGGTCCCGGTAGGCGTCGCCGGTGAGTTGTATTTGGCCGGAACACAGTTGGCGCGTGGCTACTTCGGTCGGGCCGAGCTGACCGCGGATCGGTTCGTCGCCGATCCTTTCCAGTCGGATGGCCGGATGTATCGCACCGGCGATCTGGTGGCCTGGAACGCCGGTGGCGAGCTGGAATATCGGGGCCGCACGGACTTCCAGGTGAAGATCCGTGGCTTCCGGATCGAGCTCGGTGAGATCGAGGCCGCGTTGGCGGCAGTGCCGGAGATCGGGCAGGCCGCGGTGCTCGCGAAGTCCGATTCGCGGACCGGTGATCGCCTGGTCGCTTACCTGGTGCCCGCCGATCTCGCCGCTGGTGTGGATGTGGCGCGCGTGAAATCGGCGCTGAGCGTTGCTTTGCCGTCGTACATGGTGCCCGAGGCGTTCGTAGTGCTCGCCGCGTTGCCGCTGAACGTGAACGGCAAGTTGGACCGAAAAGCCTTGCCGGAGCCAGAATCCGCCGCCGGTGAATACCGCGGCCCGCAGACAGTGTGGGAGACCGAAATCTGCGCCGCGTTCGCGGACGTGCTCGGGATCGAGCGAATCGGCTTGGACGACAACTTCTTCGAGCATGGCGGTAACTCCTTGGTCGCCACCAAGTTGGCGGCGCGGCTGAGTGCCGCGTTGGCGGTGCAGGTGCCGGTGATGTCGTTGTTCACCGCGCCCACTCCGGCCGAACTGATCGCCGAGTTGGAGGCGCGCGCGGCGGGTCGCTTCGACGCCGGCGCCGCATTCGATGTGGTGTTGCCGCTGCGGCCGTTCGGTGCGGCCGAACCGTTGTTCTGCGTCCATCCGATCGGCGGCATCGCGTGGTCGTTCGCGGGTCTGGCCGCGCACCTCGGCCAGGACCGTCCGATCTATGGTCTGCAGTCGCCGGTGCTCGGGTCGGACGAGGCGCTGCCGGAGTCGATCGAGGACTGGGCGCGGCGCTACGTCAAGGAGATCCGCGTGATACAGCCGGAGGGGCCGTATCACCTGCTCGGCTGGTCGCTCGGTGGCGTCATCGCCCACGCGATGGCGGTTCAACTGCAGAACGAGGGCGAGCAGGTGGCGCTGCTCGCGATGATGGACAGCCATCTGGTTGCCATGGACGGCGAGATAGAGACCCTGCCGCTGGCCGAGTTGCTCGGCGGTCTGCTCGGCGGCCATGCCGGCGAACTCGGCCTCGATGCCGACGTGGATGTCGCGCGCCTCGCGGAGCGGTTGGCCCGGTTGCCGGAGCCGTTCGCCTCGTTCGGCGCCGACCGGATCGCCCGGGTGCTGGACGCGGGTATCCGTTCGGCCGCGTTGATCGGCGCATACCGTGCCCGCCCGTTCGTGGGTGATCTCGTGTATTTCACCGCGGCCCACGATGACCCGACCGGCAGTGCCGGTGTTGCGACCTGGGCCGACGCTGTGGTCGGCACTGTGCACAATCACCCCGTCGAGGCATCCCATTGGCGGCTGACGACCGATCCCGCTCTCGCCCGGATCGGCAAGGTACTGAGCGAGACCTGGCACCGCCGGTCGATCTGAGCCAGTACGGGCTACCCGCATCGATGTGGTGGGCGGCACAGCGCCTGACCATGCCGTGCCTTCCACACATCGGCGGCCGACGGCCGTCTGCGCGCTCGATCCGATCGGAAAGGTGCTGACCAGCGCGCCGATAATTCGGGAAATCTGAATCATCGGCTAGTCGGATTATCTGCCAAAGTAACCCCCTCGAAATCGGCCCCGGGTGAGAATGCACCTTACTGGGGCGTAACACCGCGTGCGCACACTCGATGGAGGTGATGGACGCTGCAAGGCTTTGCAACATCCGACATACCCCGAACAGATGTGCAGACACAACTCGGGCGGTCGCCGTCGGCCGCCTACACTTGTCTCGTTGCACGGGCGTATCGGCCCCGATAGACACCTCGGGGGCGGGGGTTTGGAGATAGTTCGGCCGCGCGGCCCAGCTTGACGCGAGAGGTGAATGCACTCGAATGGATACTGCTCGGCGTTCTGTTCGTGGTAGCCGTCGTCGCCGGTCGGGGGCACCGCTTTTCGGGCAGCTGCTGACCGCCGCGGTCGAGTCCGCGGCGGATTCGGTGGCGATCCGGTTCAATCCGACGGGTGCGCCCGCCGATCAGCGGGAGCTCACCTACCGCGAGCTGGACGAGGCGTCCTCGCGGCTGGCACGCGAGTTGATCGATCGCGGCGCCGGACCTGGCGATCTGGTGGCGATCGCGATCACCCGTTCGGTGGAGTCGGTGCTCGCGGTGTGGGCCGTCGCGAAGACCGGCGCCGCGTACGTGCCGGTCGATCCGGCGTATCCGGCGGACCGGATCGCGCACATCCTGTCCGATTCGGGTGCTGTTTTCGGTTTGACCACCCGTGCGCATCGCGCGGGCCTCGGGACCTTGGTCTACTGGATCGAACTCGACGATCCGGTGGTCACCGAACGGTTCGCCGCCCGGCCGGAGTATCCGATTTCCTATACCGATCGCGTCCGGCCGCTCGTCGAAACGCATCCGGCCTATGCCATCTATACTTCTGGGTCGACCGGGCTGCCGAAGGGTGTCGTGGTCACCCACACCGGTCTGGTCGGCATGGTCACCGCGCAGTGCGAGCGCTATGGGGTGACGGGCGAGTCCCGGGTGACGCAGCTGAGCTCCCCGAGTTTCGATTTCTCGCTGATGGAGATGTTGTTCACGTTCTACTCGGGCGCCACGCTGGTGATCGTGCCGCCACAGGTGTTCGGCGGCGCCGAGCTGGCCGAGCTGGTGCGCAGGGAACGGATCACCCACCTGTTGATCACCCCGGGCGCGCTGGAGTCGGTCGAGGCCACCGATCTGGATGAGCTGCGGGTTGTCGTATTGGGCGGGGACCGGGTCAATCCCGAGCTCGTCGGGCGCTGGGCCACCGCCGACCGCGAGCTCTACAACGCCTACGGCCCGACCGAGGCCACCGTCATGGTCACCACCACCGAACCGATGCGGCCCGGCGAGCCCGTCACCATCGGTTCGACCATCCCGGGGGTCGGCGCGTTTGTCCTGGATTCGCGCATGCGGCCGGTGCCCGCCGGTGTGCTCGGCGAGCTGTACGTGTCCGGAGTGGCGCTGGCACAGGGCTATCTCGGACGGGCGGGTTCGACCGCGGAACGTTTCGTGGCCAATCCGTTCGGCACGGGCACCGGCACCGAGGGCGCCCGGCTCTACCGCACCGGCGACCTGGTCCGGCGGCGCGAATCCGATGGCGTCTTCGAATATTTGGGCCGCTCCGATTTCCAGGTGAAGATCCGCGGCCTGCGCGTCGAACTCGGTGAGATCGACACCGCGCTGACCGCCCACCCCGATATCGACTTCGCCGCGACCCTCGGCACCACGCTGCCGTCGGGGGTGATGGCACTGGTCGCCTACGTGCTGCCGCACCCGGGCCGCACCGTCGATACCGGCCGACTCGCGGCCTTCGTCGGAAAATCGTTGCCCGCGTACATGGTTCCCACGGCGATCATGGTGCTCGACGACATTCCGCTGACCCCGGTCGGCAAGCTCGACCGCGCGGCGTTGCCCGAACCGGTGTTCGCGACCCGGCAGTTCCGCGCACCGTCCACACCGGTGCAGCGGATTGTCGCCGACGTCTTCCAGGTGCTGCTGGTCGCCGACGAACCGGAGGACGAAGGGGTCGGCGCGGACGACGACTTCTTCGAGCTGGGCGGCAATTCACTGCTTGCGGTGCAGGCCACAGCCCGCATCGGCAACGCACTCGAGGTGCGGGTGCCGGTGCAGTTGCTCTTCGAGGCGTCCACGGTTGTGGCGCTGGCCGCGCGGGTAGAGCGGCTGACTGACGCGGCCGCCGGGCCCGCGCTGGGTACCGTGGCGCGGCCCGACCGGATTCCGCTGTCGTATGCGCAGCAACGGATGTGGTTCCTGAACCGGTTCGATCCGGCCAGCGCGGTCAACAACATTCCGGTCGCGGTGGGGCTGTCCGGTCGGCTCGATATCGACGCGCTGCGGGACGCGGTGCGCGATGTGGTGGCGCGGCACGAGTCGCTGCGCACGATCTATCCGGATGTCGACGGCGAGGGCTTCCAGGTCGTGCTGCCCGTCGAAGATGCCGGGGCGGTTGCGGATCTCACGGTGCAGGCCGCGGCCGAGATCGATCTGCCGCGATTCGTCACCGAAACCATGGTCGGCGGATTCGACGTGACCGCGGCGCCGCCGGTGCGGCTGCGGCTGTTCCAGCTGAGCGAATCCGAGCATGTGCTGGTGTGCGTGGTCCACCACATCGCGGGCGACGGCTTCTCGATCGGCCCGCTGACCCGGGACTTGATGTCCGCGTACGCGAATCGATCCCGCGGTGCGGAGCCGGACTGGTCCCCGCTGCCGGTGCAGTACGCCGATTACACGATCTGGCAGCGCGCGGCCCTCGGCAGCGAGGACGACGCGAATTCGGTGCTGGCCGAGCAGATCGCTTACTGGCGGGACGAATTGGCAGCGCTCCCCGGGCAATTGGAGCTGCCGGTGGACCGGCCGCGTCCGGTCGTTGCCACCAACAGCGGCGCCGCCATCGGCTTCGGTATCGACGTGCAGGTGCACGAGGCGCTGCGCGGCATTGCGCAACAACACAATTCGACGCTATTCATGGTGGTGCACGCCGCACTGGCGGTACTGCTGGCGCGACTGTCCGGTACCAGGGACATCGCGATCGGCACCCCGATCGCCGGCCGCGGCGAGGCCGCAATCGACGACCTGGTCGGCATGTTCGTCAATACCCTGGTGCTGCGGACCGATATCGACCCGGGCAGCACCTTCGATCAGCTGCTTCGCGAGGTGCGCCGGATCGACGTGAACGCCTTCGGTAATGCGGATGTGCCGTTCGAGCGACTGGTCGAGCTACTCGATCCGGTCCGTTCGACGGCGCGGCATCCGCTGTTCCAGGTAATGCTGACCTTTCAGAATCTGGCACCGACCGAGCTGGAACTTCCCGGTCTCACCGTCACGGGCACGGATATGGCGATACCGCTGGCGAAGTTCGACCTGCAGCTCGAAGTGGTCGAGGATATTGATCCGGATGGTGCCGCCCAAGGCATTTCGGCCCAATTCATCTATGCGACCGACCTGTTCGACGCGGCGACCGTGCGGGACTTCGCCGATCGCTTCCGTCAAATCCTGGCCGCGGTGGCCGCCGATTCCGCTGTGGTGGTGGGCGATATCGATGTGTTCGCGCCGGGGGAGCGCGAACTCGTACTGCACGAATGGAATACACCCGGCGTGCGGGTGCCCGAAGTGACGCTGGTCGACCTCGTCGCGACGCAGGTGAAGCAGCGGCCCAACGCCCTCGCGGTGCGCTTCGGTGATACCGCCCTGACCTTCGCCGAGTTGCACCGCCGAGCCAGCCGGGTGGCGCGCGCCTTGATCGCCCGAGGCGCCGGGCCGGAATCGCTGGTGGCCGTTGCCGTCCCGCGAACCGAGGACCTGCCCGTCGCCCTGCTCGGTGTGTTGATGTCCGGCGCCGGGTACCTGCCCATCGACACCGCCTATCCGGCGCAGCGGCTGGAGTTCATGCTCACGGACGCGGCGCCGGTGTGTGTGCTCACCACCGTGAACGAACGGGAAGCCGTGCCCTCCGGCGCTATTCCCGTTGTGCTGCTGGAGGATACCGTCGACTTCAGTGACGCCACGGTCAAGAATGTCGATCGGATCGCGGCGCTGCGCCCGGACAATCTGGCCTACGTCATCTACACCTCGGGCTCGACCGGCACGCCCAAGGGCGTCGGCGTCGCGCACCGCAATGTGCTGGAGCTGTTCGCCAACACCCAGCTGCTGTTCGAGTTCGACGAGACCGATGTGTGGACGCTATTCCACTCCTCCGCTTTCGACTTCTCGGTGTGGGAGCTGTGGTGTGCGCTGGCCAATGGCGGCTCCGTGGTGGTGGTCGACCATCTCACCTCACGTTCGCCGGAACAGTTCCGCGAGTTGCTGATTCGCGAACGCGTGACGGTGCTCAACCAGACACCCTCGGCGTTCTATCAGCTGGCCGAGGCGGATCGGGCGTCGCATGCCGCCGATCAGGGCAAGTTGGCGCTGCGGTACGTGGTGTTCGGCGGCGAGGCATTGGATCTGCGCCAGCTGAAACCCTGGTACGAGCGGCACGCGATGAACGAGCCGTGGCTGGTGAACATGTACGGCATCACCGAAACCACGGTGCACGTGTCGTTCCTGTCGCTCGACGACCGGCTGGTCGACAATACGGCGAGTGTGATCGGCCGGGCCCTGCCCGGGCTGGACGCATACGTGCTCGACAACCGACTGCATCCGGCTCCGGTCGGGGTGGCCGGGGAGATATACGTCGCGGGCGCCCAGCTGTCGCGTGGCTATCTCGGCAGGCCGGGGCTGGCCGCGACCCGCTTCGTGGCAAATCCGTTCGGCGCGCCGGGATCTCGGATGTATCGCAGCGGCGATGTCGGCCGCTGGGTCGGTTTCGGCGGCGAGGCCGGCCTGGAGTACGCGGGCCGCGGCGATCAGCAGGTGCAGCTGCGCGGGTTCCGGATCGAGCTCGGCGAGATCGAATCCGCGCTGTTGCGCTGCGCCGGGGTGAGCCAGGCCGCCGTGCTGGTCCGCTCCGACGAGCACACCGGCGATCGACTGATCGGCTATGTGGTGCCCGCCGCTTCGACGGATGCCGATGCGGCGCAGCTGGATCCGATCGACCTTCGCACCCGGGTCGCCGAATTCCTCACCGGCTACATGGTTCCCGACGCGGTCGTGATCATCGACGCACTGCCGCTCACCCCCAATGGCAAGCTCGACCGAAAAGCACTGCCCGCACCGGAATTCGTCAGCGACGCCACCTTCCGCGCCCCGGGCTCGCCGATCGAACAGGCCGTCGCCGAGGTATTCGCCGGACTGCTCGGCGTCGCCGAGGTGGGCCGCGACGACGACTTCTTCGTGCTCGGCGGCAACTCGCTGCTCGCCACCAAGGCCATCGCCCGAATCAACGAGGCGCTGCACGCGAATGTGGTAGTGCGAGAGTTGTTCGAGGCCAGCACCGTTGCTGCGCTCGCGGCGCGGATCGTGCCCGGTGCCGGCGTCGGCGCCCGTCCGCCGCTGGAGCGCGCCGTCCGGCCCGATCAGGTGCCGCTGTCGCTGGCCCAGCAACGGATGTGGGTGCTGAACCGGCTCGATCCGGATTCGCTCGCCTATAACATCCCGATGGCGATCCGGCTGACCGGCGCACTGGATGTCTCCGCGCTGCGGTATGCCGTCGCCGACGTGCTGGAGCGGCATGAATCGCTGCGCACCCGCTACCCGACGGACGGCCCCGGTGGACTGCCGTATCAGGAGATCCTGTCGGTCGACCAGATGCTGCCCAGTGGCCTCCAGGTCGAGATCACCGCCGACCCCGTCGCGCGTCTTACCGAGATGATGTCGCGCGGATTCGATGTGACAGCACAGGTTCCGGTGCGGGCGCTGCTGCTCGATGTCACCGCTGCGTTGCGCCGACCAGGCGCCACCGAGGTGCATCTGCTGGTCTTGGTGGTGCATCACATCACCGCTGATGGCGCCTCGATGGCGCCGCTGTCCCGTGACCTGGTGACCGCGTATCTCGCACGCATCCACGGCACTTCGCCCGGTTGGCGGCCGCTGGAGGTGCAGTACGCGGACTTCGCGATCTGGCAGCGCCAGGTCATCGGCGCCGATGATGACGAGAACTCCGTCGCCGCACGGCAATTGGCGTACTGGCGCGCACAACTCGCCGGATTATCCGGCCCGCTGGACCTTCCGCTGGATCGGCCGCGGCCGCAGGTGCCGTCCATGCGTGGCGCATCGACCGGGATCAGCGTGCCCGCCGAGGTGCACGAGGGTCTCGTTCGCATTGCGCGGGAACACCATTCGACGCTATTCATGGTCGTGCACGCGGCGTTGGCCGCGCTGCTGGCGCGGTTGTCCGGCAGCTCCGATATCACGGTCGGCACGCCCTACGCCGGGCGCGGTGAGCGTGCACTCGACGATCTGGTCGGCATGTTCGTCAATTCGCTCACGCTGCGCACCGCAGTGCACGCCGGGACCAGCTTCGCCGCACTGGTGGATCAGGCCAGGGAGACTGACCTTTCGGCATTCGCCAACGCGGACATTCCGTTCGAGCGCGTGGTGGAGGAGACGGTCGTCGCGCGCACCGCCGCGCACCATCCGCTGTTCCAGGTGGCGCTGTCCTTCGAGGATGCCCAGGCGCCGACCCTGGAATTGCCCGGGCTTTCGGTCACCGGACTCGACGGCGGTGCGGTCACCGCGAAGTTCGACCTGCAGGTGATCGTCGAGCCGCGGCATCGCGCCGATGGTTCGCCCGACATGGTCGCGGTATTCGCCTATGCGACCGACATTTTCGACGACGCGACGGTGCAGACATTCGCGCGCCGCTTCGAACGCATCCTGGCCGCCGTCGCCGCCGATCCGCAGGTGTGTGTCGGCGATATCGACATCCTCGACGCCAAGGAACGCGATCGCGTCCTTGCCGGACGGGATGCGACAGTCGCGACGAGCACCGAGAATTCGGCGTCGACCGCGCGGATCGCGCCTGCCCAATTGTTCGCCGTCGCGGTGGAAACCGATCCGGCCGGACCCGCGGTGGTGTCCGGCGAAGCCGAGGTGACCTACGAGGACCTCGACGCCCGTTCCTCACGACTGGCCCGGGTGCTGATCGGGCACGGCTGCGGCCCCGGCGCCGGAGTCGGCGTTCGACTCGATCGCGGTCTCGATGCGGTGACCACCATCTGGGCGGTGCTGAAGGCGGGCGCCGCACTGGTTTTGGTGCGGGCGCTGGACTCGCCACTGCCGGGTGAGCCGGCCATCAAGGTGGGCATCAGTGCGGCCGGCGAGGTCACGCGCGGCGCATCGCCGACCGCGGGCACCGATTGGCTGCTGCTCGACGACCCCGCCGTGGCCGCCGAAATCGGCCTCCAATCGGCCAAGCCGGTGACCTATGCGAGCCGGCCCCGAACCCTGCGTGGCGATGATCCGGCGTTCGTGCTCGCCGCGACGGGCGGCACGCTGACCTACGACGAATTGGCGGCCGTGGCCGATCGGCTCGCCGTCCGCACCGGGCTCACCTTCGAATCCCGCACCTTCCAGCACGGCAGCCCGGACACGCTGGCCACTGTGCTCGAGGTGGTCGCCGCGGGCGCGACCGGCGCCTCGGTGGTGATCGCACCCGAAATCGGGGAGGCCGAGCTGCCGGCCGTGCTGGCCGACGAATGGGTGACGCATCTGTTCACCGACGCCGTCGGTCTCGCCACCGTCGACCCGATCGATTCGGCAGAACTGCAGGTGGTGGTGCTCGATGACGGTGCAGGTCGCGCGGCGCAGGCCAGCGGAAATGGCGTCGAGATCCTCGCCCTGCCCGATCTGCTCGGGTAGTCGGCCACAATTTTGCCGCGCGACCCCATAATGTAGGCGGTCCCCGCGGCAGCGGTGCCGTGTCCGCCGCGAGCTACCGCGGAGTGCACTCGGTAACGATTGTCGTGCGCCCCTGCGATGCTCTTGCGTAGGACGCTGTGGGGGGAGCACGTTCGGGTTAATAGGTAAGGTGAGCTGCTTCATGTTTCGCGTGGTCGGACAACGTCGGCACGAGGTATGGGCAGCGGTGTACGCATGACGCGCACGGCTCGCATGCGCCCCACCAGGATTGGACGGGCACGCACCACCACCCTGCCGCAGCTGATCGCGGCCGCTGTCGAGGCGAATCCGGCCGGGGTAGCTGTTGTTTTCGCAGACGCGACCAGTAGGTCCGTCGCGCTGAGTTACGCCGAACTCGACGAGCGGTCGACCCGGCTGGCGCGTTTGCTCATCGAGGGTGGCGTCGGTCCCGAAGACCTGGTGGCGGTCGCCATGCCACGGTCGGTGCATTCGGTGCTCGCGGTGTGGGCGGTGGCCAAGACCGGTGCCGGGTTCGTTCCGGTGGATCCGAACTATCCGGCGGATCGGGTCGCGCACATGATCGCCGACTCCGGGGTGAGCTTCGGCCTGACCGTCGCCTCGGCCCGCCACGGTCTGCCCGACCTGGCCCAATGGCTGGTCATCGACACTCCGGACTGCACACAGTTGCTGGAGAAGTATCCGGCGGAACTGATCACCTATCTCGATCGTGTGCGTCCGCTCTACGCCGAACATCCGGCCTATGTCATCTACACCTCCGGATCCACCGGAAAGCCCAAGGGCGTGGTCGTCACCCAGGCCGGGTTGGCGCGCTTCTGTGACGAGCAACGGGCGCGCTATCGCGTGACGCGTAACTCGCGCACCCTGCATTTCGCGTCGCCGTCGTTCGACGCGTCGGTGCTGGAGTTGCTGCTCGCCCTCGGCGGCGCCGCGACCATGGTGGTAGTGGCTCCGACCGTGTACGGCGGCACGGAACTCGCCACGGTGCTGCGCCGGGAAGCGGTGACGCACGCGTTCGTCACCCCGGCGGCGCTGGCATCGGTGGATCCGGTGGAGCTGGACGATCTGGGCGTGGTCATCGTCGGTGGTGACGTGTGCCCGCCGGAACTGGTGCGGCGGTGGGTGGTGCCGATCGCGGACGGCCGGTTCCGGGAGTTCTTCGACGCCTACGGTCCCACCGAGGCCACCGTCGCGACCAATATCAGTGCGGCGCTGGCGCCGGGCGCGCCGGTGACCATCGGCGCGCCGATCCGTGGGATCGCCGCATACGTGCTCAACGATCGGCTGACGCCGGTGCCCGACCGGGTGGTCGGCGAGCTGTATGTCGCCGGAGCCCAACTGGCCCGCGGCTACCACGGCCAACCGGCGCTCACCGCCGCCCGCTTCGTGGCGAATCCGTTCGATCCGAGCAGCGGCAGGCTCTACCGCACCGGCGACCTGGTGCGCTGGACGGTAACGGGCGAGCTCGAGTACGTGGGCCGCAATGACTCTCAGGTGAAGATCCGCGGCTTCCGTATCGAGCTCGGCGAGATCGATACGGTGCTGGCCTCGCACCCCGGCGTCGATCTCGCTCTCACCGTCGGCCACCAACTCGACAGCGGAGCCACGATCCTGGCCTCCTACGTGCATGCCGCCAACGGGATATCCGTGGACACCGCGGCATTGGCGGCGCTGGCCGAGCGGAGTCTGCCCGCCCACATGGTGCCGACGGCCATCACCGTGCTCGACGAGGTTCCGCTGACGCCGATGGGCAAGCTGGACCGGAATGCCTTGCCCGCGCCGGTGTTGGAGGCGAAGGTGTTTCGCGCGCCGTCGACACCGTTCGAGGAGATCGTCGCGGGCACCTTCGTTGACGTGCTCGGCGTCACGCGGATCGGCTTGGACGACGACTTCTTCGAACTCGGCGGCAATTCGCTGCTCGCCACCCAGGTGAGCGCGCGTCTGGAGGCCGCGCTGGACACCCGGCTCGCGGTCCGGGATCTGTTCGAAGCGCCGACGGTCGGCGCGCTGGCCGAGGTGGTCGAGCGCAACGCGGGCTCCGGTCGCAGCAGGCCGCGGCTGGTGGCGGGTGAACGGCCCGCGCGGATTCCGCTTTCGCTGGCGCAGCAACGGTATTGGTTCCTCAACCAGTTCGACACGACCACCTCGGCGGTGGACAACATCCCGCTCGCGGTGCGGTTGTCGGGCGAATTGGATGTGGTCGCGCTCGGCGCCGCGATCGGTGACGTACTCAACCGGCACGAGGTACTGCGCACCACCTATCCGAGCTCCGGCGATCGTCCGCATCAGGTGATTCACCCGGTGCCGGAGACCCCGTTCGCGCTGCTGCCGTTGGAGGTGGAGGAAGCGGACCTGGTGCCCAGGCTCATCGACTTCGCGCTGACCACCTTCGATGTGACCGTCGAGGTGCCGCTCGCGATGACGCTGTTGCGACTGGCCCCGGACGAGCACGTGGTGTCGTTCGTGGTGCACCATGTGGCCGCCGACGGCGCCTCGATGGGGCCGCTGGCACGCGATCTGATGGTGGCCTACGTCGCACGGGTGGCCGGGCGTGCGCCGCAATGGGTTCCGCTGCCGGTGCAGTATGCCGACTACGCGCTGTGGGAACGCGCCGTACTCGGCGACGAGAACGATCCGGAATCCATTGCAGCCAAGCAGATCTCGTACTGGCAGGGGGCGCTCGCCGGACTGCCGGATGAGCTCGAGCTGCCGACGGATCGACCGCGCCCGCCCGCCCAGTCGTTCCAGGGCAAGGCGGTTCGTTTCGCGATCTCCCCGGACCGGCATGCGCGGCTGCACGAGCTGGCGCGTGCCAATCACGCGTCGCTGTTCATGGTGGTGCACACGGCAGTGGCGGTACTGCTGGCCCGGTTGTCGGGCAGCGATGACATTGCGGTCGGTACGCCGATCGCGGGTCGTGGCGAACGCGAACTAGACGATCTGATCGGCATGTTCGTCAACACCCTGGTGTTCCGCACGAGTGTGGCGGCAGGGGAGCGCTTCTCGGATCTGCTCGTCGACGTGCGGGAACGGGACCTGGAGGCGTTCGCGAACGCCGACGTGCCGTTCGAGCGGATCGTCGAGGCGCTGAACCCGATGCGTTCCACCTCGCGCAATCCGCTGTTCCAGGTGGGCCTTTCCTTCCAGAACCTGGCCGAGACCACCTTCGAGTTGCCCGGGTTGTCGGTCGCCGGGGTGGAATTCGACCTGCAGCTGGCCAAGACCGATCTGCACATTTCCTTGAACGATCGGTATACCGAGGACGGCACGCCCGCCGAGATCATCGCCGAATTCGCCTATGCCATCGACCTGTTCGACGAGGCGACGGTGCGCGGATTCGCGGAGCGGTTCATCAGGGTGCTGGACGCCGTGATCGCCGATGCCGGGGTGCCGGTCGGCGAGATCGACCTGCTGGCGGCGGAAGAGAGCGCGCGGATTCTGCGCGGGTGGAACGACACCGCGCGCGATGTCGTGTCCGCCGGGCGGGGCACCGGTTCGGCGACGTTGGTGTCGTTGCTGGATGCGACGGTGGCGGCGATGCCGGATGCGGTGGCGTTGGTTGTCGGCCACGGCGAATTGACCTACGCCGGGCTCGATGCGCGGGTGAATCGTTTGGCGCGGTATCTGATCGGGCGTGGTGTGGGCCCGGAGGATCGAGTGGCGTTGGCGATTGCCCGGTCGGTGGATTTGGTGATCGCGATGTACGCGGTGGCGAAGTCGGGTGCGGCATATGTGCCGGTTGATCCGGATCAGCCTGCTGAGCGTGTCGAGTACATCCTCGGGACCGCTGCTCCGGTGTGTGTGTTGACGACCGGTCGTGATGGATTCGCCGCTGCCGCAGTCGATTCCGTGGCGATCGATGAACTCGACCTGTCGGAGTACTCGGATGCTCCGGTGGGTGAGAGCCGTGCGTCCGCCGCGAACACCGCGTATGTGATCTTCACGTCGGGTTCGACCGGTCAGCCGAAGGGCGTCGCGGTCTCGCACGGCGCGATCGTGAACCAGTTGCTCTGGAAGAGGGACGCATTCGGCCTCGGGCCCGACGACGTAGTGCTGCTCAAGACGGCGGCGACCTTCGATCTGTCGGTATGGGAGTTCTGGTCGGCGGCCGTGTGCGGCGGCCGGTTGGTGATCGCCGCGCCGGATGGCCACCGGGATCCGGCCTATCTGAACGAGCTGATGGCGCGCGAGTCGGTGACGACCCTGCATGTGGTGCCTTCGATGCTGGACGCATTGCTGACCGGTCAGCTGCCGGACTCGTTACGCCGGGTGCTTGCCATCGGTGAGGCACTGCCCGCGGCGACCGCACAGCGGTTGCGGCACAACAGTTCCGCCGAGCTGTTCAATCTCTTCGGGCCCACCGAGGCGGCGGTGTCGATCACCAGCCACCGGGTCACCGAGGCCGATGCGATGTCGGTATCGATCGGTGCGCCGGAGTGGAACAGCCGTGTCTACGTGCTGGATGCGCGGCTGCGACTCGTTCCGGTTGGTGTGTCGGGTGAGTTGTATTTGGCGGGTGCGCAATTGGCGCGCGGCTACTTTGGTCGGCCGGACCTGACCGCGGATCGGTTCGTGGCCGATCCCTTCGAGTACGCCTCCCGCATGTACCGCACCGGTGACCTGGTGGCGTGGAATCCTCTGGGCGAGTTGGAGTATCGGGGCCGAATCGACTTCCAGGTGAAGATCCGCGGATTCCGCATCGAGCTCGGCGAGATCGAGGCCGCGGCACTAGCGCTGCCGCAGATCGCGCAGACCGCCGTGCTCGCGCAGTCCGATCCGCGCCTCGGCGACCGGCTGGTGGCCTACCTCGTCCCGGCGGATCTCGGCGCGGGCGTAGACGTGGCCGCGGTGAAGTCGAAGCTGTCGACGGTGCTGCCCTCGTACATGGTGCCCAGCGCCTACGTGGTGCTGGACGCGCTGCCGTTGACACCGAACGGCAAGCTGGATCGGAAGTCGTTGCCGGAACCGGAGTTCGAGACCCGGCTCTTCCGTGCGGCATCGACGCCGATCGAGGAGATCGTCGCGGGTGTCTTCGCCGACGTGCTCGGCGTCGAGCGGGTCGGCGCGGACGACGACTTCTTCGCGCTCGGCGGCAACTCGCTGCTTGCGACGCAGGCCGCGGCGCGGGTCGGCGCGGCGCTGGACGCCCGGGTGCTGGTGCGCACGCTGTTCGAGGCGTCGACCGTCGCGGGATTGGCGGCCAAGGTCGAGCAGAGCGTCGGCGCGGGTGGCCGTCCGGCATTGGTGGTCCGGCCGCGCCCCGAGCGGATCCCCCTGTCGCTTGCGCAACTTCGGATGTGGTTCCTCAACCAGTTCGACACCACCTCGGCGGCCTACAACATCCCGGTGGCGATCCGGCTGTCCGGTGAGCTCGATATCGATGCGCTGCGGCTGGCGGTCGGGGACATGGTCGCCCGACACGAGGTGCTGCGCACGATCTATCCGCAGACCCCCGACGGCCCGGTGCAGCAGGTGTTGGCGCCGCACGAGGTGCGCGTCGATCTGGCGCCGCTGGCGATCGCGGAAGACGCGGTGGGGCAATACGTTCAGCAGATCGTCACCGCAGGGTTCGACGTCGGCGCGGGAATCTCCTTCCGCACCAAGCTGTTCCAGCTCGCCGACAGCGAGTACGTCCTGGTCTTCGTGGCCCATCACATCGGCGCCGACGGCTGGTCGATGGGTCCGCTGGTGCGCGACGTGATGCTCGCCTACTCCGCCCGCATGGACGGTGAGCTGCCCGCATGGGGGCCGCTGCCGGTGCAATACGCGGACTACAGCATCTGGCAGCGGGAGCTGCTCGGCGCGGAATCCGATGCGGAAAGCCTGATCTCGGCGCAGGCCGGATATTGGCGCGCCACGCTCGCGGGCCTGCCCGACGAGCTGAACCTGCCCGCCGATCGGCCCCGTCCCGCGGTGCAGTCCTTCGCGGGCGGCACGACCGATTTCGTGGTCGACGCGCAGGTGTACGCCGGATTGGTCCGGCTGGCACGTGAACACCACGCAACCATGTTCATGGTCGTGCACGCCGCGCTGGCGGTATTCCTGGCCAGGATGTCGGGCACCGACGACATTGCCATCGGCACCGCGGTGGCGGGCCGCGGTGAGGCCGAACTCGACGACATGATCGGCATGTTCGTCAACACCCTGGTCCTGCGTACGCAGGTGCCTGGCGAGCTCACCTTCACCGACCTGCTCGCGCGGACGAAGGAAACCGACCTGCAGGCCTTCGCGCACGCCGACCTGCCGTTCGAGCGGCTGGTCGAACTGCTCAACCCGCAGCGCTCGACTGCTCGGCACCCGTTGTTCCAGGTGGCGCTGTCGTTCCTGAACCTGCCCGACAGCAGTTTCGAACTGCCCGGGCTGCGGGTCGGCACCGTCGACTTCGATATCGCCATCGCGTCCTACGACCTGTCGCTGACCATCTGGGCCGCGGGCGAATCCGTCGACGGTGTCGGCATGCGCGGCGAATTCAGCTTCGCGCGTGACCTTTTCGACGATGCCACGGTGCGGGTATTCGCCGGCCGGTTCACCCGGCTGCTCGCCGCGGTCGCGACCCGGCCGGATACTCCAGTCGGCGACCTGCCGTTGCTCGACACGTCCGAACACACACTGCTGACCGAGCAGCGCCGTGAGCAGGTGTCATCGACAGGTCTGCTGCCGGACCTGCTCACCCGCACCGTCCGGAACAACCCGGAGGCCATCGCCGTTCGCTACGAGGGCAGCTCGATCAGCTACCGCGAACTCGACGAGCACTCCTCACGACTGGCGCGGGTACTGATCGATCGCGGCGTCGGCCCCGAAAGCCTGGTCGCACTGGCATTCCCACGCTCGCTCGCGATGGTCGCCATGGTCTGGGCCGTCGCCAAGGCCGGTGGCGCCCACGTGCCGATCGACCCGACCTATCCTGAGGACCGGATCCGGCACATGGTGACTGATTCCGGCGCGATCGTCGGCGTCACCGCCGCCGCCTATATCGATGAGCTGCCCGGTCGCGGTTGGCTGGTGCTCGACGATCCCGGAACGGAGGCAGTGGTTTCGGCGTATTCGGCCGACCCGGTCACCGACCGCGATCGCGTCGCGCCGCTGCGGGCGCAGCATCCGGCGTACGTGATCTACACCTCGGGTTCGACGGGTGTGCCCAAGGGCGTCATCGTCACCCACGCCGGTCTGGCCGATCTGCTCGACTATTCGACCAAGGTATTCGCGGTCACCCCGCAGCATCGTTTCCTGCATCTGTGCTCGCCCAGCTTCGACCCCTCGATGCTGGAGTGGTTGTGCGCCTTCGGCAATGGCGCGACGCTGGTGATCGCGGCGGCGACGATCCTCGGCGGGGCCGAGTTGGCCGTGCTGCTGCGCACCGAACGGGTGACGCACGCGATCTTTACTCCCGCGGTGCTTGGCACGGTCGACCCTGCGGGGGTGTCCGAGCTCGAATTGCTTTGCGTCGGTGGCGATGTGACCACGCCGGATTTGGTCGCCAAGTGGCAGCCAGGGCGCCGGTATGTCAACGCCTACGGGCCGACCGAGGCGACGATCGCGGCTTCCTATGGCGATCTGAATCCGCGGCGGCGCATCACGATCGGCACGCCGGTCTCCGGAATGTCGTTGCTGGTATTGGATTCACGGTTGCGTCCGGTGCCGCCCGGCGTTGCCGGTGAGCTGTATCTGGCGGGTGCCGCGCTGGGGCGGGGTTATCACAACCGTCCGGGGCTGACGGCGGATCGGTTCGTTGCCGATCCATGGGGCGGCCCCGGCGCGCGGATGTATCGCACCGGGGATGTGGTGCGCTGGTATGCCGAGCCGGGCGAGCGAGCGGGCAATGCCGCGGTACCCGAGGTGGATTGGAAGCTCGACTGGGTCGGCCGCTCGGACTTCCAGGTGAAGATCCGCGGCTTCCGCATCGAACTCGGCGAGATCGACGCGGTGCTGGCCGGCCATCACGATGTCGAGTTCGCGGTCGCCCTCGGGCGCGACACCGCCACGGGCGAAAAGATTCTTGCCGCATACGTTGTGCTTGCGCCGGGCCGAACCATCGATCCCGACGCTCTCGCCGATTACGCAGCGTGCAGCCTGCCGCCGCACATGGTGCCTGCCGCGATCGTTGTGCTCGACGAGGTGCCGCTGACCCCGGTTGGAAAGCTCGACCGTAAGGCGCTGCCCGAGCCCGAACGCGCGCCGCGGCAATACCTGGCGCCGTCGAATCCGCTGGAAAATGTTGTTGCCGAGGTGTTCGCCGAGGTGCTCGGTATCGAGCGGGTCGGCGCGGACGATGACTTCTTCGCGCTCGGCGGCAGTTCGCTGGTGGCGACGCGCGCGGTGAGCCGGTTGCGCACGGAGACCGGCGCCGCGGTGCGGGTGCAGTGGTTCTTCACCGACTCCACCGTCGCGGCCCTGGCTCGCCGAATCGGCGCCGATGGCATCGAAACCGAGGTGAGCGGCGCCGAGCCGAGCGCCGACGCCGCTTTGAAAGTACTGCTGCCGATCCGCGCGGCAGGTGCCGGACAACCGCTGTTCTGCATCCACCCGATGGCCGGATTGTCCTGGTGCTACAGCGGTCTCGCGCCCTACATACCCGTCGATCGACCACTGTTCGGTGTGCAGTCGCCCGCGCTGTCCGAGCCGGACTACCTGCCGGATTCGTTCGACGCGATGGTGCGCCGCTACGTCGCGGAAATCCGCGCTGTGCAACCGGAAGGCCCGTACAACCTGCTCGGCTGGTCCCTCGGCGGCGCGCTCGCGCATGCGGTGGCGGCGCAGTTGCAGTCCGAGGGCGCCGAGGTTGCGTTGCTCGCGTTGCTCGACGGCCGCAGCGGCGGCGATATCGTCGATTTCCGGGCGGAGATTCGGGCCGCGTTCGCCGAGCTCGGCATCGACGCGTTCGGCGGCGGCGAGGGCGTCCTGGATCTCGACGACGCCGCACTGGCCGCGCTGCACGCCGCCATCCCACCGGAGCTGGCGGTGCTGACCCCCGAGCGGCTGCGCCGGATCTACCGCGCCGCGATCCGCTCCGTGGAACTCGCGGTCGCTCACCGGCACAGCGTCTTCCACGGCAGACTCGACTACTTCACCGCCATCGGCCACGACTACGAGTCCACGGCATGGCAGCCCTACGTCGTCGGCGTGATTGTCGATCACCCGATAACGGCAACCCACGAGCAAATGACCTCCCCCGAGGCCCTCGCCGAAATCGGCCCGCGACTCATCGAGCTGCTCGACCCGGACAGCACCCACACGGTCGTGCGGTCCGCGCCAGCGGACGCAACGACATCAGGATTCCTGGAGACGCCGGAAACTCCAGCGACGCCGGAGATCTCGGCAGCGTCGGACCTCGACACACCTCCGGAGGCGCCCGTCGCATGGGGGGCGCCCGCCGTGCCGAATATCACCACCGCGCCGGAAGTGGCGGCCGCACTGAAGATCGCGGCCAGGCTGGAAGCCCAAGCTGCGCTGGACGCCGAGGCTGCGCTGCAAGCCCGAGCTGCGCTGGAAGCCGAGGCCCGGGAAGCCCAAGCTGCGCTGGACGCCGAGGCTGCGCGGGAAAGTCGAGCTGCGCTCGAAGCCGAGGCTGCACCGCAAGCCCGAGTAGCGCTCGAAGCCGAGGCGGCCCGGGAAAGTCGAGCTGCGCTGGACGCCGAGGCTGCCTTGGAAGCTGAGGCTGAGCTAGAAGCCAAGGCTGCGCCGTTGGCTGAGGCCGCGGCCGCGCTGGAAGCTCGAGCCGCCCTGGAAGCCGAAGCCGCGCGGGACGCCAAGGCCGCATTGGACGCCGAGGCTTCGCTGGAAGCTGAGGCTGCGCTGGAAGCTGAGGCTGAGGCTGAGCTGGAAGCCAAGGCTGCGCTGTTGGCTGAGGCCGCGGCTGCGCTGGAAGCTCGGACCGCCCTGGAAGCCGAAGCCGCGCGGGACGCCACGGCCGCGCTGGAAGCCGAGGCGGCGTCGAGAGCTAGGGCAGCCTCGGAGGTGAGGCCAGCGCCGGAAGTGGCGTTCGCGCCGCAGGCCAACCCGACCGCACCGATCCCGGACAATATCGACGACATCTCCGGCCCCCTGTCGCTGACCCCGAATGCCATGCGGCTGTTGGAAATCCGCGTCGAAGTCCGGGCCATCGTCATCGATGTCCCCGTGAACTGCCCGCCCGAGGCCATTCAGTCGGCCGTCGACACCGTGCTCCAACAACACCCGATGCTGTGGGCACGGCTGCGCAAAGACTCCGCTACCGACGTACCGGTATTCGAGATCCCCGCCGCCTCCGAGCGGTTCGACGAAGCCTTCCTGCGGCTGGATCGGGCAGGCGCGCAGACCGCCCCGCCGCTGGACGACGTGGTGCGCGAGGTCGCCACCGAATTGGATCCCGCACTGGGTCGCAATATTCGGTTCGTCCTGGTGCGCGGGCAGGCGACGGCGATGCTGGTGGTCGTGGCCAATGGGTTGGTGGTGGATGACGGCTCCTGGCGCACCATCGTCGACAAGCTGGCCGCGGCCTGGTCGAGTGGCAGGCACGCCACCCCGGCCGTGCCGGAGTCGGGTCTGCGCGCGCTGCTCCGCGCGCTGTCGCGGCGCGCCGAGGGTTTGGTCGCCATCGATGAAATGTCGTGGTGGCAGGACACCTTGAGCGCGGTACCCGCCACCCTCAATCCCGTTGGCGGCGCCAGTCCACGGGTGCGGCGGAGGGTTTCGCTGACGATCACCACCGAGGGCACCGCGGCCGTTGCCGCCGCGGCCGCGGCCTATCAGGCCGGTGTCGACGAGGTCCTGCTGACTGCGGTGGCCCTCACCCTGATCACCGCCGCGAGCGAAACCGTCACCCGCACCATCGGTCCAGTAGCGCGGCTGGCCGCCGACGCCCGATCGTTGACTCTCACCGACACCATCGTGGGCGGGTTTACTACCGACTATCCGCTCCCGCTGCGCCTGGACCGGGTGGACGTGGCGGACGCGCTGATCGGTGGGCCGGCGGCGGGCGTCGCGATCGGGCAGATCCGGGAACTGTGCCGGTCGGTGCCCGCGCGCGGGGTCGGCTACGGCGTATTGCGCTATCTCAACGCCGACACCGCCAACCGACTGCGGGCTCTGCCACGGGGCCGGTTCGCGCTCCGGTATCGCGATCTGCGCCCGGCCAGGGTGCACACCGACGCACCGGTCGGCGACCTGCTGCTGGACATCGCGGCCGACGCGACCGCCGAGGGCCTGCTCGTCCGCTTCGACTATGCCGCCGACGTATTCGGCGCCGACGAGGTGAAGACCTTCGCCGAGCACTGGATCCGGGCGCTGGGCGGGCTGGCCGAGCACGGCCAGCAGTTGCTCGGTAGGTGACGACGCGATGCGCCGAGCCGGGGGCGAAGATGATCATCTTCGGTCAGTTCAGGCATGATGGGGCAACATTGTGGTAACGATGCCCTCTGTTGTCACGACTACATAGGCCGTATGGTCGGCGTGGTGCCGCAGCGCGGATGCCCGGCGACCAGAGGAAGCCTGTCCGTAATCCCGATACGAAGTGAAGGTGTGAAATTGATCCGTCGACAGTTCCGGCGCCGCGGCACGCGGGCCGCCGCGATGATCGCGGCAACCGCAGTTCTCGCGGGCGTTATGTCCGGATTCGGCGCATCCTCGGCCACAGCTGACCCGATCATCGACTCGAAGTCGCTGCTGGCCAACCCGACCTCGTCGGACGGCTCGCGCATCACCAAGGCGGAATACAGGGACTCGCGCAGCCTGCGGCTGTACGTGTACTCGGCCGCGATGGACAAGACCTTCCCGGTCGACGTGCAGCGCCCGGCCGACGCCTCGGTACCGCGGCCGACGCTGTACCTGCTCAACGGCGCCGGTGGCGGCGAGGACGACGCGTCGTGGGTCGCCAAGACGGATGCGCTGAAGTTCCTTTCCGATAAGAACGTCAATGTCATCCAGGCCATCGGTGGCAAGTGGAGCTACTACACCGACTGGATCAAGGACGACCCTGCGCTTGGCCGCAACAAGTGGAAGACCTTCTTCACCGAGGAGCTGCCGCCGCTGGTCGATGGCGCGCTCGGCACCAATGGCGTGAATGCCATTGCGGGCCTGTCCACTTCGGGCACCACCGTGCTTGCGCTGCCGATCGCCAAGCCGGGACTGTACAAGGCCGCCGCCGCCTACAGCGGCTGCGCCCAGACCAGTGACCCGGTCGGTGCGCAGTTCGTGAAGCTGACCGTGGAGACCTGGGGCGGTGGCAACACCGACAACATGTGGGGCCCGGTGGGCTCGCCGGATTGGGCGGCCAACGACCCGTACGTGCATGCCGATGGTCTGCGCGGTCTCGATCTGTACATCTCCAGCGGCAACGGCCTGCCTGGCCAGTACGACACCCTCAACGGTCAGTACGCACTGCCCGGCGCGGGCGGTCTGGCCAACCAGATCCTCATCGGCGGTGCGATCGAGGCGGGCACCAACTACTGCACACACAACCTGCAGACCAAGCTGAACCAGCTCGGCATCCCGGCGACCTTCAACTTCCGGTCCTCGGGCACCCACTCGTGGGGCTATTGGAACGACGAGCTGCACAACTCCTGGCCGACGCTGGCCAAGGGCCTGGGCATCTAAAGCTCGCTGAGCTGGTCGAATACCCTGCCGACCGCCCTGGTTGCACTATCTGTGCAGCCAGGGCGGTCGGCATTGATCGAGCTCAATCCCTCATCCGACTGAACAGCAGGTGACACGTGATTTCGCGAGTACATCGGTAACTCAACGCGTCCGGCAGTGAGTTCTCAGTGTCGACGCACAACCGGTGGTAGGTCTCTTCGAGCCGGTGGGCTCGCCACTGGGCATTTCCCCACGCGTCCTGTTTGCTGATTGTCAGGCTCCATGCGTGGTTGAGGTTCCCCCGCTTGGCCGGAGAGCGGATTATCTGGTTCCGGCTGAAACCCGTTGACACTGGCTTCGAACTCGTCCGGTGATCGCCAATCCAGCTTCTTCTGGATGCGCTGGGTGTTGTACCAGCCGTCGATGTAGGCGAACAGCGCGTTCTCCGCGTCTTCCCTTGTGCGCCAAGAACTCCGGTACACCAGCTCGGTCTTCAACGTGGAGAAGAAATTCTCCGTGAGCGCATTGTCGTAGCTATCTCTGACCGACCCCATAGACTGGGCAATCCCGTTGTCGGCCAACCGATTTGCGAATCGTATTGCAGTGTAGGTCGAGCCGCGGTCGGAACGATGGACCAGCTGCCCATCACGCACATCCCGCGCCCACACCGCATACTCCAGCGCCCCGAGCATCAGCTCGGTATCGCAGCGGTCCGAGCACTTCCAGCCCACGATCCGGTTGGAGAACGCATCCCTGACCGCGGCCGGCCAGAACACGCCTTCACCGGTCGGGATCCGGGTCGCGTCGGCCACCCAGAGCCGGTTCGGGGCTGCGCGGTGAAGTCACGGTTGACCAGATCCGGTGCCGGCGTCGAACACGATCAGGATCTCGGGATCGCCGTCCCGGTGATGTCCCAGCCGGTGCAGGCGTACCACCAGGTCACGGACCTGTTCAGCGGTGACGGTGGTTAGGTCGTCGTCGGACAGAAGCTTTGACGTTCGATACCGGCGTTCTCCGCCTGACCTGCAGGCGTGATCGCTGACGCCTTGTAGATGCCGCATCCCACTCCTATCCTTACGGGCAGAGGGGGCGGACCCTGCGGAGTAGAGATGATCTACGACAATCTGCTCGCGCTGACAGCGCGGGCACCGATCACCAGCGGATTGCGGCAGGGCGAAGCATTTACGCCCTACGCCGCTTTGGTCGAGCGGATCGGCCGACTCGCCGCCAGCTTTATTGAACGCGGTATCGAGAGCGGCGATCCCGTTGCCTTGCTGATTCCAAACTCACCCGATCTTTTCGTAACTGCCCACGCGCTCTTCGCCATCGGCGCCATCGCGATGCCGCTGGGCGAGACGGCCACGCGATCCGAACTTGCCACGCTCGCGCAAAAGGCCGGACCCGAGGCCGTCATCTCAACTCCCGGCCTTGCCGCTGCTGCCGAGATGCTGATCACAGATGCAGCCCCCGGCATTCCCTTGTTCCTGACGAGTACCCTGCCCGAAGGAAGTGCAACCGCCCAGCTGCCGAAACTGCCAGGCGACACAACGGCGCTCTACCTCTTCTCGTCCGGCTCGACCGGGTTGCCCAAGGTGGTGCCGCACACCCACGCCGAGCTCATCGCTGATGGTGAACGAGCCAGCACAGCCTGGGACCTTCAGCCCGACGATATCGTCCTCGACATTCTGCCGTGCAACTTCTCGTTGGGCTTCATACTGGGCGCTACGGAAGCCGTCGCCGGCGGTGCAACGACGCTCTACTGGAGCGATCCCCTGCCGCTGGCGCTTTCGCGCAAGAAGCTGCTCGACACCATGGTCCGCGAGCGCGTCACCTTCATGGGTGCCGTTCCGGCAATGTACGAAATCGTCGCCGGCCAGACCGGCAGTTTCGATCTCAGGCTGCGTCTGGCCTTCTCGGGCGGCGTCGCACTGAAGCGGCCGATCTTCGAAGCGGTGCGCGAGCGCCTTGGTGTCACACTTCGTCAGGATTACGGCTCGACCGAGGCGAGCATGGTCTCGCACAATAACTCCGGCGATCCCGACGCGAGCTGGGCCTCGGTGGGCAAGCCGGCGGGCGACGCCAGGGTCCGCATCGTTCCGTTCGACACCGAATTCGGCCCATCCGTCGGCGAAATGGAACTGAGGTCATCCTCGCTCATGCGGGGCTATCTCGGCGATGCCGTGGCCAATGCTCAGGCGTTCGATGAGGGCTGGTTCAGGACCGGCGATCTTGCCTCGCTCGATGAAGAAGGTCGCATCTTTATCCGTGGCCGCAGCAAGCTGCTGATCGAGGTATCCGGCTACAAGATCGACCCCATCGAGGTGGAGGAGACGTTCATGACCTTGCCCGCCGTCGCCGAGGCCGCAGTGGCGGGTCTCCCAGACTCGCGCAACGGCAATCGGCTGATCGCGTTTGTCGTGAAGGGGGCGGATGTGTCGGCCGATGAGTTGATCCGCTATGCGCGCGAAAGGTTGTCGGTTCAGAAGGTCCCGGCCGAGATAGCGTTCATCGACGCACTGCCGCGGAGCCCGGCCGGCAAGGTGCTCCGCGCGCGGCTGCGCGAGCTCTAGGCGGGCTGAGCCGCTCGCTGCGAAACATAGGCTGCCAGGTCCGCAGGCGATTCGAACAGTTCCGCCCGTATCTCCGTGTCAGGGATGGTGATCTTGAATCGCTCCTCGAGGAAATGCACCAGTTTCACCAGACTGATCGAGTCCAGCAGGCCGGTCTCGAGCAAAAGGGTCTCGCGATCGACCGGCGCTCCCCCGGTTTCAGCCACCATGGCGGAGATATACTCGATTATCGGTTGTTCGATATCGTTCATCACTCGAGTCCCTTATCCAGTCAGCATGGTAGCCAATTTCATCGCGACCTGAAATTGAATTCGAAAACATGGGAGGACGGCTTGGGTGAAACGCGCCCGCTGGGCGGACGGGAACAACTGCTCAGCCATTTGCACGCCCGTGGCGGGCTGATCGCCATGCAGGTGCTGCACGTGCGCGGCCGCCTCGATCCGGCGCTGGTGAAGCGCGCGCTCGCCTGGCTACAGACCCAGCACCCCATCCTTCGCGCTCATATCCGCTACCGCAAGATTGTCTGGCGACCCGTGCCGCCCTTCGCCTATCGCCAGCGCTGGTTCGACACCGAGGGCACAACGGAGATCCCGTTGAAGGTGCTCGACGACACCGACCCGGACGCTTGGCGCAAGGTTCTTGCCGCTGACATCCGCACACCGATCCCGAAGGGCAACCATCCGCGCCTGCGGATAACGCTGGTGCGGCAGTCGCCCGACGCCGACCTCAACCACATCGTCATCTGCGCCGATCACGCGACGCTCGACGCCCTGTCCGCCAACATGCTCGCTTGCCAGCTTCTCGAATTCCTCGCCGATCCGGCCATGGCGCAACTGAAACCGCCGCTCCACACCGCCCTGTCCCCGGCGATCGAGGCCGGCCTGCCCAACAAGTCCGGCAGTGGCAAGAAGTCTTGGCGTGGCAAGAAGTCGGGTAGTGGCAAGAAGATCACCTATACGCCGGCCATTCGGCTACCCAAGCAGGCGGCACCCGATCCGAAGAAAGAATCGCGAGTACTGGCGCGTCACCTCGGGCCCGCCATAACGGCAACGCTCGAGGATGCCATCAAAGCCAACAGAACGACGCTTCACGGTGCGGTAACGGCAGCCTTCCTGCTTGCCATACGCGAGCGGTACAGGCTCGACGCCATGACCGTGTTGACCACGGTCGACCTGCGTCGCCTCAGTGAAATCGCGCTGCCGCACGAGACCTACGGTTGCTATGTCGACATCCTGCGTACCAAGAACCTGATAACCGACGGCTTCTGGGCAACCGCCCGCGACGCCTCGTTCAAGCTGATCGCCGCGCTGGCCAAGGACCGGGAGTCCGCCTCGATCATGAAGTTTCCCGAATGGGAAGTGTATCGGCGCGAAGTCCGCCCAACGCTCCGGAACAACCGGCGCATCGACGGACTTGCTGTTACCACGGCAGACGAGTCCCGCCTTCGGACCAGCTACGGCGCCTACGCGCTCGAGGACGTCACCAGGGCCGTTTCGCTCGACATGTTCGGCCCGTCACTGTTTGTGATCGCCAATCAGCGGCTCGGTGGCCTCGACCTCAGCGTCGGATACGCGGCAACTGCGATGAGCGAGGATGAGGTGCGGTGGCTCACCGACAACGCGGTGGCCCGGCTCGAAAGCGCTAGATAAGAATGTCGCGCCGATCGCAGCACGCCCCGCGTCGTGGACGAGGTTCCGGAGGCCGACCTCGTTGAACAATCCATCCTGGCGTATCCGGATGATCCGGACGCCGACACCGGCATTGAGCAGGAGATCGGCGTCGCGGTCGATCGGGACGCCTTGAACGCCGACGCTGCCGATGTTATCGAACAGTCCATCCCGGTACCACTGGACGACGACTTCGACGCGTGACCGCGCCCATCCGGACGCGGGCGAAGTAGCGACTGGGCCGCGGTCGCCAAAGACCTCAAACCCGTGTACACCGCGGCGTCGGAGTCCGAGGCGCTCGACCGGTTCGCCGAGTTCAGCGACAAATGGGAGAAACGCTACCCGGCCATCATCAGGCTCTGGACCGGCGCATGGGCCGACGGCCGCCAACGCCACTGTGGCGGCACTTGGTCTGGCCCGAAGATTCGGGGAGGCGGACAGCCCTAACCAAAAAGTTCGGTAACCCGTAAACTTCTGTTCCGTGAGTACAACTACAACCATGGTGGAGTCGGCGCGCTCGGCGTCTCAGCGCGCGCGAGCCGTTGCGGTTCTACTCGGGCCGGCCTTCGTGGCCGCGATCGCCTATGTCGACCCAGGCAATGTGGCATCCAATATCAGCGCTGGCGCCCAGTTCGGCTATCTGCTGGTGTGGGTGATCGTGATGGCCAACGTGATGGCCGGGCTGGTGCAGTTCCTCTCCGCGAAGCTCGGGTTGGTCACCGGCATGTCGCTGCCCGAGGCGGTTCGGTCCCGGTCCGGTCGCCCGGTGCGGCTGGCGTATTGGGGCCAGGCGGAGATCGTCGCGATGGCGACCGATCTCGCCGAGGTGGTCGGCGGCGCGATCGCGCTGAACCTGCTGTTCGGGCTGCCGTTGGTCGTCGGAGGGGTGATCACCGGTGTGGTGTCGATGGGTCTGCTCATGGTGCAGGACCGGGGCGGCCAGCAGCCGTTCGAACGGGTCATCACCGGGTTGCTCGCGATCATCGCCATCGGCTTCCTGGCCAGTCTGGTGATCGCACCGCCCTCGGTCTCTGGCACCGTCGGCGGGCTGGTGCCGCGCTTCGACGGCAGCGAGAGCGTGCTGCTAGCCGCGGCGATGATCGGTGCGACCGTCATGCCGCACGCGGTGTATCTGCATTCCGGGCTCGCCAGGGATCGGCACGGGCATCAGGAGTCCGGTCCGCTGCGGGCCCGGCTGCTGCACGCGACCCGGATCGACGTCGTGCTGGCCATGGTGCTCGCGGGTGCGGTGAATATGGCGATGCTGCTGATGGCCGCCCAGACCCTGCGCGGCCGCGACAACGTCGACACCCTCCAGGGCGCGCACGCCGCGGTCGGCGACGCGCTCGGCCCGATGGCGGCCTTGCTGTTGGCGATCGGCCTGCTCGCCTCGGGCCTGGCCTCGACCTCGGTCGGCGCCTATGCGGGCGCGATGATCATGCAGGGCCTGCTGCGTCGCAAGATTCCGTTGGTGGCACGGCGGGTGGTCACGCTGATTCCGGCGCTGGCCATTCTCGCGGCGGGCATCGATCCGACTCGCGCGCTGATCGTCTCGCAGGTGGTGCTGTCCTTCGGCATCCCGTTCGCACTGATCCCGCTGGTCCGGTTCACCAGCGACAGCGTGCTCATGGGCGCCGACGTGAACCATCGCATCACCACGGCCATGGCCTGGCTGGTCGCGAGCATCATCACGCTGCTGAACGTCGCGCTGATCTACCTCACGATCACCGGCGACTAGACCCAGTTCTCGATCCAGTACTTCCAGATCAGCGGGGCGTAGGCGGCCAGCGGCGGTACCTTGATATCGGTTCCGCCGAGTGCGGCGGTGGTGCGTCGGCAGTCGAACCAGGACGCGAATTCGCTGTGCTCCAACACATTCAGCGGAACCCCGACGCGGGGGAGTAGCCGGCTTGCGCCGGGCACCCGCAAGACCATGTCGAGGGTGCGTTTTGGCATTACCTCGACCAGATGTGGCGCACCGGCCTCGTCGGCGAACAGGTTCAGCGCCTCGACCGCACTTTGTCTGCGCGGATCGACCAGGTGGTAAGTGGTCTTACTCGAGTCCTCCTGGTGAGCAAGGTAATCCAGGGCGCGGGCGACGAAATCGACCGGCACCATATTGGTTTCGCCCAGCTTCGGTACGAGCACCGGCAGAATCCTCGGCAGCTGCGCGGCCATCCGCAGCAGCCGGAAGAAGTAGTAGGGACCGTCGATCCGGTCGATCTCGCCGGTGCGGGAATGGCCGAGCACGATCGGCGGCCGATAGATCCGCCAGTTCAACCTGGACGCGCGCACGATCCGCTCGGCCTCGAACTTGGCCCGCTGATACGGGGTGGTGAGCGCCTGGCCCTGGTCGAACATGTCCTCGGTGAACAGACCCTCGAGCGAGCCTGCCACCTCCACCGTCGAGATATGGTGCAGTAGAACGGCTTTCAGGTCCTCGGCGATATCGACCACCTGCCGGGTGCCGCCGCCGCGCTCGGTCAGGTCGTAGCTGGAGGCCAGATGGAAGATATGGTCGATCGAGCCGCGATGCTCTTCGAGCCACTTCGGATCGATGCCGAGCCGGTCGGCGCCGAGATCGCCGCGTACGGGCCGCACCCGATCGCCGGCGCCCCACTCGCGCGCACAGCAGGTGTACCGGGCCGCCGAATCGACGCCCGGCCTCACCAGCACATGGATATCGCCCTCGCGTTCGAGCAGCTCGGGGATGAGGAACCGACCGATGAACCCAGTTGCACCGGTAACCAGGTAAGCCATAGCGGATCAACATAGCGGCTCGGGTTGTCCGACCTGTCGCCGGGACCGTGAAAGGGTGTTTTGCCCGGTGCGGTGGAGATCGCCGTCACACCGGGCCGTCCACTCAGTCCGCGAAGACGGGCTTGCGCTTGGTCAGCATCGCGGTCGCCCCTTCGAAGAAGTCGGGGGACTGCAGCAGTTCGGACTGGCCGGACTTCTCGGCCGCCAGCGACGCGTCCAGCTGGGTCAGGGTGGCGGCGTTGAGTGCCTTCTTGGTGAGCTCCAGCGCGCGGCGCGGACCACCGGCGATCTTGGCCGCCGCGGCCTCCACCTTCGCGTCCAGCTCGTCCCCGTCCACCACCGCGGTGAACAGCCCGGCTGCCTTGGCCTGCGGGGCGGGTAGCCGCTCGCCGAGCAGCGCCATCTCGGCCGCGAGTGGGCGCCCGGCGGCCGCGGCGACCATCGAGGCGGCCCCGCCGTCGGGCATCAGGCCGATATTGATGAAGGCGAGCAGCAGGTAGGAATCCGTGCTGGCGTAGACCAGATCGGCGGCAAGCGCGAGGCCGACGCCGAGGCCCGCCGACGCCCCCCTGACCCGCGCGATGACCGGAATCGGCGCATCGACAATGGCTTTCACGAGCCGGTTGGCCGCATCCATCACCTGATCGGAGGTGATGCCGCGCTCCGCCTCGGAGGCGGTCGCCGCGAGATCGGCACCGGTGCAGAAGTCGGCGCCCTCGCCGGTCAGTACTATCACCCGAACCGAGGGATCTTCGGCGGCGGCAAGAAAGGTGTCGCCGAGCGCGACCATAGTGTCGTAGTCGACGGCGTTCTTGCGCTTCGGCTTGGTGATGGTCACTCGGAGCACCTTGCCGTCGTGGACGGCCGAGAAGGCAGGGGGTGGCGGGGCGGCAGCCGACCCAGCGGTGGTTGCGGAATCGGTGTTGCTCATTTGGTGCTCCTGGTCTGGAATTCGGCGGGCGTCGCGCCACGAATAGTGGTTAACTTTGCGAATTGTGGTTAACTTAGGTTGATTTGTCCGGCGCTGTCAACCAGCAGTGCCGTCCCAGAACGGAGAGCTAATGGTCGCGGATCGCAGCGAGGTCGGCCTCGCTCCCGCGCGGCCTGACGCCGGCCAGTCGGTGCGGCGTCGCCCGAAGGATCGCAAGGTACAGATCATCAGGGCGGCCGCGCGCGCGTTCAGCGAACGCGGATACTACCCGGTCGGTGTCGATGAGATCGCCGCCGAGGTCGGGATCTCCGGGCCCGCGCTCTACCGGCACTTCCGTAGCAAGTACGCGCTCCTCGTCGCGGCCGCGGAGGAGGGCGCCCAGCACTTGCTGGAGGTTGCCCGGGCCGCGGACGATCCGCAACTGGCGCCGTCGCGGCGGCTGGACGCCCTGATCAGGGCGATGAGCGAACACACCATCGACATCCGGCGCGAGGCCGGGCTCTATCGCTGGGAGCGGCGCTACCTGGAGCGCGGAGATCGGATCCGGATCCGCAAGATCTACGACGATCTCAATGCCACGCTGGCCGCACCGATCGCGGAACTGCGGCCGACCGCGCCGCCCGAGGATGTGGCGATGCTCGCGGCTGCGGTGCTCAGCGCGATCGCCAGCGTTTCCGCGCACCGCACCGCGCTGTCCACCGCCCGGCTGCTGCCGCTGTTGCACGACATGTGCTGGTCGATCCTGCGCGCCGAGCTGCCGCCCGCGCCGCCGAACCCCGACCCCGGACCGGTATCGCGCGGCCTGCCGGTCACCTCGAAACGCGAACAGTTGCTCACCGAGGCGATCCGGATCTTCGGCAGGCAGGGCTATCACGAGGCGAGCATCGAGGAGATCGGCGCCGCCGTCGGCATCAATGCCTCCAGCGTGTACCGGTATTTCACCAGTAAGGCCGATCTGCTGGCCGCGGCCTTCCACCGCACCGGTGACCGGGTAGCCATCGCCATCACCGAGGCGCTGGCCGAGGCCACCAGCCGCCCGGACGCGGTCCGGCGCATCGCCGACCGCCAGGCCCGGCTCACCTTCTCGATGCCGGAGATCATGCCGGTCTACTACGCCGAGTTCAGCAACCTGCCGCAGGCCGAGCAGCATAAGCTGCGCGCCATCCAGCGCCAGAACGTCCTCGAATGGGCCAACCTGCTCGACGGCGATCTGGTCGAGGCGCGCTTCCGCGTGCACGCCGCCATCGGTCAGGTGATCGACGTCGGCAGGCTCACCAAGTTCGACTCTCGCCCCGAGCAGTTGGCCCGGGTCTGCACGCTGATGGAAGCGGTGCTGCTCGGCTGGTCAACGGCACCCGTGCCGCCCCCGGAAAATGGTCTTGGCTAGGCGTAGATGGCGGCGGTGGCGGTCGAAGGTGGACAGATTCACCAGCGACCGATAGCGCTTGCGCGCGATGGCCAATGTCCGGCTGAACTCCCGCAGACCCTGGGCGCCGTGGTGGTGGCCCTGGCCGTATTCGCCGACCCCGCCGAAGGGTAGCGCCGGTATCGCGGCATAGGTGGTCGAAGAATTGACGGTCACAACGCCGACCCGGAGCTGCTCGGCGAACGCCTCGACGCTGTACGCGTCGCGCGTAAACACCGAGACCGCGACACCGTTGCCGGTCGCATTGATCCGCTGCACGGCCTCGTCCATGTTCGCGACCTTGTTGACGATCAGCACCGGCCCGATGCTCTCGCTGGTGATTGCGACGCTCTCCTCGGGCACCTCGGCAAGCACGATCGGTTCGATATAGGGCTCGCGGATCGAGTCCAGCCCGCCGACCACCGCCCGGGCGCCCCTGGCCAGCGCATCGCGAACCTGCTTGCGCACCACATCGACCTGTGACTCCAGGATCATCGGCCCGTAGGACGCGCGCTTGTCCGCACCCGGCCGCAGCCGCCGCGCCTGCTCGGTCACCAGCTCGAGGAACCGGTCGTACACCGAATTGGCGACATAGGCCCGCTGCACGCCGGTGGCATTCTGCCCGGCGTTGGCCATAGCACCGAAGACCGCCGCCTCGGCGGCATCATCGAGCTTTGCATCGACGTGGACAACCATGGTGCCCTTGCCGTTTCGCTCCACCACCACCGGCGTCATGGTCTGCGCGCACAGCGAGATCACCTCGCGTGCACCGGCATCCGAGCCCGCGTAGGCGATCTTGTCCACCTTGGTGCGACACAGTGCGGCGCCGGTCGCGTGATCACCGGTAACCACCTGGAGTACAGGCTGATTCGGGGCCAGCCGGTTCCAGCTCTCGGCCAACCAGACGCCCGCCCCGGTGGTGAGTTCGTTCGGTTTGAACACCACGGTGTTGCCCGCCGCCATCGCGTAGGCGATCGACCCCATCGGGGTGAACACCGGGTTGTTCCACGGGCCGAGCACGCCGACCACGCCGAGCGGCAGGTAGCCGACCGAGGCGTGCTGATTGCGGTTCAGCCAGGTGGATCGGAGCTTGTGCCGATCCAGCACGCGGGCCGCGTTGCGCGCGGCCCAATCCAGATTCTCGACCGCGAGCATCACCTCGATCGCCGCGTCCGCCTCTGGTTTTCCAGTTTCCTCACAGAGGATTTCCACCAATTCGCTTGCCCGCCTGGCAATGCTGCGTTTCCAGTCCAGCAGCCAGCGCTTGCGTCCACTGAATCCCAGTTCGGCCCACCACTTTTCGGCCGATCGCGCCGCGCACATGGTGCGATTCAGCTCGCCGACGCCCATCACGGCATAGTTGCCGACGACTTCGCCGGTGCGTGGGTCATAAGACGTCAGCACGTTCGAACGGCCCGATCGCTGCGCGGTCTCAGCCATGGTCACCTCCCGCGGAGTCGATCCGACGCAGACCGCTTCATAGAAGCAGCGCTGCCGCCGACGAGTACGTGCGTGTGTTCCCCCGAATAGAAGACTATGGTCGCCGGGGCGGCCCGACAAGGCTCCGCCGCCCTACGCTGCCAACGGCGGCCCGGACCGGCATCGATCCAGTACCGAGCCGATCGCGCCGGTTTAATGTGAGCAAGCACACACGCGGGTTCGCGGTCGGCTGGGTACCGCGCGGTCGGCCCGGTCCGAAACGACCTGCCGGTAACATCACGCCAGGCTGTACGGATCACCAACCCGGACGTATTCATACGTGCGCTCCGGCGACCTGGTCGCCCCGGCCGATAGTGGAGAGTTGATGCCGAGCTTGAACCAAGCAGATTCGCACCCGGGTGATGCCGCGGTCGACCCGATTGATTACGCGGTCGTCGTCGACAACGTGCGGAAATCGTTCGGTGACGTGCACGCGCTGCAAGGTGTCAGCTTTCGCGCCGAAAAGGCGAGCGTGCTCGGCATTCTCGGCCCGAACGGCGCGGGCAAGACGACCACGGTGAAGATCCTGTCCACGCTACTGCGCCCGGACTCCGGCACAGCCGTCGTCGCAGGCCACGACGTGCAGAAGGAGGCGGCGGGGGTGCGCAGGTCGATCATGATGACCGGCCAGTACGCCGCACTCGACGAGAACCTCTCCGGCCGGGAGAACCTGGAACTGTTCGGCCGCCTGATGGGCCTGAGCAAACCCGCCGCCCGCAAGCGCGCCGACGTGCTGCTCGAGGAATTCGACCTGGTCAGCGCCGGGCGTCGTGCGGTCGGCCACTATTCCGGCGGCATGCGCCGCCGCGTCGACATCGCCTGCGGCCTGGTGGTGCGGCCCGAGGTGGTGTTCCTCGACGAGCCGACCACCGGACTGGACCCGCGCAGCCGCCAGGGCGTGTGGGATCTGGTGACAGCGCTCAAGAACCAGGGCATCACGGTGCTGCTGACCACGCAGTACCTCGAGGAAGCCGATGTGCTCAGCGACAACATCATCGTCATCGACAAGGGCACGGTGATCGCCGCGGGCACCGCCGACGAGCTCAAGGCCAAGACCGGCGGCAGCTACTGCGAGGTGGTCCCGCTGGACCCGACGCAGCTGACCAACGCCGCCGCAGCACTCGGTGATCTGGTGCCCGCGGCGGTACTCGCCGAAATCAACGGTGCGGACCGGATCTCGATCCCGGCTCCGGATGGCGCCGGCACGCTCACCGAGGCGCTGCGCAGGCTCGACACCGCAGGGATCGCGCTGGCCGACATCGCGTTGCGGCGGCCGTCGCTCGATGACGTGTTCCTCTCTATCACCGGCCATTCGGGCGGCACCGCGTGAGCGAGCTGACCATCGACACAGTCGCGGCGGAGCCGAGCGTCAGCGAGGCGACGTCGTGACCGCTCCTACCGCCGATCGGGCCGTCACCGGCGCCGGCGCGGCGTCGCTGTTCGCCGAATTGCCCGCCGCCCGGATCTCGTCGTTCGCGCAGTGGCGGGCGCTGTCCGGGCGGATCGTCCGGACGATGGCCACCGATGGCGAATTGATCGTTGCGGCGATCACCCCGCTGGTGTTCACCCTCGGGTTCTATCTGCCGCTGCGCTACGTGATGAAGTTCCAGGGCATCGACTACGCGCAGTTCGTGATGCCGATCATCGTGCTGCAGACCATGGCCTTCACCATGATGTCGAATGCCCAGCTCTCCGCGTTCGAGGCGCTCACGGGGCTCAGTACCCGGCTGCAGACCATGCCGATCGGCACGCTGGTGCCGTTGTCGGCGCGGATCTCAGCGGGCATGGTCCGCTCAGTTACCTCATTGATCGCGTCGTTGATCTTCGGGTACCTGATCGGCTTCCGGTTCGTCGCCGGATTCGGCCAGGCCGTGTTGTTCTGCGTGTTCTCGCTGGCGGTCGGGACCATCCTCGCGCTCGGCGCCGACGGGCTCGGCAGCGTGACCAAGAGCCCGGAATCGTTGAGCCAGGCGCTGACCCTGCCCACCCTGATCTTCGGCATGCTGTCCTGCGGCTTCGTCCCGGAACGCAGCTTCCCGATGTGGATCCGGCCGTTTGTGCGTAATCAGCCGATCTCCCAGTTCTCCTTCGCGATGCGCGATATGGCGCACGACGGGGTGACCTGGCACGTGCTGTGGGTGCCATTGGTGTGGCTGGTCGGGATGGCGGTCGTGTTCACGCCGTTGGCGATCTGGGCGAGCGTGAGGCGGGCATGAGTTCTGTCGAGGCAACCAAGGAGCACACCGACTCCGACGGCACCGTCGGGCGCGGGCACACGCCCCTGCCCACGGTGTCCGCGAAATCCGAACGCGCGCTGACCACCTTGGTCAGCCACAGCCTGCTGCAATGCAAGCGGCTGCTACTGGTGTGGGCGCGCGACCCGGCGACCACCATCCAGACGCTGATCTATCCGGCGCTGACGCTGCTGATGTTCCGTGTGGTGCTCGGTAACTCGATCACAGCGGCCACCGGTATGCCGAGCGTGTACGGCCAGGTCGCGATGATCACGCTCATCGCGGCGATGTCGGGAGCCGTGGTCAGCGCGCTCGGCTTCAAGAGGGAGAAGTACACCGGCCTGCTCGGTCGCTTCTGGACCATGCCGGTGCACCGAGCCGCGGGCCTGACCGGACGACTACTGGCCGAGGCGCTGCGGGTCCTGGTGACCACGCTGTTCGTCATCGCGGTCGGCTACACCATCGGTTTCCGTTTCGGGCAGGGCCCGCTCGCGGCGATCGCCCTGATCGGCATCCCGGTGCTGTTCGGCGTCGGCTTCGCCGTTCTGGTCACTACGTTGGCGACGATCACCGAGGGCGTGCTGCTGGTCAGCCTCATCGGCACTTTCAACACCCTGCTGATGTTCTTCAACTCCGGATTCGTCCCGGTCTTCGCCTATCCCACCTGGCTCCAGAGCACCGTCGCCGATCAACCCATGAGCTGTGCCATCGACGCGATGCGTGGGCTGTCCTATGGCGGCCCGGTAGCCGAGCCCCTCATGAAAACGCTCGCCTGGACCCTCGGCTTGATCGTGGTCTTCGCCTACCCCGCGATCCGCGGCTACCGCCGCGCCGCCGAGACCGGCGCCTGACGATGATCGGCAGGCGGTGACGAAGGCGTTGCCGCCGGGCTCGGGTGCTATCCGATACGGGGTTCGGTGCGTTCGGAGGACTCGGTGAAGTCGTAACCCAGCCAGCGGTTGCGATTGGTCCAGCCGACGAGGTCGTAGCGCCAGTGGAAGGGCCAGGTGTGGGCGACGGTGTTGACGAGGACCGCGCCGAGCGCGGTGTAGTCGTCGTGTGCCGAGAGCAGGGCGCGTTGGCTGCGGGGTGAGGCGGTGAAGAAGGCATCGAACATCGAGATCGACTGTTCGGTGGTCAGACGGCCGAGTCCGAAGAGGCCGCGCATGCGCATCCAATAGGTCAGTCGCGCCTGCCAGGGCCATAGCTCGGCGATCGGGTCGCGGCCCTGTTGGATGGCGATGACGGCGGTATCGACGAGGGCCAGCGAATCGGCGACGCTGTAGCCCGTGCAGGGATGCATCATGCCGCCACGGGCGCCGAACGGGATCGCTTGGGCCGTGCCCTTTTTCGGCGGCGGCTGGTCCAGCGGGTAGTGCGCGGCCTCGCTGGGCTCGGCACCGGTGAGCGTGATCCCGTGCGCGGCAAGGCGGCTCAGCGTGCGCTTGCGTAGTTCGTGTTGCGGCATGCCACCCCGCAGACCGAGGCTGGTTTCCTCGAAGATCACCGTGCCGTCGCCGAGCGGGACGGCATACAGGAACGACGGCGGCTCGTCCGGCCCGGCGCCGTTCTCCGGCCGCCAATCCAGCAGCAGCCCTTCGCCTTCGGCGACCATCGGCGCCGCGGTCTCGGCGGCGACGAAGATGCCGTGTGCGCTCGCCGCCCGGCGCTGCCCGAGCGTCGGCAGCCCACGAGCGTCGAAAACCATTGCGGCCCTGAGGATTATGCCGTCGACGAGCTCTATCTCATTGGCATCGACCCGGGTGGCCCGCCCGGCGACGACGGTGGCGTCGTCGAGTGGAAGCGCGTGGCGCAGGCCGGACTTGGACAGCACGCAGTAGGGGCGCTCGATGCGATGCTCGGTGCTCGTCCACACCGTCGGCGCTTCGATTCGGGTGGCGATCGCGCTGGGCGGCAACCATTCCGGCAGCTCGTCGATCCAGCAGGAGAAGGTGGGCGGCCACAGCCGCTCCGGCCGCGGATCGACCGCGGTGACGGTGAGCCCGGCGCGCATCGCCCGGTGTGCCAGCGCCCGGCCGGTCGGACCGAGCCCGACCACGCAGAGATCGACATCCGGGACCGCGCTGGCACTCATACCGGCATTCAAACCGCCCCGACCACGCCGGCGCAACTGTCTGCGACACCGATCACCGCGTGTTCCCGAAGTCGCTCGCCCCGCCTCGGGAACACGGTGACCCGCCGGAGCTATTTGGGGGTGACCCAGGTGGTGATGTCGGCGTGCACGACCTCGAGGCCGTTCTTGTCGTAGATCGAGACGGGCACGACCAGGTCCTGCCCTTCGGTGATCGCCGTGAAGTCCGGAATCTCCGGCAGCTTCGCCACCGCGCGCAGCCCGGTCTCCGCCTTCGCCAGGTATTGCACGTTCATCGCCTTCGGAATCCAGCGATGCGTGCCTGGCACGGTGGCCTCGCTGAGCATGCCCATCGCGACCTCGGCCAGGTTGCACGCGGCGATGGCGTGATAGGTGCCCAGGTGGTTGTGAATGCCGAACCACTTCGGCGAGGTCACCTCACACAGTCCGGGCTCCAGCCGCACCACGCTCGGCAGCACCGTGCCGAAGTACGGCACCCGCGCCACCATGCCCAGCGAGAACAGGGTGTGCCCCAGCCGGTTGTCCGGCAGCTTCTTCCAGCCGCGGTACGTTGCGGTCTCGTTCGTCATGCCCGTATCTTACTCGTAAGTAAGTTTGGTGGCGATGCGGTGCCGATATCCTGTTCCGGTAGCGCGACGATCGCGGGGGCGCGCCCGGGATCCACCGCATGACCTGCACTGGGGGCGGCCAGAGCTGCTGCGGTGGGGGCGGATTTGAAGTCGTCGACGGCGTCGGGCATACTGTTCGGGTTGCCTTGCACCGGGTCATGCCTGTTCTTCGGGTTGTGGCGGGTGGCGAGGCGAGCAGTACCCAATCGTGTACCTCGCTGGGTTCCAGCGTGGGTACGTCCGGGACATTGTTCCGAAGCCTGAGGTGAATTTCGATTCCGGGGCAGAGGAATGAGCGGATGGGCGACACGCCCGACCGCGTGGACCGGAGAACCATGACAGATGAACAGCGGCGAGGATCGGGCGTGCCCGGTCGTGATCTCTTGCGAGACGTCTTCGTGTGTTCGGGCTGTGCAAATTGAGGGTGGTACGGAAGCCAGCTTCCGGATCACGAACGAAAAGCGGAGAAAAGGACACTTAGCGTGGCGGGACAGAAGATCCGCATCAGGCTCAAGGCCTACGACCACGAAGCGATCGACGCGTCTGCGCGCAAGATCGTGGAGACGGTGACCCGCACCGGGGCCCGTGTCGTCGGGCCGGTGCCGTTGCCGACCGAAAAGAACGTGTACTGCGTCATCCGTTCGCCGCACAAGTACAAGGACTCGCGCGAGCACTTCGAGATGCGGACGCACAAGCGGCTGATCGACATCCTCGACCCGACGCCGAAGACGGTTGACGCGCTCATGCGTATCGACCTGCCGGCCAGCGTCGACGTCAACATTCAGTGACGGGGACTCGCGAGACATGACTGACAACAAGAACAGGCCGGCGGCCGGCATCCTGGGCACCAAGCTCGGCATGACCCAGGTGTTCGACGACAAGAACCGCGTCGTTCCCGTGACCGTCATCAAGGCCGGACCGAACGTCGTTACCCAGATTCGCACCGTGGAGCGCGACGGCTACAGCGCCGTCCAGGTCGCTTTCGGCGCCATCGACCCGCGCAAGGTGAACAAGCCGGTTTCCGGTCAGTTCGCCAAGGCCGGTGTCACCCCGCGTCGCCACGTCGCCGAGATCCGCGTCGCGGATGCTTCCACCTTCGAGGTCGGCCAGGAGCTGACTGCCGAGGTGTTCGAAGAGGGCGCGTACGTGGACGTGACCGGCACCAGCAAGGGCAAGGGCTTCGCCGGCACCATGAAGCGTCACGGCTTCGCCGGTCAGGGCGCCTCGCACGGTGCGCAGGCCGTGCACCGTCGCCCGGGTTCCATCGGTGGTTGCGCCACCCCCGGCCGCGTGTTCAAGGGCATGCGGATGTCGGGTCGGATGGGTAACGACCGCATCACCACGCAGAACCTGTCGGTTCACAAGGTGGATGCCGAGAACGGCCTGCTGCTGATCAAGGGAGCGATCCCGGGTCGCAAGGGCAACGTCGTGATCGTCAAGAGCGCCGTGAAGGGTGGTGCGCACGCATGACCAGCGTCGAAAAGAAGGTCAACCTGACGCTGCCGGTCAAGGGACTCGGTGGCAAAACCAACGGCACCGTCGAGCTGCCCGCGGACATCTTCGATGTCACCGCGAACATCTCGCTGATGCACCAGGTCGTCGTCGCGCAGCTCGCTGCCGGGCGCCAGGGCACGCACTCGACCAAGACCCGCGGCGAAGTCCGTGGCGGTGGCAAGAAGCCGTACCGGCAGAAGGGCACCGGCCGCGCCCGTCAGGGCTCGACCCGCGCGCCGCAGTTCATTGGCGGTGGCATCGTGCACGGTCCGCAGCCGCGTGACTACAGCCAGCGCACCCCCAAGAAGATGATCCGCGCCGCACTGCGTGGGGCTCTTTCGGACCGGGCGCGTAACGAGCGGATCCACGTGATCACCGAACTGGTCGCGGGACAGACCCCGTCGACCAAGACCGCGAAGTCCTTCCTCTCCGAGCTTTCGGAGCGCAAGAAGTTCCTCCTCGTCCTCGGGCGTGAGGATGTCGCGGCCTGGAAGAGCGTGCAGAACCTGGAGTTCGTGCACCCGATCGCGCCGGATCAGCTCAACACCTATGACGTGCTGGAAAGCGACGAGGTCGTGTTCAGTGTGGAGGCGCTCAACGCCTTCGTGCACGGCCCGGCCGAGGCGGCACAGGAGGAGAGCAAGTGAGCACTATCGCCGACCCCCGCGACATCCTGCTGGCGCCGGTCATCTCGGAGAAGTCCTACGGACTTATCGAGGAAGGCACCTACACCTTCATCGTGCACCCGGATTCCAACAAGACGCAGATCAAGATCGCCGTCGAGAAGGTCTTCGGTGTGAAGGTGACCAGCGTCAACACCGCCAACCGTCAGGGCAAGCGCAAGCGGACCCGCTTCGGTTACGGCAAGCGCAAGGACACCAAGCGCGCGCTCGTGACCATCTCGGCCGACAGCAAGCCCATCGAGATCTTCGGAGGCCCGGTCGCGTAAGCGCCTGGGAATCCAGAAAGTAGAGAAGAACTCATGGCAATCCGTAAGTACAAGCCGACTACCCCCGGTCGCCGTGGCTCGTCCGTCTCGGACTTCGCCGAAATCACCCGGTCGACCCCCGAGAAGTCGCTGATTCGCCCGCTGCACAGCAAGGGTGGTCGTAATGCGCACGGTCGCATCACCACTCGGCACCGCGGTGGCGGCCACAAGCGTGCCTACCGTCTGATCGACTTCCGTCGGCTGGACAAGGACGGCATCCCGGCCAAGGTCGCTCACATCGAGTACGACCCGAACCGGACCGCGAACATCGCGCTGCTGCACTACGTGGACGGCGAGAAGCGATACATCATCGCGCCCAAGGGCATCCAGCAGGGCACCCCGATCGAGTCCGGCGCGACAGCCGACATCAAGCCGGGTAACAACCTGCCGCTGCGCAACATCCCGACCGGTACCACGATCCACAACGTGGAGCTGCGTCCGGGCGGTGGCGCGAAGATGGCCCGTTCGGCCGGATCCAGCATCCAGCTGCTCGGTAAGGAAGGCACCTACGCCACGCTGCGTATGCCCTCCGGCGAAATCCGCCGCGTCGACGTGCGCTGCCGCGCCACCGTCGGCGAGGTCGGCAACGCCGAGCAGTCGAACATCAACTGGGGCAAAGCCGGCCGTATGCGCTGGAAGGGCCGCCGCCCAACCGTCCGTGGTGTCGTCATGAACCCGGTCGACCACCCGCATGGTGGTGGTGAGGGTAAGACCTCCGGTGGTCGTCACCCGGTCAGCCCGTGGGGCCAGCCGGAAGGCCGCACCCGTAAGCCCAACCGCCCGAGCGACAAGCTCATCGTTCGCCGCCGCCGCACTGGCAAGAACAAGCGATAACAAGGAGGGAGTTAGAGAATGCCACGCAGTCTTAAGAAAGGCCCGTTCGTCGACGACCACCTCCTTGCGAAGGTGGACGTGCAGAACGAAAAGGGCACGAAGCAGGTCATCAAGACCTGGTCGCGCCGTTCGACGATCATCCCCGACTTCATCGGTCACACCTTCGCCGTCCATGACGGTCGCAAGCACGTGCCGGTGTTCGTCTCGGACAACATGGTCGGGCACAAGCTCGGCGAGTTCGCGCCGACCAGGACGTTCAAGAGCCACGTCAAGGACGACCGGAAGAGCAAGCGGCGATGAGCGAAGCGAAGAGCACACAAACACTGCTGACGACGCCACAGAACCCGACGGCTCGCGCGACCGCCAAGCACGTTCGCGTGACCCCGATGAAGGCTCGTCGTGTCGTGGACCTGGTCCGCGGCAAGCGGGTCGAGGACGCACTGGCGATCCTGAAGTTCGCGCCGCAGGCCGCGAGCGAGCCGGTTGCCAAGGTCGTGGCGAGTGCCGCGGCGAACGCCGAGAACAACCTCGGCCTCAACCCGGCCACGCTCGTTATCTCGACGGCTTACGTCGACGAGGGCGCGACCATGAAGCGGTTCCAGCCGCGCGCTCAGGGTCGGGCGTTCCGGATCCGGAAGCGCACCAGCCACATCACCATCGAGGTCGAGAGCGTTCCCACCGCCGGTGGATCCACTCGTAACCGCCGGAAGGGAGGGGCAAAGTAAATGGGACAGAAAATCAACCCCCATGGCTTCCGCCTCGGTATCACCACCGACTGGAAGTCGCGTTGGTACGCGGACAAGCAGTACGCGGACTACGTGAAGGAAGATGTCCAGATCCGTAAGCTCCTCGCCACCGGCATGGAGCGGGCAGGCATCTCCAAGGTCGAGATCGAGCGCACTCGTGACCGGGTTCGCGTCGACATCCACACCGCGCGTCCCGGCATCGTCATCGGTCGCCGTGGCGCCGAGGCCGATCGCATCCGCGCCGAGCTGGAGAAGCTCACCAAGAAGCAGGTGCAGCTGAACATCCTCGAGGTGAAGAACGCCGAGTCGGATGCGCAACTCGTTGCTCAGGGTGTTGCCGAGCAGCTGTCCAACCGTGTGGCGTTCCGTCGCGCGATGCGTAAGGCCATCCAGTCGGCCATGCGTTCGCCGAACGTCAAGGGCATCCGTGTGCAGTGCTCGGGCCGCCTCGGTGGCGCCGAAATGTCGCGCTCGGAGTTCTACCGCGAGGGTCGGGTTCCGCTGCACACGCTGCGTGCGGACATCGACTACGGCCTGTACGAGGCCAAGACCACCTTCGGGCGCATCGGCGTGAAGGTCTGGATCTACAAGGGCGACATCGTCGGTGGCAAGCGTGAGGTCACGGCTTCGGCCGCGCCCGCCGCTGGTGACCGCCGCGAGCGTCGTGAGCGGCCGAGCCGCCCGCGCCGGTCCGGTTCTGCCGGTACCACCGCGACCAGCACTGAGGCCGGGCGTGCCGCCACCGCCACTGCGGTTGCCGACGCCCCGGCAGAAAAGCAGGAGGGCTGACGCATGTTGATGCCTCGGAAGGTCAAGCACCGGAAGCAGCATCACCCGGGTCGTTCCGGAATGGCAAAGGGCGGCACCTCGGTCGCGTTCGGTGAATACGGCATCCAGGCTCTCGAGTCTGCCTACGTCACCAACCGGCAGATCGAGTCGGCTCGTATCGCGATGACCCGCCACATCAAGCGTGGCGGCAAGATCTGGATCAACATCTACCCGGATCGCCCGCTCACCAAGAAGCCCGCCGAGACCCGCATGGGTTCCGGTAAGGGTTCGCCGGAGTGGTGGATCGCGAACGTCAAGCCCGGTCGCGTGATGTTCGAAATGAGTTACCCCAATGAGGAGACTGCTCGTGAGGCCCTGCGCCGCGCGATGCACAAGCTCCCGATGAAGTGCAGGATCGTGACAAGGGAGGAGCAGTTCTGATGGCTACCGGAACACCGGCCGCAGAGCTCCGCGAGCTCACCGAAGAAGAGCTCGTCGCCCGCCTGCGTGAGTCGAAGGAAGAGCTGTTCAACCTGCGCTTCCAGATGGCGACGGGTCAGCTGGACAATAACCGTCGTCTGCGCGTCGTTCGTCACGAGATCGCGCGCATCTACACGGTCATGCGTGAGCGCGAGCTCGGTCTGGCCACGGCACCCGCTGGCAAGGGAGATGCGGCATGAGCGAGCGTAGCGAGCGAACAATAGGTACAGCCGAGCTCTCGGTCATGGCGGAGCCGAGCGTTAGCGAGGTGGAGGCATGAGCGAGCGTAGCGAGCGAACAATAGGTACAGCCGAGCTTTCGGTCATGGCGGAGCCGAGCGTTAGCGAGGTGGAGGCATGAGCGAGGTCAAGGAAGAGCGCAACAGCCGCAAGGTACGTGTCGGCTACGTTGTGTCGGACAAGATGAACAAGACGATCGTCGTCGAGCTGGAAGACCGTAACCGGCACAAGCTCTACGGCAAGATCATTCGCACCACCTCCAAGGTGAAGGCGCATGACGAGAACGAGATCGCCGGCATCGGCGACCGCGTCCAGCTGATGGAGACCCGTCCGCTGTCGGCCACCAAGCGCTGGCGTCTGGTCGAGGTCCTCGAGAAGGCCAAGTAAGGCTCTCATCTCGAGACTCTGAATTCGAGTCGAAGGCCCGCTTCCCATTTGGGAGGCGGGCCTCCGTCGTATCGCCCGTTGTCCCGGCCTCGGGACTCGGCCACACGATTTCAACGTGGACCACGTGATATCCTGTGGCATGGCGAAGCGGAATGTTACGGTGCAGCTAGATGAGGACGTGATCGCGCAGGCGAAGGTGATCGCGGCCAGGCGTGGAACATCCCTCAGCGCTCTACTGGCACGGCAGGTACGCGAACTTGCTGATGCCGATGACCGCTACGAGTCCGCGAAACGCCACGCGCTCCAGGCCATGGTGACCGCATCGGAGCGGGAAAGCGCAGGTGTCTACACCTGGCGGCGAGAAGATCTTTACGATCGGTGGGAACGGCGCCACTGATGAGATCCGACGCAACCTTCGTGGACACCAACGTCCTTCTGTATGCCTATGAGGCGGGGAACGACGTTCGCAATGAGATCGCGCGCGGAGTACTCGTCGACTTGTGGCAGCGCGCTGCTGGTGTGCTGAGCACACAGGTTCTGCAGGAGTTCTATAGCGTTGCCACACGCAAGCTCGAGCCTCCGCTGACTGCTTCCGAAGCCCGGAAGATCGTTGCGTCCTATAGCGAATGGTGTGCGATCGACATGGATCCCTTGGTGATCGTGAACGCGTCATTTCTCGAAGAAACGCACACCGTATCGTGGTGGGACGCGCTGATAGTCGAGGCTGCCGTCCAGTCCGGCGCGAAGTATCTGTTGTCGGAAGATCTTCAGCATGGCAGGAACTTCGCCGGACTCGAGGTGCGTAACCCCTTCGGGCAGTAAACCGATTCCGCCGACCGGGCTGGAGCTCGGCTCATCGGCTATGTTGTGTCGTGGGGAGCGGGTCTTCGTCGTTTCCCGAGGGGATGAGCTAGCGGCGTTGCCGCATAATCTGTTCCGGGTACCGACAGTGGCTGGAAAAATTTCTGGCGCATTGTCCGAGGGCCGTGAAAGGCTCGGTTGGGTGCGGTCCTATCAGGAGGTTCTGTCCAGTCCGGCGGTGCGCAACGTACTTCTGCTCGGGGTGCTGGTTCGCATACCTTTCTTCGCCGGGGCCGTACTGCTCGCGCTACATGTCGTGCAGACGCTGCACGGCTCTTACGTGCAAGCCGGTGCGCTGAGCGCCGTCGTCACCGGCTGCATCGCGGCGAGTGGGCCTTGGCGCGGCAGGTTGCTCGACCGGTTCGGGCTGCGTCGTACGATCGTGCCCTCGATCCTGGTGGGCGCCGTGTGCTGGTCGATAGCGCCGTTCGTCGGCTACGTCCCGCTGCTGGTGCTCGCGGCGATCGCCGGCCTCTTCGACATCCCGATCTTCGGCGTGGTCCGCCAGGCCGTCATCGCGGCGTCGACGGAGCGGAACCGGCAGCCCGCACTTGCCTTGGAATCGGTGTCGGTGGAGGCGGCGTTCATGATCGGGCCGGTGCTCGGCGTCGCCGCCACCGCCGTTTGGTCGACGATGGCGGTGCTGTTCTGTGTGCAGATGTGTCTGGTGCTGGCGGGCGTGCTCATGTGGCTTATGAATCCGCCGCTGCGCTCCGAAGGTCGACCGGACTCCTCCGTTGTCGTGCCGCGGCATGCATGGTTACGCATCGAGTTCGTAGCGTTGTGTGTCGGCGCGACCGCGGCCATCGGCGTGCTCGCGGCGTCCGAGCTGACCTTCGTCTCCGCCATCCGTGAGTTCGGTGCGCAGCGCTGGCTCGGCGTGATCCTGGCGATCTGGGGTTTCGGCTCGCTGGTCGGCGGACTGCGCCGACCCATCTCGACGTATGTCTTGCTCACCGGTCTCGGAGTGACCACCCTCCCCATGGCCTTTGCCGACGGGCCGATATTCCTCGGTGCGGTCGGCTTCCTTTCCGGACTGCTCTGCGCGCCGACGCTCACCGCGTCCGTCGACCAACTGAGCCGCATCGTGCCCGAAGCCGGACGCGGCGAGGCCATCGGCTGGCACGGCGCCGCCATGACCCTCGGTAATGGCATCGGCAGTTCGCTCGCGGGCATCGCTATCGACGCGGGCGGTTTCCCGGCGGGCTTCGCCGCTGCGGCCGCCCTCGGGGTCGGAACGGGCGTGGTGTTGGCGCTGATTGTCGGTGTGGCGGGCCGGGCCGCGGCGTCGGTCGAGGTGCTCGAAATGACCAAGTAATCACTCGGGTGATACTCGGCTGTCGACGGAGGCGGCCGCGGAGTATCGGTATCGGTCGCACCTGTCGTTGGGGATTGCGGCCCAGGTCTTGCGTTATACGTATACATCTACTTATAGTTGGTCCGGACGGGGTGAGGCGGATGAGCAGGTCCACGTCGCCGGAAACGCAAGATCACCACGTAGCGACGGGACCGAACGGGTACCGCCACCGGTAGTTTGATGCATAGTTGCGCATTTGTTTATGAAATGAGGGGAACATGTCCACTGATACGCAGAATCCGACCGGCTCGGCCGACGCCTCGGCCGAGGAGCACCAGACGGCCGGCGGTATCGATATGCAGAAACCGGATCCGGAGGAGTTTCACGAGGTGGTGCTGAAGGTCGGCCCCGGTGGCGCTCGGCAGCAGCGCTTCTTCGGGCGGCTCGTCGGTGAATCGCGGCAGATCACCAAGATCCGGATCGAGACGATCCGGGTTTACGTGAGTCGTAAAGGCAAGTACGTGCTGCAGGAACAGCAGTCCAACTGGGCGGACCTCTCGGAGATGGCGAGCTGGCTCAAGGACTGGAAAAACTGGCGCGGCGCGCTCGGCGCCAAAGACATCGGCTGGGGTGACTACACGGTGGAGGTGCTGGATTCGGTCGAGGAGTTGCGCGACCGGGTCCCGGAGCGGATCTACCACGCACCCGCCGATACGGCGCAGCACCCCTACATCGACGACCTCGACATCTGAGCTGCCAGATCTGACCGTTCAGATCTCGAAAGGACTTCTCCGACATGTTCGCTCGACTGGGACGCCTGGCCGTCCACAATCCTTGGAAGGTGATCGGCCTCTGGCTGCTCATCACCATCGCGGTGGTGGTTTCGGCGCCGAAACTCACCTCGACCACCGACCAATCAGCCTTCCTGCCCTCGCATTACGAGTCGATTCAAGCGCTGGAATTGCAGCAGCAGGCATTTCCGCAGAGCGCGACACCCGCCGCGATTATCGTGTTCGAACGCGCCGACGGTGCACCATTGCACGACGAGAATTCGGCCGACGTCGCGGCGATCGCATCGAAGCTGAATGACGCAAAGATCAAGGACGTCACCGGAATTCAGGTCGTGCCGCCCGCGGCGAATCGACTCGTGCAAATCGCTGCGGTGCAGATGACGAAGGTCACCAGTGCGGGTGACACCACCCAGGGCGACGCGGTCAAGTCACTGCGTGACGCACTGCAGGCGCAGGTGAAGGGCACGGACCTGAAGGCGGGCATCACCGGTCAAGCGGCACAGACGCTGGACCAGCAGGAGTCCGGCACCAAGGGCATGGCCATCATCGGCGTCGCCACGATCGTGCTGATTCTGGTGCTGCTGCTGGTCATCTTTCGTAGCCCGGTAATCGCGTTGCTGCCGGTTATCGTGATAGGTGGGGTCTCCAGCACCGTTGGCGGCTTGATTGCCATGGTGAGCAAGGCTTTCGACCTCGAGGTGGACAGTTCGGTGAACTCCATCCTGCTGGTCGTGCTGTTCGGTGTCGGCACCGACTACATCCTGTTCCTGATGTTCCGCTACCGCGAGCGCCTGCGGGCGGGCGAGGATCCAAAGACGGCCATGGTCAGCGCCGTCACCAGGGTCGGCGAGGCCATCACCTCGGCTGCGGGCGCGGTGATCATCGCGTTCATGGCGCTGACGTTGTCCACCCTCGGCATGTTCCGCGCGCTGGGTCCGGCGCTGGCGATCGCCGTCGCAGTGGCGCTGCTTGCCGGGCTCACCCTGGTCCCCGCCATTGTTTCGCTGTTGCGTACCAAGGTGTTCTGGCCGTCGAAGGCGTGGCAGGCCGAGCCGAAGGGCGCTCGGTTCGCCGCGGTCGGTGCGGCGCTGGGGCGGCGCCCCGGTGCGTTCGCCGTGGTCTCCGGTGGTGTGCTGATCGCGCTGGGAGTGGTGGCTTTCGGATTCAATCCGACCTTCGATCTGAGTTCGGGCTCGACCTCGGATACGTCCGAATCCACCGTCTACAGCAAGGAATTGCTGAAGGGCATGCCCGCCGGAGCTACCCAGCCCTCGGATGTGCTGCTCCGCTCGACCAATGGTGCAGCGCTGACCGCCGATCAGCTTTCGGCGTACCGCGTTGCACTGGAAGGTATTCCGGGTGTCGGCCAGGTGGCGCAGCCGCGACCTTCGGAGGACGGGACCATCGCCGACTTCCAGGTGACGCTCGCGGCCGCGCCGGAATCGGATGCCGCGCTCGACACGGTTCGCGGTCCGCTGCGGGACATGGCGCACTCGGCGGCCCCGGCCGGATCGACGGCCGTCGTGGGTGGTATTACCTCGGTCTTCGTGGACTTCCAGGCCGCGATGAACCACGACTACACCATCGTGTTCCCGGTCGCGGCGATTCTGATCATGATCGTGCTCGCACTCCTGCTGCGCAGTGTGGTCGCACCGTGGTACCTGATGGCCTCGGTATTCCTCGGTTTCGCTGCGACTCTCGGCGCCGCCGTGCTGGTTTTCCAGCACTTCCAAGGCAATTCGGGCCTGATCTTCACGCTCCCGGTGATCATGTACCTGTTCGTAATCGCGCTCGGCACCGACTACAACATCCTGATGGTCGCCCGTCTCCGTGAGGAGGCCCGCGAGGGCCGCGACCCACGTCAGGCCGCAGCTCTCGGCGTGCACCACACCGGCCCGACCATCGTGGCCGCTGGCGTCATCCTCGCGGGCACCTTCGCCTCGATGATGTTGGCGGGCAACAACGTCCTTTCCCAAATGGGCTTCGCCATCTCGGTCGGCATCGCGATCGCCGCCTTCGTCATGGCGATGTTCTTCACCCCCGCGATTACCGCACTGCTCGGCCACCGCGCCTGGTGGCCCGGCCACGGGGATCGGGGTCAGCAGGACGGCGGCTCGAACGGCGGTGCATCCCGCGGCCAGCACTGGTCCTCGGACAAGTACTACGCACCGCGCAACGGCGACGCCGAGCAGGCGCCGGCCGGTAGCGCGAGCCGGTGGGGCTGGTCGAACAGCGGGGAGTGACGCCGGTAGTCGACAACGAAAGGGCCGCCCGGCTCGGAACATTCCGAGCCGGGCGGTCCTGTTGTCGTTTCGGCGCTCAGCTGACGGCGTAGGGGCGGCGGACCTTGCGAGCGGATTCAAGGGCTCGGGACACGACGGCGCGGGGGACGCCTACCTCGTTGCCGATGCCGATGGGGGTCCAGGATTGGTCGGCGAGGGTCAGGATTTCGGCGAGTTGTTCCACGGGGAGGGTGGACAGGCCGCGTTCGGCGATTTCCCGTGCTACTGCCCAGACTTCGACGTCGTCGAGTTCGGCGACGATCTCGTCGGTCTCGGAGATGAGGGCGTCGGCGGAGAAGGCTTGGACGGTTTCGTTGATCACGTCGACGGAGTTGCGGCGCGGAAACCGACGCTCGTCGTCGGCGGGAGGTTCAGGGTCCGCGGCGACAGAGCGGTCGTCGGTTGCGGGTCGATCAGCGCTCGCCGAGCGCTCGGAGTAGTTGTGCGGCTGCGGCCTCCGGCGGTCGGCCTCGGGAGCAGGCTCTTCGTCGACAGGTTGTTCATCGGTCGTCGTGCGCTCGGTGTGATTGCGGGGCCGCGACTTCTGGTCGTCGGACTCGATCGAACGTTTGTCGGCATCAGGTCGTGCGGTGCCGGTGCGTCGTTCGACACCGTTGCGAGACTGTGGCTTACGAATGTCGGTAGGGGCGCCCGCCGCCGGTGCGGTGTCCCCGGAACTCGGCGCAGCGGCGGTATCGGCGATCGGCTGCTGGCCGTTGCGCCGGGTGAGTGGGACCGCGCGCAGGGGATAGCCGACAGTCGAATCGAGCCCCTCCGGCGTGGAACCGTTGCGGCCGACCGATGCTGGAGCTTCGGCGGGCGATTCGACCGGGGCCGGAGCGATGAGTGTTTCGACTTCGCGGGCCGCGAGCAATTCGAGAAGGTCGGCCGGTTCGTCCCGGGGGATTGCCGCAACGGGGGTAGCGACTCGGCGACTGGGCTGGACAATGGGCGCATCGTTCGCGTCGACGACAGGTGCGCTGTCGATGAGCAGGGCATACCGCGCCGAAACCCAAGCATGCAGCCAGATTACGACGCCGACCATCACCGGTGCGATCGCATATTCGGCGGCTCGGCCGAGCGCGCCCGACGCTAGATGCGGGCCCGCGTTGAGGGCGATGGTGGTGCCGAGCAGAGCGGTTTCGAAGAAGATGACCTTGCCACGGGCGAGTTCGCGACCCCATCGGGCGGCGGTCGTCGCGGCCACCATGATGGTGATGATCGGGATCGAAATCATCGCCTCTATGCCGTAACTCAGCCAGTACAGCGGGTCGGTCATGTCGCCGCTCGGCACCAGGTTGTGCTGCACGTTCACCCCGGCCCACACCATGCCGAGCACGACGACCGCGATCAGTGCGCGCGAAGACCATTCGGCCCGCCGGTACAGCTGGGCAAGTCGCGCATCCTGATTCGACACCCGCCGCCGCGCCGCGAGCGCCCGCCGATGCCAGCGCGCGTCGGCATCGTCGGCCTTGCGAATGGCGGCCGCGGTGCGCCGGTCCCGCTCCTCGGCCTCGAGCTCGTCCTCGACAGCCCGCCGCCGTTGCACCCGCCGCTGCGCCCGAACCCATTCCGCGAGTTCACGTTCCGCCGCGATCTCTTTATCGGACAGCACCGCCAACAGCGCCGCATCGTGCTGCAATGGCAATTTGCCGCGCGCGGCCGCCACCCGCTGCGCCAACGCGGCGATCTCGGAACTGGCCATTTCGGAGTTGGTGATATCAGAGGCGGTGATATCGGAGCCGGGGATATCAGAACTACTGGTCGACAGTCCGTCGCGCATCGCGAGCCTTCCGGGGAGCAGGTGCCGTGAGACCTACTTGCTCGAACATATGTGTGATCGCAGTGAGACTAAACCGACATCTGTCCGTGGTCAATGCCGACTTCGAACAAACACTCGAATGGCAAGGTCACGCGCCCGGGTGGCTTCAGGGTTCCTGTGACAGACCGCTTCCAACGCGATGCCGTCGGGGCCGGTCCAGAACGTGGCGTAATAGGGCGGTGGGTATTGGGGGAATTCCTGTGGGGTGTGGATGATTTCGTCGCGTCGGGTGGCTGCCCAGGGGTGCACTCGGTCGACGGCGCCGCGGGTGGGCAGCATGAACGCCAGATGCGGGAGGCCGGGGTTGCTGCGCGAGTAGCCGGGCGATTCAGCGGGGTAAAAGAAGAGGTAGGTGCCTATTTGCCGTTGGCGGGGCGATAGGCGAATTGGGTGTTGTCGCGCAGCAGGGGCTCGTAGTCGAGCAGTGGCATCAGTTCGTCGTAATAGCCGTGGGCGGCAACGAGATCGCCGACATTGATGCCGAGGTGTCCGAGGGGCATATTCGGAATTCAGCCCGATCAGGTCAGCGTGGTGTGCCAGACGATGGCGGTGGCGAGGGCGCCCGCGCCGTTGACCGACCAGTGCAGGGCGATGGGAGCGAGCAGGCTGCCGCTGCGGCGACGCAGCCAGGTGAAGACCATGCCCGCGGCGGCGGTGGCGACGACCGCGAGCAGGATGCCGATGATCTGGCCCGCGGGACCGCCGCCGAAGAATCCGGTCAGGCCGCGGTTGCTGCTGGTCAGGCCGAGCGATGAGGCGATGTGCCACATGCCGAACAGCAGCGAGCCCGTGGCGAAGACGCCGCGGGCGCTGTAGACGCGATCGAGGGTGCCGTGCAGCACGCCGCGGAATGCCAGTTCCTCGGGGATCGCCGTCTGTAGCGGGATCACGATCATCGATGCGATGAGTGCGCCGGAAATGGTGGCATAGCGGTCGGCCAGGAAGAATGGCCGGGTGATCGGCAGTGCCGCGCCGATCGCCACGACGACGAGCACCAAGCCCGCCGCGGCCAGCGCGTAGACCGAGCCACGTCGCCAATGCTCGGGGGACAGGCCAAGCTCGGACCAGCCGAGCCCGCGGCGTCTAACCAAGGCGAGCAGCGCCACGGCGGCCAGCGGGACGGTCACGATGCTCGCCCACGCGGTGGTGAAGTGGGCAACCAGATTGGTGCCTGCCAGGACGATCACGACAACGGTCACGTCGAGATAAGCATGCAGCTTGTGGCGGTGCGGAGCCGCTTCCTCGAAGTCCTGTTGAAGCACCCGGCCCAGTGTACGGATCGGCGACATTCGCGCCGACGGCAAAATTTGGACTGGTCGACCGGACATTTGTCGTCGATGTACCCGGATCCGCAGCGGTCTATCACCCGTGAGCCCGGCAATGTCCGACTTGTGTGGTGTTCCGGCGGTGCCGATAGCCATGTGACCAATCTGACGGGAACGTGTTTCATTCTTTCCTCGAAACCGAGCCTCCGGGAACTGGACGGTCGCTAGAGTTCGCTCATGCGGGGTCGTGAGAAAGCCGCGCCCGACGCGACCTGAGCCACCGGGTCGGGCGCGGGCCGGCTGACTCCGGTGCTGTCAGCCGGCCCACTTCTCGGGCTCGGTCCAGGCTTGCAGCGTGCGCGTGGTGTCGAAGCGACGCGGCTCGCCGGTGATCGGGTCGGTGAACTCGAGTGACGCGGCGAGCAACTGCAGTGGCTGGCTGAAATCGTCCACCGGCTTGTCGGTAAGCACCGGATAGAAGTCGTCGCCGAGGATCGGGATGCCGAGACCGTTCATATGCAGCCGCAGCTGGTGGGTACGGCCGGTCAGCGGGCGCAGCCGGTAGCGGCCCCACCCGTCGCGGTGCTCGAGCAGTTCGATGCACGTTTCGGCATTGGGTGCACCGGCCACCTCCTGCGCGGCGAGCACCTGCTTCTCCTTGATGATCCGGCTGCGGACCGTGCGCGGTAGGTCGAGCTCGGGATCGAACGGCGCGATGGCCTCGTACTCCTTGCGGACCGTGCGCTTGTGGAACATCGTCTGATACGCGCCGCGCAGGGCCGGATTGATCACGAACAGAATCAGTCCCGCGGTGACGCGATCGAGTCGGTGGGCGGGTATGAGATCGGGCAGGTCGAGGTCGCGGCGCAGCCGGACCAGCGCGGTCTGCAGGATGTGCTTACCGCGCGGGATGGTCGCCAGGAAATGCGGTTTGTCGACCACAAGCAGGTCGTCGTCGCGATGCACGATGGTGATCTCGAACGGCACCGCAGTCTCGTCGGGCAGATCGCGATGGAACCACACCGCACCACCGGGTACATACGGTGCGTCGGGCGCGATCGGACCCGCGAGATCGACGATGCCACCCTCGCGCAGCAGCTGATCGATCCGCGCCGCGGGCACCCGGGGTAGCCGTTCGATCAGATGGTCACGAACGGTCGCCCAGTCGCCCGCCTCCGGCATGCGGAGGCGGGCCGGATCCAGGCCGTGCCGCTTGGGCAACGGCGGCTGCTGCCGCCTTCTCATCAGGAAGGACAGTAGTCGTCAGAATCCGCGCAACCGGTCCGGGGTGACGCGCACAAGGACCGAGTATTCGGCGTAGAACTCTTCCTCGGTCATCGAGATATCAACCAGCCCCCTGGTGTATTTCTCGGTGAAGGCGGACTTCTCGGCGGCGGTGGCGCCGGCCTCGTCGATGCGGGCGGCGCCGGTAAGGACGACGACATCGCCGCCGGTTTCGGTGCTGTTGAGATTCAGTGCGACGCGCGGATTGCGGGCGATATTGCGCAGCTTCGCCTTGTCGGTCTGACTGAAGATCAGAAATTCGCCATCCTGCCAGCGGAACCAGACCGGGTTCGGATGCGGGGTCCCGCTGGGACCGACGGTGGTCAGCCAGACAACGTGTCCGCTGTCGAGGCGTGCGGCGACTTTGGCGCCGAAGTGGGTTGTGGTATCGACGACGGGCGTGGCGGAGCGATCGGATTCCGTTGTGGTCATAGCGGTTGCCAACGCCGTCACACCTGAGTCGATTCCGCGAGGGCGTCGATGTGCCGGACCGCGGTGAGTAACTGCTCGGCGGTGTCGAGGAGTGCGTCTTCGCGGGCCGTGCCTGCCGCATAGCGGCGGGTCATGGGGCCGCGCGCGACCCGAGCCGCGCCCAGCGACCCTCTGGGGCAGGGCAAAGAAGCCCGGCGCAGCGTCCGGGCTTCTTTGCCAACGGTGCGACGTTTTAGAAACTGACGCGCTGATTCTCCGGCAGGAACAGCTTGTCGCCTTCCTGCACGCCGAAGGTGTTGTAGAACTCCGCGAGATTTCCCACCACCTGATTGCAGCGGAACTCGTTGGGGGAGTGCACATCCTGCAGCAGCGCAATGGTGGATTCCTGGGTCTGCTTCTCGCGCCAGCTACGCGCCCAGGACAGGAACATCTGCTGGTAGTCCGGATCCTTGCCGTCGCGCTGCGCGGCGATCCGGTACGCCGCCAGTGCGATCTGCAGTCCGCGCAGATCGGCGAGATTTTCGCCGACGGTAAGCGCGCCCTCGACATGGTATTTGGGATCGAGGCCGTCGGGGACCAGGGCGTTGTACTGCTCGATGAGCTGCTTGGTCTTGGCCTCGAACGCGGCCATGTCCTCGGTGGTCCACCAGTCGCGCCGATTGCCGTCGGCGTCGTACTTTGAACCCTGGTCATCGAAGCCGTGGCCGATCTCGTGGCCGATGGTGGCCCCGACCGCGCCGTAGTTGACCGCGGTCGTGGCGTCCTTGTCGAAGAACGGCGGCTGCAGATAGGCAGCGGGGAAGGTGATCTGGTTGTTGGCCGGGGAGTAGTAGGCGTTCACGGTCTGCGGTGACATGCCCCATTCGGACTTGTCGACCGGAGTGCCGAGCCGGTTGAACGCCTTTTTGGAATCGAAAGCGTTGACCGCGCGCAGGGATTCGACCAGTTGGCCCCGGGTGATCTTCAAGTCGGAGTAGTCGTCCCACTTGTCCGGGTAGCCGATCCTGGCCTCGATCTTGTCGAGCTTGACGATGGAGGCTTCCCTGGTCGACTGCGACATCCACGTGGAATGGGTGAAGTTGTCCCGGTATGCCGTCATCAGATCCGCGACCATCTTCAGGGCGCGATCCTTCGCCTCCGGCGGAAAGTGCTTGGCGACATACAGTTTTCCGACTTGGTCGCTGAGATTCTCATCGAGGACGCCGACCGCCGACTTCCACAGCTCCGGTCGTTGGTCCAGCCCGTTCAGCACCTTGCCGACGAAGTCGAACCGTGCGTCGGCGATGGGCTTGGGCAGGAAGCGGGCGAAATTCGCGATGACGCTGAGGCGCAGATATTCACGCCACACGGCGATATCGACATCGGCCCACAACTGGGCCGCCCCGGTCACGAAGGAAGGCTGCGCGACCACGATCTGGTCGAAGAGCTGGCGTGGCCGGTCGGTATTGCCCGCCATCCACGGATCCCAGTCGAATTGCGGTCCGAGCACGGTCAATTGGGACCAGCTCATCAGGTTGTAGGTGGCGTCGGTATTGCGGTTGCGCACGCTGTCCCAGTGCGCGGCCGCGATCTTGGTTTCCAGATCGAGCACCCGCTGCGCCATCCAGGGCGGATCGGCGAAGCCGGCGCCCGCGGCCATCCGCTCCAGATAGGTCTTGTATCCGGCGAGCTGTGTCGCATACTCGGGCTTGCGATAGTACTGCTCGCCCAGGCCGAGACCGGACTGGCTTATCGTGGGGATGTACTTGGTGGAGTCCTTCCGATCGATGCCGACGCCGATGCCGATCAGACCCGAGATGGGCAGCTCCGCCATCACCTTGGCCAGATCGGGCTTGGCCGCGGCGCCGTCGATCTTGGCGACCAGATCGGCCAGCGGGCTCATCCCGAGCCGTTCGATGGTGTCGAGGTCCAGCCTGGCGTCGTAGAGATCGCGAATCTGCTGCGCCTCGGAGCCCGCCTTCGGGTCCTTGATGCCCTCGATGATCTCGCGCAGCTGCTGCTGGGTGCGATCGGTGGCCTCGCTGATCGCGCCGACGGCGGCCTTGTCCGGCGGTAGCTGGTAGTCGCGCAGCCACTTGCCGTTGACATGTCGATACAGATCGTCCTGCGGCCGGATCGCATCATCGGCGCCGCCGAGATCGACGCCGGCGAGCTGTACCTTTTCCTCCCGCGTGCAGGACACCAGCGCGGCGGCGGCCGGAACGACCCCGAGCGCGACCAGAAAGGCACGACGATCAAGCAGGACCTTACGACTGGATGATGTCACGACTGATCCTCTCCAAGAGATGGTGGCGCCTGGCCAGCACGGTCACCGCAACCGACGTCCACCGTTGCCCCGCTCGAACCGACTTCCTCTGCATATCCTCCGCCATCGCGGCCGGATCACCGGGTATGCCCACGGTTATCGCCCCTTAGGGCGCGTCCTGCCGACGCCGGCCCGGCTCGGTGTCCGGTCCGTACGCCCAATTCACTGTAAAGACAGTGCGATGGTCTGGTTGTGCGGCTCAGCCCCCCGCTCGGCCGCGGCGTTGCCTCGTCGCCCGGCGTCTCGCGCCGTGCCGCGTTAGACTTCGCCGGCTTTGCCGGGATGGGATTGGGAGCTAGCGTGGACGCGTCAAGGGACTGGAGCAACGAGCTCGTTGCGTCGTTGAAGTGGTTACTCATCACGTTCTCGATAACCGCGGTCGCGTTCACCGTGATCGTCGCGCTGTTGCTGACCCTGACCAAGTGGGGGCGCCAGTTCTGGTCCGTCACCGGCGACTACTTCAAAGGCCCTGGCGCTTGGCGGACGATTCTGTTCATCGCGGTGCTGTTGCTTATGACGGTCTTCGCGGTTCGGATGAACGTGCTGTTCTCCTACCAGGGCAACGACCTGTACAACGCCCTGCAGGAGGGCGCGGGAGCGCTGGCCCAACACAACCCGGAAACGCTCGGCGCGGCGAAGACCGCGTTCTGGAACGCGGTGCGGCTGTTCGCGGTGCTCGCCACGATTCACGTCGTGCGCGCTCTGCTGTACTACTACGTCGGTCAGGCATTCGATATTCGATGGCGGCTGTGGCTAACCGAGCGGGTCACCGTCGATTGGTTGGACGACCGTGCGTTTTACCGTGTCCGGTTCATCGACGACACGATCGACAACCCCGACCAGCGTGTCCAAGAGGACATCACCAACTTCGTTCAGAATTCCCGGCTGTTGTCGATGGGTGCGGTCACCGCCGTTGTGTCGGTGTTCTCCTTTGCCAAGATCCTGTGGGATCTGTCCGGCCCGCTCACTATCCTCGGCACCGAGATCCCCCGGGCGATGGTCTATCTGGTCATGGTCTACGTGCTGGTCGCGACGATTGTGGCGTTCTGGATCGGCCGCCCGCTGATCCGATTGAACTTCCGGTACCAGGCGGCGACCGCCAACTTCCGCTACGCGCTGGTGCGGCTACGCGACAGCGCCGAGAACGTCGCGTTTTATGGCGGCGAGGGAGTCGAAAAGCGCGGGTTGCTCGGCCGATTTACCGAGGTGATCCGGGCATACTGGGGCATCGTATTCCGGACTCTGAAATTCAGCGGCTGGAACCTGGCCGTCGATCAGACGGCGGTAATCTTCCCGCTGGCCCTGCAGGCGCCGCGGTTCTTCTCCGGCGCGATCAAGCTCGGCGGCGTGACGCAGACGGCGACGGCATTCGGCCAGATCCACGACTCGCTGTCGTTCTTCCGAGAGAACTACGACACGTTCGCCGCGTACCGCGCATCATTGATCCGTCTCGGCGGTCTGATTGCGGCCAGCGACCAGTCGCGCGACCTCCCGAAGATTTCAATGCGGAGCCTGGACAACGCCGTGGAGTTCGACAAGATCGACGTGCGCAAGCCCGACGGTGCGATCCTCATCGATGACTTGAACCTGCGTCTCGACCCGGGCGACGCCCTGGTGGTGAAGGGTCCGTCCGGCAGCGGCAAGACCACACTGCTGCGCACACTGGCGCAAATGTGGCCCTATGCCGACGGCGAGATCCGTAGGCCCGAGGGCAACGAAAGCCTGTTCCTTTCGCAGATGCCGTACCTGCCGCTGGGTGACCTGCGCACCACTGTCGCGTATCCGGCTCGGCCCGACGATATTTCGGACGATGTGCTGCGCGCGACGCTGACCAAGGTGCACTTGGGTCACCTGGTGAACCGGCTCGACGAGGAAGCCGACTGGGCCGCGATCCTGTCCCCAGGCGAGCAGCAGCGCATCGCGTTCGCGCGCATCCTGCTGATCAAGCCGAAGGTGGTGTTCCTGGACGAGGCCACCTCAGCCGTGGACGAGGGCCTGGAGTTCTCGCTCTACACTCTGGTCCGCACCGAGGTGCCGCGAACCATGCTGGTCAGCATTGCGCACCGCAGCACTGTGGATCAGCATCACACCCGGCGCCTGCAACTTGGTGGGGATGGCCCGTGGACCCTCGAGCCGATCGCGGTCAAGGCTTGACCAGAGGCTAATCGCGCACTGGGGTTGTGATATCGACCCCCGATTTGGGCCGACCTGCGGATTCCCCTACACTAGACCGGTTGCCTGCGGGAGCTATGCCCGCAATCCGGCCACGAACCCCCAGTGGTTGATCTATCGGATCATCGAAACCGCTGGCAGGCGCGCGTTCGGGTGGTAGCACGACCATGCCCGTCGGGTCGGCAATCCGGCGTGCGTATACATCCAGGTCAAGGAGGCTGAAGTGATTCAGCAGGAGTCGCGACTGCGCGTCGCCGACAACACGGGTGCGAAGGAAATCCTCTGCATCCGCGTTCTCGGTGGCTCGTCCCGTCGCTATGCCGGTATCGGCGACATCATCGTCGCCACTGTCAAGGACGCCATCCCGGGCGGCAACGTCAAGCGGGGTGAGGTCGTCAAGGCCGTCGTCGTGCGCACCACCAAGGAGCGCCGCCGTCCGGACGGTTCCTACATCAAGTTCGATGAGAACGCTGCCGTGCTCATCAAGGCGGACAACGATCCGCGTGGTACCCGCATCTTCGGCCCGGTCGGCCGTGAGCTGCGCGAGAAGAAGTTCATGAAGATCGTTTCGCTGGCCCCGGAGGTGCTCTGACATGAAGGTGCACAAGGGCGATACCGTGCTCGTCATCTCGGGTAAGGACAAGGGCGCGAAGGGCAAGGTCATCCAGGCCTACCCGGAGCGGAACCGGATTCTGGTCGAGGGCGTGAACCGGATCAAGAAGCATGTCGCGAACTCCACCAACCAGCGCGGCGCCTCCTCGGGCGGCATCGTGACCCAGGAAGCTCCGATCCACGTTTCCAACGTGATGATCGTCGACTCCGATGGCAAGCCGACCCGCGTCGGCTACCGGACCGACGAGGAGAGCGGCAAGCGGGTCCGGATCTCCCGTAACAACGGGAAGGACATCTGACATGACTACCACTGAGAAGACCCAGCCGCGCCTGAAGGCGCGCTACCGCGCCGAGATCAAGGACGCGCTCAACGGCGAGTTCAACTACGCCAACGTGATGCAGATCCCCGGCGTGGTCAAGGTTGTCGTGAACATGGGTGTCGGCGACGCCGCCCGTGACGCGAAGCTGATCAACGGCGCCGTCAAGGACCTGGAGCTGATCACCGGTCAGAAGCCGGAGATCCGCAAGGCGACCAAGTCGATCGCGCAGTTCAAGCTGCGTGAGGGCATGCCCATCGGTGCGAAGGTCACCCTGCGTGGCGATCGCATGTGGGAGTTCCTCGACCGTCTGGTCTCCATCGCACTGCCCCGTATCCGCGACTTCCGCGGCCTGTCGCCGAAGCAGTTCGACGGCAACGGCAACTACACGTTCGGCCTGAGCGAGCAGTCGATGTTCCACGAGATCGACGTGGACTCGATCGACCGCCCGCGCGGTATGGACATCACCGTGGTGACCACTGCGACCAACAACGAAGAAGGCCGCGCGCTGCTCAAGCACCTCGGCTTCCCGTTCAAGGAGAACTGAGCATATGGCTAAGAAAGCACTGCGGATCAAGGCCGAGGCCAAGCCGAAGTTCGCTGTCCGCGCCTACACCCGCTGCCAGCGCTGCGGTCGCCCGCACGCGGTGTACCGCAAGTTCGGCCTGTGCCGTGTCTGCTTGCGTGAAATGGCGCACCGGGGCGAATTGCCCGGCGTGCACAAGAGCTCCTGGTGAGCTGGACGCTCCCCGGAGCGTTCCCACACTGAACCCGAGCGAGGGCACGGACTCCACCCGAGTCCGTGCCCTCGTTTGCGTTCACGGTCGTAGCTTCTTGTCACGACGGACTAGGTAGGCTGCGGTCATGACGATCCGGGCATCGGACCACTTGCCGCACGAGATGACCGAGGAGCAGTACCGCCAGCTGCCCGAGGGTGTCGCGCGTGAGATCGAGGTTGTGCACGGGCACGTGATCGTCTGTGAATCGCCAGTGCCTGAACATAATCGCGTGGCACGCCGCTTGGCTGGCTTGATGGAGGACTTGCCTAGCACTGAACCGTGCATCCGAGTCGAGACCGATATAGATGTCGTGCTCTGGCGGATACCAAAGTTCACCTTCCGGAGACCGGATGTGACGGTGTATCGCTGCTTGCCCGAGCGTGGAGCGAAGCCGGAGGCCAGTGACGCGCTGATCGTCGTGGAGGTATCTTCGCCGTCCACTGCCGCCGAAGACTTGCTGGACAAAAAGGTTCAGTACGCCCGCGCAGGTATTCCGCTCTACCTGGTTGTCATTCTCGACACCAAGTTCGACATCGAAGAGGTGCGGGAATTCCGGCTCGACGCCCACGCCGCCGAATATCGGCTGCACCGGCTGCACCGCGACCGGTTCGTCCGATTGGAGCATGTAGTGCTCGGCGATATCAGCTTCGCTGACTTGGTCCGCTAGCCGCCAGCTGCGATCACGATCCGCCCGCGAATATCACCGCCTTTTTGAAGGGTTGCCTATTAACCTTTTCGCTCAGAAACAGCACCCTGTTCGAGGGCGTGCAACGACATATAGCGTTGTCGTTGGGTGAACGCCGCACTACGCCCTGTCCGGCGATGATGCAGCGGGTTAGGCAGTGCGCGATGATCAGGGTGACCGGGTTGCGTCAGTAGGAAGATCTGGTAAACACCGTCGTTCCATCCGAGTTGGCGTGACGTATCGATGACAGCAGCAATCTTGCGATGGTGTCGATCTGTTGATGTCCGGGGGCTGTCGGCTGAGTCCTGCGTCCACTCGACACTGTCTCTCCGGTGCTGTACATGCGGTACTGATAGTGCGGCCACGCAGCGCGAGCTGCGACGACGACCGTGTCCAACAGGGTTGTCGGCCGTTCGGCACGGAACGGGTGCGACGATCGGTGCTCTGACGACCGGTAGGTGAGTCGAATCGGCCGATTCTGAATGAGATATGTTCGAAAGGGTCGACGCGACAGGAGGATTCAACGAAGACTGCAGTGCACGGTATGTCGGTCGACGTTCAGACGCCCGATGGTGTCGCCGACGCGTATGTTGCCTACTCCGACGAGGGCGCCGCCCATCCGGGAGTGCTGGTGATTCAGGACGGTTTTGGACTGCGGCCCAGCCTGCGGTCGCTGGCCGATCGTATTGCCGCCCACGGCTACACCGTCCTGATGCCGAACGCCTATTACCGGCACGGGCGTGCGCCGGTGATCGAGCTGCCGGACTTCATCGACCCGGCGGAGCGGCCGGAGATCTTCCAGCAGGTCTTCCCGATGATCCGCGAGCTGACACCGGAGCTCCTGCGTTCCGATGCCGGCGCTTATCTCGAGTGGCTGGCAGCGTCGCCGCAGGTCGCCGAGGGGGAGGTCGGCCTGACCGGCTACTGCATGGGTGCGCGGCTGGCGGTGCTGACCGCCGCTATGTTCCCCGATCGGGTTGCGGCGGTGGCCGGATTCCATGGCGGACCGCTCGTCACCGACACCCCGGACAGTCCGCACCTGACCGTCGGAAAGATCACGGCGGAGCTGTATTTCGCCCACGCCGGCGAGGATCACCACATGACTCCGGAACACATTGCCCAGTTCGACAAGGCACTCGATGCCGCCGGCGTCCGCCACCGCACCGAGGTCTACGAGGGGGCCCAACACGGCTACACCCAGGCCGATACTTCCGCCCACGACCCCGAGGCCGCCGAACGGCACTACCGCGAACTGCTGGCCCTGTTCGACCGCAATTTGCGCAAGTAGCTGGCTCGGCCGGGGCCGGCCGAGCCAGCTGGGGTCGTTACGCACCGGCGGATCAGTCAGGCGGCGAGCGATCTCGACGACGACGGCGGCGCGGCGGCGCGCCAGCGCCTGATCGGGATCGGGATCGGGATCGGGATCGCCGCGACGATCCCGGTCAAGCAGGACCAGGCCGCCAACCGGCGCAAGAAGGGCTCTGCCGGTGGGCGCCCACCGGCATGTGATGCCGAGCGGTACAAGCAGCGTCACGCGGTCGACTGCGGCATCGGTCAGTTGAAGGAAAACCGGGCCGTGGCAACCAGATTCGACAAACTCGCCGTCCACTACCAGGCCACCATCCACATCGCCGCCATCAACCAATGGCTACGACATGGGTGAGGGCGGGCACCTGCCCGCCCTCACCCACTTTCAAAACACGGGCTGGAGGTCGTCGGGCAGTACCCGGAAGGATTTGTGCCCGGTAAGTGGGGTCACGGCACGGAAATCCCTCCGATCAAGCGTGAGGATCTCGTGGGTCTCATAGTCGTCGGCCAGGGCTACGGACACCGCGTCGGCGAGGTCCAGACGCAGGTCGGGATAGAGCCTGCGCACGGCGTTGGCCTGATCGAGAACGTCGGCGGTCACCACGGCGATTTCGAACTGCCCAGTGCGCGCCTGGCTTGCGAGGTCTTCGATCATCTCGGTCGAGACGCGCCGGCCGAGTTCTCGACGCGAGACGTGGTCGACTTCGGCAAGCACTAGTGGCGACAGGACGACAAGTCCCGCTTGTTCGAGGACCTGAAAGGCGCCGTCGCTGTTCGGTGACGAGGTGTCGAATGCGGCGATGAGTCCGGAAGTATCGGCGATGACGATTCCTGGGCGCTCGACGCCCAGCATCATCGGCCGTCCGAGTCGTCGCCGAAGTCGTTGGCGAGGATGTCGTCGACGCGTTGGGCAAGCGTGGGATCACCGCTCGCGAAACGCCTCAGACGTAACGGCTCCGATCGGCGGCGCACCCGCATCGCGGCCAAATGTATTGCATTGCGGATGATCTCCGCTTCGCTGACGTTGCTTCGCGCTGCCGCGTCCTTGATAACGGCCAAGTCGTCGGCATCCGCGTAGACCATGGTGCGCTTGAGAGGCATATGAGTATTGTGGCATATATGAGCGGACGCCCTGCCCGCTCCATCACAGGTTGGGCAGGGGTTCGGTTTTCAGGCCAGCGCCTGGTCGACGTTCGGGCGCGGCCTGATGCACACGGATCTAGGTGCCGGGTTTACAACGGAGCCAGGAATGCTGAGGACGGCGAATCAGAACTCGAGGTCCGACCAAGGGATGTGGATCGGGAACGGGAAGTCGATGTCGATGGCGTCGGAATCTTTCGGTGACCACTTACCGGTCAGGAGGTAGTTGGCCGGGTGCAGCGGGTGCACGCCGGGTGGGAGCTTGCCGTGGGTGGTCTCCAGTGCGAAGGCGCGGACCATCGCGATGGCGCTCTTCTCGCGTTCCAACGTCACTTCCCAGTACCAGGGGATGCCCGCTTTGGCGTAACGCGCTTGTTTGTCGTCCATGTCGGTCTGGGTGTTCGACGGCGAAAGGACCTCGCCGACCAGCAGAACGTCCTTGGCGCGGATGTCTTGATATGGAGCATCCGGGCAGCGATAGGCAAGGAAGTCTGGGGTGACGAAGTCGGACTTTCCGGCTTCGCCGAAGAACACGTTGGTTTCGAAGTCGACACGCCAGCAGCTCTCCGGCTGCTTCGTCATGCCCGTACGCGCGCATCTCTTGAGTGCGCTGGTCAGCGCGAACGTAAACGCTTGATGCTCGGCAGGCCCGCGCCGCAGCCAGACAACCCGCCCGTTCCACAATTCGATCTGCCCGGCGATCTCCTCGGGCAGTTGCTCGAGTTCCTCCCAAGTCATGTACTCCGGGAGGTCGGGGCGTTGGATGCGCGGACTCGACATAGTCCCATGCTAGACCGATCGTAGGTTGTTTCTGCTGGTCATGAGCCGCACAACAATGAGACGCCGACGGACCCCGATTTTGCCCAGCAACCACCGTTGCCTACACTAGACCGGTTGCCTGGGCAACTCCGTGCCCGCATGCCTTCGTGTGCGGGGCTCGGGCGATACGAACTCATCCGGTCGGCAACTGTCGGCCGAGCCAGCCGAATTGCTATAGGCCCACGACTGACGTCCTGAACCGGGCGTCGGTGCTGAATGGGAACCGTAGCGAGAAAGGTGTCGAGGTCGAACTATGACCATGACCGATCCGATCGCAGACTTCTTGACACGTCTGCGCAACGCCAACTCGGCGTACCACGATCAAGTGAAGGCGCCGCACTCGAAGCTCAAGGCGAACATCGCCGAGATCCTCAAGCGCGAGGGCTACATCGCCGATTACCGGACCGAGGACGCGACTGTTGGCAAGAGCCTCGTCGTCGACCTCAAGTACGGCCCCAGCCGTGAGCGCAGCCTGCAGGGCCTGCGTCGCGTCTCGAAGCCGGGTCTGCGTGTGTACGCGAAATCCACCAACCTGCCCAAGGTCCTGGGCGGCCTCGGCGTGGCGATCATCTCCACGTCGACCGGTCTGCTCACGGATCGCCAGGCGGCCAAGCAAGGTGTAGGCGGGGAAGTCCTCGCCTACGTCTGGTAAGGGGAGGTAGGACATGTCGCGTATTGGCAAGAAGCCCATCGCAATTCCCGCAGGCGTCGATGTCACCATCGAGGGCCAGAACGTGTCGATCAAGGGTCCCAAGGGCACCCTGTCGCACACGGTCGCGGAGCCGATCACCGTCTCCAAGGGTGAGGACGGCCAGCTCGAGGTCGTGCGTCCGAACGACGAGCGTCAGAGCCGCGCGCTGCACGGCCTGACTCGCACCCTGGTCTCCAACATGATCGATGGTGTGACCAAGGGCTACGAGAAGAAGATGGAAATCTTCGGCGTCGGTTACCGCGTGCAGGCCAAGGGCTCGAACCTCGAGTTCGCTCTCGGCTACAGCCACCCGGTCCCGATCGAGGCGCCCGACGGCATCACCTTCGCGGTGGAAACGCCCACCAGGTTCTCTGTGTCCGGAATCGACAAGCAGAAGGTCGGCCAGATCTCCGCTGTGATCCACGGACTGCGTAAGCCCGACCCGTACAAGGGTAAGGGCATCCGCTACGCCGGCGAGGTCGTTCGCCGCAAGGTCGGAAAGACGGGTAAGTGATCATGGCGCAAACCGAAAACCAGAAGGCCAAGCGCATTCCGCGCGGCAAGGACGTGTCGACCTCGCGTCGGCTGTCCAAGACCCGCCGGCACTCCCGTCTGCGCAAGAAGGTCGTCGGCACCACCGAGCGTCCGCGTCTGGTGGTCAACCGCTCCTCGCGTCACCTGCACGCACAGCTCATCGACGACTCGATCGGCAAGACCATCGCCGCCGCGTCGTCCATCGAGGCCGATGTGCGTGCCCTGGACGGCGACAAATCGGCCAAGGGCAAGAAGGTCGGCGCGCTGCTGGCCGAGCGTGCCAAGGCCGCCGGCGTCGAGGCAGTCGTCTTCGATCGTGGTGGTCACGACTACCACGGCCGGATCGCCGCGCTGGCGGATGCCGCTCGCGAAGGTGGGTTGAAATTCTGATGATCAAGAACAATGGAAGGAACGTCTGATGCCGGGACGTCAACGGCGTGACGGCGGCAACGGACCCGCCGGACAGAGTGGTGCTGCCCCCGAGGGCGGCCGTGGCGACAACCGTCGCGGTGGTGGCGATCGTCGCGGTGGCGGCGACCGTCGGGACAACGCGGCCGAGAAGAACCAGCTCGAGCGCGTAGTCGCGATCAACCGTGTCTCCAAGGTCGTGAAGGGTGGTCGTCGCTTCAGCTTCACCGCCCTCGTGATCGTCGGTGACGGCAACGGTCTGGTCGGTGTCGGCTACGGCAAGGCCAAGGAAGTTCCCGCGGCCATCCAGAAGGGTGTCGAGGAGGCTCGCAAGGGCTTCTTCCGCGTCCCGATGATCGGCTCGACCATCACCCACCCGGTGCAGGGCGAGGCTGCGGCCGGTGTGGTCATGCTGCGTCCGGCTTCGCCGGGTACCGGTGTGATCGCCGGCGGCGCGGCTCGCGCCGTGCTGGAATGCGCTGGCATTCATGACATTCTGGCGAAGTCGCTCGGTAGCGACAACGCCATCAACGTCGTGCACGCGACGGTCGCCGCGCTCAAGATGCTGCAGCGTCCGGAAGAGGTCGCGGCTCGCCGTGGCCTGCCGCTCGAGGATGTTGCCCCTGCGGGCATGCTGCGTGCGCGCGCTCAGGCGGCGGGAGGTGCCAGGTAATGGCAGATCTCAAGGTGACTCAGATCAAGTCGTCGATCGGCGCCAAGGCGAACCAGCGGGAGAGCCTTCGTACGCTCGGCCTGCGTAAGATCCGCCAGACCGTGGTTCGTGAGGACAACCCTCAGAACCGTGGGCTGATCAACGCCGTGCGCCACCTCGTAACAGTTGAGGAGGTCTGACATGACCATCAAGTTGCATCACCTGCGTCCGGCTCCGGGTGCCAAGACCGACAAGACCCGTGTGGGTCGCGGTGAAGGCTCCAAGGGCAAGACCGCGGGTCGCGGTACCAAGGGCACCAAGGCTCGCAAGAACGTTCCGGCCGCCTTCGAGGGTGGGCAGATGCCGATTCACATGCGGCTGCCCAAGCTCAAGGGCTTCACGAACCCGTTCCGCACGGAATACCAGGTCGTGAATGTCGGCGCGATCGCGAAGTTGTTCCCCGAGGGCGGCGAGATCGGCAAGGCCGAGCTCGTTGCGGCCGGCGCGGTTCGCAAGAACCAGCTGGTCAAGGTCCTCGGCGACGGCGAAATCGGTGTCGCGGTCCAGGTGACCGTCGACAAGGTAACCGGTGCCGCCAAGGAAAAGATCACCGCGGCCGGTGGCACCGTCACCGAGCTGGGCTGACGGTACTCTGCACATGGTGGCACCGGACGAGTGAAGGCTCGTCCGGTAGCCACTGTTAGAGTTCAATTGTTGCCTGCCAAGCCTCGTCATGGGATTCGGCGCCTTCCGACCAGGACATCGCTGAAATATCCATGGCATGACCATGTCGTTCGCCAGGAGGATCTGTGCTTTCCGCCTTCGTATCGGCCTTCCGGACTCCGGACTTACGGCGGAAGATTCTCTTCACGCTGGGGTTGATCGCGTTGTACCGCTTGGGTGCCTCGCTGCCGTCCCCCGGTGTCGATTACAAGAGCGTCCAGGAATGTATCAACCTGGTTTCCGGCGGTGACTCCGCCGGTATCTACCAGCTGATCAACCTGTTCTCCGGTGGTGCGCTGCTGCAGTTGTCGGTCTTCGCGATCGGCATCATGCCCTACATCACCGCCAGCATCATCATTCAGCTGCTGACCGTCGTCATCCCGCGGTTCGAGGAACTGCGCAAGGAAGGCCAGTCCGGCCAGAACAAGATGACGCAGTACACCCGGTACCTCTCGATCGCCCTGGCGGTCCTGCAGGCCACGGGTCTGGTCGCGCTCGCGGCCCGCGGTCAGCTGTTGCAGGGCTGCCAGAAGGACATCCTCGCCGACACCAGCATCTTCGGCATGATCATCATCGTGCTGGTGATGACCGCCGGTGCGGCGCTGGTGATGTGGTTCGGTGAGCAGATCACCGAGCGCGGCGTCGGCAACGGTATGTCGCTGCTGATCTTCGCCGGTATCGCCGCGCGCATCACCACCCAAGGCAAGGGCATTCTGGACAGCCGCGGTGGCCTGATCTTCGGTCTCGTGTGTGTCGCCGCGCTGGTGATCATCGCGGCAGTGATCTTCGTCGAGCAGGGCCAACGCCGAATCCCGGTGCAGTACGCCAAGAGAGTCGTCGGCCGGAAGATGTACGGCGGCTCCTCGACCTATCTGCCACTCAAGGTCAACCAAGCCGGTGTCATCCCGGTGATCTTCGCGTCGTCGTTGCTGTACCTGCCGAACCTGGTGGCACAGCTGACCTCGTCGAAGGGTGCGACCGGCCAGAGCTGGTGGCAGACGACCATCCAGAAATACCTGGTGAACCCGGGCAACCCGATATACATCGCGATCTACTTCGGTCTGATCGTATTCTTCACCTACTTCTATGTCGCGATCACCTTCAACCCGGAGGAACGCGCAGACGAGATGAAGAAGTTCGGTGGCTTCATCCCCGGATACCGTCCCGGTAAGCCGACCGCCGACTACCTGAATTTCGTGCTGAGCCGCATCACCCTCCCCGGCTCGATCTACCTCGGTCTTGTTGCTGTCCTGCCGAACCTGTTCCTCGACATCGGTTCGAGCGGCGGCGCTCAGAATCTTCCGTTCGGCGGTACCTCGGTGCTGATCATGGTGAGCGTCGGCCTGGACACGGTGAAGCAGATCGAAAGCCAGCTGATGAATCGAAATTACGAAGGGTTCCTCAAGTGAGAGTTGTACTGCTCGGTCCGCCGGGCGCAGGCAAGGGCACCCAGGCTGTCCTGCTGTCGGAAAAGCTGGGCGTCCCGCACATCTCCACCGGTGACCTGTTCCGTGCGAACATCAGCCAGCAGACCCCGCTGGGGCGCGAAGCGCAGAAGTACATGAACGCGGGCGATCTGGTGCCCAGCGACGTGACCAACCGCATGGTCGAGGCCCGCGTTGCCGAGCCCGACGCCGTGAACGGCTTCGTGCTCGACGGCTACCCGCGCACGGTCGACCAGGCCGACGCGCTGGAGAAGATCCTCGCCGACATGGACACCAAGCTCGACGCGGTGCTGTGCTTCGTGGTACCCGAGGACACCGTGGTCGAGCGGATGCTGGCCCGCGGCCGCGCCGACGACAACGAAGACGTGATCCGCAACCGGCTCCGGGTGTACCGCGAGGAGACCGAGCCGCTGCTGGAGCATTACGACGGGCTGGTCGTCACCGTGGATGGTGTCGGCGAAGTCGGCGAAGTCAACGCTCGCGCGCTGCGCGCACTGGGACACTGATGCCGCTCAGCCTGGTGATGGGACGCTGAGCCGCCATGGTCTTCGGGCGTAAGAACAAGAAGGTGGTGCCGTTCCGCACCGCCGGCGAGCTGGACGCCATGGCGGCGGCGGGCGCCGTCGTCGGGCGGGCCCTCGTCGCGGTGCGGACTGCCGCCAAGCCGGGCGTTTCGACGCTGGAGCTCGACGCGGTCGCCGAACAGGTGATCCGCGACGCGGGTGCGGTGCCGTCCTTCAAGGGCTACCACGGGTTCCCGGGTTCGATCTGTTCGTCGGTGAACGATCGGGTGGTGCACGGGATTCCGGCGGCTGAGGAGATCCTGACCGACGGCGACCTGGTTTCCATCGACTGCGGCGCGATTCTCGAAGGCTGGCACGGTGATTCGGCGTGGACGTTCGGCGTCGGCCCGATCATCGATGCCGATCGGCTGCTCAGTGAGGCGACGAAGCTGTCCATGGAGGCAGGTATCGAGGCAATGGTGCCCGGGAACCGGCTGACGGATGTCTCGCACGCCATCGAACAGGGCACTCGTGCCGCCGAGCAGCTGCACGGCCGGGTCTACGGCATCGTCGACGGTTACGGCGGGCACGCCATCGGCCGTGAGATGCACATGGATCCGTTCCTGGCCAACGAGGGTGATCCGGGCAAGGGTCCGCGCCTGGTGGTGGGATCGGTGCTCGCGATCGAGCCGATGCTGACCTTGGGCACGACTCAGACCAAGGTGCTCGGCGACGACTGGACCGTGGTGACACTGGACGGAAGTCGGGCCGCACATTGGGAGCACACGGTCGCCGTCACCGAGGACGGCCCCCGGATCCTGACACTGCGGTCCGAATAGTCGGCGAGCCATCCTGGGATGGTGGTCGACTGTTCGCGAGATATCGTGGGCGACAGTGACATTGGTTGATCGCTCACTGCGCCCTACATTGCTCACTGCGCCCTACATTCGCGGGCGCGAGTGACGTTGGTGTCGCCTGACATTGCCGACCCGGGCTCGGTGACGTTACGCGGCGAGGTCCGATCGCACCGACGCCGCGGGCTGTCCGCAGAGCGATTGCACCTCGCGACACCGGTTTTCGACACTGTGATCGATTAGCCGGAGTCACCGGCGATACCCAGCTCGTCGCTGGATCGGTGACGTCGTTCCTTCCACCCGCGTCTGTCGGTCTGACCTTGCCTTTCGGTCCTGCCGTCGGTCGAACGCTGTGGTGTGTCCGTGGTTTTCCTTTCCTGCTCGAGCTGAACTTCGACGATGCAGAAAGCGTATGCCGCGGCGGCCCTCACCCACCCGAGTAGACGACTACTCGAATCCCGTTGGGCTGCCGTGCATCCTGCTGGTTCATCGCCGCGGGCATAGTCGCTGCGCGGGCGGCGGGAAGCTGCGCTCGGCGCGGTCCGTCGCCGGGTCTACGCGACCGAGTTCGAGCCTTCGGTTAACCCGGGCACGCTGGGGTTCAGGCGCGGCGGACGGTGCGGATCGTATCGGTGCGGAGGGGCATGTCGAATTCGCCTGTCGCGGTTTCCGGCCTGCTGTGCAGGTAGTCTCGGATGCGGCCGAGCAGTTCGGCCCGCTCCTGCTCGGAGATCACCAGCGTGTGTGAATGCGTTCCGATTGTGGTGATGAGGGATTCGGCGGTGCGCCGTTGCGTGTGCGGGAACTCGGCGCGCTCGAAGTCGAAGAACAGCGGGTGCGTCGGGAGCTTGGCGTCGTCGGATTTCGGCGGCGGGACCGCCGCGTTCGGCCGGGCGACCTTCTGCAGACCGGCGACCCACTCGACGTTGCTGTCATCCCTATTCCAGAATGCGGCGAACACGCCCCCGTCGCGCAGCACCCTGGCAATCTCGGGGAACGCGCGTTCCTGGTCGAACCAGTGGAAGGCTTGCCCGGCCACTACCGCGTCCACCGAGCCGTCCGGCAGTGGAATCGACTCGGCGGTACCGGCAATGGTGGTCACGCTGGGGTATCGCGCGATCAGTTCGCTGCGCATTTCGGCATCGGGCTCGACAGCGATCGGCGCGGCTCCGGCGGCAAGCAGACCCTGGGTGAGTTTGCCGGTACCAGCGCCGAGATCGAGGACGACGAGCGAGCGCTGACGGCCGAGCGGCTCCAACGCCCACTGAATGGCTGCCGCTGGATAGTCCGGTCGATGATCGGCGTAGTCGGCTGCGCGCGCACCGAATGATCCGGCTCGACGCGCATGCAGTGCGGCTTCGTCGTCTGGTCGATCGGCCGAGTTCCCCATGCCCAACACTCCACCACCGTACCGGGTATTCGCGCGTCGGCGCGGGCACTTCTCTCGTCGCGGGGGGTTTACGCCGCATGGGATCCGTTGGCGACGCTGTTCGGCGCGTTCGTGCGGTGGCACGATCTCCGATATGCCCGGCACACTTATTCCGCACCCGCACCCGCACCCGCACCCGCACTGGCCAGCACAGTCGAGTCGGCGGGGTCCATCGCGCTCGCCGTCGTCGCGATTGCCGTAGCCGTCGGTGCCATCATCCTATTCGTGGCAGGAGTGGTGAGCGTGCTACGTTCCCGCAACTACACCGCCGCGGAGAAGGCGATCTGGGTGCTGCTCATGCTGGCCTTCCCAATCCTCGGCCCGATGCTGTGGTTCTTGTGGGGTCGCAATTCCACCATCCAGCCGCCCGCGCGGCCGACAACGCTCACCTGATCCGCCGGATCATCCGGGGTTCTTGCGTTTTCCATCCGCCGCGGCGTCGGCGGTGCCGGGTGGTTCGCCGATCGGGAACAGGATCGGGCTGAGCAGGTATTGCGAACGGCCCGGCGCCGGTTCGGTTTTCAGTCGCGGCAGGATCGCTGCGCGCATATCGGTGATCAGGCCGACGAGCTCATCGTGGTCGAGCCACAGCGAGTGCTGCCGGTAGCCGACCAGATCTTCGGTCGGGTTCGCCTCGTCGCGATCGAGGTAGGCGTTGAATTCCGCGAGCAGCGTGGCCATCGCCGCGGCGAAGATCCTGCGGTGGTCCGCTGGGGATGCCGACGCGGCCTTGTCGGCGTCGACCACCGCGCGCTCGCGACGCAATTGATAGCGGCGCTCCACCGCGCCGCGCACGCGCTGTTCGCTCGCCACCTCGAGAATGCCGCCGCCCGCCAGCAACTCGACGTGGCGATAGACGGTGGCCTTCGAGACATCGAGCATGCGGGCACAGAGCTCGGCCGTCGTCAGTGTCTGTCCGCCCGACATCGCGTGCACGATCCGCAACCGCACCGGGTGTACCAGCAGCTCCAAGGGGTCCACTTCGTAATGTTCTCATTCGTGATACCGTTCTCAAAGTTGAGAATAATAAAACTCGGAGGGAACGATGGGACGAACCGAGCCGCTGTCCATCGGCGCGACGGTGGTCGAATTGCTGCGATCCGGCGGCTTCGAGAAGCTGCGCGAGATGTTCGCGCCGCAGGTGCATGCGCTGGTGTCGGCCGAGGCGCTACGCGGCGCCTGGGCGGCCGAACTGGGCAAGCGTGGACCGGTGTCGGGTGTGGGGGTGCCGGTCACCGAGCCGGGGCCATCCGGGATGGTGGTCGTCGGGGTCCCCGTGCGCTTGGCGCGCGGTGAGCTGACGGTGGCCATGTCGGTCGACGACGAGGGCAGGCTCACGGGGCTGCGGCTGACGCCGACCACAGAGCCGTGGCAGCCACCCGACTATGCGGATCTGGAGATGTTCGACGAGAACGACATCGTGCTCGGCTCGGATTCGTTGGCGGTGCCCGGTGTGCTGAGTCTGCCCCGGCGGCCAGGGCGTCACCCCGCGGTGGTGTTGCTCGCGGGCGGGGGACCGTTCGATCGCGATGGAACCGCGGGCGCGAACAAGCCGCTGAAGGACATTGCGTGGGGTTTGGCCAGTCGCGGGATAGCCGTGCTGCGTTTCGACATGGTCACCCACGCGCATGGCGCCGAGTTCGCCGCGGACTTCAGCATGGCCGATGAGTATGTGCCGCATGCGGTTGCGGCCGTCGAGTTGCTTCGCGCGCATGCTGCGGTCGACGCGGACCGGGTGTTCGTTGTCGGGCACAGCATGGGCGGCAAGGTGGCGCCGCGGGTCGCCGTGGCGGAGCCGTCGGTGGCCGGGCTTGTCATCCTTGCCGGTGATACCGAGCCGATGCACTGGGCCGCGGTGCGCGTCATGCGATATCTCGCTGCCCTGGATCCAGAGACCGGCGCCGCCATGAAACCGGTGATCGATACGTTGGTCGAACAGGCGAAACTGATTGACAGCCCCGATTTTTCGCTGTCGACGCCGTCGAATGACCTCCCGCTGGGGCTGTCCGCCCGGTACTGGATGGACCTGCGCGATTACGACCCGGTCGCGGTCGCGGCGACGCTGAGCATTCCCCTGTTCATCCTGCAGGGCGGCCGAGATTACCAGGTGACCGTCGGCGATGATCTGACCGGATGGCAGACCGGCCTCGCCGATCGCCGAGACGTGACCATTCGCGTCTACGACGCCGATGACCACCTGTTCTTTCCCGGCTCCGGCCCGTCGAAGCCCGCGGATTACGAAGCGCCCCAACACGTGGACCGGCAGGTCGTCGCCGACATCGCCGACTGGCTGGCCACAGTCTGAAGGCTCCGGCCGGAATCATGCTTCGAGGAGCAGGGTGACCGGGCCGTCGTTCACCAACTCGATGTGCATGTGGGCGCCGAAGCGGCCGGTGGCGACGGTGGCGCCGAGGTTGCGCAGGGTTTGGGCGAACGCCTCGACCAGGGGTTCGGCGACGGGGCCGGGAGCGGCGGCGTTCCAGGAGGGGCGGCGGCCCTTGGCGGTGTCGGCGTAGAGGGTGAATTGGCTGATCACCAGGATGGGCGCGTCCAGGTCGGCGGCGGAGCGTTCGCCGTCGAGGATGCGCAGCCGCCACGCCTTGTCCGCCAAGGTTTTCGCGGTCGCCTCGGTGTCGCCGTGCGTGACGCCGACCAGGGCCACCAAGCCGTGCGGCGCGCCGTGGGCGGACGGGTCGATCCGGCCGACAATCTCGTCATCGACCGTCACCTGGGCCGTGGTCACTCGCTGCAATAGGACTCGCACATCGGTGATCATGCCGGGTGGTCCGGCGGCCACGAGGACGGGCGTCTCAGTCGACGGCCGTCAACTTCACCTTCTGGAAGAACAGCAGGTCGGTGTGTGGCACGGATTCGGCGGCCTGCCGAATCCCGCTGGCGGGCAGATGAGTGAGCTTGGCGAACATCGGCGAATTGCCGAACGCGGCGCGCACCTGGGTTTCGGAGGCGTAGTCTGCGCCGTAATCGGCCAGGGTCGCGAAGTCCAGGGGCGCCAGCGGTTCATCGAGCGGCGCCTGTCCGCTCGGTTGGCCGAGGGCCGCGTACTGCGTTGCCTTGCCGCCCTGGTACCGGCACAACTCGTAGGACATATTCTCGGTGGCCGTCACGCTGATCACCGGCCAGCGTTTCGAAAGATGCAGCGCCAGTGGATGTCTGCCCACGGACGCCAATTCCCACTTCAAGCTCATCACGGTGACCGAGCCCGGATGCGGCTGCTCGATCAGCACCATGTCGTCGCCGAGTCTTTCGGCCGGGTTCAGCTCGGGATCGGCGGCGCTCCAGATGATTTCGACGCCGCCGAGATGGGTGGAGCCCACGGCCGGCTGCGCACCGTCGGCCCCGTACGCGGCGACGACCGCGGCGCGGACCTGTTCGATGGCATCGCGGGCGGAGCAGCGGACGCTCAACGCACCGAACGAGGTGGCGATCTCCACCGGTCGCGACGGCGGATCGGGCATCGCGCCGGGTGTCAGCGGTTTAATGCCGACCAGGGCCAGTTTCCAGTTGATCTCTTCGATCGTGGAGAGGTCGCCCGAGGTTTGGTACAGGATCTGCTGCTGGGTCAGCCGTCCGGCGCGTTCGAGCGTCGCGCATTCCAGCTTCGCGAGCGCGCCGTAGGACTTGGCGGTGAGGTCGATGTCCTCGATCCGGGTCTGGCGCAACCGCATTGCCATCTCGGGTGAAGTCAGTGCCGCATACCGTTCGCGGTACATCGCGATGGCCTGCTTGCGTTGCCTGCCGACCATCATCGTGCGCAGCAGCGTGCTCAGGCTCGCGAGGTACTTGCCGGACTGATCCGGATTCGACGCGAACAGCACGCTGCGGATCCGCACGGCGTCCTCGGACGCGGCGACGGCGGTCACCGGGTCGAGGCGGCACAACCAGACGCCACACTTCGACAGCGCATCCGCGCACACGCCCGCCGCCTGTGGATGGGTATGCGCCACTTGCCGATAGGCGCGGCACGCGTTGCGGATGGTGCTTGCCGCCAACTCGCGGTGGCCGATGTGGCGGGCGGCCTGCTCGAACACGCGCAGTGCGTCCTGCACCTCGCCGGCGAAGCGCGCCGACACCTGCCCGGCGGTGAGCCAGTGCAGCCGAATCGCGACCGCTTCTTGAGCCGGAGCCAGCGCTTCGGCCGTCTGGTCGCGCCCGGAGCCGTTCTTCGTGTCGATCAACGCCTTGGCGAGATCACACAGTGAGGTGGCCAATCGCAGCTGGGCTTCGAGCGATCGATCGATCGCCGCCCCTCGATCCGTGGCCACTCGGCGCTCGATCGAGCTCAGATCCATCGCGATCCCAACTCCCGCATCAACCTTCCGCGTACGGTCGTTCGATCGGCCGCATCCATGCCCGCCGAGTCTGCCACAAATAAGAGGAACGCGCTCCGGTGATTGCGGTCCGGATCGGCCGCCGATAGCACGGTCCCGCGATCGCGGCGGCTGTCGAGCGGACCATGCATTCGTTCGCGCTGGTCCGGCTCTTGTCCTGCTGGCTCGCACTCGTCCCCGGACCGGCACTGGCGGTGCCTCGCCGCCGACGGCCGTGGGGAACCGGTCGGATACCAGCCAGGATGGCTGGGCTCGAAAGAGCGCTGATGTGGGCTGGTGAGCCTTGGAAATGATTGTGGACGAAGACATCGCGAACCGAAGGGGCGCGTTGGACACCGTTGAGGTGAACGGATCCGAGGGCGTGACTGCGCCGATATGGGATGCCATCGACTGGCGTACCCATGAGCGGAACGTAGCGAGGTTGCGGCGCAGGATTTTCCAGGCAGGCGACCGTCGTGGTCGGCGGCTGCCCCGGGCGCGATCGCCGAGCCCCTCGTCGATCTCTTCGCGCATGCGTTGCGCGAACTCGGCGCAACGGTCGCCACTGGACGGTTCGGTGCGCGCATGCGCATCGACCTGGTGAACGACGGCCCGGTCACCCTCATGGTGGAGCTGTGAGCGGTCGCGGCCGTGACCCGGAAATTGGGGGCAGCGGTGGGATCTGGTGACCTGGACCGTGGTTGACCTAGGCATAGAGTCTGCCCGCAACCGCGGGGGAAGATCCCGTTCATGTTGGCGTCATGGGCGATTCGTCATCCGGTGTCACGATGGTTGGGAAGGAATCGAAGGTGGGGAGCGTGGCGCGATGGCGGACAATGTCGAATTCGATGAGCATCTGTTCCGCAGGGCGGCGCAGAAGACGGGGGATGTCGAGGACAGGGTCAACGGCATCATCGACAGATTGCGCACGTCGATCGATGCGCGGAAAAACTGCTGGGGCAACGACACGATCGGCCGCAACTTCGCCGACGGCCCCGACGGCCAGGGCGGTTACACCACGACCCGGGACAACCTGATCGAGGGCGGGCGCAACATGGCGGGGACATTCGGCAACTTCAGCCAAGGCCAAACGAAGACCGCCGACCTGCTGCGCGACATGGAGCACGGCAACCGCGACGGTATGCGCTGAGCCCGGGGGTGCACTACCGATGACGAACGAGCAAGCCAAGGCGGACTTGGGCGACATCCTCGATGGCGTCCAGGAACAGATGCGGATCATCGCCCGGTTGCAGCAGGAGCGCGCCGAACTCACCGGCCGCGCGACGGTGCGTCGTAAGCGGGTGACGGTCGTCGTGAACGCCGACAACACGGTCATCGATACCCAGTTCGGGCCGAATGTCGAGGACCTGAGCTATGCCGAGATCGCCAAGGCGATCACCGAGGCCGCGCAGCAGGCCTCGGCCGAGGTGGCCCGCAAGACACGGGATCTGATGACGCCCTTGGACACTCATCGGGCGCGGATGCCGAAGCTGTCCGACCTGGTCGAGGGCATGCCCGACCTGCGTGCGCCGGAACCGGTCCCGGCCTCGACGGCGCCGCCGAATGACAGGGAGCGCACGGAGTTCTCCGACGGCAACGGTATGCGATTCACCGATACGGAGACGGTGGAGCGTGATCGTGGTGGATCGGTCACCGATTCGAGCTGGTGAACTCGGTAGCCGGACAGGCCGATCGAGGTAGCCGAACATGCCTATCGAGCTGCCGGCCGTACTGAAGTACCTCGAGCCGATCGTCGGCATGGAGTGGCCCGACGGCAACGAGGACCACATGTGGGCCTTGGGCGGGGACTGGCGGACCGCCGCGAACGAGTTGCGCTCGGTGATCCCCGATATCGAGGCGGCCAAGAGCGCGTCGACGACCGCCTATCCGTCGGGCGACGGCTACGAGGAGATGGTCAAAGCCTTCGACAGCTTCCTGTATTTCAGCGGCAGCGACGCGAAGGACGACCAGACGCTGTCGAAGCTGGCCGATTATTTCAAGGAGATCGGCGACTCCGCCTACGACGTCGGCACCGAGATCGAGTACGGCAAGCTGATGTACTGGTCTTCGCTGGCGATGCTGGCGGGCGAGTTGGCGGCGTCGTTCTTTTCCGGTCCATTCAAGCCCGCGGTGGACGCGGCGGCGATCGCGTTCACCCGGATCGCGGTCCGCCTCATCGGTCAGCGGTTGGTGCAGGCGGTGATTCAGCGGGTCGGGCGGATCGTCGCGAACCGGTTCGTGAACTTCCTGCTCAAGCATGTCGCGATCGACACGATTCTCGGCACCATGCAGGAATACGGGGTGCAGGCATACCAGGTGCAGCAGGGGCACCGCAAGAACATCAACGTCGAACAGGTCATCGTGACCGCCATCAGCTCCGCGGCTGGCGGCGTCGCGGCCGGGCCGCTGGCACACAAGGTCGGCGAAGCGCTGACCGATAGGTTCGGCCGGGAATTCAACCCGTTACTGCACGGCGTGATCACCGGGACGACGGCGGGATTGGCCGGGGCGACAGCGGGTTTCGCGGGTGCGGCGGCGGCGCAGTTCGGCGCCGACCTGATCATGGGCCGCGGGTTGGACAAGGCGCTGGAGAACCTGGGGAACACACCGATCGACTATCGGATGTTCACCGCGGGCGCGTCCAACGGGGCCATGACCGCCGCGACCAAGGTCGGTGCGGCCAAAATGTGGAAAAAGTTGATGCCGACCACGATGAGCCGTCCCGACCTGGGGAAGCGCTTGGACAATCTTTTCGCCGATGTGGGTGGGCCGCGTGTGGGTTTCCGGCCCGACGGTGCGGGAATGTCCGGTGTCGGCGACGGCAGCGGCGCGCCGCGCGGTGCTGGGATGCCGAACGGTGCGGGTGCGTCGAATGATGCGGGGGCTCCGCGTGCCGGAATGCCTGCCGCTGCCGGGAACGGCAACAATACGTCGTCGAGCCCCGCGAGTTCGGACGCGTCGCACTCCAGCGCCGCCCATGACACCACTTCGACTGGTGGAGAACAGGTTTCGACCAGCGCGGACTCCGATGGCGCCCAGGCGGACGGCAATCAGGCCGGGCACAGCGGTAAATCCACGACCCCCGCGCAAGCGTCCAGTGAGCAGGGTTCCTCCGGCGAGCGTGCGTCCTCGGGTGAGCAGTCGCCGTCGGGCGAGCGTACTTCGTCCGGTGAGCAGTCCTCGTCGGGAGAGCGTGCCTCGTCTGGTGAGCAGTCGTCGTCGGCGGAGCGGTCCACGTCCGACAGCGGCGCGGGACTCGCCGACGAAGGAAAGCAGGATCGCTCGGCCGACACCGACCGGTCCCAGGAACCGAATATCCTTGCGGGCCAACAGGACAGCGCCGTGGTGGGCGACCCGGCCGGTGCGCAGAACGGCACCGCCGGCGGCGTGCAGAACCCCGAGACTCGGTCGCTGTCGGACACACAGCTGACCGGCGCGACACCGGTCGGGGACGCTCCGCTGACCGGCCCGGCGGCCACGCCGCCCGCAGGGACGACCACCACGAGCGCGCCACCGTCCACCGGTGTAGCGCCGGGCGCCACACCCGCGTCGCCTGCTTCGCCCGGATCGAGCGACGTGCGGCACGCGCCGTCCGCGGACTCGCGCGCCCAGGCCGCCACGCCGGACAGCGACGCGGGTCGCAGGACATCCGCCGACAAGGGCCGGGCCGGTGTCGCGGATCGCACCTCCGATTCCGTCGGCAACCAGCCCGCAGTGCATGCGGGCGAGGCCGACTCAGAGGCGCCGCGAGCCGAATCGAGGCGCGAGACCGGGGAGACCCGGCAGACCGGTGAGACGCGCAACGACGGTGAGACGCGCCGGACCGGTGCGGACCGGCCCGAGGGCGAGAGATCGCGATCCCGCGACACACCGGAATCCGGAGACGGTCGGCGCGACACCGCGGAACCGGTCGTCTTGCCGCTCGCCGGTGACTCCGGCGAGTCCAGGCCGGCGCGCCGCGCGGGCCCAGGGGATGATCCCGTGCGCAGGGAACCGGACCAGACGTCTCGGAATGATCCTGAATCGGATGCGCCGCAACAGGATCCGAGAATTCGCGGGGAATGTGCCCGGCTCTCGCTCGAGGAGATCCAGCAGGCCACCGGAAGCGATACCATCCGGCCACCGGACGGGCAGGTCGGCGAGCGTGGCATGTCGGTGCGCGACATCCAGCAGTCCGCGGACGGCCGCCTGTACGACTACCCAGACGGCGGACCGGACGAGTCCCGCCACCAGGGCATCGCCGACGAACTGCTGCGGATGGCCGCGGGGATGGATCCGCGCGATGTCGCCGAAGGCCGTGGACCGCGCGCCCTCGTGGTGGACGAATACAGCGGCCCGGTGGACGAGCACGGAGTCGGTTCCCATGCCTACACCCTGACCGTGCGCATGAACCTGGACACCGGCGAATTCCGTATCGGGGTGTCCGACCCCGGCGCGGAAATCCGCAAGGGGTTCCCGCCGGATCTGCCGATGGACGTCCGGGCGGTGTCGGCGATCCTGTTCGACGGTCAGGGAAGGGCGGTACCGCCCAGCGGCTCCGACCCGCGGGTGCGTCCGACCGACGACCGCCCGATCTATGGCCGCGACGGCGAGATCGCCGGTCGGCGCAGCGACGAGACGCCGAAGCAGTTCCGGGCGCGGATGCGCGCCGAGATGGCCGACATGCACGCCCGGAGGGAAGCCGAGCAGGCACGGCGGCTGCGCGACCTGGTGAACCGCATCGATGATTCGGACCTACCGGAAGGAGTATCGAAACGGTCGTTGCGGATCAGGGCCGCGCAGGCGGAATGGCATGCCCGCGAGTTCCGCAAGAATGCCGACACCTGGTGGCGGGTCGCCGGTGGGCGGCCCGCGGACGATGCTCCGATACCGCCGCATTCGCCATCGGACCCGACCCCGGCACCGGATCCGGCGGCGCGGTCGGCCGACCCCACCGGCATCGGGCACCCGGAGACCGACGGAGGGTCGCCGGACAGCGGCCGGACACACGAGGACAAACCGCTCGCTGACTACCCCAGGACACACGATCCCGCGCCGGAACAGGCACGCCAGGGTGCCGCCGACGCCCAGGAACCCGCCGCGCAAGTACGGCAGCAGCGAGACCGGATCGATGAGTCGCAGCGCCGGGTCGATGGCGCGCAGCAGGCGCTGGAGCGGGCGCAGGAGGCGCTGAGTCAGAGCGTGGTCGACGAGACCCCGCACCCCGACCATGCTCCGGGCGAGGACCCGGCTGCCCGCCTGCGCAGCGATCTGGCTGCGGCCCAAGCCGAATACCACGCCGCGGTAGCCGATCACGTGGATGTCCTGCACGACGCCACCGACCAAATGGTGGCGGCGGCGCGGGCCGCCCATGCCGACGGGGTCCGCGGCGAAACGCTCACCGAGGCGTATCGGGCCGCGGGCAGGGCGGCGCTGGAGTACTACCACACCCGGACCGGGTCGGATATCCCCGAGCATCTGCAGCTGAAAGATGCTGCGCCGGAGAAGTTGCGCCAGGAACTGGAATCGGGATCGGAGGCCGACAAGCTCGCCGCCGTGATCGAGGCGATCCGCCAGTCCGAGGACGGCAAGATCCTGCGTGAAACGCAGGTCATGGCGACGCTCGCCATCCGGGACGGCGCGATCAATATGGATGCGGGCGAGGGCAAGTCGCTGGTCTTCCTGGCCAGCGCCACCATAGATGCGGTGGAGCACGGCACGGTCCAAGTGCTGACGACCCGGGACAATTTGGCGAATCGCGAGATCACCCGGTACCTGAAGACACTGGGCGACATGGGTTTCGACATCGTGCGGATGAACCCCGACCACGCGTACGCGAAACCTGCCGAGGACAAGCCCACGATTTACATCGGCACCATGGAGGATGTCGGGTTCGGTCATCTGCGCGACAACGTTCCACCCGGCAAGCACGTCGCGATCGATGAGATCGATGAGGCGCTCGTGCATGCGAACACCACCTACATCCTGTCGGAAGGGGCGGGTGAGCCGGCGTCGGCTCGGGTGGCGGCCGAGGTGACCGGGGCGCGCGACCTGCTCAACGAGAGCCTGGCCAAGGACGCCGAAGGCAACACTGTCCTGACGGAGGCCGACTTCGGCCGGCAACCGGACCAGAAGGGCGGGCCGGCCGTGCTGATCGACGCGGGCCGGGCCAAGCTCGAGGAGTCGCTGGGCCGGGAGCTGACCCCGGAGGAGCTGAACCGGTTGAACATGGCCGCCGCGGCCAAGTGGGAATACCGGAACAAGGTCCATTTCATCATCGACAAGGGCCGGGTGCTGATCATCGATCAGACCACCCACAAGGTGATGTTCGATCCAGAGACCTCGACGGAGAGTCGCTGGAACGGTGGCCTCGCACAGGCCATCGAGGCCGAGCACGGGCTGCAGATTCGCGACGACCCGGGCAGCACGAACGAGAAGTCCGCGAAGGAGCTGATCAACGGCCACTACGATGCCGTGACCGGTGCATCGGGTACGGCCACGGGGGTGGCCGGGCGGCTGCACGGCGACTACGGAATCGGCGTCACGGAGATTCCGCGGCATGAGGATTCCAAGTTGGTCCACGGCGCCGACGACGTGTCGCCAGACGAGGCCACGAAGCTGGACAAGATTGCCGCGGACATCGTCCAGAATCACCAGTCGGGCCGGCCGCAGCTGGTGCTGGCGCATCGCAACGACATCGTCGGTGAATTGTCGGCCCGGGTTGCGGAGCTCACCAAGGGCACCGGTATCGAGCATGTGGCGGTGGATGCCACCTGGGTGGCCGAGAACGGTGTCCACGCTGAGGAGCGGTTGCAGGCGATCTTCGACGAGGCGGGTAAAGAGGGCAAGATCCTGATCATCAACATGCAGGGTGCCCGCGGCGTCGACATCCCCATCGGGAAGGACATGAACGCGAAGGGTGGCCTGCACGCCATCGTCACCGGCCATTCCGCGACCTCGCACGACATCGATATTCAGGCCGAGAACCGGGCCGCCCGGGCCGGTCAGCGGGGCAGCGTGCAGTACTACACCTCGCGCGTGGACGACCTCTATGCCCTGAGCGCGAACCCGGCCGTGCAGCACGTGGTGGTCCGGTACTCGCAGGCCCGCGACTCCCACGACGCGGAGGCCGGGGCCGCCGCACCGATGCACGACACGCTGTTGGCCGCCGAGCAGCAGTTCCGCGATATGGTCCAGCCCCTGCAGGACGCCGCCGCGGCCCGGCTGGGCCTGACCCGCGCCCCCCCGAGCGACGGCGCGACACCCGCTCCCACTCGCGACACGCCCGGCACCGGTACCACCGAACACCCGCCCACACCCCCACCCAGGGCCCAGGAGGAGACGCGGCCGGCCACCGACACCGCCGCGCCCGAGTCCGCCTATGGCCGCGACGGCGAGATCGCCGGTCGGCGCAGCGACGAGACGCCGAAGCAGTTCCAGGCGCGGATGCGAGCCGAGATGGCCGATCCGATACCGCCGCATTCGCCGTCCGACCCGACCCCGGCACCGGATCCGGCGCGGTCTCGCGACGATGCGAACCCACCGGACCCGGGACGGGTTCTGCCGGGCGACCGCGACCCGGGCGCCGAGGACGAGGCGAAGCGTACGTCCGATCCGGCGACCCCGCCGCGCGTCGCGGACGGGATGGTGCCGGAGCCGGGTGATCGGAAATTGGCGCCGCTGGACCGCAACGGTTCGGAGGATGATGCCGCGGCCCAGCCCGCGCGCGACCCCGACCGGACACCCGACGAGACGCCCGACTTCCTCGGTGAGTCCGACGACGTCGAGCAGCAGTTGGAGCGCGGCACCGGGGACGATGTTCCGCCCGGTATGTACCTCGACGCCGACGGTCTGCTGCACAAGCTGGGTGATCGCCCCGACTCCTACCGTGATCCGGACGGCACGTGGCACCACAAGGACGACGGCCCGGGCACCTACCGCAACGACAGTTTCCGGTTGCGCGACGTGGAGAGCAACGAGTACGTCACCGACCATCTGACGAACACGAAGATGCCGTACCGGTTCTTCGCCGACCCCGGACCCGAGCATCCGTACGACGTGACCGATCAGGCCACCGCCGACAAGTTGGCGGAGAAGGTGGCGGAGCGGGCGAAGTTGCAGGCCGGACGTAACGTGGCCAATGACGTGGTCAAGCGTCATATGGCGGAGTTCGGGATCAAGAAGATCAGTGAGCTGGCCGACGACAAGCTCCTACCGCGGGTGCGGGATCTGCAAGCCGCGATTCTGGAGTCGTCGCTGACCGAAGCGGAGAAGGTGGCGAAGCTCAGGCGTCTGGGCGAGCTGCAGCGTAACGCCGCGGAGTTCAACCGGTTGGGTCCGTTGCTGGTGAACGCGTCGAAGACGCTCGGCGAGCTGGGCGGCAAGGCGTTCGCAGTCGATCCGGACAAGTGGCCGGGCGCCGTGCTGCTGTCTCCGTTCGAGGGCGGGATCGACGGCGCCGATACCGTCGACATCGCGGTGCTGGTTCCCGGCATAGACCGCGGGCAGCCGAAGCTGGTGGTGGTCGAGGCCAAGGGTGTCGGTTCGAAGCTGGGCGGTTCTAAAGTCGCTGAGGCGCAACAGGGTTCGCCGGAGTATCTGCGTCGCACGGCGGCGATCGATAAGAATCTGCGGCGGATTTTGACCGAGACGCCGGAGGAGATGCTGGCGCGCGGTGTCGATCCGGACAGCGCGGAGGGCCGGGCGTTGACCAAGGCCCGCGACGAACTTCTGCGTGCGCATCGGGACGGCACGCTGCAGGTCGAATATCACCTCGTGCACGTCTCCGAGCATGGGGACGTCACATCCCGCGAGTTCCGTCTCGACCGTGACGACGTGCAGGTGCGCATCGACGTGATCGGCGGCATCGAATCGCCCGCGCTGGTGCGGATGCCGGACCAGGCACCTCCCGCGGACGCCCCGGCACGCGACGCCGACGAATCGGCCCTTCCGCCACAGGACGACAACAGCGATGCCGCGGCCGCTCGCGACGCCGAGCTGCTCGGCGTACGTGGCGAGGACGAGTGGTCGCACCTGAGTCCGGAGGAGGTCGGCGAGCGGCTGCAGGAGCACCTGCGCGAGGCGATGCGCGATCCCGACTTCGAGGTCTTCGGGTTCGACCTGCCCGGTCTCAACCCCGAGGTGGTGCGGGAATACGCCAGGGCGATGGTCGATCTGTTCGACCGGTTCCCGACCGTGGACCTGCGCAGCGTCGGTATCGGTGGGCTGCCGCCCAAGGTGATCGGCATGGCGCAGCCGCGGCTGGATGCCTCGGGCCGCATGTTCACCGAGTCGATCGTCCTCAGCTACGACCATGCGGCCAGCGCGCAGACCTTCCGTGATCGGATGCAGCTCGGTGTGGACAACGGCCGGTTCTCCCCGGAAGTGCTGCGCCGTCCGGTGCTTGCCGTGGTGGCGCACGAGTACGGTCACGCGCTCGACCACGCGAGTCAGCAGACCGCGCGCCATCGGGCCGACGAATACCTGTACGAGCGTTACCTGGACGACGACACCCGCGACCCGGATCTCGGCTACGAGGATTGGCTGCACCAGCTCAGCGGCCACAGCTTCGACCGCGACGGCAACTTGCGGCCCGAGGAGGCACTGTCCGAGGCGTTCGCCGATCATGTGCTCCGTGGTGACTACGACGCTGCCGACCCACTCAGCCCCCCGGCACGCGCGCTGCACGACCTGCTGACCCAGTCGGCCGCCGACCCGCCCCACACCAGTGACGCGCCCATCTCGCTCGAGCCCGATCACGTGGACCTTCCGGGCGATGAACTCGACGACTCGCTCGGCCGCAACGGAGATGTCCTGTTCGAGGGGAATCTGCCGGAGGGCGGGACACCCCTGTTCCGCGGCATCCCCCGGTTGCTGCCCGACGGGTCAGTCAATCCCTCCTACACCGAGGCGATTTCGGGTCGGGCGGTGCCGCGGGGAACCGAGGACCTGTCCCCCGAGGAGCACATCGGTCAGCATCGCGCCGCGGAGAGCGATACCACGTCGTGGTCGCGCACGCGCGCCGCGGCGGAGCATTTCACCAAAGGCGACGGGGTGATCCTGGAGTGGCGCACGGGGCTGCCGCCGGAGGGCGCGTCGTGGCGATTCAAGCCGATCCTCGACCTGCCGGACCCGTTCGCACAGGTGCTCGTCCAGGGGACACTGCCCGACGCGCGCGCGACCAGGTTCATCGCCGAGGACGCGAATCCCGAGCATGTCGCGCAGCAGAACTCGGATCAGCGGACGGGCGACGCTGCCGCGCCGCACCGCGCGCCGGACGAGGACCACGCGCCGCACGCTCGCGACGTCGAACTGCTCGGCGCACCGGCCGATGACGAGTGGTCACGACTGACACCGGCGGAGGTCGGGGAGAAGCTGGGCGACACGCTGCGCCAGATTACGGGCAATCCCGAGTTCGAGGTGACGGGCTTCGATCGGGTCGGCCTCAATGCCGAGGTGCTCCGGGAATACGCCCGGGCGATGGTCGACATGTTCGGGAAGTACCCGCAGGCGGACCTGCGCCGAATTGTCATCGGCGATCGGCCGCGCGGCGTCTTCGCGGAACTCTTGATCTATGGCGTTAGCGAGGCCACCGACCTCGGCCCGGTGGAAACCGGTCCAATGATCGACCGCGGCAGCCTCCGGGTAGAAGCCGACGACCTGCTGATCAATGCGCACTATGCCGCGAGCGCGACGGAGTTCCGGAAGGACGTCGACAAGGCCCTCGCGTCCGGATGGTTCCATCCCGGCGTCGAGCGCAGGCCCGTGTACGCGATAGCGGTACACGAGTTCGGCCACATCCTCGACTTCACCAGCAGCGGCTACGCCCGGCGCAAGCTCGATGAAGCGCTGCTGAACCACTACATGTCCGAGCAGCTGGGCGAACCGACCACCCAGGGCTACCTCAACTGGCTGAAGGACAATTTCAGCAGGTACAGCCTCGACAAGTCCGGTGTGCTGAACCCGGTGGAGGCGCTGGCCGAGGCTTTCGCCGAAGTGGAGTTGCGCGGTCGCAGCAAGGTCAGTGAACCCGTGCGCGTGGCCTACGACCTGCTGCGCGAAGCACTCGACCGCAGTGCGGGGCGCGGCTGGTTCGGCCGGTTCATCGAACAATTCCGGCTCAAGCGATACATTGCCGGCAACGAGCCGGACGGGGCGCGACGAGACGCCGCCGAAACCCCGGATGCCGCTGGGCGGCATGCGTTTCGGTCCGAATCCGAGCAGCCGCGGGACGAGGGCGATGCCCGCAGCGACGGTCCCGCTGACCGGCGCGATTCAGGACCGGTGTCGCGGGACGCCGCCGCTGAGCGTCCGGATTCCGCGGAACAGCAAGCGATTCGGCCCGATGCCGAGCAGCTCGGGGACACCGACGATCCGCAACGCGATGCCGATGCACCGCCCGACGAGCCCGATCGGCCCGCCCATGAGCCCGGCTCGCGTGATCTCGTCCGTCCGGACGACGGGCAACCCGACGGCTGGCAGCATCGGCCGACCGATGTCGCCGCTGCCGAGGTGCGGGAGGTGCTGGCGCGTAGCGAGATCGGCAGGCAGTCGCTCACGCGGCTGCGCGACCTCGGCGCCGCGATCCGGTTCGAGGAACCCGGCGACGATCCGGGGCGGCCGGACGGGTTCAACGGCCGGACGATGGAAGTGTTCATCGGCACCCGTGGGCGCGACCAGCTGGCTCAGGCGGCTGCGGTCGTGCGGGCTGCGGAGCTGGCGAGGGCAGTTGTCGAGGGCAGGCTCGAGGTGACTCCGGCCCGCATCCGTGCGCTGGATCGGGCCGATCACGTCGCCGCGCGCGTGCGCGCGGAGGCCGAGGCGCTCGGCCGCCAAGCCGAATTCCACCGCGAGATGCGCGAGGCCGGTTACGACCCGTACGGCGGACCGGTGCGCGATCTGGTCGATGCCGTGCAGCGCCGCGCGCTGGAATTGGTCTATCTGGATGCCTTCGACGCCGCGACCAGGGGCGAGAGACCGGAGGGCCGGCCCCCGGTGGACGAGCTGCTGGCCGATCCACGGTTCGATTCGCGGGAGGATCCGCGCGATGGGTTGAGCGGCAGGCACGAAGCGGGCGAGGAGTGGGACGCCGCGCACCGCCCGCGCTCACCCGAGGGGATGGCGGAATACGTTCCTTCCACCCTCGCGGCGGCCCGCGAACTGGAGCGACTCCAGCGGGCGGAGTCGGCGGCGAGGCGCGAGGTGATGCGCATCGAGGCCGACTGGGATCGCGTGTTCCGGCGCCTGAAAGAGGGATTCAACCTTCCCGACGACGAGATCCGGTCCACCCGGCAGGCACTTCTCGACAGGCTCTGGGAACGGTCGGACCGGCAGGGACTTCTCGACATGCTCTGGGAACTGTCGGAGCGCATCCACATCTGGAACGGCACCAGCTATGTGCTGCTGCTCGCGGAACTGACCGCACAGCACGCGCGGGCGACCGCGGACCAGGCCCGGCTCATCGGCGAGATCACGGACCTTGTCCAGCGGGACCTGTCGGATCGCGCCGCGACGACCGGCGACGCGCCGCCTGCCGACATCCAGGTATACGGCGACGAATCCGGTGTCCTGCACGTACTCCGGGACTCCGCCGACGCGCCCGCGACACACGTGGAGCCCGATCCGCCCCGGTATCGGGCGGGCGAGGGGATGCACCCGCGGACGATCACCGAGCACGCGGGCACCATGCTCGCCACGGCGTTGCGTGAACTCCACTATGGCGATCAGGGCAAATGGGCGGCGGCCGTGCTCGAGCGGCTCGGGGTGGACATCCGGTTCAGCACCGAATCCGAGGCGAGCATCGTCCGGCTGAACGACGGCCGGTACGGCCTGCGCCCGTCCGCGGGCTATGACCCGGTCACCAACACTGTTGTGCTGGATGCCGATTCCGGCCCCGAGCGGCATGCCGCGGAGCTGCTGCGCGCGGCACGGCTGGCCGAGCAGGTGAACGAAGCCATGGGCGAACCGCTCGCGCGGCTCACCATGTCCCGCGGCGAGTACGTCGACCTGATGCTGGATCGGATGGCCGAGGCGTATGCCCTGATGTTCTCGGGCAACGCCGACTTCATCGGCAAGATCGATCTGAACCGGATCGGCGTCGACGACCTGGAACGCGCCTACGTCAAGGCATACAACGACGCGCTGAAGTACGCGCATGAGACGTACTGGAAGTCCGGTGTCGTCCGGTCCTACCCGCTCTACCACCGCGCCGCCTTCCGCGCCGGTGTGCGAGCCATGCGCGAGCACCTCAACAGCCTCGGGCCGATGGTCGACCGGCGCAGCTACGGCGACCACTTCGGGTCGGCGTGGGACCGGGCGCACGGCATTGCGCCGACCGACCGCGTCCCCGTCGCCGACGCACCGGCCACCCGCGGGGACACCCGCGCCCGCATCGCCGAGCGCAGCGCGCATATCGCGCTGGAGATCGAATCTCTGCGCATGCTGCGCGATCTGGGCGAGTACGTCCCGGTCAGCCCGGCCGAGCGCGCTTACGCCGAGGCATACGACAAGGCGTACCCCAAGGGGGACAAGGCGCACCGCCGCAACCCCGCGGCGCCACCACCCGAAGAGGTCGCCTACCAGGCGGGACGGGAAGCGGTCCGCCGCTTTCTCGGCCGGGTCGGACTGGACAATGCCGAGATCGCCCTCGACGTCGTCCGCGCCGCAGGCAGCCACGACGAGTCGCGGTGGGGCTACCCGAAAGTGCCCGAGGACCCGATCGCCCAGGACTCCGACGGTGCCGCCGACGGCACACCGAATCGCGAGATCGGACGCGCCGACGACGCCGACCTCGCGCGGCGGGCCCTGGACACGGAATTCGACAGCCACCCGAATCCCGAGCGGCTCAGCGACCGCGTCGCGCGCTACCCGGGTGACAATCTGGGGTCGCGCCCACGCCTGGTCGTCGTCGCCGAGCCCGGTCAGCACGTCGATGCCCTGCGCGAACTGGCGGCGAGCCATCCGGAACTCGCCGATGTGCTGTGGGACCGGTCGCACCACCTGGACTACCGCGCCGCAGTGCGCGGGGCCGGTGGCGTGCCGACCATGCGCCACATCACCGTCACGCAAGCGGAGGGGCCCTACCGCTACCCGACCAAGGACGAGGCGCGCACGCAGATGCTGGCGCACTATCTGCGCTACCGCGCGGAGGGCCTGACCAATCTCGGGTTCGACGATTGGCTGAAGCAGCTCGGCCCCAAGGCGTTCTACACCTCCGGAGACGCCGAGCAGGCCCGGGGTACGCGCCGCCAGGGCTGGCATGTGGCGGGCAGGCTGGTCGAGGGCTTCCGCGAGGTGGGATTCCGCGCGGCGGCCGCCGCCGACCCGCCGCTGACGCCGCCGCATCCGGCCGAGGTCGCCCACCGGTTGTACACCCGCCGGATCCCGCTGCCGGGCGGCACCGGGATCCGGCGCCCGTCGCATCACCAGCTGGAGGTCTTCCAGGTCGGGTCGACCCATCTGGGCATCCACCTGGAACCCGACGGCAACGGTGGCTGGCGCGTGCCCGCACCGGTGTCGACCCGATCGGACTCCGACGTCCTGGCCACGCATCTGCAGGGTTTGGCGGCGCCCGATCGGAAGAAGCTGGTCGCGCGGATCGTCGAACTGCTCAACGATGGTTCGGCGGACCTGAAGGATCGCGGTCAGCCGCGCAACAGGTTCGGCCGGTTCATCGATCGGCTCACTCCGGGCACGTCGGGCACGTCGGAAGGCCACCGGCTCCGCCGCAACGATCGGTCGACGGACGACGGCGACTACCTGCGGGCCGACCGGGACCGGATAGCCGACGACTCCTCGCGCGTCGCACGTCCGCCCGAGGACATCGCCCCGGACCTGCCCGATACCGAGGTGCTCGGTGTCCCGGGTGCGGACGAGTGGTCGCAGCTGAGTCCCCATGAGGTCGGCGAGCGGTTGCAGGACCTGCTGCGTGAGGCCATGGGCAACCCCGAGTTCGAGGTGTTCGGCTTCGACCTGCCCGGGCTCGACCCCGAGGTGGTGCGGGAATACGCCAGGGCCATGGTCGACATGCATGAGCAGTTCCCGTACGTCGATCTGCGCAGCATCGGCATCGGCGATCTGAAGAAGGGTGAGCTCGGGTGGGCCGACGGTCAGATCGACGAGGTCACCAAGACCGTGTTCACCAGAGCGATCGTCCTCAGCTACGACCATGCGACGAGCGCGCGGGGCTTCCGCGCGGCGGTGCACAATGCCGTCGCCAACGACCAGATCAAGCCGATGATGCTGCGGCGGCCGGTCTATGCCGTCGCGGTACACGAATACGGTCACGCGCTCGATCACGCGGGCGGTCTCGCCGCCCGGATGCGGGCCGAGCGTCTCCTGCTCGATCTGGCCGCCGAGGACCCCGACGCTGATTTCGGCGAGTGGTTGGCGGAACTCAGCGGATACAGCCTCGACGACGAGGGCCTGCTGAACGACCACGAGGCAGTGGCCGAAGCTTTCGCCGAGGTCGTCATGCGCCACGAGCTGGGCGATCTGGGCCCCGCGAGCAAACCCGTGCGCGCGCTGCATGATCTGCTGCTCCACCACGCGGAGAATCCGGTCGCGGTGGGCGGCGACGTCGACGCACCGACGAACGACCGCCTGCTGCTGGATACTCCCGCCGACCAGGTCCGTGACCTGCTCCGGCAGACCGACTTCGGCAAACAGATCCTGGCGAGCCTGGACAACGGCCCGATCCGCACCCGCTTCGAAGACACCGCGCCGGACGGGCGGGCCGGCGAGTTCCGGCGCCGGGAGCTGGCGGCACTGGCCTTCACCTCGGGCAACTCGCATGTGCAGCAGGCGCTGACCCTGGCGCACGAATCGCTGCACGCGCAACGTCATCTGCAGCGCACGACACCGAATACGCCCGAGCGCATCCGCGCGATGTCGCGTCAGGACTTCGTCGACGCGATGAAAGACGAGGAAGCCGCCGCCGCCGGCCGGCACTTCCGGCTCGCGGCGGAACTGCGGTCGCTCGGCTACGAGATCGCGGAGCATCCGCTCGAGCAGCACTATCGCGAAGTGTTCGACCGGGAGATGGCTCGCCAGGGCTCGGACAATGCGGGGACGCGCGCCGAGTCCCACGATCGCGGCGTCGCGGCGCTGCGCGAGCCGATCGGCCGGACCGAATGGAACAACGGGCAGAACTACGCCGACTACTACGGGAACATCTGGGACGAGGCCAATGTCGGCCGGGACGGTGCGGCGGAGCCGGGCAGGCACCGTCCGTTGTCGCCGGTCACCGCGGACGAACTGTGGCAGGGTGCGCTGAACCGTCAGGACGCCGGGCTGCGAGCGCGGGAGGCCGCCGCGGAGTTCGCCCGCCAGGCCGAGGTGGTCTTCGGCGACGGTACCCGCGACGTCTCGCGCTCGGAGATCGAGCGGGCGCTGCGCGAGGCCGAGGCAGCGCTGGACACGACTACCTGGGTGGACCACGGCGCGGAGCTGCTGCGCAGGCAGCACGATCTGCGCGTCCTGGCCGATCTGGCGGATCTGCGGGATCAAGCCGAGACCCGGCTCGAGGGACGTCGGCAGAGCCTTGCCGCGCTGGCCGCGCGCAACGTGCTCGGTGCGGCCGTCCGCGGCGAGTCAGGGGCTCGGGTGCGCACCGATCACGTCGCCTATGTTCCGGGCGAGCCGGACCGGCTGGTGATCGCCGCGGAAGCCGGTGACCATCAGCGGGTCATGCGGGACGCGGAACGCGACCCGTTCGCGGCCGCGCTGCTCGGCCGCGACACCGTCGACCGCCGGTTCCTCGAGGTGGCGACCGACGACTTCGGCCGCGTGCAAGTCCGAGCGGTCGACGAGCCCGAGCGGATCGCGCCGGACGACCCGATCGGCGAGGTCACGCCGCGTGACCTAGCCGGGACCGCTGCGGCCGAGCGGACCGCCCGCATCCGTGCGGAGCTGGCCCGGACCGAGATCGGCCAGGAGATCGACCGGGCACTGACCGCGCACAAGGTGCGGATCGAGTACGAATCGGGCGCGCCGGATCGCTACTATCCGGCGCAGCGGCGACTGGTCCTCGATCCCGGTCTGACCGACACCCAGCAGATGCGCGCGCTGGTGCGCGGTGGCGTGTACGCCGACCTCGCACACGGGCCGGTCATGCCCAGCGCCGCCCGGGCTCGGACGCAATCGTCGCGGCGCGAGTACGTCGACATGATGCTCGACCTGAATACCGCGGAGCACCTCATGATGCTCGACCTGAATACCGCGGAGCACTTCACGGGTTTCGCCGCGATCCGCGAGCTGCGTGGGTTGCACCTCATCCCGGAAACCGAGCTCGAGCGGCTGTACACCGAGGCGTACGACGCCCTGGAGCGCGCCGCGCTGGTGCGCGGTGGCATGTACGCCGACCTCGCACACGGGCCGGACATGCCCAGCGCCGCCCTGGCTCGGACGCAATCGTCGCGGCGCAAGTACATCGGCATGATGCTCGACCTGGAGACCGCGGCGCACCTCAAGGAGTTCGCCGCGATCCGCGAGCTGCGTGCGTCGCACGACATCCCGGAAACCGAGCTCGAGCGGGTGTACACCGAGGCGTACGACGCCGCGCGCGCGGTGGCCGAAGCGGCCGAGCCGGATGCCGGGGCCGAGCGGCTCGACGACCAGGCGCGCACGGCGGCGTTCGACGCGCTGCGCCCGCTGATGGGCACCCATCCCATCGGTCCGGACCAGACCTATGCAGATTTCTACGGTGCCGCCTGGGATGCCGCGGACGGTGCCCGCTCGTTCGACCAGATCGTGGCGGAGGCGCTGGACTCCGGCGAGGTCGAGGTGACCGTGCTGCGCGAGGGCGATTCGGCGCACAGCGCCCGGCGAGTCGAGTTGGTCCGGTTCGGCAACGGCACCGAGCTGATCCGCAAGACCGTCGTCAACCCGCGTCACGCCGTCGCCGAGGTACTGACCGGGGTGCTCGGCCGCGCCATCGACGCGCCGGTGCCCGAGTCCGTGCTGCACGAGCCCACCGTCGTCTACCAGCAGGTGATGGCGGGTGAACCGGCCGGAGACCGGCATCCCGACTTCGTCGATCCGCACGAACTCGGTTACGCCGATTCGATGCCGGGCCGCGCGCTCGGTCTACTGGACACGCTCGTCCGCATCCCGGATCGGGATCGTCTCGGCTGGCTCGCCGGGCCGGACCGTGGGCTCGCCGGTATCGACCACAGCCGTTCCTTCGAGAACAGCGCCGAAGCGCGGGATGCCGTGAGCCCGTTCGCCGAGGGATTCCTCGGCCGCGAGAAGGACGGAAAGGTCGGCTACCGCGACAACGCGTTGACCCGCGAAGCCGTCGACATCCTCACCGAACGGGTCGCCGCGCTGCGGCCGGAGTTCGAGCGCTACGGCCGCACCGAATGGCACGACCTGGTTATGGAACGGTTGGCGCAGGTGCGTGAGCACGCCCGCGACATCGCCCCGGTGCAGCGGTCCGAGCCGCCGAATTTCACCACGCCTGTCGGCGACGACTACGCCGTCAGAGTGGCCCGCGAGTTCGAACAGGTCTACGAGTGGCGCGACAACGACACCCACGGCATCTACGCCACCCTCGACCCCACCGAGGGCGTCCTGCGCGTCCGCATGCGCTTGACGACCGGGCCGACGGACGGCGCAACCATGTTCCGCAACGCGATGTCGGAACTCGGCGAGCACCGGGTAAGCGAGATCCGGGGCGAGTGGCAGCGGGAAGGCGATTCCGACACCGTCGACGCCGACCGGCGGGACCTCTACCAAACGCCCGAGGAAGCGGTGGCCCGGACCATCCTCGGCGAGTTGTCCGCCGAGCACGGCTTCACTCAGGTACGCGTCGAGCCGGGCGATCCCGGCGAAAACACCCTGCCCACAGTGCGTTTCACCAAGCCGGAGTTCGCCCATGCGGACACCCGCTCGACGCCGGACGATGCCGAATCACCCGACCGGACCGACGACGGGAACCAGGAACCGGCGGCGGATGACGCGGTCGACCCGGACCGCACGGCCGACCAGCCGGAGCGCGCGGATACCGGCGACCACGGCGAAGACCTGTGGCAGCTCGGCCGGATCGACATCGCCACGACCCAGGTGTGGCAGCTGCTCGAACAGTCCGCCATCGGGCGTGAGGCGGCGGAGGTACTCCGCGCGGAGGGCGCCCGGGTGCGGTTCGCCGATCTCGGGAACGAGATCGGCGAGGCGGACGCCTTCGACCGCCGCACCATGGACATCCTGATCGACACCCATGACCGCGGGCAGGTGGAGCAGGCGAGCGAGCTCGTGCGGCTGGCCGCACTGACCGAGGCGATCCGCGCCGGACAGGTGGAGGTCACCCCCTCTCGGATCAGAGGCACGACGCGCGAGGAATACGTCTCGGCGCAATTGCGCGCCGATGCCGTGGCGACCGGCAGGCAGGCGGAATTCCTCCGTCAGCTCGAGGACGCCGGGTACCCGGGCCGGCCGACTGCGCTGGCGCCGGTCGGGGTGAACTACCAGCGTGCGGTGCGCCAGAAGTACCTCGACGCCTACGACGCGGCGGTGTCCAGGGCGCAAGAGGCCGATCCGTCGCTGGACGCGCAGCGGCTGCGGGAACTCGGACGAGCGGCTGGCGTCGACGCGCTGCTCGCCGGTGACCTGTTCGACGCACCGTGGTCCGCCGAGGAGAGCACCAGCGCGCGCAGTGCACACGGCCGCGACTGGGACGCCGCCCAGCAGCACGATCGCGCGACCGACGAGTACCGGCCGACGACCGCGGAGGCCGCGCGCGACACGCAGGAACTCGTGCGCAGGCACACGGCCCGCACCCGGGAGATTGGCCGCATCGACGCGGTGTGGGACCATCTGGCCCCACAACTCGACGCGGTGTGGGACCAGAAGGTCCGCGACCTGGCCGACCTGTCTGTGTTCGACCGGCTTGCCCACCTGGATGTGTTCGACCGGTATGTGCTTCAGGATGTGCTCGCACAGGATCGGCCGGCTGTGCTCGCGAGCCTGTTGCGAGACCTCACACATATGCGGCGTGATATCCCCGGGGTATTCGCACAGGATATGAACTTGTTGCGGGCTCAGGTGCGGGTGCTGATCGACCTCGCGGGCGATCGCGGGCGGGCGATCGCGGCGCGGGACCAAGTCGCCCTCGAGCTCGCGGCGCGTGTCGGACACGACTTGATGAGCAGGCAGGTCCGCGAGGCCGGTGGCAGCTGGCTCACCGACCGGGTGGCGTTGCTGTCCGAATCGCCGCTGAAGGTGTTCGTCGCCGAGACCGGTGACCGGTTCACGCCGGTGACCGGCGACGAGGCGCCCGACAGGTCGCTGCGGCACGCCGAGCAGCTCGGTGTCGTCGCCGACCGGGTCTGGGTCGACGTCGACGACTCGGGTGCGGTGCGGTTGCGGCACCAGACCGAGATCCGCAATGTCTGGTCCGAGGACGGCCGACCGATGCGCGAGCGGAAGCCGGGACAGCCCGACGCACCGCAACCGGACCGTCCCGTCGCCGAGGAGCCGGCAGCGGCCGACCACGTGACCGACCGGTTCGAGCGTGTAATGCGGGAGCGGGACGGCGACAAGCTGCATGTGTACATGAATGTGTGGGGCGAGCAGGGGCGCGCCGACGCCAATTCTGTGGGCCGGTGGGCGATGAGCACCATCGACCGGCTCGGCGTCGAGCTCCGGTTCACGTTCGACGACCAACCGGCCGCCCGCGAGGGCAGGCAGGTGCTGCGGTCCGACACCGGATACGTCCCGTCCGCCGATACCGTCGTGCTGCACCTGAATTTGAATTCGTCGGCGCTCGAGCTCGCCGAAGCGATGGTCCACGCGGCCACCATGGCCGAGCAGTCGCGGGCGGGCGACGGGCCGCTGGAACGGCTCACGCTGTCGCGCGACGAGTACATCAGCGCGATGCTTGACCGCCAGGCCGAGGCGCACGCCAGGGTCTTCGAGTTCACCCGGGAGCGCGAGGAGCGCTCGAAGAGCGAGGGGTGGCGCCCGCCGCCGCGCACCGCCGAACACGACGACCGGCTGCGTCAGACATTCGACGAGGCGCGCAAGAAGGCACGCAAGCTCGCCGCGCATGCGTATCGCCGCAACTCCTCGGTCCGGCCGACGATGCTCGACGCGGCGGCCTTCCGGGCCGCGGTGCGGGACGTGCGCGCCGCGCTGGTCGAGCAGGGGCCGCTGATCGATGGCGTCGACTACGCCACCTACTACGCCGCGGAATGGGACCGCGCCAATGGATTCACCGCCGCCGACCTGGACAACGCCCCCAATCCGCACAAGGCGGACTCGCCCGAGCTGCGGCGGATGCGCACCGGTGACTTCGCGGACGAAATCGAAACTTTGCGCGTGCTGCGGGAGTCGGGACGCTTCGTCCCCGTCGGGCCGGCTGAGACCGCCTACACCCAGGCCTACGACCGGGCATACCGGAAGGCGTCTCGCGCCGACGACGGTGTGCCACCCGAGCGTCGCGCGATGGACGCCGGGCTGGCCGCCCTGCGCAAGTACGTGGACAAGGTCGGCCTTCCCGAGGCCGAGATCGCGATGGCAGTCGCCCGTTCCGCCGCGGACAACCACGGCAGGTACCAGCCATGGCCGATGGCCGACGATCCGGCGGCGCCGGCCCGGGTTGCTCCCGCCGAGGTCGGCGACCTGGTGGCGGCGCGGCGCGCGATCACCGCGCTGCTCGACCGGGATCCCGCCGGTGTCCTCCTGGCCGAACGCATCGCGCTGTTCACGGGCGAGCGGGGCGTGCACCGGCTCGTCATCGCGGCAGAGCGGGGTGGGCACGTCGACGCATTGCGCGAATTGTCCGTACGGAACTCGGCATATGCCGACGTGCTGTGGAGCGGAACCCATCGCCTCGACTATCTGGGGGTCTCGCCCGGCGAGGCGGATGGGCGCACCCGCTGGCTGTCGTCGTCCGAGGCGGAGGGACCGTATCGTGCGCCGCACCGCGACGAAACGATGCAACAGTTCTTGGCGCACTATCTGCGCTATCGGCTGGCCCGCCAAACCGATCTCGGCTTCGAGGCGTGGCTGCGCCAACTCGGTCCGGAGATGTTCTACACAAAGAAGGACCAGCGAGAGGCGAACGCGCACGAGGCCTACGAGGGCAGCCGGAACAAGGGCTCGCTACGGCACGACGCACTGACGAACTTCCGCACGGAGCCCGAGGTCGGCGAACCTCATCCGGCGGTGGTAGCACACCGGCTGGCCACCAGGCAGGTGCCGCTGCCCGAGCCGGGCAGCGGACCGAGGGTGTCGTGGCCGCGGACCAGATCGGAGTCGATCGAGATCGCCGATTACTCGTTCGGCATCGTGTTGGAGGCCGATGGCAGCGGTGGGTGGCGGGTGCCCGCTCCGACCGGCGACGGCGGCCTCAACGACGCCTTGGCCAGGCCGTTCCACGGCATGTCCGACCGCGACCACAAGAAACTGGTCAAGCTGATCACCCGGATGCTCGACGACGGTGGGGCCGATCTGATCCGGCGCGAACCCCAGGGACGACTGCGGCGCATGGCCGACCGGCTGTCCTTCGGGTCGCGCAACGGCCACGACGATGCCGCGAGGGCGATCGATGCGGGCGAGGCGGAGCACAACCCGCCGCAATTCGGTCCGCCGCGTCCACTCGACCCCGACGAAGGCCGCCGCGCCGAGGCCGACCGGCGGCAGGCGGTGCTGGATCGGCTGGCCGCGGCGAACCTGGCCGCGGTGCGCGAACGCGATGCCGCCCGTGCGGCGGGCGATCCGGAACGGCTTGCCAGCGCCGAGGAGCGCGTCGAGCGCCTGGATCGGGCGATGGCGACCGCCCTGGAACGCGACGTGTTGCTGCGCGCCGATGCCCGTCCGATCACCGATCGCGTCGGCATCCTCGCGGGCGAGCCGCCGATGGTGCTGGTGGTGAATCTCGGCGGCACGGACCCCGCTCGCGCGCTCGCCGATGTCGAGGCCCGGTATCCGGAGGTGGCGGGGGTGCTCGACCGGCGGGAGTTGCGGGTCGACACGGACGGCACCATCAGGGTCGTGCCGATCGCCCCACGGGCGGACGCGACCGACAAGGGGACCGCCGAACCGGAGCACATCGCGGGCGCGCCGCGACGGACCGAGGGCGCGGCCGAGCCGGGCGACACCGACACCGGGCAGCCCGCCTCCGGCGACGGCGGCGCCGGAAAGCCTCCCGCCGCACCACGTTCGGCGGACGAACCCGGCGACGAGCCGCCGTCGGACTGGTACTTCCAGATGCGGATCGAACAGGCCGACTGGGATGCGGACATGGCCGCCGACCGGGCCGCCTGGCTGCGCGAACTGGCCGACGCCCGCCCGGATGACCGGTGGTTCCGACTGCGCGCCGAACAGGCCGAATGGAATGCCCACATGGCCGCCGACCGCGCGGCCTGGCTGCGCTTGGAGCAGGCGGAGAACGAGGCATGGTCCGCCGCCCTCGAGGCGGATCGGTTGCGGCGCACCGCCGACGCCGACCCCGACGATCCGTGGGCCGGACTCCGCGCGGAACAGGCGGAATGGAACGCCGGGATGGCGGAGGACCGGGCGCGGTGGTTGCGCAGGCTGTACACGCCGATCGGGACAGCGCCACACGATAATTCGGGCGCCGGCACACCGGAGTCGGCGTCCCCGGCGCGACCCGATCCTGCGCCGTCGGCCGGCTCACCCGCCGACACTCCGGAACCGGGCACACCGCCGCGCGGCGCAGACGAGTCGCCGGCCGCCGATGCGGAGGGGTCCGAGGACCCACGCGACCGGATGTCGCCCGACACCCGTGCCGAATACGACCGGCTCGCTGCCCAACTCGAGCAGGCCCGGACCCGGCGCGACCAACTGCGCGAGCGGCGTGACGAGCTCGCCGAGCCGCTGCCAATCCATGCTGCCGACGACTGGGCGGCTCTGCGGCCTGGACCGGACGGCCTGGACCGGACCCTGGAGGACCTGCGCACCCAGATCATGCCGGTCACCGAGATGCCGGAACAGCTCGCCCGGATCGACGCGCTGGAACAGGCCGCACGGGACTGCGCCGACGCCGACGCCGAGGTCGCCCGCTTCGAGACGGAACTGACGAACCTGGAGCGGTCCACGACGCCGCTGGGCCAATACGATCAGCTCATCCAGCAGCGTCAGAGGCTGACCCGCGAGCGCGAATTCTGGCGGTTCAAGCGCGACGACCGGGCCGCGCCGTGCGACGGCTGGGGTGACAACGTCGCCCTGGACGAGTCGGCGCTGCGCGGGGATCAGCTGGAGACCACTCTCCTCCGGCTGTACGAGGCCGCGAACGTCCGGACCATCGACGAGCTGGGCGGCCTCGACGAAATGCCGCACACCGACCGGATCGCGCCGGCGCCGCTGGAGGTCGAGCACCGCAGACAGGTGATCCAGAAGCTCGCGGCAGCCGCCGAGCGTGTCAACCAGCTCGACGAGCAGATCGAGCGGGTGGACCAGCAGATCGATGAGCTGCGCAGGGCCGGCGTCGGGGTGGAACGATCCCGGCCGCAGGACGTGATCGACGCGCTGCAAGAGCTGGCTCAGCGCCGGGCCGACGCGCTGCGGGAGGTCAAGCCGCTCCGTCTCGAGCGCGATGACCTCGCCGCCCGCCTCGGCCTGCTGGACTCGCAGGGACGTGTCGACCAGGCAGCCTGTGAGCCGGACCGGCTGGACCAGACGGTGGCGGACCTGCGCGCGGCGGTCCGGGACGGGCTCGCCGACGGAACGCTCTCCGACGAGGGGGCCGCTGCTCGCCGCCGGGATATCGCCGCACTCGATGCGGTCGCGCGGGAGGTGAACAACGCGCACAACGCGATCGGCCGCATCCAGGACGACATGGTCCGGGTGGCGGGTGCGTGCCGCGACCTCCTCGAGCGCAGCGGCGGCCGGATGGTGACCGACCGAGTCGGCATCATCGACGGCGAGCGACCGCGCATCATCGTGTTCGGTCCCCGTCCCGACCCGGCCTCGCCGCGCGCCGACCACGATGCCGCCCTGGCCGACGCCCTGCGCCGCAGTGCTGGTGTGGCGCAGGCGATCGTGCGGCCGGAGACCACGGTCGAATACCGGCGGGTGCTCGCCGACCGCGAGGACAACGTGCGGGTGGAGGACATGGACCCGCCCGAGATCAAGCGGTTGAGCACCGGCTGGATCGGCGGCCGTCGCCTGGACATCACCTCGTGGCGCGATGGCGACAACGTCTGGCACCCCGTCGACCCGACCCGTCCGACCTGGGAGTTCGGGCGCGACCACGGCGAGCTGCCCAAGAAATTCACGCCGAAGGATCCGCCGGACGGTGTCAGCGGGTGGGCGATGGAGGATGTCGTCAACGACATCACGCTGCCGACCGACGACGTACCGCCGGGCATGATCCCCGAAAGCACCCTCCCGGTGCACATGCCGCAGGCTCCTTCGCGATATGACACCTCGGGCGTGGACCCGAACCATCTGTTCGCCCAGCACTGGGGCGCGGATTCGTACAACGTGGTGCGCCTGCTGTTGATGGCGGCGCAGGTGCCGAAGCATCCGGCGGTGCGGGCGTGGATCCAGCGCCATCCGGAGATCGGGGAGTGGGTGCAGGCGCGGCCGTGGCTGCAGCACCTGCCGCCGTTCGGCACGGTGTTCCGCAACTACGAATGGTTCGCCCCGCCGCAGCGCAACATCCAGCCGATGCACCGCCCGTGGAACGCGGCCGACCATGTGCCGCCGGGTGGCCAAGTCGACATCCCGGAGGGCCTGCAGCGCGAATGGGACCGCGACATCGCGGCCTGGCAGCGGGTACAGGACTGGGCGAACGCGGAATACCAGCGTTTCCTCGCCGACGACACCGACCTCGACGGGATCGCCGACGGCATAGAACGGCATCGGCGCGCCGAGCAGGACACGCGGGCACGCGAGGTGGTGGACGTCGTCGCGCAGGAGCTGGTCCTGCGGCAGGTGGGTGTCGACCCGCTCGGCGACGTCGACGCCCAGCTGATGCGCATCCACGACGAGATCGACCGGGTCGCGCGCGGACTTGCGGACCGGTTCGCCGCCGAGGATCCGGACGCGATCCGCGACACGGTCGAAGACATCCGCGAACTGCTCGCGAGCGGTGGCGATCCCGAACAGATCGCGGCCGCGCTCGCCGAGCACATGCGCGACGATGTGCCGACGTTCACGCGCGAGGAACTGGCGCGGATCAAGAACCACCTGATGGTCGCCGAGCATCGGGTGCGCGACCACGCCGACCCGACCGGCCGGTATGTGCACACGGGAATGGATTGGCTCGCCGATGTCGCCGAATCATGGAACCGCCTGATCGACGGGGCTCCGCTGCCGCAGGACTTCGTGCTGCTCAACGACATGCTGGCCGAGGCACGGTTCCTCGACGACAATCCCCTGGCGACCTGGCAGCGGGCTAACGCCCAGGCGATCGCTCTCGGCTTCCACTGGGACGCGGACCGACCGCCGCTGACCGGATGGCGCGCGGGCATCCCGTACGCTCCGGCTCCCCTTCCGCCGAACCAGGCCTACCTGCCGCCCGCTCCGGGCGCGCTGCCCGCGCGGCCCCAGGGCCCGAGCGGTGGCCCCGCCGACGGTCCTACCGGAGGTGGCGAGCGCCGCCCGCCTTCCGGGGAGGAGTCGCCGCGTCCGCAGGCGGGGTCCGAGTCTCCGGCGCCGGAGCCGAGCGCCGACGGCGGTGCGCAGAAACCGCCCGAGGACCCACCGGCCGCCGCGCGTCGAGATGAACCCGACGAGCCCGACGAACCCGGCGATGGTGGACACGGCGTATCGGACGATCTCGGCACCGGCGAGCCGGACGTGCCGGAGGAGTCGCGGGTCGCCGCGCAACAGGACGAGCCCGGGCCGCCACCGTCGTCCTCCGCGCGGGACGATGCCCACCGCGCGCTTGCAGAGCTCGACGCGCTCCACCGTCGAATCGACCAGCAGCTCGATGATCTGCTGCGCCGGGCGAGTGCGGATCTGGACCTGATGGAGCAGCGCGCCCTCGACCGCCTCGCCGAACTCGAAGCCGAGGTCGCCGAACGGTTCGACGACCTGTCCACGCGCCTGCGCCCGGATCGAGGCACGCTCGCCGCAGGCGAGACGCCACTGATCGAATCGCCCGACCAGGCCCGCCCCGACGCGGCGCCGGAGGACTCGGCCGAGGCGGCGCTCGAGCGCATCCGCGAGCAGTTCGACGCCGCGGCCCGCCGCACCGACGAGCAGTTCGACGAGCTGCTCCGCCACACCCTCGCCCAGCTCGACGGGATCGCCGCCGACCTCGACCGGCGCTTCGACGCCGCGGTCGCCCGACTCGACCAGCTCGCCGCCGAACCGTTCAACGCGGCGAACACCTCTCCCGAGGCGCAGGCGCTGGACGAACTGCACGCGCGTCTGGAAGCCGAGCTGGACGAGATCCACCGCCGCGCCATGGACCGCCTAGCCGAACTCGAACGCGAACTCAATGGATCCGCCACCGACCCGTTCGATCCGAACGCCCGACCCGCGCCACAGCTGCCGCCTGCGGCCGGGGAACCCGTCGCGGGAAGTACGCGCGGCGAGGACCCGACTTCGCGTGGGGCGGATGTTGCGACCGAGGGCGACGGTGGGGGTGGCGAGCCGCCGTCCGGTCCGCCGACTCCGCCCGCGAACGCGCAGCCGCCTACCGGCGGTCGTCCGGAAGGTCCACGCCGCACCGGGAATCCACTGCGCGACGTGGCCGAGTTCCTTCGCGAACAGCGCGATTGGCCCAACCAGCGCAACGCCGACCCGCTCACCGAGGCCGAGGTCGAGCACGTTCGCCGGCTGGCCGAGGCACTGGGGCTCGACGAGACGTTCACCGGGCTGCGCGATCCGCTCGCAGCCCTGGCCGAACTCGCTGAAATCGCCAGGGCGCGAGGGTTCCTCGACGATGCCGATGGCCCCGGTATGCGCTACCCGGACGATTTCGGGCCGCTCACCAGCGACGAACGCTACGGCGACGAACAGTTCTGGCTGGCCGAGGCGCCCGACGACGGCCTGCGCGAGGTACAGGCCGACCTGCGCCGCGCGGGCCTGCCGATCGAGGAACCGCGGCCACCGCAACTGTCCGCGGCACCCATGAGCACGAGCTCGCGTCCATCGGCCGATCCCGATGGTCCAGTCGCACCCGCTGATCCCGACGTCCTGGCCGGGCCTGATGCCGATGGGTCGGCGTCGCCTGCTGATCTTGGTGGGTCGGCAGGGCTTGCTGGTCGCGACGGGTTGGTCGGGTCTGCCGACTCCGATGGGCCGGCCGCGCCCGCCGATCCAGCGGACCGCGCCCCGCGCCCCGAACCCATCGACCGGACCCGCGACCGGCTGGCGCACCGCTTCGGCCTCGACGAGGCCGATCTGTCGCCGGAGAACCTCGGCGCCACCATCGCCGACCTGCGCTACCGAAACCTGTTGCGAGCGGGCATGGTCGAGGCGCTGGCCGCGGCGACCGAGCGGGCCCGCGACACGCGCCACCCCGACCTGCGCGCACAGGTGACGGCGACCCGCGACACCTGGGCGCGGCGGCTCCGCATCGATCCCGCGGACCTGGACCGCGATCCGGACGCGACGTTGGCCGAGGCCCGCGCCGCGGTGCGCCGCGACGCGGAAGCCATCGCCGACCTCGCCGACGCCGTCCAAGCGGCGCGCGGGCAGACCGATCGCGGCACCCAGCCGCCCGAGCCGGGCGAAACCCGCCGGTACACCCTCGAGGTCGATGACGAGCGGGTGCCCGCGCGGCTGGTCGCCGACGACAACGACGGCTGGCGGATCGAGGTACCCGAACGTCTCGACTCGCCCGAGCCGGCAGACACCAACACGCCCGCACCGCGGGAACCGGCGCGTCCGACGTCGCGGCTGCGCCGCCTGTGGGAGGCGCTGACGGCCGGATTCGTCGGACAGAACCCGAAGTATCCGTCCGGCTCCGGCGTCGACAGCGCGGGCCAGTCGCTGCTCGGCCACGAAGCGGGGCTGTCTCTCACCAAGCACTACGATCCGACACCCGCGCCTGGCGACGAATACGACGTGCTGCAGACCAAGTTCAGCCCGGTCCGCATCCTCAAGGAAACCGTCACCATGTGGCGCAAGCGGGAACTCATCCCGCTGCTGAAGCGCCTGACCTCCCGGGTCGACAGCCGGGCCGCCGAGTACGACCCATCAACCACCCGCGACGGCGAGGAGTACCGGTACTGGCTGGAGGAGGCCGATCCGGAGCTGGTGCGCAGGGAACTCGGGGCCGAACCCGAGGAGCTGAAGCGACAGGCCGAGGCCGAGGACGCCGCCCGTGCGATCGCGGGGCCGGAGACCAGGCCGGAGCTGCCCGAAGGCGAGACGCCCGACGCCACGGCGGACCCGTCCCAGCGGCCTGGTGAAGAGCTGCCCGCCAGCACCGGTGAGCTCGCGGACTGGCTGCACGAGCTGTCCGATGCATCGGCCCGCCACCAGGAACTGGCCGACGCCCTGGCGGCCGCGGCCGACACCCTCGGTGTGGACCTAGGCGAGCCGAACGCGCAGAACGTCCGCCGGGCCATCGATCTGCTGCGGTACCAGCAGGCTCGCCGGATCGGCGCGCTCACCGGACTCGCCGAGGCGTGCCGCCGGCACAACGCCGAACACGAGCGGATCCCGTACAGCGACGAGGTCAGCTTCTTCGACGCCGACCCGATGAACCGGTTCCTGGGTGAGGTCGTGCGCGCCTTCGGCGGCAATCCCACCCTGCTGGACTGGGAAGGCGTCAACAACGGCGGCGAGCCGGGCCGCGATTGGGGCGACCTCTACGACACCGACCAGCCGGGGCAGGACCAGGGTCTGCGCGTGTTCTTCGAGAACGCGCTGCGCCGCGACCAGATCAAGGACGAGCGCTCCGTGTGGGCGCAGCTGCTGGGCGTCGATCTGCACGCGCTCGACGCGAATCAGCTGGCGGACGCGCTCGCCGAGGAGATGGACCGAATCCGCGAGCACACCCGCGGGCTCACCGGCTTCCTCGCCGACGCCGAAGAGTTCTTGCTGGCCGATGCCGAGGCGGACGAGCTCACCGGACTGATCGGCGATATGGCCGGGCGGGAGTGGGTGCTCGCGCAGGGCGGTGCGATGCTCGAGGACGGCACCGGGCTCGGCCTGGTGCCCGGTGAGCCCGGTGGGCCGATGCGGTTGGTGGTCGTCGACGGCAGGCTCGACCACGACCGGGTCATCGCCGACGCGCTCGCGGCCCACCCCGATCTCGCCGAGGCCGTCAACGAGGGCATTGTCGAGGTCCACTATCTGGTCACCGACGTGCAGCCGGGGCGTCCGCTCCCCTACGGTGGTTTCGCTCCGGAACGGATCGCGATCGTCGACGCCGGAGCAATAGAGGTGCGTCACTTCGCCGGTGAGGTCGAGGGACGCAGGCTGGACGTGACCGTGGTGAACGACGGCGACGGCTGGCGCGTCGTGCCGGACGCTCCCGCGGACCCCGACGCGCTCCCCGCCGCGGACGAGGCACCAGAACCGTTGTCGCGGGCGGAAATCAGCGCCGCCGTCGATGAGCTGGCCGAGCGCCTCGGCATCACCGAAGCGGAGCTGGATTCCCCCGACCTGCTCGCCGAGCGGCTCGCGGTGCTGCGCGACGAGAACGCGATTCGCGCGGGCCAGATCGAGGCGATCATCGACTACGCGCGCACCGCCTGGGACATCGACACCTATCACCAGGTCGGCGACGCGCGAAATCTTCTGGCGCACCGGCTCGGCCTGGACCCCGCGGATATGACGCCGCAGCGTCTCGCCGAGACGATCGCGGACCCGGATACTCGCAACGCCCTGCGCCAGCAGCGGGCCGAGGCGCTGGTCAAGTACGCGAAGCTGTTGCGCGGTATAAACCCGGACGCGATCGGTGCCGCCAACGACCGGCTGATCCGGCGCCTCGATGCCATGCCGGGAACGGTGCGGATCACCGGCATCGCGCAGCTGGGCGAGGTGATCGCCAACCTGTCGCAGCGGCCGAACCTGCACCCGAACCTGGTCGGCGCGCTCACCGACTACGCCGACGCTCTCGCCGCGGTCGATGTGTTCGACCCGCGCGCACACGGCGATCAGGCGATCGATCCCCGCGTGTCGGATGTCGAATTCCCGATGCACGACAAGGCCGTTCGGCATCTGCTGGATGTCATCGGCGACGTCGCCCACCTTACCGGCGCCCCCGGCCGCCTCGGCATGCTCGACGGCAACACCGACATCCCGCCCGGCCCGGACCGCGGGGCCAGCCGCGACTTCGCGCGCCTGGTCGGCGTGGACCTGACCGACGCGAGCCCCGAACGGTGGGCCGAGGTCTACGAGGTCTACCGCGACGGCAAGCTCGACCAGGACGAGCGACTGACCCCCGCACAGCTCGCCGAGGTGCAGGCTGAGCTGCGCGCCGAGATCGTCCAGCGTGCCGAGGACATCGCAGCCCTCACAGACCTCGTCCAGCGCCGCCCGCCTTCCGGGGAGGAGTCCCCGCAGCAGCAGCGGGACGCCGAGGCGGATGCGCTGCGGCGGAACAACGAGATCGAGCGTTTGGAGCGGGAGAAGGCCGACGCACTGCGCGCCAGGGACGAGGCCGAGGAGCAGCTGCGGCAGGCGCGGGATCAGGGCGAGGCGGAGGACGCTTTCGAGCGGCAGCGCCATGCCGTGCGCGACGCGGCCGAGCTGGATCGGCAGCTCGCCGATCAGCTCAGGGAAGACGCGTTGCTCGAAGCGGGTGCGGATCCGGTCGCCGAGGTGCCCCAGGTGGGCATTGTCCCGGGGGAGCCGCGGCAGGTGGTGGTGCGCGGCGAGTCGGCGGACCCGACCACGCTGATCGATCGGGCTGTCGCACAGCACCCGGAGCTCGCCGATTTGGTCGGGCCGGACCGCGACAACGTCATCGTCTTCCGCCTCGTCCCCGGGGAAGACGGTCGCATGCGGGTGCACCGGATCGACCCGCCGGACGTGCCCGCGCCTCGTCCAGAACTCGACGCGCCGAGCGATGGTGGCGGCGCGAAGAAGCCGCCTGCGCCCGAGCCCGCCGAGGATGGCGGAGCGAATAAGCCGCCGAGCGCGGGACCTCGCCCGGACAGCGGGTCGCGTGCTGGCGATGTGAGGGCTGAGGAGGCGCTGGAGGATTCGGCCGCCCAGCCTGCGGCCGACGGCGAGGGTGGCGGTGGCGGGAAGAGGCCCCCGCAACCGCTGACGGCGCCGATGGTTGGCGATCTTGGTGACGACGGCGGTTCCGACGGCGGTCACCGTCCGCCGGAGGGTGGATCGACCGATGAGCCGAGTGAATCAGGTTCGGACGCCTCGGCTCTCGCGCGCGCGGTGGCTCGGGTCGAGGCTGCGCCGATGCCGGGGGAAACAATCAGGTTCGAGGTGCTCAGCGAGGGTGCGCTGCTGATGGCCGAGCGGGTCGAGCTGATTACCCTCGAGGACACGCAGGTGATCCGCAAGACGCTCAGTAATGTTCGGCACGCCGACGCGGAGGTGCTTGCGGCGTCGGTTGGTCGCGCTGTCGGCGCCAATGTGCCGCATATTGTGCGGGTCAGCGACAATGTGATCTATATGCAGGTCATGCCGGGCGATTGGGCTAGCGCGCTGCATCCTGGCGCGTGGAGCCCGCAGCAGACCGGGTTGACCGACACGCCGGGCGGCGTTCGCCTCGGATTGCTGGACGTGCTGATCCGCATGCCGGACCGTGGCATGACGAACTGGCTGGTCACTCCGGAAGGACTGATCAGTGGTATCGATCACAGCCTCGCGTTCGGCGGCGGAAAGCGTCCGGACGCCGAGACCAGCAGTGGGTTCGCCTATCACTTCTTCGAGCGTGGTCCTGACGGCGGGCTGCACTGGCGTCAGCACGACCTGAGCGCGGCCGAGCTGGCCGGGATCCGCCGCCGGGTCGAGGCGCTGGAACCGGCGTTCGCGGATCATCCCGACTGGCATCAGTCCGTCCTCGACCGGTTGACGAAGATCGAGCAGAACGTGCGGCCGGATAGTGATCCGCCCCCGCCGGGCGGTCCGTCCGGCGGGCCCGAGATCCGGGCCCTCGCTGAGGTCGCCGCGCGCTACGACGCGCCGGAGGCGGTCGAAAAGGACGCATACGAGCCGCCGGAAGGTCAGGCGCGCCCGGAGGGTGAGCAGTCGAAACCTGTCGCCGAAGATCCGAGGTCGGCAGCGGAGCAGCCGCAGTCGGAGACTTCGCGGCCGCGGTCGGAGAGTGAGGCCGGGATCGATCGTTTGGAGGCGGCGATGGCTGCTGGGTTGCGTACTCGTTTTGCTGCCGAGGATCTGCCGCAGCCCTATCGCGGTGAAGTCGATCGTTTGGAGGCGGCGATGGCTGCTGCGTTGCGGGACGCGGACGATGCTGAGGCGCAGGTGCAGCGGGCGGGGGCTCAGAGTGAGGCCGAGGCCGCCTACGACCGGCAGCAGGATGCGTTGCGGGTGGTGGCGCGGGTTGATGACCGGCTGGCCGAGGAGTTGGCTGCGGGTGTCTTGCTGGTGGTTGGTGGTGAGCCGGTGGTGGGGGTGGATCGGGTCGGTGTGCTGGCTGGGCCGCCGCGGCAGTTGGCTGTGGTGGTGCGGGGGGAGGGGGCGGATCCGTCCGGGTTGGTGGATCGGGTGATTGCGCTGGTGCCGGAGCTGGCCGCTGTGGCGGGTCCGGGCCGGGAGAATGTGGTTGTTTTCCGGGTGGTTGCGGGTGTGGATGGTCGGTGGGTGGTGCGGCGGGATGTTCCGCCGGATGCGCCGCCGGTGTTGTCGCGTCCGGAGCCGGATGAGCCGGGTTCGGGTGGCGGGGCTAGGCGTCTCGCGCCTTCGACTCCCCCGGAATCGGGCGCGGCGCAACCCGCACCGAGTAAGCCGCGGCCGGATTCTGCGGAACCGGTTGTGCCCGAAGCAGTTTCACCGAAGGCGGATGCTATCGAAGCAGGCACGTCGAAACCGGATGTGCGCGAGGCGGGTTCACCGGATGCTGTCGAGGCCGATCCGGTGCGGCAGCTCGCCGACGCCGTGACACGGCGGGACGAGTTGCAGACACGGCTGCGGCGCTTGGGTGCGCAGCTGGTGTACCCCTTGCCGGACGGCGCGTTCGGAGCCGACCGCATCGAAGTGACGATTCGTTCGCTGTCGATGATCGCGATGCTTCCGGGCGATTTGCGCCGCTTCGACGAGATCGTCGAACTCGCACTGCAATTACTTGCCGCGCAGGCGCGGGTGCGCGAGCTCGGTGGTGATCTGGCGGAGGCCGGGCCGCTGCCGGAACAAGGTGGTGTTGCGCAACCGGATGTTGAGAGCACACCGGAGCGACGGGCCGGTTCCGCGCAGTCGCCACAGCAGGGCGGGGTTCCGTATCCGGGTGATGTGAAAGTTGCTCCGCGGAATGAGGATTCGCAGCCACAGCAGGGCGATCCGGGTTCGCAGGCCGGGGACTCGGGTGGTGCGAAGAAGCCGCCGACACCCGCGGACCTTGGTGACCCCGGCGACAACCGCGCTCCCGATAGCCGCTCGAACCGCGACGATGATTCGGACCCGCCCGAGGACCCTTCGGCTTCGGCTCCGGTGGGTCCCCGTCGGATGCCGCCGAATTGGGCGTTGCGCTCGCACATTCCGCATCCACCGAAGGACTACGAGTTCGAGATGCCGGGTCCGTTCTACAACGAGGTGGAGCCGTGGCCTGTCCCGATGCCGCAGCCTCCGAAGCCGCCGCAGCCTCCGGTGCCGCCGAAGCCTCCGCTGCCTCCGAAGCCGCCGCAGCCTCCGGTGCCGCCGCGGCCTCCGCTGCCTCCGTACCCGCCGCAGCCTCCGGTGCCTCCGAAGCCTCCGCTGCCTCCGTACCCGCCGCAGCCTCCGGTGCCTCCGCTGCCTCCGAAGCCGCCGCAGCCTCCGGTGCCGCCGCGGCCTCCGCTGCCCCCGTACCCGCCGCAGCCGCCGACGCCTCCGGGCCCACCCACACCTCCGGAACCGCCGACGCCTCCGCAGCCGCCGACGCCTCCGGGCCCGCCCACACCTGGCCAGCCGACGACGCCATACCCGCCGGTGCCTCCAGGACCACTGCCCCCGTACCCGTCGACGCCGCCTCCGGGATCGCCCGTACCGCCGTACCCGCCGACGCCACCGGGATGGCCGGGTCGCCCGTACGGCCCGAACTATCCGGACGGCACGGTCCCGCCGATGCCGCCGGGTATGCCCATGCCCCCGATCCCGCCCGGCATGCCGATGCCGCCACCGGCGGGCGGCGGCCGACGGACGGACCGTCGCGGCCCGCACGGAAACGGGCATCGCGGCCAGGATTCCGGACAGAGTCTCTTCGTCCGCCCGTTCGCCGGCTTCGGTGTGCCCGCCGAGTTCGACCCGATGACCGGCGCGCTGCGTGCCAATCCGTCCGAAGCGGGCACGCACAGCGGCGTCTACGGTGAACTCGGTGGGGTCTCGGTGGTGTTCTACCGACACGGCGGCAGGCTCGCCCTGCGTGTCGGTGATCGCACGGTCGATCTCGACGGGCCCATCAGCGTCGAATGGGGCACCGTCGGGTGGCGGACCACCCGGTTCACGGTGGTCATCGGCGGTGTCGTCTTCTGCGAGCTGACCTATCGATCGGTGCCGGAGGAGATGGACATCGGTTCGCTGGTCCGAGCCGTGGTCGCCGACCCCGTCCGCCGCAGCGAGATCTTCGCCGGATGACCGGAAACCGACGAAGTGAAAAGGTAAGAATCAACGCGAGGAGGAAATGATGCGTGTCGACTATCCGACCGATGACGAACTGCGGGAGAACTTCGACGAGATGCTCCGCTCCGTGCTGACCGGCGGTGGCATCCGCACGGAGACCGGCCTCGACATGAAGACCGAAGACGCGCTGTGGGCGATCGCCCGCGCGTATCCCGACGTGTCGGACGCGCAGGTCGACGCTGCCCGCGCGGCCTTCGCCGGCCAGCTCGACGGCTCCAACGCCCGGGAGCGCAAGGAGGCGCTGGCCCGCAAGATCGAGGAAATCAACCGTCGTCGGTCGGCCCGGTGACCCCTGCGACGGGCACGCGGGCCGGCAGCAGCCCGACCTCGACCACGGCGACAACTGGTGGGTCGAATGGCCATGGCCGATCTCCACGGCGCGGTATCGGGAGCTGGCGTCGATGGTCGTCACTGGATTGCGCGATGGCTTCCGGTTCGCACCGGCGGACCTGCACTACCGAGCGTGGAACGCGAACGCGGACAACCGCCGGCTGGAACTACCGTTGCTCGGTATCGATCCGCCGGCCTGACGCAAACGGATGCCCGGTTATCCCACGGCGGGCGCCATGGACAGGACCTAGGGTGAGCTCATGAGCGAATGGCGCGCGTTGACCGATAGTGACATCGTCGACCTGGCCACCAGCCTGCGGTCTCTCGACGGCTCCCAACCGATGGACGCGCTACCGCGGCTGGCGGAGGTGTTCGGCTGGACAGTGCTGACCGCCGATCCGGACTCGGCGATGCTGGACGCCGGGTTCGGGCTGGCCAGCGGTACGATTCACGGTCGCGAGGGCCTGATCGTCGACATCCAGCTGCGCGTCACCGACTTCGCCTCGGATGACGCGGAGGGGCGGGCACGGTCGAGGGACACATTCGCCACGATGGCCGCGGCGTTGTCCGGCGCCCTCGGTGAACCGACCGCCCGGATTCCCGGCGCCACCGCTGAAATCCGTTGGGCGGGTCCGGAACGAACCCTGGTGCTGCAGGATCTGGGTCGCTCGGTGCAGCTGTCCCTGGTGGCCAATTACTGGCTCGAGCTGCACGATCAGGCCATCGAGCTAGAGGAACAGGAACAGAGTTGACCGGGTGGGGAGACTTCGCCGGGGGTCTGGCCGCGGAACTCGCCGCGCTGCGGTCTGGTTCCATCGTCAAGCTGGTCGAGTCCGAGACGGGACCGCGGCGGCGATATGCCCAATTCCTCCAGCTCGATGACGCCCTCTCGGCCGAGTTGGTCGACGACGAATGGCTCGACCCCGCCTTGCGTGCCGGCGCCGCGGGCCGCGCGCTGATCGCCGATTCGGGTTGGCGGGAACGCGATGCGAGCCACCACAACTGGTGGACCGAGCTGCCCTGGCCGAGTCCCTCGGCGGGTTACCGGCGGCTGGCCGACATGGTCGTCACCGGGTTACGCGACGGGTTCGGCATCGATGACCCCACCGCGCTGGCCTATGCCGCGTGGAATGAACGTTTGGAAAATCGCAAGCTGGACCTGCCGCTGCTCGGCCTACGGCAGGAGCCCTGACGCGCGCCGCGCACGAACCGGCGCTGTGCCAGGATGGACGACGAACAGAGCTCAGGCATCGTGGCGTGTGCACCGGCTCCGATGCGGTAGATGAGGGGATTTCCGCGACGTGACCAGACCAGGCGGCGAGACATCCGACGACAAGCCCCGTGACGCGTCGGCTCCGGATCACGACGATTCCACCGAGACTCGCGTGACGCCGCCCGCCGGCGAGGCGCGGTCGGCCGAGGCGGTCGCCGCCGGTCCGGCCGACCGCCCGGCGGAAGACGCCGGGTCCGGGGAGGAGGAGCCCGATGTGGGCTTCACCCTGTCCCCAGCGGCGCCGGTGGAGGATGTCGCCGAACAAGCCAAGGCACTCATGCACCAGGTCGCCCGCGAGCTGGGTGCCGGCGGTCCGCCGGGCTGGCAGCGGGTGGACGCGGTATTCGCGCTGACGGTGGCCGCGGAGGTGGCGCTGGCCGTCTACTCCGACGATCAGGAGCGCGTCGTGCGGGTGAACCCCGATCCCGAGATCATGGCGCTGGTCCGGGAGCATCGGCAGCTTGCGGCCGGGCTCGGCGACGGGCCTTGGTGGCGTTTACTTTTCACGCTGACCAGTGCCGGCCAGATCGAGGTCGACTACGACTACGGCGACGAGCCGTTCCCGGACGATCAGCTGTTTCCGCCCGAGGTCTACCTCGCGGATCTGGCGGCGTTTCCCCGGGATTCGCTGCCCGTGTGGCTCGGCGCCTACGTCGGTCACGGCGACCGTCAGTTGCGGCCGCCGCAGGTAGCCGCGGCGCAGGCGCGGGCGGATCGGGAGGCGGGTGTGCGCGCCCTGCCGTCCGGGGACGATCTGCCCTCGTTCCCGCTGATGGCCGCCCGTTGGGCGGTGCTCGCCGCAGCGTTCGTCGCGGCCGAATCACAGTGGGGCCCACGCCTGCTGCCCTCCCTGAGCTGGTTCGAGGGCGCCAAACGCAGCGGCTGCTCGCTGTACGCGCTGCCCGGCGGGCGGGCTGTGCTCTCGGGCGGGGTGTGGAATGCGCCGGAACTGGCGGCGGCCTACAACGACGGCATCCGGTTGCCCGACCTGTATGCGGGCGCGCCGGAGTGGGTGGCGAGTCAGGTGTTGAACCACCGCGCCGCCAGCGGGCTGCTGTCGTTCTGTTATTGGTGGGAGAACGGACGGTGGTACTGCGGTGAGTCACCGGGGCCGGACCGTTTCGTCGAAGCGGTGCCGGGCGTTTGGACATCGGACACCGTCGTGGACATCGTGAGCGGCCTGCTCGGTGACGACTCGACCGCGCAGCGACGCGCCGCCGTCGGCGCCCTGGTGTCCGCGGCCGAGGTGGGCGTCGTCACGCGGGACACCCTCACGGGTGTCTTCGACGACGACATATTCGATGTCGACGGTGCATTCTTCCAGCTCACTATGGCCGGGGTGACCACGGCGGCGCCGGAGCCGATGTTGCGGGAGGACGCGATCGCCCGGGTCGGGCGGTTCATCATCGACAGTGGCGCGGACACCTCGAACTATCCATTGGAGGATTTGCACGCCGATCGGATCAGCGTGGGCTGGATGGTGTACGTTCCGGTCGAACCCGGCGAGATCGCGATCGGCCGGGCGATTTTCTACATCGCCGATGACGGTGTGCTGGAACGGTCTTCGTCCTCGGTGGCGCCGTCGGTCTACATTGCCGAGTTCGAGCGGCGGTTCCAGGACCGGCACGGTTCGGTGGGCGCGTCCTAGCATCGTGTGTCTGGTGAAGCCGCCCGAACTGGTGCGTCACGGTCACTGAGGGTGACCTACGACACCGTTCGGGCGTGATCTCAGGTGTGCTCCGAACCGGCAGCTTCAGCGCTGGAACTTGCGGGTGTTGTTGTGCCGCGATGGTTCGCGGTGGTCCGCAGGTTGGTCAGGCTGCTTGACATGCGCTCACCGGCGACTTCGAAAGTGTTGGCGTCAAGGATTTCTCAACATGGCCGCCCGACATCGTCGGTGTGATCACGGTCTCGTACTCAGTGCGCTGTCAAGCTTCCAACAGCAGCGTGACCGGTCCGTCGTTGACCAGTTCGACGTGCATATGCGCGCCGAACCGGCCGGTCGCGACGGTGGCGCCGAGTTCGCGCAGCGCTTGTACGAACGCCTCGGCTTCGTCGCCGCGACCGGCACGCAGTTCGGGATCGACGCCGCCAAGAACGGCTGGGGCGATGCGTGGAACAACCTGAAGAACACCCAGGTCGATTGGCCGATGTTCACCGCTGGCGCCTGGAACGGCGCAATGTCCGGCTTGAACAACGTTGGGGCGCAGCATGCTTGGGGAAGCATGCGACCGGATCTGTTCAGCCGACCCGGTTTCGGGGCCCACTTCGACGACGCCTTCAACACCTCGGGCAGCGGGGGTTCGAATTCGAGTGACGGTATCCGCGTCGGCCTTCGGCCAGATGGCGCCGGACTGCCCGCCGGTGCCGGGGAAGATACCGGTGCTCGGCAGACCGGCGCGGACACAGCCAACGGCCGGGATGCGGGCGAGGCCACCGGATCAGGCGATAGTCGGGGATCGGGTGACGGAGACGGCAGGGGATCGGGCGATGCCGGAAGTCGATCGAGTGACGCGGCGACCAGTGATACGGACCGGGCGGCTGGGGATTCGACACCGGCCACCCGTTCTGATGGCGAAGGTCAAACCCGGACCAGCGACGGCAGCACGCGGCCAGTCGACGAGGGCCGTCGAGTACCGACCGCGTTGCGGCGCAGACCGATTCGGGAGATGCCGCGTCCCAGCGAGCAGGCGTGGCACCGCAGGCGGATGCCGTGCACGGGGCTGGTTCCGACGGTCGAATAGACGCGACATCCACTGGCAGCGACCCGGTTTCGGTGCACAACGGCGATAGCGGGCTGGCCACCAACGCGCCCACCCATGCATCGCCTGCCACCAACCCGGGCTCTTCTCCCGTGCATCCGGCATCGACCAACCCCACGACGGGTGGCGAAAAACTTCTCGGCCAGGTCGGCAAGATCCCGGACAGATGTGGCGCGTTGGCGACCCCGTCACGGAGGGCCGTCTGCCCGCGGCCGTCATCACCCGAGCCGACGGGTACTTGGGGTGGTCTCCCGGGATCATGACTGGGCTGGCCCGCAGTTCTGGCTTGTTGTGCGTGGTTACGTGTTGTGGCACAGTCGATCGCGCAGAAAAGACGAGGTCCGACGGCACGACTAGGGTGATCGCATAACGGAATGGCGCGCGCTGACCGACGACGAGATTGTCGAGTTGGCTACCCGGCTGCGGTCATTGGCGTGGCCCTCGCCGCTGGATGACGTACCGCAGTTGGCGGCGGGCTCGGCTGGAAGGTCATCACGACGCGGTCGGAGTGGGTCATCCTCGATACCGGATTCGGTTTGAGCAGCGGAAAGGTACAGGCCAGGGACGGCATGGCCATGGAGCTAATGGTCCGCGTCACCGATTTCGTGGCCGAGGACGCGGCGGGCCGAGCTCGGGTGCTCGACCAGTTCGTCAGGATGACCACCGCGCTGACCGGTGGGATCGGTGCACCGACCGCCCGCATTCCGGGTGAGTCTCCCGAGATCCGTTGGGCAGGTGCGCAAGCGTCCCTCGTACTCAGAGACCTGGAAGTCTCGGTGCAGTTGGCGCTCGTCGCCAACTCGTGGCTCGCCGTCCACGACGAGGCCGTCGATTTGCAGGAAAAGGGGCTGATTTGACCGGGTGGGAGCAGTTCGCCGAGGGCCTGGCGCAGCATCTGGCCACACTGCCCACGGGCGCGGTAGTGAAAATCATCGAGTCCGATGAGACGGCCGAAGTCCCGAGGTATGCGCAGTTCCTCCAGTCCGATACCAAGCTGTTCGCCGAAGTGGTCGGGGACGAGTGGCTCGATCCGGCCTAGGGCGCGGGCGAGGCGGGGGAACGCCATCCCGGCGAGCGACCTGGTGACGAGACGACCGCTGCCCAAGCGGCTTTCATGAAGCAGTTCCTGGTCCCATCCGACGGCACGACTAGGGTGATCGCATGACGGAATGGCGCGCGCTGACCGATGATGAGATTGTCGAGCTGGCCAATCAGCTGCGATCACTGAAGTGGCCCGTGCGGCTGGATGGCGTACCGCAGTTGGCGGCGAACTTCGGCTGGGAGATTGTCACGACGCGGTCGGAGTGGGTCATGCTCGATACCGGATTCGGTATGGGCAGCGGAACGATTGAGGTCGAGGACGGCCTGACCACGGAGCTCATGGTCCAGGTCACTGATTTCGTGGCCGAGGATGCGGCGGGGCGAGCCAAGGTGCTCGACACGTTTGTCCGGATGACCACTGCGCTGACCGACGGGCTCGGTGCGCCGACCGCCCGGATTCCGGGTGCGTCCGCCGAGATCCGTTGGGCAGGTGCGGAAGCGACCCTCGTGCTCCGCGACCTGGCAGTCTCGGTGCAGTTGGCGCTCATCGGCAACGCGTCGCTTGCCGTCCACGACGAGGCCGTCGATTTGCAGGAAAAGGGGCTGATTTGACCGGGTGGGAGCAGTTCGCCGAAGGGTTGGCCCGGCATCTGGCGGAGCTGCCCTCGGGCGCGGTGGTGAAGATCGTCGAGTCCGATGAGTCGGCCGAGGTGCCAAGGTATGCGCAGTTCCTCCAGTCCGATGACAAGCTGTTCGCCGAAGTCGTCGGTGATGAATGGCTCGACGAGGATCTGGGCGCTGGTACAGCGGGGGGTCGACTGCTTGCCGACGCGGGCTGGCACCAGCCCGATGAAGACCACAGTGGCAACTGGTGGCACGATTCGGCCTGGCCGATCGACTCGGCGGGCTACCGCCAACTCGCATCGATGGTGGTGACCGGACTGCGCGACGCGTTCAGGATCTCCGACCCCTCGGCGTTCCACTACGAGGCATGGAATGGCAATGCGGGTAACCGCAAGCTCGATTTGCCGCTACTCGGCCTGCCATCATTGGACTGACGGGCCCCACTCGTCGAGCTGCCCGCTGTGCCAGGATGGACGCGTGCGGTCTTCCCCGTTCGGGTCGGCCGTCGTTCGGTGTGTAGAGTCGCCGTTCGGGTGTGCACATGAGGAGATTTCCGCGACGTGACCAGTCCAGACGACCAGGCTCCGGACAGCAGGCCCCGCGACGACCAGGCTCCGGATCACGATCATCCCGGCGAGCGACATGGTGACGAGACGACCGCTGCCCAAACGGCTTTCATGAAGCAGTTCCTGTCATCGCTCGATGAACAAGAGGGCATGGCCGAACCCGGCGAGCCGGTTGACCGCGAACCCGCCGACGGCGGCGCTGACGACCAGGAGCCCGATGTCGGCTTCACCCTCGCTGGAGCCGTTGCCGGCCCGCCGCCGGTCGAGGATCCGGCCAAGCGTGCGACGGCGATCAGCCATCAGATCGCCAGGGAGTTGGCGGGTGACGTCCGGAAGGCTGGCAGCGGTTGGAGGCGGTCTTCGCGATAACCGTCGACGCCGAGGTGGCGCTGGCCGTTTTCACCGACGACGAGGACCGGATGGCGCGGGCCTATCCGACGGAGGAGGTGCTGGCGCTGGTCCGTCAGCATCGGCAGGTGTCGGCGCAGCTCAGTGACGGACCGTGGTGGCGTTACCTCATCACGCTCACCAGCACGGGTCAGGTCGAAGTCGATTACGACTACGGCGATGAACCGTTCCCGGAGGAACAACTGTTCGCGCCCGAGATCTATCGCGCGGACCTGGAGGTATATCCGCGAGACGTGCTGCCCGTGTGGCTGGCGGCCTACATCGGGCACGGCGATCGGCAGTCGCGGACGCCGCAGCAGGCCGCGGCCCAGGCGCGGGCGGATCGGGACGCGGGCCGGCGCGGGGTCTTGTCGGTGTCGGACTTTCCGGCGTTCCCGCTGCTGTCGGCCCGCTGGGCGGTGATCGCCGCGGCCTTCGTCGCGGCCGGATCGCCGCTTGGGCCGCGAGTCCTGCCCGCGCTGAGCTGGTTCGAAGGTGCCAAGCGCAGCGGCTCCACGCTGTACTCGTTGCCGGGCGGCCGGGCCGTGCTGTCGGGTGGGGTGTGGAACGCACCGGAATTGAACGCGGTCTACAACCGCGGCGTGCCGATGCCCGCCTTGTACGCGGGCGCACCGGAGTGGGTGGCCAATCCGGTGCTGAACTCGCGTGCGGCCAGTGGCCTGCTGTCGTTCTGCTATTGGTGGGAAGGCGGCAACTGGTATCGCGGTATGTCGCCGGACTCCGACGAGCTCAGCGCCGCGGTGCCCGGCATGTGGTCACCCGAGTCCGTGATCGGCATCGTGGCCGGCCTGATCGCGGAGTCACCGAGCGAGCGCCAGCGACAAGCCGTCGCCAATCTGGTGTCCGCCGCGGAGATCAGTGTCGTCACCCGCTCCACCCTTGTCGACGTCTTCGGCGACGACGGCACCTTCGATATCGATAGTGCCCTCTACCAGCTCACCATGGCCGGTGTGACGATGACGGTGCCGGAGCCGATGCCGCAGGAGGACGCGATCGCCCGGGTGCGTCAGTTCATCCTGGACAGCGACATCGACACATCCCGGTATCCGTTGGATGGCCTGCGTGCGGATCGGATCAGCATTGGGTGGATGGTGTACGTGCCGACCGCGCCGGGCGAGATAGCGATCGGCAGGGCGCTGTTTTATATCGCTGACGATGGTGTGCTGGAACAGTCGTCGTCCTCGGTGGCACCATCGCTGTACATCGCCGAGTTCGAGCAGCGGTTCCAGCGGCGACACGGACAGGTAGACGTCTGATCGCGGCGGATGGAGACTGATCGGTGGACCCGGATCAGGGCTCCGGCGTTGTCGGTCGGTGAGGTTGTGACCTGCGTCGATGTGACGTGAATTCGTTGGTGCTTCTTGGGGTTTCGTGGGCGGGCACGGATGACTGTGTGACGATCAAGTTTCCACACCAGTCCGTCATCGGGAGTCGTCCGTGCCCGCTGTTGCAGTATCTCCGGTTCCGCCGCTTTCCGAAACCCTGGATCACTGGAAGGTAGCCGGTGATGTCGGCATGGTGGGTTCCGGGCTGATGGAAGTGCTTGCCTCGGTGCCTGATCCGCGGGATCGTCGCGGTAGGCGGTATCCGCTGGCGGCACTGATGGCGATCGTGATCTTGGCGGTCGCGGCCGGATGCGCGGCTACGCCGGATTCGCGACGTGGGTACGGACCGCACCACCGGAACTGATGGCCCGGTTGGGAATCGAGCGGGTGGGGTGTCCGAGTGAGAAGACGTTCCGGCGGGTGCTCCTCGGGCCTGGACGCCGCCGATCTGGATCGCCGGTGGGGGCGTATTTCACCGGTCTGGCGATCACCGCCGCAGAACCGGATTCGGGGCTGGTGGCGGTGTCGCTGGACAGGAAAACACTCAAAGGCGCACGCAAAGCTGGGTCGGTGGTCTCGCATCTGGTGTCGATATTCGCCCACCGCACCCGCCTGGGCCTAGGGCAACTCGACGTCACCGAGAAGTCCAACGAAATACCTTGTGTGCGAATGCTTCTCAGGAAGCTCCTGAGGATCCGGCTGATGGCCGTCGTCGATGCGATGCACACCCAGGTCGCCACCGCGAAACTGATCTGGCGCACCCTGAAATCGCATTATGTGATGGTCGCGAAGTCCAACCAGCCTGGTGTCCTGGCCCGAATCAAGGCTCTGCCCTGGACACAGGTCCCGGTTGCGGCCACCGACGACGACCGCGGCCACGGCCGCATCGAACGACGCAGCTTCCAGATCGTGGCCGCCCCGAAGGGAATCGGGTTCCCCTACGCCAAGCAAGTTGTCCGCGTCACCCGCGAACGACACATTATCTCCAGCGGCAAGTCCAGCACCGAAACCGTCTACGCGGTCGTCAGCCTTCCGTTCGAACAGGCCTGCCCTGCCGACATTGCGACATGGCTGCGATCGCATTGGGGCATCGAAAATTCCGTCCACTACGTCAGGGATGTCACCTACGACGAGGATCGCTCAACAGTAGCCGCCGGCACCGGTCCCAAGTCATGGCGTCGATCAGGTAACACTGCCCTCAACCTCTACCGCCTCGACGGCTCGATCAACATCGCCGAAGCCTGCCGCGAAACCGTCCTCAGCCCCACCCGCGGCAGCTACCTCATCAACCCGAAAACCCCCAGATCAGTGAGCATTTAGACGAGAACGCCGGAGCCCTGGAACCCGGATGCCCCCAGTCGTGGGGTGTTCTGTTGGAGTGGTCCGCCAGCACTGTTGGTGTTACGGTTTATTGACTGACAGCGGAGCCTGGGTGAACTGATCATGAACTCCGCCAATGAATTCAGGATCGAGCCGGGGGGTTGGCTTCCCTCGCACTGCAGGAAAGGGTGCATTGTGGCGGAGAAATTCGAGGTCGATCCAGACGATTTTCGTAAGGCTGCGGGTAAGACGTCCCACGTCGGCGACCGGATCAGCGACGTGGTGACCAACTTGACGTCGGCGATCGCCGGTCGCGGTGCCCCATGGGGTGACGACAAGATGGGCAGCCAGTTCGCGAACGGCCCGGGCGGCAACGACGGGTACCTGTCCTCGAAGAAGAACCTCACCGAGGGCACCACCGGTATGGCGGGCACGTTCCACGACGTGGCCAAAGGTCAGCGCACGGTGGCTGACCAGTTGGCGCACGACCTGGAACAGCGCAATCGCGAAAGCTTCGAAAAGTGAGTAAGGGCCGGTAGCCGTGGCACACGATTTTTCTCGGGGAGACGTCGCCGACCTGATGGAAGGGGTGCAGTCGCAACTCAAGTCGATCGCGCGACTGCAACAACAGCGCATTGCGCTGATGGGTAAGGCAACGGTGCGCGGTGGCCGGGTGACCGTCGTGGTGAACGCGGATGGTGCCGTCATCGAGACCAAGTTCGGTCGAGGCGTCGAGGATCTGGAATACGCGGAATTGGCGCGCGCCGTCACGCAGGCGGCGCAAGAGGCCACCGCGGACGTGCGACGCCAATCGCAGGAGTTGCTTGCGCCGTTCCAGCAGGAGCGGGCGCGATTGCCGAAACTGTCGGATCTGGTCGAGGGAATGCCGGACCTGAGCAGCCAGATTCCCGCGCAGACGCACGCTCCACTGAGTAAACCCGACTCGTTGGAGCGGGCTACCGCTGCCGAAACCGACAGCGCCGCCATGACATTCGACAACGTCGAGCCGCTCGACAATGTGAAGTCCCGGGAGCGTGGGGTCACCGATTCCGGTTGGTGATCTAGATGGACTTTTGGGACGGGCTCCTCGAAACCCTCGGGTGGGTCGCCGGTAGCGATTGGCCTGAGGGCTCGGAAACCGGCATGCGCGCGCTGGCCGACGACTGGCGGAAAGCCGCCGAAGAACTGCGCGGCATCATGGCCGACATTGACACGGCAAAGTATGCCGCGCTCGGCGCCTATCCCTCCGGTGAGGCGCGCGATGAGATCGCCGGCGCGTTCGACAAGATGCGCGATGGCAGCGGCGCGAGCAAGGAAGAGGAAAACAACAACCTCAAGAAGCTGGCGGAGTTCTTCGACAAGATCGGCGAATCCGCCGACGGCATCGGCACCGAGATCGAATACGCCAAGTGGATGATGTGGTCCTCACTGGGACTGCTGGCGATCGAACTCGCTGCGGCGTGGCTGTTTCCGCCCACCGCGCCCGCCGTGGAGCTGGCCGCCATCGCCGCGACCCGGGTGACGATCCGGATGATCGCGCGGGAGTCGATCATGGCGGCCATCAAGCACGCCATCAAGCTGGCCATCACCAACGCCGCCAAGTTCATCTTCAAGCACATCGCCCTCGACCTCGCACTGGGAACGATCCAGGACTTGGGGATCCAGTGGATCCAGAAGGAGATGGGCAATCGCAAGGAGATCAACTGGGACCAGGTCGGGATGACCGCACTGTCCTCGGCGGCAGGTGCGCTCGGTGGTGCCGCGGGCGGGCACTTCAGCGAGCACTTCATCGTTAACCGTTTGAAGAAGCATGTCGATTTGGGCCCCGGTATGAAGGGCATGATCACCGGGCTCGGCGCGGGCTTCGCCGGGTCGATCGCCGGGTACGCACCGCAATTCGCGATCGACGTCATGAACAACGGCTGGAGTGGCGCGCGCAACAACTTCGACCCGCGAATGATCACCGCCGGTCTGTCGAACGGCGCGATGTCGGGCGCAAACAAGGCACGAGCGACGGACTTCCACTTCGACCGCATGGGCGCGCCGACCGGCATCGGGCCGATCCACGGGCCACGGATAGGGTACGCGGGCCTCGCGCCCGAAGGCCTCGGTACGCACGGCACGGGAGCCGACGGTGCGGGCGTACATCCCGCCGGTCTCAATGGTGCCGGTACGACCCAGAATGGTGGGGTCGGCCAGGGCGAGCACGGCACCGGCGCCAACCGGACCGGCGCAGACGGCGTCGGCGGCGGTGGGGCCAACAATCGCACCAACAGTTCGGGTGACGGGTCATCCGCGCGGACCGACGACACCTCATCGCGCGGCGGCGATACCGGCTCTTCCCGCGCAGGCGACTCGAGCCCGGCGCACAGCACCGACAACGGGTCGCAACAGACCGGCGGGAACGGCTCGGAAAGCCGTGGCACCGACGGTGTACAGCAGCAGAGCGGCGGCTCGGAAAGCCGTGGCACCGATGGCGGACAGCAGCACAGCAGCGCCCCCGAGAGCCGCGGCGGTTCTCCGGAGCAGCACGCCGGAGCCGAACCGAGCGGGGCCGACGGTGCCGGTGCGGATCGCGGTCGGGCGGGCCTTGCCGACACTGGCAGCACGCACGACAGCAGCACCAGCGAGACGGGTAGCGGCGCCGATCGGTCGGTAACGCCACAGCATGCCGGTATGGAGCCGGGAAGTGCTGCGGTAACGCATAATTCGGGCGATGCAGGGCGTGTCGGTGACGGTGCGGCGGCACGGCCCGGCGGTGACGGGGCGGCACCCCGACACAGCGGTGACGGTGCGGCACCTCAGCATGCCAGTGACGGCGCGGCAGCTCGACCCGCCGGTTCGGAGCCGGTGCGCGGTAGCGAAGCCCGGCCGCAGTCGGGCGCCGAATCGCGGGCAGGCGAGTCGCGGGCAGGCGAGTCGCGGGCCGGATCGCCGGACGCCAAGTCCAGCACCGATCGCCCGCGAGGCGATTCACGCGCAGGTGTTCCCGACTCTAATCCTGTTCGAACAGACAATGATTCGACTCCCGGTATCCGCGCGGAGTCGAGCGGCTCCGAGGTGTTCCGGGCGCCGGTGCGGGCGGCCGGTGCGGCGGACGAGCATGTGCAGGCACATCCGGATTCGGACGAAAACGTTCGGGCGCACCCGGAGGCGGATGGTCCGGAAATCAGGAACAATCCGGAAGACGGTGCGCCGCAACATGACCGGTCGCGGGCCGGTGCTGAGCCACACGCTGGGGACGATGCCGCGCGCCCCCGCGCGAACGACTCTCAGCCGCTAGGTGACGCCCCGAATCGGCCCGGCGACGGGGATTCCGCGCGGCGTGCGGGCGGTGACGACTCCGACAGCCGCCCGCGTCATGACGACGTGCAGATCGTCCAGGTCGCGGACGCCAGCGCGACCACACACCCGCGGCAGTCAGCAGCCGACGGCACACCACGGCAGCACGGAGCCGACGGCGACGGTACTACGCCGCGGCAGGACGGTGACAGCGAAAGCAAGCGGCCGCTGCAGCCCGACGATCCGAATCGCGGCCGGTGTGGCGAGCTATCGCTGCGTCGACTCCGCGACCTGTTCGGCGATCGAATCCGATTGCCGGAGCGAACAATTGGTGTCGACGGTATGACATCGGGGGAGCTGGTCGGCGCCGCGGGCGGGCAGTTGCGCGACTTCGCGGACGGCCACGATGCGATCTCGCAGGAGCTGCACCGGCTGGGCGACGGCGCCGCGGCGCTCGTCGTGGACACCTACAAGGGTCCGCGGGACGAGCACGGCGTCGGCGCGCACGCGTACCTGCTGGTGAACGAGGGCGGCCAGATCAAGGTGCACGACCCAGGCATGGGTGCGGAGCACGGGTTCCCGCCGCGGACGCCGAAGGAACTGCACAGCACCAGCGCGATCATGTTCAAACCGGACGGTGCGCCGGTCGACAAGGTACCCAACCGCGTTCGGGACGAATTGCTGGCCAATCCGGGCGATCTCGCCGATGCGGGCCGGATCGGTAATCTGCCGGAACCGCATCCGATCGACCAGCCGGTGCCGCCGGGCATGACTCGCGGTGAGGACGGCTTACTACGCCGGCCTGGCGATCTTGCTGACCACTTCCGCAGTCCCGACGGCAAATTGCATAAGTTCGGTAAGTTCGGCGATCCGCCCAAAACCTGGGCCGATCCGCCCAATACCTGGCGCGGCGATGCTTATCCGCACCAGCTGCGCGATCAACGAGGCTTCGTCCACGATCCCAACAGCAATAGCAGTGGGGAATGGGAGCATCGGGCCCAACCCGGCGAACCGAAGCCGCACACACCCACTGACCCCGGAATTGTCAAGGATCTGGCGAAGGCGGCTCTCGAGCGACAACAGCAGGGTGATGACCGTGCCGAGTCTCGCAAGAAGCTCGAGCCTTACCTGGACGAGTTCGACCTAAGGAACGATCGCGGCAAGACCGATGTCCACAAGGTGGCTGAAAGCAACCGGCGCGAGACGATCGGTAAGCTGCGGAACAAAATCCTGGCTTCAGACCTGTCTGAGCCGGAGAAGAAGGCCAAGCTCGAGCGTCTTTATGAAATGGCGGGCGAGGCAAAGGTATACAACGCTCTCGGCGTCGACATGAACAAGACGTCGAAATTGTTGGGCGAATTGGGTGCAGAATCATTCGGGCTCGAGCCTGATGGTGCAGTGCAGATCACCCCGTTCGAGGGCGCGTGGGACGGCAACCACTCGGTCGACTTCGCCACGTTTGTACCGGGCCCACCGCCTAAGCTGTTGGTGATCGAGGCCAAGGGTGTCGGCTCGGACCTGGAGGGCGCCCAGACTCCCTGGGGTCCCGCCGAGCAAGGCTCCCCGGAGTATCTGCGAAAGACTCTCGGCGTCGATCAGAATCTCAAGCAGATTCTCAACGAGACCCCTGAGCAAATGCGCGAGCGCGGTCTCGACCCCGAAAGCGACCAAGGAAAGGCATTCCTCAAAGCCAGGGAGGAGTTGCTGAAAGCACATCGCGACGGCACCCTCGAGGTCGAGTACTACAAGGCGCACACCAATATCAAGGGCGAGGTGAAAATCACCAGATTCGACCTCGACCGTGACGGTGTCCCGGTCCCGATGGACGATCTGGGCGGTTTCCCGTCCGAGCACCACTCGTCCGACGATGCGTTCAACCATCAGGACGACCGCCGCGGTCGCTGTGGCGAATTGTCGCTCGAAGAGCTCCGGGCAATGTATGGCGACCATATTCAGATGCCGCAGCGCACAATCGGCCTCGACGGGATGACCGCCGGAGAACTGATGGCCGCGGCGGGTGGCAGGCTGGAAACCGCTTCGCACGAGAACCTCCACCAACGGCTGATCGACCTGGGAGAGGGATCGTCTGCGCTGGTAGTCGACGCCTACTCGGGTTATCGGGACAATTACGGTGTCGGCGCGCACGCGTACCTGCTGGTGCACCAGGGTGGCGAGATCGTGGTCCGCGACCTCGGCGCCGGGCTGGCGGACCACGGTTATCCGCCGAGGGTGCCGCGGGAACTGAGCAGCACTCGCGCCATCGTGTTCGATGCGCAGGGCCGACCGGAACACCGGCTCAGTCCGGTGGAGCGGGCCCGCCTGATCGCGGAGGCCGAGGCGCCTGCCCTGGACCGGCGGATCGGTCAGGTATTCGACGGAAGGCCCGACGACGCGGGCAACCCGCGCCGCGACACCATCGACGAGCAGGCCCCCAGGGTGGACGAGCAGCCCCCCAGGTCGGAAGCCGACCGTGCGGAGTGGGTGGCCCGTATGCAGGCCGAAAATGCCGAGTCCCTGCGCCGGCTCTCCGACCAGTATCCCCAGGACGAGGGCCTGCGGGCGGAGGCCGACAGGGCGGCCGAGCGGGTTCGTGAACTCGCGGAGAACGGGCTAATCCCCGAGGCCGATGACTCGGGCGTCCGAAAGCCGCCGGAATCGCCGAGCACGGACGATCCGGCTGGCCGGCCCGGTGACCGCCCCCTGACGCATCCCGAGTCCGAACGTGCCCCCCGGGAACAGCCGTCCGACGGTGCAGGGCCGAATAAGACACCGGAGTCGCCGACGCATCCCGAGGCCGAGCGCGCCCCGCGGGAACAACCGACGGACGGTGCAGGGCCGAACAAGACGCCGGAATCCCCGGCGCCTGCTGACGCCAACGACGGCCGCTCGCGGGATGTGCGTCCGGCAGATGCGTCTCGGCCGCAAGGAGATCCAGCGTCCGAGCCCCGGCCGCGTCCGGCGGCGGACGAGCCGGGCAAGACATCGGCCGACCACCTGTCGCGCGACCGAGAATCCGCCTCGCAGCTGATGCCGCGTAATCCGGCATCTCCGATAGACGGGATGGATAGCGGTCATCGCCCCGATGGCGGTCAGCCGGAGCCGCACATCGTCGACAAGTGGACGCCGATGGACGCGGTGCAGGTCGGAGAGGAGTTGGCCAAGCAGACCGGTCTGAAGGTGTACGGGTTCGATCTGCGTGTCGATCCCGAGGTGGCGCGTGAAATCGCCAGGGGCGTCGTCGAAATGCGGACCAAATACCCACACGTTGCCCTGGTCAGCGTCGGCATCGGCGAGTTCAAGACCCGGTGCTTGGCGCAGGTGATGCCGGGCATGCATCCCGAGACCGGGGTGCGGTACGCGCAATCGATCAAGATCAGTAGGCAGTTCGTCGGAAGCTTGGACAGCTTCCGGAATGAAGTCCAGCTGGGTGTGGACAAGGGACGGTTCGACCAGCCCGCCACGACTCGTCCGGTCTTCAAAATGATTCTGCACGAATACGGCCACGTGGTGGACTTCCACGGACAGCGAACCACGCTTCGACCGATGGATCCGACTGATCCGCACTCGCTGACCTATGTCGACAAGGTCCTGCAGGACTACTACAAGCACAAAGCCTCGCTGGATCCGACAATCCCGGCCACCAGCGAGGGGTACCGCGCCTGGCTGAACCAGCTCAGTCGGTACAGCTTCGACGAGCACGGAGTCTTCAACCCGAGAGAAGCCGTCGCCGACGCCTTCCGCGACGTAGAACTCAATGGCCCACGGGCGAGTGAGCCCGCGCGGGTCATGCACAAGCTGCTGACCGACCTGGCCGAATTGGGTCCCGATGTCCTGGCCACACGGCAGCAGAGCCCCGAGGCCGTGCCGCATCCGGCCGCGGACAAGCCAGCCAGGATGGCGGCTGATCCGCCGCACGATCCCAACTCCTCAGGGGACGACAGCGGCGGTCGGCACGAGAGCACCGAGGATTGGGCCGCGCGCATGCGGGCCGAGAATGCCGAGTGGACGGCGCGGATGGCCGCCGAGCACGCGGCGGCCATGCGGCGGCTCGCGGATATCGAACCCGTGGACTGGGCGACTCAGATGCAGGCCGACCATGCCGAATGGCGAGCTCGGATGTTGGCGCTGCGTGCCGAGTTCTCTCGCGATATCGCTGACGGCGTGCTGCCACGGCCCGCGGCGGAGGTGCCGCCGGAGGGTGCGGGGCCGGACGGCGGCAAGCACCGGGCTACGGGACCCGGTGGCGAAGTCCCGCATCCGGGTGATGTGCGGGTGTGGCCGCGTGAGGATTCGCCCGCGCAGCCGGAGGCGGATGGTGCCGGTGGCGGGAAGAGGCCCCCGCAACCGCTGACGGCGCCGATGGTTGGCGATCTTGGTGACGACGGCGGTTCCGACGGCGGTCACCGTCCGCCGGAGGGTGGATCGACCGATGAGCCGAGTGAATCAGGTTCGGACGCCTCGGCTCTCGCGCGCGCGGTGGCTCGGGTCGAGGCTGCGCCGATGCCGGGGGAAACAATCAGGTTCGAGGTGCTCAGCGAGGGTGCGCTGCTGATGGCCGAGCGGGTCGAGCTGATTACCCTCGAGGACACGCAGGTGATCCGCAAGACGCTCAGTAATGTTCGGCACGCCGACGCGGAGGTGCTTGCGGCGTCGGTTGGTCGCGCTGTCGGCGCCAATGTGCCGCATATTGTGCGGGTCAGCGACAATGTGATCTATATGCAGGTCATGCCGGGCGATTGGGCTAGCGCGCTGCATCCTGGCGCGTGGAGCCCGCAGCAGACCGGGTTGACCGACACGCCGGGCGGCGTTCGCCTCGGATTGCTGGACGTGCTGATCCGCATGCCGGACCGTGGCATGACGAACTGGCTGGTCACTCCGGAAGGACTGATCAGTGGTATCGATCACAGCCTCGCGTTCGGCGGCGGAAAGCGTCCGGACGCCGAGACCAGCAGTGGGTTCGCCTATCACTTCTTCGAGCGTGGTCCTGACGGCGGGCTGCACTGGCGTCAGCACGACCTGAGCGCGGCCGAGCTGGCCGGGATCCGCCGCCGGGTCGAGGCGCTGGAACCGGCGTTCGCGGATCATCCCGACTGGCATCAGTCCGTCCTCGACCGGTTGACGAAGATCGAGCAGAACGTGCGGCCGGATAGTGATCCGCCCCCGCCGGGCGGTCCGTCCGGCGGGCCCGGCAAACCAGGTGCCGCTGGGCCGCAACGACCGGGTGGACCGCAAGGCCCCGGTGGTCCCGAACGACCCGGTGGCTCCGAAAATGGTCTTAGCGCACCAAGATCCGAGGGTTCCGCAGAACCTGAGGGCACACCGCGACCGGACGGCACACCGCAACCAGAGGGCACGCCGCGAGTGGACGGCACGCCGCAACCCGAAGCCGCACCGGTGCACGAGGTGGACGACGCCGAACGCCGCGCCGAACTGACCGAAGCGCGCGACCTCGCCATCGAAGACCGCGACGTCGCGATCCGCAGGCGCAACGAGCTGGCCGAGTTCCTCGGCGTCGACCCGGCCGATGATTGGGCGGCACTGCGGCCGGGTGACAACCTCACCGAGACGGTGCGGGAGTTGAATCACCGCCGCGTCGACGGGCAGGAGCGGCTGCCGCACGACCGGCTCCGGATCAAAGAACTGGAGCGGTTGTCCAATCGGGTGCCCGAGGCCGAGGCAACGATCGAGCGGTTGAATGCCGAACTGGCCCGGCTGGATGCCGAGCACGCGCCGCTGGAAACCCGGGAGGCCGAATACGACTGCCTGCTCGAGGAGCGGGGCGAGCGTGCGCGCAAGCGCGAATCCGCGCGCGCGACAAGGAATGGACTCGCCGGGCTACTCGATGTGACCAACCTGACCGGTGATGCGTTCGACCAGCGGGTGCTCGAGCTGTACAACGAGGCCCGCACCAAGACGGTGCGAGTGCCCGGCAACCTCGACAGCCCCGCCAGGGTCGTGCACGAACCGGTGGCCGGGCCGGAGCGGGAGATGCGCAACCGAGCCATTCGCAGACTGGTCCAGGCCGTCGAGGAGTTCAACCGGCTCGATGAGGCGGTTCGCCGGATCGACACCAGGCTCAACGAACTGCACCGCGAGAATGTGAACCGGGACCGCCCGCTCGCCGATGACGTTGTCGCCGCTCTGGATCGGCTGGCACGCCAGCAGGCAGCCATCTTCCAAGAGAGCAGGCGACGGCGCACGGTAATGGAAGACTTGGCGGAGCGACTGGATGTTCCGCTGTCCGATCTCGGCCCGGAACCACAACGGCTGGTCGAGACGATGCAGCACCAGCTGCGGATCGACGATGGCGCCGATCCCCACCGACCGGGCATGCTCGAGGAGCTTGGGAATGCCGCCGCCGACGTGATCAAGGCCGACAACGCGATGAGCCGCGTGCAGGACCAGATGACGCAGCTCACCGAGCGGTGGCACGAGGTCGCCGGGTGGCGCGACGCCATCGGCGCCGAGGGTGGACGGATGGCGACCGACCGGGTCGGCATCATCGACGGCGAGCGGCCCCGGATCGTCGTTTTCGGTCAGCAGCCGGAGTCGGCGCGGCCGCGCGCCGGCCACGATGCCGCGCTCGAACATGCGATTCGCACGAATTCCGCGGTCGCGCAGGCGATGTTGCGGCACCCGCAGATCGAATACCGGCAGACCGCCCCCGGGCGAGATACGGTGGTCCACCTGGGTCCGCCGATGGAGCGCACGGCGACGGGTTGGGTCAACGGCCATCCCGGCATGCTGGTGGTCCGTTGGCGCGACAGCGACGGGAACTGGCATTCGGTCAACCCGAGCAGGCCCGACTGGTCGGTCAATGTGCGCGAGGACGGCACGCTGCGCCCGCGCGGTGAGCCGGAGGGCTACGACCCGGGTGACCCGGATTGGTGGGCCGGTCTCGCCGACTACATCAACGATGTGGCGACGCCGTTCATGAATATCCCGCCGGGGCATATCGCGAAGAACATGCTGCCGATGAACCCGATGAGCGCGCCGGTCGAGTACTTCGAGGGTGGTGTCCCGGCCGACGACATTGTCACCATCCACATCGGTGGCGATTTCTATGCCATCCAACGGGATATCCGTACCCTGCTCGCGGCAATCGATGTCCCGATGGTGAAGAACTGGATCCAGCGGCACCCGGCGATCGGGGACTGGGTCAAGGCGCGGCCGTGGTTGCAGAAGCTGCCGCCGTTCGGGACGGTGTGGGCCGGTTTCGACTGGCACAAGCCGCCGGAGACCAATATCCAGCCGATGTTCCGCGACTGGGAGGCGAGCGAACACTCGCGCCTCGACGAGCACGTCGAGGTCCCCGAGTGGTTGCAGCGGGTCTTCGATCATGAGGTCGCCGAATGGCAGCGGGTCCAGGACTGGGCCGACGGTGAATACGACAGGTTCGGCGCCGACGATCGGCTGGCCGACAAGATCGCCGAGCAATTGGCGCACTACGGCGAAGATCAGCAGTCGGCCGCCGCGCGCAAGCTCATCGAGTTGGTGCGCAAGGAACTGGTGGACGCCCACCGCGGCATCGACCAGACCCGGCCCGACGTCGCCGAGCAACTGAATCGGGTCGACCGGCAGATCGATGACCTGGCCTGGCGCACGCTCGGCATATTCGACGGCAACGATCGAATCGCGGTGCGCGACACCATCGCCGACATTCGAAACCTGCTGCTCGATGCCCAGAACAGCGGCCGCATCACGGAGGATCAGCTCAATCGGATGGCGCAGGAGCTGGCGCCGAACATGTGGCACGATGCCGCCGCCAAAGGCGCCCTGCCGCCGCCGCGCTTCACCAGGGAGCAGATCCAGCAGGTCCTCGATCACCTGATGAACGACGAGCATCTGGTCACCGACTACGCCGATCCCACCGGCAGAGTGGTCAAGCGGCGAATGGATCAGCTGGCCGATGTCGCCGAGGCGATCAACCGCCTCGTGGCAGGCGAGCCGCTGAAGCAGGACATCGTGCTGCTGTACGACGCGCTGGCCGAATCGGAGTTCCTGCGTGATCCTGAGAATCGGAACAAGACCTGGCACGACGCGAACACGCACGCGGTCGGTCTCGGCTTCCACTGGGACGCGGACCGGCCGCCACTGACCGGCTGGCGCAAAGACATTCCGTACGCGGCCGCACCGTTGCCGGAATCGACACCGTTCCTGCCGCGCGACCGCTACCAGCTCGGATTGTCCGAGGCGCGCGCCACTTTGGACGTGCGCACCGACGCGCTTTTCGCGCTGGAACAGGGACTCGGTATCGACCCTGCCTGGCTGTTCGGATCCGACGAGCCCATCGACACCCGATTGGCGGAACTGCGGGCGCAGCAGCCGGATGCGGACGGTCGGCAGCGAGTGGACGACCTGGCGCAGGCATTCCGTGACTTCGAGGATGCGGCTGAGGACGTGCGGCGCCACGAGCAGAACATCGAACGCCACGACGTCGAACTCGAGCAAGCACGTGCGCTGGCGCGGGGTGGGCAGCCCGAACTTCCCAGCCCAGTTGCGGAGACGCCGCAGGGTGATCGGCCCGATGCAGATGCGCAACGCGACGCGGATGCGCAACCCGATGCTGCGTCGCAACCTGATGCTGCAATGCAGCGTGACGCGGATACGCAACATAACGCTGACGCGCAACGCGATGCTGACGCGCAACGTGATGCTGATGCGCGGCAGGAGGTGGAGGAACTCCGGGAGCGTTTCGAATCGGAGTTGGTGCAGGCCCAGGATCGGCTCGACCGTGCCGAAGCGGCGCGCGCCGAGGCCGCCGAGAGTTTGTCCATGACGATCGAGCCGCACGAGCTGCGATCCGAGAGTGAAATCGAAGCGCGCGCAGAAGATTTGCGGGCGCGGACGTTGGACGTCACCGAGCAGCAGGCACGGCTGGCCAAGGTCGCCGAACTCGAGCGGGCGGCCAAGGACTACTTGGTCGCCGAAGCTGAGGTGGGGCGCATCGAAGAGGAGCTGGGGCGCGCCGAAACTCGTGCCGAAGCTCTGACACCGCCCGATTCGACTGCCGGGAACCTGACCCGTTCGGACGCGGAGAACGCGAACCGGCAAGAACCGCTGGGTGATTCGAAGCCCGCACGTCCCGGCTCGGATCGTGACGGCGACAGCGATGGCTCCGATCGCGCTGAGCAGCCGGTCGATTCGGGTTCGGCGACGGATCGTGATCGCGATGTTTCCGATCATGAGCAGTCGGTTGATTCAGGCTCGACGGTGAATCGTGATCGTGACAGTGCTGATTCCGATCACGCTGAGCCGTCGGGTGATTCGGGGTCTGCGCGGGATCGGGGTCATGAGTCCGAAGGGGACTCGGATCGTGATGGGACCGATGGCGACGAGCCGTCGGGTGATGCAGAGTCGGGCCGGGATCGCGGGACCACGGATGGCGGTTCGAATCGCGATCGCGGCTCCGATAACGGGGACGGAGACGGTGGGGACGGCGATCGTTTCCGCGGTGCCGAGCCGAAACCACCGATGTTCCGTTCGCACATACCGCATCCGCCGCACGACTACGAGTTCGAGTTCCCGCCAGAGGTGGGGCCCCCACTCGAGATTCATGTACCGATGCCGGATCTTCCGGACAGGGAGGAGCCGCCGCAACCCCCGCAGCCCCCCGTGCCCCCGCACGTTCCGCCGACGACACCGGTTCCGCCACGGAATCCGATACCTCCGACACGGCCACACACGCCGCCTCCGCCACGGCCGACTCCGCCGTCGACGCCGCCGACCACCCCGCCGTCGACGCCGCCGACCACCCCGCCGTCGACACCCCCGACGACCCCGCCGTCGACGCCGCCGACGACCCCACCGTCGACACCCCCGACCACGCCGCCGACCACCCCACCCACATCGCCGGATCCGTCACCGTCGCCTACGCTGCCTCCCGGCCAGTCCGGACCACCGCCGTCGCCATACCCATTCCAGGCGCTTCCCCCATACCCGGGACAGCCTGGGGCGTCACCATTCCCAGGGCAGCCGTCGCATCCGGGACAACCCGGCCAGCCCGCATACCCCGGGCAGAACGGGCAGCCGCCGAACCAGTGGCAGGCCAACGGCTCGACGGTCGGCGACCCGCAGCAGCCGATGATGCCGCCACCGATGATGCCGCCGATGGCCCGATCAGCGCCCGGTGGCGCGGGCTCGCGCGCCAGCGAGCGTCGACGCTGGAACGGCGAGAACGATTCGCGCAGTAGCGAAATCGTCGTCCAGCCGCTCGACGGAAGTCGTCTGGCGACGTTCGATCCGGAAACCGGATCATTGCGTGCGGTCACGATGGCCGTCGGCCCGGTGGGTGGTGTACTCGGCTACTTCGGCGACGTCCTCGCCGTGTTCTACCGAAAGGCGGGCCGACTGACGTTGCGCCTGGGCGCCAACGAGTTCGACCTCGATGCCCCCGCCGTCGGCGTCGGCTGGGAGCACCTCGGTCCGCAGCACGCTCGGTTCCAGGTGCGCGTCGACGACGAGCTCATCGTCGATTTCCCCTATCCGCTCCAGGGCGCCGGGACCGACTTGGGTCTGCTGATCCGCGACGTCTTGGCCGACCCTCGACAATGCGCCGGAGTCTTCCATTGAGACAGTTGAGGAGGAATCATGCTCTTGGACTATCCGACCGAGGACGAACTGCGGCAAAGCTTCGATGAGGCGCTCGCCTCGGTCCGCAGTGGGGGCGGCGTCTCCTCGGACAACGGTCTCGACCTGCGCACCGCGAACGCGCTGTGGCAGATAGCTGATGCTTATCCGAGCATCCCCGATGACCTGATCGCGGCCGCCAACGCCGCCTTCGCGGGCCAACTGGACGGCTCAAACGCAGCCGCGCGGCAGGCCGCGATTGATCGTGCGTTCGAGCAGAACGAGTGACCGAGGTCGAGCGATTTCCCAGGTGATTAGGGTGATGAGGGAATTGTCGTTCGCCGATCGTGACCGGGAGAGGTTGACATGCCGGACTTGAAACCCGTTGGCATATACCGAGAGATGTACAAACGGGGGCACGACGATCTCCCCTCGATCCGCGACGCGCGCACCGATCAGCAACTCGCCAACCGCGACCGGATCCTCGAATACTTGCGCAAAGCCCCCGAGGTCTTCGACGTCATGGAAGCCGTCCCCAACATGGTCACCGGTGAAGGCTGGATCCCGGGCGGCTCCTCATTGCACTCCGACGGCGAGTGGATCTGGCGCACCGACTCCATCGAGTACCTGACCGCGCGCCCCTTTGCCATCCCGGATGCATTCGTCCAGCACGTTCGAGCCAACCACTACATCCCCCCGAACTACGACCTGCTCGACGAATCATTTCGCGCGGCATACCTGCGCTACTTCTAGGTCTTCCGGCCGAGCCGCTACAGCATCGAGGCGCCGTGGTCATCGGCACAGACGCTGGGCATAGTGCGTTCGGTGCAAGCGTGCCACCAAGATTCGGGTCTGTACATGCGGGATTGAAGGTAGTACCCATAGAATTGGCACGCTGTAGGAACTGGCTGCGATGCCGACGTGCGTACACAACGTCAGCGGTCTCGCAGCTACGAGGAGGGGCCAGTAGCGGATGAGTGGTCAGGCGCAAGAGCGTAGTTCGGTGCCGAGGGCGGGCGGGAAGCCTGCCGTCGCCGCATTCGGGACGTCGAGCCAGTCAGGAGTGCGACTGTGACCAGTCCGTGGGAAGGCCTGTCCGGCCAGGCGAAGGACGGCGTGCTCCAGCTGAATCCCGGCGTGCTCGAAGGGCTCGCAGCGACGGTCAACGACACTCTCGGCAGAGTGCTCGCTGTGCGGGGACAGGTCAACCTCGTCGACAATGTGAAACCGTTCTCGAAGCTCGGGTCGAGTGCGGCTTTGGCGTCCCGGTTCTCGGACAGGGGCCGAGAACTGGGGAAGATACTCGACGATCATGTCAAGATTCTCAACGACATGATGGACACGTTCATCGCGGCGGGAAAGCACTACAAGAACACCGATACCGACAGCAAAGTCGACTTCGACAAGTTGCAGAAGTCGATTGTCGACAAGCCGGGTGCGCTGACGAACAAGGACCGACCAGGGCCGAAGCTAAATCCCGAGCTGCATTCACCCGAATACCGCTACGGCAGCATGGAAAACGGCGGGATGCCGAAAAGTGTGCTCGAGCCGAAGCCTGGGGTGAAATTCGACGGGCCCAAGGTGCACCCCGAGGATCCGAATCCCATCTCCTACGAGCGGTACGTGGAGATCCAAGATTCGATGTGGAAGACGGAGACGTCCGCGGACAGTCCGAGTGCATCGTTCGTTCAAGCGGCACAGGGTGCCGCCGACTGGCGTTGGCTGGGCAGTGAGCTGAACGAGAAGTTCGACGATCTCGTCAACAAGATGATCAGCGTTGACAATGATTGGAAGAGCCCGGGGGAGAACGGCGGCGCAGAGAAAGCGCGGGCCGCCGTGGTCGCCTACGGCAAGCACACAGACGATCTCATAGAGAATATGGGCGTGGTCGGCGACATGCTGGAGTACACGTCACAGTGGGTATGGGCGACCGCGCACGATATGGGGGACTGGGACGCACCCATCCAAAAAGATGGTGAGACACCGCAAGCGTTCGAAGAGCGCAAGAAGGAAGTCATTCGTAAACGCGCCATTATGGCAATGAATGACGCATATCTACCGGGGCTGTCGTACACCGACAGCAAAATCGCGATACTTCCCCCTGCCATTTCGCCGACAACCGGTCAACCGCCGGGGTCGGACCCAGGCAAGACGTCGACACCGGGTCCGCCGGGACCTCCCGGTCCGCCCGGACTGAACCAGCAGCAGGTTCAAGCGAATGCCGACCAGCAGCGCAAGCTCCAAGCGCAGGCCGATCAGCAGCGCGCCCAGCAGCAGCAACAACAACAAGAGCAGCAACAACAAGACCAGCAGCGGGCCGCGCAGCAAGCCGCTCAGCAGGCGAGCCAGCAAGCCGGACAGATGGCTCAGCAGATCGGGCAGCAGCTCTCGCAAGCAGCGCAGCAGATGGGGCAGCAACTGGCCAGTGCCGCACAGCAAGCCGCGCAGCAAGCAGGCTTGGCCGGACTGCCCGGCATCCCGAGCCTGAAGGATCTGGAGGAGCAGGCGAAGAAAGCCATGGGCACCGCCTCGTCGAAAGGCGCCGGTCCTGGTCCCGGCAGCGCCGCGAAACCAACCGGTATCGGCCAGAACCTGGACAAGGCCTCCAAATTGTTCCCGCGCGCCGAGGCAACGACAACCGCTACCGCGGCCGGCGCGCGAGCGGGTCTCGCGTCGAGTGCCGGGATGGGCATGGGTCCGGGCCCCGGTCCCGGTGCCGCAGGTCAGCAGAAGGAGCACAAGCGCGCCGACTACCTCGATTCCACCGAGCATTTGGAAGAAGCGATCGGTGACGCGCCGGTCGTCGTCAAACCTGTTGTAGAGCAATGAACCGTACCTGGGAATTCACCGATGTCGAGTTCGCCGCCGCGTGGGAGGCGATGAAGGAGGAATACCTGCCCGAGCCGTTCGTCTACACCGGCAGCACCGAGCTTTACTACGAACATCGCCAGGAGAAGGCTGATGCCTGGCAGCGGATACGGTCTCGCTGGGGCCGTCAGTTGGAAGAAGTGCTCGCCTCGGTTGTTCGTCCTGACATTCGGGTGATCATCCGTGGTATCGACGGTCGTGACCATCGAAATCCGAAAGGCTCGATCAGAATGCTTGCCACACGTAAGGGTGACAACGCATACATGATCATTCAGAAGCCGGGGAAAACCACGTGGCACGCGGAAGGTTTCACGCTCGTCGAGCACGAGGTGCTGTCCCTGGCCGACACGGTCTCGGCCGCGTTGCCGAAAGTCGATGCGGGCAAACGGGCGGACTTCGAGCTTGTCGGGAAAAATAACGGTGCGGGCATGGATTACGCGTACGGACGCTCGGTAGTTCAAGACTTCGGTGACGAGATGGCGACACGTACTGATTCGTTCAACCGCGCTCCCGCAACAACTGTCGGAACTATCGAGGTCGAGCAGGCTCAGTCGCGATTCGGCCCGCGCGGTATCAGTCGTTTCCATCTCGCCTGGCGCGACCTCGTCGATGATGGGCGCTACGTCATTGTGCCAGGTCATCCATCGACCGTTGTCGCTGCGGACACCAGGCGGTTGACGGGACTGATCAACAATCAGATCGCTGAGGTGGTCCGTGCCATCAAAGACGAGCGGGTATAAGGGGTTGACGTGCATGAGACGCTGTTATTGATCGCATGTCTGGAAGGGGGCGGCTATGACGGAACCTAAAGGCGATACGCCACAGGAGTTTCCGACGGAATTCGTCGTGACCTCGCTGACCGGCTCGATCGCGGTGCGCACCACCGAGCAGGGTCTGCCGTTGGGCATCAAGCTGGACCAAGATCAATTGCGGCGCGATCCGGAAGCGTTGGCGGCGGAGATCTTACGGCTGTGCAAGCAGTCGGCGAACCGGGCCGGGCTGGCCCGCCGGACACAGCTGCGGGACGCGGGCTTCACCTCCGAGATGTTGTCGATGACGGGCCTGCCCGCCGAGCAGGAAGTCGCGCGGCAAGAGATCATCGAAGAGCAGGAGTACGAGACCGAGCCACAGAGCTGGCTCCGATCAGTCTGACTAGGACGAGGATTCGGGAGGTAGTCATGGTCGACACGATGGACGAGTTGATCGCGCGGGTGCAGAGGCAGATGTACCGGCTGCGCGACCTCAACGACGCGACCACCGGGATCTTGGTGACCGAGACGTCGCAGGACGGGGCGGTCACCGCGTCGGTGGACGGTAACGGCGCGCTGGTCGGGCTGAGCCTTACCGGTGCGGTGGCCAAACTTTCGCCTGCCGACTTCGAGAAGGCACTGGTCGACACGGCACAGGCGGCGGCTTATCGGGCCTTCGCCGAGCGGGCCGAGCTGGTCACTGCTTTCAACGAGGAAAGCACGGGGTCTGTGACCGGATGATGAGCCCGCAGTGATCAGCGAAGACATGCTCCGATAGGCAAGGTTTGACGAAACATCGAGGGGTGTTTCGGGATTGGACGTTAGTCATGAATCACATTGAAGTTGTTCCGGATGCGGTTCGGGCCTATGGTTCCGCCTCGGCCGCGATGGCCGCGGGCGTCGCTTCGGCGGGCGCGGTGGACCAGGCGGCGACCATCGCCACGGTCGTGCCGGTGTTCGGCCTGATCGGCCAGGAATTCCTCGCCTCGTTCGCGTTCGCGCAGGCGAACCATCTGAGCTCGGTGGCCGAATTGGCCGCGGTGCACGCGGGTACCGCGCTGACCGCACATGAGGCCGCGGGCACGTACGAGGCCACCGATGGCGCGTCCCGTGCGGCCATCGGATCGGTCAGTTCGAAGTCATGACCATCCCCGGGGCCATCCCACCGCCGGGGGCGGAGCCGCTGGATCCGACCGTGCTGGATCTGTTGCGGGGCAGTGCCCTAGCCCCGATGCTCGACCAGCCGGTGAACCACATCCTGCAAGACATGGGTCTGCCAAACCTGCCCGAGATGCCCTCGTTCATTCACATGCCCGAGATGCCGCCGCTGCCGCCGCTGGATCTCACCGCGCTGATGCGGCCGCTGACCGATCTGGCGGCCGCGTTCGGCAGCGGACAGTTGGGCGCGCCGGCACCGGCACCCACCTCGGCGAACGCCGACGGTACGCAGAACGCGTCGGCGCCCGCGCCACCCGCCGACCCGACCCAGTTGCTGTCCGGCATCTCGACCGTGATGCAGACCGTGATGCAGCTCGGCACCTCCGCGATTCAGACGGCGATGTCGGTCTGGCAGGGCATGGCGGCGATGGAGGCGGCGAAGAAGGCGGGCGAGGCGCAGCAGGACGCAGGCAAGCTGGAGGCGCAGAGCACCCAGGAGAAGGCTGTCCTCACCAACGCGGCGGGCAGTGTCTTCACCGGTGCCGGGCTGATGTCCGCGGTGGTGGCGAAGTTCTCCACCATCCTGGCCGCGTCGCCGCTGTACGCCGCAACCCCTGCGGGACAGGTGTTTCTGGCGGCCTCGGCGGTTGAGGCGATGACCGAGGCGCTCGGCATCACAGTCAAGACCAAGGGCGAACTACTCGGCCACAGCGCCTCCATGACCACGACGGGGACGAAGGTCCCGATCACCAACGCCCCCAAGGGCGTCGCGGGCGCGGGCGGCGCCGACCAGCTGAGTCAGCTGATGAGCATGGTGACTCCGCTGATCAGCACCGCGACCACGGCGGCGCAGTCGCTAGGTCAGCTCGCCCAGGCGAGTTCGGCCCTCAGCGCGCCGAAGCCGGTTGTCGACCCGAAAACCCATGATGGCGGCGCACTGTCAGACGAGGAGAAGGCGAAGGCAGCAGCGGCAGCTGGCGGGGCCGGTGCGGGCGCTGGTGCCTTCGGCGGCCCCGGACCCGGCGCCGCGCCCGCTGCTCCGTTGAACCCCTGGCAGGGCACTCGCGTCGCGAGCGGCTCGTTGGGCTCGCTCAGCGGGTTGAGTGGCGCCGGGTCGAGTCCCGCTACGACAGCGGCGATGTCGACCGGCGGTACGACCGGTGGCAGCGGCGGAATGATGCCGATGGCCGGCGCCGCGGGCGCGGCCGGACTCGGCAGAGACGGCGAGTCGAGCAGCGACGCTCTGCGCGGCCAGATGGTGACCAGCCAGCACGGCGACGAAGTGGTCGGCCACATCGAAGGGGTTTCGTTGCCGGTGGTCGGCGCGGCCGACAGCGCTTCGGAACCACCGCCGGACAAGGAACTCACGCTCTGACTTATTAGGAGGGTCTCATGAGTAGTGACGGGGTAGGCGACGCGTTCGCGAGTGTCCAGTTCGACCCTGCCGCGGCAGGGAAAGCATCGAACGGGCTCGATGTGCTTGCCGATCGGCTGGCCTCGGATCTGCGAGCAGCAGAGGAGGCATTGACGATCCAGCCCGCTGGAGCCGACGAAGTCTCCGGCCGGGCCGCGCAGACCGGGAACGAGGTCGCTTCGTCGTACTTGGCGAGCGCGCAAGCCAGCGTGACCGAAATGCGCAAGCTGGCGGCCACGTTGCGGATGCACACGAACGAGTTCAGCCAGATGGAAAGTGACAGCGTCGTGGACTTCGACGCCGCGGGCGGCAGGTCCGTCTGAGGCGCAGTCCATGGAAAGGCACAGCGCAGCAATGATCGAACCACCGAAGCCAGGGTTCACCGGCGTGGTGTGGGAGGCTCGGCCGCCGGAGCGGCTCGCGCAGGAACTCACCACGGGGCCGGGCTCTGTGCCGATGGCCGAGGCAGCCGCCGAATGGGCGCGGCTGGCAACGGTTTTCGGTGCGGCGGTGCTCGAATACGAGCAGGTCCTTGCCGCGCTGCGCAGCGCATGGCAGTCCGGACGCAGCGGCGAGGTCATGGAAAAGGTGTCCACCCTGCGGGATTGGCTGGTGGACGCGGCCACCACCGCGACCGCGAACGCCGCGCGCCTGCAGGCCCAGGTCGCCGCGTACGAGGTGGCCAAGCTGACCATGCCGAACACCGCGGACATCGAGAAAATCCAGCAGGTGCAGCACATGCTGGAAAGCATGGGCGCCATGCTCGGCGCACCGATCCGTGCGGTCGCCGCGGACAACGACGCGGACGCGGATATGGCGAAAGCCGTTGCGTCGCGGGTGATGCGCAGCTACGAAACGGCCGCCGAGCCATTGGCGACGCCGTGGCAGCATCAGGCCCCGCCGAAGATCGCGCCGGAGCAGGCGTTGACCGCAGAGCAGGCCGCCACCGCCGCGGCGGCAGCGGCGCCGAAATCGATGCCGAGCTTCGGCGGTGTGCCGGTCGGTTCGATCGCGATGCCCACTTTGCCGCCCAGGGCGCTGTCCGCCTATCGCGCGCCGGTGTACTCGCAATCCACCACGACCACCGAGCCCGCGAACCGGACGACCCAGGTCGGCACGACGAGCGCGACCGGCCAGTCCGCGTCGGTGGCCCCAGGCGCGATGGGTGGTGCGGGCGGGGCCCAGGATTCGGCCCGGTTCCCGCGCGCCAGCTTGGCTGGCGACGCCGACCAGATCGGGCTCGAAGGCGAAATCCAGGCCGCCCCGGCCGTGCTCGGCGGAACCGAGTCGGTGGCCAAGGCGCCCACCGAGACTCGGACCGAATCCGGCGGTGCGCCGTGACCACGCTGACCAACGACGCGTTGCTCGCCGTCGCCGACCGGATCGGGGTGCAGACCCTGCCGCTGGCGCTTTCGGTAGGGCCGCAGCAGGATTCGTTCGAGGAATGGCAGCGGGCACAGGAGCACGCCGTGGCCACGCTGATCGGCGACGGCCTGATCGACGCGCACGGCGAAGTGGATTCGGAGCTGGCCGACACACTGTTCACCCTGGCGCAGCCGGAGCAGGAGCTGGTTGCCCGCATCTACACCGAGCACGGTTCGCGCCGAGTCTGTGTGGTGCGCCGCGGGCACACCCAAGCGCTCGCCGTCCGCACCGGCGACAACTTCGAGGTGCGGCAGGTGTGGACGGATGGGTCGGCCGCCGATTTGGTGCGGCCGCTGCTCGCCGCCATGGATCCGTGCCCGCCCGCCGAAATCCCCAATCTCAGCGTCCCCGCCGCGGAGCTGGCCGAGCGGCTCGATGCGGCCGCGACGCCCAGTGAGCTCACCGACGCTCTCTATGCCTTGGGTGCCACCGATCGCGACGCCACCAAATTGGGGCTCGCCTTCGGTGCGACGCACGCCTACGCCGAGATCGTGGCGTGCGCCCATGAGGATGGCGTGACCAGGAGGGCGCCCGGTGCCGTCGCCGTGTACGACACCGCCCGAGGGCGGATCGTCGCCGCGCCGATGGTTTCCCCGGATCAGCAGGTCTGGTCCACGGTCACGCCAGGAACAGACCACCGGATTGCGCAAGCAGTCGCCACGTTGATCGAGGGGCTGCCCGGGGGGAGGTGGCTGCCTCAGTAGTTCTCGGGTGGCAACTTCGGTTGTCTCGTATTTCAACGAGATCGTTTGTATGAGAACGATCATCACATATGACGAAAGGTCAAAGAAATGTCACTCACCTCACTCGGTGGCTCGGGCAAGGCTGTTGGTGTCGAGGCCGGCGGCGTCGATAAGGTCGTCGGCGATCTGGAGACCGCGATCAACAACCTCCGGACCTCGGTCAAGGAAATCGATCAGGCCGCGCAGGATGTGCTGAAGGGCTGGAAGGGCGACGCGTCCGACAAGTTCGTTCAGGTCGCCGGCGACTGGCACGACGAGGCCGAGGATCTGAACAAGCGCCTCGACCAGTTCTCGCAGGCCGTCGACTCGGGCAAGAAGACCCTGCAGACCATGGACCAGGCCTGATCGGTCTGCTCCGCTCCGTTTCGGAACCCATCGTTCGAAGGAATTGAAGAATGACCATCCTTTACGATCCCGCAGCCATGAACGAGCTGCACAGCGACTTGCAGACGCACGGCGGAAAGATGAAGGGCGAGATCGACTCGCTCAACGACGCTGCCAAGGCGTTCCATGACAACCTGACTGGTGAGAACGCCACGCAGGGCTTCGACGCCTCGCACAAGAATCTCACTCAGGGCCTCGAGGACACCCTGCAGAAGCTGGACGCCCTCGGTGCCCAGGTGGAGAACGCGCTGAATCGTGCGCTCGAAGCCGATGGCAAGGTCGGCGATGGTTTCGCCGCTTTCTGACATGTCCGTCACCTGACGGCCGACCGGAACATCCAGTTCCGGTCGGCCGTTTCGGTTTTGAGATCAGCGCTGCGGTTTTCGGGTCAGCGTGCGGCGAGCGATTCGCCGATGTAATGCATCTCGTCCGGCGTGGTCACCATGAACACGGTCGCGCTCGCGGTCGCGGTGCGCACGGTGATCCGGTTCGGCGCGTACGGATCCTGGATCAGCGTGACGTCGGCATCGATCGACCCCGGGGGCTGATCCGGCGTGCGCACATGCACGATGGTGGCGCCGCCCGCGTGCGCGGTCGGTGCGATCCCGTCGAAGACGACGACCGTGGTGCTCGGGTAGGGCGCGGCGGGCAATGGTGGCGCCGCAGGCGCGTGGTAGCTGGCTCCGGCGGACCGCGGTGCGATCGAAAGCACGTGCGGCGCATCGAGATTGGTCACCATGGTGTGCCAGGCGTCGGGCCTTGCGGTGTGCACGATGGCGTGCGCGCCGAGCGCGGTCGCCCGCAGGATCACCTGCTGGGCCAGGTCCAGGTTGCCGATGACCGCCAGGTGCCTGGTGCCCTCGCCGACCAGCGGCACCGCGATGCCCTGGCCTATTTCGTCGGCGCCGATCAACTGCCCGCAGCCCGCGGTCGGCACCGCGATATCGGTGAGCGCGGCGATGGTGCCGCGGTATCCGGTGTCCGAGCCCCAGCGACCGGCGGCCCCGATCGGCAAGGTGTCCAACAGGATTCGCAGCTGATTGCCCGGCAGCTCGCGCAGACCGGGCAGCGGCGGCTCCTCCGGTTCGAAGGTGGTGTCGAACCGGACCACGGCGTTGAGCATGACGGTGCCGACATGGTCGGCGCGCGTGTCGTGCCGGTGCGCGCCGGGACGCAGCCGCAGCGTCACCGTGGTGGACAGGCTCTGCACGGTCCAGATATCGGCCAGCCCGCGCGGGCCGATCATGTCCGCGCCGATCTGATAGTGGGTGAGGTAGCGACCCTGATACTCCAGTGACTGTGGCGATTCGGCGAGCTGATCGATCTCGAAGCCATGGGTGAGTTCGCGGACCGCGGTGTTCATTTCGGCGGCGGTCAACACGGAGGTGGCGATGTCGTGCGCGGCGAGCCGGTTCGCCACCCGGCGGGTGGCGATCATCGCGGTGCGCAGGGCTCCGGTGCCGCCGCCACCGCGTTTGTCCACCGCCTCGGCATTGGCCAGCGGATCCAGCCGCAGCACCAGCCAGAGGGTGCGGTGCGCGATGGCGGGCAACGGACCCAGAATGCGGTCGTACAGGTGCGAGATGATGCCGGTGCCCGCCGTGCGCGCGCCCGTGCTCACGATGTCGACGCCGGCCAGGGTCAGGTCGAATTGATCGAGACAGCGCGCGATTTCGGTGAGCGGAAGCAGTTGGTCGGTGCTCAGCGAACCGCGGCGAAGCAGCGTCAACGCGTCCGGCGGCGGGTCGATGCGCAGCATGGTTAGCAACAGCTCGCCGTCCCAGCGCACCCCGTAACCGCCGCCCTCGCTGAACGGCACATCGAACGCGGGTGCCTGGGTCAGATGCTCGGCGGGACGCAGCCCGCTGCGCCGCCGGGCCAGCGCGCGGCCGATCCGCCCTGCCGGGGTGCGGCCCCGAATCGGGAGCAGGCCGATCAGCACGAAACCGGCGCCCGCGTCGATCGCGCCCCACAGGGAATGCGTTGTGGCGAGCACGATCCAGGCCAGCGTGGCGGCCAGTACCACCACCGGCACGATCACCCGCAGCGGATAGATGCGGAAGAGCCAGAACTCGGGGTCACGCAGGGTGTCGTAGGCCGAAGCACGGTCGGCGGGTGGCGTCGGCGTGCCGGTGCCTTCCGGTTCGGTCGCCCCGTCGGGCCTGGTCTCGTTCACAGTTGTCGTCACCGCGTTGTCCCTGTCTGCCACCTGTACGGCCACCGCCCATGGGCCATGAAATCATCGGTTCAGGGCCGTCCTGGAATTACGGTACCGTGTTGATGAGGATGGTTCTCGACAGTTCAATGGAGACCTTGTGCCGGCACAGCTGACCACCCGAGCCCAGGTCAACGGGTACCGATTCCTGTTGCGCCGACTCGATCACGCGCTGGTGCGGCGCGACGTGCGAATGCTGCACGATCCCATGCGGTCTCAGGTGCGTTCTCTGATGGTCGGTGCGGTGCTCGGCGTGCTCGTGATAGCGGGTGCCGCGATCCTGAGCTTCCTGCGGCCGCAGGGCGCGATCGGCGACGCGTTGATCGTGTCGGGCAAGCAGAGCGGCGCGCTGTACGTCGTGGTGCAGTCCGAGGATGGCAGCAAGACGCTGCACCCGGTCCTGAATCTGGCCTCCGCCCGGTTGATCACGGGCAGCAATGCCGAGCCGCACGGGGTGAAGGACAGCAAGCTCAACGACATGCCACGCGGACCGATGGTCGGCATCCCCGGCGCACCGAGCGCGCTGCCCGGGTCGTCGCAGGGATCCCGTTCGGAATGGGCGCTGTGCGAGACGATCGCGCTGTCGCAGGGCGGCAGCGCGGCGTCGGCCACCGGCGGCATCACGACGGTCATCGCGGGCCGTCCCGCCCTCGGCGATCGGACCCGCACGGTCGGCCGGGACGAGGCGTTGCTGGTGAAGCGCAGTGACAAGACCTACCTGGTCTACGACGGCAAGCGAGCCGAGATCGACCCCGGCAACTCGGTACTGGTGCGCGCGCTGAACCTGACGACGCACCGGCCGCGCCCGATCGGCACCGGAATGCTCGGCGCGACAACGGAAGTGCCCGCGCTCGCGGCGCCGCAGATCCCGCAGGCCGGTCAGCCCGGTCCGGGCCCGCTGTCGAAGATTCCGGTCGGCGGCGTCATATCTATTCGCGATGTCGGCGACGGCAAACCCGAACTGTATGCCGTGCTCGCCGACGCGCTGCAGCCGGTGAGCCCGTTCACCGCGCAGGTGATCCGGTTCGCCGACTCGCACGGAATGAGTGACATCCCGACCATGCCGCCGGACGTGCTGGATCGGGTGCGCGTCATGCATGACGCGTTGCCGGTCAACGACTTTCCGGTCGAGACCCCGAAGATTCTGAATGCCGAAGACGCCCCGGTCACCTGCGTGGCCTGGTCCAAGACACCGGGCACGGCCCCGGCCAACCGCAAGGCCGACGCGGGCGACGGCCCCGCCGAACGCGCCTCGGTCAGCCTGTTGGCCGGTGTGCGCGTCCCGATCGCGGAATCGGCGAAGACCGTCTCGCTGGCCACCGCCGACGGCACCGGCGACCGGGTGGACGCCGTGTACGTCCCGCCGGGCACCGGCGAGTTCGTCCAGGTGACCGGCATGGGGCCGGGGAGCCCGCGGCGCGGCAGCCTGTTCTACGTCGCCGACAACGGCGTCCGCTACGGCATTCCCGACATGGCGACCGCGGGTGTGCTCGGCATCGGGGATACCCCGCGGCTTGCGCCGTGGGCGATCGTCGGCCAGATGGTTCCCGGCGCGACCCTGTCCGCGAAAGAAGCGCTCACCGCACGCGATCAGCTGCCGCTGGAGCCGCCGCGGTAGCCGTTCGGGTCAGCCGGTGAAGCCGACGTTCAGCGAGGCGAGGATGCCGGAGAGCGCCGTGTGCATATCGGGCGCCTCGATGCGCATCAGCATCGATTCGTCGATGTTGGCCAGGTCCAGCGTTTCGTCGTTGGCCAGCCGGAACTCGCGCTCTTCCTCGGCGGACTCGATGACGTTGCGGATGAACCGGCCGTTGCCCGCCAGGTCGACGCCGCGGCGCGGCTGACCGCTCTGGTCGGTGCTCTGCATCGAGTAGAGCTGGGTGCAGGCCGTGACGAGCAGCTCGAGCGCGTCGTCGGACAGTTCCGAGTCCCGCTTGTGCGCGATGACCTTGCCGATCTCGCCGAGTTCCTCGGGCGTGTAGGACGGGAACTGCACGCGCTTGGAAAACCGTGAGGCCAGACCGTCGTTGGCGGCGAGCAGGCGATCGATCTCGCCGTCGTACCCGGCGATGATCACCACGAGCCGATCGCGGTCGTTCTCCATCCGGGCCAGCAGCGTATCGATGGCCTCACGGCCGAACGAGTCGCCGCCTTGCAGACCGGTCTGGATCAGCGTGTACGCCTCGTCGATGAACAGCACGCCGTCCATCGCGCTGTCGATCAGCGCCTCCGACTTGAGCGCGGTGCCGCCGAGATTCTGGCTGACGAAGTCGACCCGCTTAGCCTCGACCACCTTGTCGGTCTTCAAGATGCCGACGCCGCAATAGATCTTGGCGACCACGCGGGCGATGGTGGTCTTGCCGGTGCCAGGCGGGCCGGTGAACGCCAGGTGCTGGCCGCGCGCCCCGGCGGCCAGGCCCTTCTCGGTGCGGATCTTCGCCATCTGCGCGCTCGACTGCAGCTTGGCCACCTGCGTCTTCACCGAGGCCAAGCCGATCTGGGAGTCCAGCTCGGCGCGGGCTTCGGCAAGGATCTTCTTGGCCCGATCCTCGGTCTCGGCCTGCTCGATCGCCTTCATCGAAGGCGCGGAGGCCGGATTCCACTTGTCGGTGCGGGCATCGATCGTTTCGCGCGAGGTGATGCTGATCCTATAGGTGCGGTCGCGCATCGCGGAGGTGTTCGCCTCGAAATCCGGCGCCTGCGAATACACCTTCTCGAACAGGCCCTGCGCCACTTCCTCGTTGCCGGATTCGCGCAAGCACAGGCCGCGGCAGAACATGGCGGTCGACCGAGCCGCCGGGATCGGGCCCGCCTCGGCCTGTTCCATCCGGCGGATCGCCTCACCGAACAAACCAAGCTGCGCGCAGGCGGTGCCGACCATGACGTTCGCACCCGCCGCGAGATACGGGTCGTCCCACTCGGCCGAATTGGCCAGCACGGTCATGACATCGGGCCAGCGCTGGGTGTTGTAATGCAGCACGCCGCGGACGTAGGCGCAGATGCGGTTGTCGATCTCGCGATCCGGGTCGCTCAGCTGGGACCTGCGGTGCGCGTCGAGTTCGTTGAGCACCCGCTCGGCCTCGTCGTATTCCTTGTCCGCGATGAGTTGCGCGGCCCAGGCGAGCCAGATCTCGGTGTAGCTGGCCAGGGGGTAATCGATATAAAGGCCGGGCAGGAAGCGGCCGGCGAGGTCGCGCGACTGCAGGCCGAGCCTGCGCTGCTCCCGGTACAGCGTGCTGGCGCTGGTCTTGTGCATGTTGAACAAGACATCCTTGGTGACCTCACCCGCGGCGGCGCGGCCGAGCCAGGCGTCGCACATGGTGGGGTCCCATTCGGTGGCGCGTTGGAAGGCGAGCTTCGCGTACTCGAGGTCGCGCGCGGACTCCTGTCCTTCGATGGACAATCCGAGCGACAGAATTCCGGCGTCGAAGGCGCGTTGTGCTTGGCGATTGCCGGTCATGGCTGTCGGACCCCGAAGTTTTCGTTCGTAGTAGCGGATGAGTTCTTTATGCCCCCCAGACTACCGATCGCGCAGTGCCTGGTTTGTCCGTTACATTAGGTTGAGCTGCGGGGAGGTTGCAACGCATGAGAGTCTTACCGGTGTCGAAGTCGTTCACTAAGAAGACGTTCCACCCAGTGCAGTCGGGGCGTGAACAATCGTCAGTGGAGAGGCGGGGGGTCCGGGGTCGTTGATCGAGTCACCAACCAGTGGCACACGCGCCGCTGTGCCGGAGCTGAGTCGGGTTTCCATCATCGGCGGTAACACTCAGCTCGATGTCGGGCTGCCCGCTACCGTCCCGATCGCCAGCTTCATCGGCGACCTGGTTGCCCTGATCGAATCGCGCAATCCCGACCAGATCGACACCGAGGACGACTCGGTGCCGCTGCGAGCCCAGCATTGGACGTTGGCGCGGGTCGGTCAAGAGGCGTTCGCACTGAGCCGCACGCTCACCGACGCCGACGTGCACGACGGTGAGCTGCTCGTGCTGCGTTCGGTCACCGCGAAGGAAGCGCCCGCGCTCTTCGACGACGTGATCGACGCGGTATCCCGGCTCACCGCGGAGCAGTTCCGCAGCTGGACCGGCAACGCCGCGCGCTGGATGGGCTTGGTCGCCTCCGTGCTGACGGTGCTCACCGCATTGGCGTTGCTGGTGATCTCGCGCGGGCACGGCGATCCGCTCGCCCCCGCGTTCGTGCTGTCGGCTGCGGGTATCGGGGCCTTCGTCGCCGCTGGCTTCGCCGCTCGCAAATACCTCGACCCGGTCACCGCCACCTGGCTGTCACTGGATGGTCTGCTGCTCCTGTTCGGCGGCGCCGCGCTTTTCGTGCCCGGCGCGCTTGGCAGTGCGCATCTGCTGCTCGGCTGTTCGGTGACGATCGTGGCCGCCGTGCTCGGCTATCGGATCATCGGTACGGGAGCGACCTTGTTCTCCGCCGCGGGCGCGCTCAGCGTGATCGCGGGTATCGCCGCCGCGGTGTATCTGGTCTGGCATCCCGGCCTGCCGAAGCTGTCCGGTGGGCTGGTGGTAGTCGGCATCGCGATGCTGTCGATGGTGCCGCGACTGGCCGCTGGGCTGGCCCGGCTGCCGATCCCGCCGGTGCCGACCGCGGGTGGCGCCATCGACCCGGCCGATCACGAACAGCGCCCGACTATCGAGGGCATCGGCGCGATCGGCGCCACCGCGCTGCCCTCGGCGGCCGGCCTCGGTGAGCGGGCCCGCGCGGCCAACCAGTACCAATCCGGCTTGATCATCGCGTGCACGCTGAGCGCGGTGATCGGCGCGTTCGGCGCGGCCGACCCGCTGGGCACGGCCCGCTGGCAGGGCATCACCCTGGCCGTCGTCACCGGGATCATCCTGTGCCTGCGTGGCCGATCCTTCGCCGATCTCACCCAGGCCGCGACGCTGATCGCGGGCGGCTGCCTGACCTTCGTCGCGCTGGTCGTCGGCGCGGCGATGGGGGACACGGATTTCGAAATGCTCGCAGTCGGCCTGCTGATCGCCTTCGCGGCGGGCACGGTCGGCTTCGGCGTGATCGGACCGCATATCGAGGTCACCCCGGTAACCAGGCGGATGATCGAAATCTTCGAATACCTGCTGATCATCTCGCTGATCCCACTGGTGCTGTGGATCATGGACGTCTACTCGATGGCCAGAAACATATGAGTGCGGGGACCGATGGGACCTAGCCCCTTCCGTCGCAGCCTGCTGCGGATGGCCTGCGCCGCTGCGGTGGTGGGCGTGGTGGGCGCGCCCGCGCCGCCCGCCGCCGCGATTTCGCCGCCCAGTATCGATCCGGGTGCGCTCGGTATCGCACAGGCGTTGAGTGGTCACCCCGCGCCCTTGGAACCGACCCAACAGGCCGACCAGTGCGCCGAACCAGCGCTCACCGGGGCGCCGCCGAACGAGCCACCGATCTCGCAGCGGGTGCTCGAGTTGCCCGCAGCCTGGCAGTTCAGCAGGGGTGCGGGGCAGAAGGTCGCCGTGATCGACACCGGGGTTCAGCGGCACCCGCGATTACGCGCCCTGCAAGCCGGCGGCGACTATGTCTCCGATAGCGACGGCACCGTCGACTGCGACGGGCACGGCACCCTGGTGGCCGGAATCATCGCGGCCCAGCCGAGTCCGGGCGACGCGTTCACCGGGGTGGCGCCCGATGCGGAGATCCTCACCATCCGGCAGCTCAGCCTGGCCTACGAGAAAAAGGATCGCGGCGGTGACCGGCCGCCAGGCACCATCCGTGCCGACGGATACGGCAGCGTGCTCACCCTGGCCGCGGCCGTGGTGCGTGCGGTCGATCTCGGCGCCACCGTCATCAACATCTCCGAAGTGGCGTGCAGCCCAGCCGGATCCGACACCGCCGACTCCTCGCTCGGTGCCGCGGTGAAGTACGCCTACGAGCGCAATGTCGTCGTGGTGGCCGCCGCAGGGAACGTCGAGTCCAATGGTCCCTGCCAGAAACAGAACGAGGGTTCCGGCTGGGGCGCGGTCAACACCGTGGCCAGCCCAGCGTGGTTCTCGCCGTATGTACTGGCAGTAGGCTCGGTGGACGCGGACGGCAAGCCATCGGACCTGTCGTTGCACGGCCCGTGGATCGGCGTCGCCGCGATCGGCCGCAATATCGTTTCCCTGGACAGCAAGCGTGATGGCGTCGGGCTGGTCAACGGTGTGCAGACCGACGAGGGAATCCGTCCGGTGGACGGCACCAGTTTCGCGGCGCCGTACGTCGCCGGGCTGGCGGCCCTGGTGCGGTCTCGATTCCCGAATCTCGATGCCCGAGGGGTGATCAACCGCATCGTCCGCACCGCGCAGGCACCGGGCACCGGCCACGACGACGCGATCGGCGCGGGCCTGATCGACCCGCTCGCCGCGCTGACCGCGCAGCTTCCCGACAAGCCCGTGAGCGACGGAGCCGATGTCGAACGAGCGCTCGCCGCACCCGTCATCCCGCCGGGACCCGATCCACGGCCGCGCCGGATCGCGGTGATCGGCTCGCTGACCTGCCTGACCGCCCTGGCAATCGGTGTCGCGGTAGCGATTCCGTTCCGCCGCAGACGCCGGGAGATCGACGCCGAATTCGACCCCTAGCGTCGGCTCCGTGCCGAATACAGACAGCTCGACCGATCGAAGGACTCCATGGCTACCGAAGGTTTCGTACGACGCCCCCGGATAGCGCCGCCACGGGCACCCGGTGGTGAGGTGGCGCTGACCGCGCCACCGGAGATTCCGCGCCAGCTGCCCGCCCCGCTATTGATGAAGCTGATGCCGGTCGTCATGTTGGTCGCGGTGGTCGGCATGATGGCGATGATGGCGATGATGGGCCGCAACCTGCTGGCCAATCCGATGTCCATGATGTTCCCGATGATGATGCTCATGTCGATGGTCGGCATGATGGCCGGCTTCCGCGGCGGAACGGGGAAGCGGGCGGTCGAGCTCAACGAGGAACGCAAGGACTACTTCCGCTACCTGGATCAGATCCGCAAGGATGTGCGGCGCACCGGCGGTAAGCAGCTGGAGACCCTGGCCTGGAGCCACCCAGACCCGGCCGACCTGCCTTCGCTGATCGGGACGCGGCGGATGTGGGAGCGCAGGCCCAACGATCCCGACTTCGGGCACGTCCGGGTCGGCATGGGCAGCCACCGGTTGGCCACCAAGCTGGCCCGACCGGAAACCGGTCCGCTGGAGGATCTGGAGCCGGTCTCCACCGTCGCGCTGCGCCGGTTCGTGCGTACCCATTCGGTGGTGCACAGCTTGCCGACCGCGGTGTCGCTGCGCGCCTTCCCGGCGATCAATATTAGCGGCCCGCCCCAGGACGCGCGCATGCTGACGCGTTCCATGCTGATGGAGCTGGTCACCTTCCACGGCCCCGACCATCTCGCAGTCGCCATCGTCTGCGCGGACCCGGACGGGCCGTGGGCGTGGGCGAAATGGCTTCCGCACCTGCAACATCCGACCCTTCGCGACGGCATGGGCTCGGCCCGCATGATGTACACTTCGCTGGGCGAGCTGGAGACCGCGCTGTCGGCCGAGCTGATGGAGCGGGGCCGCTTCATGCGCAACCCGCAACCCACCCAGGGGCGGCTGCACCTGGTGGTGATCATCGACGATGGGTATGTCAACGGCAACGAACGGCTGATCAGCGAATCCGGACTGGATTCGGTGACCGTGCTCGACCTCACCGCACCGGAGGGCGGGCTCGCGGCGCGGCGCGGGCTGCAACTGGTCGCCGCTGCTGGCGATGTGTCCGCACGCAGTGCCGCGGGCGTGGAGAAGTTCGCCACCGCCGACGAAGTGAGTTCGGCTGAGGCCGAGGCGTTTTCGCGGGCGCTGTCGCGCTACCGGCTCGCCACCGCGGCCCAGATCGTCAGCCTCGGCGAGGGCTCGACGGCCGATCCCGGGCTGATGGCTTTGCTGAAGATCCCGGACGCGGCGCAGATCGACCCGGCGCGGGTCTGGCGGCCGCGCACCGCGCGGGAACGGCTGCGCGTGCCGATCGGCATCACCCCCGACGGCACGCCGGTGGAGATCGACATCAAGGAGTCGGCCGAGAACGGCATGGGCCCGCACGGCCTGTGCATCGGCGCGACCGGCTCGGGTAAATCGGAATTCCTACGCACCCTGGTGCTTTCGCTGGTCACCACGCACTCGCCCGACGCGCTGAACCTGGTGCTCGTCGACTTCAAGGGTGGCGCGACCTTCCTCGGACTGGATTCGCTGCCGCACGTCGCCGCGGTGATCACCAACCTGGAAGAGGAACTGTCCCTGGTAGACCGCATGAAGGACGCCCTCGCCGGTGAGATGAACCGGCGGCAGGAACTGCTGCGGTCGGCGGGTAACTACGCCAACGTCACCGATTACGAGAAGGCCCGGGCCGCCGGCGTGCCGCTCGATCCGCTGCCCGCGCTGTTCGTCGTGGTCGACGAGTTCTCCGAACTGCTGTCGCAGAAGCCGGATTTCGCCGAGTTGTTCGTGATGATCGGCCGACTCGGCCGCTCGCTGCACGTGCACCTGCTGCTCGCCTCGCAGCGGCTGGAGGAGAACAAACTTCGCGGCCTCGAATCGCACCTGTCCTACCGCATCGGTCTGCGCACCTTCTCGGCCAACGAATCGCGCGCGGTCCTCGGCATCACCGACGCCTACCACCTGCCGAGCGTGCCCGGCGCCGGATATCTGAAGAGCGACGCCTCGGATCCGTTGCGGTTCAACGCAAGCTACGTATCCGGCCCCTATGTCGCGCCGCTCGGCACGGTGACCGGCGTGGATGGCAGTCCGGTCGGCGGACAGCGTCCCGCGGTGTTCACCGCCGCGCCGGTGGAGGCGCCGGAGCCGGCCGAAGACGACTCCGCGTTGGATCTGCCGCCGTCACCGACGAACCCGCTGTTCGAACTCCCGCCGCCGCCGCCGTCGGCGCTCGGCTTGCCCGGCTCGGACGAGGGGATTCCGGACTCGCTGCTCGACACCGTCGTCAAGCGACTGACCGGGCACGGCCGCCCCGCGCACGAGGTGTGGCTGCCGCCGCTCGACGAATCCCCGACGGTCGACATGCTGCTGCCCGACCCGGATTGGCGCTCGCCGGTCAACCGGCACGGCCAGCTGTGGATGCCGATCGGCGTGATCGACAAGCCGTACGAGCAGCGTCGTGACGTGCTGACCATCAGTCTGGCCGGCGCGCAAGGCAATGTGGCGGTCGTCGGCGGCCCGCAGTCGGGCAAGTCGACCACCTTGCGCACCATCATCATGGCCGCCGCCGCTACCCATACCCCGCAGCATGTGCAGTTCTACTGCCTGGACTTCGGTGGCGGCAGCATGGCGGGCCTGGTCGGGCTGCCGCACGTCGGCTCGGTGGCCGGCCGTCTCGACAGCGACCGGGTGCGCCGCACCATCGCCGAGCTCACCTCGCTGATGCGCCAGCGAGAGGAACGGTTCGCCGAACTGGGCATCGAGTCGATGGCCGAATTCCGGCGGCGCAAGTTCGCTGCGGCGGCACATGTGCCCGACGGCGCGGCGTCGGTGGGTAATCCGTTGGCCGACGACCGATTCGGTGACGTGTTCCTGGTGATCGACGGCTGGGCCGCGATTCGCGAAGAGTTCGACGTGCTGGAGCCGCAGATCACCGCCATTGCGGCACAAGGCTTGTCGTACGGCATCCACCTCATCATCGGTGCATCCCGGTGGGCGGAGATCCGGCCGGTGGTCAAGGACCAGATCGGCACCAGGCTGGAACTGCGCCTCGGTGACCCGACGGACTCGGAGATGGGGCGGCGCACTGCCTTTCAGGTTCCGGTGGGCCGTCCGGGTCGCGGCCTCACCCCGGAACAGCTGCACATGCTGGTCGCCTTGCCTCGGTTGGATTCCGACTCCGACCCGGACTCGCTGGCGGACGGTGTCACCCTGGCTCGGCAGGAACTCGCGGAGTTGCACGCGGGCAGGCAGGCGCCGGAGGTGCGCATGCTGCCACTGCAATTCGGCCGCGAGGGGCTGCTGGCCACCACGCGGGAACAGGGCATCGAGCTCAGCCCAACCAGGGTGGTCGTCGGTCTCGGCGAATCCGAATTGCAGCCGCTGGTCCTGGATTTCGGGACGGAGCCGCATTTCATGGCCTTCGCTGACGTCGAATCCGGCAAGACCACGCTGCTGCGTAACATCGTGACCGGCGTGGTGGAGAATTCGAACCCCGACCAGGCGAAGATCATCATGATCGACTACCGCCGGAGCATGCTCGGCGTGGTCGAGGGCGAACATCTCGCCGGATACTCCACCTCGTCACAGACCTGCGGGCCGATGATCCAAGAGGTCGCGGAATTCCTGTCCAAGCGGATCCCAGGTTCTGATATCACCCCGCAGCAGCTGCGCGACCGCAGTTGGTGGGTGGGGCCGGAGATCTACATCGTGGTCGACGACTACGACATGGTGGCGACCGGCGGTATCAATCCCTTTGCCCCGCTGATCGAATACCTGCCGCAGGCACGCGATATCGGCATGCACTTCGTGGTCACCCGGCGCATGGGTGGCGTCTCGCGCGCGCTCTACGACCCGATCATCGGTGGCTTGAAGAACCTGTCGGTGGACACGCTGATCATGAGCGGTTCCCGCGACGAGGGCAAGATCATCGGCGAGATCCGCCCGAGCAAGCTCCCACCCGGCCGCGGCACCCTGGCCTCCCGCAGCAACGGCCAGGAAATGGTGCAGATCGCCCACATGCCACCGACGTACTGAGGTGCCGCGGCAGTGGCGTTGGCGGCCGTCGGTGGGGAGTCGGCCGGGTCAGCCTGTACCCCGGTGAGTTACCCATGTGCCCACGAGATCTCGTGGTGCCGCGTCGAGATCCCAACTGCCGGCGCGGCGTTCGAACAAGGCGCGGGAGGGGCCGGTCGCCACTGGCCCCGCGATACGGGCGAGTTCGAAGCCCTCCCTGCGGTAGTAGTCGTGCGGCTCGGTGTTGGTGGTCCAAGCGTCGAGGCGAACCCAGTCACGTTCCTGTTGGCGCGCAAGCATTCCCGCGTGGGCGAGGAGGCGGTGGCCGATGCGGTGTCCGGCGAAACGCAGGTCGACGATCATGCGATGGACGACGACCGCGTCGGTTAGTTCCCACGGTGACCAGAGCCCCGGGTCGGCGTGCCGATTGACGGTGATCGTCCCTGCGGGTTCGCCAGCTACCTCCGCGATCCAGGTCTCACCCGCGTCCAGCGAGCGGCTGATTGCCCTCGCGAAGATCTCGATGGGTAGTCCACGGCCCGCGACCGTCCACTGATCGGAGCCGCGCGCGGTCAGCCACGCGGTGCAGACGCAGCCGACAGACCACGCCCAGATCGCCAATTATCGCCTGGCGGAGCATGATAACGCTCATGCCGACGGGATATTTGGCTCATACGGCATGCCGAGGGTGCGTCCGATGACGCCGAGGCCTTCGGCATCGCCGAGTTGGTAGGCGAGCCGGTTGCGCGCGGCGATGGAGCGGTGGCGGGTCGCCCTGGTGACCCGCTCGTGATTGGCGCCGATCCGCAGGTGGTCCAGCAGGATCGTGCCCGCGGCCACGCCGAGTACGGTGGCCTCCTCGGCGGAGGCGGGCCGCGCCGTCAGCGTGTCGCGGTGGGCAGTCTCCGCCTGGCCACAATCGGCCAGTCGGCGGGTGGTGCCCTCCGGAATGTCGTGCGGTGAGTCGATTTCGGTGGCCTCGGCCAAGTCTCGCGGATAGAAGCTGACCTCCCAGGACCACGGCTCGTTGTCGAGATACTGGACGACCGTCCGGGCCAGCACCCAGGAGTCCTCCGGCACGCCGAGCCATAACGCGATCGCTGGGCCGGCCGGCTCCATCTTCGCGCTGAACTCCTTGGACGGCACCCGGTGCGCGCCGCGCGCAATCTCCTCGAAGATGTCGTGCGGCGATTTCGGCCGGTCGTGTCGAATGTGGTCGGTGACAACTGATTCCAGGACTTCCTGGTTTCGCACGATGGTGCCGCGGGAAGTCGCTGTGTAGACGAAATTTTCGGTAACCAGAACCTGAATCGCATTGCGAGCGGTCGTAAGCGAGACCTGCATGTGCTCGGCCAGCTCCGTGTGGCTGGGCAACCGATCACCTGGTTTCCACTTGCCTGCGCGGATCTCCTCGCGGAGGAGGTCTGCGATCCGGTGGTACGTCGGACCGTCCGCCATCTTGCTCCTCGGTTGGTCGTGCAGGTAACGAAGTATACTCTTCGTGACTTCCTCGGCCCGGTAACGCTTGACAGGTGCCTTCAGAGGTTTATTGTAATGAACGTCCTGATCCGGTGTTGTGCGGCGATGACGGCGAGGCAGCGTGGCAGGTTCGGATACAACAGTCGTAATGGCTCGTCCCGGCACACTGCGGTGTGCCGATTCGGTGGTGCAGTCCCATGCTCCTGGGCTGCTTCCCACTTCGGATCTACTTGTTCGGGCGTGTCGTGGACACCGCGTGGTCGGTGGTCCGCTGCTCTGGTTCGCCCGCGATCTCGCGGTGCTGCACGAGCGGCGACTGGTCGGCCGCGGTGGTTCGGTGGACACCGACCCGCTGGTGGTCCTCGAAATTGACCGCCGCAGAGTCGAATTGGTCATGGCTATCGATGACTGGGTTGCGCGCAGCGTGCCCCAGCACCGGCTCGGTGCGACACTGCACACCGAAACCGTCGGCGCGGTCATCGACCGCCTCGCTGAATCCTCGGTGCGCGCGCACCACGCGCTGATGACCCTCGACGCGCACGATGAAAGACTGCACGGCGCTTGGCATCATCTTGCCGAACTCGCCGATGCCTACGACGATCTCGTCCGCGACATTCTCGCGGGCAGACGTCGTCTCCCGGAGTGGTAGCTCCAGCTCACTAGCCCGCGAACCACTTTCGTCCCCCCGGCGCTGTCAAACCAGCGTGTGCAGTGTGTACGACGTCGCTGGATCACGAAGTCTCACAGACCGTCCATACCTTTCACATGGGCTACAAGCCCTGTGAAAGATATGGACGCTCTGTGAGTATCCGCCGAAACCGCCTGGCTCCGGTTGCTTTCGGGCTCGAGCCGCGACCACAGCCAGTCGAGCACGCTGGAACTGCCACGCCCGCAACCAAGTTGCGGCGTTGCCAGCAGGATCAGCACCAGTTCTCGGGATCCGCACCACTTCTGGGTGCCCGTAGCGGGCGCGGGTTCCGAGAAGGGGCGCGGACCTTCGGCGACTGCGGGCAGAACACCACGCGTCACGTGACGGTGTGACACGGGGGTGTCCTCAGGGTTGGTAGCGGCGGTGGTCGGTGGCGAAATCGTCGGCGATGGTCGCGGCGAGTTCGACGTAGGCGCGCTTGGTGTGGTTGTGCAGGCGGTGCAGGTCGATCTCGGCACCCTCGGACATATGCGCATCGAACGGGATGATGTGCACGGCGCGGCAGCGGGACAAGAAGTACTCCCGCAGCTGTTGGATGCCGACATTCGGCGACCCGGCGCGCGGCGAGTTGATCACCACCACCGCATTGCGGACCAGATGGTCGTGTCCGTGCAGCGACAGCCAGTCCAAAGTCGCTGCGGCACTGCGGGCCCCATCGATCGCGGGGGAGGAGATGAGCACCAGAGAATGCGCCAGATCGAGCACGCCCGACATCGCCGAGTGCATGAGCCCGGTGCCGCAGTCGGTCAGGATGATGTTGTAGAAGCGCTGCAGGATTCGCGCGACCGCACGGTACTCTTCCTCGCTGAACGCCTCCGAGGCAGCCGGATCTCGTTCGCTGGCAAGCACTTCCAGCCGACTCGTGGCCTGCGAAGTGTGCCTGCGCACATCCGAGTAGCGCTGGATCGACGGATCGAGCAGTAGGTCGCGCACGGTGGACCTGGTCTGCAGCGGCACCCGCTGCGACAGCGTGCCGAAGTCGGGGTTGGCGTCTACCGCGATCACCCGGTCGCCCCGGATGGACGCGAAGATCGACCCGATACCCATTGTCGTGGTGGTCTTTCCGACGCCACCCTTCAGGGACAGCGTCGCGATCCGGTAGTCGCCGCGTACCGGTTGCCTGATCCGCGCAACCAGCTCCTGTAGTCGCAGTTCCTCCGCGGACAACCCAGGATTGATCGCGCCGCCCGACACGTGATGCACGGCCTTGCGCCAGCCACTGCCCGGCGACTTCTTGGCCCGCCGCATCGGCACATCGTCCAGCGACGGCCCCAACTGATACTGCACACCGGGCTGGTACTGTCCACCAGGCGGTACAGGCCCCGGCGGGCGGCCCCACTGTCCGGGCGGCGCAGGCGGTGTCGGCGATACCCCGCCCGGCGCCTGCCCGCCTACCTGCGGTCCGGCGAACCCGCCGGGCGCACGCGACGGCACATCGGTCGGCTGCTGCGGCCCGCGCTGTTCGCTGCCCGGCGCCTGTCCACCTACGGAAGGTGGTGTCCGAGCGGCGTTTTCGTCTGTTGATGCCGGTGCTGCTTGGTTATGCCAGGGCGCGCCGGGTGCCTGGGGCCCTGGTTGCTCGCTGCCCGGTGCTTGTCCGCGCACGGAGGGTGGTGTCCGAGTGGCGTTTTCGTCTGCCCATACGGGTGCCGCGGCGTTGCGCCACGGCTCGCCCGGTGCCGGTGGACCGGCCTGCTCGCTGCCCGGCGCCTGGCCTCCGGTCGTGGGTGGTGCGTAGCCGGAGGGCAGCCCGTGTCGCCCACTGCTCGTCGGCCGAGTCGTTCCGGCGTTGGACGAGGGCACCCAGCCGGGCGCCTGCCGAGCGGAGTCGCGTCGCGGCTGGCCGGATTCCGGGCGCTCGGTGATGCCAGGTGTCGATTGTCCCGTCGGCCAGCCGGGCAGTTGCGGACCGGCCGTGCCGTTCGGGCCTTGCTCGGCGGCCGGACGGTCTGGGCGATCAGGCTGCGGCACACCGAGTGGGCCGGTGTCGCCGGGTGCCGACGATCCGTACTCCGCTGCCGGACTGATCGGGCTCGACGATGTCGAGCTCGCGGCCGGTCCTGGGCTCGAGCGTTCCTGATTCGGTGGTGTGCCGGGGGGTGTCGTCGCACCGGAACCATGCTCGGTGCCGGGATGCGCACGATCCGGCGCATACGGCGCGCGGTCCTGCGGCCCGGTCACGGGCTCCGGAGTTATTGCCGCACTCGGCCGCTCGGCGGGAGCAACGCTGTCGCCGGGTGTGCGGCTCTGATCCTGCGGTCCGGGTCGGTCCTGGGCTACCGAAGGCGTCGTGGGGCCCGGTTGGGTGGATGCGACGCTGTCGCGCGGCGTCTGCGGTTCCCGGCTCGGAGCGGGTGGTTCTTGTCCGCGCTGCGGCGGACCATCGACGCCCCGCGGGGGTGCCTGCTCGGCGGGTGGCGCTGCCAACCGGCCGACGGGCGGATTGCCCTGCGGCGGTGGGGGATCGGGCAGTGGTGGACGACGGGGCGGGTCTGCCGGGCCGGTCGTCGACTGCTCGGGTCTCGGTCCGGCCAGCCACGGCGGCGGGCCATTGGACTCGGGAGGTGCGGAACGCTCGGCGGGAGCTTGCGGCACGCCGGTCGACGCATGCGGCGGCGCGTCCGGGATGGCCATCGACGCCTGCGGCGGTGGATCCGGAAGGGCCGGTGGCGGTGGTAGATCGGGCCGGGCGGGCTGGTGGCGTGTGGTCAGGTCGTTCGACGCGGGCGGCTCGGCACCGGCGCGCCTGCCCAGCGGTTGGAAGGCCGGAGGTGGTGGGCCGGGGTTCCGGGTGGGCAGCGCTGGTGCTTCGGTGCGTTGCGGCGGTGCTTCGGTGCGTTGCGGCGGTCCGGCCTGCCACGCGTCGTCCGGACGCGGCTGGACGTATGCGTCCAGACCCGACTGGCGCCACGGGTCGTCGCGCGGGGAATCGGGCTGCGGCGCTACGGGCCCGCGGGGAGCGGATTCGGGCGCACGTCCGTGCGGGCCGTTCGCGGTCGGCTGCTGTTCTCCGGTCGGCGGCTCGTCGCTCTTGTCGCGACGCCAGCCTTTGCGGCCCTTCCCCGGACGCCCGCGTCTGCGGCTCGGTCCCTCTTCGATTACATCGTCAGACGGAAGATTCTGCACCGGCGCTTCGTAGCCGACCTGCGTGACTTCGCTCTCGGATAGCCACGGTGGCAGCATGGGGAGGCCGTCGTTATTACGGCTCACAGTTCCGCCTCGCTGACGCACGGCTCCTCTGTGCCCGGGGGCGCTGTGCCCATGGTTCGCTCGCTACGCTCGCTCACCACATCCCCCTTGGATCTGCTGGACCGATTCTTGGACAGCGGCCAGTTTACGCGACAACCACCCGCCGCCAGGGATCGGCCGCAACGGGCGGGGTTCGCAGGGGCCATTTTTGCCGGATCCAGCACCTCCCGGTAAGCTTGAGCGGCGGTGCACCTATGCGCCGACTGTTCGCATGCCGCCGGTTGGTTCAGCTGACGGGTTACATACAAGCAGACACGAAGCAATCAAACCAGGTTTGAGCCTAAACCAGGATCGCGGAGGACATGGCGAAGAAAGACGGGGCCATCGAGGTCGAGGGTCGAGTAGTCGAGCCGCTGCCCAATGCGATGTTCCGGATCGAGCTCGAGAACGGGCACAAGGTTCTCGCGCACATCAGCGGGAAGATGCGGCAGCACTACATTCGCATCCTCCCCGAGGACCGTGTGGTCGTCGAGCTTTCGCCCTACGACCTGTCTCGCGGCCGCATCGTTTACCGCTACAAGTGATCGCCTGCCCCATCGAGGGCGCGCAGCGCGAACGCCGAGCCGTCAGGCTCATCACAGAGACTTCCCTAGCCGTCGGCTGGGGAAAAACTGTGTTCACACCCGTGTGAACCACAACAAGATTGGACGGACGTGAAGGTTCAGCCGAGCGTCAAGAAGATCTGCGAGAAGTGCAAGGTGATCCGCCGTCACGGGCGGGTCATGGTGATCTGCGACAACCTGCGCCACAAGCAGCGTCAGGGCTGATTCAGCCTCACCAGCCGGGCACCGATCACCGATCGGCTTGGCCAAATAAAGAAGACCTCCCAGCTCCAGCCGCACACAGCGGTTTCCGGGTTCGCCCGGATGTGTGCGTGCCAACCCCCGGTTCGGAGGCCGGGGCCCCACCAAGACGAGGGGACGGACAGGGAGCAGACCTCCGCAACAGTAAGGAACCTGCCACATGGCACGTCTCATGGGCGTTGATCTCCCGCGCGAAAAGCGCATGGAGATCGCGCTGACCTATATCTACGGCATCGGCCGTACCCGCTCCAAGGAGATCCTCGCGGCGACCGGCGTCAGCCCGGACCTGCGCAGCAAGGACCTCAGCGACGATCAGGTCACGCAGCTGCGTGACTACATCGAGAGCTCCCCCGAGCTCAAGGTCGAAGGTGACTTGCGCCGCGAGGTGCAGGCCGACATCCGTCGCAAGATCGAGATCGGCTGCTACCAGGGTCTGCGCCACCGTCGTGGCCTGCCCGTGCGTGGCCAGCGCACCAAGACCAATGCGCGTACCCGCAAGGGCCCGAAGCGCACCGTCGCCGGCAAGAAGAAGTAGGGATAACCGATGCCTCCGAAGTCACGGGCCTCCGGCCCGAAGAAGACCCAGAAGTCGCGTCGCCGGGAAAAGAAGAACGTCCCGCACGGCCACGCCCACATCAAGAGCACGTTCAACAACACCATCGTGTCGATCACCGACCCGGCCGGCAACGTCATCTCATGGGCGTCCTCGGGCCACGTCGGCTTCAAGGGTTCGCGCAAGTCGACCCCGTTCGCCGCGCAGCTCGCCGCCGAGAACGCTGCCCGCAAGGCGCAGGAGAACGGCGTCAAGAAGGTCGACGTTTTCGTGAAGGGCCCGGGTTCGGGTCGCGAGACCGCGATCCGTTCGCTGCAGGCCGCAGGCCTCGAGGTCGGCACGATTTCCGATGTCACTCCGCAGCCGCACAATGGCTGCCGTCCGCCCAAGCGGCGTCGCGTCTAAGCGGGAAAGGAAGGTTTAGAAAATGGCCCGTTATACCGGACCCATCACCCGCAAGTCGCGTCGTCTGCGCGTCGACCTCGTCGGCGGAGACCAGGCTTTCGAGCGTCGCCCCTACCCGCCCGGCCAGCACGGCCGCGCGCGGATCAAGGAGAGCGAGTACCTGCTCCAGCTGCAGGAGAAGCAGAAGGCTCGCTTCGCCTACGGCGTCATGGAGAAGCAGTTCAGCCGCTACTACAAGGAGGCCAACCGCCTCAAGGGCAAGACCGGCGACAACCTGTTGCGTCTGCTCGAGTGCCGTCTGGACAACGTCGTGTACCGCGCCGGTCTGGCCCGTACCCGTCGCCAGGCTCGTCAGCTTGTCAGCCACGGTCACTTCACGGTCAACAACAAGAGCGTGAACGTGCCCAGCTTCCAGGTGACTCAGTACGACATCATCGATGTCAAGGAGAAGTCGCTCGGCACGCTGCCGTTCCAGGTTGCTCGCGAGACTGTCGGCGACCGTACCGCTCCCGGCTGGCTGCAGGTCATCCCGGGCCGTCTGCGCATCCTGGTTCACCAGGTGCCGGAGCGCGCTCAGATCGATGTGCCGCTGCAAGAACAGCTGATCGTCGAGTACTACTCGAAGTAATCAGCTTCACCGCTGCTGGTGCGTGGTCGTTCGATCCATCGCCTGCGGACTGCTTGCAGGTCGCTCGAAACGGATCGCTTGCGGACTGCTTGCAGGTCGCTCGAAACGGATCGCTTGCGACTGCTTGCAGGTCGCTCGAAACGGATCGCTTGCGACTGCTTGCAGGTCGCTCGAAACGGTCGGACGATCACACACAACCCCCAGAACGTGGGCGTCAAATAGTGGGCGCCCGTACAGGAGGATGATTCCTAATGCTGATTTCCCAGCGTCCGACGCTGACCGAAGAGGTCGTCGCCGAGAACCGTTCGAAGTTCACCATCGAACCCCTCGAGCCGGGCTTCGGTTACACCCTCGGCAACTCGCTGCGCCGTACCCTGCTGTCCTCGATCCCGGGGGCCGCGGTTACGAGCATCCGCATCGACGGCGTCCTGCACGAGTTCACCACCGTCCCCGGTGTGAAGGAAGATGTCACCGACATCATCCTGAACCTCAAGGGTCTGGTCGTGTCCTCGGAAGAGGACGAGCCGGTCACGATGTACGTTCGCAAGCAGGGCCCCGGCACCGTCACCGCCGGTGACATCGTGCCGCCTGCCGGTGTTGTCGTGCACAACCCGGACATGCACATCGCGACCCTGAACGACAAGGGCAAGCTGGAGATCGAGCTCGTTGTCGAGCGCGGTCGCGGTTACGTCCCTGCCGTGCAGAACAAGGCATCCGGCGCGGAAATCGGCCGGATCCCGGTGGATTCGATCTACTCGCCGGTGCTCAAGGTGACCTACAAGGTCGAGGCCACCCGTGTCGAGCAGCGCACCGACTTCGACCGTCTGATCCTGGACGTGGAGACCAAGAACTCCATCAGCGCGCGGGACGCGCTCGCCTCGGCGGGCAAGACCCTGGTCGAGCTCTTCGGCCTGGCCCGCGAGCTGAACGTCGAGGCCGAGGGCATCGAGATCGGCCCGTCGCCGGCCGAGGCAGATCACATCGCTTCGTTCGGTCTGCCGATCGAGGATCTGGACCTCACCGTCCGGTCCTACAACTGCCTCAAGCGCGAGGGTGTGCACACCGTGGGCGAACTCGTTGCCCGCACCGAGTCGGACCTGCTGGACATCCGCAACTTCGGCCAGAAGTCCATCGACGAGGTCAAGGTCAAGCTGCACGCGCTCGGCCTCTCGCTCAAGGACAGCCCGGCGTCGTTCGATCCTTCTTCCGTGGTGGGTTACGACGCGAGCACTGGAACGTGGAGCGACAGCGGCACGTTCAGTGACACCGACGGCGGCGAGCAGGACTACGCCGAGACCGAACAGCTCTAGGCGGTGGCCTCGGCTACGCTCGTCCAAGCGCGAGGCTATAGACGGACTCCGTCCGACTGTGCCAATTGGCCGCTGGGGTAGGCACCCCGGCCGGCCTCACACAAGGAGAACAAACAATGCCCAAGCCCAAGAAGGGTGCTCGCTTCGGCGGGTCGGCGTCGCACCAGAAGGCGATCTTCGCCAATCTGGCGACGGCGCTCTTCGAGCACGGTCGTATTTCGACCACCGAGGCCAAGGCCAAGGCGCTGCGCCCCTACGCCGAGAAGCTTGTCACCAAGGCGAAGGCCGGCACCCTCGCCGACCGTCGCGAGGTGCTCAAGGTGATCCGCAACAAAGACGTCGTGCACGAGCTTTTCGCCACGATCGGCCCCTCGTTCGAGGGTCGCGAAGGTGGCTATACGCGCATCACCAAGACGCTGCCCCGCAAGGGTGACAACGCGCCGATGGCGATCATCGCGCTGGTCCGGGAGAAGACCGTGACCAACGAGGCCGATCGCGCTCGCCGTGTTGCCGCGTCGCAGAGGGCCGAGGCGCCGGTCGCCGAGGTCGTCGAGGAGACCGCCGACGAGGCTGTCGCCGAGACCGTCGACACCGAGGCCGAGGCCCCGGCTGCCGATGAGGTCGCTGAGGACAAGAAGGACGCCTGACCCCGCGTCGGAGTTCTCGAACGAGCCCGCTACCCGGTTCCGGGTCGGCGGGCTCGTTCGCGTTGATCAGGAGATCGTTGTGACTGTGCAGGATCCGGTGGGTTCGGCTGCGGCGTCCGATCCGGTTGTGCCGGTGCGCGATTCGTTACCGGCAGCGAATGCTTCCGCCGAGTCGGTGCGCGTCCGGCTCGATATCGGCTACGACGGCACCGATTTCACCGGCTGGGCGCGCCAGCCCGGGTTGCGCACGGTGCAGGGGGTGCTCGAGGAGTCGCTCAGCAAGGTATACCGCGAGCCGATCCTGCTGACCGTCGCGGGTCGCACCGATGCCGGCGTGCATGCCGAAGGACAGGTCGCGCACTTCGATACGACCGCCGAATTCGATGCGGGCAAGCTGGTGCACCGGATGGCGCGTTTTCTGCCGAAAGACCTGCGTATCAAGGCCGCTCGCGTCGCACCGCCCGAGTTCGACGCCCGCTTCTCGGCGATCCGTCGCCACTACGCGTACCGACTGACCACCGCCCAGTACGGCGCCGAACCGCTACAGGCGCGCAGCGTGGTCGCGTGGCGATCCGACGTCGACGTCGAGGCCATGCGCGAGGCTTCGCGAAAACTGCTGGGCCTGCACAACTTTGCCGCTTTCTGCCGCCGCCGCGACGGTGCGACCACGGTCCGCGAACTCCAGCGCTTCGACTGGGAGCACGACGGTGATTCGCTGATCGCCAATGTCAGCGCCGACGCGTTCTGCTGGTCCATGGTCCGCAGCCTGGTCGGGGCGCTGCTCGCTGTCGGGGAGGGCCGCCGTACCCCCGACTGGGTCGCCGGTCTGTTGAACGAAATCGAACGCTCCAGCTCGGTCACCGTCGCCCCCGCGCACGGCCTGAGCCTGACCGCCATCGACTACCCCGCCGACATCGACCTGGCCGCCCGCAACGCCCAGACCCGCGAAATGCGTTCTGTCCCAGTGGCAGACGAGGGCTGCTGCGGTAGCTGACCCCGATTCGATTTGATGAATGCTGTCGCCTGTTGCGCTCTCCCGCACCGCGATTCATCACACGATGCGGGAGCGGGAGGAAGGCTCAGTTCGAAGAACCTGCTTCGATTGTCTTGGGCTGCTGCGATGACCCGGAGATCTCGACGCGGCGCGGCTTGGCCTTCTCCGCGATCGGGATCGTCAGCGAGAGCACCCCGTTGTTGTAGGTCGCGCTGATCTGGTCGGCGTCGACATTGTCGCCGAGGGACAACTGGCGCATGAACGTGCCCGCGAAGCGCTCCGAGGCAATCCATTGGACGCCTTCGTCGCTGGGCGTGCTGCGCTGAGCGCGCAGCGTGAGCGTGCCGTTGTCGACACTCACATCGATCGAACCGGGGTCGACCCCGGGCAGGTCGGCGTTCAGCACATAATGGTCGCCGGCCTTGAATAGGTCCATCGGCATGAATCGCGGTGCACGTGCGGTCCCCGCAGCTTCGCCAAGCAGTTGGCGGGCGACGGTATCGATGTCATGAAACGGATCGAACCTCAGCACAGCAATCACCTCCATCTCGATAGGGGCGACGCTCACCACGGCGGCAAGCGCCGGAAGCTGTGCACCGACAAATTTAGCACTCTCAATGGGAGAGTGCCAGACCCGAATTCGAGTTCGGCGGGGGAATATGAGTCGTCCGATGGCCGTTCGTTGAGATATGGCTATCGAGCGACTCGGACGGTTCGGCGTATGGCGTGGCTACACGGGGTTCACCCCGGAGGACGCACGGGAGTTGGAGGAGCTGGGCTACGGCACGCTGTGGCTCGGATCTTCGCCGCCTGCCGAGCTGCCGGGGGTCGAGTCTTTGCTCGCGGCGACCGAGACGATCACGGTGGCCACCAGCATCGTGAACATCTGGTCCGCACCCGCGAAGCACGTCGCGGACTCGTTCCATCGGATCGAGGCGCGCTTCCCCGGGCGCTTCCTGCTCGGTATCGGCGCGGGCCATTCTGAACACACCGGCGAGTACCGCAAGCCCTACGCCGCGCTGGTCGAATACTTCGACGTACTCGACGAGGCGGGGGTGCCCAAGGAGCGCCGCGCCCTTGCCGCATTGGGCCCGCGCGTGTTGAAGCTGGCGGCGGACCGTTCGGCGGGAGCGCTGCCCTACCTCGTGACCCCGGACCACACCAAGACCGCCAGGCAGGTCCTCGGCGCGGGCCCGCTGCTGGCGCCCGAGCACAAGGTGGTGCTGGACGAGGATCCGGTGCGCGCCCGCGCCACCGCACGTCCGCGCGTCGCGTTCTACCTGGACCTGCAGAACTACGTCGCGAACCTGCGCAGGCTCGGCTTCACCGATGAGGACGTGACCAAGCCCGGCAGCGACCGCCTCTACGACGCCCTCGTGGCACACGGCAGCGCGGAGTCGATCGCGCAGCAGCTGTCCGCACACCTGCGCGCCGGTGCCGATCACGTCGTGATCCAGCCCCTGGAGCCGGACGCCGCGCCCACCCTGCGCGCTTTGGCGCCCGCGCTTCGCGCGCAACAGGTATAGCCACACGGATGCGGCGCCAACCGTCCTAAGGGATTGTTAGAAACAGGCCCGAGCGGTTCCGCCCGCACTGTGACTGCGCACACACTGATTTCCGACCGACGCAAGGCCGCGTCGAAGAAGGAGATCTAGTGACTACGACACAGCCCGTGGGCGAGCGCCGAGTGATCGCAAACGTATTGCGCGGTTCCATCGGCAATCTCGTGGAATGGTACGACTGGTATGTCTACATAACGTTCGGCATCTACTTCTCGAAGTCGTTCTTCCCCAAGGGTGATTCCACCGCGCAATTGCTCTCTACCGCAGCGGTATTCGCGGTGGGCTTCCTCATGCGCCCCATCGGTGGCTGGGCACTCGGGTGGTATGCGGACCGGTTCGGCCGGCGCTCCGCGCTCACCCTGTCGGTTACCGTGATGGCGGCGGGCTCGCTACTTATCGCAGTGACGCCGAGCTACGACAAGATCGGCATCATCGCGCCGCTGCTCTTGCTGATTGCCCGACTGCTGCAAGGACTTTCGGTCGGCGGCGAATACGCCACCAGCGCGACCTACCTGTCCGAGGTCGCGTCGCCGGGCAAGCGCGGCTTCTATTCCAGTTTTCAGTACGTGACTCTGGTTGCCGGTCAGCTCATCGGACTCGGCGTGCAGATCGTGCTGCTGCAGCTCATCAGCGCCAAGGACATGGACGCCTGGGGTTGGCGTATCCCCTTCGTGATCGGCGCGGTGGCTGCCGTGACCGTCATGTGGCTGCGGCGGAGCATGGACGAGTCGGAGCAGTACAAGGTCGAAGCCAGCAGCACACCGACCAGTGGTCAGGCGCGTGGTTCGCTGCGGATGCTGATCCAATACCCGCGGGAATGCCTGCTAGTGGTCGGACTGACCCTTGGTGGCACGGTCGCCTTCTACACCTACACCACCTACATGCAGACGTTCATGACCAACACCAGCGGCATCCCCAAACCGACCGCGGCGTGGATCAACTTCATCGCGCTGCTGGTGTTCGTGGTGTTGCAGCCGCTGTCCGGCACGTGCTCCGACCGGATCGGCCGCCGCAAGCTGCTTCTCTTCTTCGGCATCGCGGGCACCCTGCTGACCGTGCCGATCCTGACGGTGCTCGCCCACACGAAGAACCCGTTCGGCGCCTTCGCCTTGATGATGACCGCCCTCGTGATCGTCACCGGCTACACCTCGATCAACGCGATCGTGAAGGCTGAACTGTTCCCCACCAAGATTCGTGCGCTCGGCGTCGGCCTGCCCTACGCGCTGACTGTCGCCATCTTCGGCGGCACCGCGCCACTGATCGCGCTCAAGCTGAAGGACCTCGGCCATGAGTCGCTGTTCTACTGGTACGTCGCCGGATGTATCGCGATTTCACTGGGCACCTATGCCTTCATGCGGGAGACCTCGTCCACGTCGACCATCGACACCGAGCTGTCCACCACCATCGTCGCCGATACTGGGGTCGACCCCGGGGTGGCCGAGCCGGCTCGCCTGTCCGCCACTGTGCGTGACTGACAGCCCGGCACACGCGCGGATCCACCCGTTGTGGGAGGATCGGCGCGTGCGGCTGGCGGTGGTCGAAGACGATGACGGCGTAGGTGACGCGCTGGTCGAGGCGCTCAACGCCCGCGGTTATCAGGCCGAGCGCAAGCGCCGCGGCGCCGATCTGCTCACCGCGCACCGCGGTTACGACGCGGTCATCCTCGATCTCGGACTACCCGACGGCGACGGCCTGCATGTGCTGCGCCAGCTGCGCGAGGTGAGTTCCGTGCCGGTACTGATCCTGACCGCGCGCAGCGACGAACGCTCCATCGTGCGCGGGCTGCGTGGCGGCGCCGACGACTACTTGGTGAAGCCGCCTCGGATCGCGGAATTGATGGCACGGCTGGAGAACGTCGTGCGCCGCGCGGCCGCCGGGTCGCAACCGGAGCGGGCCGAGGTGGTCACCAGGGATGTGCGGGTCGACCTCGCGGCGCGCGTGGTCGAGGTGGCCGGTGTGCCGATCTCGTTGACGCAGAAGGAATTCGAGTTGGTCGAGGCGCTGGTGGAGCGGCCAGGCGCCGCGGTGAGCCGCCAGCAACTGATGGATCGGATCTGGGGCGACGCGTTCGTCGCGGTATCGCGTTCGCTGGACGTGCACATGACCGGACTGCGCGCGAAATTGGGCCGGCCCGGGCTTATCACTACGATTCGCGGCTACGGTTACCGCTGGGGCCAGTAAAGCAGGCCGGCCCTGTGACCATAGAACCCCGTGATCACGGGAGCCCGGATAGTCGCGGGAGCCGGTGACCATGGGAGCCAGGTGAGCGAAGGACCTCGGTGAGCAGAGGAGCGGTGCCAGCGTGCGCAGACGGCTGCTCGTCGCGCTGACGGTGTTTGCGGCGATCGCGGTGTTCGCGTTCGCCATCCCGCTGTCGCTGACCTTCGCGACTAGCCGGACCCAGGAATTCGTGGCCGGCCGCTCCGGTGACGCCGACCGGTTCGCCGCCCTCGCCGATGCCGCGGCGGCGGAGGGCGACAGCAGGCCCCTGGCAGACGAGGTCGGCCGCTACCACGAGCTCTACGCGGAGAACGTGCTGGTGGTCGATGCACGAGGCGCCAGGACCGTCAATGCCGGGGTGGACACCATCGATTCCACCGTCGTCGACGCGGTCGCCGACGCGCGTCGCAACCAGCGGCCGGAAACGGTGTATCGGCTCACCCCTTGGAGTGCGCCGACGATGCTGGTCGCGCGACCGGTGGGCACCGGGGTGCAGGTGAACGGCGCGGTGGTGATCGAGGCGTCCACCGCGCGGGCGCGCGTCGATATCGCCAGGGCATGGGCGGTGATAGCGGCGGGCGCCATCGTCGCCATGGTGGTATTCACGCTGCTGGCGCTGACGCTGAGCCGCTGGGTGCTGCGCCCGCTGGCGGCGCTGTCGAACGCGGTCGCCGATTTGACCGCGACACTGCCGAAACCGCGTGCCGCGGCCGCCATCGCGCGTCGCCACGGTGGCCCACCCGAAATGCGGGCCGTCGCCGAATCGTTCGACGCGATGGCGCTGGCCGTCGCCGATTCGGCGGACGCGCAACGTCAACTGGTCGCTGATACCGCGCACGCCATGCGAAATCCATTGGCTGCACTAACAATTCGGCTCGATTCGCTGGAACCGGCTATTCCCGAGAGCGCGGCGGCGACCTTCCGTCGCGCGGCCGCCGAGGTCGATCGACTGACCGCACTGCTCGACGGCCTGCTCAACCTCGCCGTCGCCGAAACCCCCGCCGCCTTCGAGTCGGCCCGCACCCCGTCCGACACCGAAAACCACTGCGACGCGGTACAGGTGGTCGCCGACCGCGTCGACGCCTGGCACTCCGCCTTCGATAACGCCGGGATCGAGTTGCGCGCCGAACCCACCGTCGAGCAGGCCGACACCGCGGTCTCCGCCAACGTCCTCGCGCAAATACTAGATGTGCCCGTGAGTAATTCGTGCCGCTATGCCGGACCGGGCGCGCACACGGTCCTTTCTGTAGGCACCGAGCCGGGCTGGGTCACCGTGACCGTCCGTGACAACGGCACCGGCGTCGCGCCCGATGAGATCGACAAACTCGCCACCCGCTTCTACCGCGGCTCCACCGCCGCCACAGGCGGTTCCGGCCTCGGCCTACCGATCGCCACCGCCCTGGCCCAAGCGCGCGGCGGCACACTGACCGTCGAATCCGTCGACCCCCAGGGTCTCGCTATCCACGTCCGACTACCAGCGGTGCGGCAATGATCGGGCGGGACAATCCCCACGGGTCTCGCCGTGCTTCGTGTATTTGACTGGGGCGCAGGCGATTTCGAGCTGCCTACGGCGGTACGGCGATGATTGGGCGGCGCAATCGAACTGGTCTCGCCGTGAATCCCGTGTTTGACTGGGGCGCAGTCGATTTCCGGGTAACCTGCGGCGGTGATTGGGCGGCGGAAGTTCGTGGCACTGGCGGCTTTCGGTGCCGTGGCGGAGGTCGCGGGTTGTTCCTCGGAAGGGGCGGCGGTTGTTCGGCTGGCTTCCGGGGAGGTCGGTGGTTTCTATCATGCGTTCGCCCGGCTGCTCGCGGCCGTCGCGGCGGAGTCGGGTGGGGTGCGGATCGAACCGGTGACCACCTCGGGGTCGCAGGAGAATCTGACGCGGTTGGCTGCCGGTGAGGTGGATGCGGCTCTGGCGCTGTCGGATTCGGTGGGGGAGCGGGATCGGGTACTGGCGCTCGGGCGGGTGTACGAGAACTATCTGCAGTTGGCCGTGCGCTCGGATGGCCCGATCCATCGCGTCGCCGATCTGCGCGGGAACCGGGTGAACCTCGGCGCCGCGGGCTCGGGTGCGGCGCTGACCGGTGTGCGGATGCTGTGGGCCGCGGGGCTGGATCCCGCGGTGGACGTGGTGACCGCGCACCGGCCCCTGCTGGATGCGGTGGCGGCCTTGCACGGCGGCCAGATCGACGCGTTGCTGTGGGCGGGCGGGGTGCCCACCGGTGTGCTCGAGGTGCCGCAGCGGATGCGTCTGGTCGACCTCAGCGAGTTGGCCACGCCGATGCGCGAACGGTTCGGCTACCTCTATGACCGGGTGGAGATTCCCGCCGACGCGTATCCCGGTGGTCCCGCGGTAGGCACCATCGGCGTCGCGAATCTCCTGCTCGCCGCCCCCTCACTGCCGAACGCCGCCGCCGAAGCGATCGTCGAGCTACTGGTATCCCGCGCCGACGCATTGGTGCCCGCCGAAGCGGCGGGCACCCAGTTCCTGGACACCCGATCCCTGATCGGAACCGGCTCCGTGCCACTGCATCCCGGTGCGGCGGCGGTCTACCGGCGCAGGCACGGCTAGCCCGTACTCAATACTCGCGGATCTTGCGCGCTGACCGGCCGTCAGGAACGGACCAGGCGGGCGATGGCGTCGGTGGCCTCTTTGATCTTGGCGTCGGCCTCGGGGCCACCGGCGACCGCGGCGTCCACCACGCAGTGACTGATGTGGTCCTCTAGCAGGCCCATCGCGACCGCCTGCAGCGCCTTGGTCATCGCGGAGACCTGGGTGAGGATATCGATGCAGTACTTCTCTTCCTCGACCATGCGCTGCAGACCGCGGGCCTGGCCCTCGATCCGGCGCAGCCGCTTGAGGTAATCGTCCTTGGCGGTGATATAGCCGTGGCCGGCGTGATCGTGTGCGGTCGTGGCTGCCGCGGTGTCGTCGTGCGACGATGTGGGTGTCACCGGCTGTCTCCTCGCTGCCTGCCGGGTCTCCGGCCTGACCGAATCAATACCCCCCTAGGGTACACAGGATATGCAGTGTTGTCAGGTCAGCGCCCGGCCCGCCACCTCAGGCGCGCGTGCCCGATGTTCCGCGCCGCTGCGGGCCAGCGCGATGCCACCGACCACAAGCACGCCGCCGACCATCTGCACCGGCGTCACCGATTCGCCGAGCAGCAGCCAGGACAGCACCACCGCGAACAGCACCTCGCTCAACAGAACGAGCGACATGAGCGTTGAGCCGATCCGCGCCGCGCCCGCCACCCCGGACAGGTACGCGACCACCGTGCTGATCACGATCAACAATGCCAGCGATACCGCCGCGGGAAGGTGGTGTTGGGCCAGTGTCGCGGTGTTGCCGCCGAACAGCAATGGCAGCAGGCCGACCGCCGCGAGTATCCAAGAGGTCGCCGCCGCCACGGTCAGTCCGGCGCCGAGCAGCGCGACCGGGCTGAGTGAGTCCGAGGTGCGCTCGGACAGCAGGAAGAAGGTCGCGTTGCACAGCATCGACAGCGCCGCCCAGCCGAGACCGGGCAGGCTCAGCCCGCCCGCATCGAAGACATTGATCACCAACGCCGCACCGCCGAGCGCGAGCCCAGCGCCGAGCAGGGTCGCACCGGACGGCTTGCGCCTCTGGATCGCCCAGTTCCAGCCGATCACCGCGATCGGCGCCAGGAACTGGATCATCAGCGTCACGCCCACCTGCAGGTACTGCAGCGACAGGAAGAACGTGGCCTGTACCCCGGCCACGGCGACCACGCCGAACGCGCCGACGGTGCGCAGATGACGCAGACACTCGCGCAACCCGCCCGGGTCGCCGATCATCGCAAGCGCCAGCATGACCACCGCCGCCCCGCTCAGCCGTATCGCCAGGACGGCACCCGGCGACCAGCCCTCCGCCAGCACCGATTTCGCCAGCGGCCCGGAACTGGCGAAGGCCAGCCCGCTACCCACTGTCAGCCACACTCCGGTGCGAGCACCCGACGACCCCACCTCGACCTCCTGCTTCGCCGATACCCGATCCGGCCATGATGGCCGAAGGTCGGAGTTCGACGGATCTGGACCCGTCTGGCCGGGGATCGAGACCAGGCGGGAGAATCATGTGCATGAGTTCGCATGTCCGGCCCGCACTCGCCGTCATCGGCGGTAGTGGCTTCTACGATTTCTTCGACGACGAGGCGACCACTGTCGAGGTCGACACCCCCTACGGCAAGCCGAGTGCGCCGATCGCGATCGGCGCGGTGGAGGGGCGGGCGGTGGCCTTCCTGCCGCGCCACGGCATGCAGCACGAGTTCGCTCCGCATACGCTGCCGTACCAGGCCAATATGTGGGCGTTGCGTTCGCTGGGCGTGCGGCGGATCTTCGCGCCGTGTGCGGTGGGTAGCCTGCGGGCGGACTGGGGACCGGGCACCGTCGCGGTGCCGGATCAGCTGGTGGACCGTACCACCGGCCGCCCGCAGACCTACTTCGACGGCGGCGGCGTGCACGTCTCCTTCGCCGATCCGTACTGCGACGAACTACGCTCCGCCGCAACGAAATCCGCGACCGATGCGCTGCCGATGAAGTCCGGCGGCACGATGGTCGTTGTGCAGGGGCCGCGGTTCTCCACCAGGGCCGAGAGCCACTGGTTCGCCGCCCAGGGCTGGGAGCTAGTGAATATGACCGGTCACCCCGAGGCGGTGCTCGCTCGTGAACTGGAAATGTGCTATGCCGCAGTTGCTTTGGTGACCGACCTGGATGCCGGTGTGGAAGAGGGCGACGGTGTGCACGCCACTGACGTTTTCGCCGAATTCAAGAAGAACCTCGGCCCGTTCAAGGAGCTGATCCGGCGCTCGGTATCGGCGGTCACCGGTACCGACACCTGCGAACGGTGCCGGGTGCACGTGGGAGTTTCGCTGCCGTTCGAATTACCCTGAGACACTGCGGGTTCGGTGCGGGCGGGTTGGGCGTGCGGTTGCGCCGGCCCCGTTGTTCGGGCCAGGGAACTGCTCGAGACCACCGATCTGCCGGTCGACGTCGTCGCCGCGCGCTACGGCATCGGCAGCGCCCCCTCAACCTGCGCGCCCACTTCGGCCGCGAGGTCGGCATCTCACCCAGCGAATACCGCCGCTCACACCGCGTCACCCGGCACGAGGTCGTCACCGGCTGAAGCGGCGCGGTCCGCGACATCTGGATCGGCCCGATTGCCGAGTGCTCGCGACTGGCAGTCGCCGATCCGGGTGCGGTCGCTTCGGTGTGCGGGCCACGCGGCTAGGCTCGCGCTGTGGATATTCCGCTGCGGCTCGAAGTCATCGTGGCCAGCGTGCGTCCCGAGCGATTCGCTCCGGTCGTCGCCGACTGGTTCCTGCGGACGGTGCGTGCGAGTCCCGAATTCGATATCGGCGTCATCGATCTCAGCGAAACTCCGTTGCCGGTCGACCTGACCGACACACCGGTGGTCGAGCGGTATCGTGCGCGGCTGGCCGCCGCCGATGCGTTCGTGGCGATCACCTCCGAGTACAACCACGGTTACCCGGCGTCACTGAAAACCGCGTTCGACACCGCGAAGCGCGAATGGCGGGCCAAGCCGATCGGATTCGTCTCCTACGGCGGACTTTCCGGTGGTTTGCGCGCGGTCGAGCAGCTGCGCCAAGTGGTGGCGGAGATCCATATGGTCTCGATCCGTGAGACCGTCAGCTTCCATCAGGCGAAGAAGCGATTCGACGCGGAGGGGGAGACCCAGGATGGCGCCGCCATCGACGCCGCCGACCGCCTACTCCGCCAGCTCGCCTGGTGGGCAAGGACTTTGCGCGCCGCCCGCGCTGCCGACCCCTATCCCGGCTGAGCGCGCTGACGCTACTGATTCGCCATCGCGCGACGGACACGGGGGTTGCCGATGTAGGTGGCTTCGCGGGGGATGGAGACCAGGGTCAGATCCACCTGTGCGGTGCCGGTCCGCAGGATCACGTGGTTGCCGATGGCGCCCGGCTGGTGGATCGACAGGTCCGGCCGCGTGGCGGGCCAACCCATCGGATCACCGGTTACATAGATCGTCGTGACACCCGCGTGCGGCGCCGGCGCCAGCACGCCGTCCACCACCGTCGCGGTGAAACCCGCGTCGGACTGGTGTGTTTCGACCGCGATGGTCAGTCGCTCCGGGTTCGCGATGGTGTTCACCAGGTTCTCCCACGCGTGCGCGCGGTCGGTGCGCACCAGGATGCGTTCGCCGACCGCCAGCGCGCGGAAGACCAACTGCTGGGCCAGATACAGCTCACCGGCCACATACACCGTCGAGATACCGGTGCCGACGATACGAACCGCGACACCCTGCCCTTCATCGTCCGAGCCGATCAGCTGACCGCAACCCGAGGACGGCAGATGCAGCGCGCCGATCACATCGATCGGATACTCGGCCACCGGGACGGTGTCGTCCAGGGCCGGAATGGCAAGCGGCAGATGGGCAAGCAGCCCGTCGCGGTGCCGTCCGTTCATCGAGATCAGGCCATTGAGCTTGGTCCGCTCGGTCAGCTCGCGCGCGGTCAGTCGCCAGGCCGCGCCGATGCTCACCGACTCGGCCGAACTGCCGGGACGCAGCCGCACCGCGACCGTGGTGCCGCGCGATGGCGCCACCCACAGCTGGGCCAGCAGGTCCGAATCGAGCCGTTTCGGGTCGACCGCGCTGCCGATATTCACGCTGTTGCCGATCTCGGCGTAGCGCCAGCGGTGGGTCAGCGTGCGCAGGTCGAAGCCCGCGGTGATCTGCAGGACGGCTTTGCGGATTTCCGGCGCGGTGAGGATGCGTGCGTTGCAGTCGGCGTCTTCCAGCGCGCGCATAATGCGTTGTGTCGCAATGGTTACCGCGCGCGAGGCGCCGTCACTGCCGCCGCCGCGCCTGGCCGCGGCCTCCGGGCAGGCGATCGCGTCGAAGCTGATGGCCAGCCACACCGTGCGATGGGCGGTGGCGGGCAGCGGGCCGAGCAGCGACTCGTAGATCTGGCCGGCGGGCGTGCCGGAACGGCTGCGGTGTCCGTGGCTGATGATGTCGATGCCGCTGAGCAGAATGTCGTGCTGGTTGAGGCATTTGGCCAGTTCCGGCAGCGGCAGCAGGTGCGAGGCGTGCACCGTGGTGCGGGCGATACGGGTCAGCCCGCCCTTGGGCGCGAGCACCTCGACGACCGTGACGACCCGGGTGCCGTCCCAGTACAACCCGAGCGAGCGACCATCGGCGCCACGGAAATCGACGGTGTCGCCGATCTCGTAGTCGCTGCGGGTGACGTAGCGCCACCAGGTGGCGATCCAGTCGAGCAGGGTCCGTTTGGCGATCGGGATCAGCGGCAGCAGCGCGGCAACCACGGCCACCGCCACTGCGGACCAGGCGGGGAGCCCGGCGATCAGCGCGATCACTCCGGCGGCGAGTCCGATTACCTGCGCGACCAGCAGGTTCTGCAGCGAGATGCGTCCGAGGAGCGGGCGTGGTCCCGCGCCGGCTGAATCGGCCATCATCGTCCCCCAAGTACCCGATATCGGCCGTTTTCTACCGGCCGAGCTGAACAAGAGTCCCCGGGAACTGTACTGTGTTCCGCGAACGTGAGCACTGTTCGGGGGAGGAAACATGCCTTCAAAACCCACTACCCGCTGGCAGGTGAGCGGCTACCGCTTCCTGGTCCGCAGGATGGAACACGCCCTGGTCCGTCGGGACGTGCGAATGCTGCACGACCCGATGCGATCCCAGTCGCGCGCGTACACGGCGGGGCTGGTGCTCGCCATCGTCGTTCTCGCCGGTTGCGGTGTGCTCGCGCTGCTGCGCCCGCAGGACAAGATCGGCAATAACAAGATCCTGATCGGCAAGGAATCCGGCGGCGTCTACGTGGTCATCGACGACGTCGTGCATCCCACGCTGAACCTCGCCTCGGCCCGACTGGCCGCGGGCGGGCCGGAGAAGCCCGCAGTTGTCAAGGACTCCGAACTCGGCAAGAAGCCGCGCGGGCAGCTGATCGGCATTCCCGGTGCACCGGAGTCGCTGCGCTTCGAAAAAGACGGCAAGGGCCGGGCCTGGAGCGTCTGCGACCAGTTGAAGAACGACGGCAGCAAGGACTTCACCACCTCGGTGATTGCCGGTGCACCCGAGCTCGGCGAGAAGGCCTCGGTCATGGGCAAGGACAAGGCGCTGCTCGTGCAGGGCAAAGAATCGACGTATTTGGTGTTCGACAACAAGCGGGCTCAGGTCGACATGACCGACCGGGCTGTCACCGACGCGCTCGGCATCACCGGCGCGAGCCCAAGGCCGATCGGGGAGGGCCTGCTCAACACGATTCCCGAAGTGCTGCCGATCATTCCGCCCCCGATCGACAACCCGGGTGGTTCGGTGAACTACTCGGTCGCCAACCATCGGATCGGTGACGTGGTGGAGGTGCCCACCGAGCCCGACACGCACTACGTGGTGTTGCAGGACGGCCTGCAGCAGATCTCTCCGTTGACCGCCAACATCATTCGCAATCGGTACCGCACCACGGCGTCGACCACCACCATCGACCAGACCGACAAGACCTATGCGAACGTCTCGCACGCGTTGCGCGTCGAGTCCTACCCGCAGAGCGCGCTGTCGATTATCCAGTCCAAGGATCAGCCGGTCAGCTGCCTGTCCTGGAAGCCGATCGCCGCGGCGGCCGACAACAAGGACGGCGGCAATCGGGCCGAGCTGTCGGTGATCACCGGTGTGGCCCTGCCGATTCCGGACAAGGCCAAACTGGTGCCGCTCGCGCAGGCGGACGGTTCCGGGGTCAACGCCGACTCGGTGTACATCATGCCGGGCACCGGCGCGTTCATCCAGAGCACCGGCATCGAGCCGGACAGCCGCCGCAAGGACAGCATGTTCTACATCGCCGACACGGGAGTCCGGTACGGCATCAAGAATGCTGAAGCGGCAAAGGCACTGGGGATGGATCCGGATCAGAACGTACGTCCGGAACCCGCACCGTGGCCGATCGTCGGCCTGCTCGCGCCCGGCCCCGCCCTGGGCCGGGAAGAAGCGATGATCGCGCACGACGGTGTCGCACCCGATCCATCGCCGTCGAAACAGCCTGTCGCATCGGCCAAGTGAGCTTGGCTCGGTCGAAAACTACTCTGGGGTAATAGCTTTCGCCAGAGCGACGGATTAGTTCGGGTACGACGGATGCTTGGTGGTGCGGTGACATGTGGCGGTGCGGCTGTACTGCGTCGGCACCCGCACGCCGACGTCACATGTCGTCGGAAGTGACTCCGAACCGGCGGCGGATCGGGAACGACGCGAGATAGCCGAGAATCAGTGCGGCCGCGATGATCGCGGTGCCGATGAGCGCCACATTGCGGGCCCGATGATCCGGTATCGGCGCGGCTGCGGGTACCGAGAGCTGGGTGTGCTTGGCCGGGCTCGGGCGCTTGGGCGGCAGCGGGCCGGTGACCTCGTTGGTCAGTGCCGCGATCGGGTCGACCGCGCCGTACCCGATGTACTGATTCCAGCCTTCGGCGGGCGCGTGCGCGGTGGCCTCGATGCGTTTGATCACTTCCTGCGCACTCAGTTCCGGGAAGCGGGCGCGCACCAGCGCGACCACGCCGGACACGATCGGCGTGGCAAAGCTGGTGCCGTTGATCGTCTGCTGTTGTCCCCGCTGGTCGACGGTGCCGGTGGCGGTGCCGCTACCGCGCGGATCGAGCGAGACCATGTTCTCGCCCGGCGCGGCCACGCTCAGCCACGGGCCGGGCACAGTGAACTTGGACGGCGCGCCGCTGGCATCGATCGAGCCAACCGCGAGCACGTAATCGTCCCAACGGGCCGGGGCGACATTCACTTTGACCTTGCTCCATGGGTCACCGGTGGGGTCAAACGGATCGATCACCGGATTGTCGGTCTTGCAGGGGCCATCCTGGTTGCCCGCAGCAACCACCACGACCGCGTTCTTCACGAGGGTGGCGTACTGCACTGCGGCGCCGATCTGTCCATCACGGTCATTCTCCGGACCGCACCAGACTTCGGAAATATTGATCACGCTGGCACCCGCGTCGGCGGCTCGCCTGACCGCTGACGCCATCGTGGGGAGGTTTCCGTACCCTTCGGGCAGGTCTTCAGGGTTGCGTTCCCTGGCTCGGCCTTCTTTCTGATACATCTTGCTGGTCTGCCGAATGGTCATAATGCGCGCCTCGGGTGCTACTCCAGAGAAGCCTTGGCCATCCACTTGCGATGCGGCAATGAGACCCGCGACGAATGTGCCATGACCGTCGCAGTCCTCGGTGCCGTCGCCGACGTTGGCCACGAAGTCGCCGCCGGCAATCAGCCCCGGCAACCGCGGATGCCGCGCCACACCGGTGTCGACAACCGCGACCAGTTGGCCCTCGCCCTTGGAGAACCGCCAGGCGCTGTCCAGGTCGAGCGAGCGTTGCGCGGCGGGGATGCTGGGGCCGTCACCGCCGGGAGTGGTGCTCGAGCAGACGGAATTCGGTGGGACCTCGGTCTTTTCGGGCGGCACCGCCGGGTCGCCCGCGGGCAGCAGGCTGGGGTTGACCGGTGGTGGACGGTCGGCGTACGCGACGCCCTGACCAGCGCCGAGACCGAAAGACGCACTCAGGCCAAGCGTTACGGCCACGGCCGCGACGCGCAGGGCCGCGTTCATGACTGCGTTGGCGGCGGTGCTCATCGTTCGCTCGCTACGCTCGCTCATAGCCCGCGGACGAGGGAGTAGAGCGAGGCCACCCAGAACACCAGCGGCAGCACGGCGGCGACGAACGCGTACTCCAGCAGCTCGACGCCACGGCGCATCGGCGGCGTCGCCGACTGGTTCGGGATGATGATGCCGAGGATCAGCGCGGCGATCACCATGATCATCGCCGCCGCGAAAATGACCAGCGGCTGCTCCATGCGGATGCCGGCTCCCACCAACATGATCAGCACGATCCCGGCGCCGCCCGCGATCAGCACCACCGCCTGTTCGGCGCCCGCGTAGGTGCGGCTGCGGAACATCAGCACCACGGCACAGACCAGGGCCAGCGCGATGCCCTGCCAGTAGGGCCCGTCGCCGGCGGGATCGGTGGCCGCCAGCGCGCCCGCCACGGTGACAAACGTGGTCGCCGCGACGAGTCCACCGAGGTACATCCGGGCCCGTTCCGACTTCACGCGCAGCGCGTCCATGGTCGGCAGCGCGCGGTGATCGTCGGGATCATCCTCGGTCGGGTCAATCGGGGTGCCGGGCGAAGGCACCGGCGGCAGTGGCAGTTTCGCGATCAGCATGGAAACCCGGGGCGCCAGCGAGAGCCCGCCGAGTCCGAGCGCGGCCGCGACCGCGCCGATGGCGCGCACCGGCTGGTCGGTGAGCAAACCGACCAGCGCGGCCGGAACCGCGTACACCGCAAGGGTGCTCGCGCCGATGAACAGCGCCAGGCCGACACCGGTGACGCGCCAGGCGAGTACCGCCGTCGCACCGAGCAGCACCGCGCCGAGCAGCACGTGCGCCCACCCGTAGTGATCGGGTACGAGCAGCATGCCCGCGGTGAACGCGGCGGGCAGCGCGCAGCCGCCGAGCACCAGAGCCGTCCCGGTATCGTCATACATACGGCTGAGCACCATGCCCGCGACCACGAGCAGGATCGCCACGCCGAGCGCGATCGCGCCGCTCACCCAGCCCGGCAGCGCATCCTGGGACAGCAGCAGTCCCGCGCACCCGACGATCATGGCGATCGCCGCCAGGATCGAACCGGTGATCCGCGCGATCTGCGGGGTCCAGCTGCGGTAGTGATCGGTGTCCGCGATCGCGACGTTGTACATGATGTCGTCGAACAGCGGCGTCGGTGCGGTGTGCGAGGCGCTCTCCAGCATGAGCAGTTCGCCGTCGCGCACACCGTGTTCGCCGAGGCTCAGCGAGTTGGAGAACGGCGGATGGCCGATGCGGGCAAGCACCCACTCGGCGGGCTCGAAGCGCTCGCCCTCGTTGTCGAAGTCATTGGTGCGGCTGTGCTGAGCGACCATGTCGACGACACTCGGGATCACCAGCGCGACCGGCACATCGACCGGAATCGCCATATCCACTTGGGTGTGCTTGGCCAGAATCGTCACCCGGGCAAGATCCGGCGCCCGGACGATCCCCCGCGAGGATTCCTCGTCGATGTGGTCAAGTCGCGCGTGTGTCAAGCTTCCCCCAACTCGTCTTCTACCTCGTGTTTCCGCAACTGGCATACCCAGGGGGCGAGCTTGCGAACCCACGGTTCGGGCAGCAGAATGCTGGTCGAACTGTACGACATGTCAGCTGCCGGCTCTACACTGAGCCCGAAGTACAGCTGTGAAAAGGGGGATTTCTCGTCCGATGAGCACAGTCCGGTTCCAGCGCCGTGCGCGTCGAGAGATGCCGCGTTCTCCCGGCGGTGAAGTCACCCTGCAGCCGCCGCCCGAGATCCCCCGGGTGACACCCGGAAGTTTGCTCGGCAAGTTGATGCCCGTCGTCATGGTGGTGGGCATGGTCGGGATGATGGCCCTGATGTTCACCCAGGGTGGCGGCATCTCATCGAACCCGATGACGATGATGTTCCCGATGATGATGGTCTTCTCCATGGTCGGAATGTTCGCTGGTCAGGGCGGTGGCAAGGGGGCGAAGGCCGCCGAGGCGAACGAGGACCGCAAGGACTACCTGCGCTACCTCGATCAGGTCCGCAAGGATGTCGACGAGACCGCCCGGCAGCAGCGCGCTTCCGTCGAGTGGAGCCATCCGGAACCGGGTCTGATCTGGATGCTGGCCGGCACCAGCCGCATGTGGGAGCGGCGCGCCGGTGACAAGGACTTCTGCCATGCCCGCATCGGCATCGGCGGACAGCGGCTGGCCACCCGGCTGGTCGCGCCGGAGACCGGCCCGGTCGAGGAACTGGAACCGATTGCCGCGGTGTCGCTGCGCCGTTTCGTGCGCGCGCACTCGACGGTCCCCGACCTGCCCACCGCGATCGCGGTAAAGGGCTTCGCGACCATCGCCCTGGACGGCGATCGCGCCGAGGCCAGGGAAATGACCCGCGCAATGTTGGTGCAGCTGTGCATGTTCCAGGCGCCCGATCAAGTGCTGGTCGCTGTCGTGTGCGGGCCGGACACCGCGCGGGAATGGGAGTGGACCAAGTGGCTGCCGCACACCCAGCACCCCGACGCGCAGGACGGCATCGGCACCCAGCGCATGTTCTACGGCTCGATCCGCGA